>CAWFDQ010000001.1:0-769897 GCA_963814625.1 uncultured Alphaproteobacteria bacterium
TACCCATCTAGTCGCCCGATTTAATCAGATTGAAGGGTAGAGGTGCTTGAGTTTGATGCGTGCATTTGAGGTTGTGAAGTGCCAATCAGCCTTGGTGTGATTTGTATTGCGGTCTTTTTCCCAAGCGGCGATTTCGTCGATGAGGGTTTGCTTATCGGGTATGCGGCGGTCGAGACACTGAGACGATAGGACGCCGAGTTCGGACTCGGCAAGATCCAGCCAGCTGCCGTGTTTCGGCGTGTAGTGCCATTCGAAGCGCTCGACCAGGCGCCGGGCTTCGGCGGCCGGGAACGCCTCATAGAGGGAAGCTTTGCTGTGGATGTCGAGGTTGTCCTGGATCAGGACAATGACCTTGGCGCTGGCGAAGTGAGTATCGGCGAGGTCTTTGAGGACATGGGCATAATCCACGGCGGTGTGGCGGTCTGTGACCTTGACGTGACGCCAGCCTTCGAGCGGGGCGAACATCATGAAGAGGTTGGCGGTGCCGTTGCGCTCGTACTCGTAGTCGCAACGGGCCGGGCGGCCCGGTTTCATCGGGATCGGCACGCGTGTCTCGGCAATGAGTTGCTTTGAGGTCTCATCCAGGCAAACCAGCGGTCGATTGGGATCGCGCGGTCGCGTGTAGACGGCCAGCACGTCTTCCATCGCGGCCACGAACGCGCTGTTGGCTTTGGGCGGAATGACCCATTGTTCGCGGCGATGGGGCTTGAGAGTGTTTTTTTAAAACCCGACCGATCGTGCTGTCGCTGGCGCGATCAACGATGCTGAGTTCCACCACCTTGCGTTCCAGCAACCGCAAGGTCCAGCGTGCCCGTCCCTTGGGCGGTTTGGAGCACGCCAGGGCAATCAGCTTGGCTTCCTTCTCGCCATCAAAAATCGGCGCAACTGCCGGCGTCGCACGTTGCTTGCGGCTCAACACCGCCGCAAGGCCCTCTTCAACCAATTGCTTGCGCACCCGGTAAACCATGGAGGCGCTGGTCTCCATGGCCGCAACGATCTTGCTGTCGCTCCAGCCATCGCCGGTTTCCGAGATATCCGCCTTCAACAAAATCCGCGCCTTCAGCAGCCGCCGCGCGGGGTTTTTCCCTTTTTGAATCAACGCTTCCAACTGCTCGCGTTCTTCCGCGCTCAACCGCACAACATATCTCTTCACAGATTTCTCGCGCCTCGCCATAGTCCCCTCCGTCGCTCGCACCCAGGACGGAAGCGAATCATCAATTCCTTTCAAATTGGTTGAAGCGACCGACTAGTACCACTGCACAGTGATTTTGACAGGTTGAACGGGATTGATAGCAGCTCCGGAAGGTATTTTGGCTCAACGAGCAGTTCGATGCTGCGGGCGATCCTGGACTTGCGTCTGATCAATCCGGCTCGTTCGAGAGTCAGCACCATCTGGTGAACCGAAGGCGGGCTGACCCGGAAATATTGCTGCATGTCGGCTTCGGCCGGCGGTCGGCGATGTAGACGCGTGTAGAGGTGGATAAACGCCAGATACTGGCCCTGCTTGGCCGTGAAGTTTTTTGCCGCGTGACTTACGCCGGCCATCCGATTCAGTTGTTCGTCCGCGCCTCGTACGAAGGAGGCACGGATGAATGTACGTTATCGGGTCGAACTCAGCCAAACTGAGCGCACCGAACTCATGGCGCTTCTGAGTGGCGGCAAGCACGCGGTGCGCAAGCTCAAGCGAGCGCAGATTTTGCTGGCCGCCGACGCCGGAGCCAGCGACGATGATATCGCGACCGGTGTGGGCGTCGGCGGCTCGACTGTTTACCGGACCAAGCAGCGCTTCGTGCTCGGCAACTTGGTGGCGGCGCTCAGCGAAGTGCCGCGCCCTGGCGCACGCCGCAAGCTCTCGGGCAAGGACGAAGCCCTGCTGGTCGCGACGGCCTGTTCCAAGCCACCGGTGGGCCGCGCCCGTTGGACTCTGGAGCTATTGGCAGATGAAATGGTCAAGCTCACCGCGCACGACAACGTCTCGCGTGAGACCGTGCGCCTGCGGTTGGCCGAAAACAAGCTCAAGCCCTGGCGCAAAGACATGTGGTGCATTCCGCAGGTCGATGGTGAGTACGTCGCCCGCATGGAGGACGTGCTCGACCTGTACGCCGAAGAGCCCGACCCGCTGCCGGCCGTGTTGGCGCGTGACGAGGTCGAGCGTTTTTTGAAGGCAGTGCCCGATCTCAAGATGCGGACGGCCTTCATCACGATCTACGCTGCCGGTCTACGTGTCTCCGAGGTCGTGAAGTTGACCGCCCGCGATATCGATAGCGCGCGGATGGTCATAATCATTCGGCAAGCCAAGGGGCGCAAAGATCGCTATGTCATGCTGTCCGAGCAGCTGCTCGGCATTCTTCGCGACTACTGGAAGCGTGCGCGTCCACAAAACTGGCTGTTTCCAGGATACCCAGGACGGCGGATTTCGACGCGCCAGCTGCAACGCGTCTGCCATCGCGCCGTTGAGGCCGCGGGGCTCGATAAATCGATCACCGTACACACGTTGCGGCACAGCTTCGCCACCCATCTTCTGGAACAGGGCGTCGACATTCACGTGATCCAGGATTTGCTCGGCCATCGTAACATTGCGTCCACCACCCGCTACGCACGGGTGGCAATCAACACCATCCGGCAAATCCAGAGCCCGCTCGAACTTCTGAACATGGAGGCGGCTGCGCCGGCCTGATACGCCGGCGATGCCTCGGCCAATCCTGGAGGTGGCGGATGTTTTCCGCCGCCACGGGGCCGCCTGGCGCGCGGCTAACGCGGCCCATCTGAGCCTCGCCCAACGGCGCGTCATGACGGCCATAGAGATATGTCGCACCGCCGCGCTCGGCGGACACGTCGAGCGATGCGAAGACTGCGCCCATACGCGCATCGCCTATAACTCGTGTCGGAATCGGCACTGCCCGAAGTGCCAGTGGAGGGCGGCGCAAGCCTGGCTTGAGGCCCGCGAGGCCGAGCTGCTGCCGGTGCCGTACTTCCACGTTGTCTTCACTCTGCCGGCACAAATCGGCGCCATCGCCTACCAGAACAAGGCCAAGGTCTATGGCCTGCTGTTCAAGGCGGCGGCTGAGACGCTCACGACGATCGCCGCCGATCCCAAGCACCTCGGCGCCGACATCGGCCTCACCGCGGTCCTGCACACCTGGGGACAGAGCCTCGATCACCACCCTCACGTCCATTGCATTGTGCCTGGCGGAGGTGTCTCCCCCGACGGCGCGAGCTGGGTGCGATGCCGTCCAGGTTTCTTCCTGCCAGTCCGAGTGCTGTCGCGCCTGTTCCGGCGTTTGTTCCTCGAAGGTCTCGTGGCAGCTTTCGATACTGGCGACTGCAATTCTTCTCCGATCTCATTGCGCTTGAAGACCCGAAGGCATTCAAGGCCTACCTCGCTCCCCTGCGCACACGGGAATGGATCGTTCACGCCAAGCGACCATTCGCAGGCCCGAGGCAGGTCTTGGTCTATCTTGCGCGGTACACTCACCGCGTCGCCATCGGCAACAGCCGGTTGCTTGCTCTCACCGATGAGCATGTCAGCTTTCGCTGGAAGGACTACCGTGAGAATGGCGACCACAAGAACAAGGTCATGAAGCTCGCCGCTGGTGAGTTCATGCGCCGTTTCCTGCTGCACGTGCTTCCCGATGGGTTCCATCGGATACGTCATTATGGTCTGTTCGCGAATGGCCACCGTGTGGACAAGGTGACGCTGTGTCGAAAACTGCTCGACGTATCCCCTACTCGCAATAATAGTGAGAGCGGCACTCGGGGAGGTTGTCCGGCATCTTCGTTTGAACCGCCACCTTGCCCATGCTGCGGCGGACGCATGATGACCATCGATACCTTTGATGGACCGCTGTGCCGCCCGTATCACGTTCGCAGGTTTGACAGCTCATGACCTCGCTCCCCCGAGCCGCACACATCATCGTCTGCACGTCGTGCCGTGCCGCCACCTACGGCATCGCACGGCTCGCTTTGCGTTGTCACGACGGAATTCGGTATTTTGGCGAAAGACCGTGCGAAGCACCGCCTGTACATTTTCTACCGATTGTCCGAATGGCATTGCCACCGGCGACTCGGGAGGACCTGGCTCGATCCCGCGCGGCGACCACCATCACCAAATCCCCATAGCTGGACTCGCTGCCCGCGGGTTCGTGCAACAAGGTTTCTGCAACGCCGCCCCATGGCGCACACCATGGTCTCGCGCTCGATGCAGGGCATCGCAGAAACCTCATAATTGTGCGAAGCGAAAAATATCGCACAACAGAGCCAAGAAAAAGCGACTCCGCTTTTCCTGGCTCTGTTGAGCCATTTTCTGGTTTTTCGATTTGCCGAATTCGCAAATCTGAAAATCGAAAAATCGATTTTGTCGAAATCAAATTTTTGCAAAATGCGAAAATGACGAAAAGCCAAAAACTCGATTTCGGCAAAAACCTGGTGCGCCCGATCGCCCATGATCGGGCGCGATTGCCGGCCGCAATCGAGAGCACCGGCCGCGGACCGCCATGTCCGTGTCATAGGGTCGCGCGCGTCGGCGCTGCTTTCCCTTCGTATCTCGCTATCCCCTGCCATTACTGCTGCTTAGCCTTCGGTACACCCGCCCGACTCCGGGGCTTTCCCGAGGCGAGCCCCAGCGAGCCGAAGGGCAAGACCGCCACGCGCGCGATGCCCACATGCGCGCGTGAGGCGGCTGCAGTCGGCGCGAAGCCCCAGCGCGAGCGCCGAAAAGACACGAGGTCGGGCGGGTAGCCCGACGCGCGCGACCCGACATAGCGCGTCATTGCAACACATGTTGAACGCCGACCCCGCCTTACCCTAAAGGCGGGGCATAAGGCGGGGTTGTGCAGCACCACGTTGTCGCGCACCATGCCGACGGAATTTGTCAAGCCGGCTTCCTTATTGAAAAATTGCATTTCGCATTCTGGGTATTTTTCTATTGAATATCATTGAATGCGTCTCATTAATGGAGGAGCGAGCGAAAACGCTCGCTCCAGAACCGCCGATTTCGCTCGGTCTAGACCGAGCGAATTCGCTCGGTCTGGATCGGGCTCAAAGCTTCCTGGGTTTGAGGTTGAGTGTGTAGATATTGGTCTTGCCCTGGCCGCGCCGGGTGATGCTCAGGAGGCCGTTGGTCTCCAGCGACTTGAGGTGCTTGCGGACGTTGGTCTCGTGCAGGCCCATGTCCTCGGCGAGCCGCTTCTGGCCCGGATAGCAATAGTCGTTCTGCCACGCGTAGCTGAGCAGCATGGCGAAGGCGAGCTTGTCGCCGGCGCTGAGGTTCTTCGATTTGAGCAGGAAATTCGGAACCTGGGTGAAGCCGCCGCGCGTGGCAGCGTCGGCGCCGCGCAGGATGATATTGCGATCCTTGAGGATGTCGCCGATGTGGCGCTCCTGGTGGTACTCCATGACCCCATTATACGGTGCTCAATGCCGATGAAGCCGGCCTGTTCCCTACCCTTGCTGTGGAGAGCCGGAAGTCGCCGTGACTCGTGATCTCGTCGTTACTTTTTGGCGACCGATCGGACGCGGCCGAGCAACGGCGTGAGCATTTCCTGCAGGCGGCCGGTGAGGATGTTGGTTTCCTTGACGCGCTCCAGCAGGACGGTGTTCTGCTCGCGCAGAAACGTGTTCTCCTCTTCCAAGATGCGCGATGTAGCGGTCGCTGGAATTCGGTCGCGTCCGGACGCGGCTGTTCGCGAACGGGCGTTCTCGGTTCGGTTGGTCGGACTGTCTTGGCTTCACTGCGCGAACGGCGCGTCCGGACGCGGCTGTTCGCGGCCGGACGCTTGGCTTCTTTCAATGATCATCGCGATGTGGCGGTCGATCGACGCGGGCGTGATCAGGTAGCGTTCGCCATAGGTGGTTTCGACCTTCTGCGATTCGAGGTCGCCGCGCCGGCAGTATTTCTGGATGGCGCGAATGGTGCGGGGATGGCCCGCGGCGGCGTAGCGGTCGGCCGCCTCCTCGACCGAAAGGAGATAGCCGTGTTCGTCGGTGGTCGCGGCCGGCCGCGGCTGTTCGCTCATGGACGCATGGTACCACCGGCCCCTTGCGCGGCTCGCAGGTTATCAACAGGTATCCCTCAAGGCGTTTATAGCCACGCCTACCGTGCGCCTTTCCAATCTGGACATCTGTTTCCGCCAACCTCGCAAAACCGAGACTGGCAAATACTCATTGACACAGCTAGGTGAACTAGATGTGGAAGCCATGCCAGCAAATGGGAAGTACATGTTTTTTGCGCATTCGCTGCAAGGAAAGGAGCAAGGAAAGGAGCAAGGAAAGTGGCAATCGCTGCCGGAGCATCTTGGCGCCGTCTCTGATCTAACTGCGGAGCGAGCGCAGAAATTCGACGCTGCGCGCCTCGGCGCCCTTGTCGGCATACTCCATGATCTCGGCAAATACAGCCACGCGTTTCAGGATTACATCGCCGGTCGAGGCCAAAGCCCGGACCACGCCACGGC
Source organism: uncultured Alphaproteobacteria bacterium (assembly GCA_963814625.1). GTDB lineage: Bacteria > Pseudomonadota > Alphaproteobacteria > Rhizobiales > Xanthobacteraceae > BOG-931. The sequence goes on from CAWFDQ010000001.1 coordinate 6,450, forward strand.
GGGTGCCTGCCAGATACTCACGCTTGCCGCGAAGAGCGGCGCAGATCGGATCGCGGCGCTGTTAGGTGCCTACTGCATCGCCGGCCATCACTCGGGATTGTCCGATTGGCTCGGGCAGCCGTCATTGAGCGATCGGCTTAAGAAAGAGCTTCCGGCGCTCGATCCTTCCTGGCGCAGCGAGCTTGCGCTGGCGGCGGAAGGGCTTATGCCGGCTGGCTTCAAATGGCGTGAAGGCAAAGAGAACAAAAAAAGCTTGGCTTTCCAGTTGTCGATGTTCGGCCGGATGGTGTTCTCATGTTTAGTCGATGCAGATTTTCGCGATACGGAGCGGTTCTATCTGGAAGCCGAAGGAAAAAGCCCCGACCGCGATTGGCCTGGGCTACGGACCATCATTGATGGTCTCATCGTGCGCTTCAACTCGCACATGGAAAAGACGCAGGCGGACGCTGCCGACAGCGCGCTCAATCGCCTGCGGGCCGATATTCTCTCCCATGTCCGCGGCAAAGCCGCGCTACCGCGCGGCGTCTTTACGCTGAACGTGCCGACGGGAGGCGGAAAAACGCTCGCCTCGCTGGGGTTCGCGCTCGATCACGCAAAGACCCACGGCATGCACCGAATCGTGTATGGGATACCTTTCACATCCATCATAGACCAAACAGCAGAGGTCTTTCATCACGTGCTCGGCAGAGACGTTGTGCTCGAACACCATGCCGCGATCGAGGACGAGCGTCAGGATCGTAAGCCACCAAATCAAGAGGGTGAACGCGAGGCCGGCGAGAAGATGCGGCTCGCCATGGAGGATTGGGCCGCCCCGATCGTCGTGACCACCAATGTGCAGCTGTTCGAAAGCCTGTTCGCAAACCGCACGTCACGCTGCCGCAAGCTGCACAACCTGACCAACGCGGTCATCATTCTCGATGAAGCTCAAACCATCCCGCTGAAGTTGCTCCGTCCCTGCGTTGCGGCCCTCGACGAACTGGTCCGCAACTACGGCTGCAGCGTCGTGCTCTGTACGGCCACTCAGCCGGCGCTCGGAGCGCCGAAGTTCAAGGACGGCTTCGAGCTTTCGCCCGAACGCGAACTGGCGCCTGACCCACATGGTTTGGTCGAGAAGCTCCAGCGGGTCCGTCTGGTGAACGGCGAAGATATGAGCAATACATCGCTTGTGGACGCGCTCCGGTCGACGGAGCGAGGCCTGATCATCGTCAACAGCCGCAAGCATGCGCTCGCCCTGTATCGTGCTGCGGATGCAGCCGGAATCGACGGCCTGGTTCACCTGACAACGCGGCAATATTCGGCGCATCGCCGACAAATTCTCGAAAGGGTGCGGAAAGCTCTTGAAGCAGAAGCTCCTTGTCGCCTGATCGCAACCTCGTTGATCGAGGCCGGCGTCGATGTCGATTTTCCGCAAGGCTGGCGCGCCCAGGCGGGTCTCGATCAGATCGCGCAAGCCGCCGGGCGCGTGAACAGAGAGGGCAAGAGACTGCCCGATGACAGCTTGCTGACGATCTTTCGTGCGCCCGACTATCCGCCACCGCCGGAGATCAAGAGCCTGTCGGGTGACATGGACCGCATGATGGACCGACATACGAATTTGTTCTCACCAGCCGCCATCGAGGATTTCTTCGGCGAGGTGTATTGGCGAATGGATGTCGCGCTGGATCAGCACCGCATCCTCGACGACTTCCGCATCGGCGGCGGAATTGCGGATTTTTCTTATCGCTCAGTTGCCGAGAATTTTCGCATGATCGAAAGCGGCATGGTACCAATCATAGTCGCGCGTGATGAGACAGCGCGCCGAGCGGTCAATAAGCTGTCGATCGCCGGCATCCCTTCAGGCGGGATCGCGCGTGAACTGCAGCCGTATATCGTGCAGGTCCCGCGTAAGGCGCGGCAACGGATGATCGACTGCGGCCGTGTCGCGTTCGCGAACCGAGAACTGCGCGGTGAGCAGTTCGCAGTCCTGCTCAGCAATGAGCTTTATCACGAGAATGTAGGGCTCGTTTGGGAAGACGCCGAGTATCTTTCGGCTGAGGGGCTTGTGTGGTGAACGGTTTTATGTTCCTCTTATGTTCTGTTGCACGGGAGGTGGCGGTGTACGGAGTGCGCCTAAGAGTTTGGGGCGATCATGCTTGCTTCACGCGACCGGAAATGAAGGTCGAGCGCGTGAGTTACGACGTCATGACGCCGTCAGCTGCTCGCGGCATCCTGGAGGCGATCCACTGGAAGCCGGCGATCCGCTGGCTGATCGATCGGATACACGTGCTTAAGCCGATCCGTTTTCAGTCGATCCGGCGCAATGAAGTTGGCAGCAAGGCACCGGTGAGCAAGATCAAGACCGCGATGAACCGCGGCAACCTTGCGCGTTTACATGTGGTTGTCGACGAGGACCGCCAGCAGCGCGCCTCCACCGTCTTGGTCGATGTCGCTTATATCATCGAGGCGCATTTCGAACGCACCCCGAAGGCCGACGCCGAGGAGACCGACGGCAAGCATCTCGACATCTTCAATCGCCGCGCTGCGCGCGGCCAGTGCTTTCATCAGCCCTGCCTTGGCACCCGCGAATTTGCGGCAAAATTCGAGTTGATCCCAGCCGGTGCCGCCTTGCCGCCAGCGCTCGATGAGACACGCGATCTTGGTTTCATGCTGTGGGACATCGATCACGGGGCTAATGGTAAGCCATCGCTCTTGTTTCGCGCGCAGCTTGACCACGGCGTCGTGCACGTCCCCGCCCCGGATTCCCCTGAGATTCGGCGATGAGTATCCTTGCGTCGCTGGTGAAAGCTTATGAGCGGTTCGAAAGTGCGACGCCATTTGGTTATTCTTCCGAGAAGATTGGTTTCGTTATTTCGCTAAACGACGATGGTACCGTCGCCTACGTCATCGATTTGCGGACCGGAGACGGCAAGAAGAAGTCTCCGCACGTCATGCAGGTGCCGCAGAGAATAAAGCGCGCGTCTGGTATCGCGCCGAATTTTCTTTGGGACAAAACTTCGTATGTGCTTGGGATCACCTCCGGAGTGGGCAAGCGCACTACCGAAGAGCATGCCGCATTTGTCCGGCGCCATGAGGAAGCTCTCGCAAACGAAGTCGATCCTGGGTTGAAAGCACTGCTGTTATTTCTAAGGATGTGGACGAAAGACCAATTCGCCGCGCCCGGATGGTCCGATGATTTAAAGGATCAGAATGTTGTTTTTGCCCTCGAAAGCGATAGGCGGGACAACATCTATCTGCATGATCGTTCTGCCGCCAAAGTGTTGTGGGAAAAGCTAAGTTTCACTGGCGACCTGCAAGCTGCTGCTTGCCTAGTTACTGGTGAAGACGCTCCGATCGCGCGGCTACACCCTTCGATAAGGGGTATTTGGGGCGGCCAGTCAGCGGGCGGGTCCATCGTGGCGTTCAATAAGGAGTCTTTTTGCTCCTACGAGCATGATCAGGGCGACAACGCTCCGATCTCGGAGGCCACAGCCTTCCGATACACAACTGCCCTTAATACCTTTCTCGCTAAGGGCAGCCGCAACCGCATCCAGATCGGCGACGCATCGACGGTGTTTTGGGCCATCGCTTCAAACGCTGACGCGGTAGAAGAAGCAGAGAATGCATTCGTCGCCATGTTCGAGGAGGTCGATGAGGCGATCGAGACGCGCAAGGTCGGGGATATCCTTGCGCGCATCCGCAATGGAGAACTGCTGGATAGGGTCGCGCCCGAGCTTTCGCACGGCGTGGGCTTTCACGTTCTCGGTCTTGCGCCCAACGCCGCACGGATTTCGATTCGCTTCTGGTTTGACAGCGACTTCGGTGTGCTGGCGAGGAATTATCAGCGCTTCGTTGCCGAGATGCGGATCGACCCGCCGCCGCGCGATGGCCATCCCGCCTTGTGGAAGTATCTCGCCGAACTGGCGGTGCTGCGCAAACGCGAGAACGTGCCCCGCAATCTTGCCGGCGAGTGGATACGCGCAATCCTGACCGGAACGGCCTATCCGCAGACATTGCTCGCGACTGTGCTTATGCGCATACGTGCGGACGGCGAAATCAACGCCCTGCGCGTTGCGATCCTCAAGGCGCTCATCATTCGAAACTTTAGGAGGGAGGCTCCCGTGTCCCTGGACCCGGAGAACACCAACAAGGGTTATCTGTTAGGACGATTATTCGCCGCCTACGAGCGTGCACAAACCGCCGCACTTGGCGACAAGGTCAATGCCACGATCAAGGACAAGTTCTACGGCGCAGCATCGGCGCAACCGCGCAAGGTATTCGCCTTACTCGAAAAGGGCTCGGCCAATCATCTCTCCAAGGTCGGCAAGCAGGCGCCGGCTTTCCGCATCGTGCTCGAACGAACTATCGGCGGCATTATGGAGCAGATGGCTCCCGGCGATGAGCCGTTTCCGGCCTCCTTGTCGGCGCCGGAGCAGGCGTTATTCGGTCTCGGCTATTACCACCAGCGCAATGATTTTTTCAAATCGAAGAAGACCGAACCGGCCAATCAGGGAGCTTGATCAATGACCGCGCTCGCCAACCGCTATGATTTCGTTCTGCTGTTCGATGTGCTGAGAGGCAATCCCAATGGCGATCCCGACGCCGGCAATCTGCCGCGGCTCGATCCGGAGACCAACCACGGCCTCGTCTCCGATGTAAGTCTCAAACGGAAGGTTCGCAACTACATCGAGTTCGCGAAGAACGGCGCGGCCGGCTTCAATATCTATGTGCAGGAGGGCGCGATTCTCAACGAGCAACATCGCAAGGCCTACCTGAAGGTCCGGTTGGGCGACGAGAAGGCGGCGAAGGATAGCAAGCTCAACCCGAAGAATGACGACGAGGCCAAGAGTTTGCGCGATTTTATGTGTGAGAATTTCTTCGACGTGCGCACGTTCGGTGCGGTGATGTCGACTGGCATCAATGCAGGCCAGGTGCGCGGCCCGGTGCAGATGACCTTTGGCCAATCGGTCGAACCGATCGTACCGCAGGAGATTTCCATCACCCGCATGGCCGCCACCAACGAGGCCGAAAAGAAGCAGCGTGCGGACGGTCAGGAAGACGGAAATGACCGGACTGAGAATCGCACGATGGGACGAAAATATATCGTGCCTTACGGGCTCTATCGATCCCATGGTTTTATCTCGGCCAAGCTCGCCGAACGCACCGGTTTCTCTGACGCCGATCTCGACACGTTGCGCGAGGCGCTCGCGTCGATGTTCGAACATGACCGATCGGCTGCGCGCGGCGAGATGGCGATGCGCAAGGCGATCGCCTTTAGACATGCAAATCCGCTCGGCAATGCTCCCGCCCATGTGTTATTTGATCGGGTGAAGGTCGGTCGCAATGTCGATGGCGAATTTCGAAAAATTGACCATCGTCTTGACAACCTGCCGCCGTCGCGGGAATTCGCTGACTACAAAATCGAGATTGATCGCGAAGGAATGCCGGGGATCGAGATCATCGAATGGGTGTGAACATCCCGAATATAAAGCGTCCTCTCGACTATCAAAATCGAGAGGACACTACTGTCGCCAATTAAATAATATTTCGATCCGGGCCTGATACGGCGACTGAAGAGGTTCTGCGTGTGGGATGTTGCGAAGCTCGCTACCGAGGCAATTAGATCAACAGAAATGTCAAGCAACTTTGGACCTGTTCCCATCAGTGCGCTTCAACACGCCGTCTACTGTCTGAGACAAGCAGCGCTGATTCATGTCGAACGGCTGTGGGAGGAGAACCGGCTCACTGCCGAGGGCCGGGTGCTGCATGAGGTGGCGCACGAGGCCGGGGCACGGAAAAGCCGAGGCGTGCGCCGCGTCACCGCGCTGCCGCTGGCTTGCTGCCGGCTGAACCTCGCCGGCGTGGCCGATGTGGTCGAATTTCGCGCCGGGTCGGATGGCGAGACGGCATTCCCAATCGAGTACAAGCGCGGGAAGCCGAAGCTTCATAGGGCCGACGAAGTTCAGCTCTGCGCCCAGGCGCTCTGCCTCGAAGAGATGACCAGCCGAGCCGTGCCGGAAGGGGCGCTGTTTTACGGCGAGACGAAGCGCCGCGTTCTCGTCCCCTTTGATACCGAATTGCGTAAGCTCACCGAGGACACCGCCGCCGCGTTCGCCGCGCTGGTCGCCGAAGGCCGCACGCCGCCCGCAGAGTACAAGGCCAGCCGCTGCCGCGCCTGCTCGTTGCTCGAGCTTTGCCGGCCGAAGGCGATGGCGAAATCGGCGCTCGGCTTCCGGCAGCGGGCGCTCGCCGCCGCGCTTGGGCCCGACCCGGCCGCCCAAACCCAACCGGAGCCGGCGGCCGTCCCTCCGACGCGGTCGTGAAAAAGCTGCTCAACACGCTCTATGTTACGACGGAAGGCGCCAGCCTGCGCAAGGACGGCGAGAATCTGGTCGCCGAGGTGGACGGCGCCGAACGCGGCCGCGTGCCGCTGCACATGCTCGGCGCGGTGGTGGTGTTCGGCGGCATCTTCGTATCACCGCCTTTAATCGGAGCCCTGGCGCGCGCCGGCATCACGCTGGTGCTGCTCGACCGCCAAGGGCGTTTCGAGGCGCGGGTCGAGGGGCCGGTCAGCGGCAATGTGCTGCTGCGGCGCGCGCAATATCGCGCCTCCGAGCCGGCCGGACGAGATCGTGCGCAGCATCGTCTCGGCCAAGATCGCCAATCAGCGCGCCGTGCTGCAGCGCGCGCTGCGCGATCACGGCGACGAGATGACCGCGGAGGACCGCGCTGCCGTCCAGGCGACGATCGACCGGCTAGGAGCGCATCCTGCGCCGCGTCGCCATCGGCAACGACGGCGCCGATGCCCTGCGCGGCGCGGAAGGCGAAGCGGCCTATGGCTACTTCGCCGTATTCGCGCACCTTATCCGCGCTGCCGACCCGGATATCCGCTTCAACGGCCGCAGCCGCCGCCCGCCGCTCGATCCGGTCAACGCGCTGCTGTCGTTCCTCTATACGCTGCTGACGCACGATTGCCGCAGCGCCGCCGAAAGCGTCGGCCTCGATCCCGCGGTGGGTTTCCTGCATCGCGACCGGCCCGGGCCGGCCAAGCCTCGCGCTCGACCTGATGGAGGAGTTGCGGCCGGTGCTCGCCGACCGGCTGGCGCTGTCGCTGATCAATCGCCGGCAGTTGCGCAGCAGCGACTTCGAGACCCGCGACGGCGGCGCGGTCCTGCTCTCCGAAGTCGGCCGGAAAACCGTGCTGACCGCATGGCAGGAGCGAAAAAAGGAAGAGCGCCGGCATCCCTTTATCGACGAGACCGCGCCGCTCGGCCTTGTGCCTTATCTGCAGGCGCAACTTCTGGCGCGCCATTTGCGCGGCGACCTCGACGCCTATCCGCCGTGGTTCTGGAAATAGCGGAGCGGGCAGATGCTGGTGCTGGTGACCTATGACGTGGGGCTGACAGAGCCGGGCGGAGCGCGGCGGCTGCGCCGCGTCGCGAAGGGCCTGCCAGGATTACGGCCAGCGCGTCCAGTTCTCCGTGTTCGAGATCGAGGTCGATCCGGCGCAATGGGCGATGCTCAAAGCGCGGCTGGAAAACCTTATCGATCCGAAGCAGGATAGCCTGCGCTACTATTACCTTGGGTCGAACTGGCGCCGCCGCGTCGAGCATGTCGGCGCCAAGGCGACCGTCGATTTGGGCGGTCCGCTGATCGTATGACGGCGGAGCCGGAGCCGTTGCGCGAACCGCAAGCGTGCCGTATTTTCCCGGCGGGTTCGCGCCGCCCATAGCTGTTTGATATCGTAAAGATATTTTTTAACCTCGCTCGCAAACGGTGGAGGAGCAGGCGTGCGCGGGAGAGGTTCGCGCCGCCTTTCCTCTTTTCCTTGACCGACGATGGCGTTATCAACAAAGGAGTCGCTCTCTTCGCGAGGGCGCGGATCGAAACTCGGCGAGATCGAGCGCAATCGGCCGAAAGATGATGTCGCTCTCTTCGCGAGGGCGCGGATCGAAACCTGGAGCGACAGGCGACGCGAGTGCAAGCGGCACGTCGCTCTCTTCGCGAGGGCGCGGATCGAAACAATGACGGCCGTATCGGCTGGCGGCGGCTTCCCAGTCGCTCTCTTCGCGAGGGCGCGGATCGAAACACCGAAGAAACCTGTCCCAATCATGTCGCCTCTGGTCGCTCTCTTCGCGAGGGCGCGGATCGAAACCGGCATATCGCTCGCCAGCGAGATCGCCACCCCGAGGTCGCTCTCTTCGCGAGGGCGCGGATCGAAACATATCCTCGACATCTGTAGGTCTCGACGCATGGTCGCTCTCTTCGCGAGGGCGCGGATCGAAACAGCCAAGAAACGAGCATCATCGGCCTGCCGTGCTCGTCGCTCTCTTCGCGAGGGCGCGGATCGAAACAGGCTGAGACGGTCGGCGGCGAGATCGGCGAGGGGTCGCTCTCTTCGCGAGGGCGCGGATCGAAACTGGCGAGCCTCGCTTCGCATTTCCCAGGCAAGATGGGTCGCTCTCTTCGCGAGGGCGCGGATCGAAACCTCGTCGGCGTTCATGTCGGCCTTGGCGATGGCGAGTCGCTCTCTTCGCGAGGGCGCGGATCGAAACAATCGATAGTCCGCATGGACGCCCTCCTTCGCGTGTCGCTCTCTTCGCGAGGGCGCGGATCGAAACGTTCGAGAACGGCGCTGTCGAGATCTATGGTCCGGTCGCTCTCTTCGCGAGGGCGCGGATCGAAACAGCGTGGTGGTCTGGGTCGTACCGGCGACCGTCCGGTCGCTCTCTTCGCGAGGGCGCGGATCGAAACGTGCTCGCCGCCGGCCGTGATCTCCATGTATTCGTGTCGCTCTCTTCGCGAGGGCGCGGATCGAAACGCTCAACAGCGAAGCGGCGAACATCTGGATCTGCGTCGCTCTCTTCGCGAGGGCGCGGATCGAAACATGTACGATCGCCGTCGGCTTGGGCTTGAACGTCGGTCGCTCTCTTCGCGAGGGCGCGGATCGAAACGATCAGCCGGATCGATTTGCGCAGCCACGGCACCGGTCGCTCTCTTCGCGAGGGCGCGGATCGAAACATTTCGATGGGCACTTGGACAACGTTCTCGCGAGTCGCTCTCTTCGCGAGGGCGCGGATCGAAACATGTTCCAGATGCGCGGCAGTGCGTAGCGACTGAGCGTCGCTCTCTTCGCGAGGGCGCGGATCGAAACACGATCGTGACCAGCACGACGATCTCGGTGCCGGCGTCGCTCTCTTCGCGAGGGCGCGGATCGAAACCTCACGGACCCAGCCGCCGGTACTGACGCAGGCCGGTCGCTCTCTTCGCGAGGGCGCGGATCGAAACGGCTAAGGCTCGTCGCGCGGCTTCGCGTTTTGAATAGCGAAAGCTGTCAGCATGGTGAGTACAGGACCTTCGATGGGCTCGGGTGCTGTACTCATTTCTATACTTATTTCGGGGTGCTGTCACAGGTTGCCATGTTCGGCTATGCGCCCAGAAATGAGCTAACACATTGAAATCACAAACGTATGTGCATCTAAGAACAAATATGAAACGATGTCTTGGTGCCGCGGAGAGGATTCGAACCTCCGACCCACGCATTACGAATGCGTTGCTCTACCAGCTGAGCTACCGCGGCGAACCGGCGTCCACGTAATACGCGAGCACTGTTAACGCAAGGAACGCCGCCGCCGCAACGGCCGGCGGTCCGCGCGGCGTCCTTGAGCGGCTACCAGCTCGGGTCTACGGTGGCGCAAACGACAAAGACAAAGCCGCACGGCTAGGCTTTGGCCGGCCAGTGGCCCGAAATGGGAGGGTTTTCATGCGGATGACGACAGCGTTGCTCGCCGTGGCCGCCGGCTTGGTGGCTGCTCGTACTGCCGGCATCCATGCCTGCGTTTGCGCAGTCCGCCGCGGCGCTGTCCGGCCAGGTCAGCTCCGTTCGGGAAGGCCTGATGGAGGGCGTGGTCGTGAGCGCCAAGAGGGACGGCTCGACCATCACCGTCTCCGTCGTCAGCGACGACAAAGGCCATTTCAGCTTCCCGGCTGCGCGGTTCGATCCGGGGCATTACGCGCTCAGCATCCGCGCCGTCGGCTACGATCTCGACGGCCCGACCGACGCCACTATCGCCGCCGGCAAAGACACCGACATCGACATCAAGCTCAAGCCGACAACAAATCTCGCCGGGCAGCTCTCCAATGCCGAGTGGCTCATGAGCATGCCCGGCAGCGACGAGCAGAAGCGATTTCTGCTTAAGTGCAACAGCTGCCACACGCTCGAGCGCATCGTGAAATCGACCCACGACGCCGCCGAGTTTTTGCAGGTGTTTCAGCGCATGGCCGGCTACTATCCGGGCTCAACGCCGCTGCACCCGCAGCGGCTGGCCGGCGACGCCGTGCGCAACATCGGCAAAGGACCGCAAGCGCAGAAGATCGCCGAATGGCTCGCCAGCATCAATTTGAGCCGGCAGGACACGTGGAGCTGGCCGCTGAAAACGCTGCCGCGGCTCACCGGCAGGTCGACCCATGTCATCATCACCGAATACGATTTGCCGAATAAGCTGATCGAGCCGCACGACGTGGTGCTCGATCGCGAGGGCAACGTCTGGTACTCGGATTTCGGCGAGATGTTCCTCGGCGAAATGGACCCGAAGACCGGGAAGGTCACGCAATATCCGATTCCGGTGGTCAAGCCCGGCTATTCGCTCGGCACGCCTCGATCTCGAAATCGACAAAGACGACAATCCCTGGGTCGGCCTGATGTATCAGAGCGCGATCGCCAGGTTCGATCGCAAGACCAAAACATTCCAGGTCTGGTCGACGCCGAAGCTATGGGATTCCGATGCCGGCCAGCTCGGCCATCTCGCAGTCGAGGGGACGCCCACCGACGACAAGGTATGGATCAAGAATTCCGCCGGCGGCCATATCTACCGGCTCAATCTTGCATCCAACACATTCGAAGATCTCGGCGCGCCGAAGGACCCGCACACCGGCAGGCGCATCGGTACCTACGGCATCCATTCCGACGCCGAGAACAATCTTTATCTGCTCGATTTCGCGGCCGGCAACATCGTGCGGATCGACGCCAAGACCGAAGAGCCCACGGTCTTTCTGACGCCGACGCCGAATTCGCATCCGCGGCGCGGGCGCGTCGACGACCAGGGCCGGCTTTGGTTCGCCGAGTATTTCGGCAACGCCATCGGCATGCTCGATCCGGAGACCGGCAAGATCGAGGAATGGAAAGTGCCGACGCCGTGGTCATCGCCTTACGACGCGGTGTTCGACCGCAACGGCGATGCCTGGACCGGCTCGATGAACACCGATCGCGTCGCCCGCCTCGACGTCAAGACCGGGCAATACATTGAATATCCGTTGCCGCGCCCGACCAACATTCGCCGCGTCTATGTCGACGATACGAAAAATCCCGGCACGCTGTGGGTCGGCAGCAACCACGGCGCTTCGATCGTCAAGGTCGAGCCGCTGGATTAGGGCGCCGTCACAGGTGAGATGAGAAAAGAGCGCCGACGCACCCATTCACCTCTCCCCTCTGGGGAGAGGGAGTTCGCATGCACAAACCCAATCGCAACACACTTGCGACGGAACATCACTTCCCCTCCGCCTCCGCCCGCAGCTTGAAGCGCTGGATCTTCCCCGTCGCCGTTTTCGGCAGTTCGTTGCGGAACTCGATCCAGCGCGGATATTTGTAGGGGGCGAGGTGCTGCCGGCAATGGTCCTGCAGCGCGCGGGCGAATGCGTCGCCGGCTTTTTCGGTCGATTTGAGCACCACGAACGCCTTCGGCTTGATCAGCCTGTCGTCGTCCGGCCAGCCGACGACGGCGGCTTCCAGCACGTCGGGATGGCTCTGCAGCGCGCCTTCGACCTCGAACGGCGACACGTACATGCCGGAGACCTTCATCATGTCGTCGCGCCGGCCGCAATAGACGAAGTAGCCGTTCTCGTCCTCGATGTATTTGTCGCCCGAGCGGGTCCATTCGCCGAGGAACGTCGCACGCGATTGCTCGCGATTGTTCCAATACATCATCGCGCTGGTCGGTCCGCGCACCTGCAGTTCGCCCATCTCGCCGCGCTTGTTGACGATCGTCGCCGTCGTCGTCGACCAGACGCAGGTCATAGCCGGGAAGCGGCTTGCCGCTGGTGCCGTATTTCACGTCGCCGGGCCGATTGCTGAGGTAGATATGCAGCATCTCGGTCGAGCCGATGCCGTCGAGAATGTCGATGCCGTAGCGTTCGCTCCAGCGCCGGCCGACGTCGGGCGGCAGCGCCTCGCCGGCGGACACGCAGCGCCGCAATTTCAGCTCCGCCCGCGGCGGCGCGGCGGGACTGGCGAGGAACGCGGCATAGAACGTCGGCACGGCGTAGAACACCGTCACCTGATGCTTTTTCAGAAGCTCGGCCACGGCATCCGGCGTCGGCCGTGACGGCAGCAGCACGGTCGTGGCGCCGGCCGACATGCGGAAAAGTCAGCGCGTTGCCGAGCCCATAGGCGAAGAACAGCTTCGCCACCGAATAGCAAATATCGTTTTCGGCGATGCCGAGGATCGGCCTGGCGTAAAGATCGTCGGTGAGCTTGAGATCGGCGTGCGTATGCACGGCGCCCTTGGGCTTGCCGGTCGAGCCCGACGTGTAGAGCCAGAAGCACATGTCGTCGCGCATGGTCGGCGCGGTAACGGCGTCGGCTTTGGCGCCGGCCAGCACATCGTCGAAGCGCGCGTGGCCGTGCGCGTTGGCGCCCGACACAACGACGTGGGCGAGATCCTTGGCGGCGCGCGATCGCCTTGGCGAAGCGCGGATAGAGCTCTTCGGAAACGACCAGGCAGCCGCGCCCGGCTGTCAGTCGAGCATGAACTGGTAATCGTCCTCGGTCAGCAGGGTGTTGACCGGCACGGCGACCACGCCGGCCTTGATCGCGCCGAGGAAAGCGGTCGGCCAATCGATCGTGTCGGTGAGGCAGATGAGGATGCGCTCTTCGCGGCGGATGCCGAGCGAGCGCAGCGCATGGCCGAAGCGTTCGACCCGTTCGGCGAGATCGCCGTAGCATAGCTGCCGCGATCGTCGATATAGGCGATCTTGTCGCCGCGGCCGGCGTCGAGATTGCGCTTGAGGATGTCGGCCGCGAAATTGTAGTCGCGCGGGATCGCGGTGGCGGACGGCCTCGGCATTAGGCTCGGCTGAGCGATAGTCATCGCGGCGTTTCCTCTCGCGGCGGGTGCGGGACTTTGCCCACAGCCTGCCCACTGCAAGGCATTATGCCGACGTGAAAATTCGGCGGCAATGGCCCTTTCATAGCGCGCCAAATTGCGCTATGACAGGGCCCCGATCGACGAAGCTAACTGCCGGAACTTCAGTCATGATTTTCAGCCGCGACCGCATCCTCACCACCCATGTCGGCAGCCTGCCGCGCAACGAGACGCTGAGCGACCTTCTGGTGGCGCAGGAGAACGGCGCGCCCTACGATCCGAAGGTGCTCGCCGCCGAAATGGACAAGGCGGTCCGTCACGTCGTCGAGAAGCAGATGCAAGCCGGCATCGACATCGGCAATGACGGCGAGCAGCGGCGGATCGGCTTCCAGACCTACGTGCCGCAGCGCATGTCGGGCTTCGCCGGCGTCTCCAAGCGCCGCCGCGGCCGCGAGTTCGAGGAATTCCCCGAGCTGACGAGCTATCTGATGCGGCGCTTTCCCAATCCGCCGAAGAGCCAGCACGGCGCGCCCGAGGCGCAGGCCGAGATCAAATATCGCGATCTCAAGCCGATCACCGAGGAGACCGAGGGCTTCAACAGGATCGCCGACGAGCTGCACGCCTTCTCCGAGCGGTTCATGACCGCGGCCTCGCCCGGCATCATCTCGACCACGATGCTCAACGCCTATTATCCCTCGCACGACGCCTATCTCGACGCCATCGCGCGCGAGATGGGCAACGAATACCGCGCGATCAACAAGGCCGGCCTCGTGCTGCAGATCGACGCGCCCGATCTCGCCATGGACCGCACCATGATGTACCGCGATCTGTCCGACGCCGATTTCGTCAAGCGCTGCGAGCGCCACGTCGCCGCCATCAACAAGGGCATCGAGGGCATCCCGCGCGACCGCGTGCGGCTGCATATCTGCTACGGCAACTGGGAAGGCCCGCACATTCACGATATCGCGCTGGAGAAAATCCTGCCCGCCCTTTATCAGGCCAAGGTCGGCGCGCTGTCGATCGAGTTCTCCAATCCGCGCCACGCCCACGAATATGCGGCGCTCAAGCGCGTGCCGTTTCCCAAAGACATGATCCTCATTCCCGGCGTGGTCGAAACCACGAGCAATTTCGTCGAGCATCCGGAAGTGGTGGCGCGCCGCATCGAGGAGGCGGTGGCGGCAATAGGCGACCGCGAGCGCGTGATCGCCTCGACCGATTGCGGCTTCGGCACGTTCACCCGGCGCGAATGGGTGATCGAGCCGGTGGTGTGGCTCAAGCTCGCGGCCATCCGCCAGGGCGCCGATATCGCCTCGGCGCGGCTGTGGGGTAAGAAGGACGGCCGCATGACATGTTATGTCGCTCGTGCCCCGCGAAGAGCGGGAACTAAGAACTGGATTCCCGCTTGCGCAGGAATGAGCGGAATTTGTTTACACTCAACAAACAGGACCAAAACCGTGATCGATCTTTACACCTGGACGACGCCGAACGGCCGCAAGATTTCCATCGCGCTCGAGGAAATGGGACTGCCCTACACCGTGCATCCCGTCGACATCGGCAAGGACGAGCAGTTCAAGCCGGAATTTCTGAAAATCTCCCCGAACAACCGCATCCCGGCGATCGTCGACCGCGACAACGGCATGAGCCTGATGGAATCCGGCGCGATCCTCATCTATCTCGGCGACAAGACCGGCAAGCTGCTGCCGAAATCCGGCGAGGCGCGCTACCGCACCATCGAATGGCTGATGTGGCAGATGGGCGGCCCGGGCCCGATGTTCGGCCAGGTGCATCACTTCACCAAATACAATCCCGGCAAGGCGCCCTATGCCGAGGAGCGCTATCTGAAGGAGGCGCACCGGCTTTACGGCGTGCTCGACAAGCGGCTCGCCGAGCACGAATTCGTCGCCGACGCCTATTCGATCGCCGACATCGCCATCTGGCCGTGGGTGTCGCGCTACGAATGGCAGACGGTCGATCTCAATAAATATCCCAACGTCAAGCGCTGGTACCTCGCCATCGCCAAGCGCCCGGCCACGCAAAAGGGCTATAAAGTGCCGAAGGACGTCGGCGAAGTGCCGATACCCGCATAATTCCGCGAAGGGAGTGCGCCATGGACGACATCACCCGCGAGCCGACGACGATCCGCGCCGAGGACATCAACCCGCGCTACAATTGGGGCCGCGCGCTGCCGGCGCTCGGCACCATGGCGGTCGATTTCGAGGAGCGGGTCGATTACCGCCGCCTGCACCGCTACCGGCTCGGCCGCGTGAAACAGGCGCTGGAGAAATCCGAACTCGGCGCGCTCCTTGTCTTCGACGTCAACAACATCCGCTACATCACCTCGACCAAGATCGGCGAGTGGGAGCGCGACAAGCTCTGCCGCTGGGCGCTGATCACCCGCACCAGCCCCGATCCGATCCTGTGGGATTTCGGCTCCGCCGCCGTGCACCACAAGCTCTACACGCCCTGGCTCAAGCCGGAGAACTGCAAGGCCGGCCTGATCGGGCTGCGCGGCACCGTCAATCCGGCCTTCGGGCTGATGGAGCGCCACGCCAAGGAAATCGCCGCGCTGATCAAGGAAGCCGGCTGCGACAAAATGCCGGTCGGCGTCGACATCATCGAGCCGCCGATGATGTTCGAGCTGCAGAAGGCGGGGCTGAAAGTCGACGACGGCCAGCAGGTGATGCTGGAGGCGCGCGAGGTCAAGAACATCGACGAGATCGCGCTGCTCAATCGCGCCGCCGCCATGGTCGACGGCGCCTACCACATGATTAGCGAGGAGCTGAAGCCCGGCATCCGCGAGAACGACATCGTCGCCAAGGTCAACGAGTTCCTCTACCGCCACGGCTCCGACGACGTCGAAGCGGTCAACGCCATTTCCGGCGAGCGCTGCAACCCGCATCCGCACAATTTCACCGACCGCATGCTGCGTCCCGGCGACCAGGCGTTCTTCGACATCCTGCAATCGTTCATGGGCTACCGCACCTGCTACTACCGCACCTTCAATGTCGGCCGCGCCACGCCGGCGCAGCACGACGCCTACAAGAGATGCCGCGAATGGCTCGATCTCGCCATCGACCTGATCAAGCCGGGCGTGATGACCGACGAAGTGTGCGGCGTGTGGCCGAAGGCGCAGGACTTCGGCTTCCCCGACGAAATGTCGGCCTTCGGCCTGCAATTCGGCCACGGCCTCGGCCTCGCCTTGCACGAGCGGCCGATCATCTCGCGCGTGGTCTCGCTGTCGCACCCGACCGAGATCAAGGAAGGCATGGTGTTCGCGCTGGAAACCTATTGCCCGGCGACGGACGGCTACTCCGCCGCGCGCATCGAGGAGGAAGTGGTGGTCACCGACAAGGGCCACCGCGTCATCACCCAGTTCCCGGCGGAAGAGCTGCCGATCGCGAACAAATATTGAGCTTTCCTTCCGGCGCGAAGCAGCGGCGTCATTGCGAGGCAAAAGGGCGTTCACGCCCGTCTTCGACGGGCCATGGCGACAAAGCAATCCAGAATTTCGCCGCTCGAACGGATTGCTTCGCTTCGCTCGCAATGACGCGGAGAATTCATTTGCCGCCTTCAACGAACGTGCATCCGCATGTCAGTTAACGAGCTCCCCAAGACCGCCGTCGCCGAACATCTGGCGCAAAAAATTTACGCGCTCGATGCGTCGCGCTTGCCGCAAGCGGTGCGGAGGAAGTGCGAGGACTTGCTGGTCGACGTGGTTGGCCTCGCGGTCACCGCGCGCAACGAGGATTATGTGCGAAGCCGCGCTCGCGGCCTGCGAGGACGATGGGCCGTGCACCGCGATCGGGCACGCGCGCACGCTGACTGCCGCGGGCGCGGCTTTCGTCAACGGCACCGCGATTCACGGCGAGGATTTCGACGACACCTTCGAGGGCGGCCCGGTGCATGCCGGCGCGGTCATCGTGCCGGCCGTGCTGGCGGCCTGCGAGCGGCACAGGCTCGACGGTCGCGCGGCGCTCATCGGCATCGCCGTTGGCGTCGAGACCATGTGCCGGCTCTCGCACCGTGGCGCCGACGCTCACCCACAAGGCCGGCTTTCATCCGACGGCGGTGTTCGGCGCCATGGGCGCCGCGGCCGGCGTCGGCGCGGCGCTCAAGCTCGACGCGCGCCAACTGGTCGATGCGCTCGGCACCGCGGCCTCGATGGCGTGCGGGCATCATCGAATATCTGGCCGAGGGCGCCTGGACCAAAAGGCTGCATGCCGGCTGGGCGGCGCAGTCGGGATTGACAGGCGGCGTTGTTCGGCCGCGCCGGTTTTTCCGGGCCGCGCACGGTGTTCGAAGGCGTGCACGGTTTCTTCCACGCCTTCGCGCACACGACCAAGGGCGATTACGACGCGCTGATCGGCGGCTTCGGACGAAAACTGGGTGACGGAGACGCTCGCCTTCAAACCCTATCCGTGCGGGACCATGACGCATCCCTACATCGATTGCGCGCGCCGGCTCGCCGCGCGCGGCGTCAAGGCGGACGACATCGTCGAGATGGTGTGCGAGGTCGGCGAGGGCACCGTGCACCGGCTATGGGAGCCGCTTGCCGCCAAGCAGCAGCCGGCCAACGGCTACGCCGGAAAATTCTCCACGCCCTACTGCATCGCCGCTGGCTTTGTGCGCGGCAATGTTGGCCTGGGCGATTTCACCGATGCTGCGGTGCGCGATCCGCAAGTCGTCGCGCTTGCCGGCAAGGTGCGTTACCGGATCGATCCGAAAATCCCTATCCGAAGAATTTCACCGGCCACATTCGCGCCACGCTGCGCGGACGGCTCGGTGGTCGAAGAGCGCCAGCCCTACATGCGCGGCGGCGCGCAGGAGCCGCTCACGCGCGCCGACATCGAAGCAAAAGTTCTTGCTCAACGCCAAGCACGGCGGCTGGAGCGACGAGCAGGCGGCGGCCGCGCTGAAGCTGCTTGGCACTTTATTCGACGAGCCAGGTGGGCTTGCGCCGCTGCGCGGATAGGCGTCTCTTTTCCCTTGACAGAACGTCCCCGCTTCTGTAACATTCGATGTCTCGTGCATTGCGGGCCCCGTCCGGACGGCGGCGCGAAGTGCGCGAGAGCTTCGGTGGAGCGCCGGGAGGCGGCGCGCCCGAAGCAGGCGGTTCTCGCAAGGGAATGTTCGTGCGCGCGCCGCGCCCGAAGCGCGAGCGAGTGGTAACATTCGCCCGCGTGGCGCGGTCCACGACCCTGGCGCCTCCCGGGGCTCCATTTCCCCATGCGGGAGCGTGCGCGTTTGCAAAGCTCGGGCGCCGATCGCGTCGCGAGAACGATCTTCTATTTCGTCGTTGCCGGGCTTGACCCGGCAATCCATGCTGACTGAGGTCATTGAGAGCTTGGCGGGAGCACTTCGCGCGCGCGTTCAACATGGATGCGCGGGTCAAGCCCGCGCATGACCGAGTGAGGGGAGGAAACACCATGCCCACCATGATCGCGGCGCGGCTGCATGCCTACGGCCAGCCGATGACGCTCGACCGCATCGAGGTGCCGGAGCCGCGGCCGACCGACGTGCTGGTCGAGGTCAAGGCCTGCGGCGTCGTGCCCAATCTCGCCCGCGTCATCAGCAATTTCTTCGGCACACTCACGCCCGACAACAAGATGATGCCGCCGCTGCCGGCGATTTTCGGCCTCGATCCGGCCGGCGTGGTCGCCAAGGTCGGCGAGCAGGTTTTCAACGTGCGGCCGGGCGAGCGCGTCTATGTCAATCCGGGGCGCTCCTGCGGCTCGTGCCGCATGTGCCGGAGCGGCCAGCGACTACGATTGTCCGGGCTGGACGCTGCAGGGCTATTTCGGCCGCTCGCAGGAGATCATGCGCGCCTATCCTTACGGCGGGCTCTCGCAGTTCATCACCGCGCCGGCGACCGCCTTGGTCAAGCTGCCCGACAATATGAGCTTCGAGGCCGCCGCGCGCTTCGGCTATTTCGGCACCGCCTATTCGGCGATGAAGAAAATCGGCGTCGGTCCCGGACAGGCGCTCCTGATCAACGGCATCAGCGGCCAGCTCGGGCTCAATGCCGCGCAACTGGCGCTGGCCATGGGCGCGACAAAAATTCTCGGCACCGGCCGCAATGCGGCGTTGCTCGATCGGGTCAAGGCGCTGGCGCCGGCAGCGGATCGATGTGATTTCCGTGCCGAACGCGCCGCCCGGACCGGCCGATCCGCTGGTGGCCTGGGCGAAGAAGGCGACCGACGGCCATGGCGTCGACGGCATGATCGATTGCCTGCCGCCCGGCGCGCCGGCAAGCGCAATGCTGCGCGCGCTGTTCTGCCTGCGCCGCGGCGGACGCGCGGTCAATGTCGGCGCGGTCATGGAAACGCTGCCGCTCAACGCCTTCTGGATGATGACCAACCGCATCGGCCTGCAGGGCTCGGTCTGGTTCACCACCGGCGAGGGCGAGGACATGGCGGCGATGGCCGCGGCCGGCACCTTGGACCTTTCCGTCGCTGGAACATCGCGTGTCGCCGCTGTCGAAGGTCAACGAGGTGCTCGCCGGCATGGACGACCGCAACGGCGGCTTCACCAATTTCGTGATCGACCCGACCCGCACCGAGGGATGATTGGCGAGGCAAAAGCTGCTAATCCTTCGCCCCAACATAAGCCCCCAGCGAACAAGCCCAAGCGAGGACGTCATGTACGGCAATCTCGAACTTTTCATCGACGGCAAGTGGCATGGCGGCGACGGCCGCAAAGGCGAGGACGTGATCAACCCGGCGACGGAAAAGCCGCTCGCGCGTCTGCCGCACGCCAGCAAAGCCGATCTCGATGCGGCGCTGGAAGCCGCCAAGAAAGGCTTCGCGGTCTGGCGCGCCACCTCGGCCTACGACCGCTGCAAGATCATGCACAAAGCGGCCGACCTGATGCGCGAGCGCTATGACGCGATCTCCAAGATCATGGTGCTGGAGCAGGGCAAAGTCTATCCGGAAGCCCGCGCCGAGGTGATCACCTCGGCCGACATCATCGACTGGTACGCCGAGGAAGGCCGCCGCTAGCTACGGCCGCATCGTGCCGGGCCGCGGCAAGGGCGTGCGCCAGCTCGTGATCCAGGAGCCGATCGGCATCGTCGCCGCGTTCACGCCGTGGAATTTCCCGGTGCTCACCCCGGCGCGCAAAATCGGCGGCGCGCTCGCCGCCGGCTGCTCGCTCATTCTCAAGGCCTCGGAGGAAACACCGGGCGCCTGCGTCGAGACGGTGCGTTGCTTCGCCGACGCCGGAGTGCCCGCGGGCGTGCTCAATCTGGTCTTCGGCGTGCCGGCGGAAGTCTCCGAATATCTGCTCGCCAAGGATGCCGTTCGCAAAATCTCCTTCACCGGCTCGATCCCGGTCGGCAAGCATCTCGCCGCGCTCGCCGCTAAAGGCATGAAGCGCACCACGATGGAGCTTGGCGGCCATTCGCCGGTGGTGGTGTTCGCCGATGCCGATCCGGAGAAGGCGGCCGACACCATCGCCGCGTTCAAGTACCGCAATGCCGGGCAGGTCTGCATCTCGCCGACGCGCTTCTATGTGCAGGAAAACGTCTATTCGCGTTTCCTCAAGCGCTTCACCGAATACGCCAGTGGCGTCAAGGTCGGCGACGGCCTGGAGAAGGGCATCACCATGGGCCCGATGGCCAATGCACGGCGCATCGAGGCGATGGAGTCGTTCGTCAACGACGCCAAGAGCCGCGGCGGCAAGATCGAGACCGGCGGCAAAAGGCGCGGCAACCAGGGCTTTTTCTACGAGCCCACCGTGATCACCGGGGTGCCCGACGATTCCAAGGTGATGACGCAAGAGCCGTTCGGGCCGCTGGCGCCGGTGGTCACCTTCAAGACTTTCGACGAGGTGGTCGAGCGCGCCAACTCGCTGGAATATGGCCTGGCGGCCTACGCCTTCACCAGTTCGAACGCGACCGCCGCAGCGATCGGTGATGCGCTGGAATCGGGTATGGTCGGCGTCAACTCGATCGCGATTTCGACGCCGGAGACGCCGTTTGGCGGCGTCAAGGAGAGCGGCCACGGCAGCGAAGGCGGCATCGAGGGCTTGGGCGCCTATTTGGTCACCAAGTTCATTTCGCAGGCTTGAGCCGCCGACGGCACGACAAATTTGCGCTACACACAGTGCGTGCGTGGCCGGCTACGCCGGAACGAATGTGATGCTGACGGCGCATTGTTGATGGCGGAGTTGGCGGCGTGGACTATTCGGAGGATGTAAGCTGGTTTGCAGCGGCTGTTTTGGTCTGCGGATTTTTCTTCCGCAACAAATTGCGTGCGTGGTTCCGCCGCCGACGCAAATCGGCTGTTAAGTCGGTCGCTCAAGCTGAAATCATTCCACCCGTGCCGCTCGATCTGGTGGCGCTGACCAACCGTCTCTACGAGCTCGACAAAATATTCGGCCCATTCGGCTCCAATGCGGCGCATCCGAGCGATCTCTATTCGCAAACTGATTTCCGGGAAGCCGTGAGGCTTCTCGCCTTGCCGGACGTGCCGTTCGCCACCGTGTTGCAGTTTGTCGAGGGCAACAGCTGGTCACTGTCGAGTGCGGCGCTGGCGGCGCTGAAAAAGCGCTCCGAGCGCAACGAAGCCGTTGAGCCGGTGCTGAAGCAGTGCGTGCATTTTTCTCCATGGGCGATGTATTTTGCGCTTGATTTTCTCTTTGATGCAGAGCCTCGCGCCGCCATCGGGGCGCCGTTCGCCTATGCCAGGGACTGGTGGATCGACAATCGCTGGATGCCGAATATCTTTCGCGATTATCTCGCGCGCTGTGCGGAACGCGGCGACGCCGTAACTTTCGGCAACTCTCTGTGGAGCGCGGGGACCTCGCCGAACCAGCTCATCCGCAGATTTCTGCAAGCGATCGCTCATCCGTCGGCGGCGAGCCTGATCAAGGAAATCGACGATGCCGTGCTGCCGGCGCAGTCGGCGCCGCCAGCGGAGAACGTCGCCACGCTGAAAGCTGTCGGTCGCTTCTGGAAAGATCAGAAAGGCGTTGAGATCCTCGTCATGCCGGACGCCTGGGACAAGGCATTCGCGGTCGCCCTGGCGGCGCTCCGGCAAAATCCGCCGCGGTCGATGCTGATCTCCGGCGAGCCGATGGTCGGCAAGACGTCGTTCCTGCGGCTGCTCGCGCAGCGGATCGAGGCGGATGGCTGGACCGTATTCGAGGCCAGCGGCGCCGATCTGCAGGCCGATCAAATCTATATCGGCCAGCTCGAAGGCCGCATCCGCCAGGTGGTCGACGAATTGGCCAAGGGACACCGGATGATCTGGTACATCCCCGACATCGTGCAGCTCGCGTTAAGCGGCACGCATTCGGGACAGAGCGCCACCATGCTCGATCAGATCATGCCGGCGATCAGCGCCGGACGTCTGGTGGTTTGGGCCGAAGCGACGCCCAAGGGGATCGCCCGGCTGGTGCGGCTCAAACCGTTGCTGCGCGGCCTGTTCGAGACCGTCGCGATCGAGCCGTTGTCGCCCGCCGAGACGTTGGCGCTAGCGCACGATGTGATCGATGACATGGCGGACAGAGCTGAGATTCACTTCGACGCCGATTGTGCGGACGTCGCGCTCGATACCGCCGGCCAATATCTCGGCGGCGGCACGTTGCCGGGCTCAGTGTTGCTCCTGCTTAAACTGACGGCGGTACGATCCGAGCCGGCAAACGGGCCGCTTACTCCGCGTGCGGTGCTGGAAACGCTGTCGCAAATTTCCGGCCTGCCGCGTGTCGATCCTCGACACCAAGGAACAGCTCGATCTCAAAGCCATCCACGATTTCTTCGCCGCGCGCGTGCTCGGCCAGCAAGAGGCGGTCGCCGCCGTCGTGGACCGCATCGCCATGCTCAAAGCCGGACTGAACGATCCGGGCAAACCGATCGGCGTCTTTTTGTTCGCCGGCCCGACCGGCACCGGAAAGACCGAGCTTGCCAAAGCGGCATCGCGAATTTCTGTTCGGCTCGGTCGAGCGCATGATCCGGCTTGATATGAGCGAATTCCAGACTCACGAATCGATGAGCAAAATACTCGGACAGAGCAATGCGGCGGCCGTTGAAGCCGACTCGTTGATCAATCGCGTGCGCAAGCAGCCGTTTTCGGTCATCCTGCTCGACGAATTCGAAAAATCGCACCCCAACATCTGGGACCTGTTTCTCCAGGCTTTCGACGAGGGCCGGTTGACCGACGCGATGGGCCAGGTCGCCGACTTGCGCCATTGCCTGATCATCATGACGTCGAACTTGGGCGCGACCGCGCATCGCACCCTCGGGCTCGGCTTTGCGCCGCAGGCGGACGAATTCAGTAAAGAGCAGGTGCTGCGCGCGATCAGCCAGACCTATCGGCCGGAATTCCAGAACCGGCTCGACAAGGTCATCGTCTTCCGTCCGCTCACCCGCGAGCTGATGCGCGGCATCCTCAAGAAGGAGCTTGCCGCCCTGCTCGACCGCCGCGGCTTGAAGGACCGCGCCTGGGCGATCGAATGGGAATCTTCCGCGCTCGAATTTCTGCTCGAACGCGGCTTTTCGCCGGAAATGGGCGCGCGGCCGCTCAAACGGGCGATCGATCAATACGTCGTGGCGCCGCTGGCAGCGATCATCGTCGAGAAACGGTTTCCGGAAGGTGAGCAATTTCTCTTCGTGCGCAGCGACGGCAACGGAATCCAGGCCGAGTTTGTCGATCCGGATGCGGACGTGGCGACGACCGAGGAAACGCTGATCGCGGCGCCGGCCGGCCCGGCTACGCCGTCCGCGCTTGCTTCCGCAATCCTTGCGCCGAAGGGGACGCGGGCGGAATTTCAGATGCTGCAGGACGAATATGAAGACATCGAGCGGACACTGCGATCCGGCGAATGGAATGGGCTTAAGGATAAGCTCTCGGAGGAGATGTCCGCGGCCGATTTTTGGAATAGGGCGGACCGCTTCGATACGCTCGCGCGTTTTGCATTGATGGACCGGGTCAAAGCGGCGGCGGAAACGGCGAATGCGCTGCGCCGGCGATTGGAGAGATACAATCGCTCGCCGCCGCGCTATTCCGCCGAACTGTGCGGCCGCCTGGCTCTGCAATTGCACTTGATCCGGGAAGGCATCAAGGACGCGTTCGACAATGCGCCGGTCGAGCTCGCGCTTGGCGATCGAGCCGGTGTTCGACGGCGCGGGTGACCGGCAGGCGACGCTCGCCTGGTGCGATCAATTGCGGTCGATGTATCGCGCTTGGGCCGCAAAGCGCCGCATGCAGATCACCGAAATCGCTGGCAGCGGCGCGGATAAGAGACCAGCCGATCCTGACGGTCAGCGGCTTTGGCGCCCATCGCATCCTGTCACCGGAAGCCGGGCTCCACGTCTTCGAGCCGTCCGAGGGCGGGGCGGGCCGGGTCACCGCGCGAGTGCGTCTTGCCGTCGTGCCGCTCGGCGATGTACCTGCCGCGAAGGAGCGCAAACTGATCGTCGAGGCGCTCGAACAAGCGCCGCGGACCAACGCCGTGGTGCGACGCTATCGCGAAGAGCCGCCGCTGGTTCGCGACGCCGCCGGCAAATGGCGCACCGGCCGGCTCGATCTCGTGCTGCGGCGGAGAATTCGATCTGCTTCAGGCCGGCGAGCGGTAGGACGCGCCGTCGGCTCGCACCAACTCCGTGCCTGTACCGAGCCGATTGTGCCAATTCGGGCAAACGCCAAATCCGTAAGTCCGAAATGCGGACCGAGCAGCCGCCGCACGCGCTGCATCTCGGAGCGGGCGACGATACGCATCCAGCGAGATGCGAATGAGCCGCGACAATTGCGAAGGCCGCGCGATGAGGTCGCGCAATACCGCCGCGCCGTCGGTGCGGGGCCCCGGACCCATACCCATGAGCGCCGCCGGCGGAATGGCGCGATCGGCCGGATCGACGATGACCCGCAAGGCGGCGAAGGCGAGGCCGTGCGCCGCGGCGACTTGAGCAACGACGTGCGATTCCATATCGACCGCGGCCGCGCCTGTCGTGCGATGCAGCGCCCGCTTGGTGGCCGGCTCGGCAACCGGGGCGTCGACGCCGATGATCGGAGCGTAGCTCGCTCCCTCGATCGCATCGCGGAGCCTGCTCGACCACGCCGGGTCGGTGGCGCGCGTAGTATCCGATTCAACGATGGCGGATGCGACGACCCAGTCGCCGGGACGCAGGCCCGAAGCGAGCCCTCCGGCGACGCCGAAGCTGATAATGCCGCGATAGCCCAGCCGCGTCGGCGTTCTTGGCCGCGGTGGCCAGTTCGCGCCGCGAGTTGCGCGAGAAAACACAGGACGCCGGGACCAGCGGCAATCCTGGCCTCGAAGGCCATGCCGACAAAGGCGATGACGCTGCGCCGATGGTGATGCGCGGGCGCATCATTGGCCGCGTTGACCGTTGTCTTCGCCGCTCCCCAGCAGGGTTTCTGCAAGAGTCGCGCCGACAAATTGCGCTTCGGATGCCATGAGTTGGACGAGGCCCCCGCCTCTGTGATCAATCCTCGATCAGCCCCTTCAAGAAGGGACGCACGCAGACGCCCTTCACCCGATCCGGGCTCAAACACCTCCGCGGTCAATTTCTTTTGCAATTGCGCAAGAAAAGTGCGGTTCCCCCGATTCGTTCCCGCACTGATCGGAACACACGCATGGTGCTCGGACCTTGAACGTGGTTGATTCGTGGCAGAGCACAAGCACGAATCGCTACGGCAAAATTACCATAGACGGCGACGATCTGCCATGTGCTGCAGTGCACAAACGTTGGTCACGGGTGCCTCGGGATTCGTCGGCTCGGCCGTAGCGAGGACACTGGTCGGCGCCGGATTTCGGCTGCGCGCGCTGGTGCGGCGCGGCAGTCCCCGCTTTCATCTCGATGGGCTCGATCTGGAGTTTGTCGAAGGCGATATCCGCGACGCGGATTCGGTTCGCCGCGCGATCGCTGGTGTGCGCTACGTGTTTCACGTCGCCGCCGATTACCGGCTGTGGGCGCGCGACCGCCGCGAGATTTATGCCGCCAACGTGGACGGCACGCGCAATCGTGATGCGCGAGGCGCATTCGCGCCGGCGTCGAGCGCGTCGTTTACACCAGCAGCGTCGCCACGCTGGGTCTGCGGCCCGACGGCGCGCCTGCGGACGAATCCGTAGCGCTGTCCGAGGAAGAAGGGATCGGCGCCTATAAGCGCAGCAAGATCGCCGCGGAACGGCTGGTCGAAGGCGATGATCGCGAGCGAAGGACTCCCCGCGGTCATCGTCAATCCGTCGACGCCGATCGGTCCGCGCGACGTGAAGCCTACGCCGACGGGCCGTATCATCGTCGAAGCGGCGCGCGGCCGAATTCCCGGGTTCGTCGAAACCGGCCTCAACCTCGTCCACGTCGACGACGTTGCCGAAGGACACTTCGCGGCGCTCAAGCGCGGGGTCGTCGGCAAGCGCTACATTCTCGGCGGCACCAACGTGGTGTTCGCCGATATGCTCGCCGACATCGCGCGCCTGGTCGGCCGCAAACCGCCGCGGTTGCGCATTCCCCGTGCCGTCGCCTTGCCGGTCGCCTACGCGGCGGAGGCGATGGCTCGGTTCACCGGACGCGAGCCATTCGCCACCGTGGACGGCATCCGCATGGCCGAACACCGGATGTTTTTTACCGCGGCCAAGGCCGAGCGCGATCTCGGCTTTCGGCCGCGGCCATACTTGCAGGGGCTTGAGGACGCGATCCGCTGGTTCCGGCAGGCGGGCTATTTGGATCGCAAGTAACGCAGCTCCCCGCGCCGCCCTTACGCACACGGTATTCCGGAGTTCGTCACTCAGCCCGGAAATTACCGGCGTTGATGATCGGATGCTTCAGCGCACCAATTCACGTCGTTCGCGCAAGAAGGAAAAGAATTCGATCCCTTCACGCAGCCGGCGCACCATCACTTCGGGACTGCGCACCATTTCCGAGACGATCGACGCGATCTTCGGCGCCCGGAAGTAAAAGCGCCGATAGAAATCCTCGACCGATTGGAAAATCTCGGCGTGAGCTCAAATGCGGATAATGCAGCGGCGCGATCTGCACGCCGCTCGCATCGACCAGTTCCGCGTGCTCTTCGTCGAGCCAGCCGTGTTCGAGCGCTTCGCGGTAAAGCTCGGTTCCCGGATACGGCGCCGCGAGCGAAACCTGGATCGTATGCGGATTGATCTCGGTGGCGAACCGGATGGTTTCCTCGATGGTTTCCCGGCTCTCGCCCGGGAGCCCGAGGATGAACGTGCCGTGGATGGTGATGCCGAGCTCGTGGCAATCTTTGGTGAAGCGGCGCGCCACGTCGATGCGCATGCCCTTTCTGATGTTGTGGAGAATCTGCTGGTTGCCGCTTTCATAGCCGACGAGCAAGAGCCGCAGGCCGTTGTCGCGCATGACCTTGAGCGTATCGCGCGGCACGTTGGCCTTGGCGTTGCACGACCAGGTGACGCCGAGCTTGCCGAGTTCGCGCGCGATCGCCTCGGTGCGCGGCCGATCATCCGTGAAGGTGTCGTCGTCGAAGAAGAATTCCTTCACTTGCGGAAACGCCGCCTTCGCCCAGCGGATTTCGTCGATGACGTGGCCGACACTGCGGGTGCGATAACGATGGCCGCCGACCGTTTGCGGCCACAGGCAGAATGTGCAGCGCGATTTGCATCCGCGGCCGGTGTAGAGCGACAGATACGGATGCTTGAGATAGCCGATGAAATAATTTTCGACGGCGAGGTCGCGTTTGTAGACCGGAGTGACGAAAGGCAAGATCGTCCATGTTCTCCAGAATCGGCGCGCGGCGGATTGTGCCGGATCGTGCCGCCGGCGTCGCGGTAGGACAGCCCGTTGATGCTGCTCCAGTCGCGCCCTTCGGCGATTTCCTTGATGGTGAAATCGAATTCGTTGCCGGCGACGAAATCGATCGCCGGCGAACTGTTAAGACTGGCATCCGGCTCGACCGCGACTTTTGCGCCGACAAAGCCCGCCTTCAGCTGCGGATTGGCATCCTTGAGCGCCTCGATGACCCTCACATCGGAGGCGAACGAAGGGGTCGAGGTGTGCAGCACCGCCAGATCGTAGTCGCGCGCTCGCGCTCACGACGTCAGCGAGCGTAAGCCGATGCGGCGCCGCGTCGATGAGCTTGCTGCCCGGGACGACGGCCGCGACCTGGGCGAGCCAGGTCGGATACCAGTAGGAGCGTATCTCGCGCCGCGCCTGGTAGCGCGATCCGGCTCCGCCGTCGAACCCGTCGAAGGACGGGGCTTGCAGACATAAGGTTCGCATCATGGGCGTCTCAGGTCTTCCTCGATGAGGGTGCCGTCAGCTCGTCACGCGATAGTCGGCCCCCCGCCAGTGAACCGTCGCCCCAAAAAAGCTCGCCACGTAGACGGCGAAAGCAATAACGTCCTGCAGCGGAATGAGCCAGAGGTTTTCCCGCGGCAATCCAAACCGCCGTTCGACGCAGCGGCACACCGCAATGCGCGAAGCCAGCGCCGCGACCGCAACCAGCGCCGCAGCGGTGCTGCCCGACAGCATGCCGAGAAGAGCGAGCGGCCACGGATGGGTGATGATCGTAGCCGGCGTAGCCGATCGGATCGATGCTCTTGATCGTGCGGGCGACCCGGATCTGATGCCGCACGAGCTGGCGCAGACTGTCTTCGAAGCAGCGATGGCCGACCAGAAACGGCGCGGTGACGACCTCGTAGCCTGCGGAGCGCACGGCCATCCCGATCGCATAGTCGTCGGCAAGCTCGTCGGCGAAGCGGCCGAAGCCGCCGATTTGCTCAAGCGTCGAACGCTCCACGGCGATCGTGGCGCCGAAGCAGGGCTTGGTCAGCTTGAGGGCTAACCCGGTAATCGCCTGCGGCAGAAAATGCGAATTGATGGCCAACGCCGAGAGGCGCGACCACAGCCCGTCGCCGCCGATGCCGTGATAGAGGCAGGTCACGGCGCCGACGCGCGGGGACGCCAGCAGCGCGGCGATGGCGCGCAGATAGCCGGGATGGACCACGATGTCGCTGTCGGAAAGCACGATCGTATCGTGCCGCGCCCGCGGCATCATGTTGATCAGATTTGACACTTTGCGGTTGCTGCCGTGCCGGCGCGGATCGACGTGAAGTTCGATGCGGCTGCGTCCGGGATGCTCGCGTTGCATCGCGCGTACCGCGGCAACGGAGGGCGACGGCGGAATCCCGCGCGCCGCAAAGAATCTGAACCGGGCCGTCGTAGTCCTGCCGGCAGAATGCGGCGAGACGATCGGCAAGGCCGGGCTCGGCGCCATGCAGCGGTTTGAGGATCGTAACCGGCGGCTGCGCGGCGCCGTCGCGCCGCGTTTTCCTCGCGAAAGCCCAATACAAAGCCGCCTCGATCAGCATGAGAATGCAGCCGACGAACGCGCATGGCGAGACAGACGTCGCACAGCGACACGATGAACGACGTCATGCATCGGGAATGGACTGAACGATACTCATGACACCTCCACGGCTTCCGGCAGCCGCCTCGTTCACATCGCCAAATTTTCGTTCGAGAGTCCGGCGCGAAAGATAGATCGGCACCCGCACGCGGTTGAGCGTATCGAGGCGCAGCGCCGCCGCATTCTGCGCGAATACGATCAGCGAGATCAGGATATTTTCGCCGAACCGATGGATGCGCTCGCGCGAGCGGCAATCGTTCAGATCGCCATGACCGTCTCGAAGCCGTAATAGGCCATGATGTGCGCGATTTGCTGGCTTTGCGCCTTGGTGCCGCGACGGAACGTCGCCGCAGATCACGGAGATGTCGCGCAGATCGGGCCGCGACGCCAGATAACGCGCCAAGCTCGCGCAGCGAAGTCGCAATGCTCTTCTGCATCTGGCGCGCCCAGCGGATCGTTGCGCCGGTTTGCGGAACCGGCGGAATGTGTTCGTTCCAAAAATGCAGCTGGGCGATGCGCTGGCCGGCCCTGCAGACGCGTGCCGTCGCGCAGCGTGAGCTTGTCGGCGCGAGCGCGCAATGCCAAGCCGGAAAATGCATGATGGGTGATGCGCAATACTCGACGACCGCGTGACGGCGCCGCAACCGTCGTATCGAGCGCAAAAATGATCTCGGCCAGCCACGGATGGCTGTGCGGCGACTGTGCGCTTTGCTTTGCGGAATCCCACACCGCCATAAGCGGGTCTCCGCTTGCCTCCACCTCGCTCGGGCAAACTTTCCGCCCCGAAAAAGTTGCCCATGCGCCACAATATAGCCGAAATTTCCGACACGGTGCGCGAGATGCCGGTCGATGCGGATGCGCAACGCGGCCGATTGCGCATAAGGTTCACGCGCTCTCGTCGCCATACAGCGTGCCAAGGTGCTCTTGATCAGCAATGCCACCGGAACGGCGAGAATAATGCCCGGAATGCCGAACACGATGCCGCCGGCAAGAAAGCAGAAGATGATCAGCACCGGATGCACATGCGCGGCGGTGCCGAGCACGATCGGGCCGACGAACTGGTCGATGGAAAGCCGCAGCGCGGTGGCATAGAGCGCATAATCCACAATGCTCATGAATCCCGGTCGCCGTGCGCAGCGAAACCAGACCGGCGATGATCGCCGCCGAGGTCGGACCGATCACCGGCACGGTTTCGAGAATGCCGGTCAGCAGCGCCAGCAGGATCGCGTGATGAATGCCGAGAAAGAAGCCCAGGCCCACATAGGACGCCGTCGTCGCATAGATCACGACCACGATCATGCCGAGGAAATAGCGCGTCAGCACGGGGTCGAGCCGCGCCCAGATTCGCCTGACCAGCGGGCGGCGATGCGGCGGCGCAATCCACAACAGTCCGCTCGCTATGCGCTGGCCGGTGGCGAGGAAATAGAACAGCAGCACGACCGACAGAAAGGCGCCCATGACGGCGGCCAGGCTGTAGCCGGTCAACAGCGCCAATTGATCGGTCTGCCCGATCCAGTCGCGCATCCGGTCGAGTGTCGATTGGACGATCTGCTGCGCGTTGACCGCGTGCCCGAGCAGCTGGACAGGATGGTTGTCGGTCGCCTGGCCGACGAATGTTCTGCAGCAGCTCCTGCAGATCTCCGGCCAGGCCTTGCGCCTCGATGGCGATGCGCTTGCCGCAAAAACCGCGAACAGCCTGCCGGCGCCTAAAATCGCCAGAAAAAAGCGACCGCAAACAGCAAGCGCGGCCAGCGCGTGCGCTTGGCGAGCCAATCCAGTGGCCGGGGTGCAGATATAGGCGAGGATGGCCGGCAGCACGAACGGCAGCAAAATCAGCTTGATGAAGTAGAGAAAGACCGTGAGCGCCGCGGCCGCAAGAATGACCGCGCGGGTTTCGCCGGCGTCGAGCAGGCCGCAGCCGCGCGCGTCGCTGCGGGCTGCTCGTCCTCGCGTCTCTCGCTTGTGCGGCTTTCATGAATAGATCCGGCCTTTCCAGCTCACTCGGCCGCGCAGCGGCAGGCGCACGCTGTCGAGCGCCATCAGTGCGCCTATCGTATAGCCGAGCGGAAACAAAAGTCCGTAGTAGAAAGGAATACGAAAATGGCGCGCCGCCGCGATGATGCAAGCCGAACGCCGCGGCCGAAGCGAGCACGCCACGATCAGCGCGGCCCTGGCGCCCGGCACGCGTCTGCGCCCAGGCGGCCGCGTCGATCATCGGGATCGCCACGGCGGCCCAAGCCAGCAGCACGGCGCCAAGAGCCAGCATCAGCGTCGCGCGGGGGCCGCCGAGCGTATCGACCAGATTTTTGGCAAGCCCCGGCCACAAGTGTTCGCCAGCCCGTATACATGCGCGTCGAAACCAGATCCTCGCCGCTCATCAGCAGCACGGATCGTCCGGATTGTTTGAGCAGGCGGGCGAATTCCAGGTCCTCGCAGATCGCGGTCGAGACGGCGGCATGGCCGCCTGCCGCCTCGTAGGCATCGCGCCGTATCAGCATGAATTGCCCGGTCGCCGTGACGCCGGAGCCGGAGCGCGCCTGCATCTCGCGCAGGTCCTGAATGAACGACAGAAGAATGAGGCCGCACGGCAGGATCAGGCGCTCGGCGAAGCTTCGCAGTTCCTGGCGCGGGGCGAGCGACAACAGGTCGAGCTTTCGCGCGAGCGCCGCGCGCATGGCGCTCGAGATGAGTGCGGGTTCGCCCCAGACGTCGGCATCGATAAAGCACAGCCATTCGCTCTCGGGCGCTGCGGCGCGCGCGCCGATCCAGCAGGCATGCGATTTTCCGGTCCAGCGCGGCGGCAGCGGCGGGCTGGACAGCAAAGACAATTGCGGATGGCCGGCGGCAATCGTCCGCACGATTGCGGCCGTGTCGTCGGTGGAATGGTCGTCGACCACGATCACGTTCAGCCGGTCTGCCGGATAATTCTGCGCGAGCAGCGAATGCAGGCAGCGCCCGATATTCGCCGCCTCATCGCGCGCCGGGACGATCACCGTAACGTGCGGCGGCCTGTCCGGTTCGCCGGCGGGGAAGCGGGCGCAGGCGGGGCAACAATCCGCGTTGTTTGATCGGCCCGCAGGATCAGCCAGGTACGATCGCGAGCCAAGCAGAGGAGACAAAAAGGTCCACGTGTGCTACCGCCATCGCGCCCGCTTTTTATTCCAAATTGCAACGATCTATGCGTAGGACCGTGCCAAATAGGCTACGGCGTCTGCCGCGAGCTTGGCATGGTTCGCGCTCGCCGCGCTGCGCCATCTCGATAATCCGCTTGGCGACGATCTCCTGCGCTGCGCGCCGGTAGCGCGGCGATGCGAATGCACTGCCGGATTTCTCGATTTGTTGCCAAGCCTCTTCGTAGGCCGAAACAAGCGTTTCGATAAACTCGGGATCGAAAGCCGACTGGGCGAGAAGTGGGACTATCGCCATGGCCGGTCTCCGTGCTTTGCGGCCGCGACTGGTCTCGTCATCGCCGGCGCGCCGGATATTTTGCTGGTCGGCCGAACATCAGGAAAATATGTGTCCGATGACGCAATTTTGCCAGTGGCGAAGACCTAGTCGGCTCACTGCGGCCAGCGCGCGCGATCCAATGAGCCCGAGCGAGAATCTCATGTGCCAATCGCGGCGAAAAGAGCTCCGTCCGTGCGCGCCATCAACGCGCGACTGACGAGGCGGGTTCCGTCGCCGATTTCGGAGGAGATCGGCTGTCAAGAAGGACGGCGGGCGAGAATGTCGTGAACACGACGCGTCAAGTCCTCGCGCTTTACCGCAATCTGCGAAGCGGCGCCCTTGGCCCACTCCGCGCGGCTTTTGATCTCGCTGGACAGTTCGGCGCCGAGCGCCATGTCCTTTAATGTCACTTCGCCCTTGGCCCGCTCGTCGCCGCCTTCGATGACGACGATCGGCGCCGCGCGCTTGTCGGCATATTTGAGCTGCGCCCGCATTCCGCCTTGGCCGAGATAGAGCTCGGCGCGAATGCCGCCGGCGCGCAGTTCGCTGACCATGGCCTGGTAACGCGGCAGCTGATCGCGATCGAGCACCAGCACGACGACCGGTCCGATGTGCGCATCGCGCCGACAGCAGACCGCGCATTTCCAGCGCCGCCGCCAACCGCGATACGCCGATCGACGCGCCGGTCGCCGGCACCTTCTTGCCGAGAAAGCGCTCGACGAGATTGTCATAGCGGCCGCCGCCGCCGACCGAGCCGTAGCGGATCGGACGCCCGTCGTCGTCTTTGATTTCGAAAGTCAACTCGGCCTCGAACACCGGGCCGGTGTAATAGCCGAGCCCGCGGACGATCGCCGGATCGAAGCGCACACGATCCAGACCAAAACCGGCGGCGGTCAACGCCGCGTCGATTTCCAGAAGTTCGGCGGCGCCTTGCTCGGCGATCGGGCTGCCTTTCACCATCTCCATCATCGAAGCGCAGACCGCGGCGCGGTCGTCGCCTTCCGCGTGGAGAAAGCCCAGCACGCGATCGATATTCTTGGCCGGCAATCCGGCGCCTTTGGTGAAATCGCCGGACTCGTCCTTGCGTCCGCCGCCGAGAAGCTGAGCGACGCCCTTGATGCCCAGCCGGTCGAGCTTGTCCATGGCGCGCAGCACGGTCAGCCGGGTCGCATCGCCTTCCGGGCCTTCCGGCACGCCGATCAGGTCGAGCATGCCGTTGAGGATTTTGCGATTGTTGACCTTGACGATGTAGTCGCCGCGCGGCAAGACCGAGCGCCTCGAGGCTGTCGGCGACCAGCATGCAAAACTCCGCGTCCGCCGCCATGGACGCCGTGCCGACCGTATCGGCGTCGAACTGGATGAATTCGCGGAAGCGTCCCGGCCCCGGCTTCTCGTCGCGGAAGACCGGGCCGGTCTGAAAGCGGCGATAGGGAAACGCCAGCGAGTCGAAATTCTCGGCCACGTAGCGCGCCAACGGCGCCGTCAGATCGTAGCGCAGGACCAGCCACTGGCCGTCATCGTCTTGCGAACGAAAACACGCCCTCGTTGCGGCCGATCCTGATCGGGCAGGAATTTGCCGAGCGCGTCGGCGAACTCGATGCACGGCGTCGCCAGCCGCTCGAAGCCGTAGGAGGCGAAGACTTCCGCGAGCTTGCCGATGAGCTGCTCGATGGATCGCCAGCACCTTGCCGGTGGAATCGAAAAATCCGCGCGGCAGGCGCGCTTTGGGCCGGTCGAGGGGGCGGGACGCCTGGTCGTTCATTGCCGAATTTCCTGTCGGAGCGTCCAATCAAGTAGCAATTTGCCGGCCGCCGCGCCAGCAAGCGTGCTCCATCGCACGCAATGCGAGTCCGGCGCGCTGCGGACACCGGCGATTGGCCGCGCTCTAACGGTCGGCGGCGACCTTGCTTCTCGGCAGCAATATCGCGGCCTTTGAGCGCCTGCTTGAACGCCTCGAACGCCGGCGACGATCCTTCGAAGATGAATTCGCCGCGGTCGACGATGATTGCCTCGGCGCCCGACGATTTGAGGAACTTCACTACGCCGTAAAGTTTGGCGCGCTGGCAATAGGCGACGACGAAGCGTGCGTCCCGCGGCCGATTCGCATCCGCACTTTCGTTCCACGAGCTGAGAACGCAGCCGAACTTCTCGGTCAAGTTGCTCGTTTGCCGCTGGCGGCCGTCTTCGCCGGAATGGAAAAGCGCAGCACCAGCTGGGAGGTCGCGCGAATGCGCGCCTCGATCTGCTCGACCAGGTGCTCCAACGCGCCGACCGCCCGCGGTGCTCCACAGCGCGCCGCGCAGCGACGCGATCAGGCACGCCTGCGGTTGGCAGCACGGTGCCGCCCGCTATCTCCTTGAGATGATTTTCCGCCAGCGTCGTTCCGGTCGAGGTGAGGTCGACAACGAAATCGGCCACGCCGGCAGCCGGCGCGCCCTTCGGTGGCGCCCGAGGATTCCACCAGCGAATATTCGACGATGCCGCTTTCGGAAAAGAAGGCGCGCGTCAGCCGGGAAAACTTGGTGGCGACGCGCAGGCTTCTGCCGTGCCGCTGATGAAACAGCATGGCCGCCTCGTCGAGATCGTTCATCGTCGAGACGTCGACCCAGGATTGCGGGACCGCCACGACGAGGCGCGCGCCGCCGAATCCGAGCTTGGGCATCAACAGCACCGAGGCCGGCGGTCCCTCGCCATATTCGCGATACAGATCCTCTCCGGTAATGCCGGCGTGGGCGTCGCCTTGCTCCACCCGGTTCGGGATCTCTTCCGGGCGGAAATAGATGACGTCGACGTCGTCGAGGCCGACCAGGCTCGAGACATATTCGCGGCCGTTGCCGACGCGGCGGACGTCGAAGCCGCAGCCGTTGAGAAAGTTGACGATTGTTCCTGCAGCCGTCCCTTGCTCGGCAGGGCGATGACGAGCTTTTGCTTCTGTGCGCTCGCGTTCATGGCTTCCTGCCCGCCGCGCTGCCGGCGCATTCGCCCTTGGCGTAGGCCGCCAGAGCGGAGAGCGCGACGCGTTGGTCGGCGCGGTCATCGAGCCGCCTGATGCGCACCTGGTCTTTGTTGGATTTGTCGCCGCCGGCGAAGACCACATAGGGGATGTTGCGCTTGGCCGCGTCGCTCAGCGCGCTCTCGCTCGTCGCGCGCCGGAGGAATCGAGTCTCGACCGACCAGCCGGCCTCGCGCAGCGACAACGCCGGCGCGAATGCATTCCTCGTGCCCGGTCTGCCGCCGGCGGCGACGACGAGCGCCTGCGGCGCGCGCGCTGCGCTCGAAACCGCGGGCTTGCGCCTTCTGCAGCGCCAGAAGCAGCCGATCCAGCCCGATGCCGAATCCGACCGCCGGGATCGAGGCGCCCGCGCCCAAGCCTTCGAGCAGATTGTCGTAGCGCCCGCCGCCGCATACGTGGCCGATTTGCGGTCGAGATTTTTGGCGAAAATCTCGAACAGAAAGTCCGGTGTAGTATTCGAGGCCGCGCCGCAATCCGACATTGAACTGCAACGCCGCCGGCTTCTGCCGATAGGCGTCGAAGTAGCGCAGCCGTGTTTCGCATCGCTCCAGAACCGGCTCGATCGAGGCGATGCGAAATTTGCGGAAGTGTTCGCGAATGGCCTTGAACGCCGGCTCGGGCTTGGCGCGGATGTTCAACAGCGCCGTGACGCCTTCGATCAGTTCGGCCGAAATCGGTTCGGCCTGCTGCGCGGTGCGGCTGATCAGCCGTTCGACGATTTCTTCCGGCGTCCGTCCGCCGACATGACGCACGTCGGCGAGAGCAAACACCTCCTTGATCAGCAGCTCGGCCTTGCCGGGCTCCACTGCGCCAGCAGCGACGCGAGTTCGCCGAATTCGTTCGCCGCTCGGCGCGGAGCTAGCGCCGCCGGCGCGGCGATGCGCGGCTCTTTTTGGTTGCGCAGCGTGATGCGGCGAATACGCGTCTTCGATCGCTCGCTGATCGGCAAGTTGGTCGATGAAGGCGTTGCGGATATCGACGTCGCCGATTTCGATCGACGTCTCGGTCAGGCCCGCGGCGTCCAGCGCATCCAGCGCCGCGGCAAGAATTTCGGCGTCGGCCGCTTCGCTGCGCTTGGCGCGCCGATGAACTCGGCTCCGGCCTGATAGAACTGCCGGTAGCGGCCCTCGCTGGTCGATTCGTAGGTGAAGGCCGGGCCGAAATAGGACAGCCGCGCTTCGCGTTGCGGCGCTTTCCCGTGGCGTCTGCGGCCGCTTGCAGCTGGCGCAGATAGGCCCGGCAAACCGGAATGGTGAGTTCGGGCCGCAGACAGACTTCCCGGCCCGCCGGGATCGGGGAAAATGTACATGTGCCGGCGGATGTCCTCGCCGGACCGGTTGAGGAACGGCGAGGAGCTTTCCAGGATCGGCGGATCGATCGCCGCATAGGCATAGCGCCGCAGCGCCGCCTCGATGGCGTCGCGCGCCGTCTGCAAAGCGACGGCATCGTCCCCGGCATAGTCGCGCGTGCCGGAAATACTCGGTTGTGGCGCCTGCATGAGATCGAGCCTATCGGGCCGGCCGGTCTGCCGCGCACATAAGCGCGGACCGCGTGTGGCGCCTGCATATACCTGAGATTGCCGCGGAATCCAGCGCCGCCGATGCCTGCGGCGCTCACTTTTCGCATTCAGAATTAAAAGCTTACGCCCGACCGCCCGGCGTTGCGGGAGGCCACGCCACCGCCGATTTCACCTGTCTGCGTTATGACTTAGCGGCCCGTCCGCTGGTTTCGCCGCTCGGCTCTACTCCGCCGGCTCTGCCGCGCGCTGCGGCGTGCGCGCGATGTCGGCGATGAACGTATCGACGTCGCGTGTCCTTGACCCAGCGGACGGCGAGCGCGCCGTCTTCGATGAATTCGGGATAACAGACCTCCGGATAGATGCGATAATCCGGGATCACCGCGACGTAGCCGCGGCGCGCCAGTGCCTTGGCGACGTAGCGGTACAGTTCTTTGTTGCCGCCGCGCCAAGCCCCGCCGTAGAAAAAGACAATGACCGGCGCCGCGATGGCGTCGACGGGCCGGCAAACATCCCAGCGTGTGCCGCCAACGTTCCGCATAGGCGATGGAACGCGTGGTCTTTATGCGCTGCCCCATGGCCGCCGGCACTATGAGGTGGTTTCAGACGAAATGAAGGTGAGCTCTGGCATGCAAGCCGTACCTTGATTGCATTGCTTCAGTGTGATAACCATATGATGTGACGGAGTCGCGCGATCCGACCCTCGATGTGCTTCTCGACCTCGACGGGCAGGTTCTCGTCGTCGACCCCGAGGGCGGCCACTGGGTCCGGTTCGTGGTGACGCGGGTTCCGGTATCGCCGGAGAAGCCGCACGGCATCGACTACTCGCTCACGCTGCACGGGCCGGATGGCGAGCGATTGGTCGGATTCGATAACGCCCATCCGGTAGCGCGGCAGAAACGCGGCGCGCCGCGGGACCATCGCCACCGTCTGCGGACGATCGGGGCTTACGATTACCGGGACGCGGCGACCTTGCTGGCAGATTTCTGGGAGACCGTAGACGCGGTGTTGCGCGAGAGAGGAGTGATCCCATGACCACCTTGAAGGTCGGCATCGCCAGCTATGAGGAGATGAAGGCCCGCACCATGGCGGTGGCGCGGCGCGTTGCGGCCGACGAACCCAAGGTCTGGTTCACCTCGACGGAGTCCTTCGCTAAGGTGTTGTCGGCTGGCAATCGCGAATTGCTGCGCATCATCGCCGAAAAGGCGCCCGGTTCGCTCGATGAGCTGGCGCGCATCAGCGGCAAGGCCAAGTCGAATCTGTCGCGGACATTGCGGACGATGGAGGGCTACGGCCTGGTTCGTCTCGAACGCGGCGAGCGCGGCCGCATCACGCCGAAGGTGATGCACGACCGTGTGGAGCTTGACTTGCCGCTCACCCTGTCGCGCAAGGCAAGCTGAGAACGACCGGCGTCGGCGGTTCTGTATGGCGGAGAGGGAGGGACGGGAATCCTGCACGTCGAAAATGCAGAAAGTGCCCATTTCATAAGGGTTTACCATGTAGCCAATTACTGTTGCCAATGGCTGTTGCCGATGTCTGTTGCCAGCTATATTCGACGCAACGGCCATAGGAGTTCAAGGCCATGGCAACGGCAAGAGCGCGACACGGAAGTTATCTTTTTCAGCGTCCCGGTTCATCGAATTGGTACGTGCGGCTGCGGTCGCCCGATAAGACCGTAGTGCGGTCGCTCGGCACTGCCGACAAGCTCAAAGCGGAAAGCATCGCACTAAGCGGCTTCCCATTGGATGACGGCTCAGTCGTTTCTATTGCCACTCACAAAGCGGCGCTCTTGGCCGCGCGGCCGGTGATCGAATCGACATGGCAGCACAAAATGGAGCCGGGCCGTGAGCACGTCGCACCGGATGGCGGCAAGATCGTCGCCACGGACAAGGAATTGATCCACATCGGCCACAACGGGTCGGTGACGCTGATTGAACCGAACGGTGCTGCGGCGCTCCAGTACGTGAGCCGCGACAAGTCCTCGGTGTTGGCGGTTGCGGAAGCCTTCATCGCGGCCGACTTCGGCGCCGGACGCGGCGAGCGTCCGAAGGCGCCGGCAAGGAACAGCGACGATCAAATCATCGAAACCTACTTAGAGCACAGGCGCATCGACGGCTATAACGCGAGTGAGGCTCGCACCGTGTGGGCGCTGTTCAAGTCACTGACCGACAACAAGCCGTTGAAGGATGCCGATCGCGACGACGGCCGCTTGCTGGTCAAGCACTTCATGGACAAGGGACTAAAGAGCGCAACCATCGAAAAGAAAATCGCATGGTTGAATGCCGCCGTGAACCTCGCCATCAAAGAGAACAAGTTAAAGTTCAACCCGTTCGGCGGCATC
Organism: uncultured Alphaproteobacteria bacterium; assembly: GCA_963814625.1. Taxonomy (GTDB): domain Bacteria; phylum Pseudomonadota; class Alphaproteobacteria; order Rhizobiales; family Xanthobacteraceae; genus BOG-931. The sequence goes on from CAWFDQ010000001.1 coordinate 46,225, forward strand.
ATCCCCCGGCTCGACGACGCGGAACGGCGGCTACCGCTTGACGGCGCCGACATGAAAGTAATCCGCTCGAACCTCAAACGGCTCGACAACAGCGACCAATTGCTTTTGCGCATGCTCGCGGCAACCGGAATGCGCTTGGCTGAGGCATACGGGATTGATAGCGAGCAGACTGAGAACCGCTGTAGGTTCGTCACGGTCGGGACCAAAAATGAGCAATCGCAACGCCGCGTGCCGCTCCCGGCGACCGTGCTGGAATATCTGCCAAAGAAAATCACGGGGCCGCTGTTTGTGAGTACCTACAAAGACCCTGTGGATGCCGCAAGCAAGAGGCTCAATCGCTTCTTACGTGACTGTGGCATCGCGGACCCGCGCAAAGTTCTTCACAGCTTGAGACACCGCGCACAAGATCGGTTGCGCGCCGCCGGTTGTCCTCAAAGACCTCGCCGATACTCACTTCGCCAGCGCCAAGGTCATTGTCCTGATCCAGGACAACCTCGACATCCACAGCAAAGCTTCCCTCTATGAGGCGTTCCCGGCCGCCGAAGCCCGGCGCCTGGTCGAGCGCTTCGAATGGCACTACACGCCGAAACACGGCAGCTGGCTGGATCTTGCCGAGTCCGAACTCGGCGTCCTATCGTCTCAGTGTCTCGACCGCCGCATACCCGATAAGCAAACCCTCATCGACGAAATCGCCGCTTGGGAAAAAGACCGCAATACAAATCACACCAAGGCTGATTGGCACTTCACAACCTCAAATGCACGCATCAAACTCAAGCACCTCTACCCTTCAATCTGATTAAATCGGGCGACTAGGATGCTCCACTCACCCGAATAAAGTTCATCATAGGTCGGATTCTCCGCGCCAGCCCCAATTCCGAGCAGCGAGCGGAAGGCGCTGAATGGGGCAAGTCGCCGATCAAAGCGAAAGGCGAACTCGTTGAGATAGGCTTGCAGATGCTTCGAACTGACGCCGTGGTGTGTCCCGCTAAGCCACGATTTCAGATTCAAGAAAACAAGACGAACCATCGACAGGCACTCTTCGGCCGCTTCGACACGATGTTGGTAGCCGCGCTCGGCACCGCTTGGTCGCCGTTCGGGTTAAACTCCTTCGAGAAAAAACCGACCAGATCGCGATAGCCGCGGAAATCACGGTTCGCCTTCGCGCAACACTCGCTGCTCTCTTCGACGCTGGTGAGACTAGCGAGCAGGATCGGCATTGATCGCATCGCGCGCGACGTGGACCTAAAGCGACAACTGTGATGCCGCGCGCCGCGGTGGTTAAGCCGGGGGTTGTTCTCCCTAATTAAATAATTATCCTTTGATTTCAATATGGTATGGCGGAGAGGGAGGGATTCGAACCCCCGATACGGTTACCCGTATGCCGCATTTCGAGTGCGGTGCATTCAACCGCTCTGCCACCTCTCCGCAATTTAGAGGTTTGAGCGGCGTGCGGCAGTATTTAGCGGGGCGGCCAAGCCGAAACAAGGCCGCGATAGCAACGCAGCCGCGCGCTAAAGCTCCCAGCCGATCTTGCGGTCGAGCGAATACGGTCCGCCGCCGCGCAGCGCGATGGCGAAGAAGATCAATGCCCCACAGGAACACGAATTCCCAGCCGTGGTGGGCTCCAGGCGTAGCCGTTATGGAAAAACTGGATGCTGATCATCGCCAGTTCGATCGCGATCGAGGCCGCAAAAGTCGCGTAAACAGGCCCAAGATGATGCAGACGGCGCCGACGGTTTCGTTGACGAGGGCAAGGATGGCGAACACCATGGCCGGTTCGTGACCTGACTTTGCCATCTCCCCGCGGCGTGTGAGAGCGGGATCGTCGCCCTGTTGATGCCGTGGACCAGCAGCGTGCCGCCGACCGTGGCGCGGATCAGCGGATAGGATATGTCGCGCGCAAAGTTGGCATAGAACGGCGCCAAGGCCGGAATGATCGGCCGCGGTTCCGCGTTGCCGCCCTGTTCTGGCGTGGTGCTGGTCATTGTGCCCTCGGCTTAATGCGTCCGCTGCCGCTACTGCGTTGTCCCACACTATCAACACCGAGATGCCGCCAAAATTGCCGCAAGATCAAGGCGAGGCGTGCAGCGGCGGACGGCGCACTGCGGCGGATGCATGGCCGCCTGCACCGCGCCGCCCTTGTTGCTGCCGACGCGGGCCACCTATACTGGCCGCGGACGCCGGAGCACGCGGCGATATCGCAGGGCAGGAACGACATCGGGGCAGGAACGACATGGCAGAATGGTTCGTCGCCAAGGCGTCCGAATTGCCGGAGGGCGACCGGCGCATCGTCACCGCCGGCAAGGACGAGATCGGCGTCTTCCATCATGGCGGCGCCTATTACGCCTACAGCAATTACTGCGTCCATTCCGGCGGCCCGGCCTGCGAGGGCATTCTGATCAACAAGGTGGTCGACCTCATCGCCGCCGACCGCACCTATCAGGGACAGACGTTCTCCGACGAGATGCATTTCGTCTGCCCTTGGCACGGCTACGAATACGAGCTGACGACCGGCCACTGCGTCGGCGACCGCAGGCTGAAGCTGAAAAAGTACGAGGTGGTGCGCCGCGGCGACGATATTTACGTCGTCGCGCTGATAGGAAGATACCGGTTCGATCCTCTGAAGGGAGAGAGCCATGGACACGGTTCCGAACGAAGTCCGCAAGCTCAATTTCGACGATTACTCGACCGCGAAGCATCTCGAACACGCGGCGCAGCAGGCGCGCGCCCGCAATTTCCAGGATTTTCTCATCGTCGACGTCGACGCGCACCATTACGAGAACGAATCCTACAAGGAGGTCTTCCAATACATCGAAAGCCCGGTGATCCGCCGCGACATGATCGATTCGGCGAAGCGGCCCGGCCGCTCCGGCCTGCTCAATTCCTCGGTCGGCAATCAGAATCTCGGCGGCCGCATCACCCGCGCCAACCTGCGTCCGCTGCAAAAGGTGCCGAACGACGGCCGGCATCGCGACGTCGCCATGACGCTGGAATGGATGGACGCGATGGGCGTCGATTACGCCTGCATGTTCCCGACGCCGATGCTGTTCCTCGGCCTGCATCCGCAGGTCGAGATCGAGGTCGCGCTGTGCCGCGCCTATAATCGCTGGCTCTGCGAGCGCCTGCTCGCCGTCGAGCCGCGGCTCGTCTCGATGCTCTACATCCCGTTCAACGATCCGGAAGCCGCCTACAAGACGGTGAAGGATTTCGGCGACAAGAAGGGCGTCGTCGGCTTCATGGTGACGTCGCCGCGCTACAAGCCGGTGCACGACAACGCCTATATGAAGACCTACGCGCTGCTCGAGGAAATGGGCAAGCCGATCTCGTTCCACGCCGCCTATTCGTGGGAAGACCGCGCGCTGCAGATGACCAACCGCTTCATCTCGGTGCACTCGCTCGGCTTCATGTGGTTCAACATGATCCACATGACCAATTGGGTGGTCAACGGCCTGCCCGAGCGCTTCCCCAAGCTGAAGGTGCTTGTGGATCGAGAGCGGGCTCACCTGGGCCTATACGCCTGATGCAGCGGCTCGATCATTCCTACATGATGCGCACCTCGGACTGCCCGTCGCTGAAACGCAAGCCGAGCGAATACATGCGCGAGATGTACTATTCGTCGCAGCCGATGGAAGTGCCCGACGACAGGTCGATCCTGGAAGCGACCTTCAAGATGATCAATGCCGAGACGCAGCTCCTCTGGTCGTCGGATTATCCGCACTGGGATTTCGACCTGCCCGGCGTGATCTACGACCTGCCGTTCCTGTCCGAGAAGGCCAAGCGCAACATCCTCGGCGGCAATGCCGCGCGCGTGTTCGGGCTCGACACGAAAGTGGTGAAGAAGATTCCGTAGCGGGCGACCGCGCAAATGCCCGTCCGTCGTGTCGGACAGGCTTAGGCCGTGACACCGCCACGATATGTTTCGGTGCCAGAGCAGCGGCGTTCCTGCGCCGCGGCTTGCGCTGCGAGCCCGTGTTCTTGTCGACCAGATGCCCGGAGCGACGCGCGCAGACATTAGTCGCGGCGCGGCCGGTGGCTCAAGCTTCGATCGGCCCGATGCCGGGAAGGCGGTGAACGATCACCATGCCGCACCGGGCGGCAACAGGTAAGTGCTGCGCGAATAATCGCCGCCACGGCGTCCAGCGTCGCACGTGACACGTGGTCGATGCGCCGATGGCGATATATCGCGAATGGCAGCGCCGTGGCTCGAGCGATGCCGCCGGACTAAGGCGTGTGGATCGACACGTCGGCCGTCGTCGCAGGCCTCGAGCGCCGCCCGTCACTGCCGACGAACATTCTTTGCTGCGATGGATTGCCCCAGCACGAATGCGCCCACACTTCGGTCTTGTCGCGCAGGCCCTTCACCGTGCGATTGAACACCTCGACCATCAATTGCGGCGTGATCACCTTGTCCTGAATTTTGCGGATGGCGATCAGGTGGATCTGCGGCTCCTCGATCTGGATCACCGGGCAGCCGGCGTCCGCGAGCTCGAGATATTCCGCGTTGAAGGCGTCGGCGATGGCGAACATGCGCTCGGGCAATGCTCTTGTAGTGCCGATCCTGCAGCGCGAAGGCGACGATCTCCGCCGAAACCGCGCCGAACTTCGACCGGCCGCGTCGGTGAAGCGCTGCGCCGCTGTCCACATCGCGGTGTATTGCAGATTGCCGCGCCCGATCGGGCCGGTGATCACCGGCATGACGCGCGATTCGCAGATAGTCGTGCAGAATGTGGCCGCGTGGAAACCATAGGCCGCCGCGTCCGGCCGGCGTCGCCACCGGATGCGCGGCGACGAGCCCGCTCATGTGGTTCGGCGGATAAGCGGTCCAGCTCTGGCCGCCAACGTCGTCGTCGAACCGGCAGTCGCCGTCGGTCACGATGTCGAGGCCGGCAAGCTCCTGATCGCGCAGATAGCAGGCGAGCGCGTCCTCGTACTGCTCGCGGAAGCGGCGGCCGACCATGGCTTCGAGACAATGCCGGTGCCGAGATTCTCCGTGTACCAGCTCGGCCGCGGCAGCGAGCCGGTAATCGTCGTCGGCAACATGATGTCGCTTGGTGCGCCCGAAACATGGCGAATCGCCTCCCAAATTTTCGCGCGAGCGAGAGCGGCCCGCTTGAGTCGGCGCGAGCTTAGCAACGCCATGTGGGACGATGATAGGAGGTCCGCCGCGTCGGCGCGCTGCCAGATGACTTACAGGTCGGCGGACGGGCGGAAGTGGGCAGCAAGCGACGCCTTAGGTCCCGGTAAACACCGGCTTGCGCTTTTCCATGAAGGCGGCGCGGCCTTCGTTGTAGTCGCGGCTGGAAAAGCACGTCTCCACCATTTCGACCGTGCGCGCGACGTTGCGCTTGCTCTTCGTCCTTGAGGATTTCGCCGACCGTGTATTTCACCGCCTTGATGGTGAGCGGCGCGTTGGCGCAGATCATGTCGGTGATGTTCTTGACCGCGCTTTCGAGCTCGGCCGACGGCACCACGCGGTTGACGAGCCCCATGGCAAGCGCTTCCTGGGTGTCGAACTGGCGCGCGGTGTAGAAAATCTCCTTGGCGAAGGCCGGTCCGACGATGTCGACGAGCCGCTTCAAGTCCGACATAGCCGTAGCCCAGGCCGAGCTTGGCGGCCGGCACCGCGAACTTCGAATTGTCCGAGGCGATGCGCAGGTCGCAGCAGGTGGCGAGCCCGAGCCCGCCGCCGATGCAGTAGCCGCGGATCATGGCGATGGTCGGCTTGGGAAATTCGTAGATGCTGGAATAGGCCGCGTCCGACTTGGCGCCGTAGGCGCGCGCGGCTTCAAGGTTGGCGCGCTCGCTCTCGAATTTGGAAATGTCGGCGCCGGACACGAACGCCTTGCCGCCGGCGCCGGTGAGCACCACGACGCGGATGTCGTTGTCGGCGGCGAAATCGTCGAGAATGCGCTTGGTCGCCTCCCACATGTCGAGCGACACGGCATTATGCCGCTCCGGATTGTTGAAGGTCACGATGCCGACGCCGCCTTCCTTGCGCGAGAGCATCTTGTCGGTCTGGGCCATGCTGTCATTCCTTTTTCATCTCCGCCACGGCGGGCTTGATCCCGGCGCATCCAGGTCTGTTTCAGCTCACGTTCGCTGGATGCCCGGCCAAGGCCGGGCATGACGAGCGGTGTCTAAACAGCCTTCGCCTTGTGCAGCGCGGCGATCGTCGCGCGCGGAAAAGCCGAACTCCTTGAGCACCGCGTCGGTGTGCTCGCCGATCTGCGGCGGCGGCGCCACGAAGCGCGACGGCGTGCGCGACAGCGTGACCGGCTGGGCGACAAGCTGCATCTTGCTCTTGTCCTTCCTGGTCACGCTCTGCGCCATTTTGAGGTGCTTGCACCTGCGGATCGGCGAACATCTGGTCGATCGCATAGATCGGCCCGCACGGCACGCCGGCCTTGTTCAGGCGCTCGACCCAATCGGCGCTGGTGCGCTTTTCCATGTAGCGTCTGGATCTCGGCGTTGAGCGCGTCGCGGTTCTTCGAGCGCGCCGCGCCGCCCTGATATTCCGGCTTGTGCAAAAGCGCGGTCGCGTCGGCGGCCTCGCAGAACCGCTGCCAGATCTTTTGTCCGGTGGCGGCGATGTTGACGTAGCCGTCCTTGGTCTTGAACACGCCGGTCGGGATGCTGGTCGGATGATTGTTGCCGGCCTGCTTGGCGACTTCGCCCTGCACCAGATAACGCGCGGCCTGAAAATCGAGCATGAAAATCTGCGCTTGCAGGAGCGAGGTGGCGATGTGCTGACCCTTGCCGGATTTTTCGCGTTCCAGCAGCGCCACCAGGATGCCGATCGACGCGAACAGCCCGGCGCTGAGATCGGCGATCGGGATGCCGACGCGCACCGGCCCCTGGCCCGGCAGGCCGGTGATCGACATCAGTCCGCCCATGCCTTGCGCGATCTGATCGAAGCCGGGCCGGTCGGCGTAAGGCCCGTCCTGGCCGAAGCCGGAAATGCTGGCATAGACGAGGCGCGGATTGATCTTGGCGAGCGTCTTGTAGTCGATCTTGAGCCGCTTCTTCACGTCGGGGCGGAAATTCTCCACCACCACGTCGGCCTTTTTGACCATGCGCTTGAAGGCGGCGAGCCCTTCGGGCGCCTTCAGGTTGAGCGTCATGCTGCGCTTGTTGCGGTGCAGGTTCTGGAAATCGCCGCCCTCGCGCGGGCCGCCCATCGGCTCTTCCAGCGCCGGGCGGGCTCTCGATCTTGATGACGTTGGCGCCCCAGTCGGCAAGCTCGCGCACGCAGGTCGGCCCCGACCGCACGCGGGTCAGATCGAGCACGGTAAAGCGCGCAAGCGCCTTCGAAGCATGGGGAAAGGGCATTCCTTGGCGCCTCCAACGCCGTATGTCCGCCGGCCACTTTTTTCCAGCCACTACGCCGGCGCGGCGAAACTTTGCCGATCTTTCCGCCATTGTCCACCGGCACGAACGCCACGGCGGGTCGTTGCAGCCGGCGATCAGCAGGATAGACTGTCGCCGAGCGCGGCCATCTTTCCGGCACTTTCAGGAGGCGATCATGAACGAGGAGGCCCTTAACGTCAGCGTGCGCAAATTTCTCAAAAAAGTCGGCGTCACCTCGCAGCGCGAGATCGAGCAGGCGATGCGGGCGGCCGTCAGCGGCGGCCGGCTGAAGGGAAATGAGACGCTGCCGGCCAAGGCGATGCTGACGGTCGACGGCATCGGCCTCTCGGTGGAAATCGAGGGCGCCATCGAACTCGAATGATGCCGCACGCACTTGCGCGCGAAATACTCATGGGAATCGATCGTCGCTGCGCATTTGCCGCCGCTGGCGTTTGCCGTCTGCACGTCGGTCGCATTGGCGGCCGTCGCTGTCGCCCAGGAGCGCCCGGGCAGGCCGGCGGCCGGCGAGCATCGTCAGGAACAAGGCCGGTCAGCGGGCGCGGCCGCGAGCAGAACGGGCCCGGCGTACTTTCGCTCCTGCCCGGCGACTCCGTCACCGAGCACAGCATCGATCTCGCCAGCGGCGGCAAACTTGCCTACACGGCGACCGCCGGGACGTTCTCGTTGTTCGACCAATCCGGCGAACGCTCGGCCGCGGTGTTCTATACGGCCTACGTGGCGAAATCGGCCGACGCGCGCGAGCCGGCCGGTGACCTTCGTGTTCAACGGCGGGCCGGGCGCGGCGTTCGGCGTTTCTCAACCTCGGCCTGGTCGGTCCGCGGCTTGCCGCAATTCGGCGGCAACGGACACGACGGGGCGCAGGTGCGCAATGGTCGACAATCCGGACACCTGGCTCGCCTTCACCGATCTGGTGCTGATCGATCCGGTCGGCACCGGCTGGAGCAGAGCGGCCAAGCCCGACGGCGGCGAGGCTTTCTGGGGCGTGCAGCGCCGACGCCGAATCGATGGCGAAAGTGATCGCGCTCTACGTCGCCAAGAATGGCCGCGTCAGTTCGCCGAAATTCCTTCTCGGCGAAAGCTATGGCGGATTCCGCGCCGCCAAGGTGGCGCGCGCGTTGCAGAAGCGATCAGGGCATTTCGGTCAGCGGAATTCTCATGCTGTCGCCGATGCTCGACGGCGCGTTCCAGTTCGGCGGCGAGTCGCTTCGCGCTCGGCGCCGCGCTGCAACTGCCCTCGCTGGCGGCGGCCGAACTTGAGCGCAAGGGCACGTTCAGCAAACAGGCGCTGGCGCAGGCGGAGCATTTCGCGCTCACCGATTATCTCACCGCGCTTGCCGGGCCGCCGCTGCAGGGCGACGCGGCAAAGAATTTCTACGCGCGCGTCGCGGCGATGACCGGATTGCCGGAGGACGTGGTGACGCGGCAGCGCGGCTTTATTGGCGACGCCTATGTCAAGGATCTGCACTCAAGCGACCACAAGATCGTCAGCCATTACGACGCGACCTTCGCGGTGGACGATCCGAATCCCGAAGTCCCCGCCGCACGCGCGCCCGATCCGATCCTCGACGGCGCTCGTGCGCTCCTACGGCAGCGCCTTCGTCTCCTATGCGCGCGACGAACTCGGCTTCAAAACCGACATGACCTACAATCTGCTTGAACTCCGGAAATTTCCGGCAAATGGAAATGGGGACGAGGGCCGCGCGCAGCCGAGCGTCGCCGAGGATTTGCGCGTGCTGCTGGAGCTCACGCCTTCGTTCCGGCTGATGATCGCCCACGGCTACAGCGACATGGTCACGCCATACGCCGTGACGCGCTACGTGCTCGACCATTTGCCCGCCGGCGGAGACCGAGGAGCGCGACGCAGCTCAAGCTCTACCGCGGCGGCCACATGTTCTATCTCGATCCGGAGTCGCGCAAGGCGTTCACCGCCGACGCGCAAACGATGTACGCATCGCCCTGATCGGACGGGACGACGGCGCGCGGGAAAACAGCGCGTAAACACGCTTGCTGGAACAAATACCATCGCCATCGCCGCGCCGCGGCGATCCGCAGCGGCGTGCGATCCTGCACAATACTTATGCAATCCTTTACGCGCTGTTCTCAGCGATCCAGTTGGCTCTGCAAGCGTCCACGGCAAAAACAACAGGTTTGCGCAACTCGATTTCAAGGTCGCGGCCGCGCCGGGTAAGCTGGAGTAGCGCGGTCTGCTCCAGCGCGAAGGGGAGCGTCGCTTTGTCTCACCACGCGAGAGGGCGCTCGCCCACCTTCACAGCACGTGGAATAGCAGGTTTTCTGGCGATAACCGCACCACGACGCCGTTATGCGCGCGGCGCCGCGCGGCGACGATTAACTTTCTCATTTTCTTTCCCATCGCATGTCGTAATATAAAGATAGGATGCGCCTATCGCGCTGAAGCCATTTGATAGAAATGGCGGACGCGATCGGAAGAAACTCCACAACAGTTCAGGGAGAAAGAACTCGATGTCCAAGGATCGTGTCAGCATTCCCGTGCAGCGGCGCACGATACTCAAGGCCGGCCTGGCGATCGGCGCCATGCAGGTGGCGAGCCCATTCGTGGTGAAGTCGCTCGCCGACGAGCCGGTCAAGATCGGCCTCGACAATCCGCTGACCGGGACCTATGCCGCGCTCGGCAAGAACGAATTGATCGGCGCCCAGCTTGCGGTCGAGCAGATCAACGCCAAGGGCGGCATTCTCAGCCGCAAGGTTGAGCTTTTGGTTGAGGACTCGACCAGCGGCGATGCCGGTACGGCCGTGGAAAAGGCGCGCAAGCTGATCGATCGCGACAAGGTCAGATTTCCTGATCGGCAACATCAACTCGGCGCTGGCCGCAGCGATCGCCAACGTCGCCTTCGAGAAGAGCGTATTCATGGTCGACCCGGGCGGTCATACCGACCCGATCACCGGCACCAAGTGCCATTGGGACGTCTTCCGCGTCTGCAATACCACGCGGATGGAAACCAATGCGGTGGCCGCCACGCTGATCAAGACCGCACGGCAAAAAGTGGTACTACATCACGCCCGACTATGCGTTCGGCCATACGCTGCAGGCCGGCTTGGAAAAAGCTTGCGCCGCGCTCGGCGGCACCAAGGTGGGCGGCGATCTGACGCCGCTCGGCACGACCGATTTTTCCTCGTATCTGATCAAGGCGCAGGCGGCCAATCCGGACGTCATCATCTTCCTGGTCGCGGGCGATGACGTGGTGAATGCGCTCAAGCAGGCGGTGCAATTCGGCCTTCAAAAAAAATATCATCTGGCTGGCGCGCAGCAGGAGCTTGAAGTGCTGCTCGGTCTGCCGCCCGACGCGCGTATCGGCACCTGGGTGTTCGAGTGGTATTGGAAGCAGCCCAGCGTGCCGCACGTGGACGAGTTCGTCGCCGATATCCGCAAGCACAGCGGCGGCCACGTGCCGACCGCGCGCACTTGGTTCGGCTATGCCGCGATGTGGACTTGCGCGCTCGCCGCGCAGCAGGCGAAGTCGCTCGACGCGGTCAAGATGGCCAAGGCGATGCAGGGCTACGAACTGCCGCCGGAAGTCTCGCTGATGCCCGACGACGCCTTCTATCGCGCGGCGCACAACCAGCTGATGCCGAGCTCTACGTCGGCAATTCGCAGCAGGCGCCGGCGGGCGGCGACCCCGAGGATCTGTTCAACGTGACCCAGGTGGTCAAGGGCATCGACCGCGGCTGGGACATTGCAAGACACCGGCTGCAAGATGACGTGGCCGACTTGACGGTCTTCGACAAATCGGGCGCCGCTTTACCGCGGCGCCCGGAATTTCGTTATCGGTCGAGGGGTTTACAAACGTCCGGTGTCCGTGAATGGTGACCGTATTCGCGCCAGTGAAAGCGGCGGCGTGATCCGCGGATGGGCATGACGTTGGCGCGCTAATGACACAGCTTGTCTTATTCAATGTCTTCAACGGGCTTATCATCGGCGCGTTTTATGCGCTGATGGCGCTCGGCCTGTCGCTGATCCTCAATCTCTCCGGCGTGATCAATTTTGCCCATGGCGGATTTCTGGCGATCGGCGGCTATCTCGCCTACACGTTGATCCCCTATTTGGGCTTTTGGGGCGCGCTGGTCGTCGCGCCGTTTCTGGTCGCCTATCATCGGCATTATGGTGGAGCGGCGTGCTGATCCGCCGTCTCTACGGGCGCGATCCGCTTTACAGCCTGCTGCTGACCTTCGGCCTCGCGTTCATGATCGAGGACGGCACGCGTTTCATCTGGGGAGCGCAGAGCCTGCCCTATCAGATCCCGGGTGGCTGCTCGCGCCGCTGAGCAGCTGCCTACTTCTTCCTCACCGGATACCGCGTTTTCATGATGATGCTGGTCGGCGGCGGCCGTGATCGGGCTGTTTTTCATCCTCAACTACACCCGACTCGGAATGCGCATCCGCGCTGGCACGCTCGACCTGGAAACCGTCTCAGTGCTCGGCGTCAATGTGCGCGTGCTGCGCAATTTGAATTTCGGTCTCGGCATCTATCTCGCCGGCCTTGCCGGCGTGCTCGCCGTCGGCATGCTCGGCCTGCAGCCGACGATCGGCGACAATCCTGATCATGCCGAGCTTCATCGCCATCATCGTCGGCGGTCTCGGCAGCCTGCCCGGCACGCTGCTGGGCGGTCTGCTGATCGGCGTCGCGTCGGGCGTCACCAGCGTGTTTTTCCCTTCGGCCAGCGAGGCGGTGATCTACGTGATGATGGCGGCGGTGCTGATCGTGCGGCCGCGCGGCCTGCTTCGGCGAGGAGGGCCGGTTCTAATGCCCATAGTTCGACAAGCGCGTCGCCGACATTTTGATTTGGCTGCTGCTGCTGGCTGCGCCGTTTTGGCTGGTGGCGGTTGGCGGCTATGTCGAACTCGGCACCCGCGTCGTGGTCTTACGCGCTCGCGGCGATGGCGCTCAATTTCCTGCTCGGCTATACCGGCGTGCTGTCGTTCGGCCACGCCGCTTATTTCGGTCTTGGCGCCTACGGCACCGCCATGACCATCAAGTACCTCTACCCGAGCACGCCGGTCGGCATGCTGGTCGGCATGTCGGTTGGCACCGTGGCGGCGGCAATCATCGGCCCGATGATCGTGCGGCTGCGCGGCGTCTATTTCGCCATGTGCACCATCGCCTTCGGCCAGGTGTTCTACTTCATCTGCCTTCCAGTGGATCTCGGTCACCGGCGGCGACGACGGGGTCAGCGCCTGGACCGCAGCCGATCAATCTCGGCTTCACGCACCTCGACATCCTGCAAACAACAACAAGGCGTTCTATTATTTCGTGCTGGCGGTGCTTCGCGGTCTGCGGTCGGCGGTGATGGCGTTCCTGCTGCGCTCGCCGTTCGGCCGCACGCTGCTGGCGATCCGCGAGAACGAGCGCCGCGCGCGCTTTCTCGGCATTCCGGTCGACCGCCACATCTGGATGTCCTGGGTCATTTCCTGCTTCTTCGTCAGCGTCGCCGGCGCGCTCTACGCGCTGATGAACGATTTCATCGATCCGCGCGCGATGCGCTGGGACCAGTCGGGCAATTTCGTCATCATGGCCGTGCTCGGCGGCATGCGCTCGTTCTGGGGGCCGCTGATCGGCGCGGCGATTATCTGGTGCTGCAGGACTATATCTCGAGCCATACCGAGAACTGGATGTCGTTCATCGGCCTCTTCTTCGTTCTCGTCGTGCTGTTCTTCCCGCGCGGCGTGCTCGGCATCATTCGGCGAAAGGTGATAACGTGAGTCTGCTGCAGGTCGAGAATGTCTCCAAGCATTTCGGCAGCCTGGTCGCCGTCAGCGACGTGTCGATGAATGTCGAGCCGGGCGAATTGCGCGCCGTGATCGGCCCCAACGGCGCCGGCAAGACAACGTTCTTCAACCTGATCACCGGATTTTTCCGGCCGACGTCCGGCCGCATCATTTTCGACGGCGAGGACATTACCGGCTCTGTTGCCGGCGCGCCGCGTATGGCGCGGCATCGCCCGCACCTTTCAGATCACCGAGGTGTTTCCCGAACTGTCGGTTCACGAAAATCTGCGCATCCCGGTCGAAGTCGCTTCCGGCTTTCGCCTGCAGCCGTGGCTGTCGCGCGAGGCCGACGCCAAGAGTCCGGGCCCGCGTCGACGAATTGCTCGAAATGGGCGGCCTCGACCGACAAGGCGGCGCCGGCTGGTGGGAGAGCTTGCCCATGGCGACCAGCGCTCGACCGAGATCATGATGGCGATCGCGCTCAATCCGCGTTTGCTGCTGCTCGACGAGCCGACCGCCGGCATGGGCGAGCAGGAAACGTTCGAGATCATCCAGCTGATCCGCCGCCTGCACAAGGACGACAAGCTGACGATCGTGCTGATCGAGCACGATATGCGCGTCGTTTTTCATCTTGCCGACCGCATCATGGTGCTCGATCAGGGCAAATTCCTCGCCGAAGGCACGCCGCAGGAGATCGCCGCCAACGAGGCGGTGCAGACCGCCTATCTGGGTAAGGCCGCATGAGCGCCGCGCTGATCGCCGAAGGGCTTCACACCTATTACGGCAAGAGCCACATCCTGCACGGCGTCAGCCTGGAGGCGGCCGAAGGCCAGGTGACGGCGCTGCTCGGCCGCAACGGCGCCGGCAAGACGACGACGCTGCGCAGCCTGATGGGTCTGACGCCGCCGCGCGAGGGCAAGGTCACGATCTTCGGCACGCAGACCACGGGCTGGCCGCCGTTTCGCGTCGCCGCGCTGGGCGTCGGCTATGTCCCCGAAGGCCGCAGGGTCTTTCCCAATCTCACCGTGGACGAAAATCTGCGGGTGCCGCTGGAGCGGCCGGGGCCGTGGACGCGCGGAGACGCGTCTACAAGCTGTTCCCCCGCCTCAAGGAGCGCAGATCGAACCGCGGCCGGCAGCTTCTCCGGCGGCGAGCAGGAAATGCTCTCCATCGCGCGCGCGCTGCTGATCAATCCCAAGCTTCTCATTCTCGACGAGCCGTCGCAGGGACTGGCGCCGCTCATCGTGCGCGAAGTGTTCCGCATCGTGGCGCAGATGCGCGAGGAGGGCATCACGGTGCTGCTGGTCGAGCAGAACGTGCGCATGAGCCTGGAAATCGCCGACCACGCCTACGTGCTCGACGACGGCCACGTCGTCTATTCGGGGCCGGCGCGCGAGCTTGCCGCCGACGAGGCGCGCGTGCAGTCGCTGGCCGGCGCCAGCGCCGAGGAATGGACGCCGCCGGCGTAGGAACGCCTTGCACGCGGCTGCCGGAAGCGGAATAAAGGCGAGGGCTCAGTTCGCCTTGTTGGGATCGAGACCGTATTTGGCGCACATTTTGGCGACGAGTGCGGCGTCCTTGCCGCCGGCGATCAGCCCCATCGTGGCGCCGATGACTTTTCCGCCCGAAAGCTTGGCCTCGACGATGTAGGCTTGGCGGCCGTTATACGGCGGGTACGGGCTCTTCGCGTCCACTGTCGCGCAGTAATTGACGCGAAGTCCTCCGTGACGAGCGCCGGGAACTTCGTCCAATGGTATTTGGCCGATCCCGGGTCTCTTGAGGTTCGGGGCGACCGCGTCCATGATCACCTTCTTTTCGTCCGGGCTGAGATCGCGCTGCCCAAGCCCGGCGGCTGCGAGCCGCCGCCGGACTTGCCGGTGTGCCGGCGGCTCTGGCGCCAGGCGCCGATGGCAGCCCGGCCGCACAAGCTGAAAGCGCCAGATCCGGCGGCCAATGCGCCGATCAATTTCAATCTGCTTGGCTGCAAGGGCCGTCCATTCCTGAGACTTGAGGATGCGCGGAGCTCGGCGCGGAGAAAGTTCCGTGCCGGCCGATCTGGCAGAACCGAAGCAGGCCGCCCGCGGTCCTCGTATTCGTATGAAACCTGGCCGATCCGCTCCGTCAATCCCTCACATTGTCGTGCGCACGCGACGCGCACCGCAGCGACTGATTTGCGGAATTCGCGGCGCCATTCGACAGATTCGCTTCGGCTTGCGCGCGCAATCGGGATTGCGCTGTGGAAAGCGGTGTGCGGCGGTGGAAAACGGCGCGATTGTCAGAAGAATTTCGCAGCTGCGACAAATTGGCTGCGCCGCGAATTCCGCGATTGCGTGCAAGTGGGAAAGTCATCGATTCATATCCACTGTGTCTTTTCAGCACTAGAGCGCCGGTGCCCCGGTGCCTATGGTCGCGCGCGTCCATGGCACGGGGGAGTACCTCAATGAAGAAGCTTGCTCTAGCAATCATCGCGGTTCTTGCAGTTGCGAGTATAGCTGGCTGTGCCACTCCGCCGCCACCGGTGGTGACGAAGGGGTAGTCGGTTCCAGCAGGCTGAAATGGGGGAAGGGCCGGCCTCTTGCCGGCCCCTTTTCCTTTTTGCGGCGGCCGTTGAACGCGTGTCGACTATCGCGCTGCGGCGTTCGGCCCGCGCTACTCGGCCGCGCGCTTCTGCGTGAGCGCCTGCAGCCGCTTTGTCGTAGCTCTCCTCGCGCGCCAGCATCGCCTTGAGCCCGACCAGCTCGTAATAGTCTTCGAGCGGCAAGCAGATGGTCGAACGTGGCGGTGAGCGAATTCTCCCGCTTGAGGATGCGCAGCACGTTGCGAACCGCGTTGGCGGCGGCGAACAGCGCGATCGACGGAAAGGTCGCCGCGACGACGCCGGCGGCTTCGAGGTCCTCGAGACTCCGGCGCTTATTGCCGGCCGCCTGCGACAATGTCGCCATGTGCGGGCCGCCGGAATTTCGCGCATCGCGCGCTTGATCTCTTCGATCGTGTCGAACGCCCATCGGCTTCGCCATGTCGGCGCCCGCCTCCATGAACAGCTGGCAGCGCGCGATGGCCGCATTGAGGCCTTCGACGGCCGGCGGCGTCCGTGCGTGCGGCGATGAAAAAATCCGCGATCCCGCCGCGCATCGAGCGCGGCCTTGACCTTGGCCAGCATCTGCTCGACCGGGATCACCTGTTTGCCGGGCAGATAGCCGCAGCGATTGGGAAACACCTGATCGCTGATGAAAATGCCGGCGACGCCGGCCGCTTCGAACGCGCGCACCATCTGCCGGACATTGTTGACGCCGCCGAATCCGGTGTCGGCGTCGACATAGACCGGTACCTCGACCGCCGCCGCAGATGCGCCCGTAATGGTCGGCATAGTCGCGCATGTTGGATTGGCCCATATCGGGCTGCGCCAGCATCGAGCCGATGGCGGCGTAGCCGCCGGCGCAAATCGCTTCGAAACCCTCGGCCTCCATGATGCGCGCCGACAGCGCATCGTAGGCGCCGGGCATGAGCACAAGGCGCTTGCCGGCCATGATCGCTCTGAATTTCTGGCGCACGTTCATCGAGCGTTTCCCTTTCTGTCAGCGCGTATCCCGCGCCGTTTGCAGCCACGGCTGCGCCGCCGCGGCGCGCTGCTCCCAGCTCGCAATCTCTTGCATGTGCTTGAGCGTCAGCCCGATATCGTCGAGGCCTTCGAGCAGCCGCGTGCGGTCGGCGGGGGCGATATCGAACGCGATATCGGCGCCGCCCGGCCCGCTGATCCGCTGCGTCACCAGATCGACCGTGAACGGCGCCGCGCCGTCGACGGCGATGACGCGCGCGGCGAACGCGTCGGCCTCGTCCGGCGGCAAGCACGATCGGCAGCACGCCGTTCTGCAGGCAATTCTCGCGATAGATGTCGGCGAAGCTCTTGGCGACGATGACGCGGATGTCGTTTGCGGTCATGCTCCAGACCGCCGACTCGCGCGAGGAGCCGGCGCCGAAATTGTTGCCTGTCACCAGAATGCCGGCATTGCGGAATTGCGGCTTGTTGAGGACGAAATCCGGATCCTCGCTGCCGTCCTCGCGCCGGCGCGCGCGATAGAACAGCATCGCCTCGTAATCGTCCTTGAGGCTGCGCGAGTTCATGATCGGCGCGATGGTGTCGGTGTTGATGTCGTCCTTCAGCATCGGCGCGGCGATGCGCGGTATGAGACGTGAACGGCTGCATCACGCCGCTCCCGCCAGCAATTGCCGCACATCGGCGATGCGTCCGGCGATCGCGCTCGCCGCCGCGGTCGCCGGCGAAGCAAGATGGGTGCGCACTTTCGGGCCTTGGCGGTTCTCGAAATTGCGGTTGGTGGTCGACACGCAGCGCTCGCCCGGCGCGCCGCGGTCGCCGTTGCCGCCGGCGCACATCGAGCAGCCGGATTCGCCCCAGAAGAATCCGGCGTCGCGGAACACGCGGTCGAGCCCGGCCGCCTCCGCCTCGCGCTTCACGCGTCGAGGAGCCGGGCACCACCATCGCGGTGACGCCTTCGGCGACGCGGCGTCCGCGCACCACCGCGGCCGCGACTTCAAGGTCGGGCAGCCGGCTGTTGGTGCACGAGCCGATGAAGACGCGATTGATCGGCAGTCCGGCGAGCGGCGTTCCCGGCTGCAATCCCATATAGGCGAACGCGCTTTCGGCGGCGGCGCGGCGGCTCGGGTCGATCGCTCGCCGGCTCGGGAACGCGGCCGGAAATGCCGACGACCTGGCTCGGATCGGTGCCCCAGGTGATTTGCGGCTCGAGCGCGCCGCAATCGAGCGTCACCTCGCGGTCGAAGGCGGCGTCGTCATCGGTCGCGAGCGTGCGCCAGTAGGCGAGCGCGCGATCCCACATGGCGCCCTGCGGCGTATAAGGACGTCCCTCGAGCCACGCGAAGGTCTTGTCGTCGGGAGCGACGAAGCCCGAGCGGCCGCCCATTTCGATATTGAGATTGCACAGCGTCATGCGCTGCTCGATCGGCATGGCGGCGACCGCCGAGCCGGCATATTCGACCGCATAGCCGCGCGCGCCGGCGACGCCGAGCTCGGCGATGAGCCGCAGCGCCACGTCCTTGGCGCTGACGTGCGCGGCGAGCCTGCCGTCGAGCCGCGCGCGCATGCGCTTCGGCCGCTTCAGCGCCATCACCTGGGTGGCGAGAATGTGCGTCATCTCGGTCGTGCCGCAGCCGAAAGCGAGCGCGCCGACGCCGCCGACCGTGCTGGCATGGCTGTCGGGGACGGCGTGCGTCGCGCCCGGCAGCACGATGCCGACTTCCGGCGCCACCACGTGGGAAATGCCCTGCTCGGGATCGTCGACGTCGAACAGCCTGATGCCGTTCTTGCGCGTGCCTTCGCGCATCGCCTTGATAAAGGCCGTGCCCGACGGATTGGTGTCGTCGTCGCGGCCCGGCCTGCGTGGCGACGGTATGGTCCTGCACCGCGAAGGTCAGATCGGGCCGGTGCACCTTGCGCTGCTGCTTCTCCAAATGCGCAAACCCGTGGTGCGCGTGCAGCTCGTGCAGCACGTGCCGGTCGATGTAGAGGAGATCGCGGCCGTCGGCGCGCTGCCCGACGAGATGGAAATCCCAGATCTTGTCGAACAAGGTGCGCGGCATGAGATTATCCCTGCGCGCCTGACGGCTTGCGCTATCTTGGGCGGGCCGAGCCGGTCAAGGCAAGCGGCGGCCGCACGCTGACTCGATACGGAGTGATCTTCATGCCCCGCGTCGTCGGCATCGATCATCTCGTTCTCAGCGTCGGCGATTTCGCCCGCTCGAAGGAGTTCTACAAAAACTGCTGGGCTTTCTCGGCTTCAGGCTCAAGTACGAATACGCCGGACATGGCGGGCTGGAGCAACGGCAAGACCTTGTTCTGGATCGCCGCCGCCGACGCGCAGGGCAGAAAGCACAAGTACCGCAAGGGCGATATCGGCTTCCACCACTATGCGTTCGAACTGTCGAGCCGCAAGGACGTCGACGAGCTCGGCGCCTTTCTGGAAAAGAACGGCATGACGATCGTCGATCCGCCCGGCGAATATTACGATCGCAACTATTACGCGGTGTATTTCACCGACCCCGACGGCATGAAGCTCGAAGGCATGATCTGGGCGCCGCCGGAGAAAAGCAGCCGCGCAGAAGGACGCCGCAAATCCTAAGTCGCCGACTAGCAGGCCAAGTCGGGACAAAGCGTGCCGCTTCTGATTCCCGCTTTGCGGATCAGGCGGACTCAAACTACGACGCCACTCGAACAGCGCCGGGACGTGCGCGACGACGGTGTTGCGGCCGCGGCGCTTGGCGGCATAGAGCGCGTTGTCGGCGGCCTCGACCAGATCGGCGGCCGCTGGCCCTTGTCCGGGCACCAGCGACTCGACGCCGATGCTGATGGTGACGAGGCCGCAGGGCGCTTCGGCGTGGGTGATCAGCAGATCTTCGATCGACTTGCGCGCCTCCTCGGCGAGCGCGGCGGCGCGCGTCAAGATCGAGACCCGGCAGCAGCAGGGCGAATTCTTCGCCGCCATAGCGGGCGACCAGCACCGCCTCTTCCAGCGTGACGAGCGACAGGGTCTCGCCGACCGCGCGCAGGCAGGTGTCGCCGGCGACGTGGCCGTAACGGTCGTTGTAGAGCTTGAAATGATCGATATCGATCATCATCAGCGCGACCGGCTGGCGGCGATTCGACCGCGCTCTGCCAGGCGCGCTCGAGCTCGCGGTCGAAGCCGCGGCGGTTGGCAAGCCCGGTCAGGCCGTCGAGGCTTGCCAGCTCCTCGAGGTGCTGATTGGCGATGCGCAGTTCCTCCTCGCGCGCGGCGAGCTTGTGCGCCATGTCGTCGAAGGCGGCGGCCAGCGGCTCGAATTCCGCGACCCAGCGTTCTTGGCTCGCGCGCGCATGCGAGGTCGCCGCGGCCGAACCGCGCGACGGTGCGCACCAGCGAGCGGATCGGCCGCACGATCAGCTGCTCGCCGCCGAACCAAGTGACCATGAGAACGAAAATGCCGATCACGACGAGCTGCAGATAGGCGACGCTGATTTCGCGATCGATGCCGCTCGTGCACCACGCTCTCGTCGAGGCCGACCGCAAGCCGCGCCTGCGTCCACGGCACGCGCACATAAGCGAAGATGCGCCGCACGCCGTCGAGGCCCGTCGCTCGGTCATGGTGCCTTGGTCGTGCGCGAGCATGTCGTGCACCAGCGCGCGGCCGGCGAAGCGCTTGCCGATGAATTTCTGCTCGTTGGCCGAGGCGGCGACCAGCGTGCCGCTGCCGTCGATCAGCAAGACCGAGGTGCCGGGCGCGCTGCGCGGCGGTTGCCGCCAGCTTGCTGATCCATTGCAGATTGATCGAAGCGAGAACGACGCCGCTGACGGAGCCGTCGTCGCGCGATTGCCGGAAACGCGGCGAACAGGCTCGGCATCTGGTGGGTCTCGCTGATGAAATAGTCGCTCAGCGCGAACTCGCGCTGCATGCAGCGCATGCTGAAAATGCGGACGGTCGGCGATGTTCAGTCCGATCGCCCGTCGGTTCGGTCGAGCATCTGATCTGGCCGTTGGTTCCGGCGATGGAAAGCGCCGCGGATCCAGGGAACATTGCTGGCCAGATCGGTCAAGATAGTGGTCGCAGTCGCCGGTTCGAACGGCATCTTGACGTAGACGCGCGCCACGATCTGCAGCAGCGCGCGCACCGAAGAGATGATCTCTTCCTGCGCGTCGGCTCCGCGCCGGGCCAGCTCCATGACTTCGGCGTGGGCGCGCTCGGTGCGCTCGGCGCGCGCCGCTTCGAGGCCGTGGACGCGCTCGAACATCAGCGGCGCGATGGCCAGGAGCGCGAGCACGATCAGCCGCGCGCGGATGCTCAGAATCGGCTTACTCCGCTTCGACGGCTTCCGTTTCGACGGCTTGCGGGACTTGGCCCGGTCGTCCAGCATCTGTACCCTCGACCCCGTTCCGCAGCGTAGCCCACAAGCGTAAAAATGGCCTTGGTGCGGTCGACAAAATTTGAATTGTACAACCTATCGGTGCAGACGGTTAAGCGTTGACCAAATGGAAACCATGACGAACCCCTCCGGCATCGCGGCCGTGCGCCAACAGATCGAGAGTGCCTGCCGCGACGCCGGGCGCGACCCGGCGAGCGTTACCTTGGTGGCGATATCGAAGACCTTCGGCGCCGAGGCGATCGAGCCGGTCATCGCCGCCGGCCAGCGCGTGTTCGGCGAGAACCGCGTGCAGGAGGCCAAAGCCAAATGGCCGCCGCTGCTCGCCCGTCAACCTAGGCTCGAACTGCACCTCGTCGGCTCGCTGCAATCGAACAAGGCGAGGGAAGCCGTGGCCTTGTTCGACGCGATCCATTCGGTCGACCGCGCCAGCCTTGCCGAGGCGCTCGCCAAGGAGATCGCCCGGCAGTCGCGTCGTCCGCTGCTTTTCGTCGAGATCAATACCGGTGCCGAGGCGCAAAAATCGGGCGTCCTGCCGCAGGATGCCGATGGCTTTCTCGCTGCTTGCCGCGACCGCTACGGGCTCGCCATTTCGGGGCTGATGTGCATCCCGCCGCATGACGAGGCGCCGGCGCCGCACTTCGCGCTCACTGCCCAGATCGCCCGGCGCAACGGGCTGGCGTTGCTCTCCATGGGCATGAGCGCGGATTTCGAAATTGCGATCGCGTTCGGCGCCACCCACGTCCGCGTCGGCACCGCGATTTTCGGCGCGCGAACCTCGCCCGTCTAGAAATGAATTATAATTCGCGTTTTGGGCACCAGGCGAGCCGCCAGGATTTTCAGGTCGCGGCTTCTGAGTGCCGATGCAGCCGGCGGTAGGTGCAAACGATTCCCGGGCGATGTGGATGAACACCGCGCTGCCGCGCCCGGCGATCCGCGGCCGCGTATTGTGGTCGATTTCGACGATCAGATCGTACAGATGATCGTCGCGGCGCAGCCGGTCGCCTGGTTCATTGGCCGAGCGACGAAAGGCGCGATTGTAGCGTCGGTCGGACGGATCCTCGCACCAGGCGTCAGCAGGACCGATGCGGCGAACCGGCAGCATGGTGCGCGGGCGGAGCAGGCGGTCGGCCCGCCACCACAACCGCAACGGATGGAATGGCCGCGGGGCGTGCCGCCGTCGCCCTCGCGCTTGTCGGCCCGGATGCCGCCTCGCCCGAGCGCGACGGACAAGGTCAGCGGGCCGGCAAACAGCCAGCCTTGCGGTCGGCCGGCCCGGCCGCGGGCGGATGCGGATGAGGCGCGAAGCGCGGGCCGTCGCATGGCCTGTTTTGCCGGTGCGATCTCCCCAAGTGCCGCTTGCTCTTTTACCTGCGAATGTTCTACTTCGCGTCGAGCGGCGCCGCAAAGTCGCGGTCGGCGGGCGCGTCACGGTGCGGCGCACGGGGCGGCCTGCGGGGGTCGGATGGATGCCGAATACGCGTAAGATTCTCATTGTCGAAGACGACGCCGAGCTGCGCGAAGCGCTGACCGAGCAACTCTCGCTGCACGAGGAATTCGAAGCCGTCGCGGTGGAGAACGGCAGCAAGGGCGTGCAGGCCGCCAAGGCCGGCCAGATCGATCTCGTCATCATGGACGTCGGCCTGCCCGACATCGACGGCCGCGAAGCCGTGCGTATTCTGCGCAAGAACGGCTTCAAGGCGCCGATCATCATGCTCACGGCGCACGACACCGATTCCGATACGATCCTCGGACTGGAATCCGGCGCCAACGATTACATCACCAAGCCGTTCCGCTTTGCCGTGCTGCTGGCGCGCATCCGGGCGCAGCTGCGCCAGCACGAGGCGAGCGAGGATGCGATTTTCACCATCGGGCCCTATACGTTCCGTCCGAGCTCGAAGCTTCTGCTGAACCCCAAGGGCAACAAAGTACGGCTGACCGAAAAGGAGACCTCGATTCTGCGCTACCTGTACCGCGCCGGGCAACGGCCGGTGTCGCGCGAGACGCTGTTGCAGGAGGTCTGGGGCTACAATTCGGGAGTGACCACTCACACGCTGGAGACGCACATCTATCGCCTGCGCCAGAAGATCGAGAAGGATGCCGCCGCGCCCGCCATCCTGGTCACAGAGGCGGGCGGCTATAAACTCGTGCCGTAAAAACGCGGCCCGCCCCAAGGCGCTGCAATGAGCATCGAGGACGAAATCGCCTTCCTTGTCACGGGTGCCGGTCTTCGCGCGGCTCGGCAACGGCGCGTTGCGCAGTCTCGCCATCGCCGCCGAAAGCTATTCGATACAGCCGGGCGAGGTGCTGTTCACGGTCGGGGAGACTGCCGACGGCGCCTATATCGTTCAGGAGGGCACGGTCGGCCTGACGGCGGAACGGGGCGACGAAATCGTAGTCGGGCCGGGAACGTTGCTCGGCGAATCGGCTTTGCTTGCGGAAACGAAAAGGCCGGCGACCGCCACCGCACGCGAGGCATGCAAGGCGCTGCGCATTTCGCGTGCAACGTTTCTCAAAGTACTCGACTCCTATCCGGACGCCGCACGGCGGCTGCGCGACGTCCTTGCGGCGCACACCGACCAATGGGCGCGGGAAATGGAAAATATCCGCGCCGCGCTCACGCCGATGAAGAGACCGTAACGCGGATCGACGACCCGGCTACGTCGGCTCGCGCGCTACTGCGCGGTCACGTGGCATCGAAGCGCGGAGCACGAAGCACGAAAGCGGAAGTGCAATCCGAAATCGGCATTTGGCACCGGACGATCCCTCCACTCCTGTCGTCACGTTTCCGGGAACCTGGCCGCAGAAGAGCTTGACAATAGTCTCTTATCAGGTTACAGTGGACCACAAATCTCGCCCGTTGAGGGACGTTCTTCGCGAGGACACTCCTTGGAACGGGGCGAGTGCGGCGCCTGCGCGCGGGCTTGTAACCCGCTCCCGGGCGGCTTTGGGCATCAGCGCTCCGGCATTAAGACCGGGGCGGGTGTTGAGACCCTGGACTGGGACAGGCGGGCGCGTGGTAACGCCCGTGGAGAAGCGTGCGATCTTCGCCCCGGTTGGCGGTCCATAAGATCGTGCGCTCCCGCCGAGTCGCAGGACGCATGGCCTGGAGCTGAGTTGGGAGGTGACAATCGCCCAACGAGAGCCGCAGTGGAACGCCGAGAGGCGAGCGCTCCCGCTTGGGGCGCCCCGCGCCCGCAGCGCGGACGAGTGGCAACATTCGCCCGCGTGGCGCGGTCAAACACCTGCGTCTCTCGGCGTTCCGCTTCCCCTCGTTTCGATAGCGTAACAACCGAACGGAAACCGGCGCTAGCAAACGAGGCGGGAGCAGAGAAACAAACAAAAAGGCTCGGGCGCGAATCAAAAACGCGTCGCGAGAACGATCTCGCTTGCGCGGCAGTTCTCAAAGCCGCTTATGCGCCTTGAACACGAGGAGAATGAATATCAGCTTGTAAAACGTCTGCATGGCGACATGCGTCAGTCGTCGAATATTTGACACTTCGTATTCCGATAACCCTTCAAAGGTGCCACGGTTCCCGCTTGGCACGCGGCCTTCCCCGGAAGATCAGGTTTCCATCGTGCGGCGAAATCCTCTATCTGCTCATTGTCACTCAACGCCGGAGACCTCGCGTGCGCTACGACGAAAACCTAACCACCGAACGGCCGACCTTCGTCACCCACCTCGAATGCTCCGCGCACCGGCGAGCACTATGCCGCCGACGAGGTGCACAATCTCTCGCGCGCCGGCAAGCCGCTCTTGGTCCGCTACGATCTTGCCGGCGTGAAAAAGGCGCTGAGCAAGGACAGCGCTCGCGAGCCGCCCGCCCGATCTCTGGCGTTACCGCGAACTCCTGCCGGTGCGCCGCGTCGCCGACATCGTCAGCCTCGGCGAGGCGATGACGCCGCTCCTTCCGCTGCCGAAGATCTCCGCAAAGCTGCGCGGCGGCGAAATTCTGGTGAAGGACGAAGGCCGCCTGCCGACCGGCTCGTTCAAGGCGCGCGGCCTGGTCATGGCGGTGTCGATGGCGAAAGCCTTCGGCATCAAGCACATGGCGATGCCGACCAACGGCAATGCCGGCGCGGCGCTGGCGGCCTATGCGAGCCGCTGCGGCATCAAGACCACGATCTTCTGTCCCGAGGACACGCCCGAGGTGAACGTCAGCGAGATCGGCCTGCAGGGCGCCAGTCGGTCTATCGCGTCAATGGCCTGATCGACGATTGCGGAAAGATCGTCGCCGAGGGCAAGGCCAAGGTCGGCTGGTTCGACACCTCGACGCTCAAGGAGCCGTACCGGATCGAAGGCAAGAAGACGATGGGGCTCGAGCTCGCCGAGCAGCTCGGCTGGAGCGTGCCCGACGTCATCTTCTATCCGACCGGCGGCGGCACCGGCCTGATCGGCATGTGGAAGGCGTTCGCCGAACTGGAGGCGATCGGCTTCATCGGCAGCAAGACGCCCGCGCATGGTCGCCGTGCAGGCGTGCCGGCTGCGCGCCGATGGTGCGCGCCTACGAGCAAGGCGTGCGAGCACGCGGCGCGCTGGGAGGACGCGCACACCATCGCCGCCGGCATCCGCGTGCCGCAGGCGGTCGGCGACTTTCTGATCCTGCGCGCGGTGCGCGAGAGCGGCGGCTTCGCCATCGCGGTGCCGGACGAAGCGATCGCGGCGGGGCTCGAAGAAGTCGCGCGCGAGGAGGGATTTCTGATGTGCCCGGAAGGCGCCGCCACCTACGCGGCCTATAAGCAGAGCCTCGCCGACGGCCGGGTCTCGCGCAGCGAACAGCGCCGTACTGTTCAATTGCGCGACCGGGCTCAAATATCCGCTGCCGCCGATCCGCCGCACGCTCGATCGGCACAAGCCGATCGATTATGGGGCGTATCAATTCTGATGCGATAAAAAGAAACCAAGCGGGGAGGAACAATGAAACGAATGCAACTGCGGCGCTCGGCGCTCGCTGCTGACTTGCGCCTTCGCCGCTGCGGCGCCGCCGACGATTATCCGTCGCGGCCGATCACCATGATCGTGCCGTTCGCCGCCGGCGGCCCGACCGATGTGGTCGGACGATTGCTGGCGCAGTATATGGGGCAGGCGCTCGGACAGAACGTCGTCGTCGAAGATGTCACCGGCGCCGCCGGCATCGATCGGCGTCGGCCGCGTCGCGCACGCGCCGGCCGACGGCTACACGCTCAGCCTCGGCCACTGGAGCACGCACGTCGTCAACGGCGCCATCTACAAGCTGCCCTACGACCTGCTCGACGATTTCGAGCCGATCACGCTGTTGCCGAGCAATCCGATGCTGATCGTCACCGGCAAATCGATGCCGGCGAAGAACCTCAAGGAGCTTGTCGCCTGGATCAAGGATCATCCGAACGCCACGATGGGCACCGCGGGCGTCGGCTCCGGCTCGCACATCGCCGGCATCTATTTCGAGAACATCACCGGCGCGCACGTGCAATTCGTGCCGTATCGCGGCACCGATCCGGCGCTGCTCGATCTCATGGCCGGGCGCATCGACATGATGTTCGATCAGGTGTCGGAAGCGAGCCGCGAAGCTCAACGACGGGCGCATCAAGGCTTATGCGGTCACCGCCAAGACGCGGCTGCCGTCGCTGCCCGATATCCCGACCGTCGACGAGGCCGGACTGCCGGGCCTCTACATCAACATCTGGTACGGCCTGTGGGCGCCGAAGGGCACGCCGCGCCGACATCATCGCCAAGCTCGACAAGGCGGCGGTGGCCGCCATGGCCGACCCTGCGGTGCAAAAGCGCTTCGCCGATGCTCGGGCTCGACATGCCGCCGCCCGATCAGCAGAACGCCGCAGGCGCTCGGCGCGCTGCAAAAGGCCGAAATCGAGAAGTGGTGGCCGATCATCAAGGCCGCCGGCATCAAGGCGGAGTGAGCGTTCAGCCGATCGAGCTCGACCTTGCCGGTTTTCAGTTCGTAGACGCCGCCGACGACGCGGATCTTCTTGTCGTCGGCGAACGATTTGAGGATCGGCGCCGCGGTCTTCAGCTTGTCGACGTTAAGCGTGACGTTGCGGCGAATCGCGTTGGCCAGCATGTCGCCGGGCTCGCCTTGAACCGCTTCAACGGCCGGGCGGCAGCGCGTCGACCAGCGCCGGCAGATGGCCCGGGCAGCGTGGTGTTGTCCTTGATCGACTTGATCGTCGCATCGACCGCGCCGCAAGCGTCGTGGCCGAGCACCATGATGAGCGGCGTATTGAGCACCTGCACCGCATATTCGAAGCTGGCGACAATGTCGTCGCTGGCGAAATTGCCGGCGACGCGGCAGACGAAGACGTCGCCGCGCGCGACGTCGAAGCAGTATTCGGGAGCGATGCGGAATCGCGCAACTGAGCACCGCGGCGAACGGATTTTGCCCGGCGCTCAGGGCTTCGCGTTCATGCTTGAAATCGTGCCGTCTGCTGACGCCTTCGACGTAACGGGCATTGCCGTGCATCAAGCGCTCGAGGCGGCGTCGGGCGAAACGACATTTTCGGGCTTTGGCGGTGCTTTGGAGCTTGCCGCATGGGCGCGCGCGGCGCATCGCAAATCCGGCGGCAGCGGCCGCCGCAAATTTCAGAACCCTCCGCCGCGCGACCGGTGCGCGGCCAGTCTTCTGCTCGCAAAGTTCGCACATGTCCGCCTCTCGGTCCGCTCCCGCGCGCACCCGACGCTTCGCCGCGAAGGTCGCATGCCGGCAGCCTAAAAAAGCCTCTAAAAAAAGCCCAAAGATTCGCAGCCGGTGCCGGCCTGGAAGCTTTGCTTGTGGCGGCGGTTGGGAATGTCGATGACGTGCACCGAGCCGTCGCCCTGGCAGGCGACGAACAATTCGTCGCCGCGGAACGCCATGTCCATCGGCTGGCTGCCGACCTTGATCGCGGTCTGCTCGCGGAAGGTCGGATCGATCAGGCTCACCGTGTCGCTGTTGAGGCTGGTGACGCCGATCAGGCTGTTGTCCGGCGCGTAGCGCGCGATCTGCGCCGCCTTCGGCACGTCCTTGAGCACGAGTTCCTCGCGCACTTTGCCGGCCTCGGTGTCGATCAGGAACAGCGTCGGCTGCGCGTCGTCGACCGCGACCACGGTGCGGCCGTCGGCCGAAATCGCGATGCCGGCGAGCGGCCGCGGCGTCTTGATCTTGCCGAGCAGTTTGCGCTTCGGCAGGTCGATGACCGAGACCGTGCCGTCTTCTTCGTTCTCGGTGTAGAGGCGCTCGCCGTCCGGCGCGATGATCAGGCGGTGGCCGTTGGTCGATCCGGAATCGATCGCCTCGACCACCTTGTTCTTCGCGCGATCGATC
Source organism: uncultured Alphaproteobacteria bacterium (assembly GCA_963814625.1). Lineage (GTDB taxonomy): Bacteria > Pseudomonadota > Alphaproteobacteria > Rhizobiales > Xanthobacteraceae > BOG-931. The sequence continues at coordinate 74,560 of CAWFDQ010000001.1, forward strand.
ACCGCCACGACCGCGCTGTTCTCGCAGGTGATGTAGATGAAGCCGTCGGGGCCGAGCTTGAGCGTGTGCGGGGCGATATAGGGCAGAAGATCGATGGTGGCGACGTGCGCGCGCTTGTGCAGATCGAAGACGCAAAGCAGATGCTGCGGATTGGGATTGCGGCCGTGGATGCCGTCGCCGAAGATCGGCACATAGGCGATGCCGGTCTCGGGCACGATGAGCAGCTCATGCACGGTCTTGGGAAAGCCGTCGATCACCACCTCGGTCTCGTAGGTGACGGGATTGAGGAACAGCACTTTCGCGCCCATCTTGTCGACCGCGATCATGCCGTTAGTCTCTTTTGCGCTTTCGTTAGCCATCGTTTCTTTCCTTGCAACCGTCATTCCGGAGCCGAGCCGACGGCTCCGGCCCGAAGTGGCCGGCCCGATGGTAGGCTTCGCGAGGAGCCCGGAATCCATATCCTCATGCGTATGATAATGACTCAGGCCTTCAAGAACGTCACTATCAGTGGCTAGGGATTTCGGGCTCGCGCCTTCGGCGCGTCCCGCAGTGACGAGTGGAGGATCGATCCATGAACGCCGTCGCGTCGCGCAACATCAAATTCATCAGCCATTCCGACCAGGGCGGCCGCGGCGACGGCGTGCAGGTCATGGTCAATAAGGGCTTCGCCTATATCGGCCATGGCTTTTCCAACGGCATCACCGTCATCGACGTGCGCGATCTGAAAAATCCCAAGGCGGTCGATTTCATCGCCTGTCCGCCGAATACCCGCGCCCATCATCTGCAGACCAACGGCGATCTGTTGCTGGCGGTCAACGGCCCGAGCGTGTGGACCATGCAAGTGAGCCAGGAGGCGTATTTCAAGGGAACGTCGGGCGAAGCGCTGGAAGGCCAGAAATTCACCACGGGACTGCGCGTGTACGATCTGTCGAAACCGGAAGCGCCGCGCGAGATCGCCTTTCTGCCGCTCGGCGGACTGGGTCCGCACCGCATCTGGTATGTCGGCGGCCGCTACGCCTACGTTTCGGTGCATCTGCCGGAATTTTCCGATCATGTGCTGGTGATCGTCGACATGGCGGAGCCGACGAGGCCGCAAGTGGTCGGCAAATTCTGGCTGCCGGGCATGTGGACTGGCGGCGGCGAAACGCCGACCTGGCCGAAGGGCCGGCGCTATGCGCTGCATCACGCGCTCGTCGCCGGCAATCTCGCCTACAGCGCCTGGCGCGACGGCGGCATGGCAATCATCGATGTCGCCGACCCGGCCCGGCCGAAACTCGTGTGCCACCGCAACTGGGATCCGCCATTCGGCGGCGGCACCCACTCGCCGCTGCCGCTGCCGGATCGCAATCTTCTGGTCGTCGCCGACGAGGCCAACTTCGCCGATTGCAGCCTCGGGCTGCGCTACGTGTGGATTTTCGATGTGCGCGTGCCGGCCAATCCGGTGAGCATCGCAACGCTGCCGGTGCCCGACGAAGCAGACTATTGCGGGAAGGGCGGCAATTTCGGCCCGCATAATCTTTGGGAGAACCGACCGGGAGCGTTCCAGAGCTCGAGATATATTTTTGTTACGATGCACAATGCCGGCGTGCGCGTCTGCGACATCGCCAATCCATTTCGGCCACGCGAAGCGGCTTACTTCGTGCCGCGCGACCCCGAGCGCATGTTCGATCCGCGCCCAAACCGCCCGCAGGTGATCCAGTCGTGCGATTGCTTCGTCGACGCGCAAGGCGTGATGTATCTCACCGATTCCAACGCCGGGCTCAACATTCTGCAATTCGAGGGCGCTTGACGTCGGTGCGGGCACAGCGATGCAATTCAGCCAGACGGCCGCGCAAAACGCTGGATTGTTTTGTCGCTCCGCTCCTGGTCGCGCCCCGGACGGCGGCTTGCCCGTTCCCGCATTGACAGGGGTCGCCCGCCCTTCCACACTGCCGCAAAACAGCCGCATCAGCGGCGAGTGGGTCAGCGCAAGGGGAGGATCACATGGCGGCGACAGTAACCGCGGCGCAAGTCGGCGTACAGGGCGGCCAGACCATCGAAGGGTTCGTCGGCGCGGCGTTGGACGAAGCAAAGATATCGCCGCTCCATATCAAGATAATTTCGCTCATCGCCGCGGGCTATTTCTTCGACGTCATCGATTACATCGTTCAGGGTTCGCTGTTCCCGGACATGATCAAGTCCGGCTTCACAACGCCAGCCGGCGCCGCTGCGATCGTCAGCGCCACCACGATCGGAATGTTCCTCGGCACCGCCGCCCAGGGTGAATTCACCGACCGGTTCGGCCGAAGGTTTGTCTATCAGTTCAACCTTCTCCTGTTCGGCGTATTCACGATCCTCGGCGCATTCGCACCGAACATCACGGTACTGCTTATTTGCCGCTTTATCGCCGGCCTCGGACTCGGCGCCGAACAGCCGCTCTGCTTCGCCTATGCGGGCGAATATTCGCCCAAGCGTATCCGCGGCCGCATTCTGGCGATCATTCATTTCGTCGGCGGCGCCTGCGTGTGGCCGATCTCGACGCTGTTCGTGATCGCCTTCCGCGATACGCTTCACTGGCAGGGCGTGTGGATCTGCTTCGGCATCGGCGCGCTGATCGTCTGGGTGCTTCGCTTCACGCTGCCGGAATCGCCGCGTTATCTGGCGACCCACGGCCGCGGCAAGGAAGCGATCGGCATTCTCGGCCGGCTCGGCATTGCGGGACCGACCCAGCCGCTGTCGACGGATGCCGCAAGCAACACCAAGAGCGATCCCTTCGCTGTCGTCTTCAGCCAGTTCCCGGTCCGGGTGATCGCTGGGATGATCTGCTTCTCGGCGTTCTTCGGCGTGGCGATCGGGCTCGGCGGATGGCTGCCCAACATCATGGTCGACAAGGGCTTCACCATCACCAAGTCGCTGACCTTCACGCTCGGCATGAACTTGGCGGTGCCGTGCGCCAGCATCTTCATGATGTACACGCTCGATAAATACGGCCGGAAAATCACGTCGATCCTGCGCGTTTGTCGGCGCCGGCATCATGGCGGTCGTATTCGCCAACGCCGGTACCGACATGGAGCTTCTGGTCGCCGGCTTCATCATGGTCTTCTTCATCCAGGTCGCCGGCAATGCAATGCAGATCTTCGCGTCGGAGGTGTTTCCGACCAACGCGCGGGCGTCGGGCTTCGGCTGGGCTGCCGGTGTCGGCCGGCTCGCAACCGCCTGGATCTTGCCGGCCATTCTGTGGGTGCAAGAACGGCTGGGGCCTGACTGCGGTATTCGTATCGCTGGCGATCGTTCTGCTCATCGCCGCCGTTTCGGTGATGTTCCTCGGTCCCGAGGCGCGGCAGAAGAGCCTCGACGAGATCGCTCCGCCGACGGGGTGAGCCGGGGCGGCGGGCTGTTGCAGGATCGATCGAACGCGCGGCGGAGTGTTACTCCGCCGCGCTGTTAATTTTGGGCCCGGCGCGGACATGACGTGCCGTCAGCGCCAGCGCCGTTGCAGCCACAGCCACTGTTCGGGGTGCTCGCGAATCCAGCTTTCGATGCGTGTGGTGATCGATCTGCATGGCGCCTTGGAATGTCGATTTTGCCGTCGGCGCCGCGCGGCAGATCCAGCTCTTCGGTGAATTCGAGCTGAATGCGGTTGTCCGGCAAGCGGACCGCGCGAAATCCGTGAACCGGGCAATTGAAAAGCTGTGCAAATCGTGCCGCCATCGGATTGGCCTTGCAGGTACGGCCGAAAAACTGCACCTCGACGCCGTTCCCGAAGTGCTGATCGGCGAACAGCGCCAGATGCAGCCCGGCTTTCATCGCCTCTCTGATTCTCCAAACCGCATCGGACCCGATTGAACGAGCCGGCCCATGGATCTTTTCTGCATCGCCGCGAGTTGCTCGGACAGCGGACCGAAATTCGACGGATTGTAGAAAATCGCCAAATTGAGTCCGTTGCGCTCGGCCCAGATAGCGCCGACCTCATAGCTGGCAAGATGCGAGGTGAACAAAACGGCAGGTTTGCCGTCGTCGCGGATCCGTGCGAGCGCCTGCAACGTTTCCGGTGCGACGATGATGCGACCCGAATTTGGATCGGCGGCGACGACGAGGCGATCCAGATTAACGTATTCGACGGCAAGCCGGCCGAGATTTTCCCACATGCCGGAGAGAATTTGCTCAATCTCGGCGGCGGATTTGTCCGGATACGCGGCGACCAGATTGGCGCGCGCTGTGCGATGACCGCGCAGGTGCGGTCCGATGATGCGAAGCGTCCGAGCGGCGAAATTTGCGGCGCGATCGAAATCGGCGCGCCGGATCAGCTTGAATACCAACAATCCGATCCGGTACAAGGCGCGATCGGCGGCGTTGGCGAGCCGATACGACCAAGCCAGCTTGTTGAACGATTTCAGATCCGGGTTGACGGCCGTAACGCGCCTTCGCAATTCGGCGATCAGGGCGACGCAACTCGACAACCTGTTTTCGACGACGCGGAAACGCGCGTGATGAACCGAATTGAGCGCGAGCTTTTCGCCGTCGCGGCAACGCAACTCGTAGTCGAAACGGCGCGGCAATCGCGCCGCGAGCGCGCCCCAGACTTTGGATTTGTATTCATGAATTTCGAGCTATATCGCGGTACGCAACGAGACGCGTGCCTTGTCCGTCGCGCCATTCCAGGCCGTCGGGGAGAAGTCGATACATGCGCTCGGAAGTAAGAAAATTCCGGCGGCAAGTATGCACAAACTCGCGCGTTGCCGGCGAACTGGCTGCGATGTCGTTCATTCTCGGAATTATATAAATTGCGCTCGCGCGAAGCAATTTGCCGACGCTATTTTTTGATGCAAACTTTGATTAGCCTGCCAGGCCTGCGCCGAACGGCAGCGTTGCTCGAACGCAATGAGCCGTAGGGGTTTGTCTCGCGATCTCACCCGCGCCAATAGCGGTCCTCCCAACTCCGCGACAGCCGCATCGCCGAGAGGATGAGGCCGGCCATCGAATAGGTCTGCGGGAAATTGCCCCACAGCGCTCCGGTCTGCGGATCGACGTCTTCCGACAGCAGGCCATAACGGTTGCGATGCTGCAGCGCGTCGGTGAACAGATCGCGCGCAGCGTCGCGCCGGCCGAGCGACCATCAGCGCGTCGATCAGCCAGAAGCGGCAGATCAGGAACGCGGTCACCGGCATGCCAAAATCGTCGGCGCTGGCGTAGCGCATGACATGCTTTTCGCGCACCAGTTCGCGCTCCATGGCGGCGACCGTGGAGACAAAGCGCGGATCGTCGACTTCGACCACACCGAGGTCGGCGAGCAGGAGCACACTGGCATCAAGATCGTCGGAGCCGAACGCCGCGGTGAACGCGCCGCGTTTTTGCGTTCCAGGCGCGCTCGATGAGTTCGGCGTGCATCGGTTCGGCGATCGCATTCCAGTATTTGGCGCGCGCGTCGAGGCCGATCCGCGCCGCGATCGCCGCGAGCCGCTGACAACCGGCCCAGCACATCGCCGCCGAATGGGTGTGGACGCGCTGGCGGCCGCGATATTCCCAGATGCCGGCGTCGGGCTCGAACGCCAATTTTGGCGGCGCGGCTGCCGAGCGATTCGAGCAGATGGAACAATCCCTCGTCGCCCGGCCGCGGCAGCCTGCGGTCGAAGAACATCGGCATGGCGGCGAGAATGACGCTGCCGTAGGTGTCGTTTTGCACCTGATCGACCGCGGCATTGCCGATGCGCACCGGGCCGTCGCCGCGATAGCCGGCAAGTTCGGGCGCGATGCGCTCTTCGACCGAGGTCGTCGGCACCACGCTGTAGAGCGGGCGCAGCTCCTGGTCCGGCTTCGAGGCGATGGAAAGCGTAAACGAAATGAATTCCTCCATCGTGCGCGTCGCGCCGATGCGGTTGAGCGCCTGCACGACGAAATAGGCGTCGCGCAGCCAGCAATAGCGATAATCCCAGGTGCGGCCGGACGACGGCGCCTCCGGGAATCGAAGTGGTGTGCGCGGCGATGATGCCGCCGGTTTCGTCGAAATTGGAAAGCTTGAGCGTGATGGCGGCGCGGATGATGGCTTCCTGCCAATCGACCGAGATCGACAGACGGCGCACCCATTCCATCCAATAATCGTGCGTGCGCTCGGCGAAGTCGCGACACGACTCCCGCAGATCGCCGGCAAAAGGCTCGTCCGGATCCGAACACCAAATGCAGCGGACGGGTGAGCACGAACGGCGCTTCGCTGTCGATCAGCGACAGCGGCGCGTCCGTCGTCAGACGGATCACGGTTGCAGTCGTTGGAATAGCGGATATGGTTGCTGCCGAGCGAGCGATGCGGCAGCGGCTTGCCGTATTCGCAGGTCGGCCGCATCCGAATTGATGATGCGCGGCAGGCCGGCAACCGGCTCGACGATGCGATAGAGCTGCGGCGGCCGAAAGACGCGCCCGAACTGGCGAAACCGCGGCGGCGAAATCGGTAATTCGGACCTTGCCGCCATGGCGTATCGGTCAACACCGTCGTGACGATCGCGGTGTTGCGCACATATTCGGACTGGAAATCCACCATGTCGTCGAGCACGACGTCGGAGAAACCCTTTTCCTCGTGTCCGGAAACAAGCCGGCAGAAAATGGGATCGCCGTCGAAGCGCGGATAGCACCACCAGACGATGCGCGAACATGGATCGACCAACGCGGCCGTTCGGCCGTTCCCGATGACCGCGAGATCCAGTCCGTGATCCTTCATTCTGCCGCGCTTTCGGCCGCAATGCGCGCAAGCCACGCGCGCACGGTTTCCGGCCGGTCGAAATGGCCGTCGACGTCGGCGACGATGCCGCCGACCGAATAGGCCCGTCCGCCGAATTTAGGAATAATGCCGAACACCGGAAGATCGGTCGTGTCGTCGCCGATAAAGATCGGATGCCGGCCGGCAAACGGTGAGTGCTGCATCAGCTCGCTGACCGCATTGCCCTTATTGATCCCGGCGGGCTTTATGTCCACGACCAGTTTGCCCGGGAGAATCTCGATCGAATCGTCCGGGGCGTCCGAACAGATTTTAGCCGACCGCCTCCAGCACCGCCGGCCCTTTTTCGGGCGCCAGCCGGTAGTGCAATGCCAGCGAATAGCCTTTGTCCTCGACCAAAATTCCCGGCCCGAGTTCGGCAATCGTCGCGAGCTTGCGCTTGAGCGTCTTGCTCAACGGCGTCAGCCCGCGTTTGCACGCTCGGCGTCGCCGCTGATCCGCATTTCCGCGCCGTGAACCCCGATCGCGGCGAGCTGCAAGGGGCGAGAAAATGAGATCGATGTCGTTGATGGTGCGGCCGCTGACCAGCGCCACCGCGCCGCCGGTCAGCTCACCGAGGCGCACCAGCGTGCGCCGCAGCTCCGCCGGCACCCAGACCTGCCGCGGCGACGGCGCGATATCGAGGATGGTGCCGTCGATGTCGAGCAGGATCGCGCAGCGGCGCAGGTCGGGAACGAACGGTGGTACGGTAATATCCAGTGGCATCCATGGCGCGATCCAAAATATCCAATCCCCTTCGCACGTTCGCTCCCCATTTTTCAATCGATCAATGCCAGCGGCCGGCTCACAGCTTCGAGCGGCTTGCGCTCGGCGGCAACGCCCCAGCGACGCCTCGGCCGCGGCGGCGGCGATCATCAGAGCCGAGCCGATGCAGTAGCCGATGGCGACGCTGACGCGGGAGCCGGTATCGATCAGCATGCCGAACAGGAGCGGTCCGACGATGCCGCCTATTGCGGTGCCGATTGCGTAAAAGAACGCGATGGCGAGCGCGCGCATCTCGAGCGGGAAGATTTCGCTCACGGTCAGATAGGCGGAGCTTGCCGCCGCCGAGGCGAAGAAGAAGACGGTCATCCAGGCGACGGTCAGTTGCTCGCGCCGAAAGCAGATTTTCGCTGAACAGATAGGCGGTGAATTGCGAGCATCGCTCCCGATAGCGCATAGGTCGAGGCGATCATGATCTTGCGGCCGATCGTGTCGAACAGGCGTCCAAGAAGGAGTGGCCCGAGCATGTTTCCCGCCGCGAACGGCAGGATGTACCAGCCGACTCGATCGGCCGGGATGTGATAGAAATCGGTCAGGATCAGCGCATAGGTGAAGAAAATCGCGTTATAGAAGAAAGCCTGGGCGGCCATCAGACTCAAGCCGACCAGCGTGCGCTGCCGATAGGTCACGAACAGAGTGCGGGCGACCTCGCGGAGCGAGCGTGTGATCGCGCGTGCGCAGCCGCACCCGCTTGGGCACTCGCTTCCTGCAGGGAGCCGTCGCGCGCGAATTGCGCTTCGATTTCGCGCACAACGTCTTCCGCCGCCTGCGCGAAACCATGCGTCACCAGCCAGCGCGGGCTTTCCGGAATCCACAGCCTCATCATCACGATAACAAGTCCGATTGTGGCGCCGATCAGGAATGCGAGCCGCCAGCCGACGGCCGGATTGATGAAGTGAGGATCGAGCAGCACGATTGATCCGCCGGCGCCCATCGCCGCGCCGAGCCAAAAACTGCCGTTGATCACGAGGTCGGTCCAGCCGCGCAGCCGCGCCGGGATAAGCTCCTGGATTGTCGAATTGATGGCGGTGTATTCGCCGCCAATGCCGGTGCCGGTGATGAAGCGGAACAACGCGAAAGCTCTAAAAGTTCCACGACAGTCGCGGTGGCGGCCGTGGCCAGCAGATAGAGGACAAGCGTCACGGTGAAAAGCTTCTTGCGTCCGAGACGGTCCGTCAGCCAGCCGAAGAAGAATGCGCCGAGTACGGCTCCAGCGAGATAGCAACTGCTGGCGAGGCCAATCTCGTCCGTTGCTCAAGCCCAAGGCCGAGCTCACTCTTGAGTTCGCCGGAGAGCGCGCCCGCAAGCGTCACTTCGAGGCCGTCGAGAATCCAAGTGATGCCCAGCGCCACGATCACCAGGACATGGAATCGCCCGAACGGCAGCGCGTCCAGGCGCGCGGGAATGTCCGTCTCGATGATCGCACCGGATCGCGACGGGTGATCGGCTGTTTGTTCCGCCCGATACCGGCGCCTCGCGACCGGGCGTTCAGGCTCCGGATGCGGCAGTGAATTGCCTGCGAATAAAGCCATATCTAAATGCAGCCGGTTGGAATGTCCCCAGCTCCGTGCCTCCCGTGCACTAACGCCTTATGCTGACGGGTGTTCCGGCAGTGCCGTTGCGCCAGCTGCACTGGCGACCGGCCATGGGGCCAGTCCTTCGCCGTTCTCAACCAGTTGTCGGCAGCGAGATTCCGCGGCGCCGTCTAGTGAACGCGACGCAAATAGGTTGACTTCGCCGCCGTTTGGGACGATTGGCTTCTACATCGGTGCGGTGCACTATAGCGACGAATCTCCTTGTCGACGCGGCGAGATCGGCGCCCGCAGGGTCTGCGGCCGGATGGGCTGCCTGCTTGCGCACTATCGGCGGTCGGTCGCTACAGGCGATCACGCGCGCAAGAAAAGCTGAGCCGGTTTGGGCGAAATGCGGAATGACCGTGAACGACCGGCGCGAGTTGCCGCGCACACAGCAAACTGCCGGCGAAATCCGATCAGCGAACAAATCAAGATCGGCGCCGTTTCACGCTCCTGCCAAACCCTATCGCGCACGCGGAGGAGGATGGCGGGGAGCGGCTTCTGTGGCAGGGCGCCGCCCGCGATAGTCGACCGCTAAATCACCGCCGGCGAGAGCACAATGAACTGCCCTCGCTTGGCGGCCGTAGCCGATTCCCATAAGCACCCCCCGTCGATGGCCGATGCGACTTGATTGCTGAATGGCCGAGCGACTCGAGATACCGCGGCGCCTGCGCGCCCTAGTGCGGGCGCGGGAATCGAGCCTGATCGGACTGGCGGCGCTGGTCGGCGTTCTTGGCGGGCTCGTCGTGGCCGTCATGGGGACGGCCGTCGATCTGCTGCACCAGCTGTTTTTCCAACTGCCGAAGGACGATCACTTGTCCGGGTTCTTCCATGTGCAGACCGCCGAGCGCTTGTCGGCGCAGCTCGCGCTCAATCCGATTCTGGCGTTTTCCGTGCCGCTGCTCGGAGGCCTGATTTTCGGCGGTTCACCGAGATGATCCGGCGCTGGCGGCCGGATCGCGAGATCGATCCGATCGAAGCCAACGCGCTGCACGGCGGCCGCATGTCGCTCCTCGGCAGCATGATCGTCGCCGCGCAAACGATCTGGTCAAGCGGGGTCGGCGCCTCGGTCGGCCTGGAGGCCGGTTATACGCAGGCTGCGAGCGGCATCGCTTCGCGCATCGGCAACGCCTTCCGTCTGCGGCGCGGCGACCTGCGCATTCTGGTCGGCTGCGGTGCCGCGGCCGGCATTGCCGGCGCGTTCGGTGCGCCGCTTGCCGGCGCCTTCTACGGCTTCGAGCTGATCATCGGCAGCTATTCGCCGAATCAGCCTCGCGCCCGTCGCCATTGCGGCGCTGCATCGGCTTCGTGGTCGCACACGCAGTTTTCCCCGGCCGAGATCGGCGTCGTCGGCCCCGAGAAGATGACGATCGCAGACCACGATCTCGCCATCGCGGCCATGCTCGGCCTGCTGCCGCCGTGCTCGGCATCATTCTCATGCGCGGCGTCGCGCTTTGCGAAATGATGTTCTCGCGTCTGCGGCTGCGGCCGACGCTGCGCACGATGATCGGCGGGCTGGTGGTCGGCATTCTGGCGATGGTGTCCCCGCAGGTGATGTCGTCGGGTCACGGCGCGCTCCGCATCATCGGCGTGCTCGATCTGTCGATCTGTACCGTCGCGCATTGGTCTTTGTGCTCAAGATCCTGGCGTCCATCGCTTCGCTCGGCTCCGGCTTCCGCGGCGGCTTGTTCTTTTCCTCGCTCCTGATCGGCTCGCTCGGCGGCCATCTGCTCGCAGTGGCGCCTCACCACGCTGTTTCCGACCAGCTATTTCGATCCGAACGCCTACGCGGTGATCGGCATGAGTGCGCTGGCGGCCTCGGTCATCGGCGGCCCGCTGACCATGATTTTCATCGCGCTGGAGACGACGAGCGACCTGTGGTTGACGACGCTGGTGCTCATCGCGGTGATCATTTCCGCGCAGGTGACGCGCGAAGTGTTCGGTTATTCGTTCGCCACCTGGCGTTTCCATCTGCGCGGCGAGACGATCCGCAGCGCCGCCGATATCGGCTGGATGCGCGAGCTGACCGTCGGCAAAATGATGCGCCAGGACGTGCAGACGGTGCACGCCTCGACCAACGTCGCCTCCTTCCGCGAGGCGTTTCCGCTCGGCTCGGCCGCCTACGTGGTGGCGGTCGATGAGGCCGATCGTTACGTCGGCCTCGTCCACGTGGCGGACACCCACGCGGCCGAAGTCGCTGCCCGGACAAGTCGATCAAGGATTTTCTGCACTACACCGACGAGATGCTGTTGCCGGGCATGGCGGTCAAGGAAGCGGTGCTTGCCTTCGATCGCGCCGAGGCGGAGGCGCTGGCGGTCGTCGATTCCTATCTCGATCGGCGGGTCATCGGGCTGTTGACCGAAGCTTACGTGCTGCGCCGCTATTCGGCGGCGCTGGAACGGCGGCGGCAGGAGATGCTCGGCGAGGAGTAGTAGTAGTAGCGGATCGTGCGATCGCGGCGTATCGCTCTCGGGCGGCACCGGCCGGCTGCTCGGCATCGCCACCGGAATGCTCGTTTTCGGCGTGCTTCACGCCGGCTTCGATGCGCTTGGCGCACCGCCCTACGTGAAGGAAATCGCCATGGGCGGCGTGCTGACGGTGGTGGCGGTCGCCGATGGACCGCTGTTGTTGCGGCAGGTAAGAATGGCAGCTCAGCTGATGGGCCTTCGGCGGATGACGAAAGCGGGCCAGAATGGATGAGCGGCCAGAGTTGATTGCGTCGCCAATGCGCGCGCGCTGGCGCCGGAGATCGCAGCGGCGGCGCCGCGCATCGAGGCCGGCCGCGAACTGCCGGCCGACCTCGTCGATGCGCTCCATGAGGCCCGGCTGTGGCGCATGCTGGTGCCGCGCGCCTACGGCGGCGACGAGGTTTCGCCGGTCGAATACGTGCAGGCCATCGAGGAGATCGCCAAGGCCGACGCCTCGACCGCATGGTGCATCGGCCAGACGTCCGTTTGCTCGACCGCTGTCGAAAAACATGAAGCCGCAAGTCGCCGAGGAGATCTTCAAAAAGAATCCGCGCGGCGTGCTGGCCTGGGGCCCGACCAACAACGCCAAGGCGATCGCCGAAAAGGGCGGCTATCGCGTCAACGGCGTCTGGCCGTTCGCCAGCGGCAGCAAGCACGCCACCTGGCTCGCCGCGCATTGCTTCATCCACGAGCCGGACGGAGAGCCACGCCGCGACGCCGACGGCAAGCCGGTGCAGAAGACGCTGTTCGTGCCGCGCGAATGCGCCACATGGCAGGACGTATGGCATGTGATGGGGCTGAAAGGCACCGGCAGCAACACCTATACCTTGACCGATGTCCTGGTGCCGGAGGATTACTCCATCGACTATCATGCGTTGAATCCGGCCGGCCGCCGCGAGCACGGCCCGCTCTACTCCTTCACCATCTACCAGTTGTTCGGCGCGAGCTTTCCCGCCGTCGCACTCGGCATTGCCCGGGCCATGCTCGATGCGTTCTGCGCTCTGGCGCAGAAAAAGACGCCGACCGGCCAGACCAGTCATGCTGCGCGACAATGCCGTGATCCAGTCGCAAGTCGGCATCGCCCAATCGCAGCTCGCCGCCGCTCGCGCGTTTTTGTTCGGCGCCCTGGCCGAGGTCTGGCAGGCAGCGCAATCGGGATCGATCTCGATCGATCAGCGGATGCAGCTACGTATGGCGTGCATCAACGCCAGCCAGCAAGCGAGACAGGTGGCCGAGGCCACTTACCTCGCCGCCGGCGCCACCGCGGTTTTCGAGAGCAACCCGTTCGAGCGCCGCTTCCGCGACATGCACGCGGTATCGCAGCAGGCGCAGTCGCAATTGTCGATCTATGAAGCCGTCGGCCGGCATTTCCTCGGCCTGCCGCATGGGTCGCGGCTGATTTAATATCCGCTCCGATCAAAAGACCGAAGCGGCATAAGAAAAGCTTGGAGGAACGTCCATGGAAACTATCGGCTTTGTCGGAGTCGGCAAAATCGGCATGCCGATTTCGGAAAACCTGATCAAGAGCGGCCGGCGCGTCGTCGGCTATCCGGCGCTCTTCGCTGGCTGAGTTCGAAAAAATCGGCGGCGTGCCGGCGCGTTCCTCGGCCGATGTCGGCGCGCAGGCCGACATCGTCTTCTCATGCCTGCCCTCGACAGAAGCGCTCGACGACGTGGTGCAGCGGACCGCATGGCCTCATCCAGACCGCGCGGCCCGGGCAGATCGTGGTCGAACTCGGCTCGCACCCGGTGCCTGACAAGGAACGCCAGATCGCGCCGCTCAAGCAGAAGGGCGCGATCTTCATCGACGGCGAAGTGTCCGGCACGCCCGGCATGGTGGCGGCGAAAAAGGGCGTCATCTATCTCGCCGGCGACGCCGAAGCATGCAAAAAGATCGAAAGCGTGGTCGCGGGCTTTGCCGATACCTGCCTGTATTTCGGAAAGTTCGGCGCGGCGAGCCGGGTCAAGCTTGTGAACAATCTCCTGGTCGCGCTCAATATCGCGGCGACCGCGGAGGCGATGGCGCTCGGGCTGAAGGCTGGCGTGGACGTTCCGCTGATGATCAAGGCCATCGCCACCGGCAGCGGCGGTTCGACCCAGTTCGGCATCCGCGCGCCGTGGATGGCGGAGCGCCGGTTCCTGCCGGCGCAGGGCACGGTACCCGCCTTGCAGCACTATTTCGATATGATCGGTGAATTCGCCGACAACGTCGGCGTCGCAACGCCGATGCTCGATTGTGCGGCCAAGCTCTATGACCGCTTCGTGAACATGGGCTTCGGCGAATACGATGTCGCCAGGATGGTCGATGTCATCGGCGCGCTGCCGCGCGCGAAGGAGTAAACCCTTTGGACGAGGGAAACTGAAAAGGAGAGTTCGCATGATCCGCGTCAAGAAGATCGCCCACGCCAGCTACGAGGTGCCGGACGTGGAGCAGCAGACCGACTATTACGCCAATATTCTTGGCATGACCCCGGTCGCCAGGGACAAGGACGCGGTGTTTCTCGCCAACACGGTCGATCATCATTCGGTGGTGTTGCGCAAGGGCGCACACGCCCAGTGCGCACGTGTCGGCTTCCAGATCGGCGAGGGCGACGATCTCGGCGAATTCGAGAAGCAAGTGCAGGCCACGGCATCAAGACCGCAGCGCAAGAAGGACCCGGAGCCTTCGATCGGCGACTGCTCACCTTCGAAGATCCGAAGGGAACGGTGATGGAAGTATTCAAGCGCGCCGACTTCTCGCACCAGAAATTTCAGAACAAAGGCATCGTGCCGCACAAGCTCGGCCACGTCGCCTTTCACGTCACCGACGTCAAGCACACCACCAAGTTCTATTGCGACGTGCTCGGTTTTCGCGAATCCGACTGGATGGCCGATTTCTTCTCGTTCCTGCGCTGCGGGCCGGATCACCACACCATCAATCTGATGCAGACCGGCTCGAACCGGCACTTTCACACCGCTTTCGAACTGCGCGACTGGGGTCACATGCAGACCGCCTGCGATTTTCTCTCCGTCAACGGCTACAAGCTGTTGTGGGGACCGGGACGGCACGGCATCGGCCACAACCTGTTCACCTATCATCGCAGCCCGGCCGGCATGATCACCGAGCTGTTCGCCGAGCTTGACCGCATGAACGAGGAACTCGGCTATTTCGAGCCGCGGCCATGGCACCGCGACAATCCGCAGCGGCCGAAAGTCTGGGCCAAGGACCCGTCGGCCTCCAACCTTTGGGGCATCATGCCGGGCGAAGAGATGCACAAATAAACCGCTACGTGGCCGGCGCCATCGAGCGCCGACCACGACGTGCAAGGCGATCGAGAGCCTTCAGATCAAGTGGAAGCAACGCCCGGCGATAGCTCGTCCGCCAGTGCGCATTGGGAGACGAGCCAGCGCGTATACCAGCGCATGGTCCATGGAATTGGCACAAGAGGGATGCAGGATAGAAAGAACAGCAGGCTCCGCCATAAGAATTCCCATCCGCTGGCGGTAAAGACGAGTTTTCGGACCGAGCCTTCGACGTGTCCGCACATCCACCGCGTCCATGCCGTGCTGACCCATGCCCATCCGACAATTGTGAGGATCGACAGAATTGTCAGCACGTACCATCCAAGCAGTCCCCAATAGCCTCCGGTGAATGCGAGCGGCGTCGTTTGCCCCTGCCATACGATATTCCGCCAAAACCACCGAACGATGATGACGAGAAAGAGTTCGTGAGCGGCAGAACCAACAAGCTCGCGCCGTGACCGACGAGCCCGACATAGCCGCACAGCGCATTGAGCATGAAGATGTACCAGATGTCGCCTGGCTTGCCCGCAAACGATACGCGTTGCCCCCCGGGGAGTTCAACGTTGTCGACGAACCATCGATAGAAACTCGTCATAACCCAAGGCGTCGGGATGATGAATATTTGCGCGATGACGATGAGGAGTGCGCGGCCGAAAAACGGCCAGACGCGAATTTTAGTTGATAACGGCCCTGTGGCTGCGGCGCCGGTCACCATTGTGCCGGAGACCCTGGGCGGAACCCCGTAAGGCGGCAATGGCGGCGCGGTCTGCGATGCCGGCATCAAGCCGGGAATCTCCGCGGCTTTCGCCCAATTGCTCATGCCGTCGCACCAGACCAGCGTGTCCGCGCGCACCGAGCCGGCGGCTATCAGTTCACGAAGCCGCTGGTCTGAAAACGGACCCTCTTGTTTTCCGCCGATTGCGGTATACCACTGTCGATCTGCCATTGATTTCGCCCCGGTTTCGGCCGCGCATCGAATGAGCGCGGACTGGCGTCATCGGCAGCCGGATGGCCCCGTATGAGCGCGCTTAGTATATTATTGATGACGGACCACGTGTCGAGCGCGATATGGTCGGCGGTTTGTGCTTTGTGCAAGGCGCGCGAGGCGTGAGCCTTTCGCCCACAGTGAAACGAGAGCGAGGAAACAATGAATGCGGACGCCAAGAAGACCGTGCTGCGCATGATCCCCTACGGCATCTACGTGCTCACGGCGGACGACGGCAAAGGCAATATTGCAGCGGCGACAGTAAACTGGGTGACGCAATCGGCCTTTGCGCCGCCGCTCGTGGTCGTCGGCGTCAAGACCGATTCCGGCGCCTACAAGACCGTCACGGACGTAAAGGTATTCGCGCTCAATATGCTCGGTAAGGAGCAAAAGGGCGTCGCGTTCACGTTCTTCAAGCCTACTCAGGTCAGCGACGGCAAGTTGAGCGGCCAAGCGTACCGCAACGGGACGACGGGTGCGCCGATCCTCGTCGATGCGCTGGGCGCGGTCGAGTGCCGCGTCACCGCGATCGTCGAGCAGGGCGATCACCACATCATCGTCGGCGCGGTGGTCGAGGCGCACCTCAACCGGCCGCCGGCCGGCCGCCCCGATGCGGCCATTCTGGAAATGAAGGATCTCGGCGACAACGTATTCTACGGCGGATAGCATCGGAGGGTGGGCAAAGGCGCGCAAGCGCGGTGCCCGTAAGGCGTAGCATACAAGAAAGAACAGACATGCGAACCATAACGCTTGAGGAACACTTCGCCAGTCCGGGATTCTTTGCCGGACCGGGACGGGAATTCAAGGAACGGGCGCAAAAATCCGGCGGCCGCGACGCCGAATTTTTCGGCCGGCTGGCGGACGTCGGCGACAAGCGTTTGGCGGAGATGGATGCCGCCGGCATCGATATGCAGGTGCTGTCGCTGCAATATCCGGGGACCGAACAGTGCGAGGCCGCCGAGGCGATCGCCGTCGCGCGCGAGGCAAACGACTTTCTGGCCGACGCGGTGAAGAAGCATCCGACGCGATTTGCCGGCTTAGCGGCGCTGCCGACCGGAACGCCGGAAAAGGCCGCCGAGGAGCTTGAGCGCAGGGTGCGCGCCGGCTTCAAAGGCGCGATCGTCAATGGCCACAATCGCGGGCGCTACCTCGACGACAAATTCTACTGGCCGATCCTGGAATGCGCTGAAAAACTCAACGTCCCGATCTATCTGCACCCGACGCGGCCGCCCAAGCCGGTCATCGAGGCGTCGTTCGGCGGTTTTGCGCCCGAGGTGAGCTGGATGTTTTCGGGTCCCGGCTGGGGCTGGCATCTTGAAACCGCGGTCCACGTCATCCGCCTTATCCTCGGCGGCGTATTCGACCGCTTTCCGAAACTGCAGATCGTGGTCGGCCATCTCGGCGAAGGCCTGCCGTTCATGCTGCCGCGGCTCGACCGCAACTTTCCGCCGCCGCTGACCAAATTGCAGCGCCGGCTCGGCGAATATCTGCGGCAGAACGTGCACTACACCTTCGCCGGCTTCAATTTTCCGGCGACCTTCCTCGACTTGCTGCTGGAAGTCGGCGTCGAGCGCATCATGTTCTCGGTCGATTATCCTTACGGTTCGATGGCCGCCGCGCGGGCCTTCCTGGAGAACCTTCCGGTCAGCGCCGCCGACCGCGAGCGCATCGCCCACGGCAATGCGGAACAATTGTTTGGGCTGTGACACACTATGCGCACCATCACGCTTGAAGAACATTTCGCCATGCCGGGATTTTTCGACGGTCCCGGCCGCGAGCTGAAACACCGCGCCGAAACGGTCGGCGGCCGCTACGCCAACTTGATCGAACGGCTGTGCGACATCGGCGCCAAGCGACTGGCGGAGATGGATGCCGCCGGCATCGACATGCAGGTGCTGTCGCTGACCTCGCCCGGCGTCGAGCAGTTGGAAGCGGCCGAGGCGATCGCGCTGGCGCGCGAAGCCAACGATTACCTCGCCGACGCAGTGACGAAAAATCCGGCGCGCTTTGCCGGCCTTGCCTCCGTGCCGACGAGCGCCCCGGACAAAGCCGCCGAGGAGCTGGAGCGCCGCGTGCGCGCCGGTTTCAAGGGCGCAGTCATCAACGGCCACAATCGCGGCCGCTATCTCGACGACAAGTTCTACGCGCCGATCCTCGAATGCGCGCAGGCGCTCGACGTGCCGATCTACATCCACCCGACACCGCCGCCCAAGCCGGTGCTCGACACCTATTACGGCGGCTTTGCCCCGATGCTGACTGAGATGCTCGCCGGCGGCGCCTGGGGCTGGCACATCGAAACCGCCGTCCACGTCATCCGGCTGATTTCCGGCGGCGTGTTCGACCGCTTTCCGAGCTTGCAGGTCGTCATCGGCCACATGGGCGAGGGACTGCCGTTCATGTTCCAACGCTTCGACATCATGCCGCCCGCGGTGACCAAGCTGAAGCGCTCGTACAAGGACTATCTGCGCGAGAACGTGCACTACACCTTTTCGGGCTTCAATTTTCCGCCAGCCTTCCTCGACCTTTTCCTCGAACTCGGCGGCGTCGACCGCATCATGTTCTCGGCCGATCATCCGTATCAATCGATGCCGCAGGCGCGCGCCTTCCTGGAGCAAATCCCCGTCAGCGCCGCCGACAAGGAACGTATCGCACACCGCAATGCCGAGAAGCTGCTTCGCTTGTAGGTCTGCGGGAGCTACTCCTGAGCGTCATTGCCGGACTTGATCCGGCAATCCATGCAGGCGTTGAGCTTAGATGGACTGACTGCAAGTCTTTGCAGTGCCGAGCTCAGCATGGATGCGCGGGTCAAGCCCGCGTATGACGACGATCTGAGCTACGATATAAGGTACTGACCCCTAACAAGGTGAGCCCATGAACGCCCCGCTCTCGACCCACCCAACACCCCCCTACAAGCACTCCCCGCTTTTCCCGCTCGGCAAGGACACGGCGCCCTATCGCAAGATCGCCGATGGCGTGAAGGTCGAGCGCATCATGGGCGAGGAGGTGCTGGTCGTACCGCGTGAGGCGCTCCGCGCGCTGGCGGAGGCCGCGTTCACCGACATCAACCACCTGCTGCGCCCCGCGCATCTCGCGAGCCTTAAAGCTATCGTCGAGGACCCGGAGGCGTCGGATAACGACAAGTTTGTCGCCTACGATTTCTTGAAGAACGCCAATATCGCGGCGGGTGGCGTGCTGCCGATGTGCCAGGACACCGGCACCGCAATCATCATGGGCAAGAAGGGCCGGCTGATCTGGACCGACGGCGGCGACGAGGCGGCGCTCGCCGAGGGCGCGCGCGACGCGTATCTGCGCCGCAATCTCCGCTACTCGCAGCTGGCGCCGCTCTCCATGTTCGAGGAGAAGAACACGCGCTCGAACATGCCGGCGCAGGTGGAGATTTACGCCGAGGGCGCCGGCGAGGCTGACGGATCTTACAAGTTCCTGTTCATCGCCAAGGGCGGCGGCTCGGCCAACAAATCGTTTCTGTTCCAGGCGACGCCGTCGATCCTCACCCGGGAACGCCTCCTGGCGTTTCTGAAAGAGAAGGTGCTGACGCTCGGCACCGCGGCGTGCCCGCCCTATCATCTCGCCATCGTCATCGGCGGCACCTCGGCCGAGCTGACCATGAAGACGGTGAAGCTCGCCTCCTGCAAATATTACGACACGCTGCCCGAGCACGGCTCCGAGGATGGCCACGCTTTCCGCGACCGCGAGATGGAGGCCGAAATTCAGAAGATGACGCAGTCGCTCGGCGTCGGCGCGCAGTTCGGCGGCAAATATTTCTGCCACGACGTGCGCGTGATCCGGCTGCCGCGCCACGGCGCCTCGCTGCCGATCGGGCTCGGCGTGTCGTGCTCGGCCGACCGCCAGGCGCTGGGCAAGATCACCCGCGACGGCGTGTTCCTGGAAGAACTGGAGCACAATCCAGCGAAATATCTGCCGGAGGTCGAGACGGAAAAACTCGGCGGCGAGGTGCAAAAGATCGACCTCAACAAGCCGATGCAGGAAATTCTGGCGCAGCTTTCCAGATATCCGATCAAGACGCGGCTGTCGCTCAACGGCCCGATGATCGTTGCCCGCGATCTCGCCCATGCCAAGCTGCGCGAGCGCCTTGAGCGCGGCGAAGGCCTGCCGGATTATTTCAAGAATCATCCGGTCTATTACGCCGGCCCGGCAAAGACGCCGGAAGGCTATGCCTCGGGCGCATTCGGGCCGACCACGGCTGGCCGCATGGACAGCTTCGTAGAGGATTTCCAGGCTGCCGGAGGCTCCATGGTGATGCTGGCGAAAGGCAACCGTTCTCCGGCGGTGCGTGAGGCCTGCAAGAAGCACGGCGGCTTCTATCTTGCCTCGATCGGCGGTGCGGCGGCGAACCTCGCCGAGCATTGCATCAAGAAGGTCGAGACGGTGGAATATCCCGAACTCGGCATGGAAGCGATTTGGCGCATCGAGGTGGTCGATTTCCCCGCCTTTATCGTCATCGACGACAAGGGCAACGACTTTTTCAAAGAACTCAATCTGGGCTAAGAACTTCTTCCCACAAGTGGGAAAAGGAGGAAGCCCACGCGATGAGCGAACCGCCGGTTCCGTCGAAACCCGTATCGCTGTTTCGCCATCGTCCGTTCCGGCTATTGTTCACCACGCGCGTCGCCTCCAATACCGCCAACCAGATGCAGGCGGTCGCGGTCGGCTGGTACGTTTACGCGCTCACCGGGAGCGCGCTGGCGCTGGGGCTCATCGGACTGGTCCAGTTCCTGCCGCCGCTCGGCCTCGCGCTCGCGGCCGGGCAGATTGCCGATCATTACAGCCGCCGCGTGATCCTGACCTGCTGCTATGCGGTGGAGTGCAGCATCTCGCTCGGGCTCCTCGTGCTGGCGGCGTTTTTCACGCATCCGGTCGGCGCGGTATTCGGTCTTCTGTTGATTAATGCGGTCGCGCGCACCTTCGAGGGGCCGGCCCTGCAATCACTGGTGCCGTCGACGGTGCCGCGCGCGATCTTGATGCGCGCCGTGTCGATGCACGTCTCCGCCGGTAAGATGTCGCAGCTTCTGGGGCCAGCCCTCGGCGGGCTTCTTTATGGGCTCGGCGCCGCCGTCGATTTCAGCCTCTGCGCTTTTCTGATCGGCATCGCCGGCATTGCGAGCGCATCGCTGCCGGTGCCGCCGCTGCCGGCGGAACGCCCCAAAGTGACCTGGGCGACCCTCGTCGCAGGCGTTCGGTTCATCTGGAACGAGCCCGCCATGCTCGGCGCCATGTCGCTCGATCTGGTCGCCACCCTGTTCGGCGGCGTGGTCGCGTTGCTGCCGATCTTCGCCCGCGACATTCTCCACATCAACGCCTGGGGGTTCGGCCTGTTGCGCAGCGCGCCGGCGGCTGGCGCGCTCATCGTCGCCACCTTGCTGTTGCGGCTGCCGGTCACGCGCGCCGCGGGGCGCATCATGTTCGCCGCCGTCGCGGTGTACGGCATCGCCACCATCGGCTTCGGGTTGTCGGACCGCACCGCGCTGTCGCTCGGCATGCTGATGATGGTTGGCGCCGGCGATATGCTCTCGGTCGTCGTGCGGCAATCGATCATGCAATTCGCCACGCCCGACGAGATGCGCGGACGCGTCTTCGCGGTGAATTCGCTATTCACGAACTGCGCCAGCCAGATCGGAATGTTCGAATCGGGCGTGACCGCCGACTGGTTCGGCGCGGTCGGCTCCGCCGTGCTCGGCGGCGTTGTCGTGTTCGCGGTGGTTCTGCTCTGGTCGTGGTATTTTCCGTCACTGCGCCGCGTCGAGCGTCCCGAGGAGCTTGCTCCTACACGCTTCCCGCTCGCGGCCGGACCGTGATGGCGGGAGCGGAGGAACGCCCTTTCATGACACCGACGCTATCGTCGCCACCGCTGGTCTGGCGCGACATGGATCAGAAGGCGCTCGACGACGCCTACGATCAGGACGTCTACGCGCCGAACCGGCCGCTGATCGTGACGCGGCGCATCGCGGCGAGCGAACGCGCGCGGGCGATCCTCGGGGAGCCGCAGCGCGTCGCTTACGGGCCGAGCGAATACGAGCGGCTCGATATTTTTCGCGCACTCCGCAGGCGAACGCGCGCCGGTCAATGTCTTCATTCACGGCGGCGCCTGGCGGCGCAACAAGGGGCCCGATTATCACTTTCAGGCCGAGCCGCTGGTGCGCGCCGGCGCGCATTGCTTCATCCCCGATTTCATCAATGTCGAGCAGGCGGGCGGCGATCTGTTCCCGATGTACGAGCAGGTGCGCCGCGCCATCGCCTGGACTTGGCGCAACGCCGAAAGTTCGGCGGCGACCGCGAGCGGTTTTACATCTCGGCGCATTCGTCGGGCTCGCATCTTGACCGCTTGCGTGCTCACCCGCGGCTGGCGCGAGGAAGGCCTGCCGGAAAATTTCTGCAAGGGCGCGCTGCTGCTCAGCGGCATGTACGACCTCGAAGCGGTGCGGCTGTCGAAGCGCTCATCTTACGTCAAGTTCACCGACGCGATGGTGGAGGAGCTTAAGTTCGCAGCGCCACCTCGATGGCCTGCATACGCCGCTCATTCTCGCCTACGGCACGCAAGAGACGCCGGAGTTCCAGCGCCAGACGCGCGAGTTTTTCGCCGCCGTGCAGGCGACAGGCAAGCCCGCCGAACTGATCGTCGGCGAGGCCTACAATCACTTCGAGCTGCTGGAGACGCTGGCGAACCCTTACGGCCTCACCGGCCGCGCCATGCTGCGGCAGATGGGACTCGCGTAGCCGTCACCCGGCCTTGCGCGGCTTGATGGGTGTGCGCTGTGCCCATGCCCGTGGCTGTGCGTCTCGCCGCGGCCGTGCGTGTGCGCGCCGTCGGCCGGCAGATAGACGACGTGGCCGTGGCGCACGCCGCGCTCGGCAATGATGTGGTCGGCGAATTTCTGCACCTCGGCGCCGCGGCCCTTGAGCACGGTGACTTCCAGGCAGCTCTCGTGGTCGAGATGCACGTGCAGCGTCGTGTGCGCGAGGTCGTGGCGGTCGTGGAAGTCGCGCGTGAGCCGCTTCGGCAATTCGCGCGCCTCGTGGTCGTACATGTAGACGAGCGCGGCGACGCAAGGCCGCGAGCCGGCGACTTCGGTCGCCGCCTGCTGCAGGCCGGAGCGGGCGAGATCGCGGATCGCCTCCGAGCGGTTGGCATAGCCGCGCCCGGCCATGAAGCGGTCAAGCTCGTCGGCGAGCTCCGTCGTCGATGGTGATGGTCACGCGCTGCATCGCTCGCTCCTCGGCTGAGCACGCGCGATCATATCACGCTCAGCCGTCGACGTGGACAAGGCCCGCAGCGGCCGATAGCCTCGCCGCGCAAAACGCCAGAACGGGACCGGGAATGACCGCACAGGCAGACATATCGCGCGCCGACATCTACGGCAGCCGCGCCCGCATCGGCTACACGTCGCCGCCGCTCACCACCGAGGTCTTTCCCTACGAGTTCTACAAGATCGTGCCCGACGGCGTGACGCTGGTCGTCACCTCGCTCGCCATCGTGGTGCGCAGCAAGGACGAGGTCGACCAGTCCTACGACATCAGCATGCGCGCGGCGCGCGAGATGGCGGCGGCCGGCTGCGACATCGTCGTGCTCGGCGGCGTGCCGATCAATCTGTCGCGCGGCGCCGCGAATGCCGAGCAGATGATCCGCGATCTCGAAGCCGAGCTGAAAGTGAAGGTCTCGACCAGCGCCTCGGCGCAGGCCGCGGCCGCCAAGGCGCTCGGCTGCAAGAAGGTCGTGGTGGCGCAGCCCTACGAGGCCAAGGATACCGACCGCATCGCCGGCTATGCCGAGCATTTCGGCTGCGAGGTGCTGGGCGCGACCGGCTGGGGCTCGCCGTTCAACCAGATCGGCCGCATTCCGCGCCATGCCGCGATCGACATGGGCCGCGCGCTGATGCAGCGAGCATCCCGACGCCGACTCGATCCTGTTCCCGTCGCCGCATTGGCCGACCGCCGGCGCGCTCGACGTGCTGGAGCGCGAGTTCGGCGTCAATTGCATGGCCGCGCATCAGGCGATCGTCTGGGACGCGCTGCGCCGCTGCGGCATCAAGGACCGCATCGAGGGCTTCGGCCGGCTGTTCCGGGAGTTTTGACGGAGCGAAGGGCGATAACAATGCAGACGAAACGCGCGTTCCTCGCCTCCGGCGTCTCTCGCTCTGCTGGCGGTTCCGCGCCGGGCGGCCGCGCAGCACGCCGCCGCCGATTCTGCATCAAGGCCGGCATTTCCGATCCGGTGAACACGGTGCTCGCCTGGTACATGGCGCGCGCCGCCGGGCTTTACGCCGCGCAGGGACTCAACGTCGAAATTCTCAACATGAGCGGCGGCAGCCGCGGCGCCGAGGAATTGCAGGCGGGGCGCATCGACGTGATGCATGTCGGCCTGTCGTCGGTCGTCCGCGTCAATCAGTCGGGCGGCGATCTGCGGGTGATCGGCTCGCTGTCGAACGTCATCCGCTTCACGTTCTTCTCGGCGCCCGGCGTCAAGACCGCGGCCGACCTCAAAGGCGGCGTCGTCGGCGTGAGCACGTTCGGCTCGGAAAGCGATTCGACGGTGACGCTGGCGCTGGCGAAGCTCGGGCTGACGCGCGACGATGTCATCATCAAGGAATACGGCGGCGGCACGCGCCGGCTGGCAGGCGGTGAAGTCGGGCGAGATCAAGGCGACCGCGCTCAACGAGCCGACCGCGTCGCTGGCGCGCGAAGCAGGGCGTCAACGTGCTGGTCGATCTCGTGCCCGACTCAGATCCCGTGGCTGTTCAGCGGCATCGTCGTGCGCCACGAGCGACATCGCCGCGCGCCGCGATCTGCTCACGCGTTTTCTCAAGGCCAGCATCGAGGGCAATTACATCGCGCTCACCGACGAGAAGCGCGCCAAGGAGGTGCTGGCGAAGGAACTGAAGATCAGAAGCCCGAAAGTCCTCGACATCACCTACAACGACTTCAAGCAGCAATCGCCGCCGAACCTCGAACCGTCGGCGGCGGGCGCGCAAAACATCCTCAAACTGTTTCCCAATGCCAGCCAGAAGGTCGGCGACTATGTGGATACGAGCCTGCTCGATGCGCTTGAAGCAACAGGGCTTCTTCACGGCGATGCAGCAGAAGTACAAGAGGCTCAGACGCCGATGACGACGTCGAATTTCGTTTCGTCTGGCGTTGTTTGCGCTGCTCGCCCTTTCATCTCCGCCGCACGCCCAATCGGTCGAGGATTTCTACAAATCGCATCCGATCACCATGCTGGTCGGCAGCGGCGCCGGCGGCGGCTACGACGTCTATGCGCGCACCTTCGCGCGCTATTGGACCAATCACATTCCCGGCCATCCGACATCATCGTTCCAAGAACATGCCGGCGGCGGCCGGGCTTGCCGCAGCGTCGACGCTCTACAACAGCGCCGAACGCGACGGCTCGGTGATCGGCGCCTTCACCAACGGCGCGGCGATGGATCCGCTGTTCGGCAATCCCGGCGCGCACTACGACCCGTTGCAGTTCAACTGGCTCGGCAGCATCGGCAAGCTGGAGAACGTCTGCGCCACCTGGCACACCAGCCCGGTCAAGACCATCGCGGCGGCGCGCGCGCGCCAAGTCATCGTCGCCGCCGCCGGCGCGACGTCCAACACGGCGATCGTGCCGAAAATGCTCAACGCGCTGATCGGCACCAAATTCAAGGTGATCGCCGGCTACGATCCGGGCTCCGGCCTCACCATGGCGGTCGAGAGCGGCGAGGCCGAAGGCATTTGCGGGCTGTCGTGGTCGACCATGAAGGCCTCGCGCCCGCACTGGGTCACCGACCATCTGCTCAACGTGATCGTGCAGATGGGGCTGACGAAACTGCGCGATCTGCCCGACGTGCCGAGCGCGCTCGACCTGGTCAGCGACCCGCAAAACAAACAGGTGATGGAGCTGATCCTGATCCGCCAGGAAGCGGGCCGGCCGTTCGCCGCGCCGCCGGGCACGCCGGCCGATCGCGTCGCGGCGCTGCGCCAGGCGTTCGAGGAGACGCTGCAAGGATCCCGGTTTCATCGCCGAGGCGGAGAAGACCCAGTTGGAAATCGATCCGATGACCGGCGAAGAGATTGAAAAGATGCTGGCGAAGGCTTATGCCGCGCCGAAAGCCATCGTCCAACGCGCCGCCGCTTGGTGACGTCGGTCATTGATCATCGTCACGGCGAGCCAGGAGCTACTCGAAAGTGAGGAGCCGATTAAGGTCGGAATGGTGAACTACCGATGACCGCTGACCGCTGCCGCGACCGCACCGCGAAGTCAAAGGGCCGATCGTCTGGCTCAATATGGACCAGCAGGAACTGGACGACGCCTACGATCAGATCGTCTATGCGCCGAACCGCGACCAGGTCGGCAAGCGGCGGCTGGCCAACAGCGCCGCGGCGCTCGTGCGCATCGGCAAGCCCGAACGCTTCGCCTACGGCCCGACGCCGATCGAAGGACTCGACGTTTACCGCACCACAAAGCCGAACGCGCCGGTCGGGATCTTCGTCCACGGCGGCGCCTGGCGCAACGGCGCGGCGTCCGAGTTCACCTATCTGGCCGAGCCGTTCGTGCATCATCGGCGCGCATTTCGTCGTGCTCGATTTCACCAATGTGGACGCATGCCGGCGGCAGCCTGTTTCCGATGGTCGAGCAGGTGCGGCGCGCGGTCGGCTGGGTGTATCGCAACGCCGAGAAATTCGGCGGCGACCGCAACCGGCTGCATCTGATCTCGCATTCCTCCGGCTCGCATCTCGCCGGCTGCACGGTCACGCACGATTGGGCGAAGGACGGGCTTCCGCTCGACATTCTCAAGGGCGCGACGCTGTCGAGCGGCATGTACGATCTCAAGCCGGTGCGGCTGTCGAAGCGCTCGAAATACGTCAAGTTCACCGACGAGATGGAGCAGGAGCTAAGCGCCATGCGCCATCTCGACCGGCTGCACACGCCGCTCGTGCTCAGCTACGGCACCTACGAGACGCCGGAATTCCAGCGGCAGACGCGCGACTTCGCCGCCGCCGTGAAAGCGGCCGGCAAGCCGGTCGAGCTACTGGTCGGCGAGGGCTACAATCACTTCGAAATGCTGGAGACGCTCGCCAACCCTTACGGCCTGCTCGGCCGCGCCGTACTCGAGCAGATGCGGCTGGATCAGACCTAAGCGGCGGTCTTCTGCGTGTCTTCGGCTTCGCGTCGCGCTGCGCACCGAGGTGCGGATAAGCTCCGCGCCGCAGCGCCGGCAGGCATAGATGGTGTCTTCGATGTCGGGCGCGATCGAGGCGGCGGCCGTGATAGACCATGCGGCCCGGCGCAAACCGGGCACGGCATCATCAGCGACGGCAGGCTCGATGCGGGAGCGGCCACGTGATGGCGCATTGGCTGACCCAAATTGAAGCTTTTGTGACTTTCTCGCGCCTTCCAGCGCAGAGTCAAGAAAATTTGTGCATTGCACACAGTTCTGCTGCATTGCCGCATTAACGACTTCAACCGACATTAGCACAATGCCACTTGCGAGCTGTCGCCAAAGACTGAGGCCGTGACGCGTTACAGACTGAATATCAGGCGAATTCCCGGGCGCTGATGCAGGGAACGCCGAGCGCAGCGAGGCTCGCGCGGGTGGCCGCAACCGAGCCGTCCAGGTCGATGCCGCGGCAGGCGTCCTCGATCACGAAGACGGCGAAGCCTTCGCGGCGCGCGTCCTCGGCCGAATAGCGCACGCAGAAATCGAACGCGAGCCCGGCAAGGAAGACGCCGCGTGAGACCGCGCTCACGCAGATAGCCGACAAGTCCGGTCGGCGTCTTGCGGTCGTTCTCGTAGAAGGCCGAATAGGAATCGATCGCGCGATGCAAGCCCTTGCGGATGACCAGCGCGGCATGGCGGCGCGTCAGTGACGCGTGGAACTTCGCGCCCACCGTCCCTGCACGCAATGGTCGGGCCACAGCACTTGCGGGCCGTAGGACGCTGCGATGGTCTCGAACGGCTTCTTGCCGGGATGCGACGAGGCGAACGAGGAATGTGCCGCGCGGGTGCCAGTCCTGGGTCAGCACCACGTTGCGAAAGCGCGCGGCGAGGCGTGTTGACGATGGGAACGATCTCGTCGCCGCGCGGCACCGCCAGCGCGCCGCCGGGACAGAAATCGTTCTGCACGTCCACGACGATAAGAACGTCGTCGTCGCCAAATCGTCGCCGCTTCGTTCACTACGGCGTCCTTCGCGATTGCATGCGCCGGTCGACCTCCGCGGCAAGCGTCGCCAACTCGGGGGCGACCTCGACCGGATATGTCGCGTCCGGCTCGAGCCGCCGCAAGGGCTCGGGCAGCCGCTCCAGCTCGCGCTTGGCGCGCTGCCTGATCTCGGCGAGCGGTTCCGGCGGCCGCAATCGCCGGCCGCTTTGCATGACCGGCTTGATCAGCGGCTCGCCGGCCTTGTCGTGGCCTTCGATCGTCAAGATGTCGCCGGCCATGCGGCCGTCGGCGCCGTAGCGCCGCCATACCTGCTTGCGGCCCGGCCAGGTCGCTTTCTTCTCCGACCGCTTGCGCCGCGGCAGCCCGGCATATTCCTGCAATTTGTAAACGCAATCGACATTGGGCACGTCGGCGGACGTGGTGAGGCTGGTGCCGATGCCGATAGCCGTCGATCGGCGCACCTGCTTCGCGCGAACGCGGCGAGCGAATCCTCGTCGAGCCCGCCGCTGGCAAAGATCGCCACCTCGGCAAGCCCGCCCTGGTCGAGGATTTTGCGCACGCTCTTGGACAGCGCGGTGAGATCGCCGCTGTCGAGGCGAACGCTGCGGATCGTGATACCGGCCGCCTTCAGCCGCGGCGCCAGCGCCACGACTTTCCGCGCGGCCGCCTCGGTGTCGTAGGTGTCGAGCAGCAGCGTGAGATTGTCCGGCCGCGCGCGCGCGAAGGCCTCGAACGCCGCCGCCTCGTCGTCGAACGATTCGATGAACGAGTGCGCCATCGTGCCGTAAAGCGGGATGCCGAATTTTTCGCCGGCCAGCACCGTGGCGGTGCCGGCGAAGCCCGCGAGGTAGCTCGCCCGCGCCGCCATCAGCCCGGCCTCGGCGCCGTGGGCGCGGCGCAGCCCGAAATCGACCAGGAGCTTGTCGGGCGCGGCCAGCATGCAACGCGCCGCTTTGGCGGCGACCAGCGACTGGAAGTGCAGGATGTTGATCAGCCGCGTCTCGGCGAATTGCGCGGCCGGCATCGGCGCGGTGACGCGCAGGATCGGCTCGTTGGCGAAGAACGCGGTGCCCTCGGGCATGGCGTGCACGTCGCCGGTGAAGCGGAATTCGCGCAAGATAATCGAGCAGGTTCTGCTTGAACCGGCCGGTGCTTTTGAGCCAGTCGATGTCGGCTGCCGAGAAGCGCAGATTTTCCAGATAATCGATCGCCTGTTCGAGCCCGGCGGCAAGCAGAAATCCGCGCCGCGGCGGCAGCGTGCGCACGAAAAACTCGAACACCGCCGTCTGCGTGTCGCCATGATCCAGGTAGGCCTGCATCATGTTGAGCTGATAGAGGTCGGTGAGCAGCGGGCTGGTTGCAGGATCCATCTGGGCGTCTTTTCGTCCCGCGGTTCAAGCGCGGCATCCGTGGTCTAGGGATAGGCAAGATTAAAGACATGGGGGCCTGGGACAAGCCCGGCCATGATGAAACGAGCCATCGTTCGCGCGGCGTTTACCCATCCGTCTCCCCGCATGCGGGGGGAGGTGAAAACGGAATCTCGTTCTCGCGACGCGTTCCGCGCCCGAGTTATGAGCAAGCCAGTGCGAAGAACCTCGCTGCGAGCCCGATCTTCGTCAGATAAATCCGGCTGTGGTCTACCGGATGTCGTCACGATCAGGCTGCAACCTGTAGCCCGGATAAGCGAAATCCGGGGATGAATGTCCGGCTCGCTTGCTACTCACCACGTATAGCGCAGCGTTCCGGAGCCGGCATAGAGCTGGGAGCCGCTAGCGAACTCGCCGTCGAACTTGGCGAGCAGCGACCAGTTCGGCGTGAAGAATAATTGCGCGCCCGTTGAGGCGAGCGCCGAGTTATGCGGGATCGGCGCGCCGAAGACGGTGAAGCTCGTGCCGGGCAGCGACTCGAACGAGGCGCTGAGCGCCGGATTGCTCACCCAGTCGTGCGCCCAGGCCACTTTGGCACGCAGCATCAGCGGCATGGCGCCGAGCGCGGTGAGATCGTCGAAGCGGCCGCCGAGTTCACTCCTGGTGTCGGTGCCGTTCATCGCCGCATACGACAGCCCGAAGCCGCCGCCCGACAGATCGATCTCGCTGTAAGCCGGTGTGCGGAAATCCTGCGCCTGGATCGCCGCATAAGGCGTGACGCCAACTGCGCCGTGATAGACCGGAAGCACGAAGCGATAGCCGCCTTCAAGACGCGCGCTGTAGCTCTGACCCTGGAAATTCGCGGTGAGCTGATCGCCCAGCGCCGTGCGGTTGGTGGTGAACCAATTGTTCGCGAACGCCAGCGCGGCGGCGAGGTAGGCCGGACCGTTATGCGTCACGCCATGGACACCGGCCAGGAAGGCATCGCTGCGCCCGGTGCCCAGTCCCTGCGCCAAGTCCCAATTGGTGCCGCCGCCGGCGAGCGCGAAGCCCACAACCGTATCGGGCGAATAATGATAGTCCATGCCGCCCGCATAGCCGTAGGTGCTGGTGGTAACGTTGTTCGAGCCGACCGACGGATCGCCGTTCGTCGTGCCACTGCCGCCGAAGCCTGAGCCCCACGTGCTCCAGCGCTGATTGAAAGTCGTGGATGGCGGCGCCTTGAGCACGCCCGCGTAAGCGAGCGCGATGTCGGGCGGCAGGTTTGCCTGTTGGTCGGGGGCGAAGCCGAGCGCCGCTCCGCCCGCGCCGGAGCCGCCGCGGCCGTAGACGAACGGATCGAGCATCAGGCCCAAAAACTCGTTCATCAGATCGAAGGCGCCGCGCTCCGCCCCGGTGGCGTTCTCGCCGTCGATCTGGGTCAGCGCGTTCGCCAAGTTGGTCCCGGTGAGATTGAACAAGTTGGCAAAATTCGCCGGCAGCGTGCCCACGCGACCAAAATAGCTGTTGATCGCGTTGGCGACATTGCGTTGATTTTTATTGAGCGCGACGCTGAGGCCGAGTTCAGGACTGAGGTCCAAGAGCACGTCGTCACTCGTGTAAGAGAGGCTCGCGTCGAAGTCGGCCGGCAAGTTGGTGGTGCTGATCCCGGAAAACGTGCCGCTCAATCCGGCCGATTGCAGGATGACGTATTGCTTTGTCAGATAAGTGCCCGGCGCAAAGACGGCGTGCACTGTGCCGGCCAGCGACGCCGTGCCGACGACATTGGCAAAGGTCGAGGTGCCGGGATTGAGGAACACCAGATAAAGCGCGCCGGACTGAAACGCCAGATTGCCGGAGACCGTCATCGAACTGCCCGGCGCGCCGGAGCCAGGCGCAAACATACCGGCAATCTGCAGGTTGCCGATCGTACCGGTCCCGGTCAGTGTCGCGCCGCTCGCCACGCTCGTCAGGCTCGATGAGGCGATCGAGTCGGTGACATCGAGCGTGCCGGCGTTGACGTCGGTGGGTCCGGTGTAAGTGTTATCCGCGCTCAGGACCAGCGTTCCGGCGCCGCCCATGGTGAGCGTGCCGCTGCCGGAGATCACGCCGGAGAGGGTCTGCGTCGTGCCCGAAGGCGGCGTGAAGTTGGGATCGCCCGTGATCGTGATGGCGTTGGCGATGGTGAAATTGTCGTTGAGGAACGACAAAGTCGTCCCGGCCGCCATCGCCAGCGTGCTGGTGCCGAGCGCGCTGTTGTTGCCGACGACGATGGTGCCGCCGTTTAAGCTGGTGCCGCCGGTATAGGTATTGGCGCCGGTCAATGTCTCGGTGCCGGCCGTTTGACTGAGCGATCCGCTGCCGCCAATGATCCCGGAAAAGATGCCGCTGGCGTTCGACAGCGTCAGCTTGTTGGCGCCGAGTGCCACCGCGCCGCTGCCCGACAGCGTGACGATCGGGGTGCCGCCGTTGGTCAGGCCGGAAATGCCGAACGTTCCGTTGTCGGTGACACCGCTCGATGCCGCAATCGAGCCGGTGCCGGACAGCGCCAGCGTGGCGCCGGCATTGATCGATGTCACCCCAGTATAGGTATTGGTGCCGGTCAGCGTCAGCGCGCCGGTGCCGTTTTGGATGACAGCGCCGCCGCCAATGATCGCGTTATCCAGAGTCCGAGCGGTCGACTGATTGAATGTCAGCGAGCCTGCCTGAATGTCGATGCTGCCCGAGAGCGAGCCGCCGTTCAGCGTCAGCGTGTTGCTACCGCCGCTAAAGATGATGGCGTCGCCCTGAACGCCGCCCGCAGAGCTGCCGCCCGTCACG
Organism: uncultured Alphaproteobacteria bacterium; assembly: GCA_963814625.1. Taxonomy (GTDB): domain Bacteria; phylum Pseudomonadota; class Alphaproteobacteria; order Rhizobiales; family Xanthobacteraceae; genus BOG-931. Next base: position 106,719 of record CAWFDQ010000001.1, read on the forward strand.
GTAGCATTCGCGTTCAGGGTAATGCTGACGCTGGTCCCGAGCGCCTCGATGCCCGCGCCGCCATTGCCGCCTAAACTGCAGCAGGCTCCGCTCCCTGCCGCGCCGCCGTTACCGCCGGTTATGGTCGTAACATTGGTTCCGTCGCCGATGATTAAAGAACTTCCGGTCGATAGTTGTATCGTCACGCCGGCACCGCCATCACCGCCGTTGCCACCAACCCCATCGGTGGACGAGCCGCCCGCGCCGCCGTTGCCGCCCGTATAGGCGGATGTGCCGGTTATGGAGACCGTAGTCTGTTGGTTTGTCGTCGCAACGCCGCTGCCGCCCGAACCGCCGCCGCCGCCGCCGCCGTTTGTGGCACTACCGCCGCTGCCGCCCGTCCCGCCTGTGGCCGAAAAGTTGGACAAGTTTCCAGAGCCCGCCAAGCCAAGACCGAGCGCGCCGCCGCCTCCACCGCCGCCGCCAGCGTCGGTCGTCGTCGCATTTCCGCCCGCGCCGCCATTCGCTGCACCCGCGGCACCGCCTCCGGCGTTGGTGTAATCATTACCTCCGGCTCCGCCAGCGGCAGCCGTACCGCCGCCGCCGCCGCCGCCGGCGCCAGATCCAGATACATTACTCGAAGTGCCGCTGGTCCCTGAGTTGGCGTAATCACCGCCGCCGCCCCCTCCGATTTCCAAATTTCCATTGCCGCCACTTCCGCCGAAAGACTGCGCGAAAGCCGGTGCCGGACACGCGAGCGCGCCGATCAATGCCACGCCGAGCGCGAACGGCGTGAGCTTCGCGCAAACTGCCAATCCGGCGGCAGCAGGCGAATGTCGCGGGCCGCGCGCCGCGCTCAAAATCACGCTGGAGTGAAACTGGTTTAGCCCACGACCGCTGGATCGTTCCTGACCCGTCACGCGATTATCCCTCTTCTTGGTGGCAGCCGCCACGCCAGCCCTTAGTTTTGATTTTGCCGGCCGTTCTCGGCCGGTTCGCCTGCACGTCAGGACTACGGCATTTTAAGGCCCTCCGTTCACGGTCCCCTAGGCCGACCCGTGTCACGGAATCCCAAAGCGCGGCAGTAAAATCCCAATCCATAATCTTTTCTGTTCTGCGTGGCAGGAGCGCAACAAGTCGTTGCGCCGCGCATTTGCCTTTCTTTGAGGGACAGGACTAACGTCGTCGGTGGTAATGCCCGGAACTCCGCTTATCTCGCGTATGGATGTCGACCTACCGTCTTCGCCCGACGGCAGTGCATTCGCGGTCTTTCGCCGCAATTCGGCGCCGGTCTGCGCCATCACTTTGCCTGACGGCGCCAAGGCATCGGACTTCTGGTTCAAATCCACGGTATATCAGTTGCCGAATGCCGCACTGTTCCGCGCCGCTTCCGCAGCGCACGTCATGCATCGCGGCCCCGATGAGATCGCGCTCGGCCAACGCCACATCATGCTGCTGGCCTTGATCGACGGCGAGGTCGATAGTGTCGTTGAAGGACGGCGGCAATCGATCCGCCCCGGCGATATCGCTTTTTTCGATCACACGCGCGGCTACGACAGTACTGCCACGGCTTTTGAGATGATCGCGGTGTTCGCCGGCCGCGATCACGTGCCGCCAGTGTTTTCGCTCGCCGCCGCGCAAGGCGCCGTTATCCCCGCAGGCACCGCCGCGGCGCGTCTGCTGCACCGCTCAGTGGCCGCTTTGCAAGACTTGGCTAGTGAACTCAACATTGCCGAAGCCATGAGCGCCATCGACGGCCTATTTGGCACGGCGGCGGCCGCGCTAACCGCATCGCTCGCGCGCGAACGCGCTAATGCCTATGGTCCCGACGCGGCGCTGGTCGAAAAGGCTTTCGACTTCATCAACCAGCATCTTGGCGACAAGAAACTGACACCGCTGCGGATCGGCCAGCACCTTGGACTGTCGCGATCGAGCCTGTACCGGCTGTTCGAGCCGATTGGCGGCGTTCGCAACGCGTTGCTGCAGCGCAGGCTCGATCGCGCTGTGCGCTGGATGGTGTCCGAACTGGCGACGCGGCCAGCATGGCGTAAAATCGCTGCCGAGCACGGCTTTGCCAGCGAAGCCCATTTCAACCGTGCCTTCCGCGCCCGCTTCGGCATCACGCCGCGGGCGTTCCACGACATGATGCGCCAGGGCGACAAGCATAGACTGCTGGCGCAAGCTTGGCGCGCCGGTTTCGTCTCACATCAAGCTTGGTTCGAGGATCTTGCAGGCGCAAACACCGGTGACGGCACATAGCCGGCGGTGCGGGCCATGGGGCTGACCCCGAATGGTAGATAGAAAGCAGGTACCCTCCTGATTTGCCGCCTGTTGGCGGCGAACCATGAACATATAAAAGCACTTTTGCGTCACACTCGGCGCCGCTCGCATCCTCGCCGTCCGCCTTGGTCAGCCCGAACGAGCTGAGCGTGCCGATCGATGCCTGCAGAAAGCCAAATTTAGCGCGAGCCCACAACGGCTATTTCAGCGGCGGCAGGTCGGCAAAATATTCTGGGTGCTCTTGCTCGACCTCGGCCATAAATTTCGGCCGGAACAGGCTCGGCACATCGAGCCGGGCGGCGCCTTTGAGCGTGTTCATCAGCACCTCGTCTTCGGCATTGTTGAAGGCCCGCATCACTGCCGGCGACAGCCGCGGATCGTAGCTGATGTGCTTGACGCCTTTCTTGCCGATCGCCACGTCAGTGCCCGGCACCCATTTGGCAAAGATTTCCACCGCCTCGTCACGGTGAAGGCGCGTGTAGTGCGAAGATGCGGCCAAGCCGGCGGCGATGCTCTTCACCAGGCCGGGCTTACTCTCGATGGTTGGGCCATGCGCGGTCGCCATCATCACGTAAGACATGTGATGGCCGCCGCGGATGACCAGAAACGAGTCGGGCACCTGCTCGAGCACCTGCGTAACGTAAGGCTCCCACGACACCACGGCATCAACCTTGCCTTCCTTCAGCGCGGGCGCCAGCCCGAACTGTGACCAGATGTTCTCGATCGTCACGTCCTCGTATTTTATCTTGGCGCGGCGCAGCACCATCTTGAAATATTCGTCCGAGGTCTGCCCCCGCGCCAACCCGATGCGCTTGCCCTGGATCTCGGCGATGTTGCCGGCAGCAATGCCGCGTCCCTTCTTGGTAACAATGGCCAGCGGCTCGTCGGCATTGTCGCGCGTGGCGTCGTTCATGATGATGCCGATCACGTTGAACGGCTCGCCGGAATGCACCGCCTTCAGATAAGTGGTCACGCTCATGTCGCCGATCTGCGCCCTGCCGTCATGCATGGCGTTGACCATGTCGGTGCCGGTATCGACCACCAACATTTTTGCATCCACGCCGTGCTTTGCGAAGAAGCCTTTCTCCGCGCCGATGAACATCGGCAAATGGCCGAAATTGTTGCCGATCACCACATCGAGTCTGGGCAAAGACTCCACGCCGGTACTCATGAGATTCCTCCCGGATTTTTGCGCGGGCCGCGCCGCGTGTGCAACATTGAAGGCCGATAAGCGCATAATTGCAACCGAGACCGAATCGGGCCTCAGCGAGACTGGGGCGGCCTTTTGACGATTCCGTTCGGTGCCGAATTTGCTAACGTCCAAAGGGTCAATAACGCCGCCGTTATCATTTTTTGCTGATTCTTATTTTGCAGATTCCGATCATCTCCTCGCAACAGACGTACAAATCGCGCGGTTGGCGTTGCGCCCTCTTTCGGGGCTTGTTTGATGGCTCGCGCTGCGTTAATCCGCCAAAGGATCAGGCCGCAGCTGGAAATGCACGAGCATCGAGGTCCGCCCTTTGCCGCCTTCCTGGTGCCAGGGCGTGCGGTCGCCGCTTGAGGTCCATATGCCGCGGCCTTTCCAGCCGGCACCGGCGTCGTCGATGCGGCCGTCGAGGCCCTTGGCGTAGAAGCCGGTCGGATACGGCACCTTCATGACGATCATCTTGCCGCCGGCAAACGCAATCAGGCCGTCGTTGAGATTGCCCGTGGAGATCGGCACATCATTGCCGAGGCCGAGCGTATTGTGCTGGTCGACCCAGGTGTAATAGCTCGAACTCCGCGCTGTTATCGCCGATTCCGGCAAAGCCTGGGCCCGGATATTTGTAGAACGACCAGCCTTCGGGACATTGGTCGCCGGTCGCCTTCGGCCCGTTGAGCGGGCCTTTGCATTTGCGCCGGTCGAAGCTGCCAAGATGGCCGCTCGCGAGCGACACCCAGACCACGCCGTGCGAGTCGATGTCGCCGCCGCGCGGGCCGAAGCCGGGAAGCGGCACGTGGTAGATTTCCGCAAGCGCGGTTGCCGGCGGATTGGAGCCGGGATCAAGCCGCACGATCGAACCCGGATTAGCGCGGAGCGTGCCCCAAACGGTGCCGTCCACCGGGCTTGGCATCACCGCATAAAACACCTGGCCGATACGCATGTCCTTGCCTGGTTCTAGCGGCTGGCCGGGTTCGGTGTAAGCGGTGCGCTTGCCGGTGCCCGCCGTGTCGACAACAAGCGCGGTCCAGCCCTGCGAATGCGCGGCATCGCCGGTTTCGAGGAATTTTCTGGTGTTAAGCCAGCCGACCACGCCGCCGCCGCCGCCGCTCGACGTCCACAGCGTGTTGTCCTTGTCGAAGGCAAACTGCAGGTGGTGCGTGGTGAAGCAGGTGTCGACAAACGTATACTTCATCGTCTTCGGATCGAGCATTGCCAGCTGACGTTCGCTCTGGGTGAGCGGAAACAGCTTGGCGGAGGGCAGGTCCGAGTTCTGACCGCAGAAATCCGGATCCTTGCGGCCGCGCACGGCGGCCGCCAGCCACAACCGCCCTTTGTCGTCGAACATCGAGTTGTGATTGTTGATGTGGGTATCCCAAATCTGCTCAGTGCCCCAATAAGGCGACGGCGCCAGCGGATGCAGGTCCGCCGCATAGCCCGGTCCGAGCGAATACGGCATGTCCTTATCGCGCACCGGCGCATGGAATTTGCTGGCCGTGTTCTTGACCGGATCGACAAACGGGATGTTGTCGGTTGAGTATTCGGGCGAGCCGAAGATCAGGCCGTAGGCATTGACCGTGGGATGGCGTTTGTCGGTGGAAATCTCGTCGTGGGTGTAGTGCTTGTCGTCGCCGTAAGCCCACGTGGTCACCACGATATTGCGCTCGATGCCGGCCGGGCGCTGCGGCTTCACCGCTGGCAATTCGCCCGCGGCGATGCGGTCGGTCCAATCGGCGAAGTATTTGATCGGCACCGAGGCGAACTGACCGGCGATGATGTTGACCATCGTGGGGCCGGACTGTCCGGACTGCACGCGGCGCGCCCAGGCCTCTTCCGAGGATTTGAACACGCCAAGCGTTGCCGGCAGCGTGCGGGTGGCGATGTCGCCAAGTTGATGGCAGCCGATGCAGCCATTGTTCTTCATGGCGTTGAGCCAGTCGGTGAGCTCGACTTTTTGCGGAATGTCGCTCTTGCCGCCGAACTGGTCGGGACCCGGAATCTTTCAGCATCGAATACCAGTAGATCGCCGGATAAATCTGCGCGGCGGCGGCGTCGTTCGGCGCCGGCACCGCGGTCAGATTGAGCTGTTTGCCCGGATCGGCATCGATCTTCGGCAAATCGATGAGGCCGTAGCCGCGGACCCAGACTTTGTAGTGAGCTTGCGGCAGATCGGGCACAACGTAGCGGCCTTCATCGTCGGTGACGACCATCTTCGCGTACCGGGTCGGCAGGTCGCGGGTCTCCGCGATCACCCATACGCCGGCTTCCGGACCGTGCGCACTGGTAACGACCCCGCCGATGTCGTGATTATTGATCGGCACTGCCGTTTGTGCTTGCGCCGGAGCGTAAACAAGGCAACCGGCAACGGACATCGCCGCCGCGCTCAGATAATGGATATGTCTTGTTTTCATGGTCGCTTCCCTGACTGACGTCTTGCTTTGTGAAAAATCTGCCCGAGCGCATGCGGCTTTGCAATAGCGCATCGCCGTGCCCTCGCCCCTTGCGGGCGAGAGGTCCTCGGCAGTGCAACGATAAGAATTGGTGGGGGCAGGGCCGCAACCCCTCACCCAACGACGCTAGCTGAAAGCCCAACGCCGCCCCGCAAGGGGGAAAGCGTTATAAGACGCGCGCGAACTACGCGCCTTCGTTCGGGTCGTGATAAAGCGCGCCGACGATGCCGGTCGAGCCTGGCTTGGCGGCTTGCAGGTGATAGCGGCCGTCGCGGTCGCGGCCCGAGCTTTCCGGCCTGGCGCAGTTCGTCGAGCGCACAAGCGATTTCGCGGCCGTCGTCGCTGCCGAGCGACTCGACGATGTCGGCGTAGAACATCGGCGACGCGGCGAGCGCCTGCTCGACGTTCTGATAGCGCGCCGGACCTTTGAAAACCTTGGCGGCGCTGCGCGTGAGCGGAATTTGGCCCGTCGCGGCCGAACGGCTTGGTGCAGTCGAAGCCGGACTTGGCGCCGGTGCGCCGGCCGTTGAGCGAGGGGTCCATCGTCATGCCCAGTATGCCTTGCAGAATGACCATGTCCTGGTCGGCCTGAAAGCGCGTGCCGAGCGCCCAATCCACCTGGCGGTCGTCGTGGATATCGATGTCCTCGTCGAACACGTAGACGTGCTTTAGTCGCATGATGCCGCCGAACAGCGCCGCGATCGCCTGCTTGGCCTCGCCATAAGAGCGTTGCTTGATGGAGACGCGCAGCGTGTTGGACGCCGCCGGAGATCGAGCGCAGATAAACGGCGACCGGCTCGCGCACGGTATTTTTCAGGATGCGCATGGCCTCGGCTTCGGTGCGCATCGCCGAAATATTGGCGCTGTCGGTCTGATCGAGCAAAAACGCCGAGCCGTGCAGCAGCGTGTGGTGCAGCACGTCCGAGCGCATGGTGATCGCGGTGCAATGAAATACCGGATCCATGTGGATGGCGCCGTAATAGCCCATGTATTCGCCAAACGGCCCTTCCGGCTCGACATAGCCGCGCTCGTCCAAATAGCCTTCGAGCGTCATCTCGGCGTCGGCCGGCACCAGAATGTCGTTGGTGAGGCTTTTGACCACCGGCGCCGGCTCGCCGCGGAAGTTGGCGACCAGCTTCAGCTCGTCGCCGCCCTGGCGCGTGGTCGCGGCGAAGAAATCGAGCGGATGCGCGCCGACCGTGAAAGTGACGGGAAGTTTTTCGCCGCGCGCCACGCAGCCGGTGTAGATGCGCTTGAGATCGGACGGGTGCGGTGACATTGGTGCCGCACTCATAACGGTTGCGCAGGCTCAAGCGCCGGCATCCGACATTGCGCCGTCCGGTCGCCGGGTCGATCGTGTAATCGATGGCCGAACTCATATAGCAGCTGCCGTCGTAAGCGTGCTGCGGATGGAACGGCAGTCTTGGTCAGATCGACGTCCTTGCCGGTGATTTTGATCTCGTGCACCGGCGCGTCGGCGGACGGCACTTCGACGAGCGGCTGCGGATTGGCGAGCCGCTTGAAATATTCGTCGTAGAGTTTCGTCTTCGCTCGCTCTCGAAAGCGGCGGCGAGGCGTTTGCGGTTGCCGGCGGTCTTGGCCACCAGCTTCGACCTGTTCGGGCCCGGCTTTCTTGAACAGCACCGCCTTGTCGGTGCCTTCGATAATGGGGCTCAGTCCGGTCAGCGGCACCGGCCGATCGTGAACCTCCACCTCGCCCAATTCGATCAGGCGATCGACGAAATTGCGCAGGCGGTATTTGTCGAAGTCGACGGCGGAGGTTGCATTGCTCATCGGTCAATCTCTGTAACTGCTCGGGTTGGCAGAGAAATGACACCATGCGCCGGGGCCGAGTCAATCAGCACTGCGCGGGCATATGAGCGGCGATGAAGGAGACTACTTGCCCCAGCCGAAGTGATAGTTCACGCCGGCGCGGAAAACGTTCTCGTGCATCGAGACGTTCTCGTTCGGCGTGCCGCCGCAGGCGGCGCCGCAATTGAAGTCGCCGAGATCGACGTGCAGGTATTCGGCCTTGGCGCTCCAATTGCCGGGCAGCGCGAATTCGACGCCGCCGCCGACGGTCCAGCCCGCATTGGTATTGCTGTCGCGCCCGGGAAGCCGGGCGTGGCGGCGCGGATGTCGCCTGCGGCGAGACCGCCGGTAACGTAGGGCATGAAGCGGTCGAACGCGTAGCCGACGCGGCCGCGCACCGTCGAGAGCCAGGTGTCGCTGGTGCTGCAGCTGCCGCCGGGGCATAGCGCGTTGGTCGTGGTACCCTGCAGGCCGGACCAGTCGATATCGCCTTCAAGGCCGAGCACCGTCTGGCCGAACTGCCAGTTATAGCCGGCGGTGCCGCCGGCTTGCCCGCCGGAAAGGTCGAAGCGGCCGACGCCCTGCCAATGCGAATCGCCCCAGCCGCCGCCGCCATTGAGCGCCGAGATAGAAGCCGCTCCAGTTATAGGCTGGCGAGTATTGCTGCCGGCGGCGCCTTGTAGAGCGGCGCCAAGCGACAGGTCGGCCGCGTGCGCGCGATGGCGCCGCGATAAGCGCACCAAAAGCCAGACATCCGGCAAGGAAGCGTTGCTTCACGGTTCTCGGCCTCACAGGCATCGCTGCTCGCTTGCAGCTTTAAGCCCTTACGACACTGCGCAGAATTTCGTTACCCCGGAGCTTACCGCTATGGTTAACGCCCGCAGGTGTACTATCGTCGCGTACTCTTGACTATCGTCGCGTACTCTATTGAAGACAAAGGCGAAATTGTGCCGAAAGCCGCGGCAGGCGAGCCGGCGGCGCATTACCTTTTCTGTCACTTTCTGGCCAGGGAAACCGCCCGATGCGCTGCGGCGATCCGAGCACCTCTCTGGGTCCAATGGCCGACTGACCGGCAACTCAGCCATACGTCTTCAGCACGTGGCGGGCGATGACCATCTTCATCACTTCGCTGGCGCCTTCGGTGATGCGGAAGCTCCTTTGCTGGCGCCAGAACTTCTCGATCGGCAGATCGGTGGTGAGCGCGATGCCGCCATGGATCTGCATGCACATGTCGGCGGCCTTGAACGCCATCTCGTCGGCAAAATATTTGCACACATAGGCGTCCTGGCGCGCGTCCTCGCCGGCGTCGAGCCGGGTCGCGGCCTTGTAGACGAGAAGCCGCGCCGCCTGCAGTTCGATATACATGTCGGCGAGCATCCACTGCACGGCTTGGCGGTCGGCGAGCGGCCGGCCGAAGGTCGAGCGCTGCTTGGCGTATGACGTCGCCATCTCCAGGCAACGCTCGGTGACGCCGAGCGCGCGGGCGCCATGCTTGATCCGGCCGCCGTTGAGCCATTTCTGGGCATGGCCGAAACCTTCGCCCTCTTCGCCGACGCGGTGGCTCACCGGCACGCGCACGTTCTCCAGCACGATCTCCCACGGCCGGTCGCCCATCATGGTCGAATATTGCGCGCCGAGTTTGACGCCGGGCGTGTCCATGTCGACGATGAAGCAGGAAATGCCGCCGTGCGAGCCCTTGGCGCGGTCGGTCGCCGCCATAAGCTGCATGAAATCGGCTTCGCCGGCGCCGGTGATGAAACGCTTGACGCCGTTGATCACGTAAAAGTCGCCGTCGCGCACCGCCACGGTGCGCATGCCGCCCGGATCGGAGCCGGCGTCGGGCTCGGTCTGCGCGAAGCAGGCCTTCTTCTCGCCGCGCAGCGCCGGCAACAGATATTTTTCCTTCATCTCGCCCGTGAGCGAGAACAGGATGTGGCGGACGCCCGGACCGGCAATGCCGCCGCCGCCGCGCGCCGGCAGCGCGATGCGAGCGCGCTAACTGTTCCTCGACGATCGTTTTCGCCAGAGCGGAAAGACCGGGGCCGCCATATTCCTCCGGCACGTCCATCATCCAGAAGCCGAGATCCTTGGCGCGCTTGCAGAAGCGCTCGTAATATTCAGGCTTGAGCTTCTCGCCGCCCTCGGTCGTGGTTTGCCGCTCGACCGGGATCATTTCCGTGTCGACGAAGCGCCGCAGCGACTGCTGGAACATGCGCAGTTCTTCGGGAAGCTCGAAGTCCATCAGGCTTTCTCCTCGCGCCAGCCGACGCGCACATCGACCGCGACCGCGCCCGTGGGCGCGCACCATCAGCGGATTGATCTCGATCTCGGCGATGCGAGCGCGGTGATCGAGATAGAAGCGCCCAAGCGCCAGCGCCGCGGCTTCGAGCGCCGTGCGGTCGGCGGCGGGACGGCCGCGATAGCCGGCGAGCAGATGGCTGAGCTTGAGGCCGTCGATCATCTTGCCGATGTCGCGTGCGCTGACGGGAAGAAGCCGCTGCGCCACGTCGCGAATGAGTTCGACCATGAATGCCGCCTGAGCCGACGAGCAAGAGCGGGCCGTAGAGCGGGTCGGTATGGACGCCGACAATGGTTTCGATGCCGGACACCATTTGCTGCACCAGAAATCCGTCGATCGTCGGCGTCCGGATGCGCCGCGCTGCGCGGATTTGACCAGCGCATCGGCGGCGTCGATCACTTGCTGCTCGTTGGCGAGATCGAGCATCACGCCGCCGGCCTCGGTCTTGTGCACGATCGTCGGCGGAGCGGATTTTCAGCGCCACCGGAAATCCGATGGCCGCAGCGGCGGCGGCGGCCTCTTGCGCGCTGGTCGACGGTGCGGCTTTGCGCCAGCGCGATGCCGTAGCGCGCAAGCGTCGCTTCCAGATTCGCCGGGCGAAAGGTCGCTCGCCGGCGCCGGCGGCAGAAGCAGCAGGCGCGCGGCCGGCGCGCTCGGCAGAAAAACCACAGCGCATTGATCGCGCGCAGCGTCGCCTGCTGACCCTGCAGGAACGGAAATCCGGCCTTCTCCTGGACGGCCAGTCCTTCCGGCGTCATCTGATGGATCATGCGGCCGAAGGCGATCACCGGTTTGTCGGTCGCGTCGAGCAGCCGGCGCAGTTCGTGCACGTCGTTCCAATTGCCGCCTTTGCCCGGCAGCGGCGAAGCCCAGGCGACATGATCGATGCCGGGATCGCGCGCCACGATTTCGCACTGGTCGGCGGCGGCTTTGAGCGTCGGTCGGAATGCCGGTGTCGAGCGGGTTCTTCGGCGAAATGCCTTCCTGCATGTGCGGGATCAGCGCGGCGTTGGTGGCGGCGGAAAATTCCGGGATCACCGCGCCTTCCGTCTCGGCGTAGTCGTACAGAAGATCGACGGTGCCGCCCGAGGTGGTGACGAAGCCGATGCGCGGGCCGTTCGGCAGCCGGCCGCATTGGAAGGCGAGCGTGGTTTCCAACAGATCGTCGAGCGAGCGGCAATTGACGATGCCGTAGCGTTCGCACATCGCCAGATACGCGGCGTAATCGCCGCCGATGGCGCCGGTGTGCGAGCGCGCCGCCGAGCGCGACTTCGCCGTCGCGCCGGTCTTGATCGCGAGCACCGGCTTGCCGGCCGCGAGCGCGCGCCCGGCGGCGCGCATGAAGGCTTGCGGCCGCCGGATGCCTTCGATGAACAGCACGATCTGTTTGGTGTGCGGATCGTCGACCAGAAAATCGAGATAGTCGGCGAGATCGAGATCGGCCTCGTTGCCCGACGACACCGCGTAGGAAAAGCGCAAGCCGCGCTCGGCCGCGCTTTTGAGCCAGAATTGCATCGTTCCGCCGGACTGGAAAATGCCGCCGACCGGTCCGGGCGGCACGCTGCACAATTCGGTGTTGGGATAGGCGAACAGCCGCTCGCGATACGAATAGGAGCCCATGCAGTTCGGGCCGCTGACGTGCAGACGGCTGGTGGCGAGAAAATTTTTTAGCCACGCGCCGCGCGTGCGCGAAGCTTCACTCTCGCCGTCGCCGACCGCGGACGCATAGATCGGTCGCGGATTTCACGCCGGCCGCTTCTGCGTCGCTGAGCACGTCGGCGACATTCGCGCGCCGGCACGATCACCATGGCATGATCGACCGGCTCGGACATGTCGCGCAGCGAGGGCAGGCAATCTTCGCCGAAAACTGTTCTGCTGCCGCGGATTGACCAGGACGATGCGGCCGCCATAGCCGAACTGGCGCAGATTTGAGTAAATCTGGCTCGCCCACCGCGCCCGCTCGGAGGCGCCGACGATCGCCACCGAGGCGGCCCGCAACATGCTCGCCGGCGACCGCAACACGTTTTCACTGCCCCGCCACGCTTCACTCCCCTATCAATGTCAGTCTTGTCCTGTCTGGTATCGCATTTCGCCGCGGGCGGCTATGCTCCGGCGCCGACGGTCCTACTTGCAGCGATGGAGATGGTGAGAATGCGTCTTGACCGACTGGAAGGAAAACCCGACGGCCGGCGTGGCCTGGGGCAGCGATATCGCCGCGCAGATGCTGCGGCGTTTCGGCATCCGTTACATCAGCCTCAATCCCGGCGCGAGCTATCGCGGCTTTCACGACAGCCTCGTCAATCATCTCGGCAACGAAAATCCCGGCATCATCCTGTGCCTGCACGAGGACCATTCGGTCTCGATCGCGCACGGCTATGCCAAGGCGACCGGCGAGCCGATGGCCTGCGTGCTGCACTCCAATGTCGGCCTCCTGCACGGCATGATGAGCCTGTTCAACGCCTGGTGCGACCGCGCGCCGCATGTTCGTTCTCGGCGCCACCGGGCCGGTTGCCGCCGAGAAACGCCGGCCCTGGATCGATTGGATTCACACCTCGCGCGACCAGGGCGCCTACATCCGCTCCATCATCAAATGGGACGACCAGCCGACCTCCGCCGACGCGCTGGTGGAATCGATGACACGCGCCAATATGCTGACGCGCTCGGCGCCGACCGCGCCGGTCTATATCTGTCTCGACGCCGGCTTCCAGGAGCAAAAGCTCGACAAGGAACCGGAATGGCCCGACGTGAAGCGCTTCCGGCCGCCGGCGCCGCCGCGGCCGTCGCGGCAATCGGTCGAAGAGGCGGCGGCGCTGCTCAACGGCGCCTCAGCGCCCCGTCATCATGTTCGGCCGCGGCTCGCGCAAATCCGAATACTGGACGCCGCGCATAAAACTTGCGGAAAAACTCGGCGCTTGCGTGCTCACCGACCTCAAGCAAGGCGCCACGTTTCCGACCGATCATCCGGCGCATTATTGTCCGCCGTTCAACGTGCTCGGCAAGGATGCGCGCGAACTCCTCTGCGAGGCCGACGTCATCTTCGCGCTCGACTGGGTCGATCTCGGCGGCGCGCTGCGGCAGGCGAAGAACGTCGGCAACGTGAGCGCGAAGATCATCGCCTGCTCGCTCGACCAGAATCTGCATACCGGCGCCAACATGGAATATCAGGCGCTGCCGCCCGTCGACGTGGCGATGGCATCGACCGCCGATGTCGTCGTGGCCGAGCTGAACGACGCGCTCGGCAGCGGCCGCAAGGATCCGTGGAAAGTCAAGGTGCCGGCCAAGGCACAAGGCCGCCAACGGCGCTGCCATCAGCATGGAGCAGGTCGCGGTCGCGTTGCGCGATCAGTTCAATGATCCGGAGAACGTGACCTTCTGCACACTCGGCCGCGGCTGGCCGTTCGATCTATGGCCGCTGCAGAACGGCATGGCGTATCTGGGCAAGGACGGCGGCGGCGGCCTGGGGTCGGGTCCCGGCCTGTCGGTCGGCGCGGCGCTCGCCTTGGCCGATCAAGGCCGCTATGCCATTTCGATGCTCGGCGACGGCGATTTCTGCATGGGAGCAACCGCAATCTGGAGCGCCGCGCACCATCGGATTCCGCTGCTCGTGCTGATCAACAACAACCGCTCCTATTTCAACGACGAACTGCACCAGGACAACGTCGCGCGCACGCGCGGGCGCGAGGTGAAAAACCGCTGGATCGGACTGCGCATGGAGGATCCATCGCCCGACATCGCCAAGCTCGCCGAGGCGCAAGGCGCGGTCGGCATCGGGCCGGTGACCGATCCTGCCGACGTCAAGCCGGCGATCGAGAAGGGTGTCGACGTACTCAAGAAGGGCGGGGTTTGCGTCATCGATCTGCATGTCAACCCACCGGCCGAGCGCCAGGCGAGCCATGCGCTCGGCCATCGCGCGACGGGAGGTTGAACGCGCAATTTTCGCTCATTCCCGCGCGAGCGGGAATCCAGGGGAAGGCATGGCCGACTGGATTTGCTCACCGGGTCCCCGCTTTCGCGGGGACGAGCGGTAAAAGGCGAGCCGATGTCCTGGCTCTTGTTCGCGTTTTCCGGCCCGGTTTTATGGGCCATATCCGTGCATTTGGACAAATATCTCGTCGAGCGGTTCTTCAAACAGAGCGACGTCGCTGTGTTGCTCGTATTTACGGCCTTTATCGGCGTTCTCATGCTGCCGTTCATCTGGTTCTTCGAGCCCGACATTTTCAGCCTGGACGCCAAAAGGATCGCCGTCATTGCGGCTTCGGGCATCCTCTACATGGGCGCGATGCTCTTCTACCTACAAGCCTTGCAGTCCGAGGAAGCCTCAGTGGTGGCGCCGTTCTTTCAGACGTCGCCGCTGTTCGGTTATGTGCTCGCTTATTTCGTGCTCGGGGAAAAGCTGTCGGCGATGCAAATGGCGGGAGGAGGGCTCATCATCGTCGGGGCATCGGTCGTTTCGATCAGATTTGGGAAGGGCAGCGCCTTCAAGCCGCGCCTGGCGATGCTCATGCTGACATGCGGATTTGCGCTGGCGCTGGCAACTTTGATTTTCAAGATTTTTGCGGTCGAGGTGGCGTTCTGGACCACCACGTTCTGGATGTTCGTGGGCGAGGCGATATTCGGCGCGGCGCTGCTCATGATAAGGTCCTATCGCAGTCAATTTGTCGCTTTGGTGCGTTCTAATACGGCCGCACTCTTATCGATCAATGCATCGAACGAGCTGATCAATCTCGGCGGCGGATTAGGCAGTCGTTATGCTCTTTTGTTTGCGCCGTTGAGCATCGTGCAGGCGATCGGCTCAACGACGACCTTGTTCGTTTTCCTGTTCGGCGTTGTGCTGAGCCTCTTCTTTCCGCGCCTCGGCCGCGAGAATTTGTCCGGGCGCCAAATGGCGCAGAAGGGCATCGCGGCTATATTCGTTGCCGTCGGTGTTTCGCTGATTACGCATTAATGGGAATCACTCCTCGCAAGAAATATCGAACTGCAAGCGTCCGCGATAGTTCCGCGGACCGGCTCTCCGTCTGCCGGTCCGATTTCGGCAATGCCCGACGGCACGGACAATGCAGCGCGCCAATTGACAGAGAGTGGCGTCGCCTGTCGCGCCCAAACCAATCACCGCGATTTGCGGTCCGGACACGGCGTCATTCCGGGGTGCGGCCAAAACCCAAGCCCAATTGCGCAAACGACGCCAGAATTATATCTGCTATTCATAGCGTGCTAGAATGTGTGAAATGACTATCGCGCAAAGTCGCAATCGTCGCGGACGTCTGCGCCAGGGTGAAGTGATGCGATGAACTGGATCTCCAACGTGGTACGGCCGAAAATCCGCAGCATCCTCAAGCGCGAGGTGCCGGAAAATCTCTGGATCAAGTGTCCGGAGACTGGCCAGCTCGTGTTCTACAAGGACGTGGAGGCCAACCAGTTCGTCATTCCGGTTTCCAATTATCACATGCGCGTGAGCCCGGCTGCCCGGCTCAAATCGATGTTCGACAACGAGACCTGGTTCGATATCGCCGTGCCGGAAGTGCCGGTCGATCCGCTCAAGTTCCGCGACGAGCGCCGTTACGTCGATCGTCTGAAAGACGCGCGCAGCAAAACCGGGCTCAACGATGCGGTAAAGCTCGGCTACGGCAAGCTCGATGGCCTTGCCACCGTCATCGCGGTGCAGGATTTCGATTTCATGGGCGGCTCGCTCGGCATGGCGGCGGGCGAAGCCGTGATCAAGGGCCTCGAAACCGCCGTGGAGAAGGCCTGCCCGTTCGTGTTGTTCGCCGCCTCCGGCGGGGCGCGCATGCAGGAAGGCATTCTCTCGCTGATGCAGATGCCGCGCACCACTATCGCGGTGCAGCGCTTGCGCGAAGTGCGTAAGCCCTACATCGTCGTTCTCACCAATCCGACGACCGGCGGCGTTACCGCGTCCTACGCGATGCTCGGCGACGTGCACATTGCCGAGCCGGGCGCGTTGATCGGCTTCGCCGGTCCGCGCGTGATCGAGCAGACCATCCGCGAGAAGCTTCCCGAAGGCTTTCAGAAGGCCGAATATCTGCGCGACCACGGCATGGTCGACATGGTCGTGCATCGCCACGATCTGCGCGCCACCATCGCCCGGCTCTGCCGCTTGTTGATGAAGGCGCCGGCCGGTTCGGCACGCCGCACCTGCCCCTTCCGGCGCCGGCGGCGTCGGCGGCGCCCATCACTCCCGCGGCGCCGGCGTGAGCATTCCGCGTTCCGAGCCGACGCCGGTAAGCGCCGTCGCCGCGCGCCTTTTGGCGCTGCACCCCAAGCGCATCGATCTCTCGCTCGATCGCATCGAGCGCCTGCTCGCCGCGCTCGGTCATCCCGAGCGCCGCCTGCCACCGGTCATCCACGTCGCCGGCACCAACGGCAAGGGCTCGACCGTTGCGTTCGCGCGCGCCATCCTCGAAGCAGCCGGCAAACGCGTGCACGTCTACACCTCGCCCAACCTGGTGCGCCTCAACGAACGCTTTCGCCTCGGTCAAATGGGCGGCGGCAATCTCGTCGAGGATGCTGAGCTTGCCGATACGCTCATCGAGTGCGAGGCCAAGAATGCCGGCGCGCCCATCACCGTGTTCGAGATCGAAACGGCGGCGGCATTTCTCCTCTTCTCACGTCATCCGGCGGACGTTGCGCTTCTTGAAGTCGGGCTCGGCGGCCGGCTTGACGCCACCAACGTCGTCGAGCGGCCGCTCGCCAGCGTGATCACCCGCGTGTCGATCGATCACCGCGAGTTTCTCGGCGATACGATCGAGCAGATCGCCGCGGAAAAAGCCGGCATCCTCAAGCGGGACGTACCGGCAGTCATTTCGAGCCAGGCGCGCGAGGCGCTGACCGTCATCGAGCGCCAGGCCGCGCGGGTGCGGGCGCCGCTTTCCATCGCCGGCGAGGACTGGACTGCGACCGAGGAACGCGGCCGCTTGGTTTATCAGGACGGCGACGGACTTCTCGATCTGCCGGCGCCGAAACTTTACGGCCGGCATCAATTCGAGAACGCCGGCGCGGCGATCGCCGCCTTGCGCGTAGGCGGCTTGAAGCTTCCCGCTGCCGCATTCGAGGCCGGCATGACCCGCGTCGATTGGCCGGCGCGCATGCAGCGGCTGTCGCAAGGCCGGCTCACGGCGTTGATTCCGCCGGAGAGCGAGCTGTGGCTCGACGGCGGCCACAACGCCGACGGCGGGCGCGCCGTCGCCGCCGCGCTGGCCGATCTGGAGGAGCGCGTGTCGCGGCCGCTCGTGCTCATCGTCGGCATGTTGTCGACCAAGGACTGCGCCGGTTTCCTGAAAAATTTTTCCGGGCTCGCCCGCCGCGTCATCGCTGTTCCCATTCACCAGGACAAGGCGGTGCCGGCCGCCGCTCTCGCCGATATCGCGCGCGATGTGGCCATTCCGGCGCTCGCCCGCGACGATCTCGAAAGCGCCCTCGACGTCGCCGGCAAGCTCGACCTGCGATCCGGCGCCGCGCATCCTGATCACCGGCTCGCTCTATCTCGCCGGCGAAGTGCTCGCCGCCAACGGCACGCCGCCGCAGTGAATGCCCGCAGTTCGGCCCTCATACGCCGGCTTTGGCTGTTGTGAAGCGGCCCGGCATCCGCTAGGTTCCGCGCAAATTTTGGCCAAGACAATTTTGGCCAAGACTGGGGTTGAATTGCGGCCAAATCGCAGCATTTCGGGTAGCGAATGGCGAAAGAAGAACTTTTGGAATTTCCGGGTGTCGTGACGGAACTGCTTCCGAACGCCACCTTCCGCGTCAAGCTCGAGAACGAGCATGAAATCATCGCCCACACGGCCGGCCGCATGCGCAAGAACCGCATCCGCGTGCTCGCCGGCGACAAGGTGCTGGTGGAAATGACGCCTTACGATCTGACCAAGGGCCGGATTACTTACCGGTTCAAATGATCGGCCGTCCAAAATTCGTTCTGGCCTCGGGCTCGCCGCGCCGGCTCGCGCTGATCAACCAGGCCGGCATCGAGCCCGACGCGCTGCGTCCTGCCGACATCGACGAAACGCCGAAACGTGGCGAGCTGCCGCGCGCCTGCGCGGTGCGGCTCGCGCGCATGAAGGCTGAAGCGGCGCTCGCCATGGTGCGCATCGACGACGAACTCAAAGGCGCCTACATCCTCGCCGCCGACACCGTGGTCGCCGTCGGCCGCCGCATCCTGCCCAAGGCGGAAATGCTCGACGAGGCGGCGCAGTGCTTGCGCCTTCTCTCCGGCCGCAATCATCGCGTCCATTCCGCCATCTGCCTGGTGACGCCGAAGGAGACCTTCCGGCAGCGCCACGTCGAAACCCGCGTGCGTTTCAAGCGGCTGTCCGACGAGGACATCGAGGCCTACCTCGCCTCCGGCGAATGGCGCGGCAAGGCCGGCGGCTATGCCGCGCAGGGGATTGCCGGAACTTTTCTGGTCAAGATCGTCGGCTCCTATTCGAACATCGTCGGGCTGCCGCTGTACGAGACGATGACGCTGCTGGCCGGCGAGGGTTACCCGATCCATTTCGGCTGGCTCAACGCGGGGGCGTGAGGCTGGCGCGCGGCAGCCGCACCGCCCATATTCCGCTCATGGCCGATGCCACCAAAGCGCAAGCCATGCCCGATCTGCGGCAAACCCAGCCGTCGAGCGATATCGACCGTTCTGCTCGCGGCGTTGCGCCGACGTGGACCTCAATCGCTGGCTCTCCGGCGTCTATGCCGTGCCGGTGACGGCGGACGAGGAAGAGGACGAACTGCCGCTGGCGCCGGATCAGGAACCGCCATAGCACACGATGGGTCCCGCGCGACTTGTTGCTCGCTGGCCCATTCTGGACAGCCGGGAGGCGAGCCTCTATAAGCAGCCTCGCTCGGGCCCGTCCGGCGCCAATTTCAAGCGGCGCCCGTGGGCCCAGGTAGCTCAGTTGGTAGAGCACTGCACTGAAAATGCAGGTGTCGGTGGTTCAATTCCGCCCCTGGGCACCACATCCCTAGCTCCGTTCTTCCCGCGCTCGTGATGCCGCCTGAAGTCTCGCGCCCAATCCAGCTGGACGGGCCCCAAGATCGGCGGCCGCCATCCGGGCCGATCGCCATTCTGCTCTGCACCTATAACGGCGCGCGTTTTCTGCCGCTGCAGCTGGCGTCGTATGAAGCGCAAGATTTCACCGACTGGCGCCTGTTCGTTTCGGACGATGGATCGCAAGATGGCACCTTGGCGCTGCTTGAGGAATTCCGGAAGAAGCTTGGAGCAGAGAGGGTGGCAGATTCGCCGAGGCCCACAAAAAGGGTTCGTTGCAAATTTTTTATCCCTGATTTGCGATCCGGCGATCGAGGCCAACTATTATGCGTTATCCGATCAGGACGATATTTGGGAGGCCCATAAGCTATCGCGAGCGCGAGACTTTTTAATTGATGCGCATGCCGATAAGCCTGCTGTCTATTGCTCCCGTACTCGTTTGATAGACGAGCAGGGCAGCCAGCTTGGCTTGTCGACGTACTACAAGAAAACACCGCATTTCCGCAATGCGCTGGCTCAGAGTTTAGCCGGCGGCAACACCATGGTCTTCAATAAAAAGATGCGATCATTGCTGATGCAGGCCGGCCCGGATGTGAAGTGGCATCCCACGATTGGTGGGTCTATCTGACCATTACCGCCGTGGGCGGCGAGGTTTTGTATGACGGCGCGCCGACCGTCTCCTATCGCATGCACACTCGTAATGTGATCGGCTCGAACGAATTCGGCCGTGGCCAAAATGCTTCGTGCGCGGATGCTTTGGCAGGGCCGCTTCAAAGGCTGGGCCGACATGAACGTCGCGGCGCTGGAACGAATAGAGAGTTTGATGACTGACGACAACAAAAAGACGTTCGATCTGTTC
The DNA here is from genome assembly GCA_963814625.1 of uncultured Alphaproteobacteria bacterium. GTDB lineage: Bacteria > Pseudomonadota > Alphaproteobacteria > Rhizobiales > Xanthobacteraceae > BOG-931. Next base: position 126,591 of record CAWFDQ010000001.1, read on the forward strand.
CGCCGATCCAGGAAGCTGAGCGTCGTACCGCGCGTCTGTGGGCTCATCCGCTCCGGCATCTATCGCCAGTCGCTGCTCGGCAATCTCGGGCTTTTGGCGGCGGCGTTGGTTGGGAAGATTTGATCTTGAGCCACCAGCTTTGTGCGAGCAATAAGTTCGGCGGGACCGGCGATCGAAATCAGATGCGGGAAACCTGCGGTCACGCCGACGGAAACACTGCGCCGGCCATGTAGAGAAATAAGGCTGCGCCCAAAAGACCGATCAGAGCGGCGAGCGCCAGATCGAAGCGCTCGCCGGGGCTCGACACTACTTCCTCGAGCTCGATGGCCTTCGTGGTCCAGACGAATCTGATGCCCGCAATCACGATCATCGCTACCCCGATGCCGATGAAAGCCAGGCCCGCGGCGTTGGCGAATTTTTGACCGTGCGGGGCGAGCGCTTCAGCGCCGTCTGCGGCGCGATCGCCCGCAGAAAAAGATCGAATTTCTCGATCACAAATCCAAACGCCATGACCGCGATGGCTGTGCGCACCCAGGCGAGAAAAGTACGCTCGTTGGCGGCGTGGTCGCTGTAGCGCTTGATCATTTGCATTGCCCCGACATTGACCCCTGCGCACTATAGCGCACGATCGCCGGCGAACGAGCGCCTGTCGGCTGGACTTCGGAGACTTGCTTCGACAAGCCGCAGTGAAGATGAAATACGACTTTCGCCTGCACGCTCCGCCATCTTTGCAGCGGGCGATCTAAGCATTTTCAGGCACGACCGCTGCTGCCTCGCGATCTCATAGTGTGCCGTGTACAACCGTTCAGCTCTGCTCCGGTCTGCGCGGGCGCGGCTCGACGCGCTACGGCGTACCAGCGTCCGCGGACTAGCCGGCGAAGCGGTATGCTTGCGGACAGAACGATAAGCGGGCAGATTGCGGCCGAGGCCTGCGCGTCGCAATAGGGCATTCGAGGGGGGAGAACGATGGCCAATCTGCGCCTGTGCGTTCGGAGTTGGGGCCGTTGGTACGTGCTGCTGCTGATCAGCGTGATGTATCTCATCACCTATCTGGACCGGGTCAACATTTCGACCGCGGCGCCGCAGATCAGCAAGGAGTTCGGCTTCGACAAGATCACCATGGGCGTCATCTTCAGCGCCTTCGTGTGGGCCTATGCGATGTTTCAGGTTCCCGGCGGCTGGCTCAGCGACCGCTTCGGCGCGCGCGGCGTGCTGGCAGGCGTTGTCACTTACTGGTCGATCATGACGGCTGCTACCGCGCGCTGCCTTCGGCGCCACGTCTTTCATCATCGTGCGATTCCTGTTCGGCGTCGGCGAAGCCGGCGCCTTCCCGGGCGCAACGCGCGCGATGCAGCTGTGGTATCCGCGGCGCGAGCGCGGCCTCGTGCAGGGCATCACCCACAGCGCTAGCCGTCTCGGTGCGGCGCATCGCGCCGCCGATCGTGGTGCTTGATCATGACCGCATCTCGGCTGGCGTTCGGTGTTCTATATTTGCGGCGCGGTCGGATTGGTCTGGTCGCTGTGGTGGACGCTGAGCTACCGCAATCTGCCGGAAGAGCACGGCCTGGTGAACAAGGCCGAACTGGAAAGCATCCGCGGCCTCGACGACAAAGGCAATATCAAGCCGCCGCCGATCGAGAAGCAGACCAACGTGCCGTGGGGAACGTTGCTCACGCTCGCCCAACATGTGGGCGGTCATGTGCGCCTATTTCACTTACGTCTATTGTCTGTGGATTTTCCTGAGCTGGCTGCCGTCCTATCTGGTCGAGGCTCGGCATTTCACGCTGATCAAGGTCGGCTTGTTTGCTTCGCTGCCGCTTTCGCCGGCGTGGTCGGCGACACGCGTCGGCGGCGTGGCGACCGATTGGCTCTTGAAGGTTACCGGCAGCGCCAAGATCGGCCGCCGGGTCGTGGCAATCGTCGGCTTGCTCGGTTGCGCGGTGTGCATCGTGCCGGCGGCGCTAACCGAGAACGCCTATGTCGCCGTCTACTGCCTCACCGCCTCGCTGTTCTTCCTGGAATTCACCATCGGCCCGTCCTGGGCGGTGCCGATGGATACCGGCGGCAAATATTCCGGAACGGTGTCGGGGATGATGAACATGGCCGGCAATATCGGCGGCGCCCTCTCGCCGATCGTATTCGGCGTGTTGGTGCAGGTCGGCTCCTGGCAGGCGCCCTTCATCGTCGCCGCCGGTCTACTTGTCGTCGGCTCCGCCGTGTGGGCGTTCTGGCTCGATCCCGACAAGCAAATCCTCGCCGGGTAGATACGACTCTTTAGGTTCAGCCGTAATTCGCCGCCGAGGCGGCTGGGCTGCGGCGCCGCGATCTGAAAGTTCGTGTGCGCCCGGGTCGGATGGTCTACCGGTGAAGGGAGGCCCTCGGCCTGCATGCGCCGCCATGCCTCGCCGCAAAGATGGCGTGCCGGATGCCGCCTGCGTCCAATGCACGACGGATGCGTCGTCGCACCACGCGGCGAGGCTACCCATCGCGTTTGGCGCATTCGTCGATCCAGATCGTTCTGTCCAGAATGTCTGCTGCGCTTCGGCAGGGGCGCGACAGCAATGTTGCCCGGCGCGACTTCCGCTTGCCATGTCGAACGAAGCGCCAGTAGAGAAAATGCCGGCAGGTAGCGGCAGAAGCGGACCCGCGGACGCGTGATTGGATACCAGCATGGCCGGTGCTCGTGGCTTCGGGTCGTTTATTAACGAAACCTAAGTGGATGTCGGATAGCCAATGTGCGAACCGGAATTGCCACGAACGCACTGCCCGAGGCGGGATGTTCCAGGTCTTTAACTGTCTGACGACACAACATGACTGGCGCCTGGTCGTTGTCGCTGGCCTGGTCTGTTTCCTGTCGAGCGTGACGGCGATCACGCTGTTCAATCGCGCCCGTTCGACCGAGGGGCACGCTCGCGCCGATCTGGATCGCGGCCGCCGGCGCCACCACCGGCTGCGGCATATGGGCGACGCATTTTCTGGCGATGCTCGCCTATCATCCTGGCGTGCCGATCGCCTACGATATCGGTCTGAACGACCTTATCCTTGTTGGCGGCGGCGGCGGTCACAGGCCTCGGTCTGACCGCTGCGGTTTTTATTCCCTCCCGCTGGGGCGCGGCTATTGGCGGCGGTATCATCGGGGCTGGCGTCGCCTGCATGCACTATCTCGGCATGTCGGCGCTCGAACTTCCTGGCCGCATAATCTGGGACATTCCACTGGTCGTGGCATCTATAATCTTGGGCATGCTTCTCGGGATGGCGGCATTGGCCGTCGCCGTTTCGTGGAACGGGTTGCGCGCAATGCTCGGCTCGGCGCTCCTGCTCACGCTCGCCATCGTCTCGCATCATTTCACCGCCATGGGAGCGGTGAAGATCGTTCCCGATCCAACGCGAACACTTACGGCACTCTCACTGTCGCCGGCTGCGCTCGCTATCACCGTGGCGAGCGTGGCAGTGGCTATTCTGGGCATGAGCCTCATCAGCGCATTTGCCGACAGTCGCCTGGACGACAAAGGCCGTCTGCTCGATATGGCGCTCAACAACATGACCCAAGGCGTGGTGATGTTCGATCGCGCCGGCCGCCTCGTCGTCTGCAACAAGCGATATCTGGAAATGTACGGGCTGTCGCCGGACATCGTGAAGCCCGGCGCCAAGCTTGTCGGACATCATCCGGCATCGCGCCAAGTCCGGCAGCCTGCACCGCGATCCCGAGCAGTACCGCGCCGAACTGCTGGCAGACTCATGGCTTCCGGAAAGGTCGTGAGTCTTCGTGGCCGAGCTGGCTGACGGCCGCTCCATTGCGGTCGTCAATCGCGCCGATCCCGGCGGCGCACTATTGGATCGGAACCCATCATGACATCACCGAGCGCCGCGGCGGAGAAGAAAAAACGCCTTGCTCGGCGAACAGGCGGCGCGCCGCGCCGCATCGATGAGGCCATCGCGTGGTTTCGCCAAAGCGTCGAGGGCGTACTGACGACGGTCGCCGAAGGCGTCGCGGCGATGAAATCGACGGCCGCTGCGCTGTCGGCGACATCGAACGAAACGACTGCGCAAACGTGCGGGCGCGGTCGATACCTCCAACGAGGCGTTCGGCCGCGTCGATATCGGCCTCGACGGCGGCGGAGGAATTGTCCAGATCGATCGCCGAAATCAACCGCCAGCTGTTGCGCGCGAGCGACGTCGTGCGCGCCGCCGCCGGCAGAGGCGGAATCGACCAACGCCGAAATCGCCGGCCTCGCGCAGGCGGCGCAAAAGATCGACGACGTGGTCAAGCTCATCCAGAGCGTCGCCGGGCAGACCAATCTGCTGGCGCTCAATGCCACGATCGAAGCGGCGCGCGCGGGAACGCGCCGGCAAGGGCTTTGCCGTCGTCGCCTCCGAAGTCAAAGCGCTGGCGGTGCAGACCGCGAAGGCGACCGAAGTCATCGCCGCCCAGATCGCGGCGGTGCAATCCTCGACGCAGAGCACCGTGCGCGCCATCGCCAGCATTACCGGCCGCATGCAGGAAATTCAGCAATTCACCGCGGCGATCGCCGCGGCGGTCGAAGAGCAGCACGCAGCCACCAACGAGATTTCAAACAACGTCGCGGCGGCAGCCGTCGGGCACCAAATCGGTGGTCTTCGGGGCTGCAGCGCGTCTCCACCGCGATCGCCGACATGCGCAACTCGGCCGATACGGTGCTGGCCGCGTCGGCGGCGGTCGAAAAAGCCGCCGACAGCCTGCGCGGCAGCGTCGACGGTTTCCTGCGCAAGGTCGCGGTGTAAGTCCGTAAGCAAGCGGCGCTCACATCGTCTCGCTGCCAAACGAGGCGTGTTCGACGGCATGCGGCGGCAGCACCAGCCGCTCGGCGAGGCCGATCAGCAGAAACAGCACCACGCCCAGAACCGTGAGCGCGACGATGCCGGCGAACAGCAGCGCCGTATCCATGTTGCCGTTGGCGATCAGAAGCAGATAGCCGAGGCCGCCCTGGCCGCCGACGAACTCGCCGACGACGGCGCCGACCACCGCGAAGGTGATGGAAATCTTCAGTCCGGCGAAGATCGACGGCATCGCGTTGGGCAACTGGATCTTGAAGAAGGTCGCGAACGGCCCGAGCCCCATCGACTGCGCCAGGTAGATCTTCTCGCGCTCCAGCGCGGCAAGTCCCATCGCGGTGTTGATGACGACGGGAAAGAAGGCGATGAGGAACGCGATCAGCACTTTCGGCAGGAGACCGAAACCGAACCAGACCAGGAACAACGGCGCCACCGCGACTTTCGGCACCGCCTGCGAGGAGACCAGCAGCGGATAGACGGCGCGGGCAAACGGCCGCCACAGGTAGATGGCGAGCGCCAGCGGCACGCCGACGACGACGCTGAGCGCAAAGCCGAGCAGGATTTCGACCGTGGTTCCGACGCTTTCCTTGATCAGCACGGCGGAATTGACGTCCATCGACTGCACGATCGCGCTGGGCGCCGGCAGCAGATAAGGCGGGAATGGAAAACAGCACGGGCGGCCGCTTCCCAGACGGCGAGCAGCGCCACCATCATGCCGACCGGATAGGCAAGCGAGCCGATGCGGTCGCGCCGGGCGCGCTGGCGGCGGCGCTGCTGGACGCCGGCTTCGAGGTTCCCGACGCTCCGCTCATCCGCACTGTCGCGAAGTCGGCGAATCCGCCGTTTCGCGTCATTGTCGTGCTCCTTGTCGGCGCCGGCTCAGTGCTCCCGCAATACGCCGCGCGCCAGGAACAGTTCCAAAATCTGCCGGCTGTATTCGGCGAATTCCGGCGTCTCGCGCATCGCCAACGTGCGCGGCCGCGGCAGCTTGATATCGATGATGCGGTCGATGCAGCCCGGCCGCGGCGTCATGACGATGACGCGGTCGGAGAGGAACACGGCTTCGGCGATGCTGTGGGTGATGAACAAAACCGTCATGCGCCGCTCGCTCACCAGCGCTTGCAGGTCGAGGACAAGCTGATCGCGGGTCAAGGCATCGAGCGCGCCGAACGGCTCGTCCATGAGCAGGTGATCGGGATTGTGGATGAGCGCGCGGCAGATCGAGACGCGCTGACGCATGCCGCCCGACAGCTCGTGCGGGATAGCTGTCCTCGAAGCCGGCGAGTCCGACCGACGCCAGGAGCTTCGCGCGCGCGCGCCTTCGGCCTCCTTGCGGTTCATCTTGCGCGACTTCGGCCTGCAGCATGATGTTGCCGAGCGCGGTGCGCCAGTCGAGCAGGACCGGGCTCTGAAAAACGATGCCGATGTCGGTACGCGGCCGATCGACCGTGCGACCGCCGACCCGCACCGCGCCGCTCGACGACGGGATGAGCCCGGCTGCAATCATCAACAGGGTGCTCTTGCCGCAGCCGCTCGGCCCGACGTGAGAGATAAATTCGCCGCGCCGCTGCGTGAACGAGACATCATTGAGCGCGCGCACTTCTCCGTCGCGCGTCGCGTAAACCTTGGACAGATTCTCGATGCGCAGGTAGGAATGATCGTCGTCGGCGATTTTGTTCACGCTGGCGCCCTTAAGCCTGTTGCGGCGGCACGTACTCGGCGCCGTTCGGCACGAAGTCATTGGTGTAAAGCTGGCTCGCGTCCAGCGGAGCGGCACGCCGCCATATTGCTTGAGCACGCGCGATGGTGGACGCCCAATCGGCGTCGGAACCCCAACCCAGCGGCTTGCCCTTGGTATTGGGCGTCACCCAGGTCTTCCACGAAACTTCGAATTCGCGCTTGATGATCGCCGACGTCGACGGTCTCGGAATATTTCTTCACGGTTGCGGCTGCTTCGTCCGGATGCTGCCGGCCGTAGAGGAAGCCCTTGATCGCCGCCGGCACGAACGCGCGGATGAGATCGGGATCGCTCTTGATCAGATCCTGATGCACGATGATGCCATTGGACGACCACGTTGACGCCGTAATCGGAAAACCAGAAGACGCGCGACCTGCTTTTTGCCGCGGATTTCGATAATCGGCACGTAACTCTGCACGTAGCCGCCGATGGCATCGACCTTGCCGCTGATCAGCGCCGGACCGAGGCTCGGCGGGGTGAGATTGACGATGTTGATTTTGGCGGCGTCGATCCCGGCGCCTTTGACGAAGGCAGGCCATTGCTGGAATGACCGCTGCCCGCGATCATCGCCAGCGTCTTGCCTTCGAGATCCTTCGGCGTCTTGATGCCCGGAATCGCGCAAGCACCATGATGGCCGACGGGATTGCCGCGGTAAATGCTGCCGACGGTCTTGATGTCCATGCCCTTGGCTGATGCCGTTGCTGACCGCATAACCGTCGGCAAATCCGATTTGCGTCGCCTTGCTGGCGACCAGTTGGGCGGTGTTGCCCGAGCCTTTCCCGGCGGTGATGGCGACGTCCAGTCCTGCGTCACGATAAAAGCCCTGGTCGTGCGCGACGAGGAACCCCAGGTTGGGCCCTTCATAAATCCAGTCGAGCGTCATATTCACCGGCTTGAGCGGAGCGGCAGCGCGAGCGCGGAAAGGTGCAAGCGGCAGCGTCAGCGCGCTGGCGGCTAGCGCCGAGTTTTTGAGAAAATGCCGGCGGGTCAGTCGGCGTGCGCCGAAAAACATGGAAGTTCATGAAATCACCTCCGAGAATGCCGTACCAGGATCAAAACAGCATACAGGCAAGCCACTAGAAGTGTCATCTAGCGCGGTGTCGCGGCCATTAAGAAGCAAAACGTGTGCCGGCACGTCAGAGTGGTGCTCAAATTGAAGTTGCCTCTATGCAGGAAATTCGGGACAAGCTGCAGGCATCCAGCGCGCTAAATTCGTGAGGAATTGCAATGGCCAACAAGGACCTTCGGGATTGGATCAAGGGCATTGAGGCCGCCGGGCAGCTCAAGACCATCAACGGCGCCGAACCCGAAGAGGAGATCGGCGGCTTTGTCGACATCTATCAGAGAAAAATGGGAAATCCGGCGCTGATGTTCGACGAGGTGCCGGGATTTCCCAAGGGCCATCGCGTCATCGCCAATATCTTGACTTCGGTGCCGCGGATCAACGTCGCGCTCGGACTGCCGCCGCAAGCTTCCGAAATGGAGCTGATCCAATGGTGGCGCAACTACATGAAACATGCGCCCTCGTATCCAGCCGCGGCCGGTCAACGGCGGTCCGCTCCTGGAAAACGTTTTCGAAGGCAAGGAAATCAACATCGGAAAAATCCCGACGCCGGTCTGGCACGAACACGACGGCGGCCCCTACATCGGCACCGGCTGCATGGTGGTAATGAAGGATCCGGATTCGGGCTGGCTCAATTACGGATGTTATCGCATTCAGAGCCACGGGCCGGATGTTGGCGTCAGTCATGATGTCGCCCGGCAAGCACGGGCGGATCATCATGGGCAAGTATCACGACCGCGGCCAGCCCTGTCCGGTTGCTGTCGTCGCCGGAATGCATCCGGCATATTTGATGCTCGCCGGCTTGGAAATTCCGTACGGCAAGAACGAAATGGAGGCCGCCGGCGGAATTCTCGGCGAACCGATCGAAGTCTTCAACATGCCGCGCACGGGACTGCCGGTACCGGCAAACTCCGAGATCGCCTTCGAGGGGTTCATCCATCCGAACGACAAAGTGCAGGAAGGGCCGCTCGGCGAATGGACCGGCTATTACGCGTCCGGCAGCGCGCCGGAGCCGGCAATTCGCATCGCGACCATGATGCATCGCAACGATCCGATCCTCGTAGGCGCCATTCCGGCTGTGCCGCCGAACGACAACACCTTCTATCTCGGCACCTATCGCTGCGGCGCGGTTTGGAATCAGCTCGAAGCCGCCGGCATCCCCGAAGTCAAAGGCGTGTGGGCGCACGAAGCAGGCGGCAGCCGCTTCATGCTGACTATTTCCATCAAACAGCTTTACGGCGGACACGCCAAGCAAGCCGGTATGGTCGCCTCCCATTGCCACGCCGGTGCTTACTGTAACCGTTGGACCATCGTCGTTGACGAGGATATCGATCCGACCAACATCAACGATGTCATCTGGGCGATGTGCACGCGCTGCGATCCGCGGATTCAGGTCGATATCATCCACGGCGGCTGGAGTTCGGCGCTCGATCCGATGTGCTACGACACCGAAAAAGACAGGCGCAATTCAAGGGTCGTGATCGACGCCTGCATTCCGTTCAATCGTCAGAAAACGTTCCCGGTCATCGCGCGCTCAAGCAAAGAGCTTGACGCGCGCATGCGGGCCAAATGGGCGCACGATCTGCCGAAGGATTTTTAGATCGATCCGGCTCCGTCGGCCGTTGTTAACGGTCTTCGCCACAGCATAGTGAATTCAGCCGCTTTCATGCCGAAGCTTTTGCGCCGCGCGCTCGCTCGATCACTTCCGAAACGCGGCGCGGGGAGAGCGGCGTTTCGTTGAAACTGGCGCGGATGTCGGCAAACGCGTCGGCTACCGCGTTGGCGATCGCCGCCGGCGGCGCGATCGCGCCGCCCTCGCCCAGACCCTTCACGCCATATTCCGTGGTGAGCGCGGGCGTCACCAGATGCGCTATGCGGATAATTGGGATTTCCGTCGCGCACGGCACGAGGTAATCGGCTAGCGTCGCGACAAGCGGTTGACCCTGCTCGTTGTACGGAATCTCCTCGTAAAGAGCGGTGCCGATTCCCTGGACGATGCCGCCTACCACCTGTCCATCGACGATCATCGGATTGATCATCGTGCCGCAATCCTCGGAGACGACATAGTCGAGGAGTTCGACCGCGCCGCTGTCCGGGTCAACGGCCACGAGCACCGCGTGCGTACCGTATGCGAATACGCCGCCGGAATCCGCGGGTTCATACGTTGCCGTACTTTCCAGGAGCGGCTCCATTCCGGCCGGCAATTGGTCCGGCCGCGCATTGGCGGCAAAGGCGATTTCGGCAATGCTGATACTGCCGGACGGCCCGTGAACCTGTCCCTCCTCGATACGCATCGCGGCAACATCCGCCTGTAACAGATGCGCGCCGATGCGCCGGATCTTTTCCGCAAGCGCGCGGGTGGCTTTGCCGACGGCGCCGCCGGCAAAAACGATCGAGCGCGAGGCGAACGTGCCGAACCCGTAGGGCCCGATCGCCGTATCGCCGTAGCGAACCGAGATTTGTCCGGGATCGATGCCGAGCTCGTGCGCGGCGATCTGCGCGAGCGTGGTTTCGTGGCCCTGCCCGTGGTTTTGCACGCCCACATAGATGAGGACATTGCCGTCCGGCAGCATGCGGGCATTGGCGGATTCGTAGCCGGGGATGACGCGGAACTTGCGCTTGGCGAATTCCACGATGCCGTGACCGCTTTGCTCGGTGTAGAACGCAAACCCGACGCCGATCTTGCGGCCGTCGGGCTCGCCGTGCGCCTGGCGCTTGCGAATGCCCGGCAGATCGATTTTGTCGCGCGCGATATCGAGGGCGGCGACATAGTCGCCGGTATCGAGCTTCATGCCGGCGGCGGTTCTGTAAGGCAGCTCCGCGGTGGTCACGATATTCTGCCGACGCAAGTCGAACGGCTCGCGTTTGAGTTCGCGCGCCACCTCGTCGACCAGCCGTTCGAGAGCAAAGGTGGCTCCCGGCCGCGCCACGCCCCGGTAGGGGCCCATCGGCGCCTTGTTGGTGGCAACGGTGTGCGCGTTGAGCTTCAAATGCCGCATGCGATACGGCCCGGTCAGGTTGCGCGACGCCATGCTCGCTTCCTGAAACGCCCCGGTAGGCCACAACGCATAGGCCCCGGCATCAATGTAGATGTCGCCTTCGAGGCCAAGCAGCGTGCCGTCGTGCTCGGCGCAAATCGTCAGATCGTAGGTGTGGTCGCGGGCATGCGGCGAAGCCAGCAGATGCTCGCGCCGGTCCTCAATCCATCGCACTGGGTGGCCGACCTTCAGCGCGATCGCAGCAACGGCAACGTCCTCGGGCATGAGGCGGTTCTTCCCGCCGAAGCCGCCGCCGATATCGGGTGCTATAACCCGCACCTTATGTTCCGGGATGCCGAGCATCCGCGAGAGCGCCAGGCGCTTCACCTGGCCGCCCTGCGTCGACAGATAGACGACAAGTTCGTCGAGCCGATAATCCCAATAGGCGAGCACGCCTCTGCCTTCGAGCGATACGGTGACTTGCCTGTTAAGCCGCAGGCGGCGGCGCAGCCGGAGCGGCGCTGCGGCCAGTTTTTCCGGATCGCCTTCAACGACGCTGGTGCTGATATAGGCGTTGCTCGGCCACTCATCGAAAACGCGCGGGCTGTCGGCGCGCATGGCGGCCACGACATCGACCACGGCCGGCAATTCCTCAAGTTCGACGGCGACCTTGTCGGCCAAATCCTCGGCTTGCGCCCGCGTCGGCATCACGCAGGCCGCGATCGTCTGCCCAACGTAGCGGACGCGCTCGTCTGCCAGCGGAGGGTAAGGACTATGGCGATGGGCGGAGAGTTCCGGGCCGGCCTCGAGAATGTTGACCGGGCCGATATCGGCCAGGGTGAACACCCGCGCGGCGGCATCCGCGGGCTTGACCACACCGCCGCACGCGCGCATGCGCCATCTGGCTGCGCACAAACGCTACGTCCTGGACGCCGGGCACATGGACATCGGCGATGAACATGCCGCGTCCATAGAGGTGGCGAGCATCCTCCTTGCGCAGCAGGCTCGCGCCGATCCAGCCCGCGCCGGCTTTGGCTTCCTTCACCGTGGCAAGATCCCGCTGCGCGCTCAACCTTGCGGCGGCACATAGTCTGCGCCGGTCGGCACGAATTCATTGGTGTAGAGCTGGCTCGTCGTCAGTGGCGCCGTGACGCCGCCATATTGCTTGAGGATCTGGATGGTGCCCGGCCCAGTCGGCTTCGGAGCCCCAGCCGAGCGGCTTGCCCTTGGTATTGGGCGTCAGCCAGGTCTTCCACGACAGCTCGTACTCGAGCTTGGTCACGGCCGCATCGGCCGTCGGCTGGTACTTCTTCACCGTGGCGATCGACTTCATCCATGTGCTGCCGCCCGTAGAGAAATCCTTTGATCGACGGCGCGGAACGAATGCGCGAACCAGGTCGGGATCGCTCTTGAGCAGATCCTGATGCACGATGATGCCGTTGGAGACGACGGTGACGCCGTAATCGGCAAACCAGAACATGCGCAGCTTCTTGTTGGCGCGCACCTCGATGCTCGGCGCGTAGCTGAACACGTAGCCGCCGATGGCGTCGGCCTTGCCGTTGACCAGCGCCGGCCCGACCCCGGCCGGATCGATGTTGACGATCTGGATCTTGGCGGCGATCGATGCCGGCGCCTTTGGCGTAGGCCGGCCATTGCTGGAATTGCGCGCTGCCCGCGGTCATCGCCACGGTTTTCCTTCAAGGTCCTTCGGCGTCTTGATGGGCGAATCGGCGAGCACCATGATGGCGGCCGGATCGCGCCGGTAAATGGTGCCGACGGTCTTGATCGCCATGCCTTTGGCGACGCTGTTGCCGACGACGAAGCCGTCGGAAAAGCCGATCTGGCGTGGCCTTGCTGGCAACCAGCTGCGCGGTGGTGCCCGAGCCTTTCCCGGCGAGGATCGTCACGTCGAGTCCGGCGTCGCGATAATAGCCCTTTTCCTGCGCCACCAGGAAGCCGACGCTGGCGCCCTGATAGAGCCAGTCGAGCGTGAACGTTACCGGCTTGAGGGCGTGCGGCGCGTGCCCGGAACGGCGGCCGGGCACGGCGAGCGCTGCTGCAGCCAGCGCGGATGTTTTTCAGAAAGCGGCGGCGGGACAGCGGTACGCGTTGAAAAGCCATGAGGGCTCATGACTTAGTCTCCGAGGGTGATTGGTCGGGCGGCATGGAGCCAGCGTAGCGGCAGACCGCGCAGGCTGTCATGACACGTCATGTTGCGCTGCAAAGCAAGACGTTTGCTGCGGCCGGAAGATTGTCGCCTGTGCATTGCGCAATCGGGTCGCGGCCGCTCAAGTCTCCTGCGGCGGCACGTATTCGGCGCCGGTCGGCACGAATTCGTTGGTGTAGAGCTTGCCGGTCGCAGGCGGAGCGGTGACGCCGCCATATTGCTTGAGCACCTGGATGGTGGCGGCCCAATCGGCCTCGGCGTCCCAGCCGAGCGGCTTGCCCTTGGTGCTGGGTGTCACCCAGGTTTTCCACGACAGCTCCAATTCGCGCCGCACGATCGCTGGATCGGCGGTCGGCAGATACTTCTTCACCGAGGCGACCGCTTCGTCGGGATGCTGCCGCCCGTACAGGAAGCCCTTGATGGTCGAGGCAACGAACGCGCGCACCAGCTCCGGATCGCTCTTGATCAGATCCTCATGCACGATGATGCCGTTTGAGACCACGGTGACGCCGTAATCGGCAAACCAGAAAATGCGCACCTGTTTCTTGCCGCGGATTTCGATGGCCGGCACGTAGCCCTGCGCGTAGCCGCCGATGGCGTCGACTTTGTTGTTGACCAGCGCCGGGCCGACGCCGGCCGGATCGATGTTGACGATCTGGATCTTTGCAGCGTCGATGCCGGCGCCCTTGGCGAAGGCGGGCCATTGCTGGAATTGCGCCGCTGCCCGCCGTCATGCCGACGGTCTTGCCCTCGAGATCCTTCGGCGACTTGATGCCGGAATCGGCGAGCACGATGAGGGCTGCCGGGTTGTTGCCGGAAAACGCTGCCGACGGTCTTGATCGCCATGCCCTTGGAGATGCCGTTGCCGACCACGTAGCCGTCGGAGAAACCGAACTGGGTGGCCTTGCTGGCGACAAGCTGCGCGGTGGTGCCCGAGCCCTTGCCGGAGTTGATGGCGACGTCGAGCCCGGCTTCGCGATAAAAGCCCTTGTCCTGCGCCAGCATGAAGCCGACGTTCGGGCCTTGATAAATCCAGTCGAGCGTCATCGTCACCTGCTTCAGCGGAGCCGCGGCGCGCGCCCGCAGTGCGGCGCGGCCGGCAGCGGCAAGCGCTCCCGCGGCCAGCGCGGAGTTCTTGAGAAAGCGGCGGCGCGATAACGGCGCTGCGCTCGCAGGATCGCGATTGCTCATGGCATCACCTCACACGGATCCCCGGGGCGAAGACGGCCGAGCATACAGGCGAGCGCCGGAGCTGTCATGGTCCGTCATGCCGCGACTTCTGTCAATGCAAGGCGGATGCCACGTCTATCGGAGCTGCGCGCGCGCGCGCAACGGCTCAATCGCCACGCGCGCAAAGGTGCTCGATGATTTTCGCAGGCCGGCCTTGATCGATCCGCGCAGCGAGCCGGCGACCTTCGACTCGCCGCCGAGCCGCTTGCGATAGCCGACCGGCACTTCCAGCACGCGCAAGCCGGCGCGCGCGACCCGCATCTGCATTTCCAGATTCCAGCCGTAGGTCATCTCGCGCATGCCGAGCTTGAGCAGCGTGTCGCGGCGGATGGCGCGAAAGGCGCACATGTCGGTATAGCGCACGCCGTAGAGCAGTCCCGTGAGCCAGCCGGCGGCGATGCCCGGCAATAAGCTGATGCGAGGCCATGCTGCCCGGCTCGCGTTTGCCGCGCGCGCGCGAGGCGATGACGAAGTCGTATGCGCCGGAGTGGATCGGCTCGACCAGCGCCGCAATGGCGGCCGGATCGTCGGCGCCGTCGCCGTCCATGAACACGACGATGTCGGCGTCCGGCGGCGGTCTGCGCGCCGGTAAGGCAGGCAAGCCCGTAGCCGCGGCCGACGCCGATCACTTCGGCACCCGCCTCGCGCGCGCGCGTCCGCGCGTGCCGTCGGTGCTGCCGCCATCGGCGACGATCACGCGGCCGACGACGCGCGCGGCAGTTCGGCGACGACGGGCGCGATCAATTCCGCTTCGTTAAAGGTGGGAATGACGACGGCGCACGGCCTGCCGCTCCGTGGCGGCATCGTTAAAGACTCCAGCGCAATCCGCAGCTCGCGCACGCCTCCGGCGGCTTGTCGGACTTGAGCGCCTTGCGAAAATCGCGATAGGCCGGCCCGGTCCAGATTTCGCGCAGCGTCTGCTGCGTGGCATCGCCGAGCGTGTAGTTTTCATAACCGCGCTGGGAGAACGGCGCGATGCAGCAGGGCAGCGCGCGGCCGTTGGCGGTGAAGTACATGACCGTCCACGGCCGCCGGCACAGCGACCACGGCGAGCCCGATTTTGTCGTCTTGGCGCTTGAGACTCATGCCGGGCTCGGATGCGCCGCCCGAGGCGGAAAACGTAATGCCGAGCGATTTGGCGAGCGCGGTGGCGCGGTCGATATGGGCGGCCTCTTCGCCGGAAAGCCGCTCGTACAGCGCCTGGTCCGGCCGCGCCATGCCGATGGCGTTGTCCTTGAAGAACACCAGCCGCTGCAGATGCACTTCCTTGATGCCGGTCTCGGCCGCAAGCCGCACGAAATCCGGCAGCTCCTCGACGGTCTCGCGCAAGCCCGTGAGCCAAGCCGAAACGCGCGGCTTGACGTGGCCCTCGCGCTCCTGCAGTTCGCGGAACGCGCGCACGTTCTTCAAGATGCGGTTGAAATAATTCTTGCCGCGGACGGCTCGATAGGTTTCGGCATTGGCGGCGTCGAAGGAGACGCGCAGCTCGTCGAGGCCGGCGGCAATGAGCGCGCGGCCGTTCTTCTCGTTGAGCACGGTGCCGTTGGTGTTGAACAGCACGTATGTGCCGCGGTCCTTCAGATAGCGCACCATGCGCGGCAGGTTCTTCACCAGCATCGGTTCGCCGACGCCGTGCAGCACGGCGCGATTAAGATCTTTGATCTGATCGACGATCGAGGTGAACAGCTCCCAGCTCATGTCGGCCGGCGGCTCGAGCTCCTCGTAGGTGCGCGGGCAGGTCGTGCACAGAAGGTTGCAGCGATTGGTCGTCTCCAAATAAAGGCAGACCGGCTCGTGCTCGGGCACGTCGCTGTCGGTTTCGACGCTCTCGAAATAGCGGTGAGGATCGACCGCCGGAGGTGATGCCGCGCTGTCCATGAATAGATCTCGATCCTTGAATTGGGCGTCGAATACCGTCGCGCCGCTCACACGCGCGCTTTCTTCAATCTGCATGAGTCCTCGGCGTTGCGGCTAAAGTCGCCGTGCGGCCACAGCCGATTGAGCAAAGACGCGGTGTGGCGGGCGTGATGCGGCAGCGCCGCGTCGGCGAGCTGGCCGGTCGGCGGCCCGCTTCCAGCAAAGCTCGGCGTGCAGCCGGCGCAAGGTCCCGACATCGTCCACGTCGTACCATTCGGGCAGCAGGTGCATGTCGAGACCGATCTCGCGCGCCCGCTCGCGCGTCTGCTCGGCGACGCGCTCGGTGCTCCAGGCGATGTCTTCGAACATGCGGCGGTGAGCGGCCTTCAGGCCGAGCAGATAATAGCCGCCGTCGCTCGACGGGCCGAGCACGGCGCGGTCGCCTGGCCGCGCCAGCACGTCGGCGGTCTCGTTGAGCAGCGCCGTCGGCAAGGTGGGGCTGTCGGCGTTGAGCACCACGGCGGCGGCGTGACCGCGCACGAAAATCTCGCAGATCGTGTGGTGCAGGCAGTCGCCGAAATTCGGCAGCCACGCCTCGATCAATCCGATGGATGCAGGAAAGTTGCGGCGGAAAAAATCCTCCGAGCCCGGCGGGCCGTAGGCAGCATAGCCGGCAATGCCGGCGTGCGGCGCGCGGCACGGCGGCGAGCAGCATGTTGTCGGTCACGTCCTGCAGGAATGCGGTGTTGAGCGCCGCAGCTTCATCGTAAGTGAGCGGCGGCACCAGCCGCGTCTTGGTGAGACCCGGCGCCGATGCCTTGGCCATGACGGCGATGCCGCAGCCTGATGCCGACTTAGCATAGTCGCATCCGCGCTGGAGCGAGCCGCCGGCGCTGCGTGAGCGGACGCAGCCTCCGCCGTCGAACGGTCTTCGCAAGGTCCATGGAATGCCCCCATCAGACGAAATGCGATAGACTCGACAATGACGATTGCTTCGCAAACTGCCCGGCGAAGCGCCAATCAATTCCGCCTCAGCCGGTACAACACGCCGAACACCAAAAAGTTATCCGCTTCACCAAGTCGTGATCGCCGAGCCGTACCAAGTCTAATCGTGCGGGCCAGCGCGACCCGGATCGTCGCGTCGGCCGGCAGAACCGTCGCGTCCTCGCCCTGCCAGGTCGGCGCAGCGGCGTATTCGCCCGGCAGCCATGTCGAGCGACACAAACTGCCGGCCCTCGATGCCGACGACTTCGAGCGGCACCGCGACCGGCCGGCCGAACCAGCCCCACCACCGGCTGTAAGAGACGATCAATTCGATCTTGCCCTGCTGCGTGCGCACGACCTGCCGGACATGGCCGAGCGTCGAAGCGTTGAGATCGAAGTACCGGGAGACCGATGAGATCGCCGACCCGAGCCGGCTGCGGATAGCGATCCAGATAGCGCTTGCTCCATCGGCGTCGGCTTGTTCGCGTCCATCATGCCGGTCGGCGGCACCATGGCTTGAGCGAGCATGATGCGCGACCGGCATGCGGCGGCCGGACTTGCCGCGCGGCTCGGAGCAGCCCAGCCAGACGCCGAGCGCGAGCGCCAGAGCGAGCATTGCCGGTGGCAATTTCATCGCACATGGATCATCGCGGCGATTCTCCCGATCAAAAACGCCACGCGAATTTGTGAAGGGGCCGCGCTTGCGAACGGATTTGCGCAACCGTACTGTCCGCCTGCCGCGCGAGCGAATCGGGGAGTGACGCGCGCGTTCAAGTCCTGCCGCTATCGCTTACCGCCGCTTCGCACTGCCCGAACCACGACCGCGGAATATCCTCGATGTCGACGGCGGCCGTCAAATCAACTGCACGCAAGGAGCGGCGTCCTTCATCCGCTGCCGCTGCGCATCATGCATTGGATCAACGCGGTCGCGATTTTCATCATGATCGGCAGCGGCTGGAGGATCTACAACGACGACGTGCTTTTCGGCTGGCTGCATTTTCCCGACTTTCTCGTGATCGGCAAATGGGCGCAGTACGGCCTGCAATGGCATTTCTTCGGAATGTGGATTTTCGTTCTCAACGGCCTCGTCTATCTGACCTACGGCATCGTCACCGGTCGATTCCGGCAAAAGTTGTTTCCCATATCGCTGCGCGAGATCCTCGCCACAGTCAGCGACGCGCTGCGCTTTCGTCTGAGCCACGACGATCTGACGGTCTACAATGCTGTGCAGAAGATTCTCTATCTCGGCGTCATCCTGGTCGGCATTCTCATCGTGATCACCGGCCTGTGCCTGTGGAAGCCGGTGCAGTTCTCGGAATTGGCAGGCTTGTTCGGCAATTTCCAGACCATCCGCCTCATTCATTTCCTCTGCATGTCGGCGATCGTGGCGCTTCGTGTTCGTGCACGTGACGCTCGCTCTTGCTCGTGCCGCAAAGTCTGCTCGCCATGCTGACCGGAGGGCCGACCGTCGGCGACACGTTGGCGGCCGGAGGCGCGAGCAGCCGCCGCATCGGCCGAACCGGCGACCGAAGCAACTCCCTGAGGCGGTGACACCATGCTCATTCGAACGCGCACGCCCTCGATCTTTCGGCCGCAAAAGCCGATCGACCGCAACGCGATCAGGGCAAAGCCGCGCGCTGGTGGAGGACTTCAATCGCCGCAAGGTGCTGCGCGGCGCGCTGACGCTCGGCGCGTTGACGCTGTTGACCGGCTGCGACGTGAGCGAAGAACATTCCGTGCAGAAGCGCCTTGCGCGCGGTGTCGTCATGGAACGACGCCGTGCAAGGCGGCGATCTTTCGGCCCGATCATCTGGCGCCGACCTTCAGCCCGGCGCAGGTGGTCAAGCCGCCGCGCTTTAACGCCTATTACGACATCGACGACGTCAAGCCGATCGACGGCGCGACCTGGAAACTGGAACTGGCCGGGCTGATCAAGGACAAGCGGCCGTGGACCGCGCAGCAGATCTATCAGTTGCCGGAGCAGGAACTGATCATCCGCCACATCTGCGTCGAGGGCTGGGACTACATCGGCCAATGGTCCGGCCCGAACCTGCGCGCCTTTCTTGACGCGCGATCGGCGCCGATCTGACCGCGAAATACGTCTATTTCATCTGCAACGACGATTTCACCGAAAGCATCGACATGGCGTCGGCGCTGCATCCGCAGACGATCCTCGCCACCAAATATGCCGGCGCGCCCATCACCGATCCGTTCGGCTATCCGTTGCGGCTGCGCACCGCCGATCAAGCTCGGCTACAAGAACGCGAAATGGATCAAGGCGATCGAGGTCACCAACACGTTTCGCGAGACGTTCTGGAGCAAGCAGGGCGAAAATTGGTTCGCGGGGATTTGACGTCTGGCTTACCGCGCGCCGTCAGGGCGCGAACCGACACGTAAATCCGCCACCGGCCGTCGCGGCTTTCGGCCAGGCGATAATCGGCACTTGCGGCGAACGGATCGTTGTTCCACGCCTCGTCCTGCGGCACGACGACGACGACATCGCAGCCGTATTTTGTCGCCATCTCGTTCACGTCTTCCGCCGTGCCCTCGCCCGGCGAAGACGCGGATGAATTGCTCGTTGATCGCCTCGCGGCGGGCGGCCGGCAACGGCGCAAAGGCGAGCGCCAATTCGCGGCCGGCAAAGCACGAGCTGCGGTCGGCCAACAGCGCCCAGGACATGTTCACCGGCCACGGCGTCAGGTCCTGCAGGAAAAGCGGATTGTTGGCGACGCGCGCGGTGGGCGACGCATAGCGGCGCACCGCCGCCCATAGTTGCCGGCGTCTGCGCAAATACTTGCGCATCCGGCACGTCATGGCCGGCGACGTCGGAGCGGATCAGATATGCCGTGTCCGGCAGGCTGAGAATGAGCCCGCCGAGCGCGATGGCGCCGATCAGCGCGCGGCGCGGCGAGCGCACGCATTCCGGCTGCCGTCGCGGCGATGAGAACCATCGGCCGCCGGCAAAACCGCGCGCAGCGCCAGATCGTTGTTGTCGCCAAGCGTGCTGGCCAGAAGCCAGGAGGCGGCAAGCCCCGCGCCGGCGAGGCAGGCAAAGCCAGCGAGCGACGATTTTTTCCTGCCGCGGCATCGCGCTCCGCAGCATCGCCCAAAACGCAATCGCGCCGGCAAGGTAGGTCGCCGGGAAACTCGATCGGCAGCTCGATCAGCCAATAGGCCGGCAGATCCAGGATGCGGCGCAGCCGCAGGCGGGAACATCTCGCCGAGAACCTCGAAAGGACGAACGACGACCGGCGTCGGGTCGTGGCGCGCCGCGACTGTCGCCAGTTGCTCGACCACGAACGGCGCGATGAGGCAGGCCGACAAGCACAGCGGCGACCGCCATCGCGCCGGCAAAACGGAGGCGCCGCGCTGCGATCGATGCCGGCAAGCAGAATCGGCGCCGCCGCCAACAGCCGCAATCGCGAAGGTGACGCCGCCCACATAGGTCGAGCTTTCGAAACCCGGCGACCACGGTCAGGACCAGCGTCAACAAAAGCGCCGACGCTCGGCCGCTGCGCATAGCGGGCGACGAGCAGCATCGCCGTCACCACGCAGGAGGCCGACATCAGATGCTGCGGAACCCACGCGGACTGAAACAGCCAGCCGGCAAAGCCGTTCGGATACGCCAGAAACGGCGTAAGATCGTGCGGCGCCGGATATCCAGCCGAGCGGCGCGCGCAGCGACGCCGCGGCGGCGAGAACGACGACTAAAATCGCCGCGCGCGCGATCTTTGCCGAGCCAGACCGCGAGCCGCCATCATCAGGGTCAGCGACGCAAAGGCGGTGAACCAGGTCAGCCCGATATCGGCTTCCCAGCCGCTTGCGTGCGAGCGGCAGCGCCAGTTCGGCGGCGGAAAAATGCCAGAGATAATAATAGGCCAGCCGGCCCGGCGCGCCGGCTTCGGCAAAAATCGGATTGACCGGCGGCAGACCCTGCCGCGCCATCGCGTCGATGATCGCGATCTTGGAATGATCGAAGATCGGGTCGGCGAGGTACACGGCGTCGCCGGCGAATTTGGGCAAAATCGCCGCGGCCGGCGCCAGCGCCAGCAGCGCGGCGGCCGCGTAAGCCCATGCCGGCGCTGCGGCGGTGCCGCTTCGGCATCATGCTGTCGGCGCGTGCATCGCCAGTGAAACGCCGCCAGCGACGATGCAAAGCACGCTCACGCACAAGTACGGCAGTCGGCGAAAATCCGATCAGATAAGAAAATCGGCAGCGTTGCGGCGCTGTGGACCGCCCAGCCGAGGACCGGCGCCGCGCCGATCGCGAGTGCGCGCGGAAGCAGATGGCGGGCAAGCGCATAGCCGAGCAACGACCAGAACGCGGTCGCCACGATGGCGCAAAGCGCGGCATTGACGAACGATGCCATAGGGGACCCGGCCGTGCCGACTTCCGGCGAGTTCAGTTCGCTTCGCGATTATCCGCTGCAACGCTGCCGTTCAATGCAAATCTGATTGCGTGCCGCGCGTAGCCTTTGTGCGACACCGGCTGGCGGGTGCGTAGGCGCCGTCTTTGGATGGGCTCGAGTGGCGAAGGTTCGTCGACTAGTCGGTGCCGGAGTTTGACACATTGTCGGACTTGGCAACGACGTCCGTCCATTGCTCGACGGCCTGCCGCGCCTGGCGGACCGCTTCGGCAAATGTGTCCTCCCTGTAGAGGAGGCGCCATTGTCCGCTGTCATAAAGCTCCACGAGATGGCTCAACGCCCGACGCGCGCCGAAAAGCTGGCGTTCGGCATTCTTGCGCTGGATGTCGGCGGTCAGGGTCTTGGTCATGGGCGGAGTCTCGATCGAAACTCGTAAAAATAAAATCAAAGCAGACGCAGTATGTCATCGCCAGGTCGGCGACAAACGTTGTCTCATGTTATGTTACGATTACGTCCGCTCTGCTTGCAGGCAGGCGTTATCGCGAGGACCCGCATCAAGGCTCTCAACAAGATCAAGGTTCTCAACAAGCAATTTATGAGAGCGATTTTCGTGCGATCTCAGTACGCGTCTTCGGTATAAATCGGATCGACCGAGCCCGCCCACGGCCCGTTGTATTTCTCCAGTAGCTCCTGCGCCGGCGTGGTGCCGCGCGCAAGGCGATCGTCCAGCACCTCGAGGTAGCGCGTCTCGTCCTGGCCGCGAACGTCGAGGCGCTTGCGGCGCGCGAGCCCGGCGCGGGCGAGTTTGAGAACTTCGGTCAGCAAGCTCGAAGACGGTGCGGCCGCGCACCTTCGCGGCGAGACCAAGCCTTGGCACATCGTCGCGGAGTTTTTGCCGCTCCTCGGCGGTCCAGGTCTTTGACCAGATCCCAGGCCGCGTCGAGCGAGGACATCGTCATAAAGAATGCCGACCCAAAGAGCCGGCAGCGCCAGCAGGTTCGGCAGCGGCCCGGAATCGGCGCCGCGCATTTCCAGATAGCGCTTGAGCCGCACCTCCGGAAATATCGTGCTCAAGTGGTTCGCCCAATCCGAGATGGTGGCGCGCATGCCCGGCATGGCCGGCAGCTTGCCGGCGAGCAGATCGCGGAACGATTGTCCGGCGACGTCGACATATTCGTCGCCGTGCTTGATGAAATACATCGGCACGTCGAGCGCGTAATCGACCCAGCGCTCGAAGCCCATGCCGGGCTCGAAAGCCCACGGCAGCATGCCGGCGCGGTCGTTATCGGTGTCGCGCCAGATTTCCGAGCGGAAGGAGAGAAAGCCATTGGGCTTGCCCTCGGTGAACGGCGAGTTGGCGAACAAGGCCGTCGCCACCGGCTGCAGCGCCAGCGACACACGCAGCTTCTTGACCATGTCGGCTTCGGACGAGAAGTCGAGATTGGTCTGCACCGTGCAGGTGCGATACATCATGTCGAGGCCGAGCTTGCCGACCTTCGGCATGTAGGCGGTCATGATTTTGTAGCGGCCCTTGGGCATGATCGGCATGTCGGCGCGCGTCCAGTTCGGCGTCATGCCGATGCCGAGAAAGCCGATGCGCAGCGGCTGCGCCACTTCGCGCACTTGCGCCAGATGCGCCATGATCTCGCGCGAGGTTTGGTGCACGGTCTCGACTTGGGCGCCGGAGAATTCGAACTGGCCGCCGGGCTCGAGCGAGATGGCGCCGCCGCCGGTCACATCGAGAAGGCCGATGACGTTCGGCCCTTCCATGATCGGCTCCCAGCCGAGAAGAAGCTGCATGCCCTCGAGCAGCGCGCGAATGCCGCGTGGCCCCTCGTAGGGCACCGGGCGATGGCCTTCGAGCGTGAAGGCGAACTTCTCGTGCTCGGTGCCGATGCGGAATTGCGACTTCGGCCTGACGCCCTGCGCAATCCAAGCAACGAGTTCGTCCCGCCGCTCGATTGGCGTCAGGTCGACTTGATCACGCGCCATGCCGGGTCCCGGGAAAAAGGGCCGCGACCTTACACGCGGCGCGCCACAAAGGCCAATGCGGCTGCGGTTGAACTCACGCCACGGCCTTGCGCTGATTCGATGGAAATCGGCCGTAGAAGGTCTCGTCCTTTTTTGCCATATCGAGCAAGAGCTTGGATGGCTTGAAGCGCGCGCCATAGCGCTTGGCGAAACCGGCGCACAGCGCGACAAAGGCTTTTGCTGCCCATGCCATCGATGTAGGAGATGGTGCCGCCGGTAAACGGCGCAAAGCCGAAGCCGAGGATCGAGCCGACGTCGGCCTCGCGCACGTCGGTGACCACGCCCTCCTCGATGCAGCGCGCGGTTTCGAGCGCCTGGATGGCGAGCAGCCGCTGCTTGAGCTCGGTGACGTCGATCGTGTCGGGATCGAGCTTCTTCGGCTGCAGATCGGCAAGGCCGGGCCACAGCCGCTTCGGGCCGCTCTGCGGATAATCATAAAAGCCCTTGCCGTTCTTGCGGCCGAAGCGACCGCGCTTTTCCACCATCTCTTCCAGCAGCGCCTTTTGCCGTGCGTCGACCGCCTCCGCGCCGAGATCGGCTTCGGTTGCTTTGAGAATCTTCCAGGCGAGATCGACCGCGACTTCGTCGTTGAGCGCCAACGGGCCGACCGGCATGCCGGCCATGCGGCCGACATTCTCGATCATCGCCGCCGGCACGCCTTCGCTCAGCATCAGATGGCCTTCGCGCAAATACGTGCCGACCACGCGCGACGTATAGAAGCCGCGCGAATCGTTGACGACGATCGGGGTCTTGCGGATGGCGCGCACGTAATCGAGCGCGCCGGCAAGCGCCGCTTCGCCGGTGTCCTTGCCGAGGATGATCTCGACCAAATTCATGCGCTCGACCGGCGAGAAGAAATGGATGCCGATGAAGCGCGCGCGGTCCTTGAACGCGGCCGCAAGCGACGTAATCGGCAGCGTCGACGTGTTGGAGCCGAAGATCGTCTGTTCGCCGATCACGTTCTGCGCGCGGCCGATGACTTCTTCCTTGACCTTGCGGTCCTCGAACACCGCCTCGATCAACAAGATCGCAGTCCTTCAGCGCCACGTAATCGGCCGTGGGCTCGATGCGCGCCAGCAGCGCGTCACGGTCGGCGGCGCTGGCGCGGCCGCGCTTGACCTGCTCGGCCATCAATGCCTGCGAATGCGCTTTGCCCTTCTCGGCCGTTTCCGGATCGCGGTCGACGAGCACGACGTCGAGGCCGGCGAGCGCGCTCACATAGGCGATGCCGGCGCCCATGAAAGCCAGCGCCGAGCACGCCGATTTTCTTGAAGGTCTTGCGCGGCACGGCCGGCCGGCCGGCGCGCGCCCTTGTTGATCTCCTGCAACGAGACGAACAGCGAGCGGATCATCGCCGCCGCCTCGGGCGAGCGCAAAATATTGGCGAAGTACCGCGATTCGACGCGCAGCGCCTGGTCCATCGGCAGCTGCAGGCCCTCATAGACGACCTGCATGATGGCGCGCGCGGCGGGATAATTGTCGTAGGTCTCGCGGCGATAGAGTCGCGTTCGCCGGCGTGAACACCATCATGCCCGGCTTTGGAATGGACCGGCCCGCCCGGCAGCCTGAAACCCTCGACGTCCCACGGCGCCTTGGCAGTCGCCGCTCGACACGATCCAGTCTTTGGCGGCCTTGATGAAGCTCGCCGGCAGGCACGACCGCATCGACGAGCTTCATCGCCTTGGCGCGCTCGACGCTGATCTGATCGCCCTTGAGCAGGAATTGCAGCGCATCGGCCGGCTGCATCATGCGCGCGATGCGTTGCGTGCCGCCGGCGCCGGGAAAAAGGCCGACCTTGATCTCCGGAAGTCCGAGCCGCGTCTTGTCGTTTTCGGCGGCGATGCGGTGATGGCAAGCGAGCGCGAGCTCGAATCCGCCGCCCACCGCGGTGCCGTTGATCGCTGCAACCCAGGGCTTGCCGCAGGTCTCGATGCGGCGGCAAAGCAGCGACCATTTGCGGCTTTCCTCGAACAAGCGCGCGTTTGCCGCCTCCTCGCCCTGCGACGCCACAAGCTCGCTGAAGGTGCGGCTGAGCGTCTGCAATATCGTCAGGTCGGCGCCGGCGCAGAACGTGTCTTTGCCCGAGGTGATGACGGCGCCTTTGACGCGCCTCGTCGGCCGCAACTTGCTCGACGATGGCCGCTAGTTCCTCGGTCACCGCTTGGTCGATGACGTTCATCGAGCGCCCGGCGTGTTCCAGGTGACGAGCGTGATGCCGTCGGCCGATATCGAGGGTGAAATTGGTGAAAGTCATCGATACGGTTCGCCGTTCTTGTGAGTGTAGCGCATGCCTTTATCGTCGCGCACCACCGTCAGATCGACATCGGGATAATGAGCGCGTTCATATTTCGACCGCGTGCCAACTTCCAGATAAACGGCTTCGCGGCTGGATTTGTTGACGAGCTGATGACCGTTGCGGCCGTTCGCCTTGAAACCCGCTGCGTCGCCCGGCTTGAGCAGGGTCTCGCCGTCGTCCTCGACAAGTACGACCTCCCCTTCGAGAACAAAAACCAACTCGTCTTCCTGCTCATGCCAGTGGCGCAGCGCCGAGGCGGCGCCGGGCTTGAGCGTCGTCAGGTTGACGCCGAACTGGTCGAGCCCGGCGGCGTTGCCAAGTCGCTTGCGCTCGCGGCCGACGACCACGCGATCGAACGGCGGCGGATAGCCCGTGCGGGTATCCACCGGAAGCGTGGCGATGTCGATCTTCGGCATGGTCGGTCACCCCCTGATCGGTTCGCCGGACTTGCGGAAAAAACGGCGTTCGTTTCCGTTGCGCTCCATGACGAAGTCGACGTCGGGATATTGCACGCGCTCGCTCTTGGCCCGCGTGCCGACCTCGAAATAGACGGCGTCACGGTCGGTGCGGTTGATCAGGCAATGGGCGATGCCGCTGCCGGCCTTAAAGCCCGCCGCGTCGCCGCGCTTGAGCACGGTCTCGCCGTCGTTCTCGTGCAGCACCAGTTCGCCTTCGAGCATGTAGATGAATTCGTCCTCGTTGGCATGGGCGTGGCGCAGCGCCGATGCCGAGCGCGGCTTTATGCGCGTAATGTTGACGCCGAACTGGGTGAGCCCCACGGCATCGCCGACGCGCTGTTTCTCGCGCCCGGAAATGACCGGTGCGAATTCTTTCGGATATGAGGCAATCGGCTGCGCCGGAATTTTTGCGATATCGATCTTGGGCATGGTTTATACCCGCTCGATGATCGTGGCTGTTCCCATGCCGGCGCCGATGCACAGCGTGACCAAGGCCGTCGACGGCGCCGCGCCGTTCCAGTTCGTCGAGCGCAGTGCCGAGAATCATCGCGCCGGTCGCGCCGAGCGGATGGCCCATGGCGATGGCGCCGCCGTTGACGTTGACCTTCGCGGCATCGAGATCGAACGCCTGCAGAAAGCGCAACACCACTGAGGCGAACGCCTCGTTGATCTCGATAAGGTCGATGTCGGCGAAGCTCATGCCCGCCTTTTTCAGCACCTTCTTGGTGACATCGACCGGCCCGGTCAGCATCAGCGCCGGCTCCGAGCCGATATTGGCAAACGCCTTGATCTTGGCCCTCGGCTTCAGACCTGCACGCTTTCCGGCTCGCGCATTGCCGACCAGCACTGCGGCGGCGCCGTCGACGATGCCCGACGAATTGCCGGCGTGATGCACGTGATTGATGTATTCGACCTCCGGATGCGCCTGAATGGCGACCGCGTCGAAGCCGCCTTGTTCGCCCATCTGCGCGAACGAAGGCTGCAACGCGGCCAGCGACTGCATCGTCGTGCCGGGGCGCAGGTGCTCGTCCTTATCGAGGATGGTGAGACCGTTCACGTCCTTCACCGCCATCACCGAGCGGGAGAAGCGGCCCTCATCCCACGCCAAAGCGGCGCGCCTCTGGCTCTCGACCGCATAGGCGTCGACATCGTCGCGCGAAAAGCCGTATTTGGTGGCGATGAGGTCGGCGGAAATTCCCTGCGGCAGAAAATAATGCGCAACCGCGATCGACGGATCGACCGACCAGGCGCCGCCCGCCGCGCCGATCCCCACGCGGCTCATCGATTCGACGCCGCCGCCAGCCGCCATGTCCTGCTGGCCGGCCATGATCTGCGCCGCGGCGAAATTGACCGCATCGAGGCCGGACGCGCAGAAGCGATTGATCTGCACGCCGGCGACGCTGTCGCCATAGCCGGCCACGAGCGCTGCAGTGCGTGCGATATCGGCGGCGGCCTCACCGACCGGATCGACCACGCCCATCACCACGTCGTCGACCAAAGCAGTATCGAGATCGTTGCGGCTCTTGATGGCGCCGAGCGCCTGGCTCGCCAAGTTCAGCGCGGTCACTTCGTGCAGGGCGCCATCCACCTTGCCGCGGCCGCGCGGTGTGCGCACGTGATCGTAGATGAAGGCGTCGGGCATGGCCTCTCCTTGCGTTCGCTCGCGATCGCACAGGTCCCAGCAAAATCGACTTTGCGCCTGTCATACTAGCCAGAGGCGGCCATGCGGACTAGCCTGACCGGTGGCGGATTTCAGGCACGATTGTCGACATCGAATGGGTCGCGTCGAAGACAAAGTCGCTCTGGTCACCGGTGGGGCATCGGGCATTGGATTTGCCACCGCGAACCTGCTGGTCGAAGAGGGCGCCAAGGTCGTTTTGACCGATCGGGACACATCGTTGTCCAACACCGCTGTCGCGGCGCTCGTGCAGCGTGCGTCCTTTCACGGACTTGACGTTACCCGGGAGAACGAATGGATATCGGTCACCGATGCGGTCGTGGCCCAATTCGGACGAATAGACGTGCTCGTCAATTGCGCGGGCGTCCCGCTGCTCAAGGACATCGAGGCAACAACACTTGACGAGTGGCGTGGCTTGATGGCGGTCAATCTCGACGGTACGTTTCTCGGCTGCAAGCACGCCATCCGCGTCATGAAAGATCGCGGCGGCGGCTCGATCGTCAACATGTCCTCGGTCGCAGGCCTCATTGGACA
Source organism: uncultured Alphaproteobacteria bacterium (assembly GCA_963814625.1). Lineage (GTDB taxonomy): Bacteria > Pseudomonadota > Alphaproteobacteria > Rhizobiales > Xanthobacteraceae > BOG-931. The sequence goes on from CAWFDQ010000001.1 coordinate 154,784, forward strand.
TGGAAACCTTGCCGCGTACAGCGCCAGCAAAGGCGGCGTGCGCCTGTTGACGAAATCGGTGGCGCTGCATTGCGCCCGCATGGGCTATAATATTCGCTGCAACTCGGTGCATCCCTCGTTCGTCGAGACGCCCATGCTTCGGTCGATGATCGCGCTAGCGCGCGATCCGATGAAGATGGAAACCAATTGCACGAACGCGGCGCCGCTCGGGCGCCTTGCGCAGCCGATCGAGGTCGCACGCACCATTCTCTTTTTGGCGAGCGACGAATCCTCATTCACAACCGGCGCCGAACTGGTGGTGGACGGCGGTTTGACCGCGGCATAATCGGACGCTGCGGCTTAGCCGCCGGCCGGTGAGGATGAGCGCAATCCGCTCGCAATGCGCGCGTACGGCCGGCGCACAGTTCCGGGTATGCCGCAACCACCGCGCTTGGAAATGTGTGCAATGACGGCGCGCGCACCGACCGGCATCTCGAAAGATTAACCGCTTGTTTACTCTAATCCGGAAAAGTCGCCTACCGGGGACAGAGGACCGCGCCGGCCGCATCGTTTCTAACGAGCGCCGACTCGAGATAGGGCACATGCTGCGCCTCCCGACGTGATTTGGACGCGAGGATGAAATCTGGCGGTCTGTGGAACTTAATAGGTCTCCGCCCGCGGGCACGTGACGCTGCACGCGATGCCGAGCGACTGTCCGGCGCGTCGGTCGGCGAGTGGCTCAACAGCGTTGTCCAATCAAGCGACAATGACGGCTCTGGCGAAGAAAACCGGCATCGCCAGCCTCCGCCCGAAGATTCCCCCATACCGTCGCGATCGCATCAACCGCGAGCGTCTGGAAGCTGGCAGCGAGGAGGTAAGGCGCGAAGCCACCCGTGAAGAGGCGGATCAAAAAGCTGCGCGCGCGCGCGAAGGGCTTGGCGAAGTAAACGCACGGCTCGATCAACTCGCCCAGCACCTCGACCGGCTGGCGCAAACCCAAGCCGTGCGCCAGCGCGCGGCGTTCGAGCGCCTCAATGAACCGGTCGAGGAGCGCAATCCGCTTCTGACCGGCGTTGCGCCGCAGCGGCTCCGAACCAACCCGGAACCGACCCTGTCGATTGAGGACGCAGTTGCCGAAATCGCCGCGCGGCAGCGCGCACTCGACAGCGAGGCAGCGGAGCTTATCCCGCCCGCCGTGCCCGCGCCTGCACTTGACGGAGAGGCGGCCAAGCTTGCCGCAGCTGCCGAAGCGGCGGTACCCGCTCCCGCCGTGGCAACTCGCCCTGGCTTTGTTTTCGAGTCGTTAGCGTCCGCCCCGGCTGCCGCGCGCGGTCCTGCGCTAGACACGACGACAGCCGCATCGGCTCCCGCGGCCATGCCCGCGCCGACGGTCGATTTTAGCGGCCTCGAAGCGCAACTGCGCCAGATCACGGCCCGCGATCGAGGCGCTGCAGCCGGCGAGCGACATCGAAAAGGCCATCGCGGCTATCCGTGCCGATCTTGCCGAAATCAGCCGCCAGCTCAGTGAAGCGCTGCCGCGCCGCGCCGTGGAATCGCTGGAGGTCGAGGTCAAGGCGCTTGGCGAGCGCATCGACTACAGCCGGCAATCCGGCGTCGATCCGAATGCGTTGGCCGGGCTGGAGCATGGACTCGCGGAGGTTCGCGAGGCGCTGCGCACGTTGACTCCGGCGGAGAACCTTGTCGGCTTCGACGAAGCGCTGAAGGCGCTATCGCAGAAGGTCGATATGATCCTCGCAAGAGACGATCCCTCGGCGCTGCAGCAGCTCGAAGCGGCGATCGGCGGCTTGCGCGGAGTCGTTTCCCATGTCGCCTCCAACGACACGCTGACGCGAGTTGCAGAAGACGTTCGCGCCCTTGCGGGCCAGGTGGACAGCATCGCCATCAACGCCGCGACGGGGCACGCGGTGTCGGCGCTGGAACAACGCGTCGACACGCTTGCCGCCGCGCTGAACGCGTCCAGCGAGGCCGGCCAAGCCGTTCCGCGCGATCTGGAAACACTGCTCGCCGGCCTGATCGAGAAGCTCGAATGGGTGCAACTCACGCACACCGATCACGCGGCGCTGGCGCATCTGGAGGACCGCATCGCCACACTGGTGCAGCGGTTCGACGCGTCCGATGCGCGGCTTGGCCATCTCGAAGCCATTGAGCGCGGGCTCGCCGATCTCCTTGGTGCATATCGAAGAGATCCGCGGCACCAACGGCGGCGCCTGCCAGGCGCCCCGTCGCCGGCGCCTCGTGCGATGGAGCGCGACGTCGCCGAAATTAAACAAAACGAACGCCGCACCCAGGATTCGCTCGAAGCCGTCCACGGCACCGTCGAGCAGTGTGGTCGGTCGGCTGGCCACGATCGAAAGCGACCTGCACCGCGAGACTGCGCCCCCCGCAGAGCCTGCGCGGCATTGCCGGAGCGCGAGCCCGCGCCGGCTCCGGTACCGACTCGAAGCAGACCCAGCAGACGCCGTCGGTACGCCGCCGTCGCCGCCAACGCCTGAATCATCGTCGGCGGAGGAGCCAGCGCCGCGGGGCGCCCTCGCGCGGCAGCCGATCGATCCTACACTGCCGCCCGATCATCCCCTCGAACCCGGCTCGGCGGCACCCCGCTCGCGGCCGCCGTCGGCCGCTGAGCGCATCGCCGACTCGGAAGCCGCCATCGGTTCGGCAAAACCGCCGATCATTGCGGATTCCGAGCGGCCCAATTTCATCGCCGCGGCCCGGCGTGCTGCGCAAGCCGCGGCCTGGGAGCCTGCCGGGCAAAGGCCTAAGGGCGGAATTGGCGAACCGGCGACGCCTGCGCGGTCCAACAAGCTTTCCCAGCGCATGCGCAAGCTCATCGTCGCCGGGGGCGTCGTGCTCATCCTGGTCGGCTGTCTGCGGATCGCGACCAGGCTGTTCGATGGATCCAACTCGGGCGCGGCTCCACAGACGCGATCCGAGCAAGCGGTCCCGCCTGTCGAGCCGCCGCAAGCGGCCATTCCGCCGAAACAACTGCCGCCCACAGCGCCTACGTTACCGCTTCCCAATCCGGCACCCGCAGCACCGCCGAACGCCGTGCCTGCCACCAAGGCGGCAAAACCGGGCCGGCAATCGCATGTCGCACGCGGGCGACGACCAAACCACGGAGGCAGCGGTGGCGCCGCCCGGCAGCGGTCAACCCGCTGCAACCGCAATGCCATCGTGGGCCGCGCCTGACATAACCGGGGCATTGCCACCGCTGCAAGCCGCGCCAAGCATCGCGCCCGCAGTGGACCACTCGGCCACCATCGTGGACGACAAATTGCCGGCCACAATCGGCGATCCGGCGCTGCGCACGGCGGCCATGGCCGGCGATCCTGCCGCCGCTTACGAAGTCGCAAATGCGCTTTGCCGAAGGCCGCGGCGTTCTCCCAAACAACGAAGAGGCGGCCTACTGGCTGCAACGCGCCGCCAAGCAAGGCTTGGCGCCGGCGCAGTTCCGCCTCGGCGGCCTTTACGAAAAAGGCCTCGGGGTCAAGAAAGATCTGGCCACGGCCCGCGACCTCTATCTGGCGGCGGCCGAGAAGGGCAACGGCAAGGCCATGCATAATCTGGCCGTGCTCTATGCCGAAGGCGTCGACGGCCCGCCGGACTACAACAAAGCATCTGTTTGGTTCCACAAAGCCGCCGATCACGGCGTCGAGAGACAGCCAGTATAATCTCGGCATTCTTTACGCGCGCGGCATTGGCGTGGAGCAGAACAACGCCGAATCCTACAAATGGTTTGCGCTCGCGGCCAATACAGGGCGACAAGGACGCGGCGAAAAAAGCGTGACGAGATCGCCTCTCGCCTGGACGCCCAATCGCTCGCCGCCGCACGCCTTGCGGTGCAGAAATGGATGCCGGAGCCGCAGCCCGATGACGCAGTCAACGTGAAGACTGCAGCCGCCTGGGACCCGGCCGCGCAGGATCCACTCGCGGCGAAGCCGCGATAGCGGCCCGCCGGCGCCGTTACTTCGGCATCGGCGATCAAGTTCGACTGAAGCACGCTTCGATCAGTCCGGCAGACAACGCGCGGCGGCGACCGCGTAGAGACGGCGTTCCCCCAGCATGTGCGCGGTGAAAGCGAGTGTGCCGAACAGCATCGTGATAGCGCGGTCGCGAATATTAAGCCCGCCCGCGTAGGCGCCGAACGCCGGCATAACGAGGCGGCGGCCATCGCTGGCGAAGCAGCGGCGGCTCACCGCGCACCCGCGCCGCGCCACGCGCGCCAGCGGATGCAGATGGCCGGCAATCTCGCCGTCGCAAGCGCTATTCGATGGTTCGTGACGGAAAGTAAGCGCGCCGACCGCTAAAGTGCCGGCGAAGCGGCCGCCGATGCCACCAGCCGGATTGGGATCGTGATTGCCGGCGATCCAGACCCAATCGCGGCCGCGTTGCAGCGCCTTGAGCGTGGTGCGGCTGCTGGCGGCCATCCGCGAGGCGCCGCCCCCATCGTGAAAGCTGTCGCCGAGTGCGATCACGAGATGCGGGGCATATCGCTCCATCAGGCGGCTCAATCGCTCGAGCGTCGCCGATGTGTCGTAGGGAGGCAGCAGCACGCCGCGCGCCGCGTACGCTGAGCCTTTTTCCAAATGCAGATCGGCGACGGCGAGCAGCTTTTCGTCAGGCCAGTACAGCGCCCCGGCCGGGTCGGCGACGAGCGTGATGCCGGCAAGCGTAAGCTCGTGACCCGCTCGCTCCTGCGCAAGCGGGACCTCGGCAGCTGGATTCCCGTTGGTGCAGGAACGAGCGGGAGAAGTGCTAGCCCTCACTGCATCGCCTCCTTCACCAGCTCATCCGCCGCCTCGGCGAGAAGCGAGTCGGCCGCCTCGCCGTAGACTGCCTCGCGCCCAATCTCCAGCATCACCGGAACGGCGAGCGGTGAAACATGGTCGAGCGCTTTATGGACAATTCGGCCGCTGACGCGCGAGAGCATATCGCCGAGCCGGCGCACGTCGAGCAGGCCCGTGGCGGCATCGGCGCGGGCGGCGCGCAACAAAACGTGGTCGGGCTGATGGCTGCGAAGCACGTCGTAGACGAGATCGGTCGAGATGGTGACCTGCCGTCGGGATTTTTCCTCGCCCGGGAATCGTCGTTCGATCAGACCGGCAATGATCGCGCAATTGCGGAAGGTGCGCTTCATCAGCGCCGATTCGGCGAGCCATGCTTCCAGATCGTCGCCGAGCATGTCCTCATCGAAAAGCTCGGCGAGAGACAATTCGCCACGCTCGATTCGTTGCGCGACATCGCCGAGACCCCAGACGGCGAGCGCGTATTCGTTGGCGACGAACCCCATCGGCTTTAACCGCGCGCGCTCCAATCGCCGCGTCAGCAGCATTCCGAGCGTCTGATGCGCGAGCCGGCCTTCGAACGGATAGCAGACCAGATAGTACTTATTGGCGCGCGGAAACGTTTCAATCAAAAGCTCGCGCTGACCCGGCATCTGCGACCGCCATTGCTGGATTTCCAACCACTCGCGCACTTGCGCCGGCAGATTCCGCCATTCCTGCGGATGCGCGATGATGCCGCGCACGCGCTCGGCGAGATACGTCGACAGCGGGAATTTGCCGCCCTCATAGGCCGGCACTTTTGGGTCCTCCGAGGTTGAACGAGAGACGTAGACCTCGTCCTCGACCAGCGCTTCATATTTGAGAATTTCGCCGGCGAACACGAAGGTATCGCCCCGCACCATGGTCTCGACGAAATATTCCTCGACCTTGCCGAGCAGGCGTCCGCCGCGCGGTATGATTTTGGAAGCCCGCGAGCGCACCAGGCGAACCTTCAACATGTCGGCCTCTACGATGGTGCCGACATTGAGCCGATAGCGCTGCGCCACCTTGGGATGCGCAATGCGCCAGCGCCCGTCCTTCCCTTGGCGGATGCGGGCAAAGCGCTCGTACGCTTTCAGGGCATATCCGCCGGTGGCCACGAACTCGACGACGGCATCGAAGTCCGCACGCGTTAGGCCAGTGTAGGGCGCGGCCGTCGTCACCTCGGCATAAAGCTCTTCGGCAACGAACGGCTCGCCGCAGGCGCAGCCGAGCACGTGTTGGGCGAGCACGTCGAGCGCGCCCACGCGCGAGGCCAGCGTGTCCTGCGCATTTTCGGCGATGGCGTCGAGCGCGGCCCGGCATTCGAGCACTTCGAAGCGGTTGGCGGGAACGAGCACGCCCTTCGACGATTCGTCCATGCGGTGATTGGCACGACCGATGCGCTGCAACAGCCGCGAAGCACCCTTGGGTGCGCCGACATTAATGACGAGATCGACGTCGCCCCAGTCAACTCCGAGATCAAGCGAGGACGTGCAGACCACCGCCCGCAGCCGTCCGCCTGCCATCGCCGCTTCCACCTTGCGCCGTTGCGCCACGTCGAGCGAGCCGTGATGGAGCGCGATCGCCAGATTGTCTTCGTTGATGTGCCAAAGGTTCTGAAAAATGCCTTCCGCTTGGCTGCGCGTGTTGACGAACACGAGTGCAGTACGATGCGCCTTGATCAGCTGGTACATTTCGCCGAGCGCGTAGCGCGCCGAATGGCCGGCCCAGGGCAACCGCTCGCGCGTGTCGAGCATCGTGACGTCGGGGGCGGTGCCGCCTTCGGCGACGACGAGATCGGCGCGGGCGTGCGCCCCGCGTTGCGGCACCATAAAACGACAGAGCTCTTCGGGCACGGCGACGGTCGCCGAGAGACCGATGCTGGTGAGGGCGGGAGCCAGGCGGAACAGACGGGCGAGCCCGAGCGAAAGCAGATCGCCGCGCTTCGACGTCACCAGCGCGTGTAATTCGTCGAGGATCACGCGCTTGAGCGATCCAAACAGGTAGGGCGCATCGGCCGAGGCAAGCAGCAGCGCAAGCTGCTCCGGCGTCGTTAGCAAAATTTGCGGCGGATCGCGGCGTTGGCGTTGGCGCTTCGATGTCGGTGTGTCGCCGGTGCGCGTTTCGATGCGGATCGGCAGCCGCGTCTCGGCGACCGGCGCTTCCAGATTGCGGGCAATATCGACGGCGAGCGCCTTGAGCGGGGAAATGTAGAGCGTGTGCAGGCCTCCCTCGCGCCGCACATCCCGGCCGATCGAGATCAGGCGGCGCTTTTCCTCTCCACCTTGTGGGGAGGGGCTGGGAGTGGGGGTCGGGAGGTTTCGCGATACCCTCGAGGCACCGCTCAACTCCACCAAGCTTGGCAAAAAGCTGGCGAGCGTCTTGCCGCCGCCGGTGGGCGCGATCAGTAACACCGAGCGGCCGGCATGCGCTTTGGCCAAAAGCTCAATCTGATGCTCGCGCGGCGTCCAGCCGCGGCCGGCGAACCAGTGCGCGAACAGTTCCGGCAAGATCTTAGGGCGTTCGAGAACAGTCACCCGCCAGAACTAGCGGCCAAGGGCATTGCGGTCGAGGGCTGCGCAACCACGACCAGGCTAACGACCGGCACGCCCTTCTCTGTGCGCACGGACGCTTCGGCGAGATGGGCCACCGCGAGCCCGGAGTCGGCGAGGACCCGACGAACATAGGTTTTGCCGTGCGCGTAGCGTAGCGTCGGCAAGAGTTTTGCATCATTTCCGTAATAGGTCTCCACCGTGAAGGCCAAGAGTCCGTCGGCAGCAAGAATACGGGCAATGCCGGCGATGATCGGTGCGAGATCGTTGACGTAAACGAAAACATCGGCCGCGATAACGAGGTGATATTTGGCGGTTTCGGCGTCCTCTTGCCGAAGTGCATGCAGGAGGTCGCCAGTAACAAGGCGGTCGTAAAAGCCCTTCGTTGCCGCCTGAGCAATCATTGCCGGGGAGAGATCGACGCCGACGAGCCGATCGACGAACGAGCGAAAAGCAGTGCCGGCGAGCCCGGTGCCGCAGCCGAGGTCGAGCATCGCGCCAAATCGCATCGGCCGCCCCGTCCCGCACATGACGGACTTCGACTGCCTGGCGCAACAGCGTCGGCCCCTGATAGGCCAGATGCTCGGTCAGCGCGGTGTCGTAACGCGCCGCGTATTGGTCGAACAGCCGGCGGACATAGGGTTGCGTCATCGCCGGCGTAGTCTCGCCAGCGCCCAGGCGTGCGAGTTGCAGCCGGGCGCCGTGGTAGTCGTCCGGGTCCAGTCGCTCGGCCTGTTCGAAAGCGGCAATCGCGCCGCTCGCGTCGCCGAGCCGGTCGCGGATGGCGCCGAGTGCGAACCACGCCGTAGCGAATCCGGGCGTCAGCTCGACCGTTTGCACGAGGATATCCGCGGCGCCGGCAAAATCGCCGCGCCCCGCGTGGTCGAGCGCCCATTGATAGCGCCGGTCGGCGATGAGATCGCCGGAAGAGACGAAAAGCGGGCCGGTGTCGGTCATCGCGTGCTCGCGTCCTTAAACGAAATGATTATTTAATCACCTGAGATGCGCCCTGAAGACATCCTCGCGCTGACGTCCGCCGGAATTTGCTGCAAGCGCGGCGGCTTTCATATCGACCCGACCCGCCCAGTCGAGCGGGCGCTGATCACGCACGCCCATTCCGACCATGCCCGCGCCGGCCATGGCGCCGTATTGGCGACGCAAGAGACGCTCGACCTCATGCGGCTGCGCTACGGCGAGAATTTCGCCCGTTCGACGCAGGTGATCCGTTACGGCGAGAGCGTGAAGCTCGATCGGGCGACGGTCACGTTTCATCCGGCCGGCCACGTGCTCGGCTCGGCGCAGATCGCGGTCGAGGCCAGTGGGCTGCGCGTCGTCGCCTCCGGCGATTACAAAAACATTCCCGATCCGACCTGCGCGCCGTTCGAGCTCGTGAGATGCGACGTGTTTATCACCGAGGCGACGTTCGCCCTGCCGGTCTTCCGCCACGGCGACCCCGATGGGGAAATCGCCAAACTGCTGCGGTCCGTCGCCTTGTTTCCCGAGCGCGCGCATCTCGTCGGCGCTTACTCGCTGGGCAAGGCGCAGCGGGTGATCGCACTCCTGCGCAAGGCCGGTTACGGCAGTCCGATCTATCTGCACGGTGCGATGGAATCCATCACCCGCTATTATGCCAGCCGCGGCATTGTGCTTGGCGAAATGCGCGCGGTGCGCGGCGCCAGCAAGGCGGAGCTTGCCGGCAGCATTACGCTTTGCCCGCCTTCGGCGCTCACCGACCTTTGGGCGCGACGCTTCCCCGATCCGGTCAATGCTTTTGCGTCCGGCTGGATGCGGTTGCGCGCGCGGGCGCGCCAGCAGGGCGTCTCGCTGCCGCTGGTGATTTCCGATCATGCCGACTGGGATGGACTGACGGCCACCGTCGCCGCGACCGGAGCAGGCGAAATCTGGGTCACGCACGGCCAGGAGGATGCGCTGGTGCACTGGTGCGGCACGCGCGGCTTAAAAGCACGGCCGCTCGATATCGCCGGTTATGGCGAGGAGGACGAGCCGGGCGAGCAAGACCCAGGAGAGGCGGAGGAATGAACCGCTTCGCTGAACTTTTGGACCGTCTCGCCTACGAGCCCGCGCGCAACAGCAAGCTGCGGCTGATGACCGAGTATTTCCGCTGCACGGGCGATCCGGAGCGCGGATGGGCGCTCGCCGCGCTCACCGGCGCGCTGAGCTTCCCGCACGCCAAGCCGGGATTGATCCGCAACCTCATCGCCGAACGCACCGATCCGGTGCTGTTTGAGCTTTCATACGATTATGTCGGCGATCTCTCCGAGACCGTCGCATTGATGTGGCCTGCTTCGTCCTTCTCCCCTGGCAGGGGCGCCGGGGAACTGAAACTGGCTACCGTTATCGAGACGCTTGCTACGCTCGGCAAGGCGCAGCTGCCGCAGCAGCTGGCGCGCTGGCTCGACGCGCTCGATGAAACCGGGCGTTGGGCGTTGATCAAGCTGGTCACCGGCGGTTTGCGCGTCGGCGCTTCGGCGCGTCTCGCCAAGGCCGCGGTCGCGGCGCTCGGCACCGGCGACGCGCAGGACATTGAATTGCTCTGGCCTGGTCTTGCGCCGCCCTATGTCGAGCTCTTCGCGTGGCTTGAAGGCCGCGGGCAGAAACCGGAGAGCGCCGATCCTGCACCCTTCCGGCCGCCGATGCTCGCCCATGCGCTCGACGAAGCTGACCTCGCCGCCCTCGATCCGGCGGGCTTCATGGCCGAATGGAAATGGGATGGCGTCCGCGTGCAGGCGGTCGCAGCACGGCGCGACGGCGGCACGGTCGCGCGACTTTACTCGCGCACCGGGGAAGATATTTCCAGAAGCTTCCCCGATCTCGTCGACGTGCTGCACCGGCCCGGCGCCATCGACGGCGAGCTTTTGATCCGGCGCGAGGGATTGGTGCAGTCCTTCAACGTGCTGCAGCAGCGGCTCAACCGCAAAAGCGTGACCGCAAAGTTGATCGCCGAATTTCCCGCGCATCTGCGCGCCTACGATCTCCTCGCCGACGGCGATGAAGATTTGCGCGGGCTTGCCTTCGCTGAGCGCCGGGCGCGGCTGGAAGATTTCGTCGCCCGGCTCAACGAACGGCGCATTGACCTTTCGCCCCTGGTGGATTTTAGCAACTGGGACGAACTCGCAGCCGCGCGAAAGAATCCGGCCGCGGCAGGAGCAGGCGCGGATGCGGCGGCTGTCGAAGGCGTCATGCTCAAGCGGCGCGATGCGTCCTATCTGCCCGGCCGGCCGAAAGGCCCGTGGTGGAAGTGGAAGCGCGATCCGTTTATTATCGACGCCGTACTGATGTACGCGCAACGCGGCCACGGCAAGCGCTCGTCGTATTATTCCGACTACACGTTCGGCGTCTGGACGCGCGGAGAAGCCGGCAACGAGCTGGTCCCCGTCGGCAAAGCCTATTTCGGCTTTACCGACGAGGAACTGTTGCAGATCGACCGCTTCGTGCGGCGTAATACGACCGAGCGCTTCGGCCCGGTGCGCGAGGTGGTGCATGAGCCGGATCAAGGACTGGTGCTGGAAGTCGCCTTCGAGGGGCTGCAGCGGTCTACGCGCCACAAATCAGGACTGGCGATGCGCTTCCCCCGCATCAACCGGCTGCGCTGGGACAAGCCGCCGGGCGAAGCTGACCGCCTGGAGCTTCTGGAAGCCATGATGGCACGGGGCGAACGGGGACGGGTGTCGTGAACAGGCCGCTGCATCGGCAACATCCCGGCGTCACGCTGCGTCGCGCCCGCCTGAGCGATCTTCCCGCCTTGGTGGCCATCGAGCAGGCGGTTTTCACCGTCGATCTATTGTCTCGGCGAAGCTTGCGCCGCTTCATCACGTCCCCGCTCGCCAGTATGATCGTCGCAGAGAGCGGGGGACGAACTCGTCGGCTATGCGCTCGTCCTCTATCGCCCGCGCTCGAAGCTAGCCAGGCTTTACTCATATGGAGTTGCCCAGGCGTTCGAAGGGCGAGGCATCGGGACCTTGCTCCTTGCGGCCGTGGAAGAAGCTGCGATGCGGCGGCGCTGCAAGGTTATGCGGCTGGAAGTCCACGACCACAACACCCGAGCCATTGCGCGCTACGAAAAGTCGGGGTATCGGCTGTTCGGGAGGCACCACGACTATTATGACGACCACGCCGACGCGTTGCGCTTCGAGAAACCGCTCGGCCGTCCCATGAATAGTCCCACCGACTCGCATGCGCGAATCGGTTTTCATGGTAGACAAGCGCGCTTGCCCCGGTCGCCAATGGATTTGAATCCGGCTATGACGAGTTGCGTGCCGTACCCGACTTCGAACGCATGATCGGCCTCGCATTGAATAGTCGCATCGACTCGAAAGGGACCCGCCCATGACCGGCTGGGTCATCCTTGTCGATCAGCCCCGCGATCTGCCCAACGCCGAGACCCCGCACAAGGTCATCACCACGAGTGAGTACCTGGCGCGGCCTCGCTTGTTCGACATGGGGCGGCCCAAGCTCGTCAATCTCGCCCGCTCCTACGCCTATCAGTCGAAGGGCTACTACGCCTCGCTGCTCGCCGAGGCGCGCGGCCATCGCGTGGTGCCGACCGTGGAAACCATGCTGGAGCTTCGCGAGCAGAAGCTCTACGAGCATGCACTGCCGGATCTCGAGGACGAGTTGAACCGTTGCGCGCGGCGCGCCGATTTCCAGCCCGACAGCGAATTCAAGCTGCTGGTCTGCTTCGGTCTCGCCCGCGACAATCGTTTCGAGCCGTTCGGCCGGCTGTTGTTCGACTGGTTCCGCTGCCCGGCGCTGGAAGTGATCGTCGATCCCGGCGAGTGGCTCTCGATCGATCGCATCCGCCCGCGCAACATCACCCGCCTCGCCAACGGCGAAGCCGAATTTTTCCGCGAGTTGCTGCACAATCACACCAAGCGCGAATGGCGCGATCCCAAGGCGCGGTCGGTCTCCAAATACGATCTCGCCGTGCTTTACGATCCCAACGAGAAGATGGCGCCGTCCTCGCCGACCTCGATCAAGCACTTCGCGCGTATCGCCGAGAAACTGTCGGTTGACGTCGAGCCGATCACCAGGCGGCAGCTTGCCGAGCTTGCCGAATACGACGGGTTGTTCATTCGCGAAACCACCTCGATCGACAATCATACCTACCGCTTCGCCCGGCGCGCCTGGCAGGAGGGCATGCCGGTCATCGATGATCCGATTTCGATGATCCGCTGCACCAACAAGGTTTTCTTGATGGAACTCTTGCAGCAGCACCAAGTGCCGACGCCGCCGACGGTGATCATCGCCGAAGACTCCGACCTCGCCAAAGCGATCGACGAGTTGGGACTGCCCCTGGTGGTGAAGATTCCCGACGGCTCATTCTCGCGCGGCGTGCACAAGATCGAATTGGCCCCGGAGTTCAAGCGCATCTGCGATGAGCTTTTCGAGGAAACCGACCTATTGCTGGCACAAAAGTTCCTGCCCACCGAGTTTGACTGGCGCGTGGGCGTGCTTGCCGGCGAGCCGCTGTTCATCTGCCAGTACCGCATGGCGCGCGGCCATTGGCAGGTCGTAAAGTACCGGCCCGACGGTTCTTCGCGCGAGGGCGGCTTCCGAGCCTTCGATCTCGAACAGGCACCGCGCGAGGTGATCGACGTCGCGGTGCGCGCCGCACGGCCGATCGGCGAGGGATTCTACGGCGTCGACCTCAAGCAGACCGAGAACGGCATCGTGGTCATGGAGGTCAACGATAATCCCAACCTCGAACACGGTATCGAGGACGCGGTCGGCAAGGATGAAATTTGGACCCGCCTCCTGCGCTGGTTCATCGACCGGTTCGAGCAATAGACACCGCGCGATGATGCGGCGGCGTTTTAGTCCGCTGCCACCTTCGCCACCTGATCCAGCGGCCAGCGGGGCCGCGGAACGGCATCGAGCGTATCGCTTAAGCCGAGCGCGAGCCGCTCGGCACCGGCCCAGGCGATCATGGCACCGTTATCGGTGCACAGCGCCGGCGGCGGCGCGACCAGCATGGTGCCGGCTTCGAAGGCGACGCGGTGCAAGACCCGGCGAATGGCTTGATTGGCGGCGACGCCACCGGCGCAGACCAGCGCACTGGGTGTTCCGATCCGGTCGATGAACATGCGCAGACCCAGGCGCAACCGGTCCGTCACCACATCGACCACCGCCTGCTGGAACGACGCGCAGAGGTCGGCGACATCCTGATTGCTCAGCGGGGCGATTTTCTCCGCCTCGAGACGCAACGCGGTTTTGAGACCGGATAGCGAGAAATCGGCATCGCGGCGGCCGCTCATCGGCCGCGGCAGCGAAAAGCGCTCGGGATCGCCGTTTGCCGCTTCTTTCTCGACCAGCGGTCCTCCGGGGTAGCCAAGCCCGAGCAACTTCGCGGTCTTGTCGAAGGCCTCGCCGATGGCGTCATCGACCGTGCCGCCGAGCCGCAAGTAGTCGCCCACCCCGCGCACTCCGAGAGTTTGCGTATGCCCGCCGGAGGCCAGGAACAGGCAGTAGGGAAACGGCGTCGCATCCGTAAGCCGCGCCGTCAGCGCATGGGCTTCGAGGTGATTGACGGCGATCAGCGGTTTGTTGTGCACGAGCGCGATCGCCTTGGCGGTGGTCAATCCGACGATAAGGCCGCCGATCAGCCCAGGCCCGGCGGCTGCGGCGACACCATCGAGTTCAGCGAAGGAAATCTTCGCCTCCGCCATCGCCGTGGCGATGATGTGGTCGAGCGCTTCCACATGGGCGCGGGCGGCGATCTCCGGCACCACGCCGCCGAATTCGGCATGCTCGCTCACCTGCGAAAGCACGACGTTGGACATGATCCGCCCGCGATCGTCCCCCGTCCGTTCGACGAGAGCGGCCGCCGTCTCATCACAGGTCGTTTCGATGCCCAGGATCACCATGGGTGTATTATAAGCGCCGTAACGCCCGAAGGTGTAATGGCTCATACCTCCTCGACCCCGACAACGCTACGCATCGGCTCGCGCGGCTCGCCGCTGGCGCTGGTGCAAGCCCGCGAAGTGTTGCGACGCCTTGCCGCCGCGTCCGGCCTCGCTGCGGATCGGATCGAGATAAAAATCATCCGCACCACGGGAGATGCGATCCAGGACCGGCCGTTGGCGGAAGCTGGCGGCAAGGGGCTTTTCACCAAGGAGATAGAGGAGGCGCTCCTTTCCGGGGCCATCGATCTTGCCGTGCATTCCTCGAAGGACATGCCGACCGTTCTCCCGCCTGGTCTCGTCCTATCGGCATTCCTGCCGCGCGAGGACGCGCGCGACGCCTTCATCAGCCCCAAGGCCAAGACACTCCATGACCTGCCCCGGGGTGCGATCGTCGGAACTGCCTCGCTGCGCCGACAAGCGCTGGTCAAGCGCCTGCGGCCGGACCTAAACGTGGTGCCGCTGCGCGGCAACGTGGAGACGCGGCTGCGCAAGCTTGAGTCCGGTGAGATGGATGCAACGCTTTTGGCGCTGGCCGGCCTCAAGCGCCTCGGCCTTGTCGCGGCGGCGACCACCGTGCTCGAAATCGAGGAGTTTCTTCCTGCCGTCGGCCAGGGCGCGATCGGAATTGAAATCCGCGACGCCGACGACACCACGCGCGCGCTTCTCGAAAAGATCAACGATCCCGATACGGCAATTGCGCTCGCGGCCGAGCGCGCCTTTCTTGCCGTGCTCGACGGCTCCTGCCGCACGCCGATCGGCGGGCACGCGCGCGTGAACGAAGGAGCCGTGCGCTTCCGCGGAATCATCGTGAAGCCCGATGGCAGCGAAGCGTTCGAGGTTTCGCGCGAGGGCAACCGCGACGACGCGGTGGCGCTTGGCGTCGATGCCGGTCGCGAGCTGAAAAGCCGCGCAGGCTCCGGCTTTTTTGCACTGGGTTAGACTTTGCGCCTCCTTGTCATCCGCCCGCAACCGAACGCTGCACGCACTGCGGCCGCCCTGCGCGCCCGCGGCCACGAGCCGATCGTCGCGCCGCTTATGTGGATCGAGAGTCTAACGCATGTCGATCTCAACGCCGGACCGTGGGCGGCGTTTTTGCTCACGAGTGCCAATGCTTTGTGCGGCTTTGCCGGGCATACCCTTAGCGATGAGGTGCGCCGCGTGCCTGTTTTCACCGTGGGCGAGCGGACCGCGGAAGCGGTTCGCCACCACGGATTCACGTCTGTCGCTTCGGCAGACGGCAACGTGAACGATCTCGCCAATCGCGTCGCTACGCGTCTCAATCCACCGGCACGGCTCCTTTATCTTGCCGGCGAGGACCGCTCCGGCGAGCTTGACGGCGACCTGCGCGCCAAGGGGTTTGCGGTCGAGACTGTCGTCGTCTACCGCGCCGTCATCGCGGAAAAATTGCCGCAAATGGCCGCCGATGCATTGGCGGGCGGCATCGACGGCGTACTGCATTATTCCCGCCGGAGTGCCGAGGCCTACATGAATGCGGCGCGCGCCAGCGATAGGCTCGCAAGCGCGCTCAGCGCTCCGCATTTTTGCCTCTCCTCCCAGGTTGCCGAACCGCTCGTCCGCGCCGGCGCCGCCACGATCAGGGTTGCACCACGGCCGAACGAGGCCGAATTGCTCGGGCTGATTGGGCCAAATACGCCCTAAGCGCGTTCTTTTGACGGAAGTTGGCGATCTGTTGCCGCCATCTTTGCCTCGTACTATGCCGTGGCGGCGATCCGGATCCTGCCGGTCGATTTGGAGACCGCGTCCTGGAGAAAACATGACGAGCGAGCCTGACAGCTCCCCGCGCCGACGGCCGCCGACGATCGATTTGACGGCGACGGAGGTCGAGACCGAAAAGCCGGAACACCAAGCGGAACAGGGTGACACCAAGAAACGTGCGGGCCGGAATTTCGGTGCGGGCTTTATGATACCCGGTTTTGCCGCAATCGCAGGGGTCGTGGTGACCGCAGCTTTTGGTGTTGGCCTTTGGCTCGCGGGCATTGTTCCGCCCCAGAGCGCCACTGCGCCGGCCGGTACGCGCGGACCCAGCAACACAGTCATCGAGGAGATTGACGCGCGGCTCGACAAAATCGAGGCTGCGCTGCGAGCACCGCAGTCCGACTCCGGCCTCGCCTCCCGCATGTCGACGGTGGAAGCGCAGTTGAAGTCCCTCAACGATTCGCTTGCTGCGCTCAATCGCCGCGCCGACGACGTCGCCGTTACGGCGAAAGACGCGCTCGCACGCGCCGATGCGGCTGCGGCTGCGGCCCGTGACGCCGCGACCGCCGCTAATGCGGCCAAAGGCACAGCACAGACGGGAGTGCAACGGAGCGACCTCGATGCGCTCGCGGCCCGCATCGCGGCGCTGGAAAATTCGATCAAGACGCTCTCCGCTGCGTCGGCACAGCGGACAACAAGCGCCGAGGACCGTGCAGCGAGAGCGGCCGTTGCCGCCGAGGCGCTGCGTGCCGTGGTCGAACGCGGCGCGCCCTATCAAGCTGAGCTGGCCACGATGAAGTCGCTCGGCGCGGATCAGAATGCCCTCGCCGCGCTCGCACCGTTTTCCGCCAGCGGCGTCCCAACCGACACAGAGCTTGCGCACGCGCTTTTGCAGCTCACGTCTTCCCTGCAGCGAGCATCCGGCGCGCCGGCGCGCCACGGCACTTTCCTCGGGCGCCTTGAGGACAACGCGAAAAATCTCGTCCGCATCTCGCCCGTCAACGCGCCGCCGAGCGACGACCCTTCGTCGGTCATCGCGCGGCTTGATGCCGACGCCGCGCATGCCGACATCGCTGCGGCGCTCGCCGACATCGCCCGTTTGCCGCCATCCGCAAACGCCCTCGTTGAACCCTGGATGCAGAAGGTGAACGCGCGCAACGCCGCCATAGCGGCGGGGCGGCGCATCGCCGCCAACGCGCTCGCCGCACTGACCAGCGTCAATACCCAATGATCCGCGTCGTTCTTTTCCTCATTGTGGTCGGTGCGCTGTCGCTCGCCGTGGCTTGGCTCACCGACCGGCCCGGCGACGTGGTCATCACCTGGCAGGGTATGCGCATCGAAACCTCGCTCATGGTTCTGGGCGCGGCGGTGTTGGCGGCGATGGCGCTGCTGGCGCTGATCGTTGCCCTGATCCGCGCCGTCCTCCGCTCGCCGGCCATGCTCGCCAATCGCGTGCGCAATCGCCGCGGAATGCGCGCCTACGAGGCGATTTCGAACGGGCTGATCGCGGTAGGCGCCGGCGACATCGCCGCCGCGCGCAAGCATCTCCGCCGAGGTCAACCGCATCGCGGCCGGCGAACCGCTGGCGCTGTTGCTCGCCGCGCAATCGGCACAGCTTTCAGGCGACCGCGAAACCGCCGAGCGCGCTTTCCGCACCATGGCGAGCCGCGCCGACACCAAGACGCTCGGCCTGCACGGCCTCTACATTGAGGCGCAGCGCCGCGACGACGCGGCGAGCGCCCGGGCCTACGCCGAGGAGGCGGTGCGCACCGCGCCGGGGCTGAGCTGGGCCGGCCGGGTCGCGCTTGAATTCCGCTGCGCCACCGGCGATTGGGTCGGCGCGCTTGCGCTCTTGGAAGGCGGCAAAGACGCGCTCGACAAGGCCGTATATCGCCGCCAGCGCGCGGTGATGCTGACGGCCCACGCGCTTGCCGTCGAAGATACCGACCGCGATAGGGCCAAGGCATTGGCGCTCGAAGCCGCCAAACTTGCCCCGACATTGGTGCCGGCCGCCGCGACCGCCGGGCGCATGCTCGCCGAGGGCGGTGAGCTGCGCAAAGCCTCGCGCATCGTCGCGAAAGCGTGGCGCGCCAATCCACACCCCGATCTTGCGCAAACTTACGCCGGCCTGCGCTTCGGCGATGCGGCGCGCGACCGCCTCGCCCGGATCGAAGCCCTGATCAAAAAAACGCCCGGGACTATCGAAGGCGCGCTGGCCGCAGCGCGGGCGGCGCTCGACGCGCGCGAGTTCGGCAAGGCGCGGGCCGCGCTTGCACCCTATCTGGCTGCGCCACGAAGCGGATTGCGCTGCTGATGGCCGAGCTGGAACGGGCGGAGCACAATGACGAGGGCCGCGCGCGCGAATGGATGGCCCGCGCGCTCAACGCCGCTCCCGACCCGCAATGGACCGCCGACGGTCACGTCTCCGATCGCTGGCTGCCGGTGTCGCCGGTCAGCGGCCGTCTCGACGCCTTCGAATGGCGCGTGCCGCTCACCGGCATGGTCAGTGCGCCGGTCATCGAGCCGGAACCGCCGGCCGCCACGCCGAGCGGCGAACCGCCGCAACCACAACCCGACGTGGAACCAGCGCCGCAGAGCGAAGACTTGCCCGCCGCAGGTGCTCCGACCGAGGACCAGCCGCCTACGCCGTCGATTGCCTTGCTGCCGGCGCGGCGAGGCGCAAAACCGACCCAGCCGAAGGCCGCCCCGGTGATCCCGCTCGTTCATGCGCCGGACGATCCAGGGCCCGAGACAATTGAAGAAACCGAGCGGCCGCCTGAGCCGCAAAGCGGTAGCTGGCGCAAGATTTTGGAGTGAGAACCCGCCGGATAGCCAGGATCGGCCGCCGCTCAGGCTTGCCAAATGTCGGTCGAATATGCACTATAGAGCATGAAGTATAGTGCATGTGAAGGACCGACTAAAGTGGCCGAACTGGTAGCCAAAAAGTCGGAGAAGAAGATCGTCGCGGCGCCGCAAAGCGACCTTGCGTCAGATGCGGCCTTTCTCCTTAGCATCGGCAGCGAGGTACGGCGCAATCGCGCCAAACGCGGCATGACGCGGCGGCAATTGGCGCAAGCCTCCGAAATCTCCGAGCGCTATTTGGCACAGATCGAAAGTGGCGCGGGCAATCCGTCGGTAAGCGTGCTGCGCGCGGTTGCGCAGGCGCTCGATCTTCGCGCCTCCGTCCTGTTGCCCGAAACGAGCGCGCGCCCGATCGTGCTAGGCCATATCCTCGATCTGCTCGCCCAGGTGCCGGAGGGAGAATTGCCGGCGTTAGCCAAAGAAATCGAGGCGCGCGTGGCGCGCTCGGAAAATGTCGACCGCGCCCGGCGCATCGCGCTTGTCGGCCTGCGTGGCGCCGGAAAATCGACGCTGGGAAGAATGCTGGCGCGGCACCTCGGCTGGCCGTTCATCGAGATCGATCGCCTGGTCGAGGAGGATTACGGCGCCAGCATTCCCGACCTGATTGAAATGGCCGGCATGGCGACTTTCCGCCGGCATGAGCGCGGCGCGCTCGAGCGCGTGATCGCCGAGCACGAGGCCGCAATCGTCACGACCGCCGGCGGCATCGTCGCCGATTCCGAAACCTATACGTTGCTGCTGCGCCGAACCCACACGGTCTGGATCAAGGCGCGGCCTGAAGATCACATGAGCCGGGTGATGGCGCAGGGCGATTTTCGCCCCATGGCGCAAAACCGCGAGGCGATGGCCGATCTCGTGGCGATCCTCGATTCGCGCTGGGCTGACTATGCCCGCGCGGAGGCCGCGGTCGACACCTCAGGCGATGCGGTAGAACAGAGCTTTTCAAAGCTTTTACAGGCCGTCGCATCGCTGTTGGCGATCGATAAGGAGAAGTCGTGACGCTCGCCGACACAAGCTTCCTGGATCTTCCCCCGATGCGGCTCGAATACCGCATGATCGGTCCCCGGCCCGAGGCGGCGCCGACGATCGTGATGTTGCATGAGGGGCTTGGCTCGGTCGCGCTGTGGGGCACGTTTCCGGAAAAACTCGCGGCGGCGACCGGTGCCGGCGTTTTTGTCTATTCGCGCGCCGGCTATGGCAAATCGAGTGGCGGAAAACTGCCGCGTTCGGTGTCGTTCATGCACGAGGAAGCCTGCGATGTGCTGCCTCGCGTGCTCGACGCCATCGGATTCCAACGCGGCATTCTGTTCGGCCATAGCGATGGCGCTTCGATTGCCGCCATCTACGCCGGCTCCGTTCAGGATCATCGCGTGCGCGGGCTCGTGCTGATCGCGCCGCATTTCTTCACCGAGGAGATGGGGATTGCCGAAATCGAGCGGGCGCGGGTGGCGTTTGCATCGGGCGATTTGCGCAAAAAACTCGAGCGGTGGCACGTCGACGTCGATTGCGCCTTTCGCTCCTGGAGCGAACCGTGGCTCGACCCGGAGTTCCGCAAGTGGGATATCACCGACGCGCTCGGCTATATCCGTGTCCCGATCCTGATCGTGCAAGGCGAGAACGATCAATACG
Source organism: uncultured Alphaproteobacteria bacterium (assembly GCA_963814625.1). Taxonomy (GTDB): domain Bacteria; phylum Pseudomonadota; class Alphaproteobacteria; order Rhizobiales; family Xanthobacteraceae; genus BOG-931. Next base: position 175,271 of record CAWFDQ010000001.1, read on the forward strand.
GCACGCTCCGGCAGGTCGAAGCGGCGCAAGGGGAATGCTTCTGCCCGGTCGAGACGGCGCTGTTGCCGGGCATTCGCCACGATCCGTGCCGCGAAGCCACGGAACAGACACTCGAATGCGGCGTCGCCTTCATTAATCGCCTGTTTCGCGACTATCATGAGGCCGAAAAAACAACCAATTCCGGGGTTGCGATTTTATGAAATATAATGCATATTAACGCCCAGATCGGCGCTCTTGTGCACTATAGTTCACTAGTCTTGCCGGCCGTTTGCGTTCAAGCGGAGACGCAGGCACGGGCAGCCTACACGGGCGAGGAATCGATATGGCGGAGGCAGAACACACCACCGCACGCGCATTGGCCAATGGCAAAACACGGGTCGATTTCCAGACCGACCCGTCGCGCTATCACCATTGGAAGCTTGCGGTTGACGGCGATGTCGCCACGCTGGTCATGGATGTCGACGAGAAGGGCGCGCTGTTTGAAGGCTACGAGCTGAAGCTCAACTCCTACGATCTCGGAGTCGATATCGAACTCGCCGACGCCGTCGAGCGGCTCCGCTTCGAGCATCCGCAAGTCCGCGTCGTCGTGCTGCGCTCAGGCAAGCCGCGGGTTTTTTCCGCCGGCGCCAATATCCGCATGCTGGCCGGCGCGAGCCACGCCCACAAGGTCAATTTCTGCAAGTTCACCAACGAGACGCGCAACGGGATCGAGGACTTTTCGGAAAATTCCGGCGTGGCGACGATCTGTGCGATCAACGGCACCGCGGCCGGCGGCGGCTACGAGCTCGCGCTCGCGGCCGACTACATCATGTTGGTGGACGACGGCACCGCGGCGGTGGCGCTGCCGGAGCTGCCGCTGCTTGCGGTGCTGCCGGGCACCGGCGGCCTGACCCGCGTCTCCGACAAGCGCAAGGTGCGTCGCGACCACGCCGACGTCTTCTGCACCACCGAAGAGGGGGTCAAGGGCAAGCGCGCGGTCGAGTGGCGCCTGGTTGACGAAGTCGTGCCGGGCTCAAAATTCGATGAGACGGTTCTTTCCCGCGCGCGCGAGTTTGCTGCCAAGTCGAAACGTGGCGCTCCGGCGAAAGGCGTGGCGCTCACTCCGCTCACGCGGAGCTTCTCCGCCGACGCCGTCGAATATGGCTTAGTCTCCGTCGAATTCGATCGTGCCGGACGGCTCGCCACGATCACGCTGCGAGGTCCGGCGAGCCCGCCGCCCGCAGCCGGCGACGCGATGGCCACGCTCGGCGCTGAATTCTGGCCGCTAAAGCTCGCGCGCGAACTGGACGACGCCATCCTCAATATCCGGCTCAACGAACTCGATGTCGCGGCGATCGTTTTCAAATCCTCCGGCGATCCGGCGGCCCTGCTCGCCTACGATGGATTTCTCGAAGCCAACAAAGATCACTGGCTGGCGTGGGAAATCCGCCATCTGTGGAAGCGCGTGCTCAAGCGCATCGATCTCACCTCCCGTTCTCTGGTGACGCTCATCGAACCGGATTCATGCTTTGCCGGCACGCTCGCGGAGATCGTCTTCGCCAGCGATCGCTCCTACATGCTGATCGGTATACGCGAAGGCGATAATAAACCGCCGGCCAGCATGGCGCTCAGCACCGCCAATTTCGGCGCATACCCGATGTCGAACGGGCTGACGCGGCTCGCGTGCCGTTTCCTCGCCAACCCCGGCGACCTCGACGCGGCGAAGGCCGAGCGCGGCAACATGCTCGACGCCGAGCGCGCACAAGAACTCGGGCTCATCACGTTCGCGCTCGACGACATCGACTGGGGCGACGAGGTGCGCGTGTTCCTTGAAGAGCGCGCCAGTTTCTCGCCCGACGCCCTCACCGGCATGGAAGCCAATCTGCGTTTCGCCGGGCCGGAGACAATGGAATCGAAAATCTTCGCCCGCCTGACCGCGTGGCAGAACTGGATATTCCAGCGTCCCAACGCAATCGGCGAGGAGGGCGCGCTCAAGCGCTACGGGACAGGGCAAAAGCCTGTGTTTGATACGCGAAGAGTATGAGTTTCAGATGACAGAGGACGGACGACGAAGGACAGATAGAGGCGCCGTGCGGCCGTGAGCCAATCTGTAGTCTGTCGTCCGTGATCCGTCATCCGTCCACCGAGCGGAGCGAACCATGACCATCGACAACGTCGACTACACGACCAAGATCCCGAACAACGTCAATCTCGCCGAGGACCGGCAAGTGTTGCGCGCGCTCGAGAATTGGCATCCGGGCTACATCGATTGGTGGAAAGACATGGGTCCGGAGGGTTTCCAGGAAGCGCTGGTTTATCTGCGCACCGCCGTTTCAGTCGATCCGAAAGGCTGGGCGAAGTTCGACTATGTGAAGATGCCTGATTACCGCTGGGGCATTCTGCTGGCGCCGAAGGAAGAAGAGCGCGTGATCCCATTCGGCCGCCATTACGGCGCGCCGGCATGGCAGGACGTGCCGGGCGAATATCGCGCCATGCTGCGCCGTCTCGTCGTCATCCAGGGCGATACCGAGCCGGCCTCGGTCGAGCAGCAGCGCCATCTGGGAAAAACCGCACCGTCGCTTTACGACATGCGGAACGTCTTTCAGGTCAACGTCGAGGAGGGACGTCACCTGTGGGCGATGGTCTACATCTTGCAAAAATATTTCGGTCGCGACGGCCGTGAAGAAGCGGCCGAATTATTGCAGCGCCGCTCCGGCGACGCCGACAAGCCGCGCATGCTGGGCGCCTTCAATGAAGCGACGCCGGACTGGCTGTCGTTTCACATGTTCACGTTCTTCACCGACCGCGACGGCAAGATGCAGCTGGAAAGCCTGGCGCAATCCGGCTTCGATCCGCTGTCGCGGACCTGCCGCTTCATGCTGACCGAAGAGGCGCATCACATGTTCGTCGGCGAGACCGGCGTCGGCCGCACCATCCAGCGCACCTGCGAGGCGATGAAAGAAGCCGGTATCGAGGACCCGAGCGATATCGAGAAGGTGCGGGCGCTCGGCGTCATCGACCTGCCGACGATGCAGAAAAAGCTCAACCTGCACTATTCGCTGTCGCTCGATCTGTTCGGTTCAGAAGTATCGACCAATGCCGCCAACACATTCACGGCAGGCATCAAGGGCCGTTTCCAGGAAGCCAAGATCCAGGACGACCATCGGCTGGAGAACGCCACCTATCCGGTGCTCAAGCTGGTCGACGGCGAGATCAAGCGCGTCGACGAACCGGCGCTCACCGCCATCAACATGCGGCTGCGTGACGACTACACTGCCGATTGCCAGCGCGGGCTCGACCGCTGGAACAAGATCATCGACAAGACCGGCGTCGGCTTTAAACTCGAACTGCCGCATGTCGGCTTCCACCGCCAGATCGGCGAGTTCAAGGATGCCAAAGTGTCGCCGGCCGGAAAGCTCATCGACGTGGTGGCCTGGGAGCGCGAAAGGGGCCAATGGCTGCCATCGAAGGACGACGGCGACTTCATCGGAAGCCTGATGAAACCGGTCACGGAGCCTGGCCAATTTGCCGGCTGGATCGCGCCGCCGCGCGTCGGCATCGACAATAAGCCGGGCGATTTCGAGTACGTGAAAATCGCGGCGTGATTGATCTTCCCAGGTAACGGGAGCGTCAAAAAGGCTCCGTCAGCGGGCCTTCGCGGAGCCGCGCGAGATCGAAGCGATCGACTTCGCGCAGAAGCTCCACGAACGCCTTCGCGCCTTGCTCTAAAGCGGCTTCTCCCTTCGCCGCGGTCGCCAGCGTCGCGTCGCCGACCGCGCCGGTCGGATTGAGGTCCTGTGTCATCCAGGCGAAGCCGGCCGGCCGATAGGCGCCGAGCCATTTGAACTCGCGCGCCATCGCGATTGTCGCCGGCGTGGCGTTCGGCGCTTGATCCATGCGTACTGTCTCGTGCTGCGCGGCCAGCATCAGCGAGGTCTCGATGTCGCCGCCATGAATGCCGTGCCGCTTCTCTTCGACCGAGAACGCGCCATCGGGGTATCCAAAACGATGCCAGCCGACCGTCACCGCCAGCATGCCCAGGCGCGTGCGCAAGTCGCGGGCCACCAATTCCATGGCCGCGACGTTGCCGCCGTGGCTGGTGACGAGAACGAGCTTACGCACTCCCGCCCGTGCCAAACTCTCGCCGAGCTCGGTCCAGGCCGCGATCGCGGTCGTGGCCGAGAGCGTCAGCGTGCCCGGATAGGACAGGTGCTCGGCGGAGATGCCGACGCGCTGCATCGGCAGAAAGGTGACCGGGAGATCGCCGGGCAACAATTTTTGCACCCGCGCCAGATAGGCTTCAGCGATGTAGGTATCGACGCCGAGCGGCAGGTGCGGCCCGTGCTGTTCCACTGCGGCGAGCGGCAGCACGGCGATCCAATGAGCCGCGGCGGCGCCAGCCCCGGCGATCTCCTGCCAGGTCATCTCCATCCAATTGCGTCTCGGCAGCGCCATTACGCTTCACTCGCCATTCAGGCCTTAGCCCCCTATTCTCGCGTCCTCCACGAAAAGGAGCAACCGATGCCGCTGGCCATGACGAAAAGAACGCTGCTTGGGCTTGCGGCCGGCGCCGCGGTGGTGAGGTCCGCGCGCGCACAAAAGCTCGACAAGGTCGCGTTCGGCACCAACTGGGTGGCCGAGGCCGAGCACGGCGGCTTCTACCAGGCGCTGGCCGACGGTACCTACCGGAAATACGGCCTCGACGTCACTATTGTGCAGGGCGGGCCGAACGTAAACAACCGCCTCCTGCTGGCGGTCGGCAAAATCGATTTCTTCCTCTCCGCCAACACGCTGCAGGGCTTCGATGCCGTGGCGGAGAACGTGCCAACGGTCGAAGTCGCGGCCATGTTCCAGAAAGACCCACAGGTGCTGATCGCGCATCCCGATGCGGGCATCGAGAAATTCACGGACCTGAAGAATTTGACGCTGTTCATCTCCAAGGAGGGAATGGCGAGCTATTACCAATGGCTCAAGGCCGATTACGGCTTTACGGACGCTCAGGTCAAACCCTATACGTTCAATCCGCAGCCGTTCCTCGCCGACAAGAAAAGCGCGATGCAGGGCTATGTGACGTCGGAGCCGTTCGCCATCGAAAAGGCGGCGCATTTCACGCCCAAAGTCTTTCTGCTCGCCGATGAAGGCCTTTCCGGCTATTCGACGCTGATCGAGACGCGGCGCAACCTCGTCGACCAGAAGCCCGATCTGGTGCAGCGCTTCGTCGATGCTTCGATCATCGGCTGGTACAACTACATCTATCACGATAACAGCGCGGCCAATGCGCTGATCAAGAAAGAAAATCCGGAGATGACCGACGACGTCCTGGCCTATTCGGTCGCCAAGATGAAGCAACACGGTATTGTCGATTCCGGCGACGCCTTGACGCTCGGCGTCGGCGCCATGACCGACGCGCGGGTCAAAGCCTTCTTCGACGAGATGGTGCGCGCCGGCGTGGTCAAGCCCGATCTCGATTATCGCAAGGCCTATACGCTGCAATTCGTCGATAAGAAAATCGGGCTTGATCTGCGGCCCAAGTGAGTTTGTTGTCATCATCCACGAATGCGGGTGATCCAGTATCCAATGGTGAACGAGATGATCTGTTGCGGCAGAGATTACCGGATGCACTGCTTGCGCAGGGCATGACAACAAGAATGGATAAGCCGGCAGCAACGCGCCCTGGTTCGGTTCTTGTCGCGCTGCGTGACGTCGCTAAGACTTTCCCTACTGGCACGACCGCGCTTACCGGCCTCGATCTCGAAGTGCGCGCGGGCGAATTTCTCTCGCTGCTCGGTCCGTCGGGCTGCGGGAAATCAACCGCATTGCGGATCATTGCCGGCTTGAGCGAGCCCACGCAGGGTGGTGTCGAGTGGACGGTGGGGCATACGCAAAGCGGCGGCGGCAACCGCATCGGCTTCGTGTTTCAGGAACCGACGCTGATGCCGTGGACCAATGTGTTCAACAACGTGCGGCTTCCGTTGAAGCTGGCCGGTGCGCCCGCGGCCCGGATCGGCGCTCGCGTGGAAGCCGCGCTCGAACACGTCGGCCTGCAAAATTTCTCCCGCGCCTATCCGCGCGAATTGTCGGGCGGCATGCGCATGCGCGTCTCCATTGCGCGCGCGCTCGTGACCGAGCCGGAACTCCTGCTCATGGACGAGCCGTTCGCCGCGCTCGACGAAATCACGCGTTTCAAGCTCAACGACGATCTGCTGGCGATGTGGCAGGCGCTGCGCACCACGGTGGTTTTCGTCACTCATTCGGTGTTCGAATCGGTCTATCTGTCGAGCCGCATCGCCGTGATGGCGGCCCGGCCCGGCCGCGTGACCACCGAGCTTGCCATCAACGCGCCCTATCCGCGCGATGCCAATTTCCGCACCTCGACCGATTACGCCGCGTTCTGCCGCCGCACCTCCGAAGCGCTGGCGCGCGCTATGGCGGCGGGAGGCGACGCATGAATCGGCGTACCTCCGCCCGCGAGCACCGTGAGCGCGTGCTACGCGTCGCGCTGCCGGTCATCGTATTGGCGCTCGGCCTTGCAATTTGGGCGGCGGCGGTGCGCATCGAAGCCATCCCGCCCTATGTGCTGCCCGCGCCAAGTCTCGTCCTGCGCACCTTGATCACCGACTGGCCGATCTTGTCGCAATCGCTGCTGGTGACGCTGACGACGACGATTGAAGGATTTGTGCTGGCGGCAGTCGGCGGCTTTGGGCTTGCGGTGCTGTTCAACCAATCCCGCTTCGTTGAATATTCGCTCTACCCCTACGCCGTCATCCTGCAGGTGACGCCGGTGATCGCCATCGCGCCGCTCCTGCTTGTCTATTTGCAGCAGCCGACGGCGGTGCTGGTCTGCGCCTGGATCGTGGCGTTCTTTCCGGTGCTGGCGGATACCGCGCTGGGTCTCAACTCAGTGGATCGCAATCTCGTCGACTTGTTTTCACTCTACCGCGCCTCGCGATTCGAAGTGCTGTGGAATCTCAAACTGCCTTCGGCGCTGCCCTATCTGCTCGGCGGCTTGCGCATCGCCGGCGGGCTGTCGCTCGTTGGCGCGGTCGCCGCTGAGATCGCGGCGGGCTCGGCCGGCGCCGGCTCCGGGCTCGCCTTCCGCATCATGGAATCGGAGTACCGGCTCAATATCCCGCGCATGTTCGCCGCGCTGCTCTTGCTCTGCGTCACCGGCATCGTGATTTTTTATCTGCTCGCCTTGGTCAATTATCTTGCGCTGCGCCGCTGGCACGAGAGCGCGCTGCAACAGGAGCGGTAGGTTCTGATGCTTCCGGCAATGCCATTGCCAAAACGCGTGCCACATGAATCGCTTCGCGGCCAGTGCCGTCGTGGATCTGATTGCGGCAGGAGGTGCCGTCGGCGACGATGATGGCGTCGTCCGGCGCCTTGCGAATCGCCGGCAGCAATGACAGCTCTCCCATCGCGTATGAAACATCGATCGTGTCGGCTTGGTAGCCAAAGGAACCCGCCATGCCGCAGCAACTGGATTCGATCGTTTCCACTTCAAGGCCGGGAACGAGTTTCAGCGCCGCCTCGACGGCTTTCATCGTGTCGAAAGATTTCTGATGGCAGTGGCCGTGTAGCAGCGCGCGCTTCTTGGTCGGCGCAAATGCAATATTGAGCTTCCCGATCTTCGCTTCGTGCGCCAAAAATTCCTCGAAGAGGATAGCACGTTCGGCGAGCTGGCGTGCCGTATCGCTTTTGATGAGCGCCGGGATCTCGTCGCGGAAACCGAACAGGCAGCTCGGCTCCAGACCGATCACCGGCATGCCTGCGGATAGGAACGGGGCGAGCGCCGCCAGCGTGCGCTCGGCTTCGCGGCGGGCTTCGTCGGTCTTGCCGATGGAAAGGAAAGTGCGGCCGCAGCAGAGCGGACGCCCGCCATCGCTTGGTTGCGCAAGATGAACCCGATAGCCGGCCGCGTTCAGCACCACGAGCGCAGCGTCGATGTTTTCGCGCTCGAAATAGCGATTAAACGTATCGGCGAAGAGGACAACCTCGCGGCCCACTCTACCGTCATGCCCGGCCTCGTGCCGGGCATCCACATCGTTCGTTGCTGCGGCGATTGAAGACGTGGATGGCGGGGACAAGCCCGGCGATGACGGGGTAATTGGGTCTCGAAAATAGTCCCCCCGCCATTTCGGCAGGTTTCGCCGGGCGCTGAAGCCCGCAACGGCCTCTGATAACTTGGCGGCTCCGGGCAATCGGTCGCGCAGATTCATCAGCCACGGCGCCCTCGCCGCATAGGGCGCGTAGCGCGGCAGATAGCCGACGAGCCGGTCGTGCAGCGATAGCCCGTGCTTGGCCGCGCGTGCCGATAAAAATTCGATCTTCATGCGCGCCATGTCGACGCCGGTCGGACATTCGCGGCGGCAGGCTTTGCAGGAGACGCAGAGTTTCAGCGTCTCGGCCATCTCGTCGGATGTGAATGCGTTGGGACCCAGCTGGCCGGTGATGGCGAGGCGCAGCGTATTGGCGCGACCGCGCGTGACGTCGCGCTCCTCGCGTGTGACGCGATAGCTTGGGCACATGACGCCGCCGGCCAGCGCGCGGCAGGCGCCGTTGTTGTTGCACATTTCGACCGCGCCCTGGAAACCGCCGCCGGCACCCGGATAGGCCGACCAGTCGAGCGCGGTCGACATCGGTTCTGCGCGATAGTTGGGGCCGTAGCGAAACAGATTGCGATTATCGAATTTCGGCGCACGGACGATCTTTCCAGGATTGAATAGACCCTGCGGATCGAATCGGTCCTTCACCTCTTCGAACGCGTGGACCAATTCCGCGCCAAACATCTTCTCGTGGAATTCCGACCGCACAATACCGTCGCCGTGCTCGCCGGAATGCGAGCCCTTGTACTCGCGCACCATGGCGAAAGCTTCCTCGGCGATGGCGCGCATGGTGCGCACGTCCTTGTCGAGCCGCAGATTGAGCACCGGCCGCACGTGCAGGCAGCCGACCGCAGCGTGCGCATACCAGGTGCCGCGCGTGCCGTTTTTAGCAAAAACCTCGGTTAGCCGCGCCGTGTAGTCGGGAAGATGTTCGAGCGGCACCGCGCAATCCTCGACGAAGGAGATCGGTTTGCCCTCCTCCTTCATCGACATCATGATGTTCAGCCCGGCGGTGCGCACTTCGCCGATGCCGGCCTGCAATTGCGGACCGAGCACTTCAACCACGCCGCCCCATTTGGCTCCGCTCTTGTCGAAGGACAGGCCCAAGTCGCCAAGAAGTGCGCCGAGTCGTTTCAGCCGGCGCAGATTTTCCTCCCAATCCTCTTCGGCGAACTCGACAAAAAGTATTGCCTCGGGATCGCCGCGCAGGAACGCATTGACCGTCGGCCGGTACATGGCGATGTCGCGCGCGAGGCCGAGCATGGTGCGGTCGATCAATTCGACCGCGATCGGCTCGAGCGCGACGATGTGCGCCGCGGCTTTCATCGCCTCCTGGAAACTTCCGAAATGGCAGGCGCCGAGCGCGCGGCGGCCGAGAAGCGGCGAGAGCTTCAGCTCAATCCTGGTCGAGAAGGCGAGCGTGCCTTCGGAGCCGACGAGCAGATGTGCGAGTGCGAGATTGATGTCGTTGCGGCCAGGCACGAGCGCATCGAGATTGTAGCCGCCGACGCGGCGCTGCACTTTCGGAAAGCGCCGCTCGATCTCGGCCGCCTCGCGCGCCGCGATGGCGAGAAGCTCGCGTTGCAGCGGCTGCGTTACATCGGTCTTGCCATCGCCCGACCGCCCGAAATGCGCGCGCGTGCCGTCCGCGAGCAAGGCATCGATCGAAATGACGTTCTCGCGCGTATTGCCGTAGCGCAGCGAGCGCGCGCCGCAGGAATTATTGCCGGCCATGCCGCCGATGGTGGCGCGCGAGGCGGTCGAGATATCGACCGGGAACCACAATCCCGTGGATTTCAGCGCGCGGTTGAGTTCGTCGAGCACGATGCCAGGCTCGACCACACAGCGCCGCTCGGCAGCGTCAATCTCGACGATGCGGTTGAGGTGCTCCGAGCAGTCGATCACGATCGATTGATTGACCGTCTGCCCGGCCTGCGACGTCCCACCGCCCCGCGCGGTCACCGGCACGCCTTCCGCGCGGCAAATACCGATCGTCCGTTCGGCTTCTTCTATCGTGCGCGGTGTCACCACACCAATCGGCATCATCTGATAGTGGGACGCGTCGGTGGCATATCGCCCACGCGTGAACGCGTCGAAACGCACTTCGCCCACGCGTTCAGCATCGAGACGACGTTCGAGCCCGGGCACCAGCAATGCGGGCAATTCGTAACTCCACTGGGAGAAGAAGCTTGACCGCAATGTCGCATTCGCTATTCAACCCCACAAGCCGCGAGCGCCCTCGGATAGACGCCGCCGGGACCGATAAATTCATCCGAAGGAGTGCCGAAAATGCCGCAGAATGCTTCACGCGCCGCCGGGCGTCATTTCCTGCAGATTCCGGGGCCGACGCCGCTGCCCGACCGCGTGCTGCGGGCGATGGATACCCCGATCATCGATCATCGCGGGCCGGAATTTGCCAAGCTCGCCAAGCGCTGCCTCGATGGCATCAGGACCATCTTCAAGACCGCCAATCCGGTCATCATCTACACCGCGACCGGCACCGGCGCCTGGGAAGCGGCTTTGGTCAATACGCTGTCGCCCGGCGACCGCGTGCTCATGGTCGAGACCGGCCAGTTCGCCACGCAATGGAAGGACATGGCCCACAAACTCGGACTCAAGCCGGAATTCATTCCTGGCGATTGGCGCACTGGCGCCGACCCGGCCAAGATTGAAGAGCATCTGCGTAAGGATAAAGCGCACGAGATCAAGGCGGTCTGCGTGCTGCACAACGAGACCGCGACCGGCTGCCTGTCGCCGATCGAGCCGATCCGCAAGGCCATCAACGCCGCCGGCCATCCGGCGCTGCTCATGGTCGACACCATCTCGTCGTTGGCCTCGACCGATTACCGCCACGACGAATGGGGCGTCGACGTCACCGTCGGCGGCGCACAGAAGGGTTTGATGCTGCCGCCCGGCATGTCGTTCAACGCCGTCAGCGACAAGGCGCTGCATGCGGCGAAGACGTCGAAACTGCCGAAGTCGTTCTGGTCGTGGGACGACATGCTCACCATGAACAAGGTCGGCTTTTTCCCCTACACGCCGGCGACGCAGATGCTGCAGGGGCTGGCGGTGTCGATCGACATGCTGCACGAGGAAGGCCTCGACAACGTCTTTGCCCGCCACGCGCGGCTCGCCGAAGCGACGCGCCGCGCGGTGCGCGCCTGGGGGTTAGAAATCCTCTGTCGCGAGCCGAAATATTATTCGCCGACCATCACGGCTGTGCTGTTGCCGGACGGTCACGATGCCGACGCCTTCCGCGGCCTGGCGCTGGAGACATTCAATATCTCCTACGGCGCGAGCTTCGGGCCCTACGCCAAAAAATATTTCCGCATCGGACATCTCGGCGACATCAACGATGGCTGGTTAATGGGCGTGCTGGCCATGACCGAGATGGCGCTGTCGCTTGCCCGCATCCCGCACAAAAAGGGCGGCGTGCAGGCGGCGATGGATTACATCGTGTCGGCGCATTCGAGCGGAGCGCGTGCCGCGGCGGAGTGATTGTCATGCCCGCGAAGGCGGGCATCCAGTAATCGGTGAACGCCGCGGTGAGTACTGGATCGTCCGCCTCTGCGGACGATGACAAGCGGTCACGTCAGCGGCACGGCCGCGACGTGATCCTTGAACGCTTGCCGCGCCGAGATCGCGGCATACCAGCGCTCGAAATTTTTCAGCGACGGACGATCGGGCACGAGCTGCCGGTAGCGATACGCCATGATGCCGACCGGGATATCGCCATAGGAAAATGCGTCGCCGGCGAGATACGCGGATTTTCCGAGCTGCTCGTCCACCATGATCATGGCCGCCGTCGTGTTCTTTTTTCCGGCCTCAATCGCCGCATGGTCGCGCTTTTCCGGCGGCGTGCGGATCAGACCCCAAAAAACCGGCGTGATCGCGGGCCCGGCCACTGACAATTGCCAGTCCATCCATTTGCTCGCATTCGCCCGTGCACGCGGGTCGGTTGGTTCCAGCACGCTCGCTTTGTGCTTGGCGGCCAGATAACGCACGATTGTGTTGGACTCCCAGAGCAGAAAGCCGTCCTCTTCCTCGAGCGTCGGTACCAATCCGTTCGGATTCATCGCCAGATAGGCCGGTTCGCGATTTTTGCCGAACGGCCCGGCGATATCGATGCGCTCGTGTGGCAGCCCGATCTCGCCGACCGCCCACATCACCTTCTGCACGTTCGACGAGGTTTTCCGCCCCCAAATTTTGATCATCTTCAACCTCTTGAGTCGCCAAATTTCCTGCCGTCAGGGAGTTTCGCAGGGAATTTACGGATTTTCCTCTTCTTGCGCGTCTTGCGCGCGATTGAGACCGAATTCAACAGCAGTTCCGATCAGTCATTCCCAAATTCCTTACGCAGCGGCGCGGGGAAATTTTGCACGCCTAGCAGAGAATTCTTTCCGCTGCGCAGGGAAAAGCAGGGAATCTGCGTGCGGCAAATTTCGGCGTCCGCGCGAACGATGACAGCGTTTCAATCGAGCCGGCGCGCCTCCTCGGGCAGCATGATCGGGATGCCGTCGCGGATCGGATAAGCGAGCTTGGCCGCGCGCGAGATCAGTTCTTGCTTCTCTGCGTCGTATTCGAGCGGACATTTGGTCAGCGGGCAGACCAGAATTTCGAGGAGTTTCGGATCGACGGTGTCGGCTGGACGATCGGCGGTCGGCATGGACATATTGGACTCCATATTCGAGGAGAGGCTTATATCACCAGGTCATTGCAACGGCGTCTCGCCCGACGTCTTGCTTTTGGCCAGTTCGATCTCGGTTACGGCAATGAGAATCTCGGCGCGGGTCTTCAAGTCCGGCGCCTCCAGCATGGCCTGTTTCTCGGCGGCATCATAGGGCGACATCATCGCCAGCGCATTGACCAGCGCCTCGTTGGGTGCGTTCTCGATGCCTTCCCAATCGGCTTTGAGATTGTTGGCCTTAAGGAAAGCCGACAGCGCGCGCAACAGCGCTTTGCGGTCGACCTCGTCCTCGCCCTTGCGCGCGGTGAAGTCGTCGACGAAGGGCTGATAGGTCACCCGGCATTGCCGGTACGGCGTGGTGACGGCAAGCTCGTCCTCGATGCGAAAGCGCGCGACGCCGGTGAGCTGGATGAGGTAGCGCCCGTCGCCGCTCTCGGCGAATTGCGTGATCCGTCCGACGCAGCCGACGCGGAACAGATGCGGCTTGTTCTGGTCCGGGCCCGGATGGGCGGGATCGGGCTGGATCATGCCGATCAGGCGGTGTCCCGAGCGCAACGCGTCGTCGATCATCGCCAGATAGCGCGGCTCGAAAATGTTGAGCGGCATCTGCCCGCGCGGCAGCAGCAGAGCGCCCGGCAGCGGAAACACCGGGATCTCGTCCGGCAGCGATCGGGCCCCGATAGATCGTGTTAATCGGCATGTCGCACTCCGCCCAGCGACGGCACCGAAACTCGGAGCTGAAGTCAGCTTCACGCGAACAATATCGACGACAACCGCTTGCGGCCCTCGACCGTGGCTTCGTCGGTCGGGCCCCATGCATCGAAGAACTGGACGAGCTGCTTGCGGGCGCCGTCGTCGTTCCATTTGCGGTCGCGCTTGACGATGGCGATCAACTGATCGAGCGCTTCCATCCGCTGGCCCTTGCCGTTGAGCGCCAGCGCAAGATCGAAGCGCGCCTGATGATCGAGCGGATTGGCGGCGACTTTCTGCTCGAGTTCGGCGAGTGGTCCGAGCGTCTTCGCCTGCTCGGCAAGTTCAAGCGCGCGCGCGCGCGGCCGCCACGGATGATTCGTTGCGCTTTGCTTCCGGCACCATGGCGAGCGTCTGCCGCGCCTGGTCGAGCGCGCCGGTCTCGACATAGCAGCGCGCCAGACCGGCGAGCGCCGTGCACGTTGGCGTTGTCCTCGGCGAGAAGCTGCGCATACAGGTCGGCCGCGCCGGCCGGCATCGCCCTCGGCGAGCGCGGCGTCGGCCGCCTTCAGCAGATCCTGGGCTTCGCCGCCGATGCGGTCCTTGGTCAGCCGTTCGAGGAAGGCGACCACCTGGCTTTCCGGCAGCGCGCCCATGAAGCCGTCGGCCGGCTGGCCGTTGACGAAGGCGATGACCGCCGGAATCGACTGGATGCCCATCTGGCCCGGGATGGCCGGGTGGTCGTCGATATTCATTTTGACGAGCTTTACCTTGCCTTTGGCCGCTTTCACGGCCTTCTCCAGAACCGGCGTCAGCTGCTTGCAGGGGCCGCACCAAGGCGCCCAGAAATCGACCAGCACCGGCTGGCGCTTGGATTCCTCGATCACGTCTTTAACGAAGGCTTGCGTCGTCGTGTCCTTGACGAGCGTGTCCGCCGTTGCGGTCCCAGCTTGCTGCAACATGTGCCCTGATATGCCTTGCGTTCTTGGCCCCGAGGAGCCGCAATTAGCCCCTGTCCGCTTGATTAAATGGGAAGAATCCGGGCGAATGCAATCGCGGTTTCAAGGCGTTGCGGCCGGATACCGGCCTCGATCCGCGGCTTGTGTCCCGTCGCCTCGAGGAACTTGAGCAGCCCCTCCCGCGCGATCGTCGTCGTCCCGGTATTCGCCAGCGGATGAAAGTTGAGCATCTCGTGGGCCATCATGGCGGCGTCGAGCACCACTGTGACGCGACAAAAGCTTGTCGTTTATGACGGCGAATGGGGTTACCGAGCCGGGCGTCGACGCCGATGCGGTCGCGCATGAGTTCGGCGGAGCCGAACGAGAAGCGCCCGGACGCGCCCAGGAGCCGATGCAGCGATTTGAGCTCGATCGCCGCATCTTCCAGCGCCACAACCAGGAACGCCGCTCCCTTCTTGTCGCGCAGGAACAGGTTCTTGGTATGCGCGCCGGCGATCTCGCCGCGCAACGCGCGGGATTCGCCGACCGTGAACAGCGGCGGATGGCTGACGGTCTTGTGGGCGATGCCGAGACTATCCAGATAGGCGAAAAGCTCGTCCGGCGAGGCAGGCATCGGCGACGTCTTATAGGCCGGCGGACCGGCGGTTGCAAAGCCGGCCGCTCTTTGGCATAGCTTTGTCGCGGCTCGGCTCGATACGGATGCCGCCTTACCCTTCTCGGATGCGGGTGTAGCTCAGGGGTAGAGCACAACCTTGCCAAGGTTGGGGTCGAGGGTTCGAATCCCTTCGCCCGCTCCAATAACTCTATAAATTACAGCGGCTTACGTCGGGGACAACGGTTGCGACAGTTTGGTCGACTTATTGGGGAAGCGCAGGGGAAGCAACTGAATGGGAAATCGCCCCTTCCCCTCTTTTGTCGAGACCCCGGGACAGGCCTGGAGGTCCGCAGCGTGGGGTAGCGCTCCCGCTCGCTCACCGCAGCCGTCAGCATCGCCGCCGCCCTTGTCGGGTCGCTGCTCGCCCGCTCCGCTGCCGTATGCCGATTGCACACCTCCGGATCGAATAGTTCATCCGTTTCCAGGCAGCGCACCTGGAAGATTTCAGCCACGGGGATAGCCCGATCGTACTCGCGGAAGCCGGCACGGCTGCACGCCCTTGCGCGAGCGGTACATCGCGATGGCGACACGTAACGCGCGGCCGACGTTCAGCGGCTTGCCGGGAGCGGACGGCACGTGAGTGAGCATAGCCTCCCCGTCCATGAACCGAACCGCAATCCGCGGCGATCGGCATAAAAGCTTGACGCGGTCAACGTTGTAATCCGGGAGGTCGCCCAATTTCGGCTTTGCCGTCCGTTTGACCCGCTCGGCTTGCATCGCGGCGCGGAATAACTCCGCCACCGCTCGCCAATCGGGACATGGGCTATTGAGTGCTCCCTCATACGCGTTTTGCGCTTGCGCGCCCAAATTCTGATTGAGCATGGGGGGTCCTCCGCATTGCGGCGGAGAGGTCTCTGATTACGCATATCGACGGTCTTCGCCATGAGCGCGCGGATTTTATCGAGCAAGGATTTGCGATTGATCGTGTCATTGGATTGCCCCTACTCTAACGATGGGACTCGTTCCAGCGATCTTCGGCGAGTTCGCCGGGATCGACATAACCGGGATCACGATCGGCGCGCGGCCCTGGATCAACCGAAGGGTAGCGGCCACGGCCGCTTGCCCATGCCGAGCGGCGCGGCGTGCGATAATCTGATTTACGGGTTTGCCGTTCGCCGGTTGGCTCGGTTTGCGAGATATGGAAAACTGTTGTGGTGTGCGGCCGGCGGTAGCTTATGGTCTTTTCTTCTCCGGTTGCGGGATCATGCTCATTTGCCGAACAGTCAATGAACGTCACAACGCGAACGCCATGTTCGCCCTTCTTAACGGAACGGCCAAGCGCCTTCCACGCGTGGAACGTAAAGACGTTCTCGCGCGGCTTGATATCCGCCTCCGCGATTCCCTTGGCCATGAAGCGCGCAAAGATTGCCGCGTAGTTCAGTACGCTTTGGCCGGCGCGAGCGTTTGCCAACGCTTCGGCCTGCATTTCAGTTTTCGTCATGGTTGATTGCTCCGCTGCTACAGCGAGCGGCTATACGAATGCCGCACAACTATCGCCGCGGCGGGCCGTAAGTTCTTGCTGCGTGTTAGAAATGCCGGCGTGCTACGGCTAAACCGTGTGAGGCTCTTTGGCCTTTGCAACTGAAGGCCAGACCCCCGGGGTAGCATGGCCTTGGCGGCCTATTGCCGGCGGAAAAACAGTCCCTTGCCGGCAGATGGCTGGTAGTTTTTAGGTTCTTAAGGATTTTATCATCTAAACTTCACACGCCATTCACCCCTGCCGCTGGGTGTTTTTGTTAGATCGGCTAGCAAAAAAGCCCATGGTCTTGACGGCGGGCGCCGCGGTCCACAGGTCAGGCGCGCGAGGTTAGAATTTCGTCACGATAATGTTCTCAGAGCCGAATCGGTAGTTCACACCAAATTTGACCTCTTGCACGTTCTGACTGATTGTGCTGTTCGGAGCAATGAGAACGTCGGAAGGAAGAGCAGACGCGAGATTGAAATCGGCAGTTCCCTTGGCGAGCGCGATATAGTCATATTCCAGCTTAGCAGACACGTTAGGACATATTGCGTATTCCAGACCGACGCCAAAGTCAGCACCGGCCCTACTCTGGTTGACGGTGGAGACCCCACCCAACAAGCCCCCACCACGGGTCAACGCATAAGCCTGCGTGTTGGCGTCAACAGTGAACTGATCCTGCACTAAGGCGCCGCCGGCCTTGGCGTAAATCCAAGACCGACCCCATGCATATCCGAAGCGCGCCGCCACTGTTTCTACACCTGACACGTTACTCGCACACTGCACGCCGCCGATAGCAGAGAAACAGGTATTAGTGCCATCGAGCCTCGCAGCGCTGTAATCTGCTTCGACGCCGCCGACCCAATGAGGGGCGAATTGCAGATTATAACCGGCCTGAACGCCGCCGAGTGGCCCCTCGATTGCGTTCGTTTGGCCAAACCCTGGTGCATCAAAGTACACGCCTGGAATGGGCGCATAGACAACGGACTGCCATGGGTCCGACCACGACGTATTGCCCCATCCGGCCCCTAAATGTGCGCCGGCATAAAAGCCGGTCCAGTTGGTTGCGAGCCGCGGAGGTAGCGCCTTGTTGTACGCTTGGCCAGCGGCAGCCGCAGGCGTCACGTCACCAAACCGATAAGACAACTGAACGAAGCCGCCGTAGCGATCGACAGTCATGGGCTGCCAGTGCTCGGGGGTCACGCAATTGGTGGAACCATCATTACCATAACAGAAGGACACGTCCGCATCAGGAATGCGCCAGTACCAGTATCGTGCGCCAATGCCCAGGTCCCAATTGTCGAAGATGTTATAGGTCAGAACTGCCTGTAACTGTACGCCGTCACCTTGACCATTCTCGGGTATAGTCAGGCTGCGCAGAACGTGAATGTCCTGGCCATCCATGCTGGCATAAGGCAGGTATGCCGCGTCGGCCGACAACCGGAGGCGATCGGAAAGTTGGAATTCACCATCAACGCCGACGCGCAACGAGTTGAACGCATCCTGTTCCTCGATGCTGACGGCATTGGAATTTACTGGAGGGCTAAAAGGAGCGGGACCGCACTCTAATGAATTTCCTGCGATCTGCGTGCAGCCGTTTACATTCAAGTCGTTGCGGTAGTAGTTATATCCCAGGAATGCTCCGAGCTTGGAACCCGGACCCCGGATAAAATCATAGCCCACGTCGAAGGTCGCATATTCGAGGTTGCCATTGTTCTGAGAAGCGACCGTGTTTGAATACACTAGGCCAACGGGGAAGTCCTCGTCGTAAAGATTGCCGCCATTTATGACGCCAGCGCCAATGAATGCTCTGGAGAAGAGGCCGCTCGCGTTTTCGACACGACCAAACAGTTCGCCCGATACCCCGTTCAAGCCGGGGTAAGTGAGGCGCGACAGGAGGTCGGTGCTACTTGCATCGAACAGGTCTTGTTGAATTTTGCCCGTGCTGAACCAGACGCGCGAGCCGAACGTGAACTCCCACTCCGAAATGGGCGGGCGAACAACGGCAATCGGCGCTGTTGGGCCAGGTACGACCGCACCATACGGCGTTGGGCTCCATTCTTGCGTGGGCGTTTGAATAACGCTGTAAGTTGGCCCGTAGCTTTCGGAGCCACGCAAAACGTCAAGTTCGCCTGCGAATGCTGCGTGGGAAAATCCAATCGCCGCTAAAGGGAGCGCCCACCGACGCATGATGCTCGTCCGGATGCATTCGCCTCCTTTCGAGAATGTTCCATTAACCTAAAAAATCCATTAACGCGCGCAAGCGCTCCCGCTGACAACTGCAGTTCCCGTCTCGCAGCATTCCCTGGCAAACCATCGAATAGCTAACGCGATCCAAAATCACTCAACAAAAACTATGCGATTGACTGAACCCGAAAGTTTAGAAATCCCAATATCGTTCATCCCTCGCGGCTCGATTGTTGGAGGTCTGGGATGCGTTTTGTCCTTATCATTCTAACATTGCTCTCGCCGGCCAGTGCGCTGGCACAGCAGAATGCTGGTGGATTTCTGGAGCCTTATCGCCCAAATGCGTACGGCGCCGGGACCAATAGCGACGCAGCAGGGCGGCCCTTCGTTTGGCAGCCATCGCCCGGCTACGGTCCCGCAGACCCAAACAGCAACGTCCGTCCAGACGCGTACGGGCCAGGTGTCGGCATGGACCAGTACGGCAGGCCGGTTCAACCGGCGTGCCCGCCGTACCAGCAATCCTGCTGACAATTGGCGACGGCAAGCGCCCGCAAACATTAGGAGAAATGCCATGCCAAAGACCAGCACAATCAACAAAACGTCTGGAATTTACCGATCCGATTGTTGCGGCGTTGAGCGAGCGATGCCGGCTAATCACAAGTTTCCACCTTGTACCGGCGGCAAGGCCCGTTGTGCCGGTGCAAACGCGAACTGGACGCTGGTACGGAAGACCAAGACAAAGTGAAAGGTTGGCCAGCAGCGAGACGGGCGTCATTTCTGAGCACTGTGCCGGGCTCCGCTGGCAGCGAAGCATCGCGAGACTGACTGCGGATTACTCACTCAGCAGCTTTGGCAATGGGACAGACAGCGCCTTAGCGATTCTCGCCATAACGAGCAAGCTGGGATTGCGCCGGCCCCGTTCAATTCCGCCCATGTAGGTCAAGTCAATCTCCGCCTCGAACGCAAGTTCCTCCTGCGTCATACCCTTTTGCTGCCGCAAGCGAAGAATGTTCATTCCCAAGACCTTGCGCCAATCCTGCATAGACAGGATGGGGCATTAACGGGCATATAATCTCTAGGGATTATAGTCCCTGCCGACTCCCTCCGACGATTGTCTGGGCGACACAGCGCAGGCGTCGACGTGTGTCGGGAGCCTGCGAGCCTGATCGTGTGCCGCCCCATGAGCGAACGGCTCAAGGAACTCTTGCACTCTGCTGGCAGACAAGTTGCTGAGATTGCTTGCGACGTGCTCTCGGCTGGCGTGATAATATTCTTTGTATTGAAGGTTATTGAGAGCATTGGCTTTTGGACCACCGTGATCTGCGGGGGATTTGTAGGGCTGATTTTAGCCTACCCTGCAGTCCATGAAAAATTGAGAAGGTGGGCAGTGTGTCCGCACCGAATTCGTGGAGGCCAGACCCAAAATCTCCGCGAGACATGTACCAGGATAGCGAAGGAGATCGAAGAAACAACTCGGCGTGATCGAGAACTACAAGAACAGCGCGAAAGGATTGAGGCGGCAGCGGACGATCTACAGCGTCGAGAACAACTGCGGCTCCGGCCGTTGATGCCAAGGATTGGGGACTTCCTCTCGCTCCATCCGCGAGATTTTGAGACCCTCATTGCAGGAATGTTCGAGCGCTTGGCTTCAAAGTGAAGCAGACGCCGTTTGTAAAAGACGGCGCTGTGGATGCCTTTCTCTGGAAAGACGGCAAAGAGTTCTTATTGGAGTGCAAAAGATACTCCGATGGAGTACTTGCAGGGCAACGCGACATCAGAATGTTGCACTCTGCAATCAACGAGAACAACGCAAATGGGGGATATTTTGTAACGACTGGACGATTCACCAAAGATGCTTTGAGATTTGCGTCGTCCGTCCGAATAGCTCCGGTGGATCAGGATGCGCTTTTGCGCTTGATGTTTGAAAGTATGGCGGCGGCAACGAACGATGACTTATATCGTTCGATGTGCCGACAATGCGGAAGCACCGTTCGCCATAAGTTGCATGACCCACGAGCGCAACAGTGCGCGAATGGACATCGGGTCTCGCCGGCCTTGGACATTGCGTCGGTGAGGGGACGCATACAGAAGCAAGGGTGCCTACGATGCCGCGATTTTGAACTACAACGAAGCAATCCGCCTAAATCCAAATGAAGCGAGTTTCTTTATCGCGAGGGCAACGATGCACGACGTGACCGGACAATACGGTCAGGCAATTCCGGACTACTCCGAGGCGATCAAGCTCGATCCCTCAGATGAGGAGTTCTTAAATTGGCGTGGTGACGCGTATAGATTAAAGGGTGACTACGACCAAGCGATTGCAGACTATGATATGGCAATTAATCTCGCACCAAACGACGCCTACGCCTTTTTCAAACGTGCTGAAGCCTTTGAAAAAAAGGGCCAGTTTGACGATGCCATTGCGGACTACAGTGAAGCCATCAGGTTCGGCGATCCCGCGGATGTTCTCCCTCACTATAGGCGCGGACTCCTCTATAGCGCATTGGGCCAGCAGGAGCGCGCAATCGCTGACTACGACGAGGCGATGCAACTTGATCCGGACGGTATATATGACCGCGCGATAGTCGACTATCACAAGACGGTCCGGCTCGATCAAAGCTATGCCAAGGCCTTCAACGAACAACCGAACGTCATAGCAGCCCGGAATGAATTAGCCGCCCAGGCAGCTACCCGCAAACACTGCGGCACCATGTCGGACCGGCAAAATGGGGCAGCGCTTTGCAATGCTGGATGGGTTGGTTTGGGTCTACCAGAGGACGCTACTGAAGCGGCGAGGTGGTTATTGATTGGGGCCAAGCAGGGCGACCCTGACGCGCAAACCAAACTTGGGTACGCGTACACCAACGGCCGGGGCGTCCAACAGAACTACGTTGAGGCGGCTATCTGGTATCAGCTTGCAGCGGAGCACGGCTATGCCAGAGCACGGTCAGCGCTTTACTCAATTCAGCAATATATGACTGCAGCGCAGATCGGTGAGGGACAGAAACGAGCGCTGGAGTGGAAAGCCCGTGTCTGGAGAGTCGCAAGCGGCGCCGCACATTAGATAACGGGTGCGCGGTGACACGACGTGGGCACAATAGTCTGGCCCTGTCAATCGTCCCGATCACTTTGAAAAAAATCCGTAGGCGTCGAACATCACCCAGCCCAAGCCTGACGCCACTCCACGCGGTCGCGGATGGCAGCTTTCACCTTTTCGGGGGGCTGGATGGCAATAGTCAGCGAGGCACATCGCTGCTTCCTTGCCTCTGGTAACGACGGGCAAAGGGCCGAAGGGGAACGCGAGCACTTCGCATTCAGCGCGTTCAATGCGCCAGAATTTGCCGCAAGGACGCACTTTCAAACGGTTTTGGTGCATTGATTTCGTAAGTACGCCTCGCTCGGCAGACGGATACCAGCCCTCAGGGCGGCCTGATGCCGGACGATAGCCGGCGGCTCGCAGCAAATAATCGCTAGCTACTATAAGTCCCGGCGCCCACGGGACGAAATTATCCGGTAGTTGAGTTCGGTCACGCTCGACGACTTCGGAAATTATGTACGGCGAATGCTCCAGCAGAAATGATCGCCAGTCTTTCAAGATGGCGCTCCGTCGTTCTACGATTTTCTGCCTGAGCGTCATTTTCCTAATCCCGTATCGGGCATGTCCAGCCACGAGTTACGGTGTCTCGGTAGCCACCGGGCATCAGCCGGCGTGACTTGATCGGGACAAATCCCAGCGAGCGCATCGTGCGCGCCAATCTACGGCCGTTTGCCGTAGTCTTCGGCAGCCCGAGCAGATCGAGCAGCGGCGCCGTGCCGATTGCCTCGTGGTCCCGCACGATAGCCTTCACCTGCGGCAGTAAAGGATCGGCAGCATGTGCCGCAAGGTCGGCTTCCGCTTGTCTCACGCGTTCGATGAATGACACCATGACACCTTTCCATGGGCGGCAAACGGGAATTTGGGCTCCGTTGTAGCGGATCGATCCGCTACAGATTTTGCAGCCAATAGTGTGCAGCAAAAAGGTAACCCGGTGGCAAACGGCGCTAACCGTTAAAGGTAGCAACCGCCCATGGTCGAGCCGTGGAGCAGTGTCACGGTTTGGTGGCAAGCGTTGTTACAGGCCGGTAACACCCCACGGGGCAAGGGTATCGATCGCCCAGCGTCAGACCGTGCGACCTTCCCGTTGACCGCCGACGCGCGCCGGGGCTCTGCCACAACAACCGCCAGTCTGCCACGTCTGCCACGCAAGAAAGCCGCTTGTTTATTATACCTTTGCAGATGTTTCAGATGTTGCAGAAGAGTCTAGAGATATAAAAAGCGCATTCCCGCGGGTTGATCGTCAAGTGGCACGCTTTCATTCTCTGCGGATTTTTGCCTGCAACATCTGCAATCTCTGTCCCACCTGCCACAGCGGGGAGGCCAACAAGGGGTCTTTAAAAGCGGCCCTTCATGCCTTCGCCCCTGTCATTCCTCGTGCCAGATCGAGCACTTTCTGGTTGGCGGCAGCGGCCTTCGTTACGAGGTCATCCATCGCTTGATCCGCGTCGGTCGCTTCCCCAACATCAGCGGCGCCTTGTCCCGCCGCCTCCGCGGGCTCGCGTATCCAATCGGTTAGATTTTGGTCCCACACAATCGCGGGATATCGCTTTGTGATGCGGGCGCGGAGGTCTGTGAGGGACGGCGCCACCCAAAGCGTACCATATCGGTCGCGATCCCGCCGAAAACCCCACCCCGTCAGAATGCCCACAAGGTCCTGGTCACTCTCATATTGCAAAGCCTTGCCGCTGCTGGCGCGCATCGCAGGATAAAGGCCATCGTGGCGGGTACGGTCAGCATAGGGCCTAGCAGCATCCGAGCGGTCGGCCGTGCAACACGGCAACCGTCCATCTTGGGCAAACTCGATTACAATCTTGTCGCCTGCCGGGGCGCTCAGCAGTTTTTGCAATGCCCGTTCCTTGGTCGCCGGAATGGCTTCTGCATTGAACTTGCTGATATCCCTTTTAAGCAACACGCCGAGCAATGCTTCACGGCCGCCGTTGTTCATCTGGTCCAAGATCGGTAGAAAATAGGCTTTGCGGATCGGCGCAGCCTCTTCATCGGGCAAGCCTGCCCAATCAGGATGCGCCCGAACATAGATCGCCACATAGCGCCGGTCATTGTGCTCGATCATGATCGGGTGTTTATCATTAGTTGCGAAGATCAGGCGCGCGTAGTTATTGACGGGTACGGGATCAATCCCTTTGCGCTCCAGTAGTTTGGTCCGCTCGGTAGTGAGCGTTTTTAGGATTTGGGCGTCGCCCTTGATTTGCGAATAGAGTGCTTCGTCAATAAAGATCAAGCAACTTTCCGCCTGATGTGAATTGAACTTTTTGACTACATGCTCCCGCTGAGTCGCGTGCAAGAAATGCCGACCGAACGAACTGCCATAGCCGAGAGCAAAAACACCCTTGCCGCATCCAGGATCGCCGCGCAGGCTTAGGGCGGAGCGATCGGGGTCCTCTAGATGCTGAACACCGGAAGCCATCCAGTCCATCACATAAGCGAACAATTTTTTGTCGCCGTCGCAGATGTTGTCGTGCACATGGGCGAGAAAAAGATTACAGCCGGCTTCACCGGCATCGTTGGGCAAGCACGAAAACCCGGAAAACATATTGACGATTTCGAGGGTCCGGCCGTCAGCCGTTGGGCGTTCAATGATTGCTGGCCCACCTGGCCGAAAGTCGATGCCGTCAAATTCGCTGCGGTGATCTTGCCCGAGCCACCACCCACCGCGCCCTTTCGACTCAGCCCCGATCTGCTTGCCCTGCTTATCAAACTTTGGAACCTCAATCTTGGGGTTGATGGTGCTGCTGCAAAAGTCAGTCTTGGTTTGGAACTCACATGTTTGCTGATACGGATAACGCGCATCTGGCATCCAGCGTAGTACGCGGAATTTGCCAGCGACCGAGCCAGCGGAATAGTCGTCGTTCATCTGTCTGAGGTTGGGATCAAGCGCCACCGCGCGGGCGCGCGCAAGTGTGCGAGGCAGGCGATAACCCGGCTTCTCTTGCACATATATTCCGCACTTGGTCGTCATCAACACGCGGGCGATAAAGTCGTCCCCGATGTTGGCGCGGGCAAGTTCACACGCCACGGCGAAGGCAAGCCGCCTGCGATCATTCTTATACTTGCCATCGCCATCACCGTCGAAAATACGTGTTACCCGCACGGATTTGAGTTTGCCCAATTCGGGCGCATCGCGAGGGACGGGTTCATACTCGCCCGATGGTTTGAATTTCTCCCCGTTCGGAGCCCCTTGATCGCCATCGACCCAGCCGGCTTCGCTGGCCTTGTGAAAGAGCGTTCCGATAGTAATGCGCGCGCCATCATAAGGGCGATCGAAACTTTCCCACGTCGTTTGTTGATCGGCTTCGTTAAACCTGTCAGGACAGGTTCTCGACCAATCGGTCCATATCTCGAAACCCTTGTCGCCCCAATCGAGCGAGTGCAGCGCGAAGCCAATATCACGCCACGTGTCGCGTTCGTTTGCAGGAATGTGGGTAAGCGCAGAGCGGAGCCTGGTTTCCTCTGCCTCACTGTAGGGAGTGGGCGCGGTGTTCCTAATACCCTGGGCTAGGTTGTCGTCGTGTGGATTGGGAAATCCCGGCGTTTGTTCCCCTTCGAACGGATCAACGTTGCCGGTCTCTTTGTTGCCGTCAGCAGCCGGAGAAATTTTCAGCTTCCCATTCGCATAGTCCACAACCCAAGCCGGACAATTCGCACCAGCAACCTTGTCATCTACAACGACGTATCGGTGCCCGCTGGCGTGAAGGGAGGGTGGAGCGAGTACATAACCGCCGTCCGCGCGCACATCGAGCCCAAGCTTTGAACGCGCTACGGACTTAACCTTTGCCGCGTCTTTCGGATAGACAAAGTACAAGTGTCGGCCTTTGCCGGTCTTGACCTGCCACGTTGGCGGCAGCGGTCCATGCTTCTTTTCAAGGTCGGCGAGCGTTGCCTCGCCTGTACGGCCGTCCACATCAAGGACAACAAGATTAGACGCTTTGCCAGTAGCAATCCCGATATTTGCGTCGGGCATTTTATCCCACCAGCTTCTGATGACAGCAGGATCGGTGCTTGCTTCCAGCACGCCGCGGGGGACAAGACTGCCGATCGGATGCTTGGCAGGCGCGCAGCCCTTTGCGCCGCCGCACGAACAGGCGCCGTTTCGGATTGTGTGAACTGGGAAAACCCGTAGGTCGGCCTGGGCGCAAGCTAACGCTACGGCGCGCATATCTGGCACAGCCATTTCGTCGGCCGTGCTCATATCGCCGCGCTCCTGCTTTTGCCGACGCTCGGCCTTTCTCCCACGCCGTGATCACTGTCTGGTCGTTCGCCGTCCACGTCGGGCGGCGCCGAACGGTCGGCAATTCCGGTGATCGGCGAGCCTGTGTCCGAAGTTGAACGCATCGGCGCACTCAGCTTCGACGCTGCCCAGGTATCGAGATCATCTGGCGAATAGAGCGGAAATCGGCCGTCGCGCCGGAAGACTGGTCCGCCACCAATCACTGCATATTTAGCCAAGGTGCTGGGGGTACGGATCACGCCCCAAAATTCATCTAGGTACTGAGAAGCCGCATTGCGGCGGAGAGGTCTCTGATTACGCATAGCGTCACCCATCTAGAAATTGCCGGTTATCACCGGCCGATGACGCTAGTTTCTCATATCGGAGCGGACGGCGGTCACACGAGCCTGGCTCGTATAACGGCCTTCACCACGTTGGAAGTGGCCCTAATTTTAGTGCAGCATGGATATCGCGTCGGACCTGCGATTCACTCGCCTCGATGCCAATGTCATCAAGCCACCCAACAATCTTCATGACCGTCGCGGTCGTGTTCGGGTTCTCGCGGCATCGTTTGTCCACGACATAGCGCAGCAATATGTTCACGTGGCTCCTGCGGTATTCGGCCTTCTTTTTTGCAGCCCCTTTGCTTTTCCTACCCCTGAGACTTTGTTGTAGTGAATAATTGGCAGCCAAGATCGCCAACACCAAACGCTCTTCCGGGCGGTAGAAAGGGAGAACTCGCGGCTGCAGGGCGCGCTTTATAAGCTTTTCGGCTGCACGAATTTCGGCCTGCGTCAACTCGGCGACTTTCACGCTCATGCCGGGTTCCGCAGCGAGACGATCCTTCTCGGTGCCGCCGCTTCCAGACATGGACGGGTTCATTGCCTGTCGGTTCAGCTGCGCGATTTAGGAAGTTCTGCCGATGCTCTTGGCAATAAGGATTCGTGCCATGCGTAAAACCCGCGTCAAGACGGCCGATCGTGAGTTGGCTAAAACGCTTGGTCTCGACGTCGAGATCGCGACAAGGCTGAATGAAGGCCTGGGGGAGGCCGGTGAGGCCGGCGGGTCTGCTGCCGACGCCAATGATAATGACGAGCGGGCGAACGACAACGAACCTCGGCTCGGCGCTGAGGCTGCGTCTATCCGGGAGACCGAAACCGAGGCCGATCCAGCCGGCGGAAAGGATGCTCAGGCCGGCGACTCTCAAGGCGAGGAAGCTCGGGGCAGGGATTCCGGCAGCGCAGATCAGGGATACGATTACGGCGAGGAACTCGACAGAGCTGCCGCCGGCGGCCGCGGAAGGATCGCGGCCTCACCATTCGTTTCGGCGAAGTGGAAAACCATTCGACCACGGGAGTGGCTGTACGGCGACCATTATATCCGCGGCTATGTCACCGGCACGAGCGCTCCGAGCAAGCAAGGCAAGTCGACCCTGATCCTGGTCGAGGCCGTTTCCATGGTGACCGGCTTCGACCTCCTCGGCGTCGGGTCCGCCAAGATGCCGCGGCAGCCATTGCGGGTCTGGGTCTGGAACGGCGAGGACCCTGAGGAAGAGATCGTGCGCCGGCTCAAGGGCATCTGTTTGTATTACGGCCGCGCCGCGACAGAGGACAAGGAAGAGCTAGCGCACGAGCGATTCGACTTCACCTTCGAAGATCTTGACGGTCAGCTGTTCCTCAACTCCGGCCGCGACATGCCGATCAAGATCGCCACCCTCGAGCGTTACGGACACAGTATTAAGATCGCGGAGCCGGTGGTCGACGACATGGTCCAGACGATCGTCGACAACGAGATCGACGTGACGATCATCGACCCGTTTATCAACGCGCACTCGGTTCCCGAGAATGACCCTGCGATCGACGCGGTGGTCGGCGCGTTCAAGGACGTGGCGCATCGGTCGAATAGTTCGGTCGAGCATGTGCAGCATACGCGCAAGCCGCGCACTCACGCCGGCAAACACGGCCGCCAGCACGAAGGCAACAAACTTGTAGCGCCAGACGTTGTAACCGAGCGCCAGCATCCTCGTCTCGCTTTCGCGTATTCCGCGCAGCGCAAAGCCGAATGGCGCGACAGCCGCGTCGTCAACATCATGAGTGCGGACGAGGCAAAGGAATACGGGATCGACAACCGGTACCGCTTCCTCAAGGTCGATAGCGATCGGCCGAACATGACGGTGCGTGGTGAAGGCGCCGCCTGGCGCTACCTCGAAAGCGTATCGTTGTGCAATGCAATGGATGGCCTGCGTGCCGACAGTGTCGGCGTCGCGGTGCCGTGGTCGCCGCCAGAAAAGAACGAGTTCGAGAAGGAGGCCGACGCGGAAAAAATCTTGGCTGCCGTACTCGAACTGATCGATCAGGGCAAACGGATCACCAAGCAAGCGGGTGGCGACTACACCGTCGGCGATCTGGTCGGCTACATGCAGCGTCAGAAGAACGTCAAGACGACGAAAGATGCGATCCATGCCGTGTTGCTGTCGGCATGCGAAGGCCGCGACGCCACGATCGAGTATCATGCCGGCAATCGCGGCGACACCGGCTATCGCCGTGTGAAAAAGGCCTAGGGGCCATCTCTCCATCTCTTGGCCTTGAGGGTGGGACGGCACGCCCCGAGCCACAGCGAGGGCGGGCGTGCAGGCCCGCCTGGGGGTACGGGGGAATCACACACCCATGGACATGCGCCGACTTGGGCAAGGAAAATCAACGCCTTGCGAGACACCCCCACGTCGCGGTGTGTGGATTTTCCAAGTGCCTGTTGGCGCTCACAAAACATGTTGGGCGATATCCGCACCGTTTCGCGCGGTCTTAGCACGGCCGGCATCAAAATTTGGCGATTTTGATTGACAACGATCAATTTGTAGCATAGGCTACATGTTAATCGCGAGGGTTAAGACGGCATTCGGGCCGAATTTACCTTGCGTGCGCCCCCTCACAAATCGAAACGCTAACGAGGTCGTGCCATGGCGCACTATGACAAGATTCCGGCTTTGCTCGACAACCTCATGACCTGCAGCGTCGCCGAGGCGGCACGCCGCGTCGGCATCACGCCGCAGACGGTGTGGAACTACTTGGTGCGTTCGAAGATGGGCGATGCCAAGCTGCAGGAGATCGAGTTCTGCGGCGTGGTGGCCCTGCGGCAGAGACGCCGCTCTCGACGCTGCATCACATCTAGAATCCCCAGCGCTCGCTGCCAGAGGCGTCGCTCATCGCCTGTGCGATCTCGCCTTGATGCGGCGGCGTGACGTACAGCCGGAATTTGGTGCCCGAAGGAATCTTGCCAGTCGATAGCGCATCGATCCAGTTTGCGACCGCCTTCCAGAAATCTTCCGACCAGTCGCTGAGCGGATTGCTTCTCAGCGCGCTCTTCATCTGCTCGAGCATCAGCGACCCGTCGGCGTAGTGCACGGCCACGTCGTCAAGGTGCTCTAGCGAGACCTTTGCGCCCTTCGGGCTGTCGAGCAGGTGGAAGCAGAAGCGCACCGGCTGCAGGGCGAAGCCGAGATACGGCCCAGGCGCGGCGTGCTTCACCCCTTTGACTGCGATGTTCATTTCCGGCCTCGACCGGTTCTGCGGGCAAAAAGATATAAGCTGCCACTAGCGAGTGGCCGCGGTTGTCCTTTCGTTCCGCCAAAATCATAGCCATACAATTCCGGGACGGGTAGCAAGGGTTCCACCCAGGGTCTATCCACTGACCCGTGCAGCGAAAGGAACAGATCAAGAGTTGGAATCCCAGCCTCTTGGTGGAGGCAGGAATTCTTAACTTTGGCGTACTTCAGGAACGCGAAAGTTATAATTCCTCTTGAAAAGAGCAAAGACAGTCATTACTTTCCCGTACCTCAAGTACGGGAAAGTTAGAAATGGCCCTCCACCTCGTCGGCGAAACTCTCGACAAGGCCCGCGGCCATTATCGGGCCGGAACAGGCAAGCTCGTTCAGCTCTATCGTGGCGTCTACGTCGATGCCGGGGACGATATCGGCACGACCGTCCTCAAGCATGCCGTGCGCATCGCCAAATACCTCTACCCGAAGGCCTATCTCTCGGCCGCAAGCGCAGTCACGCTGGCGCCCACGCGTGACGGCCGCCTCTTCCTGAGCGGACGACGGAAACAACGCACGCGTATCAGCGTCCTGGAGATCATTCAGAACGCGGCGCCCAAGCGTCCGTCGCTCGCCTCCGCCATTGTCAATGATGGCCTGGGCGAATTCCGGGTCGACGTGTCGTCGATCCGCCAGCGCTTTCTCGAAGCCTTCCGGCTGCGCAGCGAACATGCCGCCTCGATCGACGACGCCATGCGCGACGCCATTGCCACGCGTCTCATCGAGGAATATGGCAGTCCGCGAGAGGCCGCCGACGCCGTTTGGAGCCTCGCACGGGAAAACGAATGGCATCGCGAAGGCGAGCGCGCCGAGCGATTTCTCCTGCACCGCCCTGCCCTCATGTCACTGTCGCAACGAAGCTGCACTCGATCTCATCGTCGCCTGGCACGGCGAGCCGATCGGACATCTCCTGCATGACGGCTTCGAATGGCGTTGGACGCCGGCTGAGAGAGAAGGGCCCGACGCTGGTCCGGCAGACCACCCCGGGCAAATTGCCGCCCTTCATCCTGTCGCTATTGCCCGAAGGCTGGCTGGAGTCGGTGCTCAAGGACAAGGACGAGCGCTCGGCGCTGCGTACCGGCAAGCGGTACATGTCGAACATCACCATCGTCGAGCGCGAAAGCGAACTCGCCACGCTGCCGCGCGATGTTCTGCTCACGCCGCTGGAGCGCTTTTCGAAGGACGGTGTGTTCACCGGCGCGTATGCCGGTCCGGGCCGCGGCGAAATCAACGAAGGCTTTGAGCGCAATCTCGCACGGTTGTTCGAAAGCAGCGAGACGCCACGTCTCTCCGGCGTCCAAATCAAAGCGCCGATGAACCTGGACGAGAAGGGCGATGCTGACGCCGAGCACCCACACGGCCTTCACGCATATTCTCAAGCCAGCAGGAGGCGCTGGATACGAGGCGTTACCGCTCATCGAATGGCTGGCGCTTGCGATCGGTGCCGCTGCTGGTCTGGATGCGCCGTCGACCGCACTCGTCGCGATGCCCGACGGAATGCCGCCGGCGCTCCTGGTCGAACGCTTCGATATCCGTCGCGGTGCGAACGACACGCGCATGCTGGCGCTTGAGGACTTGTGCTCGGTTCTCGATTTGCCGACTTCGGCGAAATACGGCAGCACGATCGAGCGGATCGTCCGCGCGGTGCGCCCGATTTCGACCGCACCCGAAGAAGATATCGTGATCATTCTGCGACGTGCGGTGTTCGCCTGGCTGATCGCCGACGGCGACATGCATCTCAAGAATTTGGCGCTCCTGAAGATCGCCGAACCTGGCGACGACGCCTTCCGTTCGGTTCGCATGGCGCCGCTATACGATGCGGTCACCACCCGGATATTTCCCGGGCTGAAACACGACCACATGGCTCTCAAGCTCAATGGGAAGGACGATCGGCTGCACGCCAAGGATTTTAGAACTTTCGCCCGAACGGCGCGCCTGAATGCGGCCGACGCCGATGCTGTTATCGATGACATGCTTGGACAGGTCCGACAGGCGGTCGACCGGATTTCACTGCCAGCTCTTGCTGAGTACGGCCCCAACGGCAAGCAGATGGCGGACCAAATGCTCAACATCATTCGCTCCCGCGTAACCTCGTTTGCATGAGAACCGGCGGACAAATTATCGATTTTGGTTTCCCGTCGCGCGCAGATAACGTCAGCGTCCTGCCAAGCCTGCGGCAGTCTCAATCCAACCACCAATATTTTTTCGTCCGTCTTGCTCAGTGAAGTCGTAGCTCAGGCAATGACTTGATAATTGCACCACGGTGGTCGTGGTCGGCGCAGCGAACCATAAGTCACCTTCGGGTATGGCAAGAGTATAATCTTCATACTTCACCCATTTCCCGCCCTTCCACTCAGCAAAAAATATACCTGTGCTCGTGTTGTACACGCCCATCTGAGCCAAAGGGTTGACGCCGGTATCCTTCCGGCTGCCTTGAGCGCGGTCTCTATCTGTTTGTCGTAATTCGTAGTCCACCAAGTGGCGATCGGCAGCAGCGCGAGCAAGCGGTGGTTCTCCGTAACGGGACGATCGATCGACAGTGCATCGATGACGGCCGTGTGCAGCCGATGGCGGTTACTGCCGCTCTGGTTGACATGAAATTGAGCAACCGCAACGAGATCGGTTTCGAATTCGAGATCGAGATCGAGTTCTCTCGCCAGCGGCCGCAACAGTTCGCGCCAATCCACATAGCCCGCCGGGACCGACAACCCCGCGCCTGCGAAAATCGCGGCATTGCCCGCTTCGATTTCGGAGAAGTAGTCATCAATAAATTGCTCAATTTCGGGACTCAACGCTTCCTCCAGGGGTCGCACCTTGACGGCGACCCTTCATTCCCGGTTGACAATGATTCCAGGGGCCTCGACTGGGCGACGTCTCTATTGGATGGGAAAGAAAAATTCAGCGCCGATCGGCACTGCCCTGCACGCTGGACCAACCGATCCGATGCGTACAAATCACAGAGACTGGTTGCAAGTCTGCCGCGGCGCAATCTATGTTGCAACAGGATTCTGACGATAAATCCGAAGC
Organism: uncultured Alphaproteobacteria bacterium; assembly: GCA_963814625.1. Lineage (GTDB taxonomy): Bacteria > Pseudomonadota > Alphaproteobacteria > Rhizobiales > Xanthobacteraceae > BOG-931. Next base: position 207,933 of record CAWFDQ010000001.1, read on the forward strand.
CTGAGCTTCTTGCGGGCTAGAGGTGTAGCCTACGCCGCGGCGGCCTTCTTAGTTATCAACGCCTCGACATGTTTGCTACCACAACTCGAAAGCCTCTCGGACTTCCTTCGCATAACGGTGTCGCTGATAGATTCCGGCGACGCCGGAAAACGTCCCGGAGCGATGGTTCAATGCCAACTCGACAATATGCGGAGCAACGCCGAGCCGCTGCAGTCCACTTGCAAAGCTGCGACGAAGGTCATGAAGCGTCCATGGCCGGATCGCTGGGCGTGACCTTTTCCTTCGCGCCACTGTGGTCGCCAAACGGACGATCCGTGCCATTGAGCACAAATTTGCCGGTGCGCGGCAATGCGTCGAGCACGCGGCGGATCATCGGCGTGATCGGAATGGTATGTGGCAGGCCATTCTTGGTGCGATCGCCCGGCAGTTCGATCGCGTCGGCGCCAATCTCATCGCGCGCCAGTTCGGTCATTTCGTTGCGACGCGCGCCGGACAGGATCAAGAGTTTGATCAACGCGCCGGCTGCACCGCCCGCGGCATCGGCGGCTTCCCATGTGAGCTTGAGTTCCGCATCATCGAGCACGCGATCGCGGGACTTCTCTTTCGCTGGTTTGCGAATGGATCGCGCCGGACTTGCGAAATCTTCCTCTCTCGCCTCGCACCATGCGAAAAATGCCTTTGCAACTTTCCAGGCCGTAACGCCGGCAGATGGCCCTCGCTTCATCGCCTTGTCGATGACTGCGATCACATCCTTCTTTGAAATCGACCGCAGCGAGCGCCCGGGCCAGGCGTCCTGCATGTTCTCAAGTTCGCGGTTGATGTTGGCCGCCGTACCCGGTCGCACGGTGCTGACATGTTTTTCTCGATACAAGGCTATGTACGCGGCCAAAGTGTCGTCTGCAGGCGTTCCTGCCTGCTTGGCAGCAGCAGGGTCCTCGCCGTCTGCGACGCTCTCCAGGGCCGTCCTGGCGGCTTCGCGCGCCTTCGCCAGCGAGAGGACAGGATAGCGGCCCGGCAGGGTCAGCTTGCGCGTGCGCTCACCAACGCGGTAGCGCACCGCCCACGACTTCACTCCGGTCGGCTGCACGATCAGGTACAGGCCTGGCAACACGGCGTCGGCTATCTCGACGCGCGCGCCTCTGGCCTTGGCCTGCTGCACGACCCGGTCGGTTAGAGTGACGGGCATTTGGTTCTCCGAATGGCTGGGGTAACGTGTTCAAGGTTTGGGGTAACCGAAGGGTTGGGGTGATCCGGGGTAACACAGGGGTAACAGAGTTCACTGTTTGGACCTGTTGGCCCTTGTTCCTAACGCCTTCCCACAATGTAAGAGAAACCCCGATCAAATGGGAGTTTCTTAAGGGTCGGCGTGAGGAAATGTTTCTAACGTTGACTAACGGTTTGTGACCTTGCCAAGGTTGGGGTCGAGGGTTCGAATCCCTTCGCCCGCTCCATTAACCTCTCTTTGGCCCATATTGCTCAATAGCTTACTGAAAGTATTGGCATTTCCCGGTTGGGATGCTACAAATCGCATTACAAAACAGGTTTGTAATGCGCTCCACATGCCCCGACTAGCCACCAAGCTCGCCCCGACCAAAAAGGGAGGCTTTATTGCCCGCAAGGTGATCCCATTCGATGTCCGTGATGAGTACGCCGGCCTCTACGGCCAGCGTACCGAGGAACGCTTGAATACCGGCCCTCTGCCCGTCTCGATCGCGCGCGCGAAGCACCGCGAATGGTCCAGCGAGATTGAAGCGCGGATTGCCAACATCCGATCGGCTCGGAAAGGCGAAGGCCGTACGCTCACCCCACAGCAAGCACGAGGGCTGGCCGGTGAGTGGTATCACTGGTTCATTGCACGAATGGCGACGCACAAGTGGCCCGCAGACGTATGGGGGGATTATCAGGCCCAGGTTCACTCCGAGCTTTATGGACCGGCGATGGCCGGCGGGGTTTTCTCGGGCGATCCACTGGAGTTTTGGGAGCGTGATACCGGCATGCGTGAGCGGGTGAGGCCGCTCATTGCCGACGAGGCAAAATCGAATCAATTTCTAGCGGCCAAGCAGCTCGTTCTGGATGCAGCGTCGCGTGATATGTTCCTTGACTACGTTACCCGCGATTTTTTCGCTGCCCTGACGTTGCTCACCCGGCGCGCTCGTGGCGATCATGGACCAGACAAATGGGTGGAGCAGTTCCCTCGATATGAAGGAACCCCGGATTCAAGCCTAACGCCCTGGTCTTTGTTTGAGCGGTGGATCACCAAAGCCAAACCTGCCAATTCGACCATAGATCGATGGCGTGAGCGTATTCCTGCGGCTGCAAATCGATTTTCCGAATGCCAGCGCCGGAGCATTGCTGCCCGAGCAAATGCAAGAATGGGCCAATCGGCTGATTGATTCTGACCGGACTGCGTACACGGTCGCAAATATCTGGGTGCGCGCGGCGCGAATCGTGTTTGCATGGGCGATCGATGAAAAGCTGATTTCCCGCAACCCCTTTACCGGCTGGCGCGTGAAGGTTCCGAAAAAGATCAGGATGCGTGAAACGAAGTCCTTCACCGAGGGCGAGATCGAGACAATATTGAGTGCCGCACTGGCGATCGAAGTGCGCAGCAAGACTGATGCAGCCAAGCGTTGGTGTCCATGGCTCGCGGCGTACAGCGGTGCACGCATGGGCGAGCTTACGCAATTGCGCGGTGTTGATATCGTCGAAGGCGCCGGCACTCATGCCATTAAGATTTCGCCAGAGGCTGGTACGACCAAGACCGGCAAGGCGCGCACAGTGCCGCTTCATGACCATTTAATTGAGCAAGGCTTTCTTGCATTCGTGAAGGCCAATGGGGGCGGCCCGCTGTTTTATAATGAGGTGAAGCAGCCTAGTGGACCAGTAGATCCCACTAACCCCCGCAAACCCCGGTATGTGAAGGCACGCGAAAAGGTGGCAACGTGGGTCCGAAGTCTTGGCGTCAACGATCCTGAGTTGTCGCCTAATCACGCCTGGAGACACACGTTCAAGGCCATAGGCTTCCGAAGCGGCATGTCAGAAAAGGTGCTCGACGCCATTGTTGGACATGCGCCGGCTTCAGTCGGGCGGAGCTACGGCGAACCCACTCTTGCCGATAAAACGAAAGAGCTCCACAAATTTCCGCGTTACAAAGTCTCGCCGATGGAAATCAAACGGTAGTCAAGACCCGCGCCACATGCTGGCGGCTTTGCTTGCGTGCTACTGCTTCGATCATCTTACCCTCTCAGCGCTTTTTTTGCTGATTTTGCCATTGAGATCCTCCATTCGGTTTTGCGGCAACTCCGCGCCACCGAAGCCACCACAGCGACGACGCCGGCGGGGCAGGATCCTTGAGCGCGCCTGGCGGCACCTATAGTGCCGACAGTACCGCTCCGGTCGCGGCCGAAACCTGACGACCACGTAAGCAGGGCCGCGTCCAGGACGCTCGTTGGTAAGCGCAAGCCTTTGGCCAAACAGCGAATGCTGCGGGTCTGTGATCGTGACCTCAGAGACCACCCGATCGAGAATGATGGCATTCTGAGATGTTCGGTGACCAGGCCATGACGTTGGCAACCATCGATCGGCTCGTGCACCACGCCACGATCCTGGAGATGAACGTCGAGAGCTATCGCCGGAAAGCCGCGCTCAAACGCAAGCGCGGCCCAGCCGATTGACGGTGACACCACGCAACCATCATAGCGGGACGTTGCAGGGACTCACGGCGACCGCCGCCGTGACCCTTCGCAACGGATGCCAAGGCTCTGACTTTGCGTCGCTTTCGGGGAACAACAGACATGGAGCGATTTTCGGCGCGCAACGATCTGTAGCGATTGACCCTTAGGGCCCATCCGAGAATAAGTGAATCATAATTGCCACAGCTACCCGGAAAACGCGGCGCGGGGATTCCTTTGGCGGAATCGTGTGGCATAGCGTTGGGATGTGATTCGGGCGGCCGAGATAGGTGTGGCGAGGAGGCGCTATCGCCAGATGGCGCCGGTTCTGGATGAGCGGAGCCGGCGGCGCTACGCGGCGATGGAAGCTCTCTCACTGGGTCACGGCGGGGTAAGCGCGATGTCGCGGATCAGCGGCTTGGCCCGCTCGACGATTAATCGCGGTATCGCTGACATTCGTGCCGGGGCGTCGGCACCGGCGGGACGCATTCGCAAGCCGGGCGGTGGCGCAAGCGCAAAGTCATCGAGGACCCCACGCTGCTCAGCGATCTGAAGGCGCTGGTTGAGCCTTGCACGCGCGGCGATCCCATGCAGCCTTTGTTGTGGACGTCGCTGGGCCTGCGGACGCTCGTAAGCGCGTTGGCCGAGAAGGACACAAGGTCTCTGCCTCGGTGGTAGGCGAGCTTCTGCACGGGCTTGGCTACAGTCTTCAGGCCAACAGCAAAGTCAAAGAAGGCGGTGGACACATCGATCGTGACGCGCAATTTCACTACATCAACGACCAGGCCAAGAGGTTCCTGGCCGCGGACGAGCCCGTCGTCTCGGTCGATACGAAAAAGAAGGAATTGGTGGGCAATTTCAAGACCAACGGTCGGCACTGGCGCCCTCAAGGCCAACCGGAGCTGGTCAATGTCCACGACTTCATCGATCCCAAGCTTCCCCGCGCAGTGCCCTATGGCGTCTACGACATCACCAACAACCTGGGCTGGGTGAGCGTCGGCACCGATCACGACACGGCAAGCTTTGCCGTCCATGCGATCCGCCGCTGGTGGAAGACCCTGGGACGCAAACGTCATCCCGATGCGACCAAGCTAATGATCTCTGCCGATGGCGGAGGCAGCAACGGCTATCGGGTCCGTCTGTGGAAAGTCGAGCTTCAGAAGCTTGCCAACGAACTCAAACTTCCCATCACCGTCTGCCATCTGCCTCCAGGCGCCAGCAAGTGGAACAAGATCGAGCACCGGCTCTTCTCGTTCATCTCCATCAACTGGCGTGGCAAGCCTCTGCGCAGCTATCGCACCATCGTCCAGCTCATCGCCGCCACCACCACCGATGCAGGCCTGAAGGTGCGCGCGGAGCTTGACGCGAACAAATATCCCAAGGGCGTCAAGATCAACGACGCACAGCTCGCTGCCGTCAACCTCACCCCTCACGCTTTCCACGGCGAGTGGAACTACACGATCTCGCCGATCCGCGGCGCATCAATTCGCCGCCGAAAAATTGAATGAGTTATTTATGGATGGGCCCTTAGCGTCATTTGGTTGCGAGACTGCCTTGCAACAGCACCACATTGTGGCCGGCCGACCGTCTTCTAATCAGCGCCAATATGCGGGCACTTAGTCTGCACGTCTGCTTATGGCGATGGAACGGCTACTCTGCGCCGGGCTCCACGCCTTTCGCTTTCCAGACGGGTGAAGCGGCGGGGGCAGTCAAGTATTGAATGAGAGCTTGGGCCGCTTCTCCTTGCTGCGCACTGGCCCCGACGCCGATCTTGAAAGCGAAATCTTTGGTGTCGTAAAGCTCCGACGGTATTGGCCCTATCAGTTGAACACCTGATTTTCCAACGATAATCGGTGTATTGACGAGCGCGAACTCCACTTCCCCCGCGGCTACCAGATCGACTGATTCGGGACCCGGAACAAGCTTAGTCTTCGGTTTCATGGCGTCGGCAATTCCGAGCGATTCAAGTATGCGCGCGACCTGAATGCCGCTGCCTCCGCCTTTCGCAGGATCCGCGTAAGAAATCGACTTCGCAATCAGCATCGTATTTTTAAATGCTGCGACGGTGCTGATGTCCGGCTTCGGCGAACCGGTGCGGGCACCAACTGAGATCAAAGAGCGTGCGACGACCCTCACGTCATTGGACGCAATCTCATGCTGTGCGATCAGGGGATCCATGAATGGCGTCGGCAACAAGGCGGCGTCGAACGGTTCGCCGGAACGAATTTTGTCGCGAAGTACCCCGGCTGTAGCATAGGTGATCATCACCTTGTGCGTTGTTGAACGCTCAAACCCCGCCACAAGCTCATTTATGGCTGGCTTCATGGCTACGGCGCACAGCAGCTTGATTTCGGCAGCTTCGGCGAGACCGGGCCGAAATGCCGATAAAGCGGCCGAGAGACCGAGCGCGATCGATACCAGTGCAGTTCTCATGTATTCCTCCCGTAGTGTTCACACCGCCCCAATTCGCCGGCGGGCTTGGCCTAGAGAAGAGGTTACCCCCCTTGGAATTCGGTGGCGATTGACTCCGAAACCTACATCGCCGGGCCTATGGGCTATGGGCGGAACGGCCGTTCATTCTACCTTGATACCAGCCGTGCGGATTACTTTGCCCCATTTCTTGGTTTCGACGGCGATCAGCTTGCCGAACTCCGCGGGCGACATCGGCATCGGAATGCCGCCCAGGTCTGCGAGCCGTTTTCTGATCTTGGGATCGGCGAGTCCGGCGTTGATCTCGCCGTTAAGCTTGGCAACAATTTCGGCAGGGGTATTTTTGGGCGCGCCGATCCCGAACCACGCGGTCGCCTCATAGCCTGGCACGAATTCACCCACAGTCGGAATCTCCGGCAGCGCCGCCGACCGTGTTGCGGATGTCACGGCGAGCGCGCGCAGCTTGCCCGCCTTGACGTACCCGATGGACGAAGCCATGGGCTCAAACATGACCTGCACCTGTCCTCCCAGTAGATCGACAAGGGCGGGCCCTCCGCCACGGTAAGGCACAGTAACCAAATTGACGCCGGCCATCATCTTGAATAGCTCGCCGAAGATGTGGGGTGTGCTACCGTTACCGGCGGTCGCCATGTTGATCTTGCCTGGGTTGCTCTTAGCGTAGGCAATGAACTCGGGAAGGGTTTTCGCCGGAAACGATGGATTGACCAGCATGATGTTGGGCACGCGCATGATGCCCGCAACCGGCGCAATATCGCGGATTACATCGAAGCTGAGATTATTGTAGAGCGTCGCGTTGATTGCGGCCGGCGTGGCGACGAGGAGTAGCGTATATCCGTCGGCAGGTGAGCGTACGACCGCCTCGGTCGCGATATTGCTGCCTGCGCCCGGCCGGTTTTCAACGATGAATTGTTGCCCGAGCTGCTCCGCGAGCCATTGGCCGATCAGACGCGCTGCGACATCGTTGGCGCCAGCGGGGGCGAAGCCAACGACGATGTGCACTGGACGCGTCGGATAGCTTTGCGCCCCTGCGATGCGTGGTAGTGCCGGCAGTGCGGCAGCGCCCGCGGCCAGCTGCAAAAAAAATCTACGGCGAAGTTTCATGGCATTGCCCCCTGAGCTTGAACGCCTTCTGCAAATGCGGAAGGTGTCCGAAACCAAAATTGAACGGAACGTCGGCATAGTCGCGCGGGCAGCCCAGCGAGAAAGCTACCCTAACTCGCCGGTCAGGTGTAGGGGACCAATGTCGCAGTTTGGCCCATCACGACAGGCCGCCTTTTTCGCGCCGACCGTCGCTAACGGGGCACAGCCGACTGACCTGTAGCCACACCCGGTCGCGATTGACACCCCAGCAAGCCCAGGACGGCACGTGAAAAAGGGCTTGCACCGGCCCAGGCTCAGCGCAATTATTCCTATTATCACGGCCGCCGGCTCTCATCCTGATTGCCGGAGCGCCGGTGAAACCGGCAAGGAGTAGGTGGTGAAAGTCCACCACGATGAAGGACTAGCGATCCGCATCGGCCCCAAGCCGTGCACTTGTCTTCGTGAGAAGGCGGGTGAAGCGTCGGCAGGGGAGTGCATAGGCCAGCCATTGAGCCGCGAAAACTGGAATTTTCTGGGTGCCGACGCGGTCGACAACGCGGAAGGCAAAACGTCAGGACGCGCCATCGCGAGCGTTCTGATGACCCGGCGTGGTCGTAGAACCTGGCATGTGCGGACGCTCTTTGTTCGGGAACCGGGAGATCTCACGTTTGGCTAGCGGAAGAACCCGTTGGTCCGTATCGGGAAGGCGAGGAGCCGTAGCCGATGATGCACGGGCGTGAGAAGTCTGACCCCGTAGTAGTAGCTGCGAAGCCGACGAACAAAGCGGAGCAATCCGCGGCGGAGCCGGGGGAGCCAAGGACGGGGACCAAGGGAATCGCGGGACAGCAAAGCATGCGCCGGGCGCAGGACCGGGGAAGCGTGTCACAGGCGTTGTCGCGCGTACGGAACGTGGCAAAGCAAGGAAAGAAGGAAAAGTTCACGACGCTCTTCCACCATCTTGACGCAGCTATGCTGCGCACGGCGTTCTTCGCCCTGAAGAAAGATGCCGCGCCCGGTGTGGATGAGTTGACTTGGGAAGCCTACGAGGCCGATCTCGATCCCCGGATCGACGACCTGCACGCCCGGCTTCATCGAGGAGCATATCGGGCGCAGCCCGCCCGGCGCCGGTTCATACCGAAGCCGGACGGCTCTCAGCGTCCGCTCGCGGTCACCGCCCTCGAAGATAAAATCGTCCAGAGGGCGACCGCGGCAGTGCTGAGCGCGATCTACGAGGAAGAGTTTCTTGGGTTCTCGTATGGATTCCGACCAAAACGCAGTCAACATGATGCGTTGGATGCGCTGATGGTCGGCATCGCTGGCACGAAAGTGAACTTCGTATTAGACGCCGACATCCGGAGCTTTTTGGATGTCGTTTCATAATGCCCCCAGGGTTTTTACATGGTGCGGCCAAGGCTGAGTAAGCGGTTTATCGAACTGTTTTCTATAAAGAATATGACCAGGTTGGTGTTCGGTTCGGCTAGAATCTCATTCCGCGTTACATCGTGCAAGAGATCAGTCGCGTCCAAATCCTCGTGGCGGGACCACGTTCTCCAGCTCGGATAGGTTCGGGAAGATAATTACTCCTTCAGGCGGGTTCAAAGAGGGTGGGTTGCCGATCTGGAAGCTTTAGTCTCAATCCGACTTTTCCGCCCTTGGTGACGTGGGCGGCTTGAATCTCGCCGCGCTTTACACGCTGCAACACCGTCTGACGGGTGACGCCGAGAGCACGGGTGGCCTCTTGCATGGTGATGAATCCCTCGCCCGCCGAGGCGGTGAAGCGTGCCTTCAGCTCATCGGTCAATCGGATCCGCCACGGCGCTCCCGGAGTCACCTGCTCGCCGGCGATCAGGCCTTCATTCAGCCAACGATGCAGAGTCGAGGGCGCAACGTTCAACTCGGCCGCCGCCAATGCGATCGTCATGACTTCGCCGACGCCGGAGTCCGGCTTGGGTTCAAAGCAGGGGATACGCCAGTTGGTCCTGAGACTGCCGACCCTGTTGGCTTCGAACCGAAGGCCGCGCGCCGTTTTTCTACCCTGTCGATTAAGGATGCCTGCGATGACTGTGTCCGGATAGAGTAAGGCCAAGCGTCGGACGAGATCGACTGTTTCCTCATCGGTTTTGATCGTCGCAGGTCTTGACCGGGGCAAGGGCACGTCCACATCGGTGATTGCGCCGCCCTTCCAGCGCACGGTGATATGGGCGGCTGGTTCATTGCGATCCACCGAGACAATCACCTCCTCGATGAGCGCTCGCAGGAGCTCCTTTCGATCACGCGGCGTCGTTGTCGACGCGTCCCAGACCGCGGCAAGGTCGGCCCCAACGGCGAGGAGGCGGTCCCGTTCTTCCTGGCTGAGGACGCGGGGCCGCTGCTCAAGACGGCGGGCGAGGTCTTCATTCGCCATCTTCAGATCGACTAAGCGTTGCTCCCATTCGCGTTCGAGCCCGCCGGCGACAAGTCGGTTGTCTGGGTCGACGGCGCGATAGCGCCGCTCCGCGCGCATGGCCTCATAGGCGGCCCGCTCTGCGGCTTGCCGCCATTGCTTGAGCATCGCCTCGTTGTCGGCCTCGAGTCGCTCGGCGGCGGCGAGCGTGGCCGCGAGTTTGGCGGGCTCGAGCGCAGCGAGAAACGTCTTAGCGAACGCCTGGTCAATCTGCACGCCGCCAACGGTGAGACAGTAGCTTCCACGGCCCTCGACGATGATCTTACCGGCGCAGTGATAGCCGGGGGCGGCGTTGCGCCCGCTATAATGAGTCTTCAAGCGTCGGCCACAGTGTCCGCAGGTGCCCAGGCTCTGCAAAAGCGCGGACCCTTCTCTCACGGCGCCGCCCGCTTTGTGCGGCCCTGGGCGCGTGTTGCTGGCCAGCCTGACCTGGTTGGCTTCAAAGGTTCGCCAGTCAATGTAGCCCTCATGGTGTTCCTTGATCAGCACTTGCCACTCAGACTGCGGCAAGTGTCGCATGCGTTTTTGGGGCACGCCAGATCCGTCGAGTTTTGTCTCCCGCCGCGTCCGTCCATAAGCGTAAGCGCCCGCGTAGGCGGGGTTGCTCAAAACCTGATGGATCGCGTGGTAGCTGGCGTCGACCCAAAGAATCTCCCACCCCTGGTGCATCCGAAGCGGTATGCGCAGCCCCTCGGATCGAAACCATAACCAAACGCGCCGAGCCGAGCCCGTCTCGGCAAAACGGGAAAAGATCCTGGCGATCGTCGTCCTGACGGCTTCATCGGGATGAAATCTGACTTCGCCGTCGGCCTCGCCCCAGACCAGCCCGACAGGCAGGCCGCGCCGCAACTCGCCGCGGGCCGCCTTGTTGCGGATCCCGCCGTTGAGGCGGGCCCGAAGGACATAGAGTTCCGCTTCGCTCATCGTGCCCTTCAGTCCGAGCAGGAGGCGATCATTGAACAACGCGGGGTGGTAAACCCCGTCGGCGTCGCCGATCAACGTATTGGACAGACCGCACAGATCGATGAGTCGGTACCAGTCGGAATTGTTGCGGGCCAATCGTGAGACCTCAAGACCCAAAACAAGCCCCACGTGTCCGAGCGCGACCTCGGCGGTCAAGCGGGCGAAACCGGATCGCGCTACGGCTCCGGAACCCGATAGACCAAGATCCTCGTCGATGACCATGACATTGTCGGCGATCCATCCAAGATCGGTGGCCTTGGTCACCAAAGCATACTGCCGGTCGGTCAACTCGCGGTTGTTCTCAACCTGAGCGGCGCTGGACTGGCGCAGGTAGACGATGGCTACACGAGCCAGATGGCTCGACGTTATCTTGAGGGCGTCACTCATCGCCGCCCTCCGGAGTTGCGTTTGCCGCCAACATTTGCGCGATCAGCCGTGAGAGAAGCGCCAGCGCGGCGACCTGTGCCCTGGGATCGATCTGTTCCCAGGGCCCCTTTGATGGCTCGTCCGGCTCCACTGGAATCTCGAGAAACGCCAACTCCAACTGCATGGTCGCCCTCCTGTTCGGGAGCCGACTCAGCGAGCCGGCTCAGAAGAGCGTCGACGACGGCACGCACCTTGAGCAAATCGCCGATCAAGCAAAGATCTTCGAGGCCGTCACTTGCGACCAGCGTGGACGAAGGCTTAGTGTCCAAGCCGCCATTCCGATCCGTCCACGCCGTGGGAATTAACGTGCGGCTCCCATCGGGCAAAATCACAAGAAACTCAGGGACACCCCGTCTTACGAGGCTCCGGATGACGAAGAGCCGGCGCCCTTCAAATACATGCCGTTTACGAGTGACGACGATCGAATCTGCATCGTCTTGGTGATGGGTAGTCTGTCGTGTCTTCGTTCAACGAAGTCAGTCAAGATTGGCTGGTTCGCTTCGTACAGCATCGGATCGGCGACCCGCGCATTGTCCGGCTGATCCAGAAATGGCTAAAAGTCGGCGTCCTCGAAGACGGAGAAACGGTGGTCAGTGAAAAGGGGACGGGACAAGGATCGGTGATCTCACCTTTGCTTGCCAACATCTACCTGCACTACACCTTCGATCTCTGGGCCGATCGCTGGAGACGGCGGGAGGCCACGGGCAACATGGTCATGGTGAGATATGCCGATGATATCATCATTGGCTTCGAACACGAGACCGATGCCCGTCGCTTTTGGGACGAGATGCGCGAACGGCTGCGAGAGTTCTCGTTGTCGCTGCATCCGGTCAAGACACGCCTGATCGAATTCGGCCGTCATGCGGCCGACAATCGTAAAAGACGAGGTCTCAGCAAACCGGAGACTTTCACCTTTCTGGGATTCACGATGATCTGCGGTAAATCGCGTCGGGGAAGGTTCCTCCTCAAGAGGAAAACCCGTAGTGACCGCATGCGCGCGAAGCTCCAGGAGATCAAGGAAGCTGTGCTGCGCCAACGGCATCAACCCATCCCTATCCAGGGAGAATGGTTGAGGAAAGTCGTTGCTGGCTTTTTCGCGTATCATGCCGTCCCGACCAACGGGCCGGCCATAAGCGCCTTTCGCTACTGCGTCATCACCTTCTGGCACAAAGCGCTTCGGCGCCGGAGCCAAAAAGACAAGATGACGTGGGTTCGAATGACAAAGCTGGCAAATGATTGGCTCCCCATGCCGCGCATCCTTCATCCTTGGCCAAGCGAACGTTTTGCCGTCAAACACCCGAGGTGGGAGCCGGATGCCCGAATTGGGCGCGTCCGGTTCTGTGCGGGGGGCGCTCAGAAATGAGCGTCCCTACCGCGAACGCTATAGTCGCAGCCGGTTTGGGCATAAAAGCCCACGCTCACATGCTCCGCCATGCGTGCGGCTATAAGCTGGCGAATGACGGCGTCGATACGCGCTCGTTGCAGGCTTATCTGGGGCATCGCAATATCCAGAACACGACGCGGTACACCGCACTCGCGCCGGATCGTTTCAAAGGTTTTTGGAAAGATTAAGCGGTGGACTGCACAAAAATCGGGCGAGTCGCATCGCCACTTCTCATGTCCGCTTTTTGTTAAAGCTGCCATGATGACGGACATGGGGTTTCGGCAGCGAAGGGCCATGTATGGACGACGCCCGCGGTGCAAGAGGAAATCTGACATTTCAGCTAGCGGGTCGGGTGCAGCCATGTATACGGCCTTTGAATGCGGCCGCTGTGGCCGCTGGCCCTGATGTAATCCGCTGATCGGGTCCCAACCAATCGCTCGCGCTCTTTGCTCGCGTGGCCCTTGTCACGGGTCTTCCCAATCGACGGTCTCGACCGTTTCGCATCAATGTCGTCATCACCCCTGCAGTTCTCGACGCACTAACGCAACGTCATACTCGCATCGGCAAGCTCCTTCTCATGCTGCCGCAAACCAAGCAGATCGACAGGTCTTACCGGTGATCAACAGCGCCCAGGCGATGCGGGCCATCTTATTGGCAAGCGCAACCGCGACAACCTTGTACGGTCGCCGTGCCAGAAGCCGCGTGACCCAGGGAAATTTCTGCGGATTCTGCTTGGCGCGTCGCAGGGTAGAAACCGCCCCGACCACGAGCAGGCGCCGCAGGTAGCGGTCGCCCTGTTTGGATATCGGCCCGAGCTTCGGTTTCCCGCCGGTTGACATCTGTCGTGGCACCAACCCAATCCAGGCAGCAAAGTCGCGCCCTGATCGGAAGATCTTGGGGTTCGTCACCGTGGCGGCAATCGCTGAGGCGCCAATCGGCCCGATCCCGGGTATGGTCTGAAGTCGCCTGCTCTGCTTGTTGGCGCGGTGCTGCACCACGATCCGCTTCTCGATCGCCCCAATCGTCGTCTGTAAGGCCTGAAGCTGCGCAGCTAGCACGAGCAGGCTTGCCCGGGCATCATTCGGCAGATGTGTAGCACAGCGCTCGACGAAGACTTGCGAGCAATTGGCGAATCTACATCACTCCGGGACGCTATCGTGCGGCTACTTGATCGCTTCGAACACACCCGCACTACCGAGCCGGAAGACTTTATGCTCGACTACAGCGACTCGCGCTTCGGACGCTTTTTACTTTATCTCCTTGTGTGGCATAACGAGGCAAAGGATTGGGATGCGCACGGATATCGACTAGGCTTCGACGGACCACAGGTGTTGGAGGACTTTCAGCCGCAGTGGCATCACATCTTTCCCAAGAAATTTTTGGACGAGCGCTACGACGATTCGGAAATTAACGCTCTGGCCAACATTGCCGTTATCGGACCCACCATAAACATCCCAATCAGCGCCAAGAACCCCATGGAGTATCTTCACAAATATAAAATTACTGCGGATAAACTGACCCAGCAGTTCATCATCAGTGATCTGGGAACCACCTCAATCGAGCAATATCCTGGATTTCTCAAACACAGAGCCGAGGTTTTAGCTGCGGAGGCGAATAAATATCTCGGTGCGCTACGGAACGACATAGAGCGAAACAACTAATTCGTACTACCGCCCCATTTGAGGGACCGTCCGACGAACGAAGCCCATCGTTATACTTTCCAGGCGGTACTCACGCCCCCTTCGCATCCATATCCACCATCCACATGCGCCAAATACTTCATCAATAAGCGACTGCGCTAAACTTAAGTTTCCACGTCTCACGGCGTGGCGCCGGTTCCTTGTAGGTCGCCGACCACACCCAACCATAGGTCGCTCGGCGTGCCGCGTTCATCCCGACCTCCACAAGTAGGGACGTGCGCAACGACGGCAGGCGCGAGCTGCTCTGGCAGAGCGCGTCATCACCGGGGGCTGGCGCGACGGTATGGAGACTTCAGGCTATCCAATTGCGACAACCTCGCACGGCGGCGGGGTTGTCTTCACGCGCGACGAGCGCGAACGCCACGTCTACATCGTGGGGAAATCCGGCTCCGGCAAAAGCACGGTGCTCTTCAATCTGGCGATGGGCGACGTGTGCGCCGGCGAAGGCGTTGCCGTCATCGATCCGCACGGCGATCTTGCGACCGACATCCTCGACGCCATCCCGCGCTCGCGCATCAACGAGGTGTGCTACCTCGACGCCGGCGAGACCGAGTACCCCGTTGGCTTCAATCCCGCGGCACGGATCGCGCCAGAGCGCCGGGCGCTCGCCGCCGCCGGCATGGTCGCCGCATTTAAACACTTGTGGTCGGACAGCTGGGGACCGCGGCTGGAGCACTTCCTCTTTCACGGTATCGCCGCGCTTGTTTCGCGCGAGCATGCCACCCTGATCGACTTGGCCCGGATTTACACCGACGACCGCTTCCGCGAGCGGCTTCTGCGCCATGTGAGCGATCCGGAGACGCGGCGCTTTTGGGAGGAGGAGTTTCCGAGCTACACCAAATCGCTGCGCGCGGACGCCATCGCGCCGGTCCTCAATAAGGTCGGGCAGATCGCCGCCTCGCCGCGCCTGCGGAGCATCCTCGGCCAGGTCGCGCCGCGCCTTGATCTAAAATTCTCGATGGATCATCGGCGCATCCTGATCGCCAACCTTGCCAAGGGATCGATAGGGGAGCAGGCCGCGAACCTGCTCGGCTCGCTCCTTGTCTCGCACCTGCAATTGATCGGGATGGAGCGCGGCGCACTGCCGCCGCACGATCGCGTGCCGTTTTTCGTGCACGTCGATGAAACCCAAACGTTCAGCTCGGACGCATTCGCATCGCTCCTCTCCGAAGCACGGAAATTCGCGCTGCACTTTTGTCTCGCCAACCAGTACACGGATCAATTATCAAATGCCGTGCGCGCCGCGGTGATTGGCAACGCCGGCACGCTCATCGTCTTTCGCGTCGGCAGCCGCGACGCCGAATTGCTCACACCGGAATTTCGCCCGATGGAGCCGGGAGCGCTCGCCGACCAGGAGCCCTTCACCGCGTGGCTGCGGCGCGGGCTGGGCCGTGACCGCATTTTCGTGGAGGACAAGCTATACGAGCCGCGCGGCACCGCGGCACTTATCCGCGAGCAGAGCCGCCAGCGCTTCGGCCGCCACCGCGCCGCGATCGAGCGGCAACGCCGGATGCGATTCTGAGAACGCCGTAACATGCGCAGCAAGCTACTTCTCTTGAACCCCACCGAACGCCCAGCGTTCACCTTAATCGCACCCCTCTCGCGCGCGCGCGAGGCTGGGCGGCGCGGCGCAACGAAGAGCGACCTGCTCGACCGGCGCGGGCCGCCTAGTCGGTGCCGCGGCACCAGCAGGACTTCGCCGATTTCGTTGTCGTGGAATTGCGGATCGGGGCGACGCTGGAGCTTGGGCGCCGCTGCTGACTGTCGGCTTCGCCGGGCCGGCGGCGCTGGTGCCGGCGCCGGTCGAGCGCAGCGAGCTACCGGGTCATCGACCAACGATCGCCAAATTCGCCAGCACTGACACCGTTGACCGTAATCGCTGTCCTTACTCGCGCGCGCGAGGGAGAGCGGCGGCAATAACAGGGGATCGAGCTACGCGACCTGCGCGAGCCGGCGGTGTGGTGCTGCGCGAGCCGGCGGTGTGGTGCTGCGCGAGCCGGCGGTGTGGTGCTGCGCGAGCCGGCGGTGTGGTGCTGCGACGCTGGGCGGCGCCGGGTTTCCGTTTTAGCGAAATTGTTGGTGGCGATTCGGGGCGACGATGGAGCTTGGGCGGTGACCGACGCGGCTGACGGAGGCATCGCCGATCGCGGCGGCGGGCAGCGCCCGCCGCGAGCGAAGCCAGGCGTACTATGTGCCCGCTGCAGAATTTGCCGGCGGGCAATAACAGGGGATCGAGCTACGCGACCTGCGCGAGCCGGCGGTGTGGTGCTGCGCGAGCCGGCGGTGTGGTGCTGCGACGCTGGGCGGCGCCGGGTTTCCGTTTTAGCGAAATTGTTGGTGGCGATTCGGGGCGACGATGGAGCTTGGGCGGTGACCGACGCGGCTGACGGAGGCATCGCCGATCGCGGCGGCGGGCAGCGAGCTAGCGGGTCATCGACTTCAACGCCGGCAAATTCTGCAGCGGCCGTAATCGCTGTCCTTACTCGCGCGCGCGAGGGAGAGCGGCGGCAATAACAGGGGATCGAGCTACGCGACCTGCGCGAGCCGGCGGTGTGGTGCTGCGCGAGCCGGCGGTGTGGTGCTGCGCGAGCCGGCGGTGTGGTGCTGCGCGAGCCGGCGGTGTCGCGGCGGCGGGCAGCGAGCTAGCGGGTCATCGACTTCAACGCCGGCAAATTCTGCAGCGGGCACATAGTACGCCTGGCTTCGCTCGCGGCGGGCTTCCGCTGAACCATCAGCAGAAAACTGACCCCTCTCTCGCGCGCGCGCGCGAGGCTGGGCGGCGCGGCGCAACGAAGAGCGACCTGCTCGACCGGCTCGGGCCGCCTGGTCGGTGCCGCGGCACCAGCAGGACTCGCCGATTTCGTTTTCGTGGAATTGCGGATCGGGGCGACGCTGGAGCTCGGGCGCCGCTGCTGACTGTCGGCTTCGCCGGGCCGGCGGCGCTGGTGCCGGCGCCGGTCGAGCGCAGCGAGCTACCGGGTCATCGACCAACGATCATCGACCAACGATCGCCAAATTCGCCTCTTGTCCTCGTTCACCTTTATTGCTCTCCACTCGCGCGCGCGAGGCGCTGATGATGGCGGGCGCCGGCGGCGCGGTGCGAGCTACGGAGGCGCGCGACAGCCATCCGGTTTCAACAACTGCGGTGAGGGCCCACCCGAAAACAGGGAGCTTTTCCAGCAAAAACAGGGAGGCTATTGGCAAAAGGTGGCGAATTGCTATGAAGGATTAATGACTTGGGGCTGTTTCTCCGCCAGCAAATAACAGGGAGAAAACACGGAGAAAAACAGGGAGGGGACTGAAACACGAAAACACGAAAAGGAATTCCCAATTTACCTACGCAAAGCGGAGTCGATTGCGATGGCGGCGAATGTCGCAATGGGGTCGTTGGCCGCTGCGCTCCGCGGCACTGAAGGATCCCCCTTCAGCGCAGTTGTGAACCGGAGTGCTGTCATCGATGACCCCGTAGCTCCACCGCGGCCGCATCGTCGGTCGCTCCGATCGCCCGAGCTCCAGCGGCGGCCCCGAACCGGAATATCACCAAAAAGGAAGCCGGCGTCGCCCGCGCCAAGAATCTTCGGAATCTTCGGCGACCCCCCGCCAAGCCGAAGTGCTATCATCGATGACCCGGTAGCTCCACCGCGGCCGCATCGTCGGTGAACTGATGACATCGCCCGCTACCGAGCCGACGTCTGCCGACCGCGAGCGGCTGATGATGCTCGGTTGCCGATCTGCAAAGGGCATGGACGAGCGCCGGCGTGACACCGGAGGTAAGGAAACGCATCGTGCGGACGCTGATCGACGAGATCATCGTCCGCGTCGAGAACAATGCGCTGGATCTCGTCATCCGCTGGCACGGTGGGGACCATTCGGCTCTCAAGGTCAAGAAGAACCGCACAGGACAGTACCGCTGGAGCGTCGAAGGCGAGACCATCGATCTGGTGCGCGTGCTGGCACGACAGATGCCGGACAAGGCGATCGCGGCCCTTGCCACCGCAGTTGCACTGGCTGGTGTGCGCGGTCTAGTATGGGTTCCATCACCGAGACGTCGGGCAATGGGGCGGCCAGTCCCGCAGCGCGTCGGTCGGCCCGGCGCTGCTCTCGCCGTCTTCTTCGGTGTGTCGTCCATAAGTGGCGAATTCCTGCCCAATTCTATCCCGATGCTAGCCCATCAACCTCGTCGTTTCGATATGCTCACCTAATCACCGAAACTGACCCATTTGTCTTCTCTGAAGATCGAGAGGCTGGATGCCTTCGGCCGGACCGCCGCCACATTGTGAGATTCGTCAGTGAGGCCTAGATCCACGGTGATAACGCCATCCGGCACCCTGGCATAGGCCGTTTTATCGAGCGGCTCGTCGCGCTCCGCTTCGTCGCCAGAGACCGGTCTAGCCGGCCCGCCCCAAGCGGCGTACGACGCGCTCCGCAGTGCGGGACCATATTCCTTTTCCATTGCGCATGCGTACGCGCTCCAGAAAGACCGACGCATCAAGCGAACATTGACGCATCAAGCGTCGCGCGCGCCGCATTCGGCGGCGACGGACCCGCGGCGCCACGACAGAAGCCGCCGCTTTCAATAAGCCTCGTGACTCATTGCGCTTTCGGCTGCATCGCGGCCGCGCCGGCGCTGTTGCGCGAAAATCACAGGCGATAAAAATCGGCGCGCAGGGGTTGTGTATCCGACAATTCGGCCTTGTCGACCCGACGGCGCTGCCTTCAATGGACTCGCGTCATTGGGGCAACGGGAGACGTCGGCACAAGCGGCATGTGAGCGTTGGTCTCGTTGCGTGGGCATTTTGCGGCAGCGTTCGTTGCGTCAGGCGACCGTGCTGTTGCGAAGTTGCGCTGTGCCGAGCGCCGTACAGCCGGCTGGCGCAGGTGGCGCACCCCGCAGGTCAAGCTCGCAGGCCAGCGAGCGATCCCATGACTGGGGTCTGCCAGAGCAATGTTGAATCGTGGCCTATCACGAAAATGGAATCCGGCGCCGCCGGCGACATCACCATCGTGCGGCCAGCAGCCGCTGCACCAACCCAGGCGGCCCGCGCCGGTCGAACTGCGCCGCGCCAGCGTCTTCGGCAACCCCCCGCCAAGGGATAAAGATCACCATCGCGCCAGCCGGAAATGGCGGAGCGAGAGCACGCCGCAGACCCCTTCAGCGCAGGTGTTGAACCGGGGTGCTGTCGTCGATGACCCGGTCGCTCCACCGCGGCCGCAGCGTCGGTCGCTCCGATCGAGCTCCAGCGTCGCCGCGAAGCGGCCTATCACGAAAATGGAATCCGGCGCCGCCGGCGACATCACCATCGTGCGGCCAGCAGCCGCTGCACCACCCAGGCGGCCCGCGCCGGTCGAACTGCGCCGCGCCAGCGTCTTCGGCAACCCCCCGCCAAGGGATAAAGATCACCATCGCGCCAGCCGGAAATGGCGGCGAGAGAGCACGCCGCAGACGTGCCCGCGAAACCAACCATCTCATTGCCGGATTGCAGAAAATGCTCACGCCGCTGCTCGGCCGCCCGGAAGACAGTCACTTTGATGCCCACTGAAACTGCACGATCGATCACGTCGCGGGGCACTCGCGAGGCGAAGTCGAGCCTGATCCGGAAGAGCCAGCTCTGACGACTTGGCCCCCAATGCGCCAATTTTCTAAAGGCCCGGCAGCGGCGTCAAACCCTTTGTTCCGTAACCCATTGAATAAACGAATGTATATAGCCACCAATCACGCTAATCATAATTTAAATACTCATATCTCTTGCGAGAGATATGAGACGATGCTATATGGGCGGCATGAGCGAAATCAAAGACACCGTCCCGCGGCTCCAGCAAATCCTGCCGCACATGCGCGAGCAACTTGTCGGGTTGCGCGATGGCGCCACATTCGAGGCGGCCCGCCAGAGATACAACGCGACTGTTGAGAAGCTCGCACTTCAAGGTGTTGGCCGCCGCACCGCGAGCCGAGTTAGCGGCAAGGACGCCTATTGGGCTCCGACTGCAGAAGTCCTGCTAGAGGCGATGCGCCTTGGTTTTGTCGAGCGCACACAGGTTCCTTCCGCGCGGCGTTATGTGGAGGCACATCGTGAGCGCGACTACGCGCTTACGGCACTTGGACGTGAAGTGGCGGAACTAGCTCAAGGCGACATCGCAGCGTTCTGTGACTGCGAAATCCGGTGCAACGCGGACACCGATTCCAGCGCAAGGCGGACAGCAATCCGGTGATTGCGGACAGCAGGTGATGGCGGCGTAGAGCACGCTCCCGTCGACAGTCGAATCAGCTGATCGGTCTCCCTGGCAACCAGGGAGTGACCGATGCCGGCGGAGCGAGTGTCGATGAGGAAGATACGCGAGGCGCTGCGTCTGACGCACGCGCTGGGGATGAGCCGGCGGCTTGTCGGCGAGGCGACGGGGATCGGCAAGACGGCGGTCGGCGAGTACGTGCGCCGGGCTGCCGTAGTGGGTCTCAGCTGGCCGATCCCTGACGCGATCGATGATGCCGAGCTGGAGCGGCGGTTGTTTCCGCCGGCGACTACGGCGTCGTGCACGACGCGCACCGAGCCGGACTGGTCTCACATTCATGCGGAGCTGAAGCGGCGCGGTGTGACGCTGGCTTTGCTCTGGCAGGAGTATCGCGCCGAGCACGCCCAAGGCTACGCCTACAGTTGGTTCTGCGAGCGGCACGGCGACTGGCGCAAGCGCATCTCGGCGACGATGCGCCAGACGCATGTTGCCGGCGAGAAGCTGTTCGTCGACTGGGCCGGCGACACCATGCTGGTTTTTAATCCGACGACTGGCGAGGAGCATCGCGCGCACATCTTCGTCGCGGCGCTCGGCGCGTCGAACTACACCTACGCCGAGGCGCGCTGGACCGAGACGCTGCCGGACTGGATCGGCGCACATGTGAACGCGCTGGCCACGATCGGCGGTGTACCGAAGGCGTTCGTTCCCGACAATCTGAAGGCCGGGATCACCAAACCGTCACGCTACGAGCCCGGCATCAACCGGACGTACCAGGACCTCGCCGACCACTACGGCTGCGTTGTGCTCCCCGCCCGCGTGATGAAGCCGCGCGATAAGGCGAAGGTCGAGGTCGCGGTCCAAATCGTCCAGCGCTTCGTGCTGGCGAAGCTGCGCCATCGCCGGTTCTTCTCGCTGGCCGAGTTGAATGCGGCGATCCGTGACTGCGTAACGGCCATCAACGCCAAGGTCATGCGCCGCATCGGCAAGAGCCGCAACGAACTGCTGGAGACGCTCGACCGTCCGGCGCTCAATGCGTTGCCGAACGCGGCGTACTGCTATGCGGAATGGAAGCGGGCCCGCGTCGCGCCCGATTATCACATCGAGGTGGCGGACCATTACTACTCGGTGCCGTCGAAGCTGATCCGCGAGATGGTCGAGGCGCGCATCACCAGCGCGACGGTCGAGGTCTTCCACAAGGGCCAGCGTGTCGCGAGCCATGCGTTCTCGGCCGTGCGCAGCCGGCACACGACCATCACAGAGCACATGCCGAGCGCGCACCGCCGCTACGCGGAGTGGACGCCGCAGCGCATGATGCGCGAGGCAGCCTCGATCGGCCCGGCGGCTATCGCCCTGGTCGAGGCGATCATGAAAGCCAAGCCCCATCCCGAGCAGGGCTTCCGATCGTGCCTGGGCATCATGCGCCTGGTGAGAACCTACGGGTCCGAGCGCGTCGAGGCCGCGAGCCGGCGCGGCAATGATATCGGCGCAACCACCTACGGCTCGATCAAGTCGATCCTGCAGAACGGTCTCGACAAAGCCTACGCCAACTCGAAAGCGCCGGACGGCCCGCCGATCCGGCACGCCAACATCCGTGGTCGTGGCTACTACCACTGACGCACTGGATGCAGGTGAAAAGAACCCTGCGGGTGAGAAGAAACGAAAGGAGAGACGATGCTCACGCATCCCACACATGATCGCCTGGTCGCACTCGGGCTCACCGGCATGGCCAAGGCGCTGGAGGAGCAACGCAAGCAGCCCGACATGGCCGCACTCAGCTTCGAGGAGCGGCTCGCACTCATGGTCGACCGCGAGGCCATCGAGCGCGAGAACAAGAAACTCGTCAGCCGATTGAAGTTCGCAAGCCTACGTCAGTCGGCCGTCGTCGAGGACGTCGACATGAAGGCCCAGCGCGGTCTCGACAAGGCGCTGTTCGCCAAGCTCGTCGCCGGCGATTGGATCGCACGGCACCAGAGTTTGCTGATCTGCGGGCCAACAGGCACCGGCAAAAGTTGGCTTGCCTGTGCGCTTGGCCACAAGGCCTGCCGCGACGACCGCTCCGTCCTTTATCATCGCGTGCCAAGGCTGTTCGATGCCCTGGCACTCGCACGCGGCGATGGGCGTCATGCCAGGCTCCTCAAGAGCTTGGCGCGCGTCGAGCTGCTGATCCTGGACGATTGGGGCCTCGCCACGCTCACCCCCGAGCAGGGTCGCGACATCCTTGAGATTGTCGAGGATCGGCACGACCGCGGCTCGACGATCGTGACCAGCCAGCTACCGGTCGATCACTGGCACGAGGCGATCGCCAATCCGACCATCGCCGACGCCATCCTCGATCGGCTCGTGCACAACGCGCACCGGTTGACACTCAAGGGCGAGAGCATGCGCAAGATGGCCGCTAAGCGTGCCGGACTTGACGTCAAGCAGGACGCATGACCCCATGAGGCCGTCGACGGGAGCCGCTGTCCGCCTTCACCGGAATGCTGTCCGCGTTCGACCGGAATCACTGTCCGCCTTCAAATGGAATGCCTGTCCGCCATCACCGGAATCCGCACTGTGACCGCCTGGCTGCCGCCGTCTACGGTGCCCATCCGTATTTCCGAGCACTGATCGAGAAATTACAAAATACACCGATTGCCTGTCCCGAGGTGAGCGAGAGTGAAGTCGACTTGGCAAGCCGCGAGGGCAAGGGGACCCAATACTGGGCTGAATACGTCGCAGGGAAGCTTAGCCAGCGAGATGCCCCCGGCGCGCGTAGCGACCCCGACGCGATCAAGCAGACGATTGTATCGCTTGTGCGTCGCAGGTTTGGCGCCGGCGCTGAGTTCAAGCCGACCGGCAAGGCGCTAACGCAAGCGCTCAATGATGCATTTGCGGTCGCTGCCGTCGCGGCCCACGGCCTGCCGATTGGGGCAACCGATATCGATATACTCAAAAGTTGGGGCTCACAGCTCCGTGTTTTGGATCAATCACGATACGTTCCAGGATTTGCGGGCTTTAACTTAATCTGGATCGCCGCCGACGTTCGAGAAGGCTCCCCAGCCTCAATCACGCGGCGTGACCTCCAACACCATGAGCTTCAGATCGCGAAGGCGATTATCGAGTTCTACCGATTACAGGCTCAAGTGGCCGACACAAACCTCTCGGCACCGTACCTGCCAATCTACAAGGTTAGAGCAGACGTGGCATTTCGATGCCGAGTAACCCGCGCCCTCGTCGATCTCGTAATCGAGAGATTATCCAACGGGGCCGTCGCGGACATCTCGGTTCAAGTGAGGCTTCATCTCGGCACAACGCATCAGCCGATTTCCGAGCCCTTATATCGGCGTGGCGGCGAACGACGCTATGAACTGACCGTCCATCCAAGGTCTAACTAAAGGAGGCAAAAGATGCCGATCGACGTTTTTGATCACATGGAGGAAGCCTGGAAGCTGGAGCGCAATCCGTTTCCGCCCGAAGCCATCCGCCGCCAAAATGCGGAGGAGCCCTACAGCCCGGATGTATTCTCCGAGGAGGAGAAAGAGTTTCGAAGAAAGTTTATCCGCGCCGGTGTTCGCGGCGGGCCGGCAGTCGGCTTCCTCTGGTCCCAGGGCCGTCGCGCTGATACCGGCTTCGGCAAGACGACGCTCATGCAAGAAATGGGTAAGGAGATCAACAGCGACCTCGGCGCTACAACGCTTGAGAAGGCGGGTGCCAAGAAAGCATCGCAGCCGCCGATCGCCGCGGCGTTCTCCAATCTCAATAGCCTGAATTCCGCCGGGTTGTATCCGGTACTTTTTAATGCCGTCGTCGATCTCGCGACCAGTCCTGAGGCGGGAGCCGAGTTCAGTATTCGACAAGGCGCGAACCCGCATCGTTACCGAATTAGAAAGCGACGATGCCGGGCAGATTGCGGCTCGTGTGCAAGATGCCTGGGCTTCAATCGGCGGAACTAGTGGGCCGCTAAGGCCAGAGTTGGTTGACGCGTTTGCTAGTGGTGGCGGCAGATCGCTCAAGGCGGCGCTTGCGACTGTTTCGCCAACTGCGCGACTGCGCAACGGACTGCAATACCTGGATTTTGCGCTTGCTGTGCTGGCGGCTGCTAAAATCGACCACCTGTTCCTAATGATTGACCAGCTTGAGGACCTGGCAACCAATCGATCAGTGACGGCGCCGAAGCGGTCGCGAGAGATCGGACGGATACGCGATCTTCTTGAGAGTGCACCCTACGCAACGCGGCTGCATATGATCTTTACCTTCCACAACCGCGCTGCTCAGGTCTTGGATAGATTTTGGGAGGAGAACCGACTGCCGCCGTTCGAGGTGTCGCCGAGTAACACGGCCGCCGTGGTAGTCCTCGGGGGGCTCAAAGATACCGACCAGGCGAAGGAGTTGGTGCGGGTCTATCTCGACAACGCACGGACCGAACAAATTGAAGATGATCTCCTGCCATTCGAGTCCGGGGCGATTGATGTGCTGCGCGACGTATCGGATGGGAGACCAGGCGTGTTGCTGAGCCGTGCGTACGAGCTGCTCAATGCCGCGGCCGAGCAGGCGCTGCCAACGATCTCCGGTACATTCGCCCGCCAGTATTTCGAAGGGCAGGCCCCGTCGGGTGATTTTGGCGACCGAACGGAGCTAATCGACTCCACCGACGATATAGATGATCTACTCCTTGGCGGTCGGTGAGAAAAAGTGCCATGGTTCGATTGCTCGATCTTCTCGCCGACTTCACGTTTGACGTCTGGCTTGTGGCAAGATACGCGCCCCAGCTCGGCGGGCTTGTACTAGACGGCAGAACTTGGGAGCGCACAGT
The DNA here is from genome assembly GCA_963814625.1 of uncultured Alphaproteobacteria bacterium. Lineage (GTDB taxonomy): Bacteria > Pseudomonadota > Alphaproteobacteria > Rhizobiales > Xanthobacteraceae > BOG-931. Next base: position 233,071 of record CAWFDQ010000001.1, read on the forward strand.
AGCCGGGTTGATCCATCGGCCCGGCTTTACTCGCCGACAGGGTCCCGGCAGCGTTACCCTATTCGGCTCGGCTTCGGCCTCAGGCGTTCATCACGAGATCGATGGTGCGGGAGATGGCTGGCGCGGTTCATTCATTGTTGAATGCAAAGCGACAACGGACGGCATTACAAAAGCCGACGCGGCTCTCTTCCATTGCAAGGTCATGGACTTCTATCAAAAGAAGATAATTACGACCTCAGGCGAAAAATGGTGGTGCTTACTCTGCGGTACGACGGCGACTGCGATGCCGGCGCGCGCTACAGCACTAAGCCTCGGTCTTCTCATTTGTGATCCAGACCGTCTGCCTCTCGCGGTACTTGTCCGAGCTGCAAGCCGACCAGCTGCGGACATGCACCTCCCAGAACCACTCCTGCAAGAGATCGTCCGTCTTGGCGAACGAGCACTGTCCCCCCAGCAAAAACGGTGGCTCTAGCTCGCTGCGCTCGACCGGCGCCGGCACCAGCGCCGCCGGCCCGGCGAAGCCGACAGTCAGCAGCGGCGCCCCGAGCTCCAGCGTCGCCCCGATCTGAACTCAAAGTTACCGCTGATCATCTTATACCAACTCGCACAAATCCCGACTTTTCGAACGTGGACGTCGCGCAGGGATTGGATCGAAATCACACTTTGATTTCAAATAGTTGCCTTTGCGCCGTGGGTTGTGGCAGCGACGCCGGATGAGTCAGCGTCTCCGCGAGTTGGTATTAAGCGCGACGCGTACATCACGCGATTGAGAAGGCCAGGTCACTGGCGCTCGGCTTAGCGGGCTGATTTTCGCAAAGAACGGCTACCGAAAGTTCCGTGCTTTCAGTCTCAGCGTATCGATATGCAGATCGGGCTCGTACATATCGCGCGGCTTGATCATCGCCGCTTTAGGCTGCCGGCTATCGAGGCCGCTGCCACCACGCTTGGCGTCATCGCCACGGCCGGACTGAAGCCGAAAGTCCCCATCGAGTCCGGAAATCTTTTTGAGACCAGCGGATAAATCGACCACCTGCTCTACGATGAGATGGATAACGCCATTGGCGCTCTGCACCTTGCCGCGGCAACCGAGCATGGTCGCGCTAAGTATGTCTCGGCGATTGGTCTCGAACACGGCCGGCCAGACGATCAGGTTGGCGTTGGCGCTTTCATCTTCGAGCGTCACAAACATGACGCCCTTCGCGGAGCCCGGCATTTGCCGCACGAGGACAAGGCCAGCAATGGAAATTCGCCTCCCATTCGCGGCCGTGCGCAGAGCACTGCACGACAAATAGCCGCGTGCATTCAGCGTTTCACGTAAGAACGCCAAGGGATGCGCGCGCAGACTAAGTCCCGTGCTTCGATAGTCTTCGACGACCTCGCGTCCCATCGTCATGGGCGCAAGTGTTACAGTCGGCTCGTTTGCCTCGGGCCTCAGTACATTTTCCTTATCGTCGGCGGCGGCGAAGAGCGGCAATGCTTCGTCGCGCAGACCCTTGATCGCCCAGGACGCTTCGCGCCGCGCAAGACCAAGGCCCCCGAAACCGTCTGCCGCCGCGATGTAATGCAGCGTCGCGATCGGTACTTCCGCGCGTCGCCAGACATCTTCGATGTTCGCGAATGTCTTCAGCGAACGGCTTGCCGCGATGCGATCATAGAGACGGCGCTCCACGAGTTGTTCGGCGTCCTTCTGGCGCATGCTTCGCACCATGCAGAAACCAAGGCGCACCGCCTTTAGGGCGCTTTGCCCGTCTTCCAGTGTGCAATCCCATTTTGACAGGTTCACATCGACGGGGCGGACCTCGACGTCATGCTCGCGCGCGTCGCGCACGAGCTGCGCCGGCGCGTAAAAACCCATCGGCTGCGCGTTGAGGATTGCCGCAAGGAACAAGTCGGGATGATGGCACTTCATCCAGCTGGAAGCGTAGGCGATCAAGGCGAAGCTGGCTGCGTGCGATTCCGGAAACCCGTAGCTTCCGAAGCCTTCGAGCTGGCGGAAGGTGCGCTCGGCGAATTCCTGAGTGTATCCGTTGTCCAACATCCCCTTGATGAGCTTGTCCTGAAATTTGTGGACGCCGCCAGTAAATTTGAACGTCGCCATCGAGCGCCGCAGTTGGTCGGCTTCGGTCGGCGAAAATCCGGCCGCGACCATCGCGACTTGCATCGCCTGTTCCTGAAAAAGCGGCACGCCGAGCGTCTTGCCAAGCACCTTTTCGAGCGCTGGCGTTGGGAAATGCACGGGCTCGCGTCCTTCGCGGCGCCGGATATAGGGATGCACCATGTCGCCCTGGATAGGGCCGGGACGCACGATCGCGACTTCGATCACGAGATCATAAAAGGTCCTGGGCTTGAGGCGCGGCAGCATCGACATCTGTGCCCGCGATTCAATCTGGAAAGTGCCCATAGTGTCGGCCTTCCGGATCATCGCGTAAGTCGCGGGATCCTCGGCCGGGATTGATGCCAGATCGAGGCGTTGGCCTTTGGCTTCATCGAGGAGATCGAACGCGCGGCGCATGCAGCCCAGCATGCCGAGTCCGAGTACATCCACTTTCATGAATTTCAAGGCGTCGATGTCGTCCTTGTCCCATTCAATGACCTGACGATCATCCATGGCCGCGGGCTCGACCGGGACCAGCTCATCAAGCCGATCAAGCGTCAGAACGAACCCGCCCGGATGTTGCGACAGATGCCGGGGGGTGCCGATCAGTTGCTTGGCGAGTTCGAGCGTCAGGCGCAGCCGGCGATCCTCCATGTTGAGATTAAGTTCCTTCGCCTCTTTTTCTGCCACGCCGTCGGTGCTCCAGCCCCAGATCATTGAGGCCAGCGACCCCGTAACGTCCTCGGGCAGGCCCAGCGCCTTGCCAACTTCGCGCACCGCGCCGCGCGAGCGGTAGCGTGAAACGACGGCCGTTATGGCCGAGCGGTTGCGCCCGTAGGTCTCGTAAATCCATTGAATGACTTCCTCGCGCCGCTCATGCTCGAAATCGACATCAATATCGGGCGGTTCGCGGCGCTCCTCGCTGACGAAACGCTCGAACAGCAAGCCTTGGCGAACCGGATCAATCGAGGTGATGCCGAGAACGTAACAGACCGCCGAATTCGCGGCCGAGCCGCGGCCCTGACAAAGGATGCCCTTCGAGCGCGCAAAACGGACGATCGATTCGACGGTGAGGAAGTAGGGTGCGTACTGCATGCGCTCGATAAGATTGAGCTCATGCCGCAGTTGCGTCGCGACATTGTCGGGCATCCCTTCGGGATAGCGTTGCGCGACGCCTTCCCAGGTCAGCTTTTCAATCCGTTCCTGAGCGTTGAGGCCGTCTTCAAGCTCTTCGGTCGGATAGGTGTATGTCAGTTGATCGAGCGAGAATTTGCACCGGGCGATGAAATCCAGAGGTCGCATCACCGCGTCCCGGTACTTGGGAAAAAGCCGTAGCATTTCCTCCGGTGTCTTCAGAAAGCGGTCGGCATGCCGTTCTTTCTGAAACCCGGCATTATCAATGGTCGTGTGCAGCCGGATGCAGGTGAGCACGTCCTGCAGCATGCGGCGTGATGGGCAGTGGTAAAGCACGTCATTCGTGACGACGGTCCGAACGTTAGCCTCTGCGGCGGCAGTGGCATGGGCTTGCAATCGCGCCGCTTCATCAGGCTGGAACATCCGAGTTAGCGCGCAATGGGCGCGGTCGCCGAAGATTTTTCGTAGCCGGTGCAGTTCCTCCGGCAGGCGTTCCCCGAGTTCGTCCGGCAAAAGGATTGCGAGAAGCCCTTCGTTCCATTCCTCGACATCCGGCCAATCGATATGGCAGGCGCCTTTACCGGCGCGTTTTTTGCCGAGCGTCAGGAGCCGGCAAAGACGCGCATAGGATTTGCGATCCGTTGGATAGACGAGGAGCGACGTTCCGCATTGCAGATCGAGCCGGCATCCAACAACGAGACGGACGCCCGTTACCTTGGACGCTTCATGGGCGCGCACCATGCCGGCGAGCGAATTCCGATCGGTAATGCCGAGCGCCTTGATGCCCAGAAGCGCCGCCGCCGAGAACAGCTCTTCGGCGGAGGATGCGCCGCGCAGAAATGAAAAATGCGTCGTGACCTGAAGCTCGGCGTAGCTCATGCCTCACCCACGCCGTGCAGCCACCAATTTCCGCCCTGTCCCGTGGGCCCGTCGCGGAACAGCCAGTAACGCGAGCCGTCTGCGGCCTCGACCCGGTAGTAATCGCGAACCAGCGAAGTCTCGCTTTCGCTCACCCACCATTCGCCGTGGATGCGTTCCGGCCCGTCGGCCTTCGCAACGCGGTATCGGATATTGCGCCAGATGAAGAGACGCGGCGGGTGGTCGGGCAGTTCCGCGACCGCCTCGATCTTTTCCGGCCGCTCAAAGAGGCGCGCCGGCCGAGGCAAATGCTTCGGCCAATCGGCACCGCGCATGGGATGCAATGCCGGCACGCGCTGCACGGCGCGCTCGGGAAGCGCGCTTTCGACTGGCGCCAGTCGAAAGACCTTGTCCGGACCGAGACGGATACCGAGGGTATCGACCAACTGGCTGACATCCACATCGCCGCCATCCCGGCCGATATGCCGCCCGACGGTTTGCCGCTCAGCCAGCGCTTCGACCCACGACGCCGTGAGCGTTGCGATCTCAATGCCGAAACCGGGGTCGATGATCACAAGGCGTTCGGCGAGAAGTTTCGCAAGATGCTGAGGCTCGCGGTAGGGTCGCGAGAGACCGATACGCGCGGCCTGCGCGATGTTATCGACGCGGGTGAAGACGAGATCGAGACGCCGTGCGCCGATGCCTCTTGCTTCCAGCTTCACGCAAAGATCGGCACAGAGTTTTTCGATAATGCGCTTCAGGTCTTCGGGATCGCCGCGCGGCTCGGCGAAACGCAACTCCGTGCCCGGCACTTCCGGTGGCATGAGCGATGGCAGTGCCTCGGCGGCGCAGCCGAGCGCCTGATCGAGCCGCAAGAGCACTTCGCTGCCGAAACGCAGTTGCAGACTCGCGCGCGGTTTGCTGGCCAGATGCGCGACGCGCTCAATGCCAACGTCATGCAATGAATCAACGGTCTGCCGTGCAAGCCGCAGGGCGGCGACGGGCAAGCTGGCGATCGCTTCCGAGGCGCGGCCAGGCGACACATGAGTGGCATCGCTGTAGCGCGCGACTCCCCAGCTACAGCCGGGCGTATCGGAGATTGCGGCTTTCGCCGCGATCCCGGCCTTGGACAGCCGCTTGCACAAATCGTCGAGCAGCGCCGCTTCGCCCTGAAACAGATGCGCCGAGCCCGCGACATCGATGAAGATGCCGGTCGGCGGATCGGGCGTGACCAGCGGGGAATACATCACGCACCAGATCCCGAGCCGATAAAGCGCCGCATCGTCGGCCTCCGGCGTCGCATCGATTACCGTTAGCTCGGGTACGAGCGATTGCGCGTGTGTGACGGTCATACCGCAGCAGAGACCGAGACGCTCCGCCGCCTCATCGACGCTGGCGAGTATCCGGCTCTGCCCTTCCATCATGGCCGTGACCAACGGGCTATCCCGTGGCGGCGCGTCGCGTTTCAACCTGCGCAGCCGGTCGCTCGGCCAGCGCGGCAGGAACAGCGAGATAACCCTGCGCATCGCAAGCCTCCAAACTCCAGGAATGCGGCTCGCCGCCGCGCAGGCGCAAAAGCTCCACCTGCCAGTGTTGCCGTTGCAGACCATCGAAACCGTCAGAGACGGACGGCGAGGGCGAAATCCGCCAGCGCGTCGCGGCGGCGTTCGGTTCGCCCGCAAGTTTCTTTTCCGTCGTGTTGCGCCAGCGGCGCAGCGCAAGTGCGGTGACGCCGGATTGGCCGGCGCAGAGCTGCAAGCGACGCGACGCGGTGAGCGAGAGACGCGTCACTTCACCAACGACGCCAGCAAGGCCAGCACACCGAAGCCCTTCCTCCATCGCTGGCAGCACATCACGATCTTTCCACGTCTCGCAGTAAATGACGCGGTCAGGACGCAGGCCGATGCGGGTGAGCGCCGGCGCGAAGAGATCGCGTCCGCTCAGACACCACAGCACGGGTCCAGGAATGCGCGCGAGAATGCCGGCGATAAAGAGAGAAGCGATGCCGGCATATTCAGCGGACGGACCCGCTTCGATCACTTCATGCAAATGGCCGAGCGTAAGCCCGCCTTTAGGGAGGTGCCGGTCGAGCGGTGCAACGCCGAACGGGAGCACCCCTAGCGACGCCGGCCCATGGCCTTCCATGCGCTCAAGGTTTCGTCGCAAGTCGGCAATAGTCGTCGGCGGGCTGGCAAGCGCCATCCACGGACCTCCTCGGGAACGGCAGAAGTTCCTATTTTGTTCTCATTCCCGAAAGAGTCAATGGCGTTAAGAAAAGTCCCGTAAATCGGGCACTTCTACGGAGTTACCACCCGATCTGGCTCCCTCCTTCACAAAGGCGGAAGAGTCCAAGGCCTGGTTATCGGCACAGCGGTTCGGAGAGCCTTCGGAAACATAACTTCGACGCCTCCGCCTGCCTGTCCATAGAGCGGAACGCAAGCTCCGCATTGCAGGGTGTACCCTGCCTGCGGCCTGATCTCATAGCGACGGCAGGCTGGCGGCAAATCAGGCAAGGCGTAACGTCCGACCGCAGCGAAGCCCGTTGGCACAAAACCGAGTTCTGATTCCGGAAAGCCGTACGTGCCTGCGAGGACCGTGTCCGGTTTGACCACGCGTCGACTGGACGCCCAATGTTCACAGCGAAAGTAGCGCTCGCCGCGCTGCGTCACGCCGGTAAAGGGCAGGTGGCCATAAATATAGGACGGACGTACCGGCGTGGGCGGAAGATAGCCGATTGGGTTGAGAATGAACGCCATGACGAAAGGATCGATAGGGCTGACATAAGACAGCCTGCGTGGCGCATCGACGAGCCTATCGATCAGAGTTTCTTCCTCCTCGACGTCCGCCTCATCCATCTCTCCGAGGCCTTCCCGCAAATGTTCGCGGCTGAATTTTCGAACATCATCTCCGAACCAAAGACGATTGGCCAATGCGTCCGATTGTTCTTTGCCCTCGCGGCGCTGTGCGTCAGACAGCATCACAACGCGCCCGCTCAGAATGAAACCCAGTTCGTCCTCGACCCTCGCGAAATGCACGCCCATCCCCGCCTCGGGAGCTTCGTCAAACTCATCCGCTTGTTCGTCTGAAAGCTTCAAAAGCAACATGACTGCTACCTCCGCGGCTTATGCCATCTTGCCTTTTTCTCCTGCGCTCGTGAATGCGGTATGTCAAAATTCCAAATACTGTGCTTTACGCGGCGGCTAATGCTCCGTCCTCTTTCCGCCCCCTGGCGACGATACGAAGCGTTCCGTTCGGCAATGGCCGCTGCAATTTGAGGGCTGTTTCCTGCGGCGCGGTGAGCCAGGATTCGATCTCATCCGGTTTCGTGAGAATTACCGGCATCGCCTTCGGGTGGATCGGCGCCACGACATCATTCGGATCGGTCGTCAAAAATGCGAAGAGATCGTTCGTCGTCTCGCCTTCCTTGACCTTCCGCACTGAGGTCCAATTCGTCCAAATGCCCGCGAAAAAAGCGAGCGGCCGGCTCTCGTCGAGAGCGAACCAGATGTCGCCGCCTTGCACCTTGTTGAATTCGCTGAAAGAGGTGAAGGGCACGACGCAACGGTGCTCGACGCCGAGCCACCGCCGCCAATGCTTGCTGCTCGTATTGCGGATGTTTGTCGTGCCGCTGTCCGGCTCCATACGCAGCAGTTGCTTGAAATCGACCGATTGACCCTTCGCTTCAAGTTTCGCGGCGCGCTTCTTCGCCGCTTCCAAGAGTGCGAACTGCGATGAGGGCATGCCCCAGCGCAGCTTCGCCAATTCGCGCACGCCATCCGGTGCGTTCCGCACCACGGGCGCCATGTAATCAGGAAATACGCTCGGCATCGCCGGCAGGTTTCCAGTGATGTCCCGCACCGCTTTCGTGAAGTCGCGGATCGCGTCCTGGCTCTTAGTGATACTGTAGAGGTTGCACACGGGCGATACCTTGTGTTCTTTCTTTGTTCAAATATATTATCACTTGGCACCCTCGCCAGCCGCCCCGTCCGCTCGCGCGTAAAGGGCCTTAATTGAAAGCGCTATGAGCCAACCGTTACAGGAGGAAGCAGGCGAACTCGATTTCGGCGACGACCTTGAGGCGCGGCCGGATCGGAACAGCGGCGACGGACGACCGTCGCAGCTTCTGCCAGTCGTAAGGCGCCATCCTGAGACAGGCGCGCCGACCGAGGGCTATTTGCGCTGGGGGCTCATTCCCCATGACGCACCGACGCGCCCGAGCATCCAGCCCATCCTTGCGCGCGCGGAAACCCTGACCGAAAAAGCCATCTTCCGCGATGCCTATCGCCGCCGCCGCTGCATCGTGCCGATGAATCTCTTTTATGCGCGCGATCGGCACCGAAAGCAGCATGCCTTCGCCGTGAAGGATAGTCCCTTGTTCGGCGTCGCCGGCATCTGGGAGAACTGGCGCGATCCGGCAACGGACGAATGGGAGCGAACTTTCGCCACCGTAACGGTCGAGGCAAACGCGCTGATAGCCCCACTTAACGATCGCATGCCGGCGATATTGCGCCGGGAAGATTACGCGCGCTGGCTGGGTTCCGAGGAAGATCCGCGCGACGTGCTCGGGCCTTATCCTGCCGAGCTTATGACGCGCGGGCGGCACCGATAGGCGCGCTCTTCGCTGGAAGCAGTCGGCGCCGCGTCCCGCCTTCGGCGACGCTATGAATGCGCCGATTCGCCCTTCATGGTATCGCTCATTCCGGTGAACCGGCCCTCAACGGTGAAATGGGATGGAACGCCGCCGTGCCGCAAGTCATCATCTTCCGGATACCGCTCCCGCCGTCCGCTGAGCGGCAAAGTCAGGAGCCGGAGCGCATCGATGATATTCGATTTGCCGCCGTTGTTCTCGCCGACAAGGACCGTCAATTCGCGGTGAAAGTGCACCGTGACGTCGGAGCATGACCGAAACCGCTGTAAGCGAAGACAATCAATATGCATGCGGCACCAGTTACGCGACGCCTATCGTGGCAAAGACAGCCGCCGTTCTTGAGCACAGCATCGAAGGTACCGTGTCACGTGAGACGCTGATTGGCCTTCTTCTGCATCATGCGAAAATGCCCGCGCCCTTGCAGTCGAAGGCGATCAGGGGCGTTGCACGTGATTTGGTCGGGTTTGGCAAACCGCCCGCCGCCCGTGAAATTCTTGAAGGTGACGACCATCAAATCACGCTGGTGTTTGCCTCACGTTTGCGGAAGGACCAGCAGATTGCGTTTAATTTTGCTTGGCCTGCTTCCTTGGTGGGTTCGGACGGAGCGTGTCGCGGCGCGGCGCGTCTCACTCTGATCTCAACGCCGCCGCTTGATCCACGATTCGGCTCTGAATTCGTGCGCATCAACATCGATGCCGCCTTGCAGCAGGAGGACTTCGACAAGCAGGGCAAGCTACACTGGAAGCGCCGGCTTGATCCCATCTATCTCCCCGGCAAGGCGGAGGCACCGGTGGTCGAGGTGGTTGTCGATTTTGTCGGCGTCCTGCGCGAATTGAGAAAGGCGCTGCAATTCGACTCGTCCGACGTGAGCGGCGTGATCGAAGACCTGGATGTATTGCTCGCCGACTTCCAGGAGAAAATGGCGACGGCGGTGAGGGATTATCTCGACGCTGGCGAAGGAGGAGATCCCGATGAACGTCTGGAGCGTGTCGTCTACGGCCGCTTTCTGGAGCTCGAGGCCCGCAAGGCGTTCTTTGAGGCCTACAAAGACATCGAGGCGCTTTGGGAGATTTTGTCGCCTTCACCCGAACTCCGCGACCACATCGAAACTTATAAGCACCTCGCGCAGCTCTATGCCGCAGTCCGGAACGCTTATGCCGAAAAGGTCGGCTTTGTCGCTGATCTCGCCTACAAGACGAAGCGCCTATCTGCCATGCGCCGCTGGTTGCTCATGAACTCCTCCCAGCCGATGTAACCAGGATGAGCGGCATGGAGACAAACGGCCCAGTCCGCGATCGCCACCTTGACCGTTCCCGTCAGCGATCCGGGCCGACATCGGCTTGGATCCTTCTGCCGCCGGCCATAAACATAAGCTCCTGCATAGGCGGGATTCTGCAGAATATTATAGACCCGCACGCTGTCGGCTTCCCGCCACACCACCTCGTGCGGAGACGGTCACCGCCACATAGACGAAGCCAGTGGCTATGGCCACGTAGGTTATATCGGAGACCCAGAGCTGATCAGGCCCGTCGACGGTCATGTCCTTTGCCCGATTGGGAAAGATCGGCTGGTCGTGATCGCTGTCCGTGGTGGCGACGTAGCGACGGCGGATTCGTGGCTGAAGATCATGCTCCCGCATCAGGCGCTTGATCTTCTTGTGGTTCACCATCATTCCCTGCTGTCGCAGGGCGGCCTGGACGCGACGCCAGCCGTAACATTCGAACTCATCGCAGATTGCGGCGATCGCCTCGACGATCGCCGTGTCGTCAGGCGCCGAGACCGGCGCATCGTAATAGGTTGAGCGCGAAATCGCCATCAGCCGGCATCCTTCACTGACGGAAAGCGCTGCGGGCCGGCAATAGCGGATGTAGCTGCGCTTTTCGGCGGTGCGTTTCGCAGAGCCCCCTTTAGAAACTCCAATTCCAGCGCCTGCTTGCCGACCAGCCGTTCGAGAGCGGCGATCCGTGCCTCGTACTGCTGCACGAGGTCCGCTGTGGCGGCGTCTTCGTCGAAGGAGCCAGCTGCAGCGCCCTTGAGATAGCAGCGGCCGAGATGGCCGTCGGTCTTCATGTGACCGATTGCAGCCTCGATGGCGGAGCGGCGCCGTAGTTCGCGTTTGATGCTGCCGAACACGCCGCGCTTTTGGCCGGAGATGAAGACGCGGCACGGGCCCTCGGTTTTGTGGCCGCGATAGCCCTTGTCCACATAGGCGCGCTCGATTGAGCAGCCGGTGAGCTGTTCGGTGGCGGCGATCACGGCGCCGAGCGTGTGGCCGTCGTACGGATTGCCGGGCAGCGCTGTGGCGTGCAGCACGAACACTCCGCCGGGGGCGCGGGCATTGGTGGTGGTGATCGAGGCTTTGACGCCGAATTCATAGGGCGCTGCGGCCTTGCCCTTGCCGATGCACTCGACCTCGGGCGCATGGAAGGAATAAAGCTTCCATCCGCGTTGGCGCTGCTGCTGCGAGCGGATTTGCCTGGCGCGCGCCAGCGGCCATTGGAACACCGCTTCAAACTGCGGCTGGCCGGCGATGTTGCGGCCGATGTCGCGGATGATACGGCCGAGCCGTGCGCGCAGGAAGCGCAATTGCCGCTGCTGGCGCTTGAACTGTTTGGCATGGGCATAACGGCCCGCCATCATGGCGGCGCGTTTGGCGAGCCGCAGATACGACTGCCGCAGCCGCACGCCGTGCTTTGTGGCCAGCCGATTGAGGCCCGTGATCGCCGCATGCAGCAGCTTGGCGTCGGTCGGAAAAGTGATGGCCTTGGGCTGCACGGTGGTGTCGACCGTGACCCGCGCCAAGTCCTTGGTGCGCAAGGCGCCGGTTTGGTGCGCGATTCTCAAGCTCTCGGCCAACAGCAGTTCCAGCTTATCGCCGAGCCGGACACGCCAATGACTCAGGTCGGAGCGCTCGTGCGGGAAGGTGTGCTGGAAGAACTCTTCGCCGGTGAAGTACTGGAAATAGGGGTCATAGATCCAACGCTCGCACACCTGTTCGTCCGACAGCGCGAAGATGTGCTTGAGCAGAAACAGCCCGATCACGAACCGGCTCGCGATTCCAGGTCGGCCCTTGTCGCTGTAGAGCGGCGCGATCTGCTCATCGAGCCAGCGCCAATCGACCTTGCCGGCGAGCTGCACCAGCTCGTGCCTCATGTTGATGATCTGATCGAGCCGCGCCCGGAACAGATCGCCTTCGCCCGTCGTCTGCGGATTCTTTGGTCGCATCGCTCCCTCCGATGCGACGACGAAATCACAACTCGCGATTCGCGGGAATCCCAAAAATGAAATTGCAAGCTTCCGGGGCTTCGCACCCCGAAACCTTGCGATCTCCAAACCAGCTTCGGAGCCGGAAATCGACTCGCGATCAGCCGCTTAGGCCTTGTTCACAGACGACGCAATAAGCTCTCTGTTTTTTTAGGAAATGTCCCTGTTTCGGCATTTTAGCGAAAATGCCGTCGACTAAGGCCCGCCATATTCGCGTAGGCTGACCGGCGGCGGCGCCCTCCGATCCGGCGCGGGTCGGGTTGGATGCGACTGCCCTCGCTGGCGCTTCTCTGCAATACGCTTCCGACCGGGGCGATTTTGACGGTGCTCATTCTCACCTTCGGCCCCGTGTCGGGTGCGCACTTCAATCCGGCCGTCAGCATCGCACTGGCGTTACGCCGCGAATTGCCGCCGGGCGTCGCGGCCATGTATATCGTCGCTCAAATCCTCGGTGCCATCGTCGGCGTGTTGGCCGCGCACGCTCCGCGTCGTCATTCCAACGTTACTTCGCCGGCCTTTCAAGGGACCCCTACCAGACATTCAATCCGATTATATGCCATCGGCTGAACGCGCGACGATTAAGTCGGCCCGTTTTAGGCAGGCATGACATGGATCGCGTCCGCCACGATTTCTACGGTGACCGACCTGCCGGCATTGATATCCATCGCTCGCGCCTGTGGCGCCAAGAGATAGCTTTTAAGTGGAAAGCCGCAATCGATTTCGACTGAGACGAGCGGGCCGGGCGGGTGAGACAGAATAGTCACATTGGTTTGAGCCGGCTTGGCTCCAAAACCGCTGTTTCAAGAATACTGAGACCGGCGTCCAATTCGGCGTCAGTAATCGTTAAGGGTGGAAGCAGCTTGAGGACCTGATTGCGACTGCCGCAGGTCTCGACGATGAGGCCGCACCGGAATGCACCGCTTGCAATGCTCGATGCAATTTGTCCGTTGCCGCAATCGAGCCCTTGAATGAGACCGCTCGCCCTCACCGCAAAAGGCGGGATGTTGCGCCCGAGCCGGCCTGCGGCGGAAGCAATCGCTTCCAGACGATCGCGCACGAATTTGGCCTTGCGGCGGACCTCGTCGGCAAGCGCTGCGTTCCGCCAATATCGCTCGAGAGCTTCTCGCGCAGTCACGAATGCAAGGTTGTTGCCGCGAAACGTGCCGCTGTGTTCTCCCGGTTGCCAGAGATCGAGATCTGGTCGCACGAGCGTAAGCGCCATCGGCAAGCCGAAGCCGCCAAGCGACTTCGACAGTGTCACAATGTCCGGAGTTATGCCGGCGCGTTCGAAACTAAAGAAAGTTCCAGTCCGCCCGCAACCGCTTTGGATCTCGTCAACAATGAGCACGCTGCCGGCGCATCTTGCAACTTCGGCTAACCGTTGCAGCCACTCAATCGACGCGACGTTGACACCTCCCTCACCTTGTACAGTCTCGACGATGAATGCCGCGGGCGCGTCTATTCCGCCGCCGGGATCCGCGATCCCACGTTCGATGTAGGCCAGGGCATCAAATCCGTCGGAGAAGCCGTCATAGGGAAGGAAAATCACTTCTGCATTGGGAACACGGGCCGTCCGATAATAACGGTTCGCCGTCACTGACAGTGCGCCCTGTGTCACTCCGTGGAATGCGTTGGTGAAGGCGACCAGTCCCGAGCGGCCGGTAGCTCTGCGGGCAAGCGCAAGCGCTGCCTCCACGGCGTGCGCGCCCGTTGGACCTGTGAACACCAGCCGATACGACAGACCCCGCGGCTTTAGGATCAGCCGATCGAATGTCTCCATGAAATCGCGTTTTGCCCTTGTTGCCATGTCAAGGGAATGCGTGATGCCATCGTTTGCGAGGTAGCTCAGAAGCGCCGCTTTCAAATGCGGATTATTGTGGCCGTAATTGAGAGTCCCCGCGCCCGCAAAGAAATCAATATAAGGTCGGTCCGCCTCGTCGAAGAGATAAGCGCCGCGTGCCGACGTGAACACGACAGGAAAGCTGCGTGAATAATTCCTTACATTAAATTCCAGCTCTAGAAAAACGGACATATCATTGGGAGCGTAGCTTGAACATCGCTCTGCCATCTGTGCGTCGTATTGGCCGATGTTTTTCATGTGACGACCTTGCGCTCATACGTTAGCTTCGGGGCACTCAAACGCTTCGTGAGTTCGCTCGCGAGCACTGGCCCAATTTTCTCGAGCGATTGGCGACGCATCATGTGATCGTGCTCGCAGTCGAATCTCGATGGACATGGATGGCGCCGTCGACATAGGGCGCCCAGATGCTCGGCTGGGGCAGGTCGGCATCGCGCGTGCTGGCAAAAAACAAGACGTCGCCATAAGAATCTCCCGGGAACGAACTGGCCGCCAAGGCAAATACTATTTTTCGCGACTTCGATGATGGCGGTGAGAAATTTCTCATCGAGCGTCGCCAAGATATTTTCTTCGCGGCGCAAATAATCGAGCACAGCCGGGAGCTCAAAGGGGTTCTCCGTGTGGTTTCGACTGGGATCGGTTGATCCAAACTCGCCGGTCATTGTCTTGGCGCCACTGGCATCGGCCGAGCGGGCAACATGGCCTACCGGAAAACTATCAACGATCGCAAGCAACGAGATCTGCTCTCTCTGCGATTGGAGGTGGGTGGCGATCGCATGGGCGACGAGACCGCCGAAAGACCACCCTAGCAGGTTGTACGGGCCTTCGGGCTGGAGCCGCTGAATTTGGGCGCAATAGTCCTTGGCCATGTTTTCTATCGAGCGGGGTGCCAGGTCCGGATGCAGCACGCCGCGAGCCTGCAAGCCGTAAACAGCGCGACGCTCCGGCAGGTGCCGCAGCAGACCTGAATAGCACCAGCTGACACCGCCGCCTGGATGGATGCAGAAAAGCGGGGTCAGCGATCCGCGCGGCCGCAGCGGCAGGATGACGTCAAGCGCGGACGATACCTCGCTTGCTCCCCCAAGGCGCACCGCCATGGCCGCCACCGTCGGTGCCTCGAACACAATGCGCACGCTTATGTCGAGACCGAACGCATCACGGATGCGGCTCACTAGCTGCATAGACAAAAGGCTGTCGCCGCCGTGCTCGAAGAAATTGTCGTCGGTCCCAACTCGGTCCAAACCAAGCACCTCGGCAAACAATCCGCACAGCGCGTTCTCTTCTGGCGTGCGCGGCTCGCGTCGCGCTGGCGGCGTAAAGTCGGGAGCAGGCAGCGCCCGCCAGTCGAGCTTGCCGGCAAGCGTGAGCGGAAGCCGATCGATCGGCACGATCGCCGAGGGCAGCATGTAGTCCGGAAGCGTGCGCGCGAGCCCGCTGCGCAATGCCGTCGGATCAGACGTCCGGCCGGATGGTGGCACGACGTAAGCGACCAGCCGCCTATTGCCCGGATGATCCTCCCGCATGATGACTGTCGCCTGAGTAACGTCGGCGAGGCGCGTCAGCGTTGCCTCGATTTCTCCGAGTTCAATTCGATGGCCGCGCAGCTTTACCTGATGGTCAACGCGACCGAGGAAATCGAGGACGCCGTCGGCCCGCCAGCGCGCGAGGTCGCCGGTCCGGTACATGCGGCTGCCGGGCGGACCAAAAGGGTTGGCCACAAAGCATTCGGCGGTGAGGGCGGGCCGGCCAAGATAGCCGCGCGCCAGGCAGGTGCCCGCGAGATAGAGTTCGCCGGTGACGCCGCTAGACAGGGGCGCAAGACCCGCATCCAGGACATAGGCTTGCGTATTCCAGATTGGTCGGCCGATTGGCACAGCGCTGGTGCGCGAGTTGGTGTCGCGGATGCTCCAGTATGTTGCGTCGATCGTTGTTTCGGTCGGACCGTAGAAATTGGCAATCTCGGCATCGGTGACGGCTGCGGTCTCGCGGACGAGAGCAGGGGATACTGTTTCGCCCCCTACAAACAGGCGTCTCAAGCGGGGTACGCGACTAGGCCGCATCGCGACGATCACGGATTGAAGGAGGGTTGGCAAGAATGCGGCCGTGGTTACGCGGTGGCGTTCGATATGCGCGCAGAGTTCGACTGGATCGCGGACGATCGAAGGCTGCGCGATGGATAGCGCCGCGCCGGATACGAGCGCGAGCCAAATCTCGAATAGCGAAGCATCAAAGCTGATGGCGGAGCGGCTGAGCACGATGTCGTCGGCGCCGGTCGGATAGGTGTCGGTCAACCAAAGCATATGATTGACGAGGCCGTCGTGCGTCACAGCCACGCCCTTAGGCGCACCAGTCGATCCGGACGTGTAGATCACGTACGCGTTGTTTAGCGGAACGAGCCGAGAATGGGGCCGCAGCGTTGGTTCGCGCGCAATGACAGCGTGATCGGCGTCGAGGCGCACCACGTGCGCGCGATGTTGGGGCAACCGCTCGCACAGGCTCGCCATGGTGACCACGACGGCCACGCCTGCCAACTCCAACATGTAGCCGATGCGGTCGCGCGGATAATCCGGATCGAGCGGCAGATATGCGCCACCAGCCTTGAGGATGCCGAGATGCGCAACCACCAAATCGAGCGAACGCTCAACGCACAGGCCGACTATGGTTTCGGGCGCCACGCCAAGCCCGCAAAGGTGGTGCGCCAGCTTGTTGGCGTGCGCGTCAAGCTCGCCGTAGGTTATTCGCTGCTCGTCGAGCATCAGCGCGACGGCGTTCGGCGCACGCGCCACATGTGCCTCAAACAGGTCCAGCACGGTCGGGGAGGAGAGCGTTCGCGCCGTCGCGTTCCAGCGCCGAAGAATGGTCTCGCGCTCGTCCGGGAAGAGAATGTCAAGTTGACCAATTTGTTGGTCGGGCCGCGAGATTAGCGTTTCGATCAGCGTCCTAAATCGGGTGCCGATGGACTGCATGGCGTCTCGGTCGAAAGCATCCGGCTGATAGTTGAGCGCCAAAGCCAGCCGCGGCCCGGGCTCTACCGTAATGCTGAGCGCATAGTGCGTAGCGTCCCGGCCGCTCACGCCCTTCAATCGTAGCCCAGCCGCCGCCTTTTTGCTGGTGGTGTTATCTTTCGGGTAATTTTCGAAAACCAGAATGGTATCGAATAGGTCGCCGAGTCCGGCGATGCCCTGGATCTGCGCAAGACCAAGATGCTGATGCTTAATGAGGTTGGACTGATTCTCCTGTAGTATGTCGAGGAGATCAGCAAAGCAGGTATCCGGCCGCAGCTTAATACGCAGGGGAAGGGTGTTGATGAACAGTCCCACCATACGTTCGATGCCGTGGATGTCCGGCGGGCGGCCCGAAACCGTTACACCGAAGACGACGACGTCGCGCGCCGTCAGCCGGCCTAGAAGAATTGCCCAAACTGCCTGAATAAAAGTGTTCAGCGTGGTGTGCCGTGTGCGCAGCCAGCGCGTGAGGGCGTCTGTCGTACGTTCGCTCACGATGAGCGGAATGCTTTCGATGAATGCCGAGGGCTGAGAGGCCGTCTGGGGCGCGAGCAGGGTCGGGCTGTCGAGATCGGCCAGTGCATCTCGCCAAGCCGCCACGGCGGCCTCGCGGTCCTGACGCGAAAGCCACGCCAAATACTCGCGGTATGGAGTCACCGGCGGGAGGCTACTCGGCGCCCTTTCGCTGTAAAGCGAAAGCAACTCGTCGACGAGAATTGGCATCGACCAGCCATCGAGCAGAATGTGATGGCACGTAAAGACCAGTAGGTGCTGTTCAGCGGCGAGCTGGATCAAAGCAAAACGCAAGGGCGGCGGGATCGCAGGGTCGAGGCGCTCGACCCGGTCCCTCGTTAGGAAGTCCATAAGGCGTGATTGCCGCGCTACCTCATCAAGAATCGAGAGATCGATGAAACGCCAGGGCGGCGATACCTTGGACACAATGACCTGTACCGGGCGCTCATGGGTCCCAATGTGGAAGACGGCGCGCAAACTCTGGTGCCGATTCAGGAGTACAGAGGCGGCGGCCTCAAGCCTTGGAGGATCGAGCGGCCCTTCGAGGTCGAGCACAAACTAAGTCAAATAAACGTCGATCGCCTGTGCATCGTAGAGCGAGTGGAAGAGTAGTCCCTCTTGCAGGGGCGACAGAGGCAATATGTCCTCGATCTCCGGATAACGACGCTCCAGATGTTCGATCGCCTCCTGAGAGAGTGCGACCAGCGGCAGATCCGACGGGGTGCGTCCTCCGGTGCCGGGGCGTGCAACATGGCGTGTGAGCGCCTCGAGCGTCTCCATCCAGCCCTGGGCAAGGTCGTGTATCGCCGAATCGTGGAGTAATGCGGGCGCCCAAGACCATATGGCGGTGAACTGAGGGCCGCTTACGGTATCGCGCGTGAATGCGCTGATCTCGATAGCGTGCGCGAGCGTCATCGTCGAGTCAGCCGCGCCGATCAATCCCGCTTCCGGAGCCGCGGCCCAGTCTGCGCCGCTCGCACCGGCGAAGCGGCCAAGATAGTTGAAGCCGATCTGTGGGACAGGGAAGTCAGCGAGCCGCGCCGCTGTTTGTGTATTGAGATAGCGCAACAGGCCATAGCCAATTCCATTATTCGGGACCGCGCGCAATTGCTCTTTGACCAGCTTGAGCGCGTGACTCAAAGCGGGACCTCCGGTCGCAGCTTCGTCCAGATCGAGCGCCCCGAGATCGATGCGCAAGGGGTAGAGACTGGTGAACCAGCCGACCGTGTGGGAGAGATCGACGTCGGCGAATATGTCCTCGCGGCCGTGGCTTTCGAGATCGATCATGACGGCGCGGGAATCCTGGCCAGTTTGGCTCTTGCGCGCGCGGGCAAGGATAGCCACGGCGAGCGCGGTCAACAGCACATCGTTCACGCGTGCATGGAAAGCGGCGGGCACTCTGGTCAACAGTACTTCGGTGATGGTCTCGGGAAGCGTGAGCGTGATTTCGCGTGACGTGCCGACCACGTCGCGCCGCGGGTCGAGCGCGCCGTCGGACAGCGACAAGGTGGGTTCACTCAACATGCCAACCCAGAACGGAAGCTCCTTTGCTCGCGCGGGATCGCGTGCATGTGATTCAAGCCGCGTAGCCCAACTGCGGAAGGTGGTTCCCCGCGCCGGCAGAGCAGGCAAGCGGTGATCGGCAATTGCGGACCATGCTGCCGCCAGATCCGGTTCCAGAATGCGCCACGATACCGAATCGACGGCGAGATGATGAATCGTGAGCAAAAGCCGTCCTGGTCGCCGATCACCGGCATCGAACCAGATCGCATCGATCATATGCCCCGCGCGCGGCGCGAGCCGGTCTGGAGCGGTCTGCGCGTGGTCGCGGATACAGACACGCAGCGACGTATCGTCGAGGCTCGCGACATCGATGCGTTGCAGGCGATTGCCGGCCGTGACGGTACCGGGAAGCGCGACCTCCAGGTTCCACCCGTCATGCCCGTTAAGGTTCAACCGCAGCCGCAGCGCGTCGTGGTGGTCGAGCAGTGCCTGCAGGGCGGAGACGAGGTCATCCTTGCAGCCGGCCGCCGGGACCTGCAGCAGCGTCGCCTGGCTGAATCGATCAACGGCAGCACCGCTTGCTTCCATCCAGCGCATGATCGGCGTCGGCGGGACGGGACCGCTTGCGACGTCGGCAGCGGCCGTTGTCTGGGTTTCGACATGCGTTGCGACAGCGGCAAGCCCAGCGACGGTCTGATGCTGGAATACGGCGCGCGGCGTAATGACGAGCCCTGCGGCGCGGGCGCGGCTGACGAATTGAATCGAAACGATGCTGTCGCCACCGAGGGCAAAGAAGTTGTCGTCAATCCCAACCTGCCGAACCCCCAACACCTCGGCAAACAATCCGCACAGAACCTCCTCCTCAGGGGTGCGCGCCAACCGCACTACCTTCGGCGTCAGATCAGGCTCAGGAAGCGCCCGGCGGTCCAGCTTGCCGGTCGGCATCAGCGGTAGTCGCTCCAACACCACAATCGCATGCGGAACCATGCAGTCCGGTAGGCTCTGACCTACATGCGAACGTAGCGCAGCCGTGTCGATCGTCTGACCGGCCGCCGCCACCACATAGCCAACCAGCCGCTTCCCCGAAGACCCATCCTCCCGCGCCACCACCACAGCCTGCGCTACACTCGGGTGCCGGATCAGCACCGCCTCGATTTCGCCGGGCTCTATGCGGATGCCGCGCAGCTTCACCTGCGCATCCGCTCGCCCAATGAAGTCCAACACCCCATCAGAACGCCAGCGCACCAAATCCCCGGTCCGGTACATCCGGCTCCCCGGAGCACCAAACGGATTGGCCACAAACCGCTCCGCCGTCAGACCACCCCGCCCCAAATAGCCGCGCGCCAGACCAGCCCCCGCAACATAAAGCTCTCCCGGAACCCCAACGGGTACAGGCTCAAGTCCCTCATCAAGAACATAAACCCGCATGTTCCAAATCGGCCGACCAATCGAGGCAAAGCCTTCGCCGGTCAGCGGCTCGCTCATCGTCGCGCAGACCGTCGTCTCCGTCGGTCCATACGCGTTGATCAGACGCCGCCCCAAACTCCAGCGGGCGGTGATTTCAGGAGGACATGCTTCCCCGCCTACAATGAGACTCTGCAGCGGCAAATCCTCAGACCAGCTGGCCAGCAGCGCGGGAGGAATAAGCGCATGCGTCACACCCTGTTCGCGGATCAATTCCGTCGGGTCATCATCGGTTTGGCCCCGCCAGACAAGGAGAGTCGCGCCAACTGCTAAAGCGGTAAAAATCTCCCAAATGGCTGCGTCAAAGCTCGGTGACGCAAACTGTAGAATGCGAGTCTCGGAAGAAATACCACTTCGTTCTATTCTTGCGTCTACGACACTGGGGATGCCACTGTATGTGACCAAGACGCCCTTCGGCGTTCCCGTTGATCCTGACGTGTAGATCACATAGGCGGCGTTGCTGGGGAGAAGGCCGTTTACTGGAGCGGTTGTGCGGTTGTGCGCGATGGCCGGCCAGTCGGCATCGAGCTGCACGATATGGCCGCCATGCTCACCAACACGATCGAGCAGCCCCGTTTGGGTGATCAGCACCGGCGCGGCGGCATCTTCGAGCATGAAGGCAAGCCGCTCCGCCGGGTAGGCCGGATCGAGCGGCAGATAGGCGCCCCCGGCCTTGAGGATGCCGAGGAGTCCCACCAGCATCTCAAGCGAGCGCTCCACGCACAATCCCACCACCACTTCGGGGCCAACCCCCAGGCTTTGCAGGTGATGCGCCAGCTGGTTGGCCCGAGCATCGAGTTCGCGGTAGCTGAGATTCTCATCACCACACGTGAGCGCGATCGCATCGGGTGTTTTGGCAGCCTGCTCAGCGAACAGATCGGGCAAGGTCGCGGCCGGCAAAGGTCGTGCGGTGTTGTTCCAGCCGCGCAGGATGAGGTCGCGCTCGGCAGCAGAAAGAATATCGAAGCTGCCAATCGGGCAATAGGGGTCGGCTACCGCAGCCGCCAGCAACCGAACCAATCGTTCACCCAGCGCTTCGACAGTCGGCCGATCAAACAAGTCAGTCGCGTACTCGATGCTGCCGTCGAGCCCTGCGGCCGAGCCGTCCGTATTGCGCCGCTCGGTCAATGCGACCGCCAGATCGAACTTGGCCGTGGCGGCAACAAGCGGCTGCGCCGCAACGCGCAGGCCGGGCAGATCAAGGCTCGCCGGCGCATTGTTCTGGAGGACGAGCATCACCTGGAACAGGGGGTGATGCGCCATCGAACGCGCTGGGTTGAGCACCTCGACAAGCCGCTCGAACGGCAGGTCCTGATGCGAATAGGCCGCGAGGTTGGCGGCGCGCACCCGGCCGATCAGCTCGCGGAAGCTCGGTCGGCCCGAGGTGTCGGTGCGCAGCACCAGCGTGTTGACGAAGAAGCCGACCAGATCGTCGAGCGCCGCATCGGTGCGTCCGGCAATCGGGCTGCCGATCGGGATGTCGGTGCCGGCTCCCAGCCGCGTCAGCAGCGCCGCAAGACCAGCCTGCAACACCATGAAGAGGGTCGCGCCCGTAGTAGCCGCTAGTTCTGCGAGGCCGAGATGAAGCGCGGCATCGATGCGGACCGGTACGACGTCGCCACGGTAGGTTACGGCAGCCGGTCGTGGCCTGTCGACTGGAAGCGTGATCTGTTCAGGAAGCTCGTTCAGTGTCTGGGTCCAGAATGCGAGCTGGCGCGCCACAACGCTGTCGGATTCTTGCTCACCGCCCAAAACCCCGTGCTGCCACAACGTGTAGTCGGAGTACTGTACCGGCAACTGCGGCAATGTCGGCGCTGCGCCTTGACGACGCGCCGCATAGCTTTGGGCCAGATCGCGCGCCAGCGGCGCCATCGACCAGTCGTCGGCGGCGATGTGGTGGAAGACCATGAGTAGCACGTGGTTGCGCGGGCCAAGCGCGAACAATGAGCAGCGTATAGGAGGTTCGATCTTTAGGTCGAAGCCGCGATGCGCCGCGGCTGCGATAGCCGAATGCAGACTTGCTTCATCAGCCGCAAAAATTTCCAGACGAGGACAGGCTTGCGTCGCGGGCAAGATTTGCTGCCGCGGTGTGCCCTGTGTCTCGGGGAAGACGGTGCGCAGGCTCTCGTGACGCGCCACCACATCGCCCAGCGCAGCCTCAAGGGCGGCAATATCAAGCTCACCATCAAGCCGCAGCGCAATCGGAATGGTGTAGGTCGCACTTGCCCCCTCCAGCCGATCCAGGAACCACAGCCGGCGTTGCGCAAACGAAAGAGGAATCTCCGCTGGCCGCGGCTGCTGCGCTACCAGCGCCCAACGTACCGCCTCGCCCTCGTGCAGCCGCTGCGCCAGCGCCCCTACACTGGGCGCCTCAAACAGCGCACGGATTGCAACCTCAACATCAAGCGTCGTCCGGATCCGGCTGATCAGACGCGTCGCCAGCAGCGAATGACCGCCCAGCGCAAAGAAGTTGTCGTCAATGCCGACCCGCTCAACCCCTAGCACCTCGGCAAACAGCCCGCACAGCACCTCCTCCTGCGGCGTGCGCGGCAGCCGCACCGTCTTCGGTGTCAAATCCGGCGCCGGCAGCGCCCCACGGTCAAGCTTGCCGTTCGGCGTCAGCGGCAAATGGTCAAGCACAACGATCGCCGACGGCATCATGTAGTCGGGAAGGCTCCGACCCAGCTGCGCCCGCAGCGCCGCGACATCAATGCTCGCGCCAGGCTCCGCCACCACATAGCCAACCAGCCGCTTGTCGCCTGGCTGATCCTCGCGCACGATGACGGCCGCTTGCGCCACGCCAGCCCGCCGCGCCAGCGCCGCCTCGACCTCGCCAGGCTCGATGCGGAAGCCACGGATCTTGATCTGCTGATCGGCGCGGCCGAAAAACTCCAGCACACCGTCCGCTCGCCAGCGCGCCAAATCCCCGGTGCGGTACATCCGGCTCCCCGCCGGACCAAACGGATCGGCCACAAACCGCTCCGCCGTCAGGCCCCAGCGCCCCACATAGCCCCGCGCCAAGCCCGCACCTGCAATATAAAGCTCACCCACTACTCCCGCTGGAACCAACCCCAATCCGTCATCAAGAACGTAAGCACGGTAGTTAGGCAGCGGCCGGCCAATCGGGACCCGTGGTCCGTCGTCCGCAGCACTAATGACGTAAGAGATAGCGTCGATACAGCATTCGGTTGGGCCGTAGGTATTGATGATCGGGGCATTGACCTGCGAACAAAGTGTACGAGCAAGCGCAGCTGGGATTTCCTCGCCGCCGGAGATCACTTTGTTCACTTTAGCGCGGGCTGAAGGATCTTCAAAAAGAACAGAAAGATAGGACGGCGTGGTATCCAGATAGTTCACCAGATTCTGCCCGACCAAATCCCGGATCATGGAAGGCGACTGGCTGGCGATGTCGCGCACGAAAACAACGCTAGCGCCTTGCAACAGCGGCAAGAGCGTTTGCTCGATCGACGTATCAAAGCCGATGGAGGCAGTCGCTAAAATGCGATCCCCCATGCTGATGGGGAACGCGACCGACTGAGCGACAGTAAGATTGGCAATATTCCGATGCGCGATGGACACGCCCTTTGGCGTTCCGGTCGAACCTGAGGTGTAGATGATATAGGCAGTGCTGTGAGGTTGGAGAGTCAGTTCGGGGGCGATGCGAGATTGTTGGGCGATCGCTGTCCCGTCGGCATCCAACTCAACGACGATGCAGTTCGTCAGGAGCAAGCGCTGGCGGAACGTGCTCCGGGTGAGCAGCACCAGCGCGGCGGCATCTTCAAGAATCAAAGCAAGCCGCTTGCGCGGATACTCGGGATCGAGCGGCAGATAGACACCGCCGGCCTTGAGGATACCCAGCAGCCCAATCAGTAGATCGAGCGAGCGCTCAACGCACAGACCCACCACCACTTCGGGGCCGACGCCGAGGCCGCGCAGATAATGTGCGAGCTGATTGGCGCGGGCGTTCAATTCGCCATAGCTGAGAGTTTCGTCCTCATAAACCGCCGCCACTGCCTCGGGCGTGCGCGTTACTTGCGCCGCAAACAATTCCGGCACGCTTGCTTGGGGCACCGGCAGCGCCGGGCCGTTCCAATCCCGCTCAATCGTGCGTCGCTCTTCAGCACTCAATATGTGGAGAGTGCCGATCAGCAGATCCGGTGCGTCGACCGCAGTCTCCAACAGCCGGGTCAGACGATCCGCGAGCGCTTCGACGCTCACGCGATCAAACAGATCCGTCGCATACTCGATGTTGCCTCTGAGCCCACCGGGCGCTCCGTTCTCGACGCGCCGCTCGCCAAAGCCGAACGACAGATCAAATGTCGCGCTCGCTGTCGATACCGGTTCTGCCGCTGCTGCCAGCTCGGGAAGCTCAATCCGCACCGGCGCATTGTTCTGGAGGACGAGCATCACCTGGAACAGGGGGTGATGCGCCATCGAACGCGCTGGGTTGAGCACCTCGACAAGCCGCTCGAACGGCAGGTCCTGATGCGAATAGGCCGCGAGGTTGGCGGCGCGCACCCGGCCGATCAGCTCGCGGAAGCTCGGTCGGCCCGAGGTGTCGGTGCGCAGCACCAGCGTGTTGACGAAGAAGCCGACCAGATCGTCGAGCGCCGCATCGGTGCGTCCGGCAATCGGGCTGCCGATCGGGATGTCGGTGCCGGCTCCCAGCCGCGTCAGCAGCGCCGCAAGACCGGCCTGCAGCACCATGAACAGGCTCGCGTTGCACGCATGCGCCAGCGCCAGCAAGCGCTCATGCAGCGAAGCCGAGATCGAGAAGACGACAGTGTCGCCGCGGTAGCTGGCAACCGCCGGGCGCGGCCGGTCGGTCGGCAGCGCGATCTGTTCCGGCAGGTCTTTGAGCGTCTGGGTCCAGAACGCCAGCTGCCGCGCGATCGCGCTGTCAGGGTCCTGCTCGCGGCCCAAAACTTCATGCTGCCACAACGTGTAGTCAGCGTATTGCACCGGCAGGGCCGGCAGCGCCGGTGTCTCACCCTGCCGGCGTGCCGCATAGGCGGCGGCAAGATCGCGCCATAGCGGCGCCAGCGACCAGCCGTCGCCGGCAATGTGATGCAGCACCAGCAGCAGCACATGGTCGTGCTCGCCAAGCTCAAACAGGTGGGCGCGCAACGGCAGATCACCGGCAAGATCGAAGCTCCGCCGTGCCGCTGCGCCCAACGCGGCGGCCAGTTCGGGCTCGGCCAGTGTCGTCACTTCAAGATGTGGACGCGCCGCCTCGGAGGCCACAATCACCTGGTGCGGCACGCCCTGGCTGTCCGGGAAGATAGTGCGCAGGCTCTCGTGGCGCCCAACCACATCGCCGATCGCAGCCTCGAGCGCCGTTCGGTCGAGCGCGCCACACAGCCGGACCGCGATAGGGCTGTTGTAGGTCGGGCTGGGGCCTTCGAAGCGGTCGATGAACCACAGCCGGCGTTGCGCAAACGACAACGGCATTTGGTCCGGCCGCGTCATGGGGCGAAGCCGCGGCCGCGCCGCCTGACCTTCATCGACGCGCTTGACCAGCATCTCCACGGTCGGCGCTTCAAACAATGCCCGGATCGGAACCTCGAAATCGAGCACGGCGCGGATGCGGCTGATCAGCCGTGTCGCCAGCAGCGAATGTCCGCCCAGTTCAAAGAAGTTGTCGTCGATGCCAATGCGCTCAAGACCAAGCACCTCGGCAAACAGCCCGCACAGCACTTCTTCCTGCGGCGTGCGCGGACCGAGCCGGACTGCAGGCACCAGATCAGGCGCCGGCAAAGCCCTCCGGTCGAGTTTGCCGTTCGGCGTCAGCGGCAACCGGTCGAGCACAACGAACGCCGACGGCACCATGTAGTCGGGAAGGCTCTGACCCAACTGTGCCCGCAATGCCGCAACGTCGGTGCTCACACCGGGCGCTGCGACCACATAGGCAACCAGCCGCTTGTCGCCGCCCGTATCGTCACGCGCGATCACCGCCGCCTGCGCGATGCCTGAGCAACGAGAAAGCGCCGCTTCGACCTCGCCAGGCTCAATGCGGAAGCCGCGGATTTTGACCTGGGCATCGGCGCGGCCAAGAAACTCAAGCAGGCCATCGGCACGCCAGCGTGCCAAATCGCCAGTGCGGTACATACAGCTGCCCGCACTACCGAACGGATCGGCGACAAAACGCTCCGCCGTCAGACCGGCACGTCCCAGATAGCCACGCGCAAGCCCCGCGCCCGCAATGTAAAGCTCACCCCCTACCCCAGCCGGTACAGGCGAAAGGTCATCGTTCAGGACATAGGCGCTGTAGTTGGCCAAAGGACGCCCGATCGGCAGCTGATCAGAAATATCCTCGGGACGATTGGCGAAGAACGTCGCGCTGAATGTCGTCGCCTCTGTCGGCCCATAGCAATGGGTGAGGCGGCTCCCCGCCAACGCGGTGAGCATTTGGCGCGCCTGAGCAGAAGAGACAACATCCCCGCCGGTGAGCAGATGATTGATCCCGCGGAGATCGGCATAGTCACCAGGCGCGAGCTCGTTGAATAGTGAAGCCGGCAGATGCAGCAGCGAGATGCGGTGTTGCCGAATGCAATCGCGCAGATTGGCGAACGACCACTGTCCTGGCGGCATGATCACCAAGCGAGCGCCCGTGAGCAGCGATCCCCAGATCTCGAAGGTCGAGGCATCGAACGTGATCGGCGCCAGCTGGATGGTCGCATCCCCCGGAGACCAGCGGGCGTGCCTTTGGTTGTTGAGGAAGGCGACAATGTTGCGATGGAGCGTCACAACCCCCTTTGGTGTTCCGGTGGAACCTGAGGTGTAGACGACGTAGGCGGAGTTGGTGGGGCGGACCGTGCAGACTGGGGCGGTGGCGGGATGTGCGGCGATGGCGGCGCTGTCGGTATCGAGGCGGACGATGCGGGTGGGCGAGGCAGGCAGCCGGGCATGTTCGGCAGCGCGGGTGACGAGCACGTCGGCGCGGGCGTCCACCAGCATGAAGGCGAGCCGTTCGGCCGGATAGTCGGGATCGAGCGGCAGATACGCCCCGCCGGCTTTGAGAATGCCGAGCAGGGCGATCACCATGTCGAGCGAACGCTCGATGCAAAGGCCGACCACGGTCTCGGGTCCGACGCTGAGGCCGCGCAGATGATGCGCCAGCTGGTTGGCGCACCGATCAAGCTCTGCGTAGGTCAGCTTCGTGTCCTCGAACACAATGGCCGTGGCGTCGGGGGTCTGCGCCGCCTGCTCGGCAAACAGCGCCGGCAAGGTCGTCTCCGGCAGAGGATGAGCTGTACCGTTCCAGGCCCGCAGGATGGTGTCGCGCTCCGCGGCAGAGAGAATGTCGTGGCTGGTGATGGCGCGATCCGGCTCAGCCACCGCAGCCGCCAACAGCCGCATCAGCCTAGCTCCCAGTGCTTCAATGGTCTGCCGATCAAACAAATCGGTCGCATACTCGATGCCGCCATCAAGCCCTGCGGCCGAGCCGTCCGTATTGCGCCGCTCGGTCAATGCGACCGCCAGATCGAACTTGGCCGTGGCGGCAACAAGCGGCTGCGCCGCAACGCGCAGGCCGGGCAGATCAAGGCTCGCCGGCGCATTGTTCTGGAGGACGAGCATCACCTGGAACAGGGGGTGATGCGCCATCGAACGCGCTGGGTTGAGCACCTCGACAAGCCGCTCGAACGGCAGGTCCTGATGCGAATAGGCCGCGAGGTTGGCGGCGCGCACCCGGCCGATCAGCTCGCGGAAGCTCGGTCGGCCCGAGGTGTCGGTGCGCAGCACCAGCGTGTTGACGAAGAAGCCGACCAGATCGTCGAGCGCCGCATCGGTGCGTCCGGCAATCGGGCTGCCGATCGGGATGTCGGTGCCGGCTCCCAGCCGCGTCAGCAGCGCCGCAAGACCGGCCTGCAGCACCATGAACAGGCTCGCGTTGCACGCGCGGGCAAGCGCCAGCATCGCGTTATGAAGCTCCGGCGCAACGGCAAACGGCAGCGCCGCGCCACGATGGCTCGCAACCGCCGGGCGCGGCCGGTCCGTCGGCAGATTGATTTGGTCGGGAAGCTCCTTGAGTGCGGTGGTCCAGAACGCTAGCTGGCGCGCAATACTGCTGCCGGGGTCCTGCTCGCTGCCCAGAACCTGATGCTGCCACAGCGTGTAGTCGCAGTACTGTACCGGTAAAGGCTGCCATGCGGGGGAAGTGCCGGCGTGGCGTGCGGCGTAAGCGGCAGCGAGATCGCGGGCCAAGGGAGCGAGCGACCAGCCGTCGGCGGCGATGTGGTGCAGCAGCACCAGCAGGACATACTCATCAGGACCGACCACAAATACATGGGCTCGCAGCGGCAGTTCGCAGGTGAGGTCGAAGCCGCGCCCGAACGCCGCGGCCTGTGCCGCCACAAGGCGGTCTGCTGTGACCGCGGTGACACTGAACTCCACGCGGCCGCTTGCCGCATCGAGGATCGTCTGCCGCGGTGTGCCCTGTGTCTCGGGGAAGACGGTGCGCAGGCTCTCGTGACGCGCCACCACATCGCCCAGCGCAGCCTCAAGGGCGGCAATATCAAGCTCACCATCAAGCCGCAGCGCAATCGGAATGGTGTAGGTCGCACTTGCCCCCTCCAGCCGATCCAGGAACCACAGCCGGCGTTGCGCAAACGAAAGAGGAATCTCCGCTGGCCGCGGCTGCTGCGCTACCAGCGCCCAACGTACCGCCTCGCCCTCGTGCAGCCGCTGCGCCAGCGCCCCTACACTGGGCGCCTCAAACAGCGCACGGATTGCAACCTCAACATCAAGCGTCGTCCGGATCCGGCTGATCAGACGCGTCGCCAGCAGCGAATGACCGCCCAGCGCAAAGAAGTTGTCGTCAATGCCGACCCGCTCAACCCCTAGCACCTCGGCAAACAGCCCGCACAGCACCTCCTCCTGCGGCGTGCGCGGCAGCCGCACCGTCTTCGGTGTCAAATCCGGCGCCGGCAGCGCCCCACGGTCAAGCTTGCCGTTCGGTGTCAGCGGCAAATGGTCAAGCACAACGATCGCCGACGGCATCATGTAGTCGGGAAGGCTCCGACCCAGCTGCGCCCGCAGCGCCGCGACATCAATGCTCGCGCCAGGCTCCGCCACCACATAGCCAACCAGCCGCTTGTCGCCTGGCTGATCCTCGCGCACGATGACGGCCGCTTGCGCCACGCCAGCCCGCCGCGCCAGCGCCGCCTCGACCTCGCCAGGCTCGATGCGGAAGCCACGGATCTTGATCTGCTGATCGGCGCGGCCGAAATACTCCAGCACACCGTCCGCTCGCCAGCGCGCCAAATCCCCGGTGCGGTACATCCGGCTCCCCGCCGGACCAAACGGATCGGCCACAAACCGCTCCGCCGTCAGGCCCCAGCGCCCCACATAGCCCCGCGCCAAGCCCGCACCTGCAATATAAAGCTCACCCACTACTCCCGCTGGAACCAACCCCAATCCGTCATCAAGAACGTAAGCTTGGGTGTTCCAGATCGGACGGCCAATTGGGACGTCCGGCTTCTTGTCAGTTGCGCAGCTCCAACGTGTGACATCTATGGCAGCTTCGGTCGGACCGTAAAGATTTTCCAGTTGAACGTTCGGTAGAACGTTCATTACGCGGTCGCGCAATTCGGCCGATAAGGCTTCGCCGCTGCAAATAAGGTGCCGCACGCTGCGGTAAAGTCCTGTGTTCTCCGCCGTGACAAAAGCGTGCAGCATCGAAGGCACGAAATGAAGGACGGTAACCTCATGCCGACGAATTGTCTGCGCAAGTCGCTCCGGTTCGCGGTGCACACCGGGCGCGGCCACGATCAGACGCGCGCCTGTTATCAGCGTCCAAAAAAATTCCCAGATCGAGACGTCGAAGCTGAAAGGAGTTTTTTGCAGGACGCAATCGGATGCCGTGAGCGCGTAAGCTTCCTGCATCCACATCAACCGATTGTACAGTCCACCGTGAGTATTTGCCGCGCCTTTCGGCTTCCCGGTTGATCCGGACGTGTAGATCATGTAGGCAAGATTTCGCCGGACTTAGCTTGATGAGCGGAGCGTGCGTCGGCTCTGCTGAAACGTCTTCCAGCTCCAGCAGTATCTGCCGCACACCGGGTACCGTCGGCAAATCCGACTTGACCGCGCCGCAAGTTAGCACCGCACGCAGTCCTGCGTCCTTTGTCATGTAGTGCAAACGTTCAGCAGGATAATCTGGGTCCAGCGGGACGTAGGCGCCGCCGGCTTTTGCAATCGCGAGCAACGCAATCACCATCTTCAGCGAGCGCTCGACGCACACGCCAACCAACACATCCGGTCCAACACCCAGTTGTCGCAGCCGATGCGCCAGTTGATTGGCGTCGATATCGAGTTCGGCATAAGTGAGCCGGCTGTCCTCGAACACAACCGCGATCGCATCCGGAGTTTTGGCGACCTGGGCAGCAAACAGGGTGGGTAGCGTGTTCGCCGGCCCTGGCAATGGATGCGCGGTGCTGTTCCAGCCGTGCAGGATGGTGTGGCGCTCCGCAGCAGACAGAATGTCGAGAGCGCCGATCGCATCATCGGGCGCGGCGGCCGCAGTCTCCAGCAGCCGGGTCAGACGATCCGCGAGCGCTTCGACGCTCACGCGATCAAACAGATCCGTCGCATACTCGATGTTGCCATCTAGGCCGGCAAGCGCACCGTCGGCCTCACGCCGTTGCGTCAAGTTTACCGCGAGGTCGAACTTGGCGTTGACCGTGGCAACCGGCACGTATGCCGTATCCAGTTCCGCCAATTCGAGTTTGACCGGCGCGTTGTTCTGGAGGACGAGCATCACCTGGAACAGGGGGTGATGCGCCATCGAACGCGCTGGGTTGAGCACCTCGACAAGCCGCTCGAACGGCAGGTCCTGATGCGAATAGGCCGCGAGGTTGGCGGCGCGCACCCGGCCGATCAGCTCGCGGAAGCTCGGTCGGCCCGAGGTGTCGGTGCGCAGCACCAGCGTGTTGACGAAGAAGCCGACCAGATCGTCGAGCGCCGCATCGGTGCGTCCGGCAATCGGGCTGCCGATCGGGATGTCGGTGCCGGCTCCCAGCCGCGTCAGCAGCGCCGCAAGACCGGCCTGCAGCACCATGAACAGGCTCGCGTTGCACGCATGCGCCAGCGCCAGCAAGCGCTCATGCAGCGAAGCCGAGATCGAGAAGACGACAGTGTCGCCGCGGTAGCTGGCAACCGCCGGGCGCGGCCGGTCGGTCGGCAGCGCGATCTGTTCCGGCAGGTCTTTGAGCGTCTGGGTCCAGAACGCCAGCTGCCGCGCGATCGCGCTGTCAGGGTCCTGCTCGCGGCCCAAAACTTCATGCTGCCACAACGTGTAGTCAGCGTATTGCACCGGCAGGGCCGGCAGCGCCGGTGTCTCACCCTGCCGGCGTGCCGCATAGGCGGCGGCAAGATCGCGCCATAGCGGCGCCAGCGACCAGCCGTCGCCGGCAATGTGATGCAGCACCAGCAGCAGCACATGGTCGTGCTCGCCAAGCTCAAACAGGTGGGCGCGCAACGGCAGATCACCGGCAAGATCGAAGCTCCGCCGTGCCGCTGCGCCCAACGCGGCGGCCAGTTCGGGCTCGGCCAGTGTCGTCACTTCAAGATGTGGACGCGCCGCCTCGGAGGCCACAATCACCTGGTGCGGCACGCCCTGGCTGTCCGGGAAGATAGTGCGCAGGCTCTCGTGGCGCCCAACCACATCGCCGATCGCAGCCTCGAGCGCCGTTCGGTCGAGCGCGCCACACAGCCGGACCGCGATAGGGCTGTTGTAGGTCGGGCTGGGGCCTTCGAAGCGGTCGATGAACCACAGCCGGCGTTGCGCAAACGACAACGGCATTTGGTCCGGCCGCGTCATGGGGCGAAGCCGCGGCCGCGCCGCCTGACCTTCATCGACGCGCTTGACCAGCATCTCCACGGTCGGCGCTTCAAACAATGCCCGGATCGGAACCTCGAAATCGAGCACGGCGCGGATGCGGCTGATCAGCCGTGTCGCCAGCAGCGAATGTCCGCCCAGTTCAAAGAAGTTGTCGTCGATGCCAATGCGCTCAAGACCAAGCACCTCGGCAAACAGCCCGCACAGCACTTCTTCCTGCGGCGTGCGCGGACCGAGCCGGACTGCAGGCACCAGATCAGGCGCCGGCAAAGCCCTCCGGTCGAGTTTGCCGTTCGGCGTCAGCGGCAACCGGTCGAGCACAACGAACGCCGACGGCACCATGTAGTCGGGAAGGCTTCGGCCCAGGGTAGCGCGCAGCGCAGCTACATCAATCGTCGCCCCAGGCATTGGAACGAGGTAGGCCACGAGCAGCCGATCGCTCGAATCGTCGCGCATGATAACGACTGCGCGCGCGACCGATCCGTGGCGCGCGATCGCGGTCTCAACTTCGCCTGGCTCGATGCGGAAGCCGCGAATTTTGACCTGCGCGTCGGCGCGGCCGCGAAACTCCAGTTGACCGTCAGCGCGCCATCGCCCGAAATCGCCGGTGCGATACATCTGGGAGCCCGCGTGGCCGAACGGATCGGCGACAAATCGCTCGGCGGTCAGGCCTGGGCGGCTGAGATAGCCGCGAGCTAGTCCGGGACCGGCGATGTAGAGTTCGCCGACAACGCCGGGCGGCACGAGGGTCAGTTCGCTATCCAGCACGTAGGCGCGGTAATTGGTCAGTGGCTGACCGATCGGAGGATCGAGATCGGAGGGCGCGGGGGTTGCCCATGTCGCATCAGCCGACACTTCCGAGGAGCCATACAAATTGAGGAAGCAACATTCAGGCACCACCGCGACGAGGCGGTACAGCAAATCAGTCGTCAGAGCCTCGCCGCTTAGCACCCAGGTTGAAACGCCTTTGAGGCGACTGCTTGCTTCGGGTTCATTGACCAGCGCCTGCGCCAATGACGGTACGGTGACGAGACGTGTGATCTGCGATTGCTCGACAATGCGCGCGAACTGCTCCGGGTCCTTGCTCGCCGCATCATCGATGATGACAAGCGGCTTGCCATTGCACAGCGGACCGAACGTTTCAACGATCGAATCCGTGAAGCCGATCGAGGTCTTTTGAGCGCAGATTTCGTTGTCGGCGTAAGTACCCAC
The DNA here is from genome assembly GCA_963814625.1 of uncultured Alphaproteobacteria bacterium. Taxonomy (GTDB): domain Bacteria; phylum Pseudomonadota; class Alphaproteobacteria; order Rhizobiales; family Xanthobacteraceae; genus BOG-931. The sequence goes on from CAWFDQ010000001.1 coordinate 266,464, forward strand.
GCTTCCTTGCGCCGCGAGCCGATTAGCCAATCCGTCATGCGTGCTCGCAATGCCCTTGGGTGTGCCGGTTGAACCGGAAGTATAGATGACATAAGCCGTGTTCTGAGGATGAAGCGGGTTTGGCGGAGCGATCGGGCTGTTGTGCGCGATAGCCGAGCTTTCGGCATCGATCCGCAGGATGCGTGCGCTGCAGTCGGGTAGGCGATCGACCAGTGCCGTTCGGGTGACGAGCACCGAGGCCGCGGCGTCCTTGGTCATGTAGGCGAGCCGTTCGGTAGGATAGCTCGGATCAAGCGGCAGATAAGCGCCGCCCGCCTTGAGGATGGCGAGGATGGCGATAATCAACTCCGGACTACGTTCGAGGCAGACGCCAGCAATGACCTCCGGCCCAACCCCGAGCCTACGCAGATGATGTGCGAGCCGATTTGCGCCGCTATCGATCTCGGCAAAGGTGAGGCGAACGTCGTCAAACAAGATGGCGATTGCACTCGGCGTATTCGCCGCCTGAACGGCAAACAACTCCGGAAGCAATTTGCGCGACACCGGATACGCCGTGGCGTTCCACTCATTCAGGATGATGTTGCGCTCCGAGTTGGAGAGCAAGTCGTGACAGCCGATCGCAAGATCGGGCGCTGCCGCTGCGCCTTCTAATAGGCGCACTAATCTGGCAGCAAGCGCCTCCATGCTTGATCGGTCAAACAAGTCAGTCGCATATCCGAGACCGCCGTCAATACCGCGCAGCGGACCCTCGGCAGCGCGCTGTTCGCGCAGGACGAACGACAAATCGAATTTGGCTGTGGCGTCGCGAATTGGTTCGGCGCTAACAACAAGCCCCAGAAGGTCGAGTTTGACCGGCGCATTGTTCTGGAGGACGAGCATCACCTGGAACAGGGGGTGATGCGCCATCGAACGCGCTGGGTTGAGCACCTCGACAAGCCGCTCGAACGGCAGGTCCTGATGCGAATAGGCCGCGAGGTTGGCGGCGCGCACCCGGCCGATCAGCTCGCGGAAGCTCGGTCGGCCCGAGGTGTCGGTGCGCAGCACCAGCGTGTTGACGAAGAAGCCGACCAGATCGTCGAGCGCCGCATCGGTGCGTCCGGCAATCGGGCTGCCGATCGGGATGTCGGTGCCGGCTCCCAGCCGCGTCAGCAGCGCCGCAAGACCGGCCTGCAGCACCATGAACAGGCTCGCGTTGCACGCATGCGCCAGCGCCAGCAAGCGCTCATGCAGCGAAGCCGAGATCGAGAAGACGACAGTGTCGCCGCGGTAGCTGGCAACCGCCGGGCGCGGCCGGTCGGTCGGCAGCGCGATCTGTTCCGGCAGGTCTTTGAGCGTCTGGGTCCAGAACGCCAGCTGCCGCGCGATCGCGCTGTCAGGGTCCTGCTCGCGGCCCAAAACTTCATGCTGCCACAACGTGTAGTCAGCGTATTGCACCGGCAGGGCCGGCAGCGCCGGTGTCTCACCCTGCCGGCGTGCCGCATAGGCGGCGGCAAGATCGCGCCATAGCGGCGCCAGCGACCAGCCGTCGCCGGCAATGTGATGCAGCACCAGCAGCAGCACATGGTCGTGCTCGCCAAGCTCAAACAGGTGGGCGCGCAACGGCAGATCACCGGCAAGATCGAAGCTCCGCCGTGCCGCTGCGCCCAACGCGGCGGCCAGTTCGGGCTCGGCCAGTGTCGTCACTTCAAGATGTGGACGCGCCGCCTCGGAGGCCACAATCACCTGGTGCGGCACGCCCTGGCTGTCCGGGAAGATAGTGCGCAGGCTCTCGTGGCGCCCAACCACATCGCCGATCGCAGCCTCGAGCGCCGTTCGGTCGAGCGCGCCACACAGCCGGACCGCGATAGGGCTGTTGTAGGTCGGGCTGGGGCCTTCGAAGCGGTCGATGAACCACAGCCGGCGTTGCGCAAACGACAACGGCATTTGGTCCGGCCGCGTCATGGGGCGAAGCCGCGGCCGCGCCGCCTGACCTTCATCGACGCGCTTGACCAGCATCTCCACGGTCGGCGCTTCAAACAATGCCCGGATCGGAACCTCGAAATCGAGCACGGCGCGGATGCGGCTGATCAGCCGTGTCGCCAGCAGCGAATGTCCGCCCAGTTCAAAGAAGTTGTCGTCGATGCCAATGCGCTCAAGACCAAGCACCTCGGCAAACAGCCCGCACAGCACTTCTTCCTGCGGCGTGCGCGGACCGAGCCGGACTGCAGGCACCAGATCAGGCGCCGGCAAAGCCCTCCGGTCGAGTTTGCCGTTCGGCGTCAGCGGCAACCGGTCGAGCACAACGAACGCCGACGGCACCATGTAGTCGGGAAGAGTTGCCTGTAATGCGGCTCGCAATCGCGAGCCCAACTGACGTCTGCGGCCGGGAAGGGACGGGTCGCCGACATAAGCGCGCCACGATTGGAGTGCGCGGCAATCTTGAGCCGCCGAGCTCACGATGACGTTTCGAGATATGCGGCTTCGATCGATGAACGTTGCGTCAAAGCACTCGGGGAAATTTGGCGACCAAGTTATCTTTGCCTCGTAGCCGAGCTTTTCTGCTGCGTGCGCAACCAATTCAGGATCCTCTCCGATCAAGGGACTCGTTGGGCTAGCGCAGCGCAGCTCTGCGGCGCCGCAATGGTCGTCTGCCGTTTCGATAGCTCTGGCGGCAGCACGATCACGGGCAAGGCGTCGATTGGGAATATTGATGATGCTCGCCGAGGTAGGTTTTTGTTCCGCAAGCCAGACGGAAAGGTTGGCAATCGACGTTTCGCCTTGAAGCCATTCACGCTCCACTTCGGTTCGGCGGCTTTCGCATCTTCCGATGTGCAGCACCACATCGTAGCGGTATCGATTGATCTCGTTCTCCGCTTGTCCGCGCTTGAGTAGAACTTCGACGGCTGCGATGCGCGGCATGCGCTCGCGCAATGTCAGGAAGAAGTCGGGGTCGATTGTAAGTTCCTTCTCGCGCTCGCCAGCTTAAGTCACTCGCGCCCTTATTTGGGCCACATTCAATTCGGGCGGCGCTACAGCGAGTTGGACTCCTCGATAGAATGTCGCCGACAGCCCGCGATGACGCACGTCGCCAACGAAGACCCGACCCTCCGTCGCGAGGAGTCCGACCGCTTTTTCCAGGACCTCCAGCAAATAATCGGCGTCGGGAAAATATTGGACGACTGAATTGAGTACGATGGTGTCGACACAGCCCGTTTCGAGGGCGCGGAAATCGTTGGCTTCGCGTTGGGCCAGTTCGACGTGGGCCATCCCAATCTTGGTGGCGAGCCACGATCGCAGTGCGCTAATCGCCGACGCGGAAACGTCCGTAGCCCGATATACCTCGCAGGCGGGTGCAAGCTCCGAAAGCACCAGACCGTTGCCGCAGCCAATCTCCAGCATTCGTCGCGGGCCAAGCGCCGTTATTCTTTCGACCGTACGCGCCCGCCATTCGCGCATTTCCTCTTCAGAAATCGGCTCGCCGGTGTAGCTGCTGTTCCAACCCGCAAAGGTCGGGTCTCCGGGTGCGGACTGGTAAGTCTCATCAAAGACCGTACGCCACTCTCCGAGGCGTTCAGCCCGCAGGCCGCCGTCGGACTCCGTGTCCGAACGATAGTTGCAGCCGTCGATCGTCGGCACGACGTAAGCGACGAGCGAACGACTGTCTGTCGTGTCACCCCGCGTAATGACGGCGGCTTCACCGACCTCGGGATGACCTCTTAGCGCCGCCTCGATCTCGCCAGGCTCGATGCGGACGCCGCGCAACTTCACTTGCGCATCCGCGCGTCCGATGAAATCGAGAGTTCCATCTAATTGCCACCGCGCGAGATCGCCGGTGCGATACATTCGGCTTCCGGGAGGGCCGAATGGATCGGCGATAAATCGCTCGGCAGTCAGGCCGGGACGGCCGAGATAACCTCGCGCAAGCCCCAAGCCGCCAATGAAAAGCTCGCCGTGTACGCCGGCCGGCACCGGTTGCAGATTCCCGTCGAGAACGTAGGCGCGTCCGTTCCAGAGCGGCCTCCCGATCGGAGCTGTCCCGTCGCCGGCAAGCGATTTGCTCAGCGTCGCGCATACGGTAGCCTCAGTTGGTCCGTAGGCGTTATGCATGCATCGGCCCGTTGACCATCGTCGAACGAGTTCAGGTGGACAGGCCTCGCCGGCGACGACCAATACTTTAAGGGGCAGATCGGTATCGGTGATCGAAGGCAGTACAGCCGGAGGCAAGGTTGCGTGGGTGACGTGTTGCTCACGAATGAGATTGGCCAAGGCCTTGCCGCTGCGATGCCTGGTGGCGAGAACCAGTGCGGCCCCAGCGCCGAACGCGCTGATGATCTCCCACACCGCAGCATCGAAACTGAGAGACGCAAACTGGAGGACGCGAGCATGGGAGGTAATTCCGAGACGGTCGATCGCAAACGCGGCGAGGTTCGATATGCCCGAATGCGGGACGGCGACGCCTTTCGGCGTTCCGGTCGATCCTGAGGTGTAAATGACGTAGGCGGTGTTGTGCGGGCGAAGATCGGCGGCAATGTTGGCGACGGATGCCTGGGCGATTTTGAACCAGTCGGCATCGATCAAGACCGGCCGCGCGCGTGATGCCCCCAAACGGTCGACCAACGCCTGCTGGGTGATCAGAACGCTCGTCCCGGCATCTTTCAGCATGAAAGCGAGCCGCTCGCGCGGATACTCGGGATCGAGTGGCAAATAGGCACCGCCGGCCTTGAGGATACCCAGCAGCCCGACGATCATTTCCACCGAGCGTTCAACGCACAGACCCACCACCACTTCGGGGCCGACGCCGAGGCCGCGCAGATAATGTGCGAGCTGGTTGGCGTGGGCGTTCAATTCGCCGTAGCTGACGGCCTCGTCCTCGGAAATGACTGCTATAGCATCCGGGGTCCTGGCGGCCTGGGCGCCAAACAGCTCCGGCAACGGCACCGGCGCGGCCGGGCGTGCGGTGTCATTCCAGTCGTAGAGGATAGTTTGGCGCTCGGCGGCCGAGAGAATATCGAGACTTTCGGTGGTTCGGTCGGGCGATGCGACTGCAGGACTCGAGCGTTCGGATCAGGCGGTCCGCTAGGGTATCCACGCTGCTGCGGTCGAAAAGATCGGCGGAGTATTGGATCACGCCATCAAGTCCGGCGTTCCCCTCGCGCTGTTCAGCAAACGCGAATGCAAGGTCAAATTTTGCCGTTGCCGTATTAACAGGCTCAGGGCTGGCAGTGAGTCCAGGCAGTTCGACGCGCACCGGCGCGTTGTTCTGGAGGACGAGCATCACCTGGAACAGGGGGTGATGCGCCATCGAACGCGCTGGGTTGAGCACCTCGACAAGCCGCTCGAACGGCAGGTCCTGATGCGAATAGGCCGCGAGGTTGGCGGCGCGCACCCGGCCGATCAGCTCGCGGAAGCTCGGTCGGCCCGAGGTGTCGGTGCGCAGCACCAGCGTGTTGACGAAGAAGCCGACCAGATCGTCGAGCGCCGCATCGGTGCGTCCGGCAATCGGGCTGCCGATCGGGATGTCGGTGCCGGCTCCCAGCCGCGTCAGCAGCGCCGCAAGACCGGCCTGCAGCACCATGAACAGGCTCGCGTTGCACGCATGCGCCAGCGCCAGCAAGCGCTCATGCAGCGAAGCCGAGATCGAGAAGACGACAGTGTCGCCGCGGTAGCTGGCAACCGCCGGGCGCGGCCGGTCGGTCGGCAGCGCGATCTGTTCCGGCAGGTCTTTGAGCGTCTGGGTCCAGAACGCCAGCTGCCGCGCGATCGCGCTGTCAGGGTCCTGCTCGCGGCCCAAAACTTCATGCTGCCACAACGTGTAGTCAGCGTATTGCACCGGCAGGGCCGGCAGCGCCGGTGTCTCACCCTGCCGGCGTGCCGCATAGGCGGCGGCAAGATCGCGCCATAGCGGCGCCAGCGACCAGCCGTCGCCGGCAATGTGATGCAGCACCAGCAGCAGCACATGGTCGTGCTCGCCAAGCTCAAACAGGTGGGCGCGCAACGGCAGATCACCGGCAAGATCGAAGCTCCGCCGTGCCGCTGCGCCCAACGCGGCGGCCAGTTCGGGCTCGGCCAGTGTCGTCACTTCAAGATGTGGACGCGCCGCCTCGGAGGCCACAATCACCTGGTGCGGCACGCCCTGGCTGTCCGGGAAGATAGTGCGCAGGCTCTCGTGGCGCCCAACCACATCGCCGATCGCAGCCTCGAGCGCCGTTCGGTCGAGCGCGCCACACAGCCGGACCGCGATAGGGCTGTTGTAGGTCGGGCTGGGGCCTTCGAAGCGGTCGATGAACCACAGCCGGCGTTGCGCAAACGACAACGGCATTTGGTCCGGCCGCGTCATGGGGCGAAGCCGCGGCCGCGCCGCCTGACCTTCATCGACGCGCTTGACCAGCATCTCCACGGTCGGCGCTTCAAACAATGCCCGGATCGGAACCTCGAAATCGAGCACGGCGCGGATGCGGCTGATCAGCCGTGTCGCCAGCAGCGAATGTCCGCCCAGTTCAAAGAAGTTGTCGTCGATGCCAATGCGCTCAAGACCAAGCACCTCGGCAAACAGCCCGCACAGCACTTCTTCCTGCGGCGTGCGCGGACCGAGCCGGACTGCAGGCACCAGATCAGGCGCCGGCAAAGCCCTCCGGTCGAGTTTGCCGTTCGGCGTCAGCGGCAACCGGTCGAGCACAACGAACGCCGACGGCACCATGTAGTCGGGAAGGCTCTGACCCAACTGTGCCCGCAATGCCGCAACGTCGGTGCTCACACCGGGCGCTGCGACCACATAGGCAACCAGCCGCTTGTCGCCGCCCGTATCGTCACGCGCGATCACCGCCGCCTGCGCGATGCCTGAGCAACGAGAAAGCGCCGCTTCGACCTCGCCAGGCTCAATGCGGAAGCCGCGGATTTTGACCTGGGCATCGGCGCGGCCAAGAAACTCAAGCAGGCCATCGGCACGCCAGCGTGCCAAATCGCCAGTGCGGTACATACAGCTGCCCGCACTACCGAACGGATCGGCGACAAAACGCTCCGCCGTCAGACCGGCACGTCCCAGATAGCCACGCGCAAGCCCCGCGCCCGCAATGTAAAGCTCACCCCCTACCCCAGCCGGTACAGGCGAAAGACTTCCGTCGAGTACATAAAGCTGCGTAGTTCCAGATCGGCCGGCCGATGGGTGGATTTTCGGCGCACTCGTCATCAAGCAAGGTTGTTGCCGACCAGATGGTGGTTTCAGTCGGGCCATAGAGATTTCGTAGGCTTTGGCCGCTTGCACGAAGCGTGCGCATGAGCGCGCCAGACAAGCTCTCTCCACCGACCAGCATCACAATGTCAGCTATGCGCTCGGACGCGTTCGTCACCAGTAGCTGCCAAAGCGTTGGCGTGCCTTGCAGGATTCTCGTACCGCTTGTCTCGATCAGATTTATGAGCGCCCGAGGATCGCGCACGGTCTCTCGCGGAGCGATGGCGATGCTCGCACTGCTGATGAGCGGCAAGAACAACTCCAGTGCCGCGATGTCGAATCCGATTGTTGTGACCGCAAGCAGACGATCAGTCTGCTTCAATCGAATTTGCTCCTGCATCGACAGCAGGAAATTTTTCAGGCCGCCATGAACAACCGAAACCCCCTTTGGTGTTCCGGTGGAACCTGAGGTGTAGACGACGTAGGCGGAGTTGGTGGGGCGGACCGTGCAGACTGGGGCGGTGGCGGGATGTGCGGCGATGGCGGCGCTGTCGGTATCGAGGCGGACGATGCGGGTGGGCGAGGCAGGCAGCCGGGCATGTTCGGCAGCGCGGGTGACGAGCACGTCGGCGCGGGCGTCCACCAGCATGAAGGCGAGCCGTTCGGCCGGATAGTCGGGATCGAGCGGCAGATACGCCCCGCCGGCTTTGAGAATGCCGAGCAGGGCGATCACCATGTCGAGCGAACGCTCGATGCAAAGGCCGACCACGGTCTCGGGTCCGACGCTGAGGCCGCGCAGATGATGCGCCAGCTGGTTGGCGCACCGATCAAGCTCTGCGTAGGTCAGCTTCGTGTCCTCGAACACAATGGCCGTGGCGTCGGGGGTCTGCGCCGCCTGCTCGGCAAACAGCGCCGGCAAGGTCGTCTCCGGCAGAGGATGAGCTGTACCGTTCCAGGCCCGCAGGATGGTGTCGCGCTCCGCGGCAGAGAGAATGTCGTGGCTGGTGATGGCGCGATCCGGCTCAGCCACCGCAGCCGCCAACAGCCGCATCAGCCTAGCTCCCAGTGCTTCAATGGTCTGCCGATCAAACAAATCGGTCGCATACTCGATGCCGCCATCAAGCCCTGCGGCCGAGCCGTCCGTATTGCGCCGCTCGGTCAATGCGACCGCCAGATCGAACTTGGCCGTGGCGGCAACAAGCGGCTGCGCCGCAACGCGCAGGCCGGGCAGATCAAGGCTCGCCGGCGCATTGTTCTGGAGGACGAGCATCACCTGGAACAGGGGGTGATGCGCCATCGAACGCGCTGGGTTGAGCACCTCGACAAGCCGCTCGAACGGCAGGTCCTGATGCGAATAGGCCGCGAGGTTGGCGGCGCGCACGCGGCCGATCAGCTCGCGGAAGCTCGGTCGGCCCGAGGTGTCGGTGCGCAGCACCAGCGTGTTGACGAAGAAGCCGACCAGATCGTCGAGCGCCGCATCGGTGCGTCCGGCAATCGGGCTGCCGATCGGGATGTCGGTGCCGGCTCCCAGCCGCGTCAGCAGCGCCGCAAGACCGGCCTGCAGCACCATGAACAGGCTCGCGTTGCACGCGCGGGCAAGCGCCAGCATCGCGTTATGAAGCTCCGGCGCAACGGCAAACGGCAGCGCCGCGCCACGATGGCTCGCAACCGCCGGGCGCGGCCGGTCCGTCGGCAGATCGATTTGGTCGGGAAGCTCCTTGAGTGCGGTGGTCCAGAACGCTAGCTGGCGCGCAATACTGCTGCCGGGGTCCTGCTCGCTGCCCAGAACCTGATGCTGCCACAGCGTGTAGTCGCAGTACTGTACCGGTAAAGGCTGCCATGCGGGGGAAGTGCCGGCGTGGCGTGCGGCGTAAGCGGCAGCGAGATCGCGGGCCAAGGGAGCGAGCGACCAGCCGTCGGCGGCGATGTGGTGCAGCAGCACCAGCAGGACATACTCATCAGGACCGACCACAAATACATGGGCTCGCAGCGGCAGTTCGCAGGTGAGGTCGAAGCCGCGCCCGAACGCCGCGGCCTGTGCCGCCACAAGGCGGTCTGCTGTGACCGCGGTGACACTGAACTCCACGCGGCCGCTTGCCGCATCGAGGATCGTCTGCCGCGGTGTGCCCTGTGTCTCGGGGAAGACGGTGCGCAGGCTCTCGTGACGCGCCACCACATCGCCCAGCGCAGCCTCAAGGGCGGCAATATCAAGCTCACCATCAAGCCGCAGCGCAATCGGAATGGTGTAGGTCGCACTTGCCCCCTCCAGCCGATCCAGGAACCACAGCCGGCGTTGCGCAAACGAAAGAGGAATCTCCGCTGGCCGCGGCTGCTGCGCTACCAGCGCCCAACGTACCGCCTCGCCCTCGTGCAGCCGCTGCGCCAGCGCCCCTACACTGGGCGCCTCAAACAGCGCACGGATTGCAACCTCAACATCAAGCGTCGTCCGGATCCGGCTGATCAGACGCGTCGCCAGCAGCGAATGACCGCCCAGCGCAAAGAAGTTGTCGTCAATGCCGACCCGCTCAACCCCTAGCACCTCGGCAAACAGCCCGCACAGCATCTCCTCCTGCGGCGTGCGCGGCAGCCGCACCGTCTTCGGCGTCAAATCCGGCGCCGGCAGCGCCTTGCGGTCAAGCTTGCCGTTCGGCGTCAGCGGCAAATGGTCAAGCACCACGATCGCCGACGGCACCATGTAGTCCGGAAGGCTCCGACCCAGCTGCGCCCGCAGCGCCGCGACATCAATGCTCGCGCCAGGCTCCGCCACCACATAGCCAACCAGCCGCTTGTCGCCTGGCTGATCCTCGCGCGCGATGACGGCCGCTTGCGCCACGCCAGCCTGCCGCGCCAGCGCCGCCTCGATCTCGCCAGGCTCGATGCGGAAGCCGCGGATCTTGATCTGCTGATCGGCGCGCCCGAGAAAGTCCAGCACCCCGTCCGCTCGCCAGCGCGCCAAATCCCCGGTGCGGTACATCCGGCTCCCCGCCGGACCAAACGGATCGGCCACAAACCGCTCCGCCGTCAGTCCCCAGCGCCCCACATAGCCCCGCGCCAAGCCCGCACCTGCAATATAAAGCTCGCCCACTACTCCCGCTGGAACCAGCCCCAATCCGTCATCAAGAACGTAAGCTTGCAGGTCCGCGATGCTGCGGCCAACAATGCTGCCGAAGCTTGCCCTTACGACAGATCGGTCGAGCGCAATATGACTGACATGCACCGTCGTCTCGGTAATGCCATACATGTTGATGAGACGCGGCGTACTGTCGCCGTGATGGCGGTACCAATCGTCGAGCCGTGAAAACTCAAGGGCCTCGCCGCCGAAGATCACGTAACGCAGCGCCGCTTGATTTGGGGCGTGGGCTTCGGCGTCCGCGTGCATCAAATGATAGAACGCCGACGGCGTCTGATTGAGGACAGTCACGCCTTCACGCGCCAGCAAGCGCAGGAATTGCGACGGCGAGCGGCTGATCGAATGGGGCACCACGACGAGCCGGCCGCCATGGAGCAGTGCGCCCCAGATCTCCCAGACCGAGAAGTCGAACGCGAAGGAATGGAACAACGTCCAGACGTCGTACGCGGAAAAGCCGAAAAATGGATCGGTGACGCCAAACAGACGCACGACATTTTGATGTGAGACGGCGACGCCTTTTGGCGTTCCGGTCGATCCTGAGGTGTAGATGATGTAGGCGGTGTTGGCAGGATGCAGGCTGTGGCGCGGCGCGATCGTCGGTTGGTGCGTCGATCGGGCCCAGTCGGCATCGAGTTGCACGGTCTGTGCGCTATTTGGCGGAGCCGATCGAGCAGCGCCGCCTGGGTGACGCAGCACAGGTACTGGCGGCGTCCTCGATCATGAAGGCCAGGCGTTCGGGCGGGTAGCGGGATCGAGCGGCAGATAGGCGCCGCCGGCCTTCAGAATGCCGAGCAGGCCGATGATCATTTCAGCGAGCGCTCGAGCACAGGCCGACCATGACTTCGGGGCCGACGCCGAGCCCGACGCAGATAATGCGCGAGCTGGTTGGCGCGCGCATCGAGTCTCGCGTAGGTAAGGCTCTCGTTCTCGAACACCACCGCGATCGCATCCGGGGTTCTGGCGACCTGGGCAGCAAACAGGGCGGGCAGCGTGTGCCGGCTGGCAATGGATGCGCGGTGTCGTTCCAGCCGTGCAGGATGGTGTGGCGCTCGGCAGCAGACAGAATGTCGAGAGCGCCGATCGCCTGATCGGGCGCGGCGACCGCAGCCTCCAGCAGCCGGATCAGACGATCCGCCAGCGCCTCGACGCTCACGCGATCAAACAGATCGGTCGCATATTCGATGTTGCCATCGATGCCGGCAGGCGTGCCGTCGGCCTCACGCCGTTGCGCCAAGTTGACCGCGAGGTCGAACTTGGCGTTGGCGGTGGCGACCGGCACGTATGCCGTGTCCAGTCCCGGCAATTCGAGTTTGACCGGCGCGTTGTTCTGGAGGACGAGCATCACCTGGAACAGCGGGTGACGCGCCAGCGAGCGCGCTGGGTTGAGCACCTCGACAAGCCGCTCGAACGGCAGGTCCTGATGGGTATAGGCCGCCAGGTTGGTGGCGCGCACCCGGCCGATCAGATCGCGGAAGCTCGGATTGCCCGAGGTGTCGGTGCGCAGCACCAGCGTGTTGACGAAGAAGCCGACCAGATCGTCGAGCGCCGCGTCGGTGCGCCCGGCAATCGGGCTGCCGATCGGGATGTCGGTGCCGGCTCCCAGCCGCGTGAGCAGCGCCGCAAGACCGGCCTGCAGCACCATGAACAGGCTGGCGTTGCACGCATGCGCCAGCGCCAGCAAGCGCTCATGCAGCGAAGCCGAGATCGAGAAGACGACAGTGTCGCCGCGATAGCTGGCGACCGCCGGGCGCGGCCGGTCGGTCGGCAGCTCGATCTGATCGGGCAGGTCTTTGAGCGTCTGGGTCCAGAACGCGAGCTGCCGCGCAATCGCGCTGTCAGGGTCCTGCTCGCGGCCCAGCACTCGTGCTGCCACAGCGTGTAGTCGGCATATTGCACCGGCAGGGCCGGCAGCGCCGGCGCTCACCCTGCCGGCGTGCCGCATAGGCGGCGGCAAGATCGCGCCACAGCGGCGCCAGCGACCAGCCGTCGCCGGCAATGTGGTGCAGCACCAGCAGCAGCACATGCTCGTGCTCGCCAAGCGCAAACAGATGGGCCCGCAGCGGCGGCTCACCGGCAAGATCGAAGCCCCGCCGTGCCGCTGCGCCCAACGCGGCGGCCAGTTCGGGCTCGGCCAGTGTCGTCACTTCAAGATGCGGACGCGCCGCCTCGGAGGCCACGATCAGCTGGTGCGGCACGCCCTGGCTATCGGGGAAGATAGTGCGCAGGCTCTCGTGGCGCTCGACCACATCGCCGAGCGCCGCCTCGAGCGCCGTTCGGTCGAGCGCGCCGCACAGCCGCACCGCGATCGGGATGTTGTAGGTCGCGCTGGGGCCTTCCAGGCGATCCAGGAACCACAGCCGGCGCTGCGCAAACGACAGCGGAATCTCCGCCGGCCGCAGCCATCGGCGCCAGCGCCGGCCGCGCCGCGCCGCCTCGTCCGAGCCGCTCGGCCAGTGCTCGACGGTCGGCGCCTCGAACAGGGCGCGGATCGCAACCTCAACGCCGAGCATGGCGCGGATGCGGCTGATCAGCCGCGTCGCCAGCAGCGAATGTCCGCCCAGCTCGAAGAAGTTGTCGTCGATGCCGACGCGCTGGAGGCCCAGAACCTCGGCAAACAGCGCGCACAGAATCTCCTCCTGCGGGGTGCGCGGCGCCCGCGACGCCGGCGCGGCGTCAAGTCGGGCGCCGGCAGCGCGCTTGCGGTCGAGCTTGCCGTTCGGCGTCAGCGGCAGCCGCGTCGAGCACGACAAAGGCCGCCGGCACCATGTAGTCGGGCAGAGTTCTGCGCAAGATAGCGCTGCAGTTCAGCGACGTCTGGAGATCGCTCCGGGAGCGGCAACCACGTAGGCCGATCAGACGCTTGTCGCCAGCGCGGTCCTGCGCGACGATGACCACAGCCTGCGACACGGCTGGATGGCGCTTTAGAGCCGCCTCGATCTCGCCGGGCTCGATGCGGAAGCCGCGGATCTTGATCTGGTTGTCGCTCCGGCCGAAGAACTCGAGCGCTCCATCGGCACGCCACCGCGCCAGATCGCCGGTGCGGTACATGCGGCTCCCGGGCGGGCCGAACGGATTGGCGATAAATCGCTCGGCGGTCAGGCCGTGACGCCCAAGGTAGCCGCGCGCCACACCGGTGCCAGCAATATAAAGCTCGCCGATCACACCTAACGGCATCGGCTCGAGCGCGCCGTCGAGAATGTACATCTGGGTGTTCCAGATCGGCCGGCCTATCGGTAGAGGACCATCATGGGTATCATCTGGACCAATGATGTGAACCGAACTTCCGCAAGTTGTTTCGGTGGGCCCGTAGTGGGCGACGATACGGATCGCGGGGAAGTGTTTGCGCCAGATTTCGATATGCGCGCCTGTGGTGACCTCACCACCCACGACAATGCAATGTGTCAGCTCTGAGAGCCGTTCGAGGGAGTTCGACTGATTGATGACCTCCAGATGGGAAGGCGTGACTTTGAGCAGGCTGAAGCCTCTCATTCCATCGCGGTTCGTGAGGAACTCAACTGCTTATCCTCTCGCGCAAGCATCACAAGCTTGCCGGCGAACAGAGGAAGGAAGAGAGCCGTCACCGTCGCGTCAAAAGCGAGTGAATTAAGGATTGGCGCGCCGATGCCTTCATCGACGCAGCAGGCGGAAATTCCCCAAGCGACATAGTTGCTGACCGAAAGGTGACTGACGACGACAGCCTTTGGCCGTCCGGTCGAGCCCGATGTGTAGATGACATACGCCGCGTTGCTGGGAGCCACAGCGCTCAACACCGCGTCGGTTGTTTGACGGGCGATAGCCGCATCTGTATCGATCTCGACAATTGCGTCCGAAGGTCCGCGTACTTTCCCGCGCAAGTGAGAGTGGGTCAGCAGAATCGGCGCGCCAGAATCCTCGAGCATGAACTGGAGCCGCTCAGCCGGATAGGTCGGATCAAGCGGCAGATAGGCACCACCTGCTTTTAAGATCGCAACAAGCGCGACGATCATCTCGACCGACCGCTCGAAACACAAGCCGACTATGGTTTCTGGTCTGACACCGAGCCATTGCAGGTGGTGCGCTAGCTGGTTCGACAGTGCATCGAGCTCGGCGTAAGTGAGTTTGCAATCTTCGAACACGACTGCGATCGCCTCAGGAGTCTTCGCAGTCTGAGAGGCGAATAGCGCGGGCAGCGTGACTGGCATGAGCGGGCGGCGGGTGTCGTTCCATCCACGGAGGATGGTTTGCCGCTCATCGGGAGAGAGAATATCGAGGCTGCCGATTGTTTGATGCGGAGCGGCGATTGTGCGCTCGAGGAGGCGCACGAAGCGATTCAGATGACCGGCGATCTCGTCGGTGCCGTATCGCGCCGGATTGGCGTCGAAATCGATTCGAACGCCGCCGCCGTCGAGCCGGTCGTACATGGCGATCGAAAGGTCGTCGATCGGGCCAGTGGCCAAGTTGTGCGCAAAGCTACGGCTACCGGCGAAGCTGAAATTGTAGTTGAAACGCATGATGTTGACGGTTGGCCCAGCGATGGCCGTACGATGTTGATCGGTTCCGCCAATATCCTGACGCAGGTCCGCAATTCGAAGGCGTTGACGTTGGCGGACCGTCCGCATCTGGTGCGCGGTCTCGGCCACTACGTCCGAGACGCTCATGTGTGGGCTGATTTTCAATCGCAGCGGCACCAGATTTGATACCATGCCGGGAATATTGCGAGCCGCAGGCGAGCGCGCTGAAACGGGAAAACGCAGAATCACGTCATGGGCGCCGGTCATGCGGTGCAGGAAGATGGCGGCCGCTGCGACGATCGCCGTCGCGGGCGCGGCCCTAATGGGGCCGGTGGCGGCAACTGGCGGACTTAGGTCCTTAGTGCCGAGATGGCGCGTGCAGCGAATGAATCCACTTGGGCGCGCAGGGTTTCGTTGGCTGAGACTGATAGGCGAGGGCAGGTCGGCGAGATATTGGAGCCAAAACTGGCGATCAGCGACAAATTCTTCGGAAGCTCGATACTCGGCGTCCGCTGCGACCAGCGGCGCGAGTGGTTCAAGCGGACGGCCACTGTTGGTATGTCCCTCGACAAGGGCGCTGTAGACCTGCGCGGCTCGCTCCGCCACGAGCGACATGCCGAAAGCGTCCGTGACAATGTGATGGTACCGGGCGTGCCAAAAGAATCGATCTGGGCCGAGCTTGAGCAAGGCGTACTGGAAAAGCGGACCGCGCCGAAGGTCGAAGGGGCGCGCCAAATCCGCCTTCATCCACGCTATGGCCGCCGCCTGGGCGTTGGGCTCGGCGCTGACATCAACATGCGGCATCGACCATGGCGGAGAGTCGAGTATGACCTGCTGCGGTCCGTCGTCGCACTCAACAAATTTGGCGCGCAGCGTTTCCGCCTCGGCGACGATCTGCCGCAATGCGTGCTCGAAAAGCACGGCATCGACCGGTCCATGAATGTCGATGTACTCGCCGACGTTGTATTCAAGAGTCGCGGGATCAAGGTGCTGCGCGAACCAGATACCAAGCTGAGCGGCAGACAATGGAAGCGGGGGTCGCACGGAATTGCCTAGATGAATGGTCGCACGAAATCATAGTGCATTGTATCACGATCTCCGGAGCGACGGCTAGCTTGCGAAGCGGGTATCAGTAGCTGTCAAGTCTGAATGATATAGATCACTTCGGATTTCATATGACCGCTGAGCGATCCGGTTTCACCCAATTCGACGAGTTGAGTGCCGAGACGCTCCGCGAACATCGACAGGAGACGATGTGGCGTTGCATAGTTTCGTGCAATCGTAAACACGTACCTGTGGAAGCCCAGTCGACTGCATCGGTCATGAAAGGCAAGCAGTAAAGCCATCCCCATCCCGCGAAGGCCACGTCTTCGCGGAAGAACTCCAGCTGCCAGATGAAAGCCGTCCCCTTGTCCCTATAGGGTCCGAATGCACCGAGAAACCCTGAAATTTCTCCGTCTTCAACAGCTACAAGCATCAGCTCGGGCGAAATGCTCGACATCACCCAGTATGTATAAGCCGTATGTACGTCGAGAGTGTCAGTCGCCTTCACCAATTGGTAGACCTGAGGGAAGTCCTCTTCGTGCATCGAGCGGATCATTATTCGTCCCCACATACAGCAATGCTGGTCCGTATTGGCGCCCCAAAGACGATGTTGCGACAATTAGCCTCCTCTGGCCCGAAAACCAATGTCTAGGTTCCGCAAAGAAATGACGCCGTATTTGAGCCTCAGCGGGCGAAAAATAATCGGCCGCGGATTTAATCTGTCGCTCAACACGCGGTGTCCATGATCGAGGGCGCGCATTGCTGCGATCAGGCGGCCTTCGGCCCCCCTGGTGCTCTTCCAACCGACGACGCTGGTCGCTGATGTGGCTTGCCGTGGACCGAATTGAGTGATCGCTCGCAGACCTGATCTCGTAGGTCTTGGACGGCGCGGCCGCGCCCGCTCAGTCGCTCGGCGCCCCGTCCGGATTGCGCGTCTGTCGCCGAGCACGGCGCGTCTGTTCGTTCCGCGTCTCGTCCGCGATGCTGGTCCGTGACAGACGTACAATTTCCGCGAACGGCGCGTTGGCCGGCGCGAAGGGCAACGACAGCACGGGAATGAGACTGGACACCGCCGCCTAGGGATGGTGGTCGAGCGAGCGCATATCGGATTGCGTGGTCGCCGGACAACGGACCCATAGAAACCAATGCGGCGCGGCGACGGCGGCGCCGATCGTTGGGGAGAATACGTCGTCACCTGGTCGCGATCAGGCGCTCGGCGTCCTCCAAAATCTGCCGGCCGAGCGCACGTCGCACCGCTGCCTCTTGGGCCGCCTTACAGCGTCCGACGGCGTAGGCGACGCCTCGATCAACCGCGCGACGGTCGAGCCGGCGATTTGGATAGGGATACCGAGCGATGTTGCGACATCCTCGATCGTGCCTGGGGTGCGATCGAGCGCGAGCAGTATCATTTCTTCAATTGGGCTCCATCCCCAAGTGCGTTGGACGATGGCTCGCGCGCGATAGTGCCAGGCCGGAAGGTAGATTTTCACGCCGGAAATCTCCCGTTCTCGTCGACCTTGATGACGGAAGCGCCCTTGCCGACGCGTTCGAAATCGGTCACGGCCAGCCGCGCGAGCTCCTTCAACATCTTTCGAAGGAATTCAAGCTCATCGTTCATTCCGTCGGGATCGATTCCCTCGACCACTTCGCGAATGAACCGCTGACTTCTGGCAAGAACGAGGTTTTGCCTGGCGCGGCTGAGCAGCACGTTCATGCGTTGCGGGTTTTTGAGGAACCCAAGCGCGCGCGATCCCACCATAACATTGTTGCGCGTGATCGCAGCAACAGATTATCGGTATCGCGAAACACCCGTTCCGCAACGGTCGTTTCCGAGGCGTCAATGGGCTGGAGGGCCTGCTTGATTCGGTGGCGTTGATTGACCATCACAGCTTCAGCGGCAGGGTCGGCCGCCGAAACAGACCGGAGGAGTTTTACCGAGCTCTCGCGCAAGGAGCTCGCTTCCTCGGCCGACCTGCGCTCGACGCGAACGACGATCGTCGTACCGGCCGCCAGTGTATTTTTGAGTTCGTCCTCCATCTGAATCAAGGTCTCGTGGTTTTGGGCCGAGACCAGAAGTCGGGCATCCGGCGTTTTTGCGAAAATGCTCTTGGCGAGATGCGCGATCAGGAAGGTCTTGCCGACGCCGGGAGGGCCGACAACGACATTGATGGACTTCCCGGACACAACGGCGTCCCATGCGAGCTTCTTCGAGGCATCCATATCGGTCGGCGCAGCACCCGGCGCCGCGATATCGCGGAGGACATCGTCCAACGCGACCTGCGCGGGATCATCGATCGCTCTTAGGAGTTCGATATTCGTCCGGGCCGCCACGATGTTTCAAAGGCGCCGGCGAATAGCGCGTTCGAATCCGCTATCGCGTCGAGGGCGAAGATAAAGAGTCTGCCCGAGCACAACCACTTCGCTTGTTGCGAATGTGAAGGCCAGGCGGCCGCCGACGAAACCCGTTCCCTCATAACTGAGTTCGGGAAGCCGCTCGGGATCGCCGGCAAGCGTGTCGACGCGTGAGAGCGTCCAATTCGCCTTGCCGTCGTCGTACTTCAACTCGCGACTTAAGGCATCGTACGCCGGGCGCAGTCCCATCAATTTGCGCTGGATGTCCCGGTCGGCATCCTCGCGGGGTGCGATCCAGGCTAGGTCGGCATCTTCGCGCGATGGCGGATGGAGTACCTCGACGGGATAGAAGCGAAACTGCTCGCGCAGCCAGGTAAAGGCTTCGAGGAGAATGAGGGCATACCAAGTTGGAATATCGTCGACGACCTGGTCACCCGCGCTGCTTTCGCCCTTGGCGTCAATCCACGGCTTCACGCCAAGGCCCAGCTTGCACACTCGCTCTTCGGCGCTTTTGCGGCTTCGCGCAAGACGAAGCCTGTGGTGAACCTCGACTGCATCGTAGATGTGATCGTCAGGCCGCCTTCTGTTGGCGTTTTCGATCATGCCGACACAATCATCGACGACTTTCACACCATGGGTGGCGAGATCGGTAACAACGCGCACAAAGGTCGAACCCACGACGACGGCTCGGACCGTCGGTCCGCTCAGGTCTTCTTCGACAAACCGAAGAAGCGCTTCCTTGTCGTCGGCCTGGACGGTACCCGATGTTAGGGCCGGAAAATCGCTCTGCATGACTTGAGAGGAAGGGTAGAAAACGAGTTCGCCCTCGGCACTTGATCCTGACCGGTCTCCTTAAGCATCGGCACGCCGAGAAACACTCGATCGCCCGCCAAATCGACCAGGGCAACTATACCGGCGGAAATCAGAACCCAGCAGCGACCGATCCGCCTCGCGCGCGTGAGAGCTGCAATTAAGGAAACAGCAGTGGCTTCGACTGCGAATACCGGCCCAACGGCACGGCCAATCTCTTCGTCTTCGTCGATGCCCATAAATCCTGGCGCCACGTCAAGGTCACCGACTGGCGCGCGGCCAAGGACTTCGGAAGCTACTGCGCGATCTCGTCGACCTGCACTTCCCCAAGGTCGAGAAAATCCGGGTCGTGCTCGACAATCTGTCGACCCACTCGGCCAGCGCGCTTTACCAAACCTTCCCAGCGCCAGAAGCGCGGCGTATCCTGCGCCGCCTTGAGTTCCATCACACTCCAAGGGATGCAAGCTGGCTCAATATGGTCGAGATCGAGATCGGCGTCTTGCGCAACCAATGCCTCGATCGCCGTATCGACAGTCGCAGCCTTCTGATCTCCGAAATCCGCTGCGTGGGAACAACAGCGAAACAAATCCCGCGCCCGCATCAACTGGATGTTTAGCGCCCAAAAAGCCCGCGCCAAAATGGCCCAGGGCCTCTCTAACCCCGTCCAACGGGTCATAATTCCTGTGCAGAGGTACTAGCATTATGTGGAGCTTTGCTTCACTATCCATTTAAACATGGAAGCACCAGCCGCGGGAACTATCTGGAGCTTAGGACATCCCTGAGATGCCGCGCGGATCCCTCCCGAAGCGTACCTCAGTGGAGGAAGTGTTGGCTAGTCGTTTGAAGACGAGAACGGTATATACCACGTCCTGATCAACGAAGACGGTCAGCATTCCCTCTGGCCAAGTTGTATCGTGGTCCCGGCGAGGTGGACGATCATTCTCAAATCTGAAGTCGTGCGGCTCGCCTCGACTTCATAGACCGGAAGGACGGACATCCGGCCAAAAAGTCTGATCGCTACCATGAAAGAACCCGGTACGGACACACCTCGAGATGAAAACTAAATCGCAGATCGAGACGGTGACCCTTGCATTGGTGGATGAGCCGACCTAATGACGCAGGCGAGCACGTATTCGTGGGGCAATGGGCAGATCAAGGAGCGAGAGAAGGGAGCCCCCTCGGTAGCGAGCATTTCGTTCCACCTGGGGACAGGAGTGTTTGATGGCATGATGGCCTATTGGAATCGTGATCATTATTATATTCATCGCGCCGAAGAGCACCTCGTTCGTTTTCGTCACGGCGCCGCTCGGATGGGACTTTTCATCTCTTGGTCGGTCGAGGAATTGGCGGCCGGCATCATCAATCTCCTCAAACACGAACCCAGCGGCACCCAATATATCCGCCCAATCGCATTCAGGGGCGGGCCGGAATTGTGGGTCACCGGTTCCCAAAACCGTCCCGTGGACGTTACTATCTTTACGGTCCGCACCGAATCTCATCGCGATCTGGACGATCCGATCAGTTGTGAACTCTCTTCCGTCGAGCGGATTTCAAGCCGCTCCATTCCGGGCCAGATCAAGGTTAGCGGCGCGTATGTGAACAGCTTCTTCGCGCGCAGGACGGCGGAAAGCCATCATTTCGATGACGGCCTCATGTTCGACCGTGAAGGCCATCTGACCGAAGCATCGGCGGCAAATGTGTTCTTGATTGTCGGCGAGCGGCTTGTCACGCCCCGGCTTAAGCCCGATGTCTTTCCGGGGATCACGCGCAAGGCGGTGTTGGAACTGGCATGTAGCAAGGGAATAGAAACGCGAGAGGCCGAGTTGCGTCGTGAGGATTTGGTGGAAATCGACGGCGCCTTTGTTTGCTCCACGCTCATGGAAATCCGCGCTGTGTCCAGGATCGATGACCGACCGCTGCCTACCGTCGACTCGCCTGTATATACAAATGTCGTCAGTGCATTTCGCGCCATAACGCATCAATAAATCTTGCTCAGCCCATCGGTTCGATGTTGCTTATTGGCGCGCAGGTTTTTTTGAACGTTCTGATTTTACTGGCGGTTTTTCAGGGGGTGGCGGAGGGGAGGGATTCTCAGTTCCTCTGGGCCGCGTCCTCGAAAATCTAATAAAATCAATATGCTTCCGACAGCCGATGAAGGTTGTGTGTACCGAAATTGTGTCGCCCGAGCTCCATCGTCGCCCGGATCCGGAATATCACGAAAACGAATCGGCGACGTCGGCCAGCTACCGCTGCACCGCCCAGGCGGCCCGCGCAGGTCGGTCTGCGCTGGTCAGCACTCAGCTACAGCGTTAACCGGATTCGTTGCTCTCGCGCGCGCGCGAGGCTGGGCGGCGCGATGCCGACCGACCTGCTCGACCTGCGCGGGCCGCCTGGACGCCCGAGCTCCATCGTCGCCCCGATCCGGAATTCCACGAAAACGAAATCGGCGACGGCGATTGTTGCTGCGGCAGGGTTAACCATACTTGCTGCGATTCCTCGCGCGCGAGGCCGGCGGCGCGATCAGAGCGACCCGCTGGAGGCCGTTGCGATCGGGGTGTTGCCGCACGGCGACCCCGTACCTCGCTGCGGGCGCTCGGCGCCGCCCCGACCCGGCGAAGCCGGCAGCAGCAGCGGTCGCGCGCGCGAGGGAGAGCGGCCCCGTTGACCGTAATCGCTGTCCTTACGCGCGCGCGCGAGGGAGAGCGGCGGCAATAACAGGGGATCGAGCTACGCGACCTGCGCGAGCCGGCGGTGTGGTGCTGCGACGCTGGGCGGCGCCGGGTTTCCGTTTTAGCGAAATTGTTGGTGGCGATTCGGGGCGACGATGGAGCTTGGGCGGTGACCGACGCGGCTGACGGAGGCATCGCCGATCGCGGCGGCGGGCAGCGAGCTAGCGGGTCATCGACTTCAACGCCGGCAAATTCTGCAGCGGGCACATAGTACGCCTGGCTTCGCTCGCGGCGGGCTTCCGCTGAACCATCAGCAGAAAACTGGCCCCGTTGACCGTAATCGCTGTCCTTACGCGCGCGCGCGAGGGAGAGCGGCGGCAATAACAGGGGATCGAGCTACGCGACCTGCGCGAGCCGGCGGTGTGGTGCTGCGACGCTGGGCGGCGCCGGGTTTCCGTTTTAGCGAAATTGTTGGTGGCGATTCGGGGCGACGATGGAGCTTGGGCGGTGACCGACGCGGCTGACGGAGGCATCGCCGATCGCGGCGGCGGGCAGCGAGCTAGCGGGTCATCGACTTCAACGCCGGCAAATTCTGCAGCGGGCACATAGTACGCCTGGCTTCGCTCGCGGCGGGCTTCCGCTGAACCATCAGCAGAAAACTGGCCCCGTTGACCGTAATCGCTGTCCTTGCGCGCGCGCGCGAGGGAGAGCGGCGGCAATAACAGGGGATCGAGCTACGCGACCTGCGCGAGCCGGCGGTGTGGTGCTGCGACGCTGGGCGGCGCCGGGTTTCCGTTTTAGCGAAATTGTTGGTGGCGATTCGGGGCGACGATGGAGCTTGGGCGGTGACCGACGCGGCTGACGGAGGCATCGCCGATCGCGGCGGCGGGCAGCGAGCTAGCGGGTCATCGACTTCAACGCCGGCAAATTCTGCAGCGGGCACATAGTACGCCTGGCTTCGCTCGCGGCGGGCTTCCGCTGAACCATCAGCAGAAAACTGGCCCCGTTGACCGTAATCGCTGTCCTTGCGCGCGCGCGCGAGGGAGAGCGGCGGCAATAACAGGGGATCGAGCTACGCGACCTGCGCGAGCCGGCGGTGTGGTGCTGCGACGCTGGGCGGCGCCGGGTTTCCGTTTTAGCGAAATTGTTGGTGGCGATTCTGGGCGACGATGGAGCTTGGGCGGTGACCGACGCGGCTGACGGAGGCATCGCCGATCGCGGCGGCGGGCAGCGAGCTAGCGGGTCATCGACTTCAACGCCGGCAAATTCTGCAGCGGGCACATAGTACGGAGTGGAGCGAGGACGCCAGTGAAATAATCCAGGAAATTGCGGGCTTCACACCGGAATTATGCGGTATACCGACAGGCTAACGAGGAGCGGGGTGGGGATAGCTGGCGATAACATGCGCATGCGTTACCTTCACGAACGGTACTTTGGCCGGCCATCCTGCCCAAGATGCGGCGAATTAATGATGGCGCCGGAATATACAGAATGCCGCAGCAAGGCTATTCGTCACTTTTGGATGTGTGACAGGTGCGACTATAGATTCGAATCCTTGATAAGGTTCGGCGACGCGGATGCAGTCGAACATCCTGCGCGCGAACACCCAGCGGGGGTGCAGTTGTGCTCCTCAAAACTTCATCCGGCGTTGCCGCTCGATAGCTCCGCGTGAGCGGCCGAAGCGCTGCCGGCTCTGCTCGCGGACGAGTTCGCCGGTGCCGCGCGGCTCGTGCAATTTATCCTCTACGAATATCCGGTCCCGCCCTATCCCCCGTCGCAGCTACGCGGTGAACGGCTCCTGGTCGGCAAGGGCGCCGGGGTCCATGGGCCGGGTCGGGCGGGTGGGGCCAGGTTCGATGGGCGTTATCGCTGTTAAATTGTTCGAAACAGGGACATTTTCCGCGAAAACACGGAGGCAATTATGCGCAATGGGGAATTACCACGAACGAAGACACGACAGACTACCCATCACCAAGACGATTGCAGATTCGATCGTCGTCACTCGTAAACGGCATGTATTTGAAGGGCGCCGGCTCTTCGTCATCCGGAGCCTCGTAAGACGGGGTGTCCCTGAGTTTCTTGTGATTTTGCCCGATGGGAGCCGCACGTTAATTCCCACGGCGTGGACGGATCGGAATGGCGGCTTGGACACTAAGCCTTCGTCCACGCTGGTCGCAAGTGACGGCCTCGAAGATCTTTGCTTGATCGGCGATTTGCTCAAGGTGCGTGCCGTCGTCGACGCTCTTCTGAGCCGGCTCGCTAAGTAGGCTCCCGAACAGGAGGGCGACCATGCAGTTGGAGTTGGCGTTTCTCGAGATTCCAGTGGAGCCGGACGAGCCATCAAAGGGGCCCTGGGAACAGATCGATCCCAGGGCACAGGTCGCCGCGCTGGCGCTTCTCTCACGGCTGATCGCGCAAATGTTGGCGGCAAACGCAACTCCGGAGGGCGGCGATGAGTGACGCCCTCAAGATAACGTCGAGCCATCTGGCTCGTGTAGCCATCGTCTACCTGCGCCAGTCCAGCGCCGCTCAGGTTGAGAACAACCGCAAGTCGACCGACCGGCAGTATGCTTTGGTGACCAAGGCCACCGATCTTGGATGGATCGCCGACAATGTCATGGTCATCGACGAGGATCTTGGTCTATCGGGTTCCGGAGCCGTAGCGCGATCCGGTTTCGCCCGCTTGACCGCCGAGGTCGCGCTCGGACACGTGGGGCTTGTTTTGGGTCTTGAGGTCTCACGATTGGCCCGCAACAATTCCGACTGGTACCAACTCATCGATCTGTGCGGTCTGTCCAATACGTTGATCGGCGACGCCGACGGGGTTTACCACCCCGCGTTGTTCAATGATCGCCTCCTGCTCGGACTGAAGGGCACGATGAGCGAAGCGGAACTCTATGTCCTTCGGGCCCGCCTCAACGGCGGGATCCGCAACAAGGCGGCCCGCGGCGAGTTGCGGCGCGGCCTGCCTGTCGGGCTGGTCTGGGGCGAGGCCGACGGCGAAGTCAGATTTCATCCCGATGAAGCCGTCAGGACGACGATCGCCAGGATCTTTTCCCGTTTTGCCGAGACGGGCTCGGCTCGGCGCGTTTGGTTATGGTTTCGATCCGAGGGGCTGCGCATACCGCTTCGGATGCACCAGGGGTGGGAGAATTATTTGGGTCGACGCCAGCTACCACGCGATCCATCAGGTTTTGAGCAACCCCGCCTACGCGGGCGCTTACGCTTATGGACGGACGCGGCGGGAGACAAAACTCGACGGATCTGGCGTGCCCCAAAAACGCATGCGACACTTGCCGCAGTCTGAGTGGCAAGTGCTGATCAAGGAACACCATGAGGGCTACATTGACTGGCGAACCTTTGAAGCCAACCAGGTCAGGCTGGCCAGCAACACGCGCCCAGGGCCGCACAAAGCGGGCGGCGCCGTGAGAGAAGGGTCCGCGCTTTTGCAGAGCCTGGGCACCTGCGGACACTGTGGCCGACGCTTGAAAACTCATTATAGCGGGCGCAACGCCGCCCCCGGCTATCACTGCGCCGGTAAGATCATCGTCGAGGGCCGTGGAAGCTACTGTCTCACCGTTGGCGGCGTGCAGATTGACCAGGCGTTCGCTAAGACGTTTCTCGCTGCGCTCGAGCCCGCCAAACTCGCGGCCACGCTCGCCGCCGCCGAGCAACTCGAGGCCGACAACGAGGCGATGCTCAAGCAATGGCGGCAAGCCGCAGAGCGGGCCGCCTATGAGGCCATGCGCGCGGAGCGGCGCTATCGCGCCGTCGACCCAGACAACCGACTTGTCGCCGGCGGGCTCGAACGCGAATGGGAGCAACGCTTAGTCGATCTGAAGATGGCGAATGAAGACCTCGCCCGCCGTCTTGAGCAGCGGCCCCGCGTCCTCAGCCAGGAAGAACGGGACCGCCTCCTCGCCGTTGGGGCCGACCTTGCCGCGGTCTGGGACGCGTCGACAACGACGCCGCGTGATCGAAAGGAGCTCCTGCGAGCGCTCATCGAGGAGGTGATTGTCTCGGTGGATCGCAATGAACCAGCCGCCCATATCACCGTGCGCTGGAAGGGCGGCGCAATCACCGATGTGGACGTGCCCTTGCCCCGGTCAAGACCTGCGACGATCAAAACCGATGAGGAAACAGTCGATCTCGTCCGACGCTTGGCCTTACTCTATCCGGACACAGTCATCGCAGGCATCCTTAATCGACAGGGTAGAAAAACGGCGCGCGGCCTTCGGTTCGAAGCCAACAGGGTCGGCAGTCTCAGGACCAACTGGCGTATCCCCTGCTTTGAACCCAAGCCGAACTCCGGCGTCGGCGAAGTCATGACGATCGCATTGGCGGCGGCCGAGTTGAACGTTGCGCCCTGGACTCTGCATCGTTGGCTGAATGAAGGCCTGATCGCCGGCGAGCAGGTAACTCCGGGAGCGCCGTGGCGGATCCGATTGACCGATGAGCTGAAGGCACGCTTCACCGCCTCGGCGGGCGAGGGATTCATCACCATGCAAGAGGCCACCCGTGCTCTCGGCGTCACCCGTCAGACGGTGTTGCAGCGTGTAAAGCGCGGCGAGATTCAAGCCGCCCACGTCACCAAGGGCGGAAAAGTCGGATTGAGACTAAAGCTTCCAGATCGGCAACCCACCCTCTTTGAACCCGCCTGAAGGAGTAATTATCTTCCCGAACCTATCCGAGCTGGAGAACGTGGTCCCGCCACGAGGATTTGGACGCGACTGATCTCTTGCACGATGTAACGCGGAATGAGATTCTAGCCGAACCGAACACCAACCTGGTCATATTCTTTATAGAAAACAGTTCGATAAACCGCTTACTCAGCCTTGGCCGCACCATGTAAAAACCCTGGGGGCATTATGAAACGACATCCAAGGATCATGGACTTGGATAACTTCTCACAAGAAAATAACAGGAAGAAAACAGGGAGCCGACTTTTTGGAAATAGGGCCTTCGCTTCGGATTATCGGTTCAGCCGCGCGAATACTCCGTCCGAGCGGCAGAGGAAATACTTAGTGGCGTGCTTCTGATCCAGCCGTGCCCATTGCATCCTCCCGCCGAAACTGAACGTCAAAATCCATGATCTCCCGCATAAGCTGTTCGATCATGCCTTGGCGGGCTTCACTGGTTTGGCTTGCGGTCAATTCTGCCATTGTCTTGGCCATTGCTGTAATCACCTGGTTGGTATCGATGGCTATCGCCTCTTCCGTTGAAGTGGAAAACTCTTCATAAAAATCGTCGATTAGCTCGACAATCAGGCAATGGAGGCAGGGCCGTTCCTCTTGCTCATCTCGATCTTTCGGCATGGCCGTCCTTTCGGTTTCCTGGTTATATGGGCTTCGCTCCAGAAGACCGCCAACCCCGGCCCAAGGTCGCAAGCCGGAGGCAGATAAGAAAAGCCCCGCACATGGCGGGGCCTCGAATTGAAAAGGGAATGCCGCACTTACGACAGCAACCCTTGATTCCGGATTCAGCCGCGAGTATCGAGCGATAATCCCATACTGAATGCCTTTTGTCGCGTAGCACCCTCGGTCCGCTTCAAGGACCGTGCGATACCGGCGGCCCGTGTTTTCTTCTTTGCCAGTGCCTTCAAGGTCCGAACCTCTCCTGGTGTCCAACTGCGGCGGCGCTTCGATCTCTTGGCCATTTGCTAACCTCCCTGTTTGATAAGAATGTTTAGCAGGGGCGGGGATAACAGAAAGAAGAAATTGTTGTTCTTATAAGAATCCATGCAGTTATCCCCTCCTTTCGTCCGCCTCTGCCTTCGTAGCTTCAATTTCCCATAAAGAAAAGCCCTGCACATCATGCGGTGGGTTTGCGGTGGACAAAAGAGGCTGAAACACGTAGCATTGGAATGGTTTTCACGTTGTTTTGTAGGGTTCCATGGCGTCAAGTTCTAAATCGACAGAAATTCTGCAAGCAGCCGTTGCCGGTATTCCCCAAGTAGCAAAGAAAATCGCTGCCCTTCCCGCTGACAATCGAGCGCGGGCCTTGGACGCGGTGGAACAGGTTTATCGGCATACCGTGACAGATTTAGGCTGTGAGGAAGAAGCCGGAGAGACTTGGGTCTGGGAAGTCATGGTTAGGCTGCGGGCCAAATTGGCGGAGCGCGATTTGGCCGAGCAGAGGCACCTAAAAATCCCGCAGCGGGAACTTGTGGAGGCCGCGTCCGCGTTGGATGACGGAGCCAATGAACAATTAGCGGAACGCAAGGCGTCTCAAGCACTAACGGCACTTTTCCTCGACCAGCAGAATTGAATTAGGAGCAATCGGTAAAAATTCCTCCGGATTGAATCTGCCGTGCGCGTCCCATGGCATGATATTGCGCTGTAACTGCACGGGTAACAACGCGCTCCCGGCAGCCCAAGTCCATACAAATGGCAACCGATCTCGCGTTCAGTATTGTAGCCACTGTTGCTTTTGGTAGTGCCCCAGTTTGAAATATGAGAGGTATCGACCCGCTTTCCCAAATTCCGGTTCTCTAAAATCCTGCCACCAAGATCGGCATGCAGCCGGGCCAGGTAAGCGACGGCCGGATGATCGGGAGAGGCTTTAAAGGCATGGGGCATATGGAACCTCGGCATGCCCTTCGGTTATTATCCCCGTATGGATTGGGCGATAGTAGTCATCATCGCGATACTCGGCGGGGCCATCGTTATCGCGATGGTCAGAGGGCGACCGTCAAGATAGGTGCGGGCCGCTCGAAATCTTGTGTCGTTTGCGCCATAATACCGCGGTCGAGCACGTTCGGAGCGACGGCGGCGATCTGTCGCTCATCCAGATTGGGCGGCAGCCAACGCCGGCGCGGGCTGGCTCTGCGGGCCTGTAATCGCATCAATCGCTCGATCCGATGCAGACCGCATGACACGCCTTCCGCCAGCATGTCATGCCACACCCGCCTGGCGCCGTAGGTGCGATCGCTGGCAAGGAAGCTGGCGCGAACCTTGGTGCCCAGCTCTTCATCGCTTCGGCTGCGACGACTGCGCGGTCGCCTCAGCCGGGCGGCGCGGGCCCGTCTGGGTACATGCGTAATCGAGTGAGAGCGGGCGGTCGTTAGCTGTAGACCCTTCGAAACCTCGCCCTTTAGCTCCACATCTCCCGCCCCCAGGCCAATCCCTGGGTCAAGGCGTCGACTTAGTCGTCGTGGCGGCCCGGGAAGGCCAAAAGCTCGGCGGTGAAGTCTTCCAGCCATGGTGCGCTGTTGGGCAGCCGGACCGAGCCGCCGGCGAACAGATCGGATTGGGCAATCACGTGCAGGGCCATTTAGCGATCGAAATGCAGCGCCGCAAGCTCCGGTCATTCGGTCAGCTCGTGCGCGAGCGCGACGCCATCGCCGACCTTTGAAGGGTGATTGACTTTCCAGACCGAGCTGGAAAGCGCCGCCAATGGTGACTTTATACCGCAGCCTAGCACAGCAGACCGAGCTTGACAGGCAGACCACGACGAACACGATGGGCAAGCTGTTCGCATTAGTTGGTCTCAAAATCCTGCAGGCTCCCGTGGCGAGCCGCTTAGAAGCAGAGCAGGCGGCGATGGCGACCGCGCGGCGGACCCGATGCAGCTTTCTTGAAACGGCGGCCCTGGCCGCCTGATACGCGACGCGTCTGTGCGCCGTTGCGCCCGTCGGCCAAAAATTGCAGGCCCACGATGTTGGGCAGAATTCTGGGAGGACACACATGTACCATCGTTACGGGCTGGTGCTCGTCAGCGCGCTTTTGCTGTCATGGCCAGTCGCGGCGCGCGCGGCGGACACGATCAAGATCGGCTTTCCGATTCCGTTATCCGGACCCGTTGCGGTCTACGGCGAACCGGTCCTTAAAGGCGCCCAATTGGCGGTCTCCGAGATCAACGCCAAGGGCGGCCTCCTTGGCAAAAAGATCGAGCTGTTGGTGCGCGACAGCAAGGCGAACGCGGATGAGGCCGTTCGTGTGTCGCGCGAACTGATCATCAAGGACGGCGTGGATTTTTTGGTCGGGACCGTGACTTCGGCCGAGGCGCCGGCGGTGTCGACCGTCGCCAAGGAAAATAAGATCGTCTTCATCGCGCCGGTCGCGGAAACGACGAGGCTTACCGATCCGCAGAACATCCATCCCTACGTGTTCCGCACCAACTCGAACACCGATGTCGAAGGGTTAGCATCGGCGATCATGATGGCCCGCTGGAAGGATGTCAAAACCGTCGCGACCATTGGCCCCGACTACGCCTATGGCCGCGACCTCATCGCAGCGTTTGTCGCCAGTTTGAAAAAGCTGCGGCCCGACATCCGCATCGTTGACCAGCAATGGCCGAAGCTGGGCGAACCCGATTTCACCTCGTTCATCACCGCGCAGATGAGCAAGAAGCCCGACGCGGTCGATTGCGTGGAGTTTGCCGGCGACTTCGTGACCTTCAGCAAGGAGGCGGCGTCGCACGGCTATTTCAAGATGATCGACAACCGCATGGTGGACAGCGGCGCAGTCGGCAACATCGAGGAGGTCCGCGCGCTCGGCAACGAATATCCATACGGGATCGTCGCCAACACAGAGGATCCGGTGGTCTGGAACGGCGCCAACGAGCCGCCGGCGCACGCCAAATACATCGCCGCGCTGCGGCAGTTCACCCACGAGCAATACCCGCCGAGCTTTGCCATCCAGGGCTACACCTCGATCAACGCGCTCGCCGACGGCATCAGGAAGGCGGGCAGCACCAATTCCGACGCGGTGTCAAAAGCGTTGATCGGCATGACATTCGACACTCCGTTGGGCAAGCGCAGCTTCAGCGTCAAATCGCACGAGACGTTCTCTCCCGAATTCTACGGCATCATGGTCAAGGAAGCGGCCTATCCGTTCGCGGTGATGAAGGATCCGGAACTGCTGCCGAAGTCCTTCACGCCGACCAACTGATTTGCCTCGCCGTTATCCGCGACCAGCGTCTAACTGCAGGAGCGGGCAGTTTCCTGGCATGAAGGCCGTTGTCACTGTGGCGGTCGCTCATGCCCCAATTTCGGACATATCGCTGCGTCGCGGCAAGTGTCGAAAGGGGTCGATAGCGTTGAAAAAGTGGGATGATCTTTGGTCAGCGGTATGCCGTTGGGTGGTTTTGATGTGGCTGGCCTGGCCTGTGGTTGGTTTTGAGCCCTTGATTGGCGAGGAGGTCGACACACTGCTGGAGCGGATCTCAAGCAGATGATGTGCGCCGCTGAGCGGGTGGCGGACCGAGGGTTCGGAGCGCCAAGGTCTTGAGGTTCTGCACAGTGGCGGCGAGAACGAACTCGTCGCGTGCACCGGAAAGCCCTCGCAGCCGCATGCGTTCGAAGTGGTGGTGAACCTTCAAGTGAGCGAAGCGCATCTCGACGCGTTTGCGCTGGTCGCGCGACTTGAGGAATGCCTTTGTGCGCATCAGCCGACGTGTCACATCGCGGGCGTATTCATGAATATCACGGGGGACTTCGCGCGATGGCCCTTTGGGACAGCATTGCATTTTCAGCGCACAGACTTCGCAATCCAACTTGGAAGCGCGATAGCGAAGTTTATAGCCCTCGTGCGCAGTGCCGCTGGTGTGCAGCACCTTATTGTTAGGGCAGATGTAAACGCCCCGCCGCCGATCCCAATGAAAGTCACTACGCGAGAATGTACCGTCGTCACGCTCGCTGGCATCACGGACCGGGATGTGCGGCACAATCCGGCGGGTAACCAGCCAGTCCAGGAAGCGACTAATCCCATAAGCTGTATCGGCCGCAAGCCGCTTTGGCTTCAGGCCAAAGCGCCGCTCGGTGCGATCAAGCATGATCTTAGTTGACTCAACCTCGTCATAGGTGCGCGCCGGCGTTGGCTCGACGTCGACGATGATCGCATTCGCAATGTCGATGAGATAATTGAGTCCATAGCCGAACTGCACGCGCTTGTTGGCCTTTGCGGTCCAGGCCGAGCAGGGATCGCTTGGCGAGATCAACTTTGGTGGCTTGCGGTTGGCGTCCGGATCTTCGTCGTCGAGCCCGGCAAGAAACTCGGCGGCCGCTCGTGTCTGCAGTTCTGGCACCGACCAGTCGATCTCGTCCGGCGCCTTGCCGTGATAGCGGCTGGCATTGGCCTCCATCACGCTGGCATCGACGGCAAATCCCTCGCCCTTGACCAAGCCGTTAGCCATGCAGGCTCGCACCACAGCCTCAAAGACCTGACGGAGGATGTCGCTGTCACGGAAGCGACCATGGCGATTGACCGAGAATGTCGAGTGATCAGGCACCTTGTCGTCGAGATCGAGCCGGCAAAACCACCGGTACGCAAGGTGAAGCTCAAGCTCCTCGCACAATCGTCTCTCGGAGCGGATGCCGTAGCAATAGCCGACGATCAGCATCCGGATCATCAGCTCCGGATCAATCGAAGGCCGACCAATCTCGCTATAGAATGGCGTCAGCTTCGCGCGAAGCTCAATCAGTATCTGGGTCACGATCGGATTGATCAGGCGCAAAAGATGACTCGCCGGAATGCGCCTTTCGAGATTGAACAGGTAAAATAACTGGCTCTGATCGCCGGTCTGTCGACCCATCATGGCAAACCTCCGCCGCCAAATCCCTCAGCAGAGGGAATCACTGTTCGCCGAAAATCACGAGCCCTTTTTCAACAGCATCGGTCAATAGCGCTGTTTGGAGCGCGTGCCGAGCACTTCCGCAGTACACCCTCAAAGCCGACATTCGCTTGCGACGCAATATCTGTCGAAACGGGCGAGGGCATTCCCGCTTCAGACTGTCAAACATTCTTGCAAACCAGAGACTGGCCCTAGAATTCGGTATCGTCTCAGCTGAAAACCTTGATCGCGCCGTCGATCGCGGCCTGCAGGAAATTATCGGTCTCGGCTTGTGGATTCTTTGCCGCAACAATCCTATGCGCCGTCGCCACGGCCGCAATGAAATCGCGGCCATGCCAATGACCGAGCATTGGCAGGGTCGGAAGCACCCGAGGATCGGGTTCGGGATAGACCGATACATAGAAATATGGCTCGTTGTAATACTCGTCTCCGGGAGAAAGTCCGGAGCCGATATATCCCGTTGCATCAGCGTTTTCCGCTGGGAGTGTGGTCAAGGTGGCGAGATCGAAATGGTGCGGCCAGCAGCGCACGGGCGAGGCTGCCCATTTGCGCTCAATCATTTTTCGGTGGATGGCGCCGAGCGAGAACCCGGCATTGTTGAACCATGCCGCAAGCCCCGCTAACGCATCGGTCAACCCGGTCAGGTCATAAGGTGCGCCTTGAGAGACGGCGTGTGCCGGTATTTCGTAGGGGGACGGTGCATCAATAGCGTGCTCATCGAGCCCTCGTATGTCGAGTTGCTCGCTCAGCCACTGGCGTGCCTGCGCATCCGAATGGCCGTCGAGAGAAAAGGATTGCACGTGTGTGCTCGCCGCACCGCCATGCAATGCGAGGGTGAGATCGGTAATTTTCAAGCTCAGCCATGCCCCGTCTTTCAAACGGTGCGTGGTAAAGCCGCCAAGCGCGCTGTCCCAACCCAGATTGGTGTGGCCATCGTCCGGCTGCCGCGGAATATAGGCCCGCGCCACCCGCGCGAGCCATTGTATCGCATAATGAGCTTGCAGGCGTGCCTCGCCCAGCTGGGGCGGCTCAACGCCGCGAAGCGGCACCCAATCTAAACCACTCACCGTCATCTCATTCACTGCGTGCTTCCGTTGTCTCTATCGTGTACAAGCAAAATCATAGACAATCTTGGTGTGGCCACGCTTTGGCGGATTGCGCCTCCAAGCGCTGCCCTCAACGTGCGGCTTCTTCAAGTCAGGTGGGATGTGAGCCTCACGACCACGATGTACCGTGCATAAGACGGTAGGCTCAGGCATAGACCAAGACAACTAAAACAAGGGTTCGTCATGGCCGAACATGAAAGCTGGGTCGACGTTGGTGCCGCCGGAGATTTTGCCGCGGCGCCGTTAAAACGCGTCACCGCGATGAACCATGAGCTAGCGATATCCTTTAGTGACGGAAAGTTCGGCGCGGTTTCGAATGCGTGCAACCATGTCGGCGGGCCGCTTGGCGACGGCCGATTGGACGGCGAGTTTATCGTCTGCCCCTGGCATAATTGGAAATTCCACCGCTGTAGCGGTGTCGGGGAAGCCGGCTTCGAGCAGGATCGGATTCCCGCGTTTCCTGTGAAGGTTCAGAACAGCCGCGTCCTCGTCAATATGGCCGCAGGCAGCAAGCGGGCGAAGAGTCCGCATGATCCACACTCGTTAGCGCGCAAGGTCGAGCGTGCACCAGGACCCTTGCGCCTCGTCGGGATCGCGACGTCGGCTATGGATGCAGCAAATCCGCGTTTCTCAGGCTCCGACCATCTGCTCGATCACGCCTTACGGGAAGCCAGCAATCTCGCCGCCGAGACGCGGCTGATCAGGTTGAACGATCTGAAATTTCGCGCCTGCGAAGGCTATTACTCGAAGTCCGCGCAGGCTTGCACCTGGCCCTGCTCGATCACCCAAATGGATGCGAAGGACCAGATGGACAGGATCTACGAGGCTTTGGTGCATTGGGCCGATGCGGTCATCGTCGCATCGCCGATAAGATGGGGAGCTGCATCATCGCTCTATTTCAAAATGGCTGAGCGGCTAAACTGCGTTCAAAATGCAATAACGATCCGCAATCAGGTTCTCATCCGCAACAAAGTTGCTGGTTTTATCATCGTCGGCGGTCAGGACAACATCCAGTCCGTTGCTGGGCAGATGCTCGGCTTCTTCTCCGAACTGGGCTTTATCTTTCCACAATTTCCCTATATCGCCCATTCGCGCGGCTGGTCGCGCGAAGACATGGAGTGCAACGTCGAGATCGTACGCAACTCCAAGGAGCTCGCCGAGGGCGCGGCCATGCTTACAAAACGTTGTCTCGATCTTGCAGCTCATCTCATTACTCGCGACGAAGCCCCGACATCGATCGAGCGCGGCGGGCGCAAGGCGCACGCCATGCAAACTTAAGTACCACACTTTCTGTCTGCGGGAACGACTTGAGCCTGCCTGAGGTCTCTTCTGGACCATCAACGTCGGGTTTGGCGCACTCCGGCCACGTGCGCTGTTCTCCCGATAGCTGCCGTTTCGCTGCTTTGCGGCAACCGACGATAAAGGGCCATCTTCGACTTTTTGCACCGTAGAAAAAACTCTGCGACGGCCCTTCTCGATTTTCCGATTACTTCAAATCGCGTTACATGTGTTGCTTACCCTTGAACCTATTGCACTGTCGCCACGTGACGCATCTTTCGTCGGAAATTTTTGTATTTGCCCTGACGCTGCGGAAGCATCGTTGTTTCTCCCAAGCATTAGCCCTGGTGATGACGTGAAATTACTAACAACTAACAACTAACAACTAACAACTAACAACTAACAGTTGCGCAGCCTGCGTTGCGCGCGGAGTTTACCGCCACACACGAACTCGGCCTGCATTCGCGAACCGGGTTAAATGCCCACGTCTCCTGTCAAAACTGGTCCGATCGAAACGCGCTAGACTTATGCTGAATGCCATTTTTATCAAATGGTAAACCAAATAAGACGTGACGCGCTTTTCCCAAGGGCAGCGAACCGCGGCGACGCAATGCAGTTAAGGCCCGGTAAATTACAGCGCCGCACTGGGTTAGCAGCCCAGATCTACAACTGCCCAGTAATAAATTTCTGCCATACAACGCTACCTTGATGGTGACCGCTCGAAACCTCCAGAAATCCCAGAATGGCCAAATGGGTTCCAGCGCTTCGGCAGACGACGACCTATTTAGGCGTCGCGGTGCTTGCCGTCATTTGGGGAGGGATTTATCTGCTCTCGAGCGAGGCGCACGAACGCGCGTACCAGGACGCGGTGCGCCAGGGGAGTAATCTTACTCGTGTCCTCGAAGAATACATAAGGCATATAGTTCAGGAGACAGACGGCGCGCTGCTGGCGCTGCGGCGCGCCTATCTGAAAGACCCTCAACATTTTGACGTCGCAAGCTGGGCCGCTCGCACCCAGTCGCATAACGATTTGGCGGTGGATTTTGGCATTGCCGGTCAGGATGGACTAGTAAGGCAGTCAAGTCACGGGCCGCTTTCCTCCCCGATTTACATAGGCAATCGCGCCCATTTCGAATTCCAAATTGAGGACCAAGCAGACCATCTTTATGTCAGCGCACCCATGATCGGACACCTAAGCGGTAAGCTTGCGATTGAATTTACCCGTCGTCTGAGCAAACCCGACGGTTCTTTCGACGGGGTGGTGGCAAGCTCATTGGATGTCCAGCAACTTGAGAAGTTCTTCAGTTCGCTGGACATAGGCCATGGCGGAGTCGTATCCCTCGTCGGTTTCGACGGAATCGTGCGCGCGCGCGGTGGACCGGACCCTAATGTGCAAAGGCTTGCCGGCATCTCGATCATCCATTCCCCGCTATTTGCCGCCCTAAGCCACAGCGCCGTCGGAAGTTATTGGAACACGGCCGCCAGCAGCGCGAAGTTTGATGGCATCAGCCGGCTCATCTCCTACCGTGTAGTCTCGGGCCTTCCCCTCATCGCCGTCGTTGGGTTGGCCGAAAAGAGCATTTTTCAAGTAACAAACGCGACATTACGAAAGTACGCTCTGGCTGGAGCCATCCTGACCTTGATCGTCTTGATCGTGATGACGTTGGGCGCCACCCGTCAGGCGCAAATACTATCCGGCAAGCAATCCTTGGAGCACACAAATCTTTTGCTGCACACCGCGCTCACAAATATGGCGCACGGTGTGTGCATGTTCGATCGCGGTCATCGCCTTGTCGTGTGCAACGCCCGTTACGGCGAAATGTACGACCTTACCCCGGAACAGACAAAACCGGGCACCACGCTGCAATCAATACTTGAAGGGCGCGTGGCTGCCGGCATCTCACCGCAGGACGCTGAGCAGTATGTCCAAGCTCGGTTAACAGAAGTTGCAGAAGGCAATCCCTATTACGTCGAGAATGAGCTCAGCGACGGACGCGTCTACGCCGTCAACCATCGTCCGATGCCGGGCGGGGGCTGGGTCGCGATTCATCAGGACGTTACCGCGAAAAAGAAAGTCGAGCGCGCTTTGATCGAAAGCACCGAAGCTTTGAAGAACTCCAATGCGCGATTTGCCACGGCTCTGCAAAATATGTCGCAGGGGCTGTGCATGGTTGATTCATCGTGCAGAATCTTGGTCGCTAACGAGCGCTATCGTCAGATTTATGATCTCCCCGAAGAACTGACAGAGCCGGGCACGACGCTCAGCGAAGTTCTTGCATTCCGCTGCGAGAGCGGAAACTATATTGGTCCCACCCCCGCCCAATATCTTGCGGCGCAACTGAATAATCCGAGCGATATCGAGAAACTCGGCAACGGCCGTGTTGTATTTGTACTCCGTCACCCGATGGCGGACGGCTGTTGGCTTACCACTCATGAAGATATTACCGAACGGTGGCGCAATGAGGCGCGCGTGTCGTTCATGGCGCACCACGATGTGCTAACCGGCCTGGCCAATCGTGCCGCACTGGTCGAGAAAATCGAGGATACTTGCGCCCGTCACCGCAGGTGGGGGGAGGTATTCACGGTCCTTATGCTGGACCTCGACCGCTTTAAGCAAGTCAATGACACTTTTGGTCATCCCGCCGGCGACGAGTTGCTCAAACAGGTGGCCCAGCGAATCAAAGGGACGCTGCAGGTGACCGACGTATTGGCGCGTCTGGGCGGGGATGAGTTCGCTATTGTCCAGGTAAACGATGTCGACCAGAGCGATGCCGCAGCGGGTCTTGCGATGCAAATCATCCGCGTTATCGGGGAACCGTTTTCCATCGACGGACACGACGTCAGCATCGGTGCGAGCATCGGGATCACGCTGGCGCCGGAACATGGCATTCACGCCGATGATCTTCTGAAGACGGCGGATCTCGCACTTTACCGCGCCAAATCCCTGGGGCGGAATCGCTATGCGATCTTCGACCCTGCATTAGGTCAAGCGGCGGTTGAAAAGCATGTCCTTGAAAACGAGTTGCGCCGGGCGCTGGCTCAAAACGAGTTCGAGGTTCACTTTCAGCCCATCGTCGATACCAAGACGCTCAAGATGACGGCTGCTGAAGCCCTTATCCGCTGGCGCCACCCGGAAAAGGGGTTGGTCCCTCCCGACCAGTTCATCCCTCTTGCGGAAGAATCCGGCACGATCCTGCAGATCGGCGAATGGGTGCTTCACGCAGCGTGCAGCGAAGCTGCAAAATGGCCCTCATCGGTGAAAGTGGCTGTCAATCTCTCGGCCGTGCAGCTGCGCAATTCCAGCCTGCTGGACTATGTCATGTGTGTGCTCGTCGAAACCGGTCTGCCCCCCGAACGATTAGAGCTCGAAATCACTGAAACGGCCTTAATCGAGCATGGGGCGGAATGCCTCGCGCTCCTGAAGAAGTTGAGGAATCTCGGCATTACGGTGGCCCTGGACGACTTCGGCACTGGATATTCGTCGCTCAATCAACTGACGATGTTCCCGTTCGATAAAATCAAGATCGATAAGTCATTTACCAAAGGAATGACCAATCGCGCCGACTGCGCTGCCATCATCTCCGCCGTCCTCGCTCTCGCACACAGCCTGGATATTCAGACGACGGCGGAGGGGGTTGAAAGCGTTGAGCAGCTTCGCATCCTGCGCGTGGCCGGGGTATCGACCGTCCAAGGCTTTCTGATTCAACGACCGTGTCCGGCATCGGAACTCTACTTCGATACGGCCTTTGCCCCAGGAGTGGTTGACGATGCCGCATGAGAATTCCGCGAAGAGTGCCCACGGCACTCCCGCAACGACGCCGCAGTCCTTGATCGACGAGCTCGAGGACGCCATAAGCAAGAGCGATCTGCGCCGCCGAGCGGCCGCAATGCGACGGCTGACGGATCTGTTCATAATGAACGGCTCCGGCTTCTCCGAACAGCACATCGCCATGTTCGACGACGTTATCAGCCGGCTTGTAAGCGCTATCGATCGTTCTGCTCGTGCCGAGTTTGGCGATCTCATTGCCAAGCACCCGAACGCCCCGCCAAAGACCTCGCGGATTTTGGCGCTTGACGATGAAATCACAATCGCCGGCCCAATTCTTTCACACTCAAATAAGCTTGACGAAGCGACCTTACTGGAAGGCGCAAAAACAAAAAGCCAGGAGCATTTGTACGCGATTTCGCTGCGCGAATCGATCGGCGAAGCGGTAACGGATGTCCTTGTCGAGCGCGGAAACGAAGAGGTAATCAGGAGTACGGCCGCCAATCCCGGCGCTCAGTTTTCTGAATACGGCTGCTCGACGCTTGCAACACGCGCGCACGGCGATGGCGAACTTGCGCTTTGCGTCTGGTTACGCCCCGACATCCCGCGGCAGCATCTGTTGAGCTTGTTTGCGGCGGCCTCAGAGGATGTCCAGAAGCAGCTTGAAGTCGCAGACCGCCAGAAGGTCGAGCTTTACCGGTACATGGTTGCGCAGGCCAAGAACCAAATCCAGGCGAAGATGCGTGAAGGCTCTTCAAGCTATGCAACAGCCCGCCAATACGTCAAATCTTTGTTCCGCTCGGGCAAGCTGAACGGAGAATGCTTGCTCGCATTCGCGCAAGATGGAAAATTCGACGAGGTGACAATTGCGATGTCATTGATCTGCGAGTTACCAATCGGGCATATTGAACGCGCAATTGTCCACAATCAGGTAGATCATCTTCTGGTGCTGGCTAGAGCCGCCAATCTTTCATGGGAGACCGCGAAGGCCATCCTCTTAATGCGATCGCCAACCAAAGATACTGCTTCGGAACTGGAGGCGCATTACGCCAATTTCACAAAACTGCAGCCCAGGACAGCGATTTCAGCGATGCAATTCTATCGGTTACGCGCTCGCGCGGAGGCGCAACTCGAAACAAATTGAGAAGCACTTGATATGCCGAACATTGCCGAGCGCTATCCAGGAGAACACCCCCGCCGACTTCGGCAGGTTTGTCGTGGAC
This sequence comes from uncultured Alphaproteobacteria bacterium, assembly GCA_963814625.1. Taxonomy (GTDB): domain Bacteria; phylum Pseudomonadota; class Alphaproteobacteria; order Rhizobiales; family Xanthobacteraceae; genus BOG-931. The sequence goes on from CAWFDQ010000001.1 coordinate 306,051, forward strand.
GGAAAAGAGAAGTGGCGCAAGCTCTCGAAGTTCTCTAGCATCTAGTGGTCTGATTCATTCGGACGATTCCCAAATTGTCCGAAGCAGTTCAAGCTCTCATCATGAGAGCAGGAATTGTCGTGAACGTTACCCGAGCGGATCGCCATCGGCTTAAGGCGATCATCTCGGATCGCAGCGCGCTGCAAAAGCACGTGTGGCGGGCCAATATCGTCCTCGCGACAGCCGACGGCTGCGGCACCGCTGAGATCATGCGCCGATCGGGCAAATCGAAGCCCGTGGTGTGGCGATGGCAGGCGCGGTTCATGGCGGAGGGCGTTGCAGGGCTCACGCGCGACAAGACGCGCAAGCCCGGCAAACAGCCACTTTCGACAACCACTGTGCAGAGGGTGGTTGAGCTGACGCTGGGGCCGCCGCCGGGAGAAGCGACCCACTGGACCGGCCGGATGCTGGCGAAGGCGGCGGGAGTGAGCCTGCGTTCGGTGCAACGTATCCTTGAAGCCCACCAACTCGCGCCGCATCGCATCAGCACGTTCAAGCTGTCGACGGACCCGAAATTTGTCGAGAAGTTCACGGATGTCGTCGGCCTCTACGTCGATCCTCCCGCTCATGCGGTGGTTCTCTCGGTCGACGAGAAAAATCCAGGCGCTCGACCGTACCCAGCCGGGGCTGCCGATGAAGCCGGGCCGCGCCGGGACGATGACGCACGACTACAAACGTCACGGCACCACCACGCTGTTCGCAGCCCTCAACATCCTCGATGGCACTGTCATTGGCCGCAACATGCAGCGCCATCGCCACCAAGAGTTCATCCGCTTCCTCAATACGATCGAGGCGCAGGTCCCCGTGGAAAAGTCGATCCACGCCGTCGTCGACAACTATGCGACCCACAAGCATCCAAAGGTGCGCCAATGGCTGGCGCGGCATCCCCGCTGGATGTTCCACTTCACCCCGACCTCAGCATCCTGGCTCAATGCCGTCGAAGGATTCTTCGCCAAACTCACGCGCCAGCGCCTGCGGCGCGGCGTGTTCAGATCAGTCGTTGACCTCCAACTCGCCATCAATCGCTTCGTCGCCGATACAAATGCAGATCCCAAGCCCTTCGCATGGACCGCCGACCCAAAGCGCGTGCTCGCCGCTGTCAAACGCGGGAAGCAAACGTTAGAGTCAGACCACTAGCGATAGGCCAAGAGGAAGGGTGGACCAAGTCGGCGACTGTGCATATCTGCGCATCTCAAAGCACGCCGCCATGATGGCGGGCGCTGTGCCCCGCGCCAAGCAGTTTAAGCGCGCAGGAGACGTCCTCGCCCACTATATGCTGAGTTTGTCGTACGGGCTGACCCTGGAAGAGACGCATGAGCAATCCGCTCGCCCGTCTTGCCACGCGCGTCGCTTATGGCGCCAGCCAGCTGCCGCGTGTCACTTGGTATATCGGGCACAGCCTCGCTGTACGCCGGCTATCGGAGTTGGCGCGGCGACAAGATGGTAAGAAAGCGCGGCCGCGAGCCCACACCACTGCACCCGTGCCGAACCGCAGACGCCTCTACGCGGATATGGCCATCCTTCTCCAGCAAGACCTCGCCAATGTCGAAGCCGGCATTTACCCAATGCCCGCCGATCATGATGGATCGCTGTTGACGCTGCTTCACCGCTCGCGGCTTTTCTTCGAGGATCTCCCCGAAATCCACCGGCGTCGCGAGAGCAACGCGCACAGCGAGGTTCTGAGCGAGGGGCCGCGCGGCAAGCGGCCCCGTTACTATCTGCAGAATTTCCATTTCCAATCGGGCGGCTGGATGACGGCCAATTCAGCGAACCGATATGACACGCAAGTCGAGGTTCTCTTCAACGGGACCGCCAATACCACGCGGCGGCAGGCCTTGCCGCAACTCCATGAAGCTTTCGCGGGACGGGATCAGCGCACGTTGAGACTTCTCGACATCGGCTGCGGGACAAGGCGGTTTCTCGATTTTCTCAAACAGGCCTGGCCGCGGCTTCCGGCCCTCGGGCTTGATATGTCGGAGCCGTATATCAGACACGCCAAGCGTCACCTGAAACGCTGGTCGCGGATCAATCTCGTTGTCGGCAATGCGGAATCGATTCCCGCGCCCGACGACAGCCAGGACGCGGTGACAAGTATTTTCTTATTCCACGAATTGCCGCCGAAGGTGCGCCGTATCGTTTTTCGCGAATGTGCCCGGGTGCTGAAGCCTGGCGGGCGTCTGGTCCTCGTGGATTCGCTCCAGGGCGGCGATCAGCCGGACTATGAAGGGCTCTTAGAACTCTTTCCGCAGAATTATCACGAGCCCTATTATGTGAGCTACACCAATGAGGACTTTAGCGCACTCGCCATGAGGTGCGGTCTGACGCACATCAGAGACGTCAAGGCCTTTGTCTCCAAGGTGATGGTATTCGACAAGCCGGCATGCCGAACTCCGCAGTTGCGGGCGCCAAGAAGCAACTCGATTAGGAAGTGATGATTTCCAATCCGATTTCGGAACTGTATTTCCGAGTGCATGTCCAATCATGACAAAGTCGTAGTTTCATTATCGGTTAAAATCGGTACGGGCCAATCAGGTCACCTGAGAACCGTTTAAATAAACCGGTCATTCTGTGCACAGACTCTACGAGCCGATACCACGTATAAACAGATATGCCGTTCAGAGATGAAGCGTGCCAACACGTAGCGTACCAGAACTCGAGCCGCAGGGTCGCGGGTCATCGACTTCAACGCCGGCAAATTCTGCAGCGGGCACATAGTACATTCGCCGGCGACCGAAGTGGGGCCGAACGACGATTTCGGCCTCAAGGTGACCGGGCACGTCCGCGAGCACGACGTCGTGTACAAAGTACGACAGTAGCGACTGACGGGTGGCTGTAATTAGTGGGTCACGACGCCGATACGCTCCCCAGGCAGAGCGAATTGCGCAGGCGGGCTCGGCTTTGGTATGGCCGTTACGGGCTGTGCCGGCGGGCTGACCTGCGCCGCCGCGTCGGTCACCGCCCAAGCTCCATCGTCGCCCCAAATCGCCACCAACAATTTCGCTAAAACGGAAACCCGGCGCCGCCCAGCGTCGCAGCACCACACCGCCGGCTCGCGCAGGTCGCGTAGCTCGATCCCCTGTTATTGCCGCCGCTCTCCCTCGCGCGCGCGCGCAAGGCCGCCTCGGCGCTGTCTGGCCGCATTACGGATCCGCGTTCGCTCGATATCTCATATCCGCGGCTGGCCGATCCGGAGGCCGTGGCTGTCAATACGGCATTACTGGCGCCGCCACCGCAGGACCCAGCGCAAAGGCTGCTCAACTATGGGCTCGACTGGCGTGCGCTGTTCATCTGGGCGCTTGTTCTTGCTTTATTTTCGCTGATTTCCCTGGCAAGCGTTGTGCTGGTTCCCTAGGGCGCTCGGCGCCGCACATAGTACGCCTGGCTTCGCTCGCGGCGGGCTTCCGCTGAACCATCAGCAGAAAACTGGCCCCGTTGACCGTAATCGCTGTCCTTGCGCGCGCGCGCGAGGGAGAGCGGCGGCAATAACAGGGGATCGAGCTACGCGACCTGCGCGAGCCGGCGGTGTGGTGCTGCGACGCTGGGCGGCGCCGGGTTTCCGTTTTAGCGAAATTGTTGGTGGCGATTCGGGGCGACGATGGAGCTTGGGCGGTGACCGACGCGGCTGACGGAGGCATCGCCGATCGCGGCGGCGGGCAGCGAGCTAGCGGGTCATCGACTTCAACGCCGGCAAATTCTGCAGCGGGCACATAGTACGCCTGGCTTCGCTCGCGGCGGGCTTCCGCTGAACCATCAGCAGAAAACTGGCCCCGTTGACCGTAATCGCTGTCCTTGCGCGCGCGCGCGAGGGAGAGCGGCGGCAATAACAGGGGATCGAGCTACGCGACCTGCGCGAGCCGGCGGTGTGGTGCTGCGACGCTGGGCGGCGCCGGGTTTCCGTTTTAGCGAAATTGTTGGTGGCGATTCGGGGCGACGATGGAGCTTGGGCGGTGACCGACGCGGCTGACGGAGGCATCGCCGATCGCGGCGGCGGGCAGCGAGCTAGCGGGTCATCGACTTCAACGCCGGCAAATTCTGCAGCGGGCACATAGTACGCCTGGCTTCGCTCGCGGCGGGCTTCCGCTGAACCATCAGCAGAAAACTGGCCCCGTTGACCGTAATCGCTGTCCTTGCGCGCGCGCGCGAGGGAGAGCGGCGGCAATAACAGGGGATCGAGCTACGCGACCTGCGCGAGCCGGCGGTGTGGTGCTGCGACGCTGGGCGGCGCCGGGTTTCCGTTTTAGCGAAATTGTTGGTGGCGATTCGGGGCGACGATGGAGCTTGGGCGGTGACCGACGCGGCTGACGGAGGCATCGCCGATCGCGGCGGCGGGCAGCGAGCTAGCGGGTCATCGACTTCAACGCCGGCAAATTCTGCAGCGGGCACATAGTACGCCTGGCTTCGCTCGCGGCGGGCTTCCGCTGAACCATCAGCAGAAAACTGGCCCCGTTGACCGTAATCGCTGTCCTTGCGCGCGCGCGCGAGGGAGAGCGGCGGCAATAACAGGGGATCGAGCTACGCGACCTGCGCGAGCCGGCGGTGTGGTGCTGCGACGCTGGGCGGCGCCGGGTTTCCGTTTTAGCGAAATTGTTGGTGGCGATTCGGGGCGACGATGGAGCTTGGGCGGTGACCGACGCGGCTGACGGAGGCATCGCCGATCGCGGCGGCGGGCAGCGAGCTAGCGGGTCATCGACTTCAACGCCGGCAAATTCTGCAGCGGGCACATAGTACGCCTGGCTTCGCTCGCGGCGGGCTTCCGCTGAACCATCAGCAGAAAACTGGCCCCGTTGACCGTAATCGCTGTCCTTGCGCGCGCGCGCGAGGGAGAGCGGCGGCAATAACAGGGGATCGAGCTACGCGACCTGCGCGAGCCGGCGGTGTGGTGCTGCGACGCTGGGCGGCGCCGGGTTTCCGTTTTAGCGAAATTGTTGGTGGCGATTCGGGGCGACGATGGAGCTTGGGCGGTGACCGACGCGGCTGACGGAGGCATCGCCGATCGCGGCGGCGGGCAGCGAGCTAGCGGGTCATCGACTTCAACGCCGGCAAATTCTGCAGCGGGCACATAGTACGCCTGGCTTCGCTCGCGGCGGGCTTCCGCTGAACCATCAGCAGAAAACTGGCCCCGTTGACCGTAATCGCTGTCCTTGCGCGCGCGCGCGAGGGAGAGCGGCGGCAATAACAGGGGATCGAGCTACGCGACCTGCGCGAGCCGGCGGTGTGGTGCTGCGACGCTGGGCGGCGCCGGGTTTCCGTTTTAGCGAAATTGTTGGTGGCGATTCGGGGCGACGATGGAGCTTGGGCGGTGACCGACGCGGCTGACGGAGGCATCGCCGATCGCGGCGGCGGGCAGCGAGCTAGCGGGTCATCGACTTCAACGCCGGCAAATTCTGCAGCGGGCACATAGTACGCCTGGCTTCGCTCGCGGCCGGGCTTCCGCCTGAACCATCAGCAGAAAACTGGCCCCGTTGACCGTAATCGCTGTCCTTACGCGCGCGCGCGAGGGAGAGCGGCGGCAATAACAGGGGATCGAGCTACGCGACCTGCGCGAGCCGGCGGTGTGGTGCTGCGACGCTGGGCGGCGCCGGGTTTCCGTTTTAGCGAAATTGTTGGTCGCGATTCGGGGCGACGATGGAGCTTGGGCGGTGACCGACGCGGCTGACGGAGGCATCGCCGATCGCGGCGGCGGGCAGCGAGCTAGCGGGTCATCGACTTCAACGCCGGCCAAATTCTGCAGCGGGCACATAGTACGCCTGGCTTCGCTCGCGGCGGGCTTCCGCTCTGAACCATCAGCAGAAAACTGGCCCCGTTGACCGTAATCGCTGTCCTTACGCGCGCGCGCGAGGGAGAGCGGCGGCAATAACAGGGGATCGAGCTACGCGACCTGCGCGAGCCGGCGGTGTGGTGCTGCGACGCTGGGCGGCGCCGGCGTTTCCGTTTTAGCGAAATTGTTGGTGGCGATTCGGGGCGACGATGGAGCTTGGGCGGTGACCGACGCGGCTGACGGAGGCATCGCCGATCGCGGCGGCGGGCAGCGAGCTAGCGGGTCATCGACTTCAACGCCGGCAAATTCTGCAGCGGGCACATAGTACGCCTGGCTTCGCTCGCGCCGGGCTTCCGCCTGAACCATCAGCAGAAAACTGGCCCCGTTGACCTTAATCGCTGTCCTTACGCGCGCGCGCGAGGGAGAGCGGCGGCAATAACAGGGAAACAAGGCGACTGCCAACCAATCGCCTCGTGCTCAAGCTCTGCCTATAAAGAGTCTGCTTCCAAAAGGACGTCTACGCGTCAACGATTGGATTGTGCAAAGACCCTATAATGATACAGTCAAAGAAACCGTCGAACTCTGATTTCTGACGGTCTTTCAACATGTACTTGATCCAACCCGCATTCGCACCATCGCGAACGAGAATGCGGCCGCACGCCCATTCGACCTTCGCCCAACAGCCGCGAATTAGCTTTTCAAGGGTAACAGCATCGAAGTGCAGGGGCAATTCAATCGCACAATGGATATGCCATCGACCGGATGTGCCACGTTCCCACGTCCGTAATGCGCGGGCGCGGACCTCGCCCTTTTCAAGTACGGGCAGTACACGAAGACGTTTGCCATACCGACGAAATGCAGCTCCATACACTGCTCTGTTGATTAGGCTCATGAAGTGCCGAAAAGCTTGTCTGCACGTATAGTCGTCGACTTTACCCACGCACCGTTGTCGGACTGACGCGCTTGCTTCAGGGTTAGGGTGATGTCGCAAAATGGACCCCACCTGCTCGTATCGAACAAAAGTGATCTCGCGGCTTCAATAGCGTCAAATCTAACCGCCATCGATTAGTTATTCGCAAGTGTTGTGGAGGTGACTTCGGACTAAGCGTCCGGCGTAAAAAAGCCGCGGCGGACGCAGATAACGCAGCGACCGAATTCGTCAAGCTCGTCGAGCAAAGCGATCTGGTATTCCTTAATCCGATTGGGACCGGCTATTCGGCGGCGATCGCGCCGAGTAGATATCCGGAAACCGGCTCCGCCGCCCGCTGCCGGCCCGCATACCGGGCGCTGTGCTAGCGGGGTCGATTGAAGCCGATTGGAAGCCCCACCAAACCGCATTGCAAGAATTTAGCCGGCCTTTTTCTGTCGAGCGCTTGGTCGATAGTCCGGCTTTGGCATTGCCGGCTTGCCCTTCTTTCCCGGAATAGCAAGCAGCATTTCGGCCTGTCCCTCGATGCGCTTGCGGGTCTTCTTCCGCGGAGCAGATGCCGGTTTTTCCTGGGCAATGCTCTGGCGCAGCGCGTCCATGAGGTTGACGACGTTCTGCGGCCGCGGCTCGGCACGTTGGCGGGAGACCACGATACCGGCCTGCTTCTCCTTGAGCATGGCAACCACGGCTTCTTCATAACGGTCGACAAACTGCGAGGGATCGAAATCGGCCGCTTTGCTCTCCAGGATATGCTCGGCCAGCTTAAGCATGTCCGCAGCGACGGCAACGTCCGGAATGTCCGCAAAATATTCCTTCGCGTCTCGGATCTCGTAAGGATAGCGCAACGTCGTGGCGATCAGCCCCTTGTTCCAGGGCTCCAGCATAACGACCCGCTCGCGCTTTGACAGCACAATACGGCCGAGCCCGACCATGTCTTTGCCGCGCATCGCCTCGCGGATCACCGCAAACGCTTCCTGGCCGACATCGCCATTGGGGATGATGTAATAGGGACTGTCGAGATAGCGCTCATCGATCTGCTCACGCGGCACGAACGAGCCGATTTCGATCGTATGGGTGCTCTCGATCGCAATGCCGTCGAGTTCGTCGTCGTCCACTTCGATATACGCGTTCTTCGCGTACTCGTAGCCGCGGCCCTTGTCCTCGCCTTCGACCAGCTCGCGAGTGACCTCGTCAATGAGTTGCTGACGCAACCGGTTGCCGGTCTTCCGGTTGATCTGGCGGAATGAAACCCGCTCGGTCGACGACGTGCCGCTGTAAAGGGCGATCGGACACGAGACCAGCGAGAGCTTGAGGTAGCCTTTCCAATACGGACGTGCAGGGGCCATGGATGTCTCCTACGCAACAGAATACAAGTGCGAACAACAGGGCTAAGCCGAGCAGCCGATTATAGCCGGGCCCAGATGAACCGGGCCTTTCGGCAGTCTCGCATGTTCGGCGGGGCCTGTTCTGTGAACACACAGACACGTTCTCCTTTGGTTGCAGGCGCCAGGTCGGCACCGGCCGCGTTTTCGGACCACCTCGCGAGGAGAAGGCGCAGGTTGGTGCGGGCCAATCCGTCGAAGCCCGGCTCTATACGCTGCAATAGATGTGGGGTGCGATTTTCGCCAGGCGAACCGTTTCGCTTCGGATGGTTAAGACTTTCCACTGGTCGCGGTTGGCAGACCGGCTCCATGGCAGGGGTTAGCCCGGATATCTCACACTGATGAGTGCATCGGGGCGCCGAATCAGCGAAAGTTATTGTGTAGCAACGACTTCTTGCCAATTCGCGGAGCGTCCCGATGCCGACAGAGTGTAGCGCAGATTTCTTTGGATTTGCACCTGTAGAGGGCCGTGAAATGGTAGCGGCGTTCGACGGCGGGGCGATCACGTCGGACGCCGGAGCCCTGCTGCTGGGCGCGACGGATCGTGTGATCCGAATGACGGCTCGGTTTGCGGCGTGCTTCCACGACGTGCGACGGCAAGATTTGATCGAGCATGAGATCGTGACCCTGGTGGGCCAGCGGGTATTTGGGATTGCGCTTGGCTATGAGGATCTCAACGACCACGACCAGCTGCGCCACGATCCGATGATGGCGGTGCTGGCCGGCAAGCTTACGGCGCGGCGCGAGGAGTGTGCGCCGGTGGCGGGCAAGTCGACGCTCAACCGGCTGGAGCTGAGCAAGCTCGAGCCGACGCGCTACCACAAGATCAGCCACAATCCAGTGGCGATCAAGAATCTCCTGGTCGAACTCTTTCTGGAGGCGCACGAGCGCGCGCCCAAGCAGATCATTCTTGATCTGGATGCGACCGATGATCCGCTGCACGGCGAGCAGGAAGGTCGGTTCTTCCACGGCTATTACGATTGCTACTGCTATCTGCCGCTCTACGTGTTCTGCGGCCGCCATCTGTTGGTGGCCAAGCTGCGGCGCGCCGACTTGGACGCGGCGGCCGGCGCGGTCGCGGAGGTGGCGCGCGTCGCCGCGCACATCCGTCGGCGCTGGCCTCGCGTGCGTATCCTGTTGCGTGCTGATAGCGGCTTCGCGCGGGAGGAGCTGATGGCCTGGTGCGAGGCCAATGGCGCCGACTTCCTGTTCGGGTTGGCGAAGAACGAGCGCCTTACCGCCGAGATCAAGACCGAGCTTAATCTTGCCGCTGCCAAGAGCCGGCGCACCGGCCGGCCGGAGCGCCGTTTCAAGACCTTCATGTGGACGACGCGCCATACCTGGAGCCGCCGGCGCCGGGTCGTCGCCAAGGCCGAGTGGACGCAGGGAGAAGCCAACCCTCGCTTCGTCGTCACCTCGCTGCGGCGCGACGAGTGCACGGCCAAGTATCTGTACGAGAAGGTCTACTGCGCCCGCGGCGAGATGGAGAACCGGATCAAGGAGTGCCAGCTCGACCTCTACGCGGATCGCACCTCGGCCGCCACCATGCAAGCCAACCAGATGCGCCTGTGGTTCTACTCGATGGCCTATGTGCTGCTGTGTGCTCTACGCCGGATCGGTCTGCACGACACCGCGTTCGCCAAGGCCACTTGCGGCACTATCCGTCTCAAGCTGCTTAAGATCGGGGCGCTCGTGCGCATCAGCGTTCGCCGCATCAAGATCGCGATGGCTTCAGCCTGTCCGGCCGCCCAAGACTGGGGCCGCGCCACCATCCGGCTGGCCGCTGCAAACGCCCGCGCCTCGCCGGCGTGACACGCGCCGCCGCGGCGCGCCATTGCGCGGCACAAACCAATAGCCTCACGGAGACCCGCAAACCACACCTGACAATAGCGCCCTTCGGACGCCACAAACCTCCGCGAGCCTCTCCCAGCAACCATCAAAATCGGCTCACCCGTGGCGCGGTCCATCTGTAGTGTGAGAAATGCGCGTTAGCGAGGGCGCGTCCATGCGCCCGGCGCGCCCAGCAATAGAACTCTCGTGCCTCACGTCACCTGATCACGGCGCGCGTCCTGCCGGTCAATGCCTCAGCTTTGCGAAATATCGCTAATCGGGGAGGTGAAGCTCGAACTCCGAGCCAAGCCCTTTTGATCCGCTCGCCGGGCCACGCAGTTCTGATCGTGGTCGCGGTCGCACCGTCAGCCGGTTTCCGGATAGCAGTACGGGCAGCCCTCTTCCGCACTGCGGCGAGCCGGCCCCACTGCAGCAGAGTCGCCCAGACCACCGGCCCACGCTGCGTCGCGCAGCTTGGCGAAATCAACGCCCGGAATGATGCCGTTCTCCATGCACGGTTTACCGCACTCGATGATGCTCCTGACTGGAATCGCGCACCAGCCCATAGCGTAGGGGTGTTCCCACCCGTCAGGTCGAGGGTCGATCCTGGCAGGGCCGCTACCATCATGTCGAAATCTTCGCATCACCGCAGCGGTGCCCGCATTGTCGAAAATGGATTTGCAGCGGGCAATAGCGTGAATAAAATCAGCCAAGGTATGTTGGCCGAATACTACAAAAGCCGCTACAAAACGGCGAAAGTGGTCGAAAAATATGCTGTAATATCAATGTCTAACGTTTGGAGGGGCGGTTTCCCTTCGCCCGCTCCAATTTCCATCAAGGCTTTTGCGACGATATCACGCACAAACTGCGTGGTTCTGCGGCGTTTACCCAGGCAGTAGCGTTTTCAATAATGAGCCAGAACGGCAAAAATCGGGAGGACCTAGTCATGACGACGAGAAGATCCGTATTGCTGGCCGGTCTTGGTTCGCTGACGGCTGCCGCAGTCGGCACCCGCATGAAGGCTCTCGCCGATCCCGCTTTGCAGAAGGTCAAGATCGTTATCCCCGCAGAGAGCGTTTTCGTTTTGAATTACATGGGAGCCAAGGACGCAGGCGTCTTCGCCAAGCACGGCATCGACCTAGACGTCGACCCGCGGCCCTTTGCCGGCTTCCTCGCCGGCCTGCCCGAGCAAGCAATGTATGGTCGATACCTACTCGGGCATCGACGCCATCCAGAAAATCAACGAGGGCCTGGATTGGGTCATTCATCGGGCGGCGGACTGACGGTGGTGCAGAACGTCATCGTGCGCAAGGACTCGCCGTACAAGACGCCGGCCGATCTGCGCGGCAAGAAATTCGGCACCTTCTCCACCGGCGCCGGCTCGTTCAAGTGCGCAAGGGCGGCGATGATCGAGGCCTTCAAGATCGACATCGTGAAGGATACCAATCTGCAGCAAGTGGCCGGCCCGGCGTTGACCAAACTGTTGGAGGATGGGCAGATCGACGCCATGATCAACATCAGCTCGCTCAACCTCGCCGCGGAGGCGCAAACGGACAAATTCCGCGTGCTCTTTTCGCCCAACGATTATTGGAAGCAGAAGACCGGCTATCCGATCGTCGTGGGCCGCGCCGATCGTCGCTTGGAGAAGCTGGGTGGACGAGGATCAGACGCGCGCGAAGAACTTCGCCGCGGCGGCGACGGAATCGTTTCTCTGGCTGGAGAAGCCGGAAAATCTGGAGACCGCGGTGAAGAACCACGGCGCGCTCGCCGGCGTGACCAAACCCGAGGATGTTGCGGAGTACAAGGACTGGCTTCAGCACAAGAACATGTTCATGACCGACTGGAACCGCAAAGCCGTCGACGCGCAGTGGAAATTCCTCGACGTGTGCCAGCGCACCGGCATCATCGACAAGGTGCCCGCCGAAGATAAATACGCTCTGTTCGTGGAGAGCTGATTGCACGGGAAATTGCCGCGTCAAAAAGACCAAGCGTCGGATCTTGCCGGATTCGATAGCGCGAATGTTGCCGGGCGCGCTGACGTTCGCGGCCGGGCTCGTGGTCTGGAAAGTGATTTCGCTGTTTTTCTTCCCGATCTTCTTTCCCGGACCGGACTGCTGCTGTTGAGAGCGCATGATCGCGATCTACAGCGATCCGGCATCCTACGCCGTGGTCGGGCGAGACGCTGGCGCGCATATTCGAGGGCTTCGTCATCTCGATGCTGATCGGGACGGCGTTCGGGCTGCTGATGGGACTAAAGCGCGAGCATCGAGATTTTCTTCGACAGCTGGATCATGGTGCTGTTGACGTTCCCGGCGGTTTGCTGGGCGTTTCTTTCCGTGTTGTGGTTCGGCCTGTCGCGAGACCGCGCCGATTTTCACGATCGTTCTGATCGTGTTTCCCTACGTGGCGATGAACATATGGGCGGGCACCAAGGCGGTGGAAAAAGACCTGATCCACATGGGCAAGGTCTACAAGGCCGACCGCTCGCTCATGCTGCGCAAGGTGCTCATCCCGCAGCTCATGCCCTACATATTTTCCTCGCTGCGGATTTCGCTGTCGCTGTCGTGGAAGATCGCGCTGGTCGCCGAGGCGTTCGGGGTCGGCAGCGGCGTCGGGCCAGCAAGCTGATCTATTGGTTCCAGGATACGCGCGTCGACATGATGCTCGCCTGGGGCGTGAGCTTCATGATCGTGATGGTGCTTGATCGATCTTCTGGTCTTTCGCACCTGGGCGCGGCGCATTTTTGCCTGGAGACCGCAAATTTGCGAGTTGAGACTGGGGCACCGGTCGATACGTCTCGGACGCAGGTGCTGAATCCGGCCGATAACTGTCAGGCCGCGACATGTCCGCGTATCGCACCGATAACATTCACCGATCGGCCGCGACGGCGCCTGTCGTTGCGGGGGAGCTAATGAGGCAGGCAGTGACGGCGTCCTCAGCCATCACCATCGATCGACCTGACGAAGCAATTTCCGGCGCCCGGCTCCGGAGACGAATTCGTCGTCCTGCACGACATCAGCCTGACGGTGGACGAGGGCAAATTCGTCAGCATCGTCGGTCCGTCCGGCTGCGGGAAATCGACGCTGCTCAATGTCATCGCCGGCATCGAGTCCTACGACGGCGGAGCGGTCACCATTCATCCGAAAGCGGGCAGGGCCGGCGCCGAACCGCGCGTCGGCTATGTCTTTCAGAGCCCGCGGCTGCTCAACTGGCTGACCGTCGAGAACAACATTCATTTCGTTCTCGAAGCGCAGAACGTGCCGCGGCCGCAGATGGCGCGAGCTGGTCGCGAAGAATCTGGAAATGGTCGGGCTCGCCGGGCAGGAGCGCAATTATCCGCTGAACCTGTCGGGCGGGATGCAGCAACGGGTCGCCATCGCCCGCGCGCTCGCCATCGAGCCGGACATTCTGCTGATGGACGAGCCGTTCAGCCATCTCGACGCCATCACGGCGAGGAAGATGCGGTTCGATCTGATGGAGATTTTGCAGCGGGCCAAGCCGACGATTCTGTTCGTGACCCACGATCTTGTCCGAGGCGGTCTTCCTGTCGGACAACATTTACATGATGAGCACGAAGCCGGCGCGGATTTTCAAGCACGTGGCGATCGATATTCCGCGGCCGCGCAAGCCGGAAGACTCGGCGATCATCGATCTGGAAAAGACCCTGGTGCGCGAATTTTTTCAGCGTCGTGGAGGCGAAGGGCTAGATGGAGTCCCGTCTCAAGAGCATCGGCCTGCGCGTGGGCTCGATCGTCGTCCTGCTCTTGCTGTGGTGGGTGGCGCCGGCGCATGCACGATCCGCAAGTGCTGCCCGGACCGCTGGCGATCGGCCGAACCATCATCGCCGACTTGCACGAGCCGCGGGCCGGAAGGGGAATCGGCCTATTTCGACATCGGCATCACGCTGGCGCGCATCTTCGTCACCTTCTCTGCGTCGATGATTGCGGGCATCGGCATCGGCTTGGCGATGGGATTGAACCGGCTGTTCGAGCGCTCGCTGCTGGCGCTCATCCCGTTGATGCTGACGATGCCGACGATCCTCATGGTGTTCCTCGCCATCATGTGGTTCGGCTACAGCGAGGCCGGCGGACTGGTCGCCGTCATGGCGGTGGTCACGCCCTTTGTTGCGGTGAATATGTTCGAGGGCACCAAGGCCATGGACAAATCGCTGATCGACATGGCGATGACGTTCAAGGCGGCGCCGCTATCTGCTGTTTGCGCAATGTCTACATGCCGCAACTGATGCCGTATATTTTTTCCGCTTTCCGTTACGCGTTCGGCCAGACCTGGAAGATCGTGGCGCTGGCGGAAACTTTCGGCCTCAAATTCGGCATCGGCTACATGTTCTTCTTCTGGTTCGAGCAATTCGACATCAAGCAGACGCTGGCCTGGATCATGATGTTCGTCGTGTTGATGCTCGTCCTGGAACATGGCGTGTTCGCCCGGCTGGAAAGCCGGGCGTTTGCGTGGCGACGTTCTTCGTTTGCGCGGAATCGCGCGTAGGTTTTTGCAAGGCCCATTCTCGGCGGATTGTGTAGGGTAGGGCGCGATTCTCAAGCGAAAGGACGCTGACACCGCCAGCGCCTCGGCGAGAAATCATGTCCTCCGAATCGGCCGGTCAGCGTCTGAGCTCTATTCGTCCTGCTCTGGCTCTCCGGCGCATGTTTGCGGCTCACCGTGCTGGCGATCCCGCCGGTCGCACCGCTTCTGCACGCAGACTTGCACCTGTCCGAAACCGACATTGGCTGGCTGTCGAGTTTGCCGCCGATGCTGTTCGCGATCGCTGCCGTGCCGGGCTCGCTGCTCATCGCGCGTTCGGCATGGTGCCGGCGTTGCTCGTTGGCTTGCTGCTCAGCGCCGTTGCGGCGGCGGCGCGTGGAGCGATTGCGGACGCGGCATTCCTCTATGCGGCCACGATCGCCATGGGCGCCGGCGTCTCCATCGTGCAGACGGTCATGCCGCCCCTGGTGCGCTCCTGGTTTCCGCAACGCATCGGGCTTGCCACCTCGGTCTATACGAACGGCCTCCTCATCGGCGAAATTCTCCCGGTCGGCCTCACCATCCCGTTCGTCCTGCCGCTCCTTCACGGGAGCTGGCGATTGGACTTCGTCGTCTGGTCGGTCCCGGTTCTGGCCACGGCATTACTCGTCGCGCTATGCACGCCCGACCGCCGCGCAGTCGGGAAGGCCAACATCGCGCCGAACCGGCGGTGGTGGCCCGACTGGCGCGATCCGCTGATCTGGCGACTCGGCCTGATTCTCGGCAGCGTCAACGCCACCTATTTCGTCACCAACGCCTTCCTGCCCGATTACGTCGTCGCTGCCGGCCGTCCAGACCTTGTCAGCAGCGCGCTGACCGCGCTCAATCGTCGGTCAGCTGCCGGCTTCCTTCCTCATGCTGCCGTTGGCCGAGCGGCTCGTTACCCGGCCTTGGGCCTATGTGGTGACCGGATCATTATCGTTTCTCAGCGTCACCGCCATGATGCTCGACGAAAGGGCTCTGGATCGTCTTTTGGTCGGGAGTGCTCGGCTTCACCGGCGCCGTGACGCTGATCATGGCGCTGGCGCTGCCCTCCATTCTCAGCGCCGCGGACGACGTCCATCGCAGCACGGCGGGCATGTTCACAATCAGCTACAGCTGCGCGATGGCGTTTTCGGTATTGGTCGGTTGGCTGTGGGACATCACCCATTTGCCGATCGTGGCCTTTGCGCCGATCGCGCTGTGCGGACTCGTCATCGTCGCGCTCTCGTCGACGGTCAAGGAGGCGGATCGCCGATCGCTGCCGATTCGATAGCAGTCAGCCGGCGTAAGGCAGGACGGGAGTGCACCAATCCGGCTTCGATCAGTATCCGACCGCGAGCGCACCGCCCTCTCGCGGGTCGGCGGCGCCGACGATGGCGCCGGGCGTAATCATGATCGAATTCGCCGAGGTGAACGGCCGTTGCGGGACGATTTTGTCTCCGCGCGCCTGTAATGCGGTCAGCACATTCTCCGGCAGCCCCGGTTCGGCAAAAACCTGATCGGGCACCCACTGATCGTGGACGCGCGGCGCCGACACGGCATCGGCGATGTCCATGGCGCGGTCGATGACGTTGACGATCACCTGCAGCACCGCGGTGGTGATGTGGCTGCCGCCAGGCGATCCGGTAATGAGGAACGGCTTGCCGTCTTTGAGGACGATCGTCGGAGTCATCGACGACAGCGGCCGCTTACCGGGTCCGGACGCATTGGCTTGGAATCCGGTGAGTCCAAAGGCATTCGGACTGCCCGGCTTGGCGGCAAAATCGTCGAGTTCGTTGTTGAGCAGGATGCCGGTGCCATCGGCGACCATGCCGAGGCCGTAAATGAAATTGAGCGTATAGGTGTTGGAGACTGCATTTCCGAAGCGGTCGACGACGGAGAAGTGCGTGGTATTGCGTCCTTCGGGATCGATGGCTCCCCCGGCGCGGATTGCGCTCGCCGGCGTCGCGCGCTCGGGATCGATCGTGGCGCGCCACTTTGCCGCGTATTCCTTCGAGGTCAGCCGCCCGACCGGATTTTGCACCGCGTTCGGATCGCCGAGGTAGAGCGCGCGATCCGCGTAGGCGCGCTTCATCGCCTCGATCATCAGGAACAATTCTTGCGCCTGATCGGCATGCGCGAGGTCATAGCCTTCGAGAATGTTGAGCATCTCGATAAGTTCGACGCCGCCGGAGGACGGCGGCGGCATGGAGACGATATCGTAGCCGCGATAGGTGCCGCGCACAGGCGTGCGCACCACCGCTCCATAGTTTTTCAGATCATCGACCGTCATGACGCCGCCGGCCGCCTGAACGGCGGCCGCGATCCGCTGCGCGATCGGACCTTGGTAAAAGGCGCGCGGCCCGTCTCTTCGCGATGGCTTCGAGCGAATTGGCCAGGTCGGTTTGCACCAGCCGGTCGCCGGGGCTGAAGGCGCTGCCGTCGGCTTTGAGAAATATTTTCGCCGAGGACGGCCAGCGCTTGAGCCGCAATGGATCGAATGGCGGCGGCGCCAGCGTTTGCGCGGTAACGTTCATGCCGTCGCGCGCCAGCGCAATCGCGGGCGCGATCAGGTCGGCCAGCGTGAAGCGGCCGGAGCCGTATTTCTCCTCGGCAAGCGCAAGACCGGCGACGGTGCCCGGCACGCCGATGGCGAGCGCCGAATTGCGCGACTTCTGCGGATCGGCATGACCCTGCGCATCGAGGAACGATTTCTCCGTGATCCCTGCGGCGCCATCTCCCGATAGTCGATGGTAATATTCTGACCGTTGGCGCGGTGAATCACCATGAAGCCGCCGCCGCCGAGATTGCCGGCGCGCGGATAGGTTACCGCCATTGCAAATCCGACCGCGACGGCGGCATCGATCGCGTTACCGCCCTTTTTCAGGATGTCGACGCCGATGCGCGCCGCGCGTCCTTCTTGCGCAACCACCATGCCGTTGTGTGCGGCGGCTTCCTGGGCATGACCGATTTGATCCTGGCCGAGCGCCGCGCCGGGCAGCGCCAGAAACGTCAGCAATACCGGAAATTTAAAAAACCGGAGCGAAAATCTGCGAGAATTTGTCATTGCTAGGCTTAAAACTGACGCGATCACAACATCGCCGGCAAAACGCGATCAGGCGGGCGGTGGCCGTCCATGAACGTCTTGATGTTGACGATGACTTTCTCGCCCATGTCGATGCGGCCTTCGAGGGTGGCTGAGCCGAGATGCGGCAACAAGACGACCTTGCCGGCTTTCGCCAGTTTCACCAGCTTCGGGCTGACGGCGGGCTCGTGCTCGAACACGTCGAGGCCGGCGCCGGCGATCTCTTCGGCCTCGATGAGACGCGCGAGCGCATTCTCATCGATCACTTCGCCGCGCGCCGTGTTGACCACATAGGCCTCGGGACGGATGAGCTTCAACCGCCGCGCTGAGAGCAGGTGATAGGTCGCCGGCGTGTGCGGACAATTGACCGAGATGATGTCCATGCGCATGAGCATCTGGTCGAGGCTTTCCCAATAGGTCGCGTGCAGTTCCTCTTCGATACGCGGCGCCACGCGGCGCCGATTGTGATAATGGATTTTCAGACCGAACGCCTGCGCGCGTCGGGCCACCGCCTGGCCGATGCGGCCCATGCCGACGATCCCCAAGCCGCTTGCCCCAGATGCGATGGCCGAGCATCCAGGTCGGGCTCCAACCGGTCCAATCGGCCGCGCCGATCAGCACATTGGCGCCCTCGACCAATCGCCGCGGCACCGCGAGGATGAGCGCCATGGACATGTCGGCGGTGTCCTCGGTAAGGACGCCGGGCGTGTTGGTGACGGTGATGCCGCGCTGCGCGGCGCTCGCCACGTCGATATTGTCGACACCGTTGCCGAAATTGGCGATCAACCTTAATCGCTCGCCCGATTGACTGAGCACGGAGCGGTCGATGTGATCGGTGACCGTCGGCACGATCACGTCGGCAATCTTGGCGGCTTCGACCAGTTGCGCCTGACTCATCGGCGTGTCGTCGGCATTCAGACGCGCTTCGAACAGTTCGCGCATGCGCATTTCGACGTTGTCCGGCAGCCGGCGGGTGACCACAACCAGCGGCTTCTTGCCCTGTGCCATCTGAGGACGCCTTGGAAAATCAATTGCTTACGGCTCGGAAAGAGTGGCAGTAGCGACGCCTTTTAGGTGCAGGCCCGGTAGCTGAAATCAACCACGTCGACCGATCGTTCTGCGCGGCGCCGGCCGGCGCGCTATATTAGGCGCCAGCCGAAGGATTGGCGTCCTTCGGCTGACTTGGCGAGCCGCAAGGCCCGAGGTGCCGTAGAGATACCACCCGTCCCCACGACTCACCCACATCAACCTACGGCCCTTGGCGGGGCCGTCAACCGTAGAGGAACCCATGTCAATGCTTATCCATCCGTCCGCCGTAAGGCGGGCGATCTCCCATGTTGCAAATCTTCACGGCGCCCGCGTGGACTACACGATCGCGCCAGGCAACTGGAACAGCGCGAGCATTCATCTAAATGGACAATCGCGCCGCGTGCACTATCTGCCCTGGCCGACCAGCTGGTCGGCCTATGTGACCGTCATGCGGGCCGTCCGATCGGCTATCAAACAGATGGAAACGCATCAGCCGCCGCAGGCGCGCAAGCTTGTCGATATCGTGCTGCCGCCCGGCCACTTTAATGCGGATGCCGACGTCTCCCAAGATGCACGGCGGCACAAGGAGGCGCGGCACCATGCGTAGACAGGAAGCGGAGAACATCGCCGATGTTTGGATGGCTGCCTGCGCAATCGTATGGCTGATCGGTGCGTGTCTTTGGGCAGTAATGCCGTTCTGATCGGTCACTCGCACGATCAAAAGCAATGAGCCCCGCCACACTCGGCGGGGTTTTTCTTTTGTTGCTGTCGGCACTTGCAGATTCGCCAACCTGTGACTTCGCTCCGTGCCCTGGATTTTTCAGCACGTTTGTGCTACGTAGATAGTCCCCCCTTCTGAAAAAACTGTCCGGAGAATCTCATGCTCGCACTCACTTGGAGCGCGGCTGCCCGCGCTTGCAATTTGCCCGAACGCCATCTTCGCCTCGCCGCTGCACGTGGAGAGATCGTCCCGCGTGCGAGCGGTCGACGTTCAGTGCTGCTCGTGTCCGAACTTGAAGATTGGCTGAAGCGCCGGCCGGCGACGAAATCATCTCGTCCGCAAGAGGCGTGTCATGCAGCGTGAGACAGGTCGCATCAAGAAATGGTTTCGGGATTCCGGTTATGGCTTCGTGCGCACAGATGCGGGCGACGACGTTTTCGTGCACGTATCAAATACCGGCTTTCTGATCCCGAGTGAGGGCGCGAGAGTAGCATTCGATCGCGGCGAGAATCCAAGAACTGGAAAGCCTGAGGCGAAGAACGTGGCGATACTCGACGGAGGCGCAAATGGCGACGCTAGTTGACGCGATCAAAGAAGCTGCCAAAGAAGCCGGTGCGGTGAATCCGCGCTGAGCGATTTCGAGCTTGACATAGAGCGCGGCAAGATTTTCGCGCAGCGGATATTCCCGCTTGGATCGCGAAAGCGCGAGTCGATTATCCGCACCGCTTCCTGAATGGCGGCAAGGATCGCATCGAAGAACTTTGCGCGTCGGCGTTCCTCGACAAGAATCTCACCGCCGCCGGGCGCCTCTACAAAGAGGTCGGTGAAAAGAGATTTGAAGAACTGAAAAACTTTACCCTCAAGCGGGCGGCGAATGGCCACGATGACCACGCGAAGAATCCTTTCAGCCGTGCCGGGTGGAATGTCTCCAAGCAAGGCTCAATCTATCTGGTGATGGGCGAGCAAAAATGCGCCGCACTCGCTGCCGCCGTCGGGTCTAAAATCGGCGCGACAAGTTGGAATGTCGAGCATCCGGCAAATCCATGATGGAGATAAGTGAGCGGTGTTGTCTTTTCCGCATTTATCGGCGAGGGCCGTTTGGTCGCTTGTGCGACGGCCCCACTGGACAACACCGCCCGCTTATCTTTCTAGGGAACGAAAATTAAGAGGGGATGAACATGGCAGTTACGAGTTGGCATTCACGCGGAATCGAGCACGACAAGACCAAAGATGGAGGTCTAGCCCGCGCCAGCGGTCGTGCGAAAGCAGACGGCCCCGCGCCGCTACATCCGGGTTTTCAAGATCGCACTGACACCTCGATCGGCGCGCCGCCGACTGGCAAGCCGCCGGATGCATCTGATCCGAATCCGTGCGACCCCACTACGCAGCACGGCAGCAAACAGTTTCCCATTCCCGCTGTCGCATGGGGAAATCAGAGTGATGCCGAGCGGGGCTCCTACGATCCCGCGAGTGGTGCGGGCGTAATGGGCCAAGCTTTGGTCGACGTTACCGATCATACGCGGCTGGGCAAGACGGCCCTGCCGCAATCTGTAAAGGAGAACTGATCATGTCCAGAAATCAAATGGCCAATTCGCGTCGGGCAAACCGCTCGGCACGCGCCAAGGCACTATGCGGCACGATCCCAGCACCGAGGAGATCAAAGATCGCATCCACAACGATCTGAATCCGACACGCGCAAGCGTTACCCGGCACGCGGACTGCCCTTCGGTCGGCACTGCAGACGCTCGCTGACGTGAGCGCCAAGGGCGCAACCACGGCCAACGAACAAGGAAGCTGAAATGGCGCGGAATAAATACGGCGCGAAATACACGGCCGCCGAAAGAGCGGCGTGGGGATCCAGCAAGATATTGCTCGGTCTCTACGCAATTCGGCCAGCTACGAGAAGCCGAAGCCAGCAAAGCGGGCGAGCCGAGCAAAGACGATTACCGCTGATACGAGCGGCAGCACTTGCTTTTCCGCACTGTCTTATCGAAACGGCATCGTCGATGCCGTGTTCACGGACGGCACCGAATACGCTTATCCAGTCTCGCTCGCGGAAGCGCGGGATTGGTTCAGCGATGACTCGCTCGGCGGATATTTCAACGCCGAAATTCGCGAGCCGACAGGGAAAAACACATGAACAACGCCGCAGCAGTGCAATCTGCCAGGTTCAATATGCGCCTTCGTCGGCGTAGTCGACAGTTCGCATCAGCGCTTACGAAGCACGCAGCCGGACAGACGATCGTCGGCGCAAATCAGTTCAATGGGATGTATCAGTCCGGCGCGATGTTTGTTCAGTCTGAGGTCGACGGCTTGCCTTGGGCTGCACTTACGAGCGGCACTACAGGAAGCACTCCGCTAAGCGGCAACGGTGTCATCGACGACGGCGGGGTCACTTGGATTCAATGGTCTGGAATCATCCGGGCCGCACCGCCAACGCCATAACGGGAGGATTATCCAATGGCTACCACCAAATATCGACACGCTTCCGACCGCACGGTCGGAACGAACAGTTCTTCTCTGATCAAGCCGCCGGGGCAAGCGCCGCAGAAGTATCTGAAGGGCGGCGAAAATCTTACGCCAGCCCCGACCAAGCCCGTCGTCGAAATCGAGCGCCGAGCAAGCTATCCGGCGGTCGACATCGTGGGGACGCGCAAGCGGCGAAGCCGGCGATAATCCTGGAAAAAACGGCAGCGGTTCCGCGTCCAGCTTGATGCCCGGCGAGCGATCCGGCGTCGCGACGGTCGCGCCGCAAGCGCCGACAGACACCGTGCTGTCTGATCTGATTCGCGGAGGTGTCAAAGCACTCGACGCGAACAATTCGTGGCAGACGCGCAGCCCCGCTTACGCGGACGCCAAGTCGCTGGCTCCGGCTATGGGAATGGCGAAGCCTTCGTCAAGCGGCGTCGTGCCGAGCAAAAACGGATGGAATCCGAGCGCTCCCGTGCGTCAGCCGAAATGAGACGTGGATGGACCAACGAGGCGCGCATCGAGATAGACCCGATGCGCGAGTTTCGCGGCCCGCGTGATTCCGATCAGTGGCGATTTTGGTGGTTGAGCCTTGGCTTGTTGATCAACCGACACGTCGCCGACATGCACGATGACAGTTTGGTCTCGGAGCATCTAGACCACGTATGGCGAACGCAGCGGCATCGGCTGCCATTCTACATCGAGGATTGAGCAAATGACGAATGCGATCGGCGGCTTTGGTAGCGCCCTTGCACCAAACAAGCACGGCTCGGGTTACTCCGGGCCAGATTTTACACGGCCGGCTCAGCCCCAAGAGGTAAGGCCGGGCGGCAACACGGCGCCGCCGGGGCGTCTCGCGATCATTGATCGGCACGGCCGCTATCGTGGCCACGTCGGCCCGCGTGCGACCGCTGCATCGATGTGGCATTTCGGTATTTCAGGTCCGGTGCGGCTTGGCGAATTCAAGAAGCGGCCGGCATGGATCGAAGGCGGCAAAAATGATTCGGCACGCTGAACTGATTCTAGAGCGCAAGATCGCGACGCGGCAGCGCGCCGTCGAGATCGCACGGAGACGGTGGGCGCGAGAGCTCATGAGGCTCATTGAAACCATTCACGCTGGCGATAGGCCGTCGCTGAGAGACGCGCCGGGCAGCATAACGGAGAAGATCAAATGAGCGACCTTTATGCAGCCAAGAGCGGCAAATTTCTCGGCTTAAATGAAACACAGCTGGCACAATTGAACCCCGAGCAAAGAGCCGCCTACGACACGCTTGCTGCCGAGCATGCCGATCTCGATCGGATGAATGTGCTCGCCGAAGAAGCAGTTCAAGCGAACCGCGACGCTGTCACCCGGCTTCGCGCCGGTGAAGCGGAAGAGGCGCGAAAGCCCAAATGGACTTTCTTAGACGAACTGCGCGCCAGTCAGCGCCAGTGGAGATTAGACCATTAAGGAGTTGGCTATGACCAATACTTTGAATGACGAAATGAAGAACAATATGGCCATGCTTGCGGCGATCGCCGACGATCCGCTCGCGGACACGCCTCCGTCGAAATCGTTGACGAATTTCGCGCCACCACACGCAAACGGCGCCGCGGCGCCGCATGGTGATCAGCTGGCGGGAACGCCAGAGCCCAAAATTCTCAAACCGGCGCCGGTTCATGATACGGCGTCGGCTGACGCAGCGGCGCCAACTCAGCCAGTGATGCGGCGTGCGGCGGCGCCGCTGCCGATCTCCGAGCTCCAGCGCCAGGTGGTCGACAGCCAACTGGCCGTTGCCGCGGCGATCGATCAGCAGCGGGAGCACCGTAGCCGTGTCCTGGCCGCACGGGCTAAGTTCCAGGCATTGACCGCAGTTGTCACCAGCCAGGAACAACTGCGGCGCCAATACATCGAATCGTCGAACGCTGACCGCAAGGCGCGTGTCGAGGCCGGCGGCCCGGCGGCGCCAACTCGGCGGCTAGGCAGCGCGATCGACAGCTTCGCCTTCCACACGAAAGGCGCAGGCCCGCGCTCCGGCGGCGGCAGAAGCTTTAGCCGTGGCGCATTCACCCCGGGGCAAGCCGCAAAAATGAACGCCGTGCGTGCCGCTCAGGTCCCGCCGAAGACGGGGGAATGAGATGTCGCTCCTACGGGCCATTTTGCAGGCAATATGGCAAATCTGGGTCGCGCCGTGGCAGCGGCGCCGGCAGGGGTAAGCTATGGGCACGATCACAGTCCTTCCCGATCGCTCACGCGAGCGTGATGAGCAGCGGTTCCGCGAGCACCGGCAGGCATTGGTTCGGCTGGTCGTCGCCTTTGCGACACATAGCGAAAGCGGCGAGGGTCTCGACGAATTAGAAGCCGCTTCGACCGAATTCGTTCGCGCCTACATCGCGCTCGGCGGTCAGGGTTAACAGCCATGGCCCGAGCCCGTTCACAGCGCAAAATCCAGCCAGAGCCGACGCTAACCCTGACGAACGGGTATCACCGGGATGGGGTCTCGGCCTTCAGCCATCGGGCCTGCCATAGCCCCGCTCCAGACTCACAGCGGCGGGCGTCCACGATGCCAACCCCGGAGAGGCTCCGTCGTGCGCGGGGCCGGATCGAAGCGGCTCAGCGGGCTCTCCAGGGCGCTGCCGATGCCGCTGAGCGGGCTTCGAATTCTCCGCGATATCCGCCGCTTGGGCGATCACGTCTCCGACCTCCACCAAGCGATCATCGGAGGCCAGCCATGACGACGATGACCCCTGACCCAGACTATCGGCACAATGCGACTCACCAGCTGGTCGAAAAATGGTCCGATCGATACTGCGATCGCCTCCGCGCAAGGGAAATCCGGCGCCGGGAGGAGGCCCTTAAGCTCCAGGACACCTTGCAGCGCCTCGGGCTGCCGCTGGGGAGCCTCGCCCTGGCGTATCCCGAGCCGCCCGCCCCACCAGCGCTGCCCAGCCGCCACGGAGCGGAGTTACCGCCCCGGCACGGCATTACCGGCCGGCGCCCCGGCGCACGAGCGGCGGCCCTGGCCGCTGGCGCCAAGGTTTACACCGACAAAAACGGGATACTTCGGTATAGCGGAAATTGTTGCCCGGCGCCGGGGCGCCGGCGAAACCTCAAAACTCGACAACCGCCGGCAGCTGGAGTATGAAGAGTTGCGGGCCATTTTCGGCCTCGCTTGCCAGCAGCGCCCATTCGGCCCTGCGTAAGTGCGCGAACCGGCGAAATCCTCATTAAACGGCAAAGGCCGCCCGGCAAAGGCGGCCTGTCCGTGTATCGCCCGGTTCGATCCCCAAGATCGTCACCGGCATCGCTCCGCGCTGGAGGCGCAATGAGCCATGTCAGATTCTCAGATTTCCCCACCGCCGTCAACCCGACCGACAAAATCGCAAGTCAAAAAAGTGCTGTCGACCCTCTACGAGGGCAGGTCGCAGTATGAGGGCTACTACTATGTCCGGGCGATGCTGCAGAAATACGGCGGCGGTGCACGCACGTTGGCTGAACTTGACCCGACGCACTACGAGGTCGTCCAGCGCATGGTGCTCAAGGGAAAAGTCCGCACAATTCCTCCGCCGCCGGTTTTGACGACGGTGCGCTTTCCCGTTCCATCCTCAGTGAGACCAACTCCGCCTATCACAAGTGCAGCGGCGCCAGCCCCGGCGGCGAAGCCGCTCTTGCGCCTCAAGACGCCCCTCACGATCGATCTCGAAGCCAGGATCGCGGCGGCGAAGGCAAAGACGCGGCGCTCGGTGCCGACCGCACGCGTCGACGTCGGGGTGCCCGGCGCAGCCCGGCGATCGTGCCGACGACGCTCCGTTCAATCCACCAAGCGGCCAGAAGCTGGCCTAAGGAGAATAAAATGCCAATGACCAACGATCAATATGAAGCCTTTCGTGCCGAATGTCGCCGCGAAGGTTTAAGCGTCGACCCCGCGATCGCGGAAACCTGCTTCAGCTATCGAGACGTGTTTGATCCCTACGATATACTGCCGGATGAATGCCGGTCAGGAACGATCGGTCGCGAAGAGTTTGCGCGCAACCCTGGAGGCGACTGGCTATGTTTCGAGGACCTGCCGGACACGACGCAAAAAGCTCTATGGCAGCGCGACGGGGCAAAGTTGCAGTTTCCCTACGGCCTCAATCCCGGAGACGATCTGATCAACAAACCGGCGGCAATGCCGATCGGCGACTGGGAAGAAGATTTCGATGCGGGCGCCAAAGCGTTGCCGCTCCCGACCGGCGACGATGAAGAAAATGCATGACAATTTGCATCCCCAGCGCGATCACGTGGGCTGTTGGCGCCTTGAAGCGGCATCCGGAGTGGTATTTTTTCCCGCTCCCGCCCGGAAAGAAATTCCCGCCCGTCGACCAACATGCTCAATGACGGCGTGCGGCCGAACGGCGCGACGAATGATCCACGCATCATTCGCAAATGGAATCCCAGCTGTAATATCGGCATCGCGCCGCACGCCAGCCGCATGACGTTCATCGATGTGGACGTTAAGCCGGGCAAAGTCGGCGAAGCGACCTTTATGGCGCTCGTCGCCAAGCACGGCGTGTTCCAGACTTTCACCGTGATAACCCCGAGCGGCGGTCGGCACTATTGGTTTTACGAGACCATCGATGTGCAGCACGCCTTCGGCGTCAACAGATTTGGATGCGACGTAGATTGTCCTCAATACGCGATCGTGCCGGGCAGCGTCGTTGACAATCGATTTTATGCCCCGCTCGACATCAAATGGCCAATCACGGATGCACCGCTTTGGCTCGCCGAGTATCAGGCGGCCAAACCGAGCATCGGTCACAACAGCCGGGCGCCGGCGGTGGAGCAAGACACCGACGCCATCATCGAGCGCGCCATCTTCTACCTGCGCAACGATGCCAAGCCGAGCATTCAATTTCGCAACGGCGAGGTTACGCTGCTCATGGTCGCGGCGAGTTCAAGGACATGGGCGTCAGCAAAGAGATGGCCATCAACCTGCTGGCTCAATACTACAATGTCCCCGGCAAGTGCGATCCGCTGTGGGACATCGGCGACGGCGCGACGGCCGATCGGCTTGATATCAAAGTCAACAATGCTTGGGCGTATCTAAATCAGGTTCAGCCCGGTGCACTGTCGCCGGAAGCCGCCTTCGGCAATGATGATGCATCTGATTTCGATCCTGCGACGCACGCACTTACACAGAGCGCAGTGGAAGCTCAACGCGAATGGCGGCGGCGACAGACCCACACAATGATAGACGGCGTATGGGTGCGCCGTCGCAAAGAAAAGAATTGGAGCTAGTGTCGTGAGCAAAAAACATAAAATAGCAAAGCCCGAATTCCTCGACATGGTCGAAATCGGCAAGGGCAAAAATACCCGCTCGGTTCCCAAAGCGACCATGGCAAACGCTTTACAGGCACTCGACGCTCTCAAAGTTGAGTGCACCTACGACGCGTTCCATGATCGCCGATTCGTCGGCGGTTATTTGCTCGGTTCACAAGTCGGCCAGATAACGGACGACGTGTTGTTGCTCATTCGCAAGCTGTGTCGAATCCACTTTGAGTTCGATCCGGGCAAAGAGGCGATATGGGACGCGGTCAACCTCAAGTGTCGCGAACACTCGTTCAATCCTGTGATCGATTATCTCGACTACTGCGAAAGCCTTTGGGGACTCGACGGGGAGAGCGCGAGTCGAAACCTGGTTCACCGATTACCTGCATATCGAGGACGACGCGGCCGGGCTTGCTCGCGCCGTCAGCCAAGCTGATCCTTGTCGCATCAGTGCGACGCGTGCGTCAGCCCGGATGCAAGTTCGATTATATGCCGGTGCTGGTCGGCCCTGAGAATATCGGCAAGTCGGAAGCTCTTGCTCGGCTATACGGTCCAGAGAATTTCACCGACCAACAAATCATCAATGTGTCCGACAAGGTTCTCGGCGAGAATCTGTTGGGACGTTGGGGCGTCGAGAGCGCGGAGCTTGCCGGCAATCGTAAGGCCGACAGCGACCACCTAAAGGCGCAACTCACCCGCACGACAGATCGATTCCGGCCCGCGTATGGCCGCAGCCGTGATCGACTGGCCCCGTCAGTGCGTCATGTGGGGGACGACAAACGATCCGATCTTCCTGAAGTCGCTTCACGGCAACCGCCGCCAGCTTCCCTTTTGGCTCAGGGTCCGCGTCGAACTGGAGAGGCTGCTCGAAGATCGCGATTTGCTCTGGGGCGAGGCGTCGTTCCTCGAACGCGAGTATGGGACCGCTTATCCTGCCGCCTGAAGTCGAGGAGGCGGCGTTCGCCGCCAAGGTCGGAGCACGTCGAACACGATCCTTGGACCGACAAGCTCGCGGACGTGGGGCCATGGGCTGCGCTATGCGCCCGCAGAAACCAAGGAGGCCAACAAGTCGGTGAAGGAGGGCATCCCCGAATTCGATCCCGTATGAGCGCCGCGAGCAGGACAATCCGCCGATCGAACGTATCTCCTCGACGTGGCTCCTCGAAACCGCGCTCAAGGTTCCCGAGGAGCGGCAGTCGTCGCACCTGTTCCATCGACTGACAACGGTCATGGTGCAGACACTTGGATGGCATGGCCCCGATACGATGCGCATTGGCGGCGAGGTGCAGCGAGGGTATTGGCGGGAGTTGACGGCTTGAAGCGTTACGGTGTGTTACGTTTCTCAGAGGGGTCGCTCTAGGGGGTCCCGATCAGCTAAAGTCAATCTACATAGCCTCCTAATACCCCTCTGAGAAACGTAACACACCGTAACACAAAGCGTCACTGTGGTCTGAAATGTCGTACATTTCCTTTTTCAGATCAGATTTAGTCGGTCGATGATACAGGCGATTTGCCCGGCCAGCCCGGACAGTGATGGCTGACGAAAAACGAGCAAGCAACCGATCGATACCCCGATTTCGTGGGTGCCCGACGTAAATATTAACCATGTTATTTGGCTGAAATCTTCACCATTTTCGATGGTTTTTGGCTCGTTTTGGGCGATTTTCCTTGACACTACCTGTGGTATTCGCCGACCGATTAGCGGCATTTAGCGGCAGTCGCGTCAAATTCCACTGCAATATCAATGGCGTCACGCCCTGCAGGGGGGCGCGACGAGGCTCATGAAGCACTGATGGATGGGTGGAGTGGTATTTCGCTAAAATGGAGCTACGGGGTCAACCCCTCCTTAACCATGGTCCGCGGCGGGCGTTGTGCGGTCGTTGGTGATGCCTGGATTACCCCCTGCGCGGAAAAACCCGACCGGGTTCTTTTTCGAAGAAACCCCGATCGCCAAAACAAGACCCACCCGATTTTTCCAGGAACGTTCTTTTTCGAGGAAACGGTTGTCGTTGATCGTGCTCACTCGCTCCGATTTTCGCTAAAAAGGATTCCGTTTTCGAGAAAATCAAAAACCGGAAAAATAAAAAAGCAATTCTCTAAAACGGAGATTCCGCGCGGAGCGCCACGACCTGCGGCAAGGAAAATAAAGCGACCCCGGTTGATCTCGGTCGCTTTTCCTGGTAGAGAGCACTCATCCCCCTTCTGAAAATCGAATCCAAATTTGGGCGTGACGTCTCTTGAGAGAGGTGTGCCATGGGACGACCGCGAACGGGCACCAAGCCCCGCGACCAGATTCAGCGCGAGCTCCTGGATCGCTTGACCATTAAGCCGAGCCTGAAGGGCGCCGCCCGCGAGGTCGGGATCAACCCGTCGACGATCTTCAAATGGATACGGGAGAGCATGGAGCCCGATGCGCCCCTGCTCGACTGGCTTGGGCACAAGGACACCTTCGGGAACCTGGTCAACCTGGCGCGCAAGCTGCAGATCGTGGTCCTGGAACACGAAGCGCGCAGCCTGGCCACGATCGGCCACAGCCAAGCCAGATGGCACGACGGCAAACCTTGCTATCGCCACGACCCCAAAATTCAGGCTGACGCGCTATCGATGATCGATGAGGACTGGGTGTTCTTTTACGGGGACAGGTCTCGCGACGACACGTTTGAGCGTGACGCGGACGGCGCATTGATTCCGGAAGAGATCGTCTCTCCGCCGAACGCGCAGCTGCTCGTGAAGATGCTCGCGTCTCTCGTGCCCGGCTATGCGGAGAAGAGTGAGGTCTCGGTCACGCATCAAGGGCGCGTCCTGATCGAAGGCGAGCACGATCAGCACCAAGCCTCACTGCCGGCGCCGGCAAGTTTCAACGAAAGCTTTGGTCTCACGTCCCGGCCCAGCGACACAGTGCGTCAAACGAATGTTCTTATGGCCCCACGTCCCTGCAAAGATTCGGAGGAATTCGATTCCAAATTCCGCAAGAAGCTATTGCGCGAGATCGTGCTTTTCAGGAATGATAAAGGCGATCTTCACGACATCTTGCCTGACGATGTTCTCGTAATCGGCAGCCATCAGTATCGTGCGCTGCAGGACGCTGGCAAGGATGTGTCGAAAGCCATCCACCCCACCACACTGATAGACGAAGGTTTCGAGAACGACTGGTTGAAGGCACTGGCGCCGGGATACAAGCGCAAGTTTGTTCCGCCGACGCCGGAAGAGAATTTGGCAGTCGCCGTCAAGGCGGCTGTGATCGCCGCGAAATCCGAGAAGCTATATCGCTCCATGGACGATCGCGCCGAAGGTATCGGCTACGGCCGGCCACCGCCCGGCGGAAAGTCGATACTCCGATGAGCGCCTTTGTTGATACGTTCCAGATGCAGAACGGACTTTATGTCCCGCTCATTCGCGAGGACGATGGCACGCGCCGCCAATGCGTTGCCGCCGCGCAACCTGGACCGGCCTTTCAGTTCATGTCTGCTCCTGAATTTGAGGTCGGGCTCGCCGGCAACAAAGGCGGCGGCAAGACGCAAGCGCTGATCATGCGCATGTTAAGCGGCGTCGGTCGCGGCTGGGGCACTCATTACAATACGGTATTGCTGCGATCGTCGCTCCGTGAGATGACTGATCTCGTTACTCTCATAAGATTCGATTGCGCGTCCGATCTGGGGCAAGGCGCTTCAATACAATCGCTTAAATCACGTCTACGAATGGAAGACGGGCGAGAAACTTGAATTGAATTATTTCCTCGATATGAAATCACTCGGACTTTACATGGGCAAGGAGTTCGCCGTCATCGCTTGGGAAGAATTGGGGCTGCAGCCGTCGTTGGAAGGCTACCTGGCCATGTTCATGATGACACGCGGATCATTGAGCGAAGAGATCATGCCGCGCCATGTCCTGTTCACTACCAATCCCGGAGGCGCGAGCCATAACGCTATCGCGCATCGATTCAATCTCAGCGGCTCTCCTAGAGGTGCGGGTCCCTGCATTGTCGACGCAAAGACGGGGCAGAAGCGGCGGATTATTCATTGCTCGTATGAGGACAACAGGCTCCTGAACGTCACGACGCCGAATTACATGGCGAATGTGGAGCAAGGTTGCGAGGGCAACGAGCCGATGCTGCAGGCGCTGCGCTATGGCAACTGGAGCATCACGGCTGGTGGTGCACTCGACGCCGTGTTTTTCAAATACGGGAAATATATCTTCGTCGAAGACTTTGAGATTCCAGCCGGCTGGCGCACGTTCGCATCTTACGATCACGGCAGCAGCCGCCCTTACGCCTGGCTGGCGTTCGCCGAATCCGACGGCACTACGCTACAGTTCAATAATGGCCGCACCATGCCGACGCTGCCGGGCGATCTGTTCGTCATAGGCGAGGCTTATGGCTGGAACGGAACGCCTGATCACGGCACTCATGAGAGCGTCGCGGAGATCACTACCCGGATTCAGCGGTATAAGATCGAACGCGGCTGGCGCCGACAAGACATCATGAACCCGACCAAATGGTTTGACGATTTCCGGCGGAATTTCGCCGACGATGCGATCGGCGCCGAGATGAACGAGGTATCGATTGTCGAAGAGTTCAAGTCGCCGATCACGATCAACGGCATCAAACACCCGGGGCTTGATTTCGATCTTGTGTCGAAGCCGCCTGGCTCGCGTGAGAGCAGTTTTGCGCTTGTGCGCGAGCGTTTCATCAATACGGGTCCGAGACCGGATTCGAAAATGCGCGAAGGCAAAGGTCTCTTCATCGTGCGAGATCGTTGTCCGCAATGCGAGCGCACGCTTCCGGTGCTGAGCCGCGATCCCAAGCGGATCGACGATGTTGATCCGGCTTGTGAATCACACATTTGGGATGCGCTGCGTTACGGCAGTGTCATGGCGGATCGCACTCCGCACGTCAGTTTCCGGCGCAGACAATATTGGTAGGAGATTGACATGCGCAACGACATCACGATGACTACGCTCGGGGAGCGCTATCGAGCTTTGGGCGACGCGGTCATAGCCGGTAAAGCCTCCTACGAGGTATCGTTCTTCTTCGATGAGAATAACCGGCCGCGCATGGTCGCGCCGAATGACGCACTCAAAGAGTTTCTCGTCGCGGCGTTCACGATCGCGCAAGGCTGCCTGCCGGATGCCCGTTCGCCGTCGGGGTTGAGGCATTGAAAAGGGACCCGCGCGTTCCTATTATCCGCGCAACCGCCCCGGCCTCTGTGCCGGGGCTTTGTGTATAGGGAGACGAACATGGTAAATAATGCAGGTTTAGCAGAGACGACGACGACAGCGGAGCGGTTGGGGCACCATTACGGCGGCGCCCTGACGATGGCGCAGCGCAAGAAGATCATCGCCGGAATCACGGAGCCCCTGCGTAAGAAGGCTACAGATACTCGGGCGCATATCCAGAGTAAAACTGGGCAGGTGCGCTTTGATTGGGCCTCGGAGTTGTTTTTCGAGGCCAAGGGTGCGCTATGCGAGCTAGAGGCCAAAATTGACGCGGGCGGCGATGACAGCGACGGGGCGCAAGCTGAATGTTTTTCCCTCATGCTTGAAGCTGAGGCGATGACCGCCGACGCTCCGGTATGGGCCAAAGGCTTCACGATCACCCGCAAGACCTAAACGCCGGTTAGCGGTCCCCGAATAGAAAAAGCCCGGCCTCGCGGCCGGGCTTTTTCGTTCACATTCCTATGCGATCGATCCAATCTTTAAGAACCGGCACCGGGTGGCCTAGGCCATACGACTTACCGACCGTCACGTTCTCATGGCCGAGCAGTTCTTCGCGAATGTCGAGAGGGCAGCCGGCCGCCCTGAGCCTGTCCTGAGCGCGGTGCCGAAAGCTATGAATGGTTTTGTCGTGGCCCTTGATGCCGAGATCGCGCAGCCATCGCAGTAACCGCTTGCCGGTGCGGTCAATGTTGGCTTCGCTGTTCTCGAATAGCGGCTTCTCGATCTTCTGCGGCAGGAATGGCAGCACCGCCGCCGGCAACGGGACGCGGCGCATCGACTGCTCGGTTTTCTCGCCGATGATGACGAATCTGGCGCCGCCTTCGCACTGCTCGGCGGCGATTTGGAAAGCTTCCGATCGCCGCATTCCCGTAGTCGCTAACAAGCGCACCAACCGTTGGTCTGAGGTCGAGAGCTTGCCAAGGCCGCCCCGCACCAGCGCCATATCCGCGTCGTCGAGCGGCAGCCGGCGGGTCTTGTCGTCCCGTTTGGGCACGACCGCGAGGAAAGGGTTAAACTTGAGCGTGCCTTCGGAGATCGCGAGATTACAGGCGGCGGTCAGCCAGGCTAGCCGGCGCACGACAGACGCGCTCTTACGCTGCTTGCCCTTCCCGAATTCCTTCGTGAGGTAGTGTTCAGCCAGGGCGCGGCCGTCCGCCCTTGTAGCTGTCGCCAGCGGCTTGCCGACGATCGCCCGGTAGTCCTGCCACACCAACCGGCATTCGCGCTGAGCGCGCCTACGAGCCCCGGTATGGCGGAGATAGGCTTCGATGATCTCATCGTCGGCATGGCGGGCTGTCGGCGCCGGCGGTCGGGAATCGATCCCGTCATAGGCGTCGTCGAGAAGCTTGAATACGCGGAGCGCCGAGAGGCGCGGGCCAGTCAGAGCGAAGCCCCGGCCATACCGTGCCCGCTCGCTGACGACGGCGCCAGCGGCGTCGATTTCGGTGATCCGCGTGTCAGTCACAAGCAAATGGCCGCCGGTAGCCAGCGTGTGCAGGCCCGGCTTGTAGCTGGCGAAAGCGTCGTCGTGCTCTTCCGTCTGCATCTCCTGTAGGCGGGTCTGCCGGCGCTCATACATTGATTGCTTGTAGCGTTTGATGTCGTCGGTCGCTCGGATTTCGGCGAGCTTCGAATCCGAGGTGCCAAGGGATTTCTCGATCGCCTTGGCGCCGGGCGGCTGCAGCCGCAGATACCAGATGCTACCGCGCTGGAAGAGGTATTTTGGACGGGTCACGGCTAACTCCAATTCGGGTTTACTGACACCGAATATGGAAGCCCGATTAGTGGAAATCCTAGGGGCAGTCAAATCTTTCGCAAGTCATGGTAAACACTACGGTTTTGCGATAGGATACGGAGCCTTGGAGTAGGTGGCTTGCCCTGTGCCATTGCCTGCCTCTTGCAAGTGGGCCTGAAAGCGAGATTGCGACGCGGCGGTCGCGAAACTCTTCCCTGCCTTCCCGCTGGCGGGCAGACAGGAAGCCTTTGCCGCATCCGCGCGTTCAGTTCTCCTTAACTCCGCTCACCGACACTCGCGGCCGGGAGGTGGTTCATCAATTTTCTCTACCAGATGGGCTGCGTTCTCACCAAGCGCGCCGGGATTTCCCGGCCAGACTGCGTATCGAACTAGCGTTGGGGCATGCCGCGGCCACATTGCGGCATGGGAGGCTGATGATTGCCTGGATCCGAGCCGTTTTTGCGGCTCTGCTCACATTCGCGTCCGCCGTGGGGCCGACGCACGCCGGCAACGAGGCTGCGACGAGCGGTTTGCCTGTGCCGCGCTTCGTCAGCATCAAGGCCGATCGGGTCAACGTGCGCGGCGGACCGGACAAGGATCACGACGTCTCCTTCATCTTCACGCGCGTCGGCTGGCCCGTTGAAATCACCGCCGAGTTCGAGAACTGGCGGCGCATTCGCGACTCCGATGGGTCGCAGGGCTGGGTCTATCATTCGCTGCTCTCCGGCAAGCGCATGGGCGCCATACGAATGAAGGAAAAGACCGATCTCGCGCCGCTACATGAAGAGCCCGACGCCAAGAGCCCGGTGCTGGCGAAGCTGGAGATCGGTGTGCTCGGCACGGTTAAAGCCTGCACCGGCACGTGGTGCCACCTCGTCGGCAAGGGTTTTGACGGTTGGGTCGAGCAGGACGACCTTTGGGGCGTTTATCCCAACGAGAAGATCGAGTGATTTTTCCGTCGTCAACCGCGCCGGCGTGTGACCCGATTCCCTCCGTACCGCGTTGCGATCAACACAGATGGTGCGAAGAATAATACTGGACGCGCCGCCTTTGCAGACGCGACAGCTGGCTTAGCCCTGCTTGCGTCGCAGCCGCACCACCACGTCGATTCGAGCGATTTCATAGCCCTCGGGCGGGGTTGGCGCTTTACCGACAACGACATCGCTTGCGGGGATGTCCAGCAGATTGTTCTCGTCTTCCATGAAGAAGTGGTGATGCGCGGTATTGTTGGTGTCGAAATAGGCTTTCGAGCCGTCGACGGCGACTTGGCGCAACAGACCCACTTCGGTGAACTGGTGCAGGGTGTTGTAGACGGTGGCGAGCGAAACCGGCACTTTGGCGTGGGTGGCTTCCTCGTAGAGCATTTCCGCCGTCACATGCCGGTCGCCTTTGGCGAAAAGAATCCAACCGAGCGCCATGCGCTGCCGCGTCGGACGCAAGCCAACTTCGCGCAGCTTCGACTTGACGTCGTGCCACGGACAACCGGTGAGATCGCCGCGCACAGGCGGCGTGCGCAATGGAAAGGCGGGGTCGAAAGCGGCTGGACGCGACTGAGTCATTGCTGCTCCAAGCGGAGCCTCGCCTCTCTGCGGGGCGGGGGCCAAACGAGATCGTTGCAACTGAAATCATTATACGCCGGCCGGCGGCGGCTGCAACTGCCTCGCCGCTTATCCGCCTCGGTTTTCGGCCATGTCGCCGCAGGGGTACCGGGGGGCGGCTTTGCCACTTTCTCTCCATATGTTAGGGAAGCTGCCCGGCAGGGTGCCGGGGCGAGATGATGCGGATGCAGGAACGTCGTTCGAATTTCGAATACGAGGACCTCTTGGCCTGCGGCCGCGGCGAGCTCTTTGCCGAGGGTCCGCAACTGCCGCTGCCGCCGATGCTCATGTTCGATCGCATTTCCGAAATCGCGGAAGCAGGCGGCGAGTACGGCAAGGGCTTGGTACGCGCGGTCCTCGACCTCAAGCCGGACCTCTGGTTCTTTCCCTGCCATTTCAAGGGCGACCCGGTGATGCCGGGCTGTCTCGGTCTCGACGCGCTGTGGCAATTGCTCGGCTTCTTCCTCGGCTGGGTCGGGGCGGCAGGCAAAGGCCGTGCGCTGGGCATGGGCGAGATCAAGTTTTCGGGGCAAGTGCTGCCGACGATGAAAAACATCGTCTACGGCATCGATATCAAGCGCGTAATGCGCTCGAAGCTCGTGCTCGGCATTGCCGACGGCTGGCTCTCTGCCGACGGGAACGTTATCTATCGGGCTCTCGATCTCAAAGTGGGGCTGTTCCAAAACGGAGCGCCGCAGGCGAGCGGTGCCTAGAGCGCGATCCGAAAAGTGAATCGGGGTTCTCGGGCCCGATCGTGCTCAATTAAAAAACTAGCCGCGCCTGACGGGATGCGTTTGGCGGACAAAGGCGGACGAGGCGAAGATGAGGCGCGTGGTCGTCACCGGGATGGGCATAGTCTCGTCTATCGGCAACAACACGCAGGAAGTGCTGGCTTCACTGCGTGAAGCCAGGTCGGGGATTGTCCGCGCCGACAAATACGCCGAACTCGGATTTCGCTGTCAGGTCCATGGCGCGCCGACGCTTGATCCGAGCGAGGCCGTGGACCGCCGCGCGCTGCGCTTTTTGGGCGGCGGCGCCGCCTGGAACCACGTCGCCATGGAGCAGACAATCCGCGATTCCGGCCTCGAGCAATCCGACATTTCCAATGAGCGCACCGGTCTCATCATGGGCTCGGGCGGCCCATCGACCCGCACCATCGTCGAGAGCGCCGATACCGCGCGCACGAAGGGGCCGAAGCGCGTCGGCCCGTTCGCTGTCCCCAAGGCGATGTCGTCGACCGCCTCGGCGACGCTGTCGACCTGGTTCAAGATCAAGGGAGTGAACTATTCGATCTCGTCGGCCTGCGCGACCTCGAACCACTGCATCGGCAATGCGTTCGAGACCATCCAGATGGGCAAGCAGGACATTGTCTTCGCAGGCGGCTGCGAGGAGCTCGACTGGACCTTGTCGGTCCTTTTCGACGCCATGGGCGCGATGTCGTCGAACTTCAATCAGACGCCGCAAAAGGCCTCACGCGCCTACGATGCCGAACGCGACGGTTTTGTCATCGCCGGCGGCGCCGGGGTCCTGGTGCTGGAAGAGCTCGATCACGCCAAGGCACGCAGCGCCAAAATCTACGGCGAGGTCGCCGGCTATGGCGCTACGTCAGACGGCGCCGACATGGTGCAGCCCTCGGGCGAAGGCGCGGTGCGCTGCATGCGCATGGCGCTCGCTGCGGTCAAGCCGCCGGTCGACTACATCAACCCGCACGCCACGTCGACGCCGATCGGCGATCTGAAGGAAATCGAAGCGATCCGCGCGGTTTTTGGCGCCAAGTGCCCGCCGATTTCGGCGACGAAATCGCTCACCGGCCATTCGCTTGGCGCCGCCGGCGCGCAGGAGGCAATCTATTCGCTGTTGATGATGAACTCCAGTTTTATCTGCGAGAGCGCCAACATCCAAAATCTCGATCCGGCTTTTGCCGATATGCCGATCGTGCGCGCGCGTCGCGACGACGTGATTCTCGGCTGCGTGCTGTCCAACTCCTTCGGCTTCGGCGGCACCAACGCCTCGGTCGTGTTCAAGCACGTGGATGCTTGACGCATGCAGGGGCTGATGCACGGCAAGCGCGGCCTGATCATGGGGATCGCCAACGATCATTCGATCGCCTGGGGCGTCGCCCGGACGCTCGCTGCGCACGAGGCCGAGCTTGCGTTCACTTATCAGGGCGATGCGCTGGGCAAGCGCGTCAAACCACTCGCCGCCTCGGTCGGGGCCGATCTGGTGCTGCCGTGCGATGTCGAGGATATCGCCTCGGTCGATGCCGTGTTCTCCGAACTAAGCCGCATGTGGGGCACGATCGATTTTTTGGTCCACGCGATCGCCTTTTCCGACAAGAACCAGCTCAGCGGCCGCTACGCCGACACTACGCGCGAGAATTTTCTGCGCACCATGCTGATCTCCTGCTTCTCGTTCACCGAAGTTGCCAAGCGCGCCGCCGCGATGATGCCCAACGGCGGCGCCATGCTCACGCTCACCTATAACGGCGGCTTGCGCGCAATGCCCAATTACAACGCCATGGGCGTGGCCAAGGCGGCGTTGGAAGCCTCGGTGCGCTATCTTGCAGTGGACTTCGGCGGCAGCCGGATTCGAGTCAACGCGATTTCGGCCGGGCCGATCCGCACACTTGCCGGCGCCGGCATCGGCGATGCGCGGGCGATGTTCGCATTTCAGCAGCGGCACTCTCCGCTGCATCGCGGCGTCACGCTCGACGAACTGGGCGGCGCCGGGCTTTACCTTCTTTCCGACCTCGCGACCGGCGTCACCGGCGAAATCCACTTCGTCGATTCCGGCTACAACGTCATCGCCATGCCGCACCCGGAGGCGCTGCGGGCCGACGCGAAGCAGGCTACGGGCGACGCGGAGAAGTAATCCATCGTCACAACTTTGCCAGATGCGGCATGACCTCGCCGGCAAACAGACTGAGCGAGCGCAGCGCGTCGGCAAGCGACATGGTGCCGAGGAAGAGGTAGCTCAGCAGGTAATTGACGCCAAGCTCAGCAACCTGCCGCTCGATCTCCGCGCGCACGGTTTGCGGCGAGCCGGCGATCACCGTGCCGTCCGCGAGGCAGGCTTCGTAGGTCGCGCCGCGCGGCGTGTTAAGGCGGGAGACCAATGAGGAAGATCCGCTGACCCCGTGCTTGTCGCGCAGCCAATTGATATTGACGAGGTGGGCCTCCATCGCCGGCTTGGCGTAACGGTGGGCTTCGGCGTCGGTATCGGCGACAAAAATATGCCGTTGCACGCCGATGACGATGCCGCCGGGGAATTCTGCTTTGGGCTGCACCGGCGCGCCGCGCTTGCCGAGTGCCGTCTTGAAGGCCTCGATGTTGGTCTTGGCGAAAGGGGTCGGCCCGAGAGTGACATAGTGCAGGCCCTGTTCGCCGGCCCAGGTCGAACCGATCTCGTTGGATGAGGCGTACCAGAACGGCGGATGCGGCTGCTGCAGCGGCCGCAGCGCGATCGGTACGTTCTCGTACACGTAGTGCTTGCCCTTGTAGGTGAGGGAATCGGTGGTCAGGCCAGCACTCACGCAGTCGAAGGCATCGAAAAAAATGTCGCGCGAATCCTCGTGCTCGACCTTGTGATATTTCAGCTCGTAGGGCGACACGCCGCGGCCGACGCCGACGTCGAGCCGGCCGTAGCTTAAGTGATCGAGCATGCAGATTTCCTCGATCATGCGCAGCGGCGAATAGAGCGGCAGCAGATAGACCAGCGGGCCCAACCGCATGCGTTTGGTCGCACGCGCCAGCGCGCCCATATAGATGCCGGGCACCGGAACCATGTTGAGCGGCGTCGCGTGGTGCTCGGCTAGATGCAGACAATACATGCCGGCGGCATCGGCCGCTTCGGCGAATTTCAAACGCTCATCGAACAGCGTCGTCAGCGGGCGCGCTCCATCCTCGATATGATCGAAAAGTCCGACTTTCATGTTGCCTCTTCACGCTTCTTCCGCTCATTCCCGCGCGAGCGGAAATCCAGACCGCTTGCTCAGAGTTTGTAATCTGGGTCCCCGCTTTCGCGGGGACGAATGGATGTTGATCCCTACTTCGTTGTGCGCAGCCCCACATGCCGTCCCATGCCGGCACAATCCACATCGGTCCTAAAGCCGGCGGCACGGATGCCGAAGGACGCAAGCTCCTCGTCGCGGTCCTCGGTGTCTCCGGTCACGCCGACCGCGCCGATCACCTCGCCGTTGCCGTCACGGATCAGCAGGCCGCCGCCTTCGGGAAAAATCTGCTCGCCGCTCGCCGCAACGAGATAGCGCATGAAGATCGGCCGCTCCTCGGCGCGCTGGTGCACGAGCTTGGAACTGCGGCCGAGCGCCAGCGCCGCATAGGCTTTGCCGTAGGCCATCTCGAAGCGGATCATGGAGGAGCCATCTTCCTTCTTGAATGCTTTCACCTTGCAGCCGGGCTCGACCACGATCACGCTCAAGGGACGGCAATCGATCGCCGCGCCGCGTTCGATAATGGCGTCGATAATGCGCTCGGCCTGCGCAAGCGTGATGGTGCTCATGGCGCAGAACTCACCCCGACAAAACTCACTGGACGACGCCTCAGGACTTCTCTGCACCCGTCTTGTGCCATCTTCTGCGGCTCGCTTCCATACATCCTGCCGACATACCGGCCATTCGCCCCTTGCCTCTGCCGCTCGACCACGCCACATCTGCGCGGGTTATGCCCGCCGCACCTCCCATAGCAGTCGAGCGCCTGGTCAAAATCTATAAGACCGTCGCCGCCGTCGACGGCATCTCGTTCACTCTGGCGTCCGGATCGATCACCGGCCTCCTCGGCGGCAACGGCGCCGGCAAGACCACGACCATCGCCACGATCATGGGGCTGGTGACGCCGACCTCGGGCCGCGTGACGGTCCTCGGCGCCGAAATGCCGCGGCAGCGCTATCGCGTGCTGCACCGGATGAATTTCGAAAGCCCCTACGTGGAAGTGCCGATGCGGCTCACCGTGCGGCAGAACATGAAAGTGTTCGGCATGCTCTACGGCGTCGAGGATTTGCCCGCTCGCATTGCGCAGTTGGGACGCGAGCTCAATCTCACCGATCTGCTCGACCGGCCGACCGGCAGACTCTCGGCGGGGCAGAAGACGCAAGTCTCGCTCGCCAAGGCGCTGATCAACAATCCGGACGTGCTTTTGCTCGACGAGCCGACCGCTTCGCTCGATCCCGATACCGCCGACTGGGTACGGGCGCATCTGCAGCGCTTTTGCCGGGAGCGCCACACCACCGTGTTGCTTGCATCGCACAACATGACCGAGGTGGAGCGTCTCTGCGAGCGCGTCATCATCATGAAGCGCGGCCGCATCGAGGACGACGATACGCCGGCAAAGCTCCTCGCGCGCTACGGCCGCACCACACTTGAGGAAGTCTTTCTCGATGTCGCCCGCGGCAGCAGCGTGCAAAGCGAGGCGGCGCAATGAGCGCACCGGCGCAGGACGTTCACGTGTTTTCGCCCCTCCGTGTCGGGGCGATGATGCTGCGCTATTGGTATCTTTTGCGCTCCTCGTGGCCGCGGCTGCTCGATCTTGTCTACTGGCCGACAGTGCAGATGCTTACCTGGGGATTCCTGCAATATTACATCGCTCACAATGCCGGTTTCTTCGCGCGCGCCGGCGGCACCTTCATCGGGGCCGTCCTGCTGTGGGATATCTTGTTTCGCGGCCAGCTTGGCTTCTCGATGTCGTTTCTGGAGGAAATGTGGTCGCGCAATATAGGCAACCTGATGATGAGCCCGCTGCGGCCGTTCGAGTTCATCGTCGCGCTGATGGTGATGAGCGTCGTGCGATTGTCGATCGGCGCCGTGCCGGTGACGTTTCTCGCCATCGCCTTCTTTGGTTTTAATCTCTACGCACTCGGCTTCGCGCTGGTGGCCTTCTTCTTCAACCTGATGCTGACCTCTTGGGCGATCGGCATTTTTGTTTCCGGGCTCATTCTGCGCAACGGCATGGGCG
Source organism: uncultured Alphaproteobacteria bacterium (assembly GCA_963814625.1). Classification (GTDB taxonomy): domain Bacteria; phylum Pseudomonadota; class Alphaproteobacteria; order Rhizobiales; family Xanthobacteraceae; genus BOG-931. The sequence goes on from CAWFDQ010000001.1 coordinate 347,592, forward strand.
CGGAGAATTTCGCCTGGTCGATCATGTTCCTGTTCATGCCGCTCACTTGCGTCTATTACCCGGTGTCCACACTGCCGGCTTGGCTGCAGCCTGTGGCCTGGATGCTGCCGCCCACCTACGTCTTCGAAGGTATGCGGACGCTTTTGATCCAGAAGGTGTTTCGCCCCGACCTCATGCTCGATGCGCTGGGGCTCAATATCGTGCTGTTTGCCGCCGGCGTGATCGCCTTCTTGGCGCTGCTGCGCAGCGCTCGGCGCCATGGCTCCCTGATGCAAACCGGCGAATAGCGGCAATAAGCCCCGTGTTACTGGAGGGTTCGGATGGCCGCCATGTGCAGCGCGAGTAGCGGAAAACCGCTAACCCTCATACGTAACCAATGAGGAAAAAATTGCTTTTATGATGATGATATGACAGATGATCGCGACAGTGCTGCACTGCAGCAAGCCGGGCAGGGATCATCCATGGCTATCGGAGAGTTCGGCGGTGCGCCCCCTACACCGGGCGACGGCGGCATATTGCTGTCGGCGCCGCTCTATTGGCTCTACGAGATGAGCCACGCGGCGCTCAACCCTTCCCGTGCCTGGGCCGACGCCACGCGATTGTTTTTCAAGAATCCGGTCAACCCGCTCTCCTTCACCACTTACGGCAAATCGATCGCAGCCGCATGCGAGTTGTTCGAGCGTTCGACGCGGCGCTACGGCCGGCCGGAATGGCGCATTTCCTCGACACTGGTCGGCGGTGAGCGTGTGCCGGTGCAGTTGTCGACTGTATGGGAACGGCCGTTTTGCCAACTCATTCACTTCGAGCGCATCTTCGCCCACAATCCGCAACGCCCCCAGCCGCGGCTGCTCATCATCGCGCCGATGTCGGGCCATTATCCGACGCTCTTACGCGGTACGGTCGAGGCGTTTCTGCCCAACCATGACGTCTATGTTACCGATTGGGTGGATGCGCGCATGGTGCCGCTTTCGGAGGGACAATTCGATCTCGACGATTACATCGACTACGTGATCTCGATACTGCATGCGCTCGGAGGCGATACTCACGTTATCGCGGTTTGTCAGCCTTCGGTGCCGGTTCTGGCCGCAGTTGCGCTCATGGAGGCCGACGACGACCCTTACGTGCCCATTTCCATGGTGCTGATGGGCGGTCCGATCGATACGCGAGTCAATCCAACCGCCGTGAACGAACTCGCCGAGCATCGCAGAACCGAATGGTTTCGGCGCCACGTGATCACAAAGGTGCCGTTTCCCAATCCCGGCTTCATGCGCGATGTCTATCCAGGATTTTTGCAGCTCAACGGCTTCGTCAGCATGAATCTCGACCGCCACATCGAGGCGCATAAGCAATTGTTTTTGCATCTCGTCCACGGCGACGGCAACTCGGCGCAAAAGCACAAGGAGTTCTACGACGAATATCTTGCGGTGATGGATCTTGCCGCCGAGTTCTATCTGCAGACCGTCGAGACTGTGTTTGTGCGCCACGCGCTGCCTGAGGGACAGATGACCCATCGCGGCCGGCTGATCGAACCAGCCAAGATCAAGCGCGTCGGATTGCTCACGGTCGAAGGCGAGTATGACGATATTTCCGGCGTGGGCCAGACCGAGGCGGCGCATCGATTGTGCGTGAACATTCCGACGGACCGGCAAGCTCACTGGCTGCAGCCGGCCGTCGGCCATTATGGCGTATTCAACGGCTCGCGCTTCCGCGCAGAGATCGCACCGCGTATTTCCGATTTCGTCCTGTCGATGAACTCACGCCAGCCGCATGGCGCGAAACGGCCTCGCCAGGCGCCGCGCGCATAACGGCGGCGGTGCTCTGCACGCCTGACATTTCGGTCAAAGACCCATTTTGGCCGCCTGCGCTCTCGCAATGTGCGAAAGGCGCGATTTAATCGAATAAACTGTGCGACAGGGTCCGACCGTCGCTCTAACGATTTGAAAAATAGAAGCAATTTCAGAATCATCCCGAGTCAATCTTGCGTGCCGCAATCGGCGAAAGAAGTGGATGAAAATTCATATGATCGCTCTCATGATCTAGCGGGTGGCTGTCCCACTTGCTTCAATATCTTGTTGGTGTGGCTTCATTTCATCAAAGGGGCTACGCGGCGCGTCGGATGTGGCACTATCCACTCGGGTTGGGTTCGAGATATCCGTCATGCCACTGCGCGCGCTGCTCTATCGCCGCCCGAGTGAGCCTCAGGCGATCGAAATCTTCTTCGACCGGTCGATCTATCTCGTCCGCCTGCGCCGGCATCGGCAGGCGCGCCGCTACACGCTGCGCATCCAGTCAGTTACGCGCGAAGTCGTGCTCACGATCCCGCCGCGCGGCACGCTGAAGGAAGCGCGCGAGTTCGCGCAAAAGCACGGCGGCTGGATCGCCGCGCGGCTCGATCGGCTACCCAAGGCCGCGCCGTTCACCGATGGCGTCGTCGTTCCATTGCGCGGCATACCGCACCGCATCGTCCATCGCCGCGCCGTGCGCGGCACGGTGTGGACCGAGACCGCCGCCGATGGCGCTCATCTGCTCTGCGTCGCCGGCAACGCTCCGCACATCGACCGCCGCATCGGCGATTTTTTGCGCCGCGAAGCCAAGCGCGACCTCGAAGCCGCCAGCCTGGGCTACGCCGGCGAGCTTGGCGTGCGCGTCAAACGGGTCGCAGTGCGCGACCAATCGAGCCGCTGGGGATCATGCTCGACGAGCGGAGTGCTGTCGTTTTCCTGGCGGCTCATTCTGGCGCCGAGCGCCGTGCTCAAATACCTTGCCGCACACGAAGTTGCGCACCTCATCGAGATGAATCATTCCGTGCGATTCTGGCGGCTGGTGCAGCGGCTGTGTCCTGATCACGATCGCGCCAGGGTCTGGCTGGATGTGCACGGCACCGACTTGCATCGCTACGGCCTGCCCGACGCGAGCCGCGAATTCCTGTAACGCCAAAGCCGATCTCGTCCGTCGGCAGGTGGAACTTACCAAAGCGCAATGTTGGAACTGTCGTGGAAAATCGGGCGGCTTGCCGCACCTGATAACACTAATGCGTGATCTGCATTGCATCTGCAGACCACGCTCTTATTTTGCGGTCATTAGGCCGGCCGGGCGGCTCCCCCATCCCCCGACACCCCGCCGCCCGGCCCCAATAAGCCTAAGTTGAGGCAACAACTCAAAGAACCCCAAGCGCGTATCTTGCTTGGGGTTCTTTTTTATGGCCGCTGCGCTGAAATCGTAAAAGTCGCTGATAACACTCAGTTTTTCACCAAGTCGCCGAGTAGGCTTGCGGCGACGCTAAGCTTCGAAAGCGTCAGCCCCGAGCCGGCGATCTCGGCAATCGCCACGCGGATGCGCTCCACCTCGGCCTTGCGCGGCGCGATCCAGGCTTCGACCGCATGGGCGCCTACCGCACCATTGCCCACCATGGCGGCGGCGAGCCGGCGCTCGGCATCGCCGATCAAATCCCGCGCACGATCGAGCGCCAGCCGATCAAAATAGTCGGCAACCGGGATGGTGCCGGCGGCGCTGGCTATGCGGTCGAGGCGGAAGAAAGCGCCTGCAGCGAAATAGGTCGCCGCGACCTCGCCCACCGGCCTGCCGGTGCGGTCGGCGACCAGCACGATATCGGTCGCGGCGGCGAGCGGGCCCAGATCTGCGATGCGGCCAGCAAGCGCATCGGGAACGCCCGCGTTTGCGAGTTCCTTCCTGCGTGCCGCGCGCGTGCGCAATCCGTCTTCCGAGAGCGCGCGATCGAGATCGATCGCAACCGCGGCAATGCCATCACGATAGTGGTTGACGACGTCGGCAAGGCCCTTCGACAAATCGACGTTGCGCAGGAACCAGACGATGCGGTCGAGCAGAAGATCCTGCACCGAGGCATAGAGATCGAGCTGGACCTTGCCGGGGACGCGGTTGTCGAGTTCGTCGATGGCGCCGTTGAGCGCGGTCATCGCATAGCTGTCACGCACGGCGGTGAAGGCCAGCGCGATGGCGGCAGGCGCGGCGCCGGTCTGGTCGGCTATGCGCACGATCAGCGACGGGCCGCCGCGATTGATCATCGAATTGCCGAGTTGGGTGGCGACGATTTCGCAGCGCAGCCGATGATGTTCGAATGCATCGGGGAAACGCTCGGCGATGGGTTTCGGGAAATAGCGAGTCATTTCCCGAGCGAGGTACGGATCGTCCGGCACCGCTGATTCCAAGAGATCGTCGTAAAGCGAAAGCTTGGCGTAGGCGAGCAGCACCGAAAGCTCGGGCCGCGTGAACGGCTGCGAGCGGCGCAGCCGCTCGCTCAGCGCCATGTCGTCGGGCAGATACTCGACGGTGCGGTCGACCAGTCCGCGCGCTTCCAGAGTCTGCATCAGCCGCTGCAGAAAGCCGAAATCCTCCATGCCGCGCCGCTCGGCAAGCGACAGCGCCAACACCTGCAGGTAATTGTTGCGCAGGACCAAAGCCGCGACTTCATCGGTCATCTCGGCCAAAAGCGCGTTGCGCGCCGCCATCGTAAGGCGGCCGTCGCGCAGCGGAATGGAGAGCGCGATCTTGATATTGACCTCCATGTCGGAGGTGTTCACGCCGGCCGAATTGTCGATAGCGTCCGTATTGAGCCTGATGCCGCGGAACGCCGCCTCGATGCGCCCGCGCTGGGTCATGCCGAGATTGGCGCCTTCGCCAATCACCTTACAGCGCAAATCCTTGCCGGCGATGCGGATGGCATCGTTGGCGCGGTCACCGACCGACTCATCGGTTTCGTCGGCGGCGCGCACGTAGGTGCCGATGCCGCCGAAGAAAAGAAGATCGACCGGGGCCTTGAGGATGGCGCGAATAAGCTCCTGCGGCGTCAGGCGCTCGCCGACGCCGAACAATTTTTGCGCTCGCGCCGAAAGCCGAATTTCCTTGGCGGTGCGCGAATAAACGCCACCTCCTTCGGAGATCAAGGTCTTGTCGAAATCCTGCCAGCTCGAACGCGGCAGATCGAACAGACGCCGGCGTTCGGCAAAGGTGCGCCCCGCATCGGGATCCGGGTCGATGAAAATGTCGCGGTGATCGAATGCAGCGAGGAGTTTCATGGTCTTCTCGCGCAGCACGCCGTTGCCAAAAACGTCGCCCGACATGTCGCCGACACCGACCGCCGTGAACGGCGTCGCGTGGATGTTGACGTCCATCTCGCGGAAATGGCGCTTGACCGATTCCCAGGCGCCGCGCGCGGTGATGCCGATTTTCTTGTGGTCGTAACCGGCCGAGCCGCCGGAGGCGAACGCATCGCCGAGCCAGTAATCGTGTGCAATGGCAAGATCGTTGGCGATGTCGGAGAACGTCGCCGTGCCCTTGTCGGCAGCGACGACGAGATAAGGGTCGTCGCCTTCGTAGCGAACTACGTCCGGCGGCGGAATCACTCCCAGCGTCCCCGTCCCGATATTGTCGGTGATGTCGAGCAGCGTAGAGATGAACATTTTGTAGGTGGCGATCCCTTCGGCCTGGATCGCTTCGCGCGATCCGCCGACCGGCAGATATTTCGGCACGAAGCCGCCCTTGGCGCCGACCGGCACGATCACCGCGTTCTTGACGTTCTGCGCTTTGACCAGGCCGAGAATCTCGGTGCGGAAATCCTGCGGCCGGTCGGACCAGCGAATGCCGCCGCGTGCCACCTTGCCGAAGCGCAGATGCACGGCCTCAAGCCGCGGCGAATAGGCAAAGATTTCGTAGAGCGGCCGCGGCAACGGCATGCTGTCGACCTTGCGGCTGGCAAATTTTATCGCGATGAGTTTTTCGTGCGGCCGGCCGCGTCGAGCTGATAGAAATTGGTGCGGATGGCAGCGCTAACCGCGTTGACAAAATGGCGCAGAATACGGTCCTCGTCGAGGCTGTCGACCGCCTGCAGCGCGGCTTCGATTGCGGCTGATATTTCCGCCGTCCGCGCCGCCCGCTTCTCCTCCGACAGGGCAAGATGTGGATCGAACCGCGTGTGGAATAATTCGACGATCCGGGCAGCGATGCCGGCGTGCTTGCGCAGCGTCGCCCACATATAGTCTTGCGAATAGGGCACGCGGATTTGGCGCAGGAAGCGCGAGATGGTGCGGATGAGCGCGATATCGCGCCAAACGAGCCCGGCCGCGAGCACGAGCGCGTTATAGCCGTCGTTTTCCGCGGCCCGGCTCATGACGGCCAGGAAGCAGTCCTCCAATTGCTTTTCGCGCGCGAAAAGGTCGATCGGATCGCCCGAGGCACTCTCGAGCTCCATATCGTGGAACCATATCCCCGGCGCCTCCTTCGGCCGGATGTCGTAGGTGCGCTCGTCGACAACACGGAACCCCATGTTTTCCAAAACCGGCACGCGCTCTGAGAGCGAGATCGGCCGGCTCTGGCTGAAGACTTTTAGACCCGCGCGCGTCGGCCCTGTGCCTCCCTCGCGGTAAAGGTCGACGCCGAGCGGATGCTCCGGCGTCAGCGCCTCGATCAACCGCATATCGGCTACGGTAGTCGTCGGCGGATAAACTTCGCGGTAGTCGATCGGAAAGGCCTCGCGATAGCGCTCGAACAGCGCGCGGCCAGGTTCGGGCTCATGCGCGGCAGCGATCGCCTCATCGAGGCCGTCGACCCAGCTGCGTACGATTTCCTCCACCGCGCGGTCGAGGATTTGGCGATCAGGATTCGGCGTCTCCCCTTCATAGCGTCCGATGATGAAGTGCACGCGCACCAGCGGACCTTCAGGGAAGAACGGATAGAAGGCGCGCACGCGCCCTTTGAAGATGGCTGCGAGATAATCGCCGATAGCCACCCTGATCCGGCTGTCGTAGCGGTCACGCGGGACATAGACGAGGACGGAGACGAAGCGGTCGAAGCGGTCGCGCCGCGGCAATACGCGCACGCGCGGCCGTTGGTCGAGCTGCAGGATGGCGAGCGCGAATTGATAGAGCGTTTCTTCGTCGATCTGAAACAGCTCGTCGCGCGGATAAGTCTCCAGCACGTTGACCAGCGCCTTGCCGGAATGGCTGGATGGGTCGAATCCGGCGCGGCGGATGATGTTGTCGACTTTGCGCCGCAGATACGGGATGGCGCGGGTCGAGCGGGTGTATGCGGTGGAGGTGAACAGGCCGCAAAACCGGCGCTCGCCGATGAGCCGGCCGTCGGCATCAAAGCGCTTGACCCCGATGTAATCGAGATGCACGCGCCGGTGCACGCGCGAGCGCACCGCCGTCTTGGCGACGATGAGCAATCTCGGCTCTTCGAGGAATTCGCGGATTTCCGGCGTGATGGTGACGAGTTGGTTGCCACGCCGGAGGAGCCGCATCTCGCGCCGCCGTAACAGACCGAGCCCGGTTTCGAATATCGGCTGCAGCGCGTGTTCGTCATTCGTGTAGGCATAATCGCGCGCGCCAAGCAGGGTGAAATTGTCCCCGGCCAGCCATTCCAGGAACTGAACCGCCTCGGCGATATCCTCGACCGGCAGCGGCGGCGGGTCCTTTCGTAAATCGGCGATGGTCTCGCGCGCGCGTGCCAGCATCGGCTGCCAGTCCTGCACGCAGACACGCACGTCGGCGAGGATATCTTCGAGTGCGGAAATGACGTCGGCCCGCGCCGCCGCGTCCTCCAGACCGTCGATGTGAATGTGGATGAAGCTTTCGCGCCGGCCTTCGTCCTTGCGCGTGCCGTCGAAGGCAACGAGGTTTCCAGCCTCATCGCGCTCGACCGAAAACACCGGATGCACCAGGAGCGAAATATCGAGGGCGCGTTCGTAGAGTTCGCCGGTCACCGAATCGAGCAGGAACGGCATGTCGTCGTTGACGATGTCGAGCACGAATACGCCCCGCGTCGTGGGGGCGGGCGCCAGCCGCACTTTTGGCCAACCTGGCGTCCGTTGGGCAAGAAACCGCCACGCATTCTCGGCGATCGCGGCCAATTCTTCGGGACTGTAGCGTTCGAGATCCTCGGACGCCGCAAGCCCGAAAAGTTCGGCCAAAAACTCCGTCGGCAGGCTGGGGTCGCGCAGCGCCAGCGCCGCGGTGGCCGCGCCAATGAGCAACGGAGTGCCGCCCCTATCGTCGATGCGGGGACTATCCTGCATGGTCATATTCCCCCTGTCGGCCGCACCCCGAATCTTTTTCGATACTACTCGCGCGGCGCACACATCCGCTACGGCACATTTATAATGCCAAGGCAGCCAGCGCTGCCGAAGGCGGCGTGACAAGACGATACAAGGAGCCAAGATGGCCAAGCGCAACAGCAAACGCCTGCCGGCAAATCGCACTACGAACGCGCGGCCGAGCGCGGCGGCGGGCGACGACACCACGGTCACTGCGCTTTCTCTTCCGCCGGTGCCGCTGTCGGCCGAGATGGAAGCCTATTTCGCCAAATGCCAGGAAAAGCTTGGTTTCGTGCCCAACGTGCTCAAGGCCTATGCGTTCGACATGGGCAAGCTGTCCGCGTTCGTCGCCATGTACAACGATCTGATGCTGGCGCCCTCCGGTTTGAGCAAACTCGAGCGCGAGATGATCGCGGTCGCGGTCTCGGCACAGAACCGCTGCTATTACTGTTTGGTCGCCCACGGCGCCGCGGTGCGGACGCTTTCCGCCGACCCGGTGCTCGGCGAGTTGATGGCGATGAATTTCCGCGCTGCGCGACTATCGCGACGCGAGCGCGCCATGCTCGATTTCGCCGTCAAACTTACTGCGGAGCCGTGGCTGATCGAGGAAGAAGACCGCGAGACGCTGCGGCGCGCCGGCTTCTCCGATCGGGACATCTGGGACATCGCGGCGGTGGCCGGTTTCTTCAACATGTCGAACCGCGTGGCGTCAGCCGCCGACATGCGCCCGAACAGCGTCTATCACGGTCAGAACAGGTGAGACGCCTTACGCGTGCCCCGACAAATCGCCGATCGTCGGATGCTCGCCTGAGAGTGGGTTCTCCGGATCCCAGTCATAGCGCAATGTCTCGAAGCGCATCGCGCGCGCGTCGATCATCACCAGGCGCCCGACCAGGCTCTCACCGAAGCCGACGATTTCGCGAATGACTTCGAGCGCCATCATCGAGCCGATCACGCCGGCGAGAGCGCCCAAGACGCCGGCTTCGGCGCAGGCCGGGACGCTGCCGGGCGGCGGCGGTTCCGGGAATAGGCAGCGATAGGTCGGGATTCGGGCTTGCCGCTGGCGCTGCGTTCGTGGGCGCGGATGGTGGTCAGCGTGGCGTCAAAGATGCCGAGCGCGGCGGTTATCAGCGGCTTCTTGGCAAAGTAGCAGGCGTCGGAAACGAGATAGCGCGTGGCAAAATTGTCGGAACCGTCGGCGACGATGTCGTAGCGGCCGATGAGATCGAGCGCGTTTTGCGCAGTGAGGCGCGTCCCGTGCTGCTCCACGGCGACGTGCGGATTGAGCCGGCGGATCGTCGCCGCGGCGCTGTCGACCTTGAGCACGCCGATATCCGGCGTTGCGTGGATGACCTGCCGCTGCAGATTGGAGAGCGTAACCACGTCGTCGTCGACCACGCCCAGCGTGCCGATTCCGGCGGCGGCAAGATAGAGGAGGACCGGCGCGCCGAGGCCGCCGGCGCCGATCACCAGCACACGCGCGCGGCCGAGCGCGGCCTGTCCCGGGCCGCCCACTTCGCGCAGCACAATGTGTCGCGCGTACCGTTCCAGTTCCTCGGCGCTGAGCATGTCGCTCCTTATGGCGCAACGGAACGCCGGACGGAGCAGGCCGTCAAGCGCGGGCCGGCAAGATTGCGTTGGCGGGCGGTTCGGCTACGCTCCGGCCATTGCGGCGGGAGCAATCATGAAGGCGCGGATCACGGCGCTGATCGTCTGTCTTGCGCTGGCGAGTGCGCCGGCGTTGGCGCGCGAGGCCAAGGTTCACAAACCGGCCGCCCAAGCCGGGCAAAATACGACGCCCAAAGTCGCGCACAAAACTGCGCGCAAGCCGGCTGAAAAAAAGCCGGCCGGCAAAATGGCTCCGGCCGCGACTGCGAAAGCCTATGCGGCCATGCCGGCGGACGAGCGGCTCGCCATCCAAGCCAATCTTGCCTGGACCGGCTACTACGAAGGCCCACCAGGCGGCGATTTCGACGACGAACGCATCATCGACGCGGTCAAGCTTTTTCAGAAAGCCAACAAGGACAAGGAAACCGGCATTCTTAGCGACGAGGAACGCATACATCTGGCCGCCGCGGCGGAGCCGGCGCAGCGCGCCGTCGGCTGGCGCTGGATCGACGATCCGGCAACGGGGGCGCGCTTCGGTCTGCCGGAGAAACTCGTCTCTCCGCTGGGCGCTTCCCGTACCGGCAGCCGCTGGAATTCCGGACACAGCCAGATCGAGATCGACGACCTTCCGGCTGAGCGAAGCAAGCTTGCCGGCTCTGTTCGATGCGGAAAAGAAAACACCGCGCGGGCGGCGCGTCGAGTCGAGCACGCTCAAGGCGGATCAGTTCGTCATTTCCGGAACGCAGGGGCTGAAGAATTTCGTCGATCCGGGCCGAGACGAGCGGCACCGAAGTACGCGGCATCGCCGTCCTCTACGATCAGGCGACCACGGGGATCATGGCGCCGGTGGCTATCGCGGTGGCCAACTCCTTCCACGGATTCCCAGACCCGAATGCCGCTGTGCCGCCGGGACAAGAGCGCGCGGTCGAATACAGTACGGCGATCGTCGTGCGATCAAAGCGGCGACCTCATCGCCGCGCGGCAAGGCACCGCCGATTGCGTGGCCATCACGGTGCCGGGGTTCGGTCACGCCGCGCCCATCGCCGACGATAAAATTAACGATCTCACGCTGCTCCGGCTTTATGGCGCACGTAACCTCGTGCCCGCGGCGCTCGCTGACAGAAGCCAAGGCGATGACCTCACACTCGTCGGCATCGCCGACCCGGCAGCGCAGCAAGGCAGCGGCGCGGTGACGAAAGCGGCGGCCCATCTCGACGGCCAAAGGATCGAGCCCACGCCCATGTTCGGTTTCTCCGGCGCGGCGGCTATCGATGCGCGCGGCCGTTTTGCCGGGATGGTCGAGGTGAAATCGCTGGCCGATACCGGGACCGGCCTCGTTACCCGGCAAGCAACGCTCGTTCCGGCCGACGTGGTGCGCGCCTTCCTCACGGCGCATGGCATCACGCCCGCGCTCGGCCACGACGCCATCGATCAATCCGTTCTGCGCCTGATCTGCGTCAGGAAGTGATTATCTGTTCTCGAATTTCGGCGGCCGCTTTTCGACGAATGCGTTCATTCCCTCTTTCTGATCGGCCGTTGCGAACAACGAATGAAAAATACGCCGCTCGAAGCGGATGCCTTCGGCCTGCGAGGTTTCGAACGCGCGGTTGACGGCCTCCTTGGCCGCCAGCACCGAAGGCAGCGACATCGACGCGATCGTCTCGGCGACTTTGAGCGCCTCGTCGAGCAGGCTTGCGAGCGGCACGATGCGGGCGACGAGGCCGGAGCGTTCGGCTTCTGCCGGCATCCATCATGCGGCCGGTGAGGATGAGGTCCATGGCCTTGGCCTTGCCGACCGCTTGGGTGAGTCGCTGCGTGCCGCCGATGCCGGGAATGATGCCGAGCTTGATTTCCGGCTGGCCGAATTTCGCGTTGTCGGCGGCGATGATGAGATCGCACTGTTGCGCAAGCTCGCAGCCGCCGCCGAGCGCAAAGCCGGCGACCGCGGCGATGATCGGCTTGCGTGCCTGTGCGACGCGGTGCCACGCGGCGGTGAAATCGGCGAAAAAGACGTCTGTGAAACTTCTGTCCGCCATCTCCTTGATGTCGGCGCCGGCCGCGAACGCCTTTTCCGACCCGGTAATGATCATGCAGCCGATAGCGTCGTCCGCCTCGAATGCGTCGACGGCCGCGGCAAGCTCGCGCATGAGCGCGCTGTTGAGCGCATTGAGCGCCTGCGGACGATTAAGCCGGATAACGCCGACCCGGCCGCGCGGCTCGACGATGATGTATTCGGTCGTCATGGATATCGTTCCGGTTCCTGAAATTCACTTCTGGCACGACGGGCAATAGAAGGTCGAGCGGCCGTTCTGCACGATGCGCTTGACTGTGCCTCTGCAGCCGGGCGTCGGGCATTTTTCGCCCTCGCGGTCGTAGACGCGGAAGTGGTGCTGGAACATGCCGAGTTCGCCGTCGGTGCGCTTGTGATCGCGCAGCGACGACCCTCCGGCCTTGATCGCATCGTTGAGCACAGCCTTGATGCCATCGACCAGGCGTTCAGCGCGGTGGTTCGGCGCGCCGTTTTTGCCGGCGATGGTCGAGGCCATGCGCTTGGGCGAGAGCCGTGCGCGGTGCAGCGCCTCGCAGACGTAGATATTACCAAGGCCGGCGACAACGCGCTGATCCGACAACGCCGCCTTGAGGCTCGTCTTCTTGCCCTTGCAGGCGCGCGCCAGCATGGCGGCGTCGAATTCGTTGCCGAGCGGCTCAGGACCGAGGCGATTGAGCAGCGGCTCCGCGTCGAGGTCTTTGCGCGCAACGATCTTCATCGAGCCGAAGCGGCGTGGATCGTTGAAGGCCACGACGGCACCCGAAGACATGCGGAAGACGACGTGGTCGTGGGCCACGTGCTGCGAGCGCTCATGGTAGTAGTTTCCCGGCGCTCCGGCGGCGCCGCGGTCTTTTTCATTAAAAACATAAAACGAGCCCGACATGCCGAGATGCATGAGCAGCACGTCGCCGGAGGAAAGGTCGGCGAGCAGATATTTGGCCCGCCGCCCGATGCCGGTGACGGTCTTGCCTTCAAGGCGCTGCCGGAAATCCTTCGGCAGCGGCCAGCGCAGATCGCCGCGGCGCACCTCCACTTTGGCGAAGCGTGCGCCCTCCATGGCTGGCTCAAGCCCGCGGCGCACCGTTTCGACTTCAGGCAATTCGGGCATCGCTCGATCGGCTGCGCGCTCGGGAAGACATGGTTAATTCGCAACACATAGCGTCGCTGATTGGGCCGCGCTATGCTTATGTTACGAGAGCACAGATGACAGAGACCGCCCAATTCGGTTCGCGGAAAGTGCCGCTTGGCGACAAGCAGGCGCTGGTCGACGATGTTTTCCGCAGCGTCGCGCGCCGCTACGACCTGATGAACGACTTGATGTCGCTCGGGCTGCATCGCGCCTGGAAGGATGCGCTGGTGACCGCGGTCGATCCGCCGAAAAATCGCCCGTTCGCGCTTCTCGATATCGCCGGCGGCACCGGCGACGTGGCCTTTCGGACGCTTAAGGCCGGCGGCGAGCAAACGCGAGTGACGGTCTGCGACATTAACGCCGACATGATGGCCGTCGGCCGTGAACGCGCCGTCGCGCGCGGGCGCGGCGAGGCGGTTACGTTTATAGAGGCCAATGCCGAGGCGCTGCCGTTCGCCGACAGGACTTTCGATGCCGCGACCATCGCGTTCGGCATCCGCAATGTGACGCGCATCGAGACTGCGCTTGCGGAGGCGTTTCGCGTGCTCAAGATCGGCGGAAAATTCGTCTGTCTCGAATTCTCGGCCGTGGACGTGCCCGGCCTCGACCGGCTCTACGATCTCTACTCGTTCAATGTCATTCCGGCGCTCGGCCGCATGGTCGCCGGCGATGCCGACGCGTATCGCTACCTCGTGGAATCGATCCGCCGTTTCCCGAGCCCGCAGGCGTTTGCGGGGCTGCTGCGTGCAACGGGCTTTGCGCGTGTCACGCACAAGCTTATGACCGGCGGGATTGTGGCGCTGCATTGCGGCTGGCGCTTGTGATTTCCGGCCCCGCGCATCTCGTTCGTCTCGGCCGCGCCGGATTCGTGCTCGCCCGCGAAGGCGTTTTCGGCGTCGTCGATCCGGCGATGCTGCCGGCCTCGGCGCGCATCGGATTGCGGCTCGCCCGGCTAGTCGAGCGGCCGAGCCGCGGCGCCGCGGAGGCGCGGTTATCGACGGCGCTCACCCGGCTCGGGCCGAGTTATGTCAAGCTCGGCCAATTCCTGGCGACGCGTCCGGACGTGGTCGGCGTAGCGTTTGCCCGCGATCTCGAACAGCTTCAGGACCACATGCCGCCGTTTGCGCAAGCTGAGGCGGAGAGGGCGGTCGCAGTCTCATTGGGCCGGCCTATTGGCGCGGCGTTTACGAGCTTCGGGCCGCCGGTCGCCGCCGCGTCGATTGCGCAAGTGCACCGTGCGACGGTCACGACCGCCGCCGGGCCGTGCGCGGTTGCCGTCAAGATCTTACGGCCCGGAATCGAACAGCGCTTCCATGCCGACCTGCGGGCCTTCACGTTCGCCGCCCGTCATGCCGAAAATCTCTCCGCCGAGGCGCGGCGGCTTCGGCTTGTCGAGGTCGTCGGTACATTGCAGCGCTCCGTCTCGATGGAAATGGACTTTCGTCTGGAGGCCGCGGCGCTCTCGGAAATGGCCGAAAATACCAAGAACGATCCGGACTTCCGCGTGCCGGCGGTCGATTGGGACCGCACCAGCAAGGAAGTCCTCACGCTGGAATGGATCGATGCGACGCCTTTGTCCGACCGCGCCCGCCTGCAAGCCAAGGGTTTCGACCTGCCCCGGCTCGCCCGGGCGCTGATCCAGACCTTTCTTCGCCACGCGCTCCGCGACGGCTTCTTTCACGCCGACATGCACCCGGGAAATATCTTTGTCGACGACGAAGGAAAGCTGATTGCCGTCGACTTCGGCATCATGGGCCGGCTCGGCGTGAAGGAGCGCCTGTTCCTTGCCGAGATCCTGCACGGCTTCATCACGCGAGACTATCGCCGCGTCGCCGAAGTTCATTTCGAGGCAGGCTATGTGCCGCCTCACCACGCGGTGGACGCGTTCGCGCAGGCCATCCGCGCCATCGGCGAACCGATCCACAGCCGCACCGCGGAAGAGATCTCGATGGCGCGGTTGCTGACGCTGTTGTTCGAGGTGACCGGCATTTTCGACATGCGCACGCGGCCGGAGCTGCTTCTGCTGCAGAAGACCATGGTGGTGGTCGAAGGGGTCGCGCGGTCGCTCGACCCCAAGCTCGACATGTGGAAGACCGCCGAGCCGGTTGTGCGCGAGTGGATGGCGCGGCATCTCGGCCCGGCGGGCAAGCTGGAAAATGCCGCGGAGGGTGCGGCCGAATTCGGCCGCTTTGTCGGCAACGCGCCGGGCTTATTGACACGCGGCGCCCGCGTGCTCGACCAGCTCGACGAAATCACCCGCGACGGCCTCGTTCTATCGCCGCAGACCATCGCTGAGATCGACAAAGCCGACGCGGGGCGCGGCCGTTGGACCGTTGGGGCGCTCTGGGTCATCGCGGCGCTGCTGGCTTGGCTTATCCTGCGGCACATGTGATGGCACTGATTGCAATGCAATCAATGCCATGTTACCACTATGATATAGTGGGAGAAAATGAGTGGGTAGCCTTACCGTCCGGCAGCTCGACGACAAGCTGAAAACGCTGCTCCGCCTGCGCGCGGCACGGCACGGCCGGTCGATGGAGGACGAAGTTCGCGTCATCCTGAAGGACGCGGCTAACGAGGCGGGTGGCGAACTCCTCGAGCATTTCGAGCCTCCGGCTCAGCCGGTGCGGCAGGAAACGCGCGCGGCCCAGGCGGAGAGGCAGCTTATCCTCCTCATCATCGGCGGCGGCATCGCCGCCTATAAATCGCTCGATCTCATCCGCCGCTTGCAGGACCGCGGCGCGCGCGTGCGCTGCATACTCACGGAAGCCGCGCAGCATTTCATCACGCCGCTGGCCGCCGGCGCGCTCTGCGGCGAGCGCGTCTACACCGATCTGTTCGATGCGCAAAGCGAGTTCGATGTCGGCCATATTCGCCTCGCACGCGACGCCGACCTCATCGTCGTCGCTCCGGCGACCGCTGATCTGATGGCGAAGATGGCCGGTGGCCATGCCGACGATCTTGCCGCGGCCGTGCTTTTGGCAACCGACAGGCCGATCCTGATCGTGCCGGCGATGAACCCGCGCATGTGGGCCGCCAACGCGACGCGACGCAATCTCGCGCAGCTTGTGGCTGATGGCGTCCATATCGTCGGTCCCAATAGCGGCGAAATGGCCGAGCGCGGCGAAGCCGGTGTCGGACGCATGGCCGAGCCCAACGAAATCGCGGCCGCCGCCGAAGCGATGCTGCGCAGCGAGGGGCCGCTCACTGGCAAGCGCGTGCTGGTGACCTCGGGGCCGACGCATGAGCCGATTGACCCGGTGCGCTTTATCGCCAACCGATCGTCAGGCAAGCAGGGGCACGCAATCGCGGCGGCGGCGGCAGCGGCCGGCGCCGACGTGGTGCTGGTTTCAGGCCCGGTGGAAGTACCGGACCCGCCGGGCGTGACCGTGATGAAAGTTGAGACTGCGCAGCAGATGCTGGAGGCGGTCGAAAAGGCATTGCCAGCCGATGTCGCTGTCTTCGCCGCCGCAGTTGCAGATTGGCGAGCCGAGCAGCCGAGCGGCCACAAGATCAAGAAGCAGGAAGGCCGCCCGCAACAGCTTGGCCTAGTTGAAAATCCCGACATCCTGGCGACGGTCGCCCACCGTAGCTCCGGCCGCCCGCCGCTTGTCATCGGATTTGCGGCGGAGACCGACGACGTGGTCGCCAACGCCAAAGCTAAGCTCGCCAAAAAGGGCTGCGACTGGATTTTGGCCAACGATGTTTCGCCCGAAACCGGCATCATGGGCGGCGACAGCAATACAATTCATCTCGTCACCGCATCCGGCGTGGAATCCTGGCCGCCGCAATCCAAGGACGACGTTGCGCGCAGCCTGATCGAGCGCATCGCGGCGGCGCTTGCGAAGGCGAAGCGGTGAGCGCCGAAGAGCAGGCTTCCGTCGAGTTGCGCGTCGCGCGCCTCGCGGACGCCGCCGACTTGCCGTTGCCGGCCTATCAAAGCACGCTCGCCGCGGGGCTCGACCTCCTCGCCGCCGTGCCGGCCGAGGCAGCGGTCGAGATCGCGCCGGGCGGCCGCGCCATGATCCCCACCGGCATTGCCATCGCGCTACCCCGCGGCAGCGAAGGGCAAGTCCGGCCGCGCTCGGGCCTTGCCATCCGCCACGGCATCACGGTCCTTAATACTCCGGGAACCATCGACGCCGATTACCGCGGAGAGATCCAAGTCATTCTGATAAATCTCGGCTCCGAGCCGTTCATCGTCAGTCGCGGAATGCGCATCGCTCAGTTGGTTATCGCACGGGTGCAGCACGCCAAGCTGATCGAAACGCCGAGCCTAGACGTAACGGAGCGCGCTGCCGGCGGAATGGGTTCGACTGGTACGGCGTGACCGCCGCGCCGCTATCTTGCCGTTCACGATCTGGACTCTTTCGGCGCGATTCCCCTTGAGAGTAAAGTGGTATATTCGCGGCTGGCGTAGCGGCGGGAATCGCCAGCAGAGGCAAAGGGGCATGCCGGAGACAATCCGGACGAGCGGGGGCTGTGCTCATCCGCGGGAGAGCGGATTCCTGGCGGCCGGCCTGCACCCGGCGCGCATGCTGGCGCTCGGCTCGCTGACCGTTTTTGGCGATGCTTGGCTGGCGCCCGTTCGCGCCGAAGCGCAGCCGTTCGGGGCCCTGGAAGAACTCGCGCTCGGCGGCCCTCGCATCATCGACAGCCACGACGTCGCAATCCTCGTGCTGATGCTCGGACTGGTTTTGTTTGCCGTAGTCACCGCGATCATGCTGGTGCGCACGCGTGCACGCTTGGCGCGTCTGGAAGCCGCATCGCGCGACGAGATTGCCGTCCTGCGCGACGGGATCGATCGCGCCAACGCGCTGCTCCTGTCCGAACGGCAGGTGCTGGTGGACTGGCCGGCCGCTTCCGATCGGCCCAAAATCGCGGGCGATCTAGAAATCCTCGGGGTAAACAAGCCGCGTCTCGTCCTTGCCTTCGGCGCTTGGCTCGATGCCGCCGAGGCGAGCGCGATAGATCGCGCGATCGATGGGCTACGCGCGCGCGGTGAAGCCTTCGCCATGAATCTGACCACGCTTTCGGGCCAGCCGATCGAGGCGCAAGGCCGCGCCATCGGCGGTCGCGCCGTGGTGCGGCTGAAGGACGCGACCGCGGTGACGCGCGAGCTGGTGCAGCTCACGCAGCAGCACCGGAAATTGCTGACCGAGATCGCATCCCTGCGCACGCTCATTGAAACGCTGCCGTCGCCGGCGTGGACGCGCGACGCGGTCGGGCGCCTCACCTTTGTCAATTCCGCCTACGCGCGCGCGGTCGAAGCCAAGAGATCGGCAGACGCCATCGAGCGGAACCTCGAGCTCCTCGATAGCGCCGCGCGCGAGACCATCGCCAAGACGCGCACGAACGGCGGAGCCTATTCGGGCCGACTGCCGGCGATCGTCGCTGGGGCGCGGCGCAGCTTCGACGTCCTCGATATCCGTACCGAAAGCGGCAGCGCCGGCATCGGCATCGACGCCACTGAGGCCGAAACGATGCGCAATGCGCTCGCGCGGCTGGTCGGCGCGCACCGGCGCACACTCGATCAACTCTCCACCGGTGTCGCCATGTTCGGCGCCGATCAGCAGCTCACCTTCTACAACGCCGCCTATCGCGCTTTGTGGGATCTCGACGCGGCCTACTTAGATCAGGACCCTACCGATTCGGCGGTCCTCGACGAGTTGCGCGTCGCCCGCAAGCTGCCGGAGCAGCAGAGTTTTCGTCAATGGAAGGCGCAGTTGCACGCGGCCTATCGCGCCAACGAGGCGAAGGAGCATGTCTGGCACCTGCCCGACGGGCGCACTCTGCGGGTCGTGACTACGCCGAATCCGGACGGCGGCGTCACCTATCTTTTCCACGACGTGACCGAGCGGCTGGATCTCGAACGGCGCTTCGAAGAGCTGATCCGCGTGCAAGGCGAAACGCTCGACAATCTGGCCGAAGGCGTCGCAGTGTTCGCAAGCGACGGAAGACTGCGGCTGCACAACACAGCCTTCGCTAAAATGTGGAAACTTTTGCCGCAGGCGCTCGCCGAGCGGCCGCATATCGAAACGATCACGGCGTTATGCCGGCCGCTGCACGGCGACGATCCCACTTGGCAATCGTTGCGCGAGGTCGTCACCGCAATCGACAGCCGCACAGCCATTGCCGGACGGCTCGAGCGGCGCGACGGCAGCGTGGTCGATTGCACCACCGTGCCGCTGCCCGCGGGCGCCACGCTGGTCACGTTCCACGACGTCACGGACTCGGTCAACGTCGAGCGCGCCTTGCGCGAACGCAACGAGGCGTTGGAAGATGCCGATCGCATCAAGATCAGCTTCGTGCATCACGTGTCCTACGAGCTGCGCTCGCCGCTCACCAACATTATCGGCTTTGTGCACCTGCTGGGCGATCCGGCGACCGGCCCGCTCGCCCCGAAGCAGCGCGAATATCTCGACTACATCACGGTTTCCTCGAATACGCTGTTGGCGCTGATCAACAACATTCTCGACCTGGCGACTATCGACGCCGGCCGCATGCAGCTTAATCTCGGCTTGGTTGACATCCGCGAAACCATGCAGGCGGCGGCCGAAGGCGTGCAGGACCGCTTGGTAAGCGCCGGGATTACGCTCGACATAAGGGCACCCGCCGATATCGGCAGTTTCGCCGCCGATGCACGGCGCGTGCGGCAGATCCTCTTCAACCTTTTGGCCAACGCCGTGAGTTTTTCACCGGGCGGCGCGACTGTCACGCTATTGGCCGAGCGGCGCGCGGACGAGGTGTCGTTCTCGGTCACCGACAAGGGGCCGGGGATTCCTCCCGAAGTGCTGGAAAAGGTCTTCAACTGGTTCGAAACGCACTCGCTCGGTTCGCATCATCGCGGGCCGGGAATCGGGCTTTCCCTGGTGCGCTCGTTCGTCGAACTGCACGGCGGCGTCGTGACCATCGCTTCCGTCGTCGGGGAGGGCACGACCGTGACCTGTACGTTCCCCGCCGGCCAGGCAGCGACCGCGCTAACGGCGGCCTAGCGGAGCAGCGAAAAAGCCGGGCCTGGACTTGATCAAGGGCGGAATTCTGGTTTCTTGAAAACCCCCATGCGCGTTCAGAAAATTCATTAGCGGATCGCCGCCATGCTCCTGACCACCGCGAGCGGTGCGAGTTTTTCCGTGCACTTGCCCAACGAGCAGGCGACGGTCCACTTTGCCGTCGACGTCGCCTGCGCGCTCGAACCCGGTGATCTGGTGACATTGTCGGGCGACCTCGGCGCCGGCAAGACCACGTTTGCGCGCGCGCTCATCCGCTACCTCGCCGGCGACGACACGATCGAGGTGCCGAGCCCGACCTTCACGTTGCTGCAGAGCTATGAACTGCCGCGCTTTACGCTCGTGCATGCCGACCTCTATCGGCTATCGGGCGCTGCCGAATTGTCCGAGATCGGCTTCGACGATCTGCCGGAAGAAACCGTGGTGCTGATAGAATGGCCCGATCGAGCCGCCGGCTTCCTGCCGCCGAGCCGCCTCGATATCACCTTCACACTGGCGCCGGCATTGGGCGCCGAGATGCGTCATGCGCGCTGCACCGGCTACGGCGCATTCGCCGCTCGTGCGGCGCGGATCGGCCAAGTCCGCGCCTTTCTCGACGAGTCCGGTTTCGGCGCGGCGGAACGCCGGCGCATGCAGGGCGACGCCTCGACGCGGATTTTTGAGCGCCTGACGCTCAATGATCGGACCATGGTGCTGATGAATGCACCGCCGCATCCCGACGGTCCGCCGGTGCGCGATGGCAAACCCTACAGCGCCATCGCCCACCTCGCCGAAAATACGATTCCCTACGCCGCGCTGGCGGCGGGCTTGCGCGAGCGCAATCTTTCGACGCCGGCGATTATGCATGCCGACACGGATCACGGCCTGGTCATCATGGAGGATTTGGGCGACGAGCGCATTGTTGAAGGCGATCCGCCGGCGCTGATCGAGGCGCGCTACGAAACCGCGCTCGATGTGCTCATTTCACTGCACCGCCGCCGCTTGCCGGAGACGTTGCTGGTGGCGCCGCATCGCGACTACCGGCTGCCGCGCTACGACATGGAGGCGTTTCTGATCGAGGCCGAGCTTTTGCTCGACTGGTATCTGCCGCACGTCAAAGCGCCGGCAAGCGAAGAAACGCGTGCAGATTTCGTCGCGCTTTGGCGCAAGGCGCTGGCGCCCGCCATCGCGTCGCCGTCGACCTGGGTGCTGCGCGATTTCCATTCGCCCAACCTGCTGTGGCTCGGCGAACGCCACGACATTGCCCGCATCGGAGTGCTTGATTTTCAGGATGCGGTTATCGGTCCGGCCGCCTATGATGTTGCTTCGCTGTTGCAAGATGCGCGCGTCGATGTGCCGGAATCTTTGGAGGTGGCGCTGCTCAGCCGCTATGTCCGCGCGCGCCAGACCAGCGGCAGCCGCTTCGAGCCCGCAGAGTTTGCGCAGCTCTACGCAACGCTCGCCGCCCAGCGCGCCACAAAAATTCTCGGCATTTTCGCGCGACTCGACCGCCGCGACGGCAAGCCGCAATACCTGCGCCACATTCCGCGCCTATGGCGCTATCTGCAGCGCTCGCTTGCCCACCCAGCGCTGGCGTCGCTGAAGGATTGGTACGCGGCCAATATGCCGGCTCCGCAAGGAGTATGATGGCGCGAATCGCGGCGCGGAGTGCGGGCAGGGTTGGGGCGATGACTGCGCTCGATCAATCGACGATGCCGAAATGCGCGATCGTGCTGGCGGCTGGTCTCGGCACGCGCATGCGGCCCTATAACGGCGCGATCCCCAAGCCGCTTGTTGAAGTCGGCGGCAGGCCGTTGATCGATTATGTGCTTGACCGTCTCGCCGCCGCCGGCGTGGAGCGCGCGGTCGTGAACGTGCATTATCTCGCCGACGCGCTGGAGCGGCATTTGGCGTTGCGCAAAACGCCGCAGATCGTCATTTCGGATGAGCGCGGCACGCTCCTTGGCACCGGCGGCGGCATCGCCAAGGCGCTGCCGAAACTGAGCGACGCGCCATTCTTTCTGGTCAACTCCGATACGCTGTGGCTCGACGGCGTCAAACCCAATTTAACGCGGCTGGCCGATGTCTTCGACGCCGAGGCCATGGACGCGCTGCTCCTGCTCGCCCCGACCGCCGGCAGCGTCGGCTATGAGGGAAGCGGCGACTACACGATCCTGCCCGATGGCCGCTTGCGGCGGCGCGGCGAGCGGGAAGTGGTTCCCTTCGTCTATGCCGGCGCGTCGATCCTGTCGCCGGCGCTGTTCGTCGATGGACCTGCGGGCGCGTTCCCGCTCACGCTCTTGTTCGACCGCGCCGGCGCGCGCGGCCGGCTGTTCGGCCTGCACCTCGAAGGCATCTGGATGCACGTCGGCACGCCCGAGGCGGTTGCCGACGCCGAGGCCGCGCTCGCCGCTTCGGCGTAGAATCTGCTAGGCACGTCTCAGTCGTCCCGGCGAGAGCAGGGACCCATAATCACCGCCCCAGCAAAATCTGCTCGCATCGTGGTTATGGGTTACCGTGTTCAGGGGAACGACGGGAAATTGCGAACTCGTCACCATGGCTGCACGCGTTTTTACCATTCCGCCGTCGGCGCCGTTTCTGCCGACGCTGATCGAGGCATTGATCGGCGGCAGGCTCGGCTTTGCCGCCGCGGCAGATCCGTTGGCGCTCGCTTCGGTCACGCTCTATCTGCCGACGCGGCGCGCCTGCCGACTCGCCCGCGATGCCTTTCTCGATGTTCTGAAAGATGATGCGGCGATCCTGCCGCGTATCGTCGCCATCGGCGATATCGACGAGGACGAGATTGCGTTTGCCGAGGCCGCGACCGGCGACATCGCGGCGGAGGCGCTGGCGCTGCCGGAGGCGCTCGACGGCCTGGAACGGCGCTTGCTGCTCACTCGGCTCGTCAGCGAGTGGGCCGCCGCGCCGCAATTGCGCGGCGCCGCCGGCATCCCGCTCGTCGCGCAGACGCCGGCGGCGGCTTGCGCACTCGCCGACGATCTCGCCCGCCTGATCGACGACATGACGATGCGTGGCGTTTCGTGGGACCGGTTCGACGAGCTCGTCCCTGAGCAATTCGATGAGTATTGGCAGCTCACGCTGAGATTTTTGCAGATCGCCCGCGAGCAATGGCCGCAAATTCTGAAGGGGAGAAACTGCATTGAGGCGGCGGAGCGGCGCGACCAGCTGATCAAGGCCGAGGCAGCGCGGCTCGCACGCAAGACCGATGGACCGGTGATTGCGGCGGGCTCGACCGGCTCGATTCCGTCGACGGCCGAACTGATCGCGACCATCGCGCGGCTGCCGCACGGCTCCGTCGTGCTGCCGGGCCTCGACACCGATCTCGACGAGAACGCGTGGCGACTGATTGCGGGAGACGAGGGCAAAAGTATCGCGCCGGCGCCGGGCCACCCGCAATTCGCCATGCAGGCGCTGCTCACGCGCATCGGCGTAGGGCGCGATGCCGTCGAGATTTTGGCAAAGCCATCTGGGCGCGAGCGGCTCATCTCCGAGGCGCTGCGGCCGGCACCCACCACAGACATGTGGCGGCAAACCACCGCCGATGCGACGTTCGCAGCACATGCGGAGGCAGCGCTGCACAACCTCACGCTGATCGAAGCGGCCAATGCCGAGGAAGAAGCCCTCGCCATCGCGGTGGCGCTGCGCGAAGCGGTGCATGACGGCAAGACCGCTTCTTTGGTCACGCCGGATCGGGCGCTCGGCCGCCGCGTGCTCGCTGCGCTCGGCCGCTGGAATATCGCGGTGGAGGATTCCGGCGGCGACGTGCTCGCCGATACGCCGGCCGGGGTTTTTGCCCGACTCGCCGCCGCAGCCGCATTTGGCGGCGTCGAGCCGGTGGCGCTGCTCGCTCTGCTCAAGCATCCGCTGCTGCGCCTTGGCATGAACGACCGAGATTATGCCGTTGCCGCACTGGAGCGCGCGATCCTGCGCGGGCCGCGCCCACGTCGCGGTACGGCCGGCCTTGCGCGTGCGCTGAACAGCTTGCGCAATTCGAAGGCCGATTTGCATCCTTCCGATCCGCGCACCAGCCTGACCGATGCCGAACTGACCGCGGCCGAGACCCTTGTTTCCGCCCTTGCCGATGCGCTGGCGCCGCTCGAAAGCATTGCTGCCGCGCCGCAACCGCTCGCCACCATCGCAGAACGACACCGCGAGGTGCTAGATGCCTTGTCACGAGACACGGATGCCGGTGCCGCGCTCGCCGGTCCGGATGGCGCCAAGCTTGCGGACGCGCTCGATGAGCTGGCGACGAGCGAAGCTGCCGCCGGTTTGCGCGTTGAGCCGCGCGATTATGCCGAGCTGTTCTGTGCGGCGCTGGCCGGCCGGGTCGTACGCCGGCCGCCTCGCCCCGGATTGCGCGTGCGCATTCTTGGGCTTTTGGAAGCGCGCCTGACCGAGAGCGATCGCGTGGTGCTCGGCGGTCTCGTCGAAAGCACTTGGCCGCCGGAAAGCCGGAGCGATGCCTGGCTCAGTCGGCCAATGCGGCTTCGACTCGGCCTCGATCTGCCAGAGCGGCGGATCGGGTTGTCTGCCCACGATTTCGCACAATTGCTCGGCGCCCGCGAGGTCATCCTCACGCGCGCCGCCAAGCTCGAAGGCGCGCCGACAAATCCCTCGCGCTTCATCCAACGCCTCGCTGCGGTCGCTGGGGATCGATGGCAGTCAGTCATCGAGCGGGGCAACACATATCTGGCTTGGGTGCGCGAACTGGACCGGCCCGAGAAGGTCGTGCCGGCGGAGCAGCCGGCGCCCAGGCCGCCGCGCGCGGCCCGGCCAAAAGGCCTTTCGGTGACCGAGATCGAGGACTGGCTGCGCGATCCCTACACGATCTACGCCAAGCACATTTTGCATCTGCGGCCGCTAGATCCGGTCGACGCCGATCCCGGCGCTGCCGAGCGCGGCACGTTCATTCACGCCGCGATCGGCGATTTCACCAAGCTGTTCGCCAAACAGCTGCCGCCCGATCCGACTGGCGCACTCATTGCGCTCGGCCGCAAGCATTTCGCCGCGCTGGAAGACTTCCCCGAGGCACGCGCCTTCTGGTGGCCACGCTTTACGCGCATCGCGCATTGGTTCGTGCGCTGGGAGCTTGAGCGGCGCGCCGCAATCGCGGCGATCGAGGCCGAAATCAGGGGTGAGATCGACATTCCGCTCGCCGAAGGCACCTTTAGGCTGCGCGGCATTGCCGACCGCATCGAGCGCGACGCCGCAGGCCGCTACGTGATCTTCGATTACAAGACCGGCGCCGCGCGGACCGAAAAACAGGTACGCACGGGACTCGCTCCTCAGCTCACGCTCGAAGCCGCGATCCTGCGTAACGGCGGGTTCAAGCAATTCTTGGCCCCTGCTTCGGTGGCGGAGATCATTTACGTGACGCTGAAAGGCGGCGAGCCTGCCGGCGAATGCAGATCGATTGCGTTCAAGGAAGGCACGCCCGACATGCAGGCCGATCGCTCGCTGGAAAAGCTCACGGCGCTCGCTCGGCGCTTCGAAAACGAGGACGAGCCTTATCGCTCGCTCGTTCATCCTATGTGGACGACCCATTACGGGACCTACGATCATCTCGCGCGCGTGAAGGAGTGGTCGAGCGTGGGCGGCGCCGACGACGACGGGAACGGCGCGTGAGAACTCCGGCCACAATCCCATCCGCGGTCACGCGGCTGCAAACCGAGGTCTCCAATCCGGACGTTTCCGCGTTTGTCGCCGCCAACGCCGGTTCGGGCAAGACTCACGTGCTGGCGCAGCGCGTGATCAATCTTTTGCTCAATGGCGTGCAGCCGGAAAAAATTCTTTGCCTCACCTTCACCAAAGCGGCAGCCGCCAACATGGCAAAGCGCGTGTTCGACACGCTTGCGCACTGGACCACCCTCGACAATGACGCGCTCGACCAAGCCATTCGCGAAGGCTCGAACATGGCGCCAGACGCGGTTCGACGCGCGGTGGCGCGGCGCTTGTTTGCGCGCGCGCTGGAGACGCCGGGCGGCCTCAAAGTGCAGACCATCCACGCCTTCTGCACGCAACTTCTGCATCAATTCCCGTTCGAAGCCAACGTCGCCGCCCGCTTCGGCGTGCTTGACGAGACCGAGCAGACGCAGCTTCTGGAAGAGCTGACGCTCGCCGTGCTGCTTGACGGCGCCGCCGATCCCGCAAGCGCGCTCGGCCGGGCGCTTGCCGACGCAATGGTCGCGGCCGCCGATGTGACCTTTCGCGAGCTGGTGCGTGAAACGATCGGCCAGCGCGATGCCATCACACGTTGGGTGTCTGACGCGGGCGGCGTCGATGCGGCGATCAACTCCTTGGGGCGGTCACTCGGAATCAATCCCTCCGACAATCGGGACACCATTAACGCCGAGTTTTGTACCGGTTCATCGATCGTGCCGCCGGAATGGGCTGTTATCGCCGCCACGTTGGCGCAAGGTTCAAAGACCGACGGCGAACGGGCACGCTGCTTTTCTGCGCTCGCGTCGCTGTCCGGCTCCGACCGCATCGACACGTACCTCGAAATTTTCTGCACCGGGGAAGGAACTCCGCGCAAAGCGATCGTCACCAAGGCGATCAAGGATGCGACCCTCGTCGAGCGGCTTGAACGCCGAGCAGCAGCGTGTCTGCGCGCTGCTTGCGTGTCGGCGCGCGGTCGCCTGCCGGGATCGCAGCGCCGCGCTGCTCACCGTCACCTATGAGGTGCTGACGCGCTATCGCAAGGAAAAGGAGCGTCGCGGGTTGGTCGATTATGACGATCTTATCGACAAGACGCTGGACCTGCTGCGCGACGTCGGTGCCGCCTGGGTGCACTACAAACTCGACCTCGGCATCGATCATCTGCTCGTCGACGAGGCGCAGGACACCAGCAAGAAACAGTGGGAGATCGTGTCGCGGCTCGCCGCCGAGTTCACCGCCGGCGCCGGAGCGCGCCCGGGTACGCGCACCATTTTCGCCGTCGGCGACGAAAAGCAATCGATCTATTCGTTTCAGAATGCAGCACCGAAGGAATTCGCCGATATGCGGCGCTATTTCGAGCGCGCGCATAACAACGCCGGGCTGCGGTTCCTCCCGCGAAAATTCGAGCATTCGTTCCGTTCCGGCGACAGCATCCTGGGTGCGGTGGACATCGTGTTAATGCGAAGACATCGCCGCGAGCGTGACGTCGGATACTGGCGGTTTTCCGCCGCACATCGCGTTGCCGGATGCGCCGCCGAGCGTCGTCGAAATCTGGGAGCCTGAACAGCCGGACGAGCGCGCAGCGATCGAAGGCTGGGACGCGCCGTTCGACCAGGTGAACGAGACCAGCCCCCGCGTGAAACTGGCGCAACGAATCGCGCGCACCGTTCGATCGCTGGTGGAATGCTGCGAGCCCGTCGGTATCGAGCACCGCGCCGCGCGCTTCGGC
Source organism: uncultured Alphaproteobacteria bacterium (assembly GCA_963814625.1). GTDB lineage: Bacteria > Pseudomonadota > Alphaproteobacteria > Rhizobiales > Xanthobacteraceae > BOG-931. The sequence continues at coordinate 374,844 of CAWFDQ010000001.1, forward strand.
GACGTTCTCATCCTGGTGCGCCAGCGCGGCGAACTTTTCGAGGCGATCATCCGCGCGCTCAAGAACAACGATGTCGAAGTGGCGGGCGCCGACCGTCTGGTGCTCACCGAACATATCGCGGTGATGGACCTGATGGCGCTCGGCGATGCGCTCTTGCTTGCGGAGGACGATCTGGCGCTCGCCACCGTACTTCGCTCGCCGCTATTTGGCTTTAGCGATGAAGATTTGTTTGCCGTCGCATGGGGTCGCGGCCGCCTTCCGCTGCGCGCGGCGCTCCGCCGCAAGACTGCGGCAAGCGATTTGTTTGTGAACGCGGCCGAACGCCTCGACAGCCTTGCAGACGCCGCGCGGCGCGAAATGCCGTTTGCGTTCTATGCGCAAATTTTGGGCGAGGGCGGCGGCCGGCGGCGGTTCCTGGCGCGGCTTGGCGCCGAGGCCAATGACGCGCTCGATGAATTTCTCAATTTGGCGCTCGCATACGAACGGCGCCAAACGCCTTCATTGCAGGGATTTTTGGCCTGGCTGCGCGAAGCGCGCGCCGAAGTGAAGCGCGACATGGAGATCGCGCGCAACGAGGTGCGGGTGATGACGGTGCATGGCGCCAAGGGCCTCGAAGCGCCGATCGTCATCCTCGCCGACACGATGACGCTTCCGGCCGGTCCGCGGCCGCCGCGGCTCCTCAAACTTGCGGGCGGTGCGCTGATCTGGGCGGGGCGCAAGGATGACGACGGCGGCAGCATCGCGGCGGCGCGCACAGCCGCGCGGACCGACGCGGAGAACGAATATCGCCGGCTCCTATACGTCGCCATGACGCGGGCGGCCGACCGGTTGATCGTCTGCGGCGCCGACGGCATCCGGGCGCGGCCGAAAGGTTGCTGGTACGACCTCGTGCGCGAGGCGCTCGATCCATTCCTCGTTGAAGAAGACAGAAAACGGCGAGAAAATCCTGCGCTATCGCAAGGTAGCTCCTACGCCCGCGGCGCAGCGCGCAACAGTCGCACTGGTCGATGAGAACGCAGCGCCACGCCGCGAGCTTCCGCTTTGGTTGCGCCGACCGGCGCCAGCCGAAGCGCCGCGGCGGGAGCCGCTATCGCCGTCGTCGGCTTTCGACGCAGACATCGGCGAACTCGCACCGCCGGGCGCCTCAGCGAAAATCCGGCGCAAGGCGCTGCAGCGCGGTCGAATCGTGCATCGGCTCATGCAATCGCTGCCCGATATTCCGCCTGCGCGTCGCCAGGGTGCAGCCGAGCACTATCTGGCGAGCGCCGCCGCGGATTTTCTGGAAGCGGAGCGGGCGAACATCATGCGCCAAGTTCTCGCCATTCTCGAGGACGCCCAACTTTGCCCAGCTATTTGCGCCGGGAAGCCGGGCCGAAGTGCCGATTGTCGGGCGCATCCCGCGTCCGGACGGTGATGTGGAACGCGTACCTGGGCAGCTGGACCGCTTGATCGTCACGGACGATGCCATCCTGATTGCGGACTACAAGACCGACGGCATCGTTCCGGGCCGGATCGAGGATGTGCCGCTGCCCTACATCGCCCAGCTCGCGCTCTATCGTGCGCTGCTTATCGCGTCTTTATCCGGGAAAAACAGTGCGTGCGGCGCTTCTCTTCACCGCCGGCCCCAGCCTTGTGGAAATCCCCAGCCCGGCGATGGACGCGGCCCTGGCAGACGTCTTCTCGCGGTCTCACTCTCCGGTGAAGGTCCCTTGACGCCCGCAGGGACGGTTCATAGGTTCGACACTTGCGGGTGGAGGATTCTCTTAAAAAACGGCGAGGTCTTTCATGGTCGACAAAGTCACGGACGCAACGTTTGAGAAGGACGTGCTCAAAGCGAGCGAACCCGTCGTCGTCGACTTCTGGGCGGAATGGTGCGGCCCCTGCCGGATGATTGCGCCGGCGCTCGAGGAGATTTCCAAATCGCTCAACGGCAAGGTGAAGATCGTCAAACTCAATGTCGACGAGAACCCCGGCACGGCGGCGAAATACGGCATCATGTCGATCCCGACGCTGATGCTGTTCAAGGACGGCCAGCTCGCCTCCCGCCAAGTCGGCGCTGCGCCCAAGCAGAAACTCGAACAGTGGATCACCGGCTCGGCGTGATCCTCGCCCGACCTTTCCGGTCCGCCGTAGATTGACGCTGCCGCGCGCCGTTAGTTGGCGCCTCCGTGTTTCTTCAGCTCACCCTCGATTTGCTGCTGCAGATCGGCTACAAGTTCTCGGCCGAACTGTTGACCTGCCGCCAGGCTCTCGCGCGCGATGATCGGTTGCCGCGCGATGAGCTTCTGACCTGTCGGCGATCGATAGAATGCGGTGAGGTCGTGGATTTCATCGACGGTGAAATTGCGCGCGTAGATCCCGGCCAGCAGATCGGCGAATGCATTCAGTCGCTTCATCGCACCGGCCGATCACGAGCGGCATGATCGCATCATAATCCTTACTACGTCCGGCCGGTCCTGCACGAACGCCGGTTTGAGCGCCGCAAAGATGGTGGGCAGCAGCGCTTGAACTGGTCCGTCGCTTTCATGACCTGAACGAGCTCGCGCGCGGCGGCGAGGTTTTCGGCCGGCGGCGGCACGGCCGAGGGGGTCTGCGCCCGCAGCGGACTGACGGCGAGAAAAGCGACGGCGACGAAGGCGGCAATGTTCGCATAGCGCATGATGGCCCCCTGGTTGCGCGCCGCATTATACACAATGCTGGCGCTGGTGCCGGTGCCGAATTGCCGCGCTGCGACAAATCGATGAGATAGGCGGCCTTGTCGCCTCGCGCGCGGCCAGCGCATAATAGTGCTTTAAAAGCCGCCCACGGAACCATTAGGCCTGTGCAATGAAGGCCTTAAGCTGCGGCGGTGATGGAGGAACGCGATGAGCGAAAAGATTTATGACGTTCCGGCGGAATGGAAAAAGCGCGCCTTTATCGACGACGCCAAATACCAGGAAATGTACGCGGCCTCGCTCAAGGATCCGAACGCATTCTGGGCCGAGCAGGCCAAGCGCATCCACTGGACGAGGCATTTCACCAAGGTCAAGAACACCTCCTTCGCCAAGCCGAACGTCTCGATCAAATGGTTCGAGGACGGCGTCACCAACGCCGCCTACAATTGCATCGACCGCCACCTGCACACGCGCGGCAACCAGATCGCGATCATCTGGGAAGGCGACGATCCAAAGAAAGTCAAGCACATCACCTACAAGGAGCTGCACGACGAGGTCTGCCGCTTCGCCAACATTTTGCGCAACCGCAACGTCAAGAAAGGCGACCGCGTCACCATCTACATGCCGATGATCCCGGAAGCCGCGTACGCGATCCTCGCCTGCGCGCGCATCGGCGCGATCCATTCCGTGGTGTTCGGCGGCTTCTCGCCCGACTCGCTCGCCGGCCGCATCGAGGACTGCAAGTCGAACGTCGTCATCACCGCCGACGAAGGCTTGCGCGGCGGCCGCAAGGTGCCGCTCAAGGCCAATACCGACGCCGCGATCGCCAAGGTCGGCGGCGTCGATTACGTCATCGTCGTCAAGCGCACCGGCGCGCCGGTCGACATGGATCCGGTGCGCGACGTCTGGTACCACGAGGCCAAGGACGTGGTCACGGCGGAGTGCCCATGCGAGCACATGAACGCCGAGGATCCGCTGTTCATCCTCTACACGTCGGGCTCGACCGGAAAGCCGAAAGGCGTGCTGCACACGACCGGCGGCTATCTGGTTTACGTCGCCATGACGCACCAATACGTGTTCGACTATCACGACGGCGACATCTATTGGTGCACCGCCGACGTCGGCTGGGTCACCGGCCACAGCTACATCGTCTACGGTCCGCTGGCGAACGGCGCCACCACGCTGATGTTCGAGGGCGTGCCGAACTATCCGAGCGTGTCGCGCTTCTGGGAAGTGATCGACAAGCACAAGGTCAATATCTTTTACACCGCGCCGACCGCGATCCGCGCGCTGATGCAGTCAGGCGATGCGCCGGTGAAAAAGACCTCACGCGCTTCGCTGCGCCTCCTCGGCACCGTCGGCGAGCCGATCAATCCGGAAGCGTGGGAATGGTATTACCGCGTGGTCGGCGACGGCCGCTGCCCGATCGTCGATACCTGGTGGCAGACCGAAACCGGCGGCATTCTGATCACGCCGCTGCCGGGTGCAACGCGGCTCAAACCCGGCTCGGCGACGCAGCCGTTCTTCGGTATCATTCCGCAGATCGTCGACGCCGACGGCAAGGTGCAGGACGGTGCGACCAGCGGCAATCTCTGCATCGCCGATTCCTGGCCCGGCCAGATGCGCACGGTCTATGGCGACCATCAGCGCTTCATCGACACCTATTTCTCCGCCTATCCGGGCAAATATTTCACCGGCGACGGCTGCCGCCGCGACGAAGACGGCTATTACTGGATCACCGGCCGCGTCGACGACGTCATCAACGTCGCCGGCCATCGGCTCGGCACCGCCGAGGTGGAAGTCGGCGCTGGTGGCGCACCCGAAAGTGTCGGAAGCCGCCGTCGTCGGCTATCCGCACAATATCAAGGGCCAGGGCATCTATGCCTATGTGACGCTGATGACCGGCGAGCAGCCGACCGAGGAGCTGCGCAAGGAGCTGGTCAACTGGGTTCGCAAGGAGATCAGCCCGATCGCCTCGCCCGATCTCATCCAGTTCGCGCCCAACCTGCCGAAGACGCGCTCGGGCAAAATCATGCGCCGCATCCTGCGCAAGATCGCCGAGGACGAGTTCGGCAATCTCGGCGACACCTCGACGCTCGCCGATCCCGCCGTGGTCGACGATCTGGTCAATAACCGGCAGAACCGGAGCAAGGAGAGCGCGTAATACAGGCTGAACCCCAGTAAGCCACCCGCACCTGTGGAAAATTTAGAGAAACTTTACCGTAACGCGGCGGCGCTGCTGAGCGGGGCGTCCGTTTCGGCTATGATGGTTTCCAGTTCCGTGACCGCGGTACCGGGCGCGGGCCGTGCAGTGGACATTGCGTCGGGGATTTCGAAAATGCGAGCAAAGATACTGTTTGCGGCCGCTCTGGCGGCGTTCGCCATCATTCGCGTCTTGCGCCGGATCCGGCGTTCGGCCCGCGGCGATGGTCGCGGTGAAGGACAACTACCCGGCGGGCACCATCGTGGTGCGGACCGCGAGCGGCGCCTTTATCTGATGCTCGGCGACGGCCAGGCGATCCGCTATCCGGTCGGCGTCGGCCGCTCCGGCATGCAATGGTCCGGCACGTGCAGATCAACGGCAAGTACGTCGAGCCGGCATGGTCGCCGCCGGCATCGATCAAGCGCGAAGAACCCAGGCTGCCGGACGTGATCCCGGGCGGCTCGCCGCACAATCCGATGGGCGTTGCGGCGATGACGCTGTCGGCGGCGGCCAATACGCGATCCACGGCACCAACCAGCCGGGCTTGATCGGCGGTTTCGTCTCGCACGGCTGCATCCGCATGTACAATGCCGACATCACCGATCTCTTACGGCCGGGTCAGCGTCGGCACGACGGTGGTGGTGACCAGGTAACGGACGTCAGACGCCAGGCGCCTAATCCCGGTGCTTCGGCTGCGCCTCGATGACGACGTTTCTGCGCCTCGTGTCGCGTGGAGGACGCACGTCAGAAATCCGACGCGAGCCCGTTGACTTCCCAGTCCCCGTAGCGGGTTGGATCGGGGCCGCCGCGGCCGCCGACTTCCTTCGGCGGCTCGGCGCGCTGCGCTCGCGCTCGGCGCGGCGGGCCGCGGCTTCGGCGAGCGCGCGCTCGGCCGCCGGCGGGAGCGGGCGCGGTTCGCGTTGGCTTCGATTCCGGGCCGGCTTCGCTTGCGGGCTCGGCGGCGACGGTTGATCTCGGTCGGTTGGCATGGGCTCTGACTTGGCGTAGCCGTGGCAAATCTGCAAGTGCCGTCCGCAAGCGAGGAATTTCAGCCCAATGAGGCGTGCGCGCAAAGCGCCGGTCCGCGCTCCTGATCCACGACGCGGTACCAGGTCTCGCGGCGCGCCGCATCGCCGCCGACATCGTCGACGGCGTGCTGCGCCGCCACCGCGCGCTCGATGACGATGCTCGACGGCGCCGGCGCGCAATCCGGGCTTTGCCGCACTTGCCCGAGCGCGACCGCGCGCTTGCGCGCGCGCTCGTCGCGACGGTGCTGCGCCGGCTCGGCACGTTGCGCCATCTCATCTCGCTGTTTCTCGATCGCGGTCCGCCCGCGCAGGCGCCGCTCGTCGAGACGGCGCTGCTCCTCGGCGCCGCGCAAATTCTTTTTCTGCAAATTCCCGACCATGCCGCCGTCGATCTTGTCGGTGCGCCTTGCGCAGACGGACCGCAACGCGGCGCACTACGCCGGCCTCGTCAATGCCGTGTTGCGGCGCGTGGCGCGCGAGGGCGCGGAGCGCCTGGCCGCGCTCGATCCGGTCGCTCTCGATACGCCCGGCTGGCTGTTGGCGCGCTGGACAAAGACCTACGGCGAAGCCGACGGCGCACGCCATCGCCGCCGCCAACGGCCGCGAGCCGGCGCTCGATCTCACCGTGAAAAGCGATCCGGAAGCCTGGGCCGCGCAGCTCAACGGGCGCGTGCTGCCGACCGGCACGGTGCGCACCATCGCGCACGGCCCGGTGACGGCGCTGCCGGGTTTTGCCGAGGGCGCGTGGTGGGTGCAGGACGCGGCGGCGGCGCTGCCGGCGCGGCTGTTCGGCGATCTTGCCGGGCAAGCGCGTCGCCGATCTGTGCGCCGCGCCCGGCGGCAAGACCGCGCAGCTTGCGGCCGCCGGCGCGCACGTCACCGCCGTCGACCGGGCGCCGGCGCGGCTCGATCGCGTGCGCGAAAATCTCGCAGCGGCTGTCGCTCACTGCCGAGCTTGTCTGCGCCGACGCGGCGGCGTGGACGGCCGAGCAAAAATTCGACGCCGTGCTGCTCGATGCGCCGTGCTCGTCGACCGGCACCATCCGCCGTCATCCCGACGTGCCGTGGCTCAAGCGCGCCGCGCGATATCGCCGCTCTCCCGCGTGCAGAGCCAATTGATCGAGCGCGCGCTGGCGCTGACCAAAAACGGCGGCACGCTGATCTATTGCACCTGTTCGCTCGAGCCCGAGGAGAACGAGGACGTCGTCGCCGCGCTTCTTCGCCGCGCAACGACGGCGTGCGCCGGGCGCCGATCGCGGCGAGCGAAGTCTTTGGCACAGCCGAGTTCATCAGCAAGGACGGCGACCTGCGCACGCTGCCGTGCCAGCTTCCCGATACCGATTCGCGGCTTTCCGGCCTCGATGGCTTCTACGCCGCGCGGCTGCAAAAACTATAGCGACATCAATTAATTAGCATCGCCGTTTGGCCGCCTGCGCTCGGGTTCATTATGGTGCACGCGGGCACGGGCGCCCGGCATGCGCGGGCAGAAAGGGGCGAGCGCCGCAATGGCGCGCCTTGCGATTCGGCAATCATGCAAAGCTGTCCTGGCTGCTGCTGCGCGGCGGGGTGCGGCAGCTTGCCGGGCGCGTCAACGGCCATCCGCTGTTGCGTCTGGCCGCTGTTTCCGTTCCGCGCCGATCGGCTGCTGATCGCTCCGCCGGATTTGCGCACCGCCGACGCGACGCGCGCCAGCGAAATCTATTCCGGACGCTTTGCCTTCGCCGGCAAGGTGGTGATCTGCGACGGCCGTTCGATTTTCGAAATGGAGCCGCCTTCGGAAGAATGGGCGGCCGAGCTCTTGGGATTCGGCTGGCTGCGCCATCTGCGCGCCGCCGAATCGGCCATCACCCGCGCCAACGGCCGCGCGCTGGTCGATGAATGGATCGCGCTGCAAGGCTCCTGGCATCCGTCTGGCGTGGCGGCCGGACGTGCTGTCGCGGCGCATCATCTCCTGGCTCAGCCAGGCGACGCTGGTGCTGCAGGACGCCGATGTGCCGTTCTACCGGCGCTTCCTGCGCAGCCTCGTTCGCCAGGTGCGCTATCTGCGCCACACCGCCGGCGACGCGCGCCGCGGCGTGGCGCATCTGCAGGCCATCATCGCGCTCGCCAATGCGGCGCTGTGCATCGCCGGGCAGGCGCGCCGCATCAAATCCGCGACCGAGCGGCTGCGCGCAGGAATTACAGCGGCAGATCCTTCCCGACGGCGGCCATGTCGGCCGCGATCCCGGCGCGATCATCGAAATATTGCTCGAACTGTTGCCGCTGCGCCAAGCCTACGCGTCGCGCAACATCGCGCCGCCGCCGGCGCTGCTCAACGCCATCGACCGCATGATGCCGATGCTGCGGTTCTTCCGCCATTCCGACGGCAGCTTCGCGCGCTTCAACGGCATGGGCGCGACGCCGGCCGATCTGTTGCTGACGCTGCTCGCCTACGACGAATCGCGCGGCGCGCCGCTGTCGAACGCGCCGCATTCCGGCTATCAGCGGCTGGAAGCCGGCGGCGGCGTGCTGATCATGGACGTCGGCCGCGCGCCGCCGATCGAAATGAGTCTCGAGGCGCATGCCGGTTGTCTCGCCTTCGAATTTTCCTCGCCGAAGCAAAATATGCTGATCGTGAATTGCGGCATGCCGCCGACCGCGCGCGAAGATTGGCGCCAGCTCGCGCGCGCGACGGCCGCGCACTCGACGGTGACGTTCAACGACGCGTCCTCGGCCCGCTTCGTCACCTCGCCGACCTTCCGCCGCGTGCTCGGCGGTGCGCCCATGCTCGACGGCCCGAGCCACGTGGCGGTGACGCGCGAGGATCGCGCCGACGCGCATCGTGCTGCGCGCGACCCATGACGGCTACGCCGAGCGTTTCGGCATCCTGCACGAGCGCACGCTCACGCTCGCCGCCGACGGCACGCGGCTCGAAGGCGAGGACGCGTTTCTCTCCGCCGACGGCAGCCCGCAAGTGCGCACCACGCGCGACAAATACGCCGTGCGCTTTCATTTGCATCCGACCGTCAAGGCGACGCGGCTCACCGACGGCCATGGCGTCATGCTGATGGCGCCGGACAAGGAGGTGTGGACGTTCACGCGTCCGCGAGGGCCGCGTCGAACTCGAGGACAGCGTCTATCTTGCCGGCGCCGAAGGCCCGCGGCGCACGGTGCAGATCGTGATCTACGGCCACGCGCGCCACGCGCCGCGCGTGTCCTGGAGCCTGCAGCAGTCCGGCTCCGTCATGGCCAAGGCCCGGCGCGCAGAGCGCGCGGAGAGCCGAAGCTGCCGTTGTGACCGCCGGCGCGCGGATATAGTCAACGCTCCGCTTGACCGGACGACCCAGTAATCACAGCAGAGGTCCGCTTGCGCATCGCGAATGCGCGGCGGATAGGATGCTCAGCTTCGCGGAGCATGACAGGCCGACATGACCGAGCATCTGCGCCGCGCGACGCGCGCCCTCATCTCCGTGTCCGACAAATCCGGCATTGCCGAATTCGCCCGCGCGCTTTCCGGCTACGGCATCGAGCTCGTTTCGACCGGCGGCACGCGCAAGACGCTGAGCGACGCCGGCCTGCAGGTGCTCGACGTGAGCGATCTCACCGGCTTTCCCGAAATGATGGACGGCCGCGTCAAGACACTGCATCCGGCGGTGCACGGCGGCTTGCTGGCGGTACGCGGCAACCCGCGCACGTCGAGGCGATGCGCGCGCAAAACATCCGGCCGATCGATATTCTCGTCGTCAATCTCTATCCGTTCGAGGAAACCGTGGCGCGCGGCGCCGATTTCGCCGCCTGCATCGAGAATATCGATATCGGCGGCCCGGCCATGATCCGCGCCGCGGCCAAGAATCACGAGGATGTCGCCGTGCTGGTCGACGCCGGCGATTACGCGCGCGCTGCTCGACGAGCTGGCGCAGCATGGCGGCATGACGACACTGGCGCTGCGCCGGCGGCTCGCCGCCAAGGCGTTCGCGCGCACCGCCGCCTACGACGCGGCCATCGCCAATTGGTTCGCTCGCGAGCTTGGCGAGGTTGCGCCGGACTATCGCGCCTTCGGCGGCCGGCTCATCGAAAAGCTTCGCTACGGCGAGAACCCGCATCAGATCGGCGGCGTTCTACCGCACACCGGATGTGCGCTTCGGCGTCGCCACCGCGCGGCAGGTGCAGGGCAAGCAGCTTTCCTACAACAACATCAACGACACCGACGCGGCCTATGAATGCGTCGCCGAGTTCGATCCGGCGCGCACCGCGGCCTGCGCCATCATCAAGCACGCCAATCCGTGCGGCGTCGCCGAAGGGTCCGAGCCTGCATCGACGCCTATCGCAAGGCTCTCGCCTGCGACCCGGTTTCGGCGTTCGGCGGCATCGTCGCGCTCAATCGCACGCTCGACGCCGACGCGGCGCGCGCCATCACCGAAATTTTCACCGAGGTGATCATCGCGCCCGACGCGAGCGACGAGGCCATTGCCATCGTCGCCGCGAAGAAGAATTTGCGGCTTCTCCTTGCCGGCGGCCTGCCCGATCCGCGCGCCGGCGGCCTGACGGCAAAGACAGTCGCCGGCGGGCTCTTGGTGCAATCGCGCGACAATGCCGTGGTCGACGACATGGAGCTGAAACCGGTGACCAGGCGCGCGCCGACCAATGCCGAGTTGCGCGATCTGCGCTTTGCTTTCCGCGTCGCCAAGCACGTGAAATCGAACACGATCGTCTACGCCAAGGATTCCGCAACGGTCGGCATCGGCGCCGGACAGATGAGCCGCGTCGATTCGGCGCGCATCGCCGCCCGCAAGGCCGCTCGATGCTGCGCAGGCGGCCGGACGTGCGGAGCCCGCGACCAAGGGTTCGGTGGTCGCCTCCGATGCGTTCTTTCCGTTCGCCGACGGGCTTCTGGTCGCCATCGAAGCCGGCGCTACCGCGGTGATTCAGCCCGGCGGCTCGGTGCGCGACGACGAGGTGATCAAGGCGGCCGACGACCACGACGTCGCCATGGTTTTCACCGGCACGCGGCATTTCCGGCATTAAGGCATTAAGCCTTCACGCCGCCCATCTTGCAGACGATCTTCCACTCGTCGGCGGTGACCGGCTGCACCGACAGGCGGGAATATTTGACCAGCGCCATGTCCTTCAATTTCGGTTCGGCCTTGACGGCGGCGAGCGTCACCGGCTTCGGCACGGCTCAACCGCGCCGGTCTGCACGGCGACCCAGGGCTCGCCCTTGCCGGCGCTCGGATCAGGAAAGGCTTCGCGGAGGACTTCGCCGATGCCGACGATCTGCTTCTCGTCGCCGGTGTGATAGAAGAAGAACTTCTCGCCCTTTTTCATCTCCTTCAGATGCTCGGCGCGCGGTGAAATTGCGCACTCCGCTCCACGGCTCGCCCTTCGCGCCGCGCTTGACCTGATCGTCCCAGGAGAATTCTTCCGGCTCGGTTTTCAGCAGCCAGTAGCTCATCGTCTATTCCTCCGCCCGCAAAGGCGAGCGCCATGATCATACCTCCGATTTCGATGGCTTCGTCCACACGCATCTCGTTCGACGCTCACAGTTCGAGCAGCGCGGCAACCGCGGCCGAGATCGGCATGTCGACGCCGCGGTCGCCGCCATTTCGAGCAGCACAGGCGCGGTAAAGACGCCTTCGGCAAGACCGCCGTGGATCTCGGAAGGCCTTTGGCCGCGGCCAAGCGCGGCGCCGAAGGAAAAATTGCGCGATTGCGGGCTCGAACAGGTCAGCAAAAGATCGCCGAGCCCGGAAAGTCCCATCATCGTCTCGGCCTTGGCTCCGTAGGCCCTGCCGAAGCGCGCAGCTCGGCGAAGCCGCGCGTGGTCAAAGCCGCGGCGGCGCTGGCGCCGAGCCCGCGGCCGGCGACGATTCCGGCGGCGATGGCGAGCACGTTCTTGGCGGCGCCGCCGATCTCAACGCCGCGCACATCGGTCGAATGGTAGGGCCGAAAGCTCGGCCGAGCCGATCGCTCGCGCCAGGTCGGCGGCGAGCTCGCCGTCTTCGGCCGGCAGCGTCACCGCGGTCGGCAGGCCGCGCGCCACGTCGGCGGCAAAACTCGGTCCGGAAAGAATCGCCGGCACCGCATTGGGCGCGCATTCGGCGATGACCTCGGTCATGAATTTTTTTGTCCCGCGCTCGATGCCTTTGGCGCAGACGATGACCGGCGTGTTGGCGCGCGAGCAGGGGCGAAAGCGCCTTCGCGGCGCTGCGCACCGCTTGCGCCGGCACGACGAGCAGGATCGCCTGCGCCCGCGCGGCATCGGCGAGATCGGCGGCGACGGCGATGCGCATCGTCGATACGCACGCCGGGCAGAAACAGGCTTTCGCGTTTGTTTTCAGGTTCTCGGCGTTGGCGGCGTCGTGCTCCCACAGCGTGACTTTCCTGCCCGGCGCGAGCGCAAGTCAGCGCCAGCGCCGTTCCCCAGGCGCCAGCGCCGATGACTGCAATGTCGTCGAAAGCCATGCACGGCGACTATAGCGATTCGCCGCGCAAGAGTTTCGGCACTTCGCCGACGAGGCCGGCCGCTTCGCGAATGAACAGGCGCTTGAGCCCCGGCAGGCGTTCGACCATGCCAAGTCCGACATCGCGGACAAGGCGCAGCACGTCGGAGCGGTTGGAGAACAGACGATTGAGGCCGTCGGTCGCAAACCCCATCGCCATGGTGTCGAAGCGCCGCCAGCGCTGATAGCGTTCGAGCACGCTCGCCGATCCGGGATCGAGGCCGAGCCGCGCGGCATCGACGATGACTTCGGCCAGCGCGGCGACATCCTTCAAGCCCATATTGAGGCCCTTGGCCGGCGATCGGATGAATGACATGCGCGGCGTCGCCGACCAGCGCGACGCGCTCGGCAATGAACGAACGGGCGACGAAGAAGCCGAGCGGATGCACGCGCCGGGCGCCGATGACCTCGATCGCGCCGAGATGCAGCTTGAAGCGCTGCTCCAGTTCGGCATGAAAGGCATCGTCCGGCAGCGCCACGATGCGCTCGGCCTCTTGCGCGCGCTCGGTCCATACGATCGAGGAGCGGCGGCCCTTGAGCGGCAGGATGGCGAACGGCCCGGCCGGGAGAAAATGCTCCTCGGCGCGGCCGCCATGGTCGCGCTCATGCGCGACATTGGTCACGATCGCCGACTGGCCGTAATTCCAGCCGTGCGTGGCGATGCCCGCCGCCTGGCGGATGGTCGAGCGCGCGCCGTCGGCGGCGACGAGGAGGCGGGTCGGAGATCGCACTCGCCGTCGGCAGAATTCAACATCGACGTGCTGCGCGGAGATGCGAGAATTTCGCAACCGCCACTGGTCGCGCAACTCGACGCCGAGCTCGCGCGCTTTGGCTTCCAGCGCAGCGACCAGATGCCGGTTCTCGATCATGTGGGCGAATGGTTCGCCCGGCTCGATCTCTCCGGCGAAGGTGAGAAAGACCGGCCGCACCGCGTCGTTGAGCCGGCTGTCGGTCACGACCATGTCGAGGATCGGCTGCGCTTCGCCGGCGACGGGCTGCCCAGACCCCGATTGTCTCGAACAGCCGGCGCGCCGCCGCGACGATGGCGGAAGCGCGTTCGTCGCCGGCGTGGCTTACGCCCAGCGCCGGATCGGCAACAGTCGACGCCGAACGCGGCCCCAGCGCTTGCCGCAACGCGATCGCAAGCGTCAGTCCGGCAAAGCCGCCGCCGGCGATCAGCACGTCGGTTTCGTTGCGCGTCATGATTCAGAAGTCTAGCACGCTTGGCGCTGGCTGGGCTTGACCCGCGTCCGCTATCCCGTATGCAAAGGGCGAGCGGCCGATAGGACGCGCCGCGAGGAATAGGTCAATGGCTTCAGCCGTAGAAGAATTGATCGAGACCCTCGATCTCGAAACCGCTGGAGGTCAACCTGTTCCGCGGGCGCTCGCCGCAATCGCGCTGGCAGCGCGTCTATGGCGGACAGGTCATCGGCCAGGCCTTGGTCGCGGCTTGCCGCACGGTCGACGACGTGGCGAGCCGGCCGCCGCATTCGCTGCACGCCTATTTTCTCCTCGGCGGCGATCCCAAAGTGCCGATCATCTACGACGTCGATCGCATCCGCGACGGCCGCAGCTTCACCACGCGGCGCGTGGTGGCGATCCAGCACGGGCATGCGATCTTCACCATGGCGGTCTCCTTCCACGTCGCCGAAGAAGGTCTGTTCGCATCAGATCAAGATGCCCGACGTGCCGGCGCCTGAGGCGCTGCCGAACGAAGCGGAGATGAAGGAGCGGGTCTGGCCGCTGATGCCCGAACCGGTGCGCCGCTATTACGAACGCGAGCGGCCGATCGAGCTGCGGCCGGTCGAAATGGGCCGCTATCTCGGCGAGAAATCCGCCGACGGCCGCTTTCACGTCTGGATCCGCGCCACCGGCAAGCTTGCCCGACGCGCCGGCGATCCATCAATGCGTGCTGGCCTATGCGTCGGACATGACGCTGCTCGACGCTGCGTTGATCCCGCACGGCCGCAGCGTATTCGACAAGGACATCATGGCGGCGAGCCTCGACCATGCGCTGTGGTTCCATCGGCCGTTCCGCGCCGACGAGTGGCTCCTTTATGCGCAGGACAGCCCGAATCTCTCCGACTCGCGCGGCTTTTCCCGCGGCCTGATTTTCTCCCGCGACGGCACGCTGGTCGCCTCGGTGGCGCAGGAAGGGCTGCTGCGGCTGCGGCGTCCAAGAACCGGCGTAGCAGACCGGCGTACGAGCCGCCAGCTGCCCGCCTTGATCCTCGGCGGCCTTGATGATCGGCCACCACTTGGCGATCTCGGCCTTCTGATAGGCCGCGAGCGCCGCCGGGTTTTGCTGATCGGCCGGGAAGATGACCTGGCCGAGTTGCGCGAGCCGGTCCTTCACCGCCGGGTCGGCCAGCGCGGTCTTCACCGCGCGCATCGAGCCGGTCGACGACTCTCGCTTGGACGTTCCCTTGGTGGTCCACAGCCCATGCCAGAACGTGGATGGCTCACTCCCGGCACGCCCGATTCGATCATCGTCGGCGTCTCCGGCGATTTCGGCCAACGCTGTTCGCTCATGACAGCGAACGCCTTGAACTTGCCGGCCTGCACGTATGGCAGCGTCGCCGACGCTTCAAGGCAGGCGAGATCGATCTGGCCGCCCAACAGATCCTGTGATCGCCGGTCCGGCGCCGTGATACGGCACATAGTCGAAATCGCGCGCCGGTCTTCTGCGCG
This sequence comes from uncultured Alphaproteobacteria bacterium, assembly GCA_963814625.1. Taxonomy (GTDB): domain Bacteria; phylum Pseudomonadota; class Alphaproteobacteria; order Rhizobiales; family Xanthobacteraceae; genus BOG-931. The sequence goes on from CAWFDQ010000001.1 coordinate 389,899, forward strand.
AACGAGACTGCCGCACAACATGACCGGCGCTGCCGGCGCCGACGGTGCCGAACGTCGTCGGCTGTGTTCTTCGTCTTCAGCCAGGCGATCAGTTCGGTCGCGGTTTTCGGCGGAATCGCATTTTTGCCGAGGATCCACAGCGGCGAGGCCGCGAGCAGCGAGATCGGCTGCAGATCCTTTTGCACGTCGTAATCGAGCTTGTAGATCGCCGGCGAGCCGACATGGCTCGTCCAATTGCCGATGCCGATCGTGTAGCCGTCGGGACTGGCGTGGACGACGCGGCCGGTCGCGATCGTGCCGCTGGCGCCGCGGCGGTTTCGACGACGATCGGTCTGATGAGGCTTCGCTTCCATGCCCTTGGCCAACAGCCGCGCCAGCGCGTCGGTCGGTCCGCCGGGCGGAAATCCCACCATCATGCGTGATCGGGTGCGACGGATAAGTCGTCCGCCTGCGCGGCGGCCGTGCCGAACAGGATGGCGATCAACGCCATCGCGAGCGTCGATGTTTCCTCATCGTCCTCCCCTTGTATTTTTCGCGCTCTTGTTGTCTGGCGTAGCGCAACGATGGCACGGCTCCTGTCCGCGCTAAAAGGTCAGCAGCACTGTCGTGACGCGAGCCAGTGCGCGTTATCGCAGGCCGCCGCGAAGGCCCTCTTGGCGGCCGATTGACGCTCCCATATGCGCCCTGTAACCATCCGAAAATGTTTGCATTTTTCGAACGATTCCTGACGCCGACGGCGACGCCGGAAAGCCCGGAGCCGCCGCCTACGCTCATCGCCTTCCTGTGGCACTTTGCCCGCCAGGCGAAATGGCTGTTCGCGGCTTTGTTCGTGGTCGAGCTCGTGGTCGCGCTGACCGATTCTTCGGTGCCGTGGTTCATGGGCCGCGTGGTCACCATGGTGACGAAGACGCCGCCCGATCAGTTCCTCGCCGAAGGCTGGCCGTGGCTCGTCGGCATGGCGCATCGTGGTGCTGCTCGTGCGGCCGGCGGTGACGCTGACGCGCTACCTGATCACCAATCAGGCCATCGCCGCGCCGTTCACCGGCCTCATTCGCTGGCAGTCGCATTGGCACGTGGTGCGCCAGAGCTGGGCGTTCTTTCAGAACGATTTCGCCGGCCGCATTTCCAACCGCGTGATGCAGACCGGCCCGTCGGTGCGCTCGACGCTGACCGCGACGATCACCACGGTCTGGTACATCATGGTGTACGGCGCCTCCGCGATGGCGCTCACCGCGCATGCCGATGGCTGGCTCGCGGTGCCGATCCTGCTTTGGTTCGCCGGCTATGCCGCGCTGCTCGTCTATTTCGTGCCGCGCATGCGCGAGCGCTCGAAGGTCTCCTCGATCGCGCGCTCGACGCTGATGGGCCGCATCGTCGACAGCTACACCAACATCCTCACGGTCAAGCTGTTCGCCCGCGCGCACGAAGAGGACCAATACGTGCGCGACGCGGTCGACACCCACGTCGATTGTTCCTCGCCTCGCAGCGCCTGCTCACCGTGTTCGGCGCGCTGCTCGACGTGCTCAACGCGCTGCTCATCGCCGGAGCGGGCGCGCTGGCGCTCGTGCTCTGGCGCTACGGCACCGTCGAGGTCGGCGTCATCGCCATGGTGCTGCCGCTCACGCTGCAGCTCACCAACATGTCGCGGCAGATCGCGAGCCGCATCACCGACATTTTCGAGGATATCGGCGTGGTGCAGGAGGGCATGCTGACCATCGCGCAGCCGCTGCAACTGCCCGATCCGGCAGACGCGCGGCCGCTCACGGTGCGCGCCGGCCGCATCGATTTCAAGAACGTCAGCTTCGGCTATGGCCGCGAGATCGGCGTGCTGCAGAATTTCAATCTGACCATTCATCCCGGCGAGAAGATCGGCCTGGTCGGCCGTTCCGGCGCCGGCAAATCGACCGTGGTCAATCTGCTGCTTGCGCTTCTTCCATCTCGAAGGCGGCGCCATCCTCATCGACGGCGAGGATATTTCCGGCCTGACGCAGGAATCGCTGCGCGCGCAAATCTCCGTGGTGACGCAGGACACCTCGCTCTTGCACCGCTCGATCCGCGAAAATATCCGCTACGGCCGCCCGCAGGCGAGCGACGCGGAGATCGAGCGCGCCGCCAAGCTCGCGCACGCGCACGAATTCATCGCTTGAACTGGAGGATTGGCAGGGCCGGCGCGGCTACGAGGCCCATGTCGGCGAGCGCGGCGTCAAGCTCTCCGGCGGCCAGCGCCAGCGCGTCGCCATCGCGCGCGTCATTCTCAAGGACGCGCCGATCCTCGTCTTCGACGAAGCGACCTCGGCGCTCGACAGCGAAGTGGAAGCCGCGATCCAATCGAGCCTCGGCACGCTGATGGAAGGCAAGACCGTGATCGCCATCGCGCACCGGCTCTCGACCATCGCGCAGATGGATCGGCTGGTCGTGCTCGAGCACGGCCGCATCGTCGAGCAGGGCAATCACCGCGAGCTGCTCGCCCATAACGGCCATTACGCCGCGCTGTGGCGCCGCCAGGCCGGCGGTTTTCTGGACGCCGCCGACATGCAGGCGGCGGAGTAGTTTTTCTTCCTTCACCGCGATAGCGCGCGAGGTAAGCACGATCGTTCTCGCGGCGCGGTTTTTGATTCGCGCGCGAGTTTTTGTCCCACCGTTTGCTTTCTTTGCTTCCCCTTCGCCGCTCCCGGGTTTCATTGCACTCAACCCGGGCTACAAACGAATAAGGGAAGCGGAACGCCGAGAGACGCAGGTGTTTGACCGCGCCACGCGGGCGAATGTTGCCACTCGTCCGCGCTGCGGGCGCGGGGCGCCCCAAGCGGGAGCGCTCGCCTCTCGGCGTTCCACTGCGGCTCTCGTTGGGCGATTGTCACCTCCCAACTCAGCTCCAGGCCATGCGTCCTGCGACTCGGCGGGAGCGCACGATCTTATGGACCGCCAACCGGGGCGAAGATCGCACGCTTCTCCACGGGCGTTACCACGCGCCCGCCTGTCCCAGTCCAGGGTCTCAACACCCGCCCCGGTCTTAATGCCGGAGCGCTGATGCCCAAAGCCGCCCGGGAGCGGGTTACAAGCCCGCGCGCAGGCGCCGCACTCGCCCCGTTCCAAGGAGTGTCCTCGCGAAGAACGTCCCTTAACGGGCGAGATGGCGCTCCTCTATCCGCTGCGCGGCGATTGTCAATCATAGTCACGGCAGCAATGACTTGCCCTTGATTCAGCGTCACTTTTCGCCTCGCCGCTTTGTGCGGGCGGAAGGCAGGCGCAACGCATTCGTGCGAATCAAACACCTCTCATTTCAGCGGCTTCGCTGCCGTGCTCTCCGCAATAAAAACGATGCCATCGTACATCTCTGGCAGACGCACGTGTGCATAGTATTTGGAGTCTCCTTCGGCGTCGTAGACGGCGCCCATCATCCGATGCAGTCTCGGTTTTGAAAGCCAGACGCTCACCGCACTGTCTTTGGGCAGGTCGCGGAGATCGAGAATGAAGCGAGGCAGACCCATTTCCTGAAACGTCGCTTCGACACTGACTTCCCTGACCGGCGCGAGTGGCGCAGCGACGAGCGGACCAGGTTGAATCCTGCCTTCTTCCGTGCGCCTCGCTCGCACCTCTCCATGGTGTGTAGCGAATCCAATTGCGACCATTTGATCGCCGTAGAGATCGCGCAAATGATTGCCCAGGTTCTTTTCGCTGCTTCCCATGTCGGTGCCGATGTGGGAATTGTGCGCCGATAACACGATCTTCTGGCCGGGGAAAAATTCCTCGATCAGCCAACGCACATTCTCGGCCATGGCGCGGTCCCGTTCCGCCCCAGGAATTCCAGCACGCCTTGCGAAAGCTTGCAGCACGATGCGCGCGGCTTGACGGAGGTCGCGGTATTCCTCCGGCGTCGAGGCCATCACCAGCATCTCGCGCTGTGCCTCGATCAGATCAAGCGCCTTGCTGGCTCTGTCTGCGAGCCGCGTATTTTCCCCTGCCGGGGTTCCAGTGCCCCACTTGTCCAGCTTCTCCATCCCATCATAGAGCGCACGCACGGCATCTCGATCGGCGCTCCTGGTACGGTCCAGGACATCGATCACGCGCTTCATCGCCACCGTTGGCACTTGCATGTCGAAGCCGGCGAAAGAGAGTACGGGACGCTTGCCTCGCGTCGCATTGTAATGGCGCATCCAGTGGAGCAAGGCGGAGACCTCCTCGGTCTGCCAGGTCCAGAAGTACATGGCAGCGAGCGCGGCGCCGGCATCGCCTTCACCAGTCTTGATGAGACGGTCGGCGACTTGTGCCTCGGGCCAATTTCCTTCGATGGCGAAGACGGTGAAGCCCTTTCTCTCCACCAAATATTCGAGCAGCCGGTGCTTCATCTGAAAGAATTCCGCGGTGCCGTGACTCGCCTCGCCAAGCGCGACAATACGTGCGTCCCCGATGAGCCGATCGAGGCCGGTGAGGTCGTCGAAGCCGTTGCCGGCGAGGACGCTCCTGAAGGGAAGGGCATGGACGCGCAGATCGCGCACCACCGCTGCGCGTTGCTCCGCGGTCAATGGCGGCTCGAACGTCGTTTCACGATCGAGCTTATCGTCGATCCACGACTTGATCGCTCGTCTTTCCGAGCGGCTGAGACACCAGCCGACGCCGCTATTGGTCCAGGAATCGCGCCGAGTTGTCTCGATCCGAGTGCTGAATTGCCGTGAAGCGAATGAGCTGACAAAGGCTTGCACAGAGGACACGGTGACGTTGGCCTGGTCGCCATCGAGATCGAAATCATGGATCTCGGTTTGCAGGCTCGGCTCGATCATGGCGGCGAGGTCGTCACGCCATTCGGTCATGACCTCCGCCAGATCGTGCTCCTCCCCGGTGATCTGGAGCTCCCTGTACTCCGGCGTGTGGAGTGCGCGGAGCGCGCCCAAGTCCTTATTGCCTATCGCCTCGCTCAGGCGCGCATATTGCGCCTCGATTGCAAGCCTCGCCGCCAGTTCCTTATCAGACATGCCCGCAATCTACATGAGCGTGACCATGCCGGTCGAGAACTGGGTGTTACCGGCGCGGTTCAAGCCGAGGGGCTCGCTGCGGAGCGGATGTCGCCCCGGCTTTGGACTGGTTAGGGTCAAAATGCGAAGTGGGCGACTGCTTCTAGTGCGTCCGCTCATCCCCCAGCAACTGACGTTGCGCCGCAACGCGGCAAGTGCCGCGACGGTTTTGCGGCCGATGTCGCACATCGGTCAAACGGCGACTTAGCGAGATTTCCGCGGGCCTTCCGGTTAGCCTCCGATGCCTGACATAGGACTGCATCGCACTAACCGACGCGGCGGGCCGATTTAGAAGGTCTAGTTTAAGCGCCGATCCCCGGCCGCTGCGCCCACCCCGGCTGCAAACTACAGCCCCAGATACGCCTTGCGAATTTCCGGCATGGCCGAGAGCTTCGCCGGCGGGCCTTCGGTGAACAGCTTGCCCTCGGCGATGACGTAGGCGTAGTCGCTCACCGCCAGCGCGAGATGCACGTTCTGCTCGACCAGCAAAATGGTCAGTCCCGCGTCTTTCAGTTTCTTGAGCGTCTTGAACAGCTGATAGACCAGCACCGGGGCAAGCCCGAGCGACATCTCGTCGATAATGAGAATGTCGGGATTGGACATCAGCCCGCGGGCGATCGCCACCATCTGCTGTTCGCCGCCCGACAGCGTGCCGGCCATCTGCCGCTGCCGTTCGGCGAGCCGCGGAAACAGCGTGAAGACCTGATCGAGACGCTCGGAATATCCGCGCGCCGCGCGCTTGGGAAAGGCGCCGAGCTCCAGATTTTCGCCGACCGTCATGGTCGTGAACAATTGCCGGCCTTCCGGCACCAGCGCGAAGCCGCGCTCGGATTTCTCGTGGGTCGACAGCCGTGTGACGTCTTCGTCCTCGAACAGGACGCGTCCGCCCCACGGCGCGATCGTGCCGGCAATCGCCCGCAAGGTGGTGGTCTTGCCGGCGCCGTTGGCGCCGACGACGGCGGTGAGATGGCCGCGCGCGGCGGCGAGCGAAATGCCCCACAGCACTTGCACCTCGCCGTAGCCGGCCTCGAGCGCTTCGACTTTGAGCAGCGCTTCAGACATGGGTGCACCCGGCCGCGCGGCTTTCCGGCACACCCCGTCGCGGAGGGGAGAGCATAGGCCTGCAGGCAGACTTGTTGGCTTGCATCACGCGCTCCCCTGCAGTTCGGCGGCGAGCTTGGGGTCGCCCAGATAAGCCTCGATCACCTGCGGATGCTGGGCGACTTCGGCCGGCAGGCCCTCGGCAAGTTTTTGGCCGAAATTGAGCACGACGATGCGGTCCGACAGGTTCATGATCGCCTGCATCAGATGCTCGATCATCAAGATGGTGACGCCGCGCTCGCGGATGCGGCGCACGACGCCGATCATGTGCTCGACCTCGGTCGGATTGAGACCCGACAGCACCTCGTCGAGCAGCAGGAGCTTGGGCTGTGCGGCGAGCGCGCGGGCCAGTTCGAGCCGCTTCTTGCCGGCGATGGTCAGGTGCATCGCCAGCATGCCCGCGCGATCCTCCAGGCCGGCGACCGCGATCGCCTCGCGCGCCGCTTCATGGGCGCGACCGAGCGGCAGGTTCTCGCGTCCGAAACAGGCGCCCACCGTGCAGTTGTCGAGCACCGTCATGTTGGTGAGCGGCTGCACGATCTGATGCGTGCGGGCAAGTCCGGAGCGGGCGACGCGGTAGGGCTTTTCGCCGGTAATATCGGTGCCGGCGAACATGATCCGACCGGTATCCGGCGCGAATACGCCGTTGATCAGGTTGAACAGCGTCGACTTGCCGGCGCCGTTCGGCCCGATCAGGCCGAGGATTTCGCCCTCGCGCACTTCGAAACTCAGATCCTTGACTGCCTGCAGGCCGCCGAAGCGCTTGCTGACCTTGTCCACCTCCAGCAGCGCCGTCATTCCAGCACCTTCTGGGTGCGCGGGAAGCGGCTGTAGATGAAGCCCATCAACCCGCCGGGAAAGAACAGAACGATGAGCAGGAGCAGCGCGCCGGAAATGACCAGCTGGAAATTCGCAAAGGTCGACGAAGTGAGCAGATAGCCGCGCAGCTCCTCGTAAAGATAGGCGCCGAGCGCCACGCCGGTGACCGTGCCCTGTCCGCCGAGCATGGCGACGACCAGCGCCTCGGTCGACAGCGACAGATCGAACGCGTCGGAGGGCTGGATGAAGGCGCTTTTGAAGAAATAAAGCCCGCCGGCGATGGCGGGCAAGAAAGCCGATGCGCTGTAGACCATCGCCTTGTAGAGCGGCGTCGGCACGCCGAGAATCGCGGCGGCGTCCTCGTTCTGGCCGATGGCGAGAAGGCCGAGACCGAACTTGGAGGTCTTGATGGCGTAGCTCAGATAGAGCGACAGTCCCATCACGCCGACCATCATGAAGTAGATGGCCCACAGCGCGTGGGCGGGGCCGCCGAGCGGCTTGAAAATCTCGCTGGACAGATAGATGCCCGACGATCCGCCCCAGGGCGTGAAATTTTCGGCGAAAGCCTGCACCGCCTCGACGATGCCGATGGTGGAGAGCGCGAAGAACGCCCCGCGCAGCCGCAGAATTCCGAGACCGAATATCAGCGCCAAGCGCGCTGACGCACACGCCGGCAACGAGCAGGCTTGGGGCGAGCGGCCAGTTGTACGAGTTCACCAGCCAGACGCAGATGTAGCCGCCAAGGCCGAAGAAGACGATGCTGCCGAAATTGACGTAGCCGGCATAGCCGAGCATCAGATTGAGATTGCTGGCGAGCGTGATGTAGAGCGCGTCGAGCAGCAGGCTCTCGCGCAGCTCGACGTTGTTGCCGATAGACGGCGCGAGCGCGAAAACCGCGATCGCGAGCGCGATGATCCAGAAGAACGGACGGCGCAGCAGCGAGCAGCATCAGAGCGCTCCGCGCCGCGAACGCGAAGATGCCGGCGGGAAACGCGATCAGCACGAGGACGAACAGCACGAATTCGATCACCAGCGTCCAGCTCACCGGCACGAACGGCGTCACCGCGCCCTCAAGCAGGCCGAGCGCGACGCCGCCGAGCAGCGCGCCGACCGGATTGCCGAAGCCGCCGAGCACCGTGACGACGAAGCTCTTGAGCTGATAGCCGTCGCCCGACAGCACCGTGAAGGGAAACAGCGTGCCGATCAGCAAGCCCGACACGCCGGCGAGGGCCACGCCGCAGCCGACCGAAATCGCGAGCACGCGCGTCGTCGGAATGCCGACAAGCTCGGCGGCCTCGCGATTGTTGGCGACCGCGCGCACCGACTTTGCCCATCCGGGTGCGGTGCAGAAACAAATAGAGCGCGGCCGCAATCACCGCCGCGAGCACCGCGGCGAGGATGTGGGCGCCCGGAAATGTGTAGCGGCCGACGGTGATGCCGGGCACCGAAACCTCGACATTGAACAGGGCCGTGCCCCAAACGGCGGTGCCGACGCCGATCAGACACGAGATTGACCGAGAAGGTCGACAGCAGGCTCATCAGCGGCGGCCGGCCGACCATGCGATGGATGGCGATCCAATAGAGCAGCAAGCCGACAAAAAAGCCGCCGATCAGCACCGGCGGCAAAGCAACATAGGGGGCGAGGCCGAGCGCGTTCGTCAGCAGAAACAGCGCGAACATGCCGGCGACGATCATGGCGCCGTGGGTCAGGTTGATCACGTCCATGACGCCCCAGATCAGCGTCAGGCCCATGGCGGCGAGGCCGTAGACCAGCCCCACCAGCACGCCGTCGATGATCGAAGCGAGAATGCCGAGCATATAGCTTGACGCGATTGGGACCGGCAGCGGCGCCGCCGGTCCCTGGATGACTAAATTGTTTGTTCGAGCATGATCGTAAGGCGGGATCATGCTCACTGCGTGGCGGCAGGAATCGGATAGAGCAGATTGGCCGATTGCGCCTCGGTCGGCCAAACCACTTGCCGGCCGAGCTTGCCGTTGACCATCTGCCACTGCGCCAGCACCATCTTGTGCGCGATCTGCAGGCCGTGATGTCCGGGGTCGGTGGCGAACTTGATGCGGCCGAAGAAGGTCGTGATGTCCATGGCGTTGAGCGCCGCCGCGACTTTCTCCGGATCGATGGAGCCGGCCTGCTCGATGGCGTGCTGCAGCACCACGCCGCTCGTGTAGCCCGAAGCCGCGTGATAGTCCGCCTTGGCGTGGAATTTGTCCTCGAACGCCTTGGCGAATTCCGCCGTGGTCGGCCCGAACTGCGGCTTGTAGTTGACCTGAAGCTCCCACTGCGACGGCACGGTCACGCCCAGCGCGGCCTGCTCCGAGCTCGCCGAATTTGTCGTCGGCCGGCGCCACCAGGATCGACACCCATTTCATGTTTGCCTTCTGGTCGTGCATCTGGCGAGCGAGCGTCGCGCCGTCGGAGTAATGGCCGCCGCCCATGAAGGCGTCGGCGTTCGACGAAACGATCTTGTTGACGATCGGGCCGAAGTCGGTGGTGGACGGCGAGTAGGATTCGTTCATCACCACGTCGAGCCCGCGTCCTTTGGCCTGCTCCGCAGCCGCGGCCAGCACGTCCTTGGAGAACGGATCGTCGGAATAGACCATCGCGATCTTGGCGTGCGGATCCTTCTGCTTGAGCGCCTCGACCGCGCCGGAGAGGTAATGCTGGGCCGAGGTGATCACCATGAACAGATATTTGTTGCCCTGCTCGAACGGCTTCTCCTCGGCGCCGCCGGAGTCGATCATGATCTTGCCGTACTGCTCGGAGATCACCGCGGCCGGCGCGGTCAGGCCCGACGAGTAGGGCTGAACAGGAAGTCGGCCTTGTCCTGGTTGACCAGTCGCGTGTAGAGCTGCTGCACGCGGCCGCCGACCGACTGGTCGTCGTAGCTGACGAACTTTCACCTTATAGGTTTTGCCGCCGGCCTTGATGCCGCCCGCAGCGTTCACCTCGTCGCGCCAGAACTCGTAGCCGTGCTGCTGGCCCAACGAATCGACGTTGAGCGGGCCGGTCTGCGAAGTCGGTGAATCCGACGGTGATGGTGTCTTCCTGGGCAAACGCCGGCGTGGCGGCGAACGCCGCGGCGGCGGCAAGAAAGCAGAGCCGTTTCATAATTTCCTCCCTGTTCGCCCCCGGCGATTCCGATCGCAGTTTATGGGGGTGGCTAACGATCTAGGCGCCCGGCGTCGCGGTACGACGCGCCGATGGCCGTGTTTTTGCCACGAGCGCGTGCGCGGCAGCAAGTATCGCGGGGCCTCCATTAACCCTGCGGATCAATAACAAAGATTCGCACAATCCGGGCGCAAAAGCTATCTGATCTCGATACGCGAATGCGGAGCAAATATCCGGAGTGAGCCTGCTTCCGCAGCGCGGCAGGGCATCCAGGCCCTCCCGCAATGCGTCAATCCGCCGCTGCCGTGACCTCTTCGGGCGGCGCGCTGCTCGTCCTGCGCGCGCTGGTGGAGCGGCTTTCTCGTCCGCGTCAGGTTATAGGCGCTGTTGACCAGCGCCAGGTGGGAAAAGGCTTGCGGGAAATTGCCGACCAGCCGCTTGGCGTGCGGATCGTATTCCTCGCTTAAGAGGCCGACATCGTTGCGCAGCCCGACCAGCCGCCGAAACAGCCGTTCGGCTTCGTCGCAGGCGGCCTTGCAGCATGTAGACGTCGACGAGCCAGAAGCTGCAGGCCAGAAACGCGCCTTCGCCGGGCGGCAGCGCGTCCTTCACCTCGTCGGTGCTGTAGCGCATGACGAAGCCGTCGCGCAGCAGGTGGTTCTCGACCGCCGCGATCGTGCGCTCGATGCGCGGATCGGAAACCGGCAGAAAGCCGACGCAGGGTAGCAGCAGCAGGTTGGCGTCGAGCTGCTTCGAACCGTAGGCCTGCACGAAGGTGCCCAGCTCCTTGTCGTAAGCCGTGCTCGCAAACCTCATCGCAGATCTGCTCGCGCAGCTTGCGCCATTCGTCGAGCGGCCCTTCGAGCCCGAACGTCTCGGCGCTCTTGATGGCGCGATCGTAGGCGACCCAAGCCATGACCTTGGAGTAGGTGAAATGCTGGGGCGGGCCGCGCATTTCCCAAATGCCCTGATCGGGCTCGCTCCAGACGTTTTTCAGATGGTCGAGGAACGCGAGTCTGCACGTCCCATCCCGATTCGTTGCTGGTCAGTCCGCCGCGCCGCGCCTGATGGTACGCGTCCATGATCTCGCCGAACACGTCGAGCTGAAGCTGAGCTGTGCGCCGCGTTGCCGATGCGCACCGGCGCGGAATTCTCATATCCGGGCAGCCACGGCACTTCCCATTCGGTCAAACGACGCTCGCCGCCGATGCCGTACATGATCTGGAGCTGATCCGGGCTGCCGGCGACCGCGCGCAACAGCCACTCGCGCCAGGCCTGCGCTTCCTCGTAAGTATCCGGCATGCATGGCGCCAAGCAGCGTCAGCGTGGCGTCGCGCAGCCAGCAGAAGCGGTAATCCCAGTTGCGCTGTGCCGCCGAGCCGCTCCGGCAGCGACGTGGTCGGCGCGGCGACGATGCCGCCGGTCGGCTCGTAGGTGAGCGCCTTGAGCGTGATCACCGAGCGCCGGACCGCTTCGGACCAGCGGCCGGCCGGCCGGCATTTTGCCGTCCATTCCCGCCAGTAGGTCTCGGTCTCCGCCAGCGCGCCGGTCGGGTCGACCGGCTTCGGCAGCGGCGAGTGGGACGGCGAATAGGTGAGCACGAACGGGATAGTCTCGCCGCGGCTGATGGTGAACTCGCCGACCGTGGTCAGGTCTTTGCCGGAGACATGCACGGGCGTGTGCAGCACCACCATGTCGGGCCCGGCGATGGCGCGCAGCGCGCCGGTTTCGACACGGCTGACCCAGGGAACGACGGCGCCGTAGCCGAAGCGCAGAATCAGCTCGGTGTGCATGGCGACTTGACCGCGCGTGCCGATGACGAAGCGCACGATCGACGAATGCTCGGAGCTCCGCGGCATGAAATCGACCAGCGTCGCGGCGCCGTCTGCCGTCTCGAAATGCGTCTCCAGCACCAATGTGTTCGGCCGGTAGCGGCGGGTGACGTGACAGCTCGCCGCGCGGGGCAATCAGCCAGCGGCCGTGCTCGCGCGAGCCGAGCAGCGCGGCAAAGCAGGCCTCCGAATCGAAACGCGGCCAGCACAGCCAATCGATCGAGCCGTCGCGGCCGAAACGAGCGCGGCGGTCTTGGCAATCTCCGATCAGCGCATAGTCTTCGATTTGTGCGGACATTTTGGCTACGCAGGAAATATCGGGTTCGACATCATGGAATTTTGAACGTTGCGCCGCTTTTGCATCGATCAGGAAAAATCGACGACGACTTTAATATCGTCGGGCTCCTGCTCGAGTGCCAGCGTCCATTGCTCGGCCGGCACCCGGCGCGTGATCAGCCGCGCCAGCCAGGCCTTGTCTGGCGCGCTGCAGCGCGGCGACGGCATCCTCATAATGCTGGCGGTTCGCATTGACGCTGCCGAACACGGTGTCGTTGTCGAGCACCATGGTGCGATTGAGCGAGCCGATATCGAGATTGAAGGCGTGGCCGGGCGCACTCACGCCGACCAGGCAGACGATGCCGCTGGACGCGGTGCGGCCGAGCACGTCGCGCACGACGATCGGCGCGCCGGTGCATTCCATCAGGACATCGGGCTTGAGATCATCGAGGTCGGCAAGGCTGCCGAGATGAAACGTGCCGCCGAGCTCGCGCACGATCAGCCGCTTTTCCAGACTGTCGCGATTGTCGAGTACGTGAATGTCGAGACCGCGCTGCGCGCCGATCATTGCGGCGAGCAGACCGACCGGCCCGGCGCCGGTGACCAAGAGCGTCTTCGGCTTCCAGGCGCGCGAGCGGCGGCCGATGCGCTCGGTGTGATCCCACGCTTTGGCGACGACGCTGGTCGGCTCGACCAGCACGCCCTCCGCGCCGAGCGATGGATCGAGCTTGACGAGAAATTCCGGTTCGATGCGGAAAAAATCCGCTCCGAAGCCGTTGCGCTCCTTGATGCCGCGCTCGGTGTAGCGGCCGTTGCGGCACATATCCCACTCGCCGACCGCGCAGGCCGGACAGGGAACGGGATCGGGCCGGCGCACGATGCCGACGACGAGATCGCCGACGGCAAAGCCGCTTCCGGCAGGCGCCTCCTGCACGTGTCCCAGCGACTCGTGGCCGATCACCAGCCGCTTGGCGCCCGGCGGCGCCCAGCCATAGACGCCAGAGGCGATTTCACGGTCCGTGCCGCAGACACCGAGCGCCAAGGTGCGCACCAGCACCGACCCGTCGGATTGCGGCGGATCGGGCACGTCTTCTATGCGTGCCGAATTGGCGACGTTCGGCGCAACGGTGAGAGCGCGCATCGTTCCGTTCCGCGATGGTTTGCCGCCCCGAATGAGGCAATGACCGCCCGGCGCCCACGGGCGAAAGAACGCTCACTGCTAACGCCGGCAGACGGAAAATGTTCCGTCCGCGGAACCGGCCAACGGCTGTGGCGTTAGGCCGATGCGGCCGCCCGCTGGCGGCGGCGCATTATTTTATTTGAGTTGCGAGATCTCGAGATCTGTTGACGGGAAGGCAAATGGACGCAATCGGACGCAAACGCTGGGCTATCGCCGAAGGATATATTCCCTCGCAGAGTTCGTTTTCCGACCGCGCGCTGATTTCTCACGAAACCGCTTGCATCCTCAACGCCAACGACCGGGAGGCGCACGTCCAAATAACCGTGTTTTTCGCCGACCGCGAGCCGGTCGGGCCCTATCGTGTCACAGTACCGCCGCGCCGCACGCTGCATCTGCGCTTCAACGATTTGAAGGAACCGGCGCCAATTCCACGGGACACCGATTATTCTTCGGTGTTTGAATCGGATCTCCCCATCGTGCTGCAACACACGCGGCTCGATTCGCGCCACGCGGAAGTCAGTTTGTTGTCGACGACCGCATACGCGGAAGCATGAGCGGACGTCAGCTTCGCGCGCAATTTCGCCAAAATCCGAAAAATTGCTCCTTTGAATTGAGAAGAAGCGGCGATTCCGGTCGACTTTTACGGACGTTCTCTCGCAATGCGACGTTGCAGGAACCAACGGCCAGCGCGCGGGTTGTCCGGACACCCAACCGGAGGAATTCCCCGTGAGCGTCATCGTCGTTTCCAACCGCGTCGCGCGGGCAAAAAGCGATGAACCCATCGCCGGAGGATTGGCTTCGGCGCTGATTCCAATGGTCAAGGAATCCGGCGCGATCTGGGTCGGTTCCAGCGGCCATGCCGGCGACGCCGCGCAAACAAGAGATTCCTTCGCCAAGATTGAAGCGCTCGGCTGTGGTGCGCTGGCGACCGTCGACATGCCGGCGCGGCATTATCGCGGCTATTACGAGGGCTTTGCCAATTCGGCCCTTTGGCCGGCGCTGCATTCGCGGCCGGACCTCATTCAGGTCACCGCCGAAGAGTACGCATCGTATCGCGAAGTCAACGCCTTCATGGCCCGCGCGCTGTTGCGCTTTTCCGGACCGGAAGCGGTTTTCTGGGTACAGGATTATCATTTCCTGACCCTCGGCGCCGAACTGCGCCGCTTGGATATCAGGCGTCCGATCGGATTCTTTCTGCATACGCCGTGGGCGGAGCGCAGCACGATGGCCGCCGTGCCGCATCATGCCGATCTCGTTTCGGCAATGCTCGCCTACGATCTCATCGGCTTTCAGACCGACGACGACCAGCGCAACTTTGAAGATTACCTTCGGTTCGAGCTAGGAGCGTCCGTCGTCGACGGTGCCGTGACATCGAAGCATGGACTGACGCAGCTCGCTACGTTTCCGATCGGCATCGACGTCGATGAATTTGCCACGCGCGCCGCCAGGGCGATCACGCGTCCGGAGATTTCGCGGCTGCGCGCGAGCCTGCAGGGCGCCAAGCTCGCGCTTGGTGTCGATCGTCTGGATTATTCGAAGGGCTTGACGAACAGAATTCGCGCGTTCGATCGCATGCTCGAGCTCGAACCGTCGTTGAAACGCGCGGTGTCGCTGTTGCAGGTGGCGGTGCCGTCGCGCGGAAACATTCGCGCCTATCGCGAGCTCAAGACCGAGCTTGCCGCGCTCGTGGGTGAAATCAACGGCCGCCACGGCGAGGTCGATTGGGCGCCGATCCGCTACCTTAACAAGGGCTTTGCCCAGTCGACGCTCGCCGGGTTCTATCGCGTCGCCCATGTCGGCTTGGTCACGCCGCTGCACGACGGAATGAATCTCGTCGCCAAGGAATACGTGGCGGCGCAAAATCCGTTCGATCCCGGCGTGTTGGTGCTCTCCTCGTTCGCCGGCGCGGCGAAGGAACTTGATGCGGCGCTCATCGTCAACCCGCACGACATCGACGGCATGGCGCGACAGATCGCCAAAGCCCTGGAAATGAGCCTTGAGGAACGGCGCGAACGTTGGAGCAGCATGGTGAGCCGGCTACGGCATACCTCGGTGCAGAGCTGGTTCTCCGACTTCCTGCATGCGCTCGCAGACGTCGGCCCGGCGCCGGCGAAGATCGCGGCAGTGCGCCCGGTGGCGATGCCGATTATGCTCGATTTCGCCGACAGCGGCAGGACGCTGCACGGCCGCTGAGATTAAAGCTGCTGAGGTTACCCGCTCATCCTCTCGGCGTTGAATTTTCGACGTGGCGCCGCAGTTGTGGATATCTCGTCCAGAAGCCGAAGATGGACGCGAATCAGTGCTACAATCCAAATGTTGTTTCATTGTTATTAGCCAGATTTTGTTCATGTGCCACAAAGCCGAAGTAGCTTGCATTCGACATCCGCTCGGGCCATGCGCAGGTCGCGAACATGGATTACGGCGATACTTATTCCGATTCGGCCAAGCCTCTGCAGAGCCAGAGCGCGGACGTTGTTGCGATCAATGTCGCCAACCGGGAAGTTGCCGGACGCAATTCCACTGAAGCCGATCCTGCCGTAAACCGGGAGCGGCAGGGCAATCTCAAAATTGTTTCTGCCGAAGCTGGCAAAGTAGAAGCCCAAGCGCAGGGCGGTTTGTTTCGGCAACCTGATAAAGTTTCGCCGCGCGCCGCCCTTAATCCTGCGACGGGGTTGATTGCCTGCGAAATCAAGCATCCACTGAGTGCGATAGTGGCGAACGCCCATGCCGCCCGGCGGTGGCTGCAAAGGCCGGATGCGAACCTTGCGGAAGCGCTGGCGGCCCTCGATCGAATCGTAAGAGACAGCGCTCGAATAGATGAAATGATTTGACGTCATACGTTCCGTGTCTCTGGGGACTGGGTCGTCCCCGCGCCGCGTGCTCGCGAGGCGCTCTAACAAGACGATGGCCAACGCCACGATCGGACGAACGGGTGGTGCTTTGCTGGCAAGCTGCTAAGTCTGACCGCCGTCCTTCCGCGCCCGCAACGTCTTTCGCTTCACCGAATTGATCTTGGTCAAACCGGCTGCCCGTGCCGCCTGCTGCAACGCACGGCGAATCTCGTCGCGCTTTTCGTGGATCGAGGCGATCACCGGGCCGGTCGGGCGTCCCAATCCGATGAGCGCCGCCTCCGACAGCTGCAGACTTGCTTCGATGGTTTCGGGGACGGCATCGCTGGCCCCGAGACTATAGAGGTGACTCGCGTGTTCGGCGTCCCGCGCCCGCGAGACGATGAGGATATCGGGCCGCAGCGCGCGCACGTGCGCGACGACGTCGTCGATGACGCTTTGGGTGTGGATGGTGATGATCACGCCCGCCGCCTTCGAAAGCCCGCAAGCTTCGAGAAACGTCGGATCGGCGGCGTCGCCGTAAAAAACGTCATGCCCCTCGCGGCGATCGCGCGTGACCGCCGGAGCATCCAGATCTGCCGCGATATAGGCAATGCCATGCTCCTTAAGCAGCGCGCAGACGAGCTTGCCGACGCGGCCGTAGCCGACGACGATCGCGTGATTTTGCCCTTCGCTCGGACGAACGGCGAGTTCGGCAGCGGCCGGGCCAGCCCGGTTGAGCCGCGAGGCAAAGCGCCGCCCGACGAAAGACAGTAGTGGCGTCAGCAGCATGGTGACCGAGGTGACGGCAAGCGTGAAGCTCGCAATGCGCGGTTCGATCAGGCCGGCGGCTGCCGCCGTGCCGATGCCGACGAAGGCGAATTCGCCGCCGGGACCGAGCAACAGGCCGGACTCCACCGCAACCGGCCACGACAGCCGGAACAGTCTGCCAAGCCCGATGACGATGAGCGACTTCACCGCGATCAGGGAGGTGACGGCGCCGACCAGCAACAGCGGCTCGCGAATGAGCTCGCGGACGTCGATCTCCATGCCGACGGTGAAGAAAAAGATGCCGAGGAGCAGTGCCTTGAACGGCGCGACCGCGGCTTCGATCGCCTTGCGGTATTCGGTTTCCGCGAGCAGCAGACCGGCGACAAAGGCGCCGAGCGCCATGGACATCCCCGCCTGATTGGCAAGCACGCCGGCGCCGACGATCACGAACAGCACGGCGGCGATGAACAGTTCTCTGGAACGCGTTGCCGCCACCAGATGAAACAAGGGGCGCATCAGCACACGGCCGAACACGACGATGATTGAGAGCGCGATGGCGGCGGAAGCGAGCGCGCCGCCCAGGCTCGGGAGGACCGATTTGCCGGGACCTGCTGCGAGGATGGAGACGAACATCAGGATCGGTATGACGGCGAGGTCCTGCGCCAGCAGCATCGAAAAGCTCGTTCGCCCGACGCTCGTGGTCAGCCGCTCCTGCTTCGAGAGGAGTTCGAGCACGATCGCGGTCGAGGACAGCGAAAGGCTCGAGCCGAGGATGAGCGCATCAGCGGGTTTTTGCCCCGCCGCCGCCGCGATGCCGGCGATCAAGCCGGTCGTGACCAGCACCTGCAGTCCACCGAGGCCGAAGACGTAGCGCCGCATCGTCAGCAGGCGGTGGAACGACAATTCGAGGCCGATTAGAAACAACAGGAAGACGACGCCAAGCTCGGCGATCCCGGCGACATTGCGGGCGTCGCCAACGGTGAACCAATAAAGGATTGGAAACGAGTGAATGAACGAGCCAAGTCCGAGCGGCCCCAAAACAGCACCGGCGACGAGGTAGCCGAGCGTGGGGCTGAAGCCCAGGCGGCTGACGATCGGCACCAGAATTCCCGCCGTGCCGAGCACGACCAGCGCATCGCTGTATGCGGCGACATTGATGGTCGGGGTCAAAGCTCGCTCCGCAACATCGCGCCTAGTGCCTTGTGGCTCGATTTCATGGCGCCTGACAAGACCGACGGTATCGCTCCGGCCGGCGCCCGGGGCACGTCGCGCCGCGGCGCCTAGCCGCCGATCACCGCGATCGCGTTGATCTCGATCAGATAGTCCGGCGAAGTCATCTTGCAGACCTCGACCATAGTCGAAGCCGGCGCCGGCGGCCTGAAAAATTCGCGCCGCACTGTGTGGATCAGGTCGAAATGTTCCATGTTGCGCACGAACACGTCGACCCGGCAGATGTCGTCCACGGCGCCGCCCGCCGCGCGGATTTCCGGCAAGGTAATCTGCGTCTTCGGCATTCGCAGCTCCTTGATTTATCGCTCGGCCGTTTCGCGGTCGCCGATCTGATTTGGCCGGACCCGCACAACGATCCTTACGGGACACGTTGACGCCGCACAACGTTTTGCGCAGCATTGGTTCCGCGGCTTGCCGCGATCAAGCAAGCGGGCCCGATCGGGAGAAAGATGCATCGATGACCGACATGACCATCAAGTCCGTCCGCACCACCAGGCTGCGCGTGCCGTGGCCGCAAAATCCGTGGCTCAAGGGCCATGCCTTCGGCGACGCGCGCGAGTTTCTGGTGCTGGATGTCGAGACGGCCGGCGGCATCGTCGGCATGGGCTATCTGTTCCTGTTCCGGACGGGCCTGCGCACGATCGCGGCGTGCCTCGACGAGTGCATCGTTCCCCGCGTCGTCGGCAAGGACGCGAGCGCCGTCGAGGCAATCTGGCAGGACCTTTGGCGCGCGACGATGACCTATGGCCGCGGCGGTATCGCCACCATGGCGATGTCGGCGCTCGACATCGCGCTGTGGGACGCGCTCGGCAAGCGCGCCGGGCTGCCGCTGCATCGGCTGTGGGGACATTACCGCAGCGAGTTGCCCGCCTACGGCAGCGGCTGCTTTCGCGGCTCCGCGGTGACGGCATGATCGCCAAGGCGCTGCATTATAAAGAGCGCGGCTACAAGGCGATCAAGATGCAGGTCGCCCACACCGGCGACCTCCGCACCGACCTCGACAACGTCAAGCGCATGCGCGAAGCGCTCGGCCCCGACATCGCCATCATGATCGACGTCAACATGGGC
Source organism: uncultured Alphaproteobacteria bacterium (assembly GCA_963814625.1). Taxonomy (GTDB): domain Bacteria; phylum Pseudomonadota; class Alphaproteobacteria; order Rhizobiales; family Xanthobacteraceae; genus BOG-931. The sequence continues at coordinate 409,140 of CAWFDQ010000001.1, forward strand.
TGGACCGCCGACGTCGCCATCCAGATGGGCCGCAAATTTCAGGACTACGACGTGTATTGGCTGGAGGAGCCGGTCGTGGCCGACGATTTCGCCGGCTATTTACGCATCGCCGAGGCGCTTGATCTGCGCGTCGTCGGCGGCGAGACGCATTTCACCCGCTTCGATCTGAAACCGTTTTTCGAAAATCCACGCCTGCCCATTTTGCAGCCCGATCCGATGCGCGGCGGCTTGACCGAACTGCGCAAGATCGCGACGCTTGCCGACACCTGGGGCATGACGATGGCGCCGCATCTGTTCCCCGAACTGAACGTGCAGCTGCTTGCCTCGATTCCGAACGGGATTTGGATCGAGGACATGGGCCTCGCCGACGATTTATGGGTCGACCCGGTGCCGGTTAAGAACGGCATCATCAGCGCGCCGGAACGGCCGGGGCATGGACTCGCGTTCAAGCCGGATATTGTGCGCGATTGTGCGGTGAAGGACTGAGCGCCCGCAGCAACGCCCGTGCGTGCTGCGGTGCGAGGAAAGGTCCGAGCCAACGGTCGAAATGGGCCATCTCATGCTTTTTCCCTTGCTGCGCTCAAGCCATCCCGGCGATCGGCCATGAGGCGCTCAGCCTCGCGTTTCAGCCGCGACAGTGAGTCGGCGGGACCATTATCAAATCCACGCCGCAGGAGCAGCCAAAGGATCTGCCCCCGTAGACCCATGGGCAGCTCGAAATGGCAGTTGTAATTGACGCGACATCGGGTGGAATCGATCAGCGCAACCATCATGTTCTCGCGCACCCTGATTCCGAAAGGCAGGCGGCCATCAATACCCAATCTGTGGTTCAGCGCGTCGACTTCGGTGAAATCAAAAACCACGCGGAGAGGTAAGAATTCAGGACCGGGATTTCCTATCAGACGTTGGCCTGCTGCTGCTGGTCCTGGTGGATCGACAGAAAGCACAGTGAGGTCATAGAACTTCCCCCACTTGGCGGTGTTCAACAGCAGATTCCACACCACCTCGATCGGCGCCTCAACGATCGCTGTCGGACAGGCGAGATGGGTAGGTGAATTGGCCATACGTGATTATGGCCCATCACCTCGATCTCTGCATCAACTGTCTCCTTGGGATCGCCATCAGTGTGGCGTTTATCGCGAACCCTTCCGCCTTCTTCCCCGCCCATTCAGACAGAAATATGGAAGGGACTAATACCAAGGACCGACGTACGGGTACTATCAGTTTCCAAACTGACCCAGATCACTGCGAACAAGCGAAATTCGATAACATCACGGGCCGGATTACCGAGCCTAGACCGTGTGACGATCGGTTTATCTTTGGCTCACGTGGCCTACCGGTGCCGGTAGGTACGTTGCATCGCCTACAGGCCATCCGCAAATCCTTTACGGGGGGCCGAAATTGAGTTTAGCCCTATGGGCTGGCGACTAGAGAGTCCCGGCAAGCCAGACGCAAGGCGTCTCATCAGCGATGTCTCTCCCGGAACAAATCGCCCGGATCATGACTCGTCGGGAGTTCGTCCGCTTTGCACCTGGTCGCGATCGTCAAAGCGGACGTGCGGCACCTCGCATTTGGGCCAATTTCAGACATCGCGAACTGAATTAGATTTAGGCGCAGCAAACACCGACAGTGCCTCCAGCGGGTTAACCTTTGAAGGCAGTTAAAGTATGGAAACTGCGGCATTACCCAGTATATGCAACAGAACCGTCGCCTTGACGCTCCCTGTACGCTCACGCAGGTACCCAGCTGCCACGCCAAGCGGAAGAGCGGCGGCTAACATATCTTGCAGCGACTGAATAGAGTGCGCGAGCGCGAACAAAGCCGCCGTGATGAGGATGGTCGGCCACGCGCGCAGCTTCGCACGTATCCCAGTATAGAGCCAGCCGCGGAAGAGTAACTCCTCAGAGATTGGCGCAAACACAACGGCGGTGAGCTGCAACATGATGACGGCCGGAAGGCCAACTCAGAGTGTGCTCGGTCCGGGTGCGCTCGGCGGTTGGGCTAAGATGAACAACCAACCGATGACCCCGTTCAACACGGTTGCTGCGACCAAAAGGCAGCAAAACATGACGATATGGCGCCGCCAATTCCAGGATCGCCAAGCGACGAGGTCACGCCAACGGGAGCCTGCGCGAAAACGAGCGAGCAACAATACCGCGGCTGCCAAAAACATATATAGCAGACAGGCCGCAGCATTCGCCATGGCGGCATGGAGTTTTTGCCCGTTTCCAATAACAAGCAGGCTGAAAAATCTCACGATGTACAGTTGGCTGAGAGATTGGTAGGCATTGGCAAGACGTTGCGCGACCTGCTGCACGCCTACGAATGGCATCTCGACGACGCCGATCAAGAGCACCGCCGCAACCCAGATTAGGATCGCCAGAACGACGATTGGGATGAAGCTCAGGAGAAGGCCGAACCATCCGTACGGCCGGACATCCGGCCGCGTCGCCGGGGTTATGGTCCCTGCTACTTCCGTGGCACGATCGGTCATACCGCCTCCACTATCGACCTCTTCTTATTCGCAAAGGCCGTGTTGAGGCGGCGTATCCTAACTTTGGTCTGTTTCCAACAGCCTTGGGGCTGTTGGCTGCAGCCTCCTCTTTCCTCACAGGCGAGAGCAAGATTGCTATAGCGGCGAGATTGCGGAAATGGGTCCAATCAGGCCAATGTCTTCAGGCGCCGAAAAAGGCGCCACACCACGTGCTTAGTGGCCTCGATTTCATAGCGAACTTTTCAGCGCATTCGCTCGACCCATTGAACGCGTGAAGCCCCCGGCTCGAAGGGATCGCCGAAGTACTGGGTCTCACGGGCAACCTTCCTGTCTCTGAACTCCATGATACTCACCGTGTAAGACGGCAAGCCGTCGTATGTAAGGACGAATTCAGTGACCCAAAGGTCGGCAGCACCGAGTACACGCCGCACCATAAAGTGCTTCTTGTTCGGCTGCGCAAAACGAGACGCTTGAATATTGCGCCGACCGCGGATCCGTTCCCCAGACTGCGGGTACTCAAGCACTGCATCGTCGTGGTAAATCTCGTGCTCTGCCTCGAAGTCATTCGCGTCTGAGGCTGCCCAGTGGCGATCCAAAGCCGCCCGAATGTTCCAGTCTTCATTCATTGTCTTCTCTCACATAGCAGGGGCATACTATTTACACCCACAACGGACATTCGTGGGCACGAATGGAATGTCCGCTAAGGGTCCTGGCTGTAAAAACGTCCGAGCGTGAGGAGCGCGCAGAATCTTATTCTCAATTGTCCTCTCCTGACAGTACTCCCGGTGATTTTGTTTTTGCAAATTGATGAGGTCGAAACCAACGTTCTATCTGAAATTTCGATTTGCAGGTTTTCACAGCCAAGGTCAGGATCGACCGAATTGGCCCGATAACTGCACGTTGGCTGTGCCCCCAATGGCGTCGATAGGCACCTTCATCAATCTTGTCGCGATGGGCCGATAGCGTTGAAAAAGTGGGATGATCTTTGGTCAGCGGTATGCCGTTGGGTGGTTTTGATGTGGCTGGCCTGGCCTGTGGTTGGTTTTGAGCCCTTGATTGGCGAGGAGGTCGACACACTGCTGGAGCGGATCTCAAGCAGATGATGTGCGCCGCTGAGCGGGTGGCGGACCGAGGGTTCGGAGCGCCAAGGTCTTGAGGTTCTGCACAGTGGCGGCGAGAACGAACTCGTCGCGTGCACCGGAAAGCCCTCGCAGCCGCATGCGTTCGAAGTGGTGGTGAACCTTCAAGTGAGCGAAGCGCATCTCGACGCGTTTGCGCTGGTCGCGCGACTTGAGGAATGCCTTTGTGCGCATCAGCCGACGTGTCACATCGCGGGCGTATTCATGAATATCACGGGGGACTTCGCGCGATGGCCCTTTGGGACAGCATTGCATTTTCAGCGCACAGACTTCGCAATCCAACTTGGAAGCGCGATAGCGAAGTTTATAGCCCTCGTGCGCAGTGCCGCTGGTGTGCAGCACCTTATTGTTAGGGCAGATGTAAACGCCCCGCCGCCGATCCCAATGAAAGTCACTACGCGAGAATGTACCGTCGTCACGCTCGCTGGCATCACGGACCGGGATGTGCGGCACAATCCGGCGGGTAACCAGCCAGTCCAGGAAGCGACTAATCCCATAAGCTGTATCGGCCGCAAGCCGCTTTGGCTTCAGGCCAAAGCGCCGCTCGGTGCGATCAAGCATGATCTTAGTTGACTCAACCTCGTCATAGGTGCGCGCCGGCGTTGGCTCGACGTCGACGATGATCGCATTCGCAATGTCGATGAGATAATTGAGTCCATAGCCGAACTGCACGCGCTTGTTGGCCTTTGCGGTCCAGGCCGAGCAGGGATCGCTTGGCGAGATCAACTTTGGTGGCTTGCGGTTGGCGTCCGGATCTTCGTCGTCGAGCCCGGCAAGAAACTCGGCGGCCGCTCGTGTCTGCAGTTCTGGCACCGACCAGTCGATCTCGTCCGGCGCCTTGCCGTGATAGCGGCTGGCATTGGCCTCCATCACGCTGGCATCGACGGCAAATCCCTCGCCCTTGACCAAGCCGTTAGCCATGCAGGCTCGCACCACAGCCTCAAAGACCTGACGGAGGATGTCGCTGTCACGGAAGCGACCATGGCGATTGACCGAGAATGTCGAGTGATCAGGCACCTTGTCGTCGAGATCGAGCCGGCAAAACCACCGGTACGCAAGGTGAAGCTCAAGCTCCTCGCACAATCGTCTCTCGGAGCGGATGCCGTAGCAATAGCCGACGATCAGCATCCGGATCATCAGCTCCGGATCAATCGAAGGCCGACCAATCTCGCTATAGAATGGCGTCAGCTTCGCGCGAAGCTCAATCAGTATCTGGGTCACGATCGGATTGATCAGGCGCAAAAGATGACTCGCCGGAATGCGCCTTTCGAGATTGAACAGGTAAAATAACTGGCTCTGATCGCCGGTCTGTCGACCCATCATGGCAAACCTCCGCCGCCGAATCCCTCAGCAGAGGGAATCACTGTTCGCCGAAAATCACGAGCCCTTTTTCAACAGCATCGGCCATGTTCGACAATTTTGCACCGCTGAAAAACAGCGAGCCTTCTCAGCGATCGCCACAACCGGATTCAAGCAAGCACCGGTCTTAGTCCCAGCCGTCTTCAGTTTCTTCCCCGTTGCAGAAGAATCCGAAGCATATTAACAGTAGCAGGCAAGACCAAAACAGCTGTGCCATGCCGCCGACCCTTCCGCCGGTGTCGCTCGATCGCCCGTCCGATCCGCCTCAGGACTGGCGCGAGCGGATACTCCGTGTCCTTGCGAGTGAGGGCGTCACGGAACCGCCCTATGTTCCCGTGTGGCGCCTGTTTATAATCAGCGCGGCCAAGTTTTTCAGCTTAGAACTTTCAAGCTTCTCGCCGACGTTCGCCGTTGTTCTTGCGATCCCATATCTTTCTGGGGGCGCTTTTCTGTTGCTGTTTATCGGCTCACTGCTTGCCGACGCAGTTATCTTATATTTCTTCACGGGCCCACGGCTGAACCTTATCGCGCGCACTATGAGAGTCGATTGGGGCGGCCGCAACCCTACGCATGAGGTGAGTAGGGCGCGGCAGGCACCGATTTTCTATCTGCGTGCTTTCTCGTTCGATAAAGTTGCTGCGGCGGTCCCGTGGCTGGGTGGGCTCACACCTGAGGAGATTCTGGTTTTGCGCCTGCGCCGCTACGCCCCGGTCCTGGCGATCGCGACGCCCAATGAGGGCGAAGTCGAGCGAGGCGCATTGCGCTTTCATGTCACGGATGCGCACTGGGAGGCGGTGGTAAAGGAAATTGTGCCATGTTGCCAACTGGTGGTATGGGTCACCGGCAGTAGTCGCGGTCTTAACTGGGAAATTGAGCATCTGGTCACCACTCTGGCACCGCATCGGCTCCTATTGTGGCCGAGCGCAAACGCCGAAACCGCCAATACCATTCGCCAGGACTGGCAAGCGACCGCACGAGGACGCGACGCCGAATGGCAGCAATTCGTCGACGCTCATGTGAACGTGTTTCCGAAACCGCTGCCGCGCGATATTACCGACATAAGGCTCGTCGCTTTTGACGCGGATTGGACCCCGATACCGATCCCGAGTGCGCGATATCCGGCCCGCGGGCTTTCGTTCATTGATCCCAAACGTCTCACTGCAGGACTACATGCCTTCCTTGAGGAAGCATACAGGCGACCATCGTCACATATGCCAAGTACCTCGACGCCCGCTACCCGCAGCGGATCGCGTTCCGCATAAAGTTGCTCCGCCGCAATATCCGCATAAGATTGGAAAAGGCTGGCGCGATTGGTTCCGCACTCACCATGTATGGCCTTCGCCATACCGTGGCGGTGATTTTGCGCGAATCCGGATTTGACGAGCGCACGATTGCAGATGCGCTTGGCCAGAAGACTATCGAGATGGCGCGCCACTATTCCAAGGAAGCAGACCTCAAGCCGAAAATGCGTGGCGTGGTTGCCTCTTTTGATGCCGAATTGAACAGGAGGCGAACAAAAACTGTCAAACCGACCCGCTAAAACTGTCAAACTTCTCCTGGATGAAAAATTATGCGAAATCAAAAGGCGGGATTATTCAACAAGGTAGGTGGTAGCGGAGGACGGATTTGAACCGCCGACACACGGATTATGATTCCGCTGCTCTAACCAACTGAGCTACTCCGCCATCGCAAGATGCGCCAGCGGGATTTTAATCCATCGCCAGACGGGGCAAGATTTAGGGTAGTTCGTCCGCCTTTCCAAGTGGCTAGATTTACCCCGCCGACCGTCACACCTCGGCGCTGACTGCGGCCGTCACCGCGTCGCGCCTGCGGCGACGAAATTTTCGCCGCCAAACCCGCCCATCCGCGTAAACCGTATAAGCGAAAAATGCCCGAGCGGCGGCATCGTCCGGCGCTCGATGAGGCGCACGCCGGGATGGCGCGCCGCCCAGGCGACGAGACGCTCGAAGCGGAATTCCGGCTGCCAGCCGAGCCGGCGCGCAAGCGGTGCGCACCAGCGTTCGAAGGCGGCGCGCAAGCCGCCCTCGGCGCCGAGGTGATTGAGCAGAATGATCTCGCCGCCGGGTTTTAATACGCGCGCGAACTCGTTGAGCGTTGCCTCCGGGTCCGGCACCACGGTGATGACGTATTGCGCGATCACCACGTCGAATATCGCGTCCTGAAAACCGAGATGCCGCGCGTCCATCACCGCAAGCCCGTCGACATTGGTGAGCCGGTGCTCGCGCACGCGCGCCTTGGCCTTGCGCAGCATGGGCGCGGAGAGGTCGATGCCGGTGATGCGATTGGTCCATCGGTAATCGGGCAGCGACAGGCCGGTGCCGACGCCGACTTCGAGGATGCGGCCGCCTATGCGTTCGGCCGCCGCGATCGCCGTCTTGCGCGCACGCTCGAAGACCGAGCCGAACACGAGATCGTAGACCGGCGCCCAGCGTGCGTAGGCTTTTTCGATTGCCGCCTTGTTGAGCTCCGCCCCCATCCCGACTGTCACTTCTAACGCCTTGCGATCAAACTTTTGCGACGCTCAGCGCGTGGCTTCCATGGTGGCCGTGTGAGCCGCGGCGGCGTGGGCAGCTTTGGCGGCCGCGATGGTACTCGCGATCACGCCGCCGCCGAGCACGCGCGCCTGACCCTCGGCCGCGTCGTAGAACGCGCAAGCCTGGCCGGGCGAAACGCCGTCTTCGCTGGCGATCAGCTCGACCTCGATGCCGGCCGCACCGGAGCGCAGCCAGGCCGGCTGCGGCGGCCGCGTCGAGCGAACCTTGACGTAAACCTCGGGATGGCTCGTCGCGGTCTGCTCGATCGTGCCGTCGCCGAGCCAATTAACGTCGCGCAGTCGGATGCGGCTCGTGCGCAACGCCTCGCGCGGACCGACCACGACGCGGCGCGCGGCGGCTTCGAGGCGCACGACGTAAAGTGGGGAGCCGGCGGCGATGCCGAGGCCGCGCCGCTGGCCGACGGTGAAATGGATGATGCCGTCGTGGCGGCCGAGCACGCGGCCGTCGAGATCGACGATGTCGCCGGGGCCGGCGGCGCCCGGCCGCAGCCGCTCGATGATTTCGGCATAATGGCCGGTCGGCACGAAGCAGATGTCCTGGCTGTCCTGCTTGTCGGCGACCGAAAGCCCGAATCGGCGCGCCAGTTCGCGGGTCTCCGCCTTGGTGCGGTCGCCGAGCGGAAAGCGCAGGAGGTCGAGTTGCGCGCGCGTGGTGGCGAACAAGAAATAACTCTGGTCACGCTCCGCTTCGCGTGCGCGGAAAAGCGCGCGGCCGCCGTCCGGCTGCGCCCGCGAGGCGACGTAATGGCCGGTCGCCAAAAATCGTGCGCCGAGTTCGCGGGCGGTTTGCAAGAGATCGCGGAACTTGATCGACTGATTGCACTCCACGCACGGCACCGGCGTCTCGCCGGCGACGTAGCTCTCGGCGAAGCGGTCGATCACCGCTTCCTTGAAGCGGCTCTCGTAGTCGAGCACGTAATGCGGAACGCCGATGCGCGCGGCGACGGCGCGCGCGTCGTGAATGTCGCGGCCGGCGCAACAGGCGCCCTTGCGATGCGTCGCCGCGCCATGGTCGTAGAGCTGCAGCGTGATGCCGACCACGTCGTAGCCGGCGTCGGCCAGGAGCGCCGCCGTCACCGACGAATCGACCCCGCCCGACATGGCGACGACGACGCGCGTGTCGGACGGCCGTCCCTCAATGTCGAAATCGTTCAGCATCGCAGTGCGGATGGGCTCCTTGGCGTCGGTTCCGGCCTGCCTCGCCGGCATAGGTCGATGGGGCAGGCGGGCGCTCTTTATTCGCTCATACTATAAGTCCCGCTGTGCCGCTCCGCTATGGCTACGTCATCCGCAGCTGACATGGGGGCAGGAAGCACCGGCCGAACGAGAACCGGGCGGCAAAATCTGCCGAGCAATAACGAACGGGCCGCTGCCGCATTTGCCGTCGCCGTCGTCAAGTCATTGAATTCATGGGCTTTCCCTCAAGCGCCGGCGCTGGCCTGCCGGTTGCACGCAGACATCGGGTTCATGCTGTCTTCGGGAGTGCCGCAGTGTCGAGTACGCCGAGTATTACGTCAGACGCCAACGCTGCGCGCGTGTTGACGTCGCAGCGCTTGCAGTCCTCCACATGGAACCAGCAGAGCAACTCGCAACCCTTCGCGGCGCTCCTTGACGCCTCCGCGCCGCCTCCGGCCCCGCCCGCACCGCCAGCTATGACCAATGCGTCGGCTGCTCCACTGCAATCCGCTCAACAGGCATCGATGCCGCCCACGACCGATCCGGCTGCGGTATCGCCGCAATCCAACCAGCAGACGCCGGCGCCGACCAATGGGTTGGCCGCGAACAGTGCCGGCAACGCGATAGCGAGCGCAATGCCGCACGCGGCCGCCAACGCGTTTCCAACGACCAGCGCGGGCTCCAATTCGGCGGCTAGATGGAAGGCTACCGGCAGCGGAAAATGGCGCAATGGGGCTGGCTCGAGCTCAGTATCCGCACCACCGAGCGAAGCCGGGACGAACACAAGTACGAATACGAACCCAAATGCGCCGGGTATCTCCGCGAATGCACAAGCGACCGATGCCGATGCGCCCGTGACAAACAACGATCCGACTCCGGGCGACCCGTCGCAGCAGACCGACTCAGCCAACCCGAATAGTGCCGGCGGGGCATTGGCGCTGATGGCGGCGACAGCGGCAGCGGATGCGCTGAACCCCGCCAACGCAACGAGCGGCCAGCCGACGCTGCCGACGAAAGACGCAACGAAGGACGGCGACCAAACCGGATCGGCCGATGCCGGCAATGCGGCGCCGGGTGTGAACCAACCTGCGTCCGATCCGCAACCGGTCAATCAGCAGCCGGTCGCAGCGGCCCTCGTGCTCAACGTGGCTTCGGATGCGCCGCCGGTTACCGCCAATGTGCAATCGGCATCGACGATCAACGGGCAGCCGAAACCGCGCGCCAGGCTGGCGCTGCCGAGCGCCGGCGATCAAAATAGTTCGGCGCCGGATGCAAAGGACGCTACGGCGACGCAGACGACGACATCGGCTCAGCCGACAGCGGACGACCAGGCGAACGGCGCCGGCAGCAGCGGTTCCGCAGCGGACGGCAACGCGGCCAATCCGCTGCCGTCAGGCGCCGGTGCGGACCAATCGCAAGCGCAGACGCAAGCCAACAACAGCGCCGCGGTGGTATTGGCGCAGACCACGGCCGCCGTCGCGGGCGACGCCGGCCGCGCCGTCCACGGTGATGCCGTCGCGTCGACAACGGCGGGTCAGGCAAATGCGCAGACCGCAAACGGCGCAGCAAGCCCGAACGTTTTGCCCAGCTTCGGCTTCCTTGCAGCGGCAATGACGGCCGGCGCGGCGACGACGCCAGCGGCGACCGCCAATGCCGCCGTCCCGCTCGCCGGGCTCGCGGTCGCGATCGCCTCCCGCGCTCAGGCCGGTTCCAATCAGTTCGATATCCGCCTCGATCCACCGGAACTTGGCCGCATCGATGTACGCCTCGATGTCGACAGCAACGGCCAGGTGACCTCTCACGTCACGGTCGACCGCGCCGATACGCTGCAGCTCCTGCAGAGCCACCAGCCGCAGCTCGAACAGGCGCTCCAACAGGCCGGATTGAAGACCACCGATAACGGTCTGCAGTTCACGCTGCGCGACCAATCCTTTGCCGGACAGAACGGCAGCGGCGGCGGGCAGCAGAACACGAACACGGCGCAGCTGGTCATTCCCGACCCCGAACTGGCGCCGGTCGATACGTCACAGATTTATTCGCGCTGGAACCTCGGCAGCGGGCTCGACATCCGGGTGTGAGCGCAATTGGGTGAGGGCGAAGCATGACCACGACCACGACGACAACCACTCCCGCGGCGACGACCAACTCCACCGCGGCCACCGCGCAGGCCGCCGGTACCGCCGGATCGCAGCAGCTTGCAGGCAATTTCGATACGTTCCTGCAGCTTCTGACCACGCAGCTGCAAAATCAGGATCCGCTCGATCCGCTCGACACCAATCAATTCACCCAGCAACTCGTCGAGTTCGCTTCGGTCGAACAGCAAGTCAATATGAACACCAACCTGCAAACTTTGATCACGCTGCAACAAACTTCGGCGGCGACCGAGGCGTTGCAGCTCGTAGGCTCCAACGTGACGATCAGCGGCAACAGCGCAACCCTTTCCAATGCGACCGGCAGCCCGGCGACGTGGAGCTTGAACGCATCCGCGCCGGCGACGGGCAATATCACGATCACCAACTCGACGGGCCAAACCGCCTATACCGGCACGGCGGCGCTCAACTCCGGCACCCAATCGTTCGCCTGGAACGGCCAAGGCAATAACGGTACGACCTGGCCCGACGGCGCCTACACGATTGCGGTCAGTGCGACGGGCGCCAACGGCCAGCCGGTCACAGTCTCGACGCAGGTGCAGGGCGTGGTCACTGCGGTGAATATGACCCAGACACCACCCACACTTACCGTGGGCGGCCAAAGCGTCCCGATCAGTTCGATCCAATCGGTCGGCAGCAGCAGTGCCAGCAGTCAGGCGAGTCTAAGCACCCTCAACAGCAGTATCAGCAGCCTCAACAGCGCGATCAGCACGCTCACGCAAGCTCTGTAGTGACTATCGGCATACCACCCCTGCCGCATGAGCGACCGCTTCGCGCTCCGTTACCGGCCCGCCGACGGTCATCGCATAGCGAAAATCCCGCGCCGCGTATTTTTCGCGGCGATTGCGGCTAATCGACGTTAGGCTTAGGCAAATTTTAAGCCGCCATGCGTAATGTCGCCATCTGTCGCGTTGTCGAGTTCGTGAGAGTAGCTATGACCGAACCCCATCGCCCGAGGGTAAAGTATGTAATCGGGCCGGACGGTTCCCCCCTGACAATTGCCGATCTGCCGGCGCCGGGGACGAAGCGTTGGGTCATTCGCCGCAAGGCGGAAGTCGTAGCGGCGGTCCGCGGTGGCCTGCTGTCGCTGGAAGAGGCGTGCAGCCGTTACACGCTCACCGTCGAGGAATTCCTCTCTTGGCAATACTCGATCGACCAGCATGGTCTGGCCGGCCTGCGCACGACGCGCATTCAGCAATACCGCCAGTAACACTCGCTTAATCGATGCTACCGAGACGTCAACACCGGCTGCCTGGGCCGGTGTTTTGATTCGGCTTTCCGTCATCCTGAGGCGCGCGCGGCTGTCGCCGCGAGGGATGCGGCCGAGGCGTCCGGGCTATCGTCCTTCGCGGCTCGGGGAGTTTACATCGGGCCGGCCGCTTCGGACCGGAGCCGTTGGCTCGCGCCTGAGGATGCCAGAACATCGGTTGCGCATTTCTGAGCGGCATTAACCGGACGCTAACCATCCACCGGGCAAATCTTGCCGATCACGCGGCGTCGCTCGGGGGTGAAGCTCGGTGCAAAATCTGGTGGCGTTCGTCAAGACGATCGGCGCCGCGCGCATTGCGGCGATGGGCTGCGTTACTCTGGCGCTCATCGGCTTCTTCACTTTTCTCATCCTGCGCGTAACGGCGCCGGAGATGACGCCGCTCTTCACCAATCTGGCGCTCGACAATTCCGCCGCCATCGCCAAGGAGCTTGATCGGGAGGGCGTTTCCTACCAATTGCGCGGCCAGGGCGACGTCATTCTGGTGCCCAGCGACAGCGTGGCCCGGCTGCGCATGCGGCTCGCCGAGACCGGCCTGCCCAAGGGCGGCGGCGTCGGCTACGAGATTTTCGACAAATCGGACGCGCTCGGCACGACCAGTTTCGTCGAGAACATCGATGCGGTGCGCGCACTCGAAGGCGAGCTTGAGCGCACCATCCGCACCCTCGACAGCGTGCAGGACGCTCGCGTGCATCTGGTGATGCCCGAACGCCCGCTATTTTCGCGCGACAAGGTCGAGCCTTCGGCCTCGATTATGCTGCGGGTGCGCGGCACGCTGGAGCCCGGGCAGGTGCGCGCCATCCGCCATCTTGTCGCTACCGCGGTGAACGGGTTGCGTCCGCAACGCATCTCGATCGTCGATGAAGCCGGCAACTTGCTGGCCGACGGCGCGTCCGACGATCCCAACGGCGGTATCGGCGCCGACGAACGGCAGCTCGCGTACGAGAGCCGGCTGCGCAAACAGGTGGAAGGAATCGTCACCTCTGTGGTGGGTCCCGATCACGCGCGGGTCCAGGTCAGCGCCGATTTCGATTTCAATCGCATCACGGAAACGTCGGACAAGTACGACCCGGACGGACGCGTCGTCCGCTCCAGCCAGACCAGTGAAGAAACCGCTGCCTCGAGCCCAAGCAACAACGAGGTCACCGTCGGTAACGAAATACCTCAAGGCCAGCAGACGCAAACGCAAACACCCGCCGCCGCCACCGACGCCAACCCGGCTCCGCGCGACCAGAGCAGGAAATCCCAAGAAACCGTCAACTACGAGATTTCAAAAACCACCAAGACCGAAGTGATCGAAGGCGGCCGCGTCAAGCGCATTTCGGTCGCCGTGCTGGTCGACGGGACGTACAGCAAGAACGACAAGGGCGAGCTGGTCTACAAGCCGCGCAGCAAGGAAGAGATCGATCAGATCGCGGCTTTGGTACGCTCGGCGATCGGCTTCGACCAGAAACGCGGCGACCAGGTCGAAGTCGTCAATCTGCCGTTCGCCGAGCCGCCGGCCGCACCGATCGCCGCGCCGCGCGGCTGGCTGTCAGCACTGCATTTCTCCAAAGACGACATCATGCGGGCCATCGAAATGGTGGTGATGGGCCTGCTGGGTCTCGCCGTGCTGCTCCTGGTGGTGCGGCCACTGGTGCGGCGCATCATCGCCCCCGCGACCGATGGCGTCCCAGCGCTGCTGCCCGCCGCGCCGGGCAATGCACCGGCGGCGGAAGCCGGCGCCGGAGTTGCCGCCGAAGCCGGCCCCGCGTTCAAAGGCGCGCCGAGCGAGACGTCCAAGATGATCGACATCGCGCAAATCCAGGGGCAGGTCCACGCCCAATCGGTGCAAAAGGTCGGCGAAATCGCCGACCGCAATCCGCACGAGACCGTTTCCATCATCCGTCAATGGCTGCACGAGAGCGCCGCCGCCTGACCGAGTACCGCTATGCCTTCCGCTTATTCCGAAAATGCCACCCACCGCGAGATCACCAGCGCATTGGCGAGCCTGGCGGGTCGCGCGACCGCGCCGTCCGCCAAGCGCCAGCTCACCGGACCGGAACGCGTGGCGGTGCTCATGCTCGCGCTCGGCGAACAGCATGGCTCCAAAGTCTGGAGCATGCTCGACGACGACGAACTGCGGCAGATTTCGATCGTGATGTCGACCATCGGCACCGTCGACGCCGAACTGGTCGAGAACCTGTTGCTCGAATTCGTCTCGCGCATGTCGGCGTCGGGCGCGCTCATGGGCAATTACGACGCGACCGAACGGCTGTTGCAGCAATACCTGCCGCCCGAGCGAGTGGGCAACATCATGGACGAGATCCGCGGCCCGGCCGGTCGCAACATGTGGGAGAAACTGTCCAACGTGCAGGAGGAAGTGCTCGCCAATTATCTGAAAAACGAATATCCGCAGACCGTCGCCGTGGTGCTTTCGAAGATCGGACCCGACCACGCCGCGCGGGTGCTGGCGATCCTGCCCGAGGAGCTGGCGCTCGACGTGATCAATCGCATGTTGCGCATGGAGGCCGTGCAGAAAGAGGTTCTGGAGCGCGTCGAACAGACGCTGCGCACCGAGTTCATGTCGAATCTGTCGCAGACACGGCGCCGCGACGCACATGAAGTGATGGCGGAAATCTTCAACAACTTCGACCGGCAGACGGAGACGCGCTTTCTCACCGCGCTCGAGGAGGAGAACCGCGACGCCGCCGAACGCATCAAGACGCTGATGTTCACGTTCGACGATCTCACCAAGCTCGATACCGCATCGTCGCAAACGCTCATGCGCCACGTCGAAAAGGACAAGCTCGCTATCGCGCTCAAGGGCGCCGCCGAGCCAGTGCGCCAGTTCTTCCTTTCCAACATGTCGACGCGCGCCGCCAAGATGCTGATGGACGACATGGCCGCCATGGGGCCGGTGCGCCTGCGCGAAGTCGACGAGGCGCAGGCGCTTCTGGTCAACCTCGCCAAGGACCTTGCGGCCAAGGGCGAGATCGTCATCTCCAAGAGCCGCGGCGAAGAAGAGCTGATTTATTGAGGATGCAATGGGCGCTCCGGTAAAATTCCTGTTCGATGTCGACTTCGCCGGCGGCGCCGACCGCAAGCAGGCGATCGCGCTCGCCGAGCATGCGCGCAAGCTCGCAGAGGCGGAAAAAGCCGCGCGCCAGCGCGGCTATGAAGAGGCGGAGCGCGACGCCAAAGTCGAGGCCGACCGCCGCATTGCCGCAGCTCTCGAACGCATTGCCAAGGACATCGCCGAAACCAACACGACTCTCATGGCAATCGAAACCCGGCTCGAATGCGAGGCGGTCGAGGTCGCGGTGGCTGTGGCCAGAAAACTCGCGCCGGCACTGATCGAACGCGAACCGTTCGCCGAAATCTCGGCATTGGCGAGCGATTGTTTCCGCCAACTGGTCGCTTCGCCGCATATCGCCGTGCGCATCAACGACGGGCTCTATGCGACGGCGCGAGAAAAGCTCGACGGCATCGTACGCGCGCGCGGCTTCGAAGGCCGCCTGGTCGTGCTCGCCGAGCCCGACATCGCGCCCGGCGACTGCCGCATCGAATGGGCGGACGGCGGCATCAACCGCGATACCGCCAAGGCCGATGCAGCGATCGGCGAGGCGGTTGCGGGTTATCTCAGGGCCCGCCGTGATCTCGCCGGCGCCAACGAGCATGCTCAGGAGATGCGAGAATGAGTGAGGACGCCAAGGTCGCACTGCCCGATCTCGAAAAAGGCGGAGCGCAGCCCGCCACGCCGGTCGCGGCGGAGCCGGAAGGACCGACGACGCGGATCGCCGCCGATCTCGAAGCGGTATTCGACGTGCCGGTTCAGGTTTCGGCGGTGTTAGGGCGCGCCCGCATGGAAATCGGCGATCTGCTCAAGCTCGGCCCCGGAACCGTGCTTGAACTCGACCGCAAGGTCGGCGAGGCGATCGACATTTATGTCAACAACCGGCTGGTCGCCCGCGGCGAGGTCGTGCTGGTGGAAGAAAAGCTCGGCGTGACGATGACGGAGATCATCAGGGCGGAGCGCACGTGATGTCGCGGAAGAGGCGAAGAAGGAATTAATTCATGCGACTTCTCATCATCGGCACGCTCGGCGGCCAGTTGACCACCGCGACCAAGATGGCAATGGCCAAGGGCGCGACCGTCACCCATGCGGCGGACAACGCCCAGGCGCTTGCGGTGCTGCGCGCCGGGCGCGGCGCCGACTTGTTGATGGTCGACGTCGCCATCGACATCCGCGCACTCATTCGCGCACTTGAGGCCGAGCATATCCACGCCCCGATCGTCGCCTGCGGCACCGCCACCGACGCGCGCGCCGCGGTCGCCGCCATCCACGCCGGCGCCAAGGAATACATCCCGCTGCCGCCCGACCCGGAATTGATCGCCGCGGTGCTTGCCGCCGTCGCCGACGACAGCCGCGAATTGATCTGGCGAGACGAGGCCATGGCGCGCGTGGTCAAGCTGGCGCAGCAGATCGCGCCGAGCGAGGCGTCCGTGCTGATCACTGGCGATTCGGGCACCGGCAAGGAAGTTCTGGCCCGTTACGTGCACGCGCGGTCGGGCCGCGCTAAAAAACTGCTGATCTGCGTGAATTGTGCGGCGGTGCCGGAATCTCTTCTCGAATCGGAACTATTCGGCCACGAGAAGGGCGCGTTCACCGGCGCGGTGGCGCGCCGCGTCGGCAAATTCGAAGAGGCCAACGGTTCGACGCTGCTGCTCGACGAGATTTCCGAAATGGACGTGCGGCTGCAGGCCAAACTGTTGCGCGCCATTCAGGAACGGGTGATCGACCGCGTCGGCGGCACGCGGCCGGTGCCGATCGACATCCGCATCATCGCCACTTCCAACCGTAATCTCGCGGAAGCCGTGCGCGAAGGCATCTTCCGCGAGGATTTGCTGTTCCGCTTGAACGTCGTCAATCTGAAAATCCCGCCGTTGCGCGAGCGGCCGGCCGACGTGTACGAACTCGCCGAATATTTCGTCAAAAAGTATTCGGCGGCCAACGGCGTGCCGGCGCGGCCGCTGTCGGCCGAGGCGCGGCGCACGCTGGCGGTCAACTACTGGCCCGGCAACGTGCGTGAATTGGAAAACACCATGCATCGCGCCGTGCTCATGGCGAGCGGCGCCGAGATCGGACCGGAGGCGATCCTCTCCCCCGACGGCGCCCGCCTCGATCAGCAGCGCGGTGCCGCTTCCGTGGTCCACGCCGCTTTGGCCGCCGAACAAGTCTCGCGCGCGTTGGTCGGCCGCACCGTGGCCGAAGTCGAGCGCGACCTCATCCTGGAAACGCTCAAACATTGCCTCGGCAATCGCACGCATGCGGCGAACGTGCTCGGCATCTCCATTCGCACGCTGCGCAACAAGCTCAACGAATACTCGGCCGACGGCCTGCCGGTGCCGCCGCCCGGCGGCGGTAACGGGGGCGAACCGCGCGTCGCGGCATGACATTCGTCACGCCTCAGTGTCCGTGTGTCGTGGCCGCTGAGCGTGACCACTAGCCAGCCCATAGAAGTTTGGACACGGCCTCAGTCAAATCCTGAGCCGTATAGGGTTTTGGCAGGAACGCGCTCGGCTCGACGAAAAGAGTTTCCATCCCGTCCGTGGCCGGGCGCCCGCTTGTGTACAGAACCGGCGTTCCCTTCCTCACTTGCCCCACCAGTTTACCAACGCTTATGCCGCCTTCCTCATGGTTGCCTAGCCGTACGTCGGTGAACACCAAATCGAACTTTTCGTCCTGTGAATTAATGACGGCCTGCGCTTCCGCAACCGTCGCTGCGGACACTGTATCGTAGCCCGCCTGCTGCAAGACCGATTCCGCCAGCATGAGAACTTGGATTTCGTCCTCGACGATAACGATACGCGCCATCTGCCCATCCCCAAGGCTCACTACTATGTCAAATGACGTGGGAAGGGATTCGTTCCGGCGTGTTGTGCGATGCGCGTTTAATCCAGGGTCGTTCGATTAGGGACCTTGTTCATTGCGCTTGGGCGTCATTGCTGCTTTGGCAAGGATGGTTTGTGCTCGAAATCAATTGTCACTCGCGTTCCCCTGTCGGGAGCGGTTTCAACTGTCAGATCCATCGTTTTTGTATTCTCGCGCAATGACTGCACTATGAGCGTGCCGAGCCTGCCAGGCATCGGCCATGTTATCCCCTCGGGGAGACCGATGCCGTCATCGGCGACGACAACACGATATTTGCTGTTTTCCTCTTGCAAACACCGAACAGTAAGCGTGCCACTTCCGCGCCCATTGAAGGCGTACTTGAAAGCATTGGTCAGCAGTTCGTTGACGATGAGGCCGACCGGCATGGCAACGTTGATTGATGCGGGAGCGTGGTCGACCTTAAGGTCAAGCCTGATCCCATCCACCGCATAGGTATGCATGACTGCGGCCGCGATTTCACTGATATAGTGTCCAAGCTCAACCGCCTGCCCCAACCCATCGGTCGATAGGTCCTTGTAGAGGAGTTGGAGGGACTCAATTCTTCCGGCGAGCCTGTCGAGGTTGACGTTGCTCCCTTCACGCTGATTGCGCGCGTCTATCCGAATGAGGGCGGTGATAAGCTGTAGGTTGTTCCTGACGCGGTGTTGAAGCTCTTTGAGCAGAGTGTCCTTGTCTTGGAGCTTGCGCGCAAACTCCTCGCGCTGGGCGCGCGCACGCACAGTCACATCAATGATTGCCACGATGCGGTACTTCTCAACGCCGTCGTCATCCTCGATGATGCCGGCATAGCCTTCGACCAAAATTGGCTCGGCGTGCTCTAATCGAAACGTTCCTAGTCGGTCGCTTCAACCAATTTGAAAGGAATTGATGATTCGCTTCCGTCCTGGGTGCGAGCGACGGAGGGGACTATGGCGAGGCGCGAGAAATCTGTGAAGAGATATGTTGTGCGGTTGAGCGCGGAAGAACGCGAGCAGTTGGAAGCGTTGATTCAAAAAGGGAAAAACCCCGCGCGGCGGCTGCTGAAGGCGCGGATTTTGTTGAAGGCGGATATCTCGGAAGCCGGCGATGGCTGGAGCGACAGCAAGATCGTTGCGGCCATGGAGACCAGCGCCTCCATGGTTTACCGGGTGCGCAAGCAATTGGTTGAAGAGGGCCTTGCGGCGGTGTTGAGCCGCAAGCAACGTGCGACGCCGGCAGTTGCGCCGATTTTTGATGGCGAGAAGGAAGCCAAGCTGATTGCCCTGGCGTGCTCCAAACCGCCCAAGGGACGGGCACGCTGGACCTTGCGGTTGCTGGAACGCAAGGTGGTGGAACTCAGCATCGTTGATCGCGCCAGCGACAGCACGATCGGTCGGGTTTTAAAAAAACACTCTCAAGCCCCATCGCCGCGAACAATGGGTCATTCCGCCCAAAGCCAACAGCGCGTTCGTGGCCGCGATGGAAGACGTGCTGGCCGTCTACACGCGACCGCGCGATCCCAATCGACCGCTGGTTTGCCTGGATGAGACCTCAAAGCAACTCATTGCCGAGACACGCGTGCCGATCCCGATGAAACCGGGCCGCCCGGCCCGTTGCGACTACGAGTACGAGCGCAACGGCACCGCCAACCTCTTCATGATGTTCGCCCCGCTCGAAGGCTGGCGTCACGTCAAGGTCACAGACCGCCACACCGCCGTGGATTATGCCCATGTCCTCAAAGACCTCGCCGATACTCACTTCGCCAGCGCCAAGGTCATTGTCCTGATCCAGGACAACCTCAACATCCACAGCAAAGCTTCCCTCTATGAGGCGTTCCCGGCCGCCGAAGCCCGGCGCCTGGTCGAGCGCTTCGAATGGCACTACACGCCGAAACACGGCAGCTGGCTGGATCTTGCCGAGTCCGAACTCGGCGTCCTATCGTCTCAGTGTCTCGACCGCCGCATACCCGATAAGCAAACCCTCATCGACGAAATCGCCGCTTGGGAAAAAGACCGCAATACAAATCACACCAAGGCTGATTGGCACTTCACAACCTCAAATGCACGCATCAAACTCAAGCACCTCTACCCTTCAATCTGATTGAATGGGCGACTAGATAATCTTCCCATTTGAGCAGGGCTTGCTCCATTGTGACTTTCGGGTCGTCCTCACCTTTGAATGCATCGAGGATGGACCATCCCTGGCCTCTAATCTTCGCAAACTGCTGTCCCGTCATTTGCTCATAGGCTTTGTTGGCGAAAATGATGCGCTGTTCGCCTCGTAGAAGCTTCGAGATGACAATTGCGATGGGGAGATGATCGAGAAATAGCTTGAATTCCTCGGTCTCAACCGCCTTTGCAAATTCCGGGGAGTCGAAGAGGTCGCTTACTTGCTCTGACGCTGCGCTATGCGCCTTCCCCTGTTCTTCTGTGGACGCCATAGTCCAACCTTTCCGTGGTCCGAATTTCCCCTCCCAAGGAGTGCTGGGTCGGTCCAATGAGGCCAGATTTAGGCTAGGTCAAGGCGATGGGCTGCGTCGCCGTCCCCCGTTGCGGGAGCGTGGCAGTGTGGAGTCCGGGTGTGGAACGAGGCGAATTCTGTGGCGTTTTCAACGTCGTGGCGCGCGTCGTCGCTTTGCTCCTCGCGATGACGATCACTGCGTCGCATCGCCGCCGTCGACCATGATGGTCTCCACTTCTCCGGCGCCGTTGGCGCGGCGGAAGGCGGCGGCTTTGTTGTACTCGTCGGATTGAAAGCAGGCGACGCCCTGCTCGAAGGTTGGAAATTCGATCACGACGAAGCGGGCAAACTTGTGCGGCCCCTCCATGATCTGGAAGCGGCCGCCGCGCGCCAAAACCTTGCCGCCGTATCTGGCGATTATGGCCGGCACCAGATCGGTGTATTTCTTGTACTCGACCGGATCGTTGATCTTCGAGCGCGCGACCCAATAGGCTGGCATGGACAATCCTCCGCCACTACCCGTCATGCCCGCGCTTGTCGCGGGCATCCACGTCTTAATACCTGGAACGAATCGAATCAAAGACAGGGATGAAAGACATGGGTGGCCGGAACAAGTCCGGCCATGACGACGCGGAAAGCTCGGAGATTGGATATTACGTCCCGGCAAACAACCCGCGCAGCATGGTCGCTGCGGCCGAGCGCTTCTCCGGCCGCTTCGGCGCTCCCACCATGCGTCGGCCGAGCAAGCCGATGAACTGCTCCTTCGCCATCGGCTTGGCGAACAGATAACCCTGGCCGATGTCACAACCGATGCCTTGCAGCTTGTGGCTCTCGTGGGTGGTTTCGATGCCCTCGGCCACCGTCTTCAGCCCGAAACGCTTGGCCAGTTCGACGATGGTCTCGCACAGGCCGGCATTGACCTTGTCGATGTGGCAATCGGTGACATAGGAGCGGTCGATCTTGAGCTCGCTGAACGGCAATTGCCGCAACCGCGCCAGCGACGAATAGCCGGCGCCGAAATCGTCGAGCGCGAGCGAGCAGTGCAGCGCCTGCAGCTCGTCGGCGATTTCCTGGGCGATCTTGAGATCGTGCATGACCTCGTCCTCGGTGACTTCGAGAATGAGGCCCGGCCAGTTGGCCGCCGCTGGCCGCTCCTCGCGCAACATCTGCGCGATCGGCAGTTTGACGAAGGCCGACGCCGGCACGTTCACCGAGAGCTTCAACGTGGCGCCCTGTGCCGCGCAGTCCTCGAAGTCGCGCAGCGACGTGAGAATGACGCGTTCGGTCAGCGCGAGCATTTCGCCTTCGCTGGCGCTGGGCAGAAACGACCCTGGACTCATCACGCTGCCGTCAGGACGGCGGGCGCGCACCAGCGCTTCCGCGCCGACCAGACGCTTGGCGCGCAGATCGATTTTCGGCTGGTACCACAGCTCGAACCAGTCGCGCCGCAGCACGTCGCCGAGCGTGACTTTGCCGTTTGGCGGTTCTGGCTCGATTTCCTTCGGCGCAAAAAGCTTTTGCAGCGCTTGCAGCATAGCGATCCGTAATCGTCGATACCCGCAAGTTATGGCTGAGCAAAAGCCGCAGCTACGTTAATAGAGCCGCGTCACGGCGGAACATGCTTTCCCTCGAGTAATGATATCAGATGATCTTTCTCGCGATCGGGTGAGGAATCCTTAAGCACGGCCTCGGCGGATGCGCGCTGCCGCAAAACGCGAACCGGTCGCACTCACTCCGCCGCGCGGCGCGCCGCGATGATCTGATCGGCGGTGCGGCCGGTCAGCTCGGCCATGTGGTCGAATTTGAAGGTGAAGGTGCCGGCGCCGGCGGTGGCGGAGCGAATCTCGACGATGAGATCGCCGATCTCTGCCTCCGGCATCATCGCCCGCACCAGGTCCCAACCTTCCCAGCCTTCGCGCGTATCGAAGCCGAGGATTTGGCCGCGACGGCCGGAGAGCAGCGCATTGATCTTTGCGGTGGCTTCGTTTGGGCAGACGATCTCGACGAGATGGATCGGCTCGAGCAGAACCGGCTGACATTGCGGCAGACCTTCGACAATGCCGATGCGGCCGGCGATACGGAACGCCATGTCGGAAGAATCGACCGTGTGGTAGGAGCCGTCGATCAGCGCCACCGTAAGGTCGACCACGGGGAAGCCGAGCGGGCCGTGCTTGAGCGCGTCGATGACGCCTTCTTCGACGGAAGGAATGTAGTTGCGCGGCACCACGCCGCCGGTGATTTTTTCCTCGAAGGAGAATCCAGTGCCGCGCGGCAGCGGCCTGATGTCGAGCATGACGTCGCCGTACTGACCGTGACCGCCTGACTGCTTCTTGTGCCGGCCGCGCTGGACCATGCCCTTGCGGATGGTCTCGCGGTAGCCGACGCTCGGCTGACGCCGCTCGATGGCGACGCCGTAGCGGTCGCTCAATCGCTCGGTGGCGACCCGCAGGTGCATCTCGCCCTGGCCCCACAACACCACTTCGTGCGTCTCCGGATTATGCACGATGGTGATCGAGGGATCTTCCTCGGCAAGTTTTGCGAGGGCCTGGCCGAGCTTGACGTCGTCCTTGCGCTCTTTTGCCGAAATGGCGATGGCCAGCACCGGCGGATAGGGCACGACCTTGGCGACCGGCGGAAGCGGTTGCTTGCCCGCGGTCAGCGTATCGCCGGTCTTGGCCTTTTCCAGCTTGGCGAAAGCGACAGTTTCGCCGACGCTCGCCGGCCCGCGTTTCTCGCTGTTCTGGCCGACAAGCTTGAACACGCCGGCGACGCGGCCGGCTTCATCGTCGCCGGTGAGAAAGGTCGTGCCGTCGCCGGCCTGGCCGGCCAGCATGCGCACGATCGACAGGCGGCCGCCATGGGTGGTGTTGAGCGTCTTGAGCACATAGGCCACCGCGTCGTTGCCCGGCTTCACGTCGAGGCGCCTGGCGGTCTCCGCAATGCCCGGCGATTCATGGCGCAGCGCCTTGAGCAGGCGCAAAATTCCATTGGCGCGCGCCGCGGTCCCCATCAGCACCGGGCACACCAGGCCTTCGCGCAGTTCGCGCGTGAGATCGTCAAAAACCTTGTCGCGCGGCGGCTGGATGTCTTCGAGCAGCTGCTCCATCAGCGCGTCGTCGTGGTCGGCGAGCGTTTCCAGCATGGAAAAGCGTGCGGTTTTTTCCCGATCGGCCAGTTCGCCTTCCAGCGGCACGATCTGTGACGCGGCATGTTCTTTGTAGACAAAGGCGCGTTCGAGCGCGAGGTCGACAAAGCCGGTGATCAGCTCGCCGGAGAAAGTCGGGATCTGCCGCAGGATGAGTTTGGTGCGCGAGGCCGGCTGCAGGAGCTTGAGCACGTCGTGCACGCCGGCGTTGGCCTTGTCGATCTTGTTGAGGAACAGGATGCGGGGGATGTTCTGCTCTTCCAGCTCGCGCAGGATGAGCTGAAGCTGCGGGACTTTCTTTTCGTCCATTTCGCAGACCACGATCGCGGCATCGACCGCCGGCAGAACCGCGCGCATGTCGTGGACGAATTCGACCGAGCCCGGGCAGTCGAGGAAGGTATAAGGGTCGCCCATGAAAGTGGCGGTGGCGGCGGTGAGCTCGATGCTCATGCGGTGATGGCGCGCTTCCTTGCTGGCGTCGCCGACCGTGTTGCCGGCCTCGACCGTGCCTTGACGCGCGATCACGTCGGTGCGGGCGAGGATCGCTTCGAGGAGCGTGGTCTTGCCGCTCTGGAAGGGACCGACCAGCGCGACGCCGCGGGGACCCGTCGCGCGTCCTCCATTGTTGCCGTTGGTCGCCATGAACACCTCCCGCTCTTGACCCTCGTTCCGGCGCGCGCCCCACAGCGCTATGGTTTCAGGCGTCGGCGGGGCAGGTCAAGGGGCCGAACATTGTGTACCCTGCTCGCACAGATACAATTTGCTCACGCCGGCGGCGATGTTGAGACCGAATTGTCCCTGGATCGACACGGGCTGCAGCGCTACCGAGCGGTTCGATCCGCCGACCAGAACGTTGGCCCCGAGACCAACGGCGATCGACGCCTCGGCAGTGGCTCCGACATAACTTCCGTCAAGCATCCCGGCAAATCGGTTGGTGCCGGCGAAGACCGCCCACACGATCTTGCCGCCGGAGGTTGCTCCGATATCAAGGCCGATCCGCCCCAGCGTGCCCGAATAGGCCTCGTCCGGTGCGTTGTCGGAGTGAAAGATACAAGCCACATTGCGCTCCGATCCGAGCACGAGGCCGACGCTTGAGGAAAGCGAACAGTTAAGATTGCCGACCTGAATGCGTGCCGGCTGCGCGTCGGCTGGCGAAGTCGCAACGATTGCGAACGCCGCAGCGGCAATGCAAGCCGCCGCGAAGGCAGTGCGAAACATGTACATTCTCCCTGGCCCAGCCCATCCGATGGACCGCGGCCATGATTGTAGGCGAGAACGCGGCCGGCGTCGCCTGTCGTTTTGAGAGAGCGCCGGGCCGCGAGGCGTCCGCAACCGAAAGGTTATTTCAGATTTCCGCAGAAGCGCTGGATGCGAGTGCACGCTTCCTCGAGCGCACTGGTCGCAGTCGCGTAGGAAATGCGGAACGCGGGACCGACGCCGAACGGAGTGCCCTGCACCACGGCGACGCCTTCAGCCTCCAGGAGTTCGGTGACAAAATCCTCATCCGTCGCGAGTTTCTTGCCGGTCGGCGCCGTCTTGCCCATCGTGCCGGCGCAGGACGGATAGACGTAGAACGCGCCTTCCGGCTTCGGGCAGCGGATGCCGTTCGCCTGATTGAGCATGGAGACGCAGAGGTCGCGGCGTTCCTTGAAGATCTTGTTGTGCTTGGGGATGAAATCCTGCGGACCGTCGAGCGCCTCGACTGCGGCCCATTGCGCCACCGCCGTCGCGTTCGATGTCGATTGCGACTGCAGCATCGCCATGGCCCGGATCAACGGCTCCGGGCCGCCGCCGTAGCCGATGCGCCAACCGGTCATGCAATAGGTCTTGGACACGCCGTTGATCGTCAGCGTACGCTCGTAAAGCCGTGGCTCGAGCTGCGCGGGCGTATAGAATTCGAAGTCGTCATAGACGAGATGCTCGTACATGTCGTCGCTCATCAGCCAGACGTGCGGATGACGCATCAGCACGTCGGTGATCGCTTTCAGCTCGGCGCGCGTATAGGCGGCGCCGGTCGGATTCGACGGCGAGTTGAACAGGAGCCACTTGGTCCTCGGCGTGATCGCGCGTTCCAGCGCCTCGGGCTTCATCTTGAAGCCGTCCTCCATGCGCGTCTCGATCGCGACGGGCTCGCCGCCCGCGATCAGCACCATGTCGGGATAGCTGACCCAGTAGGGCGCCGGGATGATCACCTCGTCGCCCGCATTGAGCGTGGCCAGGAAGGCGTTGAACAGCACCTGCTTGCCGCCGGTGCCGACGATGATCTGCGAGGGCTTGTAGTCGAGCCGGTTCTCGCGCTTGAATTTGCGCGCAATTGCGGCCCGAAGCTCGGCAATGCCTTCCACGGCCGTGTATTTCGACGCCTTGCCGTCGCGGATCGCCTTGACGGCGGCCTCCTTGATGTTGTCGGGCGTGTCGAAGTCAGGCTCGCCGGCGCCGAGACCGATCACATCGCGGCCGGCGGCCTTGAGCGCGCGCGCCTTGTCCGTGACGGCCATGGTGGCCGACGGTTTCACGCGCGTGGTCCGGTCCGCAAGAAAGGCCATTTCAATTCTCCGCTTGCCCGCTTTGGGGCGCGAGTTTCCTAAATCCCCAGTCGCGCACAGGCAAGCGCAAAGCGCGGTTGGATCGCAACGTTGTGTTGATGGGTTGGGAGGGTTCAACGCTCCGTTAAGGCCGGACTGGCCTAATGCCAGCAACGAGCGAGATCCGAATAGGGAACCGTCGATGCACCGGGCGCTGCAGACGTTGCGAAGCGGCGACTGGCTCACCCGCGAGCGCATCCGGCTTGTTGCCGTCGTATTGCTCATTGCCTCGGTAGCGGGGTTTGTCTTTCTGGTCGCGACCGCACATGGCGGCATCGATCGTCAAGGCCGGCCGCTCGGAACCGATTTCTCCAATGTCTATGCGGCGGGCACCTATGTGCTCGATGGCAACCCCGAGGCGCCGTTCGATCCGCCGCAACAATACGCCCGCGAGCAGGCCATCTTCGGCGCGGCAACACCGTTCTACGGTTGGCATTACCCGCCATACTTTCTTTTCGTCGCCGGCGCCTTGGCGAAAATGCCTTACGCCCTTGCGCTCGCCGTGTGGCAGGCGAGCACGCTCGCCCTTTATGTTCTGATGATCTGGGCGATCATCTCTCCCTCTCCACGGAGGGGAGACGGTCGGGGTGAGGGGGCTCGGGACTCTCAGTCTGGCTTCGGCGAATTGCTCCTGCTCGCTCTCGCCTACCCGGCGGTGCTGATCAATGTCGGGCACGGTCAGAATGGGTTTCTCACCGCGGCTTTGCTCGGCGGCGCTCTCGTCGTCCTCGATCGCCGGCCGCTCCTCGCCGGCATCCTGATCGGCCTCTTAGTCTACAAGCCGCAATTCGGATTGGTGATCCCGCTGGCGCTTATCGCCGGCGGGCGCTGGCGCAGCTTTGCCGCGGCTACCGCCACGGTTGCTGCGCTGACACTCATCACCACCATCGCCTTCGGCTCGCAGATTTGGCATTCCTTCCTCGTTTCCACCCAGTTCTCGCGCACCGTCGTCCTCGAACAGGGTCAGACAGGCTGGCAGAAAATCCAGAGCGTCTTCTCGTGGGCGCGCATGTGGGGCGCACCAATTCCGCTCGCCTATGCCCTGCAGGGCGTGTTGACCGTTACGCTCGGCGCCGCGATCGTCCGGCTGTGGAGGAGCGCCGCGTCTCCTGCGCTTAAGAGCGCGGCGCTGTGCCTTGCCGCGATTCTCGCCACACCCTATTCGCTGGACTACGACATGATGGTCCTGGCGCCCGCCATTGCGTTCTTTGCCGTCGACTGCATCACGCGTGGGTTCCGTTCGTGGGAAAAGACGGTGCTCGCTGCGCTCTGGCTCGTACCGCTCGTCGCCCGCAGCGTCGCGCAGGCGACGCTCGTTCCGCTTGGCGTCCCTGCCATGCTGGCGGTGTTCGTTCTCATTTTGCGTCGGGCGGAACTCGATCGCAGCTCGCCGATGGCTTTCGCCGGCGCCTCGTCTACAATGGCGGAGCACGGCCAAACGCGCGGTCACGACATCGCCGCGTTCGAATAGTATAGCCGCAACAGCAACACGATATCGTGCCGCACGGGGAAAATTGGAGCGGCAATGTTCACGCTCTATTCGATGCAGCGCTCGGGCAACAGCTACAAGGCGCGTCTCGCCTTGGCTCAGCTCGGCATTCCCTATCGGTTGGTCGAGATCGACATCCTCAAGGGCGAAAGCCACACGCCCGAATTCCTTACGAAAAATCCCAGTGGCCAAGTGCCGCTTCTTGAAGTGGCGCCCGGCCGTTATCTCGCCGAATCGAATGCGATCCTCTGGTACATCGCCGGTGGCACGCCGCTGGCGCCCGACGATCGCATCGACCGCGCCGACGCGCTGCAGTGGATGTTCTTCGAGCAGCATTCTCTGGAGCCCAATCTGGGCGCGGCGTATTTCTGGCTCACTCTGATCAAGGGCGGCCGCGATCTGCAAAGCCACGCCATCGAGGACTGGACGGAAGAAGGCTATCGCGCGCTGGGCGTGATGGAAAAACATCTCGGCCTGCACGACTATTTCGCCGCCGATCGCTACACCATCGCCGACATCGCGCTCTTCGCCTACACCCACGTGGCAGATCTGTGCGGCTACGATCTGGCTACGTTTCCGGCGGTGCGCGCCTGGCTCGCACGCATCGCCGCCATGCCTCGCCACGTGACCATGGATTTCAATCCGACGGCGGCGATACCGGCGATCTGAGCCAATCCCTCCGCCCGGCACCCGCGACGGTGGCCGCAAAAGCACACGTGCGATTAATCAGCTCCGAGGCCTTCCGCGTTAACCTTCTATTAACCCAAACCACGAAATTGCCTTTGTTTGTCAATCGCTTCGCCTCAGTTTGGCCGAATGGACGCCGGGCTCCTCGGCGATCTTCGCGAGCATGCAAACTGATTCGCGAAGGATACTTCACATGACAGAGCTGGCCGGGAAGGTCGGTTTTGCGTCTCCCGTTACTGAAAAGAAATTTTCCAAACGCCGCGCCGGCGTCGAACTGCTCGCAACCGTTGCGCTCGCCGCGTCCCTTGTCGTTGCCGCGACCGCGGTGTCCATCGGTATAGCGCACGCGCAGGCGTTCGGCGCGGCCCACCACGGCAACGGCGCGCCGCTGGCGCTCGCGATCTTCCTCGGTTTCGTATTGGCGGGCATGGGCGGCTTGACCGCCATCGCGGCGCGCGAGCGCCGATCCCCGCGTTAGTGATCCGCGTCGTCCGGCGCCAATATCCCCGTGTTGCGGCCGCGAAACTGTCCCTCCGGCGCGCGGCGGTGGGTAGCGGCAACAATTGGCTTAAATCTCGGCTCCATTGCCGATAATGTGTGCACTCCGGTTCTATCACGGAGTGCGCTTTTCCATGAAACTCGTCACTGCCATCATCAAACCGTTCAAGCTCGAAGACGTGCGCGACGCTCTCATCGCCGTCGGCGTGCATGGCATGACCATCACCGAGGTCAAGGGTTACGGCCGGCAGAAGGGCCACACCGAAATCTATCGCGGCGCCGAATACGTGGTGAATTTTCTGCCGAAAATCCGCATCGAAATCGCGGTCGCCGAAGAGGATGCCGATCGGGTGGTTGAGGCGATCAGCGCCGCCGCCAAGACCGGGCAGATCGGGGACGGCAAGATCTTCGTCACGCCGATCGAGCAAGTGTTGCGCATCCGCACCGGCGAGACGGGTGCCGACGCGCTTTAGCGGCAAAAAATCCATACCGGGGGGAATGTGATGAGGGTGGCATCGTGCACTCGTGCGACGGTCATAACCGGCGCACTTACGCTTTTGGCCGCCGCGCCGGCCATGGCGCAGTCGACGGATCACGCGACAACCAGAATCGATGCGGCCGACACGGTCTGGATGATCGTGGCGACGGCGCTCGTCCTGATGATGTCGATTCCCGGTCTGGCGGTGTTCTACGCAGGAATGGTGCGCAAGAAGAACGTGCTCGCCACCATGGCGCAGACTTTCGCCGTGACCGCGCTCTGTTCGGTCCTCTGGGTGATTATTGGCTACACGCTCACATTCGGCAGCGCCGGACCGGTAATCGGCACGCTCGATGGTTTCATGCTGCGCGGCCTCGGCATGAACACGGTCAGCCCGTTCGCGCCGACCATCCCCGAGGCGCTCTTTATGATGTATCAGATGACCTTTGCGGTCATTACCGTCGCGCTGGTGGCCGGCTCGGTGGCCGACCGCATGCGGTTTGCCGCCTTCATGTGGTTCTCCGCGCTGTGGTTGATCTTCGTTTACGTGCCGATTGCGCACTGGGTCTGGGGCGGCGGTTTCCTTAAGACCGCAGGTTTTCTCGATTTCGCCGGCGGCACCGTGGTCCACCTCAACGCCGGAATTGCCGGCCTGGTCGCCGCGCTCGTGCTCGGCTCCCGGCGCGGCTACGGCACCGATAATTTTGCACCGTACAATCTATCGCTCGCGGTGATCGGGACCGGGATGCTGTGGGTCGGTTGGTTCGGCTTCAACGGCGGCTCGGCGCTCGCCGTGGGCTCGCGCGCCGTGTTTGCGATCCTCGCCACGCACCTTGCCGCTTCGACCGGCGCGCTCACCTGGATGGCGCTCGAATGGGTGACCCGCGGCAAGCCCTCGGTTCTCGGCATGATCTCCGGCGCCGTGGCGGGACTCGGCACGATCACACCGGCATCCGGATTCGTGCTGCCGTGGCACGGCCTCGTTATCGGCATCGTCGCCGGCCTGGTCTGTTTCTGGAGCTGCACCTGGCTCAAGCTCGCTTGCGGCTACGACGACGCGCTCGACGTATTCGGCGTCCACGGCGTTGGCGGCGCGACGGGGACTTTGCTCGTCGGGATTTTTGCCTCGCGCGCAATCGGCAACGTTTCGGGATTGCTGGAAGGCAATGCCGGCCAAGTCCTCATCCAGCTTTACGGCATCGTGGTCGCGCTGGCCTGGTCTGCCATCGGCACCTTTGTGCTGCTCAAAGCGATCGCGGTCTTCACCGCGTTGCGCGTCGACAGGCAAAGCGAGATGGAAGGCCTCGACGTGACCCAGCACGGCGAAGCCCTGCAATGATTGCCTTGAGGATCGCGGCGGCTTGAAATCGACCGATATGTGGCGTCTCAGACTCGCGCCTAATTGAATACGTCAGCGAATCCCCGCGCGCATAAAGCTCTGCACGAATTGACGCTGGAACAGGAGGAAGGCGACGAGAAGCGGCGCCGAGGTCATCAGCGTTGCGGCGGTGATCACCGACCAGTCGATGCCTTGATCGGTGGAAGCGAAAATCTGCAAGCCCACCGTCAGCGGCCGCGTGTTGACCGAATTGGTGATGATCAGCGGCCAGAGAAAATTGTTCCAGTGATAGCTGACCGAAACCAGCCCGTAGGCGATGTAGACCGGTTTGGCGAGCGGCACGTAGACCTTGAGCAGCACGACCAGCGGGCCGGCGCCTTCGACGCGCGCGGCCTCGTCGAGTTCGCGCGGTACCGATTTGAAAGTCTGGCGCAGCAGAAAAATGCCGAAGGCCGAGGCCATGTAGGGCAGCCCGATCGCCGGGATCGTGTCGACAAGGCCGAGCGCACTCATGGTGCGGTAATTCTCCACGATCAATACATCGGGCATGATCATCAGCTGCAGCAGCACCAGCACAAAGGCGATCCCGCTGCCGAAAAAGGCAAAGCGCGCGAACGCGTAAGCCGCCAGCGTGCACAGGATGAGCTGCGCGGCGAGGATCATGGTGACGAGCATGAAAGTGTTGAGGAAATAGCGCGCGAACGGCGCTGCGTTCCAGCGCCTTGACGAAATTGGCAGATGTCAGCGGCGCGTCGAGCGCGAAATGGGCCGAATAGGCGCTGGGATGGATCGCCGCCCAGACCGCATAGGCGAGCGGCGTGATCCAGAGGAGCGCCAGGAGCCAGGCGCCGAGGGTCTCCAGCGCCGCGCCGGTGCGGCCGCGTTGCAGCGGATTGATCGGCGCTGCGACGCTCATTGATAATGTATCCGCCGGTCGAGGATGAGGAACTGGCCGAGCGCGAGAACCGCGAGCAGCGTCAGCAGCACCACCGTCAGGGTCGCCGCGTAAGCGGTGTCCCAGAACTTGAAGCCGACTTCATAGATGTAGAACAGCAGCAGCGCGGTGGCGTTGTCGGGGCCGCCCCGAGTCATGACCACGATGTGATCGACGAGACGGAACGAATTGATGATGGCGTTAACCAGCACGAACAGCGTCGTCGGCATCAGCAGCGGAAAGGTGATGCGGCGGAAGAAGTACCAGCGGCTGGCGCCTTCCAGCGCCGCGGCTTCCGCCAATTGCGGCGGCATCTGCTGCAGGGCCGCGAGATAAAAGATCATGAAGAAGCCGGCGTCCTTCCAGATCGCGACCGCGATCAGGCAGGCGAGCGCCGTGTGCTGATCGCCGAGCCAGTTGTGCGCGGAAACGCCAAATACGCCGAGGAATTGGTCGAGCAGGCCGTAGCCGGGCGAATAGAAGAACAGCCAGATATTGGCCACGGCGATCATCGGCAGCACGGTCGGCGTGAAGAACGACAGGCGCAGGAACGGCCGGCCGGCGATCTTGCCGTTGACCCAGATCGCC
Organism: uncultured Alphaproteobacteria bacterium; assembly: GCA_963814625.1. Taxonomy (GTDB): domain Bacteria; phylum Pseudomonadota; class Alphaproteobacteria; order Rhizobiales; family Xanthobacteraceae; genus BOG-931. The sequence continues at coordinate 441,396 of CAWFDQ010000001.1, forward strand.
ATCGAAAGCGCGAGCGCGACGGTCAGCGGGATCACGCAGCCCGCATAGACGAGGTTGTTGAGGAGCGCGCGCCAGAATACCGGATCGTCGAGCATGGCCTGGTAATTGTCCACGCCGACGAAGACGGCGCCGTGCGCGCCTCGCGGTGTCGAGAAGAAACTGTCGAGGATCGTGGCGACGGTGGGATAATGCGTGAAGGTGACGAGCAGGATCGCGGCCGGCAACAGCAGGAGCCAGCCGTGGATGTGGACGCTGAAGCGCCTCGCGGCGGGCCGCGGGCGAGACGGAAGCGGCAAAGACACGGCGGTCGCGTTGCTTATCTCGGGCGCGATAATGCCATTTGCGCGCATTACTGATAGGGACGCAAGATTCGCACCGCCTCGGCTTGCGCGTCCTTCATCGCCTGTTCGGACGTCTTGGCGCCGGTCAGCGCCGCCTGAATGCCGTCGTTGAGCGCTTTGGTCACCCGCTGATTGTCGTGGGTCGACAATTCGGCGACGGCATATTTGAGCTGATCGCGCGCCACCGCGGCAGCCGGAAAGTCCGCCACGTATTTCTCATCGCTGGAGTGTCCCAGGCGTCGGGCCGTACCGCGACATAGCCGGTGGCGATGCCCCAGTCGGCGGCGCGCTCCGGCGTCGTCATCCACTTGACGAATTTGAAGGCCGCCGCGCGTTCCTCGTCCGTCATCTTCTTGAACAGATAGAAGTTGCCGCCGCCGGTCGGCGAGCCGCGGCCGTTGTGCGCCGGCAGCATGGCGACGCCGAACGGGAAGCCGGCATTTTTGCGCACGTTGGTCAGGTTGCCGGTCGTGGTCCACATGATCGCGGTCTTGCGCTCGAAGAAATCCTTCGGCGTCGTGCCCCATTCGATCGTCCCCGGCGGCTGGATTTTGTATTTGCGGCTCAGATCGACCCAGTACTGCAGCGCCTGGATCACCGCCGGTTTGTCGAAATAGGTCTGCGTGCCGGCCTCGTTCATCAGGCGCACGTTGTTGGCCGTGGTCAGACCCTGGAACAGCCAATAGGGAAAGCCGGTCGAGGGAATTTCGACTGCCCATTGCGTGACGTTGCCGGCGGCGTCGCGTCTGACAAGTTTTTGCCCGTCAGCAACCAGTTCGTCCCAGGTGTCCGGCGCCTTGTCCGGATCGAGACCGGCGGCCTTGAAGGCATCCTTGTTCTAGAACATGACGATGGTCGAGCGCTGGAATGGGATGCCCCAAGTCTTTCTGTCGGAAGTCTTCCGTCAGACGTCTTTCCGCCAGTCCGGCTGTTCTCCATGAACGCCGGATAAAACGACTTCGCCCACGCCTTGTCGGCGTCGGTCTTGAGCAAATCGTCGAACGGTGTGATCGCGTCCTCGTCGATCAATGTGAACATGTCGGTCGACAGCAGCACCGCGATGTCCGGCGGCTCGCCGCTTTTGAACGCGGTGAGCGCCTTGACCAGCGTATCCTGATAGGTGCCCGCGTAGATCGCCTTGATCTTGATGCCGGGATTTTCCTTCTCGAAGTCGGCCACGTAGCCGTCGATGATCTTCGGGATCGGTCCGCCGACGGCGATCGGATAGTAGAAGCTAAGCTCGATAGCCTTCGCCATGGCGGCGGAAGCGACGGCGCAGAACGTGAAAACCGTCACGGCAGCGCCGACAAACGCCGCCCGCCATTGTGTTGCCGCGTAACGCATTTGCTCTCCCCCTAAGCCAGACCGGCGTGAACGAATTGTTTGGCGTCATCGATGGCAAGCGTCATGAGGTCGTCGCGGCGTCGCCCGCTCACGGCATCGAAGAGATGCAAGTTCTCGGGTCGCCAGTGAACGTGGATCGCGGCACCTGCAGGCGGCGTCGCGTTGCCCGGCACGCGCGCTGTGAGCGTCGCGCTGCCATACGCGCAGGTGACGACTGTGTCGGCGCCGAGGAATTCCACACTCTGCACCCGCGCTGGAATCCCGATGTCGTGGCCGAGCATGACGTGCTCGGGCCGTATGCCGAACAGCATCTTATCCGCGGCGGCGTAATCCGGAGCAACCGGAAGAATGTTCATCGGCGGCGTGCCGATGAAGCGCGCGGCAAACACTGTGGCGGGACGGGCATAAAGCTCTTCGGGCGCCGCCGCCTGCTCGACGCGGCCGTCGCGCATGAGGATGACCCGGTCGGCCATGCTCATCGCTTCGCTCTGGTCGTGGGTGACATAGACCATGGTGATGCCGAGCGTTTGCTGCAACGCGCGAATTTCGCGCCGCATCTCGGCCCGCAACTGCGCGTCGAGATTGGAGAGCGGCTCATCCATCAGGCAGATCGGCGTCTCGGCGATGATGGCGCGGCCGAGCGCCACGCGCTGCTGCTGCCCGCCGGACAGCTGCGACGGCTTGCGCCCAAGGAGCGGTTCGAGACCAAGCAGGACGGCGACGCGCGCGAGCCGGCGCGCGCGTTCGATCGCCGCGACCTTGCGCACCTTAAGCCCAAAAAGAATGTTTTCGGCGACCGACAGATGCGGAAACAGCGCGTAGGATTGGAACACCATGGCGATGCGGCGTCTGGCCGGCGGCAGCTCGGTGACATCTTGGTCGCCGATGAAGATGCGGCCACTCGAAACCTGTTCAAGGCCGGCGATCAGACGCAGCGTGGTCGACTTGCCGCAGCCCGACGGGCCGAGCAGTACGAGGAGCGAAGCCGCCCCGGCCTCGAAACTCACATCGTCGACCGCACAGGTTGAGCCCCAGTATTTACTGACGTTGACAACCGAGATTTGCGACACCGCGTTTTCCCGCGCAGCTCGGGTGGTGCGCCGCATCGAAACGGCGACGCTCTCCACCCCTGCCGGCCGCCGAACTGCCAGTCTCTGCCGGCCGGCGGTCACGATGGCGATAAATCATTGTTTTGTGAAGGCCATGTTGCAGCCACAACGCCATGATTGGGCTGTAGGTTGCGAGAGAGGGATGGTGGCTTACGTCGTGGCCGCGTCTTGATAGTCGCAAGCTCAGGGTATTACCGTAAAACAGGAAATAGGATCGCCATGCTACGTTCATTTGCTATCGCTGCGGCGTTCGCGCTCGCAGTGTCGACCTCGGCAATGGCTCAAGGTGGGCCGCCGGGCCACGGTCACGGTCATCCTGGCGCGCGGCCTGGCCCCGTCCATCCGGGCGGCCCGCCGCGCGGCCCGCATATGGGCGGACCAAACCATCCCGGTCCATACCACCCCGGTTCGTTTGTATTCCACGGCCATCCCTTCGCGTGGCATCACGTCCATTTCCCGCATCCTTGGGCTTATCCGCCCGGCTATGGATACCGTCTGTGGGTCGCGGGCGCGATCCTGCCGCCGATCTTCTGGCACACCTCGACTTATTACTACACGGGCTGGGCCGGGCTGGGACTGCCGCCGCCCAATTCGGGCTTCCAATATGTTGAATACGGTCCGGACCTGCTCCTTGTGAATGTCTCCACCGGCGAGGTCGTCCAAGTGTTCCCGGGGGCCTTCTACTAGGATTCTAACGCTTCGCACCAGCCGCTTCGACGTGGCAGGTTGCTCTGATAACGAGTGCGATTGCGGTCATCTCCCGAACGGATGCTCTGCCGGGGATTACAATCCACGGCAGAGCTTTTCTGCGTGCTAAGACGTGATTGGGTCTGCGGGAGGAGCGGGTGACACGTTACGTCCTCGCCATCGATCAGGGCACGACGTCGACGCGGGCGATATTGTTTCGCGCCGACATGTCGATCGCGGCCGTGGCGCAGCGAGAATTCCCGCAGCACTTTCCGGCTGACGGCGAAGTCGAGCACGAACCCGAAGATCTGTGGACGACGACGCGTCGAGACTTGCCGCGACGCCATGCACAAGGCCGGCGCCGCGGCGCGCGATATTGCCGCCATCGGCATCGCCAATCAGCGCGAAACCACGTTGCTGTGGGAGCGCGCCACCGGCGGGCCGCTGCATCGCGCCATCGTCTGGCAGGACCGCCGCACTGCGGATTTTTGTGCGCGGCTGGAGCGGCGGCCACGAGCCGCTGTTCGCTGCAAAGACCGGCCTGCTGCTCGATCCGTATTTCTCCGGCACCAAGCTCGCCTGGCTGCTGCGATCACGCGCCGGGCGCCGCCGCAAAGCTGGCGCACGCGGCGAACTCGCCTTCGGCACGGTCGACACGTATCTGCTGTGGCGGCTCACCGGCGGCAAGGTGCACGCCACTGATGCGACCAACGCATCGCGCACATTGCTGTTCGACATTCACCGGGCCGCTGGGACGATCGGCTGCTGGCGCTGCTCGGCGTGCCGCAGTCCGTGCTGCCGGAGGTGCTGCGATTCGTCGGCCGCCTTCGGCTTAACCGATCCGGAAATATTCGGCGCCGCGATTCCGATTTGCGGCATGGCCGGCGATCAGCAGGCGGCCTTGATCGGGCAGGCGTGCTTCGCGCCGGGCATGCTCAAATCCACCTATGGCACCGGTTGCTTCGCGTGCTCAATACCGGGCAGACGGCGGTGGCCTCGAAAAACAGGCTGCTCACCACCATCGCCTATCAGCTCGGCGGCGAGCGCAGCTACGCGCTCGAAGGCTCGATCTTCGTCGCCGGCGCGGCCGTGCAATGGCTGCGCGACGATCTGCGCGTCGTGGCAGAGCGCGGACGCGACCGGCGCGCTCGCCGAAGCTGCCGACCCGACGCAGGAGGTCATTCTCGTTCCGGCTTTCGTCGGCCTCGGCGCGCCCTATTGGCGGCCCGACGCGCGCGGCGCGTTGTTCGGCTTGACGCGCGCCACCGGACCGGCGCGAGTTGGCGCGGGCCGCGCTCGAAAGCGTCTGCTTTCAGACCGCCGATCTACTTGCCGGCGATGCACGCGGATTGGCCGGAGGCCAGCGAGCGCGCTCAAGAGTTTGCGCGTCGACGGCGGCATGGCGAATTCCGACTGGACCATGCAGCGCCTCGCCGATCTCATCGGCTGCATTGTCGACCGCCCGCAAATCAGGGAAACGACGGCGCTCGGCGCGGCCTATCTGGCCGGATTGCAAGCCGGCTTTTTTCCCGAGCCAGATCGCTTTGCGACGCAATGGCAAGCTGGAGCGCCGCTTTACGCCGCAGATGGATGCCGCCACGCGCGAACGAAAACTGGCCGCATGGGCATCGGCGGTGCGGCGGCTGCTGAGCTGAACGAATACCGCGCGTTCCATGCCGCGGCGAGGATACCGATATGGGAAAGACCGCAGCGATCCTGAATTTCAGAAAAAGTATCTCGATCGCTTTGCGGTGTAGGCGGTGCGAGGCCCGCTCGACGCCTTTGCCGACTATCTGCGCAAGGATTCGGCCAAATGGCGCGAGGTCATCAAGATGGTGAATGCTATGGGCGAGGCCCTGCCAGCGGTCCCCGCGGTCTGCTATAAGTCGATGCCGTTCCAGAGTTCGTCCAAAGCAATATCAGCTAAATCTGTTGAGTAGCATCTCAGTATAACAGAGGGTTGGCGATGAAATTGACGCAAATCGCATTTGCTGCGGCGGCGCTGGTCGTGCTCGCGGCGCAATCAGTCACGGCGCAACCTGCTACGACACCGCCTGCTACGACGCCGCCCGCTACGACACCGCCTGCTGCAACACCACCGGCTACGACACCGCCTGCTGCAACACCGCCGGCTACGACACCGCCGGCTACGACACCGCCCGCTACGACGCCGCCTGCTGCAACACCGCCTGCTGCAACACCGCCTGCTACGACACCGCCTGCTACGACACCGCCTGCTACGACACCGCCCGCTACGACACCGCCTGCTGCAACACCGCCCGCTACGACACCGCCTGCTGCAACACCGCCTGCTGCAACACCGCCCGCTACGCCGCCGCCTGTTACGCCTCCTCCTCCTGCGGTCGTCTATACGACCGTCAACCTCCGGGAAGGACCGGGGACGAACTACAACATCATCGCCACGATCCCCGCGGGCAGTCCGATCAGCGTCGGCAGTTGTGACGGCCAATGGTGCCAAGTCACTTGGCAGGGACAGACCGGTTACGTGATCGCGACGAGCCTTGCTCCGCACCAACCGCCGCCGGGCTATGCGCCTCCGCCGCCCGGTTACGGACCGCCGCCCGGTTATGGACCGCCACCGTATTACGGTCCGCGCCCGTATCGTTACGGCCCGGGCCGCTGGCACCGTCGGCGCTGGCACTGGTAGCGGCACAGCACAAACTCATTCCCGGCGCTTGCTCCACGAGGCCGGAGCATTGCCGCCAACTTCGTCAAACGCTCTGGGCTGCAGTGCCAGCGTGTCTATGCCGCTACACGATTGGGGTTCTCCGCCGATCTCGATCTATGTCGTCATGCCGTCGCGCGCATGGTGCCTGCGCGCGTGAGAGCGTTCGCCGACTTTCTGACCAGCCGCCTGGCGATTATTTGAGTGGCATCGTGCGAGCGGCGCTTCAAATAGATACGGCCGTGCGCGAGCGAAAATTGGCGCATGGTGTCGGCGGCGCGACGGTACTGCGGCCCCCGGCAACGCTAAAAGCTCGACGATTGCGAACATCGCCAGCGAGGAAAGCGGGCGCGTCGCGCCGACAACTTGTTAATCATCGAGAGCAAGTGTTTGCTGGCACAACCATTTATTGAGCTTCATCCGGTAAAATGGGCGGTCAATTGCCCCGGTCTTCACGGCGCAACTGAGCGCCCAAGATCAGCGCAAACTGGACATTGCTTTGCTGACACTGGCGTTTGGAGATGCCGCCGATACCAACGCACTCCAATTGGCAAATCCCGGGTCTCTTGCGGTTCTTGCGTCACTCAATGGTGTCGCCAATCCTCTGACTTACCTCGACAGGTTGCGGCCAAGGATCAACGGCAGAAGCGCTGCGGGAATCATACGCCTGGTCGCCTCCGAACTCGACGCCCAGATTTCTCTGGCCGACTCACAGTTGGCAGGCGTCAAGAAGTTGCTGGCTCCCGTCGTGATCGACTACCCCAGATATTATTGGACTGGTGGCAGGGTTCGCAGTCAGCCCATTATAGAATTCTCGGTCTACAACGGCAGCAAGAACGCAATATCGCGCATCTACGTCCATGGCGTGCTGACCACACATGATCGGCCGACTCCGTGGGCGAGCGGCATCATCATCCATAGCTTCGAAGGCGGGTTGCAGCCCGGCGAACAGGTGCCGGTCATAATTAGGGTAGCTGGGATCAACTCATGGACGGATACACAGCTCGCGAGACTTATTAATGCCGACCTCGCGTTGAAGGTCATCAATATTGAAAATACGAACGGGGAAAGGCTCGTTCCCCTTAACCTCGACACCCTGGAAGTGATGCGACAGAAGAGAGACGCCCTGCGCGGGAGCTGACCTGTCGAAAGTCTTTACCGTGGTCTTTTTGCCCGCGCCCTCTTGATCGTGACGCGACTGCCACCGCGACCTCACCCCCAAGGGGGAGGTGACGAGAAGCGCACCGCACGCACGATTTGCCTTGCGCGGTGTCGTCCGTCCCCCAATGGTTAATCGCGTCTTAACCTCGCTGCCCCTATGGTATCGGATCAGTGTTCCGGCGGGCGGCCCCGCTGTCGATGATGTATAGGATGGCTCTCCAGTCTCCCGTCGTTCCCGCTCGCGCCACCGGTTCGCGCTCGCCGTTTGTACGGTTGCGCGAGCTCCTTGATGGCATTCCGCCGGGCCAATCCGCGATCAGCCTCGCGGTCGGCGAGCCGCAGCATCCCATTCCGGAGTTTGTCGGGCCGGTGATCGCCGCCCATGTCAAGGAATTCGGCCGCTATCCGGCCAACAAGGGGCTCGACGAGTTTGCCCAAGCGGTCGCGCGATGGCTGGGCCGACGTTTCACGCTCGATCGGCCGGTCGATCCCGCAACCGAAGTGCTGGTGCTCAACGGCACGCGCGAAGGTCTGTTTCTCGCCGCGCTCGCAGCCAAGAACTGGGTCACGCCGCGCGCCGGCCGGCCAGCCGTGCTCATTCCCAATCCGTTTTATGCCGCATACGCAGCCGGTGCGATCGCCGCCGACTGCGAGCCGGTTTACCTGCCGACGACGAGAGAAACCGGCTTCCTTCCGGACCTCGATGCGCTTGGCGATGAGCTGCTCGCGCGCACGGTCGCCTTTTACATCGCCTCGCCGTCCAATCCGCAGGGCGCGGTGGCGGATCACGCCTACCTTGCGCGCCTCACCGCGATGGCGCGGCGCTTCGGCTTTCTCGTCTTCTCCGACGAATGCTATTGCGAGATCTATAGCGACCGCCCGCCGCCGGGGATGCTCGAAGCGGCCGGGCCGGATTTCGCCAATGTTGCGATCTTTCACTCGCTCTCCAAGCGGTCGAGCCTGCCGGGATTACGCATCGGGTTTGCCGCGGGCGACCGCACCTTCATGCAAACGTATCTTGAACTGCGCAATGTCGCCGCGCCGATGGTGCCGACGCCGATGCAGCATGTCGCCATCGCCGCTTACGGCGACGAACTCACGTCGAGGAAAACCGCCGCCTTTATGGAGAGAAGTTCGATCTCGCCGATCAGATCATCGGCGACCGCTACGGCTACCGGCGTCCGGCCGGCGGCTTTTTCCTCTGGCTCGACGTCTCGGCCCAGGGCGGCAGCGAGGCGGCGACACTGAAGCTGTGGCGCGAGGCCGGATTGCGCGTGGTGCCGGGCCGCTATCTCGCGCGCGAGCAGGAGGACGGCAGCAATCCGGGCGAAAATTACGTGCGTGTCGCCATGGTGCAGAACAATGAGATCACTGCCGAGGCGCTGCATCGCCTCGTTGCGGTATTGGGCTGAGGCGAGTGGATGTCGCTGATCGACCGCGGGCTCGACGGAATTAGCTTTCTCTCCGGACAGCTTGGCGCCGTCCTGGAACGGCGGCTGCGCGAGGTTGGCGGCATCGCGCTTCTGAGCCTCGCCATGATGGCGGCGCTCGCGCTCGCCACCTGGTCGGTGCAGGACCCGTCGCTGAGCCATGCGACCGACGCTGGGGTACATAATCTTCTCGGCCGGCCCGGTGCCGTAGCCGCCGATCTGATGATGCAGCTGTTCGGTCTCGGCTCGCTTGCACTTTTGCTGCCGATCGCGGTGTGGGGTTACCGGCTGCTCGGTCATCGGTCGCTCAGCCACGAGCGGCTGCGCGTCGTGGTGTGGCTTCTGGGTACCGTATTGAGCGCCGCGTTTGCATCCTGTTTGCCGCGCAGTCCGCACTGGCCGCTGCCGTCGGGTCTCGGCGGCGTAATCGGCGACGCCATGCTGCGGCTGCCGGCCGTCCTGCTCCACGCCCCGCCCGTCGAAAGTTATCGCTTTGCCGCTTCAATCGGGCTGGGCGTCGCCGCGCTTGCTGCCTTCGCCATCGCCGCAGGCCTTGTTTGGGGCGGTGCTACGGAGGAGGCTGACGAAGAAGACGAGGACGAGGCTAAAGACGAGGAAACCGAGGACGAAGACGACAGGGCATGGATATCGCTGGGCTTTCTCGCGCATGAACTGCTGAGCCTGCGCGCGCGCATCGCGCGTCTCTTCCGCCGCCGCGCGCCGGCGCAATCCGGCGGGCGCGGCGAGATCACCGCGCCGCGCCAGCGTGTCGAGCCGCACTTCGGCAAGCCGGTGGAGCAGCGTGCGGACATTGAGGCGGATGGCGCGGCGAATACCGAGATGTCGGTGGCCGCCGCGCGCAAGCCGCGTCTGGCGCCAAAACCGTTGCGCCGTTCGGCCGACGGCTACGCGCTCCCGTCGCTCAATCTGTTGACGGCGCCGCGCGCGGGCGAGCGGGCCACTCTGAGCGCCGAAGTGATCCGGGAAAACGGCGCCGCACTCGAAGGCGTCCTTGCCGATTTCGGCGTGCGCGGCGAGATCATCAATGCGCGGCCGGGGCCGGTGGTCACGCTCTACGAACTGGAGCCCGCGCCCGGCATCAAATCGTCGCGCGTGATCAGCCTGGCCGACGATATCGCGCGCTCCATGAGCGCGCTGTCCGCGCGCGTCGCGGTGGTTTCCGGACGAAATGCGATCGGCATCGAATTGCCCAATCCGACCCGCGAAAAAGTATATCTGCGGGAGTTGCTTGCCTCGCGCGACTATGCCGAGACCGAGGCGCGACTGCCGCTGTGCCTGGGTAAGGCGATCGGCGGCGAAGCGGTTTTGGTCGATCTCGCCCGCATGCCGCACCTGCTCATCGCCGGCACCACCGGGTCGGGCAAGTCGGTCGCCATCAATACGATGATCCTCAGCCTGGTCTATCGGCTGCATCCCGACCAGTGCCGGCTGATCATGGTCGATCCGAAAATGCTCGAACTCTCCGTCTACGACGGCATTCCGCACCTGCTCACTCCGGTCGTCACCGATCCGAAGAAGGCGGTGGTCGCGCTCAAATGGGCGGTGCGCGAAATGGAGCAGCGCTACAAGAAAATGTCGAAGCTGGGCGTGCGCAACATCGACGGCTACAACGCCCGCGTCGCCGAGGCGAGCAAAAAGGGCGAGAAGCTCAACCGCACCGTCCATACCGGCTACGACAAGGAGACCGGCGATGCGATCTACGAGAACGAGGAGCTCGACCTCGAACCGCTGCCTTACATCGTCGTCATCGTCGACGAGATGGCCGACCTGATGATGGTCGCCGGCAAGGACATCGAGGGCGCGGTGCAGCGGTTGGCGCAGATGGCGCGCGCGGCCGGCCTGCACGTGATCCTGGCGACGCAGCGGCCTTCGGTCGACGTCATCACCGGCACCATCAAGGCCAATTTCCCGACCCGCATCTCGTTCCAGGTCACTTCGAAGATCGACAGCCGCACGATCCTCGGCGAACAAGGCGCCGAACAGCTCCTTGGCCAGGGCGACATGCTCTACATGGCCGGCGGCGGCCGCATCAGCCGCGTGCATGGACCGTTCGTGTCCGACGAAGAAGTCGAGAAAGTCGTGCGGCACCTCAAGGCGCAAGGCGTTCCGCAATATCTCGAGGCGGTCACCGCCGAGGAGCCGCAGGAGGGCGACGACGCGGCGGTGTTCGATGGCACTGCGATGGGCATGGCCGGCGAGGCGGAAGGCGCCGATCTCTATCAGCAGGCGGTGCAGGTCGTGACCCGCGACCGCAAAGCCTCGACCAGCTACATCCAGCGCCGGCTGCAGATCGGTTACAATCGCGCCGCCTCGCTCATGGAGCGCATGGAACAGGAAGGCGTCGTCGGCCAACCCAATCACGCCGGCAAACGCGAAATCCTCGTTGAAAGCGGCGAAGAGCCCTATTGAGAATCGGCATCCCGATCTTTAAGGGAAACCGTAGTCGCGAATTCGCCATAACGTGCGCGTAGTCGAAGAGTTTGTTGCGGGGCGCGAGCGGAGAGGGCACATGGCGGGACGGCACGCAGCGATAATCCTCGTGGCGATGGTTTGCGGCTCGTTCGCAGCCGCATCCGCGTTTGCCGAGGTCGTGCCGCTGCCAACGCCGGCGCCGCTGCCGAAGACTGGCGCCGTGCAGCCATCCGCTCCTGTTCCTCCGGCGCCAATTCCGTCGCCGTCGAGCGACGCCGCCGCTTCCGACGGCGGTCACAGCACCGGGTTCTTCCCTTTCTCGTTTCCATTCGACAAGGGTACACAACCGGCACCGGCGACAGAGTTTAACGGCCAGCAGCGGCAATTGCTGGATCGGGTCAGCCTTTACCTGTCCAGTATCCAGACGCTGGTGGGGAATTTCGTCCAGATCGCGCCCGATGGCACCCGCACCGACGGCACCTTCTACATCCAGAAGCCGGGCAAAGTGCAATTCGACTACAATCCGCCGAGCCCAACCGAAGTGATCGCCGACGGCTCCTCGGTCGCCGTACGCAATCGTGACCTTAACACCCAGGATCTGTGGCCGCTGTCGCAAACGCCGCTTCGTTACCTGCTCGCCAGCCATATCGATCTGCTTCACGACACTGACGTCGTGAGCGTTTCTTCCGATGACAAATACGTCAGCGTCGTCGTCGAAGAGAAACAGGTGATGGTCGGCACCAGCCGGCTGTTGATGATGTTCGACGCCAAGGATTTGACGCTCAAGCAATGGACCGTGACCGATCCGCAAGGTCTGCAGACCACCGTCGCGATTTCCAACCTCGACCCGAACGAAAAACCCAATTCGAATCTCTTCGTGATCAATTACACGCGCAATCCAGGCGATCAGTAGTCGGATGACAGAGACCAGACGACAGAAGACAACTAACGGATTTCACCGTTGATATTTATATCTTTTGATGAACTGATTATTGGCCTCCGATATAACTCATCCATCATCCGTCCTCTGATCCCGTGAAGCTCACTCTGACAACCTGGAACATCAATTCGGTGCGGCTGCGCATCGATCTGGTGGCCAAATTCATCAAGGCGGTTCGTCCCGACATCCTGTGCCTGCAGGAGACCAAGTGCCCGGACGACGCTTTTCCGCTCAAGCGCTTCAAACGGCTGGGCTATGAGAATGTCGCGCTGAACGGCCAGAAGGCCTATCACGGCGTCGTCGTGCTGTCGCGATTGCCGTTCGAATCGAGCGCGATTGAGATCTTTTGCGGCAAGCGCGATTGCCGCCATATGTCGATCGTGCTCGGCGAACGCGCCGGCCTTCGCGAACCGATCACGCTGCACAATTTCTATGTGCCGGCCGGCGGCGACATTGCCGATCCTGCGGTCAATCCGAAATTCGCCCACAAGCTCGCTTTCCTTGACGAGATGGGCGGTAGCCTGACGCTGCGGCCGGCCCCCTCGCAGCGCAGCATCATGGTCGGCGATCTCAACGTGGCGCCGCTCGAATGCGACGTATGGAGCCATAAGCAGCTTCTCAGCGTCGTCTCGCACACCCCGATCGAGTGCGAAAAACTCATCGCCGTGCAGAAGGCCGGCGGCTGGATCGATCCCGTGCGCCGCTTCGTGCCGGAGCCGACCAAGCTGTTCACCTGGTGGAGCTACCGTTCGCCGGATTGGGCCGCGGCCGACAGGGGCCGCCGCCTCGACCACATCTGGGTTTCACCGGCGCTCGCCGACCGGGTGTCCGCGGTCAAAGTTTCGAAGGACTTCGCGCGGCTGGGCGCGGCCCTCCGACCACGTGCCGCTGACGGCGACGCTGCAGCTGTAGCGCAAGACGCATGTCAGATGTCAGGCGACAGCGGATCGGCGGCCGACGATCACATTCAGCGATATTAATTGCTATTTGACGTCTAACAGCTGACACCTGGTATCGATGAGATCGACGGCAAAGACGTTCAGCGTCTATTATCGTCGCTTCCTCAAGTGCGCCAAATCAAATCGGGGCGCGGAAGACGAAATAGGCTCCTGCGGCGATCAGGGCGAAGCCGACGAGCTGGTTCCAGGTGACAGGTTGATGCAAGTATACCGTCGAGAACACACCGAAGACGGTCAGCGTGATCACTTCTTGAATCGTTTTAAGCTGGGCCGGGGTGTAAACGTAGGAACCGTAGCGATTGGCCGGCACCGCCATCCAGTATTCGAAAAAGGCCAAGCCCCAGCTTATAAGAATGACCTGCCAGAGCGGGACTTCGCGAAATCGCAGGTGCCAATACCAAGCTGTGGTCATGAAACAATTGGAACCGACGAGCAGGAGAACGGTGAGCACATAAGGCGAGACGGGCAGCGAGGGCATGGCAATCCTTTTGAGGGCGCGTAACACAGCGGCAGGCCTTTAACGCACGTCCCGCCTCTTCGATGCACAGCCGGTCACGAGCCGGCGACTGTTGCCGGGGTTCATCGGCGGCGAGGATTAGGCTATACGATGTGACGGACTGCCGCAGGTCGGGGCGTACTTCGTCCTTATCGCCCGTGGCATTGCCCTCATAGCGAGCCCTGGAGATCGCGATGCGCCGTCATTTCATCGTTCCCGCCGCCTTGTTCTTCGCCGCTGCGACGATCGTCGCGCTGGCGCCCGAGAGCGGCATGGCGCAGGGTCAGCTGCCGCAGCCGCCCGTCGGATTCCAACCGCCGCCGCCACCGCCGCCCGCACCGATCAAACCCTACAATCCGGTAGCGGTGACGCCGGCGGGACCGTTCGGCGATCCGAGCTTCACGACATTCCGCAAGAACCTCGCGGCCGTCGCCGAACACAAGGACCGCGCGGGGCTCGCCAAACTGGTCGTCGCGCAGGGCTTTTTCTGGGTGCAAAGCAAGGATGTTGCCGACCCAAAGAAATCCGGCATCGACAATCTCGCCAAGGCCGTCGGCCTCGATAATCCGGATGGGTCCGGCTGGGATACCCTGACCGGCGATGCCGCCGATCCGACGTTGGCGGAAGTGCCGCAGAACAAGGGCCTGTTCTGTGCGCCGGCGCCGCCGAAATTCGACCCGCGCGCGTTCCAGGCACTTTTTGGACTGACGGATACGGACCCGACCGACTGGGGTTACCCGACCGGCAATGGAGTCGAAGTGCGGGCGGCGGCGCAGCCGAACGCGCCAGTTGTCGACAAGCTCGGCATGTATTTCGTGCGCGTGCTGCCCGACAGCACGCCGGGAAGCGCCGGCGGTTCGTCTTTCCTGCACGTGGCTTTGCCTGACGGCAAAAGCGGCTTCGTTGCGCTCGACGCCATCGTGCCGCTCGCCAGCGACCAGATCTGCTACACCAACGAGGAAGGCGGTTGGAAGATCACCGGCTACATCGGCGGCGTCTCGCCGTAGCGGCTGTGATACTTCTCCAACGCACCACTACGCACCCTCCGCATGGCGCCGCCCCGGGAAACGCCAATGCTACCGGGAGGCGGCTGCATGATCAGCGGCGCTCTTTATTGAAGCCGCGGTCTGGCCGAACAAAATCGCGCGCTCTTCGGCGGTGCGCATGCCGCCCTGGCCGGGATTGATCTTCGGCGTCCATTCGTAGGCTTTGACCACCGCCGGCCGCGCCTTGATGGCCTCGAACCAGCGCTGCAGGTGCGGGAAGTCGGCGATGTTCTGGCCCTGGCGCTCCCACGGCACGCACCCACGGATAGCAGGCCATGTCGGCGATCGAATAATCGCCGGCGAGATATGGCCGGTCGGCGAGCCGTCTGTTCATCACGCCGTAGAGCCGGTTGACCTCGTTGCGATAGCGATCCATCGCATATTGCAGTTTGTCCACCGCGTAATTGCTGAAGTGATTGTTCTGCCCGGCCATCGGGCCGAGACCGCCCATCTGCCAGAACAGCCATTCCATGGTTTCGGTGCGGCCGCGCAAATCCTTGGCGATGAATTTGCCGGTCTTGTCGGCGAGATAGAGCAGGATGGCGCCGGACTCGAACACCGAGATCGGCTTGCCGCCGCCGGCCGGATCGTGATCGACGATGGCGGGGATGCGGTTGTTCGGCGACACCGCCAGAAACTCCGCCTTGAACTGCTCGCCCTTGCCGATATTGACCGGAATGATCTTGTACTGCAGTCCGGCTTCTTCGAGAAAAATCGTGATTTTGTGGCCGTTCGGCGTGGTCCAGTAATGCACGTCGATCATGACAAGCCTTTGGTGATGATGGCGGTAGGCGGTGATGAGACGGCAATCTAGCGCATTGCCTAGCGAATATTTAACCCCTGCGGGCGCATTTGTGTCCCTCGTGTCGAGCACCGGCCATGCGCTATGCGCCGCTCCGGCGCTTGACCGCCCCCGCGACGGCAAATTTTTTCGTCGCCGCGGTCATTCTCGCCCTGTTCGTTCTCGCCGCCGTCGTGAGCGCGGAACGCAAGGACATTACGCCAAGGTTTCGACGAGGTGGCGCACGCCTCCTATGTCGCGCAAATCCAGCACGGCGGCGACGCTTGGCCGGCGCTGGAGCGCATGCGGCTGCTCGACCCGCGAACTTTCCAGTTCACCGGCGCGGCCAATTATCTCAATCACCCGCCGCCGTTCTATGCGCTGCTGGCGGTGCTCGGGGCCGACGGCTCGAGGGCCATCCGCAGGCGCTGCTGGCGCATCGCCTGATCGATGTCGCGCATCGCCGCCGTCGGGCTTTGCCGCGCTGCTCGGCCTCGGCCTCGCCGCGCGATTTCCGCGCTAGGAATTCTATGCCTACGCGGTGCCGCTCGGCCTGCATTCCGGTGCTGGTGCCGATCGCCGGCGCCGTCAACAACGACAATCTCGCTTTTCTCGGCGGCGCCGTCGCGACGCTCGGCGTCTGGCAGCTCGTTGCGACCGGCCGCGATGGCTGGCTTGCGCGTGGCGCTCCTCGGTGTGGTCGCGGCCGGCTGGGCGAAGCTGACCGGGCTTTTGCTGACCGGCGGCGATGGTCGAGCGCCGTGATCGCTTATTTGCTGTGGCGCAGGCGATTGCGCTGGAGCTGGGCTGCGTCGCCGCCGCGCTCGCATTCGCGCTCGCCGCGGCGCCATATATCGATATTCATCCTGCAATACGGCAGCCCGACGCCGCAGACGCCGGCGCAGATCGCGCTGCTCGCAAGACGGCGCGCGCGCCGCCGGCTGGGCCGACCTGCCGCGCAAATCGTTTCCCGCGCTATATCGTTTATTTCGTCGTCGCCTTCGTCGCCGACTGGATGCCGGCGCTCGGCGCGCGCAGCGTCTTTCAATTACGCGATGCTGGCCGTTCCGGTGGCGGCGCTCGGCTGCGCGTTCGCCGGCATCGCGCTGTCGCTGCGCCGGCTGTGGCGCCGGCAGGAAACGCGCGCTCGACGTCGTCGTGATCGCCGGAGCCGTTGCGATCGCCGCGACTTTCGCGATCCACGTCACCTACAGCTACGGCCGCTATGCCGCGACCGGATGGCTGATGGACGCCTATCCGCGCTATTACCTGCCGCTCGCCGCAATCGTGCCGCTCGCCGGTCTGTCGCTTGTCGCCGCGCGTCGAAACGCCGCGCTGGCGCGGCGCGCTGCTGGCATTTCTCATCGCCGGTCCGGTCGCTGTTCCGCATCTTCGGCGCGCCGCTCGGCTAGACGCCAGGTCGCCTCGCGTATTAGCGCTACCTCCCTCATTGCAGGGAGCAGACCATGATCACCGAAATCGCCCAGATCGACGTCAAGCCCGGCATGGAAGCCGAATTCGAGAGCCGGCGTGAAAAGCGCCGCGCCGGTCTTCCAGCGCGCCAAGGGCTGCCGCGGCATGGAACTGCAGCGCTCGATCGAGAAGCCGGCGCGTTACCGGCTGTTCGTCAAATGGGAGACGGTCGAGAACCACACCGTCGATTTTCGCGGCTCGGCCGACTTTCAGGAATGGCGCAAGCTCGTCGCGCCATTGCTTCGCCTCGCCGCCCGAGGTCGAGCACGTGACGCAGGTGGTGAAGGGGTTTTGATTCTGGAAATCACGCCCGCGCGCGTTGCTCCACATTGGCGATCCGGTCCGGCACGCCGAATTCGCGGCGGCAGACTTCGGCGAGCGTGGCGACGCCGGCGCGGATAGCTTCGTGGGACGGATTGGCGAAGCACAGCCGCATGCGGCTTTTGCCGTAGCGCCTTGTCGGTCGTCCATTCCGGGCCCGGGATTGATGGCGACGCCGGCGGCGAGCGCCGGCTGATAGAGTTTCAGCGTATCGACCTCGTCCGGCAGCTTGACCCAGAGGAAAATGCCGCCCTTCGGGTCGTCGAATTCGGCCGCGGTGCCGAACTGCTCGTTGAGCGCGTCCATCAGCGTTTCCAGTTTCTTGCGCAGGCCGCGCGTCAGCGGCGGCACGTGCGTCGTCGAAATGCGCCGGGCAGAATTCGCCCAGCACCATCTGCTCCAGCGCGCCGGAGCCGGCGTCGGTCTTGATCGCCAGCATGCGCGAGATAGCGCCCACTCGGCGACGATGTAGCCGACGCGCAGCGCCGGCGCGATCGATTTGGAGAACGAGCCGATATGGATGACGCCGCCGTGCTTGCTCATGGCGTGCAGCGCCGGCGGCCGCTTGCCGTCCCAGATCAGATCGGCATAGCAATCGTCCTCGAAGATCGGCACGCCGTATTGTTCGGCGAGCCGCAGCATCTCCAGCCGCCGCGCTTCGCTGCAAGATCGTGCCGGTCGGATTTTGCACGGTCGGGATGGTGTAGATGTATTTCGGCGCGCACGCCGCGGCTTTTGAGATCGTCGAGCGCCGCGGCAAGCGCATCCATGCGCATGCCCTCGCTGTCGAGCGGAATGCCGACGGCGTTGACGCCGAGCCGCGTCCAGCGGTTCAGCGCGCCCTGATAGGTCTCGGCCTCGGTGATGATGGTGTCGCCGCGATTGAGCAGAATGCCGTTGACCAGATCGAGCGCCTGCAGCGAGCCCGAGGTGATGAGGATTTCATCGGCGGTGCAGGCGATGCCGGCGGTGCGCTTGAGCTTTTGCGCCAGAAATTCGCGCAGCGGCCGGTAGCCTTGCGGGCCGCTTTCGAGGCCATAGGTCGCGAGCGTGCGGCCCTCGCGCTTGAGCACGTCGTTCATCGCCTTGATGAGCTCGTCGACCGGAACCTGATCGGCGTCGTTATTGCCGCCGACGAAATTGTATTTGGCAAAGCCGTTCCATTTGGCCGCGGGCGGCGGCAGTCCGGCCGCCAACAGCGGCGCGAAATCGAAAGAGGTCATGGGCGCTTTCTCCCTCGGCGCACCCTAGCGCGTCATGGGCAGGCTTTCCCGGCCATCCACGACTGTAGCATCGTGACGCGCGAAGGACGTGGACGCCCGGCATAAAGCCGGGCATGACGGCAAGGGGAGGCGCTGCGATGCAACAACTGCAACTGATCCTCGTCCTGTATCGCCTGTGTGTTCGCGAGCGCCGCCGCCGCGCAATATCCCGACCAGCCGATCCAGCTCATCGTGCCGCAGGCCGCCGGCAGCGCCACCGATACGGTGGCGCGCATGCTCGCCGCGGCGCTTGGCGAGGAAATCGGCCAGCAGGTCGTCGTCGATGACCGGCCGGGCGGAGCGCTCACGGTCGGCCTCGACCTCATCGCGAAGTCGCCGCCCGACGGCTACACGCTGTGCATGGCGCCGATCGGCGCGCTGGCGATAGCGCCGCATCTGGTCGCGCACCTGCCCTATGACATCGCGCGCGATTTTCAGCCGATCGCGGTGGTGACGCGCGGCCAACTGCTGCTCGCGGTGTCGCCGACGACGCCGTTTCACTCGGTCAAGGAACTGATCGATTACGCCAAGCAGAATCCCGGCAAGCTTCTCAACGCGTCGTCGAGCAACGGTCGCCCGGCCATGTCGGCGGCGAACTGTTCAAATTCATGACCGGCACCGACATCGTTCACGTGCCATACAAGGGCGGCGCGCCGGCGATCAACGATCTGATCGCCGGGCGCGTGCAGCTGATGTTCGAGAGCCTCAATTCGATCGCGCCGTTTGCGCAATCCGGCCAGGTGCGGGCGCTGGCGGTCAGCGGCGATCACCGGTCGCCGGCATTTCCCGATCTGCCGACCATCGCCGAAGCCGGCGTGCCCGGCTATTCGGCGCCGACCTGGGGCGGCGTCATCGCGCCGGCAGGCGTGCCGCGGCCGATCGTCGACAAGCTCAATGCCGCGATCAACAGGGCCATCCAATCGGCGGCCTTCGCGACGTGCTACGCGAGAGATCGGCGACGAGCCGGCGGGCGGCACGCCCGAAGAATTCGCCGCGCTGATCGCCTCGGATTCGAAGAAGTGGGGCGAAGTGATCAAGCGCGCCGGAATCAAGTATGGAGTACGGCCGCGTACTTTCCTCGCCACCGGACTCAACCCATATTGGGACCATGGCGACGCCCAGACAGCGCGATCCGGCCAAGCATTCGAAGAAGGACCCGGCCAAGCCGACCCGCGCCAAGGCGGCGCGGCCGGACGTGCCGCGCGCTCGATCCGTCGCTTGGCGGAATTGCTCAATCCTGCCATCGGCCAAGGCCGCGCTGGGGTCGGTTCGCAGACCGGCATGGAAGAAAATCCCTCCCCACAAGGGGGAGGGGAACACGTTCCGGGCTGCAGCCGCCGCCGGACAATTCGTGGGACCGCCGCGCCGATTTTGCCAACGCGCATCGCGCGCGCAAGTCGACGCAGCAGGGTTTAGGCGAACGCGCCGCAACAGGGTTATGTCGCCAAGAGGGTCGCCCGGCGAGCTCGATCCGGAACTGGCCAAGGCGCTGGGCTACGGCGATAGCGACCCGAGCAGGACGGTCATCGGCGAACGGCCGAGGGCGGCGACGAGATCTCCGACATTTCCGAGCCGCAGCGCGAGAAGCGGCACCGGCCGATCGCCGCAGCCGATGACGCTCGGCGGCGCCGCCAGTCAGCAGTCGCTCGAGCATTTGCTGCGCGAGGGCCGCGACGAATTCCGCGAGCGCACCAATTGTGGACGCCGCACCGGCCGCCGCGGCCGGACAAATCCGAAGGCGGCCGCAGCTTCGTCATCAAGTCCGATTTCGATCCCAAGGGCGACCAGCCGACGGCGATCGCCGAACTGGTCGAAGGCGTGCGGCGGAACGACCGCACCCAGGTTCTGCTCGGCGTCACCGGCTCCGGCAAAACCTTCACCATGGCCAAGGTGATCGAAGCGACGCAGCGCCCGGCGCTGATCCTCGCGCCCAACAAGACGCTGGCGGCGCAGCTCTACGGCGAGTTCAAGAGTTTCTTTCCCGACAACGCCGTCGAGTATTTCGTCTCCTATTACGACTACTACCAGCCGGAAGCCTATATCCCGCGCACCGACACCTATATCGAGAAGGATTCCTCGATCAACGAGCAGATCGACCGCATGCGCCACGCGGCGACGCGGGCGCTGCTCGAGCGCGACGACGTCATCATCGTCGCCTCGGTGTCGTGCATCTACGGTATCGGCTCGGTCGAGACCTATTCGGCGATGACGTTCACGATCAAGCGCGGCGAGCGGCTCAATCAGCGCCAGCTCCTCGCCGATCTCGTCGCGCTGCAATACAAGCGCTCCGGCGGCGATTTTTATCGCGGCTCGTTCCGCGTGCGCGGCGACGTCATCGAGATTTTCCCCGCGCACTACGAGGACCGCGCCTGGCGCGTGTCGCTGTTCGGCGACGAGGTGGAATCGATCCACGAATTCGATCCGCTCACCGGGCAGAAAACCGACGAGCTGGAATTCGTCAAAATCTACGCCAATTCGCACTACGTGACGCCGCGGCCGACGCTGCTTGCAGGCGATCTCCGGCATCAAGCTCGAATTGCGCGAGCGCCTCGAACAGCTCAATGCCGCCGGGCGTCTGCTGGAAGCGCAGCGGCTCGAACAGCGCACGCTCTACGATCTGGAAATGATGGAGGCGACCGGCGCCTGCGCCGGCATCGAGAATTATTCGCGCTATCTCACCGGGCGAAAACCCGGCGAGCCGCCGCCGACGCTTGTTCGAATACGTGCCCGACAATGCGCTGGTGTTCGTCGACGAAAGCCACGTCACCGTGCCGCAGCTCGGCGGCATGTATCGCGGCGACTTTCGCCGCAAAGCGACGCTCGCCGAATACGGCTTCCGTCTGCCCTCGTGCATGGACAACCGGCCGCTGCGCTTCGAGGAATGGGACGCGATGCGGCCGCAGACCACGTGCGTGTCGGCGACGCCCGGGCCATGGGAGATCAACGAATCCGGCGGCGTGTTCACCGAGCAAGTGATCCGCCCGACCGGCCTGATCGATCCGCCGGTCGACGTGCGGCCGGCGCGCACCCAGGTCGACGATCTGGTCGGCGAGGTGCGCGCGGTGGCGCAGCTGGCTATCGCGCGCTGATTACCGTGCTCACCAAGCGCATGGCCGAAGATCTGACCGAATATCTGCACGAGCAGGGCATCCGCGTGCGCTACATGCACTCGGACATCGACACCATCGAGCGCATCGAGATCATCCGCGATCTCCGGCTCGGCGCCTTCGATGCGCTGGTCGGCATCAATTTGTTGCGCGAGGGCCTCGACATTCCCGAATGCGCGCTGGTTGCCATCCTCGACGCCGACAAGGAAGGATTTCTGCGCAGCGAAACCAGCCTGGTGCAGACCATCGGCCGCGCCGCTCGCAATATCGACGGCCGCGTCATTCTCTACGCCGACCACATTACCGGCTCCATGGAGCGCGCCATGGCGGAAACGAGCCGGCGGCGCGAGAAACAGGCGGCCTTCAACAGCGCCAACGGCATTACGCCCGAAAGCATCCGCAAGGGCATCGGCGACATCCTCAACAGCGTCTACGAGCGCGACCACGTGCTCATCGCCGCCGGCGCCGGCGGGAGCGGCGAGTTCGAGGACACCGCCACCATCGGCCACAATTTCGAGGCGGTGATCGCCGATCTGGAAACGCGCATGCGCGCCGCCGCAGCCGATCTCGACTTCGAAGAAGCCGCCCGCCTGCGCGACGAGATCAAGCGCCTGCGCTCGACCGAACTCGCTGTGCTCGACGACCCGACCGCGAAATTTTTACCCTCCCCTGCAGGGGGAGGGTCGGCGGGCGCAGCGAGACGGGGTCGGGCCGGTAGCAAAGTGCACAAACCCGCGCTCGACGAAATGGGCATCGCGCTATCGCACGAAGTCGCCCCGCATCGCGGAGCAAACAAGCGCGACACGCCACGGAAACCGACGCTCGACGAAATGGGTCCGAGCGCCGAATCCATCCCCGCCAAGCGCGACCCATCCAGCCCGCGCTCGACGCTGGGCCGCCCCGGCATGCGCGGCGGCTTCAAGCCGCGGCGGCGGTAGTCCGGCTTTCTTGGTTATCGCCCTGTCATTTCGGGGCCGCATGATTTCATGATCTGACGATACTGCGGCTGGGGCAAAGATGTCTGAAACTTTCGTTCCCTATAGCGGGACGCACGTGCTTGCGGTTGCTATCTGCGCGTTGCTGTTTGTCGCACCCTCTCTGCTCGGCCGCACGTCGCGCAAGAACAAAGAACAAATGTTGCGCCGGGCGCTAGCCGCAACCGCGGTCTGCTACTGGCTCGCCTATAACATCTGGTGGAACTGGCATGGGATCGACCTGCGCACTGGGCTGCCCTTGCAAATCTGCGACTTCAACGGGCTGATGGCGCCGCTGGCGCTCGTCAGCAGCTGGCGCTGGGCGCGCGCCACCTTGTACTTCTGGACCGCGGCGCTGACCGCGCAGGCGTTCATTCAACCCGCACTGAGCGAAGGGCCGGCCTTCCTAGTGTTTTGGGCGTTCTGGATCGGGCATACGGTCATTGCCGCTTGCGCCGTTTATGACGTCGTTGTGCTCGGTTTCCGTCCGAACTGGCGGGACCTTGGCTGTGCCGTGATCGCCAGCGTCGTCTACGTGGCGCTCATCATGCCGGTGGACCTGTGGCTGGGCGCCAACTACGGCTTTGTCGGCAATCCGCCGCCCGGCGTTGGTATTCCGCCGTTCGTCGACGCGCTTGGCACGTGGCCGCAACGCGCGATCATTCTCATCGTGCTGGTGCCAGTCGGCTTTGCCCTCGTGCTGCTGCCCTGGCGCATCGCGGCGCGGCACTCCGTGGCCCATAAGGGCGGCGACTTGAAGCCTGACGAGGCTTGAACCGTGCGCCGTTCCGCAGCGACGCGCTGCTTCAATCCCGTTTTAGCTTCGCGGTGAACGAAAAGCCGCCGGCGCCGCAGCAGGGGCAGCTTATGCCGATGAGGATGCTTTGCTTCTGCTCCTCGGTGAGGTCGGCGCGCTCCATCATCCGCGCGGTCTGCTGCTGGAAGAGCTGGTGCAGTGTGAGATTGCTGGAGAGGATGCGCTCATCGGGCGCGAGCGGGGTTTGCTCGGCCGCCGCCTCGGCGACTTGGGGCTTTCGCGGCGGGTTTGTTTTTTTGGTTTTCGGCATCACATTTCCGATGCGTCTATCTGCGATTCTGAGCCCGGCGGAAAGGTCCCCTCACCACACCCTCTCCCCGCCGCGGAGAGAGGGAGCAGAAGCGGCCAGACGGAGATAATCACTTGCCGGCCTTCTTCATATAGGCGGTGATGAACGTTCGCATCTCCGGCGAGATGGTCAGCCGCCCGCGCACTTGCTGGTCGAGGTCGGCGTTCACCACGTAATGCGGCACGAATTGAATCGCCGTCATGGCGTCGGCGGCGTAGGCCTTGTCGTCGTTGAGCGCGGCAAGCGCCTTGCGCAAAGCCGCGACGGCGGCCGGCGGCGAACCCGGCGGCATGGCGATAATGCGCAGCATCTGCGCGTCGATCGCGAGATTGGTCTTATACGCCTCCCACAGCGGGCCGGACGGCATCGCGCCTTTGACCATCTTGTAGAAATTGGGAAACGACGGAAACGTCACGTGCTGCAGCACTTTGGGCGTAGAGAATGTCTTGCCGTCATAGCTCGGATCGTACCAGACCGGAATCACCTTGCCGGTGTTCACCAGATTAGGCTCGACCACGCCGAAATAGGACGGTGTCGATTCCGCATGCATGTTGATCTCGCCGTTCTCCAAAGCGAGCCGCGCGGTGTTGCTGGAGCGGTAACCGGTCACGTAGCGGTATTTCAGGCCGAGCATGTCGAACGGTCAGCCGCTCCAGCAGGTCCTTCGAGGAATCGGCGCCGAGCCCGCCCATGATCAGGCCCTGCGCCTTCATCAGGTCGGCCGGCTTTTTCATGCCCGGCGGAATGTCGGTGCGGATGTAATAGACGGTGTTGCCGGGCTGATAGCCGATGAACTCGTAATCGCGGAAATCGACATCGGAATTTCTCCGGCTCGATGACGTAGTTCCACGACGTGCCGGTGAAATAGCCGAAAATGCTGCCGTCTTTCGGGCCGACCTCGCCCAGATAGGCGGCGCCCACCATGCCGGCGGCGCCGTCCTTGTTCTCCACGATGACGGTCGGATGGCCGTCGATATGCTTGGCGATATGCTTGGCCAGCAGCCGGCCTTCGATGTCGGTCGGTCCGCCGGGCGCGAAGTTGATGAGCAGCGTGAGTGTCTTGCCCTTGTAGAACGGCTCGTCGGCGCGGGCGGGGTAGGCGAATGCAATAGAGGCGGCGGCGAGCAGCACGACTGCAATGCGGGTGACCAGCGAAAAGAGGGAGACGTCAGACGACGGATGGTAGACGACGGAATGACAGATACGCGACGGCTTCTTCATTCTGTCCTCTGTCGTCCGTCATCCGATCTCGTCAATACCGCAGCGACTGGCCCTCGATGGTGCAGCGGCGCATCAGGCGCGGCTCCTCGCGGGGAAAATCCTTGCGCGCATGGATCGAGCACCAATTGTCCCAGACCACCAGATCACCAAGCCGCCATTCGTGCTCGTAGACGATCGAGGGATCTTCGGAAATGTCGAACAGAAGCTCGAGCGCGGCTTCACTCTCCGCGAGCGAAAAGCCCTCGATGCGCGCCGACATCAGCCGGCTGACATAGAGCGCCTTTTTGCCGGTGGCCGGGTGGGTGATGATGATCGGCTGCTCGTGATGCCGGATTTTTCCAGCTCCACTTGCGTCAGATCGATGCGCTCGCGCCTTTTGTAGTCGTGCACCTGCAGCACATTGCGACCTTCAAGCCGATGACGCAGATCGCGCGGAATATTCTCGTAGGCCTTGTACATGTTGGAGAAGCGGGTCTGGCCGCCCCACGAAGTGAGCTTCATCGAATAGAGGAACGTGGCGCGGTGCGGTTCCGGGTAATAGCTGGTGTCGTGGTGGAACCACATTTCGCCGTCGCCGAAGGCGCCGATCGGCTTGCCGTTCTCGACGATGTTGGTGACCATCATGAACGGCGTGTCGTACTCGCCGCCGGGCGTGCGGCCGTTGGCCGGGCGGCGGCGGACATGGACCTTGCCGAAATAGGAGGCGGCGCGCACCTGATCGGCTTCCGATAGTTCCTGCTCGCGGAACACGACGACGATGTAGCGGTCGAAGGCGTCGTTGACGGCCCTTATGGTCGCGGCGTCGAGCGGTTCGCGCAGATCGACGCCCGTGATCGCAGCGCCCAGCGCCGGCGAGAGCGGTTCCACCGACATCGCCATCGGTTTCCTCCTTGTTCTGTCCTGTCGCGCCGCGCTTGCATGCGCCGCGCGGTCGCCAGCATAACCGTTACTTCGTCAGCGCGTCGATGCCGGCCTTGGCGACTTGCGTATCTTGCGCCGATATCGCGCCGGAGACGCCGATGGCGCCGATGATTTTGCCGTCGAGCACGATCGGCAGCCCGCCCTCGATCGGCGTGATGTTCTTCAATGCCAGCAGGCGGTTGCCGGCGCCGCCGCGAGCGATGGCATCGTCGAGGTCTTTGCTCGGCCGCTTGAATTCAACGCCGTGCGCGCCTTGCCCTCGGACACGGTGGTCGCGGAAAGCTGCGCGTTGTCGATCCTGTGGAACATGACCAGATTGCCGCCGCTGTCGAGGATGGTGATCGCCACCTGCCAGGAATTCTCCGCCGCCAGTAGCTCCGCCGCTGCCATGACGCGCTTGGCCTGGTCGAGCGTGATCGGCGGGCCGTAGGGAGGCAGCGTGGTCGATTCGACCTCCTGGGCCACGGCCGGTCCAAGGACCCCTACGGCCGAGAGCGCGAACGCGCCGGCGAGCGCGAGCATCCGGAACATGTGGCGAAGCCTCCTCTGCCACCCGCCGCCGCCAGCGGCCGCGCGGCACAATAAGCGGCAATCGCCGCGGGTGGAAGCGGCACAACTTGTCTCTCCCGCCAGTGCGGCCGCAGCCGCTTCGGCGCGGCGACGGCCGGGAACGGGCAGGAAAATGGCGCGCAAACGTGATCGCAACGCCGATGCTTCGCGATTGCCCAGACGCTATATTTGCGCGCCAATCAGGAGACGCCGACATGTTCTCGTTTCGGAAAATGCTGGAAATGCCGGCTGCCGGCGAAGCCCTCCCGGGCCGTCCGACGCCGATCCCCACTGCGCGAACGCCATTACGTCAACGGGCATGACGCTCAAGGGCCCCTATCCCGAAGGGCTCGCCATGGCGGTGTTCGGGCTTGGCTGCTTCTGGGGCGCCGAGCGTAAGTTCTGGGAGCTAAGTGATGGCATCCACGTCACCGCAGTCGGCTATGCGGGCGGGTTGACGCCCAATCCGACCTACGAGGAGGTGTGCAGCGGCCGCACCGGCCACAACGAAGTGGTGCTCGTGGTCTACGATCCGAAGAAAATCTCCTACGAGCGCCTGCTCAAGACATTTTGGGAAAGCCACGATCCGACCCAGGGCATGCGCCAGGGCAACGATGTCGGGACGCAATACCGCTCCGGCATCTACGTGTTTTCGCCGGAGCAGCGCGCGGCGGCCGAGGCTTCGAAGGCCGCCTACAACAAGGTGCTTGCGGGTGCGCGCATGGGCCCGATAACGACGGAAATCGTAGACGCGCCGCCGTTCTACTTTGCCGAGGATTATCACCAGCAATATCTGGCAAAGAATCCCCACGGCTATTGCGGCCTCGGTGGCACCGGGGTGAGTTGTCCGATCGGCACCGGGGTCGCCGTGTAACAGCGCAATAGCGATTGGCGCATGGCGAATGCGGGAAACCATTATCCGCTATTTCGCCCTTCGCTACTCCCAGTTGCCGCTTATGCTAACCAGCGAATACGCGGCAGCGCCGGAGGGGCCATGCGGTCGAGTGAGCGCGCCTTCCAGACGCTGATCTTTTACAGCCGGTGGCTGGCGGCGCCGTTTCTCATCGGCCTGCTTGCCGCGCTGGTCTTGCTGCTTTACAGGTTTTTCGCCGATCTGGTCACGCTGGCGCTGCATCTGCCGAGTAAGGCTGGCACGAGCTCGTGGTCGGCGTGCTCAACCTCATCGACATCACGCTCACCGCGAATCTCGTGCTCATCGTCATCTTCTCGGGGTACGAGAACTTCATTCAGAAAATCGACGTCAAGGACCATCCCGACTTGCCTTCCGGCCTGATCGATGTCGATTTCAATGCGCTTAAGCAGAAGCTTCTGGGTTCGATCGCGGTCATCGCTGCGGTCGATGCTCTCGCCTGGTATCTCGACCTCGAGGGGACGACCGAGATCGCAAAGCTCGGCTGGGCGATCGGGTTTCCGCTCATGTTCGTCGCCGCGTTGTTGATGCTGGCGATTGCCGACCGGTTGGGGCGGCACGGCAAAGGTGCGTCCGAGTAAACGTCCCCCGCGCCAGCCGCCGGTGAGGGTTTGTTAACCATACCGGGTGATTAATCGGGCCTTGTTTCGAATGAACCGGGCCGGATTGCGCGTATGCGGGTGACCCGCTCTCTCTTACTGTTACTGGCCGTGGCGCTTTTGGCAGCCGGATGCGCCGCGGCAGCCGGCGCCGTGGCTGTCGATGGCCGTCGCGCCGGTCAGCGCGCCATCGGACGCGCCGGTCGCCGCCGCCACAGCGCGGGGCATCGACAATACCGTTTATGGGCCGGTCGCGCAGAACGCTCCGGCAGCGATGCCGGCCCCGGCGCTAGATGCGGGCAGGGGGTTGTTCATGTCAGCGGCCGCGCCCGCGCTGCTCGCCTATGCGCCCTCGCCGCAGAACGAACCTTACACTCTGGATTCCGGCGACCGCCTGCGCATCGTGGTGTTCGGCCAGGACGGGCTTTCCAACTCCTATCTGGTCGATGCCAGCGGCTACATCGACATGCCGCTGATCGGCCCGGTGTTGGCGCGCGGGGCCACCGCCGGCCAATTGTCCAGCCGGATCGGCGACAAGCTGCGGCAAGGCTATGTCAATGACCCGCACATCGCGGTTGAGATCGAAGCCTATCGGCCATTCTTCATCCTCGGCGAGGTCACCCAGCCCGGCCAATATCCTTACGTCGCCGATATGACCGTAGAGACGGCGGTCGCCATCGCCGGCGGCTTTTCGCCCGCGCGCCTACCGCAACACCGTGACGGTGACGCGCAATCATCCACGGCCAGCAGGTGCGCCTCTCCGTTCCGGTCACCTATCCGCTGCGGCCGGGTGACACGGTGAACGTACAGGAGAGGTGGTTTTAGCGGAGGACGGACAACAGACGACGGATAAGAATCCGTCTTCTTTCATCTGTCCTCTGTCGTCCGCCCTCTGTCGCCCGTCCTTTGTCGTCTGCTACTTCACGTTCTTCGCCAGGAACGCCATCGAGCGCTGCCAGGCGAGCTTGGCGGCCGCTTCCTGATAGCTGCCGCGCTCGTCGCAAGTGGAAGCCGTGCTGGGCGTCCGGATAGACGTAGATTTCGCAATCGCCGCCGCGCTTCTGCTTGATCAGGTCGACGTCGCTCATCGGGATCGACGCGTCCTTCTCGCCGAAATGCATCTGCGTCGGCACTTTCGGCTTCTGGTCGGCATTCTTGGCGATCTGGCCGCCGTAATAGCAGACGGCGGCCGAAAGCCCGTTGAGCTTGCAGGCCGACAGGAACGAGATGGTCCCGCCCATGCAGAAGCCCATGATGGCGACCGGGCCGGACTTCTTCAGTTCGTCGATGGCGGCCTGCACGTCGCGCAGCATCGCGCCCCAATCGGGATTGGCGACGAACTTGCGGGCGTTGGCGATCTCATCGGGCGTATAGCCGCATTCGAAGTTCGGCTGCTGGCGATCGAACACCGCCGGCGCCAGCGGCCGCATAGCCTTCGCCGGCGAGCCGGTCGCAGACCGCGCGGATGTGATGATTGACGCCGAAGATTTCCTGAATGACGACGATGCCGCCCTTGGCCGCCCCGCTGGGATCGGCCCGATAGGCGCCGAGCTTGAAGCTGTCGGAAGAGGTCAGTGTGAAATGCTTACCCAAGACGATCCTCCTTTGACTGATGGAAAATGACCTCGGCTGTGAGCGGAAGCCTGCCACGCGGTCGCGCGCCACCATACACCGTCGGCAGCGGCGGTTGAATGCCGCCGTCGCATCGGGCTAAGCGCCGCAGGCGCCGTGAATCGCCGCTCAGGCCGCGGCAGAGCTCAGCGCGTGACGACGATGAAATCCGTGCCGCTGCCGGTCTCGGCGCCGAGGCCCTGATCGGACACGACCAGCGAGGAGCCGGGGACGATCAGCCGCGGAAATCTGGTCGATCACGTCCTGCGGGATGTCGATGCGGGCCAGCGCCTCCTGCGGCGTCTCCGGCGGCGCCGATTGAGCGGCTCGGCGGCTCGCTCTTCCACGCGCACGCGCTCGCGGCTGCCGTCGAGCGTCCTTGACGTATTTCCAGTGTTGCTCACCCCTTTCGGCGCTTCGCCGGGAAGCGTCACGACGGTCCAGCGGAACGTCGAGTGGTCCGGCAAATAATCCATGCGCCGTAAAGACGTGCGTGCCGAGCGGCTGATCGGGATTGTCGATGTTGACCGGCGCGTCGAACAGCGGCGTGAAGTTCTGCCGCACAAAAATCTTGCTGTTCCTTGCGGCTGACGAAGATCGCGATCGGCCCGCTGCTGGCCCTGCCGCGAAATTGCGCCGGCTTGGGCAGCGGCAGCGGCACGTCGTCCGCCGCTGATGGGCGCGGTCGATGTCGGCCGGCGTTGTCGCCACGCTCGCGGCCTCGTGCACGGCAGGCGTGGGTATTGCCGGCGCGCCGGGCGCTGAAGCTTCCGTCGTGCCGCCTTTGCCGGGTGCGGTTGGTGCAGGCTCGGACGGCTTTGTCAGCGTCGCGGTCGTTTTTGCGAGCTCGACTGCGGTCGTCGCTGGCGGTTTGCCTGGCTGCGTCGCGGCAGTCTCGGCGCCTTTGACGATTTCCGCGAGTGTTGGTTCTACCGGCCTGGGTTGTTCAGCATTCTGGGCCACGCCGTCCGTCGTCGGACCAGATTGTGGCGGGCGCCTTCGCCACATGGCCGGCTGGCGGATCGGCCGACATCGGTCTTGGTGCCGGGATCGATGGTCTGCGCCGTCTCAAGGCCGCCGGCAGGGCGGCAGTGGGATCGCCGGCTTGTCCTTGTGCACAAACAAATGCGAATCCGCGAACTCGGTCGGCCGCAGTTCGGGGCGCGCGATGATCACGCGCATGCCCATGGTCGGGAGCATCCACAAGCCGCGCGGCGAAATCGTGCGGCATGCGGATGCAGCCATGCGAGGCCTGATGGCCAAGGCCGACGCCTTCGTGCAGGGCCACGCCCGACCAGGTGATGCGCTCCATGAAGGGCATCGGCGCGTTATCGTAGATGTTGGAATGATGATAGCGGTCGCGCTCGATGACGCTGAACACGCCCATCGGCGTAAGATGGCCGGGCACGCCGGTCGCGACCGGCTCATCGGCGACGTGCACGCCGTCGCTGTAAAAGTGCAGCTTCTGCTGATTGATGGAGACAAAGATTTCCAGCGGCCCTTTCGGAATGTCGCCGAACGGCAGCTTTGCTGACGTGCTCGGCGTTCTCTGCGGGCGGGCTGGTGCTTGGCGTCGGATTTGGCCGTCGGCCGGCGACGAACCCACCGCCATCGCCAGGCCGAGAGCAAGCACGCAGACATTGCCGAGCAGGATGCGTTTGAAGTGCACGAGTGGATACGGAGCTTTGCCGCGCGCGTTCGGTACTCAATTGCTTGTCCTCAGCCGAAGCGAATGAACGAATTCGACAATACTCTTAGTGGACACGCTCGTACTCCCGCCATTGCAGCGCCGATGCGCAAGGCCGCTTATCCCCGATTAAGGGTAATGCAAAACACCGTATGACGCCATCGCCTGGCGCGATGGTTATCCGCCTTAACCACAGGCCGGCGCCGCCGACTTTGCTGCGCGCCGGCAGTGCAAAGGCCTGGGCGAGAAGCTCGTAGGAATGCCGGCGCGCGGCGTGGTCGTAAACCATCGTGGTGACCATAAGTTCATCGGCGCGCGTCGATTCGATCAACGGCAGTAAGCGCGTCTATCACCGTGTCGATGCCGCCGACGATGAGGCGCGCGCGGTGGCGGGCAATTCGTTCGCGGTCGATCGGCGTATACGGATAGGCGGCAGCCTCCTCCGGCGAGGCGAGCGGCAGCGTATTCGCCTTTGGCGCGGCGGGCAAAATGCAGATCGGCGCTTGAGGCGATGCGCTCGGCCTCGGCATCGCTATCGGCCGCGATCACCGCCGTGCCGAGAATCGCATAGGGCTCCGCCAGTGTCGCCGACGGCTTGAAATGCTCGCGATAGCTCAGCATCGCGCTTGCCGCGTCGTAATCGGCGAAATGATGGGCAAACGCGAAGCCCATGCCGACGGCCGCGGCAAGTTCGGCGCTGTAGCCGCTCGAGCCGAGCAGCCAGATCGGCGGCAGCGCGCACATCGGCGGGCACCGCGCGCACGTTGCGGAACGGATGGCTCTCCGGAAAGCCGCCGCGCTCGAGCAGCAGCAATTCCTGAAAGCGTTCGAGAAAATCGTCGCCCTGGCGCGGATCCTGCCGGGCGCGCAGCGCGTAGGATGTGACCGGATCGGTCCCCGGCGCGCGGCCGAGGCCGAGATCGATGCGGCCGGGAAAGAGCGCCTCCAGCACCTTGAAGCGTTCGGCGACCATCAGCGGCGCGTGGTTGGGCAGCATCACGCCGCCCGAGCCGACACGGATTTCCGAAGTCACCGCCGCGATCTGCCCGATCATGATTTCGGGCGCGGAACTGGCGATGTTCGCGAGATTATGGTGCTCGGCGACCCAGTAGCGCTTGTAGCCGAGCCGTTCGGCAAGCCGCGCCAGATCGAGCGAGTTGCGCAACGCGACCGATCCCGGAGTTGCCGTGGTGACGGGCGACAGATCGAGGACGGAAAGAGGGACCACGCGGCATTGTCCCGGTTCGGCGACGTACCAAGCGCGTCATCTTAGGAATTCTTTGCTGCGACCGCCACAAAGCCGGCGCAGTTTTCATTCGGGCGTCGCCAAGCCGAATGAGTTGGCTGGGGCGTTATCGTTCGCCGGCTGCGAACCCGTCTTCCTGGCGGTGCGACGGTTTGTTGCCGGCTGGCGCTGAAATGCGTCAGGCGCGGATTGGAAAACCGGATTGCGAAAATCCGAATTCTCGTAGCCAGGCTGAGCGACGGCGCGAGGTCGCGTTTTCCGGATGATTCGCTTCCGCGCGACGATGCGCCGCCGCTCGATTGGTTTGCGGACGGTTTTACGGAGCGTCGGTCGGGGGCTGCTGCCGATGACTGTCCGGGGATTTTCTGTTTCAGGTGCTGCAGCTTCGGGCACGGAGCCGGTGATTTCTGCCGGCTGCGCGGCTGGCGGAGTCGAGTGAGGCGGCGGCTCGATTGCGGCGACGGCCGGAACGGGAGGCGTTGCCGGTTCGTCGGTCTGGCCGGGCGCAGCCTGCCTCACATCGGGAGCAGGCTGAGCGGATTGCGTTTCCGCCGCCGGGGTTTGTTGCGCAGGTGCGGTGGGCGTTGCTGCCGGGAAAGCTGCCGGCGCGGGCGCGTCGGCAATCGGTGCAGATGGCTCAGGCGGCTCACTTGCGCTGGCGATCGGGGCTGGCGGGTCTTTCGGTGCAGGCGGCGCACGCTCTTGCGATGCGTCAGTCGCGGCTTCGGGCGTGATTGTCCCTGCGCCGCGGGTGGCCGCCGGCGTCGGTGCGTCCGTTACTCCGCCAATCCGAGCCTCGCTCACAGTCTCGCTTGCGCCGAAGCGAGAGCCGAAAGGCGCTCCCCAGGCCGGATGCGGTGCCGCGGCCTCGTTGGCCACGAGTTGCAGCGCCGCTGTATCGGCCGGCAGCTGGCCCAGCGGCTCGTGGTTGACGCGGAACGCGGCGAACACGCCAAAGCCAAGCACAATGCAACGACCGAGGCAAACACGGCCCCGATCAGCAGGCGGACATTCGGAAACATTCGACCTCGCAAAGCGCCCGCGTGCGATCAACAAACGGCAGCACGCGTTACAAGGGTTGAGATCGCCGCGAGGCAAATGACATTGCATCGACCGCACATTCGGCTGACGCAACACGCGAATCATACACTGATTTTAATTCGTTACACTGAACTCTACGGCCTGAAAGCCTGTCGCGAAAATCAAAGAAAAAATCGGCCAGTGCCGCCGCACCGGTCGCACGCTTTGCCCGCGCATTGCCGATCAGCGGTTGGCGGGAGCCGGCGAAGAGGCGGGCGGTTGCGCGTAGTAATCCGGATGTACTTCTGACGCCGTGTTCGGCGGCGGCGTGCCGGGCAGCACGACCACGCGCGTGCCGACCTGCACCCTGTCGTAGAGGTCCTCGATGTCGTCGTTGGTCAGCCTGATGCAGCCCGAGGACACGTACGTGCCGATAGTCGACGGCTGGTTGGTGCCGTGGATCCGGTAGAGCGTGTTGCCGAGATAGAGCGCCGCGCGCCCGAGCGGGTTGCTCTCGCCGCCGGCCATGAAGCGCGGCAGATAGGGCTGCCGCTCGATCATTTCCTTGGGCGGGAACCAATCCGGCCATTCCTTCATGCGGCTGATGCGCTCGGTGCCGGACCAGGTGAAGCCTTCGCGGCCGACGCCGATGCCGTAGCGCAGCGCCTTGCCGTGGCCCATGCACCAGATAGAGATAGGTGTGCGGCGTATCGATGATGATCGTGCCGGCTGGCTCGGTGGTCGGATAATCGACAAGCTGGCGCTGGAATCGCGGCGGCAGTTGCGTGCGGCGGGCCCTGTTCGGGCTGATCTTCCGGCGGCAGCGCGGCGACCACGGCCGGGTCCGATGCCGGAACTGCCGGCGGCGTGCCGGGAGCCGGTATCGAGCCGGTGACATCGCCGGAGCCGGCGCCGCCATTACGTCGGCCGGCGGCCGCAGATCGGCCGACGCGCTGACGGTGCTGAGCGGCTGAGCCGGATAGCGATTGTCGGGAGCGAAGTAAGGCCGGTGGGCGGCGGCGGATAGGCCTCCGACTGCTCTTGGCCGGGAAACGGCGGCGGCGCGTAGCCATAGGGCGCCGGTTTGCAGCCGCCCGCGGGGCGCCGGGCGGTGGCAGCGGCGCGCTGCTGTACGTCGCGGCAGGGTAAGGGGGTGGCGGCGATGGGCCGCGTAGCCGTCATAGTCCGCCGGCGGAGGATAATATTGTGCGGCGGCAGTCGCCGATCGAGCCGGCAAGGGCGAACACAATCACGGCAAAGTTGATGCGGGTACGCAAGGCAAATCCCCCAACACCCGCGAAACTCCAGTGCCGTTGTGCGAACAAGATTAGGCGGGAACAAGGCAATGACGCCAGCAATGATCCGCAGCAACGCATGGATCTTGGCTGCGGTGTCGATGTTCCTCCCAACGTCGTAAATGTTTTGCTAACAGGCTTTTGCGGATCGCCGCGCACATCGGCGCTGCGGGCGGTTGCGCTCCAGCATTGCCGAAGGACGCTGCGTTTATCGCGCTTCGGTGTTCGATCCGCTCTCGGCGCGCATTGCGAGGATCTCGGCTTTGAGGCCGGCATGTTCGCGGGCTCGATCGCTTCATTCGCGGTGCTTGGCGCGCCCGACATCGCGATGCTCACGCTCGCCGATGCGGATCATGGCTACGGCAATCCGCTCAAGGTCAAACGCACGGTGGAAGAACTTGAGACCGCGCGTGAGCCTTACGGGAGTTGCTTCGCCCGAACGAATGAAGCGCGTGACACGGCACGCCGATTACGCGAAATGGTCGAAGGATTTTCTCGACGCCGGCTTGGGTGGCGAGATGCGCTACGGAGGGCTTGATCGGAAGCCCGCAACCCGACACATATGCGGCTGCAAACGACCGATCGCGGCTAAGGCCGCAAGCGAGGAATTGCCAGATGCCGTCCGTGAGCGACTGGAAGATTCCGTCCTCCGCGCAGCCGAAGCCGGGGGACTACGGCTACGATCTCGATCATGCCTTGGCCGCCATGGTGGGCTGCGCACCATCATTCCGGCTGACGCTTTCACGGCGGAAACGCTCGGCACCGAGCGCGCCGGCCACGGCGTCTTCATCCGCGGCAACGGTCTCGTACTCACCATCGGTTACCTGATCACCGAGGCGGAAACGATCTGGCTCACGCTCTCCGACGGCCGCTCCGTGCAGGGCCACGTGATCGGCTACGACCAGGAAACCGGCTTCGGCCTCGTTCAGGCGCTGGCCAAACTCGACATGCCCGCGCTCGAATCGGCCAATCGTCCGCGGCCTCGATCGGCGAACGGGTGGTGGTCGGCGGCGCCGGCGGCCGCGCGCGCTCGGTCGCCGCCCGCATCGTCGCCAAGCAGGAATTCGCCGGCTATTGGGAATATGTGCTCGACGAAGCGATCTTCACCGCGCCCTCCCATCCGAACTGGGGCGGCACGGCGCTGATCGGGCCGGCCGGCGATCTCCTCGGCATCGGCTCGCTGCAGCTGCAGCACGTGGTCGACAAGGGCCAGCCGCAGAACATCAACATGATCGTGCCGATCGATCTGCTCAAGCCGATCTTCGACGATCTGATGAAGACCGGCCGGCGCTCGGGTCCGCCGCGGCCCTGGCTCGGCCTCTACGCCACCGAGGTGGAGAACCGGCTCGTCGTCGTCGGGCTCGCCGACCGCGGACCGGCCAAGAAAGCCGACCTGCGCAACGGCGACATCGTGCTCTCGGTCGCCGGCAAGGAAGTGCGCGACCTCGCCAGCTTCTTCCGCCGCATCTGGGCGCAGGGCCAGGCCGGCGTCGAAGTGCCGCTGACGATTTATCGCGACGGCGAGACCATGGACGTTCGCGTCAAGTCGAGCGAGCGCAACCGCTTCCTCAAAGGGCCGAGCTTGCATTGATTATTGCCTGCGCTGTTCCGCTTCAAACAAAGCCCCCAGCCCCTCGCCGATAGGTCGGATAGCGCAAGCTCACGCCGAGCTCGCGTTTGAGCTTGTCGTTCTTCACGCGGCGGCATTCCTGCCAGAAGCTTTTGGCCAGCGGCGACATCGACGGCGCGGCTTCCTCGTAAGAAATTTCCGGCGGCGGCGGCACGCCCAGAAGCTGCGCGGCGAAGACGAGCGGATCGCCGGGCGGCGACGGCTCGTCGTCGGCGACGTTGAAAATGCCCGAACGCCTTGCGCGCAAACGCGGCATCGATCGCCTGCGCGATGTCGTCGACGTGGATGCGGTTGAAGATCTGGCCCGTCTTGACGATGCGGCGCGCGTCGCCGCGCGCGATCTGGGTGAGCGCGTTGCGGCCCGGTCCGTAGATGCCGGCAAGCCGCAGGATGGCGACAGGAATGCCGCGGCGCGCGCCGAAATCTTGCCAGGCCCGCTCGGCGGCGAGCCGCCCGCGGCTGCGCGCCGATGCCGGATCGGCCGGCGTATGCTCGTCGACCCAATCGCCGCCGCGATCGCCGTAAACGCCGATCGTCGACAGATAGACGATCGAGCGCAGGCTGCCGCGCGTGCGCGAAAGCGTCGCCGAAGGCGCGCAGCACCGGATCGCCGCTCTCGTCCTGCGGGATCGAGACCAGCGCCGCATCGGCTTCGCCGATCGCGTGCTGCAGTTCTGGCGTCGGCGATTTTGCCGTCGAACACGAGCGCCTTCAAACGGCCGGCGAGCCGTGCGTTCAGCAATGCGGCGCGTTCGGCGCCGCGCACGCGTGCCGACGATGCGCGCAAAGCCGTCGCCGAACTGCGCGACGTAATGCTCCGCCGAATAGCCGAGGCCGAAACACAACAACGTGGACATCGAACTCGGAACTCTCAGTCCGCAAGCGCGGCTGTCCATTCCGCAGCGACGATCCGCATCGGACTCTACGGCGCGGCGCTCATCGGCGCATGTCAACAAGTCGCGAGCGATCCAAGCGGCCCAGCGCCCATATCGCGGCGCCGCGGACGAGCGGCGACGGATCGTCGAGCAGGCGCTCGGCGTCGCCGGCGAGCGCGGCGTCGCCGGAATTGCCGATCGCGATCAGCACATTGCGCAGGAAGCGCGCGCGGCCGATGCGCTTGACCGGGCTCTTTTTGAACAGTGCGCGGAAGCCGGCATCATCGAGCCGCGCAAGTTCGGCAAGCTTCGGCGCGCGCAGCGCCTCGCGCGCGGAAAGTTTCGTTTCGCGTCCGGCTTGCGCGAATTTGTTCCAGGGGCAACGGCCAGGCAATCGTCGCAGCCATAGATGCGGTTGCCGATGAGCGGCCGCAGCTCGCGCGCAATCGGACCCTTATGCTCGATGGTCAGGTAGGAGATGCAGCGCCGCGCGTCGAGCCGATACGGCGCCGGGAATGCCGCGGTCGGGCAGATGTCGAGGCAGGCGCGGCAAGCGCCGCAATGATCGCGCTCCGGCTCGTCGGGCGGCAGATCGAGCGTGGTGAAAATCGCGCCGAGGAAAAGCCATGAGCCGAACTGGCGCGACACCAGATTGGTGTGCTTGCCCTGCCAGCCGAGGCCGGCGGCTTCGGCGAGCGGCTTTTCCATCACCGGCGCCGTATCGACGAAAACCTTGACCTCGCCGCCGGATTTTTCGATCGAGCCAGCGCGCAATCGTTTTCAGCCGCGGCTTGATCACGTCGTGATAATCGTCGCCGCGCGCATAGACCGAGATGCCGCCGCGCGTGCGGTCGTTCAGGATCGCAAGCGGATCGTCATCCGGGTCCGTAATTGACGCCGAGCATGACGATCGAGCGCACGTCGCGGCCACAGCGCGCGCGGATCGCCGCGCCGCTCTGCCTTTTCCGCCATCCAGGTCATGTCGCCGTGGGCGCCGGCGTCGAGGAACGCCCGCAGCCGTTCCGCCGCCAGCGGGATCGCGTCCGGCCGCGCGATCGCCGACGACGTCAAAGCCCTGGGCGCGAGCAAAAGCGGAGAGCGCGGCCTTGAGCGCCGCCGGGCTTAGAAGTCGAGGTTGGCGTAGCTCGCCGACGGCGCCAGTCCGGGCAGCGTCTCGTCGAGCAGCGTGCGGAACGACGGCCGCGATTTCACCCTCGCGTACCAAGCTCTGGCGCTCGTTGTCTTCGTCCCACGGCACATCGCCCAGATAGTCGGCGGCGGACAAATGCGCCGCCGCGGCCAGGTCGGCATAGGTCAAGTTCGCCCCGGCAAGCCAGTCGCGGCTGCGGATCAGCCAGCCGATATAGGCCAGATGGTACTTAATATTGCTGCGCGCGGCACGCAGCGCCTCGGTGTCGGGGGAGCCGCCGCCCTGCGGTCAATGGGATGAAGCGCTTGTACACGCGCTCCATGACGATCGGGCCGCTGACTTCCTCGAAGAACTTGTCGTTGAACCAGCTCATCAGCCGGCGCACCTCGATGCGCGCGCCGGGGTCGGTCGGCATCAGCCGCTGCCGCGGTAGCTTGCTGCCGTGCGTCTCGTCGAGATATTCGGCGATGATCGCGGCGCCGGGAACCGGCGGCATGCCTTCTTCGAGCAGGACCGGCGTGGTTCCCGCAGGATTGAGCTTGAGAAATTCGGTGCGCCGCTCCCACGGCCCGCTCCTCCACGAGCCGGGGCACGAGCGAAAGCTCGTCGAGCGCCAAGCCGCACGAAGCGCGAATGCGGGCAGAAGGGATGATGGAACAGCGTCAGCATGCCGTCGCGTGCATGTGTGGCGAACCCCGTGCGCGGGTGGCGGAATCGAATATCGCCGCGGTTAGGATTCCGTTACGAAGTTCGATAACGTCCTACTAGGCCGAAGCCGCGCGCAGGCAACCTGCGTTGGGTTTCTTCGTCTCGCCGGCTTTACGAGGTCGGCGCGCCGCCGCCTGCCGACCGTGATGCCGGTCGCGCTGAGCGAACTGGCCGGTCTTGCGGAAACGCCACAGATAGGTCGGCACGATCGCCTCGATCGTCTCGGGGATGATCCCGAGCGCTTCGAGCGCTGCGTCCGTCGCGCCGCGCCTCGTCGGAGACGACATTGTCGCGCTTGAGCATTTCCACCTGGTCGGGCGTGATCGGCGGCTTCGGCAGGAACTGAGCGAACGCGGCCTGCAGCTTCAGCAGCGCGAACGGCACCGGCACCAGAAGTCGGCGGCGCTCGATGGTGGCGAGGATGAACTCCATCAATTCGCGGAACGTGTGCACGTCCGGCCCGCCGAATTCGTAGATCGCGCCCGGCTTGGTGCCGCCATCGACCGCAAGCGCGATCGCTTCGGCGACGTCGCCGGCAAATACCGGCTGGATAGCGGGTATGGCCGCCGCCGGGAAGCGGCAGCGCCGGAGCGATGCGCGCCAGCGCCGCGAAGCGGTTGAAGAAATCGTCCTCGGGACCGAACACGATCGACGGCCGCATGACGGTCGCCTGCGGCGCCGCCGCCAGCACGCGCCGTTCGCCTTCCGCCTTCGATCGCGCATACCGAGAGGGCGAGTTGGCGTCGGCGCCGATCGCCGAAACGTGGACGAGGCGCGCGCCGGCGGATTGTCGCCGCCAGCGCCACCGCTTCCGCGCCCGCGGCGTGGATTGCATCGAAGCGCTGGCGGCCGCGCTCGAACAGAATGCCGACCAGATTGACGGCGACATCGGCATCGCGCAACGCCGCCGCGACCGATTGCGGATAGCGCAGATTGGCCTGCACCGCATGGATCTGGCCGACCTTGCCCATCGGCCGCAGGTACCCGGTGAGCTCCGGCCGGCGCACCGCGACGCGGATGCGGTAGCCGCGATTGGCGAGCGCGCGCACCACGTGGCGGCCCAGAAATCCCGAGCCGCCGAACACGGTGACGAGCGTCTCAAGCTTGCTTTTTGCGGTCATCGGCGGCGGAATACAGGAACGCTTCGCCGCTGTATAGAGGCGTTTTAGCGGAGCATGATCTGATCGGAAAAACCGGCCGCCACTTTCCGGATAATGCTGCCGCTCGATTGACAAGCCTAGGGCGCTCCGTACCTATCCGCGCACGGCCCAAGCGGGCGCCCAGGTGGCGGAATTGGTAGACGCACTAGTTTCAGGTACTAGCGGGTAACACCGTGGAGGTTCGAGTCCTCTCCTGGGCACCAAGCACAGCAACAAAAAATCGCGAAGCTATTTGCTGGAGACTTATTTTGCTCGAAAATCGTCATCAGCAATTCAGCGAGTGCCGCCTTCCACCTCACCCATCCGCCGATCTTGACGCAGGTGTCGGTGCCGGGAACATTGACGAAGCCGGCGCCATAGGCACTGCAGGATCTTACGCGGGCGGCTCGGTGCGATTTCGCCGGGGACTTACGGCGGCGACCATTTTGGCGGCGGATTTGGATCGCTGAGCGTTTGGGCGAAGACGCCGGAGGCCAGGACGGCAACCGCAAGGCTCGCGGCCGACATCGCGGCGGCCGGACGCAGGATCGAGCGGCCTCTGGCGCGTGCAATCCGGCAATCCATGGAAGCGCCTCACGCTTTGCGGCTCGCGCTGGCGGAACCGCTGACCGAGGCCACATCATAACATGCTCTGGCATTTTTGACGCGCCATTCGGTTACGATATGCAAAAGCCGTATGACCATCCGCCTCCATCGCGGCGATCTGCCGGACCTGTCGCACTATACGGGCTGCCGCGGTCGCGATCGACACCGAGACGATGGGGCTCAGCCTCACCCGCGACCGGCTCTGCCTCGTGCAGCTTTCGCCCGGCGACGGCTCCGCCGACGTGGTGCAGATCGCGACGGGACCGGCGGACGCGCCCAACCTCAAGCGGCTGCTTGCCGACGCGAAAATTGCTCAAGATCTTTCACTTCGCGCGGTTCGATCTCGGCATGCTGCAAAAGACCTTCGGCGTGATGCCGGAGCCGGTCTATTGCACCAAGATCGCCTCGCGGCTCACCCGCACCTATACGGACAAGCACGGGCTGAAGGATTTGGTGCGCGAGGTGCTCGGGCACGAATTGTCCAAGCAGCAGCAATTGTCCGATTGGGGCGCCGGCGGAGCTGACCGATGCGCAGGTCTCCTACGCCGCCGCCGACGTGCTCTATCTGCATGCGCTCAAGGAAAGGCTCGACGCCATGCTGGCGCGCGAGGGCCGCGAGGAGCTGGCCGCGGCCTGTTTCCGCTTCCTGCCGGAGCGGGTGCGGCTCGATCTTGCGGGCTTTGCCGACGAGGACATTTTCGCCCATTCGTAAGCATCGGCAAATCGGCTCCTTAAGCGGAGCGTAAGCTCGAGCGACGGCGAAATCGGGCGGCCCCGCCTGGGCCACATTCGCAGGCGACTATCGCGCGGCGGAACCGTAGAATGAGGGTCTGGGCCGAATCGGGGCGACGGTCCGAGGGGACAACGGCTTGACGAGCATCTCCTTCGCCGGCGCGGAGCGGGGCGCCGGCCTTCCGGGCGCGTTCTCGCGGCGACAGCGAACGGACCTATCGGCGCGCGCTGCGCCACAGCCGGCATGTGCGCTGGCTGCGCGTCGGCGTGCTGGCCGCCATCGCCGCTGGTTCTGCTCGGCGGTGGTGGTCGACAATTACCTGCCCGATCGGCGGACTTCGGCTGCCGGCCGAAATCGGCAAGCTGGTGATCAAGGGCACCAAGATCACGATGCAGGAGCCGCAGCTCACCGGCTTCACCAGCGATCCACGGCCCTATGAGTTCACCGCCGACGCCGCCGCGCAGGACATCACCAAGCCCGATCTCGTCGAGCTGCAGCAGATCCGCGCCAAGATGGAGATGGCGGACAAGAGCATGGTGCACATGTGGGCGGACACCGGCCTCTACAACATGAAGACCGATATGCTCGATGCTCAACGACAACATCCACCTGGTGTCTTCGACCGGCTACGAGGCGCGGCTCAGCCAGGCGGTGGTCGACATGAACAAAGGCAACGTGGTGTCCGACACGCCGGTCTGGGTGAAGCTGCTCGACGGCGATCTCAACGCCAAGCGGCTGGAAATCGATCGACAAGGGCGACGTGCTGCGCTTCACCGATGTGACGATGGTGCTGCAGTCGGGCAAGCAAGAACGCCAAGGCGGCTCAGCCATGAAGCCGCGGGCCGTGGCTGTCGGTTTTGGCGGCGGCTTGGCTGATGTCGGCGTCGGCGCGGCGCAGGGCTTCGGCCCGCGGCGCAGGGCTTCCTTCCCGGCGCTCAGGGAGCAGAACCAGGATCAGCCGGTCCAGATCGACGCCAAGTCGCTGGAAGTCCACGACAAGAGCAAGACCGCGACCTTCTCCGGCAACGTGAAGGTGGTGCAGGGCGACACCACGATGACCTGCAAGACGCTGGTGGTCTTCTACGGGCAGGAGCTCGGCATTGCCGGCGCGCAAGCCGGTCGCCGCACGCCAACGCGCCGGCCGGCGCGGTGCCCGACGCGCAGAATATCCGCCGCATCGAAGCGCGCGGCGACGTCACCGTGGTCAGCAAGGACCAGAACGCCAGCGGCGATCTCGGCGTCTACGATTTGCAGGCGAAGACAATCACGCTCAGCGGCAATGTGGTGGTCAGCCAGGGCAAGAACGTCATTCACGGCGAGCGCGTCATGGTCGACACGGTGACCGGCAACGCGCACGTCGAGGCCGCTCCCGGCGCTCCGCAAGGGCCGCGTCCGCGCCCTCATCATCCCGCAAAAAGATCACAACGGCGGACAGTCGAATTTCATGACGATCGGGCCGGGCCCGACGGCAAGTGACAGAACGTTCCGCCGCGTCTTCGCCGCGCAAAATCGGTTAGAATTTCTGGCCTAAGCTCCTGTCCCTTCTCTTCCGCTGATCGGGGTAGGAGCGGCAGGGCGCAGACGAGCTGCCTGAGATTGGTGTGTTGAACATTTTCTCATATTTCCGCCGCCGCATCGCGCCGGCGCGCCGCGAGCCGGCCGCCGGCATCGATGACGCCATCGGTCTCGCGTCCATGGGCGGCGCCATCAACGGCACCTATGTCGACATCGCAAGCCTACCCGACGCCGGCAACCAAGGCGCGCGGCAAGCCGCCGGCGACGCGGACGCGCAGACCAGCAAGAGCGCCAAGACCGCCAAGAGCGCCAGAGCAGCGGCAAGATCGCGACAGATGCGGCGCAGAGCTCGCCAGCGTCCGTCGCCGCCGCCGCGGCGGCGAACCGACGGCAACGGCGCGGCGCCAGGCGATCGCAGGGGACTGCTTTCGGTCCACGGCGTGGAGAAGAGCTTCGTCGGCCGCAAGGTGGTCAAGAAGGTCAGCCTTCATCTGCGCAAGGGCGAGGCGGTGGGCCTGCTCGGGCCCAACGGCGCCGGCAAAACCACGGTGTTCTACATGATCACCGGCCTGATCAAGGCCGACCAGGGCCGCATCGAGCTCGACGGCCACGACGTGACGAAGCTGCCGATGTACCAGCGCGCGCGGCTCGGCATCGGCTATCTGCCGCAGGAAGCCTCGATTTTCCGCGGCCTCAGCGTCGAGCAGAACATCCGCGCCGTGCTCGAAGTGGTCGAGCCCGACGCCCGGCGGCGCGAGCGCGATCTCGATGCGCTGCTCGAGGAATTCAACATCACGCAGGCTGCGCAAGACGCCGTCGATCGCGCTGTCCGGCGGCGAGCGCCGGCGC
This sequence comes from uncultured Alphaproteobacteria bacterium, assembly GCA_963814625.1. Classification (GTDB taxonomy): domain Bacteria; phylum Pseudomonadota; class Alphaproteobacteria; order Rhizobiales; family Xanthobacteraceae; genus BOG-931. The sequence goes on from CAWFDQ010000001.1 coordinate 485,337, forward strand.
GTCGAGATTGCCCGCGCGCTCGCCACCCGGCCGAATTACATGCTGCTCGACGAGCCGTTCGCCGGCATCGATCCGATCGCCGTCGGCGACATCCAGGCGCTGGTGCGCCACCTGACCAATCGCGGCATCGGCGTGCTCATCACCGACCACAATGTGCGCGAGACGCTCGGCCTCACCGACCGCGCCTACATCATCTATTCGGGGGAAGTGCTGATGGAGGGCCGCGCCGACGATATCGTCAACAATCCCGACGTGCGCCGGCTGTATCTCGGGCGAGGAATTCCGCCTTTAAGGTTGCTCGCAGGCGCGCGCTCGGAAATCGGTTGACGACAGGGCGTCCGAACTGCTCTACAAAGAGGGAGACAAGCAAGAATCGGACCAGTTTGGCCCACCTATGGCGCTTACCCAAAGACTTCAGCTCCGGCAGAGCCAAGCGCTGGTGATGACGCCGCAGCTGATGCAGGCCATCAAGCTGCTGCAGCTCTCCAATCTCGATCTGGTCGCCTATGTCGAGGCGGAGCTCGAGCGCAATCCCCTGCTCGACCGCGGGGCGGAGAACGAGGCGGCGCCGGCGAGCCCAACGGCGCGCCAGCCGCCGGAACAGCCGGCCGCCAACGGCGAGGCATGGAACGGCGGCGAGTCTCGAGGACGCGCGGCGCCGCGGCGAGGAGCAGGTCGCAGACGCCGCTCGACGACACCTCCGTGGACGATTCCGAGCCGATCCGGGCCCGCGCACAGCTCGGACATGCCGGCCGGATATTCGGAATGGGCCGGCGTCGGCTCCGGCGGCCGCGACGACGGCGACTACAATCTGGAATCCTTCGTTTCGGCCGAGACGACGCTGGCGGACTGGCTGCGCGAGCAGCTCACGCTCGCCATCGCCGATCCGGTGCGGCGCATGATCGGGCAATATCTCATCGATCTCGTCGACGAGGCCGGATATCTGAGCGGCGATCTCGACGCGGCGGCGGAAAAGCTCGGCACCAGCACGGCCGAAATCGAGGCCGTGCTCGGCATCCTGCAAACCTTCGATCCGCCCGGCGTGTTCGCGCGCGATCTCGCCGAATGCCTGGCGATCCAGCTCAAGGAGCAGGACCGCTTCGATCCGGCCATGCAGGCGCTGATCGGGCGGCTCGATCTGCTGGCGCGGCGCGACTTTGCCAGTCTGAAAAAAATCTGCGGCGTCGGCGACGAGGATCTCGCCGACATGATCGCGGAAATCCGCCGGCTCAATCCGAAGCCGGGCCTCGCGTTCGGTTCGGCGCCGGTGCAGCCGATCGTGCCCGACGTTTTCGTGCGGCCGGCGCCCGACGGCGCCTGGATCGTCGAGCTCAACTCCGACACGCTGCCGAAGGTTCTGGTCAACCAAAGCTACTATGCCGAGGTTTCCGCCACCGCGCGGCGCGACACCGAAAAATCCTACCTCGCCGAATGCCTGCAGAGCGCCACCTGGCTGGTGCGCGCGCTCGACCAGCGCGCCCGCACCATCCTCAAAGTCTCCAACGAAATCGTGCGCCAGCAGGATGCGTTCTTTGCCCACGGCGTCGAGCACCTGCGGCCGCTCAATCTCAAGACCGTGGCGGAAGCCATCGGCATGCACGAATCGACGGTGTCGCGCGTCACCGCCAACAAATACATGGCGACCAGCCGCGGCATTTTCGAGCTGAAATACTTCTTCACGTCGGCGATCGCCGCCGCGCATGGCGGCGAGGCGCATTCGGCGGAAGCGGTGCGCCACCGCATCAAACAACTGATCGACGCCGAGAGCGCAGCCGACGTGTTGTCCGACGATACCATCGTCGAAAAGCTGCGCGAGGCCGGCATCGATATTGCCCGGCGCACGGTTGCCAAATACCGCGAAGCCATGCGCATTCCCGTCCTCGGTGCAGCGCCGGCGGGAAAAGCAGGTTGCCGCCGTTCCCTGATGCTCGACCGTCGCCCGCGGCGCTTCGGCTTGCCAGCTCGACAAGCCGCACCGCGTTGACTCCGGCTCTTGCCGATACTTAGCTCGAGTGAAGCGCCAGAATGATTGCTTCGGAGGCTGGCATGTCATTTCGCATTTCCGGAAAAAATCTCGACGTCGGCGATGCCTTGCGCGAGCGCGTCCGCGACCGCATCGCCGAAGCCATGGGCAAATATTTCGACGGCGGCTATTCGGGGCACGTGACGCTCGAGCGCGAAGGATTCGGGTTCCGCACCGAATGCGCCATCCATCTCGATTCGAAGATCACGCTGCATGCCGAAGGCATGGCGGCCGACGCCTACGCCAGCGCCGATCAGGCGGCGTTGCGCATCGAGAAGCGGCTGCGCCGCTATCATCGCCGGCTCAAGGACCATCGCCCCGAGCGGCTCGACGGCCGCGGTTCGGTCGATGCGGCGAGCTACGTCATCGCCGCGCCCGAGGACGAGAGCGAAGCGGGGATCGACGGTTTCACGCCGGTCATCATCGCCGAATCGACCACGGCGTTGAAACAATTATCGGTCAGCGATGCGGTGACCGAACTCGACATGACCGGCGCCCCCGTCGTCGTGTTCCGGCATGCCGCCCATGGCGGCATCAACGTCGTCTATCGCCGCGCCGACGGGCATTTCGGCTGGATCGATCCGCATGGCGGCGCGCCGCGCCGCCGATGCCCATTGACGAGGATGCGGGGGGTCCCTATGGTCCGCCGCCCTTGGAGCATGATCCGCAAGCGTGGGCGACTAATCCCGGAAAGATCATGCTGATGCAAGAAGCCCAAAACTCGATCGAGTCTCAGCCAGTCAGGCGATCAGGCTAAAGCCTTAAGGCTGCGGCCTTCGCTCTTTCAGGTTCCATTCATGCCGCTCACCGATCTCGTTGCGTCGAACGCGATTCTCCCGGCGCTCAAGGTCAACAACAAGAAGCAGGTGCTGCACGAGCTTGCCGCGCGCGCCGCCGTGCTGACCGGCCAGAGCGAGCGCGCGATTTTCGAAATCCTGATGCAGCGCGAAAAACTCGGCTCGACGGCGGTCGGCAACGGCATCGCCATTCCGCACGGCAAAATGCCGAACCTGACGCGGCTGTTCGGATTGTTCGCGCGGCTCGACCGCCCGGTCGATTTCGAGGCGCTCGACGGCCAGCCGGTCGATCTGATCTTCCTGTTGCTCGCGCCTGAGGGCGCCGGCGCCGATCACCTGAAGGCGCTCGCGCGCGTGGCGCGGCTCCTGCGCGATCCGGCCATCGCCCACAAGCTGCGCGCCTCGCACGACGCCGAAGCGCTGTACGCGGTGCTGGCAATGCCGTCGGCTTCCGCGGCGTAGCCGCGGCAGGGATCAGAATCAGTGGTCAGTGATCAGAAACGAGAAAGGCCGGCATGCATCGTCCGGCCTTCTGATTACTGACTCCTGATCACTGATCCCTGATCAGTGCACGCTGACCGTCTCGAGTTCCTGCTGCCAGGCATTGGCGATGGCGGCCTCGCGGCTGTCGGTGAGCATGATCGGCGTGCCGTCGGCGGCGTGCAGCGCAAAAAGCTTCAGCCCCGGGTGCGATCTCGCGGCGCCTGCGGAAACAGCGCGGGAACGTCCTCGGAACGGATCGTTTTCACGTAGGCGATCTCCCGTCGCCCAGATGGGCGAGCGCCTCGGCAGATATTTCGGTTTTGTTCTCGGTACGGTTCATCTGGTTTGTCATGGCCCTCGACTCCTGATTTGTTAACCCTGTCGAGTCCTACTTGGATTTCAATTAATCGCACTCATTGATTGCAATCGATTTAACGATGCGCTCGGGCTGCGGGCGCACCAGATCGATCGACAGCAATCCATTCTTCAAGTCCGCGCCCAACACCTCCATGCCGTCCGCCAGCACGAAGATGCGCTGGAATTGGCGCGCGGCGATGCCGCGATGGATGTATTGCCGGCTTTTGTCGTCCTGCTGGCGGCCGCGGATGACGAGTTGGCTCTCCTCTATCGAAACATCGAGCTGGTCGCGGGTGAATCCCGCCACCGCCAAGGTAATGCGCAGCCGGTCCGGACTGTTCCCGTCGCGGGGAACGCGCTCGATGTTGTAGGGAGGATAGCCGTCCGCGGCCTTGCCGACCCGATCGAGCACGCGCTCGATCTCGTCGAAGCCGAGCAGGAAGGGACTCGAAAGCGACGAAACCCTGGACATGGTTTCAAAGCCCTTAGCAAGCGACTTTGCGGGGCCCTTGCGGCGCCCTCGAGATGACCGCGCGGAAACGGTCTTCCCGCGCGGCCGTTGCGTAATATGGCGTTGCAAAACCGGGGCTTCAAGAAGCGTGCCGCCGCGCCGCAACAGACGGATTGTGCATGTGAGAACCGCGGCAGGCTGCACGTCGAGCCGATTTCAGGCCGATGGCGCTTCGCGCTCCGCGGCGGAGGTCGACAGCGCGCGCGCGCATCGACGCGCGCAGCCGCTCGGTGGCTTCCCGATCGGCCGCGAAAGTCTCGCGGATCGAGCACGACGCCGTAGGCAGTCCTTCGCCGCCGCGAGCGAGATGTAGCCCTGCCTGGCGTCGGCCTCGACCGCCTCAATCGGCCGGTCGAGCGGCGAGCCGTAGCCGCCGCCGCCGCCCGAGCGCATGCGGAAGGCGTCGCCGGGCTCGAGGATACGCCACCAGAACTTTGGCGTTGGGGAAATCGGTCTTCCACTTCTGGCCGACGCGGATCGCCACTTCATTGCCGGTCGCCTCGCCGCCGCCGTCGAGCCCCCACGGCTTGCAATGGGCGCGCTCGACGTGGCTGTTGAACGTCATCGGCACGCGCGCGCGCACGACGCGCTCGAGCCCGAGCCCGCCGCGATAACGCCCGGCGCCGCCGGAATCGGGAATCAGCGCATAGCGCTCGACCACCAGCGGAAACTTCACCTCGGATTGCTCGCTCGGCGAGTTGTGGGTGTCGCCGTCGTTGATGCACACCGTCGCCGACACGCCGTCCTCGCTGCGCTTGGCGCCCCAGCCGCCGCCCAGCGGGCCGAAATTGGCGAGGAAAAATTCCGAGGTCTTGGTGTTGACGCCGTGCGTGGCGGCGATGACCAGATCGGCGTGATGGCCGGCGATGACCCGATCCGGGATCACCGGCGCGAGCGCCTTGAACACGGTGTCGACGATGGTCATCGGATAGGTCATCCACCAGCGCATCGGCGCCGGCCGCACCGCGCTGACCACGCGGCCGGGCGGCACGATCGCCTTGAGGCTGCGGAACGAGCCGTCGTTGATCGGATAATCGGTCGGCGAGGTCAGGCACTTGTAGGCCACCTGCGAGCAGGCATAGCCGGTGGTGATGCCGGAATTGAACGAGCCGCGCACCTGGCGCGAGACGTCGGTGAGATCGACCGTCATCTCCTCGCCCTTGACGATGACGCGCACCTTGATCGGCACCTTCTTGCCGACTTCGATGCCGTCGTCGTCCATGATACGACTCGGCCTCGTAGACGCCGTCCGGGATCGAGCGTGTCCGCGCGCGCGCCATCGCCTCGGAATGGTCCATGATGGCCTTGATCGCGCCCAAGACCTCGTCGCGGCCGTAGCGCTCGACCAGTTCGAGAAAACGCCGCTCGCCGGTCTTCACCGCCGTGATCTGCGCGCGCAGATCGCCCATGGCGCGGCTCGGCAGCCGCATGTTCTGCTTGATCACCTCGATCAGCGTCTCGTTGGGCCGGCCGCGATCGTGCAGTTTCAGGATCGGGATCTGCAGGCCTTCGGAGAAAATATCGGTGGTGATGCCGCCGAGCGTGCCGCCGATATCGAGCCAATGCGCCATGCAGCAGGAGAAGCCGACCAGCACGTTTTTGTGAAAGATCGGCAGCGTCAGCGTGACGTGATTGAGGTGGCTGCCGGTGAGATAGGAATCGTTGGTGACGTAGATGTCGCCCGGCCGCATGTTCTCTCGGCCGAAATGCCGGATCTTCGCCTTGACCGTTTCCGCCATGCCGCGGATGAACATCGGCAGCCCGATGCCGATGGAGACGGTCTCGCCCTCGGTGGTGAACAGGCCGGTGGTGAAATCGAGCGCCTCGTAGATGATGATGTTGTAGGCGGTGCGCATGAGGTTGGTTTTCATTTCCTCGGTCACCGCGATCACGCCGTTGCGCACGATCTCGGTGACGACCGGATCGGCTTTGGCTGGTTGCTTGCGCGCGTGCGTTGCTTTCTTTGCCATCGTCAGCGGCCTCCACCGACCGCGATCACCAGATTGCCGAACGCATCGACCTCCATCGTATCGCCGGGCATCAGCACCGTGGTCGAGGCGTATTCCTCGATCAGGGCCGGGCCGCTGATGCGGTTGCCCGCCAGCAATGCCGCGCGCCGAAAGGTCGGCGTCGCGTGAAAGCGTCCGGCGAAATAGACCCGTCGCTTGCCGCTTTGCGCCGCGAAGGGCGCAGCCTTCTGTCCGCGCGCGATCTTGCGCTGCGGCGGCTTGCGCATCAGCCCGGTCACGGTCGAACGCAGGCTGACGATCTCGGCGCGCTCGGCGGGCGCCGACGTGCCGTAACGCTGCTCGTGCATGGCGTCGAAATGCCGCTTGATCGCTTTGCGGTCGCCGCGCTTGAACACCGCCATGGGCAGATCGACCGTCACCGCATGTTCCTGTCCGACATAGCGCATGTCGGCTGCGCGCTTCACCGCGATCCGCTGCGGCGTGACCGAGGCGCCGGCGATCGCGTCGCGGCCTTGCTGCTCCAGCGCGCGATAGACCCGTTCGATCTCGTCGAACGAGGCGTCCTCGAGCGGCGTGAACCAGGTGCGCACGAAATCGTAGCGCAAATCGGCAAACAGCATGCCGAAGGCGGAAAACACGCCCGGCGCGAACGGCACGATGACCTTGCGCATGCCGATCTCGCGCGCGACTTCGACGGCGTGCAGAGGTCCGGCGCCCCCATAGGCGACGAGCACGAAATCGCCGGCATCGAAGCCGCGTTCGGTGGTGACGCCCTTGACCGCGTAGGACATCGCGGTGGCGGCGATGCGCAAAATGCCGTCGGCGGCTTCCACCGCGCTCAGGCCGAGCGGATCGCCGATCTTGTCCTTGAGCGCGCGTTCGGCGGCCGCCACGTCGAGCTTCATCTCGCCGCCGAGAAAGCGCTCCGCATCGAGCCGGCCGAGCATCAGATTGGCGTCGGTCACCGTCGGCTCGGTGCCGCCGAGGCCGTAACAGGCGGGGCCGGGCGCGGCGCCGGCGCTCTGCGGGCCGACGCGCAGCGCGTCCTCGTCGACGCGCGCGATCGAGCCGCCGCCGGTGCCGACCTCGAATATGTCCATCATGGCGATCTGCACCGGCAGCGCCTTCTCATAGCCGCCGATCAGCGCCGCGCCGGTGGTCAAAGCCTCGCCGTGGTAGATGACGCCGGCCTTGGCGGTGGTGCCGCCCATGTCGAAGGCGATGGCGTTGTCGATGCCGAGCATGCGGCACAGCGCCTGCGTGCCGATCACGCCCGCTGCCGGTCCGGATTCCAGCATGCGCACGCATTGGCTCTGCGCCTGCTCGGCCTCGTAGAGCCCGCCGGTCGACTGCACGACCAGGAACGAGCCGGAAAAGCCGGCCGCGCGCATATGCGCGTCGATCTCGCCGATATAGCGGCGGACCTTTGGGCCGACATAGGCGTTGGCCGCCACCGTCGAGCAGCGCTCGAATTCGCGGTATTCCTGCGACAGTTCGTGCGAGGCGGAGACGAACAGCGCTGGATGGTTTTTTTCCAGGATCGCCTTGGCCCGCTGCTCGTGATCGGCATTGGCGTAGCAATTGAGAAACAGGATGGCGGCGGCTTCGATGCCGAGCTTTTCGAGCTCTTGGCCGAGCGCCGCGATTTCGTCCTCGTCGAGCGGCGTGTCGATCTCGCCGTCGGCGAGCATGCGCTCGTCGACTTCGAAGCGCAGCGCCCGCTCGATCAGCGGCACGTGTTTCTGGAAAAACAGATTATAGGCGTCGGGCCGGTTGATGCGGCCGATCTCGTAGATGTCGCGAAAGCCTTGGGTGATGAGCAGCGCCGTGCGCGCGCCGGTGCGCTCCAGCATGGTGTTGATGGCGATGGTCGAGCCGTGGAGAAACAGCGCGGCGGAGCGATAATCGCTGCCGGCCTTGGCCACGCCCGCGGAAATGCCTTCGACGAGATGCGCCGGCGTCGACAGCGCCTTGCCGAAAGTGAGCTGGCCGGTCTTTTCGTCAAAAACCGCGATATCGGTGAACGTGCCGCCGATATCGGCGGCGAGCCGCAACCGTCCCTGCGCCGAACGTCGCTGCGCCATATTGCCCGCTCTCTTTGCCATCACGCCTCAAGCACGACGTAATCATCTTCGACGCGGACGGGGAAGGTCTCCGCCACGTATGGGCCTTCGACCAGCGTTGCGCCGGGCGCAACCGACACCGAAAATTGCCGCGCGCGCACGCGCGTCGGGCTCGCACCAGGATTTCCCGGTGCGCACGTCGAATTCCCAGCCATGCCACGGGCAGCGGATGATCTCGCCGCGGCGCGAGTAGCGGTAGCATCCCGGGCTCGCTCGCCTCGATGAGCCCGACCAGCCGGCCCTGGCACAGGCTGCCGCCCTGATGCGGGCAGCGGTTGGCGAGCGCGAAGAACTCGCCGTTGATGTTGAACACGACGATCGGACGGCCCTTGATGTCGACGAGCTTTCGCGACCCGGCGGGAAACTCGCTCGAGCGGAGCGATCACGTGTCTTCGCCATGCGCCCGGCCTAGGCTGCCGTCTCGGCGAGACGGCTATAGGTGGCCAGCGCATTATCGCGCCGGATTTTGCCGTGCAATTTTGCCGGAATTCCGGCCGGCATGATGTCGTCGCCGTCGAATTGCCAATGCGGAAAGTCGGAAGAAAACAGCAGCATGTCGTCCGATTGCAGGTGATCGATCAGCCGCGCGACCTCGTCCGGCTCGTCCGGGCCGTCGAACGGCTGGATGGTCAGCCGCACGTGATCGCGCACGATCTCATAAGGCGCGCGATCGACCCACGGCACCTCGGCGCGCACGCCGCGCCAGAATTTCGACAGCCGCCACAGGAACGCCGGCAGCCAGGTGACGCCGGATTCGAGCAGCACCACTTTCAGCTCGGGATATTTGGCGAACACGCCTTCGCAGACGAGGCTCGCCACCTGCGCCTGAAAGCCTTGCGCCTGCGCGCAATAATCCTCGACGTACCAGGACGGCCAGCCGAGCGAGGTCACCGGATGCCGGTAGCTCGATCCGGCGTGAATGCCGATCGGCAGGCCGTGGCGCACCGCGGCCTCAAAGACCGGCCAATATTGCCGGCGACCGAGCGGCGACTTCGCCCATGGCGAGCACGAGCACCTGCACGAAGCGCCGGTCCGGCGCGCAGCGCTCGATCTCGGCGACCGCGTAGTCGGTGTTCTGCATCGGCACCACGATCGAGGCGCGCAGCCGTGTGATCGCGGTCGAGCCATTCCTTGGCGACCCAGTCGTTGACCGCCTTGGCGAACGCCGCCGCCATATCCTCGCTGAACAGAAGCTGCACGCCGTAGAGGCAATTGCAGATGGCGATGTCGATGTTCCAGCGGTCGAGCGCGTGGCGTGCGCAGCATGTCGAGCGAGTTGGCCGGCTCGCCCGACTTTGCCGCGCCAGTCGGCGCGCGCGGTGAGCGGCGCATTGGGCGGATAGTTGATCGATTCCAGCGAATTCAGCCCGCGGTCGACGACGCTGTCGCGCCATTGTTCGTCGAGATACGGCAACAGCGCCGCCATGCTGGGCACGTTGGCATGCACGTCGCAATCGATCGTCGACCAGGACGCGGTCATGTCTGGAGTTCGGCGCTACGGCAGCACGCAGCGGGCCGGGCAGGGCGCGTTCGGCCTTGGCCGCAAGCTGCGCCTCGTGGCGGCCGACAAAGACGGCAATGACGAGAACGACGATGATGGCGGCAATACCGAAGAGGATCCAGCCGCTCGGTCCGGAGAACAGCCACCAGGACGCGGCCAGCCGCTGCGAACTGCCGGCCGAACGTATAGGCGGCGATGCCGAAGAACATCGCCCAAAGGCCCGCGCCGACGATGCTGGCCAGCAGGAAATGCCGCCAGGGCATGCGATTGGCGCCGGCGAGGACGCCGGCGATCGCGCGCAAGACCGGTATGAACTGGGCGATGATGATGATCATGCCGCCATGCTTGAGGAACAGATATTGGCCGAGCTTGATCCGCGCTTCGGTGATGCCGAGATAAGAGCCGATAGCGCAGCAGCAGCCAATAGCCGAATTGCGCGCCGATCAGGTAGCCGATCGTGCGGCCGATCAGCGAGGCCGCCATCGCCGTCAGGATCACCGCGACGATGTTGAGCTCGTGCGTGCGCCCGGCAATGACCGAGCCGACGATCAGCGCCGTCTCGCCCGGCAGCGGAATGCCCATGCTTTCCAGCCCGATGAAGCCGGCGACGACGAGCAGGCCATAAGCATGGACGAGATGGGCGACGGAATGCATAGAGCTGTGTACCCGGACAGACGCTCACATATACTCGTTTTTGGGCAAAGAGAACTCCTTGACTTCAGGCTTTTGCGACTGCTCGCCGGGGGCGGGGGGCCGCTCGCCGGATTTCCGCGGCGAATGCGGGTCGGCGACAGCTGATTTAACGCCATGTACAAGGACCTGCGCGAATTTATCGACCTGGTCGACCAGCTCGGAGCTTTGCGCCGGATCGAGGGCGCCGACCCGCACTTCGAGATCGGCGGCATTACCGAAGTCGCGGCCGGTCTGCCCGATTGTCCGGCGCTGCTGTTCGACCGCATCAAGGGCCACGGAAGCGGCTTTCGCGTCTTCACCAATGCCACCACGAACGTCCAACGGGCGGCGCTTGCGCTCGGTCTTGCCCCGACGCTGCGACCGCTCGACGCACTGAAGGCCTGGATGGAGAAACGCAAGACGTTGCGGCCGCTTGCGCCGTTTGCGTAAGCGACGCGGCGTTCCTGGAAAACACGCTTGCGGGTTCCACTGTCGACATAACGCAGTTTCCGGCGCCGGTCTGGCACCGCCATGACGGCGGGCCGTTCATCGGTTCCGGCTCGATCGTCGTTATGCGCGATCCCGACACCGGCTGGATCAACGCCTCGATTTACCGCGTCCAGGTGCACGGGCCGAACAAGGTCACCGTGCAGTTCGATCACGGCGGCCGGCACGGCGCGATCATCGCGAAAAAGTATTGGGATCGCGGGGAAAGCTGCCCGGTCGCCATCGTGCACGGCGAGGATCCGGCTTTGTTCATCGCCGGCTTCGAATATCTGCCGCACGGAGCATCCGAATATGAGTTCGCCGGCGCGATCAAAGGCGCGCCGATCGAAGTCTGCGCCGGGCCGCAGACCGGGCTGCCGATTCCGGTATTTGCCGAAATCGTGTTCGAAGGCCGCATCGCGCCGATGAGCGAAGCGACGCTGCCGGAGGGGCCGTTCGGCGAGTTCACCGGCTATTACGCCGCCGCCGCGCGTCCCGGCCCGGTCATGGACGTGACCGCCATTCATTACCGCGACGATCCGATCCTGCTCGGCTCGCCGCCGATGAAACCGCCGCGCTTTCATTTCGGCCTGCCGTTCCGCGCCGCCACGATCTGGAGCAATCTTGAGGCCTCGGGCGTCACCGACGTGGCCGGCGTCTGGCAGCACGTTTCTCAGCTCATGACGGTCGTGGCGCTGCGCCAGCGTTACGACGGCCACGCCAAGCGCGCCGCGCTGGTTGCGGCGGCGCACAGCTACATGGCGCGCCTTGTCGTGGTCGTCGACGAAGATATCGATCCATCCAATCTCGCCGACGTCATGTGGGCGGTGGCGACCCGCTGCGAGCCGTCGGAGGACATCGACATCCTGCGCAACGCCTGGAGCTCGGCGCTCGATCCGCGCATTCCCCCCGATCAAAAGGAGCGCGGCGTCACCTCGCACTCGAAGGCGATCATCGACGCCTGCCGGCCGTTCGCGTGGCGCGAAAAATTTCCGCCAATCTCGGCGCTGTCGGCCGAGGAGGCGCGGGAGATCGAGGAGAAGTGGGGGAACGAGATAGACGGACGACAGAGGACCGACGACAGATAAGAGAATGAATCCGTCCTCCGTCGTCCGTCCGTCCTCCGTTGTCCGATTAGGCCACCGCGTTGGCCGAATTCAAACTGTCGATCAGCGAAGAGCGGTACAAAAATTTCTTGTGCAGCGACACATCCTCTGACGTGCGCCGCAGCTCGTCCAGATGCGTGCGGCGGATCGCCGGGTCTCGCTCTTCGAGCTTTCTTTTGTTCTCGATGGTCTGGGCCTGCACGTAGTCGATCTGCGCCTTGCGCCGCTGCCGCGTGTAGCGGTCGAGCAGGCTCGCGTCGGCGCGGCCGAACCAGATATCGGCAAGTTTTTCCGCAAGGTTGACGGCATCGTGGATGCCGCCGTTCATGCCCATGCCGCCGATCGGGTTATTGACATGGGCGCAGTCGCCGGCAAGCAGCACGCGGCCCTTGTTGAACGTCTCCGCCACACGCTGATGCACGGCATAGAGCGCGTAATACGGGATCTCATAATCGCCGCTCTTCTGATGGATGCGCTGCAGACGCCGCTGGATGTTTTCCATGCTCAGCGCCTGCTCGTCGGTTTCCGACTCCGGAATCGGAAGGACGCCGCGCCAGATTCCGGGCGGCCCATAGCCCTTGACCTTGAACAGATTGAGCCATTCATCGGGATCGAAGAAATAATTGCGCGTGCAAAATCCTTTGCCGATGGTGCCGAAATCGAAACTGGTGCCGATCTTGATGAAGCGCTCGGGCCAGGTGAAACCCTCGAAAACGATTTCGGCAAGACGGCGTACCGCGCTTGAGCCGCCGTCTGCGCCGATGAGATATCTGCCGCGGAGTTTTTCGGTTTCGCCGGCGCCGTTGGCGACCGTCGCCTCGACGTAGTCTGCGTCTGCGTCAGCCCGATCAGTTTCGCGGAGAAGCGAACCTCGCCGAGCCCGCTCGCCTTGATGTGCGGCAGCGCCGCGTGAACGAGCTTATATTGCTCCCATTGCACGACATAAGGATAGGGGACTTCGCCCTTGAGCACGCTGATGTCGAATACCGCGATCAGCTCGCCGGTGGCGCGATCGCGGAAGTGAAACAGCGGCGCCTGCATGCCGCCCGACGGAGCGTCGGAAAACATCTCCTTTTCCAGTCCGAGATCGACCAGCATCTCGACCGTCGGCGTGTGAATCGTGGCGGCGCGCTGATCTTCGGCCGCGTCGGGCAATTGCTCGATGAGCGTGACCGGAATGCCTTTTCTGACAAGCGCAAGCGTCATCACCGCGCCCACCGGCCCGCAACCGGAAACGATCACGCGATTGTCGCTCTCCGTCACGGTGGGGCTCATACCTTGGAAATATCGAACGTCGAGGGGTGAAACAGCTCCTCGACTTTCGGCTTGCGTTCGATCAGGCCCTGCTCGGACGCGTACTGCGTCAACGCCTCGATCTCCGGCATGTTCTCGGCCACGCCGTATTTCCAGAAATCATCGCCCATGATCGCGGCCGTCTCGTTGGTCTCGGCCTCGAGCCACGGTAGCGTCACCATCAGCGCGTTGACGTCGCGCAGATCGATCATCGCCAGCGCCTTGGCTTCGCAGAACGCCTTATAGACGCTGGTCGCGAGCCACGGATATTTTTCGCATAGCGTGCGGCGGATGCCGACAAGGTGCATGATCGGGAACAGCTTGGTCTTTTTGTAATAGGCCTGCTCGGCCGCGCGGGTGTCGGGAAAGAGCCGCGCGATATGCGGCTCGCCGTTGAGGAACGAGGACGGCGCGCGCGCGGTGAACAGCGCGTCAAGTTCGCCGTCGCGCAGCATGCCGACCAGCGTCTTGTCCGCGCCGATCGGCTTGAGATCGAGGCCCGGAATCGGCTTCAACGGCGTGCGCTCGTGGCGGCCGGTCTGTTCCTGGCCGCCGCTGCTCCAATGAATGTCCGAAGGCTTCACGCCGTATTCGTGCTGCATCATGCCGCGCATCCAGACCACGGCCGTGATCTGGTATTCGGGCACGCCGATGCGCTTGCCGCGCAGATCCTCCGGCTTCTCGATGCCGGCGCCTTTGCGGACGTAGATGCCGGAATGGCGGAAAATGCGCGAGACGAAGGCCGGAATGCCGATATAGGCCGCCGTTCCGGCCGCTACCGTGCGGATGTAGCTCGAAAACGAAATTTCCGAGACGTCGAATTCCTGAAATTTGAAGGCGCGGTGGAAAATCTCCTCCGGATACATCGGCAGATACGTGACCGCGCAGCCTTCGACCTTGACCCGTCCGTCCCTGATTGCGCTGGTGCGGTCGTAATTGCCGCAGGCGATCGTTATCGGCACGTCAACCATCGGCTCTCCTCATCAACTTCAAACCGCTCGTCCCCGCGCCCGCGGGGACCCAGCCTTCTGCGCCAGTGCTTGCCATCTGGATTGCCGCTTTCGCAGCAATGTGCGGAGGTGCGCCAAGCCTACTTGCTCCATCGCTCGCTGTGAAGGGAACGCGCGCATGGCAGCCGCGACGCCGGGCTTGCGCTTGTTGTCTTTCCCGGCGCGCGATAGCTTTCGCGGCGAAGGAGAGCGTCCATGATGTCGACCGTGATCGGCGGCGCCATGCTGCCGCATGCGCCCCAGTTCTTCACCATGCCGGATACCGAGGACAAGGCGCTGGTCGCCCATGTGCGCGAGGTCGCGGCCGATATCGGCAAACGCCTGCGCGCGCTCGAGCCCGACCTTTGGATCATCTTCTCCAACGATCACGCCGAGCAGTTCTTTCACACCACGGCGCCGCCGTTTACCGTCCATGTCGGCGGCGAGGCGACCGGCGAATTCGCCGGGCGGAAATTTCACTGGAAGATTCCGAGCGAGATCGGCTTCGAGCTTGTGCGCCAGCTTTACCGGCAGAATTTCGATCCGGCCTTCACCTCGACGGCGAAGATCGATTACGCCATCGGCATCCCGCTCACCCATCTCGGCCATACCGGCCCGGTGCTGCCGATCTACGTCAACGCCTATCTGCCGCCGCAGCCGACCATGGAGCGCTGCTATCAGTTCGGCCAGGCGGTGGCGCGCACCGTCACCGCGCTCGGGCTTGAAGACCGTGATCCTGTCGAGCGGCGGCATGTCGCATTTTCCCGGCACCGACCGCTATTCCAATCCGGAGCTGGCCTGGGACAGGCGCGTGCTGGAAAAGCTCGCGGCCGGCAACTTGAAATCGCTGATCGGCTTCGACGAGACCGAGCTGGACGATACCGGCAATATCGAGCTGCGCTGCTGGGCCTGCGCCGCCGGCGCGCTCGGCGAGCGCAAGCCCGACGTGGTGTCGATGGACCCGAGCTGGCATCACAACTACGCCTCGCTGGCCTGGATCGGCGGCGCGGCGGAGGCCCACCACGCCGCGCATTATCCCTCGATCAAGCCGGAGCTGGTGGAGCTGACATCGGCGCTGCACGGGCTCGCCCACGACGCCGACATGCGCGCGCAATACATGGCGGACGCCGCGGCGTTCGCCGACCGCTTCACATTGCCGCCCGACCAGCGCGAGGCGCTGATCAAGCTCGACATGCCCTCGATCGTGAAGATGGGCGCGCACCCGCTGGTGCCGTTCCTCGCGCAGTTGCAGATGCAAAGGCTACGGCCGCAGCCGCAGCGCTGAAACGACTTCGGCCGCGGAGGGCAGCGTTCATAATAATAATTCGGCGTGCGGATCAGGACGCCGGCTCGGGAGGGGACACAAATGCCGAACGGATCGCCATTGACGGAGCAAACGATCGCGGCGCGGCTGGAGCGGCTGCCGAATTCGCGCTGGCACGTCACGGTCACGGTCATCCTGGGCGTCGCCATCTTCTTCGATTCGTTCGATTCGCTGGCCATCGCCTATGTGCTGCCGGTGATCATTCGCGCCTGGCACATCCCGCCGGAGAAGATCGGCGGCCTGATCAGCATCGCCAATTTCGGCCAGGCGCTCGGCGCCCTGACCTTCGGCTGGCTCGCCGAGCGCATGGGCCGCGTGCCGGTGGCGCGCATCGCAATCGGTTTGTTCGCCGTCATGAGTTTCGCTTGCGCCTTCACGCATAGTTACGAGCAGCTTTTCGTCTGCCGCTTCTTTGAAGGCATCGGGCTCGGCGGCGAGATTCCGGTGGCCTCGACCTATATCAGCGAAATTCTGCGCGCCGAACGGCGCGGCGGCCGATTCCTCGCCTATCAGATGATCTTCCCGGTCGGACTCTTGGGGGCCGGCATCGCGGGCGCGTTCATGGTGCCGCGGTTCGGCTGGCAGTCGATGTTCATCATCGGCGCGGTGCCGGCCTTTGTCGCGCTTGTTCCTGCAGCGTTACTGCCCGGAATCGCCGCGCTGGCTCGCATCGAAGGGCCGCTCAACGAGGCCGACGCGATCGTGAGCGAGATCGAGCGGATCGTGTCGCGCAACGGCGCGAAGCCGCTGCCGCCGGTGCCGGACCTGATCGTGCAGCCGCTGGGCAATCAGACGCGCTGGCAGGAGCTGTTCCAGGGCCGCTATCTGTCGCGCACGTTCCTCGTCTGGATCCTGTGGGCGACCTCCTACATCATCTCCTACGGCCTGCAGGGCTGGATTCCGACGCTCTACCGCGAGGTCTACCACCTGCCGCTGCAGCAATCGCTCAACTATGCGATCGCCGAGCCCGGCCGGCAGCTCTGCTCGGCTCGCATCATCTGCGCTCTGCTGATCGACACGACCGGCCGGCGCTACTGGTTCACCGGCGCGTTCTTCCTCACCGCGGCGGGGCTCATCGAACTATGGGCGTACGGCGCCAATACCGCGTTCGGCATGCTGCTCGGCTATGGTTTCTGCTCGATGTGGCTCGGCTCGATGAATATGAGCATCTTCCTCTACACCGCCGAGATCTATCCCGACGCGCGATGCGGGCGCTGGGCGTGAGCTGGGCGAGCTTCTGGCTGCGCATGGCCGCCACCGTCGGTCCGCTGATCGTCGGCTTCGCGTTGCCGCGCTTCGGCATCGGCGGCGTGTTTCTGGTGTTTTCCGTCTTCGCGGTCATCGGCTGCATCGCGGCGACCTATATGATCGAGACTGGCGGCGCGTGCTCGAGGAAGTGTCGCCGTAGCCGCCCCGACAACAGGCTTCAGCGCGCGGCGTGGCGATGGAGCGGTACTGCCGATGAAACAGGCGGTTTGCGGCTTGCCCGCGCTGCGACTTCCAGCATCAGGCCGAGGCTCTGGAAGTGCTTGCGCACAACGGCGCGCGCGGCGCGGCCGTCGCGCCTGCGCAACGCGCGCAACAGCGCCCGATGCTGCTCGAGGTGCCGCGGGTCATAAAAGCTGTTGTGCTTGGGCGAGACATTCGACAGCCGTGCGCCCTGCGCCTGATTGAACATCGCGACCAGAAGCGGGTTGCGGGCGCCGGCGAGAAACAGGCCGTGAAAGGCGTCATGCGCGCTCTTGGCGGCGTTCAAATCCTTACGCGCGATGGCGCCTTCGAGCGTGCCGAGCGCGCCTTCCATCTCGCCGAGTTCGGCGGCGGAGAGCCGCGCCGCGGCGAGTTCGGCGCATTTCTGCGCGATGTGCGAGCGCACGTCGTTGGCGATCGGCGCCGCCTCGATGATCACGCCCTCGTCGAACACGCCCTTGCCGACATGCGCGGCTGCGGTGACGATGACGCGGCGGCCGGCGGCCTTTTCGACGTAGCCGAGGCCGTGCAGCACGCGCAGCGCCTCGCGCACCGAATTGCGGCTCACGCCCAGCAATTCGGCAAGGCGGCGTCTCGGTCGGCAGCGAGTCGCCCGGACCGAGCCGCTCGGCCTCGATCAGGCGGCAGATTTCCTGCGCCGCCTGGGTGATGACGCTGTCGCGCCGGATCGGGACTCGGATCGTAGCCCATTGTTCAACAATCCTACAGTAGGATCTTCATGCAATCTGCCTAAACACCCTTGACCGCGGCGCGCGCCGGAGTCAAGTAAAGCAAGCTCGATCAGCCGATGAAGGAGACCCCGATGAAAAAGCTCGTCCTGGAGACCACGGCGCCGTTCCAGGGGCTGCCGGAACTCGTCGCCTACGATGAAGGCCTGTTCGCCAAGGAGGGGCTTGAGATCGAGTGGGCCGACCGCGAAGCGGGCGTCGAAAAGAAGGTCGAGGTCAACGTCACCTCGCCGAAGGGCGTGAACCCGTTCGCCAGCCACGGCAAGCTCTTGGAACAGGGCAAGGCCGACATGTACAACGCCTGCGAATGGGGCAATTACTGCCGCGTCCAGGATACCGACCAGAACAGCCGGCAACTCGGCCGCCGCGCCATCATCGCCTATTCGGCCATCGTGGTGCGGCCGGATTCGCCGGTCTACACGCCGCAGCAGCTCGCCAACCGCCTGATCGGCGTGCCGTTCTATTTCGGCACTCATTACATCGCGCTGCACATGCTGGAAGGTTTCGTGCCGCGCGAGATGATCAAGCTGTGCCGGGCGCCGAATGGCTCGCGTTATCGCCTCGACGCGATGATGAAGGGCGAGATCGAAGCCACCACGCTCACCGAGCCCCACATCACGCTCGCCGAGAAGAAGGGTTGCCGCACCATCTGCTCGGCCTTCTTCCACGGCACCGAGGTCGCCTCCAACCGCGTCGACGCCGATACCTACGCGGCGTTCAATCGCGCGGTGCGCGAGGCGGTGCGCCGCATCAACGCCAACAAGAAGGCGTACATGCATTACTTCATCGACTATTACGCCAAGAAAGATCCAGAAATCGCCGCGCTCAAGGTTGAGGATTTGCGCGAGAGCCGGCTCGTGGTCTGCGATCCGGCGCCGATCCCGCTCGACGAGCTGCAGCGCACGTATGACTGGCTCAAGAGCTGGGGCATGCTGGAAGAGACCGCCTCGCCGCTGCAGCTTATAAATTCGCAGGTGCAGAATTACGCCCACCAGGCGGCGGAGTAAGCGAGGGCTTACGGATATTGTTCATGCGCAACGGAAACGCACACGCGGACGAGATCGCCAAATTGATCGAGCCCGGCCGCGTGCATCGGCGCGTCTACACCGATCCGGACTTGTTCGAGCTGGAAATGGAGCGCATTTTCAGCCGGGCCTGGCTGTTCGTCGGCCACGCCAACCAGACGCCTAATCCGGGCGATTTCGTCACCACCGAACTCGGCCGCCAGCCGGTGATCATGGTTCGCCACCGCGACGGCTCCGTGCAGGTGCTGCTCAACCGCTGCACCCACCGCGGCGCCAAGGTGATGAACGAACGGAGCGGCCACGCGCAGCGGCTGGTGTGTTGCTATCACGGCTGGTCGTACGACACCGACGGCAAGCTGGTGACGGTGCCGGTGCCGGAAGGCTGCGGCGAAGGTTTCGATAAGGAGGCGTTCGGCCTGGCGCATGCTCCCCGCGTCGGCGAATACCGCGGCTTCGTGTTCGCGAGCCTGGCCGACACGGGCTTGAGCTTCGAAGATCATATCGGGCCGATGAAGGGCAACATCGACGATCTCGTCGACCGCGCGCCCGACGGCACGCTCGCGCTCGACGCCGGCATGCACCGCTACGTCTACAACGGCAACTGGAAGCTTCAGGTCGAGAACGTGCTCAATTCCTATCACGTGCCGTTCGGCCATGCCTCGACCGTCAACAAACAGGGCGTGCAATTCGCGCGCCGCGAGGGCGACCAGAAAGGCGCCGCCGTCATCGAGACCGAGAAGAAACAGACCGCCGCCTCGTGGAAGGACCGCAAGAGCTTTATTGCCGGCAACGGCCATGGCTGGACCAGCAACACCGCGCTCGACGACGGCAAGCGTTCGAGCCCGGTCTTTGATGAGTATAGGTGCGTGCTGGCGGAAAAGGTCGGCGCCGAGCGGGCGGCGGAAATCCTCACGCCGCGCCTGCACAACTCGCTGATTTATCCGAACATGTCGATCATGGGGCTGAACATCCATGTGCGCGTCATCAAACCGATCGCGGTCGACCGCACCGAAGTGAATATTTATCCGATCCGTCTGGTCGGCGCGCCGCAGGCGATGAATTTCGCCAACATCCGCCTGCTCAACGTCACCCATTCGGCGGCTTCTTTCGTGCAGACCGACGATCTGGAATCGTTCGTGCGCGCGCAGAAGGGGCTGCAGAGCCGCATGACCGACTGGGTCGATATCTCCCGCGGGCTCGGCGCCGAGGAGCCTGACCGCGCCACCAACGCCACGCGCGGGCTGGCCACCCACGAGATGGTGGTGCGCGCGCAGTACAAGGCCTGGCTCGGCTACATGCACGGGGCGGTTTGATGGCGTTGGCGACCCGCAGGCTCGCATTGGCCGCCGGCATCGACCGCGGCCCGTTCGAGGATTTTCTCGTCGACGAAGCACGCCTGCTCGACGAACGGCGCTTCCGCGACTGGATGGCGCTGTTCGCCGACGACGGAACCTATTGGGTACCTGCGGTACCGGACCAGAAAAGCCCTTTCGAACAGGCTTCGCTGTTCTACGACGACCGCGAGCTGATGAAGACGCGGATCGAGCGGCTCGAGCATCCGCGTATCCACGTGCAAACGCCGCCGTCGCGGACGGCACATGTCGTCGGCAATGTCGTCATCGAGCATGCCGATGAAGGCAAGGGCGAATTTCTGATCGGCTCGACCTTCATCGTGGCCGAATATCGCGACGATACCCAGCGCACTTTCGCCGGCCGTCAGCGCCACCGCTTGCGCCGTCACGGCGACACATTTCGCATCGTTCAAAAGCGCGTCGATCTGATCAATTGCGATGCCGCGTTCGAGGCGATGGCCGTACCGATCTGATTGGCGTCAGTTTGGTGACGTGCGCGATGGCGTTTGCCGTTGTTTCGGTCTAGAAGCGCGGCCGGGGAGCCAAGCCGGAACGCGGGGACCGAATGAACGGCAATGGCGCACGATGGCGGCGTGCCGGCCTTGTGTTTTCGGGAATGTTACTTCTCGGCGCCTGCGCCGGACACCAGTTCGGCTTCGGCAGGCACGATGGCGACGATGGCGAGATTAATACCTATCCGGACAACTACAAATCCGACATTCTCGCCGCCATGCACGCCTACTTGAACGACCCGACCGGGATTCGCGATGCGGCCATTTCGCAACCGATGCTCAAATCGGTCGCGCGCGGCACGCGCTATGTCGCCTGCCTGCGCTTCAACGGCAAGCAAGACAACGGCATGTATGCCGGCGACACGCAGATCGCCGCCGAGTTCCTGGCCGGCAGGTTCGACGATTTCCTCGATGTGGCGGCTTCGCGCGAGCCGTACGCCGGCGCCGCCTATGCGCCGTTTCCCGAGCTTGAACAGCTTAAGCCGTGATGATCAAAATCCTGCCGCGAACTGGGTTGAAATTCGAACTATACTTTGCTCGGATTAATGGGGGTATATTGTTGTGAGAGGTGAGCCATGAAATTCGCGTCGGCTGCGGCTTGCTCCGCAGCGTTAGCCACAGCGCTCGTGGCGGTGTCGAGCGTGTACGCCTTCGCAACTCCGGGCGTTGTCAACACCACCGTCAATCTGCGGCAAGGACCTGGAACGACTACTCCAGTGGTCGCAAAAATCCCCGGCGGATCGACCGTCAACGTCGCCGGCTGCAGCGGCCAGTGGTGCCAAGTCACGTTTGCGGGACAGAGCGGCTATGTCATCGCCACCGCGCTGGGGCAGGGCGGTCCCCCGCCGGGCGCTCCACCGCCTGGTTATGTGCCGCCGCCGGTCTACGCCGGACCGCCTCCTTATCCGTACCCGTATTACGGGCCATACTATTACGGCTACGGATCCTACTATGGGGGCTGGCGCGGGGGCTGGCACGGCGGCGGGGGCCGGCGCTGGTAGCGCTCGAACAAAAAATCCAGACCAAGATCATTCAAATGAACTGGGCCATGGTCTAGAACCGCCGGCGCGCTTCAGGCGCGCTCTTGCCGGCTGAAATGGACCGACGCGCCGGATGCCGCCAGGCTCACGGCGATGATCGCGAAAATGCCGGCGACGCCGGTAGCGGCGGCGACGAGACTGGCGAGGAACGGCACCGCCGCCTGACCGAGACGGTTGCCGGTGATGCGGAGCGACATCACTGTGCCCATCGCCGCGGCCGAAGCGAGGTCGACGACGTTGGTCAGGCTGAGCGTCGTAGCGAAGCCCAGCGAAAATCCCATAAAGATCATCGCCGCGTACATGGCGGCAAGCGGGATTGGCAAGGCGAAACAGGCAAAGCCTATTCCCGCTCCAGCCATGGTGATGAGCGTCAATTTCTGCCGCTCGATCAAGCGCAGCACGCGCGTATAGGATAAGCGCGAAATCAGCGAGGCGACCGAGCGCGCGGTGAGCAGCGCGCCGATGTTGCGAACGTCGATGTTTTGCTCGGTGCCCAGAAGCGGCAGATAGATGGTGAGCAGATCCTGCGAGGTAATGGTAATGACGCTGGCGACCAGGACCGCCATCAATCCGCTCTGACGAAGAAGCGTACGCAGCGGCACAACCTCGCCGCTCTTGCTTGGCTGCATGTGCTTGGGCGCCGGCCGGATGGCGGCTGCGGTGGCAAGGGAGATGACCGCGACGATGAGGGCGACGCCGAAAAGGCGGCCGGTCGGCGGTACGGTGGCGGAGCCGCCCAGCCAAGCGATCAGGTAGGGGCCAAGCCCTTGGCCGATGGCGCTGCCGACGACGTAATTGCCGAACGCCGAGTCGCGGCCGCGCGGGCCGGCGCTGCGAATGCACAGCATCTGCTGGCTCGCCATCAGAAATAGATGGCCGACTCCGAACAGCGCCGTGAGCACGAGCAACCCCGTGAGCGAATTGGCGAAAAAGCAGAAACCCGCACAGACGAGGACGAAGATGCCGGAGCCGATCCAAGCGGCTTGCGCGTCATAGCCCCGATCGAGGAGACGGCCGACCCAGACCGCAAGCAATGTCGGCGGAATGGCGAATGTCGCCGAGATGACGCCGAGCCAGACCACCGGCAGGTTTAGCTCAATCGCCCGATAAGATGTTGTCACCCGGACGATCGCGTAGATCGTCTGCACGGTGGCCGAATACAGCACGAGCGGAACGAGCAGGCGATAATCGACGTCGCTCGCCCGCCCGCGGGACGCCAAGAATTCTGACCAGCGATTCGACACTGCGCCCCGCGTCCGCGCCAACCCGTGAACGAACGTTTCTCTTTATCACCGTTGCGGCGCAGCGAGACATGCCCGCCCACGCATGATCCCGCTGCCGGAACGGTTGACTTGTGTTCGCGTTATGTTCGCGAGCACGGGAGTGCTGTCCTAATTCCGAGGCCTTTGTCCTAATTTACGGAACTGAGTGTCCTAATTTACGTTAGATGCCTGGGAACGGAGAAATAATGTCATGGACAATTCCAACACCACCGCTGACACCCTCGACCAGGCTGACGAAGAAATCCTCGACACCATAGCTTCCGACGAAGCACTGGAAGCTACAGCGGGTACGGAGAGGCGGGCTTTACCTGATTCCATATTGTATACACAGTGCCATTATAGCTGTGGATGAATGACCGGTGGCTCGTGCCGGCAAGCGTAGCGGGAGCAATCCCATAGACGATGAGAGGCCGCCATCCACCCCATCAGTTGGCGGCCTCTTTCATTCGATGCGCCGTCGCTTGATCCTCTCTGGCTCTGCATTCTCGGTTCGAGGCGTCGGCAAATAGAGGCGCAATTGGATGGGTTGTTTACCGTTGAGCGCGGCCATGCGATCTCGCAATTCATGTCCTAATTTCCCATTGCGCCTGTCCAAATTCGGACAGTACCCGCGCCACGCAAACGCGCGGGGACATGCAGCGTGCAGGTACAAGCAGCGCGCGCATCCGATAGCATCGTGCCCGCGTTCAGTCAGACGGAGCGGCGTAGACGCTCTCGACGCCGGCGTGCCCGATTCGCTCCGCCGAGTGAATCGGAAAAAATCTAGAATGGCTCGCAATGTCGCGACGGGCGATGAGGGCCATCAATGCTGGATTTTGTCGTCGTCGCGTAGTTTTACGCTAAAAACCCGCGACCATTTCCAGCGTCTTGCCGGCCTGCGTGCGACAAACGGCTTCAAGTTGTTCCGGCGTATGGCGAAGCTGGCCCACTTCCTTGGCAAACTCCGGCATGGCGCGCAGTTTCTCCGCCCACGCATGGACGTTGGGATGCAGCCGCGCGAACGGGTAGCCGGCGAGCGACAGCCGGTGCTCGTAGATGAACCAGGCGATGTCGAGCACGCTTAAATCATCGCCCATCAGATGCCGCTGTTTCGCCAGCGTCTTGTCGAGCGCGTCGAACTCGGCGCGGAATTTCAGCGCCGACGCGCGCGCCCGCTCGTCAGTGAAGCCTTCCTTGGCGGCGCGCTGCCAAAACTCGATCTGTACCTCTTTCTCGTGGTCCTTGGCGCCCTGGACGGTGCCGGCGCCGTTCGCAATATAGCTTTCGAGCGCGGCCGTGGGTTTCGGCGGGCCGGGCGGCGCGAACACGAAGCGAAAGCTCAGCGTGCGCAGATCGAGGTGCAGATCGTCTTCTTGCTTGAGCAGCGCCGCCACCTCGTTCTCGTGGCCGGCTGGAATGAGCTTCGGCGCCGGAAATTTCTTCTCCAGATACTGGATGATGTCGTTGCTCTCGATGTGCACGGCCCCGTCATGCACCAGCACCGGCACCAGGCCGCGCGGGTTGATGCCCAAAAACCAAGGCTGCATGTTCTCGTTATTCGGCAGATCGATGGGATGCGGTTGCCACGGAATTCTTTTCAGATTGAGGAAGATGCGCAGCTTCTGCGAGCACGAAGAGCCCATGAAGTGGAGCACGTGCACGCCCTTCCAGCCGAGCACCTCGCGGGTCTTGATGTCGCTGTCGATGAGCTGAACCATGGAACGAACCTGCAATTATTCACAACGCGCCAGCGGCTTCCTTCCAGCGTTGCGCGGCGTTCGGGCTGGCGACGATGTCGTCCACATTGGCGAGTTTCACGCGGTCGCGCACCAGTCCCTTGTAAAAATCGGCCTTCGACACCGGCGGCACGTCGGCGATGACGGTCCAGCTGTCGCCGCCGTCAAGGCTCTCGAACACCTGGCCGTCGGTGTCGGCGGCATGGAGCGAGTAGCCGTTGTCGTGGACCTCGATGGTGAGCGCGGAAAACAGCGCCCGCTGGCCGTTGGGCAGGCCGCCGAGGAGCCGCTCCCAGCTTTTGCCGGCGTCGCGGCTGCGAAAATTTTGCCGCGCGCGCGGCCGAGTTCGTACCAATGCACCGGCCAGCCAACGCCGGCCGACATGAAGAGGAGATCGGGCTCGTCGGGATGGAGCACGACGGCGTCCGGGTAGTTGGCGTCGGCCGGCATTTTGATCCGTGTAAAGCTCTTGCCGCCGTCCTCGCTCGCCATCATGCCGACGATGCCGTTGGCGATGATGATGCGGTTCGGCCGCGCCGGATGCACCAGGATGCGGTGGATATCGCACTCGCGCGGGTCGGGATCGACCGGCAGCTCGGTGAAGGTTTGGCCGAAATCGTCTGAGAATTGCAGCGAGCCGATCTCGACGCCGGCCCAGAGCCGATCGCCGTCGAGCACGATATCCTTGATGTGGCCGATGCGCGGCGGCGGTGGAAAGGTCCAGTGCGGGACCGACTTGGCGTCGCGAAAGCGCGGCAGTTCGCGCCAGCTTTTGCCCCTGTCCTCGCTGACATAGAGGTGCGCCGGCAGCGCGCCGGCGAACACCGCCTCGCGCCCTTGCAGGCGGCCGGCGCGCGTCGACCAGAATTCGTGATGGGCAAGGCCATCGTTGACCCAGCTCCACTTCATGCCGCCGTCGTCGCTGCGGGCGATGCCGACGCCGCGGGTCGAGGCGAACAGCGTGCCGTCTTCGAGCGCGGTTACGCCGGACACGAACACGCCCTGCAGCGCGCGGTGCTCTAAGCGTCCAGCCGCGTCGGTTTTTGCAAGCAGCGCAATGCCATCGACCGTGCCGACCACGATGGTGTCGGAGCCGCTTTTGCCGCGCTGGATGTTGGTTCCGCCGTTCGACAACAGAATCATCGGTCCGCTCTGCGGGGCGTTGAGGTGCTCGACCAGAATAGTCCCGCCGCGCGGATTGGGGCAACATCTAAGAACGTGCATAGCCGGCACGTGGCCGGCTATGCAAAGGCTCGGCGTAGTCGGCTAGCGGTTAGGAACGCACCTGTGCACGTTCCAGCCGAGATGGTAGCCGTATGGGCAACCGGAGTTGCGGCCGTAGTTCGACACGCAAACTCCATTGGGATTGCGGTGCCGTCCGTGGCCGCAATTGCCCCACGCCAAGGCGTTGGTGGTCAGCAAGGCCACCAGCATTGCCGAAACGGAAAGTACGCCAAACATCTTGCGCATGATCGGTCCCTCCATCGTGTTGTGACGCCCTCGGCGCCACATAGTATGTGTCGTGAAACGACCCGCGCGTTCAAAAGCGGCCGGACGGGTCCTTCCGGTTACTACTCCCGAAGCCAAGCAAAAAAGTATAGCAGGAATGCAGGAGTAAGGTGAGGAACGCATTGCGAACGTCGCAATGGGCGCGGTGGCCCGTTATTCCCCGACCGCTGGTGTATAATTGCCGGTGGCTCATCCTGCCGTCCCAAGCCCAATGGAGCACCATGGCCCGCATCTCCTATATCGAGGAAAAAGATCACCCCGAGCTTGCCGAGTTGATCGGCAAAGTCCGCGCCGGCCGGCGCGGCACGCTGATCAATGTCTATAAGCTGCTGCTGCACTCGCCGCCGCTCGCCGCGATCTGGCTCGATATCATCAGCACGGCGCGGTTCAAAATCGAGCTCGACGGCCGCTTGCGCGAGATCGTCATCATCCGCGTCGGCTACCTCAACCGCACCGAATATGTGGTCAAGCAGCACGTGCCCGAGCTGTCGGCGCCGGAGGGCTTGAGCAAGGCGGAAAGCGATGCGCTTGCCGATTGGCAGGACAGCTAATTCTTCAGCGCGCGCGAGCGCGCCGCACTCGCCTATACGGACGCCATGACCCGCGACATTGCCGTGCCGGATGCCGTGTTCGAGGCGCTTCGGCCGCATTTTTCCGAGCGGCAGATCGTCGAACTGACCGTCCTGATCGGCATCTACAACATGCATACGCGCGTGTTCATGGCGCTCGGCATCGATCCCGAGCCGCATCACAAATGATCCAGAGGTTCCCACCGCTCGACCCGGGCAAGCGGGGACCCAGGCTTTCGCGCCCAGTTGCTGGATTCCCGCTTTCGCGGGAATGAGCGGAAAATAATTCAGCCACAAGAAATGCAACAACAGAGCCGCGTAATTCCATGCCCAATGTTATTCGTCGTCGAGGACGACCGTTTTCTGCGCATCGTGCAGCTCGTGCTCGATCCGAATGCGAGCCGCGAGCGCTATGCGGCCTTTACGGATTTCTTCGCCCACGATGAGCCAGATTTCGCCGGCTGGTGCGAGAAGGTGCGCCAGCAAGGCGAGGCGAGCTTTATCCCGCCGAGGTGCGACTGGTGGAAACGCAGGAAGAGTTGCGGGCGAATCTTGCCGATGCCCGAGCGCTGATCGTTGAAGGGCTTGCCGTCGGCGCCGGCGAGGTCGCGGCGGCGCCGCATTTCGGGCGGTGCAGAAATACGGTGTCGATCTGCGCCGCATCGACACAGGAGCGCCTGCGCCGAAAGGGGCGTCGCGGTGCTCACCCTGCGCCGCCGCGCCAATATCGCCTGCGCCGAACTGGCGTTGACGCTGATGCTGATGCTGGCGCGTCGCGTCAACGAATTGGCCGGCCGCATCAGCGTCGAGGCGCTCGCCGAGTTCGGCTGTCATTACCAGCCGTTCGACCGCCGTCACACGCCGAACTCGAATTGGGGCCGCGTTCCGGGGTTGAAAATCCTGTTCGGCTCGACGGTCGGCATTATCGGTCTGGGCGAGATCGGCCGCGAATTTGCGCTGCGCGCCGCGGCATTCGGCATGCGCATTCTTTATACGCAGCGCCAACAGGCGTCGGCGGAGATCGAGCAGCAATACCAGGCGACGTTTTCGCCCGATGGCGGAATTGCTGGCGGAGAGCGATTGGGTCGTGCCGTTCGTGCCGAGCGCGCCGGCGACGCAAAACCTCATCGGCCGTGCCGAGCTTGCGCGCATGCGGCCGGGCGCGCGGCTGGTCAACATCTCGCGCGCCTCCGTGGTCGAGCGCGCGGCGCTGATCGACGCTCTGCAGCTCCGGCCATCTCGGCGGCTTCGCGCTCGATCCGCTCTACGAGTCGCCCGGCCGCGACGACGACGAGCTTCTTAAATTTCCCAACGTCATCATGACTCCGCACATCGCCGCGCAGCCGCGCTTCAACGCGCTCGACGATTTGCAGGAGATGATTGCGGGGCTGGCAGGCGCACTGGGCGAGCGCAACGGCTCATAGGCTTACGAGCCATGTCTGGTTTTCAGGTACGATCGGCCGCCATTCAATGGCTAAGCGCTCTCGCAACGCGAAAGCCGAAGCCGTTAGTCCGGTTGTTGTTCGGATAACTCCCGCGGCCGGCCGAGCGGAGGTACACAGGGCTATTGTACCACGAACCGCCGCGAACCACGTGACGATTGCAATTGCCGGTTTCTCGGGCCGTCCCGTCACCGGGATTTCCGGTGTTGCTGACATTCCAGCAGTCGTCGGACCATTCCCAGACGTTTCCGTGCACCTGATAGAGGCCCCATGGATTGATCGCGAAAGAGCCGACCGGAACTGTCTGCGCATGATAAGTCCCCACCGAGCCGCCACCCGGATAGAGATAGGAGACATTGTAGTTGGCCTGCGCGGGCGTAATGGACGAACCCCACCAGAACGGCGTCGTGGTGCCTGCTCGCGTGACGTATTCGCGTTCAGCCTCCGAAAGCAGACGATAGAACTTTCCAGTCTTGCGCGACAACCATTCTAGGTAAGCGTGGGCATCGTGCCACGACACATTGATGACGGGACGCTGACCGCGACCCCATCCCTCATCGGACGGCTCGTAGCGATTGCAGCCTTGGTCGGCTACACAGGCATCCCATTCGTCGAACGTCACGGCATACTTACCGACCGCAAAGGGCTGCGCAATCGCGACCTGCACCTGCGTCTCATCCGGGTCGCGCCCCGGCTCGTTGTCGGGCGAGCCCAACGTGAAATGCCCTGCCGGAACCACGATCATCTCCGGGCAGTTGACGCATTCTTTGAAGCTGTCCTTTGGTCTTAGCGCCTGTTCCTGCTGCAGCGACAGCGGTGTGCCCGCGGTCAGTGAAACAGGACCGGACGATGACGGCATCATCAGCCAAGCGCTCAGTCCGGCAATGCCGAGTGCGCCCGCAATGAGCAGTACAATCGGCAAAAGCCGCCACCTCCGCTCAGGTTGCAAAAGCCGGAAACCGCCGCGCGCGCCAGCGGCGGAATCGTGATTTGGCTGGGCATCGGGAGCCGCGGCAAGGCCAGCCGTTTCGTCGCCGCCCGTCCTGGACCGCTGTACCTGTTCTCGCGCGACCCTCTTTACGCGTAACGCTCGAGCATCTTCAGCGAGGCTGCTCTCGGGAAAATCGGAAAGGAACTTGTCGACCGCGCTGACCGTCTCGGCGCGCTTGGCCGCTGCAAATGCCTTTTCCTCCGCAGCGCGTTGTTTGGACTCGTCTTCCTGCCGGTGGCGCTCCGCTTCGGCGTGTGCACGTGCTTCCGCCTCCGCCTTCTTTCGGCGCTCCTCGTCCCTTATCCGCTTCTGGTTTTCGCTGGCTTCTTTTCTGCGCTGCAGTTGCTGCTCTGCTTTGCGCCGGATTTCAGCCAGTTCCTCGCGTACCTGTTCCTCCGGATCTTCGCTTCGCGTCAGCCACGGCCGACGTAGGGCCTTATAGATGTTCCTGCAGTATTGCTCGATTTGCTGGGCAAGCTCGATAGAGGCCGGGTCGTGATGTCGGTATTTCCGCCAATCCAGATATTGACGCGTACCGATGACGCTCAGAAGCTCGCTCTGACGCCACTTCTTTTCGTCCTCGAGCCCCTCGACCGAAATAAACAGAATCGGGAAAATCAGATCGCTTCGACCTAGCTCTGCTTCCCGCTTAAGGAAGGCTGAAAATTCGATACTGCAGTGCGGGCTCGAGAGAGCGCTTGGTGTGACGATAGGAATAAAGAAAAACAATTCCGCGATCGCTTTGTTGATTTCATTTTGCCACAGCGCGCCATCCGGAATGGCCGCGGTGTCCTGCCACAGCCGGAAATCGCGGCCCATCTGCATCCGCAATTCGCTTTGGATACGACCTCGCAGCCGCGACAATGAGCCCATGGAGTTCTCATCGTCTCTGCGCGAATAGCTAAAAAATCCAACTATTTCCGGAGGCTCGGGGGTCATCGAAGGAAAACCCTATACGAATATGTGTCCGGTGTGGCGACTAAATAGCAAATAATCTTCTATAAAACATTGGACTTTGATCGGTCAATTACCACGACCGCCAAGCGTCTGGCCATGCCGGTCGTAACGCTGCGCAAATTGCTCGGCAAAACAGCTCCTGACCAGCAACGGGCCTGTCCAGAAAGTAACAAAGCGCCGGCCAACCGCATCCTACTTCTGAGCGCTCAGCCTGAGCGCCAGAGGGAACCGAGCATGTCCACGGGTGTGCAAACGGTCCGCGCTACGGCACTTCGCGCACGACCCGAAACCCGTTCGCCAGATACCGCACATCGAAATCGTAGCGGAACCGGGCCGCCGAAGCGACATACTTGGCCTGACTGTCGAACGCGCCGCCACGCAGCACGCGCAACTGGCATTGGCCCGTAGTCCAAGCCGAGCCGTCATGCGGCGCATGACGATAGCTGTCATTCCAGCAATCCTCCACCCATTCCGCGGCATTGCCGGCGGTATCGAAGAGACCGAACGGATTGGGCTTAAAAGTTCCTACCGGAAAGGTCTCGTTACCGCCGGTACCACAATCCCGACAGTTGGCGTTGCCCGTGCCGACGTCGCGCCCCCACCAATAGGGCGAGTTGGTCCCTGCACGAGCAATATATTCCCATTCAGCCTCCGACGGCAGCCGATAAATTTGTCCGGTTTTATCTGAAAGCCATTTCAGAAAGTCCTTGGCGTCGAGCCAGCTGACATCGATAACCGGGCGGTTGCCGCGTCCCCAGTTTTGATCGTCCGGCCGGTATTTGCAGCCGCCGCTCGCAATGCAAAGGTCCCATTCGCGAAACGTCACCAAATAACGCCCGATTGCGAAGGGCTTGGCAATGGTAACCCGATGTACCGGCTCTTCAAAACTTGTGTGCTCCCCCATGTCGAATGATCCGGCTGGAACGACCACCATCTCACCGCATTCAGGACAATCCCGAAAAAATTCCCCAGGCGTGTACGTAGTCGGCTTGGGCGGAGCCGCCGGCGGCGGGGCGGGAGGAGGATTGGCCGGAGCAGGAGACGGCGGCGTAACGCCAGACAGATGCCGCCCTGGAGCAAAAGAGAACTCCTCTAACAGCGAAGACGATACCCATGGAATTTCCGCATCGTTGGATGCGCGCGATACGTCTATGCGCGTTTTGCTGAACGCGTCCTCAGCAGTCAAATCCGTGACCTTTAGCTCTTTGATCAGTTGGCTTGCGAACAAACTGTACTCGTCAGTGCCGTCGCCGATCACTTTCCCAGGCAGTTCTGAATACATCGCCAGGGTATTATTAAGCGCGGCGAGAGCAGCCAGGCCCGCCGACATTTGCCGGAAGCGGCGCTCGTACGGATTCTCCCGAGAGGCGTCGAGAATGATGATTTTCACATGGGCTCCCTGGCGTTGCATCTCGGCCAGGATCGCATCAACGCTGATTCCATCACGCTGCACGTCCGTCTCGCTTGAGATGTGGGCGTTTACAGGAATGAGATAAGTCTGCCCGCCGACTTGGATCCCAAAGCCGGCGAAATAGAACAACGCCACCGTTCCATTGCGGATCTTGCCGGTGAATGCGTCGACGGCGCGCTGCATCTCGGCCTTGCCGAGATTTTCCTTCAGGTCGACGTCGAAATCGCTGCGGTGAAACTGGTCGGCAAGGGCGCGGACATCATTGATAACGGTGGGCAGCGGTGTTCCAGCCTCGGGATAGTTCGCGTTGCCGATGACGAGCGCCACACGCGAGACGCCTTGCTGAGACGACGCCGAGCCGGTCAGGGCAATGGCCATGGCGGTCACGCACAGCCATACGCAGAACCGCGTTCTCATCTCGGTGCGCCTTGCCCTTATCATATGGTCCGCGAGATTGGTCCGCGAGATTCAGATTTATGATACATCCAGAGACCAGAGGACACCAGGGCAACCCATCCGCAGCGTCCCAGTTCTGAAAACCTCGTTTACAGCAAGCTTGAGTTGGACTACGATCAACTGGCCACCACGTGCTATGTAACGTGGTTGCAATCGGCATAATGCCCGTCAGGTGGGTGTTTAAAGTCGAGCCAGGGGAGCGTAGCATGCGTGGGGCAAGTTCGACTGATAAGAGACAATCCCGATTTCTCAAGCTTTTTATTTGTTTTCTGTTCTTTGGTGCCGCAACGTGCGTCACCGCGTTCGCCCAGAATAAGCAGACGGGCGGTCCGACACCCTCGCCGCCGGGCGCTGAGGCTTATTTCATCGATCTCAAGGATGGCCAAACCATTCCGACCAAGTTCCTTGTCCAATTCGGGCTGCATAATATGGGCATCGCGCCGGCCGGGACGAATCTGCCCAATACGGGCCATCACCATCTGCTGATCGATGCTGATCTACCGCCGCTCGACAAGCCTATACCCAACGATTTCAATCATCTGCACTTCGGCGCTGGCCAGACCGAAACTTCGCTCACCCTCAGCCCCGGCGAGCATACGCTGCAATTGCTGCTGGGCGATAAGGATCATATTCCGCATACGCCGCCGGTCATGTCGGCGCGTGTTCACGTCTTTGTCGTCGACGAAACCGCCAAGGTGGCGGCAGCGACTCCCGCGCCCGTAGGCCCTGGCTACAAACGCAAACCGTCCCCGTCCAATGCCAAAGTGTATCTCATTGGGCTTTCCAACAGCTCCGTGCTCCCTCCGCACCCGATTCTTCGCTTCGGTTTGACCGGCATGGGCGTGGCGCCGGCGGGCGTCGATAAGCCCAATACGGGACATCATCATCTGCTGATTGACGCGGCCCCGCTCGACATGAGTCAGCCGATTCCGAACGATTTCAATCACCTGCATTTTGGCGCCGGGCAGACGGAGGCAACGGTAACCCTGCCGCTCGGCTGGCATACGCTCCAGCTTGTGCTCGGTGATGAGAACCACGTCCCGTTTGATCCGCCCGTCGTATCAAAGCCGATCAGAGTTCTGGTTACCGAAACGGGCCGCAGACCGATCCACCACCGACGGCGGCGGCGCCCGGAAAGGTGAGGATACAACCAACCTGATTGGCCCCGGTCGCGAAAATATATAGAGATGGTCGATTCTATTGGACGTCGACCGAAAGCGTGAGCGGAATGCCTTTGGCGTCCGAGCAATCCATGCGCCCGGTGGAGTTCTCCGACAGCGGACCATTATATTCGCACTGAGCGCCATCCACCTTTAGGACGGCGTGGATTTGGGGAGCTGAACCGGAGCGGGATATCTGAAGGGTAAAGTCACCTGATTTTTCCTCCGGGCCGTTGTGGCTGCACAAGCCGACATGTTTCCAGTTCACTGAACCAGAGAACTGATTGCCGCCGTGAGCGCCGGTCTCGGAGAGATTGCCGCTGAATGCCCATTCCGATAGATAGCCGGCAGCGCCAGCTACCCGGGCCGACTGAGCATGCGCCGCGTTCGCCACCAAACTGAACACGGCCATCACCAGAAATGATCTCAAGAGCAGCCCCGCCAGATCACTGGTATTTTTTAGGTCGCGTTGACAAAGTGCCGTAGCCAGAGGCGGACGGCGACGAGATGTATGAAGCCGAGGAATGTGTCGGCGAGCTTGTCGTAGCGAGTGGCAACACGCCGAGCATTCTTGAGACGGTTGAAGCATCGTTCGATACGATTGCGCAGGGCATAGATGGCGCCATCGATCGCGATCTGCACGCGCCGATTTTTCTTGGTGGGAATCATCGGCACGCCGCCACGCCTTTCCACATCTGCACGAATGGCGTCACTGTCGTAGCCGCGGTCCGCGAGCAACACCTTGGGATCGGGCGTGTCGTCATTCATCAGCGCGTCATAGGCTTTGCTGTCATGCGCTTCACCCGCCGTGAGCATGCTGCCAATCGGCAGACCTTCCGCATTCGTGCGGAGATGGATTTTGGTCGAGAACCCACCGCGCGAACGGCCAAGAGCGTTTCTCTGAATCCCCCCCTTCCGCCGGCTGCGTGATGGTGCGCCCGGATGATGGTGGAGTTGATCATTTGAAGCGTATCGGGCACGGCCTCGGTTCTCGCCAAGGCTTCCAGTACAATGTCCCACAGCCCCGCACGCGTCCATCGCAGGAATTGGCGATACACCGAACTCCATTTGCCCAGTTCCTCCGGCAGATCGCGCCAAGGCGCGCCAGTTCGCGCGATCCAGAAAATACCATCCAAGACGCGCCGATGATCGGCGGGAGGTCGCCCCCGCTTGGGGCCTGTCTCGATCACAAACTGCTCGAACAATGCCCATTCCGCATCCGTCAGCCGGCCTCGAATCAATTCTGCCTCCCTCCAAGAGACAGCTTTGAATCAAGCCGCGATTCCCCCGTCAATCACTTTGTCAACAACACCTAGCACTACTTTGGCAGATTTTGAGGCGTCGGGGATTCCCATATGTGGAACGACCCCGCGGTCAAGGGCTCTCTTCAATCTGACCCCATACAGGAGCGGTGCGCCCATATGTCCGGCCTTTAGTTGCAGACCTATGGCCCGCTGGCCTCGATGACGTTCGCGATAGGACTGGCCAACCAAATCAGCGCGCTCGTCAAGCGCTTTGGGAATCGCGGCCTGTGTCTTACCGGGATGTCGTCCCGTGGGGTCATCGTTGTTTGAGTGCACCTTGCCATTGGCCGGCGGCGGTTGCGCCGACCAATTCATCAAACCGTATTCGCGTTACGCCGCCGCATGTTCTGCAGCTCGGTTCTTTCGGATGAACGTTCCGCCTTTGGTCAGCAACGCCCAGACGATCCTGGCCATCTTGTTCGCCAACGCTATGGCGGCCACTTTGGCTGGTCGACGTGCCAACAGGGCGGTTAGCCAAGGCGATATCGTGGCGCCGCGGCGGGCATGCTGCAACACTGCTGTGGCGCCCACGACGAGAAGAGAGCGCAGCGCAGGGTTCCCCATCTTGGAGATCCTTCCCAGCTGTTCCTTGCCACCACTTGAATGCATCTTCGGCGTCAACCCGATCCATGCGGCGAAGTGCCGACCCGACGTGAAGGCACCGGGGTCAGGCACCAATGCCTGAATCGTTGCTGCAGTGATCGGCCCGATACCAGGGATTGTTGAAAGCCGTCGCATAGTATCGTCCCGCCGGACCTCGGTGACGATCTGACGTCCAAGCGCGTCGACTCGCTTCGTCAATGCCTCGATCTGGTCAACGAGTAACTTGAGTGCCGTTCGCGCGGCGGATGGCAACCGCTCGTCATTCTCGTCGCGCACGATTGCGATCAAAGTCCTGACCTTGGCCAATCCCTTGGGCGCGACAATGCCGAGTTCGGCAAGATGGCCGCGCACTGCGTTGATCGCCTGGGTCCGCTGGCGGACCAAGAGGTCTCGGGTCTTCAGCACCATCAGGGCAGCTTGGCACTCGGCCGTCTTGATTGGGACGAAGCGCATGGTTGGCCGCGAGACCGCTTCACATATGGCCTCGGCGTCGACTGCGTCTGTCTTGCCGCGCTTGACGTAGGGCTTCACATAGGCCGGTGGGATGAGTCGGACGTCATGGCCGAGGGCCCTAATCTCGCGTGCCCAGAAGTGCGAACCGCCGCACGCTTCAAGGCCAACAATGCAGCGACCCAGCCTGCCAAAGAATCCAAGCACGTCGGAGCGGCGAAGTTGCCGCTTGACCGTAACCATGCCATCCGCAGACACGCAGTGAACCTGGAATATCTGCTTGGCCACATCGAGCCCAATTATCGTAGTTTCGACCATGGAACGACCTCCTCCTCTGTGGTCCAGCCACTAACGACCGGACCTCTGGCACATGATGCCGCGGGAGTGGGGTCGTTCCACACCATCAAATCAGTTTTTCTGTGACTCATGGGAGGTCGGCTTTTGGAGGGGCCGACCATGGTTGACAGAATTTCGGACTGGAAGGCGGAGCTTGCAGCCTTTCTCAAGCCGTTTTTGGCTCGATTGGGTCACAAGGCGCGGCGGCAAATGTGTCCGCTCTACGTATCGGGACTGATCGGTCCTGGCGATCGCAAGAGCATTCAGCCGATGGCGGAGCGGCTTGCGTTTGGTGACTACGATCAATTGCACCACTTCATTGCGGCCGGGATCTGGGATGCGGCGCCGTTGGAGAGCGAACTGCTTGTTCAAGCCGACAAGCTTCTCGGCGGCCGCGATGCCGTGCTGGTGATCGACGACACCGCGATTCCGAAGAAGGGCACCCATTCGGTCGGTGTGGCGCCGCAATATGCTTCGGCGCTGGGCAAAACCGCGAACTGCCAGACCCTGGTATCGCTGACGCTGGCGCGTGGCGAGGTGCCGGTCATGCTGGCGTTGCGGTTGTTTCTGCCTGAGAGTTGGACGAGCAAACGGGTGCGGTTGGAGCGCGCGGGCGTTCCAACCGAATATCGAACGACACGGACGAAGCCGGAGATGGCGCTGGCGGAGATTGACCGTGCCGTCGCGGCTGGGGTGCGCTTTGGCTGCGTGTTGGCGGACGCCGGTTATGGATCGAGCGCGCCGTTCCGTCAGGGGCTCACTTCCCGCAAACTTGCTTGGGCAGTCGGTATTCCGCGTCACCTCAAGGTGTACTCTACCGATGTACGGATGATCTGGCCGGTTGCTAGGCGCGGCCGTCCCCGTCGGCGGCATGTTCCTGACATTCTCTCGATGCCGGCCGAAGACATGCTGGCCAACGCCACGTGGCGTATTATCAGTTGGCGCACCGGCACAAAAGGAAAGCTCAAGGCCCATTTTGCTGCTGTCCGCGTGCGGGTGGCAGACGGAGCGCCGCAGCGGATCAGAGACAAAGGTCAGCAACATCTGCCCGGGGACGAGGCTTGGCTCATCGGCGAACACAGGATGTCGGGAGAGACAAAATACTATCTCGCCAACCTACCGGCGAAGACCGACCTGCGCGCCTTGGCAGCCACCATCAAGGCGCGCTGGATTTGCGAGCAGGCTCACCAGCAGATGAAGGAAGAACTCGGTCTAGACCACTTCGAAGGGCGCTCCTGGCAAGGCCTTCACCGTCATGCGCTTATGACGATGATCGCTTACGCCTTCCTCCAGCATCGCCGGCTCGCAACGGCAAGGCGGAAAAAAAAGAAACAACGGGCCGCCGCCTCAGCCAACCCTGCCCGCCGTGCGCCACGTCATCCTCGAACTCTTCGCTCAACTGCCGCCGCAACGATGCCCACATTGTCGAAAATGGATTTGCAACGGCCAGCGGCGTGAGTAAATCTGCCAAAGTAGTGCTAGTGCAAATCACAGACTCCCGACTGCATGACCAGCTTGCCCCATTTGCCGTGTCCCTGCAAGGTCGCGCCAAAGCTTTGTCAGTACGTATCCTTTGTCCGTCTTTTGTAGCGCGAGAATTGTCCGCCAAATTTGCTGCTTCTTCTTCGGACAAAGGTGCGGCGACGACAGTAAAAAGGTTTTTTGTGATGCGCTTCGTTACACTACCCACGTGCCCGCGGGCGGAGCAAGGACGATGAGTATTCTGGCGCGACGTAGTTTCCTTGCCGCACTAACGCCGCTGTTGGCGGCGATCTGCACCGGCGCACAGGGCGCAGAGGCTTATCCGAGCCGTCCGGTTGCCGTTGTCGTCCCTTATGCGGCCGGCGGCGGCCTCGACCTGATTGCGCGGCTGCTGGCACAGAAGCTCTCAGAACGTACCGGACAATCGTTTTTTGTGGAAAATCGGCTTGGCGCGGGCGGCGTCATTGCCGCCGCCGACGTCGCCAAGGCGACACCGGACGGTTACACGATATTCGCCGCCAGCAGCACGCAGCTCGCCATTCAGGTCACGCTGCATAAAAAGCTGCCGTACGATCCGGCGACGGACTTTGTGCCGATCGCGCTGGTGGCGAGCGTGCCCTTCGTTCTCATCGTGAATCCGTCGCTGCCGGTACAAACGGCCGGCGACTTGATCAAGCTCGCCAAGGAGCGGCCGGGGCAATTGTCGTTCGGCTCAAGCGGCATCGGTGGTCCGCCGCACCTTTACATGGAATTGTTGCAGACAATGACCGGCACGAAGATGAACCACATCCCGTATAAAGGAACATCCCAGGCCATCGTCGATGTCGTCGCCGGCCGCGTGCCCATCCTCATGTCCGATGTTGCTCCGGCGGCGCCGTTGATCGAGGCCGGCAAGGTACGGGCGCTCGGCGTGTCATCGACGACGCGGGTCGCCATTCTGCCGAATGTGCCGCCCATCGCCGAGAACGGCGTGCCCGGGTTCGACGCGGTGGCATGGGTGATGCTGGTTGCGCCGGCCGCGGCGCCGCGAGCGATCGTAGACAAACTGCACGCCGACCTCAAAGCCATTGTGGCGGCGCCGGACACTCAGCAAAAGCTCGTTGCTTTCGGCGTCATCCCAATCGACACGCCGCCGGTCCCGACGCTGCAGGCCTTTGTGAAGTCGGAAATCATTCGCTGGGGCAAGGTCGTGGAACACGCCGGCCTTGCCGGGTCGCAGTAATCCGCGGAGCGTTGCAGACCGATCGCCGCCGGCTTACGCCACCGCAACCGGCGCCAGCGCTTCGATATCGGTGACGACGTCGATCACCGCGGGGCGGCCGGCGGCGAGCGCCTGCGCGAGCGCGGCGGGAAATGCCGAGGCCTGCTCCACGCGGATGCCGAGCGCGCCCATGTCTTCGGCGATGCGCGCGAAGTTGACTTTGCGGAAGGTCCACAGCTCGCGCGCTCTGTCGGTCTGCTTGCCGCCATAGACGCGATCGAAGCCGCGCTTGGATTGATTGCCGCTGCCGTTGTTGTTGACGACGGTCACCGCGGCGATGTTCCAGCGCGCCGCGGTTTCGACTTCGGCGATGTGGTACCAAAAACCCGCGTCGCCGGTGAACGTGACCACTGGCCGCTCGGGGCAGGCGCATTTGGCGCCCAGTCCGGCCGGAAACGCCCAGCCGAGATGGCCGGCGCTGCGCATATAGCTCTGCCGCGGGCTTTTCAGATCGAACATGCCGCCCATCCACATGCCGGCATGTCCGGTATCGACGACCACGATCGCGTCGTCAGGCACATTCTGCGTCAGCTCATGGCACAACCGCTCGGGCCGGATCGGCACCGCGTCGGATTCGAGCGCGGATTTGTATTTGCTCCGCCACTCGCCGCAGATTTTTTGCGCCTCCGCGACCCAGGCCTTGCGCCGGTCGGCGGTTGCGCGGTTCGCTATTTTGAGCATCGCCGCCAGCGTCAGCTTAGCGTCGCCGTTGACGGCGGCTTCGAACGGATAATTGCGGCCGATGGCTTCGGGATCGATGTTGATCTGCACCGTCGGCGTGCCGACCTTCGGCACCGCCCAGAAATGCGTGGTCATGCCGCCGGTCTCGGTGCCGATGAAACAAACGAGATCGGCCGCATTGACCACACGGTTGGCGCTCTCGCGCGAATAGGTGCCGGCGACGCCGAGCGAAAGCGGATGATTTCCGGCAATCGAATCCTTGCCGTTGAGCGAGGTGGCGACCGGGATCTGCAGCGCTTCGGCCAGCGCCACGAGTTCGCTCGCCGCGCCCGAGGTGCGCACGCCGCCGCCGGCGACGATCACCGGCCGCGCGGAATCTTCGAGCAGCTTGAGCGCCGCGCGCACGCTGGCCTCGTCCGGCTGCGGCCGGAACGCGGGCACGCGGGAAAATAGCGGCTCGACGAGCGGCTCCATCTCCGCCTCTTCGGCGTCGATCTGTCCCTCGTTGCCGCGGAACTGCAGGTGCACCGGACCCGGCGTGCCGCTGGTGGCGACGCGGAACGCCTGCCGCACCATGTCGGGAAAGCGCGCCACGTCGTCGATCGTGGCATTGAACTTGGTCACCGGCTCGAACGCCGGCACGTCGTCGACCTCCTGATAGACCTGACGGAATTTCGTCTTCGGCTCGCGGCCGCCGGTCATGGCGATCACCGGCGAATGGGCGAGCCAGGCATCGCGCAGCCCGGCGGCGAGATTGAGCGCGCCGATCACCTGCGCCATGCAGATGCCCGGTCTGCCCGAGGCGCGCGCGTAGCCGTCCGCCATGTAGGCGGCGGCCTTCTCGCCGTGCACGTGCAGCCGTTTGATGCCGGTTTCGCGCCGCTCCATCTCCGCGTAAGTGGTGCGCAGCACGGCGGGCACGTGAAACACGTGCGTGACGCCGTAGCCTTTGAGCATGTCGGCAAGGCATTGCGCCCCGGTCATTCTGCGATTGTGTCCGAGTTGCATCAAAACTATCCTCTCGCGTTTTCGAAATCGCTTCAGCAGTCAATTGTTGAAAACGGCGACCGCACGAACCGGCGAGCCTGTGCCCTCGCGCCACTTCAGCGGCAGGCAAATAAACTGGAATTCGCCCGCCCCGAGCAGCGATTCGAGATTGCACAGGCTTTCGAGATGCGTGATGTCGAGTTCGAGGCAGGCCTTGTGCACCAGCGAGTTGACCTTGCCCTCCGGCCCCGGCCGCATCGAAT
The DNA here is from genome assembly GCA_963814625.1 of uncultured Alphaproteobacteria bacterium. GTDB lineage: Bacteria > Pseudomonadota > Alphaproteobacteria > Rhizobiales > Xanthobacteraceae > BOG-931. Next base: position 525,980 of record CAWFDQ010000001.1, read on the forward strand.
CGATGCCGAAATGCACGATGCCCTGCTGCGCCAGCCATGCGGTGGCGGCGACGTTGACGCCGGGATTGTCGGTCGCATAGGCCGCGGTTGGAAACGTGCGCGCGTGATGGCCGGTGCAGATGAGCACCGTGCCTTTTTTCGGGATCGGCACGCCCGCTTTCGCCACCGCCGCTTCGAGATCCGCAGGTGTGATCTCGGTGCGCGGCGCGATATGGCGCAGATCGATGCAGATGCCTTGGACGATGCAGTTCTCCAGCGGATATTTGTCGATCGGGGTGCCGCTCTTGCCGAAGTGGCGCGGCGCGTCGATATGGGTGCCGCCGTGGTCGGGCATGGAGAAGAACATCACGCTGTTGCCCTGGACGTTACCCGATTCGGCGAAAGCCTCTTCGTGGGTCTTCCAGATACCGTGAATGATCGGCGGCTGTCCCGGATAAGACGGCGTGCGATGGTAGAGATCCCGGCTTAGATCGACGATCCGCATTGCAGATTTCCTCCCTTGCCGACCGGACTTTGGACGAACACTATCCGCAAGCCCAAACCGCGACAACGCCGCCCCGGGAGTAGCGTATGAAAACCTCGACCGATCGCATTCTCACCACCCATACCGGCAGCCTGCCGCGGCCGAAGCCGCTGGTTGACCTCATTCTCGGCCGGGAAAAAAGCGGCGCGGTCGATGACGCAAAATTTGAGGCCGAAACCGCAAAAGCCGTCGACGACGTGGTCGCCCGTCAGGTCAGCTGCGGCATCGACGTGGTCAGCGACGGCGAGATGAGCAAACCCTCCTATACGACCTATATCCGCCACCGCGTCGACGGCATCGCGACGGACCCGCGCGCGGCCGAAAAGGGCCGCGACATCATGATCGGGCGCGATCTCCTCGACCATCCCGATTTCGGCCGCGACCGCCGCAGCTTTTCCGAGGTGCCGTTTCCCGGCTGCGTCGGCGAGTTGCGCTACAAGGACCGCAGCGCGCTCGACCGCGACCTCGCGCATCTCAAAGCGGCGACGCAAAAATCGCAGCCGACAGACGTGTTCATGACCGCGCCGTCGCCGGGAATTTTGACGCGCTTCATCATCAATCTGCATTATCCGAACGAGGAGGATTATGTCGCCGCGCTCGCCGAAATGATGAAGACCGAATATCGCGCCATCGTCGAGGCCGGTTTCGTCCTGCAGATCGATGCGCCGGACCTCGGCTCCGCGCGCAACAACCAGTACCGGCATCTGACCGACGACGAGTTCCGAACGAAGATCGCCGAGCGCAATATCGCGGCGCTCAATGCTGCGACCGCGGGGCTCCCGGCCGACCGCATGCGGCTGCACATCTGCTGGGGCAATTACGAGGGGCCGCACACACACGATCTGCCGCTCCTGAAAATCATCGACATCGCCTTCAAGGCGCGGCCGCAGGCGATCAGCATCGAGGCCGCCAACCCGCGCCATGAGCACGAGTGGGAAGATCTCAAGACAATCAAGATTCCCGACGACAAAATTCTCATCCCCGGCGTCATCGATTCGACGACGAATTTCGTCGAGCATCCGCGTCTTGTCGCGCAGCGCATCGGCCGTTTCGCCGAAGTCATCGACCGCGAGCGGTTGATCGCCGGCGTCGATTGCGGTTTCGGCACCGCGGTGCGCGCCGCGCCGATGGTCGCCGACTCAATCGTCTGGGCCAAACTGCGCGCGCTCTCGGACGGCGCGGCGATCGCCAGCAAGAAATTGTGGGGACGATAAGTTACTGCGGCTTGAGCCCGGCGAATTTGACCACCTTGCGCCACTTCTCGGTTTCGGTGGCGATGAATTTGCCGAACTCGGCCGGCGACATCGAAAGCTCGTTGACGCCCAAATCGGTCAAGCGTTCCTTGAACTCGGGATCGGCTTGAATGACTTTAACCGCGCTCGCGATCTTGTCGACGACCTGCTGCGGCGTGTTTTTGGGACCGACGATGCCGTTCCAGCCGCTGGCCGCAAAGCCCGGCACCGTTTCTCCGATCGTCGGCACATCGGGCAATTGACTCCAGCCGCGCGGCGGTCGTCACTCGCGAGCGCGCGCAGCTTGCCGGCTTTGATGTGGCCGATGCCGGATGAAATGCCGCCGAAGCCGACCATGATCTGGCCGCCGAGCAGGTCGGTCACCATCTGGTTCTCGCCGAAATAGGGCACGTGCACCGTCTTGATGCCCGCCATCATGTTCAAGAGATCGACGCACAGATAGGGAGGCGTCCCGGCCGACGGCGAGCCCACACTGATCGCGCCCGGCGTGGCCTTGGCGGCGGCGATCAATTCGGCGACGGTTTTGGGCGGCGAACGAGGGGTTGGCTTCCAGGACGAGCGGAATATTGTTGATTGCCGCGATCGCCGTCGTGTCGCGAGCGAAGTCGTAAGGGAGATGGGCGAATAGTGACGTGTTGACGGCGTTCGAGGACGCGGCGAAGAACAGCGTGTAGCCGTCCGGAGGCGCCTTCACGACGGCCTCCGCGCCCAGGCTGCCGCCGACGCCGGGCTTGTTCTCGACCACGACGGTTTGCCCGAGCTGTCTGCCCCAGCCATTGCGCCGTGATGCGCGCGATGACGTCGACCTGGCCGCCGGCCGGAAAGCCGACGATCAGGCGCACCGGGTGCGCCGGATAGGATTGCGCGCGGGCGAAGCGCATCGCAGCCGGTAGCGCGACAGCGGCCGCGGCAACTTGCAGGAATGTTCGGCGTGCCTGTTTCATGGCATGTTCCCGGATTGTCACGGCGAGGAATGCGCGTGGACGCGTTGAGGCGAAAAGTTACAATATATAGAAAACATGCAACAGCGCGCGCAGCATTTCAGGCGGAGGACGAGCGGCGTGAAAGTCGCGATCGTCAATCTGGGACAATCGTTTCCGGCGACTGGCGCGCGCCGTTCGTCGCCGGCGATACGATCGTCAGCGACGGCGAGCGCATCGCGCTCGTCGGCACCGCCGCCTGCCGCCGCGGTCGAGAGCGCCGACGTGGTGATCGATGCCGGCGGCATGACGGCGATACCGGGCCTCATCGATTCGCATGTGCACGTCACCTTCGGCGATTACACGCCGCGGCAGCGCACGGTCGGCTTTCTGGAAAGCTACATTCACGGCGGCACCACCACGGCGATTTCGGCCTCGGAGGTGCACGTGCCGGGGCGGCCGAGCGATCCGGAGGGCGTCAAGGCGCTGGCGCTGGCGGCGCAGCGCTCTTTCGCGACGTACCGGCCTGGCGGCATGCGCGTGCTCGCCGGTTCGGTGATCCTCGAGCCCGGACTCAAGGCCGCCGACTTCGTCGAGCTTGCGGTCAACGGCGTCCGGCTCGCCAAGGCCGGCTTCGGCGCGGTGAAGACGCCGTTACGATTACGTGCCGCTCGTGCGCGACGCCAAGGCGGCCGGCTTGATCACCACCTGCCACACCGGCGGCGCTTCGATACCCGGCTCCGGCGCGATCACCGGCGATCATCTGCTCGCCATGCAGCCGCACGTGTCGTTCCACATCAACGGCGGGCCGACCGCGATGCCGGACCGCGATTTCGAGCGCGTGATCAAGGAAAGCGAGATCGCGCTGCAGGTCTGCACCGCCGGCAATCTGCGCACCACGCTTCTATGCGCGCGACTTGCCGAGCAGCACGGCGCATTCGACCGCTTCATCATCGCCACCGACACGCCGACCGGCTCCGGCGTCATGCCGCTCGGCATGCTGTACACGATCGCGCATTGCGCGAGCCTGACCGAAATGCCGGCGGAAAAATTCATCTGCGCGGCGACCGGCAACAACGCGCGCGTCTATGGTCTCGATTCCGGACTGCTCGCGGCCGGGCACGCCGCCGACATCGTGCTGATCGACGCGCCCGACGGCGGCACGCAGGCGACCGCGCTCGCCGCGATCAAGCACGGCGACATCGCCGCCATCGGCGCGCGTGATCACCGCCGGCATGCCGCGCTTCGTCGGCCGGAGCCGCAACACGCCGCCGACCACGCGCAAGGCGCGCGTCGTGCGCTCGCGAGTGATGCAGGATTTTTCCGCGACGGCGCATTAGCGCGGGGTAGGCAATGAACGAACGGGCGGTGGTGAGCAAAAATGGCCGGCTGGCCGAGGCCGCGAAGTATCTGCAGGACCAAGCGCTCGACGGCCTGATCGCCGCCAGCAACGGACTCAATAATTTCCTGGAATCGAACGCCGTCTACGTTTTGTCCGGCGTGCGCCCGATCGGCGAGAGCGCGGTCGTGCTCGATCGCGACGGACGGTCGACGCTGATCGTGACGCCGGCCTGGGACGGCGAGCGCGCCGCAGCGCTCTCGTCGACCGACGAGACGCTCGCGACCGACGATCTCGCTGCGACGCTGACCGGCGTCGTCGGCAAACATCGCCTGGATCTCGCACGGACGATTTCCGTCGGGCTGTCGCTGCTCGGTCAGGGCCTGGTCGACCGCATCGGGGCGGGGCTCGGCGCGATTGCCGAAAGCCGACGACGAATTGGCGCGCGATCTCGCGCGCGTGCGCACGCCGGAGGAGCTTAAGGCGGCCGAGCGCGCCACCTGGATCGCCGAGCGCGGCTACGAGCGGCTCCTCGAATTTGCGCGTCCCGGCCTGCGCGAATTCGAGCTGGCGGCCGAACTTTATTGCTTCACGAAAAAACTCGGCGCCGAGGACAATTTTCTTCTGATGAGCGCGTCGCAGCACAATCTCGCGGTGCGCGCCGCAGGCGAGCGCATCCTCGACGTTGGCGACATTATTCTCTCCGAGATCACGCCCTGCTATCGCGGCCAATTCGCGCAGATTTGCCGGACGACGGTAATCGGCGAACCGCCGCCTGTGGTGCGCGAGAAATACGCCATGTTGCAGGACGCCATGCGCGCGGGCTTGGCGGCGGGACGCGCCGGCACCAGCGTCGCCGACGTCACGCGCGCGATCAATGGCGTGATCCAAAAGGCCGGCTACGGCGATTATTGCCGGCCGCCCTATATGCGGGTGCGCGGCCACGGCCTCGGCATCACTTCGGACCGCCCCGGCGACATCGTCGAGAACAACGAACGAGTGCTGGAAAGCGGCATGGTGTTCGTCATGCATCCCAACCAGTATCTGCCGGAGAGCGGCTATCTGATGTGCGGCGAGCCGGTCGTGGTGACCGATCAAGGCGCCCGCGCGCTGTCGGCGCGGCCGGCCGAGCTCGACGTGATCGCGGTCTGAGGCGCAAGAAATGCTGACCCTGCAGCCATCCGTCACGATCGGCTCCTATACGTGGGCGCAGGATCGCCTGCCGTACGACGAATTCGCGTTTGCGCCTCGACGAGCTGCGCGCCGCGATGGAGCGCAACGGCTGGCCGGCCGTCCTCGTCTACGGCGATGTGCGCGATCACGCCGCGCTCGCCTATCTCAGCAACTTCATTCCGCGCGTGCGCTGGGGCATGGCGCTGCTGCCGCGCTCGGGCGACGCGCGGCTCCTGTGCGCCATGAGCACGCGCGATCTGCCGGCGATGCGCACGCTGACCTGGATTGCCGACGTGCCGCTCCGGAATGGGGCCGGAATGGGAAAAGGCGTTCGATCCGTGGTGCGAGCGGCTTAAGGCCGAGCAGATGCGTCGAACTTGGCACCCTCGGCTTCGACATCATGGCGCCGGTGCTGTACGACGCGGTTCGTCGCAGCCTCGGCGGGCGTTTCACGTTGCGGCGCGCCGACGACATTTTGACTGTTCCGCCGCCGCGCAAACGGCCGCGCGAGCTGACGATGATGCGGGCGGCGTGCCGGCTTGTCGACATCGCGGCGAAAGCGTTCGTCGACGGCTGGCGCAACAGCGGCGAGCCGGAGACGGCGGCGCTCGACGCCGAACGCCTCGCCCGTTCGCTCGCCGCGCAGGATGTCCGCACGCTGGTCAGCCTGGATGGCGGCCGCACGCTCGTTCCCTACCAGGGGCGGTTTGAGAAAAATGCCGGGCCGCTGGTCGGCTATCTGGCGGTGAAACTCGCCGGCTATTGGGCCGACATGTTGGTCACGGCTGATGCGCGCCAGCCGCCGGCCGCGCGGCATGCCGCGGCTGCGCTCGATGCTCTCATCGCCGCGGTGCGGCCGGGTGCGCGCGCCGGCGAACTTTATGCCAAGGCTGCCGACGCGCTTGCGCCGTTCAAGCTGCATCCGGTTCTTGGCGGGAGCGTCGGCCACGGCATCGGTTTGTCGCTGCACGAATCGCCGGAATTCCGCGCCGCCGGAGATGGCGCTCTGGTGGAAGACGGCGTCTACGCGCTGCAGGTTGGCACTGCCGATGCCGATTGCATCTTGCTATCGGCCATCATGCGCTGTACGGCGAAGGGTGCAGACATTTTGGCCCGCTCGCCGCCGCTTGTAGTCCCGTGAGCGGGATTGGTTGCCCGCACTACAAAATAGCAAGATTGAACGCAGACCCTGCGTCGCCGGGAGGACAACATGACCAGCAATAGAACGAGTTCCGACAGCCGCCATGACGTTGCCGCAGACGGCATGAACCGGAGAAACTTCGTCGCGACTGCAGCCACCGCCGCCGGCGCGGCGACGCTGCTGCACGCGTCCGCGGCGACAGCGAAGGCGGAAAAACCGACTCACGGCGCGTTTTGGCCGAACGGCGCGCGACTAGCGGTCGCGTTCTCCATGGTGGTCGAGACCGACGCCGATCCTGATCCGAAAACGAAGGGTCCCGACGGCAAGACCTATCCGGATCTCTACGCCAAGACCGCCGTGCAATATGCAGTCAACGAGGCGATTCCGCGCATGCTCGATATGTTCGATCGACGCCGCATCAAGGTTACGGCGATGATGTGCGGCCTGTCCTGCGAGCGCAACCCCACCCTCGCCAAAGAAGTCGCACAACGCGGCCACGAGTGCGGAGCGCATGGCAGCAGCCATGACGTCCAATTCCAGATGCCGATTGATCAGGAGCGCGCGTTTATCAAAGAAGCCGCCGACCAGATCGAGAAAGCCAGCGGCCAGCGCCCGGTGGGCTATAATTGCCGCGCTCAGTTGCGCAGCGCCAACACCTTATCCTTGGAGCAGGAGCTTGGCTTCATCTATCATATCGACGACATCAGCCGTGACGAGCCGTTTGTCGTGCCGGTCAACGGCAAGCCGTTTGCCGTCGTGCCTTATACCGCGCACCTCAACGACATTCCCTTTTTCAACAATCACGGCGTCGCCGCGTCATTTGCCCAGGATCTGAAACTGGAATTCGACGCGCTCTACGCGGAATCCGAGTTCAAGCGCCGGATGATGGTGGTGACCCTGCACGATTCGATCGCCCGGGCGAACCGGGTCAAGATTTTCGAGGACTTCGTGACTTACGCCCAGGGCCACAAGGGCGTGTGGTTCGCGCGCGGCGATGCACTCGCGCGCTGGGCCCTGGAGAGTCCCGATTCGATCAAGGAGAAGACGGCAACCTGAATTCCGCGTGCTGCAAAGCCGAAGCGGCAGGCACGCTTACGCCCGCCCCACAAATCACTCCGTCTGGAAATTCATCGCCACGCCGTTGATGCAATAGCGCAAATGCGTGGGCGGCGGGCCGTCTTCGAAGACATGGCCGAGGTGGCTGCCGCAACGGCCGCAATGCACCTCGGTGCGGGTCATGAAAAAGCCGCTGTCGGTCGAGGTCTCGACCGAACCTGGCACCGGGTCGTTGAAGCTCGGCCAGCCGGTGCCGCTCTCGAACTTCCGCTTCGACATGAACAGGGGCTGTCCGCAGCCGGCGCACGAAAATGTGCCGGCGCGCTTTTCGTAATTGAGCGCGCAGCTTCCGGCGCGCTCGGTGCCGTGCTCGCGCATGATGTGATACTGCTCCGGCGTCAGGAGCTTCCGCCATTCCGCCTCGGTGTAAGTCACGGGATATTGCGTGGTGTCCGTTCTGCTATCCATGGCGCGGCTCCCATTCTATTGGCGAGGTGCCGTAAACGTAATCGATACGCCGCAAAGCGCAACCGTGCGGCACTCCGGCTACGAAACTGTGACCTTCGCTTGATCGGCGATGTGAAGCCCGGTAATCGGGTGGTTCGAACGATCGGCGGCTGACACCAATAGCCCGCAATAACCGGCATCAGGTCTGCCGTGACAAGCCTTGCAACCCATCGAAACCGCGATTTTCTCGCGCTCGCGATCGTCGCTACCGAACTCGGCGCGATGTTCGTCGGGGCGATTTTGCCGACGCCGCTCTATCCGCTGTACCAGCAGGCGTTCGGATTTTCCGGCGTCACGTTGACGCTGATCTACGCGGTCTACGTGTTGGGCAATCTCGTTGCGCTGTTGTTCTTCGGACGGCTGTCGGACCAGATCGGCCGCCGCATCGCCAGCCTGCCGGCGATCGGTTTCGGCATCGCCGGCGCCGTCGTGTTCGCCGCGGCGGCGAGTACGCCGTGGCTGTTCGCGGCGCGGGCGCTGAGCGGCTTCTCCACCGGGCTGGCTTCGGGGACGGCGACGGCCTGGATCGCAGAGCTTTACGCGGGTTCACGCCCGGGCGCTGCGGCAAGAATCGCGGCGGCAGCGAACTTTTTCGGTTGTGCGGCGGGACCGCTGCTGGGCGGTCTGCTGGCGCAATTTGCATTCTCGCCGCTGCGGCTTCCCTATTACATCTATCTGGCGGTGCTCTTTGCCGTTTCAGGCGCCATCCTGTTCGCGCCCGAAACGGTCGTGAAGCCAAAAAAGCTGCGCGAGGCGTCGCTCAAACCGCGGCTCGGCGTGCCGCGGCAGATCTGGCTCCAGTTCGTTTCGCCGGCCGTCGCCGGGTTCGCCACGTTCGCGGTGATCGGTTTCTACTCCGCTCTGATTCCCAATCTGCTGGCCGGTAGCCTGCATCTTCACGCGCCGGCGGTGGCGGGTGCTGTCGTGTGCGAACTGTTTGGCGTTGCCGCGATCACGATCCTGTCGACGGGCAGGCTCGCAAGCCAGGCCACCATGTTCGCTGCACTGGCGCTGCTATTGCCGAGCGTCTGGCTGCTGGTCGGCGCCGAACTTGTTCAGATCGCTGCCGCTATTGCTGTTGGCCGCGGCAATCGGCGGCGTCGCCGGCGGCCTCGGCTATCGCGGCAGCCTCGAAGTGATCAACCGCATCGCGCCCGCCGATCGGCGCAGCGAAGTCGTCTCCAGCTATCTGATCGCGCTGTTCGCCGGCAATTCGCTGCCGGTGATCGGCATTGGCGTACTGTCGGCCGTGACCGGTTCGCTCGTCGCCCACATCGCCTTCGCCGCCGTGATCACGGCGCTCGCGGGGCTGGCGGCTCTGACCGGAGCGAGATATGCCCCTACGGACTAGCTGGAGCCTTGCGCCACCGGTTTTTTTGATTGCCCGCGCCGCCGTCGGACAAGCACTATGGCAATCAATCGCGCTATTTGTCCGATCGACCGCAGCGACAAGGGAGCGACAACCATGTTTTATGAGTCCGACAAGGACGATCACGGCCTGCCGTTCAATCCCTACAAGTCGATCGTCGTGCCGCGGCCGATCGGCTGGATATCGACGCTGAGCTGCGATGGCATCGTCAATCTCGCGCCCTACAGCCAGTTCAACAACCTCGCCTACGATCCGCCGTTTGTGATGTTTTCGGCGAATTCTTTTCCCCAGACCGGGCGGCGGAAGGATAGCGCCAAGAATGCGGCCGATACCGGCGAGTTCGTGGTCAACATGGCGACCTACGAGCTGCGCGAAGCGGTCAACATCACCTCACAGTTCGTGCCGCCGGAGATCGACGAGGCCGCGCTTGCCGGCCTGGAAATGATTCCCTCCCGCATCGTCAAGCCACCCCGCGTTGCGGCATCGCCGGTGCATCTCGAATGCAAATTTCATTGCTCGCTGGCGCTGCCGGCCCGCACGCTCGACGGAGTTCATCACGTCGTCATCGGCCGGGTCGTCGGCGTGCACATTCGCGACGATGCGCTGACGCCCGATGGAAAACTGGATGTGGTGAGAATCCGTCCGCTCGCCCGGCTCGGCTATCACGATTACACGAGCGTCGAGTCGTCTTTCACGATGCGGCCCGAAGGCCCGCACCGTGAGGCGCGCGAGGCTGGGCTCGAAGGCCGTCCGATCAGGCGGGAAAAGGTCAGCTAATTGATTCTCGTATTACATCATGCCCGCGCATAGCCGTTCGGAGAACGGCGTGCTGAGCACGCTTATGTCGCGGCCATGACGCAGAGCGTCATTTGATCGCCAGCGGATTGGTCGGCGAGCCCACCGCGCCGGTGATAGGAATAGCCGGCGCGACGAACATGAATTCGTAAACGCCGTCGGCGGCGCAGTCCTCGGCGAGATCCTTGAGATAGAAAATTTCACCCATGGTCATGCCCATGATCGGGATGGTGATCCAATGCCAGGGCTGGTTGATGCCGCCCTCGGTGTTGTTGGGCCGCACCTCGCAGCCCCAGGTGTCGCTGGCGAGCGCCGCCAGTTTGGTGCGCGCGATCCATTCCAGCGTCTCGAAGGCGAAACCCGGCGCGTCGCCGCCCGGATAGCCGTCCCAGCTTCCCGCCTTGAGGCAGCGCTCCATCTGCCCGGTGCGCACGATGACGTAATCGCCGCGCTTGAGAGTAACATTGTGCGCCTCGGCGGTGTTGTTGAGGTCCTCGCAGGTGATGCCGTAGCCGTCGTCGAGGCAGTCCTTGCCGAGCGCGCGCGCCACGTCGAGAAACACGCCGCGGCCGACCATCTTGGCCTTGGTCTTCTCGATGCCGCATTTCGCCGCGCCGAACGACGACACTTCGCGGCAATCGTAGCCGTTCCACATGTTGTTCTCGTAGAACACGTGACCGAGGCCGTCCCATTGGGTGCCGCATTGCAGCGGGATCACCACCATGTCGTCGGCGGCGCGGATGCCGCGCTTGTCGAGCACGCCCGAATAGGCGTCGGTGCCGGTGCGCAGCATGGTGTGCAGCGGATTGATGCGGCCGAGCGCCGGATAATTGGTCTTGCCGCCTTGCGGGCCGTTATTGTCGAAATTGAGCGCGAGCGAGATCACCTTGCCCTTTTTCACCAGCCGCGCCGCGGCGACGATGTCGTCGGCGCTGGTGTAATTGAGCGTGCCGATTTCGTCGTCAGGGCCCCATTTTCCCCAGTTCTTGTATTTCTCCGCGGCTTGGCGGAGGTCGTCTCGCGTTACTTTTCTTGCCGGCATGGCGTTTCCTTTGCGGTGGTCAATGCTCTGAAATCCCCTGGCCGAACACGAGCCGGTGTCCGTCGGGATCGGTCACCGCAAAATCGCGCATGCCGTAGTCCCGGTCGGCGATCGGGTCGGCGATAGCGACGCCGCGCGCGGTCAATTGGCCGTGCAGCGCATCGACGCCCTTGCAGAAAATGGCGATATGCGACGGCCCCGCGGGCGGCACGTATGAATTGAGGTGGATGGCTGCATCGCCAAGACGCAGGCAGACGTAGCGCGGCGGATCTTCCCAGCTAAACGTGACGGCAAAGCCCAGCTTGTCGCGATAATAGGCGAGCGCCGTAGGCATGTCTTTGACATGGAGTACGGTGGCATGGCCTGTGACTTGGAATGCCGGATCGGTCATGTGCGCCCCCATCACGCGCCGGTTCGCCGTTTACTACGCCCGAGCAGGCGGCGATGATAGCAAGAACGAACCGAGGGAGGACAGCCCGTTGCGCATCGTCGACATCCGCGAGGCCGCGATCCCGCTGAACTCCTCGCTCGCCAATTCGAGCATCGATTTCTCGGAAATGACGACGTCGGTGGTCGCCGTCCTCACCGACGTCAAGCGCGACGGCAAGCCGGTCGCCGGCTTCGCCTTCAATTCCACCGGCCGCTACGCCTGCGGCGCGCAGATGCGCGCGCGCTTTATTCCGCGCGTCCTCAAAGCCGATCCCAAATCGCTGCGCAACGAGGCCGGCAACAATTTCGCGCCGGAAAAAATTCTCGCCGTCATGATGCAAAACGAGAAATCCGGCGGCCACAGCGAACGCTCGATCGGCATCGGCACCATCGAGGTCGCGGTGTGGGACGCTGTCGCCAAGATCGCGGAGGAGCCGCTGCACCGGCTGCTCGCCGAGCGTTACAACGACGGCAAGATCGCCGAGAAGGTTTTTTGCTACGTCGGCGGCGGCTGGTACGCGCCCGGCAAAACCACCAAGGATTTACAGGACGAGATGCGCCGCCACCTCGACGCTGGCTACACCATGGTCAAGATGAAAGTCGGCGGCATGCCGCTTGCCGACGATCTGCACCGCGTCGAGGCGGTAAAATCGATCCTGCCGCAGGGCGGGCAACTTGCGGTCGATGCCAACTCGAAGTTTTCCCGCGACGAAGCGTTCGCCTATGCGCGCGGCTTAAGGCCCTTCGCGCTGCGCTGGTTCGAAGAGCCGTGCGATCCGCTTGACTTCGCGCTCCTTGCCGAGATCGCCGAAACCTTCGACGTGCCGCTCTCCACCGGCGAAAATCTGTTTTCCACGCAGGACGTGGAGAACCTGGTGCGCTTCGGCGGGCTCAAGCCGCAACGTAACGACGTCATCCAGGTCGATCCGCCGCAGGCCTACGGCATCGTGCAATATGCGCGCACTCTCGACATGCTCGCCCACCATCAATGGCCGCGCAGTTTGCTGTTTCCGCATGGCGGCAATCAGATGTCGCTTGCCGTCGCCGCCGGCTTCGGCCTCGGCGGCGCCGAATCCTATCCCGGCGTGTTCGGCGATTTCGGCGGCTTCGCCGACGATGCCGAACTTTCCGATGGCTATTTGAGCCTGTCGGATCGTCCTGGCATCGGCTTCGAAGGTCAGGCGCGGCTTTACGGCATCATGCGCGAGCTTGCCGCGTGACCGCACGGTGCAAATACGCAAAATTGCGCCCGCAGTGACACCGACGGGCTTGTCAGCGTTCCGGCAATCACCGCCGGCCTATCCACACCTTGGTCAGACGATGGTTTGACGCAGGTGAGCGGTCCCGAAATTTATTCCGCCCGCGGCTGCACTTGCGGCCATTGGCCGGCTTCGATCCGTCCGGCGGCGATGACCGCTTGGGTGCGGCTGTCGACGCCGAGCTTTTGCAGGATCGCGGAGACGTGCGCCTTCACGGTCGCTTCCGATACGCCGAGCTCGTAGGCGATCTGTTTGTTCAAGAGTCCGCCGGAGAGCATCATCAGCACGCGGACCTGCTGCGGCGTAAGCCTGGAAAGCCGTGCGATCATCGCCGCGCTCTCGGCGTCGGGTTTGAGCGTCAGATCGACATCGGGCGGCGTCCACACTTCGCCCTGCAGGACGCGCGCGATGGCGCCCGTAACGCGTCGGCGCCGAGCGTTTTTGGAAAAAACCCCGAAGCGCCGAACTCCATGCAGCGGCGGATCACGGCGGGATCGTCGTTGGCCGAAACCACGACGATGGGTACGCTCGGATATTGCGCGCGCAAATACATGAGTCCGGAGAAACCGCGCACGCCCGGCATGCGCAGATCGAGCAGGATCAGATCGACCTCGCCGTCGCGTTCAAGGAGGTCGGTCACTTCTTCAAAAGTGCCGGCCTCGCCGATCTCGGCGCGGCCGAAAACGCCGGAAACCGCTTCGCGCAACGCGCCGCGAAACAGCGGATGATCGTCGGCGATCACCAGGCGATGGAGTTCAGCTTGGTTCAATGAGATGTCCCAATCGGCCGTGTCGTTTGTATTTTAGTGCCGATCGCAGTCCGCGGTCCACGGGAAAGCCGCATCCGCGCCTGGTGCCCGGTCTCCCGGGCAGAATCTTAAGTTTGCCGGCAGGTGCCGAGAAATTGCAGCGCGACCTCGCGCTGATGCGCGGCCTGGCGATGCTCGGCAACGTATAGTCCTTGCCAAGTCCCCAGGCCCAAACGGCCGCCGCTTACCGGCACATGCAGCGCTCGTCCCCACCGACAGCACCGCGCTCGCCATCGTATCTGCGCGCGCAATCTGGATGGCGGACAAGGAGTTCACGGCAAAATCGTTCGCCCAATCCGGCGCCTGTCAGCTCTCGTGCAGAACCCGGTCTTGCGCATCGGCGATCGCCTCGACAAGGCGATGCCAGATCTCGCCCGACGAAGGTCATGACCCGATCGAAGTCGGCACTGTTGGGCAGCCAAAGCGTCAAGGTCTTGCCGCTGTCGCCGGCGGTGGGATCCGGCATCGTACCCGGCGGCAACGGCAGCCCGCGCGACAGCATCTCCTGCTTGAGCGCGGCGTTATCTTTGTGCAGGCGCGCGATCTCGTTCTCGAGTACGGCTCGATCCTCGGGAGCCGCCAGGCAGGCCCAGCCGACCGCCTGCCGGCCGCACAGCGCGACTTCTCCGGTCTGCTTGTCAAGGCGCAGGAATCCATTTGCTACTTTGTGGAACCTATAGCGCGCCTCGTCGGTTTGCGGCGCAGTCGCATCCTCGGCGAAAACGCATCCGGTCAGGATCAGGGCGGCAATGACGGCGGCAAATGCCTTGCTGATCATGGTCATCTCCTGATGCCCGATATTTGTGGCGGAGTGCGCGCGTGCCTGTTCAGTATAGCAAACGGGGTTGCGTCGAGAGCACAGATCGCCCGGCCGACGGACCCGGAAATTGCTTGCGCCAGCCAGAAACAGGGCCGGCGGGCGCCTTGTCCGGGATCGCGCGCATGGCTCATATCTCTCGTAAATTCAGTGTGATTAGGAGCAAAGTTGCGGTTTCTTGACTTGGCAAAATCCTGTCAGTATGGTCCGCGCGGTTTCAGCGGGCGGGCGTGCCGCGATCGCCGTAAGACCGCGAGTGTCGGAAGCATGAGCGACGGCGCGCGCGACAACGGCGAGAACGGCAAAGCGCACACCGATGAAGCCGCTCTCTCCGCGAGACTCCAGCGGCTCGGCGAAAGGCTTGCGCGCGATCAGGCGAGCCAGCCTTCCGATGGTCCTGGTGAGGATCGGGCGACGACTGCATCGGGCTACGCCAGAGGCTTACGGCTCTCGAGCGAACTTGTTGCAGGCGTGGTGGTCGGTGCCGGCCTCGGCCTTCTGATCGACCATTGGCTCGGGATTTCGCCCTGGGGGCTCATTATATTTTTGCTGCTCGGCTTTGCCGCGGGCGTGCTCAATGTGGTCCGCTCCGCGGCGGCGAAGAACTAGGCCCTACTGCAACGCTCGACGGCGATTAAAACCATGCAACTCGATCCGATCGAACAGTTCCAAATCAAGAATTTGATGCCGATGCTGAGCATGGGCGGTCACCAGATCGCCTTCACCAATTCGGCGGCGTACATGCTGATCGTCGTCGCGCTCGTTTCGGCGCTGCTGATCGGCGCCACCGCGCCGCGCGCGGTGGTGCCCGGGCGGCTGCAATCGGTGGCCGAAATGTCCTACGAATTCGTCGCCACCACGCTGCGCAATTCGGCCGGCACCGAGGGAATGAAGTTCCTGCCCTTCGTGTTCACGCTGTTCATGTTCGTCCTGGTCGCCAATCTGATCGGGCTTATTCCCTATTCTTTTACGGTGACGGGCCAGCTGATCGTGACGGCGACGCTGGCGCTGCTGGTCTTCTTCATCGTCGTCATCTACGGCTTCTGGAAAAACGGTCTGCATTTCCTCAAGCTGTTCGTTCCCTCCGGGGTGCCGTGGTTCTTCCTGCCGCTGATCGTGCCCATCGAGGTGCTGTCGTTCCTTTCGCGGCCGGTCTCCCACAGCGTCCGTCTGTTCGCCAACATGCTGGCCGGGCACATCACGCTGCAGGTCTTCGCCGGCTTCATCATCATGCTCGCGGGCGCCGGCGTGCTCGGCTGGTTCGGCGCGGTGCTGCCGTTCGTCATGGTGGTGATGCTGACCGCGCTCGAACTCCTGGTCGCCTGCCTGCAGGCCTACGTCTTCGCCATTCTCACCTGCATCTATCTCAACGATGCGATACACCCGGGCCACTGACGGCCCGCCATTTGCAACCTCGAAAAGGAGCTTTCTCATGGATGCGAACGCCGCGAAATTGATCGGGGCCGGCATTGCCTGCATCGGCATGGGCGGCGCCGGCGTCGGCGTCGGCCTGATCTTCGGCAATTATCTGGCGGCCGCGCTGCGCAATCCTTCCGCCGCGCAGGGCCAGTTCGGCAACCTGATCTTCGGGTTCGCCATCACCGAGGCGCTCGGCATTTTCTCGCTGCTGATCGCGCTCCTGCTGCTCTATCAGTTCTGAGCCCTGCCCGATCATGGCCGCACCGACTGCCAACACCGAAGCGCCCGGCGGGCAACACAAATTTCCGCCGTTCCAGACGGAGAACTTTCCGTCGCAGCTCGTTTGGCTGGCGCTGACGCTTCGTGCTGCTCTACGTGCTGATGGCGAAGGTGGCGTTGCCGCGGATCGGCTCGATCCTTGCCGAGCGGTCGCAAGCGCATCGCCGAGGATATCGCGGCGGCGCAGCGCTTCAAGGAACGGTCGGACGCGGCGCACGCCGCCTACGAGAAGGCGCTTGCCGATGCGCGCACCCGCGCGCAGGGCAATCGCCAACGCCACGCGCGAGCGGCAGGCGGCCGCGGCCGAGGAGACCAACAAGCGGCTGGAGGCGGAGTTGCACGAACGGCTGGCGGCGGCGGAGAAATCGATCGCGGCGACGCGCACGGCGGCGATGGGCAACGTCGGCGCCATCGCTGCCGACACCGCCGCGGCGATCGTCGAGCGGCTGATCGGCAAGGCGCCCGGCTGCACACGAGGTCGCCGCCGCTTTGGCCGACGCCGGCAAGAACTGAGGACAAGCGATGATGCCTCCCCCCGAAGCCTGGGTCGCCATCGGCTTTCATCAGCTTTCTCGGCCTGCTCGTCTATCTGGGCGTGCACCGCAAACTCGTCGACGCGCTCGATCAGCGCCAGGCGCGCATCAAGGCGGAGCTCGACGAGGCGAACCGGCTGCGCGAAGAGGCGCAGGCGTTGCTCGCCGAATTCGAGCGCAAGGGCCGTGCGGCCGAGAGCGAGGCCGCAGCCATCATCGAAAGCGCCAAGGCCGAGGCCGAACGTCTCGCCGCCGAAGCCAAGCAGCGGATGGAGGAATTCGTCGCCCGCCGCACCAAGATGGCGGAGGCGAAGATCGCTCAGGCCGAGGCGCAGGCGCTCGCCGATGTGCGCTCCGCCGCCGCCGACGCCGCCGTCGCCGCCGCCGAGAAGATCCTTGCCACCGCCGCCAAGGGCAAAGTGGCCGAGGAACTGCTCGCGCGCGGCATCGAAGACGTAAGTCAGAAATTCAATTGACGCGTCAGCCGGTGCCGGGTGCCGGTTTCGGCTTTGGCTTGCGCCTGACTTTGGGCTTCGGCCTTTCGTGCTTTTGCTGCGCTTCGGCCGCGAGCGGATCGAAGCCGATATAGACGATGTAATTCTCAAGCTCCGCCGACGACGGCAGCGGAAAGCTCAAATTGTCCTCGACGTGCGTGAAGATCGGATTGTCGTCGGCGGACTGAACCATGACCGGAATGATGATCAGCTTGGTCACGATCGGTTTTCGACGATGACGGCTTTTCGTCCACGACGGCGATCCGCAACGGCACGTTGATCTCGCCGGGGCCGCCCTGCGGCCCGAGGACGATGCGTCCTTCGACGCCGACCTTCATGACCATCTGCCCGGCGACCACCGCGCATTGGCGCGCGGCGCGCACGAAGGTGCCCTGGTATTTCAGCGACATCGCCGCGTTGTCGCCGGCGCCATTGACGATCAGCGTCGAGGCGCCCTCGCGGATCTGGATGTAGGGGCATTCGACATCCGGCGTCGCGCCGGCGACCGCCTGCGGCGCCTTATCGGACGACCCGGCGAAGAAATTCGTCACGTCGGCCGGCAGCCAGCCGCCGCCGGAGCGACGGCCGGCGCGGCGCAGGCGCCGGCTGCCGGGGCTGGAGCTGGCGTCGAGGCCGCTCGGTCCGCCAAAAAAGTTGCCGCCGCCGCTGCAGCCCGGCGCCAGCAGCGCGAGCGCAAGCAGAGCCGCGACCGCGGCCCGATCGGCACCAGCGCTTCGAATTAACGTCCCCCGGCATTCCCCAACTCATCGCCAAACTCGCGGCCAAAGCCGCTGCAAATCGCGCGCAAAATCCGCGTACCCGACAGCATCATAGCCAGCGAACCGTGGCCATCCCAAGGCGGCGCGCACGCCGCCTGGTTAAGGCTCGTTAAGAATTCCGACACTCGGCAAGCGCGCGTAAAGCAGATGATCCTGCCAGATGCCGTTGATGCAAAGGTATTCGCGCGCATAGCCCTCGCGCACGAAACCGGTGTTTTCCAGCAGCCGGATCGAGCCGGCATTGGTCGGAATGCAGGCGGCTTCGAGCGCGATGCAGCCGCAGCGTCGCGAAGGCGAACGGGATGACGGCCCGCACCGCCGCCGTCATGTAGCCGCGGCGCACGAACGGCAGGCCCATCCAATAGCCGACACTGGCCGCCTGGGCGACGCCGCGGCGGATATTGGCGAGCGTCAATCCGCCGACCAGCGCGCCGTCGTCATTGCGAGCGATCAGGAACGCGTAGCCCTGGTCGGTCCGCAAATCCTCGGCATAGCGCCTGATCGCGCCGCCGGAACGCGCTGCGGGTGAGGTCGTCGGCCGGCCAGGTCGGCTCCCAGGGCTTGAGAAATTCGCGGCTCGCTTCGCGCAGCGCCGACCATTCGCCGTAATCGGTCATCTGCGGCGTGCGCAGCGTGACGCCCTCGCCGGCGATCGAGGCGAGCGGCTCGGAAAAATTGATGGTGCGAAAGAACGCCATCGGGGCTATTGCGGGTGGTCTCGGCGGCGATGCATCGGCACAGATTTGATCCATCATGCGGCGCGGCGCGTCAGACTTTCGGCAATCGCGGCGGCGCTTTCAAGCCCGGAGCCAAGTCCCAGCACGGCGGTCGCGAGCTTGCCGCGCCGCAGCAGCGCACGTCCGGCCGCGCGTGCGCTCTCGACCGTGACCGCGTCCACCTTGGCGACCAGTTCGTCGGTCGGAAGCGGCCGGCCGTAGGCGAGCATCTGACGGGCGAGTTGCCCGATGCGCTCGCCCGAACTTTCCAGCGCCATCAACAGGCCGGCCTTCATCTGCGCCTTGGCGCGCGCGATCTCCGGCTCGGAGAGCGTCTCCGCCGCATTGGCGATCTCCTCGACGATCAGACGCATCAATTCCGAGGTGTCGGCCGCGTCGGTGCCGGCGTAGAGCCCGAACATGCCGACATCCGAATACGGCACGTGGAACGAATAGATCGAATAGCACAGCCCGCGCTTTTCGCGCGCTTCCTGGAACAGCCGCGACGACATTCCGCCGCCCAGCACATTGGTGAAGGCCTGCAGCGAATAGAGCGCCGGATCGGTCTGCGGCACGCCGGGCAAGCGCCAGCGCGATATGCACCTGTTCGAGGTCGCGCTTCTCGACGTGGCTGCCGCCGCCGAAGCTCGCCGGCTCCGGCGGCGGGCTGGCGGGGCCGTTGAAGCTCGCGAAAGCGCCGCTCCACCTCGGCGACCACCGCCTGATGGTCGACCGCGCCGGCCGCCGCCACCACCATGTCGGGCCCGCGATAATTGCTGGCGAGATAATCGCGCAGCTTGGCGCCGTCGAACGATCTGACCGTCTTGGCGGTGCCGAGGATCGAGCGGCCGAGCGGCTGGTCCGGGAAACGCGACCGCCTGCAGGTGCTCGAAAATCAGATCGTCCGGCGTGTCGGCGACCGCGCCGATTTCCTGCACGATGACGTTTTGCTCGCGGACGAGCTCGTCGCGGTCGAAGGCCGGCTCGGAGAGGATGTCGGCGAGCACGTCGAGCGCGAGCGGCACGTCGGCCTTGAGTACGCGCGCGTAATAGGCGGTCGATCTCGGCGCCGGTCGCCGCGTTGAGGTCGCCGCCCACCGCCTCGATCTCCTCGGCGATCTGCCGCGCCGTGCGCCGCCGCGTGCCTTTGAACGCCATGTGTTCGAGAAAATGCGAGATGCCGTTCTCGTCGCGATGTTCGTCGCGGCTGCCGGCATTGACCCACACGCCGAGCGAGGCGGTCTCCAGATGCGGCATCGTGTCGGTCACCACATTGATGCCGGATTTCAATTTCGTCACCGCAACACTCATGCTGCCGCTCCTTCCTGCGCGGCACGGCTCGTCGCCAGGACGAAACGCTCGACCGCTGACTGGTCCGCCGGCAGCACGGTGACGCGCTCCGGCCGGGTATCGAGATCGGAAAACCATTCCGGCAATGCCGGCCGCACGCCGCAGGCCGCCTCGACCGCGTCGGGAAATTTGGCCGCATGCGCGGTGGACAGCACCACCATCGGCACCGTCGGATCGCGCAGCTCCTTCTCGGCGACCGCGATGCCGACCGCCGTATGCGGATCGACGAAATTGCCGGTCTCGCGCTTGACCGTGCGGATGGTTGCGGCGACTTCGTCCTCGTCGGCGCGGTCGGCGGCGAACAGCGCGCGGATTTGCGACAGCGCGCGCGCCGACAGCGTGAAGCGGCGCGACTGCGCGAGCGAGCCCATCAGCGCGCGGATGGCGTTGCCGTCGCGGTTATAGGCGTCGAACAACAGCCGCTCGAAATTCGACGAGACCTGGATGTCCATCGACGGCGACGTCGTCGGCACCACGGCGCGCAGCTCGTAAGTGCCGGTCGCCAGCGTGCGCGTCAGGATGTCGTTGACGTTGGTGGCGATGACCAGCCGGTCGATCGGCAGGCCCATGCGCAGCGCCACGTAGCCGGCATAGACGTCGCCGAAATTGCCGGTCGGCACGGTGAACGCCACCTTGCGGTAGGGCGCGCCGAGCGACACCGCGGCGGTGAAATAGTAGACCGCCTGCGCCACGATGCGCGCCCAGTTGATCGAGTTCGACGCCGGACAGCCGCACCCGCTCGCGAAAGTCGGCGTGGTTGAACATCGCCTTCACCAGCGCCTGACAATCGTCGAAGGTGCCCTCGATGGCGACCGCGCTGACGTTGGCGGCCTCGACCGTCGTCATCATGCGCCGCTGCACGTCGGAGATGCGGCCCTGCGGGAAGAGCACGATCAGGTCGACCTGGTCGCGGCGCGCGGAACGCCTCGACGGCGGCGCCGCCGGTGTCGCCCGAGGTCGCCACCACGATGGTGCGGCGCTCGCCGCGCGCGGCGAGCACGTGGTCCATCAGCCGCGCCAGCAGCTGCATCGCCACGTCCTTGAACGCGAGCGTCGGGCCGTGAAACAGCTCGAGCGCGAAGGTGTTCACGTCGAGCTGCGTCAGCGGCACCACCGCGGGATGGCGGAAACGTGCCGTAGGCCTCGCGCGCCATGCGGGCGAGGTCGGCTTCGGCGATGGAATCGTCGGCAAACCGCCGGATCACCTCGACGGCGACTTCCGCATAGGGACGGCCGGCAAACGACACGATCGTCTGCGGCTCGATGCGCGGCCAGGATTGCGGGCACATAGAGACCGCCGTCGCGGGCAAGGCCCGCGAGCATCGCCTCGGCGAAGCCGAGCGGCGGGGCTTCGCCCCTGGTTGAGACGTACCGCACTGATATTTCCTGCGCGCCGATGAGGCCACCGGCGCGGATGCCTAAGCCTATTGATATTACCAACGTTTTGGCGTGCGGCGAAACCGCCGCCCGACGCCGCTGACGCCACACTAATAGAAAAGCGGATGCCTTCACAAGGAAGGCGAAACGCCCTGCCGCGGCGGCGACGGCTCGGCGCCAGGCTCGTCGCGGCCGGAACTAGATGCCCACGCGACGAACATGATGACCAGAACCAGGGCCAGGCCGTACCAGGTCAGCGCATATTGCAGATGGTTGTCGGGCAGCGTCACCCTGAGCTTGCCCGGCTGCGGCAACCCGCCGGGCGGGACCGGGCTTTCCTGCTCGACATAGAACGGCGCCACCGCGCCAAGCCCCTTGGCGGCGGCGATCGCCTGCGGATCGGCGGAGAACCAGAGGTTCTTTGCCGGCTCGTCGGTCCGGCGTGAACCAATGGCGCGGTTCCGGGCCAGCGCATCGAGCCGACGATCTCGACGGGCCCGGTCATCTGCCCCTGCGGGCGCGACTTCGGGTCTTGCCGGCCGTCGGGCACGAAGCCGCGATTGACCATGACGATGTTGCCGTCCGCAAGCCGGGCCGGCGTGAACACCCAATATCCCGGACCGGATACGTCGGGGCGGAATGTCGACGGCGCCGCGAAAACCAGCGCCTCCTTGGAATTGTCGAACGTGGCGCTGAAGGTGACGCGGCGGTACTCGTCTTTTTGCTGATCGAGACCTCGGCCATGACGCGGGCGGCGGCAACGCGATCGGCGGCGCCGCGAGCTGGGCGTCGAGCGCGGCGATCAGGCCTTCCTTCCAGGCTTTGCGCTGGATCTGCCAGGTGCCAAGCCCGATGAGGACGACAAAGGCGAGCACGGCAGGGATCAGCAGACTGACCCAGGAGCGGCCGCGCCTTGACGCCCGCGCTCATGGCGCGCCTGTCCCCCGAACGGCCGCTCTTCGGCCTTGTGATAGTACTGCAGCGCAATCATCATTCCCTTCATCGGCCGCAACGGGCCGAGCGTGACGATCAGGATCAAAGGCAGCCACAGCACCGCGTGGACCCAATACGGCGGGTGATAGACCGCCTCCGTCACAAGGGCCGCGCCGACGACGATGAAGCCGGCGAAGAACATGATGAAGACGGCCGGGCCGTCGCCGGAATCGGCGAAGCCGTAGTCGAGCCCGCAGACCTCGCAGCGCGGCCGCAAGGTCAGGAAGCCCGGGAACAATTTTCCCTTGCCGCAGCGCGGGCAGCGGCAGGCCAATCCGGCGCGGATCGCGCCTGCAAGCGAAGTTGATCGGCTTTGCCGTCATGACAATGACTTCGTGTTCCGCGCGTCCCCGCGCAAGCGAGGACCGAGCAGCCGTGAATTCCCGCTTTCGCGCGGAATGAGCGGAAATGCGTTTGCGCTAGCCGGCGCTGGCGCCGCCGCCCCAGACGTAAATGCAGGCGAACAGGAACAGCCACACCACGTCGACGAAGTGCCAATACCAGGCGGCAGAACTCAAAGCCGAGATGCTGCGTCGGCTTGAACTGGCCGGCGAGCGCGCGGAACAGGCAGACGATCAGGAAGATCGACCCGATGATGACATGCGCGCCGTGGAAACCCGGTCGCCATGAAGAAGGCGGCGCCGTACATGTTGCCGGAATAGTGGAACGCGGCGTGCGCGTATTCCCAGGCCTGGCAGGCAGGTGAAGCTGACGCCGAGCAGCGATGGTCAGCCGCAGCCCGCTGACCAGGCCCTTGCGGTCGTTCTCCAGGAGCGCGTGATGCGCCCAGGTCACCGTGGTGCCGGAGGTCAGCAGGATCAGCGTGTTGAGCAGCGGGAAATGCCACGGATCGAAGGTCTCGATGCCCTTGGGCGGCCATACGCCGCCGGTGAACGCGATCCGCCCGATGTCCTTCAACTCATCCGGAAACAAGCGCGGTATTGAAGTAGGCCCAGAACCAGGCGACGAAGAACATCACCTCCGAGGCGATGAACAGGATCATGCCGTAGCGGTGCGAAATCTGCACGACGCGGGTGTGATCGTCCTCGACCTCGGCTTCGTGGATGACGTCGCGCCACCAGCCGATCATCGTGTAGGCGATGCCGATGAGGCCGACGCCGAGGATGAGCGGCGCGAAGCTGACGATCGAGTGCATCCACAGGATCAGGCCGACTGGCGGTGATGAAGGCTGCGGCGGCGCCGACTCGCCGGCCAGGGACTGGGATTGACCAGGTGATAATCGTGGTGCGGTTTGGCGTGTGCAGCAGCATCGGCCATCGTTATCGTCTCCACTTTGGCGCGACCCGTTGCGGTCTGCGCCTTCGTTGCCTCTTGTTTTAGATACCGCCCGATTTATCCGCAACCGCGCTCTCCTGCACCGGCTGCTCCGGTTCGCGCACCGGATAGAACGTGTAGGAGAGCGTTATCGTGCTGACATGGTCCTGATCGGTATCCCGGGCGAGCTTGGGATCGACATAAAACACCACCGCCATGTCGCGCGTCTCGCCGGGCTTCATCGTCTGCGTCGTGAAGCAGAAGCAGTTGATCTTCTCGAAGTAGATGCCGACCGTCGGCGGGCTGACGTTATAGCCGGCCTGCCCGACGGTGACGCGGGCGGCTTCGTTGGTGACCCGGTAGTAGACGGTTACCACCTGCCCGAGCCGCACGTCGATGGTGTTTCTTTCCGGCTTGAACGACCACGGCAGCCCGATGGCCACGTTGGAATCAAAGCGTACCGTGATCATGCGCGCGGATTCATGGGTTGGCAGCGCTTTCGCCACCTGCGTGGTGCCGCCGAATCCGGTGGTGCGGCAGAACCAGGAATAGAGCGGCACCGCCGCATACGATGCGCCGACCATCAGTGCGACGAAGGCGCCGCACAGAAACGCGACGACAAAATCACCGCGGCGCGGATGACGGGCCCTTTGCTGTTCGGCTGCTGGTTGCATGGTCGGAGTGCCGTCGAATGCCGCTATCTGGTCGTGTCCACAGGCCGCATGTAGTCGGGACCCGTGAGCACGCCGGAGCCGAGCCGGACGATGGTCACCGCGAAAATCACCAGCACGAAGGCGCCGAGCGCCAGCGCGATGGCAATCGAGCGGGCGCGGCGGGCGCGCAACTGCTCCTCGGTCAGCTTGATGCCGGCTCCGCTCCGGCTTTGGTGACGTCGTCCATGATTTCACTCGCCATCGTCATGCTGCGAAATGGCCGAACAGCCCTCCCGACATCCGATCGACCAACAGCATGGCAAACAACAGGAACAGATAGAGGATCGAGAAACCGAACAATTGTTTGCTGGCCCGGTATCCCTCGCGCTCCTTGCGCACGCGCAGCGCCAGCGCGATCATGATGGAGCCTGCGACCACCGCAGCGACGCCATAAACCGGTCCGGCATAGCCGAGGAGCCAGGGCGCGACGCCGAGCGGCGCCAGGATCAGCGTATAGATCAGGATTTGGCGGCGCGTTTCGCGGTCGCCGGCGACCACGGGCAGCATCGGAATTCCGGCGCGCGCGTAATCCTCGGTGCGGTAGAGCGACAGCGCCCAGAAGTGCGGCGGCGTCCAGAAGAAGATGATGAGAAACAGCAGAACCGGCTCGATCGCGAGGCTGCCGGTCGCGCACGCCCAGCCGATCATCGGCGGCAGCGCGCCCGCGGCACCGCCGATGACGATGTTCTGCGGCGTCGAGCGCTTCAGCCAGACAGTATAGATCGCGACATAGAAGAAGATGGTGAAGGCGAGCAGCGCCGCCGCCAGCAAATTGACCAAAAGTCCGAGCGTGACGACCGAGAACACCGCCAGCGTGAAGCCGAAGCCCGCCGCCTCGCCAGGCGTGATGCGGCCGCGCGGGATCGGCCGGCCGGCGGTACGCGCCATTCGCGCATCGATGTCGGCGTCGTACCACATGTTAAGCGCACCTGCGGCGCCGGCGCCGACGGTGATGCACAACAGCGCGGCAAAACCGATCACCGGATGGACGTGGCCGGGCGCCAGCACAAGGCCGACCAGCGCCGTGAACACCACGAGCGACATCACCCGCGGCTTCATCAGTTCGATGTAGTCGCCGACACCCGCGATGCTGGGCTCGGCGCGTGCAAGCGTAACGCTCATCGGATCAGCGGCAGCGTCTCATATTGGTGGAACGGCGGCGGCGACGGCAGCGTCCATTCCAGCGTGGTGGCGCCGGGTCCCCACGGGTTGGCCGCCGCCCGTTCCTTGCGCATGAACGCTTGCGCCATGCAGTAGAAGAACACCAGCGTGCCGAAGCCGGAAATGTACGAGCCGATCGAGGAGACGAAATTCCACCCGGCGAACGCATCGGGATAATCGGCATAGCGGCGCGGCATGCCGGCGAGCCCGAGGAAGTGCTGCGGGAAGAACACCACGTTGACGCCGATGAAGGTCAGCCAGAAGTGCAGCTTGCCGAGCGTCTCGTTGTACATGTAGCCGGTCATCTTCGGGAACCAGTAGTACCAGCCGCCGAAGATGGCGAAGACGGCGCCGAGCGAAAGCACGTAGTGGAAGTGCGCCACGACGTAGTAGGTGCCGTGCAGTTCGCGGTCGACGCCGGCATTGGCAAGCACCACGCCGGTCACGCCGCCGATAGTGAACAGGAAGATGAAGCCGACCGCCCACAGCATCGGCGTCTTGAACTCGATCGAGCCGCCCCACATCGTGGCGATCCAGGAGAAGACTTTCACGCCGGTCGGCACCGCGATCACCATCGTGGCGGCGATGAAGTAGGCCTGGACGCTCGCCGACATGCCGACGTTGTACATGTGGTGCGCCCACACGACGAAGCCGATGCCGCCGATCGCCACCATCGCGTAGGCCATGCCGAGATAGCCGAACACCGGCTTCTTCGAGAACGTCGCCACGATCTGGCTGACCATGCCGAAGCCGGGCAGGATCAGGATGTAGACCTCCGGATGGCCGAAGAACCAGAACAGGTGCTGGAACAGGATCGGATCGCCGCCGCCCTGCGGATCGAAGAAGGTGGTGCCGAAATTCCTGTCGGTGAGCAGCATGGTGATGGCGCCGGCGAGCACCGGCAGCGACAGCAGCAGCAGGAACACCGTCACCAGGATCGACCCACACGAACAGCGGCATCTTGTGCATGGTCATGCCGGGCGCGCGCATGTTGAAGATCGTGGTGATGAAGTTGATGGCGCCGAGGATCGACGAGGCACCCGCGAGATGGATCGACAGGATGACGAAGTCCATTGCCGCGCCGGGATGGCCGGAGGTGGACAGCGGCGCGTAAAGCGTCCATCCCGTTCCGGCGCCGTAAGTGCCCGGCTCGCCGCCGAAGAACATCGAGGCGATGAACAGGGTGAACGACGCCGGCAGCAGCCAGAACGAGATATTGTTCATCCGCGGGAACGCCATGTCGGGCGCGCCGATCATCAGCGGGATCATCCAATTGCCGAAGCCGCCGATCATCGCCGGCATGATCACGAAGAAGATCATGATCAGTCCGTGCGCGGTGACGGACACGTCGTAATAGTGGGTATCGCGGAAGATGGGGAGGTTGATGCCGGGATACATCAGCTCGGCGCGGATCAGAATCGAGGCGCAGCCGCCGATGAAGCCGGCAATGAGCGCGAACACAAGATACATCGTGCCGATGTCCTTGTGGTTCGTCGAATAAACGTAGCGGCGCCAGCCGTGCGGGATGGCGTGTCCGCCCTCGTCGCCGTGTGCCGAGTGTACCATCGCATCCATTGCCAGTTCCTTTAGTTAGCGGCCGTCCGTCGTCGGATCAGTCAAGGTGCCCTTCGCCCGTTCCTCGCTTGCACCGCGGGAAAGGGCGCCGAAAAGTTCGTCACTGCGCCGGCGCGCCGGCCGCAGCGAGCGTGGTCGGCGCGGCCGGCTGGTCGGCAGCGTATTGCTGCTTCGCCTTGGTGACCCAGGCGTTGAAGTCGGCCTCGCTCACGACCCGCACCACGATGGGCATGAACGAATGATCGACGCCGCAGAGTTCGGAGCATTGACCGTAATAGGTGCCTTCGCGCGTCGCCTTGAACCAGGTGTCGTTGATGCGGCCGGGAATGGCGTCGATCCTAATGCCGAACGACGGCACGGTGAAGGAGTGGATCACGTCGGCGCCGGTCACCAGCACGTGCACGATCTTGTTCACCGGCACGACCATCTCGTTGTCGACCGTCAGCAAACGCGGCTGGCCGGGCTTGAGGTCCTTGTCGGCGACCATGGTCGAGTTGAATTCGAAATTGCCGTTGTCGGGATAGGCGTAGCTCCAAAGCCACTGCTTGCCGATCGCCTTGACCGTGAGGTCGGGCTTCGGCACGTCGAGCTCGATGAACAGCAGCCGGAACGACGGAACGGCGATCAGCGCCAGGATGATCACCGGCACGATGGTCCAGACGATTTCGAGCGGCGTATTGTGCGTGGTGCGCGTGGGAACCGGATGGGCGCGCGCATTGAAGCGCACAATGATAATGGCGAGCAGGATCAGGACGAATACCGCGATTGCGGTGGTGATCCAAAACAGGAATGTATTGAATGTGGTGATGTCGTCCATGACCGGCGATGCCGAATCCTGCATGCCGATCTGCCAAGGCGAAGGCTGTCCCATCCCGGCGAGCGCCGCTCCAGCGCTCGCGAGCAGCATTGCGGCGGTCGCCCCGATGATGGTCAAGCGTGAGAACACCTTCATTCGATCTCTCTCTGCTCCCTGTTTTGGGCTCGGCCAGGACTGTCTGCGACGGGCGCGCGATACGCATACGGCGCCGACCGAAACAGTGTGACCTGCCTGCATCCGTCCCCGCTCCTGCCTTGCTCCGCACGGGAGCGGCCGAGGCGGGGCCCGTGGGCGTTGCATCCCTTGCAGGCATCGGCGGGACTTGAGGGAATCCCAATTCCTCAAACCACAAATCGAGGCCTGCCGCAATGCACTCATCGCGCCCGGCCAAAAGGTCGCCGCGAGGCGGTTGGACACTGCAACCTGCGCGACCTTGGCGCAGCCACAATGCCGTGATTTGCACATTCTTGACAGGTCAGCCTCGCCATGTACGCAGGCGCGCGCGGCAACGGCGCCCGGGCAAGTGATTCGGGTCTAGCGACGGGTGGGGCGGCTCTGGGGGCGGCTGGTGAGGGGAACGATATCATGCCGATATGCGATCTCGGGCGGCGCCTGCGACGAATAGTCCGACCTCTCGCGCGTCCGACGATCCCGGCACTCGCGAGCACAGTTCTGGTGCTCGCGGCAGCACTGGCAGCTCCCGGCACGGCGGCCGCCCAAGGTGTAGTCCGCTCGGTCTATGGCGACTGGCAAATCCGCTGCGAAACGCCGCCCGGGGCTCAGAGCGAGCAATGCGCGCTGATGCAGAGCGTGACGGCGGAGGACCGGCCCAATGTCGGACTGACTGTCATCGTGCTCAAGACTGCGGACCAGAAGACCCGGTTGATGCGCGTGGTCGCTCCGCTCGGCATATTGTTGCCGTCGGGGCTGGGCCTGAAGATCGACAACAACGACGTGGGACGTGCCGGTTTCGTTAAATGCCTGCCCAACGGCTGCATCGCCGAAATCACCATGGACGATAATCTGATCAAAGAATTGCGCAACGGCCACACGTCGACATTCATCATTTTCCAGTCGCCCGAGGAAGGCATCGGCTTTCCCATGAGTCTGAAAGGTTTTGGCGACGGCTACGATCACCTGCCATAAGCGGCTGCGACGCGATTGACGCCCGTACCCGCAAGGCTGGCACCAAGCTTCGATGTTTCGTAGATCACCTCATCCCCTGCGGGGTAGAGGGATGGCGAAACGTCTGGCAATGTCGCGTCGATTGACGACCGCTCCCGGATGCGTAGGCTCGGCGGCCTGCCCGAGGGGAAGCTCATGAGCATGAAGCAAGAAATCGCGGCCAAATTCCTGGCCATCGCCGCCATGCTGTTTGCCGTTATGGCGATGCCCGCCGTAGCACAGACCGTAAGCGACTACCCCAACCGTCCGGTTGTGCTGATCGTGCCCTACGGCGCGGGCGGCGTCGCCGATGTTGGGATGCGCATCCTCGGCGAGAAGCTGTCGGGCCGGCTCAAACAGCAATTCGTCATCGAAAACCGGCCGGGCGCGGCCGGCATCGTCGCCGCGGAGGCCGGCGCCGCGGCGGCGCCCGACGGCTACACGCTGCTGATGACCGGAAACAACAATGCCATCGCCGCGGCGCTGTTCAACAAGCTGCCGTACAATATTCTCACCGACTTCGCATCGGTTTCGACCGCTTCCTTCTTCGATCTTTTGATCGTCACGCGCCCCGGATCGCCGCTGAAATCGATCAAGGATGTCATCGCGGCGGCCAAAGCCAATCCGGGCAAGCTCAATATCGGCACGATCGTCCCCGGCAGCACGCAAAACCTGGCCGCCGAATTGTTCGTGAGCACGGCCGGGATCAAAGCGACGATCGTGACGTTCCGCACCTCGCCCGACATGGCCAGCGCGGTGATGCGCGGCGACGTCGATGTCGAGTTCGAGTTCTACGCCGCCGTCCATGGCCTGCTTGCCAGCAAGAAGCTGGTGGCGCTCGCCACTACGGGCACGAAGCGGACGGCCTATCTGCCCGATGTGCCGACCGTCATCGAGAGCGGCATCAAGGACTACGACGTTGCCAGCTGGAACGGGCTGTCGGTCCCGGCCAAAACCCCGCAAGCCATCATCGCCACGCTCAATAAGGCGATGAAAGACGTCATTCCCGACCCGGACATCCAGAGCAAAGCGAACACGATGGGGATGGAGATGCGGGCGAGTACGCCGGACGAGATGACCGCGCGCATGAAATCCGACATGGCCAAATGGAGCGCGGTTATCGCCACGGCCCACATCCCCAAGCGCGATTGAGCGCGGCCCCACCCACCGTGCCGGCGGCGCGGTTCCCCTCCGGCGTTTGCATGGGTGGATGAATCGCCTGCTGCAAAGCGTGCCGGTATCGCTTATGTATCGAAAACGCTGCCGCCACAGACGCTGGAGTTCCCTATGGCCTCTGCCCCCACCTCCTTGATCGACCGCGCTGGGCTGGACCGGTCGCGGCTTGCCAAGATCATCTCCCGCGGCCTCGATGGCGCCGATGACGGCGAACTCTATATCGAGTATCGCCAGACCGAGGTTTTGACCTTCGACAATGGCCGGCTGAAGCAGGCGACCTACGATACCTCGCAGGGTTTTGGGCTGCGGGCGGTGAAGGACGAAGCGGTCGGCTATGCGCATGCCTCGGACGTATCGGAGCCCGCGATCGAGCGCGCCGCCGACGCCGTGCGTGCCGTCAAGGGCGGCTATTCCGGGCAGTATGCCGCTCCGCCTGCGCGCACCAATGCGAAACTCTACGGCGAGGAAAGCCCGCTCGGCAGCCCCACCTTCGAGGCCAAGGCCCGCTTGCTCGAAGCCATCGACGCTTATGCGCGCGCCAAAGATCCGCGCGTGCGCCAAGTGACGGCGAGCCTTGCGGCGACCTGGCAGGCCGTCGAGATTTTACGCGCCGACGGCGAGACCTATCGCGACGTGCGGCCGCTTGTTCGCATCGGCGTTTCGGTCGTGGTTGGCGAGGGTGACCGCCAGGAAACCGGCAGCGACGGTTATGGCGGCCGCGAGGGCTACGAGCGCTTTCTCGTCACCGACAGATGGCAAGGCGCGGTCGACAATGCGGTGCGCCAGGCGCTGGTCAATCTGAAATCGGTGCCGGCGCCCGCCGGCGAGATGGATGTGGTCCTCGGTCCGGGCTGGCCCGGCGTCATGCTGCACGAGGCCGTCGGTCACGGACTCGAAGGCGACTTCAACCGCAAGAAGACATCGGCCTTCGCCGGCCTGATGGGGCAACAGGTCGCGGCCAAAGGCGTGACCGTCGTCGACGACGGCACCATGGCGCGGCGCCGCGGCTCGCTGTCGGTCGACGACGAAGGAACGCCGACCAATCGCACGGTGCTGATCGAGGATGGCGTTTTGATCGGCTACATGCAGGATCGGCAAAATGCACGCCTGATGGGCATGAAGCCGACCGGCAACGGCCGCCGCGAGAGCTTCGCTCACGTGCCGATGCCGCGCATGACCAACACCTACATGCTGGCCGGCAACCGCGATCCCGGCGAGATTCTCGCCTCGGTGAAGAACGGCATATACGCCGTGCATTTCGGCGGCGGCCAGGTCGACATCACCTCCGGAAAATACGTGTTCGAATGCACTGAGGCCTATCGCATCGAAAACGGCAAGGTCGGCGCGCCGATCAAGGGCGCCATGCTGATCGGCAACGGCCCGACCGACCTGCGCCGTGTCTCCATGGTTGGCAACGATCTTGCGCTCGACAACGGCATAGGCAGCTGCGGCAAGAACGGCCAGGGCGTTCCGGTCGGCGTCGGTCAGCCGACGTTGCGCATCGACCGCATCACGGTCGGCGGGACCGGCGGCTGATGACGTCGCCTCAGCTTACCGGTCCTCGCTCGGAAACCTCCCGTCTGCGCGGCTGGGCTAAATCGATCCTCGATCTGGCGCTGATCCTTCTGGTGATCACTGTCGGCAAGAGCGCGCTTGCCGAGCCGTACTACGTGCCATCGGGCTCGATGGAGCCGACCTTGAAGATCGGCGACGAGTTGCTGGCGACCAAATACGCTTACGGCTACAGCACGGCCTCCTTGCCGTTGTTCATCAACATTCCGAGCATGCAGCGAATCCTGGGCGCGCTGCCGCGGCGCGGCGACGTCGTGGTGTTCCGTTCGCCGGCCAATCTGTCGCAAATCTGGGTCAAGCGGGTGATCGGGTTGCCGGGGGATCGGATCGCGATCCGGCATGGCCGGCTTTGGATCAACGGTGAGCCGGTTAGCCTTACCCGCGACGGTATGGGCAAGGACGAGGGCGACGATGGTGACCGCCAACCGGTCCCGCAATTCATCGAGACGCTGCCTGGCGGCCGTCAGCACCTGATTTTCCAGGAAAGCACCGACGGGCCGATGAACAACATGGAAGAGATCACCGTTCCGCCGGGCCATCTTTTCGTCATGGGGGACAATCGCGACAATTCGGATGACAGCCGGGTTCCTGTCCGCTTCGGCGGCGTCGGCCTGTTGCCGGTTGCCGACCTGGTCGGACGCGTCAACGCGCTCCTCGGATCGTGGGACTTGGCTGCCGCGCATCGGCCGGTCTGGGATTGGCCGTCGGGATTGCGGCCCTCCAGATTCTTCACCGCGGTTCGATAGCGGTTACCGTCCGCGCCCAAACGCTTCACCGCAGCACGCCCGAAATACAGCAAGGTCGGTGGCGCGGCGGCTTGATGATGTTTTTCAGATAACAATGTGCGCCGACGGTGCCGTAGCCGGGGCGCCGGTAGGTCCAGGCCCGGCAGCGCGATTCGGCTTGGCAGGCGTCGGCGCAGGGTTGGCCCTTGGGGTCCGGCTTGGTCTCGAACGTGCGGTAATCGCCGCCGGTGCGGTCGATCGAATATTCGAGCGCGCCTCCGAGCCGCGGCTCGATGACGCCGGCGCCGCGCACGCCCGACACACAGCAGCTCGACGGCACCGGCCGCCGCACTTGGCGTTTAAGGAAGCACACGGCCGGTCCGCCGGATGCCGGCGGATAGGAGAAACTCCAGGATCGGCAGTTTTTGTCGTGCTCGCAGCGCGACGCGCACACCGCTGGATCGCCGTTGGCAACCGGGGCATGAGCGTAATCGCCGCCCGGCCGGTCGTAGCCCGATTGGGCCCGGATAGGGCCGATGGCGGCCGCGACTGACACCATTGCGGCAACGCTCACGATCAATGCTCGCATCATGCGATGCGCTTTCCGTGTCCCGGCGTCGCTCCCGGCAGGTGCTTTTTATAGGAAATGCCGTTTCGGAACAATTGCCACAACAATTTTGCGCCGCGGCAGCAT
Source organism: uncultured Alphaproteobacteria bacterium (assembly GCA_963814625.1). Lineage (GTDB taxonomy): Bacteria > Pseudomonadota > Alphaproteobacteria > Rhizobiales > Xanthobacteraceae > BOG-931. The sequence continues at coordinate 559,223 of CAWFDQ010000001.1, forward strand.
CGGAAGCGCTCGCATCGAGAGGCGCGGCGCACTTGCCGGACCGCGTGCGCGCCGAATTGTCTCATGCGCGCAGACCGTCACGCGCCGCACAATCGGCTATGCTGTCTTAATGCCGCCTGCAACACGCATCGCCTCGCGGATCGCTTCGCCGATTGCCGCCACGCTCATTCTGCTGTTGCCGGCCCTGTGGAATCGCTTCCCCCTTCTGCAATTTGATACCGGCGGCTATCTGGCGCGTTGGTTCGAGGGCACCCTGGTGCCCAGCCGTTCGACCACCTATGGATTATTCCTCACTGCCGCCGCTCCGCTCGACTTTTGGCCCGCGGTTTTGCTGCAGGCCGCGGTGGCGGTTTGGGTCATCGGTGTGCTCTTGCGCACGCACCGCTTCGATGTCCATCCGTTCGGCTTGCCGGCGATCGTGGCGGCATTGGCCGCTACGACGGCGCTGCCCTGGCTGGCGAGCGTTCTGCTCACCGACATTTTCGCCGGACTTGCAGTGGTCGCGTTCCACGTTCTGGTGTGCCAGGGAGAGCGCGTTTCGGCGCGCGAGCGTGTGGCGCTTGTCGTGTTCGTCGCCGTCGCAGCTTCGACCCACAGCGCCACCTACGCGGTGCTGCTGGCGCTTGGCCTCGTGGCGCTCGCTGTTTCATGCTTCGACGCCAGGCTTGTGCCGCGCGGCGGTCTCGCACGCGGCGTGTTCGCCCTGGCGCTCGGCGCCGCCTTGCTGCTCGCCGGAAACTACATCGTAGCAAGACGGATCGCCTGGACGCCGGGCGGATACGGCATCGTGTTCGGCCGCATGCTGCAGGACGGCATCGTGACGCGCTACCTGAACGATCATTGTCCCGATCCAACGCTCAAGCTCTGCCCCTATCGAAATCAGTTGCCGCGCAACGCCGATGATTTCCTGTGGGGCGGCGGCATATTCAACAAACTCGGCCGCTTTACCGGGCTCGACGACGAAATGCGCCGCGTCGTCCTCGGTAGTCTGCGCGATTATCCCGTCATGCAAATGCGGACGGCATTAGTAGCGACCGCGCGGCAGCTCGTTAAGGTCGGCACTGGCGAAGGCATTGTCACGTGGGTCTGGCACACCTACGGCATTATCGAGCATTACACGCCGGCGGCCGTGCCGGCGATGCGCGCGGCGCGGCAGCAGCACGGCGAGCTCGATTTCAAGGCGATCAACGCCGTCGACGAGCCCGTCGCCTGGCTGGCAATGGCGCTTCTGCCACTCATGCTTCTCGGTTGGCGCAGTCCGGCGTTCGGCGATCTCGCGCGGCTTGCCGCCACGGTCGCACTTGCGCTCCTCGCCAATGCCGCATTCTGCGGTGTGATTTCCGATCCGCACGACCGCTATGGCTCGCGTATGGTTTGGATCGCGGTATTCGCGATCGCGCTCGCTGCCAGGCGCGCCGGCATGCTGGCGCGCAAGCGGCTGGTCACGGCGCGCTCGGCTGTTTCGGCCACAGGATCGTGATCGGGCGGCTCTCGCTCAGGTGCGGAAGTGCTTCGACAATTTGAGCCCCTGCGCCTGATAGTTGGAGCCGATCCCCGCGCCGTAAAGCTGGTCGGGACGCGCCAGCATTTTTTCAAACACCAGCCGGCCGACGATCTGGCGGTGTTCGAGGATGAACGGCACTTCGCGCGAGCGCACTTCCAGCACCGCGCGCGCACCTAAGCCCCCGGCGCCGGCGTAGCCGAAGCCGGGATCGAAGAAGCCCGCATAGTGCACGCGGAATTCGCCGACCAGCGGGTCGAACGGCACCATCTCGGCGGCATAATCGGGCGGCACCTGCACGGCCTCCGTGGACGCCAGAATGTAAAACTCGTCGGGATCGAGGATGAGGCTCTTGTCGGCGCGGGCGGCGATCGGCTCCCAAAAATCGGCAGCCTCATAGGCGCCGCGGCGTTCAACGTCGATGACCGCGGTGTGCCGTTTGGCGCGATAGCCGACGATGCCGCCCTGGCGGCCGGAAAGATCGATGCTCACCGCAATGCCGTCGCCCATTACGGCCTCGCCCCGGTCGACCAGCCGCTCGCGTGCATGCAGCGCGCGCAGCGCCTCTTCATCGAGCGCGGAGTCGCCGCGATGCAGGCGCATTTGCGACAGGCGCGTGCCTTCGCGCACCAGAACCGGAAAGGTCTTTGGGCTGATCTCGGCGTAGAGCGGACCGTGGTAGCCGCCGGCCACGCGATCGAAGCCGCGGGTCTCGTCGGCGATCACGCGGGTAAAGACATCGAGGCGGCCGGTGGAGCTCTTCGGATTGGTGGCCGCCGCGATGTCGCCAGGCAGCGCAAGCCTCTCGAGCAACGGCACGATGTAGACGCAGCCGGTTTCCAGCACAGCGCCGCCGGCGAGCGCGAATTCGTGCAGCTTTAGTTCGGCGATGCGCTGCGCGACGGTGATGCCGGGACCGGGCAGAAAACTCGCGCGTACGCGGTAGGCGACGGCGCCGAGCCGCAAGTCGAGGCTCGCCGGTTGAATCTGGCCCTTCGCGAACGAATACGCGGACGCGATGGCGCCCTGTTCCGCCAGCGCCGCAATCATGCGGTCGGGCAGGATTCCTTGCTCCGAAGGTTTGAACGAGAGCGGCACGAAGTGCGATCTAACCCGATGCCGGTTTGACGCCAAGACGGCCGGGGGGTATAAACACGCTTATCCCGTGGTCATTTGAGCCGGCCGGCTTGCAGCCACGTAAAATAAATTGCTAAAAGGCCGGGGACGCTTGAGCCCGGCCAGAGGATTTTCCTCCCGGCCGGGTTTTGTTTTGGCCAAGGAGGGCCGCATGTCCGCGTCCGCAAAGAAAATCTACCGCCCGGAAACGCGTCTCGTTCAGTCCGGCACGCTGCGCTCGCAGTTTGCCGAGACGTCCGAGGCGCTCTTTCTCACTCAAGGCTACGTCTACGATAACGCCGCGCAAGCCGAAGCGCGCTTTAAGGGCGAGGATCCCGGCTACCAATATTCGCGTTTCGCCAATCCCACCGTCGACATGTTCGAGCGGCGCATGGCCGCGTTCGAAGGTGCGGAAGCCGCGCGCGCGACCGCGACCGGCATGGCGGCGGTCACTCTTTCGCTCGTCGGCCAACTCAAGGCCGGCGATCACGTGGTCGCCTCGAAGGCCATGTTCGGCTCCTGCCGTTACGTCGTCGAGGATTACCTGCCGCGTTTCGGCGTGGCCTCGACGCTGGTCGATGGCTGCAACCTCGACGCTTGGCGCAACGCGGTGCGGCCGAATACCAAGACGTTCTTTCTCGAAAGCCCGACCAATCCGGCACTCGATGTCATCGATATCGCCGAGGTGGCGAAAATCGCGCACGCGGCCGGAGCGACGCTCGTGGTCGACAACGTGTTCGCCACGCCGCTCTACCAGAGCCCGCTCGCGCTCGGCGCCGATTGCGTTGTCTATTCGGCGACCAAACACATTGACGGTCAGGGCCGTTGCCTGGGCGGCGTCGTGCTCGGTTCGCAGAAATTCATCATGGAAAAGATCCATGTGCTGCTGCGCCAGACCGGGCCGTCGATGTCGCCGTTCAACGCCTGGGTGCTGCTCAAGGGGCTGGAGACCCTCGCCGTGCGCGTGCGCCGGCAAACCGACAGCGCGGCGACGCTCGCCGTCGCGCTCGCCGAACATCCCAAGATCGCGCGGCTGATTTATCCGGGCCGGCCCGATCACCCGCAGGCCGCCATCGCGCAGAAGCAGATGCGCGGCGGCTCGACGCTGGTCGCCTTCGAGATCAAGGGCGGCAAGAGAGCCGCTTTCCGCTTCCAGGACGCGCTCAAGCTCGATACGCATCAGCAATAATCTCGGCGACGCCAAGAGCCTGATCACTCACCCGGCGACGACAACGCACCAGCGGCTCACGCCGGCGCAACGCGCCGAACTTGGCATCGGCGAAGGGCTTGTGCGCGTCTCCGTCGGCCTCGAACATCCCGACGACATCGTTGAAGACGTGCTCGGCGCTCTCGATGCGGTGTAACGGGTCGCGCCAACGCTCAGGGTAAGGTGCGCTCCGCGGCTGAGGCGACTGGCGGGTTGGCCGCTTCGGCGATACTGGCGGCGAGGAGCTTCGCCCAGCAGGCGTAGCCCCAGTCGTTCATGTGCAGTCCGTCCGGAGACACGAAGACGTCGAAGGAGACGTGCTGCGTTTCGTACCAGTCGCGCATGACCGCAAAGCGGTGGAACAGATCGACGTTCTCGTCCTTGGCCACAAGCGCGATCTGATCGACCATGCCCGGCGTCTCCGGCTTGGCGAGAACCTTCGGCGCATATTGCGGATCGATCAACACCACGTCGGCGCCGGCCGCTTTGAGTTCTTCGATGCCTTCGCGCAGCCGCGCCAAATGCGGTTTGAGCGGATGGTTGCGCAGTACCGAATTGGTGCCGAGCTGCCAGAGCACGAGTTGCGGATGCTCGGCTATGCACGCCGGTGGCAAACCGCGCCATCATGTCGGGTGTTTCTTCGCCGTTGACACCGCGGTTGAGCACTTCGATGGCGTCGACCGGAGAAAAGCTTCTTCAGCTCGACCGCAAGCCGGCTCGGATAGCTCGCCGCTGGCGAACTTGCGCCCGCGCCGGCGGTCGATGAAGAGCCGATGGCGACGACGATGAGCGGCTTGCCGCTGGCGAGTCGCTGGGCGGTGTGAAAAAGCGGGTGATCGAAATGTGCGAATTGCGGCGGCGCGCTGCAAGTCGCCGGCGATGACGCGATTGGAGAGTGTAGATGCAGCTGGCCTTGCCGGCTGTGCGGCCGGCGGCCGCCTGCTCGGCGTAACGACGGCCGGCATTGCCGCCGGTGCAGCCGACGCAGGAACAGCGGCTTGCGTCAGCGGCCGCGCGCCGGCCGGCACTTCCGCCCGCGCCGGAGCGAGCCCGGCAAGCAGCATCATCGCCGCCCCAGCCCAGGCGCAGCAGCCCAACCCAGTTATTTTGTTATTTGACATCGACGCTTCGTGTGCACCCTCATGGCGTCAGATGAGCCGCATTGATGATCTGAGACGCCAGCGCCCGCCCGATACAATCATGTACGCGGCGAGCCATATCAGACTTTTTTGTCGCCGCATAGAGATCGAACGTTCCCTGGTCGTTCCAATAGCGCATGATCGCCAGCCGGTCGAACAGGAGCGCGCCGTGTTCCTGCGCCACCCACTGCATGACATCGGCGTAAGCCGAGACGTTCAGCAAGGATTCGGTGCGCGGACTGTACTGCATGTTCAACAGATCGACGTCGGCGCCCGCGTTAATGATCGTGTCGACGCCGGCGTCGAGACTGACGCTGAACTCATCCGGCTCGATGCCGCTGACGGCGTCGAAAGTGCCGGCCTGCCAGATCACCAATGCCGGCTTGTCGTCGGCCAGGATCTTTTTCAGCCGGCCGGCCATGTCGGCGGTGGTCTGCCGCGACTGAACGTGCGCGACGACCTTGATCTCGTTCGCCCGGCAGAAGCTGCCGCAGCGCAGCCTGCAGCCGCGCCGGATATGCAAAGCTCGCCCCGTCGGGCCCCGGCAGCGTCGACGATCCGGTGCCCACGACCGAGATATCCAACCGGTGATTGTCCTTATTTCCTTCATCGACACGCGCGAGCGCGTTGTCGCTCGCGATGAACGACGGCGGCACCTCGCATTCGTCCGCCGCCATCGCGGAGCCGTTCATCAGTGCAAGAACGGCCGCGACGGCCGCAATGAAATTCATGCCTCGCCCCCCGCGAGGTTGCCCGGAGAGGTCTTTGCGCGTTGTTGGTGACTTCGCCCCTCCATGCTCCTGTACCACGAAATCAGGTTGCTGTCGCGATCATGATGAGGATGCCGGCGATGCTGATCGCGGTCTGCACCAGCGGGCCGCCCGACCATTCGCTGATGATGAATTGTCCGGCAAACGCCAGAAAGACGCCCAGGCAGAAGATTTCCAGCGAATGCTGCCCGCAGCGGATGGCCGGCTGCAAAATCGGCCATTTCAGGCCGCGCCAGTCGCGCGAAACGAACCTAACCGTGATGGTGGCGAGCGCCAGGAAATGCGCAAACCGCAGCACGTCCAGATTGGTCTTATCGATCGGGTAGATCATTTCGCCGAGCCAATTCGGCACGAAAACCTGCCAGCGAATCGAAATGCCAGGTCAGCGTGATGAAGAACGCAAACAGCAGGTAGCCGACCGCAAGGGCGAAAACGATGCGCGATCGCAACAGCCCGCTCAGCCATTGCGCTCCGCCCACCGCGCACCAGGCGCCGAATACGAACAATAATTGCCAGGCGAACGGATTGAACAGCCAGACGCCGTTCGGATAGGCGGGAAGATTGATATCGAAGTGCAAGGCCAGAACGTAAACGATCGCCGCGCCGACAAGTGCGTAGGCCGGTTGCCACAGCAGCACGCGCAGCACCGGTGGGAACAGCAAGAGCAGCACGATGTAGAGCGGCAGCACGTCCATGTTGACGGGCTTGAACTTCAACAGCAGCGCCTGGAAGATCGTGACGTCCGGCTGTTTGAGGAAGCCGAGAATATTCATTTCCTCCGCGTAGAGCGGATTGCTGAAGGTCGCCGCCACATAGGCGATCTCGGCCATGAAGATCGTGAAAAGAAAAATATGCGCCACATAAATCTGCCAGGCCCGCCGCAGGATGCGGGCGCTGGAGACGATAAAACCCCGATCGCGCATGGCCCGGCCATAGACGAACGCCGCCGTGTAGCCGGAAATGAAGATGAAGATTTCGGTCGCGTCGGAAAAGCCGTAATTGCGCAGCGTGAACTAGTTGACGACGTTATCGGGAATGTGGTCGAGAAAGATCAGCCACAGCGCGATGCCGCGGAACAGGTCGAGCCGCAGATCGCGCCCGGTCGCGAGCGCCGGCGAGGCGGCCGCTGACGGGCTCGCCTCCGCCGGAGCCGGCGGCTTCAAGCGTGCGCGCTTCGGACTTCGCCGCGCCTGGCAGAAACCGCAGCAGCGGGGCGTAGCCCTCGGGATTTGCCGCCATTGCCAGCCACCGCAGCAGCGAGGCGAAGCTTAGTCCACGGAACAAGGATGCCGCCCGTCTATCTGATTCGTCAGGCGCAGCTTGAGAAAGCGCGCCCGCACGGTTATTGCAACAATGTGGCCGAAATCTATTCACTAATGCGCGGACTATTCCATGAGGCGGTGTCGGCGGCCGAGAACTGCGCCGAAAAGCGCCAAGGATCGCACGAGGACGCTCCATGTATCGTGCCGTCACCCGAGGGATCGAAGTCGTGGTGACCCCGCGCTTTGTCGCCGACCGCTCGTCGCCGGAGAACAATTACTTCTTTTGGGCCTATACGATTTCGATCACCAACCAGGGCACGCGAGACGGTGCAGCTCAAGACGCGCCACTGGCGCATTACCGATGCCAACGGCCGCCGCCAGGAGGTGCGCGGCGCCGGCGTCGTCGGCGAGGAGCCGGTGCTCAAGGCCGGCGAAGCAGTTCGAATATACCAGCGGCGTGCCGCTGCAGACGCCGTCCGGATTCATGGCCGGCACCTATGGGATGGTGAGCGCGGGCGGCGAGCATTTTCGATATCGAGATCCCCGCCTTCTCGCTCGACAGCGTCGAGACCAAGCGCACGCTCAATTGAATTCGCCAAAAGGAGTTGTCAGCGGGCGTTGAGCAAAAATCCGCGCCGGCCCGTTATGGGCAGATGCGCGCATGCAACCGTTCAGGCCGCTCTCGACTGCGCTTGAGCACCCAGTGTCACAGAACTGCCGGCAACCCGGCATGAGCGGCATAGGTAAGCGCGAACCACAACGCGGCCGTGACGACACCAATCAAGATTTTGCTCATTGATGCCTCCGGATCTTGCTTGATCGAGCCCGATCTTTTCCGAAAGTCGTTACCCGCTTTGGGATCAAGCTCTGCGGCATCAATCCCGCGCCCGGCGTTTGGTTCCGCAATGGCCGCTTTTGCGGCGCAACAAGCCGATGGGGGGCGAAACGATCCGGCGTTAAGCCGGAGGCTGATCGGCCGCGCTTATCTCGTCCGGTGCAAACACATAGGTCGAGCTGCAGAATTCGCAGGTCACGGTGATTTTGCCGTCCTCGACCATGTCGTCGCGATCGGCCTGCGGAAAGCTCCGCAGCATGGTCTCGACGCCGTCGCGCGAGCAGGAACAATGCGCCTCCACCGGCGCGGCGCGGAACACGCGCACGCCGCGTTCGTGAAACAGGCGATAGGCGAGCCGCTCGCTCGACAGCGCCGGATCGAGCAGTTCGAGATCGTCGACGGTGGCGACCAGCGAACGGCCCTCGATCCAGGCCTCGTCTTCGGGGATCACGTGCGGCACCGTGCCGGGCGGAGCATCGCCCGGATCGAGATCGGCCTGCCGCGCGCGCTCGATCGAGTTGGGCAGAAACTGCAGGAGAATTCCGCCAGCGCGCCAATGCCGTCGCGCGCCGTTGCGGCCGGCGCGGAATTCCTCGGCGACCGCAAGCCGCACCCGGGTCGGAATTTGCTCCGAGCGGGCGAAATATTCGTGCGCGGCCTCTTCGAGATCGCCGCCTTCGAGCGGGACGAGACCCTGGTAGCGGCTCATCTCCGGTCCCTGGTCGATGGTCATGGCAAGGTGGCCGCGGCCAAGGAGCTTGCCGGGCGCGGCGGTGTTGGTGGCGATGGCGGCCGGCGACGCGCTCAGGCATCGAAGCGGGCGCAGGCTCGCACCTTGCCGGGCGAGGTGAAATTGACCACCAGCATGCGCACCGGCCCGTCGCTCTGCGTCTGCAGGATGAAGCGGCCGTCGAATTTCAGCGCCGAGCCCAGCATGACCGTGAGCACGATCGCCTCGCCGAGCAGCTTTGCGACCGGCGGCGGATAATCGTGGCTGGTGAGGATCGTATCGACCGCAGGTCCAAGCCGCACAATGCGGCCGCGCAGGTCGAGCGCCTTCACCGCAAACGGCAGGATGGTGTCGTCGACCGCTTCCGCGCGGGCGCCCGGACCGGGATGTCAATTTGGGGATCGTTCATTGGCACGGAATATAGGCGATGACCGCGGCCGATTTGTGAGCCCTACCGCAGGAAGCGGTCGGTATCAGGCGCCGTTCGCCGCCAAACACCAGGTCAAAATGCCCTTCTGCGCGTGCAGCCGGTTCTCAGCCTCGTCGAACACCACCGATTGCGGGCCGTCGATCACCTCGTCGGTCACCTCCTCGCCGCGATGCGCCGGCAGGCAATGCATGAAGATGGCGTTTGGCTTGGCGCGTGCCATGAGCCGTGCATTGACCTGATAGCGCTTGAGCAGGTTGTGGCGGCGGGCGCCGTTGCGGTCGCCCATGGAAACCCAGGTATCGGTGACGACGCAATCGGCGCCCTTCACCGCTTCTTCCGGATCGGTGCCGATACGGATCGCGGCGCCAGAGGACTTCACCCAGTCGAGCAGCGGCTTTTTCGGCGCGAGTTCCGGCGGCGTGGCGACGCGCAGGCGGAAGTCGAACCGCTCGGCGGCATGCATCCACGAGGTGAGCACGTTGTTGGCGTCGCCGGTCCAGGCCACGGTACGGCCGCGGATCGGGCCGCGATGCTCCTCGAAGGTCATGACGTCGGCCATCACCTGGCAGGGATGCGAGCGCCGGGTGAGGCCGTTGATCACCGGCACCGTGGCGTGACGCGCCAGCTCGAGCAGTTCGCCCGGATCGAGCGTGCGGATCATGATGGCATCGACGTAGCGCGAGAGCACCCGCGCGGTATCGGCGAGCGTCTCGCCACGGCCGAGCTGCATCTCCTCGGCGGTCAGCAGGATGGCGTCGCCGCCGAGCTGGCGCATGGCGACTTCGAAAGACACCCGGGTGCGCGTCGACGGGCGCTCGAAAATCATCGCCAGCGTTTTTCCGGCGAGCGGCCGCGCGGCGATCTCGCGCTTTTGTCTTCATCGCGCGCGCGGCCTCGATCATTCCGCGCAATTCGGCGGCCGGAACATCGATCAGATCGAGAAAGTGGCGGATGCTCACCGCACCGCCTCCTCCTTGTGCGGCCTAGCGTGCGCCGCGCTGAGACCGGCGCAAGCGCGATCGAGCCGCGCGACGCCTTCGGCGATCTCGGCGTCGCTGACGATGAGCGGCGGCAGCAAGCGCACGACATTATCGCCGGCGGCGACAACAAGCATCTTCTCGGCGCGCAGCGCATCGACGAGTTCGCCGGCGGGAACGAGCGCGCGCAAGCCGATCAGCAAGCCTTCGCCGCGCACCTCGGCGATCAGCGAAGGATAGCGGTCCTTGATTTCCGCCAGGCGCTGCTTGAAGATCAATGCGATCTTCTTGACGTGATCGAAGAACCCGGGCGCCAGCATGACGTCGAGCGTGGCGTTGGCGGCGCTCATCGCCAGCGGATTGCCGCCGAATGTCGAACCGTGGGTGCCGGCGGTCATACCCTATCGCCGCCTCGCTGGTCGCGAGGCACGCGCCGACCGGAAAGCCGCCGCCGAGCGCCTTGGCGAGCGACATGATGTCGGGGGTGACGCCGGTGCGCTGGTAGGCAGAACAATTCGCCGGTGCGCCCCATGCCGGTCTGCACCTCGTCGAAGATGAGGAGCAGGCCATGCTGGCCGCAAAGCTCGCGCAAGGCGCGCAGGAACGACGGCTCGACCACGCGCACGCCGCCTTCGCCCATCAGCGGCTCGATCATGATCGCCGCGGTTTCGGTCGCCCACCGCGCGCTTGGTCGCCGCAAGGTCGCCGAATGGCATCTGATCAAAGCCTTCGACCACCGGGCCGAAACCGTCGAGATATTTCTTCTGGCCGCCGGCGGCGAGCGTCGCCAGCGTGCGGCCGTGGAAAGCGCCTTCGAAAGTGATGATCCGATAGCGTTCCGGCCGGCCGCTGACGGAATGGTATTTGCGCGCCGTCTTGATCGCGCATTCGACCGCCTCGGCGCCCGAATTACAGAAAAAGACCACGTCGGCGAAGCTCGCCTCACAGAGCCGCCGCGCAACGCGTTCGGCTTCGGGAATTTCGTACAGGTTGGAGACGTGCCACAGCTTGTTCGACTTGCTCGGCGAGTGCCGCAACGAGATGCGGATGGGCATGGCCCAGCGCGTTCACGGCGACGCCGGAGGTAAAATCGAGATAGCGCTCGCCGTCGGTGGCAATAAGCCACACGCCTTCGCCCCGCTCGAAGGCGAGGGGGACACGCGCGAAGGTCGCCATCAGATGCGATGTCACGGCTAAGGCCCGCGGCCGCCGCGCAACGCTAATCCGCGCGGCCAAACAAAATGTGCCGCCTCTCTCGGGCGGCACTGTGTCGTATTTTATTTGCGCCTGCCTGGCTGTCAACAGAGGAAAAACAGCCGCGCCGGACTCGGTTCGTTCTCACATGGTCCACAGCGGGGAAGGAACATGTGGACGCACCGCGCCCAGACTCTTGCGTCCGACTCTCGTCATATTGTAGTCTTTTGCTTGTCAAGTACGACATCTCGTGCGGCGGACAGTCTTCTACAGCGTTGGGTTCTAAATTGCGTGTTGGGCGGCTACGCGCTTCCTGGCCCAATGGACGATTCTGTCAAGGCCGTGCCCGTATCTTTGAGGAGGATGGCATGTCGTGGACGGACGAGCGGGTCGAGCTCCTTAAGAAGCTGTGGTCGGATGGGCTTTCGGCGAGCCAGATCGCGGCCGAGCTCGGCGGCATCACGCGAAATGCGGTAATCGGCAAGGTGCATCGGCTGGGGCTTTCCGGCCGCGCAAAGAGCGCGAGCGCCGGCGCGCCGCGACCGCGCAAGATGCGACCGCCCGCGCACATGCTGCGTATCGCTCGCGGGCGCGATCCGCGGCAATACCGCGCTGGCGCACGCCTATGAGATCGAAACGGAGGCCGAGCCGGAACTGCTCGACAATGTCATCCCTATCGGGCAGCGGCGTACGATCCTGGAGCTGACGGAACAGACCTGCCATTGGCCGATCGGCGATCCCAGCAGCGGCGATTTCTTTTTCTGCGGCGGCAACACGGTCGCGGGCCTGCCTTATTGCGCTTATCACTCGCGCATGGCCTATCAGCCTGTTACCGACCGCCGCCGCGACCGGCGCGCGATGCGGTGAGTAGATTTCGGGCTCACTGCCGTACTCTCTGACGCGCTCATTCTTGCGAAAGCGGAAATCCAGTGTGGTGGCTTGGGTCTGCGGTGGCTTGGGTCCCGGCTTTCGCGGGGACGAGTTGATCTTCGGTCAACTCGCCTTGCCGAAGCGGTCGTCGAGCGAATAGCCGGCGCCGCGCACGGTGCGGATCGGATCGCTTGAGTGGCCGCGATTGAGCGCCTTGCGCAGGCGGCCGACATGGACGTCGACCGTGCGCTCGTCGATATAGACGTCGCTGCCCCAGACGCCGTCGAGCAATTGCTCGCGGGAAAAAACTCGGCCCGGGCGCTCCATCAGAAATTCGAGCAGGCGGAATTCGGTCGGGCCGAGTTCGACCGGGCGGCTTGCCCGCGACACGCGCTTCTTCTCGCGATCGAGTTCGAGATCGCCGATCGTCAGCACCATGGCGACACGCTCGGGGCTTGCCCGGCGCAACAGCGCGCGAATGCGCGCGAGCAGTTCCGGCACCGAAAACGGCTTGACGATGTAATCGTCGGCGCCGGTCGCGAGCCCGCGCACGCGCTCGCTTTCCTCGCCGCGCGCGGTGAGCATGATGATCGGCAGGGATTGCGTCTGCGGCCGCGTCCGCAGCCGCCGGCACAGTTCGATGCCCGAAAGGCCGGGCAGCATCCAGTCGAGCACGACGAGATCGGGCGCGGTTTCGCGCAGCCGCGTATCGGCTTCGTCGCCGCGGGCGACGGCGTCGACCTCATAGCCTTCGGCTTCAAGGTTGTAGCGCAGCAAGCGTGGTGAGCGGCTCCTCGTCCTCGACGATCAGGATGTTGGCTCCCATCCCGGTCTCCCGTTTTATTTCTGCATCAGCGCCGAGGGAAAGCTGGTGGTGTCGCCCTTCGGACGCTGGTCGGTAATCGGGCGGCCCTCGATCATGAAATAGACGGTTTCGGCGATATTGGTGGCGTGATCGCCCATGCGCTCGATGTCCTTGGCGCAGAACATCAGGTGCATGCAGAAGGTGATGTTGCGCGGGTCCTCCATCATGTAGGTGAGCAGCTCGCGGAACAGCGAGGTGCACAGCGCGTCGACCTCCTCGTCGCCCTTCCAGACGGCGAGCGCGCGCTTGCAGATCGCGGCTGGCATAGGCGTCGAGCACCTGCTTGATCTGCGCCAGCACTAGGTCGGCCATGTGCTCGACGCCGCGGATCAGCGTCTGCGGATAGAGGTCGCCCGAGAGCGCGACTACGCGCTTGCCGATGTGCTTGGCATGGTCGCCGATCCGTTCGAGGTCGTTGCACACGCGCATGGCGCCGACGATCTCGCGCAGATCCACCGCCATCGGCTGCCGCCGCGCGATGGTCAGTATCGCCTTCTCCTCGATATCGCGCTGCAATCGCGTCGATCATCGGATCGGTGGTGATGACGCGCTCGGCAAGCTCGGCGTCGCGCTCCAGGAGCGCTTGGACGGCGTCGGCGATCTGCTTTTCGGCAAGCCCGCCCATTTCGGCGACTTTGCGCGTCGATCTCCTGCAAATCGCTGTCGAAGGCGCGCGTGGTGTGATCGATCCTGGTCGCTGATATTCGGTCATTGTATCTTTACCTGGTGCTTTGCCTGTTAGATCACCCGAAGCGGCCGGTGATGTAGTCCTGCGTGCGCTGATCGTGCGGCGCGGTAAACACTTTGCTCGTCGAGTCGAACTCGACCAACTCGCCAAGATACATAAAGGCGGTGATACTCCGATACGCGAGCCGCCTGCTGCATGTTGTGGGTGACGATCACGATCGTGTAGTCCTCCTTCAATTCGTCGATCAGTTCCTCGATCTTGGCGGTCGAGATCGGATCGAGCGCCGAGCATGGCTCGTCGAACAGGATCACTTCCGGCCGCACCGCCACGGTGCGCGCGATGCACAGCCGCTGTTGTTGCCCGCCGGAGAGGCTCTGCCCGTTGGCGGTGAGCTTATCCTTGACCTCGTCCCACAAGCGCCGCGCGCCGCAGCGAGGTTTCGACGCGGCCTTCCAGCTCGGATTTCGGCAGCCGTTCGTACAGCCTGATGCCGAATGCAATGTTCTCGAAAATCGACATCGGAAACGGCGTCGGCCGCTGGAACACCATGCCGATGCGCGCGCGCAGCAGATTGATGTCCTGCTGCGGCGAGAGGATATTGACGCCGTCGAACATGACCTCGCCGGTCGCGCGCTGGTTCGGATAGAGGTCATACATGCGATTGAGCACGCGCAGCAGAGTGGACTTGCCGCAGCCCGATGGGCCGATGAAGGCGGTCACCTTTTTCTCGTAGAGCGGGAGGTTGATCGATTTCAGCGCCCGCGCGTCGCCATAGAAGAAATTCGAGATCCTTGATCGTGACCTTCTCGAGCGCCGCTGGTCCGATCGGCGGGAGCATTGGTGGCGGCCGGCATGGCTGACGGAGGCTACGTTCATGACTGGTTTCTCGAGTTCGAGCGCAAACTGCATGACGACGACCGGCATACGATCCGGCTCTGGACTAGCGGCAGCAAGACACGCGCTGCCGCCAACACGAAGAAGGCAAGAACGAACAGGATCGATCCGACGGCACTCAGCGCCGAACGATACAGAGCGCTGACCGCTTCGTTGACCTCCCCGGCGACGGTGGCGCGATATGATCGCCCGGCGCGAATATCGAGGCCAAGATCCTGTGGCATTATTCTGGGGCATTGCCGACGCGATGACCACAGCCATGGTCTCGCCGAGCGCACGGCCGAGGCCGAGCCGACGCCATGGGCAGTTCCAGAGGACCGACGACTCATCGAGGCAAAGCCGCAACGGCGGATGCTTAGGTTCGGCACGTCACTCTTCTATGTGCGCCAGATGACAATTGGATGACGATGCAAGCTATTGAAAGAGTGGGGATTTATTGACTGGGCTGCGGTCCGGCCGCGGGCAGGTGAACGATGAAGGCCGCGCCGGCGCCCGGCGTGCTCTCGATCGCCAGCCGTCCGCGATGGCGGTTGAGGATATGCTTGACCAGCGCCAGGCCCAATCCGGTTCCGCCCAGCGCGCGGCTTTCGCGCACGTCGACGCGATAGAATCGCTCGGTCAGCCGCGGCAGATGCTCGGGCGCGATACCGGGTCCATAATCGCGCACGCTGACTATCGCCTCCGGCTCGCCGTCCGCCGCGGTCCCGAGCGCGAGCTTGATGTCGACGCGCTTGCCGGCGGCGCCGTATTTGAGCGCGTTCTCGACCAAATTCTCGAACACACGAACCAGTTCGTCGCGGTCGCCGAGCACCGTCAGCGCGCCGACCGCCTCGACGTTGACGGTCACGCCGCGGTCGCGCGCGAGCGTTTGCAGGCCGTCGACCACCTGGCGAACGATCGGCGCCAGATCGACCGGCGCATCGGGGCGGCGGTGAGCGTTGAGTTCGATGCGCGACAGCGACAACAGGTCGTCGATCAGACGCGCCATGCGCCGCGCCTGCTCCTGCATGATGGCCAGAAACCGTTCGCGCGCCTTGGCGTCGTCGCGCGCCGAGCCCTGCAGGGTCTCGATGAACCCGGACAGCGCCGCGAGCGGCGTGCGCAACTCGTGGCTGGCGTTGGCGACGAAGTCGGCGCGCATCTCCTCGACGCGGCGCAGCGGCGTAAGGTCGCGAAAGGTCAACAGCACCAGGTCGGGCCGCGGCGGCGTCGGAGACGCGTTTGACCGGCATCGCGATCGGCCTCGAACCAGCGGTCGAGCGGGACGCGCTCGGAATACTCGATGCGCTGCGCCTCGCCTTGCGCAAAGGCGCGGCTGACCGCCTCGATCAGCTCCGGCATGCGCAGCGCGAGCGAGACCGGTTCGCCGTGGCGCAGCGCCGGCGCCAGCGCCCGCGCCGGCTCGTTGAGCGCGAGCACGTGGCCGTCGCGGTCGATCGCGATGACTGGATCGGGCAGGCCGGAGACGATGGCGCGCAACGGGTCGTTTGTCCGCTCGGAAACCGCATGCGGCGGCGCCGCGTCCTTGGCGTTCTCGCCGGCGCGCAATGCGAAAAAACTGACCAGCGCCACGATGGCGAATCCAAGGATCGCGTAGCCGACGGAGAGAGCGCCGCTGATCACCATGGCGGCAAACACCAAAGCCGCCGTCGCGATCACCAGCTGCGCGCCACGCCCGCGGCGCTTGCTCGGTGCCGCTCGATCCTCATTCAAGCTCATCGCGCATGCTCTTGAGGCAGGCTTGCGAAGCGGTAACGGCGACTTCGACCTCGACGCTCAGGACACGTCCGATTGTTCGGGAAAGCATACTCGCTGGCGCCGGCGATCGGTGGCGAAGCCGCTCGGGTCGATGCGCCGAGGGCCACGGCCGAGCAAGAGTTCGCGAACGCCGAGAATGACCAGCGAGATCACGAACGGAATGATGTAATACAACAGACGGAACAACAGCAGACCGGCCAGCAAATCCTCCTTGCGGAACTGCCACAGCGCTACCAGCATGGCGGCATCGAATACGCCGAGGCCGCCGGGCGCATGGCTGGCGAAGCCGAGGAGCGTGGCGGCGACGAAGATGACCGCCACCGTGACGAAGCCGAGATTCGGCTGGTCGGGCATCAGCATGTACATGGCGGCCGCGCAGCAGGACAGATCGATGATGCCGATCACGATCTGAACCAGCGTCAACGCGCCGCCGGGCAGGCGCAGGCGCCAGTCCTCGCGGCCGATCACGCGCGGCTTGCTCCAGACCCAGCCGACATAGGCGGCGAGCAGCGCCAGCAGCAGCAGCGCGAAACCGCGGTTGAGTCCAGAGCGGCAGCTGATCGATCGGCGCGCGCCGCCGCCGGCGTATAGAGGATGCCGAGTCCGAGCACGGTGACGTTGCCGAGCCAGAACGTCAGTCCGGCGACGAAGCAGAGCTTGGTGACGTCGACGACGCTCAGGCCCCAATTCGAATAAATATGGTAACGCACGGCGCCGCCGGAAAAGACGCTGGCGCCGATATTGTGCCCCACCGCGTAGCTGGTGAAACTGCCCAGCGCGGCGACGCGGTACGGCACGTCGGCGCGTCCGATCGTGCGCAGCGCGAACAGATCGTAGAAGGTGAGCGTCACATAGCCGCCGGCGACGAAGCAGCCGGCGACGGCCAGCGTCCGCCAGTCGGTTGCCTTGAGCGCAGCGAGCAGTTCGTGAGGATCGATATCGCGAAGGATGTGATAGAGCACGAACGCCGCGATGACGAAAATCGCAAAGCTCAGCGCATAGCCGATGCGGCTGAAGGCGATCTTGCGCCTGGTGGCCGGCGCGCCGCCGCGCTCCGGCGTCAGCATTGTGCGCTCCGACCCGGCTCTGTGCGCATCAATCGACCGTCTCGTCCGTGCTTCCAAGGCGATGCGCCCCCACTAGCAGATGTCCTGGGCCGGCGCGAGCGCAGCCGCAAGGCGTGATGCGCCGGTCGCCCGGACAGCGCGTGCCAGGCGCGGGAACGATCTGCTATCCTCGCCGTCGATACCCGGTGCGCAGGCCGACGTCCGGCGGAGTCGCTGCAAAAAACCTGCACAGTCCAAAGGAAGCCCAGCATGACGGATCATCCGGTTGCGCGCCGCACCATCGGCCAAGGCCCCAGACCAGGCGTCGGCGTGGGGCTCGCCGCGGGAACCGCCCTGGCGCACGGGCAGGTTCCAGCGGCAACGGCAGAAGACGCGGCTACCAATATATGGAGCGGAGAATATTGGGCGCATAAGGGCGGTGTGAAGCTTTACCTCTACCGCAAGCGGATCGGCGCGCCCGCTGCCGGCGCGGCGCCGCTTCCGGTCCTGTTCCTGGTCCACGGCTCCTCGAATTCAGCGCGTTCGAGCTACGATCTCAGCGTGCCCGGCAAGGGCGAATATTCGCTGATGAACGTCTTCGCCGGCTACGGTTACGACGTGTGGACCATGGACCACGACGGCTATGGTCATTCCGGCAGTTCGGGCAACAATTCCGATATCGCCAGCGGGGTTGCGGACCTCAAAGCCGCGCTGCCCGTCGTCATGGCCGAGACCGTGCGGCCGAAGCTCCACTTCTACGGCACGTCTTCGGGCGCCATCCGCGCAGCCGCCTATGCGCAGGCCGAGCCGGAGCGCGTCGGCCGGCTCATTCTTTCGGCCTTCACCTACAAGGGCCATGGCGCCGCGGAAATCGCGCGGCGGCAACAGCGCATCGCGGAACTGCGCTCGAGCCCGCGGCGCAAGCGCGACGCCGCGATGATCCGCTCGATCTTCACCCGCGACGGTCATCCGGAATTTTACGATCCGGCGGTGGCCGAGGCGATCATCGAAGCGGAAATGAAATTCGGCGACACGATCCCGAGCGGCACCTATCTCGACATGGCGGCGAATTTGCCGCTCGTCGATCCCGCGAAGGTGCGCTCGCCGGTGCTGATGATCCGCGGCGAATGGGACGGCAATTCGAGCGACGACGACCTGCTCGACTTCTTTCGCCAATTGCCCAATGGCGACCGCCAATTCGTCATCTTGCCGCAAGTGGCGCACAGCGTGGGCTACAGCAACAACCGGCACCTCCTGTGGTACGCGATGAAGAATTTTTTAGCCGCGCCCGCAGCGAGTTAGGCACGTCGCCCGACACCGGGGACGAGCGGTATCTTCAATAATGCCTCACGCTTTGAGCTCTCCGTCGGCAAAAAACGCCCGCAGCTCGCGATACGTCTCCTCCGGTGCTTCCTCGGAAAGATAGTGCCCGCAGGGCAGCGCCTTGGCGCCGCGGATGTCGGTGGCGTAGCGCCGCCAGACTTCGTCCGCGCTCGGCCTGGTATTGCGGCCGACACCGCCGGTTGCGCCCCAGAGCAGCAGCAGCGGACAAGCGATCCTGCGGCCGGCATCGAAATCCGCCGTATCCATTTCGAAATCGATGCCGGCGCAGGCGCGATAGTCCTCGCACATGGCGTGGACGGTCGCCGGATTGCGGAAATAGCGCTTGTATTCGGCGAGCGCAGCCGGATCGAAGAAACTCAGGCCTTGCCGGGTCTTCGATAATTTTTTCTCGATGAAAAAGTCCGGATCGGCGCTCATCAAATGCTCGGGAAAATCGTAGGGCTGAATCATGAAAAACCAGTGCCACGAAAACGTCGCCCAGGCTTTGTTGGGGTGATTGAAGACATGATGCTGCGGCACGATGTCGAGAATGGCCGCGCGCGCCACTTTGTCCGGATGATCGAGGCACATGCGGTGCAACACGCGGGCGCCGCGATCGTGCCCGGCGGCATAGAAGCGCTTGTGCCCGAGCGCCTCCATCACCTCGATCTGGTCGCCCGCCATGGCGCGGAACGAGTAGTTCTCGTGGTTGGCGCCGCCGGGCGGCTTTTCCGAATCGCCATAGCCGCGCAGATCGGTGGCGACCACGGTGAACTCGGCCGCCAGAAGCGGCGCGATCCGAAACCACGACAGATGGCTGAACGGATTGCCGTGCATGAGCAGGAGCGGCGGCCCTTTGCCGCCGTAGACCGTGACGATGCGCGCGCCGCTCGTTTTGATTTCGGTGCGCGTGAAGTTTTCGAAGAACATTTGCGCTCCCTCATCCTGTCGTCGTCCACGAAGGCGCATGATCCAGTAATCTCATTGGACTCGCAACATCCGTGCAGGGATGGCATTCATTGGGGATTACTGGGATGCCCGCTTTCGCGGGCATGACAACGGCACAGCAAGGATGACAGTCCATGGCATTACCCTCCGATATCGACCCGCAATCCGGATGCCGCCTGCCGCCGCGCAAGCGCGAGGAGTTGGACGAGGCCGGCAAGCGCGCCTTCGATCGCGCCAGCACGCCGGGCAAGACGATCGTCGGTCTGCGCGGACCCTCCGGCATCCATCTCTACAGCCCGCAGACGGTCGAAGCGCACAACGTGATGAATCAGCATCTGCGCTTTCAGTGTTTCGATGCGAAGACCCGCGAGGTCGTCATCCTCACCGTCGCGCGCGAGATGGACAGCCGGTTCGAATGGGCCGCGCACGAGCCCGAGGCGTTGAAAGAGGGCGTCCCACAGCAGATTATCGACGTCATCAAGCACCGCAAAAGCACGCAAGGCCTGGACGAAAAAGATGCGGCCATCATCGAATTCGGCCGGCAGATTTTTCGCGACCACAAGGTGACGCCGGAAGCCTACGCGCGGATGAAAGCTTTGTTTGCTCACAACAAGCTGGTCGAGCTTGTGCTGCTCATGGGCAATTACGCCGCGACCGCGGCGCTCCTGTGCGCGTTCGATATGCAGGTGCCGGAGGGAAAGCCGTCGCTGCCGCTCGGATGACCGTCATCCGTCGTCTTGGCTCTGAAACCCCAGCTCTCCCCAGCGCGCCTTCACGGCGTCGATGTCCTTCTGCTCCGGCCAGACCTTGGGCGGGAAGCGGGCGCCCCCGAGATCGGGATCGAGGTCATAGTCGAGATTGATGGTGGCGTCGATCAGCACGCGGTGCCATTTGCCGGTGCCGAAGAGCGCCACGTTGCGGTCGCGCCGCCGCGTCGACGGATCGAGCCCGGCGCCGAAGGTCGACGGCATGATGACGATGTCGTCCTCGCCGGCATTGACGCGGAACGCGATCGCCCAATCGACCGCGGCGTAATCGTGAATGTCGATGTCGTCATCGACCACGGTGACATGCTTGTAGCGCACGTGCGCCGCCGACGAGCCCCACAGCGCATTGGCGACCTGCTTGGCTTGGCCGCGATAGCTCTGCTTGATCTGCACCAACGTGTTGATGCCGGTCTGCACCGGCGGGCACCACACGTCGGTGACGCCGGGCACGCCGGCGCGGTCGAGCACGTTCCAGGCGGTGGCCGCGCGCATGATCGACGAGCACATGCCGTTCTCGGAAAAACTGCCCGGCAGCGAGCCCTCGATGGTGCCGCGCAGAATCGGATCGGTGCGGTGGGTGATGGCGGTGACGCGGATGGTCTGCTTCGGTGAGCGGTCGCCGGCCACGTAGCCGGTGAACTCGGCGAACGGGCCTTCCATCGTGTAGGTCGCGGGATCGAGCTGCAGATAGCCCTCGATGACGATCTCGGCGCTCGCCGGCACGTGCAGATCGACGGTCTCGCACTTGACCAGTTCGACCGGCGCGCCGCGGATTGCGCCCATGACGTCGTATTCGCAGATGCCCTTGGGCACCGGCGAACCGGCGACGAAGGGCAGCGACGGCTCCCAGCCGATCGCCACCGCGATCGGCATTTCGTTGTGACCCTTCTCCTGCCAGGCGGTGACGTGGTGGCCGATGTGCTGCGCGCGCCACATCAGAATCGGAATTTTGTTCTTGCCCGCCACCATGCCGCGATAGACGCCGACATTCATCACATTGGTGTCGGGATCCTTGGTCACCACGCCGCCGTAGGTGAGAATATAGCGGCCGCCGTCGATCCGGTTCCATTGCGGCACCGGAAATTCGTAGAGGTCGATGTTCTTGCCGGTGACGATGTTTTCCTTGACCGGGCCGGTCTTGACGATTTTCGGCGCGATGCTTTCAGTCAGAATGGTGCGGCCGAGCTTGACCAGCTCGCGCGGATGCGTGTCCGCAGGCAAGCCCATCATCATGGCGACGCGGCGCGGGCTCGACAGCCCGCCGGTGAAGACCTGATGGCAGCGGCTGTTCTTGCCGTAATCGCGGATGTTGTTGAACAGGAGCGCCGGGCCGGTTCCCGGTCCCTGCGCCAGCCGGGCGATGGTGCCGAGCTCGACGTTCCAATCGACCTCGGCGTCGATTCTGTGCAGTTCTCCGGCTTCATCGAGCGCCTGCATCCAGCCGCGCAAATCGCCGAACGCTGCCGGGTTTCTTTTTGCAATCATTGATCATTCCAGATTCGAGGAAGAGCGCCGTTGTGCGCCGACCGCGCGCGCGGTGTCAACGTTTGGCACCGCGCCGGTCCCGGCGCTTGCTCGCGCGCGTCCAGCCGCGCGGAATATCCTGGGGACGGAAGGACCCCAACGAATTGTCGAAGGCGTTCGGCATGATGTCGCGCGCCGCGCGCTCGGGCGCCGCCATATGGCGCGGCGTCGCCTGCAGCAGCTTCTGCCGGGCGTCGAACTGGTCCGGGCGTGGTATCCGGTGGACGGAGAGCTTCAGGCATTCATGTGGATCGCCCCTGCAGGCGCGCTCGCGGCGGCACGGCTTGAAGGTGCAGCTCCGCCAGAACCGGAACAGCGTGCAATAGTGGCGCTGCACCTTGGCCTTCTCGGCATCGAACCGCGCCCGGAATTCCTCGCGTGTGAGGTAGTCTTCGAGCGTCAGGGTTTTGTTTGTCTCATTCGTCCTCGTACTCATGGCTAACTCCTTATTCGCGATGCAGGGTTGTCATTGCGAGGAGCCAACGGGTCCGGCCCGAAGTGGCCGGCCCGATGACGGGCTCCGCGACGAAGCAATCAAGAACAGCGCAGTCCCACCCTTCGCTGGGCTTGACCCGGTGGTCCATACTGAAGCGACGCGAAGACGACGCGGCAAAATTCATCAAGCCGATCCTCCGCACGGATTGCCGGGTCAAGCCCGGCAATGACGAATCAAAATCCGTTCTCGCGGCGCGGCTTTTTGATTCGCGCGCGAGTTTTTGTCCCACCGTTTGCTTTCTTTGCTTCCCCTTCGCCATCCCGGATATCGCTTCGTTCATCCGGGCTACAAAGAAAAAGGGAAGCGGAACGCCGAGAGACGCATGTGTTTGACCGCGCCACGCGGGCGAATGTTGCCACTCGTCCGCGCTGTCGGGCGCGGGGCGCCCCAAAGACGGGGGCGCTCGCCTCTCGGCGTTCCACCGCGGCTCTCGTTGGGCGATTGTCACCTCCCAACTCAGCTCCAGGCCATGCTTCCTGCAACTCGGCGGGAGCGCACGATCTTATGGACCGCCAATCGGGGCGAAGACCGCACGCTTCTCCACGGGCGTTACCCGCGCCCGCCTGTCCCAGTCCAGGGTCTCAACACCCGCCCCGGCCGTAGTACCGGAGCGCTGATGCCCAAAGCCGCCCGGGAGCGGGTTACAAGCCCGCGCGCAGGCGCCGCACTCGCCCCGTTCCAAGGAGTGTCCTCGCGAAGAACGTCCCTCAACGGGCGAGATGGCGCTCCTCTATCCGCTGCGCGGCGATTGTCAATCATAGTCACGGCAGCAATGACTTGTCCTTGATTCAGTGCCACTTTTCGCCTTGCGGTTTTTTGTCGGCGTGGAGCGGGCGCCGCGCGATCGTGCGAATCAACGAACCTTTGCGGATCGGGCGTTCCGCCGCGGCGCAAAGTCCCCTTCGCCTCGATATGTGCGCCATGTCGGCGTCGCCCCCAAACAGCGACCAAATAACGGGTGTCAGCGGAGGACGCGACGGGCCAAAAGGCGGCATACCTTGGGGTCTCTATGTCATTTCAGCTGCAGCTTGTTACGTGCGTGCTCGGAAATCGTTTCGTAGTCATAACGGCCATCACCATCGGGGAAGAAGGCGGCGAGGTCGCCTTCGCCCACCTCGTGCGGAAGGGCATGATACGCATCGTGATAACGACGCATGAGCAGGGGGTCTTTCACCCATATTGCCTGCAATCCATGTTTTTGCACCTTGCGTCTAGTGGTCTCCATTGAGTTCAGCAAAAGCAGGGTCAAATCCGGGAAGGGCAAGAGCGTACGGCGAGCAATCAAATCCAGCGTTGACACCCAAACCGTTGGCCAACCTCGGTCCCAGATGATCAAATCAGCCGCGGAGCTGTCGCGGCGAAAATCATCCATGATAGACCGTATCGTCGCAGCGGCGTGTTGTGGCTCGCGCTCCCATAAGTGGAAGACCTGACGGACGCGAAATGGCGCGCAGGTCCGCACTATTCGATTGGCCGCAAACACGCGGCATAACGTTTCCACGCATGGCGTCTTGCCCCCGCTGTCCGTTCCGTCGACAACGATTTCAATTGGCGGCATTAGCGGCGTCCAGCTGCGAAAGCAGTATTGACCACTGTGCGATGATCTCTTCCGCAGGCCGGTGTTTGCGCCAAAGGTCTTTGTCGAAATCCGCGCCATTGGTTGAGGACTTTATGCGCATATTGTCGGGCGAGATTTCTCCGCAAAGCACGGTTCCCGCCTGATCGAAAAACAAACAGATATCAAGAACCTGTAATCCGACAGCATTAAGGATTTTGTCGGTGGCGGCGGTCACCTTTAGCGCCAAGTCAGCAGCGGTACCGGTGTCAATCAGACGATCGGCCAGAGGCCCGGGTAACATCTCATCCCGATGGCGATTTCCGTCCGCGGATGTCAGCGGATTGCGGTAATCAAAGCGTACATACGCCGGGTGCTCCTCGCCTTTTACAAATTGCCGGCCGAAACGGTCGCGCCGCTCAAAGAGGCCCTGGTAAATGTGTGCCGGGGTGCCGACGAGCGCACGCTTGACGATAACTTCGACGGCGGCGACGAGTTCTTCCGAAACGAGAACGAAGTCTGTGCTGCAAGCCAAGTAGCACGTGCTGATACCGATGCGGTGAAGCTCGCGCCAGAATATTCTCGATATTTTCAACCGCAGCGTATCTGTCCCCGGGACAATTCCGGCCCTATTATGAGTGTATGAATACAGCGTCGGTAAAAAGCGACCGATCAGAATTCGCGGCACCGGGGTCTGTCGCAGTTCCTTGCTATTTCCGGCGCAGAACAGAGGCAACTTCTCATAGTGAGCCACGCAATCTGCCCATAGCTGCTGAAGCATCTCGTGGCGACGGCATCGCGGCATCGCGGCAAGTGACGTTCCGAGCTAATAGCGGTCGTTGGCGGCGACCCCGCACTCGCCGGGATTGCGGTCACCGGACCCGCGCTGAAAATACAAGGGGTTGCCGCCGAGCGCGGTATTTGCGTCTGCTGCTTGGGGTTAGGCTGCGCCAACAATTGCGGCTTGTGACTCAAAGAGCTGCATGATCTCGTCAGCCGGCTTGGCGCGGCTGAACAGGAAGCCTTGCATTTCCGTGCAACCCACCGCTTGAAGTGTGTCCAATTGCTGTTGGGTTTCGACGCCCTCGGCGGTCGATATCATATTGAGGCACTTCGCCAGGCCGGCAACGGCATGCACGATGGCGCGAGGCTCTGCGCCATTCGAGAGATCTTGAATGAACGAGCGATCAATCTTGATCTTATCGAACGGAAAGCTGCGCAGGTAGCTGAGTGACGAATAGCCGGTGCCAAAATCGTCCATCGCGATTTGCACGCCCAGTTTCCGCAATTGATGCAGCGTCGTCAGAGTAGCGAAGGTATTTTGCATGAGCATCGTCTCGGTGATTTCCAGCTGCAGCCTGTTGGGCTCCATGCCGCAATCGGCCAGGGCGTTCATGACCATCGGCACCAGATTCTTGCTCTTCAGCTGAGCGGGCGAAAGATTGACGGCGACCTTGACGTGCTTTGGCCAGTTGGCGGTTTCCTTACAAGCCGTTCGCAGGACCCATTCGCCGATTGAGACGATGAGGCCGGTTTCCTCGGCGATTGGTATAAAATTGGCCGGTGAGATTTGGCCCCTTGTCGGATGATTCCACCGTAACAGTGCTTCGAACGCCGTGATTTCATTGGTTTGAAGATTAACAAGGGGCTGGTAGTGAAGCTCAAATTCTCCGTTGGTCAGCGCTTGACGCAAATCCATTTCCAGATCGCGCCTTTCTTTCATGCGCTTATCCATTTCCGCCTCGAAAAATCGATACATGCCGCGCCCGTCCGCTTTGGCGCCGTATAGGGCCATGTCCGCATTCTTCAAAAGCTGATCCGGCTCCACGCCGTCGATCGGCGCAATGGAAATGCCGATGCTGATGTCGGAGATGATTTGGTGGCCGTCGACCTGGTATGGCTTGATGATCGACTCGCGAACTCGCCGGGAAAGCGCTGCGGCGTCCACTGGCTGATGCATTTGCGTCATGATGATCGCGAATTCGTCCCCTCCCAGACGTGCAATCGTGTCGGGCTCTCTGGTGCAGCCGCGCAGTCGGTCGGCGACAAGCTTCAAAAGCTCATCCCCGATGGGATGCCCCAGAGTGTCGTTGATGCTTTTGAAATGATCGAGGTCGAGGCATAAAACCGCGAGGTTCTCGCCTCTCTTTACACGTTTGAGCTCGTGCTCCAGACGCTCGCGCAACAGCACGCGATTGGGCAGGTCCGTCAAGGCGTCGTGCCCGGCCATGTGAGCGATCCGCTCTTCGGCGCAGCGCCGCTCGGTGACGTCTTCATGGGTTGCCAGCCACCCGCCATCCGCAAACGGCTTATTGACAATTGAAAAGGCGCGGCCATCACCCGAAGTGGCCACATCGGCAAAGGTGTTGCCCTCGGCAATCTTTGTCATCAGTTCGGCGATGTACTCATCCGGATTGCCGGAAAAGGTTCGCGCCTGTAGCCGGTAGTTGAGAAGATCGAGAAGAGTGCATCCCGGCGTGGCGAGATCGGGCGACAATCCGTACATTTCGATGTATCTGCGATTGCAGAACACCAATCTGGCGTCTGCATCGAACATCAAAACGCCTTGCGACATGTTATCGAGGATTGTGAGAAGCAGCCTTTGATCCTCCGCAATCGGCCACGCAGGAGCATGGCCGTGCGACGTCTGCGGAAATGGCAGAATTCCACAGTTCGCGAGTTGCGGTTCCTTCAGCCCCATATTTGTTCACCCAAATGAGTGTGTTTACCTAGCCCGAACGCTCATACCTAGTGACCATTCATTTTGAACGTTTCAACGCGGCCTCTCCGCTTTTAATCAAAAAAGTGACGCTCTAAGTTGTTTTAAAAGCTGTTAGAATTAGGTGCAGATGAGCCCCGCAGGCGGAGAAGAATTGTCGCTGGGGAAGACCGCAATGAGCTGGTAACGGGGGCTACTTCGCCGTCCGATGCCTGCTTGTCGCCGATCGGTCATTGCCGCCGAGCCATCGAGGCCCTGTGTGGATTCGCCTCCGATGTCGGTCCAACAGCGAGCTTTCAAGACTGGGGCTGCGTTCGCGGCTTACTGGATGAACAGCAGGCACGCCAGCCGGCAGCGGGCGAATGTCGTGAATGGAGTCTCCGGTAAGGACAGGACCTGTTGGCAGGAGGAGCGGGCTTCGCCTATGGTCTCTCCCATAAAATCCCACCCGAAGGAGAAACCCAAATGGCATATTCCCTGTATGACGCGGCCGTAACCCCCTGCGCCCAGCAGCTTGGCGCGCTGGCCGGCATTATCGACAAGGCCGCCGCGCATTGCACTGCCAACAAGATTGAGGAATCGGTCCTGCTGCACGACCGGTTGTATCCCGACATGTTCTGCCTCGCCCGCCAGATCCGTCAGTCGGCGGATTTCGCCATGAACACCGGCGGCCGCCTGGCTGGCGTTACTCCCCCCGCCATGCCGGCCGTGGACGACACCAGCTTCGCCGCCGCCAAGAACCGCGTCGAAACCGCCCTCGGCTTCGTGAAGTCCCTGACCCGCGCTCAGGTCGACGGTGCGGAGGATAAGGTCATCGCCTGGAGCGGCGGCGGCAACGACCGAAAAATGAAAGGCAACGACTATCTGCAACAATTCGCCCTGCCGAACTTCTTTTTCTTTGTAACGACCGCTTACAACATCCTGCGTCATCGCGGCGTGCCGATCGGAAAGCGGGACTTCCTCGGCCCGGTCAACTGGCTCTAGGGCGCCTCGAAGTTCTGCGCCGCACGAGTCCGGCTCTGGCCGAACGGCAAATGCCGCTACGGCCGGAGCCGTCCCTAGCCTCCCCAAATTAATTTTATGATTTCATCGGCGATAGCCGCCGCTGTGATCTAAATCATCTATCCGCGCTTATTGGGTGCGGGCTCACATCGGATTCGTTACTGCAACATGAAATGCGGGCGGATGTCGCTCATGGGTGACGAGCGCCCGAGCCGTGATGTCCAGAACGAGTCCGCTATTCATCTGATAGCGACGGAATCGCGGCGTCGCAGCAAGCGACGTTTCGGGCCAATTGTGGATATAGCTTGCCAATGATAGGCTCCGATCCCGACGTGAAACGAGCGGCGTGATGCCGGACAACGGCGTCTGTTTTGCTGTGCGGCCTGCGGGGGCGATCATGGATGATCGGAAGCAGCGAGCAAAGAAGCTCATGCTAACGGGTCTGGCGCTTGCGCTGACTGGGATGTCGCTTTCTCTTGGCATTTATGTCGACCAACAAGGACGCAACATGAATGTCGCGTTCGCCGCTGCCACTGTCGCGGTGATCTTGATCGCCTTATTGGTCAATGTCTGGCGCTCCGACGCCTAGGTCGCAACACGAGACGCCGCTGCGGACTTACGCGTCGCGACAATCTTGCGTGTAGCGTCGCCCAGCCTCTCGCTGGCCGCATCACGCTGCGGAGGAGCATCATGCGAAATTCCAAGTCTTGTCCAAAGTGTCAATGCACCGACATCGTTCGAATGCCCGCCGGTGGCGTGGGAAACGTAATCCCCGCCGGACCGCACTTATTAAGCGTCGTATCCTTTGCGCGGTATCTGTGCACGTCCTGCGGCTTTATGGAATTGTGGATCGACGCCGCCGACGATATTGCCAAGTGCAAGAAGAGATATGCGTCGTGACGGAATTAGTCGGCCGCAGCGTTTAGAAAGGCGTGGTGCTCCACGTCCGCGCAGATCTTGTTGCTTCCATCGGGAGCGACACACGGCGTTTTCGCCGCGCAATTCCGCTATTTGAAGGCGATCAGATCGGTGCGGCTCAGCGTTGCGGCGCTATTCTTCAAAGGCTCGTTCGTGGCATTCGAGCTGTGCTGATGTAAAATTTGGTGCAGCCCTATGGCAACTTCGTAATCGGTGGCGTCCAAACTCGCGTCGACGGGAACGACGACCGTGTAGCCACGCAGCGTCGCTCCGACCGAAGTATAGGTCACCGATCCGCTCACCTTCCAGCCGGTCAGAATGAGCGTTGTAATCCCCTTGGCCTTCAGCGCTTTGTCGAGATCGGTATTGTAGAACCTGTCCTGAGCCTGACTTTCAATCTTGATGTCGCCGGGCGCGGGGAGAACGTCCGGCAACCACTTCGACATGGTTGGCGCGCGAGTCCCATACGCAATGGTAACGCCAGCCTTGCGTGCCCGCGCCAGCAGTGAAGCGATCGCCGGCACCATTTGCCTCTGGCAATTCGGTTGACGCGTGCAGATCGGATCGACGATGTCGAATATGAGCAAGGCCGTTGTTGCGGGGTTAAGGACCACTGCGACCGGATCCGGTGGTGACGGCATCTGCAGTGTCAGCGGAGGCTTGTTCATGGGGAAACTGCCCGATTGCGACAAAACCATCCCCGCCGCCAATCGCTGGCACAAGGCTGCTTGTCAGGATGATAAGACAAATACCGATAGGGTACAGAAGGACCAGACGCGTCAAACACTACCACCTTATATCATTCCGTGTCCCGGCCTCGACCGTAATCGCCAGAAGGCCAACATGTCGAGCAGCGCGCGACAACAGCGATCTGCAGCTTGTCGTGCCTGCCGGGCCGAGAGACTAACTCTCCGTCGGAAAGTGCATATACATTGACTGAAGCCCGATGCGGCCCGGCCCGGTAAAGCGATTTACAATAAAATTCAGCCCACCGAAAATGCCGCTGGTGAGCCGGTCGACCCTGGTCTCCATCCGCACCGCCGGGTCCTTATAGAGCCAGCCGCCCGGTTCGATGTCGATCATCTCGCCCGGTCCAAGCGTCTTCTCGAACACGTTGCCGTAGCCGTGCAGCCACAGGATGCCGTCTCCTCGGTGGCTGTGGAACTTATCGATGAAAAATCCGGTACCGCCGAACATCATGTTGGAGATGCCTTTTATGCGCTCGAAGGTGTAGTCGATCGCGTCGGTGGCGGCGAGGAACTGGTGCTCGCGCACATGCAATTCTTGCCCCTGTCCCATGTGTATCGGCACGATGTGGCCGGCGCCGTCGCGGCTGAAGGCGATCATGCCGGTCCCGCTCGCTTCGGTGATGAACACCTGCATTCCGGCCATCATCCGCTTGAGCGCGCCCTTCATTGGCTTGAGCCCGATATTCACCGTCGGATGTTTCCACAGCAGGATGTGGTGCTCAAAATAGACCGGGCGCTGCGACACATCGACGGTCAGCACCGGTACGAGCTCGCCGTCGATGTGATAGGTCACGCCGCCGAACGTCTCGGCTTCAGCGGCGGTCGGCATGAGGCGGGGCAGCTCATTCATCAGCGTGTCCTCCAGCAGCGAGGGGTTGGCACGGCTCCATTCCGCTGGTTCGAATGGCCTCGAAAGCGCGGGCGGAGGCAAGAAAGTCGATCAGTCGTTTAGAACTTTCAATCTTCTGCGAACCGGCCACGATCGCGGCCGAAAACATCTGCACGAACTGAATCTCCGCTGCGATGCTGCCGGCGAAGTCGACGCCCGGCGCGGGCAGAATTTCACTCACCGGCATGACCGCGAGATCCACTTCGCCTGCGGCGACCATGCGGGTTGCATCGCTGCCGCGCGGCGCCAGCGTGGTGCTGACTCTTTCCGCGATGCCGAGCCGCGGGAACAGATCGGTGCGAAGCCAGATGCCGCTGGTGCTCGCCGGCACCGCGACGGTTGCAGCCCTGAGCAGGAGTTGTTTGAAGGCCTCGACGGTGCGCACGTCGGGCTTCGGAGTTCCCGCCCGTATCGCCACGCCGAGGGGGACTTGCGCCAGATCGACGTCCGTCCCGGCGACGATCCTCTTCGCGGCGATCAGCTCGCCGAGGCCCTCCCTGGAGAGGATCACGACGTCCGCATGCATGCCGCGGGCGAGCTGCGCGGCGATCGTTTGCGGCCCTGCGCCCTGCGACGCACCCGATCCGGTGGCGACGCTGATGCCGCTCGTCCGCTTGAATTCCGGCAACAGCCGCTCGTAGGCGCCGGCAAATCCGCCCGACATGAGAACGCTCAACTGCGCCGGCTCATTCGTCATCTTCGTCACGCTGCTCTCGTTGGCCAGTCGTTGCACGCCAGAGGATCGGCCCCGTGGCACCTATTCGATCGTCACGTGCGACGCCTTGATGACCTCGCGCCATTTGGCCGAATCCTTGCGCAGATATTCGGCAAAGGCGTCGAGCGGCCCGGGCACCGGCTGCACCGCAAAGCGATCGAGATACTTCGTCTGGAATTCGGGATCGCCGACGATCTTTTGCACGTCGGCGTTGACCTTGCTGACGATGGCGGCGGGCGTGCCCGCCGCGGCAAACAGCCCGAACGATACGCTCGCCTCGTATCCCGGAACGGTCTCGGCGATGGTCGGCACGTCGGGGAAGAGCGGCAGGCGCTTCTCGCTCGCGAAGGCGAGCATCTTGAGCTTGCCGGCGCGGACCGTGCTCAGCGCGACCGATGGTCCCATGATCACCATGTTGATGTTTCCGGCGATCACATCGGTCAGCGCGGGCGCCGCGCCGCGATAGTGCACCGCCGTCATCTTGATGCCGGCGAGATTTTCCAGCTCGAGGCCGGCGATGTGCAGCGCGGTGCCGACGCCGGCGGTACCGAAAGTGAGCGTTCCGGGTTTCTGCTTGGCGAGCGCGATCAGGTCGCCGACCGAATTCACCGGCAGCGACGGATTCACCAAGAGTGCTGCCGGGATGGTGCCGTAGCCGGCGACCGGAACGAAGTCTTGCTGCGGATCGTAAGGCAGCTTGCCCTTGGCATAGAGGTACGGCTGGGTCGTGTAGAAGCCGGTCTCCGAAGCGAGCAGCGTGTAACCGTCGTGCTCGGCGCGCATCACGGCCTGCGCCGCGATCGCGTATCCGGCGCCGCCTTTGTTTTCGACAATCACGCTGTGCTTCCACAGCTGCGACAACTTAAGTGCAACGGCGCGGGTCAGCACGTCGGTCAGCGCACCGGCCGACGAGGTCACCACGATGGTCACGTTGCGGTCCGGGTAGGTCTGCGCCAAGGTCTGTCCCAAGGCCTGTCCCAAGGCGGCGGGGCTCGCGAGCAGACAGGCGAGCAGAAACAAGCGGCTGAACACGGCGGTCATCGCTCCCTCCGATTTGCGAATTCTTATCGTGTCGTTGCACATCGAAGCAGCCTAGCACGGCAGGGGACGACCGGCGCCAGCGGCAATGTGCCTCGCCAGAAAACGAAGTTTCTGATGGCCTGTCGCATCTGAACGATGTCAACCGACGCAGCGATACCGCTTGCGAAAATTGATATGGCTTTCTTCAACGTATTTTAAGCCGCGTGCGTACAATTGTGTTTTCCATGTCTGACAAGCGGCGATGGTTTAGGATAAAGCCCGCCGGGCTGGTCCCGCGGACCGGGAAGATTCTTCTTGCGGAGAAGGCCGCGATCATCGATTGCCGCGTCGTCGATCTGTCGGCCGGGGGAGCCTGTCTCGAATTCTCGAAAATATACGACCTGCCGAGACGGTTTACATTTCTCCACGGCAGCAGCCGGATGTTGTGCCGCCTGGCCTGGACCCGCGGCTACCGCGTCGGCATCGAATACGAGGCCGCCGAACATAAGGCGATGATTGCGGGCGGCCTGAGCCGGACGACGACGGGGTTAAGCCGGCTTTCGCGGGAAAGACTTTAAGGCGCGGATCGCCATGCCGGTCTGAAACTGTTGCAGCAATTGCTCCGGGGCTGCGGAGCTATCGCACCTTGTAGAGCGCGTGCCGGCGGTTGCGGGTGTAAGGGCGCACGTGGGTGGGCCAGCGGCCCAATTCCACCGCCTTCGCCCATTCGGCGCTCGTGAGCACGTGCGGGCCGTCAATCTCGTAGAGCGCGCTGTGGCGCGGTCCCTCGTGTGCGACGCGCCGTTCTTCGCCGCCGATGCTGACCGTGAACGGCTCGCCCTCCACGCGCGATACCGCGTGCACGCCCGGCACCTTGAGCAGATTGGGCACGTGCTCGGTGTCGTAGACCTCGTTGAACAAAGCCTCCTTGTCGGGGTCAACGTCCATTGCGGCGACGAACAGATATTTGGATTTGATCGGCATCGAGCCCTCGCTTGTTGCGCTCCCGCCGCCTGTGTCGGCGTTTTTCAACCGACAGGCGACCGCAAGATCTTTCTAAAATACACGACCCGCTCCGTTTCGGAAAAGCCCCAGGCCAGGTGCGCTGCCTGCGAGGCGTCATTGTCGATCTGCGTATCCGATCCGAGTTCGCGAAATCCGCGCGCGGCGACAAACGTTTCGGCGTGGGCGATCAATTTCGCTCCGACGCCACGGCGCCGGAATTGCGGTTTGACCCAAACCCCTTCGAGAAACGCGACCGGCTGGCTATCGCAGCCGTTGGCGTATTTTCTGACCGCGACCTCGGCGAAGCCTGCGGCGGCGCCAGCGGCCGACTCGGCGATGAAACCCCACGCGTCGGCGCCGGCCAGCAGTTCGTCGATCGCTTTGGCGTGCGCGAGCGCGCTTTCGTCAGGCCAAAGCGCGGCGCGCATCTCCGCCCAGACCGCCCGGTCGCCGGCGTGCAGGCTCCTGACGATGAAATCCATCGCAGTATTGTAGCAGGTGCTGGCCGATTTTCGTGATGGCGACGACGGCTGGATCGCTTCGGCACTGCGTGCCTCGCAACGACGACCTTCCGCCATTCGATCCGCAGGGCTACGGCCGGCGCAGTCAATCGACGCGCGACACCACCGCGAGCCGCGTGATCTCGTGGTTCTCGTAGGCCTGCAGAAAGGCGTCGTAATCCTTGAAAGACACGCAGCCGTTCGACTGGCCGTTGGGGCCGAGCATGTAGGTGTGGGCGAGCAGACCGCTGCGGCCGAACACTTTCGCCTGGTCCTCGGGCAGAAGCCGCAGCGCGCGCACGCCATGGAACAGCCGCCCGCGCGGCTGCAGATCGTAGATATCGGGCGGGGTCACGCCGCGATCTCTTGCGGCGGCGGTGCGCGGATTGTCGAGCAGCGAGCCGTAGCCCGAATGCGCTTCCAGCGCCGTGCCGTCCGGCAGATAAACCGTATGCGCGGAGATGTCGTAGACGGCGGTCTGCCGGTCGAAGAGGCCGGTGGCAACGTTGGCGCCGCCGCTGGCGGCGGGGTCTTCCGGCCCCGCATAGGCGAGCGTCACCTTGGACGGCGCGGGCCCGAACAGTTTTTCGAAGATCGAAGGCGACGGCGACCGCCTGCCGAATATCCTCTCGAAGAGCGACGGCTTCTCCGCCGACGCCTCGGCAACGGTTTCCGTTTGCTGCTCGATGTCCGGCAAGGACGCCTTGCCGTGGCGCCGCCAGCGCGGCGCGAAACCGCGCGGCACGGGGGTGTTCTCAGCGATGCGGCGGCCTGGCCGCATCGCTTGCGCGACCGGAGTTTCGGGTTGCGCCGCCACGGATGTGTCCGCAGCAAAAGAGCTGCTTCCCAAAAACACTCCGGGCGGAAAGGCCGCGGCAAAGCGCGAGTCGAAGGCGGCGGTGTCGATGTTGGACGATTCCGTTCCCCGCAGGCTCGCGACCGTTAGTCTGTCCTCGCGGCTCGCGGCGAAGCCAAGCCTGTCGCCGCGCATCGCGCCGCCATTATCGGCGGGGCCGCCCCCAAGATTGGCGCACAGCGCCCAGGCGCAGGTGAACGCAAAGCAAGTGAGCGCGGCGCCGCCCAAAACCCGCTGGGGAAGCGCAACCGGAACAAAACGTCCCCGATCGTATGCCGGCGAATTATAAGGCCACGCGGTGCCGACCGTCATTCCCCCAGCGCCCCCAATGATTCCAACTGCTTCGCTCAACGACGTTCCACGGCCCCCAATGCGGCGGCGCATGCGAACGGGAAGTGAGTTAGGCGATCCCGACCCCCGAGATCGGCAGAGTGTCACGCAGACTTGCTCGATCATTAAGGCAGCTTTTTGATGAAATCGTTAACCATACAAAACGATGGCCAAAGTCAATGCCACAAAAACGCCACATTTGGCCACGTGCCGGCTCGGCCGAATCGGCGCCCGAGGAGCAGAGGCGGCCTATTTCGGGCTGAATCGCTCGCTCGGCGGGGCGATCTCGGTGACCAGGTCGCGAATGAGCTTCTTGTTGGGCAGCGGGGTCAGGGTCATTTCCCGCGGCTCGAGGCGGGCGGTGCAGGCGTAGACCGTCTCGCCGTCGAGCTGGATCATGCATTCCTTGCAGGCATTGGCGTTGATGCAGGAGAAGCGGATTGCGAGCGAGGGGTCCTGGTGAATGCGCAGCCAGCGCAGCCCGTCGAGCACCGATTGGCCCGGCTCGAAGGGGACTTCGTAACTCTCCCATTGCGCGGCATCGTGGGCGCTGCCGCGCCTGATTTTCAGCGTGGCGGTGGCGCTCATGACGCGAGAGCCTTTGCGGCGGCGGCGTGCGCCGCGGCCGCAATGCGCAACTCGCCATCGGAGAACCGCACGCGTTGATGCAGCTGCCATTGCGGCAGCATTTGCGGAAAATCCTCGCGCTGATGCGCACCGCGGCTCTCGGTTCGCCGGACTGCCGCTTCGGTGACGGCGCGCGCGACGAGCAGCATGTTGCGCAGGTCGAACCATTCAAGGCGTTCGAGAGCGAATGCGCCGGCGGCGCCGGGCGGCTGCGGGGGAAGTTCGGCGGCGAGCGCGGCGATGTCGTCGCGCGCGCGCGCGAGTTTTGCGCCGGTGCGGATCGGCCCGACGCCCTCGGCCATGATCGTTTGTAGGTGCGCGATCATTGCCGCCGTGTTGGCGCGGCCGTGCGCGGGCGCGTCGGCGCGCACGAGATCGAATGCGGCGGCGTCCTGCGGGTGCGGCTTATGCGGCGCGATGCGTCGCACTCTTTCGCCGGCGCTTTTTCCGGCGCGGCGGCCGAATACGAACGCTTCGGTCAGCGCGTTGCCCGACAGCCGGTTGGCGCCGTTGGCGCCGCCAACCACTTCGCCGGCGACGAACAAGCCTGGGACTTCCGTGCTCATGTCCGCGCCGGCCTTCACGCCGCCCATGTGGTAATGCGCGATCGGGGCGACCTCGACCGGCGTGCGGGTGAGATCGATGCCGTTGGCGGCGAGACGGTCGATCACCGGGCCGAACGCGGTGCGCAAGGCCTCGGGCCTGCAGTGCTGGAAGCTTAAGTACGCTCCGCCGTGCGGCGAGCCGCGCCCGGCCTCGACCTCCTTCAAGATCGCATAAGTGGCGAGGTCGCGGGTGAGCACGTATTTGCCGTCCTCGTCGGAGCCGTAGGCGGAGGTGAACTCCTCCATGCGCCCGTTAAGGAGCCGGCCGCCGAGCTTGTAGCGGAACGGATCCCACATGATCGGGTCCATGCCGATGAGCCGCGGCGCCAGGTGGCCGATGGGGAAGAACTGCACGAATTCCATATCAATCAGCGAAGCGCCGGCACGCAGCGCCAGCGCATAGCCGTCGCCGCCCATATTGGCCGACGCGCTGTTGCGGCCGAACAGTCGGGTGAGCCCGCCGGTCGCCAGCACCGTCGCCTTGGCGGCGATGAGGACCGGCGCGCCGGTGGGGATGTGATAGGCGCCGGCGCCGGCGCACGCGCCGTCGCGCACGATCAGATCGATGATGCAGAGATCGCCGGCCTTGCGGATGTTTTTTTGATGCCGCGCGATTTCGGCGCGGAGCGTCTTCGACACTGCCGGGCCGGTATTGATGAAGTCGACATAAACGCAGCGCGGCCGGTCGTGACCTGGCGCGGTCGTGGCGGTGATATGCCGGTCCTTGCGCGCCCAGCCGACGCCCCAGCGGTCCAGCTCGCGAATGCACGCGGGCGCGTCTTCGCAGAGCAGTTGCGCGAGTTTCTCGTCGCACAGGAAACGGCCGGCGGCGATGGTGTCGGCGTAATGGTGGCGCGGGTCGTCGGGCGCTTCCTCGCCAAGCGCGACCGCGACCGTCATCTGCGCCATCACGGTGGCGCCGCCGCGGCCGATCAGGCTCCTATCGGCGAGCAGCACTTTTTCAGCGCCGCCGCGCGCCGCCTCGATCGCCGCATACATGCCGGCGGCGCCGGAGCCGATGACCAGCACGTCGGTCTCGACGTTCATCGGCTCGGCGGTCATGCGCGGTCCTTAGGCCGGCGAGAATAAGATACCGCTCGTCCCGGCGAAAGCGGGGACCCAGTCGGCTTCCGGTAGCACAGAACGCAGCAGGTAGATTCCGGCTTCCGCGGGAATGAGCGGATGAATAAGCAAAGCGCCGTCACGGCGACGGCGTCGGTTGCGCGGCGAAAGCGGCGGCAAGGCGCGCGGCGAATTGGCGTTCCATCTCCTTGGCCTTGGAACGCAGCACCGGCTGGCCGAGGCTGCCGAGTTTTCCCGTCAAGGCGGCGTCGACGTCGTAATTGATCTTTGTCTCGTCGCCCATGTCGGTGAGCCGCGTCAGCGATGTCGCCGTGAGCCGGCCGACGATGCCGAGCGGCGTGCCTTCGACCTTGGCTTCGATCTCGCTCGGTTCTTCCGCGCGCACCACCTGGACCGTGACTTTGAACTTGAAATTCATGTAGGCGACTTTGGTCGCGAACACGGCGGCGTAGGTGTCGGGCGCGGTCTCCTGCAGGTCCTGCACGCCTTCGACGCAAGCTGCAAAGAAACGCGCATCGCGCACCGCCTTGTAGACGCGCTCGCGCGGCGCCTTCACCGTCAGCTTCGCCGGTAAATTTCATCGGCACTCCGTCCCTAATCGTCACTGCCGGGCTCGACCCGGCAATCCATGGAGCGTTGAAGCCTCATGGAGGCCGGGGTCAGGCCCGAGCATGACGAGTGTAGAGTCATGCCGGCGCCTTCAGCAACGACGCCAGCGGACGATTGGGGTCGGCGAGCGCGGCGGCGTCCACCTGGATACGGCGCTCGATGAGGCGGCGGGCGGCGGCGAGATCGCGCTGCGCGTTAATGCCCATGGCATA
This sequence comes from uncultured Alphaproteobacteria bacterium, assembly GCA_963814625.1. Taxonomy (GTDB): domain Bacteria; phylum Pseudomonadota; class Alphaproteobacteria; order Rhizobiales; family Xanthobacteraceae; genus BOG-931. The sequence goes on from CAWFDQ010000001.1 coordinate 596,957, forward strand.
GACGAGGATGCCGTCGGCGATCTCGAAGACGAGCAGGCTCTTGCCGTGGAGCGGACGGCGGATGCGCTGCGTCTGTTGCGGCGGCGAAAAGCCGACGCCCTGGATGTAGAGATCGTACTGCTCCGACCAGAACGACGGCACGGTGCGATAGATTTCGCTCGCACCCGCGGCATTGCGGCCGGCGATGGCGCCTTGATCCTGGGCGTGCTTCCAGTTCTCCAGGCGGATGAGGCCGTGCGGCGCCGGAAAGCGCACCGCGTCGCCGGCGGCGAAAATCGCCGGGTCCGAGGTGCGGCAATGCTCGTCGACGACGATGCCGCCATCGGTCTTAAGACCGGCCGCGGCGGCGAGCGCATCGTTCGGTTTCACGCCGGTGCCGACCACGACGCTGTCGGCGGCAAACGCTTCGCCTGCTGCGGTCGTGAAACCGATAGCGTCGCCGCCCGCGTGCACTTTTGCGATCGTCGTGCCGGTGCGGATATCGACGCCACGGCGCGCGGTGTTCGCCGGCGATGAACGCGCCGGTCTCCTCGTCGCAGACCCGCGCCAGGATGCGCGGCGCCACTTCCAGAACGGTAGTGCGTATGCCGAGTTCCGCCGCCGAAGCTGCCGCTTCGAGGCCGATCAGTCCGCCGCCGACCACGACCAGATGCCGGCATTCGCGCAGCGCCGCCGCCAGCGCTCTGGCGTCGGCCTCGGTGCGCAGGTAATGCACCCGCGTCATGCCGAGCGGCAATTGCGGCAGTTCGCGCACCAGCGATCCGGTCGCCAGCACCAGCGCGTCGTAGCGATAGCGCCGTCCGCCGGCGGCGAGGACTTCGCGTGCCGCGCGGTCGATCGCAGTGACCATGCGCCATGCGCTCCAGCACGACATTGTGGGCTTCGGCGCCCTTGGGGCCGGCGATCGAGCGCGTGCTCGGGCAGCGCCTTGCCGGTGAGCACCGCCTTCGACAGCGGCGGCTTCTCGTACGGCTCGCACGCTTCGTCGGTGAGGAGCAACACATGCGCCGCGGGATCGGTGCGCTTGGCCTCGATCGCGGCGAACACGCCGGCCGGGCCGCCGCCGATCACGACGATTTTCTTGGCCGTTTGCTGGTCGGACATGGGAACTGCGCGCCGTGCTCAGGCGCGCAACGCCGTGAGCATGTCCTTGATGTACTCGTCGGCGCTGGAAATCACGAGCATCATGGCGTGGGGGCGCAACTGCGCCAGCATTTTCGACAGCGTCTCGTCGCTTGATGTGGCGCCGCCGAGGATGAGCGCGGTGGTCATGACGTGCTTGACGCTGCAGGCCTCGCCGATAATCGCCGCCGCCGCGGCGCTCTCGCCGGCGGTCGCCACCATCACCACCAGATCGGCGCTGTCGACCTCGTCGACCAGGTCCTTGGTGCGGCCGGCGAGGTCGTTGAGCCAGCCGCCCATGGAAAACGGCTCGCCCTGCCGCGGCGCGCCGGAGAACGCGGACGCGGTGAGAAAGCTCGCGCGCTGCCAGGGCGCGGCCGCCAGCTCCTTGACCACGGCCTCGCTCGGGGCGTCGAGCGCGATCACCTTGACGGCGCGCGGCTGCGAGTTGGGCCGGTCGATACGGAATTTGGCCTCCGCCGCCGAACTCATCCGCGCCGATTCGCTTTGCATTCTTCAGTCTCCGTCCGCGCCGTCCCGCGCTGTGCCTGCATATCTTGCCTAGATATAGCGCACGGCGCGGGATATTTCATTATGCGCCGCGTTCTGTATAAGGGCGCTCGTTCAAATGGAAGGCCGCGAGGTTGCCAAGTCTATGTCTGCCGCAAAGCGCATCGAGCTGTGCTCAACCGACGACGTGGCGCCGGGTACGGCGCTCAAAGTCGAGACCGAGGGCCTGACCCTCGCGGTGTTCAACGTCGGCGGCGAGTTTTTCGTCACCGACGATTTGTGCACGCACGGGCCGGGCTCGCTGTCGGAAGGCTACATCGAGGACGACGTGGTGGAGTGCAATTTCCACAACGGCCAGTTCAACATCCGCACCGGCGAAGTGGTGGCGCCGCCCTGCATGGTGCCGATCAAGACCTATCCGGCGATGGTGGTGGACGGCAAGGTGACGATCGAAGTCGGGTGACGGCCGCAGTTCGCGACGACAGGCCGTCACACGGTGCCGTTGGATCGCCTACCGGACCAATCGCGTTAACGAAGTTAGCGCGAGCTTGTTATCGCCCACAATTAGGAGAACGCCGATGACGAGAACCAAGCCGCCGTTCCGTGCCGACGTGGTCGGCAGCCTGTTGCGCACAGCGCCGCTGAAGGAGGCGCGCGCGAAGCGGGAGAAGGGCGAGATCAGCGCCGCGCAGCTCAAGGAAGCTCGAGGACCGCGAGATCGAGAAGATCATCAAGAAGCAGGAGGAGGCCGGGCTGAAGGTCGCCACCGACGGCGAATTCCGCCGCTCGTGGTGGCACTTCGATTTCTACGGCCTGCTCGACGGCATGGAGCGCTACACGCTCGACCACGGCATCCAGTTTCACGGCGTGCAGAGCCGGATGGAGAGCATCCGCGTCACGGGCAAGCTCGGCTTCTCCAATCACCCGATGCTGGAGCATTTCAAGTTTCTCAAGGCGCACACCCGCGTGACGCCGAAAATGTGCATCCCAAGCCCGGCGACGCTGCATTTCCGCCTCGAGCCGAACTCGGTCGACGCCGAGTTCTACGCCGATCGCGACGCCATCTTCGACGATCTGGCCAAGACCTATCGGCAGGCGATCCGCGGCTTCTACGAGGCCGGCTGCCGCTATCTGCAGTTCGACGATACGGCGTGGGCGTATCTGTGCTCGCAGGCGGAGTTGAAAAAAGCGCGCGACCGCGGGCTCAACGCCGACCGCCTGCAGCAGGATTATGCCCGCGTCATCAACCAGGCGCTCGAAGGCAAGCCGGCCGACATGGTGATCACCACGCATCTGTGCCGCGGCAATTTCCGCTCGACCTGGATCTCCGAAGGCGGCTACGAGCCGGTCGCCGAAATGATGCTCGGCAAATTGAACTACGACGGTTATTTCCTCGAATACGATCAGCGCGCGCGCCGGCGGCTTCGAGCCGCTGCGCTTCTTGCCGCAAAGGCAACAAGATCGTCGTGCTCGGCCTCGTCACCACCAAATCCGGCACGCTGGAAAAGAAAGACGACATCAAGCGCCGCATCGACGAGGCGACCAAATACGCCAGCCTCGATCAGCTCTGCCTGTCGCCGCAATGCGGCTTCGCCTCGACCGAGGAAGGCAACGTGCTCGCCGAAGACGAGCAATGGGCGAAGCTGCGGATGGTGGTGGAAATCGCCCAAGAGGTGTGGGGCTGACAGGGCAACAGGGTTTCAGCTGCGCCGGCCGATGATCCGGTGCGCACGATATTGCGGCATCGGTCGCGCGTTATGAGCGACAGATCGATTAACTATTGCGTCCCGCCTTGCTCCCCACTTTGCGCAACGCGGGCAGGCCGATGCCGGTGGCTTCAAATCCGCCATCGACGGCAATCGTCTGCCCGGTGATGTAGCTTGCATCGTCGCTGCACAAGAAGAAAATCACTTCGGCAAGCTCTGGCTCCAGGCCGTAACGATTAAGCGGAATGGCCTCGTGATAGGCGGCGCGAATCTCCGGCGTGTGCACGGCTTTCGCCATAGCGGTATCGACCGGACCCGGTGCGACGGCATTGACCCGGATGCCGAGGGACGCGAGTTCGACCGCCTGCTGCTGGGTGAGGTGCGCGAGGCCGGCCTTGCTCGTTCCGTAGGCCGTGCGCAGCGTCGAAGCGCGCAAACCCGAAATGGAAGTGATGTTGACGATGGTCCCGCCGCCGCTGTCGCGCATCAGCGGAGCAGCCGCTTGCACGCACAGGAACGGTCCGGTGAGATTGACCGCCAGCACACGCGACCAATCCTCGTAGGTGACCTCAAGGATCGGCTTAAAGATCGCGATGCCCGCATTGTTGATCAAAGCGTCGAGCCGGCCGAATTTTTGCGCGACGCGCGCAATTGCGCCGGACACGCCCGCGGCATCGGCGACGTCGCAGCAAATGGCGATTGTTTTGTCGGCGGGTAGCGCGGCGTGCGTGCGATTGAGCATCTCGTCGTCGATATCGAGCAACGCGACGCTCCAGCCATCGGCGAGAAATCGCTTCGCGGTCGCAAGCCCGATCCCGCGCGCGGCTCCGGTCACCAACGCGACCTTCTGCGTGCCGTCTCTCATCGTCCCCCCTGCCGATTGCAGAGGCGCCTTACCGCGCCGCCGCCAGGCCCGGCCAATTTAGAGACATCTGTGGGCTTTGTCGCGACAGCGATAGCAGCAACGCTAATGCGCGGCCTGTCTCACTCCGCCGCCAGCGCTTGTTCCTTGAACGGCAGGCGCAGCCGTTGCCAGACGTCGACCAGTGCCTCGGCGAGCGCGTCGATCAGCGCGTCGTCGTGATAGGGGCTCGGCGTGATGCGCAGCCGCTCGGTGCCTTTCGGCACGGTCGGGTAGTTGATCGGCTGGATGTAGATGCCGTGCTCGGCGAGCAGGAGATCGCTCGCTTCCTTGCAGCGCTCCGGATCGCCGACGAAAACCGGCACAATGTGGGTGGGGCTGCGCATCACCGGCAGCCGCGCCGCCGACAGCACGGCCTTGGTGCGCGCGGCGCGGTCCTGATGCTGCTCGCGCTCCCATTGCGAGGTCTTCAGGTGCCGGATGGCGGCGGTCGCCGCCGCGGCGACCGACGGCGGCAGCGCCGTGGTGAAGATGAAGCCCGGCGCGTAGGAGCGCACGGCGTCGATCATGCGCGGTGGTGCCCGCGATGTAGCCGCCGAGGCAGCCGAACGCCTTGGCGAGGGTGGCTTCGATCACGTCGATGCGGCCCATGGCGCCGTCGCGCTCGGCGATGCCGCCGCCGCGCGCGCCGTACATGCCGACCGCGTGCACCTCGTCCACATAGGTCATGGCGCCGTAGCGTTCGGCGAGGTCGCAGATGGCGTTCACGTGCGCCACGTCGCCGTCCATCGAATAGAGGCTCTCGAACACGATCAGCTTCGGCCGCGCCGGATCGGCGGCGGCGAGCAGCTCCTCGCAGATGCGCCATGTCGTTGTGGCGGAAAATCTGCTTCTCGCAGTGCGCCTGGCGCACGCCCTCGATCATCGAATTGTGGTTCCAGGCGTCAGACAGGATGAGGCAATTCGGCATCAGCCGCGCCAACGTCGAGATGCCGGTCTCGTTGGAGATGTAGCCGGAGGTGAAGACGAGCGCCGCTTCCTTGCGATGCAGGTCGGCGAGTTCGCGCTCAAGCTCGACCAGCGGATGATTGTTGCCGGCGATATTACGGGTGCCGCCGGCGCCGGTGCCCATGCGGGTCGCGGTCTCCACCATGGCGCCGATGACCTTCGGATGCTGGCCCATGCCGAGATAGTCGTTCGAGCACCAGATCACGACGTTCTTCGGCCCGGCCGGCGAATGCCAGATGGCGTGCGGGAAGCGACCGGCGATGCGCTCGAGATCGGCAAAGACCCGATAGCGCCGCTCCGCATGCAGCCGGTCGAGCGCATCGGCGAAATAGGCGCGGTAATCCACGGGGTAATTCGTCCGCTCGATCATGGGTAGATTGTCCCGGCGGGGCTCTCGGCGCTCCGATCTAGCGCCTCTTCTAGAAGCGTTCCAGGGTGCTTGTCGAGGGTTGCGGCGGCGAAAAATCGTCACGCCTCCTTGCGGCCGATCAAATTCCTGCGGCCGTGGTGAATACCGCGCTTAATCGCCGTTCGGCATTGACCGGAACCGGTTCGCCCGATAACATGTATCAAAAATACCACATTAAGGGGAGGCGGAAATGATTCAGGACGTGGTGTGGAGTGTTTCGATCGTCCTCATGGGAGGTCTTGCCCTGGTGTTCCTCTGGGTGGCGACCGGGGCCAGTGCGGCGCTTGCCAATTACGGACCGGTCATCGATTTCGGCCTACCGGTTGCGCGTCTGGCTGTTCGCGCTTGCGATCCTCGTCCTGATCGGAACGAACTACAAAACTCTCGGTGAATTGCCGTACGTCAACACGCTTCCGCAATTGCCCGCCACAGCGGTGCAGCCGACTCGGGTTGTCGCCGAGCAATGGGCGTGGACGATCACGCCGGACACTTTCAAAGTCGGCCAGACGGCGGAATTTCACGTCAGCAGCAAGGACGTGAACCACGGCTTTGCGCTTTACGATCCGGATTTCCGCATCGTGGCGCAGACCCAGGCGATGCCCGGCTACACCAACGTGCTCCGGTACACCTTCACCGAACCCGGCACCTATCAGGTGCTGTGCCTCGAATATTGCGGCGTCGCCCACCATGAGATGAAGGCGGAAATCAAAGTCGCCGGCCATTAAGCGCGGCAGCGACCGCGCATCAGGAGGACACCATGACGATGGCAGCCACCGCAGGCCGCACCACGATCAACCCGCGTGCGGCCGTACTCGCCTACCTCGCCGTTTCGGGCATCGTTTTTCTGCTGATGATGCTTCTAGTGGTCTGATTTATTCGGACGATTCCCAAATGGTCCGAAGCAGTTCAAGCTCTCATCATGAGAGCAGGAATTGTCGTGAACGTTACCCGAGCGGATCGCCATCGGCTTAAGGCGATCATCTCGGATCGCAGCGCGCTGCAAAAGCACGTGTGGCGGGCCAATATCGTCCTCGCGACAGCCGACGGCTGCGGCACCGCTGAGATCATGCGCCGATCGGGCAAATCGAAGCCCGTGGTGTGGCGATGGCAGGCGCGGTTCATGGCGGAGGGCGTTGCAGGGCTCACGCGCGACAAGACGCGCAAGCCCGGCAAACAGCCACTTTCGACAACCACTGTGCAGAGGGTGGTTGAGCTGACGCTGGGGCCGCCGCCGGGAGAAGCGACCCACTGGACCGGCCGGATGCTGGCGAAGGCGGCGGGAGTGAGCCTGCGTTCGGTGCAACGTATCCTTGAAGCCCACCAACTCGCGCCGCATCGCATCAGCACGTTCAAGCTGTCGACGGACCCGAAATTTGTCGAGAAGTTCACGGATGTCGTCGGCCTCTACGTCGATCCTCCCGCTCATGCGGTGGTTCTCTCGGTCGACGAGAAAAGCCAAATCCAGGCGCTCGACCGTACCCAGCCGGGGCTGCCGATGAAGCCGGGCCGTGCCGGGACGATGACGCACGACTACAAACGTCACGGCACCACCACGCTGTTCGCAGCCCTCAACATCCTCGATGGCACTGTCATTGGCCGCAACATGCAGCGCCATCGCCACCAAGAGTTCATCCGCTTCCTCAATACGATCGAGGCGCAGGTCCCCGTGGAAAAGTCGATCCACGCCGTCGTCGACAACTATGCGACCCACAAGCATCCAAAGGTGCGCCAATGGCTGGCGCGGCATCCCCGCTGGATGTTCCACTTCACCCCGACCTCAGCATCCTGGCTCAATGCCGTCGAAGGATTCTTCGCCAAACTCACGCGCCAGCGCCTGCGGCGCGGCGTGTTCAGATCAGTCGTTGACCTCCAACTCGCCATCAATCGCTTCGTCGCCGATACAAATGCAGATCCCAAGCCCTTCGCATGGACCGCCGATCCAAAGCGCGTGCTCGCCGCTGTCAAACGCGGGAAGCAAACGTTAGAGTCAGACCACTAGGCCTGACCATGCGGCTCGCGCAGGCGCAATGGATCGACATTCAGCCTGACTTTTTCTACGTGGTCATGACCATGCATGGCGCCGGCATGGTCGGCATTGCCGGCTTGAGCAGCGCGGCGGTGATGTGGCACTTCGTGCGCCGGCACGTGCCGGTTTCGACCGCCGTCTTCGTCGCCAATCTCGTCTTCTTTCTCGTTGGCGCGGTACTCATCCTCGGCTCGGGCTTCATCGGCGGTTTCGCCGCCGGCTGGACGTTCCTGTTTCCATTGCCGGCGCATTCCGGCGGCCTGTGGTCGGTCAATGCCGCGGCATGTTATCTCGTCGGCCTGCTTTTCATCGGCGTCGGCTTTCTGCTTCTGCATCTCGATATCGCGCGCGGCATACTGTCCACCTATGGCGGGCTCGGCGCCGCGCTCGGCGTCAAACAGGCCTTCGGCCTGGCGCCGGAAAAAGACGGGCCGCCGCCCGCCGTCACCGCCTCGACCATGGTGTTGATCGTCAACATTCTCGGCATCGTGTTCGGCGCCGCGGTGCTCGTTGTCTCGCTCGTCAATCTTTACGTGCCGAGCTTCACCTTCAACGCGCTCGCTGCGAAGAACATGATCTACTTCTTCGGCCACGTTTTCATCAATGCCACGATCTACATGGCGGTGATCGCGGTTTATGAAATCCTGCCGATCTACTCGCATCGGCCGTGGAAGACGAACGCCGCCTTCTACTTCGCCTGGGTGCTGTCAACACTGATGGTGCTCACCGTCTACACCCACCACTTGCTCATGGATTTCGCCATGCCCACCTGGGCGCTGGTCGCCGGGCAGATCATCTCGTGGCTGAGCGGCCTGCCGGTGCTCCTGGTCACGGCGTTCGGAACGTTGACCAACGTCTATCGCTCCGGGCTGCGATGGAATCTCGCGGCGGCCCTGGTCTTCCTCGGCGTCGCCGGCTGGGCGATCGGCGTCATCCCGGCGATCGCCGACGGCACCATTGCGGTCAACAGCGTGATGCACAACACCCAATGGGTGCCCGGCCACTTCCACACCTATCTGCTGCTCGGCATGGTGGCGATGGTGTTCGGATTCATGGCCTATCTGACCAATCCGCAACCGCGCTACGGCTTCGGCTGGCTGGGCTATTGGCTCTACCTGGGCGGCGGCGTTGTGTTCATCCTCGCTTTCCTGCTCGCCGGCAGCGTCAGCGTGCCGCGCCGCTATGCCGTGCACCTCGCGTCATGGCTGCCCTATGACCGCATGGGATCGATCGGGGCCACTCTCGCCATTGTCGGCGTGCTGATCCTGATGGTGCGATTCTTCGCCGGCATTCGGACGGCGGCGCTGGCGGAAGATCCCGGCCGATGAGCCGCGGTTTTCCGGTCCTGCTCGCCTCGGTGCTGTCGACCGGAATTGCCGCGCTTTCTTTCGCCACCGATGGCTTCCGCGTCGTCACCAGCGCGGGCGCGCGGCAATTGTCGATCGAGCGCGCGCCGCAAGAGCTGCCGGATGTGCGGCTGGCCGATCAAGACGGCAAGCTATTCGCGCTTGGCGCCTACCGGGGCAGGCCGGTGCTGGTCGACTTCATCTATACGCGCTGCCCGACGATATGCGGCGTGCTCGGCGACGACTTTGCCCGCGTCGTGCGGCTTGCGGGCGGCGTGCGGTCGAACGCGCCGATCGATCTGCTCAGCATCAGCTTCGATCCGACCGACGACCGCGAGGCATTGCGGCTCTACGGCGAGCGGTTCGGCGCCAAGCCGCCGCGTTGGCGCATCGCGGCGCCCGTCGACGGGCGGGGGCGTGCCGAATTGCTGGAGAGCTTCGGCGTGGTCGTGATCCCCGACGGCATGGGCGGCTATATTCACAATGACGCCGTGTATTTGGTCGACGCGCGCGGCCGTCTCGCCCGCATTCTCGATCCCGACACGCCGGCGCAGCTTCTGGCCGCCGCCATGCGGCCGGACGCGCCATGAACGCCCGGGGACTTCTTGCCGCCGCTGCCGGATCGTGGGTGGCGCTCTGGCTGCCGCCGATCCGCCGCGCGTTTGAAAGCGAGATGGCGTTGCAGATGGCGGTGCAGATGCCGCTCCTGATCGCGCTCGGCGTCGTTGTCGCCGCCATCGCCCGCCGCCGCGAGCCGCACTGGCTTGCCGATGCCGACTGGCTCGGTATTCCCGGCATCGTGGCGGTCGTGCTCGGCACATCGTTCTGGATGTTGCCGCGCGCCCTCGACGAAGCCATTGCCAATCCGGCTTTCGACCTCGTCAAGTTTTTCAGCCTGCCGCTCCTGGTCGGGCTGCCTTTGGGCTTGAGCTGGCGCCGGATGCCGCCGCTCGGCCGCGCATTTATCTGGGCCAATTTTATTCCCAAACTTGGCGCCATCGGCGGCCTCTATCTCGCCGCGCCGATGCGGCTTTGCGCCTATTACCGGCTTGACCAGCAAGAATTGGCCGGCTGGACGCTGATCGCCATCGCGTTGGCGCTGGGAGCGACCTGGTTTGTCGCCGCCTTCGTCGGCTGGACGCCGGCCGCAGGGAAGCCGGACCCTGCTGGCCGAGGCGCCGCTATCGCGCCGCGGCCCACCCTTCATGGCGCCTCGGCCGCCCGATGCAAATAGCTGATGACGTCGGCGCGATTCTCCGCGTTGGCAACGTTGAACGGCATCTTGGCGCCGGCGATGAAATCCTGCGGCTTGGTCAGCCACTTGTCGAGCTTGGCGTCGTCCCATTTGAAATTGGCCGCGGCAAGGCCGGGCGAGTAAGCGTACCCCGGCGCCTTGCCGGCGTCGCGATCGAACAGGCCGTGCAGATTGGGCCCGATCTTGTTGGGCTCGCCGGGTTTGATGTTGTGACAGAGCGCGCAGCTTTTGAACACCGCTTCGCCCTTGACCGCATCGCCGCCCGCCTGCGCTTGCACGGTCAGAACCACGATTGCCACACTGGCAAATCCTATCCGTCGCAGCGTCACAGTTTCCCCCTTTAATAAAAGATGTACTAAAAATACATGTTATAGCACTTGTCGAGGCGAGCAAGGATCAAATTGGCGCAGACTTGCCGCGCCGGCGCGGAGGCCGCATAAGGGAGCGATCCCCTTGCGACCGATTACAATTATTCCGAGATGAAAAGATGCGGCTGACCCTCCATGCCGATTTCGCGCTCCGTGTGCTGATTTCAGGTCGGGCTGAACGAGGACAGACTGACGACGATCAGCGAAATCGCCGAAAGCTTCGACATTTCGAAGCAGCATTTGATGAAGGTCGTGAACGACCTCGGTCACAAGGGGTATCTGGAGACAGTCCGCGGCCGCAACGGCGGCATGCGCCTGATGCAAGATCCGCGCGCCATCAGGATCGGGCGAGTGGTGCGCGACACCGAGGACAAGCTCGCCGTGATCGGCTGTCTCGAGCGCAGAGGCTATTGCCGCATCGAGCGCGTCTGCGTGCTGCGCGGCGCGTTACACGAAGCGACCCAGGCATTCCTCGCTGTGCTGGACCGCTATACGTTGGCCGATCTGATGCGGCCGCGCAACGCGCTCGCTTCGCTGTTGTTGCAGCAGCACGCTTGACTTCGCCGTGCGGTGATGCGGCCCGGATGGACCCTACGCGCGGACGCCGCCTGCGCGCGCTGCAAGGCAGGTCAGCCCTTCGCCACGGCGATCTCAAGCGCAAAATCGTCGACGACTTCGTGTGGTTGATTGAGCGCCAAGCCGGCGGGTGAGGGCGAATGAGTCCCGGCGATAAGCGGCTTGAGCCGCCGTCGTCGGCTATCGACTTGCGGCAAGGTCAGACGCCGCAGCCGAAGCAGTATGAAACAAAAAAAACGGTTGGAGCGACTCTGTCGCTTGACGCGGCAGCTTCAAGGGCCTGATCGGAGGGCAAGCAGCCGAACAGGTCTTCTTCCGTGCCATGGTCTGCGACATCGGTCGTGTTGCCGGCCGATTGGGCACCGATCGTATTGCGCCTGTCGCGCAGTTCGCGGAACGTATGCGTATCCACCTTGTATTACCTCCTGCTGCAGGATGAGGCCGGGGTGGCCGACCCGCTTCCATACGTCGTCGCGCAGCGAGACGTGTCGCGCTGGGGTCACCGGCGCCGCTTTCGCCGGAACCACGCTCCGTCCGCGGCACCTCTTAAATCGACCGGATGGCAGACGCACGAAGATGATCGGTTTGGCGTTTGATGAGCACCTCGACGTGAGACTAACGACTCATCCGCGAACGCGGGCGTTGGAGCCAACGGCGGTTGCGGGTTGCTCGGTCTCGCCGGCAGAACCCGAACGCCTGCGCGCCGCGATCATCGGCCGTCGCTCGACAAAGGAAATGACATTGCGCTCCTCGCGAGAGGGCAAGAATGCGGGGGTGTCCGACTCGACTGTCTGCGGGGCGGTCTCGCCGCGTTTGGAGCGCCACGCGCCTGCCTGACGCCACAGCTTCACGGCCTCCAATAAGCTTTCCGCGTAGCGGCTCAGCTGACCGCGCCCATAGCTGGTAACGATCGATGAGCGCAAACCCTCAGGGAGCAGTGTCCAGTGGTCCCAGCACGCCGGGACGCTGCGCGTTGCGGCCGACGCGCCGCAACAGAGGCAGAGTCGCGTCGTCTTGACCTCAGTACCCGAAACCACCACAGACACAAATGCCACCAGCCAATGAGCCGATTATTAGACCGGTCCGATGCGCTGCACACAAGAAGTTATCCACGGTTGTCCACAGTTAGTTCGGCGGCGAAACGCAACGTCGCCTATCGCGCCCCAGCCACCGCGATCTCCAGCGGGAAACCGTCGACGACTTCGCGGCCGGTCTCGGTGACGATGAAGGTGTGGCCGAGGAAAATGCCGAACAGGCCGTCCGGCGTGATCGGGTTGGGCTCGGCCATGATCACCATGCCGGGCTTGAGGACTTCCTCGAATTTTTCGGCGGAAACGTGCTCGGCGACGACGTGCGGCTGGTCGGTGACGAGATCGATGCCGTGGCACTACGTCGGCCGCGATTGGTAGCCGTTGTCGCGGAAAAATTTGCTTGCCGTGCGCATATTCTCCGCCGGTTTTCCCGGCGCGATCTCGGCGACGATGCGGTGGTAGCCGGGCAGCGTAATTTCGCTCCAGAACTTTTGCACCATCTCGGTGGGCTCGCCGACGCAGATGGGCGAGCCGATCTGTGCGGTGTAGCCGCGATAGCCAGCGGCAAGCTCCATGTTGATGATGTCGCCCTTCTTCAGCACGCGCGACGAAGGCCGCGGGTTGCCGAAAATCATCGACGGGTTCGCCATCGGCGTCGAACCGATGATGAGAAAGTCGATGTCGCCGCCGCCTTCCAAAATGGCCGCGCCCGCGGCGGCGCGCAGCTCATATTCCTTCACGCCCGGCGCCGCGCGCACGACCATCGCGTCCATGGCGTTCTTGCACAGCACGCCGGCCTTGCGCACGCAGTCGAGCTCTTCGGCGCTGTGGATGGAGAGGAGTTCGTGCAAAAAGCCTTTGGTGAAGACGAGCTCGGCGCCGGACAAATTATCCCGCAGCACGTTGTATTGGTTCACCGGCATGTAATCGCCGTGGCGCGGATCGACCTCCATCAATCCGATGCGGCCGCGCTCGAGTTTCAGTTCGCGGATGCGCTCGACCATGACATCGGCGTAACGGCCGCTGCGGCTATGGCGCACGTCCTTGACCGCGACCTCGACCTGGCGGCGCACCGCTTCGGCATGCGTGCCGCCCATCGAATAGATCAGCGTCGGCTCGCCTTCGAGCGGGACCAGCACGTAGCTCGAAAGCGCGTGCCATTCCCAATGGCCGGTGAGCCACAGCATGCCGCCGCCGAAACTCCAGTGGCTCGGGCCGCCGGGCACGATGATCGCATCGAGTTTTTGTTCGCGCATCTTTGCCCGCAGCGCGCGGTAGCGCCGGTCGTATTCGGCCTTGGAGAACTGCTCCCACACCGCGTCGCGGTAGTACGGCGTGTCGCGCATATTGGCGAACGGCAGCGACTGATCGAGTTTTTCCCGCACCACCTCCCACGGCTGCGGACCGATGCGCGGCGGACGAATTTGCGTGTTCATGTTGGGCGTTCCTATCGAGTTTCTGGGGCGACACGATGACGGTATTATCGCGCACGGACGTAGGTCAGGTAAAATCACGACCAACGATAGTGGCATCAGAGATAGATTGCCGGATCAATAGGACGGCGCGATGTACGCCGGATGTGAAGTATCACAAGCTCATCCTCTACGACACGATAGAAAATGAGATAGGGATAGCGCGGCACTGGCATGCGACGGTGCCCAGCCTCATCGACGAGCCGCCCGATCTTCGGAAAATAACTCAAAGTGTTGATCGAAGATTTGAGCCCGGCGAGCACATTGGCGGTGGCACTGGGACTGCGTTCAGCCAAGTAAGCGGTGATGGCTTGCAAGTCGCGCAGTGCCCGCGGTGCGTAAACAACATTCATAGTCCATGCGCACGCCAAAACGCCTGAACGGTTTCCGGTGGCACGCGTTCACCGCGGGCGATTTCCGCTTCGGCTTCGGCGATGGCCGCCGCTTCATCCGGCGTCAGCGGCACCGGTGCATCTTCGGCGAGCGCGAGCATCAATCGCGCGAGATCGTCCTGCGTCTCCGGCGGCAGTCGGGTCACGGCGGCCACCGCACGTTCAAAGAGCTTGGTCATGATTACCTCGCATTTGCTGAATTTATACTCGCCTTTGCTCCCTCGCGACAGGCCGTCGCTCGGCGCAAAACCATTGCGGCAATCCAGCGAGCGATCGGCCATCAAGCCGGGCGCGAGCCTCGAACCCGTTGCGCGGCCGGAGCGGCTTAGCAGCAACATCAGAGCACCGAGGCCGCCGTGCCATCCCGGAATGTTCGATGCGCATCGCGAGCAGCCCGGCGGCCGGGATACGCTCTCCGTCACGCTCATCGACGCTGCCGGCGACGGAAGCCTTTTCGACGTGATCCGAACAGACCAGGCGCAATACACCTTTCTCGTGCAATGTCACCGCGAGCAGCGCTAAAGAGCCGCGGCCGTGAAGGATGATTTCTTTGGCCCGTTCAAGATCGTGGCGCAGTGAAGGTTTGCGATCGCAGAGGCCAAGATCGGCTCGTTTTGCGCAATTTCCCGCCTGAACCGTGCTGTGGGTGCACGAAAATTTGGTAGAATATTCTTCTACCTAAATCATTATTTTGACCGTATATAGAAATCTATTCCTCATAACGGAACAATCCGGCCCATGCGTTTCCTGCCGCTGTTTCTCGATCTGAGCCAAGACCGCCTCGCCCTGGTGGGCGCTGGACCCTCGGCTTTAAGCAAGCTTCGGCTGTTGCGCGCGGCCGGCGCCAAAGTGCGGTGGTACGCGGGCGACGGCAGCGCGGCCGCAGCCGCAGCCGCAATCATTGATGCGCCGCCCGGAGAGATTGAGATTTGCTCCGCCGATCCGCGCCAGGCGGACTTTTCCGAATTCGTTGCGGTGGTGTCGGCGGCGGGCGAGGAGCTCGATGACGAGATTGCTGCGCGAGCGCGGGCCCATAACGTTCCAATCAATGCCGTCGATCGTCCCGATTTGTCGACATTCATCTTTCCCGCCATCGTTGATCGCGGCGACGTCGTTGTCGCCGTTGGCACCGGCGGCGCATCGCCGGTTCTCGCCCGCCGGCTGCGCGAACGTATCGAAGCGCTGTTGCCCGCACGCATCGGCGATCTGGCGGCATTGATGGGCCGCTTTCGCCTTCGTGCGGCGCGGGCCAGGCGCGGCGCGCGCGCGCTGCGGCGGTTTTGGGAACAGGTCGTGGATGGCCCGATCGGCGCCGCGGCGCTGGACGGCCGCTGGCGCGACGCCGAAACCGCGCTCGCGCTCGCCGTCGAACGTCCCGATGATCCCGCCGCGCAATCGGGCATTGTTTTCCTCGTCGGCGCCGGACCTGGCGATGCCGATCTGTTGACGGTGCGGGCGCTGCAGGCGCTGCAGGACGCCGACGTCATCTTCTACGATGAACTCGTCACCGCCGAGATTCTCGATCGCGCCCGCCGCGACGCCAAGCGTGTCCCGGTGGGCAGACGCAACGGACGGCCGGGCATCGGCCAGGACGCCATCAACGAACGTCTCGCCGAGGCCGCGCGCAAGGGCCTGAAAGTCGTACGGCTGAAAGGCGGCGATCCTTTCATCTTCGGCCGCGGCGGCGAAGAGCTCGACTATCTGCGTCGCGCCGGCATCGCGGTCGTCGTCGTTCCCGGGGTTACGGCCGCTATGGGCTGCGCCGCCGAAGCCGGACTGCCGTTGCTGTTCCGCAACGAGGCGACGCAACTGACTTTCGTCAGCGCGCAACATGCCGACGGCGAAGGAAAGACCGACTGGTCCGCTTGCGCCGATCCGAAGACGACGCTCGTCGTCTATATGGGCCTCGGCAAGGCTGATTCGGTGCGCGACGGTTTGCTCGCCGCCGGACGGGACGCCAGCACGCCGGCGGCGGTGTTGGTCCGCGGCACGCGCAAGGACGCGAAATATTTGGTCGGCCGGCTCGACGAGATCGCCGCGCTTGCTGCGCTTGCCGGAGAAGGTCCCGGCTTGCTGGTCGTCGGACAAGTCGTGGCGCGCTCTGACGTTTGGCGGGCCGCTGCCGCGGGCGGCATCGAAATGGCGGAGATGGCGGCATGACATCGCCTCTCGATCAGAAGATCAGGATCAACGGCCCGGTGGTGATCACCGCGAACCGCGTCACCGACGGCGCCGTAGTGTACCGGCACGCCGATGGCGGTTGGACCACGAGGTTCGACGACGGCGCGATCGCCACGTCGGCAACGCGCGCGCGCGAGCTTCTGGCCGCGGCCGGGAGCGACGAGATCAGCGCGGTCGGCGCTTACCTCGCGCCGGTACAGTTTGCTGGCGACGGCAAAGTGCGGCCGGGAAACCTGCGCGAGCGCATCCGCGCCGCAGGCCCCACGGTCGAGCAGGCCGCGACGGCCGCACCGGAGTCCGCGCATGTATATCTATGATGAATTCGACCGCACGCTTATCGCCGAGCGGGTCGTGGAATTCCGCGACCAGATCGCGCGCCGGCTCTCCGGCGAACTGACCGAGGAAGAATTCAAGCCGCTGCGGCTGATGAACGGCGTCTATCTGCAGCTTCACGCCTATATGCTGCGCATTGCGATTCCCTACGGCACGCTGTCGTCGGCGCAGGTGCGCATGCTCGCGCGCGTTGCCCGCCGCTATGATCGCGATTTCGGCCATTTCACCACGCGGCAGAACATTCAGTTCCACTGGATCAAGCTCAACGAGCTGCCGGATGCGATGGCCGACCTCGCCAGTGTCGGCCTGCACGGCATGCAGACCAGCGGCAACAACGTGCGCAACATCACCACCGACCAGTGGGCCGGAGTCGCGCCGGACGAGATCGAGGATCCGCGCATCTGGGCCGAGCTCATCCGCCAGCACGTGACGCTGCATCCGGAATTCTCGTTCATGCCGCGCAAGTTCAAGATCGCGGTCGGCGCAGCGGCGCACGATCGCGCCGCTCTGCGCGTTCACGATCTGGCGCTGCGGCTGCATCGCAACGGCGAAGGCGAGACCGGCTTTGAAGTGATGGTCGGCGGCGGCCTCGGCCGCACGCCTTATCTGGCAAAAACGATCAAGCCGTTCCTGCACCGGCGCGACGTGCTCAGCTATATCGAGGCGGTGCTGCGCACCTACAACCAGTTCGGCCGCCGCGACAATATCTGGAAGGCGCGCATTAAAATTCTGGTCCACGATCTCGGCGCCGAGGCTTTCGCCAAGGAGGTTGACGCCGAGTGGCAATCGATCAAGGACGGCGCGCTGGCGCTCGATCCGGCGGTGATTGCCGAGATCGCGGCGCGTTTCCGCTATCCCGATTATGAGCCGCTCGAAGACAGCCCTCCGGCGCTCGCCGCCGCTCGCCGCGCCGACCGCCGGTTCGACGCCTGGATGGGCAATGCGGTGGCCAATCACAAGGTCCCCGGCTACGCCATCGTGACGGTCTCGCTCAAGCCGGAAGGCGGTACGCCGGGCGATTGCACCGCCGTGCAGATGGATGCCATCGCCGATCTCGCCGACCGCTATTCCTTCGGCGAAATCCGCGTCGGCCACGAGCAGAATATGGTGCTGCCGCACGTTGCGCAGCGCGACCTGCCGGACGTTTGGCGGGCGCTCGATGCGATCGGCGTCGCCACGCCGAATGTCGGGCTCGTCTCCGACATCATTTCCTGCCCCGGTCTCGACTATTGCAGCCTCGCCAACGCCCGCTCGATCCCGGTGGCGCAAGAGATTTCCCGCCGCTTTCGCAAGCCCGAGCTCGCCCGCGAGCTCGGCCGGCTGCACATCAACATATCCGGCTGCATCAATGCCTGCGGCCATCATCACGTCGGCCATATCGGCATTCTCGGCGTCGAAAAGAACGATCAGGAATTTTATCAGATCACGCTCGGCGGCAAGGCCGACGAAGATGCCAAGCTCGGCGCGCTGATCGGCCCGGCCGTCCCCTACGCCGAGGTGGCCGATGCGGTCGAGACCATCGTCGCCGCCTATCTGGAGCTGCGCGAACGGCCCGACGAATTGTTCATCGATACCGTCAAACGCACCGGCGTCGAACCCTTCAGGGAGCGTCTGTATGCCGCTCGTTAAATCCGGCCGCATCGTCGAAGATCGCTACGTCCGCATTGCCGACGATGCGCCAATTCCCGACCGCGCGGCGGTCATCGTCTCGGCCAAGCGGTTCCTCGCCGACCCGAACGCGCTGATCCGGCGCGACGGCTCGCTCGGCGTTCTCTGGCCGAACGACCGCCGCATCGCGGAGCTTGAGCCGTGGCTCGGCCATCTCGCGCTCGTTGCGCTCACGTTTCCGAAATTCCGCGACGGCCGCGCCTACAGCCAAGCGCGGCAATTGCGGGAGCGCCATGGCTTCGCCGGGGAACTGCGCGCGACCGGCGATGTGCTGCGCGACCAGTTTCTGTTTCTCCTGCGCGCCGGCTTCGATTCGTTTGAAGTGAAGAAGCCCGCCGACGCGGCGGCGTTCGCCGACGTGATAAAGCGCTTCAGCGTGTTCTATCAGCCGAGCGCGGACGGGCGGCTTCCGGCGCAGCGGCGGCGGCTGTCGGGTCTGGCCGCCGATCACGACGGCCTCGTTGCACGCGAGGCGGCCGTGCTCCAGGACGCCTAACCGCCGAAAGCGTGCAGCCCAAGTTCGTCGGCGAGGTCCTTGAACGCGGCGGCGCCCTTAGTGCGCTACCCGCACGCCGGCGCGTTGCAGGCGCGGCAAAACCTCGTCGCAGAAATAGGGCACCTCGTCGAGATAATTGACGAATGACAGCCCGATGCCGCGCACCCCGGCCTGGCCGATGATCGACAGCTCCTCGGCGACCCTCTCAGGAGTGCCGACGAACGGATAGCCGCCGACCGCATGGGAGGCGAAATAGCGGCGCTTGGCGTAATATTCTTCCGGCGGAATCGTTTGCGGCGTGATGCTCTTGTTGGCCAGCATGCCGTCGATGGCGCCCCAATCGGCGTTCTCGATGATGGCGTGCTGATAATAATCCTCGGCTTCCTTCTGCGTCGGCCGGCAGACCACCTGGCCGACGGTGAACACTTCAATCTCGCGGCCGATCTTTTGCGCGTCGGCCTTGATCTCCGCCACTTTGGCGGCGTTGCCGGCGAGTGAAGTGCGCGAGCCGGCGGTGGCGACGAAGAACGCGTCGCAATTGCGCAGTGCGAACGCCTGCCCGACATCGGACGAGCCGGCGTTCATCATCAGCGGGCGCGTGCCGCCGTAGGGTTTCGGAAACGCCCGCGCCCCTTTGAGATGCAGGTACTTGCCGTCGAAGTCGAACGTGTCCTCGCGCGTCCACGCCTCTTTGACGACGTCGACCCATTCCTGCGCGTAATCGTAGCGTTGGTCGTGCTCGCGCTGCTTGACGCCGAACATGTCGAATTCGCCTTCGTTCCAGCCGCAAACGATATTCATGCCCATGCGGCCGTGGCCGATGTGGTCGGCGGTGACGAATTCCTTGGCGGCGATCAGCGGATGAAACAGCGGTGCGTGCACCGTGCCGAACACGGTCATGCGCTTGGTGGCGCCGAGGAGACCGACCGCCCAAGTGATGGTTTCGAGCGTCGTGCCGTGAAAGTCGGTCTCGCCGCCGTAGCCTTTCCAGCGGGCAATCGGCAGCATGAAATCGAGCCCGGCCTCGTCGGCGAGCCGCGCCAGCGCGAGGCAGTCCTCCCAGCTCGCCGACCAGCGCTCCGGCACCTTGGTGGCGGAGCGGCCGGACGAGCAATTGGCGCCGAACAGGCCGATCTTGAGCGCATTGCCGTTGTACATGGCGATGCGGTTCTTCATCGATGCAGCTGGCGCCAGCACGGCATTCTCCGTTATTGACCAATCGCGGGCGATATTAGCGCAAGTGTTGCCGAGCCGTCATGCGCGTGCGGCGCCGGCAAGCGACGCCAGGAGCCGGCCATGGCCCTTGATCGGATCCGCAATGCCGAGCGCCTTGAAGGCGACGAAGAAACTGGCGTGCGTATAGGCGATGACTGGAATTCCGGTGTCGCGCTCCAATGCGTCGACGATCTGCGCCGCCTGCCATTGCGGGCAAGGCAAATAAAGCGCGTCGCAGCCACCCGAGCGGCCGAGCACGCCTTCGGCAAAAGCTCTGATGTCTGTCGGCGCGACCGCCTGCAGCCGCTTGAACGGCACGTCCATGCCTTCGGCGCCCGCGATCGTAAAATCGTGCGCGGCTAGATAATCCGCCATCGCGCGATTGTGCCGCTCCGGATACGGGGAAGCGATGGCGATGCGCCGCGCCCCGAGATGGCGCAGCGCGTCGATTGCCGCGCGCACGCCCGTGGTGGCGCGCAGGCCGGACGCCTTCTCAATGTCGCCGACCACGATTTCGTCAAAGCCTTTGCCGCGCGCCACCACCAGCGGTCCGCCGCCGTGAACGATGAAATCGACGCCGCGCGAACCGAGATATTTTGCGGCCGCAGAAACCTGCGCCAGCGCCTTGTCAAACCATTCGGGACTCCAATCGTCGATGGCGCAGGTGACGCCGACGAGGCCTACGCCCTCGGGAGCAAATTTGTAGAACTCATACGGCACGACCTCCATCACCGTCGGGCCGATATAGCCGATGCGATTCCGCCAACCGAACATTCCGATTTTGTCCTCCGTTGCGCAGGGTATCGTCCGCACCGCCGCGGCGCCAATCGACGAGAAGCCAAATGAGTCCGCCCGGAAGGCTCACGAGGAAACTCGTGAGCCCGATCTGTATCGACAGCGCCAGCGCCGCTTCGCTGGGGACGCCGATAAGCGCGAGCAGCGCCACGATCGTGGCTTCGCGCACGCCCCAGCCGCCGATCGAGATCGGCAGCGCAGTGATCAAGGCCACCGGCTGCATCAGCATCAAACAGTCAAGCAGGCCGAGGCGGATCGCAAGGCTTCTGGCGATGAAATAGGCGGAGAATGAGGCTGCGATCTGCGCGGCGACGGCGATCGACAGCATGGGCATCGCCGCCGAAGGCGCCAGAAAAATGATGCGCGTCGCGCTGCCCAGCGACTGCAACTGGCGAACCAGCCAGTTGCCCTGCCAAGCCGCCGGCAAACGGTGCAGCCGCGCCACGATAAAAATTCCGGCGATGCCGGCGAGCGCGAGCGCGGCAGGTATTGCGGCGGCGCCGGCGCCAACCCGCGCGGCGAAAACCGGCAGCGTCGCCAGCACCAGCAGCGCCACCGCGCATAGCGGCGCCGCGCGGTCGAGCAGCACCGAATTGACCGCAATCCTCATATCGACCGCGTTGCGACGCGCCAGCCAAATGCGCACCACGTCGCCGGCGACGGCGCCCCACAGGCAGACGTTGAAGAACACCGCGACGTAGAACAGCCGCAGCGAGCTGCCGAGGCGCATGCGGCCGCCGAGCCGCTGCAGGATGACGTACCAGCGCAGGCCGCCGAGCCCGACCTGGCCGAGCATCACCGCCGCGGCGACGAGCGCGAACCAAAGGTTCTGCTGCTGCATGCGATGCCACGCCGACGGCAGATCGACCGTGCTTGCGACGGCGGCAATCGCCAACAGCGAGAGCGCAAGCTTGCCGGCGGTCAGCAGCCATTTCGTGTGTTCCGCGGGGAGACGTGCGTCGTCCGTCGCCGCCGCCTCGGACCGGTCGGGCGCGACGGGCTGGGCGTCGCCGCGCGCGCGCGCGGGTGATCTTTCACCGAGCAAACGAATTGTCCCCTTCGGGCCCCCAAATTCGGGCCCTCAAGTCCGAGCTACGGCCCAGCAATCGCCTGTGTGGTCCCCGCACCAGGCTTATCGCCAAGTCCTCAGATACGCGATCTCCGTAACGGAGAGAAGATCAACTGGGCAGGATTGCCGCCGCAGTGCTGCCGTATTCCGGCCTTTCGTTTGTTGGCCATGATGGGCTGGCGGGGTGGGGTTTTGGCTGCGGTCTTGGCGGCCGAAGTCGTATTCATGTCCGGATGCATCGGTGCAGCGGCGCAGGACAGGCCCGCCGCGGCCGCCGCGCTTTCCCTGCGGCGGCGATGAGATGGCCCGCGGCAGCGTCAGCCGCGTTATCGACGGCCGCGACTTCGTGCTCGACGATGGCCGTGAGGTGCATCTCGCGGCGGTGGAGGTGCCGCTGTTGCCGGTCGCCGGTGACACGCACGCAGCGCCCGGCGGCGCGGCGGCCAAGGCGGCGCTTGCTGCGCTCATGAGCGGCGCGCAGGTCGTGTTGCGGGCGGCGGAGTTCAGTCAGACCGCTACCGACGGATTGTGGCGTATGCGGAGGCGTTGCGCGGGGATTCGCGGCGCTCCGCAGAGGCGGACATGATATCGGCGGGCTTCGCACGTGTTGGTGAGAATGCGGGCAGCCCGGCTTGCACCGCAGAACTCCTGCACCGCGAAAATGCCGCGCGCCAAGCCCGGCTTGGCCTGTGGGCCGATCCGTATTATGAGCCAATCCACGCGGACAAACCGGCGGATATATTGGCGCAACGCGGCCGCTTTGCCCTGGTCGAAGGCAAGGTGGTGTCCGTACATAAGAGCGGCGCCACTCTCTACGTTAACTTCGGGCGGCATTGGTTGCAGGATTTTGCGGTTACGGTCCGCAAGCGGAACGAGCGTAATTTCGCGGGCTTGGATTTGCAGGGGCTCGCCGGCCGGCGCGTGCTGGTCCGCGGCTGGGTCGAGGCGCATGGCGGCAGTGCGACCAACACTGCCGCCGGCTTTTGGCGCGCTCCTTGGATCGAGGTGGCGCGTCCGGAGCAGATCGAACTGACCGACCAGGATGAGACGCGGGTGACGCGGTGATGGGACGGGGACGAGCAGCCATTGTGAGCCGCACGTTTGCCGGCGCGAGCATCGCTTTGGTCGCCCTGGTGCTTGCCGCCTGCAGTGCCGGGCTGCCCGACGTCGGGTTCCAGTCCTCGGTGCAGACGCCCGCCCAGCCGGCGGAGGCGGAAATGTCGCCCGCCGTGCTGCGCGAGCATCAGCGCATCCTTGCGAGCCTATGGCGGCGTCTACGACGATCCGCGGCTGCTGGCCATGGTCGAGCAATTGGTCGAACGCCTGGTGGCGGCATCGCAGCGGCCCGACCTGCATTACAAGGTCACCATCCTCAATTCGGAATCGGTCAATGCCTTCGCGCTGCCGACCGGCCAGCTTTACGTCACGCGCGGCTTGATCGCGCTGGCCAACGACGAGTCCGAACTCGCCGCCGTGATCGGGCACGAGATGGGGCATGTGATCGCCCGCCACGCCGAACTGCGCGAGCAGGAAATCCGCGACGAGCAATTGAGCGATCGAGTGTTCACCGATCTCGGTCAACGATCCGCAGGCCAGCGCGCTGGCGCTCGCCAAGTCGAAGCTCAGGCTGGCGAGCTTTCTCGCAAAAGCAGGAGCTGGAAGCCGACGCGATCGGCATCGGCATCGCCGCGCGCGCCGGTTTCGATCCTTACGGGTCGGTGCGCTTCCTGGCCTCGCTGGAACGCAATTCCGAGCTAAAGCCGCGGCCGAACGGCGTCCATCAACCCGGCTGCGCCCGACTTCCTCTCATCGCATCCGGCGACGCCGGAGCGCATCAGCCAGGCGCTGGCTGTTGCCCGCCAGTACAAGGCGCCGGCGGACTGACAGCCCGCAGCAGCTCGCGCAGGCGCGGGATGCTTACCTCGCCGATATCGACGGCATGGTCTTCGGCGAGGATCCGAGCGAGGGCTTCGTGCGCGGCCGGCGCTTTCTGCATCCGCGGCTGGGCTTTACCTTCACCGCGCCCGAGGGCTTCGTTCTCGACAACACCGCGCAGGCCGTGCTCGGCGTCAAGCACGGCGGCGACGCGGCGCTGCGGCTCGACGTCGTGCACGTGCCGGCCGAGCAGACGCTTGCCGGCTATCTGACCTCCGGCTGGATCGAGAACATCGATCCCGGCAGCGTCCACGACGTCACGATCAACGGCTTTCCCGGCGCTACCGCCACCGCCAAGGGCGACGATTGGGATTTCCGCCTCTACGCCATCCGCTTCGGCAGCGACGTTTACCGCTTCATCTTCGCCAGCAAGAATTTTACGCCGGAAACCGACCGCGCTTTTCCGCGAGTCCGTCGGCACGTTCCGCCGGATGACGCTCGCCGAGATCGAGCAGGCCAAGCCGCTGCACCTCAAGGTCGTGAAGGTTGCGCCCGGCGATACGGTCGAGAAGCTTGCCAGCCGCATGGCGGTTCCCGACCGCCAGGTCGAGCGCTTCCGCGTGCTCAACGGGCTCGACCCTGGCGACAAGCTGAAGCCCGGGCAGCGAGGTCAAGATCGTGGCGGAATAGGGCTAACCCTCTTCGAAATCTGGAGCACCAGCGGCGAGATTGGTCGATTTCTCCTGTTCCGCCGGTTCGGCCTGCGCTATGATCCATTAAAGGCCGAATGGCCAAGGCGGGGAAAGCGCATGAGGTTCTGACACGGGCAGTGCCCGTTGCCGTATCGCTTGCGGTCGTGTGCCGTCATCACGGCGATCCTTTGGTACCTCAAGCTGACGACGGCCGGCCCGCACGATCCGGTGTTCTTTCTATCTGCTGCCGATCATCGCTCATCGCGATCGTCTATGGCGGCGGACCGGCATTGCTGGGAGCGTTCGCGGCCTTCGCGTGCGCGGACTTCTTTCTTTACGATCCGATTTATTCCTTCGACATGTCCAGTCGGGTGGAGATTCGGCGATCTGGCCTGTTTTTCGCTGCTGGCCGTGATCGGCGTCAAATGCGCGGGCGAACTGTTCCGCCCGCGCCGCAAAGTTTCCCGCGGCAAAATCCGACTTCGCGAGGCGACTGAGTCCGGCGCGGCCGTCCGATCAGAACTCGCGACGCCAGCTGATCCAGGCCCATGCCGTGGGCGAGGTTGCGTACCTCGTCTTTCTGCTCGTCGGAAAAGCTCATGAGCAGCGGAATGGCCGCGGATTTGAGATCTTGCACTTCGGGGCTGTCGGGATCGATGGCGCCCGGCTGCGCCGCGCTGGCGCGCTTCGCGCTCTCTCTCGAAGCCGATGTTGCGCAATGCGGCTTCCACCGCCGGCCACATGCGCTCCTGATCGGGCGTCAGATGCAGGCGCCGCTTGATGCTGGCGATCTGTGCGTCGTCGAGCATATATCCCGGACGGTTGGCGCGGCGGCGCACGGTAGCAGGATGCGGTCTTCGCCGCGATCGCTCGCTCGGTCGGGCTTCGGCCAAGCTCGGCGCGACCGGCTGTAGGCGCTCGCGGCGCAGGCGGCGCCGGCGATATGTCGGCTATTCCAGGGCGAGCCTCGTCGGCTACGTGCGGCGCCGTTGCTGCAGCGCCGCTGCGAGCCGCTGCCGCGGAACCATGGGTTCGGGCGCGAACAGCGCCAGTCGACGGTATCGCCGACGGCCTCGCGCCGGCCGCAGGGTGCTCATAGGCTGCTGCCTGCACGACCGGGGCATCGCTCAAATGCTTGCGGGAAGCGCAGCGCCACAGTTTGCGCCGCGGTCGGCGCGCCGGAAGGCTCCTTGCTGCGCACGCGCCGCGGCGTTCCAGCTGCCGATCAGATATCCGACGCCGGCGGCGACCAGAATCGAAATCGCGCGGCCGCCGCCTTGAAGCCTTCTTCCGCCGCATCCTTGGCGCCCCCGTCCTCACTCTCTGACGCTCGTTGACTCATGTCCTTTCAAATGAAGCTTAATTTATGACTAATCAGGGGATTTTTGCCGGCGGATCCGGCAGCCGATGCCCAGGCGCGACAGCGAGGCAACAGCGCAAAGCAAAAGGCCCGGCGGTTGCGCCGGGCCTTTGCATCGTTTGGCGATGATCGCGAGACGGTTAGGCGGCTTCTTCCGCGACCACGGCCTCGTCTTCGGCCTCGGGCTTGGGACCGCGGCGCGGACCCTTGGCCAGCGCCGCCTCGATCTCCTTGACCGCTTCGGTCTCGGTGATCCGCTGCACGGCCGCGATTTCGCGCGACAGCCGATCGAGCGCGGCCTCGTAGAGCTGCCGCTCGGAATAGGACTGTTCCGGCTGCGTCTCCGATCGGTAGAGATCGCGCACCACCTCGGCGATCGCGACGATATCGCCGGAATTGATCTTGGCCTCGTATTCCTGCGCCCGGCGCGACCACATCGTGCGCTTGATGCGGGCGCGGCCCTTCAGCGTCTCCAGCGCCCGCTTGATCATCGGCGTCTCGGCAAGCTTGCGCATGCCGACGGATGCCACCTTCGAGGTCGGCACCCGCAAAGTCATCTTGTCCTTGACGAAATTGATGACAAACAGCTCAAGCCGCGCGCCGGCGACTTCCTGCTCCTCGATGGCGACGATCTGGCCCACGCCATGGGCCGGATAGACGATGAACTCGCTGGTCTTGAAGCCTTGTCTTTGCGTAGTCTTCTTCACGTTCATTCCCAAAGTTGCTCCTTCCGCCTCCGGCTTGCGCCGTTGCGCGGGCTTCGCCACGCCGACCCGGTTACGGGTTGTTGCGCGCGTGGGTTGTAGTTGGCCTCCGGCTCGCGCGGGAGGAGGATTTTCTGGCCTTCCGGTTCATGCCGGCAGCGCTTTTCTTAGGACGACGACGAGTTTTCTCTGCCACTGCTCTCGCGTGGGTCACACGCCTCTTTTGACGGTTCCTCGAAAAATCCCCGAAAAAATAAGCTCCAGGTAGAGCGGAGCGCGATATCGGGAGCGTTTTTCATTATGTGGTGCTTATAGCACATTTCCAGCCAAAATCAAAGCCTTATGGCATTGCAAAAGCGTCGCAGGCCGATTGCTCCCTAACAATAGTTAACGCTGGCAATGACCGGTTGTTTCAGTCGCCGCTGCCGGGGTTCGCCGAAAAATGCTCTTCAAATTTGTTGGCGCACGCCTTCCCATTGCTTGGCGTCGGCCGGCGGCTCCTTTTTGGCCGTGATGTTGGGCCAAAGCTTTGCATATTCGGCGTTGAGTCCCAGCCACTTCTCCGCGCCCGGCTCGGTATCGGGCTTGATCGCCTCCACCGGGCATTCCGGCTCGCAGACGCCGCAATCGATGCATTCTTCGGGATGGATGACGAGCATGTTCTCGCCCTCGTAGAAGCAATCCACGGGGCAGACTTCCACGCAGTCCATGTATTTGCATTTGATGCAATTGTCGTTGACGATGTAGGTCATCTGCACACTCTAAAAAGGCTTTTTTGCGAGCATTGCTCCTAGCGCATGGGTCACTGGCGTGCAAGGCTTGCCGACCCCTGACCGCGGACTTTCGGCCTGCTTTCATACTCAACTCCTCATATAGCGTCTCGACGCTGCCGGCGGGACCCCTGCGCTCGCGAAATCCTCGCACTTTGAGCACCCGGACGTTACGCTCGAGCGCGACCGTAACCACGTCGCCGGCGCGCACCATGCGGCCCGGCGCATCGATCCGCATCCCGTTGACGCGCACATAGCCGGCGCCGGCCAGCGCCGCCGCCGCGCCGCGCGTGCGCACGAGCCGGGCGTGCCACAGCCAACGATCGATGCGCTGGCGATCGAGCCCGGCGGGCACTCAGCGGCGCTCCTTGGCGTCGGCCTCGAGTTGCGCCTTGAGCGCTGCAAGCTTGGCGAAGGGCGAATTCGGGTCGGGCGCCTTTTCGCGCTCGCGCCGCTCGAATCGCGCCGGCCGCGCCTGCCGGCCGATCGCGCTCGCCGCTGCGGAGTCGGTGTCGGTCATAGCGATGCTCGCCGCGCCTGCCGGCGCTGGCGCGAGGCCGTCCCGGACTTGGGCAGAAGTTCCGGCGCTGCCTGCTCGCTCGGCGGTTTGCCTCGCCCTCAGCGGTCGCGAGCGCTGGTTCGGCCGTAGCCGCGGCTTGCTGCGACTGCGTCGGTACGCGAATACTTACGCTGTTCGCGACGCCGATCCGCGCGGACGCCGCCGGCCTTCGCTCCGCCCCGGACGCCAGACCTCGATCAGCGCCGGCTCCTCGGCAGGGAGGCCGCCTTCGCGGTGTCATCGACCGCAGCTTCGACGACGGCGCATCGCTGGCGCTACCGAAACGGCTTCCGCGGACGCCGGCGCGCTCTCCGGCAAAACTTCCGCCGCCGGTTCGGCATCGGCGCCCGATGAGTTCCGACCGCGTCGTCCGTGACGACGGCCTGCGACGGTTCTTCGGCCGCCGGCAACGCCTCGGACGATGCTATTCAGGTTCGATTGCCGTCACGTGTACCGGCGCGGTTGCTCTGGCTCGCTGGCCGCAGATCGCTCCGGCGCATTAGCGATGGCGTCAGCAGCGGGAGCAACGGGCTCCGGCGCCGGCCTGGCGGGCTCTACCGGCTTCGGCCGCCGCTCCATGCGATAGCCGAGCGAACGCAGGATCGAG
Organism: uncultured Alphaproteobacteria bacterium; assembly: GCA_963814625.1. GTDB lineage: Bacteria > Pseudomonadota > Alphaproteobacteria > Rhizobiales > Xanthobacteraceae > BOG-931. The sequence continues at coordinate 625,364 of CAWFDQ010000001.1, forward strand.
GCAAAATCCTCGCCCGACGGCGCCGATCAGCGACGTCATGCCGTTGACGATGGTGAAACCGCCGCCGGGAAAGGCAGCGGCCGGTTTCGGTCCCGCGGCGCCTTCGCGCCAGGCGAGCGCCGGACGGATCAGATCTGCGAGCCGCTCGAGAATGTCGACGCGCACCGCGCGCTCGCCGCAGACCCGATAGCCGGCAGTGCGATAGAGCCCGGCATCGATCTCGCGATTGACCGGAATCGAGGTGCGGCCGCTGCCGGCCAGATGCAATAAGATCGTCGAGCCCCTTCGCCTGCGCGCCGTCGTGCGGCAAGCGCGAAGAGCTGCGCGGCGAGCGCGCGCGGCGCCGGCTTGAGCAACGCCGGAATGTAGATGTGGTAGGCGCCGAAGCGCACGCCGTATTTGCGCAGGCTCGCCCGTTCCGGCTGCTGCAGCCCCTTCACCTCGTCCGCCACCTTTTGCCGGTCGAGCACGCCGAGCGCCTCGACCAGCTGGAAGGCGACGCCGCGCGCGATGCCGGTCACGTCGGCGGCGGCCGAAAGTTCAAACAACGGGCCGAGCAGCTTTTCGATATGCGATTTGAGCCATTGGTCGAGCCGCGCCTGCACCGCCTCGCGCGGCGCGCCGGTGAGATGCTCGTCGGCAATGAGGCGCACGCGCGGATGCAAGACGTCCTCGCCGGCGAACAGCTTGCCGATCGCGGCGCCGGTCCAGCGGATCGCGCCGTCGGCGGCGAGCACGAGCTTGCGCGTCCGGCGCCTCGGCAAGCCGGGCGGCGCGCGCGGCGATCTCGCCGGCAAGCGCTTTTTGCGCGGCGTTTTGCAGCGCCTTGGCCTCCGATCCGCCCGAGGAGGCGTCGGGCAGAAACACAAATCCATCGAGACGGCCGATCACATGGCCTTCGACGACGACTTCGCCGGTTTTGTTGATCTGCGGCTCAAGCTCGGCGTTCTCGCGCAGCCGCCGCATCAGCACGCTGGTGCGGCGATCGACGAAGCGCTCGGTGAGCCGCTCGTGCAGCGCGTCGGAGAGCTTGTCTTCGACGGCGCGTGTGACGCCCTGCCAATGCTCGGGATCGGCGAGCCAATCCGGCCGGTTGGCGGCAAAGGTCCAGGTGCGGATATGGGCGATGCGCGTCGACAGCGTATCGATGTCGCCGTCGGTCCGGTCGGCCTGCGCGATCTGACGCGCGAACCAGTCGGTCTCGATTTTGCCCTCGCGCATGAGGAAGCCATAGACGGTGACCACGAGCTCGGCGTGGTTCGCCGGCGCGATCTTGCGATAATCGGGAATCTGGCAGACGTCCCACAGCCGCTCGACGTCGGCGCGCGTTCTGGTCACGGCGCGCACCTCGTCGTCGCGCGCGGCGTGGTCGAGCACGAGAATATCTTCGGCGACCGGAGCGCGGGCGAGCGGGCTTTCCGTCGGCGCCGCCGCCAGCGTCGCCTGCAAGGCGCCGATCGAGGAGAAGTCGAGATCGGTGTTGCGCCATTGCACGAGCTTCACCGGCTCGAATGTGTGCGATTCGAGCGCCTGGGCGAGTTCGGTCTCGAACGGCGGGCAGCGGCCGGTGGTGCCGAACGTGCCGTCGCGGGTGGCGCGGCCGGCGCGGCCGGCGATCTGCGCCAGTTCGGACGGGGCTGAGCTTGCGGAACTGATAGCCGTCGAACTTGCGGTCGGAGGCGAACGCGATGTGATCGACGTCGAGATTGAGCCCCATGCCGATGGCGTCGGTCGCCACCAGATAGTCGACTTCGCCGGACTGATAGAGCTCGACCTGCGCGTTGCGCGTGCGCGGCGACAGCGCGCCGAGCACGACCGCGGCGCCGCCGCGCTGGCGCCGGATCAGCTCGGCGATGGCGTAAACTTCGTCGGCCGAGAAGGCGACGATGGCCGAGCGGCGCGGCAGCCTGGTCAGCTTCTTCTCGCCGGCGAAGCTGAGCTGCGACAGCCGCGGCCGGCTGACGATGCTGGCGCCGGGCAACAGCCGCTCGACGATCGGCCGCATCGTGGCGGCGCCGAGCACCAGCGTCTCCTCGCGCCCGCGCCGATGCAGCATGCGGTCGGTGAAGACATGGCCGCGCTCGAAATCGGCGGCGAGCTGGATTTCGTCGACGGCAAGGAAGGCGACGTCGAGATCGCGCGGCATCGCCTCGACGGTGGCGACCCAGAAGCGCGGGTTCGGCGGCTTGATCTTCTCCTCGCCGGTGACCAGCGCCACCGCGTCGGCGCCGACCCGCTCGACCGCGCGGTTATAGACTTCGCGCGCCAGAAGCCGCAGCGGCAGGCCGATCAGGCCCGGACGAATGCGCCAGCATCCGCTCGATGGCGAGATGGGTTTTTCCGGTATTGGTCGGGCCGAGCACGGCGGTGACGCCGGCGCCACGGGCACGCAGGTCACGATCGGCAGGCGGCGAGAACGAAATCGGCATTAAAGGCCCGGCATGGCGCCCCTGTCCTCCCGCCGCGGGACGCGCAGGGAGGAGCGAGGACAGGTGGATGTGTATCACAACGCGACGGTCGAAAGCCCTGTGCTTAAGGTGTGGAACGAGTTGGAACGAATCGCGGCCGAATTGGCGACTCGCGGGCGTGTTCGAGTTTGTTCACCGCGAGATATGGAAGTGCACGGTCATCTCAAATACCACATCGGGTGTCAGAAGCCAGTTTCGTGCCGTCGTTTTCGCGCCGAACGCGTTAACACCTGTCGCGATCACGATTCTCGCCGAGAGTCAAGAGGTGCATGCCTGTGGATAACGGGGACACCGATGCCGGCATGCCGATCGCGTGCGCATCTGTGGTCGGATTTCGGCTGTCTGCCGGCGTCGCTGGGCTTGCTCATGACGCCGGTGCGGATTCGGATCACTGCGTCTTGGCGAGCGTGCGTGCGGTTCCGCCACCGAGACGAATTGTTTCGCCTGCAACACGCCGGGGCCGAGCGGCGTCGGCATCGAGAAGCGGAACGGCACCAGCACGCGCGTGCCGGCGATCGGCGCCAGCCAGACTTCGGCGTCGCGCAGCTCGATCAGATATTTGATCGCCGCCCGGTCCGGCACGTAGCCGGAAATCGGCGTGAAATAGAGCGCGCAGACCACGGCCGGTCCCTCGTAGCCCTTTTCCGCCTTGACCATTTCCATGCGCTTGAATTGGCTGTGCAGATCGTAGCGCACGCGGCCGTCGAACACGGAGACCTTGCGATTGCAGGCCTCCGGCGTTGACCGGATCGCCGTTGCCGCCGACGCGGGTGAGCGCCGACGTCATCGGATCGACGACGCCGCGGCGATCGGCGTCGGTCACCGGGATGCGGTCGGGAAGCGGCAACAGCGGCGGCTCGGCCGATGTAATCGGTCACGTTGCCGTTGGTCAGCGCAATGCGCACTTCGTCGACGTGGCGGTTGTCGATGATGGTCGCCGCATAGCTCGTCGGCATCGGCTGCCCGCCGGTCATCGTGCCACGCGCGGCGCCCGGTGCCGTGCGCGCCGGTGAAGAATTTCAGAAGGCCCGCCGTCGCCCCGCTCGCCGCCGACGTGTAGGCGTTGTCGGAAATCTCGACGACCCAATTGCCGTGACCGACCGGAATGCCGGAAACGGTGGCGACGTATTCGGCCTCGAGCCGCCCTTGCGCGCAGCGTCCGCTGCTGCGCATCGGCCGCAAGCGCAGCAACGATCGTCATGACTGCAAACCGCCGCGGCGGGCGCGGCGGCTTTGGCATTGCGCGACAAGCCGAATGGGTACGAGCGCAACACGGGAGCTTACTTGTCCTCAATCCCCGGCGGATGCGCGGGATGAATGCGGCACTCGCCGACGGGCCGCGCGCGATAACGCGATGGACGCATGCCCATGCGGAACCTATGGCATTGTCTTGTCGGAGAATGCGACCTTTCTGTGGATTTTGCGGCCGTTGCCGGGCGCACGACGCATAAAACGCCGATGTGTGACATGCGCTTGACGCTGCCGGAGGCCCGCCACTATAGCTCCGCAAACTTCCACCGCCCCTTTGCCTCAAGGCGCCGCTGGACGCGGAAACTAAAGGATTTCAGCCATGCCGTGGCGTTGCGAGCTGACCGGAAAGACCCGCCAGATCGGGCACCGGGTAAGCCATTCCAACCGCAAGACCAAGCGGCGGTTTCTGCCCAATCTGCTCAACGTAACGCTGATGTCGGAATCGCTGGGCCGGTCGGTGCGGCTGCGGATTTCGGCCAATGCGTTGAAAACCGTCGATCATCGCGGCGGGCTCGACGCCTTCCTGGTGAAGGCCAAGGACACCGAGCTGTCGCCGCGCGTGCTCGAGCTCAAGCGCCAAGTGATGAAGAAGCGCGCCGCAGCGGCGTAACGAATTCGAAGCCTTAAAGTGCCGTGATGCCCGCGCCTCCGCGCGGGCATTTACGTTATTGCGGGCCGCGGCATGAGCCGCCGCTCCGCACGGCGCTATTCTGCTCGGCTACTTTCTCAAGCCGAACCGCTTCGCCTACGGCGAGTTGACGCCGTGGTATTGGAAATCGGAACGCTGTCTGTGCCAGAAATTCGGCCGGTGCGCGAATTGTACGCTACGCGTTCAGCCGGCGCGGTCGCGCCGGCCGCGCGACGCGCTCCTCGGTCGGGTGCTCCTCGAACAGCTCGGCGAGCTTTTCGGTCATGACGCCGCCCAGTTCCTCGGCGTCGACGATGGTCACCGCGCGCCGGTAATAGCGCGTCACGTCGTGGCCGATGCCGATGGCGATCAGTTCGACCGGCGAGCGGGTCTCGATGTCCTCGATCACCCAGCGCAGATGGCGTTCCAGATAATTGCCGGGATTGACCGACAGCGTCGAATCGTCGACCGGCGCGCCGTCGGAGATCATCATCAGGATTTTTCGCGTCTCGGTGCGGCCGAGCAGGCGCTTGTGCGCCCAGTCGAGCGCCTCGCCGTCGATGTTTTCCTTGAGCAGGCCCTCGCGCATCATCAAGCCGAGATTCTTGCGCGCGCGCCGCCAGGGCGCGTCGGCCGACTTGTAGATGATGTGGCGCAGGTCGTTGAGCCGCCCGGGATTGGCCGGCTTGCCTGCGGCGAGCCAGGCCTCGCGCGATTGCCCGCCCTTCCAGGCGCGCGTGGTGAAGCCGAGAATTTCCACCTTGACGCCGCAGCGCTCGAGCGTGCGCGCCAGAATGTCGGCGCAGGTGGCCGCGACCGTGATCGGCCGGCCGCGCATCGAGCCGGAATTGTCGAGCAGAAGCGTCACCACCGTGTCGCGGAAATCGGTGTCCTTTTCGCGCTTGAACGAGAGCGGATGCATCGGATCGACGATGACGCGCGACAGCCGCGCCGGATCGAGCAGGCCTTCTTCGAGATCGAATTCCCAGGCGCGGTTCTGCTGCGCGAGCAGGAGCCGCTGCAGCCGGTTGGCGAGCCGCGCGACCACGCCCTGCAGATGCGAGAGCTGCTTGTCGAGATAGCCGCGCAGCCGGTCGAGTTCTTCCGGCTCGCACAGATCCTCGGCGCCGACGATCTCGTCGAACTTCGCGGTGAACGGGCGATAATCGGGCCCGCGCGGCTCGTTGCGATGGTGCCGCGGCCGCCACGGTTCGGCGGCGGTTTCCGAATCGCCCATCTCGGCGTCGTCGGCCATGTCGGCGGCCGGCGCATCGACCGCCTCCGAGGCGCTGTCGGGCAATTCTTCGGCCGAGGCCTCGGCTTCCATGCTCATGCGCTCGGAGTCGGCGGATTCGGACGCGTCGCCGTTCTCGCCCTGCTCGTCCTTGCGGGTCTCTTCGTCGCCCTCCTCGCCTTCCTCCTCGTCGGATTCGCTCGAGCGGTCTTCGCCCATGTCGAGGCAGTCGAGCAGGTCGTGCACGACGTCGCCGAAGCGGCGCTGGTCGTTGAGCACGCGCTCGAGCCGGTCGAGATCTTTTCCGGCGCGCTCCTCGATCAGCGGGCGCCACAGATCGACGAGCTTCTTCGCCGCCGCCGGCGGCGTTTCGCCGGTGAGCCGCTCGCGCACCATCATGGCGAGCGCGTCCTCGATCGGCGCGTCGGCGCGGTCGGTGATCTCGTCGAACTTGCCGCGGTGGAAGCGGTCGTCGAGCATGGCGGCGAGATTTTTGGCGACGCCGCCCATGCGCCGCGAGCCGATCGCCTCGACGCGCGCCTGTTCGACCGCCTCGAACACCGCGCGCGCCTGCTGGCCGCCGGGCGCGAGCTTGCGATGCACCGCCGGATCGTGACAGGCGAGCCGCAGCGCAATCGAATCGGCATGGCCGCGCACGATGGCGGCTTCGCGCTCGTTGAGCCGCCGCGGCGGCTCCGGCAGCCGCGCCTTGCCGCCGGCAGGCCCGGCCGCTCGGCGGCAAACGACACTTCCAGATCGCCCTTGCCGGCGATCGCGCGCAGGCAGACGCCGACCGCGCGCTTGAACGGCTCGGTCGGCGCGTCCTTTACGGGGGCTTTGGGCTTGATGTTGGAGGACATCGACTCGGATATCGTCTAATTTGGTCCGATTACCACGATCTGGCAACCGACGATTGCGTGCCGAGCCTCAATTGCATAGTCGCCGGATCTATCATTGCTTTTGACGGTGCATTCCTCAAGGTCGAGGAATGTAGCCGTATCTGAAGTAAACATGCCGCTGACGCGATTCGCACTGGTAGCTCAAGACCACTCTTCTCGCGTTCGGATGATCGATCGCTTTAGCTCAGCGCCACGTTCACCGCGCTTTCCGGCAATTCCTGCCCGAAGCAGCGCTGATAGAATTCCGCCACCAGCGGCCGCTCCAGTTCGTCGCATTTGTTGACGAAGGTGAGCCGGAAGGCGAAGCCGATATCGCCGAAGATTTCGGCATTCTCCGCCCAGGTGATCACCGTGCGCGGGCTCATCACCGTCGAGATATCGCCGTTCATGAAGGCGTTGCGGGTGAGGTCGGCGACGCGCACCATCTTGGAGACGATGTCGCGGCCCTCGGCGGTGCGGTAGTGCTTGGCCTTGGCGAGCACGATGTCGACCTCGTTGTCGTGCGGCAGATAATTGAGCGTGGTGACGATCGACCAGCGGTCCATCTGGCCCTGGTTGATCTGCTGGGTGCCGTGATAGAGGCCGGACGTGTCGCCGAGGCCCACCGTGTTGGCGGTGGCGAACAGGCGGAACGCCGGATGCGGCTTGATCACCTTGTTCTGGTCGAGCAGCGTCAGCCGGCCCGACGATTCGAGCACGCGCTGGATCACGAACATCACGTCGGGGCGGCCGGCGTCGTACTCGTCGAAGCAGAGCGCGACATTGTTCTGCAGCGCCCACGGCAGGATGCCGTCGCGGAACTCGGTGACCTGCATGCCCTCGCGGATGACGATGGCGTCCTTGCCGATCAGATCGACGCGGCTGATGTGGCTGTCGAGATTGACGCGCACGCACGGCCAATTGAGCCGCGCCGCCACCTGCTCGATATGGGTCGACTTGCCGGTGCCGTGATAGCCGGTGACGATGACGCGGCGGTTCCTGGCGAAGCCGGCAAGGATGGCGAGCGTGGTCGGCTTGTCGAACCGGTAGTCGCGGATCGACGTCCGGCACGTGCTCGTCCGGCTCCGAATAGGCCGGCACTTCCAGGTCGCTGTCGATGCCGAACAACTGGCGGATCGACACCTTCATGTCCGGCAAGCCGGATTCCGTTTCTGCTGCGAGAGTCATTGCTCCTCCGTGACCCGGGAACTGTCCGAGGCGCAAATCGGCTGTTACCGGCGGTCGGATGTCGCGATACTTTAGCAGAAAGGCCGCAGGGCCGCGAAAGCCACCGGCGGGCTCATGCGGGGATCAGCAGAAGCCCGCGGACTTCAGGTAATTATAGGCCTGGATGATCTCCCGCAGCTGGTCCTCCGAGCCGCGGTCGCCGCCATTGGCGTCGGGATGATGCCGTTTCACCAAACCTTGAATCTGGACTTGATATCGGCCCGCTTGGCGTCGGCTTCAAGCCCGAGCACGTCGAGCGCGCGGCGCTGCGCATTGAGAATCTTGCGGCCCTCGGCGCGCGGCGCGCATGACCGCTGCCGCTCCGCCGCAGCCTCGCCGAACAGGCCGAACGGATCTTCCGCCGCCCAGCCGGCAGCCGCGGACAACCGCACGCGAAGGCCGCGCGCGGCGGCCGCCGAGCGAGCCCATTTTCCAGGTCGGACGGTGGCCGGTGATGTCGTCCTTCTGGTACTTCGCGACCGCGTCGTCGCTCATGCCGGCGAAGAAATTGTACGAATTGTTGTATTCGCGCACGTGTTCGAGGCAGAACTGCCAATACTCGCTGGCGCGCAGCCGGCCCTTCGGCGCGCGGTGGGTGGCCGGCGCGTTGCACTTCGGCCATTGGCAGGCGGCAGTTCCGCGCGCAGCCTGCGGTCCTGGTCGGGCTTGACCCTGATGCGGTCGAAGAGTGGCGAGTTCGCGTTCATTCGTTCCGATTATGCGGGCGCGGCGATGACGTCTGCAAGACTTGACAGTGCGCAAATTCGCGCGTCGTGCAGCAGTGGTCCCGCATTTCGCTGATGCTCGATCCGAGCTACAAAGCCGGGCATGCAGACGCGCGATCTGATCACGGAAAAGTTGCGCAAGGCTTTCCACCCCGAGAGCCTGCGCGTCGAGGACGAGTCGCACCGCCACGAAGGCCATGCCGGGCACCGGCCGGGCGGCGAGACCCATTTCCGGCTCTATATCGTGTCGGAAGCCTTCCGCGGAAAGAGCCGGCTCGAGCGCCACCGCATGATCAACGCGGCGCTCGCGGATGAGCTTTCCGGCGGCGTGCATGCGCTGGCGATCCACGCGGCGGCGCCGGGGGAGGGAGCATAGTGCAAGGCGGCACCCGCGCCGCCCTCTTTCAGGCAGACGCGGGCCGCTCGATGCCGCACTGGTGGCCGGGCAAATTTCAGAACGCGGAATACCGCGGCTTGGTGCAACCGCCGCAGACCCAGGGATAGTCCCAATCCGCGACCTTGCCCTCGTCCGACTGCAAATAGGGATTCCAGGGATGCGGCTCCAGCACGGTCTTGCTTTGGTAGACAATGGCGAACTGACCGTTAGGCTGGATCTCGCCGATCATCAGCGGCTTCGTGAGGTGGTGACTGGGTTGCATCACCTCGGTGAGGCCGGCCAAATCCTTCATTTTCTGACCGATCATCGCCTGACGGACCGCATCGACATCGGTGGTGCCGGCCTGCTCGACGGCATGGACCCACATATGAAACAGTAGATATTCAGCCTGCATGGGGTCGGTGGTGACCGCCTTTGGGTTTTCCGTATAGGCATGCCACTTGGCGATGAAGGCCTTGTTCTCCGGCGTGTTGACCAATTCGAAATAGCTCCAGGCAGCGAGGTGTCCGACCAGCGGTTTGGTATCGATTCCCGCCAGTTCCTCTTCGCCGACGGAGAACGCGATCACCGGAATGTCGGTCGCCTTGACGCCTTGATTGGCGAGTTCCTTGTAGAACGGCACATTGGCGTCGCCGTTGATGGTGGAGATGACCGCCGTCTTCTTGCCGGCAGAGCCGAACGCCTTGATCCGCGCCACCTCGGTCTGCCAGTCCGAGAAGCTGAATGGTGTATAATTCTCCAGGATATCCTCGTCCTTCACGCCCTTGGCCTGGAGAAAGGCGCGGATGATTTTGTTGCTGGTGCGCGGATAGACGTAGTCGGTGCCTTCGAGCACCCAGCGCTTCACCGAGCCGCCGTCCTTGCTCATCAGATATTCGATGGAAGGGATCGCCTTGTTGCTTGGCACGGAGCCGCCATAGAAGACATTGTACGAGGACTCTTCGCCCTCATATTCGAGCGGATAGAACAAGAGGCCGTTGAGTTCCTCGAACACCGGCAGCACCGACTTGCGCGATACCGAAGTCCAGCAGCCGAACACGGCGGCGACCTTGTCCTTGCTGATCAGCTCGCGCGCCTTTTCGGCGAACAGCGGCCAGTTGGAGGCCGGATCGACGACGACCGGCTCGACCTTCCTGCCCAGCAGGCCGCCATGCGCGTTGAGTTCGGATATCTGCCACAGCATCAGGTTCTTCAGGATGGTTTCGCTGATTGCCATCGTGCCCGATAAGGAATGCAGGATACCGACCTTGATGGTATCCTCGGCCGCCGCGCGCGTCACCGTTGCGATCAAAAAAACCGACGCAACCAAAGCATGAAGCCAAGTCGGTCGTGTCGTTCTCATGTGCTTTCTCCATTCGAAGGCGGACGCCCGCTGCACACATGGCAGTGCGTTCGCGATTGAGCCGGCTGATGGAAATCATGCCCGGCGGGAGCCATCGCTCCGAGAGCCACAGCTGAAAAAAGCCATGGCACCGGAATTCCGCCCTGCTAGAGCGTGCCGTTGCTGAAATCTGCCTAACGGACGATCCGAGTTTTCACCTTTCGATCAGTCCTTGCCTGTGGGTTAGGCAAAGGGAGGCAGCGGAGCGGCGCCATGGGTCCAGTTGACTTTGATTTGAGGGGGCCAGTTGCCCGACGATTTGAAAGCTGGACTCATGCAGTCTAAAATCTCACTTTAATTCACGTCGTCGACCGGGCGCCGACGCAATCGCCGCGTGACAATGGGCGGCACTCGGGCGCATGCAGATACCTGTTCTTTTGGACCGGTCGCGACGCGAACCGCTGACGAACCAGCTGATCGACAGCTGCGCGATGCCATCCGGCATGCGCGCGTTCGTCCGGGCGCCCGTTTGCCGTCGTCGCGCCGCCTATCGGATCAACTTGGCGTTTCGCGCAACACCGTGGTGCGCGCGTACGACGCGTTGATCGTCGAAGGCTACGTCGAATCCCGGCCGGCATCGGGCATTTTCGTTTCCGAGAGCTTGCCGGGATCGCCGGTTGAGCCGGCAGCCGCGGCGGCGGAGCCAAGCGGCGGCGTGGCGCTGTCGCACATGCCGATGCCACCGCTGCCGTTGCGGCTGCCGACCACGGGGACGCAAAATCGTAACCGGCTGTCATTCGATTTCTTTCCCGGCCGCCCGAGCCCCGCGTTGTTTCCGGTCAAGGCCTGGCGCCGCCTGCTGCAGAACAACCTGTCGCACGGCGGCAGCGTCGGCGTTTCGCAATACGGCGATCCCGCCGGTCTGCCGGCCTTGCGCTCGGCGATCGCCGACCATCTTGCGACGACGCGCGGCATAGCCGCCGATCCTAGCCGGGTGATCGTCACGACCGGCGCGCAGGAGTGTATCAGCATCGCGGCGCGACTGTTTCTCAATCACGGCACGCCGAGCGCGATCGAGGACCCGTGCTATCAAGGCGCAGCGTTCGTTTTCGAGGCGACCGGTTCAGAAATCGTCAGTGTCGGCATCGATTTCGAAGGCCTCATTCCGGAACAATTGCCGCAGCGGCCCACGGCGCTGCTTTATGTCACCCCGTCGCATCAGTATCCGACCGGGCACACGCTGTCGCTGGACCGCCGTCGCGCTCTTGCGGCCTGGGCGCGGCGCTACGGCTGCTACATTCTCGAAGACGATCGCGACGGCGATTTTCGCTATGAAGGCTCGTCCTTGAAGGCCATCGCCGCTTTCGCTTCAGACTGCACCATCTATGTCGGTACGTTCTCGCGCACGCTCGGCGCCGGGCTGCGGCTCGGCTATATGGTGGTTCCCGAGCAACTCGCCGGCGTGGCGGCCGCCGCCAAGAGTCTGCTCAATCATGGCAATCCCTGGCTTGAGCAAGCCGCGCTGGCGGAGATGATGCGCGGCAGTTCCTATACCGCGCATCTGTTGCGCGCGCGCTCGCATTATCGGGAGAGCCGCGACATCCTGTTGGCGGCACTGCGCCGCAATTTCGGCGACGTCAGCGTGAGCGGCGAAGCCGGTGGTCTGCACATGGTTTGGTATCTGCCCGCCGGCGTGCCGAATGCGGCGGTCGTCGAGGCTCTGGCGCGCCGCGCACGGATCGGAGTTTATTCGTTCGCTTCTGCCGGGACCTATGTGTCGCGTCCATCCGCCCTGACCCAGCGCGGACTGATCCTTGGCTACGCCGCGCTGTCGCGTAAGCAGATCGAGCAGGGCATTGCACGTCTGTCCGATGCTATCGATGACGCGATCGACGACCTGAGCGCCGATGTGAGCGAGCTTTTGGTTCGGGCGACAGTGCCGCCGGCCATGCCGAACAGCAGCAGAAAAGCGCGCCATCTGGACCCTCGTTTTCTTCGCCAACCGGCACTAGCGGCGCGTCGCCGTCGCCGTAAAAGTTTCACGCACAGAGTTGTAGAGGCCGACGGGCGGCTCGATGATCGAAGTCACGAGGCTCTATCGATATCCGATCAAGGGCTTGAGCGCTCAGCCGCTGTCCCGCGTCGCGCTTGATGCCGACAAGCCGTTTCCTCAAGATCGGATATTCGCGTTGGCGCGACCGGGCGCTCCGATCGACAGCGATGATCCGAAATGGGCCAAGAAAGGCCTGTTCGTCATGCTGATGCTGGATGAGAATCTGGCGCGGGTGACGACCTCGCTCGATCTCGACACGCTGCGGCTCACGGTGACGGAAGGCAATCGCCAGGTAGCCTCCGCGCAGCTCTCCGATCAGGCTGAACGCGCCAAGATCGAGAACCTGTTCTGGGGTTTGCTTCCGACACTGCCGGCGCCGCCGGTTCTGGTCCGCTCGCGCGGCGGACATTTCATGGACAAGCCCGACAACGTCATCTCCTTGATCAATCTGGCGACAGTCAGGAGCCTTGAACAGCAATGGGGCGTCGAGATCGATCCGCTGCGCTTTCGCGCTAACATCTATGTCGACGGCGCGCGGCCTTGGGAGGAGTTCGACTGGGTCGGCAAGGAAATCCGGATCGGTGGCGCAGTGTTTGCGGTGGAGCGGAAGAACGGCCGCTGCGGCGCGACAAATGTCAATCCGACGACCGCGCGGCGCGACCTCGACATCCCAAGTTCGCTCCGGGCCACGTTCGGCCACAAGAATCTCGGCATTTATCTCATCGTCCGCGATGGCGGCGAAGTCGCGGTCGGCAATTCGGTATTGGCGCCGCGGTCAACGGCGGCACCGCCGCCGTCGAGTCCGGCACGGACCGATGGCGCTGGCCGCCGCTTTATCTGCCGCGGCTGCTATTTCGTCTACGAGGAGGCGAGCGGGCTGCCGCAAGAATCGATCAGGCCGGGCACGCCGTTTGCCGCCATCCCGTCGACGTGGCGCTGCCCCGACTGCGGGACTGAAAAGGCGACCTTCCGGCCCTATGTCGAAAAGGCGGCGAACGGCTGACAGGGCGGGCGGCACCCTGTCAGCCCTATGCCTTCGGCGCGAAACCGGAAGCTATTAGTTTTTGTCCGTGCCGCGCCGATACAGCCGCTTCTGCAATCTGCCCGGCGCGTCGGGTTTCTCGGCGAGCGAATTTACTGAGTCGAAGAGACGTGTGAACGTCGCAAGCCTGCCGCCAGCGCCTACCCCGCAGCTTCCTTTCGGCGCCGCGCGCGCCTCGGCTCGCGCACCGGGACTTTGTGCGATTCGTCCCAGTACCACTCGCCCGGCTCGCCGTGGATGGAGAACGGTGCGTCCGAGCGCCAGGCGCCGTCGGCATCCTTGCGGGCGGTGCGCCGCGCCTCGGCCTTTTGGGCCTTGGTCCGGTAAGGTTTGAGATTGGGCATGACGTGACTCCGCTTCCGGACGCAAAAGCGCGCCCGGCCTGACGCGATGCGGGTCAGGGCGAAGTCGGCTAACTATGGTCGGTCACACCCATTGCGCGCTCAAATGGTCGCGCGGCGCCGCTTTGTCAACGCGTCGGCGCTTCGGCTGCCGCGACCTGCGGCGCTTCGAGTTCGCGTAAGAGCCCCGCCAGATCGAGCCGCTCGGTGAACATCGCCAGCTTGCCGTCCGTGGTGCGCGGCCATATCTCCTTCGGCCGGTCCCAATAAAGCTCGACGCCGTTGTCGTCGGGGTCGCGCAGATAGAGCGCTTCGCTGACGCCGTGATCGGAGGCGCCTTCGAGCGGAATTTTGGCTTCGATCAGCCGGCGCAACGCGTCGGCAAGCTTGGCGCGCGTCGGATAGAGAATGGCGAGATGATAAAGGCCGGTCGTGCCCATCGGCGGCGGCGAGCCGCCGCGGCTCTCCCAGGTGTTGAGCCCGATGTGATGATGGTAGCCGCCGGCGGAGATGAAGCGCCTGCGCCCGCATCCGCTGCGTCAGCGTCGAAGCCGAGCACGCCGCAATAGAACGCAAGCGCGCGATCGAGATCGGCGACCTTCAGATGCACATGGCCGATGCGAACGCCCGGATTGATCGGGTCTGCGCCGGCCGCTGTGCATCGGAGCGATTTTGGTTTTCGTCGTCCATGATGTTTCTCCATCGAGTCATTGCGAAGAGCCAACGGGTCCGGCCCGATGTGGCACGGCGCGGTGACAAGCTCCGCGACGAAGCAATCCAGAGCCTTGCGTCACTGAAGACTTGATTGCCTCGCTTCGCTCGCAATGACGCGCTACGCCTTCTGTTCGGCCGGGCGCGCATACGGCCCGTAGCCCGGACGATAGCTCTTGTCGTCGAGGAACTGGCTCATGCCCTTGGCGCGGCCGCCCTCTTTGTCCTGGAAGCGCATCTCCTGGCTCTTGGCCTGCAGATAGTCGGCCGCCTGCTCGTGCGGAACGGAGCGGACGTTCTTCATCGCGATTTTTGTCGCCTTGAGCACTTCGGGATTGAGCTTCATCAGCCGCTGCGCCAGCGCCACCGTCTCCTCGCGCAATTTCTCGCGCGGCACCGCTTTGTTAATCAGCCGGATTTTCTCCGCCATCTTGCCGTCGAAGGTCTCGCCGGTCATCGCCAGCCAGACCGCGTCGCGCAGCCCGAGCGCGTCGGTCAGCGCCTTGCTGACAAACCCGCCGGGCAGAATGCCCCAGTTGACTTCGGAGAGCCCGAACTTGGCGTCCTCCGCCGCAATGGCGAAATCGCAGGCGATGAGCTGGGTAAAGCCGCCGCCGAAGCAGAAGCCGTTGACCATGGCGATGGTCGGCTTCGGATAGGTGAACAGCTTCTGCCAGCGCCAGTAATGGCTGGCCCACGCGGCGCGCGCGCGTTCGGCCGGCTTGTTGTCGAGTTCGCGGAAATAAAGCTTCAAGTCCTGCCCGGCGCACCAGGCTTCGCCGGCGCCGGTCAGCACCAGCACCTTGGTGCGCGCGTCGCTTTCCAGCTCGTTGAGCACGTCGACCATGTCGAAATGCAGCTGCGGTGACATGGCATTGCGCTTTTCCGGCCGGTTGAGGATGACCCAGGTGATGCCGGCATTGGCGCCGTCGTCACGCTCGATCTTGACCGTTTCGTAGGTGCCGTTGGCCATGATTTTCTTGTCTCCCCGTTGCTGTGAGATCTCAGTTTTTCCTCCCCCTTGTGGAGGAGACGCAGTTCAGCTCGCCTTCGCCGTCACTTTGCGCGTCAGCGGCGTGACGCGCAACGCCGTGATGCGGTTGCGGGTCTTGCGCAGGACGTTGAAGCGAAAACCGTGGAAGGTAAAACTCTGGCCCGGCTCCGGGATCGAGCGCGCTTCGTGGATGACCACGCCGGCGATGGTCGTCGCCTCGTCGTCGGGAATATTCCAATCCATCGCCCGGTTGAGATCGCGCACCGGCACCGCGCCGTCGACATTGACCGAGCCGTCGGGCAGCGTCCGCACGCCGGGGACCGCGATGTCGTGCGTCGTCGCTGATGTCGCCGACGATTTCTTCGACGATGTCTTCGAGCGTCACCAGCCCTTCCAGCTCGCCGTATTCGTCGACCACCAGCGCCAACGGCGGTCTTGCGGGCGCGGAACGCCGTGAGCTGCTCGTAGAGCGGCGTGGTGTCGGGCACGAACCAGGGCGGCGTCGCCAGCGCGGGAATGTCGATCTTGGCGGCGTCGCCGCCGGCCGCGTGCAAGCGCGCGCAACAGGTCCTTGGCGTGCAGCACGCCGATGATGTTGTCGGGCGTGCCGCGCCACAGCGGCAGCCGGGTGACGCCGGCGGCCAGCACGGCGTCGACGATGGCCTGCGGCGGCTCGTCGGCGTCGAGCATCACCATTTTGGTGCGGTGAACCATCACGTCGGAGACGGTGAGCTCGCGCAGATCGAGCACGCCGCCCATCATGTCGCGGTCGAGCTTTTCCACGATCGCCGGCGCGATGCAGGAGATCGACGGCGCCGCGCAATTCCTCGCGCGGCGAGAGGATCGATCTGCAGCTTGCCGACCGGCATGCCGACGGCGCGCAGAATGAGCCGCACCAGCCACTCGACCGCTTTGAGGATCGGCAGGAACCAGTCGCACCATGCGGTCGATCGGCTGCGCCACCGCCAGCGCCATGCGGTCCGGGCAGTTGAAGGCGGCGGTCTTCGGCAGCACTTCGCAGAGCGACGAAGATCAGCACCGTCATCACCAGCGTGGCGTAGATCACGCCGGCCTTGCCGAAGAACGCGAGAAGCAGGCCGGTCGCCAACGTCGAGGCGGCGATATTGGTCAGAGTTGTTGCCGAGCAGAATCGCGCCGAGCAGGCGCTCGCGCGTCGCCAGCAGCCGGTTGACGATGCCGGCGTCGCGGCTGCCCTGCTTTTCCAGCCGCATCATGGCGGCGCGCGACGAGGCCGTCAGCGCCGTCTCGCTGGCGGAGAAAAACGCCGACACCAACAGGCAGATCAGGATCGCCGCAACGGTCAACCAATCGATAATCGTCATCGCTCGGCAAGCTTCTCGCTCAAGAAACGCGCGCACCTCGGCTTCGTCGACGCCGGTCTCGATGAAGGCCGCGCCGATCCCGCGCACCAGGATAAATGTAAGCTTTCCGCGCTTTATTTTCTTGTCCTGCGCGATCAGCTCCATCAATTGGTCGACGGAGGGCAGCGGGCCCGGAATGTTCCTGATCCGCGTCGGCAGTCCGACCGCAGCCAAATGACGGATGGCGCGCGCGGCCTCGGCCTTCGAAACAAGCCCCTGCCGCGCCGCCGAAAAATCGAACGCCAGCGCCATGCCGATGGCGATCGCTTCGCCGTGCAGCAGCCGGTCGGAATAGCCGCAAGCCGCTTCCAGCGCATGGCCGAAGGTATGGCCGAGATTGAGGAGCTGGCGATCGCCGGTCTCGCGCTCGTCGCGCGCCACGATCGCGGCTTTGGCGCGGCAGCTCTCCGCGATGGCGTGATCGCGCGCTGCCGGAAGAATGCCGCCGGCAAAGACTTCGTTCCAATTGGCTTCGAGCCAGGCAAAGAAAGCGGCGTCGCCAAGCAGGCCGTACTTGACGAGTTCGGCATAGCCGGCGCGGAATTCGCGTGCCGGCAGCGTATCGAGCAGCGCGGTGTCGGCGACGACCAGGATCGGCTGATGGAAGGCGCCGATCAGGTTCTTGCCGTGGCTGGAATTGATTGCGGTCTTGCCGCCGACCGAGGAATCGACCTGCGCCAGCAAGGTGGTCGGCACCTGCACGTAATCGAGCCCGCGCCGCACCACGGCGGCGGCAAAACCGGCGAGATCGCCGATGACGCCGCCGCCGAGCGCGACGACAAGATCGCCGCGCTCGATGCGCGAGGCGATGATGGCCTCGCAGACCTGCTCGAAGACGCGGAAGCTTTTCGAGCTCTCGCCGGGCGGGACGACCACGCTGTCTTGCTTGATTCCGGCGCGGCCGAGGACCGTCTCGACGGCCGGCAGAACATGGCGCGCGACGTTTTCGTCGGTGACGATGAACGTCTTGGCGCCCGGCCGCAGCGCGGCGATGCGCGCGCCGAGCGAAGCGATGACGCCTCGTCCGATCACGATGTCGTAGCTGCGCGCGCCGAGCTTGACTTCAACGATTGTGGGATCGGCGGTTTTGTGATCGACGGTTTTGCGATCGCCGCGAACGGGTGCGGTCATGCGCCCTCCTTTCGCTCCGCGGCAGCGGAGACGTTGAGGAAGGCGGCGAGCGCCGTGACAATTTCGTCCACGATCGTCTCGTGCGGCCCGTCCCGCGACTGCACCGTGAGATCGGCCAGCGCATAGATCGGCTCGCGCACCTTCAGAAGCTGGCGCAGCGTCTCTGCCGGGTCGGCGGTCTGCAGCATCGGGCGGTCGTTCTTGCGCTTCGCTGATGCGCCGCATCAGCACGTCGAATTCGGCCGCAGAGCCAGATCGAGACGCCCTTGCTCTCGATGGCCGCGCGCGTGCCTTCGTTCATGAAGGCGCCGCCGCCGGTGGCGAGCACCTGCGGGCCTGGCGTCCAGGAGCCGCGCAATGACCCGCGCCTCGCCGCTTCTGAAATCGGCCTCGCCGTGCCGGGCAAAAATATCCGAAATACTCATGCCGGCGGCCTTTTCGATCTCCGTATCGGCGTCCACGAACGGAATTCCGAGCCGCGCAGCGAGGCGGCGGCCGATCGACGATTTGCCGACCCCCATCATGCCGACGAGCACGACCGAGCGGCGTCCCAGGGCGGCGCGGATCGCGGCCGCCGAAGGAGCCGCATTAGCGTCATTTTGTACCGCGATATCAGTCATATACGTTCAATTCCGCGGCCGCCCATCGGCCCCGTCCGTTGCTGCCGTCGCCCGCCAGTGCCGCCGGCGAGGACCGAAGAACGGCTTGTCAGGCCCGGCCGAACATGATCGTACTCGGTCCGCTTCGCCGGCACCAATAGGATGAGCACGGGCGTTCTCACGATGCCGAGCCTGCTCCGTCTACTCACCGTCCTCGCGGTCCTGTGCGGACTCGTCTATGGCGGCCTATATTCGCTGGCGCATTTCGTCCAGCCCATGCCCCGCGAGATGAGCGTTTTCATCTCGCCCAACAAATTCTTCAAGAAGCCAGTGAGGGCGCCGCCATGGCTCACGGAACGATGGCTCATGGAACGGCGCGAGCGGCACGCCAATCCGACGAGCGGCTGATTGCGCTTTATCTCGACATGCTGGCGGCCGAACGCGGCGCGCAAGAAAACACGCTCGTCTCCTATGGCCGCGATCTTGCGGATTTCACCGCGCACCTGCGCGCGCCAAGCGCATCCGTCGCCGGCGCGAAGCACGCAGGATCTGCGCGCCTATCTGGGCGAGCTTTCGCGGCGCGGCTTGGGCGCCGCGACCGTGGCGCGGCGGCTCTCGGCGATCCGGCAGCTTTATCGCTTTCTCTATGCCGAAGGCCTGCGCAAGGACGATCCGGCCGCCGTGCTCGAAGGCCCTAAGCGCAGCCGCCCGCTGCCCAAGACGCTCACGCTTGACGAGGTCGACCGCCTGCTGCGTGCCGCCGCGAAGCTCGATCCGGCCGCGGCGCCGCGTGAGCGGCTGCGCGCGGCGCGGCTCGCCTGCCTTCTGGAAACGCTCTACGCCACCGGACTGCGCGTCTCCGAACTCGTCGCGCTGCCCGATTTCCGCCGCCCGCCGCGATGCCCGCGTCATCGTCGTGCGCGGCAAGGGCAACAAGGAGCGCCTCGTGCCGCTCAACGACGCCGCCAAGAACGCGATGGCGAGCTATCTTGCTCTGCTGGCGCAATCCGGACCGTGACGGCCGCATCGAAATGGCTGTTCCCCTCGTTCGGCGAGAGCGGCCATCTCACGCGCCAGCATTTTGCGCGCGAACTCAAGACACTCGCCGTTGCGGCGGGCCTGCGCGCCGAGCAGGTCAGCCCGCACGTGCTGCGCCACGCTTTCGCCAGCCACCTCCTGCACAACGGCGCCGACCTGCGCGTGGTGCAGACGCTGCTCGGCCACGCCGACATTTCCACCACGCAGATCTACACCCACGTGCTGGAAGAGCGGCTCAAAAGCCTGGTGCGCGATCTGCACCCGCTGGCGGAGGGATGATGGCGCGAGTTGCCGAAACCGTAGAGGGCCGCAATTGACTTATAGCGGCGGCGCGGGCGACTTTGCCTGCTTATATGTTGTCTGCCGTAAGTTCTTGTTGGTGTCTGTTGAATCCATGATGCGTTGCTATCTCGACTTTGAAAAGCCGGTGGCCGAGCTCGAGGCCAAGGTCGAGGAATTGCGCGCGCTGCAGCAAGAGGGCGACGCGATCGCCATCGGCGAGGAGATCGGCCGCATCGAGGGCAAGGCGGCGGCCGCGCTCGAGGAGCTCTACGGCGGACTGACGCCATGGCAGAAGACGCAGGTCGCGCGCCATCCGCAGCGGCCCGCATTGTCTCGATTACATTGCCGCGCTGATCGCGGATTTCGTTCCGCTTGCCGGCGATCGCAAGCACGGCGACGACCCGGCGATCATCGGCGGGTTCGGCCGTTTCCACGGCGAGAGCGTCTGCATCATCGGCCACGAGAAGGGCTCCGACACCGACAGCCGGCTCAAGCACAATTTCGGCATGGCGCGGCCCGAAGGCTATCGCAAGGCGGTCCGCCTGATGGGCATGGCCGACCGCTTCGACATCCCCGTCATCGCGCTGATCGATACGGCGGGCGCCTATCCGGGCATCGGCGCCGAGGAGCGCGGGCCAGGCCGAGGCCATCGCGCGCTCGACCGAGGCGTGTCTGGAAATCGGCGTGCCCAATGTCGCGACGATCATCGGCGAGGGCGGTTCGGGCGGCGCGGTCGCCATCGCCACCGCCAACCGCGTCATCATGCTCGGAGCACGCCATCTACAGCGTGATCTCGCCCGAGGGCGCGGCCTCGATTCTCTGGCGCGACACGTCAAAGGCGCAGGATGCCGCCTCCGCGATGAAGATCACCGCGCAGGATCTTGTGCGGCTCGGCGTCGTCGACGCCATCGTGCCCGAGCCGACCGGCGGCGCCCATCGCGACCCCGCCGCGGCCATCGCGGCGACCGGCGAAGCGATCGCTGCGGCGCTCGCCGAATTGCGCGGCCTCGACCGGGCGACCATCGTGCGGCTGCGGCGCGAAAAATTCTTCGCGATCGGACGCGACGCTCGCCTGATTCAAGCCGTCGATCCGCCGATTGCGCTCCGGCAAAGGCCGCAACATCGGCGCCACAAAGTTGCCCGGATCGATCCCCGGCCGTGCGTCCGGCGGCCCGCCAGCGTGCCGCCGTCATGACCGGCTAGTCCGTTGGAATTCGCCCGGCAAATTTGCGGAAAATTTACCCTTCATTATGACCCGCATGGTCAACCTTGCGGCACACCAAGCGAACCTTGCGAAAGCGCCCTCTAAGGGATAACGATTACGCCAGTGATGGCATGGGGATAGTCCATCCGTCGGGGAGTATCCATTTGATCCGCGCCCCCCTTGTCGGCGCGCTTGGCTTGCGCGCGCTATTGGTGTCGGCGGTGCTTGCCGCTGCGTTGACGCTTGGCGGTTGCTTCGGCGAGGACGGTTACGACTTCCCAGCCGGGCGATGAAGGAATTGTCGCCGCAGATGCTGGCGGACCTGCAGCAGAAGAACATGCCGCAGGATCTCGCCGATCCTCGTCCGCATCTTCAAGGAGGAATCGGAGCTCGAAGTCTGGAAGCAGGACACCACCGGCCGCTACGCGCTGCTGAAGGTCTATCCGATCTGCCGCTGGTCGGGCGACCTCGGCCCGAAGGTCAAGGAAGGCGACCGCCAGGCGCCGGAGGGCTTCTATCCCGATCACGCCCGGGCTGATGAATCCCGAATTCCAACTATTACCTCGCCATCAATACCGGCTTCCCCAACGTCTATGACCGGGCGAACAATCGCCACGGCGCATTCCTGATGATTCACGGCGATTGCTCGTCGCGCGGCTGCTACGCCATGACCGACGAGGAGATCGGCGAAATCTATTCGCTGGCGCGCGACGCCTTCCTGGGCGGCCAAAAGGAAGTTCAGATCCAGGCCTATCCGTTCCGCATGACGCCGGCGAATATGGCGCGGCACCGCAATAATCCGAACTTCGCCTTCTGGCAGATGATCAAGGAGGGCAACGACCATTTCGAAGTGTCGCATCTGGAGCCGAAGGTCGACGTCTGCGACCGCCATTACGTGTTCGATGCCGTGCCGCCTGGCAATTCCACGAGGCCGCTGGTCTTCAATCCGACCGGCCGCTGCCCGAAATACCAGGTCGATCCGACGATCGCCAGCGCGGTGCAGGCGAAGCAGCAGAAGGACAATTACGAGTTTGCCGAACTGGTGAAGGAGAACGTGCCGGTCGCGCCGCTCGATACCGGCACCGACGGCGGCATGAACCGCGTCTTCATCGCCAAGCTCGATAACAGACCTACACCTACGACGACAACGGACACATCCACGTGCCGCCGCAACAGCCCGGCAGGCTGCCGCCGGCGCATTTCTCCGCCCGCCGGGCTCCGAATCGGACATGACTGCGGCGATTGCCGAGCCGCCGTCCGAAAGCCGGGCGGCCAACTGGCAATGTCTTTGGCGGCCTGTTTACCTCCAAGCGCGTCTGCCGAGCCGGCGACGGTCGCGTCGACCGAGGGACCGGACGCAAGGGCATTCGAGCTTCTTTGGCGGCCTGTTCTCGAGCAAGCCGACGGCAGTCCGCAGCCGGCGACGGCCCCGAACGAGCCCGCTCCAGTGCAAACCGCAAATGCCGAACGCGACGGCGCCGAAGCTGAGAGCGGGCATCCGCGAAACCCCGCCGCGCCGCCGGCCTGCGGCCCAAACCGACAGGCCGACGCCGCGCAAGCCCGAGCCGCAGCCCGAAGCGCGAAGCCGCCAAGCCGAAGCCCAACGGCCGAGCCCGAACAGCAGGCCAATGCGTCCGCCACCGCCGGCCGAACAATGCCGGCTTGATCAAGGGCGCGCAGCCGGTCGTGCCGGCCGGCAATTTCGACAGCCGCTGGGGCGGATTTCAGTAAGCAGACGACGGACAGACAGTTGACAGCGGACGGACGTTTTGCATCCGTCGTCTGTCGCTCTGACGGCTGCTATACGTAGCGGCCGTGGCAATGCTTGAATTTCTTGCCTGAGCCGCAGGGGCACGGCTCGTTGCGGCCGACTTTGCCCCAGCTCGTCGGGTCCTTCGGATTGCGCGCCGGGGCCTGCGCCCAACGCTGCGGCGCCCGCGAGCGCCGGACTGCCGTTGCCCGGACGCCGCCGCGCGGATGATACCCGGTAATGCTGCGGGCGAGCGTTTCGCCGCCCGCGAGCGCCAGCGCCATCTCGTCCTCGCCGGTCAGCGGATCGATCTTGTGCGCCTCCATGGCGGGCAGCGCCATCGGCTGCTGCTCCGGCGGCGCCGGCATGACCTCGACGCGCATGAGCTGCGCGGTCACCGCCTCGCGCAGGTCCTGGCTCATCGCTTCGAACAGGCTGAAGGCTTCCGCCTTGTATTCGTTGAGCGGGTCGCGCTGGCCGTAGCCGCGCAGCCCGATCACCTGGCGCAGATGATCGAGCATCACCAGGTGCTCGCGCCAGAGATGGTCGAGCGTCTGCAGCAGGATCGACTTCTCGATGTAGCGGATGACGTCGGGGCCCCATTGCGCCGCCTTTGCCGCCATGTGCTCGTCGGTGCGGCGCTCGACGCGGGCGAAAATCTCCTCGTCGGCGATGCCTTCTTCCTTGGCCCATTCGTCGACCGGCAGATCGAGGCCGAGCACGCGCTTGAGCTCTTCGCGCAGTCCCGGCGTGTCCCATTGCTCCGGATAGGCGTTTTCCGGCACGTGCTTGGCGACGAGATCGTCGATCGCGGTGTGGCGCATGTCGGCGACGACTTCCGCCACCACCTCGTCCTGCATCCATTCGACGCGCTGGTCGAAGATGACCTTGCGCTGGTCGTTCATCACGTCGTCGTACTTGAGGATGTTCTTGCGGATGTCGAAGTTGCGCGCCTCGACCTTCTGCTGCGCCTTCTCCAGCGCCTTGTTGATCCACGGATGGATGATCGCCTCGTTCTCCTTCAAGCCGAGCTTGGTCAGCATGCCGTCGAGCTTGTCGGTGCCGAAGATGCGCATCAGATCGTCTTCGAGCGACAGAAAGAACTTGGAGTGGCCGGGGTCGCCCTGGCGTCCGGAACGGCCGCGCAGCTGATTGTCGATGCGGCGGCTCTCGTGCCGCTCGGTGCCGAGCACGTAGAGGCCGCCGGCGGCGAGCGCCTTCTCCTTCAGGCGCGCGACCTGGGCGCGGATTTCGGCGGCGCGCGCGGATTTCTCGCGCTCGCGCGGATCCTCGATGTCGGTCAGTTCCTGGCGGATGCGCATATCGGCGTTGCCGCCGAGCTGAATGTCGGTGCCGCGGCCGGCCATGTTGGTGGCGATGGTGATGGCGCCGGGCACGCCGGCCTGCGAGACGATATAGGCCTCTTGCTCGTGATAGCGGGCGTTGAGGATGGCGAACACTTTGGCTTTCGACGCGCCCTCGTCGCCGGAATAGAGCGCCGCAAAGGCGTTGGGATCGGAGAAATCGTGCTGCTCCCAGCCCTGCTTGCGCAGCATCTCGGCGAGCGCTCGGATTTCTCGATCGAGGTGGTGCCGACCAGCACCGGCTGGCCGCGCGTCTTGCAATCCTCGATCAGCGTGATGATGGCGCGGTATTTCTCGACCGCGGTGCGATAGACCTCGTCGTCGTCGTCGAGGCGGATCATCGGCATGTTGGTGGGGATTTCCAGAACTTCGAGCTCGTAGATGTCCATGAACTCGTCGGCTTCGGTCACCGCCGTGCCGGTCATGCCGCGCGAGCTTGTCGTACATGCGGAAGTAGTTCTGGAACGTGATCGAGGCGAGCGTCTGGTTTTCCGGCTGGATCGGCTGGTGCTCCTTGGCCTCGAGCGCCTGGTGCAGGCCTTCCGAATAGCGCCGGCCCGGCATCATGCGGCCGGTGAACTCGTCGATGATGACGACCTCGCCGTTGCGCACGATGTAGTCCTTGTCGCGGGCGAACAGCTTGTGCGCGCGCAGCGCCTGATTGACGTGGTGGACGACCGAGACGTTCTCGACGTCGTAGAGCGAATCCGACTTGAGCAGGCCCGCGTCGCGCAGCGCCTGCTCCATCTTCTCCATGCCGACCTCGGTGAGATTGACGGTGCGCTGCTTCTCGTCGACCTCGTAATCGGCCTTGTCGAGCTTGGGGATGTAGGCGTCGATGGTGTTGTAGAAGTCCGAGCGGTCGTCGAGCGGGCCGGAAATGATCAACGGCGTGCGCGCCTCGTCGATCAGGATCGAGTCGACCTCGTCGACGATGGCGTAGACGTGGCCGCGCTGCACCATGTCTTCGAGCCGGTACTTCATGTTGTCGCGCAGATAGTCGAAGCCGAGCTCGTTGTTGGTGCCGTAGGTGACGTCGCAGTCGTATTCCTTCTTGCGCTGCTCGTCGTCGAGGCCGTGCACGATGACGCCGACGGTCAGGCCGAGGAACTTGTAGATCTGGCCCATCCATTCGGCGTCGCGCTTGGCCAGATAATCGTTGACGGTGACGACGTGGACGCCGCGGCCGGCCAGCGCGTTGAGATAGACCGGAAGCGTGGCGACCAGCGTCTTGCCTTCGCCGGTCTTCATCTCGGCGATCTTGCCTTCGTGCAGCACCATGCCGCCGATCATCTGGACGTCGAAGTGACGCTGGCCGAGCGTGCGCTTGCCGGCCTCGCGCACGGTGGCGAAGGCCGGGACCAGGATGTCGTCGAGCGGCTTGCCCTCGGCGAGCTGCTTTCTTGAACTCCTCGGTGCGGGCGCGCAGCGCCTCGTCGGAGAGCTGCTCCAGCTCCGGCTTCGAGCGCGTTGATCTCCTCGACGCGCGGCCGATAGGAGCGGATGCGCCGCTCGTTGGAGGAACCGAACAGCTTGCGGGCGACGGCGCCGATCATCGCATCATCATCCTTCCGCTTTCCGGCTGCGCCGAAGAGTTAACGCCATCCGTACCGCAAATCGACGGCCGCCTGTCGCGATCATGCTCGCATGGTCCTCGCGATCGGCATGACGTCCAAGCTAGCTGGAAAATGCGGCGCTATTCGGGCTTCCGCAAGGCGACAATGCAAAGGCACACATGCAAGGCAATGACCGCCCGGACTCTCGGCGAGAGATAGGAGGGGGTGGTTTTCTTGTCAATGCGACCGCTCTATTCACGCGCTCGTTAGGCGGCGGCCGCATTCTTCGATTGCCAAGGACGGCCGATTCGGCGAGTGTCCGCGCCGAAATCCGCGCCGGCAATGCGGGCGCGCCCGGCAATCGGCAAACCCGGCAAGCCGCCGACAGGCCAGGACCGACGGCAACGCCTAGGCGTCCTTAAGGCTTACAAGGAGCCGGGCAATTTGCCCCTGTGACAAAGGATTACGCATGATGGCCCCCGCTCGTTCGCTCGCGCGCATGCCTCGGCGCGCTCGCGATTGCGGCGCTGTTCGTCGCGCCGGCCGCCACGCTGCGCGCGCAGGATTCCGATCCGGTGATCGCCCGCGTCAACGGCGTCGACATCCACCAGAGCGATCTCGCCATCGCCGAGGACGAGATCGGCAGCAACATGCCGGCCATGGCGCCGGCGCAGAAGCGCGACTACCTCATCACCTATCTGGCCGACGTCATCATGCTGGCGCAGGCCGCCGAGCAGCAGAAGCTTGCCGACGACCCCGACGTCAAGCGGCAGATCGCCTTCGCGCGCAACAAGGTGCTGATGGAAGCGCTGCTGCAGAAGGCCGGCCAAGTCGGCGGCGACCGACGACGCGCTGCACAAGGTCTACGACGAGGCGGTCAAGCAGATGGCGGCCGAGCAGGAGGTGCACGCGCGCCACATCCTGGTCGCGACCGAAGAGGAAGCCAAGGAGATCGAAGCCGAGCTGAAAAAGGGCGCGGATTTCGCCACGCTGGCCAAGGAAAAGTCCAAGGACCCGAGCGGCGCCGCCAACGGCGGCGATCTCGGCTATTTCACCAAGGACCAGATGGTGCCGGAATTCGCCGAGGCCGCTTTCAAGCTCGACAAGGGCCAGATTTCCGATCCGGTGCACACACAGTTCGGCTGGCACATCATCAAGGTCGAGGACAAGCGCACCAAGCCGACGCCGACCTTCGAAGAGGTCAAGCCGCAGCTCGACAATTACGTGGCGCGCCGCGCGCAGGAGGAACTGGTCGACAACTTGCGCAAGAGCGCCAAGATCGAGCGCCTCGACCAAGCCCGCAGGCGCCGAGTCCGACGCTCAATCCCGCGGCGCCGGTGAAGAAGTGACGCGCGCACGGCTCCCTGCGCCGATTGTCATTGCCGGGCTTGACCCGGCAATCCATCGCACCTAACCGAACGTTCGATCGCCGCATTGGATGCGCGGGTCGAGCTCGCGCATGACGGCGTCGGGGCTGCCCGTCATGGCTCACCGCCATCTCACCCCTAGCTCCCGCATCCTTTCCCGGAAATGCCGCCGGTCGCCGGCGTGCGGCTTGCCGACTGCGGC
Organism: uncultured Alphaproteobacteria bacterium; assembly: GCA_963814625.1. GTDB lineage: Bacteria > Pseudomonadota > Alphaproteobacteria > Rhizobiales > Xanthobacteraceae > BOG-931. Next base: position 652,509 of record CAWFDQ010000001.1, read on the forward strand.
GGCCGGAATCCGCTATCCGGGCCGCACCGACGTGCTGCTGGCGCTGTTCGATCCCGGCACCGCCGTGGCCGGCGTATTCACCCGCTCGAAATGCCCGTCGGCGCCGGTCGACTGGTGCCGCGCGCGGATCGAAGGGCGGCGGCGCCAGCGCGCTCGTGGTCAATTCCGGCAACGCCAACGCGTTCACCGGCAAGTCCGGCCGGGCGGCGACCGAACTGACCGCCGAGATCGCCGCCGGGGCCGCGGGCTGCAAACCCGACAAGGTGTTCCTGGCTTCGACCGGCGTCATCGGCGAGCCGCTCGACGCCACGAAGTTTGCCGACCGTCATCGAGCGGCTGGTCGACGACGCGGCGCCGGGCGGCTGGGAGCAGGCCGCCAAGGCGATCATGACCACCGACACGTTTCCGAAGGGCGCGGCCGCCATCGTGCGGCTGGGCGGCGAGCGTTGTCACGATCTGCGGCATCGCCAAAGGCGCCGGCATGATCGCGCCCGACATGGGCACGATGCTGTCCTTCGTCTTCACCGACGCGCCGATCGCGCCCGCTGTTTTGCGCAGGCTTCTGCGCGAGGGCGTCGAGGACACTTTCAACGCGGTGACCATCGACGGCGACACGTCGACATCCGACACGCTCTTGGTCTTCGCCACCGGCGCCGCTGCGTCGCGCGGCGTGGCCAAGATCGCCAGCGCCGACCGATCCGCGGCTCGCCGCCTTCCGCAAGGGCTTTGACGCCGTGCTCGCCAATCTCGCCGAGCAGGTGGCGCGCGACGGCGAAGGCGCGCGCAAGCTGGTCGAGATCGTGGTCGAGGGCGCGCAAGTCGAAAAGCTCGGCGCGCCGCATCGCGCTGCTCGATCGCCAATTCGCCGCTGGTCAAGACCGCGATCGCCGGCGAGGACGCCAATTGGGGCCGCGTCGTCATGGCGGTCGGCAAGGCCGGCGAGCCGGCCGACCGCGACCGGCTGTCGATCTGGTTCAACGGCATCCGCGTCGCCCACAAAGGCGAGCGCGATCCGGCCTATGACGAGGCGGCCGTCTCCGCCGCGATGAAAAAGCCGGAGATCACGCTCAAGGTCGCGCTCGGCCTCGGCAAAGGCCGCGACCGCGTGCTCACCTGCGACCTCACCAAGGAGTACGTGGCGATCAACGGGGATTACCGCAGTTGACGCCCGCTAGCGCGATCAAGACACGATCCGCACTTCGACGCTCGATGTCGCGTACGAGGAGAGCGGCAACGCGGCCGGCGCTCCGGTCTTTCTCCTGCACGGCTGGCCGTACGATCCGCGCTGCTACGACGAGGTCGTGCCGCCGCTCGTTGCGGCCGGCTGCCGCGTCATCGTGCCTTATCTGCGCGGCTTCGGCGCGACGCGGTTCCTCTCCGCCGACACGCCGCGCTCGGGCCAGCAGGCGGCGCTCGGCAACGATCTGCAGGAATTGATGGATGCGCTTGGCGATCGAGCGCGCGGTGCTCGCCGGCTACGACTGGGGCGGGCGCGCGGCCTGCATCGTCGCGGCGCTGTGGCCGGAGCGCGTGCGCGGTCTCGTCACCGTCAACGGCTACAACATCCAGGACATCGCCGCCTCGGTGAAGCCGGTCGCGCCGGCGCAGGAGCACCGCTTCTGGTACCAGTATTATTTTCATACCGAGCGCGGCCGCGCCGGCCTGGAACAAAACCGCCGCGCGCTCGCCCGCTACATCTGGTCGATCTGGTCGCCGCACTGGACGTTCGACGACGCAACGTTCGAGCGCAGCGCGGTCTCGTTCGACAATCCGGATTTCGTCGCGGTGACGATCCAGTCCTATCGCCACCGTTTCGGCTATGCGCCGGGCGATCCGGCGCTGGAAGCGATCGAGCAGCGCTTGCCGCGCGGCCGAAGATCGCGGTGCCGACGATCGCGCTGCAGGGCGAGGCCGACGGCGTCATGCCGCCGCAAGGCTCGGAGAAACACGCCGCGTTCTTCACCGGGCCGTACGAGCGCGCGCGTGCTGCCCGAAGGTCGGTCACAACCCGCCGCAGGAGGCGCCGCAGGCGTTCGCCGAGGCGGTCCTCGAACTGGTCGCGAGGCGCGTGCTTAACTTCGCATTAACCGTTGCGGCGATTCCGGCACTATGCAATTTACGCATTGAGTGTGCCTTTACCTTCCGTTGTTTAGATGGGGCCAGGTCGTGAGCGTCAAACTTGTCCTGGTTGCCGCCTGCGCCCTCGTCGATGCCGACGGCCGCGTGCTGCATCGCACAGCGTCCGGAGGGCAAGATCGATGGCAGGGCTCTGGGAGTTTCCCGGCGGCAAGGTCGAGCCGGGCGAGCGGCCGGAACAAAGTTTGATCCGCGAGTTGAAGGAGGAGCTGGGGATCGTCGTCAAGGAGGAGTGCCTCGCGCCGCTCACGTTTGCGAGCCACCTTTATCCCGACTTCCACCTGCTCATGCCGCTCTATGTCTGCCGGCGCTGGGAAGGGTTCGTCGAGGCGCGGGAGAAGCAAAGGCTCAAATGGGTGCGGCCGAACGAGATGCGCAACTATCCGATGCCGCCTGCCGACGAACCGCTGATCTCCCACCTCACGACATTGTTGTGATCGAAAGCCAGAAGGGCGACAGGCCATGATCAAGCTCCTGCAAGCACGATCGATCAGCATCCGCCGTCCGCCGTTTTCTGCGCGACGAGAGCGGCGCCACCGCGATCGAATATGCGATGATCGCGTCCGGCATCGCCGTCGCCATCGCCGCCACGATCGTGAGCCTGGGTTCGAGCGTCAAAGGCCTCTACACCAGCGTCGCCACGGCGATGAAGTAAGTCGACTACGTACGGCCGGCCTTCTCTCCCGTCGAAATTTCCCGCGTGCCGAGCGCGTCGGCGAGCCGCGCCTTCGCCGAGCCGGGCTTGAGCGGCTGCTGCTGGCTCGGATGCGGCGCCCAGCCCGACAGCCAGACGATTTCGAACGTGGCGCGCACGCGCCCGTCGGCGTCGGCGAAACGCTGCGCATAGATTTCCGCCATGCGCATCAGCGTCGCGCGCCGGAGCGGCGTGCGGCGGCGGGCGAGCAAGCGCATTGGTCGCGCCCATGCGGCGCAGATCGTGCATCAGCGCGAAGACGGAGTCGTAGCGCACGGTGATAGCGGTCGCTGTCGGTCGACCGGCAGCGCGAAGCCGGCCCGCTGCAGCAGGGCGCCGAGATCGCGCAGATCGGCGAACGGCGCGACGCGCGGCGAGACGCCGCCTTCGATGTCGCTTTCGGCCGCGGCGAAACGATTGGCGCAGCTCGGTCAGCGTCTCGCCGCCGACAAGCGCGGCGAGAAACAAGCCGTCCGGCTTTGAGCGCGCGGCGGATTTGCACCAGCGCGCCCGGCAGATCGTTGACGAATTGCAGCGCCAGCGCCGAGACGACGAGATCGAGCGACGCGTCGCGGAACGGCAGCGCCTCCTCGTCGGCGACGACGCAGATTTCGGCTTTCGTCCGCGCGCGCTGGCGACGTGCTCGGCAATCGCGCTCCGCCGCCACGATCGTGCCGATGGAGTCGAGCCCGCCAAGCGCTGCGCGCACCGCCTCGCCGGGCGTGCCGAGATCGACCGCAAGGTCGAAGCGGCGCAGCACCGCTGCAAGCCGCTCGGCGAGATCGTCGGCCACGCGATCGAGCAAAAATGTCGCCGGACCCAACGCCTGCGCGCGCGGCGCCGGCGGCGGCGCATGAGGGCGCGGTCGAAAATCATCGGGCCTTCGGTCATCAACTGGCAGATTGTCTCACGTCTTGCACGGTCGTACCGCGATGCCGGTTCGGCCGATGACAAGCGCCGTGCGCGGGCGGTACGCGTGGCGTCATGTCGGTGTCGGTGGGCTTCGCTCTTCCCCCGCGCGTCAAGCGGGCCGCGGACTTCGCGCGCACGTTGCTGCGCGCGGCGCTCGATATCGCTTTGCCGCCGCTGTGCGCCGCCTGCCGCGAGCCGGTCGAGGGCCGGGGACTTTGCCCGTCGTGCTGGTCGAAGCTTTCTTTCATCACGCGGCCCTATTGCGAGCGGCTCGGCATCCCATTCGTGTACGATCCCGGTCCGGGCATCCTGTCGATGGAGGCGATCGCCGACCCGCCGGCCTATAACCGGGCGCGCGCCGCGGTGCGTTTCGACGAGATTTCGCGCGCGCTGGTGCATGCCCTCAAATATGGCGACCGGCTCGATCTGGCGCCGATGATGGGGCGCTGGATCAGCCATGCCGGCCGTGAAATCCTTGCCGAGGCCGACGCGCTGGTGCCCGGTGCCGCTGCACTGGCGGCGGCAATGGGCGCGGCGCTTCAACCAATCGGCCATGCTCGCCGCCGCCATCTCGGCCGAGAGCGGCGTGCCGGTCGCCGCCCGGCGCGCTTAAGCGCGTCAAGGCGACGGCTCAGCAGGTCGGGCTGACGCGCTCCGAACGCGCCAGCAACGTGCAGGGCGCATTCAAAGTGCCGGAGGAGGGCAAGGCCGCGGTGGCCGGCCGCCGGCTCGTTCTGGTCGACGACGTGCTGACGTCCGGCGCCACGGTCGAGGGTTGCGCGCGGGCGCTCATTCGCGCCGGCGCCGCCAACGTCGATGTGCTGATTTTCGCCAGGGTTGCCGATCCGGTGCGAACGTCCATATAACCAGATTGATCCAAAATTTGCCGATCATCATGGCCGACATCGACATCTATACCATTCGTTACTGCCCCTATTGCCAGGATGCGAAGGAACTGCTCTCCCGCAAGGGCGTCGTCTTCCATGAGATCGACGCCAGCGGGGACCGGGACATACGCAAGCAGATGATCGAGCGCGCCAACGGCCGCAGCACGTTTCCGCAGATTTTCATCGGCGCGACCCATGTCGGCGGCTGCGACGATCTCTATGCGCTCGACGAGGCCGGCAAGCTCGATCCGTTGCTCGCTGCGGTGAAGCGCGAGGCAAAGGAGCAACCGGCATGAGCGCGGCGAAGGATTCGACGTTCAAGGTCGGCCTTATTGCAGATGCGCTCGGGACGCGACCCGCAAGCCAATCTGGATGCCGTGCTGGCGGCGATCGACGAGGCCAAGCGCGCCGGCGCCGATTACGTGCAGACGCCGGAAATGACCAATATCCTGGAAAGCAAGCGCGATCGTCTGTTCGCCAACATCGTCGCCGACGAGCACGATCCTACTCTGGCGACGTTGCGCGAAGTCGCGCGCAAGCTTGCGATCTACATCCATATCGGCTCGCTCGCCATCAAAGCGTCGTCCGAGAAGGCGGTGAACCGATCGTTCCTCATCGACCGCCGGGGCGACATCGTCGCGCGCTACGACAAGATCCACATGTTCGACGTCGATCTCGCCGGCGGCGAGAGCTATCGCGAATCCAACACCTATCGCGCCGGCGAGCTTGCCGTCGTCGCCGATCTGCCGTGGGGAAGGCTTGGGCTCTACCGTTTGCTACGACCTGCGCTTTCCGGCGCTCTATCGCGCGCTCGCCGAGGCCGGCGCTTCGTTCTTGTCGATTCCGTCCGCGTTTACCCGGCAGACCGGCGAGGCGCACTGGCATGTGCTGCTTGCGCGCCCGCGCGATCGAAAATGGCTGCTTCGTGTTTGCCGCTGCGCAGGGCGGCAAGCATGAGAGCGGCCGCGAGACTTTCGGCCATTCGCTCATCGTCGATCCGTGGGGCCGCATCCTTGCCGAGGGCGGAACGGAGCCAGGCGTCGTCATCGCCGAGATCGATCCGGCCGAGGTCGCGGCGGCGCGGGCAAAAATTCCCTCGCTGCATCATGGCCGGCGTTTCGAACTGGTCGAGCCGATGGCCGAGCCGACTTATCTGCACGCGGTGCGAGCCCCATAAATGATTCGCTACACGCTCAATTGCGCAAAGGGCCACGCGTTCGAAAGCTGGTTTCAGAATTCGGCCGCCTTCGACAAGCAGCAAAAGCGCGGTCTGGTGGCCTGTCCGGTCTGCGGCTCCGCCAAAGTCGAAAAGGCCGATCATGGCGCCGCGGCTGGCGCGCGCCGACGCCGGCGAGTTCGCCAAGTCCGCCGAGGCGGCCGAGGCCAAGTCTGCCCGTTGCCGGTTGCTGCGCACCGCCGGTCGCGCCGCGGAAAGGCGCGGTCGCCATGACGTCGCCGCAGGAGCGCGAACTGCGCCAGAAGCTGAAAGAGCTGCGCGACCACGTTACCAAGAACGCCAATTACGTCGGCGCGCAATTCCCCGAGGAAGCGCGCAAGATGCATTACGGCGAGATCGAGCACCGCTCGATCTACGGTGAAGCGTCGCCGGAGGATGCCAAGGCGCTGCACGAGGAAGGCATCGAATTTCATCCGCTGCCGATCCTGCCGGACGATCACAACTGACGTGTCAGTGCTCCAAAATCAATAGCACGACGCCGGCTACGACCAGCACCATGCCGACGGCCTCGCGTGCGCGTCGTTTTCTGCCCGAAAGCAAAGCGCGCGACGAGTTGCGCGAACAGCACCTCGACCAGAGCCAGCGTGCGCACGCTCGCGGCGGTGGCGAGCGCGAAGGCGAGAAACCAGAATTGCGAGGCGAGCGCCCCCATGAAGCCGGCAAACAGCGACGGCTTCCAGGCGCGCGCGATGGCCGTCAAGTCACGGCCGGCTGCGCGCAGCAGGAGATAAAGCGACAGCGTCACCGCCTGCATGAGAAGCCCGATCACGAGCGTGAAGGTGGCGGCCATCACGAAATTCGGCAGGTGCAGATCGAGGATCGCGCCGCGGTAGCCGACCGCCGACAGCGCGAACATGCCGCCCGAGGCAAGTCCGATGAGCGTCGGTCTGATGCCCCCAACCATGCCGCCGGGCTTCGTCGACATGATCAGCACGCCGGCCGTCGCGACCAGGATCGCCGTCATCATCGGCAAACTCACACGATCGCCGAGGAAGATGAGGCCGAAGATCGCGACCTGGATCGGCTCGGTCTTCAGGTAAGCGATGGTGACGACGAACGAGCGCTCGCCCATGGCGAGCAGCATCAGCGCGGTGGCGGCGACCTGCGCGAAGGCGCCGTCGATCACCCACGGCCAGAATGCCCAGCCCGGCCGCGGCAGCGGCACGCCGGTGCCGAGAACAAGCCCGAGGAGAAAAATCAGCGCGAATGGAAAGCCGAACAGAAATCGCACATGGGTCGCGCCGACCGTGCCCAGGTCGCGCGTGAGCTCGCGCTGCATCGCGTTGCGCAGCGTTTGGAAGAACGCGGCGATGACGGTGAAGACGGCCCAGAGCCAGCCGGCGATGATCACGCGGCTTTCTCCGCGACGACCATGTAATTGGCGTCCATGTCGGTGGAGAGCTGGAAACGGTCGGCGAACAGATTGTAGATCACGCCGGTTTCGTCGATGACGCGCAGCCCGCTCTGCTCGAGCGCGATTTCCAGCTCGTCGGGCGTGATGAACTTGTCCCATTGATGGGTGCCGCGCGGGAGCCAGCGCAAAATGTATTCGGCGCCGACGATCGCCAGCGCGAAGCTTTTCATGGTGCGATTGAGGGTGGCGACGAACATCAAGCCGCCCGGCTTCACCAGGGCGGCGGCAAACCTCGATGAACAGACTGAAATCGGCGACATGCTCGACGACTTCCATGGCCAGCACCACGTCGAAGCTTTCGCCTGCTTCCGCCAGCGCCTCGGCGGTCGGTGGCAGCGGTAGTCGATCGACAAGACCGGCCTGCGCGGCGTGATGCTGCGCGGCGGCGATGTTGCTCTCCGCCGGATCGGCGCCGACCACCGCCGCGCCGAGCCGCGCCAACGGCTCGGACAAGACTCCGCCGCCGCAGCCGATATCGAGGATGCGCAGGCCGGCGAGGCTGTCGAGCCGCGCCGGATCGCGGTCGAAATGCGCGGCCGCCCGGTCGCGGATGTAGCCGAGGCGGACCGGATTGAAGCTTGTGCAGAGCCGCCATCGGGCCGCGCGCGTCCCACCATTGCCCGGCGAGGCGGGAGAAGCGCGCGACCTCGTCCGCGTCGATCGTGCCGGCGGATTTTTGTTTCTGCATCCATGAGCCCGGAATTTACGCGCTCGCCCGCTTGCGCTTGAAGTGGCCGTAGCCGGGACGGTAGCTCTTTTCGTCCAAGAATTGCTTCATGCCTTCCTCGCGGCTGTTTTCCTTGTCGTTGTAGCGCAGCGCGTCGCTCTTGGCGCTCAGATAATCCGCCGCCTGCGGCTCGTTCATGAAGCGCACGGCGCGGATCGCCTCCTTGGTGTAGCGCAAGGCCGCCGGGCTTTTCTCCATCAGCTTTTTGGCGAGCTTGATCGGTTTCCTCGCGCAGCTGCTCCTTGCGGGTAGGAGAAATTGACGAAGCCCATCTGCTTGCGCCTGCTTGCCGTCGAACGAATCGCCGGTCATGGCGTAGTAGAGCGCATCGCGAAAATTCAGCGTCTGCGCCACGTTCCAGGACACGATGCCGCCGGGCAGGATGCCCCAATTGACCTCGGAAAGGCCGAACATGGCGTCGTCGGCGGCGAGCGCGAAATCGCAGGCGCAGACCTGCGTGAACGCGCCGCCGAAGCAATAGCCGTTGATCATGGCGATGGTCGGCTTGGGGAAGGCCGAGAGCTTCAGCCAGCGCCAATTGTTGCGAGGCGCGGCGCAGCTTGTGGCGCGCGGCGGGGTCGCCGGCATTGGCGCGGAAATAGAGCTTGATGTCCTGGCCCGCGGAAAAAGCGTTGCCGGCCCCGGTCAGCACGAGGATTTCGGTCGCCGGATCGACGGCGAGGTGCGTCGAGCACCTCGTCCATTTCGAGATGCACCTGCGGGCTCATCGCATTGCGCTTGTCGGGCCGGTTGATCATCAGCCAGGTGATGCCGCCGTCGTTTTCGACGTGGATCGCTTCGTATTTTTTGGCCCGCTGGGCATGGAATTCTCCCTTTGTGCGGCTGATGGCCCATTCAACAGGCGATGGGCGCGCTGAGACAAGATGCCAGGAGCGGGCCGCGTCCCACCTGCGGATTAGCGACGACCGGACACGTTGCACTTCCCGGCGACCTGAACGAGGATAGGCGGCGAAACAGCTTAGAGCATTACAAGAACTGGGAGGGAGCGATGCAAAATTGCAATACTGCGCCTTGCCGGCTTGCCGCACTGGCGTTGGCTGTACGCCGGCCTCGGCCAATGCGCAGGACACGGTCAAGATCGGCACTGATCACTGAGTATTCCGGCCAATTCGCCGACACCGGCGACGCAGATGGACAATGGCATCAAGCTGTACATGAAGCAGCATGGCGACACGGTCGCCGGCAAGAAGATCGAGATCATCCGCAAGGATACCGGCGGCATCGCGCCGGACGTCGCCAAGCGGCTGGCGCAGGAGGCGATCGTGCGCGACCACGCCGACATTCTCGGCCGGCTTCATCGCTGACGCCCAATGCGCTGGCCGCCGCCGACGTCTCCGCGCGAGGCGAAGAAATTCATGGTGGTCATGAACGCGGCCACCTCGGTCATCACCACGAAGTCGCCCTACATCGTCCGCACCTCGTCGACTACCCCGCAGTTGAACTACACGTTCGGCCAATGGGCGGCCAAGAACGGCAGCAAGAAGATTTACACGATGGTGTCCGACTACGGTCCCGGGATCGACGCCGAAACCTGGTTCCAGAAAGGGCGTCAAGGACGCCGGCGGCGAGATCGTCGGTTCGGTCCGCTTTCCGGTGGCCAATCCGGATTTCTCCGCCTTCGTCCAGGCGCGCCAAGGACTTGAATCCCGGACGCGATCTACATCTGGATACCCGGCGGCGCGCAGCCGGCGGCGGTCGGCAAGGCGCTCGCCGAGCGCGGCATCGACGCCGCCAAGACCAAGATTCTGGGACAGGATGCGCTCGCCTGCGAGAGCGCGCTCAAGAGCATGGGCGACATCAGGCGCTCGGCATCATCACCGTCTCCGATTACGACTACAATCACCAGTCGCCGCTGAATGCACGAATTCGTCAAGGCCTATAACGACGAATTCCATCGCAACCCCGACTTCTTCTCGATCGGCGGCTACGACGGCATGCACCTGATCTACGCGGCGCTGCAGAAAGACCGGCGGCAAGACCGACGGCGATTCGCTGATCGCTGCCGCCAAGGGCATGAGCTGGGAGAGCCCGCGCGGCCCGATCATGATCGATCCGGAAACCCGCGATATCGTCCAGACCGTCTACATCCGCCGCGTCGAGAAGGTCGGCGACGAGCTGCGCAACGTCGAGATCGACAGCGTCCCGAACGTCAAAGATCCGGAGCACGCGACGAAGTGATCCGGAGCGCGTGACAAGCTGGCGCGCACTAGAGTCCCGTAGGCTGCCGGCCATGCCCCCCGTCTTCGGCGTGCTGTTCGACGGCGTCGCCTACGGGATGCTGCTGTTCCTGATGTCGGTCGGGCTGTCGGTGACGCTCGGGATGATGAATTTCGTCAACCTGGCGCACTGCAGCTTCGCCATGCTCGGCGGCTACGTCACCGTCACGCTGATGAACGCGCTGGGCTGGCCGTTTTTCGCCACTTTGCCGGTCGCGTTCATCGCCGCCGCGGCCGCGAGCGTCGTGCTCGAGCGCTTGTTCTTTCGGCGTTTCTATAATGCCGGCGAGCTCAGCCAGTGCCTGCTGACCATCGGCATCGTCTTCGTCTCGATCGCCGGCGGCGGCCTATATCTACGGCACCGACGAGCAGCCGATGCAATTGCCGGATTATCTGCGCGGCTCGATCACGTTCCTGGGCTCGATTTCGCCGTCTACCGGCTGTTCCTGATCGTCGTGGCGGCTCGTGATCACGGTCGTGCTCGTGGTCGGCGCTGGAATGGACCCGCTTCGGCGCGCAGGTGCGCGCGGCGGTGAACAATCAGCGCATGGCGCGTGGGCTCGGCATCGACGTCGACGCGCTTGTTCGCCGTCACGTTTGCGCTCGGCAGCGGGCTTGCCGGACTCGGCGGCGCGCTCGCCATCGCCGATGCTCGGGCTCGATCCCTCGTTCGCGCTGACCTACCTGATCTATGTGCTGATCGTCGTCTCGGTCGGCGGCCTGGGCTCGATTGCCGGCTCGTTCGCCGCCGCCATGCTGCTCGGCGTCGCCGACATGGCCGGCAAGTATTACATTCCCGCGTTCGGCTCCGTCCTCATCTATCTGGTGATGCTGGGGATGATCATGTGGCGGCCGACCGGCCTGTTCGGGAGGCGCTAGGCGTGTCGAGCGAGACCATTGCCGCTCGCTCCGTGCGGCCGCGGTCGCGCGCCGCATGACTATTCTGCGCGCGCAGAGCGCGCTGGCGCTGGAGCGAGATCGCGTTCTGGCTCGCGACGCTTGCTGCCGTTCGTGCTGACGCCCGATTATCTGGTGCTGGCAAGCCAGATCGCGATCACCGGCCTGTTCGCGCTGTCGCTCGATCTCATCCTCGGCTTTTCCGGCATCGTCTCGCTCGGCCACGCCGCCTATTTTGGCGTCGGCGCCTATACGGCGGGCCTGATTTCGGTGTGGGGCTGGGGCGAGCCGCTGACCGGGCTTGTCGATCGCCGGCTTCGCCGCCGGCATGGTTGGCTACGTCACGAGCTTCGTCATCGCGCGCTTTCGCCATCTCGCGCTGATCATGATCACGCTCGGCATTCGGCCTGCTGCTGCAGGAGGCCGCGAACAGCGCCGGCTGGCTCACCGGCGGCTTCAACGGCCTGCAAGGCATTCACACCTGGCCGATCCTCGGCAGAGATTCGACTTCGATCTCTATGGCTACACCGCCTACGGCTATTCGCTCGCCGTGTTGTTCCTCATTTTCCTGGTGGCGCGGCGGCTCATTCATTCGCCGTTCGGGCTGGCGCTGCGCGGCATCCGCGAGAACGGCGCGCGCATGCCGGCGATCGGCGCGCCGACGCACTCGCATATCCGCACCATCTACACCATCGCCGCCATCATCGCCGGCATCGCCGGCGCCATGCTGACCGCAGACCACCGAGACGGTCTCGCTCGAAGCCTTGGGCTTCCAGCGCTCGGCCGACGTGCTGGTCATGCTGATCCTCGGCGGCACCGGCCGGCTCTATGGCGGGCTCGTCGGCGCCGCCGTCTACATGGTCGCGCGCGATCAGTTCTCCGGATTGAACCCGCAATACTGGTATTTCTGGATCGGGCTCCTGCTCATCGCCGTGGTGATGTTCGTTGCCGAACGGCATCCTCGGCGGGCTTTCGCTCGCTGGCGGACCGCGCTACGGCAAATGGGCGAAGCGCCGTGAGCGAGAGCGTGCCAGCGGAGGTGCGGCGAGCGGCAGCGCGCTCTCGGCGCGCGGCGTCAACAAAAGTTTCGGCTCGCTTGTCGTCGCCGCCGACGTCGAGCTTAATCTGCCGCCGGGCGTGCGCTATGCGCTGATCGGCCCGAACGGCGCCGGCAAGACCACGCTGATCAATCTGATGACCGGGATGCTGCGGCCCGACGCCGGCCGCATCTTTCTCGGGCCGCGACGACATCACCGCGCTGCCGCCGGAGGAGCGCGTGCGGCGCGGCCTCGTGCGCACCTATCAGATCAATTCGCTGTTTCCGCATCTGACCGCGCTCGAATCGGTGACGCTTGCGGTCTGCGAACGCCGCCGCGTCGCCGGCACCTGGTGGCGGCCGCTCACCGCCTACACGGAGGAAATCGACGAGGCCCACGATATTCTCTCCGCGCTGACGCTGGCGCCGGTCTGCCACCGGCCGACCCGCGAACTCGCCTACGGCCAGCAGCGGCTTCTCGAAATCGCGCTCGCCCTGGCGACGCGGCCCAAGGTCTTGCTGCTCGACGAGCCGGCCGCCGGCGTGCCGCGCGAGGAGAGCAAGGAGTTGTTCGAGGCGATCGCCGGCCTGTCGCGCGACATCACAGTGCTGTTCATCGAGCACGACATGGAGCTCGTTTTCCGCTTCGCCTCGCGCATCATCGTGCTGGTCGGCGGCCGCGTGCTGGTCGAAGGCACGCCGGCCGAGATCGCCGCCGACGAGCGCGTGCGCGCGGTCTATCTCGGCAAGGGGCACGGAGCCTCGCGTGTCTGAACGGCCAAAGACCTCGCCGCGCCGCTGCTTGCGCTCGCCGACATCCGCGCCGGCTATGGCGCCGGCATCGTGCTCGACGGCGTGTCGTTCGAATTGCCGGAACGCGGCAGCCTTGCGGTGCTGGGCCGCAACGGCGTCGGCAAATCGACGCTCATCCTCACCATCATGGGCATGACCCAGATCGGCCGCGGCCGCATTTTCTGGCGCGGCGCGGACATCACCAGCGCCGCCCCGCACCGCCGCGCCCGCGCCGGCATCGGCTGGGTGGCGCAGGAGCGCGAGATTTTCTCCACGCTGACGGTGGAGGAAAATCTCACCGTCGCCGCGCGCGACGGGCGCTGGGACCTGCCGGCGGTCTACGATCTGTTTCCCCGCCTCGCCGAGCGGCGGCGCAATTTCGGCAATCAGCTCTCCGGCGGCGAGCAGCAGATGCTGGCGATCGCGCGCGCGCTGATGACCAATCCGGCGCTGCTTCTGCTCGACGAGCCGCTCGAAGGCCTCGCCCCGATCGTCGTCGAGGAACTCAGCCGCGGCGATCCGCCGCATGACGAGCGAAGGCGCCAGACGCCTTCATCCTGGTCGAGCAGCATGCCGACATCGCGCTCGTCGCTGACGCAATCCGCCCTCGTCCTCGAGCGCGGCCGCATCGTCCATTCCGGCCCTTCGGCGGCGCTGCTCGCCGACCATGCCGCGCTCGATCGGCTTGTCGGCTTGCGGCTTGCCGAGGCCTGAATCCTGCCGCACAGTACGGCAGGTCCATTCAAGCGTACGAGGAACCATCCCATGGTCACGCCCATTGCCGGCGCACAGGCGCCCGGTGTCTATCGTCTCAAGGTCGGCGCATTCGAGGTCACGGTGCTCAGCGACGGCAATCTCGCCATCGACCGCCCGCTGTTTGCCGGCGACGCGGCCGGCACCGACAAACTGCTGGACGCCGCCTTTCTGCCCAAGGGCCCCATTCCCACCTGCGTCAATGAATGGGTCGTCAACACCGGCGGCAAACTTGTTCTCGTCGACGCCGGTGCTGGCACCTCGTTCGCGCCGACCTTGGGAAAAATGCACGGCAATCTTGCCGTCGCGGGGATCAATCCCGCCGCGGTCGACGTGGTGGTCATCACCCACATGCATCCCGACCACATTCCCGGACTGCTCGGCTCGGACGGCAAGATGATGTTTCCGAACGCGGTCGTTCACATCGATGCCGGCGAACACTTGTTCTGGACGTCGGAGCAAAATCGCGCGCAGGCGCCCGAACAATTCAAGGTATTCTTCGATCTCGCCAAGGCGTCGATCAAGCCTTACGCCGACGCCGGCAAGCTGCAGACGTTTGGGGACGGCGCCCAGTTCGCACCGGGCGTAACCGCGGTCGCGGCGCCCGGACATACCGTCGGCCATACCATGGTGCGCGTTTCCTCCGGCGGCGACGACCTGCTCGTCTGGAGCGACATCGTGCACTGCGCGGCGCTGCAATTTGCCCAGCCGGAACGTTCGATCGCCTTCGACAGCGATCCTGCCATGGCGATCGCCAACCGCAAGAAAGTGATGGATATGGTGGCGACCGACCGGCTCCTGTTCGCCGGCGCACACCTGCCGTTCCCCGGCGTCGGCCATGCCGCCAAATCCGGCGCCGGCTACGCCTATGTGCCGCTCACGCATGCGGAGCATTATTGAGAGGCCTTTATCGGCTGCCGCTGTTGCGGGTGAGGACGAACGCGATCGTTCCCGCGACGCGTTTTTGCGCCCGAGTTTTGCCAAAGCCAGTGCAAAGAACCTTGCCGCGGACACCGTACTCGCTCCGCCAGACGGAGTGACCGGCCAGATCGTTCGCGGCTTGCGCACCGCGCCCGAGCCGCTAATGTCGCGCGCGGTCCATTCGGGCCGCTTTGCTCAAACGGCAAAATCGCAGCATCGATACGCGATTGTCAGGTTTTATATCCTGGCCGATTGCGGAAGGTTTGGCGGGACATGACCGAGAAAGCGCTGGTGGTGCGGGGCGGCAGACTGATCGACGGCACCGGCCGGCCGCCGCTCGATAATGCGGTCATCGTCATTCGCGACGGCCGCTTCGCGGCAGATCGGCCGCGACGGCGAGGTCGCCATTCCGCCCGGCGCCGAGGTGATCGACGTTGCCGGCAAGACCGTGCTGCCGGGTTTCATCGACGGCCACGCCCATCTCGAGGATTTTCACGGCGAGCTCTATCTGCATCTCGGCATCACGTCCTGCGTCACGATCGAGATTTTTCAGGACGGCCCGTGGACGCTGGCGCAGAAGCGCGGCACCGAGTCCGGCAAGATCAAGGGGCCGCGCATCTGGACGTCGGGACAGGCGATCGGCGGCGTCCGCACCGAAACCGATGCGCCGGATTCGCGCGCGGTGCGCGGCAACATCACCGTCGAGACGCCGGAGGAAGCGCGCAAGGCGATGCGCGACAAGAAGGAGCAGGGCTACGATCTGATCAAGCTCAACGAGTTCATCTCGTACGATCTGGTCCACGCTGCTTGCGACGAGGCGCACAAGCTCGGCCTGCCGGTCACCGCGCACAGCTGGGACGTGATCGAGTCGGTCAAGGCCGGCGTCGACAGCATCGAGCACATCTGGTCGGTCGGCTACAGCTCGATTCTCGACGTCAAACGCCGGCGGCAACTCGCCAAGCAGCGCCTCGCCGGCAACATCGAGCAGGAACTCGCCGGCTCCTATTACGAGCCGGAAAACTTCGACGACATCATCGAGCGTGATGGTGGAGCATGGCGTCGCCTGGACGCCGACCATCGCCAAATGGCTGCGGCCGCTGTCGCCGAGCGCGGCGCGCTTTCGCGAACGCGAGCGGCAAATTCTCGACGATCCGGACGCCGATCTGCCGGCCGCCGTGCGCACCATCGCCGACGTCGCCTACGACAAGATCGTACAAGCGCTACACGCCGGAGCAGCTCGACCGCACCAAGATCTTCTACGAGAAGGCCAACGAGTTCATCCGCCGCTTCGTCGCCGCCGGCGGCATTCTCAAGGAAGGCTCCGATCCGCCGCGCGGCATGGCGGCGATGCTGCTGCACGAGGCGCTGGTGATGGATGTCGAAGCCGGCGTGCCGCCGATGACAGGCGATCCAGGCGGCGACGCTCAACGTCGCCAAGACGTTCAAGAAGGACAAGGATTACGGCAGCGTCGAGCCCGGCAAGGTGGCCGACCTCTGTCCATCATCGAAGGCGATCCGCTGCAAGACATCTGGATGACGCAGAACGTCAAGATGGTGATCATGGACGGCAAGCGCGTCGATATCGGCTTTTCCAGATACAACAATCCGATTCCCGCGTTCTATGCCTATCAGACCCTGCCGCTCGAGCTCGAAATTTCGCCGCTCTACGTCGTCGCCGGCTCCGGCCCGACGGTGCTGAAGGTGCGCGGGCCGGGCATGTGGCCGTTCCACCGCGTGCTGCTCAACGGCAAGCCGTTGCCGACCCGCTACGTCAACAAGACCGAGATCGAGGCGACCATCGCGCCCGAACTGATTGCGACGGCGGGGACCTATTTTGTCACCGTGAAGCCGGAAGGCGAACTGCTGCCGGAATCGCATCGCGCCCATCTCGTGGTCGCGTTTCGCAATTGAGGCCGCCGAATGAACACAGCGACGACAGACATCTGCCGAAAACAGCGTGCGCCGGCGCGCCGCTGCGCTTCGGCGCGTTCCGCCAAGGACACCGAACATGTGCGCGCGCTGGAGCGCGTAAAGGCGTGGACGCGCGAGAGTCTGAATCTCGCGGCCGATGATACGGTTCTGGTCTCCGAGATCGCCTGCGCGCGGCTCGGCTGTCCGCCGCTTGAAACCGTCGTCACATTTTGGACGGGCGAAGATGAGCGGCACTGGTTCAAGGTCTTCAAGCCCGTGGCTGAAGTTGTCGTCGACGATCTGCCGCCGGCCTGGCTCAAGGACGCGCTTTACGCCGCCGATCCGATCGACGGCGCGTGCTGTTGATCAGCGGTCGGCGACCCGTATTGAGCGCGCGCAGGCGATCGATGACGCGCGGCGGCGTGGCATAGGCCTGATCGATCACGTCCTGAAGCTGCTGCCCGGTCTGCGGCGCGTTGACGACGAGGCCGATTTTCTTCGCGTCCGCCACGAAGGCCGGATCCGCAAAAGTGTCGGCGAGCGCCTGCCGCATCGCCGTCACGCGCTCCGCCGGCACGCCGGGCGGCATCACCAGCGGTCGCCCGAGCGCCAGCGGCGCAAACGCCGCCTGCATCAGCAATTTGTCATCGGGCGCGGTGATCGAGATCCGGGACGAACGGCACGCCGGCCAGATCCTTCACCGGCTCGGGCCCGTATTGCAGGACGGCCTTGGCCAGATGGTCGGGCAGCCAATGCGGCCGCGTCGAGGTGATGGCGCTGTAGAACACGCTCGGCGAACCGTCGATCTCGCCGCGCTCCATGGCGAGGAACGTGTCGTTCAGGCCCTTGTAGCCGTTGATCGCCTTCATTTTCGTGCCGAGCATGGCGTCGAAGAGCCGCGTGTAGAACGCCTGGGTCGAGTTGGTGCCGGACGCGCCCATGGTGGTGGCGCGGGTTTTCAGATCGTCGAGCGAGTTGACCGGCACGGTGTGCCAGACCAGCATGACGGCGGTCTCGACGCTCGGCGTGCCCAGCCAGTTGAACTTGGTCGCGTCGTAGCGCGCTTCCTTGACGCCGAACAGCGGGCGCGAGCGGCGGGCCGTTCTCCACCAGCGCGATCACGCTGCCGTCATGCTCGGCGGTGCGGAACAGATAATCCATGGCGACGAGGCCGCCGGCGCCCGGCATGTCCTGCACCACGACCGACGGATTGCCGGGAATATGGCGGCCGATGTAGCGGCCGATCGCTCGGCCGAGCGTGTCGTAGCCGCCGCCGGCGCTGCCGCCGACAACGAGCGTTACGGTTTTGCCTTTGTAGAATTCATCGACCGGGGCCGCCGAGGCGCTGGCGGCCGACGCCGTCGTCGAAGCAGGGCGCGCGCAGATCGCATGGCGTGCGTCCGGGGCGTCTTCATGCGCTTTAGGTTCCGCTGCATTGCCGGCATTTTGACCGCGTGCGCCTTCGCGATCTCTTCCAGCTCCTCCCAGAGCTTCGCCGGGATCGGGATGCCGTTTTTCGCCGCGCCGGCTTCGGTGCGGCCCGAGCGTTCGCCCGGCATGGTGACTTCGTCGAAGCCTTGCTGGCGCGGCAGCGATTTGAGCACGGCGACGAGCGCGTCGGCGTCGTGCTCGAAATCGGCGAGCGGGCGGAAGCTTTCGATGTCGATGGCGAGCATGGCGAGGTTGGCGACGTGGCGCGTGCGCTGCTCGGGGCCGAGCGCGCGCGACTGGATCGGCGCCGCGGCGAGAATGCTCGCCAGCATTTCGAACATCAGGCCGAGGCCGGAGCCTTTCGGGCCGCCGAGCGGCAGCAGAATCTCGGCCTTCTTCGGATCGGTGGTGGGCTCGCCCTCGGCGGTCAGCACGGTGCCCGGCGGCAACGGCTCGCCGGTCGCGCGCGCCTGCAGGATCTTGCCGTTGGAGATGGTCGCTGGTCGCCATGTCGAGCACGAGCGGGCCGTTGCCGCTCGGCACCGCGATGGCGATCGGGCTCGTCGCCATGCTGGCGACGCGGGTGCCGTGGAAGGCCATCAGGGCCGGGCCGCAGCCCATGATCAAGGCGGCGCAATTCTGCTGCGCGATCCATTGCGCATAGCGGCCGATGGCGCCGGTATGGGTGGTCTCGCGCACGATGCCGTAACAGACGCCGATTTGTTTCGCCCGTTCGACGGCGAGCGCGGCCGCCTGCATGCACGCCACCGGGCCGAAGCCGTGGCCGGAGTCGATGCACGAAGGTCGCCGGCCGGTCGTGGACGAGGCGCGGCCGCACTTTCAGGTCGATCTCGCCGCGCTTGATGATGCCGATATAGCGCGGCAGCCGCGAGACGCCGTGGCCGTCGACGCCGCGCAGGTTGGCCCAGACCAGGCCGTCGGCGACAATGCCGGCGTCGTCCTCGCGCGCGCCCAAGCGCACGCGAGCACGTCGCGGATGAAGCGGTGCAGCTCTTCGTGGCTGACGAGGGTTCTTTCGCTCACTCTCAGTCTCCAGTTCTGCAGTTTCCCCGCGAGGCGGCGCAGCGCAACGCGGTGATGCCGACGGTCCGGGCCGTTAGACTCGAGCCGTTCCATGACGAGCTCCGCGATATGCGGTGGACTCGGACGCTCCGATGCTGCGCCGAGCGACCGAGGAGCGTCGCTCATCCGGGTTACGTATTGGCCGGGAAATAAGTATCGAGCCATTGGCGCAGCATGTTCCAGACGCGAGTGGATTTTTCCGCGAACAGAAAATGATCGAGGCCGGAGAACAGGTGCAGCTCGGCCGGCTGGCCGGCGCGCTTGAACATTTCGATCGACTGCTCGGTCGGCGTCACCGAATCCTTGGCGGCGTGGATGAGCAGGAGCGGACGCGGCGCGATCTTGCCGACCACATCCTCGGCGCGGAAATCGAACATGCTCTGCGCCGTCTCGGCCGGAAACATCTCCACCGAGCCGGGCGCCAGCATGCCGACGCCCTGCTTCTCCAGATTGGCGCGCACGTGATCGGGGATCGGCACGATGTCGTAGCGCGGCACCATCAGCGATTTGCCGGTGCGGGCGCGGTGGGCCTTGCCCTCTTCGAGCATCTTGGTGAATTTCGCCCAAGCTTCCGGGCGTCGGATGCTGGCCGCGGAATTTGCGCTCGCCGTGGCCCCAGCCGCCGTTGGAGACGACCGCGGCGATGCGCGGGTTGGTGCCGCCGGCATAGACGCCGACGGCGCCGCCGAAGCTCGAGCCGATCACCGCGATGCGGTCGGGATCGACGTGCGGATGTTTGCTGAGAAAGTTCGAGCGCGCTGCCGGTGTCCTCGACCTGTTCGAGGCAGATGACGCGGCCGAACTCGCCCTCGCTCTTGCCGCAGCCGCGCATGTCGAAGCGCAGCGTGACGTAGCCGAAGTCGCTTGAGCACTTTCGCCGGCGCGATGCAGGTCGGGCTCGTCGCTGTTGGAGCCGAAGCCGTGCAGCACCAGAAACGCCGCGCGCCGTTCGTCCGGCGCGCACGCCGTCCGGCACGCTCAAAACGCCATGCAGGCGCAAGCCCGCCGATTGAAAGCTGACGACTTCTTCCTTCATGACCGCAAAACCTCTCTCGGTTCTGCGATTTTCCGGCCGGCACTGTAATGGATCGGGCGGGTGAGGGAAGGGGAGGGACTGGCGCTCCTCCACGTGCATCAGCGCGTCGAACGCGAGCACACTCCGGTAAGCGCCGGCACGCCGCAACGCTCACTATCGCGACGGGCTGGACAAAGGGCCGGCAAACCCGGCATGCAGAGCCGCAAAGTCGAGGGCGAAACGATGGATTTAAAGCTTGCCGGCCGTACCGCGCTGATTACCGGCTCCTCGAAGGGCATCGGGCTCGCGGTGGCGCAATGGTTCGCGCGCGAGGGCGTTCACGTCTGTCTCGTCGCGCGTTCGGCCGACGCGCTGAATAAGGAAGCCGCCGCGATCAGCGCGATCACCGGCGTGAAGGCGCAAACGCTTGCGGCCGACCTTGCCGATGCCGCAGCGCGCGAGCGCGTGTACAAGACTTTTCCCGACATCGACATTCTGGTGAACAATGCCGGCGCTATTCCGGGCGGCAACGATCCACGACGTCGACGAGTCGGCCTGGCGCGCCGGCTTGGATCTCAAAGTGTTCGGCTATGTCGGGCTCACGCGGCACTATCTGAAGGAAATGGAAAAGCGCCGCCACGGCGTGATCATCAACATCATCGGGCTCGGCGGCGAGCGGGTCGATGCCACCTATATCGCGGGCGCCATGGGCAATGCCGGGCTGATGGCGTTCACCCGCGCCATCGGCGCCAACAGCCTCGATCACGGCGTGCGCGTCGTCGGCGTCAATCCGGGGCCGGTGCTGACCGACCGCGTCGAAAGTTTTGGGCCGCAAGCGCGCCGCGCAGGCTTTATGGCGACGAGAGCCGCTGGAAGGAGAGTTTTGCCAAAATGCCGCACGGCCGCCCGGCGACGCCGGACGAGGTCGCCGCGACGGTCGTCTTCCTCGCCTCCGATCTTAGCGCCTATACGAGCGGCACCATCGTCACCATCGACGGCGGCCTCGCTCATCGCGGCGGCATGCCTTAGTCGAATAAACCATAGCGGCGGTCCTCGTGGCCGCCCGTTCACGTCGCGGGCGGCGCGACAAGTGGCGCGTTACGATGGTTGATGAGACCTAGCCCCGGCCGCCGCCGGCGAGCACCGCGCGGGTGGCGCGGTCGGGGCCGAAATCATCGACGCTGTCGATCGCGAGCAGGTCGGCAAGCCGCGTGCGGGCGCGGTTGACCCGGCTCTTGATGGTGCCGACGGCGCAGCCGCAAATCGCCGCGGCATCGTCGTAGGAGAAACCGGAAGCGCCCACCAGGATCAGCGCCTCGCGCTGGTCGGACGGCAGCTTCGCCAGAGCCGCGCGGAATTCCTCGAATTCGACCCGGCCGGTCTGCTCGGGATGCGATTTGAGCGTCTCGGCATAGCGGCCGTCGGCATCCTCAACCTCGCGCCGCCGCTTGCGGTATTCGGAGCGGAACAGGTTGCGCAGGATGGTGAACAGCCATGCCGGCATGTTGGTGCCGGGCTGGAAGGAGTCGATGTGGGCAGCGCGCGCAGCAGCGTTTCCTGCACCAGATCGTCGGCGCGGTCGATATTGCCGCAGAGCGATATGGCAAATGCGCGCAGGCTCGGCACCGTGGCGAGCACCTGATCGCGTATCGCAGGATCGAGCTTCATGCGTGACGATGCCCTTGTTCAATTGTCACTCTTGTTCACTTGTTCGCCGATCCGGCGGACCAGATTCCTCAAGGTGCTGCGGCACTCCCTGGTACTGACGACATAGCCATTGTACATGGAGCGCAGCAGCTCCCCGATCCGGACCTGGGCTTCGCGGCCGAGGCGGATTTCCTTGTGCGGACGTTTGCCCATGGAATTTTGCGGCTCCGGCTTGTCCGAACTTCCGGCTCGACAGCCTCGAGATTGGTCTTACGTTCATCGCTTCATTGCTCCCAACTCCCGACTGTCGCCAATGGCCCCGTGCACGTTTCGCCCGATGTCGACACGCTATCGCCTTCACGTTTTCTGCCCGGCTCAGTCTATCCTCACCGGCGGCCTCGCTTAATGCCCCTAACGCCCGTCGCCGCCGCATGGTTCCACCGCAATGGAGCGATTTTTGGAACTTTTTCTGCCACCCGGCGTTTTCGCCAGTAAATTCGGGCTATGGAAGGGGAGGGTACCTTGTCGACCTCGCAAGCCGTACTGCAACAGCTGCCGTTTCTGCGCCGATATGCCCGCGCTCTATCGGCAGCCAAGCCTCGGGCGACGCCTATGTGGCCGCGACCCTGGAATCGCTCATCGCCAGCCCGCAAATGCTGCAAACCGGGTCGAGTTCGCGGGTGGCGCTTTATCGGCTGTTCACCAAAATCTGGAATTCGGTCGCGGTCAACGGCAAGTCCGACCCGCGGCGACACGGCCCTGCCGCCCGAGCAGCACCTGACCCAGATCACGCCGCGGCCCCGCCAGGCCTTCCTGCTGGTGGCGCTCGAAGGCTTCTCCGAGGAGGAAGCGGCCGAAGTTCTCGACTGCGACTTGCCGACGCTGCGCGGTCTGGTCGAGGAATCCGGCCGCGAACTCGCCGCCGAGATCGCCACCGACGTCCTCATCATCGAGGACGAGACCTTCATCGCCATGGACATCGAGGCGCTGGTCGAAAGCCTCGGCCACAATGTCATCGGCGTCGCGCGCACTCACGCCGAGGCGCTGGCGCTGGCGAAGCCGAAGCAGCCCGGGCTGATCCTCGCCGACATCCAGCTTGCCGACGGCAGTTCCGGGCTCGATGCGGTCAACGAACTTCTTGGCATCGTTCGAAGTGCCGGTGATCTTCATCACCGCCTACCCGGAGCGTTTCCTCACCGGGCTGCGGCCGGAGCCGGCGTTCCTCATCGCCAAGCCGTTCCAGCTCGCCGTGGTGTCGGCCGTGGTGAGCCAGGCGCTGTTCTTCGGGCGCAAAGCGCGCCAGCGCGAGCGGCAGCCGAGCGAGCGGCAAGCGTCGCTGTAGTTCCGGTGCTGGCGGGCCGGGCCCGCCTCACTGTGGCTTGATGCCCGCGCGTCTGATCAGATCGGCCCATCTCGCGGTTTCGCGCGCGACCAGCGCGCCCAATTCGCCGGGCGTATACACGAGCGGCATGCCGCCTACTTCGGCAAGGCGGGCTATGATGGCGGGGTCGGCGAGGCCGGCATTGATCTCGCGATTGAGCCGCTCGATGATGTCGGCGGGCGTGCCGCGCGGAACGCCGACGCCGGTCCAGGCCTTGATTTGAAACCCCGGTATGGTTTCGCCCACGGTCGGCACATTCGGCAAGGTCGGCGACCGCTTGTCTGACAGGAGCGCGAGCGCCCGAAGTTCCCCGCCCTGATGTGCGGTAGTGAGACCGGCAAGGCGTCGACGGCGGCTTGCACACGGCCGCTGACCAGATCGATCAGCATCGGCGCGTCGCCCGGATAAGGGACGCGCACGACGTCGATGCCGGCCGCGAGTTGAAAGAGCTCGATGGCAAGGTCGCTGATGGTGCGCGCGCCGAACGAGGCGAAATTAATCTTGCCCGGGTTGGCTTTTGCGTAGGCGATAAGCTCGGACAGGGTTTTGACTGGAAGCGAGGGGTTCACCTCCATGACCAGCGGCAGGTCTGCCAAGCCGGCCACCGGCGCGATGTCGCGCTGAAAGTCGAACGGCAGCGATTTGTAGAGCGACGGATTGATGGTGTTGGTCGCGAGCGTGAGGAGCAGCGTGTAGCCATCGGCCGGCGCAGCGACAGCCACCTCGACACCCACATTGGTGCCGCCTCCCGGCTTGTTCTCCACGATGACCTGCTGGCCGAGCCGTTTGCTCAGCCATTGCCCCATCAGACGTGCGGCCAGATCGGTTGTCCCGCCGGCGGGAAAGGGAACGATCCAGCGTATCGGTCGCGACGGGTAGGTCTGGGCAAAGCTCGCGCGCGCAAACGCCGAACAGGCAGTTCCCAGGCCGGCAAGGCAAAGAAACCGACGGCGCTCAAGCAACATGGTCATCGCTCCCCAACGTGAGCACGCGCAGTCGCACAAAGGTTCGCTCAGCACGGCGCTTTTGGCAAGCGGCTCCGAAATGAGCCAAGCCGTCGCTCGATCCGTTGCTCGATCCCCTGATAGTCAAAACAGAAAAAGTAAGGGCGCAGCCGATCGGCATATCGGCTGCGCCCAACATGGCCGGCCAAGCACGGGGGGGGAGGGGGAAAGGATGGCCGGTCCGCCCTAACAAAGCGCGGCGCCGATGTTTGTTCCTTGGAACTTTTGCATTCGGTTTCGCGATCGCGCAGCTCAATTGTCTGCTTGCCGCGCCGTAAAGAGCCCCATCACGAGTAAGTGAGGTACGCAACCTGCCGGAACATCGCCGACACTAAAAGGTTAGGCCGGCAGTGTCGTTGAGCTCGGGGGACCTTTGGCATTGTGCGCAACGGGCATGTGCGCAACGAGGTGATCCCTTCGAGCACACCAATGCGGATTTCGGAGATGTTCCGATGGCCAAGCTCTTTTATCTTCGCATGGCGGGCGCGGTTGCGTTTTGTTCGCTCGCCTTCCTGCTTGTCAGCTTCGATCCGTTTTTAAGCGCGGCTCCGATAGGGGTGGGCGCCAGCGGCCAACGCCGGCGGTTTCGGTGAACCATTTCCGCAAAGGCGACCGGTTGCCGCTCTATCGTCCGGGCGCAGTTTGGCGCGACCACCCGATATCGGGCGGCTTGCAAAGTCAGAATAAAGTGCCGTTCGGCTGCGATCCTGCTTTCAGCCCGGTTTCTTCTCCGTCGATGTCGACGGTGTACGGACGCTGCTTGGCATGAGCGTTTTTGCCCAACCGTCCGGCGCTGGGTCTGGCGGATTTGACCGTGGAGCCGCCGGCTCGCGGGTGTTCGACCGCACCCGTTGAACCTTTTCGACCCCTTTGAACCTTTTCGTTGCCGCTGCGACTAACCAATGGGTTGGGGTGTAGAGCGCAACGTCGCGCACGCTTTCGTCCCGAAAATTGCCGCGTATTTGATTAGAATCGACGCGGAGACGCGGCATGGAACTTTTCTAATACTTGCGCGGTTAGTGGACAACATTCTCAAGCACGGTGGAATGTACCATGTCAGCAAGCACGTCACGGCGTCTTTTCGGCGCTTTGTTATTTGTTGGTCTTCTCGCCATCCCGGCCGTTCCGGCCAGCGCGCAATCGTTCGCCTATAGAAGCAACGATCCAGCCGCGCCGGTTTACAAATTCACCTCCGACGCTTCATCCGGCGCCGCAGAACAGCCGTCGGCGGCGCTGCAGCGCCAAGTGGTGCCCTACGCGACCAATGAGCCGGCCGGCACCATCATCGTCGATCCCGCGCACACCTTCCTTTATCTGACGCTCGGCGACGGCAAGGCGCTGCGCTACGGCATCGGCGTCGGCCGCGAAGGCTTCGACGTGGTCGGGCACGGAAACGATCGCCCGCAAGGCCGAATGGCCGGATTGGATTCCGCCGGCTGCGATGGTCGCCCGGCAGCCCTATCTGCCGCGCTGGATCGGCGGCGGCCCCGGCAATCCGCTCGGCGCGCGCGCGCTCTATCTCGGCAATACCGATTACCGCATCCACGGCACCAACGACCCGACCTCGATCGGCAAGCATATGTCGAGCGGATGCATCCGCTTGCTCAACGAGGACATCATCGACCTCTACAGCCGCGTCAATGTCGGAACCAAGGTGATCGTGCTGCCCGACACGGATGCACAGCAGATCAGCGCTGCGCAGACCGATGTCAACTTGCCGCCGCAAGCCGCCGACCCGCCGCTTTCGCGTACTGCATTGCGAAATAACCGTACGACGACCGGTATCTACTGACATCGAATTGCAGCCGGCGCGGGCCATTTTGGCTCGCGCCCCGTCCCAAGCCGACCCATTTATTGCAGATGCTTTGATTTTCTGGGCCAGGCGCAACCGCGGCGGCCCTCGGCCGTTTTATCATGACGGGACAGTGATGCGCCTTCGGGCACCGATAGAAGTGTCAAGAATGAATTCGCGTGACCAGAAGAAGCCCGCAACACCTGAAATCAAACGGTCGCCACGCGGACGCAAGTGCGAGAGAATTTTTTCCGAATTCCGCGGCGGTCCGCGCCGCGCTCGAAGCCGCACAGATCGGCGTCTGGTGCTGGGATATCGCCGCAAGCAAGGTGACTGGTCGAGCAACTCGAAGCCATTCATCGCCTGCCCGCCGGCAGCTTCGATGGAACTTATGCCGGCGTCGAACGCGATATTCACCGCGACGATTGGCCAACGTGGAAGCTTCTCTGCAGGAGGCGCTGCGCACGCAAGGCCCCTACGGGCGCGTTACCGGCTACCCGAACGAGACGGTAACGAGGAGCGCTGGCTGGAAGCGAGCGGAACGGTCGCTGTGAAGGACGGGGTGCCCGAGCGCATGCTCGGGCTCTGCCACGACGTCACCGAACGTCTCAATCTCGAAGCGGAATTGCGCAGCCGCGTCAAGCAGCAGGAAGCGCTGGCGCAACTCGGCGAGCGCGCGTTGGTCGAGCCCGATCTGGAGCGGCTGCTCAACGACGCCGTCAGCACGGTCGCGCTCACGCTGTCGGTCGATTTCGTCAAGATCCTCGAACTGTTGCCCGGCGACACTGACCTGTTGCTGCGCGCCGGCTTCGGCTGGAAGACCGACCTTGGTCGGCTCGGTCATTGCTTCGACGGAACCCGGCAGCTATGCGCGCTACACATTGGATTCTCGCCTGCCGGTGGTCACCGCCGATTATGCCGGCCGAGACCAGGTTCGCGGTCGCGCTTATCTGCAAGATCATCACTGCGTGCAGCGGCATGACCGTGACCATCGCCGGCCGCGACGGCCGCGCCTACGGCATCCTCGGCGTCTGCACCGGCAAAGCGCGCGGCATTTCGCCGCGCAGGACACCGTCGTTCCTCGCCGCCGTCGCCAATCTCCTGGCCGGCGCCATTCAGCGCCGCCAGCTCGAGCAGCGCCACGAATTGATGATCCGCGACATGCGCCACCGCTCGGGAAATTTGTTTTCCCAGCTGTTGGCGCTGTTCTCGCAGACCGCCAAGAACGCCAAAAGCATCGCCGATCTGCCGAGCAAGTATCAGGCGCGCGTGCTCGCCATGGCCAACGCCCACCGGCTGATCACCGAGGGCGGCTGGAAAATCGATCCCGATCATGGATCTGCTCTATGTCGCTGCTGGGACCCTATCTCGATCGGATATCGTTCAGCGGCCCGAACGTCGAACTCGAGCCCGATCCGATCTTCAATCTCAGCGCGGCGCTGCATGAGCTTGCCGACAACGCGATCAAGCACGGCAGCCTGTCGCGGCCCAAGGGGCAGCCTCGATCTGAGCTGGTCGGTGAGCCGCACCGAGCGCGGCATGACGTTCGTCCTCGATTGGGTCGAGAAGAACGGCCCGCCGGCGCGGCGGCCGCGGCGTCTCGGCTTTGGCTCGCGGCTGGTCGGCATGGTCATCGAGCGGCAATTGAACGGCGAGGTGCACGCGCTCGTTCACGCGCAACGGGCTTGTCGGTGCACATGGTGGTGCCGCTCACGCACGAGCGCTGGCCGAGCTCCGCTGCGGCTGCAGCGACCGGGGAAAGACCCATTGAAGGTCATCGTGGGTGCGGCGAGGCGGCGATCGTGGAATGACCGGCTAAGGATGCACGTCTTCCGTGAACCAGTCGGTCGGCAGATCGTGGCCGGCGCCGCTTTCCTTGGCCTTGCGGTAGAGCAGCGAGCCGGCGGCGGCGAATTGATAGCCGAGCCCGATATTGTTGATGAAGCAGGTGACCTCGCCATCGGACTTGCGGCCTTCGGCGCGGCCGGCGATCAGGTTCGGGCAAGGTCGGCAGCTTGTCGAAGTCGATCTCCTCGGCGACTTCCCAGCCGCGGCCGTCGGCTTTCTCCGGCACGACGAGATCCTTGGTCGACGCATGGATCGGCTTGGTGTCGTGGATATGGAT
Organism: uncultured Alphaproteobacteria bacterium; assembly: GCA_963814625.1. Classification (GTDB taxonomy): domain Bacteria; phylum Pseudomonadota; class Alphaproteobacteria; order Rhizobiales; family Xanthobacteraceae; genus BOG-931. The sequence continues at coordinate 680,541 of CAWFDQ010000001.1, forward strand.
GACGACGCGGTCGGCGCGTTTGACGGCGTTGGGCTCGATTTCCGGCCGTTTGATCGAGCTCAAATGCACTCCCGGCTCGATCCAGCGCTGCGAAGAAGATGTGGTCGAGCGTGTTGGTCGCGCACATCACGATGTCGGCGCCCTTGATCGCCTCCTCGGGCTGTGTCGACGGGCATCACGTCGACGCCGAGCGCTTCGCTCATCTGCCGCGCGAAAGCGTCGCGGTTTTGCCGCATTGGGGCTGAAGCAGCGGATGGTCGCGATGTCGAACGCACCGCGCAGACCGCCATGAGCTGCGCGCCGGCCTGCCAGCCGGAGCCGAGGATGCCGACCGTCTTGGCGTCTTTGCGCGCCAGATATTTGACGCCCAGCCCATTGGCGGCGCCGACCCGCATGCGCTGCATGACGCCGTCGGGAAAGATCGCCAGCGGCTCGCCGTTCTCGGTCGAGAACAACAGCACCAGGCCGACATAGCGGTTGCCCGGCGCCGCCGGCATTTTCTCGCGCCGGACATTGTTGCCCCGCTTCGGCCAGGTGACGATGTCGGAATTGATGCGGACCGCGCCGACGCCGAGTTTCGGAATGACGCCGTCCATGGATTTGAGGCTGTAGAGCGCATCCTCGCGCGCCGGTCGGCGTGAAGCAATCGGAGCGCGTGCGCGAAACGCCGCGGCCTTCGGCAAGCTCGACATAGGCCTCTTCCAGCACCGCGATGCATTCCGGCATGGTGATCAGCTTGCCGACGTCGTCGTTGGACAGGATCAGGGTCATGGCGCTTTCTCAGTTCCTCGCTAAGCACACACGGGCGGTGCGTCGCTTGTCCCGCCCGGGCGACGTGGAGCGGATCGGGAGACGCAAATCAGAGGGGAGGAGCTTGCAGCGCGAAACTCACCCCGCCCGAGCCCTCACACGGTCGGGCGTTGCGCCCGATGCACTCATCAGATCGAGCATCGTCGCCCAGGCCAAGTCCGAGGTCGCAATCTCATCGGCATTGCGCCCTTTGTCGCGGGCGGGATTTCTGGAAGCCGTGGCCGGCCTTCGGATAACGATGGAAGACATGGGGAATGCCGTAACGCTTAAGTTCGGCTTCGAAGCGGTCGACATCGGCCGGTGACGGATTGGTGTCGAGACCGCCGAAAAACCCATAGACCGGGCAGCGAATGTTCTTGATCAGCTCGTATGGCGTCGGCGTGTCCGCGCCCCAGTGGCTCATCATCCCGCCGCCGTAATAAGCAACAGCGGCCGTGAAGACGGGTTTGGTGCTGGCGCCAAGGAACGAAAGTCGGCCGCCCATGCAATGTCCGGCGATGAAAAAACGGCCGCGATCGAGATCCGGCCGGGAGAGCGCGTAGTCCGCCGACGCAGCGATTTCGGCGATGACCTCGTTGTCCTTCAGGAATTTCTTGCAATCGTGCAGCGGCACATCCTTCGGACAGTGATGATAAAAGTTGGGCACGATCGTCAGATAGCCGGCCTTCGGAAATTCCTTGAAGTAATGGGCGGTGCATGCGTCGAGGCCGCCGCGGTGGAACATCAAAAGCACGCTGGGATGCGGTCCGCGGCCGGGCGGCACCGCGATGTGCACGTCCATCGATCGTCCCGCGACTTCGAGATAGATCGTTTCACCCTCGAACTTGGCTTCTTCCATCGGTCCTGTCCGTGCTTAACGTATGAGTGCTTCCGCCCTGGCGACGATCGTTGGGGAATAATCGAACGATTTTTCGATTATGGCCTGAAGCTGATCTCCCGGCAACGGCGAGAGATCGACTCGCATGCGCGCGGCGTCGGCGAGAAAACCGGGATCCTTGAGTGTCGCCGTGAAGGCTGCTCGCAGCTCCGCAACTCGCTCCGGCGGCAGTCCAGGCGGCGCCGTCAACGAGCGGCCCACCTTTTCCGCCTGCGAGAATAATTCGAGGATCTGGCGCTGTTCGTCATTGTGCGCGAGGTCGACGAGCCGCGGCACGTCCGGCAGGTCCGGTGCCTTATCGAGTCCGGTCTGCAACAGGACATTGACTTTCTTGTCGCGCAGCCATTCGGCACGGATCACGCGAAACACCGTCCACGGCATGCTGAGCGCCTCGACTTCACCACGCTCCATCGCGATCAGGCCATCGCCGGTCCCCTTGTAACCGGTGACCAGCTTGAGCTTAAGGCCGAGAAGGCGCTTCAACATCGTCCAGCGCAGCTGCGAAGAGCTGCCGGTCGAGCAGACGATCAACTCCTTTGTGTAGGCGTCTTCGATCTTTTTGACCGCGGCGCTGTGCCATGCGACCAGCACGGCGTTATTGCTGATGATCCGGCCGATCCAATTCATCTTGGTGACATCGGCCTTCAACTCGGGCACTTTGAACTGCTGTGTCTCATAGATCGACTGGTCGAGCATAGCGATCACGGTGCCGTCCCGGGGAGCAATGTTGTAGAGTTGATTGGCCGCGAGAATGCCGCCGGCTCCCGGCATGTTCGCCACGATGACGGCCGGATTGCCTCGCAGGTGCTGGCCGATATGACGCGCGACGAGGCGGCTGAGCGTGTCGTAGCTGTCGGTACCGACGCCAGACGAAACAATAATTTGGAGCGTCTTGCCTGCATAGAAGTCTTCGGCGGCTGCGCGACTACTCGGCGCCGACAGCGCGACGCCGACCGTTAGTACGGCGCCGAGACTCCTGGCGAGCCAGGTTCGCATCGCGGCGTGCGCCGGGCAACGCTATTCCGCCGCTTGCTGGCCTTCCTCTTCGGCGATGGCGCGCGCCTCGATCGCGTCGATTTCGGCCTGATCCACTTTGACCAGGATATTCTGCATGTGCTGGATCTTGCTCGCGTCGTCGTCCGGGCCGAGCAGCGGGTAGGCGTCGCCGCCCCGGTCGCGCAATGGCGGCGAATGTGACTCGAAGATCGTCGCGGTTTCATTGCCGCGGTTCCAGGCCCAGTGCACCTTATTGCGCGGAATGCGCATGACGTCGCCCGGCTTGCAGCGGTAGCCGCGGCCGTCAACGAAGAAATACATTTCGCCGGAGACGATATAGTTCATCTGCTCGCAATCGTGCATGTGCGGACTGGTGTGATAGCCCGACGCGCGTTCGGCGAACATGATGCTGGTGTCCGTGCCGTGGACCTTCTGCGCACGTATTACCGACTTGCCGACCGCCGCCATTGCGACGCGCTCGGTCATCTTAACGTCGCGCCTGTTGACTCTATAGTTGGGCTTGTCCGCCATGGCCGTCTCCTCGATTGCGCTTTCGTTCATCTTGCGGGAATAGAGTAGCGCGGCAATTCTCCTGTCGCAATCCGCGCGCCGTTGTCGCGCGCGTTCGCGGTTGGCCAAAGCCATTCAAGCGCGCCATAATCGGCGCGCGCCGGATCGCCCGCTGGCGCGCAGCGAGGGGAAGCGATGCGCCTGGGGATTTGGACGCCGCTGCCGCACACAATCAAGCCGGAGCGGGCGATCGAGGTGGGCATTCGCCAGGTCGGCGCGCGCGGCGACGCCGGCGCGGACAAGTCGTTCCAGTTCGCACTGGATGTGGTGTCGAAGGGCGAGGCCTACGGCTTCGATATCACGCTCATCGCCGAGCGGCTGCTTGGCCCCGACCTCGAAGCCTGGATGCTGACGGCGGCGCTCGCCGCCCGCACCAGGACCATACAGATCATGCCCGCGGTGTATCCCGGAATGATAACGCCGCAGCTCGCGGCCAAGATGGGCGCGACGCTCGACCGGATCACCGGCGGCCGGTTCGCCATCAATGTGGTCAATGGCTGGTTTCAGAAGGAATTCGAGCTGTTCAGCAACGGCGCTTGGATCGCCTCTTCCGACGCCCGCTACCGACGCATGAACGAATTCATCCAGGTGCTGAAAGGTCTTTGGGGCGAAGAACATTTCACCCGTCGAGATCGGCAACCAGGCGCCCGACATCCGCAACCATTCGCGCCGCGATTACGGCAACCGCGTCGGCTTATGGCGGATCGATGGAGGTGCTCGCCAAGCACAACGTGCGCGGCACGGTGGCGCTCAACGCCGAGGTCGGCCGCTATTATCCGCGCATCATGGAGGAAGCGACGCGGCTCAAATGGGAATTGATGGGCCATGGACTGACCAATTCCGTGCTGCTCAGCGGTCTCGCCAAGGACAAAGAAGCCGCCGTCATCGCCGAGACCCGCGAAATCATCGAGCAATGGGGCCAGAAAATGCGCGGCTGGCTTGGGCCGGGACTAAGCGAGACCTGGCATACGCTCGAGCTTTTGCGCGAGCACGGCGTCGAATATGTATGCGACTGGGTCAATGACGATCTGCCCTATCGCATGAACAACGGGCTTTATTCGATTCCGTATTCGATCGAGCTCAACGATATGCCGCTGTTCAACATGCCGAGCATCGGCATCGACGAATTTTATCGCCGCATCTGCGAGACGTTCGACGTGCTCTACGAAGAAGGGCGCGCGAACGGCCGCGTCATGGCGATCGCGCTGCATCCGTTCTTGATCGGCGCGCCGCACCGCATCCGCACGCTCGACCGGGCGCTGTCCTACATGGCCGCCCACGGCAGCGTCTGGTTCGCCACCGGATCGGAAATCATCGAAACCTATCGCGAGCAGGACAGCGTGCGCTGACCGCCCGCCTTGACGCGCCGAGCCGAGCCGAGCCGAGCCGAGCCGAGGTCAATCATCCCTGGCGTCGTGCGCCTTGCGGATGCGCTCGTGTAGACCGGGACTTTAAGCCCGAACAGATTCCCAGCGCGTCAAGTAAGACATCAGGAACGGGTGACAGCCGTGCTCGTAGAGCCATGCCACGTCGCCGGTAAGCAGCGCCTTGCGCTCGTCCTCGGTGAGATCGCGCGCGGCGATCGCGGCGGCCGGATCGCGTTTGACCGCTTCGCGAAAGGAGAGATCGTGCAGCGCGTCGCGGCAGATCTTGTTGATGGCATAGACGCTCATGGTTTGCCCGATCGGCTCAGTTCCACCGCCAGGCCACGAAGGCCTGGCCGTGATCGTTCTGCGGCAGGATATTTACCGGCTTGCGCGCGCCGATCACGCCAAGCAGGGCGATCCAGTTGAGCAGTTCGCCGCCGATATTGCCGGCGCGCAGCATCCGCGCCGTGGTCGCCTCGGCGATTAGATCGTCGATGCGCACCTCGGCAAGCAGGTCTTGTACGTGCTGGGACCATTGCGGATCGGGCGTGCAGGCGGCGCGGTTGCCCAGCGGAATTTTCGGACCGCCGATCTCCAGCGAAAAGCTGCCGCTGCCGATGGCGGCAACGCGCAACGGCTGCGGCCACTCGGCGATCGCGGCGCGCACCGCCTCGCCGAGCGCGAAGCAGCGCTGCGCCGTCGGCAGCGGCGGCGCCAGGCAATTGACGAAGATCGGAAGCACGGGAATTTTCATGTCCGGCGTCAGGAAGTGCAGCGGCACCATGACGGCGTGATCGACCTCGAAGTCCTGCACCAGTGAGATATCGAAGCCGCGGGCGATAGCGGAGTTGCGGATATGCGCCGCCAGCGCGCCGGGCACCGCAACCTGGTAACGCGGCATCGGCGTCTGATCGTTGGGCCCGGCGGTCGCCTCGGCAATGCCGATCGCGAAGGTCGGAAAATTATCGAGGAAGAATGTGTTGAAGTGGTCGTCGGTGAAGATGATCAGCACGTCCGGCGCGGCGGCCGCCAGATCCTTCGCCATCTCGGCGTAAAAGCGCGCCGTCTCGCATTGCGGCCCATCGCGACGGACCAGCGCGGGAGAACCCGGATTATGCGGCATGCCGAACCCGGCAACGATCTCGGCCATCTCGTTTGTCCTCTATCCCAAACGCGCTCTATCCAGGCGCCGAAGAGTTCACGACTGTCCGTTGGATGCTGAAAGTATCCGATGAGCAGGCCTGATGGAACTGCGGCCGAATAAGCGGTCCGCATGCGACATTATTCCTAAGAGCAGAAATCGGCGTGTCTTGCGAACGCGTGCCTTTGGCCGCGCCGCAACGTCCGACGCCGCAAAAGTCCGTAAACCTTCGCGAAGATCAGCAAAAATCCACGCGCAACGCCAGCCCATGCCTAATGGCATCGGCCGGCGCTGTGCGCAGAAATAATCGATGACGGGTAAGGGTTAGGAACGGGAATTGAGCGAAAGCCCGATGCTGAACGCCTTCTGCCGGGTCGCGCCTTCGGTTCTTTTCAATTTCTTGGCGATTCTCGACGCCGGGGTTTTCCTCTTCGCCATGCCTTTCAGCTCACGGACTTCGCCTGAAGTCCACGCGCGCCGCTTCTTTGTCCTCTTAGCCATAGAACCTCCCTTTCAAATGAAGGCTGTTTGTATCCCTTGCGGGAGAGAAAGAAAAGCCAAAACACGAGAGGATGGAGACGTCTGTTGCAGCCGAACCACCCGACCATGTACGCAGATGCGATCTTGTTAGGTTCTCCTTAACAAGATATGAGCGCCGAAGCAAATACATCTTGGGTAGTTTACCAGGACAGTTTTGCCGCAGATGAACGGTCCTGTTCAGGTCCTGCGACGGTGCGGGCATGTCGATCAGATAATGAGCTCCGGGCCTCCCGGCGGGGCGTGAGCTATGGGCTTTGCAACAAAATGTGTTTGCCGACCGGTTGCGCTGCGGACACCCGAATGAACCGATTGGGTCGGATTTTGTCTAGCAAAATGTTGGGGCGTCTTTAGTCCGTGGGACCGGGAATATCTTCCAGGAACCGGGTCGGTCTTTCGCTCACCGCTCCACGCGCGGCCGCAGGCGACCGGATGCGAGGAAGTGGCCGATGGCATCGGGGTGCGACATTATTTCGTCCTATTGATCGGCTGCATGTACGTAGGAGACTGTTTGGCGTTCCGCCGATTCGGAGGTTCCTGATGAGCATTTTCGCGCGCGCGTCGTGGGTGGGTCTCGCCATCGTGCTGGCATTGATGCTGGGATTGCGCGCCGGCCATGCAGAAGAGCGCTTCGCGCTGGTGATCGGCGACGGCGATTACAAAGGCGTCCAGCTAACCACGCCCGCTAACGATGCCGGCCTCGTCGCCGACGCGCTTACCGCGGCCGGTTTCACCGTGACCGGCGCAGCGAATCTCGACCAGGCCACGTTGCGCGAAACTCTGCACGACTTCATCGAGCAGGTTTCCGCCGCCGGACCGGACGCGGTGGCGCTGGTCTATCTCTCCGGAATCGGCCTGCAATTCGACGGCGACAATTATTTCGTGCCGGTCGATGCCGACATTCAGCGCGATGTCGACGTGCCGCTCCAAGCCATCCGCGTTTCGGATTTCATGCAGCCGCTCGCCGCGCTGCCGGCGCACGTCAAAATCGTCATTCTTGACGCCGCACGGCAAAATCCGTTCGCACGCGGCGGCGAGCCGCTGGCAAGCGGTCTCGCGCTGGTCGATCCGGTGCCCGGCATGGCGATTGCGTTTAATGCAGCACCGGGAACGGTGGGCCCGAACGAGCCTGGACCGTACGGAGCTTACGCGACGGCGTTGACCGAAATGATCGCGGCCGGCGGTCTGTCGCTCGACGACATTTTCGCGCGCGTTCGCCTGCGCGTGAGCGAACTCACGCAAGGCGCCGAAATTCCTTGGTATGTCTCGGGGATCAACGGTCAGTTTTTCATGACGGAGCGTGAGGCCGGGGCGCCGCCGCCGCCCGCTGTGACGCCGTTCGCTGATATCCGCAACAGACCGCTACGCGACTTCACCAATGCGGCTGATGCCTATGCGGCAGTGCTGGAGATCGACACCATCGAGGCCTATGAGCAATTCCTCGCGCTCTACCCAAATAGTCCGTATTCCAGTCGCGTCGCAGCGATGCTCGCGGTGCGCCGTGAGGAGATCATTTGGCGCCGATGCGTTGCCGCCGATACCCCGCCGGCTTATTGGTCATATCTGCGCCGCTACCCGCACGGGCCGCATGCGTGGGATGCGCGGCGGCGCCTGGCCATTCTGCGCGCGGCGCTTGAGCCGCCGCTCAATTTTGCCGTCTTCAATTTCGGCGTTCCGCCGCCACCGCCCGACGAATTGGAGTATGTCGATCAGCCGATTTTGATCTTTGGGGGGCCCGGTTGGGCGCCGCCTCCGCCGCTGCCGCCGACCTTCCTGCCGCCGCGGCCGCATGAGTTTGCGGTATTGCCGCCGCCGCCGCGGCCGCAGTGAGCGTTTCGCTCTGCCGGTTCCTGCGCCGAAGGTCATACCGGTATTCATAAGGCCGCCATCTACGGTGCGGCCGCCCGCTGGCGTGCGACCACCGGCAGGCGGGGCGGGCGGGCCGGGCACGCGGCAAACGACAATCCCGGTTTCGCTGCCGAAAGCCGTGGAGCACCAAGGCGCCCACGGTCCTGCCGGCGGCGGGCCGGAGCTTCACCGGCCACCGGCAGGCGGCGGCCCAATCGTTTCGCCGCCGCACCGCGGACCCCCGCCGCCAGCGACTGCCGCGGTGAAGCCTGCGCCACCGCCACCGCATCCGCCGGTCCAGAAACCGACTGTGCTGAAGCCGGCGCCACCGCCACCGCATCCACCGGTCCAGAAACCGACTGTGCTGAAGCCGGCGCCACCGCCACCGCATCCACCGGTCCAGAAACCGACTGTGCTGAAGCCGGCGCCACCGCCACCGCATCCACCGGTCCAGAAACCGACTGTGCTGAAGCCTGCGCCGCCGCAACCGCATCCGCCAGTGCAGCGACCGGCTGTGGTGAAGCCCGCACCGCCGCCGCCTCACCCAGTGCCCCACCCGGCCGTCGCCAAGCCACCGCCGCCAAAGCCGCCGGCAAAACCGGCGTGTCCTGCCGGCAAACATCCGACGCCGCAGGGCTGCAAATAGCCGGCAGATGGGATGTCCGCCTAGCGGCCGGCGATCGCAAGATCGCCGGCTGTTTTCATGGCGCTCCGCCGGCGTGCACTAACGATTGCGCAACGTCCGCGAATTAAGGTGAGCGGAAGGAGCGCACGCGATGCAGATAGTTTTTCTGACTTGTCTTCTCGGCGTCGGCTGCGCCCTGGGACTTTGGGTTGCCCTCTCGACGCCTGCCACCATCGACGAGATCGTGCGCCGTGGCGGCAGGCCGTTTCCGCCCGGGGAGCCGTAACGGCATCCCACTGGCATGCGCAACGCTCTCACTTGGTTCTTTAACTTTGTCCTGCTGGTCGCTGCCACACATGACGTCGCCGCGCAGACGCCGGCACTCTCCTGTCATGGCGAGCAGAAGCCGAAACTCGTCGCCGAACTGCTATTCGGGCGCGACATCGGCAATCATACCGGGGTGAGCGAAGCCGCTTGGCGGGGCTTCGTCGCGCACGAGATCGCACCGCGCTTCCCCGACGGCCTGACCGTCATCAACGCGACCGGGCAGTGGCGTGACCGTGCGCGGGGGAGGATCGTGCGTGAGCCAAGCAAGCTCGTCATGATCGTGCTGCCCGGCAACCGCGACGACCAAACGCGCCTTGACGCCATCGTCAGCGCTTATAAGCGCCGCTTCCGCCAGCAATCGGTCGTCGTCGTCGTGCAGTCCGCCTGCGCTTCGTTTTAGCCGAGGCCGATGGCAGGGGCTTGCAGCGCGTGCGCATCGTTCCTAGCTTTAGCAAGAGGAAACGACGGCATCGGGAGCGGCCGCGCATGAACGCGAACGTTGATGAACTCAAACTCGTCGCCCTCGATCGCGACGATATCGAAATCGTCTCGGCGCATGTGCAGGATGCTCTGGTGCGGGTGGCGGACATCTTCTGGCAGCCGCGCGAACACCGCTTCGTCATGGCGCTCAACCGCTTCGACTGGATGAGCGCGGTGGATGCCAACCCGGAGCGGCAAGCGGACTACCGGCGCTGCCGCACTGCGCTGCGCTTCGACCGCGTGATCAGCTGCCAATGCCGTAATCTCGATCAATCGAACAAGGATGTGCGGCTTAATCTGCTTGCCGTCGAATTCGCCGAGCGCGACGCGCCGGCTGGTCTCGTGACGATGACCTTCTCCGGCGGCGGCGTCATTCGCCTCGAAGTCGAATGCCTTGAGGCCGAGCTTGCCGACCTTGGCGAGATTTATGTTGCCGACGGTTGCCCCAACCACTTCACCGCCGGATCGGCGACGGCTTAGGCCTCCATTTCGGCTTCCGCGCAAGGACTTGGAATCCCGAAATCAATTTTCTGAGGCGCGCGAGCGGCAGCGGATAACCCGCGGCTCAGCTGCTAATATTAGTATTTGTTATAGTCAGTGAGTGCTGATAGGCGTCAGCCGCATCCAACAGGACGACAGCATGCCGATCCGCCTCGACACGCGCTCCGGCGATTTTGCGCAAAAATTCCGCGCGTTTCTCGACACCAAGCGCGAGACTTCGGTCGACGTGGAAGCGGCAGCGCGCGCCATTGTCGCCGACGTGGCCGCCCGCGGCGACCAAGCCGTCAAGGACTACACGAAAAAGTTCGACCGCCTCGATCTCGATCGGGTGGAGCTTAGGGTGACGCCGCAAGAGATCGCGGCTGCGGTGCAGGCTTGCTCGCGCGGGGCGCTCTCCGCGCTCGAACTCGCCCGCGATCGCATCGAGGCTTTTCACCGCCGCCAGCGGCCGCAGAACGATCGCTTCACCGACGCGCTTGGGGTCGAGTTGGGCACGCGCTGGACGGCGATCGAGGCGGTCGGGCTCTATGTCCCCGGAGGCACCGCAGCCTATCCGTCCTCGGTGCTGATGAACGCGGTGCCCGCCAAGGTCGCCGGTGTGCCGCGGATCGCCATGGTGGTGCCTGCGCCTGCCGGCGCACTCAATCCGCTGGTGCTCGCGGCGGCAAAACTCGCCGGCGTGGATGAGATCTTCCGCATCGGCGGGGCGCAAGCGATTGCGGCGCTTGCCTACGGCACCGAGACGGTCGCGGCGGTGGCTAAGATCGTCGGACCCGGCAACGCCTATGTGGCGGCGGCCAAGCGCCTAGTGTTCGGCAAGGTCGGCATCGACATGATCGCCGGGCCTTCCGAGGTGCTGATCGTCGCCGACAAGGATGGCAATCCCGACTGGATCGCCGCCGACCTTCTGGCCCAGGCCGAGCACGATACCAGCGCGCAGGCGATCCTTATCACTGACGATAAACACCTCGCCGACGCGGTTGAGCGGGCGATCGCAAGCGAGCTCACGCAGCTTTCCCGCGGCGCCATCGCCGGCGCGTCGTGGCAGGATTTCGGCGCGGTCATTTTGGTGCGCGATCTTGACGAGGCATTGCCGCTTATCGACGCGATTGCGCCCGAGCATCTGGAAATCGCCGCCGCTGGCGCCGAATCCCTGACGGCGCGCATCCGCAATGCCGGCGCCATCTTCATCGGCGCGCACACGCCGGAAGCGATCGGCGATTACGTCGCCGGCACAAATCACGTGCTGCCGACCGCGCGCTCGGCGCGCTTTTCCTCGGGCCTGGGCGTGCTCGATTTCATGAAGCGCACCTCGATCCTCAAATGCGGGCCGGAGCAGCTGCGCGCGCTCGGCGATGCGGCGATTGCGCTCGGCACGGCGGAAGGGCTTGACGCACACGCCCGCTCCGTCGCGATCCGGCTCAACAGATAGAGTGATGCCGCGCGCCCCCCGCAAGGATCATACCGGGTGCCTCACAGCCATAACGCTTGACGAGGCATCGATTGGACGATCGAGCCGCGAGGTCGAGCATGAGCGCGCGGTCGCCATTTACGATCTGATCGCCGAGAACAAATTTCGGCCGCAGGGCCATGACGGCGGGCCCTACACGCTGCAGCTCGGCATTTCAGGCAATCGTCTGGTCTTCGATATCCGCCAGACCGACGGCAAGCCGGTGATCGCCCACATGCTGTCGCTGGCGCCGTTCCGCCGTATGGTGAAGGACTATTTCACCGTCTGCGACAGTTATTACGCGGCGATCCGCACCGCCACGCCGGACCGCATCGAGGCGCTCGACATGGGCCGCCGCTCGCTGCACGACGAAGGCTCGCGCATCGTCATGGAGCGGCTCAAGCGCAAGGTCGAACTCGACTTCGATACCGCGCGGCGCCTGTTCACGCTGATCTCGGTGCTGCATTGGAAGGGCTGAGCGGGCCGCCGCCGCCGCGCGGGGCGCAATCGGCGCCTTTGGCAGTGCTGTTCGCATGCGGGCTCAATTCGGTGCGCTCGCCGATCGCCGCCGGTCTTTTCTCGCAAATATTCGGCCGCGCGATCTATGTCGGCTCGGCCGGCGTGCGCAAGGGCGAGCTCGATCCATTTGCCGTCGCCGTCATGGCTGAGATCGGCATCGATATTTCGCGGCACAAGCCGGTGACCTTCGAAGAGCTGGAAGAATGGGAGGGGCTTAATTTCGACCTCATCGTCACGCTCGCGCCCGAAGCGCATCACCGCGTGCTCGAACTCACCCGCACCAGCGCCGTCGACGTCGAGTATTGGCCCACGGCCGACCCAAGCGCGGTTGAAGGCAGCCGCACGCAACGTCTCGATGCGTATCGCGAGGTGCGCGATCAGCTGTTGGCCCGCATCCGCGAGCGGTTTGCCAGGACGAGCGCCGGCAACGAGTAAGCCTGACTTCGCGCATCGCAGCGCGGCATCAATCGAGCTTGATGTGGCCTTGGCTGACGACCTTCGACCATTTCGTTCGTTCGGCCTTGATAAAATCAACAAACTCCTGCTGCGGCCCGGCAATAGGCTCGAACATTTGCGGATCGAGAAAGCGCACGCGAAAAGCCGGATCGTTAAACACATGCTGCACTTCGGCGTTCAGCTTGGCGACGATCTCGTGCGGCATGGCGGCGGGGCCGAACAGGCCGAACCACGCCACCGCCTGATAGCCAGGCAAGCCGCTCTCGGCGACTGTCGGAATGTCGGGCACTTGCGGCAGGCGCTTTAGGCTGCCGATGCCGAGAATCTTGATCTCGCCCGCCCGGTATGCGGGCAGCGCCAAGCTGACGCTGACCGACATCAGGTTGATGATGCCGCTGCGTACGTCGTTGAGCGCGGGCATGCGCCCCCCGGTAATGCACCGGCATGAACTTGACGTCCGCCATGCTCTCGAACAGCTCGATGTTCATGTGCGGCGCGGAGCCGATCCCTGCCGTGCCGAAGGTGAGCTTGCCTGGCTCCTTCTTCGCCAGCGCGATGAGTTCTGCCGCATTGTTGACCGGGAGCGAACGGTTGGCCAGCAGCGCCTGGTTGATTCTGACCAGCCCGCTGATCGGCACGAAGTCTTTCTCCGTGTCGAAGGGCAGCTTGCCCTTGGGATAGATGAGCGGATTGATGACCGATGGAGCCGGATTCGGCGACCATCAGCGTATAGCCGTCAGGCTCGGCTTTGGAGACGGCTTCCTCGCCGAGGATGTGGCCGGCGCCGCCGCGGTTGACGATGACGACCGGTTGGCCCCAAGCCTTGGTCATCTCCTGGCCGAGCGCGCGCGCCACCACGTCGGTCACGCCGCCCGGCGCGGCGGTGACGAAGATGGTAATCGGCCGGTCCGGATAGGACGCGGTCTGCGCGGCGCTGAGCCCGCACAGGCACTGCAGCGCGATCAGCGCGCCAATCCATTTTTTCATGGTCATCTCCTCCCCAATCTCCCCTCACGCCACGATACCATGGGGCGGTGACGAAGCCTTAGGACCTGCATGGCACGATCCCGCCGCGGGCGGGGAAAGCCGGTGTCCGCGTGGCAGGATCAGAGAGCGGAACGAAATCGCCAGTCGGTCGTCCGGCTGACCGCGCGCTGCCGGACATTTTTCCGTCAGCCGTGCTGTCGCGCGCGTCTCTGCTCGTCCATTCGTGCCGCCGACGCCGCGGCTTGCGATCAATTCTTACTGGCGCGCGCATCCGCTTCGCGCCGACCGTCTGGCGCGGGCGCTGGCGCGAAGAAGCGGCGCGCCAGAAGGCTGGACCTGGCGGCTTACCGGCAATCGCAAAAGCGGATTGCCGACGACATTCCGTACGCCGCCCGCGCCCTATCGCGAACGCGCCTTTTCGCGCGGCGCCGGTTTTTGCTGCGTGTGCGGGCAGCAGGTTTACCGCTTCGGCTGGCATGCCGATCTGTGGCATGGCGGACCAAACAAGAATGCCAACTGGCACTGCGCCTGCGTGGTCGCCTGGCAATTCTGGAACGCGCCGAGCGGGGAGGCGCGGCTGCTTCGCCGCCTGCAGGCGCGGCGCTGCGCGGAGAGCGGCGGGCGGCTGTGGAAAACCGCCGAAATCGACCACCGCGTGCCGCTGTTCCGGGTGTGGGGCGAGCGGCGCGAGACGCCGTGGCCCAAGCTCCTCGATTACTGGGGCCTGCCCAACCTGCAGGTGATCAATCGCGACGCCCACGCCGCCAAATGCGCTGCCGAGGCGCGCGACCGTCACGCGGCGCGGGCGGCCGTACTGGCGCCTACAGGTTGATCTCGCCGAGATTGATGCTCGTGCCGAGATTGGCTTCCAGCGTCTTTGTTCGGCCGCTGGAGAAAATTTGCACGGTGTAGCGGCCGGAATTCTCGTCGAGACGATCGAATTTGAAGTCGCCGTAATTGTCTGTGGTCGTGACCGCCAATGAAGCGCCGTCCTTAAGCAGCTGGACGCTCGCGCCTTCGATGCAATCGACAACGCCGTCCTTCTCCTGGAGACCGAGCCGCCGATGAAGCATTTCGTATAGCGCCACAGGTTGCGGTAGTATACGCGCGGCCGGCTGCCCAGCTCGGGCTTCATGACTTCCAAGCCTTCGTCGCGCGCCATGCGCGCCATTTCCTCATCCTCGACCTTGATCGCGCGCATGGCGCCGGTCGGGCAGGATTGCTGGCCGCGCGTCTGTTGCCAGCCCTGATCGATCAGATGGGCGTCGAAGGTCCAGGCCTGCGGCAGCTGCAACTCTTCGTTCCACCAGATGTGACCATACGGACAGGCATCGACCAGCCGCCTGGCGCCCTTGGCCTTCACCGGATCGATGATGACGATGCCGTCGTCGCGCTTTTTGATCGCGCCGGTCTTGTCGGCTTTCATGCACGGCGCGTCGTCGCAATGATTGCACATGGTGGGAACGTAGGCGATGTCGATCATCGGCATCTGCCCGCGCTCTTTCTGCAGGATGTTGATCCACTTGTGGTCGTGCTTGGGCATCGGCGCCGAATAGCCGGGCCAGTCGTTGCCGACATATTCGTCCATGGCGGCGAGCGTGCACAGATTGCAGTTGGTGCACTCGGCCACGTCGATGATCATGTTCCATTTTTGCATTGAGATACTCCGACATTTCTTTCCTTCCCCGCCCTCGCGGGGAAGGAAGAAGTGGCTATTTTCTTTCCTTCCCCGCCCTCGCGGGGAAGGAAGAAGTGGCTATTTCGCCGGCACGAGGTGGGCTTCCTGCAACGTGCGCCTGATCTCCTTGTCCTTCTCCATCGCCGCAAAAGCGGCGGACATATGCTCGATGCGGCCGTCCCACGGCTCGATCTGCACCAGCGAGTTCGAGCCGGCGAGCGAATGCGTTGACTTGGTCTGCGTGCGCTCGGGGGTGAGCAGGTTGAGACAACCACCGCGGTCCACAGATTTTCCGGGTTCGCCCATTGGATCGTAGATCGCGGAGGACTCATAGCCGTGAGCGACGCCGCGCGGCAGCCGCTGCGTGGGCAGCGCCGCGCAGATCACCGCGCCGCGGTCGTTGAACACCTTGACGAGATCGTGCTTGTTGATGCCGCGGTCCTTGGCGTCCTGCGCGTTCAATCGCACGATCCAGTAATAGTAGCCGTCGACCTTGACGCGGTGGTCCTCGATGTTGAGCAGGAACGAATCCTTGCCGTCGCCCTGGGTGTGGAACGAATATTTGCAGTGCGGCGTGAGCAGTTGCAGCGGGTAGCGCTCGAACAGCTCGGTCGAATGCGCACCCTCCCATGACGGCTCGTATTTGACGATCGGTGGCCGCTCCGGGTCGTTGAAACGCTTGAGCGAATTGCACTCGAATTCGAGCTTGCCCGACTGAGTCTGCAGCCCGCGCAAGTATTCCTCGGTATAGTCCGACGGCAGTGGGTGCGCCTCCGGCACGTCCTTCTTGCGGTTCTCGAAGAACCAGCGGAACGACACCGGCGCGCGCAGCTTTTCCTTCTCGGCCGGCACCACGAAGTATCCGCGCTGCAGGAACTTCTTCCACGAGATGTGTTTCGGCAGGTCGGAGGCGAGAAACACGCGCTTGACCCAGTCGATCTCGTTGACGCCCTCCGAGAAGTAATTGGCAAGCCCGAGCGGTTTGCACAGCTCGTTGAAGATCCAGAAATCGGATTTCGATTCGCCCTGCGGTTTGATCGCCGGCGCCTGGAACACGATGACGCGGTGATTGAGCTGCTGCTGCCCGTGATGGCCGTAGCCGCCGAGCCCCGCCCATTCGCTGATGTCGGCGCGCTCGAAATTCGTGCAGGCCGGCAACAGAATGTCGGCAAACTTCGCTTCGCCTTCGTTCCAGATCGATTGGTTGACGACGAATTCCAGGTTTGGCGACTGATACATCTTCACCCAACGATTGGTGTTGTTCATCGTCGAGAGAATCGAGCCGCCGTATTTGTAGAGCATATGCACCGGCGAATAGCCCGGCGCCGGATAGGCAAAACGGGCGAACTGGTGTTCGATCGATTTGCCGACCCACGGATAGCCTTCCGCTTTGCCTTCGGTGATCGCTTCGGGGACAAAAATACGCGGGATGCGCTGACCGTTCGAGCTCATGGTCGGCAGCTGCGGCATGCGCTGGTACAGTTCGACCGGCATCGCCGTGTTTTCCAGGTCGCCCGACATGCCGCCGTCGGCATAGCCGGGGAAATAGAAATTAAAATCGAGCGGCGTGCCCCATTGCAGGTTGCCCATGTTGATGCCGGGCTTGCCCAGCCCCTGCATGGCGATGAGGCAGACCATCACGCGCGCCCATTGCACGCCGGTCTGGTTGCGGCAGGCGCCGCCGTGGCCGTTGCCCCAGCCGCCGGGCGCCAGATAGACGCGTTTTTTGCCCCATTCGCGCGCCAGCGCGCGCACGTCCTTGGCCGGGACGCCGGTTTCCTTTTCCTGCCACTCGGGCGTCTTTGGAACGCCGTCTTCCTCGCCGAGCAGATAGGCCTTCCATTTATCGAAGCCGACGGTGTGGGTCTCCACATAGGCTTTGTCGTAGAGACCTTCCTTGATCCACACGTGAGCAATGGCCATCGCCATGGCGACCGAGGTGGTTGGCTTCGGCGCAAACCATTTGCCGGGAAGAAACTGCGCGGTGGCGTTGTAGTACGGATCGACGTGGACGACCTTGATGCCGAGTTTTTGGTTTTTCAGCCATTGCCGCCGCGTCGTGCCCTCCTGGGCGCCGTATGAACCTGACGTCGATTCGGGATCCGCGGCCCACGACACGATCATGTCGCAGTTCTGCAAACAGTCCTCGACGGTACCGTAGGTTTCCGACTGGCCGACGCGCAGCGTGTGGCCCCAGTGGTGCACCGCGCCCCAATACCAGCCTTCCCAGGAGTCGGGATTATGGTGGATGCGCGTCATGCCCACCGCGTTGGCGAACCGGAACAGCGCCGAAAGGTAGTACCCGATGTTGCCCCAGGTGTGATGCGAGCCGTGCGAGAAGGTAATCGCGCCGGGACCGTATTCGCGCTTCTGCCGTTTGATCTCGTCGGTGACGATCTTGATCGCCTCGTCCCACGTGATGCGCACGTAGCCCGACTTGCCGCGGTTTTGCGGATTGCGCTCCCCGTTCGGATCGAAGTCGACGCGCTTCATCGGATGGAGCAGTCGGTCGGGCGAATAGACGATTGATTTTGCATTTTGCCCGTGCGGGGCGAGCGTGGTCTTGCGCGGGGGTGTCAGCTTCTGGCCCTTGGCCTCGATGCTCCACGATGCGCCGTCTTCTTCGGTCAGATCGATCGGCGTCATGCGCAAGATCTTGCCGTCGCGCACATAGACGAAGACCGGGCCGCCATTGGTCATGTTGCAATAGCGCATGGTGCCGTCGGGCATTTTGGTGCCGTATTTGAGGCCGGCCGACTGCGCCATCATCAGCGTCTGTGCAAACCAGTTGGTGAGCGCCTCAGGCCCATCGACAGTGAGAACGAAATCCTTCTGCGCGTTGATCTGATCGAGCCAATTGATCGGCGGCATCAACAGCGTGGTGCCGATCTCGACATTCTTGAACATCAGCTTGATGTCCGGCTTTCGGTGCAACCCGGCGCCCGACCTGATCTTGCCGTTGTCGAATGCGTACCAGCGGCCGATTTCCTCGTCGCGCGTCATGATCTGCGCCACGAAATTGTGCTCCTTCACGCGCGCCTTGAAATCCGGATTGCGCCTTGCGGCCATCTTCAGGAGTTGCGCCGCACCGAACAGGATGACCGGGAATTTGATCTGGGCGAGCGCCATGACGTCCTCCTTATCGCGCGCGAGCGCATCGGGCCGCTCCGCGAGGGGCATATCCCCTTGGGCGGGCACGGAGGACCGCGGTGCGCGATTTTGCAACAATTTCATTGTGATTGAAACCGCTTCCGCTCGGTCCTCCGTGCCAAGCGGCGGTTCCTTCACGCTCGGCGCGGACGGCGGCCGTGACCGGCCTTGGGCGTGGACTAAGACCGGAAGATGTTGTCTTATCGGCCGTCAGACCCCTCGGAGAGTGCGCTATGGCCAAGCTCAGACACATCGCCATTCAGGTTCCGGACCTCGAAAAGGCGGCGGCCTTTTACGAGGGCGTGTTCGGTCTCAAGCGCTTGAAAAAGGTCGAGGCGCCGATCGGCAATGCCATTTCGCTCACCGACGGCGTGATGAACCTCACGCTGCTGCAATTTCCGGAAGGCACAAAGGGCGGCAAGGGCGGCCCGGATTGGGCGGGATTACATCACTTCGGCTTCATCGTCGACGACGAGAACGCGACCGAGCAGGAAATCAAGAAGCACGGCGGCGAATTTTTTATGAAACTGCCGCAATATCCCGGCGTCGACGCCGAAAGGAAGTTCAAGGACATCAACGGCATCGTCTTCGACGTGACCGAGCACGGCTGGGGGCCGACGGTTTAGGCCGCTCCGGCGATCGGATCAATTCCGCCGTCAAGTGTGCAGTTTTGCGGAGTGCAGGGCCGGCGTGGCGGCGCGGTTGCGCCGGGCGAGCCATCGTGCGGCGACGCGGACGGCGCTGAGCGGCATGTCGACCAATGCCGGCAGCGGATCGTCCCAAGCGAAAACAGCCAAGACCAACGGCCTGCGGAACGACCGCAGGTAAGCGATAGGCGAGAGTCGGCCGGCGAACATTTCGCAAATGAACGCCGCCAGATCGCGGGAGAAATAGAGCCAACGTGCCCCGCAGCGTCCGGTAAGCGGGGCGATCTCTTCGCCAGCCGCGAGGCGCCACTGCAGCGCCGGAAAGTCGATGCCGGTGGCCGTGCCGATCGCGATCCAGGCCCAGGCGCGCGCGTTGACGTCGAGGATCTTATATCGGCCGTCGCGCGCGTCATATTTGAATTCGATCTCGACGGGCCCGCTGTAATCGAGCGAAGCGAGAAAACGAAAAGCGTCTGCTTCGATTTGCGTCTGCTCGACCGTCTCGACAAAGGTGCTGGTGAACCCGAACTCGACCGGATATTGCCGGCGGCGCCGCGCCACCAGCGAAGCGATCGGCTTGCCGCGGTCCCACAGCGCCGCATAGGAAAATTGCGCCATGCCGTCGCCGGGGATCAGCTCCTGGATCATGATGCTGTCCGTGCCGACGAGCGATTGGGCTTCGTCGTAACATGCGAGCAGCGCGCGTTCGCCGTCAACGCGCCAGGCTTTTGCGTCGACAAACTTGTTGCGGCCTTCTCTGACAGCTGGCTTCAGAATCACGGGAAAGGCGATTCCAAGCGACGCCAAATCGCTGCTGGATCGCACATGGCGGGTGAGCGGGCGGGCAATGCCGAGCGCGTCCGCGCGAGCATTCATCAGGCGCTTGTCGACCGCCCACCGGACTTGGTCCCAGGCAGGGGTCGTCAGGGTGAAAACGGCGCTCAGCGCGGCGTGATTCTGGGCGATGAACTGCACGTCCTCGTCGCTGCCGGCAAACACGACCCAGCCACCCAGGCCGTGGCGGCGGCCAAGATCGAGGAGAAATTCGAGGGCGCCGTCTTTGCGCGGTCCGCGCCAGCGGAAGCTGCGCTCGACGTAGCGCGACAGACTCGCCAGCGGGTTGTCGGCGATGATCAGCCAGACCGGGATACCGAGTCGGCCGAGGCTGCGCGCGATCTCCAGGCTGCCATGGGCGCCGCCGAGGACGATCGCTCCCTTCCTGGAAGCCCGCATTGGCTCGTCGCCATTATTCACTGTGGAGGCCACAGATTGGGCGTGGCGATACTGCCGAACATCTTTTCGACTTCGGCAGTTTCGGCCCGCTTGGGCGCGGCGCGATGAAGTACCGCGGCGGCGACCGTTCGCGCTGCATAGGGCGCGCCGGCGATGAACCGCAGCAGGGGTCCAAAACTTTTCACCGCATAGGAGCCGACAAAATGCAGCTTCGGCACGCTCGACTGCAATCCCGCGCCGAGCAGCGGAGAACCCTCTACGCAGGCGATTCTGTCGAGCAGTTGCGGGGCCAGGATGCCGATGCGCGAGATGTCGACCCGATAACCGGTCCCGAGGAGAACATGGTCGAACGTTTTCGCGCCGTCATCGAGATCGAGAGTGATACGATCGCCGCGCGCGCGCGCTCCTGTGATCGAACGTCCGGGCGTGCAAGTCACATTGGCAAACCGCGGCTTCAACCATCCGGCGGCGCCTGCTTTCAGGCACTTCCGCGTAAACTCATCGCGAAATTGAACAGGCAGGTATCGAATCAGGTCCGGCAGCTCGACCAGCCAGCTCAGCGGAAACGGTCCGATCTCCGACGGCGCCGCCAGCGCCCGGCGCAGCCGCATTCGCAGCGTTTTCGGCGCAACGGCATTTGTCGAAACACCGAGCCAGTGAATGTCCGCGCGGCTGATGATCTCCGCTCCGGCGCCGGCCTCGTCCAGCAGCGCCGCGGACTCGGTCGCACTTTGCCCGCGTCCGATAACGGCGACCCGTTTGCCCCGGAATACCGAGAGATCGGCATGCTCGCTGGTATGGCTGACGAGTGCGGGGGGAAGATCGCGGAACAGCGGCGGCCGGTATTCCTGGTTGAGAAGCCCGGTCGCGATGATGACGCGGTCCGCCTCTAAAATCTCGCCGTCGCCGAGCTCCAATCGAAAGCCGTTCCCAGCCCTATCGATCAGTCGAACGACTCTGCGGTCGACGTCCGGAACGGCGTGCCGTTGAAACCACGCGCCGTAGGCGACGAATTGTTCGACGGGCAGGCGTTTGCCGCCGTCGACTCCATGCGCGGACGCGTAAGCGTCGAGCGATAACGTGCCTTCCGGATCTGAAATGTGCGTCGCCCGCCAGGGCGAGCGGAGCAGCATGCCCTTCGGCATATTCTGCCGCCAGAACGCCATCGGCTCGCCAAAGACATGGACCCGGATGCCGGCGCGCTTAAGGTGCGCCGCGACCGATAGTCCGTACGGTCCGGCGCCGATGACGGCGACCTCGCAAGTGTTGGTTTGATTGGACGTCATGCTGCGACCGTGTATCGATCTGCGTTGGTTAATACGCGGATGGTGAGGCGAGAAGCAACGCAGCGTGCAGATAGCAGATTAAAACTTATCCGTCAGAAAACGGTCAAATTAATCTTAAATTTCTTTGAGGCACGATTGAAATTGCAATCGAGCCGCTGTCGGTGACACTGTAACGGTCGCAGCGGTAGCGAATTGGGAACGCAACGGTGTGCATAGCCGTCAAGAGCGGGTTCGATTCCCGCCCGCTGCTCC
This sequence comes from uncultured Alphaproteobacteria bacterium, assembly GCA_963814625.1. Classification (GTDB taxonomy): domain Bacteria; phylum Pseudomonadota; class Alphaproteobacteria; order Rhizobiales; family Xanthobacteraceae; genus BOG-931. Next base: position 702,278 of record CAWFDQ010000001.1, read on the forward strand.
ATCACCCCTTAGCGCCTCTTGCCGCCGCCGCGAGACGACGGCTCAGCGACCGACGATATTTTGCATCTCGCTCCGCCGGTCGGCGAGGAACAGCCGCATGTTTTCGACAACGAGCGGCATGATAAGCTCCTCGTACTCGACGATGTAGCCGCCGACGTTCGGCGTCATGAAGACATTCGGCAGGTCCCAAAACGGGCTGTCGGGCGGCAGCGGTGTGGTCTGGAACACATCGAGCCCGGCACCAGCGATGCGGCGCTCGCGAACAGCGGCAATCAGCGCGGTCTCGTCGACTGTCTGGCCGCGGCCGCCGTTGATGAAATACGCGGTCGGTTTCATGGCGGCGAACACTTTCGTGTCGAAGATGCCGATATTTTCCGCGCTTGCCGGCAGGACGTTAATGAGATAGTCGGCGCGGAGCGCCGTTTCCAGCAGCCGATCGGTAGGCATTATTTCATCGAAACCGGCGATCGTCCGCGGCGTGCGGGTGACGCCGATAACGTGCATGCCGAGGGCTTTCAGCAATTCGCCGATGGCGATGCCGACGACGCCCACGCCGACGATCACTGCCGTCTTGCCGTTGAGGGTGCTCCAGAGCCGCCGCTCCCAATGGTGTGACTTGGTGTCTTCGATTTGACGCGAGGTGCCGCGACTCACCGCCATCATCAGATAGACCACCTGCTCGCGCATAGCCGGGCCATGAATGCCGCGTCCGCTGGTGATGAGCACGTCGCGTTTGAGCGATGGGCAGCGCAGGAAATGATCGACGCCGGTCGCCAGCGACTGGATCCATTGCAGTCGGCTCGTGCGGCGGAGTATCGAGTCGTCGACCGCGATGCCGAAGCAGATCAGCGCGTCGATGTCGGAGAGATCGCCGGGTGCCTGCAAGCCACTGCGCGCAAGAACGAATTCCAGATCCGGGAATTCCGCGCGCAGCCGGTCACAATACATCTCGGCGTGAATGTCGATGATGAGAACTTTGGTCATGAACGTGTCAGGATTTCATCAGCGCGCCGTCATTGCGAGGAGCCAACGAGTCCGACCCGAAGTGGCCGGCCCGATGACGAGCTCCGCGACGAAGCAATCCAGGCTTCGGCTCGGAACTCGATTGCTTCGCGTCGCTCGCAATGACGAATTCAATCCACTAGTCGGTCGCTTCAACCAATTTGAAAGGAATTGATAATTCGCTTCCGTCCTGGGTGCGAGCGACGGAGGGGACTATGGCGAGGCGCGAGAAATCTGTGAAGAGATATGTTGTGCGGTTGAGCGCGGAAGAACGCGAGCAGTTGGAAGCGTTGATTCAAAAAGGGAAAAACCCCGCGCGGCGGCTGCTGAAGGCGCGGATTTTGTTGAAGGCGGATATCTCGGAAGCCGGCGATGGCTGGAGCGACAGCAAGATCGTTGCGGCCATGGAGACCAGCGCCTCCATGGTTTACCGGGTGCGCAAGCAATTGGTTGAAGAGGGCCTTGCGGCGGTGTTGAGCCGCAAGCAACGTGCGACGCCGGCAGTTGCGCCGATTTTTGATGGCGAGAAGGAAGCCAAGCTGATTGCCCTGGCGTGCTCCAAACCGCCCAAGGGACGGGCACGCTGGACCTTGCGGTTGCTGGAACGCAAGGTGGTGGAACTCAGCATCGTTGATCGCGCCAGCGACAGCACGATCGGTCGGGTTTTAAAAAAACACTCTCAAGCCCCATCGCCGCGAACAATGGGTCATTCCGCCCAAAGCCAACAGCGCGTTCGTGGCCGCGATGGAAGACGTGCTGGCCGTCTACACGCGACCGCGCGATCCCAATCGACCGCTGGTTTGCCTGGATGAGACCTCAAAGCAACTCATTGCCGAGACACGCGTGCCGATCCCGATGAAACCGGGCCGCCCGGCCCGTTGCGACTACGAGTACGAGCGCAACGGCACCGCCAACCTCTTCATGATGTTCGCCCCGCTCGAAGGCTGGCGTCACGTCAAGGTCACAGACCGCCACACCGCCGTGGATTATGCCCATGTCCTCAAAGACCTCGCCGATACTCACTTCGCCAGCGCCAAGGTCATTGTCCTGATCCAGGACAACCTCAACATCCACAGCAAAGCTTCCCTCTATGAGGCGTTCCCGGCCGCCGAAGCCCGGCGCCTGGTCGAGCGCTTCGAATGGCACTACACGCCGAAACACGGCAGCTGGCTGGATCTTGCCGAGTCCGAACTCGGCGTCCTATCGTCTCAGTGTCTCGACCGCCGCATACCCGATAAGCAAACCCTCATCGACGAAATCGCCGCTTGGGAAAAAGACCGCAATACAAATCACACCAAGGCTGATTGGCACTTCACAACCTCAAATGCACGCATCAAACTCAAGCACCTCTACCCTTCAATCTGATTGAATCGGGCGACTAGGCCGAAGTACCTTGCTGCGTTGTTGGAGGCAATGTCCTTGCGTAACGGCTCCGCAAGCTTCACGTGATCCAAAAAGTCGCCGGCTTCCTGCGCCAACTCGAACGGATAATCGGCGGCGAACATGACGCGATCGGGCCCGAGCGCGGCGAGCGTGCAATTGAGCGGTTCGGCCGAGCACATGCCCGACGTGGTCACGACAATATTCTCTTTGATGTAGTCCGACGGAGCTTTAGCAAGCTTGATGCCGTAGAGCTTGGCGCGGCTGTCGAAGCGCCAGAGCAGGAACGGCAGCGTCTCGCCGAGATGGCCGAGGATCACTTTGGCGCGGGGAAAGCGGTCAAAGTGGCCGCTGAAAACCAGGCGCAAGGCGTGCGAGCCGGTTTCAAATCCCCATTCCCAGGTGGCGCGGCGCAAGCCGGAGACGCCCTCGAGCGCGGGCGCCGGGGCGACCGGATCGGTCGGGTGAATGTAGATCGGCGCTCCCAGCGCCTCGGCGCGCTCCCAGAACGGACGGAGCGAAGGATGATCGAGATACTGGCCATTGGTGTGGCCGTTGATCATGGCGCCGACAAATTTCAGCTCGCGCATGCAGCGCTCCAGTTCGTCGGCGGCGCTGCGCGGGTCCTGAACGGCGAGGTGGGCAAAGCCCGAATAGCGGTCGGGCCGCCGCTGAATTTCGCCGGCCAGGAAATCGTTGGCGCCGCGGGCGGCGCGCGTGGCGGTCGCGACGTCACGCTCGCTCTGTACGCCGGGCCCGGCGATGGCGAGCACGGATCGCGCGATGCCGGCCTGCTCCATTGATTGCAGGCGCATCTCGCCGAAGTCGGTCAGGCGGGAGAGTATGTAGCTGGCCTGCTTGGGGTCGACATTGCCTACCGTCGGGCGCCAATACTCCTCGTAACCGGGAGCCAGAAAATGCTCCTCCAACGCGATTTTTTGCACCATGCGTTTCCTCTATCGCTCCGCGCTTTTTCCGCTGCCGCGGCGCGCCCGAGACACATCGCTGCGGGGTCTATATCCGATATCCGGTGCAATGGTATATGGCCCGATGCTATAAGCGTCCAAACGCGTGGGCGTGCCAGGGAGGGTCTTGTGGTCAAGAAGATACGCGGCGTCGCATTGGAGGAAAACCTCAACAATTCGATGGGACTTGAGTTCTACAATCTGTCCCATCGCTTCGGCTATCAGTCGCCCAACTGGCCCTATTTCGAAGACGTCAAGATCGAGCGCATCCACTATATGGCGAAATCCGGCGTGCTGTCGCAGCGCATCACCACCTCGATGCACAATACGACGCATATCGATGCACCGGCGCATGTCGTGCAGGGCCTGCCGTTCATCGACGAGGTGCCGCTGCCGCATTTCTTCGGCTCTGGCATCGTCGTATCCATTCCGAAGAAAAAATGGGAACAGATCACCTATGACGATCTGGAAAAGGCAGCGGGCAAGATCGTGCGGCCGCGCGACGTCGTGATCGTCAATACCGGCTGGCACAAGCTTTACGAGGACAGCGAGGATTACTTCTGCTACGCGCCAGGTTTCGTGCCTTCGGCGGGTGAGTGGTTCGTCGAGAAGAAAGTCAAGGTGATCGGCCACGACACCCAGGCCAACGATCACCCGCTTGCCACCGCGATCGGTCCGCAGCGCAACGGGCCGCTGCATCCGCATCTCGCCGCCGAATACAAGAAATGGTCGGGCGGGCGCGATTGGAAAGAGGATTTTCCGGACTGGGAGCCAGTGCACCGCATCCTGTTCAAGAACGGCATTCTGGGCATCGAAAACGTGGGCGGCGACATCGACAAGGTCACCGGAAGGCGCTGCACCTTCGCGCTGTTCCCCTGGAACTGGGAGCGCGGCGACGGCTGCATTATCCGGCTCGTGGCAATCGTCGATCCGAAGGGAACCTACCGGATCGAGAAAGGGGAGAAGTTCGCATGATCGTGCGTAAATTTTCGGAAGCGAAATCCTACGAAGCGCCGAACCATCGCGGCTATAAATCGTTTCGTGTGTACGGTGCCGAGATGGGCGGCTCGCAGACGCTCGTGTTCGGCATCTCGCATTTCCTGCCGGGTGGCGGTGCCGGACCGGACGCCTCGCCGCCGGAGAAGATCTACTATGTGCTCGCCGGCGAGCTGACGGTGATCGCCGGCGGCAAGGAAACGGTCGCGCGCGCCGGCGACAGCGTCTATATCGGTCCCAACGAAAGCCGCGAGATCATCAACCGGTCGAACGATGTCTGTACCATCGCGGTCGCCGTCGCGCCGGTGAAGTGACACCGAATGCGTCATAGCCGGCACAAGGCCGGGTATGACGGAACAAGAGATGCAAACGTGAGTGTATCGTCATGTCCGACGAAGACATCCTGAAAAACCCGCTTTCCCTGTTCGATGTGCGCGGCAAGACCGCCGTCATCACCGGCGCGACCGGGGCGTTCGGCGCGCTCGCCGCGCAGGTGCTCGCCGGCGCGGGCTGCAACCTCGTGCTCTCGGCCGGCGGCACCGAGGCGCTGAAGAAGGTAACAGCCGATTGCGAAAAACTCGGCGCCAAGGTCGAAGCCATCAACATGCGGCCGAGCTCGGCGGCAAACTGCGACAAGATAGTCGAGGCGGCGGTGAAGCGCTTCGGCGGCGTCGATATCGTGGTGCTCGCCGCCGGCATCAACAAAGTGCAAAAAATCGTCGATCAGCCGCCCGAAGCCTTTGCCGAGGTGATGGATGTCAACGTCACCCAATCCTGGCTGATGGCGCGCGCGGCCGGGAAGCAAATGCTGGCGCAGGGACGCGGCGGCAAAGTGATTCTCATGTCGTCGGCGCGCGGACTTTTGGGCCACCCCGCCGGCTACACCGCCTATTGCGCGTCGAAATCCGCAATCGACGGCATCACCAAGGCGCTGGGCTGCGAATGGGGCGACACCGGCATCACGGTGAATGCCCTCGGGCCGACCGTGTTCCGTTCGCCGCTCACCGCCTGGATGTATGAGGACAACGAGCGCGCCACGACGGTGCGCAAGGGCTTCATCACCCGCGTGCCGAAGGGCCGCCTCGGCGAGCCGTCCGATCTCGCCGGCCCGCTACTCTTCCTCGCCTCGAAGGCGTCGGACTTCTACACCGGCCACATCCTCTACGCCGACGGCGGCTACACGGCGGGCTGAGGTGGCAAAAGCGCGCATCGCCGTCGTCGGCGCCGGGCTGATGGGTCATGGGATTGCGCAGGTGTTTGCGCTGGCCGGCCACGAGGTCACGCTCACCGACACCATCGTGCAAAATCTCGATTCGTCGAAATCGCGTATTTTGGCCAATCTGCGCGATCTCGGCGACGACGAGAGCGCGGTCGAGCGCGTGCAGCCGTGCTTCGATCTCGCTGACGCAGTAAGCGAGGCCGATTACGTCGTCGAGGCGGTGTCGGAAAACCTGCCGCTCAAGCAGAAGCTGTTTGCCGAAATCGAGCGCCATGCGCGGCCCGACACCATCCTCGCCAGCAACACCTCGGTGATCCCGATCACCGCCATCATGCAGGGGCTGCAAAAACGCGAACGCGCGCTCGGCACCCATTGGTGGAATCCGCCGTTTCTGGTGCCGCTGGTCGAAGTGATCGAGACGCAATGGACGTCGCCAGAGGCAATCGCGTGGACCATGCAACTGCACCAAGCGGCCGGGAAGAAGCCGGCGCACGTGAAAAAAGATGTGCCGGGCTTTATCGGCAATCGTTTGCAGCACGCGCTCTGGCGCGAGGCGATTTCGCTGGTTGAGCACGGCATCTGCGATGCCGAGACGGTCGATTCCGTCATCAAGGCCTCGTTCGGCCGGCGCATCGCCGTGCTCGGCCCGCTGGAAAACGCCGACCTCGTCGGCGCTGACCTCACGCTCGCGATCCACGAGACGGTGCTGCCGGCGATCGACAGCCGGCCGGGCCCATCACCCTACCTGCAAAAGCTCGTGGCGGACCGAAAATTGGGCTTCAAATCCGGCGAGGGTTTTCGCAAGTGGAGCGCCGACGAGCAGGCGGCGCTGCGCGCCAAGGTTTTCCAGCACCTCAAGGCGACGCGGGACACCTAAGCAATTGCAGGCTCGCTGATCGTGCGCAACGCCGGCATCACCTCGCTGGTGAACAGTGCGATCGAGTGCAAAGCCTCGTCGAGCGTCATATCGCCAAACGCGAATTGTCCGACGACGTAATTACAGCCGGTCTCGGTGAGCTGCGCGGCGAGCAGATCCCGCACCGTGGCGGGCGAACCGGCGATGCCTTGCCCGCGCGCCATCAGCGGTTCGAACTGGGACGGCCGGGGATGCGACTGATCGCGCCCGAGGAGCCGCGGCAGATAGGTGAAGCTTTGATACCAGGGCGCGTAGGCACGGTTGGCGAGCCGCATCGCCTGCGCGTCGGTTTCGGCCACGACGATAAAGCGGCCAAGCCCGATCTTGGGCAGCGGCGCGGCGGCGCCCTTCGTCTCTTGCCATGTCTCGCGATAGCTGGCGACGGTGCCGCGAATATGGGCTGTCGAGTCGAGATTGATGATATTGAGCGATCGCCGCGCCGCGCGCGCGGCGCTGTCCGGCGCGTGCGCGCCATACCAGATCGGCGGATGCGGCTTTTGCAGCGGCTCAAGTTCGATCGGCACGTTGTCGAAGTTGAAATGCTTGCCGTGAAAATCGAGTGTCTTGTGGGTGAGCCCGCGCAGAATCACTTCGACGGCCTCGTTATAGATTTCCTGCGAGGTCGCGGGATCGGCGCCGAAATATTCGAGCTCGATCGGTGAGGCGCCGCGGCCGAAGCTGAGCTCCAGCCGGCCGCCGCTTATCTGGTCGAGCATGCAGATTTCGGAAATGAGCCGCAATGGGTGATAGAGCGGCAGCACGAACACCATCGGGCCGAAGCGCAGCCGGCGCGTGCGTTGCGCCAACGCGGCGAGAAATACGTTCGGCGACGGCGCCATGCCAAGCGGCGTCGAATGATGCTCGGCGAGGTGATAGGCGTAAAAGCCGGCGCGGTCGTACGCCTCGGCGATTTTCAGCCGGTCCTCGTAAAATTCCGACAGCGCCGTGCCGGTGCGATCGAGATGATCGAAGATGCCGAAATCCATTTTTACCTGTCCTGTTGAGCAAACGACTGTAGCTGGGATAGAGAGAAGCGCAATCCCGCCGTCACACTCGCAGCAATTCGATCAACATCCGGCTGTCGGCCAATTCGTCGAGCCCCGTGATCGCCTGGATCAGCACATCCTGCTGCTTTTGCGCCATGACGCCGCGCGTGAGTTTGCGGAATTTGTCGATAATCTCGCCGTCGCTGGCGAACGATTGCTCGCTGCCGCGCGGCGCTTCGCGGGTCTCGCGCTCGACCGAGCCGTCGCGGAAACGGATTTCGACCCGCACCTTATGCCGCGTGCCCGCGCCCAGCGCAGTGATCGCGGGATCGTGCACCACTTTGACTTTGCGCGAAAGTTCGACCCGCGCCGCATCGTCCACGCAGTCGGGGTTGAATTCATCCACGGACACGTCGCCCTCAATGAGCAGCGTGGCGACGCAGAACGGCAGGTTGAGCTGCGCCGCGGTCAGTCCTTCCGGCCGGTAGGGCCAGCCGACGTGATCGACCGTGACCTGCGACCCGTGCACCGTGATCTTGTCGATCTCATCGAGCCTGAATGGCCGGCGCTTGCGGATATCGGCGATGGCGTCGAGCGTGGTGTGGTTGGAGCCGACGCAGGAATAGAATTTCAGCGAAATCCGCATCGTCTCGAAACGCTCGCCGAGGCCTGAGCTTAGCTCATTGAGATTGAAGCGGTCCTGCGAGCGTGAGAATGTCGTACAGAAGCCGCCATAGGGCGCCTCGAACACGTCGACGATGCCGGTAAATCCGTTGCCGGCCAACAGCGCCGCATAAAGTCCGCTCTGCGCCGCGCGGCCGGCGTGCATGCGCTTGACCATGGCACCGTATTGCGCCGCCATCAGCCCCGAGGATTGCGTGCCGGCGATGCCGAGCGCGTGCACGGTTTTTTCCGTGTCAAGACCGAGCGCGCGTGCGGCGCCGGCGGCGGCCGAAAATATTCCGACCGTCGCTCCCGAATGCCAGCCTTGGCCGATATGGTCCTGGCCCATGCACAGGCCGACGCGCGGCCCGATCTCGTAGCCGGCGACGGCGGCGGTGAGAAAATCGCAGCCGGAAAGCTCGGCGTGGCTCTCCGCTGCCGCGATCAGCGCTGGCAGCGTCACCGCGCCGACATGCAGCACGGCCTTGCGGTGCACGTCGTCAAGCTCGAAGCCTTGCACTTGCGTGCCATTGACCAACGCCGCATGCGGCGAGGATAGACGCGCGTCAGTGCCCCAGATCGAATTTGTGCGTGTCGCATCGAGCTTTTCCAGCGTGCCCCGCAGGATACGGCACCATTGCAGGTTCGCTCCATAAATGGCGCAGCCGAGCGAATCGAGAATGAGCAGTTTTATGCGCTCCCGCACCTCGGGAGGAATTTGCTCATAGGTCAGCCGCGAGGCGAACTCGGCGATCGCGCACGTGTGGACGTTGTCGGCGCCGGCGTGTTCGGCCATGCTTGATCAATTCACTGCGCGGCGGTCTTGGCCTTGACGGCATCCCACCACGGGCAGACGCCGGCCATGACTTGGTAATTGCCCTCCATGACCTGCACCGGGCGGCGATAGCCTTCCGCGGCGTTCTTCAGCCGCAGCGCGCGCGCTTTCTCATTGTCCTCCTTCGACAGCCAGACGCGGTCGTGGCCCCACATGCTCGGGCCTTCCTTGCGCTCGGCGGCCTGCCAGGTGTCGACGTCGATCGAGCGCGCGCCCCAGCCGTACTCGACCATGAAGGCCGACGGCGTGAAGCTGTAGAACGAGGTGATGTAATCACTGGTGTGGCGGCCGAGTGTCACGCCGACGCGACCCTCTTCGCCCAAGGCGATATCGTAGGCCTGTCCGACATCGTCGAAGCTGTAAAGCTCCATCATGATGTGATGGATGGCGTTCTTGCCGGTCTGGATGAAGGCGAGGCTGTGGTGGCGCGGGTTGAGATGCAGGAACCGCGCGACGAACGGATGGTCGTAATAGTCGGTGAGCCGGAAGCCGAGCGTGTCGCGATAGAACGCCATCAGCCGCTCGATCGTCTCCCGCGTGTCGACATTGAGCACGACGTGGCCGAGGCCGAGCGGCCCGGTGCGGAAACCGGAAATCGAGCGGCCGGGCTTGAACGGCTCGGTGGTGGTCTCGCCGCCGTGAAAGATTTCCAGCCGGTTGCCGAGCGGATCGGCCAGCACGATCAAATCCCTGACGCGACGCTCGTCGGCGAGCGCGCGGGTGCCGTGCGCGACTTTGGTCCCGCTGTTTTCCAGATGCGCGGCGAGCCTATCGAGCGCGGCCGCATCGGCGACCTCCCAGCCGAAGAATGCAATGCCTTCGCCACCGTCGGCGTCGACCACGATGCGCTGCTTGCGGTCGTCCATGCGGAAGGCGAGGCTTGAGCGCGATTTGTCGACGCGCTGCAGGCCGAGAAGGCCCGAGCCGTAGCTCGCCCAATCGCCCAAATCCTTGGCGCGAACCCCGATATAGCCCAAAGACTGCGGGGCCAAAGCTTTCGTCGTCATGACCGACCTCGTTGCGATCGCCGCCGTCCTTTTACACGAGAGGCATGACGGTTGGAACGCCTGAAACGGAAATCAGCAGAAGGGGCGAGGCGGATCAGATTTTGTTGATCTTGCCGACCTCGATTACCCGCTTCCACTTGGCGATCTCATCCTTCACGTAAGTCGCAAAGTCCGCCGAGGAATCGCCGTCCGGCACGATCCCGAAGCTCAGAAGCTTGGCCTTGACGTCCGGCAGCCGCACGATCTCCGCAATCTGTTTCTGCAGCAACTCGACGATAGCGGCCGGCGTTCCGGCGGGCACGAATACGCCGGTCATCGTTTCGGCTTCCTCGCCCTTGATGCCCACTTCTTCCAGCGTCGGCACGTTGGGCAGCGCTTCCAGGCGCGTCTTGCTGGCTATCGCCAGCGTGCGCACCTTGCCCTGAAGGATCAGCGGAGCCGTATTGCCGAAGGCCGAGCAGGCGATGGGGGTGAAGCCGCCGAGCACCGACTGGTTCATCGGGGCGCCGCCGGTGAAGGGAACGGTGACGAAGTCGACGCCGAGATCTTGCTTGAGCATCTCGATCGACAAAGACGGCGTCGTGCCGGTGCCCGGCGAGGCGACGCTGTATTTGCCGGGATTAGCCTTCAACAGCGCGATCAAGTCCTGCATCGTCTTGGCCGGGAAATCGGCGTTGACCAGCCAGGCATTCGGCGTGGCGCCTGCCTTGGTGATCGGGACGAAATCCTTCGCCACGTCGAACGGAACGTTTTTGTAAAGGCTGGGATTGACCACGATGCTCGATGAGGCGAACAGGATCGTGTAGCCGTCGCCGGGCGCACGTGCGGCGTCGGCCATGCCGATATTGCCGCCGGCGCCACCGATGTCGTCGATGAAGAATTGCTGGCCGAGGCGTTCGGACAGCTTCTGCGCGATCATGCGTGTGACCACATCGGTTATGCCGCCGGCCGGGAACGGCACGATCACCTTGACAGGATGATCGGGATAGCCTGCCGCGTGCGAGTCGGGCGCCGAGGCAAAGGCCAGCGCGGCGAACACCATTGCCGAGACGATTGCCACTTTATTCCTCATCGCATCCCTCGTATCTAAAACGTGTCATGATCATCCTACAAGAACGGCGCGGCATCATCCCAGATGACCGCTTCGCTGTCAATCGCGCGGCTCCACTTGCTGCCGCACTTGACAGACTTCGACGCGCGCTTCCTACGGTGAGGGATCATGCATGAGCGAGACAAGCCGCCCTTCCGCGCCGACCATGTCGGCAGCCTCATCCGCCCCGACGCGCTGCATCAAGGCGCGCGAAGCGGCCGAGAAGGGCGAGATTCGCCGGCGCGAGCTTCTGCGCATTCAGCACGACGCGATCCGCGACGTGGTGCGGCTGCAGCAGGAGATCGGCCTCAAGCTCGCCACCGACGGCGAGTATAACCGCCATTCCTGGCAGCGTGACTTTTTGCTCAAGATCGGCAACGTCAAGCCAATGGCGTCGAAGCTCACGGTGCGCTTTCATTCTGCTGCCGGCACGCGCGATCACACCCCGCCGTCGCTGCAGGTCGTGGGCAAGCTGTCGCGTCCGCACGGGCATTTTCGTCGACGATTTCAAGTTCCTCACGTCGATCGCGCCCGCTGGCATGACGGCGAAGATCACCATTCCGTCGCCGACCATCGTGCACTTCCGCGGCGGCCGCGAGGCGATCGATGCCCGCGCCTATCCGCAGATGGATGCGTTCTACGACGATCTGGCGGCCGTCTATCGCGCCGAAATCCGCGATCTGGCGCAGTCAGGCTGCCGCTATCTGCAGATCGACGAGGTCAATCTCGCCTATCTGTGCGATCCGGATTTGCGCCGGCAGGTCGCCAATATCGGCGAGGACCCGGCAACGCTGCCGAAGTACCTATGCCAGGCTTCTCAACGCCGCCATCGCCGGCCGTCCGTCGGGCATGACGATCTGCATGCATCTGTGCCGCGGCAATTTCGCCGGCGCCTGGATCGCGGAAGGCGGCTACGAGCCGATCGCCGAGCTTCTGTTCAACGAGATCGGCGTCGACGGCTATTTCCTCGAATACGATAGTCGAACGCGCGCGGGAGCTTCGCTCCGCTGCGGTTCCTGCCGAAGGGAAAAGTCGCAGTGCTCGGACTCGTCACTACCAAAAGCCCGAGAATGGAAACCAAGGACGAGCTGAAGCGGCGCATCGAGGAAGCAAGCCGCTACGCTCCAATCGAGCAGCTCGCGCTCTCGCCGCAATGCGGCTTCTCCTCAGGTATCGGCGGCAACGCCATGACGGTCGACGACGAAATCGCAAAACTCAAGCTTGTGGTCGAGACCGCGCGCGAGGTTTGGGGTGAGGCGTAAAGGCCTATCCAGACGCCTCAGCGCTGCCTGATTGGGCGCCTTCGCGCCAGATCGCGAGCAGGACGGCCATGATCGCGGGTCCGAGGAACAGGCCGATCAGGCCGAAGCTCTCGATCCCGCCGAAAATGCCGAGCAACACCCACAGGAACGGCAGCCGCGTCGTGCTGCCGATCAGAATCGGCCGCACGAAGTGATCGGCGGCGAAAGTCACCAGCGCGCCGACCACGAGCAACACGATGGCGGCCGTGGTTTGCGATTTGGCGAACAGAAAAAGCGCGCAGGCGACAAACACCAGCGGCGCGCCGAACGGTACGGTCGCCAGCACAGCGGTCACCAGTCCGAGCAACACCGCTTGGGAAGACAGTCCGGTGACCGCGTAGGCGATGCCGAGCAGCACGCCCTCAGCCAAGCCGACCAGGACCAGCCCGTTTACGGTGCCGCGCACTGCCGCGACCGCATGCCTGCCGAGCCGTGCGCCGGGCTGTTCGAACAACCGGTCGGAGATAGCCTGCGCCTCGTCCATGAGGCTTTGGCCGTCGCGATAAAGAAAAAACAGCGTGAGCAGCGCGAACACCAGAATGGTCACGCGGCTTGCCACCTCAATTCCGAGGGCGCGTGTGAAGCCGAGAATGTTGCCCGTGTTGATGTGGCCGACGAACGGGCCGAGCAGCTCCATCGCTTGCTTGCCAGTCAAATGATCCTGCCACCATGCCGTCACCGCGCCGCCGAAATAGGGCAAATGGCTCAGCAATAGCGGCGGGGCGCCGAAGCCGTTCTTGAGGAGATCGCTCGCCTGCGGCTCGATCAGGCGGCCTTCGCGTGCCGCCTCGACTCCGAGCCTGACCAGCGGGAGCACGACGACGGCTGCCAGAACCAGCGTGAGCAACGCCGCGATTACGGTCGTTCCCAGCCCGCGTCGGGCGAGCCATTGCCGCAGCGGCCATGTCGCGATGGCCAGCACACAGGCCCAGGCCAGAGCGGGCACGAAGCGCCACAGCATCCAGGCGCTCAAAAGCACGACCGCGATAATCAACGCGGCGCGCGCCATCCGTTGGCCATCCCAGTTTGCGCTCACGTACTCGCCCCTTTTCCGGTGTCGCTCACGACGGCGCAGCCGCGCCCGCTGCCGGCGCGCCGGGACCCGGCTGAAGCCGGATGTAGCCGGATCAGTGCAGCAGAATGCGGACTGCGTTGCAAACTATGTCGCGCGACCCAGGCCGCCGGGTTTCACGGCTTCTTCGCTTGCGCGTAGGGATAGATCATATTGGCCGCCTTGTATTGATTGGGCCACACGATCACCTCGTGCGTGGTGTCCTTGAACTCATCCAGCGAATGGCCGCTGACATGCTGGAACTGAGTAAAGACGACGCGCGATTTCGTCCATTCGCCGTCTTTGCCGAAGCTGATGTTGCCGACCACAGTCGAGAACGTGTGCGTGTGCATGTAGGCGGCGAGCTTGACTTGATCGAGGCTCTTGGCCCCCTCGACCGCTTGCGCCAGGACCTGACCGGCCGCATAGCCGAGCGGGGGGAAGGCCCAGCCCGATTGGATCGAGGCCTTGGCCTTGCGCAATCTTGCGATACTTGGCCAGCACGTCGAGCGTGCCCGGGAAGATAAAGGCCGGAGCCGGCAGAAACACCTCGTTGTTGATGATCCCGTTCATCAGCGGCCCGAGCTGCACCTTGATCGGCGTCACCAGGAGCCCGATCAGCGTGCCGCCGAACATTTTGGGCGTGAGCCCGATTTCATTGGCGGCGCGCACGATGCCGACCGAGTCCGGCGGATAGGCCGCAACATAGACGATGTCCGGGTTGAGCGCCGCGACTGCGTGGATGATCGGTGCGAAGTCGGTCGTCGATGGCGGATATTTCTGATCGGCGACGATCTGAAAGCCGCCGATTTGTTTGATCGACTGCCGCGCGCCGTCGGCGGCGTTCTGGGCAAATTCGGCATCGGCGGCGACGATCGCGACGGTCTTCGGGCGCGGTTTGGCGGCGGCCGCGAGTTCGAAGAAGCCGTAGGCAAACGATTTCTGCGGCTCGGGCCCGGTTGGCAGCATCGAGAAGTACTGGTCGTAGTGGAACTTGCTGTTGGCGGCGTTGGCCAGGATGCCGATGGTGGTCTTCCTGTATTGCATCAAGACCGGAATCGCCGGCGCCACCATATTGGTCGCGTACGGTCCGATGAGCAGATCGACCTTGTCGACGTCGATCAGCTTCGTGTAGAGCCCGGGAACATTGGCCGGATTGCTCTGGTCGTCGTAATAGACGAGTTCGACCGGACGTCCGAGCAGGCCGCCTTTGGCATTGACGTCGTCGCGCCAGATCTGCAGTGCCGCCAGCACCTGCTTGCCGATCGGCGCCACCCCTCCGGTCAGCGCCATGCTCATGCCGACCTTGATCGGCTCGGCGGCCCTGGCCGCGTGCGGCAGGATCAGCGCGCACAATGCGAAGAGCGCCGACAGTGCATGGGCTTTTGCCCGTAAGCCTAGTTTGCGCATTTTGTTCTCCTCCCTGTACGCGCCCGATTGGCGGCCCGCGTTTTCGTTTGATGAGGTTACGTCCCTCCTTGGCAGTCTGATGGTAACTGGCATTACGCGCCCACCTTCACCGGCACGAATTGCGTCGTGAACAGGACATTGTCGGCGGGCGCCTCCTTGAGCAGCCCCATATCGATGAAGGACTTCTTTAACGTGGCGACCGCCTGCGGATCGAACGCGCCATCGGTCGAGAAGCCGCCGATCTGTTCGTCGTAGACGCGGAAGGCGACCGCCGGGCTGACGTTGATCACCTTGGCGGATATTTCCACCGATTTGTTCTTGTGCGCCTTCATGTAAGCGATGGTCTCGAACCAGCCTTGGAGAAAGGCGCGCACCGTGTCCGGTCGCTTTTCGATCAATTCATCGCGCGCGAAGAGGACGTGGGTGATGAAATGATCGACGAACGGCGTTGCCGACGTGATGACGCGCCATTCCTTGGCTTCCTCGAGCTTGTAGCCGGTTTCGAGCGCGCCGATATAGCCGTCGATCTGATGTGTCTTGATTGCCGCGCGCGCCGGCGGCATGCCGCCGATCGGCACCATGTCGATGCCGTTGCCGTCCCAGCCCTCCTTCTCGTTGATGCGCTGGCCGATCCAGGCGGTCAGCGAGCCGACAGTGGTGCAGCCGAGCTTCTTGCCCTTGAGGTCGGCGACGGTCTTGATCGGCGAGTCGTAGCCGACCATCACCGCCATGTTGCGCGGCGCGCCGTACATTTCGGCGACCGCCTTCTGCGGCGCGCCCTTGGCGGCGAACGCCATGCCGGGCCCGGAGCCGATGCCGATATCGACGCTGCCGGAGGCCAGCAGCTGCTGCAGCTTGGCGTCGCCGGCCGACGCCGATGCCTCGATATCGAGACCCTGCTTGGCGAAAATCCCCTCCTGCATGCCGATATCGAGTGGAGTGAAAGTCCAGGCGAACGGCACCACCTTGGCGACGCGAAGCTTTTCCGCTGCGCGCACGGGCGCGAGCATCGCCGAAAGCGGCAGCATCGCACCGCACGTCACGCCAGCCACCAGGCTTCTGCGGGACAAAGGCCTCATTGGTTCCTCCCGGGCTATTGGAATTCAAATGCAGTCGCTGTCATCATCGCAAAAATCGGCGGCGAGTGCCATGCGGCAGGGAGGCTTGCGGAGTGGCTTCGGCGGGTAAAATGGGTCATATTTCGTCTCATGCGTGACAACGTAGGAATGGTCGCTCTGGCAGCGATGCTGATGCTTGGCGTGGGTGGCGCAAGCGCGCAGAGTACGGCGCTCTATCCGGTCACGGATTGCAGCCATTTGACGACGCAAATGGAATTGAACCAGTGCGCGGGCGCCAACTACAAGGCCGCGGACGCGGCGCTCAATAGGCTCTATCAACAGGTGATGGGGAAAGAGACCGATGCCGCTTCGAAGCAGCGCCTGATCGAGGCCGAACGCGCCTGGATCGTTTATCGCGACAAGGAATGCGCGTACCAGGCCGGGCCGCAGCAGGAAGGCGGCTCGATCTGGCCGATGGAGATGAGCAATTGCCTTGAGGAATTGACCGCCGCGCGCATTCGCGAATTACGGAAACTACGCGGCTGTACCGCGGGGGTGAGCGCCTGCAATCCTCACTAGTCGCCCGATTCAATCAGATTGAAGGGTAGAGGTGCTTGAGTTTGATGCGTGCATTTGAGGTTGTGAAGTGCCAATCAGCCTTGGTGTGATTTGTATTGCGGTCTTTTTCCCAAGCGGCGATTTCGTCGATGAGGGTTTGCTTATCGGGTATGCGGCGGTCGAGACACTGAGACGATAGGACGCCGAGTTCGGACTCGGCAAGATCCAGCCAGCTGCCGTGTTTCGGCGTGTAGTGCCATTCGAAGCGCTCGACCAGGCGCCGGGCTTCGGCGGCCGGGAACGCCTCATAGAGGGAAGCTTTGCTGTGGATGTTGAGGTTGTCCTGGATCAGGACAATGACCTTGGCGCTGGCGAAGTGAGTATCGGCGAGGTCTTTGAGGACATGGGCATAATCCACGGCGGTGTGGCGGTCTGTGACCTTGACGTGACGCCAGCCTTCGAGCGGGGCGAACATCATGAAGAGGTTGGCGGTGCCGTTGCGCTCGTACTCGTAGTCGCAACGGGCCGGGCGGCCCGGTTTCATCGGGATCGGCACGCGTGTCTCGGCAATGAGTTGCTTTGAGGTCTCATCCAGGCAAACCAGCGGTCGATTGGGATCGCGCGGTCGCGTGTAGACGGCCAGCACGTCTTCCATCGCGGCCACGAACGCGCTGTTGGCTTTGGGCGGAATGACCCATTGTTCGCGGCGATGGGGCTTGAGAGTGTTTTTTTAAAACCCGACCGATCGTGCTGTCGCTGGCGCGATCAACGATGCTGAGTTCCACCACCTTGCGTTCCAGCAACCGCAAGGTCCAGCGTGCCCGTCCCTTGGGCGGTTTGGAGCACGCCAGGGCAATCAGCTTGGCTTCCTTCTCGCCATCAAAAATCGGCGCAACTGCCGGCGTCGCACGTTGCTTGCGGCTCAACACCGCCGCAAGGCCCTCTTCAACCAATTGCTTGCGCACCCGGTAAACCATGGAGGCGCTGGTCTCCATGGCCGCAACGATCTTGCTGTCGCTCCAGCCATCGCCGGCTTCCGAGATATCCGCCTTCAACAAAATCCGCGCCTTCAGCAGCCGCCGCGCGGGGTTTTTCCCTTTTTAAATCAACGCTTCCAACTGCTCGCGTTCTTCCGCGCTCAACCGCACAACATATCTCTTCACAGATTTCTCGCGCCTCGCCATAGTCCCCTCCGTCGCTCGCACCCAGGACGGAAGCAAATCATCAATTCCTTTCAAATTGGTTGAAGCGACCGACTAGCCTGAAGCGAAGGTTTAGATCTTCACAGGTCGCTTAGTGTCGCAACAGAGCCCGACCAGCAGCCGTTTATTTTGCCGCAGGCTCGAAAATGGCAATACGCATTTCGTTGCTGTCGTCGGATGCGGTGCCAAGAACGGTCGATTGGCTTGCCGTCTTCTCGTCCATGCCGCAAAAGGCCACGATCGCCTGCGATCCGGGCTTTCGCACAGCCAGTGTCGGGCTTGGGCTATCGATCCAATGCGCTGGTGGATCGGTGGCGAGGGAAATGTCGGTCACTTTCCAAGCATCATTGCCCTTCAGGCGTGACTGCAGGACGCTCAACGCGTGAGGCGTCAGACAGACATCGTCCTTGAGGTCGTCGATGTCATCCTGGTCCTCCTTCGCCAGTGTGTATCGGGCTGCGACTGGAGTGAATTTGACGACGATCGGCGTCGTTTGACCCGGCGATAGGACGAGGCGCCAGCTTCGAACGACGTCGAGCGACCAATCGGCGGTCAGCAGCGCTCGAGGCTGCGCCGGATCGCGTAGCGAAATGATCCCGAGCGCCGCCAGATGATCGGCGGTGTCCGCCGAGAGCGCGGCAAGCGCCTTGTCGACGTCAGGACCGAATGGAATCAGCGGCAGATGGGCGGCCCTGATCTCGGCGAGGCGATCAACTCCGAGCGCGTAGGCGCGCACCTCCGCGGCAGACGTCACCGCCGCTCCGGCGGCGGTGATTGTCAAGCCGACGGGGTTCTCCGCGTCGTTCGCTGCAAGCACCCATGTTTCGCTGCGATCGGAGCTGGCTTGCAGCTCCGGCAGTGACACAGCGGCGGCGACAGCGAGCTCCGCCGGCCCGTTATTTTTCAGAAAATAGGAATACGAAACGCTGTCGGTGGCGACATTGATGTCGAAGCCGGGGACCTCAAGATTGTTTGCCGAGCCGATCTGTAGCGCGCCGACGATGAGCGATGATTGTGCCGGCTCGTCCGCACCGTTTGTCGCCGGTGTTTTGTTCTGGGCGAGAGCGGAAGGCGCCGCGAGCGCAATGGCAGCGACCGCGAGGCAAAGCACAATGTATGGCTTACTCATGAGGCGCTCTCCGTGGCGTTCGCTAAACGAGAACACCGTGCACAAGCGTCGCGCCAGGCACGGTGTCATCGATCGTGGCATGATCGCGATGGTGCCTCCCTGGGCACCGCCGGCGTCAGTGCCGACTGGTTGCAGCGTCCGGAATCTTTCCGCCTGACGCCAACCACTCCTCCCACGTCTGCATGTGCAGGCCCAGCCGGTCGTAATAGACGCGCAAGTAACCGTCGCCGCCGCGCACGACCGCCTCCGGCATGACCGCTTGGACTTCTTGCGCCATCACGCCGACGTAGGCCTGGTCACTGCCGTTGTAGCTGAAACGATAGAAGCCAAGGCCGTTGTCGAGCCGGCCCAGCATGACGATGTCGTGTTTCAGCCGGATGTCGGACCGGTGGCCGCCGTGACCGCCACCATGTCCACCGCCGTGACCGCCGCCATGACCGCCACCGTGACCGCCGTGTCCGCCGCCATGACCTCCGCCATGACCGCCACCGTGACCGCCGTGCCTAAGGACGACAGGTCCGCCGTGTCCGCCGCCGCGGTGTCCGCCGTGGCCGCCATGACCACCGTGTCCGCCATGACCACCGTGTCCACCATGACCACCGTGGCCGCCATGACCACCGTGTCCACCATGACCGCCGCCATGGTGCCAGTGATGCCAGCCCTCACGGCCGCCAAAGCCGAAGCCGCGGCGGAATTCGTAGCCGACAATGTACCAGCCGGCGCCGTTCCAGCCGTCGTCGTACCAGGCATATGTGTGGCCGTTATAGGTGAAATCCTCATTGCCTGCCGTTGTGGTGCATTTGATCTGCAGCCGTGACCAGCCGTCTGAAGCGGGGACGAGCTGCCAAAGTTGCGAAGCGCTGGCGTCGCCGGACGCTAAATCGGACAGCGAGATGTCGGTGCAATCATCGGCGGTGAGATATTTTTGATTGTACTTGAGCTGCACCCGCGACCAGCCGTCGGCATCGGGAACGAGTTTCCACAATTGACAGGCGCCGCCCTCATCATCGCTGCTCGGATTGAGGTACAGATCACCCTTGCAGTCTTCATCGTCGACATATTTGTTGTTGTATTTCAGCTGAACGCGCGACCAGCCGTCGCTATCGGGAACGAGCTTCCACAATTGGCATCCGCCGCCCTCGCTATCGCTGTTTGAATTGAGCTGCAGATCATCCCCGCAAGATTGGGCATCGAGAAATTTTCCGCCCCCGGTGCTTCCGGCTTGCGCGAAGCTTGGATTGATTGAAAGCACCAGAAGACTGGCGCCGCCAAGGAGGGCGGCCGCGAGATGGCGAAGCGACAGTCCGCTTCGATTGAACATGGATAGAGTCTGCTTGTGATGCATTTTCCTCTCCCGATTACGAATGAAATATGACGCGTCCGGTCGCCCCGGAGATTGCCGCGTGAGCCCGATAAGCCTAGTCCAAAAAAGGCTCCGGCGAAAATCAATTTTTTGACCTTGGCGGGCGCCGCCCGACGTGTTCGGATACGGCGAGCATATTTTAAGGATTCATCAAACATATCCGCTCGATAGCCTTCGTACGCCGCATCGGCGGCGCGCGAAACGGTGCGAGCGGCTCAAATCTTCAACAGAAACTTGGCGTTGCCGGAATAGACCTTGGCCTCGTCCGCGGGCGCAAGCCCGATCTTTTTGATCACTTCGACGCCTTGCTTCTTGAGCACCTTGAGCGGCGGGGCGTCCGTGCCGAAGACGAAGCGGTCGGGGCCGACCGTTTCGAAGGCGCAGCGCGCCGCCGGCGGGTGGTAGCAGGTCGATTCCAGATACATCATTTTCAGATAATGGCTCGGCGGATGCTTGATCAGCATCGGCTCGTAGGAGCCGAGAAAGTAGGCCTCGTCCTGCAGATTGTAGGCGTAGTCCATGCGCCCGATCATCTCGCAGATGCCGCCGCCGAGATGGGTGCCGACGAGTTTCAAGGTCGGGAATTTCTCGAAAATCCCGCGCACGATGAGTCGCGCCAGCGCCAGCGCATTGTCCATCGGCCGGCCGACGCTCGACGCCAGACGATAGTCCTTCAACCGCTCCTCGCCGAAGCCGACCGCCGGCGGATGGATGACGACCGGCACGTCGAGCTCGGTTGCCAGCTGAAAGAACGGCAGGCATTCGTCGTCGTCGGGATAATGGCCGGGCAAGCTCGACAGAATCCAGGCGCCCTTAAGCCCGTCTTGTTTGATTGCGCGCTCCCATTCGCTCAGGAATGCGTCGCCGCCATGTGGCACGGTGGTGGCCATGCCGTAGATCGACGGATATTTGTCCTGCAGCGCGGCGATATAGCGGTTCACCGTCTTGACGGTTTCGAGCTGCCGGTCGCGGTCCATGTTGCGCAACTCGTGAATCGGCTGGCTTACGAGCGTTGCGTCGACGCCGGCTTCCTTTTGCGCATCGAGCACGTTCTCGATGGTCATTGGGCAGCGGCCCTGCCAGAACGGGGCGGCCTGCTGTTCCGGCGTTTGCACGTGAGTGTGGAAGTCGATGATCATGTCGGGGCTCTGGGAGGGTTGGGGAAAGTGTGCGTCAGGCTGCTTTAGGCGGCCGCTTCGGCCGGCGAAAGCTGCTCGAGCGTTTTGCCGGCGGTTTCTTCCGAGAACAGCGCGCAGGTGATGCCGCCGATGACGGCAAAGACGGCGAACATGCCGAACACGCCACTGACGCCATAGTGCGGCAGGATGATGCCGACCAGATAGGGACCGGCGACCGACGACAGCCGTTGCGAGATGCTCGAAGCGCCGCTGCCGATGGCGCGCAGATTGTTGGGATAATTCTCGGCCGTGTACATGCCGAGCGCGCCCGGGATCATGCCCATCAGCGCGAAGGCGAGCGTGGCAAAGATCACCAGTGCGAGCGCACCCACATTCGGCGTGAAGGCGGCGACGAACAGCGGCACGGCGGCCGCCAGGAAGCCGATGCTGAATGCGCGCTTACGGCCGATGCGGTCGATGGTGAAGGCGGCAAACAATAGCACCAACAAGCCGGTGATATTCACGACGAAACCGTAGAGGTTCGATTGCCCGACCGGCAGGTGATACACCGTCCGCATGATGCTCGGCAGCCAGCCGGTGATCGAATAGGTGAGCAGGTAAGCGCAGAACCACAGCACCCAGAGCGACAGCGTGCGCTTGAGATAAATGCCGCGGAACAGATTACGGAAACGCGCGGGCGACTGCACCGCCGGCGCCACGCCGGCCGGGATCGGCGGCAATGGCGTGGCACCGCCCTTCGAGACCAGCGCCTCGATTCGCGTGAGCACGCGGTCGGCATCCTCACCGCGGCCACGGCTTGCGAGCCAGCGCGGCGATTCCGGCAGTAACCGCACCATCGGCAGAGCGAGCAGGACCGGCAGCGCGCCGACGAAGAACATCCATTGCCAGCCTAGTTTCGGCACCACGAAGGTGCCGACCAGCGCCACCGTGGTCAGCCCGATCGGGAACATGAGCTGCTGAATGAGGACGAAGCGGCCGCGCTGCTTCGATTTGGCGAACTCGCTGATATAGGTGTTGGCGATCGGCACCTCGCCGCCGAGCCCGATGCCCTGCAAAAAGCGCAAAGTCAGCAGGCTCGCGTAGCTGCCGGCAAAGATGCAGCAGAAACTCATGAACGAGAACAGTGCGATGTTGGCGACCATGAGCGGCACGCGGCCGTATTTCTCGGCGAGCCAGCCGGAGACGATGCCGCCGATCACCTGGCCGGCGTAGCCGATCGAGATGAGAATCCCGATGTCGGCCGGCTTCAAGTGCCACAGCGGAATGAGCGCGGGCAGCACGTAGGCCACGGTCAGCGCGTCGAAAGCGTCGGAGAAATTGGCGGTGCCGACGATGAGGCGGAGCTTGTTGTGCCAGCGCGAGAGCGGCAGCCGCTCGATGCGCGCCGCGATTTGATAGCGATCGACACCGCTGACGGCGTTCATGGACCTCCCCTTGCCCTTTGCGTACCGAACTTCGTCGGCTGAGGGCTGAAGCGATGGTGAACCAATTAGCCCGCAGTGACAACTCGCGTTCCGCTTAAGGACTGCTGCGCCGACTCACGCATAAGCTGCGGCAAAGCAATCGCGTTGACCGGGAACGTCCGGCTCACTAAAATCGTTGAATCGTAAGCCGTTCGGCTCGTTCGGCGCCCGGCAGGAGGCCCTCGTGCACATCATCGATTCGCATTTCCATTGGTGGCCCAGGTCGATTTTCGACAAGCTGTGCAAGCGCGACGAGTTCCCCAGAGCCAGGGTCAACGACAAGGGCGGCTACAGCTACTTCCGCCGCCAGGACAGCGGCTGTCATCTCAATTCCTGGGCCGAGTGGTTCGATCTCGACAAGTCGTTCGAATACATGGCCAGCATGGGGCACGACATCGACGTGGTCTGCTCGATCGGCCCGTTTTCGGTGTTCTTCTCCGATCTGCCGCTTTCCGAAGGCCGCGACTATGCGCTGATGTGGAACGAGGAAATGGCCGGTGCGCAGAAGAAGTATCCGGGCCGGCTGTGGGCGAGCGCCGCGGTGCCGTTGCAGGATACGCGTGCGGCCATCGAAGTGGTCGACGACGCGGTCAATCGCCTCGGCCTCATGGGCGTCAATCTGCCCGGCAGCGTCGGCGAAGATGCGCGGATCGATTCCGAGCGGCTGGAGCCGTTCTACGCCCATTGCGAAAAACTCGGCCTGCCGCTGTTCCTGCATCCGACCGACGTGATCTTCCAGGACATGCTGGACGGCTACGACGGCGCGCTGCATTTGAGCCTCGGCCGCGTCATCGAAGTCAGCGTCGCGGCGATGCGGCTCATTCTCTCCGGCATGATGGAGCGCCATCCGAAGCTGAAAATCGTGATGTCGCACACCGGCGGTTCGCTGCCCTATCAGGCCGGCCGCATGGACAAGAATTCCAAGGCGGCAAAGCTGCCGCGGCCGGTCACCGACTACATGAAGCGCATGTACACCGACACGGTGTCTCCGCACTCGGCCGGCATCAAATTCGCCATCGACTATTACGGCATCGATCACGTCATGTATGGCACCGACTATCCGTGCTGGGACCCGGCGCCGTGCCTGAAGCTGATCGATGACATTAAGCTTTCGCCAGCCGATAAGCAGAAATTGTTCTACGACAATGCGCGGCGGATTTTTAATCTCCGCGATCCGGCGAAAACGCAGCCGGCGAAACGCGAGCCCGCGCTGGCGTAGTCCTTCTCCTCTCCCAAGTGGGGAGAGGGACTCATTGCTTCGGCGCAAAGCGCTCGTCGATCGATTCCCATTTGTCGTAGCCGACGAGCTTTTTGTACGCTTCGAAATCCATGCCGTCGTTGCGGTGGGCGAATTTGCCCGATTTCATGTCGATGAGCACGGCCTCGATCGCCTTGGCGGCGTGCATCAGCGTGTCGAGGCCGAGCACGGCGCAGTTGAAGCCGAGTTCGCCCAGTTCCTCCATCGACAGGATCGGCGTGTGGCCGCCCATCAGCGGATTGCAGATCTGCGGCACGTCGAAGGCTTTGCCGATGCGCTTGAGCTCCTCGATCGAGCGCGGCGCCTCGATGAAAATGCCGTCGGCGCCGGCGCGGATGAAGCGCTCGGCGCGGCGCATGGCCTCGTCAAGATCGTACACGGCGCGCGCGTCGGTGCGCGCCAGAATCCAGGTCTCCGGATTGATCCGCTCCGCGCAAGCCGCCTTGATCTTGGCTTCCGCAAGCTCGGCGGGCACGACCTTCTTGCCGACCATGTGGCCGCAGCGCTTGGGCCATTGCTGGTCCTCGATCAGGATCGCGCTTACGCCCATGCGCTCGTAGGTCTGCACCGTGTGCACCACGTTCTTGACGTCGCCGTAACCGTCGTCGCCGTCGACGAACACCGGCAGGTCGCAGGCTGACATGATGTCGCGCACGGCGGCGGAGATTTCGCCGAAACCTTTGAGCCCGATGTCGGGCACGCCGTAGCGGGCGCCGACCGCCGGAAAGCCGCCGATGAAATAGGTCTCGAAGCCGATCTGCTGAATGAGCCGCGCGCTGAGCGCGTCATGGGCGCCGGGAACGACCAGGAAACGCTTGTCGGCGACGGCCTTGTTGATGATCTGGCGGAAGCTTGATTGGCATTGAAGGTCCCGTAGCCCGGATGAGCGAAGCGAAATCCGGGATTTTTTGAAGCCATGATCCCGCATAGCGCTCCGCTCATGCGGGCTACTGCGTCAGGCGGTTTTCGTCGCCCACACCCGATTGTCGTGGAAGGCGGCGCCGCCGAAGGGGGCGACCGAGTCGGAGCCGGTCAGCGTGTTGATGCCGCGGCCGTCGGCGTAGGCGGAATTGGGCCATATCAATTCCGCGATCAACACGCCGCGGCGCACGCCGTCGAACAGTTTGGCGTGGATCTGCACCTTGCCGCGCTGGTTGCCGAGGGTGACCGACGTCGCCGTCGGCGATGCCGAGCGGGGCGGCGTCGTCGGGATGCATCATCACCGTCGGGCCGACGCTCGCGGGCGAGCGAGGTCGGCGTTTCGGTGAAGGTCGAATTGAGAAAGCCGCGCGCCGGCGAGGTGGCGAGGCGGAACGGATGCTCGGCGTCCGCCTCCTCGATCACGTCCCAATGGTCGGGAAATTCCGGAATGGCGGGAGGACGGGGTTGTCCGGTGCCAGCGGCCGAACGGCACTTTCGGCCAGTCCGGCTTGAAGCGGAATTTCTTGTCCGGATAGGCGAAGCCGTTGAGATAGTGCGCGGTGGCGAAATCCGGCTGGCAATCGATCCAGCGGTTAGCCTCGATCTCGGCGAGCGTTCCCCAGCCGGATTTTTGCAGCGTGGCATCGATCAGCTCGCGCAGGGTTCATGGCGAAACCTGGATGCTCGGCGCCCAGCCGCTGCGCCAGCGCGCAGATCACCTCGTGATTGGAGCGGCATTCGCCGGGCGGCTCGACCAGCTTCGGCCCGAGCAGAATGTATTGACTGCCGCCGGCCGTATAGAAATCGTCGTGCTCGACAAACATGGTGGCGGGCAGGATCACGTCGGCGACTTTGGCCGTGTCGGTCATGAACTGCTCGTGCACGCAGACGAACAGGTCGTCGCGGGCAAAGCCGCGCTTGACCACTTCCTGATCGGGCGCCACCGAAACCGGATTGGTGTTCTGAATGAGCAGCGCCGTGACCGGGCCGCCGCCCTGCAGCGCCTCCTCATCGCCGGTCAGGATCGGGCCGATGCGCGACTGGTCGAGCATGCGGATCGAGGGATCGCGCACGTCGCTCGCCTTCGATCAAACTCTTGTCGAGGTGGAAAGACATCGCCGTTGTTGTGAAAGGCGCCGCCGCCTTCGTAACGCCAGGCGCCGGTGACCGCGGCGATGCAGCTTGCGGCATGCATGTTGAAGGCGCCGTTGCGCGAGCGAGAGAAGCCGTAGCCGAGGCGGAAATAGGCGCGCTTGTTGTCGCCGACCAGGCGGGCAAATTCCTCGATCGTCTCGGCGGGGCAGCCGGTGATGCGCGACGCCCATGCCGGATCGCGCGTGCGCAAGTGCGCCTCCAGTTCGCGCGGCGCGTCGGTGTAGCGGTTCGAGATAATCCCAGTCGGCCTTTTGGTCGCGGAACAGGCAATGCATCACCGCGCAGGCGAGCGCGCCGTCGGTGCCGGGCCGGATCAGCACCGGCAGATCGGCCTGCTGCATGGTGCCGTTCATGTAGACGTCGACGACGACGATCTTGGCGCCGCGTTCCTTGCGGGCGCGCGTCGCGTGCGTCATCACGTTGACCTGGGTGTTGACCGCATTGGTGCCCCAGATCACCACCAGGTCGGATTTCGCCATTTCGCGCGGATCGGCGCCGGCGAGCTTGCCGGTCCCGGCGATGAACCCGGTCCAGGCCGGATTGACGCAGATGGTGGAGAAGAAGCCGGAATATTTTTTGGCGTGGCGCAGGCGGTTGATGCCGTCGCGCATGAGGTGGCCCATGGTGCCGGCATAATAGTAGGGCCACACCGCTTCGGAGCCGTGCGCCTGTTCGGCGCGGATAAATTGCTCGGCGACAAGATCGAGCGCGTCGTCCCATGAGATCGGTGCGAACTCGCCTGAGCCCTTCGCGCCGATGCGCCGCAGCGGATGCAGCAAGCGGTCGGGATGATGCACGCGCTCGGCGTAGCGCGCGACCTTGGCGCAGATCACGCCCGCCGTGTAGGCATTCTCCGCCGCGCCGCGCACGCGGCCGATCGTGTGCTCGTCGAGGATCTCGACTTCGAGCGCGCAGGTCGACGGACAGTCGTGCGGACACGCCGAGGCGGCGATTTTTTGCGGGCGGACGATCTGGTTCATGCGCTATCGTACCAGGGTCGGAAGGACTGCGGCTACGCTCGGTCCCTAGAGCTTCGCTCGCAACCGCTTCGCCGCCTCGACCATCGCGGCAAGCTTCTCGTGGGCCATTTCGCGGCTGATGGTCATCAGTCCGCAATCGGGCGCGAGCCACACCTGTTTCGGATCGAGGACTTCGAGCACCTCGCCGATGCGGCGCTCCACCGCATCGACCTTGGGCGCCGGACTATCGCCCGGATCGACGCAGCCGAACATGACGATGCGGTCGCCGCAGAGGCGCAGCACTTTCGGGTCGAACGCGCTGCGGCCGAACTCGACGGTGAAGCCGCCGATGCGCGTTTGCATCAAAAGCGGCAACAGCCCTTCATATTCGTATTGGTGCTGCAGCGCGCCGCCGCCCGGATAGCCGTAGCAAAGGTGCACGATGGTCGGCACGCGGATGCCGTCGAGACAGCGATCGAGCGCCCTGGCGCCATAGCCGCGCACCTTGTCGTGGTAGCGCGTCATCGCCGGCTCGTCGATCTGCAGCACGTCGGCGCCGGCATCTTGCAGGTCGCGCAGCTCGGCGTTGATCGCGGCGGCGACATCGAAAGCGAGTTCCTCTTCGTCCTCATAGAATTCGTTCGCCGCGCTGTCGATCACCGTCATCGGCCCCGGCACCGCCATTTTGATCGGGCGGCCGGTGTGCGACTTGGCGGTGCGCAGATCGTCGACCGCAGCCGGCGCGCGGCGAGCGATCTTGCCGGTGATGCGCGGCACCAGGCGGTTGGCCTCGCGATTGCGATAGATCTGCTTGGTGACGAGCTTCTCGGTATCGACGCCATCCCATTGTCCGGCGATATGGAAGACGAAGGTTTTCCGCCGCATCTCGCCGTCGGTCAGAATATCGAGCCCGAGCTGTTCCTGCTCGCGAATGACGAGCGGCCATGGCGTCGTCCATGGCTTCCTTGAGCGCTTCGCCTTCGAGGCGGATAGGTGAGCTGATTGCGCTTGGTGTGCGCAAGCCAGGTCGGCCGCGGAAAGCTGCCGACGCTCGTCGTGGTGAGAGGGCCGAATGGCATGGCAAGGCCGCAGCTTCTACGTTCGCTTGTTGTGAGGCGACCGCGCAGGACCAAACGCGATCAATGCGTCGTCTGCGCCTCGCGCGAGGCGGTAGCCGATACTGCGTCCTCGGGCTTGGCGTCGAGCCGGCTGTGGCCGGCTTTCATCAATTTGCCGAGATAGTGGTCGGCGACCGTAATCGGCGGATATTTCTGCTCCCGAGCCAACGCAGCTTTCGAAGCAGCGAACGAGCGTGTCGGGATTTGGGTATTCGAAGAAGACCAGCGAAATGCGATCGCGTCGGCGCCGCATCCGGCGGCGGCACGGCGACGCGGTGCAAAGTCGAGACCCAGCGGTCGTTCGACCAGCGCATCATCAGATCGCCGATGTTGCAGACAAAGCGTCGGGCGGGATATGAACATCGATCCAGTCGCCGTGCCGATGCTTGACCTGCAAACCGCCCGGCGTGTCGTCGCCGCGCACAAACGTCATCACGCCGTAATCGGTGTGCGCGCCGGCGCGCAATTGTCCCGGCAGCGGCTGCTGCCTCACCGCCGGATAGCGGATGATGCGGACCACGCTGGCGCGGCGATCGAACTTGTCGGCGAAATAATTCTCGTTCTACGTCGAGCGCCGTCGCCATGGCGCGCAGCACGCGCGAGGCCAGCCCCGACATGGCGGCATGATAGGAAAGCATGATTCTCTTTGAAATCATGCGGGCGCTCCGGCCAGATGTTGGGCGCGTACATTTGCGCGCTGGTCTTGTCGACCTGCGCCGCCAAGGCGGCGATGCCCTCGGGGCCGAACGCAAAGGCCTCCTGAATATCCGGCGGCGCCGCTCTGGCCCATCGAATAGGACGACCGAGCGGTCGCCGACCCAATTGTAGCCGCGGCTGATTTTTGGCGGCGGCCGCTGCACCTTCATTTTCTCGGCGTCGGGCAGCGCAAAAAAGTCGATGGCGCGCTGGCGTGTCGTCTGTGATCAGGTCGAGCGGCACGCCGTGGCCGGTCGACCATGAAAAAGCCGATGTCCGTGCAGGCGTCGTCGATCTGCCGCGCGACCTCGCGCCGTTCGCGCTCGCTGCCGCCGGAGAGCGGCGACAGGTCGATTGTGGGGATCGCGTTTTCGCCGTCATGATGCACCCGTTCGCTCGTTTTTGGGTCAACTCCGCCCAACTATATCTGCATTGAAGTTGCCCGCAATGGCATGGGACAGAGGGTATTGGTACAGTTTGGAGTTTACAGCTATGAGCCTGATTCAAGCTTGGTGTGACAAGGCGGCGAACTGTACCACTACCGGACAGCGGGTCCGATGCGGGACCTGTCAGTCCAGATCCGCAATCTCGGCGTGGATGCGCAAAAGCTCCGGAATGGTGCGCGGGTCGCGGCGGCCGAAACCGCATTCGGTCGCGATGGCGAATTTTTCCGCATACTTTTTCGCGGCGGCGAGGCGCCGCTTGGTGCCTTCGACGCCGTCGGTGTAATGCACGAGGCCGAGGCAGAGTTCGGTTTCCGGCCGCAGCGCAAGCCGCCGTAGCGGCGCGAAATAGGCGTCATCGGTGCGATTGCGCGGCACCGGCATGTGAACGAGCTGCATCGGCCGCTCGATCTCGCGCGCCACGCGGTTGGCGAACTCGACCATGTCGCTCATGTCGGTCGGCTCGACCACGTGCCGGTGGTTCGCAGTCGCCGTAGCAGAGGTGATAGAGCAGATCGACATCCGCCGGCACGCGGTTGCCGAGATCGGCCAGGATGGCGCTGAATGTCTCCTGCATCTCGTCCTTGGTGCGGCCGTAGCCGACGCTTCGTTGCGCTCGCAGCCGCGCAAACACGGCGGACGCGACGTCGAACTGGATCGCCAGTTCGTCGTGCGGGATGGCGGCGGCGATCTTGTCGATCTCGCGCTTGAGCGCGTCGTTGTAGATGGGATCGATCGGCGCGTGCAGGGCATCGACCAGGAACAGCCAGATGACCGAGTGCGCCGGGCACGAGATCGACCTGGAATTTCGTCGCCGGCGGCAATCTTGCCGGCGTCCTTCAGCCGTTTGAACTCGGCATAGGATTGCTCGGCGATGTCGGCGTAGAACAGATTGTCGAAGCGGATATCGGCGGCGTCAAATCCGGGCTCTGAGCGTATAGCGCTCGCGCCCGGTGCCGCTTGCGTGCACGCGGAAGAATTCGCCCGATTTCTACAAATGCCGGATGTTCGGCGAAGACCGGTTCGAGCCAGGTGATCCAGTCGCCGCGCGCGCCGGTCTCGCCGTCCGGCAGCCGCTTGATGCGCGGGCCGAGCGCGGCACTCGACCGTCTCGAAGACTTCGCTCGGCGCTGCCGAGCGGCACGCTGCCGACGAGGTGAACGTTGCGGGCCATGGCGCTCAGCCGCTTGCGACAGATGTCGGCGTGGATTTTCAGCAGCGTCGCGCACCGTCGCTTCCGACCGCGCGCGCGCCATGCCGCATTCGGTGGCGATGCCGAATTCCGGCGTGTAGCGGCGCGCCGCCGCCATCCGCGCGCCTCGTGCCCTCGACGCCGTCCTTGGCGTGCACGAGGCCGAGAAACAGCTCGGTGCCGTCGGCAAGCTTGAGATCGGCAAGCGGCCGATGGAATGCGTCGTCGCTGCGCTCGATCGGCACCGGCATGTGAATATAGGCGAGCTTGTGCGCGATCGCTCGCGAAAGCGCGTTGGCGAAATCGACCATGCTTCGCCGCGTCCTTGGGTTCGACGAAATGCCTGGCGCCGAAATCGCCGTAGCAAAGATGCAGGCCGAGTTCGACGTCGTCGGGCACGGCGGCGCATAGCCGCTGCATGCGCGCGATGAGCTGCTCGCGCGGGCATGTCGGCACCCGGCACCGCGTCGGTCTGTTGCCCGTCCCAGAGAACCATCTCGTTGCAGACGTCCCATTGGATGCACAGATCGCGGTGCGGGATGTGCCGGCACAACGCGGCCACCTCGGCGATCATGGCGCGCTCATAGGCGGCCTCGACGGCGGGCAAGCGCCGCGGGCACGACGACCGAACTCGACCACCGCGAACGGCGTCGGCAGGCAGACCTGAAAGCGGATGTCCTTCGGCAAGCGTGCCGTTGTCGCGCGCGGCAACGAAGTCGAGGTAGGACGCGCGCGCTTCGCGGGCATAGCCGAGTTCGCCGAAATGCACTTCGGCCGGCGTGACGCCTTCGGCCAGCGTGAGCAGCGGAAAGCGATTGGTCGGGCGGATGGCGCCGGAGGGATCGGGCCGCAGGTAGACGCTCGCGCGCAGCAGCGGATATTGCCAGCTGATCCACAGCCGGCGCCCGCCGACTTCGCCGTCGGGAATGCGGCGCAGATACGGGCCGAGCAGCGATCCGACCGTGCGAAAAACGTCATCCACCGTGTCGAGGCCGATGCTGCCGACGAGATGCACGTGCAAGGCGTCCTCCTTCTTGCACGCCGTTCCGCATTCCGCCGGCCGTGGACGGCTTGAGCCGGTAAAGTATATCCTGCGGGCGAGCGCAAGAAGTCCTGACGTGAATTGGAGGAGCCGCGATGAAAGCCGCAGTTCTGGGCGAACACGGCGTCGAAGTGCGCGACGTGCCGAAACCCTCAGCCGAAGCCCAACGAAGTCTTGATCCGCGTGCGCGCCTCGAGCCTCAATCGCGCCGATCTCCTGGTCGCGTCGGGCATCCAGCACGGCAGCGTCGGCGGCGTCGGCGCGCGCATCGGGCTGGAATGCTCCGGCGAGGTCGAGGCGGTCGGCAGCGAGGTAAAGGACTTCAAGGCCGGGCGACCGCGTCATGGGCTCGGCGCCGGGCGGTTTCGCCGAATATGCCGTCACCGATGCCGGGCGCGTGCATCGCATTCCCGGCAACAACATGACCTACGAGCAGGCGGCGTGCTTTCCGGTGGCGCTGCAGACCATGCACAACGCCGTGGTGACCGCCGGCCGGCTCAAGCGCGGCGAAACGCTGCTCATTCAGGGCGCCAGCTCGGGCGTCGGGCTGATGGGCATGCAGATCGGCAAGCTGATGGGCGCGTCGCTGGTCATGGGCACTTCGACCAATGCGGCGCGCCGGGCGCGGCTGCAAGGAATACGGCTGCGATGTCGCGATCGATACCAGCAAGCCGGATTGGCCGGAGGACGTCAAAAAAGCGACCGACGGCAAGGGCGTCGACCTGATCGTCGACATGGTTCCGGCGCCGGTTGCCAACGGCAACCTCGAAGCGGCGAAAATTCTCGGCCGCATCGTCAATGTCGGCCGGCTCGGCGGCACGAAGGGCGAGTTCGACTTCGACAAGCACGCGCTCAAGCGCATCGACTATATCGGCGTCACCTTCCGCACCCGCACGCCCGAGGAGGTGCGCGAGATCGTGCGCGCGCTGCGCGCCGATCTGTGGCCGGCGGTCGAGAGCGGCAAGCTCAGCCTGCCGATCTACAAGACCTACAAGCTTGCCGATATCGCCGACGCGCTCGCGGTGATGCGCGCCAATCAGCATTTCGGCAAGATCGTCATCAGCGTGTCGTGAGTCGCTAGAACGGTTGCGGCGGTCCAAAACGAAGTGGTGACGGATAGCGTCACGTCAAGGGAGCAGGTCGTGGAAGTCACAGGCGCCATTCTGCTGTACACGCTGGCCGGCGATGATGGTCACCTTCACAGGGTTCTTCGCCCTGTTGCTGTCGTTGCGTCAGGCCGTCGGCGTGCAGCTCTCCCACGCTCGATCGATTGCTGGCCAAGACGGTGGTGACCCACCTGTTTCTGGTGACGTGGGGTGCGCTGCTGCCGCCGGTGTTCGGGCTATACAATATGCCCGAAAACTGGATATGGAGGATCTCGGCGTTGTTGTTCGCGTTGCCGATGCTGATCCACCTTCTCACCTATCCGTACCGGCGCCGCCGAGCCGCCGATATCAAACAATCGCGCATCATCTACGCGGTTTTCGTCGTCTTTGGTTGCGCATCGCTTATGGGGATGCTCGTCTATGTCTTGGGTAGTTTCCCCTACGCTCCCGCCGCTTACATCACCGCTCTGACGCTGAATTTTTTCACGTTGGCTTTCGTCTTCGTGGTGGCGCTCGATTTCATTCTCAAGCAGCCGGTCGAACACCCGCACCGCGGCGGGTGAGCAGCAGAACGGTGCATCGCGCCGCCGCGTAATCCTGCTGTCACGCCTGCTCCGGCACCACGTCGTGGAACGGCTGTAGTCGAGCACAAGCCGCCCGTCGGCGGAAATGCTGGTGATGTCCCGATAGCGGTGCTGCCAGCGGATATCGTCGCTGCGAATAAATCTGGCGCGCATAAAGCCGCTGCGCGGAACTGTCGTCGACGCCGCCGACGTTGAGAATCAAGCGCGCCTTCGGCGGCGGCGAACTCGTCGGCGGCTCATGCCGATGGAAGGCGCTGGTTTCGTCGATGACGTGAAGCAGCGTCCAGCTCAGCGAGAACATCGGATGCTCGTTGCGCTCGAGCTTCAGCTCGTAATAGCGGCGCAACTGTTCGCGCTCCTTCGTGTTCTCCAGCGCGAAACAGCCACAGCCGCGCGGTCGCCTGCGAGATCGTGTTGTGGCGCGCGTTGGCGACGCGGATCATCAGCGTCGGCTGCCCCTGATGCGTGGTCGACGACCGGATGTTGGGCGAACACGAAGCGCGCTCTCGGCCGCGAGAAGCGGGCGAAGATCAGCCCGGTCATCACCGCCAGAAAGCACATGCCGGTGAAGATTTCGACCGTGGCGACGAGATGCCCGTAATTGGTCTGCGGGTGCATGTCGCCGTAGCCGACCGTCGCCAGCGTCTCGATCGAGAAATAGAACAGGCTCAGCGGCAGCGGCAGGTCGGCGGAAACGTTGGCGATCGGCTGATCGCCGAGCAAATAGAGCGAAGGCGAAAACGGCATTGAGAAGGACGAAGATCAGCGCGGCGGTGCCGAAGAACACCGGCCAGTATACGGTCATCGAGCGGTGATAGAGATCGGTCCAGAACGCCGTGGCCAGACCGCGGGTCTCGATCTCGCGCGCGCCGATGCGGACGACGTGGGATCTGCGCGCTTCGCTGCGGCGTTTTCTTCTCGCTTTCGCCAAGCCGTTCGCATCCTGCATCGACGCGGCAGGCGCGCGCCGCTACGCCGTCGCCTGGGCCGGCGCCTTGGCCTTCAGTCGCGGATACACGCGGCGCGCGTTGTCTTCGAAAATCTTCTTGCGGTCGGCGTCGCTGATCGGCGCCTTGTCGACGTAGCGCTTGGTGTCGTCGAAGCCGAAGCCGGTCCTCGGATCGTTGCCTTTCACCGCGCCGACCATTTCGGAGGCGAACAGAATATTGTCGATCGGCACCACCTTGGTGAGCAGGTCGATGCCGGGCTGGTGATAGACGCAGGTGTCGAAGAAAATGTTGTTGCCCATGATCTCGGCAAGCTCCGGCTTGCCGTTGTTGAGCGCGATGCCGCGGAAGCGGCCCCAATGGAACGGCACCGCGCCGCCGCCGTGCGGAATGATGAATTTCAGCTTGGGGAAGGTCTTGAACAGATCGGAGAGGATGACCTGCATGAACACCATGGTGTCGGCATTGAGATAATACGAGCCGGTGGTGTGCATCGCCGGATTGCAGCAGCCGGAGACGTGGATCATGCACGGCACGTCGAGCTCGATCATCTTCTCGTAGAGCGGAAACCACGACTTGTCGGTCATCGGCGGCGAATTGAAATAGCCGCCGGACGGATCGGGATTGAGGTTGCAGCCGACGAAGCCCATTTTCACGCAGCGCTCGAGCTCGGCGGCGGAGTTCTTCGGGTCGACGCCGGGCGATTGCGGCAACTGGCACACGCCGATGAAGTTCTGCGGATACAGCGAGACGACGCGCGCGATCAGGTCGTTGCAGATCTGCGACCATTCGATGGCTGACGCTCTCGTCGCCGATGTGATGGCCCATGCCGGAGGCGCGCGGCGAGAAGATGGTCAGATCGGTGCCGCGCTCGCGCTGCAGTTTGAGCTGGTTGCCCTCGATGCTTTCGCGGATTTCGTCGTCGGACATTTTCAAGCGACGCGCGCGACGGCATCGCCGTCTTGTCCTTGGCGTTGGCCGCCGCGGTCTGCTCCTTGCGGAAGCGGTGCAGGTCCTTGGGCTCGGTGGTGTAGTGGCCGTGGCAATCGATAATCATGGCACCATCGCTTGCAGTGGTTTCGGGTTCGGCCGGATGCTACGGCGCGGGGCGGCGATTGTCAAACCGGGCCGATAATCTGGTAGGGTGGCGAATTATCGAAATGAGGGAGACCAAGGAATGGCTGAATTACCGAGGCTCAACGGCGTCATCCGCGCGCTCGAAGCGGGACAGACTGCGGTGACATGCTTTTCGCCGCCCGACGTCGAGGCGGCGATCGCGCTCACCACCGCGAAATACGACGCCGTGGTCTATGAGATGGAGCACAACGGATACGACATCCGCGCGTTCCGCGACTGCCTGCAATACATGCTCAACCGCGGGCAGATTGCGCGGTCCGGTTCGGTGGCGCCGGCGGTGGCGCCGTTCGCGCGCATCCCGCCGAACGGCGGCGAGAAGGCGCAGTTCCACGCCAAGCAGGTTCTCGACCTCGGCGCCTACGGCATCATCTGGCCGCATATCAGCAATGTCGAGCAGGCCTACAACGCGGTGGCGGCCTGCCGTTATCCGCGGCTCAAGGGCAAGCCGCTCTACGAGCCGGCCGGCATCCGCGGCGACGGGCCGACTTCGGCGGTGCGCTATTGGGGCGTCAGCCAGCAGGAATATTACGAGCGCGCCGACGTGTGGCCGCTCAATCCCAAGGGCGAGATTTTCGTCATCCTCATGATCGAAGACGTCGAGGGCATCAAGAACCTGAAGGATATCTTGAAGAACGTGCCCGGCATCGGCGCCATCCTGATCGGCGAGGGCGATCTGACCCAGGAGCTCGGCTATCCGCGCCAGTACGAGCACAAGGTCGTGCTCGAGCACATGGCGCAGATCGTCGCCACCTGCAAGGAGGCGAACGTCGTCGTCGGCCATCCGCACGTCGAGGCCGGCAACGCCGAGCGCATCGTCAAGGAAGGCTACCGCTTCCTGATGTGCGCGCCGGTGCGCTCTTACGGCCATCTCGACAAGGCGCGGCAGCTCGCGGGAAGGACGTAAGCCGATCTAAACCGCTCATTCCCGCGGAAGCAATCCAGAAGGTGCGCGGCTCTTCATCAGATCGCTGGGTCCCTGCTTTCGCGGGGACGAGCGGATGAAGTTACGTGTCCGCCAACCCACCCTTCTCCTCGATGAAGCGGGCGATCTCGTCGACGCCTTTGCCGGCGCGCAGGTTGGTGAAGACGAACGGACGCGCGCCGCGCATGCGCTTACATTCGCGCTCCATGTTCGCCAGCGAAGCGCCCACATAGGGCGCGAGATCGATCTTGTTGATCACCAGCAAATCCGAACGGGTGATGCCGGGACCGCCTTTCGTCGGGATCTTTTCGCCGGCAGCGACATCGATGACGTAAATCGTGAGATCCGCGAGCTCCGGCGAGAAGGTTGCGGCCAGATTGTCGCCGCCCGACTCGATGAGCACGAGATCGAGACCGGGAAATTTCTTGCTCATGTCGGCGACTGCGGCGAGATTGGCCGAGGCGTCCTCGCGGATCGCGGTGTGCGGGCAGCCGCCGGTCTCCACGCCGGCGATGCGCGCGGGCTCAAGCGCGCCGGAGCGCACCAGATATTCGGCATCCCATTTGGTATAGATGTCGTTGGTGATGGCGGCGATCTGGTAGCGGTCGCGCAGCCGCTTGCACAGCGCATCCATCAGCGCCGTCTTGCCGGAGCCGACCGGGCCGCCGATGCCGACGCGCAGGGGGCCGTGTGACGCGGGCATGCATAATCTCCAAAACTGTCGGCGAGTTTACATGCGGCGGCCTTCGCGGAATAGGAAATTGCGCGCAGTGCGCTCCGATATCGAGGCCAATATCCAAATACGTCTAATAGCCCGGGCCCTGCGCCGCGGTTTTACTCTTGAGTCCGCCGCTGCGCTGCTGCCCGCTCACCTGCTGCAGATAGGCGACGATATCCCGGCGCGCGAGTGGGTCGAGAACGCTGACCGGCATTTTCACGCCGGGAATGAATTGTTGCGGACCGGCGAGCCAGCGGCCGAGGTTGTCCGCCGACCAGCTCAGGCCGGCGTTCTTTAGCGCCGGCGAATAATCGTAGCCGGGTACCGACGCCGGCGCGGCGGCCGAACACGCCGCCGAGCCTCGGGCCGAACTTGTTGGCGTCGAGCGCATGGCAGGCGGCGCAGCGTTCGTTGAACAGATCGCGGCCTTCAACGGGGTCCGGCGGGTTAGTGGCGAGAAAGCGCGAGAGGTCTTTCGCATTCAGCGGATCGGCCGCGCGGAAAAAGGTGTAGCCCAGCGTGAGCTGAGCGACGTCGTGCATGTCGGCATCCTTGCCGAATGCCGGGTCGACGTAGAACACAACCGGCATCCTGACTTTTTCGTGCGGGCCGAGCCGCTCGTTGCTGAAGCAAAAGCATTGGATTTTGTTGAAATAAATGCCGCTGCGCAGCGGGGTGACATTGAACGTCGCATGCCCGACGATCGATTCATTGCTGAGGTTTTCGGCGGTGAAATACACGAGCTTCTGCTCGCCGAGGTGCACGGTCACGGCGCCCTGGGCCGGCTCGAACCGCCACGGCAGGCCGGGCGCAACGTTGGTGTCGAACGCCACAATCACGGTTTGTTTGGAGATTCGCGCCGTATCGGCAGCGACCCTTTGCGTCGTTCCGGCGAGTCCGGTTGCGGCACAGAACATGCGGTAGAGCGTCGGCGAATAGGCGACCAGGGTGCACATGATGCCGATCGCGACGAGGCAGGGCGCGATGACCATCAGGTTTTTGCGTTGCCGAGCCTGCATCGTCGATCCCTCGCAGCAGCCGTCAGGCCGCGACGCCTATGACGCGCCCTTGCGCGCACTCTGTCATGCATAGTGTCGTCAAGATGATGGCGCTCTGCGTCCTTTTGTCCACCTGGGCGACCGATGGCATCAGGACCGGAATAGTCGCGTGTACTGCGTCTCGTGGCGCATGCTGGCGATATCGGCGCGGAACGCGCAGGAGCCTGCCTCGTCGAGCGGCGTTGCGAGCGCGCGCTCTGCCGCGGCAGCGACCATCGGCTTCGAGCGCGGCAAGCACGCGCTGGCCGTCGGTCTGGCCGAGCGGGATGAGCCGCACCCCGGCGGAAATCCAGTTTGCCGTGAGCGCGTGAAGAAAGGCGTGCAGCGCTGGTTCGCAGGCGATGCCGTGCCCGGCGCAGGTCAGCGCCGACCGCGACGGGCAACGCGACCGCGCCGTGCCACACGGCCTCGAGCCGCGCGAGCGCCGGGCACGGCCACGCCGCATGCGTGGCGTCGAGGAAAGCGCGGCCTTGAGCCGTCGTCTCCAACAGCCGCTCCTTGGAGGCAACGAACGCCGCGGCGAACTCGGCGACCGTGCGCAACGCTACGTCGTCGTTGCGCGGCGATGGCGCGATGGGCATGAACGAAAAACACCGCATCGCAAAATCCGCCGCCTTCGCCGATCATGACCGTAAGCCAGCGCCGCAGCGTCTCGGCGTCCTGGATATCGCCGGCCTCGACCGCCCATTCGATGCCGCCCGAATAGGAGAAGGCGCCGACCGGATAGGCCGGCGACAGCCAGGCCATCAGGCGGTAGAGGGCGGCGGCGTTGAGCGGACTCTCACTCCGCTCATTCCCGCGCAAGCGGGAATCCAGAGCGCCATCACGGCTCGCGCGGACGATTCTTTTGGCCCTGGGTCCCCGCTTTCGCGGGGACGAGTGGAGCAGAGGACGCGAACGAACAGGCAAACGAGCCTTACTCATGACCATCGCCGTGTCGTGATGATCGTAGGCGCCGGGCTCCGGATCGAACGGCGCCTCGATCGGCGTTACGCGTGCGCCGAGGCCGCGCAGCATGTCCTCGATCACATGGTCGCGCCGGATGCGCAGCACGTCGCCGACGATCTGCACGTCTACGTGGCGGTTGCCGATGTGCCAGGCGAATCGCGCCAGCTCCTGCGCGCTTGCGGCGGCGATTTCAACGAGCGGCTCCGGCCGGCCTGCAACGCGCACGATGGCGCCGTCGTCGAGCAGGAGTCCGTCGCCGTCGCGCAACGCGGCGGCCTGCGGCAGATCGAGCAGAAAGCGTCGTACCCCGCTCGCCGGTCAGCACGATGCGGCGGCGATGACGCTCATGCGCATCGAGCGCGATGCGATCGACCGCGCTCGCTTCGTTCCATTCACCTGCCGGCTTGATCTCGCAGGCTCGTTTCATGCGAAATGCAGGCGCTTTTGTCAAAAATTCGCCGCGCGTTTTTGTTTTTGCTCGCGCTGCGGCGCAGGCGCTTGCCTTTCGGCAGGTCATACATGCCGCTCGGCAGCGTGTCGAGGAAGGCGAGAACCTCGGAGGTCTTCACCACGTCGGCGTATTTGGCGTTCATGTCGCACAGATTGATGGCGTGGCTCGCCTGCGAGCGGTCGAAACAGCCTTCCTCGGCGAGCGCGATGCGGTAATTGAGGCTGAAAACGCATCGAGCACGGTCGCGCGCACGCAGCCCGACGTGGTGGTGCCGGTGACGATGACGCTGTCGCAGCCGAGCAGCGTCAGGTAGCTCGCCATGTTGGTGCCGAAGAAGCCGGACGGCTTCTGCTTGAGCACGACGATGTCCTGCGCCGCGGGCGCGATCGGGGTGACGATCTCGTTGCCGTCGAGATTGGTCACGATGGTCTCGCGGTCTTCCTCGTTGCGCGAGTTCTTCCAGGCCCAGGAGCCGGAATCCCAATTGTCCTCGCGCCGCACGCCGGTGGTGTAGAGCACCGGCACGCCCTTGTCGTGGCACTTGTCGATGAGCGAGCGGATATAGGGCAAAGCCGTCCAGGCGTCCTCGCCGCAGGAATTGCGCCAGCGCTTGATCGATTCGAGGATCGGCTCCGGCCGGTCGCCGCAGAACGCCCAGTTCACGTCGATGATGATCAGCGCCGGCCGCTTGCCGAAGCCGCCGCGCGCGCCGTAGCCGGAAGTGCCGAACACCGCCTTGTCGCGCTCGGTGAGAAACTTGTTCCAGATCGGTTCGGACATGGTGCGCTCGTTTGGCAAAGATGATGGCTAGGCGCGCACTGTAGCAGTTTTGCCCGCTCCGCCATACACGAACATCCGCACTCCTTCGTCCTATGCCTACTCTCCGTCGAGAAGCGCCGCTTCGAACGCGCTGGCTATGGCCTGCTTGCTCTTGCCGGCGCGCACTGCGTCGCCGATGACGGTGACGATTTGTCCCGGCCGCGCCAGCCCGGTTAAGTCGTGCCGGCGGTGCCGCGCCGCGCCCGGTAATAGAACCAGTCGCGCAATTTCGCTGATGAGAACAATCGCGAAATCCCGGCGCAGCGGGCGACGCCGCGATCGAGCGCCCAGGCACGAATGCGCCGAGGCCGAAGCGATAGGCGGCGCCGGTCGCGATCACGATGCGGTCGAACGGCGCCAGCAATTCCGGGGCGATCGGTCACATCGGTCGCGAAGCGGAACGCGACGCCCTTCATCTCGCAGGCCGCGGCCAGATCGGCGATGTAGCGGTCGAAGCTTTGCTGGTTGGCCTCGACCTCCTGGAACAGCGGCGCCTTGCCGGCGTAGCGGAACGAGCCGCCGGCGCGCGCCGCCTTCTCGAACACCGTGACCGTGTTGCCGTCGGCGACCAGCGACGCATAGGTCAAGCCCGCCGGGCCGGCGCCGATCACGGCGATGCGTTCGCCCCGCGGCGGCTTGTGCATCGGCGAACAAGCGTTTCGCGGCCGGCGGCGCCGTTGACCACGCAGCCGATGCGCGCGCCGCCGCGCATTTCGTTGATGCAGGTGTTGCAGGCGAGGCAGCGCCGGATCGGCTCGCCGCGGCTCACTTTCTCGACCCATTGCGGATCGGCGACCAGCGTGCGGCCGAGCGCGACGAAATCGGTCTTGCCGTTCGCGACCGCGGCTTCCGCCAGCGCCGGATCGCCGAGCCGGCCGACGGCGATCACCGGCACGCTGACCTGCTTTTTCACCTCGGCGGCGAAATCGAGAAACGGTCGCGTCCGGCATAGCTCATCGGCGGCAGCACGATCTGCGCCGACGGCAGCGAGCGATAATGTCCGGCGCTGATGTGCAGCGCGTCGGCGCCGCCTTGCGCCGCCCAGATCGCGATCTGCCGGCCTTCGTCGAAGGTGAGCCCGCCGGGAAAGAAATCTTCGACCGACAGCCGATAGACGACGCCCATGCCGGGCAGCGCCGCTTTCACCGCGCGCAGAATTTCGAGCCCGAAGCGGGCGCGGTTTTCGAGGCGAGCCGCCATATTCGTCGGTGCGCCGGTTTTCGAACGGCGCGTGGAATTGCGAGATCAGATAGCCGTGCGCGGCGTGGATTTCGACGCAATCGAAGCCGGCTTTTTGCGCGCGCAGCGCGGCGGCGACGTGGGCGGCGATGGTCTCGGCGATGCGCGCCTTGGTCATCTCCTGCGGCACGATGGTCTCGAACGTGGTCTCGTAGACCGGATGCGGAATGGCCGACGGCGCGATCGGCGTCTCGCCGCAAATGTCGGCGCGGGTGTGGCCGCCGCCATGGCCGAGCTGGATCGACGCCTTGGCGCCGCCGCGATGGATCTCGCGCGACGAGCCGCGTCAGCCCGGGCAGGAAACGATCGTCGTAGATGCCGACTTCGTGGCGGCGATGCCGGCCGCATTTTTCCGGCGAGGCCATCTCGACGGTGATGAGGCCCGTGCCGCCGCGCACCCGCGCCATGTAATAGGCGACCGAGTCGTCGGTGACGAAGCCCTCCGCGTCCGCCGTGCGCGTGGTCATCGGCGGCATGACGATGCGGTTTTTGATTTCGACCGGCCCGATGCGCGCGGGGGTGAGGAGGATGTTCATGACGTCCGTCAGCAAGCACCGGAATCTCCCCGCCGTCGAGATCGATGGTCGCGCCGTGCAGCCAGGTGGGCGCGCGAGGAGACGAGTGAAGGTGACGAGATCGGCCACGTCCTCGACCTTGCCGAAGCGGAGTGATGCCGAAGTCTCGCGGCAAATATTCTTCGCGGCATTTTTGTCTTCCGGCCAGCCGGTGCGCTCCATCTCGGCGCTGATGCGCCGCCACTGCCGGTCGGTCTCGACCAGGCTCGGGATGGATGCAGTTGACCTGCACGCCGTCGTGCCTTGCCGCGATCGGCCAGGCATTTGGTGAAGGCGGCGACCGCGGCATTGACCGAGCTGCCGATGGTGAAGTCCGCGTGCGGCTTTCGCCCGCCGGTGCCGCCCATGGCGACGAGCGAGCCGCGCCGCTCCTTGAGCAGCGGCCAGGCGGCGCGGGCGAGCCGCACATGGGCGAAGAATTTCAGCGCGTAGCCTTCGTCCCAATCGGCGTCGGTGAGCGCGAAAAAATCGCCGCGCTTGGTGGTGCCGGCATTGTTGAACAGAATGTCGAGCCCGCCGAATTCGCGCTGGACCGCCGCGATCAGCTTTTCCGGCGCGTCCTTTTCGCGCAGATCGAGCACCGCGATCGCGGCGCGGCGGCCCATGGC
This sequence comes from uncultured Alphaproteobacteria bacterium, assembly GCA_963814625.1. GTDB lineage: Bacteria > Pseudomonadota > Alphaproteobacteria > Rhizobiales > Xanthobacteraceae > BOG-931. The sequence continues at coordinate 744,907 of CAWFDQ010000001.1, forward strand.
GCGGATTTTCGCCGGCGACCTCTTCGAGCGCCGTTCGCGTCGCGCCCGGTCAGCATCACGTCGCAGCCTTCGGCCGCCAGCGCCAGCGCGGTGCCGCGGCCGATGCCGCGGCTCGATCCGGTCACCAGCGCGATCTTGCCCTTCAGTCCCAGCTCCATGCCCGGTCCTCCTTCGCAGTCGTCTGTTGTAACCCCGGATTTCGCTTCCGCTCAATCCGGGCTACGGTCGCGGCGGGCAGGGGATATTCGCGCATGACCATCAAGGGCAAGGCCTATATCGCCGGCGCCTACGAGCATCCGACGCGGCATGCGCCGGACAAGACGCGTGGCGCAACTGCATGCCGAGGTGGCGCTCGGCGCGCTCGCCGATGCCGGGCTCACGCGCGACGACGTCGACGGCTATTTCTGCGCCGGCGACGCGCCGGGGCCGGGCCCGGCTCGATGGCCGAGTACTTGAACCTGACGAAGCTCCGCCACGTCGATTCGACCGAGCTCGGCGGCGCCTCCTACGTGGCGCTCGCCGGGCATGCCGCCGCGGCGATCGCGCTCGGCAAATGCAACGTCGCGCTGATCACGCTCGCCGGGCGGCCGCGCAGCGAGGGCGTGGCGACCGGCACCACGCCGCGGCTGCGCGATCCGAACCAGCCCGAGGCGGCATTCGAATTTCCCTACGGGCTGACCACCGCCAACGGCTATGCCATGTGCGCGATGCGGCACATGCATCAATACGGCACCACCAGCGAGCAGCTCGCCTGGATCAAGGTCGCCGCCTCGCATCACGCGCAGCACAATCCGAACGCCATGCTGCCCGAGGTCGTCACCGTCGCCGACGTGGTCAACTCGCCGGTGATCGCCGACCCGCTGCACCGGCTCGATTGCTGCGTCATCAGCGACGGCGGCGGCGCGCTTGTCGTCGTCAAGCCGGAGATCGCCAAGACGCTGAAGCGGCCGCGGGTGAAAATCATCGGCGCCGGCGAGACGGTGAAGCATCTTGCCGGCGGCACGTTCGATCTCACCACGTCCGGCGCGGCGCGCTCCGGGCCGGCGGCATTCGCCGAGGCGGGCGTCACGCCGGCCGACATCAAATACGCCTCGATCTACGACAGCTTCACCATCACGGTGCTGATCCAGATCGAGGATCTCGGTTTTTGCGCAAAGGGCGCGGGCGGCAAATTCGTCGCCGACGGCAATCTGATTTCCGGCGTCGGCAAGCTGCCGTTCAACACCGACGGCGGCGGGCTATGCAACAACCATCCGGCCAATCGCGGCGGCATGACCAAGGTGATCGAGGCGGTGCGGCAGTTGCGCGGCGAGGCGCATCCGGCGGTGCAGGTGAAGAACTGCGATCTCGCGCTCGCGCAGGGCACCGGCATGCAGCTCGGCACGCGCCATTGCAGCGCGACGCTGATCATGGAGCGGGAGTGAGACGATGGCGGACGCGCGCAAAATTCCTGCGCCGATCGTCACCGTCGAGACGCAGGCATTCTGGAACGCGGCGCGCGAGCGCCGCTTCGTCGTTCCCGACCTGCGGCGCCTGCGGCAGGGCGCACTGGTATCCGCGCGCGATCTGCCCGTTCTGCGGCAGCGGCAAGATCGCAATGGCGCGAGGCCTCCGGCCAGCGGCACGATCTACACGTTCAGCGTCATGCGCCGCGCCAAGGAGCCTTACGCCATCGCCTATGTGACGCTCGCCGAAGGCCCGACGATGCTGACCAACATCGTCGATTGCGATTTCGACGCGCTCGCCATCGGCCAGCCGGTCAGCGTCGTGTTCCAGGACACGGAAAACGGTCCGCCGGTGCCGATGTTCAGGCCGGCGTGAAATTCGAATCGAATGATAATTGCGCAGATCGAGCTAACCGAATTGACTTTGGACTTGTGCAAGATTGCGCCATACGCCCGCGAAGAGCGGACGTTCCAGTGGCCACAGAGTTTCTCTATAGTGCGCCAAGCAGAAGTCGCATGCAGCGGGTACTGGATGCTTCGCCGGAGCCTGTCGTCGGGCCGGCCAATGGCCGACGCGGTGGCGAGCATCACAGTTCACGAATTATTGCCCGGTGACTACTCGACCTTCAAGCCCAGCTTCTTGATCAGCGCCGCCCACTTGCCTTCCTCGCGCTTGATGTTGTCCGCGTATTCTTCGGGCGTGCTCGGCGCCGGATCGTCGCCGGCGTCAATCAGGCGTTTCTTGAAGGCGTCGTCCGCCAACATGGTGCGCAGTTCCTTGTTGAGCCGATCGACGATCGGGCGCGGCACGCCCGCGGGCGCGGTGATGCCGTAATACTGCACCGCCTCGAAGCCGGGCAGGCCGGATTCGGCGGCCGTCGGCACGTTTGGCAGCGCCGCCGAGCGCGTCGGGGCGGTCACCGCGATGGCGCGCAACTGGCCGGCCTGGATCTGGCTGATCGCCGCCGGAATCGTATCGAAGCCGAGCGGCACGTGATTGCCCATGACGTCGGTCGTCAGCGGGGCGGTGCCCCTGTAGGTGACGATAGTGGTGTCAACGCCGGCTAACAGGTTGAACAGCTTTGTCGCGAAGTAATTGATCGTCGGCGAAGGCGGGGTGCCGATGGCGAGCTTGCCGGGCTGTTTCTTCGCCAGCGCGATCACGTCGGTCAGCGATTTCGCCGGAAAAGACGGGTTGGCCACGATAAAAACCGGCGTCGAGGCAACGAGCCCGATCGGCGAGAAATCCTTGTTGATGTCGTAGTCGGCATTGGGGCTCAGACTCATGCCGGTCAGCATGACTCCCAGCGTGTAACCGTCTGGCGGTCGCATGGGCGATGTCGCGCGTGCCGATCATGCCGCCGGCGCCGCCGCGATTTTCGACGACCACCTGCTGGCCGAGCGCCGCCGACAGGCTTTGCCCGACCAGGCGGCCTATCAGGTCGACGCCGCCGCCCGGCGGGAAGGGCACGATCAGCGTGATCGAATGGGCGGGATAGTCTTGCGCGGCCGCCGCGTAGCGCGTAACGGCGAAGCCTGCAACGAGCTCGAACGCTGCAAGCGCCGTGGGAATGACACGGTGCAACATGATGATGTCCTCCCAGGATCGATCTATAGCTTCGCCACGCCGGCCGCAACAAGACTTTCGACCGAAACAAGGCTTGCGAATCAGCGCGCTTGCCGCAAATCCCGCGATCATCTTCCGGCGCATCGTCGTTCCCCCCGGTTATTATGAGACTGTAACTATAGCTCCGGCCGCCGGGCATGGCATCATTGAACGCGAGCGTGCGGACCGTGTTCGGCGGCGAATTTGGAATTGAAGCGAGCCTGTTCGCCAACAGCACTTGGGCGGATTGTTCAATGCGAGCCGCAAGGCGCCCGATGACATCATCGAATATGGAAATATCATCCTCGGAAAACCGCGCCGATCCAAGGATGAACAGATCTGTGACCCGTTCCAGAATTTGCGAACGCCGGTCGGCTGAGCCGTTGGCGATGACGTTTTCGACTTCGTTGATAAAACTAAGATCGGCGCCCATGGGTCATTTGGATAGCCGCCCGTTCGATTGCCGCGGCAGGTCCCTCATCACTAAGTGTTGCCGGAGGTAAATTTCGCGTTGCAAATTGGTAAATAAATGATTGCGCGACCGACCCTGGCGCTGCATTTGCGCAGATAGGCGTACCCGGACGCAGGCCGCGCGAGGGGCATGGCCTGGTTTCAAATCCGCATGGTTCTCGCTACATTGGCGCATGCAAGCGGGGGAGCGCCGGGATGCGGTTCGGTCTATTCGGCAGCGCCACCGCCCGCCACGGCGGGCCGGACGTCGATTCCGGCCAGGGCTACCGGCAGTTCGTCGATTACAATATCGAGGCCGAGGCGCTCGGCTATCACTCGACGTTTCTGGTCGAGCATCATTTCACCGGCTTCGGCCAGGTCTCCGCCAGCCTTTCGCTGCTGACCTGGGTGGCGGCGAAGACGCGCACGCTGCGGCTCGGCACGGCCGTGCTGGTGCTGCCCTGGCACAATCCGGTGCTGCTCGCCGAGCAGGCGGCGACCATCGATCTTCTCTCCGGCGGCCGGCTCGATTTCGGCGTCGGCAAGGGCTACCGCCACAACGAGTTCGCCGGGCTTCTGCGTGCCGATGGCGGAGGCCGACGCGCGCTTTAACGAATCGCTCGACGTGATCATGAAATCCTGGACGTCGAAGCAGCGCTTCTCCCATCACGGCAAATACTGGCACTTCGAGGACATCATCGTCGAGCCGCCGACCGCGCAAAAGCCGCATCCGCCGATGTGGATGGGCGCCGGCAGCGCGGATTCGATCCGCCAGGTGGCGGAGCGCGGCTATAATCTTGTTGCTCGATCAGTTTGCCTCGTTCGAAACGGTCGCCGAGCGCATTGCGATCTTCAGGGCCGAGGTGGAAAAGCGCGGGCGCACTTACGATCCGACGGAAGTCGGCGTCGCCCGCGCTTTCTTCGTCGCCAAGGACGAGGCCGACAAGGAGGCCGCGTTTGGAGCGCCGCCTGGAAGCGCAGCGCCGCCTCGCGGCCGTTTCCAGCGCGCCCGGCCTGAAAAACACAGCCAGCATCATGGCCTATTCCGATACTCGCGAAGCGAGCGAGGAGAGCGCGCTCTACGGCACGCCCGACGAGATCGCCGACAAGCTCGAAAAGCTGCGCAGGCTCGGCGTCGAGTACGTTCTGCTCAACGGCGGCGGCGGACTTGCGCACGACAGCTTGGCGCGCTTCGCGCGCGAACTGATGCCGGCGTTTGCGCGATGAGGCCGAAGATGCGGGTGGTGGGGTAAGATTTATTCCGCTCGTTCCCGCGCCAGCGGGAATCCAGATGGAAGAACTGGGTCCCCGCTTTCGCGGGGACGAGCGGACAACGAGTTGCGGCCGGGATGATCAACAAAATCGTACAAACGCATGGCCGAGGCGATGGCGGGGATCCGCGACGGCTCCGTCGTGCTGATCGGCGGCTTCGGCTCGATCGGCCAGCCCAATGCGCTGATCGAGGGCTTGATCGAGCAGGGCGCCAAGGATTTGACCGTGGTCGCCAACAATTCCGGCGTCGGCCATCGTCGGCCTGGCCAAGCTCCTCGAAACCGGCCGCGTGCGCAAGATCGTCTGCTCGTTCCCGCGCACCGCCGATCCGGTCGTGTTCGAGAAACTCTGGCGCGAAGGCCGCATCGAGCTTGAAGTGCGTGCCGCAGGGCACCATGGCCGAGCGCATGCGCGCCGCCGGCGCCGGCATTCCGGCGTTCTACACGCCGACCGCCGTCGGCACCAAGCTCGCCGCCGGCAAGGAAGAGCGCGAGATCCACGGCCGCAAATACTTTCTCGAAGAGGCGCTGCCCGGCGACGTGGCGCTGGTCGAGGCCTGGCAGGCCGACCGCTGGGGCAACCTCACCTACAAATCCTCGGCGCGCAATTTCAATCCGGTGATGGCGAGCGGCGGCCAAGTTGACGATCGTGCAGAGCCAGCACATCGTCGAATTGGGCGCGCTCGATCCGGAGAAGGTCGCCACGCCCGGCATTTACGTGAACCGCGTGCTGCACGTGCCCTACGGCGAGCCGACGGTGACGTGATGGAGGAATGCCTTGGGCGCGACCGTGAAAGAGAAAACGAGGATCCTGCCGGCCTGCAAGCCGCTGACGCGCGTGCGAGATCGCCGAGCGGCTGGCGCGCGACATTCCCGAAGGCTGGTACGTCAATCTCGGCATCGGCGCGCCGCTGCAGGTCGCCGACTACGTGCCGGTGGAGCGCGAGGTGATCTTCCAGTCGGAGAACGGCATTCTGGGCATGGGCCCGGCGCCGGCGCCCGACAAGATCAACCGCTGGCTGATCAATGCCGGCAAGCAATATGTGACGCTGCGCGCCGGCGGCTCCTACATGCACCACGCCGACAGTTTTGCGCCTCATTCGCGGCGGCCATCTCGATCTGTGCGTGCTCGGCGCTTTTCAGGTCGCCGAAAACGGCGATATCGCCAACTGGGCGACGACGACCGATAACGCTCCCGCCGTCGGCGGCGCTATGGACTTGGCTGCCGGCGCGCCGCCGGCTCTGGGTGCTGATGGAACACACGACGAAGACCGGCGAGAGCCGGCTGGTGCGCCGCTGCAGCTATCCGCTCACCGCACTCGGCGTCGTCAAGCGCGTCTACACCAATCTCGCCGTGTTCGACGTGACCGACGATGGATTCGCGGTGCGTGAAATGGTGTCCGGCCTCACGCTCGATGCCTTGCAGGACGTGACCGACGCGCCGCTGCGCATGGCGTGAATGCCGCGATCGCGCGCCGCAAAGCTGAATCGGAAAATTATACTCCGACGCGCGGCCGGCCGAACGATCGGTTCTTTGTCGGCTAAGCCCGCATCCGTCACAAAAGTGAAATTAGCCGTCTTGTAGGATTTCACCCTCGCGGCGCCGTGAGAGCGGAAGTTGCGCGGCGTCTCGCCGGACGACCGGCAAGACGTTTTGCGATGAAGTTTCAGGGGGAAATTCGGCAATGAACGATACCGCAGAGGCCGGCCGATCGAAGCCGGCGGCGAAATCTGTCCAGGAATACATCGACGAACTGCCGGTCTGGTCCGACGGCACCAGGCTGAAAACGTCGCCGATGACCGGCATGCAGTGGCGCATCTGGTCACTGGCGGCCACCGGAAAATTCTTCGAAGGCTATGTCGTCTTCATGACCGGCGTGGCGTTGCCGCTGATTACGCGCCAATTCCACATTCCCCCGGGTGTGAACGGCATCATCAGCGCAGCGAGCCTCGCCGGCATTTTGTTCGGTTCGGTGCTGCTGGGCGGCTTGTCCGATTATTTTGGGCGCAAGCGGATGTTCATCGCCGAGATGATCATCTTCTGCGCTTTTTTGGCGCTCCTGCTGCTTTGTTCGAACTTCCCCTCGCTTGCGATCTGCCTGTTTGGGCTCGGCTTGGCGCTCGGCTGCGACTATCCGACTGCGCACATGATTATCTCGGAGAGCGTCCCCAGCACCGCCCGCGGCAAGCTGGTGCTCGGCGCCTTCGGCTTTCAGGCGCTCGGCGCATTGGGCGGCACCGGTATGGGCTGTCTTGTTCTCGTGCTCGACCCCGATCTGTCGGCGTGGCGCTGGATGTACGCCACGGCCCTTATCCCGGCCCTTATCGTGACCCTCGGCCGCTTCTTTATCGTCGAAAGCCCCAACTGGCTCGCCGTGCGCGGCGAGCACGAGGCAGCCGAGGTATCGGTCACCCGCTTGCTGCACCGTGAGCCTCGATATCCGACCAATATCATGCTGGTGCGGCCGGAAACGTCGGGCGAACACAAGCCGCGCAGCAAACCTTCGTTTTCGGCGCTGTTCAACAAGCGCAATCGCCGCGCCACCATCTTTGCCTCGGTGCCGTGGTTCATTCAGGATCTCGGTACCTACGGCATCGGTATCTTCACGCCGGTCATTCTCGCCGCGGCGATTGGCGGAGGTCCGGATCATATCCGCAGCTTGAGCGATATGATCGCCAACAGCATCCTCGCCGCGAAGGGTGCGGCGCTGATCGACATGTTGCTGATCATCGGCATCCTCTTCGCGATCGCGTTGGCCGACAAATACGGCCGCATCTGGCTGCAGATCATCGGCTTTATCGGCTGCGCCGCCGGCCTGCTGCTGGCGTCGTTCTCCATCGATTTTGCCGGCGAGGCGAAGGTCGCGTTCATTTTCGCCGGTTTCATGCTGTTCGATTTCATGACCAATCTCGGTCCGAACGCGCAGACCTATCTGATCGCCGGCGAGGTGTTCCCCACCGAGGTGCGCGGCATGGGCGCAGGCTTCGCCGCCGCCTTTGCCAAAATCGGCGCGGTCGCCACCGCCTTCCTGTTTCCGATCCTGCTCGTCGATATCGGCACGCGCGCCTTGCTCTACGGGCTGATCGCCACCTCGATCATCGGCGCGGTCGTCACCTGGATGTACCGGATCGAAACCACTGGCGTGAACCTCGACGAAATCGGTCGCGACCAGGACCCGAAGATCAGTGAAAACAAAAAGGTGGCGGCATGAGCAGAATTCTTCTTGCGCGCTCGGCGATCGATTTCCCTTCCGCTGCGGCCGGCGCTCATCTCCCTCGCGCTGGTTCTGGCGGCGACTCCGCTGCGGGCCGCCAGCATTACGCTCAATGAAACCGGCTCGACGTTGCTCTATCCGCTGTTCACGCAGTGGATCCCGGATTACGCCAAGGTCGCGCCGGAGGTCGGCCTCACCTCTGCGGCCATCGGTTCCGGCGCCGGCATCGCTGCGGCGCTCTCGGGCAAGGCGCGGATCGGCGCCTCCGACGCCTACATGTCCGATGAGCAGTTCGAGCAGCATCCCGGCATCGTCAATATTCCGGTCGCCATTTCGGCGCAGACCGTGAACTATAACGTTCCCGGCTTGAACGACGCGGGACTGAAGTTTGACGGACCGACGCTCGCCGGGATTTACAGCGGCAAGATCACGATGTGGGACGCCCCGTCGATCGCCGCGCTTAATCCCGGCGTGAAATTGCCCCACCAGACCATCGTGCCGATCCGCCGCGCTGATGCTTCCGGCGATACGTTCATCTTCTCCCAGTTCCTCGATTTTTCGACTCAGACCTGGGAAGACAAAATCGGCTACGGCACCAGCATCAATTGGCCTGACGTAGCCGGAGAGAAAACTGCCACCGGCAATGATGGAATGGTGAAGGCGGCGGCGGCGACGCCGTATTCGGTCGCCTATATCGGCATCAGCTTCCGTGACGCGATCGCCAAGGCCGCGCTGGGGACCGCGCAGCTTAAAAACGAGAACGGTCGATTTTTACTGCCGACGGTCGGCACCATCAACGCGGCGGCCTCGTCGCTCGACCAGCGCACGCCGCCCGACGAGCGGTTGACCCTGGTATTCGCGCCCGGAGACGATTCCTACCCGCTGATCAATTACGAGTATCTCATCGTCTCGACGCAGCAACCCGATGCGCAAACCGCCGACGCGCTTCGCCGCTTTCTCCTTTGGGCGGTGTCATTGCAGGGCGGCAATGCGTCGAAATACCTCGACAGCGTCGGCTTCATCCCGCTGCCGGATTTCATCCGCGCGCTGAGCGAGAAGCAGATTTTGCTGATCAAGGCGGCTGCCGGAAAATCCTGAGATAATTTCGCGGATCAGGCCGCCTTGGTCAGGAACTGCATGACGTGCCGCGGCACGTTCTCTTCGCGTCTGCCGCTCGACCGCCACATCCCAGTATTCGGCGCGCGGCAAGCATTCCTCCAGGTAGCGCGCCGCGGACGTTGCGTGCGCGGCGTCGTGGCCGGGCACGATCAAGCGCCGGGATGTCGAGGCGCATGAGGTCCTCGGGCTCGGCGCCGGGCGCGGTGTCGCGGTCGAACAGAGCGCGGCACATGCCGGCGCAGATCAGTTTGTATTGGTCCGGATTCTGCTCGGCGTAGGCGCGCGGCGAATGCCGCGTCGCGTTTGATGACCGAGGCCCAGGGGCCGCCGCGCGGGTCGGCGCCGAAATGTTTGCCTTCCTTGCTGACCAGTGCGACGACGCCGTCGAGGCCATGGCTCTGCACGAAGCCGAGATGTTCGGCAAAACGCTGGTGGCTGGAGATGCGGTATTTGGCGCCGCCGACCGGCCAGTAGAGCACCATGCCCAAAACCATTTCGGGATGCGCGACGGCAAAAGCCGCGACCGGCGAGCAGCCCATGCAGCCGCCCATGAGGTAGGCGCGGTCGATGCCGAGGTGGTCGAGCAGGCCCTTGCCCTGCGCCACGTAATGCGCCCAGGTGATGCGCTCGATGCGGCCGCCGGATTGCCCGCATTCGCGGCGGTCGAAGGCGATGCAGGAAAAATGTTTCGGCAGTTGATCGAGCAGTTTGATCTTGGCGTAGATGCCCTGCGTCGACCAGGTTTCGATCACGGCGTTGAAACCGCCGGGCGCGTACATGCAGGATCGGCGGCCCGGAGCCGATAATCTCGTATCGCGTGGCGATGCCGTCGATGATCGCGGTCGGCATTTTCTTAGCCCTTGATCTGCCGGCCGGCGCGGGCGTCGGCGATGAGCGCGGTGAAAGCGTCGAGCGCGGCCTTGGCGGTGTTGACATAGGTCTCGGTCTTGGAATCGATCCACTTTTCCGCGTAGCCGATGGCGGTGTGCGCGAGCCGCACGCGGCCGTCGAGCCACGGCCCGCCGCCGAATCCGCCGATCACCGGAATTTTCACCGCCTTGACGACGGCGGCGCCGGCGACCGGGCCGGAATTGGTGAAATCGAGCAGCGCCGCGCCGGCCTCTTCCAGAAGCTTTGCCTCGGTGACGAGCTTTTCGGCCGCCTCGGCGGCTCGCCTGCGCCTGCGGCGAACTCTGCGCGCTGTAGGGAATGCCGTATTTGATCGCGGTCTGCGGCGTAAGCCCGAACTGCGCAAAAACCGGCACGCCGGCGCGCACCAGCGCGCGCACGACTTCGGGGAATTCGGCCGCGGCATCGACCTTGATCATATCGGCGCCGCCTTCCTCCATGAGCCGCTTGGCGGCGGCGATGCGCGCTGTCGGCGCTTTCCTGCACCGGGCCATACGGCATGTCGCAACTCACCAGCGCGCGCGCGACCCCAAGGCGCACCGCCTTGCAGCAGATCAGCATCTCTTCCATCGTCACTTCGGCCACTTCGGAGCGGCCCCACAGATTGACGCCGACCGAATCGCCGACCGAAACGAAATCGACGCCTGCGCGGTCGGCGATGCGCGCGATCTGATAATCCCAGGCGACGACACCGATGCTCTTCTTTCCCTCGCGCTTCATTTGCTGAAGCGCGGGGATGGTCATCTTGGCGTCCATGCTTGCCCTTTTATTGTCATGCCCCGCGCAGGCGGGGCATCCTTTAATTACAATGCACGGATTATGAACCGCAGTGCCGCAGCGAAATGCCGGCGGTTAGCTGGGTCATCCGTGTGCGGATGATGACACTGAATTGAGTCGATGCTCAATGGCGTGGGGGCGCGTTCGCCGGCGCCTGCCGCTTACTGCGCGGGTTTCGGCTTGCTACCGCCCGCGCGCGCAATTGCGGCTTCGATTTGGGCTCTGGCGTCTTGCCGGCGACGGCGGCGACAACCCGCTTGCGCGCAGGCTTGGGAGCCGGCTTCCAGCCGGGAGGGCGCGTCGGCCCGGTATAGACGACGATCGGCACGACGGGGCCGCCGTCGGATAGCAAATTTGCGTTCCTCGCATTGGGTGCGCGCAGCGCCGACAGCAGGACTGAGAATTGCGGGCCGGCATCGCTGGCGTCGCCGGCGCCGTTGTCGCGTCGGCCCGCACCGGCGGCGCCGGCCTCTTCGTCCTCGTCCGTCTGCCTGTTGCATGCGCTTGCGGTGCGGTCCGCACATTTCGTCCTTGAGGTTGGGCGGGGCGGCATCGATCGGTTTGAGCTGATCGACCGTGCCCAGCGAGGGCAACAGCCAGGACAGCGGATTCTGCTTAAATCCGCTTTCCAGCATCTCCGCCGCTTTCACCGCGCGCGCGGCGCCCGACGGCGCGCCGAGCACCACGGCGATCAGCTGCTTGTTGTCGCGCGTGGCGGTGGCGACGAGATTGAAGCCCGACGCGCAGATGAAGCCCGTCTTCATGCCGTCGGTGCCGGGATAGCGGCCGAGCAGCGGATTGTAATTGCGCACGACGCGCCGGCCGAATTGGATCGCCGGAATATGCCAATAGAAACTGTATTGCGGAAATTCGCGAATGAGTGCGCGCGCCAGAATGGCGAGATCGCGCGCCGAGGTGATCTGGCCGTCGGCCGGCAAACCGTTGGGGTTGACGTAGTTGGTTTCCGTCATGCCGAGGCGATGCGCCGTATCGGTCATTTCCTGGGCGAAATTGTCGATGGTGCCGTCGACGCCTTCGGCGAGCAGCACGGCCATGTCGTTGGCCGACTTCACCATCATCATCTTGATCGCGTTGTCGACCGTGACCTGCGTGCCGACCGGAAAGCCCATCTTGGTCGGCGCCTGCGCGGAGGCGTTGCGCGAGACCGTGAACAACGTGTCGAAGGTGATGCGGTGATCGCGGATCGCGCTCAGCGTCACGTATAGCGTCATGAGCTTCGACAGCGAGGCTGGATACCAAGGTTAGGCCGCGTCGTGCTCCTGCAAGACGTTGCCGGTGCCGGCATCGACCAGGAGCGTGGCTTCCGCCTGCGCCGGCGTTGCGGCAGAAGCCAGCATAGCGGCCGCGAGCGAACCTAGGATGATGGAACCAAACGCGGTCCCGAACGCCGATGCCCGAAGGGATTGCATACGAATCACGTGTCGCCGTCCGTTCGGTTGGCCAAGCCGGAGGGGCCGCAAAGGTCAGCCAAAAGGCCGGTCAAGGGTTCCCGAAGCTTGAGCGTGGACTTATGTAACAGCAAGGCGGCCTCGAACGCAAAGCCCAAGGAAGCTAACCTTCGAAGCTAACCTTGTGCGGGTGCGAGTCTACGCCAGCCATAGCCAAGAAAAAGCGACTAAAGTTCGGCGACGCGACGATTTGACCGGCAATTTGACCGGTGTGGCAGCTAACCAATGGCAACGGAGCGATCATGACCGCTTGCATCGTGGGATGGGCGCACACGCCCTTCGGCAAACTGAGCGACGAAAGCGTCGAGAGCCTCATCGTGCGCGTGGCGAACGCGGCGCTCGCGGACGCGGCTGTCGGAGCCAAGGACGTCGACGAGATCGTGCTCGGCCATTTCAACGCCGGCTTCTCGGCGCAAGATTTTTCCGCCTCCCTGGTGCTGCAGGCTTCCCCCGATCTGCGTTTTAAGCGCGCGACGCGGGTGGAAAACGCCTGCGCTACCGGTTCCGCCGCGGTACATCGGGGCACTCCAATCGATCGCATCGCGATCGGCGCGAATTGTGCTCGTCGTCGGCGTCGAGCAGATGACGACGACGCCCGGTCTCGAAGTCGGGCGCAATCTGCTCAAGGCCTCCTACGTGCGCGAGGAGGCCGACATCGATGGCGGCTTCGCCGGAATTTTCGGCAAGATCGCCGGACTTTATTTCCAAAAGCTGGGGCGACCAGTCGGACGCACTGGCGCAGATCGCGGCCAAGAACCACCAAAACGGCGTCAGCAATCCCTACGCGCAGATCCGCAAAGATCTCGGCTACGATTTCTGTCGCAGCGAAAGCGAAAAAAATCCGCGCGTCGCCGGTCCGCTCAAGCGCACGGATTGTTCGCTCGTCTCCGACGGCGCCGCCGCCTTGGTGCTGGCCGACGTGGAAACCGCGCTCAAGCTCAACAAGGCGATCGTGTTCCGCGCCGCCGAGCACGTGCAGGATTTTTTGCCGATGTCGCGGCGCGACGTGCTCAAGTTCGAAGGCTGCGCGGTTGCCTGGCAGCGCGCACTCGCGCGGGCCGGGATCGGGCTGCAAGATCTTTCGTTCGCCGAGGTGCACGACTGCTTCACCATCGCCGAACTGATCGAGTACGAGGCCATGGGGTTGGCGCCGGAAGGGCAGGGCGCGCGCGTGATCGCCGACGGCACCGTGACGAAGGACGGCGCGCTGCCGATCAATCCCTCCGGCGGGCTCAAAGCCAAGGGTCATCCGATCGGCGCCACCGGCGTATCCATGCACGCTCTCGCCGCCATGCAGCTTAGCGGCAGCGCCGGCGACATGCAGATCAAGAACCCCCGCCTCGGCGGCATCTTCAACATGGGCGGCACCGCGGTCACCAATTACGTGAGCATCCTCGAACGGCTGCGTTAGCTACTCCGCGGCCACGGGGGGAAATTGCGCTTGCACAAGCGCGGTGAAAAAGCCGCCGCGCCGATACAATTCGTCGAACGTCCCGGTCTCGACGATGCGCCCCTGCTGGAAAACCAGAATATGCGTGGCGTTGCGGATGGTGGCCAGCCGATGCGCGATCACGAATGTCGTGCGTCCCTTCATCACTTCATCGAGCGCGAGATGGAGCCGCGCCTCGGTCACCGGATCGAGCGCGCTGGTCGCTTCGTCGAGAATGAGGATCGGCGGATCCTTCAAGAGCGCGCGGGCGATCGCGAGCCGCTGGCGCTCGCCGCCGGAAAGAAGCCGTCCACGCTCGCCGATGCTCGCCTCGAAACCTTCTGGGTTACGATCGATGAAATCGAGCGCTTGCGCGCGCAGCGCCGCAGCACGCATCTCGGCTTCGCCCGCATCCGGCTTGCCGACGCGCAGGTTTTCCGCGATCGAACGGTTGAACAAGAGCGTCTCCTGGAACACGACGCCGATATTGTGGCGCAGCGTAGTCAGTTTAAAATCGCGAATGTCGACGCCGTCGACCGCGATCGATCCCGTTTGCGCATCGAAGGCGCGATACAACAGCGCCAGCGCGGTCGATTTGCCGCTGCCGGTCGGTCCGACCAGCGCCACGGTGTCACCCGGCAGTGCGGTGAAGCTCAGATTCGTCACCGCGGCGCGCCTGCCGTCGTAGGACAACGACACGTTCGTGAATTCGACGCGGCCGCGGATGCGGCCGGGGTCGATGGCGCCGATCCGGTCGCGCAGCGCCGGCTCGGTGTCGAGCACCTCGAAGAAGTCGGCGAGTTTCGGGGCGTCGAGGAACAGCCTATTGGCAAAGCTGACGGATTGTTCGAGCCGGGCGATTAAGAGCGCCGCAATGCTCATAAAGCTGACGATTTGGCCGACCGACGCCAGTCCGACCAGCTTGAGGTAGGCGCCGAAAACGAGGATCACCAGCAAGGTGAGCGTGGTGCCGACACGGGTCAGTACTGTGGCGGCGGCCCACCACGACAACACCGGCAGCTGCGCGCGCAGGAGCGAGTCGACGATGCTTTTGAGCCCCGACACTTCGCGCTCGACGCGGGCATAGCTCTGCACCAGCGCCACGTTGCCGAGCGCATCGGCGGCGGTCTCGGCAAGCTCGGAATAGTGCCGCTCGACCGCGCGTTGCATGCCGAAAGCCTTGTGCATGACCAGTGCGGTCAGCGCGGTGAACGCAACGCACAAAACGAGCAGCGGCAACGCGAGTCGCCAATTGAGAACCAGCGAGGTCGGCAGCAGCACGCAGACGAAGGCGAAGGCCGCGAAATACTCGCGGAAGAAGGAAAGCCACAGCCACCACAACGTGTCGGTGCCGCTCAGCATGACCTTCACTTGGCGGCCCGAATGAGCCGCGGTGTGAAAGGCAAGCGGAAGCTGCAGTACGTGTTCGAAATAGTCCGCGATCACCATGTTGCGGCGGCGGTGCGCCAGCCGGTCGGCAAACCAGGCGACCAACGCGGCGGCGACGATGATGATGATGAACAGGCCGAAGCCGACCCACGCGCCGATAAGCGGCGCAAGCGCTCGCACTGCCGCGCCTGCGCCTACCGGCAGCGCGCCCGATAAGCGGTCGACGATCCGGCCGAACAGCACCGGCTCGACGAACTGCGACACCGCCAGCGCGATGTTGGCGAGCGCCAAGGTCGTCGCCAGGCGGGCCTCGGGAGCGAGCAGCGCCAGGACGCGGAAATAGAGTCGCAGGAACGACATCGGCCGACAGTTTAGCGCCGTTGCGGTTGAAATATGACAAACAAGATTGCGCCAATTCCTCCATCTCCGATGACGGTGAAAAGACCGCTTGACGGGGAAGGCACGGTGCTGTATTTAACCATATAGTTATTTAACCGATAGGTTCATGAGCAATCTCGACGCGACCTTCGCAGCCCTGGCCGATCCCACCCGCCGCGCCATCCTGGCGCGGCTGGCGCTGGGCGAAACCTCCGTCATGGAGTTGGCGAAGCCGTTCGCCATGAGCCTGCCGGCGGTATCGAAGCATCTGAAGGTATTGGAACGTGCCGGACTGATCGCACGCTCGCGCGAGGCGCAATGGCGGCCCTGCCGCATCGAGCCGCGAGCGCTTAAATCGGTCGACGACTGGCTCGAACACTATCGCCGCTTCTACGACGAGAGCTTCGATCGGCTCGACGATTATCTCAAGAAGCTGCAAGCGAAAGAATCCAAAGCCAAGGAATCCGAAGGCACGCAAATCAAAGTCAGGAGTAAGGCGCATGACCGCAAAAAGTAGCCTCGATCTCGAAGCGGATCCGCGCGCGATCGTCGGGATGCGCGAATTCGACGCGCCGCGCGATCTGGTGTTTTCCGCGTTCACCGATCCCAGGCATCTGGCGCAATGGTGGGGGCCGAATGGCTTTACCACGACGACATTGAGCTTCGACATGCGGCCGGGCGGAGTGTGGCGCTTCGTCATGCACGGGCCCGATGGCCGCGACTATCAGAACCGCATCACTTACGAGGAAGTCGTGCCGCCGCAGCGCATCGTTTATCGCCTCGGCGGCGGCGATGACGTCGAGCCCGGTGCAGTTCCGTCAGACGATCACTCTTCGAGGATCTCGGCGGCAGGACGCGGATCGTCTGGCGCAGCGATTTTCCGTCGGCAGCCGAGCGCGACCGCGTCATCAAGGAATACGGCGCCGACAAAGGCGTGGTGCAGACGATGGCGCGGCTCGCCGAATACGTGGCGGCGATGGCGGTGTGAGCAGCGGAGTAGGCGTCTGTGCAGTACGAATGTTCAGCAAAGCTCGCGCAATGCAGCGCGCAGGGTGTCGGCGCTGGCCGTCGCCAGAAGCCGTTCGGTCTCCGCATGCGCGCGCGCCCAAACCGGTGCCGCGGCGGCGAGCAGCGCGCGGCCCGCTGCGGTGAGAATCAAGCGCCGGCCGCGTTTGTCGCTTCTTGTCGACTTTCACCTTTACCAGTCCGTGCCGTTCGAGGGGCTTGAGGTTGGCGGTCAAGGTCGTTCGATCCATGGCAAGGAGCGCCGCCACGTCGCCAATGCGCGGGGGTTCGGCGCGGTTGAGCGACATCAGCAGCGAGAACTGGCCTTGCGTCAGGCCGAGCGGCCGCAGCGCCTCGTCGAAGCGCCGCGCCAGCGCGCGCGCCGCCCGCTGTACGTGCAGGCAAAGACAGTTGTCGCGAGCATGATGCGCGAAGTCGAAGGGCAACATCGTTGCGTTCGGCGCCGCGAGTTGACATAAGGTAAGTATGTTGATATCAATGTAATTGTCAAGGCTGACATTTACAACGCGCAGAGAAGGGATACCTCATGCAAGTGCAACCGTATCTGTTCTTTGAAGGCCGCTGCGACGAGGCGATCGAGTTCTACCAGAAGACGCTCGGCGCCAAGGTCGACATGCTCATGCGTTTCAAGGAGGCGCCGGACCAGTCGATGGTCTCGCCGGGCAGCGCGGAAAAGGTGATGCATGCGGCCGTTCGCGTCGGCGACGCGCAGATTTTAATGTCCGATGGTCGCTGCCAGGGCAGCGCGAATTTCAACGGCTTCTCGCTGGCGGTGAGCGCCGGCAACGAAACGGAGGCCGAACGAATGTTCAACGCGCTTGCAGAGGGCGGCCAGGTGCGGATGCCGATGGCCAAGACGTTCTTCTCTTCGCGCTTCGGCATGGTCGCCGATAAGTTCGGCGTCGGCTGGATGGTCCTCGTGGCGCAGTAGGCGCAACAAAGCACGCGTAGCAGCGGAGGGAAGGATGCTTGCGGGGACAAAAAGCGCGGACTTCGTGATTTCGCGCATCTTCGACGCGCCGCGCGATCTTGTGTGGAAGTGCTTCACCGAGCCGGAGCGCATGAAGGAGTGGTGGGGGCCTAAGGGCTCGACCATCGTCGCCTCGAAAATGGATTTCCGCGTCGGCGGAACCTATCTCGGCGCGATGCGCGACCCTGCCGGCCGCGTCATGTGGGGCAAGTTCGTCTATCGCGAGATCGTCGGCGCCGCAACGCCTGGTGTGGGTGCATTCGTTTTCGGACGAAGCCGGCGGTCTTACCCGCCATCCGATGAGCCCGACCTGGCCGCTTGAGATGCTCACAACCGTCATCTTTGAGGAGGAGCCGGGCGGCAAGACCAAGCTCACTCTGCGCTGGTCGCCGCTCAACGCCACGGCCGAAGAGCAGCAGACCTTCGACGCGGCCCACGACAGCATGCGCGGCGGTTGGGGCGGAACGTTCGAGCGGCTGGATGCCTATCTGGCGACTAGCGCGTTAGCGCTGCCAGCGCGCACGAGACATCGAGGAGTTTGCGATGCCGTCTATCAGACAGAAGACTCACGCCGTGCCTGTGGTTCGACACGCAGGCCGAGGAGGCGGCGAATTTCTACACGTCCGTGCTTCGAGAACTCGCGGCATCAAGCAGATCAGCCGCTATGGCAAGGCCGGCCGCGAGGTGCACGGCAAGGAGCCGGGCTCGGTCATGGTCGTCGAGTTCGAGCTCGAGGGGCAGACCTTCACCGCGCTCAACGGCGGTCCGCAGTTCAAGTTCAACGAGGCGGTCTCGTTCCAGGTCATGTGCGACACGCAGGACGAGATCGACCGCTTCTGGAGCAGGCTGTCGCAGGGCGGGCAGGAAGGTCAGTGCGGCTGGCTCAAGGACAAGTACGGATTGTCCTGGCAGGTGGTGCCGTCGGCTTTGCCGCAGATGATGACGGACGCCATAGATGAACGGCTCGATCGTCTAATCGGCGCCGTCATGAAGATGAGGAAGTTCGACCTGGAAACACTGAAACAAGCTTACGCAGGTGCGGCAGCATAGATTTAACAATCACCCAGTCGAGTGAGTGCCCCGGGACAGTAACGAGGAAGCCGCCATGATCGCCGCCGTTCAAATCAAGCCTCTTGCCGAACGTGAACTCACGATCACGCGGGTGTTCAATGCGCCGCGTGCGTTGGTGTTAAGGCCTGGACCGACCCCGCGCAATTGGCGCAATGGTGGGGGCCGAAAGGCTTTACCAATCCAGTCTGCGAGATCGATGCGCGCGTTGGTGGCGCGCTACGCATCCACATGCGCGCGCCCGACGGCAGCATCTATCCGATGAAGGGCGAGATCCGCGAACTCGTTGCGCCCGAGCGGCTGGTCTTCACCAACATCGCCGTAGATGCGGCCGGTCAGCATCTGCTCGAAGGTCTGACCACCGTCACCTTCGCCCAGGACGGTGGGAAGACCCTCATGACTTTGCGCAGCCGTGCCGTCGCGGTGACCGAACTCGCCGTCAGCCACCTGCAAGGCATGCAGATCGGTTGGACGCAGAGTATCGATCGTCTGGAGAGTCATCTAAAGACTGCGCTCATGCTCTAACAGGGCTGCATCGGCCGAATTCCAGGCTCGATGCTATCATCCAGGCGTTTTGGTTCGCAGGCGCGCAACGGGTCTGAAGAACGACTGGCGCTCGAAATCCTGCCGCCGGCTCGCGGCCCGCACACGCATGAGGTCCTTGCGCGCTACCAAGCCGACCAGACGTCGCGTCGCCGGTTCGACGATCGGGACGCGGCCGACGTCATACGCGACCATGCGGTTTACCAGATCGGCGACAACCTCACCCGCATAGCCGACGACCGCCGAAGCGTCCGAGAGCAGGTCATCAAGGGTGCGATGCTCGGGCGCGCCTTCCGCCATCCAGCGCAAGACATCGGCGCGGTCCGCCATGCCGACGACGCGGTGCTGGCCGTCGACCACCGGGTAGGACCGATGCCGCCGAACGTCGCCGGTGAAGAAGGCGATGGCGTCCTCGATCGGCATCGAGGCGGGCAACGTGTCGACCGTCCGTCACCATCACGTCGGCGACCCGGGCCAGTTGCAACGGATCGACGGTATATTCGCGGGTGATGTGCTGGCCGCGCCGCGAGATTTTCTCGGTCAGGATCGAGCGTTTGAGAAGCAGCACCGTCACCGCATAGGCGGCGGTCGTCGCGACCAGAAGCGGCGCCAGGAGATGGACATTGCCGGTCAGCTCGATGGCGAACAGCGTTCCGGTCAGCGGCGCGCGCATCGTTCCGCCCATCATCGCGCCCATGCCGATGATGGCCCACAATCCCGTGCCGCCCGGCAGCCAGAGGCCCTCGATCCAGCCCAGCGCGCCGCCGAGAATGAGCAACGGCGCCAGCACCCCGCCCGACGTTCCGGACGCCAGCGCGATGATCCAGATCGCCGCCTTGACGAGCGAGCAACAGTGCCGACGGATCCAGCGTCATATGGCCGCTGATCAGATCGCCGATGACGTCGTAGCCCACGCCGAGCGCGCGCGGCTCGATCAGCCCGCCCAAGCCGACAAAGACGCCGCCGATGACCGGCCACCACATCCAATGGATCGGCAAGCCGCTCGAACAGGTCCTCGGCCGGCATAGAGCAGCGCGTGCACAGTCCCGATTGCAGGCCGCCAACGATGCCGACCAGCGCGCAGGCGAACAGGCCCCACCACGGCAGATGCGGCATCTGCGCGTAGGGAAACAACGGCGCCGACGGCGAACAAGCAGCGGCCGCAGCGCGATGGCGACGGCGCAAGCGGCGACCACCGGAATGAAGCTGCGCGGCTTCCACTCGAACAGCAGAAGCTCGACCGCCAGCGCGACGGCGGCGAGCGGCGTGCCGAAAATCGCGGTCATGCCGGCGGCGGCGCCGGCGACCAGCAAGCGTCTTTCGCTCCGCGGCGCTCATGTGGAAGCATTGCGCGAACAGCGAGCCGATGCGCGCCGCCGGTCATGATGATCGGGCCTTCGGCGCCGAACGGGCCGCCGGTGCCGATCGAGATCGCCGACGACAGCGGCTTGAGCACGGCGACCTTGCGGATCCATGCGGCTGCCGCCGATCAGGATGGCCTCGATCGCCTCGGGAATGCCGTGGCCGCGGATCTTCTCGGAGCCGAAGCGCGCCATCAGCCCGATGACGAGTGCCGCCGAGCGCCGGCACCAGCAACCATCCAGGGGCCGGCGACGGCATCGGCCGGCGAGACATTGGCGAAGGAGAAGCGCCCGAACCACGACAGGTTGGTGGCGAGCGCGATCAGCTTCACCAGGAGCCAGGCCGCGCCGGCGCCGCCGGCATCCGACGACGATCGCCATGCCGACGAGGAACGAGCAAGCGCCAATCGGCGCTGAAGTCGCCAAGCCGTGATTCAATGGAATGATCGTTCCGCGCGGTGCGTGAAGAGATGATTGCCGACATAAGCCTTCCGGGTTCGTGTGCGCACGCCAAAGTCGGCGCGATTTGTGCGATCTATGCGGAGACGAAGCGTCGACCTCAGCCGACCGTGAGGCAATTGAGATCGTGTCACGACATGAATTCGCAGTGCGAAGCCATACGGTGAAGTCAACGATAGAATTCAAGGGTTAAGCAGGGTCAACGAGCGAAAGCGTGCTCCGGAAAAACCGCCGATCCGTCCGGCCGGACTATCGGCGGCTGGCGGCGTTCCGCCACACGCTGCGCCGGTTTCTCGCCTTCAGCGAGGCGGCGGCGCGCGACGCCGGCATCACGCCGCAGCAGCACCAGGCCTTGCTGGCGATCAAGGGCGCGCTCGACCCGGAAGCCGTCACCGTCGGCTACCTCGCCGAGCAGCTCTTGTTGCAGCCGAACAGCGCCGCCGAGCTGGCCGATCGGATGGTCAGGTGCGGGCTACTGCGAGCGCCACCAAGCCGGGACGACCGGCGGCGCGTGGTGCTGTCGCTCACGCCGTCCGCGGAACAGGTGCTGCGTGCTCTGTCGGCGGACCACATCCGGCGAGCTCCGCGCAGTCGGCTCCGGTGCTCGGCGGGCTGTTCGACATGCTCAAGCCAGAGCGCGCGAGCCGTGCGCCCGGCCAGTGGCGGCCCGGACACCGAATAGCACAGAAGTGACGGCGCGGCAGGTATTGCGCGCGAGATGCCGCGCGAGCGGCAATGATAGCGGCGTTGGAGTGGATGCCCGTCGAGACGGCTGGCAAAGAGTGAGCGCGATGACCGGTCAGCATCATGCGGCCATTTCGCAGCGCCCTATGCGCCGCCCGACGAGGATCTGGCGGCGCGGCCTCCTTGCCGGCGCCGCACGCGGATCGGAAGCGCCGAAAGCCGCATCGATGCCGCGCGCGCCGGAAATGGTCGAGGCGATCCGCGCCAAGGCCGCGGCGGCATCGGGAACTCGGCGGCATCGAGGATTTTCTCCACGCCTATTCGCTCTCGACCAAAGAGGGTCTGGCGCTGATGGTGCTGGCCGAGGCGCTGTTGCGCGTGCCCGATACCGGCCACCGCCGACCGGCTGATCGAGGACAAGCTCGCCGCCGGCCGCTGGCTCGACGGCGACGTGCAAATCGACCGCGCTCCTGGTGTCGGCCTCGGCCTGGACGCTCGGCATCGCCGCCCGCATCATTCATCCGGGCGAGACGCCGGAGACGATCCTCGACACGATCGTGCGCCGGCTCGGCCTGCCGGCGATGCGCGCGGCGACGCGGCAGGCGATGCGGCTGATCGGCTCGCATTTCGTGCTCGGCCAGACCATCGAGGAGGCGCTGGCGCGCGCCCGCAGCGCACCGCGAGTTCCGTTATTCGTTCGACATGCTCGGCGAAGGTGCGCGCACCGCCGCCGATGCCGAAAAATATTTCGATCGCCTATGCCGGCGCGATCGCGGCGATCGGCGCGCGCGCCGGTCAATGCGGCGCTGCAACGCGGCCGGCCCGGCATTTCGGTCAAGCTCTCGGCGCTGCATCCGCGCTACGAGGCGATCTCGCGCGACGCGCGTGCTCGAGGAACTCACGCCGCGCGTGATCGCGCTGGCGCGCATGGCCAAGGCGCACGATCTGCAGTTCACCGTGGATGCCGAGGAGGCGGACCGGCTCGAACTATCGCTCGACATCATCGGCGCGGTGCTCGCCGACCGCATCGCTTGCCGGCTGGGACGGATTTGGCCTTGCCGTGCAGGCCTATCAGAAGCGGGCGCTGGCCGTGATCGACTGGGTCGAGGATGCGGCCGAGGCGACCGGCCGCCGGCTCACCGTGCGGCTGGTCAAGGGCGCCTATTGGGACACCGAGATCAAACGCGCGCAGGAGCGCGGGCTTCCCGATTATCCGGTGTTCACGCGCAAGGCCATGACCGATCTTTGCTACATGGCCTGCGTGAGAAGGCTCCTGGCCGCGCGGCCGCGGCTGTTTCCGCAATTCGCCACCCACAACGCGCTCACCGTCGCGAGCGTCATCGAGGACGCCGGCGGCGTCGAGGGCTTCGAATTCCAGCGGCTGCACGGCATGGGCGACGCGCTCTACGAGGCGCTGCTCGCCGAATTGCCGGAGGCCGCCTGCCGCATCTATGCGCCGGTCGGCGGCCACCGCGATCTGCTCGCTTATCTGGTGCGGCGGCTTCTGGAGAACGGCGCCAACTCCTCCTTCGTTTCGGTCGCGGCCGATCCGAGCGTGCCGATCGCGCGAAATTTTGCGCCGGCCGCAGACCCGCATCGGCGACTGCGCAGGCACGCGCGCAATCGCAAAATTCCGCTGCCGCGCGATCTTTATGCGCCGGAGCGGCGCAATTCGGCGGGCGTCGAGTTCGGCGAGCGCGCGAGCCTCGAACGCCTTGCTCGTTGACGAGATTCGAGCACGCGCGCGGCAACTGCAGCGTGGCCGCGCCGCTTATCGACGGCGTCGCGCTGCGCCGGCACCGAGCGCAAGATCATCTCGCCGATCGACGGCCGTCCCGATCGGCAGCGTGCGTGAGGCCGATGCCGCGATCGCGCGCGCGGCGATGGCGGCGGCAGCGGCCGGATTTCCGGCCTGGGCGGCGACGCCCTCGAGCGAGCGCGCGCGCGCTGCTCGAACGCGCCGCCGAGCGGCTCGAGAGCGCATCGCGGCGGGCTGCTCGCGCTGCTGCAGAACGAGGGCGGCAAGACGCTCGACGATGCGCTCGCCGAATTGCGCGAGGCGGTCGACTATTGCCGCTATTACGCCGCGCAGGCGCGCACGCGCGCTCGCGCCGCAGCCGATGCCGGGGCCGACCGGCGAGAGCAACGTGCTGCGCTATCGCGGCCGCGGCGTATTCGTCTGCATCAGTCCGTGGAATTTTCCGCTCGCGATCTTTCTCGGTCAGGTCGCCGCCGCGCTCGCCGCCGGCAATGCGGTCGTCGCCAAGCCGGCCGAGCAGACGCCGCTCGTCGCCGCGCGGGCGGTGGCGCTGCTGCACGAAGCCGGCATGCCGGCAACGCGCGCTGCATCTCGTGCCCGGCGACGGCGACGGTGGGCGCAAGCCTTGTCGCCGATCCGCGCGTCGCCGGGGTCGCCTTTACCGGCTCGACCGAAGTCGGCCGCGCCATCAACCGCACGCTCGCCGCAAAAGAGCGGACCGATCGTGCCGCTGATCGCCGAGACCGGCGGCATCAACGCCATGATCGTCGACGCGACGGCGCTGCCCGAACAGGTGACCGACGATGTGGTCGCGTCGGCGTTCCGCTCCGCCGGCCAGCGCTGCTCGGCGCTGCGGCTTCTCTGCCTGCAGGAGGACGTCGCCGACCGCATGCTGGACATGCTTATCGGCGCGGCGCGCGAACTGAAAGTCGGCGACCCGCGCGACTCGTCGACGCATATCGGCCCGGTGATCGACGCCGAGGCCAAGGCCAAGCTGGAAAGCTGGATCGCCGCCATGGAGCGACGCGGGCCGCGTGCGCTTCCGCTTCGACGGCGAAGCGGCGCTGCCCGACCGACGGCACCTATGTGGCGCCGGCCGTCGATCGAGCTCGACCGGCGCCTGCGATCTCGAAGGGAGGTATTCGGGCCGGTGCTGCATGTCGTGCGCTGGCGCGCCGGGCAGCTCGACGCGCTGCTCGACGAGATCGCGGCGAACGGCACCGCGCTCACGCTCGGCATCCATTCCCGCATCGATCTGACGGTCGAGCGCATCGCCGCCCGGCTTGCCGCACGGCAATGTCTACGTCAACCGCAACATGATCGGCGCCGTGGTCGGCACCCAGCCGTTCGGCGGCACGTTATTGTCGGGCACCGGCCCCAAGGCCGGCGGGCCGAATTATCTGCGCCGCTTCGCCACCGAGCAGGTGGTGACCGATCAACACCGCCGCGGCCGGCGGCAATGCCGGCCTTTTGGCCCAGGACGAGTAGTCAGGCGGTGCCCATGCTGCCGAATTAACACAATCGCGACATGATCGCGCTATTCTGATGGCGCCATGAGTGATTGATTGGCCGGCTCTATCAGGCCACGCTTGCTGCCGTCACGACGATCCGTCGACCTCGCGGACCGCGCGGCTGTTGCGCTCGGGCCGCAGCAAGATGGCGTC
>CAWFDQ010000002.1:0-647282 GCA_963814625.1 uncultured Alphaproteobacteria bacterium
AAGGCTGTGATCCATCCCGGCAAGCACCAGCGATCCCTATGTGAAGGACGGACAATCACCATCTCTCGTCTTGCAACGTTACTTTAATGATTTGCCCGCTCTCGAAGCATCGCTCTCGCAAGCGGGGCACCTGCACGCCTTAACCTCGCGCGACGAATTTCCGGCGCTGGCCGAGGCCGCCGTAGCCCAGCAGGCGATGCTGGTTCGGCCGTTCGCGGTGCCCGACCGGCATTCCAAACCGCACCCGGCGCGCCGCATTGCACTTATCTCGTGTCCTACGAGGGCGAAGCGGACGATCTGAACGCCTGGCATGCGCATTACCTCGAACATCACACCGAGCACATGGCGATGTTTCCTGGCATCCGCGAGCTCGAAAACTATACGCGCGTCGATTGGGTCAGTCTGCAGCCGTGGACGCGATTGAATTTCATGCAACGGAACAAGGTCGTGTTCGACAGTCCCGACGCGCTCCATCGCGCGCTCAATTCGCCGGTGCGTCATGAGATGCGCGCGGACTTCAAGACATTTCCCAAGTTCACCGGCCCGAACAATCATTACGCGATGATGACGCGTGTGGTGAAACCGCGGCAATGAACGCCCATGTCTAGGGCTCGGGCTTTCGCAGCCGCATCAGGACTGTATCCAGATGGGTCATGACCACATCGCCAGCGGCATTGCTCAGCGAATAGCGCCCGGTGACGATTCCGCGGTCTGGCTTGGAGCGCGAACGTCGCTTGTCGACCCACGTCAGTTCGAGCGTCAGCGCATCGCCGGGATGCGCCGGGCGGAGAAACCGCACTTCATCATAGCCGACAGCCGCAATGACCGTTCGCCGCAAGGGAAACGTATGAACAAGGCGCATCTTGATCGCGAACAGATAAACCGACGGCGCCGTGAGACCGCCATGCGCGCCCGCATAGGCCCTATCGACGTGGATCGGCAGCGGATCCCAGGTCGCGGCAAACGCTACAAGCTCTTGCTCAGGGATAACGTAGGGGCCGGCCCGAAGCACGTCGCCGGCGATCACGTCCTCGAAATAAATGTCATCCATCAGCTTAAAGCCGTCTCCGCGTTGGCGAACGGTGCTCCTTGTATTAGCTCTCTGCGACCGGCCGCAACAGCTACTGGTATTGCGCTTGGCCGGTGCTTGGTGCGACAAAGAAACGCTCGCTTTTGTCCGCCCAGAGATCGCTCATGGCCGAACCATCCCGCACCGCCCGAATTTGGTACCAGAGCTTCGTGCATCCGACCGAGCAGGCGCCTTACATAGAGCGCCTGCAGGCGTTTCTCGAGCACGCGGCCGCACCGGGAATTCGCTTCGAAGTTCATGGCCTCGATCCGCCCGACCGCCACTTTCACCCGCTGACCGAATTCCGTTGCGCGGCGCAGACGATCCGCAATGCCCTCGAGGCCGAGCGCGCCGGCTACGACGCTTTCGTCATCGGCCATTTCCAGGAGCCAGGCCTTCTGGAAATCCGCGGCGCGGTGGACATTCCCGTGGTCGGACTGGGCGAGGCGAGCATGCTAGCGGCGCTCAGCATGGGCGGACGGCTGGGCCTGGTAACGATCGATCCGTGTTTCATCGATTGGCATGAACGGCAGGTCCGGGCGCACTGCTTCGACCGGCGCGTGGTCGGCGTACGGGCTGTGCATATGGACCTGTCGAGTTTCATGCGCGCGTTCACGGACGAGGACACCTATGCAAGGGTCCGGGCCGATTTCATCGAACAGGTTAGTCCGCTCGTCGCCGCCGGGGCGGAGGTGATCCTCCCGGCTGGCGGTTTACCCATGCTGCTGTTTTCGTGCGAGCGCCCCTTTGTGATCGATGGCGCGCTGGTGCTCAACGGCATTGCGGTGACGGTCAAGGCCGCCGAGATGGCGCTGGCGCTGCGCGATCTCACCGGATCGGTGGTGAGCCGCCGCGGCACTTACGCCAAGGCCTCGGCGGCGTGCGTGGACGAGTACCTGCGCGCCCGCTGGTGAGAGCGAACGAAAAACGCTTCGAAGGTACTCGCCGCTAGCGAACTTGAAAGACGAGCTTGCCGCGGAAGTGACGCCCCTCGCTTAGCCGATGGGCCTCTACGGCTTGCGATAAGCGAAAAAGCCTGATCTGCGGAGGACGTATCGCTCCCGCCTCGTACAATTGGGCGATGCGCTCCATCGCCTTGCGCGAGCGCGGTACCGGAGGCCGCAGCGCAGTGACATCATTCCGATCGGGCTTTGGCGCCTGTGCGCCCGAAGCAATGAAGGCCGCGCGGCCGCACGGCTTGAGCACCGCAAACGATTTTTGCGCCACGTCGCCGCCTACAGTATCGAAGACGGCGTCGCAGTCCTTCACCACTTTGGTGAAATCCTGCGCGTTGTAGTCGATCACCTCGTCGGGGCCCAGACTGCGCACATAGTCGAGGTTCGCAGCACTGGTGGTGGTGATCACCCGGGCGCCGAGATATTTTGCGAACCGAATGGCGAAGCCGGCGACGCCGCCGGCGCCGCCTTGAACGAGAATCGTCTCGCCGCGCTGTAGTTTCAACGTTCCTTCGATGGAATCGATTGCGGTCAGGCCCGTGAGCGCCAGCGCGGCCGCATCGACGTGCGATAGCCGATCCGGCTTTTTGGCGATGACGGCTGCCCTGATCGCGATCTTCTCGCAATAGGTTCCCTCTTTGCCCGGCTCCAGAACGCCGAACACCGCGTCGCCAACCTTAAGGTCACCGACGCCCGCGCCGGCGCTGGCGATCACGCCAGAGAAGTCCCGCCCTGGGATTTGTGGAAATTTCACCTGCGCGTGCCGCGCATATTCGCCGGCGCGAAACTTCCAGTCAGCCGCGTTGACGCTTGCGGCGAAAACGTCGACGACCACTTCGTCGGGCGCCGCCACGGGATCGGGCAGATCGCCGTACTGGAGCACTTCCGGACCACCAAATCTTTCGAGGTATACAGCTTTCATGTCGATTCTCGCTTTGCGAACTAGAGTGATTTGTCTCGCACCCGCAGAATGATGAGCGAAACGAGGCTCAGAAACGCGGTTGCGATGATGTAATAGCTCGGCGCCAGCTTCGAGCCGGTGAGATCGACCAGCGATTGTGCGAAAAACGGTGCGAAGCCGCCGAAGATCGTCACTGAAACGTTGTAGCTGAGCGACAGCCCGCTGACGCGCGTCGCCGCCGGAAAGATTTTCGCCATGAAAGACGGCAGTGCGCCGCTGTAGCAGGATTTTAACAGCGCGATCCAGCACACCATCGCGACGAGCGTCGCCAGCGAGGCATAGGCGTTGAGGAGGACAAACGCCGGATATGCCGTAAGTATAAACAGCACGCGCGGCTCCCAGCATCACCCGGCTTTGGCCCACCTTGTCGACCCAGATGCCGACAAAAGGAACCACCACGGTCTGCAGTGCGGCCGCGCTCACTGCGGCCGTATAGCTTAAAAATTGCGGCAGGTGCAGTTCGCGGATCGCGTAGGTCGGCATATAGACCAGCATGTATTGCGAGCTGGTGGAGATGATGACCGCGCCGATGACGAGCAGGAGCCGGTCCCATTGCGTCACGATGAGATCGCGCATCGGCGCGCGCGGCGGCGTGGCGGCGAGGAATTCCGGCGTCTCCTCCATGTTGCTGCGGATGTAATAGCCGACGGGGCCGATCAGGAGCCCGAAGGCGAATGGGATGCGCCAGCCCCAGGCCTGCAGGTCGGCGGCCGACATCGTCGCGGTTAGCAGCACGCCAAAGCCCGTGGCGATGACTGCGGCCAGTCCCTGACTCGACCATTGCCAGCTCGCGAAAAAGCCGGGGCGGTCGGGTCGGTGCTCGACCAGGAACGTGGTGGAACTCGCGAACTCGCCGCCGACCGAAAAGCCCTGCAGCAGCCGCGCGGCGATGACCAAACATGGCGACAGCAATCCGAGCGAATTATAGCTCGGCATGATGGTCATCAGCCCGGTGCCGAGCGTCATCAGCACGATCGAGAGCGTGAGTGCCTGCTTGCGGCCCGCGCCGGTCGCCATAAGTCCCGAGGAAGAGCGCGCCCACCGGGCGAGCCAGATAGGAGACTCCGATGGTCCCCAGCGTCACCAGGATGGAAACGGCCGGGTCGGCAGCCGGGAAGAAGACTTTGGCGATCGTGACGGCGAAGTAGCCGTAAACCAGGATCTCGTAGAATTCGAGCGCGTTGCCCACGGAGGCCGCAACGATTAGCCGCATCGCGGATCCAGCGCCGTGCGGAGGCGCTTGCTCTGTTGTCGCCGTACTCATCCCCGAAGATCCCCCATAATGCCCGCGTGGCTGCGTTGAGTGTGGCTGCGTTGAATGGTCCCACCGGGATAAGCGTAATGAGCGCCGGGTGCCCAGTCAAAACGCCCAACGGTGTCGGGTCCGGTGCGGGCGCACCGGCTCATGCGAAGGCGCCAGTGCTGCGGGCGGCAATTCAATCGGCACCCATCGCGCTTGATCGTCCGGTCTGCCGCGTCCAGACAAAGCGCGTCGCCTGCAAGATCGCCAGCCCAATCGGCGTCGGCACCGAGATCCGGAACGGCGCCATCAGGCGGGTACCGGCCAGCGGCGCCAGCCACATCTCCATACCGCGCTCGGCTTGCAGATATCTGATGGCGTAGCGGTTCGGGTCATATCCCGCGAGCGGGGTGAAATAGACCGCGCAGACCACGGCGGGACCTCGATACCCGGTTTCCGCCCGGACCTGCTCAATCCGCTTAAAGGCAAACCGCAGGTCATAGCGCATACGACCATTGAACACTGCGATCTTGCGCTCGCACGCTGCAGGCGCTGCGGTGTCACCGCTGCCGGGAACGTGGATGAGCAGCGCCGTCATCGGATCGACGACGCCTGTGCGGTAAGCTTCGGTAAGCGGCACCAGATCTGGATTCGGCTTCGGCGGATGCGCCAGGTATTCCTTGGCTTTGCCGCCGTTGAACACGATCCTGATCTCGTCGGTGGAGCTGCCGGAGGTGAAACTGACCTTGAAGTTCGCGGCGAGCGGCTGTTTGCCGGCGATGGTACCGCGGGCCTCAGCAACGCCGTGGCCCTGGGCGAAGATTCGCAACAGGCCGGCGGTCTCTCCGGTGGCCGCGGCCGAAAATCGGTTGTCCCCTATGTCGATCGTCCAACCGATATCGCCGATTGGAAAGCCGAGAAGCGTCGCCGTATAGGCTACCTTGAGCCTGTTGGCGGAATGGGTTTGCAGGGCGGCGGCTCGCGGTGTGGCCGGCAGGCTCGCCGCGAGGCAAATAGCGGCAACGAGACCGCATGAGGTTGGCAAACGCGGCATCACGCGGCGCCGGAGCAATTTGCGACGGACCCGCAACACGCCGCCCAGCGCGCGACGTATGCCCGATGGGGTCCTGACCTGACGCACTTCCAGCCCGCTCCGCAGCGGATTGCTCGCGCGCTATAGTGGCTCGATCATGGCAACTTGGCGCGGGATGTATTACGGAACGCGCTTCAGATTAGCCGCATAGTTTTGCCAGCGCTGGAAATAAATCTCCGCGGCTTTTCCAATGAGCTTGAGCGCTGCATCGTCCGTATCGCAAATCTTCCGCGCCGGCGAGCCGACAACAAGGGAGTTATCCGGCACCGTCTTTTTCTCTCCAATCAGCGCGCCGGCGCCGACAATGCAATTGGCACCAACCTGCGCGCCATTCATGACAATCGCGCCCATACCGACCAGCGTGTTGTTGCCGATCGAGCAGCCGTGAAGGATGGCGTTGTGGCCAACGGTGCAGCCGGCGCCGATCACGAGCGGAAAGCCGGGATCGGTATGCAGCGTGCAGTTATCCTGGACGTTGCTGCGCTCGCCGACCTCAATCCATTCATTGTCGCCGCGAAGAACGGCGCCGAACCACACGCTGGCGCCAGCCTTGATCCTCACCTTGCCGATGACGACGGCGCTGTCGGCCACATAACAGAGATTGGCAGGCGCCATATCCGGACTCTGCTCACCCAAGCTAAAAAGCGGCATCGCGCACTCCGTGACAAGCTATTCTCGAGGCCGTCATTCGGCGGTAGGCAATCCAGCTGCAGCCAAGCGATCCTCCGATCGCAGTCGGACGGAGAAGCCGCCGCCGCCATCATCCCTTTCGACCGGCCTTCAGCCTGAGCAGCGCATCGGCGTTGCCGTGCGTGAGTTTTTCCATGTCGGATGGCGACAGCGAAATGCGCTCGAGAAATTTGCGGCCCAATGCATCTTCCGCATAGGGATAGTCGACCGAGAACATGATGCGGTCGATCCCGAACGTGAGCAGCGCGGCAAGAAACGGCGGTTCGTCGAAAATCCCGCTGGTCGTGATCCACACCTGGTCGAGAATGGTGCGGCTGATCGGCCGCTTCAAATGGTCGATGTCGAGTGCAAACACCTTGTCGGCGCGGTCCATCATCATCGGCAGCATTTCGCCCATGTGACCGATGATCAGCTTGAGCAGCGGATGGCGGTCAAGCGTTCCGGCGACCACCATGCGCAGGACGTGCACGGCGGTCTCCGAGTGCCAGCCCCAGCCCGCGGTTTCCAGAACGCGGCCGGCGCCCGCCGGCAGGTCGGAGAAATAGGCCTGGCGCACCTGCTCCGGCGGGATGTGCGGATGGATGTAAATCGGCACATCGAGTTCCTCGGCCGCAGCAAGAATGGCATCAAAGCTCGGATGATCGAGGAAACGGCCTTCGGTCGTGCCGTGCACCATGGCGCCGACAAAGCCCAACTCTTTGACCGTTCGCGCAAGCTCCTTCGCCGCAGCGTCCGGGCTTTGCAGCGGCAACGCCGCGAAGCCGGCGAAACGGTCGGGGTGGCCGGCTATGGTCTTGGCCAGATAATCGTTCGTCTCGCGCGCCATGGCGACGCCGTCGGGGCCGGCCACGAGATCGGGGCCGGGACCGCTGTTGGAGAGCACCTGCACCGAAATGCCCGCGTCGTTCATCGATTTGAGACGCCGCTCGCCGATTTCGGACAACAGTTCGAGCGGGTTCGGCGCGTTCTTCGGCAGCGTTCTCGGCCGATAGCCACGGCGGCTGAGCACAGCCTTATCGATGCGGCTGGCGATGGAAGGGACCGCGAAGTGTTCCTCGAGTGCGACGGTACGCATGGGCGATTTTCTCCGTTTCTTGCGCTTGCTTTCGTGTTGTTGCCCCGTTGTTGCATTGTTGCTGCGGTTGAGCAAGCGCGCCGGGAAAAGTGCGCTTGCAATAATGTTGACCACAATGCGGCCGCCCTCCTCCGGTCACGTTATCGTCGCGGGTTTCGACGAGGCGACGTAAGCAAGGCGCGCAAACATATCGGTTACGCGCCGCAACTTCTCTCCGCCGACGGCGGGTTGACCGGGTATGAGAATCTTTCGGTCTCCTCTCGGCTCTATCTGATCCCGCGCGCGGAGCGGGAAAATCAAATTAAACGAACCGTTGGCCGAAGCCGCGCCGCGTCGAGTGCTTGAAGCGATCGCCCGCTGCATTTTTGGCGGCGCACTCGTCACTCGGATAGAGCGATCGTCCCAGTGACGGAGGCACAAACCTTGCCGCAGGACGCGAAAGCCTATTTCGCGTCTTGCGGCTTCGCTTTAGATTAATAATAGGCGTCGTTGAACGATGAGGAACCCCATGGCCGAACAGCCCAAATACGACCTCCTCCTGCGCGGCGGGCGCGTGATTTGCCCGGCGTCCGGCATTGACGGCGTTCGCGACGTTGCGATCCGCGATGGCCGCGTCGCCGCAATCGAGGAGACGATCCTGCCGTCGAGCACGCGCGAGATCATCGACGTTTCCGGCAAGCTGGTGCTGCCGGGAATGATCGACACCCACGCCCACGTTTATCAGTACGTCACCGGCCGCTTCGGCCTTCATGCCGATATGGTCGGCGTGCATTCCGGCGTCACCACCGTGATCGACCAGGGCGGCCCTTCATGCATGACCCTGCCGGGCTTCCGGCATTTTATCGCCGAGCCTGCCGCGACGCGGGTTTACGCGTTCCTGTCGGCTTATCTCGTGGGCGGCCTGGAGGGACATTATTACCCCAATCTGTATAGCCCGGATTGTGTCGACATCGACGCGGCCGTGACCGCAGCCAATGCCAACAAGGACATCGTGCGCGGCATCAAGGGCCACGCCGAGATCGGCGGCTTCGCGCGCTGGGGCATCAAAGTGTTGGAGATGTCGGCGGAGATCGGCCGCCGCGCCGACCTTCCGCTCTACGTGCATTTTGGCACGCTCTGGGGCTTGCCGGAAAGCGGCGCCAACGGCGAAGATGCCGACACTATCCTCGAGCGGGTGATTCCGAAGCTGCGTCCAGGCGATATTCTGGCCCATCCCTTCACGCGTCATCCCGGCGGCTTCGTCAATCGGCAAGGTGAAGTTCATACCGTCATTCGCGCCGCCATCGACCAGGGGCTAAAAATCGATGTTGGCCACGGCAGCCATTTCTCCTACCGGATCGCACGCAAGGCGCTCGCTGCCGGCATCGTGCCGCATACGTTGGGCGCCGACGTGCACGGATACAATACCGAAGTGCCGCCTCCGGCCGGCACGCCGAAACAGCACTACGACGACGAGAACCATCCGTTCCGCGGCCAGGCGCGCTTTTCCCTGACCCAAGCCATGAGTTCGATGCTGGCTCTCGGCCTTCGGCTCGAAGACGTGGTGCCGATGGTGACGTCGAATCCCGCGAAGATGCTCGGCTTGACCAATCGTCTCGGCGCCCTCAAACCCGGTTATGCGGCCGATGTGTCGGTGCTGTTTGACGATCGCGGCCGCTTCATTCTGCGCGATAATGAGAACACGCGAGTGATCGCCGAGCGGCTCTTGCGCCCTGCCTTTTGCCTGCGCTCCGGCAAGCGCTTTGACGCCGATGCGCCGATCCTGCCGCAGGCCGTCGCGGCTTAGCGACGCCTGACCAATGTCCGCGCCCGGTACCGATCGCGACGACGCACTGCCGCCCGATCCACGGGAGAATTGGGGATCGCTCAATTCCGCCAGGCGCGACGCCGCGTACAACAACAACGCGGCGGTCGCCGACAGCGCAACGTGGATCGAAAAGCGCAATCGCGATTCGGCTGCTTATCGCGCCGCTCATCCGAATAGCCTCGATCTCGCCTATGCCGGCGCGGAGCGAACCGCCTTCGATCTTTATCCGGCGGCCAATCCTCATGCGCCGTGCCTGGTCTTCATTCACGGCGGCTATTGGCAGCGGAATTCGCGGGATGTGTTTGCCTGCCTCGCCGAAGGCCCTGCAGCCGCCGGCTGGTCGGTGGCCATTCCCGGCTACACACTGGCGCCGCAAATAAATATTCGCGGCATCGTGGACGAGATCGGCCAAGCCCTCGATTGGTTGGCTGATCAAGGCGCCCGGCATGGCATCGCCGGGCCGCTCGTCGTTGCCGGGTGGTCGGCCGGCGCACAGCTTGCCGCATTGCATATTGGGCATCCTAACGTCGTCGCCGGACTTACCATACCGGGAATTTACGATCTTGCCCCGTTGCGTGACACCAATCTCAACCAGGCGCTGAATTTGTCCGATGGGGAAGTCGCCGAGTTCTCGCCATTGCGACGTCCGGCGATCCGCAAGCCGCTCGTCATTTCTTTCGGCAGCGCCGAATTGCCGACACTTATTCACGATGCATGGCGTTTCTACCGCTTACGGAGCCGAGAGAGCGCACCCGGCAAAATCCTGCCGATTGCGGGCGCCGATCACCGCTCTATCTTGCGCGAATTGCAGCAGCCGGGAGGCGCGCTAGTCCGCGCTGCAGCAGCGCTTATCGACGATCGGGCGATACATCGCCCACGGTGAGCCGATATTTATATCGCGCCGACGGACAGCGTGCCGCCAGCACGGAGCAGCCATCGCGAAAAGCTCCAGTTTTTCGATGGCTGATCCCGAGGATTCCGGAATAAAATAGAACAAAGGTCCGCACAGTCGGACTAACCGGGAGGCGGCCAAGATGACGAGAGCCCTGCTTGCGCTGGCACTGTGCGCCGGATGGATGCTGCACGGCGCCGAGGCAGCAAATGCGCAAATCTATCCCAAAAAGGAACCGATCAAGATCGTCGTGCCGTTTCCCCCGGGCGGACCGACCGACGGCATGGCGCGCATTATCTCCGAACGGCTTGGAGCGGTGCTCGGCCAGGTCATCGTGATCGAAAATCGCGGCGGCGCCGGCGGCGGCATCGGCGGCAAGTTCGTCGCGGAATCCAATCCCGACGGCTACACCCTGCTGATGACCCCGGGTGGGGCGCTGACCACCGGTCCAGCTGTCAACCCCGACATCGGTTACGACCCGGCCAAGGTATTCGCGCCGGTTGCCGAACTGATCGAGACGCCGCTGATCATTTCGGTCGCTCCAGACCTGCCCGTGAAATCACTGCCCGAGGTCGTGGCTTACGCGAAAGCCAATCCGGGCAAACTCGTTTGGGGATCACAGGGCTTCGGCACGGCACCGCATCTGCTCGCCGAAATGTTCAAGCTCGAAGCCGGCGTCAACATCCTGCACGTGCCTTATCGCGGAACGGGACCTCTGCTCAACGCCATTCTGGGCAAGCAGGTGGGGATCATCGCCGATCCCAGCACCACCAGCCTGCCCTATATCCAGGCGGGCAAGCTCCGCCCGATCGCCATCGCCGGCAAGGAACGCGATCCGAAATTGCCCGACGTGCCCACAGTGGTTGAGGAGGGCTTTCCCAAACTGCAGTCGCCGTTCTGGCTCGCCGTAGTAGCGCCGGCCGGAACGCCGCCCGACGTCATCGCCAAGCTCAACAGCGCATTCCGCCAGGCGCTTGCCGCGCCGACGACCCGCGAGCGGCTCGACGCGCTCGGCGCCGAGATCAAGATCGGCACGCCAGAGGATCTCGACAAGATGCTCACCGCTGAACGCGCGCAGTGGACCGCCGTCGTAAAGGCAGCGCACATCAAGATGGAATGAAGATTGAGAATGCCGGTCCTGAAGCTGTCAGCCCTGTCGCGTCCTCCGCATTGAAATCATCCGCCATGTTCCGCCGCGATTCACCCGCCGAGGCTGCATTCCGCGCCCAAGTGCGAACTTGGCTCGAGGCCAATCTGCCGCCCGCGCTGCGGGGACGCACGAACCGTCCGCCGCCTGCGGAGCTGATGCCCTGGTATCGCACGCTCTCGCGCAAAGGCTGGATCGCGCCGCACTGGCCGAAGCAGTACGGCGGCATGGGCGCCACGCTGAACGAACAAATCATCATGACCGAGGAGCTGGCGCGGGTCGGCGCCCCGCAACTGCCGGCTCAGGGACTCAATCACATCGGCCCGATTCTGATCGAGTTCGCGACCGAGGCGCAGAAGGCGCGGCATCTACCGCCTATCATCGACGGCACGGTGATCTGGGCCCAAGGCTATTCCGAGCCCGGCGCCGGCTCCGACCTCGCCAGCCTCGCCACGCGGGCAACGCTGGAAGGCGATCATTTCGTCGTGCAGGGACAAAAGATCTGGACCACGTGGGGCCATCATTCGGATTGGATGTTCGCGCTGGTGCGCACCGATCCGCAGGCGCAGCCGCGGCATGCCGGCATCAGCTTCCTGCTGCTCGATTTGCACAGCCCAGGCATCAAGATCAGACCGATCAAGACGATCGCGGGCGACGATGAGTTCAGCGAGGTGTTTTTCGACAACGTCATCGTGCCCGCCGAAAATCTGGTCGGCAAGCTCAACGACGGCTGGCGCATCGCCAACGCGCTGCTCGGACACGAGCGCCTGGGGACCTCAAATCCGCAATTTGCATTGATGGCGCTTGAGCGCATCAAGACGATGGCGCGCGCCTCCGGCGTGATGGCGGATCCGGCTTTCCAGGAGCGTCTCGCGGCGGCCAGCATCAACGTCACGGCGTTGGCGGCGCTGTTCAGCCATGCGGTGGAGCTCACCAATCGACAGCAGAATCCCGGACCGGAATCGTCGATCATCAAGATTTTCGGCTCCGAGCTTCTGCAGTCGCTCAACGACCTGCTGATAGAAGCGGCAGGCAGCTACGCGTCAACGGAAAAGCCGATCACGACCGATTTCGGCGTGGTGGATGTCTCGACGGCGTTCCTGCAGGTGCGGCGCGCGACCATCTATGGCGGCTCATCCGAGATCCAGCGCAACATCGTGGCCCGCCGCGTTCTCAACCTGCCGAATTGACATGTCGAAACGAGCCGGACGCGATAGGCATTCATGGACCTGCATCTGACATCGGAGCAGATCTTGTTGCGCGACAGTGCCGCGAAATTCACTGGCGCGGCAGGGCCGAAAGTCGCCCGTGGCTTTCGTGAGCGCGATCTAAGCTTTGCGCCGGAGAGGCTGCGGCAGGCCGGGGAACTCGGATGGCTGGGCATGCTTGTGCCAGGCTCCGCGGATGGTCTCGGTCTTGGCCTCACCGAACTCGCTTTGGTGCTTGAACAGGCGGGACGGGGGCTCGTCTGCGAGCCGATCGGGCTTGCGGCGATCTCGGCGGCCGCGCTGGCGCAGGGGCACACGCCGCATCCGATGCTGCAACGGGCGATGAGCGGCGCGGCGCTGGTCGTGCCGGCGCTGCAGGAAAGCGCCCACGGCAACGATCTCAGCGAGCCGCGCACGCTCGTGGCGGGAGCCGACGGCGCACTCCGGTTGACGGGAACAAAGACCTTCGTTTGCGCCGACGGCGCCGATGGCTTTCTGGTCAGCGCCAGCGGGCGCGACGGACCGGCGCTGTACTACGTGGACCGCCATGCGCCGGGTTGCCTTCTATCGGCGACCCAGACGGTGGATGGCCGCAAGCTTTCGACGCTGAGTCTCGAGAGCGCACCGGCCGATGTCATTCCGTCGCGCCAATCGTCGCGCAATGCCGTCGAAGCGCTGACCGATCTCGCGCTGATCGCATTGTCCGCGGAATTGCTCGGCGTGATGGAAAAAGCCCAGGAGATCACCTTTGACTATCTGCGAATCCGCAAGCAGTTCGGCAAGCCGATTGGCAGCTTTCAGGCGCTGCAGCACCAGGCGGTCAACATCTATATCCGGACCGAGACGACGCGCTCGCTGCTCTATCAGGTCGCGGCCAACAACGATCCCTATCGCATCGATCCCGCGCTGGCCGTCGCCGTGAAAGCCAAGGCATCGGAAGATGCGATGTTCGTCACCGAGGCCTGCATCCAGCTTCACGGCGCGATCGGCTTCACCGACGAGCACGACATCGGTCTCTATCTCAAGCGCGCCATGCTGCTGTCTTCGCTGTTCGGCAACGCCGCTGCGCAGCGCCGCCGCTATGTCAATATCGCCGCACCTGACGGTATAGCTTCACGAAGCCGCACGACAGACATGCAGCGAAACGTCATCGCGCAGAAGCGGGCGGATTTGTCCCGCTGAACCAGGAGAAGTCATGAGCGAAGAGCAAACAGTCACCTACGATCTGGATGGCGAGATTGCGCTTGTCGGCCTGAACCGTCCGGACAAGCGCAATTGCTTCAATCCGACCGTCATGAAGCAATTGCGCGAAGCCATCGAGCGTGCCGGCGAAGAAGCCAAATGCGGCATCATCTTCGGCCATGGCGACAATTTCTGCGCCGGTCTCGATCTGCGCTGGGCCGCGGAGAACTGGAAGAACGGGCGCTCGCAGCGGCTGCCGTTTCCGTTCAATCGCAACACCTATTTCGAGGCGATGGCGCGCGGCAACATCCCGTTCATCGCGGCGCTGCACGGCGCAACGCTCGGCGGCGGGCTTGAAACGGCCGCCGCCGCGCATATCCGCGTCGCCGACGAGACCACATTTTTCGGCCTGCCCGAGGGAACGCGCGGCATCTTCATCGGCGGCGGCGGCTCGGTTCGCGTGGCGCGGCTTATCGGGTTTGCCCGCATGCAGGACATGATGCTCACCGGCCGCGTGCTCAAGCCCGATGAGGCCGAGCGCTACGGCATCGTTCAGTATCTCGTGCCGAAGGGGCAGTCGATGGCGAAGGCGAAGGAGACTCGCCCTGAAAATCTGCAAGAACGCGCCGCTTTCGAATTTCGCCATCACCAACAGCCTGCCGCGGCTTGCAGGATATGTCCTATGACGACGGCCTTTTCTTCGAGCGCATGGTGGCGGAATACACCCGCAGCCCGGAATCGATCACACGGCTCAATCAGTTTCTCGACAAGACCGCGCCGCGCGTGCGCATGCCGGAATAAGCGCAGGAATGACGTATTCAGGGAGAGCAGCAATGAGCTTGCGCGACAACGCGATCGTGGCCTACGCCGAAACCAAGGTGATGGAGAAGAGCGACCGTGACGTCTTCGTGCTGGGAGGAGAAATTCTCGAGGAGTTGCTCGACAAGACCGGCGTCGAAAAGAGCGAGATCGATGGCCTGGTGATGGCAGGCCTTACCGGCACTGGCGCCGCCAATCCGTTCTGGGCGCAAACCACGGCCGACGTGCTCGGCCTCGATGTCGGTTTTTGCGAGCAGGTTCACACCGGCGGCTGCTCGGCCGCAGGATGCGTCGTGCGGGCGGCGGCGGCGATCGATTATGGGCTGTGCGACGTCGCGTTGCTGCTGTTCGCCGACACCCACGTACTCGAGGACAAGACCGATCACAGCCATTCCTATCGGCGCGAGTGGACCGATCCCTACGGCCTGATGGGACCGCCCGGCGCCTTTGGGCTGCTCAGCCGGGCCTACGAGGCGAAATACGGCCTCGACTACCGGATGCTGGGCAAGATCGCGGTGACGCAGCGCAATCATGCGCTGCTTAACGAGAACGCCTGCGAGAAACTGCGCGTGCCGATCACCGTCGACGATTACCTGAATTCGCGCATCATCGCCGATCCGATCCGGCTCTTGGATTGCGTGATGCGCGCCGACGGCGCGGCCGGCTTGATCATGATGAGTCGCAAGCGCGCGAAGCAAAAAGGCCTGACGAAGTGCATCATTCCGATCGGCTATGCCGAGCGCACCAACTTCAAGGGAGGCGAGAACCTGGTCGATGTGACCAAGAGCGGCCACGAAGTCTGCGGCAAGAAGGCGCTCGGCGAGGCCGGGCTAAGCATCAAGGACATCGCCTCGTTCCATCCCTATGACGACTTCATCATCGCCATCATGCTGCAATTCGAGGCCTTCGGCTTCTGCAAGCCGGGCGAAGGCGTGCCATTCATCCGCGACCACGATTTTTCCTTCAACGGCGATCTGCCGCTCAACACCGGCGGCGGCCAGATTTCCGCGGGCCAGGCCGCGTGCTCCTCGCATAATCTGATCGAGGCGGTGCGGCAGTTGCGGGGCGAAGGCGGCAAGCGCCAAGTCAAGAACACCAAGAATGCGTTGGTGACCGGTATCGGCTGGATCAATTACGGACGCAACTGGGGCTCGAGCGCGGCCCTGGTTCTGGTCCCAGAATGAGCGAGGCGACCATGGCCAATCCTTCGAATAACAGACCGTTGAACGATACGCTGGGCGTCAAGCGCGCCATCAAGCATTTCGATTTCTCCGAGCCGTACTGGGAGGGAACGAAGCAAAAGAAGCTCCTTATTCAGTATTGCAAAAAGACCGGAAAATATCAGCATTTCCCGCGCCCGGTGAGCATCTTCACCGGCCGGCGGCGCGACATCGAATGGCGCGAAGTCTCCGGCAAGGGCGTGGTATTCTCCTACACCATCAGCGAGCGCGGTACGCCGGCCTTCCGCGGTATCGAGCCCTACGCGGTGGTGAGCGTGACGCTCGATGTCGGCGTCAACTTCATCGCCAACATCGTCAATTGCTCCGCCGACGAATTGAAGGTCGGCATGAAGGTGAAGCCCTACTGGCATCCGGTCGGCGACGGCACCCATCTGTTGATGTTTCAGCCCGACAAGGACGCGGCATGAGCGGACCGCAAGACGCTCGCGGCCCGAAGGCGGTCGCGAAGTTTCTCGCGTCCACGCTCGGTCGCAATCATCGGAATATCGACGCGGGCGGGCAGTGCCGGCCAGATCATTCTGCAATGTCTGAAGGTCAACAATTTCAAGGGCGACATTTATCTGGTCGGCCGGACTGACGAGCCGATCGACGGCCGCCCGGTGCTCAAGAGCGCCGACGAGCTGCCGGAGGGCGTCGACCTCGCCGTGTTCACGCTGCCGGCCGCCGCCGTGCGCGAGGCGATAGAGGCCTGCGCGCGGCGCAAGGTCGGCTCCGCCATGGTGTTCGCCGCGGGCTTCGCCGAAGTCGGCGATTACGCCACGCAGGATGCCGTCACCGCCGCCGCGCGGGCCGCGGGGCTCGCCGTCGTCGGACCCAACTGCCTCGGCGTCACCAACAACGTCGACGGCATGATGTTGCACATGCTGTTTGCGCGGCAGGCGCTGCGCGGCGTCGAGAACGGCGTCGCCTTCGTCGGCCAAAGCGGTGGCTTGCTCGGCCACTTTCAGCGCGCTGCCGACGGCCGCGGCAGTTCCGCTCTCCTACGTGATCTCGACCGGCAACGAAGCCGGCCTCGAAATCCACCGACTTCCTCGAATTTCTCGTCGACGATCGCTCCACCCGCGTGATCGCGCTCTACTGCGAGGAGATCAGGCGGCCGCAGGAGTTTCTTGCCGCCATGAGGCGCGCCCGCGCCGCCGGAAAGCCGGTGGCGCTGATGCTGGCGGGCCGCAGCGCCAAGGCCCGCAAGGCGGCGCAATCGCACACCGGCGCGCTGATCGGCGACTTCGCCACGATGCAGACGCAGGTCGAGGACGCGGGCGCCGTCGTCGTCTCCACCATGGACGAGATGATGGACCTCGTCGCAATCCTGCAGCGCTTTCCGACGCCGCCCAGCAAAGGGCCCGGCATCCTCACCGCATCGGGTGCTTACGTCGGACTGACCGACGATTTCGCCGAGGACATCGGCCTCGAGCTTCCCGAGCTTGACGCTGGCGACGTTGAAAAAGATCAGCGAAACGCTGCCGTCCTATGGCAATTACGGCAACCCGCTCGACACCACGGCCGGCTTCGCGCCGGCCATGCTTCCCGTCGTGACCAAGGC
The DNA here is from genome assembly GCA_963814625.1 of uncultured Alphaproteobacteria bacterium. Taxonomy (GTDB): domain Bacteria; phylum Pseudomonadota; class Alphaproteobacteria; order Rhizobiales; family Xanthobacteraceae; genus BOG-931. The sequence goes on from CAWFDQ010000002.1 coordinate 16,924, forward strand.
GCTGATCGACGATCCCAATGTCGGGATGCTGTTCATCTCATTTCCGATCAACACGGCGATTCCCGTGCGGGCCTTCAACGAGGGCATGGCGCATTCGCCCAAGCCGAAGGTGATGGTCGCGCTCGGCGACACCTGGCAACTCGGCGCCGACGTGAATGAGGCGGTGAAGGAAAGCCCGGCGGTGTATCTCGCGCTCGTCCGACCGCATGCTGCGCGCGATCGCGCTCTACACCAGATACGGCCGCTCGCTTGCGCGCACGCGCGTTGCCCGCCAAGCCGCGCCATTTGCCGGACTGCCCAAGCTCGGCAAGCGGCCCGCAGCCGGAATGGCTCGGCAAGAAGGTGCTCGCCGCCGCGGGCATTCGCGTGCCTGACGGCGAGCTCGCGCGCACGCCGGACGAAGCGGCGGCGGTCGCCAAGCGGATTGGCTATCCGGTGGTTCTCAAGGCGCAGGCCGCGGCGTTGTCGCACAAGACCGAAGCCGGCGGTGTCGCGCTCAATCTGACCGAGGAGTCCGCGCTTCGCGCCGCCTGGGACATGATGATGCGCAACGTCAAACGTGCCGCGCCCGATGTCAGTCTCGACGGCGCGCTGGTCGAGAAGATGTCGCCCAAGGGCGTCGAGCTGATGGTGGGCGCCAAACGCGATCCCGGCTGGGGCACGGTGCTGCTGCTCGGGCTCGGCGGCATCTGGGTCGAGGCATTGGGCGACGTGCAGGTGTTGCCCGGCAATGCCGACGCGGCACAGATTCTCGAAGCCCTCGGCAAGCTCCGCTCGGCGAAGCTCTTGGCCGGCGTCCGCGGCGCGCCGCCCGCCGACCTCGACGCAGTGGTGCAGGTCGTGACTCGCGATCGGCCGGCTGATGCAGACCGTCCCCGAAATCACCGAGATCGATGTCAACCCGCTGATGGTGCATGCCAAGGGACAGGGAGCGACTGCGCTGGATGCGCTCATTGTCACCGACTGATGGTTGACGTGAAGGACGTGCAGACGAGACCGCACTTCATGAACGAGGCGTGCTCAAGGCGCCGTGATGGCGTGTTACATGTTCGCGCATGTGCATGCACAGCACTTGCTGTGTTTGATCTCGCTCAATCCATTTTGAGGTCGGCCGACTTTACCATCTCCTCCCAATGCTTGGCGTCGGTGGTTAAAATGGTCGCGAGGTTCTGGGGCAATTCGAGTTTTGTTTCAATTCCGAGTTTTGCAAAGCCCGCGACAACGTTCGGAGACTTCATGCCCGCCGCAAAGGCGCTGTTGAGCCTACCGATCAGGGCACCCGATGTTCCGACTGGCGCGAGCAGAGTGTACCATTGATAGCCCGGGAAATCGGCAAACCCGCTTTCGGCCATCGTCGGCACATCAGGAAGCTCAGGCCAGCGCCTGTCGCTGGTTACGGCAAGCACACGCAGCTTGCCCGCTTGGATGTATGGTAGAAATGCCGACTTTGCGCCAAACGTCATTTGAACCTGGCCGCCCAGCATATCCCTAATCTCTGGGGCGCCTCCCTTGTAAGGAACGAACACAGTCTTCCCGCCGATGCGAGCGACGAAGGACCGCACCATGATATGCGGCGCAATGCCGAACACCGCGGCGGTGGTGACTTTTCCCGAATTGTCCTTCACGTATTGAATGAACTCGCTGACAGTCTTCGCCGGTACGGAGGGTATGACGACAAGCGCCGACAAGTCGATCGCGATTGAGGCCACTGGAGCAAAATCCTTGATCGGATCGTACTTAAGATCTTTGAAGAAGTAGGGAGTCAGGTTCGAGTTGGTACCGTCGATCAATAACGTGTAACCATCGGGGTTGGCATGGGCGACAAGTTCTGAGCCAATCGTTCCACCAGCACCCGGTATATTCTCGACGATGATATTTTGACCAAATTGAAGAGACAACGCGCGGCTGGCAAGTCGACCAACGAGATCGGTAGGCCCACCGGCGGGAAATGGCACGACGATTTTTATGACGCGATTGGGGTAGGTGTCTGCATAGGCGTTGCTGGCGCCACGATAAAGACAGGCAAGTCCCATGAGGGTCGCAAAGCTGCGTCTGCTGATCATCTTCCGTCTCCGTCGTGCCATGCATTCGGAAACGCTTGCCGTACGGCCGACCCGGGAATGTTGGGCGCGAAATTGGCGGCTCGTTGCCTTGGCAAGCGCTCACCGCAGTCATTTCGGCGTACCATGCCAAGCCGCATAAGGCTTTGAGATCGCCTTTATTCTTCGTCCAGATTACCTTAACTTTTGTCCTTGCCGATCAGACCGTGGGGAAGGCGATAGTGCGCTATATGTTCGATGCCTATGCGTTCGACACGGACCGGCGGGAGCTCCGTCGGGGAACCGAGCTCGTGCCAATCGAACCGCAAGTCTTCGACCTCATTCAATATCTCATTTGCAATCGTGATCGCGTTGTGACCAAGCAGGATATTCTTGACGCTATCTGGAATGGTCGCGCCATATCCAATTCCGCGCTTAGCACCCGGCTCAATGCAGCACGGATCGCGATCGGTGATAGCGGCGACAAGCAGAGCTTAATCCGGACGCTGTCCCGCAAAGGATTCCGTTTCATCGGTGAGGTGAACGAGCAACGTGGCTCCCCGGCGCATGACGCGGCGGCGACCGTCGCATGCCTGCCCTCGGACAAGCCATCAATTGCTGTCTTGCCGTTCGACAATCTCAGCGGCGATCCCACCCAGGACTATTTTGCCGACGGCATGGCGGAGGAAATCACCACCGCGCTGGCGCGGTGCCCCTCCCTGCTCGTGATCGCCCGCAATTCTTCCTTCAGCTACAAAGGCAACGCCGTCGACGTGCGGCAAATCGGCGCCGAACTTAGCGTCCGGTACGTCCTCGAAGGCAGCGTGCGGCGATCCGGCAATCGCCTTCGGTTCAACGGCCAACTGATCGATGCAATGACCGGCCTGCATATCTGGGCCGATCGCTTCGACGGTGAAATGAGTGACGTGTTCACCTTGCACGACAAATTCACTGCCAGCGTCGTGGCCACGATCGAGCCTCGGCTTCAGCTTGCGGAAATCGCGCGGCAAGCGCGTAAGCCCGTCGAAAATCTCAATGCCTACGATCTATTGCTCCGAGCCCTGCAGCGCCAATACGAGTTTACCGATGAAAGCAACAACGCAGCGCTCGGTTATCTGAAAAAGGCCCTCGCCCTCGATCCATCCTATGCGTCGGCGATGGCGCTTGCCGCGCACTGTTATACCGAGCGACGTTTTGTAGGATGGGCGAAAAATATTGGGGCCGAACAGGCTGAGGGGCTACGACTGGCGACACGCGCCGTCGAACTCGCCAGAGACGACAGCGATGTCCTTTGGATGGCAGCATGGACTTACTGGATATTGGCGCAAGACGCGCTCGGCGCGCGTGAGCTCTCCAGGAGATCGATCGAGCTTAACTCCAATTGCGCGGCGGCCTTGGCGCTTGCCGGCTGGATCGAGGTCACTGACGATAATTCCGAAAAAGCTTTCGAGTTGATCGAGCAGGCGCACCGTCTCAATCCGCGCGATTCGCGCGATTGGTTTACGTTGACGGCGATGGCGGCGGCGTGCCTCGCGGCCAGACGCTTCGAGGAAGCCGTGATTTGGGCTAGACGCTCGCTGGTGCGAAACCCGCGCTTCAGCTCCACAATGCGCATTCTCGCTTCGAGCCTCGCCATGCTCGGTCATAAGGGGGAGGCGTCGGAATTACTGCGGCGCGTCTACGAAATAGAGCCAAATCTGACTCTCAGCACACTGCGTTCGCGCATGACCTACATGCATCCAAGCGTTTGGGAGGCGTTCTCCGGCGGCCTACGGCTTGCGGGAATGCCCGAGTGATCGCCCCTTGCAGAACCTCAAATCTCCGTGAAGACATGCAGAACGAAAGCCGGTACCCAAAACGTACCCAGGAAAAGCTGAGCGATTGATTTGCCGGGTTAGCTCAGCGGCAGAGCAGCGGTTTTGTAAATCGCGGCCTTGTCGAATGCAAAGCGGGGTCGGACTCCGCCTATGGAAAGCTCGTCTGATTCATAAACAGTTTTCGTCCGCGCTCACCTACGAGCGCCGCGAGCTCCGAAGTCATTTTTCAAGACGTTTCCGAATGCGTCGATCCCGAAGCTGAGGCTAGCCATTTTCCGATCCTGCCTAAGTACTTGATAAGGCTGGCTGACGACGCAGTCGATCGCAAACCGGTCTCGGCCCCAAATTCCCAGCTAACAGGGAAAATAACAGGGAAATTTGCGGAAACGGCACTTCCTGTCGTGATTGACAGGTCAAATTTGCAAGCCAATTGAGGGGTTTGTGCTCGAATTCCCTAAGAATGGAACAAGGAATTCTTTGACGCTAACGGGGAAATTCCTCGCGATAACAGGGTATTTTCGGCGCGTGGAGCAACCCTCACGTCGCATATGCTCCGGCACACAGCTGCAACACTTTTGATCGAGACCAGTGTACGCAGAACTGACGATTTTTTCTGACCTTTCCGAGGAGGAGCGGCGCTCATAAGCTATCTAAGCGCCCGCAATATTCGTTGCTGAAGTTCGTGACGGCCTGTATGACCTATCGTTCAGAAATCAAGAAAGCGTGAAATGTCAAAACAAGCGATGCGCGACGAGACCGAACGTCTGGTCAAAGAGGCGTTGGAGCGTAAGAGCCTCACCGTTACGCAGGGTAAAACTCGCATAGAGAGCAAATGCCGAAAGTGTGGCGCACCAAATCGCGTCCTAGCAACTCGAGGGCAAGTTCGGGTGCGGTACACGTGCAAGGAGTGCGGCGAGGAACAAAGGACATTCTGATGCAGAGTCAGGCGCGAATTATTGCGCTGCAGAAGTCGCCGCTGCGGAGGCGGTAGTTGTAGCGTCACCTTGTGAGGGCGCTGCTTCGACGATGACGGTCCTGGTGGATCTGGAAGTGGGGCCGTTTTGGTCTGTGGTGACGTAGTCGATGGAGTCGTTGACGACTTGGCTCGTGTCGATTACGGTCAATGCTCTTTCGTGCGCTTTTTGATTTCGGCGAGCGCGCGGCCGGCAAAGCGGCCGAGCTTGGTCGCAGTGGAGTCGAGTTCTTTGGCGTGGTCGGCGCGACCCGCCTCCCATGCGCTGAACCAGCGACGAAAGCGCGCGAGTTGATCCGGCGGCAGCTTGACGATGGCTTCGGCGATTTCTTCAACTTTCATGTGGCGCAGTATATCGCTATCGGAGGCCTTGGAGGTTGAATTCTGCGTCGCGGACTTGGAGGGTTTGGTGGCGTGCCACCGCCTGGTTGAGCGGCGGAATGGGATTGGTTGCGAGTGTTAGCGGTGCGTTAGCTGAATTTCGCGCATGTCTCCGTGGTGTACTCTAGCCACGTGTCCATTGTCCCAGGCGATTGTGACCGCATCCCAACTCGTTTCGGAAATTACGCCGCCGTCAAGGGCATCGCCCTGCCAAAAAACGCGAGAGCCTTTCTTGAGGTGCTTGGATTCGTCGGCTGTCATCGGCGCGCTCACCGTACCTGCGGTTACCACATGATACAGCAGGCCGCCTACCTGCTGAAGACGTAGTAGAGCGCAATGCTGATGCCAGTGTGGCCGCGTTGTAAGCTTGGGTCATCAACGGCGCTTTGGCTTGTTCACGGCGATGTCGGTTCTTTGGCTAATCTCCGACATCGACTATAGCAATCAGCACGTCGGCGAAGGTAGACCTCGATGCTGTCCTTCATGCTGGATGCGCGGCCAGGTGTCCTAGTCGCCCAATTCAATCAGATTGAAGGGTAGAGGTGCTTGAGTTTGATGCGTGCATTTGAGGTTGTGAAGTGCCAATCAGCCTTGGTGTGATTTGTATTGCGGTCTTTTTCCCAAGCGGCGATTTCGTCGATGAGGGTTTGCTTATCGGGTATGCGGCGGTCGAGACACTGAGACGATAGGACGCCGAGTTCGGACTCGGCAAGATCCAGCCAGCTGCCGTGTTTCGGCGTGTAGTGCCATTCGAAGCGCTCGACCAGGCGCCGGGCTTCGGCGGCCGGGAACGCCTCATAGAGGGAAGCTTTGCTGTGGATGTTGAGGTTGTCCTGGATCAGGACAATGACCTTGGCGCTGGCGAAGTGAGTATCGGCGAGGTCTTTGAGGACATGGGCATAATCCACGGCGGTGTGGCGGTCTGTGACCTTGACGTGACGCCAGCCTTCGAGCGGGGCGAACATCATGAAGAGGTTGGCGGTGCCGTTGCGCTCGTACTCGTAGTCGCAACGGGCCGGGCGGCCCGGTTTCATCGGGATCGGCACGCGTGTCTCGGCAATGAGTTGCTTTGAGGTCTCATCCAGGCAAACCAGCGGTCGATTGGGATCGCGCGGTCGCGTGTAGACGGCCAGCACGTCTTCCATCGCGGCCACGAACGCGCTGTTGGCTTTGGGCGGAATGACCCATTGTTCGCGGCGATGGGGCTTGAGAGTGTTTTTTTAAAACCCGACCGATCGTGCTGTCGCTGGCGCGATCAACGATGCTGAGTTCCACCACCTTGCGTTCCAGCAACCGCAAGGTCCAGCGTGCCCGTCCCTTGGGCGGTTTGGAGCACGCCAGGGCAATCAGCTTGGCTTCCTTCTCGCCATCAAAAATCGGCGCAACTGCCGGCGTCGCACGTTGCTTGCGGCTCAACACCGCCGCAAGGCCCTCTTCAACCAATTGCTTGCGCACCCGGTAAACCATGGAGGCGCTGGTCTCCATGGCCGCAACGATCTTGCTGTCGCTCCAGCCATCGCCGGCTTCCGAGATATCCGCCTTCAACAAAATCCGCGCCTTCAGCAGCCGCCGCGCGGGGTTTTTCCCTTTTTGAATCAACGCTTCCAACTGCTCGCGTTCTTCCGCGCTCAACCGCACAACATATCTCTTCACAGATTTCTCGCGCCTCGCCATAGTCCCCTCCGTCGCTCGCACCCAGGACGGAAGCGAATCATCAATTCCTTTCAAATTGGTTGAAGCGACCGACTAGTAGGAGCGTAGTGACCTGGTTCGGCGCTTGGTCGGCGGCAAAATGGCCTACGCCCGGCAACTCTACAAACTGGTAGGGTGCGGCGACAAATTCGTGCGTTCCCTCCGCTGCCATTCGGCCGACAGTGTCGTCGGCGTTACCCCAGATGAATAGCGTCGGTACTTGGATTACGCCGATGGGTGCACGGATCGCGCCGCGCGCACGATACCAGGTCAGCGCCGCCTCCATCGCTGCGGGATTGCCGAGGACGCCTACGTACTCCACGATCGCCGCTTCGGGCACCTTGTTCGCCTTGAGCCGCTCGCGCAGCCAGCAGGCGTCATCGGCAAGAATTCGCGCGGTCGCGTCCGCTTCAAGAAACCACCAATGATGTGACGAGCGGCGCTTCTGCTCACCATCCGGCGCCGCGAGCGCGCGGTTGAACGCGTTGGGGTGCGGGCGCGAGAGGACGGTGAGTGAGGCAACGCGGTCTGGGTAACGGTCGGCGATAGCCCAGGCGATGCTGCCACCCCAATCGTGGCCGACAACATGAAAACGGCCGTCCGCGTGACCGCAGGCAGCCGCGACAGACAGTGCGTCCTTTACGAGGTGATCGAAGCTGTAATTTGCGGGCTCGCGCGTGTCCGGCCTTGCGCCTGCCGAATAGCCGCGCTGGCTTGGTGCTACGGAGCGATATCCCGCTGCCGCAAGCCTTGGCATCTGCGAACGCCACATATGGAACAATTCCGCAAACCCATGCAGGAGCAGCACCAGAGGCCCCTCTTCGGCGCCGCAAATCATCGCGTCGAAGGTCAGATCCGGGGGCGTGGTAATCTTCTTGAAAGTGATCATCTATGGCACGACCCTGCTGCGGCCCGGACACTTCCATTATCCGCAACTATCCGACATCATTGAACCAACGGCGTCGCTTTCGGTCTATCTACGTCAGGTCTGCTTAGCCCCCAATTGCAACCCGATGGCAGACATCCGTGATTGGCAGCTCAGTGCCAAAAGCGGGCATTCTAACTTGCGGTGCTTCGTCCATTTAACGTGACGAGCGTACGGTGGAGTGTGACGTCACGGCGCTTCGAAGCCAAGCTTCTTCAAAACAGCGCGGCTCGCGGGAGAAGAAAGAAAGGTGATGAACGCCCGAGCAGTATCCCCTTTGGGGACGGGTCAAATGGCAATCGAGATCGCAAAGAGAGAGTTTATCGCCGCGCTCGGCGGCACGATAGGTTAGGTCATGAAAATGCGTCTACGCCTTCTACGTCGCGGTCTTGCCTCGCTCGCCATTTTGGGAGTGCTAACATTAATCTCGCTAGCCATTCCAGCCTCTGCTCAGGGTCCGGCACTCACTGCCGAACACATTTTAAACTGACCCACTATGAACCCGTAAGGAAGAATGCGCATGACGCCTGCCGAACATTCCGAAGACCCGGAAGAGCGCCAGATTCTTTGCTCTGGCTGCCTGCAAGTGTTTTCGGAATCTCTTGTGCACGTGATTCCGTACTTCAACAGCAGCGTAAACGCATACATCACGACATACCGCTGCGACCAATGTTGGATACCGGCCCTTGAAGAAACGCGGACACGGCTCGCAAGCACGCAGGATGTGGCTGAAATTGCATCGGCAGGTGCTTTTTTTCAACAGCATGGTATGCATATACACGAGTTTATGCGCGGCGACCCGGCTTCGGTTGTTCAGAAGATACTACTCCGAATGGTTGATCTGCTGCGCTCAGAAAGCATACGCATATCAATCGCTCGGGACCCGGGCTAGACGAAAAGCGCTCTGCAGCGCCAAAGGAATTGTAACGGTGAGGTTTTGTTAAATCGTGAGAATACGCGTATCGATCTGATATGCGGTTGTGGCGTCTATTACATTTTTAATTCGGGCGGGGACTGAGAGCTCCCGTGCACTGTAGAACGTATAACCTCCCAATTAGGCATCGACCCCTGCTTTTTGATCATCTCCGAGCGCGATTCGGAAACGGTGCTGAACGATCCCAGCGTGCTGGCCGTCTATCTTGGCACCGCGTTATCGCGCGGCGCCGTGAGCGGGTGCAAAGTCAGGGAGAGTGTGCGCCGCGGGGCAAATCGATAACGAGGCACAGCGCTTTCGGAGCCGGCGTAGTCGAGACCTTGAGCTCGCGAAAGCCGACCGCGCGATAGAAGCGGATCGCTCGCGCATTGGCGGTACCGACAGAGAGGTGGGCGCCTCGCGCGCCAAGCGAATACACGAGATCAAGCCAATGATTCATGAGGCGGCGCCCGAAGCCTCTGCCGCGCAGACGCGGCAACAGGTTGATGTGGAGATGCGCCGGATAAGCCTCGACCAATTCTTTGCATGCGCGATCGGGTACCTAAATCAGGTGGCACATGAGCTGGTCGCGGCTCCAGGACTCACGCGAGGCGCTGGGCGGGTTGGGGTAGATCGGCCGCAGCGTCGGCCACCATCGCGCCTCCAGGAGCTTTTCAAAATCCGGCGTGTTCGCCGCGCCGACAATGTAACCGGCGACACCTTCGGCATCTTCAGCCACGCGAACGGTTTCGGGGCTGAACAGCGCGTATGGCGCAGCAAATACGTGACCGACGAGCTTGGGGTCGTGGCAGATGGCGGAGGCATCGCAACCGCGCACAGCGGTCGCCAAGGCGATGCGATAGAGCGCGTCCAGATCCTCGGGTCGATAGGGGCGAAAGTTGGCCATAAAGAACTCCAGATCCCGTCTCGCCCCCTCCATCCGACGATGTGCATTTGATAAGCGGACAGCGGACCAACATAGCTTTGCGCGACGGCTTATACTAGCCTGACAATCCCCTGCACTCCCCGGCACGCCAATGATTTCATCCATCAATCGGGCGCTTAAAGCGTCACCCATTGCTTCTTTGGTCAGGCGCTACGATCGCGAAAAACGCGCCCGTCAATATCGTGACATGCTGACGAATGGGCGCATGTTCCCGGTCGACGCCTGCGAGGCAATCGTCGCCGATTACCGGGCGGTTTGCCTCGACACGATGCTGTGCATCGCCGGCATCATGAATCTCGAAATCGCCGTGCGGACGGTCGCCGAGCGCGGCATCCCTGGGGCCTTTGTCGAATGCGGGACGTGGCGCGGAGGCGCGCTTGCTTATATCGCCCGGGCGGCAAAGCGCCTCGGTTTACACGATCGACCGATCTACGGATTCAATTCCTTCGAGGGGCTGCCCGAGCCGGTCGAACGCGACGGCGATACCGTGATCCAGCGCTCGGCCGAATTGCGCAGCGCCCCGCCGTCGACCGCCGGCACGCTGAGCGGCGGCCCTTGGTGCCGCGCGACTTATAAATCCTGCGCAGCCGTGTTGGCGGAAACGGCTTACCCGCCGCAACTCATGAACATCCGACGGGGCTGGTTCCAGCACACCTTGCCAAACGCCAAGAGGGAGATCGGGCCGATCGCCATTCTGCGGCTCGACGGCGATCTCTACGAAAGCACCAAGGTGTGCATGATGACACTTTACGACAATATCGTGCCGGGCGGCTTCCTCATCATCGACGACTATGGCGTTTTCCCCGGCTGCCGGCGGGCGACGGATGAATTCTGGGCCGCGCGCAAGATTACCACACCGCTGCACTATGTTCAGCGCAGTATCCGCTATGTCATCAAGCCGATGAGTTAGCCAGAACCAAGTTACTTTTTCGGAGAATTCGGCACGACGGGAGATGAGTGAGGACGCAGGGCCGTCGCCATGCGGAAACTCATGCTGTCGCCGGTCACGCTGAAAAGCAGTTTGAACCGCACCGCCGAGCGCAGGTAACGGGGCAGATCGATCCAAGACCCGCCGCGCAGCACGCGCTCCAGGCAACCTTGGATTTCCAGGGGCGAACCGTCGGTCGGCGTTTTATTGTAGTCATCGACATAGCAGTCCTGGAGCCACTGCCAAGCATTGCCAACCATGTCGTAAAGACCAAACGGATTCGGCGCGTACGAGCCGACGGGATAGGTGCTCTGCGGCCCGGTATTGAAATTCGCCTGCGACGTGCCGATCGACGATCCGGTCCAATAGGGCGTCGTCGTATTCGCCCGCGTCGCATATTCCCATTCCGATTCGCTGAGAAGCCTGTAGGTCCTTCCTGTGCGGATTGAGAGCCATTTCGCATAGTCTTGCGCGTTCAACCAGCTGATAAAGATCACCGGCCGCCGTCCGCGGCCCCAGCCTTTGTCATCGGGCTTCAGGTTGCTGCGGCAGCCACCGGCCTTCACGCAAGCGTCCCATTCGTTGAACGTCACGTCGAATTTTCCCGCCGCGAAGCGGGGAACCGTAACGGAATGCCGTGGCGCTTCATCCTTCTCGCGAAAATCTTCGTTCGCGCTCGACCCCATCAAAAACGTTCCGCCGGGAATGACGACCATTTCCGGGCAATTCGCGCAGTCGCGAAAGACCGCGCCATCCGCCAAAGTGCTCGCGTCGGCGCCGGCCGCGAGGACCGGCGAATTCGGTTTATAATTTTCGGCGGCTTCGGCGGCGCGCTCGCGTTGCATGTTGGCGATCGCATTGGCGACCTGAATCCCCGCGATCGGCGCGCACAGCGCCGCCAGCGCCGTCACCAACACGATGATGGTGCGTCGCCGCCGTGCCGCGCGACACGCGGCGAGGTAAGCGCGCGCCTCGGGGTTGCGGTCGAGCTGGGCCCGATAATCGGCCACCTTGTCCAGGGCGACGGCCTCCTTAAGCCGGTTGCCCCTATGGGTGAGATCGTCAGACTTGCGACCTTTCGCGTCCCAGCTCGAGGAGGCGCTCTCGATGCCGCGCAGGGCCTCGAGCCGCGCCTTCTCGGGCGCAAGCCAGTCCTTAAAGCGCGGCCATTCGCGAAACATGGCCTCGTGCGACACTTCCACTCCGTCACCCGAGGTGACCACCAGCCGCCACTTGTCGAACGCGCCGATCAACTGCTTGGCATCATCGTCGAAGCTGGACACCCGCGCCACGCGCCGGATCGCTGCGCCGCGCTCGTTCACCTGCGCCAGGCCCGGCAAGAACACGCGCGCGGCCTGTTTATTGCGCGCATCGGAGATTTTTCCCTCGATCGGCTCCTGCGGAGCGAGCGGATCAATGCCGCGCAAGGCCCGCTCCGCCGCATCCTCGATCAAGCCGGAGATTTTGCCGATGCTCTCATAGTTTTCCTTGCGGATGCGCCTTTCCTTCTCGTACTGACGCCACAGCCGCTGTAACGTGAAAGCCAGAATCGGCAGCGTATCCTCGTCGCCGACATCTTCCATGAGAGCCTCGACCAGCGAGGGCTCGATCTCTACGCCATAGCGTTCCGCCGGTTGTTCGATGGCGGTGTCGAAACTATAGACAGGCAGCATGCGGATGGTTTGCGGCCGCATCTCAAGCCCCTCGAAGCGCTTGGCCGCTTCGAGATCGGGCAAGCAGTCCGAACGCACCGACGATGCCACCGCGTAAGGCGCCGGCTCGCCCTCCTTCACTTCCGCCAATGCGGCCTTGAGATAAGCGGCCAAAATATCCGCGCTCTCGCTATCGGCGCGCGCCAGTTCCTCGCCCTGATCGATCGCGATCAGCACGGTCGCATTCGCACGATCTGCCTTGACCTTCATCGGCGCGATGATGGCATCGAGCGCGGAGCGAAGATCGAATTTGCTGGCCCAGGCGGCGCGTAACGCATCGCGAATGACGCCGGGCGCCAGATCGAGACCTACCCTGTGCGCGGTACGCGCGATGGCATCGGCGAAGTTATAGAGCGGGTCGATGCGGGGCCGCATGGAGTGCAACACGAACCAGGCGTGTTCACGCCGCAACCGCGGCAACAAGCCTGCCTTCATCAGCGACGACTTGCCCGAGCCGCTAGCGCCGAGGATGACATAGACACGCCGGTCGCCCGTGGCGCGCATCTCGCGCAAATCCTCCAGGCAGCGGGCGATTTCTCCGCTGCGGCCGAAAAAGATCGCCGCATCGGCGTCGGTATCGCCGAAGCTGCGCAGCCCCGGAAACGGTTCCGCCAGCGCGTCCCGGTCCACTTCGAAGGCATAAGGATCAAGCCCGACTTTCGCCAACGCGCCGGCCGCGCGCAGGCCCGCCTTCAACGGTTCGGCAATTGCGGGAGCGGCGTCGAGATTGAGCGCGGCCGGTGCCCCGGCCTTGGCGATATCCGCGCCTTGGTCTTCGCCCAGCACGCGTTGCAGGCGCGTGCGTTGCTTTTCGTCCAACGCCGCGTCGCCAAGTGCCATAAGCGGGATGATGCGCCGACCGGCATACCAGCCGGCCATGAACTCGCCATAGCACTCGTCCGAGGCCAGCCATTCCGGCGTGACCAAACAGACGACCACGCGACATGAGCCCTTGGCCCGTCGCAACGCCTCGACCCACTTATCGCCGGCGCGCATGCTGTCGTGATCGACGAACAGATCATCAAAGCCGTTCGACCTAAACCATGCCTCAAGCGAAGCCGCCAGCGCGTCGTTGCGGCTTGAATGGGATAGGAAGATCGAGGGCATACGATCGACGACCCAAGGTCTTGTGTGCGGTCTGCAGGGACATTACTGCATCGGCGATACGCCATCCAGATCAAATATGCGGTCGGCGCCCGTATCTATTCGCCCTTGGCCGCGAAGCTGCGGCGCGCGCCGCGCGCCTTGCCGTGCAGCGCAGTGCCGAAGCCAGTCGCTGGCGCGGCAAGCGATCCGTTGCCCAGACAAGACAGGTCAAATCCGTCTGGAGAAATCAAAATACGTTCCGTTCACATAGCCCTTCTTGGTGGCGATGGTCCCCTTCCGGTTCATGACGACCCCGCGCGCACGGGTCTGGCCGGCAATGGACGCGCGCAGGTAGCTCAGAACAAAGAGTTCAAAATGGCGCGCGGGAGCCGCATCGCGCCACAAGGCCGCGTTTTTCACACAGTCCTTATGACCCCACCAGGTTGGCGAGGAATTCTCCAGCCAACCGCAAATCATGCTGATGGCGCCGCGCTCCCCGCCCTGCGCAGCGACAAGCGCGCGATAGTCGTCGCGCCAAATTCCTCGCATGCTGCCGTTTTGCGTGAGAACGTCGAAAAACCAAATATACTCTTGCGGCGTGCGCTGTGTCCGGCCGCAATCATGCGCCCACTTTTCCGCCAAAGCGTCGGCCTTTTGCGCAACCGTTTCGATACAGCGCAGTTGCGCGCCGCGCATCTCCGGCGATCCCATGAGCGCTCTGAGTTCGCCCGCGACAGTCGGGTGCAAGGTGGCATTCGTCTGCCAGCGGCGCACGATCGCGCTGCCTTCGTCTGGCGGAGAATTACAAGCGCTCCACAACTCTTCGCCATGCGCGGGCATCGCTTGCAGGACGACCTCGCGACCGACTAGGCACACGAGCGGCTGTAGCGAATTGGAGCCAATGTTCCACTGCAGCACGCCGCATGAGAGCCCCATGCCGTCGACGTTGCCGGCAACGCCGATGAAAGGGTCACCGGAAGTCTCGAATGTTCCGATGATCGATACGGCCAGCGCGATTTCCTCGTCCCTCGCGACCAACGTTTTCTCCATGCATCGCGCAGGCGGTCAATCCGCGCCGTGAGATTGTGCTGATAAAGACGGACTGCGTCGATTGTCTTTCGGGGCGCTTTTGGGCAACGTTAGCTGGTTAATGACGTTGCGCGTGATCTTCGCGGTCACTGTGCGGAACGGATCGTTTCCGGATAGGCAGGTTTGCAGACCGTTCGCCCATTCTGTGGTCGCGGCGTTGAACACGGTGCCGCCGGATTGGGGGTTTGTGAAAACCCCCATTGCGGCATTCCCTGGCGCGCCCCAGTCGGGCAATTCTGCAAGCGCCAAGATCAGGTAGTTGTCCGGCGTGCCGTCGGCGCCGATGGGAACCGGGATACCCCGCTCGTCGAAAACATGATCCACCGCATTGGTTTCGTAGCCAAGCAATCTTTCGTCCGCGCAGTTGCCAAAGCTGTCACCGTTGCGCAGCATCGTCTGGGAAAATGCCCAATGGTCCGCCTGGTAGACCGTGAACGCGCCGAAGGCGCCATTGCTTCTCCACGCCCCGGAGGCAAAGCCGGCACCAAAGGAGAGGTTTTCCGGATAGCCTACCTCGCGCCAGGTCGTGGTCTTGAGACTGGGATCCACGATCGGGTCTTTATCCGCGGCCTTGTAGCAAACCTGGCGACGGTGGGGGGCGCCGGTCTTTTCATCGGGCTCAAGTCGAATCTCCAGTAACAGGTATTGCCGCCGAAAATCGCGGCGTTACCCCCGGCGGCGATGAACGCATCGAAATGATTGCGCATGTCCCACGACCAATATTCATCATGGCCGATTGAAATGAACAGCCGGTAGGGTTGGAGCAGCTCTTTGCATTCATGCAGATCATTGTTGGTCACGAAGTCCGCGGCGTAGCCGACGATCTCCATCCACTGCACGAACGCCTTGATGCGCAAGTCCCATTCATTCTCGAAACCGTATCCGCGCGGCCAAAGCGGGTCGGACTGTTGTGGACGATTGAAGGAAACCGCGTGGGCGGGAAACGGGGTCGAATTGTACCCGTAGAGGCTTGCTCCGCCCCAATTATTGTAAGCGTTCATGGTGGTCGTGGGAATTTGAACGACGATCGGTGCCGCCAATTCCGGAAGGGTATTTCTCACGACAAAGAAAATGTCTTTCACGTCGTCGGTGATTTGTCCGACGCGCGCGACATAGACGCCGGAGCGCCATGTACGATCCACCGTCAGCGTATAGCTGATGTCCCAATCGTTATTCTCCCAGGCGCGACCCGCCGGAATCGGGCGCGCGTGCACGGCCGCCACTCCCGACGCCACTTCGGTCTCGCTTCGACCAAGTCTGACGATGCGGATCGGCAGGTGTGCCAGATCGCTCCCGCGCAAATTCGAAATGCAAAAGTGAATGCTCTGGCCCTGCGCCACGGACTGCTTGTCGGTGTAGCCGCGGATCTTGGCGGAAATTGCATTATCGGCTGGCACGCGTCTCACCTTGAATGCAGCTGCCCCGCGGGGCGACCACATGCGAGCCGTTCAAACGCCGCTTGCTTGAGTTATAGATTTCAATTGCATAGGCGGCTCTACGCTGGACTCTCAGGTCCCAGTTTGGCGACCCATTTAACGGGCGCGGACAAGCCAACATCGCACCGACAACGGATGCCTCTTCAAGCCCGAGGTGGCTCGCGTTCTTGCGAAACACCTTTTGCGCGGCCGCATTCGCGCCGATGAGACCCGAGCCGAAAAACGCGCAAGCAAGATAGGACCGGAGAATTTGCAGTTTGCTGTAACGAAATTGGATCAGCATCGCCAGAAATGCTTCATAGAGCTTTCGCCTCAATGTGTGCGCCCTATAGCCCGTCGCCGTCCGAACGAATTGCATGTCAATTGTGCTCGCCCCCCCGTGTTTGCGAAACGTGATGACCTTGACGGATTCGCGCAAGACCGAGCGCACATCAACACCGACATGGCTGAAGAATCGTCTGTCTTCCAACACAATAGTCATGAGTTCCAACGCCGTGAGAGCGGCCGGGATCGCGTCGGAAGGATCCGTG
Organism: uncultured Alphaproteobacteria bacterium; assembly: GCA_963814625.1. Classification (GTDB taxonomy): domain Bacteria; phylum Pseudomonadota; class Alphaproteobacteria; order Rhizobiales; family Xanthobacteraceae; genus BOG-931. Next base: position 33,391 of record CAWFDQ010000002.1, read on the forward strand.
ACGAATTGATGTATTCGCGAAAGATCGTTTTGAAGTTTGACGCGCAAGCGCATGAGATTAAATCAACCAAGTATCCAATGACCTATGCTTAGAATTGACCCCACTATTGCGTCTGAGTATAGACGTTCCGCCGAGGGCCACAAGGATAGGGCATCGGGAGTGCCGTCAGCGCTTGCCGCCGAATTACATCAACTAAGAACTGCCCGCTCGAGCGTAGCCGCGCCGATGCCGACATTGTTGTTGCCCGGGTGCCACGGCCGCTCGGCGTGGCTGGTGGGCAGTTGCGAAACCGGGGGCGGGACCGCTAAATGGTGTGCGCTCGGGCCGCCGGCCAATGTCGCCGTCTGAACGGCAGTTCGTCGTCCGCAACGGAATGTCTCAGCCATTATGACCGAACCGCCCGCTGAACCCAACCCGGCGAAGTCGTCGGACGCACCGAACGGCTTGCGCGACGCAGGGACGGGCGGCGGCCAAGCGGCCCGCCTGCGCCACCTGATCGCGCCCTCGATCTGGCCGTTGGCCGACCAGGCGATGGTGAGCACGGCGAATTTCCTCATCATCGCCCTGATCGCGCGTGGTCTCGGCATTTACGAGTTCGGCCTTTTCACCCTGGCCTGGTCGGTCGTGCTGTTTGCCGCTGCCGTGCAATACACGCTCATCAGCGCGCCGATGTTCACCATGGCGCCACGCCATGACGGAGCCGCGCTAGCCGGCTATTTCGGCGGCTTGGTCATTCAGGAACTGGCCTTCGCGGCCTTGGCCTTGGTGGTTATTCTCGCGTGCGCGCGGGCGGGAGCGTTCGTCTTCAAGGATTGGCCCTTGTCCGGCTATGCGCTCGCGCTGGCCGCCGCGGCCGTGGCCTATCTAGTGCAAGAATTCGTGCGCCGCGGTCTGTTCGCGCGCGGACGACAGCGTATGGCACTCGTTTCCGACGCGACCTGCTATCTCGGCCAGATCGCACTGCTGGTGGTCGCGTTCCGCTACGGCGTGCGACTCGAGGGCGTGCTATGGATCTGCACTTTGACATTTGCGCTCGCCGCAGCGGCGGGCTTCGTGGCGATCGGCAGCGTCGAATTCCGCGCCCGGCAATTTCGTGAGGGCTTGACGAAGCATTGGAGATTCTCCCGCTGGCTGCTCATCTCCATGCTGGCGCAGTGGGTATGGAGCTACACGTTCCTGCTGGTGTCCGGAGCGATGCTCGGGGTGGCGGCGGTGGGCGGCATGCGGGCGGCCTGGCTGGTGCTGGCAATCAACAACGTGCTCCTGCTCGGCCAGCAGAATTTCCTCCCTACCCGCGCCGCCGAGGTGTTGCATCGCGACGGCAGAACGGCCTTTAAATCGCTGATGCAGCATTGGACCTTACTCGGGTTAGGCATAACGCTCGCCATTTCGCTGATCGCCGTCGCCGCGCCCGCGTTCTGGATCAAGCTCTTCTGTGGCGAGGCCATGCTGCCCTACGCCAATCTGGTCTACGGCTATGCGATCAGCTTTCCGCTGGCCTATGCGTCGGCAATGGCTGGCGTCTTTCTGCGCACGTATGACGCGACCCAACGGATTTTTCAGGCCAGCATGGCGATGACCGCGCTGGGCATGGCGTCCGCCTATCCCCTCATCGCCGCGCTCGGAATATGGGGAGCCGTCACGGGAACGATCCTGTGCCAGATCGTCGGGCTCGCAGTCATGACATCGGGCGATTATCACCAACGTTGCGGGTGGTGCACACTCGTCCTAGGGCGAAGAAAAGTGAGTTTCTTGCGGTGCAAAAATGATCTCGCCGCTCCATCGATTTTCGCGACTCCGTATGACCGCTAAGGGATGCTCGTTGGCCAAGGAAATTTTCGCGCAGGTGCGAAGAGCGCGCGGTTCTTGGCCGCCCCCTATCGAGAAAATTAAAAGGCCTCCAGACAAACTGCATGTAGTGAGCCAGGAACTTGGGCATCCCGAGCCTTAGGGCTCGCTTGCCTTCCCCAGTCTGCTGTTTGTGGCTTCAGTCCAATGTCTCTTTGGTCAAAACCGCCAGAATCCAGCCATCAGTGGAGCGTCGGCTTTACCCCGATGGCTGCCATGGAAGCGGACATGGTCATCGGTCGAAAAGGGCCAGGAGCGATTTTTTGCAGCGCAGAAAAGCGGCGGGGCCTTTTCCTTGCCCTTGACCACGTGGCGTCCATAGTGGTCGCGTCAGAGACTGCGGCATCTGTTTGAATGGTCGAGGCGTTTTCTCCCGAAGGAGCGCTTAAAGCTGCGCCTCGTCGATGCAGGTCGAACCGATGCAGAGGGTTTGTACGTCTATCTTGTTTGCTTTCCTGTGGATGAAGGGCAGGTCGTTGGTCGGTGGCGACTGGTGTCGGTTGCCGGTTCGTTGGACGCCACGCCGCGCCGGTGCTGCACGACCCGGGTACAAGCACGATCGTCGCACCAGTTCCGCACGTCGTAGTCGATACGGCCGCGCGCGTCCTCGATCATGCCAACGTTACGGTCCCGCGCCGACGATTGTTCAGGCGGACTTGCGCCACGGCAGCAGCATCGACACGCGCTCCCGATAGCGGCGATATTCGTCGCCGAAGACGCCGATCAGGTCGCGTTCCTCGAGCCAGATGCCGACGAAGATATAGGCCGTCGTCACTGCCGCGAACAGCAAATGTCCGACAGTCATGGTGGGGGTGGCCCAGAAGGCGATGATGAAGCCGAGATAAATCGGATGCCGCACGAAATGGTAGTACAGCGGCGTACGGAAGCGCGGCGTCGGCATCGAGCGGCCGACCAGATTGTTCGCCACCTGATGCAATCCGAACAGCTCGAAGTGATTGATCAGAAACGTCGAGGTCAGCACGATCAGCCAGCCGACGAATGACAGGCCGGACATCGCTATGGCGAAGCGCGGATCGGCGATCTGCCACACCGCCTCGGGCATCGGCTGCCACTGCCAGAGCAAAAGCGCGAGCGCCAGGCTGGCGAGCAGGACGTAAGTGGTGCGTTCGACCGAAGGTGGGACGAATTTCGTCCACCATTGCTTGAACTGTGGACGCGCCATCACGCTGTGCTGAATGGCGAAGATGGACATCAGCACCAGATTGACGATTAGCGCTTGCGCTGTCGGTCCTGCCGTTCCACTGTCGATGGTCTTTGGCACCACTAAATCTTCAACGAAGCCGATGGCATAGAGGAAGGTGACGAAGAATATGACGTAGGCCACGATGCCATAGAGGAACGCGATAATCCGTCTGACGACATTGCCTTGGCGGCGCGTGTCGGCATTGAGTGTCTGGATCTGGGTCATAGCGTCCTCCGATCCGTTGAAATTACGATTGGGCAAGCGCGCAGCATGCCGGGAATGCGGCCAAAAGACCTTGCCCGGTCCTTGATTTGCCCATGAGATCGGCTTGATTATTCGTTGAGGCCGGCCGCACTTGCCGGCATCAGGGCGGCGACGTGGAGTTTCTCTTTTCCGATCATAGACTTGATACCGACCGGCGGGAGTTGCGCCGCGGTTCGCAGGTTATTGACATGGAGCCCCAGGTGTTCGACGTCCTGGTTTACCTGGTGCAGAACCGCAACCGTGTCGTCAGCAAGGACGATCTCATCGCGTCGGTCTGGGGTGGCCGGATCGTTTCCGAATCGACTTTGACCAGTCGCATCAATGCGACGCGCAAGGCAATCGGCGACAGCGGCGAGGAGCAGAAACTCATCCGCACCATCGCGCGCAAGGGCTTTCGCTTCGTCGGCGACGTGCGCGGGCCGGCCGCCGGCGAGCCTGCTCACGCCGATGCGGCGGAGGAAGGCCGCGAGCCGCCGCACCCGGCTTTGCCGCTGCCGGACCGGCCCGCCATCGCCGTGCTTCCTTTCACCAACATGACCGACGATCCGGCGCAGGACTATTTTTCCGACGGTATCAGCGAGGACATCATTACCGCGCTATCGAAGCTGCGCTGGTTTTTCGTAATCGCGCGCAATTCCTCGTTCATGTACAAGGGCAAGGCAGTCCACTTGAAACAAATCGCCGACGAACTCGGCGTTGGCTATGTGGTCGAAGGCAGCGTGCGCAAAGCTGGCGAGCGCGTACGCATCACCGCGCAGCTCAACGACGTCGCGACCGGCAGCCACATCTGGGCGGAGCGCTACGATCGCGATCTAGCTGACGTTTTCGCGGTGCAGGACGAGATCACCGAAGCCATCGTCGCGGCGATCGAGCCACAGCTCTATGCCGCAGAAAATTTCCGTGCCAAGCGCAAGCCGCCGGACAGCATGGATGCGTGGGATCTGGTGATGCGGGCGCTGTCGCATTATTGGCGGGTGACGCGCCAGGACAACGTCGTAGCCCAAGCGCTGCTCGAAAAGGCAACCACCATTGATCCGAATTACGGCCAGGCGTTCGGCGTGCTCGCTACCAGCCATACCTTCAGCGCGCATATGGGCTGGGAAGACATGACGGCGGCGGCGCCGATCGCTGAGCGCGCCGCGGCGGCCGCGATCCTGGCCGACAGCGAGGATCCGTGGGCGCACCACGCCTTGGGCTGCGTTTATTTATTCGCGCGGCGCTTCGACGATTCGCTGGCCGAGTTCGAGTTGGCGCTGCAGCTCAATCCAAACTTTTCGCTGGCCCAAGGTTATTACGGGCTGACCCTGGCCTATTGTGGCCGCTGGGAGGAGGCCCAATCAGCGGCGCAACGCGCGTTGCGCCTTAGCCCACGTGATCCGCTCGCTGGGGTTTATTGCGGCATAGCGTCTTACTCGCATTTCGTCGGCCGCAACTATGGCGAAGCGATGCGGCTGGCGCGCGAAGGCATCCGGCAGCGCGGCGATTTCGTAGGCGCTCACCGTGTGCTTACCGCTGCCGCCGGCATGGCCGGGCAGAACGAGGTGGCCAAGACCGCTTTGCAGGAGCTTCGCCGCGTACAGCCCAATATTTCGCTCGGCTGGATCGCCAAAGAGATGCCGATCAAGCAAGACACCGAGCGAGAGCACTATCTCGAAGGCTTCCGCCGTGCAGGCCTGGACTAACCCGGGCTGGCAGATCCATTTGGTCCGGCATGTCTGACTTGGGGTCAATCTCGGACGAGTCGCTCGGTATGCGGCTCCGAGTTTCTGCAATACCCGAAAGCGACGCAAATGCCACGGCTGACATGGACAAAAGCGGGCCGCAGGATAATTCCTGCCGAGCTGATGTGCTAACGATGCCGACCGAGTCTGACCTGCCACTGAACTTTCATCCAGGGCCGATTAGAGAAGCGGACATCCCCTCAATTCAACTCGTGAGCCTATTTAGTCTCGCGCCGCTTTCTTTCCGCGTCATCCCAGGCGGTCAGCGCCTGGAAGTTGGGAACAAAGCCGAGCCCCTTCTGCGCGTCCGATGAAATGACTGACTGCGAAGTTACCACGTCGATAAGTGCCGGGGCGTTCTTGAGCGCCCTTTGCAACGCGCCTGGCAGGTCCGCCGGTTTTTCGACACGTTCCCCGCCCGCACCGAGTGCTCGCGCGAGTCCGGCATAGTCGGAGTGACGCAGAGTGGTCCCGACGACGCGGCCGCCATAGTTCATTTCCTGGTCCAGGCGCTCGATGTTCCAGGCGGCATTATTCGACACAATGAAGACTACCTTCGCCCCGTGCCTGACGGCAGTATCGACTTCCATTGCATTGATGCCGAAGGCGCCGTCGCCATTGACAGAGATCACCTGTCGGTCCGGCAGCGCCAGCGCCGCCGCGATCGCGAATGGCACACCGACGCCAAGACAGCCAAACGCACCCGCGTCCATGTAAGTTTTCGCTGCAAGCCCGGTTCGAGCGAAACTCAGCAGGTCGCCGCCATCTGCGACGCCGATATAGTCAGGGTCGGCGATGGCTTCGATAGCATCGAATATGACGCGCGGGTGAATCTTGCCATCGCTTCCCGTCAATAGCCTGTCTTTGTCGGTTCCCGCGGAGGCTATTCGTTTACGGTGACGCTGGCGCAATCCTTCGGCCCAAGCCTTGTCAAGTTTCGGCTCACGGTTGCCGGCGGCATCGAGCATAGCGCTAAGGGCAAGGGCTGGCGAAGCCAGCAATTCCGGCTGGCCACGGCGGTTGTCGATAAGTTCGCCAGCCGTGTCAGCGATGCGGATGAAGCGTGCATCGGGAAAAACCGCCGGTGATCCGTAACCGACCTGGTAATCCAGCTTGCGGCCGATCAGCAGGACAACATCGGATTGGGTCATCGCTGCTGCACGAACGGCAGCGACGTTTGACGAATGATTGGTCGGCACGAGGCCGCGGCTTTCTTGCGTATCTAGATAGAGAGCGCCGGTAGCGTCGAGCAGGCGGACAAGCTCGGCGCCTGCCGGCTTGGCGCCACAACCGGTAATAACCACAGGACGCTTCGCCGACCAGAATGCCTCAACCGCCTGGGCAATGGCGGTCGCATCGGGCGGTAGAACACGCGGCTGCTTGGGTTGCATCCATTCGGCGAGCACCAGCCGCGGCGGAACTCTAGTGCGTAGAACGTCAGTCGGAATCTCGATATAGGCCGGGCCGGGCTCGCCCATGTCTCCTATGGCATGCGCGACGGCTTCATCGAGTTCGCGCACCACCTGCTCAGGGACGCGCGCTGTGCGCGACGCGCGGGTAACTGGACGCAGGATATCGACGTGTGGGATGTCCTGCAGCGGCCCCATATTCGCTTGCGGGCGCGGCGCGCAGCCCCCGATCAACAACACGGGCGCACGAGCAAGTGAGGCATTAGCCATCGCAGTGACAGTGTTTGTTACGCCCGGTCCGGCCGTGACCATGGCCACACCAAATTGACCCGTGAGCTCGGCATGTGCATGCGCCATGTGAACCGCGGCGCCTTCGTCCCTGACGTCAATGATGCGGATGCCTTGTCGCGCGATATGGTCCCAGATTGGCTGAATGTGACCGCCCTGCAGACCGAAGATCCGGTCGACGCCGCGAGTCATTAGAAATCGGGCGATCCAGGCTGCGCAGGATTGTTCGTCGGCGTTCAAATCCTGCGTCTTGTTCGCAGTCTGCTTCATCGAGTTTTCTCCAGCGTACGGTCCTGCAATCGCACCGTTTCCACTGCGTTCAATCGCTGCCGACATTATGTTGCGTCCGCAGAGTGCGATGCAAAATCTTTCCGGTGGCGGTTCTTAGCATCTTGTTCTCGCGAATGAGCGAGACTGATCTCGGGCGCTTGTGCCCCGCGATGCGATTCTTGCACCATTCTAAGAATCTCGTCCTGCGTCGGCGTCTCGCCGTCGCGGGGAATAATCACTGCATGAACGCGCTCGCCCCATTTCGCATCGGGGACACCGATGACTGCCACGTCCTTCACTTTCGGATGGGCGCCCAGTATGCCCTCTACCTCGGATGGATAGACATTCTCGCCACCTGAGATGATCATATTGCTCTTGCGATCGACGAGAAAAATGTAGCCATCCTTGTCATGGCGAGCGAGGTCGCCGACCGTGCAATAGTCTCCTCGGAATGCTGCTTCCGTCTTTTCGGGTAACTTCCAATAGCCGTCGAATGTGTAGGCGTTGCACGAATAGAGCTCGCCTGTCTCGCCATCAGGCACGTCGTTGCCGTTGGGATCAAGCAGTCGGATCGGTCGCGAGCCGATGCATTCGCGCCCGACCGAGCCTAATTTGGAAAACTGTTCTTCCGGTTGAAGCATGGTGACCCAGCCCGTTTCAGTCGAGCCGTAAAGCTCGAACAGTCCGGAATTTTTGAAGTAATCCATGATCGCCAGCTTGGTGTCGTGGCGGGCTGGCGCCGAAGAGATCATCAGCTTCCTTACCGCATCAACATTGAAACGGTGTCGCACGCTCGCAGGAAGGCCGAGCATCATGATGTAGTGTGTCGGCACCAGAGATGTGAAGGTTGCACCCCCTTCGGCGAGGGTGCGCACGAGATGTTCGGGGTCGAAACTCTTCCGGCTGTAGATTGTGCTGGCCGCGCCGCAATAAGTGAACGCACCGAAGAAGTACAATGAATTCGCATGGCACAAGGGCATGACCAGGAGTGCGCTGTCACGGCTGGTCAAACTCAATTCCACTTCGGTCACAAGCGAGAGCATGGCGCTCCCCTTGTGGCTACGGATCGCGCCCTTAGGTTTGCCAGTCGTCCCCGATGTGTACATCAACGTCCAGGGATCGTCGGCAGCCACATTCACGGGCGGCCGCCCGTCGCGCGCATTTGCGACCAAGTCCTCGTAGCCGCGGTATCCAGCAACGCGGCGGTTTCCGCCGAAGCTGATGAAATTGCCGGTCGGGATCGGAAAATTCGCGCGCACGGGCTCAACGGCATCTAGCAGTTCGTCCTGGACGATGAGCGCCATGGCCTCGCAGTTCTCGACGATGTATGCGATTTCGGGGCCGACGAGCCGAAAGTTGATCGGAACGGCGATGAGCCCCGCCAATGCGGTCGCGGCGTAGATTTCCATCCATTCGAGACAATTGTAGGCGAGGATGCAGATGCGGTCGCCCTTCGAAAGCCCAATGCCGATCAATGCATTGGCTAGTCGGCAGGATCGATCATTCCATTCGCGGAACGTCATCGCCCGCTCAAGATCGCGCGCCCCGACTTTGTCGGGAAACATGCGGGCATGCATCGCCAGCACGTCGCCGACGTGCGCTAGGTGACTCATATTGCTCGCTCCCTAGAGAAATCCTGCCCGGAAGTGACTGCGATGGCAATGTCCGCTTCGGGTCGATTCTGTTGAAAAAGTCACAAGTTCAAAGTCGTTGTAAATTTGCGAAAGTACCAACGACATCTTCGATTGACGCTAATTGCCACCGCAGATCGATTTAGAGATCGCTCCGTTGAGTCTGAGGGGGATGGTGAGGGCCCCTGCGTCCGCATTTGAAAACCGCGCCCACGGCGCTGAAAAAATTTGGTCGAGCCGATCCTCCGACTTTTTCAACGAAATCGGTCGCGAACGACCGATTTGCAGTGTCCGCGCCATCACCCGTTAGCAACCGAATTGCTGCACGACGGCAAGTGACGCGAGGGATCATTTGCACCGTCTGCATGATTGCGGCGGCACGTCCGCTTATCATCTGATCGCCGACATGCTGACGCTCACCCGCATTGATCGAGAGGTGCCATAAGCCGCCATTGTGCTTTGTCGTTCGATTACGTCGTCAGCACGCAACAGAAGTGAGGTTGGTATCGCCGGCTTGATATATGAGGGATGATGATGGGGCTACCCTGCGCCGATCTTGTCCTGCGTTCTGGTCTCGAAATCGCTGGCGTCATGTCGTTCGTGCAATTGTTCTTCGAGCGGCCCGCTGGTGCGATTGACCATCCGCCCGCGCTTGACGGCCGGGCGTTCGCCGATTTCTTTCGTCCAGCGCGTCAGGTTTTTATATTCGTGCGTCTGCAGGAACTTGCGCGGGTCGTTGTATGAGGCGCCGTTCAACATACCGTTGCCGTACCACCGCCAGGTAGCCATGTCGGCGATCGTATATTCGTCGCCGGCGATGAACTGATTGTCCGCAAGCTGCCGGTCGAGCACGTCGAGTTGGCGCTTCACCTCCATCGTAAAACGGTCGATGGCGTATTTGATCTTCACCGGAGCATAGGCATAGAAATGCCCGAAGCCGCCGCCGACATAGGGCGTTGAACCCATCTGCCAAAACAGCCAGTTCAGCGCCTCGGTGCGCTTGCCGCGATCCTTTGGCAGAAAGGTGCCCAATTTATCCGCCAGGTAGAGCAGAATCGCGCCGGATTCGAACACGCGTTGCGGCGTCTGCTGGCTATAATCCATGAGTGCCGGGATTTTGGAATTCGGGTTCACCCCGACAAATCCGCTACCAAACTGGTTGCCCTCACCAATCCGGATGAGCCAGGCGTCATATTCCGCTCCGCTATGACCGGCGGCCAGCAATTCCTCCAGCATGATTGTAACCTTGACGCCATTGGGCGTCGCTAGCGAATAGAGCTGCAGCGGATGCTTTCCGCGCGCCAACTCCTTCTCATGCGTCGCACCCGCGATAGGGCGATTGACATTGGCATAGCGCCAGTTGGGACTGTCGTTCTTCTCCCAGACCCAGACGTCCGGCGGCGTGTATTCAGGTGTGTCAGTCATGTCGGGCTCGCGTTCGTCGCTCGATAGGTTGACTGAATGGATAGAGTGGCGAGCATGGGCTGTCCAATCATGGTTGTAGGCGTTGTCATGTTGTGCGGCGGCTGCCCCACCCGAGTATCCAAAGGAACTCCCGCCGCTTCATGCTCGCCCCTGCCTCAGGAAGGTGATCGTATCGGTTTAAGTTTGCATCTAGGAAGCGGCCAGAGCATTTGGCTAACGCGCGCCGATGTCGCATACATAGGGTCACGAGCTGCCCTCAGACAGAGTCGACGCCATGTCGGCTTGACCCTCCATCGCTGCCATGGAAGCGGACATGGCCATCGGTCGGAAAGGGCCATGTATGGACGACGCCCGCGGTGCAAGAGGAAATCTGACATTTCAGCTAGCGGGTCGGGTGCAGCCATGTATACGGCCTTTGAATGCGGCCGCTGTGGCCGCTGGCCCTGATGTAATCCGCTGATCGGGTCCCAACCAATCGCTCGCGCTCTTTGCTCGCGTGGCCCTTGTCACGGGTCTTCCCAATCGACGGTCTCGACCGTTTCGCATCAATGTCGTCATCACCCCTGCAGTTCTCGACGCACTAACGCAACGTCATACTCGCATCGGCAAGCTCCTTCTCATGCTGCCGCAAACCAAGCAGATCGACAGGTCTTACCGGTGATCAACAGCGCCCAGGCGATGCGGGCCATCTTATTGGCAAGCGCAACCGCGACAACCTTGTACGGTCGCCGTGCCAGAAGCCGCGTGACCCAGGGAAATTTCTGCGGATTCTGCTTGGCGCGTCGCAGGGTAGAAACCGCCCCGACCACGAGCAGGCGCCGCAGGTAGCGGTCGCCCTGTTTGGATATCGGCCCGAGCTTCGGTTTCCCGCCGGTTGACATCTGTCGTGGCACCAACCCAATCCAGGCAGCAAAGTCGCGCCCTGATCGGAAGATCTTGGGGTTCGTCACCGTGGCGGCAATCGCTGAGGCGCCAATCGGCCCGATCCCGGGTATGGTCTGAAGTCGCCTGCTCTGCTTGTTAGCGCGGTGCTGCACCACGATCCGCTTCTCGATCGCCCCAATCGTCGTCTGTAAGGCCTGAAGCTGCGCAGCTAGCACGAGCAGGCTTGCCCGGGCATCATTCGGCAGATGTGTAGTGGTATCATCTGCGATGATTGTCAGCAGCTCCTTGATCCCTTCACGTCCTTGCGGAGCTATGATGCCAAGCTCGGCCAGGTGGGATCGCATTGCATTGATCAGCTGCGTGCGCTGGTGCATCAGAAGATCGCGGGCACGATGTTGCATCAGCTGGGCCTGCTGCTCGGCAGACTTCACTTGAACGAAACGCATGGTTGGCCGGCGCACCGCCTCGCAGATCGCTTCGGCATCGGCTGCGTCATTCTTGTTGCGCTTGACGTAGGCCTTCACGTCCTTCGCTGGCATCAGTCGCACTTCATGACCGAGCTTGGCGAGTTCTCTGGCCCAATAATGCGACGTGGCGCAGGCCTCTAACCCAACAAGGCACGGCGAGAGCTCTTCGAAAAATCGCAATACCTGGCTACGCCGGAGTTGCTTGCGGACGACGACCTTTTCCTGTGCGTCGATGCCGTGAACCTGAAAAACGTTCTTGGCTATATCCAGACCGATCGTGGTAATTTGCATGTGGACGGCTCCTCTGTGTGATTCGCGCAACGATCACCTTACCGGCAATGCGTTGCTGGGAGCGGGCGTCGTCCACCACATCAATCACGTGCATTTTGCATTGCAGAAGAACAGCGAGCCTTTTTGCCGTACCTCCACCGCGGGGCATGGCGGCATGTGCCGTCTGAGCAAAATTGCTCACTTGGGTTAGCCGTCTCGGAGCTCTCCACGGCAAAACCGGCCACTGCGAAAATCAAAACTGGCCACTAATAGGACGATTTCCGTTCACGCTTACGCGTAGTGGACGACGATACATTACGATCCGACAGAGGGCATTTGCTCGAGCCGGTCCGGAGCCCTCGGCTCACGTTCCAGCGCGGTGAGAAATCGGTCGGCCCAGTGTCGGATGTCGTTGTGTGAGAGCACGCGGAACATCGCGTCGTGCCGCTCGCGCCGCTCAGCCAGGGGCATCGAGAGCGCCTGCCCGATGGCCGCCGCGACGCTGTCGGGATCGTAGGGATTGACCAGCAGCGCTGCTTTACATTCGTGAGCCGCGCCAGCGAAACGCGATAGGACAAGCACGCCCGGATCATCGGGATTCTGCGAGGCGACATATTCCTTGGCAACGAGGTTCATACCGTCACGCAGCGGGGTCACGAGCCCAACGCGGGCGGCGCGATAAAGCCCGGCAAGTGTCGTGTGGCTATAGGCACGGTTGATGTAGCGGATCGGCGTCCAGTCCGCCTCACCGTAGGCGCCGTTGACGCGTCCCGCGGCCGAGCCAATCTCCCGCTCCATATCGGCATATTCCGGAATCTCGGTGCGGCTCTTGGGCGCGATCTGCAGATAAGTCACTTTGCCCCGCCAGGCCGGCTGCGTCTGCAGGAACCGCTCGAATGCCGAAAGCCGCTGCCCGATTCCTTTCGAATAGTCCAGGCGATCGACCCCGATGATGAGCGCACGGTCGGCTAGGCTCTCGATCACGCGCTTAACGAACGGCAATCGCACTGAACGCTGGGCAAGATCGGCGAAGGCCGCGGTCTCGATGCCGACCGGGAACACGTCGATCCGAACGGTCCGGTCGGCAACAATAAAATTGAAATCGTGGCTGTGCAGGCCGCATTCGCGCGTAAGATAGCGGCTGAAATTGAAGGCATCGTCGCCGGTCTGGAAGCCGACGAGATCGTATTCGCAAAGCGACGGAATGAGACGCTCGTGGTGGGGCAACGCAGTCAATATTTCCGGCGGCGGGCACGGGATGTGAAGGAAAAAGCCGATGCGATTCCTGTGCCCGCGTTCGCGCAACGCCTTGGCGAGCGGAATCAGGTGATAATCATGCACCCAGACGAGGTCGTCCGGGCCGAGCACTTCGTGCAGCTCGCGCGCAAAGTGATCATTGACACGCAGATAACCGCTCAAATCCCGGCGCGAGAACTCGGCGAGATCGATGCGATAGTGCAGGATCGGCCAGAGCACGCGATTCGTGAAGCCGTTGTAATATTCCTGGTGGTCCTCTTTGGAGAGATCGAGCGTGATGTAGGTAATCTTGTCATGCACCACTTGCTGCGTGGCGATCTTGGCCTGCGTGGCGACCTTTCCGCTCCAGCCAAACCAAATGCCGGACTTGCGCTCGAGTGCCGCTTTGACGGCAACTTCAAGCCCGCCCGCGCGCGCCTTGGCATTTTTCTCGGGAATGGCGACTCTATTCGAGACTACGACAAGCTGGCCCAATAGCGGTCCTCTCCGCGACATGATAAGCCTTCATTGGGTGGTTCACCTGCAACGTTAGTTGAGAGTTGGCGCTGACGCCAGCGTGACCACCGGCGAATCAGGCCGCGGCAATCGATGATCGTGACCGGTCTAGTCGACGTTTATTGCCCGAATACCGTTGATGCAGATCAACTCTCTGTCGGACGCCAGACATTTATGTTAATAGTCTGATCCGTGTGACCACAGGGAGAATCCAACATGCCCTCCACCGTCAACCTCTACCAGATCGGCGTCTGGTTCTGCGTGGGCTTCTTCACCGGCGCCGGCTGGGCGATTGCGTCGGTGCTCGTCGGGCGGATCTTGTCCGTTATCTGAACATAAGCGTCTAAGGTAGTGAAGCTGCCGGCGCGGCTTATCACCTGGAACAGGTGATGCGCGACTTCTGGAAAAGGTCGAGCATCGTAAAGATCAAGGTAACTCGGCTGGGCTTCATCCCTCAAGAAAGTGCCCGAATTCGGCCAGCGGCCGAATACGGTCGCAGATGATCTTAGTTGTGGCCAGCATAGGCACGTGGGGCCGACGCGTGTGACCACCGAACGGTGTCGCCGAGGATTCCAGTCTAACCGACGATTTTCAGCTATTGGACAGCCTCAAGGCAAAGCAGATGGCCGTCCGGATCGCGCAACATTGCGCGCAGTGCGCCATTTTCAAATCGCACCGGACCTGACAGCAGGGCATCGGGGCATTGAGTGCAGAGCGCCTGCAAAATCTCATAGTCGTCCACTGCCAGAACAAGCCGCGTCGCTGCTACGTCATTTGTGTCTGGGTGGCGCCCATTCCCGCGCGCGCCGCCTCGGTAGCAGAGCAACTCGACATGAGGCGTGGAGCATATCGGCGGCGCCAGTGCCGTAACCTCGACCAACGCGTCTGCGATGCACGTCGAGCTTATCCTGCTCCGGACCGCAATTGAGTGAGCGGCCGATGCAATGGAATCCGAGCCGCTTATAGAATTTCACGCTTCGCCCGGTATCGGCGAACTGAGATCGCGGAATGATCGATTCCGAGGCATTCGAGCTGCCGTCAGACTCTTGCCATCTGCTGGATATAGCGTCGGGCGAGAAAGCGAGGAGTTCGAGCGGATGGCCATCGGGATCGCGGAATTTATATGCGGTGACACCGCCCGATGAAGTGGGCAGCGACCTGCGGCCCATCGGTGGAGATCGTATTCCCAGCCCGCCTGTGCCGACAGCCGCGCATAGCGCCGCGCCATATCGGAAACCACGATCGCAAAATGTTGAAAGAGCGGACTTCGCCCGGAACCGCAGGTGGATAAGATTGATCCGGGCGGACAAATGCCGGCGAGTTCGATCTCTTGTTCGCCCAGCCGTAGTGTAACGATGCGGGCCGTCGCAGCCGGGATACCGATGAGTCGGCGAAGGCCGGCTCAGTGATCGAGACTTCGCCGGTCGGTACGAAACCGAAAGCGGCCTCGTAGAAATCGGCCAACCGGTCCGGCTCGCTGCAGATCATTGTGATGCGGGACAGCCGCTGCACGGTGTTCACGGCGTCTGCACACCGCGGCAATTCAGGAAAATGGAATAAAGCGTGTTCGAGCCGCCAATGAAAAGACGGTTTTTTGCAGGACCGCCAAATGTCAGGTTCGAAACTCGGTAGGGTACCAAGAGTTTACCAAGCAGCTCGCCCTCGGAATTGATGCAATGCACACCGTCGGCTGCGCTGCTCCAGATGTTGCCGTCCTCGTCGACACGCATGCCGTCGCAGTAGCCTGGCTCAATCTTGTGAAAAATGTCGCCGCCGGACAGCGTTGACCGGTCGGTCCTAAGATCGAAGACGCGAATATATTGGCGCGGGTGGTCCGTTGTCTGGTCGCCGGTTTCCGCCACATAGAGCCGGCTTTCATCGGGCGAGAAAGCAAGCCCATTCGGTCCGTCGAAATCGTCCGCCACGATCCGGATGTCGCCGGTTTCCGGATCGAAGCGATAGACGGCTGGCGGCTGTTCCGAGACTTGCCGGCCGCCTTCATAGTCGTTCGATATTCCGTACAGCGGGTCGGTGAACCAGATTGATCCATCGGATTTCACCACGACGTCGTTTGGAGCATTCAATCGCTTGCCGTCGTGCCGATCGACCAAAGTTGTGACTCGGCCGTCATATTCGGTTCGATACATGCATCGTCCGCGATGCGAGCAGGCGATCAGCCGTCCCTGGCGGTCTCTGGTCTGCCCGTTCGCGTAATTCGACGGGCGAACGATACACCGATACGCCCGTTCCTTCACTCCAACGCATGGTGCGATCGTTTGGCAGATCCTGGAACAGCAGGCAGTTGGCGTCGCCCATCCAGACCGGCCCTTCGATCCAGCGGAAACCCGACGCCAGCGTCTCCAATGCCGCGTTGCCCAGGATATATCGCGCAAAACGTGGATTGCGGATTTCGAATCCCGTCCATGGCTCACCTGAACCGACAGGGCGACGCAGGCGGCGGCTGGCGCGTCGAACTGCACGATCATGGAGCACCGCCGGTTCGTCTCCGAGCGTGCCGGAGAGGTGCCCTTGCTTGCCCGCCACTTTGCGCGTGTTCTTGTCCTCGCCGAAGGATATCTCGCCCGGCCCCATCTCGACACGCTGGCCGTCCATCGATTCGACGAACCAGCGTCCCGACAAGGGGATGATCCATTGCGGCTTTGGATTTTCATGCCAATCGCCGATCCAGCCGACCGGCAGCACCGTGACGAAAACGGTCGCAGCATCGTTCGGTCTTGGCGCCGATCCATTGCGGAGCGGCTTGGGGTGCAATTGCCGCTTTCTCGAATTCAGTCATCGTGCAGCGTGTCTGATGACTGACGCCGTCGGCATCGGTCCAGAGGTGCCAATAGGGTCTGCGCTGGTTTGGAATCGAGCTCACGGTCGGACCTGCTCCTGTGTCACGCTGTAGGGATGGGATGACGACACCGGGTGGGCGAAGAAAAGGCCGACCGAAGCCGCATCGGTCCCAAAGGTGATGAGCAGGAAGCCGGCCCCCAGCGCGAAGTTTTTCAGAAATCCCAAAACAGCGTCCGACCCTGGCCGGTGCTGGAACTCCAGAAATCGCCGGGCTTCCAGAATTGCTTCCAGAGCAACGCCGTAACGCCGCAATATCCCGCCAGCATGAAGGCGCAGGCTCGGTCCGCAATGCCGGTAATAACCCCAAGAGACATGAATACTTCGACAAATAATCCAACAAGTATCAGTCCGGCCGCAACGGTCGCGTTCGACGCCACTTCGCGCGCCTGGCCGACAGCGCCACGGAAGTTAAGGACCTTGTCGAGAGCGCTGAACGGAAGAAATAGGAGGACGAGAACAATGCGGATCGCCGCGGTCACGCCGATACTCAGCATCGTCATCGCGCAATGACCTCACGTCCCGCTCAGGCACGAATTTACACGCATTTGTGTAGAACGCTGAACTTTCGTCGAAGTTCAAACGTTGCTCGTTCTGCCGAGCGGCTCGATCTGCCCGCGGGCGGCCATTGGACATAAATTTTCTCAGGCCTAATTTGCGGACGCAAGGCAACGCCATGAGCGGCAGCGAACATTACGATGTCGTCATTATCGGCTCCGGCCCGGGCGGCGGCACCATGGCTTGGCGCCTGGCACAAACCGGAAAGCGCATTCTGCTTCTAGAGCGCGGCGATTACCTGCCTCGCGAACGTGAGAATTGGGACAGCCAAGCCGTCTTCGTGGATGCACGCTATCAGGCGCCGGACACCTGGTACAGTTCGGACGGCAAGAGCTTTCATCCCGGCCTCCATTATTTCGTGGGTGGCAATAGCAAGGTGTATGGTGCCGTTCTGCTGCGGCTCCGAGAGCGGGATTTTGATGAAATCAGGCATCCGGACGGGATTTCCCCGCCGTGGCCGCTGAAGTATGATGCGTTTGAGCCTTATTACCAAGCTGCCGAAGAACTCTATTATGTTCATGGGTCGCGCGGGGAAGACCCGACCGAGCCGCCGTCGAAAAGCCCATACGCGTATCCGCCGCATCACGCATGAGCCGCGCATTCAGCAACTGTTCGATGGGCTGAAGCGCGAGGGGCACATCCGTTTCATCTGCCGGTTGGCATTCTGCTCGAAGAACGCGATGGCAAGCCGTTGCCGCACTCCGCCTGCATCCGCTGCAATGCCTTCGACGGCTATCCATGTCTGACGAACGGCAAGGCGGACGCGCAGATCGTCTGTGTCGATCCGGCATTGCGGGCACACTCGAATTTGACCCTGCTCACCAACTCATACGTCGAAAAGCTGACAACGGATTCGCACGGCCGCAGAGTTTCCGGCATCGAAGTGCTGCGAGGTACCGAGCGAACGATCTATTCGGGCGACATTGTAGTCGTGGCTTGTGGCGCGCTCTCGTCAGCGCTCTTGATGCTGCGTTCGGCGAACGATGACCATCCGCATGGGCTCGCAAACGGTTCAGGCCTCGTCGGACGCAATTACATGCGCCACAACAACTCCGTCGTCATGGCCGTTTCGCGCACACCAAATCCGACCAAATTTCAAAAGACCCTGGGATTGAACGATTTTTATTTTGGCGTCCAGTGATTGGGACTATCCGCTCGGCCATATCCAAATGGTGGGAAAATCGGACGGCATGCAAATCCGTGGCGAAGGACTACCCGATTTCCTGCAATGGTTCCCGGAAAAGCCGTTCGATTGGATCGCGCAGCCATTCTCTCGACTTCTGGCTGACCTCAGAGGACTTGCCGTTACCACAGAACCGAATTTATCTACGACGGCAGCGTGTGATGCTCGATGTGACCGAGACCAATATGGAGTCTCATCGGCGACTTGAAGGGAAAATTACGCGATCTCTGCGGCAAGCTCGACGTTCACCCGCATTTGTTCGACCGGTCACTCTACCTTGGGCAAAACGTCCCGATCGGCGGGACCGCGCATCAGGCGGGAACCATGCGCTTCGGCCCCGATCCATCGCAGTCCGTGCTCGATCTCAACTGCAAGGCTCACGGGATCGACAACCTGTATGTCACTGATGCAAGTTTCTTCCCCTCAATCGGAGCCGTAAATCCCACCTTGACCATCATTGCGAACGCATTGCGAGTCGCGGATCACATCATCGGCCGGTTCAAATGATGGGAATCGCCTGCCGTCCCCTCCCCAACAGCCGCAAGAACAAGAAAGTCGCGAATGGCGTTTAAGGTGCAGGTCGGCCCAACGCAGATTGCCATTCATCAGGGCTAGACGGTGCTGGTCACCAGGCCCGACGGGCAGGTGAACTGGCCAAGTGCGCGCGGGCTGTATTTCCGTGACACCAGGGTGATTAGCGCTTGGGCGATCTACGCCAATGATATGACGGGCGTGACCCGTCACGTCGCCTGCTTCGGCGGCCAGCCCTACCTAACTCGGCAAAGCAGGCTTTAATCCAACTTCCTCATATCCGCCACCGCTTTCGTCCGGCCACGATACTGCGGTTCGAAATGCCGGGCGAGCGGAAAGCCTCGAATACCATTCGTTGACCCGCGGACGCCGATTGTGTGACCAGAACTGGTCTGCTCCCAATGCCGAGAGGCGAAACATGTAAGGAGCGATAGCAATCTCGGCGAGTGTAAACTGCTGGCCGACGATCCATGGACCTGGATCAAGTGTCTGCTCAAGCTCATCAAGCAGCCCCTCGATGGTGGTCCGCGATTCCGCCAGCTCCTGCTCCGTGATCTCGCCTCGCACGGCGCGGGAGTGGATGTCCTTGTAGTATTTTTTCGGCCGACGCGCCGCCTGTTTCGTCAGCTCCTCGATGCCCCAGCGGTTCTTCAATTTCGGGAAGATGTATTTGACCATGGTAAGCTTGACGATGGCGTCAAAGCCATCTTCGCA
Source organism: uncultured Alphaproteobacteria bacterium (assembly GCA_963814625.1). GTDB lineage: Bacteria > Pseudomonadota > Alphaproteobacteria > Rhizobiales > Xanthobacteraceae > BOG-931. The sequence continues at coordinate 52,667 of CAWFDQ010000002.1, forward strand.
TTTGCGGACAAACTCGCGCATGCGTGCCTGCAGAATGGGCTCCGAAGGGACCAATTTCGGACCCTGGAAGGCGGCATCGATGTACTCATTGATGATGGTGGACTCACGGATCGGCACTCCGTCGTGAACCAATGTGGGGACTACGCCATCGGGATTGATCGCTAGATATTCCGGTCGCAACTGGTCGAATTTGAAAAGGTCAACGTAGCGGCTGGTCCATGCGACGCCTTTTTCCTCAAGCGCCATTCGACAGCGGACCGAGCAGACAGAACTCCAAAAGTGATACAGCTCAATCATGAACTCCTCCCCGCGAAGCCTTCCTTCAATGTACCTTCGTGGGCGCCCATCATTCATACTATCGTGCGATAGGGGAACCGGTCATGTGCTTATTGCCGGCTGGCATCCTGCAGCATTGTAGCAGGTGCAATTTCCCGGGCCGACCTAGTGTGATGTTTGCGGTCCGGTCGATATTGGATGCAAAGCCGACGTAGCGGGCTGTGGCAGAAACCGGCGTTCGTGACCCTAAGCGGCATCGGCGCGGCCAGAGCGTTCGCCCAACGAGAGATGGCGGATTTCTGCTTGATCAGCTCGCAGGAAAGTCAGTTGAGCTTTAGACCGATGCGCCGCACGATAGGCGCCCAGCGAGCAATCTGCGAAATCCGGTGCAACGCGGACACCGATTCCAGCGCAAGGCGGACAGCAATCCGGTGATTGCGGACAGCAGGTGATGGCGGCGTAGAGCACGCTCCCGTCGACAGTCGAATTCAGCTGATCGGTCTCCCTGGCAACCAGGGAGTGACCGATGCCGGCGGAGCGAGTGTCGATGAGGAAGATACGCGAGGCGCTGCGTCTGACGCACGCGCTGGGGATGAGCCGGCGGCTTGTCGGCGAGGCGACGGGGATCGGCAAGACGGCGGTCGGCGAGTACGTGCGCCGGGCTGCCGTAGTGGGTCTCAGCTGGCCGATCCCTGACGCGATCGATGATGCCGAGCTGGAGCGGCGGTTGTTTCCGCCGGCGACTACGGCGTCGTGCACGACGCGCACCGAGCCGGACTGGTCTCACATTCATGCGGAGCTGAAGCGGCGCGGTGTGACGCTGGCTTTGCTCTGGCAGGAGTATCGCGCCGAGCACGCCCAAGGCTACGCCTACAGTTGGTTCTGCGAGCGGCACGGCGACTGGCGCAAGCGCATCTCGGCGACGATGCGCCAGACGCATGTTGCCGGCGAGAAGCTGTTCGTCGACTGGGCCGGCGACACCATGCTGGTTTTTAATCCGACGACTGGCGAGGAGCATCGCGCGCACATCTTCGTCGCGGCGCTCGGCGCGTCGAACTACACCTACGCCGAGGCGCGCTGGACCGAGACGCTGCCGGACTGGATCGGCGCACATGTGAACGCGCTGGCCACGATCGGCGGTGTACCGAAGGCGTTCGTTCCCGACAATCTGAAGGCCGGGATCACCAAACCGTCACGCTACGAGCCCGGCATCAACCGGACGTACCAGGACCTCGCCGACCACTACGGCTGCGTTGTGCTCCCCGCCCGCGTGATGAAGCCGCGCGATAAGGCGAAGGTCGAGGTCGCGGTCCAAATCGTCCAGCGCTTCGTGCTGGCGAAGCTGCGCCATCGCCGGTTCTTCTCGCTGGCCGAGTTGAATGCGGCGATCCGTGACTGCGTAACGGCCATCAACGCCAAGGTCATGCGCCGCATCGGCAAGAGCCGCAACGAACTGCTGGAGACGCTCGACCGTCCGGCGCTCAATGCGTTGCCGAACGCGGCGTACTGCTATGCGGAATGGAAGCGGGCCCGCGTCGCGCCCGATTATCACATCGAGGTGGCGGACCATTACTACTCGGTGCCGTCGAAGCTGATCCGCGAGATGGTCGAGGCGCGCATCACCAGCGCGACGGTCGAGGTCTTCCACAAGGGCCAGCGTGTCGCGAGCCATGCGTTCTCGGCCGTGCGCAGCCGGCACACGACCATCACAGAGCACATGCCGAGCGCGCACCGCCGCTACGCGGAGTGGACGCCGCAGCGCATGATGCGCGAGGCAGCCTCGATCGGCCCGGCGGCTATCGCCCTGGTCGAGGCGATCATGAAAGCCAAGCCCCATCCCGAGCAGGGCTTCCGATCGTGCCTGGGCATCATGCGCCTGGTGAGAACCTACGGGTCCGAGCGCGTCGAGGCCGCGAGCCGGCGCGGCAATGATATCGGCGCAACCACCTACGGCTCGATCAAGTCGATCCTGCAGAACGGTCTCGACAAAGCCTACGCCAACTCGAAAGCGCCGGACGGCCCGCCGATCCGGCACGCCAACATCCGTGGTCGTGGCTACTACCACTGACGCACTGGATGCAGGTGAAAAGAACCCTGCGGGTGAGAAGAAACGAAAGGAGAGACGATGCTCACGCATCCCACACATGATCGCCTGGTCGCACTCGGGCTCACCGGCATGGCCAAGGCGCTGGAGGAGCAACGCAAGCAGCCCGACATGGCCGCACTCAGCTTCGAGGAGCGGCTCGCACTCATGGTCGACCGCGAGGCCATCGAGCGCGAGAACAAGAAACTCGTCAGCCGATTGAAGTTCGCAAGCCTACGTCAGTCGGCCGTCGTCGAGGACGTCGACATGAAGGCCCAGCGCGGTCTCGACAAGGCGCTGTTCGCCAAGCTCGTCGCCGGCGATTGGATCGCACGGCACCAGAGTTTGCTGATCTGCGGGCCAACAGGCACCGGCAAAAGTTGGCTTGCCTGTGCGCTTGGCCACAAGGCCTGCCGCGACGACCGCTCCGTCCTTTATCATCGCGTGCCAAGGCTGTTCGATGCCCTGGCACTCGCACGCGGCGATGGGCGTCATGCCAGGCTCCTCAAGAGCTTGGCGCGCGTCGAGCTGCTGATCCTGGACGATTGGGGCCTCGCCACGCTCACCCCCGAGCAGGGTCGCGACATCCTTGAGATTGTCGAGGATCGGCACGACCGCGGCTCGACGATCGTGACCAGCCAGCTACCGGTCGATCACTGGCACGAGGCGATCGCCAATCCGACCATCGCCGACGCCATCCTCGATCGGCTCGTGCACAACGCGCACCGGTTGACACTCAAGGGCGAGAGCATGCGCAAGATGGCCGCTAAGCGTGCCGGACTTGACGTCAAGCAGGACGCATGACCCCATGAGGCCGTCGACGGGAGCCGCTGTCCGCCTTCACCGGAATGCTGTCCGCGTTCGACCGGAATCACTGTCCGCCTTCAAATGGAATGCCTGTCCGCCATCACCGGAATCCGCAAGCAATCTCCTCTTTTTCCCATTGCCGTGCTGTCTCCGGCGAGACTCTAGCGGAATAATCTCCCGCAAATTGATCGAACTTCCATGGCGTCGCGACCCAGAAACGCTTCGCCAAATATTTTCGGCCTCAAGTTGCTAGTGGTCTGATTCATTCGGACGATTCCCAAATTGTCCGAAGCAGTTCAAGCTCTCATCATGAGAGCAGGAATTGCCGTGAACGTTACCCGAGCGGATCGCCATCGGCTTGAGGCGATCATCTCGGATCGCAGCGCGCTGCAAAAGCACGTGTGGCGGGCCAACATCATCCTCGCGACAGCCGACGGCTGCGGCACCGCTGAGATCATGCGCCGATCGGGCAAATCGAAGCCCGTGGTGTGGCGATGGCAGGCGCGGTTCATGGCGGAGGGCGTTGCAGGGCTCACGCGCGACAAGACGCGCAAGCCCGGCAAACAGCCACTTTCGACAACCACTGTGCAGAGGGTGGTTGAGCTGACGCTGGGGCCGCCGCCGGGAGAAGCGACCCACTGGACCGGCCGGATGCTGGCGAAGGCGGCGGGAGTGAGCCTGCGTTCGGTGCAACGTATCCTTGAAGCCCACCAACTCGCGCCACACCGCATCCGCACGTTCAAGCTGTCGACGGACCCGAAGTTCGCCGAGAAGTTCACGGATGTCGTCGGCCTCTACGTCGATCCTCCCGCTCATGCGGTGGTTCTCTCGGTCGACGAGAAAAGATCCCATGGGGAGTGGATAGCAACCGACGCTCGGGCAGAGTGAGGTTGCTGAGCGACTCACTCTGGAGGCAACCATGCAGATTGTCACTGACCGACCCCAAGCGCCGACCGCTATCCGCACCGACCTTGGTGCGATTTTCGTCTCGTTGGAACTCAGTCGATCGACCTGGCTGATTACATCGTTGTCACCGGGCGGCGGAGAAAAGATGTCGAAGCATGCGGTTCGCAGCGGCGATGTCACTGGACTGCGGATGCGGATCTCTCAGCTCAAGGATAAGGTTCAGGTCCGAATGGGGCAGGTCGTTCCAATCATCGTGATTCAGGAGGCGGGTTTGGACGGCTTTTGGATTCACCGATTGCTACAGGACGAAGGGGTCGAAAGCCACGTTGTTGATCCCGCTTCAATCGCGACGTCGCGCCGGCGCCGGCGGGCGAAGACTGACAAAATCGACGGGGAAGCTCTGGTGCGAGCATTGCTGGCGTATAAGCGAGGCGAGCCACGGGTGTGCGCCATGGTTCGAGCACCGACGCCGCACGAGGAGGATCGCCGCCGGATCTGTCGCGAGCGCAAAACCCTGACAGCGGAGCGGGTGCAGCACGTCAATCGGATCAAGGGGCTGCTCTTCGCCCAGGGCGTCTCTGATTATGAACCCTTGTTGCGCGAAAGACGGGCACGGCTTGAGGAACTCAGGACCGGTGATGGCCGTCCGCTGCCCGAGCATTTGAAGGCACAGATTGGACGCGAACTTGATCGACTCGAACTCACGCTTGAGCAAATCAAGTCCGTAGAGACGGAGCGGGAAGCGATGCTCAGCCCGTCGGGCGAAGGCACGCCAGCGCCAGGAGCAATGTTAAAGAGTTTGAAGGGGATTGGTTCGGAATTCGCCGGTGTCCTGTGGTCGGAGGGATTATTCCGAAGCTTTTCCAACCGACGGCAGGTTGCCTCTTATGCCGGATTAGCGCCGACGCCCTGGCGGAGCGGATCAGTAGCGCACGAACAAGGCGTCTCCAAAGCCGGCAACCCGCGGCTACGAACAACGATGATCCAACTAGCCTGGTTGTGGATAAGGCATCAGCCCCGTTCGATACTGACCCTGTGGTTCCATCATCGCGTACAACTCAATGGTGGCCGTGTTCGAAAAGTGCTGATCGTGGCCTTGGCGCGAAAGCTACTGATCGCCTTCTGGAAATACGTGACTGCCGGGATTGTCTTGGAGGGAGCCGAGACAACGGCCGCATGAAAACAAAAACGTTCCATTTTCAATCTTCCGGGGCCTGATCAGCTCCGGCGGATCCAGGTGAGCGGACCGAAATTTGGCTTGGCTTGAAAAAGCCGAAGAAAAGAATGGTCCCGCCCTCCTGAGCCCTCGCCCGACGCAAGCGGGATATTGGTGCGGCCGTTAAAGCGGCGACCGGATGTGAGTTTGAAGCGGCATCGGAAACGGGCCGAGTCATGCAAACGGGCTCAGACCTTGGATACCGACCAACGAAAGGAAATTTACGATGTAATCCTGATCTGAACATCTTGACCCGCAAATCCCCATGTGAGCCAAATCCAGGCGCTCGACCGTACCCAGCCGGGGCTGCCGATGAAGCCGGGCCGTGCCGGGACGATGACGTACGACTACAAACGTCACGGTACCACCACGCTGTTCGCAGCCCTCAACATCCTCGATGGCACTGTCATTGGCCGCAACATGCAGCGCCATCGCCACCAAGAGTTCATCCGCTTCCTCAATACGATCGAGGCGCAGGTCCCCGTGGAAAAGTCGATCCACGCCGTCGTCGACAACTATGCGACCCACAAGCATCCAAAGGTGCGCCAATGGCTGGCGCGGCATCCCCGCTGGATGTTCCACTTCACCCCGACCTCAGCATCCTGGCTCAATGCCGTCGAAGGATTCTTCGCCAAACTCACGCGCCAGCGCCTGCGGCGCGGCGTGTTCAGATCAGTCGTTGACCTCCAACTCGCCATCAATCGCTTCGTCGCCGATACAAATGCAGATCCCAAGCCCTTCGCATGGACCGCCGATCCAAAGCGCGTGCTCGCCGCTGTCAAACGCGGGAAGCAAACGTTAAAGTCAGACCACTAGGTTCACCTGTACATCGCGGCATAACGCTTGCTCCGAGCGGATGGCAAACACATAACCGATGATCAGCATCCGGATCATGAGCACCGGATCAATCGATGGGCGGCCTACCTTCGGATAAAAGGGTTCAAGCTCGGAATACACCCACGAAAGATCGAGAACGGCCGCAATGTCGCGCACTGGGTGGTCGCCAGGAACGGCCTCTTCAAGACGGAATGAATAGAAAAATTGCCCCTGATCCCGATTGAGCCGCCCCATCATCGACCGCCTCCATAGCGAGTCGCATCAGAGCAACAAAATCACTGTTCACAGAAAACGCAAAGGACTTCTGCAACAAAATCGGCCACTTTCGACCATGTGGCACCGCAGCGAAAATGCTTGCTTGGGTCGGTTGCGCAAATTTGTTCGTGACGATCCAATAGACGGGCGGCGCCTGTCGCCCGCCGATCAAGCACCCGATCTCATCGAGCGCGCGCGCTGTGGTCGTATCGGCGGCGATCTCGTGCCGTCCTCGGAAAAAATTTGGGAGCTTCGCGCCCAAAACAAAAATTCAAGGCGTAGGAAGCGTCCGGGCCACCCGGAAACCAACATTGCTGCCATAAGTCGCCGGTAATGCCCAAAAGCGGAATCCCGATTGCACCGCTACTGCCGGGTAGTACCACGAACCGCCGCGAATGACCCGTTTGCCGCAATCGCCGGTCAGCCATGGCGATCCGTCACTGGGTGCGCCAGCGTAATTGCTATGCCAGCAGTCCTCGACCCATTCGAAGACATTGCCGACCATGTCATACAGGCCGAAGGCATTGGGTCGGAACGCACCGACTGGAGCCGTCATCAAGCCATCCCACTTGCTGCCGCAATCCTTGCAATTGGCGTTGTTGTTGCCGACCTGCTCACCCCATGGGAACGCCGTTTGCGAGCCTGCGCGCGCCGCATATTCGTATTCAGCCTCACTGAGCAACCGGTACGGCTTGCCGGTCGCCTTCGACAGCCAGGCTACATAACACTCGGCGCCCTCCCAACTGACGCCGATTACGGGCCGCTGCCCACGTCCAAAGCCGAAATCATCGACATGCCCGCAATCGCCATTGGCGACGCTGGTGTCCCATTCGTTGAAAGTGACCTCGTATTTCGATACGGCAAAAGCCTTGGTAATCGTGACCCAATGGCGAGGCTCGGTGGAAACGCTGGCCTGTTGTACGACGGGGGTAGTGATTGTCTGGCTGTTGGGCGCGCCCATCCTGAAGCTGCCGGCCGGCACCACCACCATTTGCGGGCAGTAATCCTTGCCGGGGACGCTCGCACATTCACGGAACGTGTCCTTCGGCTTGAACGCGTGTTCGGCTGTGGCGGTCAAAACATATGGCCGAACGTCGTGGTCCATGAAGGGGCGCACGACCAGGAAATCCCGCATCGCGTTACGGACGACGACGACCATGACCAAGACCACGACGGCGGCGATCGGCAGTGCCAATCCGCCGATCAACAGCCGCGTGCGCAAAGATCGCCGCCGCGTCATCTTGTGACTCAACTCAATAAAGCGGCGATCGTCGTCGGCCAAATCGGCACCGCGCTTGGCGAGCCAGCTCCGCGCCTGCCTGAGTGCAAAACCCATCAGCAAAGCGTCGTTGCGCGAACGTTGCGGCGCCGCCATCCAGGCACGGCGCGCGGATTCGAGCCCGTGGCGCCACGCCAGAAATTCGCGTTCCGTCGCGATCCATTCGCGAAGTCGGCCCCACCGCCGGAAGATCGCTTCATGCGCGACTTCGGCATAGGTCTCGCCCGCAGGAGTCGCGGCGACGACCAGAAGCCGATTGGGATAGTCCGCAAGCTCGGAAACGAGCCGCCATTCCTCGTCCGTGAACTCACCGCGCGCGGCACGGCGCCGCGTCGGCTCGCCGTCGTCGCGAACCGTCGCAAGCCGCAGCGTCAGCACGCGCCGCAGTGCATCCTCAGCGCCTGAATGTGTCTCAAGAAATCTATTGGCGCGATCGACTAACACGCCGCCGAGCTCAAATGACTGTGCCGGCAGGCGCAGCGTTCCGTCCCCTCGCCGCATCATGCTCATCCACATGTCGTCAAGCGTGTAGGACAACAGCGGCAGGGCGCCCACGTCCTTTACCGAGTCCTCTGCCGTGCGTCGGCTGATGATCTCGATAAGCCCATCGCTCTCGAAACGGGCTGATAGCAGTTGCGCCGGACGGCTGACAATCTCGCGCAACTCCTCCTCTCCCAGTGGCGGCACATCGATCTGCTGTCGCGCCTTGAACAACGGCTTATCGGCTTGTAGGTGGCCGAGGAAGTCGGAGCGCATGCTCATCATCAGGTGCAGGCGCGGGTCCGACAGCGCTTGCGCAAGCAGTTCTGAGAAATGCTGTCGTTGGCTTTCCGCTGTTCGGGCATAAAGCTCCTCGCCTTGATCCACGTAGAGGAAGAATCCGGGCGGCTTGGGCTGATCGAGTTCCTTGCGGCGTCGCTCGGTGGCGTCGATCAGATCGGGCAACGTGGCCTTACCGCCACGCAGCGCCTCCATCCAGCCATGCTGGCGCGTGACCCGATCAGGATCGGTGGCAGCATATTGCCAGGTGTCGAGGAATGACTCGACCAGCGACTTGAGCGGATCGGTTCCCGGCTTCAGCGATAGAAAGCACCATTGGCGGCTGTCCTCGAAAGCCGCTGGCCAAGCGTTCGGCGCCTGGACATCTTCAGGCCAAGCCTGACGTTTGAGCGAAGCCAATACGCCCGCCTGCGCCAGCGAGGATTTACCCACACCTGAATTACCAATTAGAATCGGCAGCCGGTCGGGTGCACCGGCAAGAGCGGAGAGAACTTCGACAGTCTCGCGCTTGCGGCCGAAGAAATAATCGCTGTCCTCCTCCTTCATTGACTCCAGGCCGCGATAGGGAGACGCGTACCGCCATAATTCGCCGGGGTTTGAGCCGCTACCGGAAAGCGCATCGAATAGGCGTGCGGTGTCTTTCTCGGACGACGGATCAGGCGTGACGATCCAGTGCAGTTGGCGCAAAAACGGCAGGCCTGGCGCAGTCTGCCCTTCAAACAGCACGACAACCAGCGGAAACTTTCTATCCGACTTGACCCACTTGTCGAGCGCCTCGTCATACTCCGGCACTTGCCACTTGCCGATGCCCGCTTGGCCGATCAGCAGAATGAAGCCGGTTGCGTCGGCGATTTCCTGGGCAAGTTGGGCCGACCAGGAACCGCCCGCTCTCAAGTTTGCGGGAGCGAAGAAGACGCGCGCCGCAGCATCCTTACCCTCGATGGCGACCTTGAGCCGCTCCGCCAGCGCCTGATCGGGCGAGTGATAACTGAGAAACCAGCGCGCCATTCGCGTTAATTCCCACTGCAAAATTTCAGTCATCAAAGCAGTAAATTGCGGCGGGCGGAATAGGGATCCCGAGGTCAGGTTGCGGCGCGGCAGATCATCGGCAGCGCCGGTCGAAGAGGGTCGATGCCGTTGATAAAGTCGCCCACGGAGCGGGAAGGCTCCGTTTTTAGGGCTGTTGGTAGTCCGTATTGGCCTTTTCGCTTGCTAGGGCAGACTACCGTGGCGGCCCTCAAGCCCCGCCCAGTTCCTGCGACGTGGGCACCGTCTTAACTGACGCTAACGCCTGCATCACTCATGCACCCGCTCGCTTGGCGGAGGTCGTCCGATGTGGATTGCCAGTGTCTTGAGATTTTGGACGATGGCCGCGAGGTGGAACTCGTCGCGTGCGCCCGAGAGACCTCGCAACCGCATTCGCTCGAAGCGGTGATGGGTTTTCAAGTGAGCAAAGCGCATCTCGACCTTTTTGCGTTGATTGCTGGATTCTTGGAACGCCGGTGTTCCATCGAGCGCACGAGCAACGTCGCGAGCATCCTCGTGGACGCTGCGGAGTAGCTTACGTGATATATCGTGTGGACAGCATCGCATCTTCAGCGGGCAAATATCGCAATCGCGCTTGCTGGCGCTGTAAGGGCGCAAGTCATCATACCTGACTCTGCCAGTGGTGGTGAGAGGCTTACCAGCAGGGCAAACGTAGACGTTATTAGCTTTGTCAAACTTGAAGTCGCTGCGTGAGAATGTGCCGTCATCGCGCTGACTGTAGTCCCGGACCGGAATGTGCGGCGCAATCTCTTCGCCCACAATCCACGCAAGGAACTTTCCGGTACCGTAGGCCGAATCGGCGGCGAGACGTTTGGGTTTGAGACCCATGTGCTTGCAAGTGCGATCGATCATCGTCTTCGCGGCAACAACCTCGTCGTAGGTTCGCGCCGGCGTGGCCTCGACGTCGACAATAATGGCGTTCTCAGTGTCAATAAGATAGTTGAGGCCATAACCAAACTGCACTCGCTTGTTAGCTTTCGCAGTCCAGGCTGAGCATGGATCGCTCAATGAGATGACCTTCGGTGGATTGCGATTGGCATCAGGATCTTCATCATCGAAGCTCGCGAGGAATTCCTCGACAGCTCGCGTCTGCCGTTCCGGAGCCGACCAGTCTATCTCATCCGGTGCCTTGCCATGATAACGGCTGGCATCTGCCTCCATGACACTCGCATCAACGGCAAAACCTTCACCCTTGACGAGACCAGCGTTCATGCAGGCCCTGACGACTGCCTCAAATATCCCTCGAAATATATCGCTGTCGCGAAAGCGACCGTGACGATTGACTGAGAATGTCGAATGGTCCGGCACTTCGTCGTTAAGATCGAGCCTACAAAACCATCGATAAGCCAGATGCAGCTCGATCTCTTCGCAAAGCTTCCTCTCCGACCGAATGCCGTAGCAATAGCCCACAATCAGCATCCGAAGCATGAGTTCGGGATCAATCGACGGTCGGCCAATATTGCTGTAAAACGGCGCGAGCTTTTCCCGAATATCTGCCAGTATTCGCGTCACGATCGGATTCATCCGACGCAACAGATGGTTCGCTGGAATTCGTCCTTCGAGATTAAACAGGTAGAACAATTGGCCTTGGTCGACCTCTTGACGGCCCATCATGACTCGCCTCCGTCGCCAAACAAATCAGGCGTCGAGAGAATCATGCCGTGACGATAATCACGAGCCCTTTTTCAACAGCATCGGTCATAATCTACCTCGCCAGTTGTTGGCTGGCGCGGCAGCTATGCCCCCAATAACGGACTTCAAGGCGGCCGGTCGGCGCGGCCGAAAAGGGCCAGGAGGAGGCTCATGCCGCGAAGAGATTTCCTCGTCTCAATCGGATAGGACAATTCATCTTGCGAAGGAATTGGCAAACTTCGCAACAAACTTGACCAGATCGGCCTGACGCTTGGTTCCAGTCTTGGCATAAATATTGCGGAGGTGAAGTCTTGATCGTCGTTTCTGCCAATCCCAACACGCTCGCGACTTCTGGGACACCGCCGACCTCGATAATAGCGAAGATGACACCGAGCTCGGCGCGCGTCAGGCGGTGTTGTTTCGCGATTAGCTCGGGCAATGAAGGATTCATCACGGCCTTCTGCACGAAAACCGCGGCCACGGCAGAATGATTTGACACTGCCTTTCGTCTCTGCCCCGAGTTGAGCAGGAGTACATGGGCGACGTACTCCCCGCCATCGCGATCTCTCAAGCCGAGCGACGCGCCTTTGGCTGCGGCGGCAAGATCGTTCTGCATGGCGCCCGCAGCCAGGACGTTGCGCAAGATGCGATCGATCACCGCGTTTTGCACCTGCAAAGCCCCGCCAGGGCCGCGCAAAAAATCGTTTTTCGCCAAAAGGTCCAGACCGGTACGATTGGCATGGACGATACGGGAGTTCTCGTCGACCAGATAAACCGCGGCACTTACGGAATTGACAGTGTCCACAAGCATTTCTGCCGTCGCCTTCTGCAAGTCGATGGCCTTGCCGATGAGAACCGCGCGCTGGATATGGGGAACGAGCAGCCGTACGCGGTTCAAGGCTTTCTCGTCTATTTGCCCCAGCGCCACAGTTCTCGGGAAAGCCAAAATGGCGCAGCTCGTCGCCGATTTCTCCAGGACGCAGCCGATCGCTGGCCCAATGTTTTGAGGTCGCAGGTACTCTCGATAGAATCTTGTTTGCTCCATCTGCGCGTTCGTGATTATGTCGGTCGTCGAAAAGACCTCGCCGACCTTCTGGAGCAATATTGCCGGGAACAACGGATTAATTCTGCAGAGCTTTTCCAGGTACAGCTTTTCATAATAGGGGTCGTTGCCCCAGCCAAATGACGCATTCGCGCGCCTGGCAGCGGCATCCTGGATGAAAATATTTCCAATCGACCCGGGCACGAACGTGCACATTTTTTCGAGCACGCCGCTCCACAGTGACGGGTCAAGGGACGCGTCGTAGATATCACCCACAAGCGCCGAAAACTGCTCGATCTTCGACATGTCGCCCCTCAAAGACGCATTCCCTTGGCGCAAACCTACATAGCATATCTGCAATGCAGGTGATCTGAACAGTGCCTCCGTGGCAAGCCAACATGCGCAGCAAGAGCATTTGGTTACGGAAATTGTTCGAGCGATTCGGCAATCCCGCCGAGATCCGGAAAGGAGCAAATAAAGTAAAACGTCAACTACAGACCGACCGCACAGACCAGCACGATCATCTGAAATTCGGGATGTTTGATCGTTGCGAGGATCAAAGCATCTAAGCCGTCTTTGGCCGACTTACGATTTTGCATTCCTGCTGTAGCGAAGGGCAGTTCGCCTCGCGTCGGCGTGTCTGCGACTCCAGTTGCGGCGCCCGCGCGGGCCCAAGTCACAGGGGATTGTGTGGGAACGGGTTCCAGTCCCGCATCGTTCGATCGGATGAGGTTTGCACGTAATTAATGACGCACTATGCTCGCCATTCGGCGTGTATTTTGTGCTTTGGGGGAGCAATCGGTTTGTGAAGCCGAAGGCGGTAGGGGCAAAAATGGGCAAGGTCTCTGGTGTGTTTAGTGCGTCCAAGAGCGGACGCTCGGGTGTCTCCAAGAGCGCGTTCAACTTTGCAGCGAAGTCTCTGCTGACGGTAGATTGGGAGAGCCTTTTTGCGAGAGCCACGTCGGCGGGTGTGGCTTTCCTGATAGCTGTAACCGCGTTGACCGTTGCCCCGTTGCCGGTACGAGCCGCTGACGGCGATGGTGGCGCGGGAAGTGCGGGACAGTCTGGTGGCGGCGCCACCGGCGCGGGTGGCGCCAACAGTCAGAACGGTGGCCCCGGCGGTAACGCAACGTTGTCTGGTGCCGGCGGCGGCGGTGGTGGCGGCGGTGGTACCGGCGCCACCACCGGGGGCGCTGGAGGCAACGGATTTGGCGGAGCCGCGGGTGGCGCTGCAGGTGCCGACGGAACGTCGACTGCTACCAGCAATGCTGGTGCCGGCGGTGGCGGCGGCGGTAGTGGCGGCGGTGTCAGCATCACGGACTCCGTCCCGACAGCGCTTTTCACCGTCAGCGGGCCGGGGACTAGTCCGAATGGCGGCGGCGGCGGCACCGGCGGAAACGCTGCTGGTACAGCGGCTGACGGTGGCGGTGGTGGCGGTGGTGGCGGCGGCGGTATTGAGTTGGTGGTGAGCAACAAAACGAGCATCACGACTAATGGGACTCTCGTAGGCGGAAATGGCGGCAATGGTGGCGGTGGCGGTACGGCAGCGAGCGGCAACGGCGGAAATGGCGGCAATGGGGGCGCCGGCAGTACCTTCCTGGTCGAGACCGGAACCACAAGCTTTACGAACAATGGAACCGTCGTTGGTGGAAATGGCGGAAATGGCGGAGCTGGGGGATCGGGAACGGCTAATGGGGGCAATGGCGGTAACGGCGGCGGCGGCAGTACCAGTCTGACAATGACGGGAAGCGCCACCCTTACCAATTATGGGACGCTCATCGGGGGCAACGGCGGCACCGCTGGGGCCGGTGGGACCGGAACAATTACGAATGGTTTCGCCGGAACTGCCGGCGCTGGTGGTGCCGGTCTTACGGCCTCGGGAGTGACCATCATCAACGACGGGACGATTTCTGGCGGCCTCGCCAATGGTGGGACGGGAGCACGGGCTAACGCGATTACCTTTACAGGCGGTGCCAATACGCTGATGTTACAGAGTGGCTGGGCACTGAACGGCGACATTGGCGTGACTGGCAGCCTTACCTTCAATCAATCGATCGCAGTCGACGTATCGAACGTCATCTCCGGCTCGGGCTCGGTGATTCAGAACGGCGCCGGCATGCTGACGTTGAGCGGAGCCAACACCTATACTGGCGCCACAACCGTCAGCAGCGGTACTTTGGAGGTGGATGGTTCAATCGCCGGCACGAGCAGCGTGACGGTAAACTCAGGCGCCACGCTTGCCGGCATCGGCGTCGTCGATCCGATCACAACCACGATCAATAGCGGCGGAACGCTCGCGCCTGGAACGCCTGGGACACCTGGCACCTTCTTGACGATCACTGGCAATCTCGCGTTCCAGTCGGGCGCGATCTATGCGATATCGCTTAACCCCGCGGCCTCGACTTTCACTGTCGTTACCGGTACTGCCTCGCTTGCCGGCACTGTCAATGCGTCCTTTGCATCCGGCACTTATTTGACCAAGCAATATGACATCCTTCAGTCGGCTGGACTTGGCGGCACAAAATTCGCGACGGTCACCACAGCCGGCTTGCCGTCTGGATTCACCACGAGCTTGAGCTACTCCACAACCGATGCGTTTTTGAACCTTACGGCAACTCTCGGACAAACGCTGTCGACCAGTGGATTGAATGTCAATCAGCAGAACGTCGCCAACACGCTCAACAGTTTCTTCAATTCCGGAGGCGCGCTGCCGCCGAATTTCGTGTCGATCTTCGGCTTTACGGATGCCACACTGGCCAATGCGTTGAGTCAGCTCACTGGTGAGGACGCGACCGGAGCTGAGCGCGGCGCATTCGATCTGATGAATGAGTTCTTGGGGCTCATGCTCGATCCGTTCGTCTATGGCCGCGGCGGTGATCAAAACACCGGTGGTGCACTCGGCTTTGCGCGCGACCAACAGACGAGCCTGCCGCCCGACATCGCGCTGGCCTATGCGGCATTGCTCAAGGCCGCGCCAAAACAAACCTTCGAGCAGCGCTGGACCACGTGGACCGCGGGCTTCGGCGGCAGCGCCACAACCAACGGCAATCTAGTCATAGGATCAAATAATGTCACCACCAGTACCTACGGCTATGCGGCAGGCCTGGATTATCACTATTCGCCCGACACCATTTTCGGCTTCTCGCTCGCCGGCGGCGGCACCAATTGGAATCTGGCGCAAGGTCTCGGCACTGGCAGGAGCGAGGCGTTCCTCGCTGGCGTCTATGGCGTAACGCACGAAGGGCCGGCTTATCTCGCTGCCGCGCTAGCGTTTGCCAACAACTGGTTCACCGCCAACCGCACCGCACTCGGCGATCAGCTTAGCGCCAGTTTCCAAGGCCAGAGCTACAGCGCGCGGCTCGAAGGCGGCTATCGCTTCGCGGTTCCGATGTATCACAACGCCGTCGGCGTTACGCCTTACGCGGCACTCCAGGCGCAGGACTTCCACACGCCCGCCTACAACGAGACTGATCTCACCGGCGGTGGCTTCGGGTTGTCGTACAATGCGATGAGTGGCACAGACGCGCGAAGCGAACTGGGCGCGCGCTTCGACGACCTTACCGCGCTCGCCAATCTGCCACTGATCCTCCGCGCCAAGGTGGCGTGGGCGCACGATTGGGTCAGCAACCCAGCGCTCAGCGCTTCCTTTGAGACGCTCCCCGGATCGAGCTTCACCGTCAACGGTGCGCCAATCCCGCACAATTCCGCGCTCACCTCTGCGGGCGCGCAATTGTTTTTCACGCCGAACTGGTCGTTCACCGCCAAGTTCGACGGCGAGTTCGCCTCCGGCTCGGAGCTCTACGCCGGCTCAGGAACGCTGCGTTACACGTGGTAATCTATAAATCGGCATAGCCGATCACCCCGGCGAGCGGTACACACTTCGAAACGGAATACTGGTAATCGGCGAGTACGCGCCTACCTCACGGTAGCCCCGAGACCTATGTGCTTTCTTGCGGGTCGCGACGACCGCCGCTAATAATCTGGCTGCCCGAGCGCGCGTCCCCAGTGCCTAACGAGTGCCTAAGCCAATTGATGAGATAGTCCAAAGTATTCAGGCTACATGGTTTTTGGGGAATAGTTCAACGGTAGAACATCGGACTTCTGACTCCGAGAATCGAGGTTCGAATCCTAGTTCCCCAGCCAAGTTTGTAAACGCTGTTTTGTCAATAGCTTAGCAGGCGCAATATCTGTCCAGCGGTAACCGCCAGGGGCAACCATCAGGGTCAACCGTTTCGACGAAATTAAGGATGTATTCACCATTGACCGCCCACGCTCGCCTTCAATCGGTTGCCGGAATGTCCCGGCCCCAAGATTGGAGGCTTCCATGACAGAGATTGCGCCATCGCAGCAGGGGGCCATGAGCCTGCCTGAGTTCTGCCGGCGATATAACATCGGCAGGACCAAAGCCTACGAGCAAATAAACGCAAAGCGGTTGGAGGCGCGCAAGTGCGGCAAGAGCACGCTCGTATCTGAAGATGCGGCGGAGCGCTGGTTGCACTCACTGCCCGTTTTTGGCGCGGCGCCAACCGCTACACGACAGCACGAAAGCAAGCGACGTAAAAGCGCAAGGCGAAACCGTAGGGCAGTGTCGTGACCACGGCCGGAGCCACCGGTCCGGCGCCGACTGGGATCGAAACAGGGTTGCTTTCCGCGGCGATGAAAGCCGCCCGCGCGGATCACGCCCGCGTAGCGCAGCTAGAACAAAATGACACTGCGCCCCCCAGTCCGCACGGCAACGAAACACAGAGGGCGCCAAGACCAATCCCGATCAAGCCTAATCTTGTTGACATTCCGGCCGAGCTTAAAGCATTGCCGAACTGGGTTTGCTGGCGCTATTTACCGCCGAAATCCGATGGTAAAAAATGGCGCAAAATTCCATTCCAGCCGAATGAACATACGGCCGACACGACTGACCGATCAACATGGAGCATATTTGAAGCATGCTGTGCCGCTTATTCTCACGGCGGGTTCGATGGCATTGGCTTCGTCTTTGATGGAGTGGTAGGCGAAGACGGGCTCTGCTATTGCGGCGTGGACTTTGATGGCTGCATCGACCCAGTTAACAAGATACAGCCCGTTCAGTCGCTTGCGCTCGGCAGAATAAAGCGGCTGAACACGTACACCGAACGCTCGCCCAGCGGCACTGGTTTTCACTGCATTGCCCGCGCAAATCCGCTAGATCGCATTGCGAAAGTCGATGGGGTCGAAGTCTACAGCACTGCTCGATATTTTACGTTCACTGGCAAAGCATATGGCCAGACTGCGATAAAGGCAGCCCCCATTGAGGTTGCTGCGCTCGTTAGTGAACTCCGGGCTAAAGAAGCCGCGGCGAAACAGCAACCGCCGGAGCGTTCTACCGCTGCGAGAACGCGCGATCTTGAAGTCAAGGACAGTTTCGATAAACCGGCCGAGGCTCTTGCCTCGCTTGCTCCCGCTCAGGACAATCTGGCCGATGGGATTATTGCGCACTGGTTTGAAGCCCTCAATCCGCAGCAAAAAGATGAAGTGGTTGAGCACGCGTTGGAGACAATCGCGAAGAACACTCGGTTGCTTGAACTTGAAGCGAACGGAGGAAACAACGCGGAATGGTACAAACTGACCACGGCGGTAGCGCGGTCTGGCGCCCCCAACGCCGAGGACCTCTTCGTCAAGCACGCATCACGCGCCAAGGATGCCGACCCCGAAGGTGCACTCCGAAACCATTTTAGCCGCTGTCGGAATAGCCAATCGGTTGGTCAGCACGGAATTACGGTTGGCACGCTGCTACATCTGGCGCAACAACATGATGGAGCTAATTTCGACAAATGGAAGGGCCAAGCCCCTGATAGTAACTCTGCCGGGAGAACTGGTGGCGCCACCGGCTCGAATGCACAGAACGGCGGCCCGGCGGCGTGTCGCGCCATTCCCGTCTCAAGCCTCCCGCTAATTCCGCCCAAGCGCCAATGGCTGCACGGAACAGACTTGATCCGCGGTGCCGTGACCGTGCTGTACGCTCCTGGCGGGCGCGCGAAATCGACCTGGCTGCTTACTTGTGCTCTGGCGTGTGCGTCCGGTCGGCCGTTGCTTGGGTCACACGTTTTCGGCGGCCCGCTTCGGGTGCTCGTCCTCAGCGCCGAGGACCGTTTGGACGAAATGGCGCTACGCCTTCGGGCTGCGATGAAGCACTACCAACTGAACGATGCCGACGTGCCGGGTCTCCATGTCATCGGCGCCGACCGATGGGGCTTGCCACTTATCCGCGCTGACGGCAGGCGGGCAGTTCTTGATCAGGGCGGCATGGTCGCGCTGACGGCGGAGCTAGATCACATAAAGCCGGACGTGCTCATCATTGACCCGCTCATCAACGTGATGGGTGGCGCCGACGCCAACGACAATCCAAATGCCGCTTTGCTGATGGGAAATCTGGCCACACTGGCGGCCACGCGACGCATGTCGATAGCGCTCGCGCACCATGTCTCAAAGGGTCGTGATGTCACGTCCGCCGAAAGCGCAATGGGCGCGGCGTCCTTTATCAATCTCGCGCGGATCGCCTTGGCGATTGAGCCGCTCGCCGAGAAGGACGCTGGGACCATCGGGTTGCCGCCTTGGGAGGCGTGGTCGGTCTTCCGCATTCTTGGAACAAAGCAGAACTTCAGCCGGCCGAACATGAAGGATAAATGGTTCCGGCTTTGCACCGTTTTCATGCAGAACGCCGACCCGCCAATCTACACGGACGGCGACCGTGTTGCCGTAGTCGAGCCGTTCCAGCCCGGTTCTTCCGGGCCGGCTTTCCCTCCGGAATTGATCCGCGATGCACTTGCTGCTGTCGATGGCGCAGACCCGCCATTGAGCCCAACGAAGCAGGCGGGCGACCGTTACGCCCCGCCCGTTATCGCGCAGGCGATTGCTTCTCATCGCGGCGGGCGCGCCTTAGACGCCGAAGGCAAATCGGTCTTTGAGCACCTTAAGGCGAGTGATCTGGTCCTGGTTGTGGATGTCAAGATTGCCCGGCCCGGCAAGGGATCAGATACGCGCAAAGGCTTGGTTCTGACGCCTGCCGGCAAAGTGGCCCTAACGCAATCGACCGATGCCGCAGCAGATACGCCCCCCGCGGTCCCGCAGTCTCCCGCAGTGTCAACCACGGGAAATGCAGGGAATGCGGGCGGGGAACCCCTAAGCGGTCCCCCGCAACCGCTAGGGGGGTGTGGGGGGAATGCGGGGGATAACAACTACGGGGGCATGTGCACCCCCGTAGTTGTTATCGGCGCCGGCCGTGAATGAGCCGCGATAAAGGTTTCACGCTTAGCCCTGACGCTGTTTCCCGCTCGCGATAGGGCGCTTTAAAATACCCCTACCCTGTAGGGGTGTTACCGGCTCTGTAACAAGCGCCACCGCCTGGCAGAAAATTGCTCTTTGCCACTCGTTTACCAATTCTCATCCGATAATTGAGTATGAAAAACGTAGCGGATCGTTCCGCCACAACGGAGCCAAATTCAATCTTTCGGCGGGAAAAGGTGCCATGCCGTCCTTCATCGAACGCGTGAGACAAGTGGAAGCCGACCTTGCGGCACATGCTGCCGATCCTTTACTGCGGCAGGTGAAGACCATCGTGCGGGACCACGAGGCAATCGGCACGGCGCCGCTGCTCGATCTGCTGGGCTTGCCCAAGACGACCGGCAACGGCCGCCGGATTGCGCAGACGATGCGCTCGTTGGGATTTGTCCCGATCAAGTCGCGCCGGCTCATGCCCGGCGGCTACCGTGACTGCGTAACGAGAGGCTGGAGCCGTCCAGTTCGGGCGCTGCCCAGTGAAAAGGTCGAAATCCTTCCGCCCAAGCCTGATAACCAAAAGGAAAACTGCCATGTTTAACGACATTCCACACTCCGACCTTTCGCGGTCGAATGGGCACGCCATGGACAACATGCCATGGCAACTCTGCGACGAAATTACTGCGCGCCAGGAAGCCCTCGCGCGCGAGTGGCCGGATTTGCGCCGCCGAATACCGCCCTCGCTCGTTGCCGAGTTCATACCGCGCGACCAGACTGAGCTACCAGACGACTTTTGCCCATGGACGCCGGGCATAGTGATTGCCGCCGCCGATCTATTACTCGCGGCAAGGCTGAGACGCCCGAACCAGAAGATTGGGCGCCCACGAATTTCGACGTGTTTAGAAAGCGAGTGCCCCGGAACACGTTAACGGTGCGAAGGTGCGGCCGGTTCTGCACGATCGAGCGCGCGGGGGATTATGTGCTGGCGCTCAAATACGGGCCGTTGCCGATCTTTACACGTGATGGTTTGGAAGCGATGCAACTGGCTGAATTTTGCCATCTGCCGGCAACCAGGAATGAACCTTACGGTGCGCGCCCGCGCGGAGCAGCGGCGGGTCTGTGCTGGGCGGTTTCGACCCCGGACGGCTTTAGTTATCGGTATTGACGTGCCCAGGTAAACGAAAGTCTGAACTGACGGAGATTAAGACATGCCTTGGTCACCTGACGAGAAAGCGGCGTATAGTAACTGGTCCTTTGAGGAGAAAATAGCCTTCAGAGAGTTTTGTAGGGCTAATGACCTTCAGGATTTGAAAGGCGTTCGATTTCAGCGTCTAGTTCGTCTCGCACATAGCGAAGGGCTGCTATCTGAAATCTTGTGTCGGGATAAGTGCCCGGCTGAAGTGAAGGCAACGCTGGCGTATCCCCAAGCGAGAAGTTTCTGAATGGCACCTTCAACTCTACAGTTGTTGTTGCGTCTGCCGTTGTCGGAGCGTCTGCAAAACACATGGAAATAACCAAATCGTTGCCTTTGCCCATAATGCCCGTGTCAACGCGCTTTATAGGCATGACGTTTTTCTCCTCTTGCACCACGCGAAGAAGCACCGCGCCTTTGCGTAAGCGTGCGCGGTTTTAACACGATCACTGGCATCCTGGAATGACGAGCGATGAGTTTGCGCTCGGTGAAAACGACATGATGATGGCTTATCTGCCAATGATCGCTGTAACTACCGGCCAAGTTCGCACCCTCATTTTATCCGTTTCAATGTCAGGTAGCTTTGGGACCCGAACGTACTGCCCCAGAGAGCCATCAACGGCCCCCAATGATTAGATATCTCTATTTCGATTGTCTGGTTGGCTGCGGCCTCGATTGTGAGCGGTTGGCTTCTTGCCCAATCAATTCGCGCCTCCACCTTGAGTACACCGCTTGGAACTTCACGATTAAGAACAGCGTCACGATCAAGCGTGCCGACCTGTTCGTCATTGACGAAAATCTTGTATGCCCTCAAGGCGTCCGCGTAGCCACCGCGGCGAACCACCCTGAGCTTGCACGTTGCATTTGCAGCCACCGCTGTCCCCTGACGCAAGGCAGGTTGCGCCTAGTCAGCAGGATTGCTGATACGGCGGGCACGCCGGTTGAACCGGCCTGCCATACTGATCCATGCCGATACCTGGCCCGTATGCGTCTGGATCGACGCTACTGTTTGGGTCTGCGGGATCGTAGCCGGGCGATGGCTGCCACACGAAGGGGCGCCCTGCTGCGTCGCTATTGGTCCCGGCGCCGTACGCATTTGGGCGATAAGGCTCCAGAAATCCACCAGCATTCTGCTGTGCCAGCGCACTGGCCGGCGACAGCAATGTGAGAACGATAAAGACAAAACGCATCCCAGACCTCCAACAATCGAGCCGCGAGGGATGAATGATATTGGGATTTCCAAACTTTCGGGTTCAGCCAATCGCATCGTTTTTATTGAGCGGTTTTGGATCGCGTTAGCCATTCGACGGTTTGCCGCGGAATGCTGAGACACGGCAGAACGGCGGTTGTCAGCGGGAGTGCTTGCGTTGTTAATGGATTTTTTAGGTTAATGGAACATTCTCGAACGGAGGCGAATGCATCCGGACGAGCAGCATGCGTCGGTGGGCGCTCCCTTTAGCGGCGATTGGATTTTCCCACGCAGCATTCGCAGGCGAACTTGACGTTTTGCGCGGCTCCGAAAGCGACGGGCCAACTTACAGCGTTATTCAAACGCCCACGCAAGAATGGAGCCCAGTACCGTATAGTGCGGTCGTACCTGGCCCAACAGCGCCGATTGCCGTTGTTCGCCCGCCCATTTCGGAGTGGGAGTTCACGTTCGGCTCGCGCGTCTGGTTCAGCACGGGCAAAATTCAACAAGACCTGTTCGATGCAAGTAGCACCGACCTCCTGTCGCGTCTCACTTACCCCGGCTTGAACGGGGTATCGGGCGAACTGTTTGGTCGTGTCGAAAACGCGAATGGACTGTTCACAAAAGCATTCGTCGGCGGGGGTGTCATCACTGGCGGTAAGTTGTTCGACGAGGACTTTCCCCCGTCATCAACGCTAACATATTCGAACACTATCAGTTCTGAGAACAACAGCAACCTCGCATACGCAACCTTCGATGCCGGTTACGATTTCATCCGGGCTGAAGGTTCCAAGCTGGGCCTATTTGTCGGCTACAATTACTATCGAAATGACGTGAACGTGTACGGCTGTACGCAGAGCGCAGGTAATCCATTCATCTGCGGTCCCGCTCCTTTTAGCCCTCCAGTAAATTCCAATGCCGTCAGCATCGAGGAGCAGGATGCGTTCAGCTCGTTGCGCGTCGGCGTTGATGGTGAATTCCAACTTTCCGATCGTCTCCGGTTGTCGGCCGACGCGGCATACCTGCCTTATACCAGCATGGATGGCCAGGACGTTCACGTTCTGCGCAGCTTGACCATTCCGGAGAATGGTCAAGGCGACGGTATGCAGCTACAGGCGGTCCTGACCTATAACATCTTCGACAATTGGGACCTGGGCATTGGCGCACGATACTGGTACTGGCGCATTCCTGATGCGGACGTGTCCTTCTGTTATGGTAATGATGGTTCCACCAATTGCGTGACCCCCGAGCACTGGCAGCCCATGACTGTCGATCGCTACGGCGGCTTCGTTCAGTTGTCTTATCGGTTTGGTGACGTGACGCCTGCGGCTGCCGCTGGCCAAGCGTACAACAAGGCGCTACCTCCGCGGCTCGCAACCAACTGGACCGGCTTTTATGCCGGGGCGCACGTTGGGGGCGGATGGGGCAACACGTCGTGGTCGGACCCATGGCAGTCCGTTGTCGATGCGCCCATTCCAGGCGTGTATTACGACGCTCCAGGGTTTGGTCAAACGAACGCAATCGAGGGGCCACTCGGCGGCATTCAGGCCGGTTATAATCTGCAATTCGCCCCTCATTGGGTCGGCGGCGTCGAAGCAGATTACAGCGCTGCGAGGCTCGATGGCACTAATACCTGTTTCTCTGCTATCGGCGGCGCGCAGTGTGCGAGTAACGTGTCAGGTATAGAAACAGTGGCGGCGCGCTTCGGATATGCATGGGATCGGTCTTGGATTTACGCCAAGGCCGGCGGCGCCTTAGTGCAGGATCAGTTCAATGTTGACGCCGACACGCAGGCTTATGCATTGACCCGTGGTGGGGGCTTGTTGGGTGGAGTCTCCACCGTCAACCAGAGTAGGGCCGGTGCTGACCTTGGCGTCGGTCTGGAATACGCAATATGTCCTAACGTGTCTGCTAAGCTGGAATATGACTATATCGCGCTCTCCAAGGGAACTGCCGATTTCAATCTTGCGTCTGCTCTTCCTTCCGACGTTCTCATTGCTCCGAACAGCACAATCGGCCAGAACGTGCAAGAGGTCAAATTCGGCGTGAACTACCGGTTCGGCTCTGAGAATATTATCGTGACGAAATTCTAACCTCGCCCTGACCTGTGGACCACGGCGCCCCGGCGTCAAGACGCACGGGGTTTTTTTTGCTCGCCGATCTAACAAGAACGCTCAACGCGGAGAGGGTGAATAGCGTGTGAAGTTTAGATGATGAAATCCTTAACGACCTAAAAATCACCAGCCATCTGCCGGCAAGGGACTGCTTTTATCGTCGGCAATAGGCCGGCCTGTCCATGCTACCGGGGGGATTGGGCCTTCAGTTGCAAGGGTGAAAGCCTCGCACGGTTTGGCCGTAGTGCGCTCGCATTTCTAACGCGCGTGGAGGGTCGCCAGCCCCCTTTGCATCGCGCATCAAAAACTTATAAGCACGGCCCGCCGCGGCGATAGTTGTGCGGCATTCGCAAACATGACCGCACGCTATTGCAGCGAGGCGTTTCATGCGGCGCGATCTCTATGCGGAAGTTTCTGCCCGGATCATTGCAGAGTTGGAACAAGGGACACTGCCCTGGGTGAAGCCCTGGGCTGCAACGGTCGGCGCCAATACGCCATGCAATGCCGTGAGCAATCGGCCCTATTCGGGTTGCAACGTGATCCTGCTTGTGGCTCGCGCGTGATCGCGGGTGGCCAACGCCGCGGTTCCTCACTTTCAAGCAGGCGATCGAGGCCGGCGGAAACGTCCGCAGCGGGGAACACGGAAGCAGGGTCTATTTTCGTCAAGCAACTTGCAGATAAAAGAGGGTGAAGGCGAAGACGCAAACATGCGCCTTGTGCCCATGCTGCGCGAATATACCGTCTTCAACGTCGATCAATGCGAGAACCTGCCCGATAGCGTCAAGGCCGGAAAGCCGATGCGCGTTCGCAATCCAGACACGCGCGACGCATTGGCAGATGATTTTTTGCGCTCAACCGGCGCGGATATTCGGGAGGGCGCCGGGGAGGCATACTTTGCGCCAAGCCAGGGATTTTATTTCCTTGCCGGCATTCGAGGCGTTCAAGGGCGCGGATCACTTTTACAACGTCGCGTTCCATGAATTGACGCATTGGACGGGCCACAAGTCGCGTCTTGATCGCGATTTAAAGCATCGCTTTGGCTCGCAAGCTTACGCAGGGGAAGAGCTAACCGCAGAACTGGGCGCCGCGTTCCTGTGCGCAGAATGGGGCTTCAATAACGATCTTCGCCACTCCGGCTATATCGCGACTTGGATTGATCTTCTGCGATCGGACAAGCGCGCGTTTTTCACGGCCTGCAATAGGGCTTCCCAAGCAGCCGACTATCTCCGCGGCTTGGCGTTGGCCGCGCCCGCGGAAATCGCGGCGTAGAGACTGCCGACGCCCCTACCCCAAACACAATGGACCTAATCCATATGACGACTAAACGTCACCATTATGCCGATGGCCCAGAGTATCCGACGTTAGGAACGGCTGTTGCGAAATGGCGATGGCGCGCACGTGAGGGACTGAAATCGCTGGCGCGCGAGGAACGGCAAGCCTATGGGGTGGCCGTCGAACGCGCGATCTTGGCGTTGCAGCGCGCGGAAGCCAATCACAGCTTGCCGCCTGTAACGCCAAGGGTTCATTGCGCGAGCGGCACCGCGCACAATACCGGCGAGGCGATCCACAACGCCATACGCGAACAGCAAGCCCGCGCTCTGGCCGCATATCCGTCCTGTGTGCGGCGCAAACGCACGCCAGTCGAATGGCGCGATATGTACAAGGCGGCAATGGCTGAAAAGCGGGCCGCCGCGGCACTGGTTGCAAAGGAAGCCGCTTAACCACGTCCGCCAATTATGCAAATGTGAGGAGTGGTGCATCGCTAAAAAGCGCGCATCCATGGCCTACATCTTCAATGCGAATGTCTCATGCGAAATGGAGTTGACGATGCCTGTCATTGGGTATGCCCGCGTCAGCACTGACGGCCAGTCTTACGCCGATCAGGTCGCCGCGCTCAAAACCGCCGGGGCGAGCGGGGTCTTTTCCGAGAAGCAGTCCGGCGCGAGGTCCGACCGTCCCCAACTCGCCAAGGCCATCGCCAGTCTTGGGCCGGGTGACGTGCTGATGGTCACGCGCCTTGACCGCCTTGCCCGGTCAACGCGCGACTTGCTCAACGTGCTTCACGCCATCGCCGAGCGCGGTGCGGCGTTCAAGTCGCTGTGCGACCAGTGGGCCGACACGACTACAGCGCACGGCCGGTTGATGGTTACGATCTTGGGTGGCCTCGCCGAATTCGAGCGGTCGCTTATCGCGGCGCGTTGCAATGTCGGCATTGCGCGGGCGCGAGCGGCGGGCATCCGCTTTGGCCGCAAGCCGAAGCTCACCGCCTACCAGCGTGCCGAAGCCATCAAGCGGCGGGATGCTGGCGAGCCGCAGAGCATGATCGCAGCGACGTTTGGAGTCGATCAGAGCACGATCAGCCGCCTTTGATTGTCGCCCATCTGAAGCCGGACGGTGAAGGGGGCGGCTTGTGATGCTGAGCTTTAGCGTGTCGTTTACTGGCGGCCCGCTGCGAAAAGTCCGCATCAAAATGACGAAAGACAAAGCCGTGACGCTGTTGGGCGAACTAAGGAAAACACTCACTTGGTCGGCGCACTCACCACATGTTCGCTTTGGGCGACATCAGGTATGGTAAGGCTTGGCGCGAAGTCGTGTCAGATTTTTGAAACCCGCTGATTGCTGCTCACGACTGCCACTCCTATAATGTGCACTCCACAGGGATCGCCGCCACTGCGCTCAATACTTGAAGCACATGCTTACGCCACATTCAAAGTACCCCACTAATACGTCACGGGCATTGCTGACGGCTCCGAACCTCTTTTTTCCGGCCATCC
Organism: uncultured Alphaproteobacteria bacterium; assembly: GCA_963814625.1. GTDB lineage: Bacteria > Pseudomonadota > Alphaproteobacteria > Rhizobiales > Xanthobacteraceae > BOG-931. The sequence goes on from CAWFDQ010000002.1 coordinate 79,344, forward strand.
TCGCCATCTATGCGTGGCACGTTTACGGATGGGAAACTGGCATCGCGGTTTTTGTCGTGATGGCCGCTCTGTTGTCGGCGCTCGCGTGGACCTTCTTTCTGTGCGGATGGCCGTTACGGTGGCTGTTCCGATTACGGATTGGCCTGGTTATCGTGAGCATGCTTGCGATTGGTATCAGCGCCGCGGAGCAATGTAACTTCGAAGGGACGGCTTGCCATCGGATATTCTCACTAGAGATAGGAACAGATTGGCTTAGTACGTTTCCGCTGCTAATTCCTTTTTTGTTGTATGCGTTTGTGCACCATGAAGTGGCCGAGTGGTCATACGAACGCGGTCAAGGTCTTCAAGGAAGCTCTGCATCATTCGGACTGTTCGTAGATGCTAGTGCCGCACTCGGCGCATTCGGGTTTTACATCCTCCTGATCGCCTACGCTTTCGATCACAGTTGGCAGCGAGCAATCGCACTTTTTGTAGCCACGATACTGATTGGCGTCGTGGATCAGGTTGTGCCTGTTCTCATCAAGCGAACGAGCAAATTAGCGTTCCTCTCGTTTCGATTGATGTGCGTGGGAGCGTTTTATGTCATGCTGATCTACATTTTCTTCCATCTGAGTTGGTTTGGCCTTTGGAAACCCGGCGCATTCGCACAAACGGATGTGGCTTCCGGTCATGGGCCTGGACGGGTTGCCTGCGACGTGCAATGGTCTCAGTTGCACAAGTCGGATTCCGACTATCAAGATTTTCTACGGAAATGCATGAGAGCAAATGGTCGCTATAACACCTTGCAGTGACCCGCCAGCCGCTTTTCAGCGGAGCATATCTTTGCACATCAGCACGTCTTTAGGCCCTTTCTTCGTTGGAAGCGGTCCCATTTTCGTGAAGTTCCCATTTTTGATAAAAAACTCTGGCTTCTCCGTCACGAGGATGACTTGATCCGCGATGGTCGCCAAATCGGAAAGACAGCGCGAGACGAGCTTTTTACCAACGCCTTTCCCTTGATGTTCTTTGCGCACGCCAACCCAAAACAGCTCGTATACGCCGTAAGCGAGCCAGCTTGCGCCGTAGCCCGAGACCCCCACGACGTTCCCTCCGCTCTCAGCAATGTAGAAGAATGGTCGCCACGCAGCGGCCCCGAACATCTCATTGAACTCCGGTTGGCCTCGTTGAGCGTGATCTGAGTCGAAGGCGTCCGATGCGACGGCGAGAACGCCGGGCAGATCACTTTGAAGCATGGGCCTAATTGTCGTCATGGAGCGAGTCCCCATTTCCTGAAGGTTAACCTATCTGATTGCCCACAAACCGGAATTGACTCACGGCGGACGCTGGCGCGCTCGGAGTGCACAATATACGATGCGCGGCGCGGATCGGCGGGGACTTTCAATTCGGAATAGTTGATTGGCCCTTGCGAGGAACCGGGTAGTGTCCTACAACCGCGTTAGGCTTGGCGTCAACGACGTGGCGCGCTCCAAGAAACTGCTTAAGGGCATCGTGGGCAAGCACCTCACCTATCGACGGCCTGACGAAACCGCGCACGCCTAATCAGAACGCGAGGAAGTTCCCGCGTTGGAGGAAGCGTCATGGCTGACGATCTCTCAGAACTCGCCGGGTCGCTTATGGTCGAACAAATAATACTTCGTGCGTTGCTGCGCGAAGTGGCGCGACAGTTTATCCGGCAATCCAGCGATTCCAGCCAAGCCGCGCGAGAATTTGGCGAAGGATTGCAGAAATTCGTCAATGGCTGCTCCGTTCAAGGCACCGATGATCACGAAATGGAACTTGCGAAGGAGCGAGCCCGATTGAACATTGACGCCCTAATGGCGTCGTTTTCGAATATCGGGGAGAACAGCTAATAGGCTCCTTATCGCTCCATTCTCCTTCTGCTACTTTGGTTACAATGCGAACAGCCGCAGTTATGACAAGCTCCAGTGACGCTGTCGAGAATCGCAGATGATCGGCCGACTAACCCCGCAAGAGCGCGTTCGCCTCGCCAAAGATTTGCGCAGGCGCGCCAACGGCCAGCCGGGGCTTACAGCAAAATTCCGGCAGCGCCTGCGACAGCACGCTTCCAACCTCATGCAGATCAACCTGATCGAAGCCAAGCTAACCGCCGCAGAACTCAATCGTCCGCACGATGAAGAAACGGACTGATAGCTACGCCAATCAACGTGACTCCGGCGAGAAACCCCGGACCCGCGATGATTGCCCAGATCAGTGTGCTGCGGCCCCGCTTTGGCGATGTCGCGAACGAAGCATCCCGACGCGTGGGACCGTTTCGGGATTTATAGCGCCATGGTCGCTGCAAAGCCTCATGATATTTCCGCAACTGATCGGCCGTCGCATCGTCGTCCATCGTCACCATGTGCAGATGCATCGGTAACCCTGTCGAGCGATGTGATTTGACCGGCTCGCGAAATCGTTTTTGAGAGTTGGTTATGGTCCACGCGTTCATGGTGTCATCTCTTCACGTAGCGATTTGATTACAGCGGCGAATAGACCTTGAACGATGGTGCCGAAAAGCATGCTGTCTTGCCCAGCGAGGTATCGCCCCAACTGCAACGATCCCTCGTTCATGAGCACTCGATCAGTGCCCACAAAAAGCTTGATCTTCCTAAAGTGGTCAAATCGGTGCCAGTACTCTTGCAAAAGAGCGCCAATTTGAGCGCCGTCGCGGCGGCCTAGTTCGGTGAGGCTCCATTTGGTCAATTGGTCTGATTGCAATCCGGCGTCTCGATCTTGGCTACTTACGAAAAGCAAGGTCGTGAAAAGGTATAGCAGAATGTACGTCAACTCGCGTTCGAAGTTTGCGGACAATCGAACTTCCATCTTGTCGGCCGATTGTCCGATGTGATTGCGTAGGAGTTCGAACGTCTCGCGGAATAAGCCAGACATCGGGCCACCTTGATCCTCCGGTCTCGGCCTCCTAGGGTCGGGCGGCGCAGTGGTCTGACCGGTAAATTCGAGTTGCGACAGTGCTTCAACGTGCTTGCGCGGTCGTACCAGATTATTTCGCCCCTCGATAGCCTTTAGTCGGAAATCTCCAATGGGGATGCCGATCAGGCGCTTCGTACATTCCAGCGCCGCTGAGTAAATTCCATTCGGAAAGCCATCGACGTGCAAAGTCGTGCCTCGAATAAGAGCGCACCGCGCCTTGTCGGTCATCATGCGGTAACCCGTCCATCTCTTCGGCTACATTCGCAGCAAAACCGATTGACTGGCTCAGAACTAAAACCTTCAAGTCCTGAAGCAGGGTTTGAAATTTGGCTTTTCGACCAAACGAGAAAACCATTGGGGAAGCTCTCTCTGACGTTGGTAGCTTAGCAGGAGAACCGGCTGTAATCATCTTCCTTACCCATGGGGTTGCATTCCCCATGGATGAATACAAGCGGCGCGCGCGGTTTCAGCGGCGTAGGTCTTGTGACAGCTTCAGACCTTGAAACGCGGAAATCGGCGCAACGCTTCCGCCTTGTCGGCAAGGTCCGCCGTGCCATAGCCGCGTCCGATGGTTGCCGGCGCATGGCTGTAGATGGCGTTGGGCGTCCAGATTTTTTTAAAGCTCAGCTTCTCGGCGTGAACGAATGCCCAGACCGAGCGATAATCGACCCTAAGCCCGCGCGCGGAGAGTTCGGCGACCAGACCGCGCAATGTGAAGTCGCCATCCTTGACCCGCTGCAACAGCCACGTCCGGTGCGCGCCCGAAATCGCCTTCAGCTTGTGGCCACCCATTTTGCCAGGCGCAACACTGCCGGTCCGGCGCCAGCGCCGCACCCAAGTAATCGCAGTATTCACTCCGATCCCAAATTGCGCCGCCGCCCGATGGCAGGACAATTCGCCCCTCACCACCGCCGCAACCCCGCGCTCGCGCAGCGCCGGTATAAACCGCGAGCCACGGGCACCATCGCTTAGCCGCGTCCATCTTGCTGCGAACTTCAACCTTCATCGCCGCTTTCAGGATCGCGGTGATTTCATCCTTTGTGAACGCCTTGCTCTCGCGCGTGCACGCAAATGGCACGCCGATAACGTCTAGCCAACGTGCAAATGCTTGAGGCTCAATCCCCGATAGCCGATGCGCTCGATCAGACTTTTGAGCCGCGGCACCGGCAAGCCAAGCGGCGCATATGTTTCTACCGTGAAGCCGCGTTCGTGGCCGATTAGCTCGGCGATCTCCGCTGGCGTAGTGCGCGCGTCCTTTAACGCTTGCGCTGTATTCTTGCGAAACGAATGGAAGGCGACCCGCGGTCCGCTAATGCCGCAGTTACGCCGATACACGGTGAAGCATTTGCTGAGATACCAATTCAGCCTACCATCAGGTCCGCCGGGTTTCAGTGCCGGGAATAACTGGCCGTTCGGCAACGCTTGCAGATAGTCAATGAACCCGCATTGAACGAGCGCGCTATGCACGGGCACAATGCGCGCGGCTGCTTTGGTTTTTAGGCTTTGCCCGTCGCTCTCGGCGGTGACGTTGAACAGCCATAGTTTACTGCGCTGTTGCACGTCATCGGTTCTCAACTGGCAAATCTCGCCTAGCCGCATTCCCGAAAACAATGCAATCAGCGCGGCCCAATAGAGCGCAGTCTTTGCGCTATGAACGCGCGGCCGAAGGCGGTCATCTGTTGACGCAGCGCGGAACAGTGGCCCGGACAACAGCGTATTTAGCTCCGCGACAGTGTAGGACCGCCACCCCGTATTATCGCCCTCCTTGCGGCTCTGCCCCTGGAACGGGTTGCGGCCGTCAAAGTGCCCGCGCTTATCTGCCCACTTGAACACACAACTTAGCGCTGACGCATAGCGGTTAAGAGTTCGGTTCGTGAGTTTGTCCTGGCCGTTGCGGGACCGCTCTTGCAATTCCTTCCACGTGAGATTTTTGGTCTGCGGCCCCCGCCCCCAATGGGGATCGAGTTTGCCCGCTTCGTCGAGAAATTCGGACGCCATAGCGCGGTTAACGGCAGCAAGTGGCGGGTCATCGGAAAATTGATTAAACAGCCTGTAGACCGCTTCCATTTGGCCGCGGGTCTGTTCTGAAACCTTGGCGGCGGGGTCGCGTTGGAGTTCGTCGATATAACGAGCCGCGGCTTCGGAGAATGTCATGCCGCCGTCACTGTGGAGGCGAACCGGCTTGCGCCGCAAGGGTACGATTGGGCGCAACGTCAAAGGGTCAATGCCCTTGGCGCCCAAGAACGTTGCCGGCGGGTCGGACGGTTCGCCGCTCGCCGCTCGTAGGCGCCCCTCGGTCGCGGCAAGCCGAGCCCGCATGATCGCTTGGCAGAGTATGCGATATGGCTCGTCGTTTCGGTCCAATGTGAGGCCGGTGCGCGCTTCGATGCGTGCGATGTCGGGTGCGAGGCCGTATTCGTCGAAATCGGTTATCTGCGAAAGGAATAGTTCCAGGCCGCCGTGTTGGGTAATTTCCGCGCGCATTAAGTTAATGCAGCCGACAAGAAAACGGTCAGACGTTGCAACGGCAGTGCGAACAGCATGTACAGCGTTCTCAGCAATACCCGTTTGCACGCGCTCGCCTGTAATCAGCACGTTTCGCGGCAAATGCTTTTCTGCTTCCATAGCGGCGAGAACGGCCGCGTAGCTCTCGCGTGCAAAAGCGTCGATTTCTGCAAGTGCAAATGGCGCTCCGGTACGCGCTCGCTCGAATTTCTGCCGCCACTCATGAACGAGCGGCCAGCGCCGTTCCTGCGCTTCTCGGAGCGATGCCGTGCGGAGCGAAACGACAATCTTGCTGAGTGGGCTGCCGGGATGTCGGCGGCCATTTTTGCCGGCGCGGCCTTCCGACATGAACTGGCCGCGCAAGTCCTGCGGCACCTTCATCGAGAAATACCAACCGCGTCTGTGCTGTTTCAGATAGCGCAAGTCATGGGCCATGGGGCTTCCCGGTGGTAACCGCTGGTGGCAACCATCGATGGCAACTAGGCCCTTCAAATGCAAGAAATAATTGGCAGTCCAGCGGCTTAACGGTGGTAACCCTTAACGTCCTAGTTCCCCAGCCAGCTGCACCAAGCCCGGCCACACTTTCGCTCGTTTCGGCCCTCATTGGCGGCGCTTCGCAGCCAAACACCCAAAGGCGCTCCGCCGAGGCTCGCCGCACCCATGAGCGACAGCACGTCTATCCTCGACGCGATCGACCGCATTTGCGGGCAGTTCGCGATTGCACTGCAGCACTCGCAATTACAGATCTACGCCACGATTATGCTCGTCGTGGTCTTGAGCGTGCTCCTGTTTCCGCCCAAGGACGACCCTGATCAGGTCTGATCGAGCTCCATTTGCGGCGGAACCGTCCGACCGTGTCGCGAGTTGACTGCTCGACACCTGACTAGGGAGTGCGCAGATGTTGAGCCTCGTCGTTACGCTGTTGATTATCGCGCTGATTGCCGCCGTGCTCGGGTTCGGCGGCATTGCCGGCGCCGCAGTGGGTATTGCCAAGATCGTGTTTTTCGTCGCCCTGGTGCTGTTCCTGATCTCGCTCCTGGCGGGCGGGCTGCGCGGCGGATTCGGACGACGCCTGTAGTTTCGATTGCGCCGAGGCTACCCGACCACGGGGGCGGCAATCGCGGCCGCAGCGCTACCGCTAAATTGTTGGCGCGCGCCCTCCCCGCTTCGCTCGACGAGGACAAGTGGCGCCCGCGCGACGCGGTTTCGCCCTTCGGCCTTGGCGCGATAGAGCGCGCGGTCCGCATTCGCCAGCAATGCCGACAGATCGCAGCCGGCCTCGCTCGCCATGGCGACGCCGACGCTCACGGTGACGCTGGCGTTGAGATCCGCAAAGCGGTTGGCCGCAAATTTGGTCCGCACCTGTTCCGCTACCCGAAGCGCCGCCGCCATGTGCGCGTCCGCCAACAGGCATGCGAATTCCTCGCCGCCGAGCCGTGCAAACAGATCACCGGGCCGGATCATCGCGGCAACGAGATGCGAAAACTCCCGCAAGACATGATCGCCGGCTTGGTGGCCCGCGGTATCATTGACCTCCTTGAAGCGATCGAGATCGAACAGAAGGAGCGCTGCCGGTCGCCGATCGGCGACGGTCCGCTCGAGAAGCGGCGTGCCCAATTCGAAAAATGCGCGGCGGTTGGCAATTTCGGTCAGCGAGTCGGTGAGCGCCGTTTTCCTTTGCGCCAGCTCCGCGCGCTCCTTCGCCATGCTTAGACGCAGGAAGGCGAGACAGAAAGTAGCGAACAGCGCCTCGAAGGCTATGATGAAGAGGCCGAGGCGGTGCGGCCGCTCGGTGACCGCCGTGAGCGCCACTGCGCTGGCAAACGGGATGCGCGCGAGCAGAAACCCTGTATGGCCAACGGCGAGCCCCAGCGTCGGCCAGCGGGAAATCAGTTCGCGATCGCGCGCGTGCCACACCTCGCGCGCAACGAGCAACGCATAAGTCGCGAAAATGACCGACGCGAGGAACACCCGCGCCTGATTCGTCTGGTAAAAGGTGGGAAACTGGCAGGCCGCGACCCAAATTGTCGCGCCGGCCAGGATCAAACCGATGCGAATCCGCCGGCCTTCAAAGCTGCGCGCAGCGGCCCACATCGTGCCGTAGGCACAACAGATCAGCGCGTTGCCGGCGCAGATCGACCAGGACGGCGCGATCGGTAGGCCCAGCGCCAGCACCGCCGCACCTGTCGCGGCGAGAAGATAGGCAATGCCCCACAGCGCCAGCGCCGGCTCGCTCCGATTCTGCATCCAACCGAACAACAGTAGAATCCCACCGATCACGGTGGTGAAGGCCGTCACAGCGAACAGCGTCGGCAGATCGATGATAAAACTGGAGCTCACGAAAGTCGGCACCGCGCATCCCCGACGCCCTTCAGGGCGCACGCGTATTTTTACCGAGGCAATACTGACAATCCGTTTGCGAGATTTCGTAAAATTCTACGCAACTGAATTTTCCACCGGCCCAAACGGATACAAGCCCATGAGAACGCCGCAGGACGGAAGGTTTCCGCTGCAGCGACGGTCGGAACGCGCAGGATTCAATGGAGATGGGAGAGCATGGGGGTTAACAACCATTTGATGACAGCCTCAACAATCCAGCGGCAAGACTCGCTGGTCAATTCCAGCAGACTTTTGCCGTGTGTGCGCCGCGGGGCTAGGCCTTCACGCGAATCATCTCGCTTGGCGCCGTGCCGGTAATTCCGCGCGCGCACACTTTTCATCCAAATCCCGCGAGGCCGCATTGCTGCTCGGCGTCGCCACAGCCGGCGCGGGCGCCGCCGCGCCCTATCGCAAGCGGAAAATCTTTCCCAACACCGCGGATCGCGAAAAGCCGCCAAGCCGGTCGGCAATCGATTGTGCGGTGGCGCCCTCCGCCCACAATGTCTCCAGCATCGCGATACGCTCTTGGGTCCACAGATCACGGGTCCACAGATCGGCGGCGCGCACAGGTCCTCCCAGCGCCGAAACGCATGGTTTCGCCGCCATTCAAATTATCGCTGCGTAAGGACACTTGAAAGCTGCGCTCCCCATAGTCACATCATGAACGACAGCAAAGTCGCTTTTTTAGATGCTAGCGCCGTTTAACCGAAATCGTGACAATAGCCCCATGGCGCGAACCATTAAACCGAGCAAGACCTTCACCGGCCTCTACTATGCCCGCGAGGCGCGCGGCATGAGCCGCTCCGAACTGGTGAGACGGTCGGGAATCTCCAAACAGCAGATGTCCCGTCTCGAGGGCGGCCAGATCAGGCTGCGGCTCGATCACCTCAGGCCGTTCGCCAATATTCTCGGCTACTCGCCGGAGCAGATTCTGCTGTGGGGAAAATATCCCGGCACTCCCGGCGGCGGCGGCGGTCACATCGAACCAAGCAACGTGCTGCGCGAGGAGGCGGGCCACGAAGAGCTCCTCGGCCCCGCTCCCGGTCAGGTGCCGGAACTCGATACCCGCGCCGGATTGGGCGGCGGCGGCGTGCCGGCGCGTGAAGTGCGCAAAGAGGGGCGCCACACCGACCCAATAAAATCAGAGGGTTGGCTGTTCCCCGCAAGTTTCGTGCGCGAACAATTGCACGCCTCCACGCCCCGGCTTCTGGTGCTCGACACGACCGGCGACAGCATGGCGCCGACCATAGCGTCGGGCGAGCGCGTGATCGTCGATACCGGCCATAAGACGCCGACGCCCGACGGCCTCTACGCCATTCGCGACACCTTCGGCAGCATTGTCGTCAAGCGCCTGCAAACGCTGCGTTCCACGCGGCCGACGCGGGTGAAGATCATCTCCGACAACCCAACCCATCCGACCGAAGAAGTTCCGCTCAGCGAGCTCGAAGTCGTCGGCAAAGTGCTCTGCTGCCTCAAGCTATTTTGAGCGCGCGCGTCCGGCCGCAATCGCCGCCGCGTTATGCGACGATCCGATCGCAATGGCGGCGGAATGACCGTGTGCTTGCCGCGGTCAGGCCGGTCCCGGGGGAACGACGCGGATGTGCAGCTCGCGCAGCTGCTTGGCCGTCGCTTCCGACGGCGCGCCCATCATCAAATCCTCGGCGCGCTGGTTCATCGGGAACAGCACGACTTCGCGCAGATTCTCCTCGCCGCACAGGAGCATGACGATGCGGTCGATCCCCGGCGCGATGCCGCCATGGGGCGGCGCGCCAAGCGAGAGCGCGTGCAGCATGCCGCCGAATTTCTGTTCCAGCACCGCCTCGTCGTAGCCGGCGATGGCGAATGCCTTCTTCATGACATCGGGGCGATGATTGCGGATCGCCCCCGAGGACAGCTCAATGCCGTTGCAGACGATGTCGTATTGGATCGCCCGCAGCGCGAGAATCCTCTCTCGGTCGCCTGCGTCCAGCGCAAGAAATTCATCGGCGGACGTGTTCGGCATCGAGAATGGATTGTGGGAGAAATCGATTTTCTTCTCCTCCTCATTCCACTCGTACATCGGAAAATCGACGATCCAGCAGAATTCAAAGCGATCCTTGTCGATCAGTCGAAGTTCCTCGCCGACCTTGATCCGCGCCGCGCCGGCAAATTTGAAAAAGGTCTGCGGCTCGCCGGCAACAAAGAACACGGCGTCACCATCGTTCAGGCCGAGCTGCGCGCGCAACGCTCCTGTTCTTTCCGCGCCGAGATTATTGGCCACGGGGCCGCGTCCGACGACGGCGCCGCCATCGGCAGCGAAAAAAATGTAACCAAGGCCCGGTTGTCCCTCGCCCTGCGCCCACGAGTTCATGCGGTCGCAGAAGGCGCGCGAACCGCCGCGCGGCGCAGGAATTGCCCACACCGCTGCCTTGGGGCTGCTCTCGAGGATGCGCGCGAAAATCTTAAAAGCCGAGCCGCGGAAAATCTCGGAAACATCCTGCATGACGATCGGATTGCGCAAATCCGGCTTGTCGGTGCCGTATTTTTCGATCGCCTCCTTGTAGGGAATGCGCGGGAATTTTGCCGTCACCGGCTTGCCGTTAGCGAATTCCTCGAACACGCCGCGAATCACCGGCTCGACCGCGTCGAACACGTCGTCCTGGGTGACGAAACTCATCTCCAGATCGAGCTGATAGAACTCGCCGGGCGAGCGGTCGGCGCGCGCGTCCTCGTCGCGGAAGCAGGGTGCGATCTGAAAATAGCGGTCGAAGCCGGAGACCATGATCAGCTGCTTGAACTGCTGCGGCGCCTGCGGCAGCGCATAGAATTTCCCCGGATGCAGCCGCGACGGCACCAGATAATCGCGCGCGCCCTCGGGCGAAGAGGCGGTGAGGATCGGCGTCTGGAATTCGAAAAAGCCCTGCGCCTTCATGCGCCGCCTGATCGAATTGATGACCTGGCCGCGCTTCATGACGTTGCGGTGCAGCCGCTCACGGCGCAGATCGAGGAAGCGATATTTGAGCCGGATGTCTTCGGGATATTCCTGATCGCCGAACACCGGCATCGGCAATTCGGCGGCGGGCCCCAGCACCTCGATCTCGCGCACATAGACCTCGACCGCGCCGGTCGGCAGGTCGGGATTTTCGGTGCCCTCCGGGCGTCTTCGCACTTTGCCGTCCACGCGCACCACCCATTCGGAGCGCAGCATCTCGGCGGTTTTGAACGCCGGGCTGTCGGGGTCGGCGACCACCTGGGTGACGCCGTAATGGTCGCGCAAATCGATGAACAGCACGCCGCCATGGTCGCGGATGCGATGGCACCAGCCGGAAAGCCGCACCTCGGCGCCGATGTCGCGGTCGCGGAGCTCGCCGCATTTATGGCTGCGGTAGCGATGCATGTTCGATTCCGCCAGTGGGTGAAAGGTGGCGCACAACCACATGGGCCCCGCGGATTTGTCAAGCGCTCGCGCATGCCGTGGCCGGGGCCGTTTGCCTCGACAGAGGCACGCCAATCTGCACATTGATGCCGCTACCAGGGAGCGAGAATGCCGAAGCGACGCAAAAAGGCGGCCAGCGCGCCAGCCGCGACCATGACGGCGGCCGAAGCGGTGATCGCCACCCTCATCGGGCACGGCCTCCACACGATTTATGCGCTGCCGGGCGTGCAGAACGATCTTCTGTTCGAGGCCTTGTTCAAGTTTTCCGACCGGCTGCGCACGATTTACACCCGCCACGAGCAGGGCGCCGCCTATATGGCGCTCGGCGCGGCGCTCGCAACCGGCAAGCCGCAGGCTTTTGCGGTGGTGCCGGGACCTGGCCTTCTCAATGCCGGGGCGGCGCTGTTGACCGCCTTCGCCACCAACGTTCCGGTGCTCGGCCTGATCGGTGAGATCCCGGTCGCAGACATCGGACGCGGGCTCGGTCAGCTTCACGAGATTCGCGACCAGGGGGGGATTGTTGAACGGCTCGTCGATCACGCGGCGCTGATTTGCAAGCCCGAACAGGCGTCGCGGGCGACGGCGCTCGCCATGCGGGCGATGCGGACCGGGCGGTCGGGGCCGGCGGTGCTTGAATGCCCGATCGATGTCTGGGGCAAGTCCGGGCCGGTGACGCTGCAAGCGCCCCTGCCCGTTCCGCAAACCAAAATCGATCACAGCGCGATACGCGGGGCAGCAAAACTTCTTGGGACGGCGAAGCGGCCCATGATCATCTGCGGCGGCGGCGCCCAGGATTCCTCCGAGGAGGTCACCGCGCTGTCTGCGATGCTGCAAGCGCCGGTGCTCGCCTTTCGCCGCGGCCGCGGCGTGCTCGACGGCCGCAATCCATTCAGCGTCACGCTCCCGCTCGGCCGTGACCTGTGGGGCGAGGCTGATGTGGTGCTGGCCGTCGGAACGCGGTTGCTCATTCAGTTCCGGCAATGGGGCATAGGTCCCAACCTCAAGATCGTGCGGGTCGATGCCGATGCAAAAGAACATGGCCGGCTGCACAAGCCGACCGTGGCGCTGAACGGCGACGCCAAACCGATCCTGCAAAGCCTGCTCACCGAATTGCCGAAGCACAATCTCAAGCGCACATCGCGCCAGGCCGAAATGGAGGAGCGCCAGGCGGCGTGGCGCAAGCGATTCGAGAAGATAGCGCTGCAGATCGCATACCTCGAAGTGATCCGTGACGAGCTTCCCGAGAACGGCATATTCGTCGAGGACATTACGCAGATGGTTTTTGCTGCGCGCGTGGCATACCCGGTCTACAAACCGCGCACTTATCTGTCGCCTGGCTTTCAGGACCCGCTCGGCCTCGGCTTTGCCACGGCGCTCGGCGCCCAACATGCGTGCCCCGATGTGCCGGTCGTTGCGATCTGCGGCGACGGCGGTTTCATGTTCACTGCGGCCGAGATGGCGACTGCAATGCGCCATCGCATTCCGCTGGTTACAATCGTCTTTAACGACGGCGCGTATGGAAACGTCCGGCGTATCCAGCAGGAGCGATTCGGCAACCGCCTGATCGGCAGCGACCTGACCAATCCGGACTTTGTCGCCTTCGGCAGGAGTTTTGGCGCCGAAGCCGAGCGCGCCAATGGTCCCGATGAGTTGCGCCATGCATTACGGCGCGCTTTCGGGCGCCGCGACGGTCCGACGCTTATCGAAGTTCCCGTCGGCGCTTTTCCGAGCCCCTGGGAATTCCTCAACATGCCGGCGGTGTTCGGGTGATACCCGCGCCGCCGCAAGCCAAGTCGCGGTTCCACTGCGGCCTTGCCACGCGCGCAGGACGCGAACACAGTACCGCTTGGCAACGACAATGACGCTGAATTCCACCACCGCAGCATCGACGCAGCCGATCGTGACGACGTCGGAACTTGCCGCCGCGTGCAAGCGGATGGCGTCTTATCCGTTCGTCACCATCGACACCGAGTTCCTGCGCGAGACCACCTACTATCCGCTCTTGTGTGTCGCGCAGATGGCCTCTCCCGACGAAGCCATGGTTATCGACGCGCTGGCGCCCGGCATCGATCTTTCCGCATTCTACGCGCTGATGGCGAACGAAAAAATCATGAAGGTGTTCCACGCCGCGCGCCAGGATATCGAAATCATCTGGCATGCAGCGAAACTCATTCCGCATCCGATCTTCGATACGCAGGTCGCCGCCATGGTGCTCGGCTACGGCGATTCGATTTCCTACGATCAGCTCGTGCAGCGCATTACCGGTGACACGCTCGACAAATCGCTGCGCTTCACCGATTGGACGCGGCGGCCGCTGTCCGACGCGCAGCTGGGCTACGCCATCTCCGACGTGACGCATTTGCGCGACGTGTATCTGGCGCTGGTCGAGGATCTCAAACGGCGCGGCCGCGCCGACTGGGTCGCGGACGAAATGAGCGTTCTGACCTCGCCGGAAACCTACCGCATGGAGCCGGAGAGCGCCTGGCAGCGGCTCAAGACCCGCGTGCGCAAGCCGAAAGAACTCGCCGTGCTCATCGAGGTCGCGGCCTGGCGCGAGCGCGAGGCGCAGTCGCGCGACGTGCCGCGCGCGCGCGTGCTCAAGGACGAGGCGATCGCCGACATTGCCGTGCAGGCGCCAACCACGACGGAGAAGCTCAAGCATCTGCGCTCCTTGCCGAAGGGTTTTGAAAGATCGCGTTGGGGCGAGGCAATCGTCGAGGCGGTGACGCGCGGCTTGGCGCGCGACGTGAAGACGCTGCCGTTGCAAACGCGCACGCAGCCGGCGCCCAACGGCGCGGCGGTGGTCGAATTGCTCAAAGTGCTGTTGCGCATGATCTCCGAGCGCCATCACGTCGCCGCCAAGGTGATCGCTACGGTCGATGACCTTGAACGCATCGCCGCAAGCGACAAAGCCGACGTTCCCGCGCTGCGCGGCTGGCGCGGCGAATTGTTCGGCGAAAAGGCGCTGGCTCTCAAGCACGGCAAACTCGCGCTCGCCATCGAGAAGGGCAAGGTGGCGATGGTCGAGCGGGAGTGATCTATTGCCTTATCCCAGCAGCAGCACCGGCTCGCGGCCGATCAGGCGCGCGAGCGAGCGCAGCCGGTTGAGCACGCGTTCGCCGGCGAGCGCCGCGCGTTCGCCGCGCAGATGCAAGGCCAGCCGGTGGCGCTCGACCGCGAGCGTCGTTCTTGGAAGAACGCCGGGCATTGCCGCCGAGACCACGTAAGCGAGGCGGAGCGCCGCGCCGAGCACGCGGGCGCGGTCGATCATGCGCGTCGAGGCAAGCTCGCGCAGCCGCGGCGAAAGCTCATCGTCCATGACGAAACCGACGTGGCGGTAAAAGACCGAAAGCGCCAGATAAGCACGGCCCACATGATCGATCGCCGAAAAGCCGCCATGGGCGATGATGTTGAGCGCCTGCTCGCCGCGATAATCGGGATGCGCGCGCCAGCCGATGTCCGCGAGAAGGCAGGCGGCGTGGCGGAGCCGCCGCTCCTCGGCCGTTTCTTCAAGGCCGGACGAGGACAGGAAACGGTCGGTCCAATCGATCAGCTCTTCGCCATGGCGCGGCGAGCGCGAGCGCAGCCGGTTGAGATCGCGCGCCGCCTCAATCAGCGCGTCCTTCTCCTTCTCGCGTTGCTTGAGCAACGAATAGAGCAATCCCTCGCGCACGCCGAGCGCGGAGAAAACGATCTGCCGCGGCTTGCCGATGCGCAGAATGTATTCGAGCACCAATGCCGCGTAGGGCAAGAGCGGCCGCCGCGCGCTGGCGACAACGTCGATATTGGACAAGCGTGTCGACATCAACGCGATGAACGAGCTTGGCGAATTCGAGCGCTTCGTCAGCCGGAATGCCGTAGCCGTGCATCACGTGTAGCGGATAGCCGGTCTGCCACATGTGCAGCCGCGCCAGCGAGCGCCACGTCCCGCCGACCGCATAGAAGTTGCGGTTGGCGCAACCCTTGAGCACGGGAAGCGCGGCCAATGTTTTCTTGACGAACTTTTCCGCCTTCTTGAGCGATTTCGCCGAAATATCAGCGAGCGCCAGCCCGCCCAGCGGGCGGGTCAGACCGTGCCTGACGCGCGTGCCGTGCACATCGACGAGTTCGAGCGAGCCGCCGCCGAGATCGCCGACAACGCCGTCGGCCCGATGCACGCCGGAGATGACGCCGAGCGCAGTGAGTTCGGCCTCGCGCGTGCCCGACAGCACGTCGATCTCGGCTCCGATGGTGCGCTCGGCGAGCTTGACGAAGGCGCGGCCGTTCCTGGCGTCGCGGCAGGCCGCCGTGGCGATGGCCAGAACTTTTTTCGCGCCCATGGTCGTGCAGAGCGCGCTATAGCGCTTGAGCGTCGAGAGCGCGTGCTCGACCGCATCGGCGGCGAGCAGCCCGGTCGACTGCACTTCGCGGCCGAGCCCGCATAGCGCCTTTTCATTGAACAGCGGCGTCGGGCTGCGGGTTAGCCCCTCATAGACGACGAGGCGCACCGAATTCGAACCGATGTCGACGACGGCAACCGGCGGACCGCAGTCGAGGCGTCCTTGCGCGTCCCATTTGGCGCTGATCATATTCGCAAAAGTCCGACGAGTTGACGGCCTTGACCGTTCATGTCCAAGCGAGCGGGATCCATAGGCGGCGATAATCAATGACCCTGACCCGATTCGAACGCGATCACTTTCGCTCCGGGCGCCGCAGCCGTGGCACCTGGTCCTTGGGCGATTTTCCGCGCCCGGACAAGCTTGGATTGGTCATGAAATAGGTGGTGGCGTTGAATACCTCTTCGCCCGCGGCCGGCTTGATGCGCGATGACGAGCCGTCGGCCAGGAATTGCCAGCTCTGCTGGTTGTCCTTCAGGTTGGCCACCATGATCTGATCAAGCACCTGCTCGTGCACGGTGGGATTGAGGATCGGGCAAAGCGCCTCGACGCGGCGGTCGAGGTTGCGCGGCATCATATCGGCGGAGGAAATATAGACCGCGGCCTTCGGATGCGGCAGGCCGTGACCGACGCCGAAGCAATAGATGCGGCCGTGTTCGAGGAAACGGCCGACGATCGATTTGACGCGAATATTGTCGGACAGGCCGGGCAGACCCGGCCGCAGGCAGCAGATGCCGCGCACCACGAGTTCGATCGACACGCCGGCGCTCGAGGCGCGATAGAGCGCGTCGATGATGTCGGGATCGACCAGCGCATTCATCTTCATCCAGATGGCGGCCGGACGGCCGGCCTTGGCGTGCGCGATCTCCTCGTCGATGTGGGCGTGGATGCGTTTGCGCAAATTGAACGGCGAGACCGCCATGCGCTCGAGCCCGGCCGGGTCCGCGTATCCGGTGATGTAGTTGAAGATATGCGTGACGTCGCGCGCGATCGCCGGGTCGGAGGTAAAGAACGACAGGTCGGTGTAGATGCGCGCCGTCACCGGATGATAGTTGCCGGTGCCGACGTGCACATAGGAGACGAGCGCCGCGCCTTCGCGGCGGACCACGAGCGAAAGCTTGGCGTGGGTTTTCAGCTCGATGAAGCCATAGACGACCTGCACGCCGGCGCGTTCGAGATCGCGCGCCCAGCGGATATTGGCCTCCTCGTCGAAACGCGCCTTGAGCTCGACGACGGCGGTGACCGATTTGCCGGATTCGGCGGCCTCGGCGAGCGCCTTGACGATCGGCGAATTGGCCGAGGTGCGGTAGAGCGTCTGCTTGATGGCGACCACGTCCGGATCGCGCGCGGCCTGCTGCAGGAAGTTCACCACCACATCGAACGACTCGTAAGGGTGGTGGACGATGAAATCCTTCTGCCGGATGGCGGCGAAGCAGTCGCCGCCATGGTCGCGGACGCGCTCGGGATAACGCGGCGTGTAGGGCACGAATTCAAGATCGGGCCGATTCAGGCTGGAAAGCTGCGCCATCTCGTTGAGCGCGAGCACGCCGTCGACCTTGAACACGCTGTCGTCGGTGACGCCGAGCGCGCGTTGCACGAAGCTCTGCAATTCCTCCGGCATCAGCGCCTCGATGTCGAGCCGGATGACGATGCCGCGGCGCCGGCGCTTGAGCGCGGTTTCGAACAGCCGCACCAGATCCTCGGCTTCTTCGAGGATTTCCACTTCCGAAGTCGCGGATGACGCGAAAGGCGCCGACGCCCTTGACCGCATAGCCGGGAAACAGCTTGCCGATGAACAGGCTCGTCGCGCCCTCGATCGAGATCAGCCGCGCCTGGCCGCCGTCGCCGGTCTGCGGCAAGCGGACGAAACGATCGATCCGCAGTTCGGCATGCGGATCAGCGCGTTCATCGCCTTGCCGTCCTTGGTGCGCGACAGCTGCAGCGCAATGGTAAACCCGAGGTTGGGAATGAACGGAAACGGATGCGCCGGATCGATCGCCAGCGGAGTCAGCAACGGAAACACATGCGCGAGGAAATAATCCTCAAGCCACGCCTTCTCCGCCTTGGTCACGTCGGGGCCGTCGACCAGCACGATGCCAGCTTCCGCCAGCGCGGCGCGCAATTCGCGCCACTGCGCCTGCTGATCGGCGACCAGGAGCGACACCGCTTCGGCAATGCGCACGAGCTGCTCGGCCGGCGTCAGTCCTTCCGGGCTTTTCTCGGCGATGCCGGCGCGCACCTGCGCGCCGAGGCCGGCCACGCGCACCATGAAAAATTCGTCGAGGTTGTTGGCGGAAATCGAAAGGAATTTGAGCCGCTCCAGCAGCGGATGGCCGCGATTGGCCGATTCCTCCAGCACGCGGCGGTTGAAATTAAGCCAGGACAGCTCCCGGTTGATGAAACGTTTCGGGCTTGCGGCAAGCGCCGGTTCTAATGGGTGCGGAATCTCGTCCAGCCGTTGCGCGGCGCCGGATTCCATCGCAAGGACAGTAGCTTGGCCGCGGTCCGCCATATCCGATCTGGTCTCCTCCAGCGCGATGATCGCCCCCCTTGGTAACAATTCGATGACCTGCGCCTCCTCACATAAGGAGGCGCCGCGGCGCCGCGTCAAGCCTCCAGGGCACGGCGAACTCCCACCGCCTAGATGCTGTCGCGGAACAGCTCGGCGGCGAGCGCGCGCGTCGGCGGCCGGCCTTGCCGCAATGCCTCATTGTCGAGCGCGATCACGGCCGCGCGCGCGGCCGCGAACGAACGCTCGATATGGCTCGAAAGATAGCGCACGACGCTCTCATCGAGCGCGAGCTGGCGGTCCGCCGCGAGTTTGATGATCACGCCGCGCAGCATCGCGTCGTCCGGCGGCCGCAACATGATCACCGGGAGCGCCCGCAGCCGCGAGACAAGATCGGCAATGGCGACCGGCCAGATCGACGGCGCCGCGCGCGCGGTGAAAAGCAGGAACGCCTCCTCTTCGCGCGCAAGATTGATCAGATGAAACAGCGCACGCTCGTCCGCGGCCGCGGCCTCTTCGACAATCAGCGCCCCGGTCGCGAGCGCAGGGAGAAGACCGTTCTGGCTCAGCGCCCGGCCCGAAATCACCCGCGCGCCCGCCGCCGCGGCCCAGATCGAGGCCAGATGCGACTTGCCCGATCCTTCCGGCCCGACCAGCGCGACGGCGTTAGCCGGCCAATCGGGCCAGCTTTCGATCAGCCTGAGCGCAGCCTCGTTGGCCGGTCCGGGCAGAAAATCCTCGCGCGCGTAGCTTTCGGCATGATCGAGCGCGAGCGCGAGCTGACGCGGACGGGAGGGCATGGCGCACTCTTAAACGCAGGCGGTTCAGTGCCCGGTCCCGAACGAGTTCATGTGCCGGAACCACTCGGCGAGATAGAAGGCGATCGACAGCAAGGTCAAGATGGCGACCAGCACGATGCCGGTTACCTCCAGCCACGGCACAGTGAAGCCGAAACTTCTCTCGGCCAGCACCAGCGCCGCCAGCAGGATTTGCATCAGCGTGTTCAGTTTCGAAACCGGATGCGGACGCACTCGCATCGGCCTATTTACCAGCCAGGCGAGCATGAATCCGCTGATGATCATGATATCGCGTGAGACGACGAGAATGACCAGCGAGATCGGCAGCGCCCTGGAGATGCCGAGCGCCACATAGATCGACATCAGCAACGCCTTATCGGCAAGTGGATCGAGATAGGCGCCCAGTTCGCTCGCCATGTGGAAGCGCTTGGCGAGGAAGCCATCGACCGCATCGCTGATCCCCGCCACCAGGAACAGCGAAAAAGAGGCGAGCATCTCTCCCGATATGATTGACCAGACTACGACGGGCACCAGGAGAATGCGCCCTATGGTGATGAGATTGGGAATACTCAAACTACGCCCCGGTTCCGTGCGCGCCCCGACCCGCTCTCGTACGCCGGGCTTGGCCGAATTCGGCACCAAAGTGCAGTCATCGAGCAGACCCGAATCCAGGGCGCGCCCTCCTTTACCAATTATATAGGGCGGCGCACGCTTGCGCACCCGGCGATTCCGCCGTAGGAGGCGCCGAGCAGTTCTTCCCCTGCCGGGGAGGAACCATCATCTGTCCGATTTGGTGGTTTCGTGGACAAGGCACGCTACGCGGCCGCCGGTGTCGATATCGACGCCGGGAACCGCATGGTGGAATTGATCAAGCCGCTCGTGCGCGGGACCGCGCGCGCCGGCGCCGACGCCGAAATCGGCGGCTTCGGCGGCCTGTTCGATCTCAAGGCCGCAGGCTTTACTGATCCGGTCCTGGTGGCGGCGACCGACGGTGTCGGGACCAAGGTCAAGATCGCGATCGAGACCGGCCGCCACGACACGATCGGCATCGATCTCGTCGCCATGTCGGTCAACGATCTCGTCGTGCAGGGCGCCGAGCCGTTGTTCTTCCTCGACTACTTTGCCTGCGGCAAACTCGATCCTGCCGTCGGAGCGGCGGTTGTTGCAGGCGTCGCGGCCGCTTGCCGCGAAGTGCGCTGCGCCTTGATCGGCGGCGAGACCGCGGAAATGCCGGGTCTCTACCAGCCCGGTGACTACGACCTCGCCGGCTTTGCCGTCGGCGCCGTGGGGCGCGCCGGGTTGCTGCCGCGGACCGATATCGCCGCGGGCGATATCGTCATCGGGCTTACGTCATCGGGCGTGCATTCAAATGGCTTTTCGCTCGTGCGCCGCATCGTCGCTGCGAGCCGGGCTTGCATTGGATGCGCCCGCGCCGTTCGAGCCGTCGCGCAATCTGGGCGAGGCGCTGCTGACGCCGACGCGGCTCTATGTGCAATCGTGCCTCGCCGCGATCGCGAGCGACGAAGGCGGTCAAAGCGCTCGCCCACATCACCGGCGGAGGTTTTATCGACAACATTCCGCGCGTGCTGCCGGACGGATTGTGCCGTCGCATTGGATCTCAACCGCGTCCCGGTGCTGCCGGTGTTCAAATGGCTGGCGGCCGCCGGCAATGATCGCCGAAGCGGAGATGCTGCGCACCTTCAACTGCGGCATCGGCATGGTCGCCGTGCTGGACGCAGCGCGGCCGACGCGGCGATCGAGCAATTTGCGGCAAACGGCGAGACCGTCGTGCGGCTCGGCGAGGTGGTCGAAGACAGCGGCGGCGACGCAGCGTCCATTTCCGCGGGCGACTCGATCTGGCCTGGTGAAGGGATGGCTGAGAACGCACCGCCGAACACGCCTCAGCAAAAAACGCGTCGCAGTGCTGATTTCCGGCCGCGGCTCGAACATGGCGGCGCTGATCGAGGCGGCGAAGGCGCAGGATTATCCGGCCGAAATCGTTCTTGTTGTCTCCAACCGTGCCGGACGCGGCTGGACTGGCGCGCGCGCGCGCAGGCGGGGATTGCCACCGCAATCGTCGATCACCGGCCGTTCGGCGAGGATCGCGAAGCCTTCGAGCGTGCGCTCGATGCGCAGCTGCAAGCGTACCGGATCGATCTCGTATGCCTCGCCGGCTTCATGCGGCTGTTGACGCCGCCTTTCGTCAGCCGCTGGAGCGGCCGCATGCTCAACATTCATCCGGCGCTGCTGCCGGAGTTCAAGGGGCTGCACACCCATCGCCGCGCGCTTGCGGCCGGCGTGAAGCGGCACGGCGCAACCGTTCACTTCGTCGTGCCGGAAATGGATTCGCGGACCGATCGTGGCGCAGGATCGGTCCCGGTGCTCGAAGGCGATACCGAAGAGAGCGCTCGCGCGCGCGGGTGCTGGAGGTCGAGCACCGCCTTTATCCGCAGGCGCTACGCCTGGTGGCGGAAGGCCGGGCGCCATTCGTTCTTTCCAGCAACGCGTGCTGAAAAGCAAAATAGTGCAAAACAAAACCCCCAGACGCAAATCCGGGGGCTATGAGAAACGCGATTGAACCGGCTGTCGGCTCACGCAACTTTCAGATTTTCCGCCGAAGTCCTGCCGCGGTTCGTGACCAATTCATACTCAATCGCCTGGCCCTCGTTAAGCGTGCGCAAGCCGGCGCGCTCGACTGCGGAAATGTGAACGAACACATCCTTATCGCCGGTCGAGGGCTTGATGAACCCGTAGCCTTTCGTTGGATTGAACCACTTGACGGTGCCCTTCTGCATCGTCTGTCTCCTAAGTCGGTCCGTCTGTCAGCGAAGACGCAGCGCGCAACACCTCTATGATCGCCGCGATCCGCGCCACAACTCAGATTCTGGGGAAGGTCCGAAGCGATCGTGTCGACAAGACAGCACCGGCCGGATGGCCAAAATCCGATTGTCTTTCGAGAAAGCCTGATGAATACGGCGCAAGCATGACTGTAATGAGCCGCAGCGTCGACGCTGGAACGCCGATACGACGAACGTGGTAACTGACATACTGAAAGCGACGCCGGAAAAAAGTACGCGGCGTCAATAAACTTTCCATTCGGTGGCTCAGTCGCCGTGGAACGCGCCTGGGCGAGCGTTGGCACGCGCCTTGCGCAAACGCCAATGTCGCCAGATTCCGCCCACGGCGATCACCAATATCGCGCCGGCACAGCCGGCGGCGAATTCGCTGCCGCCCGCAAGCTCGTTGCCAACTAAGCGCAGGATCGTTGCGGCGATTGCCTTATCTTCGGCAATCGTCTGCCCCGCGACCCAACCGAGCAGCGCCGCGCCGGCCCAGATCAGCACCGGCAATCGGTCAAACAACGCGGTGATGAGCCCCGCGCCGACGACGATGATCGGGATGGATACCATCAGGCCAACCGCGAGCAATGCGAGATTGCCCTTGGCGATCTGCACGACCGCGAGGATGTTGTCGAAGCTCATCACGATGTCGGCCACGACGACGATCCGCACGGCGCGCCACAGGTGCGCCACAGCCTCGATCTCGTTCCTGTCAGCGGTCTCGGGCACAAGAAGCTTGCCGGCGATGTAGACGAGCGCGAAGCCGCCGGCGATCTTGAGATACGGAAATTGCAGGAGGCGTGAGATTACGCCGGCAAAAACGACAAGCATGATCACGGCAACCGCTTCGCCGATCAGCAGGCCCCAAATCCGTTGCCGCCGCGGCAATGCCCGGCACGCCATTGCAATGACCACGGCATTGTCGCCGGAGAGCAGAACGTTGATGAAGACGATCTGCAGCAGCGCGCTCCACAATGGCGCCTGTGCGAGATCGCTGCCGTTCGATTGCAGCATTCCAGCCGCCTGGATCCAAGACTTGAACGCAAGACTTGAGCTCAAGACTTGCGCGCTCAAACCGGCCCGATACGAAAACGAATGGTCAGCCGACGATTTCGTTGCCGGAGAAGAACTGCGCGATTTCCATTTCCGCGGTGGCGGCCGCATCGGAGCCGTGCACGGAGTTCTCGCCGATCGAATTGGCGTGGAGTTTGCGGATGGTTCCCGGCGCGGCCTTGGCAGGATCGGTCGCGCCCATGAGATCGCGATAGGCGGCAATCGCGTTTTCGCCTTCGAGCACCTGCACGACAACGGGCCCCGAGGTCATGGTGTCCACAAGCTCGCCAAAGAACGGTCGCTGTCGATGAACCGCATAGAACGTTTCGGCCTGCTCGCGCGTCATGCGCAGACGCTTCTGCGCCACAATGCGCAGGTTGGCTTTTTCGATCATCGCGTTGATGGCGCCGGAGAGATTACGCGCCGTGGCATCGGGCTTGATGATTGAAAACGTGCGCTCGATCGCCATCAAACCGTCCTTCGTGGAATTGTGAGACAAGGCCAAACCGCGCGGGCTTATAACGCTCGCTCGCGCAGCCGACAAGCGGATTGCCCGCGCCGTGAACGCGCAGTGAACGCCTTCGTCCGTGCGCGTTCAATTTCATTAATCCACGTTAAATTCCACCATCAGCGCCGGTTGGCCGCGAACCTCAAGATCGCCTGGGAACCTGCTCGCCGAGCGGTGATGGCTCGGAGTTAGTCGAAGGCGAGACGAAAGGCCGTGCCACTCGCGTGCAGCGTTATTCCGTGGAGACTCGTTCGGCCGCGACCGGTTCGCTCTTCTTCTTGACCACTCTCTTCGCGGTCTGCGGCGCGCTCGCCGCTGATTCGACGCGGTCCATGTCTCTCAGGCGGCCACCGTCGAAACGATAGATGCCGGGGCGCGGACCGCTGTTGTAGGTCAAGATCGCGGTGCGATCGCCGGTCGCATTCCTGCCGAGCTGGACGGAAGAAGGCGCACCGGCGCGATAGACCACGTCACATTCGGTCATCCCGATCGCAATGCCATCGGCAAGTAGCGACGGCGGCGCCGGGCTGATCGGCATGGCGCCCGGACCTGCCGCCACGGCCGGCGATGGCGCGGCTGGCGCCGGCCCCGGCGGACAGGCGCCGTTGGCGTCCACCAAGTCGGCCGCGGTTACCGGCCGTTGTCTGTCTTGCCTGTCCTTGAGTTCGGAGAAGGTGTATCCGCCATTGCGGCCGGTCCAATCGAACGGATGCGAAAACCAATGTTCGTTGGAATCGAACACAGCGGGGTTGGCGCAACTGGAGAGTGCAACGCCAAGCATGAGCGCCGCGAATGCGCCGGAATAATTTGATCGAAGCTGCACCCGACCGTCCCCTATTGCCCTCTAGATCCAACCGGACCCGATCACAGCATGCGCCATTTTGTGGTGCGATCATGGCGCGACGCCCTGCATTGCGTTCGCCGGCAGGAACTGGCGCAGGGCCAACCTACAACTGCGGAATGAATGGCGCAAAGGTAAAATAATCGTGACCCGACAAGGGCCTGAACGGTGTGCGCCAACCGTGCCAAGTCATTGCCGACTGCGCGGTCCCGGTCACGGGCCGCGCCGCGACCTGACGCGGTCCTTTCACTTTCCTTCGCGCCCCGGCCTGCCTAGAACGTCTGACGCTCGCCTCGAGCGGCGGCGGGAGGGTCACCCATGCACCTGCAATTCGTCGGATGCGGCGACGCGTTCGGCTCGGGCGGACGGTTCAACACCTGCTTTCATCTCGTCGGCCAAGGCATCAATGCGCTGATCGATTGCGGGGCAACCTCGCTGGTCTCGCTCAACAAGCTCGCGATCAACCGTAACGCCATCGACGTCATTTTCATCTCGCACTTCCACGCCGATCATGTCGGCGGTGTGCCCTTCTTTATTCTCGAAGCGACCCACGTTCTCAAGCGCGAGCGCCCGCTCACCGTTGCGGGCCCGCCTGGACTGAAAGCGCGCTATCCGGAGCTGATGGAGACCGCCTTTCCGGGCACGAAGACATTGCAGGTACATTTCCCTCTGACGCTCCGTGAGCTCGAGATCGGCCGGCGCAGCACCGTCGGCGCCGTGCAGGTGACGCCTTTTCACGTCATGCACGACGACCGCGCCGGGCCGTGCCTCGGCTTTCGCTTCGAGGTGGAAGGCAAGGTCATCGGCTTTTCCGGCGACAGCGAATGGACCGACGCGCTCATCGATATCGGGCATGAGGCGGACCTGTTCATCTGCGAGGCGTATATGCGCGACAAGCCGGTCAAGACCCACATGGTGCTGTCGGCGCTCGAACGCCGCCTCAACCTGATCCGGCCGAAACGGCTGGTGCTCACGCACATGAGCACCGACATGCTGGCGCGCCGCGCCGAGCTTGCATTCGAGACCGCCGAAGATGGAATGATCGTCGAGCTATAGGTTCCCCTGCACGTCTTCAAACGAAACGCACTGAATAGATCGGCGGCAGATGCGCGTTGAGGAGTTGCCAACGTTCGCCGCCATTTTCGCTGATCCACAGCGCGCCCGTGGTCGAGCCCATGGCGAGCCGCTCGCCGCCGGCATCGATATCGAGGCCATGCCGATAAATGAGGTCGTAGGCGTCGCGCTGCGGCAGCCCTTGGCGCACGACATCCCAGGTCCTGCCGCCGTCGCGCGTGCGCGTAACGGCGAGCGCACCGTCGCGCGGCATGCGGATTTCATCCTTGATGGCCGGCACGAACCAAGCCGTGTTTGCGTCGCGCGGGTGCGCCACCACGGCAAAACCGAAGTCGTCGGCAGGCGGCGACAATTGCGTCCAATGGGCGCCGGCATCGTTCGAGCGATAGATGCCGGCATGATGCTGCATCCACATGACCTCCGGGTGCGCAGCGCAGCGCACGACCCGATGCGGATCCTGGATGGCGCTGTCTTCGGCCTGCTCGGGCGGCACATAGGGTGCGAACAGCCCCTTGCCGAGCACCGACCAATTGGCGCCGGAATCGCGCGTCTCCCAGACGCCGCCGCACGAAACAGCGACAAGGACCCGATCGTTATCGCGCGGATCCGGCGATACGCTGTGAATGCCGGCGGCGTCGTAGCCGCCGCCGAACCAGCGCGCGCGCTCCGGCACGCTCCACAACGACGACATGAACTGCCAGCTTTCACCGCGATCGTCGGAGCGAAACAGGCCCGCCGGGATCGCGCCAATCCACAGGCGATCCGGATGCTGACGGCCGCCCGCCTCGAGCGTCCAAATCTGGAACAAGGACGGCGCGCCTGCCGCCTCGGCAGGAAAAGCCGGCGCGTTCAATTCCTGCCACGTCCGTCCATCATCGTCCGAACGGTGCAGCTTGGGACCGAAATGGCCGTGCTTGAGCGCGGCGTAGATCGCGCCGTGATCGCTATCGCGCAACGCGTTGGTCACCGAAATTCCCGCAAAGCCGATCAGGCTAGCGTTCCAGCCGCCGCCCGCGCGCTCGATCGTGAACAGACCTTTTCGCGTCGCGACGAGCAAACAATCGCTCATGATTCACACGCTCCGTTTACTTGCCGGTTGTCCGGCCGTTCTCATCCGCCCGACAGCGCCTGCATAATATAGAGCTTGGTGTACGGCCCGATGCGGCGCGACAAGGCCGCGTCATGCGCAAGCCGCTCGCCGTCGGCAAAAATGCACACGTGTTTGCGCAGCGCTCCCCGCTCGTCGAGCACATAGCCGCGCACGCGCGGTTCACCGTCGAACAAGGATTTCAACGCTTCGCCGACGGTCGCGCCCGCAACGTTGAACGGACCGTCGGGGACCAGGGTGCGCAAATGACTGGTGAAGTGGACCTCGGCCATGGCCGCGTTCCTGGTCGGGCGAGGATTGGCGGTCAGCCGCCCAATGCCGCTTCGATCGCTTTCAGCGCCGCATCCGCCTTCGAGCCGTCGGGACCGCCGGCCTGCGCCATGTCGGGCCGCCCGCCGCCGCCCTTCCCGCCCAGCGCCTCGGCGCCCTTGCGCACCAGATCGACGGCGTTGAAGCGGGCAATGAGATCATTGGTGACGCAGACGACGATGCCGGCCTTGCCGTCGCCGGTCACGCCGACAATGGCGACGATGCCGGAGCCGACCTTCTTTTTGCCCTCGTCGGCGAGGCTGCGCAGATCCTTCAGCTCGATACCCTCGACTGCGCGCGCCATGAGTTTCACGTCGCCCACGGTGCGCACGCCGTCGGCACCTGCGCCTGCGGCAGCGCTGCCGCCGCCCATAGCGAGCTTCTTTTTCGCCTCCGATAATTCGCGTTCAAGGCGCTTGCGCTCGTCGAGCAGCGCCGCGACGCGGTCCGGCACCTCTTCGACCGGCACGCGCAACTCGGACGCGGCGGTCTTCGCCAGCCGCACAAAATTGTTGGCATTGGCTCGCGCGATATGTCCCGTCAGCGCCTCGATACGCCTGACGCCGGACGCTACGCCGGTTTCGTTGACAACGGAAATAAGCCCGATATCGCCGGTGCGCTGGACGTGCGTGCCGCCGCACAGCTCAACCGACCAGCCCATGGCGTTGCCGCCACCCTCACCCATCGCAACCACGCGTACTTCGTCGCCGTATTTCTCGCCGAACAAAGCGCGGGCGCCCGAAGCGATGGCATCGTCGCGGCTTAACAGCCGCGTGATCACCGGCGCATTCTGCAGCACGACGTCGTTGGCGATATCCTCCACGCGCGCGATCTCGTCGCTCGTCATCGGTTTCGGATGCGAGAAATCGAAGCGCAACCGCTCCGGCGCGACCAGCGAACCCTTCTGCGCCACATGATCGCCAAGCACCTGCCGCAACGCCTCGTGCAGGAGATGCGTCGCCGAATGATTTTTGCGGATGGCGCCGCGGCGGCCGTGATCGACTTCGAGCGTCAGCGCGGTACCGGGCTTTAGCGTGCCTTCCTCGACAGCGCCGATGTGGACGAAGACATCGCCGGCATGTTTCTGCGTATCGGTGACGCGAAAACGCACACCATCGCCGCTCAGCAAACCGGTGTCGCCGACCTGGCCGCCGGATTCACCATAAAACGGCGTCTGATTGAGCACGACGGCGCCGGTTTCGCCCTTTTTGAGCGCCGGCACTTCTTTGCCCTCGTGCACCAAAGCCGCGACAATGCCTGCGGCTTTTTCGGTTTCGTAACCGAGGAATTCGGTGCCGCCGAGTTTTTCGCGCAACGCAAACCACACCGCCTCGTCGGCCGCTTCGCCGGATCCCGCCCAGGACGCGCGCGCCTTCTCGCGTTGCTCCTCCATGGCATCGGTGAATGCAGCGATGTCGACGCCGATGCCCCGCGGCCGGAGCGCATCCTGCGTCAGATCGAGCGGAAAGCCGTAGGTATCATAGAGCGTGAATGCGGTGACGCCGTCGAACATGTCGCCCTTTTTCAGCGACTTGCTCGCTTCGTCGAGGATGGCAAGGCCGCGTTCCAGCGTACGGCGGAAGCGAGTCTCTTCGAGCTTGAGCGTCTCGGCGATCAAGGCCTCGGCGCGATGCAGTTCCGGATAGGCCTGTCCCATCTCGCGCACCAGGACCGGCACGAGCTTCCACATCAGCGGCTCTTTGGCGCCCAGAAGTTCGGCGCGGCGCATGCCGCGGCGCATGATACGGCGGAGTACATAGCCGCGGCCCTCGTTCGACGGCAGCACGCCATCGGCGATCAGGAAGGACGTCGAACGCAGATGGTCGGCGATGATCCGGTGGCTGAACATCGCCTCGCCTTGCGCCTTCACGCCCGACAGCTCGACGGACGCTGCGACCAGATGACGGAACAGGTCTATGTCGAAGACGTTGTGCACGCCCTGCATGACGGTGGTGAAGCGTTCAAGCCCCATGCCGGTATCGATCGACGGCCGCGGCAGCTCGATGCGGGTCTTTTCGTCCACCTGCTCGAATTGCATGAAGACGAGATTCCAGAACTCGACGAAACGATCGCCCTCCTCATCCGCCGATCCGGGCGGACCGCCCGCGACCGCCTCGCCCTGATCGTAGAAAATTTCCGCGCAATAGCCGCAAGGACCTAGCGGCCCCATCGCCCAGAGATTATCGCCGTGTCCGACAATGCGGGAATCCGGCAGTCCCGCGATCTTCTTCCAGAGCTGGCGCGCGTCATCGTCCGACGGATGGACAGTCACCCACAACCTATCCTTCGGGAGATCGAACTCCTTCGTCACCAACCTCCAGGCCAGTTCGATCGCGCGCTCCTTGAAATAATCGCCGAATGAGAAATTGCCGAGCATCTCGAAAAACGTCAGGTGCCGCGCGGTGTAGCCGACATTGTCGAGGTCGTTGTGCTTGCCGCCGGCGCGTACGCATTTCTGCGCCGTGGCGGCGCGCACGTAGGGGCGCTTTTCCAGGCCGGTGAAGACGTTCTTGAACTGCACCATGCCGGCATTGGTAAACATCAAGGTCGGGTCGTTGCGCGGCACAAGCGGCGACGAGGGCACGATCTCGTGCCCCTCGCGGGCGAAATAGGACAGAAAGTGCGACCTGATGTCGTTGACGCCGCTCATCTTGGCTTAACTCTCTAGTGGCACAGCGCTTTGCTGTCCAGGAAAGGCGCTAATTGCGGGCTTAGCGCAAACCATATAAGCGCTGTTGCCTCGCCGCGCCCCACCGAGACCCGTCCAATGAACGACCAAAGCAGCCCTGGCCCGACCACATTCGCGGAACGGCTGCGGCGCGGCCAATTCGTGATGACGGCGGAGGTTGCTCCGCCAGTTTCCTGCGATCCGGACGATCTGCGGCGCAAGGCCGAAAGGCTCAACGGCGTCGCCGACGCCGTGAACGTCACCGACGGCGCCGGCGCCCGCGCCCATATGAGCGCGCTGGCGGCGGCCGCATCATCGCCCGCATGGGTATCGACCCGATCCTGCAGATCACGTGTCGCGATAAGAACCGGCTTGCGCTGCAGAGCGAATTGATGGGCGCGGCCGCACTCGGCATCCGCAACCTGCTGCTGCTGACCGGCGACGATCCAAAAGCGGGCGATCAGCCCGACACCAAGCCGGTATTCGATATCGACTCGAGGGCGCTCATCGAAACCGCGCGCCGCCTGCGCGACGAGGGGACGCTGCCGACGGGGCGCAAAGTCGGCGGCAAGGCCGCATTCTTTCTCGGCGCGGCCGACCTGCCCATCGATCCGCCGTCCGACTGGCAGCCGAATGCGCTCGCCGGCAAGGTCAAGTCCGGCGCGCAATTCGTGCAGACGCAATTCTGCATGGATGCCGGCATCGTGCGCCGCTATGTCGGCCGTCTCGCGCAAGCCGGCCTCACACGGACGCTCGCCATCCTCATCGGCGTCAATCCGCTGCGCTCGGCCAAGTCGGCGCAGTGGATGAAAAGCCACCTGTTCGGCACAATCATTCCCGACGCGCTCATCAAACGCATGGAAGACTCCGCTAACCCCGAACGCGAAGGCGTGCGCATTTGCGCCGAATTGATCGGCGAGCTTTCCACCATTCCGGGCATTTCCGGGGTGCACATCATGGCGCCGGGAAACGATGCGGCGATTCCGGAAGTTATCGCCGCCGTGAGGGGAAAGTAGCGCTCAGATGACGCCGCGCACGCGATCAATCAACGCGGCGGCGTCGGCGGGAAGCCCATCGCCGCGCCAGGCGACATGCCCGTCAGGCCGCACCAAGACCAGCCGCCGCTCGGTAAAGTGTCCGCCACCTCCGGCTCGTCGAGATCGACAACGGTCAGCGGCACGCCGCGCGCCCGTGCGGCTATCTTCAAGCGCGGCCGCATTCCGCCTCGCCGAACTGCAGGAGCACAAAGCCGCGGCCGAACAGATCGAGTGTCGAGCGGCCGTCGCCAAGCCAAAAGTGCGGCGCGCGACCGCCGGGACGCGCCGAGGGAACATAGTTTTCCGGATCGTCGGGCGGCGGCGGCGTGCCGTCGTCGACGCAGATCGGCGAAGACTCGTAACGATAGCCCAGCTGCAAGCCCGTCGGTACGGAACATGCGGCCGACATCTTGCGTCAAGCCCTCGCCAAGGCGCTGCCGCAACGCCGCGCCGCGCTTCGGCGTCGTCCTCGATCGCCGCCGATCCGTCGTCGAATTCGCCGTGCGCCAGATAGAACTCAGTCGCGATGCGCACATTGCGCAAACCGATCGGCCGCCGCTCGGCGTCGTAGGAGGCGAGCAGGTTCGGCGCCGCCCCAGCCTTCGAGCACAGCGGCGAGCTTCCAGCCGAGATCGACGGCGTCGCCGATGCCGGTATTCATGCCCAGCGCGCCGGTCGGCGAAAGTTGATGCACCGCGTCGCCGGCAAGAAAAACGCGGCCCTTGCCATAGCGCTCGGCGACGACGCTGCGCCGGCGTCCAGATGCTGAAGCCCTTCCATTCCACGTCGATGGGACGGCCAAGTGCGCGGCGCAGGAGAGCGCGTGCGGTCGACGCGTTTCCGGCGTTTGCCTGCCGCCGCTGTCGTGCGACCAATAGCCGCCACAGCCCGTTCGCCGGATCAACGATGCGGATATTGGCCCACAACCCGCCGCGGTCGATGGTGAGAAAGAACACGCCGGGCTCTCTGCCGCAGCGCGCCGAACAGGTCCGGCGCGCGAAAGAAGATATGGAGCGGGTAGCCGAGAACTCCCTTCCCTCGAGGGCGATGCCGAGCGTTTCGCGGATCGCGCTGTTGGCGCCGTCGCAGCCGACGAGATAATCCGCGCTGACGGTTTCGCGCTTGCCGCTTTCGAGATCGCGCAGTTCGGCAATGACGCCGTCTTGCGTCACCTCGAATGCCTCAAGCCGTGTCACGATAGCGCAGCGTCGACCGCTCGGCTTTGACCGCGCGAACGACTGCAAAATCGGATCGAACCAAAGCTGCGAGCAGATCTGCAGATGCTCGGGGCTGCGGCCCGCCGGCTGACTGGTGCCGGCGCGGCGCCCGCTTCATCCGCGCCAATTCGTGACCGCCGAGGCTGGTGACAAATACCACGTCGAGCGGATGCTCGTCCGGGAACGGGCAATCGAGCACCGCTTGCCTGATGCCCCAGCGCCGGCAGAATTCCATGGTGCGCGTGTTGACCTCGTTCATTTTCGGGGTCGCGATCACGCCGTCGGTTTGCTCGACCAGCTCGCAGGCGATGCCGCGCCAGCCGAGTTCGCCGGCGAGCGCCAGGCCGACCGGACCGCCGCCGGCGATGAGCACCGAAACGTGACGCGCGGGACGCGCGGCCTGCTCCATGGAAGCCTCGTTGACTTCTAATCGTAGTTCGACATGCGCAACGGGACACTCTGTCCGCCGTCCATGTCGATCGCCGATCCATGCAGCAATCGCCCGCGCGGCGAAACGACAAAGCGCACCAAGGCGGCGATGTCCTCAGGCGTGCCGAACCGTGTGATATCGAGCTCGCGGCGGTGCCGCTCGATTGCCGCCGCTTCGTCGAGCCCGGTTTTGCGCATGATGATCGCAAGCCGGTGGCGGAAACGATCGGTCGTGACCGATCCGGGATTGACCGCGTTGACCTGGACGTCGTCGCGTTTGCCGAGATCGGCCAGCGCCTTCATAAAGGCGAGGCTCGCGCCGACGACTGAAGCCCCGATCATGTAATCGGCAACCGGAGCGCGGGCGCCGACGCCATCGATGAAAACCACCGAGCCCTGCGCCGTTTTCAACATCGGCCAGGCGAGTCGGCACAGCCGCACATGGGCGAAGAACTTCAGCTCGAAGCCATCGCGCCAATCCTGCTCGGTTTGCGCGAAGAAGCTGCCGCGCCGCGTACCTCCGGCATTGTTGACCAGAATGTCGAGGCGGCCGAACGCGCGCGTGAGCGCCTCAACGAGGGCGGCAGGCTCGCCGTTCGCGGTCAGATCGGCTGCATGGATGGCAGCCTTGCGTCCAAGCGCGCGGGCGTCGCGCACCACTTTTTCCAGCGCATCGCCCTTGCGCGCCGCCAGCATCACATCGCAG
The DNA here is from genome assembly GCA_963814625.1 of uncultured Alphaproteobacteria bacterium. GTDB lineage: Bacteria > Pseudomonadota > Alphaproteobacteria > Rhizobiales > Xanthobacteraceae > BOG-931. Next base: position 112,046 of record CAWFDQ010000002.1, read on the forward strand.
CCGGCCGCGGCCAACTCGAGCGCGATGCCGCGGCCGATACCCCGGCTCGCACCGGTGATCAGCGCGACCTTACCGGAAAGTTCAGCCATAGCGAAGTCACGGATTGCCTTGTGAGATTACACAAACTTACCGGCTTGTCGCGCTACTGGGAAGGACGTACCGGCTCCTCCACGGTGCGGATGTCGATTTCCGATTTCAGCGTGCGATGCACCGGGCACTTGTCGGCAATTTCCATCAGCCGGGCGCGCTGCTCGGCATCAAGATCGCCGTCGAGCGCGATCGCGCGCTCGATGCGGTCGACCATGCCATCCTTGGTTTCGCAATCGGCGCAGTCGGCGGCGTGGATTTTGTTGTGGCGCAGGCGCACCACCGTCTGCTTGAGCGGCAGCTGCTTGCGATCGGCATAGAGCCGCAGCGTCATCGATGTGCAGGCGCCAAGTCCGGCGAGCAAGAGATCGTATGGACCGGGCCCGCTATCCATGCCGCCGACACTTTCAGGTTCGTCGGCAAGGAAACGGTGCGGCCCGACGATGACTTCCTGCTGAAATGTTCCACGACGCGTTTCGCGCACGACAACAGTGCCGGGCGCGGTGTCGTCGGCTGGCCGATCGTCGGCCGCCATATCGAGATAGCGCTCGGCCCAGGCGGCGATGACGTTCGCCACGTAGGCGGCGTCGCTGCCGCGGCTGATCAGGTGATCGGCGCCTGCGAGCGAGATGAAGCTTTTCGGATGCTTCGCCGCGAGGAAGATGTGGCTGGCATTGTCAATGCCAACGGTATCGTCGGTCGGCGAATGAAACACCAGCAGCGCTTTGTGTAAGTTCGCAATGCGCGCCGTGAGCATCTGCTCGGCGATGTCGTCGAGAAAGGCGCGGCGAACGCGGAACTGCCGGCCCCCGAGCGTGACTTCGACCTCGCCGTGAAGGGCGATGTTGGCCACTTGATCCTTGAGCAGCCCCGTCACGTGCGCCGGATCGGCGGGCGCGTTGATCGTGATCACGGCGCGCGCATCGGCGATGCGGTGTGCGGCGGCGAGCACCGCCGCGCCGCCGAGGCTGTGGCCGATGAGGATCGCAGGCGCCGCAAGCGTTTGCCGCAGATGATCGGCGGCGGCAACGAGATCGTCGACATTCGAGGAGAACGTGGTGTTGGCAAACTCGCCCTCGCTGGCGCCAAGGCCGGTGAAATCGAAGCGCAGCACCGCGATGCCGTGCAGCTTCAACCCGTCGGCGATGCGTCGCGCCGCCTTGTTGTCCTTGCCGCAGGTAAAGCAATGCGCGAACAGCGCCACCGCGCGGATCGGCCCATCGGGCCGGTCGAGCAGCGCCGCGAGCGTGTGGCCCTGGGCGTTGCGGAAGTCGAATTTTTCGGCGGGCATGGGCGCCTCCTCCCGAGGTTTGCAACACAGTGTGGATGCTTTGACCGCTGACGGGAAGCTGCGATTCCATAATGGGGGTCAGCCCGCGCTCGCCGGCAAAGTGCCCGACCGTCGATACTGCCAACGACAAGCGGGCGGTGGATTTCGATCAACCGCGCCAAACGCAAAGAAGGGTCGCCCTTGCGGACGACCCTTCCATTGTCAGGCCGTGGCCCGGTTGCGCGAGGCGATGTCCTGCCCTACGCGCATGAGCCGGTGACGGATTTAAGTCACCTGGCAGGAGCCTCGGCAGAGGCGAGGATCCAGTTCATGAATGCCGGCGACCGCGGCGATAGACAATGAGACACTGGATCACCTCCTTTCGGTTGTTAACAATGGCTCCAATATAGAGCCATTTTCGCGATTTCGGAAGATGTGTTTATGCGCATCGATCGCTGCGCAGTCCGACCTCTCCCATACATCGGCAAAGATACATGCATTCCAATGCTCGGCCGCGTGCGCTCCTTGCCGTTTTGATCCCCATAACGTTATGCGTTATAGATGGCCATGATCGTGCTTCCGCTGGACCGAAGGAGGCGCAGACGATGTCGAGATCGTCGGTTATCACGGCTGAACTTTTGCCCAACCCGCATCCGGGCGAAATCCTGCTGGAGGAATTTTTGCGGCCGATGATGCTCTCGCAGACCGCCCTCGCCCGCGCCATCGGCGTGCCGCCGCGGCGCATCAACGAGATCGTGCTCGGCAAACGCGCCGTCACCGCCGACACCGACCTGCGGCTGGCACGCTATTTCGGCACGAGCGACGGATTTTTTCTACAATTGCAGGCCGACCACGACCTGATGGCGCGGCGGCGGCAGATTGCAGACAAGCTCAGGGCAATCAGGCCGAGAAAGAAGGCGGCATGATCCGCGCCGTGCCTGTTGTCATGATCGGATTTGTTCCGGCTATCCACGTCGTGTGTTCGCAAGCAAGACGTAGATGCGCGGGTCAAGCCCGCGCATGACGACTGAGACATCACCTCCCCAACTCCCGCATCGCCGCATCGAGCCCCTCCGTGGTCGGCGGATACATCCGCCCGCCGAGAAGCTGCCGCATCAGGCAGCAGCTTCAACGTTCGCCTTGAACGGCACAGCGGCGATCACGGCGTCGGCGGCGTGTTGCCGGAAGCCGGGACTGTTGCGCAATTCGTCGATCGTGCGTGGCGGAGGAAACCTCTCGCCACTCAGGTCTGACCAATCAGCCGCGGCAAATTCCAGGACTTCGGCCGCCTTGCGAATGGCCTCGTCGATCGTATCCCCGGCCGTGAATACGCCGGGCACATCGGGGAAAGAGACGCCATAGCAACTGTCGGCGTCCTTATGGATAAGCGCAATGTAGTGTGCCATTCGCCCGCTCGCTCAATCCTTCTCCCAGCCCGCATCCCGATATATGGCCCGCACCGTCCCAATCGGAAGATCGCGCTTCGGGTGCGGAATGACGACTCGCCGCCGCAATGTCCGGTGGATGAATTTATGATGCTATCCAGCGACCGACACGAGATCGAATCCCTCCCGCTCTAAACGCCGAATGATATCACGGCTGTCTCTTAGCAAACATCACCCCCGAGCCTCACCTCCCCAACTCCCGCATCGCCGCGTCGAGCCCCTCAAGCGTCAGCGGATACATCCGCCCGCCGAGAAGCTGCCGCATCAGGCGGATCGAGGCGGTGGTGTCCCATTCGTGCTCGGCGACCGGATTGAGCCAGACGCAGGACGGATAGGTGCGCACGACGCGCTCCATCCATACGCTGCCCGGCTCCTCGTTGAAATGCTCGACCGAGCCGCCGGGCGCGACGATCTCGTAAGGCGACATCGCGGCGTCGCCGACGAAGATCACCTTGTAGTCGTGCGGATAGGTGTGCAGCACGTCCCAGGTCGGCGTGGTCTCGGTCCAGCGCCTTCGGTTCTCCTTCCACACCCGCTCGTAGAGGCAGTTGTGGAAGTAGAGATGCACCATGTGCTTGAACTCACTCTTGGCGGCGGAGAACAACTCCTCGGTCGCCTTGACGTGCCAGTCCATCGAGCCGCCGATGTCGAAGAACAGCAGCACCTTGATGGTGTTGTGCCGCTCCGGCCGCATCAGGATGTCGAGATAGCCCTTGTGCGCGGTGCCCTTGATGGTGCCGTCGAGATCGAGCTCTTCGGGCGCGCCGGTGCGGGCGAATTTGCGCAGCCGGCGCAGCGCGATTTTGATGTTGCGCGTGCCGAGTTCGACGTCGCCGGCGAGGTCCTTGAACTCGCGCTTGTCCCAGACTTTCACCGCGCGGAAATTGCGGTTGCCGTCCTGGCCGATACGCACGCCTTCGGGATTGTAGCCATACGCGCCGAACGGCGAGGTGCCCGCCGTGCCGATCCATTTCTTGCCGCCCTGGTGGCGGCCCTTCTGTTCGGCGAGGCGCTGGCGCAGCGTTTCCAGCAGCTTGTCGAGACCGCCCATCGCCTCGATCTGCTTCTTCTCCTCCTCGGTGAGATATTTTTCGGTGAGCTTCTTCAGCCACTCGATGGGGATTTCCGCGGCGAGCGCCTGCTCGACGAGGTCGAGGCCCTTGAACGCGTGGCTGAACACGCGGTCGAACTTGTCGAGATTGCGCTCGTCTTTCACCAGCGCCGCGCGCGACAGGTAATAGAACGCCTCGACCCGACGGTCGGCCAAATCCTTTTCCATTGCCTCCATCAGCGTGAGGTATTCGCGCAGCGTCACCGGCACGCCGGCCGCCCGCAGCTCATGGAAAAAGGTCGCAAACATCGCGGCATTCTACTTCGTGACGCACCGGTCCGTCTTGCGCGGACCAAGCGCGAGACAGTCCAGGCATTGCGGATTCGCACGTCCGCAATTGCCATGGCCCCGGCGTTTGATCAACCAACCAGCGGACAAATTATTGATATTATTATATATTTCTAATATAACGAACTATCTCAAGATATATCTTGCATTACCGAACGGCATGATCTATCTAAAGATATATCTAACTAACTTGGAGAACTGAAATGCACGGACATTGCGAATCTCATCACGGACACTGGGCTGCCGGCCGGCGCCGCGGCCGCTTCGGCGGTTTTGGCGGACGCCACGGCGGCGGCGCTGGCGGCGAAGGCGGCGAGGATTTGATGCGCGCGCGGCGCATGCTGGCGCAGGGCGACCTGCGGCTTGTCGCGCTGGCGCTCATCGCCGAGGCGCCGCGCCACGGCTACGAAATCATAAAGCTGCTCGAGGAGAAAACCTCGGACTGGTACAGCCCGAGCCCGGGCATCGTCTATCCGACGCTCACCTATCTGGAGGAAGCGGGTTACGTCACCGCTGCAACGGAAGGCGCAAAGAAGCTCTACACGATAACCGACGAAGGCCGCGCCTATCTCGAATCCAACCGCGATCTGGTCGACGTCGTGCTCGACCGCTTGGCTGCGCTCGGCGAGCGGGTAAACCGCTGGCGCCGTGTTTCGCGGGGCGAGCGCGAGGAACGCCGAAGCCTGCCGCCGCTGGTCGAAGCCGCCTTCGATCATCTGCGCGCAACAGTCGGCAAGCGGCTGGAAAACGATGCCGAGGCCGAAGCGCGCCTGGTCGAAATTCTCGCCCGCGCCGACGCGGAGTTGCAGCAACGCGGTTGACGCTCGTCATTGCAACGAGCGGAGCGACGACGCAAGCCGGTCTTCCTCTCGCTCCCGCGGTTTGCTTCACCGAGCTTGTCATCGGGCCGGCCACTTCGGGCCGGACCCGTTGGCTCGCAACGACGCTGTAAAAGCTTACAGGCCGGGCGCCGCCTCGGGCGTGCGAACGTGCTCGGGCCGGATGCCGATTGCGAGCAGGCGGGCCGGGATGCGGCGTAGAACGGGAAAAATCCCGAACAGCCTGAAGACGAGCGGCGGCTTCGGCCGCTGCTGGCTTGCCAGCACGCGGCTGACGACCCGCTTTTGAATATTGAGCTGCAGCCACTGCGTGAAGCGCACCGGCAACGTGCGCCGCTCCTGGATGGCGCGAAGGTCCTCGTCCGTCACCGTGCCGCTTCTGAGCGGCGCAGCTAGCCGGTTGGCCGCGGCCACCGCATCCTGCACGGCGATGTTCACGCCGACGCCGCCGATCGGCGACATTGCATGCGCCGCGTCGCCGATGCAGATCAGCCCCGGCCTCCACCACTGCCGCAGCCGGTCGACGGTGACGGTGAGCAGTTTGATATCGTCCCAACTTGTCAATTCGCCGACGCGATCGGAGAGAAACGGCGACATCTCCACAACCGTGTCGCGGAATGCCTGGAGGCCCTTCGCCTTCACCTGCTCAATGCCTCCCTTGGGAATGACGTAGGCGCATTGCCAATAATCGCCGGCGGTCGAGCATGATCATCATCTTGCCGGCCTCGACATGGCCGAAGGTTTCCGCGGCGTCGCCGTCCTTCCGCGTCATGCGAAACCACAGCACGTCCATCGGCGCGCCGTAATCGTCGCTTTTGAGACCAGCCTTCTCGCGCACCGTTGAATGCCGCCCATCACAGCCGACGACCAGATCGGCGCGAATCGTAAGCGCGCCATCCGGCGTCTTGGCGCGCACCCCGAACACGCGGCCGTCTTGTTCGATCAGTTCCGTCGCCTCCGCGCTGCATGTGCAGATCGAATGTCTTGTAGCGCTTGCCGTGCTCGGCCAGGAAATTGAGAAAATCCCATTGCGGCATCAGCGCGATGAATTTGCAGTGCGTCGGCAGATGCGTCAGATCGATCATCCGCAGATGCTCGGCGCCGATCTGGGCGCTCAGCGTTTCGATCTTCTGGTGCGGCAGCTTGAGGAATTCATCGAGCAGGCCGAGCTCATACATCAGCTCCAGCGTCGACGGATGCACGGTGTCGCCGCGGAAGTCGCGGAAGAAGTCGGCGTGCTTTTCCAGCACGACGACGTCGACGCCGGCGCGCGCCAGCAGAAACCCGAGCATCATTCCGGCCGGGCCGCCGCCGGCGATGCAACAACGCGTAGTGATCGACACATCTGCCATCGTCAACAACTCCGTACTGCAATACCTTGCGCCAAGCGGCGCGGAAGGTTCAATCTCCGCGCAACGCAACGGCTCTAAGCCAAAACGCAACCTGCCGCCGGCCGGTTCCTCAAATCGTCCGGCGATAACGGCAGCGAAAGGGAGGAGGCAACAATGTTCTCCAAGATCAATCACGTCGCCATCGTCAGCGACAATTACGCCAAGTCCGCGCTGTTCTATCAGGCCGTGTTCGGCATGCGCACCTCGGACAAGACCCGCCCGAGCCGCGCGCAGCACGGTCGGCGATGGCTATGTCGGGCTCAACATCAATCCGCGCCGCGCCGGCCGCGCGGCCGGCCTCGATCATTTCGGCATCGAGGTCGAGGACGCCGAGACCGCGTTCGACCGCATGCGAAGCAAATATCCCGACCGTGAAGTGGCTCAAGCGGCCTTCCAACCGGCCGTTCGCCGGCATCTCCACCCACGATCCGGACGGCAACATGTTCGACATTTCGCAGAAGAACATGGCCAACCGCACGTCGGTCTATAGCGACCAGGAAGGCAAGGCGGAGGTCAATCCCCGCCACATCAATCACGTGGCGCTGCGCACCATGCGGCCCGACGAGATGGCCGAGTTCTATCGCGACGTGTTCGAGCTGGCGCCGACCAACAAGGGCGCCGGCGACCGAAACCATTATCTGACCGACGGCCACATGACGCTCGTCATCATGCCGTGGGACATCACCGATTATGACGGCACCGGCATCATCACCGCCGGCATGGACCATATCGGCTTCAAGGTCGGAGAGCGTGGAGAAGTTCAAGGAGGACGTCGACCGCGTCGCCGCCGACAATCCGCTGCTGGCGCCCTCCCCGCTCGGCACCGGCGCCGAAGGCGAGGCGCTGCTCGAATTGTTCCGCCGCTCCTGTCCGCTCGGCCAGCACCAAATGGCCGATTGCGACGGCGTGCTGATCGACGTGGCCGCCGACTGACGCGCGATGCGCTTTAGGCTCGCCACGTTTGCGCTGACGCTCTGTCTGTTGCGTCTGCGGCGGCGCGCACGCCGATCCGATCGCCGACTTCTACAAGGGCCGCTCGATCTCCTGGATTCTGAGCGCCGGCGCGGGCGGCGGCTACGCCAGCTACGCGCAGGCATTTGCGCCCTATTTCAGCGCGCACATTCCCGGCAATCCCAACATCGTCATCCAGAACATGCCGGGCGGCGGCGGCATCCGCGCCATGCTCTATCTCTACTTCGGTCGCGCCCAAGGACGGCACGACGCTCGGCCTCGTCCATTCCAGCGTGCCGTTCGCGCCGCTCTACGGCATCAAGGCCGCCACCTTCGATCCGCGCAAGATGAACTGGATCGGCAGCATCGACGCGTCGACCGGCATCTGCGTCGCCTGGCACACGTCCGGCATCGCCACCTGGCAGGATCTGCTGACCAAGCCGTTCACGGTCGGCAGCACCGGCGCCGGCTCGCAGATGGAAACCATGCCGCTCATGCTCGACAATTTGTTCGGCACCAAGATCAAGGTCATCGCCGGCTACGTGGGCGGCAACGACATCTATCTCGCCATGGAGCGCGGCGAGGTTAAGGGCCGCTGCGGCGGGCTGATATCCTCGATCAGATCGACGCGCCCGATTGGTTCCCGCAGAAGAAGGTCAATGTCCCGATTCAGATCGCGAGCGCGCGCAATCCGCTGTTTCCCGACGTGCCGGCGATCGGCGAATTCGCCAAGGACGCACGCACCAAAAAGATTCTCAAGCTGTGTTTTCGCCGCTGGAGATGGATCGTCCGATCCTGGCGCCGCCCGGCGTGCCGGCCGAGAGGGTCGCGGCGCTGCGCGCGGCCTTTCACGCAGCCATGAACGATCCCGGCTTTCATTGCCGAAGCCGAAAAGGAGCACCTGGAAATCAGCGAAATCAGCGGCGCCCGCGTTGCGCAAGATGCTCGACGACGCCTATGCGATGCCGCCCGAGATCGCCAAGGCCGCGACCGCGGCCATGGGCGCGCGGGACAGGTGGCAATTGAGTCCCGGCTTGGAAAATCGAAATAAGTTTGATGAATGTGCCGCGATCGTCTAGCGGCGCATGAACGCCGCGCAGGCGCGGCTTGCGACTTCCGCGGCCGACGTGTCGCGCGTAATAAGCGCCATCACGATGGCGCCATCGATGATCAGCCCGAGCGTGTGCGCCGCCTGTTCCGGCTCCGGATCGCCGGCTTCGGCGCACAAGTGTCGACAGGCGTTCGAGCACGATCTTCTTGTGGGCGATCGCCAGCGCCCGCAGCGATCATCGGCTTTGTCGGATTCGCCGACCGCATTGATGAACGGGCAGCCAAAGAAATCCTCGCGGCTGAACCAGATCTTCAACGCCGGCCCAATACGGTCGAGCCGCTCGCGCGCGCTGCCGCCGGGCCCATCGATGGCGCCGAGAAACCAAGCGCGCCAAATGCGGCCCTCGCGCTCAAGCACGGCTTCAACCAGCCCGTCTTTCGAGCCGAATAATTTGTAGAGCGTTGTCTTTGCCGTTCCCGCCGCTTCGACGATGGCGTCGACGCCGACGGAATTGATGCCGTAGCGGCAAAACAGCGTTCGAGCGCTCTCGATCAAACGCTCGCGCGGCGGAGGCAAGGCGGCGAAGCTTCGGCGGAGTTCGTCTCAACGTGGGCGACGGCCGTCCATATTGACCCCAATACCGCCCGCTGCAACAAATCGCAATCGAGGAAACCGAAAGGTCTGTAGTTCGCTTGCGCTGGCGGCTAGCCACACTTGCCGCGAAACGAGCACGGCTGCTCGTCGCGTGATCGGAAAACTGCCGACAACTCCTCTTCTCATCTTCGAAAAACAGCCCATGAACCGAGCGATGAGATAATATTATTCCAAGATTCTTCATCATTCGCAATATTCAGAAAAATCTTTCAATTCCTCACGAGATCGCCCTGTGATCCTGCGGGATAACGCCGGACCTATTGCGCTGCAAGAAACTGGCACGACTCCTGCTTCGTACAGAACGGTCTGTATCCATCGACTTTTAATCCCTCCCGCCGGGATGCGGGAAGGAGAGGAACACCCATGAACCAAGTCGTCGCCAAAACCGCCATGACCGGATGTCTGGCCCCGATCGACAAGGAGGGCCTCAGCGAACTGATCGCCAAGGGCAAAGCCGATCCCAAGGTCATCAAGACACTCAAGTGCAAGACCGTGGCTGAGGGCCGCTTCCGCCATCTCAATTTCATCCGCTGGCTTGCCGCCCTACGTGGTCGACGAGCCGCCGGGATTGCTCGGCGACGATACCGCGCCGAATCCCTCCGAAGCCTCGCTCGCCGCGCTCGGCTCCTGCCTCGCGGTCGGCATTCATGCCAACGCGGTGGCCCAGCGGCATCACGGTCTATCGGCTCGAGATCGAGCTCGAGGGCGACCTCAACATCACCGCTGTGTGGGGCACCGGCGATCTGTCGGACAAGCCGGTCGGCTTCACCGACGTGCGCGCCAAGGTGACCTTCGAAGCAGATCGGCCGCGCGCGGAACTGGAAGCGCTGGTCACCCACGCACGCAAATGGTCGCCGGTCGCCAACACGTTTTCCCGGCCGGTCAATCTCGAAGTCGCGCTGGCCTGAGCCTTCACGGCAAGCATTGGCAACACGCGCGCGAACGAGGACAATCGATGCTCGATCGACGCCGCAACTGTGATGAAGAGAAGTCAACCGCGTCGGCGGCGGACGTGGTCGAGTCGGTGCGGGCCTTGTGCGCGCGCGAATTATCTCCGCTCGTGCAGAAAATCGACAGTGAAGGCTACTATCCCGAAGAGGTGCTGCGCGAACTCGGTCGCCTTGGCGCGTTCGCGCATCATCTTCCCGGCCGAAGCGACAGCGTCAACCTCAACGCCTCCATCAACGCCATGGCAGCGGCCGGCGAATATTGCTTGTCGACCTCATTCTGCATGTGGTGTCAGGACGCTTTTGCCTGGTACATCTTCGCCTCCGCCAATGAGACTTTGAAAACGGCGTCGGCCGCCAAGCCGCGTTCGGCGAGGCGCTCGGTGGCACGGCGCTCTCGAATCCGATGAAGACATTCTTCGGCATCGAGCCAATGCGGCTGAAGGGCAAGCGCGCCAGCGGCGGCTACGTCGTCAAAGGTCTGCTGCCGTACGTCTCCAATCTCGGCGGCGACCATTATTTTGGCGGCATATTCGAGGTCGAGGACGGCGGGCACAAACGCAACGTGATGGCGATTTTTCCCTGCGCCAGCCGAGGGATTGAATCTTTCTGCCAACACCAAATTCGTAGCGCTTGACGGCACGCGCACATTTTCGGTGGAAATGCGCGACGTAATCGTCCCCGATTCCTGGGTCATCGCCGATCCGGCGGACGAATATGTCAAGCGCATCCGCGCCGGCTTCGTGCTGCTGCAGGCCGGGATGGCGTTTCGGGCTGATCCGGGATTGCATCAAACTGATGCAGCGAACCAAAGGCCCGCTCGGTCACGTCAACAAATATCTCGACGTGCAACCCGAACCTTTGGCCGAGCAGCTTGGCGCGATGGAAGCCGAGGTGGCGCGGCTGGCCGCGACACCGTTCGAGACCGATCCCGACTACTGGCGGGCGGTGATCGAGGCGCGGCTGGCCGCAGGCGAAGCGTCGGTGGCAGCAGCGCATGCCGCAATGCTTCATTGCGGCGCGCGCGGCTACGTCGCCAACGCAACTGCGCAGCGCCGTCTGCGCGAGGCCTATTTCGTCGCCATCGTTACGCCGGCAACTAAGCAGCTGCGGAAGATGCTGGCCGACATGGCGCATTAATGTGCAACGAAGTTCTGCCGGGACCGATCGACCTCAAATGTTGGAGCAGAAGATGAGCGAGAAAGTCCTGATCACATCTACCGAACTTTCCGACGAGATGAAGTCTCCCGGCATCGTCCTCATCGATACCCGCGATCCGAAATCCTATGCGGCCGGTCATCTGCCGGGCGCGGTCAACATCCACGACATTTTCACGTACCTGGCGACGTCCACGCCGGACGGAGTGGCGGCGATGCGCGACAAATTCGCCGCGATCTTCGGCGCCGCCGGCCTGTCCGGCTCCGAGACCGCAATGGTCTATGAGCAATCGATGAGCACCGGCTTCGGCCAGTCATGCCGCGGCTATGTACTGCTGCGCTATCTTGGCTATCCCAAGGTCTTGATCCTGCACGGCGGTTACGCAGCATGGACGGCGGCCGGCCTGCCGACCACAACGGAAGTGCCGCAGCCGCAAGCGAAATCGTTCCCAATCGATCCCAAGGCAGCGAGCATTCTCGTCGACCTGCAGGCGATGAAAGCCGCGGTCGCCGACCCCAATTGCGTGAAGCTCGACACCCGCGACGTCGACGAGTGGATCGCCGACAGTTCTTCGCCCTACGGCAAGGATTTTTGTCCGCGCAAGGGCCGCATTCCGGGCGCCGTGTGGATCGAATGGTACCGCATGATGAAGCCCACCCCGGCGGGTCCGATGTTCAAATCACCGGCGGAAATTCTCGCCGAGTGTGCGACCGTCGGCATCACAGCGGACACGCCGGTCGTCCTTTATTGCTTCAAGGGCGCGCGCGCCTCGAACACGCTCGTTGCGCTCAAGGAGGCCGGCATCAACGATGTGAGCCTCTACTTCGGCTCGTGGAATGAATGGTCCCGCGATCCGGCGCTGCCGATCGAGGAGGGACTTCCCTACGCCGACAAGCCTTCGAAGGCGGCGGCCGCTTGAGCGACCCGAGCGTGGCCCGAACGACAGCGCAAACTATCGCCGGCGGCGACGAAACCGCGTCGCCGGCAGCAGCTCGCGCCGAAGGAGCGTCCTGAAGCACATGCACGGCATCTACCCAGCGGCGCGGCGATCCTGTGCGCACATTGCCGTCAAAGGCGTAAGCCACCGCTATCGCCGCACGACGAACTTCGCGCTGAAGGATATCAGCTTCGAAGTACAGCCGTGCGAGGCAGTCGCGCTGGTCGGCCGCTCGGGATGCGGCAAGTCCACGATGCTGCACATCTTGTCCGGCCTGACGATGCCCACGGCCGGCGAGGTTTACATCGACGACGCGCTGGTCTACCGCCCGTCGCCGCGCTGGATCGTCATGTTCCAGCAACCGCACCTCTATCCGTGGATGACTGTGCGGCAGAACGCAGGGCTCGGTTTGAAATTTGCCCGCCGGCCGCGCAAAGAGATCACTGCCCGTGTCGACGAACTGCTTGCCCTGGTGGAGCTCGACGGCTACGCGGACCGCAACGTGCAGGACTTGTCGGGCGGCCAGCAGCAGCGCGTCGCGCTTGCCCGATCGCTCGCTGTACGGCCGGAAGTCCTGCTGCTCGACGAGCCGTTTTCGGCGCTCGACGCCATGACGCGCCGCGCGCTGCAACGCGACGTGCGCCGCATCGCCTGCGAAATCGGCATCACCATGGTGATCGTCACCCACGACATCGGCGAAGCCGTCGCCATGGCGGACCGCGCGGTCGTCATGAAGCCCGATCCGGGTGAGATCGTCGAAATCGTCGCCATCGAGGCCGACCGGCAGGACCGCGATTGCCGCGGCGCCGCGACGCAGACGGCACAGAAGGCTTTGCAGGCGGCGTTTGAACGGGCCTGCGGAAGCGCCATCGAACCGCCGCTGCCGGCCGCCGGCCACGACACCCTCAAGATCGCCGCCGGACGTCGCTGATATCGTTCCAGGGAGATCCCGATGTGCTTTCTCTGCGGAGCTGACGTAGTCCATGCCGAAGGCGCCCGCTTCGGCCGTCCGGTCACGCGGCGGCGCACGCTGGACATGCTCGCCGCCGGCGGACTCGCGGCCACGCTCGGTGCTTTACCCGGTTTTAGTTCCGCGGCTCGTGCCGCGGACGATGACGTCGTGCGGATCGGCTATCTACCGATCACCGATGCGACCGCACTGCTGGTCGCGCACGGCATGGGCTTCTTCAAGGACGAAGGTCTGACCGCCGAGCGGCCGACCCTGATCCGCGGCTGGTCGCCGCTCGTGGAAGCCTTTGCCGCCGGCAAGTTCAATCTCGTCCACCTGCTCAAGCCAATCCCGATATGGATGCGCTACAATAACCATTTTCCGGTCAAGATCATGGCTTGGGCGCACACCAACGGCTCCGCCGTCGTCGTTGGCCAGGACACCGGCATCAAGTCCTATGCCGATCTGGGCGGCAAACAGATCGCAGTGCCGTACTGGTATTCGATGCACAACATCGTGCTGCAATACGCACTCCGGCAATCAAAGATTAAGCCAGTCATCAAGGAACAGGGCGAAACCATCGCCGCCGACGAATGCAATTTGCAAGTCATGCAACCACCCGACATGCCCGCCGCCTTGGCCGCAAAAAAGATCCATGGCTATACCGTCGCCGAGCCGTTCAATGCGCTTGGTGAAATCAAGGCCGGCGGCCGCATCCTGCGGTTCACCGGCGATATCTGGAAGAACCACCCGTGCTGCGTTCTATGCATGCACGAGGAGGTGGTAACCAAAAAGACAGAGTGGACACAGAAAGTCATCAACGCCCTGGTGCGGGCAGAAATCTACGCTTCCGGGCATAAGAAAGAGGTCGCCAACCTGCTGTCCACGAACGGCGAGCACTACCTGCCGCTGCCGGATCCCATCATCGACCGGGCCATGACCTATTACGACGATGCATTCTACGGGCCGATCGGAGCAATCAAACACCCGCAATGGCATCTCGGCCGTATTGATTTTCAGCCCTGGCCCTATCCGTCCGCGACCAAACTGATCGTTCAGGCAATGAACGACACCCTCGTCGGCGGCGACACGACATTCCTGAAAAAGCTCGATCCCGATTTTGTGGCCAAGGATCTGGTCAATTACGACTACGTGCGTAACGCGATGAACAAGTATCCGGAATGGAAGAACGATCCGAGCGTAAATCCAAGCGATCCATTTAACCGCACCGAGGTGCTGGCACTATGAGTCTCGGCGTAGTTGTTGATGAGACCGACCCGGGATTGCCGGATGCGACTTCCGCGGCGGCATCGATGTCCGCGGCCGCCCGCAGCGCCGGCTTCGCCTTGCTCGGTGTCGCGGTCCTGCTGGTGATCTGGTCGATCGGCGGCTCGCTGATCGCCTCCAACCCGGCAACCGTGAACTTCGCCGGCTTTGCGCCGGCGCCGACCTTTGCGCGACTGTGGCGCATGCTGGTCAGTGGCGAGGCGGTTCGCATGGCGCTGCCGAGTCTCGGGCGCATCGCCGCCGGCCTGTTCTGGGCGACAGCGTTGGGTGTGCCGGCTGGCATCCTGATCGGCCGCTTCCGCGCCGCGCGCGAAGCCAGCGCCGTGCCTTTTCAATTCCTGCGCATGATCTCGCCGCTTGCGTGGATGCCGATTGCGGTCATGGCATTCAGCACTTGGAACGGCGCGATCATATTCCTGATCGGCGTCGCCGCGATCTGGCCGATACTGTTCTCGACCGCGCACGGCTTTCGCCGCATCGATCCGGCCTGGTTCAAGGTGGCGCGCAATCTCGGCGCCAAGCCGTGGCACATGCTGTTTACGATCATCTTGCCAGCGATCGCGCAAGATTCGCTGACCGGCATCCGGCTCGCGGTTGGCGTCGCCTGGATCGTGCTGGTGCCCGCCGAGTTTCTCGGCGTCACCTCCGGCCTCGGTTACGCCATCAACGATGCCCGCGATGCGCTCGAATACGATCGGCTCGCCGCCACCGTCCTGATAATCGGCTTCATCGGCTTCGTGCTTGATTACGTCTGCGAGCGGGCGATTCGAAGTGCGAGCTGGATTCGCGAGGACTGACCTGAATGGTTGCAGCGACAAGAAATCAGGCCGTCCTATGGTGGCAATTGTGCAAACCAAAAAGGAGACATCGATGACCCGTAGCGATCTCACCGAGAAACTTCTCGACATCAAACGCGAGAAGGATTGGACCTGGAAATATATTTGCGAGCAGATTGGCGGCATGTCGCCGATCCTGGTGACCGGCGCGCTTCTCGGCCAGATGAAATTGACCAAGCCGCAAGCGGCCAATGCCGCGAAATTATTCGGCTTATCGAAGAGCGAAGAGACGCTGCTCAACGAAGTGCCAATGCGCGGCACCGGTACGCCGATGCCGCCGACCGATCCGCTGATTTATCGGTTTTACGAGCTGATCATGGTCAACGGGCCGGCGCTCAAGGCGTTGATCGAGGAGGAATTCGGCGACGGCATCATGTCGGCGATCGACTTCGACATGGACGTCCTGCGCCAGAGCGACCCAAAAGGCGACCGCGTCAAGATCGGCATGAGCGGCAAATTCCTGCCGTACAAGTATTACGGGGCTACGGGCAATAGTTTGGCCTACGGCCTGAAAGAGGGTTGAAGTCAATTCCCGCCCAATAGGCGAAATCCGGCCTAACGCAGCCGGCGCGGAAGCGCCCGCGCACGCCGGCCAGCGCTTGCGCGTCGCAGCGACCGACAAAGAACCGGCGAGCAGGGCCGGAGACGTTTATCTCACGTCCTTGCTGGCCGCCGTAAGCTGCGTGCGTTCGATGCGATAGAGAATGAAGCGGTCGCCGGCGTATATTTCGGTCAGACGCGTCGGGTCGGGATTCGCAAAATCGGGACCGGTAAACAGCACATAGAGATAGTCGTAATCCTGCGTCCAACGCCGCCAATAATCGTCGACGTCCGTGTCCGGCCGGTCGGCGACCTGTACCAGAGCACCGATCGTCGGCGGCGTGCCGTCTTCGGTATCGACGCGGCTTCGATAAGCCGGGCGAGCGTGCAGGATTTGCTTGCCCACCACGGTGAACTCGGTGGTCACCAGGGCCGAACGCTCGATGATGGCGATGCAGTCGGCATGAACGAGCCCATAGTCGCGCAGATGGTCGCCGCCGTCCGGATCGGCATAGGCGACCGCAACCTTGGCGCCGCGATTGAGCAGTTCAACCGACTGGCGGAACGATTCAATGTCGGCCGAGAGCGGCGACCAGGTGACCTCGACCTCCGCCACCCGTGCGGCGACGAGCAGGACGGAGGCCGACCGCAAAACTCAACTGCACAACACGGTTGCGGAAATCGAGATCGATGCAGGCCATCAGAATAAAGGCGAGCGATATCGGCAGCCGCAGATCGACCATGTAGGTTTCGAACATCACGCGCGGCAGCGCCATGTAAACGACGGCCCCGACCGCCAGCAGCGCCAAGCCGAAGCCGTGGAACGAAAGCGCACGCCGGCGGAGCGCCCAACCTGCCGCGCCCACGGCGCGATCGGCAGCGAAGACGAAGGCGACCACCTGCGAATAGGCCTGGATCACGAAGAGCAGGCCGTCCATCTTGCCGTCCATCTGCCAATAATAGTCCCACAATCCCCGCGTCGGGCTCATCACAACAAGCGCCGGGACCAGCAGGAACGGCACGCCGGTCAGCACGAAATCGAGGATCAGCGGCGGCAATGCCGCGGCGGGCGGCATCGCGACCCGATGCGCGGCGCACCCGCACATAGAGCGGTCAACAGCCGGTGGGATTCGAAGGCCAGCAGGCCGACGCCATAAACCCCGAGCACGAACAGGTGGCAAAAGAACAAGCCCGAGCACGAACAGGGTCGACACCAGAAGCCGCAGCGCGCGGCCGCGTTCGCGCAGCGCGACCCAGGCCGCCAGCGCCCACAGCATCAACCCGATGCCGAACACGTAATTCATCGTGCCGACGAGGAAGACGTCGTTGTAGAGCAGCGGAAACGCGATCAGCGGCAGCGCCGACCAGCGCCCGAACAAGCTGACGATGCAGCGCCACCGTTCCCGACAGGATCAGCGCGAAGCTCAACAGCGTGTAGGCCTGTCCGGCCAGATAGACGTTCATCACCCGCACGAACAGCGGCACGATCAGGTCCATCATCAGGTTCGGGATCACCTGCCAGTCGATCTCGTAATAGCGATGCAGATCCGGATCGCTGCCGATCGTCGCGATGACGTGCATGCGCGCGAGGTGATTGATGTAGTCGGAGATCGGCGGCAGCGGATTGAGCAGGATCGGGATCGACACGATCGCCAGCAGCACCACGAAGAGGATCGCGATCTTGCCCTTGCTGAAATCACCGGCCGCGGCGCGCGCGCGCCTGCGCCACCGTTGCGCGCGAGCCTCGCAAGCGGCTGTCCGGGGATAGTGTCACGTCGGGCATGGCGACTGTAACGAAGACAAAATGCGCCGCGTCCCCGTGGAGGGACTAAGGGAAAGCGGCCAGGACTTGGGATGAAAATCCCCCCGCCACTAGATGTGTCAGATCGAACGTGAACGCAGGATGAATGTCGTGTTCAGCCGGTCCGCCATGGTTGACGCCGACGCGGCCTCGGCCGGCGCGTCTCCTGCGCCTCACATTTCCGCCGCAAGCACCGTGCTAGTAGAATGAGCTTTGAACCGCAACTCCCCCACTGCCCCCACCATGCGTCTTTCCGTCATTCTCGCCGCTTTTTATCGTCCTTGCGCCCTCGATGCGGCCTTTGCGCAGCTTGCCGGACACCGGCAATTTTCACATCGTCTGGGAGGTGAAGAACCGGTTTCGTCTGTTCCGCAAGGAGGCCGATTTCCTGCGCCAGGTGGCGGCGAGCCGCGGCGACGGCGTTCTCGCCGCCGAGCGGCGGCTGGAGCGCGACAGCGGCGGCTTGGGCTGGGCCAAGGACGTCGTCGCCAATCTGTGCGTCGACGAGTTACGGCAACCTTCTGCAGACGTGCGAGCGCGACGGCGAACACGAGAGCTATCTCACGCCGCGCGACTATCCGATCGGCGTGGCGATCTCCGGCCCGGCGCCGCCGGGCGCGACTTGCGCCTGGAGTTTCGACGACGGCAATGGACCGCTGCGGCAGATGAACGCGGCCTGCGATGCCGAGGTCAGACTGCGCGTGCCGCTACGGGCGCACGACGGTCGCCACCGTCGACATCCCGCTCGGCGACGGCACCGCGCAACGGGTGGTCACCGAAATAGCGGTGCGCGACTTGCTCATCGCCGGCCTCGGCGATTCCATAGCGGCCGGCGAAGGCGATCCGGACCAAGCGGTGCAGCTTGAAGGCGGCTTCTGCTTTCGGCGCTTCGGCCGGCGGCCAATATTACCGGCCGGGCCGCGCCGGCTTTACCGGCGACCGATCCTGCGAGAACGGACCGGCGAGCGACCGACTGCGGCAAAGGATTGGGCGCGCCACGGCGCGCGCTGGATGAGTCCTGCGTGCCATCGCTCGCTCTACAGCTATCAAGCTGCGCACCGCGCTCGCGCTCGCAATCGAGCAGCCGCACCTTGCCGTGACGTTCCTGCCGCTCGCCTGCACCGGCGCCTCGATCCAGGCCGGCATGTTCGCCGGGCAGAGCTTCGACGATTGCCCGGCGGTCGTCGGCATCGACAACTTGCTCGGGGACCGCGCCGGCGCAGCTCGCCGAACTGAAAGACCATCATGGCCGAGGTGCACAAGCAGGAGCCGCAGCGCCAGCTCGACATGATTCTGCTGACGATCGGCGCCAACGACGTGAATTTCGCCTCGCTGGTCGCCAACGTCATCGTCGACGCTGCGACCGAACGGCTGATCCTGCGGCCGCGGCGGCGGCATCGTCAGCGCGCAGGATGCGGAACAAGCACTCGAGCAGAAATTGCCGGAGCAATTCGCGCGCCTGCGCGCCGCGCTCAAACCTTTTGTCGGCGGCAATCTTTCGCGCGTCGTGTTTGTTTCCTATGCCAATCCGGCCATGCAGGCGCCGGGAAAGCCCTGCCCGGGCGGCCGCGACGGCCTCGATATCCATCCGGCCTTTGCGGCCGATGCCGACACGGCTGCGCGAAGCGGCCGATTTCGTCGACAACAAATTTCTGCCGGCGATCAAGGCGCTGGCGACCTGCGACGGCGCCAAGATCTGCCGCGATCCGCTGACCGACCGCATGACATTTCGTCGACGCGCCATCAGGCCGAGTTCGAACGGCACGGCATGTGCGTGCACGCGCCGGACGATCCGGTCTTCGATCGCCAGTGCTTTTCGCAAGACGGCAAGAGTTTTGTAACCGACCTGGTCAGCGGCCGCCGAGGATCCGATGGCGTGCTCGCTGCCGGCTAGCGACTATCTGCCCTATGCGTCGCGCGGCACGCTGGATCCGCACCGCCAACGACAGCTATTTCACCGCCATGACCTATCCCCAAGGCATACCGGCGACTTTGCGCCCAACCGACATCCACGACGCGCTCTGGGGCGTGCTCAGCGCCGTATATGGCGGCGCAGTGCATCCGACCGCCGAAGGCTATGCGGCGATGGCCGACGCGGCGCTGCCGGCGGCGCGCGTGGTGCTCGGTTTGCCGCAACCGCCGGCGGTCAGCGCCGAGCCGCTGCCGCCGCCCGGCTCCGGCTCCGGGAGCGCCCGCAGGCGCCTGCCGCCGCCCCGCCTGCGCCCGCGCCCTCACCGCCGCCGCTCACCATCGCCCCGTCGCCCAAACCGTAAGGCGGTCTCCACCTTCGCGACGGATTCGCAGCACGGCGCACGGCAAGACAATCTGCTCAGCGTCTCGCTGGCGCCGGCGCCACGCCGAGCTTCTTCTGCAGGCTCGTCGAAGACGTCGTGTATTGAAACACCAGCCGCTTATCCGGGTAGACGTAGCGGTGCGCCTTCTGCGCCATGAGCGCCACCTCATGGAAGCCGGACAGAATAAGCTTGAGCTTGCCGGGATACCAATTGATATCGCCGATGGCGAAAATTCCCGGCACGCTGGTCTCGAAGCTTGCCGTGTCGACCGGAATGAGTTCGTTGTTCTTTAGCTCAAATCCCCAATTGGCGACCGGGCCGAGCTTCATCGTCAGCCCGAAGAACGGCAGCACCACGTCGCAGGCGATGTCGAAGCTGGATCCGTCGTTGGTCTTGACCACGGCATGACTGATCTGACCATCGGCGCCGGCCAGCGAAGTAACCTGCCCGAGCACGAAATCGATTTTGCCTTGGCCGACCAGCGCCATCATTTTATTGACGCTGTCGGGCGCGGCGCGGAACTCGCTGCGCCGATGCAGCAGCGTCAGATGCTTCGCCAGCGGCGCCAGATTGAGCGTCCAGTCCAGCGCGCTGTCGCCGCCGCCGACGATGAGAATGCGTTTTTGGCGGAACGCCTCCATCTTGCGCACCGCATAGAACACCGACTTGCCTTCGTAGGGCTCGATGCCGGGGATCGGCGGACGCTTGGGCTGGAATGAGCCGCCGCCGGCGGCGATGACAACGATCTTGCTGATGAACTCCTTGCCCTGGTCCGTCTTCACGCGGAACAAGGGATCGCCGATCTTCTCGACCGTCTCGACCATCTCGTTCAGATGATATTGCGCGCTGAACGGCTTTGATCTGCTGCAGCAAATTGTCGACCAGTCCTTGCGCGCTCGTGTAGGGAATGCCCGGAATGTCATAGATCGGCTTTTCCGGATAAAGCTCCGCGCACTGGCCGCCGATCTTGTCGAGAATGTCGATCAGGTGCGCTTTCATATCGAGCAGGCCCAGCTCGAACACCGCGAACAGGCCGATCGGCCCCGCGCCGATGATCACAACGTCGGTCTTAATAGGTTCGCTCATGTCGTGTCGTGCTCTTTGATTACTGATACCGTCCAATAAGTTGGCGAGTGTCTAGCGTGCTCGCCACGGCAGGGGAAGAGGATGCGGACGGCGAAATCGCGAGACGATGCGGGATTTGTTCCAGCCGCGGTGGGATTTGTCCGGCCGAACCCGCCAACTAGGCTTGGCGCTCCGGCGTGCGCACCGTAAGTCCGTCGAACTCCTCGCGCACTTTGATCTGGCACGACAGCCGTGAGTTCGGCCGCACCTCGAAAGCGAAATCGAGCATATCCTCTTCCATAGGCGAAGGCTCGCCGACCTTCTCCCGCCAAGCTTCCTCGATATAGACGTGGCAGGTCGAACAGGCGCAGGCGCCGCCGCATTCCGCTTCGATGCCGGGCACGCCATGCTTGATCGCCGTTTCCATGACCGTCGCGCCGATTTCGCCCTCGACCGTGCGCGCGGTGCCCTCGGCATCGATGAAGGTGATTTTGACCATGGGGAGCGAGTGAGCGCGGAGCTGCGGCTTGGGAGGCAGTCGACGGAAGGTTCGCCGTGCTGGCGGCGCGCCTCTTCTATCGGCTCATGCCGCAGAGCGCCAGTACGAAGCGGCCAACTGAAATCGACGGCCGCGCGAAGACTAGCACGCTGGACCGCTCAAGCGCGCGCCGATTGCGGCGCTGACCTCAAGGCTGGCGGCCTTGAGTTCAGCGATCGCGTCATTGACCTCATCGCTCGCCGCTCGGCTCGCTCGAGCCGTTCCGCGGCCCGCGCCACGCGCCACGCGCCGATGCCGCGCGCCGAGCCGGTCAGCGTATGGGCGGCCGCAGCCAGACGTGTGCCGGCTCAGCGCCCGCGATACGCGCCGAGCATGATGGCGGCCTGGCGGACAAAAATCTGCAAGACTTCCCGTTCGAGCCGGCGATCGCCAAGCGTCATGCGCTCCAGATGCTCCTCGTCGATGATGCGCTCCGGCAGTGATGGTTCCCGCGCCGTACTTTCGGCCGCGCTCGTCGGCAAGCTCGACGCCCGATGCGGTCATAACGTCCTCCCCGTCGACTAATCCTTGGCATTTTGTCCTTGGCATTTTGTCCAAGTCTGCCGCCGAAGTTTGCCGCCCAGACCGCGAAAACCCGGTAAAATCTCCTGCGCACTATTCCGCCGCGATGGCCTTCTTTCGCCCGACTGGTGACTAAATTCCTACGGCGATGCGACCCTCGCGTTCCACCCGGGCGGCGCCATCAGGCGCGCGTGGCAGGAAGAACACACCGGTCTTTAAGTGTTCCATTCAACCTGCGCCAAGAGTTGATATTGCCCAATTTGGCCACTCTCGGCCCAACGCTGGCCGCATTGTTGGCACCAGAATGGCAAATCCGTTCCTTGCAGCCGGCAAGTGATGCTATGGTAAGCAAATCGTTAACGATGATTAAAAGGTCGTTACCGACTCCAGTTTCCTTCGATGCGCCAGACCGATAGGATGGGGTATGGGAGTGCAATATGAGGGCGGGGGAGCCCTCTGCACCGGAGTCAATGACTTGAACGATCACGCGCTCGTGGTGCGGCCCTGAGCTTGCCTCAGGCCGTCCTAGTCAAGCGTAACACGCGAGGCGACGACCGACATGGCCAACT
The DNA here is from genome assembly GCA_963814625.1 of uncultured Alphaproteobacteria bacterium. Lineage (GTDB taxonomy): Bacteria > Pseudomonadota > Alphaproteobacteria > Rhizobiales > Xanthobacteraceae > BOG-931. The sequence goes on from CAWFDQ010000002.1 coordinate 134,576, forward strand.
ACCCGAAGAAGACGATCGATCCGACAGAGGCGGCATTGTCGGCGATCCAGGAAGCCCTCAACATCCGCGATGACGACGGTGGAGCCACCTCAGCCCACCCGAACGCGATCGGCGAACTTCCGGGTCAGCCGAGGCAACGAGCGCGAGCACGCCGCTCCGGCGCAGCCGGCATTCAACGAACTCCTCGATTCCGACGCCGTCGGCCCGCGCGATCTGCGCGCCGATGCCGTTCGCGCCGCCAATGACGATCAGCAGTCGATCGGCCAGATTCTGCAGGCGCTGCAGCGCCGCCCGGCGCGTACTTCGTACCTCGTCGCCGCGTTGTTTTCCGGCGCCTGGGTCGTCGGCTGCCTCGCTTTATCCTGGGCCTACCTTTCGGACCTTAGCGCCGCCTTGGGGCCCGGCCATTCGTCCGGCCGCGCGTCATGATCGGGCTGGGCGCGGCGGCACTGTTGCCGATCATCTTCTTCTTCGGCGTGGCCCATATGGCCTGGCGCAGCCAGGAATTGCGCCTGATCGCGCAGTCCATGGCGGGGGTCGCCATGCGGCTTGCCGAGCCCGAGAGCGTGGCGCGGGATTCCATCGTCAGCGTCGGCCAGGCGATCCGCCGCGAAGTGGCGGCGATGGGCGACGGCGTCGAGCGCGCGCTGGCGCGCGCGAGCGAACTGGAAACGATGGTGCAGAACGAGGTCGCGGCGCTCGCCCGCACCTACGGCGACAACGAGGTGCGCATCCGCGGCCTCATCCAGGATCTCGCCAACCAGCGCGACACTCTGGTCAGCCAAGCCGAGCAGGTGCGCTCGGCCATCAATAACGTGCACATCGATCTGACGCAGGACCTTTCCACGATCAGCGATCTGGTCGGCCAGCAGGTCAACGAGGCGGCGCAGCGCATCACGCAATTCGCTGGCCGAGAAGGGCGAGCACATCACGCTTTCGCTCGGCCAGATCGGCGACAACATGATCCAGCAGCTGAGCGTGCGCGGCGGCGATCTGCTTGAACGGCTGGAAACCACGAGCGCGGAAACCTCGCGCGCGATCACGACCGCGAGCGACCGGCTCACCGGCAGCCTGAGCTTCAAGACCGATCACGTCGGCGAGGAATTCGCCGAGATCGCGCAGGGTCTCGAAGACATGATGACGTCGCGGCTCGACCGCGTCACCGAGAATTTTTCCGAAAAATCCCTCGCCATCGTCGACACGATGGTCGGGCGCTCGCAGGAGCTCACCGATATGGTCAATGGCCGGGCGCAGGAACTCACCGACTCCATCATCGAAACGTCGAGCCGGATCGCCGACAAGATCGCGGCCAGCGCCGAGGAGGTCAACAGCACGCTCAAGACCTCCGGCGAGTCGCTCGTCCTCGACCTCAATCTGCGCGGCGGCGAGGTCGCGACCAAGCTCGAACAGGCCGGCGCGCGCATCACCGATTCGCTGGTATCGCGCAGTTCGAAGATGGCCGACTCGGTGCGCGAGAGCGCCGAGCAAGTCATCTCGGTCATCACCTCGCGCAGCGACGCCATGAAGGAGATGCTGTGCGACGCGGCTGGCCGCCTACGAGGAGATGTTCAGCCATTCCGGCGTCGAACTCGGCGAAAAGATTTCGCGCGACGTCCGCCACGCTCGGCAACCTCATCACCCGGCACTTGAGCGAGTTCGACCGCACGGTGAAGACCTACGGCTCCGAACTGGTCGAGCGGCTCGGCGCGCGCACGCAGGACGTTTCCGAGTCGATGCGCAGCTATATCGACAGCTTCGACAATCGCGTCACCCAAGGCGAACGAGGTCACCACCTCGCTCGACCAGCGTCTGGCGCGCTTCCAGGAGACGCTCGACAGCCGCACGCAATCGCTCACCGAGGCGCTCTCCACGCGCGTCATGGACATCGCCAAGACGCTTGCCGAGGGCGGCAAGGAAGTCGTCGCCGCGGTCGACAAGCGCGTCAGCGACGTCGCCACGCTGATCGACAGCCGCGGCCAGAAACTCGCCGAGACCGTCACCGAGCGTGTTGCCACCATCGACAAGACCCTCGGCGCGGGAGCTTTGCAGGTCGCAACGACGCTCGATGCCCGCATCGAGCAATTGGAGAAGCTTCTCATCGGACGCACCGAAAGCGTGATCCAGGAGATGGATACGCAAAGCCGCGCCGCGGCCGACATGCTCAACGCGCGCCTGGAGGAGCTTTCCGACGCGATCAAATCCAACTCGACCAGCGCCGAGCAAACGCTCACTGCACTTCTGACCAGCACCACGGAGGCGCTCGGCAAGAGCATGGCGGCAACCACGGCAGTGACCGAAGCGCTCAACCGCAGCGCCACGGATGCCACCGCGTCGCTCACCCGCAGTGCGGACACGCTGAGCAGCACAATTGGCAAGAATGCCGCGGAAGCCACCGCCTTGCTCAATCGCAGTGCGGAAACGCTCGGCAAGAGCGTCGGCGAAGCCACCACCTCGCTCAATCGCGGCGCAGACACCTTGAGCAATACGATCAGCAAGACCGCCGCGGAAGCCACCAGTTTGCTTACTCGCAGCGCGACTGCGCTCAGCAACACCATCAGCAAGAGCGCCGCGGCCGCCAGCGATGCAATCGACAAATCCGTCGCCAGCAGCAGCGAAGCTCTCGGCAAGAGCGCCGCGAGCGCTACCGAGGCGATCAACAGAACGGCGGCAAACGCCAGCGGAATGCTCGGCAAGAGCGCAACGGCGGCGAGTGAAACGATCGTCAAAACCACTGCGACCACAGCCGATCTCATGGCCCGGACCGCCCGCTCCAGCGCCGAGGCGATCGGCCGCTCGGCCAGCGACGCCGAGCGTACCCTCGATCGGCATGAGCGCCAGCGTGGCCCGCAACATCGTCGGCAGAGCCGATGAGATCCATGCCGCCGTATCCCAGCGCGTCGGCGAGATGACGCACGCGCTTGACGAGAAGTCGAACGAACTCCTCACCGCGCTGACCGGCAAGGGCGAGGAATTCGCCGGCGAGGTGACCCGCATCACCGACCATGCGGTCAAGGCGATCGAGGCCAAGGGCTTCGTCTTCACGCAGACGATGATGGATAACAGCGAGGAGATCGCCCGCCTGATCAACGACGCGAGCGAGAACGCCACGATGGCGGTCACGCGCACGCTTGGGCAACTCCAGGAAGGCACCCAGGGCGTCACCGAGGCGGCGAAGTCGAGCATCACGCGGACGCTTCAAGACCTCCACAGCGCGACCCGGACGGCGATCGAGGAATCGAAGCAGACCGCCGCGGCGACGGTTGCCGACATGCTGGAGACTCACGGCATGCTGCGTTCCGATTCCACCGCGCTGTTCGAGCGTCTGCGCGAAGCCAATATCCTGCTGCAGGAGGTGCTCAGCGGCGCACACGAGAACATGAACGCGATCGAGCACACGATGGTGTCGCGGGTCTCCGAATTCGTCGCCGCCATGAACGATCTCAACACCAGGAGCGGAACCGCCACCGCCAAGGTGGAAGAACACCTCGGCGCATTCAACAGTACGACCGTGAAAGTGCTGCGCGATCTCGGCGATCTCGCCACCCACTTCAGCGACCCACGGCCGCTCGCTGGCCGAGGCGGTCGAGCTTCTGGAGAAGAGCAATCGCCGCAGCGAGGATTCGATCTCCGCTCGTCACGCCAGCATCGAGTCGCTGGTGACGACGCTCGACGCGCGCACCGACGATTTCGAGCAGCGGTTGCGCCGCTTCTCCGGCCTGCTCGACGAATCGCTCGATTCGGCGACGACGCGCGCGCGGGAGATCGCCAGCATCGTCGCCGAGACGAGCAACGAGAGCGTGCACACGATAGAGCAGCAGTTCGATGTCGTGCGCGCGAGCGCCGAGGAACAGCGCAAGCGCACCAGCGAAACGCTCAACGCGGTCTATGAGGAGACCGCCGGCGAAGTGCATGCGATGTTCAATCAATCCGCCGAGCGCTTCACCGACATCATGCAGGGCATGAAGCAGATGGCGGCGGAAATGCAGCGGGAACTCGAGGCGACGCGCGCCGAATTGCGCCGCGGCGTTCTCGAATTGCCGCAGGAGACCGCCGAAAACGCCGCGCAGATGCGGCGCGTCATCGTCGACCAGATCGAAGCGCTCGCCGAGCTCAATCGCATCGTCGCCCGCCATGGCCGCGCGCTCGATGCCGTCGAGCCGATGCGGCGCGAAGCCGAGCCCGCCTACGCCTCCGGCGGCGGACGCGCGCAGCCGCGCCCGATCCGGCCGGATGCCGGCGGCAGCCCCGGCCGCCCGGTGCGCGACATCACCGGCGCGCCGGCGCGCCGGCCCGATGCGCCCTCGCTCAGCCCGATTCAGGGCGGCAAGGATGCCAACGGCCGCAGCGGCGGCTGGCTCAGCGAGCTGTTGACGCGCGCATCGCGCGAAGACAGCGCCGCCGATTACCCCGCCCACTCCGCGCGAAGCGCCGATCGCGCGCCGCGCGATGCCGTCGGCTCGCTCGAGTCGCTTTCGGTGGACATCGCCCGCATGATCGACCACGAGGCGACCGCCGAATTGTGGGAACGCTATCAGCGCGGCGAACGCGGCGTGGGCTCGCGCGCGGCTCTACACCGCGCAGGGCCAGAGGGCGTTCGAGGAAATCCGCAACAAGTACCGCTCGCGATCCGGAATTCCGGCAGACCGTCGAACATTACATCCACGAGTTCGAGCGGCTGCTCGAAGACGTTTCGCGCGGCGATCGCGGCGCCGTCGGTGGCGCGCAATTACCTGACCTCGGACACCGGCAAGGTTTACACCATGCTGGCGCACGCGGCCGGACGGTTCGATCAGTAGGCTTGCCGCTCGTCCGCTGGTGCAGGTCGCGCTCTCTGGACGTGAGCGCATGGCGCCGATCGAACGCGCCCTTGCTCGCGCCGCAATGGCGGCGCTACCTTTGCGGTCATGGACGCTCCGGTTTCGCTGCCGACCGTCGCCGATGTGGATGACGCTGCACGCCGGCTGGCCGGCGTCGCGTTGCGCACGCCGCTTCTGTCCTCGGCTGCGCTCGACGCCATGACCGGCGGACGCGTCTTTCTCAAAGCGGAAACGTTGCAGCACACCGGCTCGTTCAAATTTCGCGGCGCCTACAACAAGCTCGCGGCGATCCCGCCGGAGCAGCGCGCCGGCCGGCGTGGTGGCGTTCTCCTCCGGCAATCACGCGCAGGGCGTTGCGGCGGCGGCGCGGCTTCTCGGCATGCCGTGCGTGATCGTCATGCCGAGCGACGCGCCGCGCGCCAAGCGCGAGCGCACCGCGGCGTTCGGCGCCGAAGATCGTGCTTTACGACCGCATTCGCGACGACCGCGAGGCGATCGCCGAGGCGATCGCGGCGCGAGCGCGGCGCCATGTTGGTGCCGCCTTACGACGACGCGTTGATCATCGCCGGCCAAGGCACCGCCGGCCGCGAGATCGTCGAGGATTTAAGCGCGCTCGGCCTGAAGCCCGACGTCGTGGTGGTGACCGCTTCGGGCGGCGGCCTCACCGCCGGCATCGCGCTTGCGGTCAAGGCGCGAGTGCCGACGGCCGCGCTCTACACTGCCGAGCCGCAAGGTTTCGACGACCATGCCCGTTCGTTCAAAAGCGGCCAGCGCGAGCAGAACGCGGCACTCACCGGCACCATCTGCGACGCGCTGATGGCGCGCATGCCGGGCAAGCTGACATTCGCGATCAACCGCTCACTGGTCGGCGCCGGCGTCGTGGCAAGCGACGAGGAAGTCGCGGCCGCTGTTGCATTTGCTTTCGCCGAATTGAAGCTCGTGGTCGAGCCGGGCGGAGCGGTTGCGCTCGCCGCTCTGATGACCCGCAAAATCGACGTCACGGGCAAAGATCGCCGTGGCGGTGCTGTCCGGCGGCAATGTCGATCCGGAACTGTTCTCCGGCTGGTCGCGTAGCTTGAGCCGCTCAGGCGATTGCGCATTATTTGCTCTGTCCCCGCGGACCACGAGGGACCGGCAGCCTGATCCGGGACGCACATCACTCTCCGTCTCTCCTGCCGCCTGCACGCAAGCAGACAGAACGGAATTTAGGCGCCTGCGCCCGGCATGAAGCAGCGAATCTGCGTGGCGCCGGAAGCATCCTGATACGGCCACACCACAGCCGGACCGAAACGATTTGGCTCGGTCACCACTGCCGCATCGGGTACGACGATCCATTGCCCGTTCAGCCGCACGCGATAACGGCCATCTTGCGTCGTGTCCCAGTCGACATCCTGCACGCTAACGCCGTCGGCGAACGAACAGCACAGGCCCTTGCCGCTGGCGAGCTGATCGAACCAGGCCTTGCAGCGGCGAATTGGCGAAACGGCCGTCGTCGTGCGCCAACAACTGGCTGGGAACGAATGCATTGATGCACAACGCCACGGCCGCCAAGGCGGGAACGGTAAGTCTGTGCATTTTGGCCTCCAGTAGATCATTTCGCGCGGACCAAAACGACTGGTCCTCCTGACCTGGAGCACGCAAAGCACATTGCCTATACGTCGTTGTCGATCCGCATCATCCCTTAGAAGCAACTTTTGTGCCGCACACACGAATCACGCGCGGAGGATCGTCTCATTCATAATGGATTAATGACCATTCTGCGACATTTTTTCGGCCGCGGACCGAACGAAACAGCAGTGGCATGCGCTGGAGCCCATACCGCTAGCTGAACAGCGCGATTATCTCTTCGTCGCTCAAGGCGCGCACTGGCGCGAGCGGATCGCTTGGCGCCGCCCGCGGGGCGGACTGCGGTACGGAACCAGCAGCAAGACGCGGTGGCGCCGGCGGTTTGAAACCGCCGACCGAAGAACCATCGCTCAAAGTTTTAGCGTCAGCAACCGTCATTTGCGGCTGCGCATTCTCCTCGGATCGCGGGATGCTCTCGCCCACAGCAGCGCCGGTTTGCTCGGGAACGCGCGCAGGCGCGTGCACCGGCGCAGGCGGCAGAGCGGCGGCCTCGATTTTTAGTTCCGGCGGCGCAGCGAGCGGCGCACTCGCTATTGGTTCAAACAGGTCACCTGGATCGTCTTCGGGATTCAGCGCCCGCGGCGACTTCCCGCTCGACGGCATTTCGTTCAACACCGCCTTGTTCAAATTTGCTTCCTCGTTTGCCGAACTCCGCGGCATTAAAGCTTTCCGGAAGAATACGGCAAACTCATCATCCTCGGGCACATCCGCCGCAAACAGATCGTCCCCCGGAAGCTTCACATCGGCCGGCTCTTCGCCGTCGCGTTTCTCCGGCCCCGCCGATAGCCCTTTGCTCGACGTGGGCGCCATGTTCGCCGTTTTCGGCAGTTCGGCGCCCTGCGCCGCCTCCGCCTGCGCCATCATCTCGTTGGCGCGCCCCGACAGTTCGCGCAACAGTTCCGCGGCTTGGCGGATGCGCTCAACGCTCCCCTGCTTGAGCGCGCCGGCAAGGGTGATCTCACGCACGGCAGCGTCGAGCGCGTCGCAGAGCGAAGCCTCAACGTCACGTTCGTGCAGCACGAAGGCGATGTCGGCAATGCGTTCGATCGCGTCAGAGCCGGCCGGCTGCGGCGTCGCAGCCGCCGCGATAAGCGCCTCGATGCGGGCGATCGCCGCCGTCAGAACGGCAAGATCGTGCAGCGACACGGTCACTGCCTGTGGCGAATTCATCAACGACCGCTTCGGTGCGCCGGATTGCGGCGCCGGATGGGTCCGTGGACATCGTTGCTAACCGCTTCAGCGCGAGCCAACGGCAACAGTCAACAGCACACAAGCCGGCGGCAAGCAATCAAAAGCCTGAATTCCGGCCACGATTACCACAGGCAGCGTGCCGTCTAATCGATTCTGGCGCCGGCGAGCTTCACGATCGCCCCCCATTTCAGCATCTGGTTGGCGAGGAATTTCCTGAAATCGGCCGGCGTACCGGTATTGGCGATCGCCGAGAACTTGGCAAGGCTTTGCTGCGCAGCCGAAGTCTGCAGGCCGGCGTTGATGGCGGCATTGAGCTTCTCGACAATCGGAGCCGGGGTGCCGGCGGGCGCCACGACGCCGGTCCAAGCGTCGATGACGAAATCCGGATAGCCGCTCTCGACCAGGGTAGGCACGTCGGGTAGCGCCGGCCAGCGCTCGGCACGCGCAACTGCGAGCGGGCGCACCTTGCCGGCCTTGATCAGCGGATAGAGTGTGACCAAGCCGTCGATGGTGAACTGTGTGCGTCCGCCAAGGAGATCGGTCACTGATTGGGCGGAGCCGTTATAGGGGATGTAGACGACGTCGATGTGCGCCTCGCTCTTGAACAAGGTGCTGAGCAGATGCGGCGGCGTCCCCAGCCCCGCGCCGAAATTGAGCTTGCCGGGATTGGCTTTGGCGTAGGCGACGAATTCGGCGACGGTCTTGGCCGGCACGTCGAGATTCACCACGAACACGTGCGGCAGCAGCGCCACCATCGCGACCGGCACGAAAGCCGTGCGAGGATCGATGTCGAGGCTGGAATATAGCGCCGGCGCCACGGCAAGCGAGCCTGACGAGCCGAACAACAGCGTGTAGCCGTCCGGTGGGGCGGCAGCCACGTACTTGGTCCCGAGGGTCGAGCCGCCGCCCGCACGGTTTTCGACAACCACCTTGCCGACGCTTGTGCTCAACTCCTCCGCCACCAGCCGCGCCATGGTGTCGATCGGCCCGCCCGGTGGAAACGGCACGATCATGCGAATCGGCCGGTCGGGATAATTTTGCTGCGCCCGCGCCTGGCCAATCTTGGCCAACGGAAGCGCTGCACCGGCTCCGACAATGGCAGTGAGAACGCGGCGGCGTGTTGCCATGACGATCCTCCCAGACCCCGCGGGGCTATGTTCTGCGGCTGCCGCTTGCGACGCGCCCCGGCCGTTGACAACCATAACCTATTGCGTGCGGCCCCTCACCCCCAAAGCGCCGGCTCAGCCGGATAGACGAGACTGCCGTCGTAGCGCAGGCCGTCCACCCGATCCTCGGCGAGCAAGAGCGGCCCGTCGAGATCGACAACGCAGGCGTATTGCGCCGCCAACAGCGCCGGCGCCATCGACAATGAGGTCGCCACCATGCAGCCGACCATGACGGCAAAGCCGCGCCGCTCCGCTTCCGCGGCCAAAGCCAGCGCCTCGGTTAGCCCGCCGGCCTTGTCGAGCTTGACATTGACGGCATCGTACTTGTCCGCAAGGCCCTCAAGCGATGCGCGGTCGTGCACGCTTTCGTCGGCGCATACCCGAACAGGCCGCTTGATGCGGGAGAGAGCCTCGTCGCGGCCCTCGGGCAATGGCTGCTCGATCAGGGTGACGCCGCAATCGGCGCAAGCGGCGAGGTTCTGCGCAAGATTATCCGCGTTCCAACCCTCGTTGGCATCGACGATGAGCTCGGCCTTAGGCGCCGCATGGCGGACCGCCGCGATCCGCTCGCCGTCGTCGCCGTCGCCCCCGCCGAGCTTGACTTTAAGCAAGGGGCGGAACGCCGCCTTGGCCGCGGCCTCTGCCATCGCCGCCGGGGCGGCGAGCGAAATCGTATAGGCGGTGACCCGTGGCCTCGGCGCAACAAGCCCGGCCAATTCGTGCACCGGGCGGCCGGACGTCTTCGCGTTAACGTCCCAGTAAGCACAATCGAGTGCATTACGGGCAGCGCCGGGTGGCATGGCGGCCTGCAAAGCCGCGCGGTCGAGGCTCCCGTCCAGCGCCGGCCGCATGGCTTCGATGGCCGCCACAATGCCGTCCGGGGTTTCGCCGTATCGTGCGTAGGGGACGCACTCACCGCGGCCGCGGTGGGTTCCATCACTGAGTTCGGCCACCACCACGACGGCTTCGGTCTTGCTGCCGCGGCTGATGGTGAAGGCGCCGGCCAAGCGGCCAGCGCTCGATGCGTACGGAGAGGTCCATGCGAACGGCCACTATGACGGCAGCAAGGTTCGGCGCTCAAGAGCCGCGCCGCGTGCGCCGGCCGCTGCGGAGCACGAAGCGTTGAGCGCGCTTCTCTCACCGGCACGATCGAGGGCGAACGCGTGGCGCTCGCCGCAAGCGGCGCCTGGACGGCCGAGCGCGCCGCCGAACTTGAAGAGATCGTCGACGCCGCCGCCGGCCGTTACCAGGGCGTCCGCAACGTCGACATCGATCTGCAAAAGCTCGAACGGCTGGACACATTCGGCGCTTGGCTGATCGAGCGGCTCAAGCGCGCCCTGACCGCGCGTGGCGCGACCGCGCGCATCGTCAATCTCTCCGACACCGACCGCGGCCTGATCGACGAGGTGCAGGTCGTCAATCGGGAGGCGGCGCCAGCCGGAGCGCGCACCGAACCGCGCGCTGAGCGCACTCGATTCTATCGGCCGCGCGATGGCCGAAATCGGCTGGTCGCTGGTGCTGATTGCCCATCTTCTCGGCGCGCTGACGATGGTCGTTCTTGGGCACGCTCACTGCGGCCGGCGCGGCTGCGCCTCACCTCCGTCGTGCATCATCTCGAGCACGTCGGCTTGCGCGCGGTGCCGATCATCCTTTTGAGCACGTTCCTGATCGGCGCCATCATCGCGCAGCAGGGCATCTTCCGTTTCCGGCCTTTCGGCGCCGACATCTATGTCGTCGACATGGTCACCGTCCTGGTGCTGCGCGAAGTCGGCGTGCTTATCGTCAGCATCATGGTGGCCGGCCGCTCCGGCAGCGCCTATACGGCCGAGCTCGGCGCGATGAAAATGCGCGAGGAGATCGACGCCTTGCGCACCATGGGCTTCGATCCCGTCGAGGTGCTGGTGCTGCCGCGCATCGTCGCGCTCGTTATCGCGGTGCCGCTGCTCACTTTTATCGGCGCGATGGCGGCGCTCTACGGCGCCGGCCTGGTCTGCTGGCTCTACGGCGGCATGTCGCCCGAGATTTTTCTTGCCCGCTTGCGCGAGGCGATCTGGCTGCCGACTTTCGAGGTCGGCCTGATCAAGGCGCCGTTCATGGCGCTGGTGATCGGGCTCGTCGCCTGCGCCGAGGGCTTCGAGGTCGACGGCAGCACCGCCTCGCTCGGGCTCAAAACCACCGCCTCCGTGGTCAAGTCGATCTTCCTCGTCATCGTACTCGACGGCTTTTTCGCAATGTTCTTTGCCGCCATCGGGATGTGACGCATGAGCGAACGCCGAACCGGTCATCAGCGTGCGCGATCTCGTCGTCGGCTTCGGCCCGGCGACGGTGCTCGATCACGTGACGCTCGACGTGTTGCGCGGCGAGATTCTCGGCTTCGTCGGCGGCTCCGGCGCGGGCAAGTCGGTGCTCATGCGCACGATCATCGGGCTTTTGCCCAAGCGCAACGGCACCATCGAAGTCCTTGGCCAGGACATTGCCGCATTGAGCGAGCGCGAGCGCCGTTCGATCGAGCGGCGCTGGGGCGTATTGTTCCAGCAGGGCGCGCTGTTTTCTTCGCTCAACGTGCAGCAGAACGTCGAGTTTCCCATCCGTGAAAACCTCAAAGACCTGTCGCCGCGGCTGATCGAGGAGATCGCGCTTGCCAAGCTCGAAATGGTCGGGCTCAGCGCCGACGTGCGCAAAAAATATCCGGCGGAGCTTTCCGGCGGCATGATCAAGCGCGCCGCGCTTGCGCGCGCGCTCGCGCTCGAGCCCGACATCGTTTTTCTCGACGAGCCAACGTCCGGCCTCGATCCGATCGGCGCCGCCGAATTCGACGAGTTGATCCGCACGCTTGCAGCGCACGCTGGGCTTAAGCGTCTTCATGGTCACGCACGATCTCGACAGCCTGCACGCGATCTGCGGCCGCATCGCAGTACTGTTCGAAGGCCGCGTGATCGCCTCGGGACCGATCGAGACCATGCTCGCGTCCGAGCATCCGTGGCTCAAATCCTACTTCCGCGGCAAACGCCGGCGCCCCGTCCGGCACTGACACAGGGAATTTCTTTCATGGAGACCAAGGCGAACTACGTCGTGACCGGATTATTCACGCTCGCCGTCATCGCCGGAGCCTTCGGCTTCATTTTCTGGTTCCAAAGAACCGGCAGCAGCGGCGAGGAGACTCCCTATCGCGTGGTCTTTGACGGCTCGGTGGCGGGGCTGCGCACCGGCGCTGCGGTGACTTTCAACGGCATCCGGGTCGGCGAAGTCGGCGACCTGACGCTCGACGCCCGCGACCCGCGCAAGGTCGTGGCGCTGCTTAAGCTCGATCGCGCCGTGCCGGTGCGCGCCGACACCAAAGCCGGGCTGACGTTCCAAGGTTTGACCGGTCTTGCCGAAGTCTCGCTCACGGGCGGATCGGCCGATGCAGGGCCGCTCGTCGCGCAAGCGGGTCAGCCGCCGACGCTCTACGCCGACGCCAGCGAGACCGCCGATGTGACGCAGCAGGCCCGCGCCGTGCTTGCCCGCATCGACGCCATGGTGGCCGACAACGAAACGGCGCTGCATGCCTCGCTGCACAACATCGAGACGGTGACGAACACGCTTGCGGACAATTCGCAGCGTCTCGATAAAGTTATGGCCGGACTGCAAAACCTCACCGGCGGCCCCGACGGCAATGGCCAGATCGGAAAGGCTGCCGAATTCGATCCGCCACCTCGCCGACGATCTCGACAAGCAGAGCGTGCAGATTTCCGCCGGCCTGACGCAGTTCTCCAATACCGGCCTGAAACAATTCGAGGCCTTCGCCGTGGACGGACGGCGCACGCTCGCCGAGCTGCAAAAAACGATCCAGAACATCAACCAGCACCCGAACAGCCTCATTTTCGGGCGCTGATGAATTGCGCCGGCCCTACACGGTCCGGCCAACTCCCGCCGCGATGCCGCAGACTTCGCGAACGCCCAACAATAGCGCCGCCAGCAGCAGCGGAAGAACGAAATACAAGACGCGAAACGTAACGAGCGACGCCAGCAAAGCCTCCCTTGGGAACTGCGGCAGACCGATGAACATCGCCGCTTCGATCACACCGAGACTGCCGGGCACGTAGCTCACGACTCCGATCAGCATCGCGGTGACGAAAATCACGAGCAGATCGAAAAAATCGATCGCCGGCTGCGCCGGGAGGAGCGCGTACATGGCCAGCGCCACAAAGGTCAGATCCAGCGATCCGATTGCGATCTGCACGACGGTCGAGGGTGGATCCGGAAGAGCAATCCGCCAATGCGAGCGGCCGATACTGCGCGGGCGCGGCAGTAGCCAGAGCATGTAGCAATTAATGGCCAACAGCGCCGCGATCCCGATAACGCGGTTGACCGGAGCCGGCAGGTGATCGATCGCGCCGGCGGCGGCCGGCGCCAAGACAACGCCGCAGCCGAGCACGAACGCGTTGCCCAGCCAATACGTCAGTCCTGTGATGAACGCGATCCGTGCAATTTCCTGCACGCTCAAGCCCCAAGCGGAATAGACGCGATAGCGGATCACGCCCGAGGTGAAAATTGCCGCGCCGAAATTGTGCCCGATCGTATAGCTCGTGAAGCTTGCCAGCGCCGCAACCCGATAGGGCACGTCTTTGCGGCCTATCGCCCGCAAGGCAAAAGCGTCATAGCAGGTGAGAGCGAAGTAGCCGGCAACGACAAATCCGCCCGACAGAAGCAGTCCGCGAAGCGATTGGGCCTTCAGCGCGGCGATTACTCTGGCGTATTCGATTTCAGCAAGGATGCGGTATAGCGTGACCGCGGCAATCGCGATACTGATCGCGGCCGCGATCCAGCTTAAGCCGAGTTTCCGGCGCATCGCGCGGCCGATGGCGCTCGTCACATTCGACATCGCTCCGCTGTGATGAGCTTTCAGCACGCTGCCGTGATTCGTTGCCACACTTTCTCATCGAACTGCGACACTATTGTAACGCGACGCGCTTTTTTCCGCCGCTGAATACGATCACCAAATAGACGCGATTTATCTGTTAGGTTCGCCGGCGCTCATCCTTACGCCTGCAAAGTCGCGTCACACAAATGAGATATGAATTAGCAATAGTTGTCGCATCCGATTCGAAATTCTTAATCGGTCCCGGTTTTGCGAGAACGGTGCATGCGGGTTCTCATCGCAACGGATGCATGGCCTCCGCAAGTCAATGGCGTGGTGCGCACATTGACGTCGCTTAAGCGATCGGCGCACGGCCTCGGCGTGAACATCGAGTTCCTCTCGCCGGACGGCTTCGCGACCGTGCCAGTGCCGACTTATCCGGGGCTGCGTTTGGCGGTGCCGAGCCGGTGGCGGATCGCAAGGCTGCATTGAAGAGGCCAAGCCCGACGCGATCCATATCGCTACCGAGGGCCCGATCGGTCACGCGGTGCGCGCCTATTGCCGCAGACACAGCCGGCCATTCACCACAAGCTACACCACGCGCATTCCCGGAATACATTTCCGCGCGCGCGCCGATTCCCGAGAGCTGGATTTATGCGGCGTTACGGCGTTTCCACGCGGCAGCGACGGTGACGATGGTCGCAACGCCATCGCTGATGAGCGAACTGCGCGAGCGCCGTTTTTCCAATCTCGGCATGTGGACGCGCGGCGTCGATACCGAACTGTTCCGGCCCGATCGCGCCATCGACCCCGGATTTCCGCGGCCGGTTTTCGTCACGCTTGGGCCGCGTCGCCGTGGAAAAAAACCTCAACGCATTTCTGTCGCTCGACCTGCCGGGCACCAAGGTCATCATCGGCAAGGGGCCCGTGGAGGCGGACCTTAAGCGCCGCTTTCCGCAGGTAAAGTTTCTCGGACAGCTGGAGAACGGCACGCTGGCGGCGCATTTGGCGGCCGCCGACGTGTTCGTGTTTCCGAGCCGCACCGACACGTTCGGCGTCGTGCAACTCGAAGCGCTGGCGAGCGGGGTTCCGATCGCGGCTTTTCCGGTTACCGGGCCGAAGGACGTGATCGCCGACAATCCGATCGGCGTCTTGAACGAGGATTTGCGCGCGGCCTGTTTGGCGCGCTGCAAATCTCGCGCGACGCCTGCCGCGCGTTCGCGTTGCACTACTCCTGGGAAAACAGCGCGCGCCAATTCATCGGGCATGTCCGCAAGGTGGCGATCAACGGACTCCGACGAACACGCGGCGGCCGAGCGGGTGACCGCACCGGCGCCCGGCTGAGAATCGCGGCGCCTGTCGTCAAATTAGAACACTTCGGACGAATAACACTGAGGTCAAACAAAGGAAGAGGCTAGGCGATGCCTGACACTTCGCGCTCGGAACTCGACAAGGAAACGATTGCAAAAGCTTACGCGCGATGGGCGCCGGTCTATGACCTGGTGTTCGGCGCGGTCTTCGAGCACGGCCGCCACGCCGCGATCGCGGCGGCCGAGCGCATCGGCGGCCGCATCCTCGAAGTGGGCGATCGGAACCGGTCTGTCGCTGCCTTACTATTCCGTCCGAGGTCGCGCCTCTCCGGCGTCGACATTTCCGAACCGATGCTGCGCAAGGCGCAGCAGCGCGTCGCCGAGCTCGGTCTTAAGAACGTCGAGGCGCTCGCCGTCATGGACGCCGAGCATCTGGATTTTCCCGACGCTTCGTTCGATGTGGTGGTGGCGCAATACGTCATCACCACCGTGCCCAACCCCGAGGCCACGCTCGACGAATTCGCCCGCGTGTTGAAGCCGGGCGGCGAGATCGTACTGGTGAGCCGCGTCGGCGCCGAGGCCGGATTGCGCCGCGCGCTGGAGCGGTGGTTTGCGCCCGCGGCGCGCAAGCTCGGCTGGCGCACGGAGTTTTCCTTCGAGCGCTACGCGCGTTGGGCCAAAAGGACCGGCGGCATGCGGCTTGTCGAACGGCGCGCGATGCCGCCGTTCGGGCATTTCTCGCTCATTCGCTTCACCAAGGCCGGCGCAACGGCGTCGCGCGCGAAACGCAGACAAACGGCAGCCCGCGCGGCGGGCTGAGCGCGACAACCGCGACGCCGCGCCTTCACGCGAAGAGTCACGCAATCGTTCGTCTGTCACGGCGGATTCATCGAATCGCCATACCGTCGATGAATCAACTCAAGGCGGAGGGGAAATATGGCCGGCTTTCTCGAGACACTGAGAATGCAGCGCTGGGATGACCATCGCTACTATCATCACAGCCGGATCAATCAATCGCTCCACTTCGTCAGCGCGATAAGCTTCCTGTTCTCCTACGTCATGATCTTCAAGGATCCCGCCATCTCGGCGCTCGCCGGCTGGCTGGTGGCGATGACCACGCGGCAGACCGGCCATTTCTTCTTCGAGCCGAAGGATTACGACGAAGTCAACCACGCCACCCACGAGTACAAGGAAGAGATCAAGGTCGGTTATAATCTGCGGCGCAAGGTCGTGCTGTTGTCGATCTGGGCGCTTTCGCCGGTATCGCTCTATTTCAGCCCGAGCTTGTTCGGACTGTTTTCGCCGGCCGCCAACAAGACCGAGTTCGTCCGTCAGGTGGCGACGATTTGGCTGGCGCTCGGCATCGGCGGCGTGCTGTTCCGCACCGTCCAGCTGTTCGTCATCAAGGACGTGCAGACCGGCTTGGTATGGGCCACCAAAATTCTCACCGACCCGTTCCACGACATCAAGCTCTACCACAAGGCGCCGCTCGCGCTCTTGCGCGGCGAATTTATCGATCCGCATATCGGCGCCGACATGGGACGACGAGGACGGCGAAGAACTGGAGGATGCCGAGGAACTGCCGCGGACCAGCTGAGGCGCTCGATCAGCAGGCATTCTGTCTGTCGCGCGCGGAAAGCAATCGATGGGCGAGCATCTCCTTCAGGATCGTCCGCTTGATCGACTTGTTGGTCATCGCCGGGTTGTGCCAGAACCAGCCGTCCTCGTTCATCGCTCTTGCCGCGGCGACGAAACGATCGGCGACCGCGGCGAAATCGGCTTCGGTGTAGTTGAGACTGAAGATCAGCCGGCCGGTGCCGACCCAGCTCAGCGCCAAGCCCTCGGCGCGCAGATAATATTGCAGCATCCAGTTATAGCGGCAGGGCTGCGTGTAACAGACGGTCCAGATCGAGGACATGTTGGCGACTTTGACCGGCAGATCTTCGTCGCGCAGGCGCGCGTTGAGCCGTTGCGCTCTTTCGTTCCAGAGCGCGGTCGAGGTCGCGATAAAGCGCCCGCGCTTCCTCCGTCTCGATAAAGCGGAGGAATTCGTTCATCGCCGCCATCACATAGGGGTGCGAGTTAAATGTGCCGCGGGCAAAGCAGATGTCGGCCGGACGGTCGTCGCGAAAGCGCCGCATCAAATCCTTGCGTCCGCACACCACGCCGATCGGCAGGCCGCCGCCGAGCGTCTTGCCGTAGGTGACGAGATCGGCGCGGACGCCGAAATAGTCCTGCGCGCCGCCGATGGCGAGGCGGAAAGCCGACGAAGACTTCGTCGAAGATCAGCACGATGTTTCGCTCGGTGCAGACCGCGCGCAGCCGCTTGAGCCAGTCGGCATAGGCTTCCTTGTCGAAATTCGCCGTGCGCGCGCTGTCGACCAGAGAGGAATCCGCCGGCGCATTCATGTTGGGATGCAGCCCCTGCAGCGGATTGACCAGCACGCAGGCGATATCGCGCCGCGTTTGCAGCACGCGCAGCGAATCCTCGGACATGTCCTTCAACGTGTAGGTCTCGTGCGCCGGCAGCGGATTGCCGATGCCCGGCTGCACGTCGCCCCACCAGCCGTGATAGGCGCCGCAGAAGCGCACCAGGTGCGAACGCCGGGTGTGATAGCGGGCAAGGCGCACGGCCTGCATCACCGCTTCGGTCCCCGACATGTGGAACGACACTTCGTCGAGGCCGGAAATCTGCTCGCAGCCGCTTCACGTTGTCGGCGACGACGGGATGATAGGGCCCAAGCACCGGACCGAGCGTCTGCAACGCGTTCAAAGCCGCGCGCCATCGCCGCCTTGTAGAAATCGTAGCCGAGCACGTTGACGCCGTAGGAGCCGGTGAGGTCGTAGAACTCGTTGCCGTCGAGGTCGGTGACCTTCACGCCGGCGGAAGACTGCACGAACGCGCCCGCCTTGAGCTGCGCGCGCACCAGACGGCGGAACTGAAACGGCACCCGATAGGCGGCGGTGAACTGCAGGTCGGAAATGCCGTCGGCCGCCTCGGCGGTCAGCGCCGCGGTCTTGGCGAAGCGCGTCTGGTAGAGCTCCGACAACCGCATGAAGCCGGCGCGGCGGCGCGCGGCGACGTCGTCCGGCGCGCCATCGACGCGGAAAAACCGGCTGTCGTCGTATTCATAAAACCGGACGAAGCGACGCCATCCGCCGCGCCAAGCGGGCGTGGCCGGCAAGCGAACGGATGCTTGCCGTTGGAGAGCCGCAGCCGGCCCTTCAACTTCGCCAGCGAAGCGGCGAATGCGGCCCCGCCGAATCCATAGAATGCGATGGTCATGCCGCTCCAATTCATCGAATTCGGCATATACGACAGGGAGTTTACGGTAGCATGACGTTGAAGAGCCGCATCTTGCGGACGCTCGATCGGGAGGACGTCAATTTCCTCCTCACCAACCGCATTCCGCGCCGATTGTTGACGCGATTCGCCGGCTGGTTCAGCCGGATCGAGCAGCCGCTCGTTGCGCGACGTCTCGATCGGCGTGTGGCGGTTCTTTTCCGACCTCGATTTGAGCGAGGCGAACGACGCGCAAGCTTCCGCAGCCTGCACGATTGCTTCACCCGGCGATTAAAGCCGGGCGCGCGCCCGATCGATGCCGACCCGGACATCCTGGTCAGCCCGTGCGACGCCATCGTCGGCGCGCACGGCAACGATCTCGGGGACCGATCTCTATCAGATCAAGGGAGCCCGCTATCAGCTGGCCGAATCTTTCGCGACGACAATCTGGTCGAAATCCATCGCAACGGCCGCTACGTGACGCTGCGGCTCACATCGAGCATGTATCACCACTTTCACGCGCCGCACGATTGCCGCGTCGAGCACGCCGCCTACATCCCCGGCGACACCTGGAACGTCAACGCCGCCGCGCTCAAACGGGTCGAGAAACTTTACTGCAAGAACGAGCGCGCGGTGCTGCGCACTGCGGCTTGCCGGGAGCGGCCACGCGATTACGCTGGTTCCGGTCGGCGCCATCCTCGTCGCCGGCATCCGGCTGAATTTTCTCGACGTCGAACTCTGCCTGCGGCCGAGCGGCCGCGACGGCGTTCACTGCAGCGCCGATTTTCGCAAAGGCGAGGAAATGGGTTGGTTCGAGCACGGCTCGACCATCATCGTGTTCGCGCCCGACGGCTTCTCGTTCTGCGGCAATGTCCGCGAAGGCGCGATCATTCGCGTCGGCGAACCGCTGATGCGGCTGCCGTGAGGCACTCGGCTTTAGGCCGGAATCCGGCTGCGCCACTGCCCAGCACCTCGCTGCCATAGATCGAGGTGTCGCCCTTCGGCCGCTCGCCGGCGATGGCGTGGCCTTCGACCATGTAATGCACCGCCTCGGCGATATTGGTGGCGTGGTCGCCGATGCGTTCGATGTTCTTGGCGCAAAACAGAAGGTGGATGCACATCGAGATCGAACCGGGATCTTCCATCGTGTAGGTCAGCAATTCGCGGAACAGCGACACGTAGAGCGCATCGATCTCCTTGTCGCTTTGCCAGACTTTGAGCGCCTTGTACGGGCTGCGGTCGACAAAGCTGTCGAGCACGCGAGGCCAGTTGGGTGACGGCGAGCATTCGTCATGTGCCGCAGCCCGCGCAGCATGGTGCGCTGCGAATGCTCGTTGCCCATGGCGATGGTGCGCTTGCCGATGTTCTTTGACAGGTCGCCGATTCGTTCCAGGTCGTTGGCGATGCGCAGCATGGCCACCAGCGCCCGCAGATCGATCGCCATCGGCTGCCGCAGCGCGATGGTTTCCACCGCCTTCTCCTCGATCTGGCGCTGGAAATCGTCGACGATCGCGTCGTTGGCGACGACCTGATGGGCGAGCACAATATCGCGCCGCGCCAGCGCATTCATCGCATCGGTGATCTGCTTCTGGGCAAAGCCGCCCATCTCGGCGACTTTCTGCGTGAGCTTGATCAGGTCGGCGTCGAAGACTTTGGTGGTGTGATCGGAAACAATCATGGCCTGCCGCGTTTTTCAGCGCTCTCACGCAACGCATTGATGATTCTACGCTTTATCCGTGACCATGCGATGACAGGAAGGCGTCGGCGGCTGAAGCCGCCGGTCCTGCTTGTGCGGCGAGCTACGCGTGTCATCAGCGCCACGTCGAGGCGCCAATAAAATTCCATCGATTCGCGATCATCGCCTGCCGAGCGGCGCGTCGCGGCTGGCGGCCGGATGCGGACTTTCGCGGGAGAATCGGAGGATGCGGCGATGGCATCGGCGTTCGTCGAAGTGATCGGGGCGCTTGCCGCCGTTTTAACGACGCTGTGCTGGGTGCCGCAGGCGCTCAAGATCATTCGCGACCGCGAAACGCGGGCAATTTCGCTCACCGCCACGACGCTCTCCGTCCTCGGCGTGCTGCTCTGGCTGATTTATGGCCTGGCGATCGCCGATGCGCCGCTGATCGGCTCGAGCGCCGTCACATTCGCCATCACCGCGGCCATCCTGGCGCTGAAAATCCGCCACGGCTGACCGGCGGGAGCGCACCACCGGCAGCGATGCCGACGGCTTCTTCGTCCGTTCAGGCCGCGATTTCCGCTTCGTCCTCGACGGATGCCTGCTCCGAGGGAGCAAGCGGCCGCGTCACGGCTGTGTTCGCCGGTCCAGGTGATGATTTCCAGCCGTCCGTCCGCGTGCTCGGCGACCGCGGTGCAGCTCTCGACCCAGTCGCCGCAATTGACGTAGCGGATGCCGAAAGCGTCATGGATCACGGCGTGGTGGATGTGACCGCAAATGACGCCGTCGACGTGGTGGCGCTGCGCCTCGGCGGCGAGCGTCTGCTCGAAGGCGCCGATATAATTCACCGCGTTCTTGACCTTGTGCTTCGCCCATTGCGACAGCGACCAATAGGAAAAGCCGAGCCGGCGGCGGATGGCGTTGAAATAGCGGTTGACGAAGATGGCGAACTCGTAGGCGGTGTCGCCAAGCAGCGCGAGCCAGCGCGCGTGCTTGACCACCATGTCGAAGATGTCGCCGTGCACGACCAGATAGCGGCGGCCGTCGGCGGCCTGATGGATGGCCGTCTCCATCACCTCGATGCCGCCGAAATGGGTGCCGTAATAGTCGCGCAGAAACTCGTCGTGGTTGCCGGGCAGATAGACGATGCGCGCGCCCTTGCGGGCCTTGCGCAGAAGCTTCTGCACCACGTCGTTGTGCTGCTGCGGCCAGTACCAGCCGGATTTCAACTGCCAGCCGTCGACGATATCGCCGACCAGATAGATCGTTTCGGCATCGTGGTAGCGAAGGAAATCGAGCAGGCGGTCGGCCTGACAACCGCGCGCGCCGAGATGGACGTCGGAAATGAAGAGAGTACGGAACCCGATTGTGCCGTCCTCAAATGTCACGAATCATCATCTCGCGTCTGTTCAATCCCGCCGTTTTGCTAATTCCTTTCCATTGCAGCACGATGACAAAAAGAGTTAACGGCCGATCTACGATCTTATCAGTTCGTTAACGGCGGGCGGACCGACTCGGTTACCGAGTCACAGCACTGTCATGGCGATGCGTTAAATGTCGCGGCGATGACAGCGCCGATTCTTGCCGCCGCCACTTTCGCCGTCTCCGTCAGCCTATTTCACGTCGCGAGCCTCGCGCTCGCGATTCGCCGCTTCCGGCGAAGCCCCGGCCGCGGCGCGCTGTCCGACCAATACCCCCCGGTCAGCGCTGGTGCGCCCGCTATGCGGACTGGACAATTATGCCGCCGATACGCTGTCTTCGACATTCGCCCTCGACTATCCGCGCTACGAAATCCTGTTCTGCGTCGCTTCCGCAAAGGACCCCGTCGTCCCGCTCGTCGAGGCGTTGATCGAAGAGCACCCCGGCTCGATGGCGAAGCTGCTCATCGGCGACGAGCGGGTGAGCAACAATCCCAAGCTCAATAACGTGCTCAAGGGCTGGCGCGCGGCCGCGCATGACTGGATCATCATCGCCGACAGCAACGTGCTGATGCCGCCCGATTACATCCAGCTCCTGTTTGCCAGCTGGCGCGAGGATACCGGGCTGGTCGCTTCGCCGCCGATCGGCTGCCGGCCGGAAGGCTTCTGGGCGCGAGCTCGAATGCGCGTTCCTCAACACCTATCAGGCGCGCTGGCAATACGCCGCCGATTCGCTCGGCTTCGGTTTCGCCCAGGGCAAGACCATGCTGTGGCGGCGCGCCGACCTCGACCGCGCCGGAGGAATTCCCGCGCTGGCCAAGGAAGTCGCCGAGGACGCGGCCGCCACCAAAGTGGTTCGCGGCGCCGGTCTCAAGGTGCGGCTGGTCGATCGGCCGTTCGCGCAACCGCTCGGCCGACGCAGCGCCGCCGAAGTCTGGAACAGGCAACTGCGCTGGGCGCGGCTGCGCCGCGCCAGCTTTTTGCTTTATTTCCTTCCGGAAATTCTGTCCGGCGGCGTGCTGCCGATGATCGCGGTCGGCATCGTCGCCAACGCGCTCGGATTATCGGTCGATTCTGAGCGCGGCAGTGTTCGCCGCGTTCTGGTACGGCGGCGAGATGCTGCTCGCGGCCGCCGCCGGAGTGGCCGGTCTCCGCGCTGTCCCCGCTCTATGGGCTCATCCGCGATCTGTTGCTGCCGCGCGCTCTTTTTCAGCGCTCTGCGCGGCAACGATTTCGTCTGGCGCGGCAACGAAATGCAGGTCGAACGCATGCGGCCGCGGCGGATGGTGGCGCAGATGCGCCCGCAGCGGATGATCGCACGCATGCGCCCGCGCATGCAGGAGATCGCGCAAGGCGGCCGCCGGCGTCTGCGCGCCCTGCGCGCCCGCGCGTTATCGAGCGATTAACCGGCGACCGTCGATTGACGCGCCGCCGTCGCGGCGATCGCTTCGATCGCCGCCGCGTCGCCTGGGAAATCCGCAGCGATCCAGGCCTCCTTGGCGGCGCGCATGGCGGCGCCGAGCGCGGGGCCGGCGCGCACGCCGCGGCGGGTGAAGTCGGCCGACTTCAGCGGAAAAGCCGGCGCGGTCCAGCGCTGCGGCAGGTTCGCAAGCTCGCGCCAGGCGCGCATCGGCCGCGCCCGCCTCCGCGCGCGACCAGGCGAGCAGCACGCGGTCGGTGAACGATTGCGGCCCGAGATGATAGAGGAGCGCGCGCGCGGCCTGCTCGCCAGCTGCCGGCGTGACGCGCCACCAGCAGTTCGAGCGCAAGCAGCCGCTCGGATTCGGCGTTGAAGAGACGCAGCCGCTGCGACAGCCGTTCGGCGTCCTCCTTGACCATCACGCCGAGCGCGCCGAGCCGGCGCACTGCGATCGGCGTCGAGTCGCCAAGCGCCGCTTCGAGTCTCGGCGATCTTTCGTAAAGCTCGCGAGATAGGCTACGCCGCCGAGCACCGTGCCGAGACAGGCCGCTGTCGCCATGACCGCGAGCGTCGGCGCCGCGCGCGGCGCGACGAATAGCTTGAGAAGCTCCATGCGCACCCGCTCGCGCGACAGCGTATCGAGGCCGGCGCGCGCCATGATGCAGGCCGCAAGCCGGCCGCATCCGGCGCACCATCGGCAAAATGCGCGTGGAAGCGAAAAAAGCGCAGGATGCGCAAATAATCCTCGGCGATCCGCTGCTGCGGCTCGCCGATGAAGCGCACGCGGCGCGCGGCGATATCGTCAAGGCCGCCGACGTAATCGAACACTTTTCCGTCCGCCGAAGCCGACAGCGCATTGATGGTGAAATCGCGCCGCTCGGCGTCCGCCCGCCAGTCGCGGCCGAACATCACCCTCGCCTTGCGGCCGAAGGTTTCGACGTCTTCGCGCAGCGTCGTGACTTCGAACGGATGGCTGTGGATGACGACGGTGACGGTGCCGTGCTCGATGCCGGTCGGCACCGCCTTCCAGCCGGCGGCTTCGACGCGGCGCACGACCTCCTCGGGCACGGCCGTCGTCGCCACGTCGATCTCGGCGACCGGCTGCCGCAACAATTCGTTGCGCACCGCGCCGCCGACCACGCGCGCCTCTTCGCCGTCACGATCGAGCACCGCCAGCAGGCGCGCGACTTCGCCGTCCTTGAGCCACGCGGCATCGCCAAGCTGCGCCGTCGCCGTCACTCGCGTGGCTCCCGGGCACGAATTTGCCGTTGTCGATGTGCGCCGGCACATAGGTCGAGCCAGGCGGCGCGCCGGAAAATTGCGCCAGCACCAAAAAACTCCCCGACCACAAGCGAGCAGCGAGACGATGACGAGCGCGGCCAGCGCGCCGCGGCGCCCACGCCTTCGATTGCAGCACGCCCGCGTTCGTCACCAGCAAGAAACACCGCGTAAAGGACAAACGGGGCGACAAACAGCGCGATTTCGGTCAATGCCGGCCTGATCATGCGCCGTAGACCCGCTCGTAGAGATTGCGCAAAATGCCGGCGGTGATGCCCCAAATGTAGCGCTCGCCGAACGGCATCGCATAATAGTCGCGCGCAATGCCTTTCCAGTCGCGCGTCTTGCGCTGGTGATTTGCCGGATTCATCAGAAAATCGAGCGGCACCTCGAACGTCTCGGTGACTTCGCCTGGATTGAGCGCAAGCGTAAATTCAGGTTTGACGCGCGCCACGGTGGGCAAAATGCGAAAACCGGAGAATGTCAGATAGAGGTCGAGATAGCCGATCGGCTCGACCAGCACTGGCGCCAGCCCCACTTCCTCCGCGCCTCGCGCAGCGCGGCGGCGACCGGACTTTCGTCGGTCGGATCGATCTTGCCGCCCGGAAACGCCACTTGTCCGGCATGGCTCGCCAATTCCGCGGTGCGTTGGGTGAGCAGGACCGTCGGCTCGCGGCGGTCGACGATCGGCACGAGCACGGACGCCGGTTTCGTGGCGCTCACTCCGGCGCGCTCCCACAGCACCGGATCGAGGTCGAGATCGCCGCGGCGCACGCCTGGCGCGGCCGGATCGGTCAGCGCCGGCGGCACGTCGAGCTTAAGCCGCGCCCGCGCACGGTCGAAGAAGCGCTCCGTTCTTCTGTTGCAATGCCGCGCCGTCGCTCGTTCACGCAAAATCCCTCACCTGTTCGGCGCCCGCCATCGGAAAGAATGTCCCCATCGATACCACGCCGAACATTGCCCTGCCCGCCACATCGCGCTCCTCGCCGAGCGCGACCAGGTCGAAAAACAGCGCGCGCGTCACCTTTGCCCACAAGTCGCGGCGCACGTGAAGGTAGGGTTTGAGCCCGCCGGTGCCCGGCTCCGGCTCGAAGCGCAGCGGATGCTCGCGGCCCGCAGGCGACCCAATCGTCGACATTGGTGCGGAAATTGAGCACGCGGCCGGCCGGGCGCTCCGTCGATTTCAAGTTCGACCGCAAGGAACGGCGCATCGTCGACCGCGATGCCGCACTTCTCGACCGGCGTTACCAGGAAGTACTTATCGCCCTCGCGCTTGAGCACCGAGGCGAACAGCTTGACCAACGCCGGCCGGCCGATCGGTGTCTTGAGATAGAACCAGGTGCCATCGGCGGCGATGCGCATGTCGAGATCGCCGCAGAACGGCGGATTCCAGCGCTCGACCGGCGGCGGCCCCTTGGCGGCGGCGCGCGTTACCGCACCCGTGATCGACTCGAGAGCCGCCTTGCCCTTCCTTCGCCATGGTTTGCCTTGAACGTAGCGCTTGGACATGAGTCCGGGGGCCAATCCATGCGGATCGCTCGCGCGATCGTGATTAGCAAATTGTCACCGGCGCAGCCCCAAACCCAAGTTGTGCTTCCTGTGGATGAAAGAATAGGCGCGTTGGTCTGCTTTTCAGGCAGCTGGCGCATATATTGCATTGCCTAATCCTCGTGCAATGTTGCGCTGACAGCAGATTCGTGCTGCCGCGAGGCTCTCGTAGACGTGCCGGAATACGGCTTGAAGACAAGGAGTTAGCTATGTCCGCTGCTGGCGGCGAGGGACTGGAGAAGCTCGAAGACATGATCGTGCGCGCCGCCGAATCGACGGCCGCGCATGTGCGCGCCGCCAAGGCCGCGATCGGCACGGTGATATTTCGGCCAGGACAAGGTGGTCGAGCAGGCGCTCATTACCATTCTGTCCGGCGGCCATGCGCTGCTTCTTGGCGTGCCGGGTCTCGCCAAGACCAAGCTGGTCGAGACGATGGGCATCGTGCTCGGGCTCGACGCCCGACGCATTCAGTTCACGCCCGACCTGATGCCGTCCGACATTCTCGGCACCGAGGTGCTGGAAGAGAGCCAGACCGGCAAGCGCAGCTTCCGCTTCATCTCCGGTCCGGTCTTCGCCCAATTGCTGATGGCCGACGAGATCAATCGCGCCAGCCCGCGCACGCAATCGGCGCTGCTGCAGGCGATGCAGGAGCAGCACGTCACCGTCGCCGGCGCGCGCCATGATCTGCCCAAGCCGTTCCACGTGCTCGCCACGCAGAACCCGCTCGAGCAGGAAGGCACCTACCCGCTGCCGGAAGCCCAGCTCGACCGCTTCCTGATGGAGATCGACGTCGGCTATCCGGACCGCGAGGCCGAGCGAAAAATTCTGTTCGAGACCACGGGCTCCGAGGAAACGCGGCCGAAGCCGGCGATGACCGCCGACGATCTGACGGCGGCGCAACGCCTGGTGCGGCGCTTGCCGGTCGGCGAATCCGTCGTCGAGGCGATCCTCAAACTCGTGCGCTCGGCGCGGCCGGGTCCGGACAGCGGCGACGCCAAGCTGATCGCCTGGGGCCCGAGCCCGCGCGCGAGCCAAGCGCTCATGCTCGCAGTGCGCGCCCGCGCGCTGCTCGACGGGCGGCTCGCGCCCTCGATCGACGACGTTCTCGATCTCGCCGAGCCGGTGCTCAAGCACCGCATGGCGCTCACCTTCACGGCGCGCGCCGAGGGCGAGAGCATCGAGGCGGTGATTGCGCGCCTGAAGGCGCGGATCGGATAGGCGAATGGCGGTCGAGCCCAACAACGTTTCCCAGCGCGATTACCAGGATGGTCCGGCGGTTGGACGTGCGGTCGGCGAAGGCCGGACGCTCGCCGCCAGCATGCCGCGATTGATTCTGGAAGCGCGCCGCGTCGCCGCCACCGTCATCCACGGCATGCACGGCCGCCGCCGCGCCGGGCCGGGCGAGAACTTCTGGCAATACCGCCGTTTCGTTTCCGGCGAGCCGGCCTCGCGCGTCGACTGGCGGCGCTCCGCGCGCGACGATCATCTTTATGTGCGCGAGCTGGAATGGGAGGCGGCGCATACGGTGTGGATCTGGCCCGACCGCTCGCCGTCGATGGTCTTTGCCTCGCCGCTCGTGCGCGACAGCAAGCTCTATCGCACGCTCGTCATCGCGCTCGCGCTCGCCGAGGTTCTGGTAGAGGGCGGCGAACGCGTCGGCATCCCCGGCCTCATGCGCCCGACCGGCAGCCGCAACGTCGTCGAGCTGATGGCGCAGGCGATCGTGCACGATCGCAGCGAGCGAGCGAGCCTGCCGCCGAATTTCTCGCCCTCCCCGCTCGCCGAAGTCGTGCTGCTGTCGGACTTGTGGAGCGAAATCGGCGAAGTGCGGCGCACGATCACGCAGCTCTCCGGCAGCGGCGCGCACGGCCACGTCGTGCAGATCGTCGATCCCGCGGAGGAAACGTTCCCCTATTGGGGCCGCATCGAATTCGTCGAGCCCGAAGGCGGCGGCCGCATCACCGCCGGCCGCGCCGAAACCTGGAAGGCCGACTATACGTCGCGCGTCAAACGCCATCGCGATGAGATCCGCAGCGAGACCGACCGGCTCGGCTGGAGCTTCACCATCCACCGCACCGACCGCCCGGCGAGCGAACTTCTGCTCGCGCTGCACGCCCGCATCGGCGCCGCCACGGCGGATGCTCGGCGCGCAGCCACGCGCCGCCGACGGAGACGAGGATGCCGGCATGATTGGCGGACTGCCGCTCGGCTTTGCCGAACCGCTGGTGCTCATCGGACTGTTGACGCTGCCGGTGCTGTGGTGGCTGTTGCGCATGATTCCGCCGCGGCCGCGCCGCATCGACTTTCCGCCGACGCGGCTTCTGCTCGAAATCGCTCCCAAGGAAGAGACGCCGGCGCGCACACCGTGGTGGCTCACGCTGATGCGGCTCACGCTTGCCGCCCTCATCATCATCGCCGCCGCAGGGCCGCTGTGGCATCCGCCGCTTGCCGCGACGCAGAACGCGCTCGCCCGTCGCGATCCTGATCGACGACGGCTGGGCGGCGGCTCGCCACCTGGGACGCGCGGGTGCGCACCGCCGACGACATCATCGCGCGCGCCGCAGACGATCGCCGCGCCGTCGCGCTCATTCCGCTGTCGGACGGAACGCGCGACATTTCGTTCGAGCCGGCGGAGTCGGCGCGCGTGCGCCTGCACCAGATGAAGCCGGTGCCGCAAACGATCGCGCGCGAAGAAGCGCTGCCCGCGATCGCCCGCTTCCTCGCCGCGACGCATGACGTCGAGATCGTGTGGCTGTCGGACGGAACCGATCTCGGCAACGGCGACGAATTCGTCAAGGGTTTGGCGCAGGCGCTCGGCGGCCATCCGATCACGATCGTGTCCGGCGGCATTGCCGGGCCCGCGCGCGCTCACGGCGGCCGATAACGCGGCCGGCGGCCTCTCGGTGAAAGTCTTGCGCGTGAATTCCGGCGACGAGCGAAACCGGCAAGGTGCGCGCGCTCGATCTTAAGGGCCTCGTCGCTTGGCGAAGCCCCGTTCACCTTCAAGGCGGCCGACCGCGAGACCGAAGCGCGCTTCGACCTGCCGGTCGAAATCCGCAACGATATTGCGCGCATCGAGATCGTCGGCGAGCGCTCGGCGGGCGCCGTGCAACTGCTCGACAAGCGCTGGCGGCGGCGCACCGTCGGCATCGTTTCGGCCGCGACCGCCGACACCGACGAGCCGCTTGCTGTCGTCAAGCTATTACATCCAGCGCGCGCTCAGCCCATTCGCCGACCTGCGGCTCGCCCAAGGCGAATCGCCGGCGGACGCCGTGGCGCATTTCCTCGATGAGAGACTGCCGATGCTGATCCTCGCCGATGTCGGCACCGTCGCCGGCGCGGCGCACGATCGGCTGGCGCAATGGGTCGAGGACGGCGGCGTGCTCGTGCGTTTTGCCGGCCCACGGCTTGCGGCGGCCGACCGACGACGATCTCGTTCCGGTCAAACTGCGGCGCGGCGGCCGCATCCTCGGCGGCAGCCTGAGCTGGGACCAGCCGCAGCCGCTCGCGGCGTTCTCGCACGAAGGCCCGTTCAACGGCATGCCGGTGCCGAACGACGTGACCGTGACCCGGCAGGTGCTGGCGGAGCCCGACGCGACGCTCAGCGACAACACCTGGGCGACGCTCGCCGACGGCACGCCGCTGGTGACCGCCGCGCGGCGCGGCAAGGGTTTGATCGTACTTGTTCCACGTCACCGGCGATACGCGCTGGTCGAACCTGCCGCTATCGGGCACGTTCGTCGAAATGCTCAAGCGCATCGTCGATCTCGCCGGCACCAGCAACGTCGCCCCAGACCGCCAATGCGCAGGCCAGCGCGGTGCACGAGGCGGTGCCGCCGACCCGCGTGCTCGACGGCTTCGGCACTTTCATTGCGCCGCCGCCGACGGCGCGGCCGGTGCCGACCGAATTTCTCCGGCAGCGCCACGGCCGATCACCCGCCCGGCTTTTACGGTCCGCCGGAAAGCTTCTTCGCCGTCAACACGCTCGCCGCGAACGATCGGCTCAAGCCGCTCGATTTCACCCCGCTCGCCAATGCGCGCCATGAAGTCTACCGCACCAGCGAGCCACTGGATCTGCGCGGCCCGATCTTCCTTGCCGCGCTTTGCTCTGTTCCTGCTCGACACCCTGGTCGTGCTCTTTCTCGGCGGCGGCATCCAGCGGCTCATACCGCGGCGCTCGCGCGCCGCAGCGGCAGTCGTGATCGGCTTCGCCGCTGCTGGCGCTCTGACGCTCGCGCAGGCGCGCGCGCAGGACTCGCCGAATCCCAACGTGCCGCCGGCGGCGCTGCAAACCAGGCTCGCTTACGTCGTCACCGGCGACGCCGACGTCGACGCCATCAGCAAAGCCGGTCTGGCCGGGCTGACGCTGTTTCTCGCCCAGCGCACCGCGCTCGAAGCCGGCGATCCGATCGGGCTCGATATCGCCCACGACGAGCTTGCGTTCTATCCGCTGATCTATTGGCCGATCGTGCCGGGCGTGGCGCGGCCGTCGGAAGACACGCTCAAGCGCATCGACACCTACATGAAGAACGGCGGCACCGTGCTGTTCGACACCCGCGACGCCATCGACGCGCCGCCCGGCCCCGGCGGCGAGACCCGCAGTCCGGGCATGCTGGAATTGCGCAAAATTCTCTCCTCGCTCGATATTCCCCAGCTCGAGCCGGTGCCGCGCGATCACGTCCTGACCAAGACGTTCTATCTGTCTGCGCGACTTTCCCGGCCGCTTCAACACCGGCCAGCTTTGGGTCGAGGCGCTGCCGGCGACCGACGATCAGGAGCGAGGCGAACCGTCCGGCGCGCGGCGGCGACGGCGTGTCCTCGATCCTCATCACCTCGAACGATCTCGCCGGCGCCTGGGCGATGCAGCCGGACGGCCAGCCGATGCTGCCGATGGTCGAGGGCGAGCCGCGCCAGCGCGAATTCGCGTTCCGCGCCGGCGTCAACATCGTCATGTACACGCTGACCGGCAACTACAAGGCCGACCAGGTGCACGTGCCGGCGCTGCTCGAGCGGCTGGGGCAATAGGAGGAAATAAGTTGAATTTCGGTATCGCGTTCGCTCCGCTGGTCGGATCCCGGGTTGTTGTGGGCCGCGATCGCCGCGGTGGCCGATCCTCGGCGCTGGTGCTGTTCGTCGCGCGCAGCCGCGGCGCCGCGATCCGCGCGCTCGCGCTCGCGCTCGATCGTGCTGGCGCTCGCCAATCCGTCGCTGACGCGCGAGGATCGCCAGCCGCTCAGCTCGGTCGCGGTGGTCGTGGTCGACAAGAGCCCGAGCCAGAATTTCGGCGACCGCACCCAGCAGACCGAACAGGCGCGCGCCGCGATCGTCGAGCGGCTGCACCGCATTCCCGGGCTTGGAAACGCGCGTCGTCGAAGCCGGCCAGGCCGACGGCGAAAACGACGGCACGCGACTGTTCACCGCGCTCAACTCGGCGCTCGCCGACGTGCCGCCCGATCGCGTCGCCGGCGTCATCATGATCACCGACGGCCGCGTCCACGACGTGCCGGCGGACGCCGAGCGCGCTCGGCTTCGCCGCGCCGATTCAGGCGCTGATCACCGGACACAAGGACGAACGCGACCGCCGCGTCGCGCTCATCGCCGCGCCGCGCTTCGGCATCGTCGGCCAGTCGCAGACCATCACCTACCGGGTCGAGGATCACGGCGCCAACGAAACGAGCGCCGAGGTCACGGTGCGCCGCGACGGCGAGGTGCTTGCAGACGCGGACCGTCCCGGTCGGCGTGCCGCAGAGCGTCGATATTCCGATCCCGCACGAGGGCCAAAACATCGTCGAGATCGAAGCCGCGCCGCTGCCGGGCGGCGAACTGACGACTGGTCAACAACCGCGCGGTGGTCTCGATCGACGGCGTGCGCGACAAACTGCGCGTGCTGCTGGTGTCCGGCGAGCCCAATCCCGGCGAGCGCACCTGGCGCAACCTGCTCAAATCCGACCCGTCGGTCGATCTCGTGCACTTCACCATTCTGCGTCCGCCGGAAAAGCAGGACGGCACGCCGATCAATGAATTGTCGCTGATCGCCTTTCCGACGCGCGAACTGTTCCAGCAGAAGATCAACCAGTTCCAGCTCATCATCTTCGACCGCTATGCGCGCCAGGGCGTGCTGCCGATGCTCTATTTCGACAACATCGCGCAATACGTGCGCGACGGCGGCGCGGTGCTGGTCGATGCCGGACCCGATTATGCGAGCCAGTTCAGCATCTGGCACACCCCGCTCGACGCCATCCTGCCGGCGGAGCCGAACGGCGAGGTGACCGACCAGCCGTTCCATCCGCGCCTGACCGAACTTGGCAAACGCCATCCGGTGACGCGCGGCCTCGCAAGGCTCCAACACCGATCCGCCGCACTGGAGCCAGTGGTTCCGCGTCGTCGATACCGTCAACACGACCGGCACGACGGTGATGAAGGGACCGGACGACAAGCCGCTGCTGGTGCTGTCGCGCGAAGGCGAAGGGCCGCGTGGCGCTGTTGCTCTCCGACCAGATGTGGCTGTGGTCGCGCGGGTTTCAGGGCGGCGGCCCGCAGCTCGATCTGCTGCGCCGGCTGTCGCACTGGCTGATGAAGGAGCCCGATCTCGAAGAGGAAGCGCTGCGGCTCAAGGTCAACGGCCATAACCTCGTCGTGCAGCGGCAGACCATGGGCGATTCAGTCGCCGACGTGACCCTGACCTCGCCGTCGGGCGCGACCCGCGTGCGTCAAGCTCGACCAGATCCAGCCCGGCCTGTGGGAAAGCACGGTGGCGACGAACGAGCTCGGCCTGTGGCGCGCGACCGACGGCAAGCTCAACGCGCTGGTCAATATCGGCCCCGCCAATCCGCTCGAATTCGCCGAGGTGACCTCGACCACGGACGTGCTGGCGCCGATCGCGAAAGCGACTGGCGGCTCTTCGCGCCGGCTCGACGACGGCGGCGGCCTGCACATTCCGCGCGTCGTCGCCGTGCGCTCGGGCGACACCTATCGAGGGCGACGACTGGATCGGCCTGAAGATGAGCGACGCCAGCGTGGTGCGCGGCATCGGCGTGCTGCCGGTCTTCAGCGGCCTGCTCGGGCTCTTGCTGCTGCTCGGCAGCCTCGCCGGCACCTGGGCGCGCGAAGGCCGCTGAATTACGCTTTCGCGCCTTCCCATTCCGCCCGCACGCGTCCCGAAACGCCCATAAAGGCGCCCTCGACCAGTTCGGCGACGAGCAGCCGCGCCGGATCGACGGGACCGGGCATGGTCGCTCGTCCGGGCGGTATCCGCCTGAAACCGCTTTTCCCGTAATACGGCTCGTCGCCGACCAGGATCACCAGGCGATGGCCCTTTGCGCTTGCCTCCTTCAGCGCGCGCGCGATCAAGGCCTGACCGATGCCGCGCTCGCGGAACGCGGGCTCGACCGTGAGCGGGCCGAGCAGGAGCGCCTTGCTCTCGCCGATACGGATCGGGGTGAGCCAGACCGAGCCGACCAGCAGCGTGCCGATGCGCGCGGTAAACGACAGATCGATGCTGTGCTCTACCTGTTCGCGCAGACGATACGCGGTCTTGGCATAGCGGCCGGGGCCGAAGGTGCGTTCGTGCAGGCGCTCGATCGCCTCGGCATCGTCCGTGCTCTCGGGCCGTATCGTCGGCGAGATGTCGTTCATCGCGCCGCCGCGTAGCATTCGGCCCTATCGCCGTCCAGCGCCACGCCCCATCTCAAAAAGGTTATTATGTCCTGGCGACACCAATCAGCGGAGATAACCATGGGACTGCTCGTCGATGGCATCTGGCAAGAAGATGTGTCGCGGACCAAGGACGGCCACTTCATTCGGCCGACGACGCGCTATCGCAATTTCGTCACCGCCGACGGTAGTCCCGGACCGAGCGGCGAAGGCGGTTTTGCGGCGGAGCGCGGCCGCTATCACCTCTATATATCGATCGCCTGCCCCTGGGCGCACCGCACGCTCATCTTCCGAGCGCTAAAGCAACTCGACGACACGATCTCGGTTTCCGTCACCAAGCCGCTCTACGGCAAGACCGGCTGGGAATTCGGCGCAGAACCGGGTTCAACGCCCGATACGGTCAACGGCAAGGCGACGCTTGCGGAGATCTATCTGTTGGCCGACCCGCATTACAGCGGGCGGGTGAGCGTGCCGGTTCTCTGGGACAAGAAGCGCCGCACCATCGTCAACAACGAATCGGCGGAAATCATCCGTATGCTCAATTCGGCGTTCGATGCGTTCACCGATGCAAAGACCGATTATTATCCGATCGCGCTGCGCGCCGAGATCGACCGCGTCAACGACATCGTCTATCCGAACGTCAACAACGGCGTCTATCGCGCCGGCTTCGCCACCAGCCAGGCGCCCTATGAAGAAGCCGCGCGCGGTGTTTTTGCCGCGCTCGATCGGCTCGAACAGATGCTGTCAGGTCAGCGCTATCTGGCGGGCCGGCAAATCACCGAAGCGGACTGGCGATTGTTCACTACGCTCATCCGCTTCGACACGGTCTATTACGGCCACTTCAAATGCAATCTGCGGCGCATCGCCGACTATCCGAATCTCTGGAATTATCTGCGCGACCTCTATCAGGTGCTGGGAATTGCCGAGACGGTGAGCATCGATCACATCAAACGGCATTATTACGGCAGCCAGCGTCAGGTGAATCCAACCGGCATCGTGCCGATCGGGCCGCTCATCGACTTTACGATGCCGCACGACCGCGGCCGCTTCGGATGACAATGATGCGCCTGACCGGCGCACAAACTTCACCAATGTAACGAAGCGCTACCAGATTTCCGCCGCCGTCCGCCCACCAAGCACCTCGGCCACGCGCGCACGGGTCGATGCGGTGGTGCCGTCGGGAAAAGCATCGGGCGCATAGAAGCCGTGTGCCACGATTTCGCGGTTGGGCTGCGGCGGCGCGCTCTGGCGGAACGAGCGCACCACGTAGAGCGCGACATGATCGCGCCACGCGATCCGCCGGTTCCAGTAGATCGCGTAAAGCTCCGGCGGCCCGATCAATTCAATATTGCCCTCCTCGCGCAATTCGCGCGCCAGCGCCGAGGCGAGCGTTTCGCCCAGTTCGACGCCGCCGCCAGGCAAATGCCACCCAGCCATATAACTGTGCTTGACCAGAAATACGCGGCCCTGCGCGTCGAACACCAGGCCGCGCACGCCGAGCGTCAAGCCGCGCGCATGGCGCCAATAAAGGTGCAGGAACCGGCGTAGAGCCGGCTCGAACGGGCGGCGAATGGCGTCGATATCCATGTCAAAGTCCTAATTACTAGTACCGCTGCACGGTGATTATCATTCTTTGATTTTGAGTTCACGGACGGAAGCGAGCTTGGGATAGGCGCGCCCCATTTTGGCGCGTGCTTTTGCGGTTGTGAACATCCATTTGATGCGGGCTCCCGAGATATTGCGCTGCCGTTCCCAGGCGGCGATCTCGGATGCGAGGCGTTCTACGGTGCTGATGCGCCGGTCCAGACATTGGCTGCGCAGCACACCGATCTCGATCTCGACCATGTTCAGCCAGCTGGCATGTTTGGGGACGTAATGGAACTCCAGCCGGTGCAGTATCCGTCGCGCTTCGCAAGCGGGGAAGGTTTGATAGAGCGCCCCGGCCGAATGCGTCGATAGATTATCCAATACGACCCGGATGCGCCCCGCCTTGGGGAAGTGAACGTCGGTGAGATCGCGCATGCAGGCGGCGAAGTCCACTGCGGCACGGTTGTCGGTGACTTTGACCTTGCGCCAGGGCCGATGCGCGTCGAGGAAGATGAACAGGTTGGCCGTGCCGTTGCGCTTATACTCGCAGTCGTAGCGTTCGATTTGGCCCGGTTCGGCTGGGATCGGCTGGCGGACCTCGCCGATGAGTTGGGTCGGGCTCTCGTCGAAGCAGACGACCGGGCGCTTCGGATCGGGCTCTTCGGCGTACAGGTCGAGCACGTCCTCCATGCGGGCGACGTACTCACCATCGACCTGCGGAATGCACCACATGTCTTTGCGCCAGGGCTTGAGCTTGTTTTCGGCCAACCGCCGGCGCACGGTCTCACGCGAGACGTTGTCGTGCGCGGTGAGCTTGACCATTTCATCTGCCAATAGCTCCAGAGTCCAACGGGCGCGGCCCACCGGTGGCTTGGAACAGGCCGTCGCGACCAGCAGGGCTTCGTCCTTGCCCGAGAGCTTGCGGCGTGCGCCAGGGCGCGGCTCTTCGCTGAGCGCCGCCACCAAGTTGCCGAGCACGAAGCGCTGCTTGGTCCGGTAAACAGTCGAGCCGCCGACGCCCACACCGGTCGCGATATCATCGTCGCTGGCTCCGGCGTCGGCGGCCAGCAAAATCTGCGCTCGCTTGAGCTTGCGCACCGCGTGCTTGCCGCCACTCAGAAGCGCCATGAGTTCGGTGCGCTCAGTTTGGCTGAGTTCGACCCGATAACGTACATTCATCCGTGCCTCCTTCGTACGAGGCGCGGACGAACAACTGAATCGGATGGCCGGCGTGAGTCACGCGGCAAAAAACTTCACGGCCAAGCAGGGCCAGTATCTGGCGTTTATCCACCTCTACACGCGTCTACATCGCCGACCGCCGGCCGAAGCCGACATGCAGCAATATTTCCGGGTCAGCCCGCCTTCGGTTCACCAGATGGTGCTGACTCTCGAACGAGCCGGATTGATCAGACGCAAGTCCAGGATCGCCCGCAGCATCGAACTGCTCGTTGAGCCAAAATACCTTCCGGAGCTGCTATGAATCCCGTTCAACCTGTCAAAATCACTGTGCAGTGGTACTAGCACAACTCTTTAGAAACGTTCTAAGATAGCTTCAGCCGAGATCTTCGAGCCAGGGGCGTCGCCGTGAAGCGTTTTGCCGATTTAAACGAGCAGGAAGTCCTTGCACTCGCCATCTCCAATGAAGACGAGGACAACCGCATTTACCGCTCTTTCGCCGATGCGTTGCGCGGCTCCTACCCCGACACGGCGCAAATGTACGACAAGATGGCCGACGAGGAGATCGGCCATCGCGACATGCTGCTCGATCTGCACCGGAAGAAATTCGGCGAGTTTCTGCCGCTCATTCGCCGGCAGGACGTCAAGGGCTTCGTCACGCGCCATCCGATCTGGCTCAATCGGCCGCTGGCGATCGATTCCGTACGCAAGTTCGCCGAAGAGATGGAGTACGAGACGGCGCGGTTCTATCGCCGTGCAGCGGAAACGGCACGCGACGACGCCACGCGCGATCTCTTGCGCCGGCTCGCCGCCGCCGAGGACACGCACGAAAAGCTCGCCCATCAACTCGGGCAAGGAGATCACGCCGAGCGAACGCGCCGTCGAAGATGCAGACCGCCAAACGCATGTTCATGCTGCAATACGTGCAGCCGGGTCTCGCCGGCCTGATGGACGGTTCGGTCTCGACGTTGGCGCCGCTGTTTGCGGCGGCATTCGCCACGCACAACACCTGGTCGACGTTCCTCGTCGGGCTCGCGGCGGCAATCGGCGCCGGCATTTCGATGGCGTTTGCCGAGGCGATGTCCGACGACGGCTCGCTGACCGGTCGTGGCGCGCCGGTGGTGCGCGGTATCGTCTGCGGCGGCATGACCGCGCTCGGCGGCATGGGCCACGCGCTTCCCTATCTCATTCCGCATTTCTATGTCGCGACCTCCGTCGCCTTTGCGGTTGTCGCGGTCGAGTTGGCTGCAATCTCCTGGATCCGCACCTGCTATATGGATACGCCGTTCCTGCAGGCGGCCTTCCAGGTCGTGGTCGGCGGCGTGCTGGTATTCGCAGTCGGCATCCTGATTGGCAGTTCATGACGCGGCGCCAGCTCATCGCCGCATCAATCCGCTTTGACGGCGCTCATTCCGCAGAGCATCATGCCGCGATGTTCGTGCTCGCCCATTTGTCCGACCCGCATATGGCGTCGCGGCCGCGTTTTGCCGAGCTTGCCGGCAAGCGCGGGCTCGGCTTCATCAACTGGCAGCGCAAGCGCAAGAACTCCATCGCCCCGAAGTGCTCGATGCGATCACCCGCGATCTGAAGTCAGTGCGGCGCCGACCACATCGCGGTGACCGGCGATCTCGTCAATCTCTCGCTCGCCGACGAGTATAGGCGCGCGCGGGCTTGGCTCGAGACGCTTGGGGCGTCGCGCGACGTCACCGTCATTCCCGGCAATCACGACGTCTACGTGCGCGGCGTGGAGCAATCGCCGGCCGCCTATTGGGGCGATTACATGCGGGGCGACGACGGAGGCGACGGCTTTCCGTTTCGTGCGCCGGCGCGCGCAACGTGGCGTTGATCGCGCTGTCGACCGGCGTGCCGACCGGACCGTTCATGGCGACGGGCCGGCTCGGCCAGCAGCCAGCTTTCGCGCTTGGCGGAAGCGCTCGAACAGCAGCGCGCGGGCTTTTCCGCATCGTGCTCATCCATCATCCGCCGCTCAGCCCGCCCAAGCACTACTGCGGCGGCTGACCGACTGCTGCGGGCTTGCGCCGCGTGCTTGCCGAGCATGGCGCCGAACTTTTGCTCCACGGCCACGATCATCGCCGCGCGCTCGTTTGGCTCGACGGCCCGAAGCGGCACGAAAATCCCGGCGGTCGGCGTGCCGTCGGCCTCGGCGCAGGCGCCGCACGGCGGCGAAGACGGCGGCGGCTACAGCATTTTTCGCATCGACGGCGAAGCGACCGCACTGGCGCTGCGAGATGATCGTGCCGGCAGCGCGTCTCCGACGGCACGATCGGCGAAAGCGGCCGGCAGACGCTTTGCGTGAAGCTCAGTGATAGCGCGTGGCGATCAGCACGCCGGCGGCAAGCAAGCCCAACAGACCGAGAAAGAAGCCGAATGCGAAGGCGCCGACCGCGCGCCAGCGCCGGCGGCGGCGTTCGCGCTCGGCTGCGGTTTGCGCCACGCGCTGAATGAATTCCGGGATCCTCGTCGAGCGCGCGTTGCCGCTCGACGATGCGGCGCGCCACGTAAGTGGTGACCGCCTGCACGATGTCGGGAATCTCGTGCGACTCGGCGAGCACGTGGCGGCCGACACGGGTGTCGTGCAGAAAGCGGTAGAGGCGCTTGTCGCGCCCCATGGCGACATGGGCGACGGCGTCGATCCACAGCCGCGGCGTTTCGCCGCGGGTGACGCCGCGGTCGAACAGATCGACGTCCGGCGGAATTTCGGCAAACAGCGGATCGAGCGCCTCGTTCGAGAAGTCTCGAGCCGCGCCCATTCGGCGTCGCGCAAATCGACGACGACGCTGGTGCGCTCGGCGGCCTCGATGCGCGCCTGATGCACCGCCTCCTTCAGCGGCGAGACCGGCTCACCCTCGGCCTGCGCGTCCGGCTTTACGCTTTCTGCCCCACATGCCGTGCCTTCCCCTGGCACAACGACGATACACCAAGGCCTGGGCCGACAGAAAGCGCTCAGATAGGCAGAATCGCGGCCGTTTGCTAACTGCCAAGTCGGACCGCGGCAGATTGTGGCAAAAACGTCCGCCTAGACGCAGCGGCCGCCGTCGACCTCGACGATATTGCCGGTGACGAATTCGGCGTCGGCGCGAGGCGAGAAACAAGGCGGCGTTGGCGATATCCTGCACCACGGCCAGCCGGCCGAGCGGTACGGTGGCGATGAATTTCTCGCGCATGCCCGGCGCCGGACCGAGGAAACTCGGCAGCAGCGGCGTATCGGTCGCGACCGGCGCAATGGCGCAGACGCGGATGCGGTCGCCGGCAAGCTCGCCGGCGAGCGACTTGGTCAGCGTGTGCACGGCGCCCTTGGTGGCGCTATAGGCGGCGACGCCCGGCCGCGGCCGCAAGCCCGCGGTCGAGCCGATATTGATGATGACGCCGCCGCCCTGCCTTGCGGAAACCGGCACCACGGCCTGGCAGCCGAGAAACACGCCTTTGACGTTGACCGCAAAGGTGCGGTCGTACTCGTCCTCGGTGATCTCGAGCATCGGCTTGTTGACGTGGGTCGTGCCGGCATTGTTGACCAGAATGTCGAGCGCGCCGAACGCCGACAGCGTGTCTTCGACCGCCGCCGTGAAATTGGATTTCTGCGTCACGTCGCAGCGCATGGCGATGGCGTTGTTGCCGATGGCGCGCGCCGCGGCTTTTCGCCGCATCGAAATCGATATCGGCCAAGCGCGACGCGCGCGCCCTCGCGCGCGTAAGTCTCGGCGATGCATTGGCCGATGCCCGATCCGGCGCCGGTGACCAGTGCGGTCTTGTTTTCGAGACGCATGGCGTTCACTCCCGTTTCGGCACCATACCATACGGCCGCGCCCAGCCGAGACCATCCTCGGTGCGCGTGCGCGGGCGGTATTCGCAGCCGATCCAGCCGGCATAGCCGAGCCGGTCGAGCGCGGCAAAGATTTCGGGGTAGTTGACTTCGCCTTCGTCCGGCTCGCGGCGCGAGGGCACAGCGGCGATCTGCACGTGGCCGACAAGCGGAAAATGCGCCTCCAGCCGTTTGATCAGATCGCCGCCGACGATCTGCACGTGATAGAAATCGAACTGGATGCGCAGGTTCGGCGCGCCGACTTTCTTCACGATGTCGGCGGCGTGTTCGACGCGATTGAGAAAATAGCCCGGCCGGTCGCGCGGATTGATCGGCTCGATCAACAGCGTGATGTTTTGCTTTGCCGCCTCGTCGGCGGCGCGCGCGAGGTTTTTGATGAAAGCCGTCTCGCCGGCCGGCCGCTGCTCCACCGGGACGCAGCCGGTCATGCAATGGATCGCGGTGCCGCCGATCGCTGACCACATAATCGAGCGCCTGATTGAAGGCGGCGGCCCATTCCCGCTCGCGTCCAGGCCGCGCCGCGAGACCAAAATCGCCCTCCCGGCCCATCGGCGTGTTGACGCCGAGCTGAATGAGCCCGTGACGCGCAAGCTCGGCCTTCACCGCGGACGGCGGCACGTCGTAAGGAAATTGCAGCTCGACCGCGGTGAAACCCGCCGCCGCCGCGGCGCCGAAGCGCTCGATCAGCGGGCGCTCGGTGAACAGATAACCGAGATTGGCGGCAAAGCGGGGCATGACGTTCCCTAGCTTACAATCGACGCTTGGCGGCGTACATCCGGCGCGTGATGACCGCCCAAGCACTCACGTTCTCGCGGCGCGGTTTTTTGATTCGCGTCCGAGGTTTGTTGATTCGCTCTCCCACCGACGGGTAGCCCGGATCGAGCGAGGCGAAATCCAAGGCCGAACATGCGGCTTCGATGCCGCTCCCGGGTTTCGCTTCGCTCAACCCGAGCTACGAAAGAAAGGACGCGGAACGCCGACAGGCGCGTAGTCCAACCTCCGCACCTTACGGGTGCGGCTCGCGCTGAAGCGCAGCGCGCTCGCCTATCGGCGTCCCGCCGCGGCGCTTGCGGCAGCGAACCAACGCCGCCGCTCAGCTCCAGAACGCGCTTCCTGGGAGGCGATTGGCCCGGACTTGACATAAGCCCTCAGGCATGGCAATATGCTCCTACGCTGAGGTTCAAGGGGTAGCCGTCATGGCAAAACGTCCTAAACCCGTCCATCAAATGACGGAACGCCAGTTTGAGGAACGCTTTCCTATCGGTGACGACGATGCATGCCGCGCTTACCTGAAGGCGCGCCGCTGGCCGGGGGGTGTCCACTGCCCGCGTTGCGGCAATGCCGCTGTCTATGACCTGCATTCCCGTAAATGGCATTGGCAGTGCACCAAATGCGCCCCTGGCGGTTCTACGGGCTATCGGTTTTCCGTGATTGCTGGAACGATCTTTGAGAACACCAACAAGCCGCTCCGCGACTGGTTCAAAGTCGTGCACCTGATGACGGTCGGCAAAAAGGGCATCAGCGCATTGCAGGTTCAGAGGCAAATGGGCTTTGGTTCTTACAAGACAGCACATCAGATGTGCCACAAAATCCGCGCCGCGATGATGCAGCCACAAGAAAAGCTTGGCGGCATCGTCGAGGTTGACGAAACATGGGTCGGCGGCAAGGACCACAACCGTCATTGGCGAAAGCGGCATCATGGCATGGGCGGCGGCGCTGGTACGGGCAAGACACCAATCGTCGGTGCTGTGAGCCGGAAGGGCAATGTCGTCACGCGCGTTCTGGAAAGAGTGACGGCAAAAGACGTGGCCGAGTTTGTGCGCGAGGTCGTGTCTAACAAGGTCAGTCTGCTCGCGACTGACAAATGGCAGGGCTACAACGTATTGAGGGAATATCCGCATGACGCGGTTGACCACAAACACGAAGAATACGTAAAACACGGCGTTTATGGTGCGGTCCATACCAACACGATTGAAGGCTTCTGGAGCATCTTCA
Organism: uncultured Alphaproteobacteria bacterium; assembly: GCA_963814625.1. Lineage (GTDB taxonomy): Bacteria > Pseudomonadota > Alphaproteobacteria > Rhizobiales > Xanthobacteraceae > BOG-931. The sequence goes on from CAWFDQ010000002.1 coordinate 176,400, forward strand.
AGCGCGGCGTGGTCGGCACGTTCCACAAGATGAGCGCCAAATACATGCCATTGTACGTCGCGGAATTTCAGTTTCGGTATAACAACCGGACAAATCCAGACATCTTCGGTGCGGCAATCGCAGGGTGCTAGCGTCATGCTGCCGCCTTCATGGAAAAGCGAGGTTCAAAAAACCGTAGAAGAAGCTGCAAACGCCGACCGCAAGAATCGGGAGGCCCAAAATGATGATGCAGCCGCCAAAATAACTGCCGCGATTGAGGCCCTTAGTAATGCACAGCAGACACAGACCAGTCATGAAGATCGAAACGAAAAGATAAATGTAGCGCTCGCCGTACTGACGATTTTCCTTGTTTTTTTGACTGTTGTTTTTACCGGGCTGAGTTGGCTCACTTTCCGAGATCAATTGAACGAAATGAAGGTATCGGCACGACAAACTAACAAAATCATTGATGCGAACGCCAAGCTCGTTGACGCGGCGACCAAGCAAGCCGAGGCCGCCACTGAGAACGCCAAAATTGCCCAGGACAATTTTGTGGCCTCGGAACGCGCATGGGTGGGGCCTCGGAACGCTAAAATCGCGAACAATCCCGTAGTTGGGCAAGACTTGCCCATTATGGTTGACTATGGAAATAGCGGTCGAGAGCCCGCGACCGAGACTATTTATGACACAGACGCATTTACCGCTACCAAAGCGGAGGATGCCGCCGGAAAAGTCACTCAACAAATTGCTAGCTTTACTAATAAATGCATCGATATGTGGAATCCGGGAAAGTCCCAAGTCGTTTATCCCGCCACAGGGGGCTTGGCTTCCACGGCCTATACATTGACCAAAACCCTGGACAAATCTCTCGTTGATGCCGAAGTTGTTAACGGCAACAAATCGATCGTTGTAGATGGTTGTTTCGTCTATAAAACTGCCCAGGCAATTCACCGAAGCTGGTTTTGCTTTTTCTACAAGGCGGGTCAAACCCAAAACGGAAATTGGAATATTTGCCCAACAGGAAACGGGGCTGATTAGCAGCCCACTCGCAATCAAAATCGCGTGGAAAATCAGCCTCCAATTGGGGATTTTTTCGTCCCGGAGCGTTGTTACCAGCCTGTCACGCCAGAATCCCCATAGCGGGGATTTACCCACTATGTCAAGTCCGGGCCAATCGCCTCCTGGGACACGGCTAAAGGACGGGCGTTACCCGCCCCGCCTGTCCCAGTCCAGCGACAAAGTCGCAGACCGGTCGTGATGCCGGCCGGGCGTTTTCCCGAAGCCGCCCGGGAGCGGAATGTGTCGTTCCGCTCGCGGGAACCGCTCCCGCTCCACTTTCGAGAGCACCCTCGCGAAAGGTCCTCGATGAGCGAGATTTGCATCTCGTAACTGAAATAGAGACGAACGTCAAGACTTATCTCTAGATCGGTGACGTAAGTTTTCGCTGGCTTCAGCGCGCGCGGGGAAGAAAACGGTCCATGCCGATGTCCTCCGCCCAGACGCGCCGATGCGCGTCGAGCAGGTGCGGCAGCGCGGCCTGGCGCGATGCCACGACGGCGTCGTAGTCGGCAATGAAATGGCGCATGAGGGCGGCGACTTCGCGGCGCAAGGCATCCTCGTCGATGGTCTTGACCACGCGCTCCTTGATAACGAGGCGGCCGTCGACCATCACGCTGTCGACGCCGCGGCCGGCTTCGGCATAGACGAGCTGCCGCGCGGCGCTGTTATAGGGCAGATAGGCGACGTCGTTGAGATCGATAAAAATCAGGTCGGCCTTGTAGCCCGGCTTGATGGCGCCGAGGCAATGCGACAAGCCGGCGGTGCGGGCGTTGCCGAGCGTGGCGTGGCGCAAAACTTCATGCGCCAGCCCCTGGCCCGGCTCCGGGTCGCTCACCGCGGCGGTCAGGCAAAACATTTTCATCGCCTGGAACACGCTCTGCACGTCGGTGCCGCTGCAATTGTCGCAGCCGAGCCCGAGCCGCACGCCGGATTGCCGCATGTCGAGAACGGGCGGGAGGCCGCTTTTCAGTTTCATGTTGCTGAGTTGATTGAGCACGATGCCGGCATCGGCCGCCGCCAGGCGGTCCATCTCCGCCCGCGAAATCCAGACGCTGTGCACGATGTTGAGCCGCGGACCGACGAGGCCGCAATCGTCCATGTAGCCGATCAGCGAGCCGCCGTGTTTTGCAAAAAGCTCGCGCGCAATCAGCCGCTGGCCGCGCGTCTCGTAGACGTGCGTATAAACGGGAAGGTCGTATTTGCCGGCCAACTCGGCGCAGCCGTGGAGCATTTGCGGCGAGCAGCGCTGCGGCGCGAACGGAGCGAGCGCCCAATGCAGGGTGCCGCCGGCCGGCTGTCGCTTGAACTGGTGCTCCAGATAATCGAATTGATCCTGGATCGGGCGGGGCTTGTTGCCGAGCATGTCCTGCACGGCGGGCGGCAGGTTTTCCGCGTGGCGCATCATCGCCACCGGCGGAATGTCCCAGATCATCGGCGAAAAAACGACGCGGATGCCAGCCTCGCGATAGGCGGCGATCACGACATCGGTCTGCTCGTCGCTGAGCGGAACGAGCCCGAGCATGTCCTGCACGGTGGTGATGCCGCAGCGCAGGCATTCGAGCGCGCCGACCAGCGTGCGCGCCCGCACCTCCTCGCGGCTGCGGTTGGCTCCCATCGGCAAGGTGTAGAGCAGCCAGAATTCGAGCGGCAGTTCCTCAAAGAGTCCGCGGCACAGCACGTCGTGGGAATGATAATGCGCGTTGATGAGGCCGGGCACGATCAGCCGCCCGGACGCCTCGATGACGTCGTGCGCACCCTCAGGCGCGATATCGGCGGCGACCGAAACGATCGCGTCGCCTTCGATCAGGATGTCGGCGAAGGCAGGCTTATGCACGTCGCCTTCGTGGTCATAAACCTGGCCGCCCCGGATCAGCGTTCGTTTCGACGTCATGGGCCTTCGATGCTCCCCCGTCCCGCCGTAAAGCCGCGGGGATATTGGAGTGCAGGGCAAGAGTCTGCAGCTTTGTCATGCTCGCACAAATTGGGATTTATCCCACCAAATTGCCCACTCGCGGAATGGGCTATTTTGTGGTTGACGCCCGCCTCCCGGCACGGTTCGATTCCGGCCTTGCAGAACCGCGCCAGGCCCGAAGAACGCGGCGAACGTCGAGGAAGGTGAGGACCGGCGCGCCATGAACGCCCAGCAATTGCTGCAGGAAATTTCCGATTATTGCCGGCAGACCGGACTTGCCGAATCAACCTTCGGCCGGCGCGCGGTCAACGACGGCAAGCTCGCGGCGCGGCTGCGCAACGGCGGGCGGATCACCACCGACACGCTCGACCGCATTCATAATTTCATGGCGGCAAACCCTGCCTACGGCCGTCCCAGCATCATCGAACGGCCGCGCGAACCGCGCGCGGTTGCGGCGCCAATCCCGGCGTCGGCCGCGGCGCCGGCAATGCCGGCCGATCCGCAGCGTAATTTTCGCTTTTTCGACAACCGGCAAAAATATCTGCTGTTCGTCAATACCTGCAGCGAAAAATGGGAAGTGGCGAGCCGCGTCTCCGACGAGCTTGCCCATATCCATCCACGGCCGCCGGCGGTGCGCGTGTTCGACGCCGGCGTCGGCGACGGCTCGGTGCTGGTACGGGCCATGCGTGCCATGCACGACCGCTTTCCGACCATGCCGTTCTATCTGGTCGGCAAGGAGATCAGCCTAGAGGACGTGCGGTTGACGCTGCAGAAAATGGCGGACCGCTTTTTCGAGCATCCGGCGAGTGTCCTGGTGCTCACCAACCTCGCTTATGCGGATGCGCCGTGGCTGCACGTGAAATCGCTCAGCGCGGCGTCGAGTCTGGTCTGGCATGAGCTGCCGCTGCTCGGCAATTCGGCGCACCGCTTCGAACAGCAGATCATCGACCTCGAGCCGTTTCTGGCGCTCAACTGGAAAGCCGGCGTGAGCGCGCGCACCGGCAACCCGATCTACGAGCGGCCGGTGGTGCTCGTGATCTATCGTGAGGATCACCGCTTCCTGCTCGATCCGATCATTCCGAAGCCCGGCGGCACGCTCGCCAATTACGATCTGGTGATCGCCTCGCAGCCGTACCGGGCGCGCGCTTCGCTCGAATTCAAGGCCACGCGGGTGATCGGACCGCTCGCCCGCGCGCTCGGCCCCGGCGGACGGCTCATCGCCATCCACTCGCACGGCCACGATCCCGGCATGGAAATCATTCAAAGGGTGTGGCCTGACGACAACCCGTTCATCCACGACCGCCATCAGATCCTCAAGGCGGTCAAACACGAACTCGGCACCACCGGCCGCGAGCTGAATTTCAACGCCTATGCGGATAATCGCTCGCTGTTCCGCTACGTCATGCACACGCTGCCGTCTGAGATTTCCGAATCGATCGGCACCTCGACGCTGTTCGCCGCCTGGAACGCGGCGATCTACGTGGCGCAAGTCGAGGACGACCGCGTGGCGGACGCTGCGGCCGACGGCCGCTATATCGACGCCACGCGCTCGGTTTTGCGCGAGCGCGGCGGGTTGTGGTTCTTCGACGAGAGCTATGTGATTTCGCGCCGGCGAGCGTGAGCATATTCGCCTCGCTTTCGCGGCCGACGACAATGATGGCATAATAGGCTCTGACCAGGAGCCATCATGCTGTTCGTCGTCCACGCGCTCGACAAGAAGGGCATTCTGCCGACGCGGGCCAAACATTACCGCGACCATCGCATCCATCTCGACCGCTCGGAGGGCCACCGCGTCGACGTGGTCACCGCCGGCACGCTTCTCGCCGAAGACGGCGAGACGCCGGTCGGCAGCATTTTCGTCATCGACGCCAAAGATCGCGCCGCGGCCGATGCGTTCATCCGCAGCGATCCATATCACGTCAACGGCGTGTGGGAGCGCGTCGAGATCCACGGCTACAACAAGAAGCGCGGCACGCCGGTGATGAGCCGCCGGTGAGAAGCCGCGGGTCGCGCAATGTCCGCTCCGACCGCGGACACGACGTCCCGCTTGCGCAGGAATGACAAAGAGACCGGCCGGGATTGCCGACGTTACAAGCGGCATACGCCCCGGCCGGCCGGTGCCTGCGGACCCAGGGGATGCGGCGGACCTAGGATCTCCGCAAGGCCAATCGCGAAGTTATTTTGCGGGCCTTCCGAGCCGGCGGCTCGGTCCGTTCAGTACGCCCGAGCGATAGCATCCGCTCCCGCGCGGCCATGTGACGGGGCGGCGACGGTCCACAATAATTTTTTGTGTCATTCCGGTGAAACCGCTGCAGCTACGGACGGAGCATAATCCGTTCGGACGACCGGCGTCGATTGTTCCGGATCATGCCCGCAGTCCCATCCGCCGCAGCCGGCCGATCACCTCGTCGCAGAAATACGGCAGCTCGTCGATGTAGTTGACGAGCGAGATGGCGATGCCGGTGAGGCCGGCCTTGGCGAGGTCGGCGAGCTGCCGCGGCGACGTGATCGGGATCGCCGACGATCGGCAGGCCGCCCATGCCTTGAGCGTACTGGCTGCGCTTTGTCAGAAATTCCTGCCATCGGCACGGTCTGCGGCGAAATGTTCTTCAGCGCCAGAATGCCGTCGACCGCCGACCAGTCGGCGCGCTCGACGATGGAATGGTGGAAATAATCTTCCGCTTGCTTTCTTCGTCGGCCGGCAGGTGACGACGCCGACCGTGTAGCAGCCGATTTCGCGGCCTTGCGCGCGCGCCGCGTCTTTCGCGCTGCGCACCTTTTGCTGGGTCTCCTCAAGCGAGGTGCGCGAAGCCTGCAGAAAGAACGCGTCGCAGTTCTTCACCGCGAAAGCCTGGCCGGTCGCCGAGGCGCCGGCATTCATGATCACCGGCCGCGTGCCGCCGTAGGGTTTCGGCTTGCCGCGGATGCCCTTCATGTGCAGGTACTTGCCGTCGAAATCGAAATTCTCCCGCTCGGACCAGATCATCTTGATGACGTCGATCCATTCCTGCGCGTACTCGTAGCGGTCCTCGTGTTCGCGCTGCTCGACGCCGAACATGTCGAACTCGCCCTCGTTCCAGCCGACCACGATGTTGAGCCCGAAGCGGCCTTCGCCGATGTGATCGGCGGTGACCATTTCCTTCGCCGCCACCACCGGATTGAAGATCGGCGCATGCACGGTGCCGAACACGGTGATGCGCTTGGTGGCGGCGAGGAGCCCGGTCGCCCAGGTGATCGTCTCCAGCGTCGTGCCCTGATAATCGGTGTCGCCGCCATAGCCCTTCCAGCGCCCGATCGGCAGCAGAAAATCGATGCCGGCATCGTCCGACATCTGCGCCAGCCTTTTGTTGTCGGGCCAGTTGCCCGACCAGCGCTCGGGAACGAGCGTCACCGCGCGGCCGGACGAGCAATTGGGGCCGAACAGGCCGATCTGCAGCTTGTTGCTGCCGTGCATGGCGCGGCGCGCCTCGATCGACGCATCGCGCCTGGCGGATTCTCGGAAGAGCGTGCACTATTCAACCTCGTCTGATTGAGCTGAATCCATTCATAGCACGGCATTGCGAGGAGCAAAGCGACCAGGCAATCGAGAATCCGCGCCCCAACCTGGATTGCTTTGCTTCATTCGCAATGACGATTTGGCGGTCGTCTTCATTGTTCGTTGAGCGCCGCGCGCACGCGGGCGACCACGTCGGGCGGCGTCTTGGCCAGCGCGGCGACCGCCGCCTGCACCTGTTCGCCGGTCAACGGATCGAGCGGGAAGCCGATCCGGTTGGCGTCGGCGACAAACGCCGGGTCCTTCATGGTCGCATCGAACGCGCGGCGCAGCGCTTCGACGCGGTCGGCCGGCACGCCCGGCGGCAGGAAATAGGGCCGGCCGTATTCGGTGCGGCCGAACAGCAGCGAGCAGCGCCTGCCGGTCGGCCTGCGTCTTGGCGAGATCGAGCATCAGCGGCACATCGGGCAGCAAGCGGCTGCGCGTCGCGCCGAACTGGGCGATCACCTTGATCTTCTTTTGTCGATCAGTTGCCGCACCTGGGCGTTGAGCGCGAACCAGCCGAAACCGACCACGCCCTCGATCTCGCCGCGCTCCAACGCCTCGTTCATCAGCGGCGTAGAGCCGTAGCCGGGCACGATCTTGAATTTGGTGCCGAGCACGGCGTTGGTCAGCATGCGGAAAATCGTTCATCGTGGTGCCCGGCGTGGTGGCGCCGACGACGAGCTGCGTGGTCAGCACATCGCCGAGGTTTTGCACCGGCGCGGTGTGCCAGACATAGGCCACGTACGGCTCGCTGTGGGTGGAGCCGAGCCAGATCAATTTCGCCGACTCGAAAGCGCGCGGCTTTCGGCTGCAACAGCGGCGCGGCCGGGATGCCGTTGAGCGGCACGCCGATCACGGTGCCGTCCTTCGGTCCGAGCGCGTAGAGCTCGTTGGTCATGACGATGCCGCCGGCGGTCGGCTGGTTCTGCACGATGATCGAAGGATTGCCGGGAATATGCGCGCCGATGTGTCGGGCGACGATGCGGGCGAGCAGATCGTAGGTGCCGCCCGGCGCCGAGCCGACGATGAAGCGGATTTGCTTGCCGCTGTAAAAACTCGCCACGTCATCGGCATGCGCCGGCGCGGCGGCGGCGAATAGACTAACGAGTGCGACGAAAAACCATCTCATGCGGGCACCCTGATCACGCTCGTAGCTTCGCCCAAAGTGTCGAACAGCCGGCCCGGGCAATTGCGCCGGTCGGCCGTGCGGAGGAGCGAGAGAGCGTGAAAGATCACGGCCTGATTGCTGGTCACCACCGGCCGATCGAGCTTTTGCTCGATCGTCCTCGATGATCGGAAACACTGAAATGTTGGCGCAGCTGAGCAGATAGGCGTCCGCGTCCGGCCGCGCCGCCTCGATCGCGCGGTCGCGCCAGAATTGCGGCGGCGTCGCGCAATATTCGTCGCTGCCCTTGAGCGCAAGCCGCGCGCGTAAACGACCTCGTAGCTGGCTTTGGTCAGGAACACGGCCTCCTCCTCGGTCGTGTGCGCGCTGTAGGGCGTAAGGAGAACGATGCGGCGGGCGCGCAACGCTGCGAGCGCGTGGCGGATCGCGGTCGCGGTCGTCGTCACCTCCGGCGCGCCGGCGCGCCGGAGCGCGGCGAGAAGTTTTTCTTCTCCGTCGAGACCCTCCGCCGTGGAATTGGCGGTGCAGTGGAAGGCGACCACATCGCAGCGCGCATCGACGAGCGTCGCCGCCGCTGCCTCGACACGCGGCATGAGTTGCATCGATGGCGACGCGATGCGCGCCGGTCATGCGCAGCCGCGCAATATGCGCGACAAAGCCCGGCGGCAGGTGCCGCACCATCTCGTCTTCGACCATGCGGTTGGAGGACGGAATGATCAATCCGATGCGCGCCGTCATTCCGCTCTCCCTGCTGCCGCGGGTTCCCCTGCCCTGACGAATAGCTTAGGAGCGTAGAGTGGACCGCGCAATCCGGGACAATTCCCCACTCCGCGAGCGCGGCATGATATGAGCAGAGGCTCCGCGGAAAGCATCCCATGCGCGCCATTCACATCGCCACGCTTGTGCCGCTGTTGGCCGTCGGCATCACGCACGTCATCGCGCCGGCGGCCGCGCGGGAGCCCTACCCTACGCGACCCATTCATATCGTCGTGCCGTTCCCTGCAGGCGGCCCATCAGACGTGCTCTCGCGCCTGATGGGTCAGCGGATGAGCGCCGATTTCGCCGAGCCCGTCGTCGTCGACAATCGGCCGGGGGCGAACACGGTCATCGGCGCGCAACTGGTGGCAAAGGCGGCGCCCGACGGCTACACGCTGCTGATGGCGATCAATTCTACGCTGGTGATGAATCAATATCTCTATAGCCATCTGCCCTACGATCCGTTCAACGATTTCGCGCCCGTATCGCTGACCGCAAAGAACGTGGGATTGCTCGTCGTCAACGCCGCGAGCGACCTGAAAACGGCAAGCGATCTGATCGTGAAGGCCAAAGCCGAGCCTGGCAAGCTCAATTGCGGCGCCGGAACGATCACGACCAAACTCACCTGCTTTTTGTTCAACGACAAAGCCGGCATCGATACCGTGCTGCTCCCCTACAACGGCAGCGCCGAAGTTGCTCAGGGTGTTCTGACCCGCAGCGCCGATTTTGCCTTCGACGGCTCGGCGGCCGAATTGCCGCTGATCCGCTCCGGCAATCTGCGCGCGCTCGCCAAGCTCGACGCGCGGCCGTTTGCGCCGATGCCCGATCTGCCGACGATCGACGCCGCCGCCGGCATCGAACTTGGCGACGTGACGGTTTGGGACGGGCTTGCCGCGCCGCGCGGGACGCCGGCCTCCATCATCGATAAGCTTGCCGCCGAGTGCGCCAAAATCCTCGACGACCCGGCATTCGGAGCCAAGGCCGAAGCCGTGGGCATCTATCCGGTGAGCAGCACGCCTAAAGAATTCGCCGCCTTCATGCGGACGCAGGCCGCGCGCTGGCCGGCCATCGTGAAGAAAAGCGGCATGCATTTCGATTGACGCGCGCATGACACAGACAATCGATCTTTTCACGCCGTTCCGCCTCGGCCCGCTCGCTTTGCCCAACCGCGCGGTGATGGCGCCGATGACGCGCAATCGCGCCGGGCCGGGCAACGCGCCGACCGCGCTCAACGCCGCCTATTACGCGCAGCGCGCCGGCGCCGGCCTGATCGTCGCCGAAGCCTCGCAAGTGTCGCCGCAAGGGCTCGGCTATCCGGGCACGCCCGGCATCCACAGCGCCGAACAGATCGCCGGCTGGAGGCTCGTCACCGAGGCGGTGCATGCGGCGGGAGGGCGGATTTTTCTGCAGCTCTGGCATGTCGGGCGCATCTCGCATCCCTCGCTGCAGCCCGGCGGCGCGCTGCCGGTGGCGCCGTCGGCGATCGCGCCCGCGGGCCAGGCCTGGACGCTGGAAGGCATGAAGCCGTACGTGACGCCGCGCGCTTTGGCGACCGCGGAAATTCCCCGACATAGTCGAGCAGTTCCGGCAAGGCGCGGCCAACGCCAAGGCGGCGGGCTTCGACGGCGTCGAAGTGCACGCCGCCCACGGCTATCTGCTCGATCAGTTTTTGCGCGACAAGACCAACCGGCGCACCGACATTTACGGCGGCAGCGCCGAGAACCGCGCGCGCCTCCTCGTCGAAGTCATGGAGGCGGTCGCCGGCGAATGGGGGCCCGAGCGCGTCGGGGTGCATCTGTCGCCGACCAATCTTGCCTTCAACGACATTTCCGACAGCGACCCGGCGGCAAACCTTCTCGATCGTCGGTGCGCGCGCTCGACCGGCTCGGTCTCGGCTATCTGCATCTGGTCGAGCCGGGTCCGGCCGATCCGGCCCCCACACTACCCTCCCCCGCAAGCGGAGGAGGGATGAGTGGGCGGCTCGATGCGGCATACTTCCGCCCGCTGTGGCGCAGCACGCTGATCGCCAACAAGGCCTACGACCTTGCTCGCGCCAATGCGGCGTTGCGCAGCGGCGCGGCCGATCTCGTCTCGTTCGCGACATCGTTCATCGCCAATCCGGATCTGCCCGAGCGTTTCCGCCGCGGCGCGACACTCAACACGGCTGAGCGCAAGACGTTCTACGGCGGCAGCGCGGCGGGCTACACCGATTATCCAATGCTGGCGTGAACATGTGCTGGCGTGAACATGATCGAGGCGGCGGCGCGAGTTCGCCGGCCGGCGCTTGGCAGGCCGTCGATTTGCGTCTGTTGTTTCGCGCACCCGTCCGACGTTAAGGTGCGCGCCATCAGCGCCGCTACGCCGTCCGCGCGATAAGGCGCCCGTCCGGTCTCCACCTCAACCGCGAGGTGAAAGGAAATTCCGGACACACCCGAGGGAGGATGAATTGTCCCGTCCAGCTGCCGTTGGAGCTGCCATGGCGCGCGAGACGATCACACTCGCGGGCATTGACATTGAGCTCTTTGCCGGCGGCAACGGAGCCCCGCTCCTCTTGCTGCACGGCGCCCGGGGATTTGCGCCGGATCAGCCCTACGTTGGGCTGTTGACGCAGCGCCGGCGGCTGCTTGCCCCCTCGCACCCGGGCTTCGGCGCATCCGGTCTGCCGCTCTGGCTCGATAGTATCGATGACATCGCGCATCTTTATCTTGAACTGATGGACCGGCGGAATCTCGACCGCGTCGATATCGTCGGTTGCTCGCTGGGCGGCTGGCTCGCCGCCGAAATAGCGACCAAGACGCCCGAGCGCATCGGCAGATTGGCCCTGGTCGGCCCCGTCGGGATCAAGATCGGACCTTCCGACAAGCTCGACATTCCCGACATTTTCGCCATGTCGCAGGACAAGGTGGCGCGGCTGGCATTCCACGACGTCGAGAAGGGCAAACTCGACGTCGCGCAGATGACCGATGAGCAACTCATGATCGTTGCGCGCAATCGAGAGACCACGGCGCTTTTGACCTGGGAGCCCTGGATGCACAATCCAAAACTCCGTCATCGCCTGCATCGCATCACGGCGCCGACGCTGTTCATTCGCGGCGCCAGCGATGGCTTGGTCAGCCAATCCTACGTCGAGGGCTATGCCAAACTTATTCCCGATGCACGGGTGGCGACGATCGCGGCGGCGGGACACGCGCCGCAGCTCGAGCAGCCGGAAGAATTCGCCCGCGTCCTCTTCGCCTTTCTCGACGCGTGACCCAAGGAAGAGCGCCATGAAGGCTTGGCATTTCAGCGAGACGGCCTACCCCTATCTTCCACCCAACTCGGAGTTCGAATCGATCCGCGTCAGCCTGCCCAACCGCATCTACGATCCCAAGAAGGGCGCGGCGCTTTACGACCGCTTCATCGAGGAGTGGCAGATCGCCGAGGAAGAAGGCGTCGAGATCATGCTCAACGAGCATCATCAAACGGCGACCTGCGTCGATCCGGCGGCGCCGCTGCTTCTGGCCGCGCTGGCTCGCGTCACCAGGACGGCGCGTCTTTTGATCCTCGGCAATCCGATCGCGAACCGCCGGCAGCCGGTGCGCGTCGCCGAGGAAATGGCGCTCGTGGATGTGCTGTCGCATGGACGCCTTGAGGCGGGCTTCGTGCGCGGCGTGCCCTATGAGATTTCCGCCGGCAACAGCAATCCGGTGCGCACCAACGAGCGTTTTGCCGAGGCCCTCGATCTGATCATCAAGGCGTGGACCCGCCACGACGGCCCGTTCAGTCATGAAGGGCGATTCTATCACCATCGCCAGGTCAATATCTGGCCCCGCCCCTATCAGGCGCCGCATCCGCCGGTGTGGATCTCAACCACAACGCCGAGCGGCGCCACGCGTGTCGGTGCGCAAGGCTTCGTGCAAGCGACGTTCCTCACCGGCTACGAGGGGACGCGCCGCGTCTACGACGCGTACCGGCACGGCTGGCGCGAAGCCGGCCGTGGCCAGGATGTGCCGATCAACCGCCTCGCCTACGCGGCGCTCGTTTACGTCGGCGAAAGCGAAGCGGAGGCGCGGGCCGGCGCCGAAAAAGTGCTGTGGTACGTCCGCGCCAACAAGGTGCCGCAACATTTCGCGTTCCCGCCCGGCTATGCCCCGCCGCAGGCCTTTGCGCGCATCATGCGCGGCGAGCTGGGCGATCAGCACGCCAACTTCTCCGCCAAGGCGACGGTCGATGGCGTGATCAACGCCGGCCTGATGATGGCCGGCACGCCGGATCAGGTCTACGCGCAGATCCGCAAAATCTACGATTACGTCGGCGGCTTCGGCCACCTTCTGATCATGGGGCAAGCCGGCTTTCTCGAACATGACGAGACGGTCCGCAGCATCCGCAACTTTGCGCGCCATGTCTTTCCGCGGCTCAAGGCGGAAATGCCCGATACCGCGATATCGGGATTTCCTGCGGCAGCAGCCGCTCAATAGACGGCGTCCAACGGCAGCATTGTGCGGAGTGATGAAGACGATGGCAGGCATGGCGATTGTCGGCGGCGGGCTCGCGGGATTGGCCGCAGCGCATGCGCTGGCCTCCTTCGGAATTCAGGCGGAAGTTTTTGAAGCGGCGCCCGCCTTGGGCGAAATCGGCGCAGCCGTCAATGTCGCCCCGAACGCAGCGCGGGCGCTTGCTGCCGTCGGGCTCGGCGAAAAGATCGACGCCGTAGGCACCCGTTCCCCGGGCATCTACACGCGCAACATGCAAACCGGCGAGTTTCTCGAATTCAATGACCGGCGGAAATCCGCGGCGCGTTACGGCGCGCCGTACTATACGTTTCACCGCGCCGACTTGCTGGCTGTCTTGGCGAGCGAACTGGACCCTCGCTTGATCCATCTGGACCATCGCCTCGTCGGGGTCGAGGAGCGAACCGAAGGCGTCGTGCTTGCTTTCGCCAACGGCGCCAAGGTCGAAGCCGAGTTCGTCATCGGCGCCGACGGAGTGCGCTCGGTCATCCGTCATGCGCTCTACGGTGACGATAATCCCACCTATACAGGGCAAATGGTCTGGCGCGCGCTCTTGAACGGCAGCGATGTTCCGCGCCAGGTGCTCGAGCCGACCGGACACCTGCAATGGGTGGGCCCCGGATGTCATCTTCTCGCCTATTACATCCGCGGCGATAAGCTCGTGAACATCGTCACGCAAGAGGACACCGACAAATGGGTCGAGGAGGGCTGGTCGACCCGCGGCGACCCTGACGAGATGCGCTTGAGCTTTCCGAACCCGGAGCCGCGGCTCGAAAAACTCCTCAGCGTCGTGACCGAATGTTCGAAATGGGGCCTGTTCACGAGGCCGCTGACAGCGAACTGGGGCCGCGGCCGTATTCAACTTATCGGCGATGCGGCGCATGCCATGCTGCCGAACGCCGGGCAAGGCGCCTGCCAGGCCTTCGAGGACGCGTATGTGCTGGCGCGTTGGCTCGACGCCTGCCGCGATCCGATCGAGGCGTTCGCGAACTTCCGCCGTATCCGTATTCCGCGGGTCCACGCCGTGCAGCGTCTGTCGCTCGCCAACGCCCGCTTCAAGCACATGCGCGACAGCGCGGAACAAAAGGATCTGATCAATTCCGGCAAAGCCAGCGTTCACGGAACCGCCGAATGGGTCTGGATCTATGATCCGGTCAGCGGCTGGGACAAAGATCCGGTCGTTCCGGGCGTCTACGCAGACGCCAGCTCCGCCGTGCCGTCATAAGTCGGCCTGGGCGCGGGTCACCGCCATAAGCTACGCGCTCGCTCTTGCGTACCTTATCGAAGCATAGCGGACATGGCTGGACCTGCCGCTAGACTCGGCCCGATCGCGAATGACCCCCAAGAGACATTGGCTGGGCGCGCCGTTGCGACCGTTCAAGTCAGGCTGAGCAGCCTTTAGGTTATTTGTTCTGCGCGGCCAACTCGAAGACGATCTTGACCGCCGCGTTAAGCGCCGGATTGGACGCCGACAGATCGCTGGCGACACTGGAAATCCGGGCGATCATCGCTTGCTGTTCGGCGACTGGGAGGCTGATCAACTCGCCGCCGCTGTCAGTCCAAACCTTGCGTTGCGCAGCAGAGAAATCGTTCACAAAGGGAACGATCTGCATCGAAACCGTCATCGCGTCATCGCGGACAATCCGCTGCAGGTCCGCCGGCAAAGAGTCGACCCATTTCCGGCTCAGAACGGCTATGGAGTTGATCCAAGGCTGACCAGTCTCGGTAACGTATTTCGCCGTGTCCACATAATGCAGCGTCGTGTCGACGGGGATGGACGTGAGCGCGCCGTCGATAGCGCCTTGCTGGATGGCCGGCAGCACGTCGCCCAATGACATCGCCACCGGCGAGGCTTTCATCCGCTTAATCATCTCCAATTGGAACGGCGAGGCCGACATGCGAACCTTTAGTCCCTGGAACTCGACGAGATGATGGACCGGCTTGCGCGTGATGATTGACGACGGTCCGAAGGGAAAAATTCCGACGCCAGTCAAGCCCTTGTTCGCGCCTAGTCCAAGAATCAAGTCGCGAACCGCGGGATCATTGAGCACGCGCACGTCTTGTTCTTGGCTCGTGAACAAACCCGGCGCGCTCAGTACTTCGTAGCGCGCGTCGACGCCGACGAGAAACTCCGGCGGCCCAATCCAACCCTGGATCGATCCAAACTGCGTGCCTTCGATTTGCCGGGGAATGGAGCCGAGTTGGCTCCCCGGATAGACTTCGCCCTTGATCCGCCCACCGGAATCCCGCTCCACCGCCGCTACATATCGTTTCATCCATTCGTGCTGTGTATCGTTGAGCGTTGCGGTGCTGAGCTTCATCACAATCGGTACGCCCTCGGCATGCAGTCGAGGGGCGCTCGTAGCCGTGATGGCGGTAGCGGCAACCATTGCGAATGCGGCGGCATATGGCATTTTCATGCGGGCC
The DNA here is from genome assembly GCA_963814625.1 of uncultured Alphaproteobacteria bacterium. Classification (GTDB taxonomy): domain Bacteria; phylum Pseudomonadota; class Alphaproteobacteria; order Rhizobiales; family Xanthobacteraceae; genus BOG-931. The sequence goes on from CAWFDQ010000002.1 coordinate 191,687, forward strand.
TCCTATAGCGATTTTACTCGCCGCTCTCTTACTTGCTCACATCGCAGAGCGTACCGCGCGCAACCGATAGTAAGCAGCTCTAATATTCGATACCCTTATAGCTGTTCAGCTATGGAGCGGAGTCATGCGATGGACGGACCACGTCGATCGTCGTGTCAAATTGCGCGATCTACGCATCCTGCGTGCGCTGGCAGAATCCGGGACTATGTCGCGGGCTGCGAAGCAGCTCGCGATCTCGCAACCGGTCGTGTCGAAAACGATTGCCGACCTGGAACATATGCTCGGCGTCCGCCTCCTCGATCGGACCTCGCATGGCGTCGAGGCAACTGTCTATGGCCGCGCTTTGCTCAATTGTGGCACAGTCGTGCTCGATGAACTGCAACGAGGTATGCAGGAAATCGCATTCCTGTCCGATCCAACGATGGGAGAATTGCGGGTCGGCGGCGCTGGGCCGTTCGTAGATGGACTCATTCCCGCCGTGATCTCGCGACTGGCCCAGCGATATCGGCGGATCGAATTCCATGTCACCGAGGGCGATCCTCCAACCTTATGCAGCTTGCTGCGAGAGCGTCGGCTCGATCTCGCGATCCTTCGGACATCGAGCTCGATGTACACCGAGGACCTGGAATCGGATTCCTTGTTCGAAGAGCCGATGTTCGTGGTTGCCGGACTCAATAATCGCTGGTCGCGTCAGCGCAAAATCGATCTGGTCGAACTGCTGGACGAACCCTGGACTTTGCCGGAAGCAGACAACGTGGCGATGACGTTGATCGCCGATTGCTTCCGTGCCGCCGGTGCCACCCCTCCTACGCCGCAGGTTGTTTCCGACTCCATGGCAGCCCGCACGCGTTTGGTCGAGATGGGCCGTTTCTCACCTTCCTGCCAGGCTCAACGCTGCATTTCGGCGTCAGCCGGCTCCAGGTGAAAATCTTGCCGGTCGCTTTATCCATGAAAACGCCGCCCACGCAGGTCCTTACTCTGAAAAATCGCACGCCAAACGCCATCGCCAGACTCTTCATCGATGAATTACACACCTTTGTAACACCGCTGACGAAAGGCCGGCGTGAAAGACGCGACGCTTCGTATCCCAACAAACGCGCGACTTTGTTTGCACCGGCAAAGTGATTGCATGACCGGGGTGGGACATCGGTCGACTGCGCCACGGCGAACACGAGTTATTCAGGGAGCCAGATCGTGGCTTGCCAGGGCAGTGCATCTTCGATCGACGCCGACCGCGTTCGGGCTAAATCGAAGCGCAGAGGACGTGGCTGGACCTGCCGTTAGACTCGGCCCGGCCGCGCGAATGACCCAACACGGACCTTGATCCAGCTATTTTTTGTGATGCACAATGGAACGACGCGTCGGACGCAAGTCGGAATCGCGTCCGTACCGAACCTGCCGCCGCGCAGGTCGGTGGGACCGGCGGATCATGGGATGCAAAGTGTCGAGCGGGATCGAGTTGCTACGCAAGCTGGGCATGGAGCAATTCCCTGCCGGATCGTTCCACCGCCTCGGCCATTGTCCGCGTTCCGACTTCTGAGCGGCGCCGTCAGGAATCCGATCGAAACTTGGCCGGCCGAGGTCTACCAGCGAACGTTTTTTCAGTCATCGGTGCTGGGACACCGCTACGCGTTCGTAAGCGGCCCCGATCTGATCAAGCAAGTTCTGGTGGATCAGACGGAAAGTTTCGAAAAAGGCGTTATTATGCGGCGTGCCCTGCAGCCGGCTCTTGGCGATGCGATCCTGACTTCCGACGGCGCAAAATGGCGATGGCAGCGTCGCGCAGCCGCTCCCATGTTCCGCCAGGAGAACGTGCAACGCGTCGTGCCGCTGATGATCGCCTGCGCAGAGCGCACACGCGATCGCTGGTGCTCGCATCCGGTGGGAACCGAAATCGACGTCGTCCATGAGATGATGCGGACGGCGTTCGACATCGTTCTGGAAACGATGCTGCCCGGCAGAGGTAAGATCGACGCCCCACTGACGGAGCGCGCTATCACCGATTATCTGGAAGCGACGTCGTGGATCCTGATGCTGACAATGCTGCGCGCGCCGCGCTGGCTGCCATTTCCCGGTTCTCGCCAGGCGCAGCGCGCCATAGCTTATCTCAGGGACGTCCTGAACGGACTGATTGCCGAAGCGCGGCGCTACCCGTCCGACCGAGGCGACTTGCTGTCGCTCCTCATCAAAGCGAAGGATCCGGAGACCGGCCGCGCCATGGACGACGAGGACATTCGTGACAATCTCCTGACCTTTATCACCGCGGGCCATGAAACAAGCGCCGTTGCTCTGACCTGGACGTTCTATCTGCTCAGCCAGCATCCGGAGGCGGAGGAGCGGCTGCGCGGCGAGGTAACCGCGGTAACAGGGGGCTCTCCATTGCGCGCGGAGCACATCAATCAGCTTTTATACACGAAACAGGTCATTCAGGAGGCGATGCGGCTCTATCCGCCGGCGCCGGTCATCGTTCGCGAGGCGCAGCGGGACATTCGGCTGGGAGACCAAATCGTAAAAGCGGGAACCGTCGTCTATATCCCGGTCTATGCGGTCCACCGCCACGAAATGCTTTGGAAGGAACCTGACCGCTTCGACCCGGAGCGATTTGATACTGAGGCAGTGAAGGGTCGCAATCGGCTGGCTTATATGCCATTCGGCGCCGGGCCGCGCATCTGCATCGGGATGGGCTTCGCACTTGCAGAAATGACCGCCATTGTTGCTGTGTTGACCCGCGTCTTCACGCTTCGTCTGCGCCCGGCCTATGTCCCAAAGCCGAGATTGCGCGTCACGCTGCGTCCACAACGCGGCATGCCCATGCGACTTTTGTCTGCTGTTAACGATTGTGCGAAAATCTTTCCTCAGTAAAATGGCGGGTGGACACCTACGCCATGGCGAAGATCATCCTTTACCTACAGACGGGCGGATTCCGACGCCATGGCGGGGCGTATACGCGACAAGCTCGTCTCCCATTATGGCGACCATTCAGTTTTCATGGACATCGACAGCATCCCCTTCGGTTTTGATTTTCGCGAGCACGTCAAAAGTGCCTTTCTGGAAAACGACATTCTGATCGCGGTCATCGGGCCCAAATGGGTCGGCACGGATGCCAACAATCGCGCCAGAATCAATGAGGAAACTGACCCGGTCCGCATCGAAGTTGAAACCGCCCTCAAGCGCGACATTCCAGTCGTGCCGGTGTTGATCGGCGGCGCGAGCATGCCTTCGCCGGCCGAACTTCCGGACGGCCTTAAGGACTTGGCATTCCGCAATGCGGCGCAAATCGATGCCGGACGCGACTTCCATCAGCACATGGAACGTCTAATTCGCTCCATGGACCGAATTATTGAGCTGAAGGCGGGCCATGGCCCCGCCTCGTCCGGCGGTCAAAAAATTGACAGCGGAACCGCCTTCGGCAGCAATGTCGAACAGGTGCCGCTACGAAAACCGGCCCACCCGGCGGCGCGGGGCGCTGCTCGGGGTGCGATTGACAAGATATTTGCTGAATACGGTCTGCAGTTTCCTGATCCGCAAACGGAAGCCGAATTTCTGACCCATTATCGGGAACGATTTTATGCTCTGGGCCACGCGGCAATCGGGCTCGCGATGGCGGGATGGCTGGTGTTCGGCAGCACCGCGCTAGTACCACTGCACAGTGATTTTGACAGGTTGAACGGGATTCATAGCAGCTCCGGAAGGTATTTTGGCTCAACGAGCAGTTCGATGCTGCGGGCGATCCTGGACTTGCGTCTGATCAATCCGGCTCGTTCGAGAGTCAGCACCATCTGGTGAACCGAAGGCGGGCTGACCCGGAAATATTGCTGCATGTCGGCTTCGGCCGGCGGTCGGCGATGTAGACGCGTGTAGAGGTGGATAAACGCCAGATACTGGCCCTGCTTGGCCGTGAAGTTTTTTGCCGCGTGACTCACGCCGGCCATCCAATTCAGTTGTTCGTCCGCGCCTCGTACGAAGGAGGCACGGATGAATGTACGTTATCGGGTCGAACTCAGCCAAACTGAGCGCACCGAACTCATGGCGCTTCTGAGTGGCGGCAAGCACGCGGTGCGCAAGCTCAAGCGAGCGCAGATTTTGCTGGCCGCCGACGCCGGAGCCAGCGACGATGATATCGCGACCGGTGTGGGCGTCGGCGGCTCGACTGTTTACCGGACCAAGCAGCGCTTCGTGCTCGGCAACTTGGTGGCGGCGCTCAGCGAAGTGCCGCGCCCTGGCGCACGCCGCAAGCTCTCGGGCAAGGACGAAGCCCTGCTGGTCGCGACGGCCTGTTCCAAGCCACCGGTGGGCCGCGCCCGTTGGACTCTGGAGCTATTGGCAGATGAAATGGTCAAGCTCACCGCGCACGACAACGTCTCGCGTGAGACCGTGCGCCGGCGGTTGGCCGAAAACAAGCTCAAGCCCTGGCGCAAAGACATGTGGTGCATTCCGCAGGTCGATGGTGAGTACGTCGCCCGCATGGAGGACGTGCTCGACCTGTACGCCGAAGAGCCCGATCCGAAGCGCCCGGTCGTCTGCTTCGACGAGAGCCCGACCCAACTCATCGGCGAGGTCCGCCAGCCGATCCCAGCCGAACCGGGCCAAATCGAACGCTACGACTGCGAGTATAAGCGCAACGGCACGGCCAACCTGTTCATCTTCCTCGACGCGCATCGGCCCTGGCGCAAGGTCAAAGTCACCGACAACCGTGCCGCAGTGGACTTCGCCGCCTGCATGCGCGATCTCACCGACGTTCACTTCCCCAAGGCGGGGCGCATCCGGGTCGTATTGGATAATCTATCGACGCATTCGGCCGGGGCGCTCTATCAAACCTTCCCCGCTTGCGAAGCGCGACGGATACTGCACCGGCTGGAGTTCCATTACGTCCCCAAACATGCCAGCTGGCTGAACATGGTCGAGATCGAGATCGGTGTGCTGCGCAGCCAATGTCTGGACCGGCGCATCAGCACCGTAGAACGCCTCGCATCCGAGATCGCCGCCTGGGAACGGCAGCGCAATATCTCGGGAGCCCGCATCAAATGGATGTTCACAACCGCAAAAGCACGCGCCAAAATGGGGCGCGCCTATCCCAAGCTCGCTTCCGTCCGTGAACTCAAAATCAAAGAAGTCATAATCACCGTGCAGCGGTACTAGTGGCAAGCCAGGGGAGAGATTTCGGGCCAATCAAGTTCTTCTTCATCGCTGCTCCGATTCTGCTCATCGTCTTTTTTGCGGGCTTTTCAAATCTCGCGAAGCACCTATGGCAGCTATATTACGCGGTGACCACGCTGGTATTTGTCATCTTGGCCTATGCGTCAGCGCGCGTCCTTCAGGCGGAGAGCTGGTTTCGGCCCGAATACGTCACCATGACGTTTATGGCCGGCATCGTGGTGATCGCCATGGCACCGGTCATGACCGTGTACGCGATCATGCTTCAATGCATGCTGGCGGCGGTGGCCCTGTATTACATACTATACGACCTCCGCATGGCGGAATTCCCCACCCTGTATGCGATCTTTTCATCGCTTTTTGTCGGCGTTTTCTTGCTCGCCGGATGCTGCATCACCGTGACGCGAGAAAGAATTGTCAGGCGCGAGTTCGCGGCATCGCGGGAACTTGGTCGACGGAAGCATGTCTAAGAAGAAAGAAGCTGATCCAATGCTGCGTTGGCGTTGCGGGGGCGCAGGAAGTGCAGTCGTCTTTTTCATATTGCTGTGCGTGAGTTCGGCCGCAGCTGCTGCGGTCAAGCTGCCTGAGCTCAACGGCAGCTGGCAGGGCAGCGGCACCGATCGCGCGACGCCGCTTGAAGCGGTGCAACACACCCACTGTCGCGCCACGATCCGTGCCAGCGAGACGAGCCTGACCCAGGAGATGACCTGCCAGGGCGACGCGGGATTGCACAAGACGGTGCGGCTTGCGGTCCATCTCAGCGGCAACGCAATTTCCGGTACGCTGACCCAGACGAGCGTCACGCGCGGCAACGGATCTCCGACCACTCTCCGCGGCTCGGTGACCGGCAGCAGGACCGAAAATGCTGCCAATCTTCAGGTCCACTTCGGCGGACTTATGCCGACGGTCTCGGTCGCGCTGAATATGAGCAGCACATCCGCATTTTCTCTGCATGCCAGCACATTTGGCGGCACGCTGATGCGGGTGAACTTCTCCCGCGCCGGCCGCTGAGCGGTCGTAACCGTTGGTGACCGGTCGACCGCTGCGGCCGCAGCTTCGCTTGTGGCTGATGGGCGAGCGCTGCAAGGAACCCGTCGCGCTTGCGGCGTAAGCGAGATCGCGCCGGACAACCGGCGCGCTTTGCTATTCCGCCCCACACGGTCGGATTACTGAACCTTGAGCCCCGTCGTCTTTATCAATTCGCCCCATTTCTTGTAGTCCGCTTCGATAATGCCGCGCATCTCACTCGGACTGTTGGGGGCAGCCTCGAGGCCCGCGGCGGACAGGACCTTTTGCACGTCCGGCATCGCCAGAATCTTGGCGATCTCGGCATTGAGCCTAGCGACGCGGTCGTCCGGTGTGCCGCGCGGCGCGAACATCGCGAGCCACGACATGGCGCTGAAGTTGGGAACGCCCGCCTCGCGCAGCGTCGGAATGTTCGGCATGGACTTCGAGCGCACAGGCTCGGCCACGCCCAGGGCGACCACCTGGCCGCTAGCGACCATCGGCAGGACCGCTGCCGTGTCCGTGAACCCCAAGGGGACCACGCCGGAGGCGATTGCAACCGCCGCCGGCGCGCCGCCGCGATAGGGCACGGGTTGCATCGTCACCCCAAGCGCACGCTGCAGCAACTCGCCGGCGAGATAGGACGACGAGCCGATCGCTGCAGTAGCGTAGCTCAAGGGCTTCGACTTCGCGGCCGCGACAAGATCGGCAATTGATTTGATCCCCGCCTTGGCATTGGCGGTCAAGATGAGCGGGCTGCTCACCACCTTGCCGATCGGCACCAAGTCGGTGAGCGGGTCGTAATTGACCCGCGACAGATGCGGGTTGATCGTGACCGGACTATCCGAGAGGATGATCAGCGTATGGCCGTCCGGCTCGCTGCGCATCAGGTCGTCGATGCCGATGGCGGCATTCGCGCCCGGTTTGTTTTCCACGATGACGCTCTGTCCGACGCTGTCCTGCAGGTGCTTGGCGATGACGCGCGCGGTCAGATCGATGCTGCCGCCGGCCGCATAGGGCACGATAATGCGGATAGTTGTCTCCGCGTGCGCCGGCAGGGCGGCGGCGACAACCGCCAGCAAAGCGATCAGCCGCCACTTCACGGGAAGAAAGTTCATCATGAAATATTCTCCTTCGACGAATTCTGCAGCGGCGGCTGCTTTCTGCGGTGGTGGCGATTACGCCTCAAGCTTGTCCGCCAAATCCTGCAGACTGCCGGCGGCGATATCGACGGGCTCCTTCGGCACGGCCTCGCCGCGGCCCGGGCCGCGCTCGTTGGCACGCGCGATGTGGGCGGTGCGCAGACCGACCTTGGCGGCGGCCAGGAGATCATTGGTATGCGCGGCCACCATCATGCACGCCGTAGGCGGCAGGTCGAAGGCTTCGGCGGCGGCGAGATAGACCCGCGGTTTTGGTTTGTAATCACCGGCAATCTCGGCGCCGAGGATGGCGTCCCAGGGAAAATCGTTGCGCCGCGCCAGATCGACCATCAGCGAAATATTGCCGTTGGAAACCGGCGCCAGCCAATAGCGGCGCTTGAGCCGCGCGAGACCGCCCGGCACATCAGGCCAGGCGTCGAGGCGGTGCCAGGCGAGGTTGAGGTTCTGGCGATCCGCTTCGCTTAGGTTTTCGATATGGAAGCGCGGCAGGATGAGTTCGAGATTGCGCCGATGCAGCACATCGAGCTTGCAGAACGGGATGCGGCCCGAGCGCACCTCGTCCATGGCGCCCTGATATTCGCCGCGCCAGGCGTCCGCGAAGGCGAGCCAGTCGAGCGCAAAACCCTGCGGCTCGAGCATCGCCTTGGCCTCGCGCGCGATCGAAGTGCGCCAGTCGACCAGCGTGCCGAAGACGTCGAAGAACAGCGCTTTGACCGCGACCGCCATGCGTCAGAGTCCTAGCGCAAATGCGATCGGAATGCCAAAAGAATGCCCGGCCGGCTTAGCTCTCAAGGAATGACGATGTCCGAACAGGAAATATCCGAAAAGCAAAGATGGGAGACGCGATTTCGCGCACCGGACTATATCTTCGGCAAGGAGCCGAACGCGTTCCTCAAGACGCAGGCGCACCGCCTGCGCGCCGGGCAGACTGCGCTCTCGGTGGCGGACGGCGAAGGCCGCAACGGCGTCTGGCTCGCGCAGCAGGGCCTTGACGTTCTCACCATCGATTATTCTCCGGCGGCGCTCGCCAAGGCCCGCGCCTTGGCGCAAGAGCGCGGCGTGCGGCTGCGCACGGAAGTCACCGACGTCTTTGCCTGGCGCTGGCCGAACGAGGCATTCGATGTGATCGCGGCGATCTTTATCTTTGCCGCGCCCGCCGAGCGGCCCACGTTCTTCGCCAATCTCAAGGGTGCGCTCAAGCCCGGCGGGCTTTTGCTCATCCAGGGTTATCGTCCCGAGCAACTGACGTACCGCACCGGCGGACCGCCCGACGCCGAGCGGCTCTATACGCGCGCGATGCTCGAAGCGGGCTTCGGCGACATGGCGGAGCTCGAGATCCGCGAACATGACAGCGCGATCAGCGAAGGCAGCGCGCATGTCGGCATGTCCGCGCTCATCGATCTTGTCGCCAGGAAGTAAAGACTTCTTCTCTACAATCAAAAAACGGAGAGCCTCATGCCCGATGTCATTGCGGAGACGCTGCACGAACTGATCGTGGCCACCCGCATCCTCGCCAACGAAAAAATTCTCGACGCCTTCGGCCATGTCAGCGTGCGCCATCCGCACGATCCGCAGCGCTATTTCATCCCGCGCCACCGCGCGCCGGAACTGGCGGAGATTTCCGACCTCGTCGAGCTGACCCTCGATTCCGAGCCGGTGCGGCCGACCGAATTCCGCCTCTACAGCGAGAAGGTGATCCACGGCGAAATCTACAAGGCGCGGCCCGACGTCAACGCGGTCGTGCCATCATCACGCCCACACCGTGCTGCCGTTCGCCATATCGGGCCAGCAGATCGTGCCGGTCTTTCATCTCGGCGCCGTGGTCGGCCACGTGCCGTTCTGGGATCAGCGCGACGAGTTCGGCGACACCAACATGCTGGTGGTCAAGCCGGAGGAAGGCGCCTCGCTCGCCCGCGCGCTCGGGCCGAATTGGATGGTGCTGATGCGCCGCCACGGCGCCACCGTCGCCGGGACCAGCATCCGCGAACTGATCTTCCGCACCGTGTTCGGCTCCGACAATTGCAAGCTTTTGAGCCAGGCCATGGCGCTCGGTCACGTCGATTCGCTCTCGCCGGGCGAAGCCAAGCTGACTTCCGCGCATCAACAGCGCCCGCCCTCGACCAACCGCGCCTGGGATTACTGGGTGCGCCAGATCGAGAAGGCCGGACTGATGCCAGCAAAGGCGGCACCCACGGCCGGCCGCAAAAAGAGCCCCGCACCGGCCAAGCGCGCCGCGCCCAAGACTGCCAACAAGTCCGCTAAAAAGACCGCTAAGAAGAGTGCCGCGAAAGGCCAAAGCAAGAAACGCCGCTAGACACACCTGAGAAACAGAGGAACCCATGCCCAAGAGTATGCAATCGCCCCGCCTGCCCGAGCTTGCCGAGGACAATCTGACGGCCGAACAGCACGCGCTGGCGCAATCCATCAAGTCCGGCCCGCGCGGCCAATTCAAGATGGCGGGCCCCTTCGCCATCTATCTGCACTCGCCTTCATTCGGCGAACTGGCGCAACAGCTCGGCGGGCACCTGCGCTTTAAGACCAGCGTGCCGCCGCGGCTGTCCGAGTTCGCCATTCTCGTCACCGCGGCGCACTGGAAAGCGCAATACGAATGGGCGATGCACGCGCCGATGGCCGAGAAGCAAGGCGTCAAGCCGCAAACCATCCGCGATCTGCAGGCCGGCCGCGCGCCGAAATCGGCGCCGCGCGACGAGATGGCGATCTACGCCTTCGTCAAGGAGCTTTACGCCAAGCGGCGCGTCAGCCACGCCGACTTTCAATCGCGTGCAAAAAATCTTCGGCGACGCCGGCACGGTCGAACTCGTCGGCATACTCGGCTATTACGCCATGGTGTCGATGACGCTCAACACCTTCATGGCGCCGCTGCCCGAGGACATCAAGGCGCCGTTCAAGGAGCCGGCGAAGTAGCTCGGTTTCCGCTCATGACCGCAAAGCGCGAATTCAGCCGCGTAAGCTCTGGACCCACGCTTGTGCGGGAGCGAGCGGTCTTTGAAAAACGGCAAACTACCGACGCGGCCGACCGGCTTGCCGCCAGCCTGCATCGCCTCCTTGGGCGAGGCGGCGGCGCGGCTTGTTCATGCGCTGGCGCAGCAGTTCCAGAAAGCGCTCCTTCGGCATCGGCGGCGCGATCAGCACGCCCTGGCCGAAATCGCAGCCCATGACCATCAGCGCCTGCAAATCCGCCTGCGTCTCGACGCCTTCGGCCACCGCGGCGCTGCCGAAGCGATGGGCGAGATCGATCGCGGTCTGGCAGATCGCGGCATTGGTGGCGTCGGTCGAGCAGCCCATGACGAACGAGCGGTCGACCTTCAGTTCCGCGAACGGCAATTCGCGCAAGCTCGAGAACGACGAATAGCCGGCGCCGAAATCGTCGATCGCGATCTTGATGCCGCTCACCTGCAGCTGGTTGGCGATCTTCTGCGCCAGCGCCAGGTCGCGAACGATCTGGTCCTCGGTCACTTCGACGATGAGTCCGGGCCAGCGCGTCGGACTTCGGGCGATACTCGGCGACCAACGCCGCAATCGGCAGCTTGAGCAGCACGCCGACCGGCACGTTGATGGCGAGGTGAAGATTAAAGCCCGCCTCCTCGAACATCGACCAGTCGCACAACGTCGCCATCAGCGCATGCTGGGCGAGTTCGGCGACGCTGTCCTCGTCGACGTCGGGCAGGAAGCTGCCGGGCAACAGCACGCCGAGTTGCGGATGGCGGATGCGGGCGAGCGCTTCTGCGCCGGCGAGGCATTTGCGCTTGAGATCGATCTTCGGCTGGTACCAGATCTCGAACCAATGGTTGCGCAGCGCCTCGGCGATGGCGATGCGCGGCCGCGTTTCGCGCGCTCATCGAATCGACCAGCGAGCGCCGCTCGTCCTCGGCCAGATTGTTGAGGGGTCCGGACCAGCTCCGGACGTCCTTCGGATCGGTATCGCTCATGCTTATGTCTTCGGACCGCGACTGCCGTCGCACTGGTATACGGCAGCTAGTCTTAACCAATGGTAAGGTCGCGGATTTCTTAACGAATCCGGCCGGCGAAGCGGCTGCAGCTTCGCCGGCCGGTTTTGCGGCCTCGGTTCGCTGCAATCGGTCACGGTGCTTATTTCATCTGCATCTTGCCGCCGGGGCCCTGCATCATTCATGCCGCCGCCGCCGCCGCAGTGCCGGGCGCAGGCGCGCCGATGGCGGCGATGGGAAATTCCACCTGCACTTTGGCGCCGTTGTCGACTTTGAGCGTCGCCTCGACCGTCTTGCCCTGCTGCAGCTGCGCTTTGAGGTCGACGAGCATCATGTGGTAGCCGCCCGGCTTGAGCGTGACGGTCTCGCCGGGCTTGATCCGCAAGCCGCCCTCCACCGGCCGCATTTTCATCACGCCGTTGTCCATGGTCATTTCATGGATCTGACATTCGCTGCGGCGTCGCTCGACACGCAGCTGAGCCGTTCGGCGGTGGTGCCGGTATTCGTCACCGTCATATAGGCCGCGCCCGAATCCGCGCCTTTCGGCGTCGCCCGCGCCCAGGGCTGGGTGATCTGCAGCGAGCCGACTTTGTAGTCGGCGGCGGCGGCGTGGCCCGCCAGAACTGGGCGCAATGCGAGAGCGCGAACAAGGCGCGGCGATCGCGTGCGAAGTAGTCCGTGAATTGAAGTGTGCATGGGATTGCTCCGTGCCTGATGCCTGCCCGATGGGCAGAAGGAATGGAATGTTCTTGCTGAACCTGCTTCTGCCAATTTCAGCCAAGCGGCGGGGCACGCGAGCGATGGGCGCGGGCGAAGCGAAGCGGCATGCGGGGCGACTGTGACCGCTGCGGCGACGCTGATCCGCGCGGCAGCGCCGAACGATAGGCGAGCGCCAGCGTGCCGCCGCGGGCGGCAACGGATGCGCCCGCAGCAACAGGCCGAGGCAGGCCGCCGGGCAGCACATGCTCGGTCCCGCCGGGCGCCGGTATGCGCGGCCGCGCCGAATTGTCGCTGCGCGCAAAGCGAGCCGACCGCGAAGCCGCGGCAGAGCCGGCGCAGTCGGGGCCGCCGACGGCGAGCAAGTCGCCTGCAGGACGACCGCATAGGCGGCCGCCAAGGCCACGATCGCGCGCGTTTTGAGCCACACGTTCATCGACATTGGAATTTACGGCACCTGCCGCCCGGTTGGAATGGCCGATGACCGCAACGCATAGGTAAAGTCTATGCAATTCTGCGCTTAGACGATTCCCCGGAAAGGCGTATTCTGAATTCTATGCGAGACGGCAGCTCCAAGTTGGCGCACGACCGGCCGGAGGCCGAGGGCGCTCGGCCCTCGGCGCAGATTTTGCAGTTTCGGCCGCGGGAGCGCGCTGAGCGACCGCTCCGTTCGCCGGCGCGGCCGACCGCGAACGCGAGCTGAGACCGAATTGCTCGACGATCTGGCGCAGTACGAACAGGAGCGGGAAGAAGACGAAAACATCAACTATCCGCATCGCATGCTGATGAACGTCATCGCGGTGGCGGTGGTCACCATGCTTGATCGGCGTCGGCGTTTGGCTCGCCGACACCATCGCCGAAATGGAGCGAGACCAGGACTGCGTCCTGCAAGGCCGGCAGAATTGCGCGCCGATCGAGATTCGCCGCCGCCGATCCAGAAGTAGGTCCAGTATCGTCCGGCCGCCGTTGCTCCGAAATGGGCCGATTTCGCCGGCAATGGTTGAACTGGCCAAGTTGAACTCGGCGGCATCCTTCGCTATAGGGGGCATGCCGACCTGAGGGGCCCGTAACGGCCGGGCTTGTTCGCGCCGGGGGCTTCCGGACGCGCAATCATGCTGTGGCTTAGTGAGCACGCCCGATGTCCACCACGTACGATAAAGTGGCTGATATTATTGCGGAAACTTGCGATATCCCGCGTGAAACCATCAAGCCGGAAAGCCACGCGACCAAGGACCTCGAGATCGACAGCCTCGATTTCCTCGACATCGCCTTCGCCATCGACAAGGCGTTCGGCATCAAGCTGCCGCTCGAACAATGGACGCAGGAGGTCAATGACGGCACGGCCTCGACCGACAAATATTTCGTGCTGCAGAACCTGAGCACCCGGATCGACGAACTGGTCGCGGCCAAAGGGCGCCTGAGGCGCCAGCGCATGCGTCTCGAATATTTTCAGATGATCGACCGCATCGTCGATATCGATGTCGACGCGCGCCGCGCTGCGTTCCGCCTGCACCGTGCCGAAGGAGAGCACGATTTTCGAGGGCCACTTTCCCACCTATCCGCTGATGCCCGGCGTGCTGTTGATCGAATGCATGGCGCAAACGACCGGATGGCTCGTCTGCATGCTCGGCCGGTTTGCCGCCATGCCGTTTCTCGCCGGCGTCAAGGAAGCCAAGTTCCGCACGCTGGTGTTTCCCGGCGACGCGCTCGAATTCGAAGGCAGCGTCGTGCACGAGGGCTCGGGCTACACAATCGCCGAATGCGCAGGCACGGCGCGACGGCGCCAAAGTCTGCGACGCCGAGCTCACTTTCCGCATCATGCCGTTTCCCAGCCCGCAATTCCGCGAGGCATTCTTCGCCTGGGGCGAACGGCTCAATCTTCCCGTCCGGGAGTTCGTTAAGTGACCGATCGGCGCGAGGTGTGGATCACCGGCGTCGGTCTTCTCACCTGCCTCGGCGAGGGGCTCGAAGCGACCTGGGATTATCTTCGCGCGCGGCGATCCGCCGCCTTACGACGACAAGAGCTTTGCGCCCTACATCGTGCATTCGCTGCCGCCGATGAGTTTCGACAAGCAGATTCCCAAAAAGGGCGATCAGCGGCAGATGGAGATGTGGCAGCGCGTCGGCGTCTATGCCGCGGGGCTGGCGCTCGGCGATGCCGGCCTTGCCGGCAAGCCCGAACTGCTCGACCATACCGACATGATCGTCGCCGCCATCGGCGGCGAGCGCGACGTTCCGGTCGACACCGCGATCCTCGCCGGCGCGCGCAAGGCGGAAAAGCCCGGCGCCTTCCTCAACGAGCGGCTGATGAACGATCTGCGCCCGACCTTGTTCCTGGCGCAACTGCCCAATCTGCTCGCCGGCAACATCTCGATCGTTCACGGCGTCGTCGGATCCTCGCGCACTTTCCTCGGCGAGGAATCCGCCGGCGTCGACGCCGTGCGGGTCGCGCAGGCGCGCGTCGCGGCCGGACAGAGCGAGGTGACGCTCGTCGGCGGCGCCTCGCCACGGCGCGCGCTGGGATCATCTGCTTGGACTTCGAACTCGGCGGCGCGCCGCTCAAGGGCAAGTTCGCGCCGGTTTGGGATCGCGGCCCCGAGGGCGGGATCGCCTATGCGAAGCTTGGGGCGTTTCTGGTGCTCGAAAGCCCCGAGCATGCGCAAGCGCGCGGCGCCCGCGCCGCGCGCGCGGATTTCGGCGATCTGCGTCCGATCGCAACCGGCGGCGACGAAGGGCGAAATCGAAGCGACGCTCGGTCGCGAATGGGACACGATTGCTGCGGCAGTGGACCGCGCGCACGCCGCGGTCATTTCCGGCGCCACCGGGCTTGAGCCGGCCACCTCGGCGGAGCGGCGCGCCCTCGGCAAATTCGGTCTTCCCGTGCGCAATACCGGCACGTATATCGGGCATGGAATCGAGGCCCAGTTTGCCGGCCAATCTGGGCATCGGCTGCACGGTGATCGAGCACGGCAAACTGTTTGCGCCTACGGGAAGCGGCGACACCGGCGAAAGTCCGTCGTCGCTGTCGCAGCTCATCGTCACCAGCGTTGGCTCCTGGCGCGGCGAAGGGCTGGCGCTGCTCGAACGGGTCGATTGAAGGAGCGCGTCGATGGCGGCGAGCCAGCACGGTCAGGCACGAGAGCCGCTGCGACCCGCGACAAAGCGGGCCGTCCGCATCGTCGCCGTCACCGGGATCGGCGTGGTCACCTCGCTCGGCGTCGGCAAGGCCGACAATTGGGCGAAATTGACGGCAGGCGCTTCCGGCATCCGCCGCATTTCGCGCTTTCCGATCGACGGCCTGCAAAACCACGATCGCCGGCACCGTCGATCACGTCTACAAGGACTACATGGCGCCCGCGGAACTTTCGGAGCGCATCGCGCTGCTCGCCGGCGAGGAGGCGATCGCCCAATCCGGCATCGGTACGAAAGGCCATTTCCCCGGGCCGCTATGTCTGGCGCCGCCGCCGCTCGAAATCGAATGGCCGTCGCGATTCAAGATGGCGGAGATGGCCGGCGGCCAATGCCGACGCCGCGTATCCCGGACCTGGTGCGCGTCGCCCGCGAATACGGCGCGAAGTTCGGCGCATTCCGATTCGGCATCATCGGCGAGCGGCTCGCCGAGCATTTCGGCACCGAAGGATCGCCGATCTCGCTCAACACCGCCTGCGCGTCCGGCGCGACCGCCATCCAGCTCGGACTTGAGGCGATCCGGCGCGGCGAATGCGAAGCGGTGCTGGCGATCGGCGCCGACGGCTCGGTGACGCCGGAATCGCTGGTGCGCTTCTCGCTGCTTTCGGCGCTGTCGACGCAGAACGATCCGCCGCAGCAGGCGTCAAAGCCGTTTTCCAAAAACCGCGACGGTTTCGTCATCGCCGAAGGCGCGGCCGCGCTCGTCCTCGAAGAGTTTGGCGCATGCGCGCGCCCGCGGCGCCCGCGTGCTCGGCATCATCGAAGGCTGCGGCGAGAAATCCAACTCGTTCCACCGCACCCGATCGAGCCCCGACGGCAAGCCGATCATCGCCTGCATGCGCAACGCGCTGGCCGACGCCGGCGTCGAGCCCCGAGGACGTCGACTACATCAACGCCCACGGCACCTCGACGCCGGAGAACGACAAGATGGAGCACCTCGGCGTCGCCACGGTGTTCGGCGAGCGCGCCGCCGGCATTCCGATCTCGTCCAACAAATCGATGATCGGCCATACCTTGACGGCGGCCGGCGCGGTCGAAGCCGCGTTCACGCTGCTCACGCTCGAACACCAGCGCATTCCGCCGACCATCAACTACAATGTTCCGGATCCGGCGATTCCGCTCGACGTCGTGCCCAACGTGGCGCGCGACGCGCGCGTCAATCGCGCCATCTCCAATTCGTTCGGCTTCGGCGGCCAGAATGTCTGTCTGGTGATGACGCGGGAGCCGGCATGACCGGCGCCGCGTCGGCATTGGCCGGCGAGCGCCAGCACGGCCGCCGGCGCGCCCCTCTTCCGCCGCCGCCGCGCGCATGCGCGCGCTCACGCTCGTCGCCGACCGCAAGATCGAACTGCTCGACGTCGCGCCGCCCGCCCGCCCCGGCGACCAGGCGAGGCGCAGATCGCCATCAAGGCGATCGGGCTCAACCACATCGACGTCTGGGGTTGGCGCGGCATGGCGTTCGCCAAGCGCAAGCTGCCGCTCGTCGTCGGCGCCGAGGCTGCGGGCGAGATCGTCGCCGATCGGCCCCGATGTCGCGGGACTGAAAGTCGGCGACCGCGTCGTCGCCTACGGCGCGCTCACCTGCGGCGTCTGCAAGGCGTGCCGCGAGGGCCGCGACAATCTGTGCGAAAACGCCGGCGGCGTCATGGGCTTTCACATCGACGGCTTCGCCCGCGACCTCGTCAACATGCCGGCGCGGCTCCTGGTCCCGATTCCGCCGGGCGTAAGCTTCCGCGACGCCGCCTGCGCGCCGGTGGCGTTCGCCACCGTGCAGCACATGCTGTTCGACAACGCCAAGCTCGAACCGGGCGAAAGCATTCTGGTGCAGGCCGGCGGCTCCGGCATCGGCACCGCCGCGATCAAAATGGCGAAGGCGATCGGCTGCACCGTGCTCACCACCGTCGGCGACGACGCCAAGGCGGAAAAGGCCAAGGCGCTCGGCGCCGATCACGTCATCAATTACCGCACCGACCGGTTCGAAGGCGTCGTGCGCAAGCTCACCGGCAAGAAGGGCGTCGACGTCGTGTTCGAGCATGTCGGACCCGACACCTTCAACGGCTCGCTGCTGTGCCTCAAGCGCGGCGGGACGGCTGGTCACCTGCGGCTCGACGTCGGGGCAGTCGACCACCATCAATCTGTTCCAGCTCTACACCCAGCAATATCGCATTTTCGGCTCGTTCGGCGCCTCGCTGCGCAACATCCGCGAGAGCCTCGCCAAGATGGCGACCGGGCTGACGCCGGTGATCGACACCGAGGTCAAGCTCGCCGATTTCGAGCGCGGCTCTGGCGCGGCTGGAAAGCCGGCAGGTTTTCGGAAAAATCATCGTCGCGTTCTGATGATCGGACGGCGATCAAAAAGACTGCTCGACGCGAGCGATCGGCGCGATTGCGGTCGGGCTATTGCGCGCGGTCAAGCTCACCGATCGCCGGCGCGCGGCGAATTTCGCCGGCGCGCATCATGCGCAAGGTCGGCCCGCTGCTTGCCCGGAGCACCGCATCGGCCGCGAGCAACTGCGCAGCGCGCGTTCCCGGAAAAATCCGACGCCGAGATCGAACAAATCCTCGCCGGCGTGTGGGACAATCTCGGCCGCGTCGCCGCCGAGTTCGTGCACCTCGACGAGTTCCGCGTCGACATGCCCGGGAACCAACGACCCCAACGCCATCATCCTCGAGCCGGAGATGCTTGAACGTTGCCGTCGCGTGATCGGCGGCAAGGCCGACGCTGAGCTTCGCCTGTCACACCGCCAATTGGGAATTGTCGGCCGTCGTCGCCAAGAAGCTCGGCGCCAATTCCGCCGTGCTCTACCGGCAGCCCAATATCCGGCCATCAGCGATGCGGTCGTCGCGCTCCGCGAAAACGTCATGGGGCAGATGATCCCGACCGGACTCGACGCGCCGGTGCGGCTCGCTCATCTGCTGCAGGACGGCGTGCATGTCGGGATGCTGGTCGACCAGCATTTCACCAAGGGCGTCGACGTAACCTTCTTCGGCCGCACCTGCAAAGCCAATCCGCTGATCGCATTGCTCGCCCGGCAGGTGGAATGCCCGATCATCGGCCTGCGCGTCGTGCGCCTGCCCGACGGCAAGCGTTTCTCGGGCGAGATCACCGATCCGATCGAGCCGCCGCGCGACGCCGAAGGCCGCATCGATATCCAAGGCACCATGCAGGCGATCACCGCCGTGATCGAAGGCTGGGTGCGCGAGCATCCCGAGCCAATGGCTGTGGCTGCACCGGCGCTGGCGGTGATGTTCGGCAGGCAAGCCGCACGCGGCAGGCAGACGATTGCACCATTACGGCGCGCTGCTCGACGGCAATTGAAAGCGTTCGAGCAGGGAGAGCATGGCTGAACGGGGAAGCAAGCGCGGCAGCGCCGTCGCGACCCTGTTGGCAAATCCGGGAACCACCAGCCGCTGTCCGCGCATGAAGCCTTCATAGCCCTCGCGCGCTACGCGCTCGGCTGAGCGGGTAAGGCGGCGAGGCAACCTCTCCTTGGCGATTCCCGCTCGAGCATGGAATTCCGTCGGCACCGGTCCCGGGCATATCACCGTGACTTTGACGCCACGCGGCGCAAATTCCTGATGCAGCGCCTCGCTGAACGACAACACGTAAGCCTTGCACGCATGGTAGACCGCCATACCGGGCCCCGGAAAGAAGCTCGCAATCGAGGCGACGTTGATGACGCCGCCGCCATGTCGCGCCAACGAGTCGGTCCAACGCAGCGATAGATCTGTGAGCACCCGCACGTTCAAATCGATCATGGCGAGCTGCTGGGCGCGATCGAGATCGGCGGCTTGGCCGCGCAACCCAAAACCCGCATTGTTGATGACGATAGCGGGCTCGAAGTCCTCGCGCAGTCAGCGCGTCCGCAAGCCGCGCCGGCGCGTCCGCGGCTTCGAGATCGCTCGGCAGCACATGCGGTCGCGGCCGTCCGCTGTTTGCAATCTCGTCGCTAAGTGTTTCCAGCCGCGCCGCGCGGCGCGCCACCAGGGCCGGCACGTAGCCGTGCGTCGCAAATATCCTGGCGAAAGCCGCCCCAATGCCGGCGGATGCGCCGGTAATGAGAATGACGGGCTTTGCTGTCGACACTGCTCTTTACACTGTTGTATGCATGCCCCCACAAGGGACGGCCCTCGCTTGCGCTCCAAGCAGGTCCATCTAGCCATAGCAATTCGGCCTTAACAACGTTCCCGCGCATGAAAGTGATTAGGGGAAGAAGAGCTTTGGTGACTGGAGCGGCCTGCGGCATCGGGCGCGCCATTGCGCTCGCGCTTGCGCGTGAGGGCGCCGACCTGTGCTTGTTTGATATCGACGATGAAAACCTCGCACGAACGGCGAGCGAAGCCGGCGCGTTTGGGGTCGCGGTGACGACGCGGCATTGCGATCTATCGGAGTCCGCCCAGATCAGCGCCGCCGTGGCCAATCTGATGTCCAGCGGAGAGCCGATTCATCTCCTCATCAACAATGCCGGCCTCGCCTATTACGGCCCCACCCACGAGATGAGCGCCGCGCAATGGCGCGAGATCATGGCGGTCAACCTGCTGTCGCCGATCCAGCTCGTGCGCGAATTGCTGCCGCTGCTCGCCGCCCAGGAAGAAGCGCACATCGTCAATGTCTGCAGCATATTCGGGCTGACAACCTTGCGCAAAGGCGCCGCTTATCAGGCCAGCAAGTTCGGGCTCGCCGGATTCACCGCGGCGCTGCGCGCGGAATACAATCGGCCCGAATTTGGCGTGACGGCGCTTTGTCCCGGTTTCGTGCGCACGGCAATGCTCGACCGCTTCGCGACCAGCACGCCGCAGCAGGCACGCCACAAAATCCCGGATTGGATCTTGATGAGTCCCGATTATGTGGCGGCCCGTACAGTCCGGGCCATTCGCCGCAACGAGGGCTTGGTCGTAATCCCGGCCACGGCGCGGCTATTGTGGCGGCTCACCCGCCTGTCGCCTGGACTGATGGATACGCTCACCCGTGAAGCCTGGCGCCGCCGGCCGCGACTGCAGATCACGCCGCACTAAGGACACCATGCCGGCACACTCCGCGGTGACAGGATTGCACGGAGATATCAGAAAGAAGCAAGATTGGATTCCTCGAGTGCAACAGAGATAATGGCGGCCGCGAATAGGCAGTTTTGCTGGCAGGCCGAACGGCGATGGTGGAGTTTTGCTGCATGATGGGCGCCGGAGACAAGGATGTGGACGGAGTGCACGGGAGCGGGATCGGCTCGATCCGGCGACGGCACGTAATCTACGTGGAAGGGTTTGATCCAATCGGCGCCAAAGGATATTTCACGCTGTTTCGGCGAACGTGCGAGCAATTTCAGCATCTGTGGCCTGCGTCTCTCACGCTACAGCCGCTCGAAGTTGATTCTGAGGACTTTGCGCACTGGCGCATAGATGTCCGCGGGTCGAGCTGGCAGTGCGAGACACACTACGACTTTCTGCGCCTGGAACGCTTCATCCGCGCCGACATGGGAAAACCGACCGTCTGGCAGGTGCTGCGCGGGCTTCATTGGTATGTTGGCGATGTTCTAAGCGGCGCGCAATTCCGGATTTTTCGCGCGTCGTGGCAATTCGGTCTGCATCTTTTTTGCTTTCAATTTCTGCTGCTCGCCTGGGTGGCGATCGCGGCGATGATTGGGCTTTTGCTTGGTCACATCGTCGCGGATTATCTCGGTTGGTCCCTGCCGCTGGCTGCCGCCATCGCGCTTGCCGCGGCATTCCTCGTGCTTATCGCCTTGCGGCCAGTCGCCGAAAGGATGCGGGTCGTCCAGATCAATTCCTGTTGGGCGACGCTACGCCGGTTTGGCCGTGCTCGGCCGACCTGGCTCGACCATGCCATCGACGTTGGGGCGCGGCACGTCCTCGCCGTGGCCAGAGCGAATAAGGTGGATGAGCTGGCCGTTGTTGGTCACAGCGCCGGTGGGGTCACCTCCGCGGCGATCATGGCTCGCGCGTTGGAGCTCGATCCCGATTTGGGTCGCAGCGGACCACGGTTGGTGTTGTTGACCTTGGGCTCGGTGATGCCGGCTGCCGCCCTTCACCCCTCGGCGCACGGAATGAGGAGTATCGTCGCACGGCTTGCGAGCGCGCCGGCGCTGACCTGGATCGATTGCCAGTCCCGCAAGGATGTCATGTGCTTTGCCAATTTCGATCCGGTGGATGGTATCGGCGTCCATGTCGGAGCACGGCGATGCAACCCGCTGCTCTGGCGGATCGGTTACAGGGACATGATTGCGCCCGAAGGATATGGCCGCTTTCGAAGAAATTTCTTCCGCATGCATTATCAATACCTCATGGCCGGAGATCGGCCGGCCCCATACGATTACATTTTGCTGGTCGGAGGACCGATGCCGATCGAGGAATGGCCGAATCACGGCCGGGAACTCATGGGTGCTTTTGTCCGGGATGGAGCAACCGCCGACGCACTCGAGCCGCATGTCGTCGTCGACGCCGCTCCATGAGCCTTCCGCGTCGATCAGCACCCGACCGGCTCGATGAATTGCCGGGCGATGACCCCCGCGCCAGCCACGGCCTGGTAAGCGGCGTCTCGTCGGCAAATTCCGAAGTGGCGGGTTGAGATTATGGACGTCGCGACAATAAAGCCCGTCCGGGTGACCGGTCTTGCGGCCCTGGGTTGGGGCCTGAGTTTCGCGCGCGATCCGCTCACCAGCACGCGTCGCATGCTGGATGCCTGCGGGCCATTCGTGATCCTGGTCGAAGCACTGCCGCTCGCACGGCGCGTGCGCGCGCCTATGCTCGGCATTCCCCTGGTGTTCACCGCCGGCGCGGCGTTCAACGCCGAGGTGCTGTCGGACTCCGAGACATGGCGCGGGGTCGCTGCGCTGCCTGGCGGGCCCAAAAACTCGGCGGCAGGACGAATGATCTGGGGTCTGCCGCGTCTGAGCGGCCGCCGGCATGCGCACTACCGCAAGCTCATCGGCCAACCGCTGCGCCGGACCAGCGTCGAGGCGCTCTGCACAAGCATGGCTCGGCTCGCGGATGAGGAAGTGGCGTCATGGCCCATCGGCGAGGCCATCAATCTCTGGGACTATATCCGGCGGATGATGCAGCGGATTTCCGTCGCACTTCTCTTCGGCGGCGACAACGGGCAAAGCCGCGCAATTGCCGAGCTCTCCGGCCGCATGATGGAGCGCAAATGGGCTCCAGGAGCCCAAGCCTTGCCGATCAATCTTCCGATCACGGCCTACGGCCGAATCGTGCGTGACGCGGAGCAACTCGAACGGCGCATTCTGCAGTGGGCGGCGGGCAAGCGAGGACGCCTCGATGATCGCGACGTCGCCTCGATCATCATCAACAACCCCGACGCCGACGGCAATCCGCCCGACGATGCCGCTACTGTTGCGCACATCGCCTCGCTGTTTGCGCTTTCGTCCGAGGGCAGCCAGAGCGCGCTGGTCTGGACCCTGATCCTTCTGGCGCAGCACCCGCGCGTCGCCGCTGCTCTCGGCGACGAGTTGCGCGACAAGCTCGGCGACGCGTCGGGGTCGTTGGACAAAGTGGGCGAACTCGCCTACCTCGATGCCGTCGTCAAGGAATCCATACGCATTCTGCCGCCGGTACCTCTGCAGATACGGGTTGCGCAACGCGAAGCAACGATTGCCGGGCAAGGACTGCCAAACGGCACGCGCGTGATGCTCAACACATTTCTGACAAACCGGATGCCCGATTTGTATCCCGAGGGCGATGTGTTTCGACCCGAACGGTGGTCCAAATTCACGCCCAACTCGTTTGAATATCCGGTGTTCAGCGCCGGGCCGCACCTGTGCCCCGGCTATTGGTTCGGCACGGCCGCGGTCAAGATCGGTCTTGCGGCCATCCTCACGCGCTTCCGGATCGAAATGCCGCCCGATACGCACATCGACTACCGGGTGCAGCCGACGCTTCGCCCGACCGCACCAGTGCCCGTCAAGCTGCATCCCCAGGATGGAGCGTGCGCCGCCGTGCCGATCCGCGGCGCTATCCGCAACCTCGTGCGCTTCTAGTCTGCCCCAAGCAGTAAACAATTGGACGGAGCGAACGCATGGATCGGCAGCAAAACTTGGCAGCTACAGTTGATGCGGACGAGGTTACGCATTTCTCGCGTCTTTCCAGCCAATGGTGGGACGCGCGCGGACCGTTAAAAGCCTTGCACAAGTTCAATCCGGTCCGCGTCGGCTACATCCGCGATCGCACCGCGGCGCATTTCGGCCGCGATCCGGCGCGCCCCGACAGCCTCGCCGGGCTGCGCATCCTGGACATCGGATGTGGCGGCGGCATCCTGTCCGAACCGATCGCGCGGCTCGGCGCAGCCGTAGTCGGCGCCGACCCGGCGCAAAGCAACATAAGTGTCGCCCAACATCACGCCGCCACGCGAGGTCTGCCCATAGATTATCGCTGCACGACCGCGGAGGCGCTGGCGGCGAACAGTGAAGCGTTTGACGTGGTTCTCGCCATGGAAGTCGTCGAGCATGTCGCCGATCTCGGTCTGTTCGTCGACCTTACCGCCGCCATGGTCAAACCCGGCGGACTGATGTTTTTTGCAACGTTCAATCGGACCATGAAAAGCTTCGCGCTGGGGATCGTCGGCGCCGAGTATATTCTGCGGTGGGTGCCGCGCGGCACCCACCAGTGGAGAAAATTTATTACCCCCCATGAGCTTGAGCTCGCGATTGAGCACGGCGGATTGCGCGTCAGCGATAGAACTGGCGTCGTTTACAAAATATTGCGGCCGCACTGGCGGTTCTCTCCCGACATGGCCGTCAATTACACGATTGTCGCGAAAAGGCCGACCGCGAGCTAGTGGTCTGACTCTAACGTTTGCTTCCCGCGTTTGACAGCGGCGAGCACGCGCTTTGGATCGGCGGTCCATGCGAAGGGCTTGGGATCTGCATTTGTATCGGCGACGAAGCGATTGATGGCGAGTTGGAGGTCAACGACTGATCTGAACACGCCGCGCCGCAGGCGCTGGCGCGTGAGTTTGGCGAAGAATCCTTCGACGGCATTGAGCCAGGATGCTGAGGTCGGGGTGAAGTGGAACATCCAGCGGGGATGCCGCGCCAGCCATTGGCGCACCTTTGGATGCTTGTGGGTCGCATAGTTGTCGACGACGGCGTGGATCGACTTTTCCACGGGGACCTGCGCCTCGATCGTATTGAGGAAGCGGATGAACTCTTGGTGGCGATGGCGCTGCATGTTGCGGCCAATGACAGTGCCATCGAGGATGTTGAGGGCTGCGAACAGCGTGGTGGTACCGTGACGTTTGTAGTCGTACGTCATCGTCCCGGCACGGCCCGGCTTCATCGGCAGCCCCGGCTGGGTACGGTCGAGCGCCTGGATTTGGCTCACATGGGGATTTGCGGGTCAAGATGTTCAGATCAGGATTACATCGTAAATTTCCTTTCGTTGGTCGGTATCCAAGGTCTGAGCCCGTTTGCATGACTCGGCCCGTTTCCGATGCCGCTTCAAACTCACATCCGGTCGCCGCTTTAACGGCCGCACCAATATCCCGCTTGCGTCGGGCGAGGGCTCAGGAGGGCGGGACCATTCTTTTCTTCGGCTTTTTCAAGCCAAGCCAAATTTCGGTCCGCTCACCTGGATCCGCCGGAGCTGATCAGGCCCCGGAAGATTGAAAATGGAACGTTTTTGTTTTCATGCGGCCGTTGTCTCGGCTCCCTCCAAGACAATCCCGGCAGTCACGTATTTCCAGAAGGCGATCAGTAGCTTTCGCGCCAAGGCCACGATCAGCACTTTTCGAACACGGCCACCATTGAGTTGTACGCGATGATGGAACCACAGGGTCAGTATCGAACGGGGCTGATGCCTTATCCACAACCAGGCTAGTTGGATCATCGTTGTTCGTAGCCGCGGGTTGCCGGCTTTGGAGACGCCTTGTTCGTGCGCTACTGATCCGCTCCGCCAGGGCGTCGGCGCTAATCCGGCATAAGAGGCAACCTGCCGTCGGTTGGAAAAGCTTCGGAATAATCCCTCCGACCACAGGACACCGGCGAATTCCGAACCAATCCCCTTCAAACTCTTTAACATTGCTCCTGGCGCTGGCGTGCCTTCGCCCGACGGGCTGAGCATCGCTTCCCGCTCCGTCTCTACGGACTTGATTTGCTCAAGCGTGAGTTCGAGTCGATCAAGTTCGCGTCCAATCTGTGCCTTCAAATGCTCGGGCAGCGGACGGCCATCACCGGTCCTGAGTTCCTCAAGCCGTGCCCGTCTTTCGCGCAACAAGGGTTCATAATCAGAGACGCCCTGGGCGAAGAGCAGCCCCTTGATCCGATTGACGTGCTGCACCCGCTCCGCTGTCAGGGTTTTGCGCTCGCGACAGATCCGGCGGCGATCCTCCTCGTGCGGCGTCGGTGCTCGAACCATGGCGCACACCCGTGGCTCGCCTCGCTTATACGCCAGCAATGCTCGCACCAGAGCTTCCCCGTCGATTTTGTCAGTCTTCGCCCGCCGGCGCCGGCGCGACGTCGCGATTGAAGCGGGATCAACAACGTGGCTTTCGACCCCTTCGTCCTGTAGCAATCGGTGAATCCAAAAGCCGTCCAAACCCGCCTCCTGAATCACGATGATTGGAACGACCTGCCCCATTCGGACCTGAACCTTATCCTTGAGCTGAGAGATCCGCATCCGCAGTCCAGTGACATCGCCGCTGCGAACCGCATGCTTCGACATCTTTTCTCCGCCGCCCGGTGACAACGATGTAATCAGCCAGGTCGATCGACTGAGTTCCAACGAGACGAAAATCGCACCAAGGTCGGTGCGGATAGCGGTCGGCGCTTGGGGTCGGTCAGTGACAATCTGCATGGTTGCCTCCAGAGTGAGTCGCTCAGCAACCTCACTCTGCCCGAGCGTCGGTTGCTATCCACTCCCCATGGGATCTTTTCTCGTCGACCGAGAGAACCACCGCATGAGCGGGAGGATCGACGTAGAGGCCGACGACATCCGTGAACTTCTCGACAAATTTCGGGTCCGTCGACAGCTTGAACGTGCTGATGCGATGCGGCGCGAGTTGGTGGGCTTCAAGGATACGTTGCACCGAACGCAGGCTCACTCCCGCCGCCTTCGCCAGCATCCGGCCGGTCCAGTGGGTCGCTTCTCCCGGCGGCGGCCCCAGCGTCAGCTCAACCACCCTCTGCACAGTGGTTGTCGAAAGTGGCTGTTTGCCGGGCTTGCGCGTCTTGTCGCGCGTGAGCCCTGCAACGCCCTCCGCCATGAACCGCGCCTGCCATCGCCACACCACGGGCTTCGATTTGCCCGATCGGCGCATGATCTCAGCGGTGCCGCAGCCGTCGGCTGTCGCGAGGACGATATTGGCCCGCCACACGTGCTTTTGCAGCGCGCTGCGATCCGAGATGATCGCCTTAAGCCGATGGCGATCCGCTCGGGTAACGTTCACGACAATTCCTGCTCTCATGATGAGAGCTTGAACTGCTTCGGACCATTTGGGAATCGTCCGAATGAATCAGACCACTAGCTTGTCTGCGACGAACGCGCCCATTCGGCCGGCACTGGACCGCGAAAAATCTGCTATTCTGGAACCGATCGCCGGGAAGGCGCGCGATTCCGCGAAAACGACGCGCCGGCAACAATAATTCGCGAAAAGCCAGGGAGGACTTCCGCATGAGAAAACTTGCTTGCTCGTTCTCGTCGCCGCCGCGGCGGCATTGTTCAGTGCGGCGCTCTACGCCGAGGATTATCCGACGCGGCCGATCACCATCGTGGCCGTGTTCGGTCCCGGCAGCGCCAGCGACACGATCTGCCGCATCATCGCCGACAAGTTCGGCCCCGCGATCGGGCAGCCCGTCGTCGTCGAGGATCAAGCCCGGCGTGGACGGCGCGCTGGCGGCGCTTTACGTGCATCACCAGCCGCCGGACGGCTACACGCTGCTGATGGGGACCAACTCGCCGCTGTCCGCCGATCCGTTCCTGCACAAGGACGTCAAGTACGATCCGGTCAAGGATTTCACGCCGATCACGCGCGTCGGCAGCTTCACGCTGATGCTGGTGATCAATCCGAATCTGCCGATCCATTCGGTCAAGGAACTGGTCGACTACGCCAAGGCCAATCCCGGCAAGCTGTCGTTTGCCAGCGGCAACACCGCCGGCATCGTCGCCGGCGACACGCTGGCGCATTGGGCCGGCATCAAGCTGATCCATGTGCCTTACAACAGCACGCCGCCGGCGCTCGAGGACATCATCGCCGGCCGCGTATCGATGATGTTCGCCGATTTCACCACCGCCATGCCGCACGTCGAGGCCGGCACGCTGCGGGCGCTGGCGGTGACGCGCATCAAGCGCAGCTCGCTGTTCCCCGAACTGCCGACCATGGACGAGGCCGGCATCAAGGGCTTCAACCTCGACGCCTGGGCGGGTCTGGTCGCGCCGGCCGGCACGCCGCCGGAAGTCATCGCCAAGCTCAACAAGAGCGCTGCGCCCGATCATCGACAGCCCCGACGTGCAGGCGAAGTTCAAGAACGTCGGCTTCGAGGGCTTCTCCTCGACGCCCGACGAACTGGAGGACTACATCAAGGCCCAACTCGTCGAATGGAAAAAGATGGTCACGGACGCCAATATCCAGGCGGATTAGCGGTCGTGCCCGCTTCTGGACGAACGCGTCCCGGGCGCGGCGCGGCACCATAGCGCGTTCACGCGCGTCTTGCGCGTTATGGTGTTGCGCTGCTGACCGGACCTTCGCCGCTCCAAGCCTGGACATCGACGCCTCATCACTCCCCGGTCTTGATCCGCGTCCACAGCCGGTTGATCAGCCGCTGCGTCTTCAGGTCGTGGGCGATGATAGTGAAGAGCTTCGCCATGGTCGCGGCGTCCGGATAGATGGCGCGGTCGTCGAGGATCGATTTGTCGATGAACTGGCTCGGCCGGTCGCCGTTGGCGTAGGAGACGAAGTTGGTGTTCTTGGCCGCGACCTGCGGATCGAGCAGATAATTGATGAGCTCGTGCGCCGCGTCGACGTGGGGCGCGTCCTTCGGGATGGCGAGATTGTCGAACCACAGCGGCGCGCCCTCTTTCGGGATCGAATAGCCGATCTCGATGCCGTTCTTGGCCTCCGCCGCGCGCTTGCCGCGCCTGCTTGAAGTCGCCCGAATAGCCGACGGCGAAGCAAATTTCGCCGGTCGCCAGCGCGTTGATGTATTCCGAAGAGTGGAATTTGCGCACGTAGGGCCTGACCTTCAGCAGCAGATCGGCGGCCTTTTCCAGATCGCCGGGATCGCTCGTATTGGGATCGAGGTGCAGATAGTGCAGCGCGGCGGGCATGATGTCGTCGGATGAATCGAGGAAATGAATGCCGCAATCCTTGAACTTGTGCGATTTTGTCGGGATCGAACGACATAGGCCCAGCTGTCGATCGCCGCGTCCGCTCCGAGAATTTGCTGCGCGTCCTTCGACGTTGTAGCCGATGCCGGTCGTCCCCCACATGTAGTTGACGGCGTATTGATTGCCCGGATCGTAGGCCGCGAGCCGTTGCGCGATTTCCGGCCAGACATTGACCAGATTGGGCAGCTTCGACTTGTCCAGTTTCTGGAAAATGCCGGCCTCGATTTCGCGGGCGAGGAAATAGCCGGTCGGCACCACCACATCGTATCCGGATTGCCCGGCGAGAAGCTTGGCCTCCAGCGTGTCGCTTGAATCGAACGTATCGTAGCGGACCGCGATGCCGGTCTTTTTGCTGAAATCGTCGAGCACGGACGGATCGACATAATCCGACCAGTTGTAGAAGTTGACGACGCGCTGCTGCTGCGCGCCGCGCGGAAGACGCGGCTAGCAGTGCGCCGAGCAGCGCAAAGACAATCCGCTCGTCCCCGCACAAGCAAGGGACCAGGTTCTGCCATCGCGCTCCGCCTGCTGAATTCCCGCTTTACGCGGGATCGAGCGCGAGACATGCGGTGCCGATTCCATCACGTAATACCGCGTCACGTCTCGGTCGGCAGTCCCGCGGCCTTCCAGGCCAAAATCCCGCCGGCGAGATGCGAGCCGTAGGCAAAGCCCTGCTCTTGCGCCGCGAGCGAAGCGGTCACCGAACGGCGGCCGGAGCGGCAGGCGAACACGACCTCGCATCCGGCGCGCGCCGGGATGGAGGCCGGATCGAAAGCCGACAGCGGCACCAGCACGGCATCGGGGAAGCGCTCGAGCGCGGTCTCGTTCGGTTCGCGGACGTCGACGAGAAGCATCGCGGCCCTCGGCAAGCCCGCGCGCGACCTCCGCCGGCGTGAGATCGCGCACGCTCGGCGTTCGCGGAGGGTTGCTCCGCCATTCTCTATCTCCTCGTCTCCAGAAGACGCTGCGCAACAACTTGCGCCGATGGCCTGCGGGAATCAAGGGGTCATGCGCGCGCCGCGACGATTGCCGCCGCGGCGGCGCGAAATTTGCCGCGACTTACGGCTTCAGATCCGGCGGCACCGGCGGCGCCTCGCGCATCAGCGTAATGGTCACGCGCCGGTTGGCCGCGATGTAGGGATCGTCGGGAAACAGCGGATCGGTATCGGCCTTGCCGGCCACCTGATAGATGTTGTTCGAGGGCAGCCCCTCTTCTTCGAGGATTTGACGCACGGCGTTGGCGCGATCGGCGGACAGTTCCCACGGCCCGTATCCCGGCCGCGGCGGCGGTCTTGGTCGCCGCGGTGTGGCCGGTGATCGAGATGCGATAGGGCGTCGCCTTGCAGCGGCGCGGCGAGTTTCTGAATGATCTCGCGCGTGCGCGGATACGGGTCCTTGGAGCCTTCCGGGAACATCGAGCGGCCTTCCTGGTCGACAATCTCGATGTTGAGCCCTTCCTTGGTCTCTTCCATGCACGATGTGCTTGGAGGCTTCGGTCAATTCCGGCATGTCCTGGAGCGCCTGGCGCAGCGAAGCCGCGGCGAGCGCAAAGGCCTGGTCTTCCTTCAGCTTGGCGCCGTAATTGCGCTTGCGGTCCTGTTCGTCGGGGGTGGGCGTCGCCGAGGCATCCTCGGGCTCGATATGGGCGGCGTTCTTCAGCTTCGGCCGGGTGGGCAGGCCGTCGACTTCGATAATGCCGGAATAGCGCACTGCGGTTTGCACGCCGAAGGCGTCGCGCATCGAGCCGGCGACGATCTGCAGCTTCTTCATGTCCTGGTTGGAGAAGGCGACCAGCATGACGAAGAAGCTGACCAGCAGGCCCATCAGGTCGGCGAAGGTGACGAACCAGCCGTGGCCGCCGTGCGCGGCTTCCTTGCGCCGTGCCATGGTCGTTGTCTTTGCGCCGCCGGCTTACGCGGGCACCGGCTCCGGCTCTTCCTCGCGGTGGTTTTCGGGCAGATAGGCGAGCAGCATCTCGCGCACGAGCGTCGGCGACTTCGACTCGCGGATCATGAGGACGCCGTCGATGATCAGCGTGCGGTTGATCTCCTCGTCGCCAAGCTTCAGATGCAGCTTGTCGGCGAGCGGCAGACAAACGAGGTTGGCGAAAACGGCGCCGTAAAACGTCGCCAAGAGCGCCACCGCCATGAACGGGCCGAGCTTCGAGGGATCGGTCATGTTGGCGAACATCTGCACCATGCCGACGAGCGTGCCGACCATGCCGAAGGCGGGCGCGCAATCGCCGACCGCGCGATAGATCTTCTGGCCCTCGTCGAGGTGGGTGAGGAAGTTGTCGCGGTCGCGCTCGAGATTGTCGCGGATGAAATCGGCGTCATAGCCGTCGGCAACGAAGCGGATGCCCTTGGCCAGAAACGGGTCCTCGATCTCGACCTTCTCCAGGCCGAGCGGGCCCTGCTTGCGCGCGATGTCGGCGAGCGCCGCGATCTCGTCGACCAGTTCGCGCTGGGTAACGCGGCGCATGGTGAAGGCGAATTTGGCGCCGAGCGGCAGGCCGTGAATGATCGAGATCAACGGGAAGCGGATCAGGGTGGCGGCGAACGAACCGCCGAAAATGACGATGCACGGCGTGCACGTCGAGGAACATCCTGAGGTCGCCGCCCATCAGCATGAGCGTGACGAGCACGGTGGCCCCGGCGAGCAGGCCAAGGCCAGTGGCAATATCCATAACTAACCTCCCACCCACGCGACGGCGCGCCCTAATCGGGCCCGCGGCAACAGCGTACTGCCGGTGTGCTTAAGGGAGGGTTACCTGACGGTCTTGGCGTACCGCGGGCCACGATCGACATCGCTCAGCGTAGGCCTCGCGACAACCCCGTGACCGGCGCGGAAAAAAGCCGCACAATGGCTAAAATCGCAGGCCCCGGCGCCACGCGAAGTCCAAGGAGATGCCCATGCGCGAGATCGGACATTTTATCGGCGGCAAGGAGGTGAAGGGCGCATCGGGGCGGCATGGCGATGTGTTCGATCCCAATACCGGCACGGTGCAGGCAAAGGTTGCCTTCGCCAAGCATTCGGAGGTCGAGCACGCCATCGCGGTGGCGGAGGCGGCGCAGCCGGCCTGGGCGGCGGTCAACCCGCAGCGGCGCGCGCGGGTGATGATGAAATTCCTCGACCTCGTGCAGAGGGAGTTCGACTCGCTGGCGCGGCTCTTGTCGTCGGAACACGGCAAGACCTTCGTCGACGCCAAGGGCGACATACAGCGCGGCCTCGAAGTCGTCGAATTCGCCTGCGGCATCCCGCATCTGCTCAAGGGCGAATATTCCGCGAGCGCCGGCCCCGGCATCGATCTCTACTCGATGCGCCAGCCGCTCGGCGTCGTCGCCGGCATCACGCCGTTCAATTTCCCGGCCATGATCCCGCTGTGGAAGTGCGCGCCGGCGCTCGCTTGCGGCAATGCATTCATCCTCAAGCCGTCCGAGCGCGATCCGTCGGTGCCGATGCGGCTTGCCGAACTGTTCCTCGAAGCCGGTCTGCCGGCCGGCGTGTTCAACGTCGTCAATGGCGACAAGGAGGCGGTCGATACGCTCCTTAACGACGCGCGCGTCAAAGCGATCGGCTTCGTCGGCTCGTCGGCCATCGCCGAATACGTCTATGCGACGGCGACCGCCAACGGCAAACGCGCGCAGTGCTTCGGCGGCGCCAAGAATCAGATGATCATCATGCCCGACGCCGACATGGACCAGGCGGTCGATGCATTGATCGGCGCCGGCTATGGATCGGCCGGCGAGCGCTGCATGGCGGTTTCGGTCGCGGTGCCGGTCGGCAAAAAGACCGCCGACATTCTGCTGGAGAAACTCGTGCCGCGCGTCGAGAGCCTGAAAATCGGGCCGTCGACCGATGCGCAAGCCGATTACGGCCCGATGATTACGCGCGCGCATCTGGACAAGGTGAAAAGCTACGTCGACCTCGGCATCAAGGAAGGCGCCAAGCTCGTGGTCGACGGCCGCGGTTTCAAAATGCAAGGCTACGAGAGCGGCAATTTCATGGGCGGCTGCCTGTTCGATCAGGTGACGCCGGAGATGCGCATTTACAAGGAAGAGATATTTGGCCCGGTGCTCTCGGTGGTGCGCGCCAAGGATTACGAGGAGGCGGTGCGGCTGCCGTCGGAACACGATTACGGCAATGGGGTGGCCATCTTCACCCGCGATGGCGACGCCGCACGCGATTTCGTCAGCCGCGTCGAAGTGGGCATGGTCGGCGTCAACTTCGCCATTCCGGTGCCGCTCGCCTATTACACGTTCGGCGGCTGGAAGCGTTCGGGCTTCGGTGACCTCAACCAGCACGGCCCCGATTCGATCAGCTTCTACACGCGGACCAAGACCGTGACGGCGCGCTGGCCCTCGGGCGTCAAGGAAGGCGCCGAATTCGTCATTCCGACGATGAAGTGAGACCAGGGCTCTGCTCGCTCCCCACGCGGCCGGGCCTGACCCGGCGATGGGTTGCCTTCCCTTATTCGCCAAATTCAGGTTTTAGTGGCGGCTGCCGCTTTTGAGGACCGGCGCATGATCGGCTATAGCCGCTTGAGTATCTGGGGCGCGGGCGGGATGAAGGCCGCTGTAGCCTTGCTCGCGCTGGCGAGCCTTGCCGCCTGCAGCGGCACTACCATTTTGGGCGGCAATCCCGAGCCTCCCGCCGCTCCGCCGCCGGCCGCTGAACCTCCGCCAGTGACACCGCCGCCGGTTGACCTTGCGGGCCGCTGGCAGCTTTCCGCCGCGGCAGGCGGCAGCTGCTTCATGACTTTCGGCGACGCGCCCAACGCCCCGGCGTCCGGCGGCGCCGCCGCCCAGGGCCCGATCGCCCCCGAGGGCGGCTGCCCGGGCAGCTTTTTCACAAGCCGCAAGTGGACCTTCGAGGACGGCACGTTGATCGTTCGCGATTTCAAGGGCCGGCCGCTGGCGCAGCTGTCGTATGTGGGCGGTCACTTCGAAGGACAGGATAAAAGCGGCGGCGCGCTTACACTGTCGAGACAGCAATAGGACCTCTCATGGCCGAATATGAACTCTACTGCTTCGCCCAATCGGGCAATGCCTACCGCGCCGCGCTGATGCTCAATCTCATCGGCGCCGATTGGCGGCCGTTGTTCGTCGATTTTTTCGGCAAGGGCATTCCGCGCACCGCCGAGTACCGCAGCACGGTCAACGAAATGGGCGAGGTTCCGGTGCTCGTGCACGGCGCAAAAAAACTCAGCCAGTCCGGCGTGATCCTCACCTACCTCGCCGAGCACACCAAGACGTTTCTGCCGCGCGGAGAGGATGAGCGCCTCGAAGCGCTGCGCTGGATCATCTTCGACAATCAGAAGGTCAACGGTTTTCTCGGCCCCTACCGCTTCCTGCGCAACTTTGCCAAACCGCAAGGACATCCGGCCGTAATGGAGTTTCTCAAAGGCCGGATCGACAACACGCTCGGCATTCTCGACAAGCGCCTCGCCAAGAGCGCCTACCTCGTCGGCGCGGAGCCGACCATCGCCGACCTCTCGCTCGTCGCCTATCTCTATTATCCGGCCGATGAATTCGGCTTCGACATCGCCGCCGACCATAAGAACATCGCCGCCTGGCTCGATCGCATTAAGGCGCTGCCCGGCTGGGCGCACCCGTATGACCTGATGCCCGGTCATCCGCTGCCGAAGTAAGCCCTCGTATCAC
This sequence comes from uncultured Alphaproteobacteria bacterium, assembly GCA_963814625.1. GTDB lineage: Bacteria > Pseudomonadota > Alphaproteobacteria > Rhizobiales > Xanthobacteraceae > BOG-931. Next base: position 225,887 of record CAWFDQ010000002.1, read on the forward strand.
AGTCCGCCTAAAGCGGAATGTTCAGTGATTTGGGCGGAGGCCGTGGCGTAACCGGCGGAGGCTTCGCGATTGCGGCTACCGGCGGAGGCGCAGGCGCCGCCGCCGGCGTTGGTGGCAGCGTGGACGGCGCGACAGGCGCAGCCGAAGCAGTTGCCGGCGCAGGCGCCGGAGCGGATCTCCAAAACTCCCACCAATGCGCCCGCGGCGCGGCGGGCGCCGCTGGCGCCGTCGAAGCGGTTGCCGGGGCAGATTTCCAAAACTGCCACCAGTGCACCGGTGGGGCGGCTGTCGGCGGCGTGCCATGCGGCATTGGTGTCGCAATGCTCACTCCCGGCGCGGGGGCAGGGACGGAATGCGCAACGGGCGCCTGGGGCGACGGCGGCACCGGAACTGCGGCGCCGGCTTTGGCTGGCGGATTATTGATCCCGGCCGTAGCTTCGGCCGGTTGCTGAATTGGCTTTGGCGGTGGCGGCGGCTGCGGTTCGGGGACGCTGGCGTATTTTTCAAGCAGCGAGCGCGCGCTTGCCAGCAGTTTTTCGCCGTCGATTTTGTGCGCCTTCATCTGTGTGCGCCAAGCATCGATCACGGGCTCCGTTGCTTTGCGCCAATGGGCGACGGCCTGCGGCTCCAGCGTGGCGATGACATCGCCGCGTTGGCTCACCGCATCGGCGACCGCCTTGGCCTTGAGGTCCCACATCGTACCGGCCAAGCTCGCGGCCAGCTGCCCGGAATTGTCGTCGATGATCTTTTTCAGCTCGGTCGGCAGCGTTTCGTAGGACGTCTTGTTCATCGCCAGGACGTAAGTCGTCGTGCTCAGCGCATAATCAGCAAAATCGGTGTGCGCCTTGAGCAGGTCGTCGAGCTTGAGCGCCGGCACCATGTCCCAGGGAATGACGCAGCCGTCGACAACATGGCGGGCGATCGCGAACGGCAGCTGCCCGCTTGGCATCGGCACGGCGCGTCCGCCCAGGATCTCTACCGCCTGACCCGCAAAGCGGGTGCGCACGTCGAGCCGCAAACCATCAAGCTGGGCGCGCGTCTCGATCGGGCGCATGGCGTGCAGGATGCCGCGATCCGCACACGAGAAGCAGATCGGGTGAACCTCGCGGAACTCGTCGTTGAGAAATTCGACGGCGAAATCCTCGACCGCCTTGGAACTGACCAATGCGCGGCGCGCCGGCACGAACGGCAGCTCGAACACTTCGATCCGCGGAAAGCGGCCGGGCGTTTTGCTCGGCATCGCCCAGACGATATCGGCGACGCGATCGCGGGCCTGGTCGAACAGCTCGGCCGGCCGCCCGCCAAGCTCCATCGAGGGAAAAATGTCGATGTGGATGCGGCCATCCGATTGCGCCTCGATGGTGCGCGCCCAGGGCGCCAGAAAATCGGCATGCACGCACGAGACCGAGGACTGCGCGTGGTGCAGCTTCAACATGACGTGCGGGGCGTCGCCGCGCGCCAGACGGACAAAAGCCGGAGCGGCAAGCGACGCCAGGGCCGAGGCCAGGAAGGTGCGACGGCCGGCTCCCATACCAAGTCCTTTGCCACTTACTCAGCAACAACCCATCGCGGCATGCGCCAGCGAAGCGGCCCGTCTGGTCAATTAAGGCGCGGGGGACGATCCTCGTTGTCAGGTTGGCGGACAAAGCCGGCGGCGATCGGAGGGGATTGCGTGGCGGGCGGCGATGCTTCGGCGCGGCTTTGGCGCGACCGTCGCTCGTAGCCGCGGTAGGACAACCAGCCAAACGGCAAGCTCGCCAGATAAGCCAGCGTGCCGGTCGTCAGCATGATCCACGGATAGGCGATGAGCAGCGCAAAGAAGGCCACCACGACGACAATGAGCGGCCCGACCAATTCGGGCGTCACGCGCGTGCCGACGCGCTTGCCGGAGAAAACCGGCAGCCGTGACACCATCAGCGAAGCAATGCCGAGCGTGTAGATCAGCATCATCCACGTCAATGCCGCCGAGCGGGGCAGGCCGAGAAACGACGCGTAGATCGGCAACAGCACCGTGATGGCGCCGGCCGGCGCCGGCATGCCGACGAAGAAATTCTTGACCCAGAGCGGCTGGTCCGGATCGTCCAGCATCACGTTGAAACGGGCAAGTCGCAGCCCCGCGCAGATGGCGAAGACCATGGCGGCGATCCAGCCGGCCGATTTCAGATCATGCAGCCCCCAAAAGTAGAGGATGAGCGCCGGCGCCACGCCGAAATTGACGAAGTCGGAGAGACTGTCGAGTTCGGCGCCGAAGCGCGACGTTCCCTTTAAGAACCGGGCCAGGCGGCCATCGATGGCGTCGAGGATGGCGGCAAAGACGATCGCCGCCAGCGCCAGACCATAGCGGTTCTCGAACGCCAGCCGGATCGCGGTCAGCCCCGCGCACAGCGCCAGCAAGGTGACGACGTTCGGCACCAGGATGCGCACCGGGATGCGGCGAAAACGCCGCCGCCGCAGATGCGGCATGCGCCGGCGATCGAAACCTGGTTGATGCATGGCCATGCCGGCAATATAGCCTTTCTGTGGTTGGGCTGCCATCGCGCCCGCGAGCCGTCAGGTCACGCGGAAAGTGCGTCCCGTGTCGGCGGACCTGAAATCGGCCAGCACCGTCTCTCCGGCGATGGCGATTTGCCCCTCGGCGACCAGCGCCCGCGCGCCTTCGGGCAGATACACATCGACCCGCGAGCCGAAGCGGATCATGCCGATGCGCTGTCCGGCGGCGACCAGATCGCCCTCGCGCGCGAACGGCACGATGCGCCGCGCCACCAGGCCGGCGATCTGAATCACGGCAATGCGGCCGCCGGCGTCTGTCGCGATCACAAAGGCGTTGCGCTCGTTCTCCTCGCTCGCCTTGTCGAGATCGGCGCTGAAAAATTTGCCGGCGCGATAGACGATGCGTTCGATGCGGCCGCTGACGGGGCTGCGGTTCACGTGGCAATTGAACACGCTCATGAAGATGGAAATGCGCGGCAGCGGCCGGCCGCCGAGCGCAAGTTCCTGCGGCGGCATGGCGTTGGCCACTTGGCTGACGCGGCCGTCGGCCGGAGCCACCACGATGCCGTCGCGCAGGGGCGTCACCCGTTGCGGGTCGCGAAAAAAATACGCGCACCACAGCGTCGCGATGGTGCCGAGCCAGCCAAGCGGCGGCCACAGCCAGAACAGGATGAGGCTAACGAGCGCGAAGCCGCCGACGAAGGGATAGCCCTCCGGATGGATCGGCGAAAATTGCGAGCGGATGGAGGCGATGACTGACATGCGGCTTTAGATTCAATGTCCGTCATTACCAGGGGCCGACGGGTCCGGCCCGCAGTGGCCGGCCCGATGACAGGCTCCGCGACGCAGCAATCCAGACTGGATTGCTTCGCTCGCAAACGGGTTCATTTCGGAACGCATCATTCAGCGGCATCCGCTGCGGCAACGAGTTCGTCGCTTTCCGCCTCCGGCGGATTGCGGTTGGGAGCGACTGGCTCCTCTTCGCCGGCCTCTTCGAGAATTTCGCGCGCCATTTGCGCCTCGCGCTGGCGGTTCCACATGCTGGCATAGAGGCCGCCATGGGCGAGCAGTTGCTCATGGGTGCCGCGCTCGACGATCGCGCCCTTGTCGAGCACGAGAATCTGGTCGGCACCGACGATGGTGGAGAGCCGGTGTGCGATGACGAGCGTGGTGCGGTTCTTCGCCACACGGTCGAGCGCATCCTGAATGTCCCGCTCGGTATGGCTGTCGAGCGCCGACGTGGCCTCGTCGAGCAACAGGATCGGCGGGCCCTTGAGGATGGTGCGGGCGATGGCGACGCGCTGCTTTTCGCCGCCGGACAATTTCAGGCCGCGCTCGCCCACTTCGGTGTCGTAGCCCCTGGGCGCAAGGCGAATGAAATTATCGATCTGCGCCAGCCGCGCCGCCTCCTCGACCTCTTCGTCGCTCGCGTCCCAGCGGCCGTAGCGGATGTTGTAACGGATCGTGTCGTTAAACAGCACAGTGTCCTGCGGCACCATGCCGATCGCGGCGCGCAGCGAAGTCTGCGTCACGTCGCGGATGTCCTCGCCGTCGATGAGGATGCGGCCGCCGGTCACTTCGTAGAAGCGGAACAGGAGCCGCGAGATCGTCGATTTGCCGGCCCCCGACGGACCGACGATGGCGACGGTATGTCCGGCCGCCACCTCGAAGCTCAAGCCTTTGAGGATCGGCCGCGCCGGCTCGTAGGCGAACGAGACGTTGTCGAAGCGGACGGTGCCGGCGCGCACGTGCAGCCGCCGCGCACCGGGCCGGTCCTCGATCTCCGGCTTGCGCGAGAGCATCGCGAACATGTTTTCGATGTCGATCACCGCTTGCCTGATCTCGCGATAGACCATGCCCATGAAGTTGAGCGGCTGGTAGAGCTGGATCATCAAGGCGTTGATCATGACGAAGTCGCCGACCGTATTGCTGCCGCGCTCGATGCCATAGGCGCACAGCACCATGGCGGCGGCGAGCCCGATCGTGAACACGACCGCCTGCCCGGCATTGAGCACGGTCAGCGACACGTAGGCGCGCACGCTCGCTTCCTCGTAACGCGCCATCGAGCGGTCGTAGCGCGCGGCCTCGCGCGTCTCGGCGGAGAAATATTTGACGGTTTCGTAGTTGAGCAGCGAATCGATCGCCTTGGCGTTGGCGTCGTTGTCGCTCGTGTTCATGTCGCGGCGGATGCCCATGCGCCACTCGGTGGCGTAAAGCGTAAACCCGATGTAGAGGGCGACCGTCAGCAAGATCACGACGAGGTAACGCCAGTCGAAGTGGAAAAGCAGCACCCAGGCGACCAGCGCCACCTCGACGATGGTCGGAGCGAGCTGCAACAGCAGGAGCCGCACGATGGTCTCGATGGCGTTGCGGCCGCGTTCGAGGACGCGCGTCAATCCGCCGGTCTTGCGCTCGAGATGGAAGCGCAGCGACAGCAGGTGCATGTGCTCGAACGAGCGCATGGCCAGCCGGCGCACCGCGTTCATCGCCACTTTGGCGAAGATGGCGTCGCGCGATTGAGTGAGCATCGCCATCACGATGCGCATGCCGCCATAGGCGAGCGTCATCATCACCGGCGTCGCCAGCGCCCAGGCAATGATATTGTCGGGGCCGAGCGGCGCGGTGCCGTGGCCGGCGAGCGCGTCGGTCGCCCATTTGAAAGTGAACGGCACCGCCACGGTCGCCAGCTTGGCGGCGAAGATCAGCAGCGTGGCGAACACGACGCGTGCTTTCAGGTCGCGCCGGTCGGCCGGCCAGATATAGGGCCACAAATGCACGAGCGTGGACAGCAGCGCTCCCCGATCGGCGCTGAACTCGCGCTTGAGAGCATGGGCAGGCCAATGGAAATCGCTCATCTGCGGACAGGGACCCCGGACCGGCGGCGATCGCGCCGCCAGCGTCATATAAAGCCTTTTGCCGCGCTCCGCACCGGCACGCAGGGCGGGCTTTATGCCGCCCATTTAGGCAAAAAGCTTGCGGCCGACGCGAATCGACGCCACATCTAGCCTTCGATGAGAGTTAGTCCATGAGCAAAATCAATGCGCTGTGCGTCTATTGCGGGTCGAGCCCGGGTACCGACCCGGCGTTTACCGCCGCAGCGCAAAGCTTCGGCAAAATCCTGGCCGAGAACGACATCCGGCTGATCTATGGCGGCGGCTCGGTCGGCCTGATGGGCGCGCTCGCCCAAGCGGTGCTCGATCACGGCGGCGAGGTGACCGGAATCATTCCCGAATTTCTGACCAAGCGGGAGCGGCCGCGCCGGCTGCCGCAGGAACTGATCGTCACGCCGGACATGCACGCACGCAAGCGCACGATGTTCGAGCGCGCCGACGGTTTCGTCGCACTGCCGGGCGGGATCGGCACGCTCGAAGAGGTGGTCGAGCAGCTCACCTGGGCGCAGCTCGGCCGCCACAAGAAACCGATCCTGATCGCCAACATCAACGGCTACTGGGATCCGCTGCTCGCCCTGGTGGAGCACATGCGCGCGGTGAAATTCGTGCCGCCGGCGCTGAGCGTCGATTTTCTCGTCGCCAAACGCGTCGAGGAGATTTTGCCGAAGATCCGCCAGGCCGCGCACGAAGTGGCCGAAGCCGAAAAGACGATGGCGGTGCCGGCGGAGCGATTGTGATCGTGTCAGTCCCTTAAAAACGTCACCGCCTCGATGCGGTTGCCGTCCAAGTCGCGCATGAACGCGGCGTAATAGTGGTCCGAATATTGCGGACGCTTGCCCGGGGCGCCGTCGGATTTGGCGCCGGCTGCAGAGCGCCGCGGCGTGAAAGGCCTCGACCGCCGCCGCGTCCGGCGCCCGCAGACAGATGTGCAGGCCACTGTCGTCTGGCAACGGCTTAAGCTGCGGGCGCTCGTTGAGCCAGAATTCCGGATAGCTCTTGCCGTAGCCGACCGTGTGCGGCGCCTCGCGCAGACGCGTCATGCCGAGCGGCGCCAGCAAAGCGTCGTAGAACCGCGCCGCGGCTTTGAGTTCGCGGACCGGAATGGAAATGTGATCGATCATTCAGAGCCCCTTTGTCGGACGACAGAAGATCGGACGACAGCTACGGCGTGTCTGTCCTCTGTCGTCCGTTATCCGCCTCCCAGCGCGCCGGATTTGACCAGCTTGTAGACGATCGAATCCATCAGCGCCTGGAACGACGCGTCGATGATGTTGGAGGAAACGCCGATCGTGGTCCAGTGCTCGCCGGTTTCGTCGGCGCTCTCGATGAGCACGCGCGTGACGGCTCGGTGCCGCCGTTGAGGATACGCACGCGGTAATCGGTCAATTCGAGCCCGTCGATGAATTTCTGATATTTGCCGAGATCCTTGCGCAGCGCCACGTCGAGCGCGTTGACCGGACCGTTGCCTTCGGCGGCGTTGATCAGCGAGATCGTTGCCGACCTTCACCTTCACCACCGCCTGGTCAGCTGATCCCTCGGCGCCGCCGTTCTGGCCGCGCTGCTCGACCTTCACGTCGAAATAGCTCCACGTCGAAGAATTGCGGCACCTGTGCCGAGCATGCGCCGCGCCAACAGTTCGAACGAGGCGTCCGCCGCCTCGTAGGCGTAGCCGATCGCCTCGCGCTCTTTCACCTCGTCGAGCAGGCGGAGTGACGCGGTGGTCGTCCTTGTCGACGGCGAGCCCGATGCGCTCCAGTTCGGCGAGCACGTTGGAGCGGCCGGACTGGTCGGAGACCAGCAGCTTGCGCCTGTTGCCGACGAGCTCCGGCGCGACGTGCTCGTAGGTCGCGGGCTCTTTCACGATGGCGGAGGCGTGGATGCCGGCCTTGGTGGCGAACGCGCTCTCGCCCACATAGGGCGCGTGGCGGTTCGGCGCGCGGTTGAGGATTTCGTCGAGCGCGTGCGAGACGTGGGTCAGGCCGTGCAGCTTTTGCTCCGACACGCCGATCTCGAATTTTTCGCGCAAACTCCGGCTTCAGCATCAGCGTCGGGATGATGGAGGTGAGATTGGCGTTGCCGCAGCGCTCGCCGAGCCCGTTGAGCGTGCCCTGGATCTGCCGCGCGCCGGCGCGCACCGCCGCGAACGAATTGGCGACCGCCTGTTCGGTGTCGTTGTGGGCATGGATGCCGACATGGTCGCCGGGAATTTTCGCGCAGACTTCGCCGACGATGTTTTCGACCTCATGCGGCAGCGTGCCGCCGTTGGTGTCGCAGAGCACCACCCAGCGCGCGCCCTCCTCGTAGGCGGCCTGCGCGCAGGCGAGCGCATAGGCGGGATTGGCCTTGTAGCCGTCGAAGAAATGCTCGCAGTCGAGCAGAACCTCGCGGCCTTTCGCTTTGGCGGCGCGCACGCTGTCGCGGATCGAGGCGAGGTTTTCTTCTTCGGTGGTCTCCAGCGCCACGCGCACGTGATAATCCCACGACTTGGCGACGAAGCAGATGGCGTCGGCCTCGGCTTCCAGCAGCGCCGCGAGGCCCGGATCGTTGGAGGCCGAGCGGCCCGGCCGCCGCGTCATGCCGAAGGCGGTGAGCTTCGCGCCGAGCTTCCGCTTCTCGGCGAAAAAATTCGTGTCGATCGGATTGGCGCCCGGATAGCCCGCCTCGACGTAATCGATGCCGAGGTCGTCGAGCAGCGCGGCGATCGCGCAGCTTGTCGGCGAGCGTGAAGTCGACGCCGTTCGTCTGCGCGCCGTCGCGCAGCGTGGTGTCGAACAGATAAAGGCGCTCGCGCGGCATCGTCGTCTCTCAACCCGAATTGAGCCGATAGACCATATAGAGAGCGACCACGATCGCCGCCGCGATCACCGCGTATTTGAGGATCAAATAATAGAGCCAGTGGCGCTGGAACGGCAAATCCTCGCGTTTCATCACGCAGCTCCCTCTTCTGCGCTGCGAGCGTCTTGCTCATCGTGGTGTTGGCGAGCCATTCGCCGGCAAGCGACACGGTGTTGCGTGTGCGCGCGATAAAGCCGCGACGCTCGAAAAAGCCGCGCGCGGTGTCGCTCGCCTCGACGGTGAGTTCCTTCGCGCCGCGGGCGGCGGCAAGCTTTTCCAGCGCATCGGCGAGCATGGCGCCCGCCCCCTGCCCGGCCGCCGCCGGATGCACGTAGAGCATGTCGATGCGCTTGTTGTCGGCGAGCGAGGCAAAGCCGATGGCCGCGCCGTCGTAGGTCGCGACCAGCGTCAGTTCGCCGGCAAGCCGCGCGCCGAATTCCTCCTCGTCGTCGGCCGCCGACGCCCACGCCTCCTGCTGCGCCTCGCTGTAATCGTCGGCGGTCAATTCCTCGATGCTGGCGCGGAAAATCTCCGCCAGATCCGGCACGTCCCCTGGCAGCATCGGCCGCATCGCGAACTTCGGCTGGGTGCGCGCGGTCATGCCACCCTCTTGAGTTTCCAGGTCGTCGTGCCGTCCTTATGGTCTTCAAGCTCAACGCCCATCGTAGCGAGTTCGTCGCGGATGCGGTCGGATTCCTTGAAGTTCCTGGTCTTGCGCGCGACCGAACGCGCCTCGATCAGATCGACAATTCTTGCCTCATCGATTGCGATCAGGGTTGGCCGAAACGCATTCCACTCGGCAGAAGATCGTATCAACAGCCCGATAAGTTGCGCGCTTGCCTTTAGGCATGCCGCCGCAGATTTAGCGCCCTTGGTCGCCTCCGCCCGCAATTCGTGCAAAGCGGCCAATGCCTTTGGCGTATTGAGGTCATCCGCCAGCGCGTGGACAGTATCGGCGCACAGGTACCCCGGTGCTAGGTCAGCCGTCAGCGCGTACCAATGATCGAGATCTTTTGCGCCTCGCGCAATCCCGCAACAGTCCAGTTTATTGGCTGACGATAGTGCGTTTGCAACATGGCAAGACGCAACACATCGGCCGGCCAGTCGTTGAGCAAATCATGGATCGTCACAAAATTCCCGGTCGACTTGGCCATCTTCTCGCCTTCGACCTGCAGGAAACCGTTGTGCATCCAGAAATTCGCCATCACCGGCGTGTGGAAAGCGCAGCGCGTCTGCGCGATTTCATCCTCGTGGTGCGGGAAGACGAGATCGATGCCGCCGCCGTGGATGTCGAAAATTTCGCCGAGATATCGCCACGACATTGCCGAGCATTCGATGTGCCAGCCAGGGCGGCCGAGCGCAGCAATCCCGGCAGGTGACGGCCAAGCCGGCTCTCCAGCCTTCGACGGCTTCCACAACACAAAGTCCCGCGGATTTTTCTTATAGGGCGCGACCTCGACGCGGGCGCCGGCGATCATCTCGTCGAGCGGGCGCTTCGACAGCTGTCCGTAATCCGGCATCGACGGCACGCTGAACAGCGCATGATCGTCGGCGACGTAGGCATTGCCGGATGCGATCAGCCGCTCGATCAGCGTGCGCATCTCGGCGATATGCTCGGTGGCGCGCGGCTCGACGGTCGGCGGCAGGCAGCCGAGCGCGGCGACGTCCTCGTGAAACTGCTTGTCGGTTTTTTCCGTAACCTTGCGGATCGCCTCGTTGAGCGGCAGGTCCGGATATTCCTCCGCGGCGCGCGCGTTGATCTTGTCGTCGACGTCGGTGATGTTGCGCACGTAGGTGACGTGGTCGGCGCCGTAGAGGTGGCGCAGCAGCCGGAACAGCACGTCGAACACGATCACCGGCCGCGCGTTGCCGATATGGGCGAAGTCGTACACCGTCGGCCCGCACACATACATGCGCACGTTCGCCGGATCGAGCGGGTTGAAAATCCGCTTCTCGCGCGTGAGCGTATCGTAGAGTTTCAGTTCCATCGGATCGAATCTTGTAATAACGCCTTCGGCCTGCTGGCCGGGCGTCCCAAAATTCTCGATCAGGAGAAAAGACGGCCGCAGCCAGCGTTTCCGCTAGCGAATAATCTCCCGGCAAATGCCGCAGATCTGGTTAAGGCCGTTCATGGCGCGCAATGTGGTCGAGGACGGCAGGCGCGTCAAGGTGTCTCCGCGGCCGCGCTGTTCAACGCCTGCACAACAATTCCGCTGACGCTGTGGAAACGGAGCAATTCGGCCTCAACCGCATTGCCCACAATGGCCGAATCTGGGAAAGCCGAATCCTTCGTCCCAGCGCCGGTTAACGAAACCTTCACCCCGCCGTCGCATTCTTAAGCCTAATTGCGACCCATATTCGCGGGCATTTTCACCGCCGAGGGGGTTCCATGCGTTCCGTGATCGCCGCGATGGCAGTCGCCGCAATAATGTCCGGCGGCGTCGCTCATGCCGAGAAGCGGCTGTTCATCCTCGCCAACCATGCCGACGGCTATGGGGTCGACACCTGCCTCGCCAGCGGCGCGGCGTGCGGCAAGGCGGTGGCCAATTCGTACTGCCGCTCGCACGATTTCGCGCAGGCGGACTCGTTCCGCAAGGTCGACCGCGACGACATCACCGGCGCCATCCCAACCGGCGACAGCGGCCCGTGCAAGGGCGGCAGCTGCAACCACTTCGTCGCCATCGAGTGCTCGCGCTGAGCTGACAGAAAATAGGGAAATTGCGAACGGCGAATGGACATTCGCCATTGCCGGTCCTCTTTGCCGGTCCTGTTTGCGCTCGCTATCCGCGACTGCAAACGCGGTCGATAGCGGCCGGTTCAGCCTTTGCCGGCCAGCATCCGATCGACGCTGAAGCGGCCGCCTCCGGTGACGAAGAGAAGAAGCAAGCCACCGGCAATGGCGAGATTTTTGGTGAGGAAGATATATTGCACGCCCTGCTGCGCCGCCGGGTAGCCCCAATAGCGGTGCGCCGTGACCGTCGCAACGATCACGAACAGCAGACCGAGTAAGGCCCCGTATCGGGTCCCGAGCCCCAATACCAGCGACACGACAATGATGAATTCGGCCACAACGGCGAGCGGGCTCATAAAACCCGGCGCGACATAGTGGAGGAACGTCAGATAGCCAACGTTCGGCGAACCGAATCCCGCCGTCAGCAGAAACAACGCCGCGATGAGCAGGCGTCCGATAAGAACGAGCCCATCGCTCGTGCCCGACGCGACGCCGTCCGTGCAGGACAATAACGGATGCGATGATCTGTTCGCTTGCGGCGACATGAAGCCCCTCCCTTTTGACGCCAAGTCTGGCGCTCGGCGTTGCGTTGCATCTTAGCACCGACCCGAACACCGCAAAGGCGATTGTGTTCATCGGCGATCATTGGGATATCGCCCAAGCGCGGCCAGTGGGCGCCCGCCGTTGCGTGGGACCGCGAGTTCGGCCATGTTCGCGCATCGGCTGTGCCGCCGCGTCGGCGGCGCGTGGGACGTACGATGGCCAGTCAACGAGCAAGCCGGAGCGAGATCGCTGACCAACCGGCCGCGGCCTCCGCGGCTTCGGCGGACGCTGCGCCGCTGAAGCTCGAACATTTCTTGCCTTATCAGCTCAACGTGGTGGCGAGTCTCGTCTCGCAGGCGCTGTCGCGGGTCTATGCGCGGCGTTACCGGATCGGAGTTCCAGAATGGCGCGTGCTGGTGACGCTCGGCCAATACGGCGTGATGACCGGCAAGGCGATCGGCGCGCACACCCACATGCACAAGACCAAGGTATCGCGCGCGGTGGCGCTTTTGGAAAAGCGCAAGCTGCTCCTGCGGCGCAGCAACCGCGCCGACATGCGCGAGTCTTTTCTCTCGCTGACCGCGACCGGACGCGCGATGTACGAGGAACTGGCGCCGCATGCGCTCGACTTCGCCCGGCGGCTCACCGAGATTTTGACGCCGGCCGACCGCGAAGCGTTCAATCGCGCGGTGCGGCAGCTGACCGACCGTTCCGCGCAGCTCGTCGCCGAAGTCGCGCGCGAGGACAAGTGAACCGTTATTTCGGGGCGCCGCGTAGAGGCGGCCCTTGTGGCCGCCAGTACCGTCGAAGCCGCAGGCGCCGCGCGGGCGCCCCACGGCAACGACCCATAAGGGGGAGACATGAAACTCTATTCCTATTTCCGCTCGTCGGCCGCGTATCGGGTGCGCATCGCGCTCAATCTCAAGGGGCTCGCCTACGAGACGATCCCCGTTCACCTCGTCAAGGACGGCGGCCACAACAGGCGGCCGGAATTTCGCGCCGTCAATCCGCAGATGCGGGTGCCGGCTCTGGTCACCGACGCCGGCGAAACGTTGATCCAGTCGCTCGCCATCATCGAATATCTCGACGAGACGCATCCCGATCCGCCGCTGTTGCCCAAGGACCCGATCGCGCGGGCAAAAGTGCGCGCACTGGCGCAACTGATCGCCTGCGACATCCACCCGCTCAACAACACGGGCCCGCTGCGCTATCTGAAAAACCAGATGGGCCAGCAGCAAAGCGCGATCGACGCCTGGTACCATCATTGGGTTCTCGAAGGCTTCGAGGCGCTGGAAGCGCTGATCGAGCCCGGTCCGTATGCGTGCGGCAAGGCCGTCACGCTCGCCGATGTCTGCCTGGTGCCGCAGGTCGCCAATGCGCGGCGGCTGAAAGTCCCGCTGGAAAAATTTCCCAAGATCGTCGGCGTCGACGCCGCCTGCCTGGCACTGCCGGCCTTCGATCGGGCGCGGCCGGAAAACCAGCCGGACGCGGAATAGCGGACGACGGCAGATGGACGACAGCGGACGGAAGGCGGAGGGGGATATCCGTCGTCTGTCGTCTGCCCTCCGGCCATCCTTTGGTCACCATTGCCCGGCTTGATCGCAGCAACCGGGAGCAAACCGGGTGTCGGGACCAAAATGATCAAACTTCTGCGCGGCGTCGGCTGGGCCTCGTGCGGTGCGCTCGCCCTGACCGTGTCGGCGGCCGGACAGGGCTACCCGCCGCAAGGCTATCCGAACTATTCCCCCGCAGCCCTATCCGGCGCAGAACTATCCGGCCTACCCGCCGCAAAACTACCCGCCGCAAAACTACCCGCCTCAGGGATATCCGCCACAAGGCTATCCGACCCAAGCATACCCCGCGCAAAACTCTCCGGCGCGAAGCGCTCCGACCAGCCGGTCGCCGCCTCGCCGGTCTGCGTGCGCCTGGAAACCCAGCTTGCGGTACTCAACAGCAGCAATGCCAATTCGGCGCTCGCCGCCCAGATCAAAAGCGCTGAAGACGCCATCGCCAAGCAGCAGGCCGATCTCGACCGCACGCTCGCGCAAGCGCGCAAGGTCGGTTGCGCCGGGCAGGGATTCTTCTCGCTGTTCTCGGGCCTGTCTCCGCAATGCGGCCCGCTCAACTCGCAGATCGACCAGATGCGCGGCAAACTCGACCGCATGATGAGCAATCTCGAGCAGCTCAAGAGCGGCGGCAGCGAGCAGGAGCCAGCGCACGGCCCTGATCGGCCAACTGGCGCAAAACAATTGCGGCTCGCAATACACGCGGCCGCCCGCGCCGCCGGCCCGCAGGGATTCTTCGAAGCGCTGCTCGGCGGCGGCGGCACGATTGTCAGCCCCGAGCGGCAATGGGGCGCCGGTCGGCACCTATCGCACGGTCTGCGTGCGCACCTGCGACGGCTTTTATTTCCCGATTTCCTATTCGACCGTGCCGAGCCGGTTCGCGACCGATGCGCAGACATGCCAGCGGCTTTGCCCGGCGGCGCAAGTGACGCTCTACACCTATCACAATCCGGGCGAAGAGATCGAGCAAGCGGTTTCGGTGGACGGGGCGCCTTACACGGCCCTGCCCAACGCTTTCCGCTATCGCAAGGAGATTGTGCAAGGCTGCTCATGCCGCAAGGCCGGCGAGACCTGGGCGCAGAGCGCTGCGCAACGCCGACGATTCCAGCACGCTGGAAAGTGGCGACATCGTCGTCACCGACCAAAACGAGAAGGCGCTCACGCAGGTGCCGCAAACCGCGGGCGGACAGCCGAGCACCACCGCCACTCCCGTCGCGCACGATGGCGGCGGCGCGAACGACGTCGTGACCGATCCCAAGGGCCGCAAAGTCCGCGTCGTCGGCCCGCCGTTCCTGTCGCCAGCAATGACCGATCAGAAATCGGCGGCGCCGGCTTTGGCCATGAGCCGCGCCCGCGACCAGCGCGCGGTCGGGCTCGGGCGGCGGCGTGCCTGGATCGCGGAAGCGATTGACGATCGGATAGCGGCGGTCGCGGCCGAAATTTTTCAGCGTGACCTTGACGCCCGGCGCCGCCTGCCGGCGCTTGTATTCGGCGATATAGAGCATGCGCTCGACCTTCATGACGGTGTCGCGATCGAAGCCGGCGGCGATGATGCTTGAGGTCGGCTCCTCGCCTTCGACCAGCCGCTCGAGGATGGCGTCGAGCACGTCATAGGGCGGCAGCGTATCCTGGTCGGTCTGGTTTTCGCGCAGTTCCGCGCTCGGCGCGCGCGTGATCACGTTCTCGACGATGACCGGCCCGTCCGGGCCGAGCGCGCCCTCCGGCTTCCAGCGATTGCGCAGCCGCGCCAGGCGATAGACTTCGCTCTTGTAGAGGTCCTTGATCGGATTGAAGCCGCCGTTCATGTCGCCGTAGAGCGTGGCGTAGCCGACCGACATTTCCGATTTGTTGCCGGTGGTCACCACCATCAGGCCGAACTTGTTGGAGATCGCCATCAGGATGGTGCCGCGGGCGCGCGCCTGCAGATTTTCTTCGGTGACGTCGCGCGGCAGAGCCGGCGAACACGCCGGCGAGCGCCTGTTCAAGGCCGTGCACGGCGCTCTCGATCGGCACGACGTCGTAGCGCACGCCGAGCGCGCGGCGATGGCGGCGGCATCGTCGAGCGATTCCTGCGCGGTGTAGCGGAACGGCAGCATCACGCAGCGCACGCGGGCGGCGCCGAGCGCATCGGTGGCGAGCGCCGCGCACAAAGCCGAATCGATGCCGCCGGATAGGCCGAGCACGACGCCCTTGAAACCGTTCTTTTCGACATAGTCGCGCAAGTCCGATCATGCAGGCGGTGTAATCGGACATTGTCCGCCGTCGTCCGGCGCCGCGATCGGTCCCTGCGCTGCAGCGCCAGTCCGTCGGCGTTCGCGACCAATGGGTCGTCACCACCGTTTCGCATGAAGGCCGGGAAGCTGGAATGCGATCGAGCGGTCGGCATTGAGCGCGAACGACGCGCCGTCGAAGACCAATTCGTCCTGGCCGCCGAACTGGTTGATATAAATGAGCGGCAGGCCGCGCCTCGGTGACGCGCGCGACCGCGACGTTGAGGCGTACTTCGGTCTTGTCGCGCCAGTAGGGCGAACCGTTCGGCACGAGCAGAAGTCTCGGCGCCGGTTTCGGCCAGACATTCGACCACGTTCTCGTAGTCGCCCCAATCGGTCCAGGTATCCTCGCAAATCGGCAGGCCGAAGCCGCACGCCGCGGAAGCTCACCGGCCCCGGGACCGGTCCGGCGGCGAACACGCGCTTCTCGTCGAACACGCCGTAATTGGGCAGGTTGACCTTGAAGCGGATCGCCGCGATGCGGCCGGCGGCGAGCAGCGCATAGGCATTGTAGAGCTTGTTGTCCTCCACCCACGGCGTGCCGATGAGGACGGCGGGCCCGCCGTCGGCGGTCTCGCGCGCCAGCGTTTCGACCGCGGCGCGGCAGGCCGCCTGGAACGCCGGCTTGAGCACCAAATCCTCGGGCGGATAGCCGGCGATGAACAGTTCGGAAAAAGCGACGATGTCGGCGCCGTCGCGGGCGGCCGCCGCGCGCGCCTTGCGGGCGCGCTCCAGGTTGCCGGAAATGTCGCCGACGATCGGATTGAGCTGCGCCACGGCAATGGCGAGACGATCGGCAGGACGCTCGTTCATGGCCAAGGTCTAGCGCCGGAGGCGCCGATCCGGCAATGGGTTCGCCAGCGGCATCCGCGTCTGGCGGACAACGGCAGAACCGGCGGTATGCTCTAGAACTTGAAGCCGGCGCCGACGCGGACCGTGTTGAGCTCGATCAGTGGTACCCGGCGACCTGACTGAAACTGGACGTATTCGTATTCGCCGCGCAAGAAAGATGTTCGGCGTCACCGCGAAAGTCGAGGCCGGCGCCGATCGGCAGCGCCGTACAGCCACTCGCCGTTCGTTCCGGTGGTGCCGTGAAAACGACGGCACGTTCGGCGGACGCGGTGCTGCCACGACAGTCGTTTCTCGCGAAATATTGACATTGGCCCGGCCGAGCGCGAGGCCGACAAATGCATAGGGCAGGAAATTGCCCGACGGCCCAGCCGGCCCGTCGCCCGGAACGTGCCAAAATTGAGATCGCGTCATCGAGCCGCTGCCGGTGATGCGAAACCTCGTTGATGTTTCCCAGACTATCCACCGGCATGCGCGAGATCGGCTGCACTCGGCGCGATACAACGAAAGCGAAGCCTGGCTCGTAGTTGGCCTCGAAGCCAAACATGATGTTCGCGTTGGGAGCCAGATATTCGAAATTATAGCCGACAAAGCCACCGAATCCCGGCGGCGGCATGATCCGCCGTGCCCGAGAACCGGCCAATTGGACGGAGCGATCATCCGTTCTCCACCATCGTGTTCGCGCAGGTTGTAGGCGATCGGCGCCTGCGTCGACTTGCTGAAATCGGCGCTGCCGTAGGTGTAGTCGAACACGCCGCCGATGTAGAAGCCGCGCCAATCCATGGGATTTGTCGACCCCAAGGACATTCGGAGCGGGCGGAGCCGAACGCGCGGCGTCCATTCGGAGCCGACGGCAGCCACGGCAGCGCCGGCATGATCGGCGGCGAACGCTGGCGTCGCAAGCATCGAGGCGATCGCGATCGCGCTCGGTAAATATTTTCGTACTGGCACCGCACATCCCCGCGTCTGTTACGTTATTTATTGTTTGACGCGGAAACTTTGATTTAAATTATTTGCGTATTCCTTTACCGCCGCGGCCTAACGCGGCTCAGCATGAGCGCTTCGTAAACGGGCGCTGTTTGGGTGACTACTTGGTAAATCGGACGACGGAGACGGACGACAGAGGACGGATTAAAAAAGCAAAACTCGGCCGCGCTTCCTTCCGCCGTCGTTCGTCCGTCGTCCGTCCTCCGTTACAATCCCGCGACCGCCGGCAGCGGCTTTTCCTTGCCTCGGCGTTCCGACTTCAACAGGTCGGCCAGCAGGAACGCCAGATCGAGCGACTGCTCGGCATTAAGCCGCGGGTCGCAGACCGTGTGGTAGCGGTCGTTGAGATCTTCCTCGCTGATGGCGCGCGCGCCGCCGGTGCATTCGGTGACGTTCTGTCCGGTCATTTCCAGATGCACGCCGCCGGCGATGGTGCCTTCGGCGGCATGAACTTGAAAGAACGCGCGCACCTCCTTGAGGATTTGATCGAACGGGCGGGTCTTGTAGCCAGTCACCGAGGTGATGGTGTTGCCGTGCATCGGATCGCACGACCACACCACGTTGCGGCCTTCGCGCTTGACCGCGCGCACCAACGGCCGGCAACAGATCGGCGGCCTTGTCGGCGCCGACCCGGCAGATCAGCGTCAGCCGGCCGGGCTCGTTGTCGGGATTGAGGATATCGATGAGCTTCAAGCAGCTCGTCGACCTTCTGCGTCGGGCCGGTCTTCAGGCCGAGCGGATTCTTGATGCCGCGGCAATATTCGACATGGGCGTGATCGGGCTGCCGGGTGCGGTCGCCGATCCACACCATGTGGCCGCTGGTGCAGTACCAGTCGCCGGTCGTGGAATCGACGCGAGTGAACGCCTGCTCGTAGCCGAGCAGCAGCGCCTCGTGGCTGGTGAAGAAATCGGTCGTGCGCATTTCCGGATGCGATTCGCGGATCGATGCCGCAGGCGCGCATGAAACCGAGCGCCTCGGTGAGATGACTGGCGAGTTCCTGGAATAGCGCTTCGACTGCGGTGAGTCCTTGACGAACGACAGCATCCATTGATGCGCATTCGACAGGTTGGCGTAGCCGCCGGTGGCGAAAGCGCGCAGAAGATTGAGCGTCGCCGCCGATTGCCGATAGGCCTCCAGTTGCCGGCGCGGATCGGGCGTGCGCGCCTCGGCGGTGAATTCGGTGCCGTTGATGATGTCGCCGCGATAGACCGGCAGCTCGACGCCGCCGCGCTTTTCGGTCGGCGAGGTGCGCGGCTTGGCGAACTGGCCGGCAACGCGGCCGACTTTCACCACCGGCGAGGCCGCCGCATAGGTCAGCACCACCGCCATCTGCAGAAACAGCCGGAAGAAATCGCGGATATTGTTGGCGCCGTGCTCGGCGAAGCTCTCGGCGCAATCGCCGCCCTGCAGCAGGAAAGCCTCGCCGGCTGCGACCTGCGGCCAGCGCCTTCTTCAGGTTGCGCGCCTCGCCGGCAAAGACCAGCGGCGGAAAGGTCGCAAGCTGCGCCTCGACCTCGGCCAGCGCCTTGGCGTCGGGGTAATCGGGCATCTGCATTCTCGGCTTCGAGCGCCAGGAATCCGGGCTCCATTTGGCCGAGGTGGACCGCATAGACATGACGCTATCTCCAGACCGTCAGCCGGGCGCGGCATGCCCGCGGCCCGGAATCCATAATCGAAGACGGTGGTTATGGATTGCGGCTCTCGCTGCGCGCGGCCCGGCCGGAATGACGGGCTATATACACGACCGCCCGCCGCCGCGACAGTCCGGCGTATACGGCCGATTTTGCCGCCTATTCGGCGGCCGCGCGGGCGTAGCTTGCGCTTCTCGTGCGCATCGTGACCAGCTCTTCGGCGGTGGTCGGATGCAGCGCCATGGTGGCGTCGAAATCGGCCTTGGTGGCGCGCATCTTGATCGCGACGGCGGCAAGCTGGACCATTTCGGCGGCGCCCTCGCCGACCACGTGGCAGCCGACCACGCGGCCGGAATGTGCCGTCGACGACGAGCTTGAGCAGCACGGTCGTGTCGCGGCCCGACAGCGTCGCCTTGAGCGGCCTGAACATGGCCTTGTAGATGTCGGTCTGGGCGCAATGCGCCCGCGCCTGCGCCTCGGTGAGCCCGACCGCTCCGACCTCGGGATCGGAAAACACCGCGGTCGGCACATTGGCGTGATCGACGGCGGTCGGCTTGCCGCCGAACACGGTGTCGGCGAAGGCATGGCCCTCGCGGATGGCGACCGGCGTGAGATTGACGCGGTTGGTCACGTCGCCGACGGCATAAACGCTGGCGACGTTGGTGCGCGAATATTCGTCGACGGCGATGCCGCCGTTCTTGCCGATCGCGATGCCGGCCTCTTGCAGGCCGAGCTTGCCGACGTTCGGCAGCGCGCCCGACGGCGAACATCACGCAGTCGGCGGGAATGTGATTGCCGCCGGTCAGATGCGCCGACAGATGCGCGCCGCCGCGCTCGATCGCCGCGACCTTGCAGCCGGTGATGACCTTGATGCCGTGCTTCTCCATGTCCGTGCGCAGATGCTGGCGCACGTCGTCGTCGAAGCCGCGCAGGATATTTTCGCCGCGATAGACGAGCGTCACCTGCGAGCCGAGGCCGGCGAAAATGCCGGCAAACTCGACCGCGATATAGCCGCCGCCCTGGATGAGCACGCGGCGCGGCAATTCCGGCAGATGAAACGCCTCGTTGGAGGAGATGGCGTGCTCGATGCCGGGGATTTGGTCGCCGAAGCTGGGCGCGCCGCCGGTCGAGATCAAAATGTGGCCGGCGCGCACGCGCTCGCCGTTCGCCAGTTGCACCGTGTGGGCGTCGGCAAGCGTGGCGCGGCTCTTGACGATCTCGACGCCGGCCTTCTGCAGCGTCGCGCGTATAGGCCGCCTCGAGCCGCGCGATCTCCTTATCCTTGTTGGCGATCAGCGTCGGCCAGTCGAACGACGGCTGCGCAAGCGTCCAGCCATAGCCGGCCGCGTCCTCGAATTCGCCGCGGAAAGCGCGAGGCATAGACCAGAAGCTTCTTCGGCACGCAGCCGCGGATCACGCAGGTGCCGCCGAGGCGGTATTCCTCGGCCAGCATGACGCGCGCGCCGTGCTGCGCGGCGATGCGCGCGGCGCGCACGCCGCCCGATCCGCCGCCGATGACGAAGAGATCGACGTCGAAATCCGACATGATAGATGTCGTGTCCGCGCTTCTTCATTTCGTCGCGCATCTTGGCGATGACCTCGTCGGAGAAGTTGTCTGCCCCATTCTCCGGCATTGGCCATGCTTTCATCGAGCGCCTTCGGCTCCTCGGCGATCATCTTGCGGCCGACCGGCGATTGGTAGAAGGCCAGGATCTGCCTGAGCTCCGCCTCGGTGAAATGGCTGGCATAGATGCGCGCGCTCGGCATCCACCAGTTCGTCTGACGCGCGGCGCGTATTCCTTCTCCATGTTGGCCGCGACCTCGTTGAGATCCTTGGCCCACATGAAGTTGGTCTGCATGAACTCGTCCTTGGCCTTCTCGATCACGCCGCGCACCAGCGGATCGAACAGCTTGCCTTGGCCCTTGATTTCGAGAATCTGCTTGGCGATCAGGATGGCGGCGGGCGACGGATTCGGGTTCGGCGCCTGGGCGAAGCACGGGTTTGGCGGCGGCGATCGAGGCAACAGCGCGACGAGCGCGGCCAGGAGATGACGCGCAAACGGCATAGGCGCGTCAGCGGGTGGCGCGTGGACAGACGGGCGATCATAGACGCACTCCCTTTTGCAGGTATGAAAGATCAAGGCCGCTCGACGATACGCACCCCGGCCGGACCGGCGATAATAGCAGTCCGCGCGAGGCCGATGAACAAGCCATGCTCCATGACGCCCGGGATTGCAGACAGCCGCGCCGCCAGAGTCGGCGGGTCGGCGATGCGCTGCAATTGGGCGTCAATGAGCCAGTGCCCGCCATCCGTGACGAAAGCATGGCCGTCTTGCGTTTTGCGCAGCGGCGCTGGCCCCGGACAGCCGGTCTCCGCCGCGACCGCTCTCGACCGCGCGCTGGGTCACCGTGGCGCCGAACGGCACGATTTCGATCGGCAGCGGGAAACGTCCAAGCGTATCGACCCATTTCGACTCGTCGGCGATCACGATCATCCTGGCCGAGGCCGCGGCGACGATCTTCTCGCGCAGGAGCGCGCCGCCCCCGCCCTTGATCAGGGTCAAATCCGGCGCGATCTCATCGGCGCCGTCGACGGTCAGGTCCAGCTCGGGCGTCTCGTCGAGCGTCGGTGAGCGCAATGCCGAGCCGCTCGGCCTGCGCGCGCGTGGCTTCCGAGGTCGGCACCGCCACGACCTCGAGCCCGCGCGGACGCGCTCGCCCAGCAGTTCGACGAAGTGGCGCGCGGTCGAGCCGGTGCCGAGCCCGAGCCGCATGCCCGGCTCGCACGAACGCGATGGCGCGGGCGGCGGCGGCGCGTTTCTGCGCTTCGACATCCGTCGACAAGGGGCGGCCCCCGTATGTTCGCGATCGATTGCGGCTGGTATCTAGCGCCCTTCCGTCGGCGAGCCTAGGAAAAGGATCCGCGCGCGCGGCAACGGCTTGCGCCGTGAACGCGCGAAGGCTAGGCCGGCGCCATGCTGACCATCGTCTTCGATCTCGACGGCACGCTGATCGATACCGCGCCAGACCTCGTCGATACGCTCAACCTCATTCTCGCGCAGGAGGGCCTGCCGGCCGTTCCGTTCGCGACAGGCCCGCAACATGATCGGCGGCGGCGCACGCGGCATGATCGAACGGGCGCTGGCCGCGGAGGGACGCGCGTGCTCGACGGCTGAAATGGACCGGCTGTATACCGCTTTCATCGCCCATTATGCCGCGCATATCGCCGACCGCTCGCGGCCGTTTCCCCAGCTTGAGGCGACGCTGGAAGCGGCTCGCCGCCGCTGGCCATCGGCTTGCCGTGTGCACCAACAAGCTCGAATGGCTGTCGAAGCGCCTGTTGGACACGCTGCAAGCTCTGCAGGCCGCTTCGCCGCCATCTGCGGCCAGGATACGTTCGGCGTGCAAAAGCCCGATCCGGAGGTGTTGTGGCTGACGGTCCTCCGCGCCGGCGGCGAGCCGGCGCGAGCGATCATGATCGGCGATTCCGGGACCGACGTTCACACCGCGCGCGCCGCGCAGGTGCCGGTCATCGCGGTCGATTTCGGCTACAGCGATGTGCCGATCGCGACCTTGCAGCCGGACCGCATCATCAGTTCGTTCGCCGACCTGCCGGCAGCGATCGCCGAACTGGCGGCGATTGAGCCGTAGGCGCCTATTCGAAGCGTCCGCGCAGGCTCGCCCTGGCAGCGGCGAAGCAGGCCCGAGACGATCGTGGCCGATAGGAACCATCGGCACGCGTGATTATCGTTAACGGTAGGTTACTACCGCTGTCCGGCTCGACCGCGGCACCTGCGACGCGCGCTTTCTTCATCTAACTGCACTCTATTCACTTAATTTTTGCTGTCAAGCCGCGATCAGGCCAGAACTCCGCAGTCGGCACTGCCAAGCACGGACGGCGCCGCGCAGCCAGTGCCAGTTTTGGCCGCTTGCGGGCTTTACCCGGGCCGCCAGCGGGCTTACGATTCAGTCTTTGGGGACGGAGAGGGTCATGTCACGCGTCGGACTCGTCGTCGCTGCCGCGGCGGTCATGGGCATTTCGCTCGCGGGTTGTTCCGGCATGCCCGATTGGATGACGCCGTCGATGCCGGACTGGATGTCGTCGAAGCCGGCGGATCCGCAAACTCGCAGGCTTTGCGGTTCGAATCCGATCCGCCGGGCGCCGAAGTGCGCACGACGCAAGGCCAGACCTGCCTGACGCCTTGCGCCCTCGCGGTGCCTCGCAGAAACCAGGCGGTGACAATTTCCAAGATCGGCTTCATTCCGCAGACGGTCCAGGTCACCGCCGGCGAACCGCCGGACCATTCGTTCTGGGAAAGCGCGCCGCCGCCCACGCTGGTGCCCAACCCGGTGCAGGTGGTGCTGCAAGCGGTTCCGCCGCCGCCGAAGCCCATGCGCAGGCCGAAGCCGCGTCACTCGCGTCTCGAGGACGCGGACCGCGGCCAAGATGGACGCCGCCGCCGAGGCGGCCGCGAGCAATACGTTCCCCGGACCCGCCGCCGGTGCAGCCTGCCGGCGTCCGCCATTCCCGCCGCCGCCGCATCAGCCCGCCGGTCGCCCTTCCCGCCGCCGCCGCACGCAGTAACCGCGCGCGCAACGCCCGCCTGATCGACAGCGCGCCGGCCTGGATACGCCGCCGGACCGCTCGGCTTCCGACGAATATCCTGGACGGTCGGGGCTTTATCCGGCACAATTATTGATTATCTGAATGCTTGCAGGCCGCATTCGCGCGAAATGCACCGACGACGGCACCTGCCGATGGGAACATCGCGGAAGCATACAGCCGACAGCGTGGAGATCGACCGAGCAGCGCTCGATAGCCCGACAGCGCGCGCGGGCGGCCGGCTCTGGTCGATCCGTTCGGCCGCGCCATCACCTATTTGCGCGTGTCGGTGACCGACCGCTGCGATTTCCGCTGCGTCTATTGCATGGCGGAAAACATGGCCTTCCTGCCGAAGGCCGACATTCTCACCTCGAAGAACTCGACCGGCTGTGCTCGGCCTTCATTGCGCGCGGCGTGCGCAAGCTTCGCCTCACCGGCGGCGAGCCGCTGGTCCGGCGCGGGATCATGACGCTCGTCTCCTCGCTGTCGCGCCACCTGCGCTCCGGCGAACTCGACGAGCTGACGCTGACCACCAACGGCTCGCAGCTCGCCAAATATGCGCACGAGCTCAAGGCGCACGGCGTGCGAGCGCATCAACGTCTCGCTCGACACGCTCGATGCCGAGAAATTCCGCGCCATCACGCGCTGGGGTTCGCTCGACCAGGTGCTGGGCGGCATCGACGCCGCGCAGGCCGCCGGGCTGAAGATCAAGATCAACGCGGTCGCGCTCAAGGGCGTCAACGACGATGAATTCCCGCGCCTGATCGAATGGGCGCACGGCCGCGGCATGGATTTGACGCTGATCGAGGTGATGCCGCTCGGCGAGATCGGCGAGGGCCGGCTCGATCAATATCTGCCGCTGTCGATCGTGCGCGCGCGGCTTGCCGAGCGCTACACGGCTCGACGGATCTCGACTTATCGCAGCGGCGGCCCGGCGCGCTATGTGCGCGTCGCCGAGACCGGCGGAATGCTCGGCTTCATCACGCCGATGACGCACAATTTCTGCAAATCCTGCAATCGCGTGCGCGTCACCTGCACCGGCACGCTTTACATGTGCCTCGGCCAGGAGGATGCCGCCGATCTGCGCAAGCCGCTGCGCGCCTCCGAAAGCAACGATCTCCTCTTTGCCGCCATCGACGAGGCGATTTCGCGCAAGCCGAAGGGCCACGATTTCATCATCGACCGCCGCCACAAGCGGCCGGCGCTGGCGCGGCACATGAGCGTGACCGGCGGGTAAAGTCCAATTCAACCGATTTAATGCAGACCGCCGTTGAGCCGCGTGCTGTTGGCATGCACGACGCGCCGCACCGGCAGATAGGCGCTTTGCGCAGCAGCATGGAAGCCGAGGCCCTCGGCCAGCGCCCGCTCGGCGGCGACTTGCGCGTCGGAAAACGCGGCGATTTTTTCGGCGAACATGCGCTCCGCTTCGGCCGCGGCATTCGGCGCGCCCGTTGCAAACAGCATGAGCCGCGCCGAAATCACGCTCTGCGCTTCGCAGCCAAAGCGCAACGCCTCAATCCAATTGGTCCAAAAATCGGCCATCGCGATCTCCAATCTGGGGCCACGACATTTTCGCAGTGAAAATTCGGTCGGAGCACGATCGGACGAACCTCGCGCAGATTATCTAAAATCGCCGCGCGGGAATCCTTAAATTTGTCGCGGTTTTGTTCATCGAACGCGGCGCGGCGTCAGCCGGACAGTGAGGCGAGGACCGTCGCCGCCGCCTTGAACTCGGCGAAGCGGAATTCGCGGCGCTCACGCGCCAGCTCGTCGCGGCCCCATTGCTCGATATTCCAGTCCTCGTCGACATGCGCGGCCTGCCACGCCGCCTCCGCGGACAATTGGCCGCGCGCCAACGCGAGCGCAATCAGCGCCGAGCCGGTCAGTGTCGTGACCGCGTGCAGGGCGCCGAGCCGCCACGGCTCGCCCGCAATGGCAGTGCCTGCGGCCGCAAGCGCAGCCGCGGACTGCGCGACATGCACGACGCCCTCGCCCGTGTCAAACTCGGCGCCAAGCGTTTGGCGCGGCCCAGGTCAGAATTGGGTCCCAATGCTGCGCCTGGCGCTCGACCAGCGCGGACGGCGCATGCGGCCCGATAGAACAAGAGATCGGACGCCAGGTATTTGGCGATCTCGGCGGCGACCGGCGGCCGGGCTTTCGAGCAACGCCGTCGATGATCGTATTGGCGAGGCGCGTGAGCGGCATTTTTGCCGGATCGATCACGTCGCGCTGAGCATCCCATTCCGCCGCAATGGCCTCTGCGAGCGCCGGCGTCGGCGCCGCGAGAACGCGGCGCGCCGGCGTACGCACCGGCTTGTCGTCGAGCCGCACCGCGTAGCCTTCGGCGACCGCAGCGGTTGCGGCTCTATCGTAAAAGCGGCGCCGCAAGGCCGGCCGCGCGCCGCGGCGCGCCGCCGCGATCGGGTCCACCTGCGCGGTATTTTCGGGTAGATCTCGCATGAGCCCCGCACCGTTACGAAAGCGTAACCATCGCTACCCGCAGCGCACTGCGGGCCGTCGCGATGACATAAAATAGACAATATATTCAACGCTTTACGTTAACCAAGGGCGTGCGCTGGCCACAGCCTGGGAGACTATGACACAGCTCTTCCTGGCGATCGCGCTCTTGTAAAGGACTACCTGCGACAAAACCTTGTTATAACAAGCACAAGCGGTAGAAATCCGCGCTCCCCTCGACTAGTATCCCGCCCCGGATTCGGCGACGGAGCCAGAGCCGTGGGGGCAGCCGATCCGCGCAGCGGCGTGCGTACCGCTCGAACGTGAGCGGACGCTGCGTGCAAGAGGAATAAATGAAACCCACCGACATTTCGGTCCCGGATTACTTCCACAAAGTAGTTGATTGCCAGTGGGCCTGTCCGGCCCACACGCCGGTGCCCGAATACATCCGTTTGATCGCGGCAGGCCGCTACAGCGACGCCTACATGATCAATTGGGAGTCGAATGTTTTTCCCGGCATTCTGGGACGCACCTGCGATCGGCCGTGCGAGCCGGCATGCCGGCGCGGCCGCGTCGAGAAAGATCCGGTGGCGATCTGCCGCCTAAAGCGGGTGGCGGCCGACTTCAAGGACGATATCCGCGCGCGCCTGCCCAAGCCGGCCGAGAAAGGAACGGCAAGCGCATCGCGCTCGTGGGCGGCGGCCCCGCCTCGCTTGCGGTGGCGCGCGACCTCGCCCCGATGGGCTACGAATGCGTCATATTCGATCAGGACCCGCAATCCGGCGGCATGATGCGCACGCAGATTCCGAAATTCCGCCTGCCGGAGAGCGTGCTCGACGAGGAATGCCAGTACATCCTCGATCTCGGCATCGAATTTGTCGGCGGCAGGCACATCGACAGCATGAAGGCGCTGTTGGCCGAAAATTTCGACGCGATCTTTGTCGGCTGCGGCGCGCCGCGCGGCCGCGATCTCGACATTCCCGGCCGCCAGGAAGCGGCCAAGAACATCCATATCGGCATCGACTGGCTCTCCAGCGTCTCGTTCGGCCACATCGACAAGATCGGCAAACGCGTGATCGTGCTCGGCGGCGGCAACACCGCGATGGATTGCTGCCGCTCCTCGCGCCGGCTTGGCGGCGAGGAGGTGAAAGTCGTGGTGCGCTCCGGTTTCGAGGAAATGAAGGCGTCCCCTTGGGAAAAGGAGGACGCCATGCACGAGGATATTCCGATCTTCAATTTCCTGGTGCCGAAGGAGTTCACTCACGACAACGGCAAGCTTACCGGCGTTATCTTCGAAAAGGTCAAAGCGGTGCGCGACGCCAAGGGCCGGCGCGATCTCGTCCCCACCGGCGAACCGGACCAGCATTTCCCCTGCGACGACGTGCTGGTCGCGGTCGGCCAGGAAAATGCCTTTCCCTGGATCGAGCGCGATTGCGGCATCGAGTTCGACAAATGGAATATGCCCAAAGTCGATCCGGCGACGATGGCGTCGACACACCCGAAAATCTTTTTCGGCGGCGATGCGGCGTTCGGTCCGAAGAACATCATCTGGGCGGTGGCGCACGGCCGCGACGCCGCCATCTCGATCGACCGCTTCTGCCGCGGCGAGGACATCAATGTCCGGCCGCCGCCGCAGCTGGCGGTATCGAGCCAGAAGATGGGCATTCACGAGTGGAGCTACGATAACGAGATCACGCTCGACAAGCGCTACCGGGTGCCGCATCGCGACAAGGCGGTGGCGCTGCGCGACATCAAGGCGGAGGTTGAACTCGGCTATGACCTCGAACTCGCGTTGAAGGAAGCGGAGCGCTGCCTCAACTGCGACATTCAGACCGTTTTCACCGGACAGCTGTGCATCGAATGCGACGCCTGCGTCGACATCTGCCCGATGGACTGCATCACCTTTACGCAGAACGGCGATGAAGCCGACCTGCGTTCGCGCCTGCAGGCGCCGGCCAAAAATCACACCCAGGACCTCTACGTCGCCAACGATCTGAAAACCGGCCGCGTCATGGTGAAGGACGAGGACGTGTGCCTGCACTGCGGCCTCTGCGCCGAGCGGTGTCCAACCGGCGCCTGGGACATGCAAAAATACCTGATCGATATGACTCACGCGGAACAAGCATGCCACTCCAAAGCGTAAACGACTTCGTCGTCCGATTTGCCAACGTCAACGGCTCCGGTTCGGCCAGCGCCAACGAACTGTTCGCGCGTTCGGTGCTGCGGATGGGCGTGCCGGTTTCACCGCGCAACATCTTTCCATCGAACATTCAGGGTCTGCCGACCTGGTACGAGGTACGCATCTCCGAAGCCGGGCATCTCGGCGCCCGCGGCGGTATCGACATGATGGTGGCGATGAATCCGCAGACCTGGGACAAGGATGTGGCATCCATCGAGCCCGGCGGTTATCTGCTTTACAATTCGACGAAGCCGATGCCGAAGTCGAAATTCCGCGACGACATCATCGTCATCGGCGTGCCGCTGACCGCCATCACCAACTCGACCTACACCGATCCGCGTCAGCGGCAATTGTTCAAGAACATCATCTATCTCGGCGCGCTGTCGGCGCTACTCGACATCGATCCGAAGGTCATCGAACAGCTCATCGGCGAGCAGTTTAAAGGCAAGGAAAAGCTGCTGTCGTCGAACGTGCACGCGCTGCACCTCGGCCGCGATTATGCGCTGACCAATCTGAAATGCCCGATCGGGCTGCGGGTGCAGAAGTCCGACAGAGTCGGCGACCGCATCTTCATCGAAGGCAATTCGGCGGCGGCGCTCGGCGCCGTCTATGGCGGCGCCACGGTGTGCGCCTGGTATCCGATTACGCCGTCGTCGTCGCTCGCCGACGCCTTCACCAGCCATTGCAGGCGGCTGCGGCACGATCCCGCGACCAAGAAGGCGAAATACGCCATCGTCCAGGGCGAGGATGAGCTTGCCTCGATCGGCATCGTGATCGGCGCGGCGTGGAACGGCGCCCGCGCGTTCACGGCGACCTCCGGGCCAGGCATCTCGCTGATGCAGGAGTTTATCGGGCTATCCTACTTCGCCGAAATTCCCGCCGTGATCATAGACGTGCAGCGCGCCGGGCCTTCGACCGGCATGCCGACCCGCACCCAGCAATGCGACATCATCAGCGCGGCCTATGCGTCGCACGGCGACACCAAGCACGTGCTGCTTTTTCCCGAGGATCCGGCCGAGGCCTTCGAAATGGCGGCGCAAGCGTTCGATCTCGCCGACCGGCTGCAGACGACGATTTTCCTCCTGCTCGATCTCGACATCGGCATGAACCACCGGCTGTGCCGGCCGCTGAAATGGGACGACGCCAAGCAATACGACCGCGGCAAGATCATGACCGCGGAGATGCTCGAAGCCGGCAAGGATTTCGGCCGCTATCTCGACGTCGACAGCGACGGCATCACGTACCGCACGTATCCGGGCACGCATCCGACCCGGGGTTCGTTCTTCACCCGCGGCACCTCGCGCGACCGTTACGCCCGCTATACCGAGGAAGGGCCGGCCTATCAGGACAACATGCAGCGGCTGCTGCGCAAGTTCGAGACCGCCAAGGACCTGGTGCCGCGGCCTTTGCAGGCCAATGCCGGCAAGCCGACCAAATACGGCGTGATCTATTTCGGCTCGACGTCGCCGGCGATGGATGAGGCGATCGATTTGCTCGAAGCGCGCGGCCACCAGCTTGATCGGCTGCGCCTGCGCGCCTTCCCGTTCCATTCCAGCGTGGCGAGCTTTATCGCCGAGCACGACTTCGTCTATGTGGTCGAGCAGAATCGCGACAGCCAGCTGCGGTCGCTGATCGTCAACGAGCTGAGCATCGACCCGGTGCGGCTGGTTCCGGTCGTGCATTACGACGGCACCCCGATCACCGCGCGCTTCATCGTCAGCGCCATCGGGGATCACTTGGATGCTTTGAAAATCACGCCGCTGCGCAAGGTGGTGTCATGATCGGACGACGGAAGACAGAAGACAGAGGACGGAAAGTAAAGAGTCCGGATTCTTCATCTGTCCTGCGTCGTCTGTCTTCCGTCGTCGGATCGCCGACGCAACAACAAAGACTGAGTCCCCCATGACCTACGTCGTCAAGCCGAAATTCCATCATCCCGAATTGCCGAAGAACAAGCTCGGCTACACGCATCGCGATTACGAGGGCGCGGTTTCGACGTTGTGCGCCGGCTGCGGTCACGACTCGATCACGGCGGCGATCATCGAGGCGTGCTTCGAGCTGTCGATCGAGCCGCACCGGGTGGCGAAGATTTCCGGCATCGGCTGCTCGTCGAAGACGCCGACCTATTTTCTCGGCAATTCGCACGGGTTCAATTCCGTGCACGGCCGCATGCCCTCGGTGCTCACCGGCGCCAACCTCGCCAACCGCGACCTGATCTATCTCGGCGTCTCCGGCGACGGCGATTCGGCGTCGATCGGGTTCGGCCAGTTCGCCCATTGCATGCGCCGCGGCGTCAACATGGTCTACATCGTGGAGAACAACGGCGTGTACGGCCTGACCAAGGGCCAGTTCTCCGCCACCGCCGACCGCGGCTCGAAATCCAAACGCGGCGTCACCAACACCGACAACGCCATCGACATGGCAGGCATCGCCTTGCAGATCGGCGCGAGCTTCGTCGCGCGCTCATTTTCCGGCGACAAGAAGCAGCTCGTGCCGCTGATCGAGGCGGCGATCGAGCACCAGGGCGCGGCCTTCATCGACGTGATCTCGCCCTGCGTCGCCTTCAACAACCACGCCGGCTCGACCAAGAGCTTCGATTACGTGCGCGAGCACAACGAGGCGGTCAATTTTCTTGATTTCATGACCGGCCGCATGCCGATCACGGTCGATTACGCGCCGGGCACCGTCGAAATGGTCGAACAGCACGACGGAACGGTTCTGGCGCTGCGCAAGATCAACGCCGAATACGACGTACACGACCGCGAGGCCGCCATGAGCTTCCTGCACCACCATGCCGCCAAGGGTCAGATCGTCACCGGGCTCCTCTACGTGGAGCAGGAATCCGAGGACCTTCACAGCCACCTCGACACCGTGCAAGCGCCGCTCAACACGCTCGGCGAGAAGGATCTTTGCCCCGGCTCGGCGGCGCTGGAAAAGATCAACGCCAGTTTGCGGTAGGCCTTCGCGCGCAGCCTTACTGCCCAGCGGGCCAGCGCCGGGTTGCGTCCAGCGGCTCGCCGGTTTCCAAAAGACTTTTCAAGCTGGAAAGAATGGCCGGCCAGCCGTTCGATACTGCCTCGATCAATTTCGATTGCGGCCGATCGATCTCGTGGGTGAGCGTGAGTTTGACCATGTCGCCCTGCGGTTCGAGGAGGTAGGTGAGCCGCGAATAACCCTCTTCGCGCAATTCCGGTTTGAATTCGTTGCGCCAGGTGAGGACGAGGCGGCGGTACGGCTCGATTTCGACGATCTCGCCGCTGTCGCCGACGCGCCCGTCAAGAACCATGATGCGCCAAGTTGCGCCGACCTTCCATTCCGATTCCTGCCAGGTGGCGGCCCAATATTGCCGGGTAAATTCCGGCTCGGTGAGCGCCTGCCACAGCTTTTCCGCGGTGGTGCGGATGTAGATCACATAGACAAACCTCGGCCTGTCGCTGTCGGAACTACTCATCACTCTGCTCCAAATTCTTCTTCAGATCGCTCAGCGCCTGCAGGCGCGAGCGTTCGAACTTTCCGATCCAGCGCGCGGCGATCTCGTGGATCGGCACCGGATTGAGGTAGTGCAGCTTTTCACGTCCGCGCCGCACGGTGGCGACGAGGTTGGCGGCTTCTAGAATTGCCAGATGCTTGCTCACTGCCTGGCGCGTCATATCGAGGCGCACGCACAGCTCGTTCAGCGTCTGGCCATTGCCGGTGCGCAAGCGGTCGAGCAGTTCGCGGCGGTTTTTATCCGCAAGCGCCTTGAACACCTCGTCCATGCCGACAATATGCAACCATTTAGTTGCCTGTCAAGCCAAATAAAAAGCGCTTCATCCGTCGTTCCGCGCTCACTCCTCCGGCGCCTCCTCGATCGGATCGTAGCGCGCCGCATCGAGGCCGAGCAGGTTCCACGATTGCTGCATGTGCGGCGGCAGCGGCGCGGTCGCGTCGATGGTGCCGCCGCGCGGATGCGGCACCGCGATGCGGCGCGCGAGAAGATGCAGCTTGTTCTGCATGCCGCCCGGCAGCTCCCAATTCTCGCGCGGTGAAATATTTCGGATCGCCGACGATCGGGTGATCGATATGCGCCATGTGGGCGCGCAGCTGATGGGTGCGGCCGGTGACCGGCTTGAGCGAAAGCCAGGCCAGCAGCGGTCCTGACGTTTCCATCACCGCGTAATAGGTCACGGCGTGGCTCGCGCCTTTCTCGCCGTGGCGCGCGATGCGCATGAACAATTCGTCCTCGCGCTCCTCCTTGGCGAAAAAGGTCGAGATACGGCCTTGCTGCACCTTGGGCACCCCGGCGACCAGGGCCCAATAGACCTTGCGCGCCGAGCGCGAGCGGAAGGTTTTCGCAAGCGCCGCGGCGGCGAACCGTGTCTTGGCGACGAGCAGGCAGCCGGCGGTGTCCTTGTCGAGCCGGTGAACGAGCCGCGGCCGCTGGCCGTGAGCGTCGCGTAAGACCTCCAGCATGCCGTCGAGATGGCGCACGGTGCCGGAGCCGCCCTGCACCGCAAGCCCCATCGGCTTGTTGAGCACCAGCACGTCGGCGTCTTCGTAAAGCGTGATCGACTTGAGAAACGCGCGGGTCTTTTCGTCCGCTTCGCTCCCCGGCGCGCGCGGCTTCGGCGTATCGAGCCGCAGCGGCGGAATGCGCATGGTCTGCCCCGCCTCCAGCCGGTTCTTCGGCTGCGTGCGCTTGCCGTTGACCCGCACCTCGCCTTTGCGGATCACGCGCTGGATGTGGGAGAAACTCAGTCCCGGAAACCGCGCTTCGAGGAAGCGGTCGACCCGCATGCCGGCTTCGTCGG
Source organism: uncultured Alphaproteobacteria bacterium (assembly GCA_963814625.1). Lineage (GTDB taxonomy): Bacteria > Pseudomonadota > Alphaproteobacteria > Rhizobiales > Xanthobacteraceae > BOG-931. The sequence continues at coordinate 258,709 of CAWFDQ010000002.1, forward strand.
CGGTCACCGCAACGTTCTGGACGCTGGTCGGCATCGGAGCCGGCGCAGCTCTCTGGTCCCCGTCATCCTCAGCTACGCTGCGAAGGGGGGCCTCGAAGGGCACGGCCCGAGCGCCCTGGCCGTCGCCCCGCCCAAAATCGGATCTACTCGATTTCGGATTTTGCAATGTCGAGTCGACAGCAACCGACTTGGCGGGCCGTTTCGCGGCCGCCTCAGGGTGACGGAAATGATGCTGATGCCGCGGCCCGCGTCTTTGTTTTCCGCCGCCGGGCTGTCGCGGTCCGCGAGCGCCTCTCAACTTGCGCCCCGCTCTCTGCGCAGCTTCGCCCAATACTCAAGGCGCTTGCGAATTTCGCGCTCAAAGCCGCGCTCGGGCGGATCGTAAAATTTCTGCCGGCCGAGTTTTTCCGGGAAATAGTCCTGTCCGGAAAATGCCTCTTCGGAATCGTGGTCGTATTCATAGCCCGAGCCGTAGCCTTCGCTCTGCATCAGCTTGGTCGGCGCATTGAGAATGTGCTTGGGCGGCAGCAGCGAGCCGGCCTCCTTGGCGGTGCGCATGGCCGCGCCGAACGCCGTATAGGCGGCGTTCGATTTCGGCGCGGTGGCGAGATAGATCACGGCTTCGGCGATGGCGAGTTCGCCTTCCGGCGAACCGAGAAAATCGTAGGCGTCCTTGGCGGCGTTGGCGATGACCAGCGCCTGCGGATCGGCCAGCCCGACATCCTCGACCGCCATGCGCACGATGCGGCGCGCCAGATAAAGCGGGTCCTCGCCGGCATCGAGCATGCGGCAAAGATAATAGAGCGCGGCGTCGGCATCGGAGCCGCGCACCGATTTGTGCAGCGCGCTGATGAGATTGTAATGGCCGTCCTGCGACTTGTCGTAGATCGGCGCGCGCCGCTGCACGACGTCTTGCAGGCCGGCGGCGTCGAACGTCTCGCCCGGCCGCGCGGCGCGCCAAACCTCTTCGGCAAGCGTGAGCGCGGCACGGCCGTCGCCGTCGGCCATGCGGATCAACGAAGCGCGCGCCTGCGCATCGAGCGGCAGTTTTTTGCCTTCGATCGCTTCGGCCCGGGCGAGCAGTTTTTCGATCGCCGCTTCGTCGAGCGGTTTGAAGACGAGGACGCGCGCGCGCGACAGAAGCGGCGCGATCAGTTCGAAGGAGGGATTTTCGGTCGTCGCGCCGACGAGCACGATGGTGCCGTCTTCCATGACCGGCAGGAAGGAGTCCTGCTGGGCGCGGTTGAAACGGTGAATCTCGTCGACGAAAAGCAGCGTCCCCTGCCCCATTTCGCGCCGGGCCCGCGCGGCATCGAACACCTTTTTCAGATCGGCGACGCCGGAAAAGATCGCCGAAATCTGCTCGAAATAGAGTTCGGTCGCGTGCGCAAGGAGCCGCGCCACGGTGGTTTTGCCGGTACCCGGCGGCCCCCAGAAGATGAGCGAGCCGAGCGAGCGCGTGTCGAGCATGCGGGTGAGCGCGCCGTCGGGCCCGAGCAGGTGATCCTGGCCGACCACCTCGGCAAGCTGTTGCGGCCGCAGCTTGTCGGCAAGCGGCCGCGGCGCATCGCGGTCGAGGCCTGCGGCGGCAAAGAGATTTGTTTGGGCAGCCCGTTTGGCCATCGCGTCAAAAATGGGGGATGCGCCGGGCTGGCGCAAGCCATTTAACTCAGCGGGAGGACTCAGCCGCCGAACATCACGGAAATCTGCTGGTCGCCGCGGCGGATGGTGATGCGCCAGGACCGGCTGCCGGAATTGGCGATGCGCTCGAGATCGGCCGACTGCTCGATCTTCTGGCTGTTGACCGAGATCACGATGTCGCCGGGCCGAAAGCCGATCGATTGCGCGGTCGAGCCGTCGGCCACTGCGGTGACGACGACGCCCTGGGCCTCCGGATCGAGCCGCAGCTCGTCGGCCAGAGCCGGCGAGAGATTGGCCACCGTCGCGCCGCGGAACGGCGATGCCGAGCGAATTTCCACTTCGTCGCGCGGCGTTTCCGGCAGCGGCTGCAGCGCCACCGGCACCACCATCTGCTGGCCCTGGCGAATGAGACCGATCTGCGCCGTGCCGCCCAGCGGCTTGGTGGCGAAGCGATAATCGAAGGCGTTGGGGTCTTCGACCGCCAACGCCGTCGACGCTGACAAGCACGTCGCCGGGCTTGATTCCGGCGCGCGCCGCCGGACTGCCGGCGGCGACGCTCGCGACCAGCGCGCCGGTCGGCGCGCGGCAGCCCGAGGCTGTCGGCGATGTCGGGCGTGACCTCCTGCAGCTTGGCGCCGAGCCACGGCCGGTTGACCGCGTTGCTGCCGGCTTCCGCCGAAGCCACGACCACACGCACCATGTTGGCCGGGATGGCAAAGCCGATGCCCTCCGAGCCGCCGGACGACGAGGCGATCGCGCTGTTGATGCCGACCAGCCGGCCGTTCATGTCGACCAGCGCGCCGCCGGAATTGCCGGGATTGATCGGCGGCGTCGGTCTGGATGAAGAACTGATAGTCGGACGTGCCCACCTGCGTGCGCGCCAGCGCCGAGACGATGCCGTGGGTCACCGTCTGGCCGACACCGAACGGATCGCCGATCGCCAGCACCACGTCGCCGACCTGCAACGCGTCGGAATTGGCGAATTCCAGCACCGGAAAGCGCTCATGCGCGCCCTTGATGCGCAATACGGCGAGATCGCTGCGCTGATCCTTGAGCACGATGTCGGCGTCGAATTCGCGCTTGTCGGCGAGCGCGACCCTCACTTCGCTGGCGCCGCGGATCACGTGGTAGTTGGTGACGACGAGGCCGGAAGGGTCGACGATGACGCCGGAGCCGAGCGAGCGCTCGACCTGCTTGCCCGGCGTGCCGCCGCCGAAGAACTGGCGGAAGAACGGATCGGACAAAAACGGATTCTGATTCTCGACGATGTGCGTGGCGTAGACGTTCACCACCGCCGGCGCCACGCGCTGCACGATCGGCGCGAACGAAAACTGGAGCTGGCCGAGCGAGCTCGGCACCTGGCGCTCCTGCGCGCTCGCCGCGACGAGATGACGGCGAGCGCGAACAGCGCCGCACCAACGAGGGTCATCGAACGTCGAGGCATCGATCCTCCGAACCGCGTTTCAAGCGCTTTCGAACCGGTCATGTCGGCCTTTTCCAAGGCAATTGGATGGCAGTTGCGGCGGATCGATGGCGAATACCCCATGGCGGCCGCTGTGCCATAGCCCCTGCCCCATGGCCCTCATTTCAGGCGGTGGCAGCACCGGCCCGCGCCGCCGCACGGCGCGCGGCCACCCGATGCACGGCAACGCCGGCCGCCAAGCCTATAGCCAGTGCGATCAGCCCTACCAGCGGCCGAAACAAAAGCCAGGCAAGGGCGATCACGATTCAGCGACGATCATCGTAAACGCAAGCGCCACCAGCCCGGCGCCGGCGGCGAGCACGCTGCCGATCAGCGGGACGACGTCGGCGACAACGACGAGTGGCCGCAAGACAAAAAAGGCGCCGAGCCACATCGCGAGCGTGCCGCCGAGGCGAAGAACCCAGGTCAGGAATCATGTTTTCGCGCTCAGCTTGCTTGAACATGTCGGCGGCGGATCGCAACCCCAGCGCCGCCATCAACAGACGATCGCCGGCCTTGGTCTGGTACCGCACAATCCCGGATCCCGACTGCCTGCCGATCGCGCTCACCGGGCCGAGCAGGAGCGTACTTGTACGATATTCTGTAGTTGCCGATCTGCGGGCTGTCCGGACTTTCGCCGATGTAGATTTTTCCGTCGACGATCTGGGCATTGGGAATTCTCGGCTTGAGCGTGTCCGCGGCCTGCGGATCGAGCTGCAACACCGTGCTCGTGGGCAAAAGACTGAGTAAAGCGGCGTCGAGCCGGAAAGCGCCGAGCGTTGCATCGGTCGCGGTCAGGCTGAGACCTCCGTACAGCTGCTGCGGGTTGGCGTGACAGTCCGGATGACGGAACGTCTGCGAGTCGATGGCGCGAGCAGACCATACCTTCTTGTAGGTATAGGTCGTCACGGTCTCTTCCGACCTGCCGAGCGATTTGTGGGTTTCCTGGTGCTTTTCCTCCTCCCATTGGTACATCTCGGCGACGCGCACGAGATGTAACGCCGCAACCGAGACGCCGAATGTGCGATCGGTGATCGGAGCGGGGGCCTTGGCGTCACCGCTGACATGGATGAGCTTGCCTTCGTTGCCCGGGTCAATCGGCGTGGGCGCGACATCGACCACCACCTGGCTGCCTTCGCCGAGCGAGCGCTCCGTCTGCACGGCACGCCCTTCGTTCCAGAACAGCAGGATGATCGAACCGATAATGAAGACGATGCCAATCAGCACGCCGGTGATCGACTGGCCGATCTGCGACAACCAGGACGTCGACGTGGTTTCAACAAAGCTATCTGGCATGGCAAAGCCCCCTGTGCGCCGCCGGATATCCTCAGAACCAGTGCAGCAGACTACTCCTTCGGCGGCACGGTGCGCAGCCAGGCGATGACGTCGTCAAGGTCGGCAATCTTTCATGTGGGCGTAATAGGAAAAGCCCATCGGCGGATCGAGTTTCTTGCCGTCCTTGTCGACGCCCTGGGTGATAGCGCGCTTGATCTCGGCGTCGGTCCAACCGCCGAGCCCTTGGTCTTGCTTGAGGTGATATTGCGCGACACTGAAATACCCCACGGCCCGGGAAACTGCATGGCCGCCCCGCCCATCCTATTCTGCAAAGTCGAGCTCGCCTTTCTCTCGCGGCGTGTGACACTCCATGCAATGGCCGATGGTGGCGAGATAGAAGCCGTGCTTGACCTTGTCCTTCAGCTCGGCCGGATCGATCGGTTTCTCCGCGCCGGGGAATATATCTTGCTTGATTGGCACATGGTAGATCGGAATCTGGCACCTTGTTGCTCACCGGCTTGACGCTCTGGATATAAGCCACGATCGCGTCGAGATCGCTCGGCAGCAGGATGCCGTAAAATCCGGTGGGCATCACCGCGATCGGCTTGCCGTCCGGCGGCACGCCGGTCGAGTAGCAGCTTTTTGATGATCGGCGGCGCTCCACGTGCCGATGCCCGTCTCTTTGTCAGGCGTGATGTTCGGCGCCGTGACATCGAACGCGCCCGGCACGTTCAAACCGCAATCCGCCAGAAAAATCCTTGCCGGCCACGGCCGCAGGCGGCCCCTTCGGCGAGTGGCAATTGCCGCAGGTCATGATCGTATTGACGAGGTAAGAGCCCCGTTCAAGCGGCGTCTCCGCGCGCGCCGCGCCGGCAACGACCGAAGCCAGCGCGACCAGTGTCGCAAGCCATTTCATCAATGTCCCCCGTCCCAAATTCCGCGGCGAGAGTATTGCATGTCTCACGCCGTGCCAAACGGAACGTGAGCCGCGTCCCCAAAAGCCGCGTCGCAGTGCTTGCCGGAAGACGAATCGCCGGGACAGTGCACCGTCCCGTAAGAACGGCTGGCGGAGACTTACGCCGCCGCGGGAGCCGGCTCCGCGGCCCGCGCCTGGACCGGCCCGGAATCCTTGCCCTTGGCCTCGACGTCGCGGTCGACGAATTCGATCACCGCAACGGGCGCTGAATCGCCGTAGCGGAAGCCGGCCTTGAGCACGCGGGTATAGCCGCCGTCGCGCTCCTTGTAGCGCGGCCCGATCACCTCGAAGAGCTTCTTGACCATGGCGATGTCGCGCATCTGCGCGATCGCCTGGCGGCGAGCGTGCAGGTCGCCGCGCTTGCCGAGCGTCACCAGCTTTTCCACGATCGGGCGCAAATCCTTCGCCTTGGGCAGCGTGGTGAGGATCTGCTCATGCTTGATCAGCGACGCGGCGAGATTGGCCAGCATCGCCCTGCGATGATCCGAGCGGCGGCTAAATTTGCGGTGGGTCTTGGCGTGACGCATGTCAGAATCCGGACGATCGGACGACGGATGACGCACGACTGAGGAGCTATTATTCGCCCTCTGTCTTCCGTCGCCTGTCCTCTGCTCAGTAATGATCCTCGAAGCGCTTGGCGAGTTCTTCGATGTTCTCCGGCGGCCAGCCAGGAACTTCCATGCCCAGATGCAGGCCCATCTGCACCAGCACTTCCTTGATCTCGTTGAGCGATTTTCGGCCGAAATTCGGCGTGCGCAGCATCTCGGCTTCGGTCTTCTGCACGAGATCGCCGATATAGACGATATTGTCGTTCTTCAGGCAATTGGCCGAGCGCACCGACAGTTCGAGCTCGTCGACCTTCTTGAGGAAGGCCGGATTGAAGGCGAGATCGGGGATCGCCTCGTGCGCGGTCTCGCGCTTGGGCTCCTCGAAATTGACGAACACGTTGAGCTGATCCTGCAGGATGCGCGCCGCGTAGGCGAGCGAGTCCTCGGGGCTCAGCGCGCCGTTGGTCTCGATCGACAGCGTCAGCTTGTCGTAGTCGAGGATTTGTCCTTCGCGCGTGTTCTCCACCTTGTAGGAGACCTTGCGCACCGGCGAATAGAGGCTGTCGACCGGGATCAATCCGATCGGCGCGTCCTCCGGACGGTTGCGCTCGGCCGGCACGTAGCCCTTGCCGGTCGCGACCGTGAACTCCATGCGGATCTCGGCGCCTTCGTCGAGCGTGCACAGCACGAGGTCGGGATTGAGCACGACGATGTCGCCGACGGTCTGAATGTCGGCGGCGGTGACCGTGCCCGGGCCCTGCTTCTTCACCACCATGCGCTTGGGGCCGTCGCCCTGCATCTTGATGGCGATGTCCTTGATGTTGAGCACGATGTCGGTCACGTCCTCGCGCACGCCGGCGATCGAGGAAAACTCGTGCAGCACGCCGTCGATATGCACCGACTGCACGGCCGCGCCTTGCAGCGAGGACAACAGAATACGCCGCAGCGCGTTGCCGAGCGTCACCCCGAAGCCGCGTTCGAGCGGCTCGGCCACAACGGTGGCCATCCGCCGCGGGTCGGCGCCGGCCGCAACCTGGAGCTTGTTGGGCCTGATCAGTTCCTGCCAGTTCTTCTGGATCGTCACGTTATCACCCATCGCTTTGCGCGGCGCGACCATCTCGCGGGCCCCATTCCGCTCCGTGAGGCCAAGGTCTTGCGGCGGCAGATGTTCCACTTGTTCCATCAGCCGGATGTCCTATACGCGCCGCCGCTTGCGCGGGCGGCATCCATTGTGCGGGATCGGCGTCACGTCGCGGATCGACGTGATGGTGAAACCGGCAGCCTGCAGCGAGCGCAGCGCCGATTCCCGTCCCGAGCCGGGGCCCGCCACCTCGACCTCGAGCGTGCGCATGCCGTGCTCCTGCGCCTTCTTGGCGGCGTCCTCGGCGGCGACCTGCGCCGCATAAGGCGTCGACTTGCGCGAGCCCTTAAATCCCATCGTGCCCGACGACGACCAGGCAATGGCGTTGCCTTGCACGTCGGTGATCGTGATCATGGTGTTGTTGAACGTCGCATTCACGTGCGCGACGCCCGAGGCGATGTTCTTGCGTTCGCGTCGGCGGACGCGCGTGGCTTCCTTACCCATTCTGAACCCTTATCCTGGATCGGAACCGGCCGCTCCGGCGCCGTTAGCCTCCCTCTCGCGCCCGGGTCGCGGGAACGAAGGGATGGGAAATGCACTATTTCTTCTTGCCGGCAATCGGCTTGGCCGGACCCTTGCGGGTGCGCGCATTGGTGTGGGTACGCTGCCCGCGCACCGGCAGACTGCGGCGATGCCGCAACCCTCGATAGCAGCCCAAATCCATCAGCCGCTTGATGTTCATGGCGACTTCGCGCCGCAGATCGCCTTCCACGATATAGTCGCGATCGATCACTTCGCGGAGCTGGAGAACCTCCTGATCGGTCAGTTGCGACACCCGGCGCGGTCGGGAATCGACACTTTCTCCATGATTTCCTTGGCTTTGGTGGGGCCGATGCCATGGATATATTGCAGCGCGATCACCACGCGCTTGTTGGTCGGTATGTTGACGCCCGCGATACGAGCCACGTCAGCTACTCCTTGCGGCGGCCGGCCGCGTCGCCAAGCCGCTTACCCGGCATGGCGGCAAGCCGCTCTTCATCGGTTGCTTTGTCACCTGAGAAGGCCACAAACGTAAAAAGCCAGCGCCTGCCTGCCCTGCGGCCCGGCATCGCTGTTCAATCTCCAACTGGGTATTCGGTGCTTATTAATGGATTCCACTCGCTTTCGTCAACCTCGGCCAGCGGATTCATGTACGAAATCAGGCCGGAGACGGCAACCGCCACCTCGGCTCAGGCGTTTACGCGGTCGGTCATTTCGCGCCTTTCCGGCCGCCTCCGCGCATGACGGCAGCCAGCTTTTGCGGATTTTTTTCCTACTGAGCCATCGCAATTGGACCGGTTTCCGCCCCTTAGCTGCGCTCTCTTTTCTTTTGGCCGCCTATCGCGCCCGCATGCGGTTTCGCCGGAGCACCGGGCTCGGCGGCAGGGCCTTGTCGATCGCGGCGGTGACCTCCGGGATCGGCGCCATCCCGTCGACAGTGCGGAGCACGCCCTGCAGCCGGTAATACGCGATCAGCGGGGCGGTCTGTTCGCGATAGGCCGCAAGCCGGCGGTGCAGCACCTCCGGACTGTCGTCCTCGCGCAACCGCTCGCCGCGCGCCTTCATCTCCGCGATGCGGTTCTCGATGCGCTTGAGCAGGGCCGCCTCGTCGACGCGCAGCTCGATGACGCGCGTCGAGCGCCAGACCTGTTCCGCCAGCATGCGGTCGAGCGCCACCGCCTGCGGCACGGTGCGCGGAAAGCCGTCAAGGATGAAGCCCTTGCGCGCGTCCGGCTGCTCGATGCGCTCGCCGACAAGATCGACCACGACGTCGTCGGGCACGAGCGCCGCCGCGCGCCATGATGTCCTCCACTTGACGGCCGATCGGGGTGCCGGCCTTCACTGCCGCGCGCAACATGTCCCCGGTGGAGAGCTGCACCAATCCGTATTTGGCGACGAGACGCTGGGCCTGTGTTCCTTTGCCGGCCCCCGGCGGGCCCAGCAGGATCAATCTCATCTACGACGCCCCCGCAGCTTCGATCGTTTGATCAAGCCTTCGTATTGGTGGGCCAGCAGATAGCCCTGCACCTGCGCCACCGTATCCATGGTCACGCTCACCACGATCAGGAGCGAGGTGCCGCCGAAATAGAACGGCACCGCCGCATAGGAGATCAGTATCTCCGGAAACAGGCAGACGATGGCGAGATAGGCGGCGCCGATCACGGTGATCCGCGACAGCACGTAGTCGATATACTCGGCCGTGCGCTCGCCCGGCCGGATGCCGGGGATGAAGCCGCCGTGCTTCTTCAGATTGTCGGCGGTTTCCGTCGGATTGAAGATGATCGCCGTATAGAAGAAGGCGAAGAAGACGATCAGGCCGACATAGAGAATGAGAAACAGCGGCCGCCCGTGCGCGAGCATGCGTCGTGATCGTCGTGAGCCATCCGGTTGCCGGTGCCAGGTCCGGCCGTGAAGCTGGAGAGCGTGGTCGGCAACAGCAGCAGCGACGAGGCGAAGATCGGCGGGATGACGCCCGACGTATTGAGCTTGAGCGGCAGGTGCGAGGACTGGCCCTCGAACATGCGATTGCCGACCTGGCGCTTCGGATACTGGATCAACAGCCGGCGCTGCGCGCGTTCCATGAAGACGATGAAGGTGATGACGATGACTGCCATCACCAGCACGATGAGGATGAGGCCGGTCGAGAGCGCGCCCTGGCGGCCGAGTTCCAGCGTGCTGGCGATGCCGCCGGCAGTTGCGCGACGATACCCGACATGATGATCAGCGACGTGCCGTTGCCGATGCCGCGCTGGGTGATCTGCTCGCCGAGCCACATCAGGAACATGGTGCCGCCGGTGAGCGTGATCACCGTGGAGATGACGGAAGAAGAAGCCGGGATCGGCGACCACCGAGCCGGTGCCGGCGCCTTCAAGGCCGATCGCAGATGCCGTAGGCCTGGAACGCCGCCAGCACCACGGTGAGGTAGCGCGTGTACTGGTTGATCATCTTGCGGCCCTGCTCGCCCTCTTTCTTCAATTGCTCGAGGGTGGGCGAAACCGTCGTCATCAGCTGGATGATGATCGAGGCCGAGATGTAGGGCATGATGGTGAGCGCGAAGATCGCCATGCGGTGGATGCCGCCGCCGGCGAACATGTTGAACATGCCCAGAATCCCGCCGGACTGCTGGTTGAAGATCTTGTCCCAGGCGGCGGGATCGATGCCCGGCAGCGGGATGTAGGTGCCGAGCCGATAGACCAGGAGCGCGCCGAGCGTGAACCAGATGCGCTTCTTGAGCTCCTCGGCCTTGGCCAGCGCGCCGAAGTTGAGATTGGCTGCCAGTTGTTCCGCTGCAGAGACCATCCGCCGCTCCGTAAAACCGCTTGCCGTCAAGCCCGGGCATAGCCGTTCGGTAGAACGGCCTCGCTTTGCTCGCCTATGTCCCGGCCATCCACGCTTCGTTGAACAAATAGAAATCGCGGATGCCCGGCACAAGGCCGGGCATGACGGTCATCAGGCCGCCTGTTCGCTCGCCTCCGCCTTGGGCGCCAGAATTTCGACCGTGCCGCCGGCCTTTTCCACCGCGGCGACCGCCGATTTGGACGCGCCGAACACCGACAGCGCAAGCTTCGCCTTGATCTCGCCGCCGCCGAGAAGCCGCACGCCGTCCTTGGCGCGGCGCAGCACGCCGGCTTTGACCAGCGCGGCCGCGTCGATTTTGCCCGCGGCGTCGAGCCGGCCGGCATCGATCGCCTCCTGGATGCGGCCCAAATTCACCTCGTTGAGCTTGCGCGCGAACATCGTGTTCTTGAATCCGCGCTTGGGCAGGCGGCGATGCAGCGGCATCTGGCCGCCCTCGAAACCCTTGATGCGCACGCCGGAGCGCGCGGTCTGGCCCTTGCCGCCGCGGCCGCCGGTCTTGCCGGTGCCGGAACCGATGCCGCGGCCGATGCGCTTTCGCGTCTTGCGCGCGCCGGGCCGTCCGGCGAGTTCGTGAAGCTTCATCTTTATTTCTCCACCACCTCGACCAGATGGGCGACCTTGGCGATCATCCCGCGGGTCTGCGGCGTGTCGGTCAAGTTCGGCGACGCGGCCGATCTTGTTGAGCTGCAAGCCCACCAGCGTCTCGCGCTGGCGGTGATGCCGGCGCTGCGGGCTGCCGGTCTGCCGGACCTTGACGGTTTTGCCCGAACCTTTTGCGCTATTCATCGCCTGCTCCAAAGCCACATCAATTCAGTCGGCCGGCCGCCTGATCGGCATCGCCGTCGCGGCGGCGCGCCTGCAGCGCCGAAACCTTGACGTTGCGCCGGGCGGCAACCGAACGCGGCGAATCCTGGCGCTTGAGCGCGTCGAAAGTGGCGCGCACGACGTTGTAGGGGTTCGACGTGCCGAGCGATTTCGCCACCACGTCCGGCCATGCCGAGCGTCTCGAACACCGCGCGCATCGGCCCGCCGGCGATGATGCCGGTTCCGGGCGGCGCGGCGCGCAGATAGACCCGGCCGGCGCCGTGACGGCCGGCCACGTCATGATGCAGCGTGCGGCCCTCGCGCAGCGGCACGCGGGTGAGCGCGCGCTTGGCCGCATCGGTCGCCTTGCGGATCGCTTCCGGCACCTCGCGCGCCTTGCCGTGGCCGAAGCCGACCCGGCCCTTCTGATCGCCGACGACGACCGAGCGCGGCAAAGCCGAAGCGCCGGCCGCCTTTCACCACCTTGGCGACGCGGTTGATGTGGACGAGCTTGTCGACGAACTCGCTGTCGCGCTCTTCGTCTCGCCGCCGTTCGCGGGGTTCACGCGCCATGTTGATCTGCCATGTTGTTCCAGCCTTTATGCCTGAGAAGAGACGACGGAGGACGGACGACGGAAGACGAAAGCGAACGTCCTGACGGCTTTTCTTTATCTGTCCTCTGTCGTCCGTCCTCTGTCCTTCGGTTCTCAGAAATTCAGTCCGCCTTCGCGCGCGGCCTCGGCCAACGCCTTGACCCGGCCGTGATAGAGATAACCGCCGCGATCGAACACGACGTCCTTGACGCCCTTTTCCTGCGCGCGCTGGGCGATGAGCTTGCCGACGGTCTTGGCCGCCTCGACGCTGGCGCCGGTCTTCAATGCAGCTCGCGCGTCGGCTTCTCGATCGAGGAGGCGGACGGCGAGCGTCGTGCCCGCATCGTCGTCGATCACCTGCGCGTAGATGTGCTTGGAGGAGCGGAACACCGAAAGCCGCTTGCGGCCATGCGCCGCGCGCTTGAGCGCGCCGCGCACGCGGCCCTGCCGCCGCTCGATCCTGTCGTTGAGCTTGGTCATCGGCGGCTCCGTTACTTCTTCTTGCCTTCCTTGCGGAAAATGCGCTCGGAGGCGTATTTGATGCCCTTGCCCTTGTAGGGCTCCGGCGGCCGGTAATCGCGGATCTCGGCGGCGACCTGGCCGACCTTCTGCCGGTCGCTGCCGCTAATCACGATCTCGACCGGGCGCGGCGTGGCGATGGTGATGCCTTCGGGGATCGGATAGACGATGTCGTGGCTGTAGCCGAGCGCGATCTGCAGGTTCTTGCCCTGCACCGCGGCGCGATAGCCGACGCCGTTGATTTCCAGCCGCTCCTCGAAGCCCTTGCTCACGCCGGTGATCAGATTGGCGATCAGCGTGCGCGAGGTGCCCCATTGCGCGCGCGCGCGCTTGGTGTCGGCGCGCGGATCGACCTTGATCTGCGCCGCCCTCGAGCTTGACCGCCACGTCGTCGTGCAGCACGACCTGCAAGGCGCCCTTCGGGCCCTTCACCTTCACGGTCTGGCCCTCGATATTGGCGGTGATGCCGGACGGGAACCGCGATCGGCTTTTTTCCGATTCGCGACATCAGAACACCGTACAGAGGATTTCGCCGCCGACATTGGCGTCGCGGGCCTCGTGGTCGGCCATCACGCCCTTCGGCGTGGAGACGATGGCGACGCCGAGGCCGTTGTTGATGCGCGGCAGGTTCCTGACCGAGGTGTAGACGCGGCGGCCGGGCTTGGAAATCCGCTCGATCTCGCGGATCACCGGCTCGCCGTCGAAATATTTCAGCTCGACCTCGATCTCCGAGCGGCCGTCGCGCTCGACCACCGCATAGCCGCGGATATAGCCTTCGCTCTTGAGCACTTCGAGCACGCGCTCGCGCAATTTCGAGTTCGGGGAGGTGACTTTGCTCTTGTTGCGCATCTGCGCGTTGCGGATGCGCGTCGAGCAGATCGCCGAGCGGATCGTTCATGGACATCGTGCGAGCCTCCTTACCAGCTCGACTTCAACAGGCCCGGGATCAGTCCCTTCGAGCCCAGTTCGCGCAACGCAATGCGCGACAGCTTGTGCTTGCGGTAATAGCCGCGCGGGCGGCCGGTTATTTCGCAGCGGTTGCGGATGCGGGTGGCCGACGAGTTGCGCGGCAGCTTGGCGAGCTTGAGCGTGGCCGCAAAGCGCTCTTCCACCGGCTTCGACTTGTCGCGCGCGATCGCCTTGAGCCGCGAGCGCCGGCCCGAATATTTCTTCGTCATCCGGCGGCGCCGGTTGTTCTTCTCGATCGCACTCTTCTTCGCCATTTAGTTCTCCTCGCGGTTCCGCGTCTGAGGTCCCGCTTGCTTCGAGAGACTCACTGCCGGAACGGAAAATTGAACGCCGTCAACAGCGCGCGCGCCTCGTCGTCGTTGCGCGCGGTGGTGCACACGGTGATATCCATGCCCCAGATGTCGGCGGCCTTGTCGTAATCGATCTCGGGGAACACGATGTGCTCCTTGATGCCGAGCGAGATAGTTGCCGCGGCCGTCGAAGCTCTTCGGCGACAGGCCGCGGAAATCGCGCACCCGCGGCAGCGCGATGTTGATCAGCCGGTCGAGAAATTCATACATGCGCGCCTTGCGCAGCGTCACCTTGCAGCCGATCGCCTGGCCGGCGCGCAGCTTGTAGGTGGCGATCGACTTGCGCGCCTTGGTGATCACCGCCTTCTGCCCGGCGATGAGCGCGAGATCCGCGGCAGCCGACTCCACCTTCTTGCGGTCGGCGACGCCCTCGCCGATGCCCATGTTGATGACGATCTTGTCGACGACCGGAATCTGCATGCGGTTCTTGTAGCCGAACTGCTCGGCGAGCTTGCCGCGGATGGCCTCGTCGAACTGCACCTTCAGCCGCGCCGGAACGCGCGGCTCCGGCTCGCGCGGCGCGGCGGCCTTGCCGCGGCCTTGCCTTCGGCCGGCTTGCCCGGCTTCTCCGCGCGTTCCGGCTTTGCCGCCTTGGCGCCTTGCTCGGCCTTTTCGGCCTTCTGCGCCTTGGCGGGCTTCTCCGCCTGCTCGGCCTTCGCCGGACGTTGCGGCTTTTCCGCCTTCTTGGCCTTCTTCTCGTCGGTATCAGCCATCGATCTCGACTCCCGAACGCTTGGCGACGCGCACCTTCTTGCGCTCATCGCCCGCTGCCGACGAACTTGAAGCCGACGCGGGTCGGCTTGCCGTCCTTGGGGTCGGCGAGCGCGATATTGGACAGGTGGACCGGCGCCTCCTTGGAAATGATGCCGCCCTCGGCCGTGGCGGTCTGCCGCTGGTGGCGCTTGACCATGTTGACGCCGCGCACGAGCGCGCGGCCTTCGGCGCGGCGCATCTCGATGATCTCGCCGCTGCGGCCCTTGTCGCGGCCGGCAATGACGACGACCTTGTCGCCCTTCTTAAGTCTCGCCGCCATCACAGCACCTCGGGCGCAAGCGAAATGATCTTCATGTGGTTCTTGGCGCGCAGTTCGCGCGGCACCGGGCCGAAAATGCGCGTGCCCACCGGCTCCATCTGCGGATTGATCAGCACCGCGGCGTTGCGGTCGAAGCGGATGATCGAGCCGTCGGCGCGCTTGATGTCCTTGGAAATGCGCACGATCACCGCCTTCATCACGTCGCCCTTCTTCACCCGGCCGCGCGGGATCGCCTCCTTCACCGAGACGACGATGACGTCGCCGATGGTGGCGTATTTGCGCTTGCTGCCGCCCAGCACCTTGATGCACATGACGCGGCGCGCGCCGGAATTGTCCGCCACGTCGAGGTTGGTTTGCATCTGGATCATGGGCTACCCACTCGTTCTTCGTCTGCGGCGTCCGCTCAGGACGCCTTCTTCTTCTCGCCGCGCACCACCGCCCAGCGCTTGAGCTTGGAAATCGGCCGGTGCTCCTCGATCCACACCATGTCGCCGACCTTGAACTCGTTGTTCTCGTCGTGCGCGTAGTACTTCTTCGAGCGGCGAATGGTCTTGCCGAAGATCGGATGGGCGAAGCGGCGCTCGACCTTCACCACCAGTGTCTTGTTCTGCTTGTCGCTCACCACGACGCCTTGCAGGCTGCGCTTGGGCATCTGATCCTCTTAACTCTTTGCCGCCGCTTTGGGCGCGCGCTTCTGCCGCGCGATCGTCTTCAGCCGCGCCATGTCGCGCCGCACCTCGCGCACCCGCGCGGTGTTCTCCAACTGTCCGGTGGCGCGCTGAAAACGCAGGTTGAACTGCTCCTTTCTTCAGCTTGAGCACCTCGTCGTCGATCTGATCGATCGTCATGGTTTTGATGTCGGCCGGCTTCATGACACGCTTACTCGCTGATGCGCTCGACGAAGCGGGTTTTGATCGGCAGCTTGGCGGCGGCAAGCGCCAGCGCCTCCTTGGCGATCTGCGGTCGGTCACGCCGTCGATCTCGAACAGGATGCGGCCGGGCTTGACCCGGCAGACCCAGAATTCCGGCGTGCCCTTGCCCGAGCCCATGCGCACTTCGAGCGGCTTCTTGGACACCGGCACGTCCGGGAAAACGCGGATCCAGACGCGGCCCGAACGCTTCATGTGGCGCGTGAGCGCGCGGCGCGCGGCTTCGATCTGCCGCGCGGTGACGCGCTCGGGCTCGAGCGCCTTCAGGCCGAACTGGCCGAAGGCGAGATCGACCGCGCTCGAGGCAACGCCTTTGATGCGGCCCTTGTGCGCCTTGCGGAATTTTGTTCGCATCGGTTGCAGCATGGCGAACGCCTCTGATTACCTTTTCCCGTTCGTCTCGCGCTCATGCTTCACGCCGCGTCCCGCCGCGGCCGGCCGGCGTCGCCCTCGGCCATCTTCTTGTCCTGCGCCATCGGGTCGTGCTCCATGATCTCGCCCTTGAAGATCCAGACCTTCACCCCGCAGGTGCCGTAGGTCGTAAACGCGGTGGCGACGCCGTAATCGACGTCGGCGCGCAGCGTGTGCAGCGGCACGCGGCCCTCGCGGTACCATTCCATGCGCGCGATTTCGGCGCCGCCGAGCCGGCCCGAGCAATTGATGCGGATGCCGCCGGCGCCGAGCCGCATCGCCGATTGCACCGCGCGCTTCATCGCG
The DNA here is from genome assembly GCA_963814625.1 of uncultured Alphaproteobacteria bacterium. GTDB lineage: Bacteria > Pseudomonadota > Alphaproteobacteria > Rhizobiales > Xanthobacteraceae > BOG-931. The sequence goes on from CAWFDQ010000002.1 coordinate 275,005, forward strand.
CGGCGGAAGGCAACGCGGCGCTCGAGCTGCTGGGCGATCGACTCGGCGACGAGCTGGGCGTCGAGCTCGGGCTTGCGGATTTCCACGATATTGATGACGACATCGCTGTCGGTCAGCGCGGCGACCTTGCGGCGCAATTTCTCGATGTCGGCGCCCTTCTTGCCGATGACCACGCCCGGACGCGCCGAGTGGATGGTGACGCGGCATTTCTTGTGCGGCCGCTCGATCACGATCTTGGACACCGCGGCCTGCTTCAATTCCTCCATCAGCGCTTTGCGGATTTTCATGTCCTCGTGCAGCAGCGAGCCGTAGCTCGTCTTGCCGGCATACCAGCGCGAATCCCAGGTGCGGTTGATGCCGAGACGAAGCCCGATCGGATTGACTTTCTGACCCATGGTCTTCTCCTGCCGCGTTCCCTAGTTCGCCGGCGCTTCGACTTCGCGCACCACGATGGTGAGGTTCGCGAACGGCTTGAAAATCGCGCCCACCCGGCCGCGCGCGCGCGGCATGTGCCGCTTGATCACCAGCGCCTTGCCGACATGGGCCTGCACGACGACGAGATCGTCGACGTCGAGATCGTGGTTGTTCTCGGCATTGGCGATCGCCAATTCCAGGCACTTCTTCACGTCGCGCGCGATGCGCTTGCGCGAGAATTCGAGATCGGCGAGCGCGGTCGCAACCTTCTTGCCGCGAATGAGCTGCGCCAACAGGTTCAGCTTCTGCGGGCTCACCCGCAGCATGCGCGCGACGGCCTTGGCCTCGTTGTCGGCGAGCGCGCGCTCGCGGCCCTTCTTGCTCATGATGCCTCTCCCCGCCTCACGAACCGCCGCCCGCCGGAGCGGCCGGCGCCGGGGCCGGAGCTGCCGCCACCGGCCTGCCGGCGCGCCGGACGCTGCGCTTGGCCTTGCGGTCCGACGAATGGCCGTAGAATGAACGCGTCGGCGCGAACTCGCCGAACTTGTGGCCGACCATTTCCTCGGTGACCATCACCGGGATGTGCTTTTGTCCGTTATAGACGCCGAAGGTCAGACCGACGAATTGCGGCAGGATGGTCGAGCGCCGCGACCAGATGCGAATCATCTCGTGGCGGCCGGACGCGCGCGCCGCATCCACCTTCTTCATCAGATAGCCGTCGAAAAACGGACCCTTCCAGACCGAACGCGCCATCGCTTCGCTCCTACTTTTTCTTCTTCCGCGCGTGGCGGCTCAGCATGATGAATTTGCTCGTGCTCTTGTTCTTCCGCGTCTTCATGCCCTTGGTCGGCTTGCCCCACGGCGTCACCGGATGGCGGCCGCCGCGGGTGCGCCCGCCGAGCGGATGGTCGACCGGATTCATGGCCTCGCCGCGCACATGGCCGCGCCATCCCATCCAGCGGTTGCGTCCGGCCTTGCCGATGGAGACGTTCATGTTGTCCGAGTTCGACACCGCGCCGACGGTAGCGATGCAGCGGCCGTGAACGAGCCGCTGCTCGCCGGAATTCAGCCGCAGGATCACGTATTCGCCGTCGCGGCCGACGATCTGCGCGTAGGTGCCGGCCGAGCGCGCGATCTGGCCGCCCTTGCCGATCTTCAGTTCGATATTGTGGACGATGGTGCCGACCGGAATGTTGGCGAGCGGCATGGCGTTGCCGGGCTTCACGTCCACATATTCGCCGGCGACGACGGTATCGCCGACCGACAGCCGCTGCGGCGCCAGGATGTAGTTCAGCTCGCCGTCTTCGTATTTGATCAGCGCGATGAAGCCGGTGCGGTTGGGATCGTATTCGAGCCGCTCGACCTTGGCCGGCGCATCGAACTTGCGGCGCTTGAAGTCGATGATCGCGATACGCCTTCTTGTGGCCGCCGCCGCGATAGCGGCTGGTGATCGAGCCGGAATTGTTGCGGCCGCCGGTCGAGTTCTTGCCTTCGGTCAACGCCTTGACCGGCTTGCCGGTATAGAGGCCGGAGCGATCGACCAGCACCAGCTGGCGCTGGCCCGCGGTGACCGGATTGTAGGTTTTCAGTGCCATCGCTCCGCTCCCTTACAGTCCCGTGGTCACGTCGATCTTTTGACCCTCTTCGAGGGTCACGATCGCGCGCTTGGAATCGGACTGCCGCCCGACGCGGCCCTTGAACAGCTTCCACTTGCCGCGGCGGCGCAGCGTGTTGACGCTTTTGACCTTGACGTCGAACAGCTTCTCCACCGCTTCCTTGATCTGCGGCTTGGTCGCGTCCATGGCGACCTTGAAGATCACCTTGTTATGCTCGGACGCATTGGTCGCCTTCTCGGTGATCACCGGCGAGAGGATGACGTCGTAATGGCGCGGATCGCTGGTGGTCATTTGAATCGCGCCTCCAGCGCTTCGATGGCGGCGCGGGTGAGCACCAGCTTGTGCCTCCGCATGACGTCGTAGACGTTGATGCCGGCGACCGGCAGCACGTCGATATTGGGAATGTTGCGCGCCGCCGCGCGCACGTTCGCCGCCACCTCGGCGCCATCGATGAACAGCGCATTGGCGAGGCCGAGCTTGGCGAAGCTCGACCGCAGCTCCTTGGTCTTGCCGTCCTTCACCGCGAGCGCGTCGATGACGATGATGCCGTCGTCCTTGGCCTTGGCCGAGAGCGCGTGCTTGAGCGCGAGCGCGCGCACCTTCTTCGGCAGGCCGATTTCGTGGCTGCGCACCTGCGGTCCGAACGAACGGCCGCCGCCGCGGAACAGATTGACCCGCGCCGAGCCGTGGCGGGCGGAGCCGGTGCCCTTCTGCCGGTACATTTTCTTGCCGGTGCGGTTGATGTCGGCGCGGTTCTTCACCGCATGCGTGCCGGCGCGGCGCTTGGCCAATTGCCAGACGACGCAGCGATGAATGATGTCGGTGCGCGGCTCGAGGCCGAAAATCGCGTCGGAGAGCGTGACAGAGCCCGCTTCGCCGCCGTCGAGCGTGGTGACTTTCAGCTCCATGTCACGCGCCCTCCGTCGCCTCGGCTTCGCCGGCTCGAGCACCGGCGCAGCCGCGGGCGCAGTTTCGGCGAGCTTGAACTTGCCGGGCTTCGGCACGCCGTCCGGCAGCTTCTTCTTCACCGCATCGCGCACCGTGATCCAGCCGCCTTTGACGCCAGGCACGGCGCCTTCGACCATGATCAGGCCGCGCTCGACGTCGGTCTGCATCACTTTGAGATTGAGCGTGGTCACCCGGTCGACGCCGAGATGGCCCGGCATCTTCTTGTTCTTGAAGGTCCTGCCGGGATCCTGGCGGCCGCCGGTGCGAGCCGATCGAACGGTGCGAGATGGACACGCCATGGCGTGGCGCGCAGGCCGGCGAAATTCCAGCGCTTCATCCGCCGGCAAAGCCCTTGCCGGTCGAGGTGCCGGTGACATCGACATACTGGCCGACGACGAAATGGTCGGCGGTGATCTCGGCGCCGACCGGAATGAGCGCGTCGTCATCGACGCGGAACTCGGCGAGCTTGCGCTTGGGCTCGACCTTGGCGACGGCGAAATAGCCGCGATCGGCCCTGTTGGCGCGCTGCACCTTGCGCGCGCCGGCGCCGAGCTGCAGCGCCACGTAGCCGTTCTTCTCTTTGGTGCGATGGGCGACGACCTGGCAATTGCCCAGCCGCAGCACCGTCACCGGCACGTGTTCGCCGGTCTCGGTGAACAGCCGCATCATTCCGATTTTTTGCGCGAGCACCCCGGAACGCATTGTCTATCCCCTGCGCGCCTTACAGCTTGATCTCGACGTCGACGCCGGCGGCAAGATCGAGCTTCATCAGCGCATCGACGGTTTGCGGCGTCGGATCGACGATATCGAGCAGGCGCTTGTGCGTGCGCATCTCGAACTGCTCGCGGCTCTTCTTGTCGATGTGCGGCGAGCGGTTGACGGTGAATTTCTCGATCTTGGTCGGCAGCGGAATCGGCCCGCGCACCTGCGCGCCGGTGCGCTTGGCCGTGTTGACGATCTCGCGCGTCGACGCATCGAGGATGCGGTGATCGAACGCCTTGAGCCGGATGCGGATGTTTTGGCCGTTCATGGTCTTTCGGATGACGGACGACAGACGACGGACGATCAGTTGACCGTTGCAAGTCGTCGCTTCATTATCCGTCCTCTGTCCTCTGATGTCCGGTCGTCCGTTCGCTGTCGTCTGCTACTCGATGATATCCGCCACCACGCCGGCGCCGACCGTCCTGCCGCCCTCGCGGATGGCGAAGCGCAGCTGCTTCTCCATGGCGATCGGCACGATCAGCGTCACCTCCATGGTGATGTCGTCGCCCGGCATGACCATCTCGGTGCCTTCCGGCAGCGTCACCACGCCGGTCACGTCGGTGGTGCGGAAGTAGAATTGCGGCCGGTAATTGGTGAAGAACGGCGTGTGGCGGCCGCCTTCTTCCTTGGTGAGGATGTAGGCCTGCGCCTTGAACTTGGTGTGCGGCTTCACCGAACCCGGCTTGCACAGCACCTGGCCGCGCTCCACCTCTTCGCGCTTGGTGCCGCGCAGCAGACAGCCGACGTTGTCGCCGGCCTCGCCCTGATCAAGCAGCTTGCGGAACATCTCGACGCCGGTGACCACGGTCTTCATCGTCGGCTTGATGCCGACGATCTCGACTTCCTCGCCGACCTTGATGACGCCGCGCTCGATGCGGCCGGTGCACACCGTGCCGCGGCCGGAGATCGAGAACACGTCTTCCACCGGCATCAGGAACGGCTGATCCTTCGGCCGCTCCGGCTGCGGGATGTATTCATCGACCGCCTTCATCAGCGCCAGGATCGAGTTCTTGCCGAGCTCGTCGTTGACGCCGTCGAGCGCCTGCTTGGCCGAGCCCTTGACGAACGGAATCTTGTCGCCCGGGAATTCGTATTTGCAGAGCAGTTCGCGCACTTCGAGCTCGACGAGTTCGAGGAGCTCGGGATCGTCCACCATGTCGACCTTGTTGAGGTAGACGACGAGCGCCGGCACGCCGACCTGGCGGGCGAGCAGGATGTGCTCGCGGGTCTGCGGCATCGGGCCGTCGGCGGCGCTGACCACCAGGATGGCGCCGTCCATCTGCGCGGCGCCGGTGATCATGTTCTTGACGTAGTCGGCGTGCCCGGGGCAGTCGACGTGCGCGTAGTGGCGCTTGTCGGTCTCGTACTCGACGTGCGCGGTGGCAATGGTGATGCCGCGCGCCTTTCTCCTCCGGCGCCTTGTCGATCTGGTCGTAGGCGGTGAAATGCGCCTGGCCCTTCTCGGCCAGAACCTTGGTGATCGCCGCCGTCAACGTCGTCTTGCCGTGATCGACGTGGCCGATCGTGCCGATATTGCAATGCGGCTTGGTGCGCTGGAATTTTTCCTTGGCCATGGGGCTCTCCGTTCCGGCTCGTCTTCTCTAATATCTGTGAATGTGCGGTCAGGCGAATTTCGCCTGAACCTCGTCCGCTACGCCCTTCGGAACCTCGGCGTAGTGATCGAACTGCATGGTGAAGGTGGCGCGCCCCTGACTCATGGAGCGCAGATTGTTGACGTAGGAGAACATGTTGGCGAGCGGCACCATCGCGGTGATGACGTTGGCGTTGCCGCGCATGTCCTGGCCCTGAATCTGGCCGCGGCGCGAATTGAGGTCGCCGATGACCGAGCCGGTGTAGTCTTCCGGCGTCACCACCTCGACCTTCATGATCGGCTCGAGCAGCACCGAGCCGCCTTTCTGCAAGCGCCTCGCGCATCGCGGCGCGCGCGGCGATCTCGAACGCCATCGGCGACGAATTCGACGTCGTGGGAGTCGCCGTCGACCAGGCTGACCTTGAGGTCGACCACCGGGAAGCCGGCGATCGCGCCAGTGGTCAACTGGCCTTCAAGACCCTTTTCGACCGCGGGGAAGAACTCCCTGGGCACCGCGCCGCCGACCACTTCGTTCTCGAACACGAAACCCGAGCCGGGCTCGCCCGGCTCGGCGACGATTTTGATGCTTGCGCGAATTGGCCGTGGCCGCCGGTCTGCTTCTTGTGGGTGTAGTCGACCGTGGCGGTCCGCGTGATCTTCTCGCGATAGGCGACCTGCGGCGCGCCGATATTGGCGTCGACCTTATAGGTGCGCTTGAGGATATCGACCTTGATGTCGAGGTGCAGTTCGCCCATGCCCTTGATGATGGTCTGGCCGGATTCCGGATCGGTGTTGACGCGGAACGAGGGATCCTCGGCCACGAGCTTGGCGAGCGCGACGCCGAGCTTTTCCTGGTCGGCCTTCGACTTCGGCTCGATGGCGATCTCGATGACCGGATCGGGAAACTCCATCTTTTCCAGGATCACCGGCTTCTGCGGATCGCACAGCGTGTCGCCGGTGCGTACCTCTTTGAGGCCGGCCAGCGCGACGATGTCGCCGGCAAAAGCCTCCTTGATGTCCTCGCGGTTGTTGGCGTGCATCAGCAGCATGCGGCCGACGCGCTCCTTGCGATCCTTGGTCGAGTTCATCACCCCGGTGCCGCTTTCGAGCTTGCCCGAATAGATGCGGCAGAAGGTGATGGTGCCGACGAACGGATCGTCCATGATCTTGAAGGCGAGCAGCGCCATCGGCTCGGTGTCGGACGCCTTGCGCTCGACCTCGTTGCCCTTGAGATCGACGCCCTATCATCGACGGCACGTCGAGCGGCGACGGCAGGTAATCGACCACCGCGTCGAGCAGCGGCTGCACGCCCTTGTTCTTGAACGCGGAGCCGCAGAACACCGGAAAGAAGGTGCTCGCAATGGTCGCCTTGCGAATGAGGCGCTTGAGCGTCGCCTCGTCCGGCTCCTTGCCTTCGAGGTACGCGGTCATGGCGTCGTCGTCGAGCTCGACCGCCGCCTCGATGAGCTTCTCGCGATATTCCTTGGCCTGGTCGAGGAGCTCGGCCGGAATTTCGATGTCGTGATACTTGGCGCCGAGCGTCTCTTCGTCCCACACCACGCCGACCATGCGCACGAGATCGATGATGCCCTTGAATTGGTTCTCGGCGCCGATCGGCAGCTGAACGGCCACCGGCTTGGCGCCCAGCCGGTCGACGATGTCCTTGAGGCACTGGAAATAATCGGCGCCGATCTTGTCCATCTTGTTGCAGAAGACGATGCGCGGCACGCGATAGCGGTCGCCCTGGCGCCACACCGTCTCGGTCTGCGGCTCCACGCCCTGGTTGGAATCGAGCACGCAGACGGCGCCGTCGAGCACGCGCAGCGAACGCTCCACCTCGATGGTGAAGTCGACGTGGCCGGGCGTGTCGATGATGTTGAGGCGCTTGCCGTTCCAGAACGCGGTGGTCGCGGCCGAGGTGATGGTGATGCCGCGCTCCTGCTCCTGCTCCATCCAATCCATGGTCGCGGCGCCTTCATGCACCTCGCCCATCTTGTGGCTCTTGCCGGTGTAATAGAGGACGCGCTCGGTCGTCGTCGTCTTGCCGGCATCGATGTGGGCCATGATGCCGAAGTTGCGATAGTCCTCGATCGGATGGGTGCGGGGCATGGGGAAATTCCTTCGCTGTCGCCTGGCTTCACCAGCGATAGTGCGAGAACGCGCGGTTGGCTTCGGCCATGCGGTGCGTGTCCTCGCGCTTTTTGACGGCGTTCCCCCTGTTATTGGATGCATCGAGCAGCTCCGCGGAGAGCCGCTCGGTCATCGTCTTCTCGTTGCGCTCGCGCGCCGCGGAAATGATCCAGCGGATGCCGAGCGCCTGGCGCCGCGAGGTGCGCACCTCGACCGGCACCTGATAGGTGGCGCCGCCGACGCGGCGCGAGCGCACTTCGATCGACGGCATGACGTTGTCGAGCGCCTGCTGGAAGACGCCGATCGGACTTGCCCGGGTCTTGCCCTCGATGATGTCGAGCGCGCCATAGACGATATTCTCCGCCACCGACTTCTTGCCGGCGTGCATCACCGAGTTCATGAACTTGGTCACGACGATATTGCCGAACTTCGGGATCCGGCAGGATCTCGCGCTTGTCTGCCCTGTGGCGGCGGGACATCTCGTTCTCTCTTCCTTCGTCTTCCGTTCCTTAATAAACACAAAGACGACCCGACTACTTGGGCCGCTTTGCTCCGTATTTCGACCTGCGCTGCTTGCGGTTCTTTACGCCTTGCGTATCGAGCACGCCGCGCAGGATGTGATAGCGCACGCCGGGAAGGTCCTTCACGCGGCCGCCGCGGATCATCACCACCGAGTGCTCCTGCAGATTATGGCCCTCGCCGGGGATGTAGCCGATGACCTCAAAGCCGTTGGTCAGGCGAACCTTGGCGACCTTGCGCAGAGCCGAGTTCGGCTTCTTCGGCGTCGTCGTGTAGACGCGCGTGCAGACGCCGCGCTTCTGCGGCGACTGCTGCAGCGCCGGCACCTTCTTCTTCGCGTGCTGCACCACTCGCGGCTTGCGAATGAGCTGATTGACCGTCGGCATCCGTTCGTCTCACACCGTTCAAGACGGGGCTTGCGCCCCTTTGCAATCCGGGCTTACGCCCAGTGAATCCCTCGCGCAAAACCAAACCGCGCTATCCGCTTCCCGATGCGGAAGGGCGCTTGGACATTGCAGAGGACCGCAGCGCGACCGCGGTCATGCTCCAAAAGATCTGACTATCGCGAAGTCAGCGGCAGCGTTTGAGCCTGCTTGTGTCGAGGCGTCGCGCCGTATCCGACGAGCCAAGAAAGCAATGACTTTCAATAGCTTAATGGGACCCGGCAAGCCGTTCCGACGGGCGAAGCTCACCGCCTGCCGAAAAGTGTGGCGTATCTATCGACGCGATCGGGCGAAGTCAAGACGATCCGGGCCGAAAAGCGCGATGGCGCAAGCACATCTGCGCCATCGCCGGCGGTTCGATCACCCCGGCTCCATGCCTTTGGCGCGGATAATACGCATCATTTCCGGCGTCGCCATGAAGGCGATGAATGCGCGCGCCGCTTCGGCGTTTGCGCTTCGCGCGGAAATCCCGGCGGCATAAACGATGATGTTCTGCAGTTCGCTCGGCAGCGGACCGACCAGTCCGCGCCTTTGACCGGGAGGATGGCGACGATCTGCTGGATGCCGATTTCGGCTTCGCCGTTTGCCACCAGTTCGGCCACGGGGCGCTCGTCAACTTGGTCTTCGGCTTCATCTCCGGCGCAATGCCGAGGCGATCGAGCAGACCGGCCATATAGAGGCCGCTGGGGCCGTCGCTAACGGCGCCGCTTCGACCATGAGGCTGCGCATCGCGCCGCCGCTGAGGATTTTGAGATTCGCAGCCATCGCTTCTTTTTACATCGTCACGGCCGGGCTCGCCCAGGCATGATGAAAAAAAGGGCCGCCTAAGTGGCGGCCCTTCGATTTTGTCGCGTGCGTACCGCCCCTACTCCGCCGCCGGCAGCGCCACGGGCTCCGCGGCGGCTTCGGCCTTGATCGCCGCCTCTTTCTCCTTCTCGCGTTCGGCGAGGATGAGCTGCGTCGCGCTTGACGGCGATCTCGCGCACCTTGTTCATCATCGCGCCGGTGCCGGCCGGGATGAGGCGGCCGACGATGACGTTCTCCTTGAGCCCGTCGAGCGTGTCGGCCTTGCCGTTGACCGCGGCCTCGGTGAGCACGCGCGTGGTCTCCTGGAACGACGCCGCCGAGATGAACGACCGCGTCTGCAGCGAGGCCTTGGTGATGCCGAGCAGCACCGGATGCGCGGTCGCCGGCTTCTTGCCTTCCTCCGCCGCCCGCGCGTTGACCTCGTCGAACTCGACCTTGTCGATCTGCTCGCCCTGGATCAGGTCGGTCTCGGCCGAATTCGTCGATCTCCACCTTCTGCAGCATCTGCCGCACGATCACTTCGATGTGCTTGTCGTTGATGGCGACGCCTTGCAGCCGGTAGACGTCCTGGATTTCGTTGACCAGGTAGCCGGCCAGTTCCTCGACGCCCTTGATCGCCAGGATGTCGTGCGGCGCCGGGTGGCCTTCGACGATGAAGTCGCCCTTCTCGATGATGTCGCCGTCCTGCAGGTGGATGTGCTTGCCCTTGGGGACGAGGTACTCCTTCGGCTCCTCCTCCTTGTTGGCCGGCTCGATGGTGATGCGCCGCTTGTTCTTGTAGTCGCGGCCGAAGCGCACCGTGCCGGAGATCTCGGCGATGACCGCGGACTCCTTCGGCCGCCGCGCCTCGAACAGCTCGGCGACACGCGGCAGACCGCCGGTGATGTCGCGCGTCTTGGCGCTCTCGGTCGGGATGCGGGCGATGACGTCGCCCGCCTTTCACGTGGCCATCCGGATCGACCGAGATGATGGCGTCGACGGCGAGGATGTAGCGTGCGTCACCGCCGCGGGCGAGTTTGAGCAGCTTGCCGTCCTTGCCCTTGATCACCAGCGCCGGCCGCAAATCCTGCTGGCCGCGGCCCGAACCGGTGCGCCAATCGATCACCACGCGCTTGGCGATGCCGGTGGTCTCGTCGAGCGTTTCCGACATCGACTGACCCTCGATCAAATCCTCGAAGCCGACCGCAGCCCTCGACTTCGGTGAGGATCGGCCGCGTGTACGGATCCCATTCGGCGATGCGCTGGCCGCGGGTGATGTGAGCGTCGTCGGCGACCTTCAGCCGCGCGCCGTACGGGATGCGGTGCACCGCGCGCTCGGTGCCGTCCGGATCGAGCACGGCGACGCTGAGGTTGCGGCTCATCACGATCTCATCGCCGTCCGAATTGCGCACCACGTTCTTGTTCTTGATCTTGATGGCGCCCTCGAAGTTCGAACTCGACGAACGACTGCTCGGAGAGCTGCGCCGCGCCGCCGATATGGAACGTGCGCATGGTGAGCTGCGTGCCCGGCTCGCCGATCGACTGCGCGGCGATGACGCCCACCGCCTCGCCCATATTGACCGGCGTGCCGCGGGCGAGATCGCGCCCATAGCACTTGGCGCAAACGCCGCTCGTGGTGTCGCAGGTGAGCACCGAACGGATGCGCACCTCCTGAACGCCGGCAGCTGATCAGGCGCTCGAGCTCCTGTTCGCCGAGCAACGTTCCGTTGGGCACCAGAATGTTGGTGCCCGACGGATCGCGCACGTCCTCGGCCGTGGTGCGGCCGAGAATGCGGCTCGCCAGCGAGGCGACGACGGTGCCGGCATCGATGATGGCGCGCACCTTGATGCCGCGCGTGGTGCCGCAATCCACTTCGGTGATGATGCAGTCCTGCGCGACGTCGACCAGGCGCCGCGTCAGATAGCCGGAATTCGCCGTCTTCAGCGCCGTGTCGGCGAGACCCTTGCGGGCGCCGTGCGTCGAGTTGAAGTACTCGAGCACCGAGAGACCTTCCTTGAAGTTGGAGATGATCGGGCTCTCGATGATTTCGCCGCTCGGCTTCGCCATCAGCCCGCGCATGCCGGCAAGCTGCCGCATCTGCTCGCTGGAACCGCGCGCGCCGGAATGCGCCATCATGTAGATCGAATTGACCTGGGCTTCGGCGTTCTTGTCCGCGCCCGGCTTGGACGCCGAGATCTCCTTCATCATCTCGTCGGCGATCAGCTTGGTGCATTTCGACCAGGCATCGACCACCTTGTTGTACTTCTCACCCTGGGTGATGACGCCGTCGTTATATTGCTGCTCGAATTCCTTGACCAGTTCGCGCGTCTTCTCGACGATCGAGCGCTTGCTTCGCGGCACCACCATGTCGTCCTTGCCGAACGAGATGCCGGCCTTGAACGCGTGGTGGAAGCCGAGCGCCATCACGCGGTCGCAGAAGATCACCGTCTCCTTCTGCCCGCAGTGACGATAGACGGTATCGATCATCGAGGAGATTTCGCGCTTCGTCATCAGCTTGTTGACGAGGTCGAACGAAACCTTGCCGTGCCTCGGCAGCACTTCGCCGAGGAGCGCGCGGCCGGGCGTGGTCTCGTACTCCTTGCGGTAGGTCTTGCCGCTCTCGTCGATGCCTTCCCAGGTGTACTTGATCTTGCTGTGCAGGCCGACGGTCTTTTCCTCCAGCGCGTGCTCGATTTCGCTGATGTTGCGATAGTAACCCTGCACGATGTTCTTCTTCTTCGGATCGCGCTTGAGCTGCTCCGGCGCTGTATAGTTCGAGCTTGAACTGCCCCGGACCGTTCTCGACCAAGATCGAGAGGTAGTAGAGGCCGAGCACGATATCCTGCGACGGCACGATGATCGGCGAGCCGTTCGCCGGGTGCAGGATGTTGTTGGTCGACATCATCAGCACGCGCGCTTCGAGCTGCGCCTCGAGCGACAACGGCACGTGCACCGCCATCTGGTCGCCGTCGAAGTCGGCGTTGAACGCCGCGCAGACCAGCGGATGCAGCTGGATCGCCTTGCCCTCGATCAGCACCGGCTCGAACGCCTGGATGCCGAGGCGGTGCAAGCGTCGGCGCGCGGTTAAGCAGCACCGGGTGCTCGCGGATCACCTCGTCGAGAATATCCCAGACTTCGGGCTTCTCCTTCTCGACCAGCTTCTTCGCCTGCTTCACGGTGGTCGACAGACCCTTGGCGTCGAGCCGCGAATAGATGAACGGCTTGAACAGTTCGAGCGCCATCTTCTTCGGCAGCCCGCACTGATGCAGCTTCAGCTCGGGGCCGACCACGATGACCGAACGGCCGGAATAGTCGACGCGCTTGCCGAGCAGGTTCTGCCGGAAGCGGCCCTGCTTACCCTTGAGCATGTCGGCGAGCGACTTTAGCGGCCGCTTGTTGGCGCCGGTGATGACGCGGCCGCGGCGGCCGTTGTCGAACAGCGCGTCGACCGCCTCCTGCAGCATCCGCTTCTCGTTGCGGATGATGATGTCGGGCGCGCGCAGCTCGATGAGCCGCTTCAAACGGTTGTTGCGGTTGATGACGCGGCGATAGAGGTCGTTGAGGTCGGACGTGGCGAAACGGCCGCCATCGAGCGGAACGAGCGGACGCAGGTCCGGCGGAATGACCGGCACATGCGTCAGAATCATCCATTCCGGCTTGTTGCCGGATTGGATGAAGGCCTCGATCAGCTTCAGCCGCTTGGCGAGCTTTTTCGGCTTGAGCTCCGACTTCAATTCCGCGATCTCCTTGCGCAGATCCGCGGCAATCTTTTCCAGATCAAGGGCCTTGAGCATCTCGCGGATGGCTTCCGCGCCGATCATGGCGGTGAAGCTGTCGGCGCCGAACTGATCCTGCGCCTTGTTGTACTCTTCCTCGGACAGGAGCTGACGGTCCTTGAGCTCGGTGAGCCCCGGCTCCAGCACGACGTAATACTCGAAATAGAGGATGCGCTCGAGGTCCTTGAGCGTCATGTCAAGGAGAAGCCCGATGCGGCTGGGCAGCGATTTCAAGAACCAGATGTGGGCCACCGGCGCGGCCAGCTCGATATGGCCCATGCGCTCGCGGCGCACGCGCGACAAAGTCACCTCTACCGAGCACTTCTCGCAGATGATGCCCTTGTATTTCATCCGCTTGTACTTGCCGCACAGGCACTCGTAGTCCTTGATCGGTCCGAAGATGCGCGCGCAGAACAGGCCGTCGCGCTCGGGCTTGAAGGTGCGGTAATTGATGGTCTCCGGCTTTTTAATCTCGCCGTAGGACCAGGACAGAACCTTCTCCGGGCTCGCGATCGAAATCCGGATCTGGTCAAAGACCTGAGCCGGCACCTGCGGGCTGAAAAAATTCATGATCTCTTGGTTCATGACGTTCTCCGTCTGGAATTCCTGGTGTTACGAGGACGAACGAGAGACGACGGACGACAGATAATTCTGCCGCGTCGATCGATGCTCATTCGTCCTCCGTCGTCTATCCTCTGTTGTCCGGCTACTCCGCCGCTTCGGCGATCTCGCCGCCGCCGCGCTGTTGCTTCGAGTTGTGCAGGTCGACGTTAAGGCCGAGCGAGCGCATCTCCTTGACCAATACGTTGAACAATTCCGGAATGCCGGACTCGAACGCATCATCGCCGCGCACGATCAATTCGTAGACCTTGGTGCGGCCGGCCACGTCGTCGGACTTCACCGTCAGCATCTCCTGCAGCGTGTAGGCGGCGCCGTAGGCTTCGAGCGCCCACACCTCCATTTCGCCGAAGCGCTGCCCGCCGAACTGCGCCTTGCCGCCCAGCGGCTGCTGGGTGACGAGGCTGTAGGGGCCGATCGACCGCGCGTGGATCTTGTCGTCGACGAGGTGATGCAGCTTGAGCATGTAGATGTGGCCGACAGTGACCTTGCGGTCGAAGGTTTCGCCAGTGCGCCCATCGAACAGGCTAACCTGCCCCGAGTGATCGAGACCGGCGAGATCGAGCATATGCTCGATGTCCGCCTCCTTGGCGCCGTCGAACACCGGGGTCGAGATCGGCACGCCGTGGCGCAGATTGGTGCCGAGCTCGATGAGGCCCTTCTCGTCGAGCGACTTGATGGTCTCGTCCTCGCCGTAGACTTTCTTCAAGAGCTCCTTGAGCGGCTTCGCATCGTGCTTGCTGTTATAAAGATCGACGGCATGGCCGATCTTTAAACCCAAGCCGGCGCAAGCCCAGCCCAAATGGGTCTCCAGGATCTGGCCGACATTCATCCGGCTCGGCACGCCGAGCGGGTTGAGCACGATGTCGACCGAGGTGCCGTCGGCGAGGAACGGCATATCCTCGAGCGGCACGATTTTCGACACCACGCCCTTGTTGCCGTGGCGGCCGGCCATCTTGTCGCCGGGCTGGATCTTGCGCTTCACGGCGACGAAGACCTTGACCATCTTCATGACGCCGGGCGGCAATTCATCGCCGCGCTGCAGCTTTTCGACCTTGTCGAGGAAGCGCTGTTCGAGCCGCTTCTTCGATTCGTCGTACTGCTTACGGATGGCCTCGATCTCCGCCATGATCTTGTCATTGGGCGAAGCAAACAGCCACCATTGCGAACGCGGATATTCATCGAGCACCACGCGGGTGATCTTGGTGTCCTTCTTGAATCCCTTCGGCCCGGCGATGCCCTGGCGGCCCTCCAAAAGCTCGGCGAGGCGGCCATAGACGTTGCGGTCGAGGATCGCCTGTTCGTCGTCGCGGTCCTTGGCGAGCCGTTCGATCTCTTCACGCTCGATGGCGAGCGCGCGCTCGTCCTTCTCGACGCCGTGGCGGTTGAAGACGCGCACTTCGACGACGGTGCCCTGCACGCCCGGCGGCACGCGCAATGAAGTATCGCGCACGTCGGACGCCTTCTCGCCGAAAATGGCGCGGAGAAGTTTCTCCTCCGGCGTCATCGGGCTTTCGCCCTTTGGCGTGATCTTGCCGACCAGAATATCGCCGGCGCGCACCTCGGCGCCGATATAGACGATGCCGGCCTCGTCGAGATTCTTCAGCGTCTCTTCCGAGACGTTGGGAATATCGCGGGTGATTTCTTCCGGGCCCAGCTTGGTGTCGCGCGCCATCACTTCGAATTCCTCGATGTGGATCGAAGTGAAGACGTCGTCCTTGACGATCCGCTCGGACAGCAGGATCGAGTCCTCGAAGTTGTAGCCGTTCCACGGCATGAACGCGACGAGCACGTTGCGCCCGAGCGCCAGTTCGCCGAGATCGGTCGAGGGACCGTCGGCGATGATGTCGCCCTTCTTGACCTGATCGCTCACTTTCACCAGCGGCCGCTGATTGATGCAGGTGTTCTGGTTCGAGCGCTGGAACTTCATCAGCCGATAGATGTCGACGCCCGGCTTGGTCGGGTCCGCCTCGTCGGTGGCGCGGATGACGATACGCGTGGAGTCGACCTGGTCGACCACGCCGGTGCGGCGGGCGGCGATTGCGGCGCCCGAGTCGCGGGCGACCACGCCTTCCATGCCGGTGCCGACGAACGGCGCCTCGGCGCGCACCAGCGGCACCGCCTGGCGCTGCATGTTGGAGCCCATCAGTGCGCGGTTGGCGTCGTCGTTTTCCAGGAACGGAATGAGGGCTGCCGCCACCGAAACAAGCTGCTTCGGCGACACGTCCATGAAGTCCACCTTGTCGGGCGGAATGAGCTGCACGTCGCCGGCATGGCGCACGACCACGAGATCGTCGGTGAAGCGGCCTTTGGCGTCGATGGCGGAATTTGCTTGCGCCACCGTGTAGCGCCCCTCCTCCATCGCCGAGAGATAGATCACCTCGTCGGTGACGCGGCCATCCTTCACTTTACGATACGGCGTCTCGACGAAGCCGTATTTGTTCACCCGCGCATAGGTGGCGAGCGAATTGATGAGGCCGATATTCGGCCCTTCCGGCGTCTCGATCGGACAGATGCGGCCGTAATGGGTCGGGTGCACGTCACGCACTTCGAAGCCGGCGCGCTCGCGCGTGAGCCCGCCCGGGCCGAGCGCCGACAGTCGCCGCTTGTGGGTGATCTCCGACAGCGGATTGGTCTGGTCCATGAACTGCGACAGCTGCGAGGAGCCGAAGAACTCGCGCACCGCGGCCGCCGCCGGCTTGGCGTTGATCAAATCCTGCGGCATCACCGTGTCGATATCGACCGACGACATGCGTTCCTTGATGGCGCGCTCCATGCGCAGCAATCCGATGCGATACTGATTCTCCATCAGCTCGCCGACCGAGCGCACCCGGCGGTTGCCGAGATGATCGATGTCGTCGATCTCGCCCTTGCCGTCGCGCAGGTTGACCAGCGTGCGGATCACCGCGATGATGTCGTCCTTGCGCAGAACGCGCATGGTGTCGGGAGCATCGAGGTCGAGCCGCATGTTCATCTTCACCCGGCCGACCGCGGACAGGTCGTAACGCTCCGAATCGAAGAACAGCGAATTGAACATGGTCGAAGCCGTGTCGATCGTCGGCGGCTCGCCCGGACGCATGACGCGGTAGATATCGAACAGCGCGTCCTCACGCGTCATGTTCTTGTCGACGACAAGCGTGTTGCGGATGTAGGCGCCAACATTGACGTGGTCGATGTTAAGGAGCGGCAGCTCCTTGTAGCCTTGCTCGTTGAGGACCTTGAGATTCTTCTCGGTGATCTCCTCGCCGGCCTCGGCGTAGATTTCGCCGGTCTTCGGATTGACCAGGTCTTCGGCGATGTATTGGCCGATCAGCTCCTCATCGGTCAGCCGCAGCGCCTTGAGCCCCTTCTCGGCGAGTTGGCGCGCCTGGCGCACGGTGAGCTTCTTGCCGGCCTCGAGCACCACCTTGCCGGTGTCGGCATCGACCAGATCGTTGATCGCCTTGTAGCCGCGCAGGCGATTGGCGTCGAACGGCACGCGCCAGCCGTCTTTGGTGCGCTTGTAGGGCACCTGCTTGTAGAACGTGTTGAGGATCTCTTCGCCGCTCATGCCGAGCGCGTAGAGCAGCGATGTCACCTGGATTTTGCGGCGCCGGTCGATGCGCGCATAGACGATGTCCTTGGCGTCGAACTCAATGTCGAGCCAGGAACCGCGATAGGGGATGATGCGGGCGGCGAACAGAAGCTTGCCCGAGGAGTGGGTCTTGCCCTTGTCGTGATCGAAGAACACGCCAGGCGAGCGATGCATCTGCGAGACGATCACGCGCTCGGTGCCGTTGACGACGAAGGTGCCGTTGTTGGTCATGAGCGGAATGTCGCCCATGTAGACATCCTGCTCCTTGATGTCCTTGACCGACTTGGCGCCGGTCTCTTCGTCGATATCGAATACGATGAGGCGGAGCGTCACCTTGAGCGGCGCCGCGTAGGTCATGCCGCGCTGGCGGCACTCGTCGACGTCGTATTTCGGCGCTTCGAATTCGTACTTCACGAACTCGAGCATCGACGTGGAAGAGAAGTCGGAAATCGGGAACACCGACTTGAAGACGGCTTGGAGGCCCTCGTTGGGCCGGCCGCCTTGCGGCTCCTTCACCAGCAGGAATTGGTCGTAGGACGCCTTCTGAACCTCGATGAGGTTCGGCATCTCCGCGACTTCTTCGATTTTTCCGAAAAACTTCCGTACGCGCTTCCGACCGATAAACGTCTGCGCCATCATGTCCTCTCGCTCAATCTGAAACGCGACGTCCGAACCGGCCGGTTCGCCCTATCGCGCCCCAAATCCGTCTCGGATTCGAGGTATCGAGGCGATCAAGACGACTCTCCAGAAGGCCGCAATCCATCGCGACCGTCGGGACAGGCGTCGAACGCCCTATTTTCCGGTGATTCGGTCAAGTCCGAACCACCCCGATGGTTTCGCCGCTAGGCGGCGATCGCGGTGATTTCGCGGCAAAACCCCACGATCCACCGATATTCCACTCTGGACGCCGCACCATGGCCGATGCTCGACCCGGCCCGCCACGCCTTGAACCTCTTAAGGATCCCCGGGTCTCGCTTCGCCCGCCCGGGGCTTTCGTTAAATAGGCATTCGCCTACTTCAACTCAACCTTCGCGCCGGCCTTTTCCAGCGTCGCCTTGATCTTGGCGGCCTCGTCCTTGTTCACGCCTTCCTTGACCGGCTTGGGAGCGCCCTCGACCAAATCCTTGGCTTCCTTCAGCCCCAGACCCGTGATGGCGCGGACCTCTTTGATCACCTCGATCTTCTTATCGCCGATCGCCGCCAGGACGACGGTAAACTCGGTCTTTTCCTCGGCAACGGGCGCAGCGGCGCCACCCGCGGCGGGACCGGCAGCGACCGCCACAGCGGCGGCAGCCGATACGCCCCATTTCTCCTCAAGGAGCTTGGCAAGCTCCGACGCCTCCAACACAGTGAGGCCGGAGAGGTCGTCCACGATTTTTTGCAGATCAGCCATGATTTTGTCCTTCGGTTCTAACCTTTTGACTTTCGAAGCTTGCTTACGCAGCCGCGCCTTCGCCGCTCTTTGCGGCGTAGGCCTGGACCACGCGAGCGACCTTGGCCGCGGGAGCCATAACCACCTGGGCGATCTTGGTCGCCGGCGCCTGGATGAGGCCGACGATCTTAGCCCGCAGCTCGTCGAGCGAGGGTAGCGCGGCGAGCGCCTTCACCCCGTTCAGAGTCGAGCGCGGTCTTGCCCATCGCGCCGCCAAGAATGACGAAACGCTCGTTCGTCTTGGCGAAATCGACCGCGACCTTCGGCGCCGCCACCGGATCGCCCGAGAAGGCGATCAGCGTCGGCCCCTTGAGCAGCGGCGCGATCGAGGCGACCTCGCTACCTTCGAGAGCGATCTTGGCAAGCCGGTTCTTCGCGACCTTCACGCTCGCCCCTGCCTGCTTCATCTGCCGACGCAGAGTCTGCATCTGGGCGACCGTCAGGCCCGAATAATGCGCGACGACGACAACGTTGGTGGTCTTGAAAACCTCGCCAAGGGTCGCCGACGAGCTCGCTTTTTGCCGTGCGATCCAAGTGTTCTCTCCGGTTGGCGGCGTTTAAGCGTCAGCCGCCGGGTCGATGCGCCGTCCGACAGAGGACGGCATTGACACCCTGCCCGCCGGCACAGCTTTCGGCTGTTCCGGGCCGTCGAGGTTAGAACCGAAGGGCAATACTCGTGCCCCCAAGTCTTCACCCGTCTATGCTGGCTCTTGCGAATTAAGCCGTTTCCGGCGCCTGCAGTCTCGGACAGGAGCACACCCGAATCCCGCTAAGTTCCACCGCCTCTTAGGAAATCCACGCAGGATAGGCTAAGAAGAGGTCTCGCTTTTGTGGTTATCGAGAAGCGCATAAAGGCGTGCCGACAAACCGGGCCGGCACGCCCATGCGGCTTATTTAGCCTGCCTTTGTGGTTTGCCAAGAGAATTGTTTGCCGCGAATTCGCCAAGGGATGCCGCCAACGGCCACGTGCCGTCAGGATGGCGATGCAGGCATTCGATCAGAGCCGGGAGGACGCCATGCCGCAGAACACCGAGCGTATTCTGACCACCCATGTTGGCAGCCTGATCCGGCCGCAGAAACTGATCGAGTTCTGGCGCGCAATCGAAGACGGCAAGCCCTACGACGAGGCGGCCTTCGAGGCATGCCTGAGCAAATCCGTCGCCGAAGTCGTGCGCCAGCAGGCCGACATCGGCATCGACATCGTCAGCGATGGCGAGTTCGCAAAGGGAATCAACTGGGCCTTTTATATCTTCAAGCGGCTCTCCGGGATCACGGTGCGGCCGGCAACGGCCGAAGAAATGGCCGACCCGATGGCCTCGATGGGCGGCGGGCGCGACCACCAGGCCTTCCCCGAGTTCTACGCCGAATATGACGCCGTCTCGGGACTGGGCAAACGGCTCGGCAACCGGGTCGTGGTCAACGGCCCGATCGCATATTCGGGTGAAAAACAGGTCGGCCGCGATATCAAGAATCTGCATGTCCGGCGTGGCAAGGGCGAAGGATCGCTATCCGTCGCTGCGCGGCTTTCTGCCGGTCGTTGCGCCGGCGAGCGCGCTGCCGGGCGCCAAGATCGAGCATTACAAAGACGAAGAGACATATTTGTTCGCGCTCGCCGACGCGCTGCACCAGGAATATAAGGCGATCGTCGACGCCGGCCTTTACGTGCAGATCGACGACGCGTTCCTGCCCTACATGTACGAGCGCATGGTGCCGCCGATGACCAAGGCCGATTATCGGCGCTGGGCGGAGTTGCGCATCGATGCGCTCAATCACGCGCTCGCCGGCATCCCGGAGGCCCGCTCGCGCTATCACATCTGCTGGGGCAGCTGGAACGGCCCGCATGCGTTCGACGTGCCGCTCAAGGACATCATCGACCTCGTGCTGAAAGTGCGCGTCGGCCATTATTCGTTCGAGGCCGCCAATCCACGCCACGCTCACGAATGGCATGTGTGGGAGACGGTGAAGCTCCGGCCCGGCAAGGTTCTGATCCCCGGCGTGATCAGTCACGCCACCGCCATCGTCGAGCATCCCGAACTGGTGGCCGAGCGGATCGTGCGGCTCGCCAAGATCGTAGGGCGCGAGAACGTCATGGGCGGCACCGATTGCGGTTTTGCGCAAAGCCCGTTCGCCCGCCGCGTTCATCCCTCGATCATGTGGGCGAAGCTGAAATCATTGGCCGAAGGCGCGCGCATCGCCACGCAGATGCTATGGGGCAAGCAAGCGGCGGCGTAAGGCGCCTCCGGGTTCGTCACTCAGATTGGGTTCGTCGGCTCAGATTTTCTTGTTCGTCAATCGCCGAGGCAGCGCCGCGCCAGCCTCACCTGCCATGCGGTCATGCCGCGGGCGATGGCGTCCGCCCTCGCCTGCTCCAGGCCGACCTGCGCCACGTAGGCACGAACCGTCGCGCACGTAACGTGCAGCAGCTTTTCGCGCGCCGCTGCGGGATACGCGGCAACGAGCCACAAGGCAATAATTGCGATGGCCTTCTGCAAAGCCTTAAGTCTCCCCGAACGTATCCGATAATGTCGGCAAGCGAAAATGGTTCCGCATGAGCTGCGCCAAAGCACAGGCTCATGCGGCTGACCCGTCTGATCGGAAGAACTAAAGTCTCAGTGCGTCTGCTGCGAAGCGGGGAAGAGGCTCGCCGGCTCGATCTTCACGCCCGGCCCCATGGTCGAGGAAATCGCCACGCGGTTGATGAACTGGCCCTTGGCGCCGGCCGGCCGCGCCTTCTGCACCGCGTCGGCGAACGCCATGATGTTCTCGACCAGCTTTTCCGCGGGAAACGAGGCCTTGCCGATGCCGGCCTGAATGATTCCGGCCTTCTCCACGCGGAATTCGACCGACCCGCCCTTGGCGCCCTTGACCGCATTGGTGACGTCCATCGTCACCGTGCCGACCTTGGGATTGGGCATGAGCCCGCGCGGGCCCAACACCTTGCCCAGGCGCCCCACCAGCGGCATCAGGTCGGGGGTGGCGACGACGCGGTCGAAATCGATATTGCCGCCCTGCACTTTTTCCACCAAATCCTCGGCGCCGACCACGTCGGCGCCGGCGGCCTTGGCTTCGTCGGCCTTGGCGCCGCGCGCGAACACCGCCACGCGCACTGAGCGGCCGGAGCCGTTCGGCAGGTTGACGACGCCGCGCACCATCTGGTCGGCGTGGCGCGGATCGACGCCGAGATTTATCGCCACTTCGATCGTTTCGTCGAATTTGGCCTTGGCGCGCTCTTTGACGAGCATCACCGCATCGGCGAGCGGATAGAGCTTTTCGCGGTCGATGCCCTCGCGCGCAACCGTGGTACGTTTGCCAAGCGTGCTCATGCCTTCACCTCCAGCCCCATGGAACGCGCCGAGCCCTCTACCATGCGCATGGCCGCTTCGATGGTGTCGCAGTTCAAATCCTTGATCTTCTGCTCGGCGATCTCGCGTACCTGCGCCTTGGTGACCGAGCCGGCCACGTCGCGGCCCGGGGTCTTCGATCCGCTCTCGAGCTTCGCCGCCTTTTTGAGGAAGTACGACATCGGCGGCGTGCGCATTTCGAACGAAAACGAGCGGTCGGCGTAGACCGTGATGGTCACGGGGATCGGCGTGCCCTTTTCCAGCTTCTGCGTCTGCGCGTTGAACGCCTTGCAGAATTCCATGATGTTGAGCCCGCGCTGGCCGAGCGCCGGTCCGATCGGCGGCGACGGATTGGCCGCCCCCGCCGGCACCTGCAGCTTGACGTAGCCAGTGATCTTTTTTGCCATTCTACTCTCCTGTTGGTGGTGCGGCTTATGACGGCTGGCAAACCGCCTCGCCTCCCACGTTCGGACGGCGGAAAACAGACGACAGACGACGGAATGGTCTGTGTCTTTTTATCTGTCCTCTGACGTCCATCCTCCGTCGTCTGACTAAAGCTTCTCCACCTGTGTAAATTCCAGCTCGACCGGCGTGGGGCGGCCGAAGATCGATACCGCGACCTTGAGCCGCGAACGGCTCTCGTCGACCTCCTCCACCGAGCCGTTGAACGAGGCGAACGGCCCGTCGGAGACGCGCACCTGCTCGCCTACCTCGAAGGAGACCGTCGGTTTCGGCCGCTCGATGCCTTCCTGCACCTGATGCAGAATGCGTTGCACCTCCGCCTCCGCGAGCGGCATCGGTTTGTTGTCGGAGCCGAGAAAGCCCGTCACCTTCGGCGTATTCTTGATCAGGTGATAGGCCTCGTCGGTCATTTCCATTTTCACGAGCACATAGCCCGGGAAGAATTTGCGCTCGGCGGGCACCTTCCGCCCGCGGCGCACCTCGACGACCTTTTCCTTGGGGACCAGAATTTCCTCGAACAGGGCGGAGAGCCCGCGCTGCTTGGCCTGCTCTTTGATCGAATCCGCGACCTTGTTCTCGAAATTCGAGTAGGCGTGGACCGCATACCACCGGGTCGTCATGTGATGATGTCCAGATCTGTCCAGATCGTGAATTTGGGAAGGCGAATTCAAGCCGCTCATGTGTTGATGCCGAGCACAAAACTCACCGCGATGCGCATGATTTGATCCGCCAGGAGAAAGAAGATCGACGCGACGGCCACCATGACGAACACCATGATGGTGGTCACGGTCGTCTCCTTGCGCGTCGGCCAAGTGACCTTCTGCGCCTCGGCGCGCACTTCCTGCAGGAACTTGAACGGGCTGAATTTCGGCATCTCAATTGAACCAAATAGGCATTTCCCGCCCAACTTGAAGGACGAGACCGACACCGCGGTTCGTTTTTGGGGAATATGTTCGCCGCGGAAGTCCATTACCGGGCCGCTGACGATGGCGGCTTCTTTACTGCCGGGGACGCTCACCGTCAAGGGATCGGGGGACGGATGACGGAGGACAGACGGCAGACAAAAGGGGGCCGATCTGGCCTATCCGCGTCCTCGGTTCTGTGTTCCGTCGTCTGAGCTCCGTCGTCTGTCCTCTGTCGTCCGAGACTGGCAGGGGTACTGGCAGCAGTACTGGCAGGAGTGGAGGGACTGCGGGCTTCTAATTAAGTCAATGGGCGGGACACCTTTGCAAGCCCCAAACCGGGTCAAAAAGCCCAATAAACACGCGAAGGTGTCCCGTCGCGCCGGAGCTCAGGAGGTACACGGCGCGAGGTAACTCGGCCGCGGCCGTGACAGACAACGGCCCGGTTGGGGACCAGAAGAGCGCAGGATCGCCCTTTCACGGCGGAAACACGGGTTCGAGTCCCGTAGGGCGCGCCAGCTACACCCCACACATTCATTTAACCTCGATTTTACAAGGGTTTTTCGCTCCATTGATGTGGTGCTAATTAGGGCGTGACGCGGATCGCGAGCGGATCAAACAAATACTCGATTTCGAGATTCTCGACAACCCGAGACAGCGGGGTACGGATAAGGACTACGTAGCACGAGAACCGCAGACGTGAAAAAGCCCCGCATGGCGGGGCGTTCCCGATCTTCGGCCGATCATGAAAAAGCCCGGCGTTCCTGCCGGCCCGTGGCCGATCACTGCAATCTCGGGGGGCGCGCTTTTGCGGCCGTAGTCTGGACAACCGGCCTAGGTCCGCTTTGCCCCCGATAGCTACCGTGGAAGCGGACATCGGGTTTGTCGGCGATGGGCCATGTGCGTCGTTGATGCGCTGCAGCAGCCATCGTACCCAGGACGCCTGGTAAGCGTCTTCTAATCAATCGAGTAGGGAGGGTTCGAGATTTTTTGGTGACTGCCTTCCGCGCCGCGGGGAAGCTGAGGCGCTAGGTTATTGCGGCCGTCCCACTCAAACGCCGAGATAGCGGTTCATCACCTCCGGCGAGGCCTGCAGTTCGTCGGCGGTGCCTTCGAACACCATGTGGCCGTTGTTGAGCACATAGGCGCGGCTCGCCAGGCTGAGCGCCGCGCGGACGTTCTGTTCGACGATGACGATGGTCTGGCCGGCCGCCACCAGTTCGCGGCACACTTCGAGCAGGTTCTGCACGATGATGACCGCCAGCCCTTCGAACGGCTCGTCGAGCAGAATGAGCCGCGGGCGGCGGATCAGCGCGCGCGCGATCGCGAGCATCTGCTGCTCGCCGCCGGAGAGAGTGCGCCCGTAACTGCCGCGCCGCTCGCGCAGGCGCGGGAAGATCGCGAAAATGTCGTCGCAGCGGCAGCGGATTTTTCGCCGACAGCGCGGCGAGATCGAGATTCTCCTCGACCGTCAGTCCGCCGAAGATGCGCCGCTCCTCGGGAACCAGTTGCAGTCCGCGGCCGGCGATCGCGTGGCTCGGCAGCAGCTCGATCGGCTCGCCCTCGAAACGGATGCTGCCGGAGCGCGGATGCAGGACGCCGGCCAGCGTTTTCAGCGTCGTGCTCTTGCCGGCGCCGTTGCGGCCGAGCAGCGCGACGACTTCGCGCTCGCGCACCTGCATCGAGACGTCGAACAGAACGTGCGAGTCGCCGTAATAGGCTGTTGATCCGCTCGACCTCGATCATGGTCGCGGCGCTGTTCGCGGGATCGCTCGGGTGCGTGACGTCATGTTGTTCGCGATGGCTCACTCATGGCGCCATCCCGCCGAGATAGGCCTCGCGCACCCGCGGATCGTCGGAAATCTCCTTCGGCGTGCCCTCGGCGAGCTTGCTGCCTTCGTGCAGCACGGTGATGCGTTCGGCGAGTTCGAAAACGGCATCCATGTCGTGCTCGACGAGAAGATGGTGCGGCCCTTGCGCAGGCTGCGGATCAGTTGCTTGATGTCCTCGCGCTCCGGCGGGCTCAAACCCGCGAGCGGCTCGTCGAGCAGCAGCACCGACGGCTGCGATGCCAGGGCGAGGCCGAGTTCGAGCCGGCGCTTCTCGCCATAGGGAAGCGTATTGACGACGAGGTCGGCGCAATCGGCCAAGCCGAGTTCTTCGGATAAGCGCGCCGACCAGCGCTTCGACTTTGGGAAAACCGTCGGCGGAGCGAAAGACGTCGAGCCGCAGCCGGCCGCGTTGGCGGGCGAGCGCGCCGAGCCGCAAATTCTGCCGCACGGTGAGAGCGGGAAACAGCTGATTGATCTGGTAGCTCTTGGACAAGCCGTATTGATACGCCGCGGTGACGTCGGCGGCCGTGATATCGATGCCGTGCAGCAGAATGCGGCCGGAATCGACAGCCTCCTCGCGCTTGAGCAGCCGCAGAAACGTGCTCTTGCCGGCGCCGTTGGGACCGATGACGGCGTGCAGCGTTCCCTCCGGCAGCGCCAGCGAAATCCCGTCGACGGCCTGAATGCCGCCGTAGGATTTGCTGACATCCTCGAGCTTCGAGCGCGAACCGGGCCGGCGCGCTCGCCTGGCTGCCGCGGTCAGCGGCAATGGCGCCAGCAGCGCCTCTCGCGCGGCCGCGCCGGCACGGCGACATCGTCGACCGGCTCGCGGACCTCGGCGGCGGCGGCGCGCAGCGCGCGGCGCCAGCCCGCATGATCGTGCCGACGATGCCGCTCGGCATGAACGTGACCAGGAGAACGAACACCGCGCCGAGAATGAATTCCCACAGGCTGCCGATGGCGGGCACCTGCTGCAGCACGTCGCGCAACGACAGCCAGATCGCGGCGCCGACGGCGGGGCCGATCAGCGTGCCGGCGCCGCCCATCACGGTCTGGATGACCAGCTGTCCCGAGGTGTCGAGCGCAAACGCGTCCGGCGGCATATAGCTCTGGAAAATGCCGAGCAGCGCGCCGGCGCAGCCGGCGAATACCGCGGCAATCACGAACACGGCGAGCTTGTAGGCTGCCACGTCGTGGCCGAGCGCGGCGGTGCGCTCCGGATTTTGCCGGATGCCGGTCAGCACCGCGCCGACCGGCGACAGCACGACGAAGCGGGCAAACAGAAAGCCGACGAAAAAGAACCCGGCGACAAGCTGGTAGCTCGGCCACGAGCCGGCGAAACTGTAATTGAATCCCGCCGAACGCGATGCTCGGCGCCGGCACGCCGGGCAATCCATTCTCGCCGCCGGTAAATTGCGCCAGCGGCGAATTCTCCAGAAAATAGGACAATTCGCCGAACGCCAAGCGTGATCATCGTGAAATAGATGCCGACGCGGCGCAGCGCCAGAAATCCGACCAAGAGACTGAACGGCCGTCGCGGCGGCGATGCCGGCGGCGATGGCGAGCCACACGTTGGCCAGTGTGCCGCTGGTCAGCAGATAGGCGGTGACGAAGCCGCCGGTGCCGTAGAACGCGGCCTGGCCGAATGACAGCAGGCCGGCGCGGCCGAACAACAGATCGAAGCCGAGGCCGAAAACTCCCCAGATCAGAATGCGCGTGAACAGATCGACGGAGCCGAGCCAGGCGTCGAAGGCGAACGGCAGCAGCAGAAGCGCGACCGCCATGGCGATTTCGGGCAGCCAGCGCGTCAGCGAGCGCCCGTTCAGCGCCAGCCATCACGCGCGTCCCATGGTGCCGAACAGGCCGCGCGGCCGAAGGAGCAGCACCAGCGTCATCGCGGCGTAGATCGCGGCCTGCGCGTAGGCCGGGATCGAACAGCGTGGTCAGGCTGAGGATCTCGCCGACGACGATGCCGCCGACCACGGCGCCGGGAAACGAGCCAAGCCCGCCGATCACGATCGACGACGAAGCACTCGACCAGGAACGGCTCGCCCATGTTGGGAATGACGGCGGCAAGCGGCGCATAGATGACCCCGGCAATTCCCGCCGCCATGGCGCCGATCGTGAATACGATCATGAACATGCGCCGCACATGGGTGCCGAGCAGTTCGACCATCAGCGGATCCTCGATGCCGGCGCGCACCACGAGCCCGATCCGCGTGCGGTAGAGCAGCAGATAAAAGCGCGAGCAGCAGCGCGGCGACGATGCCGATGACCTCGACGCGATAGAGCGGATAGATGAAAAAGCCGAAATTGACGATGCCCTGGCCCCAGCTCGGCAGCGGCACCGGCTGGCTCAGGCCGCCGAACACGTAGCGGACGGCCTCGACCAGCATGATGCCGAGGCCGAAGGTGACCAGAATCTGGTCCTCCTTCGGCCGGGCGTAATAGAAGCGGATCAAGCCGCGCTCGGTCGCCAGGCCGACAAGCAGCAGCACGAGCGCGCCCAGCGCCAGCGCCAGCGGCGAAGGAATCGAAGTGGCCGAGCACGACGAAGGCGGCGTAGGCGCCGAGCATGAACATGGCGCCGTGGGCGAAATTGAGCACGCCCAGCGTGCCGAGAATGATGGACAGCCCGCTGGCGATCAGCGCCAGCAGGCTGCCGAGCGCGATACCGTTAAAGGCCTGCGAGAGAAATTGACGCAAGCGTGGGCATCAACATCAGTCTTATATCAACCGTCGCCGCGTCGGGAGGGGGCTTTGTTAGCAAACAGACGGCCCCGCGGCAGCCGGGGCCGTCCCTTGAGACGCAACGCAGCTCGCTGGACCGATCAGCTTTGATCGGCGGCATCTTGCAGCCGGTCTCGGTCGAGCGGCGGCAGCACCTGCTCGCCGGGCACCAGTTCGAGGATGCGGAAGAAGTCCTCCGGACCCTTCATCTCATCGGGCTTCTTGCCGACCATCACCGGCACCGGGCGGACCATCTGGTGGTCGCCGCCGCGATAATAGACCTCGCCGTAGATCGAGTTCACCTTGTGCCGGCTCTCCAGCGCCTTGATGACCTCGATCGGATAGAAGGTGCCGGCGCGCTCGACGGCGTCGGCCCAGACCAGCATCTGGATGTAGACCTCGCTGGCGCCCCAGCGCGGCTTGTAGTTGTTCTTCTTCTCGAAGTCCTCGACGAAGAACTTGGCCAGCGGATACTTGTCTTCTTCGGTCCACCACCAGGCCTGCGTGCCGTAGGTGCCGCCCATGATCTTTGGCGCCCAGCTCCTTGGCCTGGAACTGGGAGATGTTGGGCACGACGTATTTCATCTTCGACAGGATGCCGAATTGCTCGGCCTGCTTGGTCGAGGCGGTCGCGTCCGCGCCGAACGCCACGTTGACGAACACGTCGGCGCCGCTGTTGCCGATGTTGAGGAGATACGAGGAGAAGTCCGTGGTGCCGAGCGGCACCAGTTGCTCGTTCACGGTCTTCCAGCCGGCCTTGTTCGGTAAATTGCTTCATCGAGTCGTAGACGCTGTGGCCGTAGGTGTAGTCGGGCACCAGATAAGCGGCCTTGCGGTCCTTGCCGAGTTCCTTGGCCAGCACCGGCGCCAGCGCCTTCGCCGCCATATAGGCCGAAGGCTGGGCGCGGAAGCCGTAACGCTGGCAGTCCTTGCCGGTGGTGTCGTTGGAGCCGCTGTTGCCGATCATGACGATCACGTGCTCGCGCTGGCCGAGCTTTTCCAGCGCGATCGACACGGCGCTGTTGACGGTGCCGGTCAGCATGATCGCCTTGTTGTCGCGGATGAAGCGGGTCGCCGCCTCGACAGCCGGATCGGGTTTGGTCTGGCTGTCGGCGACCTGGAATTCGATCTTCTTGCCGAGCACGCCGTTGCCCTTTTTCAGGGTCGGAATCTGCTCGGTGACGCGGCTGCCCTTGTTGAGATGCTCGACCGCAAGTTCGAAGCCGAGCTGCATGTCCTTGCCCGATGACGAATACGGGCCGGTGAGCGGCATCACGCCGCCGACAAAGACGCTGCTGCCGCTGGTGCCGGCCGGGAAGGTGCCCGAGCGCCGGATAGCTCTTCTGCGCCAGCGCCGGCACGGTCGCGCCGCGCAACAACAAGCCGGAAGCGGTTGCGCCGAGGCCCGCCTTCATCAAGACCGCGCCGCGACAGCTTAATCGCATCACAGCCGAATGGTTTTTTGGTCATGGGGTTTCCTCCGTGTTTGGCCCGCCGAAGCGGCGCCGTCGGCACAACTCGGGAGGCGTGCTTGGCAAGGAATTGCGCGGCGAACGGCAAAATCCAGCCGCGGCCATTACGGCGGTTAGGGTAGCACAGGCGAAAGTCACGGGCCAATGCTACTTCAGGTTCAAATAAAAGGTGCGCTTCGATGTCACACCTGTCTGCCATGCGCTCGCTCTTTGGCGGATGCACGGCCCCGCCGTTGCTGACGCACACACGCCAAGGAACATTCCGTAAAACCGGGGCGTTAGTCGTGTATCAAACCCAGCGGTCCAGCGCTTCGTGCCGCCGAATCCGCCGCGGAAGAAAAACAAATCAAATATGGGCGACGCGGAGGCAACGCCAATGAACCCGACGATCGATGTGGCCGGCTGGATCAACAGCCGCAGGGTAAGTGCTCTGCAAATTACGGTGCTCGTCCTCTGCGCCGCGGCAACCGCCCTCGAAGGCTTCGATGCGCAGAACATCGGCTATGTGGCGCCGGCGATCATCCGCGAATGGCGCAGCCCGCAGCATGACTTCACCGTGGTCTTCGTGAGCGGGCTTGTCGGACTGCTCATCGGTTGCCTCCTGGTGGCGCCGTTGGCGGATTGGCTCGGCAGGCGCCGCGTCCTCATCGCAACGGCAGCGACGTTTGGCATCTTTTCGCTGGCCTCGATCAGCGCACACTCGATCTTTTCGTTGAGCGTCTTTCGCTTTCTCACCGACCTAGCGCTCGCGGGCGGCATGGCCAACGCGATCGCCATGACGTCAGAATATTTCCCCGCGCGCATGCGCGCGTGGATGACTGTGGTGATGTTCTGCGGTTTTCCGCTCGGTGCCTCGTTGGGTGGCTTTCTCGCCGCCGCAATCATTCCCAGCCTACGGCTGGCGCTTTGTTTTTATCATCGGCGGAATTCTTCCGCTCATTCTAGCGGCCTCTCTCACGGCGTTTCTGCCGGAATTGATCCGCCACCTGGTCGTGAAAGGAGCCGACGCAAAGCGGATTTCGGCCATTCTGCACCGGATTGATCCGGGCAGCGATTTCCCGGCCCAGACGCATTTCGTCATGGCCGCTGACCAGCCGTTGCCGGGGCTCACGGTCAAACATCTTTTCACCGAGCATCGCACGCTTGGGACGGTGCTTATCTGGATCGTGTTCTTCATGAGCCTGCTCGATATTTTCCTACTGACGAGCTGGCTGCCCGAAGTGCTGCACGATGCCGGCTTCTCGATCTCGGCATCGGCCATCGCCACCGCAGCCCTGCAAGGCAGCGGCGTCCTCGGTTCGCTGGCGATCGGCCCGATCCTCGACCGCCGCGGTTGCCTGGCAGCTTTGCTGCCGCTTTATGTCCTCGCCGCGGTCGGAATCGCAGGAATAGGATCGGCGGGGTTGGCGTTTCCGCTCATCCTGCTAACGTCTTGCGGAGCTGGAGTTGGCATTGTCACCGGACAGAATGTCGCCAACGCGTTTGCGGCGATTTTCTATCCGACCTGTATCCGCGCGACCGGCGTCGGCTGGGCGCTCGGCATCGGCCGGATCGGCGCGATCGTGGGGCCGATCGTTGGCGGCATCATGCTGGCGCTGCGCTTCAGCCGCCCGGTAATTTTCGGCATCGGCGCGATCCCGTCGTTGATTGCCGCACTTGCCGTTTTCGGTCTCATATGGCTGGGGCGCACGAAAGAAGTTGCACCGCCAGCCGCCCGGCGACCACTCTCGACATCGCATTAAGCGGCTTGTTGGACGATAAGGCCAGAATTGCGTCGGCACCTTAATTGGGAATGTGCAGGTCGCCGACATCGGTGAAGGGACACGTCGCCGAGCGATCGTTCTCTCCTTCAGTCCCTCCGAAGTTTCTCGCCGTCGGTCACGACCACATCTGTCTTAATCCTCCAACAAGGCTGGGCGAGACCAACGTCGTCGTCGATGCCTCTTCTTTGGCGCCCGGCAACGGGCGTCCCTTGGTCTCCGGCAAAAACGGCGCCACCAGGAGGCCGACGATGAAGAACAAGCCAATGATCGTCGCCGCCGGGCCATAGCCGCCAAGCCCGACGATCAACGCGCCGGCAATCAGCGGACCGACGCAGCCAAGCAGGCGAGGTGCCTTAAAGCAGAGCCGGGTGCGGGAATTCCGCTCGCGCGGTTCTGTGCGGGGGGCAGTCGGTAACGGCCGTCCCTACCGCGAACACATCGAGCGTGCTCCCGCAACTTCCGCTTCTGTTCACCCAACTTCGGACATGCCGCTGCATCGCTCCAAGTGACGCGAGGCGCCCATTTTCGAGTTTGTTGCGGTGCAATAGAACGGCACGCTGCGCATATAACGCCGCTTGTGTTCGGTGAGTGCTCATGCGCGGCCGCGTCCGTGCAGCACGATCCGTCCGTGAGGGTCAACCATAACCGCATTCGAGATTGGTCCACGCCTCGCCGCCCGCGACTTTATTAGCTGTATCTAATCCCCGATCGCCTCGCGACCGAGGGCTCGGCGCGCGCAAGCGTAATGCTCATCGGATCAGCGGCAGCGTCTCGTATTGGTGGAACGGAGGTGGCGACGACAGCGTCCACTCCAGCGTGGTGGCGCCAGGTCCCCACGGATTCGCCGCGGCCCGCTCTTTGCGCGTGAACGAGAGCGCCATGCAGTAGAAGAACACCAGCAGGGCAAAGCCGGATATGTACGAGCCGACGGAGGACACGAAATTCCATCCGGCGTAGGCGTCGGGGTAGTCGACGATGCGGCGCGGCATGCCGGCAAGGCCGAGGAAGTGCTGCGGGAAGAACGCGATGTTGACGCCGATGAAGGTGAGCCAGAAGTGCAGCTTGCCCAGCGTCTCGTTGTACATGTAGCCGGTCATCTTTGGGAACCAGTAGTACCAGCCGCCGAAGATGGCAAATACGGCGGCGATCGCCATCACATAATGGAAATGCGCCACGACGTAATAGGTGCCGTGGAGCTCGCGATCGACGCCGGCATTGGCCAGGACCACGCCGGTGACGCCGCCGATGGTGAACAGGAAGATGAAGCCGACCGCCCACAGCATCGGCGTCTTGAACTCGATCGAGCCGCCCCACATGGTGGCGATCCAGGAAAAGATCTTCACCCCGGTCGGCACCGCGATCACCAGGGTGGCGGCTTCGAAGTACGCCTGCACGCTCGCCGACATGCCGACATTGTACATGTGGTGCGCCCAGACGACGAAGCCGATGCCGCCGATCGCGACCATCGCATAGACCATGCCGAGGTAGCCGAATACCGGCTTCTTCGAGAATGTCGACACGATCTGGCTGATCATGCCGAAGCCGGGAAGGATGAGTATGTAGACTTCGGGGTGGCCGAAGAACCAGAACAGATGCTGGAACAAGAGCGGATCGCCGCCGCCCTGCGGATCGAAGAATGCGGTGCCGAAATTACGGTCGGTGAGCAGCATGGTGATGACGCCGGCAAGCACCGGCAGCGCCAGGAGCAACATGAACACCGTCACCAGGATCGACCACACGAACAGGGGCATCCTGTGCATGGTCATGCCGGGCGCGCGCATGTTGAAGATCGTGGTGATGAAGTTGATGGCGCCGAGGATCGACGAGGCACCGGCGAGGTGAATGGAGAGGATGACGAAATCGACCGCCGGTCCGGGATGGCCCGAGGTCGACAGCGGGGCGTAGAGCGTCCATCCGGTCCCGGCGCCCAGCGTGCCGGGCTCGCCGGGAACGAACGTCGAGATGAGCAGCAACGCGAACGAGGCCGGCAGCAGCCAGAACGAAATGTTGTTCATGCGTGGGAACGCCATGTCGGGTGCCCCGATCATCAGCGGCACCATCCAGTTACCGAAGCCGCCAATCATCGCCGGCATGATCATGAAGAAGATCATGATCAGCCCGTGCTCGGTCACGAACACGTTGTAGACGTGGGGGTCGTGGAAGATCTGGATGCCCGGATACATCAGTTCGGCGCGGATCGCGATAGACATCGCGGCGCCGATCGTGCCGGCGATGACGGCGAACACCAGGTACATCGTGCCGATGTCCTTGTGGTTCGTCGAATAGAGATAGCGGCGCCAGCCGTGCGGAATCTCGTGTCCGCCCTCGTCGCCGCGTGCCGCGTGTACCATCGTATCCATTGCCAGTTTCCTCGTTAGTGGCCCGGCCGTCACCGGATTAGCCATCATCCGCTCCGCACCTTTGTCGCCGCCGGCGAAGACCGAACGCGGGCGAAATCGTCATTGCGCCGGCGCGCGGGCTGCCGCGACTGTCGTCGGTGCAGTCGGTTTGTCCGCCGCGAATTCCTGCTTCGCCTTGGCAGCCCAGGCGTTGAGGTCGCCTTGGCTCACCACACGCACTGCGATGGGCATGAACGCATGCCCTTGCTGCGCGGTTCGGAACATTCGCGGTAGAAACACGTTCTCTTTGGTCGCCTCAGGCTAGCTTCATCTGCCTCCTTTCATCTGACTGATCAGTGGAACTAGCGTAGCCACAGCGCCCACAACGCCAGCGGTCGCGGTTGCGATATACCGAAAATCGCGATCCAGGGAGGGAATGGGAGGCCGAGTTGTACATTCGTCAGTCGCAGACGGGAGCGTGGTCGAGTATTCAGACATCGTTGTTGCGAGATCACAAAGAGTTGAGCCGAGACGAGATCGCGTTCGGCGTTCAACAACTTCGTCGGCGCATCCCATTCTTCAACTGGTCACAGCGACGCAGGACATTATGCGACACAGATGGTGTGTTAGCCCGAGCGAGCGATGTCCTGGAATTGGAGGGGTGCGACAAAGATCAATTCGCGGAGCCGGACCGCAAGGGCATAATATTCGCGAAAGTGAGAATGCGTGTCGGCCATCGATAGTGGGAAAATGCTGGCGCTCGCAGCGCCATCGCAAAAGCGCCAGCCGATCCGAAGGAGGCCCAAATGGACCATGCATCGACCGCCGGCGTCGAGACCGGTCGGGTTATGAAAAAGTCCGAAGAAATCCTGGGAAGAATACACTGGGGCCGTCGCGCCTTTGGTGCCGTCACAGCGTGTTTGCTGTTTTCCGCAACGCCGGCAATGGCGTGGAATTCGACGGATATGACCGGCACGCTGCCGGCCCTCCAGTTCACGATGACGCGCGCCCCTGACGGCAAAACCATGACCGCCGCGGACTACAAGGGCAAGGTTGTTCTGCTCTATTTCGGCTACACGTACTGTCCGGACGTTTGCCCGACGACGCTGTTCAACATTGCGCAGATGCTCAAGGCGCTAGGCAAAAGGGCGGATGACGTGCGCGTGCTGTTCGTCACCGTCGATCCTAACCGGGACACGCTGCCGGTGCTCAAGCAGTACACTGCGGCTTTTGCGCCGCAGGTGGTGGGCCTGCGCGGCACCCCGGACCAGCTCGCCACTTTGGCCAAGCGCTACCGCGTCGCCTATACGGTCAAGCCAGCAAGCCCGGGTCGTTCCTACGAGGTCACGCACAGCGCGGCGGTCTACGTCTTCGACCGCAGCGGCAACATCAAGCTGTTGTTCAGTGGACTGGCCACGGCCGGGGTGCCGATTGCCCCGATGACGAGCGATTTGCAGCAGATGGTGGCAGGCAGCGGCAACGGCAGCTGGTGGCACCACATTCTCGGCATGCTGTGAGCGCGACGAATTGCCGCTAATGAGCGGGCGCCCTCGTTACTTCGCGCCCGTCCCCTTCACCGGGAACGGGGCCGTCACGGCGCTTCCATCGGCGAACTTCAGCGTCACCGGCACCTTGGCGCCGACCGTCAGGGCATTTCCGGGCGACATGCACATCAGGTGATAGCCGCCAGTCGCAAAGCTCACGCTGCCGTGCGCCGGAACCAAAATGCTTTTGACCGGCAGCATTTTTTCTACACCATTCACTTTCTTGGATTGGTGCAACATCATCATGCCGCAGGCGCTCGACGAGGCACCGACCAGATCAATGGCGGACCCTGTATCGTTCTTAAGCGTGAAATAACCGGCCGCGGGTCGGGATTTTATAACGAAACGCATCCACGGCTTTTCCACCGTGATGCCGGTCGTCGCTGCCGCCGCTGTGGTCACGCCCAGTAGGAGCGCTGCCATTACAGCGGCGAGCCTGCGTTCAGCGCTAGCGGCCAGTCCATTGAGCGGACGAAATGATCGGGTACGCGTCTTTTCCATCGTGGCCTCCTTCGTTTACTGCCTGTTCTTCGACCTTGCGAAGGTTGTTCAAGACCAACAGTGCCGCGAGCGCGCTCATCATGGCCGGCGGAATCCAGATGATCAACCCGCCCACGGCCTGGTCAAAACCCGCTCCGAGCTGCGGGTAAATGCGGCCGCACAGATTATAGAAGGTATAGAGGTCTTGTTTGCTGAAAGTGATGATCGCGCCGCCGATGATCTGCGGGAACATGACTGCGAACGTCAGCGCGGCGCGAACCGCGAACGACGCCCGTGCCGGCGGGCACGGCCGCGGATCGAGCACCAAGCACCAGAACAGGATGCCGTCCGCCACCATCGTCCAGTTCATCGCGGCATAGAGGTTGGGATCGATCATGGCACGGAAGTGGACAGACGGGATCAACCAGAAGAAAAACGAACCGGAGAACAGAACGGCCGCCAATACCGGTTGCTGCAGAACGCGAATGGGCCGAATGACGTAAGGATGACCGAGGATGCGGCGCAGTGGTGCTGGCAATCCCTGCCACAGTGTTTCGGCCGGCCAGGCCAACGCGATCAGCAGCGGACCGAGATGATGCATGATCACATGCTGAAGGCGATTATAAAAGAATTGATGTTCGGCATAATATTCAAAATGGGTTTCAAGGACGCTGTAGACGAGCAGCACGCCGACAAAA
Organism: uncultured Alphaproteobacteria bacterium; assembly: GCA_963814625.1. Classification (GTDB taxonomy): domain Bacteria; phylum Pseudomonadota; class Alphaproteobacteria; order Rhizobiales; family Xanthobacteraceae; genus BOG-931. The sequence goes on from CAWFDQ010000002.1 coordinate 311,178, forward strand.
AACGCGACGTCCCGCGCCAGCGAAGGCTCGTCTTCCGGAGCAATCGCCGCTAGCCCACGAACGTACCACCCGATGGCGAGCCATGCGGATAGAAACTCGACAAACGAAAAGTCCCAGGGGGCCCAGAAGGGCAACATCCCGGGGTGCGCGCCGCATAGCCACCACAGCAGCACAGCGGCGACGCAAAGCAGGACATAACCGATCTCCGCCGGCTTGGCGACGGGATAGATGGTGTCAAGCAGCTCAGCCGCAGTCGGAATTCTGGTCACGATGATAGACGCTCTGAACAGCCCATCTTACGATTGATGGCCCGGGTCTATTGCGAAGCGCGAGCAGTTCGCGGCACCGGCAGCGCCCGAAGCAACGGGCTTTCCGACACAGTTAGCTTACGGGGCGGGAATTGGTGAGAGCGCTTATCGTCGCGCCCGTTCGCTATTCACGGCGTCAATCGCCGACGGCGCACAAAGTTCCCGCACCGACCCTCCGCGTGGTCTTGGTCATCTGCCCCTGTGCCGCACGCGTTACGCACCCTTCGCTCCGCACTTGGCACGGGCGCGCGGCTCTGCAAAAGCCGCGGTGGGCCGGTATGCCGTTTTTGCAATTTCATTAGCGGTGCGCAAATTCAGCCGCTCGGAGCGTGCCGGGATCGCGCGCATTCATCGTGGCCCGGCTGCGCAAATCCAATGCGTTGATCGTGGCGCACAGCGGCGCCGATGCGGGTTGATCTTGACCACTCTGGCGACGAGCTCCGCCGCCGCGCCGAACTGATCGTTTTGCGATTTGTCATTGGTAGACTGACGGAGAACGCGCGCGCGTCCACAGCGTCATCGCGCTTCTCCGCGCCCACTTCTGCAACAAATCGGCCCGAAGGGGACGAGTTTCTGTGCCTTGACGCTCTTTCATTGATATGTCGTTGGCCGAACGCTTCTAGACTTCACCTGAACCAATCCGTTGAACGACCTCGGCTCGGCGCGTTGCGATCCGGGGTTGCGCGGAACGCATGGGGCATTTGGGGAACCTCCCGCCCCACTCCGTTCGTTATCCAAGATGGATTGGGCCTTAGTAACTATAGTCGCCGCATTTGGCATCGCCATCTTGGCGATATTCTGGTGGGGGCGCAGCCGAATTCAGGGCGGTTCCGATCGCTCTTCCGCGCGGTTCACGTCAGAGCGTGCTTTCGGTCCCCGCGCCACGCACGGTGTCATCAACAAAACCTACAGCGTTACTCACCTGAACGTAACCGATGCAGCGCGACGCTATTCGCCGGCTGCCGTAGTAGCAGTAGATCGGCAAGCGGTAATGGGCGAGCCAGAACAAATTTCGACAAGCTATGTGGAGCGTCAAAACCTCACGATCCGCATGGGGTCGAAGCGGTTTGCGCGGCTCTCAAACGGCTTTAGCAAGCGGCTGGAATGCCACTTGGCAGCGGTGGCGCTGGGCGCGCCCACATTCGTACTCTGACAGCACTCGGAATTTATCGAGCAACGCCGTCTTGCTTTTCATCGGAGAGGCCGCCCCGGCGAATCAAAGAATCGCCAAACTCCGATGGCGGCGGTTAATGCGGGATTAACCATCGCTGGCCGGTTTTGGATTTGCGAGTGGCCGGTTCCGGCCAGTACCGACGGTTGGGTACTGGCCCCTTTCCATATCCCCTGGTCCCTTTTGAAATTGCGCGGTGGCCCTTTTGGTAAGGTCCTAAATTAGCGGTTGTATGTACTTGACCAATACAGCCTTTTAGTTGATGCTGCGTGTCTGACCGGGGAAGTCTCCGAGGGGGTGGCTTCTATGTCCTTACCTTTTTTCTTACTGGTGAATGGGGGGGCAGCGGCTGCATTTTTTGTTGCCGGTATTGCTTCGACGTTTTTGCCTGCGGTAGTTCGCCGTTACCGGAAACGTCTAGTCAAATAGACAGTTGGCGGCCTCAGCATTTCTGGTCGTTGCGGTGCGCAATCCGCCGATGTAGGCTCATCGGCGCGGGTCGGGGTTGGCCCGCGTGTCTGGTCATTTGCAACTTGACCCCGTCGCTTGATCGGCGGGGTTTTTTCATGCGCGACTTGCGTCTGCACGTCGGCGGCGCTTGATCGTCCTAATTACCCAAGGGAGGAATAGCCATGGCAAGGCTACCAGGACCAATATCAGCGTATGCTGCGTTTGTGCTCTGCATTATTGCGAACTTTGCGATCCGCTGGCTCGATCTAAATTGGCTAGATCGAAATACGCGAATAGAAATTCTGGACGGATTGATTGGCGCGGCGGTGGTGGCGGCCGCTTGTATTGTTGAGGGAATCAGACGAAGTCGTCGAAGCCCTGCTGGCAACTAAAGGCCGCCTCAGTTGGCGGCCTCATCGTTCCGGCCGTTGCGGCGCGTGATCGTCGGCGCTGGGCGTTGGGGAGTTCGCATCGTGGCGAAGGTCGACCAGAGCCGACCGGAGCGCGGCTATCTGCTCGACGTGATCTTGAGCGCGGCGATCAATTGCTCGCTCGTTCCGCCTTGCATCAACGGAATATCGGTCGCTGAGTTCTGCCTGTAGAGCGCGCTCACATTGAACACGGGTTGCCAAAATCGGTTTGCGAGACCTGTAGTGCCAGCAGCGGAGCTAGTAGTAATTACCTGCTCGGGAGCCGGAATATGAACGGGATACGGGTCTCGTTCCTGCGCATGAGGTTGGTCCACAGGTGTCACCACAGGTGTCACCACAACCGTCGCGCATATCACACAGATGCGAGCCGCTTTGCGGGCAACGTCCGCGCAACGCATGACGGTGTCGACCACCTTTTTACATCTGGGGCAATAATGGCACATCATCGTAAGCGATCCTTGGTCTGCGCTTACCAACGCTGCGCATTTGTTAGATACGGGAGCGTCATTAGATATGGGAACGAGGCCGCGCTAAGCAAGACTGAGGGCGCTCACAGCCAAAACGACTCCGAACGGGGCTGTTTGCGACTTGAATTAAGGCGTGCGGATAGGACCAGGATCACATCCCAACGTGATGCTTGTAGGCGTGGTGATGCTTGTAGGCGTGGCCGATTGCGTGATTACAGGCTGCTCCGGTAATTGGCCCGGCATGTCAGAATTCTCCGCATGGGGCAATTCGATCGGAGCTGGACTGCACAGGTTTTGGTCGGGTGATGGCGGTCGCAGGCAGTCCGGCGTGAAGGCGTATAAGCCTGACGCAAGAGTGATGGATACAGCGACGCCGACGACTGACGAAATGAAACGCCGCTCGTGCTGGTGAGGCGCGGCGTTGAGTGCGATGGGGAAAGTGGTCATCAGTCGTCGCCTTTCTATCCTAGGAACAAGTCACTTGGTGGCCGTATGGCCCTTCCGGCGCGATGCTGGCTTTGTTTTCGGCGCGCGTCGCCCTCATCGGTTTTCTGCTCGGCCTCAGAATCAAATGGCATGCCACCTTTGCCGGCGCCGAAAATGTTTGTTATCGGGCCGCCGAATATCTCGCGCGGTGACTCAGGCAACGTCTTCGCCATGGCTACGCCTCCTTTAATCGATCTGGCGGTCTAGCATATTATGGGACGCTACGGCGACGGCGCGGATCAGCGGGCCAGCTTGGCAATGGCGTTGCCAAGAACGGTGACGGCCGCGCGGTTTGACAGTGCGCGAAATATCCCTTTGCGTTCAATGCGGGCCGTTACGGCACTTTGACAATGCAAGTCCTTGATAATATTTGCGTAGGGCAGTTCAGCCGGGGTCGCCACTATTCCGACAATCCGATTTTTCATTCCGACAAAAACGGAACGAAGCGCGCCCGCGGCGGCTCGCATCGGCGGCGCCGGGCCGGTCAAGCGCGGTGTGGACAAGCACCGCCCTCTGGTCCGCGGCCCAGGTGCTGCCAAGGGATCGGCTGGCGTCGGCCGGATTGCGCCGACCTTTCGTACAGACAGCGAAAGGGCCGCCCCGTGCGGGGCGGCCCGGTCGGTTAGGCGGTTGCGTGTTCAGGAACCGCGCCGGCCGGATCGACATCGGCCTTCGGCTTGCGAATCACGATGTCTGCGCCGTTGAGCGGCAGATAGTCGAGTTTCACGTTGAAGCCCTCGCCGTCTTGATGTGGCCATACGGCCCCGATCGCTTGCCAGTACCGCTGCTTGCCGTTTTTGCTCACGGCGTAGACACGGTGGCTCGGGATGTTGATTGACTTGCTCATGATATGTTCCTTTCGTTTTGAAGCTGAAGCAGCACGATTGCGGCTTCGTGGGGCTGCCAGCCCGCGCGGAGAAGCGACGCAGTCAAAGGTTGCCGAAGGCACCGTGAAGCGGCGCGGAGCTGCAGGAGCGAAACGACGAAGCGAGCGGTCTTGACGGCGTTCCGCGCACGGGCACAATCGCCCTTGCGAGGAAGCCGCGGTGCTGTCCGGCTGATCGAAAGGAGATTCGGGAATGAGCCGCCAACTGTTAGGCCACGGGGAAGCCGAACGATGGCAAAGCATCGGTGGAGTGATCGGATGCAATCAACGGAACGAAGACGTTCTCGACGCAGGAGATGCACCTCTGGGTGGTGATCGTCGCCGGCCATCAAGGCGAGAAGGACGACTTCCCGGTGATGTCCGGCGGCTGTTCGCTCCGCCTGCGGGCGGTAATCATTTTCAGTTCGAATAAAGTAAGTTGCCGCGACCGCTCAACTTTCCAGGCCTCAAGCTGCTGACGGCGTAATTCGATGAGGCGCTGCCAACTGAATGCGTGGCCGTCCACGACGATGATGTCGGGCTTCGCCATGGCGAAACCTCACCCGGCGTCAGCCTCGGTGGCGGCGGGTTTCAGCGAGCCGTGTAGGAAATCCGCCCCCCGTTGAGCGTGGCTCGCGGCGCTGAAGATCGCGCGCTTGGGGTGCGCTTTGGCTGCGTGTTGGCGGACGCCGGTTATGGATCGAGCGCGCCGTTCCGTCAGGGGCTCACTTCCCGCAAACTTGCTTGGGCAGTCGGTATTCCGCGTCACCTCAAGGTGTACTCTACCGATGTACGGATGATCTGGCCGGTTGCTAGGCGCGGCCGTCCCCGTCGGCGGCATGTTCCTGACATTCTCTCGATGCCGGCCGAAGACATGCTGGCCAACGCCACGTGGCGTATTATCAGTTGGCGCACCGGCACAAAAGGAAAGCTCAAGGCCCATTTTGCTGCTGTCCGCGTGCGGGTGGCAGACGGAGCGCCGCAGCGGATCAGAGACAAAGGTCAGCAACATCTGCCCGGGGACGAGGCTTGGCTCATCGGCGAACACAGGATGTCGGGAGAGACAAAATACTATCTCGCCAACCTACCGGCGAAGACCGACCTGCGCGCCTTGGCAGCCACCATCAAGGCGCGCTGGATTTGCGAGCAGGCTCACCAGCAGATGAAGGAAGAACTCGGTCTAGACCACTTCGAAGGGCGCTCCTGGCAAGGCCTTCACCGTCATGCGCTTATGACGATGATCGCTTACGCCTTCCTCCAGCATCGCCGGCTCGCAACGGCAAGGCGGAAAAAAAAGAAACAACGGGCCGCCGCCTCAGCCAACCCTGCCCGCCGTGCGCCACGTCATCCTCGAACTCTTCGCTCAACTGCCGCCGCAACGATGCCCACATTGTCGAAAATGGATTTGCAACGGCCAGCGGCGTGAGTAAATCTGCCAAAGTAGTGCTAGGTCGCGTTGACAAAGTGCCGTAGCCAGAGGCGGACGGCGACGAGATGTATGAAGCCGAGGAATGTGTCGGCGAGCTTGTCGTAGCGAGTGGCAACACGCCGAGCATTCTTGAGACGGTTGAAGCATCGTTCGATACGATTGCGCAGGGCATAGATGGCGCCATCGATCGCGATCTGCACGCGCCGATTTTTCTTGGTGGGAATCATCGGCACGCCGCCACGCCTTTCCACATCTGCACGAATGGCGTCACTGTCGTAGCCGCGGTCCGCGAGCAACACCTTGGGATCGGGCGTGTCGTCATTCATCAGCGCGTCATAGGCTTTGCTGTCATGCGCTTCACCCGCCGTGAGCATGCTGCCAATCGGCAGACCTTCCGCATTCGTGCGGAGATGGATTTTGGTCGAGAACCCACCGCGCGAACGGCCAAGAGCGTTTCTCTGAATCCCCCCCTTCCGCCGGCTGCGTGATGGTGCGCCCGGATGATGGTGGAGTCGATCATTTGAAGCGTATCGGGCACGGCCTCGGTTCTCGCCAAGGCTTCCAGTACAATGTCCCACAGCCCCGCACGCGTCCATCGCAGGAATTGGCGATACACCGAACTCCATTTGCCCAGTTCCTCCGGCAGATCGCGCCAAGGCGCGCCAGTTCGCGCGATCCAGAAAATACCATCCAAGACGCGCCGATGATCGGCGGGAGGTCGCCCCCGCTTGGGGCCTGTCTCGATCACAAACTGCTCGAACAATGCCCATTCCGCATCCGTCAGCCGGCCTCGAATCAATTCTGCCTCCCTCCAAGAGACAGCTTTGAATCAAGCCGCGATTCCCCCGTCAATCACTTTGTCAACGACACCTAGCTTCGTTCTCCTGGGCCCGGCTCGCCGAGGTGTCCCGCCAAGAACAAAGTGTCCCAGGTCCTTCTTAAGTTATTGATTTTATTGATACCTGGCAGGAGTGGAGGGACTTGAACCCCCAACCCCCGGTTTTGGAGACCGGTGCTCTAGCCAGTTGAGCTACACTCCTTCACGGCCGCCCGTTTCATGCCCCTTGGGGCGTGGCGGCGCAAGTCCTGCCCCCAAGGCCGCGCGGGGTATCGCAGCCACCAATAGGCCGCCCCTTCGGCGCGCACTGGATCAGCCGCATTGCCATCGTCGAGGCTGCGTTTCATAACGGGATTTACCTGTCTGCCGCCAGGCACTGGATCGGGACCATGTTGACGCGACGCAAGACCATCCTCGGCGCGGCCGTCGCCGTCCTCGCCGGCCGTGCGCAAGCGGCCGGTGCTTCGGCGCACGATTTCGTGGCCGCGATCTACGACGCTTATGTGGGTAAGAACGGCAATGGCGTAGCGTTGGACAACGAACGAACGGTCCGGCGCTATTTCGAAGCGTCGCTAGCCGACTTGATATTGAAGGACCGGAAGGAGGCGGCGCGGCGCAAAGAAGTCGGCACGCTCGACTTCGATCCCTTCGTCGACGCTCAGGATTGGGAGATCGCCGCCTTTGCCATATCGGTGAGCGAAGCCGGCCCCGACAAGGCGAGCGCGACCGTCAAATTCACCAATTTCGACAAGGCGTCGACTGTCGTGCTCGATCTCGTCAAGATCAGGAACGACTGGAAGATCGGCAACATCACGTGGACGCCGCACGACAAGCCGAATAATCTCCGCGCGCTTTACGCGTAGTGACGGAGCCGGCGCGTTACCGCTATGATGGATACGGGGGCACGCGTTTGCATGAACTTCACGGGAGGAAGTGGATGGCCAAAACGGCAAGAAAAAAATTCGCATTGTCGATCACGGTAGTTGTCGCGCTGGGCGCGTTGGCGCTTGGCGGCCGCGCCCAAGCGCAGGGCGCTGCTCCTCCCGATCTGAGCGGCACTTACCAATGCACGCCCAATCCGGATCCTTGCACCTGGCCGGGGGCTTCGCCCTCGATCTCCCAATCCGGCAACAAGCTGCAGATCAAGGGCGACAACGGCGCCACGGCGGACGCCGCGCTGACCAGCAGCATGACCATCAGCGCCGCCGGCACGTTCAATTCGCTCGGCATCATCCGGCCCGACCATTCGATCGATTGGTCGGACGGCACGACGTGGCGCAAACAATAGCTGAGAGGTCACGGGGCCGCGCGGCTTGATTGCGCGCGGCGCCCGGATTTGCTATATAGGGCGTGCGGGCAGTCTGGGTTACGGAACCCGCAAAGAAGCTCTGAAATTTGACCGTCGGGCCCGCCCTTAGCGGCGGGCCGATGGCTTTTTGGATTCGGCAAATGAACCGCTCGAACCGGTCCGATCATATCCGCATCACCTCGCATCCGGAGCCCGGCAGCAAGCCGCGCTTTCCGATCCGGTGGGGCGCGGCGACCGCGCGCGAGCGCGGACCGATCATTGGCACCGTCTCGCGGCCGGGCGATCGCAACGCCATCGGCAGCCACGGCGGTTCCTATGCGCTCTATCGCGCGCTCGCGGTGTCCTCCGGCGCGCTCGACCCCATCCGCCGGCCGGATCTGACCAACACGCATCCTGCGGTGAACATCGGCCCGTTTGCGCAATGGAGCGAGCCCGGCCGCATCGTCTCGCTCGATCCGTGGGGGCATCTGGCCGCAGACGCCTTTAAGGCCCAGATCGCCGAAGGCGTCGACATCCGCCCGACCATCGCCATCACCAAGGCGCGGCTCGACCTGCATGAGATGCAGAGCGCAATTGCCGCCGGCCGGCTCAAGGCCGACGGCGACATGGTGCACAAGAGCGGCAGCATCGCGGTTTCCAAAATCGCCATCGATCCGGTCTGGTATCTGCCCGGCATCGCCCAGCGTTTCGGCTGTGCGGAGAATCTTTTACGCCGCACCTTGTTCGAACAGACCGCCGGCATGTTTCCCGAACTGGTCACCCGGCCCGATATGCAGGTTTTCCTGCCGCCGATCGGCGGCACTACGATTTATATGTTCGGCGACGTCGGCAAGCTCGCCGATCCCAGGACTCAAATCACCTGCCGGGTGCACGACGAGTGCAACGGCTCCGACGTGTTCGGCTCGGATATTTGCACCTGCCGGCCCTATCTCATTCACGGTATCGAGGAATGCGCGCGCGCCGGCCAGTCCGGCGGTCTCGGCATCATCGTCTATAACCGCAAGGAAGGCCGCGCACTCGGCGAGGTCACCAAATTCCTGGTCTACAATGCGCGCAAGCGCCAGCAAGGCGGCGACGTGGCGAGCGCCTATTTCGAACGCACCGAATGCGTCGCCGGCGTGCAGGACGCGCGCTTCCAGCAACTGATGCCCGACGCCATCCATTGGCTCGGCCTGCGGCGCATCGACCGCTTCGTGTCGATGAGCGACATGAAATACGATGCGCTGGTCGGCCAGGGCGTCGAGGTGGTCGAGCGCGTGCCGCTGCCCGACGAACTGGTGCCGGCCGACGCCCACGTGGAAATGGCCGCCAAGAAGGCCGCCGGATATTTTTCACCCGAGCCGCCGCCGCCGGCCGAAGTCACCGATACGACCGGGCGCGCGCTCGACAAATACTAAGCGCCGATCTTTTCTCGGCACCCGTCATGCACGCCGATACGACCGCCGCCCTTTCGCTTCTGAACGCCGCGGCCGTGCGCACGCGCGCCAGGCGCATGCTGGCCCTCGGCCTCGACGACACGCTGCCGAATTTTCGCATCAACCCCGATCGGCTCGACGATACGGTCGACCTCGTCGCCGCCGCTACGCAAAAAAATTATCCGTCGCTCGACGTGCCGTTTCATTCGCGCTGGCGGCATTTCGTTGTTGGCGGCAAGAACCGCTATGACGCGATGGCGCAAGCGGCACGGACAAAAGATCGCGCGGCCGGCGCGCGCGCCGCCTTCGATCTGATCATCGTCAGCGTGCTTCTCGACGCCGGGGCCGGCCCGCAATGGCGCTATCGGGATGCAGCGACGGGCGAGAGCATTGGCCGCTCCGAAGGGCTCGCGCTGGCCAGCCTGGACATGTTCGCCCGCGGCGTTTTTTCTGCCACCGGCAAGGACCCGCTGCGGGCGGATGCGAACGCATTGACGCAATTGAGCGCCGATACGCTGTACACGGGACTGCAAATCACGAGAGGCAATCAACTCGTCGGCGCTGACGGCCGGGCGGCGCTGTTGCGCGCGCTCGGCGAATTGGCGGCCTCTCGCCCGGAAATTTTTGCGCGCGCCGACAGCCCTCGCCCCGGCGGCTTTTTCGATCATCTCGCCGCCAAGGCCGAGCACGGCACGATCCCGGCGCCGCTGATCCTGTCAGAGCTGCTGCAGCAGTTCGGCCCGATCTGGCCGTCGCGACTGTCGCTCGGCGGCGTGCCGCTCGGCGATTGCTGGCGCCACCCTTCGATCGTCACCGGCGACGCCACCAGCGGGCTGGTGCCGCTGCACAAGCTGTCGCAATGGCTCGCCTATTCGCTGATCGAGCCGCTGCAGCAGGCCGGCTTCACCGTGACCGAGATCGACGGGCTCACCGGGCTTGCCGAATACCGCAATGGCGGATTGTTCGTGGACACCGGCGTGCTGGCGCTGCGCGACCCGACGGAAGCCGCGCGCGAACACGAAGTCGGCTCGGCGCTCGTCGTCGAATGGCGCGCGCTCACCGTGGCGCTGCTCGACCGGCTCGCGTTCGCCGTCCGCGCCAAATTGAACAAGAACGCCGCCGCGCTGCCGCTTGCGAAAGTTCTGCAGGGCGGCAGTTGGGCGGCCGGCCGCGAGCTTGCGTTCACGTGCCGCGCCGACGGCAGCCCGCCGATCAAAGTCATCAGTGACGGCACGGTCTTTTGAGCGAACAACGAAACCCGCGCCGGGGAGAGCACATATGCATGGCGTAAAGATTGTCGATCATCCGCTGGTGCAGCACAAGCTGACGCTCATCCGCGACAAGGCCCGTTCGACCAAATCGTTTCGCGAGCTGCTCAAAGAAATCGGCATGCTGCTCTGCTACGAGGTGACGCGCGACCTGCCGTTGACCCAGGTCGAAATCGAGACGCCGCTCGCCACCATGATGGCGCCGCGTCTCGCCGGGAAAAAGCTGGTGTTCGCGCCGATCCTGCGCTCCGGCATCACGTTCGCCGAAGGCATGCTCGATCTCGTCCCGGCGGCGCGCGTCGCCCATATCGGGCTCTATCGCGAGCCGGAAACCTTCGCGGCGGTCGAATACTTCTTCAAGGCGCCGACCGATATCGCCGAGCGCCTGGTGATCGTCGTCGCGCCGGTGCTCGCCACCGGCAACACCGCCGTCGCCGCAGTCGACCGCTTGAAGGAGCGCGGCGCCAAGGACATCCGCCTCGTCTGTCTGATTTGCGCGCCGCCCGGCCTCGAACGCATGCGCGGCTTGCATCCCGACGTGTCGATCTGGACAGCGGCGATCGACCCGGCGCTCGACGAGCGCGCCTTCATCGTGCCCGGCCTCGGCGACGCCGGCGACCGGGCGTATGGGACGAAGTGACGAGCGATTGACGAAATCGGCAATAGTGCCGTTAACTGCAGGCACCCTGAATTGAGCGAGGATGCGGCCGTGCGACGCTTCGCTTTTGTCGTCAGCATTCTTTTTTTCGGCCTCACGTTGACCGCGCGCGCCGAGCCGCAATGGCTCACGCTGCCGCCAACGCCGAGCCTGCCCGCCGCGGTCAAGAGCGGGTTGGCGCCGGTGAACGGCATCAAAATCTGGTACGCCACGTTCGGCCACGGCGCGCCGGTGATCTTGCTCCATGGCGGGCTCGCCAATTCCAACTATTGGGGACTATTGGTGCGGGCGCTCGCGCCGCACTACCGTGTCATCGTCATGGACAGCCGCGGCCATGGCCGCTCTTCGCGCGACACCCGCCCCTACGGTTACGATCTCATGGCGTCCGATGTGCTGGCGCTGATGGATTATCTGAAAGTCGACAAGGCGGCCTTGGTCGGCTGGAGCGACGGCGCCATCATCGGGCTCGACATCGCGCTGCATCACCCCGAGCGGCTGAGCAAACTGTTTGCGTTCGCCGCCAACTCCGATCCGAGCGCGGTGAAGGACGTCGAACACGATCCGGTATTCAGCGCATTCATCGCCCGCGCCCGCACTGAATACGAGCAACTGTCGCCGACGCCGAAGGAATACGACGCTTTTCTCAAGCAGATCGAAAAAATGTGGGACAGCGAGCCGCACTGGACCGCGGACGATCTGCATACCATCAAAGTGCCGACCTGGATCGTCGACGCCGATCACGACGAGGCGATCAAGCGCGAGAATACGCTGTTCATGGCCGACAACATTCCCGGCAGCGGACTGTTGATCCAGCCGCAGGTCAGCCATTTCTCGTTTCTGCAAGACCCGACGCAATTTGACGGCGACGTGCTGCATTTTTTGCAGCACGTGCAGGGGAAGTAAGGCTCGTCATTAGAACGTTGAAGCGGGTGAAGAGGGAAGTTGGAGCGGGCGACGCGTTTCGCTTCAAACCATTAATACCGCATACTCAATGCGTTAGCGCAAGCGAGGAATTCTCTCTGCGACTTTGTTGGTCGCTTTGTTGGACGAATGGTTGGATGATTTTTATCCACAACTTTTTTGGGCATAGCGACCTATTTTCCGAAAATCCCGAAAATTCCCATCAGGCATTTCCGCCGTACGGCAAAATTCTCACGGCCATTTTTGGGCTGCGCGATCCACAATCTGACGAATATCCGCGAGCAAAGGTTCAAGATCGTTCGTTGGCGGTTCGTCCGTCCGATGCATATGCCGCACCATTTGGTTTAGGTTATTGCCCAAGCTCCTCAACGTTACGTAATCCAGCCTTACGGGATTACTCGGCTCATTTTGGCCTGGCCCCTGAGCGACAAACCTTTTTAGTATCACTGCGCGGCCAAAAGGCGTTGGGCGCATCCCAGCTGCCTTTGTCCGCCGCATAACACACTCTTATTCTGTGGCCGTGAGATTCAGCTTAAGCTGCATGTCACGTAAATTAGACGCTTTTGGCCGTCCCATGATAAAGCTCCTTCGCCGAGCGCATGCGTCCTTGGGGATTGGGGGCCACCAACCGGCCCCCAACGAGACCTTTTGGCTACGCAAAAGGACATCTCGCTACCCTCTCCGGCCAAATTAGATTTTCTGTCTTTTCACCTCCATCGTAACCATTGGTAATCCCGAACATTGTCATCCATTACACCCGCCAATAAGCAAGATTCTTACGCAGTTCACACTTGAAAATGCACATACTATGCACTATAGTTCGTAGTGCTATGGAGGAACCTTGAGGGTTTTCAAAACGCGGACGTTTGCGCGGTTAATACGCAACACCGACATATCCGACCAGGCGCTGCGTGAAGCCGTCGAGCGTGCGGTCAAGGGCTTGGTCGATGCCGAGCTCGGAAGCGGCCTCATCAAACAGCGGGTGGCCCGGCAGGGCCAAGGCCGCTCTGGCGGTTACCGCACGATCATCGCTCTACATGCGGGCGATCGGGCGTTCTTTCTCCACTGCTTCGCCAAGAACGACCGGGCGAATATCAGTGATGCTGAATTACGGTCACTACGTGAAATCGCAGCGCATTGGCTCAACACAAGCCCGGCGCAAATCGAGGCAGAACTTAAAGCCGGTCGATTGCTGGAGGTGAAACATGGCAAGTAAAAAAGCAGCGAAGCTTAGTCCCTTGACGAGAACTATCCTGTCAACCGCTAAGGACATGTACGCTGGCGGTGTAATAAGCAAGCGCACCCATGAGAAGATCACGCTGCGCCACCTTGGCGACGAGGTACAGGGCGTCACCAGGTCACTAACAGGGAAACAGATAAGGGCGCTGCGCGACAAGGAAAACATTAGTCAGGCCGTGCTTGCGCATCACCTTCATGTGAGTGTGGGGTATGTCTCGCAGCTTGAACGCGATGAAAAGCGCCCGACGGGCCCAACGCTTGTTCTGTTGAATGTCATTCAGCGTAAGGGGTTGGAGGCTATTTTGTAACCTAACCTTGCCCTAGGGCAGCACGGAACAGAAATGAATGAAGTGGCGCTAACTGAACAGATCGACCCGCTCAATTTTGCGGTCGTACGTCTTCAGCTTCTTTTTGATGATACAGAGTTAGGCTTCGCCACAGGTTTCTTCTATCGGGGCATTCTGGATAATAAGCCGAACTACTGGCTCGTGACCAATTGGCACGTTCTCCGGGTCGAAACGCTGACGATCCGAAACAGATTTTGCATAGCAAAGGAGCGCTGCCTAATCGTGCGCGCTTATCGCTAATGATCAGACCAGATGGCGCTGAGTACAGCTCATATCCGCCTGGGCAAATTTTGGCAACTATATACTTGACTGACAGGGCCGGATATGCCAAAGTCGCGGACATGGGAGACGGCCATGTGCGATTTGACGAATCCAGCCTTTACCGACGAAGACAAAGCCCGCGAATTTCTTGAGGCGTCCCGCTGGCCAGATGGCCCAGTTTGCCCACTCTGCGGCCAATTGGACACCGTGAAGCCAGTCAACGGCAAATCCATGGGTGCGGGCTGGTACTACTGTGCCAAATGCCAAGACAAGTTTACGGTCCGCGTCGGCACGCTGTACGAGCGGAGCCATATCCCGCTGCACAAGTGGCTCTTGGCGACGCACCTGATTGTTTCCAGCAAGAAAGGCATGAGCGCCCTTCAACTCTCCCGGATGCTCGGCATCACCTATAAATCCGCATGGTTTATGTGTCATCGCATAAGAGAGGGCATGACGCCTGCCGATCGTGGGCCGCTTGGCGGTCAAGGCCGAACGGTCGAAAGCGATGAAACCCTGATCGGCGGCAAAGCCAAGAACCGCGCCTATGCGAAGAAGGAGCCGAAGAAGCATACCGTGCTGACGCTCGTCGATCGCGATGGCGAGAGCCGGTCGTTTCACGTCGCCAACGTGAAATCCAAAACGCTGCGCGACGCCATCGTAAAGGCGGTTGACCGCAAATCGCACCTGATGACGGACGAACATGTTTCCTACGGTCCGATTGGACGCGGCTTTGCAGGCCACACCACAGTCAATCATTCGGCCAATGAGTATGTGCGGCTCGGCGGCTGGGCTCACATCAACACGGCAGAGGCTCGTTTTAGCCTTATGAAGCGAGCCGTGTTCGGCACCCATCACTCGGTCAGCGAGGCTCATTTGCCGCGCTACCTCACGGAATGGGATTTCAAATGGAATACACGTTGGCGCTACGGGCGCAATGAGAACGTATGTTCTCATTATCGCTCATGGCCAGGACAACTTGATTTCGGCTTTTGACGAACTGGCACGGCCAATCCGTGCCAGCGGCGACTAATGCCCCTCCTAGTGGTCTGATTCATTCGGACGATTCCCAAATGGTCCGAAGCAGTTCAAGCTCTCATCATGAGAGCAGGAATTGTCGTGAACGTTACCCGAGCGGATCGCCATCGGCTTAAGGCGATCATCTCGGATCGCAGCGCGCTGCAAAAGCACGTGTGGCGGGCCAATATCGTCCTCGCGACAGCCGACGGCTGCGGCACCGCTGAGATCATGCGCCGATCGGGCAAATCGAAGCCCGTGGTGTGGCGATGGCAGGCGCGGTTCATGGCGGAGGGCGTTGCAGGGCTCACGCGCGACAAGACGCGCAAGCCCGGCAAACAGCCACTTTCGACAACCACTGTGCAGAGGGTGGTTGAGCTGACGCTGGGGCCGCCGCCGGGAGAAGCGACCCACTGGACCGGCCGGATGCTGGCGAAGGCGGCGGGAGTGAGCCTGCGTTCGGTGCAACGTATCCTTGACCGGATGTGAGTTTGAAGCGGCATCGGAAACGGGCCGAGTCATGCAAACGGGCTCAGACCTTGGATACCGACCAACGAAAGGAAATTTACGATGTAATCCTGATCTGAACATCTTGACCCGCAAATCCCCATGTGAGCCAAATCCAGGCGCTCGACCGTACCCAGCCGGGGCTGCCGATGAAGCCGGGCCGTGCCGGGACGATGACGTACGACTACAAACGTCACGGTACCACCACGCTGTTCGCAGCCCTCAACCGCACCCGTTTGCTCGTCCAACTCTCAGGCAGAAACAACCGCAACGCCAGCATGACCGGCACCTCGCCACGCGCCAGCGTCAGCGATACCAGGGTCTGGCAGTTCGCGGTTTTGCCCAGCGCCGAAGCATATTGCGGCGCCACACCGACCGAATGGGTGCCCTTCTTCGGAATCGCGGTGTCGTCGATCACCAGCACGGCATCGCGGCCGCCGAGAAGCTTGTCGGCTTGAACAAGCAGTTCGCTCTCCAACGGCGCCGCATCCCAGATCCCGGCCGCAATGAAGTGGTGCAATTGATCGTAGTCACCAAACGCAAGCCGCTCCGCCATCGGCTGAATGCTCTTGCGATCGCCAGGACCGATCAGTCCCGATACGTAGAGCGGACACATTTGCCGCCGCGCCTTGTGACCCAATCGAGCCAAAAACGGCTTGAGAAAGGCTGCAAGCTCCGCCTTCCAGTCCGAAATTCTGTCAACCATGGTCGGCCCCTCCAAAAGCCGACCTCCCATGAGTCACAGAAAAACTGATTTGGGAATCCCCGACGCCTCAAAATCTGCCAAAGTAGTGCTAGCTTTGCGTAATGGGGCATCCCGTCAAGCTCGAACAGGATATCGCTGTCCTTGGGCATAGTGAATCCAGGTCGTGCGATGCGCACAAACAGATAGCATATGGCAAAAACGGAAAGCGTTGTGAAGAACGTTAGACGAATCGCCTCGTTATTATAAACGGGGCCGTTGCTTTGCCAGAGAACGCCATAGTTGGCATCAGGGCGTGAATGCGTGTAGTTGCATAGCGTTTTATAAGTTTCCGCCAAGAATTCTCCATTCGCAAACATCCATTTGGCTTGGTCCTTACGCAAGGCTCCCGAAAGGTTTTTACGGCAGCGGGTAAAATCCAACTCGCCGAGACCTTGTTTCCACGCACAGTATTTCGCATCAGTTGGCTGAAGGTTTCCAAACGTCCCAATCAACACTAGCTCAAGAGCAACGCGCAATTCAGCGAGAGCCACGCGGTAATAGCCATGCAGGAAATTGAAGTGGGCGCCCTGTAAGGCATCGCCTGCATCCAGCATACAGTTGTATATTTCGTCGGGTTTATCGGGATCGCCGATAGCATGAATCCAATCGCCCCATAGACTATAAAGCAACTCAAAGCGGGTGCCGTTATGATCCGAAATGCGGATCGAGACATCTTCCGGCAAATGCATAATTCCATCCCACACCTCTTGTCCGATTAGGCTTGAGGGCGGCACGTCTTGTCCGGCGCTAATCGCAAACTCATGTGGTTCGAGCTTGCTGCGCACGGCCCTAAAATCTGTAAGCGGGAGCTTCTTAGCCATGAACAAATATATTCGCGATTGTCCGAGATTGCAGCTCCCTTGTTCGACGCCGCGCAGCGCGTCGAATGCGCCGCAAGGCGCAAAAGTCGGGCGCTCCCCCGTCCCGACAAAACCCCATCATCACGGCGCGCGCTGCGGTCAAGGAATGCGAATGCAGCCGCCAGCGGCGGCGCGAAGCGTCCTTGACCGCATTAAGCCGCGCGCCGTGATAGGCTTAGCTATCCAAAGGGATAGGGTCACGCCGTACCAACCATGTGCTGCCTGCGGCATGGATGGCAAAGTTTGGTATTGCCCTGCGATTCCCAATCGTTTCAGATATTTTCGAGGCGGTTCCGCATAAAATCGGTTCAGCTAATCCTGAGCTGAACCATGGCCAACAATAATGCATCGCAAGCATCGATGGTCGCGCGCATTGACCGCGCAATGATCCTGCTCGCCTATTTCATCGAACTGGACGGAGACGTGCATGTCCCCATGTATGAGAAGTTTGAGATCGAACTGCGAGATCTAAAAGGCAAACAAGACGCGAAAATGCGGGCACGCCAGCATCTACTGAGCTTCACAGCGTGGGACCAGCCTCAGTCGGGCAGTATTATTTCACCAGTTTGCACGTCGGTAGCCTCCCAATGCACAGGTATCCCGTCTTGGGCGACAGAATAGTCTCCATCCGCATCTGGACCGGGCTTCGCAATAAATTTGGCCTCCTGATAGGCTCGGTTGAGGGTCCATTTTTTAATGCGACCCAACCACTTCAATTTGCCCTCGTCATCAAAGCCATGCGCTGCGTCCAAGTAATCAATATCGATGCTTGATCCTTTCTGGTGTTTTATCCGCACATGGACCGCTTTTCGAAATTCTAAATAATTGTCGACGAACCAAGGCAATAGGGCCACATTATCGCCATTGGCCCACATTCGTACCGACGGATATAGAATACCTGCGAAGCGACGAAGATCGCCTGGACCTTGAATGTCGCCGAGGTGCATTTCTCCGAGAGCGGTGGTCAATTTGTATAGACGAGACTCCGCTGGCGAAATTTGGCACATGAAATATCTACTGAATGCCTCTTTGATCGCCGCTGCCTCGTCTTTCTTGAGCAGCGCTTTCACCTCCTGCTGAGTGGCCGACGGCAATGAGACCATTTGAACCGTCGAAAGTGCAGGGCCCCATATGGGGACGGCTCGTTTCGCGCCAAGCTGGGAAAATGCAAATTCTGTATATCCAATATTGTTGACAACCATCCGGTCATTCGGCTGACGATGTTGGACGAAACGTTGGCCGTTTCGTTGGACGTTTTTTGCAGCCTAGATGCCTTCAGAGTCCGGTAAAATACTGAATTAGCGGAATTACTGGGAAGGTTTGGGAGCGAATGGAGCGGGTGAAGGGAATCGAACCCTCGTCATAAGCTTGGAAGGCTTCTGCTCTACCATTGAGCTACACCCGCGAACGCAACAAACCCTCATGGATTGGAGTTTCTGGCGTGAACCGATCTTGACCGCTTGCGCCGTTTACTCGCCAAAATACTCGCCAATACCCGCCAAGACATCCGCCCGATCGGCCCTGATGCGCTCCATTATAGGCGCGGCGGCAAGCGACGCCAACGCCCGCGGACGCGCACAAAACTCTGCCGAATCATTGCCGTAACGCCGCAAGCGGCGCCGGTGGCGGGCGACGCCCGGCAGAGGACCTTGCGGTCCGGGCGGCTTACGG
This sequence comes from uncultured Alphaproteobacteria bacterium, assembly GCA_963814625.1. Taxonomy (GTDB): domain Bacteria; phylum Pseudomonadota; class Alphaproteobacteria; order Rhizobiales; family Xanthobacteraceae; genus BOG-931. The sequence goes on from CAWFDQ010000002.1 coordinate 329,838, forward strand.
GCTAACCGTCATCGCCGCAGTGCCACCGGCGGTTACGCTGTTCGTCCGTCGCATTTTATCGAACGCCGCACACGTCGTTGTGACGGATTTCGGCTTTGTACCGAAGCAAAAGGAGCAAGGAATCATGATGAAGCTGAGCGCGCGAAATAAGCTCAAGGGAAAAATCACCGACGTTAAAAAGGGCGCCACGACCACCCACGTCAAGATCGATATTGGCGGCGCTGTTGTGACGGCGTCCATTACCAATGAGGCGGCCGACGAACTGAAGCTTGCACCGGGACAGACGGCCTATGCCGTCATCAAGGCAAGCGACGTCATGGTCGGCGTCGATTAAGGGATTAACGCAGTCTCATTCGATTCTCCCGTCACTGAAGCGTTTCGCGCAGCGAAGCCGCGCGCGGCCCTCGGCAAGCGTCGTATTTCGGAATATATAACGGTAAGCCGGCCAAGCTGTAAGTCGCGCGGCGCGATTGGGGCGGTCGAGAACGTCCGCCGCCGGGATCGCCGGAGGGGAGCCGATGGTTCGGGAAGACGAAATGCGAAAGGCCGAGCGGGCGATCGCGTGGCCCGACGCAACCGATGCCGGACTGATTTTCATCGGCCGCATCCGGACGCCCTGGACCTCGCGCATGGACTGTCCGCGCCAGGGCCGGCATGACGGTCCGACCTGCCGTATCGAGGTGTTCGAAACCTGGGCGCCGGCGCTTGAACGGATCACCGAATATGAACGGCTGGAAGTGCTCTACTGGCTGCACCGTTCGCGCCGCGACCTCGTCCTCCAAAGTCCGCGTGACGATGGACTAACGCGCGGCACCTTTGCGCTGCGCTCGCCGGTGCGGCCCAATCCGATCGGCACGTCGATTGTGCGGCTGGTCGCGCTCGAAGGGTCGACGCTGCTGGTGCGCGGTCTCGACTGCCTCGACGGCACGCCGCTGCTCGACCTCAAGCCGGATCGCAGCCTGTTCACTCCGTTCGCCCCGCCGACGCCGGGCGATTCCGATGTGGCAACATGACGAGGACCGTACTCGTCCGCATGAGGTGATGGCGATGCCGAGAGAGATCGTGGGCAAGGGGCTGCGGCTTTCGCTGCGCCACGCGCCGTGCGCCCACATCTGCCGCTATTGTTTGATTACCGAGACAAGGAAAGGCAGCGCCCTCCCCTTCGCGCGGTTCGAACAGCTTGCACACCGGCTTTTCGACTGGAAGGCGTCGGCGCGCCGCGACGACCTGGAGATTGGCGTATTCGTGGGGCCGTCATTCGATTATGACATCGAGACTCTCAGGGGCGTGGCGAGGCTGCGCGCGCGGCGCGGCGGCAGGTTTCAAATCCTCAATCTCGGCGGGCTGCGCATCCGGCGCGGCGACGAGCTCGCCGCCTGGCTGGAGGAACGAAAGTCAGCCGGCATCATCGGATTCCATACATCGCTCGCGGGCTGCGACGACACCCATGATCGATGGAACGGGCGGCGCGGGGACTTCGATTACCAGACCGCGATCCTCCGGTTGGGCGGCGAGCGCGGCATGGTTCGTCATGAGCGGCTATTCCTGACCCAAAAATACGCTGCCGCATTTTGATCGCCTGCTCGACATTCTCGACGGCATTCCGGGGGAGGTTCGCAATCGTTACGCGACGCTGTTCTTTTTCGCCGGTCTTGCCACGCGGTACGAAGACGAGCGTATCACCGAGGAGATCCGTGACGCCTTGCCGGACCGGATCGGCGGGCTCCGGCAGGGAAAATTCCAGGACTGGCGGTCGGAACGGGAATGGATCCCGATCATGTTGGAGACCGCCGACAAACCGCGCAAGCTGGTGCTGAAACTGGACGTCCACGAAGGCAATATCGATGAGCTTGAGAAAGCGTCGTGCGAGGCGATCTTCGCCGAGCGGGAGCGTGTCTATCAGGAAAGCTATCGGCCAACACCCGCGCTCGCCGAGCTGTGCTCGCGCTACGGCGACCCCACGAGCCGCAAGGTCTATATGATAAGCCGGGATGTCGAAGGCAGATGGATGGCGCTGCACGAGCGCGAAACAGGGATTAAGACGCCCATCGACTAAGCCAGGCGCCGGCGCGCGCCGGAAAGACGGGGAAGTTTGTCGGTCACCGTCGCGGTTCTTTTTATCACGAAGCCGGCGCCATCGCCGCCCCCATGGCCGTTCGAACCGCTTGCCGCCAGGCGTCGATCTGGTGCGGATCGGCGGGAAGAATGGCGAACGATGGACCGGCGACGCTCTTCCACGATTCCTCGAAGGGAGGAGAGACCGAGGTTAAAAGCGGGATGTGGGCGTCGATCACCGCTTTGAATGCGGCCAGGAGTCCCTTCCCGTCTGCTTCAAGTTTCCCGAATTTGCTCAACAGCACAAGATCGCATCCCGCGGCAATATCCCGCCGCACGGCGTCCGCCGCGGTGGCGGCGCCGGCGCCGTCGAGATGACACGCGGTCGATCCGGGCCCCAAATCCTGAAAGATCGAGAACCGTTCCGCGGTCGCGACGTTTCGCAGGAAACCGGCGCTGCAGGCGCGATCGGCGAGGCCGTGGCTTTCCGCGATAAGGCCAGCCAACCGGACAGACGGCGTCCATCGGTCGGCCAGCATGCGAAACACATCCTGGACCTCGGCGCTGGACGCGCCACGGACCACGGCGATCGTTCCTACGGAAGTATCTATGGCGTCCTCCGGACTCCTGAATCTTCGCAATATAGGACCGAAACCATAATCGTGCACGACAGCCGGCGGGCTGCCAAACGGGGCGGCTCGCCCGATTATTTGCTCGATTACTTGGCCTTGTCGAGCAGCGATTGGATGTCCTTCGGGACGCCGCCGGCATCGCCCGAGAGCGTCAACTTTTGCACGCCGAGCCCGTGCTGCTTCATCAAGCTCTGTCCGTCGCTGCCGAGCAGAAAGGCAACAAACTTATCGGCGCCGTCGGCATTCGGCGGATTATGCAAGATGGTGGCGGTGTAAACAGCCTTGGGCGCGATTTCGGCCGGTAGCGCGAGCGCCGGTATCTTGGCGTCCGCTGTTTCCGTCGAATAGAAGAAGCCTACATCGAGCTGGCCCGACTGCAAGCGGCCCACCAGAGTCTCCTCCGGCAACACCTGAGCCGGATTGTTTGGTGTGCCAATAACCTTCTGTGACAGTCCGGGACTCTTGTAGAAAGTTTCCGCCTGCTTCATCAGCGCCACCGTCAGCGCGCCTTTGGGATCGAGTTTGGGATCGGTGCGGCCGATCTTGATTCCCGGCTCCATGAGCACCTGATACCACGGCTTCGACTTGAAGTCGGCGGCAAATTTGCTCGATGCATTGTAGCCGATCACGAGCGGAGATTGGGCAAAGGTGATGTACCAGCTCACCCAGCCGCCGTTCGCCGCGCCCATGAGGCTGTCGTTTACCTTGGGACTGGCGCTGACAAACACATCGCCCTGACGGAGCTTGCCCTTGATCTGGTTGGCAAGCCCGCTCGAGCCGCCGGCATAGCCCTGGAAGGTGTCGCCGCTCGCTTTGTCAAAAGCCGGTCCGACGCCGTGCTCCATCAGATTGACCAGCGATCCGGCGTAAAGCACGTTGACCTTCCCCGCGGCAAAAGCTGCGGGAGGCGACAACAGACCGGCCGCGAGGAGTGCTGCGCCGGACAGCAGCAATAGATTGGAAACTCGTCGAGCAGATTCAACGACGGAAAACATTGGTATCTCCTTCATAGCTGCGCGTAGTTCAGTCTGGTGTCACAACAAACGTGGCGTTCCTCTAGGCGACGCCAATCATGACGTTGGAAGCTTTGATGACGACAATTGCCGCATCGCCGGCTTTCAAGCCGAGCTCGTCAACGGCTTCGTTGGTAATCGAGGATGTGATGACCTGGCCGGGAGCGATTTCGACCCGGACATGAGTCGTCGTCGCACCCTTCTTCACTTCGATAATCTTTCCTGTGATTTGATTGCGGGCGCTCAGCCGCATGAAAACCCTCAAAATAGCCTCTCGCGCGGCAAAAGCCGCGCGAATTGCCTGTTCATGGATCTGGGGGACACACTTCGGAGGCGCATTCCGAAGTATTGAAGACGCGCTTACGGCGCGTCAGCGTCGGTCGGCAGAATAGCAAGGATTTTGCAGGGCCGCCAAGTGCAACCGAATGCTGCGAATGTCGCAGCCCCGACTAATGGCCTTGCTGCGGCCGCAGCGGCGCATCGAAGCCGTTGCGCCAAAGGATGTTCTGTCCCTCCGGCGATAAAATGAAAAAGGCAAACGCCGGCGCATTTTCGTTCTTCGTCGGCAGAACGGTCAGGCCGTAATCGGCGCCGGTCGCAAGGTCCGCTGGAAGATTGACCACCGTCGCTCCCGGCAGGTCCTTTTTGAAATCGGCGCCGGCGGTACAATACTCGATAAAGATGTCGGCATGCCCTTCGCGCAGGTACCAGGCGAAAATATCGATGCCGGCGGGCGGCGGGGCGGTGATCGGCGGCCCGCCGATGAGTTTTTGCGCTTTGCCTTCCAGCATCGCGCGGCTGCCGGGGCGAATGGCGTCGGCCTTGCCAAACATCGCCCAGGTGTAGTCGCCCAACGGATCGGCTTTGGGCGTCGAGGTGCCGAGCTTGATCCGCGGATCGAGCAGCGTCGAGAGAAGGTTGGCGGACGTGACTGTCAGTCCCGGGCGCACCAGCGCACAGAGCCGGTTGCGGGCGAACAAGACGACCGGGCCGGCTTTCCCGGCCCGCGACAGCGTGAGCGGATTGCCCATATCGGCGGAGGCGAAGACGTCGGCCGGCTCGCCTTTCTCGATGCGTTCCCGCAGCACGCCGGAGGGACCGAAACTTTTCTCCACTTTGATATGTGCGCCGCGCGAGAAGGAAACGGCGATCTCATTCATCGCCGTCCGCAAGCTGCCGGCCGCCAAAACGCGAACGACACCGGCATCATCGGCACGGAGCGGCTCGATCATGGCAAGACCTCCGAGAATCAGAGCGAGGACGAGGATCGGCGTACGATTTTTTCTCACGAAGAATCCCTCATATGTAACCGCGCTTCAACCGGCATGCCGCCGTCCTTCCTCCCTGGTCGGCCGAGATCGCTGTATCCAAATATATATAACGCGAAAAGCCAGTCTCGCAGAAGCCGTGACCGGCAGGTCGGACGCCTCAGCCGACGAGACAACGCAAGTCCGGTCAGGGACATTCGCGTCGGTTTGAGGACCAAGAAACTTCGGCTGCGGAACTTAAGCGGCGCGGGAAGACCTGCCGCGCCGCCTGATCCGCCGATCCTAGCCATGCCGTCCGGCGCCATGCTACGCTGCGCGGCAATTGTTCCGCGGATCCATGGCGATGAATGATGTAGCGCTCGGCGTCGAGAAACCGCCTGACGAGGAGGACAACCCGCGCGATCGACACCTGTTCGGCAAAGGCCCAAAGAAAATGCTTGCGCTCGATGGCGGCGGCGTGCGCGGCGCCATCACGGTCGCATTTCTCGAAGAGATCGAGAGGATTCTCAGCGAGGAACAACAAAAGCAGCTCGGGCCGACCGCAGATAAACATCCGGCGCCGCCGGAAGGCACCGAACGAGCGAAAGCCAAGCCGATCCGTCTCGGCGATTGGTTCGACCTCGTCGGCGGCACCTCCACGGGCGCCATCATTGCCGGCGCGCTTGCGCTCGGCCACACTATTCCAGAGATCAAGGAGTTTTATCTGCGCCTGGCGCCGCGGGTGTTCAAGCGGCCGTTTTGGCGCGTTCCGGGCCTGCAGTCGAAATTCGACGCCCGCGCGCTGACCGATGAAATCAATCTGATCGTCAAAGATCGCCGGCTCGACAGCCCCGATCTGATCACCGGTCTGGCCGTGATCGCCAAACGCATGGATACCGGCAGCACGTGGATCCTCGCCAACAACAAAAAGGCGCCGTATTGGGACGGCAACAAGCATTATCGGCTGGCCACTCTCGTGCGCGCGAGCACGGCGGCGCCGCATTATTTCGATCCGGAGATTTTGGCCATCACCGAAGACGCGCCCGAAGACCCGCTCGGCGCCGTAAAGGCCAACCTGAGCGGTCTTCCGGTGCTCAGTCTGCTCTTGAGCAAGGTGCGCGCGCTCTACGGCATGGTGTCGAAGAGCGGCCCCAGCAGCGAAACTCACGGTCTGTTTGTCGATGGCGGAGTGACCCCGCACAACAGTCCAAGCTTGGCGCTGTTGATGACGACGGTTCTCAAGCCGCTCGGCATTTGCTGGCAACTCGGTCCCGAAAATCTCACCATCATTTCCATCGGTACGGGACTCTACCGGACAAAGGTGACGTTCGCCGATGTCGGATTTGCCGGCGCTTTGCGGCTGGCGCTCGGCGCATTGCTCTCGTTGATGAGCGACACCCAGTATCTGGCGCTGGCGGAGATGCAGTGGCTCGGCCAATGCATGACGTGCTGGACGCTGAATTCCGAGTTGCGCACGCTGTGCGGCGATACGCCCCCGGGCGGTCCCTGGTTTCGCTTCGCGCGGTATGATCTGCGGCTCGAACACCCTTGGCTGTCGCAAAACCTCGGGCTCACTCTGAGCGACAAGGAACTAGCGCGCCTGCAGGGGATGGACGATCCCGGCACCATCGAAACCATCTATTCCATCGCCCGGACGGCCGCACAGAAACAGGTCAAGCGGGAACATTTCTTTCCCGGAGACGCCGCGCAATTTACCCCCTGTGGACGGCCGTCTGCCGCGTGCCCGCGCTTTATCGGGCCATGAGCTCAGAGCTGCCCGCGCAATTGTCGGTATCGCTCTGGCGCGGCGGCGAAGCGGGCCGCTACGAGACCTACAGCGTGCCGCGGCGCGAAAGCCAGACCGTGCTCGACGTGGTCACCTACGTGCAGCGCCATATCGATCCGACGCTGTCGTACCGCTTCGCCTGCCGGGTCGGCATGTGCGGCTCGTGCGCCATGACGGTCAATGGCCGGCCGCGCTGGACCTGCCGCACCCATGTGGCGAAGGTGGCCGGCGACGGGCGCCTGACGATCGGACCGCTGGAGAACCTTCCGCTGATTAAGGATCTCGCGACCGACATGCAGCCTTTTTTCGAAAAATGGCAGGGGGCCAAGGGCGTGTTCGCGCCGTCGCAGACGCGCGCCGACCCGATGGCGCGCATCAGGCCGGATAGTCCGGCGCGAATCGCCGCCGACGCGGCGATCGAATGCATCAATTGCGGCGTCTGCTACGCCGCCTGCGACACGGTGCGCTGGAACGCCGATTATTTGGGGCCGGCGGCGCTCAACCGCGCCTGGACGCTGGTCAGCGACGAGCGCGATGCGGGAAATCCCGCGCGTTTGGCGGCAGTGGCGGCCTCCGGCGGCTGCCATTCCTGCCATTCGCATCAATCGTGCCAGGAGCACTGCCCGCTCCAACTCAATCCGACCGCCTCGATCGCCGCGCTGAAGCGGCGCACCGCCACGGCCTATCTGAAGGGCGAGCTGAAAGCATGAATGTCCGCCTCTATGTCTGGCAGCGGGCGACTGCGGCGCTGATGGCGCCGCTCGTTCTTATCCATATCGCCGTCATCTTCTATGCCACGCGGCAGGGACTGTCGGCCGCCGACATTCTTGCGCGCACGCGCGGGAGCATCGCTTGGGCCGCGTTTTACGGGATTTTCGTCGCCGCCGTTTCCATCCACGCCGCGATCGGGGTGCGCAACGTGCTCGCCGAATGGTCGCCGCTCGGCGACCGCCGCGCCGGGCAGTTTGCCATCGCGTTCGGCTTGCTCTCGGCGGTGCTCGGCTTGCGCGCCGTTGCCGCACTGGTGCTGTGATGATCGGCAGCGAGCTAAAACATCGCACCGGCACGCTATGGCTTGCCGCCATGGCGCACCGGCTTTCCGGTCTCGGCTTGGCGATATTCCTGCCGTTCCACTTCCTGGCGCTTGGCTTGGCCATCCGCGGCGAGGCGCCGCTCGAAAGTTTTTTGCGCTGGACCGATCAACCGCTGGTGAAATTCGCCGAAGTCGGACTGGTCTTTTTGCTTACGGTGCATTTGCTCGGCGGCGTTCGCGTTTTGGTGATCGAAAATTTTGATTGGCGCGACGGACAGAAACAGTTAGCGACCCTTGCGGCGGCGGTTTCGGCGGTTGTCGCTTTCGCCTTCCTGGCGCGTGTGTTTTGAGACAAACATGAACGTCGAGCATCACAAGACCGACATTCTGATCCTCGGCGCCGGCGGCGCCGGGCTGTTCGCCGCGCTGCACGCGCACAAGGCCGTTCCGGATCTCGACATCACGATCGTAAGCAAGGGGCTGCTCGGCAAATGCGGCTGCACCCGCATGGTGCAGGGCGGCTACAACGTCGCCCTCAATCCCGGCAACTCGGTCGAGCGGCATTTCATGGATACGATCGAGGGCGGCAAATGGCTGCCGCATCAGGCGCTGGCCTGGACGCTGGTATCCACGGCCGTCGAGCGCGTGCGCGAACTGGAAAACGAGATCGGCTGTTTCTTCGACCGCAATCCCGACGGCACACTGCACGGCAAGGCGTTCGCCGGGCAGACCTTCGATCGCACCGTGCACAAGGGCGATCTCACCGGCATCGAGATCATCAACCGGCTCATGGAACAGGTGTGGGCGCGCCCGAGCATCCGCCGGCTCGAAGAGCATCGCGCGGTGGCGCTGATCCCCGCCGCAGACGGCGCGCTGTCGGGGGCGCTGTTGATCGACGTGCGCAGCGGCGAATTTCGCTTCGTCTCCGCCCAAGCCGTGCTGCTGGCGACCGGCGGCGGCCCGACCATGTACCGCTATCACACCCCCTCCGGCGACAAGAGCATGGACGGGCTTGCGATGGCGCTCCGTCTCGGCCTGCAGCTGCGCGACATGGAGATGGTGCAGTTCCATCCGACCGGATTGTTGGCCGGCCCCGACACGCGCATGACCGGCACCGTGCTGGAAGAAGGATTGCGCGGGTCCGGCGGGCATCTTCTCAACGGCGCGCAGCACCGCTTCATGGGCGATTACGACCCGAAACTCGAGCGCGCCACGCGCGACGTGGTCAGCCGCGCCATTTACGCCGAAATGCGCGCCGGCCGCACCACGCCGCACGGCGGCGTCTACATCAAGATGAGTCATCTCGGGCCAGCGCACGTGGCGAAGGAATTCAAAGGCATGGTGGATCGCTGCCGCGATTGCGGCTTCGATCTCGCCGGCGGGCTGGTGGAAGTGGTGCCGACCGCGCATTATTTCATGGGCGGAGTGATCTGCGACGTGAACACCGCGACAGAGTTGCCCGGACTTTTCGTCGCCGGCGAGGACGCCAGCGGCATGCATGGCGCTAACCGGCTCGGCGGCAACGGCGTCGCCAACTCGACCGTGTTCGGCGGCATCGCCGGCGACGTGATACCGCGCTGGATCGCGGAGAAAAATCCCGGCCATCGCGAACCCGACAAGGATAGTCTTGATGCCGAGATCGCGCGCGCGCTGCATCCGTTTGCCAAAAAACCCGGCGATCTGAATGCGCTGCGCGAAAAGCTGCTCGATATGATGTGGGACGATGTCGGCGTCGTGCGCGACCGCGCCGGGATCGAGCGCGGCCTTGCGGCGGTCGACCGCATCGAAGCGGAACTTCTCGCCGCCGGCGTTGCCGACGACGATCGCCGCTTCAATTTGACCTGGCAGGACTGGCTCAATCTCCGCTCGCTCTGTGAGATCAGCCGCGTGATTGCACTCGCCGCGTTAAAACGCGAGAATTCGCGCGGCGCGCATTTCCGCTCTGATTTCCCCGAGCCAGGGGATTTGGCGAGTTCGACATTCACGGTGGCGCGGCAGACGCAGAACGGCATCGAGATCGTCGCGCGGCCGGTCGAGTTCACGCACGTCAAACCGGGCGAGACTTTAATCCGCGATCAAATCGCGGCCGAATAGCGAGCAGGACAATGATTTCGCTGTCGTCGATTCAACGCACCGCCGAAGATTTGATGGCCAAGGCCGCCATCGAAATCCCCGACGATTATCTCGCCGGCCTGCGCCAATGCGCCGACACCGAGAAGGGCGATCTCTCCGCGTTCGTCATCAAGGCGATGCTGGAAAACTACGAAGCCGCCAAGGAGGACCGCCGCGCCATGTGCGGCGATACCGGCCTGCCGCGCTGGTACGTCAAGATCGGCAACGAAGCGCGCATCGAGGGCGGCCCGGTGGCGTTGGAGGCGGCGTTGCGCCGCGCCACCGCGCGGGCGACCTCCTCGGTGCCGCTGCGGCCGAACCGCGTGCATCCGCTCTGGCGCATCGACCATAATAATAATGTGGGCATCAACGCGCCCGAGATCGAATATGCGTTTCATCCCGATACCGACTGGATCGAACTGACCACCGTGCACAAGGGCGGGCTGTTCGGGTCGGATTACCGCATGCTGTTTCCCGGCGACGGCATCGAGGGCATCAAGCGCTTCTATCTCGATACGCTGGTCGGCTTCGGCAAGCGCGGGCTCGCCTGCCAGCCGGCCATCGTCGGCGTCGGCCTCGGCGGCTCCAAGGACACCAGCATGGTGCTCGGCAAGCAGGCCTCCTGCCTACGCGTCGTCGGCTCGCGCAATCCCGATCCGCGCATCGCCGCGCTGGAAGAGGAATTCAAGCAGCTCGGCAACTCGATCGGCATGGGCGCCATGGGTTTTGTCGGCTCCTCCATGGTGATCGATTGCCACATCGAGGTCGGCTATTGCCACACCGGCGGCATGCCGATGTCGGTGCACATGTTCTGCCTCTCCTCACGCCGCGCCTGCGCGCGCATCGCCGCCGGCGGCAAGGCTTCGTTCCGCACCGATCCGATGTGGTTCACCGATTACATGCGTCGCGAAACGGTCGAATGGGAGCGGCAAGCGGTGGAAGCGGCCGAATAGAAGCTGCGTTCCTTCTCCCCGAAGGGGAGAAGGACAGAATGCGGGGCTACTGGGTCCGCGTACTTGCTTAGAAGTCCGAACCCCCTCACCCCAACCCTCTCCCCTGCGCGGCGAGGGAGTGAGTTTCCGGAATGTCGCGTTTGTTTGGTGACTGGCGAGGAAATAGATCATGCCCGATCTGAAAACGGTTCACCTCAATCTCCCGGCGCGGACCGACGATCTTCGTCAACTGGAAATCGGCTCGGTCGCCTATCTGACCGGCCGGCTCTTTACCGGGCGCGAAGGCGTCTACAAGCGCGCGGTCGAGGACGGCGCCGGCATGCCGGCCGGCAAGGACGTGCTCGGCACCGCCAATTTCCACTGCTCGCCGGCCGCTGCGATCAATCCCGACGGCACTTATAAAGTCGGCGCCGTCACCGCCACGGCGTCGTTCCGCTTCGCCAAATGGCTCGAAGGCTTTTTCAAAATCTCCGACTGCAACGTCATCATCGGCAAGGGCGGCATGACGTCGGCGACCTATCGCGAGTTTTTCGTTCCCAACAACGCGGTCTATCTCACCACCGTGGGCTACGGCACCGGCGCGCTCCTTGGCCGCGGCATCAAGCGCGTCGCCGGCGTCTATTGGCTGGAAGAGCTTGGGCTGGCGCAGGCGGTCTGGGTGCTCGACGTGGAAAACTTCGGCCCGTTCCTGGTCGAGAGCGACCTTGCCGGCAACTCGCTGTTCGAGCGCGAGAACGCCAAGATCGCCCCCGGTCTGGAAAAATTCTACGCCGGCACCAAACCCGCCATTATGCGCCGTTACGGCGAGACCGACGATAAGACCGAGGAAGTGATCTGAGCAGCAATCTCGCGCGATCTTTGTTCACGTATAGCATGACGAGCGGGCGTCACCGTCGAGCACAATCGATGTGTCTTTCCGGAAGTCAGCAATCGTCTTGTGATCGGACGAGAGCCGACCCGTAAGCCACATCACCTCGACATTGCGCCCAGCCTCACGCTCAAGCCGCCGGCTCGACTGAACTCGGTTGAGATAACCGTAGATGTATAGCTTCAGCTATTCCGCTGCTGAGGGCCCGAACAAAAGGGCCCCGGCTGTGCCGAGGCCCTGCGCAAGGGAAATTTGAAGTCCTCCGCTCAGTATCTCGTGGTGATCGGTCCGGCGCCGAAGTGGTAGTCGACGCCTACCCTTACGACGTTGTCGGTAACATGCAGCGCCTGCGTTATGTTGCCGGGAGCGAGGGGTGGAGCTTCAGCAAAAGAGTAATTCACCGTGCCGAAATCCATGTGGAGGTATTCGGCCTTCCAAGTCCACTGCCCGCTGAGGTGGCCTTCCAGACCCCCGCCCACAGTCCATCCCAGGCGGGTGGTGGTCGTGTCGGTCAGAGCGAGTACCGGTACAACGCCACCAACAAAGCTTTCCGTGCCTTTGGTGCTGATTCCACCGTAGGCAGCGCCGCCGGTGACATACGCCATCCAGTTACCCCATGAGTAGCCGAGGCGACCGCGCGTGGTGCCAAACCACGTCACCTTGTCGGTCTCGGTAACTGAGCAGGGGACGCCGCAAGTCGCAGTAACGCCGGCTACTGTGGTCGTGTCTCGCTCGGAGGATCCCTGAATATCGGTTTCGATGCCGAACACCACGGGACCGTTCTGCCAATTGTATCCAGCCTGGCCACCTCCGATCAGACCATCGGGGTGGGTCGTTCTGAATGAGTGGGTTGGAAGGTAGGTTAGGCGGTTTCTCTCCGACTCCGTCAAATCCTAGCTCCGCCAGATACATCAACGAGGGAGTGGCATCCATACTGAACTCACCGATGACGAATGGCAGGAATCCGGCGAAGGACGCGTTTCGCGTCGCGCCAATTGCTTGCTGCTGCATCGGCTTGATTCGCGAGTGCAAATTGGCGCGTCGCGCACTCCACGCGCCGCTCGTCGACGAACTTCAAAATAAAGCGGGTGACGGCGTGGCCGGCATACAAGGTTTAGTTGTCCGCCACATGAACGACGAATTTGTTGACTGCGTCCGTCGTAGGCGTAACGGGGCGAGCAAATCTCGCCCACAAGGACGTGTCCGGGAGACAGACCTGGGCATAGGGGCGAGTACGGCGCCTGCGCGCGGGCTTGTAACCCGCTCCCGGGCGGCTTTGGGCATCAGCGCTCCGGTACTACGGCCGGGGCGGGTGTTGAGACCCTGGACTGGGACAGGCGGGCGCGTGGTAACGCCCGTGGAGAAGCCCACGATCTTCGCCCCGGTTGGCGGTCCATAAGATCGTGCGCTCCCGCCGAGTTGCAGGAAGCATGGCCTGGAGCTGAGTTGGGAGGTGACAATCGCCCAACGAGAGCCGCGATGGAACGCCGAGAGGCGAGCGCCCCCGTCTTTGGGGCGCGCCGCGCCCGCAAGCGCCTGCAGGTGGCAACATCTGCGGACGTGGCGCGGATCAGTGAGCATGCGTCTCTCGGCGTTCCATTTCCTTATTTTCCTTTTCTTACCTCGCCCCGTAGGGGAGAGGCCGAGTGAGCGAAGCGAACGAAGGTGAGAAGGTTCGGGCGTCGGAGTTCATCTCCTCATCCCGCGCCCCTCACCCCAACCCCCTCCCCACCGGGGAGAGGGTGCCGCGAACGACGCATCAAACAAACCTCGGGCGCGAATCAAAAACGCGCCGCGAGAACGGATGTGCTTGCGCTGTTTGAAACCGAAATTCTTCGCCCCACCCCCATGGGGGTGGCGGCGCGTTCAACGCAAGGCCACGGGATAATGCTTAAAGCCGCGAAAACGCGCCCGCCCACCGCGAACGAAATCGCCCGCGCGTTCGATCGTGCGAAAGCGCGTCACCAGCTTTTGCAGCGCGACCTGCCCTTCCATGCGCGCCAGCGAGTTTCCCGCGCAGGTGTGAATGCCGCTGCCGAACGCGAGATGGCGATTGGGGTGGCGCCGGACATCGAGCCGGTCGGGATCGGGAAATTGGGCGGGATCGCGGTTGGCAGCGCCGATGCACAAATGCACATAGGTGTGGGCCGGCACCGTCTTGCCGCCGATCCCGCAGTCGCGGGTCGCGCGCCGGTTGCCGAGCTGGTTCGAGCTTTCCAGGCGCAGGAATTCCTCGACGGCCGAGCCGACCAGATCCGGATGCGCGGCGAGATCGCGCCAGACGTCCGGATTCTCCACCAGCAAATGAACGCTGTTGCCAATCAGGTTGGTGGTGGTTTCGTGGCCGGCATTGAGCAAAAAAATGCAATTATGCAAAAACTCAAGCTCGGACAGCCGATCCTCCCTGCTGACGTCACCCGCAAGCTCACTGGCGCCAACCAACGTCGACAGGATTTCCCGCTCATCATGCACGCCCTCGCGCTGCCGCCGGGCGATGAGATCCTGCAGGTACCCTTTGAATTCGGCGACCGCCCGGCTTCCGCTCTCGAATTGCTCCTTCGTCAGCACCGGCTCGAGGGCGCCGAGGATGGCCAGCGACCAGTCGCGCAAGGGTTCGCGCTCGTCGTCGGGAATGCCCAACAGATCGCCGATCAGCTGTACCGGGATCGCGGTGGCGAAATCGTCGATCACGTCGATCGTGCCGCGTGCCGCAGCGGCATCGAGCAGCCGGTCCACCAGCGTTTCGATGCGGGGCTGCAGCGCCCGCAGCGCGCGCGGCGAGAAAGTCGGTGCGAGGAGCTTGCGGACCCTGGTGTGAACGGGAGGATCGTTGAAGACCAAGCTTGTCGTGTGGTGCTCGTAGAGCGGGCTGTCGCCGAAATTCGGCCTGAAGTCGATCCTCTTGTCGGAGCTCCAGGTCTTGGCGTCGCGATAGACTTCGACGAGATCGTCGTAGCGGGTGAGAAAATAGGAGCCGTCCGGCATCCGGTGCACCGGGTCGTGCGCGCGCAGCGCCCGGTAGGTCGGATAGGGATCGTCGAGGAAAGCGGGATCGAGATGCTTAAGATCGAAGGCGGCAGCGAGCTCGCGATGGTGCGCAGGCGCCGGCGCAACCGTGGCGGACGCCGTCGCCATCGTCACGCGAGTTCATACGGAATTTGCGTTGGTCCATATTGTTCGACCACGATGTTGGTCTCGCGGTCGTAGCGGTGCTGCAACACCGTTCCTTCGCCAAGCTTTTGGCTGCGCACGATGACGGCGACCGAGCGGGTCGGACCGCCCTGCTCCGCATGAATGGCCCGCGGCGGCACCAGGTCGACTTTGCCTTGCGATCCGGTGGTTACCGAGGAAAGCTTGACCTCTGCGTAGTCCGGCCGGCTGCCGTCGTCGAGGCGGTCGAAGCGCTCGAGACTTTCGGTGCCGTCGAGCACGCCGTAGAGCACCCAGGCGTCGGCGTGATCGTGAATGCTGCCGGTGCGCCCCGGCACGCGCACCACCGCGTTGACGACGAAATGGTAGTCCGGATCGACATAGAGCAACAGGTTCTTGCGCCCTTCGGTCGACGGCCAGCCTGCCGAATGCGCCTTCAGCGTCGGGTCCATCACCAGCTTTTCCAGAAACGGCTTTGCCTTCGCCATGCGGCGCCCGTCGTCGGCTTCGCCGGCCCAGACGGCGCGCAAGTCGTCAATGAATTGGTCAAAGACCGGCAGGCGTGGATTTCCCATTGCTTTCGTCCCTTACTCGTGAAGCGACTCGCCTTCGACGGTGCAGCGGCGAAGAAGGCGGCGCTCTTCCTTGGGGAAATCGGTGCGGGCATGGATGGTGCAGCGGTTGTCCCACATCAGAAAGTCGCCGAGCTTCCACTCGTGTTCGAAGATGAATTCGCGACGCTCGCCGATCTCGTAGAGCTGGTTGAGGATGGCGTCGCTCTCCTCCTGGCTGATGTCCTCGATGCGCGTCGTCATCAGCCGGTCGACGAACAGTGTTTTGCGCCCGGTATCGGGATGGGTGATGAAGATCGGGTGCGAGTAATGCGGAATGCCGCTGATGTCGCCGGACGCATTGGCCTGCTTGGCGCGATTGTATTCGTGGATGTGGAGCGCCTTCTTGCCCTTCAGTTTTTCCTTGAGCGCCGGCGGAACTGCTTCACAGGCCTTGTACATGTTGGAGAACATCGTATTGCCGCCGCGCGAGGGCAATTCCAGCGCATAGAGGAACGTGTATTTGTAGGGCCGCGCCGAATAACCGGAATCGATGTGAAACCAGAACTCGCCGTCGCCGAAGGCGCCGATCGGTTTGCCGTCCACTTTGATATTGGTCACCAGCAAGACCTTCTCGTGATCCTGCTGCATGCCTTCGGTGCGCGCGCGCAACGGCTCCGGCGCTTTCTTGCGGCTGCCGAGATCGCCGAAATAGGAGGCAAAGCGCAACTGGTCATCCTGCGACACTTGCTGGCCGCGGAACACCAGCACGAGGTGTTTGTTCCACGCTTCCTTGATCGCGCGAAACTCAGGCTCGCTGAGCGGTTTCGACAGATCGACGCCGCCGATCTCGGCGCCGCAGGCCGGCGATAAGGGAGTCACCCAAATCTTGGGCGTGACCTGGATATCGATTGTGTCCTGCATCGGGCGTCCTTCCCGCAAAAGAGCCTCGGCTTGCGCAAACGCTAGCCCGGAACCTCGGAGGCCTCAAGACCCGCCGATTGCCGTGACCGCGTTTTGCCACCGCGCAATCGAATTGCAGATGCGCGCGCCGCGCGGACGCAAGCCGCCGCGGGCGGAAATTACGGCGGTCGCGGAGCCCGAAGGCTTAAGCGCCGCGCCGGCTCTTCTTGCTGTCCACCTCGCGTTTCGCGGCGTGGTATTTGCGCCGGATGGCGGCAATATCGACGCGCGCGGGCGGCAGCTTGAGCCCCATCTCGTCCATGGTATCGGCGACGATTTGCGAGATCGCGAGATTGCGAAACCATTTGTGGTTCGAAGGAATGATGTACCAGGGCGCTCGTTTGGTGCTGGTGCGCGCGATCGCGTCCTCGTAGGCCTCCAGATATTTCGACCACAGCTCGCGTTCGGAATAGTCGCTGTCGCTGATCTTCCAATGCCGCGCCGGATCGTCCAGCCGCTGGCGAAAACGGGCGAGCTGTTCGTCCGCCGATATGTGCAGATAGAATTTGAGAATGCGCGTGCGGTTTTCGCTCAACATTTTCTCGAAGCCGTCGATCAGGTCGTAGCGATTCGACCAGACCGAGCGCGGCACCAGCTTGTGAACGCGCACGGCGAGAACGTCCTCGTAATGCGAACGATTGTAGATGACTACCTCACCGTTGGCTGGAGCGCGCCGATGCACGCGCCAGAGGAAATCGTGCGCAAGCTCTTCCTTGGTCGGTTGTTTGAACCCGAACACGGACGTGCCCTGCGGGTTCATGCCGGTGAACAGATGGCGGATGACCCCGTCCTTGCCGGCCGCGTCGAGCCCCTGCAACACGATGAGCAGCGACTGGCTGGCGTCGGCGTACAGCAGATACTGCAGCCGGTCCATGCGCTCGACTTCCTTGGCGGTCTCCTCGACCGCGGTCTCGTGCGATTCGTGCTTTCCGGCATAGGCCGGGTCGATCTTGCCGAGCCGCACCTTCGACCCGGGTTCGACGATGAATTTCTTGCTATAGTTCATATGCCCTCACGGCCTGCCGGAATTCGCCGCTGCCGCCGATGCAACCATCGGCGGCGGCGGCATCCGGTTCTTTCTATATAATGCGGCGACTATCGAACCGCGAAAAAGCCTGGCAGGCGCGGCGCCGGCCGCGCGACCCGACGCCGACGCGCCGGTGCTGGCAGGACCTCGGCCCGGCTGATAAAGCTGATAAAGCGAGATCCCGAGACATCGAGAAGCGGCGGAATTGTCGGCCATGGACCAACCATTGAAGTTCCTCGCTTTCGAAATCTCGATCTGGCTGTTGCCGATCCTGATCGCGGTGACGTTCCACGAGGCCGCCCACGGGTTCGTGGCGCGGCTCCTCGGCGACGATACGGCCTGGCGTCTCGGTCGGGTCAGCTTCAACCCCTTCAAGCACATCGATCCGTTCGGAACGATCCTGCTGCCGGCGATGCTGCTCCTGGCGCGCTCGCCATTCCTGTTCGGCTACGCCAAGCCGGTGCCGGTGAATTTCCGTGCGCTACGCCATCCGCGCCGCGACATGATTTTGGTGGCCGCGGCGGGGCCGGCCATGAATTTGCTGTTGGCGACGCTGGCGGCGGCCGCCTTCCACCTGTTGGATTATATGCCGGACGTCGTTGTGCGCTTCATCGCCGATAATCTCAAAAACGCATTCGTGCTCAATGTCATTCTGGTGGTTTTCAACCTGATACCCATTCCGCCGCTCGACGGCGGCCGGATTCTCATCGGCGTGCTGCCTGACGCGCTAGGCAGGCCGCTGTCGCGGCTCGAACCGTACGGCTTGCTTCTGCTGATCGGCCTGCTCATCGTGCTGCCGTTCTTCGGCGAACAATTCGGCTTCGATCTGAATTTCATCTCGCAGATCATCACGCGGTCCGCGAGCGCGATGATCGGCGTGATCCTGCACCTGACCGCGAATACGTGATTGGACCTTCGCGCAGCCTGCTACGACGCGACGGCCCGGCGCGGCGCCGCCATGGGTTGTTCGTCGCGGAAGACTTCGTCGAGACACCAGCGTGCGACTTCACTGCCCGTTGCAAACCAGACGCCGCCAGCCTCTTTCATGTGGCGGATGATCGCGCGAAGGGTCGTGGCGCGCCCGGGACGGCCGGAAATATACGGATGGAACTGGAACGGGCAGTATGTCGGCGCCAGCTTCAACTCTTGGTGAAATTCGTCGAACATCGCCTTCCAGATCAGGAGAGTGTCGTGCGGATTGCCGGCGTCGTTATTGCGGTGCTGGTAGGTGCGGCCGTCGCCGAATGGCTGCCGCGGCATCTCGACCAATGTGCCGCCGTTTGCTTGCCACAGGAACGGCAGATCGTGCGAGAAGGAATTGCTGTTCCAGAGGAAGCCATGCTCCATGAGCAGTTCGAGGCTGTTGGGACTTTGCGTGCACGAGCGCCAACCCATCGGCCGCTGCCCGGTGCGGCCGCGGATCATGTCGATGGTCTTCGTCATCACCTCGCGTTCCTGCTCCTTGGTAAGCTTGCGCGCGACTTCGTGATGATAGCCGTGGCCGGCGATCTCATGACCGTTGGCGACGATCGCCTTGACCGCGTCCGGGAAGCGTTCGGCAATCGCGCCGCAGGTCAGAAAGGTCGCCTTGACCTTTTCTTCGTCCAGAATGCGCAGGATTCGCCAGATCGCTGTATGCGGCCCGTATTCGCACTGGGTGTATTCCTCGTGATCGCGCGTCCCATCTTCGAGCGGCCGCACGTCCTCGCCGCCCTGGAAATCGAAGGTCAGGGTCACCGCTACGCGTGAGTTGTTCGGCCAGCGGAAGCGGCCCTGATGATGATGGTCCGTAAGCATAAGTCTTCGCTCTCCATGGGTCAGCGCGGAAATCTAGACGAGTCAGCGGCCGGCGTCCACGACCCGCAGCCAAACGCCCGGAGCCTGAATGGCGAAACGATCGGCATCAAGATCCTTAGGGCGACAATGCTTTTTCGATGCGAGCGACCACTGCAGGCGGGGTTGTAAACAGCCGGTCGACCATCGCTTGCGTTTCCTCCGCGCTCATCGGCGCGATATCGATGTCGAGTTTGTTTGCCTCGGCGAGGAAGTCCGGGTCCTTCAGCGTCTCCGCCGTCGCCGTGCGCAGCACCGCCAGGCGGTCCTTCGGAATTTCCGGAGGCGCGGCCAGCGAGCGGCCCAGCGAAAGCGGCAGATAGAGAAATTCGAGTGCTCGCCGGACGTCCTCAGTTTTAGCTTGGTCGAAAATATTCGGAACGTCCGGGTAGCGCGGGTCCGCGTGCACGGCTCCCTGGGCGATCAGGCGAATTCGCCCTTCCTTCACCAGGCGGCCGAACTGGGAATGGAACAGTGACAGGCTGATGCCGCAGGCACCGGTTATTTCGCCGCGTTCAAGCGCGATCATCCGCTCCGGCGTTCCCGGATAACCGGAGATCACCTTGAATTTCATACCCAGCAGCTCGCGGTACACCACGGGAAATGAATAGGACTGAGCGCCCACGCCCGATGCGCCGGCGACGACCTCGTGGGTGTAAAGATCGGCGATCGTATGCACACCACTTCCCGCCGAGACGATGCAGGCGTCGTGATCACTGTTCATGTTGCCGATCCAGGCAAATTTTCGCCCGCGAAACGCAACCTGGGGCGACTTGTACACTTCCTCCTGGATCGCCGTGCCGCGCACCATGCCGATATACGAGCCGTCCTTCGGCAGCGTGTTGTAAAGCTGATTGGCCAGCGCCATACCGCCGGCGGCCGGTATGTTTTGCACGATGATGCTCGGGTGACCGGGGATGTATTTGCCGATATGGCGCGCGAGCGCACGGATGTAAATGTCGTAGCCGCCGCCCGGACTGTTCGGCGATCCCAGCGTCAGCGTGTGTGTCTTGTAAAACGTCGCAGCGTCTTGCGCGACCGCAGCAGCAGCGCCGGTCAAGCAAAAAACCAAAGCTGCAAGCCAGCTAAAAGCCACTTCATGGCGCGCAGCGCAAATGTCCCTTCCAATTGCAATAGCCATAGCCGGGATGGCAACAGCCAAACGAGGCCGGCGAGCAATAGTAGAACTGGTAGTCGATGCCGCAATGGTTGGAGCAATATCCGCGGCCGCTATTGACGTCGTAGCTGCAATGATTGCGGAACCGCGGCGGCAGCGACCATGGGCCCTGCCAATCCGCACGGATGAACGGATCCCTGGCAGGTGTACTGTTCAATTCACCGGCAGCCGCACGGGACGACCCCGAGGCGCACATCAGCGCGAATATGAACGCCGCTAAGCCGGCGAAGAATACCCCGCCGGACAGTTTGGCAATTGGGCGGAAGCCATGAGCAGATTGCCGGCAGCAGCAAATCATCCTCCGGAGCTAATCGGACGTTCCTGAAAAGACAGTATGCCGGCTGCCCGCTGATTCTACAATTGAAGGCGCCGTCTCTGTCTCGGTGATACCCTCATCGACGGGCGAGAATTCCTGGTCGCGGCGACGCGCACTTGAACGGCAGGCGGACGGTAAAGCACGAGCCTTCGCCCTCCTCGCTCGTCACCTCGACGCGGCCGCCATGCAGGTCGACGACCATCTTGACGAGATAGAGGCCGACGCCGGTTCCGACGATGCCGGAGACGTTGCTGCCCCGATGATAGCGCTCGAAAAGCTGATCAAGATCGCCGGACGGAATGCCGATGCCATGGTCGGCGATTGCGACGACGACCTCATCGGCGGACGATATCGGCGTCGACCTCGACGCTGCCGCCGCCCGGCGAATATTTGATGGCGTTGGAGAGGAGATTGCTGAAAACCTGAAACAGCAGTTTTGCGTCGCCGACCATCGGCATCGGCGCGCGCCGCAAAACGCTCGATGATCTGCGCCGCCGGCACCATTTCGCGATGCAATTGGCAGACCTCCTGCAGCAATGCGGCCAGATCCATCTCGGCTGGCTGGAAATACAGCTCGGCGCCGCCGTCGATCAGGCGCGAGGAGTTGAGCAGGTTTTCGATCAGGTGGGTCATGCGCAGCACGGCGCTGCGGATTTTGCCGGCGCGCTCGCCGATCTCGGCCGGCAGCACGGAATCCTTCATCTTTTGAGCCGCCGGGCATGGCCGTCGATGATGGTCAGCGGCGTGCGGAATTCGTGCGACGCCATGGACACGAAATTGCGCTGCAGCAGCGCCAGTCGTTGCTCCTGCGCCAATTGCTCCTCGAGCATCGCGGCCTGGCGCGCAAGCGTGCGCTGGCTGCGCATCAATTCGATGGCGTTGTTGCGAAACACCACGGTGGCCTGCGCCATTTCGCCGATCTCGTCGTGCCGTTCGGTTTCCGGAATGTCGATGTCGGTATCGTTGGCGGCGAGCCGGCGCATGCGGTCGGCAAGATTGCAGCAGCGGCGCGGAAATGGAGCGGCTGATGTGGACGAGCGCGGCGACGACCATGCATGCCGGCGATCAGCATGGCCAGCAGATGAGCCAGACCGCCTGCCGATAGGCGACGCCGAGACGATCGCTGGCGATCTTGGCGTCGGCGACGGCCCGGTCGGTGAGCTGGCCGAGCGTGTCGCTGGCGGCGTTGTAGGCCGATGCGCGAGGAGCCATTGTAGATCGCAAGCGCGTCGGCTTTGCGATCGCTGCGCGACAGCTCCAGCATCTGGTTGACGATCGCGCGATAGTCCGGTCCAGCGCTCCTTGAAGCGGTCGTAAAGATCGTTCTCCGCCGCGTCGTGCGGATCGCCTCGAACTCGCGCTCGGATGCCGCAATGGACCGGTCGAGGTCCGCCATCTCCTTCTCGGTCGCCGCGGCCTCCGCCGGGTCCGACGACAACAGATTGCTGCCCTCGATGGCGCGGAAATCCGAAGTGTAATTGTTGAGGTCGCCGAGCGCGCGCGTGGTCGGCAGCCAGACCTGGGCGACGTCCGCCGACAGCAGGTTGAAATTGCTCAGGCGCCAGATGCTGAACAGGCCGAGCACGACGACCAGCGAAAAGAACAGCAGGAATACCGCCGGCAAGGTGGACAGCGAATCGATTGCGGCTGCCGCATGGGATCGACCTGGGCGCCTGGCGTCCTGTGACAATGACGTGAAACTGGCAGGCTGTTCAGAACGCAATCATATAGCAGTATGAGAATAAGACGAGGCCGAATGAACCTGGATTTCGAGCTGGCAGTCCCGCGAGCGGGCGGCTGGACTGAATTCGGACTCAGTGTACGTTAATTTTCCGGCCCATTGGTGGTCGCCAAATCCGGCACAGCAAAGTCCGGCACAGCAAAGTCCGACGAACCATGTCCGAAACACATGTCCGAAGCAGCCAAGAAAATCCTTTGCATCGAGGACGACCGCGAGACCGCGGCGTTGATCGCCGAGGAACTGATCGACCGCGGCTATGACGTCACTGTCGCCCATGACGGCCGCGAAGGGCTCGCCGCCATCCTCAGAACCATGCCCGACCTGGTGTTGTCGGACATCAGCATGCCGGTGATGTCGGGCTTCGAGCTGCTGGAGCGTCTGATCGCGCTGGCGCCGCGGTTCTCGAAAATGCCGTTTGTTTTTCTCACCGCGCTGACCGACCGGGACAACGAACTCAAAGGCCGCCAATCTCGGCGCCGACGATTATGTCACCAAGCCCATCGATTTCGACATGCTCGCCGCCATCATCACCGCGCGGCTCGCCGGCATCGCGCGCACCGGCCTTTGGCCGAAGACTGTCGCGCTCAACGAGCGCGAGGTCGAGGTGTTGACCTGGGTGGCGCGCGGCAAGACCTCGATGGAGATCGCGCAAATTCTCGGCCTGACCAAGCGGACGATCGATTTTCACATCGACAATGCCCGCGCCAAACTCGGCGCCGCAACCCGCACCGAGGCCGTCATCAAGGCCGCGACGGGACGGCTGATCGAGCCCTAGCGGACGGGCGTCGCTCCAGTTTCATGAGGGAGACCAAGGCAAACAACCGGATATGTAGCCTATGCTACATTGTAACGCCATTGACACAGGGCGCCGCCGCAGCGTAGTAGTCCAAGCTACATTTTGAGGTTAAGGTTTCAGATTTTCGTCGGCGAAACTCACGAAGTAGTGGCTCGATATGACTGAGTTGGCAGTTCGAACGGCATCGCTCACCGAATCGAGCGTTGCCACGGCGCGGCGAGTGGACAGCGCATGCAGCGGCCCCCAGCCGAACAGCGTCGCGCTCAGTAAGCGCGAGGTCGACGCGCTGACTTGGGCGGCGCGCGGCAAGACCTCGATAGAAATTGCGCACATTCTCGGTTTGACCAAGCGGACCATCGACTTTCACATCGACAACGCCCGCGCCAAACTCAGCGCCACGACCCGCACCGAGGCCGTCATCAAGGCCGCAACCGGCCGCCTGATCGAACCGTAGCGGAGCCGCGGCGCATCTACCAAACGGCAATGAGGCAGATCACGGCGAACGGAACTGCGAGAAGGCCGAGAAAGAGCCAGGTCCGATAGCCGGCGGCATCCCTAGGCAGCCTGAAAAGCTGGATCGCCAGCCATACGCAGACGGCGACACCCAAAGCCAAGCGAACGACATCAGCCGGCGCGTCGTAGATCTGCCAGATGGTCTCGCTCTGCGGCATGCTCACCCGCAGCGTAAGCAGCATCAACGCGCAAATGAATGCACTTCGCAGGATGATGGCCGCTGTCCGCAGGCCGATTGGAACCGTGGCAACCGGCAGTCCCGCGTCACTTGACTCTCCAGCCGCGCCTAGTTGCTCTCCGCCAGAGGCCTTCATGGCACAATGTCCTTGCGGTTTTCCCTGCTGTCGAGTCTCCACAACCGGGCAGCCGGAGGCGGACGATAACATTGCCTCCTGGAGATTCGGCCTTGTTATAGATTAAATTCGGGACGGTGCGGAATCGCAACGAGAGACGAGCGTGCTGAGGAAACTCCTAGTGCAGCACGTCAATCGATCGGGCGTTTGCCCAGCGGTTACGATGGCGGTTTTTCGACAAGCTTTCCAAGGAATTGCCGGACCTGCCCGAACGCCACGCTGGTGAACTCAGAGCGTTTCAATGCTTCGGACGGAAAGCCGTGCCGTTGATGCCCGCAATCGCTGGCGCCGGGCCGCCAATGCCCATCGGTGAGGCTCCAGGATGAATCAGACCGGTGCCATCAATTCTCCCGTTGCCTGATGGTGTGCCGGTTAGGGTTAAAATCGGACCCGCGCTGCGCATTCCGCCGATACTCCGGCTGGCGGTGAAGATACTGCCGGCCCGATTCGTCACGGCGGCGAGAGGATGCGCCGCGGAAGAATTGAAGGGTTCGCCATTATCCCCGCGGACGAGCTGGTGCGGCGTAACTGGCAACCCAATCGCATTACGGACGATTAAGTCGGGTACTCCTGGTGCCGGCGAGCGGCTAACTTGGAAATTTTTTGGACCGACAATCGTGAGGACCTTCTTGCGGTTGCTCGCCTCGCCGGACGTTCCGGCGGTGTGGTCGGGCTGCACCGCGATGGTCGTGTCGATCGGCCCAAGCTCCTTCAGAACGCTATTTACGTGGCCATTTTTTGCGGCTGCGCCGGCCGTCTCGCTCTCGTCAACCGCTCGCGGATGTTCGGCCCTGCTTTCATGCCGATCATCCGGCGGCACGGTGCCCGGATGCGCATCGGTCTGCGTGTTGCCGTCGGCTTTCGCGGGCGCATCGGCAGTTTTTGGCCGACCCGGCTCTCCGTGGTTTGCTGCGCCGTCCACGGAATTGTTGTTGAGGAGTGGCGCCGGAGACGTCGGCTGTGCGGATTGACCCGACCGCCCGCGATCGGGGACACGCGGATGGGCGTCCTCGGCGAAGCTTGCCTGCATCGCCGGGAGACCGAGCAGAACGGCCGCAAAAACATAAACACCGATTTGCAATGGACGCTCCTTTGCCGTCGCTCGTTCAACCGGGTGCCGGCGGCGCATCGGGGCGCTCGGTTCGTCCAGCTTGATGCCGCCGGTCGAGAAACATCGCCAGCAGCGCCGGAACGACAACGAGCATGATGATCGGCCCGATGAACATGCCGCCAACCACGACGGCGGCCAACGGCCGCTGCACTTCGCTGCCAATGCCAGTCGAGATCGCCGCCGGCAACAAGCCAAAGCAGGCGGACAGCGCCATCATCAAGATAGGCCGCATTTGCCGCTGGACGGCTCGAAACAGCGCGTCCACAGGCGTCACACCGCTCGCTAACACCTGATAATAAGCATTGACGATGAGAATGCCGCTCATCGCCGTCACGCCCAACAGTGAAACAAACCCGATTGCCGCCGAAATGCTGAAAGCAAGCCCGGAAAGGTAAAGTGCAAGAACGCCGCCGCCGGCGGCGAATGGAATGCCGGCAAGCGCCATGAGACTGTCGCCCAGGGAATTAAACAAACCGTAGAGCAGCACCAGGATCAAGAGAAGGCTGAGTGGCACGATCACCTCAAGCCGTCGTTGTGCGTTCTGCAGATCCTCGAATTCGCCAGCCCACGCCAGGCGATAGCCCGGGGGCAGCTTAACGTTTTGGGCGATCCGCTCTTGTGCTTCGGCAACGGCACCGCCGAGATCGCGGTCACGAACGCTGAAGTTGACTGGGATATAGCGCTCACCCCCTTCGTGATAGATGTAGGAAGCACCGGTATCGAGCGTGATGTCGGCGAGCTCGCGCAAGGGAATATACGCGTTGGTCCCGTTCGCAGCCTGATAACCGACTTTGATGTTACCGACCGCTTCGAGGCTCGAGCGATATTTAGCGGGGAGCCGGATGACAACGTTGAATTGACGGTCGCCCTCGAGCAGCGTGGTTGCCGTCGTGCCGCCGAGCGCGGCCTGTATGACGGTGTTGACGTCGCCAGTATTGAGGCCGTAGCGGGCGGCCTTCTCGCGGTTCACTTTGATATTCAGGTTAGGTTGTCCGAGCGAATGGAAAATCGCAAGGTCGGTCATTCCTTTCACTTGCTGCATCTGGTGCAGGACTTCGCCGGCAAGCCGTTCCAGCGTCGCCAAGTCGGGACCGACGATTTTCACCGCGTTTTCGCCTTTGACGCCGGAGAGCGCCTCCTCGACGTTGGCCTGGATGTACTGAGAAAAATTGAAGTCGATGCCGGGCAGTTCGTCGTGGAACTCATGCTGGAGTTGATTGATCAACTTGTCCTTGGTCATGCCGACGGGCCATTGATCGGATGGTTTGAGCGGCACGTCTATTTCAACGCTCGCGAAGGAGCCCTCGTCGCTGCCATTGTCGGGGCGGCCCTGCTGAGAAACCGCCGTGATGACCTCGGGATGACGAAGCAGGATCTCGCGCATTTTCCGGACGTACGCTTCGCCGGCCGCAAGCCCGATTGTTGGTGGCATCTCCGCACGGATCCAGAGATTGCCTTCTTCGAGCGCTGGCAGAAACTCACTGCCGAGCCGCAGTGTCAGCAAGCCCGTCACAGCCAAAAATACAGCGCCGATGGCAAGCATTGTCTTGCGATGACCCAGCGCCCAGCTCAAGATCGGCGTGTAAATCCTGCGCAGCTGCCGGACCGCGATGGTTTCCACGCGTCCGACTCCCTCGGGTAGGAGGAACGACGACAATACCGGGGTGATCGTGAATGCCGAAAGCAACGCGCCGGCCAGGGCCAATCCATAGGTTCGCGCCATCGGACTGAAGATCTGACCTTCGACCCCTTGCATCGTGAACAACGGCACGAACGCCGCTAGCGTGATCAGCGCGGAGAAGAAGATCGCCTTATCGACCTGAAGAGCGCTGGCCAGGATGAGCCGCAGCCGACCGGTCCATACGCGGGCAATCGTTGGATCGGCGGAGCGCGTCGGGTCGGCCCCAAACCGTCCCTCCGCCAATTGCTGCAGCAAGCTCTCTCGGTCCGCGGGGGTTGCCTGAAAATTCCTGAAAATATTTTCGACCAGGATCACCGCCGAATCGACGATGATCCCGAAGTCGACGGCGCCTGCCGACAGCAAGTTGGCGTCCTGCCCCGTCAGCACCATGATGATGACAGCAAAAAATAAGGCGAAAGGCACGTTAGCGCCGACAATGATAGCGCTGCGCAATTCACCCAGGAACAGCCACTGGATCAGGAAAATCAGCACGCAACCGTAAATGAGATTGTGTAAGACGGTATGGGTTGTAATTTTTACGAGAGAGATTCGATCGTAATAGGGGACGAGCTTAACTCCGGGCGGCAGGGAACCGTCGGTGTTCATCTTCTCGATCTCGGCCCTGATGCGGGGCACGACGTCGTTGGTGTGAAATGTCCGGCCCATGACGACGATCGACAAGACGACATCGTCATCGTAATCCTTGCCGGCAATGCCGAGCCTCGGCAGATAGCCGACCGAGACCTTGGCGACATCCTTGACCTGGACCGGGACGCCGTTGACCTGCTTGAGCACGACATTCTCGATGTCGTTGACCTTATAGCCCTTGGTCAAATCCGTATTGCCGCCGCTGTCGAACAGCCCGATGCCGCGGATGTTCACCGACTGCTGGCCGATCGTGATTTCGCGGCCGCCCACGTTGATATTGGAGTTGCCCAACGCCGTGATGACCTGCGGTATCGTGAGGTCGTAAGCTTCGAGTTTGTTCGGATCGATGTCGACGTCGTACTGCTTGGTCGTGCCGCCCCACGAGTTTACCTGAACGACGCCCGGAATTTGGTGCAGCCGCCGCGCCACGATCCAATCTTGCACGGTGCGCAGATTGGTGAGCCCGAAATGTGGAGGACCGACAACCTGATAGCGATAGACCTCACCGACGAGGCTTGATTGATTGATGGATGGCAGCTGGCCACCGGGCAGACTGACGTTTTGCTCCAGATTGAGCGCCGCTTGCGTATAGGCGAAATAATAATCGACGCCATAATTAAAGGTAACATGGATAAAGGAAAGGCCGTAGAACGAAGTCGATCGAATGTTGGCTATTCCGGGAGTGGAGTAGAGACCGACCTCCATGGGAATCGTATAGTATCGTTCCATTTCTTCGGCAGAGAGTCCGGGGGCCTGGGCGGTGATTTCAAGAATGACCGGCGCGGGGTCTGGATAAGCTTCGATATTCAACTTGGAAAAAGCAACCAGCCCGCCGACAATAAAAACCAGGAGGCACAGAAGAACAATGGCGCGCCGCGTGAGCCCAAATGCCAGGATGCCCTTCAGCAAGGCTCACCTCTAACTAATCTGAAGCGGGCGTAAGGCGAGGTCATTGGGCCTCGGCGGTCGCCAACATATTGCTGAGGAAAATTGCGCCGTCGGTCGCAACCAGTTCGCCGACCTGCAAGCCTGTGAGGATTTGCCGGTAGCCGCCGCGCTGTTCGCCGATCGTGACCGTGCGCCGCGTGAACCGACGACGATCGGCAGTGACCCAAACCGTTTGCGTCCCATCACCCTCCCGCACCACGCCGGCGAGCGGCACTGCCGGCGAACGCATCGGGGCGCCGACGTTGATAGTGAAATTCGCAAACATTCCCGAGCGCAATTGATGCTGCGGATCTTCGATCTCGGACCGGACGAGCACGCGCCGGGTATTGGGATCGACCGTCGCTCCGATCGTGCTCACCTGTGCGTCAAAAACGCGACCGGGAAAAGCGTCGATCTCGACCTGTTCCTGCTGTCCGACGCGGAAGGCCGGACTGTCAGTGTCGGCGACATTCGCCAGCATCCACATGGTGTCGATGTTGGCAACGGTATACGGAGCAGGCGCAGCGCCGGGCTGCACCAACAGACCTGGCGCCGCGTTGCGCGCTGTAATCCGCCCGCTGATCGGGCTCGGCACGACGAGGGTCGAATCGGCCTTTCGTTGGCTGATGATTTTGTCGATATCGGCATCGGTTTTGCCGAAAAGCCGCACCGCGTCGCGCGCCGCGCCCAGGTTGCCTTCCGCAGTCTGCTGGTCGGAAATCGCCTGCTCCAGATTGGCCTGCGATACCGCTCGCGTTTTGTAGAGTTCTTGCAGACGCGCCAGATCCCGATCGGTCAGCTGTAAGACGCCCGCTGCGGCAATCAAGGTCGACTCGGCCTGCAGCAGATCGGGACTGTCGATGGTGAACAGCGTCTGGCCATTTTTCACATCGTCGCCGACCTCGGCAAACAGCGCGATGATGCGCCCCTGATAGGGCGTAAAGACCTGCACGGTCATATCCTCATCGAAATCGATGCTGCCGATGGCCTCCTTCTCGACCGGAAACTCGCGCTCTTCTACCGGCTCGACCTTGACGGCGTTCAGTTGCGAGTCCGACAGGTCCAAGGTGCCCGGATTGTGGGTCGTTTTGGCCGTGTCGGCGGCCTGCGCGTTGGCGGGAGTGGCCGCGCCCAGTCCGGCTTTCGAGCCATTGCCCGCTGGCCACGCCCAATATAATGCGACCGCGGCGGCGGTGAGCGCGCCAACGACTAATACTGTTACCCGGCTGTTTGCCGTGCCGAGAGCCATCGATAGATCATACTCAGAATGGTCGGAATTGCCGTCACATGGCCATCAGTCGGCCGGACGGTCTACTGTCATTAATCACAGAATTTCGGCTTGATCTCATTGGACGGAGCGAGTCGTGGCAAGTTATCACGGATTTATGACAGCTTCTCATCGGGCACGAGGAGGCCCTCCGGCTAAAGTGAGGTGCCTTGCCGCCGCTCATCTGATCGAAGACGTCGCTCGATAATTTCCACTGTGAGAAATCACAGCGGACTCGCAAGGTCGATTAATGGAGAGTGTGACCAGACAAGCACAGCCAAGAACTGGAAAATCCGAAATAATGCGCGCCGCACGCTCTGTGATCGTATGTCAGTTGTATTAGTCCCAAGTCCAATAGCAGTCGCCTATGCTTTTCATTTCGGCCAGGTGGTTTTCCGCAGCTCCCACCGCTCTTGCGGCCGTGACGCTATTGAGCAGTTGCGCGGTCGGTCCGGATTTTCGCGCTCCTGCCGCGCCCGAGATCACGCGCTACACGAGGGAGCCGCTGGCGTCGCGGACGTCCGCCGCCGATGCGACCGGCGGCCAACCGCAACGGTTTGAGCCGGGACGCGATATTCCGCTGCAATGGTGGAGGCAGTTCAAATCACCCGCGCTCAACGCCCTGGTCGCGCAGTCGCTGCAAAACAATCCCACTCTGCAGTCGGCGATGGCGACCCTGCGCGCCTCGCGGCAGGCGGTCTACGCGCAGGAGGGCAAGTTCTTCCCGCTCGTCCAGGCCAACTTCAATCCGACCTGGCAGCAGACGTCCGCTGCGCTTTCGCCGGTTCCCGCGTCGGGCGCCAGCATCTTCGCTCTCGACACGGCGCAGCTCCAAGTCTCGTACACTTTCGACATCTGGGGCCTCAATCGGCGCACGGTCGAATCGCTCCAGGCGATGGCCGACACGCAACGCTTCCAGGTCGAGGCCGCTTACCTGACGTTGACCGCGAACATAGTCGTCGCCGCGGTCACGGAAGCATCCTTACGCGGCCAGATCGACGCCACCACCGAATTGATCGCGACCAACACCAAAATGCGCGATACCCTGCGGCGTCAATTGAATGCCGGCTACGCCAATCGCAGCGACGTGGCGGCGCAAGAAGCCGCCTTGGCTCAAGCGAAAGCGACGCTGCCGCCGCTGCGCAAGGCGCTCGCCCAGGAGCGCGACCTAATCGCCGCGCTCGGCGGCGGCTTCCCCAGCGCAGGACCGCGCGAGACCTTCCACCTCGCCGACCTGCATCTGCCGGTCGATCTTCCGGTCAGCCTGCCGTCGCAATTGATCGAGCAGCGTCCGGACGTGCGCGCGGCCGAGGAGCAGCTTCATGCGGCGAGCGCACAGATCGGCGTCGCCACCGCGAATATTTTGCCAAATTTTACCATCAGCGCCGACGCCGGCTTCATGAATACGGCGCTCGCTCATCTGCTGGCGCCACAAAACGCATTTTGGACTCTGGCGGGGAACGCCACGCAGACCGTGTTCGACGCCGGCACGCTGTTTCACCTTCTGCAGCAGGCCAAGGACAATTATCAGGCCGCGGCCTGGACCTATCAGGGCACCGTGATCGGCGCCGTACAGAACGTCGCCGACGCGCTGCGGGCGCTGCAAAACGATGCCGACGCGCTGCGCGCTGCGCGCGATTTCGAACGCGCGGCCAAGATCAGCTTCGATCTGGCTCAGCAGCAGATGCAGACCGGCAAAGCCAATGTGCTGCTGTTGCTTACGGCCCAACAGGGTTATCTACAATCCGTCATTGCCGTGGTGCAGGCGCGCGCCGCCCGGCTGGCCGACACCGCGGCGCTGTTTCAGGCGCTCGGCGGCGGCTGGTGGAACCGGGTCGAGCCGCTTCCGGAGAAGCTTCTCAACGTAGGCACCGGAGAAACAAAGACGCTCGTCGCAGCGCCGGAGACTCACTGAGAGAAATCGACAAGCGGGGAATGGAGCCTATACTTCAGCCGAAACGCCGTCGCTAAGGATACACGCCCAAGGATACACGCCAAGAATTCAAATGGATATTCTGCAAGAAACCAATTTCCCCTTTCTCGGCCGGAAAAGAGCCGGAAAGGTACGCGATATCTACGAGCAAACCGACAAGCTCGTTCTCATTACCACCGACCGGCATTCCTCCTTCGACCGCATCATCGCGCACATTCCCTGGAAGGGGCAGGTGCTCAATCAAGTGAGCGCGTGGTGGTTCGAAAAGACCAAAGACATCGTTCCCAATCATGTGCTGGCGATTCCCGACCCGAATGTCACCATCGCCAAGAAATGCGCGATGCTGCCGGTCGAGGCGGTCGTGCGCGGCTACCTGACCGGCGTCACCGATACGGCGGCGTGGACCAGATATGCGGCGGGTCGCCGCGATTTCGGCGGCATCGTGCTGCCCGACGGCATGCGCAAGAATCAAAAATTGCCGCAGCCGATTTTCGATCCGACGACAAAGGAAGCCCAACACGACCGGACGCTTGCGCCCGAACAAATGATCGCCGAAGGCTTCATCACGAAAACTCTGTTTGATCGCGTCAAGGCAACCGCGCTTGCGCTGTTCGCCCGCGGGCAGGAACTTGCGGCGCGCAATGGGCTCATCCTGGTCGATACCAAGTACGAATTCGGCACCGACGCGGACGGCGCGCTCGTGCTTATCGATGAAATTCATACGCCGGATTCGTCGCGGTACTGGCGGCTCGATTCCTACGCGGCGCGGTTTGCGGCGGGTGAGGAGCCGCAATATTTCGACAAGGAGTTTCTACGGCTGTGGTTTCGGGACCATTGCGACCCCTACGGGGACGCCACGTTGCCGCCGGCGCCGCCCGAACTCGTGCAAGAACTGTCGCGCCGCTACATTGTTATGTACGAGCAAATCACCGGGACGAGCTTCGAATACGGCGAGATGCCGATTCTGCCGCGTATTGAGAAGAATCTGAAATCGTATGGCTGGTAACACGCGCGCCGGCAGGCCTGCGTGCACGTGGTATCGAGTTCCAGAACGCCGCTGACCCAGACGACGGTGTGCGGATGATTTCCGTTTTCGGATTTTGCGAATTTGAGCGCTCTTGCGCGATCGACGAACAGGCCTCCGCGAGTCCCGTTTTGCTCCTGGGCGACCCAGTTTCCCCTGCTGTCCCGGCCGATCATGAAGATCGGCAGTCGCAAGCACGAGAGAGGTTCGGTTGCTGTTTCGGTTTCTTTCATGGAAGTTCTCCAGGAGTTTAATGATGTCAATGACATCGCCTCGTCGTGCGGTTCTGCTCATGAACGTGTTGGCAGTATCGTCGCTGCGCGGCGTGCTCGGAGTGGATCAAGCGTAGCCGGGGCGGCAGCGATGGAGCCGTGGGGCATCAGACGACGACAGCGATAGATATCGTTCATTGAACGGCGCAGCTCGATTTCGGGCACCATGCGCTGTGTTCGACGGGCGACGAGGTGATCAAGTGCCTGCGCAATTCGTCGCCAAAAACTCCGCGGCTTGGCCGCTCGTTCGATTGCGCTCCATACCGTATCGAAAGCAACGACGCTCATAGGGTCTCTCCTATATCCGTTGCGCTTCCCCCAATCTGCTCGCAAGCGCATATGAATTCGAGATGGAACGGGGATGCATTCTCATAAGGACGGCATAGGGAAACAGGCGAACTAAAATTCCGACGCTTTCGCTAAATTGCCGGCTTGTACCGCGGAACGCATCTATATGGGATTCTTATACGATTGCCAGCGCGATCCTCTCGAATTCCTATGCGAATAATGACAGTTAGTCGCGGATGATCGCGCGAAACTTTGTGCGTTCTTGATATGGATCAAGGCTGGGCGCTGCCCTTGGGCATCAGCGTGCTGCCGCAACTTTTACTCGGAGCATTCCCATGATGGACGTCGTCATGCTGGCGATCGGGTTGGGCTTTTTCGCGCTGTCGATCGCCTATGTCTACGCCTGCGATCAGCTTTGAGAGGAGCCGTCATGATCTTCGATTATTCGCTTGCCGGCCTCGTGACTGCGGGGCTGCTGGTCTATCTCGTTTACGCGCTGCTCAAACCAGAGCTGTTCTGAAGGAACGATCACCATGACCGCCATCGGTTGGGCCCAGATACTGATTTATTGCGTGATCATCATCGCGATCACGCCGGTTCTCGGCGGCTATATGACGCGCGTGTTCAACGGCGAACGCACGTTCCTTTCGCCGATTCTGCGTCCGGTCGAGATCGCGATCTACAAGGTCGCCGGTGTTGACGAGCGCCATGAGCAGCACGCCGTGACCTATACGGTCGGCATGCTGCTGTTTCACGTCGGCGGCTTTCTGATTCTCTATGTCTTGATGCGCGTGCAGGCAGCGCTGCCGTTCAATCCGGCGGGGCAGACCGCGGTCGCCCCCGACCTGTCCTTCAATACGGCGGTGAGCTTCATCACCAACACCAACTGGCAGAATTACGGCGGCGAAAGCACGATGTCCTACCTCGTGCAGATGCTCGGCCTGACGCATCAGAACTATCTGTCGGCGGCGACCGGCATTGTGCTCGCCATCGCGCTCATTCGCGGCTTCGCCCGACATTCGGTCCGCACCGTCGGCAATTTCTGGGTCGATGTCACGCGCTGCACGCTCTACATTCTCATCCCGATCTGCGTGCCCTATGCGCTATTCCTGGTCTGGCAGGGTATTCCGCAGACGCTGGGCCCGTATGTCGATGCCACCACGCTGGAAGGCGTGAAGCAGACCATTGCAGTCGGGCCGGTTGCTTCGCAGATAGCGATCAAAATGCTGGGCACCAACGGCGGCGGCTTTTTCAACGCCAATGGTGCGCATCCGTTCGAGAACCCGACCGCTTTGTCGAACTACGTGCAGATCATCTCGATCTTTTCGATCGGCGCGGCCTTGACCAACGTTTTCGGCCGCATGGTCGGCAGCCAGCGGCAAGGCTGGGCCGTTTTCGCGGTCATGGGCGTGTTGTTCCTCGCCGGCGTGGTCGCTTGCTATGCCGCCGAAGCGCACGGCAACGAAGCACTGAACGCGCTCGGCCTCACCGGCGGCAACATGGAGGGCAAGGAAGTCCGCTTCGGCATCGTCGCCTCTTCCCTGTTTACAGTGATCACGACCGACGCTTCGTGCGGCGCGGTCAATGCCATGCTGGACTCCTTCACCGCACTCGGCGGCATGGTTCCGCTCATCAACATCCAACTCGGCGAGATCATCTTCGGCGGCGTCGGCTCCGGCATGTACGGCATGCTGCTCTTCGTCATCGTCGCGATCTTCGTCGCCGGCCTCATGGTCGGGCGCACGCCCGAATATGTCGGCAAGAAGATCGAGGCGAAGGAAGTCAAGATGGCGATGCTGGCGCTCCTCGTCCTGCCGCTGATGTATCTCGGCTGGACCGCCGTCGCCATGTTGGTGCCATCCGCCGTCGCCGCCATGGGCAATCCCGGTCCGCACGGGTTTACGGAAGTGCTCTATGCCTACACTTCGCAAGATGGGAACAACGGTTCCGCGTTCGCCGGGCTTTCCTCCAATACACTGTTCTACAATCTAACCGGCGCAATCGCGATGGGGGTCGGCCGTTTCTGGATGATCATCCCGACCATGGCGATCGCCGGCTCGCTCGCCGCCAAAAAGTCGATCCCGGCATCATCCGGCACGTTTCCCACCACGGGCGGCCTGTTCGTCGGGCTGGTCGTCGGCGTCATCGTCATCGTCGGCGGGCTGACCTTCTTCCCGGCGCTCGCGCTCGGCCCGATTGTCGAGCAGCTCGCACAGAACGCCGGCACCCTCTTTTCCAATTAAGCCTTCGGAGTCATTTCGATGGAACCCTCACACCTGCGCAAGCGCATGCCCGTATCGGCGCTGCTCGATCCGAAGGTCGTCGTGCCGGCCATCGGCTCCGCCTTCGTCAAGCTCGATCCGCGCACGCTCATGAAGAATCCAGTCATGTTCGTGCTCGAGGTCGTCACGGTGCTCACCACGGTGATCTTGATTCACGATTTGATCACCGGCGAAGGACAAATCGGATTCGAGTTTCAGATTATCGTTTGGCTGTGGTTCACCGTTCTGTTCGCGAATTTTGCCGAAGCGGTCGCCGAGGGCCGCGGCAAGGCGCAAGCCGACACGCTGCGGCGACAGCGTACTGAGACGCAGGCCAAGCTGCTTACCGGCGCTGGCGACCGGCAGAATTACCGGCTGGTGCCGAGCACCAATCTCAAGGTCGGCGACCTCGTTCTGGTCGAACCCGGCGATATGATTCCGTCGGATGGCGAAGTCGTAGAGGGCATGGCCTCGGTCAACGAAGCCGCAATCACCGGCGAATCCGCGCCGGTCATTCGCGAGTCGGGCGGCGACCGCTCTGCCGTCACTGGCGGCACGCAGGTGCTGTCCGATTGGATCCGCGTGCGCATCACCGCGGCGCCGGGCTCGACCTTTCTCGATCGCATGATCCGGCTGGTCGAAGGCGCCGAGCGGCAGAAAACGCCGAACGAGATCGCGCTCAATATTCTGCTGATCGGCTTGACGATCATCTTCGTGTTCGCAACCGCAACGATTCCCAGCTTTGTCCATTACGCCGGCAGCAGCATTTCGGTCGTGATCCTGGTCGCCCTGTTCGTCACCCTGATCCCGACTACGATCGGTGCGCTGCTTTCGGCCATCGGCATCGCCGGTATGGACCGGCTGGTGCGCTTTAACGTGCTCGCCATGTCGGGCCGGGCGGTCGAAGCCGCCGGCGACGTCGACACACTCCTTCTCGACAAGACCGGCACGATCACGCTCGGCAACCGCCAAGCGACCGAGTTCAAGCCGGTGCGCGGCGTGACCGAGCAGGAACTGGCCGACGCAGCGCAGCTTGCATCGCTCGCCGACGAAACGCCTGAGGGGCGCTCGATCGTCGTACTGGCTAAGGAGAAATACGGCATTCGCGGCCGAGAGCTTGCGGAAATGAAGGCGAATTTCATTCCGTTTTCCGCGCAGACCCGAATGAGCGGCGTCGAGATCGGCAACTCGTGGGTTCGCAAGGGCGCCGTCGACGCGATCCTGAGCTATCTGAACGGCACGCCGGCCGCCATCGGCTCCGGCAACGTCACGCATGCGCTGCGGCCGAACGTCAGCTCCGAGACAGCGCGCGAACTCAACGCAATCGCCGATACCATTGCCAAGTCTGGAGGAACGCCGCTCGCCGTCGCCAAGAACGGACAGGTACTCGGCGTCGTCCACCTCAAAGACATCGTCAAGGGCGGCATCCGCGAGCGCTTCGCCGAGCTGCGCCGCATGGGCATCCGCACCGTCATGATCACCGGCGACAATCCGATGACCGCGGCGGCGATCGCGGCGGAAGCCGGCGTCGACGACTTCCTCGCCCAGGCTACGCCGGAGGAGAAGCTGCGCCTCATTCGCGACGAGCAGTCAAAGGGCAAGCTCGTCGCCATGTGCGGCGACGGCACCAACGACGCGCCCGCACTGGCGCAGGCCGATGTCGGCGTCGCCATGAACACCGGCACGCAGGCCGCGCGCGAGGCCGGCAACATGGTCGATCTCGACTCCAACCCGACCAAGCTCATTGAGATCGTCGAAATCGGCAAGCAGCTCCTGATGACGCGCGGCGCGCTTACAACGTTCTCGATCGCCAACGACGTCGCAAAATATTTTGCCATCATCCCGGCAATGTTCGTGGCCTTTTATCCACAGCTGCAGGCGTTGAACATCATGCAACTCTCGACCCCGGAAAGCGCTATTCTCTCCGCGATCATCTTCAACGCGCTCATCATCATCGCGCTCATTCCGCTGTCGCTCAAAGGCGTGCGCTATCGGCCGATCGGCGCCGGTCCGCTGCTGTTGCGCAATCTTTTGATCTACGGCATCGGCGGCGTGATCATTCCGTTTATTGGCATCAAGGCGATCGACGTCGTCGTCACCGCCCTGCATCTGGCTTAAGGAGAACAGCGTCATGTTGCGCGAAATCCGTCCAGCGATCGTCGTTCTCGTCGCGCTCACGCTCATTACCGGGCTCGTTTATCCGCTGGCGATGACCGGAATCGCCCAGGTTATTTTTCCCTATCAGGCGAACGGCAGCATGATCGAGCGCGACGGCAAGGTCGTCGGCTCCGAACTGATCGGCCAGAATTTCACCAGCGACAAGTACTTCCATGGCCGGCCGTCGGCCACCACGGCGACCGACCCCAATGATCCTACAAAAACCATTGCCGCGCCGTATAACGCCGTCAATTCCGGCGGCTCGAACCTCGGACCGTCCAATAAGGCCCTGATCGACCGCGTGAAGGACGACATGGCAAAGCTGCAGAAGGAAAATCCGGGCACGCCTGTTCCCATCGATCTGGTCACGACTTCGGCGAGCGGACTCGATCCCGAGATCTCGCCGGAAGCCGCGCTTTTCCAGGTTCCCCGAATTGCCAAGGCGCGCAATCTGCCGGAAGACTCGCATCCGCCAGCTTGTCGACGATAATACCGAAGGTCGTTTTCTTGGTCTGTTGGGCGAGCCGCGCGTGAACGTGCTCGAACTCAATCTCGCGCTCGACCGCTTGGCCGCCAAGTAGGCTGCAGGTAGGCTGGCAGATCCTCGGCTGGCTTGATATCTTATCAGTAGATGGCCGAACAGCGGCGCGATTCCGAACACAGACCCTCACCGGAAGCCCTCCTCGAAGCGGCGCGCCGCGAAGAGCGCCGTGTCGGCAAGCTCAGAATTTTCGTCGGCGCCGCGCCTGGCGTCGGCAAAACCTATGAGATGCTGCTGCAGGCCCAAGCGCGCAAGAAGGACGGCTACGACGTCGTCGTCGGCTTCGTCGAGACACACGGCCGTAGGGAAACCGAGGCGCTCGCTGCAGGGCCTCGAGATCATTCCGCGGCGGCGTATCCTCTACAAGGGCCAGTGGCTCGAGGAAATGGACCTCGACGCGATCATCGCTCGCCGTCCGCAGATCGTTCTGGTCGACGAACTTGCTCATACCAACGTCGAAGGCAGCCGCCATCCCAAACGCTATCTCGACGTCGAAGAGCTGATGAGCCACAGCATCGACGTCTATACGACAGTCAACATCCAGCACATCGAAAGTCTCAACGACGTGGTCGCGCAGATCACGCACGTTCGCGTGCGCGAGACCGTGCCCGACGCCGTGTTCGATCGCGCCGATGCCGTCGAACTGGTCGATCTGACGCCCGACGATCTCATTCAGCGCCTTAAGGAAGGCAAGGTCTACGTTCCGAGGCAGGCCGAGCGCGCGCTCGAGCATTTCTTCTCCCCCGCCAACCTCACCGCTTTGCGCGAACTCGCTTTGCGCCGCACTGCCGAGCGCGTGGACGAACAATTGCTCACCGAGATGCAGGCGCACGCCATCCAGGGTCCCTGGCCGGCGGGCGAACGTATTCTCGTGTGCATCAGCGAGGACCCCCGCTGCGCCGGCCTGGTGCGCTACGCCAAGCGGCTTGCCGATCGACTGCACGGACCCTGGGTGGCGCTTTACGTAGAGGGCGGCGCAGCCTGCAGCTGACCGAGGAGGAACGCGACCGCATCGCCGACACGCTCCGCCTCGTCGAAGCGCTCGGCGGCGAAGCGATCACGCTGCCGGGCAGCGATCGCCACATCGCCGACGACGTGATCGGCTATTCGCAAGCCAACAACGTCACGCAGATCGTGATCGGCAAATCGGCACGCACGCGCTGGTTCGAGATTCTGCACGGCTCGGTGGTGCACGATATGGTGCGCCGTTCCGGCAATATCAGCGTTCACGTCATTGCCGGCGATACCATCGGCGGCCAGCCGATCCCGAAGAAATCGATTCGCGCCGCCGAGCACGACGAAATATTCGATCTGCGGCCCTACCTTGCCGCTCTTGCTGGCAGTGGCGGTCGCCCTCGGTCTCGGCGAACTGATCTGGCGCTGGGTCGGCCGCGTCAACATCGATCTCGTGTTTCTGACCGCCGTGGTTGTCATCGCCGTTCGCTTCGGCTTGTGGCCCTCGCTGTTGGCCAGCATTGCATCCGCGGTCTGCTATAATTCCTTTTTCGTCTGCCGCCGTATCTATCAGGTTCACGCTCGCCGACCCCACCAATTTCACGGCGTTCGGGTTTTTTACGCTGGTCGCCGTCATCGTCTCCAACGTCGCCGCGCGCGGCCGCACGCAGGCGATGGCGGCGCTGGACCGGGCGCGAACGACCGAGTCGCTCTATGCATTCAGCCGCAAGCTCGCCGGCACCGCGCACGCTCGACGACGTGCTTTGGGCGACCGCCTATCAGACTGCGCTCATGCTGAAAGTCCGGGTCGTGCTGCTGTTACCGGAGAATGGCACGATCGCGGTGAAGGCGGGCTATCCGCCGGAGGACATTCTCGACAGCGCCGATCTCGCCGCCGCGAAATGGGCCTGGGAGAACGACCGCGCCGCCGGCCGCGGCTCCGATACGCTGCCCGGCGCCAAGCGGCTGTTTCTGCCGATGCATACCGGGCGCGGCGCGGTCGGCGTGATGGGCATCGACAGCGACAAGCCGGGTCCGCTGCTCACTCCCGATCAGCGCCGGCTGCTCGACGCACTGCGCGATCAGGGGGCGTTGGCGATCGAGCGGGTCAGGCTGGTCGAGGAGATGGACCGCGTCGAGCGCGTCGCCGAAACCGAGCGGCTGCGCTCGGCGCTGCTGACCTCGATTTCCCACGACCTGAAGACGCCGCTTGCCTCCGTGCTGGGAGCGGCGGGAACGCTGCGCGACCTGGCGGAGAAGCTCAGCGACCGCCGAGAAGGCCGATCTGCTGGCGACGATCATCGACGAATCCGAGCGGCTCAACCGCTTCATCGCCAACCTGCTCGACATGACCAAGCTGGAATCCGGCGCCGTTTCGCCGAATGTCGCGCTTCACGATATCGGCGAGATCGTCGGCAGCGCACTGCGCCGCGCGAGCCGCATCCTGTCGCAGCACCAGGTCGAGCTGGAGCTCGCTCCGGATCTGCCGATGCTCGAACTCGACGCCGTGCTGTTCGAGCAGGTGCTGTTCAATCTGCTCGACAATGCCGCCAAATACGCGCCGCCGGAGACCACGATCCGCATTCAGAGCTGGCGCAACGGCGATGCGGTCTGCCTGCGCGTGCTCGACGAAGGCAGCGGCATTCCGGCCGGCGATCTCGAGCACATCTTCGATAAGTTCTACCGCGCGCAGAAGACCGACCAGGTGCGCGCCGGCACCGGGCTGGGGCTTGCGATCTCGCGCGGCTTTGTCGAAGCCATGCACGGCACCATCGTCGCCGCCAACCGCTCCGACCGCAGCGGCGCGATGTTCACGATCAGCCTGCCAATCCCGCGCCAGCGGCAACGCCTGGACACCGCCGCATGAGCGCCGCTCCGCTCCGCGTGCTTGGTGGTCGACGACGAGCCGCCGATCCGCAAGCTTCTGCGCATGGGGCTTTCGGCGCACGGCTATCACGATCCTTGAAGCACCCAACGGCAAGACCGCGCTCGACATGCTCGGCGAAGCCCCGGACCTGATCATTCTCGATCTCGGTCTGCCCGATACGCAGGGACACGACCTGCTGCGAACCATTCGTGCGCGCAGCGAAAGCGTTCCCATCGTCGTTCTGTCCAGCCGCGGCGACGAGGCCGGCAAGGTGCAGGCGCTCGATTTCGGCGCCGACGATTACGTCACCAAGCCGTTCGGGATGGACGAACTGCTCGCGCGCATGCGCGCTGCGCTGCGCCACCAGTTGCAAACCCATGGCGAGCGGCCGGTATTCCGGGTCGGCGATCTGTCGGTCGATCTGGTGCGGCGCATCGTCAAGGTCGGCGACCGGGAGGTCAAACTGTCGCCGAAGGAATACGATCTGCTGCGCGTGCTGGTGCAGCACGCCGGCAAGGTGCTGACCCACAAATTCTTGCTGGGCGAGCTGTGGGACGATCTGACCGACGCCCAGTATCTGCGGGTCTATGTGCGGCAGCTGCGGCAAAAGATCGAGGCCGATCCCGAACGGCCGCAATACATTCTCACCGAAACCGGAATAGGTTATCGGCTGCGCGCTCCCGATTGAGCGCCATTAGGGTACCCCTCCGCCTTATTCCCACCTTGCGCGTCGTTCGCCGAGAAGCGCCATGAAGATTTCCGACTTCCTTTCGCCAAGCAACGTGATGATCGACGTCGCCGCCGTCGACAAGCAAAAGCTATTACTGATCGATGGCGCGCAAGGCCGGATCGATCGTCGGCGTTCTGCCCGGAACACGTTTTTGCCGAATTGCAAAAGCGCGAGGAACTTGGCTCGACCGGCGTGGGCGACGGCGTGGCGCTGCCACATGCGCGATTTTACCAAATCGAGCAAGCCGACTGGGATGCTCATGCGGTTGCGCAAAGCCCATCGATTTCGATGCGGTCGACGGCGAGCCGGTCGATCTCGTCTTTTTGCTTTTGCTTCCGGAAGCTCCCGACAGCGAGCCGCTCGACGCGCTAGCCTCGATCGCGCGCAAGCTCCGGAAGCCGGAGATCACCGCAGCCTTGCGCGCGGCGCCGACAGCGGCGAAATGTATCGCACGCTGACGGCCGAGTGAGCCGGCGACCGCACACCCACGGCAAATGCCAGAAGGAGCGACACATGGCCGACGAACTCGTCCTCTACACCAATCCGATGTCGCGCGGCCGCATCGCCCGCTGGATGCTGGAGGAAATCGGCCAGCCCTATCGCACCGAAGTGCTCGACTACGCCACCACGATGAAGGCGCCGGCCTATCTCGCCGTCAATCCAATGGGCAAGGTGCCGGCGCTGCGCCATGGCGATGCGGTGGTGACCGAGACGGCCGCGATCTGCGCCTATCTGGCCGACGCGTTTCCGCAGGCCGAGGCTCGCGCCGCCGCCGGGCGACCGCCAGCGCGGCCCCTACTACCGCTGGCTGTTCTTCTCCGCCGGCCCGGTCGAGGCGGCGGTCAGCAACAAGGCGCTCGGCTTCGTGGTGCCGGCCGAGCGCGAGCGGATGATCGGTTACGGCAACATCGAGCACGTCATGAACGCGCTCGAGGCGGCTGTATCCGGCGCGAACTATCTGGCTGGCGACAACTTCACTGCCGCCGATCTCTACGTCGGCTCGCAGCTCGGCTTCGGCATGATGTTTGGCACCATCGAGAAGCGGCCCGCATTCGAGCGATATTGGCAGCGGATCAGTGCCCGGCCGGCCTGCAAACGTGCCAAGGAAATCGACGACGCGCTCGGCGCCGCGGCCGGGCGGCTAGCGGAGCAGCACCAACACGCCGGCCTATTATCGTTATTGTGACTCTGCTTTGACTGCGACAATGGGGCGAAGCCGACCAGCAGCGCGCTGGCAGCCCGCTGCGTGAAGCTTCCTTGTAACGCCAAGCCCCTGCCGTTAAGGTCTTTGCGCGTGTTGGGGCTCGTGGTGGCGTGAGTAGAGTGATGGCTCTACGGGTGCGGGGACAATTGCCGACCGGGTGGCGCGGCCGCTCGGGTGCGGCAGTAATTGTGCTTATCGGCCGCTCTTGCTGCCGCCGCACCGCGAGCGGCGAGCGCCGAGACGATCGGAATCGGCGCTGGCCCATGCCTACGAGAGCAATCCGCAGCTCAACGCGCAGCGCGCCATCGTCCGCGAGTCCGACGAAGGCGTGCCGCAGGCGCTGTCCGGCTATCGCCCGACCATCTCCGCCAACGCGACGGTGGGGCGCGAATACACCGATACCAAGCAGATGATTCCGCCGCTGCCGCCGGTTGTGCCGAACGGCGTATCGTTCGAGGCCAAAGGCCTGTCGACGCCGCGCTCGGTCGGGATTGACCGGAACGGAGACGTTCTTCAACGGCGAGCGCACCGCCAACAGCGTCCGCAAGGCCGAGAGCCAGGTCTCCGCGGCGCGCGAGACGCTGCGCATGATGGAGCAGTCGGTGCTGCTGTCGGCGGCGACCGTGTACATGGATATGTCGCGAGACACCGCGAACCTTGAGGTGCAGCAGAACAACGTCCGCGTGCTGGAACGCACGCTCACCGATACGCGTAACCGATTCAACGCCGGGCAAGTCACCTCGACCGATGTCGCCCAGGCCGAAGCGCAACTCGCCGCCGGGCAGGCGACCCTGCACGCGGCGGAATTGACGCTGATGACGACCAGGGCCAATTACCGGCGCATCATCGGCGTCGAACCGGCGAATCTGGCGCCGGCATCCCCGGTGGATCGGCTGGCGCCGCCGACGCTCACCGGCGCGGTCGCGCTCGGCATCGCGAGAACCCGTCGGTGACCGCGGCGCTGTACGGCGTCGACGTCGCGCAACTTCAGGTCAAGATCGCCGAAGGCGCATTGTGGCCGACGCTGACCGGGCAATACAGCGTCCAGCAGCAAAATTATCCCCAACTGCTGACAGCCCAACCTCTTCACCGAACACCGTAATGCTGAACCTGTCGGTGCCGATCTATCAGGGCGGCGCCGAATATTCGGCGATCCGCCTCGACAAGGAGACTCTCGACCAGAACCGCCTCAATGTCGATCAGGTGCGCGACCAGACCCGGGCCGACGTCGTTCAGGCCTGGGGCCAGTTGCAGGCGGCAAAGGCGCAGGTCGAGGCCGCCGAACCGCCAGAACGACGCCGCGGCGCGGGCGCTCACCGGCGTCCGCAACGAGGCCATGGCCGGCCAGCGCACGACGCAGGACGTGCTCAACGCCGAGCAGAGCCTGGTCAATGCACGGCAAAGCCTGATCGTCGCGCAGCACGATCGCGTCGTCGCATCGTACAGCCTGTTGTCGGCCGTTGGCCGCCTGTCGGCGCGACAGCTCGGCCTGGCGGTCACGATCTACGATCCGCAAGTGCATTACCAACAGGTGCGCGACAGTCTGGTTCGGCCTGCGCACGCCAAGCGGACAATAGGCGGCATCTGCCATTCGCATTAGCGCAGCGATGAGGACGATGCGGCGCACGTTCTCGAGATACTCAATGACCAACTGCAGCCGCCGCGCATTTGCGTCTTGACCTTGGCGCCGGCGTTCTCAGCTGCGTTCCGTCCGATCGATGTTATAGTAAATCTAACGCCAGCGGACGAGTAATGCTCAATAGGGCCCGGCCGAGCCGCGCATTGCGAGCTCCCGCGATTGCGGCAAACAAAGGTACTGCATCGTCGTGAGTCCGAC
Organism: uncultured Alphaproteobacteria bacterium; assembly: GCA_963814625.1. Taxonomy (GTDB): domain Bacteria; phylum Pseudomonadota; class Alphaproteobacteria; order Rhizobiales; family Xanthobacteraceae; genus BOG-931. Next base: position 374,659 of record CAWFDQ010000002.1, read on the forward strand.
CCGTTACCCTGTCCCCGCACGTCCGCTTCCGCGTCGGTGTTACCGGCCATCGCGGGCCGCCGAAATTGCCGGCGGAGTCCGAGGCGCCGGTGCGCGCTGTTCTCGACCGTATCTTCAGGATCGTCGTCGAGCAGGGTCGCGCGACCGAGAACGACTACCTTGCCTGCGCTCCGGCCCGCGATGCCTTTACGGGAGGCGGGGCAATAAATTCCTCAGGCGACGCCGCCGATTTCGTCGTTGTTTCTTCGCTTGCCGAAGGAGCCGACCGGCTTGTCGCCAACGCGGGACTTAAGGCTGGCTTTGCGCTCGAAGCCGTCCTTCCATTCAGCCGCGCTGAATACCGCCGCGATTTCGAGACGCAAAATCGCGCGCTGCCTACGAGGAACTGCTCAATCGCGCCGCTTCGGTGTTCGAGCTGGACGGAAACCGCGATGAAAGCCCTCGCGCCTATGAAACCGCCGGATTCACTATGCTGGACAATACCGACCTCCTGATCGTCATCTGGGACGGTAACCTGGCTTCAGGCATCGGGGGCACCGCACGGATCATCAGCCGCGCCGTTGCCGACGGCATCCCCATTGTGTGGATCGAGCCGGCCAATCCGAATGCGCTGCGACTGTCGTGTTCGCTCAGGGGCGAAGTGCCGCCCGCCGATGCCTATGCGCGGCCCACCGAGACATTTCGAGCGGTCGACGATGCCGATCTGGTGGCAGCGATGGGTGAAATTTGCCGACACAACCCGAAGCGCCGAGTTCGCTGAAGCAATATCAGCACCCGAAAGAACGGCGCTGGAATTTTTCCCGTGGTCTTCGCTGCGACCTTGGCTGTTCGCCGGACGTCCGCTCCGGCGCAGCGACTTTTACCTGCCGCCTGCCGTTCTCGATGCTACGGAAAAATGGCGAGACTATCTGACCGCGCGATCGCAGGCAGCGTCCGGCGATCGAAAATATCCTGTTGCTGGCCTGCGCCGTCGCCGATCATCTCGCCACTTATCATTCGCTGGTCTATCGCAGCACCTATGTCTTCAACTTCTTATTCGCCGCAGTTGCCGTCGTGGTGGCACTGGACGGAGTTTTCATTCACAAGCCGGCAATCAAAAGCGACTTGGTCGCCGCCGAACTGACGGTCATCGTCGTCATCCTTGTCACTTGGCTTCACGCTCACCACCAGAAATGGCATCGACGCTGGCTCGAATGCCGCCGCCTTGCTGAATGCGCACACGGTACATGCGAGACATTTGCGCCGCCTTTTTCAGGGGGCCGCGTGGACGAGTGTGACAATCTTGCAACGTTGCGCCGTCGGCGCCCACCCGGCGACGCGTCCAACATACATCCTTGTTGACGGCCACTGGTGCCCATGCACAATCGCGCCGGGGAACCCGAAGGTGTCGGCGCGTGGCACCTTCAGGTAGTGTTGGGGAATGCTATGTGGTGGCGTGCGTTGGTTGTCGGCGGGTTTCTCGCCGGACTCCTGAGTGCGTGCGCCTTGGTCGATCCGGTCGATCAGCGCTACGATACGGTCACGCGCAGCTTGGCAAAGGCCCGTGACAAATCAATTTTCCTAAACCTCATCCGCGCCAGCCACGAGTACCCGCTCGCCTTCACCACCATCGCCAACGTCACGCCGACGATGACGAACACGTCCTCGTTTGGCTTGCCGACGTTCCTGACCGGTCCAGGATCCGCAGTCGACACCTTCAGTGCTGCCGGCGCCCTTGCCGGCTCGGCGGCAACCTTCCCATCGACGTCGCCTTACCGCGACACCATTTTCGGTTCCACTACTGCCTCGAACGCAACCGCCGTCGGCTCGAATTTCAACATATCGACCGAGGAAACCGGCAGCTTTTATCAGGGCTTTCTCAAGCCCATCGATTTGCAGACGCTCGATTACTTCATTCGTCAGGGCTATCCACGCGAGCTGCTGTTCTGGCTGTTCGCCAATTCGTTTCAGCTTCAATATGGGCCTTCCCCCTACAGCTCTATCGGCTACCAGTACAATCCACCTGATAGCTATGGCTGTCCCAAAACCGATCCGCAACACCGTTGCTTCAGAGAATGGGTCTGGATCGCACTGCTGTCCGGTCTGACCGTCGAGCAAAAAACCGTAGTGACGAAGTTCAATGCTAAATTCGAGACGACCCCTGTCGCACGGTTTTGTTTCAGCCCCGAACTAGCCAGAAAGGCGGAAATTGACATGACGCCCGCGGTGGCGGAGCGGATAAGACGCAAATACATGCATTTCCCCGCCGCTCCCAGTCCGGCGTGCGGTACGTGGACCACCAAAGAGGCGGAGAAACTAATAAACGTGCCGCAACCCGACACATTCGACTTCAAGGTCGCAGGCGCATCCTTTCGCGTCGTGCCGCGTTCCGCCTACGGCGTCTTCGAATTTCTCGGTACTCTGATGAAGATACAGAGAGACAGCATCGAGCCCGTTCCCGAGAAGGCCTTTTTTTGGCCGCCCGGCGTCGGCGAACCGGATGAGGCAGCTGTACCTCCGCTGTTGAAAACAGTCGACGGTGAGCCCCCGCTGATCACGGTTCTACCGGGCGCGGGAGGAAATTGTTTCGTGCACACCTGGTTTCTTGGCGAGAACTATTGCGTGCCGGAACATGCCGACACGACAAAACAAGTCATCAGCCTATTGGCGCAGCTGATCGCTATTCAGACTGCGGCCAGCGATCTGTCGATCACGCCCATCGTTCGGGTCATCCAGTAGCAAGCATCATGCTCGCCCGAGCCAGAGCGCCGTCTCCGTGGACGCTTACTCGGGGATCACCGGCAGCAGCAGATGCGAGGGATGCTTGCGGTCGTGATAGACCTTGTGCACCACCGTCTTGCTCGAGCAAATGTGATAAGGCACGTACTCGGCATTGGTGGCGCCGGCAACGCCGGTGGGCAAATCCAGGCTGGTGATGTCGAGGCAAATGCGGTGGCCTTTGCGGAACAGATTGGCCGTTGCCATCACCTCAATCTGGTATTCCTCAATACTCCCCGGTGTGACCGGGTTTTGCGCTTCGCGCGTGAGCGGATGCCACGGCCAATACGGCTTCGAGCGCGCCGGATCGAGCGCCCGGTGCGAAGCCTTGAGCCAGCCGCGGGTGATTTCGCGTTCGGGCAGATTTTTCGGCACCTCGCGCTCGCCGTCACGCACGCTTTGCACCGACACGTCGGGCCCTAAATCCTTGAGGATGACGATCCAGTTGGTGTCCTGCTGGTCGATCGCGGCAAAAAGCGTCAGCGCAATCGGTCCGGCGACCAGCACGTCGCGCGGCAACGGATCGGTCATATAGCGAAGGCGCTGGATCGTATTGGTCTGCGAAGGTGGCATCTGCACGAACGCGTCCGCCAGCTGCGTTTCGGTCGCGCTCGACGGCGAAATTTCTTCAGCCGCGAGCCGTTCCCAGCTTTTGAGATAAAGCTTGGTCCATTGTGTTTGCGGCAGCGGCCAGTCGCTCGCGGTGCGCCACTCGTTGGCGCCCATCACCCAAAAGCGCACCGGCGGCTCGTCCATGATGCCGGTGCCAATTCCTTTCAGCCAATGATCGTGCCAGCGCAGCACTTCGCCGTGAAACGTGTGATACGGCCGCTCCAGATGCGCCGGCCCGGCGAGCAGAAGCTTCTTCGGCGCCTTGATGTTGCGAAACCAATGCTGACAGCCGTTGAGATGAGTCTTGTAGGTGTAGCCGTACCAGCCGGAGCCAGTAAAGGTCGGGATCTTGATATCGGCGAATTCGGCCTCGCTCTTTTTCACCGCAGTTTCGCTATCGAACGGATCCACCAGCACGTTGTAATAGGGCTGCATATGCTGGCCCTTTTGCGCGATCACATTGTAGACGTGTGGATACATTTTGTAGTCGGGATTGTTCATGGCCTCGCGCCAGAGCCTTTCGCGCTCAGGCGGCAATGGACCAGGCGGGCCCTTGTGCTGATGCATCGCCGAGAAATGCCCGACCAGATAACGGAACAGATGAATGACGCCGCCGGGATATTCGTCGCGGAAACCGCCGAACTCGCCATAGGCGCCGCGCGAGTCGAACGGAAAGATCGCGCGCAGATGCGGCGGCTGCTTTTTCGCCGCGGCGAGTTGCTCGGCGCCGAAGCCGGAAATGCCGACCATGCCGACATTGCCGTCGCACCAGGGCTGCGCCGCGATCCATTCGATCAAATCGTAGCAGTCCCATTCGCGCGAGCCGCCGCCTTCGGACTTGCCGACACCGCGCGGCGAGCCGATCACATGAACATAGCCGCGCGAGACAAAGAACTTGGTGTCGCCCGCCTCCAGCGGCCCGGTCCACAGTGCCGACCAGGCCGGCTGCGGCGGCAGCGCCTCGGCCATGTCGGGACCCTGAAAATCCTTGTTGTAGATGGCAAAGGCGAGCAGCGCGGGAAATTTGTCAGGCGCATCGGGCCGATAGACGTCGATGCAAATTTTTACGCCATCGCGCATCGGCACCATGACATCGAGGTCGCGGGCAATCGCCGAATAGGCGGGGGCGCGGTCGTAACCCGATCCGGGATTCTCGGCCGATTGCAATAATGGACGCGAGGACTCGATACTCACAACTTCCCTCCCCGTGCGCACATGCATAGCTTGCTATTTTTGCTCTTGGCAAATGCGAGGCATCATCGTTTAGTGCGGTGAAGTCTGACGATCAAGCCGCAAGGGAGGAATTGACTATGGAGTTGAAGTCGACGCGCCGGATCGTGACCGGCCACGATGCCCAGGGCAAAGCGGTGGCGCTATCCGACGGGCCGGTAAAGGCCATCCAGCGCAGCGCCGGCGGCAACGGCATGAGTCTTCTGTGGGTGACGAGCGAATCTCCCGTGGACATGGCTAGTTCGGCCGATCGTGCGCAAACCAAGGTCGGCGTGCCGCCGACCGACAATGGCACCATCTTCCGCATCGTCGATTTCGCGCCAACGCCGACCGGCGGTTACGGCGCGGTCGATCATCATCAGATTCTGCGCAATATGGGTATCGATCCGGCAACACAGGGCTACGCGCGCCACGAGAACACGCACCGAACCCGTTCCATCGATTATGCCATCGTGCTTGAGGGCGAGATCGACATGCTGCTCGACGATACCGAGGTGCATGTTAAGGCCGGCGACGTTCTGGTGCAGCAAGGCACCAATCACGCCTGGGTCAACAATAGCGGCAAGCCGTGCAGGATCGCCTTTATTCTGATCGATGGCAAAGCGCCGCCGGCATGGAAGCAGGGATGGAAGCCGTAAGGCGGAAATCGGACGCTTGCACTTCTGATTTTCTGCTTCTGATTTTTGCGACCGCTAAGTCATTACGGTAATCTCGCAAACGACGCCGCCCTCGCGCCAATCGAAATCGAGTTTGCCGCTGCATTGGTCGCAGATCATGCGCTGCATCACGCGCGTGCCAAAGCCTTGCCGCCGCGGCGGCGACACCGGGGGCCCATCCTTCTCGGTCCAGCAGATGGTGAGTCGGTTGTCGGAGCGCATTTGCCATTCGACCCGGACTCGCCCTTGCGGCGTCGACAGCGCGCCGTACTTGACCGCGTTGGTGGTCAGTTCGTGCATCGCCATGGCGATGGCCTGGGCTGGATCGGGATCGAGCATCAAGCTGGGGCCCGCAATCTCGGCGCGGGCGTCGCCGTTGCCGAAGTAAGGCGACAACTCCTCGAGTACCATCGCGCGCAAATCAGCGCCGGCCCAGCGCGATTGCGCCAGCAAGGTATGCGCCTTCGCCAGCGCCCGCAACCGCCCGTCGATCGCTTGCTTCAACTCCTCCGTCGTATCGGCCTGGGTGAGATGAACGGTAGCTTGCGCCAGCGCCAGAAGGTTTTTGGTGCGATGATCCGCCTCGCGAGCGAGCAGAGCGATCTGTTCCTCGCGGCGCTTCTGCTCGGTGATGTCGCGGGCGATTTTCGAGGCGCCGATGATTTTCCCGCTCTCGTCGGTGACCGGCGAAACGGTCAGCGATATGTTGATCGGGCTGCCGTCCTTGCGCCGACGCACCGTCTCGAAATGGTCAATGCGCTCGCCACGACGGATGCGCTCCAAATCCCGATCTCCTCATCCTGCCGTTCCGCTGGAATTAAGACCGTGACCGGCTTGCCGATGATTTCTTCGGCGGAATAGCCGAACAGCCGCTCCGCCCCCTTGTTGAAGGTGGCGATGACGCCGTTGAGGTCCTTGCTGATGATTGCGTCGTCGCTCGAACTCGACGATCGAGGCCAAGCGGCGGGAAACGCGTTCGGCGCGCTGACGCTCGCCCGTATCGAGAAGCATGTTCACCGCGCCGACTATTTCCCCGGAGGCGTCATAGAGCGGGGTGGGAAAGGCCATGAACGGCACGCGCTTGCCGTCCGGCCGCTCGGCAATGGCTTCGCCGCCGCGCACCACGCGCTTTTCCTTCAAGGCGATCGCCATCGGGCACTGATCGTGCGGCAACGGCGAGCCGTCCAGCCGGTACAGCCGCCACGAACCGCACCATTGATCGCCGTGCAGTCGCGGCCGGTAGCCCCACAATGCCACCGCCGCCTCGTTGAAATAGGTGATCCGTCCTTCGAGGTCGGTCACATAGATAGCGGCGGGCAAGACATCGAGAATCTGGGTGGCATGGCCTTGCGGTTTGAGCTCCAACACCGCCGGCCGATGCTGCAATCCCGGCCCGCACGCGACTTGGGCTTCGGCCAAGCTCGATCCTGCTTGCGACATTGTGCACCCCTACCCCGCGTCCTTAAGTTGAGAAATGCCCTCGGAAAGCTTTGGTTCCACGACGGATGGATCTGCTCGGAGGAGCTTGGGTCGGCTGTCTGCTCCTCCAATAGGGTATATTCGACTTCCCACGCCTCCCCTGCAAGGCCGGACGGCCTTCTATCGGGGGTTGAAGCCGTTTCCGTCGCCCGGCGTGTCCTTGGGCTCGGCGTAGTGAGACCCTGGGCTCGGCGCAGTGAGACCCTGGGAGTGACAGCGAAATTGCTGTAAAAATCCATCGCCGGAGGCATACATGAGCTCTCTCACCGTCGATCTCGGCCGCTTTGTCGCCGATCTGAGCTTGCGCCAAATCCCTGCCCAAGGTGGCGCCATCGGCCGCACCGGCATCGCCGACTGCTTTGGCGTTTTGATTGCCGGAGCGCGCGATCCTGAAATTGCGCTTGTGGATCGGGAGCTGGGCAGCGCGACGGGAACGGCATTCGCCTCGCTCATTCCCTCAGGCGCGCGGCGCAGTGTCGAAAGCGCGGCACTCGTCAACGGCGTCGCCGCCCATGTGCTTGACTACGACGACGTTTCGCTGGACGGCCACCCGAGCGCCGTCCTGGTGCCGGCGATTCTCGCCCAGGGCGAGGCGAGCGGATCAAGCGGCGCCGAAATGCTGACCGCCTATGTGGCCGGCTTCGAAGTGTGGGCGGAGCTGTTGGCGCGCGAGCCGACACCGCTGCACCGCAAGGGCTGGCATCCCAGCGCGGTGCTCGGCACCGTTGCTGCGGCGGCCACCTGCGCCAAATTGCGCGGGCTCGACGCCAAGGGCGCCGCGACCGCCATGGCAATTGCCGCGTCGATGTCGTCGGGCCTGGTCGCCAATTTCGGCACCATGACCAAATCCTTCCAAGTCGCCCGCGCGGCGCAATCCGGCGTCATCGCGGCGCGGCTCGCGCAAGCCGGCTTGACGGCATCGCTCGATGCGCTCGAACACCCCTCCGGCCTGCTGGCGGCGCTGTCGCCCGAAGGCAAAGCCGAACTCGATCGGCCGTTCAACGCGGCACGGAAAGAGTGGCACATCGTCGGCGAGGGGCTGAATATCAAGCGCTACCCGATCTGTTACGCCACGCACCGCTCGATCGACGCCGCGCTCGGTTTGGTCGAGCGCTATAACCTTTCGCCCGATGCGGTCGAACGCATCCATGTTTCGACTGGCGCGACGCAGCTGCGCATGCTGCGCAACAGCCGGCCGCAAACCGGGCTCGAAGCGAAATTCTCCATGCAGTTTGCCATGGCCTCGGCGCTGGTGGCGCGCAAGGTCGGGCTTGCCCAGCTCACCGACGGCTTCGTGCGCCGACCCGACGTGCAGGCGATGTTTTCGCGGGTGTCGCTGACGGGGACCGACGCGACGATGCCGGGCTCCGCTTTCGCGCCCGCCGACTCCGTCGAAATCACGACCAAGAGCGGCGAGACGCTCAATAGCGGCCTGGTCGAGTACGCCAAGGGCAGCCACCAGCATCCGCTGTCGCAGGAGGAGCTGTTCGACAAATTCGCCGATTGCCTCGGCGCCGATTTCCAGGAAGCGAAAAAATCGCGCGCCTTCGAGAACCTGATGATGTTCGACCGGCTCAATAGCGCCGGTGATCTGGCGATGCAGAATTAGGTGCGGCGGGTTATTATGGCGGGTCATACTCCCGCTGGCGATCATTGTGTGCTTTCTGGCGTTCCCCGATCAGCTTGGGGTGGTCACTGATTATACCGCCTCGCTGATACAGTGTGTTACGGCCTCACTGCAATGAAAGGGCCACGCAAAACCTTCACGGCGAAGGCGGGGACGGTGCTCTGCGTGGAGGCGACACGCCCAACTGATGAGGCCGCCACTGAGGCGGCCAACTCAAACTGTCGCGATCAGACTGTGGCGAGGCGCGGTAATACAATCGCCATTCTTCCGGCCCGGATCTCGGCGATCTTGAGGCCGCTTCTTTGCAGATAGGCATTTTCCCACATCAGTGTGACGCGCTCGATCAGTCGCTCGCCCTTGAGGACGACAGGGAAATTGAAACTGTCGTGAAACATGAAATGGCGCGATTGCCACGATGGCCGCGTGCACTCCAGCATGAAGCGCGATGCGACCTGTTCGCTCGGCCAGCGAAAGCCTTCCGCCTCAAGCGCCGGACGGTAGCGCCGGCAGATGGTGTCGTCGTCCGGCCAGCGCAGCGGAAACCGGCTGCGATTGGCGGCGAGAAACCGCAGCAGTTTGAGCGAATACATAGCGCCGAAACCAACGTTGAAACCGTCGTCGTACCACCATGGTGCGCCCATCCAGTCGTAATTGAGAAATTCGTCCTCCCACAGTGAGCCATCGAGAATCCAGGCGTCGTAATGCACGAGCAGCAGGAAATCGGTTCGTACCAGCTCCGGCAGTTCGCAAAACTGGAAATTCTGGCATTCCTCGCGGCTGCGCCAGCGTGGGGTCTTGACCCATCGTGCATCGGACGGCATCGCAATCGGTTCTGGCGTGCAGACGACGACCTCGCCGAAGCTGACTTGAGCAAGCGAATCATGAAGCGCCAGAGTGGTCAATTCCAGGCAGGTCCCGCCGTCGAAGGCAACCAGCGTAACCTGCGGCAGATGCGGCTTCATGACGGTCACTCAGTTTGGAATCGGCCGCCTTATCATTGATCTACATGGTTAAGGGAAACCTAAAGAGCGGCGCGCTCAAAACCGGCCACTGTGATTCTGGGTAGTCAAAAAGGACCAACGTCGATTTTCAAAAGGGACCAGGGGATATGGAAAGGGGCCAGTACCAACAATGGGGCACGGTGAGCTATCAAGGTGGGGGAGTGCCTCCCATGCGTGATCGGTATCTAACTGGACATTCTCATAATTCTTAATATGCCCGTTCGCAGGTGCCCCCGTTAATGCCCCCTGTCGCCAAATAGGGAATTCTCAAACCCCTCTTTCTGCGGGATTTTCGTTGAACGACGTGGGGGACAGAAGGCGGTGCAGACGCGAGCGTTCAAGTGGTGGATCGTGCGGAACAACTGTCCCGTTCGTGGTCATTCTTAGGACTGTGGCGAGTGACAGATTTGCGGGCAAGAACAAGGACGTGCGCAATGGTTGATTGGAGTATTGTTGCAACAGTTGGGGCTGCACTTGCCGCCGGCGTCGCAGCTGTTGCCGCGATCGTGACTGCGATAATTCTCGTCTGGCAGACACGCCACACGTTACATGTACAAACACTCGGCCAGTTCATTACCCTTTGGCAGTCGCCACCGCTATTCCCACGCATGCGGAAGGCGGCGGCACAGGCCATAATCGAAATCGTCTGCGTCACCGAGTACTTCTGAGGCGGAGAGCAAAGCGTCGTTTTTGAGGAATAGGCCCCACATTGACGAAGTTTTGGATTTCTTTGAAACTATTTCTCTGCTGACAAAACAGGGCGTCCTTAATTTCGAACACGCATACAGTACGTTTTGCTGGCCGATGAGTTGCTATTGGGTACTCGCTGAGAGTTATATTCGCGACACACAAATTGCAGGGGGCGAAGAGGTATGGAAGGAATACGCTGACCTCATGCTACGTTTCATTTCTCGAGCAGGAACGAAACCTACACATGAGGAGGCAAAGCAGTTCCTTGCTGACGAAATCGATCGCGCGAGCACCGAATAGGCAATCGAGTACCGGCCAGTGGATCGCTTGATGTGGTATGCTGAACTGTCCCGCCTTGGACTCATTTTGATTCCGCCATTCCCAGGTTCGAATCCTGGCGCCCCAGCCAATGTCATCAATGACTTAGCGAGTTCGCAGATTTTCTTAGTCGCAGCATAGCCTCAGGCTTCCCGTGGCGGCGCTGACGGAAATGTGAATGAGGTAGAATCAAAACAATGGATAACCGTGAGCAAAATCTCAATCAACTCAGGCTTGCCGAGCAGCAGTTTCGGTTGGCTTGCACGGTGCATCTTGCGGTCACCAACCGCGTGCAGACGCTCGATGTGCCGGTTCAATGGACCTTCGGCAAACATCGCGTCTCATACGAAGACTTCGGCCCACGCTGGGACCAAGCTGACTACGCGGCTTTGCATCTAGAAATGACGGCAACGCTCGCCATGGCGGGCGTCATCCGTGATGCTCTCATCGATCGTTTCGGCGATCCAAAGGCCAACACGAATGCAGATGTGGTCGCGTCGTATCAGATCAGCCGATTAATTAGAAACGCATTCGCGCATTCGATGCTATATCCGCGATGGAGCATCGATGAGGATTGTCGGGATAACAAATTCGCCATCACAGATGTGATCTCGCTCAATACGGCCGGGCTTAACGGGAAGGGTTTAGATTGGCGCGACTGCGGCGGGCCGCTGGCAATCTTCTATTTTGGCCGCTTCGTCCGAGAGACATTGTTAGAGGACAAGATCGATCCGAACCGGGAGAAGCCCTCTTTTCCGACTGTGAAGTGCTATCAGCAAGGACGATTAATCTTGCGTCGCATTGACGAGTTACCAGGAGGTCGTACGGTTAGCTCCTGGGGAGAGCTTTGATCTCGGCGACGGTTATCGCTTGTCCGTGCCCGCGCCTGATGAGGATGATCGTCATTAGACTGCAGAGGCCCTTCGTGAAGGGAAGTTTGTGCGACAAATCACCGATGGAATGAGCAATAATGGTGCACCATGATCTAACAAAGTGGTGCGCGGAGAGGATTCGAAATACAAGCATATGCCTTTGTAATTAATGGACTTCCGTCTGCGCGCATTTGCCGCGAGTACTCATCGATATACTCGGCAAAAAATGATGTTTGGTTCAATTCCCTGAGCAACTATTCTTAGGAATAATGCGCTGTGAATAACAAAAGGCGTGCAGGAAATATAGCGGTCTCCGCCTTGGGCATGTGGTGCCTCGTGGGCTATGGATTGAGTGTAGTTTGCGGCGCAGTCATTATGATGTTCATTAATCCGCTTGGACCACCGCAACGTTCGCTGGCGACGGATCGCCTTGTTGTTGGGCATCGGTAACGAAGATCGTGGTGGTGCCATTAACGGTCTTGCTCTTGCGACGGCCCTGGGCGTCGTAGGAGTAGGATGCAGTAAGGCCGCTGCCGCTCGCCGAGATCAGCCGGTTCTCGGCGTCATAGCGGTAGGTGAAGCTGCCGTCGTAGGTCAGGTTGTCGCTGGGGGCAGTTGGTTGGTGAAGTCGCAGGCGCGCCTCGAACAGTCGCCGGCAGGCCTCACAGTCTGTCAATGACATTTCTCCAAGCGCGTAATCGTATCACCAATGTAGCTCACTCGTAAGTATATCCCATTTTGAACAGGACTCCCTTTTGCACGGGTTTCCCGAAACCCCGGTCGTATTTCATTCGGGGAGTACGAGAACACATGTTGGTCTATTTCGAAGCTCTCCGTTTGAGACTTAGTCGAGAGATCGTAAGGAGAAAAGTTTTTTACGAGGCCTTCAACGTGCAGCTCTTTTCCTTCCGCTCTCATCTCCAATAGCTGCAGATAAAAATGATAGCTATGCATCGTTTGATATGCGCCGACGCCTATCCACGTGGCGGAAAACATCGCGCTTCCAATGCATAACAATACACTAAATATGGATGCGCGACGTCGATACACAGAGTAGACACCAAAAAAGACTGCAAGGCCCAATGCTCCGAGGAAGATTCCAAGCATTAAGAACCACCAATCAGTGAACCCCCGTTCAGAAAAATCATAGTATATTGAGCAAGTCACTTCAACGAGCCTCCTGGAGTCCCTGCAGCTCCCGACGATCCGGAGGTGGTGGCCTCGGCCGCTTCGCCGGGAGTGCTAAGCGCAGGGAGGGGAATGCCAGGAGTGATGGGAGCGGGAGGATAGGTTTGCGTGGCATAATTGCTGACGCCGATGCACAAGCAGAGACCAAGGGAATAGGTGTTTACGGCTTGACCAGCTGCGTTTGTTCCGCTGGATGATTGGAATTGAAGTAATCCCAGGTTATATTCTGTGACGGTAGATGTTCCGGCCAGTTCCGAAATATCGTTTGCTGTGGTATAAGATACAGTTACGCCTTTCGAGATACCGCCACCGATGATAGATGGCTGATTCTGTGGGAAAGCTGCGGTAGCGACGCTGGTTGCCCCATTTGCCGTAATCAGACCGTAGGTGCCCCCACCAACCGTTACAGCCCCTCCAACAGTGGCGCCAAGATAATTACCACTCGCAGCGTTCGTGTTGACGAAGCCGCCAACGGTGCCAGTCCCTGTCGCATAAAATCCCGTTGGTGCGTTCGTCGGTTGTCCTGTATCCGGATTCACAAGGAGTGTGCTTCCGCTGCCAGCGTCGACGGTTCCGCCGAACGAAAATAGGATCCCTGCAAGTCCGGAGGGATCAGTGAGGTCAAGCGGATCATTGCCCACGTATCGGTAGAGGTTGTTGCCACTCTGAAACCCGACCGGGTCCACCTGCATAAATCGCCCCCACGCCGGTGAGTACATTCGCGCGCGGTAGTAATAGAGGCCGTTGGTCTCAGGATCGATGCGCTGGCCGGTATAGGCGAAGCTGCTATTGGACGAAATGCTCTCGCCGTAGGTTTGGTAGCCGAACTTTGTCAGAGAACCGCTCACTGCATCGAGCGCGCCGATGAACGACCCCTGGATGTCGGGAATGAAGGTCGCGCGCGTGCTTGCACCGACGTTGATCTGATTCAGAACGTCATTTGGGCCGAGCGCGTAGGCGTACCAGTTGTGAATGGTCCCGCTGGTGCCGTCATATTCCAGCACCTCGCGGTTGTCGGCGTCGGTCACGTAGATCGTCGTGGTGCCGTTCACCGTCTTGCTCTTGCGCCGCCTCTGGGCGTCGTAGGCGTAGCTCGCGGTGAGGCCGGGGCCGCTCGCCGAGATCAGCCGGTTCTCGGCGTCGTAGCCGTAGGTGAACGTGCCGTCATAGTGAAGATTGCCGTTGCCGTCATAGGTGGGGCTGACGGAGCCAACGGCGGTATATTGGTTGAGGTTGTTGGGGGTGTAGCTGACGTTCGTGGCTGCGGTCGGATAGCTCCACCAGCTGCTGTCGGTGGCGCTCTGGCTGACACGGCGATTGGTGGCGTCGTAAGCGAAGCTAAAGGTGACGGAGGTTGAAGCCGAGGGCGGCGCCTGTGGCTGCACCGGGCTCCAAGTCACCGTGAGCGGGCGGCTGAGCTGGTCGTAGCTCAGATTTTCAACATAGCTCGCCGACGCCGCCGGCGTCGCGATCGACGCGCTGTTGTCGGTCACTCCGATCAAGTGGCTGGCCTGATCATAGGCGTAGCTCACCGTCGCTTCCGACGGCGCCGCCTTGGTCGAGAGCCGGTTGAGCGTGTCGTAGGAGAAGCTGATCGTGGCTCCAGCGCGGGTCTGCCGGCTCAGCACATTGCCGTCGGCGTCATAGCTCAAGTTTTCGGCGCTGCTGTCCGGATAGGTCGTGGTTGAGAGCCGGTCGAAGCCATCCAGCGTGAAGGTGGTAGCATTGCCGTTGGCGTCGGTGAGGCTGCCGATGAGGCCGTCCGGCGTGTAGCTCTGCTGCAACAGGGGTGTAGGCTGGATCGCTGGGTTGGACACGGTGATTCGCCGGCTCATTGCGTCATAGCCGTAGATCGTCAGCCGGCGCAGTGGATCGGTGACGGTCGCCAGGCGATCGTCGGCATCGTAGGCATTAGTCGTGACATTGCCGTTGGCATCGGTCACCGACTGCACTTGGCCGGTGGCTGTATAGGACGTGTTGGTCACGACTGGGTTCGAGCCGTTCGCGCGGGCGACGATGAGAAGGCGCCCGTCCGGATCATAAGTATTAGTCGTCTGCACCAATAGCGGCCCGCTGTTGAACGGGGCAGGCGCCGTGGTCATCAGCACCCGTCGGTCGGCGTCGTAGGTCATTGTGCTGGTGTTGCCGTCGGGATCAGTGCGGGCTACCACGTCACCGAGCGCGTCATGGGCGTAGCGGGTGGTGAGGTTGAGGTGCCCAGCGCCGCCGCTGTCGCTCACTTGTGCCAGTACATTCTCGAACGAATCGTAGCTGAACGCCGTCACGTCGCCGAGTGGATCGGTCTCCGATAGTACCTTGCCGTGTGCGTCGTAGGTGAAGCGGCGCGTCGCGTTGAAATGGCCGGTACCGCCCGCATCGGCCGTGGCCGAGAGCAGATTACCGGTCGCCGGATCGTAATTCATTTGCGCGATGAGCCCGAGCGGATCGGTGATCTGCGTCGGCTTGTTGTAGATGGGATCGTAGGCAAAGCTGGTGGTCAACGGCGAAAGCGGCGAACCGGGCTTTGCGGTGCGGGTGACCGACGCAATGTTGTTGGCCCACGGGTTGACGGCGGCCGCGTAGCTGAAGGCCGTGGTGCCTCCCTCCGGCAAAGTGGTGAGCGTCAGCCGATCGAGTCCGTCGTATTGGTTTGTCGTGACATTGACGACGCCATTCTGCTGCGCCGTATCGTTGAACACGTCGCCGAAGCCGGAATTGAGTACGTAGGCGTCCGTCAAAACCTTGCCGCGATCGGTCTGATAGGTGACGTGGCGGTTTCCCGCCGCGTCGACAAGTTCGCTGCGCGAGCCGGCGAAATAAAAATTCGAGATGTAGCCGTTGGCATTGGCCTGCTGGATGACGCGGCCGAGCGGATCGTACCAGTTGGTGACGTAAGGGTTGCCGGGCCGGAACGGATAGAACACCTGGGTCAGGTGCCCGAACGTGTCGTAGGTACCGGACGTATCGTGCGCGTACGATGTCGTCGCGCTGAGCGGATCGGAGAAGCTTGTCAGGTTGTGATTGCCGTCGTAGCCGTAATTGACGCTGCGCCCGGTGTCGTCAGTGACTGCGGCGATATCGCTGCCGTTATACGTCAGGCTCAGACTCCGGCCAAGATTATTGCTGATCTTCGTAAGCTCGGTGCCCGAGTAGCTGAGATTGATGGCCACGCCGTTCGGGAACACCCAGTTCTGCAAGGCGCCGGCCGGCGTCGGGCCAAAATTCAGCGTCACCGCGTCCTTGCGCGCGTAAGTATATTGTCCGGCGGCGATTTGCGTGAATTGCACCGCGGAGCCGGGCTGTGGGTTGTAGGCGTAGGCGGTCGCGTCATCGGCGTGCGGAAGCGCGACGAACTCCTCCGTCGTGTTCGGCTGCTGCACCATTACCACGTTGCTGGTGAGCTGATCGGTGAACCAGCGCGCGGCCATCGACGAGGTGGTCATCGTCTGTGCCGTCGGCGTCACCGAGAGCAGATCCTGCATGACATAGAGCGCAGCGATCGAGGTGGCGGCGCTGACCGCCGGCGAGTCGCTGCCGCCCACCCCGATATACGGGTCGCTCTCGACCTGCGCGGTGGTGCTGTAGTTATGCGCCCAGCCGTTGCCCATGCCAGCATCGGCGGTGGTCGTGGTCAGGTGACTTCCCGATGATGAAAGATAAGTCCGGGAGAACGGCAGCGCATAGGGGAATTTGTCGCTCCCGGTGGTCAGGTCATTATGCTGGTAAATATAGGCGCCGGTGACGGCGTCGACCGGTTCGAAAGACAGCGGATTGGCCAATCCCGGAATGGTAACCAAAATCGGCACGACCGTATCGGTACTTGCGGCCGGCGGCAACGTGACCTGAGTGTCGTCCGTTGGGTCCGGAATATCCGTTCCGCTGAAGCCGCCTGACATGCCCCCTGTAATTTTCTGGGTGATGGTAATTGCATTGCTGGATTGTGGAAAAATCTCGGTATAGCCGGCGCCGGTCCATACGCCGACCGCGAGCTGGCCGTTCTCGGGAATCAACACCTGGGCACCGCCACTTACAAGGCTGTTGATAGTCGATAGATCGGCGGAACTATAATGCGAGCTAATGGCGGGTTCGATTGTGTCGGTATAGGCGGACTGGCCCGCGCTGGTGGTGCCGTCCGCAAAGAAAGTCTGCTGGAGCGCGCCCGAGTAGCTTGGGTTCATGTTGGCGTCGATGATCTTGATGGTCGAAGCCGCAGTCATGCCCGAGACCGGCGCCTGAGTCTGCTCCAGCACGGCGGATTCGAAAGCGCTTATGGTCTCGCCGTCGCTGAAAAAAGCGGATACCAACGAGGTCGGGTATGTGTAGGCACCGATGGTCGTCGTCGGACCGTTGCTGATCTGAGGTGTGATGCCGACCACGTTGAGCGGCAGATCGACATAGGGACCCTGGTATCCCGATTGCTGTATGTTTGCCTGGGCTGTGATGCCCACGCCGAAATAATAAAGCGTCGTCGTTCCGGAGAGCTGATCCGTCATCTGTTGCGCGGCCGAGAACTCGGCGAGCCAAGTATAGCCGATGACGGCAAGACTCTCGCCGAGCACGAGTTCGGACGTATCTGCGTTGCCGGCCGCGCGCGCTTGGGCGAGTAACTGGCGATGATATTCCGGCATCCCGCGCCCGACCTGGCCGGTGCCGGTGCTGACGAGGTACGAGCCGCCAGCGGCGATGGTGAGTGTCTTGCAAGCCGTAACGCCGCTTGCGCAGGATGAATTCGCCGGTTGGTTTGGTTCGACCACCGTAACGGGGATAGACCACATTGTACCGGCCGGCTCTGGTGCGCCGACATTGGTGCAGGTGCCCAAGCCGACGCAACTTGGAACCGCTCCGTCGATCAGCAGCGTCGGCACATAATCGCTGCCGCTCGGCACGGAAAACACCGTGATCCGGTGTCCGTAGATCTGATCGGTGTAGAGTTTGATCGCCAGGCTCGACGACGCGCCCATCTGGATCGTGATATAGGTTCGGCACTCCGGGCTTGGCGTCTGATTGGGGCAATCCACTGGAAACGTCGAGGATGGCGTGAAACCGGGAATTTGCTCACGGATAGGCGAGCCGAGCAGAGGTACGATCGTCTTCCCGCCGATAATATTCCCGACCGACCATGTCCGATTGTTCTGGTTGATGTAGCTGACTAGATTGCTGGCGTAATTGGTCAGATCGGCACGTAGCGCGGAACGATTGACATTCGAGACGCAAAGCGGCTCGGTTGTGCGACGCGCAATAGAGCGTGACGGCCGGCGGGCCGGGTCTTGCCATAGGGGGCCGCCGCCTTGGCGGCGCGGGGGAGAGGAAAGTGGGCTTATGAGGCCAAGAATGCCTCACCGACGGTACTACATAGGGGGTATGCCAATCAATGCGCGGGCTTGATTAGAGCCGAATCTGGTGGTTGCCTGCGCTTGGTTGTATTCTAATAGCGGGCTAACTCATCGGTTGATTTCGAATGTTGCAATCTACGGACAACCTCGAAATCGTGACGGGGTTTGGTCGCCTTTCGTATGAAGTGTTGACTTTGGCGAGCGACCTGCCGGGGGGCTATTCACGCTTCAGGATCAAACCTTGGTTCCCGGGGATTGGGGACGCGTATGAACTCGTCAACGAAATGCTCGGCAAATCGAGGGAGGCTGTAGCAATCGACCCTTTTCATTTTTCGAGCATCGAGCGCAGGCTGATTGAGAACAATATCAAGCGCGTCTATTTCACGGGAGATTTTCCGCGGACACGTTTTATCCAAGCTAACATAAGCAGCGCATTGGGTGCACTGACCGGCATTGGCGACGAAAAATGCGTCAGGTATTACGGTGAAACCGATGCAGACCTGTCGCAACCGGTCAGATATTTTCTAGCGCTCAGCAATCTGCTGCGTGATTTGGAAGTAAGGACCGTTTTGGCGCATGAAGTATTTCCTCAGCTTAACCTCGCGCCCGGATGCTCTTCAGTTCGGCAACCGCCACGTGAGACAATCGAGCAGCTGCCGGAGTTGGTTGTCAGAGTTGGTAAGCATCTTGCGCTTATGCCGCGCGAGCGGAACCGCTTCGCGCAGGCTGTGATTGTTGACAACGGTATTATTGCTGAAGTCGAAGCCCGGGGTACAAATGAGTTGATCCGTCGATACGCGAAACGCAAGGTTAAACGCATGCCGTTTTTGTTGAAGCCGCCGTCGGTGGACTTTGACCCGGCATTGGATCAACCGACAATCGGACCCGATACGGTGGAATTGTGCAGGACGGCTGGAGTGTG
This sequence comes from uncultured Alphaproteobacteria bacterium, assembly GCA_963814625.1. Taxonomy (GTDB): domain Bacteria; phylum Pseudomonadota; class Alphaproteobacteria; order Rhizobiales; family Xanthobacteraceae; genus BOG-931. Next base: position 393,344 of record CAWFDQ010000002.1, read on the forward strand.
CGGCATTGTTGTTTGCGCGGAAACCACAACAATCGCCAACAAGGCCGCAACTATCCTGAGAATCAACGACTGCGGTATGTTCCTGTATGCTATGCCGTTTAGCAAACTCAGGCAGACTTACGTTCAGCACTTTCCAAATACTTGGACGCGCAATTCGACCATAGGCGTGCAGCTTCATTAGGCGTTACGCCCTCCACAGAAAGATGTAGGAAGAAGAAAGCGCGGTGTGAACCCTGTTTCTCCGTTACAACGAAGGACGGCATGTAAGTAATGTCTTCCTCCGCCAGGTAGGTCGCCGGACGAATTCCCAGGTTGTGCTCCATGAAGCCGATCACCCATTCGCTGGGGATGACAAAGGTAAATGATCGGCTTGCGGCGATAAGATCCTTCAGCACCTTGGCGAAAGTTGCTTCGGGAGCGAGATGCTGGGGATAGCCGTTGAATACCAATATAACGCGATCTGCGTCATACACGACGCGGCTTACCTGCTCGTAGCCAACTTGGTCGAGCAAAATGAGGTTGCTCTCGGCGTCGGAGTAATGTGCCCGAATAAACTTTGTGAGTGCTTCAATTCGATCGGAGTCCCTCCGCTTGGCGTCGTGGATGACGGCCATGGCATCTTCGGCTGAAAAATAATCGCGTTCATGAGCCAGCCCCGTGTAGAGGGCCTGACGCGAGCGATTAAACAATTTTGCAGCGGCGGTAATAGACAGGCCGGCCGCTTCAAGCAGCCCGTGGTCGCGGCGGGACATTGGTGGTCACCTTAGCTCTGGCCCAGGCCGGGATAGGCCTGTTGGGGTTTGGTCGCATCATTAGCCCGCCGAATTTGGCGAATCAATGGAATTTGACTAGACTATAGGATTCTGGACGAAAGTTATCTAGGCTTGGTAAATACACTAAAATGGCCTGATTGAACTAGATTCTGTAAAAATCTCAGCATACTGGACAACTTGCCTGCTTTTGTGCATAATAAAAGGGCGAGAGGATGTTGGCTGCGGATTCCGGTGATGGCGGACAGGCATTCCATTTGAAGGCGGACAGTGATTCCGGTCGAACGCGGACAGCATTCCGGTGAAGGCGGACAGCGGCTCCCGTCGACGGCCTCATGGGGTCATGCGTCCTGCTTGACGTCAAGTCCGGCACGCTTAGCGGCCATCTTGCGCATGCTCTCGCCCTTGAGTGTCAACCGGTGCGCGTTGTGCACGAGCCGATCGAGGATGGCGTCGGCGATGGTCGGATTGGCGATCGCCTCGTGCCAGTGATCGACCGGTAGCTGGCTGGTCACGATCGTCGAGCCGCGGTCGTGCCGATCCTCGACAATCTCAAGGATGTCGCGACCCTGCTCGGGGGTGAGCGTGGCGAGGCCCCAATCGTCCAGGATCAGCAGCTCGACGCGCGCCAAGCTCTTGAGGAGCCTGGCATGACGCCCATCGCCGCGTGCGAGTGCCAGGGCATCGAACAGCCTTGGCACGCGATGATAAAGGACGGAGCGGTCGTCGCGGCAGGCCTTGTGGCCAAGCGCACAGGCAAGCCAACTTTTGCCGGTGCCTGTTGGCCCGCAGATCAGCAAACTCTGGTGCCGTGCGATCCAATCGCCGGCGACGAGCTTGGCGAACAGCGCCTTGTCGAGACCGCGCTGGGCCTTCATGTCGACGTCCTCGACGACGGCCGACTGACGTAGGCTTGCGAACTTCAATCGGCTGACGAGTTTCTTGTTCTCGCGCTCGATGGCCTCGCGGTCGACCATGAGTGCGAGCCGCTCCTCGAAGCTGAGTGCGGCCATGTCGGGCTGCTTGCGTTGCTCCTCCAGCGCCTTGGCCATGCCGGTGAGCCCGAGTGCGACCAGGCGATCATGTGTGGGATGCGTGAGCATCGTCTCTCCTTTCGTTTCTTCTCACCCGCAGGGTTCTTTTCACCTGCATCCAGTGCGTCAGTGGTAGTAGCCACGACCACGGATGTTGGCGTGCCGGATCGGCGGGCCGTCCGGCGCTTTCGAGTTGGCGTAGGCTTTGTCGAGACCGTTCTGCAGGATCGACTTGATCGAGCCGTAGGTGGTTGCGCCGATATCATTGCCGCGCCGGCTCGCGGCCTCGACGCGCTCGGACCCGTAGGTTCTCACCAGGCGCATGATGCCCAGGCACGATCGGAAGCCCTGCTCGGGATGGGGCTTGGCTTTCATGATCGCCTCGACCAGGGCGATAGCCGCCGGGCCGATCGAGGCTGCCTCGCGCATCATGCGCTGCGGCGTCCACTCCGCGTAGCGGCGGTGCGCGCTCGGCATGTGCTCTGTGATGGTCGTGTGCCGGCTGCGCACGGCCGAGAACGCATGGCTCGCGACACGCTGGCCCTTGTGGAAGACCTCGACCGTCGCGCTGGTGATGCGCGCCTCGACCATCTCGCGGATCAGCTTCGACGGCACCGAGTAGTAATGGTCCGCCACCTCGATGTGATAATCGGGCGCGACGCGGGCCCGCTTCCATTCCGCATAGCAGTACGCCGCGTTCGGCAACGCATTGAGCGCCGGACGGTCGAGCGTCTCCAGCAGTTCGTTGCGGCTCTTGCCGATGCGGCGCATGACCTTGGCGTTGATGGCCGTTACGCAGTCACGGATCGCCGCATTCAACTCGGCCAGCGAGAAGAACCGGCGATGGCGCAGCTTCGCCAGCACGAAGCGCTGGACGATTTGGACCGCGACCTCGACCTTCGCCTTATCGCGCGGCTTCATCACGCGGGCGGGGAGCACAACGCAGCCGTAGTGGTCGGCGAGGTCCTGGTACGTCCGGTTGATGCCGGGCTCGTAGCGTGACGGTTTGGTGATCCCGGCCTTCAGATTGTCGGGAACGAACGCCTTCGGTACACCGCCGATCGTGGCCAGCGCGTTCACATGTGCGCCGATCCAGTCCGGCAGCGTCTCGGTCCAGCGCGCCTCGGCGTAGGTGTAGTTCGACGCGCCGAGCGCCGCGACGAAGATGTGCGCGCGATGCTCCTCGCCAGTCGTCGGATTAAAAACCAGCATGGTGTCGCCGGCCCAGTCGACGAACAGCTTCTCGCCGGCAACATGCGTCTGGCGCATCGTCGCCGAGATGCGCTTGCGCCAGTCGCCGTGCCGCTCGCAGAACCAACTGTAGGCGTAGCCTTGGGCGTGCTCGGCGCGATACTCCTGCCAGAGCAAAGCCAGCGTCACACCGCGCCGCTTCAGCTCCGCATGAATGTGAGACCAGTCCGGCTCGGTGCGCGTCGTGCACGACGCCGTAGTCGCCGGCGGAAACAACCGCCGCTCCAGCTCGGCATCATCGATCGCGTCAGGGATCGGCCAGCTGAGACCCACTACGGCAGCCCGGCGCACGTACTCGCCGACCGCCGTCTTGCCGATCCCCGTCGCCTCGCCGACAAGCCGCCGGCTCATCCCCAGCGCGTGCGTCAGACGCAGCGCCTCGCGTATCTTCCTCATCGACACTCGCTCCGCCGGCATCGGTCACTCCCTCGTTGCCAGGGAGACCGATCAGCTGATTCGACTGTCGACGGGAGCGTGCTCTACGCCGCCATCACCTGCTGTCCGCAATCACCGGATTGCTGTCCGCCTTGCGCTGGAATCGGTGTCCGCGTTGCACCGGATTTCGCATGTTGGCCTCTCGCCCGCATCCGCAAGGTGCGAATGGTCCCGTTGGTCATGGAACCCACCAAGCATAAGGTGGGTCTACCGCTAGTGTCAACGGCCCTTGCGCCTACAAGTTGTAGATGCGGTTCTGTCAAGAGGAGCCGCAGATGAATACGATGAACTGGCGCCCGTTCCGGGGCTACGACGCCGCCGGTCGGCCGTACGATCCGACTCGCTCTGTCTATTATACCGCAACGGATGTGTTGGGGATGTTCAGCGACGCCGTGGCGCGTGGCGAACCGTCGAACGCAGAGATTAAAGCGTATTACCGGGAAACTCCGGAGTGGGGAACCTGTGCGTTCATTCGGAACAAGGTAACGGGTGAAATCACGCTCTACCGAATGGACGTGATAACGGCTACGCCGTATCCGATCCATACGCCGCCCGGGGAGACTCCTCCACGGCCAAAAAGGCGGCGGCAATTTTCGCGAGAGTGGAGGTTGTTGGAGGCCGAGCGGAAGTGGAAAGAGCGATAGAAGAGCGGGCGACAGGAGCCGCCCCGTAGGGGCCGCCTCTTTATGGCTTTGAGCAATCTCGCCGACGAGAACGATCGCGAGCGGTTGTCAGCTCGTCATAGGGTCGCGCGCGTCGGCGTTGCTGTCCGTCATGTCATGTTTGCGCTTGTTGGGTTCTCTCATCCCAGTCGGCACACCCGGCCGACTTCGTGGCGTTCCCGAACAGCGCTCTCCAGAGCGATGGAGGGCGAGAGCGCCCCAGCGCTCGATGTCGGCGCGCAGCTCCCGCGGAGAGCGCACCAGCGCGGCGCCGAAATGACACGAAGTCGGGCGGGTAGACGCCGATGGCGAGACGCTTCTCCTTGCCGGCGAAGCGGTACTTCAAACGCCAGTAGCGCGAACCGCTCGGCACGACTTCAAGGTAGAGTCCATGTCCGTCTGCAAGCCGGTAGGGATTCGGCCTCGGCTTCGCCTGCCGGGCGGCAGTGTCGGTGAGAGGCATCTGGGGGCATCTCGCACATGTGGCCAACTAGATGCCCCCAAATATGCCCTAAAAATGGGGGCACTGCAATGGGATGCAATGCGCCACAATGGTTAAGCGCTACGCGGTTATAGCATTGATCCATCGACAATATTGGGGGAACAATGGGGCACGGTGAGCTATCAAGGTGGCGGGCCGCGACCGATAATGATGAGCACTACGTCTACGCTATAGCCCTCCTGTGAAACAGGGGCCGGCTCAATGTCGAGGGTCGCGACGGTCGATCAGGGCTTGTCGGACTACCTCGGCAGTTGGTCCGGCGATCCAGCCAGAAGCGGCGAACGCGATAAATCGATTAACCTCGCGCGGCGTAACGCGGAGCTCGGCCGTTCCGTGCCTTCCAACCAGTGAAAGGCTTCTGGTCAGCGGCGCGACGACCTGCGCCGCCGGATGCTCAGAGCATTGGGAGGAGTATCAGCATAGCCGTCGGCAAGCCACGCCACGCTCCTGTCGCTTGTAATGAAATACTCTCCATCCGGCGGCTGCAGCCTTACCCACGCAAGGCGGGGAAAGTGCCGAACTTGAAAATACCAACCCTGGAGATGGATCAGCTCAAGGTGATCATCCTTTTGTAAGTGCCACTTCCAACCCGATCTCCGCAGAGCGTGAAATTCGTTTTCCGCCGTTACTTCCCGACGTTCGCCCGTGATTGGATTTTCCAAAAGCAGGGGACGTGTTCGACTGCGTATCTTGTCGAAGCCGCCGGGAGGAGGTTCCACAACCTCAGTATCCTCCGACCACAGCTCGTTGGCCCAACGTTGCTCCAGTTCCATCCATCCTGGGGTCCTTGCTGCCTGCCACGCGAGAAAGCGCGTTATCTCCGGCGGAATTGGATGACCTCCTCCGATCCTTGTGGCCGCAAACTTTCGTATTGCCGTTGACGCGGCGGACTCGATCTTCGAAAGGTGAGCCTCGATCGTCGCCTCTGCCTCGTCAAAGCCTCCGCGCCCATCATAGAGCCCGCGCGAAATCGAAATATTCTTCGGTGACCGCTTCGCGATTTCGCCGGTCGTCAGTGAGCCAACCCATACGAATGGGTCGCGCTCGTGCGTCCCTGGCGCCACGAAGCCGTTCAGGTAGAACTTTGGTACGGTATGCGCCCGCGTGCTCACGCCGACCCTCCTAGGAGCTGCACTGCCGACATTACAGCACCGGGAAATGGCCCGCGACCTGGCGATGAGCCCCGCGTCGCCTTAGATGAGGTTTCGAGTGCGAAGCTCGATCAGCGTGTCGGCCAGCTTCCCAAGCCGACGGCGCAGGATGTCATTTCCTAGAAGAGTCCTGCTGAAAGCCTCCCGTCTCAGAGAACCCGTCTCCACTCGTTCAATGGTCATCTGATCAGGCTGATTTTCAAAGAAGCCCGACGGGATAGAGATCGCGTCCGCGTCAGGGTCGCGAAGGCAGAGAGCTAACAGGGTGGTGAGATCGACTAGGCGATGAAGCGGTAGTTCCTCTGACTGCCGCGACCACCGTTGCTCAGGGTAGCGTAAGGTTTTGGCCGAGATGTCGTGAGCGTCGTATTGCGCCCAGCCAATAGAGAGGAACTGACAATCAGTGTCATGCGCATATGGACCATCGAGATCGAAATAGGCGAGCGCAAAGACAGGCTGATGGGCCAGATGTCGGGGCAGGTCCATTTGGGGCATTACATCGCTCCAGAAGATCGAGGAACTATTTGGGCTTCAGCGAGCGCGTCAGGCGGCTCGCGTACGGTCGAGAAGAGCAAGGATGGTTGGTCGCCACGCGTTTGAAGAGAAACCGGCGGAAGGGTGCATCATTCGTGCGGCCAGAGCAGGCCCGAGCTGATGGAATTCCAGTTTCGCCGGATCTCCTGCAAATCCCGGCCAGCCCGTCAGCACCCACCACCAAAGGGCAAAGCCACAGACAAGGACGGCTTCGGGCTTGAGATCCGTCAGCAGCTGGAGAATGGTTCCGCGCCTCGTTGGAACATCTCGGCGCTTGGCCGTACGCGCGGCCCAGCAGCAACATACATCGGGATGTAGTTGTAAAAGACCAACGAGTCCCCACAGACCTGCCAGCTCTTTGGAGGTTAGCTGCCACTTCTTTCGGCCGGTAAGGACCTGAGTGATGTTGGTGAAGAAGCGATGCGAGCCCGCTAGGGCTAATTCCTCCACAACCTCTGTGGTGATGTCCGGGTCGCATGAGCCAATCGCCTCAGGGCTTCCACAGTAATGGCTCTCGCCGAGCACTAGCAGCCGGGCTCCGTTAAGGGCGTTGGTGGGCAGACCCCATTCTTTACCGATCCACGGCCGAAAGAATCCCGCTGACGCACGCTGCGGGGCAGCGAGCAGGTTTCCGGCATTTTGCGGCAGTGCGGTCGCCGCGCGCGACGTGGGTTCAGAAACCTCAAGCATGACGCCCTCATTAGTTTGATGCCATCCAATTTATCTAAAGTTAGATAATAATCAAGTGCCAAATCCCCCGATGACTGCCCCGATTAGGACGGCAAGGGAAAAGCGAGGCCATCCGGCGCGCGCAGTGGATTGGAATGATTGAGCTTTTTGGCCATCCGTCGGAAGGCCCTTGCCATACGTTTTGACCGAAACGTCAATCATATCAACGTGGAAACCGCCATCCGCCAACGCCGCGGGACGGCCGGGAGGAGGAAGGATGCTGCGGGATAGAGATCGGCCGTTCATCCCGGAGGCGCGCGGCGCGATCCTGTCGGGATGTCTCGACCGCGCGCCAGCCTGGGCATTTTGCCCGATGACCTTTACATTCCGATCGAGCCTTGGCCTCGCATCGGCCGGCCGCCCAAGCACGACCTGTCGAGGCGTGGACCGTCACGGACGATTGGCCCGACCCTGTGCCGATCACCGACGCCGAGCTCGACGTGTTCGAGGCATGGTTCGGCGATCTCTTCGATGAACTGTTCGGGCCGCGCCGATGATCTGAGAGGACAATCGCGATGACCGTGCCGTTGCGCGCCGCCCTTTATCTGCGCGTCTCGACGGCGCGGCAGGCCGAGCACGATGTCTCGATTCCCGATCAGAAGCGGCAAGGCGAAGCGTACTGCGCCGCGCGCGGCTACCAGCTCGTCGAGACCTACGTCGAGCCCGGCGCATCCGCCACGAATGACCGCCGGCCCGAGTTCCAGCGCATGATCGAGGCGGGCACGAGCAAGCCCGCGCCGTTCGATATCGTCATCGTCCACAGCTTCTCGCGCTTCTTCCGCGACCACTTCGAGCTGGAGTTCTACGTCCGCAAGCTCGCGAAGAACGGCGTCCGGCTCGTCTCCATCACGCAGGAGATGGGCGACGATCCGATGCACGTCATGATGCGGCAGATCATGGCGCTGTTCGACGAGTATCAGTCGAAGGAGAACGCCAAGCACGTCCTCCGCGCCTTGAAGGAGAACGCGCGGCAAGGCTTCTGGAACGGCTCACTGCCGCCGATCGGCTACCGCGTCGTCGCGGCCGAGCAGCGCGGCGCGAAGGTCAAGAAGAAGCTGGAAATCGATCCGCTGCACGCCGACACGGTGCGGCTGATCTATCGGCTCGCCTTGGAGGGCGACGGCACGAGCGGCCCGATGGGCGTCAAGAACATCGCGGCCTATCTCAACCAGCACCGCATCTTCACCCGCGACGGCGGGCGCTGGGGCATCGGCCAGGTTCACCGCATCCTGACGCGGACGACCTATGTCGGCCGGCACGAGTTCAACAAGCGCGCCAAGAACAAGGCGCTGAAACCCGTCAGCGAGATCGTCACCGTCGAGGTGCCGCCGCTGATCGATCAAGCGACGTTCGATGCCGTGCAGGCGCATCTGCGCGCCCGCAATCCGAAGGTCACGCCGGCGCGCGTCGTGAGCGGCCCGACCCTCCTTACCGGCATCTGCTTCTGCGCCGACTGCGGCGGCGCGATGACGCTCAGGACCGGGAAGGGAGGGCGGTATCGCTACTACACCTGCTCGATCAAGGCGCGGCAGGGCGAGACCGGCTGCAAGGGCCGCTCGATCCCGATGGAGAAGCTGGACAGCCTCGTCGCGGAGCACATCGCCGACCGCTTGCTCCAGCCGGAGCGGCTCGAGGAAGTTCTGGCGTCCGTCCTCGACCGCCGGCAGGAACGCGCCGAGCGCCGCCGCGAGCACATCGCCGAGCTGAACAAGCGCGCCGCCGAGACCGACCTGCGCCTGAAGCGGCTCTATGACGCCATCGAGGCCGGCGTCGCCGATCTCGACGACCCGGCGCTGAAGGAGCGCATCGCAAGCCTCAAGGCGATCCGCGACCAGGCGCAAGCCGACGCCGCGCGTGCCGCCGCGATGCTGGAGTCGTCAGGCCAGCAGGCGATCACGCCGCAGATGGTCCAGAGGTTCGCCAGGACGGCGCGCGAGCGGATCAGGATCGACGGCGGCGGCTATCGCCGCGACCATCTCCGCGCGCTCGCCCAGCGCGTCGAGGTCGCAGACCGCGAGGTCCGCATCATCGGCTCGAAAAGCAATCTGCTTCAGACGCTGACCGCCGCGGCCGGCGTAAAGCCGGCTACGCCCGGCGTTCGCAGTTCTGTTCTGAAGTGGCGGAGGGAGTGGGATTCGAACCCACGATACGGTTTGCCCGTATACACGCTTTCCAAGCGGCGCCTTCAACCACTCGGCCACCCCTCCGGCGCTGGGAGATGGGCGCAATATAGCGACGGGGCTTCCCCTGACAACCAAGGTCAACCGCCCAAGGCGGCCTATGGAGCGCCAGGCGGCCGGCGACACCGCGGTTCGGCAAAATAGTCCGATGGAACCTTTCGCCCGCTTTGCCTTTAGTAAGTGTACGGACCCTGATGCGGCGACCCAAGGAGGCGTCACGGGACGCGGGTTATTGTGGTGGCACCGCGGTGTTTTGCTGCCGATCATTCTCGTGATTGGGCCGGCTGGCGGATAGCGATTTTCAAGCGACGCGGACTGTGCGGAGGCCCGGCCCAATGCCGGGCCTTCGCTTGTGCGCTTTCGCCGCGCCGCCCATTCCCCTACATTGAGGTATGGCTTCGCCCACAGACGAGTATCTGATCCGGCCCGACCCTCACGACCCTCGGCTCACCGAGCGCGTTCATGGCATCGACCAGACCGGTGCGGCGATCGAGACCTCGGTCACGGTCGAGCGGGCGCTGACGATCTTCCTCAATTCGCAGGAGATCGTCACCGCGATGACCATCAACGACCATCCCGAATATCTGGCGCTCGGTTACCTCCTCAACCAGAACATGCTCAAGCCCGACGACGTCGTTACCGGCGTCGACTACGACGAGGAATTGTCCGTGGTCGTGGTGCGCACCAAGCGCAAGACCAATTACGAGAAGAAGCTGAAGAAGAAGGTGCAGACCTCGGGCTGCGCGCAGGGCACCGTGTTCGGCGACCTCATGGAAGCGCTGGAGAACGTCACCCTGCCGGAAGCGGAGTTGCGCACCTCGTGGCTCTATACGCTCACCCACAAGATCAACACAACGCCTTCGCTTTATCTCGAAGCCGGCGCCATCCACGGCTGCGTGCTCGCGGTGCAGGATCGCCCGTTGGTCTACATGGAGGACGTCGGCCGCCATAACGCCGTCGACAAGATCGCCGGCTGGATGTTCAAGCACCACGTCGGCGCGCCTGACAAGATTTTCTACACCACCGGCCGTCTCACCTCCGAGATGGTGATCAAGACCGTGCGCATGGGCATTCCGATCCTGATCTCGCGCTCGGGCTTCACCGCCTGGGGCGTGGAGCTTGCGCGCAAGGCGCATCTGACCCTGATCGGCCGCGCCCGCGGCAAGCGCTTCATCGCGCTCGCCGGCGAGGACCGCATCGTGTTCGATCAGGACCTCGCCTATGTCGAGGACGAGAGCGCCAAGCACCGGCGCAAAGCCGCGGTGCATGACGAATAAGCGCGCGTGACCGTCCCCCCTACTCTCGGCTTCGTCCTCGCCGGCGGATTGGCGCGCCGCATGGGCGGCGGCGATAAGCTGCGTATCCGCATCGGCGGCGCGACCATTCTCGAACGCGTGCTGGCGCGGCTTACGCCGCAGTGCAGCCGGGCCATCATCAACGCCAATGGCGATCCGGCGCGTTTCGCCGATAGCGACCTCCCTATCGTAGCCGACAGCGTGCCGGACTTTGCCGGTCCGCTTGCCGGAATGTTGGCCGGCCTCGATTGGGCGGCGACGAATGCACCGGATACCGAATGGCTCGTCAGCGTGCCCGGCGATTGCCCGTTTTTGCCGAAAGATTTGCTTGCGCGCCTGCATGAGGCGCGCCTCGCTTCTGGCACACCGCTCGCCTGCGCACGCTCGGGCGAATGGCGACATCCGGTGGTCGGATTGTGGCCGGTGAGGCTACGCGAAGACTTGCGGCGCGCGTTGCTGAGCGAAGGCCTGCGCAAGATCGAGCTATGGACCGAACGACACGGCGTTGCCATCGCCGACTGGCCCGGCGCGCCGATCGATCCGTTTTTCAACGTCAACACGCCGGACGATGCAAAGCGGGCCGAGGAAATCGCGAAACAATATCCCGACGCATGAGCCGTATCAGCCGACCAGCGATGCATAAGAGAGGAAGCCAACGGTCGAGCCGGGCTCGACTTTGGTTACATCCTCGTTCAACTCGGCCAAGCCGTCGGTCTCGGTGAGTGAAGTGAGAACGCCAGCCCCGTCCTGCGCATGCTTGACCGCCTCGACGGCACCGTCGGGTGTCGTGCGCAGTTTTACGCGCACGTATTCGCGCCGCCCTTTGCGCTTTTTATAGGAAAAGGCGGACCGCGCCGGCAACGCGATCAGCGGCTCGGGCAGCGCGCCGGCAAGCCGCAACAGCAACGGCCGCACCACGCGCACGAACGTCACGAACACCGCCACCGGATTGCCAGGCAGGCCGACGAAGGCGGCGGCGCCGCCGCCGTTGGCGCCGCGAATGACACCCATCGCCACCGGCCGGCCGGGCTTTATCGCCAGCCGCCAGAAGACGATGCGGCCGATGCTTTCGACCGCGGCGCGCACATGGTCGGCTTCGCCGGTGGAGACGCCGCCGGTGGTCAACACGAGATCGTGGTCGATTGCGGCTGATGCGATGGCGCGCGCGAGCTCTTTCGGATCGTCGCGGAGAATGCCGAGGTCGGTGACATCGGCGCCGAAGCGCTCGATCAGGCTGGCAAGCATGTAGCGGTTGGAATCGTAAAGCGCGGCGCGCGGCAATTTCTCTCCCGGCTCGACGATCTCGTCGCCGGTCGAGAACAGCGCAATGCGCACGCGCCGGCGCACCGCAAGCGTGGTAAGGCCGAGCGCCGCCGCCAGCGCCACGTCCTGCACCGCCAAGCGGCGGCCGGCTGGCAGCGCCACGGCGCCGGCAGCGATGTCCTCGCCGGCAAGTCGCCGGTTGGCGCCGCGCTTCAGTCCAGGCGGCACGATGACGGCGGCGCCTTCGACGCGGCAATCCTCCTGCATGAACACCGTATCGGCGCCATCCGGCATCGGCGCGCCGGTAAAGATGCGGATCGTCTCTCCGGCTTCGAGCGCGTGGCTGGCGGCATGACCGGCGGCCACTCGATCGACAATCGTCAGCCGGCTATCGCGTTCGCTGTCGATATCCTGCGCGCGTACCGCGTAACCGTCGACCGCCGAATTATCGAATGGCGGCAGATTGACCGGGGCCATGACATCCTCGGCGAGCACCCGTCCCGCGGCCTTCCGCAATGTCACAGTCTCCTGCCCGTTCACCGGCGCGACGCGCTGCGCGATCAGGCGCTCGGCATCGATGACCGGAAGCAGCGGGCCATTGAAGGCGAAGCAGTCGTCGGAAAGCTGCGCCATCACGCGGTCTCCGAGGGCGGCCCGATTTGATCGCGCGGCAGCGCTTCGGCCTGCAGCACATCGGCGATGCCCTCGATATGGTCGAGCATCAGCACCGGCACGCTTGCCTGCGGCAGCGGCGCATCGGTGGCGACGGCGACAATGCAGTCATCGTCGGGATGAAGGAGCGGCTTGCCGACGGACGCGCGAAAAACTTCGAGCTTGGGATGCGGGTGTCGCTTGAACCCTTCGACGATGACCAGATCGACCGTGCTGAGTTTTTGCAAAATATCGGCGAGAGGCGGCTCGGGCTCTTGGCCCAGTTCATGAACGATCGCCCAGCGCCGGCTCGACACGATCGCAACCTCGCTGGCGCCGGCTTGCCGGTGCAGCCATGAATCCTTGCCGGGCTGATCTGTATCGAATTCATGGTGCGCGTGCTTGACGGTCGCAATTGTTAAGCCGCGTGCGATCAATACCGGAATCACCTTGGTAACCAGCGTCGTCTTGCCGGAACCGCTCCAGCCCGCGAGACCGATGATGCGCATACGTACATTATATGGATTATTCGCCGGCGGGTTCCATGCCCAGCGCCCGGATTCGGGCGCGCGTCGTCTCGTCACGCAAGGCATCGAGGAACGCCTGCACGGCCGGCCGCTCGCGGCGCTCTTCGCGCAGCAGGAAATCGTATTCCTCGGGCGCTATCGGCAGGAAGGCCAGCCCGTACATGCGCGCCACCGGCTCGATGGCGACGCCCCAATCGGCGCGCTTTTGCGCGACGGCGGCGGCGACAGCGTTGTGCGAGCGCGGCTGGTTGGCGTAGCCCGGCGGGCCGCGCGCCGGCGAGCAGACTGTCGATCAGGACGCGCGTGCCGGATCCGGCATTGCGGTTGACCATCAGTATGGCAGGATCGGCGAGCGCGGCTTTGAGCGCAGCGGCGGCGCTGAGGCCTTCGAACCGCGCGTCGTCCGGGGCGAAAAACAAAACCCTGCATGCGCCGCCAGCCGGGCACCAGCGCTAGCCCGGGCGCGAGCAGGTGCTTGTTGTAGATGCCGGTTGCCGGATCGACGAGATGAACGGGCGCGAGGTCGCATTCGCCGCGGCCCAGCGCCGCTACGCCGCCGAGACTGCCGACGGCGATGGTACGCGCGACAAAGCCCCGCTCGGCGAGCGCGCCGACGACCACATCGAGCGCGATGTCGTGGCTGCCCATGATGACGAGATCGGGCGCGCGCGCCGCTTCGCCGATCAGCGTGACCTCGGCGCTCGGTGTCGGCATCAAGCGTCGCGGCGAGCGCGTCGATGGTCAAAAATCCATCGGCCTGGGAAAAGGCAGTGACCGCGCCCGAGCCTTTGCCGGTCGGAAACGCGATCGGGCCATCTTCGCCCTCGACCAGCGACACGAGCACGAATTCCTCGCGGCCGAGCTCCGAGGCGATGCGCACCGGCACGCGCGCCGTGACCGTTCGCGCCGCTTCCGGCGGCAGCCCGGCCCGCGCGCGGATCACCGGCGCGACGAAGGCGTGGAAGGTGAAGATCGCCGAGGTCGGAAATCCCGGCAGCACAATGAGCGGCTTGTCGCCGATCGACCGCGAGGCAAAGCGGCTTGCCAGGTTTGAGCGCCACGCCGTGCACGAGGATGCCAGGCGGGCCGAGCCGCGACACGATGCGATGCGACAGATCGCCCGCGCCCTTCGACGTGCCGCCGGAGAGCACGACCATGTCGCAGGAATCGAGCGCGGTGCGCATGGCAAGTTCGAGCGCGACCTCTTCGTCGGGAAACGCGCCGAACGGCACCGGCTCGCCGCCTGCTTCGACGATCGCGGCGGCAATGATCGCGCCGTTGCTGTCATAGACGCCGGCCGGCTTGAGCGGCCGGCCGGGCTCGACCAGTTCGTCGCCGGTCGAGAGCACGGCGACGCGCGGACGGCGCACCACCTCGACAGCGGCAAAGCCGCACGCCGCGAGCATGCCGATCTCGCGCGAGCCGATGCGCGCGCCCTTGCGCAGCAGCGTTTCGCCGCGCGCAATGTCCGAACCGGCATAAGAAATGAACTGCCCGCTGGCACGCGGCGCGGCGCACCTCGATCGCCGGCGCGGCGCCGTCCTCGATGAGTTCGGTGTGCTCGATCATCACCACCGCGTCGGCGCCGCGCGGGATGACGCCGCCGGTCGCGATCGCGGTCGCGGTGCCGGGCGTCACTTCGATCGCCGGCTGCAACGCCGCAGGCGACCACTTCGGCATTGAGCGCGAGCCGTTTCGCGGCGCGCCGTCGCTGGCGCCGGCGGTGTCGGCGGCGCGCACCGCAAAACCATCGACATTGGAGCGGTCGAACGGCGGCGCGTCGACCGGCGCGACCACGTCGGCCGCGAGCACGCGCGACAGCGCCGCGGCAAGCGGCACGGTTTCGCCGCCGCAGCGGCGAGCGATCGATGCACGCTTCGAAGCGCCGGCGCGCCTCGGCGGCGGAGACCACTTCGAGGAATTGCTCCTGCCGCGCGGCGCGCTTGACCGCGTCGAGAATCGCCGAGGCGCGTTCGGCTGGATTTGGGATTTACGGCCATCGATCTCACGGCAACTTGGCGTTCCGGCTGCAAAACCTTCGCTCTCGGCCGGAACGACAATCCAGCCGTCGCTGCGCGCCAGCGATTCAAACGACAAATAACCCGAGGCGAGCGGTTCCGCCATGCCGCCGGCGCAGTATCACCGGGACCAGTTCCGTCAAGCCCGATGGTCGATGTGACTTTGCGTTTGAGCGGCAGCGTGGCCGGCACATCCTCGATCTTGCCGCCGGCGAGCTTGGCCACGAGATGGCGGCCGATCAGCAGCCAGACCGCCAGCGCAGCGTCGAGCCGTCCCGGGACTAATAACACCGGCCGCGTCGCCGGCAAATCCAAACGCCGCGGTTTCGCCGGGCGACACCGCGATGCCATGCGCTTCGACCGGCCGAGCCGCGCCAATGTTCGCACGGCGTCGTCCCGGCGTCCGCTGCCGGTGCCGCCGAGCGCGATCATCAGCGTCTGGCTGCTCATCGCGCAGCGCCGCGATCGAGCGATCAGCGCCTCGCCGAAGGGCATGCCGCCACGCTTCGACAACGGCACGTATGAGCACCTCGCGCGCGGCGTCGATCGATCGCGCGTCGCTCGCCGGCTGCCGCTGCGGACGACGCCAATGCGCGGCGCGCGGACCGTCACGGCTCGCGATGCCGGCGGCAGCCATGACCGCAATGTCGACCGCGCGCAATCGCTCGCCGGCTCGGCGCAGCGGCGTGCGCGGCGTGGCATCGCCGCCGGCGGGCAACACGCCCTCGCCCGGCGCGACCGCGGCGACGGCCTCGGCGCGGTCGCCGCGCAACGCAACGGCATCGAGCGGCAGCACCGCGTCGGCATCCGCTCGGCAGCGCCTCGCCGACATCGATGCGCCGCGCCGTCGATGGCAATGGCACCGGCATATAGGGACCGGCGTCGGCGAGCGCGGCGGCTTCCACGCGCATAACCGTCGCGCAACGCGATCGGATGCGGCGGCAATTGCCGGCGCGACGACATCCTCGGCCAGCGTGCGGCCGAGTGCTTGCGCGAGGTCAGAGCTGCTGCGGCGTCAACCGCGCCGACGCGCGCTTCAATGAGCGCCAGGACGCGTTGCAGCGGCGTCAGGCGCGTTATGCGTTGCATGCTGGAATCGTCGACCATCGCCGATATGATAAGGACGAATGGCGGTTTCGACGACCCTCATACAATGACCGAAAAGACCCTCAATCTGCGCGGCCTGAAATGCCCGCTGCCGGCGCTGCGCACCAAAAAGGCGCTCGGCGGCATGCAGCCGGGCGACATCCTGATCGTGGAATGCACCGATCCGCTCGCCGCCGTCGACATCCCCAATCTATTAAACCAGACCGGCGACAAGCTCGAGGCCACGCGAAAGGAAAACGGCTGCTGACGTTCCGCATCCGGAAGCGGTGAGTGGGTCATTCCATCTTGATACCGGCCTTGAGGATCACCGGCTTCCAGCGCTGCGCCTCGTGCTCGACAAAGGCCTTGTAGGCGTCGGCGTCCATCGGATGCGATGATCATGCCTTCCTGGAGGATGCGGCCCTGATTGTGCGGGCTGCGCCATGCCGGCGTTGATCGCGCGATTGACCTTCTGGACGATGTCGTCGGGCAAGTCCGGCCGGACCCGGCAAGCCCGAACCAGTTGGTCGCCACGAGATCGTAGCCGAGCTCCTTGAAGGTCGGCACGTTCGGATAATCCGGCAACCGCTCGCCGCCGGTTTGCGCGAGCCCGATCACCGTGCCGCCCTGAAGCTGCGACGACGCCGAGGTCACCGTCGGCGTGGCGAAATCGATGTTGCCCGCAACCACGTCGAGCTGGCTTTGCGCGGCGCCCTTGTACGGCACCACCTGGAATTTCAGACCGGCGATCTGCGCAAAGGATTGCGCCACCATCTGCCCGGCGCTCGCCAGACCCGGAAACGCCATAGGTCAGCGGCTTCGTGCTCGCCTTGGCCTTGGCGACGAAATCCTTCAAGCGTCTTCACGTCGCTCTTGGCGCTGACGATGAAGACGATCGGCGAGCCCGCGAGATACGCGACGTGCGTCAAATCCTTGAACGGGTCGTAGCCGATCTTGGCATTGATCAGCGGATTGATCGCGGTGAGCGACAGTGTGGTGATCACGAAATTGTAGCCGTCAGGCGTCGGAATGGGCGACGGAGTCGACGCCGATCACGCCGCCGGCGCCGGCGCGCGTCTCGACATAGAATTGCTGGCCGAACGCCTTGGTCAATTGATCGGCGGCCATGCGGGCGAGGATGTCGGCGGCGCCGCCCGGCGCAAACGTGTTGACGATGCGCACCGGATGGGTCGGCCAATCGGCGGCCGCAGCCGGCAGCGGCGTTCAACACAGCGACAGCGAAAGCGGCAACAAGCGCGGCGGCGACGGCCGCGCGCAGCGCAACAAAGGAGGTTCTCATTCGGCGGCGACCCGGTGCGCGGCGACGCCTTTGGCCTTCACCACCACCTTGATGGCGTCGTCGACGCGGTCCTTGGCGTAGCGGATCGCGGTCGGCAGATCGTCGAGCGCGAACGTGTGGGTGTGGATTTTGGTGGCGTCGAAGCGCTTTTGCGACATGAAGGCTTCGGCGCGATGGGTCGCGCTCTTGCCCTCGCCGCGGATGCCGTAGAGATAAATGTTGTTGCGCACGATATGGGCGACGTCGACCGGCGTCTCCTGCGTGCGGGAACGCCGCGAGACAGACCTTGCCGCCGCGATTGACCATGCGGATCGCCTCGTTCACCGCATTCGGCGCGCCCGAGCACTCGACCACGTAGTCGACGCCCTTGCCGCCGTTGAGCCGGCGCACCGCTTCGACGGCGTCTTCGTTGCGCACGTTGATGACGTGATCGGCGCCGAGCTCGCGGCCGATCTTCAGCCGGTTGTCGCGCGTGCCGGTGAGGATGACCGGCTGCGCGCCCAGCGCCTTCGCCACCGCAACGCCGAGAAGCCCGATCGGTCCGGGCCCGGTGACGACGACGCTCTCGCCGGCGACGAGGCCGCCGAGTTCGGTCAGCCCGTACATGGCGGTGCCGGCGGTCACCACCAGCGTCGCCTCCTCGTCCGACATCGCGTCGGGAATGGCGACCAGCGTGTTGATGTTGTTGACCTGGTATTCGCAAAAGCCGCCGTCGGTGGTGAAGCCGTTGGCGCGGTGGCCTTTATCGACGTCGCCGTAATTGAGCCCGTAATTATGGCAAGACGGTATACATGCCCTCGCGGCAGCGCTTGCATTGGCCGCAGCCGGCATGGATTTCCACGGTGATGCGCTGGCCGATGCGGTATTCGTCGACGCCGGGGCCGAGCGCCGCGACCGTGCCCATATATTCGTGGCCGGGCGTGAAATTCTTGTTGAACGGCATGCCGCCCTGGATCAACGCCGGCGGGCCGTGATCGATGATTTCGAGATCGGTGGCGCAGATCGCCACCGCGTCGATACGCACCAGCACTTCGGCGCGCTTGGGCACCGGCACCGGCTTTTCGGTGAGCTTCAGTTCGCTGGGATTGCCCAGCACCCATGCTTTCATTTTGTCCGGGATGGGGAAATCCGGGCTCGTTTTCACCCCAGTGGCGCCGAATACATGGCCAAATCCTTCTTTGATCCTCGGCAGCGCTTATAAAGATTCTCAGCGGCAAGCGGAACAGCCATTGCGCCCTAGACGGGCCGCCATTGTGGCGTCGTAGGTGAACAGCCAATCGTAACGCTCCTTGATGCGGTCCTCCTGCCATTCGTGTTCGACATGGGCCTGCGCGGCCGCGGCGTCGACCATGGCGCGGTTGTGGAAGCGCGGGATCATTGCGGCCGAACCGGCGACAACCTTGTTGGCGCGAAAGCGACGCGCCGCCTCGTAGCGTGCGAACGCGGTCTCGTGATCCTGCGATATTTTTCAATGGCGCGCGCCAGCACAAAGCCGTCTTCGAGCGCCATGACCGCGCCTTGGGCAAGCAACGGCACCATCGGATGGCAGGCGTCGCCAAGGAGCGTGCAGCGGCCTTTGCTCCAGGCTTCCATCGTCGGCCGCAGCGCCAGCGCCCATTTGTACGGCACGTCGATATTGCGGATGAACGCATGCACGTCAGCGTGCCAGCCGGGAAAATCGTTGAGCACCTCTTCGATCGTGCCGCGCACGTTCCATCCCTCGCCCTGCCAGTCGGTGCGCTCGCCCATGCCGACGAAGTTGAGGAGTTGTCCGGCGCGCAGCGGATAATGCACGACATGGCCGCCGGGACCGACCCAATTGGTGCCGATGCTGCGCGAGATCGACGCCGGTACGCGTTCCATCGGGATGACGCCGCGCCAGGCGATGATGCCGCAGAATTCCGGCCTGGCGGCGCCGAACAAGTTTTCGCGCACCACCGAATGCACGCCGTCGGCGCCGACGACGAGCTTCGCCTCAACCGGCGCGCCGGTTGCAAAGCGCAGTTCGACGCCGTCGGACGTCTCCGAAAGCCCGACGCATTTGCGGTTAAGATGAATGGCGCCGGGCTTTGCCTGCAGCAGCGCCTGCGCGATCACACCGTGCAAATCGCCACGATGGATAGTGATGTAAGGGAAACCGTAGCGCTCGACCGATTCCATGCCGAGGTCGAACAGCTTCCAGCTCTGTCCGGTATTCCACAGCCGAATCGCCTTGCCGGCCGGCAGCACCTGCACCTTTTCCAGCGCGTCTTTCAGCCCGAGCGCATGCAGAACGCGCGTGCCGTTGGCGCTGATCTGCACGCCGGCGCCGAACTCGCGCAGCTCCGGCGCCTGCTCGTAGACCTCGACATCGATGCCGCGGCGGACGAGCGCCAGCGCCGCCGCCAGCCCGCCGATGCCGCCGCCGACGATGGCGATGTTGGCCATCGCTAATTCTCACAGATCGAAGAACGAGATGATTTCGCCGATCAGCTCGCGCTTTTTCGCGAGTTTCTCCGCCGGCTGATATCGCCCAAGCGAACGCCCGGCGATGTCGATCTCGCCCTGCTCGCCGACAACGATGTAGAGCGGCTCTTGGTAGTCGCCCGATTGCGGCTTGTGCAGAATGAGCTTGTTGTCGACGAAGTGCGCTTCAATGCCGCGACTTTTGAGAGTTTGCGAGGGCTTGATGTCAGCCTCGTAGAACTCCGTCAGAAACGCGACTCGCGAGCTTTAAGCGCTCGCGCCGCTCCTCATCCTGCTGCGCGCGTTTCTGCGCGAGTTCATCAAAGACTTTGTCCAGCTCGGACATGGGCGTCCCGTCAGCGCCCCTCACTTCGTCATGCCCGACCGCGTGCCGGGCATCCACGTCTTGGGAGCCGAAAGGCGTGGATGGCCGGAACAAGTACGGCCATGGCTCTTTGGCCGCCAACGTTCGCATTCGGTCACGCATGTTCGAAAAGTGACGTACAATCAAGTGTTTCTCCAGCGTTATTTTGGCCGCAATCGGCCGTTGACGTTCGTGCGCGTGCGGCCTATTGTGTGGTACGAAGTGTGGTACTAACGCAATAGAGTCCCCACCATGCCGCGCCTCACAACAGCCGACTGCACCAAGCTCATTCAATCTACCGACAAGCTCCGCAAGATCGCGGATGGCGGCGGCTTGTATCTTTTCATCAAGGGCAAGGGCCGCGCTTATTGGTCTTACCAGTACCGCGACCGGACCCGCTTGTCCAAAAACGGCAAGCCTGCGTTCACGTCGCATGGGCTGGGCTCCTTCCCCGATGTCACGCCGAAAATGGCGCGAGAGGCGCTTGAAGCCTACCGCGTCAGCCTTCGCTCTGGCTCTGCTCTCACGCCGACCGCTCGCCAAGCCCGTCCGGCGCCTGTGGGCAAGACTTTCACTGAGGCGCTGGAGATGTGGCTCTCCGCCAATCAAAACACATGGGCGGCCAAGGGCGTCGCCGCGCGCCGTGGTCTGGCGAAACTTTCGCTCGCGACCCTCGACATTGCCGCCATCACACAGGCCGATGTGCTCGTCGCGCTCAAAGACGAGACGCCGCGCCAGCACATGGAAAAGCGCGGGTGGCTTGCCGCGCTGTTCTCCTACGCCAAGGCGCAAGGCTGGCGCAACGGCGATAACCCAGCGCGTTTCGACGCGGACACCCGTCACGGCTTTGCCAAGATTGAAAAGGGCAACCATCACGGCTCGGTGCCAGCATCCACGCTTCCCGCGCTCATGAAAAAATTGCGCAAGGATGGCAGCGACGCGGCGCGGGCGCTGATGTTCCAGATCTTGACCGCTGCTCGTCCGGGCATGGTCGAGAATGCAACATGGAGTCAAATCTACAAAAAAGGCGCGAACGCTCCAGCTCCGCCTCCCATAGATCAAGAAATACTCGAGGGCGATGCTTGGATAATTCTGCCCTCTAGTATGAAGACGGGCAGGGTCCGCCCTGTCCCCCACCGTGTCCCCTTGGCGCCTGCCGTACGCACGCTGCTAGGTGAGCCCGGAAAGCCGGACGCCTTGCTGTTCCCGTCGCTGGTGTCCAACGCTTTGCTGAACGTGGCGAAGAAATACGATGCGCCAACCGCGCACGGCATGCGTTCATCGTTTCGCAATTGGGCGGGCCAGCGCGGCCGGAACGAGCGCGACTAGCGGCCTCTTCCATGTCCAAGTTAACGTGGCGACAATTATTGGGGCAGGGTCCGGTGTCCAGGCGGGTTGACGAAAAGAAGCCCCGGTGTCTGGCGGGCCGGGGCCTCTCCGAAATGTCGGATTGTTGTTCGCCGATTCCTTTGTAGCGGAATTCGGTTCGGGGCGACGATGCCGCGTTACTCTTATTCGTTGCCCTTACGCGCGCGCGAGGCGGTGCGCCGATTCCGTCGAGTTCGGTCAGCAGACCGACCCGCGCAATTGGTTGAGCCGCCTGGGCGGCGCGCCGGCTGCTGGCCGCCGTCGCCATTTCTTTTTAGTGAATTGTTGTTCGCCGATTCCTTTGTAGCGGAATTCGGTTCGGGGCGACGATGGAGCTCAGGCGATCGGGGCGATCGATGCTGACGTCGGCTTCGCCGGGTCGGGGGCGACGGCGATGGTGCCGGCGCCGATCGGGCGCAACGAGGTAGGGGGTCATCGACAACAGATCGGAAAATCTGCAGCACTGACAGAGGGTGCCCGTTAACCACATTCGCTCCGAATCCTCGCGCGCGCGAGGCGGCGCGAACGGCCGCGGCGGAGCTACGGGGTCGCGGGTCGATCGCCGGGCTGTTGCGCACCGCCGCTGGGGCCCCCGTTAACCACATTCGCTCCGAATCCTCGCGCGCGCGAGGCGGCGCGAACGGCCGCGGCGGAGCTACGGGGTCGCGGGTCGATCGCCGGGCTGTTGCGCACCGCCGCTGGGGCGCCAGAAGTGAAGCGCTTCCTTGCCGCGGAGATCAATCGTTGGGGCAAACTGATCGAACGCGCCGGCGCCGCCAAGTCGCTTTAAAATTCCTGCAAACGAGTAGATCCCATGAGCTTAGAAAACGAACTGCGCGCAAAAACGGCCACACTGACGCGGATGTTGAACCTTCAGGGCCTGATTGGCATGTTCGGACACGTATCGATCCGCGTGCCCGGCACCGACAAATGTTTCATCAGTCCAGGCGCAAGCACTGAGAAGAGCACGGTCCGCCCGGAGCACATGTTCGTCTACAATATCGATGGTTCGATTATCGACCATCCGGGCGGTCTGATCCCCCTCGAGTGGCGCATTCACACGCAAATTCATCGCGACAGACCGGAGATCATGTGTGTCTGTCACCTTCACGCGCCCCACGCGCGCGCACTCGGCGTAGCGGGTAAGCCCCTAAAGCCGGTCTTCCTGCATGGCTCCTTTCTCTGCACCGGCGTTCCGACCTGGAATAATCCGCGGCTGGTCGTCAACGACGGTCAGGCCGCCGACCTCTCCCGCGCCCTTGGTCAATATCGGGCCGCCCAGATGCGCGGCCACGGCAGTGTCGTTGTCGGGGAAACTGCGGAAGAGGCGTTCTTTGCCTGTACATTTCTCGAAGAGAACGCTCAGATTCAGCTGCAGGCCGAACTCGCGGGCGGCGCCATCACGCTGACCGAGGACGAAGCTCGCGATTGCGCCGAGGGCACGTTCAACCCCCGCCTCTTTGCTCTTTTGTGGAATTTCTACGAGCAGAAGGTCGCTCTGCCCTGAGGCTGCTATGCTGAGCTACCTGGCTGCCGTTCAGCCAAGCCCCAACCTGAACAGCTTATCGGCATTGCGCCAGCAAATCTTCTCACGGTCGGTCTCCAGCAGCGGCAAGGACGAAAGCACATTGATCGTGTCGCGGATGTAACCCGGCCCTTTCTCCTTGTCGAACGGACAGTCAGAGGCGAATACGACGTGGTCGGCGCCAAAGAAGTCGAGGCCACACACGGTGGCGGCTCGGGCGCCTTCCACTGCCGTGTCTCCGTAGAAATCCTTGAAATAATCGTACGGGCGCTTCTTCAGCGATTTCAGAAGGGCGCCATAATCCTCACCCGAGGTGCGCGCGCCGAGCTGATCAAATGAATGCGCTACGCGCCCTTCCAAATACGGAATGACGCCACCGAGATGGTGCGCAATCACCTTCAGCTGGGGAAAGCGGTCCATGATCCCAGAGAATACCAGCCGGGCCAGAGTGACGCCGGTTTCGTATGGCCAGCCAAGCACGCTACAGATCTCGTACTTTGAGACTTTTTCGGTTGGGTAGTCCGGCATTTCTCGGTTGCGAGCTGGATGCAGCAGGATAGGCTTCCCGTGTTTAGCGATGATTTCGAAAATCGGCAGGAATTGCGGCGCATCGAGCGGCGCACCGTTCGCGTTAGTGGCGATCTGGACGGCGTTGGCTCCGTTTGCGAGCGCGCGCTCGGCTTCCTTAGAGGCCGCTTCCGGCGCATTCATCGGCAGCAAGGCCGACCAGCCGACGAAATGTTTTGAGTGCTTGGCAGCGAGTTCAGCAAGGCCGTCGTTGTCGATTTTCGCCATTTCCGGCGTCTTGTCCGGACCCCAGAGCCTCTCCATGGGCGGCAGTCCGTGGGAAAGGAGCTGCGAATAGTTCTCGAACGATTCGACGATGCGGAGGCGCAAATCCACATCGTGCAAGGCCGGAATACCGCGCACGCGTTTGCCGAGGTCCTTGGAGCCGGCCGGTGTTTCCAAGAGAGCGTCGAAATAGCGCTTCGGAAAAAAATGATTGAACGCATCGATATAGCGCATCGTGCGATTGACCTTCGTGTTCTGGGGGAGCTAAGCGACCCTCGGCTATTGGGTTTTCTCTAATCCTGCCTGATCGATCAGAGCGCCCCAACGCTTAGCCTCCGAGGCCAAGAAACGTTGGAGTTGCTCGGGGGAGGCGTCTTGCGCCGGCAGATCGCCAATCTGATTGATAAACTTCTGCACCTCGGGTTTTGCCACCGCGACAGAGATGGCTTGATGCAAGCGGTCAATAATCGGCCGCGGAGTTTTTGATGGCGCACAAATAAGTGTCCAGCCCACTGCGTCGAAACCTGGTACTCCGGCTTCAGCAATAGTCGGAACTTCCGGCAGCGCGGGTAGCCGCTCTGTGGAAGAGACCCCCAGCGGCCGCAGTGCCCCGCTACGTACCTGTCCGAGAATTGAACCGGCATCAGCGAACATCACCTGAACCCGGCCCTCGGTGAGGTCAGTCAAAGCCGGCTGCACCCCGCGATAAGCGACGCCCGTCATCTTCGTACCGGTCATCGTCATGAACAACTCGGCTGCAAGATGAATAGCTGCGCCTACGCCGCTGTGAGCAAAATTGATCCGGCCTGGCCTTTGCTTAAGCAACGCAATCAAATCCCGGACCGAATGAACGTTGAGTTGAGGATTGACCACAAGTACCAGCGGTGTCCGAAAAATCAGCGACACCGCCTGCAGGTCCTTAAGCGTATCGAATGGTAGGGATTTAGCCAGCTCCGGATTGGCAGCCAACGAACTCGCGGCAGCAAGCAGCGTTTGCCCATTCGGCGCGGCGTGCACAACAATGGATGTGGCGATCACTCCGGCGGCGCCTGGGCGGCTTTCGATCACCACGGGCTTTCCGAGTTGCTCCTGTAGCTTTGGAGCCAAAGCGCGCATCACCACATCAATACTGCCGCCGACGGGGAACGGTTCAACAAATGTCATTGGGCCAGTGGGATACTCCTGGGCGACACCTGCCGCGGACGATGAAAAAAATGCGGCGCAGATTGCTCCGAGAAAAAAAGTCCACCTCTTGGGCATGGACACCCTCCCCTTTTTCCCGTCGTTTCTTTGGAGCCGATGTGGCCCCGGCTCTTAAGCGGTCGTCTCAGCTCAGGCAGCTTTTCAGGAAGGCGATGACCTGCGGAGAAGCAATCCTCGTTGCCGCGGGATTTTCTTCGGGTTTATCCCTGTGCATGAATCCATGCTCGGCTTCAGGATAGGTTTGCACGATGGTGGGAGCACGCCTGCTTAGCAGCTTCTGTTTCAGAGCCTGATAAGTCAGTGGACTGGTCACATGATCATTGCCGGGCTGCAGAATATGCACCGGGCACGATATGTGCCCTGCCGCTTCAACGGCATCCATCTCCTGGTTCGCTAGTCGCGGACTCTCGATGGATGGATAGGCGGCCGCACAGCAGCGTAAGCGTCGATCCTCCGCAGCGGCGAGCAGCGCGAACCGACCGCCGATACAGAAACCGATCACGCCGAGCGGGGAACCGGCGAAATCCGCCTCGAGCTTGTCAAGCCATTTGCCGATCAGGCTGCCGACACCGCAATCTGTGAGCATCCGGGCGCGCCGGATGCACTCCTGATAATCCGTAACAGGCGGAACTCCCGAGTTGATGTCCCAGACGAGCGCTGCGAGCCCCGCCTCGACCAAACTGCCGGCGAATCCGAGAGCGAATTCATTTATCCCGAAAATCGTGGGAAGGATCAAGACGGTTCCAACTGGAGGGGCTTTGGGCCGGGCGAGATAACCAAACAGGTCTGGCCCTTTAAATGCTTCAGTGCTCATTGCCATGATCGCCTCATGCGCGTAGCGCCGCCGGAACGGCGGCTCGGTTCTGTCCCGTCGCGCCGACGAGTACCTTGTTGACCGCCGGCATAACTTTTTCTGCCATCAGCTCCATTGAGCGGCGGCTGAGCGAGTGGTCGGTCCAATCCTTGCCGCAATAAAGTAAGGTGCCGAAACCTCCAGTCGCCTCGTACAGCTGCAGGATGCGGTCGACTACTTGGTTAGGCGTCCCGCGGATCACGATGTTATCGAGAACATAGTCGAGATTTACTGCCTCGTCGGGCATGTCGGGACGACTCTTGAAGGCTGAGAGACGTTTGTAACGGCCGAGTTTCGTGAGCAACTGCTGCATATAGAAGCGGTACGGGCTGTTGGGATCATCGCCTCCATAGGAGCGCGCGATCGCGTCGTCCTCGGCGACGAAGATCGATCGGGCAACGCGCCAAATGCTTCTGTCCGCCTCGCCACCGGCCTCGGCGACGCCTTGCGAATAACTTGCCCAATGGCGGCCAAGACAATTGGTGTGCAAGAGGTTCGACGAGACCGGTCCCCATCCCCGCCTCCCAAGCGCGACAAGTCCGCGCGAGTCAGGGTCGGATGCTGTGCCGATAATGAACGGATGAGGCTTCTGGTATGGCTTGACGACCTCGCCGATACCAACTTCCGGCCAATTCGTTTTTTTGGTCGAAATGTGCCAATATTTACCCTGGATGTCGTAGGGCCCCTCCGTCCGCCAGATCTCCAGAATCTGCTCGATCGCTTCGACGAACATTCCCTGGCGGTCCGCATCGAGGAGACCGAGTGCTTCCGCATCGGAGCGCAGAATACCGGCGCCAATGCCGAGGATGAACCGCCCCTGCAGCAGGTTGTCGAGCATCGCGGCGTTCGAAGCGACAATTACCGGATGACTGTGCGGCAGGTTGGCGACGGCCGTTCCGAGTTTGATCCGACGAGTCTCTCCGATCAGAGTTGCGATGAACATCATGCTGTTAGGGATGTTCTCGACCGCGTCAGTCAAATGTTCGCCGCAATAGGCTTCGGTGTACCCGAGCTGATCGGCGAGAATGAATGCCTGCCGATCTTCCTTCAAGGTCTGCCAATAAGGGCGGCCCTGCGCATGGACTGGCATCGTGAAGAAACCAAGATGCATGTCGAACTCCCGCTCAACTCAATCAAGCCGATGCTGCCCAATCGGGTCGGCCGACCGAAGCCGCCCTGCCTCTCAGTCTAGCGGCCCGTGTGTTTCGACTGACCGTTCTTTTGGACCCAGGCGGCGTATTCCCGCCGCGTTTTATCGCTTACCGGGTAAAGGCCGGGCAACTTTTCGCCATCTCGCACTCTGGTCAGAATGAAGGCTTCCAGTTCTTCCTGTTCCGCGGAGTCTCCGGCAACTTCGTCGACAATCTCCTGCGGGATCACGGCGACGCCGTCCCGATCACCGACCATGATATCGCCGGGATAGATGGCAACTCCGCCGCAGGAAATCGGCCGATCGTAATCGACCGCGTGATGGATGATCCGGTTTGTCGGAGCACTTGGCCGAGTGCAATAGACGGGCAGGTCCAATTCCGAAATCGGTCCGCTATCGCGAACTCCGCCATCCGAGACAAGACCGGCTACCCCCCTGATCTGCAGCCGGTTAATGTAAACATCGCCGGCCGAGGCCGCCCGCGCGTCTCCGCGGCAATCCATCACAAGGACGTAGTCAGCCGGCACCGCTTCAATGGCTTCGCGCTGAACCGCGTTCGGATCAAGCTTGGCGTTATAAGAATCCAGATCTTCGCGGGCGGGGATATACCGGAGCGTAAACGCCGGTCCCACCATGTTCACCGGATAGCGTCCGAGCGGACCAACTCCCTGAATGAAGGCATTGCGAAAGCCGCGACGGAACAATTGGGTCGTCAGGGTTGCAGTACTCGTCTTCTGAAGCAGCAGCTTGGTTCGGGGGGCAAGGGCCGGCATGACGTCCTCTGGATAAGCAATGCGACGCCCCCAGGACCGCCGAGAGCGTCGCGTTTCCTTCTGCTCGGGTCCGCCCCTAGCCGCCGTATTCAGGCCGCTTCGGCGTGAATACGTCGAGTTCAAGAACTACCTCGTTCCCCGTCACTTCGATGTAATGGGTGACGTTCGACGGAATGACGATGAGACCGCCCGGCCCGAGATGATGGACTTCGTCACCAACGTGAAAATTAGCCGTTCCCTCGAGCAAATAAACGATCTGCTCGTAATGGTGGGCATGCGGCAACAGATCGTGGCCGGGTTCGATGCGGTGCAATGCCAACGTCGCGCCGTCGCCCGCGAACGTCTTTCGCACCATTCCCTTGCGCACCTGGTGCCATTCCTGACTTTCCCAATCGACTTTGTGGATCGACATGATCGCGCTCCGTCCCAAAGCGCCGAAACGGCGTTTCCAGCGCAAGATTATTCGTTTTCGGCAAGGCCCGGAGAACTAAAATAGTGCAATTCCGCAATGCGGAATTTTTATCAGCCCCTCCGTTTACAGGGACAAGTCGGGCGATCTATCCTGGGCCATGATTTTGGCAGCCGCCCCCGCGGCGCATTCAAGATTGGTTTCACCATGCCAGAGGCGATGACGTCCCGCCGCCGAACAAACCGGCTCGGCACTTCGGGGAAGCCGATTCAATCCGTAATAAAGGCAGTAGAGATCCTGAATTTGCTCAACCGAACCGAGCTGAATTCGGTGCAGCATCTCAGCGTCGAGACCGGCATGCCCAAACCCACGGTGATGCGGATCATCGGTACACTGGAACAATGCGGGCTGGTGCGCCAAGTGTCGCGCCGGGCCGGATATTGCCTGACCTCGCGAATGCTCGAATTGAGCGCCGGCTATCATGGACTGCCAGCCATCATCGAGGTCGGCGCCCCTTTTGCCGATTCCCTGACCCGGGAGTTGCGCTGGCCGGCTGCCATTGCGACACTAGAGGCTCGGGCGATGGTGGTACGCTACAGCACCATCCCGTTCAGCCCCTACGCCCACGTCGCGTCCACCATGAACAAGCGCCTTTCGCTGATCGAACGCGCTCATGGCCGCGCCTATCTCGCGTTCTGCAGCCACGAAGAGCGCGAGGCGCTGCTGGATGCCGAGGATGCGAACGGCCGTATCAACCGGCGCGGCAATCGCGCTACTCTGCTCCGCATCCTCAAAGCGGCGCGCAACGCCGGCTACGCCAAACGGGCGGTCGACCTCGATCCAAGCACCTCGACGATCGCGGCACCGATCATCGTCGGCAAGAAGGTTCGGGCGACCCTCGGGCTGACATTCTTCAGTGCTACAGTCGACCGCCGCGCGGAAGCGGTTCTCGCCCGGCGTCTCATCGAAAGCGCCTCAGCGTTTGCGGCCGCCCTGCGCCAGCAATTATCGGCTCGGTCAGGTGCCGTAGCGGCTAATCAGACCTGATTACTGAATAAGCGGGGAACGAGTGGTCTCGCATTGTCCACGTCCAAAAATCTCTCCTGTTCCAAGGAAAGTCCGAGCTTCTGACGTTCCTCAAGAGCCGCACTGATTTGCTTTAGTTGGGCGAAGGGACAATCCGACCCGAACACGAGATGCTCGATCGGCACGAGCGCGCGCAAAGCAGCGAACGTAGCCGGGTTAGCCGATTGGGTGATATCATAATAGAACCCGCGCATGGCCTGGAGCAGCTTGTTTCCGTTCAGTTCAAAATTCCGGTTGCGCTCGGAAAGTACCGCCGTGCGACCGGCAAGGTAGGGCATCACGCCGCCGGCATGAGACCAGATCAGTCGGACACGCGGAAAGCGGACCGGCGTCCCGTCGTACATCATGCTCACGATAGCTCGCGCGGTGTCGAACGGAAATTCCAGTGTCGATAGCGACACGGTCTGCAGTCCGCGGTAGTTCTGCGGAAGGGTCGGGTGGACAAACACCACAGCCGAACGCCGGTCCAATTCTTCGAACAGCGGCCAGAACTCGCGTGTCCCAACATACGACCCTGCATAATTGCTCATGAGAACTACACCGTCGGCACGCAGCGTATCGAAGGCGTATTCTAGTTCCCGCAGGCTCAAGTCGATATCAGGTAACGGAAGAATAGCGAATGAACCGAAGCGCCGCGGATGATCTTCGACGATGCTCGCTTGGGCCTCGTTGCAGACTCTTGCCAGCTTCGCTGTTCGCTCCGGCGTGTCTAGATCGATCCCGGGCGCCGAAACCGAAAGGATCGAAACGTCGATCCCGAACACATCCATGATCTCCAAGGACTGCTCGGCCGTCCAAGGCTCCACATGGCCTGCGGAGCCCGGCATCGCCGCGCGCTCGATACCGACGGCATCGAGGTATTCCTTGGAAAGGAAATGATGGTGAAAGTCGATGCGCTCGGGCACGTCGTTTCTTCGGTTTAACAGCTAGAATTGCCTTGCTAGGAAGGTTTTGAGCGTCGCAGGATCAACGTTCAGGTAAAGCACATGCGGCCAATCTCGGGGCTCGGCTGCACAGTACTACACGCACTGAACCCCTACGGAATCCACCTAGTCACGGATCATCTATACTGCGGAGCTGCACAACCCGGAACAGTCATCTCCTAATATTCCGCATTGCGAAACTCCACTAGGAGCTCCTCGCGGCTCCGTCTCGCGTGTGGCAACTTAAGCCTGCCCGAAAAGGCAAACACGGCGTTCAGCGCCTCCGATCCGCTGTCAAGCCCGGGCGAGATCCCTGCCGTTCCCACAACACGGGATTCCTCTCATCCGACCCGTGATAAAACCTCCACACTCACCTCAACGTAGCAGAGTGACGGCGATGCCAAACCTGAAGATGACACTTGCTTGCTGGAACTATGATCGCACGAAGGCGCTCATGGACGGCACCATCAAGCCCGAGGGCATCGATCTCATCTATCATAATTCCTTCCCCGCCGCGACTTTTCACCGGATGATGGGAAAGCATGAGTTTGAGGCCTCCGAACTCGGCCTGACGTTCTTTCTCGATACCCTGCACGAAGAGCGGCCGCCGTTCGTCGCCATCCCCGCATTCCCAATCCGAATCTTCTCTCACTCCGCGATCTACATCAATACCAACAAAGGTATCGAACAACCGAAGGATCTGATCGGAAAAAAGATTGGCGAGTTCTTTCTCTATGGACACGATGCTGGCACCTGGGCCAAGGGAATCCTTCAGGATCACCATGGGGTGCCGATCGACAGTTATGAGAACATCATCGGCGGTGTCGAACGGCCCACCCCGCCGCTGCAATGGTACAAGCAGAAGCCGCCGGCGCACATAAAGGTCCGCCACATCGGGACCGACACCACTCTCGACAAGATGCTCGATGCCGGCGAAATCGATGCGCTGTTCTCGGCTCTGGTTCCTCCCTCCCTGGCGCACGGTTCGAAAAACATACGGCGCCTGTTCCCCGACTTCGAAACGGTTGAGCGCGAATATTACAAGACAACCGGCATATTCCCGATCCAGCACATCGTCGCCATTCGGCGCGATGTCTATGAGGCAAATCCCTGGGTCGCGACCTCGCTTTACAAGGCCTTCAAGGAAGCGCGAGACAGCGCCTATGCGTTCTATCGGCATCAAGCCGAGAACATGCATCGCATGTTCATGGTGCCGTGGATCACGCAGCATTTTCTGGAAATGCAGGAACTGCTCGGGGACGAATGGTTTCCGTATGGACTGAAACGAAACTATAAGCCGCTCGATACTTTCCTGCGGTACCATTTCGAGCAGGGCTTATCGAAGCGACGCTTCAAGCCGGAGGATCTCTTCGTCCCGGAGACGCTGGACGATTGACTGTGCCGGGCAAGCCAGACCGGGCATCAATGCTGACTT
Source organism: uncultured Alphaproteobacteria bacterium (assembly GCA_963814625.1). Lineage (GTDB taxonomy): Bacteria > Pseudomonadota > Alphaproteobacteria > Rhizobiales > Xanthobacteraceae > BOG-931. The sequence goes on from CAWFDQ010000002.1 coordinate 425,058, forward strand.
GAGTTCCCGTGTTGGTACCCACCTCCATTAAGGAGGGCCTTGTCCCCCGTTCTAAAGCATGGGTTGGACAAAGTAACTGATACGAGCGATTCACGGCGCTCACGGCTTGTAGCGATTGGCCCAATAGACCGGAAGGCTGGACACTTCCTCATTGGCGGAGGATTTGCGCCTGAATTGCTCGTAGCACTCGAGTGTGCGCTCGACGAGCGGCAGCTCGATGCCGCGGCGGCGGCCTTCGTTCAGCATCTCGTTGATGTCCTTGATGCCGTTGTCGAGACTGAACGTGCCGACCCCGGATGGAGCGTTGGTGAATTTGGCGACGAGGCCGGGGATCCGCTGCTTGAGCATGACCGCGGCGCCCGACGTTTCGGACAGAAAATCAAGCAGCTCCGCTGGGTCCACCTCGAGGCCGTTGGCCATGGCAAGCTGTTCGCCCAGCGCTTGCCAATAGATCATCAACGGCAAATTGACCGCAAGCTTGAGCACGCTGCCCGAGCCCACGGGGCCCGCGTGCAGGACACGGCGGCAGAGCTGATCGAGGATCGGCCGGGCGCGGGCCGCGTCCCCGGGCTCCCCGCCGATCAGGCCGAGAAGCCCGCCGTTGCGCGCCGCCGCGGCGTTGCCGCTGACCGGGCATTCCACAAACGCCGCGCCGCTTGCGCGAACCTTGCCCGCCAGGGTCCGCTCAACGTCCGGCGACACCGTGCTCATCTCCAGAAAGATTTTGCCTTCGACCGGACACGACAGCAGTCCACGCGGCCCGTTATAGACCAACTCGATTGCCGCGGAATCCGTCAGGGTGGTGATGACGGCCTCGACCGCGCCCGCCAGTTCGTCCGGTGTCTCCGCCTTCCCCGCGCCCACGGCGACAAGCGGGGCGACCTTCGCGGCCGTGCGGTTCCAAAGGACGACCCTGTGGCCGGCTTCCATGAGGCGAAGGGCGATATTCGAGCCCATGCGACCGATGCCGGCTATGCCTATATTCATCCTTGGTCCGCTCCTTGTGCTGCACCGTCTGCTCGATCGCTAGGCCAGCCCGTCACCCTTGGTCAGCTGATGCAGCGCGCTCCGGCTCGCGCGAGAACTCTCGTGCCGTCGCGATCAGAATTGGCCGGCGAGAAAGCTTTCGAAAGTCACGGGATCGGCCTTGAGCAGCGGGTCGTGCACCGCCCGGCCCGAAAACGCGGTCGCCTCGTAGAACCACTTTGCGGTCGCCGGCAGGCCCCACAACTGCGAACGCCGCGTATTCGACAAATCCCAGCGCAGCGGCGTTTGATTGATGTCGATGGCCTGATAATGCGCGTTGAAGAATTCGACGCGATGGCCGTCCGGATCTCGAAAATAGACGAAGAATGCATTGCCGATTTCGTGGCGTCCGGGACCGCGCTCGAAGTGCTTCTCGAAGCCGAGACTTCCCGCGACGTCGCAAACGTGGACGATATCGCGAATCTCGGGAACGCCGTAGGCAAAGTGATGCAGTCGCGGGCCGCGCCCGTTGGAGAAAACGATGTCGTGCGGGTTACCCTTGCGCTGCAGCCAGGAGCCCCAAATTTCCTCCTTGCCATCGGCGGCAGTGTATTCGGTGAGACGGAACCCGAGGGCCAGGTAGAACTCGGTCGCCTTCTGCACGTCGTGAGCCGCGACCTGGAAATGATCAAGACGCATCGGGCTTGCACCCTTATACAGCTCGAATTTCTGCAGATTGCTAGGCACTTCGTCCATCGTCGCACAGAACTCGAGCGGCGTGCCAATCGCGTCGTCGACATGTAGAGTTGGGCCCTGGTACGGCACCTCCGCCCATTGCGGCCCACGCCCCACGCCGTCGAAATAATCGTAAGCTCGCTTGAGGTCGTCGTCTGTCAGCATGCGCAGCCCGACTCGTTCGCAGACCGGCGCCCCCGCCGACTTGCGGAGCACCAGGCTGTGATGCGATCGCTCCTCGATGCCGCGCAGATAGAGCGCATCCGCGCTGCGATCGCTTTTGATGAGGCCAAGCACGTCGCAATAAAACGCCTCCGCGGCGTCGAGGTCGCGGACCGTCAGGACGGCATGGCTGGCGCGGGTGACATTGAATGGGGGAGAGAGATTTGCTTCGAACACCATTGTCTCCGATCACCGTTGCTCAAGCGCGATGACTTTTCTTCGCAGCGTCATCCACTTTTTATCTATTAGTTCGAGCATGTCCTGTTCGCAAAACCGGTCTCCAGGAACCTAACAAAAATTCAATATTGCTAGCGATCCCCTGATTGCGACATTCGCCAGAGCGCTTGCGGGACCGGCATGCGAATGTTGGCATCGGACCACTAACGGCGCGGCACGCGGTGCGACATCAACTCGGGACGCCCGGTCATGAAATGCTCCAGCCTGCTTTCGAACTGCTCGGCGGCCATCTCGACGTAACTGTCGCAGTAGCCGCCGACATGCGGGGTGATGATGACGTTCGGCATTTTCCAGAGCGGATTGTCCGGAGGCAGCGGTTCGCTCTCCAGCGCGTCGAGTGCTGCACCCGCAATTCTGTGCTGCTGCAGGGCGCGGATCAAAGCAGCCTCGTCCAACACTCCGCCGCGTGCCAAGTTTATCAAGACGGCAGACGGCTTCATCGCCGACAGCACGGCCTCGTTGACGATATTGCGCGTGTCGGTATCGAGCGGCGCGAGGAGTACGAGATAGTCCACTTCTCCAGCTGCCTTGGCGAGCTCGGTGCGCGGAAATATCCGATCGAAGCCCGCAACCGGCCGAATCGTCCGCGAAATGCCGACGACCCGCATGCCGAAGGCCTTGAACCGGGGCGCCATCACTTCGGCAATGGCGCCGAGGCCGAGAATGCCGACGGACTTCTTGTCGAGCAGCTTGCCCGGATAGCGCTCCCAGACAGCGCTTTCCCGCTGCCGCTCAATACGACGAAAATCGCGGTTGAAGGCGAGCATCAAAAGAAATGCCATCTCGGTCATCGGCACGCCGTGAATGCCGCGAGTGGCGGTAATGATGACGTCGTTGCCGAGATGTTGCAGAGTCGGCAATACCGTCGGTTCCCGTTCCGAGAGAATTAACCCATTTGAGCCGCGACGCAGACGAGAAGAAATCGGCCGACAATTGCGGTCCGAAGCCCATGAAGATGTCGGCCTCGCCGATATGGGCTTTCGCCTCCGCCAGCGTGCCGAGTGTCTTGATGTCGAGTTCGGGATGGCGGGGCTTAAGCCACTTTTCGTATCCGGAGCGCGTCGGCTCCGGATGAGTCAGGAATATCAAGAGCTTCATCGGAACGCACTCGGCGCGGCCGCTGCTTTCAGCCAACTTCAGTGATCTCCTGAGGGAATTCGTGCAGTCGCGGTCCGGGGCCGTTGCCGCCGATGATGTAATTGTCGCACAGCCAGTTAAGGTAGCCCCCATAAGCATAAGTCGGGTGCACGACGATGTTCATATCCTTCTCGATGCACCACGGCTCGTCATTGCGAATTAACGGCCTTTCGACCAGATCGTAGCCTTGCCCATGGCAGTACAGGCGCGCCTCTTCAGGCCGGCCGTGCTTGCGCATGAAGGCGTTGAACGCGTCCCAGATTTCCTTGCAGGGCGTGCGCGGCTTGAGCAGGTCGAGCGTCACTTTGCGCGCTTCCATGCAGAACGACAGTTCCTCCTTCATCTGCTCCGGCACTTTGGCGCCAACGACGCACGTGCGCCCGAGCTCGGTGTACATGCCGCCGGGACCGGAATCTTCGACCAGAAGCGCGATCGAATCGCCCTTCTGTATGACACGGTTCTGCATGTGCCGCTGCGCGAACTTGGCGGGCTGGCCGAGCGGCGTGGAGGCGCAAAGATAAATGCCGTTCTCGCTGCCCGCGACCTGACTGTAATGCTGGGCGACGGCGGCCACTTCGGTGTCGCGCATGCCGGGCTTCGCCGCCGCGAACGCGGCCTTCATCGCGCCATCCTGCATCGCCGCAGTGCGCCGGATCAGCTCCAGCTCTTCGGCGCTCTTGATCGACTTGATGCGATCGACCATCTCGCTGGCATCGGCGAACTTGGCGCCTGAGAATTTGCCTTTGATGAAGGCGCCGAGCGCGTAGGACATCTGAAAGATTCCGACGAAGCCGATGGTCGCCGTCGCGTAGGGCGCCAGCGCCTTGGCGACCAGCTCGGAATCGTAGTCCTGTGTGTAAGGCGCGGAAGCGTAGCTCGGCGTCGTGAGAATGCGTTTGACGCCGCGCCAGATGTCGCGTTCGGGCTGGCGATCGCCGCCGAACGGCCCCTGCATTACCACCGTCATCTCATCGTCGCGTGGAAAGATCGCGGCGTTCGGGTAGCCATTGGTAGCAGGCATGTCGGTGAAATATTTGACGTAGCCGCCCATGTGATCGTTGTTGTTCTGCATGAGCAGGACATCGATCTTAGCGCGTTCCATGGCCGCGCGCACAGCCGCCCAGCGCCGTTCCAGTTCGGCCGTCGAGATCGGCGTTTGCAGCCGAATGCTTAATCCATTGACGCTCACCGAATTCCTCCGCTCGTGTTCGACACGCGCTCAGCGCGACACCGGCGCTACCATTACCACCACCCTTGGACTCAAGCCACCGCCCGCGACTGTCCGGGGCAACTCGGCACCAAGTAGGAGCCAACCGCCGCACATTTCGGCCGCCTCCACGCTGCGGCCGACTTACGCGAGACCCTCATGCCGGGACTGAAAGTATAGATTACGGATCGCCTATTCCGAAAGCGGTATATCGCCAAGTTTCGCAATGCGAAATGATGAGATTATTCCCCGCGGCAGATCGGCAGCCATGTTAGCTTTGGGGCATGTCCTGCGAAGTGGGAACCGGCTTTGCGAAAAGGACATGCTCAAATGAACAGATAGAGCGGCTTGATGATGCAAAGATGTGAAGTCATCACGCCCTGGCCTTGGGAACTTCAAACGCGCAGGTCGCCGCTTACGACGGTCGCGCATTTCGTCATACCAACCGGATTGCGGCCAGTCGTGCGCTGACGCGCAATTGCCGCGGATCCAGGACGTTTCCGGTCCTCGGTGATTGCCGCTCTGAAGAACAGCGAAAGACGCGATCAAGGCAGAGGAGGACACAATGCGGCTTGGAATGTTCATGATGCCGGTGCATCCGGCGCACCGCGCCCTGTCCAGTGTCTGCGACGAGGACACCGAGAAATCCGTGCTCGCCGATCAACTGGGCTTCGACGAGCTGTGGCTTGGTGAGCACTTCTCGGCGAGTACCGAGCCGTTTGCATCGCCGATGATGTTTTTTTCCAACCTTCTCGCGCGCACCAAGACCATTAAATTCGGCACCGCCGTCATTAATTTGCCCAACCATCATCCTGCCATCGTTGCCGCGGAGGCCGCGCAGTTCGACCACATGAGCAAGGGCCGCTTCCTCATGGGGATCGGTCCCGGCGGTCTCATTTCCGATTTCGAGCTTTTCAAGAATCCCGACGTCCACGCTCGCAACCGAATGGTGGTGGAAGCGGTCGATTTCATCGAGCGGATCTGGTCACAGGAGCCGCCCTACGACTTGCGGGGCGAATTCTGGAACATCTCGGTGACGCAAGGCATTAACGCCAAGCTCGGCATCGGCTACATGCCCAAGCCATACCAGCGGCCGCGACCCCCATTGTTCATTTCCCTCGCCAGTCCGAATTCGTCCTCCGCCAAAACCGCGGCCGAGAAGGGCTGGGGTATGATCTCGGCGAATATCATTCCACCCTATTCGGTGGCCTCGCACTGGAAAGTCTACAGCGCCGCATGCGCCGCGGCCGGCAAGCCGGCGCGAGGCGACGATTGGCGCGTGGCGAGAAACATCATGGTCGCGACCTCGGACGCCGAAGCCGAGGACCGAGTGTTCGGCCAAGACGGGGCAAACACCTATTTTTATACCTACATGCGTGAGGTCCTTAACAGCGTCGGCCAGCTTATTCTGCTCAAGCCGCGCCCCGATATGCCCGACCAGGAAGCGAGCGTCGAAGCAATTACCAAGGCCTGCGTGATCTACGGTTCACCGCGCACTGTACTCGACAAGCTCGTGTCGTTCCGGGACGACGTTGGACCGTTCGGCGGGCTGTTGATGACCGGTCTCGATTGGGGCGGCAGCAATCGCGACTGGGAATGCCAATCCATGCGGCTTCTCGCTGGCGAGATCATGCCTGCCCTTCGAAAACACGTGCAGCAGCGCCGCGCTTAGATGTGCCGGCCGCGGCAGCCTCGGCAAGCGCCTAACCACCAGAACCGAAAACCGCCGCGTTCGGCAAAATGCTACGGGAGCCACCTATGTCATCCGCAATCTCGAAAAAGGGCAATCCGCTGGGTCCGATCGCCACCAAAGTGTTGTTCGAGAACGAACAGGTGCGCGTTTGGTCTCTGGAACTCGGGCCGAAGGGGCACCAGCCGCTCCACGAACATCATTTGCCCTATCTGATCGTGCCCTTGAGCGAAGGCAAGTCAATCATGAAGTGGGAAGACGGAAGGTCCCGCGAACTCGTCGATCATCCGGGTGACGTGAAATACCGCGAATCGGGCGACGGGCCGCATGAACTTTTCAATCTGGAAGATACCGACATGAAGTCGATTCTTGTCGAGATTAAAGGGCGACAGACGGGATGATCCTTGAGAATTGCTGATCTGGAAAACGGACAGCGTGGGAGGGAACACAAATGAAAACAGGACGTCTGGCATTCGTCGGACTTGTGTTGTTGGTTCTCGCGCCCTTGCAAGCCCAGGCAAGCGGCTACCCCGACAGGCCGATAAGGTTGGTCGTGCCTCTAGGCCCCGGAGGCTCAGTCGATGTCATGGCGCGCAGCTATGGCGCCGAACTCAGCAAGCGTTTGGGCCAGCCGGTGATTGTTGAGAACAAGCCCGGCGGCGGCTCTCTAATCGGTGCCGGCTACGTCGCTCATTCGGATCCGGACGGCTACACGCTACTGGCTGCACCGAGCGGCACTCTGACCATTGCGGTCGCGCTGCACAAGACGCTCCCCTATGATCCGCTCAAGAGCTTCGTGCCGATCGCCCTCTATGCCGACGTGCCGAGCGTCCTCGTCGTCAACTCCTCGCTTCCCGTCAATTCGGTGGCGCAGCTCATATCTTACGTCAAGGCACGGCCCGGCAAGGTCTCCTATGCGGCCGCAACCGTCGGCGGCGTCTACCATTTGACCGGCAGCATCTTTGAGCAAGAGGCGGGCATCAAGATGACCCCAGTCTTCTACAGCCAGGGCGGGACCGCTGCACTCAACGATGTCCTGTCCGGTGTCCTGCCACTCGGTTTCGCCGACATCGGGGTTGCGCGCTCTCTGCTGGCCACGAAAAAAATCCGCGCGCTCGGGGTTACATCGTCGGTTCGTGTGCCAGCGCTGCCGGACGTGCCGACAATCGCGGCATCCGGACTTCCGGGGTTCGACGTCGTGTCCTGGCACATGGTGCTGGCGCCAGCCGGACTTCCTCAACATGTCATCGAACTGCTACGCAGCAACCTCAAAGAGGTCTTCGCGGAGGCCAGTCAGAAGGAACGGATGCGTGCGATCGGCCTAATCCCGATCGACGAATCCACTCCATCGACGACAACCCTCCAAAAGTTCATGGCGACGGAAATTACTCGATGGGGGACGGTAATCCGACAGGTGGGTTTGGCCGACAAATTCTGATACCGACGCCGGACCGACGAAAGGGATGCCGCGGGTTTTGACCATCTCGCCGGCCGAACGGGCAGCGGTATGACCAATATCAATGTCGTCAGCAGCACTGCGTTGAAGCCGACGTTCGACGAGGTATTGCCGGAATTTGAGCGAAGAAGTGGTTGCCACGTGGCGGCCACGTTTGCTCCGTCGGCGCAGATCAAAAAGAGAATCGCCGCATCCGGGTCGACGGATGTCGTGATCGCGACCGGTGAAGCCTTTGACGAACTGGTCAGATTGGGCACGCTCGTCGCGGAGCCTCGCAAGGACATCGCCCGTTCCGTCATCGGGCTCGCGGTCCGCGCTGGCGCGAACAAGCCCGACATTTCGACCCCAGACTGCTTCAAACGTGCGATGCTCGCCGCAACATCGATCGCCATGAGCAATCCGGACGGGGGCGGCGTGAGCGGCGCTCACCTCGCCCAAGTCTTCAAACGGCTCGGCATCGCCGACGATATCCAGTCCAAACTGATCTATGGCCCCGGCGGCCCACAGGGTCTCATAGGAAATTTTGTCAGAAGCGGCGAGGTTGAATTCGGGTTACAGCAGATTCCCGAATTGCGGGCGGTGCCAGGCATCGACATCGTCGCCCCACTTCCAGGCGAGCTGCAAATGGTGACGCTGTACTCGGTAGGGCTCTCCAGCACCGCAACCAACCCGGATATTGGCAAAGCGTTGATCGATTTTCTAGCGGGGCCAACGGTCAGAGCGGTGTTGCAATCGAAGGGAATGGACGCGTAGAAGGCATCCGGCTCATCGCCCTAAGCCGGCCTCTTATCGAAGTAGCCGACCAACGCGCACATCGCCATTTCGTTATTACGACCCGGCGAATCCTGCATCAGTGACGACCTTTCCCTGCGTATTCCGACGAAGTCGGCCTGGGATTCCGAGCGAAGGCGGCCGCCCATTCCGATTGAAGCCGGCCGGGGATTCCGATGATCCCGGCCACCTCTTGAGGCGTGCTCTCGTGTCGGCATCGTTATCAGTTCAGTTGGCAGGCTCGGCGTCAAGCTTCTGACGCTTGGCTTCGGCTTTCCGCAGGCTCTCCCCCTTGAGCGCGAGCCGGTGAGCGTTGTGTATCAGGCGATCGAGAATGGCATCGGCCAGGGTCGGAATCACTGGCCGTTTTGCGTCGGATTAAGCAACATCAACCTGAAGCGCAGCACCCAAAATCTTCAGCTATCCACAAGCTGCCGGCCGATTACCCCATCTTTCGGTCAAAGCTGCCATGAAGCGGACATCTCGGTTCGGCAGTGATGGGCCAAGAACTGCCGTGAACAGTTGCAGCAAACGGACGCTTTAGCGATCGAGACGTCGATTTCGGCAATGTCGGAAATCTTGATGACGCAGTCTGACGTTTTGTCGTGTGACGTATCTAGTATTTTCTCCAATATAAAGTGGCCACACTATTCGGCTTTGATACCGGCGAACTTGACGACTTCACCCCATTTCTTGACATCACTGGCAATCAATGCGCCGAATTGGTCAGGCGTCATCGGCATCGGCGTGTCTCCCAGAGGCCATCACCATGCGGCGGCTGCGGCCAGTATTCGGCGACGACCCCGTAGCTCGGCCAGCGCCGCCGGCGAATTCAGCAAAAAGAATCCGGCGCGGCGAAGCCGACATCATCATCGGTCGATCAGCGGTCGCCCCGACCGCCTGAGCGCCATCGTTGCCCCGATCCGGAATATCACGAAAACGAATCGGTGACGTCGGCCGGCAGGCGGCGCGAGCAGGTCGGTCTGCATCAGAGCTCGCTTCGTTCGACGCGTGCGACAGCACCCCGGTTCAACAACTGCGAGCCCGCGTTCAGCGTTGACCATATTCGCTGTGGTCACGCGCGCGCGAGGGGCGTGAGCAATAAAGTTAACGCGGGGCATTTTCTGCTGATCGTCCAGTGCCGCCGGGTCGCTCCAGTCACCATGTCCGTGCTGCGGAATTTGGCGATCGATTGTCGACGACCCCATACCTCGCCGTGCTCGCCCGGCGCCGGCACCATCGCTGGCGCTGCGGCGGCCGCGTGATCGATCGTGCGCCCCGATGCGCACCGGGCTGCATCGCACGACGCGGGCACGTCGGACGCAAGTTACAAGCCAATCGCCATAACAATTCGCGCCGGCCTCACGCTAACGCGCCAGCGCCCATCTGTGTCCCATTGGGCCGCATGGCACGCCTACCGAAACGTGCTTTCGCCACGGCTGCGGCTACGCGCTGGCCAACAAAGGCCACGATACGCGCGCAATTCACGATTGGCTTGGCCATCGTGCGATTCAGCACACGGTCCGCTACACTGAACTGACGCCCAGCCGGTTCAAAAGATTTTTGGCGAGACTTAGCGTCCTTGGCCCGCGATCTGGAAGTCGACATTGAAGCAGCCGAGCGCCACGTCGTTGAGGCACGGCGTATCGTCGAAGAGCAGGCCGACCGATTGAGTGGGCTGCGCGAATGCGGCGCTGACACAAGCGACGCGGAACGGCGACTGCGCGTGTTCCAGTGCAATTTGAGGGTATTTGAGGGTCACCTAGTGGTCTGACTCTAACGTTTGCTTCCCGCGTTTGACAGCGGCGAGCACGCGCTTTGGATCGGCGGTCCATGCGAAGGGCTTGGGATCTGCATTTGTATCGGCGACGAAGCGATTGATGGCGAGTTGGAGGTCAACGACTGATCTGAACACGCCGCGCCGCAGGCGCTGGCGCGTGAGTTTGGCGAAGAATCCTTCGACGGCATTGAGCCAGGATGCTGAGGTCGGGGTGAAGTGGAACATCCAGCGGGGATGCCGCGCCAGCCATTGGCGCACCTTTGGATGCTTGTGGGTCGCATAGTTGTCGACGACGGCGTGGATCGACTTTTCCACGGGGACCTGCGCCTCGATCGTATTGAGGAAGCGGATGAACTCTTGGTGGCGATGGCGCTGCATGTTGCGGCCAATGACAGTGCCATCGAGGATGTTGAGGGCTGCGAACAGCGTGGTGGTACCGTGACGTTTGTAGTCGTACGTCATCGTCCCGGCACGGCCCGGCTTCATCGGCAGCCCCGGCTGGGTACGGTCGAGCGCCTGGATTTGGCTCACATGGGGATTTGCGGGTCAAGATGTTCAGATCAGGATTACATCGTAAATTTCCTTTCGTTGGTCGGTATCCAAGGTCTGAGCCCGTTTGCATAACTCGGCCCGTTTCCGATGCCGCTTCAAACTCACATCCGGTCGCCGCTTTAACGGCCGCACCAATATCCCGCTTGCGTCGGGCGAGGGCTCAGGAGGGCGGGACCATTCTTTTCTTCGGCTTTTTCAAGCCAAGCCAAATTTCGGTCCGCTCACCTGGATCCGCCGGAGCTGATCAGGCCCCGGAAGATTGAAAATGGAACGTTTTTGTTTTCATGCGGCCGTTGTCTCGGCTCCCTCCAAGACAATCCCGGCAGTCACGTATTTCCAGAAGGCGATCAGTAGCTTTCGCGCCAAGGCCACGATCAGCACTTTTCGAACACGGCCACCATTGAGTTGTACGCGATGATGGAACCACAGGGTCAGTATCGAACGGGGCTGATGCCTTATCCACAACCAGGCTAGTTGGATCATCGTTGTTCGTAGCCGCGGGTTGCCGGCTTTGGAGACGCCTTGTTCGTGCGCTACTGATCCGCTCCGCCAGGGCGTCGGCGCTAATCCGGCATAAGAGGCAACCTGCCGTCGGTTGGAAAAGCTTCGGAATAATCCCTCCGACCACAGGACACCGGCGAATTCCGAACCAATCCCCTTCAAACTCTTTAACATTGCTCCTGGCGCTGGCGTGCCTTCGCCCGACGGGCTGAGCATCGCTTCCCGCTCCGTCTCTACGGACTTGATTTGCTCAAGCGTGAGTTCGAGTCGATCAAGTTCGCGTCCAATCTGTGCCTTCAAATGCTCGGGCAGCGGACGGCCATCACCGGTCCTGAGTTCCTCAAGCCGTGCCCGTCTTTCGCGCAACAAGGGTTCATAATCAGAGACGCCCTGGGCGAAGAGCAGCCCCTTGATCCGATTGACGTGCTGCACCCGCTCCGCTGTCAGGGTTTTGCGCTCGCGACAGATCCGGCGGCGATCCTCCTCGTGCGGCGTCGGTGCTCGAACCATGGCGCACACCCGTGGCTCGCCTCGCTTATACGCCAGCAATGCTCGCACCAGAGCTTCCCCGTCGATTTTGTCAGTCTTCGCCCGCCAGCGCCGGCGCGACGTCGCGATTGAAGCGGGATCAACAACGTGGCTTTCGACCCCTTCGTCCTGTAGCAATCGGTGAATCCAAAAGCCGTCCAAACCCGCCTCCTGAATCACGATGATTGGAACGACCTGCCCCATTCGGACCTGAACCTTATCCTTGAGCTGAGAGATCCGCATCCGCAGTCCAGTGACATCGCCGCTGCGAACCGCATGCTTCGACATCTTTTCTCCGCCGCCCGGTGACAACGATGTAATCAGCCAGGTCGATCGACTGAGTTCCAACGAGACGAAAATCGCACCAAGGTCGGTGCGGATAGCGGTCGGCGCTTGGGGTCGGTCAGTGACAATCTGCATGGTTGCCTCCAGAGTGAGTCGCTCAGCAACCTCACTCTGCCCGAGCGTCGGTTGCTATCCACTCCCCATGGGATCTTTTCTCGTCGACCGAGAGAACCACCGCATGAGCGGGAGGATCGACGTAGAGGCCGACGACATCCGTGAACTTCTCGACAAATTTCGGGTCCGTCGACAGCTTGAACGTGCTGATGCGATGCGGCGCGAGTTGGTGGGCTTCAAGGATACGTTGCACCGAACGCAGGCTCACTCCCGCCGCCTTCGCCAGCATCCGGCCGGTCCAGTGGGTCGCTTCTCCCGGCGGCGGCCCCAGCGTCAGCTCAACCACCCTCTGCACAGTGGTTGTCGAAAGTGGCTGTTTGCCGGGCTTGCGCGTCTTGTCGCGCGTGAGCCCTGCAACGCCCTCCGCCATGAACCGCGCCTGCCATCGCCACACCACGGGCTTCGATTTGCCCGATCGGCGCATGATCTCAGCGGTGCCGCAGCCGTCGGCTGTCGCGAGGACGATATTGGCCCGCCACACGTGCTTTTGCAGCGCGCTGCGATCCGAGATGATCGCCTTAAGCCGATGGCGATCCGCTCGGGTAACGTTCACGACAATTCCTGCTCTCATGATGAGAGCTTGAACTGCTTCGGACCATTTGGGAATCGTCCGAATGAATCAGACCACTAGCGTGGCTGCTTGAGCAGCGAGACCCATACGGTTAGTGTGCCACCCTCCTTTACTCGAAAGAAAAAGCCCCGGCGCGCGCAAGTCCCGTTGGGATGCTTGGTGGCACTGTGTCAATGCCACGTCGGGCGCGCCGTTGCATTACGGATTTCTTACGGATTGTTAAGGCGCGGTCCAAATAAACGCCCACTGGTGAGCGCAACGCTGCGGCGCACCGCCACCCCATCGGCCGACAGCGTTTTGACGCGCCAGCGCACACCGCTGGCCGCCTGATGCCATCGCCATAACAGTCCGCGCCGGTACGTTCAGCCGGCGCCTCCGCGCGTAACGTCCAAAGGCGCGCGCGGCGGTCTACACGGCGAGTGACCGAAACAACCCCGTCAGCCGGCGGCCTGGCATCCTCCGCGCGCGGCCGGCACCCGTTATCTTTCCCAACGATGGAGTCAAACGTGACCGACAAGCAACCGGCCAAGCCGGCAATCCTCACCGACGTTACGGCAAACGTGTGCCCGACGCCGCCAAGTTCGGCAAGGGCGCAATCGATCTCGTCAGCATCAAACAGGCGACAGACGCGCGCCGCGATCAGCGCACGGCGTGTACAATGGCGGCCGGCCAGATGATCTGGCGCGGAAACGGTGAAGCATGCCGAACTTTCATTTTCATAACTCCAGGGCGGTCCACCTCGACGATGGTGCGCGGCGGATACGCTCCGCCGCCCCACAGCTCCTCCTGGATCCTGTTCACCATGGGCCGATAGCGGAACATGTCGGTGACATAGACCACGAGCCGCACCGCGTCGCGCAATCCGCCGTCCGCGCCTTCCACGACTGCCTTCATGCTCAAGAACGCCTGCCGCACGCGGGCGAAGTGGCCCTTGGTGCGACCGCGTCGCCTTTCGCATGTACTGATCTTTACCAGTGATGTGCTGGGTTCCATCACGTTCTATGAGCAGACCCTAGGCCTACGTCTCTCGGATCGCGCCTCGGACCTTGTGGCATTCATGCACGGTATTCACGGGAGCGACCACCACCTACTTGCATTGGTGAAATCGTCTGCACCCGGATTTCATCATTGCAGTTGGGACGTTGCGAGTGTCAACGATATCGGCCTAGGCGCCATGCGCATGGCCGACAAAGGATCGCAGAAAGGCTGGGGCGTTGGACGGCATGTGCTCGGCTCCAATTACTTTCATTACATCATGGACCCCTGGGGCAGCTTCTCCGAATATTCGTGCGACATCGACTACATTTCCGAAGGAGGACCGGTTGCCATCTGCCGATCACAAACCCGAAGACCCATTCTACCTGTGGGGTCCGGAGGTGCCGGGGGATCACGCTCAACCGCGAAGCCGGCGAGAGCTGAGACACTTGTGTGTCCGACAAATGCCCGTTTTGGAAGCTCCGCGACGTAGGTGCTAATGATCCTCTCAACGAGTGAGGTCCCATATGGCTGCCGGGTTCTTCATTTTGGCCACACGCCTTCGGGGATGAGTAGCACCAGCCGCTGGAATCGTGGAGTTCTCGATAGAGTGACGCAAGAGCTGATTAGCCGAGGCCTCGAATTGCTTCGGAGAAGTAATGTCTCGAAGACATCTTCATCCGTCCCTAGCTCGCTATCCGGGCCGGCTTGCCGCAGTCTTTCAGCAAAAGACCGCTGTTACCCGTCAGCATGGTTTCTCCCGCCGCTCCCAAAGCGCGAAGTTGAGAGATGAAGCTGACAACATCCGCTCGCGCCCTGATTTCCTGAGGATAGTCCGTGCCGAACACGATCCGACTGGGCAACAACTCTTCCAGGGACGCAGTGACTGACGTGATCGCGCCACAAACGCCGGCAGTGTCGAAGATCAGCCGCTCGTTAAGGTAATAGTCGAGGTCTCGGTTGGGCAGCTTGCCATGGAGCGGGTGCGCGGCCGTGCCGAAGAAGGTGCGATCCTGGAATTTCCTAATGCGGCCGAGCATGCTGGCGATCCCACCGCCGAAATGCGACATCAGAATTCGTAGTTCGGGGTGCCGGTCCAGAAGGCCGGAATCGACGATGCGGAGCGTCGCCGCAATCAGCGAGAACTCGCGGCCGATCGAGCGCCCCATGTCGTAAGCGTTCAGCGAGGCTGATGCCGCAGGCGTCAGAGCGGGATGCACAAACACAAACAAATCGCGTTTGCACACCTCTGCCCAGAACGGGTCCAAAGCGGGATCGTCGATGAACACGCCGTCGATCTCAGAAGTAATAACCACACCCGGAAATCCCAGGTCGACGGCGCAACGGGCCAGTTCGCGCAATGCGTCCTTGCCGCCGAGCGGGTTGAGGTGCGCCGCGCCGATGAAGCGCCGCGGATAGTCGGTTTCGGCCTTCCTGGTGTAGCCATTGACCTGCCGCGAATAGTGCAGATCCGCGCACATCGCTGGCGGACATGTCAGGAATGCCGCGTCGATTCCGGCAAGATCCATCATGGCAACGTGTTCGTCGAGATCGGAGAGCAGCGCGTTCGGCGTCATCCGCGGCGCTCCGGCCGCATCCACGCTCAGTCCGACGCCGGCGAGACCGCGATCCTCGACAAGCTCGCGAGGAACAAAATGGTGCTGAAAATCGATAAGCATTCTCTGTCTTCCCTCGTACAAACCCCTGCGCCGGCTGCCCGGCCCGTTTTCGCCGAGCAGTTTAGAATTGCCTGTCCGGACGATAATTTAGTAATATGGAAATACCCTGTTTTAAAGGCTTGAATAATGCGAGGGATGAAACTTACCGAGCTTGCCGCCTTTATGGCGGTTGCGGACCATCGGAGCTTCACCAAGGCGGCTGGACAACTCGGTCTATCGCGTCCGACGCTCACGCAGAACATCCGCTCTCTGGAAGAACGTCTCGGTGTGCGCCTGCTGCATCGCACGACCCGCAGCGTTTCGACCACCGAAATCGGGAGCTTCTTGATCGCCCAGCTTCGGCCGGCGTTCGATGGCCTCTATGGAGCGGTCGAACGGCTAAACGATTTTCGCTCCAAGCCGGCCGGGTCGCTCCGCATCACCGCCGTACCGATGGCGGTGACCATGGTGCTGGCGCCCGTGATGGCGCGTTTCTTGGTGGAATACCCGGATATCGACCTGGAGATTTCAACCGATTACTCGCCGCAGGATATTGTCAGCGGGCGTTTTGATGCGGGCATTCGTATCGGCGAACACATTGAAAAGGACATGATCGCGCTTCGCGTCAGCGGTCGCCTCCGTCCTTATCTTATCGGCTCGCCCGGGTATTTGTCGGCCCATGCGGTGCCGCAAGCACTAGGCGATCTGCCGAAGCACAATTGCATCCGATTTCGCTATCCGCATGGCGGTCTGAACCGATGGACGTTTGTTCAAAAGGAACACCTGCAAGAGGTCGCCGTGAGTGGCAATCTCATTGTCAACGATTTTCAAATGGTCGTGCGTGCCGCGTTGGATGGTATCGGCATCGGTTATGTGCCGCCTTATTTTATCGGAAAGCACATCGCCGAGGGACGACTGGTTTCGCTGCTCGATAAATGGCTACCGCGCTATTCTGGCTTCTCTCTCTATTATTCCAGCCGTCGTCAAATTCCCGGCCCGCTCAAAGCCCTGATTAACTCTCTCAAGAAGAGCGCAAAGGCATCCTCTGCGGTAGAGACAGCAGTGGAGAGCGCCGGCTAGCTCGCATGCTTCTGAAAAGCTGACACTAGATTACCAGGGAAAAGATCCACTGGCGTGCCGACGATCGGTCTGGGCCTCGCCATCACACTGAGGCGGGCAGTGAGGCCCTGGGTCGCGGTCCTGGCCCGCTGCCGTGTGCTGCGCCAGGAGGCCTACGTACGGAGAAAGGCTTGCCCCCAACTATTGAGCGTATGCTCCTCATGGCGCCAGCGCCCGACCGGCTCCTCGGACGGGACAATCTTCAGTTCAGCGGACAACTCAATCCAATTGCCATCGGGGTCGTGAATAAACATGAACAAGTTGTTGCCCGGTCCGTGGCGGCCCGGCCCCCATTTGACCGGAATGCGCTTAGCAGCAAACCAATCGCCC
Organism: uncultured Alphaproteobacteria bacterium; assembly: GCA_963814625.1. Taxonomy (GTDB): domain Bacteria; phylum Pseudomonadota; class Alphaproteobacteria; order Rhizobiales; family Xanthobacteraceae; genus BOG-931. The sequence goes on from CAWFDQ010000002.1 coordinate 441,952, forward strand.
CAGTCGCGGATGGCGTTCCAGTCTTCAACCTCATAACAATGATGATCGAGCCGGTTCTCTACGGTCTGAAAAACCGCAAAGCTATGATGCTCGTCATCAGTCCGCATGAAGCTGGTCCGCAAGCGCCCGTCGTCGTCGTCGACACGATCGGATTCGCGCAGACCAACGATGCTGGTATAGAAATCCACCATGCGTGCAGCATTAGTGCTGCCGACGACAAGATGTTGCAGCCGCGCTACAGGCTGGTTCGCACAGGACGAATGATCGGACGCAATGCCATAACTGATCCGGTGCCCGTCCGGGTCGCGAAACGTCAGGGCGTCCGGCAACAAGGCCGTCGGCGTCATCTCGACGGCAACTTGACCGCCATCAAGCCGCGCGTGCAATCCGTCAAGCACATCACCGTCAGGCACGGCGTAGCCGGCGGAAACCAGCGATTTGGCCTCGCCGGGCACGAACACCAGACAACGCGACTTCCCTTGGCAGATCCAGGATCGACCGTCCTTCGTCACAGTCATGCCGAGCGCATCGCTATAGAAGGTGGCAAGCCGTTCCGGCTGTGGGGAAGCGAGCTGAAGATGGTGAAGACGGGCGCGCAACGGGTAGGGCATGGTCTTATTCCGGGGATCGTTGATCAGCGTATCAATTTCGCGAAACTGACGGCACTTTCATGAACTCCTCTATGGCGCGGGTGACTTCTTCAGGCTTCTCCAAGTTGGTATAATGACCCGCCCCTGATACCCACTGAAGGCGAGCGTTCGGGAATTGGGCAATGGCAGGATTAATCGGATCGTTGTAATAAAAAGGTGGCTGACCATCGTCCAGGTCGCCCTGGAGCAGCAGCACCGGAAAGGCCATCTTGCGCAAAAGTCTGCTTGTACGGTCGAGACGCTCTTTTTCGAAAGAGGACGATTGGAAGTATCTGATTACGGCTTCCGGCAGACCCTCGTAACTCATCTCGGCCTTGAATTTCTCCAACCTTTCGGCAGCGACCGGATTCTTCAGCATTTTGAGGAGACGGTGCTGGAAGTAAAAATCGGGGTCACCGTAAATTGCGGGTCCGAAGATCGGATCGGCAAAGTAGACGCCCTGCGGCGAGTTCTCGGGGCGCCAGATATGGCAGACCTGCTGCATGCGCACATAGCGCAGCACGCGTTCGGGATGGTTGCCGCCAAGATAGTCGGCGAGAACGGAGCCGCGATCGTGAGAGACGATATTGAAGCGCGTAAGGCCGATCTGGGCGAGCAGATTCAGCATTTCCTCGGCGCAGACTTCCCAGCGCCAATCGCCCGGACGCTTATCACCCTGTCCGTAGCCCTTGAGATCGGGCGCAATGATCCGATAGCGCGGCGCGAAGTGCTCGATCTGCGGATGCCAGGAATGCCAACTCTCCGGATTGCCGTGGAGGAACAGGATCACTTCGCGCTCGGGATTGCCTGCTTCCACGTAGTGCCAACGGATCGGTATCACCGCGCCGGGCGCCTCGACGAACCGATGTGTGAGCGTCACGGCACCGAGTTTTTCGGTCTCGCCATCGAAATTTCCTTTGACATTGCGTCGCATGATTGCTCACCGCGTATGATTTAGGGTTCTGGGTTTAGGCCGTACGGCTCAGCGCCTCTAACCGGTCGCGCGCCATCGGCCGAACGCGTGCGAACAATTCCAGGTACGAGGGCTCGTACCAGCGCACCATCGCTTCCGCGAAGCTCGCACGCACAGCGATACGCTCACGCCAGAGGGCCAGATGGCGGCGCGTTTCGAACAGGAAGCCGAAGCCCAGATGATCGAGCCTGACGACATAGGGCGTCATCGCGATGTCGGCGAGCGAATATGTGTCGCCGGCAAGCCATGCGCTGTCGGCCAGCGCCGTCTCCATGTCGTCGATCAGCTTGATCATGCGCCGGGCGGCAGGAAGGAAGAACGGTGCTTCAATTCCCAGTTCAAGCGAAACTTTCAGACGATCGCGGCGCTCCTGCGACTGTAAGCCGGCAAGGAACGCGTCGATCTCCTGGCGCGACTTAATCAGGAACTGCTCGCGAAACGCGATGCAAAAGCTCACCACGCCTGTGGCGAAATGCACGCCCTCGTCGAGCTGCTTTGTCCATAAACGCATGCGCGCCGCGTTCCAGGGGTCAACCGGCCGCAGCCGTGGCTGATCGTTCAGATCCTCGATGTATTCGCAAATTACCGTCAACTCGATGAGCGCTCTGCCGTCGGTGATCAGGGTCGGCACGACACCGTTTGGATTCAGCTTTAGGTATTCGGGACGCAGGTTGTCGCCGGCGCGCAGGTCCATCGCATGGCTGATCCACGGAATGCCTTTCTCCGCAAGAGCGAGACGCACCTTGGCGGAACAGGTCGACATATGGTTGTGATAAAGTTCAAATTGGGTGTTCGGCTGCATGACGATCAAATTTCGAAGGGCCTGGACCTTATTGTTCTTGCGGCTTCAAGCCGGCATCGTTGATGACCTTCCCCCATTGCGACCGCTCGGCCGCGAAGAATTTTGCGGTTTCCGCCGGCGTGCCGCCGACCGGCTCGAGCATGAGACGCTTGAACTTGTCGCGAATGGCGGGATCCTTGAGGATGCTATCGACCTCGGCGCTGATCTGATTGGCGATGCTTTGGGGAAGTTTGGGCGGTCCCGCCATTGCAAACCAGGCGAACGACTGGAAGTTCGGGTAACCCTGCTCAGCCATGGTTGGGACGTTTGGCAGGAAGGGCGAACGTTGCAGGCTTCCGACGGCAAGAGCTTTCAGTCGCCCGGCCTTGTACAGCGGCGTCGCTGTCGACAACGTGCCGAAGAACAGATCAACGTTGCCCGCCATGATGTCGTTGAGGATAGGGACCTCGCCGCGATAGGGAACGTTGACCATCCGGATGCCGGCAAGTTTCTCGAGAAGCTTAAAGCTGAGGTACGACGTGGTGCCGACGCCCTGCGAGCCGTAGTTCAGCTTGCCGGGGTGCGCCTTGGCGTAGGCGATCACCTCCGCCAGCGAATTGGCGGGCAGCGAGTTGCGTGCAAGAAGCACGTTAGGCACACGCGCCAACACCGAAATAGGCACGAACCTTTCCGGAGAGTAGGACAGGTCACGGTAGACCAGGTCGGCCGTTGTCAGTGGCGTCGGGGGCGCGACCAATAAGGTGTAGCCGTCCGGAGTGGAATCGAACACATGCTTGGATCCGATATTCAGCCCGCCGCCGCTGATGTTGCTGACGATAACATTCTGCTTCCAGCGCTTGCTCAACTCGCTGCCGACGATCCTGGCAATGACGTCCGTCGCCGATCCCGGTGCAGCGGGAACCACGATGGTTACCAGACGATCGGGATAATTCTCCGCCCGCGCGCCCGGCGCGCAACACAACGCGACAACACAACACAGAACAACTCGCAGCCCAACCGACAAACCACCCAAATTTAGCATTTCCTCATTCGGCCTTTTCTTGCTGTTTCAGACGGCCGCGACTCGCCACGGCAAGTGCTGGGGGGCCCGCCTTCGGATCATGTCGCTGAGCGCTGCGCACTCCGCGACGTTCCCTGCTGCGGCCATAAGAGACCACGGTGCACCGTTTGATAATTCGGAAAGGGGTAAATGGGTTGTTTGGCTATGGAAAACAAAACGGGATGCGGCGCCGCGGACGCGGGCGCTGCATGTAGCGGCCGACCTCCCTCTCCCATCCGCGGGATCATTGTTTGCGGACCTCAAATAGTGTGTTTTTTCTTCTGCAAATTGTGAGCGGCCGCTTTGGCTGTACAATACCTGGCGAAACGGAAAGGCGCACTGTAGCCAGATCCGGGAGGCAACGTTCCGACCATGCAGACCGGCTCCGAGAAAGGCTCGTTCGCTCCGCGTGTGGAAGCGCCGCAGTGGCCGCACGGCGAACTCACCCGGGTCCCGTTCTGGGTTTACGAATCGAGTGAACTACAGGCCCGTGAGCAGGAACGCATCTATCAAGGGCCGACCTGGAATTACCTGTGCCTTGAGGCCGAGGTCGCACAGCCCGGCGATTATCGAGTGACTTTTGTCGGCAGTATGCCGGTCGTCGTGGCACGGGACTTTGATGACGAAATCTACGCCTTCGAGAATCGCTGCGCGCATCGCGGCGCGCTGATCGCCCTCGATACGGGCGGTCATGCGCGCGATTTTACCTGCGTCTATCACGCCTGGAATTACGACCTGAAGGGCAATCTCAAGACCGTCGCCTTCGAGGAAGGCGTTGCCGGCAAGGGCGGCATGCGGAAGGACTTTTGCCGCAGCGACCACGGTCCGCGCAAGCTGCGGATCGCTCTGTTTGCCGGCCTGGTATTCGGCAGCCTGCACGAGGACGTTCCGCCGATCGAAGAATATATGGGCGACGAGATCGCTGCCCGGATCAAGCGCGTTCTGTGCAAGCCCGTTGCCGTGACCGGCCGCTTCACGCAAGTGTTGCCGCATAACTGGAAGCTCTATTTCGAGAACGTCAAGGATACCTATCATGCCAGCCTGCTGCACGCGTTCTTCACCACGTTTCGCATCAATCGTTTGACGCAACGTGGCGGCTTGATCGTCAGCGCCGACGGTGGCAGCCACGTGAGCTTCTCCTATGGAGGCGGCGATTTAGAAAGAGACCAATATTCAGCGCTCGGGCTGCGTGCTGAACAGGAAGAGTTCGATCTCAAAGATCCCAGTCTTCTGACCACGGTCAACGAGTTCAACGACGGCGGCAGCGCGCAAATTCTCACGGTGTTTCCGGGCTTTGTCCTTCAGCAAATCCAGAATTCGCTCGCGATCCGCCATCTGACGCCGCTCGGCATTGATAAATGTGCGTTGAACTGGACGTATTTTGGATTTGCCGACGATAGTCCGGAGTTGCGCACGCTCCGCCACGTCCACGACAACCTAGCCGGCCCTGCCGGGTACGTCTCGATGGAGGACGGATGCGTCGGCGGCTTCGTCCGCCGTGGCACCGTTGCCGCAAAAGCCGAGAGCGCCGTGGTGGAAATGGGCGGCGCCGATTTCGCGGCCGAGGGAACGCGCGCGACCGAAGCGGCCGTCCGCGGCTTCTGGAAGTGTTATCGCGATTACACGGGCATCTGAGCGGAGCAGAGGCCTGTGACCGGCGAAATTTCGCTCGAACGCATTATAGCCTTCGAGGCTGCCTACATTCGGTGCATCGACAGCGACGACCTCAAGTCCTGGCCAAACTCGTTTACGGATAACTGTCTCTATAAGATCACGACGGCAGAGAACCATCGTGCCGGCATGGAGGCCGGCATCATTTACGCCAACAGCAAACGGATGCTTCTCGACCGCGTCACTGCTTTGCGCGGCGTCAACATCTATGAGAAGCAGCGCTATCGCCATATCCTTGGCCTGCCGCACATCATTACCAATGGGGGAGCCGAGGCCACGGCGGAAACGCCGTTTCTGGTGGTGAGAATAATGCATGACGGTCAGAGCGACCTATTCGCAACTGGAATTTATCTCGACAGTTATCGCGCCTCGGGGAAGGACTTATTACTCGCGCGCCGGATTGTGATCTGCGATTCCTCTCGGGTCGACACGCTTGTTGCCCTGCCGCTGTAAATGGACAACGGTTGAGCGCTTAGAGGGACGCCATGAGTTTCACGGTCTCGGTAGCTGGCACCGAATTTCATTTTCCCTGCGAGCCCGACGAGTTGATACTCAATGCAGCACAACGGGCCGGATTCGAACTTCCCTTTTCCTGCCGTAAAGGCGTGTGCGGCTCGTGCAAGGGGAGAATAATCTCAGGTTTGGTGCGCGCCTTTACCGGCGATGCCCTTAGCGCGGCTGAGCGAAATAGTGGGAGCGCGCTATTCTGCAATACGCGGCCGCGCTCCGATCTTGTGGTCGCACCGCGCCGCATCGGTAAAGCCGATCCGTTCGCGCGCAAAACCGTACCGGCGCGCGTGTTCCGTCTGCGTCCGCTTGCAAGTGACGTGATGCTCGTGCATTTGCGTTTTCCGGTTGGGGTCAGAGTCAAATTCAAGGCCGGTCAGCATCTGAGCTTTATCCTGCCGGACGGCGAGCGCCGCGATTTCTCGATGGCCAACCCGCCTCATATGAGCGACGGCGCCGTGCTGCACATCCGTCGTGTGCCCGACGGCGTGGTTACGGGATACATATTCGAGCAACTGAGGCACGGGGATACTCTGAAGGTCGAAGTTCCGTTCGGTGACTTCGCGCTGCGCGACGACCACAAGCCGATCCTCTTTGTTGCGGGATCAACCGGTTTCGCGCCTATCCAATCGATCATCGGCGACATGCTGGCCAGGGGCATTGTTCGCCAAACCGTGCTCTACTGGGGAGCCCGCGATGCCCAAGGGCTCTATTCGGAAATGCCTGCACAGTGGGCACAGCGATATGAGCATTTTAACTACGTTCCGGTCGTCTCCGACGCGCCGGCACTGGGGCTTCGTCACAGCCTCGTACACCGCGCGGTGCTGGAGGACCATCACACGCTCGCCGGCCACCAAGTCTATGTCTGCGGATCGCCAGCTATGACGGGAGCAGCACGGTCGGACTTTATTGCCGCGGGGCTCGCCGAAGACGATTTCTTCGCGGACGCATTTGCGACGCGAGCCGACGCCGGCTGGGCCTCCGAGAAGCGTCTCGGCACCTATGATGGTCGTGCATGAGGTTTCAATCACATTTGGCCAAATGAGCGAGGATGAGTTCGATTACCGGTTAGAATGTTTCAACCCGGGCCTCAGCTCACTCTCCCACGACCATGCGTTGCGCGGCTAGCGCAGGCCGACTTGACCGGCCCCGCCCGGCATCGCTGCTCTCGTCGCCGACACAACAAAGCGTTTTGGGTCCGTCGATAACGGCGGCTCAGATTCGAATTGGCACGAGCAGACCTTGCTGCCCGGCAGCCTATTCATGGTTGGTGATCCCAAGCAGGCCATCTACCGCTTCCGTGGCGCCGATATTGCGACCTATCGCTTGGCACGCGAAGCCGTCGAGCGGCAATTTCCCGGGAACGTTTTGCGCGTAGCGTCGAACTTTCGTTCCTGCGGCGACATTCTGCAGCACATCAATCGCTGTTTTGAGGCGCCGCTTCAGGGACAGGAAACCGGGTACGTTGCCCTGGAAGCGACGCGTCACAGGGCGGACCACGGGCTGCCCTGCGTCGCTAAGGTCAGGGTTGATGTCCCTCCGGATTCGCGCGTTAACGAGATTCGCGAAGTGGAAGCGCGCGTCGTTGCCGAGACCTGCGCGCGGCTGATTGGCAATGTCCGGATAATTGCCCCCAAGTCTATTATTCAGTCGACTACTTGCCGACGGAGCGCCTCGCTAACTCGGTGGCCGGATACAAGCCGCTTGAAGCGGTGCGGAACTTTCAAGACCGCTACAAGCCCGTCTGCAACATCACAACCAGCAGCGATGTGGCTCTGCCGGACCCACAAACGTGCGTCGACTATTTCAAAACGTTTTTGAACTGTGTTCACGCTGGGGGATATTTGGGGTACGGTCTATGGTGCTGGGACGATGCGCCGCCGGACATCTTTGACTTCCCGCAAGACGCCTTAGCCCAACGTCGGCCACGATTGTAGGTCACTGTACGCCGCCGGTTTGCTGGGCACTCTCTTTTCGAAAACTCTCAACCTGATCTGCAATGGCTTCATCGGCAGATTTCGTCATTATCACATTCAGTGGAATTACGACCTCGCAATCGATCGGCTCTTTGTCTTCGCATGTCAGTTCCGCAATTCCGTTGGCAAAAACCTTATAAAAAAAGGTGGCGTATGCCCTGACATCGTTTTCATCCGGCTTGTTATCGCCATATAGCAATCCGCCGTCCTCAAGATTTGTGTGGAGTTGGCCACTTCGGTAATCGAGAAAGAAAACTAACAATATTGTTTTGCGCTCATTGATGAGTACGATCTTCATAATGCCGCTTTCAAAGCCATCGACATGCATGGTCATCCGTTCAAGACCGGGTATTGGTCCATCAGGCCACGTGCCAATTGACACGACGCGGCCCGTGAGACCGGGGACATCGCTCGGCGTGCCGCCCTTCTTGAGAACATGAAGCGTAGCCGGCGGTAAGAGTGACGCCCATGGTTCCAGTCGATCACGTGTCCGGTACAACGAGCGCGAGTCGGGTACTTTCAACTCGTCCCTGATGTAAATACGTGCAAGCTCTTCAATGATCACCAAATCAGCGGACAAGCGTTTCCGGTCTGCGGGAATGTCCGGATCAACGATTTCACCATCGAGACGGGCATGCGCGATCGCACATCGCCCGCTGTCGAAAAGATGACGGCTTACGTCAACGCCTTCGGCACGCAATTCCGCTACGCGTTTTGCTGCTCGGTCTGTCAGCTTCTCGATATTCGCGACAATCCAATCTGCCTTTGCTTTTCCGTCTGAGAATTGAGATTCAATCACTTTATAGAAACTCAGGAATGCATAACTGTCGTGAACCTCATCAAGTCGCTTGCCTTCTCGCCAAAATGCGAGCGCTTTGCGAATATTGTCGTGCTCAATGATCGGCATATGGTTGCAGTTAAAAGATTTGTTTCCAAGTATGCCCATCGATGAATAGACGTTTCTACTCCCATACAGAGCCGGATGGCTGCCCCAGATGTAACCGGACACGTCTACGTAACCTCCCTCGAACCAACTTAATATCGAGGTGAACCGGTATATCTTCGCGATTGCTTTATCGGGACCGGCTTTCTCGCATGCGACTGTTATGCAAGGCGGCGACGGCTTGCCCTCTCGCTCCATTCCGCGAAGAAAATACTCATCCCCTGCATAGGTGACGCACACATCGGAAGATGGCCACGGGATGGATGATGCAACACCAGCCGTAAGCCAACCCCTTCTGCCTGCCAGCTTGCGCTGTACTTCCTCGCCAAAGATGTGCGGCACGTAGGGAGTCTTCATGGATAATACCTAGCGTCGGCAGTATCAGCTTTCGAGCAATTCTCGGAAAAGCCGTTCTGCAGCAGCATCGAGACGGTCGATCTCGTCCTGATGAAAATGCTCCCAATTCGTTGCTCTGAACAATCGAGATTCGATTAGAGTATAGGACCGTGGATCGCGCTCCAAAACCCGCGCAACTTGCTCAGCCCTGATCCAATAAAGTTGAGCCCGCAACACGGAGGTCAGCGTCGATTGCCATCCGCTAATCATGTTGAACCGAGGATGGTCGCTGAGCCGCTTGAACCCGCGCCAGAGAACGTGGTTTTGGTCGTGTTGCGAGATCGGGGATCCAATGTCGAACCTTTGCGCCCATCGGTGCAACAGGCCGGATAGAACCGGATCAATCTCGGGACTATTGACGTGACGTGCGAGTATGCAAAGACCCTCAAAGAATTCATCGGTCCCGGACGAGATGTAACGTTGCAAAAAGGGCACGATGCGAACGTCGATGTACTTCGACACCGGGGCGGCTTGGGCTTCGATGCAAAGGCGAGGCAGCAAGAGATCCGCCTGTTCGGTCAACGCTTCATAAAACCGAGCGGCGTCGTCCTGGGCACCGAGAGCAGCAAGAAATTTAGGCGCGTACGCGTTCGCAAAGACGCCGGACAAGAGTTCTTGGTGCCAAGGGATGCTCACGCCGAACCTGTTCGCTGCCGCGATGACTGGCCTAAGAAGCGCGCCTATTGTTTCCGCGCCAGTCGAAGTTACCCGTCGTTGCGCGACGACGTAACTGTTGGGCGTGAATGACACTAACGGTACGAACGTTTCGGTCGAAGTGTGACGATCATTTGCGGGCTCGGCCAACAATATGAGTCGCTCAAGCTGCTCCTTGGTAAGGGGATCAAGCACCGGCGGCATAGGTGGCTTGAAATTCGGATTCGCACCAGAAAGGGCCTGAACAGCCTCGGCGTACTTCAAGCGCAATGTATCTGGAGCTGGCACCCCCGGATTTTTTAAGGGAGATGGAGTGCTGGCCGGAACCGCCGCGTCAGGCACTGCGATCTGATCGATGACACGATACAGAAGGGCATTTCCCTTGCACGCCGAAGCGTCGACCAGACCTTTCAGTCTGGCTTTAAGCTCGAGGTCACGATTCCCGGCGCGCAATCGTTCCATGAGGCATTTCATGGCAAGCCACACGTAATCGGCGTGTGGCAACTGGTTCTCGATTAGGTCGGCGCGCCCGAGTAGGCGCAGCGCCCGAAAGATGGCGCTTTGCAATATCGGAACGTGTAGTTCGTTGAGTATGCGATCAACTGCGTCAGCCTTATTAGGCCATCCGTGATGAGACAGTCGGTCGAAGAGCCAACCGGCGAGATCGGCCGCGGGCGGCAGTCCTTCGCGTGACGTTGACGCCCGCCAACTTTGCTCGAAACAATCAGCAAAAAAGGCGACGAAGCCAGCCTTTCCCTGAGCGAAGATAGACATCAGGCCTGGCACATCGAAGACAAGAATATTGGCGAGCAATTCATGACACCGGAGGTTTTGGCTTCCGTCCATCGTAAGCGGCGATCGTTCCCGCATGGGGACGCATCCCGCGCGCCGTGTTGGGAGGACGCCTGACTTGGCTCGCTCACTATGGTGACGCGTGGCTTAATCAGCGGCTGCCGCTACTTTTCCCAGAGGATGAAGCACTTTGTCGCGCTGGGTTTCTTGCGCATCTCTCCAGTGATACCGGTCCGGTTCAATCGCGAATGGTCACGCAATTCCTGGTGCCGAGGTACGAGGATGAGATTCGTCGGCTGGATGGTGACCTAGACGACGATAGTGCTTTTCATAGGGCAAAGCGGTTGGGCGACTATCTTCTGATTCTTTGGATCGCCGATTTCATGCCGGACGCGATCATGAATCGTTTCTTTGGGCAAGCACCGGCGCAAGTCCGACGTCATACCATTGGCTATCTCGGCCGCACCCTCCAACTTACAGAAGAAAAATTGCCAGCGATCAACAGGGCCCGGGCGCGTCATTTCTGGGAAATGCGCCTCGCGGCCGCGACCGCGGCATTGGATAAGGAAACCTATCGCGAAGAGCTTAGCGCGATCGGCCAGTGGTTTATCCATGATGCGGCGAACATCGATCCAGATTGGCTCTTTAAACAGCTATTGGCGCTATTTAAGGCAGGCTTCGCGCCTAATAACGGGTATAGCCTGATCGAATGGCTAGGACATATCGCGCCGTCCCATCCGGCTCAAGCCGTCGCCGTATTTGCCGAGATGCTCGGTAGTCAGCATCTCAACCACGGGGCCTACTCAACACGTACGGGGCCCATCCGCACCGTCCTACAGCGGGGCCTTATGGCAGACCCGGCGAGCGCCCAGCGCGCGCGGGACGTCATCAATATGTTGGCTACCATGGCTAAGCTTGACTACTTGGATCTTCTTGGGTGCGAAATCCGGTGCAACGCGGACACCGATTCCAGCGCAAGGCGGACAGCAATCCGGTGATTGCGGACAGCAGGTGATGGCGGCGTAGAGCACGCTCCCGTCGACAGTCGAATCAGCTGATCGGTCTCCCTGGCAACCAGGGAGTGACCGATGCCGGCGGAGCGAGTGTCGATGAGGAAGATACGCGAGGCGCTGCGTCTGACGCACGCGCTGGGGATGAGCCGGCGGCTTGTCGGCGAGGCGACGGGGATCGGCAAGACGGCGGTCGGCGAGTACGTGCGCCGGGCTGCCGTAGTGGGTCTCAGCTGGCCGATCCCTGACGCGATCGATGATGCCGAGCTGGAGCGGCGGTTGTTTCCGCCGGCGACTACGGCGTCGTGCACGACGCGCACCGAGCCGGACTGGTCTCACATTCATGCGGAGCTGAAGCGGCGCGGTGTGACGCTGGCTTTGCTCTGGCAGGAGTATCGCGCCGAGCACGCCCAAGGCTACGCCTACAGTTGGTTCTGCGAGCGGCACGGCGACTGGCGCAAGCGCATCTCGGCGACGATGCGCCAGACGCATGTTGCCGGCGAGAAGCTGTTCGTCGACTGGGCCGGCGACACCATGCTGGTTTTTAATCCGACGACTGGCGAGGAGCATCGCGCGCACATCTTCGTCGCGGCGCTCGGCGCGTCGAACTACACCTACGCCGAGGCGCGCTGGACCGAGACGCTGCCGGACTGGATCGGCGCACATGTGAACGCGCTGGCCACGATCGGCGGTGTACCGAAGGCGTTCGTTCCCGACAATCTGAAGGCCGGGATCACCAAACCGTCACGCTACGAGCCCGGCATCAACCGGACGTACCAGGACCTCGCCGACCACTACGGCTGCGTTGTGCTCCCCGCCCGCGTGATGAAGCCGCGCGATAAGGCGAAGGTCGAGGTCGCGGTCCAAATCGTCCAGCGCTTCGTGCTGGCGAAGCTGCGCCATCGCCGGTTCTTCTCGCTGGCCGAGTTGAATGCGGCGATCCGTGACTGCGTAACGGCCATCAACGCCAAGGTCATGCGCCGCATCGGCAAGAGCCGCAACGAACTGCTGGAGACGCTCGACCGTCCGGCGCTCAATGCGTTGCCGAACGCGGCGTACTGCTATGCGGAATGGAAGCGGGCCCGCGTCGCGCCCGATTATCACATCGAGGTGGCGGACCATTACTACTCGGTGCCGTCGAAGCTGATCCGCGAGATGGTCGAGGCGCGCATCACCAGCGCGACGGTCGAGGTCTTCCACAAGGGCCAGCGTGTCGCGAGCCATGCGTTCTCGGCCGTGCGCAGCCGGCACACGACCATCACAGAGCACATGCCGAGCGCGCACCGCCGCTACGCGGAGTGGACGCCGCAGCGCATGATGCGCGAGGCAGCCTCGATCGGCCCGGCGGCTATCGCCCTGGTCGAGGCGATCATGAAAGCCAAGCCCCATCCCGAGCAGGGCTTCCGATCGTGCCTGGGCATCATGCGCCTGGTGAGAACCTACGGGTCCGAGCGCGTCGAGGCCGCGAGCCGGCGCGGCAATGATATCGGCGCAACCACCTACGGCTCGATCAAGTCGATCCTGCAGAACGGTCTCGACAAAGCCTACGCCAACTCGAAAGCGCCGGACGGCCCGCCGATCCGGCACGCCAACATCCGTGGTCGTGGCTACTACCACTGACGCACTGGATGCAGGTGAAAAGAACCCTGCGGGTGAGAAGAAACGAAAGGAGAGACGATGCTCACGCATCCCACACATGATCGCCTGGTCGCACTCGGGCTCACCGGCATGGCCAAGGCGCTGGAGGAGCAACGCAAGCAGCCCGACATGGCCGCACTCAGCTTCGAGGAGCGGCTCGCACTCATGGTCGACCGCGAGGCCATCGAGCGCGAGAACAAGAAACTCGTCAGCCGATTGAAGTTCGCAAGCCTACGTCAGTCGGCCGTCGTCGAGGACGTCGACATGAAGGCCCAGCGCGGTCTCGACAAGGCGCTGTTCGCCAAGCTCGTCGCCGGCGATTGGATCGCACGGCACCAGAGTTTGCTGATCTGCGGGCCAACAGGCACCGGCAAAAGTTGGCTTGCCTGTGCGCTTGGCCACAAGGCCTGCCGCGACGACCGCTCCGTCCTTTATCATCGCGTGCCAAGGCTGTTCGATGCCCTGGCACTCGCACGCGGCGATGGGCGTCATGCCAGGCTCCTCAAGAGCTTGGCGCGCGTCGAGCTGCTGATCCTGGACGATTGGGGCCTCGCCACGCTCACCCCCGAGCAGGGTCGCGACATCCTTGAGATTGTCGAGGATCGGCACGACCGCGGCTCGACGATCGTGACCAGCCAGCTACCGGTCGATCACTGGCACGAGGCGATCGCCAATCCGACCATCGCCGACGCCATCCTCGATCGGCTCGTGCACAACGCGCACCGGTTGACACTCAAGGGCGAGAGCATGCGCAAGATGGCCGCTAAGCGTGCCGGACTTGACGTCAAGCAGGACGCATGACCCCATGAGGCCGTCGACGGGAGCCGCTGTCCGCCTTCACCGGAATGCTGTCCGCGTTCGACCGGAATCACTGTCCGCCTTCAAATGGAATGCCTGTCCGCCATCACCGGAATCCGCACCCTTACCTTGCCATGCCCGAGATAACGAGCGTGACCGATCGTCAGATTGCGTGTCGAATAAATCGGCAGAAGATTATTGACTTTAGTGGGAATGGCTTACCGCCACAGGGCTATGACATAGGTGGCGTGAGCGGCGGGCCGCTGCTTTTGCCGACTTTAGTTCACGAAGGCCTTGTCGAAGGCGTTGTCTGGCGGTTCGCCGGGGTTATCGTGGAAGCCGCCCCGGGCGAAATGTTCGAACAAGTCGTGGCTGTTCGCGCGCACTACATCCAGCCTGATGGCCGGATAGGCTGACGGGGAGCTTGATAGCATTCGGTTTGGGCAATCCGTCGCCGATGATGACGATGACGGGTGATGGTGGTGGTGCTGGTGCTGCTGCTGCTGTTGGTGGTGATCATCATCATCGTCATGGTGGTGATACCGCTACGGCGACGATCACCACCATGGTGGTGCCGTACGCTGCTACGCGGCGGCCGAAAGGCCGGCCGCTACCGCCGCCCGCGGCATGAGGAAGGCGGCGAGTTCTTCGATGATCTCGCCAAGTGACGGCAGTTCCGTGCCGATGGTTTCGGCAAAGGATTTCCATTGCTGCTGTTTCGCGGGATCGTCGGCGAAGGCTTTGGTGAGACCGATAGGCCGTTCGGTTGGGATATCTGTTTTTCGGCGGGCAAAGGTCGCGGCGATTGCGCTCGCGAGCGCGTCGTCCTTGAATTCATATGCGCGCGACAGCATCCAGATGTCGTAGAAGTCTTTGATGCGGCTGTTGGCGCGGCCGAGCTTGACGATCGCCTCGAATTTCTCGGCGATAACCGTCTCATGCCGATAACCGCGCAGTTTCGGTGCGGGAGAATCGAGCAAGACCGGATAGTCGATTTCATCAAGACCGGGCTCGGTGGCATCGCCAAAGCCGATATCGATCACCACCGGCACGCGCGCGCCGTCGATGATCGCCTGAGTCCTCAGCCGCAGGCCGCCATATTCAAGCTCTTCGCGGTTGCGTTCGACCTTGATCGCGTCCGCATCAAAGGTCACCCCGTCGGCCTGGGCGACGGCACATATCTCACGGAAGATGCCGAGCACCTTTTCGGGCTCGGATTCGCCAAAGCCGAGAAAGTCCAGATCGCGCGTCGGCCTGAACTTGGTGTCGAACCAGGTCGTCATCAGCATCGCGCCCTTGAGCACGAAGCGCTCCCGGTATTTCGTGGTGCTGAGCCGGTAGAGCAGCCGTTCGAGCGCGTAGCGCGTGAGCAGCAAATCGAACGGCTGACCGCGCTGCTTGGCGAGGTTGAGAAGCCGGGCGCGGACCGAGGCGCCCATATTGCGTTTTGGCTCAGACATTGGCCGTCATCGCGTCAAGATAGGGTTGCACGACTTTCCAGATTCCGGCTTCCGTCGCGTAGTCGGCGATCTGGGCGGGCGTCGCCTTGCGCTGGCGCAGCGCCTCGCGGAGACCTTCAAGCGCGATATTGAGGCCGGGGCTGGTCTTATAGCGCTTTCCGGCGCTTTGACGGTAGCGGAAAAGATCGACGACGGTCTTGGCGGGATTATAGATACGGACCGTCACGCCTTCGATCGTGTGTTCCTCGATGCCTTCGCTAAGAAGCTTGCCGCTGAAGCGGACGATTTGCAGGGGCGGATCTGGCGCTTTCGGCCGCCTGTCCTTGGGACCAATCGCCACCCATATACTGTGCGGAATAGTGTCAGTGAGCTGGTGATAGGCGAGCGCCGAAACGAGGCATATGACGCCTTTCGGCACGCGCTTCGCGGCTTCGGCGAGGGCATGGTTCGCGTCGGTGGCGGCGTCGGGAAGCTGATAAAGACCCCGGCTGAGTTTGTGGACGAGACCTTTTTTGAGCAGGCGGGCGACGGCGGTCTCGGTGATGCCTTCCTTGATGAATTCGGACAGGCGCACCATTCCCTGGCGTTTGAGCAGGGAAAGAGCGCGTTCCTGTTGGCTGTCGGGGGCTGAGATCATGGCTGGGATTATGATATAAAACGTCGGATAAATCAAGTTTATATCCGACGTGATATATCAATCGTAATTCCATAAACGGGTCAAGCTATTGAAATCGCTATATAAACATAAGAGCGATTTGGGCCAATATAGACACTTGAAAATGGTCATTTTGTCCGTTATAAAATTGACGGTATGACGCCAATTGAACTAGACCAGAGTGTTATGCGCCTTGGGCTGTCGCCGGCCGAAGCCGCGCAGCTCCTCGGCGTATCGCCGCGCACCTACCGGCGCTGGCTCGACGGAGAAAAAGTCCCTGGACCGGCTGAACAAGCCATCCGCGCTTGGCTGCGCCTGCATGAGCGGCGTCTTCCCTGGCGGCCGGACAGTGCCGCCATTGCCGACGACGATCAGGATCAGATCGCACGGCACCGCGAACACGCAATCGACCTCAGCGACGTTATTACGCGCGTTGAGGCGCGGGGTGGCCCGCGAACGCCGTGGACAGTGGATCGGCAGCACTCTCGCGCCACGCTCGGGCCGATGGTGATTACATTCTACCCGTTGGCGAATGGCGGCTTTTCGCTGGGGATCTATACGCGCAAGGACGGGAGTCCCGACGTGCAGCGCGACCGCGAACTGATCGAGGACGCCGCCTACTCCATCGCCAAGGAATTCATGAGCGGCCCCGTGACCCTCGTCTATCACGACCGGCCTTGGCGCGCCGGCGTCGCAAAGCAGACACTCGAAAACTTTCCGTCAAAAGACGCGGCAATTCAGCGGGCTTGCGCGGCGATGAACTCACCCGGCTTTCACGACGCCTTCATCATGATCGGCAACCAACCGCTCCTCGATAAGCATGACCTCCGGCGTGAATGCCAGCGCCGCAAAGACTGCGCCGCGGCATTGAACGCGGTAGCGGAATATGTGCAGCGTCATTCGACCGTTTTCGCCAAGGATGGCGCCCGCACGTGGACTCCTGAGCAGAACGCGAAGCAGCAGCAGCGCATCGAGGCAGTGGCCGCGAAAATACGCGCGCTCGCCGAACCCGCGGAGCAAGGAACCGCCACCTATGATCAGTTCGAAGCGCTGCTGGGCGAGCTTCACAAGTTAGGTTTCTTTCCCGAAACCGGACTTGTATCGGCCGTTGCACACGCCTTCGTGTGATGAGCCGGACAGCGCAGCCAAAGAAACGATGAAATAGCGACGCGATGGCATACAGGCGCAATCGGCTCCCTGTGGCGGGCTACCAGAGCTGATGCCTTTAATTACAGGCATGGCGGTCTTTTTCAGTCGATCTGTGGAGCTGTCGCACACACTATTACGTCAAATCGCGACCTATTTCTGGCCGTGATACGTAGGAATGCCGAACGATCAGTCGATGGCTAAAAGAGGGTCCAGGTCTAGTTGCGAGCGTCGGACTTAAAGCGCAGGTGTCAGTCGGTTTTTGTTGCTATCCCTCACGCAATCCTATGGGGGAGAATAGAATAGCAGGGGCTTGCAGTGTTGTCGTAGTGCCATTGGAAAGCTTGACGGTTACGAGGTCACCATCAATTTTCTCAACACGAAACGACAGATCCCCTATCTGATATTTCTGGTTCAGCTTTAACTTGAGGATAGGCCCGCGCCTCGGGCCTGGATTTACTCTTGTCTGAAATCCACCCGGCGCAGGGTCATGAAAATCTCGCTGCATAGCGTCCGCCGTCGTTGTCAGTGCGAGTTGTGCGCGACCGGTATCGGTTAAATAATATTCGACGTCACTGATATTCGTGGAAATGCCTTTTATCCAACCCATATCTTCAAGGCGCTGGTATTTGCGTCAATTCATATTACCAGCGGTGTAGAATTTACCGTTCGTAAATTGCATCGAGTTAAGAACCTGACTGTCGACTTCGGTAGGAATCATCTTTTCTTTCTCTAGTACAGGCGCCGGAATAGCGCCGCGTACCCGCTCCACCATTCTGATGTCGGAATGCTCAGGCAAATGAGATATGGCGACGGCGATCGCGCGCATCTGTGCGCCGATCGACGGAAACCCGCATAAGCGTGCATCTTGTTCGTCGCTGGGCAGGCCAATGACGTAGACGTCACCCTTGCTAGTCGTTTTGAGAAGCGCGGCATAATCAGTGCCAGCGTTTTGGATTTCGCGGGCAAGCTTCTGGAGATCATTGATCACTCCTTGCGGAGCGGTTCGCCGATCGCTGCACCAGGACTTCACGCTGTCGAGACGAGTTTTGTGAACGAACTCTGCAGCTTCGGCCTGTGAAACGCCGCAGGCTTCGCGCAAAAGATTGTAGACAGTCGTCATTGACTGATCTGGATGGGTCGCTTCGAATTCGAGTGACATCGCGGGCTCCGTTCCCAAAGCGTCGGGCTAATCCCAACGCCACGCACGAATCTGTACACCTAGAGTGTACAAACGTCAATGATTATTTGAGCAGTATGCCCGGCACCAGGGCGGTTGTACCGCGATTCATAATTAGGCTGCCTGCCGCACATTCCGGAATATCTCGCTCGTCTGAAGAGCAGCACTACGGCGATCGCCCATATCAACAAGTCGGTCCAGAACACGAAGCATATCCTGCGCGAGCTGCGGTGGCAGCGGCTGGGAACGTTCGGCAAAGGCGTGAACAAGGGCGGCGATGCGGCTTGGGATCATTGTGCCGTACCACCCGACCGGCACCCCTGACTGTTTGCTGAGAATTTGTCCGATTTGGTCAATAAAAACACTTGGCGGATAGTGCTCGACCGCATTTTCGCACAGAGTCAAAAACGAGCCGATGACATGTGGAACGTCACCAACAGCCCGCACAAAGGGATCAACGATCGGCAGAACAGCACCTACATCGCGCCAATCCCCGTTCGCGAAGCGCGACGACTGATCGGCTCGAACCCCTGTGGCGAAAAGAAATATCCTAACGACTTCGGGCAGATCGAACCCGTAAATGTGACCGTCATTGTAGCGGGCGCTTTCCCACGCGTGATCGCGCAAAACCCGCTCAACGCACGCTTTCATAAGATTGATGGCATTAGGCATAATTCGAGGCGGATCGATAATCCCGCCGGCGGTCAAAATGTCGACGAATGGATTTATGAGGGATTCTGCTTCGTCATCCCTCAGCGCGAAGATTGGATTGAGCATATTCGTGAGAACGCTGTCTTCAGGGAGCTCGAGGGCTAGCTTTGCGATAAAATAGCCAAAGCGGCGGCGCCAATCGCCAAGCTCCGAAGTGCGACGATCTCGGCGCTTATCCTCCTTCGCCCAGGATGGCTCGATCTTGTCGACCGTCCATTTCAATAATTTATACGCGTAGTCCAACAAAAGCGGCGCCCGTTGCTGGTCGCGCATTGCCTCGGGCATAGGCACGTGCCCAAGCACCTTCGGCAGGAAATCCCAACGCAGGTAGTCATCCGGCTCACGCCAGTTTAATTCGTCATCCTCGGTATCTTCGCGATGTCCGCGGCGGGTGGCTTGAATCCAAGCCGGTGGGACATCGGGCAGTGCGGTCGGCGCCCCGCCGCCGCCCAACTCCTCGATAGCGGCACTAATGGCAGCTGCTTGCCTTTGTCGCGCCGTCTCAGGATCATATCCATAAGCGGAAGGACGCGCCGCATGCGAGCCCAGAGAGATACGAGCGCCCAAACGCAATGCGGCCCACGCGAATCTCGCATCACGCGCCCACATCGAGAGCGCCACGGAAATCGCCTTTACCGATACCTCTTCAAGAGGGTGCCCCCCGAGACGCAAGACAGCTTCTTTCGCAGCTTGTGCATCCTCTTCACGGCGAATAAGCCCCTCCAACGCGCGGACGGCGAAATCGCACGGATGATAGAGGTGCTTTGATCCCGGATAGAAGGTTCGATCGATGAACTGCGGCGTAGCAGCGGCGCGGAATGTCACGTCCTTGGACCAGGAGAGCAAGGCTGGATCTATTTTGCCGCCGTACATTAAGACTACCGCCGCGACACCCGCGACTGCACTCCGGTCCCAGTCTGCGTCGTTTATCTGACCGTGGGGCTCTGCGAATAAATCGTTACGGTCGACTTCGCGCGCGTGGTCTACCGCTTCCTGCACTGTTAATCCTGGCTCGATTGATTGGCCTTCAAACGACTTTGTCGCCCAAAGTATAAGGCGAAGGCGCTCGTTCATACGAACGGTTCTCTCCGTTACAGCGACGACATCCGGTGCCGTTTGGTGAGGGTTCTCAAGTTGGATATACGTTCCGGAACCGTCGGGCGCTGGCGTTGCTCGGTAATTTTCTAACCTGCCCCATTCAGACCAAATCTCAGCGGTTCGGCGCTTGTCGGCGACGTGCTCGGGAACAGCCCTCTCTTCCTCAACATCAAACGCGAGCGCATCGGGAAATGCCGTAATCGCGTTTTGGGCTTTCGTCCGAAGCGCTTCGTTTGCATTGATAACGAACAGCTGCGCCAGCCACCGAATTTCCATACGACGCGCCGGCCGGGCATTTGACTTCCGAACAGCTAGCCCGTGCTCAACCTCGCCAGGCTTTATGAATCCAATCAAATTAGATGCGATACCGGAGTCGCCTGTCTCTTGCACGAATCTAGCAATGTCCCATTCCCAGATTTTTTGCGAGGTCGCCAGCGGTAACGTCGTCTCTGAGACGGTGTTCGTACTAAGTGCTAAGGCTACGGCAATACTGAGAACCGACGACGACTGATGGCCTTCGAGAACGTCGTGTATGACTTCGTCTACGTTGCGTCCCGCCTCCACTTGAGAGAAAGCCCATTCCTCCAGTGCCATGAGGCCGGCGACTACGGGAGCCGGAGCCCAGTGACCTCGCGACCAAATATAGACACGTCCGTCGCCCCAGAATTCCTGTGTGCCCCATGGAAAATCGAAGACAAGCGGAATGGGCGTGGTCCGATTTTCGCTATCGAGCCTAGAGAGCTGCCGCCAGGCGGTGATTGCATGATTGGTGATATCGCGCACGAGTTTACGCGCTTCATCAGGCTTAACTCGAAAAAGTGATGCGAATGGCTCGCGGAGCGGAGAAGGCGGATAAAATACGCCGTGCTCCTCCCGGATCGAGAGGTGATGCCAATCGTGATATGAGATTCCGCTCGCGAACGTGCGCCTACGGCTATCACGCACCTGTTCGTCGGCGGGAAGATCATCCAGCACCACAAGGCTGGTGATCGCGGCCAACTCAAGAGAATGGTTGTCCACCAATGTCGGGGCATAACCAATAATTTGGCTGAAGGCGTGCCCGCGCAAGCGCTCCAAATCGCGAACCCGCAGGAGATATTGCCGGATTTTTTCAGGCTCAACCCGTGCAGCGCGCAATACAACTGCACGGAGACGTTGTTCCAGTTCTTCGATGCCGCCGCGCTCTAATTCGCTCCAAGGACCGGGGTTGTATGAGAATTCGTCCGGGTACTGCCGCGTTTCGATATCTTCTAGCCAGGCAAGTGCGGTAGCAAATATTTGCTGCGATACTGCATTCGGATAATCGGCGAACATGTTCTGCCAGACCTCGAACGCAGCCAAAAGGTCGGGAATTGTCACCACGGGAAATTCTGCGATGTTGCGGATAGCCCATGCGCAAAAGCGACTCCAGCTTGTCGGTTCGGAAGGCCAAGCAAGCATATCGGCCAACCGAATAATTTCGCGCCGCGCGAGTTCGGCTGATCCGAAAGTGCGATTCAGAACATATGGATTTGCTCGTGACTTTTCCGCTTGAAACCAGACTGCAAGTTTCGAGAGGCGTTGCGTTTTATTCTGAAGAACGGCTTGCGTGAAGTCGTCGGAGCGATTCCAGAAGGTTGGCGCGCCGAAGGGTGCTATCAGCCAAGCTCGCGTCCATTGGGGTCTCATACCGGAGTTCTCAAGAACAGTAAGCTTCTGTTCCCAATTTCCGTGTTGCGCCAATGTTGCTTGCGAAAATAGTTCGACGACACGGCCCAGTACGGGAGGCTCGCCAACCGCTCGAATTTCATCAAGCCATGCCGCGTCGCGATCGATCAGCAGGTGGAGGAAGGCCCATTCAAAAAAGATGTCATGCACAAATTGAACGGTGTGGCCGGCGACCACGTCCTTTATGACGTTATCGCCGCGCAAATCGACGATTGCGCTGGCGTCGATCCCTTCTAAACGGATGCGTCGACCCAAGTCGCCAGCGCCGACCTTCGCTAGCTGAACTAGGGCGCGCTGTCGGTGGTACAGGCGTTGCTCGTCCGAGTCATAGCCGCCGCGCGCCCACCAAACATTCAAAAGTTCCACCTCAGACTGCGGCGCAGGCTGCCCGGTCGTGCTCTGCTCCAAAGAGCGCGCGAGAACTGCCGCGAAAAATGGGCGCCTGGCAATCTCTCTAACCCGATCATCGCCGAACAACAGGGGGCGCAGAACTGGTTTCGCCACGGCGAGCTGCTCAGCCTCGGCATCATTGAAGGGTCCGACCTCGACTGTCGAAACGCCGCCGCCGCCGAAGATTGTCGGCGGCAGCCAGGTACGCAATGGCTCGATGCCGTTGTCACGACAGGTGGCGACGACTTTCCAAAGCGAAAGCAGTGGGGATCGGTGAATTGAGTTCAGGATATCGACAATAACGCCGCGCTGGTTGATGCTGATCCTATCGATGCCATCAATGTAAAGGACCGACGATCCCGTGGCCGAAATTTCCGAGAGAAGGCTTTCGATTGTTGGCGCAATGATTCCTAGGGAACGGGCATGTGCTGACCAATTCGGGCCCGTTAAGCGATCAGATTTCAAAAGTAGGACGGTCCCGTTCCGCATTTCATCTTGGACGCAAGCATGCAGTATGGCGGACTTGCCCGTGCCCGGTAGACCGACAATCGTAACGAAACGGCTCCTTTCGAGTGCTTGACGAACGGACACGACAAGAGCCGGACGAGGAATTCTCAGTTCCACTGATCTCGCACGCTATTGAGTTGAGCGCATTTTGCGTTTCCTCCATTACCCGCTCAAGATCCGCGCGGAGCGACCTAACACCCGCTAAGCGGAAGGTACCGCCAAGATGAGACAGCAATGATAAGCGGGAGAATTCTTGAGCTCGCCCTGCTGCCTCGCGGGCGAGACGCAACAGACGTTGCCAAAGATCGCCGGCGCGCTCGGGCTCGTGCAAGTGATGGCGCAAGCGTTCAATGGCGTGGGCGTCGTCGGTTGCGCCTTTATGGAGCACATCGAACCGAATGAGCACGAAGTGCCGAAGGAGCCGATAAGCCTTTGCATCGCTGGTCGTGCCGCCGTCATCGCCAAGGATGTCGCGAACGGCCTGCAAGGCGTTTCGTTTATCAGCGTCGGATGCGCCGGGCTGGAAGTGAGATAAAAAGGTCTCCACGGTCTCGCTTGCCCGCGCCCAATCGCATATCGTCACGAAGGCGCGGCGTGTTGCTTCGGAAACGGTTCCAGCAACGGCGCCGGCACGATCGATGTTTTCACGAAAGTTTGGCTTCTGAAGTGTCGCCCAGGCACGCGTGATGATTTCCCGAAAGTCGGTATTCGTCGTGGCCGCGCTGATCGTGAGCTCACGCTTGGTCTGAAGGCTAAGGCGCGAAATGCTGTCGTCAGCACCTCGACCGTCAACAATCAAATCGTCAAGCGGCTCGCCATAGGCAGCCTGTTGCACAGCGACCCGCATAACGATGCGGTCGTGAAGGCCAGGGGCAGATTCCTCTCCGAGCAGTGCGCCAAGATAAATGGCAACCGGAGCATCTTCGAAGGTAAACCCGCCTCCGCCCGATATTTCAGGCGATTGCGTCATTTCAATATTTCAATGCTGGAAACTAATTCTCGCACGATTTGTTGGGTGTCGGGAGGGCGTTTCTGCAGCTGATTTCGCTCTGAGAAATGTCGGCCCATGTTGCGTCCATGTTGCGTGGAGCCGCCGACACACTTTGGCGACCATTGAAATTGCTCGGAAATTTTTTGCAACATGACGCAACATGAAAACGGCGTCGGAGAACGGCGGCGCGGTCTCTAAGTAATCGAATTTTTCGAGAAAAAGCTTGGCTGGGGCGGGAGGATTCGAACCTCCGAATGGCGGAATCAAAATCCGTTTGTTGGGTTCGAAATCGGCCGCGCACGTTCCCGCTATCCGGGGTACGGGGGACCGTGTGAATGCCGTGCAATTCATAGGGGGTGTCTCAGAAACTGGCGTGCCCGACTCCTAACCCCCCAAATTTGTGCTCGGCGCTCGAATGAGCGGAATACGGACACAATGCAGACACGACCTTACGGACTATCCGGCGCGATATCAATAACTGATTGATTTAATTGGTGGGCGCACAAGGACTCGAACCTTGGACCCGCTGATTAAGAGTTCAGCTGCTATTTTCCATGATCGATGTAACTACCGCTTTCAATCTTTCTTGGAAAGAGGCCGCTGCGTTCCTGGGCTGCTACGCTCATCACCGAATCTCCGCGTTGAAATACTCACCCAAACTCGGATCGGCGAACCACTCGCGCGCCTCAGCGAGAGACATTTCGTATTCATAGGTCCCAGCGCCTCCCCCTTTGGAGAAGACGGCCGTGACCAATCCCTTCCGATAGGCCAATGAATCGAAGCATTCACTCTCGGAAGTGTCGGCGATCAGCGGCTTCGCCCGGCTCTGTCGCTTTGCCGGTGTCGGCTCGGAAATACCTTGCTGCGCGCGCCATGCTTTGATGCCGCCGGCCGCACGGATTCGATCCTGCTCCGCGCCCCATGCGGCCTTCTCGGCTTTGCTATATTGACGCTTCTCGGTCATGATGATTTGCTGCCAAAGTCGGTAACGCCGCGCGCGCTTGTCTCTGCAAGCGTCTGAGTGCCAACGGACGGGCAGTCGTCGTGCGCGACGACAAGCTCGGAGAACAGCACGATGCCGCGCCGACCGATTGCTCGGGGCGTCACCGAACCTTCGCGGATCAATCGCCGCATGTGATGTTGGCCGATGCCGTAAGCCGTAGCTGCGGCACGCGGCGAAGCGCCACGTTGCACCATCTGATGGGGTCCTGATCGTCGGGGGACTTCGCCAAACCCATGTCCGGCGAGGTGATACGAACGTAAGACACTCGTTAATCATAAGCAAGCGGAGACAAGGGCCAAACAAAAACGGCGGGAATGGCCCGCCGTTATTGATCTATTTCGCTGTTGGCCGGTTAGTCTCTTGGCCGTTGCCTAAGTCGGTTGGTGGCCGTTTCTCGTGAAATTTCGATCAAAGAAAAAGCCGCAGCTAGCTAAGGGTCGTCATTCACTCGCGTCATCCATCGGCACCAGCGCGAGCACAGCCTCAAGGCGTACCGCGTCCGTGCCAATCTTCCCCCCCCAAGATTTGCAGCCATGCTTATCGCTCAGATACGAAACAGCAGCGCGTAATGCATCAGATTTCAGACGCCTGTAATCCCTGAAAGTAATCCACTATTCGTGCCCTATAAGTCATTGAAGAACCACAGGCTCATGACCTTCGGAGGGCAGTGCTCTATCCAGACTGAGCTACGGGCGCAATGGAGCACTCAATGATGTTGCTGCTCATGGGCGCACCACGCGGCGGCGGCGTGTTGGCGGTTCTACACTTGCCGGTGACTGCCGCTCGGTTTCGGCCGCATCAGGCAAGTCGTTTTTGAACGCTAACAAGGAGTCGGTTTCGAATTGCAGTCGGCCGTCAAGGTCCCGCGCCTTGATCCGCTTCGCTCGAAATAATTCGAGGAGCTTGGTGCGGCCGATACCAAGGAAGGCCGCAGCCTTTCGTGTATTCATTGTCAGTGGCAGGAAAGCGGTAATCCTCGCTTGCTCACCGACGAATGGACTTAGTCGTGCGACTTGAGGGTATTTACACGCGCTCATTGGAACCTCGCATGTGAGGTGTTCCAATCTTGCGCGGGTGGATATTTAGCGCGGCACTGCGGGCCGCTCTCCTACGTGGCCTGTTGGAGGGGAGGCCAGCGCCCGGTCGCCATCTGCCCTGACAATTGCGTGGTGCCACGCATCTGTCTCATGGTATGTGCAGGTCACGCACCATGGGCATCGAGCGAGGCTCTAGCAGGCCGCACTCGTTCGCGCAAGGCCGCACTCGTTCGTAAATCATTGGCGATTATGCACTTGACAAAACCAGCCGTCTAGCCCTAGATTATTCTGCATGGCCGAGCAAACGCAAGAACGGCAATCCCCGCAGAAGGCAGGACGATCTGACCCTCATTCGAGATCGCGAGCGAGGTTCGCGACCGAAGAGGCCGCGCGAGACATATTTCGAGAAGCTGCGCTGGCCCGAATGGTCCGGTATGTGCCCACATTGCGGCAACGCCGATCAGGATCGCATCTACAAGGTGACGCCCAACCGCGAAAAGAAAATCCGCCCACGGTCAATACAAGTGCGCGGAGTGCTGAGCGGTCGTTCACCGTCACGGTCGGCACGGTCTGCGAGGACTCGCATATCCCGCTCAATAAATGGCTGATCGCGCTTCTACATGATGTGCGCGAGCAAGACGCAGGTAAGTGCGCTCCAATTGCAGCGCCAACTTGAGATCGGTTCTTATCGCTCGGCATGGTTCATGTGCCATCGCATCCGGTTTGCGCTGCAAGACATCGTGCCAGACCGACAAGCTCGACCGGCACCGTCGAGGCCGATGAAACTTATGTCGGAGGCGTGAAGCATGGCATGGGCCGCCGCTACACCGGCAACAAGACGGCGGTCGTTTCGCTGGTCGAGCGCGGCGGTCGCGTGCGCTCCCAGGTCACACCACAAATTGACTGGAGCAAGCGCTTGACGCAATTGCTGAAAGCAGCACGTTGCCGAAGGGCGCTCACCTGCATACTGACAAATCGCCGATCTACACGAAGCCCGGCAAGCGTTTCGCCTCGCACAAGACACGTCAACCACGGCGATGAAGAATACGTTCGCCGTTATGAGCGCGGTCGGCTGGTCTACAACTAACACGGTTGAAGGCTTTTTCGGCAACACGAAGCGCTCAATCGACGGCACACATCATCAGGTGAGCGGCAAACATCTTCCGCTTGTACCTCGCCGAACTCGATTACAAGTACAACACGCGCGAGATGACCGATGGCGCCCGCACCGCTACCGGCATTCCGAAGATCGTCGGCAAGCGGCTCATGCTTCGCCGCCCCGCAAAAAGCCCCTAAGGCGAGCGCTTGTAAATCGCGAAAATTGCCAGTAAAGTTCCCCACGGGGCTGGCGGGGACGGCGCGCGTGGCAAACGAACGGATAACCGAGAACCTGGTTCGCGATAAGCTGCGAGAACTCGGATATTACGACAAGACAAACGACATTCGCGTCGAGGAACAGAAGAGCGCGATAGAGAGCATTCGACGCGCGCTTGTCGCCGGCGAGCAAGAGCGGCGGAGGCGGTGGCGGCTCTCCAGAGTTCATAATCACCAATCCGGAACCAACCGGATTTCGTGATGATCATTGAATGCAAGGCGGACGTAAAAAATCACGCATCGCCTACAACCTCAGTCATGATCGCGCCGCCAGCAGACGAGACGCCGGAAGATCGCGCAAAGCGCGTGACCCGTTTTGCGGTCGATGGCGCTGCTGCATTATGCGCAATATCTATCGAAGGAACACAACGTCATTGCCGTTGCGGTCAGCGGGCAAACGCTCATCCGATATACAAGTTTCGACTTATCTGCACACGCGCGGAAGTGCGCTCGCCAAGCCACTCATGACGAAAGGCGGCGCGTTTATAACCGCAATCATTCCGTGGTCAGACTACATCGACCATGCGATCTACGATCCGGCGGTGCAAAAGGTCCGGCTGACCGACCTCATGGCATTCTCGCGCGAGCTTCACGACTTCATGCGAGATGACGTGAAGGCGAGCGAGAGCGAGAAGCCGCTTTTTGTGAGCGGTCACTGATCGCATTGCGCAACGTCAGCCTTCGCCAAGACCTTCGGCGACTACACCGTAAAGGACCTGCCGGAAGAATGGTTGCGGGTCATCAAGTCGGAATTGAGAAAGGCTGACATCCCGAACTCAAAGAAGGAAACGATTGCGCTTCCTTATTCGAACATCGCGAGTCATCCAGAGATCGCCAAGCGGCACAAAAAATATCCGAAGGGCGTTCTACATGAGCTGATAAAGCGACTTGAATGAAAAGGTGTGGCCGTTTATCAGCGTCTACCACGACTTCGATGTCGTCGGGCAGTTCTACGGCGAGTTTCTGAAATACACCGGCGGCGATAAGAAGGCGCTTGGCATCGTCCTCACGCCGCGCCACATCACTGAATTGTGCGCGCTGCTCGCCAACGTCAACAAGGATAGCAAGGTTCTCGACATCTGTGCCGGAACGGGCGGATTTTTGATTTCCGCTATGCACCAGATGTTCAAGTCGGCGGTGACGGAGAAGGACAAAGCGCGCATCAAGAAGGAATCTCTTATAGGCGTCGAGCAGCAGCCAAATATGTTTGCGTTGGCGGCCAGCAACATGATGTTGCGCGGCGACGGCAAGGCCAATCTGCATCAATCGTCCTGCTTTGACGAGGCCGTAACAGAGGCCGTTAAAGGCGTACCGCTGCAATGTCGGGCTGCTCAATCCGCCATATTCGCAAGGCGATGAAGACCTGCACGAACTTTATTTTGTCGGGCACATGCTGAACTGCCTGCGCAAAGGCGGGATCGGTATTGCAGTGGTACCGATGAATTGCGCCATTTCACCACACAAGGCGCGCGACGAGATTGCTTAAGCACCATACGCTTGAAGCGGTCATGTCGCTGCCTGATCTTGTTGTTCACGCCAGTTGGCGTCATCACCTGTCTCATGGTTTTCACGGCCAAAATTCCGCACGAAACAAGCAACAAGAAGTCATGGTTCGGCTACTGGAAGGATGATGGCTATATCAAGACAAAACATCTCGGCCGCGTCGATCGCACACGGCAGATGGCCTACAATCCGCGATCGCTGGGTCGAGACGTTCCGCAATCGTGAAATCGTTCCAGGCGAATCCGTTCTTCAGCCGCGTGACGGCCGACGATGAATGGTGCGCGGAAGCCTACATGGAGACTGACTATTACAGCACTGTCATCAGCAGATTTTGAGACGGAAATCAAGAAGTATGTCGCGTTCGAATCCTTCAGAGTGACGGCAATATCGAACGGGACGATGAGCAGAATGACGACGAGTTGAGCGATGAAAACAGTACCGCTTAATCGACTGTTCGACGTCGAGTACGGCAACAAATTCGACCTGAACAAGATGGAACTGCTGCAGCAAGTCGGCAGGCGGCATCAATTTTGTCAATCGATCATCGCGAAACTGCGGCGTGAGCGCAACCGTAGCTCCGGTCCCCGGCGTATCCGCCTTATCGAGGCTGGACATCATCACCGTTTCGCTCGGGGGAACAAAGCTTCTGTCGTCATTCGTGCAGCTGGAGAGGTTTTACACCGGCCAGAATGTCGCCGTCCTCTCCGCGAAGGAAGAAATGACCTTTGCGGAAAAGCTCTATGTCTGCTTGTGCATCCGACATAATCAGGTTTCGTTATTAGTGCGTTTGGGCGCGAAGCGAACAGAACACTGCGGACGCTGCCGATTCCAGATCGTGTCGGAATTTCCCAAGCTGGCTAAGCGATTGCGACGTGACTCCACTTGGAGGAAGAATACGAGACAGCCACAAGAGAGTGCCGCGACATCGCCCTTGATCCGAAGTTGTGGAAATGGTTCGCGCTGTCTGCACTATTCGACATCCGCAAGGGAAAGCGTCTTACCAAAGCGGAGATGAGACCCGGTAACACGCCATTTATCTCTGCCATCGGATTCAAACAACGGCGTGCGCCAGCGTGTCAGCGCACCGCCAGCGCATCCGGCGAATCTGATTACGGTCAGTTACAACGGCATCGGTTGCTGAGGCATTTTACCAACCGGAGCCGTTTTTGGCATCCGATGACGTGAATGTATTCTATCCGAAATTCGACACTTGATGCCGCCGTTGCTATGTTCATTTGTACGATCATCCGGCGCGAGAAATATCGCTTCAATTACGGACGAAAGTGGAATTTGAGAGCGGATGAACGAATTCGAAATCCGCTTACCCGCCGATCCTGCCGGCAATCCTGACTTCGGCTTGGATGCGGCGATACATTCTAAGCAGGAATTTTTCGTCTCATTTGCGCGAAGATTTGCGGGACGCGGAGATTGCGAAAGAGCGGCTTGCGGAGATCGCGGCCAATCCCGGCGGTTTAGTGCAAGGGCATGAACTGGAACAACGTCTGTCGCGTATAGAGTGTCAGCTCGCGCGAAGTCGTAAGGCGATGACCTCGCTTTACGGTTTCGCCTATACGGAATCGCGCATTGCGCTTTTTGGAATCGAGCGTTTCCA
Source organism: uncultured Alphaproteobacteria bacterium (assembly GCA_963814625.1). Classification (GTDB taxonomy): domain Bacteria; phylum Pseudomonadota; class Alphaproteobacteria; order Rhizobiales; family Xanthobacteraceae; genus BOG-931. The sequence continues at coordinate 472,154 of CAWFDQ010000002.1, forward strand.
GTAAAATTCGCGGTCAAATAAAGCGGCGTATTGAGCGCCTTGCTGCCGATCCAATGCCGCCCGGCTGCAAGAAGCTGGTCGGTATCACCGATGGCGAATATCCGGTTTACAGGGTACGGCAAGGGGACTACAGGATTCTCTATTCGGTTCGGCCTATCATCATTGTCATTCTCGACATTGGGAACCGAAAGGACGTGTACCGATGATGCCCGGAAAGCAGCAAGTGGACTTGGACAAGCTGCGCATGAGCGAATTAGAGTTTGATCGCATCATGGGCAGGGCGCTTCAGGTGAAGCCTGACGACGGAAAGCCGAAGAAGAAGGCTAAACCTAAAGCGAAAAAGAAGAAGCATCGGTAGACCCCCGCAAGCCTCAGTTACGGGCTTGACCTACCTCTGGGGGTCGGTTTTGTCAAGTGCATAATCGCCAAATCATTGTGTGGTACGTGTGTGGTATTCACACCGTTGACCATTGAAATCGTTTATGAAATTTTCTTATATGACCGGAACAAGTCCGGCCATGACGGGAATATCACAGTATAAAGCTCACCGATCCGAGCAGGCCGAGCTCTTCTGCGTCCAATATAGCGCGGCGCTCGGCGATTTTCAGCCGGCCGCCCAGACGCTTGAGCTTGTAGCGGTAGTGGCCGACGAAGACCCGCTGCAAATCGTTGTGGCGGAAGCGGTGGATGATGAAATTCGCCGCCGCCGAAATCGTGTCACCGTCGACGCCGGTGATGCGCACGTTGCCGATCAGCCGGCGCGTGCGCGACAGCGGATATTCGGCGTGACAGTTCGGATCCTTCAGCCGAATGACGCGCTCGCGCAGCCGCACCAAGTCGTCGGCAATGGTGAACAGCGTGTAGCGGGCGTCGGCATCGGGCTTATCGTTCGGCGGCACATAATAGGCCGCGTCGTCGGTCAACAGCGTCAGCCATTCGTCAAGCCGCCAGGAATCGAGCAGGTCGGCCTCGTGATAAAACAAGTCCTCGACTTCGGCGCGCGAGACGGTCGCGGCAACGACCTCGTTCATGCCCGCGCCTCCATCAGCTCATTCCATTTGCGCCAGAATACGCGCAGATGCCCTTCGTCGGTGGCGAGCTGCTGGTCGCGTGCCTTTCCCATGCCGCGCGACAGGTCCGACCATGGCACCTCGCGCCAGGCGGCGAAGCCGAGCTGCGCCGCTTCGAGCGCTGCGACATCGTCGGGCGTGGCGAAACCGCCGGGACCGTAGAAGGTGAGAAACGCGTGCAGGCGCCGCGCGCGCTGCGCTTCAGTTTCCTCGACCGGCCCCAGAGCCCAGGCGGTGACGTGCATCTGGCCGGGCTCGATCGGATAGAAATGCCGCACCGTCACCGACGAGCCGTCGTTGATGACCAGATTGGGGAAGATGCAGAGATTGCGGTTGGTATCGGCGACACGCGCGGCGCGCGCCGAGCCCAGCCGCGCCACGAGTTCGTTGCGCATCGCCTCGATATCGGCCTTGGCGTCCTCGCCGTAGACGGAGATCCAGCGCGCCACCGGCCGGCCGCGGTAATTCGGATTGTCGGTGGTCAAATGCCCGTTGCCCAAATCCCTGCCGAAGCCGCGCGTGGGAAGGAGCTCGCCCTTCGGCGGCGTGACGTTGACGCCCGAATTGCGCATGTAGTTGAGCCAGGTCGAGTGGGTGGAAATCAGATGATAATCATCGACGCTGTTCTCGACCAAGAGCTTCCAGTTCGCCCGGATATCGTATTCCTGCGTGCCGGAAATGATCTCCATCTTTCCCGACGGCGACTGGTCGACGACGAGATCAATATATTCCTTCGCCTTGCCCAGATAGGCGTCGAGATCGATCGCATCGCGATCGAAACTGGCGAAATAAAAGTCGCGATAGGATTCGAGGCGTGGCGCCGCGACCAATCCCATTTCGCTTTCGTCGAACGCCGAGCCGTAGGCATCGGCGCCTGGCACCGATTTGAGGCGGCCGTCGGGGTGGTAGGTCCAGCCGTGATACATGCAGTAAAACTGCCGCGCGTTGCCCTCGCGCTCGCGGCAGACCAGCGCACCGCGATGGCGGCAGCAATTGATCAATGCGCGCACGGTGCCTTCGCGGTCGCGGCAGAAGATGATCGGCCGTCCCGCCACCGGGCGGGTCTTAAAGTCTCCGGGACTCTTGATCTCCGACGCATGCCCGACATAGATCCAGCAGCAGTCGAAGATATTCCGCTTCTCGCGCTCCAGCACATCTTCGGAAACAAACACCTCGCGATTGACGAAGAATGTCTGCGCTTGCAGATTCTCGACCACGAAATCGTGGCTGGACGGCTGGTAATTCATGGCAAAGCTCCGAATTCTTCAGTCTTTCGCATATAAGCCGCGCACCGGCTAGTCCACAATCCGCGCCTCCATCCGCCGCTTCAATCTCTTGTCGTCGGGAATAATCCTCACCGCGACTTGGTGCTTCAGCTCGACCTCGCGTGCCTCCCTCGCCGATTGCAGAATCGCGAGTGCAACTTCCAGCGTCGCTTTGCCCCAGCGCCCGTAGTGAATGGGCGGTATGCCGCGATGCAGCGCATCCAGCATATCGTCGAGGACCTCGCGGCGTCCTGGGACGCCGGCGCCGCGATCAATCTCATGTTCAGTGGCTCCCCTCACATCGTAGAGGGTCAATCCGTCGGCCGAAGCGCGCAATTCGCCCCTTTCGCAGGTCACGGTGGTGATGCCGAAATGCGGCTGGTGCGGCGACAGGCCTGTGCTGCTCGACCCGTAGGCAAACGTTTCGGTACGCGCACCTGTTTCATCGGCGGTCTTCATCAGCGCCCGCCGGGCGGCGGCGTGATCGATTGTTTTCGGTGCACCGCGTTCGCTGATGCCGAAATGCCATTCGTCAGAATCAAAATAATCGTAACCGCTATAGACCAGCGAAGCGGCGGCTCCATTCTCGAATTGGATGAGTGCAGCGCAGCCGCCTTCGGTAGGCCGCGCCGGATCGAGCGCGTTCACCTGCGCACGCACGCTGCGGGCGAGACCTCCGGCCAGAAGTCGTACGATATCGATCTGGTGCGGCACCTGATTGAACAGGATACCGCCGCCCTGTGCAGTGTCCAATTCTTCTGGCCGCCGCGGGCGATAGAGGAAGTTGGTGTAATTGAAACTGTGGATCATGCCGAGTTCGACCGAGAGCTCCGGATGCGACGAGCCCGAACATGATTCGGACTGCCGGATCGAACGCGTGAGTGTGGCCGACAATCAGATGGACCTTCTGGCGCTCGACCGCGGCGATGATGGCGTCGCAATCGGCGAGCGTCAGCGCCATCGGCTTTTCCAGAATAATGTGCTTGCCATGTTCGGCCGCGAGGATCGCGTGCGGCGCATGGAATTGATGCGGCGTCGCGATATAAATGACCTCGACCGCCGGATCGGCGCACAATCCGCCGATGTCATCATAGACGCTGGCATTGAAATCGCGGGCGAACGCCGCCCGCGGGACCGGATGCGGATCGGCCGCCGCACGCAGCGCGTAACCGCCGTGGGCCGCCGCTGCCTGCACCATCACCGCGCCGGCCATGCCGAGCCCGGCGATACCGAGGCCGATGGGCGCCGGATCGGCGGTGGCAAGGATCATGGCTGTCAGGCCGCTTCTCCGGCCGCGTTCTTGTCGAGGTCGACAAATACACCGTCGCTTTGCAGCAGCACCTTGTAGGTGCGCAGCGCCAGCGAGCATGGCGGCGCCTTTACCTCGCCGGTCTTTACGTCAAAGGCGCCGAAATGCAGGCTGCACTCGATGACGCCGTCTTCGAGCATGCCTTCGGCAAGGCTTGCCGCGGCGTGAGTGCACTCGTCGTCGGTGACGTAGAACTCGCCGCCGATATTGAACACGGCCAGTCTACGATCGCCGACCTCGTATGCTTTTACGCTGTCCGGCGCGACGTCGGCTTGCGCGCAGACACGGACTACCGATTTCCGCCATGGAAGATTCCCTCTTTTCGCCCTTCTTGCGACAGCCCCGCGATGCCTTCGCCTGTGGCCCAAAACCCGCCGCGAGGCAGGTCCGCTCCGGCTCTTATAGCGGCAGGTCGGATTTGCTTTCAATGACGCCACCGCACGCGAATTGAGAACCGCCGAATTGCCGGGCACCTCGGCCGCCACTATAAGGCCAATCGCTGAAACACGTTCTGGACCGCTTCGCTCGGGCCCGGAATGGCAGACGTCAGGGCGGAAATGCGATGCAAGTCCTTGTGGTCGGCGCGGGCGTCATCGGGCTTGCGATCGCGCGCGCCGCGGCGCTCGCCGGTCACGACGTGACCGTGGCAGAGACCACCGGCGGCATCGCCAACGGCGTCTCCTCGCGCAACAGCGAGGTGATCCATGCCGGCCTCTATTACCCGACCAGCACCAAACGCGCGGTACACTGCGTGCGCGGGCGGCGCATGCTCTACGAATTCTGCGCCTCGCACGGAGTTGCGCACAGGAAGTCCGGCAAGCTGGTCGTGGCGACCAACGAGGCCGAACTCGCCAAGGTCGAGACGATTTTGGCGCAGGCCGAGCTCAACGGCGTCGAGAACGCCGAGATGATCGGCGGCAACGCGGCGCGCGCCATGGAGGCGGAGTTATTCTGCATCGGCGCGCTGTGGTCGCCGGAAACCGGCATCATCGACAGCCACGGCTACATGCTGGCGCTGTGGGGTGAACTCGAAGACCACGGCGGCATGATCGCGTTCGAGACGCCGGTCGAGCGGTTGAGTTACAAGGCGCCGCACTGGCAGGTCCGCTTCGGCGGCCGCGACGCCGGCATTGCCGAATTCGATGCCGTGGTGAATGCCGCGGGTCTTGGCGCCCAGGCGCTGGCGCGCCGTATCGACGGCTATCCGGCCGAGAAGGTGCCGCGCCTTGTGCTCGGCAAGGGCAATTATTTCGGCTTCGCCGGCCGTCCGGTATTTTCCCGGCTCATCTATCCGACGCCGATCGACGGCGGGCTCGGCGTCCACGTCACGCTCGATCTCGCCGGCCGCATGCGCTTCGGCCCCGATGTCGAGTGGATCAGCGTGGAGAACTACAGCTTCGACCCGCGCCGCGCGGACGCCTTCTATGACCGCATCCGCACCTATTGGCCCGGACTGCCGGCGGGTTCGCTGGTGCCCGATTATTGCGGCATAAGGCCAAAACTGACCGGGCCGGGCGAGGGCCAAGCCGATTTCATGATCGCGGCGGAGCCCGCTCACGGCCTGCCGCGATTGGTCAACCTGTTTGGCATCGAATCGCCGGGCTTGACCTCATCGCTCTCGCTCGCCGAGGAAGTTGTCGGTTACCTGCCGACCTGATCGCGCAGATCGTCGATGGGCCGTGAGTATTGCGGCAGCGCGCGCAGCCGCCAAGCGGCACCGAATGACGTCAGAAGTACCGCAGCCAGACATAGAGCTGACAGATCGCGATCGACACGATCATCATCGGCAGGCCATAGACGAGATATTGCACGAATGAAAAACGGACCGCATTGCGCTCGGCGATGCCGACGACGGTGAGATTCGCCGCAGCGCCGACGAGCGTGCCGTTGCCGCCGAGGCAGGCGCCGAGCGCCAGGCACCACCACAGCGGCTCGATGCGTGCGATGCCCCCATAGGCCGGAGCCGCGTTCTTAATCAGCGGGATCATCGTGGCGACGAAGGGAATATTGTCGAGAAACGCCGACAGGCCTGCGGACATCCACAAAATCGCGCCACCCGCGGCAGCGGCGTTGCTGCCAGTCAGCGCCACGAGCCGGCGGGCGAGGACGCCGAGCAATCCGCTCACCTCGACGGCGTGCACCACGACGAACAGCGCAATGAAGAAAAAAATCGTGATCCATTCCACGTCGGCGAAGGTCTTGTGCACGTTCTCCGACTGTTTCGCGTTCTGATGCCGCCAATTATCGAGCAGCATCAACACGGCCGCGCCGGCAAGCGCGATGGTCGCCGTCTGCAGATGCAGCGATCCGGACAAGACGAATGCGGCGAGCACCGCGCCGAGCACCGCGACGGATTGGCGCAACAGCACCGGGTCGGTGATCATTCCGGGCGCATTCATGCCCATGACCAGCGCGCGGCTCTCCGGTGTCGCGCTCAGTTTTCGCCCCCAGATGAGGTGGACCATGAGAGTCTGCACCGCAAAGATGAGCACGATGACGGGCGCCAGATTTGAAAGGAACGCGTTGAAATCGAGCCCGGCCGCCGAGCCGATCAGAATGTTGGGCGAATCTCCAATCAGCGTCGCCGTGCCACCGATATTGGCGGCGAAAATTTCGGCGAATAGAAACGGGAACGGCGAAACGTCCAGCTCCTCGGTGATGGCGAGTGTCACCGGCGCGACCAGGAGCACCGTGGAGACGTTGTTGAGGATCGCCGACACCAGCGCCGTGGTCACCTGCAGCATGAGGAGGATGCCGGCCGGACTTGCCTTGGCCCTCTGTGCCGCCCAGATGGCGAGATACTGGAACATGCCGGAACGGCGCGAGATTGAGACCAAAATCATCATGCCGGTGAGCAGCCCGATCGTGTCCCAATTGATCCCGGCGATCGCCTCGTTCTGATCAAGCGCACCTACAATGATGACGAGCGCGGCGCCGATCAGCGCCGCCACCGCGCGATTGAGCCGGCCGGCAACGATCAACGCGTAGGTGAGCGCGAGGATCGTCGCCGACACCCACATTGGATCGAGGCCGAAGAGTACGTGCGGGGCGAACGGATGCATCACGGCGACGCTTGGCTCCTGCGGCCTTTCGCCTATTCGGAGCGGGTGAGAAACGCAACCACAAACGGCAATCTTGCCAGGGGCGTTGGACGATTTATTCTGCGCCGCGATCGCCGCCCCCAATGCAACGAGCGGCGACGGCCGGAGGAATTCGATGAAACTTCCCCGCAGACAATTCTTGCGTGCGGCGGCCGGCGCCGCCCTGCTGCCGACGGTTCCGCGTGCCGCTTTCGCTGGCGCCTATCCGTCGCGGCCGGTGCAGGTGATCGTTCCGTTTCCTCCGGGCAGCGCACCCGACATCATCGCGCGGCTCTGCGGGCAATGGCTCTCGGAGCGGCTCAGCCAGAATTTCGTCGTTCAAAACCGGCCAGGCGCCGGCAGCAATATCGGCACCGAAATCGTTGTTCGGGCGGAGCCGGATGGTTACACCATTCTCGCGGACGTTCTCAGCAACGTTTTCAACGCGTCGCTCTATCACCATCTCAGCTTCAATTTCATGCGCGACATCGCGCCGGTAGCAACCATAGCCAATGCTCCCTACGTCGTGCTGGTCACGCAATCATTGCCGCCCAAGACCATTCCCGAGTTGATCTCCTACGCCAAGGCCAATCCGGGCAAAATCAACTTCGCGTCCGGCGGCATCGGCACTGCGTCCCATATTTTCGGCCTGCTGTTCATGACTATGGCAGGCATCGAACTGGTGCATGTGCCCTATCGCACCAATTACATGTCGGACCTGATTAGCGGCCAGGTGCAGATGGTGATCAATCCAATTCCGCAATCAATGGAATTCGTGAAAGCCGGCAAAGTGCGCGCGCTTGCGGTCACCACCAAGACTCGTCTGGCCGCGCTCCCCGACCTGCCCACGGTCGATCAATTCGTGCCCGGCTATGAGGCCATCGGTTGGTATGGGATCGGCGCGCCGAAGGATACGCCGCGCGATATCATCGACAGGCTCAACGCGGCGATCAATGCCGCGCTCGACGAGGCGACGCCGAAGGCGCGGCTGGCGGCGTTGGGCGTCGAGCCGCTGCGCAAGACATCGGCCCAATTCGCAGAATTCATCATCAGTGAGAACGAAAAGTGGAGCCAGGTCATTCGCGCGGCTAACGTCAAGCTGGATTGAGACCGATCCGGCAACATCCACCCGGCAACCGTTCAATACGCACGATGATGCCGGAAAAATAAACAACAAGGCCGACGCGTCGGTAGCCTACCGCTTTCCATGCGTTAGGCTAAGATGACGATAATCTTCGGCTCGGCTGGGAGGACACCATGAAGGCCATGGGACGGAATTTCATTGCACGGGTGAGCGCAGGGAGTTGCGCGATGGCGCTGTCTTTGACGCTGGCGCTCGGCGCGGCATCGGCGCAAGACAAGACCTACACGATGAAGATCAGCCTGCCGACGCTGAACGATCCCAGCTACGTCTTCGCCAAGGCTTATGCGGCGGCGATCGAGAAAGATTCCGGCGGCCGCATCAAAACGCAGATTTTTCCGCTGAGCCAATTAGGCTCCATCCCCAGGCAGATCGAAGGCACGCAATTCGGGTCGATCCAATGCGCATTGATTCCGCCTGAATTTTTTGTCGGCGTCGACGAGCGTTTCGAAGTGATGTCGGCGCCCGGGCTCGTGGCGTCGATGGCGCAGGGCCAGCGCGTAGCCGCAGACCCCGCGGTGCGCAAATTGATGCTCGACCTCGGCGCCAATAAGGGCCTGCATGGCGTCGCCATGTTCATGAACTCGCCGTCATCGGTGATCGCAAAATCGCCGATCCGCCACCTGGCCGATTTCAAGGGAAAAAAGATCCGCGTCCTCGCGTCGCCATTTCAAACCACACCGATTGCGCGGCTTGGCGCAACGCCGGTGGCGATGACGCTGGCCGACGTCGTGCCTGCGATGCAGCAGGGAACCATCGACGGCGCCGTCGGCGGCATCGTCGTATGGACACCGATGCACTTTAACGACGCCGCGAAATATGTGACCGAGACCGGCCAGCCTGCCGTCTTCGTCATGGTCGAGGTCAACAAGGCCTGGTACGATTCATTGCCTGCTGATCTGCAGAAGATCGTCGACAGCGACGCCGTCAGCGGGCAGACGGCCATCGCTCCCATTGCCAGTGAAATCGTCGACAAAGCCCGCAAAGGCTGGACGGCCGGCGGCGGCGAGCTCATCAGCCTGCCGCCCGACGAGCAGGCGGACCTGATGAAAACATTTTCGAACGCGGTGGCAGAGGTCGCAAAAAGCAAGCCGGCCGTCAACGACGCTTACAAGATCGTCAAGGAAGCAGCGCAACGGACGCAGTAGGACATCCCGCCCGTCATTGGCGGGCGGGAGCCAGATCTGCACGCACGCTCGCTACCAATCGAGCGAGTAAGCATTCTCGACTATCTGCGCAGCGACGCCAAAATACCAACCGTCGAAGAAAAAGGCGTCGACTGCGAAGAGCACAACCAGGCAAATGATGGCCGCGCCCAGATGCTTCATCTCTGCCTCCCGCGCTGGAGCAGGAGCGCAATCTTTCCCTCAGTAGAATGACGTAGTCTTCCCGAAGTTCAGCGCATTCTCTTCAAATTTTTGTCGAGACTGCCGCAGTCCAGCAGCGCTACTGCGTTGTCTCGCGGCCGGAGTGGGAGCGCTTGGCGCTGGCCGTATCCGTCGCGTCAGGCAAAAAGAATTCCTTAAATCGCGCGCGGGCGGCCTGTCCGCGCGCCAAATCGAAGCAGTTGACGATAGCGAGGGGGAAGCCGCCCGGCGGCATGGAATGGCGCTCGGGAGCCCAGTCCTGGTGGAACGTGACCTGGACGCTGGTGACACCGTCCATGCGGCCGATCTCATCGATCAGTACTTGCGGGGGATGCACGTCGTGTTGGCCGCTGGGACCGAACAGCACAACACTGTAGCCGTCGCACCGATTACGATCAGCAAAATTCCAAACGCCCTTTTCATAAAGCCTCACCAGCGCGTCGACGTGCGGACCGGCGTCGACGTTTTGACTGAGCGCCACCTGAAGCTTGTCATAGACCCAGCGATGCGGTCAGGATCCTCAGTCGGGATGTTGACGCTGGTTTGGACCTGCGTGAAATATTGCAGCCGCCAGGGATCGACTTCGCAGATTGGCATGGTTTCGACGGCACAGGCTGGAGGTGCAGCCACAAATGATAAGCGACCATCCGGAGGCTGTCATCCGCGTCATTCATCACGAGCTATAGACGGCCGAAAGGACCCTGCGACTGCACGGCTGCATCCTTAATGCGCAGCGTCCCAATTGTCCGCCGCCTTGGCCTCGACGTGCAGCGGTACCGAGAGCGACAGCGCCGGCATCGGCGCCTCCTCCATCACGCGCGTGACCACCGGCAGCGTTTTTTCCACCTCGGCGTCGGGCACCTCGAATACCAACTCGTCGTGCACCTGCAGCAGCATCTGTGCGGAGAGCTTTTTCTTCGCCAGCGCCCCCTCCATGCGGATCATGGCGCGGCGGATGATGTCGGCGGCGGTGCCTTGCAGCCGCGCATTGACGGCGGCGCGCTCGTTGAAGGCGCGGATCGAGGGATTGGAGTTGACCAGATCCGGATAATGGCACTTGCGGTCGAACAGGGTGAGCACGTAACCGTTCTTCCGCGCGAACGCTTTTGTCTCTTCGATATAGTCGCGGATGCCGGGAAAGCGCTCGAAATATTTTTTGATGTAGGCGCCGGCCTCTTCGCGGCCGATTCCAAGCTGATTGGCGAGTCCGAAGGCGGAAATGCCGTAGATGATCCCGAAATTAATCGCCTTGGCGCGGCGGCGCACCTCGCCTGGCATGTTCTTTACCGGCACGCCGAACATCTCCGACGCGGTCATGACGTGAATGTCGAGCCCGTCGCGGAACGCTTTGCGCAATTGTTCGATCTGGGCGATCTCGGCGAGCAGCCGCAGCTCGATCTGCGAATAATCGGCGGAGACGAGTTTGTGGCCGGACGCGGCCACAAACGCGCGGCGGATTTTGCGGCCGTCCCCGGTGCGGACCGGGATGTTCTGCAGGTTCGGATCCGACGAGGACAGCCGGCCGGTCGTCGTGGCGGCGAGCGCGTAGCTCGTATGCACGCGGTGCGTCGTCGGATTGACGAAGCTGGGCAGCGCGTCGGTGTAAGTGGATTTCAGCTTGGACACCTGCCGCCAGTCGAGAATTTTTTGCGGCAGTTCGTGACCCTGCTCGGCGAGGTCTTCGAGCGCTCTCGCGCCGGTCGACCACTGCCCGGTCTTGGTTCTGGTGCCCCCCGGCAGCCCAAGTTTGCCAAACAGAATGTCGCCGATCTGCCTGGGGCTGCCGACATTGATCGGCTCGCCGGCCAATTTCTGGATTTCGGCTTCGAGACCGGCGGCCTCTTGGGCGAACTCGCCGGAGAGCCGCGACAGCACGTGGCGGTCGATCGAAATGCCGCGCCGCTCCATGCGCGCTAGAACGCGCAGCAGCGGGCGCTCCAGCGTCTCGTAGACATTGAGCATGTGCTCGGCGGCGAGCCGCGGCTTTAGAACCTGCCACAGCCGCAGCGTGACATCAGCGTCTTCGGCGGCGTATTCGGTCGCCTTGTTAATCTCGACGCAGTCAAACGTAATTCGCGTTTTGCCGGTCTTGGTCACCTCGTTGTAGTCGATCGTCTGATGATCGAAATAGCGCCGCGCCAGCGGATCGAGGCCGTGATCGGAGCGGCCGGCATCGAGCACATAGGACATCAGCATGGTGTCGTCGTAGGGCGCGATCTCGATGCCGCGCACAGCGAAAATCTGCCAGTCGAATTTCAGATTCTGCCCGATCTTGAGAACGCTTGAACCCTCAAGCAGCGGCTTCATCACATCGAGCGCGGCCCCCTCGGGAATTTGATCCGCAGCCCGCTCGCCCTGGAACAATCCGCCACTGCCGTCGCCGCCCTGCCGGTGGCCGAGTGGCACGTAACAGGCCTCGTTGGGCGCGACCGCCAGCGAAAAGCCGCACAGTTCGGCCTGCATCGGATCGAGGCTCGTGGTCTCGGTGTCGATGGCAAGAAGGCCAACCTCTTGCGCGCGTGCGATCCAGGCTTTGAGCCGGTCGAGGCTGCGCACGGTTTCGTATTTGGCGCGATCGAATTTCAGCTTGTGCGCAGATTCGGAGCGCGCGCGGACAAGGGCCTGCGGCGTGAGCGCGCCGTTCGCACCTCCCCCCTCGCGGGGGAGGGTAGCCGGCGCAGCCGGCCGGGTGAGGAGAAGTGGCTCGACCTGCGGGCCCTCACCCGCCGAGGCCCTGCGGGTCGCGCCACCCTCTCCCGGAACGGGAGAGGGTAAAGAGCTACCGCCCACCGCCAGCCTGGCGTCGGGCTCGATTGCGCCGGCATCGATCTCTGCGAACTCCGCCACACGGCGCGTAAGCGAACTGAACTCCATCGCCTTGAGGAAGGCGATGAGCCGCTTGTGATCCGGCTCGTGCACGGCCAGCTCGCCGATCGGCACGTCAAGCTTCACATGATCGTCGAGCGTGACCAGCTTCTTCGACAGCCGCGCCATGTCAGCGTTCTCGATCAGCGATTGCCGGCGTTTCTCCTGCTTGATCTCATTCGCCCGCTTGAGCAGCGTTTCCAGATCGCCGTATTCGCCGATCAGCTGCGCCGCGGTTTTCACGCCGATGCCGGGCACGCCCGGCACATTGTCGGTCGAATCGCCGATCAGCGACTGCACTTCGATGACTTTATTCGGCGGCACGCCGAATTTCTCCATCACCTCGGCGGGCCCGATCTTCTTGTCCTTCATGGTGTCGAACATGACGATGCGGTCGTTGACGAGCTGCATCAAGTCCTTGTCCGAGGAAACGATGGTCGCTGTGGCGCCTGCTTCGCTGGCCTGACGAACATAGGTTGCGATGAGGTCATCTGCCTCAAAACCCTTCTGTTCCAGGCACGGCAGGTCGAAGGCGTGAACAGCTTCGCGGATCAGCCCGAACTGCGGCCGCAGATCGTCCGGCGGGTCGGGGCGATGCGCCTTGTAGTCGGGATACATGTCGGTGCGGAACGTGTGCTCCGATAGGTCGAACACCACGGCAAGATGCGTGGGTTTTTCTTCCGGCTTCATGTCGCGCAAAAGCTTCCACAGCATATTGCAGAAGCCGAACACGGCGTTGAGCTGCAGGCCGTCGGACTTGCGGTTGATCGGCGGCAGCGCGTGATAGGCGCGGAAGATGTAACCGGACCCGTCGACCAGGAAGACGTGATCGCCTTTTCTCAGCGGCTTTCCAGCGGGCGCGGGCGTATTTTGCGCCTTTGTCGGGGCTTTTTGTACTGTGGGCATGCTGGCCAATATATAGGGATTTCACACGGATTAGCACCGCTGGCGCGAAGGCCGCCAGCCTTGGGATGGCATTGTGGATATTTCGCCGCTTCCGATCGACGCCGTACTGTCGGAGCTGACAGCGCAGTTGCGCAGCAAAAACGCAGCCGTGCTGGTCGCCCCGCCGGGCGCGGGCAAAACCACGCGGGTGCCGCTCGTGCTCGCCAGCGAGGAATGGGCGCAGGGGCGGCGGATCCTGGTGCTGGAGCCGCGCCGGCTCGCCGCCCGCGCCGCCGCCGAACGGATGGCGCAGACGCTCGGCGAGCACGTCGGCGATACGGTGGGGTTGCGGGTGCGCTTCGGCTCCAAAGTTTCGAAACGAACCCGCATCGAGATCATCACCGAAGGAATTTTCACCCGGCTCGTCCTCGACGATCCCATGCTCGATGGTATCGCCACTGTCTTGTTCGATGAGTTTCACGAGCGTTCGCTTGACGCCGACCTCGGGCTGGCGCTGGCTCGCGACGTGCAGCAGGGCTTGCGCCCCGAGCTGCGGCTGCTCGTCATGTCGGCGACGATCGACGGTGCGCGCATCGCCGCGCTACTCGGCGACGCGCCGGTGATTGAAAGCGTCGGCCGCAGCTTCCCGGTGCAGACCCACTATGTCGGCCGCGATACGCGACCGATTGAGCCGCAGCTCGCCGACACGATCGTGCGGGCGATGCGGGCCGACCGTGGTTCGCTGCTCGCGTTCCTGCCGGGCGCCCCCGAAATCCGCCGCACCAACGCGCTCTTGGAGGGCCGGCTCGATCCTTCGGTCGATGTCGTCCCGCTCTACGGCGCGCTCGGCGGCGAAGAGCAGGATCGCGCCATCGCCCCTGCCCCGTCCGGTCGCCGCAAAGTTGTCCTGGCAACCTCAATTGCCGAGACCTCCATCACCATCGAGGGCGCGCGCATCGTCGTCGACTGCGGGCTTGCCCGTGTACCGCGGTACGAGCCGGATGTCGGGCTCACCCGGCTTGAAACCGTGCGGGTCTCGCGCGCGGCAGCCGATCAGCGTCGCGGCCGCGCCGGCCGTACCGAGCCGGGCATCTGTTACCGGCTCTGGGATGAGCCGCAGACGGCCGCGCTCGAACCCTATGCTAAGCCGGAAATCCTCGCCGCCGATCTCTCGTCCTTCGCGCTCGACCTTGCCGCTTGGGGAAGCGCACCGGAACAGCTCGCGTTCCTCGATCCGCCGCCGCACGCAGCCCTGGCCGAGGCCAAGGCGCTGCTCGCCGAACTCGGCGCGCTCGATGCCGACGGCCGCATCACCGACGAAGGCCGGCGCCTGCGGTTGCTGCCGCTGCCGCCGCGGCTCGCACGCATGGTGGTCGATGCCGACAAGGATGGTGCGGCAATGCTGGCTTGCGAGATTGCCGCAATAATTAGCGAGCGCGGCCTAGGCGGCAACGACGTGGATTTGCGCGAGCGCCTAGCCATGCTACGCCGCGACCGCTCGCCCCGCGCGCGCGACGCTCGCGCGATGGCACAGCGATGGGCGGACGTTGCATCCCCGCCTTCCCGCGGCCTGCCGGCCGCCACGCCTAACCCCTCGCAGCGAGGGGGAGCAGAACGATTGAGTATCGGCACCCTGCTCACACTGGCCTACCCGGAGCGCATCGCCAAAAAACGCAGCGGCGGGGAGGACACGTTTTTGCTGGCCAATGGCCGCGGGGCGCAAATCGATCCAGCCTCCCCGCTCGCCCGCGAACCGTTCCTCGCCGTGGCCGAACTCACCGGCTCAGCGACAAGTGGCCGCATCCTGCTGGCGGCGCCCATCACGCTTGGCGAAATCGAGGCCCGCTTCGCCGGTCGCATCGAGGCGCGCGAAGACGTCACGTTCGATGCTACGAGCATGAGCCTGCGGGGGCGCAGGAGCCGCCGGCTCGGCGCGCTCGCGCTTTCTGAGCAGCCAGTCTCGATCGCCCCCAACGACGAAACCGCGCAAAAGCTCGCCACCGGCATTGCCGGTCTCGGCATCGATCGGCTGCCCTGGACCAAGGCGCTGCGGCAATGGCGCGACCGCATCATGTTCCTCCGCGAAAGCGAAGGCGCGGAATGGCCCGATCTTTCCGATGCGGCGCTCGCCAACAAAGCTAGCGATTGGCTGGCGTCGGCGCTGACTACGAAAACCGCACTCGGCGAGATCACGGCCGATGAATTGGAGGCTGCGCTGAGCCAGTTGCTGCCGTGGGCACTGCGGCGGCGGCTCGACATCGAAGCGCCGACCCATTTCGAAGCCTCCACCGGCTCGCGTGTGCCGATCGATTACCAGGCCGAGGGCGGCCCCAAAATCGCGATCCGCGTGCAGGAGCTTTTCGGCCTCGACCGCCACCCGGCGATCGGCGGCGGACGAGTGCCGCTCGTCATCGAGCTATTGTCGCCGGCGCAGCGCCCCGTTCAAACCACGCGCGACCTGCCGGGTTTCTGGCGCGGAAGTTATGCGGCCGTCCGCGCCGAAATGCGCGGCCGTTACCCGAAGCACCCGTGGCCCGAAGACCCGGTCGCGGCGGCCGCGACACGTCGCGCCAAGCCGCGCAACATATAAAATTTGAGCGGATATTTTGGCGCTCTGCTTACCTTCGGACTGCAAATCCGCCGACCCACGGCACTGCATTAGCGGCTTGTTCGCAGCGCGATGTTCAGATGGCGACATTTTCGTCGTCCCGGATTTGGCATCCATGCGCTCTGTCCTCACCTTCGCAGCGGCCGCCATTGTCGCCGGAATGATCGTCCCGCGCTATGCCGAGCAAATGAAAGCGCATCCGCAGCAAGGGATGGCGGTGAAGCCGACGGCCGCAGCGGAAGCCACCTCGGCATCGGATTCGATCGAGGTGTCGCGCGATGCTTTCGGACACTTTCGCATTGAAGGCCGCATCGACGGGCGGGCACTGCAGTTCACGGTCGATACCGGCGCTTCGGTGATCGCGCTCACCGCCGGCGACGCCGCGCAACTCGGCATTCATCCGGGCAACAGCGACTATACGATGCTGATGCGAACGGCCAACGGCACGATCCGCGCCGCGCCGACCACCCTCGACATGGTCGAAATCGGCGACATCATGCTGCACGACGTCAGTGCCGTGGTCATGCCGGACGGAGCCTTGAGCGAAAACCTGCTCGGCATGTCTTTCCTGTCGCGGCTAAGTCATTTCGATTACAGCAATGGCAAGATGGTGCTGGAGCAGTAACCCAGACAGACCTGTCACCATCTGCCTGGGCAGTCGATCCAGAATCCCATACCACGCAACCATTTCAGTTTCCCGCCGTTTACGCTATTGCTGGCCGGCCCTCCCACGCGTCGAACCCCAATGTTTCCCAAGCCCAAACCTTCGCTCAAGCCCAATACTTACGCTTACGAGTCCGAGCCGATGGTAAAATCGACCGGCTTTCGCGAGTACGACGCGCGCTGGCTGTTCGAAGCCGAGATCAATCTGATGGGCGTCGAAGCGCTGGGACTGGGGCTTGGCACGCTCATTCATCAGCTGGGCGTGCGGCCGGAGTTCGTTACCGGCCACGATTTCCGTTCCTACTCGGCCTCGATCAAAATGGCGCTGGTGAATGGGCTCGTCGCCGCCGGGTGCAAGGTGCACGATATCGGGCTCGCTCTCACCCCCATGGCGTACTTCGCACAATTCGCGCTCGACCTGCCCTGCGTCGCCATGGTCACCGCCTCGCACAACGACAACGGCTGGACCGGCGTGAAGATGGGCGCAAACCGCCCGCTTACGTTCGGCCCGGACGAGATGACACGGCTCAAAGACATCGTGCTCAACGGCCGCTTTAAAACCAAGGATGGCGGGGCTTACGAATTCGTCGAGAATTTTCCGGCGCGCTACATCGCCGACCTCACCGATAGGCCGAAGCTCAAGCGCCGGCTGAAGGTGGTGTGCGCCTGCGGCAACGGCACAGCGGGCGCCTTCGCACCGCAGATTCTGGAGAAAATCGGCTGCGAGGTGGTGCCGCTCGATTGCAAGCTCGACCACACCTTTCCCAAATACAATCCCAACACCGAAGATCTGAAAATGCTGCACGCCATGCGCGACGCGGTGCTTGCAAGCGGCGCCGATGTGGGCCTTGGCTTCGACGGCGACGGCGACCGCTGCGGTGTGGTCGACAACGAGGGCGAGGAAATTTTCGCCGACAAGGTCGGCGTCATGCTCGCGCGCGACATATCCGCCAATCACAAGGACGCGCTGTTCGTCGCCGACGTGAAATCCACCGGCCTGTTTGCGACCGATCCGGTGCTGATCAAAAACGGCGCCAGGACCGATTATTGGAAGACCGGCCACTCTTACATGAAGCGTCGGGTCCACGAAATCGGCGCCATCGCCGGATTTGAGAAATCCGGCCACTTCTTCTTCAACAAGCCGTTCGGTCGCGGCTACGATGACGGTTTGATTTTCGCCTTCGCGGTCTGCGACATGCTCGATCGTAATCCGCGAAAAGAGCATGGCGGACTTGAAAAACGCGCTGCCGAAAACCTGGTCGTCGCCGACAATGTCGCCGCATTGCGCCGGATGAGACCAAGTATGCCATCGTTGACGAGGTGGTGAAGCACTTCGAGACCGAGCAGAACAAGGGCGGCAAGGTCGCCGGCCAGCCGATCCGCGATCTCGTCACCGTCAACGGGGTACGCGTCACGGTCGCGGACGGCACCTGGGGCCTCGTTCGCGCCTCATCCAACAAGCCGGAATTGGTCGTCGTCGTCGAGAGCCCAGTATCGGAAACGCGCATGCGCGATATGTTCAAGGCGGTCGATGCCGTGCTGCGCACGCACAAGGACGTCGGGGAATACAACCAGACAATCTAGGAGCGGACGACGGAACCCGAGGACGGAGAACGGATGAAAAACGACTGTTATTGAATCTTGTCGTCCGTCCTCCGTCGTCAAACCTCCTGATAGACATCGATCTCCGGCGCGCCGGGCAGCATCGCGCGCCAGGCCTGCAGATAGGTTTGCATGCGCACGTCGCCGGCAATGTGTTGCCGGTTGAGCTCCCAGTCTTCGCTTCGCCTCGTATTCGATCTCCTGTACGAATTTGGCCGGATCGTCGACATTCTGCAGAAGCCGCACCTGGGCGTTGCCGAACATCTGGTAGAACGGCGCCGCGGCCTTGATCATGGCGGCAAGCTGCCCGGAATCCGCCGTCGGCAGCGTGAAGCGCAATTGCACCGTTCGCCGCACCTTTGCGGCATTGTCGCTCATCGTCTGCATTCCCTGTTCGTTGCGCGGGCCCGGCTGCGGCCGCCGCCGGCTCCTATTTGAACGTCTCGCGAAACGGGTGCGCCGGATAGACGCCGAGAATCTTCAGCGATTTCGGCCGCGAGAAGAATTCCAGCTCTTCGAGCGCCAGCGCGAGCGGACGGTCATGCGGATGGCCTTCCACATCTGCGTAGAACTGCGTCGCAGCAAAGCTGCCGTTGACCATGTAGCTCTCGAGCTTGGTCATGTTGATGCCGTTGCTGGCAAAGCCGCCGAGCGCCTTGTAGAGCGCGGCCGGGATATTGCGCACCTCGAACAGAAAAGTGGTGACGACGAGCTTCTTGCCGCGGTTTCGCCCATTTCGGCTTGCGCGCCAGCACGACGAAGCGCGTGGTGTTGTGCTTTGCGTCGGCGACGTTGCTTTTGAGAATTTTCAGGCCGTAGATTTTCGCCGCCAGCACGGTGGCCAACGCGGCGCGGGAAATGTCGCCGGCCTCGGCCACCTCGCGCGCGGCGCCCGCAGTGTCGGCGGCGACGACCGCCTTGACGCCGAGCTTGCGGATGATGTTGCGGCACTGGCCGAGCGCGTGCACATGGCTCTCGACCGTGCGGATCGTTTTCAAGCTCGCGCCCTTCGGCGCCATCAATTGATGCTGCACCGGCAGGAACCATTCGGCGACGATGTTGAGCCCCGATTGCGGCATCAGATGATGGATGTCGGCGACCCGGCCGGCGACCGAATTGTCGATCGGGATCATGGCGAGCGTCGCCTTGCCGGTGCGCACGGCGGCGAACGCGTCCTCGAAGGTCGGACACGGCAGCGGCTCGTAGCCGGGATAGGCCTCGTCGCAGGCGATGTGCGAGTTGGCGCCCGGCTCGCCCTGGAACGCGATTTTTCGGCGTCGCTTCATGAGCGCGCTCGTTAACATGGCGCGCGCCGTTTCCAAATCCTCCGGCGTGTCGACGCCGAGCGGCACGGTGTCGACGATCGCCACGTCGATGCGCATGCCGGCCTCCAGCGCGCGCAGCTGTTCGAGCTTTTCGCGCTTTTCCAGCGGCGAGGGCGGCAGCGCCACGAAGCGGTCGAGCGCGGCGCGGCGAAAGGCATAGAGGCCGATATGATGATAGAGCGGGCCATCGCCGGAGGGCGCCGTGGCGCGGGTGAAGTAGAGCGCGCGCAGCCGGGCCGGCGCCACCGGCGCACCCACCACCTTGACCACGTTCGGGTCGATCGCGCTCCCGGGCCTTGCTGATCTCGGCGGCAAGCGTGCCGATATCGACAGCGCGATCGCGCGAGCAGAGCCACGGCGGCGGCGAGATCGCCGGGTTCGAGCGTCGGCAGATCGCCCTGCATGTTGACGATGATGTCGGCGCTGCGGCTCGGGATCGATCTTCTCCAGCGCCTCATGGATGCGGTCGGTGCCGGAGGCGTGGTCGGGAGCGGGTCATCACCGCCGCGTCCGCCGGACTTTTCCACCGCCTCGGCGATCGCCGCAGAATCGGTTGCGACCCAGACGGGCCGACTTTGGCCTCCATGGCGCGGCGCCAGACATGCACGATCATCGGCTCTCCGGCGATATCGGCAAGCGGCTTGCCCGGCAGCCGGGTCGAGGCCATACGGGCGGGAATGAGAACGAGGACATCAGGCATCGGCGAAAGCCCGGCTTTGTTATACGGGTTGCAAGAGCGCGCGGCAAACCGGCTATTTGTGCACCGCCCTCCCCTGCCTCTGCGGAGCCCTCCGGCAATGGATTCGTTCGAACTCAACAAGATTCTCGGTGCTTTGCTGGGAACCTGTCTGGTGCTGCTTGCCGTCCATATCGCCTCCGGCGCGATTTTCGCGCCGCCCGTCGCGGCCAAGCCCGGCTACGTGATCGAGGTCAAGCAGGAGACAGCCGGCAGACCCGAGCGGCGGACCGGCGCACCCGCGCCGGCAGTGCCGATCGAGAACCTGCTCGGTCAGCGCCTCGGTTCAGCAGGGCGCGCAGATCGCCAAGGAATGCGAGTTGTGCCACAACCTCGGCAAGGGCCAGGGGGCCAAGATCGGACCGGATCTTTACGGCGTCGTGGGCCGCAAGGTGGCTTCGGAGGCCGGCTTTAATTATTCGGCGGCGCTTGAAGGCCAAGGGCGGCACCTGGACCTTCGATGCGCTGAACACCTGGCTGACCAATCCGCGCGCCGACGTCCCGGGCACACTGATGACCTTCGCCGGCATCGACCAACGAGCATCAGCGGGCCGACGTCATCGCCTACCTCAATTCGAACTCCGACAATCCGCTGCCGCTGCCGAAGGCGGCGCAAGCCCAGCCCGCGCTCCGACGGCCGCCGCCACCGCACCGGCGCACCGCCGGCATCGGCGGCACCGGCCAGCGGCGCAGCGCCGCCGGCGCCAGCCGCCGCACCCGGCACCCCGGTCGGCGCCGGCGAAATAGCTGCGATCTGCGCCCGGCGTCGCCGCGCAGCATTCTCGCACGCGGATGTGAAGTGCATTTCGTCGCGGCTACGGCCGGCACGCTGGCGCCGCAATTGAAAAGCACATAAGGGAGCGGCCTCGATCAGCGCCCGCCGCGCGGCGTGCGGGCATGACAGATTGCATCGGAGCACTCGGCGTGAACCGCCGATCGCTGCTGAAATCCACCGGCTGGCGTTGGCCGCGACGGCTGCTGCCGCTGCCCGTCCTTGCTCGCCCGCGCGAAGGCGCAGGAGCAACCGTGCGACGCCGTCGGCAAATGCTCCCTGGCGCCACGGCATGTCGCTCTATGGCGACCTGAAATATCCGCCAGGATTTAAGCAGTTCGACTACGTCAACGCCGGCGCGCCCAAGGGCGGCACGGCGCGGCAGATCGCGATCGGCACCTTCGACAGCTTCAACATGGTGGTGGCCGGCGTCAAAGGGAATCTCGCCAGCGGGATCACGCTCGTCTACGACACGCTGCTCGCCGAATCGCTCGACGAAGTGTCGAGCGAGTATGGGCTCATCGCCGAGGCGGTGCGCTATCCGGACGATTTCTCCTTCGCCGCCTACCGGCTGCGCGCGCGAGGCGAAATGGCACGACGGCAGCCCGGTCACGGTCGACGACGTGATTTTCTCGTTCAACGCCTGGAAGAAATACAGCCCCCAGCTCGCCGCCTATTACCGCCACGTCGTCAAGGTGGAAAAGACCGGCGATCGCGAGATCACCTTCACCTTCGATTCGGCCGGGCAACCGCGAACTGCCGCAGATCGTCGGCCAGCTCACCATCCTGCCCAAGCTCTGGTGGGAAGGCACCGACCAAGAACGGCAAAAAGCGCGACATCGGCGACACTACGCTCGAGCCGCCGCTCGGCAGCGGTCCCTACCGCATCAAAAGCTTCTCCGCCGGCCGCGAAGTCGTCTACGAGCGGGTGAAGGATTATTGGGGCCGCGCGCTCAACGTCCGCATCGGCCGCGATAATTTCGACGAGCTGCGCTTCGAATATTTCCGCGACACCACCGTCGCGCTCGAAGCGTTCAAGGCCGATACGGTCGATTGGCGCGATAGAGAACACCGCCAAGAACTGGGCCACGGCCTACGACTTTCCCGCGGTCGCCCAAAAGCGCGTCATCCTCGAGCAGTTTCCCATCAACAATGTCGGGGTGATGCAGGCGTTCGCCTTCAACATCCGCCGCGACAAGTTCAAGGATCCGCGCGTGCGGCTCGCCTTCAACTACGCCTTCGATTTCGAGGAGATGAACCGGCAGCTTTTCTACGGCCAGTACACGCGCATCGCCAGTTACTTCCAGGGCACCGAACTTGCCGCCACCGGCTTGCCCACCGGCCGGGAGCTGGAAATCCTGCAGACGGTGCAAGACCAGGTGCCGCCCGAAGTTTTCACCACCCCGTACAGCAATCCGGTCGGCGGCAATCCGCAAGCCGATCGCGATAATCTGCGCCAAGCCGTGCTGCTGCTGCGCGAGGCCGGCTACGAGGTGCGCAACGAGCGGCTGGTCAACGGCAAGACCGGCGAGCCCTACGCGATCGAATTTCTCGCCGACGATCCGAGCTTCGAGCGCGTGTTCTTGTTCTACAAGCCCTCGCTCGAACGGCTCGGCATGACGGTGACGGTGCGCACGATCGACGATGCGCAGTATGAGAACCGGCTGCGCAGCTTCGATTTCGACATCATCATGACAGTCGTGGGGCGAATCGCTGTCGCCCGGCAACGAGCAGCGCGGCTATCTGGGGCTCGCAGGCGGCCGATCAGCCCGGCTCGTTCAACCTGATCGGCATCAAGAATCCGGCCGTCGACGCGCTGATCAATCAGGTGATTTTCGCCAAGAGCCGCGCCGACCTCGTCGCCGCCACCAAAGCGCTCGACCGCGTGCTGCTCTGGAACCATTACGTCGTGCCGCAATGGACCTATCCCTATGTGCGCACCGCGCGATGGGACCGCTTCAGCCGGCCCGATCCGATGCCGAAATACGGCATGGACGCATTCCCGACGCTGTGGTGGTGGGATGCCGCCAAAGCGGCCAAGACCGGAGCGAAGTCGTGACGTGCCTCGCCACGCCGGTCGATCGGCGGCGCTGATATGGTCTACCTCACGCGCCGGCACATTCTTGCGGCGGCCGCCGGAACTGCCATCGCCGGCGCCTCGCGCGGCGCCGTTTCACCCGCGGCGCCGAGGCAACGATCGAGTCGCACGGCCTCTCGGCGTTCGGCGACCTCGCCTATCCGCCGGATTTCCCGCACTTCCGCTACGTCGATCCCGAACGCGCCCAAGGGCGGAACATTTTCGCAGATCGGGCCGGACCGGCAATACAATCAGAATTTCCTCACCTTCAATTCGCTCAACAGCTACATCCTCAAGGGCGATGCGGCGCAGGGCATGGAGCTCACCTTCGCCACGCTGCTGGTGCGCGCCGGCGATGAGCCGGACGCCATGTACGGCCTCGCCGCCGAAAAGGTGCGGCGCTCCGCCGACGGTCTCACCTACCGATTTTTCATCCGGCCCGAAGCCAAATTCCACGACGGCTCGCCGCTCACCGCGCACGATGTCGCCTTCTCGCTCAACTATTCTCAAACAGCAGGGCCATCCGATCATCAGCCAGTCCTTGCGCGACTATGACGGACGCCAGCGCCGACGACGACGCGACGGTTACCGTGACCTTCGCGCCCAAGCGCGCCCGCGACGTGCCGCTGTTCGTCGCCGGCCTGCCGATTTTTTCCCGCGCCTATTATTCGGGCAAAAAAGTTCGACGAATCGACGCTGGATGTGCCGCTTGGCTCCGGCGCCTACAAGGTCGGCCGTTTCGACGCCGGCCGCTACATCGAATACGAGCGCGTCAAGGATTGGTGGGGCGCCGACCTGCCGGTTTCGCGCGGCCAGAACAATTTCGACATCGTGCGCTTCGAATATTATCGCGACCGCGACGTCGGCTTCGAAGGCTTTACCGCCGAGAATTATCTGTTCCGCGAAGAGTTCACCTCACGCACCTGGGCGACGCGCTACGATTTTCCGGCCGTGCAGGACGGCCGCGTCAAGCGCGACACCATCCCGGACGAAACGCCCTCCGGCGCGCAGGGCTGGTTCATCAACACGCGGCGCAAGAAATTCTCCGACCCGCGGCTGCGCGAGGCGCTCAATAACGCCTTCGATTTCGAGTGGACCAACAAGACGATCATGTATGGCTGCTACGAGCGCACCGTCTCGGTCTTTCAGAACTCCGACATGATGGCGGTCGGCAAGCCGAGCGCGGCCGAGCTGGCGCTGCTCGAGCCGTTCCGCGGCCGCGTCGCCGACGAGGTGTTCGGCGAGCCTTACCTGCCGCCGGTCAACGACGGCTCCGGCGACGACCGGGCCATGCTGCGCAAGGCCGTGCAGCTTCTGCAGGCCGCCGGCTGCCTCATCAAGAACGGCAAGCGCGTCTTGCCGGACGGCGATCCGATCACCATCGAATTTCTGCTCGACGAGCCGACCTTCGAGCCGCACCACATGGCGCTCATCAAGAATCTGGCGACGCTCGGCATCGACGCCACGATCCGCCTGGTCGATCCGGTGCAATACCGCGCCCGGCTCGACGATTTCGATTTCGACATCACGGTCGACCGTCTCGGCTTCTCGTCCACGCCCGGCGATTCGCTGCGCTCGTACTTTTCCTCGCAGGCCGCGGCGCTCAAGGGCTCGAACAATCTCGCCGGCATTGCCGATCCGGTGATCGACGCCTTGATCGAAACCGTCATCGCCGCCGATACGCGGCCGGCGCCTGGTGACCGCGTGCCGCGCGCTCGACCGCGTGATCCGCGCCGGCCATTACTGGATTCCGCAATGGTACAAGCCGTCGCACTGGATCGCCTACTGGGACGTTTTCGGCCGCCCGCCGGCGCAGCCGCGTTATTTCCGCGGCATTCCGGATACCTGGTGGTATGACGCCGACAAGGCAGCGAAACTACAGCGGGCCGGTTAGAACCTCCTCGCCGACACGGACTGACAATGACCGCCTACATCATCCGCCGCCTGCTGTTCATGATCCCGACCATCTTCGGCATCATGCTGGTGTCGTTCGTCGTGGTGCAGTTTGCGCCGGGCGGCCCGGTGGAACGCGTCATCGCCCAGCTCTCCGGCATGGAGACGCGGCGCGACTTCGCGCATTTCCGGCTCCCCCGGCGGCGACTTCGCGCCGCGGCGTGCTGCCGGGCGGCGCGCAAGGCGACATCAATTCGAAATATCGCGGCGCGCAGGGCCTCGATCCGGCCTTCATCAAGAGCCTGGAAAAGCAGTTCGGCTTCGACAAGCCGGCCTACGAGCGCTTCTTCATCATGCTGTGGAATTATCTGCGCTTCGATTTCGGCAAGAGCTATTTCCGCGACGTAAGCGTACTCGAACTGATCAAGGAAAAACTGCCGGTCTCGATCTCGCTCGGCATCTGGATGACGCTTTTGAGCTATCTGATCTCGATCCCGCTCGGCATCCGCAAGGCGGTGCGCGACGGGACGAATTTCGACGTCTGGACCTCAAGCGTCATCATCGTCGGCTACGCCATTCCCGGATTTCTGTTCGCGATTCTGCTCATCATTTTGTTCGCCGGCGGCTCGTTTTGGCAGATCTTCCCGTTGCGCGGGCTGACTTCCGACGGCTGGTCGCAGTTTCCCTGGTGGCAGAAGATCCTCGATTACTTCTGGCACCTTACGCTGCCGATCGTTTCCATGGGGCTTGCCGCCTTCGCCACCATGACGCTGCTCACCAAAAACTGCTTTCTCGAAGAGTTGCGCAAGCAATATGTGCTCACCGCGCGCGCCAAGGGCTGCTCCGAAGGCAGAGTGCTTTACGGCCACATCTTCCGCAACGCCATGCTGCTGGTCGTCGCCGGCTTTCCCAGCGCCTTCGTCAGCGCCTTCTTTGCCGGCTCGCTGCTGATCGAGACTATCTTCTCGCTCAACGGGCTCGGGCTGTTGAGCTTCGAAAGCGTGCTCAATCGCGACTATCCGGTGGTGTTCGCCAACATCTATATTTTCGCGCTGATCGGCCTGGTCGGTGACGCTGATCTCCGACCTCACCTACACGCTGATCGATCCGCGCATCGATTTCGAGACGCGGGAGGTGTGAGGTGGACGTACGCACCCGCCCCGGCGAGAGCATCGAGCCGGCCGTGGACACGCGCATCGTCGCGCCGGAACTGACGGCCGACATCGAGCCAGCCGGCCCGCTCGGCCTTGCCGCGCCGCCGAAAGGGTTCGAACTTTCGCCGATCAACGCGCGGCGCTGGCGCAATTTCAAGGCCAACCGCCGCGGCTATTGGTCGTTATGGATTTTTCTCGTCCTGTTCCTGATCTCGCTGTTCGCGGAATTCATCGCCAACGACAAGCCGATCTACATCCACGTCGACGGCAAGAATTATTTTCCGGTCTTCGTCACCTATCCGGATACCGATTTCGGCGACGTTTTCGGCACCGCCGCCGATTATCTCGATCCGCATCTGCAGCAATATCTGGCCGACCACCACGCCTTCCAAATTTGGCCGCCGATTCCGTTTTCCTACAACACCATCGTCAGCCGGCCGCCTTCGCCGTTTCCGTCCAAGCCGACCTGGCTGCTCACCAAGAAGGATTGCGAATTTGCCGCCAAGAACGGCTACGGCAAATGCGGCACGCTGCAATACAACTGGCTCGGCACCGACGACGTCGGCCGCGACGTGCTGGCGCGGCTGATCTACGGCTTCCGCGTCTCGGTCCTGTTCGGCCTCATCCTGACCATCGTCTCTTCGATCATCGGCGTGGTCGCCGGCGCCGTGCAGGGCTATTTCGGCGGCTGGACCGATCTGTTGTTCCAGCGCTTCATCGAAATATGGACCTCGGTGCCGGAGCTTTATTTGCTGCTCATCATTTCCTCGGTGCTGGTGCCCGGCTTTTTCGTGCTGCTCGGCATTCTCTTGATGTTCTCCTGGACGCGGCTCGTCGGGCTCGTGCGCGCCGAGTTTCTGCGCGGGCGCAATTTCGAATACATCATGGCGGCGCGCGCGCTCGGCGTTTCGAACGCGGTCATCATGTTCCGCCATCTGTTGCCCAACGCCATGGTGGCGACCATGACGTTCCTGCCGTTCATCATGTCGTCGTCGGTGATGACGCTGACCGCGCTCGACTTTCTCGGCTTCGGCCTGCCGCCCGGCTCGCCGTCGCTCGGCGAACTGCTCTCGCAGGGCAAGGCCAACGTGCAGGCGCCCTGGCTCGGACTGACCGGCTTTTTCGCCGTCGCCATCATGCTCTCGCTGCTCATCTTCATCGGCGAAGCCGTGCGCGACGCCTTCGATCCGCGAAAGACGTTTGCATGAGCGCCGAACCCCTTCTCTCGATCCGCGATCTCTCCGTCGCCTTCCGCCAAGGCGGCCGCGAGACGCTCGCCGTCGATCGCGTGTCGTTCGACATCGGCAAGGGCGAGACCATGGCGCTGGTCGGCGAATCGGGCTCGGGCAAATCGGTCACCGCGCTGTCGATCCTCAAGCTCCTGCCCTATCCGTCGGCGCGGCATCCCTCGGGCGCGATCTCATTCAAGGGCAGAGACCTGCTCCCGCTTTCCGAACGCGACATGCAACGCGTGCGCGGCGACGACATCACCATCATCTTTCAGGAGCCGCTGACCTCGCTCAATCCGCTGCATACGATCGAGAAGCAGATCGGCGAGGTTTTGCTGCTGCATCGCGGGCTCACCGGCGCGGCCGCGCGCGCGCGCACCATCGAGGTTTTGGGCCAGGTCGGCATTCCCGATCCGCAAAGCCGGCTCAAGAGCTATCCGCATCAGCTGTCCGGCGGCCAGCGCCAGCGGGTGATGATCGCCATGGCGCTCGCCAACGAGCCCGATCTGCTCATCGCCGACGAGCCGACCACCGCGCTCGACGTCACCGTGCAGGCGCAGATCATCGCGCTGTTGAACGACATCCAGAAGCGGCTCGGCATGTCGCTTCTCTTCATCACCCACGACCTCGGCATCGTGCGCAAAATCGCGCAGAGGGTCTGCGTGATGAAGGAAGGCCGCATCGTCGAGCAGGGCGAGGTCGAGCGCGTTTTTACGGCGCCCGAGCACCCTTACACGCGCGCGCTGCTTGCCGCCGAGCCGAAGCCCGATCCGGCGCCGCCGCAGCCCGGCGCGCCAATGCTGCTTGGAAGCCACCGACCTGAAAGTCTGGTTCCCGATCAGGCGCGGCGTGCTGCGCAAGACCGTCGGCCACATCAAGGCGGTCGACGGCGTCAGCATCGCGCTGCGCAAGGGCGAGACACTCGGCGTCGTCGGCGAATCGGGCTCGGGCAAGACCACGCTCGGGCTCGCGCTCCTGCGGCTCATCTCCTCCGAGGGGCCGATCGTATTCATGGGCAACAAGCTGCAGGGGCTGCGTTTCGAGCAGATGCGGCCGTTCCGCCGCGACATGCAGATCGTGTTCCAGGACCCCTACGGCTCGCTCTCGCCGCGGCTGTCGGTCGCCGACATCATCAAGGAAGGGCTTAATGTCCATCATCCGGAAAATGCCGGAGCGGGAGCGCGACGAGCGCGTCATCCGTGCGCTCACCGACGTCGGGCTCGATCCGGAAACGCGCTTTCGCTTTCCCCACGAATTTTCCGGCGGCCAGCGGCAGCGCATCGCGGTGGCGCGCGCGATCGTGCTGGAGCCGACCTTCATCGTGCTCGACGAGCCGACGAGCGCGCTCGACATGCTGATCCAGTCGCAGATGGTCGACCTATTCCGCGACCTGCAGAAGCGGCGCGAACCTCACTTATCTGTTCATTTCGCACGACCTGCGCGTGGTGGCGGCGCTGGCGAGCCGGCTCTTGGTGATGCGGGCCGGCAAGGTGGTGGAGGCGGGCGACGCCGCAACGCTGTTCCGCCATCCGCAAACCGATTACACTCGCGCGCTGTTTGCCGCCGCGTTCAATATCGAAACGGCGCCCTCAGGCGTCGTGGCGCAATAACCATGAGACTTCGGAGCTTAACCGCCGCCGCGCTGGCGCTCGCGCTCATCGTAGGCGGCAGTGGGTACGGCGTGGCGCAGCAGCGCGACCATTCCATGCGCTATCTCTCGGAATATCCGCTCGTCGGCGACGACGGCCAGCGCGTGCCCAATCACACGGTCAAGCTGACCGGCTCCGATCGAACGCTTGCCCGGCGTGGTGATCGTGGCCAATCCAACCGGCAAGACCACGCTGATCGAATTCTACGATCTTAATTGTCCGTTCTGCCGCATCGCCTCGGTCGATATCGGCGACATGGTCGATACCGATCCGGAGCTTAGGCTCGTTCTCGTGCCCTACCCGGTCCTCGGCGAGGCTTCGATTGCAGCAAGCCGGGTCGAGCTTGCGGTGGCGAAACTCGCCACGCCGCAGCAATTTTATGCCTTCCATCGCAAGATCTATGCGCAGCGCGGTACGACGGATGGACTGCGCGCCTTCGAGATCGCGCGCCAACTCGGCTTCGACGGCCGCGCCATAGACTCCATTTCAAACAGCGATGACGTGACGCAGACGATGAAAAATCACCTCGCGCTCGGCAACTCGCTCGGGCTTGCCGCCACACCCTCCTTCATCATCGGAGGCGTCGCTATCCTCGGCTATCCGGGCCGCAACGCCTTGCAGGCGATCATCGACGCCGTGCATACCTGCGGCAAGGTTTTGTGCGAAGCCAGGCCGCCTATTTAAAACCCGAACTGCTTCGCCGTCGTTGTCCGCTCTCTCGCAAATCAGCCGCTGCGCGCGGTCATGCCGCCGTCGACCACGATTTCAGTACCGGTGATGAAGCGCGCTTCGTCGGAGGCGAGAAACAGCACCGCAGCCGCGGTATCGCGGCCGTCTCCGGCAAAACCGAGCGGAATGCGGGCGAGGCGGGATTTGAGCAAGGCCTCGACGTCGCCGCCGGTGCGCTGTCTGGCGAGGCGAGCTTCCACCATCGGCGTGTGCATCTGTCCGGGAATGACCGTATTCACGCGAATGCGATGCTTGGCGTATTGCACGGCGGTCACCCGCGAAAACTGAATCACCGCAGCCTTCGACGAGGCATAGCCGATCTGCGGCGAGCCCGAATAGCTGATGCCCGAAGTCGAGGCCGTGTTGACGATAGCGCCGCCGCCCTGCTCGATCATGATCGGGATGACATGACGGCAGGTGAGGAATACGGTTTTCAGATTGTAATCGATCTGATGCTCAAACGTTGCCTCGGCCATTTCCGCGACGCCGCCCGGCGCCGAACCGCCGACATTGTTCACCAATATGTCGATGCGGCCGTATTTTTCGCGGCAGGCCTCCGCCATTGCTTTGACCTGCGCGTCGTCCAGTACGTCGCAGACATACGTCGCGATCTCGCCGTCGTTGCCGACGCGCGCGACCGTTTCGACCATGGAATCTGCGTTCTTGTCGACGGCAAAGACCCTTGCCCCCTCGCGCGCGAACAAAACCGCGGCGGCGCGGCCATTGCCCCAGCCAGAGCCGACGCAGCCGGCACCACTGATCAACGCGACTTTTCCGTCAAGACGCCCGGGCATGATTCATTTGCACCTTACCTGGA
The DNA here is from genome assembly GCA_963814625.1 of uncultured Alphaproteobacteria bacterium. Taxonomy (GTDB): domain Bacteria; phylum Pseudomonadota; class Alphaproteobacteria; order Rhizobiales; family Xanthobacteraceae; genus BOG-931. The sequence continues at coordinate 502,390 of CAWFDQ010000002.1, forward strand.
CACGGCAGGTTTGATCAATGCTCCTTGATCCAGACAGGCTCCCGGCGCAAAGTTTAGCAAACGGGAGGAAGCGCCATGAGCGTCGCGGAACTACGGCCGGCCGCCGCGCTGGAAAAGATTCCGACAGCCGAAGACCTTGTCGCCCGCGCCCGGTCCTTGGCGCCGAAACTGCGCGAACGCGCCGTGCGGGCGGAGCGCGACCGCAATATCCCGCAGGAATCGGTCGACGAATTCATCGCCGCCGGCCTCATTCACACCCTGCAACCGAAACGCTGGGGCGGCTACGAACACGATCACGAAGTGGCGTTCGATATCGCAGTCGAGCTTGGCAAATCGACCTGCGGCTCTTCGGCCTGGTGTTTGAACTATCTGGCCGATCACGCCTGCATGCTGGCGCTGTTTCCGGAAGAGGCGCAGCATGACGTCTGGAGCCGCGACAAGGCGGCCTGCATCGCCACCTCCGCGGCGCCGACCGGGAAGGCCACGGCCGCGCCCGGCGGCTATCGTCTCAACGGCCGCTGGTCTTGGTGCAGCGGGCTACGCCACTCGCAATGGATCATGATCGGCGGGCTCGTTCAGCGCGCAGGCGAGGATCATCCCGACATGCGGCTCTATCTGGTGCCGGTGTCGCAGGTGCAGCAGGACGACACCTGGTACTGCGCCGGCCTGCGCGGCAGCGGCTCGAATACCGCTGTGCTCGACAACGTATTCGTGCCCGAGCACTGCAGCGTGTCATTCTCGGCCTTGCGCGACGCCTGCTCGCCGGGATCGAAAGTCAACGCCAATCCAATCTATCGCACCCCGTTCATCGCCGTGCACAGCTATGCGCTGCTCGGACCCGTGCTCGGGCTGGCCCGCGGCGGCTATGCCGATTTCACCACATGGACGCGAAAGCGCTATTTGACTTACACGCAGCTTAACATCGCCCAGCACGTGCCGGTGCAAATCCGCGTCGCCGAGATCGCGGCGCAGATCGATGCGGCGGAGCTGTTGGCGCGCCGCACGTTTAAGCTGGCACGGCAGGATTATGCCGGCATGACGCTTGAGACGCGCACGCTGTTGCGCCGCGACTTTACTTTTGCCGTGCGCATGCTGCGCGAGGCCATGGACGATCTGGTCAAGATTTCGGGCTCGAGCGGACTGATGGACGACAACTCGATCCAGCGCTGCTGGCGCGACGTGCACGCCATCTCCTCGCACGTGGTGATGAACTGGGACGTGCCGGCGGAGAATTTCGGCCGCATGGAATTCGGCCTGCCGCTCAATGCCGCCTACCCGATGTTCTGAAATCGTCATTGCGAGGAGCAAGCGACGAAGCAATCCAGAACGGTCTCGACGTGTTGCGCCCTGCCCTGGATTGCTTCGCTTCGCTCGCAATGACGATCAATTCCATCGCCACACGCCGTAGGCGTGGCCATTCTGCATCTGTGGCACGACGTAATTCGGCTTGCGGTTGCCGATGGCGCCAAGCATGGCGATCCAGTTCAACAACTCGCCGCCGACATTGCCGGCCTTCAGTAGCTGATGCTCGGTGAACTCGGCAATTAGCCTATCGATCTCTTGCTGCTCGAGATATTTGATCACGCGCAGCGCCCAATCCGGATCGGGCACGCCGTCGGAGCGCCCCGGCGCCATGCGCGGACCGCCCACTTCGAGCGAAAAACTGCCCGAGCCCATGATGACAACGCGCAGGTCCTCGGGCCATGCCTCGATGGCGCGGGCCACCGTCTGGCCGAGCGTATAGCAACGCCGCGCCGAGGGCAGCGGCGGCAGGTGACCGCTGATGAAGAACGGAATGACCAGCACCTGCATGTCGGGCGTGAGGAAGTGCAGTGGCACCGTGACCGAGTGATCGACGGAAAAATTCTGCGTCATGCCAACGTCGAAACCCGCCGCGACAGCCGCGGAGCGAACATGCGCGGCCAGCGCGCCGTGCGACGGCACGACGTAATTCGGCACGTCGCGCGGCTCGTCGTTCGGCGCCTTAAAGCTGTTGTCGATGCCGACGGCGAAGATCGGCAGGTCGTTGAGAAAGAACGTGTTGAGGTGATCGGTATCGAACATCAGGATCAGGTCGGGCCGCGCCGCCGCCAGTTCGTTCTTCTGCGCCGCGAACAGTTTCGCGGTCTCGCAATCCGGTCCATCGCGCTTGACGAAATGCGGAAAGATCGGGGTATGCGGCACGCCGAAGCCGGCGACGATCTGCGCCATCTCTGGTCTCCCCTCGCCTACGCGACCGGCTGGCCGATTTCGTCGACCTTCACCGCGCGCATGCGCTCGTTATAAATGCCGACGTTCAAGCCGCAGACTTCGAATCTCGCCAGGTACCCCATGAGGAAGCCGTTGACACCCACGCGAAAGAGCGTGCCGACGTCGCCTGCGATGAGCGCGCGACGCTCGTCGTCGGTGAGGTCGAGCGGCGCCAATGCCTTGGCCGGATCGGCCTTCATGGCCGCGCGAAAAGCGTGATCGCGCAACACCTCGCGGCACAAATAGTTCACGGCGAAAATCGACATGGTCCGCTCCGACTTTCGGTCTTCATGACTTTCGCATGGTCGCGCCGCGATTGCCACACCGCCCGCGCATTCGTAAGCTTTCCGGGTTGCGAGAGGACCGTGCCATGGATGCAGTAACGACGGCGCGGCAAGAACGCCGCGAGACCAACCCGGTGTTCAACGACCGCAAGCTTAAGCTCGGCACGTTCGGGACCAATCTCGACCGCGGCTGCGCCATATCGACCATCGACGGCGTGCTGGACATCAATTGGCCGAACACCTTGGAGCTGGCCAGGACCTCCGAGGAGATGGAGTTCGAGGCGCTGGTTCCAATCGGGCGCTGGCACGGCTTTGGCGGCGTCACCAATTTCAACGGTCCCGGCTTCGAGTGTTTCTCCTGGGCAGCGGCCATCGGCGCTTCGACGCATTATTCCGGCATCTTTGCCACCTCGCATGTGCCGACCATCCATCCGGTGATGGCGGCGAAGCAGGCCGCCACCATCGACCACGTCACCGGCGGACGCTTCGCACTCAACATCGTGACCGGCTGGAACCGACCCGAGATCGAGATGTTCGGCTCCCCGCTGATGGAGCACAACGACCGCTACGACCGCGCCGCCGAGTGGCTGCACATTCTCAAGGAGCTATGGACGCGCGACGAGCCGTTCGATTTCGAAGGCCGTTTCTACAAGATCAAGAAGGGTTATCTGGAACCCAAGCCGATCCAAAAGCCGTTTCCGGCGGTGATGAACGCCGGCGGGTCGGAGAGGGGCCAGCACTTCGCCGCCAAATATTGCGACATGGTCTATGTCGTGTTCGGCTCGCACGATTTCGACGATTGCAAGGCCAAGATCGATTCCTACCGCGAGCTTGCGCGCAGGGAGTACGGCCGCGAAATCCAGGTTTGGAGCTACGCCTACGTGGTGCAGGGCGAGAGCGAGACGGAGGCGAAGAACTATTTCGAGGAATACGTCAACCAGAAAGGGGACTGGGAGGCGGTCACCAACCTGGTCGACACCATGATTGCCAACGCCAAGACGTTGCCGCCGCCGGTGCTCGCCGAGATGAAGAAGCACTTTATCGCCGGCTGGGGCGGCTATCCGCTGATCGGAACGCCGGAGCAGATCGTGGACGGACTTGTTCGCATGTCAAAAATGGGCCTCGACGGCACGCTTTTAAACTGGCCACGTTACATCGCGGACCAGCGCTGGTTCCGCGATCGCGTCTATCCGCTGGTGGTGCAAGCCGGTTTGCGGTGACAGGGTCACTCCGGCAGCCGAGCAAAGCAAGGCTGTCCGGAATCCGTATCACCGATCGAGAATATGAAGTCCGGGCTCGCCGGCTTCGCCTACGCCCCGCAATGATGCAATCAAAAATACGGACGGCTGGGGTCGCGCTCGAGACCAAGCTCCATGCGGCCGTAATGCGCGAGGTTGGTTTCGACGTTGAGACTGATATGCATGGACATGAAATGGATATCGCGCCAGGCCCGTTGGATCGGGTGCGAGCTGACAAAGCCCGCAGTTCCGCTTAGGGCAACGAGCGTATCGATTGCCTCAACCGTCAATTCGGACGCCCGGGTAAAGTCGCGGACGGAGCGCGCCAGCAGCTGAGGCGAATAATTTTCAGGCGCGTCCGTCACGCGCACAGCGCGCCGCACCAGAAGCTCGGCGGCGTCGATATCGGCGGCGGCACGCGCCATGCGCACCTGCACGGCGATCTTTTCCGCAACCGAGGTGCCGTCCTGTGCCTTTCGCGTCTTGGTCCATTCGCGAAATACTTCATAGGCACCTTGCGCTGCGCCGATCATCGGCGCCACGAAAGAGATCGGCGCATAGTAGAAAAATGGCGTGTGAAATATAATGCCGCCATGGACGGCGCCGCCCGGAGTATCGCCGTCGCGCAAATCGGTCAGGCGCAACACCAGACCGCTCGGCACGAAGACATTGTCGGTGACGATGGTCTTGCTGCCGGTCGCCCGCATTCCCGCGGTAAACCAGGTGTCGCGCACCGTGTATTGCCCGGGCGGCACCAGAAAGAATTTCCATTCCGGCGCCGGTCCATCGTGTGCCATGCCGCCAAGCATGACCCACGTCGAATAGTCCACGCCGCTGGCAAACGGCGAGCCCCCGCCGGAGACGCGGTAGCCGCCTTCGACCGGAACGGCCTGCGTGTTCGGAGCAAACGAAGCTGCGATCGGAACATCGAGACCGCCGGCCCACAGCGTTTTCTGCGCGGTTTCCGGAAACTGTGCGATCAAGTGCGCGTGGTGGATGATCAGGCCGGCGCACCAGCCGTGCGACGCATCGGCTTTGCTCAACTCGCGCGTCACGTCGAACCACTCTTCGAAGCCTAGTCCATAGCCGCCGATCCGCTCGGGCAGCAAAATCCGGGCGAGACCTGCGTCAAGCATGTCCTTCGCCGATTGCGGCGGAATCCGCCGCGCCTCCTCGGCCGCCTCGGCGCGCGTGGCGAAAAGCGGAGCCAGCGCCGCGGACCGCTGTAGTATCTCTCTTCTCGTCACGCCGGTCGCTGGCGCGGGGGTCATTGCACTTTAACTTCCCTGTCGCTTCGAGGAATCCGCAAACGGCGCAAGCAAAAGCCGTCGGCTGACCGGGAAAAGCTGCAAGTCGTAGCGTTGAATAACCCAGCCCCAGATGCCGGATGGCGCTTTGAGCATGATGACAATGGCGATTAGGCCCAACAGAATCAAATAGTACGTGCCGTAATCGGCCAAAAATTCGCGGAGCGCGATAAAGATCAGCATGCCGATAAAAGGCCCTTCGATGGTGCCGATGCCGCCGATGACGACCATAAAGATCACCACGACGATCCAATCGTTGATGCTAAAGCCGGCTTCCGGCGAAATGCGCAGCTTCTGCAGAAAGATCAGCGCACCGATCAGGCCCGTACACGTGGCGGTCGCGATGTAGATGATGAATTTGGTGCCAAACGTATTGACGCCAAGGCTTGCGGACGCCGGTTCCGAATCGCGTATGGCCGTGAGCGCAAGGCCGTGCCGCGAGCGCAGCAAGAGGTAGACGATGCCGACCACGAAAAGCGACACTGTAAGCGTCATCAAATACAATATCGTGTCGCGCGTATCCCGATGGGTCGAGATTTCCTGTAAGATCGGAACCGTCAGCGACAGGCCGGAACCGGCGCCCAGGACTGCAATCAAACTCGCCAGCAGAGCAAAGACCTCGGAGACAACCCAGGTGCCGATTGCAAAATACGCACCGCGCAGCCGAAACACCGCAAAGGAAACCGGGACCGCCATCAGCCCCGCGAATGGTCCAGCGATGAGCACGGCCAGATAGACATTGATGTTCCACACCCCGGTCAAATAAAACAGCATGTATCCGCCGAGGCCGACATAAGCCTGCTGGCCGACGGACACGAGACCGGCATAGCCGGCGAGCAGATTCCATAGTTGGGCAAGAGCGACATAATAAGCCATTTCGGCAATGAGCCGCATGTCGCCGGCGTCGCCCCACCATGGCAATGAGATCAGCGCCGCCAGGATAGCCGCCGCCAGCACGGCAAAGATCCGGCTGGCCTTCGTGGCACGCTCAACGCGGACTGACTGCGAAGCGGCATCCATTTCAGTCCCTCGTCCGCGGAAATAGCCCGCTCGGGCGTAAAATCAGAATAACCAAAAACGCAATGTGTCCAGCGAGGATTTGCCAAGTCGGGTCAAGCGCTGCGCCGACGGCTTGGGCGATGCCGAGCACCATGCCGCCGATCAGCGTTCCCCACAGACTGCCGAGCCCGCCGATGATCACCGCTTCGAACGCGAGAATGAGCCGGATCGGGCCTGCCGCCGGATCAAAGATGGTGCGGATACCGAACAGAACCCCCGCAATCGCGGTGAACATCATAGCAATTCCGAGCGCCAAGGCAAAAAGCTTGCGATTGTCGATGCCCATCAGCTCGGCAGTGTCGGCATCGTCGGATACGGCGCGAAAAGCGCGGCCTAATCGGGTCCGATAGAACAGCACCTGCAAGCCGCCGATCGCCAGCACCGCCACTGCGAATACCAACAGCGGATAGACCCCGACATCGATGCCGCCCGGCAAGTTCAGGCTTGCGGTCTCGATCGGGCCCTCCTGAAGTCGATGGTCGTAGGCGCCGAAGCCCTGCAGCAGGCCGTTCTGTATGATGACCGAAATCCCGAACGTGACAAGCAGCGGCGGCAGCAATCCCCCGCTGAGCGTGAAGTTCAGCAGCCCGCGCTGGAGCGCATAGCCGAGCGCAAACATCACCGGCACGACGATGATGAGGCTTGCGAACGGATCGAGCCCGGTAGCGTGGATGGCAACCATGCCCACATAGGCCGATAGAACGATGAGATCGCCGTGGGCAATGTTGACGAGCCGCATGATGCCGAACGACATCGACAGGCCGATGGCGAACAGCGCATAGAACCCGCCAAGCAGGCTGCCCTGGATGAGGATGTTGAGCCATTCCATCCGCGCCGCCTAGAGGCCGAAGTAAGCCGCGGTAATTGCGGCGCGGTCAAAATTCTTGGTCGGCGCGGTCAGCGCGAGCCGGCCTTCCTGAAAACAATAGAAGCGCGCCGAAGCGTCCAGCGCGCGGTTGATGTCCTGCTCGACCAGCACCACCGTCGTGCCCTCGGCGGTGATCGCGCCGAGGCATTCGTAAATGTCGCGGATGACGACCGGAGCGAGGCCCAGCGACAGCTCATCGCAGAGCAGCAGCCGCGGATTGGACATCAGGCCGCGGCCGACGGCCGCCATCTGCTGTTGACCGCCGGAAAGCGACGGCGCCGGCAGGTGGCGCAACTCGTGCAGCCGCGGAAACAGGTCGTAGACACGCTTGAGATTCCACGGCCCCGCGCGCTCGCTGTGGGTGCCAAGCAGAAGGTTTTCCTCGACCGAAAGGCTTGGAAACAGCCGGCGGCCTTCCGGCACCATGGCAATGCCGAGCCGGACGATTTCATGCGGCGTCTTGTCGCCGATCGGCTGCCGTCGAACATCACCGATTCCGGCGCGGTTGGAGTGCGCCGGCAACCGCGCGCAGGAACGTAGTCTTGCCGGCGCCGTTGGCGCCGATGATGGCGACCGTCTCCGCCTTGCTCGACGTCGACGTTGATGTCGAACAGCGCCTGGAAATCGCCGTAGAACGCCGACAGGTTCTGCGTCCGCAACAGCGTCATGATACCGGTATGCCCATATAGACTTCGCGCACGCGGGCATCCGCCATCACCTCGTGCGGATCGCCTTCCGCGAGGATCTGGCCGAAATTCATCACGATCAGCCGGCTGGCCACGGAAAGGAGCGCATGCACGATGTGCTCGATCCACACGATGGTGGTGCCGTCGGCGTGAATTTCCTTGATGGTCTTGACCAGTTCGCCGCACTCGTACTCGGTCAGGCCGCCGGCGATCTCGTCGAGCAGCAGGAGCTTGGGCTTAATCGCGAGCGCGCGCGCCATTTCCAGCCGCTTGCGCTGAAGCAGCGTCAGCGTGCGCGCCGGCACATTGGCCTTGTCATAGAGGCCGGTGATCTTAAGCACGTCGCTGCAACGCCGGTAGCTTTCCCGCTCGGTGGCGCCGCCGCCGAAGATGGCGCCGACCAGCAGATTCTCGAACACGCTCATGTTCGCGAACGGATGCGGGATTTGATACGAGCGGCCGATGCCCAGCCGCGAGCGCGCATGCGGCGGCCATCGCCGTCATATCGGACGCCGTCGAACACGAACGCGGCCGGTGCTCGGCGCCACATCGCCGGTGATCAGGTTGAACAAGGTGGTCTTGCCGGCGCCGTTCGGGCCGATCACGGCCAGCGCCTCGCCGTTCTCGACGGCGAGATTCACCGCGTCCACGGCCCTGAGCGCGCCGTAGGACTTGGACACCTCGTCGAGGTGAAGAAGGAGCCGTCATGGAAGGAAGTTGCGAACGCCGGCCGCCGTTCGTCCCTCTCCGCTGCCGGAGAGCGGTCGGGAGATGGCGGCCGTGTTCCGCTTCACCCTGAAGGTGTCAGGAATATTGAATCGCCGCGAACGGGCTGTCGAGCGGGATATTCGGCGCGGTCTTATTGAAGACGATGTTCCAAGTCGTACTTCCACTTCGTGCCCTTTTCCCATTGTCCGCCGACCAGCGGCGTCGTGCAGACGTTCGGCACCGGATTGGTCGGACCGCCCTTCCAGGTGATCGGACCGACGATCGACTTGTAATCGGTCTGCGCGATGGCATCGCGGATCGCGGCGGCATCGAGCTTCTTGGCGCGCTTGAGCACGTCGATCGCGACTTCGAGGTTGGCGTGCTTGAAGCCGAGCGGCTGCGTCCATTGCTTGCCGCTCGCCTTCTCGTAGGCGTCGCAATATTGCTGCGCCGTCTGCGCCGGTCAGGCCGACTTGAAGGGGTGATGGTGCGACCACCACACTTCGGTCGACATGCCGGCGCCGCGGTCGCCCAGCGCCTCGACGGCGGTGGGAAACAACAGCGCCTTGGGCGGGGTCATGATCTTGGGCCGGTAAGCCCTGCTGCGCGCATTGCGTCCAGAAAATCGCGAATTGCGGCGGGTTGAAAATGCCGCAGGCGATGTCGGCATTCAGCTTTTTCAATTGGGCGATCTGCGCCGTGAAGTCGTCCGACAGCGGCGGATAAAGGCCGAGATAATGGACGTCGAAGCCGTGGCTCTTGATGGTGGCCGGCAGCCCGTGCTGCCGGATCGCTGGCGGCGATGCCGTCGGGATCGTTGGTGAGCATCACGCCGACCTTCTTGTTGGTCGGCAGCGTCAGCCACATCTCGGCGAACATATTGGCGACCATGTCGAAGCCCCAGAAGAAATGGTAGGTCCATTCGAAGCCCTTCTTCGGGTCGCCCTTGCGGCCGAAGAACCAGGCCTGCCACGGATCGTCGGAGGTGATGCAGGGCACGCCGGCGAGCTCGCACTGGTCGGCGACCGGATTGGTCGTGTCGGACGTCGACGAGGCGATCATGATGTCGACTCTGTCGTTGTTGATCAGGTCGGCCGCCACGTCGGAGGCGCGGTTCGGATTGGATTGGCTGTCCCGGTTGAGGATCTGCACCGGATGCTTCTCGCCGGCGACGACGATGCCGTCGCCGAGAAACTTGCTGACCTCGTCGGCAACCCATTTCGACGGCTCGCCGAAGGCGGCGATCGGGCCGGTTTCCGGCGTGATCATGCCGATTTTGACCGGACTTGCGGCCGCGCGCGAGGATTGGAACGTCCACGGCGATGCGATGGCGGCGCGCCGCCCGCGGCGATCAGCTTGACGAGCTTGCGGCGCCGGCGGTCGACCTTCTTGGCGCCGCGCGTTCGGTTTTGTCGCATCGAGCTGCATGCCGTGTGCCTCCCTCATCGTGACTATTGGCCCACTGCGATTTCGACAATGGGATTCGGCCCCACATCATCGCAGACTGGGCAAAACAAGGCTACCGTCTCAACCACGCAGGAACGCTCCGAAAATAGGCGGCCGCGGCGATCTATCGCCACAGCTCCCGGCTCGCCAGCTTGGCGCCCTCGGCCAGCGCTTCGAGTTTCGCCCAGGCGATCTGCGGATGGATGCGGCCGCCCAATCCGCAATCGGTTCCGGCAATGACGTTCTCGCGGCCGACCACGCCCGCATAGCGGAGCGATGCGGTCGGCGACGACCTGCGGATGCTCGACGATATTGGTGGCGTGGCTGACAACGCCGGGAATGAGCAGCTTGCCGTCGGGGAGCTTTACGTCCTGCCACACCCGCCATTCGTGCTCGTGGCGGACATTGCCGGCTTCCACCGAATAGGCGCCGGCGTTGACGCGCGAGCACGAGGTCGACGATGTCGTCAAGCGGAATGTCGGTGGTATGCGGGCCGTGCCAGCTGCCCCAGCAGATATGGTAGCGGATGCGTTCCGGCGGCAGGCCGCGCAGCGCGTGATTGAGCGCCTCGATGCGCACGCGCTCGAATTTCTTGAATTCGCTCGAGCGGCGGCGCCGGATTGATCATGTCCCAATTGTCCGGCAGGCTCGGATCGTCGATCTGCAGCACGATGCCGGCATCGACGATCGCCTTGTATTCCTCGACGCATCGCCTCGGCGGCGGCGAAGACGAATTCCTCCTCGGTCTTGTAAAAAAGATCCTCGCCGCGGGCGAAACTGCCCGGCCCGATCGAACACATGAAGCCTTCATCGGCGCCGGCCGCGGCGAGCGCCTTTTTCAGATTGGCGATATCGGCCGCGATCGCCGCTTGTCCGGTATATTTGATCGGCGCGGTGCAGACCGGCCGCCGCGTGCGCCGCCGCGCCGCGCTGCCCATCAGGCTGCCGCTCGATTCCGGATCCTGATAGAACTCGCCGAATTTCTGCCAGTCGCGGCGATTGGCGAACGAGGTGAGCGCAAGCTCGGCGACGCTCGACTTCTTGTGCTCGGATTCGTCGCAACGCGTCTCGGCCGGGGAGAATCCCTGCCATTCGCGCGAACGCGTAATTCCACCATACGCCGTAATCGTAGTTCGCCGCCATCGGCTTGCCGAACTCGCCGTCGTCGGGAATATCGACGCCGAGCTCGCGCTGCTTGCGCACCACGTCGGCGACGGACGGCGGCGAGACAGTCCGCATAGGCGGCGTCGTCCTTGCTTTCCCCCGCTGCACGCGCGCGATTGATCGCGATGAGGTCCGCCGGCCGCGACAGGCTGCCGGCATGGGTGGTCAGAATGCGATCGGTGCTCTTTCTCATGGCGTTCCCTCCCTCGCATCCGCCTCGATAGGCTCGCGGCGGAGATGTTTTGCGCGCCGGAGAATGCTATTGTAGCCGGCAAAACCGATCCAGGCAGGGAGGATTCCGATGCGACGGCTGCATGGCGGTCGCGGCACTGTTGCGGCTATCGCGGCAAGCTTGCAGGCCATGGGCGCGCCGCGGCGCAACAGGTCTATCCGACGCGAGCGGTGCGTTTCTTCCTGCCGTACGGCGCCGCCAGCGCGACCGATATCGCCGCGCGCTTGTTCGCCGATCGATTGACCAAGCTCTGGGGCAAGCCGGTCGTGGTGGAAAATCGTCCCGGCGGCGATGGCCTTGTCTCGCTCAACGCTTTCGTCGCCGCCCACGACGATCACACGCTGTGGTTCGGACCGGCCGGCGCCTTCAACGTGCTTGCCCTATCAGCACGACACGCTGCCCTTCGACCCGCAGCGCGACATCGTACCCGATGGTCAGCATTTCCAACGTCGCGCTTGCCATCTCGGTGCCGGCATCGATGAAGATCGACACGATCGATCAACTCGTGGCGCTGGTGCGGTCGCAGCCCGGGAAACTCAACGCCTCGGCCGCCAACGGCATTTCCGATTTCCTGTTGTTCGGCTTCTTCAAAAAAATGGGCCTGGAGGTCGCCGACGTGCCCTATCGCGACATCATGCAGGCGCCGAACGATCTCGCGGGCGGCCGCATCCAGGTGCTGTCGACTTCGCTTGCGGTCGTGCAGCCGCTTGGCCCAGGCTGGGCGTATCAAAGTGCTGCTGGTGACCAGCAGGCAGCGCGCCCCGAGCATGCCGGACGTTCCCACCGCAGCCGAGGCGGGTTATCCCGACCTGACCTTCGACAGCCTCGGCGGCGTGTTCGGCCCGCCGGAATGCCGGAAAATGTGCGCGAAAGCATCGCGGCGGATTTCCGCAAAGTCGCCGACGCCGATCCCGACAATCGCCGCAGCGGCTTGGCAATACCGGTCAGATCATGACCATCGAGGGGCCGGCCGAGTTCGCCAAAGGCGTGCAGGAGCAACGCGACAAGCTCGCCGCGCTCGCCAAGATGCTGGGACTCAAGGCGGCGCAATAACAGCGGTTTGCGGATTTTTGCCCAGCCCAATAGTCGTGCTATCAACAACCGCTGGAGGGCTTAATCGCCGCTCAAGACTGATATAAGGTCGATCGACGAAGGCATGGGGGCAAAAATGCGCGTCGCTTGTATTCTACTTGCATTGTTCGCGATTGTGGCCGACGTCGGCAGTATCCGCGCCCAGGAAACCATTATCCCACGTGTCCAGCCGCCGGAGGCGACCAGCGGCAACCCAAGTCAGGCGCCGTTCAAATGGGTCGGCTTGCTGCTCATTCCCACGCCGACGAAGGAGCAACCCGGCTTATTGGCCGGGTGCACCGCGCAATTCATCACGCCGAAAGTACTGCTCACTGCCGGTCATTGCATCAAGGACCTTGAAACCAATCCGACCGGGCCGTGGCCCGATCCGACCAAAGGGACGTTCTGGCTGCAGTATCAGAACAATCAAGGCACGGCGTTTCACATCGTCTGCGCCGCCGCCAATCCGTTGTGGGCGGTGCCGGAAAACTACAGCAAGTTGTCGCAGGCGCAGCGCACCACCGCCCTTGCGACAGCCATGCAGCATGACTTCGCGATGCTCCTCGTGGACGGAACCAGTCCAACCGGCGTGATGCCATACGCGCTCGACTGGAAGGGCAAAGTCAAGTTCGCCTGGAGGGTTGGCTATCCGGCAGACATCCTCGGCGGCGACATTGTTCAACGCGTGGGAGGCTTTGTGTTTTTTGCCGACACCATCCCCATGGGCCAGTGGTCGCTGCCCAATCTCGTGGTGCAATGGGGGCCGATTACCGACGCCACCCATGGAATGAGCGGCGGCGGCTGGATCATGAATCTGAGCGCGAGCGAAGGAGCTAACAAAAATGTGCTCGTCGCCGTAACCTCGGGCGCGCCGCCCGGCCCCTCCCGCCTGGGCGATACCCTGGAATTTCCGGGCGGGATGTTCGCCGCCTATCTGACGGCGAAGGAATTCAATCCGCTGCTCAGCGACGTGTCGGGCGGCTGCAAGTCTTCCCAGGGCCCGGGGACACAACCGACGCTGCCGCAAGCCCCCCGGGGCGGCCAAATAGTCCCAAATTCGGCGCAATAATCTCGGGCGGTTCGCACTGACGAGCGACGCTCATGCCAGCCGGCCTAATTGGACTGTTTCCACGTCAACTTGATCGGGCCAGCTGCGCCGGCCGGCGTTTCGTTCGCCACGGTTAACTCATCGCCCTTTAGTGCAAGCAGCCGTTTCACATCGCGTCCGTTCGCGTTGCCGTTGTTGCCGCTGCTGCCGTCGATGTAAATCGTCATCGATTTGCGGGCGTCGTCAACCGTATAGGTGCCGAAATAAGAAGCGTTTCTCGCCCCGCCGGCGCTGATCACGATGACCGAAATATGGCCGCCCGCGTCGAGGAACATCGAGCCTTGCGGATTGGCGCCGTACGGCGTCGTGTCGTTCACGGTTACCGAGACGAGTTGCCAGTGTCCGATGAGTTGCTCTTTGAGCGATTTAGCCGGAGTCTGCGCCGCCGCCGGCACCGCAAGCCACGCCAGCCCCAAGCTCATAAGTAGCGGCAAGCAGAGCCTGACGCTGCGCGCAGTGATTTTCATGTTGCACCCCCGTTCGACGAACCTCGTTATAATCGTCGGCTGTAGTTTCGTCGAGCCACCGCCCTGCGGTGCACCGATTTCGCCTCTTTGCACATTGCTTGCGTCGGGTATTATCGCCCCTTCAGTCCATAAGGCCCGATCAAAAGGCACGATAATACGTGGGCGCCCGGGATCAACTTGAGCCGATCGAAACGGCAAGCCGCGACACGCTGCACGGCCTGCAGCTCGAACGGCTGAAGAAGACGCTGCACACGGCCTACGAGCGCGTTCCGCACTACAAGAAGAAATTCGACGCCGCCGGCGTTCATCCCGCCGACCTGAAAGAGCTTTCCGATCTCGCCAAATTCCCGTTCACCAGCCAAGGACGACCTGCGGCAGAATTATCCGTTCGGCATGTTCGCGGTGCCGATGAGCGACATCGTGCGCGTCCATGCCTCGAGCGGCACCACCGGCAAGCCGACCGTCGTCGGTTACACGCAAGGCGACATCGACACCTGGTCGTCGCTCATGGCGCGCTCGATCCGCGCCGCCGGCGGCCGCTCCGACCGACAAGATTCATGTCGCCTACGGCTACGGCCTGTTCACCGGCGGGCTCGGCGCGCATTACGGCGCCGAGTATCTGGGCGCCACCGTCATCCCGGTCGGCGGCGGCTTCACCGAGCGGCAGGTGCAGCTCATCGTCGATTTCCGCCCCGACATCATCATGGTGACGCCGTCCTACATGCTGGCCATCGCCGACGAGTTCGAGCGGCAGGGATTTGCGCCCGGCGATTGCAGCCTGCGCATCGGCATTTTCGGCGCCGAGCCGTGGACCGAGAGCATGCGCGCGGAAATCGAGCGGCGCATGGGCCTGCAGGCGCTCGATCATTACGGCCTGTCGGAACTCATCGGTCCCGGCGTCGCCCAGGAATGCCCCGAGAGCCGGGACGGGCTGACGCTCTGGGAAGATCATTTTTTTCCGGAAATCATCGATCCGGACAGCGGCCGCGTCGTTGCCCGACGGCGAGCCGGGCGAACTGGTGCTCACCTCGCTGACCAAGGAAGCGATGCCGGTGATCCGCTATCGCACCCGCGATCTGACGCGGCTGCTGCCGCCCGCCGCGCGCCCGATGCGCCGCATCGAGCGCGATCAAGGGCCGCTCCGACGACATGCTGATCATTCGCGGCGTCAACGTGTTTCCCTCGCAGATCGAGGCCGTGCTCGGCCGCGAGCCGCAGCTCGCGCCGCATTACGTGCTGGAAGTGCGCCGCCCGCATACTCTCGACGAACTCGAAGTCCTGGTCGAGATGCGGCCCGAGCTGTCCGGCAAATTGAGCGCCGAGGAAAATACCGCGCTGGCGCAAAGAGGCCCAGCACCTGATCAAGGCCTATGTGGGCATCACTGCGACGGTGCGCGTGCTCGAGCCGGGAACGATCGAGCGCTCGCAGGGCAAGGCCAAGCGAGTCATCGACCGGCGGCCCAAAGGTTGAATGTGCTGAGAAACTTTTTTTAAGAAAGGAGCAGTGCGATGACAATAGATGCCGCCGCGGCCACGCACTGCCTGCAATCAGCCGGGCTCGATGCGAAAGCGGTCGCCGAGTGGCTCGCCGCCGCGCCGCGCGATACCATCGACTTTACCCACGATCGAGGTCGTTACGCGCATTTCTGGAAGAAATGCGACGAACTAATCGGCCGCCTGCCGCGCAAGCCCAAGCGCAACCCTGCCGAGGCCGACGCGGCGCAGTTTATCTTTACCGCCGCCCGCGATCAGCGCGAGCGCTTTCTCGCCGCCCACGCACAGGCGCTCTACGACGAGCTGACGCGCAACCGCTCGCGGTTCATCCGCCTGGAAGATTTGGTCTTTGCCGCCGCGAGTGCCGTGCCGGGACTGACGCCGACCGCAACGCAGGTCGCCGCCGAAGCGGAGCTTTTGCAACGCGACAAGGACGGCGTCGAGATCGACCAGGGCATCTTTCTCGCCCACGTGCTCGCCAACGAAATAGCCGGCCGGCATCTTTGCCATGCCATGCTGTTGCCGCGCCCCGCATCCGCCGAGTTTTTGAAGGAACTCGACGGCAAGGGCCTCATCGATCTCGGCAAGGTGAGCGTCGAGCGCCGCGGCAAAGCCGCGGTCGTGACCGCAAGCAACGCGCGGTTTCTCAATGCGGAAGACAACACGACGCTCGACGCCATGGAGACCGCGGTCGATGTCGCCATTCTCGATCCGGCAACCGACATCGCCGTGCTGCGCGGCGGCGAGGTCGAGCACCCCGAAATATCGCGGCCGCCGGCTGTTCGGCGCCGGCATCAATCTGACCCATCTCTATCACGGACAGATTCCGTTCGTTTGGTTCCTCAAGCGCGATCTCGGCTTCGTGCACAAATTCTTCCGCGGCGTGGCGCGGCCTGAAGCCTTGCCCGACGACGTGCACGGCACCGGCATCGAAAAGTCCTGGATCGCCGCGGTCGACGGTTTCGCCATCGGCGGCCATTGCCAGATTCTTCTGACCATGGATTACGTGCTCGCGGCGAGCGACGCGTTCATGACGCTGCCGGCGCGCAAGGAGGGCATCATTCCGGGCGCCGCGAATTTGCGCCTGCCGCGCTTCACCGGCGACCGCATCGCCCGGCAGGCCATCCAATACGAGCGCAAGCTTTTATGCGATAGCCCGGAAGGCCGGCTGATCTGCGACGAGATCGCCGCATCGGGCGACATGGACCGCGCGCTCAACCGCGTTATCGCTGGCCTGACCAGTTCCGGCGCGGTCAGCGTCACCTCAAACCGCCGCGCGCTGCGCATCGGCGAGGAGCCGCTCGATCTTTTCCGTAAATATTTCTCCGCCTACGCGCGCGATCAGGCCTATTGCCATTTCAGTCCCGCGCTGATCGCCAATCTCGAACGCGAGTGGAACGCGCATAACAGAAGGGTTTGACGTTCGCGGCCTCGTCAACACGAGAAGGCTCATTGCCGCGCGTGACGCGGCGGGCCAATCGCGTAAATGTTCGCCCTTCAGGTTTGGAAGTAGCGCGCTCGATCGAGATCGCAAAAAGCCTGGGACTGCGCGAAGGCCGCCGGGGAGCCGAAGGGGTTGCAACGGTACCACGGCATCACCACCATTAAAGCGCGAATTGGCGTCGGTCAGCGGGAGAGCCAGATGAACAGGCCGCTCATTCCGGATCAGGTCGACGTCATGGCGCGGGCCCACGTCGGCATCATCGCACAACGATCGGCGATATGGGACGGCGTGGTCTGCGATCTTATCGTGAAAGGCCCCACTGGCGACCACGAGGTCACGGTGACCCCGGCGGTCGATACGTTCTTCCTCACGCGCAGTCACGATCCGCACCCAATCATCAAACGGCTGAACCAGGAACCGCCGCAATCGATCACTCATCCAGGCTCGCTGGTGAACTTTGTCGCGGCGGGCGATCGTCTCCTCACCCAAGTACGCCGCGGCAACAGCGGCATGGACCGACTGGCGTTGTCGATCTTGCCGCAGGCCCTCAAGCGTCTGCGCGATTTGCACGATATCCCGTCCGCAGAGCTGCACTCGGCATTGATGATCGATCGTCCTTTCCCGCGCGAAATTCTCAGGGTGCTCGCGGAAGAGCTCAGCGTCCCCAATGTCTATGGCCAGCTCTATGCCGAAACGCTGACTCTGGCCTTGTTGATCGACCTATGCCGGCATCTGGACGCGCCGCGGCGGATTGCCCCCGTCAAAGGCGGACTGGCGCCGTGGCAGCTGCGGCGCGTCGAGGAAATGATTCGCGAGCACGTTGCCGAGGACATTTCGCTCGCGGAGCTTGCAGGCGTCACCGATTTGTCGAAGTCGCATTTTGCGCGCGCATTCCGCCAAAGCACAGGATTACCGCCTCATCAATATCAGCTCAATGCCCGGGTCGAGCGCGCGAAACACCTTTTGCGTCGCAGCAACCGGACTTTGACTGAAATTGGACTCGATTGCGGCTTCAGGGAGCAGAGCCAATTTATCCGGGCGTTTCGCCGTCTGGTCGGAGTCAGTCCCGGGATTTGGCAACGCATGCAGAGGGTCTGATGCCGCGAGCTCTAAACTTGCGAAGATTAATAGAGAGCTTTTCAGACGCCGCGCATTGATTGAGGCATTTTCCGCCAACTGACAGCATTTTTCGGCAATCCGTTCGTCGTCACGTATCGATACAAATCCGCATGGTCATACCGCGCATTTTTGAGTCGCGCGCTCGATGCGAGAAAGAGGTCGACACAGCTTCGTGGGATGTCTGGACAGAGACCAGGACCAACTGAGTTGCGTCAACCAAAGGGAGAGTATCGATGTACATCACGACCAAGGACGGCACGCAGATTTTCTACAAGGACTGGGGCAAAGGTCAGCCCATCGTGTTCAGCCATGGCTGGCCGCTGTCGGCCGACGACTGGGACGCGCAAATGCTGTTCTTCCTCAATCGCGGCTACCGCGTGATCGCCCACGATCGTCGCGGTCACGGGCGTTCAACCCAGACCGGCGACGGCCATGACATGGATCATTATGCGGACGACCTTGCGGCTTTGACCGCGCATCTTGATGTGAAGAATGCCCTTCATGTCGGCCATTCCACCGGCGGCGGCGAGGTCGTGCATTACATAGCTCGCCACGGCGAAAGCCGGCTGGCGAAATCGGTTCTGATCGCCGCGGTGCCGCCACTGATGGTGAAGACGGCAGCTAATCCGGGCGGCCAGCCCAAAGAGG
The DNA here is from genome assembly GCA_963814625.1 of uncultured Alphaproteobacteria bacterium. GTDB lineage: Bacteria > Pseudomonadota > Alphaproteobacteria > Rhizobiales > Xanthobacteraceae > BOG-931. The sequence continues at coordinate 520,983 of CAWFDQ010000002.1, forward strand.
TGTTCGATAACTTTCAGACCCAGCTCGCAGCCAACCGCTCGCAATTCTACCGGGAGATCGCGGCAGGCCCGTTCTATGGTTACAATCGGCCGGGCGCCAAGCCGTCGGAGGCGGTCATTGCCAATTGGTGGCGTCAAGGCATGATGGGCGGCGCCAAGGCGCATTACGACGGCATCGTCGCCTTCTCGCAGACCGACTTCACCGAAGACCTCAAAAAAATCACCGTGCCTGTGCTGGTGATGCATAGCGAGGACGATCAGATCGTGCCCTACGCCGATTCCGGGCCGCTGTCGGCCAAGCTTTTGAAGAACGGGACGCTGAAGACCTACAAGGAATTTCCGCACGGCATGCCGACGACGGAAGCTGAGAGGATCAACGCTGATCTACTCGCCTTCTTCAAGAGCTGAATCGGCAGTCGTCGACTTTCTGCGTGTCGCGACTGCAGCGATAGAGTGCCGCCACGCGCGGCGGGAGGACAATCATGACCACGCGGCCCGACGCCCCCGATCTCATCTTTCACAGCGGCCTCTTCACCACGCTCGACCGCTCCAATCCGAGCGCCAGCGCAGTTGCCATTAAGGAGGGTGTCTTCACTGCCGTCGGACGTACCGAGGACATCATGCCGCTCGCTGGCCCAGCTACGCGGATCATCGATCTGTCCGGCTGTCGCGTGCTGCCAGGCCTGATCGACAATCACCTGCACATCATCCGCGGCGGCTTGAACTTCAATATGGAGCTGCGCTGGGATGGCGTGCGCAGCCTCGCCGACGCCATGGCGATGCTGAAGCGGCAGGTGGCGGCGACGCCGCCGCCGCAATGGGTTCGCGTCGTGGGCGGCTTTACCGCGCATCAATTCGTCGAAAAGCGTTTGCCGACCATCGAGGAGCTCAACGCGGTCGCGCCCGACACGCCGGTCTTTCTGCTGCATCTCTACGACCGCGCCTTTCTCAATGCTGCCGCCTTGCGCGCGGTCGGCTACACCAAGGACACGCCCGAACCGCCGGGCGGCGAGATCGTGCGCGACGGCAAGGGCAATCCGACCGGGCTGTTATTGGCCAAACCGAATGCGGCGATTCTCTACGCCACGCTGGCCCGCGGACCAAAGCTGCCGTTCGACTTTCAGATCAACTCCACACGCCATTTCATGCGCGAGCTGAACCGGCTCGGCCTCACCGGCGCCATCGACGCTGGCGGCGGTTATCAGAATTACCCGGAGGATTATGCCGTCATCGAGAAGCTCGCCGATGACGGCCAACTCACCGTCCGGCTGGCGTACAATCTGTTCCCGCAAAAGCCGAAGGGCGAAAAAGCTGACTTCCTAAACTGGACCAAGACGTCAAAGTACAAGCAGGGCAGCGACTATTTCCGCCACAACGGCGGCGGCGAAATGCTGGTGTTTTCGGCCGCCGACTTCGAGGATTTTCGCCAGCCGCGGCCCGACATGCCGCCAGAGATGGAACCTGAACTCGAGGAGGTCGTGCGTATCCTGGCCGAGAACCGCTGGCCGTGGCGTCTGCACGCGACTTACGACGAGACAATCTCGCGTGCGCTCGACGTGTTCGAGCGGGTCAATCAGGATATTCCACTCGACGGGCTGAACTGGTTCTTCGATCACGCCGAGACGATCTCCGACGAATTGATCGAACGGCTCGCCGCGCTCGGTGGCGGCATCGCCGTGCAGCATCGCATGGCCTACCAGGGCGAGTATTTCGTCGAGCGGTACGGCTTTGGCGCCGCCGAATCGACGCCGCCGATCACACGGATGATGGCTGCGGGCATCAAAGTATCGGCTGGAACGGATGCCACGCGGGTTGCGTCCTACAATCCGTGGGTTTCACTGGCGTGGCTCGTGACGGGCAAGACCGTCGCGGGATTTCGCCTGTATCCACCGCGAAACTGTCTCGACCGCGAGACCGCGTTGCGGATGTGGACGGAGAACGTGACCTGGTTCTCGAACGAGGAAGGCAAGAAGGGCCGTATCCAAGTTGGTCAGTTCGCCGATCTCATGTTGCCGGACCGCGATTATTTTTCCTGCGCCGAGGATGAGATTGCCGACACGACATCCTTGCTGACGATGGTCGGCGGCAAGATCGTGTATGCCGCCGGCAAGTTTGGCGAGCTGGATGAAGGCGAGGTGCCGCCGGCGATGCCCGACTGGTCGCCGGTCCGGACCTTCGGTGGCTATGGCGCCTGGCGCGACGAAAGCTCCGCCGCCAGTAAATCAGCGGCTCACCAGCTCATGGCCAGGGCCTGTAACTGCACCAATGCTTGCGCCGTCCACGGCCACAATCACGCGATCGCTTGGTCGAGCCGATTACCGATCGCCGATCTGAAATCGTTCTGGGGCGCGTTTGGCTGTGCCTGTTGGGCAGTTTGACAACGCTATGGTGCGCACAGAATGTTGAGAAAGCAGCGAGAAGGACATCTTCGCTGCCCAAGAGAGGACCGATATGAGCCGCCACAAACGATCCGATATTCTTCGGCCCAACCATACGCTGCTGGCGAATGAAACGCGGACGCTGCGTCGCCGAGTGCTGCAGATGGCCGCGGGTGGACTTCTGCTCGGCGCATCCGGCGCGGTCTCCTCTTCGGCCCGGGCCAAGGACGTCGGTGAAAGCCTACCGGAGATTCCGCCGGGCCGAACCCACGTTCTGGAGTTGACCAAGGACACGGTGAGCATGGGCGTGCTGGATCCCGCGCGCACCCCCGCTATCACAATCGATTCCGGCGACATCGTCCACTACCCGAACACCTGGACGGTGTGGGGCAACGAGGCCAAATACGGCCTGTCGTTCGACGAGCGCGAGCCGATACGCAAGCGGTATCCGTCTGGTCCGTATTCTAACGTCGGTCCAGTCGCTGTCGGCGGCGCCGAGCCGGGCGACGTGCTGGAGATGCGTTGGCTGCGCCTGCGTCCGATCAACTGGGGCTGGAATTCGTTTCCGCTCGGCGTCGGCGCGCTGCCGCACGATTTCGACAAGCCGTACGTGCACTATTTTCGTTTCGACAAGGAGCGGCGCTTTGCCCCCTTCGTCAACGGCATCACCATTCCGCTGGCGCCGTTTCAAGACATCGCCGCGCTGCAGCCAAAGGACGACAAGCCGGTGAGCGGCATCCTTGCCGGGCCCTACGGTGGCAATCTGGCGCTGCCCGAAATGGTTGCCGGGACCGCGCTGTTGTTACCTGTGCAGCGCAGCGGCGGACTTTTTTGGACGAGCGCCTCGGTAGCCGCCCAGGGCGACGGCGTGGTCGATCAGACCGGCATCGAGACCGCCATGGAAGACATGCGCATTCAGTTCGTGCTGCACAAGCAGGTTCGGCTCGACGGGCCGATGGTTGAGACGCCGACGCACTGGATCGGGCTTGGTTTCGCTGACTCACTCGATGCGGCTTTGGTCGCATGCCTGCGCAGGATGATCGCCTGGACCAGCCGAGTCGCAAAGCTTGATCCCCGTGACGTCTATCCGCTCTGCAGCATGGCGGCGAGCTTTCGCGTCACGCAGTACTCCGATCAGACCGGCAGCGTCTATACGTCGGTGCCACCGCGCGCCGTGCATTGCATGCTTCCGAAAAGCATATTCTCGCCAGAGCTACGCGCCACAATCTCACAAGCGGCCCGATCCTCCTGAGCCAGGGCAGGACCAAATGAAGATATCCGCATGCGTGGCGTTCGTGGCAGTAATTCTTTCAGTTCCTGAAACCTTGCGTGAAACACTGAAGACCGCTGAACGCGTCAAGAAAGCACTCGGCTGAGTTAGTGTAAAAAATCGAGCGTGAAATTCAACGTCGCTGCACACGAACGGAGCGCCACCATGTCCGGAATCCATCACGTCACGGCAATTTCCGGCACGGCAGCGCGCAATCTGGACTTTTATACGCGCGTCATCGGTCTGCGCTTCGTCAAAAAGACGGTGAATTTCGACGATCCCGGAACCTACCATCTCTACTATGGCGATCAGGTGGGCCATCCCGGCACCATTCTCACGTTCTTTCCTTGGGAGCACGTGGCGCCCCGGGCGCGGCGGCGTGGGCCAGACCCAGCAGACCACCTTCCGCGTCCCGGCCAATTCGATTGGATTCTGGACACATCGGCTCATCGAGAAAGGTGTTGCGCACGAGGCACTGGAACGGCGGTTTGGCGAGCCAGTTTTACCATTCAGCGATCCTGACGGCATGAGCCTTGCACTCGTCGGCGTTGTGGGAGCCGAATCCGAGCCGGCGTGGGACAACGGCGAAATACCCGCCGAACATGCGATCCGGGGCTTTCACGGCGTCACGCTGATGGTCGATGACGGCGCGCGGACGGCGGCGGTGTTGCGTGGCGTCCTCGGGTTTGATGACACCGGACAAGAGGGACCTTTCGCCCGTTTCCATGCCACTGATGCGGTCGGCGGCATCGTCGACATCCGTGCGGCAAAAGGGTTTCTTACGGGACGCCTTGGCCGCGGCTCGGTCCATCACATCGCCTTCCGCGCGGCCGACGACGCGAGCCAAGCGGCGATGACGCAAAAACTCGTTACGGATCACGGCCTGCATCCGACCCAGCAGATCGACCGGGAATACTTCCGGTCGGTTTACTTCCGCGAGCCAGGCGGCATCCTGTTCGAGATCGCGACCGACGCTCCGGGCTTTGCGGTGGACGAACCGGTCGAGTCGCTTGGACGAGAGCTAAAGCTCCCGCCGTTCCTCGAAGCGCGCCGCAGGGAGATCGAAGCCGTTCTGCCTGAGCTGGACACGGCCGCGCGGGCGGCGTGATGGACAAGCCATTGTCCTACATTCATCGATTCGAAAAAGGCAGCGAGTCCGATGCGCGCCCGCTCCTTCTGCTGCACGGCACCGGCGGCGACGAGAATGATCTCGTCCCTCTTGGTCGCATGATCGCGCCAAGCGCGCCGCTCTTGTCCCCGCGCGGCAAGGTTTTGGAAAACGGTATGCCGCGCTTCTTCAGACGGCTTGCCGAAGGTGTATTCGACGAGGACGACATCCGCCGCCGCGCGCATGAACTTGCGGATTTCGTTGCAGAGGCGCGCTCGCGTTACGGAATCTCTGCTCCGATCGCGCTCGGCTATTCAAACGGGGCCAATATCGCTGCGGCTCTCTTGCTGCTGCGGCCAGAAGCGCTTGTTGGTGCAATATTGCTGCGGGCGATGGCGCCGTTGTCACACGTACCGCCTGCCGATTTGTCCGGCAAGCCCATCTTGATCGCGTCCGGCGCGCGCGATCCGATTATTCTTCCAGAAAAGGCCGCGCAATTGGCCTCGTTGTTGCAAAACCACGGCGCCATCGTGGAGCATCGGACGCTGCCGCTGGGCCATGAGCTGTCACAGGCGGATGTTTCACTGGCCCGCACCTGGATACAGACGCCGGCATTGGTCCGCTCGCCGAACTAGAGCAGTCTTTACGTTACTGACACAAAAGTGGAGCTTATCATGAGTGGTATTGGCCCCTTACTGACACCATCCGAGTGCGCATTGTTACTAATCGACCAACAAGCTGGCCTCGCTTTCGGCGTCGGCTCTGTCGACCGGCAAGTTCTTCTCAACAATGCTATTGCGCTGGCGCGAACCGCAATCGTATTCGGGCTTCCGGTGATCGTTTCTACGTCGGCCAGCAAGGTCTACAGCGGACCGCTGATGCCTGCGATACACTCTGTTCTTTCAAGTGTGCCGGTGATAGAGCGGCGTAACATGAACCTCTGGGAAGATGATGCGGCCCGCACCGCGGTGGTCAACACCGGCCGCCGCCGGCTCCTGGTCTCAGGACTCCTGACTGAAGCCTGCGTATCGTTCCCCGTGCTCTCAGCGCTTGCGGAGGGCTACGAGGTCTTCGTAGTGGGTGATGCTTGCGGCGGATTGACGAGCGTAAGTCATGATCTGGCGCTGCGGCGCATGGAGGCCGCTGGTGCGCGAATGACATCCTGGCTTCAGGTGCTGCTCGAACTTCAGCGAGATTGGACGCGCCACGAGACATACGATGGCGCCCGTGCAATCGTCGAAGCGCACGGCGGCGGCTACGGCATTGGTCTAGCCTATGCGCGCGACATGATCCGACCGAGTTAATCAAGGACGAAAGCACAAAGGATTAGACGGCCTGGCAGCCGACGGCCTGCCTGCTTACACCCAGGGTCGCGCTGGGCTCGGAATGAGTTTACCGGACTTGGACGATAAAGAATTTATCCCGCTACTGCCCGAGTCCCTTCGCGCGGCCTGATCTTGGAACGTAGGAGGAGAAATTGGCGCACGCAAAGGCGAGCATTGGCACCACAGATTACGCGGCCTCGATTGTGGCCGGCCATCATCAACTCGCAGCCGATGAAAGCGTCGAGCGGGGCGGTAAGGATACGGGGCCTTCACCGTCCGACCTAGCTTGCGCAGCTTTGTGCGCATGCACGGCGATTACGCTTCGCATGTATGCAGAGCGCAAGGAGTGGCCGTTGCGAGCGGTCCAGGTCGACGCGCAGCTTGACCAGGATGGTATTCAACGCAAGATCGCCCGAACGCTCAGCCTCAAGGGTGATTTGACCAACGAGCAGCGCACGAGGCTCGCGGACATCGCCGAACGCACGCCTGTGACCCTCCTCCTTAAGCAGGGCGCGACAATTTCCACGACATTAGGGTCTTGAGGTTGAGCGCTGTGATGCGATCTCTTCGGTCGGCACCAAGTCCCACAGCCGGCTCGTTGACCAATAAGCGACGCGCTCATGCTGATGTCTGGCCATTCAGGACCTCGCCGAAGTCGGTTATGGGTCTAATCGCGCCATATCGTGTGCGCGCCAGTCACGTCGGCTGTCCACCCCAAGGCCGAAGTGAATTTGCGCCACATCAACTGTCGCTAAGGGCCGGTACTGTCGAAAAGGCCTCGTGACTATCGGTGCAGCATGATTCTCTTTCGTGTGATTTGTTCAGCGGCGGAGGCGGGTTAATGCAAGGTATGGCGACTGAGCGAGCTGGCGAAAGTGGGGTTGAGTTGCGCGAGCCCGATTATTATAGTCTCCGCTGCAGTAATCGTGGTGCCCCATGAGCGATGGTGGACGGGGTGGAGTTACGCGTCGCCACCTTCTTGCGTCGACAGCGATGTTCGCAGTCACCGGCGTGGGATCGCGGGCGTTCGGCCGCACCTATCGCGGCGGCGAGCTTCCCTGGGAGCCGAGCGAGACGCCAGCCGCCGACGCCGGTGAGGCCTGGTCCGTGGCTCTATTTCACTGCTGATGAGGCCGCCGCAGTCGAGGCGATCGTCGACCGGTTGATCCCGCCCGACGAATCTGGCGCCGGGCGGCAAAGAGGCGGGTTGCGCGGTCTTCATTGACCGTCAGCTCGCGGGCTCATTCGGCGACTCGCGCCGGCTCTACATGCGTCCGCCGTTCGCGAACGGGACGCCGTCGCAAGGCCCTCAATCGCCCATCGTGCCAAAGGAGCGCTACCGCTCATCGCTCGCCGCGCTCGATGCGTATTGCAAGACGACGTTCGCGGGCAAAGGCTTCGCAGCGCTCGATGCGGCGCAGCAGGATCAAATCCTTGGCGGACTCGAGAAGGGCGACGTCAAACTTAAGGACGGCAGCGGCAAGAATTTCTTCGAGACCATCCTGGCCAACACCATGGAAGGTTTCTTCGCCGATCCGATCTATGGCGGCAACCGCGACATGGCCGGGTGGAAGCTCGTCGGCTTCCCGGGCGCGCGTTACGACTATCGCGATCATGTCGCCAAGCACAATCAGCCCTATCCGTTGCCGCCGGTATCGATTCTGGGCCGAAGCGACTGGTCGGTTCCGGGCTGAAAGCGAGTTTTGCATCATGGCGACAAAGCTGCCGGCAAAAGACGTCGCGATCATCGGCCTCGGCTGGACCGGCGCGATCCTCGCCAATGAGCTGACCGACCAGGGGCTCGATGTCGTCGCGATCGAGCGCGGCCCCTGGCGCGACACCGCGACCGCTTTCAACATCGGCTACGCGCCGGACGAGTTGCGCTACGCCGTGCGGCTCGATCTGTTCCAGCGTCCGGCGCAGGACACGCTGACCTTCCGCAACAACGACAGCCAGACCGCGCTGCCGATCCGCCAGTTGGGCTCGTTCATTCCCGGCAACGGCGTCGGCGGCGCCGGCGTGCACTGGAACGGCCAGACCTGGCGCTTCCTGCCGACCGATTTTCGCATTCGCAGCCATCTCAACGAGCGCTACGGCGCGAACTTCATGCCGGCCGAACTGTCGATCCAGGACTGGGGCATCACCTACGAGGAACTCGAGCCGTTCTACGACCGGTTCGAATATCTCGCCGGCATTTCCGGCAAGGCCGGCAATCTCAACGGCGACAATCCAGCCGGCGGCAATCCGTTCGAAGGGCCGCGCAAGCGCGACTATCCGCTGCCGCCGATGCAGAGACCTACGCGCCGACCTTGTTCGCGGAAGCGGCGAGCTCGCTCGGCTATCATCCATTTCCCTCGCCGTCGGCGAACCTATCGCGGCGCCTACACCAATCCGCTCGGCATCAAGATGGGGCAGTGCACCTATTGCGGCTTCTGCGAGCGATTCGGCTGCGCCAATTATTCGAAGGCGAGCCCGCAAACCGCGGTGCTGCCTGTGCTGATGCGCAAGACCGAATTTCGAAGCGCGCACCGAATGCGAAGTGCTCAAGATCAATCTCGACGCCTCGGGCAAGCACGCCACCGGCGTCACCTATGTGGACACTCAGGGGCGGAATGGAGCAGCCGGCAGACATCGTCCTCGTCTGCGCCTTTGCTTTCAACAACGTGCACATGCTGCTCGTCTCGGGCATCGGCCAGCCCTACGATCCGAGTACGCGCGAGGGGACGATTGGGCGCAACTACGCCTACCAGACGACGTCCGGCATTCAACTGTTCTTCGACGACAAGATGTTCAATCCTTTCATCGCGTCGGGCGCGCTCGGCCAGACCGTCGACGACTTCAACGGCGACGATTTCGATCATAGCGGGCTTAATTTCGTCGGCGGCGCCGGCATCAACTGCATCCCGACCAACGGCCGTCCGATCCAGAACCGTCCGGTGCCGCCCGGCACGCCGCGCTGGGGCGCGAAGTGGAAGCAGGCGACGAAGCAGAATTACCTGCGCAACTTCTCCTTCACCTCGCAGGGCTCAAGCTATGCGGCCTATGTCAACTACCTCGATCTCGATCCGACCTACAAGGATCGGTTCGGCCGGCCGCTGCTGCGCATGACCTTCGACTTTCCCGACAACGACATCCGCATGTCGAACTACGTCACCGACAAGATGGAAGGCATCGCCAAGGCGCTCAATCCGCGCCAATACGTGGTGGGCCGCCGCGCCAAGCCCTATAGCATCGTGCCGTACCAGAGCACGCACAATACCGGCGGCGCGATCATGGGTGCCGATCCCAAGACCAGCGCGGTCAACAAGTATCTGCAGAGCTGGGACGTGCCGAACGTCTTCGTGGTCGGCGCCTCGGCCTTTCCGCAGAACTCCGGCTACAACCCGACCGGCACGGTCGGCGCGCTCGCCTTCCTCGCCGCCGATGCGATCATCGGCAAATATTTGAAATCGCCCGGCCCGCTGGTGCAGATATGACTCGCGCGATAGCGGGCATGTTGCGGACGGCCGCGTTGCTCAGTGCGCTCCTTGCACCGCACGGCGCCGAGGCCGTTGACTTGCAGTCGGCCGATCTGATCGAGCGCGGCCGCTATCTCGCGGTCGCCGCCGATTGCGCGGCCTGCCATACCAAGCCGGGAGGCAAGCCCTATGCGGGCGGCGTCGTGCTCGACACGCCGTTTGGCAAACTCGTCGGACCGAACATCACACCCGACCCCGAGGCCGGTATCGGCGCCTGGACGGACGACGAATTCGTCGCGGCGCTACGCGATGGCCGCGGCCGCGGCGGCGTTCGACTTTATCCGGCGATGCCCTACCCGGCGTACACCAAGATGACGCGCCAAGACGCGCTCGCCATTCGCGCCTATTTGCAGACCGTCGCGCCCGCACCTGACAAAATCGAGTCCAATCAACTGCCGTTCCCATTCAATATCCGATCCACAATGATCGTGTGGAATGTAGTTAACTTCACACCTGAGCGACTGAAGCCAGACCCCTCGAAATCCGCGCAGTGGAACCGTGGGCGCTACCTCGTCGACGCGCTCGGCCATTGCGGCACTTGCCATACGCCGAAGACGATCATGGGCGCCGACAAGAATTCGGCTTACCTCCAGGGCGGCCTGCTCCAGGACTGGTTCGCGCCGAATATCACGGCCGACAAGCGCAAGGGCATCGGCAGCTGGTCGATCGACCAAATCGGCGATTATCTCAGGACCGGCGCCAATCCCAACGCCATCGCTTCAGATGGCATGGCTGAAGAGGTTGTACATTCTTCGTCGCAAATGACGGACAATGATCTCCACGCGATCGCTGTCTACCTCAAGAGTCTGGTACCGGAGCACGAGGCCAGCCCGCAATCGCTGGCCGCTTCAGACCCGCGGATGGTGGCTGGGCAGGCAATCTACAAAGACAATTGCTCGGCATGTCACACCGATGCCGGGACCGGAATACCGCGCCTGTTCGCGCGACTGGCCGGCAGTTCCGCGGTGCAATCGGACGATCCGACGTCGCTCATTCGCGTCGTGCTCACCGGATCGCAAGGCGTCTCGACGGCTGGTGCACCGACAGCACCGGCAATGCCGAGCTTTGGTTGGCGTCTAGACGACGCGCAGATCGCCTCGGTACTGACCTATATTCGAAATGCGTGGGGCAACGCCGCACCTGCAGTTTCAGCCGAACAGGTAAGCGGCGTCACGGCAAATCTGGCGAGCAGCGGCGATTGAAGCACGAGTACGTTATGACGGCTCGTCGAATGACCGTTCTGGATCAAAAGCGCCGGAATGTCCGTTGCGGAGGTTCTTGTCGGGTTGGGAGTGACGCAGTTTTTCTTTCCGACTACGAAGGTGGAAGCCGATACGCATGTCGCCACGGGAGCCGCCATGAATGTCCTACAAATGCAAGTCGAATAACCAACCAAATCTTCCAACGCAGAAGATGAGCGACATGACATTCGTCTTTTCCGACAGCGATTGATTGGATTATCTAAGCGAAGAGGGATAGGCTGTTTCAGGTCTGCCACGTCAAGCCCTTCTTTGAGCAAGATCCGCTGCCGCTCGCAACGCGCCGCGCAGGCTGACGAAGGTGACCGATGAAACTCGACCCGCTGATTCTCTCCCGTTTTCAGTTCGCTTGGGTGATTGGCTGGCACATCCTGCTGCCGGCATTCACGATCGGGCTCGCCTCCTTCATAGCGGCGATGGAAGGGGCTCACATTGTCACCGGGCGAGAGGTGCTGTTCCGGATCTCCTCCTTCTGGATCAAGATCTTCTCGGTCGCCTTTGGCATGGGCGTTGTATCCGGCATTGTAATGCCCTTCCAGTTCGGCACCAACTGGAGCCGATACTCCGCAGCCACGGCCAACGTCCTCGCGCCGCTGTTCGCTTATGAGGGGATCATAGCATTCTTCCTGGAGGCTGCGTTCCTTGGCGTGCTTTTGTTCGGCCGCAAGCTGGTGCCGCGCTGGGCGCATTTCGTCGCCGCATTGATGGTCGCCCTCGGCACCCTGTTCTCGGCATTCTGGATCCTCTCCGCGAACAGCTGGATGCAGACGCCGCAAGGTTACAACATTGTCGATGGCCGCTTCTTTGCGGTGGACTGGTTCGCGGTCGTCTTCAACCCGTCCTTTCCCTATCGTTTCGCACACATGGTCTGCGCCTCTTACATCACCACCGGTTTCGTGGTTTTGAGTGTGGGCGCCTGGTTGATCCGCAAAGGCCAGTTCGCTGAGGAAGGGCGGCTGATGTTCTCGATCACGCTGTGGCTGCTCCTGCTGCTCGTGCCGCTGCAGATATTCCTCGGCGACCAACACGGACTCAACACGCTTGAGTATCAGCCGGCCAAGCTCGCCGCTATCGAGGGCGACTTCAAAACAGAGACACCGACACCGCTGAACTTGTTCGCGATTCCCGACCAGAACACCGCGACTGATCGATTTGACATTGCGATTCCGAGGCTGGGCAGCATCATCCTCACCCATAGTTGGAATGGTACCGTAAAGGGCTTGGACCAGTTCCCGCGGCAGGACTGGCCGACGGTGATTTTCCCGTTCTTCGCCTTCCGCATCATGGTTGGTGTCGGCTTCCTGATGCTGGCGCTGGTAATCTGGGCCAACTGGATGCGGCGCGGCGACCGCCTGTTCCGTAACGTTCGTCTGCTGCGCCTGTTCGAGTTTACGGCGCCGCTCGGCTTTATCGCCGTCATCGCCGGCTGGGTCACTACCGAGACCGGGCGGCAACCGTGGACGGTGTACGGCCTGCTGCGCACCGTCGATTCGGTATCGCCCTCGCTCACTGGCTGGGACGTGCTGGTATCGCTGCTCGGCTACATCATCGCCTATGCCGTGATCTTTCCCTCTGGCTGGATCGTGATGTCGCGCATAGTCCGCCGCGGGCCTGAGGTGATGATTGCCGAAGAGGACGAGGTGGAGAGCGGACGGCCGGGCCATCCGATCACCGAGCTGCCCGCTTTGCGCACCGGGGATGAAACGCAATGACCACGCTGACGCTCGGACTCGATTTCGTCCTGATCTGGACGATTATCCTTGGTGTTGGAGTTTTCTTCTATGTGCTGCTCGACGGTTTCGACCTCGGCGTCGGGATCCTGTTCGGCCTTGCCCCTGACATGACCTCGCGTAACTTGGCGATGAACTCGATCGCGCCGATCTGGGACGGCAACGAAACCTGGCTCGTGCTTGGTAGCATGGGCCTGCTGGCCGCGTTTCCCATCGCGTTCGCGATCATCATGCCTGCGGTCTATTTCCCCATTTTGATAATGCTGCTGTCGCTGATCTTCCGTGGCGTGGCTTTCGAGTTCCGTTACCGTGACAGCGGGCACCGTACTCTGTGGGACCACGGATTCAACTACGGATCGGTGCTGGCGACTTTCGCCCAGGGGATTGTGCTTGGTGCCTTCGTCCAAGGTTTCAAGACCGATGGGAATGTGTTCACCGGAAGCAGCCTCGACTGTTTCACGCCGTTCAGCATTCTGGTTGGCGTCTGCTTGGTGTTCGGCTATGCGCTGCTAGGCGCCGGCTGGCTAGTGCTGAAGACCGAGGGCACGATGCAGTCCTGGGCGCGCATGCGGGGCCGATGGGCATTCCTCGGCGTGTGCGCTGCCATACTGGTCGTTAGCATCTGGACGTCGGTCGCGTTCCCCGACATCCGCAGCCGCTGGTTCTCGTGGCCTGACGTCGCGCTGCTGACGCCGGTGCCTATTGTCACCGCAGTGGTGGCGTGGCTGGAGTGGCGCAGCCTTAACCGGGCCGATTCAGAGGCCGGGCCATTCATCGGTGCTGTCGCTCTGTTTGCACTGTCATATCTCGGCCTCGGCATCAGCCTGTTCCCGTATGTGGTGCCGCATCGGCTGACACTGTGGGAGGCGGCATCGAATCCTTCCGCACAAGTGTTTCTGCTGATCGGCACGCTGTTCCTGCTGCCGGTGATCTTGATGTATACGGGATGGTCATACTGGGTGTTCCGCGGCAAGGTGCGGGCGGACACGGGCTATCACTGATGTTAGCCGAACGGTGATTGCTTTTAACAGCAGCTGGCCTGAAGTGCGGTCCCCGGACGGCAGAGCATTAGCCATTGCTTTGCCGCTGCGCCCCGGAGGAATTTGCAAAACACCTTGCGGAGGATGCTGAACGCGGTGCCAGCATCATTAAGCACGCAGATATTCACATCAACCAGATTGATGCGAGACCCTTGAACGCGGCGGCGGCGGCGCTTTGCCTCGATCGAGGAACTGGCCGAGGAGTGTCGGCAATCGCGGGCGACGTCGCGCTGGGTGCCTGGCACGCACGAACTGATGGCGCGATACTGATGGCGCGATCCGGACTCGCGTAGGGTCGGCGGGAAAGTCACGCAGCAAATATGACTCGCTTCAGCTGCGCCGTCGCCTCGTCGTTTTCGTAAGATCGTCGCAGTAGATGCTTTTGAGCGACTTGAGAAGCTGCTCGGCACGCGGATCCGAAATCCGGTAATGCAGCGTCTGCGATTGCCGGCGAAACGCGACCAGACCGTCCGCGCGTAGTTTCGCCAGATGCTGCGATAAGGCGGATTGGCTTAATCCGGCCACGTTCATCAGGTCGCCGGCTCGCATCTCACCGTTGGCGGCCAGAAAACAAAGAATGAGCAGGCGGCGCTCGTTGCCGATGAGCTTGAGCATACGCGCCGCCGCCGCGGCCTGCTTGGCGAGCGCCCGCAGATCGGAGCGCGCCTTCTTGCCGTTCGGCGGAGCGATACGGGCGGGATTGGCAATGTTTGGCACTCCAATGCTTGGCATTCCAATATTTGGCCTTCTACGTGCGGTGCTCATGGCGTCTTACAAACCATCTGTTGGCGAATCGCGGCGCATCGCAACTGCGGTATTGTTTAGTATTGACTAAAGTAAGAGCCATTGCTAGGCCCACCGTACCGGCTGTCGATAAGCGGCAAGAGACGGCGCAGGGCCGCCGCTGCGCTCGAATAAGAGCGCGTCGCAAGGGAGGAAGGGCATGAGCCCGCGTCGCTGGCATCAATCCGGGCACCCGCCGGCCGGCAGTCAAGGCGACATTGGCAGCAAAGCCGGGCGACGCGCGTTCTTGCGTGCCGGCGCAGCCGCGGCTAGCGGATTATTGCTGAACCAAACGAGCACGGTCGCAGCCGAGAGCTCCCCGCCGGGCGAACCGGATTGGACGAAGGCTATCGGGCCGGGCGTTGACGACCGGCCCTACGGCAAGCCCTCGGACTTCGAGCGCGACGTCATCCGCCGTGACGTTCCATGGCTCACGGCCACGAGCCAATCCTCGGTTAGCTTCACGCCGCTGCAAAATTTGCAGGGCATCATCACGCCGAACGGATTATTCTTCGAGCGCTACCATGCCGGCCGCGCCGACGTCGACCCGCGACAGCATCGCCTGCTTATCCACGGCCTCGTAGAACGTCCGCTTGTGCTGACGATGGACGACATCATGCGGTTTCCGTCAACGTCGCGGATTTACTTTATCGAATGCCCGGCCAATGGCGGCATGGAATGGCGCGGCGCGCAGCTCAATTCGCTGCAGTATACCCACGGCATGATCGGCTGCGCGCAATGGACCGGCGTCAAGCTGTCGACCTTGCTCGATGAAGTCGGGCTGCGGAAAGAAGGCAAGTGGGTATTGGCGGAGGGCGCGGACGCCGCGCGCATGGATCGCAGCCTGCCGCTGGAGAAATGTCTCGACGATTGTCTCGTGGCCTACGGCCAGAACGGTGAAGCGTTGCGGCCCGAGCAAGGCTATCCGCTGCGGCTGATCGTTCCCGGCTGGGAAGGCAGCGTCAACATCAAATGGCTGCGCCGCATCAAGATCGGCGACCAGCCCTGGTTCACGCGCGAGGAGACATCGAAATATACCGACCTCATGGCGAACGGAATGTCGCGCGGCTTCACCTGGGTCAATGAAGCGAAGTCGGTCGTCATCTTCCCCTGCCCGGAGAAGCCGCTAACCGCGCCCGGACTCTACGAAATCCGCGGTCTTGCCTGGAGCGGTCACGGCAAGATCAAGAGCGTCGATGTATCATCCGACGGCGGCGTCAACTGGAACGCGGCGCAATTGCACGAGCCGATCCTGTCGAAGGCGCTGACGCGTTTCACCGTTCCGTGGCGCTGGGACGGCCAGCCGGCGCTCCTTCAATCGCGCGCCGTCGACGAGACCGGCTACGTGCAGCCGACGATCGCGCAATTGCGCAAGGTGCGCGGCCTCAATTCGATCTACCACAACAATTCAATTCAGACTTGGCAGGTGAAGCCGGACGGGAGCGTACTCGATGTCCAGCTTGGTTAGACGCCTCTTGCCGGGACTAGCCGCGTCTATCTGCGCGGCATGCGGTTTAACCATGGCGGCTGGCACCGGCAGCCCCGGCCAATTCAGTTATGGAAAAGTGGCCACGCCGGCGGAGATCGCGGGCTGGGACATCGACGTGCGCGGAGCCGACGGCGCCGGCCTGCCGCCGGGTAACGGCACGGTCAGCCGCGGCGCCGATGTTTTCGCGCAAGCTTGCGCGGCCTGCCACGGGACCTTTGGCGAGGGTGAAGGCCGCTATCCCAAGCTGATGGGCGGCGAAGGAACGCTGACCGCCGACCGCCCCGAACCGTCGGTCGGCAGCTACTGGCCGTATGCGCCAACGCTTTGGGACTACATCAACCGGGCGATGCCCCTCACCGCGCCGCACTCCCTGTCCGCTAATGACGTTTACGCGCTGACCGCGTACATACTCAATTTCAATAATATCGCGCCCGACAATTTCGTTGCCGATCGCGACACGCTGCCCAAAGTCAAAATGCCCAACCGCGACAATTTCACCTGGAAGGATCCGCGTCCCGACACCATCGCGACCGAATGCATGAAGAATTGCGTCGACCCCAAATCGGTGAAAATCATCTCGACGGCCGAGGGTAAGAATCTGACGCCGCGGACCACGGGGCCGCTCGACCAAATGCTGGGGCAATAACTCGGCGGCCATGCCGCAGGGAGGTAATCATGCAGCAATTGCCGACGACGGCGGTGAAGGCGTGCGGAGCCATGCTCGCTGCCGTGCTCTGCGCAAGAGCGGCCGTGGCGGCCGAGCCGGACGCAAGAACGCTGTTCATGGAAAACTGCCAGCAATGCCATCAGGTCAGGGGCGTCGAAAACACCGGCAATATCGGGCCCGCGCTGTCCGACATGAAAGCCCGGTTTCCCGACCGCAAGGCGCTGTTCGCGATCGTCTTCGACGAGACCAAGCGCAATCCGCAAACCGTCATGCCGCCGTTCGGACGAAACCTCATTCTGACCAACCAGGAAATCAACACCGTCGTCGACTTTCTCTACAGCCGATAGGAGCACCTCGTTGCAATGGACAAGAAGAGCATGAGCAAACGAACAAACCCGCGGCGCGATCACCCCGGCCAGACGCGACGAACGATCGTTCAAGGCGTGCTCGCCGGCGGCCTGGCCGGTCTCGGCCTCGCCGGCGCGGCGCCGCTTACTCGTGCACGCGCAGCGGCCGACGCCGGCAAATGGCCGAAGGACGCCTTTTCGCAGAAGCACGAGGCCGATGCGATCAAGGCGCTTTACGGCAAGATCCCAGAGACATCCGATAAGGTCAGCCTCGACGCGCCGGAAATTGCCGAGAACGGCGCCGTCGTGCCGATCTCCGTCAGCACGACACTTCCCGATGTGGCCTCGATCGCCATCATCGTCTCCGAGAATCCGTTCCCGCTGGCGGCGAGCTACCCGATCCCGGCCGGCACCTCGGCGATGGTCGCCAACCGGCTGAAAATGGCGAAGACCAGCAAGGTCATCGCGCTGGTGGAGTCCGGCGGCAAGGTCTTCAGCGCCAGCAAAGAGGTCAAGGTCACGGTCGGCGGCTGCGGCGGCTGATCGGATGCATCGCTAGAAAAGGCAAAAACCAATGGCATCGACAATTCGCGTGCGCGCGGTCGCCAGCGGCGACACCACCGAGGTGCAGGCGCTGGTGCAGCACCCGATGGATTCCGGCTTCGTCAAGGACGCCAAGGGCAACCTCATACCGCCGCACTACATCGAAGTGCTGGAATTCCAGCACGCGGGCAAGACGGTGTTCACCGCCTTCTGGGGCCCCGCTGTGGCCAAGGACCCCTATGTCAAATTCAGCTTCAAAGGCGCCCAGAAGGGCGACGATCTGACGATCAGCTGGGTCGACAACAAAGGCCAATCCGACTCACTCGTCGGAAAAATCCAGTAACCAATTGCTGGAAACGCACTGAGGAGGGCTTTCACATGCGTCGTGCCGTCATGCTGGGACTTGCGATGTGCGCTTTGGCTGCGCCGCAAATCTTGGCCACCGACTGCCTCGCAGCCGATTCGGTAAATCCGCAAGCCGACTTCAAGGCCTTCCGCAAATACTTCACGGCGCGCTTTCCCAACGTGCCGCTGAACGACTTCGTCAACGGCCCGTATTCAATGGATGCGGGATTGCGCAAGCAGTGGATAGAGATCGACGCCTTTCCGCCCTACCAGTTCGCGCTGGATAAGGGCAAAGAAATGTTCAAGACCCCGTTTCCCAACGGCAAGAGCTACGCCGATTGCTTTCCCAACAATGGCATCGGCATCCGCCAGAATTATCCCTATTTCGACACCAAGTCGGGCGAGGTGATCACGCTGGACGTCGCGCTCAACCAGTGCCGCGAGGCCAACAGCGAGAAACCGTTCGACTACTCAAAGGACGACATGGCCGCGCTCACGGCCTATATGGCCTATACCTCGCGCGGCAAACCGTTCGACATCAAAATACCGGACGATCCGCGGGCGCTTGCCGCCTATCAGAAGGGGGAGGAATATTTCTACACCCGTCGCGGCCAGCTCAACTTTTCGTGCGCCAGCTGCCACGTGCAGAATCCGGGCGGGCACCTGCGCACCGAGGTGCTTGCTCCGGCGCTCGGCATAGTCGCGGCGATGCCGATCTATCGATCGGAATGGGGCGGCATGGGCACGGTCAGCCGCCGTTTCACCTCGTGCAACAGCCAGGTGCGCGGGACTCCGCTTAAGCCAGAGGACGACTTGTACCGCGACGTCGAATACTTTCTCTCGTACATGAGCAATGGACTGCCGATCTCCGGGCCTGGCGCGCGCCCCTGACCGCAATGAACGCAACTATCGTCCGCTCGGCGGAACAGCGTGGAGGACTCTGATGCGCACTCGTAGCATGATCCGCTTAGCGGTCATTCTCTCCATCGGGGGGGTTGCGACGGCGGCGCTGGCGGCGTCGGCCGATGACTTCAAGACGGCCTTCGCCAAGGCGGAGGCGGCAAACAAGCAAGCTGGCGCCCTGAAGAATCAATGGACGACGACGGCGCAGGATCTAAAGGCGGCGCAGGCGGCGGCCGCCGCCGGCAAATACGACGAGGCGGTCAAGGACGCCCAAGAGGCCGAGGCGCTCGCCAACGCCTCAATCGCCCAGGCTAAGGAGCAGGCGACGGCGTGGAAACAGGCCGTGATCCGCTGAGCTGAACCCGCCGTCAGGGAGTTGGTGTCGATGCGCCGCCGCGACGTATTGAAGGCATTCACGGCCGCGGCGTTATCGGGAATCCTTCCCCGCATCGGCGTGGCGGCCGCCGACCACCTTTACGATATCGGCCGCTTCGGCAACGTCCGCATCCTGCATCTCACCGACACCCACGCCCAGCTGGCGCCGGTCTATTTCCGCGAGCCAAGCGTCAACATCGGCGTCGGCGCGATGCGCGGCAGGCCACCGCACATCGTCGGCCGCGCCTTCCTCGATTATTTCAACATCGCACCCGGTGGCCGCGTCGCCCACGCTTTCACCTACCTTGACTATCAGGAGGACGCGCACCGTTACGGCCGCATGGGCGGGTTTGCGCATCTCAAGACGTTGATCGACCGGCTGCGCACTGAGGCCGGCCCAGGCAATTCGCTCCTTCTCGACGGCGGCGACCTGCTGCAAGGCACGGGACCGGCGAATGCGCTGCAAGGCGCTGACATGATCGAGGCCGCGAATCTGCTCGGCGTCGACGCGATGACCGGACATTGGGAGTTCACCTATGGCGAAGCCGCGCTGCGTCAGCGTCTCAAGGAATTCAAAGGCGAGTTCCTCGCGCAGAATGTTTTCCTGACCGATGAAGCCGCATTCAACAACGCCGAAGCGTTCGACCCAGCCTCGGGCCGCGTGTTCAAGCCTGTATCGATCAAAGAGGTCGGGGGTCGGCGCGTGGCCATCATCGGCCAGGCGTTCCCCTATGTGCCGATCGCCCATCCAAAACGATTCACGCCCAATTGGACCTTCGGCATCCGCGAGGCCGAGCTGCAAAAGCTGGTCGACGATCTACGCACGGCACAACACGCCGACGTCATCATTCTGTTGTCGCACAATGGCATGGACGTCGATCTCAAGCTCGCCAGCCACTGCAGCGGAATCAACGTTATTCTCGGCGGGCACACCCATGACGCGGTGCCGCGGCCGATCACGGTGGAAAATGCTTGCGGGGCGACGCTCGTTACCAACGCGGGCTCGAATGGAAAATTCCTCGGTGTGCTCGATCTCGACGTCGGCCAAGGCGCGCTCAAGAACGTACGCTACACGCTGCTGCCGGTTTTTGCCGATCTGATCAAACCCGACCGCGACATGGTCGCGCTGATCGAGCGGTTGCACGCGCCGTACGCCGCCCAAAATGACGAGACGCTGGCGACCGCCGACGAGCTATTGTATCGGCGTGGCAATTTCAGCGGTCCGATGGATCAGTTGATCTGCGATGCCCTGCGTCAGCAGCTCGACGCGCAAATCGCCCTGTCGCCCGGATTCCGCTGGGGCACGACGGTGCTTGCCGGACAAAAGATCACCACGGCGGATCTGCTGGCGGAGACCGCAATCACCTATCCCGAAGTGTATGTGCAGGAGATGACTGGCAGCCAGATCAAGGCGGTCATGGAGGACGTCGCCGACAACCTGTTCAATCCGGATCCGTACTATCAGCAGGGCGGCGACATGGTCCGCATCGGCGGCATGAACTACGCCTGTGCGCCGGGCGCCGCCACCGGGAGCCGGATTTCCGATATGACGCTCGAGGACGGCACGCCGCTGCAAGCCGACAAGACCTATCGCGTCGCCGGCTGGGCCTCAGTCAACCCGCAACAAGGCAGGCCCGTCAGCGAAGTCGTGGCCGGCCATTTGCGGGCGGAGAAGACTATCAAGATAAAGCGCGTCAATCGCGTCGCGCTGAAGGGCGTCAACCACAATCCGGGAATTGGCGAAGGAGGCTGAGCGCGATGTCACACGGTAGCCGGAGCGCGGCTGCAATCGCCGCCGGACTCATCGCGGCTTGCGCGATCGCTTTCGCCTTGGTTCCTGCGCCGCTCGCTGCGGCAGCCGCAGATGGTGCTGCCGCCGACAAACCTTTCGCCGACCATCACCTCGTCCTGCAGCTTTCCGACGACGGCGCCAAAAAGCAGGCTCTGGTGATCAGCGTCGCCTATAACCTGCTCAAATTCTACGGTCCGGACCGGATCGCCATCGAAGTGGTGACCTTCGGTCCGGGCACCGCGCTCGTTCGCGCCGACAGTCCGAACCGCAAGCTCGTCGACAGCCTGGTCGCGCAAGGCGTGCGCTTCGACGTTTGCATGAACACGGTGGAGACGATCGAGCGAGAAACCGGACATCATGTGCCGCTCAATCCGAAGGCAAAGCCGGTTGAGGCCGGCGTCGCGCAAATCCTCGCACTGACCGAAAAGGGCTATACTCTGGTCCGCCCGTAAATCAACCTGGTGAGAAAATCATGATCGCAACGCCTCGGTCCCTGCTTGCCGCTTTCGCCATCGGCTTGCTGGCGATGACTGCCGCTCACGCCCAAGGCGGCAAACCGCACCGCATCGCCATTCAGGTCGATCAGAACGATCCCGCGGTCATGAATCTCGCGCTCAACAATGCGCAGAACGTGATCGAGTACTACCGCGACAAGAACGAGGACGTGGATGTCGAGATCGTGGCCTACGGCCCCGGCCTCAATATGCTGCGCGCCGACACGTCTCCGGTGAAAGACCGTATTGCGCAGATCGCAAGCGCCGACGCGACGTTCCCGTCCAAGATCGTGTTTTCCGCCTGTAACAACACCAAACAGGCAATGGAAAAGCACGAGGGTCATCCGATCACGATCATTCCGCAAGCCAGAATCGTGCCCTCGGGCGTGGTGCGGCTCATGCAGCTTGAGGAGCAGGGCTGGAGCTACGTCCGGCCCTGAATGCGGCGGGCCGTCGCCTCGCCGCGCAAATCAGACCAGATTCAGGCTGCGCGCCGGCATGCAGATGGCGACGGCGAAAATCAGCGCGGCGAAGGCCCCGTTGAGATAGCTGCGCCGGCTTGCCAGTGCATGGGTCGAGCGCCTTCCGGCAAGGCCGCCGCCTACTCCTGAGCACGCTCGCAATGACGAGCCAATCTGAGCGTAAGACGCGCCTTAATCACAGCGACAAATAAGGATCGTTGAGCCGCTTATCGTTGCGCCGCCGCTGTTTGATCACTTCGCCGGTGGTCCAGTATTCGGAGCGCACGGCGCGCTCGGCCTCGACCTGAAATTCCTCTGGCCATTGGCCGAGAGAGTAGCCGTACCAGGGCATTTCCGGCTTCAGCGGCGGCAGACCGAGCTCCTGCCAGATCTCCATTGCCTTCTCCATATATTGCCGGGCCGGAAGCGAAATCGGCGGGTACGGGCGCTTGAGCATGGCGTTGATCAGCATCGCCAAATCGTTAGCTTCGTAATGATTGTCGTCAGCGCCGGCGCGCGGGCCGTGCCCCATGTCCTTGTGGTCGAGGATGCGCATATCCTGGTGCGGACGCATGCGATACGCCATCGCCCACATCACCATGTCGAGATTTTCCGGATCGATGTCTTCGTTGACGGCGATCGTCATCTTGCCGACCGACGACGAATAGGACGAGGCGCCGTAGAGTGCGCGCCAGACTTCAGCGTCGAGCGTGTCGGATTTCAACTGGATGACGATCAGTTTGCGCAAATTGGTCAGCGGCTCGTGCATGAACACGCGGGTGACACCGCTGATGTTGAGATGGTGGCGCAGATGGTGCAGGAATGCGGGTTCGTAGGCCACGCGCTTGATCAGCGACGATTCGCTCGGAGTCACCTGGCTGATGATCGACACCAGCACGGCATCCTTGCGGCGGGTGACGGCGGTCACATCGAAGTAAGCATTGTATTCCTTGAGGTTCATGTAGCCGTGCGATTCGCCGAAGCTTCCTTCCGGCTCCAGCCATTCAGTGTCGATAAAGCCTTCGACGACGATTTCAGCTTCCGCCGGCACGATCAAATCGACCGTCTTGGCCTTACAGACGCGGATCGGGGCGCCGACGAGCCCGCCGGCGACCGCAAGCTCGTCGAGATGCTTCGGCAGCTTGTGTACGGAGGCGAAGGTGATCGCGGGAGGCGCGCCAAGCATCAGCGCCACCGGCATCTTTTCGCCGCGCGCCTTGTATTTGAGAAAGTGCTCGTGGATGCCCTGGTTGAGCTCGATCTCGGGGTTCATGCCCATCCGGGTGCGGCCTTTCACCATCGACCGGTAATTGCCGATGTTCTGCAGCCCGGTATCGGGGTCCTTGGTGATGAACATCGAGCAAGAAGCGTAGGGCGCGTTGTCGAAGCCGGGCGTGGAAATCGGAATCGGCAGCGAGTCGACGCCGTTGCCGGGCCGGTTCAGCTCCTCACCCCGGATTACGACTTCCTGGCAGCGCGGATTCTCGACGAACACCGGCGGCAGCGGATGCTGTTCCGCGCGGTCCCACTTCTCCTTGATTTTCTCGACCTCGCAGCCGATGCCGATGCTGTAGATTTCGCGGTTGGAGGCGAGGATCCCGACCGCCACCGGTATATCGTAGCGGCGACCGGTGCTGTCGATGACATTCTCAAACAAAAACGCCTTACGTTTGGCTTCCGGAATTCCGCCGTGGAACTGCCAGCGCACCAGCGGATGCATCTCGCTATCCTTATTGATCGGACGCGTAACGCGGATCAACAGGCCCTTCTGCTCCAGCGCCGCGATATGCGCGTGCAAGTCCGGATATCCGAGATCTTTCATGGTTACATCATGCCTTTGTAAAGCTGAAACAAAGCGCGATCACAATTTGCCCCGCGTTCAGGGCTTTCGCGCGGTGAGACCGATCATGGCGGACATACCGCCATGCGATGTGCCCTCGTGAATCTCGCGCTCCTCTTCGGTGATTTTCACCTCACGAAAATCGGCAAACGCGTGTTCGAGCAGTTCGCGCGTATAGAGATTTTCCAGCTCCTTCGGTCCGCCGGTGCCATATTCCAGTTGCTTCGGCGTGTAGCCGTGCACGATCAGCAGACCTCCGGGCTTGAGCGCGCGCCGCATACCCGCCCACTTCAACGTCCGCTCGGCCGGCGAACTAAACTGAGTGAAAATTTCGGCCACCACGTCGAACGCGGATTGCGGATAGTCCCACCTGTGCACGTCGGCCTGCCGGAAGTCGACATTGACATGCCGCTCGGCCGCCAACGCCCGCCCCTTTTTCTGCGCCGAGGGCGAAAAGTCGATCGAGATAACTTCGAGTCCTTGCTCGGCGAGCCACACTCCATTACGCCCTTCGCCGTCAGCGACCGCCAGAACCCGGCCGGACGATGGCAACAACGGCTTGCGAGACGCGAGAAAGTAATTGGGCTCCTTGCCGAAAGTATAATCGGGCACCGAGTAGCGGGTTTCCCACCGCCCGTATTCGTCAAAACTCACGTCGGACTCCTTAAGCGACACGGATGACGATCTTGCCGAAATGCGCGCCCGAGGCCATGTGGCGGTAGGCCGCTTGCGCATCGGCGAAGGCAAACACCTTGTCGATCACCGGCTTGATCGCGCTCACCTCGATGGCGCGGTTCATCGCCATGAACATCTGCGTCGAGCCGACGGAGATGCCCTGCACGTTGGCGCGGCGGGCGAAGATCAGCCCGGGATTGAGTTCGGTGGCACCGCCGCTTAGGCCGCCAATGAGCGTGATCTTGCCGCCGGCGCGGATAGCATGGAATGAGCGTGTCAGCGTCGCTGCGCCGCCGACTTCGACAACGTGGTCGACGCCGCGGCCGCCGGTGAATTCCATCGCCGCCTTCTCCCAATCCGGCGTGGTCTTGTAGTTGATGCCGTGTGCGGCGCCGAGCGCTTTGGCGCGCTTGAGCTTCTCATCACTCGACGAGATGATGATCGCGGCAATGCCCATGGCGCGGGCGAATTGCAGACCGAAGATTGAGACGCCGCCGGTGCCTTGCAGCAGCACGGTGTCGCCGGCCTTAAGCTTGGCGTGCTCCATCATCGCGTGCCAGACGGTCACCGCGGCACACGGCAGCGTCGCGCCTTCTTCGAGCGACAGATGCGGCGGGATTTTTACCACGCCCTCCTCTTCCAGCATGGCGTATTGCGCGAGCATGCCGTCGATGCCGCCGCCGAGCGCGCTGGCGTGAGTGTCGGGCGCCGGCTCGCCGCCGGGCCAGCGCTGGAAAAAGTTACCGGCCACGCGATCGCCGGTTTTGAATCGCGTGACGCCGGGGCCGACTTCGGCGACTTCGCCGGCGCCATCCGACAGCGGAATGATGTTTTCGCGCACCGGCATGCGGTAGCTGCCGCGCACGATGCCGAGATCGCGGAAATTGAGCGAGCAGGCGTGCACTTTGACCAGGACCTGGCGATGGCCCGGCTTTGCCGGATCGGGCCGCTCGACCTGCGTGACCGACTCGATGCCGGCGCCGCCTTGCGGCAATTGATAGGCTTTCATGTTGCGCTCTCCTCTTCGCGTCGCGGCGTCGCGCGCAGCGGCCTCCGTCCGTGAGGCATTCTCGCAATCCGCGGAGTGGCGCGCAACACGTACACTCGGCATCGACAAGGCAGATTGCCGGCTGTAGCGCAGGCGAATAAGCTTCGCGCGGAAGTCGATTGTTTCATCAACCGGCCGCCAAAGCCGGACTCACCGGGAGGGGAAAGATGCAAGTCAACAGGGTCACCATGTTTGGAGCGCTCGCCGCCGGCATGGCAGTGGGGCTAGCCGCAACGCCGGCATCTGCTCGCACGCTCAAAGTGAGCGTCGATTCGTTCAAGAAGGGCGGCACTATTCCGAACAAATACGCATTCTGCGTGCCCGCCGCGCAAGGCCATACGACCGGCGGACCTAATTTCAGTCCGCGCATTTCGTGGTCGAGAGGACCGCGCGGCACCGAGTCCTACGCCATCATCCTCTACGATACCGACTCGCCCGCTGAACATCGCGAGATGATGAACAAGGAAGGCGTGACGATGACGGCCGCGATCAAACGGCATGACTTCTATCACTGGGTCTTGGTCGACATTCCGTCGAACGTCAGATCGCTGAAGGAAGGCGCCGATTCCAACGCACGCGTTGTGCATGGCAAGCCGGCGACGCCGGCCGCAGCCGGCATGCGCGGACTCAACGATTATACCAAGGTCACGGCCAGCAACGACGCGATGAAAGGACAATATTACGGCTACGACGGGCCGTGTCCGCCGTGGAACGACGAAGTCGTTCATCATTATCATTTCACGGTCTACGCACTGAGCGTGAAGTCGCTCGGCTTGCCTCGGGATTTCGACGCCGCCTCGGCGCTCGATGCCATGAAGGGCAAGATTCTGGCGCAGGGTGAGGAGCTCGGTTTGTATACGCAAAATCCTGCCGAAGGCGCCAAAGTGCCGAAGTGACAAGCTGGCGGCGGCAGTCGCGGGCTCGTGCGACAGGCGCCTCTCGCGCGGCATCTTTGGGCGCAGATCTGTTGCCTGCCGCCGCTAACAACGCTTTTTTAGCCATGCGCCGAAAAGTTCCGCAGGCCCGCCTCAGTGATATTGCGGCGTGCGACGGGTCCGGCAGTTCCTCAAGGCGACACGATATTGGGCAAAAGCGAACGGCCTCGATCCCGGGGAAGAGGGATCGAGGCCGTTCTCATGCCGATAGCTGCCCCATCGTACGCGCCTCCCTGACACCCCTCGATCATGCCTGACCGAGGTTACCCCGGACCGAGGCTACCGAAGGTTGACGGCGAGACGGGCGAGCGGGCGTTCGCCTATTTCAGCGCGCTGGAGACGGTTGAGAAAGTGTTATTGAGGTTTGTGCCCAGCCCTTCGACCACTGCGATGATCGCGACCGATATGCCTGCGGCGATCAGGCCATATTCGATAGCGGTCGCGCCTTGCTCGTTAAAGAGAAATTTCCAAATCAAGTGGCGCACGACAGTTTCCTTTCCATAAGGGGTGTCGCCCCCGTGCATAATGCTATGCTCGATCGCGCACGTTCGAGCGCGCATACGTATATGTACGCGGTGGATTGCAACGGGTCGTTAATAGCGCCGACAAAACTATCGGGAAAATTCAGAACAAAATGTTTGTGACACTTTGTTGGCGCAAGACGGCCGGCGGCGCCCTCACCGGCCCGGCGGCGCCCGCAAAAGTTTCTTTTCTGCAAGCTCGGCGAGATAGTCGCGCCAATATTGCTCGTGATTTTGGCCAAGCTCGAACAGATAGTCCCAGCTGAAAATACCGGTCGAGTGCATGTCGTCGAAGACGAGCCGCACCGCATAATTGCCGACCGGACGCACTTCGAGGATCTGCACGTGCTCCTTGCCGCCGACGGTGCGGCGTTCGCTCGGCGAGTGGCCCTGAACTTCGGCGCTCGGACTGCGCACACGCAGATACTCGGCGGCAAGCTCGAAGCTCTCGCCGCTGTCGAAGGCGACGGCGAGAGCCTTGCGATCCCTGCGCAGCCGCAGCTCAGTCGGCCAAGGAGCTGCCATCGCTAATCGAAGCTCAGTCGAGCGTAATGTGGCCGTCGATGATGACTTTGCGCCATTTTTCATACTCGGCCTTGGTGAATGCGGCGCCTTCATCGAGACTCGTCCCCCGCGGCTCGATGCCGAATTTGGCGAACGCAGTCTTCACTTCGTTGGCCTGCAGCGCCTTGGCTACCGCGCTGTTGAGGGTGGCGAGCACGTTGGGTGGCGTGCCCGCGGATCCATAGAGCCCGAGCCAGACCTCGACGTCAAATCCGGCGAGGCCCTCTTCTTCCAAAGTCGGCAGATTGGGATAAACGGGCGAGCGTGTCTTGCCGGTGGTTGCCAGCGGAATGACACTGCCCTTGGACGTAAACGGCAGCGCGCCGGCAATGCTGGAAAACTCCATCTGTATCTTGCCGCTCATCAGGTCGATGAACGAGGGACCGACACCCTTATAGGGCACATGCGTAGCTGCGATGCCGGTTTCCTGGGCCCACATCACGCCGGCCAGATGCGGCGTGGTGCCGACGCCGGCCGAGCCAAAATTCAGCTTGCCGGGATTAGCTTTGCCGTAGGACACGAGTTGCGCGTAGGTCTTTACGCCAAGTTGCGGCGAGACGATCAGGACGTGCGGCGACGAACAGACAATTGAAATTGGTACCAGATCCTTGAAGACGTCGTAAGGCATGGTCTTGTGCAGGGTCTGGTTGATCACGATCGACGGATCGATCAATACGATGTTGTAGCCGTCGGGAGTCCCGTGCGCGACGTCATTGACGCCGACGATGCCGCCAGCGCCCGGCTTGTTTTCGGCGACCACGGTCTGCCCCAGGATGCCCGTGAGTTGTTGCGCCAGGACCCTTCCGGCGAAATCGACGATGCCGCCGGGCTGATAGGGCAGGATGAGGTGAACGGGCCGCGAAGGGAAGTTCTGGGCCAGCGCCGGGGGAGAAACGGCGGCGCACGCGAGCACCGTCCAGAGCAGAATGCGTGCGGCGCTTTTGACGGAATTCATTTCGGTTCTCCAGGGAGCGGTCATGTTGTCGCGCGGGTCAGTCCAGCGTGATGTGGGCATCAATGATGACTTTGCGCCATTTCTCGTATTCTGCCTTCGTAAACGCGGCGCCTTCCTGCACCGTTGTGCCGCGCGGTGCAATGCCGAACTTGGCAAAGACAGCCTTCAACTGGTCGTCTCGCAGCGCCTTGTTGATGCCGCTGTTGAGCGTGGCAAGAACATCGGGCGGCATCCCCGCCGCGCCGTAGACACCCAACCAGAGATCGATCACATATCCCGGCAGCAGTTCCGACACCGTCGGCAGATCGGGATAGATCGGCGTTCGCTTGAGGCCGGTGGTGGCGAGCGGAATGAGGCTGCCCGTTTTGATGAATGGCATCGCTGCGGGCAGGCTGGAAAACGACATTTGCACCTTTCCGCTCATCAGGTCGATGAAGGCTGGGCCAATGCCCTTATAAGGCACGTGGGTCGCCTCAATACCGGTGCGCGCCTTCCACATTTCGGCGGCAAGGTGCGGCGTGCTGCCGATGCCGGCTGACGCGTAATACAGCTTCCCGGGATTGGACTTGCCGTAAGCCACGAGCGCCGTCTGAGTCTTTATCCCAAGCTGCGGCGCGACAACCAGAACTTCCGGCGCGGTAGCGACGATCGAGATCGTAACGAGATCCTTGAAGATGTCGTAGGGCAAGGATTTGTGCAG
Source organism: uncultured Alphaproteobacteria bacterium (assembly GCA_963814625.1). Lineage (GTDB taxonomy): Bacteria > Pseudomonadota > Alphaproteobacteria > Rhizobiales > Xanthobacteraceae > BOG-931. The sequence goes on from CAWFDQ010000002.1 coordinate 550,047, forward strand.
CGTCGAATTGGTAACGATGGCGGGGTCCACGAGCACGATGTGATAGCCGTCCGGCGCAGAATGGGCGACGTAATCGACACCGACAACGCCGCCGGCCCCCGGACGGTCCTCGACGACGACGGGCTGTCCGAGGACTTCGCCGAGCTTTTGCGCCAGCGTGCGGCCGACGAACTCGATAATGCCGCCAGGCGCGTAGGCAAGGATCAAGTGAATGGGTCGAGTTGGAAAATTCTCTGCCAGCGCTGCCGGAATTTCGAGGGTGAGTGTAAGCGCGGCCAAGAGCAGAATGCGCGTCGCGATCGCGAAGGCATTCATATACGTTTTCCTATTTCTGGACCCGCAGCTACACACGATTTCGCCGCCGACGTCACCTCGTTAGAGTTCAGTCAATCGTTGCCTGCCCGCGACTTTGCGCGATCATTTCAACCAGCTCGTGCGGCGTCACCGGCATTTGCGCGATGTGCACGTTAAACGGCGACAGCGCGTGCTCGATCGCCGAAATCAAAGCCGCAGCGGCGGGAATGACGCCGAGCTCGCCGACGCCTTTGACGCCGAGCGGGTTATGCGGAGACGGACTCTCCTTGTAGAGCGTCTCAAATTTCGGCAGCTCGGTCGCGGTCGGCAGCAGATAATCGGCATAGGTGGTGGTGACCGGCTGGCCCGAGGCGTCATAGCCCATCCATTCGAACAGACCGTTGCCGATGCCGTGGGCGATACCGCCGTGGACCTGGCCCTCGACGATGAGCGGATTGACGCGACGGCCGGAATCCTGAATCGCGACGTAGCGCACGATACGCACGTGGCCGGTCTCGATATCGACCTCCACTTCGACGACGTGACAGCCGTTTGAATAAGCGAGCTTGTCGACGCGGAACATTTCGTCAGCCTGCAGCCCCGGGTCAATTCCCGGCGGAAATCCGTATCCGGGCGCTCCTTTGAGTATGCGCGCCAGCTCGCCGAGCTTCACCGAGAGCTGCGGAGCGCCGACGACGCGCACCTCGCCGTCGGCGATTTCCAAATCCTCCTCGGCGGCCTCCAACACGTGGCTTGCAAGTTTGCGCGCTTTGGCAGCGACCGTTTGGGCCGCGATGTGCACCGACGATCCGGCGGTCACGGTTTGCCGGCTCGCGAATCCGCCAAGCCCGAGCGCGGCGGCCGCGGTGTCGCCCGCGGTTACGGTGACGTCTTCGGCGCGCACGCCGAACAATTCGGCGCAGATTTGCGCAAGCGCCGTGGCGAGCCCCTGCCCCATCGCCGCGGCGCCGGTGGAAACGAAGATGTGCCCCGTCGGCGACACACGAACACCGCCAAACTCGAACGGCCCGCGGCCGGTGCCTTTGACGCCGTGCGCAATACCGATGCCGATGTACCGGCCATTTGCGCGCGCCGCCGCCTGACGGCGCGGGAAATCGTCCCAGGCCGCATACCGCAGAATCTCCGCCTGACAACCGGGATAGTCGCCGCTGTCGTATTGCATCGTCTCCCCGGCGCGCGTCTTCAGCGGCTTCAGATACGGCATCTTTTCCGCTGGAATCAGATTGCGGCGGCGCAGTTCGGCGCGCTCGAGCTTGAGCGCGCGCGCCAAGCCATCCATCAGCCGCTCCATGGCGAAGGCGGCTTGCGGATAGCCGGCGCCGCGCACCGAAGAGACCGGCGCCTTGTTGGTATGGGCCGCGGCCACTTCCATCTCCAGCGCCGGCACCAGGTAGGGCCCGGTGAGCGTGGTCGCGGAATTGTACGGGATGTTCACGTCCTGCAACGCGTAAGCGCCGATGTCATGAACGAGCCGGCCGCGGATGCCGCGCACGCGCCCGTCCGCATCGGCCGCAATCTCGATCGACCAGTATTGATCGCGCTCCTGCGCCGCATTGGTGAAGTTCTCGCGGCGGTCCTCGATCCATTTGACCGAACGTCGCAGGAGCGTCGCCGCCGCGACCACAGCCACGTCCTCGGGATAGACGCAAAGTTTCGGGCCGAACCCGCCGCCGACGTCGGGCGTGGCGACGCGCAGACGGCTCTCGTCGAGAGCGATGTAGTCGGCGAATGCGTAACGGAGATCGTGCGCCTTCTGCGTCGACGCCCAGACGTTGGTCTCGCGATCCGACACTTCCGCCAGGAGGCCGCGGCCCTCCATGGAATGACCAGCGCCGCGATGAACCCACAGCTCCTCATGCACGACATGCGCCGCCTTGGCGAACGCCGTCGCGACATCGCCGTAGCCGACTTTGTAGGAAATCACCTGGTTCGAGCTCAGCGCGCGGCGCACCGAAGGCGCATTTGCGGCGGTTCGGCAATCGGTCGCCGCCGGCAGGACATCGTAATCCACCGCGACGAGCGCGGCGGCATCCTCGGCGACATAGCGATCGACGGCGATGACGATCGCCACCGGCTCGCCGACGAACGACACCTCGCCGTCGGCCAGCGCGTATGGCCAGCTCTCATCGAGCCGGGTTCCCGAATTCGAAACGCGCATCATGCGCCGTTGTTTGAGGACCGGCACGAGATCGTCGAGCGTGAGCACGGCGACGACGCCCGGTATAGCGCGCGCAGCGCGCGCGTCGACGCTGCGAATGAGCGCGTGCGGATGCGGACTGCGCGCAAACGCGGCGGAGAGAGCGCCCGGCGATGCAATGTCGTCGACGAAGCGGGCGCCGCCTCGCAGCAACTTATTATCTTCAATCCGTGGGACGCGCGCGCCGATCAGTTCGCTCAAGGCCGCCGTCCGGTGAACAGGGTGACGATCTGCTGCCAGATGACGCGCGCGATCAGCGACAGGCCTGAGATCGGCTTGGCAGCGGGAGCCACGGGTGCGGCCGGCGTTGGTTCTGGCCGCGCCTTGGGGGGTGCAGCCGCTTGCGGCGAAGGCGACGCACGCGGCGGAGGAGACGGAGACGGCGAAGGCGGTTGCTGCACCAGCTGCGCGCGCAGATTGGAAGCGAACTGCCCGATAATTTGCGCCGCGGTCGCCTGGATCATGCCGACGCCGCGGCCGTATTGCGCCACTGCGCCGGAGAGCGTCAGATCGGTATGGATCTTCACCCTGGAGCCCTCGCCTGCGGGTTCGATGTAAAAGGCCGCCGCGGCATTGGCCGCGCCGCGGCCTTTGGCATCGCTGCCCTGCGCTTTGACCCGCGCACTGCGGTTGGCTTCGTCGATGCTCTCGAATTCAACGCGCCCGGCAAAGGTCAGCGCTACCGGACCGAGGCGAACCGAAATCTTCCCCTTGTAGTTTTGCGGACCGATGATTTCTGTCAGCTCTGCGCCCGGCATGCAGGGCGCGATGCGGGGAATGTCCATCAGCACGGCCCACGCCTGCGCGGGCGACAGCGGCACGTCGAAGGAATTGTCGAATTCCATTCAATGTCTCCGGCGCACGCCGACGATTTCCGACGTCCCGATCTTTTGCCAAACCCAGCGCGCGCAGGCGAACAAACGATCGTCGTCGTAACGTTGCGCCACCAGTTGAATGCCGACCGGCAGATCGTTGCGACCGCGATGCGTCGGCAGCGTCATGGTCGGCGTATGCAGCGCGGTCCAGATCGCCTGCATGCTCGGATCGCCGGTCGCGCTTAGGCCTTTCGGCGCCTCTCCCGGCACGCACGGCACCAGCAACACGTCGAACTCGTCGAACACATCCGCCAACAGCGCGCGGCATTCGTCCAGTCGCCGCAGGCCGGCGACATATTCGTCGCGCGAGATTTTGTGGCCGTTTTCGATATAGCGGCGGATTTGCGGCGACAGCATTTCGCGCTGATTGTCCCAGGCGAACGCCATGCAGGCGGCGCGCTCGTAAAATCCGATCGTCGAGCGTGCGACGACGTGCAAGCCGGTGAATACGTCCGGCAGATCGATGTCGCGTACCGCGGCGCCGGCTTTGGCAAGTTTTTGCGCGGCCGCTTCGACGGCCGTTTTCGTTTCCTGCTGCGCCGTGTTCCATAAATCCGTGCGCCAGACGCCGATCCGCGGCGCACTGCCAAGCTCGCGCGGCCGCTGCGGCGTCTGCATGCGCAGCACCATGGTAAGCATCTCGATGTCGTCGATCGAGCGGGCAAGCCAGCCGATGGTATCGATCGAGTCCGCTGCCGGCCAAGTGCCCATTGTGTTGATGGTATTGTAGGTTGGCTTATAACCGAAAATTCCGCAGAACGACGACGGGCGGAGCACCGACCCGCCGGTTTGCGTGCCGAGCGCCGCCGGCACCATATGGTCGGCAACCGCTGCCGCCGATCCGCTCGACGAGCCGCCCGGCGTATGCGCGGCATTGTGCGGATTGGTGGTCTCGGGCGGCGCGCTGCCGGCAAACTCGCAGGTCGCGGTCTTGCCGAGGATGAGCGCGCCGGCGCGGCGCAAGAGCGCGACGCACGCAGCGTCGGCGCGCGGCCGGTTGCCGCGATAGATGGGCGAGCCCATCTCCGTCGGCCTATCGAACGTATCGATGGTGTCCTTAAGCCCGATCGGCACGCCGTGCAGCGGCCCGCGTGCCGGTGCGCGATCGAGCGCGCGCGCCTGATCGAGCGCGAGTTTTTGGTCGAAATTCACCCACGCCTTGACGTCGTCGTCGCGAGCGGCGATGCGCGCAACGCAATCGCGCGCCACGGCTTCGCAGGTCGTCTCCCCCGCGGCGATCTTGTTCGCGATTTCGGTCGCGGACAGTTCGTTGAGCGGAGCCTCGACCTTGACGTCCATGATCAGTTCTTTCCGGCGCGCGCGGCCGAGATGCCAGCGATCTTGCCAAACACCGTGCCGGAGATCAGGCCCGAGCCGCCCGGGTAGTTGAAGTAGAACAGACCGCCGACCAGTTCTCCCGCCGCATAGAGACCGCGGATCGGCTGATAGTCGGTATTGAGCACCTCGCCGTCGGTGTTGATGCGCAAGCCGCCGAACGTAAAAGTCACGCCGCAGGTCACCGCGTAGCCCTCGAACGGCGGCGCGTCGATCGTGTTCGCCCAGTTGCTCTTGTTGACGGCGAGCCCCGTCGTGCAGCGGCCGTCCTTAACGTTGGGATTGAACGGCACGCCGGTCTTCACCGCCGCGTTATATTCCTTGATGGTTTTCAGGAACTCGGCGGCATTCACGCCTTCGAGCTTCTGTGCGAACTCTTCGATCGTGTTTGCAGTCACCTTGGTAATCTGGCGGATCCTATATTCGTCGCGCTGCAGGTGCTTGGTTTTCTGGTCGAAGATCTGCCAGGCGAATTGACCCGGCTGCTCCAAAACCACGCGACCGTATTTGGCGTAGGTGTAGTTGCGGAAGTCAGCGCCCTCGTCGACGAAGCGCTTGCCGGTGGCGTTGACCAGGATGCAGAACGGATAAGAGTGCTTCTGAAACTGATCGCCGACGGCGAGATCGCCGAATTCGGGCGCGTTCATTTCCCACTGCACGGCGTGGCAACCCGACCAGTTGCCGCGCGGCGCAGCGCCGATGTCGAGCGCCATGCGGATGCCGTCGCCGGTGTTGTAGCGGCTGCCGCGCACTTTCGCGAGGTCCCAGCCAGGACCGAGATAGCGTGTGCGCCATTCCGGATTAGCTTCGAAACCGCCGCAGGCGAGCACTACCGCCTTGGCGCACAACTCGCGCACCCCGCCGTCGTGACGGACGCGCACACCTTCGACGCGGTTGCCGTCGAAGAGCAGATCAAGCCCGCGCGTTGAATAGTGGATTTCGATGCCGCGCTTTTTCGCCGCCGCGGTGAGCTGGTTGACGAGGCCCGGACCGCCGCCGACAGATTCGACAGTGAGCCCGCCCCAGAACTTGAACTTGCCTTCGATCTTGAACGCCTGGCGGCCGTAGATCGGAATAAGGCGTACGCCCTTATCGCGCATCCAGTTTAGTGAATCGAAGCTTTTGGTGACCAGAAGCTCGACCAGATCGGGATCGGCGCGGTTCTGTGTAATCCTCGCCATATCGTCGAAGAACTGGTCCGCCGTGTAGGTACCGAAGTCCGTGGTCTCGATTTCCGCCGGAGTGAGATCGGGAACCAGCGTCTTGATGTCGTCGACGCCATTATAAACGACGCGGATCGAGCCGGCGGTGAAGCGGCTATTGCCGCCGGATTCGTCCTCCGGCGCCGCTTCGCACATCAACACCTTGGCGCCCTGCTCCTGCGCCGCCAGCGCCGCGCAAAACGCCGCGTTGCCGGCGCCAACTACGATCACATCCGCAACTTCGTTTGGCATTTCCTCACACCTTTATTCGGCCGCCACGGCGACACCGCCGTGCGCTTTCGACCACGCGGCCGGATCTTTCATGAACTTTTCCACTTCCTTGAGCTTGGCCTTGTCGAACTTGCCGCTCTTCTTCGCCACCTCCAGCACGTCCCACCAGGTGGCGAGCGCGTGCAGAGTGACGCCAAGGTCGCTTAAGATCTTTTTGCTCTCCGGGAAGATGTCGTAGAAGAAGACCACGAAGACGTGCTCGACCGTGGCGCCGGCCCCGCGCAGCGCCTTGCAGAAATTGACCTTGCTGCGGCCATCTGTAGTCATGTCCTCGACCAGAAGCACGCGGTCGCCGTCTTCGATGTGGCCCTCGATCTGCGCGTTGCGGCCAAATCCCTTGGGCTTCTTGCGCACATATTGCATGGGCAGCATCAGGCGATCGGCCATCCAGGCGGCGAACGGAATGCCGGCGGTCTCGCCGCCGGCGACCGCGTCGAATTTTTCAAAGCCGACGTCGCGCAGGATGGTCGCCACGCCGAAATCGACCAGCGTCTGCCGCACGCGCGGGAACGAAATGAGCCGCCGGCAATCGGTGTAGACCGGGCTCGCCCAACCGGAGGTGTAGATAAACGGCTTGTCGCTCATGAAGCGGACCGCGTCCACTTCGAGCAGCATTTTCGCCGCGAGCTCGGCCATCACCGCTTTGTCGGGGAAGGCTGTCATCTTTCTCTCCTGTTCCCCTCCCCCTTGTGGGGAGGGGTTAGGGGTGGGGCCGGAAGGTGACTCGCGAACGTCAATGACGGCGCGCCACCGAACTACCCCCCTCCCTACCCTCCCCCACAAGGGGAGGGAAAAATCTACGCCACCACCTTCCACTCGATGGTCTCGCCGCCGCGATAGACCAGCGCACGCTCGTCAGGACCCGCCACCTTCACTTCCTCGGGTGCCGTCCACGACGATTTCTCCAGCGTGATCTTGTCCTCGTTCGGCGGCAGCCGATAATGCTTCGGTCCGTTGAGCGAAGCAAAGGCCTCGAGCTTGTCGAGCGCGTCTTCCTCCTCGAACACTTTCGCATAGGTCTCAATCGCCACCGGCGCATTGAACATGCCCGGAATGCCGTTCACCGAAACCTTTTTCGCATAAGGATGCGGCGCCGAATCGGTGCCAAGGAAATAGCAGGCGGCTCCGGACGTTGCGGCCCTGCGCAGCGCCTCGCGGTCCTTCGCGGTTTTGATCACCGGCATCACATACATGTAGGGCTTGAGCCCATGGCCGAACCAGTCGTTGCGCGTGAGCACCATGTGATACGGCGTGATCGTGCCGCCGACTTGCGGTGCTGCGCTTTTGACGAACTCGGCGCCGTCTTTCGAGGACAGATGTTCGAGAATGAAGCGCAGGCTGGGGAATTGCCTTATCCAATTCGACAGGTAGCGGTCGATGAACGCCTTCTCGCGGTCGAAAATATCAACGTCGGGATCGGTGTCTTCGCCATGCATCAAAAACGGCATGTCGATCTTTTCCATGCGCTCCAGAACGCGCATGACTTTCTTGTAGTCGGTGACGCCGGCCGCCGAGTTGGTCGTCGCATTGGCCGGATAGAGCTTGACGCCGGTGAACACGCCCTCGCGAAATCCGCGCTCGACATCGTCGGGATCGGTATCGTCGGTGAGGTAGCACGTCATCAGCGGCTTGAATTTCGAGCCCGGCGGCAGCGCCGCCAACACCCGCTCGCGATAAGCGATACAGTCCGCCGTGGTGCGCACCGGCGGGATGAGGTTCGGCATCAAAATGGCGCGGCCGAAATTTTTCGCCGTGTGAGGCAGCACGGCTTTGAGCATCTCGCCGTCGCGCACGTGCAGGTGCCAGTCGTCGGGTTTTCTGATGGTGATGCGCATGGTCATGGGAAACCGATACACCTCTAGCCGGAAGGGAGCCAACGCGCCGCCCAAAGCGTCGCCCGATGACGCGCTCCGCTCCATTTGCGAGGAACGAGGAGCACGGCAGCGGCGTCCAAGCTTGGAGCTGCGTCACGGCCGCAATGAAGTCCCGGCCACTCTAGACGCGCGCTGTACCGAAATCAAAATTTTTTCCAATTTCTGTACAGCCGGTGGTAAGATCGTGCAGAAGCAACCATTGGCGCAATTCTTGGCACAACCCTTGGCACCATCCTTGGCACCACCTTTGGCGAAGCAGACATCGGACGAATTTCGCGCGCTCGTCGCCAACGCGATGACCCATTTTCAGGCGGGGCGACTGACGGAGACCGAGAACGCCTATCGGGCGGCCCTGGCGATCGTCCCGGCCGATCCCGCAGTTACGCACAACCTCGGCGTAGCCATCGCGGCCCAGGGCCGTCACCGAGCCGCCATCGGCTGTTTCGAGGAAGCGCTCAGGGCCGACCCAGGCTTCGTCTCGGCTCACTACAACCGCGGCGTCGCCTTGATAAGGTTTGGCGACACGCAGGAAGCGATCAGGGCCTTCGGCCGCACCGTGAAACTCGAACCTCAGCATTACGAGGCCCATCGGGCCTTGGGGTTCCTCTGGCTGTCGCAAGGTGAGCGCGGGCGGGCACTCGATCATCTTGCGCGCACCTACGAGCTGCGGCGCGGCGATGACCGAACCCATATCGCGCTGAAGTCCTTGACGACGGCGACGCGCCACAAGCTCGAACACGATGCCGAGCAGTTTCTCTACCTCTCGCGGCGAATACGGCACCGTCTGCGCTTCGAGCTGCTTGCGCGCCGCTACCGCGCACTTGCGGAGCAGGTTTCGGAGGAGGTGACCACGCTGTCCGACGCGCAGCTCGACGTAGTGGGTGACGACTACAACACGCCGATCTATTTGCGCCCAGCGCCCGAGGTCGCCGGCCGCTCCATTAATGAACGGGCGGATCGGGCCGCGCTGACGGCGCAGTTCGAGGAGCAGGGGGCCATCGTCGTCGACGATCTGCTGACGCCACCGGCGCTCGACTCATTGCGGCGGTTCTTGCTGGAGAGCACGATCTGGCACGACTTCTCCCACATCGGCGGCTTCGTCGCGTCCTATCTTGAAGATGGGCTCGCGTGTCCGCTGCTCCTGCAGATCGCGGACGATCTCCGGCATGTGTTTCCCGACATTCTCGGCGAGCACCCCCTGTGCCAAGCCTGGGCCTTCAAAGGCCTGCAGGCACGGGCGGCTGTCGACGTTCACGCCGACGATGCCGCCGTCAGCGTCAATTTCTGGGTCACGCCGACAGAAGCCAACCTCAACGCCGTGGGCGGCGGGCTGGTCGTCTGCCGCGCTCCGCCCCCCGACGATTGGCAAATCGAGGATTACGCCGCCGATCGGGAACGCATTGTAACATTTTTGGAACAAAAAGCTGGGAACAGCCTCGTCGCGCCCTATCGTCAGAACCGGGCTGTGATCTTCCGCTCGCGACTGTTCCACCACTCCGATCGGCCTGAATTCTCATCAGGATACGAGAATCACAGGATAAATCTGACGCTGCTCTACGGCTAAAACCTAGCACGATTCATCCAAAATTTGATCGGTTACGTGCTGTTCCAAAATTGACACATTGGCTTGTAATCGTTATACGAGAGATGGATGCTCGAGCGAGTGCGGGCATGGCGGAGCCGAAGGTCACCTTGGGCAGGGTCGGCCTGCCCCTTTTGAGACCAGTGGATCAATGCCCCTCGACCCGAACGACAACTACACCCATTCCGCCCTGCGCGTCGGCGATATCGACCCCTATCCGCAGCGGCTGGTTGGCGAGTTCATTGCCACGGTGGTCTCCAACGCATCGGTCAACGACGAGTACAAGCACATCATCCTCAAGGTGCATTCTCACGCCCTGACGACCTATGCCGGGCAGATGTTCCATCTATTGTGCGCGTCCCCCGACGGCGCGGAGGTGTGGATGCGCCGACCGATGAGCGTCTATCGCGTCGACAAGGCGAACGGCCAGATCGAGTTCCTCTATAAGATCGAGGGGCGCGGCACCCGCGGTATGTCGATCCTGAAGCCGGGCAATGACTTCAACGTCGCCGGGCCGCTCGGCCATGGCTTCACGATCGAGTCCTCATGGCACAATATCGTGGTGCTCGGCCGCGGAGTCGGGCTGGCGACGCTCGCGCCGCTGTCACAGCTCGCGGCCGAGAACAAGGTCAGCGTCACCGCGATCCTTTCCGCACGCAATGCCAGCGTCGTGATGTCGAGGGAATTGTTCGAGGGGCTCGGCGCCAAGACCATCACGGTGCTCGATTCCGACGGCAGCAGCGCCGTCGAGAACGTCGAGAGGATGCTCGAAGTCCTGATCGCGGAAAAGAAGGCCGATGCGTTCTTCACCTGCGGCTCGAACCGCCTGCTCAAGCTGATGCAGCGGCTCGGCAAGAAGCACGCCATTCCGGGCCAGGTCGCCATGGAGCAGATCATGGTCTGCGGCTTCGGCGCCTGCTACGTCTGCATGCGCACCTTCGAGGTCGACGGCAAGCGCGTGCTCAAGCGCGTCTGCCGCGACGGCCCGGTGTTCAACATGCAGGAGGCGGTGGGATGGTAGATCTTTCCGTCAAGATCGGCTCGATCACGCTGCAAAATCCGGTGCAGCCGGCGTCCGGCGCGTTTTCCTGGGAGTACAACGACGTCATCGATCTCAACCGGCTCGGCGCGCTGGTCGCCAAGACCATTTGCCGCGAGCCGCGGCTCGGCAACCCGACGCCGCGGATGGCCGAGACCGAGGCCGGCATCATCCAGTCGATCGGCCTGCCGGGCAAAGGCATCGACTATTTCATCGCGCACATCGTCCCTGAATACGCCAAGTTCACGCCGCCGCTGGTGGTCAGCGTCTCGTCGGAAAGCATCGAAGATTTCGCGGCGCTCGCGGAAGAGCTGAGCGTGCCCGACGTCGACGTGATCGAGGCCAATATCTCCTGCCCGACCCGCAATGCCTCCGGCGGCAACTTCGCGATGCACGAGACCTATACGCGTGATTGCATCACCGCGATGCGGGCCAAGACCAACAAGCCGCTGTGGGTGAAGCTCTCGCCCAACGCCGGCGACATCGTCTCGATCGCCCGTGCCGCGGAGGACGCCGGCGCCGACGCGCTGGTGATCGCAAACACCTTCCTGTCGCTGAAGATCAGGACCGACAATTTCCGCCCCGCCCTCGGCAACAAGTTTGGCGGGCTGGTTTCGCCGGCTTTAAAGCCGATCGTGCTGCGGATGGTCTATCAAGCCGCCAAGCAGGTGAAGATCCCGATCATCGGCATCGGCGGCGTGACCAAGGCCGAGGACGTGGTCGAATACATGTTGGCCGGCGCGAGCGCGGTCGGCATCGGCTATGCCGGTTTCCGCAACCCGACGGCGCTGATCTCGATCATCGACGACCTCGAAGCCTGGTGCGACGAGCGCGGCATCAAAAAGGTGACGGAGCTAATCGGCGCCGTTCGCGACCAGGACATGGAGACCGACACGCTGGTTGCCGCGTCGGCGGGGGTCTGAGACTCGTAGAGCACCCGATGACAACGAGATTTGAATACGCGTTTACATCCATCGCGGCTCCAAGAAAATCTACTTTGTTTTAGCGTCGCCAAGTAAATGGAAGGGAATAAAACGTGATGGGTGGCCGGATTGGGTCTTCGAAAATAGAGTTGAGAAAAAGCCGTACTCGATTAAGCTACAACTACACGAGAGCACGCAACGCTGATCACCCCGTGCGAATTCGCGTGATCCGCCTCTCCTGGACACAACCGCCGCGCCCGTTGCGATACCGAACTCCCTCGGCAATTGAGGAGCCTCCCCGATGACGATGATCGATTCCCAGGTCCACGCTTATGAGGCGAACACACCGAAGCGGCCGTGGCACAGCGTGCCGAACTGGCCCGCGCATGTCACCGGCGACGAGATGGTGGCGGCGATGGACAAGGTCGGCATCGACGGCGCGATCTTCATCTCCGCCTTTTCCATGTACCGCTATGACGCGAGCTATGCGGTAGAGGTGCAAAAAGCCCATCCGGGCCGGTTCGCGATCGTCAAGCCGGTCGATCCGGACGATCCGGCCGTGGGCGACGTCGTCGCCGATTGGAAGCAGACACCCGGCGCGGTCGGCGTCCGCATCATGTTGACGAAGGAGCCCGGGCGCGATCGCGCGCCGACTGACCCGGGCCTCGACCGCATCGCGCGCGCGGCCGTCAAGCACGACTTTCCGGTCAACATGCTATGCTGGGGCAACGTGGATGCGGGCACTGCATTGATCGACCGCCACCCCGATACCCGCTTCATCATCGACCATCTGGCGATCCTGCAGCCGCGCACACCGCCGGCGCCGCCGCAACCGTGGGCCGACCTGCCGAAGGTACTGGAGCTTGCCAAGCGCAAGAACGCGGTGATCAAGGTGAGCGGCGCCTGCACGCTGTCGCAAAAGCCGTATCCGTTTCCGGACATCTGGGATCCGCTGGCCCGCGTATTCGATGCCTGGGGGTTCGACCGCTGCCTATGGGGCACCGACTGGACGCGCGCCTATGCGGTGGTCAACTACGAGCAGGCGGTTACGCCCTTCCTCAAGACTGACTGCCTGAGCGAGACTGAGCGAGCGATGCTGATGGGCGGCGCCTGCGCCAAAGCCTATCGTTGGTCGCCGAAGAAAGATTAGGTCCGTTATCGGACCCGCGTAAAAAAATTCGGCGCTTTCCGGAATTCCGCGGGCTTCTACCCGCAATTCCACATCGGCCCGATGGGCGTCGGAGTCCAGCACGGGCCGAAACTGCCGCCATTATAGCGGCCGCGGTAAAAGCCAGGGCGACCGAAATAGTACCAGCCGCCGTTGTACCAATAGCTTGGCGCATAATCCGGCGTGCCGCCGATCGCTCCTTTCGGACCATAGACTGGAACGGTGTTGTTGGGTGGCTGATGATAGCCGGGCAGGAAACCGTAGCCATGCCAGCGATAGATGTGCCGCTTCTGGGCAGGCCCTGCGAACGCAATGGCTGGCAGCAGCGACAAGAGAATTGCAGTCGATAGGGAGAATGTGCGCGACATCGGGCCAACATACACTGTCTGCCATTCAAATGCGACACGTCGGCAAAAATGTTTCCCGGCCCAATGCGTCGCGATCGGACAAGGCGGACGACGACATCGCGGGCGAGTTGCCATGCTCAATCAATTTTGTCGCCTCATGGCACACAAGGTCGATTCCACAGGATCGCTCTGAGTTACCTGAACCGACATTCCGCACGAATTGGCGCTATGTGTTAGCTTGATGAAGACTCGCTGCAATCTTAAATTTGTGATTTAAATTGCAATTGAGATGGTAGCGGCCATAAATTGCGGTGCGTGGGAACATGCCTTTTGACGTTTTCATTAGCTATCCCCATCAAGACAAGACAACGGCCGACGCCGCATGCTCGGCGCTCGAGGCCGCTGGCATCCGCTGCTGGATCGCGCCTCGCGATGTCCCCCCTGGCAGCGAATGGGCAGGAGCCATCGTCAATGCAATCAACCAATGTCGGGTAATGGTTGTAATCTTTTCTTCGGGGACGAATCAGTCAAAGCAAATTTATCGTGAGGTGCAACGTGCATTCGAGAGGGGAACTCCGGTCATTCCCTTCCGAATAGAAAACGTCGATCCGGCCAACTTACTTGCCTTTTACATGGGGCCGGTTCACTGGCTTGATGCATTAACACCGCCGCTTGGAAATCACCTGAAAAGGCTTGTTACGTCGGTCAATGCGCTGCTCCAGTCGGAGAGTGGTGTTGAACGTCAGACCTCCTCCGTCACGCAAGAAAGGGAAGTGTCGCCTGCGACCACCGTCTCCCGGCAGGCAAACCTCCCACCCAATTCTTCATCTTCATCGTCATCTAAATGGTTGTTCGCCACCGTTACAGTTATCTCGCTTGCAGCCGTCGCTAGCGTCGGTTTGTGGACTTTTGCGCAGCGGCCGCCCGCAACTGTTCCCCAATCAGCCCCGTCGTCTGAGCAACCGCCAGAAAACAAGCCGGTCTCCCATTGCGTCAGCCCCATCTGCGGCACTTGGAGTGGCAGCGGTAATTTGGCATTCGTCGATTTTGGTGGTTCTCCCTATTGTCGATACAAAGTCACCCTCGAAAACCCGCAACTCAGCGCCTCCATTGACGAATACGGAACGGTCACAGGGGCTACGTTGTCCGTGCGTATGGTGGAGAGCATCGTAGGCACATGCCCCTACCCACCACTGGGAACGAAGTCACATAGCTATCTCGGGACCGGAACGATACAAGGGAGAACGATCAGCCTTGGATTGAATCCGGCACCCGACAACCAGCCTCAAGCGTCGGCAACCTTTAATGGTGAAGTCATGAACGGGCGGCTGGTTGGAACATTAACTGTTCATCGAATTTACAATACGCCGATTCTTGCCTGGACCGTTCAGAGCCAAACAAAATAACAAAAACGCAGGCGCATCTTCACCTCCAGGTGACGGACAACTACGCCGCCACCGCCCGTGCTGCTTCTTCAGCATCCGGCTGCTTGAATATCTGCAATCGCGGATAGACTTCGCGGGCGAACACCGTGAGGTTGTCGACTGTCTGCGCGTGGGTGAGTTCGCCGCCCTGCCCCATCATCAGAAGGTTGCCCATGCCGCCGCAATGGCCGCAGAAGTCGACGATCTGGTCGTAGACTTCGTCGGGCGTGCCGCAGAACAGCACGCCCGCATCGATCAATTCGTCGACGCTGGCATATTGCATCGAAATGACGCGGCCGTCCTTGGTGTAGGTGCGCGGCGGCGTTTCGCCGCGCAGGATCCGCGCGTTGTCTTCCGGCGGCAGATAGCCGGGCGGATTGCGGAACGGCAAAGCGACGATCGGGCTGGTGCGCAGATAGCCGGCGATGAGATCGCCACGCCGGCGCGCCTCCTCCCTGTCGTGCGAGACCGCGACCAGGCCCAAATAGGCGAAGCGGTCGGCAGCCGGCGCATGGCCGAATTTTTGCAGATAGCCCTTGCGATAGGCATCGTACATCTTGCGCGTGCCATAGCCGGTGCCGAGCGTCGCCATGACATAACCGCGCTCGCCGAGCACGCGCGCCTGCGTCGAACTTCCGGTGGTCGACCAGATCGGCGGATGCGGCTCCTGCCACACCCGCGGCCAGACGTTCACTTGCCGATACTGAAAATATTCGCCCTCCCAGTTGAACACCTCGTCGTGCGTCGTCATCGCCTTGAGGATGAAATCGTGCGCCTCCCAGAACCGATCCATCAGTTCGGTCGGATTGCGGTTGGAGGCGGCGATCTCGTAGGGAATGCCCTTGATGAATCCCATGTCGAGACGGCCGCGCGAGATCACGTCGATGGTGGACAGCTCCTCGGCGGCGCGCAGCGGATCGGGCCGGTGCCCGATCGGATAGCCGAGCACCAGAAGCCGCGCGCTTTTTGGTGATGCGCGCCAGCACTGCAAGACCCACGACCACCGACGACGACATGCAGGTCGCGGTCTGGTGGTGCTCGTTGAGCATGATGTCGAGGCCGAGCTCGTCGCAGAGCTGCCACTCGTCGTAATAGCGGTGGAACAGATCGGCGGCGACGCGCGGATCGCATTTGCGGTTCGGGAAGGTGACGCGCAGCGTACCGGAATGCTCGTTCCACGCCGGGAAATAGGCCTGTTCGCTGAAGTGATAGACTCGCATGGGCGCGGACCTCCGACGACAACCTTATTGTCATCGTCCGCGAACGCGGACGATCCAGTATTCGCCGCTAGTCTAACCCTTCGCGGCGGCGCATCAATTAGGAAGACCGAGATTACTGGATGCTCCGCCTTCGCGGAGCAGGACAGGCGAGGGCTCAATTCGCGGTAATCGTCGCGTCCACGAGATCGCCCGCACGCGCGCTGACCGCGGGATTGGCCGGCGCCTTCTGCGCCGCAGCCACGGCCTGTGCGGCCACCTCTTCGGCGTCGGGCTGCTTCCAGGCCTTGAGCCGCGGATAGACCTCGCGTGCGAACAGCGCAAGATTGTCGGTTGTCTGCTCATGGGTGAGAAAGCCGGCATGGCCCATCATCAACAAATTACCCATGCCGCCGCAATAGTCGCAGAAATCGACGATCTGCTCGTACACCTCGTCCGGCGTGCCGCAGAACAGGATGCCGGCGTCGATCAAATCCTCGACGCTGGCCGAGTGCATGCTGATGACGCGGCGGTCCTTGGTGTAGCTGCGCGGCGGCGTCTGACCGCGCAGCAGCCGCGCATTGTCTTCCGCCGAGAGGAATCCAGGCGGATTGCGGAACGGCAGATGCACGATGCCGCTCGAGCGCAGATAGCCGGCGACGAGATCGCCGCGCCGGCGTGCCTCATCCTTGTCCTTGGCGATGCCGACAAGACCCAGATAGGCGAAGCGGTCGGGCCCGGGCGCCTTACCCCATTTCGCCATGTAGCCGCGGCGATAGGAATCGTAGAGCGGGCGCGTGTTGTAGCCGGAGCCGAGCGTTGCCATGACGTAGCCGCGCTCGCCGAGGAGGCGCGCCTGCGTGGTGCTGCCGGTCGTGGTCCAGATCGGCGGATGCGGCTCCTGCCACACCCGCGGCCAGACGTTCACCTGGCGATAATTGAAGTATTCGCCTTCCCAGTTGAACATTTCGTCGTGTGTGGTCATCGCCTTGATGATGAAATCGAGCGCCTCCCAGAAGCGATCCATGACGCCGACGGGATTTTGATTGGAGGCGGGGAATTCGTAAGGCACGCCCTTGATGAATCCCATGTCAAGCCGGCCGCGCGAGATCACGTCGATGGTCGAAAGCTCCTCGGCGCAGCGCAGCGGATCTGGCCGATGCCCGATCGGATAGCCGAGAACGAGAAGCCGCGCGTTCTTGGTGATGCGCGAGAGCACCGACAATCCCACCACCACGGTCGATGACATGCAGGTCGCGGTCTGATGATGCTCGTTGAGCATGATGTCGAGACCGAGTTCGTCGGAGAGTTGCCACTCGTCGTAATAGCGGTGGAAAAGATCGGCGGCGACGCGCGGATCGCATTTTTGGTTCAGCAGATTGACGCGCAGCGAGCCGGAATGATCGTTCCAGGTCGGGTAATAGGGCTGCTCGGTGAACTGATAGACTCTCATGCTCGGTTCTCGCTGCATCGTAGCATAGGCAAAGTCGTCTGATCGTTGATACCGCGTGGGCAAGGTACGCGTACGATTTTGCCCACGCTGTCAGGCCTCGCGGCGCGCCATGCCCACCTTACGAAAGGCGCCCGCTGCGTCATTTGCGCCCCACAAAAGCCAGCACCTTCTCGGCAAAAACCTTCGGCTGCTCGTGGTCGGGAAAATGCCCGGCGCGGTCGATCAGGTCGAACTGCGCGCCCGCAATCAGCGCGCAATAGGCGCGGCCGTAAGCCTCGCTGAGCATCCGATCGTGCGCGCCCCATAGGAACAGCGCCGGGATGCGGATGCGGTGCAGCCGGCTTTTCAGCCGCGGATTGTGAAAATATGGGTTCCAGGCAAAGCGCGCAGTGGCCTCGCGGGCGCGCGCGGCGGCGAGCACCTCGGCGTCGGGCAGCGACTTGTAGTCGCGGGCGCCGCGCGCCGGATCGCAATAGGCGATGTCGAGAAACTCCTTCTCGGTGAGCGCGAAGACATCGGCGATGTCGCGCGTCTCGCGGTCGCCGACCTTGATGCCGACGGCATTGGCCATGATGAGCTTGGAGAAGCGCGTGCTCGATTTCACTGCGATCTCGGCGGCGATCCAGGCCCCGAGCGACACGCCGACGAGTGTCAGATCGCGAAGATCGAGCTGATCGAGCAGGTCGAGATAGAAATAGGAGAGATCGTCGACCGTGCGCATGCCCTTGGGCAATTCGGAGCGGCCGAAACCCGGATGGGTCGGCGCGATGACGCGAGCGCCCTTCGCCAGTTCGTCGATTGCCGCCAGCGCCGGCTCGATGCCGTTCTCGGCATGAAGGAAAAGGAGCGGACGTCCCGCGCCCCGCTCGATCATATCGACTCGCGTTCCGTTGACGACGAGCGTGGGTGCCGCGCTCTCAGCCGTAAGCGACATCCGCCCTCCTACTCCCTGTGACTTGGTGCTATCTAAGCCCGGTCGGTTGTTCTAGCACGGCAAACGCTTTTTGCCACCGCGCGCCCGCCGTTGTCGGCAACGATGCGTTGCGCGATAAGCATGAGCGCGACATTGACTTAGCGTGCAAGATAGCGGCGGACCGCAGCGACGAGGTGCAGCAATGGCGGACGACAACGTCACTATCCATAAAGGCATCGCCTACGCCAATCACGACGGCGTCGAGCTAGCGGCTGACCTTTATCTGCCGAAGGGCGCCAAGGCGGCGCCGGCGCTAGTCGCCGTGCATGGCGGCGGCTGGGTGCAGGGCGTGCGTACCGCGTTTCAGTATTGGGGCCCGTATCTCGCAGCGCGCGGGATCGCCATGTTTTCCATCAGCTATCGCCTGGCCGCCAAGACCAAGACCTACCCGCAGGCTGTGCAGGACGTCCTCGCCGGCGTGCAATTCGTGCGCGGCAAGGCTGGCGAGTTCGGCATCGATCCGGCGCGCATCGGGCTTATGGGGGCTTCCGCAGGCGCACATCTGGCGGCGCTGGCGGCGCTCGGCTGGTCGTCCGGAAAATTCTCGAAAGCCTATTCGCAGGACGCCTTCGCCGCTGTCGATGCGGGCGTAAAATGCCTCATCGGCGTTTACGGCATTTATGACGCCGTGGCGATGTGGACGAACTATCAGCTTCAAGGCGGGCGCGATAATAATTTCGAAAAATTCATGGGCGCTCCGCCGATGGAGAACCGGCAACTGTACTTCGACGCCTCGCCGATCAGCTACGCAACCTTCGCCAACAACAAAATCGGCATTCTCCTCGTCACCGGCACCGCGGACGATCTGGTCGATCCGAAAGAGCAGACCTACCCGTTCCAGCTCGCGCTCAAGCAGGCGGGCTTCTTCGTCCGCCCATGCATCGTGCACGGTGCGCCGCATTACTGGATGAACGATCCGATCGAGGAGCCTGGAAGTTATTCGGGATTCCTGGCGCCGCGACTGATGCGCTTTCTCGCTGAAAAACTCTGAACGGACGGCCCCTGTTGTCCCTTCGGCCGGGCGAGACATCCGCAGCGCCGCGGCAATTTGCCGAGTGGCGTCCTATCCGCTTCCGGGAATGTAGAAGTCGGCAACATCCTTGTGCATCTTGAAAACGGCTTGCTTGACGTCTTTCGGCGAGGCCTTGTTGTTGACAAGCGTCACGACTTCGACCCAGAGCCCTTCCGGCAGGTGAATGGATTCCAGTCTCGATTTGATAACTTTGGCAATGGATCGTCCGAGATCATCGCCGGGCCCATAGAGCAAGATCAAAAGATTGGACTTCACCGCGACCTCGAACAGAATTCCGTGCTCTTGGTCGTATTTTTGCGCCACGGCGACGCCGACCTGAGCGCCGTCTCCCTCGATCAGATAATGGATGATATCGGCGCCGGCGGCGGCCGAGCTGCCAGCCTTGGCCGGGAACGGCTTGATCGCGACGCCAAAGATGTCAGCAATCTTCTTGGCTTTGGACAGGAAACGGTTGACCATCTCATCCGAGGCACCCTGATTGTATAAGAGCGCCGCAAGGCTGAGGTTGTCGCCAAGCAACCAGGCTCCGCCCTTGGTGGTGTTATTGCCTTCCTCCGCGCGCGCCGCGACGCTCACAAACGGCAGCGCAAGGCCGGCAAATGCGAAGACCTGAAGCGCGTTTCGTCGCTGCCAGAGTGCGCATTTTTGCGAAGCTGCAACAGTCATGATGAGCCCCTCTCCGCAATCGTTGTGCCAACAATGCGTCGCGATGCTAACATGCCGGCATGCCGCATGCACGCCACTTCGTGCATTCGAAGCCTGCGCGAGTTGCTTATTTTTTGTCCAGCATCAGCGTGCCCTCCTTGCGGATGAGCGGTTGGATCGCTTCCGCGATTTTTGCCAGAAGCCACGGCAGCACGACCTGCAAGTTCACCCGGTCGTCCAACACGTCGATCGTGTCGCTTACCGCCTGCCCGAGCGCGCTCACGCGAAAGTCAAGATGATCGTCGGACCAGGTTTCCTCCTGCACGGTGAACAGATGAGCGAAATGTGTGCGCGCGCTCCCGAGGCCGGATTTGAGCCGGCGCGACGCTTCGTCCTTGCCGAGATGATGCGGAATCGAAACGAACAAGGGCTTGGACATGCGGCCTCCGAGAGATTCCAACACAGAATATGGGGAAGCCCTTGCTCGGCCGCTATTCCGCCGCCACGCGCTTGCCGATGGCAGCGTTGACCGCGGGCATCACCTTCTCAGCCATCAGCTCCATGGATCGGCGCGACAGCGCCGGATCGGCCCAGTCCTTGCTGCAATAAAGCAGCGTGCCGAAGTCGCCGATCTTTTCGTGCAGCGTCAACAGCGCGTCGACCACGCGGTTGACAGTGCCGCGGATGACGACGTTGTCGAATATGTAGCCGAGCGTCAGCTCCGCGTCCGGCATCTCCGCCCGCTCCTTGAAGCCGCCGAGCTTGTTGCCCTTTTTCAGCTTCGCGGTGAGCTGGTTCATATAAAAGCGGTACGGGCTCTTTGGATCGTCGCCGCCATACGCGCGCGCTGTCTTGTCGTCATCAGCGACGAAGATCGAGCGCGCCACGCGCCAATTGGCGCGGTCGGCCTTGTGCCCGCCTTCGGCGCAACCTTGCGCGTAGTTGTTCCATTGGCTGAGCAGCCAATTGGAATGCAAGAAATGCGAAGAAATCGGCCACCAGCCGCGGCGGCCTAGCGCGATCAGACCTTTGGAATATGGATCCGTCGCGGTGCCGAGGATCGGCGGATGCGGCTTCTGAAACGGTTTGACGACGTCGCCGAGCCCGATTTCCGGCCACAGCGTTTTTGCCGTCGAGATGTTCCAGTATTTCCCGGCCAGATTATACGGCGCCGCGCCGGCCCACAGCGCCAGGATGTGATCGATCGCCTCGGCGAACATGGCGCCGCGATCGGCGTCCAGCAATTCCATAGCCTCCATGTCGGTGCGCAAGACGCCGGCGCCAATTCCAAACAGCAGACGACCTTGCAGCAGATTGTCGACCAAGGCTGCCTGGGTCGCCACGAGCAGCGGATGGCTGAACGGCAAATTCGCCACCGCCGTTCCAAGTTTTATCTGCGACGTAAAGCCGGCGAGCGAGGCGATGAAGGTCAGACTCGACGGAATGTTTTCCGCCAGATCCGTCAGGTGCTCACCGCAAAAGCCTTCGCTGTAGCCGAGCTTGTCGGCAAGAATGAACGCTTCGCGGTCCTCGCGCAACGTCTCGGCGTAAGTCCGCGCCAGCGGATGCACGGGCATGACGAAGAAGCCGAGCTTCATGTCTTTAGTCTCCAGAACGGCACATGGGTGCCACGACGCGAGTGGCGAGGTTATTCCATCGCGCGGCGAGGTCAATTCGTCATGGAGTACATTGCGGCTCGGAGCACACACCACCGCAGCGGATGCGGCAACGGCGCCGGCGCAGAGTGAATCTTATTTCGGCAGCTGGTTTTCCAAAGGAAGACTAGCCGCCACTCTTAGATCCCGCTTAAGCGGCGAGCTTTGCCTTTCTCGGCGCCTCGCCGACGAGTTCACTCAACGGCTTGTAGTGGAAGAAGAGCATCATAGTCGTGGCGGCCACCAGCATGATGCAGACGGCGAGCACAAGCGGCGCCACGAATGCCCCGGTCGCCTGCGCGATCACGCCGGTCAGAAACGGCGATAGCGTTGCCCCCAAGATGCCGAAGAAATTCATCAGCCCGCTCAATGTGCCGGTCTGATTGGGCGCTATGTCGGTGCAGATCGTCCAATACGGGATCACGTAGAACGACAGACCCGCATTGGCGATGATGATCATGGTCACCGCCAGCGTGTTGGAATCCGTCGTCGCCGCGATCAAAGTCGTGACCGCGTAGGTCAGAGCGCCGACGCCGATGAAGAATTTGCGGTGGAATCCACCTTTGGTCCAACCCGCCGCCGCGAGCCAATCCATCCCCCATCCGGCAAAATTCACCGCGATGAAGGCGACCAAGAACGGCAGCGCGGAAATCGCGCTCGCTTGGATGAGCGGTATATGACGGTAATGACTCAGATATTGCGGCAGCCAAGTCAGGAACAGGTACTGGCAGTAGGGCAGTGCAAAATAGCCGATGTAAAACGGCCACAGCGCCGGACTCGAAAGCAGAAGCCAAATCGAAACCGGCGCTTGCGCCGCCCGTTCCCTGGCCTCGGCCGTTTCCGCGTGGGCGCCTTGCGGCACCGGGTCGTCGAAATTCTTGGCGTAGCTCCACCATGCAGCGGCCCCGGCGAGACCGATTAGGCCAAAGATCACGAAAATCCAGACCGGCGATCCGGTGCTGCTCAGGATGATGCCGGCGAAGAAGACGCCGGCCGCGGGTCCGAGCTGTGCACCGGACTGCACGAAAGCGGAGAACCGGCCGCGCTTGGCGATCGATGGTATGGCGCGCGCCACGGCGGCGACACTGGCCGGGATATAGGGTCCCTCGAACGCCCCGAGCAACACGCGGAACGTGGCGGTGAGCCAAAGCACTGTGGGTGCGACCGGCGTCAGCAGCACCCAGACCGACCAGCCCGCCATCGCGCCGGCCAGCGTGCGTCGCGCTCCCGCCTTATCGGCAATCCATCCGCCGACAGGCTGTAAAATCAGATAGCCGAGCGAAAAGGCGCTCAACATCGTGCCGATTATCGAGGGCGCCCAGCCATACTGTTTCGCCCAGGCTGCGGCAGCGACGCTGAAGTTGGTGCGGTCCGCCCACAACAGCACGCTGCCGACGAAAAAGACGGTCGCCGTTACTCCCCAGCTGATCGGCCGAGTAGCCGATCGGTCGTTGCCCGCTGACATGGCGTTTCTCCCCGATTGCTGCTTCAGTCGTCCCACTTCGGGGAACGCTGAAGATCTTGTGGACAGCGATTTTGAGCCGCCGCGTCTGCGGCGTAAGTGCCGTGCCCGCAGGATGGTACGAACCGCTGCTCAAGTCCAGGCGTCGATGCGTTGCGACGGCTCGACGGCGCGCGGCAAGGCCGGGCATAGGTGGCTGGGCGCTGGGCAATCGGCCCGCTCGCATGTCAAAAAATCGAGGCCGGGTTTTCACCCGGCCTCTGTTCTGTTTGCACGCTCTTTGGATAGTGCAGTGTGCGCGGACGCTTACTTCGCCGCCGTTTTCCAAGCGTTGGGAATTTCCTTCGACCACGCCGCCTCAATCTGCTTGACCACGGGATCGGGCAACGGGACGTAATCCAGCGCTTTAGCCTGAGCTTGGCCATCCTTCAGCGCCCAGTCGAGGAATTTAAGCGCCAAACGATTCTGATCAGGCGGGCTGTCTTTCCGCAACAGCATATAGGTCGCTGCCGTGATCGGCCAGCTCTTTTCGCCCGGCTGGTTGGTGAGGATCAGATAGAAGTCTTTTACTTTGGTGAAGTCGGCATTCGCAGCTGCGGCCTGGAACGCCCCCATGGTCGGGGGAGTCGCTTGCCGGCCAGGTTCACCATGTCGGTGTAGGTGAGCTTGTTCTGCATCACATAGGCGTACTCGACATAGCCGATGGCGCCGTCCACTTGCTGAACATAGGAGGCGACACCTGGATTGCCTTTGCCGCCGACGCCGTTCGGCCAATTGACGGCAGTGCCCTCGCCGACCTTCGTCTTCCACTCGTCGCTGACCTTCGACAGATAGTCGGTAAAATTAAAGGTCGTACCCGAGCCGTCGGAGCGATGCACGGTGGTGATCGCCTGATGCGGCAGCTTCACGTTTGGATTGAGCTTTTTGATCGCCGGATCATCCCAATACGCGATCTTGCCCAGATAAACGTCGGCGAGAGTCGGACCGTCGAGGAGGAGTTCGCCGGACTTGATGCCGGCGAGATGCACGACCGGCGTGATCGAAATGATCACTTGCGGAAACTGCACGAGACCTTGCTTGGCTACGTCGTCCGGCTTCAGCGGCATGTCGGTGTTGGCAAACAGCACAGTCTTGGATTCGATCTGCTTGATGCCGCCGCCAGAGCCTATTGGCTGGTAGTTGACGGTGTCACCCGTCTGCGTGGCGTATTGGGCCGCCCACTTCGACAATACCGGATAGATTGCAGTTCCGCCGGCGCCGGTCAGGCTAGCGGCATGAGCGCTCATCGTGAGTGAAACAGTTGCAGCGGCTATGGCTGCAACCAAGTGCGTTCGCATACGGTCCCTCCTGTTAAATCGGGGCTGAATTCGGGGTCTCTCGGAGTCGGATGTCGCCCGAGACCTGTCACACCACCCCTAGTAAGATTCTTATTGTTTCAGTTTGATGACAGCGCGGTGGCCGATTGATGCGCCGGTTCAAAGTCGTCCTCAGCCAGGTAAGATTGCCGCGTAGATTCAACGGCACATCGGCGGCCAGAAAATTTTGCAGCAAGCCGATCAGCGACAGAACGCCGCTTGGAACCTGTGGCACGAGGTCGCGGTGGCAGCCGCAGGCTCGCTGTCTTGCTCCGCTCCCTTTGGCCGACCGGCGCAACTCAATAAATCTAGAGATCTTAATAGCTTACGTTGTCATCTAAGTGTCATCTCGGGCCCATAAAACGTTGCATGCGGAACGTAGGCTAGCTGCGGCGGGCCGTGGACGGGTTCAATCACTCTACTTTCCTCGCAGGGTGGGTGCAGCGGAAAGCTAAACAGCTCTTGGTCGCTGAGCAGATATCACCGCGGGCGGCGCGCCTGCTTGCGCGGGAGCCGATATATCGTTTGACTGGGCTCTCCAGCAGTCATTCGCAGGAGTGCCGCAATGGAGTCTACGCGGAGGCGTTCCGTGGTTGACGCTGCATTGCAGAACGAGACGCTTGGGTCGACTGAGGCGGTAACGCGCGCAGCGGTCCTCGATCGGCTGCGCCTCGGCGACGCCGCGTTCCGCTATCTGACGCGCGCCGCAGCGTTTGCGGTATTGCTGCTGCTCAGCGGCGTCATTCTGGCGTTGATCATCGGCTCGCTTCCAGCGATCAGACAATTCGGCTTCGGGTTCCTGTTCTTCCAGCAATGGAACCCGGTGACCGACACGTTCGGCGGACTGGCGCCGATATACGGGACGGTCGTCACCTCGCTCATCGCCATGTTGATTGCCGTCCCGGTGGGACTGATGATCGCATTCTTCCTCACCGAGCTGTGTCCACAATGGTTGCGGCGGCCGATCGGCGTTGCCATCGAACTGCTCGCCGGCATCCCCAGCATCATCTATGGCATCTGGGGGCTTTTCATTTTTGCCCCCTTCCTGCAACAGACGCTGCAGCCCTTCCTCATCGACACGCTCGGCAATACACCGTTCATCGCGCCGCTGTTCGCCGGCCCGCCCTTCGGCATTGGCATGCTGACGGCGGGACTCATCCTCGCCATCATGGTGCTGCCCTTCATCACCTCGATCAGCCGCGACGTATTCGAGGCAGTTCCCCCGGTGCTCAAGGAGGCGGCCTATGGGGTGGGTTGCACGACATGGGAGGTCGTGCGCCACGTTGTGTTGCCTTATGCCAGGGTCGGCGTCATCGGCGGCGTGATGCTCGCTCTCGGCCGCGCGCTGGGCGAAACCATGGCGGTGACCTTCGTCATTGGTAACGCGCACCGGATCTCGGCGTCCCTGCTCGCTCCGGCGACCACCATTTCCGCCGTCATTGCCAACGAGTTCACCGAGGCGGTCAGCACGCTGTACACCTCATCTTTGATCGAACTCGGATTGATCCTGTTCGTGATCACCTTCATCGTGCTCGCCATAGCGCGTTACTTGCTGCTGCGGATCGAGCGCCGGATTGGGTAATGCCATGGCCATTCGCTTCGCCGTCCGCCGTCACCGTAATACTGCCGCGACAGTGCTCGCGCTCGCTTGCACGGCGCTCGGACTGGGTTGGCTGGTGCTCATCTTGGGCTCGTTGCTTTGGCACGGCTTCAGCGGGTTGTCGCTGTCGGTTTTCACGCAGATGACGCCGGCGCCCGATTCGCCCGGCGGCCTGCTCAATCCTATCGTTGGCAGTTTGATCATGACCGGGCTCGCCGTCGCGATCGGCACGCCGATCGGGATGCTGGCGGGCACCTACATGGCCGAGTATGGCCGTTATGACCGGGTCACCAGCGTCATCCGCTTCGTCAACGATATTTTGCTCAGCGCGCCGTCTATCGTCGTCGGATTGTTCATCTATCAGGTCGTGGTTGCACCTATGGGACATTTCTCCGCCTTCGCCGGCGGTATCGCACTGGCCGTGCTTGTCATCCCGGTGGTCGTGCGCACGACCGAGGATATGTTAAGGCTGGTGCCGAACCCGTTGCGCGAGGCCGCGAGTTCCATCGGCCTGCCGCACTATTTGACGATCACGCAAATCTGTTATCGCGCCGCGCGCGCCGGAATGGTGACCGGGGTGCTCCTGGCCATTGCCCGCATCAGCGGCGAAACCGCACCATTGCTGTTCACGTCGCTTAACAACCAGTTCTGGAATGTAAATCTCAATGCGCCGACAGCCAGTCTCCCGGTCGTGATCTTCCTGTTCGCGCTGAGCCCCGACCAGAATTGGCAATCGCTGGCTTGGACCGGCGCCCTGATCATCACGCTTGCGGTCTTGGCGTTGAGCATTACGGCGCGCGCGCTGACCGCATCGAAAGGACAGTCGTAAGCCTCCGCCCGGCCACGGCGTCAGCCGAGCAATTCGTGAGCGCACGCTGAACACGGATGCGCGAGCAACCCTTGCCTGCGTGCGTTACACCCCTTCCATGACCGGCAGAGTCAGCGCCGAAGGAAAATGCGCCGAATGATAGATCGTGTCGGCGCCGATCTTGTTGGGCACGTAGTAGTGCGTCCACAGCACGTCGGTCACCGCCGAATCGCCGTTGACGATCTCCAGCCGGATGCGGTTGCCGCTCTTGAAGCGGTGCGCGATCGGCTCGATCGAGATATCGAAACGGTAGATCTTGCCCGGTTCGATAGGCTGCGGATCGGTGTGCGTGTGGTAGGGCTCCATCTCCGTCGACCTCTGCGGATCGAGCGCGCGATGCGAGGCGCGCAGCCAACCTTTGGTGATCCAGTATGAGGCGGGGTTGAGGCCTTTAGCGCGATCCTCCGGCGATTGCGGCATCTGCTCGGAAATTTTGACGAAAAAATCCATATCGGTGCACGTCGATGCGGCGTGGAGCACAAGCTTGATCGGACCGGCGATTTCCAGGTCCGCTTTGAGCGGCGCCGTGGTGAAAGTGAGCACGCGGCGTGCCGGGTCGGGCTGGTTGTTCGGCCCGAAGCCGATGACGCCCAGCATCCAGCCCGGATCGGGATAGCGATATGTCGTTTTTTCCTCGCCTACGGGCTGCTGCTCGTGCGTCAGCGTTCCGTCATTGAGCGAGGTGACGCTGCCGGATTTTTCGCCGCTTAAGTGCCAGCTCACATAGCGAACGCCGGGCGGCGGCCATGTCTCGGCGCTGCGCACCGCGGCGGCGCCGCGCACGAAGTATTCCACCGCCGGCCGCGATACATATTCCGTTTCCCTGCCCTTGAGATAATGCTCATAGAACGGCAGCAGCAGCGTTTCATGCAGTTCCACGCTGTTGAACTCGCGGTTGGCGACGAAGGCGTTGATCGGCCCGACCATCTTCAGCTTCTTCGGCCCCTTGGCGCGGCGGAAGCCGTCGATATTGCCGCGCGTGTGCAGATCGACCTTGCCCCACACCCCGACCGAATAGAGCGGCACCTCGATCTCGTGCAGGCATTCGGCGGCGCAGCGCTCGCGCCAATACGCGTCGTAAGTCGGATGCCGCGCGATATGCAGATTCAAATCGTACAATTGCTCGCGCGGATATTCGCCGTTGGCCGGATTGCGATTGATGATCCGATTTTGGTTCCACCAATAAGAGCCGAAAAAATCTCCCAAAATGCCGCCCTGATAGATCGAGGCGCGATAGGGATCGTTCAGTCCGTCGAAGGCGGCGATGCAGGCGAGCGACGGCGGCTTCTGGATCGCCATCCACCATTGCTGCATGCAGAAGTAGGATTGGCCGATGCCGCCGACCTTGCCGTTCGACCACGGCTGCCGGCCGAGCCATTCGACGACGTCGTAGAGGTCTTTCTGCTCGTTGCGGTCGAGCAGCCGGAACTCGCCGCCCGACTTGCCGCAGCCGCGCACGTCCATGTGGGCATAGACGTAACCGTGCTTCTGATAAAAATCGATCGGCCCGGTTTCGCGCCAGAGAAATTGCGGGGTCGCCGGCAGGCTGTTGTTGTCATATCGGTACGGCGACGGCGCCAGCAAGACGGGAAATCTTCCCTCGCCTTCGGGCATATACAGCGCGACCGCGATCTCGACGCCGTCGTGTACGCGGATTTTGACTTCGTTCGGCTTTGCGTTGGCCATCTTCCTCCCCTTATGCGTCCTACCCGATGAGCAGTGGCGCGGCAGAGGATTAGCACAGGCGCGCGGGCCGCCCATAGGGGCCGCGCCGGCGCGCGTGTCCGCGACTGGCTTTGTGCCGATCCGGATTTGACGCCGTTATGTAAGCCCGATCAAGCGGGTGGCGATCACCTATTTGTTCGGAGCGATCGCAATCATTTTCGCCGCCCCCATTGCCGTCGCGGTCTTCACCGCCGCCAATTTGATCTACGTGCGCGACACGCTGGGCGAGAAGACGACGCTCATCAGCAAACTGGGCTGAATACGCGGCCAAGCGCATCGTCTCTGGATCGGTTTCTGCGACACTTGGCAACACCGCCAGCAAAGTTTCGGTGCCTGGCGGCGGTGGAAACGTGCGCCGGCTGTGCTAAACTTGGCGGCGTCGGCTGCCTACGCCGGTCTTATCCTTTTCCGCAATTAGGGTGGTAGCGACCCGCTCGCACAATCCGCCTTTACAGAGAGGAAATCTCCCATGCGAATGCTCCGGCTCCCGCCGCTGCTTGCTGTTGCGGCAATCGGGTGTGCCATTTCTTTCTCGACCGGCGCCCTGGCGCAGACCAAGGTCACCATCGGCAAAGTAATCGGCGGCGACGGCTTCCACGTGCCGACCTACGTGGCGCTGGATGAAGGCTTCTTCAAGCAAGAAGGTCTCGATGCCTCGCTCGTGGAGCTGCAGGCCCCAGCACAAGTCACGGCCGTTCTCTCCGGCAATCTCGACTGCGCGCCGATCCCCTCGGGCGGTGCGCAGGCGGCGCTGAGCGGGGCCAAGATCATGTACATCGTCGGCAAATCGCTGAAATCGCAGTGGACGCTGACGACGCGCAAGGATGTCACCAAACCGGAAGATCTCAAGGGCAAGACGATCGGCCTCGGCCGCCCCGGCGGCGCCGACTATGACGAGGTTCAAGCGGTACTGCACCAATTCTTCCACATGGACGCCGGCAAGGACTACAAGGTCATTTCGTTCCAGGGCGAACCCGAGCGCATCGCCGCCATGGTGAATGACGATATTCAGGGCGCCGGGCTTTCCATCCCGCACGCCGTCGTGGCACAGCAGGCCGGACTGAAAGTCTTGTTGCGCACTGGCGATTACATTCCGCGCGCCGGCGGCACGGTCTTCTGTCTGCAGAGCTTCGTGCAACAGCATCCCGACACGGTGAAGAAGATCATCCGCGCCATCGCCAAGGCGGTGATGTATTTCCGCACCAACAAGGCAGGCTCGATCAAGGTGCTCGAGCACCATATAGCCAGCATCAAAGACGACGCGCAGGCCGGCGCTATCTGGGATCAGCTGCACGATTCCTACGGCGCCGAGGTGCCTCCCGCTTTGTTCCGGGAGATCTTCGAATCGCGCCGCTTGACGATGATCGCCGCACGGCAATGGCCGGCCGACAAGCCGCTGCCCGATCCGGAGCAGTTCATCGCCCGCGATCTGCTCGAATCGACCCTGAAGGAAATGAACTACGTGCCGGCCAATCTGACGGCGCCGACGAAGTCCAATTGACTGCCACGTAAAACCGAGTTTCACGGGCGCAGCGCAGCACCATAAGCGCGTTCACGCGCGTCTTGCGCGCTATGGTGATGCGCTGCAGACCCGGGATCGTGACAGGCTCGGAGTTTGTAACGATCCCGGATCATCGGCGCACCACTGCGCGCTGCACCACATCCGGGATGCTCATTAATTGGCGTTGAAGTGCTCGGGCCGCCAGCGGCTCATGCGGTCTTCCAAGAGCTTGACCAGGCCGGTCATCAACAGCGACAGCATCGCGAAAATGATGAGGCCGGCAAACACGACGTCGACCCTAAATCCGCTTGCGGCACGCACCATCACCACGCCGAGGCCGTCCTGCGCGCCAAAAAACTCTGCGACGACGACGCCGAGAATGGCGCGGCCGATCGCCAGCCGCAAACCGACGATAATGAACGGCAGCGAATTGGGCACCACGACAAGCCGCGCGATGTCCCATTCGTTAGCGCCGAACGAACGCACGACGTTGATCAGAAGCTTGTCGGCGTTGCGCACCCCCTCGTAGGTATTGATGAGCAGGGGAAACAGGGCGCCGAGAAAGACGATCGCGACCTTCGACCAAAGCCCGATGCCGAACCAAAGCATCAGGAGCGGCAGAAAAACCAGCCGCGGCGTCGCATTGAACGCGGTGATAAACGGATCGAACATCGCATTGAGCGTGTTCGAGCGGCCGATGAGGACGCCGAGCGGCAGCCCTGCAAGGATCGCGAGCCCCAACCCGATGGCGAACGCCGTGGCGCTCACCCCAAGCGGAGTCCAGACCGAACCACTGGCGAACATGCGCCACAGCGTGCCAGCGATCTGGCTGGGTACGGCGAAAAACAGCTTCGTTCCAGCTTTCATCGGCACAAAATCGGGCAGGAACTGCCATACCAGGAGCAGCAGCACGATGCCGCCAGCGCCGAGCGCGGTCGGCTCGATGCGCCGCCAAAGGCTGCGCGCGGGTGCGGCAATATCGTTCTCCCGCTTGGCGGCAACGACGGGAGCATCGAGGATTTGAATTTCGGCCATGGCTTATTGTCCGGCGCGCCAAGGAAAGGCCGTGCGCTCCGCCCAGCGGATGCCTTCGGTCAGCACCACCGCGATCACCATCACCGTGAGGATGCAGCCGAACATGCGGTCGATTGCGAAAATGTCGCCGAAGCGGGAGATGGCAAAACCGATACCTTCCGAGGCGGCGAAGAATTCGCCGACCAGAACGCCGATCAGCGCGCGGCCGACCGCGATGCGGGCGCCGGCCACCATATAGGGCAGCACGCTCGGGAAGATGACTTTGCGATAAAGGTCCCACTCGCCGCCGCCGAGTGAGCGCACCACGTTGATCAACAGCCGATCGACGGCGCGCACGCCCGCAGAGGCATTAAAGATGAAGGGGAAGACGGCCAGCGTAAAGACGATAATCGACTTGCCCGATACCCCCACGCCGAAAAAGATCACCAAGAGCGGCGCCAGCGCCACCAACGGGCTCGCATAAAAAATCGTCATCAGCGGATCGAGCACATAACCTACTCGAACGCGCCAGCCCATGACGATACCGAGCGGCACGCCGATGACGACCGCGGCGCCGAGGCCGCAGAAGAACGGCACCGCGGAAACGGCGAGATCATGAAACAAATCGCCGCTTTCGACCAAATCGACGTAACTTGCCGCGATCAGGCTCGGCTTAGAGATGAACAAAGGATTGAACGGAACGAACAGAAAAATTGCCTGCCAGGCGGCGAAAAACAACGCCACGGCAAGACCGCCGAGCAGCGGCTTGCGGTAGCGCACGGCGAATGTCGGGCGGATGACCGCTTCCTCTGCCATCGGCTAAACCACGATCTCGTCCTTGAGCGTATTCCAAATCTCAAGTTTAAGGTCGTTGAACTCCGGAGTCACCCGCATCTCATATTCGCGCGGGCGCGGCAGCTTGATGGCGAAAATCCTTTTGGCACGCCCCGGGCGCTTGCTCATGACCATGACCCGGTCGGAGAGATAGATCGCCTCGTCGATCTGGTGGGTGACGAATAGCACCGTTTTCTTCGCCTCGCGCCAGATGCGAAGGAGTTCGACCTGCATCAGGTCGCGCGTCTGCGCGTCCAGCGCCGCGAACGGCTCGTCCATCAGCAAAACCTCGGGGTCCGTCGCCAGCGCGCGGGCGAGCCCCACGCGCTGCTTCATGCCGCCGGACAATTCGTGCGGATAATGCGCCTCGAAACCGTTCAGCCCGACCAGAGCGACCAGGCGCTCGGCGACGGCACGGCGTTTCGCCGCGGGCACACGCTTGAGTTCGAGGCCGAGTTCGATGTTGTGGTGCACCGTGCGCCATGGCAATAGCCCAAACTCCTGGAACACCATGGCGCGGTCGCTGCCCGGTCCGCTGATCCGCTTGCCATGCATCAGGACCTCGCCGGCATCCGGCTTGATCAGGCCGAGCAAGATGCTGAGGAAGGTGCTCTTGCCGCAGCCGGACGGCCCGACGATCGACAAGAACTCGCCCTCCTCGACCTCGATGTCGAAGCCGCCGAGCGCCCGCACCGGCGCGCGATTTTGCGGCCGGAAGGTGAGGCTGACATTGCGGCTTTGGATGTAGCCGGTCATGCGGGAAATCCGATACGCGCGCGGGCAAGTCGATCGAGCATGACGCTCATGATCGCCTAGACTGTGCGTGCTCGCAACCGAGGTTCATTGCCGCACGAGATCGTCGCGCGCGGCGTGGTTGTGCTCACACTGCGAATTGATTCCGCATGTCGGCTGCCGTGTCGTCGCGGATGCAGAGGATATCGGGGAAAATGGTCGGAGTGGCAGGATTTGTCAGTTCGTCGCAAGGCCATTGATTTATTTGGCGTTTTGCTGATGCAAGCCTACCATTGTGTACCCGCCCTATGTACTTCGCCAGTGTATTTGGATCAAGGGCCTGGTGGGCTCGCTGGCTCACACCTCCGGCTGCTGGCGTACGCCGTCACCGAGGCGGCGTTGGCCGTCGGCGCTTGAGGCAAGCGAACGTCCTGATTTCGTGCATTGTGAGCCGCAGCGTAACTGCTAAACTGTAGTCGTCTCAGGTCACGCTGAGATGGTTGCAATAAACTATGCTCCAGCAGGGCGTCCCCCCAACTGGGGCATTTTTCAATTAGGTAGTTGTCCGCCGAAAAGCTTGTGGCGTTTGCGGCGCAATATTGTCTTGGCACCGAGTGGGCGCACCACAAAGGCCGCTCAAGTGATTGTCCTAATTCCCATCTGCGCCTGTCCAAAAGATAAAGCCCCGCAAATACGCGCGGGGCTTTAGACGGATGCCACTGGGGGATGGGCCTTGGGGAAAAGCCGCTCGGCTCCCGTCTGCGCGAGTAATGCCCCAAGCTCGGATTTCGTTCCTGCGACAAAATGGACTGTCGTAACTTCCATGTCCTAATTCGGGGGTCCGCGACTTTTTGTGCACGGCATTGTAGACAGATAGGCGATGTGATGCAGTCCAAGCGCTAGGGGGACTGCCGCACGCCCGATGTTCCGTAATATCTTGCCGATTGCGAGTGTAATTTGCGAGCTGATGCTCAGCGCGGCCTGGACTGTGTTACTGGGGTTTGAACTTTACAAAGTGGTTGAACCTCTGCTTTGGGACGCCGTCTCAATAGGTGGGGAGGCCACCTCAGTGGGCGCTCTCACTTCGGTGCATGTTCGAGAGCGCCCTAGCCGGCACTCTTGGCGGCGTCATGAGCTTAGGGTGCCGCCTCCACGCAGAGAACAGTCAGTGCCTTCGTCGTGAAGGTTTGCGTTGCTTCGTCAGTGGAGGGAGGCCGTGACCCACTGTGTCAGCGAGGCGGTCCAATCCGCGACTACCCCAAGCTGGTCGGGGAACGCCAGAAAACCCACAATGATCGCCAGCGGGAGTATGACCCAAAACCACTCTCGCATGGGGCCCCCCCAATACGGTTAGTCCTTCCGGTCAGCGGGCATTATCAGCCTGATTTTCTTACTGCTCGCTTGCCAATATCTGTCACCTTGTTGGAACTCAGCCGATCCAGGGCGGCCAAACCTCTGCGCGCGGCTCGCTCCCGGAACGATAACAGTATGCGGCACGGGCCTGCTATCTTCCGACATAGCCACCAAATCGCCGCCGCTAACACCAAACAAGTTCCAAGCGGCTCAGGCACTAGGAATGCACCGCAAGCTGCGAGCCCGACCGGTGATTTAATCGCGCGGAATTTCATCATATGCGCCCTCGCCCCTTTCGGGGCGGCGCAAGAACCTTAACAAGGGATTAACGCAGCGTGCCAGCAGCGAGGGCCGGCGTGGTTAATGCAGGTCCTACAACCCACCAAGGAGGCTAAGACGAACGCCTTCAAAGGTCACAGGTGAAATAGATTGCAGACGCGCAAATGCAGAGCGCATCGCACAGACATGCAACTGGACGTTAACTAATACACCCATGTTGCCCCTCGTCTCCTCTAACGGTTTGCGTTCGGTAACGCTTTGCGTGAGAAGCTGGCGTCGTCTATGAGACGGGGACCAAGATCATGCTGTTAGCTTTCGAACTGATAACTACGCTTCTGCTGGGCTTCGTGCTTGGTCGTATTTGGCAAATCCGGCAACAAATTCTGCTGGCCGAGCATGTCGATAATCGACGGCGTCCAGTTGAAAGCGGGATTATGGGCCAAGGTTCGGAACGGTCACAGGCTACCGACTACAAGTCTTTGATGGCTTCGGATCGTCAGAACAATGCTCGGCCTATCTCCCCCGCGTCGGCTGTGCGCTTGAGCGGTAGGCCAGCAGCTTCCCCCGGCAGATTTCACGCTCTGCATCAATCACTGCACCACGTGGGCTGAAGCTGCCTGTGGCGGCATTGACGTAACACCGTCACCTGCAGGAGTGCGCTAGACGGCACGTAGGCCATGCGGGCTCAATGTTGATCAGGTGAGCCCCACCGCTGAGGCAAAGACGGCGGAGCCCTGTGTGCCTCCTCAACACTACGCGGGGAACGGATGTGCCAAGGGGACACGGGTCGCCTATGAAAGGTCCCCATATCCGCCGCAACATCAATGTCTTCGTCTGGTTAATCGACCGAGCGCCGATCTCGCGTTGGATCACGGAGCAGTGCCAGTCGTTACAGTACAGAACTTACCGCTGTAGCGACCAAGCGGCAGGCATTGCAGCAGGTCTCACAAGTGCCAGTTTGGAGCTGAACGAATTAAAGATGCGCTGCGTCAGATTTGCCTGGCGCTGTTTAGTCGCCAGCGCACAGGGCGAGGCTTAGTTCCGGCCCCCCACAAAGGATTTGCGGATGTCTTCAAGGCGATGCAACGTACCCGTCGGCACCGGTACGACAGGTGTGTCAGAGATACTCCTATCGTCACACGGTCTAGGCTCGGTAATCCGGCCCGTGATGTTATCGAATTTCGCTTGTTCGCAGTGATAGGGGTCAGTTTGGAAACTGATAGTCCCCGTGCGTCGGTCCTTGATATTGGTCCCTTTCATATCTCTGTCTGAATGGCCGGGGAAGAAAGCAGAAGGGTTATCGATAAACGCCGCGCCGGCGATCATTATGATCACAGACAATGTGATACCGACCGCGTACCAGATTTGCCGGGTTGTATGCATTGGAACCGCCCGTGCTGCCTAAGTGTTGGTGTGCAGGGTAAGCGCCGTCTTCCAAACAGTTTATTAAAGCGCCAATCACCCTAATTGGGGGGCCATTTAGACAGAGCCGAACGGCGCATTGCTGCGCTACTGAAGCCAAATAAACCTGACCGGTCATCCACGGTGCCCAATGTCGTGCCTGGGTCATGATAGCGAGCGCGCCGGCTGCGCGAACCGTGTGCGTGAGCAGGAAGAGTGCTTCGCGGCCTATCTTATTGTCGGGTAGAGCATCGCCGTATCGGGCGCGAAAGACCGTTTCAAGATCGCGGCGTCGCATCCGCATCACGACGTTGCCGCCGCGGCGCGCATTGCGGCTATAGCGGCATTTGATTTCATGAAGTTTCCCCTTCACGGTCTCCGGATCGGTGAGCTGGCGACACGGCTTCGGAAACTCAAGGACGCGGCCTTGACATTCGGTACCTTGACATTCGGTACTAGCACTACTTTGGCAGATTTATTCACGCCGCTGGCCGTTGCAAATCCATTTTCGACAATGTGGGCATCGTTGCGGCGGCAGTTGAGCGAAGAGTTCGAGGATGACGTGGCGCACGGCGGGCAGGGTTGGCTGAGGCGGCGGCCCGTTGTTTCTTTTTTTTCCGCCTTGCCGTTGCGAGCCGGCGATGCTGGAGGAAGGCGTAAGCGATCATCGTCATAAGCGCATCGAGCAGCAAGAGCGCTGTGAAAATCCCGCGCCGACTGGATTTGCGGCGCATTGGACTCGACCCACTCAATAAGGGCGCTTGCCGGCTTGGCGAAATCGGCGCCGAGTCGAGTCAGCACATACTCGACGTGCGCGGGAGCGGCCAGGGACGGCGTGGTTAATGCTCGCCGGTAATATCTCTCAAGCCACGGCGAACCACTGCCTAGCGCTGAGCGTGCGCGCATTCTCGCGTTGGGTACGATACAGGACGGCGCCAAGCGTTACCCAATCCTGGACGCGCCTTTCGTGAGTGTGGCAAATCGGCCTGAGGAAACGCAGTAATTCCCGGTTGCATCTATGCGTTAGAACGCGCAACTTAGCCAAGGGGCGACTGTATGGGGGAGGGGCTCATGCGGCGCGTTCTTTTGCCGGCGCTGGTGCTTGTGGCAATGGCGCTATCAGCGTGCGTAACAACAGACATGCAGGGGTACGCTGACAGGCAATTACCGCAGCATCCGGTCCAGCGAATGGTTGCGTTAGGGCGCGTACTCATAAATCGGGCCAGCTGACTGCGGTTCGTTGAATGTCCGCTTTACTCCGAAAGCGACCGAATTGATGCGATGCCGCAAAATGTCGCGAAGGGCCAGGAACTGCCGCAAGCGCTCGCAGCAAAAGCAACAAGCCATTTCACCGTCGTGTTGGAGTGAGGTTCGTCACAGACTAACCGAATGTGACGTGATATCGTTCGCCATTGCATGCACGACGCGGCGATTGTTACGGAGCAAAAGTATGGCCGATAAGCACTCGGAACCGGGTAGCGTGAAGGTTCTCAGGCTTTATGCGGACGCTTTAGGAGAAAGTCGATTTGAGACCACGACACTGCCGATGGCGCTCAAAGAGTTCGCGCCCCCTGCGGCTCCATTCCGTGTTAGCGCCCCCCAACCCGCTCAGAATTACGTCCTCTTAGAGTTTGACTCAAAATGATTTCATTTGATCTCAAGCTCTTGCGAGCCGTCGCGTGAGGATGCGGATGTGAGCGACCAGCGCCCAGCCAACGGCGCTGGCGATGGTCGCTTCGAAATCTTTCGCCAGTCTACGGCAGCGGCCGAGCCACGCGAAAGTTCGTTCGACCACCCATCTGCGCGGCAGAACTTCGAAGCCCGGCGCGGTGTCGGAGCGTCTGATTATTTCGAGCGTCCATTCACCAATACGTTTCAACGCGTCGCGCAGTTTTTCGCCGGCATAGCCGCCATCGGCGAAGATATGGCGCAGCCATGGATAGAGCGAGCGGATCGAAGCGAGCACGCACGGCGCACCATCGCGATCCTGAATGTCGGCTTGATGCACGACCAGCCCGACCAGATTGCCTTGGGTGTCGGTGACGATGTGGCGCTTGCGGCCCTTGATCTTCTTTCCTGCGTCATAGCCCCGAGGGCCGCCGCTCTCGGTGGTTTTCACTGACTGGCTGTCGATCACTCCTGCCGTCGGGCTCGCCTCTCGGCCAGCCGCCTCGCGCGCCGCCATAACGAGCGCGTGGTTCAGCGAGGCAAAGGTTCCGTTGCGCGACCACGCGTAGAAATAGCCCTGAACCGTGGAGTAGGGTGGAAAATCCTTCGGCAATTGTCGCCATTGGCAGCCGGTGGATGCAATGTAGAGGATCGCGTTCACCAATGCGCGCATGCCGGTCTCGCGCGGACGCCCAAGCGCTGAGGGAGGCGGAAGAAGCGGCTCCATCACAAGCCATTCGTCATCCGTCGTATCGCTTTCGTACCGCATGCCATCGCGCCTATACTGTGGTCGAGTGATTTTGGTCCAGGCCATCGTGCTCTCCTTCGAATCGATCCAATCCAAAGGAATCACAACTGGCTGAAATCACTCAGTTTCTTTTTCAGTCAGACACTTAGAGGTTGGCGCTGAATGGGGAGGGGCAGTACCGCACCCGTCACCAGCCCGAATGATGGGGTTCAGTTTATCAGGTTGCACTCGCGTGACGGCAAGCTCGGGTAAATCGCACACATTCGTCGCGGGCGATTGTTTGCTGCACGACGATACCTCCGGCAAGGGGCATAGCACCGAAGTCCTATCGGACGTGCCTGCTCGATGGGTATTTATCCGCCTCCCCAATTAGGTCAACGACGTTGCCGCGATGTCGCTGATGGGTCAAACTCTGCCTCGACTTCAATAAGTCGGCGCGGCAGCTAGACACCTGATAAGGGACACGAACGCGACCAGTCGGCGCGGCCGAGAAGGGCCAGGAAGAGACTCATGCACTGCAACAAGCCGTTCCGGTTGCTTCCGACGGGAGCGGTTGCCGGGAAGGACTTGCCCCAACTGGAAAGCGCCGCCTTTCACGGCGCACGCCAAAACTGGAACTCGGCGGCTACCGCTTCTTCGCCAGCGGCTTCGCCACCTCGCGGGCATGCTCGATGAATAGTTGCGCGACCGGTGAGAGCGCCCGGTTCTTCAGCGTGACGATGCCAAACGGCAGACTGCCCATCAGAAAGTCGACGGGTAGAACCTTAAAGTCGCTCTGCCTTTTGGCGAGAAACTTCAACACCGTCGTCGAGACGATCGTTAAGAAGCGTCCGCTGGCCAATAGGTTGGGCAGCACGCTGGGTGGGGCAAACACGCTCGCGCGCGGATAATCGACGCCGCTCGCGAGAAAGGCGTTCCTTGCCATCGATCCCGTGAAGGTTTCTGGCGGCGGCAGTGCCCACAATTCTTCGACAAGCTCGGCTAACTTGATCCGGCGTCGCCGCGCCCACTGGCTTTGCGCATTCGCAACGACGACATAGGAATCGTCGAAAAGAAGTTCGAAGTTCAAACGTTCGCGTGCCAACGGCTCCAATATCCGGGCGATCAGGAGATCGAGATTGCGTTCCCGAAGCTCGGGGCGTGGCGTGTTCCCCATCTCCATGAGCTGGACCTGGATACGGGGATAGCGGCAGGAGAGCCGATCGATGACGGCGGAAACAAAGCTCCCGGCCAGAAGATGGGTGCATCCGATCCGCACCTCCCCCGCCGTGGGATCGGCGAGAAACTCGATGGTCTTCAGGCCCTGCCGGAGGTCATCGAAGACGGTCACGCCGCAATCGAGCAGCGCGCGGCCGCATTTGGTCGGTTCCACGCCCTGGCGGTAGCGATCGAGCAGGCGTACCCCCACAGTACGCTCCAGCTCCGCGATCGATTTGGAAACGGCCGGCTGGGTCGTGTTGAGCAGGGCGGCAGCCTTGTTCATGCTGCCGGCCTGGACGACAGCCATCAGGACATGCAGGTCGTGCAGCCTCATGCGGCGTCCGATGCGATCGCTGATCTGCATGTCATCACCTATTGTCGGATCAATATAACATTATGAAAAAATAGAACTATGCGGAATAGCGGCGCCGACTTAAGTTTCCGGTGCCTGCCGAATGACTGGCCCGCCGATTTCGGCAGACTGATCGCCAACGAGGGCGAGAGGTGGGGGAAGGTGATCAGGTTTGCCGACATCAAGGCTAGCTGATCTTGGAAGAATCCCGGGCTGCCCTTTTGCGAATTTGTCGGCCAACGTGAGCTTTTGATCATTAAGGGCAATGCGGGTCGCCCTGCCCAACTCCGCGTCATGCCATGACAGTACGGAGACAATTGGCTTTGCAGCAGGTATTCAAACTCGTAGGAACAATGCCATGAAACTTCCCCGCCGAAATTTTCTGCAT
The DNA here is from genome assembly GCA_963814625.1 of uncultured Alphaproteobacteria bacterium. Lineage (GTDB taxonomy): Bacteria > Pseudomonadota > Alphaproteobacteria > Rhizobiales > Xanthobacteraceae > BOG-931. The sequence continues at coordinate 590,054 of CAWFDQ010000002.1, forward strand.
CTGGCAGCGGGCGCTGCCGCGCTGCCGGCCATCTCGCGGGTCGCATTCGCGAAAACCTATCCGTCGCGACCGGTGCACTTGTTCGTCGGCTTTCCGCCGGGTGGCCCGGGCGACATCATCGCGCGCCTGATGGGGCAATGGCTCTCGGAGCGGCTCGGCCAGCAATTCATCATCGAGAACCGGCCGGGTGCCGCCAGCAATGTTGGCACTGAGGCGGTCGTGCGTGCAACTCCGGACGGCTACACGCTCCTTCTGGCCACTTCGTCAAACGCGATCAACGCGACGCTCTACGACACCCTCAACTTCAATTTCATCCACGATGTCGTGCCGGTGGCAGGAATTTCCAGCGAACCATGCGTGATGGAAGTCAATCCATCGTTTCCAGCAAAGACTGTTCCCGAGTTCATCGCCTATGCGAAGGCCAATCCGGGCAAGATCAACATGGCGTCGGCTGGCAACGGCAGCGTGCCACATGTGGCCGGCGAACTGTTCAAGATGATGACCGGCGTCGATATGATTCACGTGCCGTATCGCGGCGCCGCACCTGCACTCACCGACCTGCTCGGCGGTCAGGTACAAGTGATGTTCGATCTTATTGTTTCCTCAATCGCGCACATCAGGGCCGGTCGGCTGCGTGCGCTGGCGGTGACGGGTGCAACGCGCTCGGAGGAACTGCCGGACATTCCGACCGTGGCCGAGTTCGTGCCGGGCTACGAGGCGACTGCGTGGCAAGGTATTGGGGCGCCAAAAGGCACGCCGGCGGACATCGTTGGCAAGCTCAATCAAGCGATCAACGCTGGGCTCGCCGACCCCAACATGAAAACGCGCCTAGCAGACCTCGGTGCCGCGCCAATGCTCATGACATCTGGCAAATTCGGCAAATTCATCGCCAACGAAACCGAGAAGTGGGCGAAGGTCATCAAGTTCGCGCACATCAAACCGGTGTGATCCGGGTGACGTACCATAAATGTCGTTAGGCGAATTGAACCTTTCGCACTGCGTCAATGGATGACGGCGAAGCGCCGAGTTGGGTCAATTCCAGCCGATTGACGCCGGCCGAGGCATGTCGGCTTTCCCTCCCATCGCGACCGATATGGTGCGCCGGATGAACGTCGAAGAGGGGCAATAACCGACATCGCTGCTATGACGCCCGCGATGCAGCCTGGCCTTAGCGATCACGTTTGAAGCATTGGCGAGTTGATCGAGGCGGCGCAAACGGAACTATTGCCGAGCCACAAGGCCAGTGGCATGTTCGCTTTACGGCCATTGACGCAAGGAGGGAACCAGTGAGAGCATTTTTCAGAATATCGCTCGCGGCATTTATGGGCCTCGCGCTCACCGTGGGTATGGCAAGCCATGGGATCGCGCAGCAGCAGACAAAGAGCGTGGAGCAACAACTCGTTGGCACCTGGTTTCTCGTCTCGGACGTCGCCACGCGCGCCGATGGTACGCCGTTCGAGCCGTTCGGCGACAACCCGAAGGGCATTCTCATGTTCGACCGCATGGGCCACTTTTCGATCCAATACTCCGGCGATGCGCGCCGCAAAGTCGCGTCCCACGATCGCCTTAAAGGAACGCCCGAGGAGGACAAGGCCAATGCCAAGGGGACGCAGGCTTATTACGGCACATATTCCGTGGACGCGGCGGGCCGCACCCTCACTTTTCATGTGGAGCGCAACTCGTTTCCCAACTGGGATAACACGGATTTGAAACGCACCATCACGCTTGCGGGCGACGAGCTGAAATGGAGCATCCCTCGTATCTCAACGGGGGGCGGGTCGGCTGTTAACGTGTGGAAGCGCGCCAAATAGGCCGACGGGTCGTCGCTTAGTCCAGATGTCTTCTGTGGGTCAGGCACGTCGATTTTGCCATGTCCGATGCCGTGTCGGCTATCACCAATAAGAGACTTCGATGCGCGCCATCAGCCGCGCGTTCGCTCCTGCAATGCGGCCGATTGAGGCCGCCCAAACGAGCGGCCTCAACTCGACGATAAAGCAACCTATTGCGGCAGCCCCTCAAGGGCGTACTGGCGGAACGTCGCATACTTCTCGCCAATGGCCAGAGCGGCTTTGTATTCTGGCGAATTGTAAAAAGCTGTTGCGGTTTCAACGCTCTCCCACCGGTTGATGGCAACTCGTTTGGGCGCAGTGCCCCTTATCGCGGTCACCTTGAACGAGCCGGCAATCAGCGTTCCGCCGCTTTTCTTGACGAGGGGTTGAACCACTGGAAGGAACTCTTTCGCGTAGGCGCCAGCATCGTGCACGTCCACTTCGGTCACCGAGTAGGCGGGCGGCTTGGCCTGAGCGTGCAAGCCTTGCACAGCGGCCGCACCGAGGGCGGCACCGCAAGCATAGCCAGTCCAATTGTGAGATATCGGTTCATTGCATTCTCCTGCATCTGAATGGAAAACGAAGCACGCAGCCGAAGCGGCTCGCGGCCACTGACGCTCACTGCCTTTGCGGTCGTGAGGCGAAGATTTGAGTTGCAAAGTTGGATTTTGCCCGCCGATGGCATGATCGCTGCAGTCGCCCCGGAGCTTTCGGCTCGTTCCGCTGGCAGCTCTTTGACAAGACTACTCTACTTGCGCATTCAGTGATAGCTGGATCGGCAGTCTATTTGCACTGCATCAAGTTCTGATGACAAATGATCGCTTCGGGTCGATGCTGTTGAAAAAGTCGGCGACTAACGACGAGCGTGCAATTTTTGAACTCCTAGCAGGCGATTTTTTGGGTCAATGTTCCTCGTTATGTGTCTTTCTTGAGTCAATATTGCTCTGCCGACCCCCTCAAAATCCTTTTTCAACAGCATCGGTCAGTCGCGTCATCTCGACGGCGATCTTGCCACGTCAGCTAAAGGCCCGATCGCTACCAAATCGCAGCGCTGCAGCGACTGACGAAACCTACACAGGATCAGGCATCAGCCCTAAGAGGGCCTCAATCGATTTTGAACAAGTTCGGCTCCAGGGACATTCTCCAAATGCCGGACTGAAGGTCTCACAGCGGACCGAAACCGTCTGGGGACGGGTCACAAGTCCTGGCGCTGGGCACGCGGCTATTCGGCCTTGATTTTGGCTTCGCGAATGACTTTGCCGTAGTCGTCAAATCGCCTATGGAGGTACGATGCGAACGGCGCGCCGCAGACTGCGGCGGGTTCGATTCCTTGCGCGGCCAGCCGCGATCGGACTTCCGGCACCTGTGCGGCCTTGCTGAACCAGGTTGCGAGTCGGGATTCGATGTCATGCGGCGTTCCTGCCGGCGCGAACAGCCCGTACCAGAGCTCCACTTCGAAATCCTTGTAGCCGATCTCGCTTACCGTCGGCACGTCGGGCAGCCAGGCGATCCGTGACGCCGAACTCGTGGCGAGCGCACGAAGCTTGCCGGATTGGTACAGCCCGGCGGCCGCCGGATAATCGACAAAGGCGGTATCGATATGGCCAGCGAAAACCGCCTCCACCTCGGGGAGCGTACCCGTATACGGCACCAGCGTCATGCGGAAGCCGGCGCGATGCATCAGCATCTCGTAGGTGACCTGCGAAAGGGCGCCAATGCCGGCTCCGAACGTCAAGGCGCCCGGCTTGGCGCGAGCGGCATCGATCAAATCGTTGAGAGAGCGATACGGGGATGCGCTGTTGACGATGCTGATCGTTGGGCTTGAGCCGACTTGGCAAATCGAATCGAGGCTCGCAAACGGATCGTAGTCGACCTTGCGCAGATGCGGCGCCAGCAGCAGCGCGTTGTTGGTAAGCAGCAGCGTGTTGCCATCCGGGGCGGCGCGCACGGCGTCCATCGTGCCGATCACCGTACCAGCGCCGGGATGGTTCTCGACCACCATCGTCGGCCCGCCCATGGCGCCGACCTGATTGATCAGAATGCGCACCAATACGTCGGCGCCGCCGCCCGGCGGATACGGTACGATGACCTTGATGGCTCGCGCCGACTGTTGTTGGGAGTACGCTGGCACTGCCGACGAAATGATTCCCAGCAACAGGTACGCGCAAAAAAGCGTAACTGCGCGTCGGCGCATGACATTCCCTCCAAAGGTCCGTCCTGCTCCCAACTATGGACCAGTTGGCTATAGCCTCAAGTTCTATTATTGCATGTAGCTATAGCCATTCAGTCAGGAGGGCCACATGGAGTGGAATGATCGCATCGGGCGCCGCATCAAGCTGCGCGACCTCCACGTGCTATTGGCTACGATCAAATCCGGGAGCATGGCGCGCGCTGCGCAGCGGCTTTCTATATCACAGCCGGTCGTGTCGAAGACGATTGCCGGACTTGAGGACTCACTGGGCACGCGCCTCCTCGACCGGACCCCGCAGGGCATCGAGCCAACAGAGTACGGAAGGGCGCTCTTGGCGTGTGGCACTGCCGTGTTCGATGATCTGCGACGAGGCGTTCAGGAGATTGAATTTCTTGCCGATCCTACAAGAGGGGAACTGAACGTCGGCGGCGCCGGCCCCTTCATTGAGGGGATCATCCCCGCCGCCGTAGCGCGTATTGCCGAGCGCCACCCACGCATCACATTCCGCGTGCTCGAAACCGATGCTGGAACGCTCTGCCGATTGCTGCGTGAGCGCAGAATCGATCTGGCGATCTGCCGTCCTCCCAACGCCATCGATAAGAATGATTTCGTGTCGGAATGTCTGTTTGAAGAGACCATGGTCGTTATCGCAGGTCGTGAAAGCCGGTGGTCCACTCGGCGCAAACTCTACCTGAGAGACCTACTCGGCGAACCGTGGGCTCTGCCGGAACCCGATAACGTGGCTGCCAGCTTCGTCGCGGACGTCTTCCTCGCTGCAAGGCTCACGCCACCGAAGCCGCGAGTCGTCTCGAACTCGGTTGCCATGCGGGTGCGGCTGGTGGAGACCGGAAAATTTCTGACGATGGTTCCGGCATCGATGCTGCACTTTGGTGCCGAGCGCCTGCAGGTCAAACGCCTCCCGATCAATTTGTCCATTAACTCCCCACCGACCGAAATCATCAGTCTGAAAAATCGGACGCCAAGCGCTGTTGCCCGCATGTTCCTCAATGAACTGCGGGCGTTCTCCCAGATGAGCGGTATTGCCCTCAAGGCCGTACGCGAGAGTGTGACGGTGCAGACCCAGTCTCGATGACCGCCATGGTCACGAGCGTCCGATTCACAGTGTCAGGGTTGAGTCTGATATTGGTCCGATAGCGACGAAATCGCGGCACCGCAACAAGTGGAGCTTCGGGCCAGGAACAAATTCATGCAGTGCAGCATTCTGAGCCGCCCCGACGGGGCGTGGCGCGCTGGCACAATAGTGCTGGGGGTGGACAGCACTATGATACGATCCTGCTACCCCTTTTACCTTCTTTCACCGCACCGCGAGGGGCAATCGAATTCGCGACCTCTCTCACGCATTCTATGAAGAGTCCCGCGGCGGGATTTAGGGCACGGTTTTTGGACGTCACGATTGCCACCCACCAGGGCGGCAACGGCAGAGCAATTGGCAACTCGCACAGCGTGTCGGCATGGAGTCGCAGCACGCATGCCGGCAGGGTCGAAACGTACTCTCCGGATGAGACCATCGTCGTCCGCAGGGACACCGAATACGTAATGATGACGAATTCCGGTGGCTGCAGCCCGGCGTCGAGAAAGACCTGTTGAATGGCGGCTTGAACAGCCACGTTCCCCCGGCTGGAATTGCGCCCGACCACGACAGGAACATCTGTCGGCGTCGTGATCCATCGTTCATGGACAAGATGGGCAAGCTCGATTTTGGGCCGGCGGGCCAACCGACTTTGGGTGCCGACCACGATGCAGAAGTGGTCTTCGAACAGCTCCTCCACGTTCAGCGCCGGAGACATGGCCGACCCCAGGCTTAGGCGCGTCAGAACCACATCGACATTTCCCTGCTCCAAGTCGGAAAATTCGTACAGCGGTGTTGCAAATTGATGCACATGTACGCGAACGCGCGGATATCGCTCGGCAAGTCGCTTAATTGTGGGCACGAGCAAGCCATTGACGATGGAATCTGGGCAACCCACGCGCACTTCGCCCGCCGTCGGATCTGCGAGGAACTCGATTTCCTTCACGCCCTGGCGCAAATCGGCGATTGCCAACTGTCCGTACTTCAGGAGCACAGCGCCGTAGGGCGTGGGTTCGACCCCCTTGCGGCCGCGGTTGAGGAGCCGCACTCTGAGCGCAGCCTCGAGTGTTGCGATCGCATCGGAAACGGCAGGCTGGGTCACGTTCAATTGCACGGCCGCCTTGGCCATGCTGCCGTGTTGAACCACGGTGAGAAGGATGTGGAGATCGCGTAATCGCACCCGCCGGCCGATGCGCGCTTCCCAGTTCGACAGCTTATCCATAAATGGCAGATTATGTTTCTATAAGCGAAATCGGGATGTAATTTATAGAAAATCTGGAGCCCATTGCAAGCATGGTTACACACACCTTCCCAGACCTCGTGCTGAAGGAGACCGGCCATGAAACTTCCGCGTCGGCGCATTCTGGAACTGGCAGCGGGTGCTACAATCCTCCCGGTCATGTCGCGCGTCGCGTGGACGCAACCCTTTCCGACGCGTCCGGTGCGATTGATCGTTGGCTACCCTGCCGGCAACGGACCCGACATCGCCGCGCGCCTCATGGGCCAATGGCTATCAGCGCGGCTCGGCCAGTCATTCCTCATTGAGAACCGGCCTGGGGCGAGCAGCAATATCGCTACCGAAATGGTCGTGAAAGCACCCCCGGACGGCTATACGCTGCTGCTGGCCACCGGTGCCATCGCGATCAATGCAACGCTCTCTGAGAAATTCAATTTCGTCCGTGGTATCACGCCGGTCGCGAGCATTGGCCGCGCCCCCTTTGTCATGGTGGTGGGTCCGTCGTTTCCGGCCAAAACCGTTCCCGAATTTATCGCTTATGCCAAGGCCAATCCTCGCAAGATCAATATGGCATCGAGCGGCAACGGCAGCGGTGGCCATGTCGACGGCGCGCTGTTCATGATGATGGCCGGTGTCGAATTGGTTCACATTCCGTATCGCGGCAGCTACATGCCCGACCTGCTCGGCGGGCAGGTGCAGGTCGCGTTCAATCCAATAACTGCGTCGATCGAGTATATCCGAGCTGGGAAACTACGTGCCCTCGCGGTAACCACTGCGGCGCGCGCGCAGACGCTGCCGGACATTCCCGCCCTGGGCGAATTTCTCCCGGGTTACGAAGCGAGCGCCTGGTGGGGCGTCGTCGGGCCGAAGAACATATCCGAGGAAATTGTCGATAAGCTCAACAAGGAGATCAATGCGGGTCTCGCCGACGCCGAACTGAAGGCGAACCTTGCCAGCCTCGGCGGCGTCCCTACTCCCATGACCGCCGCCAAATTCGGAGAATTCATCACCCAGGACACCGAGAAGTGGGCCAAGGTAATCAAATTCGCCGGCATCCAAACGGACTGAACTAGCGAAACAGAAAACGGCAGATGCTGATGAAACGCTTTACCTGGCCGAAGTATCAACGTATCGCCATAACGGTGACGGTGATGCTCGAACAATGGTCAGAGGGAAAACCTCCACCATGGGGGGTGCAGGGTACTTCGTTAAAACCTGGCACGCTTGACCGCGGCGGTATTTCATGGGGCACCTACGGCGGCAAGGTAGGCGTCTGGCGCATCATGAACCTGCTCAGAAGCAACAACGTACGCGGCACGTTTTGCGTCAATGCAAGATGCGCCGAAATCTGGCCGGAAGCGATAAAGGCCGTCGTCGAGTCCGGGCATGACGTAGCTGGACACGGCTATCTGCAAGACCAACTCCTAGCCTACATGAATCCTGCAGAGGAGCACGCGAGCATCAAAAAGTCGCTCGATATTTTGGAACAGATTTCAGGCAAGCGGCCGGTTGGCTGGATCAGCCCGGTGGTGGCATGGACCGACCACACCAGCGAATTCTTAGTCCAAGAGGACGTAGCGTGGCACGGTGACTGGCTCGACATCGACTTGCCGCGGGTAGCGACGACGACGAACGGCCCGATCGCCTATATACCGGCTAGCGACTTCACCGACAGTAGGGTCGCGCGAGCGAGCCCAATGGTGCTGTGGGATGTCTACAAGGAGACGTTCGACTATCTCTATCTGCGCGAGGCGCCGGCCTATCTCGGCCTCACTCTGCACTGCCATTTCGGTGGCCGGCCACTCGTCTGCGCGGTGTTCGACAAGATTTTGAAATATTTTGCTCGGTTTCCCGACGTCTGGCTCGCCTCGCACCGCGAAATCGCGCGCTGGACGCTCGACCAAAACTTTGACGCGGAAACCCACGCGCGCCGACTGTTGACGGTTTGACTCAATCGCGCCACGCACCCGACGCGGAAGGCAAATGACGAAGAGTGAGAGTAACCCACGCGCTCTTTTGGACAATATCGCGCGTCTGCACGCGCGCGTCATAGACTATGAGAACAAGCATGGAAATTCGGAAGCTGATCTGCGGCGCCAAGACGCGAGCCGGCCATCCATGCCAGCGCCGTCCGATCTTCGGCAATGATCGCTGTCGCAATCACGGCGGCCTCTCGACCGGTCCGCAAATCGGCGAAGATGGGCGGCGTGGCGAGCGGCTAAGGCGGCCGCGGCATAAATACTACATCGGCGTGACCAACATTTCGCTGACATCTTTAGTGCGGTTTGTTTGCTTCCGTTGCCGCGGAAACTGCGCTTTGCAAACGCTGCGGGACCGTTATTGCAGTGCGTCAAAGCGAGTCGTAAACCGTCGAGGTCATTTTCGACCGGGACGCGGCCACCAGCATATCCCGCCATGTCGGCTGTGCCCCCGAAAGCGGAAGTGAAATCAGGGTATTGGCATCTGTCACAACGGGCTGTGGCGGGTTGATGATGCCGCCCGGCGCGTGATTCAAGCTCCCAAACTGGAGCCTCGAATCATGCGCTACGAACTCACCGACTATGAATGGACGGCCATCAAGCCATTCCTGCCGAACAAGCCGCGCGGCGTTCCGCGTGTGAATGACCGGCGCGTGCTCAACGGCATCTTCTGGGTTCACTGCGTTCCCACTCGTCCTCCCCAGCGCCCTCTCGCAATGCCTCGTGAACCTGGTCGCGAAGAGCTCCCCATTTTGGCAGATCGCCGGTCGGATGCCGCGCGACGAACCATTCGTACCATTCGCCCGCCAGCGCGCGGGCTTGACGCTGCGTGAGCGCCACGCCCTCGCCGTTGCGTTTGGCTCGGATGGCGGCAATGCGTCCTTCGACTTCCGCAAGCCAATCACCAAACTCCCGCTTTGCGTCGTGGGGCTTCATACCCACGGCGGCTGAGAACTTGGCTTCCAGGCGAGGCCCGTGGAGGGCAGCGTATTCGTCCCGAACGTCATCGGGGAGCCGCTTGCGAGCGCTCCAAGACCCATTGCTGTTTCGCTTGAGCCCGACCATCCGAAACGCCCGCTTGTGTCGCGGCTTGTGTATTCGGGACTGTCGTAATTGATTTGTGGTTACAGATAGATGCGGCTTATCAGCGCCTTGTGTGTGGAGCTGGTCGGAGTGGCAGGATTTGAACCTGCGACCCCCTCGTCCCGAACGAGGTGCTCTACCAGGCTGAGCCACACTCCGACAATTGCTGCAACAAGGTCGCGCCGCGGCTTATACATTTGGCGTTGCCGGCCCGCAAGCCGCCGCCGGTTTTGCCGCGCCGCACGTGCTATCTAGGCACAAAGGTGCAGTAATGACAGCCCCGTTGGCGACCCGTGTGCTCAACGCCGATGCCGCCGCGATGGCTGAGGCGGTGCGCTTCCTTGCGGCCGGCGGCCTGGTCGCGTTTCCGACCGAGACGGTCTACGGTCTCGGCGCCAACGCCACCAACGGACAGGCGATCGCGCGGCTTTACGAGGCCAAGGGCCGGCCAGCGTTCAATCCGCTCATCGCGCATGTGGTCGATCTTGAGGCGGCGCAGACCCTGGCGCGCTTTAATGCTGACGCGGCGAGGCTTGCCGCAAAATTCTGGCCCGGACCGCTGACGCTCGTACTTGCCAAAGCCTCCTCGTGCCCGGTTGCCGACCTGGCGACGGCCGGCCTCGACAGCATCGCGGTACGCGTGCCCAACCACCCGGTGGCGCAAGAAATCCTCAAGGCTTTGGGCAAGCCGGTCGTGGCGCCTTCGGCAAACCGCTCCGGCCACGTTTCGCCGACCACGGCCGCGCACGTGCTCGCCGATCTGCGCGGGCGCGTCGATCTCATCGTCGACGGCGGCGCGACACAGGTCGGCGTCGAATCCACCATCGTTGCGTGCCTCGAGGAACCGGCGCTGCTGCGGCCCGGCGGCGTGCCGCGCGAGGCGATCGAGCGCGCCTTGGGGCGGCCGCTCGTCCAGCCAGCCCGCATCGCGTCAGCGGACGATGTGCCGCTCGCGCCCGGCATGCTGGCCTCGCATTATGCGCCGCGCACGAAGCTGCGGCTTGACGCAAGCGAGGTCGAAACCGGCGAATGTTTGCTCGCATTCGGGCCGACGCTTACCGCGGGCGCCGAACGCGCGGCGGCCGTCCTCAACCTTTCGTCAGGCGGCGATCTCATCGAGGCGGCGGCCAATCTGTTCTCCCTCCTGCGCGCACTCGACGGCGCCGGCGCCAAAGCGATCGCGGTGATGCCGGTCCCGCACCAAGGCCTCGGCGAAGCGATCAACGACCGGCTTAAGCGCGCGGCAGCGCCGCGCTAACTGCCACGCTTGTGCTAGGATTAGCCGGCTCTCATCTACCCAACGACCAAAGGGCTTCCGGAAACGCCATCATGCTCGACAAGCCGCTGACCAAGCTCGATCCCGCCCTGCTTGCCCGCTTCGGCGCGATCGTCGGCGAAAAATACGCCATCACCGATCTACAGGCGCAGGCGCCCTACCTGGTCGAGATGCGCAATATGTTCCAGGGCCATACGCCCCTGGTCTTGCGGCCGTCGTCGGTTGCCGAAGTCTCGGCGATCCTTACGCTTGCGAACGACACCGCGACGCCGATCGTGCCGCAGGGCGGCAACACCGGTCTCGTTGGCGGGCAGATTCCGCTGCACGACGAGATCGTGCTGTCGCTCAACCGGCTCGACCGCATTCGCGAGGTCGATGCCATTTCGAACACCCTCACCTGCGAAGCCGGCGTCACCCTGCAGCGCGCCCGCGAAGCCGCAGCGGCCGTGGATCGGCTCTATCCGCAAGTACTGCCCTCGGAAGGCACCTGCACCATCGGCGGCAATCTTTCCACCAATGCGGGCGGCACCGCGGCGATCGCGCACGGCATCGCCCGCTCGCACGCGCTCGGCCTCGAAGTGGTACTGGCCGACGGCCGCGTACTCAACAACCTCAACAAACTGAAGAAAGACAATACCGGCTACGATCTGAAAAACCTGTTCATTGGCGCCGAAGGCACGCTCGGCATCATCACCGCTGCAGTACTGCGCCTGGTGCCGCGCCCGCGTTCGGTCGAGACGGCGTTCGCCGGCGTGCCGTCGGCGGAAGCCGCGCTCGAACTTTTGGGCATCGCCACCGAGCGCACCGCCGGCGGCGTCACCAGCTTCGAAATCATGACCCGGCGCGGCATTGAGCTGGTACTGCAACACGGCGCCGGCACCCGCGATCCGCTCGCCTCGCCACACCCCTGGTACGTGCTCATAGAGCTCTCCTCACAGCAGCGCGAGGGTTTCCGCGAGGTGATGGAGGACGTGCTGGCGCAAGGCATGGAGCGCGGCCTCGTGATCGACGCGACGATCGCCGACAGCATCGAGCAAGGCAAAGCGTTCTGGCGCATCCGCGACCTGTTCGGCGAGGTGCAGCGTTACGCCGGCGGCTCGATCAAACACGACGTCTCGGTGCCGGTCGCCACCGTGCCGGCCTTCATCAAGGAGGCCAACGAGGCCGTCACCAAACTCATTCCCGGCGCGCGTCCCCTGCCCTTCGGCCATCTCGGCGACGGCAACATCCACTACAACGTCACCCAGCCGGAAGGCGCCGCCAAGGATGAGTATCTCAAACGCTGGGACGAAGTGAACGCCGTGGTCTTCGCCGTCGTGAAGAAATACGGCGGCTCGATCTCCGCCGAACACGGCGTCGGCGTCATCAAACGCGACCTGTTGCCGTCGGTGAAGGATCCGGTCGCGCTAGATCTCATGCGCAGCCTCAAGCACATGCTCGATCCGAAGGGGATTCTCAATCCGGGCAAGGTGCTGTAACCAGCGCTTGTTTCCCCGGCGGAGAATGAAGTAGTGCGCTGCGCCCCGGAAAAGCGCCGATCTTCTACTGCCTCCCGTTCATCGCGTCCCACACGCGGCCCGGCGTCGCCGGCATGTCGATGTGGCGCACACCGTTGTGACGGTGCAGCGCGTCGACGATGGCGTTGATGACGGCCGGCGGCGCGCCGACGGCGCCGGCTTCGCCGGCGCCCTTGACGCCCAGTGGATTGGCCGTCGTCGGCACGTTGTGGGTTGAGAACGAAAATGACGGAAGATCGCCGGCGCGCGGCATGGCGTAATCCATGAACGAGCCGGACAGCAATTGCCCGCTGTCGGAATCGTAAACCGCGTGTTCGAGCAGCGCCTGGCCGATCCCTTGCACGATACCGCCGTGGACCTGGCCCTCAAGCAAGAGCGGGTTGATGGTGCGGCCGAAATCATCGATCACGGTGTAGCGATCGATAGCGACCGCGCCGCTGTCGCTGTCGATCTCGACTTCGACGATGTGGCAGCCGTTGGGAAAGGTCTGCGCCGGCGGCACGCGGGTATGCGTGGTATCGAGACCGGGCGTCATGCCCTCGGGAAGCTTGGCCGGATCGCGCGCGGCTTTCGCCAGCTGAAAAATGTCGAGGCGGAGATCGGTGCCGGGAACGCCGAACGTTCCGTCGGCAAACACGACATCCTGCGCCGAAACCTCCAGAAGGTGCGCGGCAAGTTCCTTGCCCTTGCCGACAATCGCGTGGGAAGCCTCGTAAAGCGCGGTGCCGCCGACGGCGAGCGCGCGCGAGCCGCCGGTGAGGCCCGCCGGCGTGCGGTCGGTGTCGCCCATGATCACGTCGATGCTGTCGACATCGACGCCGAGCCGGTCGGAGACCACTTGTTTGTATGAGGTGACGAGCCCACTGCCATATTCCTGATTGCCCATGACGAGTTCGATGCGCTCGTCCTTGAACTCGATCGACGCCGTTTCGGGAAAACCGCCACCGCAGCGCTCGGTATAGGTGGCCATGCCGATGCCGCGCAGTTTTCCGTTGCGCTCGCTCTCCCTGCACCTCTTGGCAAACGACGACCACTCCGCCGCGTCCATGCACAAATCCATGACCTTCTCGAACTCGCCGGAATCGAGCAGGAGCTTGGTCGCCGACGTGTAGGGCATCGCCGAGGGCGGAACGAAATTGATGCGGCGGATTGAGTCGGGGCTCATGCCGAGTTCGCGCGCTGCGGCATCGACAAGTCGCTCGAGCAGATAGGCGGCTTCGGGCCGTCCGGCGCCGCGATAGGCGCAGACCGGCACGGTGTTGGTGCAAATACCCTTGACGTTGATGTGGATCGCACCGATCGCGTAAAGCCCGGAAACGAGATCGGTCGAGCGCGTCGGCACAAAGCAGCCGAAGGGCGACAGATACGCGCCGATATTGGCGAGGATGGACACGCGCAAGCTGAGGAAGCGGCCGTCCGCATCGAGCCCAAGCTCGGCGCGCGTCAAGTGATCGCGGCCCTGATTGTCGGAAATAAATCCTTCGGAGCGATCCTCCTGCCATTTCACCGGGCGGCCGATCTTGCGGCTGGACCAGACGACGAGCGCCTGCTCGGGATAGACGAAGGCCTTCATGCCGAAGCCGCCGCCGACATTGGGCGTGATCAGGCGGAGTTTTTCCTTCGGCAGCTTGAGCACGACTTCGGCGAGCGGGTCGCGCACGAAATGCGGGCCTTGCGTCGCGGTATGGAGCGTAGAGCGGCCGCTTGCCGGATCGTATTCGGCAATGGCGTTGCGCGGCTCCATCGAATTGACCACGACGCGGTTGTTGACGACGTCGAGCGTGACGACGCGCGCGGCCTTGGCGAACGCCGCCGCGGTCGCCTTGGCGTCGCCCATGTCGTTGTCCCAATCGAAGACAACGTTGCCGGGAATGTGATCGAAGAGCTGCGGCGCGCCGGGGCCGATCGCATCCTTCGCGTCCGTCACCGCCGGCAGCGCCTCGTATTCGACCTCGATTGCTTCGGCGGCGTCGCGCGCAGCGAGCAAAGTCTCGGCGACGACCAGTGCGACCGGCTGGCCGACGTGCCGCACCTTGCCGAGCGCCAGCGCCGGCCGCGGCGTATCATGCCGCGGCGAGCCATCGCGATTGGTGAGCGGCACCGTGCAGGGCACGTCGCCGAGGCCGTCGGCGCGAACGTCTTCTCCGGTGGCGACAAACAACACGTCCGGCATGCGGCGGGCCGCTTCCGTCTCGATGCGCTTGATGCGTGCGTGCGCAACCGGCGAGCGCAGCACGAAGGCATAGCTCGTCTGCGGCAGACTCACATCGTCGGTGTAACGGCCGCGTCCGGTGATGAGCCGCAAATCCTCATGACGCCGCATGGGCTGACCGATGCCGAACTTCATGCCTTATCCTCTCCTTACCGGTCCGTCAGATATGCGTGTCAGATTTGCGTATTGCACAAACGCAGCCACGAAATGGCCTCGCTTATCGCTGACGTAACTTTGGCTTCAGGTCGGCGTAACGATTCATCGACCTGCACAAATTTTTCTCGGTCACAGAATTTGTCGCGTGTTGCAAGGTTACGCTCATCATTTCGTCCCACTATATCAAGTATCCATTGCGTCGCGGTGGAGCGATTTCTGAATCGGATCGCTCCGGCGCCAAGCGGCCGATGGCAGAAGCCGATGGCAGAAAACGGGTCGCACCAAAAAGATATCCGGCGAAGGATCGCCTCGGACATCTTTTTGGAGCATAGCACATGTCGCGCTACCTCGACGGCGAAACCGGCGCTGCCTTTACTGGAAGCCGGACCTTTTCCTGGTGTGCGTTTTTCAAAAGCCTTGCCGGCACTGCACGGATTTGGCTTCAGCGGCGGCGAGAGCGCCGGGAACTGCTTGACTACCTCGCCATGGATCATCGGGCGTCGAAGGATATCGGCATCGATTGGAGCGACGCGCGTGAATGGATGGAACGTCCGTTCTGGCAGCCCTAAAATAATGAGGCCTGATCGCCGCGCTTCTTCGCCATTTTCGGTTTTGCCTGGTCTGCAGACAGCGCCGGGGCTGCGACCGCGGCGTCTGCGGCGGCGAACGGCGCAATAAGCGCCGGGGAATCGTTGGCCACGCGGTTCACCGCCGGCGAGATTTCATAGGCCTCGAGCAGATCGTCGCGCGCCGGAGTGAGCAGCGCGGCGGCGGTGTGCGCATCGACCTCGGCGCAGTCAAGCCATAGATCGAATGCGTCCGGCGGCACGATCACCGGCATGCGGGAATGGATGGCGGAGAGCGTCCGGTTGGCGTTGGTGGTGACGATGGCGACCGTGTCCATCTCTTCGCCGTTGGGGCCGGTCCAGGTCTCCCACAAGCCGGCGAAGGCAAAAGGCCCGCCGGTTTTCTGCAAATGCACGAAATGGGGCTGCTTGCGTCCGCCCACGTCCCTCCACTCGTAAAAACCGTCGGCCGGAACGAGACAGCGCCGCCGGCGCATGGCGGCGCGAAAGGCCGGCTTGTCGATGACCGATTCGCCCCGCGCGTTGATCAAGAGCGAAAATGTCTTCGGATCCTTGACCCACGACGGAAGGAGGCCCCAACGCATCAACACGAACCGACGCTTGCCGTCATGCAGGCGCACGACGGGAATCGGCTGCGTGGGCGCCACGTTGTAGCGCGGCGGAAAATTCGGCTGCTCCGGATAGCCGAACAAGGCCCTGATCGCCGCCGGCGTCGACGTGATGACATAACGTCCGCACATGGTCTAATAACCCTGGCTAAGGGAGATAATCCTTCGCCGCAAACTATCCAGGATCGTCGCGTTGTTACTTTCTTTTCGGCTGGAATGCACCGGGTTTCAATGACCAGCGAGATGTCGCGGACTTATCCGACACGGCCGTATCTGGCGGTCAGCGCCGCCATATTCCGCGACGGCCGCGTGCTGATCGTGCGCCGGGCGCGCCCTCCCGCGCACGGCCTCTACACCTTGCCCGGCGGCGGCGTCGAACTCGGCGAGACGCTGGAAGAAGCTGTCATCCGCGAAGTGCGCGAGGAAACCGCCCTTGAGGTCAGGCCGGTCGCGCTTGCCGGCTACCGTCAAGCCATTGCCCGCGATGCCAAAGGCAGCGTCGAGCGGCACTTCGTCATCTTGCCCTTCGCGGCGCACTGGATCTCAGGCGAGGTCTCGCTCAATGAGGAATTGGCCGAAGCGCATTGGCTCTTCCCCAACGAGATTGCCGGGTTGACGATTACCGAAGGCTTGGCGCAGATCATCGCGGCCGCCGCAGAGCGGCTGAAAGCAGCCGGCTGAGCAAGAAGCAGAAGCCATGTCGCGCTCCCCTACTCGCCTAGGATTCCGCTCGACTGCATTGTTTGGCGCAGCGCCGCCGCTGCGCATCTTGATCGCAATTTCGCTCACGCTCTGCTTCGGCATTGGACCTGCCCCGGCACAGTTCTTTCAGTTCCCGTTTGGCGAAAGGCCCCAGACCCCGCCACCGGCTCCGCCGCGGCCACAGCCGCAAACTCCGCCGCGCATCCCGAAAGTCCAACCGCAGCCCGAAGCGCCACCGCCTGAGGTTACTACGCCCTATGACCCGGACTTGCAGCGCCTCGCCGAAATTCTCGGCGCGCTGCATTTTCTGCGCGGCATTTGCGGATACAAAGAGGGGCAAAAGTGGCGCAACGAGGCACAGGCGCTGATCGACGCCGAAGCGCCTACGGGCACGCGGCACGACGAGATGGTGCAAAGCTTCAACCACGGTTATCTCGGCTTCCAGCAAAGCTACCGTTCCTGCACGCCCGCCGCCAAGATCGTCGTTCGCCGCTATCTGAAAGAAGGCGCCCAGATCGCCCGCGACATCACCGCCCGCTACGCCAACTAAAGCGATCTAAATCTGCTCGTCCTCGCGCAGGCAATGACCGGATTCGGCTATCGCAAAGCCGCGCTTTCGTTATTGGATTCCCCCTCGCGCGGGAACGAGAAAAAAATGTGCAGCGTTAACCCTGCCTCAAGGTTCGATCTGAGCCGGAAAATTCCCGTGCTAACGTAGGTCTAGGTTGGGACGCCGCCGCATTTCGGCGATCAAATGGCTGCAATAAAGATGGCGACGAATTTTTGGCTGGCGCGCTTGCCGGCATCCGAGCATGAGCAGAAGCGCCTTGCGCTCGGCTATCTTCAGGATGCGTGGGCGGAAGCCCGGCACGACGGCGTCGAGGGAGACTGCCTGGCGCAAACCGCTCTGTTCCTGGCGCTCGCCGAGCTGATCTCGACCTACGGCGAGGAGCCTGCCGCCCGCTATGCGGAAAATCTCAGCGCCCGAATCCGCAACGGTGAATTTTCCGTGGAGCTGTCGCGGCAATAAAGCCGGCGCCGTCAGGCGTGTTTAGGGTTGAGCGCGCGCAGACCATAGAAGCTGCACAATACGGCTTCGATATCGGCGGGATAAAACGGTTTTTTCAGAAACGCCGCACCTTGCTCGCGCGCGCGATCGGATAGCGATTGATCCTCAAGCGAGGTCATGATTATCACGTTCACGCGCCGCTTCTCGCGTTTGAACTCGGAGAGCGTCTCCAAGCCGGAAAAGTCCGGCATATTGTAGTCGAGAAAGACAATGTCGATTGCACTCTCGCGCACACGCTTGAGCGCGGCGAAACCCGCGTCCGCTTCGATCACATCCAACGGGAAACGGGTCCCGGCAAGAAGCTTGCGCACGATGCTGCGCATGGTTGCCGAATCATCGACCACCAGAACCCGGCTTGGCAGGCGCACGCGAATCGATCGCTCGACGAACCGTCTCGCGTCGTCGAGTTGCGCCGGTTTGCTGGCGAGTGCGTCGCACTCAAACGGGGCGGCGTAGGTTTCTTTGCCGGTCAAGAGCACGGTGAAAGGCGGATTGCGCACCGCGCGGGCGGTCGCGACGATTCGGGCGATGTCGGTCGGGGCGAGGCCATCGTCGAGATAGAGGAGATCAGCACCCGCGCACAGGCCGTTGTTCGCCGCAACGGCACCGTCCGCGGTTTGGACCTCAATAGGCACGGCAAGGGCCGACAACGCCTGCCGGAACAGGTCTTGATCCTCTTTCGAGTTCGAAGCGACGACCACCCGCAATGATAATAGCTCGTCGGTCATGCGCTCGTCTCCTGGGAACGCCTGCTACGAGTTGTACGATCGAAGCTCTGAACCGAACGCGCGAGAACCGGTAATGCCCGGCGCACATTCGACTGACATGAAGCAAGCGTTCCAGTCGGCATCAACACCGCGGACGCGTCTGTCGTTCCTAACAACTCGAATAAATGGCCCCTTGGGACGCTCTAACAGTTCTATACAACTAATAGGGAAATTATATCGTTGACATCACAGACCACAGCCCCTAGGGGTGAGGCCGCCCCGGAAAGGGCTGGCGCGCCCGTTTCGACAGCTATCGATCGGTTGGCGATGGCTTTTGCCCAGGCTGAGCCGTCTCGGGAGGCGTTTGAGGCGTTGTGTTCCCTGATGCCCAACCGGCCGCGTAGGATTTTACGGCGAGTGCTAGATTCACAAAAATCTGAGGATGGGTTTCGCCGATCCCTTTCAATCTGATGCTTGGCTGTGTCGCTATCGCGCGCAGCAGCATAAACGCGATGTAAAACCCCAAATCGAAAATAGGGCGCGTCGCCGTTCCCTTTGGAACCATCGGTGGCTTGGCGCTCGCGACCAGTTTGGCCACCCTTGGATCGCTGAAGCTAGTCTGCCCAATGTGATGCGCGAAATGGTTTCGCACGTCCCGGATCATATTTAGCGTTTTCCGAAGATTTTGATCGTAAAGGCCGAGCGCGGCTCCCAACTCGATTTTCGCTGAAAAAGAACTGAGCGGGCGCATGCGTCCAAACAGATTTTCGGTCTGCCTGTTAGATATTTCGACCAACCTAGTCTGAATTGCATGTGCCAGGGCGTCATCCAGTGCAGCAGCGGCCACAATGGCGGCCCCACGGTCAGTTTGCCTTTTGAACTCTTCGATAAATGAACTAAGTTCATCAGTGCTTCGTCGCTTTGCTTTGGCCATGGCGAGCTCCGATGGACGACAAAAACGAAAAATTCAGCGAGACGGAAGCCGTGCGGCGCACCGAAACCGCGCTGCGTGCTGCTTTCGCCACGCCGCATAAGACCTACGAGGAATCGAAGATTGGCAAGCGTAGAGCGAAACGACCGAAGAGTCCCGATGGGCCTGAAAGGCGCAAGAGCTAGTGCGTTCGGGGCTTTGTTTTTGAGGCCCCAGATGACTGCACGACACGATCAGCTATCGGTATCTCTAGCTCCGGCAACTCTCGAACCTCGAACCCGATTATTGGTTGCTTCGGGGTGGTCGGCTCCAAAAGCGGTTTGGGCACTGGCCCGTTTAGAACATAGTCCACGCCATAAGCCGGGTTCGACATCGGTTGATGTGCAAGTATGTCCATCCGAATTAGTCGCGCTGGCTTGCTCACTCCTTGGGCTGGCGCGTCGAGCCAGTGTGGTACGAGCCAAAGCTTGTTATCGTGCTCGATCACGTCTACTTTGTAGATCATTCCGCCATCTGATCCGACCAGCGCTTTAAGTAGTCGTCTGTGAACAAGGCCTAAGCGGCTGATCGCGAGTCGATTTCCGGCTCCGAAGCTGGTTTGGAGATCGCAAGGTTTCGGGGTGCGAAGCCCCGGAACCTTGCAATTTCATTTTTGGGATTTCCTCGAATCGCGAACCATGATTCCGTCGTCGCATCGGAGGGAGCGATGCGGCCGAAGCAACACGCGACGACGGGAGCAGGCGATCTGTTCCGGGCCAGGCTCGATCAGATCATCAACATGAAGCACGAGCTGGTGCAGCTCGCCGGCAAGATCGACTGGGCGTGGATCGATGGCGAGATCGCGCCGCTCTACAGCGACAAGGGCCGGCCCGGGATCGAGACCCGCTTCGTGATCGGGCTTCTGCTGCTCAAGCACATCTACGGGCTGTCCGACGAAGGGCGTGTGCGAGCGCTGGGTGCATGACCCGTATTTCCAGTACTTCACCGGCGAAGAGTTCTTCCAGCATGAGTTCCCGCACGAGCGCTCGGACCTGAGCCACTGGCGCAAGCGGCTCGGCGACAAGCTGGAACTGCTGCTGGCCGAGAGCCTGCGGGTGGCGCACGCGAGCGGCGCGCTGCGGACCAAGGACCTGGCGCGGGTCACGGTCGACACCACCGTGCAGCCCAAGGCCATCACCTTCCCGACCGACGCCAAGCTGCTGCACGCGGCGATCAAGGGGCTCAACCGCCTGGCCAGGAAGCATGGCGTGCGGCTGCGGCAGTCCTATCTGCGCATCGCCAAGCAGGCGGCGATGATGGCGGGCCGCTACGCCCACGCCAAGCAGTTCAACCGCCATCGCGGGCAATTGCGCATCCTGCGCACGCGGCTCGGCCGCATCATCCGCGACATCGGCCGCAAGATCGCCGGCCAGCCGGCAGCTTGAGGAGGCATTCCAATGGCCGCTCGCGCGCGCCAGCCAGATCCGCTCGCAGCAGCAGCGCCAGCGCGGCTGGAAGCTGTATTCCTTCCATGCTCCCGAGGTCGAATGCATCGGCAAAGGCAAGGCCAGCGCGCCCTATGAGTTCGGCGTCAAGGTCTCGATCGCCACCACCAATGCCCGCGCGCCCGGCGGCCAGTTCGTGCTGCACGCCAAGGCGCTGCCGGGCAATCCGTACGACGGGCACACGCTGCGGTCCGCGATCGAGGACACCGAGCGGCTCACCGGCCGCGAGATCGAGCGCGCCTATGTCGACAAGGGATACCGCGGCCACGATGCGCCGAACCCGCATCGCGTCTTCATCTCCGGGCAGAAGCGCGGCGTGTTCGGCGCCATCAAGCGCGAACTGCGCCGCCGCTCCGCCATCGAGCCCGTGATCGGACACATGAAGGCCGAGGGCCATCTCGGCCGCTGCTATCTCAAGGGCAGCCGCCGGCGATGCCGCCAACGCCATCCTCACCGCCGTCGGCCACAACCTCCGCCTCGTCCTCGCCTGGCTGAGGATGCTTTTGTGCCTGATCCTGATAGCGCTCGGCGCGCCTCTTCGCCATCCCCACGGCGCTCAAATCGGCTTCTTAACGGACGACTAAGTATCTTCATTAGCGCACCCAAATCCGCTTGATCTTGCGCTTCGGCGGCTTCCGGTTTTTTCGGCGCCACCGCATGAACCGCGCTGCGGCTTTGCTGTGATCGGGCTTAGTGAGGTTGCCGGTACGTGAGGCGCTTGCCGTCTGCGTTCTTCACGGCAATCGCCGCACGGTCGCCATCGTTGTAACCGAGCCGGACCCGGTGATTGTAGCGGAAGTCAAATTCCGCCAAGTAACGATGCAGGTGCTTCTCTGCACAGTGCTGATAGTTGCCGCGCATGCCGCGTTTGAAGATCGAGAAGTAGCCTTCAACCGTGTTCGTGGTCACGTCGCCGCGTACATATTCGTCGGCGCTGTGATTGACTGTTTCGTGCGTTGCAAAATCCTTTCCGGGCGCGTGGTAGAGCTTACTTTCGTCGGTGTGCAGGCGCGACTCGCGGGCGATGTTGTCGCGCACGATCTCGGCCACGTTCCCGCCATCCGCTAACGCGGGATGAAAGGAACGCACCCGACCGCCGCGTTCGACAAGCGACACGATGGCTCGCTTGCGCCGCTGTGCCCCACCACGGGGGTCTTTGGAGAACGGCTTGCCGCTGGTCTTGGTCTTGGGGCGCTTCGCTTCCGGCAGTTCGCCGAAATAGGTTTCGTCGGCCTCGACGACTTTGCCTTCCCCGCCGAGCGGCGTAAGGCCGCCCTGGCGCATACATTCGCGAATGCGGTGCGCCATGAACCAAGCCGAGCGATAGGTGATGCCCAGCGTACGGTGCAGCTGATGGGCGCTCATGCCCTTTTTCGAACTGCATAACAGGTGGAAGGCCAGCACCCACTTGTGAAGCGCAATATGGCTCCGCTCCATGGGCGAGTTCATCGTCACAGTGAAATTCCCCCGGCAGACGGCTTCGGCGCACCGATAAGTGCCAGCGGGCTTGATCGCATACGCATGGTTCACGACGCCGCAATGCGGACAGATCGGGCCGTCTGGCCAGCGCAGGGTTTCGAGATAAGCCCGCGCCGCGTTGTCATCGTTGAAGCGCCGTTCGGAGAAGCTGTTCATGGCCAAGCCCTTTAACTGCGCTCACTACAGCATATCGGGCTTGTGATGTCAACGATATAATTCCCCTAATAGTAGTATAGTTATTTTATTCTACCTTGTACCGGCGGAGTTGCATTGATAGGCCGATGGCGTTTCGCCGCACGGACGTTCTCGTCTTGGCCAGACCTTGAGAGCCGCCGACAGGTGCCATAGGTTCACAAACGAACCTGGAAACCGCAACCTATGAGGGCTGCTTTTCTTCCCGACCGCGGCGTGGTCAAGGTCGCCGGCGACGGCGCCCGGATTTTTCTCCACGGGCTTGTCACCGCCGACCTCCTCAACCTGAAGTTTGGCGAGGCGCGGTTCTGCGCGCTGTTGACGCCGCAGGGCAAAATCATTGCCGACTTCTTCGTCGCCGAAGCGCCGGCGAGAAACGGCGGCGGATTTTTCTCGACGTGCCCCGCGCGCGCGGATTGCGACGCTGATCGAAAAGCTCAATCTCTACAAACTGCGCGCGAAGGTGATCGTTGAGGATTTGTCGGAAATTCTCGGTGTGCTCGCCGCGTGGGACGGCAATCCGTCTGCCTCCGCCGCTCCGCTTTCAGAGGACGCTCGGGAGCCGGTCGGCCTGCGCTATGCCGATCCGCGCTTGCCGGCACTCGGCATACGCGTGATGCTGCCACCGCATCTCGTCGCCACGGCCGCTTCCGGCTTCGACGCCACGCTCGTCGAGGCAAGCGAATATGAGGCGCACCGCATCGCGCTTGGCATTCCGCGCGGTGGGCTCGATTTCAGCTATGGCGACGCCTTCCCGCACGAAACCGACATGGACCAGCTCGGCGGCGTCGATTTCGCAAAGGGCTGCTATGTCGGCCAGGAGGTGGTGTCGCGCATGGAACACCGCGGCACCGCGCGCACCCGCGCCGTGCCGGTCCGCTATGACGGCGGCGCGCCGCAACCGGGCAGCGCCATCGTTGCCGGCGAGCGCCAGCTCGGCACCATCGGCTCGGCCGCGGCCGGCAAAGCCATCGCATTGTTGCGCCTCGACCGGGTGGCGGATGCGCTTGCCCACGGCGAGGCGCTCATGGCCGGCGGCACACCGATCCGTTTGGTCAAGCCCGACTGGGCGCGATTTGCCTTTCCGGGCGAGAGCAAGGCCGCCGAATGAGCCCTCCGCTTCACGCCGGCGCGTGAAACGTTGTCCGTGGCCCAAGGACGACCCACTATACGTCGCCTATCACGACGACGAATGGGGCGTGCCGGAATACGACGACCGCGCGCTCTACGAAAAGCTCATGCTCGACGGCTTTCAGGCTGGCCTATCCTGGATCACGATCCTGCGCAAGCGCGACAATTTCCGCCGCGCATTTGACGGTTTCGTTCCGGAAAAAATCGCGCGCTACCGGCCCGACAAAATCGAGCGGCTGATGCACGATGCCGGCATCGTGCGCAATCGCGCCAAGATCGAAGGCACGGTGCTGTCGGCACGCGCTTGGCTTGACATAATGGAAAAGAGCCCCGGCTTTTCCAAATTGCTGTGGGATTTCGTCGGCGGCAAACCGAAGATAAATCACTACAAAACCACCCGGCAAGTGCCGGCCGAAACCGCGACCTCGCGCGCGATCTCCAAGGAACTGGCGCAGCGCGGCTTCAAATTCTGCGGCCCGACCATCGTCTACGCCTTCATGCAGGCCACCGGCATGGTCAACGATCATCTGGTGACGTGCCCCCGGCATGAGGCCTGCGCCAAGCTTGCCGGTTGATTGCTTGATCGAGAAATTGAATGTGATGGGAGAGCACGGATTATCCGTGGGTTCGCATCGTGGCCGGAAAATCACTCCGACTTGATGCCGGCGAACTTCACCACCTTCGCCCATTTTTCGGTATCTGCGGCGATGAGATTGCCGAATTCGGCGGGCGTGTCCGAGACCGCGCTGTTGCCCATGTGATCGAGCGCGGCCTTGAACTTCGGCTCGGCGACGATCGCGTTGATCGCGCCGTTCAATTGGCCGACGATCGGCGCCGGGCAATCCTTTGGAGCGACGATGCCGTTCCAGACATAGGCCTCATAGCCCGGCAGAAAGTCGCCGATCGGCGGCACGCCGGGGAGCGCGTCGGTGCGCGAACTCACCGCAAGGGGACGCAACTTTCCGCTGCGAATGAGCGCGATCGATGAAGCGACATTGTCGAACATGACTTGCACGCGTCCGGCGAGCAGGTCCGACAACGCCGGCGGCGAGCCGCGATAAGGAACATGGAGCATTTTGATGCCCGCCATCATCTGAAACAGTTCGCCGGCGACGTGCGTGGCGCCTCCCGTCCCCGCCGAACCCATATTGAGTGTCCCGGGATGGGCCTTGGCATAGGCGATGAATTCGGGAACCGTCTTGGCGGGAAACGATGCACTCACCTCCATGACCAGCGGGCTGCGGCTGATGAGCGCGACCGGTGCAACGTCGCGGGCAAAGTTGAAATCGAGATCCGTGTAGATCGCGACGTTGATCGCGTTCGATATGCCGGCAAGAAACAGCGTGTAGCCGTCAGCCGGAGCGTGAACCAAAGCGTCGGCGGCCACGTTGCTCGCCGCGCCGGGACGATCCTCGACAACGAAGGGCTGGCCGAGCCGGTCGGAAAGCCTTTGTGCGAGCAGCCGCGCGAGAATGTCACTCACACCGCCGGCGCTGTAGCCGACCAGGATGCGGACCGGCCGCGCCGGGTAATCGAGCGCCATCGCAGCATATGACAACGAAGGCACGGCCAGCGCCCCCGCTGCCAGGTGCAGAAATCGACGGCGCGGAAGCTTCATGACAGACTCCGATTCGAAGACGGCAAGTGTTCCGGCAACGGGAATCGCGTAATACCGCAATCGAAACCACCACGCGATAGCCACGGTGCCGACGCCCGCAGCCAAGAAATCGACCGAACGCGCCTGGCAGCGCATGCTGTCGGGCCGGCGGCTCGATTTGCTCGATCCTTCCGCGCTCGACATCGAGATCGAGGACATCGCGCACGGGCTGGCGCGGGTGGCGCGCTGGAACGGGCAGACCTCGGGCGCCCACATCTATTCCGTCGCCCAGCATTGTTGCCTGGTCGAAGCGCTGGCGCGCGAAAGGATGCCACGGCTCGATCGCGGGCACCGGCTCGCCGTTTTGCTGCATGACGCGCCCGAATACGTAATCGGCGACATGATCTCGCCGTTCAAGGCGGTGATCGGCGATGCCTATAAGGCGGTCGAGCGGCGCCTGCTCGCGGCAATCCATCGGCGCTTCGGACTGCCGGCACAATCGGCGCCGGAGCTGGAGCGATTGATCAAGATAGCCGACCGTCAAGCGGCCTGTCTGGAAGCGACCCGGCTTGCCGGCTTTTCGACCGCGGAAGCGCGGCGGTTCTTCGGCCAGCCGCCGCGAATCGCCCCCTCGATGGAGCGCGACTATCTAAAACCCTGGCCCGCCGAGACCGCCGAGAAGCGCTACCTTGAGCGATTCAGCAAGCTTGTCGGCGAATGAATTAGCCCGCATGGGCAATCACACTGCGCGCATGATTGTCTTAACTGCGCCACCGGTCATGCTTATATGAGCGATCGACGCCCGATCATTGCTCGATTCCATGATTCACGTTTGCTCACTTGCGCGCCTGCACGAGACTGTCGAGGACACCGGCGCGCGCCATGTGGTGTCGCTCCTCGGCGACGAGTTTCGCGTCGAACGGCCGCGCGGCATCGCGGCCGAGAAATCATCTCTGGCTGCGGCTGCACGACATTTCGTCCCCGCTCGACGGCTACGTCTTGCCGGACGAGGAGCACGTCGCGGATCTTCTACAATTCGTGCGCGGCTGGGACCGCCGCGCGCCACTGGTTGTGCACTGCTTTGCCGGCATCAGCCGCTCGACCGCAAGCGCCTATGCCAGCGTCTGCGCGCTCAGTCCGAAATCGCGACGAAAAGGGCGTTGCGCGGGCGCTGCGCCGCGCCTCGCCTACCGCCACGCCGAACATCCGCATCGTATCGCTTGCCGACCGCCTGCTCGGTCGCAACGGCCGCATGGTTGCCGCGATCGAAACGATCGGCCGCGGAATTGCAGCCGAAGAAGCGATGCCGTTCCGCCTCGACCTTGAATGATGCGTTATGG
This sequence comes from uncultured Alphaproteobacteria bacterium, assembly GCA_963814625.1. GTDB lineage: Bacteria > Pseudomonadota > Alphaproteobacteria > Rhizobiales > Xanthobacteraceae > BOG-931. The sequence goes on from CAWFDQ010000002.1 coordinate 616,451, forward strand.
CGCCGGGCGCACGGTCGCCACGGCCGTTCCCGGCCGATGCACCGGCTCGCGCGTAGTCAGCGCCGCGCGTGGGTTGCGCTGGTGGAAATCGCAATAGGCGAAGCCCAAACCTGAAATCGATCCGCGGAAGCTGCGGAAATCGATCTTTTGCACCCGAAAGCAGGGCTGGATCGGCAGCCCGGGCAAGTGAGCGCACACCGATGTGGGCGTCATCCTGATGGTGCCGGGCGGCAAGGTCGCGAAACGCACTTGGCTGCTGCCCAACGGTCTGATCGTCCCAATGATCGACCCGTCGCGGAAAATGCGCCCGACGCCGCTGGTGCCGTCGAAGCAATTGTAGGAAAACAGCTTGCCGGCGATGAAGGCGCGGGCCTGTTCCGGCGTCAGATCTTCGGCCAAGGCCGAAGTGACCCCCAACGCACACGCAAAGGCAACAGCTACGCGAAGCAGCATGGGTACCCCCCCTTACGGACCCGAGTCCTACATGCCTGCGGGCGACATTAACGAAATTCCTTAACCGTCCCCTTACCATAGCGTCTCGCATGATGGTCCGATTTCGTAGCCGAATTTTGACCTCGTTTACCGAATTTTCACCACTATCCGCCCGCGCACCTGCCCCTCGACGATGCGCCGCCCGGCTTCGACGACGTCGGCAAGCCCGATCTCGCTGGTCATCGCCGCGATCTTACCTCTGTCGAGATCGGTTTCCAGCCGACGCCACGCCTGTTGCCGCAACGGCAATGGGCACATGACCGAGTCGATGCCGATAAGCGACACCCCGCGCAGGATGAATGGAGCGACCGTGGTCGGCAAGTCCATTCCGCCGGCGAGTCCACAGGCGGCCACCGCACCGCCGTACCGCGTCATGGACAGCACGTTGGCAAGCGTCGTCGAACCGACGGCGTCGATACCGCCGGCCCAGCGTTCCCTGGCGAGCGGACGCGGCGGGCCGCTTAGCTCCTTGCGCTCGATCACCTCGGCGGCCCCAAGACCCTTCAGATATGCCGCTTCGGCTGGCCGGCCAGTCGAGGCCGTCACCGCGTAGCCGAGCCTGGCGAGGAGCGCGACTGCCACCGAGCCGACGCCGCCTGCCGCGCCGGTCACGATAAGCGGTCCGCGCGCCGGCGTAATCCCGGCGCGCTCCAGCGCCATCACCGCCAGCATGGCGGTGTAGCCGGCGGTGCCGATCGCCATGGCGTCGCGCGCGCTCATGCTGGCCGGCAGGCGAACGAGCCAATCACCCTTCACGCGCGCCTTTTCGGCGTAGGCGCCCAAATGGGTCTCGCCCAGACCCCAGCCGTTGAGGATGACCTTGTCGCCGGCTTTCCACGCCGGATGGGAGGAGGATTCCACGGTGCCGGTGAAATCGACGCCAGCGATCATCGGAAAACGGCGCACCACCGGCGCCTTGCCGGTCAGCGCGAGGCCGTCCTTGTAATTCACCGTCGACCATTCCACCGCGACGGTGACGTCGCCCTCCGTCAAATCCCTTTCGTCGAAATCGGTAAGCCGCACCGTTTGGCCGTCCTCGGCCTTATCGATGACGATCGCCTTGAATGTCGCCATGCGGCCTCCAATCAGGCCGGCACCGCGGCAAGGCGCGCAACCGGCTTTTCCACGATCGGCAAGTTGATGATAGCGGAGAGCAATCCGAACAGGATCGCCAGCCACCATACCGGACTATACGACCCGTAGCGGTCGAACACGAGGCCGCCAAGCCAGACGCCGAGGAAACCGCCGACCTGGTGGCTGAAAAAGGCAAAGCCCGCGAGCGTCGCCAGCCACCTGGTACCGAACATGATTGCGATGATTCCGTTGGTCGGCGGCACGGTCGATAGCCACATCAGTCCCATCGTCGCGCCGAACATGATGCAGGTGAACGGCGTGACCGGAATGGAGATGAAAGCCAGGATCGCCGCGGCGCGGCCGAAATAGATGAACGACAGCAGATGACGCTTGGGCATGCGGTCGCCGAGCCAACCGGAGGCGACCGAACCAAAGATATTGAACAGCCCGATCGTCGCCAGCGTCCAGCCGCCGACTTGCACGGACAAGCCGCGGTCGACCAGATAAGCGGGCATGTGCACGGTGATGAAGGCGAGCTGGAATCCGCAGGTGAAAATATCCGAGCACCAACAGCACATAGGAGCGATGCGCGAATGCTTCGCCGATGGCATGCCGCAGCGATTGTGGCGCGGCCTCTTTGATTCCCGCTGCCGGCGGCGTGACCAGGGCCAAAGATAACGGCAGCACGGCAAGCATGCTGATGGCGAAGACCGTCAGCGCCTGCTGCCAGCCGAACCTATCCATCAGCGCGACCGCGACGGGCGAATAAAGGAATTGCCCGAACGAACCAGCCGCGGTTCCAAATCCGAAGGCGCGCGAGCGCCATTCGCGCGGCAACAGCTTTCCGAACGCCGCCAGGAGCACCATGAACGAACAGCCGGAGAGTCCAAAACCGATCAGCGCGCCGGCCGAGACATCAAGCACCGGCGCCGTCGTGGCGTGGGCCATGAGTGCGAGGCCGGCGGCATACATGAGCGCGCCGGCGACGAGCACGCGCATCGTGCCGTAACGGTCGGCGATCATTCCGGCCAGCGGCTGACCGATGCCCCACAGCAGATTCTGCAGCGCAAGCGCAAAGGCGAATACATCGCGGCCCCAATGATTGGCGCTCGACAACGGGGTGAGAAAAAAGCCGAGCGAAGAACGCGGTCCGAAAGACATGACCGCGATCAGGCAGCCGAAGCCGACGATCAGCGTGGGCGTGCGCCAAGTCCCGGTCACGGAGCCGGATTGCGAGGGATCCACCCGATTATTGAGACTGGTCACGGTCGCCCCGGCAACATAATGGGTTTTGCAAAAACGGCGCAGCATAAAGCGTGGCTGCGAATCGCCCAAACGAAAATTACCTGCAGACGACCGTGCAACGCATAGCTGGCCAGTGTGGCGGCGCATAGGTTTGCCATATGCACCGGCAGTGACTATGGATTTGGTCGATGTCGCTGTTCTGCGCCGACGCCTTTATCTCTCCGCTCGAAATCGAAGCGGCGGTGACACTTGCGCTCGGAGAAGATTTGGGCCGCGCCGGCGACATCACCTCGATCGCGACAGTACCGGAAGACACCCGCGGCCGCGCCGTCGTGGTGGCGCGCAAGGCCGGCGTGGCTTCCGGCCTGCCGCTGGTCGAGGCTGCGTTCCGCCGGCTCTCGCCGCAGATTGAGATCGTGGCGGCCGCGCGCGACGGCGATGCGATTGCCGCCGGCGCCAAGCTGATGACTGTCGAGGGGAACGCGCGCGCCATTCTCGGCGCCGAGCGCACCGCGCTTAACTTCATCGGCCACATGTCCGGCATCGCCACCGCGACGGCCGAATTCGTCAAACGCATCGCGCACACCAAAGCGCGCATCATCTGCACGCGCAAGACCACACCCGGCCTTCGTGCGCTGGAAAAATACGCGGTGCGTTGCGGCGGTGGTTTCAATCATCGTTTCGGTCTCGATGACGCAATGCTGATCAAGGACAACCACATCGCGGTCGCCGGCGGCATCGCCGCCGTGCTCAAGCGCGCCAAAGCGGCGGCCGGACATCTGGTCAAGATCGAGATCGAAGTCGATTCGCTGAAACAGCTTGAGGACGTGCTCGCGACCGGCCTCGCCGACGTGGTGCTGATCGACAATTTCGATCTCGACGCGATGCGCCGCGCCGTCGCCATGGTCGCCGGCCGCCTCGTCATCGAAGCCTCGGGCGGCATCACGCTCGCTTCCGCCGCCGAGATTGCCGAAACCGGCGTCGATTATCTCTCCTCCGGCTCGCTCACCCATTCGGTGCAGAATCTCGACATCGGGCTGGATATCGAGATGTAATCCCCGTTCCGGTCACCCTTTTAAGTCACGAATCGCCGCCTCTTTCGCGGGCCGCTTAGCGACCACTTCAGAAACACGGACCGAGCTCATAGTTTTGCGGTCTTTGCGGCCGCAGGCGTCGCCTCCGCTTCGGGGCCTTTCGCCGCGGTGTCGGGTTTTTGGTCGGCCTTCGACGTTTTCGGCAGCGCACCCCACACCGGCTCGTAATTACCGTTACCCCAGGCGCGCGGGCGATAGAAGGTATGCGCGCCAAGCTTGTACAATTTCGTCATCTCATGCACCCAGCTCGGGTGCACCCAGTAGGCATGATAATGGGTCGCATGCCCGATGTCGGCGAGCCAGATCTTGCCGTCGAGCGTGTCCTTGGCGATGCGCTTAGCCTGCGCCCACATTGCGGGCTCATCGATGCGGTTTAGATTCCGGTGCTCGCAGGCGAAGGTAAATTGGCAGGCGAGATAATGGCTGGCGTTCTGATAAACCACACCGCAGACGTTGCTCGGGTAATAGCCCGAGAAAACCCGGTTCATCACCACCTGCGCGACCGCCTCCTGCCCGCGTAGCGGCTCGCCGCGGGCTTCGAAATAGACGGCGTCGGCGAGACACTTCTCCGCCTTGGCACGCGTCTTTCCGGTGAGCCCGAGCCGTTGCGCCGGACTTTCCAGCCGGCTCTCGTCTTTGCCGGCAACAAGGCCGCCGCCCGGACCTGCGAAGGATTGCGTCGTCATGATCGGCGCGGCACCGGGCGCCCAGCGTTCCAGGCCGCTCGGCGAACCGATCACGCCTGAATCGAAATAGATCTGCGCAGAGCGGTCCTCGGCGTCGGCGTCGGCAAAAGCAATCGCAGGGAGGCTCAATGTTTCGCCGTCAGGCGAGCCGACCTGGCCAGCCGCCGGCACTTCGGGCGGCAAATCGGCATCCATGTGCGCATAGGGCGATGCCGGCGCCTGCGCGTGCGGCGACGGTGGAGCTGCCGGCAGCACCGGCGGCTGCACGGGCTGCGCCGCGGGCGCAGCATCGATCGGCTGCAGTTGCGGCAAGTTTTGCGGATCGCTCGTTGCCGGCGCGCGGCTGAGCAATGGCAGACGATCGCCCTTGCGATCGCGGTTGACCGTCGGATAGTCGACTTGCACCGCCGGCTGCTCTCGCAGCGGCTCGCCGATCGACCAGGCATTGGCGTCGAGCGAGCGCGGGTCGTAATTGACGCGCACAATCGCCGGCGGTTCCGGCATCGCCGTGCCGATGGGACGGACGCCGTAGCTGTAAGTCGGCGGTTCGATCGTGCCAAATGGCGAAGCGATCAAATGCGCGTGGGAAGAAGCCGATGCCTCCGGCTGATGCGTCAAGAGCGCGGCGATGTCTTGATAGCCGATCGATGTCGGCATCAGAGCGATAAAGAACGCGCTGAACCAGAAGCGCGACGAGCCACGGCCCCCCAGCGCCAGAGTACGCGACGCCATTTTATTCCCCTCACCCCAAACGCAACGCACACGCTATGCGACCGCGGTTAAGCCACAGTGGCTCAAAAGCGACAGTTTCGGTTTTTGCGAAATTAACCTTGCGAACGCGTTAATCGCGCAATTCGCCGGTGTCGGGCGGGAAAGGGAAAATTTACCCGTCGCTCGCCGCGGGCTTGCCGAGCGCCGCTTGCGCAGCGGCAAGCCGCGCGATCGGCACGCGGAACGGCGAGCACGACACATAGTCGAGCGCAACCTCGTGGCAGAAAGCGATCGAGGCGGGATCGCCGCCATGCTCGCCGCAAATGCCGAGTTTGAGATTTTTGCGCACTTTGCGGCCGCGTTCGGCGGCAATGCGGATGAGTTCGCCGACACCGTCGCAGTCGATCGACACAAACGGGTCGACCGGCAAAATGCCCTTCGACGTATAGATTCCCAAAAAGCTCGCGGCATCGTCGCGGCTGATGCCGAAGGCGGTCTGCGTCAGATCGTTGGTGCCGAAGGAAAAGAATGCGGCGGTTTCGGCGATTTCGCCGGCTTTGAGCGCCGCGCGCGGCAGCTCGATCATGGTGCCGACCTGATATTTGACCGCGCTTTTGCTTTCGGCTGCGACGGTTTGCGCCATGGCGTCGATGCGTTCTTTCACAAGATCGAGTTCCGCCTTGCTGGCGATGAGCGGCACCATGATTTCCGGAACCACCGGCTTGCCGGTCGAGCGGGAAGCCTCGACGGCCGCTTCGAAAATGGCGCGCGCCTGCATCTCGGCGATTTCCGGATAGGCGATCGCGAGGCGGCAGCCGCGGAAGCCGAGCATCGGATTGAATTCGTGCAGCTCGCGCGCCCGGTCGGCGAGTTTTTTCGGATCGGCGCCCATGGCCTGCGCCACCGCCGCGATTTCCTCCTCGCTATGCGGCAGAAATTCGTGCAGCGGCGGATCGAGCAGGCGAACGGTCACCGGCAATTCGCCCATGATCTTGAACAGTTCGACGAAATCGGCGCGCTGCATCGGCAACAGCTTCGCGAGCGCGGCGCGGCGCGCTTTTTCGTCGCCGGCCAAAATCATCTCGCGCACCGCGCGGATGCGGTCCTCATCGAAGAACATATGCTCGGTGCGGCACAGCCCGATACCCTCGGCGCCGAATTTGATCGCCGCGCGCGCATCCGCCGGCGTATCGGCATTGGCGCGCACTTTGAGTTTGCGAACGCCATCGGCCCATTGCATCACCGTGGCGAACTCGCCGGCAAGCGCGGGCTGGAGCATCGCCACTTTGCCGGCAAGCACCTGGCCGCTCGATCCGTCGATGGTGAGCGTGTCGCCTTTTTTCAGCGTCACGCCGCCGCTCGTCATCGTCTGCGTCCGATAATCGACGCGCAAGCTCCCGGCGCCGGAGACGCACGGCTTGCCCATGCCGCGGGCGACCACGGCGGCGTGCGAGGTCATGCCGCCGCGCGTCGTCAAAATTCCTTCGGCGGCGTGCATACCGTGAATATCCTCGGGCGAGGTTTCGACGCGCACCAGAATGACCTTGTGTCCCTGGCTCTTGAGCGTCTCCGCCTCGTCGGGCGAGAACACAATCTCGCCGCAGGCGGCGCCGGGCGAAGCCGGCAAGCCGGTGGCGATCACGTTGCGTTCGGCTGAGGGATCGATGGTCGGATGCAGGAGCTGATCGAGCGAAGCCGGATCGATGCGCGCCAGCGCCTCTTCTTTCGAGATCAATTTCTCGTTGGCGAGCTCGACGGCGATGCGCAAAGCGGCCTTGGCGGTGCGCTTGCCGCTGCGCGTCTGCAGCATCCACAGCTTGCCCTGCTCGACCGTGAATTCGAGGTCCTGCATGTCGCGGTAATGTTTTTCCAGCGCGGCGTGGATGCGTTTCAGTTCGGCGAAGGCGTTTGGCAGCGCCGCTTCCATCGACGGCTTGTTGGAGCCTGACTCCTTGCGCGCCGCCTCGGTGATTTCCTGCGGGGTGCGGATGCCGGCGACCACATCCTCGCCCTGAGCGTTGATCAGAAACTCGCCGTAGAGCTTTTTCTCGCCGGTCGAGGGATTACGCGTGAACGCAACGCCGGTCGCGGAGGTTTCGCCCATATTGCCGAACACCATAGCCTGCACGTTGACCGCGGTGCCCCAGCTTTCCGGAATGCGGTGCAGGCGCCGATAGGTGATGGCACGCTGGTTCATCCACGAGCCGAACACGGCGCCGATGGCGCCCCACAATTGCGCGTGCGGGTCCTGCGGGAACGGCTTGCCGCTTTCCTCCTCGACGCGCTCCTTGTAGCGGACGACGACCGATTCCCAATCGTCGGCGTCGAGATCGGTGTCGAGCGAATATCCGTTGCGCTCCTTGTGGTCGTCAAGAATTTCCTCGAAGTGGTGATGCTCGATACCCAGCACGACGTCGGAATACATGGTGATGAAGCGGCGATAGCTGTCCTGGGCGAAGCGCCGGTCGCCGGATTTTTCCGCGAGCGCCACGACCGTGACGTCGTTCAGGCCGAGATTGAGCACCGTGTCCATCATGCCCGGCATCGACGCGCGCCCCCCCGAACGCACGGAGACGAGCAACGGATTTTTGGCGTCGCCGAACTTTTTGCCGGTGATGCGGCCCACTGCGGCGAGCGCGGCCTCGACCTGGGCCTTTAGATCTTTCGGGTAGGACTTTTCGTTCTCATAGAAATGCGTGCAGACCTCGGTGGTGATGGTGAAGCCGGGCGGCACCGGCAGGCCGAGATGCGCCATCTCGGCAAGGCCGGCGCCCTTGCCGCCGAGGAGGTTGCGCATGTTGGCACGCCCCTCGGCCTTACCGCCGCCGAACGCGTAGACCCATTTGCCTTTGCGGGCGGTTTTGGATGCGGCCAATCGCGACGTGGCTCTCGTCGGCCGCAACTCTGCTCGACCGCGCGCGGCGGCGCCGCGGAGTGCGGACCTCTTTACCGGCTGACGCTGTGCCTTTGAACGCGACTTGGCCATGGGATCATGTGTTCAACAGCGTCAGGGCTTTGGCGAAGGCAATCGCCGGCGTTGCGTGCAAGTTCATGCCGAAATGGACCCAATGATGGGTCTCGTTGAGCTGCACCAAACCGACGAAAATCAAATACAGCGCGACGATATAGTTCAATAGCCGCGGGATGATCAGGATCAGGATGCCGGCCACAATGGCGACGACCGGCGTAAGCTGCGTAGCGGTGATGACCATCGGATTTTCCTCGGGTTGCGATGATTCAGTGGGGAAAAAAGATGCTACGGGCGCGGCGGCGGGACACGATTACAACGCGCAAACCGCCATTCGGTTCTATGCGACAAAGACCGCCAATTCCAGCCCGTCGGGAGCGGCGGAATCCTCTTTCACCCCTCGATCTTGGAAAAATCGGCCACGGCGCGCGTCGCCGCGCGGATTTCGTTGAGCAGCTTGAGCCAATTCTCGCGCAACGGCGGGTCATCGACGTTGACCGTCACCTTGTCGAAGAAGGCGTCGACATAGGGCCGCAATCGGGCCATGGCGCGCATGGCTACTGCGAAATCCTCGACCGCAACCGCGCGCTCGGCGTCGGACTTGGCCGCGCCGATTGCCCCCGCCAGCGCCTTTTCCTCGTCCTGCTGATAGAGCGCAGGGTCGGGCGCGCCGGTATATTCGCGTTTGTACTTCTTCTCCTCGATGCGGATGATGTTGGTCGCGCGCTTGTAGCCGGCGAGCAAGTTCTTGCCATCCTCGGTGTCGAGGAATTTTCCCAACGCCTCGACCCGGCGGACGATGAGAAGAAGATCGTCCTGGCCTTCGAGCGCGAACACCGCATCGACGAGATCGTGTCGCGCGCCTTGCTCGCGGAGTTGAACTTTCAGGCGATCGGCGAAGAATAAGAGCAGATCAGAAACTGCTTTTCGTCGATATTCAATTTCGTAATATGGATCTCCGATACCGCCACCCATCTGAAAGAGATATTCGACCACTTGCCGACCGAAAGCGTTCAATCTAAGCCGAAGCTTATTTTCAGCTATTAGCCTAATGACGCCCAATGCTGCCCGTCTGAGCGCATATGGGTCTTTGGATCCCGTCGGCCGTTCATCGATAGCCCAAAAACATGCAAGTGTGTCCAACCTGTCCGCCAGCCCAACGGCGACCGACACCGGTTCGACCGGCACAAAATCGTCCGGCCCTTTCGGCTTGTAGTGATCCTCGCAGGCGTGAGCGACGGCTTCGTCCTCGCCCTGCGCCTCGGCGTAATATTTCCCTATCGTGCCTTGCAGTTCGGGGAATTCGCCAACCATCTCGGTGAGCAGATCGGCCTTGCACAACCGCGCGGCGCGCCGGGCCTTCTCCACGTCGGCGCCGACCAGCGGCGCCAACTCGGCGGCCAATCGCTCAATCCTTTCAATGCGCTCGGCCTGCGTGCCGAGCTTTTCGTGGAAGATGATCTCGTTGAATTTGGGCAGACGATCTTCAAGTCGCGTCTTTAAATCGGTTTCGTAGAAAAACTTCGCATCCGACAGCCGCGCGCGGATGACGCGTTCGTTGCCGGTGGTAATCGCGTGACCGCCATCCTCCGCCTCGATGTTGGCGACGAGCAGGAACTTGTTGACGAGCTTGGCGTGCGCGGCGTCGCGCAGCACGAAGCATTTCTGGTTGTTGCGGATGGTGGCGCGGATCACTTCCTCGGGGATGTGCAAAAACTTCTCATCGAACGAGCCCATCAGCACCACCGGCCATTCGACGAGGCCGGCGACCTCGGCCAACAGCCCTTCATCCTCGATGAGTTCGAGGCCTTGGGCGAAGGCAAGCTGCTTCGCCTCGGTGAGGATGATGTTGCGCCGCCGCTCGGCGTCGAGCACCACCTTGGCGCGATCGAGCTTCTGCATGTAGTCGGCGAGCCGCCGCACCGTGAACGGCTCGGGGCTAAGAAAGCGGTGGCCGCGCGTCTCGTTGCCGGCGGCGATGCCGTCGACGGCAAACGGCACGATGTCCGGGTCCTCGGTCTCCGGCCCGAACATGGCGACGATCGAATGCAGCGGCCGCACCCAGCCGAGCGCGCCCGGTTCCTTCGATCGCACGCCCCAGCGCATCGATTTCGGCCAGGGAAAAGTCTTGATCACCGCCGATAAAATTTCGCCGATCACGTCGATCGCCGGCCGTCCCGACTTTTCGATCACCGCGACATAGAAGTCGCCCTTCTTGTCCGGCTGCACCTTGACATCGCCGATCGACTTCAAGCCCGCCGCCTTCAAGAACCCGGCGATGGCATTTTCGGGCGCGCCGACGCGCGGGCCCTTTTTCTCCTCGCGCACGTCGGGCTGCCGCACCGGCACGCCATGCACCGAGAGAGCGAGCCGCCGCGGGGTGACGAACGCCTTGGCGCCGTCATAGGCGAGCCCGGCCTCGATCAGCCGCTCGGTGACCAGTTTACGCAAATCCTCCGCCGCCCGCGCCTGCATGCGGGCGGGTATTTCTTCGGAGAAGAGTTCGAGCAGGAGATCGGGCATGGGTCTTCGTTTCACCCGCCCCCTCTAGGGGAGGGTAAGAAAGATAAGCTCACGCCGGCAGCGTCTTGTGCGTGCCGTCGCACGTCGGCTTGTTCGACGAGCGCTTGCAGGCGCAGAACCAGACCTGCTCGGATTTGTCGGCCTTGTATTCGACCGGCCGGAACGCGGTGACCTTGTGCGAGCCGTCGCAGAATGGCTGCTTTTGCGAGCGCCCGCAGGCGCACCACCAATAGCTCTTGCCGGCCTCGACTTCGATCATGATCGGGCGCCGTCCGCCAATCTCGGGCATTTCGCTCATTTGCCTTTCCCTCCGCCTTCCGTTGCCAACCACGCCTCGCCGCAGGCTTTGGCGAGTTCGCGAACGCGCAAAATATAGCTCTGCCGCTCGGTCACGGAAATCACGCCGCGCGCGTCGAGCAGATTGAACACGTGGCTCGCCTTGATGCACTGATCGTAGGCCGGCAGCGCCATGAGATGGCGGCCGCGGTTGCTCGCGCGGTCCCCCTGCCAGCCGGCTTCGAGGTATTTCCTGCACGCGCTCTCCGCCATGCGGAATTGCTCGAACAGCATGTCGGTGTCGGCGTATTCGAAATTGTGCCGCGAATATTCCTGCTCCGCCTGGAGAAAAATGTCGCCGTAGGCCACCTTCGCCGCGCCCTCGCGGCCGTTGAAATTGAGGTCGAAGACGTTTTCCACGCCCTGCACGTACATCGCCAGCCGTTCCAGGCCGTAGGTCAGTTCGCCGGAAACCGGCGCGCATTCGAAGCCCGCGACTTGCTGAAAATAGGTGAACTGCGAGACTTCCATGCCGTCGCACCAGCACTCCCAGCCCAGGCCCCAGGCGCCCAGCGTCGGGCTCTCCCAATCGTCTTCGACGAAACGGATGTCGTGCAGCTTCGGATCGATGCCGATGGCGTAAAGCGATTTCAAGTATAGATCCTGCAGATCGTCCGGTGACGGTTTGAGGATCACCTGCAGCTGATAGTAATGTTGCAGGCGGTTGGGATTTTCGCCGTAGCGGCCGTCCTTAGGCCGGCGCGAAGGCTGCACATAGGCGGCGTTCCACGGTTTCGGCCCGAGCGCGCGCAATGTCGTCGCCGGGTGAAAGGTCCCCGCCCCCACCTCCATGTCATAGGGCTGCAAAATGACGCAGCCCCAATCCGCCCAGTACCGCTGCAACGCCAGGACCAGCCCTTGGAACGAGCGCTGCGGACGCATGTGCGGCGGCAAGTCGGTGGCGGAAGCTTCGCTCATGGCACGTTGTTGGTGGAACGTCCGAGGAAGGTCAAGTGACCGGCGAGACTTGATAGCCGATCCCTGATAGCTGATACGTGTCACCCGATGCCTGATACGGGAGGAAAATGTGCATAAGATTCGAATATACTGGCCGATATCGCGGTGCTCTTAGTCCTACTCGCGCCGCAATTCGCCAGCGCGCAGGACTTTCCGACCCGGCCAATTCGCATCGTCGTGGCATTTCCCCCAGGCGGCCCGACCGATTTCGTCGGCCGCCTGATTGCCGACAAAATGACCGGCCTGCTGGACCAGCGCGTCTATATCGACAACAAACCCGGCGCCAACGGCACGCTCGGCGGCGGCGACGTGGCCAAATCCGACCCCGATGGCTATTCGCTGTTTCTGACGACGTCTGGCGCGGTGACGGTGTCGCCGCATCTCATGGCGAAAATGCCGTTCGATACCTTCCGCGATTTCGCGCCGGTCGCGCTGGTGACGAAAGTGAGCGAGGTCCTCGTCGTTTCACCGAAACTCGGCGTCAAAAATGTCAAGGAGCTGGTCGCCCTCGCCAAGCAAAAACCCGACGCGATCACGTTCGCATCGACCGGCGTCGGCTCGCCGCCGCATCTCGCCCAATTGCTGCTCGATGCCGCCGCAGGCGTGAAATTCCTTCACGTCCCCTACCGCGGAGCAGCGCCGGCGCTGACCGATTTGCTTGGCGGGCAGGTGCAGGTGGTGGCGCTCGACATTCCGGTGGTGCTCTCGCAAATCCAGGCGGGCAACCTGGTGCCGATTGGGATCGCGGGCGACAAGCGCGACCCGGTCCTCCCCGACGTGCCGACGCTCGCCGAACAGGGCTATCCCAACACCAACGCCGCGAACTGGTACGCGCTGCTGGCGCCGGCGAAAACACCGTCCGCCGTGATCGGCAAGCTCAACAAAGCCGTCGACGACGCGCTCGCGGATCCCGCCGTGCATGACAAGCTGGTCAAGACGGGCGCCACGCCGGTCGGCGGCACACCGCAAGCGCTCGGCACTTTCATGAAGGCCGAATACGACAAATGGGGTCGCGTGATAGCGGCAAACGGAATCAAGGTGGAGTAGCCGGTCGCGCGGATTTGCCAGCAAGCGGCAAATCCGAGATCCATAATCGCAATCGCGACTATCGATTGTGACGATCAGCTCGGCCGGTACTCGCCGGTCCGCGGGTCGCGCTTAAGCGTGCCGCGGTTGACAGGCTCGGCCGCAGCGGTGCCGCGAATATTGTCCAGCTCGGCATTCACACGATGCGCTTCCTTGACGCACCAGCGTACCAGAGCAGCCGCTCCCATCAATCCAAGCGCCAATGCGAACACCGGCGGCATTGCCAATCTCCCGCGTTAGAGTCCGTAACGCGCCCATAGCGCACGCGCTTCAAGCGCCGAAATCAAGTCTCCGGCAACGCCGGTTTGCAACAATTCGCTGTAAGCGCTTGCACCGCCGGCAACGCCGGCAAGGCGCCGTCCGAGCCAACCGCGTTCCGCGCTGATCAGGGGGGTAACGACCTTTTCTCCAAATCGTTGCCGCAACACGCCGCGTAGATCGCCGATCGCGTCGACGAGCCCAAGCTCCAGGGCCCGCTGTCCGGCCCAATATTCGCCGGAAAAAAGCTCATTTTCAGCTCCCGTAAGCTTCGACCCGCGCCGCGATTTTACCAGCGCGATGAAACTATCGTGGATTTCCCGCTGCAGCTTTTTCAGCCGTTCCACGTCATCGGGATTTTCCGGCAGGAAGGGATCGAGCGTGCCCTTGTGCTCGCCCGAGGTATAAAGCCGGCGCTCGATGCCGAGCCTGGCGATCGCCTTGTCGAAGCCGAACGAACCGCCGACCACTCCAATCGAGCCGACGATCGAATGCGGATCGGCCACGATCTCGTCGGCTGCACAGGCAATCATGTAGCCGCCCGAGGCGGCGGCATCTTCGACAAAGGCGATCACGCGGCGGTTTTTCTCTGTCGCCAGCTCGCGGATACGCCGGAAGATCAGGTGCGACTGCACCGGCGATCCTCCCGGCGAATTGATGGCAATTGCGACCGCTTGCGCGTTGCGCATGGCGAAGGCGCGGTCGAGCGTGCGGGCGACACCGGCGAGCGTGAGACCTGGACGCAACGGCGTCGAAAAACCGATCACGCCGGTGAGCCGCACGACCGGTATAAGCGGCCGGTCGGTGCGGAAATCGCCGCGGAACAAGCACACGCAACGGAGCGAGTGATCGCATGCAGAGATCGCGAACGCGCGCGCCACTCAAGGGCTCGCTCATGAGTTCCACATAGGATCTGCTCGGAAGGCGCTCAAGTAACTATTTCTTAATGTTGTGGAACGCTTTTTGCCTGAATCTGCTCGTACATAGGTGGGCATCAACAGGTGAATCAGCCATGAAATTATTGATGCTCTTGACGCTGATGAGCGTTTTTGTCTGGTTTTCCTATCCCCGGATGCGCCGCGAAGTAAAGCATCGCAGTCAGGCACCGCGCGACTCGCTGCCGTTTTGATGCCTAAGAACTGAGCGACTTCCGCCCAGTTTTAAGTCCCGGCAAGGGCAGCGCCGCGCTGCCGCGCAACACGGCTTCCGCTTCCGCGGTCGGCTTGCCGTGCGCATCGGCAAGCAGCAAGCCGGGAAGCAGTGTCAACGGCCCGCAACCTGCCTTGAGGGCACGCGCGAGAATGCGGATGGCCGGCAAATCGGGCTTGCCGTAAATCGGCAACAGCGACACGGCGCCGAATCCGGACGCTAGCGCCGCGAGCACCTCGGCAGCGCCGTCCGCGCGCCAGATCAGCGTGAGCGCGCCGGATGGCCGCAGCAGCCGAGAGGCCGTGCGGACCCATTGGCGCAGCGCGCCATGCGGCGCCGCGTGCGCCATGCGGCGGCTGGCATCTGGCGAGGGATTCTCCAAGGCATTGAACGGCGGATTCATCAGCACGCAATCCGCCTCTCCGGCCGCAAGTCCGGCTGCTGCGAAAGCCGCGGCAGGGGCGCCGACATCAACACAGACCGCGCGCACATGATCGGCAAAGCCATTGCGTTCGGCATTGTCGCGAGCAAGCGCAACGAGCGCCGGGTCGATTTCAACCAGCGTGACGGCCAGTCCCGCAATGCGTTGCGCCAGGGCCAGCCCCGCCGCGCCAACGCCGGCGCCAAGATCGACCGCATGATCGCCCGCGTGTGCGGACGTCGCCGCCGCGAGCAGGATGGCGTCATGACCGACGCGGTGGCCACGCAGCGGCTGACGCAAGACCAGCCGACCGCCGAGAACGGCATCTTCGCTGGTATTAAGCGGCGGGTGTTGCGCGGCCATTTGCTTCACCGGA
This sequence comes from uncultured Alphaproteobacteria bacterium, assembly GCA_963814625.1. Lineage (GTDB taxonomy): Bacteria > Pseudomonadota > Alphaproteobacteria > Rhizobiales > Xanthobacteraceae > BOG-931. The sequence continues at coordinate 631,827 of CAWFDQ010000002.1, forward strand.
CCATACACGTTGCCTGCATGTGCGGTCATTCTATAAGGTGCGGTTCACTTCCAGCCCCCAATTCGCCAGCAACCAGCAAAGCCCCATGGCCAGCGTGTCACGCATATTGCAGGCGATACAGATCCGCGACACCACGCAGCCATTCGACCGGTTAGTGAGGTTCACTTGGCCCGGTCAATTCGTCGTCACCTTCGGCGGCATGATCATTTCGTTCCTCATCGCCGGCTTCTGGTATCCGTATTGGCGCGTTGCCGACATGGATTTCCCGATGGTCTACAACGCTTTGCTGCTCAATGACCATCTGCCGCAGGAATTTTTCGATCATCCCTGCTATCTACCGATCCTGCTGTTGAGCTATTGGCTGCGCGCACTGCACAGAATCGGTCTTATCCGCGTCAACTCGTTCTCCGCGCTGCCTCCGCTCAGCAACCTGGCCGCATTCAGCGCAGTCTGGACACAAGCGACGCAGGCAGGCCGCGTACTGTCGCTCCTCCTCGCCGCGGCCTTCGTGGCGGCCTTTTCCTATCTACTGCGCGTGCTGGTTCGCGACTGGCGGATCGCCGGACTTGGCGGTTTCCTGCTCGCGTTCTCGGGCGGCTTGGCAATGCAGATGCGCACCATGCGCACCGAGCTACTGGCCGCCGGATTATTCACGATTGCGCTGCTCATGCTGCTTGTCGTGGCGACGCGGGGGCAGCGCCCGTGGCGCCCGGCAATTATAGGTCTGGCCAGCGCGCTGATAACGCTGGGGATGCAAAGCAAGGTGCAAGTCTTTTTTCTGATCTGCGCCTTGCCGGTCCTCCTGCTCCCATTCGGCCCCGAACAGACACACGATGCCAAATCACATCGTGGCTTTTGGGATACGCCGCGCCTGGGCTTGCCGGCCCTGACAGTAACCGCTGCGATCGCCGCACTCGCCGCGTATCTGGCCAAGGATATCGTAGCTCTAGGATTTGCGGATACCGGCAACGCCGGCGTGCCGCTACGCTCGGTGGGCATCGACTCGCGGAATTATTGGGCGATCGTTGCCGCCTGGCTCGGGTCCGGCATGGTGGTCTATTGGCTCGTATGGCGAGTTGCGGCGTTGGAGGCGCTTGCCGCCGTGTTCGCCGCTGTGGCCGGCTGCATGATCGGATTGCTGGCGCTCTACGTCCGTTATCATCCCAACAACGTAATCGTCGTGTTCCATCCGCTGGAGACGATGTTTGCATGGGGAGCGGCCTCCGATCCGCGGCTCGCAACCGGCAGTTCGTTATTCAGCGCCGCACGCGTCCAATTTCTCCTCCAAGCGATCGCCGGCGTGATCGCGCGGCGCACCTTTTTTCTCTCCTCATCGCCGCGCCCGACGATATTTCTCGAATGGTTCGTCATCGCTGCGACCGTGATCGCCGTCAGGCGCCGGCAATGGCGGCTCGTCCTTGCCGTCGGAGCGTTGATGCTGACCGACTGGGGCGTCGACCTGCTCGGCATGGGCCGGCGCCTGCAGCAAGCGTATTTTCTTTTCACCGATCCGTTGGCAATCGTCGCGGCGGCGCTGTTGATGTCACAGCTGAAGGATTTGCAACAGCATCGCTTGGCCTATCCAGTCGGCGTTGCGCTCCTCGTCATTACCGTCGTTGTAAGCCAGGCAGAGCCGGTGAAACACCTGTTCAGGACTGGCGGCCCGGAAATGCTCTGCGAGGAGGGACTGCCGCACTATTACCGGCGCCTGGGAACTCTTCCGTTCTGCTTGCCGCAACCCGCACAATCACAATAGGCGGCAACAGTCCGACACGCAGTCCGTGCTTGCACGATTTTATCACTGTCCATCTTCACGCAGTTCGTTGCCGAAGCCCGCATCAGCAAGCAGCTGCCGCGCCGCCGCAAATTCGTCATCGTCGACCAGAATGCGCCGCGGAAAAATGCCGATCGAGCCTTCCAGCACGCTCATGTTCTGATCGGCGATCAGGTGCGCGATTCGCGCGCTCTTGAGCAGCGCCTCGATCGCCGAAAGCACCACGGCATCATTGGTACGGAGAGTTCGCGCAATGTTTCAGCTCCGCCGCCGTTCCTCGCCCGGCGCGCGCAGCGCCAGATAGGCGATGAGCTTCGCCTCGCGCCGGCCGCGGGTGACGGTATCGAGGATCAAGCCCGCAGGCAATCGACAGGAAGGCGAGCAGCATCAGCCCGGTGGAAAGCACGGCGGTCGGCAGCCGCGGCACCAGGCCCTGCTGCACGTAGGTGATGAAGATCGGAATGGCGAGGCCGATCGACATGATCGCGAGCGCCGATGCCGAACGGCGCCGAACAGCGACAGCGGCCGCTCGGCGCGGTAGAGTTTTAGCACCGTCCAGCAAAATGCGAAATCCGTCTCGCCAGGTCAAAAGCTTCGAGGCCGATCCGCTCGGCCGCGAATAATACGGCGTCGCAACCTCGTCCACGGGCAGCTCGAGCTCGAGCGCGTGCACGGTCAATTCGGTCTCGATTTCGAAGCCGCCGGACAGAATCGGGAACGATTTCACGAAACGCCGCGAAAACACCCGGTAGCCGGACAGGATGTCGGTGAAGGCGCGACCGAATATGTGGGTGACGAAGCCGGTCAACAGCAGGTTGCCGGCGCGATGGCCGCGCCGATAGGCGCCTCTTCGCGCCGTCGACGCGGGTCGCCACCACCATGTCGAGCCGATCGTCCACGAGCTTCGCGATCATCTTCGGCGCGCTCGGCGCGTCGTAGGTCGCGTCGCCATCGACCAGAACATAAATATCCGCCTCGACGTCATTGAACATCCGCCGCACCACGTAGCCCTTGCCTTGGTGGGTTTCGCGGCGGACCACGGCACCGGCGGCCTCGCGCGGCGGCCACGGTGTTGTCGGTGGAATTGTTGTCGTAGACATAGACGACCGCCGCGGCAGCGCCGCGCGGAAATCGGCGACCACCTTGGCGATCGCGTGCTCTTCGTTGTAGCACGGCACCAGGACCGCGACCTGGTACCGGCTTCGGCCGCGCCGTCGGCCAGGCTTTGATTGCTTGACATTGCTCCTCTCCGCCGCCACGTCCATAACGTGGTCGGCGCGGTCCTCGTTTTCGACTGGCGACCGCTGCATCGTTCGCGATGGCGATAGTATACTTGCCGCTTCACCATAGCGTTTCTATGTTTGCGCGTTTCCTGTGGAGAAAGCCGCACGTGGCCGTCATCGTTCCGTTCGAAAGCCCGCGGTGAACCGTCGATTGATCCGCTGGGCGATCTGGTCGCCGCCGACATGGACCGCGTGAACGCCGTCATTCTGTCGCGCACCGGGTTCCGAGGTGGCCATGATCCCGGAGGTGGCCAACCACCTGATCAATTCCGGCGGCAAGCGGCTGCGGCCGATGCTGACGCTCGCTCTGGCGCGGCTCACCGGCTATGCGCGGCGAGGGCCATATCAAGCTCGCCGCGGCCGTCGAATTCATGCATACGGCGACGCTCCTGCACGACGACGTGGTCGACGAAAGCGAACTGCGCCGCGGCCGGCTCGCCGCGCGCATGCTGTGGGGCAACGAGGCGAGCGTGCTGGTCGGCGATTTTCTGCTCGGCCAGGCATTCAAGATGATGGTCGAGGTCGGCAGCCTTAAGGCGCTGGAAATACTCTCCTCGGCCGCCGCCGTGATCGCCGAGGGGGAAGTCATGCAGCTCGCCGCCGCCAAGAACACCGCGACCACCGAGGACGAATATATCGCCGTGATCCGCGCCAAGACCGCGGAGCTGTTCGCCGCGGCCTGCGAGGTCGGTCCGGCTCTTTCGGCCCGCGACAAGGCACGAGCAGGCCGCCTGCCGCTCGTTCGGCATGAATTTGGGAATCACCTTCCAGCTCGTCGACGACGTGCTCGATTACGGCGGGCCGCCGCAGAAGCTCGGCAAGAACATCGGCGACGATTTCCGCGAGGGCAAGATCACGCTGCCGGTGGTGTTGGCGTTCCGCCGCGGCGGCGACGCCGAGCGCGAATTTTGGCGCCGCACGCTGGAGCGCGGCGAGAGCGACTGACGCCGACCTCGAACACGCCATCGGCCTGATGGTCAAGCATCGCGCGCTCGAAGACACGTTCGGCCGCGCGCACCATTACGGCGCCATCGCCCGCGACGCGCTGGCGTTGTTTCCCGACTCGCCGATGAAGGTTGCGCTCGCCGAGACCGTCGATTTCTGCATCGCGCGCACGCATTAACCGGTTACGCCGGGCTCCCGCCTTCTCGATCACGATCATCATGCGAAATCCGGCGTGCCGGCCCAGTAATGGCTCGATGGCGCGTTCGAGACGCAGCATGCGGCGGGCCATGCCCGCGCTGAGCAGGCTCCAGCGCTGAAATCCGCCGCTGAGCGGATAAGCTGCGAAGCCGAACCAATCGACCCGCGCAATGCGCAAAGCGGGAAATTGTTTGTGGAACCGTTCGCGATCACGGGTCGCCAGATGGTCGGGACGAGAAGTAAAGTCGCGGACGCTTGTCCAAGCGGCCCGACCCCCAGCCCTACCCCTCCCCACAAGGGGGAGGGGAAGAATTCGCCGCGCCGCCCAACATCTACCGCGGTCAAAATCCGGTCATGCGGACCTGGAGCATTTAACAAAAGGCCGTGCGTCCTTAACCGCCGCTGAGCGTACCCGCCCGCACCCACCAGTGCGGATATTTTCCGTGCAGCACATTCCCCGCCTGCGCGGCGGTGGCGCGAAGAGAACAGCCCGAAGCAGGTCGCGCCGGAGCCGGACATGCGGGCGAGCCGGCAGCCGGGCAGCGCGCGCAGCGCCGCCAATACGTCGCCGATCACCGGCGCGATGGCGATGGCCGGACGTTCGAGATCGTTCGATTGCGTGTCGAGAAATTGCAAACAGCGTCGCGGCTCGTCAGCGTGGCGACCGCGTCGATCGCGGGCGGCACCGCGGCCCGCCGGCGGCGTGCCATTGCGCGAACACCGCCTTGGTCGGCACGGCGACGCCGGGATTGACCAGCACGGCCGGCAGCGGCGGCAAAGCGAGCGGCGCAGAGAGCATTTCGCCGATGCCGCGCATCATGCGCGGGCGCGGATCGAGGCAGACCGGCACGTCGGCGCCGGTCGAGCGCGCGGCCTCGTAGAGGCGAGCGTCGTCGCCGGCGAGGCCGTTCGCCCGCGCCAACAGCCGCAGCGCCGCGGCGGCGTCGGACGAGCCGCCGCCGAGCCCGGCCGCGACCGGCAACCTCTTGTCCAACCGAAAAGCGCCCGAGGCCGAGGCCGGGGATACGCGCGGCGAGCGCGCGGGCCGCCTTGAGCACGAGATTGTCGGCGCCGTCGCCGGCCTGCGCCGCGCTCGGCCCGCGCACCGTCAGAGCAAGCTCGCCGCCCGGCGCGAAGCTCAGGCGGTCGCCGAAATCGGCGAACACGACCAGGCTTTCGATCTCGTGATAGCCGTCGGCGCGGCGGCCGAGGACCCGCAGCGTCAGATTGACCTTAGCCGGAGCGAAATCGGCGAACGGAACGGACAAGGACACCGCTCAACCGCCGTTGCCGGCTTTCTTCGGCTTCGCCGCGTCGGCCGCGGAGGACGTGTCTTCCGGCAGCCCGGATTTGAGCTTGGCCTCGATCTTGGCGAGGTCTTCCGGCTCCGGATTGAGGTCCTTGGCCTGCGACCACTGGAAGTGCGCTTCCAAGCGTCCGGCCGACCCGCCAATAGGCGTCGCCGAGGTGATCGTTGATGGTCGGATCGTCGGGCTTGAGCTCGACCGCGCGCTCGAGATTCTTCACCGCCTCGTCGTAATTGCCGATGCGGAAATAGGCCCAGCCGAGCGAGTCGACGATATAGCCGTCGTCCGGGCGCTGCTCGACGGCGCGGCGGATCATGTCCATGCCTTCGTCGAGATGCACGCCCTGGTCGACCCACGAAAAGCCGAGATAATTGAGCACGAGCGGCTGATCGGGATAGAGCTCGAGCGCCTTTTTCAGGTCGGCCTCGGCGATCGGCCATTGATGCGAACGCTCGTAACAGATGCCGCGGAAATAGAACATCGACCCAGTTCGACTTCTGCAGGTTCGCCACCGTGGCGATGGCCTTGCTGTAGATGTCGGCGCACTCGGCGAAATCCTTGCGCTCGCGCTGGATGTTGCCGAGCGCCATGATAGCTTCGGTATCCTTCGGATGGTCGGCGATGAGGTGATCCAGCCGCTTCTTGGCCTCATCGGTGCGGTCGAGCGCGTCGAGATCGATGGCGAGCTGGATTTCGGCGTTGCGCGTAGCAGCGGCGACGATGGCGGGATGCGATCGTAGACCTTGATCGCCAGATCGGGCTTTTTGAGCATTCGTAAAGATCGGCGAGCGACAACAAGCGCCATCGAATGCGTCGGCTGCAGATAGAGCGCAAGCTGCAGATAGATGAGCGCCAAATCCTCGCCGCCGCGGCGGCCGATCGAGGCGCCGATGCCGTAAAGCGCCTCGGCGGCGCCGGCCTGCGGCCGAATCGATCAGCGGCGGCAGCTTGTCGCCGTCCGCGATTTCCTTCATCTCCTCTTTGATCAGCGGATGGTCGGGCAGCGCCTTGTCGAAGTCCTGATAGATCTTCAAGCGCCGCGTCCTTGTCGCCGTTGCGCGACAGGTAGCGGCCGTAGGCCTGCACGGTGCGCAGCGCTGCCGGGTCGGCCTTGTAGGCGCTTTCGTAGCGCTTGCCGGCCTCCTTCTTGTAGTTGGCGAGATCGAGGATGAGCCCGGCGTGCAGATCCTTGAAGATGCCGTACCAATCCGGACCGGCGAGCCGGTCCATATTCTCGACTGCCGCATGCGGATCGCCGGCGCCGTTGCAGCGCCCAGGCCGACAGCATCGCTGCGGTCAGATCGGTCACCGGGCCGTGCACCGACTGGGCGAAAGTTCTGCCGGGCGAGCGAGTATTGCTTCTGCTTGAGCGCGCGGACGCCGAGCACCAGCCGCGCGATGCGGTCGCTATGATCGACCGGCAAGCAGTTTTTCGGCAAGCTTGCCGGCCTGGTCGATGTCGCCGTCGGTGAGCACCGAGAGAAAGGCGCGGCTGAGCAGATCGGGATTGCGCGGGTCTGTCTTCAGCACATTGAGGTAATAGCTGGCGGCGGCGCCGGCATCGCGCTCGACGCTGGCATGCCGGGCGGCGAGATAGTTGCCAGCGGGATTATCGCGCAGGATGTCCTGTTCGCTCGGCGTTTGTGCGGCGCGCGCCGACGACAGACTCAAGGACCACGACGGCGCCAATGACGATGGCATGCCGGTACAGCAGCGAATAAGTCACGAGAGCTCCATTGGCAGACTGATTGGCGGAACGGGAATCACGCGCCCGACATCGCGCGGGCGAGAATGACCTTTTTGCCATGCCCCCGCAAGGGACGGAAAATACGCTGACCTTGATGGTGGCGGCCCGAAAGTTCAAGCGCTGCTTAGGCCTGAACGGCGGCGAAATCGCGGCAGATGGAGGCTGCGATCATGTGTCCGGCCGTGTTCCGCGGTTGTGCACAATGCCCGTAAGCACCGATGCTCACATGTTACATGCTTTTCGGGTTTGAACATACAGCCCCCAAGGGTTGATCAGTCATGATGGCTTGCCATCGTCGGATGTTTCCATGTTCCCTCGTAAAGCCCGTCATAGGTCGGGCCTTCGCCGTTGGTCCCAATGCCGAGCAACGAGCGGAACGCGTTGAACGGATAGAACCGCCGGTTAAAGCGGAACGTGAACTCGTTGAGATAGGCTTGCAGGTGCTTGCGGCTCGACGCGGCCGTGGTGCGTCCCTTGCAAGCCAAGCCTTAAGGTTCGAAAAACAAGGTGGACGATGGGCAGGTATTCTTCCGCGACATCCGGGTCGCTGGCCTCGACACGGGCAAGATGCTGATAGCCGAGCTCGCCGAGCGTGTTGTAGCCGCCCCAAGCGTCCGTGATGACCATTGCGCCCGGTTCAACGGCTTGTTCTACAAAGGCCGTCAGCGCCTTAGCGCCGCGGTCGGGGACGATTTCCAGGCGCAAGCGGCCGGCATAGCGCCCGCCGCGCCGCATGGGCTTGTCGCCCTTCTTGGCGGGCCGGGTGCGGACTTCGACAGCGGCCATAACCAGGGTCTTTTCATCGGCGTGGATGCCTTTGCCTTTGCCGCGCGTCTCGCCGCCGATGTAGGTTTCGTCAATCTCGACGTGATCGCCGCGCCCAAGGTTGCCGCCAATCCGGTCACGGTCTTGGCGGACCATTCCGGCGCGGAGCTTGTGCAGGATCCGGAACGCCGTTTCGTACGGGTAAGGCCAAGCTGGCGCTGGAATTGCACGGCGGAAATGCCGGGCGTCATGGTGGCAACCAGATATGCCCCCCAAAACCACGTCGTCAGGGGCGAGTGCGTCCTCTGCATCACGGTGCCGACCGTCAGCGACGTTTGCTTGCGGCACTTCCGGCAGGTCAGGACACTGGTTCGCGTCGCCATGCGGAACGGCTCGCCTCGTTCATGCAATGCGGGCACACAAAGCCCTTGGGCCACTTCGCGCCTTCGAGATAGCGCGCGCACGCGCGTCATCGGTCGGAAAAAGCCGCTGGAAGTCTTTGAGCGACTTGGGGAACGGCAGATGTTCCCATTGCAGCACGTCGGCGAAGGGCGGCATGACCTACGTTTCCAATTCTTCGATGACGGCCGCAAGCTTCGCCGCGGCCCATTGAACGGGATGCGCCTCGCGCAGTTCCTCATCGTCCATGTGCCCAATGTCGGAGTCGCCGAGTGCGTCATCCAAGGCGCTATGGATGACGCGCAGCTTGTCGGCGGTCCTGCGACACAGACTGAAATAGGGACTGAAATAGGCGGATGGAGTGACCATTGCTTAGGCCCTCCACTTCGCGCGGCGCGCGGCATGGCCCTCATAGACCTTGATCTGCTTTACGGCCTCCGTAACGCTCCAATGCGTAGAGAGCGGGCTTTCATCGCCAGCCATCCGAACGAAGAATGGAGCGACATTCGCCTCTTTCGAATAGATTATGTAATTGCCGATCTGCCGATTGAGGATGTAGTCGCCGATCTTTCTATTTTCCGCCTTCATTTTCCTCTCCATCGCGGGGCTGAATACCCCCATCAACAGAGACCATACTAGTCGGTCGCTTCAACCAATTTGAAAGGAATTGATGATTCGCTTCCGTCCTGGGTGCGAGCGACGGAGGGGACTATGGCGAGGCGCGAGAAATCTGTGAAGAGATATGTTGTGCGGTTGAGCGCGGAAGAACGCGAGCAGTTGGAAGCGTTGATTCAAAAAGGGAAAAACCCCGCGCGGCGGCTGCTGAAGGCGCGGATTTTGTTGAAGGCGGATATCTCGGAAGCCGGCGATGGCTGGAGCGACAGCAAGATCGTTGCGGCCATGGAGACCAGCGCCTCCATGGTTTACCGGGTGCGCAAGCAATTGGTTGAAGAGGGCCTTGCGGCGGTGTTGAGCCGCAAGCAACGTGCGACGCCGGCAGTTGCGCCGATTTTTGATGGCGAGAAGGAAGCCAAGCTGATTGCCCTGGCGTGCTCCAAACCGCCCAAGGGACGGGCACGCTGGACCTTGCGGTTGCTGGAACGCAAGGTGGTGGAACTCAGCATCGTTGATCGCGCCAGCGACAGCACGATCGGTCGGGTTTTAAAAAAACACTCTCAAGCCCCATCGCCGCGAACAATGGGTCATTCCGCCCAAAGCCAACAGCGCGTTCGTGGCCGCGATGGAAGACGTGCTGGCCGTCTACACGCGACCGCGCGATCCCAATCGACCGCTGGTTTGCCTGGATGAGACCTCAAAGCAACTCATTGCCGAGACACGCGTGCCGATCCCGATGAAACCGGGCCGCCCGGCCCGTTGCGACTACGAGTACGAGCGCAACGGCACCGCCAACCTCTTCATGATGTTCGCCCCGCTCGAAGGCTGGCGTCACGTCAAGGTCACAGACCGCCACACCGCCGTGGATTATGCCCATGTCCTCAAAGACCTCGCCGATACTCACTTCGCCAGCGCCAAGGTCATTGTCCTGATCCAGGACAACCTCAACATCCACAGCAAAGCTTCCCTCTATGAGGCGTTCCCGGCCGCCGAAGCCCGGCGCCTGGTCGAGCGCTTCGAATGGCACTACACGCCGAAACACGGCAGCTGGCTGGATCTTGCCGAGTCCGAACTCGGCGTCCTATCGTCTCAGTGTCTCGACCGCCGCATACCCGATAAGCAAACCCTCATCGACGAAATCGCCGCTTGGGAAAAAGACCGCAATACAAATCACACCAAGGCTGATTGGCACTTCACAACCTCAAATGCACGCATCAAACTCAAGCACCTCTACCCTTCAATCTGATTGAATCGGGCGACTAGCACAGGTCGCTGTATGTGTCAACCCGAAAAGCATGACATGTTAAGCAGCGGATGCTCACATGCTCGGATAATTCGGCCCGCCCCCGCCTTCCGGCGGCACCCAGGTGATGTTCTGGTTGGGGTCCTTGATGTCGCACGTCTTGCAGTGCACACAGTTCTGCGCGTTGATGACGAAGCGAGGGTTGCCCGCCTCCTCGATCCATTCATAGACGCCGGCCGGGCAATAGCGCGCCGACGGCCCGCCATAGACGTCATGCTCGGACGATTTCTGCAGGGCGCCGTCGCGCACCACGAGATGCACCGGCTGGTCTTCCTCGTGGTTAGTGTTCGACAAATAGACGGAGGAGAGCCGGTCGAATGTGAGCTTGCCGTCGGGCTTCGGATAGGCGATCGGCCGGCACTCCGCCGCCGGCTTGAGCGTGGCGAAGTCGGCTTTGCCGTGCCTGAGCGTGCCGAACAACGAGAAGCCCAGCGTGTTGGTCCACATGTCGAGGCCGCCGAGCGCAATGCCGGCGAAGGTCCCGAATTTCGACCAGAGCGGCTTGGCGTTGCGTACCCGCCACAGGTCGTGTCCGATCGGCGAGGTGCGCCAGGCGGCTTCGTAGCCCGCAAGCTCGTCGTTGCCGCGTGCTTGCGCCAGAGCGGCGGCGATGTGCTCGGCGGCCAGCACGCCCGAAAGCATCGCGTTATGGCTGCCCTTGATGCGCGGCACATTCAAAAACCCGGCAGAGCAACCGGCAAGAACGCCGCCCGGGAACGCCACGCGCGGCACCGACTGCCAGCCGCCCTCGCTGATGGCGCGGGCGCCGTAGCAGATCCGCTTGCCTCCCGTAAACGTCTCGCTCACGAGCGGATGCGTCTTGAAGCGCTGAAATTCCTCGAACGGCGACAGATAAGGATTGCCGTAGTTAAGATGCACGACAAAGCCGACAGCCACCAGATTGTCGGCAAAGTGATAAAGGAATGAGCCGCCGCCGGTGCCGTTGCCGAGCGGCCAGCCGATCGTGTGCTGCACCAGCCCGCCGCGGTGCTGTTCGGGCGCGACCTGCCAAAGCTCCTTTAAACCCAGGCCGAATTTCTGCGGCTCGCTGTTTTGCGCCAAGCCGAAGCGCGCGATCAGCGTCTTGGCGAGACTGCCGCGCGCTCCCTCGGCGAAGATGGTGTACTTGCCGCGCAACTCCATGCCGCGGGCGAAGCCCGGCTTGTGATGCCCGTCCTTGCCGATACCCATGTCGCCGGTGGCGACGCCGGCGACAGCCTCGTTCTCGAACAGCACCTCGGCGGCGGCGAAGCCGGGATAAATTTCAACGCCGAGCGCCTCGGCCTTGCGCGCGAGATAACGGCACACGTCGCCGAGCGAGACGATGAAATTGCCGTGATTGCTTAGGAGCGGCGGCATCAGCGCGTTAGGCAGCCGCCACGCGCCGGACGGGCCGAGCGCATAGAAGCGGTCGTCGCTGACCGCCGTCTTTACAAAAGAGTCCTCGTCGCGCCATTGGGGAAGAAGACGATCGAGCCCAATGGGGTCTATCACCGCCCCGGAGAGAATGTGGGCCCCGACCTCCGAGCCCTTCTCCATTACCACCACCGATTTTTCCGGCGCGAGCTGTTTCAATCGGATCGCGGCGGCCAGCCCGGCAGGACCGGCGCCGACAATGACGACGTCGAACTCCATTGCCTCGCGCGGCGGCCGCTCCGCTGTGTTCATGGCTTGCTCCGTATCGCGGCATCGTTGCGGCCGAGCACAAGCTGGCGCAGCCGCGCACCTCCTGGGCCGGGCTCGGCAAGCTGTCGTGCCCGCCCACGGGCATAGTTACGGGCCGAGAAGTCGACTTTCGCCGCGCCCTCCGGCGCGATCACGAAGGGTTCGTCGCCGAACGAAATATAGCGCTCATAAAGCTCATCGGCTGTCGCACCCTCGCGGTACTCTTCCAGCAATGAGCGGTCGACAAATCTGCAGCAGGCGTCCAACGCTTCCTCGGCGCTGGAAAATTTCCCATGCTCCCAGCGTTCATCCTCATCCATGTAATGGAAATTATCGTCGACCATGACCTTATACTGTGACATTGCCATCGAGCCGAATTCTGGCTACCTGTCTCTATTTAAGTGTTTCATGGTTCGGACCGCTCGCCTAGACTTGCCGCCTTATGCATGACAGCGGCTCCGCCATGAGATCCGGCCCCAAAGAGGCGCGCGAAGTGCTCGCTTTCTACCTCGATGCCGGGGCAGATGCGCTCCTCGGCGAGGAGCCGGTCGACCGCATGGCCGATCACGTGGCCGTCGCACCTCCACCTCAAGGGGAAAGGACGGCGAGCGCGGAGCCCGCCGAAGCGCGGAGCGCGAAGGCGGAAGCAAAGCCAGTCGGAGTCAGTAGCCCACCCAAACCGGCGGCGCCGGCGCCGCCGCCGCCCGAAGTCGCCGTCATGGCCGCGCGCGAGGCCGCAGCGGGCGCCAAAAATCTCGACGAGCTACGCGCACTCCTCGATGGCTTCCAAGGCTGCGGGCTGCGCGCCACCGCTACGCAACTCGTCTTCGCCGACGGCAATCCGCAAGCCCGCGTGATGTTCGTCGGCGAGGCGCCCGGATACGAAGAGGACATGACCGGAAAGCCGTTCGTCGGCCGGTCCGGCAAACTGCTCGACCGCATGGTGGAGGCGATCGGGCTCGATCGCACGAAGGTTTATATCGCCAACGTCGTACCCTGGCGGCCGCCCGGCAACCGCACGCCGACGCCGCAGGAAACCGCCATCTGCCTGCCCTTCATCCGCCGCCAGATCGAACTCGCCGATCCCGACATCCTGGTCTGCCTCGGCCAACCGGCGACGCAGACCCTGCTCGGCACCAGGGAGGGCATCACCAGGACGCGCGGGCGCTGGTTCAAATTCGACACCGGCGTGCGCGAAATCCGCGCCGTCGCCACGCTTCATCCCGCCTATCTGTTGCGCCAGCCGCTGCAGAAGCGCCTCGCCTGGCGGGATTTTCTGGCGATCAAAAAGGCTCTGGCGGCGTAACCGACCGTTACCCCACCGCGAACTTTATGGCGAAGACGAGCACCAGAACCAGCACCGCGGGCTTGGCGTCGGCAAACTTGCCCGAGATCAACTTTCCCAGTGCGTAAGTCTAAGTGATGAAGCCAGTCCGATGCCGGTCGCGATCGAATAGGTGAGCGGCATGGTAACCGCGGCGATCATCGCCGGTGCGCCCCGGGTGACGCGGCGGCGCGCCGTCAACGCGGCTTGGCTTGCGCCGAAGCAGTTGCGCTCGCAGGCCGGATCACTCCCCAGCCGACCCGCAATGCCGGCATACGGCCCTGAACGCGCCGCTCGAAGACCTGTGGCACTTCGGGAACGATGTCCGGAAAGTAGGCCTTGATATCGGCCGGCGGCGCCGGGTTCGTATCGGCCGTGAGCCACACCACGACGGCGCCTTTCTTACGAATCTCGGCGGGGGTGACGGAGGGCGATCGTTGCGGATCTTCGTCGAAATAGACGCTTGGGCGGCTGGGCGCGCCGAGCGCGACGATGGCGGCCGGGCCTATTTCGCCGCTGACGACGGCCAGCGGATGCCCGGTCCTGCTCTGGAAAGTGTCGGCGAAAAAGCGGCCCATGGCGGTAGCGGGCTCCGCCACCATCAGATCGGTGCCGAGCGTCCACGGCAGCAAGATCATCACCGCAGGCACCATGATCGCCGGCACGATCAACAGGCCGGCCCAGGCGAAGCCGAGAATGCGCTGGTGATAAAGCTCGATGGCGTCGCCGGCGACGACGATCACCGCGAGTGCAGAGAGGACGACGAGCGGAGCCACCCCGCCGATCGGCAACGCACGCCCGAGCACGACGGCGATGATCGTCGACAGCAGAGCGGGCAGCAATGCGAAGACTTTGACGAAGCTGCGCGCAAAGTCATCGACGGCGCCGCGTGTCAGCGGCGGCAGCGGACCGGCGCTCACGCGCGGCCAGCCGCCCGCCAGCGCCACGAGGATGGCGAGGCCGGCATGCGCGAGGATGAGCGCTGCCAGAAGCCGCAGCCATGAAACCGTGTTCTTTCCGGCAATTCCGGCGTCGCGCAGCCGCTCGATGGTCGGCGTCAAGCTATCGCTTGCGCCCTCAAGCCAGAGCAGATGCAGGAACAGAACGCCGACCAGGACCGCCGCGACGATCCACGGCTCCAACCGGTCGAGCGCCGCGCGCCCACGCTCGGTCAAGACCGTGAACAGCACGAGTGCGCCGAGCAGAATAAGCGCTGCCTCGCTGGCGAGCAGAATAAGGGCGGCGGCAGCGCCGAGCGCATACCACGATCGCCGCCGCCCCTCGACGACCGCCTCCCAGTACTGCCAAAGCACGAAGACCCACAGCGCCGCGGTCAGCATCGCCGGGCCAAAATCCGGCGTCGGCACCGTGAACGGCGAAATGCCGACCATGAGCAGGACCGCAATCACGCCTTGCGCCGGCCCGACAATCGCGCTGCCGAGCCTGAAAACGCACCAATAAGTCGCGATCACGCAAATCTGCGCCAGCGCGTAAACGCCGAACAGGCCGCCTGAACGAAACGCAATCTCGGCAATCCAAAACGCGAGCGGCGGGCCGACATCGCTGTCAAACTGGAATTCGTGGCCGATGGCGAGCACCTGCGCCAGGTCGCCGGGCGGCGCTGAATAGAACAGCATCGGCACCAACAGCCACAACGCCGCCTGGGAGAGCGCCGCTAGCCAGAACACGAGCAGCGGACGCGAGCGTATCGCTTCAAAGTACAGGGGAACGTAGAACATCGGGGCCCGCGATACCGGCGATTCGATATAGCCCGGATGAGCGAAGCGACATCCGGCCTATCGGTCGCCGACCCGCATATCGCTCCGCTCAGGCGGGCTACCAACAGGAATGCCCTATAGAACCGACCGGTCAGAGCGGCAATACGTCGGCGATGGGCTCGTCCGCGTCGCCGGCCAACAAACCGAGCGCGCCGGCTACCGGTGAGAATGAGCGGCGATGATGAATGGTCGGGCCGAGCCGCTCGAGCGCGGCAAAATGCTCGGGCACACTGTAGCCCTTATGCTGCTCGAAACCGTAGCCGGGATGCGCGGCGCCTAGGCACCTCATCAGCCGGTCGCGCGCGACCTTGGCAACGATCGAGGCCGCTGCAATCGAGGCGACGAGGCCGTCG
>CAWFDQ010000003.1:0-388988 GCA_963814625.1 uncultured Alphaproteobacteria bacterium
GATGACGCTCTCCTATATGAGCGAAGGGTAATCGCCCGGAAGTGCCGGGCGAGTGGTGAGGTTTTATGGGGGTCGGGTTAAAGGGCGCCTTTGGGCCTGCCCGACCTGCCGAGAAAGAGAGGATTAACAACCATGGCCAAGGTCATTGGTATCGATCTCGGGACCACGAACTCGTGCGTCGCCGTCATGGAAGGCAAGACGCCGAAGGTCATCGAGAACGCGGAGGGGATGCGCACGACGCCCTCGATCGTCGCCTTTACGGATGAGGGCGAGCGGCTGGTCGGCCAGCCGGCAAAGCGCCAGGCGGTCACCAATCCGGAGCGCACGATTTTCGCCGTCAAGCGCCTCATCGGCCGGCGCTACGACGACCCGATGGTGGAGAAGGACAAGAAGCTCGTTCCTTACAAGATCGTGCGCGCCTCGAACGGCGACGCCTGGGTCGAGATCGAGGGCAAGACCTATTCGCCCTCGCAGATTTCCGCGTTCATTCTGCAAAAGATGAAGGAGACGGCGGAAGCCTATCTCGGCTCCAAGGTCGAGCAGGCGGTCATCACCGTTCCCGCCTACTTCAACGACGCGCAACGCCAGGCCACCAAGGACGCGGGCAAGATCGCCGGCCTCGAAGTGTTACGCATCATCAACGAGCCGACGGCGGCCGCGCTCGCCTACGGCCTCGACAAGCAGAAGACCGGCACCATCGCGGTCTATGACCTCGGCGGCGGCACGTTCGACATTTCGATCCTTGAGATCGGCGACGGCGTCTTCGAGGTGAAGTCGACGAACGGTGACACGTTCCTCGGCGGCGAAGACTTCGACATGCGGCTGGTCAACTATCTGGCCGACGAATTCCAGAAGGAGCAGGGCATCGATCTGCGCCGCGACAAGCTGGCGCTGCAGCGGCTGAAGGAGTCGGCGGAAAAAGCCAAGATCGAGCTGTCGTCGACGACGCAGACCGAGATCAACCTGCCGTTCATCACGGCGGATGCGTCCGGGCCGAAGCATCTGACCATGAAGCTCACCCGCGCCAAGTTCGAGGCGCTGGTCGACGAACTCATTCAAAAGACGATCCAGCCGTGCAAGCAGGCGATGAAAGACGCCGGCTTGTCGGCGGCCGAGATCAACGAGGTCGTTCTGGTCGGCGGCATGACGCGCATGCCGAAAGTCCAGGAGGTCGTGAAGCAATTGTTCGGCAAGGAGCCGCACAAGGGCGTCAATCCTGACGAAGTCGTGGCGGTCGGCGCCGCTATTCAGGCCGGCGTGCTGCAAGGCGACGTCAAGGACGTGCTGCTGCTCGACGTCACGCCGCTGTCGCTCGGCATCGAGACGCTGGGCGGCGTGTTCACCCGCCTGATCGATCGCAACACCACGATCCCGACCAAGAAGGGCCAGGTGTTCTCCACGGCCGAGGACGGGCAGACCGCGGTGACGATCCGCGTGTTCCAGGGCGAACGCGAAATGGCGGCCGACAACAAAATGCTCGGCCAGTTCGATCTCGTCGGCATTCCGCCGGCGCCGCGCGGCGTGCCGCAGGTCGAGGTCACCTTCGACATCGACGCCAACGGCATCGTCAACGTGTCGGCCAAGGACAAAGGCACCGGCAAGGAGCAGCAGATCCGCATCCAGGCTTCGGGCGGCTTGAGCGAGGCCGACATCCAGAAGATGGTGCGCGATGCCGAGGCGCACGCCGAAGAGGACAAGAAGCGCAAGACGCAGGTCGAAGCGAAGAACCACGCCGAGGCTCTGGTCCACGCCACCGAGAAGACGCTGGCCGAGCACGGCTCGAAGGTGGGCGACGCCGACCGGCGCGCGATCGAGAACGCCATGGCCGATCTGAAGGAGGCCTTGAAGGGCAACGATGCCGACGCGATCACCGCGAAGGCCAATGCGCTGCAGCAGGCTTCGATGAAGCTCGGCGAGGCGATGTACAAGCAGGCCGCCGAGCAGCCGCAGGGCGGGCCCGAGGCAGGCGAGGCCAAGAAGGACGACGTCGTCGACGCCGAGTTCACCGAAGTCGACGACGACAAGAAGAACAAGAAATCCGCATAACGCGGCGAGGCTTTCGATGCCGCAGCGGTTTGTCAGACCAGCACCCCCGCGAGCAAAGCGGGGGTGTGCGCATCAGAGCTGGAATGATTGGACGTCATCGGGTGGGGAATGATGGCCAAGCGCTGTTACTACGAAGCCCTCTCTATCGAACGGACCGCGAGCGACAGCGACATCAAGGCCGCCTTCCGCAAGCAGGCGATGGTCTGCCATCCGGATCGCAATCCGGGCGACAAGGATGCCGAGCACCGCTTCAAGGAAATCAACGAAGCCTACGAGGTCCTGAAAGACCCCAATAAGCGCGCGGCCTACGATCGCTTCGGCCACGCCGCCTTCGAGCACGGCATGGGCGGCGGTCCGACGGCGGGCTTCGGCGCCGACTTCGCCACCACCTTCTCCGATATTTTCGACGATCTATTCGGCATGGGCGGCCGGCGCGGCCGCGGGTCCGGCCGCGAGCGCGGCGCCGATCTGCGCTACAACATGGAGATCTCGCTGCACGAAGCCTTCGTGGGCAAGACCGCGCAAATCCGCATCCCGACCTCGGTCACCTGCGAAGCCTGCTCCGGCTCCGGCGCCAAGCCCGGCACCAAGCCGAAGGCCTGCCCGATGTGCGGCGGTCAGGGCAAGGTGCGCCACGCCCAAGGTTTCTTCACGCTCGAGCGGACTTGTCCGAACTGCCAGGGGCGCGGCCAGGTGATCGACAGCCCGTGCGCGTCCTGCTCCGGCTCCGGCCGTGTCACCCGCGAGCGCACCCTGTCGGTGAATATTCCGCCCGGCGTCGAGGACGGCACGCGCATCCGGCTCGCCGGCGAAGGCGAAGCGGGCGTGCGCGGCGGTCCCGCGGGCGACCTCTACATTTTCCTCTCGATCGGCGCGCACCCGTTCTTTCAGCGCGAAGGCGCCGACCTGCATTGCCGGGTGCCGATTTCAATGGTGACGGCGGCGATCGGCGGCGAATTCGAGGTGCCGACCATCGACGGCGGCAAGACGCGGGTCAAAGTGCCGGAAGGCACGCAGTCCGGCCGGCGGTTCCGGCTGCAGGGCAAGGGAATGCCGGTGCTGCGTTCGCGGCAGAGCGGCGACATGTACGTGCAGGTCATCGTCGAGACGCCGCAAAATCTGACCAAGAAACAGCGCGAGCTGTTGGCCGAGTTCGATCGGCTGTCGTCGAACGAGACGCACCCGGAATCCGCGGGCTTTTTCGGCAAGGTTAAGGAGTTTCTCGACGGCCTGGGCGGCCGCGCGACGTCCGCCTGAAGCCTGCTGGCCTTTCATGCGCAAATGTTTTAAAAGCGGCAAGATTTTGTCATTGTCGCGTGGGATGCGATGTCTCTGCCTGCCCTGCAAAAATTCGAACGGAAGATCGAGCGGCAGATCCGCCTTCTGGAAGCCAAGAAGTATCTGATCGAGCGCAAGATCGGCCGCCACATCCGGCTGTTCGAGCAGAAGCGCGACGGCATCGGCAAAAAGATCGAACAGCAGATCCGCCAGTTCGAGCGCAAGAAGGGCATCCGGCTTCGACGACGAAGTTCGCTTCATCCGCTCCTGGCTGGAACGGCCGCTGTCGATCGGCGCGGTGACGCCGTCCGGCAAGGTTCTGGCCCGCGCCATGGCGCGCTATGTCGATCCGAACAGCGATGGACCGGTGGTCGAATTGGGGCCCGGGACTGGCCCGGTGACCGAGGCTTTGGTCGAAGCCGGCGTCGCGCCCTCGCGCCTGGTGCTGGTCGAATTCAATCCGGCCTTCTGCCGCATCCTGCGCGCGCGCTATCCCGACGCCACCTTGGTGCAGGGCGATGCCTACAGCCTGCGCCGGCTGCTGGAGACGCTGCTGATCCAGCCGGCCGCCGCGGTCGTCTCCGGCCTGCCGCTGGTCACCAAGCCGATCAGGCAACGCCTGCGTCTGATCCGCGACGCCATCGACCTCATGGTCCCCGGCGCGCCGTTCGTGCAGTTCACCTATTCGGTGGCGGCGCCGCTGCCGAAGCGGCTCGGCGGCTTTTCGGTGGAGGCGTCCGAACGCATTTGGATGAACATCCCGCCGGCGCGCGTCTGGGTTTATCGGAAGGCCGGAGGTCAGATGACGGATGACGGACGACAGAGGACGGATGTTGCTATTGCGCCCTCCGTCCTCTGTCGTCTGTCCTCTCTCCTTCGATCGTGATGCGCACTCCGAAGATCCTCGTCATCCCCGGCTCGCTGCGCACCGGCTCGTATAATGCGCGGCTCGCCGCGCTTGCCGCCAAGGAACTGGCGCTGGCCGAGGCCGAGGTGACGCGCATTTCGCTGGTCGATTATCCGCTGCCGCTGTTCGATGCCGAGATGACCGCCGAGGTCGGGCCCGCCGCAGAACGCCGTGCAGCTGCAGCGCATGGTGCAGGCGCACCAGGGCGTGTTCATCACCAGCCCCGAATACAGCGCCTCGGTGACGCCGCTCCTGAAGAACACGATCGATTGGCTGTCGCGCGCGCGGCGCCCGCGGCGAGCCGACCTACGCGGCGTTCAAGGATCGCGTGTTTGCCATCGGCGCGGCATCGAGCGGTTCCGACGGCGGCATGCGCTCGCTCATGGCGCTGCGGCAAATTCTCGAACTCGGCTGCGGCGCGCTGGTGATCCCCGAGCAGATCAGCGTTGCCAATGCCGGCACAGGCATTCGACGACATGGACAACCTCAAGGACGAAAGCCTTGCCGCCGCTCTAAAGGCGCTCGCGCGCCGGCTCGTCGAGCTGGCGCGCGTCATGGCATGAGGGAGAGCCGATGCGGCCGCAAGCCGCGCGAACGCCTGATCGTCGCGCTCGATCTGTCGTCGGTCGAGGCGGCGAAGGCCATGGTGGCGCGGCTCGGCGAAGCGGTCTCGTTCTACAAGATCGGCTATCAGCTCGCTTTCGCCGGCGGCCTCGCCTACGCGCCGGTGCTGGCAGATGCCGGCAAGCGGGTGTTTCTCGATCTGAAACTCCACGACATCGGCAACACGGTTGCCGAAGGCGTTCGAGAGCGTTTCGCGGCTCGGCGCCACGCTTCCTGACCGTGCACGCCTATCCGCAGACCATGAAAGCGGCGGTCGAGGCGCGCGAGGGCGCCTTGCGCATCCTCGCCGTCACGGTGCTGACGTCCTACGACGATGCCGATCTTGCCGCCGCCGGCTACGACTTCACGGTGCGCCGAATTGGTCGCCGAGCGCGCCGCGCAGGCGCGCGATATCGGCGTCGACGGCCTGGTCTGCGCGGCCGCGGAGGCGGCAAAGGTACGCGCCATCGTCGGCGCCAAGCTCGCGCTGGTGACGCCGGGCATCCGGCCGGCCGGCGCCGATGCCGGCGACCAGAAGCGCATCATGACGCCGGCTGCGGCGATCGCCGCCGGCGCCGATTATCTGGTGGTCGGCCGGCCGATCGTCGCCGCGGCCGATCCGCAAGCCGCGGCAGAGGCGATCGTCGAAGAAATTGCACGAGCAGACAACAGAAGGGAGACATGACATGGCGAAGGGCTACTGGATCGGCCGCGTCGACGTGCACAACGAGGAAGGCTACAAGCCCTATGCGGCCGCCAATCCGGCGATCTTCAAGAAATTCGGCGCGCGTTACGTGGTGCGCGCCGGCAAATTCGAGTGCGTGGAAGGATCGAGCCGCTCGCGCAACGTGGTGATCGAGTTTCCCGATTATGCGACCGCGCTCGCCTGCTATCGTTCGCCGGAATATCAGGCCAATATCAAGGTGCGGCAGCCGCACGCGGATCGTCGACCTCCTCGTCATCGAAGGCTACGACGGCCCGCAGCCGTCGTGAATGACGCCGAACGCCAAGGGGAGCGCCATGCCCAAAGGTTATTGGATTCCGCACATCGATGTGAGCGACCCGGAAGGCTACAAGGCCTACATGGCGGCGACGCCGCCGGCGCATGAAAAATACGCCGGCACGGCGCTGGTCCGCGGCGGCAAGTACGAAGTAGTCGAAGGCCGCGCCCGCGCGCGCAACGTGCTGCGCGAATTTCCCGATTACGCCACCGCGCTCGCCTGCTATCGCTCGCCCGAATATCAGAGCGCGCGGGTGTTGCGGCTGCCGCATTCGCAATGCGATTTCGTCATCGCCGAGGGCTATGACGGCCCGCAGCCGCCGCAAGGCGCCTCGCCGCCGGCCGCCGCCGCGCGCAAGGGCTATTGGATCGGGCACAGCGATGTGACCGACTCCGAGGGATACAAGCGCCTACATGGCCGCCGACCAGCCGGTGATCGGCCGGTTCGGCGGCCGCTATCTGGTGCGCGGCGGCAAACAGGAAATCACCGAGGGCAGCGCGCGCAGCCGCACCGTGGTGCTGGAATTCCCGAGCTACGAAGCGGCGCTCGCCTGTTACCGCTCGGCCGGATTATCAGGCGGCGAAAAAATTCCGCGACGGCAATGCCGAACTCGATCTCGTCATCGTCGAGGGCTACGACGGGCCGAAGTTCTAGCGCTTTCCTCGCCGACAGCGCCCCGCTATACCCGCCGTAACCGGAGACAAGCCCAATGGCCGCGGCAACTTCCGACATGCGGGTGGTGATCGCCGGCGCCGGCGGGCGCATGGGCCGCACGCTCATTCACGCCGTTGCGGCCGGCAAAGGTTTGGCGCTGGCCGGCGCGGTGGAGGCCGCGGGCTCGGCGGTGATCGGCCGCGACGCCGGCGAACTCGCCGGCCTCGGCCCGAACGGCATCAAGATCGACGAGCGACGTCGCGCCGCTTCTGAAAGACGCCGACGGGCTGATCGAGTTCACCATTCCTGCCGCGACGACCGCTTTCGCCGAGCTCACTGCCGCCGCCGGTCTCGTCCACATCATCGGCACCACCGGCCATTCGGCCGAGGAAGACGCGATCATCGCCAAGGCGGCGAGCCGCGCGAAGATCGTCAAGTCCGGCAATATGAGCCTCGGCGTCAATCTGCTCGCGGCTCTGGTCAAGCGCGTGGCGAAGACGCTCGACGACGCTTACGACATCGAGATCGTGGAAATGCACCACAACAAGAAGATCGACGCGCCCTCGGGCACCGCGCTCGATGCTCGGCCGCGCGGCGGCGGAAGGCCGCGGCATCGAGCTTGACCAGCATGCAGCGCGCGGGCGTGACGGCATCACCGGCGCGCGCCGCGCGGGCGACATCGGCTTTGCTTCACTGCGCGGCGGCACGGTGGTCGGCGAGCACAGCGTGATCTTCGCCGGCCCGGCCGAGCGCGTCGAGCTCACGCACCGCGCCGAGGACCGCATGATCTTCGCCCGCGGCGCGTTGCACGCCGCACTCTGGGCGCGCGGCCAAAAGCCGGGGCTTTATTCGATGGCCGATGTATTGGGTCTGACGGACATCTAGCGATCACGCTCCGGAGGGGCCGCGATGAATTTGACGCTTGCGCGCCGAAAATTCCTGCAACTAACCGCGGGCGCCTCCGCGCTCCCGGCTCTCCCGGGCGCCGCCCGTGCGCAGACATATCCAACGCGGCCGGTCCATTTGGTCGATGGCTTTGCCGCCGGCGGCATCATCGACGTTGTCGCCCGCATCATCGGACAGCGGCTCTCCGAGCGACTCGGCCAGCCGTTCGTCATCGACAACCGGCCGGGCGCGGCGACCAACATCGCCACCGAGGAAGTGGTCCGCGCCGCACCCGACGGCTACACGCTGTTGTGGACCACGACGGCAAACACGATCAACGCGACGCTCTATCGAAAACTCAATTTCAATTTCATCCGCGACATCGCCCCGGTGGCGAGCATCGACCGTTTTCCCCTGGTCATGGAGGTCAACCCTTCGGTCCCGGCCAAGACGGTCCCCGAATTCATCGCCTACGCCAAGGCCAATCCGGGCAAGATCAACTTTGCATCGGGCGGCATCGGCAGCATTCAGCATGTCGCCGGCGAGTTGTTCAAGTTCATGACCGGCGTCGATCTGGTTCACGTACCGTATCGCGGCGCGGCGCTGGTGCTCACCGATCTGCTTGCCGGTCGGGTGCAACTCACGTTCAGTCCGATCGGTTCGTCGCTCGCTTATATCCGCGCCGGCAAGCTGCGCGCCCTTGCGGTGACCGGTCCGGCGCGCACGGAGACGCTGCCGGATATTCCCACGGTTGCCGAATTCGTGCCGGGCTACGAAGCGACCGCCTCGGATGGACTCGGTGCACCGAAAGATACGCCGACCTCCATCATCGATACGCTGAACAAGCAAGTGAATGCCGCTCTCGCCGATCCCGCGATCAAGGCGCGCCTTGCCAATCTCGGCAGCGTGCCGACGCCGATGACACCCGCCGAATACGGAAAATTCCTTGCCGCCGAGACCGAGAAGTGGGCCAAGGTGGTCAAGTTCGCCGGCATCAAGACAGAATAGGACGGCGATTTCAGCAAGCGCATTCTGAAGGCAACGAGTCTTTTCTTGTCGCTGACGCATTGCCGGTAGCGGGCAGCAATCTTATGGGCGGCGAGCGGCTTAAAGCCCCGCGGGCGGATCAATGTTGGCGGCGGCGGCGACGAGGAGCGCGTCGGCGGATTTCTCTTCTCGCGTCGATCGGTCAATATGGCGCGCGCACGAGCACGAAGAGGAAACGCCCATGACCATTCGCGTCGCCGCCATCGAGGTCAACCACTGGCATGCGCTTAACGACGCGGCCTACCTGCGCCACCTCATCGCCATGCCGGACGTGGAGCTGGTCGGCATTCAGGATTCCGATGCTGCTCTCGTCGCCAAACGCGCGGCCGAGGTGAAAAGCCCGCCGACCTTCATCGATTACAAACAGATGCTGGCGGCGACCCGCCCCGATTTTGTCGTGGCGCTGGGTCGGCACAGCCGGATGGCCGCCATCGCCCATGATCTGCTCGATGCCGGCTATCCGTTCCTGATGGAAAAGCCGATGGGCATCAGCGCCGCCGAGGTCGACGCGGTGGCCGCCAAAGCGGCAAAGCTCAACGCGTTCGTCGCAGTCCCGCTCGCGCAGCGCTACGCGCCGTTCGCTGCGCGCGCCCGCGAGCTGATTGGCGCCGGGCGGTTCGGCCCGCTGTCGCACATCTACGTGCGCATCAACCGGCCGGGGCCGGCGCGCTATCAGGCCTGGGATTGCGGCTGGATGCTCGACCCCGCCGAAGCGGGCGGCGGCTGCCTGCGCAATCTCGGTCCCCACGGCTTCGACATGTTTCTTTACCTGACCGGCGAAGAGGCGCAGGTGACCGGCGCGCAAGTCAGCCGGCGTGCGCACGAGCGCGCGGTCGAGGACTACGCGTCGGTCATGCTGCGTTCGGCGAGCGGCGTTCTCGGCACCGTCGAGGTCGGTAACGGATTTCCCTCGCGACGGCACCGACGGCGAGTGGAAGATCGCCGGCCGCGACGCCATTCTGACAATGAAGGATGGGATCCTAAAACTCGCCACCGCCGCGGGCGACGAGACTTTTCCCGGCACCGATGTCACCGCGCCTTATTTCACCACGCTGCGCGATGCGCTCGATCACTGGCAAAAAGGCGCGCCGCCGCCGATCAGCGTGCATGATTGCGCACGCGCCGTGCGCTTGATCGATCAGGCCTATGAGCGTGCGGGCTGACGCGCCGCATCAAAAGCGCCGCGATCCCTCAACTCTCATTGCTTTCGGAATTCGTCGGCGCCTCAGGTGCGGCTTCGCCTGGCGCAACTTCGCTTCCGGAGCGGAGAGCTTTGCGTTGAGCGCTTTTCTCCTCCTTCTTCCTCAGCTTTTCCGCGCTCCGGGCGCGCGCCATCCTGTCTCGCTCCGCGCGGTCTCTGTTGTAGTTCGGCCTGAATGCCACGGGACCCTCTTCTATGCAGCAGGTTGATATCGACTCCCACGGACTTATATAGGGGCTGATTCGGATTTTGTCGGCTTTGCCGAAAGGGCGTACTGTAACGCGAATGGCGACACGACAGCAGCGCCTGGACGCTTTCGTTCATGAAGGCGATCCGCCGGTCGGCCAGCCGCTTGAGCTCCTGTGCGAGGACCATGTCGGCACCTATGTCATTCCGTTTCTTTGCCGATGGACCGGCGAGGATTGGCAAAGTGTGCAGACCGGCGAACGCATCCAGGCCGCGGTGATAGGCTGGAACGCGCGTCCGGACCGCGCCTAGATCGAAGTTGTCAGCCAACAAGCGCCGTTGCGGGGACAAAAGAGATGGCTGGGTTCAAAGATCTGGGTTTCGCCGAACGGCGGCAAGCGGCGGCGGACGCAAAGAAAGCGGCGCTGGAGAGGTTTCGCGCCAATGCCGCCGACCCGGCCGCCGCCGAAAGGCAGAAGACGCGCACCGCAAACGCGGCCGACCGCGCCGAAGCGAGCAGGCTTCGCGCGATTGCCAAGGCCGAACAGAAGGCCCGCAACGCCCAATTGGCGCTGGAGGCGGAGCGCGAAGCCACCGCAGCGGCTGAACGGGCGGTGACCGAAAAAGCGAACCGTGAAGCGGCCTTGCAGACCGAACGCAAGACGGCGAGGGACGCCCGCTACGCCGCCCGCAAGGCGAGATCGAAAACCCGATAGCAGACTTGCAGACTTGCAGATTTGCAAACTTCAATCCCCGCGCAACAGCGACGCGCCGGTCATTTCCTTCGGCTTCGGCAATTCCATCAGTTCGAGCAAGGTCGGCGCGATGTCGGCGAGGCGGCCCTCGGCGACCAGCGCGCGATTGCGCGCGCCGACGAGCATGACCGGTACCGGGTTCGTGGTGTGCGCGGTGTGCGGACCGCCGGTCTGTGGATCGCGCATCATCTCGCAATTGCCGTGGTCGGCAGTCACGAGCAGCGCGCCGCCGGATTTTTCGATGGCATTGGCGATGCGGCTTAAGCCCGTGTCGACCGTCTCCACCGCCTTGATCGCCGCGGGCAGGCTGCCGGTGTGGCCGACCATGTCGGGATTGGCATAGTTGAGCACGATCAAATCGTATTTGCCCGAAGCGATCGCGGCGACAGCCTTGTCGGTCAATTCAGGCGCCGACATTTCCGGCTGCAGATCGTAGGTCGCGACCTTTGGCGACGGCACCATGATGCGATCCTCGCCGGAATAAGGCTCCTCGCGGCCGCCGTTCAAGAAATAAGTGACGTGCGCGTATTTTTCGGTCTCTGCCATGCGCAACTGCTTGCGGCCGGTATCCGCCACCACCTCGCCGAGAATGTGCGCAAACGTCTGCGGTGGAAAGATCGTCGCCATCAGCTTGTCGAGTTCGGCGCTGTATTGCGCCATGCCGACTGCGGCGGCGAAACGCACGAGACGCTGGCGCGGAAAGCCGGAAAAATCCGGATCGAGCATGGCGCCGAGAATTTCGCGCACGCGGTCGGCGCGAAAGTTGAAGCACAGCAGGCCGTCGCCGTCCTTCATGCCGCGATAATCGCCGACCACGGCCGGCACGACGAACTCGTCGAACTTTTTGTTGGCGTAGGCGTCGGCGACGATCGCCGGCGCGTCTGGAAAGCGAGGGCCGGCGGCCTCGACCATCGCGTTGTAGGCTTTCAGGACGCGATCCCAGCGCTTGTCGCGATCCATGGCGTAATAGCGGCCGCATACGGTCGCTATCGTTACGGATTTCGGCAGCGCCGCCGTCAAACGCCTTATATCGTCGCCAGCCGATTGCGGCGGCGTGTCGCGGCCGTCGGTGATCGCGTGCATGAGCGTCGGCACGCCCGCGCCGGACAGAATTTTGGCGAGCGCCACGGCGTGGTTCTGGTGCGAATGCACGCCGCCGGGCGACACCAGTCCGATGAGGTGACAGGCGCCGCTGCTTTTTTTGAGTTTTTCGATCAGCGCGACGAGCGCCGGCGCGTGCGCAATCTCGCCGCTCGCGATCGCCTCACCGATACGCGGCAGGTCCTGCATCACCACGCGGCCGGCGCCGATATTGAGATGCCCGACTTCGGAATTGCCCATCTGGCCGTCGGGCAGACCGACGTCCTTGCCGGAGGTGCGCAAGAATCCGTGCGGTCCGGTCTGCCACAGCCGGTCGAAGGTCGGCGTCTTGGCTTGGCGCACGGCATTGTCGGCGCGCTCTTCGCACCAGCCCCAGCCGTCCAGAATCACCAGCATCACCGGCCGCCGCCGCTGCATGTCGAATTCCCTTCGCTCAGATAACGCCGAAGGGGGTATTGCGGATCGGCGCCGAAGCGTCAATCGCGTGTCTCCCTCTCCCGCAGGCGAGAGGTTACTACGCCGCGGCCGCGACCTGGCCGGCCTCCCAGCCGAGCATGGCGCGCTTGCGGGTGATGCCCCAATGGTAGCCGGTGAGATCGCCGGCCTTGCCGACGACGCGATGGCACGGCACCACGAAAGCGATCGGGTTTTTGCCGACGGCGGCGCCGACGGCGCGCGCAGCGGCCGGCGCGCAGACCTTGCTGGCGATGCCCGAATAGGTGGCGAGGCGGCCCATCGGGATTTGCAACAGCGCGTCCCACACCCGCACTTCCCAATCGGTGCCGATGAGCACGACGCGCAGCGGCTGCTGCGGCTGCCATTGCGCAGGATCGAAGATGCGCTTGGCGATCGCCGCGGTGCGGGCGCTGTCTTCGACAAAGGTCGCCTTGGGCCAGCGGCCTTTCATGTCGGCGAGCGTCTTCGGCTCCTCGCCCGCATCGGCGAAGGCAAGACCCGCAAGCCCGCGCTCGGTCGCCATGACCAGCGCGCTGCCGAATGGCGAGGGATGAAAGCCGAAGCGGACGGTCAAACCTTCGCCGCCCGATTTCCATTCGCCCGGCGACATCGCTTCATGGGTGACGAACAGATCGTGCAGGCGGCCGGGGCCCGAGAGGCCGACTTCGTAGGTGGCGTCGAGCACGCTCGCGGAGTCGCGCAGGAGCTGCCGCGCGCCATCGAGCGTGAGCGCCTGCAGAAACGCCTTCGGCGTCAGCCCAGCCCAGCGGCGGAACAGATGGTGCAGTTCGGTCGGCGTGACGCCGGCCGCTTCGGCGATGGCCTCGATTTCCGGCTGCTCGCGCCAGTGGCCGCGGATATGGCCGATGGCGCGGCGCACCACGTCATAATCGGCGGCGGCGGCGGCGAGCGGCATCGGGTTGGGAATGCGATCGGGTGACAGCATGGGTGCCTCCATCATTTGCTCCCGATCTAATTTGCGAAAGCCGGCGAAACCACCCGATTTCTGGCCAAAAAATCACCTCATCCGATGGGGAGAGGTCAAGCGCGCGCTATTCAAACACCGTCCGCGTCGGCCCGCGCTTGGCTTCGCCCAAAGCCGCCGAAGCG
Organism: uncultured Alphaproteobacteria bacterium; assembly: GCA_963814625.1. Taxonomy (GTDB): domain Bacteria; phylum Pseudomonadota; class Alphaproteobacteria; order Rhizobiales; family Xanthobacteraceae; genus BOG-931. Next base: position 13,231 of record CAWFDQ010000003.1, read on the forward strand.
CGTGGGCGAAGCTTGCCTTCTCGTCCGCATGAGCGCGCCGGCAATCGTCAGCCGCCGGCCGCGGGAGACGAGGAACAGCCGCTCGATGCCGAATTCCTCATGCACGATGCGCTCGAGCCGGACCCAGAGCGGGTTGAGCGTCCATTCGCGCACGCCGCCGCGATGGCTGACCTTGCGCACGGTGAGTTCGCTCGGCGTGACGGTGACCTCCTCGTAGGCGCGCGCTGCGCGGAAGTTGGCGCGAAACGCGAAGTACACCAGCAGCACGTCGAGCCCGAAGAAGCCGAACACCGGCCAGGCGCCGAGCGACAGGAACATCACGCCGGAGACGAAGCTCAACGCGCCGAGGCAGAGCATGAGCACGAGAAAGCCGCGCCGCGTCAGCGAGCGATGCGGCGTGATGACGGCTGAAAAAATCTGCGGCTCGGCCAGGGCGTCGTTGTCGTTGCTCATGCGGCTCAGTATACGGGAAAGATGGCGCGCAAAACCATCAGAGCAAGACCGCTCGAGCAGCGCGCTTGCAGGCCGTCCGCAAGGACAAGGCGGCGCGGCTCAAGGCCCGCACCAAGGCCGACGCCAAGGCCGGCCACGGCGCGCTGCCGCAATGGACCAAAGCCGAGATCGAGGAAGCGTTCCGCCGCTTCGCCGCGGCCAATCCCAATCCGAACACCGAGCTGGAGCACGCCGATCCGTTTACGCTCCTGGTCTCGGTCGTGCTCTCGGCGCAGGCGACCGATGCGGGCGTCAACAAGGCGACGCCGGCTTTGTTCGCGCTCGCCGACACGCCGGAGAAGATGGTCGCGCTCGGCGAAGCGAAGGTGCGCGACCTGATCAAGACCATCGGGCTGTTTCGCACCAAGGCGAAGAACGTGATCGCGCTGTCGCAGAAGCTCGTCGAGGAGCACGGCGGCAAGGTCCCGCACGACCGCGCCGCGCTGGAAGCGCTGCCCGGCGTCGGCCGCAAGACCGCCAACGTGGTGCTCAACGTCGCCTTCGGCGAGCCGACCATCGCGGTCGACACCCACATTTTCCGCGTCGGCAACCGCACCGGGCTGGCGGTCGGCAAGACGCCGCTCGACGTGGAAATGAAGCTGATGGAGGTCGTGCCGGAGAAATACCTCCTGCACGCCCACCACTGGCTCATCCTGCACGGCCGCTACACCTGCGTCGCCCGCCGCCCGCTGTGCGAGAAGTGCATCATCGCCGATCTGTGCAAGTGGCCGGGGAAGACGGTCACCGCGCAGGTGCCGGCCGCGTCCTGAAGTACGAAGCGAGCGCGGCTTGCGCATGCGTAACTCATCTCCCCTCGCCGGGAGACGGATCATTTCTTCGCCATCCGCTCCGCCGCCATCCGCTGCAGCGCGGCGCGGTCGAGCTTGTTGGTCGAGGCGAGCGGCAGTTCGTCGACGAACCAGACGAAGCGCGGGTGCTGATAGGCCGGCGCGTGGGCGAGCGCGAAACGCTTCACGTCCTCGTCGTCGAGCGCGCGGCCGGCTTTGCGGATGACGAAGGCGACCGGCTTCTGCCCTTTGATGTCGTCGTCGATCGGCACCACCGCCGCCTGCGCGATATCGGGATGGCGCTCCAGCATGCGCTCGACGTCGGCCGGATAAATGTTCTCGCCGCCGGAGACGAACATGTCGTCGGTGCGGCCGACGAAATAATAAAAGCCGTCGGCGTCGCGGCGGAACACGTCGCCGGTGATGTAAAAGCCGTCCGGCGTGAGCGGCGGTGCGACATCCGGCCGGTTGTGATAGCCGAGCATCATGGCCGGGCATTTCATTTCCAGCACGCCCTGCTCGGCGTCGCGGTTGTCGCCGTCGACGAGGCGCAGCGACACTTTCGGATGCGGATAGCCGACCGAAAGTTCGGGCTGCGGCAGGCCGCGCGGATGCGGGCCGAACACCACCGGCCCGGCCTCGGTGGTGCCGTAGGCGTTGGTCACCGCGGCGTGCGGCAGCGCCTCGTGCAGCGCCGCCATCAGGCTTGCGCTCACCGGCGCCGAGCCCATGCGCACGAATTCGACGCTGGAGAGATCGGTGCGCGCCAGCAGATCGCGCTCGCGCAGCATCATGGCGATCATCGGCGGCACCGCGGTGAGCCAGGTGCAGCGATAGCGCCCGATCGCCTCGATATAGGCGCGCGCGTCGAACTGCGGCAGCAGCACGATGGTGGCGTGCGCCGCGCAGGCGAGCTTGGCCAGCGCCAGCGCATTCATGTGATAGAGCGGCGCGGCGATCAGATAGCGATGGCGGTCGAGGCCCGGCGCGAGCCGCGTCTCCACCACCCAGATGTGGCTTTGATGCGAGAGCACCACGCCCTTCGGCGTGCCGGTCGAGCCCGACGTGTAGAGAAACATCGCCGGCTCGTCCGCGTCCGGCACAAGCGCTGCGAATGGACCGGGATCGAGAAATGCGTCGAACTCCGCGCCGAACGTGCACGCCGGCAACATCGGGCGGGCAATCCGCCGCGCGCGCGGCATCGCAGAACACGAGCTTGGCGCCGGCGTCGCGCATGATGAAATGGATGGTCTCGCGCGGAAACTTGAAATTGACCGGCACCGCGACAAAGCCGGCGCGCATGATGCCGTAATAGGCCGCGAGATATTCGGCGCGGTTGGCGGAGAGATGCGCGACGCGGTCGCCGCGCCGCAACCCGCGCTTGGTGAGCGCGCGGGCGACGCCGTTCGCCATGGCGTCGATCTGCGCGAAGGTGAATTCGCGCGGGCTCTGCTCGCCGCCGAGATCGATGATCGCGATCTTTGTCAGATCGCGGTCGCGCGGGATCAGATCGCCGAGATTGGTGAAGCGCCGTCATGAGCTTTTCGGCGGCGCCGTGAAATAGGTGCCGCGGCCGCTGGCGATGAGCTTGCCTTCGCGGTCGAAAATCTGCGCCTCGGCGGTGGCGAATTGCGCGCCGCCGCGGATGACCTTGCCGCGCGCGATGAGGTCGCTGCGGATCGTCGGCCGGTGATAATCGACGCGCAGGTCGATGGTCGGCACGCCGCGGCCGGTCTGCTTCACCATCGCCCAATCGGCGGCGAGATCGATCAGCGCCGCCAGCACGCCGCCATGGGTGTAGCCGCGCTCGGTGTTGACCACCCATTCCTCGCGCCACTTCGCCCTGATCTCGATGCTGTCGTCGGCCGACCGCGAGCACGGTGAGCCCGAGCCATTGATGAAACGGCGCGCGGGTGACCAGCGCCTGGACTTGTTCGAGCGTCAATTGTTCGCTCATGTTCCTATGCGACGACTTCCTATGCGACGACGGAGGACAGACGACAGACGACGGATAAAGACACGAGCCAACCCGAAATCGTCCATCCGTCGTCCGCCCTCCGTTGTCCGTCCATCCGTCGTCCGTCCTCTCTTACGGCGTCACCACCACTTTGCCGATGACCTCGCGGTCCTCGATCAGCCGCAAGCCTTCGCGCGCCTGTTCGAGCGGCAACACCTTGTCGATCACCGGCTTCATCTTGCCTTCGCCGATCAGCGCCATCAAGCGGCGAGGTCGTCGTCGTAGAAGGAGTTGGAGCCGATGATCTTCAGCTCGAAGCTCCACACGTAGCGCAGATCCTCCTTCGGATCGTAGCCGGCGGTGGCGCCGCAGACCAACAGCTTGCCGCCGCGCTTGAGGCAGCGCAGCGACGGCACCCAGGTGTCGCCGCCGGTGAAATTGATCACCACGTCGACGCCGCCCTCGTAGCTGCGCCGCTGCGGCTTGCCGTATTTCTCGACCGCCCATTTCGACCAGTCGGTGTCGCGGTAATTGATCACCTCGTCGGCGCCGAGCGCCTTGAGCCGCGCCAGCTTTTCCGCGCTCGACGCGCAGGCGATCACTTCGGCGCCCAAGAAGCTTCGCCAGGATCACGCAGCCGGTGCCGACGCCGCCCGACGCGCCGAGCACCAGCACGCGCTCGCCCGCGCTGCACGGTCTTGTGCGTGACCAGCATGCGGTGCGCGGTGCCGTAGGCGACCGGCAGCGCGGCGGCGTCCTCGAAGCTCACCGCGTCCGGCATGGCGACGAGCTGGTCGGCGGCGACCAGGCAATATTCCGCCATGCCGCCGTCGAGCATTTCGCCCATCAGGCCTTTCTTCTTGTTGACCGGATTGACCAGCACGCGGTCGCCGGCCTTCCAGCCGCTCACGCCGGCGCCGACCTCGGCGATCTCGCCCGCCATGTCGAGGCCGATGATCACCGGCAGCGGCACCTTGATGCCCGGCATGCCGCGCACGGTGAACACGTCGTGGTAATTGAACGAGGCCGCGCGCACGCGGATGACGACGTGGCCGTCGATGGCCTGCGGCGTCGGGTAGTCGTCGACGACGTCGAGATCGTCGAGCGTGCCGTGCTTGAAGCAGGCACCAACGCTTTCATTGCATCCGTTCATCGTCATGCCAAGCTTGTCACGGCATCCGCGCTTGTCCGGCAGGGCACGTGGATCCGGCGCAAGACCGGCATGACGGCGCGGGTAAGACCGATATAAGAGCTTCGCGGCTTTGCCCATTGATGTTGTCGTTACCGAGTAGGTCACGAATGCAAGAAAACTTCCGCCAGTTCCTCGACCGCCTGCGGCAGAATGGCGAGCTCGTCGACCTGCACCAGCCGGTCGATATCCGCCACATCGCCACGCTGGTCGATCAGGCCAAGACCGCGCTGCTTTTCCATAACGTCATCGGCTACGACATGCCGGTCGTCTCCGGCATCATCCGCACCCGCGAGCGCGCCACCATGGCGCTCGGCTGCGCGAATTTCGCCGAGATCGAGCAGAAGCTCAGCGCCGCCATCGCCAAGCCGATCCCGCCGCAAGCACGTCAACGGCTCGCCGACGCGCGAGGTGACGCTCACCGGCGACGACGTCGATCTGTTCAAGCTGCCGATCCCGATGTCGTCGATCTACGACGGCGGGCCGATGATCACCGCCGGCGTGGTGATCGCGCGCGATCCCGAGCTCGGCTTCAATTCCGGCATCTACCGCTTCATCGTCAAGGAAAAGGCGCTCACCGGCATCGACCTGGTCACGCCCAACAACATGCGGCTGTTCGTGCAGCGCGCGCTCGCCCGCAACGAGCCGCTGCCGATCTCGATCTCCATCGGCACGCATCCGTTCGAGATCACCGGCTCCGGCTATCGCGCCCCGCTCGGCGTCGACGAGATGGCGATCGCCGGCGGCATGCGCGGCGAGCCGGTGGCGCTGGCGCCGTGCTCGACCATCGACGTGCCCTACATCGCCGACGCCGAGATCGTGCTCGAAGCCGAAGTGCTGCCGACCGGCTGGACCTGGCCGGAAGGCCGCTTCGGCGAGTTCACCCGGCTGATGGGCGGGCTGCACTGGAATCCGCTGGTGCGCATCAAGGCGATCGCGATGCGCAAGGACGCGATCTACTACAATCTGCACATGCCGTGGGAGAACACCTGGCTCGCCGCGCCGACGCGCTATGCCGCGATCCGCCAGGCGCTGCGCACCGCCGGCGTGCAGGTCAAGGACATCAACGTCACGCTCGGCGGCTGCGCCTTCTGGCACGCGGTGATCTCGATCAAGAAGCAGCCGGGCGAGGGCAAGAACGCGCTGCTCGCCGCGCTCTCGGTGATGGATCTGAAACACGTCGTCGTGGTCGACGACGACATCGACGTCAACGATCCGGCCGAGGTGGAATGGGCGATCGCCACCCGCGTGCAGGGCGACCGCGACGTGATGATCGTGTCGAACGCGCGCGCCAAGCCGCTCGATCCGAGCCTGCCGCAGGGCTACGGCGTGGTGCCGACCGGCGCCAAGGTCGGCATCGACGCCACCATTCCGGAAGGCATCCCGCGCGAATATTACGAGCGCATCACCTACGCGTATGCCGAGAGCGCCAGGATCGACGATTACGTCGGCGGCAAGAAGGACGCCGCCGGCGAAGCCGGCGACGAAGCGGCGATCGCCGCGCTGGCGGCAAAAATCCTCGACGTCATCGCCAAGGAGCCGCTCTACTACACCGACATCGCCGAGAAATTTGCCCACTACGATTTCAACACCATCGCCCGCGCCATCGGCCATCTGCACGCGAGCGAAAAAGCTCTGGCAGGACCCGCGCGGGCGGCTGTGCGTGCGCGGCTCGGAGTTCGCGGCGAAGCCGCCGGGGAAGTGATTTGCAAGGGACGCTTGCTAAACAAAGAACGAATTGCGGAATTACGGCGGTCCATGCTGAACCGTCGAATGAATGGCTTGGCCGCATGGATCACTGGGTCAGGCCGAAGATGACTCGCCTCTATCAATCTTGATTCGCATAAAGATTGCACCCGGCCGACCAGCGCGAGCACCAGGAGAGAACGAAAAGCACTGCAGGATCAAGCTCTAGTTACCAAAACCGTGACAACACTTGACAATAGTCGCGCAGGGAATAGAGGGGCACAATCTCGCTCGTCGAAAGGACGCCAGCCGGTCACTCCGGCTGGCGGGGCGAGAGCGGTTCCCGCGGGCGGGGGTTCGTCACCTCTGCTCCCGGGCGGCTCCGGCGAACACGCCCGGCCGGCACTACGACCGGTTCTGCGGAGCAATCCGCTGCACTGGAACAGGCCAGATGCGGGTAACACCCGATGACGCCCTGTGCCCAGGAAGCGCGTGCTGGAGTTGAGCGGTGGCGTTCGGTCGCCGCCGCAAGCGCCGCGGCGGAACGCCGTCAGGCGAGCGCGCTGCGCTTCAGCGCGAGCCGCGCCGGATAGGCGCGGAGGTTTGGAAATACGCGCCTGGCGGCGTTCTGCTTCCTTTTTATTTGCTTCAGACCGGCGAATGCTCCGAACCGAAGCGGGGCCGATGTTCGCAGGCTTGAGGTCGTTCTTGCCGGTAGCTTTGACATGAACTCGGGCGCGAATCAAAAAACCGCGCCGCGAGAACGAGATTGCTTACGTCGAACAATGGGAGACTCACCATGCCGTCGTCTTGCAGCGAGCCCGGCGACAAGGGCGACTTCCTTAAACGCCGCACCGTCGAGCAGGGCAGAGCGGAGATCGATGCCGCGCACATCGTGACGCAGCGGCTCTACTGCGACGCGCTGGCGTTCTGGCGCCGCTGCAGGCTGCGCCGCTGCAAGCGGCACCGGCGCTGCTGCGGCGAGCCGACCGGCTGCCTCCTGCGCGGCCTCATCCACGTGCCGCAGGCGCACCGACTCAAGGCGCAGAAAGAGGTGATTGCCGGCGGCCGGCGGCACATTCCGCCGGCAACGCATGTCGAATGGACCATCCGCCGCAGCGAACTGAAGACGCTGGTCAAGTGGGGGCTGGCGTAATCGGGGCCGGTCTTCGGATCAGCCAAGCTTGCTGCGCGAACGCCGCCAATAAATCACCAGCGCCACGGCGGCGTTGGCGACGACGAGCGGTAGATCGCGTAAGCCACCACCGCGATGACAACCGCCAGCGCGCCCATGAGGTCTTTGAGGGTCATGATTCGTCATTGCGAGCCAACGGACCCGCGCGAAGTCGCGCGGTCCGATGACAGGCTCCGCGAAGCAATCCAGTTCTGCGCCGCCGGACTGGATTGCTTCGTCGCGTTCGCTCCTCGCCATGATGGCGCTAATTTCATCGACCGGAAGCCGCTCTCGACGCAGCAGCCCGGGATGAAAATATCACTCCGCCGCCTGCCTTGGCGCGGACCGCGGCGCCCGCTCGCGGAAAGCAGGGATGATTTCCTCGGCGATCGCCGTCATGTTGGCGCGCGCCATCTCGTTGGGCAGCGTGCCGAACTGGGTCTTGGTCAGCGAGGTGTTGAAGCCGGCGAGGTCCTGATACTCGGCGAGCTTTTCGCGCACCGTCTCCGGCCCGCCGACGATGACCACGCCCGACGCGATCAGCTCGTCGAGCGATTGCGTCTTGCCGGTGACCTTGACCGCGCGCACGCGCTTCATCGAGGCGGTGTCGGTGTAGCCCGGCGGCAGCAGCATCTCGGTCGGCATTTTGAGGAAATAATTGACCAGAGCCTCGAGATGCGGCTTCGCCTCGCGCACCGCCTTCTTGTCGGTCTCGCCGACATAGATGGTGTTCGACCAGGCGAGCTGATCGGGCGAGGCCTCGTAGCCGGCCTTTTCGGCCTCGTCGCGGTAGAGCTGAAAGAAGCGCGCCACCGCGGCGATCGGCGAGAGCGTCTGGCAATAGGTGTAGCGCATGCTGCGCCGCCCAGCGGATGGTCGAGGCGGAGCCCTGCGAGGGAATCCAGATCGGCGGATGCGGCGTCTGATAGGGCCGCGGCCACGGAGTTGACGTAGCGGAACTGATAATGCTTGCCGGCGTAGGAGAACGGGCCGGGCTCGGTCCAGGCGCGCACGATCAGGTCGTGCGCCTCGGCAAAGCGCTCCTGCGATTCCGCCGGATTGACGCCGGATGGCATGATACTCGGCGCCGATGCCGCGCACGAAGCCGGCGATGAGCCGGCCGCGCGTGATGTTGTCGAGCATCGCGTATTCTTCGGCGATGGTCAGCGGATTGTTGGTGAGCGGCAGCGCGCGGCCGAGGATGGCGATCTTGGCGCGCTTGACGCTGCGGGACAGCGCGCCGGCGATCACGCCCGGTATCGGCATCATGCCGTAGGCGGTCTGATGATGCTCGTTGAGGCAGACGCCATCGAAGCCGAGCTGATCGGCGAACTCCATCTGATCGAGATAGTCGTGATAGAGCTCGGCGCCCTTTTCCGGATCGTAATGGCTGTTGGAGAACGTCACCCAGGCCGAGCCGTTCTCGGCGATCGCCTCGAGATCGGCGTGCGCGTACGGCATCAGATGAAAGTTGAAGAATTTCATGCTGGATCCTCACGCGGTTTTCCTGCTCTTGCCGCTGCGCGCCGATGAACGACTTCGAGCGCGGCGACGAAAGCATCCGGCTGCTCGATCTGCGGCACGTGGCCGCATTCCGGAATAATCACCAGCTTGGCGCCCGGTATGAGCCGCTCGATAGGCGAGCGCGTGTTCCTTCGGGAAACATGCGGTCGTGTCGCCCCAGATCAGCAGCGTCGGCACGTCGATCCGGTGCAGCCATTTGTGCAGATGCGGATCGTGGCTGCGCGGCTGCCAGGAGAGCTTGGCGACGGTCGCGCGGTTTTTCAGCGCGACGTCTTCCATGTCCGGGCTGCAGCACGCGCGCGATCATCTCCTTGGCCTTTTTCTGGTCGTAGAAGAAATGGTGCAGCCGCTGTTCGTCGCTGACCAGAAACGAATCGACCTGCGCGACGCCGGGCACGTAGAGCCCGGCCGAGCCCGCCAGCGTCAGCGACGCCAGATGCTGCGTCGAGCGCACCGCGATTTCGGCGGCGATCCAGCCGCCGAGCGAATTGCCGACGAGATGCGACGTTCTCGAGCTTCAGCTGCGTCGAAAAGGTCGAGATAGAAATAGGCGAGATCGTGGATGTTATCGAGCCAGTCCGGCGTATCCGATTCGCCGAAGCCCGGATGTTCCGGCGCGATCACGTCGAAATGTTTGCTCAACGTCTGCAGGAACGGCAGCCAGCTCGCGCCGCTCGCGCCGTGCAGATAGATGAGCGGATCGCCCGCGCCGCCGCGCATCAGCCGGATGCGGCAGTCCCTGACCGTGACCGCCGACGTCGAATAATCCGCCGCCATGCCTTAAGCTTGGTGGTTCGCGCGCCAAGCGTCAAGGACCTCACTGCTGTCGTCATCCCATTGTCATCGTCCACGCATGCGCATGCGGACGATCCAGTATTCGCCGCCCGCAAATTTGCTTAAATTCGCCACGATCAGCGGCTTCGCGCTGGAGCTTGTTGCCGCTTCGATCGAGGATAATTATGGCGCGATCAAAACAGGAAATAGCGCTGCGCCATCGGCAGAACTTCCGCGGGCGCGCAGGTGAGCAGTTCGCCGTCGGCGCGCACTTCGTAGGTTTCCGGATCGACCTCGATGTGCGGCGTGGCGCTCGTTGTGAATCATGCTTTTCTTGGAAATTTTTTCTCGCGTGTTTTGCACCGCAACAAGTTCCTTCTCGATGCCGAGCTTTTTGCGCAAGCCGGCCGCTGACCGCCGCCTTCGAGGCGAATACGACCGACGACGCGGTGCGGGCGCGGCCGAAGGCGCCGAACATCGGCCGGTAATGCACCGGCTGCGGCGTCGGGATCGAGGCGTTGGGATCGCCCATCGGCGCGGCGACGATCGAGCCGCCCTTGATGATGCAATCGGGCTTCACGCCGAAGAATGCCGGCGACCACAGCACGAGATCGGCAAGCTTGCCCTTTTCCACCGAGCCGATGAGCTTCGACACGCCGTGCGCGATGGCCGGATTGATCGTGTATTTGGCCACGTAGCGCTTTGCCCGGACGTTGTCGTTGTCGCCCTTCTCCTGCTTGCAGCCGGCCGCGCTGCTTCTTCATCTTGTCGGCGGTCTGCCAGGTGCGGATGATCACCTCGCCGACGCGGCCCATGGCCTGGCTGTCCGACGACATCATCGAGAGCGCGCCGAGGTCGTGCAGAATGTCCTCCGCCGCGATCGTCTCCTTGCGGATGCGGCTTTCGGCGAACGCCAGATCCTCGGCGATCGACGGATCGAGGTGATGGCACACCATCAGCATGTCGAGATGCTCGTCGATGGTGTTCTTCGTGTAGGGCCGCGTCGGATTGGTCGACGACGGCAGCACGTTTTTCAGCCCCGCCACCTTGATGATGTCGGGCGCATGCCCGCCGCCGGCGCCTTCGGTGTGGAAGGCGTGAATGGTGCGGCCCTTGAACGCCTTGATGGTGTCCTCGACGAAGCCGGATTCGTTGAGCGTGTCGGTGTGGATCATCACCTGCACGTCGTAATCGTCGGCGACCGAGAGGCAGCAATCGATCGCCGCGGGCGTCGTGCCCCAGTCTTCGTGCAGCTTGAGCGCGCAGGCGCCGGCCTTGATCATTTCCATCGAGCGCCGCCGGACGCGAGGCGTTGCCTTTGCCGGCAAAGCCGAGATTGACCGGAAACGCGTCCGCCGCCTGGATCATGCGCGCGATGTGGAACGGGCCGGGCGTGCAGGTGGTGGCGAAGGTGCCGTGCGCCGGGCCGGTGCCGCCGCCGAGCATCGAGGTGACGCCCGACATCAGCGCTTCCTCGACCTGCTGCGGGCAGATGAAATGGATGTGGGTGTCGAAGCCGCCGGCGGTGAGAATCTTGCCTTCGCCGGCGATCACCTCGGTGCCCGGCCCGATGATGATGGTGACGCCGGGCTGAATGTCGGGATTGCCGGCCTTGCCGATGGCGAAGATTTTTCCGTCCTTGATGCCGACGTCGGCTTTCACGATGCCCCAGTGATCGAGAATGAGCGCGTTGGTGATGACGGTGTCGACCGCGCCCTGTTTGTTGGTGACTTGCGATTGCCCCATGCCGTCGCGGATCACCTTGCCGCCGCCGAATTTCACCTCTTCGCCGTAGGTGCAAAAATCCTTTTCCACCTCGATGATCAGATCGGTATCGGCAAGCCGCACGCGGTCGCCCTTGGTCGGTCCGAACATGTCGGCGTAAACGGAGCGGCTGCATTTTCGAGGGCATGACGTTCTCCGTGATGTGCTGCAAATCCCCAGAAGTTATCCCCAGGCACGAGTTCGTCGCGCCGACGCACGCTTTAACTTGCCACTCGCAAATACTGCGCTATCATTATTTTCAGATCGCTCGCGTTTGGTTCTGCCGGATGAGAGGGATCGCCAAGATCGGATCGGTCTTGGTGCCGAAGCCGCTACCGAGCGTGGCACCAAAGGCGGATTTGATCCTGGTTCCCAGCAGCGGGTAGCAGCGCTGAGAACGTGACGGGCGGGCCTGCGCAGTCCGCCCGTCATGATTTTTTACAGCCTCCCCATGATCTCCTGGCGGAAGCCGTAGACAGTGCGCGTGCCGGCGAGCGCCACCAGCGTCACCTCGCGCGTCTGCCCGGGCTCGAAGCGCACCGCCGTGCCGGCCGGAATATCGAGCCGCATGCCGCGCGCTTTCTTGCGATCGAATTTCAGCGCCGGATTGGTCTCGTAGAAATGATAATGCGAGCCGACCTGGATCGGCCGATCGCCGCTGTTGGCGACGCTGAGCGTGACGGTCTTGCGGCCCTTGTTGAGCTCGATGTCGCCGTCCTGGATGAAATATTCGCCGGGGATCATTTGGCCTCACCTGATCGGCTCATGCACGGTAACGAGCTTTGTTCCGTCGGGAAATGTCGCCTCGACCTGAATTTCGGGGATCATTTCGGCGATGCCGTCCATCACCTGCGCGCGGGTGAGAACATGGGCGCCCTGCTCCATCAATTCGGCGACGCTGCGCCCGTCGCGCGCGCCTTCGAGGATGAAATCGGAGATGAGCGCGACCGCTTCCGGATGATTGAGCTTGACGCCGCGTTCGAGCCGGCGCCGCGCCACCATCGCCGCCATGGCGATCAACAGCTTGTCCTTTTCGCGCGGAGTGAGCTGCATTGGTCACGTTATCAGTTTGCGCATGATCTTATCCGAAAGCCGGTTTCCACTTTTCGGGATCATGCGCTAGTTCAACCACAGCCGCGGCAACGGATCGGCGCCCCATGTCCGCAGTATCGCGGCGAGATCGCGGCGCAAAGCGGCGCCGTCGGCCGCGACGAGGCGCGCAGACGCGAACCCATTCCAGCGGAGACGCCGACTTCGCCGGCAAAATTTTGCTCGATGGCGCGGATCGCCGCGACCGCTCCTTCATCGCCGGTAAATTTGAGCACGCTCGCCACGGCCGCGCCCTTCCCGGCAACCGCGGCGTCATCAAGCCGCTGCGCGATCGACGCCATCGAGCCGTATCGTCTCGGCAAAGACCAGCGCGCCGTCGACGCGCACGCGCCAGCGGTCGAACAGATATCCTTGGGCGACGATTTCGCCCATGGCCGCGCGGCCAAACACGATGGCCTCGGCCAGCAGCAGCTCGGCATCGGCGGCGAGATCGACATCGATCGTGCGGCGCAGCCGTGCACGATCGAACAGGATCGTTTCCTGCGGCAGCCAGGCGAGTGCGCTGTGCGGACCGACGGCGAGTTTCGACGCCGATTTCCGTGTCCGGCCCGAGCGAGCGATAGATTTTCTCGGCCGCCGCGGTCGTGACCGTCAGGTTCGCGCCGGCGCCGACATCGATGTCGATGCCGAAGCGGTCGCCGCCCGTCATTCCGCCGGCGGTGTTGACTATGACGGCGTCGAGCGCGGCCCGGCCGTGTGCGTTCGGAAAACGCACGCGCAGCGATCCCGACTTCATGCACCCGCCTGCGCCGGCTGCCGCCCGGTGAAGCCGCGACCGCAAGCACGATGTCGCCGGTGGCGCGGTTGGCGGCGAAGGTGTCACCGACCGCGCGCACATCCCGGCTCAGCGCTTGCGTCATCAGATCGCCATCGCGCGCCGCAGCGCGCCTTCGTCAAGGTTGGCGCGGTCGCACGAATAGATAATGGCGCCGCGCTCCATGACGGCGAAATGGTCGCCCAGTTCGCGGGCAAAGTCGAGATATTGCTCGACCAGCACGATGGCGATTTTGCCGAGCGAGCGCAGATAGGCAATGGCGCGACCGATATCCTTGATGATCGACGGCTGAATGCCTTCGGTCGGCTCGTCGAGCAAAAGGAGCCGCGGCCGCATCACCAGCGCACGGCCGATGGCGAGCTGCTGCTGCTGGCCGCCGGACAGGTCGCCGCCGCGCCGGCGCAGCATGTCCTTGAGCACCGGGAAGAGCGAGAACACGTCATCGGGCAGGCTGCGTTCGCCGCGCGGCAGCGGTGCGAAACCGGTCTTCAGATTTTCTTCGACCGTAAGCAGCGGAAAGATTTCGCGGCCTTGCGGCACATAGGAAATGCCGCGCCGCGCGCGGTCCGGCGGCCGCAACGCGGTGATGTCGCTGCCTTCCCAGGTGATCGTGCCTCTGCTCACCGGATGCTGGCCGGCGAGCGCGTCAAGGAGGCTCGTCTTGCCGACGCCGTTGCGGCCGAGCACGCAGGTGACTTTGCCGGGTTCGGCCTTGAGCGACACCGCGCGCAGCGCCTGCGCGGCGCCGTAGTGCAGATCGATAGCGTTGACCTCAAGCATGAGGCTTCCTTGACACGATTCAGCGTCCCAGATAAACTTCGACCACCCGCTCGTTCGCCGAAACCTGGTCGATCGAGCCTTCGGCGAGCACCGAGCCCTCATGCAGGCAGGTGACCTTGACGCCGAGGTCGCGCACGAACGCCATGTCGTGCTCGACCACGATGACGGTGTGCTCGCGGTTGATCTCTTTGAGCAACTCCGCGGTCTGCCGCGTCTCGGCGTCGGTCATGCCGGCGACCGGTTCGTCGACCAGAAGCAGCTTCGGGTCCTGCGCCAGCAGCATGCCGATTTCGAGCCACTGCTTCTGTCCGTGCGACAGGCTGCCGGCAAGGCGGTCGCGCATCGCCGAAAGGCGGGCGACTTTAAGAATCTCCGTCGACGCTGCGGTCCTCGCTCGCAGTCTCCTTGCCACAACAGCGTCGCGCGCGCGCGGCGATCGGCCTTGAGCGCCAGTTCGATATTGTCGAACACGGTATGGCTGTCGAACACCGTCGGCTTCTGGAATTTCCGGCCGATGCCGAGGAGCGCGATTTCGGTTTCGTCGAGGCGCGCCAGATCGTGCAGCTTGTCGAAGATCACCGTGCCCTTGTCCGGCCTGGTCTTGCCGGTGACGACATCCATCATCGTCGTCTTGCCGGCGCCGTTCGGTCCGATGATGGCGCGCATCTCTCCCGGCTCGACGGACAGCGAAAGATTGTTGAGCGCGCGAAAGCCGTCGAACGACACCGTGACCCCCTCGATGAAAAGGAGCGTCCGTTCGAAGGCCTCCATCGCTCAGTTTCTTTTTTCTCCAGCCGCTCTTGAATTTTCATCGGCCGACCTCATTCCGCCGGAAGCGGCTCGGTGACGCCTTCCTCGGCCGCGGCGGAAGCCCGGTCGCGGCGCAGCGCCGACCAATGGTGCAGGCTGCCGACGATCGCCGCGCGGCAACAGCAGCGTCACGGCGATGAACAGGCCGCCCAGCATGTACAGCCAATAAGGCGCAAGAATTCCCGAGGTGAAATAGGTCTTGGCGTAGTTGACCAGAACCGCGCCGATCACCGCGCCGATGAGCGTGCCGCGGCCGCCGACCGCGACCCAGATCACCGCCTCGATGGAATTGCCGGGCGCGAACTCGCTCGGATTGATGATGCCGACCTGCGGCACGTAAAGCGCGCCGGCGACGCCGGCCATGCAGGCCGACAAAGTGAATACGAAGAGCTTGTAGGATTCCACGCGATAGCCGAGGAAGCGCGTGCGCGCCTCGGCGTCGCGGATCGCGATCAGCACCTTCCCGAGCTTCGACGTGACGACGGCGCGGCAGACGAAAAACCCGATCATCACCGCCAGGCAGGAGGTCGAGAACAACGCCGCGCGCGTCGTCTCCGCCTCCACATTGAAGCCGAGAATATCCTTGAAGTCGGTCAATCCGTTATTGCCGCCGAAGCCGAAATTGTTGCGGAAGAATCCGAGCATCAACGCGTAAGTGAGCGCCTGCGTGATGATCGACAGATAGACGCCGGTGACGCGGCTCCTAAACGCGAACCACCCGAACACGAAGGCGAGCGCGCCGGGAACCAGCACCACCATGAGCGCCGCGTAGGCGAAATACTGGAATCCGTACCAAGCAAACGGCAGCTCGTGCCAGTTCAAAAACACCATGAAATCCGGCAGGATCGGATTGGCATAGACGCCGCGCGTGCCGATCTGGCGCATCAGATACATGCCCATGGCGTAGCCGCCGAGCGCGAAGAATGCGCCCTGGCCGAGCGAAAGAATGCCGCAATATCCCCAGATCAGATCGATCGACAGCGCCAAGAGCGCGTAGCAGGCATATTTGCCGAACAGCGCCACCAGATAGGTCGACACATGAAAAACGGACGAGGGCGGAACGGCCAGATTGAGGATCGGCACCACGATCGCGATCGCCGCGGTGGCGGCGAGGAACAGCGTCGCACCGCGGTCGAGCGAGCGGATAAGAAGATGCGGTCCGGTGCGAATCATGCCTCGACCGCTCGACCCTTGAGCGCGAACATGCCCCTTGGACGCTTCTGGATGAACAGAATGATGAGGACGAGGATGGTGATCTTGCCGAGCACCGCTCCGGCATACGGTTCGAGGAATTTATTGGCGACGCCGAGCACAAAGGAGCCGACGAACGTGCCCCACAGATTGCCGACGCCGCCGAACACCACGACCATGAAGCTGTCGATGATGTAGCCCTGACCGAGATTGGGGCTGACATTGTCGATCTGCGACAGCGCCACGCCGGCGATGCCGGCAATGCCTGAACCCAATCCGAAAGTCAGCGCGTCGATGCGGCTCGTGCGGATGCCCATCGAAGCCGCCATGGCGCGATTTTGGGTGACGGCGCGCATTTCCAGCCCGAGCCGCGTAAAGCGCAAAATGCCGATCAACGCGACGAACACGACCAGCGCAAAGCAGATGATCCAGAGCCGATTGTAGGTGACGGTGATGCCGCCGAAATTGAACGCGCCGCTCATGAAAGACGGGTTGCCGACGTTGCGGTTGTCGGGTCCGAATACGGTGCGCACCGCCTGCTGCAGAACGAGCGAGAGGCCCCATGTCGCCAACAGCGTCTCCAGCGGCCGGCCATAGAGAAAGCGGATGATGCTGCGCTCGATCAGGATGCCGACAAAACCGGAGAACAGGAAGGCGAGCGGAATCGCGATAGCGAGCGAATAATCGAACAGCGCCGGATCATAGCTGCGGATCGCGTCCTGCACCGCGAAAGGTGACGTAAGCGCCGAGCATGACCATTTCGCCATGCGCCATATTGATGACGCCCATCACCCCGAAGGTGATGGCGAGGCCGATGGCGGCGAGCAACAGGACCGAACCGAGCGAAATTCCGTACCAGGCGTTCTGCACGGCGTCCCATTCGGCAAGCCGGGTTTGGATCGCGGGATCGCATCCGGTCGCGGCGCGCGCGACTGCCGGCGATTCGCGCGCGGGGATGCCGGCAAGCAAGGCGAGCGCGTCCTGGTCGCCGCGATCGCGGAGCACGGCGATCGCAGTGAGCTTTTGCGCGTCGGTGACGCCGGGCATGTTAAGCAGGATAGCGGCCCGCGCCTGCTCCATCGCGCGCTTGACGCTGCTGTCGGTTTCCTGCGCGATCGCTCTTTCCAGCGTCGGAAGCGCGCTCGGCTCATGCGACTTGAACACGGCCTGCGCCGCCTTATAGCGTGTGTCCGGGTTCTTCGAGAGCAGTGTGAGAGTTCCGAGTGCCGCGTCGATGGTTCCGCGCAGCCGATTGTTGATGCGGACATTGTCGAGATCGTCGGGCGGCGGGCCTGTGATCGGCGCACCGGTGGCGGCGTCGAAGAGCTTATCGGATTCGTCCTGGATGTAGACCGCCTTGTGCGCGGCGGTAAACATCAACTGGCTGTTCTGCAGAGCCCGCAAAATGATTTCCGCGCGCGGGCTGCCGCTCGCGGCGACTTCGATGATACCGGTTTCGGTCTGGTCGAAATCGTCGACCGTGAAATAGGCGAGCGCCGCATCGAGGCTCGCGGCGCTGCGCGGCCGAATCAGTCGAGGCAAACGCCAAAGGCCAATAGCAGCAGCGACGAGGCATGCTCGGCCGAAACGCATTTTTATGTTCCCGGACCGGATGCGGGAAGGCGGCTGTGTCCGCCGTCCCGCGCTGCTCTATTTATACGGCAGGCCGCTCACGACCCGCTGCCGCACTTCTTTGTAACCTTGTTGTAGTTGCCGCAATTGAGCGTTACCCAATCGGCAATCAAGTCCTTGGAGCCGGGCAGATAGGGCGACCAGGCATCGCCCGGCACCAATCCTTTGGTCTTCCACACGACGTCGAACTGGCCGTCGGCGCGGATTTCGCCGATGAAGACCGGCTTGGTGATGTAGTGGTTGGGCAGCATGGTCGAGATGCCGCCGGTGAGGTTTGCTTGCTTGATGCCGGGTAGCGCCGCGATGACCTTGTCGGGATCGGTGGTGCCGGCCTTCTGCACCGCCTTCACCCACATGTTGAAGCCGATATAGTGCGCCTCCATCGGGTCGTTGGTTACGCGCTTCGGATTGCCGGTGAAGGTATGCCATTCCTTGATGAAGGCCTCGTTGGCCGGCGTTTTGATCGATTCGAAGTAATTCCAGGCGGCCAGATGTCCGAGCAGCGGCTTGGTGTCGAGGCCGGCCAATTCCTCTTCGCCGACCGAGAACGCCACCACCGGAATATCGGTCGCCTTGATGCCTTGGTTGCCGAGTTCCTTGTAGAACGGCACGTTGGCGTCGCCGTTGATGGTCGAGACTACCGCCGTCTTCTTGCCGGCCGAGCCGAACGCCTTGATCTTGGAGACTTCGGTCTGCCAGTCGGAGAATCCGAACGGGGTGTAGTTGATCAGGATGTCCGCGTCTCCGACCCCTTTGAGCTTGAGGTAGGCTTCGAGGATCTTGTTGGTGGTGCGCGGGTAGACGTAATCGGTCCCCTCCAGCACCCATCGCTTTACCGAGCCGCCGTCCTTGCTCATCAGGTAATCGACGGCCGGAATGGCCTGCTGGTTCGGCGCGGCGCCGGTATAGAAGACATTGCGCTCGCCCTCTTCGCCCTCGAACTGGACCGGGTAGAACAGGATGTTGTTGAGCTCCTTGAACACCGGGAGCACGGACTTGCGCGACACCGAGGTCCAGCAGCCGAACACGGCCGCGACCTTATCCTTGCTGATCAATTCGCGCGCCTTCTCGGCGAACAGCGGCCAGTTGGAAGCGGGATCGACGACGACGGGTTCGATCTTCTTGCCAAGGAGCCCGCCTTTCTTGTTCTGCCCGGCAATGAGCATGAGCATGACATCCTTCAGCGTCGTCTCGCTGATGGCCATGGTGCCGGACAGCGAATGCAGAATGCCGACTTTGATGGTGTCTGCGGCTTTGACACGCGCCGCACCCATCGTGGAGAGGGTCAAAGCAGCCGCACCGGAGAGCCAGCGGCGCCGCGTAAGCTGAGCGGATTTAGTCCGGACATTGAGCATGGCGATTTCCTCTGTCTGACGGGCGATCGGCTCCAGCGCCGCGCCACAGAGCAATGAAATCGCAAGGAGCGTGCCAAGCGACGCACTAACTTACGACATTGATCTGTCAATAATATTTGGCAAAGAGGTTGCGGCCTGGACGGCGCGCGCCCAATTTGAATCCGTGGACTTGCAGTATTGCCTATACTTTAGGCAACATCGGCCAATCCTGAAAATTGCGCTGCGCGATTAGGCAGACCGAGTCGGCGTGATCCGACAAACTCAGCGTTTGACATCATCGGTTCGGCTGCGTTTCATCGTCACACTCGAGGCATGATGCAGGGGCGCTGGCGGGTTCGAGCGGTGGCTAATTTTCTCAACAGGCGGCAATTTACCGTCGAGTGGTCGCAGTGCGACCCGGCGGGTCTCGTGTTCAACAGCCGCTTTTTTGAATTTTTCGACTGGGGCACATGGATGCTTTTCGAGGCGGCGCTAGGCGTCAGACCACCCGATCTTGCCGGCGCCTTCGGCATCGTCGGCCTGCCTTTGGTCGACGCCAGCGCGCGGTTCATTGCCCCGGCGTGGTTCGGCGACGTCGTGGAGCTGACCTCACAGGTGAGCGAGTTTCGCCGTTCGAGCTTCGACGTTGAGCATCGCATGACCGTGCGCGGCGCGCTCGCGGTCGAGGGCCTGGAGACGCGGGTGTGGGCGGCCCGCGATGCGTCCAACCCTTCTCAGATCAAAGCCCGGCCCATTCCGGCCGACGTCATCGCGCGGTTTCAGCCGCAGTAAGCGCCGGCTTGCTTTTGATGTCCGCGCCGGTCGCCCCGCGCATCTCCTGCATTCCGCGCGAGGTCACATAGACCGCCTGCCTGGTCACAACGAAATCGACGCGTCCATCGACGAGCGCGCGGCGGCATTCTTCCGGCCGATTGACGATCGGCTCTTCATGCACATTGAAACTCGTGTTGATCAGCACCGGGATTCCGGTCCGGTCGCGAAACCGGCGCAGGATGCCTGCGAATAGCGGATTGTCGGCATCGCGAATGATCTGCGGCCGCGCCGTATTGTCGACATGGACGACCGCGGGAATGCGCGCGCGCCATTCCGGACGCACCGCGCAGGTGATGGTCATGAAGCGCGCCGCGTAGCGGTTGACGGGAGTAATCTCAAAGACCCGCTCGGCATCCTCGTCGAGTACATAGGGCGCGAACGGCATGAATTCGGAACGGTCGAGCCGCTGATTGAGCCGATCGTTGACCGTCGGATCGGTGGGATTGGCGACGATGCTCCGCGCGCCCAAGGCGCGCGGTCCATATTCCATGCGCCCGACGAAAACCGCGCCGGCAGCGCCATCGGCGACCAATTGCGTAGCGATCTCGATCGGGTCGCCGGGCAGTTGATGAACACCAGGCTCCGCAGTCAGAACCGCATCGATGCGCGCGTCGAAATCTTGGCCGAAATAGATATTGTCGAGGCGGTGGCGCCGATCAAGCCATGCGGCAAGCCCATCGCGATCGCGCAGATAACAGAGCGCCGCGCCAACCGCCAATCCGTCGTCACCCATGGCCGGAAAGATGAAAACTTCGTCGATCGGCAGGGACTCGGCCAAAAGCCGGTTGAGGCGGACATTGGCAAACAAACCGCCGGCGAGCGCAAGGCGCCGCGCCTTAGTCCGCTTTAGCCAATAGCCGACCGCGCCCGATATCAAATCCTCCGCCAATTGCTGAATCGAGGCCGCAATCGTTTCGCGGCTGTGGCCGCGGCAGATCGCGTGGATGCCTTGTTCCATCACGCGCCAGCTGGTGAAATCGCATGCAATCAGTCCGTCAGGGCCGAGGCGAAAGTGGCGCCCGAGCGCCTCGCGCAGTTTCGGCTCGCCGCGGGCGGAAAGCCCGGTGAGCTTGCCTTCGTGGCGCCACATGCGAAAACCGGCCGCCGCGGTGGCGTGACCGTAGGCGGTGGCGAGACTGTTCTTGGATGCGCGCTTTATTTTCAGCCACTCATCGCCGCCAAACAGGCAGTCGAGTTGGCCGTGCTGCAGCGTGCGCACGCTATAGCTGACATTGTCGCCAACGCCATCGGCGGTATAGATCAGCGCGTCGTCCCAATCTGTGAAGAACAGCGCCGCGAGCGCGTGCGCCTCGTGATGATTGACGAAGCGCAATTCCGTATCGGCGCGAAAGCCGTTCTCGGCAAGGAAGCGGTCGGCACGGAACAGCTGGTCCTGGTCGGTCCCGCTTCGATTGATCGCGTGCGAAAGATCGCGGTTGAGCCGCTCACGGCCCAGATGCTTGCGCCCCGCGTAGTAGATGTCGCGCGACAACGGAAAAGAGAAATAGTGCAATGGAAAGACGCCGCGAATGAGTGCGATGACGTCGACCTCGTTGCGCGCCCAGCCGGCGATGCGCAGCACTTCGTCGATAGCGAGCCACGGCACGTCGTTGCCCCAGCCCTTTTCCCGCCGCAGCCGCTCCTCCTGGACGGCGGCGACGAGCCGATAATCCTCGAATGCGGCAGCGGACGCATCGTGAAGACCCGACTGAAATGACAAAATTCGCACGGAACCTAAGCCCCACGTCCTTGCGTTCGGCATTATGGAAGGCGCTGCTGCCAGCGTCGAGGGGGCCTCGGCCCTCTCGACCGGCTCATCGGGCGGGCCGCGCACGATCTACTCGAATTGAAGCGAATGGCGGATGCTGATATGCAAAGTGCATAAACAGAAAAGCCGCTGATCGAGCCATGGCGCGCATGCTTTCGCTCACGCTCAATGGCCGCGCCCGCACCGACGCGGTGCCCGACAATTTGCTGCTGCTGGATTATTTACGGGAAGTCGTCGGCTTGACCGGAACGAAAACCGGCTGCGACGGCGGCGAATGCGGCGCCTGCACGATTCTGGTCGACGATCGCCCGCGACTGTCGTGCCTAACACTCGCGGCCACCGTCGCAGATCGCCGCGTTGACACGATCGAATCGCTCGCGATTGACGGCCGCCTGTCGGCGGTACAGCGCGGATTTCATGAAAAACTCGGCTCGCAGTGCGGCTATTGCACGCCTGGCTTCATCATGGCCTCGGCCGGATTGTTGCGCCGCAACCCGCGCCCCAGCGCAGACGAGATTCGCGACGCACTCGGCAGCAACATTTGCCGCTGCACCGGCTACGTCAAAATCATCGAGGCAGTGCAGCACGCAGCTGAACTCTGCGCGACGGGAACGTCGCCGTGAACGAGATCGTGCCAGCCCATAATATCGGCGATTATGTGCCGATGATCGACGGTCCGGAAAAGGTTTCCGGACGCGCCAAATACACAGCCGATCTCATCGTACCCGGAACGCTCGCCGGCCGGATCTTTCGCAGTCCCTATTCGCATGCCGAAATCCTCGACGTGGACGTTTCGGAGGCCGCCAAGCTGCCGGGCGTGAAGGCGGTCGTCACCGGCGCCGACTGCGACAAAGGTTTCGGCGTGCTGCCGATTGCGCGCACGGAGCATCCGTTGGCACGCGAGCGCGTGCGCTATCGCGGCGAGCCGGTCGCCGCCGTTGCGGCGGTCGACGACGCCACCGCCAAGGAAGCACTGCGGCGCATCAAGCTGAAGGTCCGCGAGCTGCCCGCCTATCACACTGCTGCCGAGGCGATGGCGCCGGACGCTATCGCCATACACGCCCATCGCCCGAAAAATATCGAGCGGGACGTTCTCTTCGAGCTCGGCGACGTCGAAGCGGCGTTTGCCAGCGCCGATCTGGTACGTGAAGGCACCTACAATTGCGCCGAGGTGTGCCAGAACCAGATGGAGATGCATGCCGCGCTCGCCGATTATGACGCGGTGCGCGACCGCATCACCGTGCACGCCTCGACGCAGGTGCCGTATTACGTGCACCTCATGCTGTCGCAAATCCTCGGCATGGACATGTCGCGCATTCGCGTAATCAAGCCGTACGTCGGCGGCGGCTTCGGCTGCCGCACCGAGACGCTCAACGTCGAGCTGATCGCCGCGTTGCTCGCGCGCAAGGCCGGCGGCTGCGTGCGCCTTGTGGTCAACCGCGAAGAAACCTTCATCACCCATCGCGGCCGGCCGGAAACCGACATTCGCCTCAAGCTCGGGATGCGCAAGGACGGCCGCATTAACGGGGTGGAATGCGAATGCATCCAGCGCGGCGGCGCCCATTCGGGCTATGGCGTGGTGACGATCCTTTATTCCGGCTCGATGCTCTACGCGATCTACGACCTGCACAACGTGAAATATATCGGCAAGCGCGTGCTCACGAACACGCCGCCCTGCGGCGCCTTCCGCGGCCATGGCACGGTCGATATACGCTTCGCCTTCGAGAGCCTGCTCGACCAGATGGCGCACGAGCTGGGCCTCGATCCGATCGCGGTCCGCCGCGTCAATTATCTGCAAGCCCCGACTTTCACCGACAACGATTTGATGGTGAACAGCTATGGCCTGCCCGAATGTATCGATTGGGTCGAGAGTGAAAGCGGTTGGAAGAAACGCAAAGGCAAACTGCCGAAGAGCAACGGCATAAAAAAGGGCCTGGGCTTCGCCTGCTCGCACTACATCAGCGGCGCGTCCAAGCCGGTGAACTGGACCGGCGAGCCGCACGCCTCGGTCAAAATCAAGCTCGATTTCGACGGCTCGATCGTGCTGCTCACTGGCGCCGCTGATATCGGCCAGGGTTCGTCGACGGTGCTGGTGCAAAGCGTCGCCGAGGTCTTGGGCCTCGATCTTTCGCGCATTCGCATCATCACCGGCGACAGCGACGTGGTGCCGAAGGACAACGGTTCCTATTCGTCGCGCGTCACTTTCATGGTCGGCAATGCCGCGATCGACGCGGCGAATAATCTGAAAGCCGTACTGATCGCCGCCGCGGCGAAAAGGCTCGAAGCCAGGCCCGGCGAGATCGAGTGTCTAGGCGAGCTCTATCGCGCCGGCGCGCAGGACAAAGGGCTGAGCTTCAACGAAGTTGTCACCGAGGCTTTAAAGGACGCCGGCACGATCATCGTCACCGGCAATTATTCGACGATCCCGGAATCGCACGGCGGCAAAAAATATCGCGGCGCGGCCATCGGCGGCACCATGGGGTACAGCTATTCGGCGCAGGTAGTTGAAGTCAGCGTCGACGAGGAGACCGGCATGGTCACCGTCGACAAAGTCTGGGTGGCGCACGATTGCGGACGGGCGCTCAACCGACTCACGGTCGAAGGCCAGGTGCAAGGCTCGGTGTGGATGGGCATGGGCCAAGCTTTAAGCGAGGAGACAGCCTTTCACGACGGCCTCATGCTCACCGCCAACATGCTCGATTACCGCGTGCCGACGATCCAGGATTCGCCGCCGATCGAAGTCGGCATCGTCGAGAGCATCGATCCGCACGG
This sequence comes from uncultured Alphaproteobacteria bacterium, assembly GCA_963814625.1. Taxonomy (GTDB): domain Bacteria; phylum Pseudomonadota; class Alphaproteobacteria; order Rhizobiales; family Xanthobacteraceae; genus BOG-931. The sequence goes on from CAWFDQ010000003.1 coordinate 37,585, forward strand.
TCCGTTCGGCGCCAAGGAGGCCGGCGAGGGCTCGCTCGCCGCGTTTCTGCCGGCGCTCACCAACGCCATCGCCGACGCCACCGGCTTGCGCTTCAACGATCTGCCGGTGACGCCCGACCGCGTGTTTGCCGCGCTGGAGAAGCGCGCGCATGCAGCGGGGCGCAAGCGCAACGGCGGCGCCTGATGGATGCGCTGCCGTCAATTCGATCTGGTCCGTCCGCAAACGCTCGATGAGCTGATTGCCGCGCGCGCGGCGCATGCCGAAAGCCGGCTGCTTGGCGGCGGCACCGACCTGGTGGTGAACATCCGGCGCGGCATCGTCGCCCCGCCGGTACTCGTCGACGCCAACAATATTGCGGAGCTGCGCGCCATCGCGGCGGACGCACAAACTCTCGCGATCGGCGCTGCGGTGACGCTCGCCGAACTTGCTGCGAATCCCGCAAGTCGTGCGGCATTATCCGGTGGTCGCGCAGGCAGCCGCGCATATCGCCGGCCCGACGCAGCGCAACATGGGCACGGTGGGTGGCAATCTCTGCCTCGACACGCGCTGCATCTTCTACAATCAGAGCGAATGGTGGCGCGCGGCTAACCATCATTGCCTGAAGACCACGGGCGAAATCTGCCACGTCGCACCGAAAAGCCGCGGCGTGTGCTTTGCCACTTTCAGCGGCGACCTTGCCCCGGCTCTGCTTGTGCTCGACGCCGAGATCGATATCGCCGGGCCAGCTGGCCGGCGCACCATGCCGCTTGCCGATCTTTATATCGGCTATGCGCGTCAGGACGAGCCGATGACGGAAACGCGCGGCGATGGCAAATATTTCTTGTCGCTGCGCCCGGGCGAATTCGTCACTGCGGTAAGGGCGAAAAACACGCCGGGGCTGCGTTCCGCCTACGACAAAATCCGCATCCGCCGCTCGATCGAATATCCGGTCACCGGCGTCGCCGTCCTGTTGCGGCGCGAGGCGGAAAAGCTCGCCGATCTGCGCGTCGCCTTCACCGGCACCAATCCGCGCCCGGTGCGACTAAACGGCACCGCTTCGCTGTGCGGCGGTCCGCTCGACGCTCGCGTGTTCGCCGGTCTTGACGCGCTCGTTCGCGATCAGATCATGGCGATGAAGACTACGTTTACGCCCGGCCACTACCGCCGCCGCGTCGCCGGCGTGCTGGCGCGGCGGCTGGTGCAGCGATTGTTTGACGGAGAGAGCGCTCACTCCGGCACGCTGACGTAAATCTGGCCGTCGCGCACCGCGACCTTCACCGGCGTAAGCCGCAGCGACGGGTCGCCCGGATGGCAGCCGGTGGCGAGATCGTATTCGTAGCCGTGCCACGGGCAGACGATGTGGCGCGCTTTGCCGAAGCGCAGGCCGGCGCTCTTCTTGTCGGGCGTGATCACTTCCTCGACCTTGTTGAAAATCTTGCCCTGGCAGACCGGCCCGCCGGCATGCGGACAGATGTTCTCATAGGCCAGCACCTTGCTGCCGGTGCGGAAGATGCCGACTTCGAGCTCTTCGACGGCGAACACCCGATAATCCCCGTCCGGGATATCGGCGAGCTTGCCGACTGCGATTTCATCCATCGCACCCTCCACTTTTTCAGTCTGCGCATGATCTTTCCGAAAACCGGCATCCACTTTTCGGGATCATCGCTACTCAATCCCCGGCGGGCGATGAAACCAGATCGCCACGTCGAACATGTTGAGGTCGGCGGCGCGGATCATGCCGCAGGCGGTGACCACGGTCTCGGTTGCCGTCACCGTGTTCTGCGGAAACGGCGCCACGTCGTGCCCGCGGCGCTCCACCTTCGCGGCATAAATTTTCACCGCCGCGGTGAGCACCTGCTGCAGCGTCTTGTCCGAAATCGCGTCAGGCTCGCCGCGCTTGAGCGCGTCGCGCGCGGCGCGCAGAAATCCGCGTTTGCCCTTGCGCGCTGCGCGCAGGCTTGCGCGCCGGTTTAGCCGGCGCGCTTGGCCGCCTTGCGCTGCACGGGCTTTCGCCATTGCCGGTCTCAGGCCGTGACCGGCTCGCGCACGGCCGGCGCCTTCTTGCTCTTGGCTCTTTGGCCCCGATCATCTTGTGCTTGGGCACTTCGAGATTGAACAGGCGCGCCGCATTGAAGCCCAGAATATTGCGCTTGGCCTGTTCGTTGAGGAACGGCAGCGTGGTGATCGAGTTCGGCAGGTCGAAATCCCAATGCGGCCAGTCGGAGGCGAACAGAAGTTGCGTCTCGGCCTTCATCGCCTTGAAGGTCGCCTCGGTCAGCTCCAGGTTCGAGCGCTCGAGCGGCTGGCTCGAATAATACATCTCGCGCCATGTACTCGCTCGGCCGCCGCTTGAGCAGCGGCGCTTCCGAAGAGCGCATCATGTATTCGGAATCGAGCCGCTGCATCAGGAACGGAATCCAGGCGAGCCCGCTTTCGATCCACATCACCTTGAGCTTCGGGAAGCGCTCCGGCAGCCCGTTCATGATCCAGTTCGTCATGTGGATGATGTTGTAATAGACGAACGAGATGGCGTGCATGGAGATGAAGCGGTTGCACTGCTGCATCGACTGGTCGCCCCAGTGGAAGCCGGAATGGAACGCCAGCGGCTTGCCGGTCGCCTGGATGGCGGAATAGAGCGGCATGTAGCTGTCGTGATTGACGGCGCGGAAGCGCGTCGAGGTGACCGAAAAGCCGATGACGCTCGGATTGTCGGCATACATCTCGACCGCCTTCAGCGACGCTTCGGGATGGTTGAACGGCAGGTAGAGCATCGCCTTGATGCGCGGTTCCTGCGGCAGGATTTCCTCGGTCAGCCATTTGTTGAAGGCATTGCCGATCACCACCTCCATCTCGACCTGCGGATGCATGCCGAGCACCAGCATCGGGGTGGGAAACACCACCATGTAGTCGATGCCCATCGAATCCATGGCGCGCTGCACCAGCGTCACCTGCGCGTGGGTGCGGCCGCCCGGCACCGCCTCGCCAAGCCGCTGCTGATGCGGGATGCGGCCGAACACGTCCTGGTACAGCATGCCGGGCGTGGAATTGAGCAGGCCGGGCGCCGGGCCGCGGCCTTTGAAGGCGCGCGCCATCTGCTTGTAGACATCGCTTTCCATGCGGTCGATGACGTCCGGCCAGAACGCCGTCTCGGTGACGTGGGCGTCGACGTCGACGATGAAATAATTGTCCTGCCGCGCCTCCTTGGCGGCGTGCGCGAGGATGTCGCGGGTGTCGGTCGTGGTGTCGATCTTCGGCAGCTCGGCGATGCGCGGCGGTTTTTTGCCGTTCTTTCCGTTCTTTCCATTGCGCGGCGTTTTGGTCAGCATCGGTGTTCCTCCAAACGGGCAACGGGTGCGTGGTGCGCAACCTCGGCAACGTGCCGAAATCCTATCAGCATTGCGGGCGATGCCCATGGCAAATCGACCGCGAGCATTGCGTTCGGACCTCACCGGCCATGCCGCAGCCTACGCTTCGGCGATTGATTTTTCCTGCAGCCGCGCCCATGCTGCCGCGGCGGCGGCCGCGAAACGGCGGCGGAAAGGGCGCGGCGATGAGCTACCAGGATCTGCTTTACGGCGTCGAGGACAAGGTCGCGACCATCACGCTCAACCGGCCCGAGCGCATGAATGCGCTGTCGCGCAACCTCGAAGCGGAAATCCACCGCGCGTTCGACGAGGCCGACGCCGACCGCGAGGTGCGCGCCATCATTCTCACCGGCAACGGCGCGGCGTTTTCCGCCGGCTACGATCAGGCGGCGACGTCGGCCTCCGGCGTGCGGCCGCTGGATCCGAAGGGCAAGACGCACGCCGAATATATCGAGCAGTGGCAGCGTCAGGACGGCGCCCGCGTCGGCCATTGGGAGCATATGTGGAGCCTGGGCAAGCCGGTGATCGCGGCGGTCAACGGCTGGGCCATGGGCGGCGGATTCTGGTATCAGCTCGCCGCCGACATCACGATCGCCTCCGACAAGGCGGTGTTCGCGCAGCCGGAAGTGCGCCAAATTTCCAACACCAGCTATCTGTTCACGGCCTTGTGCGGCTGGAAGGCCGCCAACCGCTGGGCGCTCACCGGCGATCACTTCGACGCGCAGGAGGCGCTGCGCATCGGCATGGTCAACGAGGTGGTGCCGCACGAGGAGCTGATGCCGCGCGCCCGCGCGCTCGCCAAACGCATCGCGCTGGTGCCCGAGCCGTCGATCCGGCTCAACAAGGCCATCGCCATGCTCGGCATCCAGGCCTCGGGCGTGCATTCGGCGCTGCTGCTCGAAGGCGCCTTGAGCGCGCTCGCGCATTCGTCGCACAACGAGGACCGCGAGAAAGCTGTTCGAGGCGCAGCGCCAGGGCGGGCTGAAGGCCTATCTGGAAATGCGCGACGGCCCGTTCCAGCCCGAACCGATGGGGCCGCGGTCGAAACCGCGGGCGAAAAATTCCTGAATCCAGAAATCCGAGAAGATATGCAGACGACACAACACTCACGCCATCGGCAAGAGCGTATTGCGGCTCGAAGACGGGCCGCTGATTCGGGGCCAAGGCCGCTTCGTCGACGATCTCAAGTTCGCCGGCATGCTGGAGGCGGCCTTCGTGCGCAGCCCGCACGCGCACGCCGGCATCCGCGGCATCGACGCCGAGGCCGCGCGCCGATTGCCCGGCGTGCACGCGGTGCTCACCTTCGCCGACATCGCCCCGCTCTTGACCGCCGGAGCGGCTGCCGCTGCAATTCCGCACCGACCAGTTGCCGCAGGACGTGGCGCCCTTCGTTCTCGCCAAGGATGAAGTCGTTTTCGTCGGCGAGGCGGTCGCCATCGTCATCGCGCAGTCGCGCGCCATCGCCGAGGATGCGGCCGCTCTGGTCGAGGTCGATTACGAGCCGCTGCCGGCGATATCGGATTGCCGCGCCGCTTTGCGCCCGGGCGCGCCGCTCGCGCATCGCCGCAAGTCGAGCAACCTGCTCATCGAATTCCGCCAGGCTTACGGCGATGCCGCAGCCGCATTTGCCCGCGCGCCGCACCGCGTCGGCGTCAGCCTCAAGCAGCACCGCGGCGGCGCGCATTCGATGGAGGGCCGCGGCGCCGTCGCGGTCTATGACGCCAACGAGGATCGGCTGACGCTTGTGGTCGTCGACGCAGCTTGCCCACGAGGTGCGGGCATTTCTGATGCGGCTCGCTTCGCCTCGACGAGAATCGAGTTCGCGTCGTGGCGCCGGATGTCGGCGGCGGCTTCGGCGGCAAGTTCGTGCTTTATCCCGAGGAAGTCGCGGTTGCGGCCGCCTGCTTGCGGCTGCGCCGTCCGGTCAAATGGATCGAAGACCGCCGCGAGCATTTTTGCGCGGCGCGTGCAGGAGCGCGACCAATATTGGGATCTTGAAGCCGCCTTCGACGGCGAAGGCCGCGTGCTCGGCGTGCGCGGCGAACTCATTCACGATCAGGGCGCCTATACGCCGCAGGGCCTCAATCTGCCGTACAACACCTCGACCGGCGTGCCGGGTCCGTACATCGTGCCGGCCTACGAGCTGCGGGTGAGGGTGGTCGAGACCAACAAGGTCGCCACCATGCCGGTGCGCGGCGCCGGCTATCCGGAAGCCGCCTTCGCCATGGAGCGCGCTGCTCGACGCCATCGCGCGCGAGCTGAAACTCGATCGCGCCGAGGTGCGGCGGCGCAATCTCGTGCCGGCGGAAAAAATGCCCTACGTCACGCCGCTGAAGACGCGCTCCGGCTCGCCGGTCGCCTATGACAGCGGCGATTTTCCGCGCTGCCTCGACATGGCGATGGAGGCCATCGACTATTCGGGCTTTGCCGAGCGCCAGCGCAGCGCGCGCGCGAGACACGGCCGCTATCTCGGCATCGGCATCGGCAACGGCGTCAAGGGCACCGGGCGCGGGCCGTTCGAGTCCGGCATCGTGCGCATCGGCCGCTCCGGCCGCATCTCGGTCTATACCGGCGCCATGCCGATGGGGCAGGGCATCCGGACCGCGCTTGCGCAAATCTGCGCCGAGCAATTCGCGGTCGCGCACCGACACCGTCACCGTGGTCGCCGGCGACACCGCGGTCATTCCCTATGGCCAGGGCGGCTTCGCCAGCCGGCAGACCGTCACCGCCGGTTCGTCGGTGCATCTCGCCGCGATCGCGGTGCGCGAAAAAGTCTTGGCGGTGGCGGCGCACCTGCTCGAAACCGGCGTCGAGGATCTCGAACTGCGCGACGGCCGCGTCGAGGTGGTCGGCGCGCCCGGCAGCGGGCTGTCGCTGCGCGAGGTGGCGGAAGCGGTGTCCGGCGTGCCCGGCTATTCGATGCCGGGAAAATTCGAGCCCGGGCTCGAGAGCATGCAGAGCTTTCTGCCGAACGCGCTCACCTACGGCATGGGCTGCCACGCAGTCGAAGTCGAAGTCGATGTGGAGACCGGCCGCGTGCGCATTCTGCGCTACGTCGTCGTCAACGACAGCGGCCGGCTGATCAATCCGATGATCGTCGAGGGCCAGCTGGTCGGCGGCACCGCGCACGCCATCGGCAATACGCTCTACGAATGGATGCGCTACGACGACGGCGCGCAGCCGCTGACCACGACGTTTGCCGATTATCTGCTGCCGACCGCCCCCGAAGTGCCGAACATCGAACTGCACTTTCTGCAATCGCCGTCGCCGCTCAATCCGCTCGGCGTCAAAGGCGTCGGCGAATCCGGCTGCGTGCCGGCCGCCGGCGCCATCGTCGCCGCGATCGAGGACGCGCTGTCGCCGTTCGCCGTCACGATCGGCGAATATCCGGTGACGCCGGCCAAGCTGTTTGCTTTGATCGAAGCGGCGCGATCGACGAATTTTCTCAGTGGAGGCAGGTTCCGATGAACGATATCCCGCGTCTTCTGCCCTGGATCGGCGGTCCGGCCAATGCGTCGCCGGCGGTGCGGCATTTTCGCCGCTGGTTTCGCCGATCGACGAGACCGTCGCCTCGCACATGATCGAGTCCGATGCCGGCATCGTCGATGCTGCGGTCAAGCATGCGCATCAGGCCTATCTGGCGAACCAGGACGCCACCACGGCGAAGCGTGTCGAATGGCTCTCGGCGGCGGCCGACGCCATGGACAAGATCGAGGCGGAGCTGGTGCGCTCGCTGATCCGCGTCATCGGCAAGCCGCGCCGCGCCGCGACCTTCGAGGCCAAGCGCGCCGGCGCCTTCATCCGCGCCTGCGCCGCGCAATTGCCGCATCTCAACGGCGAGGTGCTGCCGCTCGACGTGGCGGCGACCGGCGCCGGGCGTTTCGGCTTCACGGTGCGCATTCCCTACGGCGTCGTCGCCGCGATCACGCCGTTCAACGGGCCGGTGAATCTGCTGATCCAGAAGGTCGCGCCGGCGCTTGCCGTCGGCAACGCCGTGGTGGTGAAGCCGTCGCCGCCCGGCACCGAGGTCGCGCTGCTGATGGCGCAGGCGATGAAGAAAGCGGGCCTGCCGGACGGGCTTTTCAACGTCGTGCCGGGCGGCCGCGAGACGGCGAAGCTGCTGGTCGCGCATCCGCTGGTCGCGGCCGTCACCGTCACCGGCTCGACCGCCGCCGGCAACGAACTGGCGCGCGCCGCCGGCGCCAAGAAATTCGTCGGCGAACTTGGCTCCAATGCGGCGAATATCGTTTGCGCTGACGCCGATCTGGCCGACGCCGGCGACGCGCATCGCCGGCGCCGGTTTCGAGGCGAGCGGCCAGCAGTGCATTTCGGCGCAGCGCGTGATCGTCGAGCGGCTCGGTCTACGACCGTTTCCTCGAACCAGTTTGTCGCCGCGGCGAAGAAACTCAAAGTCGGCGATCCCGAAGACGCAGCGACCGACGTCGGCCCGATGGTGTCGAGCGCCGCCGCCGACCGTGTCGAAGCGATGATCGCCGATGCCGTCGCCAAAGGCGCCAAGCTCGTGCTCAAGCCGGAGCGGCGCGGCGCCATTCTCGGCCCTGGCAATCGTCGCCGAGGCGCCGCCCGAGGCGCGGCTGATGCGCGAGGAGGCGTTCGGGCCGGTGGTCGTCGTGCAGCCGGTCGCCGACGTGGACGCCGCGCTGGCGCTCGCCAATTCGTCCGAGTTCGGACTGCAAGGCGCCTGCTTCACCAAGAGCCTCGACACCGCGTTCAAAGTGTCGCGCAAGTTTCGCGTCGGCTCGCTGTGGATCAATGACGCCAGCCGCTTCCGGCTTGACACCTATCCGTTCGGCGGCGTCGGCGCATCCGGCTTCGGCCGCGAAGGCGTGCGCTACACCATGGAAGAGCTGTCGCAGTGGAAGTTCACGGGCATGCGGCTGTGACGACTTCGGCCGGACTGATCGGCTACGGCGGCATCGCGCAGGACGTGGTCGCGGCGCTGCGCGAGACTGGCGACGGCGTGAAATTCGTCGGCGCGCTGTGCCGGCCGGGCCGCGCCGCGAAGGCGCGCGCCGCGCTGCCCGGAATCCCGATCGTGGAATCGCTCGACGATTTGCTGGCGCGCGGTCCCGACGGTCGTGGCCGAAGTTGCCGGCCAGCGGAGCGGTGACGGAATATGGCCCCGCCGTGTTGCGGCGCGGCATCGATTTGCTGGTGATCTCGATCGGCGCGCTTGCCGAGCCGAAACTGCTGCAAAGATCTAAAGACGGCGGCGCGCGACGGCGGCAGCCGCATCTTGCTGCCGGCCGGCGCGATCGGCGGCATCGACGCGATTGCGGCGATGCGGCTCGGCGGCCTCGACGCGGTGCGCTACCGCTCGCGCAAGCCGCCGGCGGCGTGGCGCGGCTCGCCGGCGGAAAAGGTCGCCGACCTCGACAAGCTCACCAGCCGCACCGTGCTCTATCGCGGCACCGCCGGCGAGGCGGCGTTGCTCTATCCGCAGAACGCCAATGTCGCCGCCGCCGTGGCGCTCGCCGGCCTCGGCTTCGACGCAACCGAAGTCGAACTGGTCGCCGATCCCGAAGCGCCCGGCAATGTGCACGAGATCGAAGCCGAGGGCGCCGCCGGCCGCTTCGCCATCCAGCTTCAAGGCAAGCCCTCGCGCACCAATCCGAAAACCTCGGCGCTCGCCGCGCTCAGCGTCGCGCGCGCGCTGCATCAATCTGGAGGCCGCGATCGTCATATGAGCACGCCCACACAGCGCGCGAGCAATCTGTTCGTCGGCAGCCCGATCGAGCGGCTGGAGGATTTCCGCTTCCTCACCGGGCGCGGCCAATACGTCGACGATCTTGCACAGCGACCGGCATGCTGCACGCGGCGATCCTGCGCAGCTCGGTCGCGCACGGCCGCATCCGCTCGATCGACGGCACGACGGCCCGCGCGCGGCCCGGCGTGCATGCGGTGATTACCGCCGCCGATATCGGCGACGTGCCGACCATTCCGCTGCGCCACGATCCGACGCCTGCGATCCAGGCGCTTCGAACAGCCGGTCATCGCCAACGGCAAGGTCCGTTATGTCGGCGAGCCGCTCGCGGTCGTGATCGCCGAGAGCGCCGCGCTCGCCGAGGATGCGCTTGGAAGGCGATCGTCGTCGATATCGAGCCGCTGCCGGCGGTGGCCGATCGCGACAAGGCCCGCAAGGAAGATGTCATTCTGTTCGAAACCGTCGGCACCAACCTCCCCGACACGATCACGGCCGTGCGCGGCGACGCCGAGGCGGCGTTCAAGAACGCGCCCTACACGCGGCGCGAACATTTCCGCGTGCAGCGGCACGCCGCGGTGCCGATGGAGCCGCGCGGGCTGTTGGCCGAATGGGACGCCGAGAAGGGGCGCATCACGGTGAAAGGCGTCTGCAAGGTGCCGTTCACCAATCGCCGCGCGCTGGCGCAGATGATGCGGCTGCCGGAACAATCGGTGCGCATGGTGGAATACGACGTCGGCGGCGGCTTCGGCGCGCGCGGCGAATTCTATCCGGAAGATTTTCTCATTCCGTTTGCGGCGCGGCTGTTGTGCCGTCCGATCAAATGGACCGAGGACCGGCGCGAGAACCTGACCGCGCTCAATCACGCGCGCGACATGGAATGCGAGCTGGAAATCGCCTGCGAGCGCGACGGCACGATCCTCGCCCTGCGCTGCCAGGCCTTCACCGATATCGGCGCCTATGTGCGCACCAACGGCGCCACCGCGGCGCGCAACATTTCGCAGGTCATGTCGGGGCCCTATCGCATCCCCCACGTGCGCGTCGATGTGACGCTGGTGGTGACCAACAAGACGCCGTCGGGCACCTATCGCGGGCCGGGCCGCTTCGAATCGGATTTCTGCCGCGAGCGGCTGTTCGACATGGTGGCGGCCGATCTCGGCATCGACCGCGTCGAGTTCCGCCGGCGCAATCTGATCCGCGAAGCAGACATGCCGTATCCACTCGCCGACCGTGCAGGTGCTCGACATCGAGACCGAATGCGACAGCGGCGATTACCAAAAAACGCTCGACCGCTGCCTCGACGAATTCAAGTGGGCCGAGCGCGCGAAGCTAAACGGCAAGCTCGTCGACGGGCGCTATCACGGCATCGCCGTCGGCTGCTATCTCGAAGGCGGCGGCACCGGGCCGCGGGAGAATGTGCGGCTGGTCATCGAGGCCGACGGATCGATATCGCTCTTCGTCGGCTCGTCGTCGGTCGGCCAGGGCGTCGAGACGGTGTTTGCGCAGATCGCCGCCGACGCGCTGGAAATGCCGATGGAGCGCATCAACCAGGTGCTGCACGGCTCGACCGACTACGTCGACCGAGGGCTACGGCTCGTTTTCATCGCGCTCCATCGTGATGGGCGGCAATGCCATCGTCGACGCCGCCGGCAAGCTGCGCGCGCTCATTCGCGAGGCCGCGGCGCAGCGCCTGGGCTGCCAGCCGAACGACATCGCCATCGATCAGCGGCATGGCGGTCGGCCCCGGCCGCGCGACGATCGAGCTAAAGGAATTCGCCGGCGCTTTCCGCCGACGGCACCTTCGCGAGCAACAAGCGAACCTACTCCTATGGCGCGCATGCCGCCTATGTGGCGGTCGATGCCAAGACCGGGCATGTCGAACTGATCGACTACGTCGCCGTCGAGGATGTCGGCCGCATCGTCAATCCGCTGACGCTGCACGGCCAATGCATCGGCGCCGTCGTGCAGGGATTGGGCGGCGCGTTTCTCGAACACTTCATCTACGACGAGAACGGTCAATTGCTCACCGGCTCGTTCGCCGATTACCTGATGCCGACGGCGAGCGATTTTCCGCAAATTCGCGCGATCGCGCTCGAAGACAAGCCGTCGCCGCTCAATCCGCTCGGCGCCAAGGGCGCGGGCGAAGGCGGCATCATTCCGGTCGGCGGCGTTGTCGCCAATGCGGTAGCGGCGGCGCTTGAGCGCTTTCGGCGTCAGCCGCGCGAATTGCCGCTATCGCCGCCGCGCGTGTGGCAGTTGATACAGGACGCGGCATCGCGTTAACGTGCCGGGATGAAATTACCGCCCTTCGAATACGCCTGCCCGACCAGCATCTCCGAAGCGGTTGCGCTGCTTGCCTCCCATGACGGCGAGGCAAAGCCGCTCGCCGGCGGCCAGAGTCTGGTGCCGATGCTGGCGTTCCGCGTCGCCTCGCCGTCGCTGCTGGTCGATCTGCGCAAGCTGCCGGAGCTGCGGCAAATCAGGATCACACACGGACGGCGTCACGCTCGGCGCCATGGTGCGCTGGCGCGAAATCCTCGACGATGCGCGGCTCTCGCACCGCGCATCCGCTGCTGGTCGCGGCCGTCGAGCACGTCGCGCATTATCAGATCCGCAATCGCGGCACCGTCGGCGGCAGCATCGCGCATGCCGATCCCGCCGCCGAAATGCCGGGCATCGCCGTGACCTGCGAGGCGCAGATCGCCGTCGATCGGCAAAGCCGGCGCGCGCGTCATCGCGGCGGACGATTTCTTCGACGGTCCGCTGATGACCGCGCTCAAGCCCGACGAAATCATCACCGAAATCCGCTTGCCGCCGTGGCCGGCAGAGGCGCCGTTTCGGCTTTCAGGAATTCGCCCGCCGCCGCGGCGATTTCGCCATGGCGGCGGCCGCGGTGTTTTATGACGAGGACAGCGGCAAGGCGCGCAACGCCCATGTCGGCGTCATCGGCGTCGCCGACCGTCCGCTGCGGCTGCCGAGCGTGGAAGCGGTCATCAACGGCCAAAAGATCGATGATGGCGGTCATCGCCAAGGCGGAAGCGGCGGCGTCCGCCGCCGTCGATCCGCCCGACGATATTCACGCCAGCGGCGCCTATCGCAAGGCGCTGGTCGGCGTCATGGTCGAACGCGCGCTCAAAGCTGCGGCGGCTTAGGATCAGAAGCCATGTCAGTCAAATTTGAAGTCAACGGCAAGCCGGTCGAGGTCGAAGTCGAGCCGCGGCTGACGCTGGCCGATTGCCTGCGCCATCATTTGCGGCTGACCGGCACCCATGTCGGCTGCGAGCACGGCGTGTGCGGCGCCTGCACGGTGCTGGTCGAACGGCGCCGCGGTGCGCTCCTGCCTGATGCTCGCGGTGCAGGCCGAGGGCGCGAAGGTGGTCACCGTCGAGGGCCTGTCGCACGACGAAGGCCTCACGCCGCTGCAGGCGTCGTTCCGCAAGCATCACGCGCTGCAATGCGGCTTCTGCACGCCCGGCATGATCACGACGGCGCACGCGCTGCTCAGCGAGGAGCCGGACTGCGACGCCGACCGCGTGCGCGAAGTGCTCTCCGGCAATCTCTGCCGCTGCACCGGCTACATCTCCATCGTCGAGGCGGTGCTCGATGCGCGCTCAGCCTACAAGCGCGACGGGAAGGGCGCATGAGGACGGTCAATTCGTTCGTCGGCCAGCCGATCGAACGGCTGGAAGACCTGCGCCTGGTCCGCGGCCGCGGCCAATTTGTCGACGATCTTGCGCGCGAGGACATGCTGCATGCGGCGATCCTGCGCAGCTCGGTCGGCCACGGCCGCATCCGCTCGCTCGATGTTGCGCGCGGCGCGAGCAATGCCGGGCGTGCATGCGGTCATCACCGCGGCCGATTTGGGCGATCCGCATCCCGGTCGTGCCCATGCGGCTGCAGCCGATGCCGGAATTCGCGCCGTTCGCGCAGCCGGTGATGGCGCGCGAAAAGGTCCGCTATGTCGGCGAGGCGATGGCGATGGTGCTGGCCGACAGCGCCGCCATCGCCGAGGACGCGCATCGGCGCCATCGAGGTCGATATCGAGCCGCTGCCGGCGGTCGTCGAACTGGCAAAGCGCGCTCGAAAGGCGATGCGCTGCTGTTCGAAGACAAGGGCAGCAACGTCTCGATGAAATTTCGCGCCGTGCTCGGCGACGCCGATGCGGCCTTCAAGGATGCGCCCTATACGCGGCGCGAGCGCTTCAGCCACGCAGCGCCACACCGCGCTGCCGATGGAGCCGCGCGGCGTGCTCGCCGAATGGGACGCGGCGCGCGGCCGGCTGACCGTGTCGGGCGCCGCCAAGGTGCTGTTCGCCAATCGCCGCATCCTCGCCAAGCAGATGGGTCTTGCCGAAGACGCCATCGACATGGTCGAGTACGACGTCGGCGGCGGCTTTGGCGCGCGCGGCGAGTTCTATCCGGAGGATTTTCTGATTCCGTTCGCCGCGCGCCACTGCGGCCGGCCGGTGAAATGGACCGAGGACCGCCGCGAGCACCTGATGACGATCAATCACGCGCGCGAGGCGGCTTGCGATGTCGAGATCGCCTGCGCGCGCGACGGCACCATTCTCGGCCTGCGCGGCCACGCCTTCGTCGACATGGGCGCCTATATGCGCACCAACGGCGCCGTCGGCGCGCGCAATATCGCGCAATTCATGTCGGGGCCGTATCGCGTTCCCAATATCGACATCGACGTTTCGCTGCTGCTCACCAACAAGACGCCGGTCGGCACCTATCGCGGCCCGGGCCGCTTCGAGACCGATTTCTTCCGCGAGCGCCTGCTCGACATGGCGGCGCGCGATCTCGGCATCGATCAGGTCGAATTCCGCCGCCGCAATCTCGTGCGCGAAGCCGACATGCCCTACACGCTCGCCACCATCGCGCCGTTCGAGAGCAAGGACGAACTCGACAGCGGCGATTATCAGGTCACGCTCGACCGCTGCCTCGCCGAGATCGGCTGGGCCGAGAAGGCAAAGCTCAAGGGCCAATGCGTCGACGGCCGCTATCACGGCCTTGCCGTTGGCTGCTTCATCGAGGGCGGCGCCGCCGGGCCGAAGGAGAGCGCGCGGCTCGTGCTCGAATCCGACGGCACGCTCACCGTCTATATGGGCTCGTCCGGCGTCGGCCAGGGGCTGGAGACGGCGTTCGCGCAGATTGCCGCCGACGCCATGGAAATGCCGATGGAGCGCATCAACCAGGTGTTCCACGGCTCCACGGCCTATGTCAGCGACGGCTACGGCGCCTATCACTCGCGTTCGATCGTGATGGGCGGTTCGGCCATTCTCGACGCCGCGACAAAACTGCGCGAGGCGATGCGCGCGGAAGCGGCGCGGCGGTTGAACTGCGGCGCCGACGAAGTGGTGCTCGCCGACGAGCGCGCGAGCGGCCCTGACGGCAAATCGGTCGTCCTGGGCGGAGCTCGCGCCGGAGCCGATCTCGGTCGAAGGCGCCTTTCTCAATCACAAGCACACCTGGTCCTATGGCGCGCACGCCGCGCATGTCGCGGTCGACGTCAAGACCGGGCACGTCGCGCTCCTCGACTATGTCGCGGTGGAGAATTGCGGCCGCATGATCAACCCGCTCACGCTCAAGGGCCAGCTCGTCGGCGCGGTGGTGCAGGGTCTCGGCGGCGCGTTTCTGGAGCATCTCGTCTATGACGAGAACGGCCAGCTGCTCACCGGCTCGCTCGCCGATTATCTCATCCCGACGGCAAGCGACTTTCCGAAAATCCGCGGCTACGTGATGGAATCGCATCCCTCGCCGATCAATCCGCTCGGCGCCAAGGGCGCGGGCGAAGGCGGCATCATCTCGGTCGGCGGCGTGATCGCCAACGCGGTCGCCGATGCGCTGCGTCCGTTCGGCGTCGAGCCGCGCGAGCTGCCGCTGACGCCAAGCGCCGTCTGGCAGCTCGTGCAGGACGCACGCCGCAATTCCTGAATAGACGAGCGGCCACTACAAGAATAGATTTGCTTTAATCCGCTATTCGACAGGAGCAAAGCCATGTCCGTCGCCCGCCATCCGCGCCCGAAGGAGCTTGAGGGCGTTCCGATCGAAGACATCATGAAAAGGTATGTCGGCCGCTTCAAGGAGAAGAAGCCGGATTGGGCGGCGTTCGAGGACGCCAAGATCGAGGGCTACAAGCGCGCGCAGCACCGCTTCATCGGCGCCGGCGGCTCCGGCAAGCACGGCGATCCGACCGTGATCCCGGCCGGCAATTTCACGCTGTCGATCATGTATGTCGAGCCCGGCCAGGGCAACGCCGCGCACACTCACGAAGTCGAAGAGTGCTTCTTCGTGCTGCAAGGCTTTCTCGACGTGTTCGTCGAGGACGAAACCGGCAAGCGCCTGACCACGCGGCTCGGCCCGTGGGAGTGCATCTCCTGCCCGGCCGGCGTGATCCACGGTTATCAGAACAACTCGCTCGGGCCGGTCTATTTTCAGGTGATGCTCGGCCGCGGCAAGCCGGAGACGATGGGCTACGCCGACGAGGAGCTCTACAAGCGCAAGGACGCGCACCTCAAGGCGGTGTGACTTTTACAGCGCGCGTCTGATCAGTACGGCCCATTCGCGGCAATAGCGTCGATCACCTTATTCAATTGCCCGATGCGGTCGTTGTAGACCTTGCTCAAGCAGGCGACATTGGCTCCGCACGCTTCGCGCGTTTTCAGCCATTGCTTCTGCGCATCGCCGATATCGCCGCGCTGCCCCATGGCGACCAGCGACATCGCGATGCCGTAGAGGGTCGCCATGCGCGCCTCCGCTTGGCCGAGCGCGTAGTTTCTGCAGACGGTCCGCTCCGCCGCAGAAGCCGCTTTAGCGCAGTTGATCGGCGCGTAGTCGGCGCCGAACGCGAAGCTGGGCGTGCTTATCACGAACGCCGCCATTGCGGCGCAGAGCGCCCTTTTCATTGCCGCTCTCCCGTTCGACCGATCAGCTATTCTAACCGTAGGTCGGCACGAACAATTTCTCGACCGGGATAGGCTCCGGGATCAGGCCCTGCTCGGCCATATAGGTTACCAGCGCTTCCAGCGTCGGGCGGTTTGGCTCGACCCCATAGGGCCAGCAATCGCCGCCAAACAAGCTCGTCGATCTCGCGCACGTCGTCGGGAAGCCACGGCAGCATGTAGCGCAGCGTCCCCGAATAGCGCATCTTTTCGCGCGCCCAATCTTTCGCCGCGCAGAATGCGTTGTACAGGCTCGTCGCCACGAACGGATTCTTGTCGTACACATCGTTGCGGATGACGATGAGATGCATGATCGGAAAAATCTTGGTACGGCGAAAATAGTCTTTCTCCTGCGCCCGATAGTCGGGAAATAATCTCACCACGTCGGGATGATGCCCAAAGGCCCGCGGCATATTCGAACCGATGATGGCGTGGATTTCGCCCGCGGCAAGCAGATCGTTCAGCGATTTGCCGCTCGTATTCGGCGTCTTGTTGACGGATTTGAGCATCGGCATGACCGACGGATTGCCGTAGCCGCCCGGCTCGTTGACCGCACCCTCCACCCACTCGATCTTGTCGAGGTCGATGCCGAGATCGTGCTGCATCAGCCCGCGGATGAAGATCGCCGCGGTCTGCGTGTAGAGCGGCACGCCGACGCGTTTGCCTTCGAGATCCTTGGGCGATGTGACGTGCTTGCGGTTGACCACGATGAAGCCATGGCGAAACACCCGCGAGGCGAACACCGGAAGTGCCACGAACGGCAGCTTCTTGGCCGCGAAGCGGCTGACGAACTCGGAACTCGACATTTCGCAGGCATCGAATTCCAGCCGGTTGGACATGCGGTCGAAGATTTCGCGCGGATTATCCATGACGAGAAAATTCAGATCGATGCCCTCGGGCTTGATGTCGCCCGTTTGCAGCGCGAGCATGCGATCGTAGAGGCCGCAGGCGAAAGTGATCGGCAAGCCAGTCATGGAATTGCATCCTTGAGAACGAGAGGAGGTTGGAGCTTAAGCGCGGGCCACTATCACACAGCCGTCCTTCTGCGTCATCCGGCCTGCGCCCAATGCCGGCTTCACGATCGGCGGCCGACGCCGCACGAAAATTTTCGTCGCGCGCCGTCGATTTTTCTTGCAATGCGGTATCGATACGACTATTTGCCGCTCGCCCAATTTCGCACGTGCCTGTGGCCGGGTGTCGATCGGTAGGCATCCGGACAAGAGGCCGGACAGTCGCCTGAGGTTTTGTTCAAGACCTCACTACGTGATCGGCAGCCGGAGGCGAAACCGGCGCACCCCGCGCTCAACGGGGGACGCGGCTTAAAGCAACGACGGAGCGGGCTTTTTTGGTCTCGTTGGCCGTCCAAAGGTCAGCACCGAAGAGGCTTGTCCATCTTGCCGGCCGTGCGGAACGGGAACTCCCGCTCCAATCCAAGGCAGCATCTCGGCGAAGGCGCCGCGCCAGCTCCGTGTCCCCAACGCACGCCGTGGCGCCAGGCACTTCCGCCGCTGACGCCGGTCGTCTGCGCGTGCGAGCGCGCAAGCGGCCGAACTTCAACGCTGGGCCAAACGGCTTCTCGTCGGTTGGCCCTTGAACCTGGAAGAAGGAGCGGCTCCGATGACCGAGCGCATCCGCGATTTCCTGCGCCGCCGCCGCGATGCCGGGCTGGACGATGGTCCTTGCCTCGTCGTCGATCTCGACGTCGTGCGCGAGAACTATCTCGCTTTTGCCAAGGCGCTGCCGGACAGCCGCGTATTCTACGCCGTGAAGGCGAACCCGGCGCCCGAACTGCTGTCGCTGCTCGTCTCCCTCGGCTCCTGCTTCGACACCGCTTCAGTCGCCGAGATCGAGATGGTGCTCGCGGCCGGCGCAGCGCCCGAGCGCATCTCCTTCGGTAATACGATCAAGAAGGAGCGCGACGTCGCGCGTGCCTATGCGATGGGCGTCCGCCTGTTCGCGGTCGACTGCAAAGCCGAAGTGGAGAAGATCAGCCGCGCCGCGCCCGGCGCCAGGATCTTCTGCCGCTTCCTGTTCGGCTGCGCCGGCGCCGAATGGCCGCTGTCGCGGAAATTCGGCTGCGATCCGGAGATGGCGGTCGACGTGCTCGACCACGCGCAGCGGCTCGGGCTCGAGGCGGCCGGCGTGTCGTTTCACGTCGGCTCGCAGCAGCGCCGCACGGCGGCCTGGGACGAAGCGCTGAAGTCCGCGTCGGCGATCTTTCGCGCCTGCGCCGACCGCGGCATCAACCTCACGATGGTCAATCTCGGGGGTGGGTTTCCGACCAAGTATCTACGCGACGTGCCGGCGGTGGAAGCCTATGGCCGCTCCATCTTCCGGGCGCTCCGCAAGCATTTCGGCAACCGTATCCCCGAAACCATCATCGAGCCGGGCCGCGGGATGGTCGGCAATGCCGGCGTGATCGAGGCCGAGGTGGTGCTCGTCTCCAACAAGAGCGAGCACGACCATGTACGTTGGGTCTACCTCGACATCGGCAAATTCGGCGGTCTCGCCGAGACGATGGGCGAGTCGATCCGTTACCCGATCCGCACGCCACACGACGGCGACAAGGTCGGGCCTTGCGTGCTCGCCGGTCCGACCTGCGACTCAGCCGACGTACTGTACGAGAAGGGGCCTTACGATCTGCCGATCAGCCTTGAGATCGGCGACAAGATCCTGATCGAAGGCACCGGCGCCTATACCGCGACCTACGCAGCGGTGGCCTTCAACGGCTTCGCTCCGCTGCGCACCTTTCACATCTGAAAAAGGCGGGCCCCTGTTGCCCCAGCGCGCCCTCCTCCGTCGAGGAGCGGTGCGCTGGGCGTAGCGGGAGAAAGGAGCAGGAACATGGTCTACGTGCGGGAAGAAAAAGCGGCCGACGTCGCGGTGCGCGAGCCTCTGCTCGACGAGGCCTACGGCGCGGCGCGTTTCGCCAAGGCTTCGGAGCGGCTGCGCGAAGGACGCCTGCCGGCGAATGGCCTGTCTCTGGTTGCGGTCGACCGCAACCGGCTGCTCGCGCTCGAACTGCGGCCGGACGCGCTCACCGGTGTGCGCGGCCTGATCGGCGCCACCGGGAAGCCCGCGCCAAAACCCAACCTCAACGTGCTCATCGCAGAGAGCGCGCAACGGCGACCGCTTATCGGGTGCGCCGCCTGAGGCGCATCGGATCGTCGACGAAGCCGCAGTTCAGCAATGGGCTGATGAAGTGATAAGTACTGGCGCCGCCGTCGCGCGGCAGCGCCGTACCTAGACGATCTCGATATTCAGATAGCCGTCGATGCGCGCGTGCTGGCCGGGATAAAGCACGATGGTCGAGGTCTTTTCCTCGATGATGGCGGGGCCTTCGATGGCCGCGCCGGGCTGCAGCGCCGAGCGGCGAAACACCGGCGTCTCGATTGCATCGGCGGGGCTGAAATAGGCGGCGCGCATTTCCTGCGGCGCAGGCGGTCGCACGTTGTCGGGCAGCACGATCTTTCCTGAAACTGCGGCTTCGGGATTTGTCCCACCGCGGTGACCTGAAAGTTGACGATTTCGACCGCCTCCGATGCGGCCATGTGGCCGTAGCGGCGCTGGTGCGCTTCGTGGAAGCGCTTCGCCAAAGCGGCGATGTCGGCGCTCGCTTTGCAGCGCCCGCGACCGGAACGCTGACTTCGTAGGATTGGCCGCGGTAGCGCATGCCGGCGCTGCGCAACGTCGTCAGCCGCTCGCGCGGGAATTGTTCCTGCAGCAACTCGGCCAGCGCGTGCCGCTTCCATCTCGGCAAAAGTCTTTTCCAGCTCCGCCGGCGTTCGCCGCATCAAGCCGCGTGATGCGGGTAAAACTGCGGGTCTGATGCACGTCGGTGACCAGCATGCCGAAGGCGCTGAACGTGCCGGGATCGCGCGGCACCAGAATGCGGCCGATGCCAAGTTCGCCGATGATGCGGCCGGCGATGGTCGGCCCCATGCCGCCGAAGGCGATGAGCGTGAACTCGCGCGGATCGTAGCCGCGTTCGATGGTGATGGTGCGCATCGCCATGGTGACGTTGGTGGCGAGCACGGTGAGGATGCCCCAGGCCGCCTCGACCGGCGTGCAAGCCCGAGCGGCTGCGCCACGCGCGCGCTGACCGCCTCGTACGCCTTGGCGCGCGAGATCGGCATGGCGCCTTCAAGCAGCGCCGTCGGGCTGAGATGGCCAAGCACGACGAGCGCGTCGGTCAGCGTCGGCTCGCCGCCGCCGCGATCGTAGCAAGCGGGCCCAGGATCGGCGCCGGCGCTCTGCGGGCCGACCTTGAGCACGCCGAGATCGACCGCGGCGATGCTGCCGCCGCCGGCGCCGATGGTCTCGATATCGACCGTGTGGGTGCGCAACGGATGCCGCGCCACCGAGAATTCCGATTTGAACAGCGGCCGTCCCGGCAGCACCGCCATGTCGGAAGAGGTGCCGCCGGTATCGAAGGTGATGATGTTGTCGATGCCCTTGATGTCGCCGAGATAGCGGCCGCCGATGACGCCGGCGACCGGGCCGGACATCACCGTCTCGATCGGCGTGCGCGTGAGCATGCGGGCGCTGGCGGCGCCGCCGTCGGATTTCATCATCAGCGCGCGCGAACGCGGAAAGCGCCGCAGCGAAAGCTCTTCCAGCTCGCGCAGATAGCGCGAGACCGGCGGACCGATATAGGCGTTGGCGACGGTCGAGGCGGTGCGCTCGTATTCGCGCCATTCCGGATTGACCTCGTGCGAGAGCGAAACATAGAGGTCGCGGCGCGATGTCGCGGATGATCTTTGCCGCCGCCTGTTCGTGCGCCGGATTGGCGTAGGCGAACAGAAAGCACACCGCGATCGGCTTCGACGCCTTGCGCGACGAGCCGGCGCGCGGCTTCGGCGACTTCGGCTTCGTCGATCTTCTCGATCGACGTTGCCCAACGCATCGAGCCGCTCGCGCACTTCGTGGATGCGGTCGCGGGTCAGCAGCATTTTCGGCGCCGGCGCGAAAATGTTGAAAACTTCGTCGCCGCGCCATTGCCGGCCGATCTCGTAGACGTCGCGAAAGCCGCGCGTGGTGATGAGGCCGACGCGCACGCCCTTGCCTTCGAGCATGGTGTTGAGCGCCGCGGTCGAGCCGTGCAGGATCAGCGACGACCGAATCCGCGCCGAAATCGGCGGCGAGATCGCGCGTGATGCTGCTCCATCACCGCGGCGGGCCGCGCCGGATCGGACAGATATTTGCGGACGGCGACGAGCGCGCCCGCATCCTCGTCGAAGGCGGTGACATCGGTGAATGTCCCGCCGACATCGATCCCGATCCGCAATTTCATGAGGCGGCCTTGGCTGCACTTGGCGCGCAGCCGCGCCGTCGCCTCGGCGTCGACGCTGAGATCGTCTTTGAGCGCGACGCCGTAATCGTCGCGCGCCGCCTCGCGCGAGACATAGCCGCGCACCACGTCCTCGCGCACGCGCTCGGACGCGCGTTCGCGCGGATCGCCCCAGCCGCCGCCGCCGGCGAATTCCATCGACAGCACATCGCCCTTCTTGAGCCGCAGGCCGGCGACCTTGGAGGTCAGCGGCCGCGCCGGCGCGCCGTCGGACTTGCAGCGATGCCGCCGAGGGATGCGCCGGCTTGGCGCCGAAAATTCCCGGCGAGGAGAATTTGAAACGGTCGGTGCGCAGATTGATGACCGATTCCTCGCCGAGAATCCGCCATTGCCGGCGCACGCCGAGCCCGCCGCGAAATGTGCCGGGCCCGCCGGAATCCTGCGCCAGCCCGTAGCGTTCGACGCGCACCGGAAACTCGGTCTCCACCGCCTCGACCGGCGTGTTCATGACGTTGACGACGAGTTCATCCATGGCGCTGACGCCGTCGCCATTCGGCCGCGCGCCGGTGCCGCCGCTCAAGATCTCGTATTGCGAATACCAGCGGCCGGATTGCGGATGGCGTCCGGCGCTGGAGATCGAGCCGCCGGCGGCGCTGCCCGGCGCCGGCACGCGGCCCGGCACGGCGCGCGCGAGCGCGCGGATGGCGACCGAGGTCGTGACCTGGCTCGGCCGCACGTACATGTTGACCGGCGCCGGGAAGCGCGGATTGAGCAGCGAGCCTTCCGGCGGATAGGACACCTGCACCGGCCGCGACAGCCCGTCGTTCACCGGCAGGCGCGGGATGAACACCATCTTGACCAGGCATTGGATGAAATTGCGCGACACGCAAGGCCGCAAATTGATCGGCCCGCGCGCCTGCGCGTCGCTGTCGAGAATGAAGTGCAGAACGTCGCCCTTCACTTCGAGCGTCGCCGAGATGCGGTAGGACTTTGTCGAGATCGATGCCGTCGTCGTCGAGATAATCGGTCTCCGGGCCGTAACATGCCGTCCGGCACCTTGGCGATTTCCTTGCGCAGTTCGCGCTCGCAGATGTCCATCCACTCCTGCCAGCAGGCGAGCACTTTGTCGGTGCCGTATTTCTTGAACAGCTCGGCAAACCGGGTGAGCCCATAGGTGTTGGTGTTGATCTGCGCACTGATGTCGCCCCAGGTCACTTCCGGCGTGCGCGTGTTGGCGCAGATGACGGTCTCGAGATCGGCGATCAACTCGCCGCGGCGCAAAATCCGCATCGGCGGGATGAGCAGGCCTTCCTGGAACAGATCGGTGGCGTCGCCGGCATTGGTGCCCGGCACTTTGCCGCCGAGATCGGGCTTGTGCGCCGTATTGCCGATGTAGCCGACCAGGCGGTCGTCGACGAACATCGGCGTGATGATGCAAATGTCGGTCGAATGGTTCTGGCAGGCCTGATAGGGATGATTGACGATGAAGGCGTCGCCCGGCGCGGCGTCGGGGAAGCGGCGGCGGATTTCGTTCACCTGCGCGGCGAGCGGCCCGATATGCAGCGGCTGCGGGATGCCCTGCGCCACCATGCGCCCCTGCGCGTCGAAGATCGCGAAGGTGAAATCCTGGCTCTCCTTGATGATGGTGGAAAAGCCGGTGCGCAGCATGTTGAGCGTCAGCTCGCGCGCGATCTGCAGCGTCGATTGGTAGATGACTTCAAGGTCGATGGGGTTCATTCTTCACCGAGGATGATGACTATGGAAACAGCATAGAGGCAAACACAATGGCCGTGAACGAGCGATTTGATTTTACCGGGCGCAGCGTCGTGATTACCGGCGGCGGCAAGGGAATCGGCAAGGTCTATGTCGAGGAGTTCGCCAAGGCGGGCGCGCGCGTCGCCGCCGCCGACATCGATGTTGAGGCCGCCAAGAGCGTCGCCGCGACGCTTACCAAGGCCAACCTCGAAACGATCGGGCTTGGCGTCGATATCGCCAGCGAAGAATCGACCAAGGCCATGATCGCGGCCGTGCTCGACCGTTACGGCGCGATCGACGTGCTCATCAACAACGCCTCGCTGATGAGCGCGCTGCCGCGCCGCTCGTGGCTCGAAATTCCCGGTCGAGGAATGGGACCGCGTGATGGCGGTGAACCTGCGCGGCATGTTTCTTTGCTGCCGCGCCGCTTTTCCGGCGATGAAGGCGCAAAAGCGCGGCAAGATCGTCAATATCTCCTCGTCGCGCGTGTGGGAGGGAACGCCGAACCGCCTGCACTACACGACCTCGAAGGCCGGCGTCATCGGCTTTACCCGCGCGCTTGCCCGCGAGGTCGGCGAATTCGGCATCACGGTGAACGCGGTGACGCCGGGCATGACGCAGAGCGAGACGCAGGTCGCCTCCTCATCGGGCAATTATCTCGCGACCCGCATCGCCGGCCGCGCCATCGAGCGCGCGCAGTTTCCCGCCGACCTCGTCGGCGCGGTGATGTTTCTGTCGTCGCCGGCGAGCGACTTCATGACCGGGCAGACCATCAATGTCGACGGCGGCAAGGCGATGCATTGATCGCGTCATTGCGAGCGAAGCGAAGCAATTCAGGCCGGTCGAGCGGCTGCTGGATTGCTTCGTCGCTTCGCTCCTCGCATTGCCGATCATCTGCGAGCTTCGGCGCTACCGCCGTTCACTGCAGCCGCTTCGCCGCCTCTTCGACGATGCTCAGGTCGGAGTACTTCTTGACGTCGAAGGTTCCCTTGGTGAAGCCGAGCTCGTGGGTGAGGTCGACGTTCTTCTGCAAGGCGTCGAGGTTCGGCAGCATGTTGGGGTCGTGATAGACGTCTTTCTTGGTGAACGCCCAATCGAAGATCGCCGGCGGCCGCTTGACCAGATCGCCGAGGATTTGCATCGCGGCCTGATGGTTTGCGGGGTCCTCGTACCAGTGCGTGATGCGCAGCGTGTCCTCGATAAAAATCGACCAAAGCGGCGCGGTGCGCGTCGATGAACGGCTTGCGCGCCGCCCAGACGACCATGTCGGCGATGCCGATGGCGTCTTTCTGCACGAACAGATCGCGGGCGATGTTTCGCAGCGCGGGATCGTAGGAGAACGGCAGCACGGCGGGAATGAGATCGACTTTCTTCTCCGCCAGCATCGCCCGCATGGCGGGGAACGGCGCCTCGACGACGGTGTAGTCGCGGTTGGGCTCGAGCCCGTGCTTGTGCAGCATCGCCTTCATGGCGACGTCGACGGCGCTGCCCTCCGCATTGGTGGCGACGACCTTGCCCTTGAGGTCCTCGATCTTATGGATCGGGCTATCCTTGAGAACCATGAATTCCTGCGAGTAATAGCCGGGAACGCCGTCCTGAAATTCGTCGGAGACGATGCGCAGGTCGTCGAGCCCGGCGTTCTCGATGGCGATGCCGAGCGTCGAATAGGCGAGATTGGCGATCGCAATCTGATTGTTGGCGAGCGCCGTGATCATCGGCGGCGTGCCGACATAATGCTCCGGCACCATCACGTAGGATTGGCCGTAATGTTTGGCCAGATCCTTCTTCTGCAGCCAGATCGACGCCCAGTTGCCCGGGGCGACCCAGCCTTCGCTGATTTTCAACGGATCGGCGTTGGCCGCACCGGCGCAGCAAACGCAGCGGCCAAGCCAAACGCCGGCCATTGCGAATTTCATCACACGCATAATCTCCTCCCAGTTGATGCGGCGCCGCCGATCGGCGCCTTAAGGTTCCGCATGTCTCATTGCAAGCGCTTGCGCCGCCTCCTTGACGATGCTGAGATCGGAATGCGCCTTGACGTCAAGGTTCGCTTTGACGAAGCCGAGCTCCTTGGTCATGTCGACGTTCTTCTGCAGCGCCTCGAGGTTCGGCACCAGGTTGCGGTTGCGGTAGTAGTCCTGTTTGGTAAACACCCAGCCGAAGCGCTCGGGCGGCTGCTTGGTGAGCTGCGACGCAATCGTGTCGACTGCGTCGTGGTTCTTCGGGTCGAGATACCAGCGCTCGATGCGCATCGTATCCTCCATGAAGTCGACCAGAGCGGCGCGATGCGCGTCGATGAACGGCTTGCGTGCGGTCCAGACGATGAACTGGGAGACGCCGATCGCATGCGTGGACGGTAAACAGGGGCCGCGCGATCGTTCTGCAGCTCCGGATCGAGCGCGAACGGCGGCACCGCGGGGATGAGATCGACTTTCTTTTCCGCCAGCATCGCCGTCATCGCCGGGAACGGCGCCTCGACATCGGTGTAATCGCGATTGGGCTCCAGCCCGTGCTGGCGCAGCATGGCCCGCATGGCGACGTCGACGCCGCTGCCTTTGGCGTTGGTGGCGACCACCTTGCCTTTGAGGTCCTCGACCTTGCCGATCGGGCCGTCCTTGAGCACCTCGAATTGGGTCGTCGCGATAGCCGTCGACGCCGTCCTCGAATTCGTCGGCGATCACGCGGATGTCGTCCAAGCCGGCATTCTCGATGGCGATGGGCAAGGTGGAAAAGGCGAGATCGCCGATCTCCAACTTGATTGTTGGCGATCGCCGTGACCATCGGCGGCGTGCCGGCGAAATGGACGGGCTCGAACACGTAGGACTGGCCGTCATGGACCGCGAGGTCCTTCTTCGCCATCCAGATCGACGCCCAGTTGCCGATCGCCACCCAGGCGCCGCGGATCTTCAGCGGGTCCGCATGGGCCTGCCCGAAGCCAAGCGCGAGCAGAACTAAACCCAACGCTGCGATCTTTGCGCGCATTGTCCGTCCCTCCCCCGGGTTGGCCGCTTTCTACCGCGAGATCGACGGCGACGGCCTTGCTCAGGGACAATTGTGAGCGCAAGGGGAATGCGGCGCAAGCGTATCGCTTGCCGCACCGGGTCGTTACCTCGGCCGGCGCGACCCGCGGATTTTTTCTATTCCACGTCGAAGTAGCCGATCCCGGCTGGGATTGCCGCGCGACGCGGCGTCGGTGATCGACGCACTGACTTTCATTTCAGCCGCTTCGCCGCCTCTTCGACCATGCTGAGGTCGGAGTACGCCTTGACGTCGAAGCTCGCCTGCGCGTAGCCGAGCTCCTTGGTCAGATCGACATTCCTCTGCAGCGCGGCGAGGTCCGGCAGCATGTTCGGATCGCGATAGGCGTCGGTCTTGGTGAAGACCCAGCCCATGCGCTGCGGGCGGCACCTTGACGAGGCGGCGCGGCGATCTGCGCCGCCTCGTCGTGGTTCTTCGGATCCATGTACCAGCGCAGGATGCGCAGGGTGTCCTCCAGCCAGTCGACCAATGCGGCGCGATGCGCGTCGATGAAAGGCTTGCGCGCCTGGAAGCTGACGAATTCAGATACGCCGATGGCGTCCTTGGCGGTGAACAGCGTGGTTGCGATCTTCTGCATTTCCGGATCGAGCGCGAACGGCAGGACGTCCGGAATCAGATCCACCTTGTGCTCCGCGAGCATCGCCTTCATGGCCGGGAACGGCGCCTCGACTACGGTGTAGTCGCGGTTGAGCTCGAGGCCGTGCTGGTGCAGCATCGCCTTCATGGCGATGTCGACCGCGCTGCCCTCGGCGTTGGTCGCGACGACCTTGCCCTTGAGATCCTCGACCTTCTTGATCGGCCCGTCCTTGAGCACGGCAAATGGGATCGTCCAATAACCGTCGACACCATCCTGGAAGTCGTCGGCGATCACGCGGATGTCGTCCAGGCCGGCATTCTTGATGGCGATCGGCAGCGTCGAATAGGCGAGATCGCCGATTTCCACCTCGTTGTTGGCGATCGCCGTGACCATCGGCGGCGTGCCGGCAAAATGCACGGGCACGAACACGTAGGATTTACCGAAATGCTGGGCGAGATCTTTCTTGTCGAGCCAGATCGAAATCCAGTTCGCGATCGGCGCCACCCAGGCCACTCGAATTTGCACGGGGTCGGCGCGCGCGTCGCCGGCGCCGAGCAGCAGCAAAACTAAACTGGATAGCGCGATGAATGTACGCATGGCCTGCCCCTCCCAGATTCACCACGGGCTGTTCAGCAAAATCGGCGCCCACGGCCTTCTCGGACGACAATTGTGGGCGCAAAGGGCGATACGGCGCAAGCCTATCGCTTGCCGCACCCTGATCGGGCGCGGTCGCTCGGCGGTCTCCTGGTGCCACACCAAAAGCCGGCGGCGCAGCATCGCCATGGCCTTGATCAGGATAAAGCCGACGATCGGCGATCTCGACGATGCCGGCGAATACGCCGGGCGAATTGGCAAAACGCGAAGCGCTCATCATGGCGCCGCCGAGGCCGTAACCGCCCATCACCATCTCGGCGATGATTTCGACGATCAGCGCGATCGGCAGCGCCACTTGCAGGCCGGTCAGAATTTGCGGCGATGCCGCCGGCAGCGCGATCTGCCATATCAGCTGCCGCTCATTGGCTCCCATGTTGCGCGCCGACCACAGCAACTCCTTCTCCACGGCGGCGATGCCGGCGAGCGTCGCCGTCACCACCGGGAAAATTGCGTCAAACACCACGATGGAGATTTTGGAAACATCGTAGACGCCGAGCCACAGGATGATGACCGGCAGGAAGGCGATTTTCGGCATCGGGAAGCCGACCGAAATGATCGGATCGAAGAACCAGCGCACCACGCGCACGCGCGACATCAGCGTCGCCAGCGTGACGCCGCCGATGGCGGCGATGAAAAAGCCGGCCATCGCCCGATAGAGCGTCAGTCCGAGGTTGATCCAAAGATCGCCGGAAACCGCGTCCTTGGCGATGTACTCGGCGACCACCGTGAACGGCGGCAGCATGAACATCGTCACCTTGCCGCTGCGGGCAAACAGTTCCCAGGCGATCAGCAACATCAGGATCGAGAAAATCGCTGGCGCCGCCGCGGAAGACGACGTCGAGCCGCCGCGCTGCAGCGCGCGTAAGGTCGGCTTCCGCAGCCGCCAGCGAGGCTTGATCTTCTACTCGCGCCATCGCAGCAACCATTGCATGAGCGCTTGATAAAGCCGGTCGGCGGCGAAGCCGAGAAAGGCGACGGTAAGCACCACCGCATACATGCCCTCGTAGGAGCCGGTGGAGCCGAGATAGCCGATCAGATAGCCGAAGCCCTGCTTGCGAGACGATCAGCTCGGAACTGACCAGAAGGATGAACGCCAGCGCCAGCGCGGTGCGGATGCCGTTGAGCAATTCCGGCAACGCGCTCGGCATCACCACGTCCCACATCATGCGTAGCCGGCTCGCGCCCATGCTGCGCGCCGACCAGACCAGCGCCTGCTCGCTGCCGCGCGCCCCGTTATAGGCGCCGATGGTGACCGGGATCATGCAGCCGAGGAAGATCAGCAGAATCTTCGAGCCGTCGCCAAAGCCGAGCCAGATCACCGTGACCGGAATGAGGGCCGATTTCGGCAGCGGATAGAACAGTTCCACCAGCGGATTGAGGAACACGTCGAGCATCCGCCAGCGCGCCATCGCCATGCCCAACCCGCCGCCGACGACGACGGCGAGGAGAAGTCCCATCGAGCCGCGATAGAGCGAGGCCTCGCCGTTGTCGACCAGTTCGCCGTCGCGGAGAAGATCGACCCAGGCGACCGCCACTTTGCTCAACGGCGGCAAAGCAAGCGAATCCACGATGTTGAGCCGCGCCAAGGCCTCCCAGGCGAGCGCCAGCAGCAACAGCGGCGAGATAGCGCAGCAGCGCGGATTTCACGGCGCCTTGTCCTCCTGCGCCTTAAGGGCCTCGACGCGCACCAGATTCCAGAGCTCATCGACTTTTTCGACGAATTCCTTGCTGCGCAAGATGCTCGGATCGCGATGGCCGAACTTGGTGTCGACGATGGCCTTGATCCGGCCCGGCCGCGCCGACATCACCGCCACGCGGTCGGCGAGATAGACCGCCTCCTGCACGTCGTGGGTGACGAAGATAACGGTCTTTGGCGTACGCTGCCAGATGCTGAGCAACTCGGTCTGCATCAGCGAGCGCGTCTGCGCATCGAGCGCGCCGAACGGCTCGTCCATCAACAGAATACTGGGATCGAAGGCGAGCGTGCGCGCGATCGCGGTGCGCTGCTTCATGCCGCCGGAAAGCTGCGACGGATAGCTGTCCTCGAACCCCCTCAATCCGACCAGATCGATGAAGGCTTGCGCGCGCTTCTCGCGCTCGGCGCGCGGCAGGCCCTGCCGTTCGAGACCGTAGAGGATGTTGCCGCGCACCGTCTTCCAGGGAAACAGCGCGAAATGCTGGAACACGATGCCGCGATCGGGACCCGGCGCCGTGACCGGCTTGCCTTCGACCACGATACGGCCGGCCTCGATCGGCAGGAACCCGCCGACCAGGTAGAGCAGCGTGGATTTTCCGCAGCCCGAGGGCCGAGAATCGCGAGGAATTCGCGCGGGCGCACCTCAAGCGACACATCGGCAAGCGCAAGCACCGGCCGGCCGCGCGGCGGCCGATAGGTGTGGTTCACCTTGTCGATGACGATTTGCGCTCCGCCGTCCATGACGTCCCCATGCGTACCCGGCTTGCTTCTCGCTGGCGCCGGCGGGCGGCACCCTAGCCGTTGTGGCTGCGCAGACCAAGCCGAGCCGATGCCGCGCCCTGCGCGTCATCAGCTCCAGCGCCCGTGAAATGGAATCCGGGACTTGCCGCTTCGCGGCGTTCGGAATGACGACTGCGGCAAAAGCGGCTATATGTGATCCGCGGCACTTGCCCGTGGAAAACCCGATGGAACGCTCGTTCAAAAAGGAAGTGGATGCGCTGCGGCTCGGCGACGGCGAGGTTTTTCGCGGCGAAGGCATCCTCGCGGTCACCAAGGCGCTGCTGCAGTCGGGCGTCAGCTACGTGGGCGGCTACCAGGGCGCGCCGGTGTCGCATCTGCTCGATGTCATGGTCGATGCCGAGGACCTGTTGGCCGATCTCGGCGTGCATGTCGAGACCTGCACCAACGAGGCCGCCGCCGCGGCCATGCTCGGCGCCTCGATCAATTATCCGCTGCGCGGCGCGGTGACGTGGAAATCGATCGTCGGCACCAATGTGGCGGCCGATGCGCTGTCGAACCTCGCTTCGCCGGGCGTCATCGGCGGCGCGCTGATCGTGCTCGGCGAGGATTACGGCGAGGGCGCGAGCGTCATCCAGGAGCGCTCCTACGCCTATGCGATGAAATCCTCGATTTGGCTGCTCGATCCGCGGCCCGATCTGCCGACCATCGTGCGCATGGTCGAAGAAGGGATTCGAGCTGTCGGAAGCGAGCCACGCGCCGGTCATGCTCGATTTGCGCGTGCGCGCCTGCCACGTCACCGGCGAATTCGTCGCCAAGGACAACAAGCGCGGCGCCTATAGCGGCCAGCATCGCCTCGCGGGCCCGCCGCGTTTCGAATACGGCCGCCTCGCCCACCCGCCGGTCATCTTCACCCAGGAGCGGCTGAAGATCGAGGAGCGCCTGCCGGCCGCGCAAAAATTCATTCGCGAGCACAAACTCAACGAAGTCGATCGCCGGCGACGTGCGACGATGTCGGCATCATCGTGCTCGGCGGCCTGACCAACAGCCTTGTTGCGCGCGCTCGCCCGGCTCGATCTCGCCGATCTCTACGGCGCCTCGCGCATTCCGATCTATGTGCTCAACGTCGCCTATCCGCTCGTGCCCGACGAAGTGAAAGAGTTCTGCGCACAGAAAGCGCGCCGTGCTGGTGGTCGAGGAGGGTTCGCCCGAATACGTCGAGCAGCAAATCAACGTCATCCTGCGCGGCGCCGACATCGCAGACGCGCGTGCTCGGCAAGGGCTGCCTGCCGCGCAGCGGCGATTATACGTCGGAGGTGCTGCTTGCGCGGGATTGCGGCGTTCCTGACCGAGACGCATCCGGCCGGCATCGACGCCGACGCGGTCGCGGCGCACGTGGAAAAAATGCTCGCGCACAAGCCCGCGGTCATGACCGCCGTCGGCGACATTCCTGCCGCGGCCGCCGAATTTCTGCACCGGCTGTCCGGAGCGGCCGGTGTTCGCCGCCATCAAGCTCACGCAGCGCGAGATCGGCCCGACGCATATCAGCGCCGACATCGGCTGCCATTCGTTCGCGACCTTCGCGCCGTTCTCGCTCGGCAATTCGATCCTCGGCTACGGCATGTCGCTCGCCAGCGCCGCCGCCGTCGGCCCCGAACATGGAAAAGCGCCCGATCGCCGTGATGGGCGACGGCGGTTTCTGGCACAACGGGCTCATCACCGGCGTCGCCTCCAACATGTTCAACAAGGGCGACGGCGTGCTGATCGTGATGCAGAACGGTTACGCCTCCGCGACCGGGCAGCAATATCTGCCGTCGAGCGCGGCCAACCGCAGCGGCACGCCGACCGGCATCAGCATCGAAAAGACGCTGCGCTCGCTCGGCGTCACCTGGCTGCGCACGGTGCGCACCTACAGCGTTGCGAAAATGGTGGCGACGCTGAAGGAGGCGATGCGCACGGCGGAACGCGGGCTGAAGGTGATCATCGCCGACGGCGAATGCATGCTGGCGCGCCAGCGCCGGCTGCGCGTGGAGAATGCCGAAAAACTCAAGCGCGGCGAGCGCGTGGTGACGACGCGCTATCGGCGTCGACGATGAAATCTGCACCGGCGATCATTCCTGCATCCGGCTGTCCGGCTGCCCGTCGCTGACCGTCAAACCCAATCCCGATCCGCTGCGCACCGATCCGGTGGCGACCGTGATCGAAAGCTGCGTCGGCTGCGGCTTGTGCGGCGAAGTCGCGCACGCGGCCGTGCTGTGCCCATCGTTCTATCGCACCGACGTCATCAGCAATCCGACCTGGTGGGACCGTACGCTGCATCGGCGTGCGGCGCACGGTGATTGAGTGGCTCAGCGGCGGCGAAGTCTGCTCCCTCTCGCCGGCGGGGCGAGGGCGCGGGCACGGGGCTCGGGCCTAGCGGTCGCGGGGGCGCTCAAGACGTTATCCGAACCTCTACCCCAACCCCTCACCTCTGCGGCGAAGACGGAGTTCGTATCAGCGAGCCGCAAGGCAACGTACGGTCCCCTCACCATCCTGATCGCCGCGCTTGGCGGCGAGGGCGGCGGCGTGCTCACCGATTGGATCGTCGCCGCGGCGGCGAGCCAGAACTTTCCGGTGCAATCGACGTCGATCCCGGGCGTGGCGCAACGCACCGGGGCGACGACCTATCACATCGAGCTGGTGCCCAAAGCGTTTGCGCCTACGGACGTGCGCCGGCCGGTCCTGGCGCTCGCACCGGGCGTCGGCGATGTCGATCTCGTCGTTGCCAGCGAGTTGATGGAGGCCGGCCGCGCCGTCGCCGGCGGCTATCGTCACGCCCGACCGCACCACGACTATCGCCTCGACCAGCCGCTCCTATCTGGTGGTGGAGAAGATGGCGATGGGCGACGGCCGCTACGATCCCGAGCGGCTCATCGCGGCGGTGAAAAACAATTCGCAAAAAACGCTGCTGCTCGATCTCGAGGCGATCGCCCGCGAAAGCGGCGCGATGATCAACGCGGTGATGCTCGGCGCCATCGCGGGCGCCGGTGCGCTGCCGATTCCGGCGGAAGCCTTCGAGGCGGCGATCCGCGCCGACGGCAAGGCGGTCGAGTGCCAACCTGCGCGGCTTCCGCGCCGGATTTGCCGCGGCGCACGGCGGCGCGCCTGCGCGATCCGTCGCGCGGCAAGCGCGCGCAGCGCCGCTATCTCGTCGCTCGCCGAGCTCGAAAGCGAGGTCGAGCGCATGCCGGCGCCGGCGCGCGCGTTCATGACCGAAGGCGTGCGCCGGCTCGCCGCCTATCAGGACCTCGCCTACGCGCGGCTCTATCTCGATCGCCTCGCGCCGATCCGCGACGCCGATGCGCAAGGCCGACGCCGACGGGCAACTGCTGGCGGAGACGGCGCGGCATCTCGCCGTGCGCATGTCCTACGAGGACGTGATCCGCGTGGCGCAGGCCAAGATCGATCCGGCGCGTTTTGCTCGCATCGCCGCGCAGATGGGCGTCAAGCCGGACCAGCCGTTCACCGTCACCGAGTTTCTCAAGCCCGGCGTCGAGGAATTTTGCTCGATCCTGCCGCCATGGCTCGCAGCGCGCATCCTCGCGCTCGCCGAACGGCATGATGGCAATCGGCCGCGCGCATTGGGGCATGCAGGTCAACACCGCGTCGATCTTCGGTTACCTGCGCTTTTATCTGCTGGCCAAGTTGCGTGGATTGCGGCCGCGGACACTACCGCTATCGCGAGGAGCAGCGCGCGATCGAGGCCTGGCTGCAGCTTATCGCGCGAGCCGCGCCGCTGTCGGCGGAACTGGCGATCGAGATCGCCGAATGCGCCCGCCTCATCAAAGGCTATGGCGACACCCATAAGCGCGGCAGCGGCAATTACCGCTTGATCGAGAAAGAGCTGATCCTTCCCGCGCTCGCCGGCGCGATGCCGCCGCGCCAAGCCGCAGAAGCGATCGCCAACGCCCGCACCGCGGCGCTGCTCGATCCCGAAGGCGAGGCGCTCGGCAAGTGCCTTGCCGAAATTCAAGCCCAATCGTCCCGCAGGATCGCCGCCGAATGACTGAAAGCTGGATATCGAATTTTCCGTAACGGCGCCTTCAGGTCGGATTGGTCTTCGTCGAGCAATCGCGACATGATCCTTAGCGCTCAGCGCTGTCGATGCTGGCGTTTTATATCAATCGCGCCGGTAAGAACCTGCCCGCTGCACCGCCCCGCACGCTGGAAAAGGCCAAAACGGAATTGCGCCGGCAGTTTGGGCGGGAGTAGGATTTTCGGCCAGCAGGGAGAGCCACCGATGCAGACCGCAGCACAGTCTTTGGCGCCGGGACTTCAACGCCCAACCGAGCCATTGCAGGCCAAACCCTTGTCGCCGGCGCTCGGCGCCGAGATCATCGGCGTCGACTTGAGCCAGCCGATGAGTGATGCGCTGTTTGAAAAAATTCGTCAGTGCTGGCACGACAACGTCGTTATTCTGTTCCGCGATCAGCGTTTGAGCGAGGCCGATCAGGTGCGTTTTGCCGAACGTTTCGGTCAACTGGCGCTGAGCCACACCCGCCGCTACACCACCGCCAATCCGGCCGTGATGCTGATTTCGAACATCCGCGAGAACGGCAAGCAGATCGGCGCCCTGCCCGACGGTGAGATGCAGTTCCACTCCGATCAGTGCTACCAGGAAAAGCCCGCCATGGCCTCGATGTTGTACGCAATCGAGGTACCCGGCGCCGGCGGCAACACGCTGTTTGCCAATGCCTATACGGCCTACGAAACGCTGAGCGACGACATCAAACGCCGCCTCGACGGGCTTAAGGCGTTGCACGCCTACGACTACGACAATGCGTCAATGAAGCGTGGCACTCGTATCAAGGAAGGCGTTCCGCATTTCGCCCATCCGCTCGTGCGCAACCACCCGGCGACCGGGCGCAAGGCGCTCTACGTCAACCGGCTGATGAGCATCGCGATCGAAGGCTTGTCCGAGGCGGAGAGCGACGAGCTTCTGAACTTTCTGTTCGCGCATCAGGAAAACCCTGCTTTCGTCTACGAGCATGTCTGGCGGGTCAACGATCTCTTGATGTGGGACAATCGCTGCGCGCTACACGCCCGCACCGATTTCTCCAATGAAGAACGCCGCCTGATGCGGCGCGTGACCGTGCTGGGCGAACGGCCGATGTGAACTCGCGGCGCGGCGGAGCGATCAGCCCCAGACTGCCTGAACCGGCGCGGCGCACAGCGCGAGCAATGCGGAATATTTCTTACGCGGTCGCGTCTGACGCGTCGTCGTCGATTTTGATGTCATGGTGTTCGCCGCAATGCGGGCAACGGAACCGTATAATGTTGCAGGCGGTCAAGAGCCGCTTCGCAGCGGACAAAAGAAAGTACCCTCCACCTCCACGATGTCGTCCGCATTGAGACGGCTCACCTCGACGATGGTGCGCGGCGGATAGGGTCCGCCGTCCCACAGTTCCTCCTGAACTTCATTCACCAGCGGTCGATGGCGATCCATGTCGGTGACGTAGACCACCAGCCGCACGGCATCGCGCAGATTGCCGCCCGCCGCCTCCACGATCGTTTGCATATTGCGAAAGGCCTGTCGCACGCGCACCTTGGCGCCGTCGACCGGCTTGCCGGTCGCCGGATCGATCCCGCGCATGCCCGCCACAAACACGAAATCGCCGGTGCGCACGCCGAGACTCCACGGGCCGGTCGGCGCGATCGCGCCCGGCGGCGAAAGAAACTCGATGTCATCCGGCGGCATTGATCGGGCCTTGCTTGCGGGGCATTCCACCACGAGGATCCACGATGGCCGTATAAGTCATATGTTTACTAAGCCGCTTAATTTTTGCGTATGACCGCAACGATGGATCTCCGGATTTCAGCGCGCCGTGACCGACTTTAACGTCATCAAGCTTGCTCAGCCAGGACCTTCACCGATTCGCTCACTGAGATTTTGCGCGACGAGGCGCGTGCCCTGCGCAGCAGACCGTCGAGGCTGTGACCAGACGAATAATCCGCAACGCGACGAATTCGCCGGATTGCCCCGCACGCGCGCAGCGTTCGGCGCCGTTGCGCCAATGCACACAAGCGGTCATAGAGTGTCAGCCTGGCGCCACGCCAAGCTGTGCCGCCAACCGCGAGGATTTGCACTGTTCTTTTAGCCGATGGCCGGGAGTATTCGCGTGAACGAAAATGAAAAGTCAGCGACCACTGTCGAAGAACTCATCACCCTCACCAAGGACACGAGCGTCCGTTGGATTGCCGTCCGCGGCGACTTGAACAAAGCACCATCTGTTCGCCTTTCTCCCGGACAGTCGATCCGAGGCGACGGCGACCAAGCGAAGGTCACCTTCGCTGAGGGAACTGATGGATTGCAGATTTCTTCGGATAACCGAGTTCATAACATTCATCTTCATACTTCACCAGACAAACGAGCGATCTTCAACGACACTACGATGGCCACACTTGGTCGCGTCGAATTGCGCGGAGTGACAACGACCGGTCGTGTTCAGATTTTGGCGCGCGACAAAGTGCGCGGCGGTCATGTCGATGTGAACGGCCTCGATATTATCGCAGCTGACGCACGCGGAGAGACAGAGCGACCGCACGGCTACGGCGTCTATGTCATTCATGGTGCGTTCACGCTCTGGAACATGCAGCCCGACGATAGCGTGGTCATCAGTGCGGACCTCGTCGGTCTCTCTGCTGGCCGCGATGGCGCGCCCGTCCGAGGCAGTGGCATTTTCGTCAGCGGCGCGGGTGACAAAGGTGGCCGGCTCAATGTGCGGCGTCTGGAAACCGATGCGGTCTACAGCGACGGTGGGATTGCGCCCGGCACACCAGACCAAATCACAGGAGGCGTGTTCACTGTTTACGGCGCTCATGTTGATGTCGTGAGGAACCGGGGACCTGTCGTGACCTACGGCGTCAACGATATGGTGCTCGACAATTGAGGCGTAGTCGATCGTTGGACTGCCGAGGCGAAGATTACCTCCTATGGACCGAGCGCCATCGGCTTCGTGAACTTCGGAATCGTGCATGAATTGAAAGTCAACGCGCCGATAGAAACCTTTGGCCAAGGCGCCCGCGGCTTCAATGTCTATACGGGTACAGTAAACCTTGCGGAATTTGACCGCGTCGTTACCCATGCGGATGGTGCGGTCGGCATCCAGATCAGTCAGCCGATCGGACGACTGGTGGTCCACCGCGGCATCGAGACGTTCGGAGGCACCGGCCCATCTCTTGTCAAAGGGGTCGTTATCAACCTCTCCGCCATCGCCCTAAGCATCAAACCCGGCGGTTCAGCACGTGAAATCGAGATAACAGGCGGCATCAAGACCAACGGGTCCGGTGTAGTTCCGATTGAGCAGCACGGCGCGATCGACTCGTTGCGCGTAGCGGGAGGCTTTGTGGCGGCTGGCGGCGGCTTCGACAAAATTTGAAGTGGCTAAAGTTCGGCACGTCGCGGAGCCGTATGCCGCGAGACCTAATGCCCAGGTTGGGGTCAATTACGTCGCTCTCACCTAGCCCGCCTTACGTCAACCTCCCAAATATGAAAGCACTAAGTCGTTGATTTACCGGGTTAGCTCAGCGGTAGAGCAGCGGTTTTGTAATCCAATGTTCGCGACTTATTACTGTCAAGTCGCGCCAACAGTTCAATCTCAAGGCGGGCAACAGCGTGCCGGTGCCGCTGACGCCCGAGATACGCAAAGCCATCGCCATCGTCGGCGAGCGCGGCGGCGCCGATGCGCTGATATGGGAAGGCTGTTCGCAGGCAAGCCGTGACGACCTGCCCGCGACCGGCAACGATTTGAGGCGCACCTATAAATCTGTCGCAACATCCGTCTGCGGCGTGCCCGATGACGTGAGCGCGTTCCTTATGGGCCACATGCCGGAGGGGATGTCACAGAAATACTTGCTCCGGTGGGCGCTCTCGTCCGGCGACGCTATCAAGGAAGCACAAGCTAAGATCAGCGCGACCATGACGCGATTGCTGCACGGTGCCTCCGAAAAGAAGCGAGCCGCCTAGGTCAATTCATCCGGGTCCAAATTCGGCAGACCCCTCTGTGGCGGTTCCTCCGCAGTCGCAAACCTAAATCCAAATAGGCATCCCGTCGGGCTGTCGTCCAATTCTGGTTCAACTATAAACTCTGAGAAGGACATACCACCTTCCCTTTCAGCTTTTTCCAAATCGTCGGAGTTCATCGTGACGATGTATTGACCGCCTAACGACGAGAGCCGATTTGCGGCGGTGTCAAGCGCGAGTGCGATTTGCCGTCCATCTACCCCGTCGAAGATGTGGCTATCATGAATCAGAAAGCCGGGCCATCTTCCGCGCCGTGCGCAAAGCGTTACCAAGGTCAGATCAAATGTAAAAATTTGTACTTGTCTGATTCCGTCGCTCGCAATCTCAGGAGCCTCAATCGTAAAATCAAGACCATCTTTGTTCGCCACAATGTCGAACTCGGCGGGTTGATCGTAGAGCTTCTCCGAAATCTCATCGAAAATAACAGACGCCTCCTCCACAAGCGCTCTTCGCTCTTTAAGGTCCTGCTTTATTTGCCTCTCGACTTCTGCTCTCTGTACTTTAAGGTCAGCTCGCATTGCCTCAATCTTCTCCGCAAGATCAAGCTGCCGTCTCACCGTATCAAGATCGCCGCGAACGGTTTGTAGTTGACTATCCAGCTTGCGGTATTGGACCAGCGCGCCACCAGTGTTCAGCGTTGTGAGAATTTCATTTCTCCGCGTGCTTTGCTTCGCAATGTCATCCCGTCG
Source organism: uncultured Alphaproteobacteria bacterium (assembly GCA_963814625.1). Classification (GTDB taxonomy): domain Bacteria; phylum Pseudomonadota; class Alphaproteobacteria; order Rhizobiales; family Xanthobacteraceae; genus BOG-931. Next base: position 76,095 of record CAWFDQ010000003.1, read on the forward strand.
CAAGCCGATGCGGGTTCGCGTATCCTGTAATTCAGAATTAAGGTGCTCTCGTCGATTCTCAACGACTGCGAGGTGAAATTCCTCCACTTCACTATATCTTCTGAGCACTTGCTCTCGGAGGACGACACCGGCCTCACTATACAGTTGCCGCAAATCGGGAATTCCGGGCGGCTGCTCAGACTCCAACGCAGTCTCAATGTCTCGCGCCAGCTCGTCATCCAGCACATTTGCATTCGTAAGCTGGTCAATCGATTGCTGTAGCGTGTTTGCCTCTTCAAGAAGGTCATCATAGAAATCGATCACACGGAAGCCGGTGAGCTGACTATCTAGTCGTGACAGTTGACGCTCCAACTTTCTGGCGTTTATGCGCAAGCGTGCTGTTGATGGCATTGCAATTGCTGCAAATTCGGTCTTGAGCAATTTTTCCAAATTGACTTTTTGTCTATCGGCTTCCTTAATTCGATGAAGAGCTAGTGGACCCTCACGATCCAATCCCATCAAATAGGCAAGTACTATTTGCCATTGAACTGGCCTCTGCTGGATAAAAAATCGTCTCCAATCAATGTAGCCTCCCGTGCGCTGGCGTCGGGCGAAGTATGAGAAGCACGAACGAAAGCTTAAATATCCGCCGCTGCCAATATTATTCGCCGGAGGCAACTGGAACATTGTGCGCCCAAGAACATCGCACCAATGGTCGTTGGTGACCGTTACTTTGCCGTCCGGGCTAATCTCGGGAGGAATAGGCCAATTCCGACAGTCTCCCTCAATTTCGATTTCTCGCGGGTTTAAATTTGAGCGTGAAATCGCAATCTTAGCTCCCGCTATATCGCACTGAGCCTTGAAGGCATCATCCGCTAGTTCAGGCGCTGAAAGGGGTGAACCAGCTTCCCGATTACCTCCGAAAAGAAAATGAATAATGTCAATTAAACTCGATTTACCAGCGGCGTTTCGCTTTCCGGTGGCTGAGGCTCCCTCAGTGCGGCGAACCGAGACAATGTTCAACCCCGGCCGGAACCGCAGCCTCTTGAAACTAGGCCTCGTGGTGCTCCAAATCTCATAGATCACGGCTGCGATTTCCGTACTACGCCATTATCGAAGTCTATGGCTTTGACCGCATGTAGCAGATCAAGGGAGAGTACGAACCACTCGTAAGAGAGCGGGCCATGCACACTACGAATGTCTCGCCTTCTTCGAACTGAGTCCCACAGTGCTGACACGGTTTTTGGCTCGTTAAGGGAGTGGAGAAGTCGCGCTCCTATCGTTAGGAGCGCTCGGTCGGAGGAGAGATGCTTGCTCGGTAAGATCATAGCTCTGCCCGAATTGGGGCGTCTTCGAATATTTCGCAACTGTGAAACATGTACGTGACCAACCCAACAATTGCAGCCCTGCGGGGCTTTTCACACGCAAGACCACCCACAGCATCCGTCAACGCAAAGAAAATCTGATCGGCGTCAATACCTTGCGCTTTTTTCTCTGCGTAAAGACGCTTGAATTTCTCTGCGAGGCGGTTGCCAACCTCCGCACGGGAAGTGTCGGCAAAGTAATTTGCAAACCGACGCTGCACTAGAAAGCCGCCCTTCAAGATGCCGCTCACAGGTTCCGAGAAGCCGTTGTGTTCAATCTTGCGCGATGATGGAGCTTCCACGGCCCCTGACGGCCAATCGAATGTCAGTTCACCGATGGTTTGAATAAGCTCATCTATGTCTCGATAATGAATCTTCCTAAGATCGTCCGTAGCAAGCCCGTTCGGGAAGAGCAGCATTAATTTTTCGCGGCCCAATCCCATAATAAGCATTATAAGCGGTTCCGGCCCTAAGATTTCAATCGGAACCGAGTCCCTTTCGGAACGCAGCTTGATGATCAATTCGTGCGCTTGGGTCGGTAACTCCTCAAAATCGTTATGCACCAAAATCCATCGGCCAATCGGCGTATGCTCTCTGTTCGTGAGAGCACCGCGAAAGTCCTCATCGATTTTCCGGCAGAGCAACCCCGGCTTCATTTCTCGCGGCGCGTAACACTGAAAGACAATTGCACCCGAAGGTCTGTAACCATCGCATTTCTTATCGCCGATACGGCCTTGGGCTCGCCTTCCCTCGAAATCAGGCGCCCAACAATGGTGGCCAACCGCGACAAAGAAGTCTTGGAACGAGGAGCCGCGCCAACTCAAAATCTCATTCCGTGCTAATGCAGCGTAGAAGTTATGTTCGAATTTTTCGAGCATCATCGGGAAGTCATAGTAACTGATGGCAGGCCACACGGAATCATAGCACTTCTCGGCTCAAGGCAAGAGCGGGAGGTGGCTGAGGCAAAGGGATATGTCCCTAAAGACTGTCCCTTCTGTCCGTGATATTTCTGCTAAGTGATTGATGTTATACGACTCAATCCACCGGGAAAGGCTGAAACCCTACAATAGCATCAACCCAGCCCGGATGTTGCAGTGTCGCGCCCTTATGGCCGCAAGCCGTGCATCTGGCGCAGCGCCTCAGCCTGTCGCTGGATGCGTTGCTGCCCCACCGGATCATGAGCGGCACGAACGCGACGGGCAAGTGATGCAAGCATCGTTCGCAATAGACCCACGTCCATGCGCTGTGCCTCCGCAGTTCCTCCAATGTCGGTACGGGAGTGCTCGAATGCTTGTGCATGTAGGCCGTGGTATTGCTTTCAATTCCGGCAAACTCACGATAGGCATAGCTTCGGTGATCCCAGATGATTTGCAAAGACAACGTCGTCAGGATTTTCGGCGGTGAAATCGAGCTTCCGGCCGCTGATAATACGGCTGAGGCGCTACGGGTTTACCGTGCGGCCAACGAGCGTTTTAGGCAAGTTCCTTGGCCAGCACCGTTCGGCAAGACCGCCCATTCACTTACGCTCGGCGATGCTCGTGACCTTGGGTCTATCCCTGACGCATCCGTGCAACTAGTCGTCACGTCGCCCCCGTATTGGACGCTTAAAGAATATCCCCGTGCTAACGGCCAACTTGGCGCTACGGAAGATTACGGGAGCTTCCTCGCCGAGTTAGATATGGTGTGGCGTGAATGTCTCCGCGTGCTTGTACCTGGCGGGCGAATTTGCTGCGTCGTCGGGGACGTGTGCCTGCCGCGACGGAAAATGGGACGGCACCTTGTAATGCCCCTTCATGCGGACATTCAGGTTCGTGCCCGCGCATTGGGTCTGGACGTTCTCACGCCGATCATCTGGCATAAAGTTGCCAATGGCGTCACTGAGGCCGAAGGAAACGGTGCTGGCTTCTACGGGAAACCGTATCAGCCGGGTTCGATAGTTAAAAACGACATTGAATACATTCTCTTCCTACGCAAAGGCGGCGAGTACCGCTCGATTGCGCCCGTCCAAAAAGCCCTCTCGATGCTTACCAAGCAGGAAATGCAGGCTTGGCTTCGCTCGATTTGGACTGACATTCGGGGAGCTTCTCTTCGCAATGGCCATCCTGCTCCCTATCCGCCCGCACTCGCAGAACGCCTCATCAAACTTTTCTCATTCGCTGGCGACACCATTCTCGATCCGTTTGGAGGGATCGGCAGCACTGCCGTTGCAGCGATAGCGGCGGGGCGTAATTCGATTTCCATCGAAATCGAGCCGAGCTTCATTGAAATCGCCGAACGCAATATTCAGGCGGCTGCGAATGGGCATCGGCTGAGCGGGGCCACTAAGTCCGAGTTGGTTGTTCACAGACCACGCAAGAAGCGGAACGGGGCCGGACTTGCCATACAGGCTGCTCGACGAGTTTCGTGATCTTTTTCACGGAAAAGTTTTTCGCCATCGCGCATCAAATCAGGGCGATTTCGTAGCCATTCAGTTCTTCGAAGACCTATACGATCTCCCCAATCCGTCCGCCAAGTACGTCTCGCGCGTTAATGAAGGCGTCTCCGTTCTCAACGTCCAGAACCGCCAACACGGGGTGAAGGCGCGTCGCGGCGATGGCAGTTTCGGTGAAATTGTTCCGCACGTTCAAGGAATTGTAGACCCCGGCTTTCACGTTAAGCGCGGGCCTATTGCAACAATCGAGATTGGCATCGAAGTCAAAATTATTCAGAAGGCGATGATCCGGCAAATCGACCGAGTCATTAACGACCTTCGAGGACAAGTGACGCAGTTCAATTCAAAGCACGGCAAACCGATCACAATTGGCATTGTCGGCGTTAATCGGGCCACTCAGTACGTCTCTTACGAAGGCGAGAGGGAATGGCCCACTACGGGTGTCGGACGGCACAAACATCCATATCAGGAAGCCGATGAAACCGAATCTCGCTTACTATCGCTTGCAGCTCCGCATTTCGACGAGTTTTTGATGCTGCGTTTTACTGCGACAAACAGTCCGCCATTCCCGTTCAGTTGGGTTGTGGTGTTCTGGCGTCTCTCATTGGACTGTCCTTAGATTGATGCGGATGAATTTGATCAGGTCTTCGGTCAACACCTTGCGCCTCACGCCGCACTTGTAGACGGGCATTCCCTGCTTCACCCACGCGTAAAGCACGGTGCGTTGAATGCCGAGCGCACGCGACGCCTCGGAAATGGATAGCCAAATCGGCCAGATGCGTTGTTCACGCATGGTGCGGGTCCGTTCGTTTGTTAGTTCGGGGGGATGTCGCGGGATTGCGTCTGCCAGTTAGGGCGCGGCGCGTGTCGCGATGTGGGGTGATCGTAGACCGAGATTGACTCCGGGATCAACCCTAGATCAGCAATGAAATATGTACCGGTCTGGATCAGGTCTAAGTAGCTGCGCTAGTTTCTGTTTTTTTGGTTCGGGGGCGCCAGAATTTCTGCCGCGAGCGTCGTACCTCTTTTCCATGACTTCGGCGTCATGTGGTTCACCAAGTCTGTATTCTGTGCATCCTTGACCGAGTGCCGGTGTTTTGTGCGGTGTGCTGACTGATCCGCACCCCGACTGTGATTGCGTTCGAGGTTTGCGCAGATTTGCGCCTCCAAAAGTTTAAGCGTTGGAATGAGTGGTGCGCCCGCGTCGCCTTTTGCGACCCGTCAATGCTGTGATATATTTGGTTAGCCGCCGGTTTGCGATTTACCCGGAGCGGTGGATCGTTCAAAAGTTCCGGGTATTCTACGGGTAAAGATTTCGGCGAAACGCAAGAAAAGCCGATAAACTAAGGGTTTCGCGGGCGTAGTTCAGTGGTAGAACATCAGCTTCCCAAGCTGAGTGTCGAGGGTTCGATTCCCTTCGCCCGCTCCAACCTACGCGCCTTCGGCCCTTCGGTTGGCGCGCCACCCGATCCCGGATGTCGCTTCGCTGATCCGGGGTACGCATAATCGAGGAAACACCCAATGCCAACCAGCAACATCCATGGCGTGAACATCAATTGGCAGGTGATCGGCAATCATGGTCCGTGGGTGATGGCGACCACGGGCGGCCGGCGCGGCCATGACGAATTCATTCCACTGGCGCAGAAGATCGCCAAGAACGGCTATCGGGTCATGCTGCACGATCGGCGCAACACCGGCGCCTCGGATCTGTGGATCGAAGGCGACGAAGGCGAAGAGGCGCCGTGGCTCGGCGACATGTACGAATTGATGCGCAGCCAGGATGCGCTGCCGGCCTTCTTCTGCGGTTCGTCGGCCGGGGCGCGGACGTCAATCCGCTTCTGTCTGAAATACCCGCAAGCGGTACGCGGCCTGCTGTTGCTGCGCGTGACGGGCGGTGCATTCGCCGCCGGACGCTTGCCGGAAAACTATTACGGGCAATTCATTCGCACCGCCAAGGAAGGAGGCATGGAGGCCGTCTGCGCGATGGATGCGTGGAAAGAGCGATTTAAGGAGAATCCGCGCGGCCGCGATTATCTGGCGAAACTGCCGGCCGAAAAATTCATTCAGGTATTCACGCGCTGGAAAGAAATATTCGAGGCCGGCGGAGCGCATCCCGTGATGGGCGTGACCGAACAGGAATTGCGCTCGATCAAGGCCCTCACCATCATAATTCCGGGCAACGACAATACGCATTCCAGCGCGAGCGGACGCGTCGCCCACAATCTCATTCCCGGCAGCGAGCTTCACCAGCTGCCGATCACCGACCAGGACGTGCCGCTCATCCCGTTCCCGGAATGGAGCCAATACGAGGAGGAGATCGCGCGCGTGTTCGTCAACTTCATGCAGCGCGCCGTGGCGGCCGAGAAAAGCGCGGCGTGACACGTTGTTGCTGGCGTTTGTTGCACTGCCGCATTGCGCATTCCGCAAACGAAAGCCGCTTTGCATCGCCACCAAGCGGAGCTATTCTCTCCGATAAGAGCGCTAAACGGCGCGGCCGAGACACGAGTTCCGGCGCGAAATACCGGGGGAAACAATGGATCAGCAAGGCGAACGACGATCGGGATGGAGCTGGTGGTACTTGCTCTTCCTGATCCAATTCATTGTCAGCCTGTGGGTGCCCTTCTACAATAAGGTCGACCCGACCTGGATCGGAATTCCGTTCTTCTATTGGTATCAAATGCTCTGGGTGATCATCGGCGCGGTTCTTACCGCCATCGTCTATTTCGCGACCGACGCGTAGCGGCAGCATTCGCATTCACCGAACCGCCGACCTAAACGCACAAAAAAATCAAGAATACGACCGGGAGAGACGCCGTGCAGGAAGTGAATTGGACCGCCCTTATCATCTTCATATTGCTGTTTGCGTTCATCACCTGGTTGGGCTTCATCGCCGCCCGTTGGCGCAAGGGCGACCTAGATCAACTGCATGAGTGGGGCCTCGGCGGGCGGCGTTTCGGCACCATCATCACCTGGTTCCTGGTCGGCGGCGATCTCTACACTGCCTACACGTTCATCGCCGTTCCGGCGCTCGCCTTCGGCGCCGGCGCCATTGCGTTCTTCGCCGTGCCCTACACGATCATGATTTATCCGATTTTGTTTCTGGCCTTTCCGCGGCTCTGGTACGTCTGCAACAAGCACAATTACATCACCGCGTCGGATTTCGTGCGCGGCCGCTTCGGCAATCGCTGGCTGGCGTTGGCGGTGGCCGTCACCGGCATCGTCGCGACCATGCCCTACATCGCGCTGCAGCTCGTCGGCCTGCAGGTGGTCATCGGCGGCATGGGCGTTTATGGCACCGGCTATGCGGGTGATCTGCCGCTGGTCATCGCCTTCGTCATCCTCGCCGCCTTCACCTATACGAGCGGGTTGCGGGCGCCGGCCTCCATCGCCATCGTCAAGGACATCCTGATCTACGTCACCGCCCTTGCCGCCATCATCTTCGTCCCGATTCACATGGGCGGCTTCGGCGCGATCTTTGCAAAAATACCGCCGGCGAAACTGTTGCTGGCGACGCCGGGGGCCAACACGACCGGCCTCTACGGCGTCTACGCGACGCTGGCGCTCGGTTCGGCGTTCGCGCTGTTCCTCTATCCGCATTCCATCACCGGCATATTGAGCGCGTCGAGCGGGCACGCGATCCGCCGTAATGCGGCGATGCTCCCCGGCTACTCCTTCATGCTCGGATTATTGGCGCTGGTCGGCTTTTTCGCCATCGCCGGCGGGCTGGCCGGTCTCCCCGAGTTTGCCGGCGGCTTCAAGCAATTCGGCAACAATTTCGCGGTGCCGGCGCTTTATCTGCATAACTTCCCATCCTGGTTCGTCGGCATCGCCTTTGCCGCTATCGGCATCGGCGCGCTGGTGCCCGCGGCGATCATGTCAATCGCTGCGGCCAATCTCTATACGCGCAATATCCATCGCGAATTCATCAACCGCAATCCGACCGACAAACAGGAAGCCCAGATGGCAAAATGGGTGTCGCTGATCGTCAAATTCGGCGCGCTCGTCTTCATCGTCTTCGTACCGCAGCAATACGCCATCTACCTGCAGCTCCTCGGCGGCATCCTGATCATCCAGACGCTGCCCGCGGTGATGCTCGGCGTCTATACGCGCTGGTTCAACGATTGGGCGCTGCTCATCGGCTGGCTCGTGGGCATCGTCTTTGGCAGCTGGATGTTCGTTGCCGCCAAGCTCGCGCCGAACTATCCGCTGGTCATCGCCGGTCACGGCTTCCCGGGCTACACCGCGCTCTACACGGTGATCCTCAACATCGTCGTCGCCGTCGTGCTGACGCCCGTGTTCAATGCCATGAGCAGCGCACGTGTGGACGAGACGGCCGCGGCCGATTATCGGGCGTGAGAGAACGGTCATTCCGACGCAGCGCGCGCAGTGAGCCCGAAAGCCATACTCGCGGGCGCCGGAATGATGCGTTCCGGCTCCCTGCCGCACCGGCTCGGGAATGATGGGTCAGGCTATTACTGCCCCTTCCGCTGAACGTCCTTGATCGCGATCACGTCCTTCACCATTGCCAAAATTCGCGGCGGAGACGAGACGATCTTTTCGACGGCCTGCTGCAGTTCGTCGCCGCCCATCGAATGAATCTCCATGTTCGCCTGCTTTGCCGCGTCGATGAATTGCGGGTCGTGCATCGTCTCATCGAAGGCCTGCCGCAGCGCCCTGACGCGCTCGGCGGGAACGTTGGGCGCAGTCAGGATCGGCCGCCCCACCGACACGTCGCCCGAAAGCAGCGCGAGCACCTGGCGCTGGTCGTCGTTCCCGGCGAGTTCGGTCCACAGCGGCACGTCGGGGAGATCGGCCTCGCGCCGCGGACCGACCTGGAACAGAATATTGATCGAGCGGTCGCGCAGCCAATCCGGGTGCGTGGCTTTCATCGAGGCCCAGGAATTGCTGCCGCGGCCGTCCAGCTCATGCCGCTCGACGGCAATATTGATGTCGCCGCCGCCCGGATAGCCGGCGATGATCTTAAACTTGCTGCCGAGCAGGTTGTTCGAGACTTGCGGGTAGAGCACCGAGGGCGAACTGGCGCCGGTTGCGCCGATGGCGAGTTGTTTGCTCTTTGCTTGCGCGAAAGCAGAAACGCCAGTCGCCGCCGACACGTATAGGATGTTGTTGACGATGCTCAAATTGCCGATCCAGTTGAATTTGCGGGCATCGAACTGAACGCCTGGCTGGCTGAGCGCCTGATCGGTCGGCGTCGCTTGGCTCAAGCAGGCGATAACGGTGCCATCCTGCGGCGCCACCTTGTAGAGCCAGTTCGCCGCGCTGCGGCTGCCGGCGCCCGGCATGTTCTGCGGTACGATCGTCGGGTTGCCGGGAATGTGCGCGCCTATGAAACGTCCGAGCAGGCGGGCATAGAGGTCGTATCCGCCGCCCGGACCGTAGCCGATCACGAGCGAGATAGTCTTGCCGCGGTAGAAGCCGGCGACATCCTGGGCGCGGGCCGGGACCACGACGGTCACCAGCGCGGCGGCGGCGCAAATCGCATTGCGGACACGGGTGCTGTTCATGGAGAAAGCCTTCACGGCGATGGCCGGAAACCGGCCTTATAGTAGGCGGACAGGTCGCTGCCCAACCATTCGGTCGGAATGACCCTGTTCGAGCCTTCCGCCAGAGCCTTGCGATAAAGAACGCCGCCGGCCGCGGCAAACTGGATCGCCAGCCCCGAATTGTTCTTGTAATAGACGATTCCTTTTCGCGCGTCGCCGCGCGCCGTTTGTTTGACACCGACCTTGCCGTTGAGCAGTTCGCCGATCTCGCGGACATGCTCGCGGCCGATGACACCGTCTTTGATTGGATCGAGCAGCTCGGTCTGGTCGTTATCGATAACGCTTTCCCAATCGTTGACGATAACGCATTGCGCGCGCTCATAGGTCTTGCGGTCGACCTCCGAACGCTTGTTGGTCACGTCCGAATTGGCGATCGAGGCGACGAGCTGGCCGTCCTCCAGCCATTCGCCGTCAAAAACCGGATTCATCGCGGCGGTGGCGCAACACACGATGTCGGCGCCCGCCACCACGGCCCGGGGATCGCCGACCGCCGTTACGACGAGGCCGTCGCGCGACATTTCGCGCGCAAACATGGTGCGGTGCTCCGGATTTGGGCTGTAGACGTTGACGCTGCGGATCGGTCTGACCAGAGCGATGGCCTCGAGCGCGTTGCGCGCCTGCTTGCCGGCGCCAAAGAGGCCGAGCGTGTGCGCGTCCGGCCGCGCCATCTCGTCGACAGCGACGGCCGTCGTCGCGCCGACACGCATGCCGGACAAGTGAAACTCGTGCAACAGCGCCAGCGGTTCGGCTGTCTCGATGCTGAAGAGAATAACGAAACCCCAATTGAACGCCTGCGGATTTTCGTAGGTCCGGCGGTCGCGCGCGGCGGTCGGCGGCCGCATGATCTGCGAGCCCGCGCGCACGCAGGCCATGCCAGACGACGGCACCGCGCCGACGTGAACGTTGGCTAGATATCTGCGGTCCGGGTCGGGATGCGGGGCCAAGTAACGCATGCGCGGCCGGTTCACTGCGACGCCGTCGGCGAAATCGCGGAATGCCACGCGCATGGCGTCGATGCATTCGCGCATAGGCAGCAATCGGCGCACATCCTCGTCGGTGATGATGATCGTCATTGGAACGGTTCTATGCCTTTACGTGGGAGTATGGCGGGCGGACGCTGCTTCCAAGCGGGCACCAGGGGATGCGAACTCAAGCTAGCCCCGCCGCACAGATCGTGGCAAATTGAGCCCATCCGCCGAGAGACAAATCTTCGGGAGAACGACATGGCTTGGGTCAAAGTCACCGATATCGCCTATGGACGGTTAAGGGCGCCCGATCTGGACGCTATGGAAGAATTTCTGACGCGATTCGGCATGCAGCGGTCCGCGCGCACTGATAATGCGCTCTACATGCGCGGCACCGATCCGACGCACCACATTCACGTCACCGAAAAAGGCGACCCGAAATTCGTCGGCATCGCCTATTACGCCGAAAGCGAAGACGACCTGAAACAGCTTGCCAAGGCGCCGGGCGCGTCGGGCATCGAGAACATCGACGAGCCCGGCGGCGGCAAGCGCGTACGGCTCACCGAGCCGAACGGCTATCAGATCGAGGTGGTCTGCGGCATCGAGGCCGTTAAGCCGATCGCGGTCAAGCGGCAGAAGCTCAATTCCGGCGAAGCCCCGACCGCGCGCGCCGGCGAACTGATGAGGCTGCCGCGGGGACCCGCACACGTCAAACGCATCGGCCATGGCGTGCTGATGACGCCGAAGTTCAAAGAGACGGTGGGCTGGTTCCGCGACACGCTGGGCATGATTTGCTCCGACGATGTCTACGCCGAGAACAAGGACAACTTGATCGGATCGTTCAACCGCTGCGACCGCGGCGACACCTACGTCGATCACCACGTCTTCTTCTGTCTCAATCACCCGAAGACCGGATTGAATCATATCTCGTTCGAGGTTCCCGACATCGACGATGTGTGCATGGGTCACGATTACCTCAAGGAGTTCGGCAAATACGAGCACATGTGGGGCATCGGCCGCCACGTGCTCGGCAGCCAGGTCTACGATTATTGGGCCGACCCCTGGGGCCGCGTGCACGAGCACTGGGCCGACAGCGATCGTCTCAACCTGACCAACGGCTCCAATCTCGTGGCCGCCGATGACGCGTTGCGCTCGCAATGGGGCGAGGCGCCGCCGGAAAAGTTCATCAATCACGCCAGCCCGTGACCGTTTCCCTCCCCCTTATGGCGAGGGGGCGAGCCCTTCGCTGTCGCATTGGGGTGCCTTCAACGCCATTGTGGAGGACGGGCGCGTTGTCGGCTTCCGACCCGCGGGCTTCCGGTAACGATTTGCTAACGATCCATAGTTAACGAAGGGTGGCCGCACTCCGGAGGATCCACCCCATGGATAAACCCCAAGATCAGGATCAAGACAAAAGCGCGGGAGATAAAGCCGAACCCGAAGCTGCCAAAGAGGCCTCGGCAAGCGCAAAGAGCAACGCAGCGGCGAATGATCTTCCGGTGGTCCAGTCGCCAAAGCTCGGCGGCGAAGAAACCACCGAGGCGGAGGCCGCGGAGGCCGTCCATGACGGTGCAGGCACCCGGTCCGCAGGCGCGCTTCCGGCATTGTTCAGCGGACCCGCCGACGCGGCGCCGGGCGAGCCCGAGGCAGCCGCTTCGGGTGCGCAACCGCGCTCTTTCCGTTTCGCCCTGCTGGCGGCGACGATCGCCTGCGCGGCTGGAATCGGCGCGCTGGCCGGATCGCTGACCGCATCCGGAATCGGTCACAAAAGCCTGGCAGAGGCTGCCACTCCCCGATCAGCCAATCCGCACGATGTGGTCCAGGCCCTGAAGGCTCAGCTCGCCGAATTATCGGCGCTCAAAGCGAGCCTCGACGGCGCAAACCACAGCGCCAACAGCGAATTCGCTAAAATCGCGGAGCGCCTCAGCAACCTCGAACATGCGCAGGCCGACCCGAGTACGAAGCTTGCGCATATCGCCGATGCTGTCGATCGCATCGAGAAGCGAATGAACGCTACAGCAGAGATCACGGGCTCGATCGGAGCAAAGCCGCCGGCTGCGCCCGCGCCGGACGCAAGCATCACCGCCCCTGTCCTGCACAACTGGGTCGTGCAGGACGTGCGCAACGGCCGCGCCATGGTCGAGAGCCGTTACGGCGCCTTCTTTCTGGTCGGCGCCGGCAGCATCCTGCCCGGGCTCGGCCACGTGCAGGAAGTCAGGCGGCAACACGGCCAGTGGATCGTCATCACCGAAAAGGGACTGATCACCCAGCGGCCGTAACAGGGGCAGTCGCCTCTGATCGCTGATTACTGATTACTGATTATCGATTTATCGATGTCTGCTTCCTGAGAAAGGTATCAGCATCGGCACGCGGCGGCGGTAAGCGCCGTAGGCGTCGGCGCCGAATTCCGCCGTCAGAAACCGCTCCTCGCTTCGCGCCTTCAGCCACAGCCCGAATGCAATGAGCGCCGCACCGGCAAGCCCGGTGATCGTGGCCTGCGTAATAGCCGTCGCGAAAAGAGCAAAGATCAACCCGGTATAGATCGGATGGCGCACCATGGCGTAAGGCCCGGTGTCGATCACACGATGGCCTTGCTTGCGGGTGATCGAGCCCGACCACAGGCGCCCGATATGAATGCGCGCCCACCAGGCAAATAACAGCCCCGCCAAGGTAAGACCCGCAAGCACATACGCGCCCGCATAGCCGACGTGCCAAAGTTGTTTCAGATCCAGCTTGCGCGCCGCCCAGGGCGTCAGCAGCACGGCGCCCGCCGCGAGGGCGATGCGATAGATCAAAGTCTCCCAGGTGATGGCGCGTTTTTCCGTGCGGTTTGACCAGAACGCCGCCAGGAGCCAGCTCGCGATCCATGCGATCCAGATGACGGCGAACGCTTCGCGCGGACGGACGATCATCGATGCGCGCGCTCCCGGTTGCGGCTGCTCAGGCGCAAGACCCTGGCATCGCCGACATGTTCCATGCCAACGTCGCTCTCATATAAGGCGCGCCGGGCGATCCGAAACGGAGCGAAGACATTGATTGCATTGGCTCCCCGATTGTTGGCGTTCGTCTTTCGTGATCGGTAATATCAGGGTAGCGGAAGAGAGTAAGCCAATGCTCAGCGCCGAACAAAACGATCTCGTCACCCGCACGACGCCCGGCAGCGCCGCCGGCGCTCTGCTGCGCCGCTATTGGCAGCCGGCGGCCTTGGTCGATGAACTCTCCGGGAACCGCCCGGTGAAAGCGGTGCGGCTCATGGGCGAGGATCTCGTCGCGTTTAAGGACGACCAGGGCCGCTACGGGCTGATCGGCCGCCATTGCCCGCATCGTGGCACCGATCTCGCTTATGGGCGGCTCGAGGACGGCGGACTGCGTTGCGCCTTCCACGGCTGGCTGTTCGACGTGAACGGCAAATGCCTGCAGACGCCGGCCGAACCGGACAACAGCAACCTTTGCGCCAACATCAAACAAAAATCCTATCCGGTGGTGGAGAGGAGCGGAATTTTGTTTGCTTATCTCGGCCACGGCGAGCCGCCCGCCTTTCCCCACTTCGATTGCTTCGTCGCGCCGGGCACGCACACCTTCGCGTTCAAAGGCATGATCGATTGCAACTGGCTGCAATCGCTCGAAGTCGGCATCGATCCGGTGCACACCTCGTTCCTGCACCGTTTCTTCGAGGACGAGGACCCGGACAAGGGCTATGGCAGAATGTTCCGCGACACGTCGAAAGACTCCGACATGCCGATGACCAGGATCATGCGCGAATTCCCGCGCCCTCGCCTTGAGATCGAACCGACCGATTATGGTTTTCGCCTGATCACGCTGCGCGAGATCGGCGGCGGCAAGGCGCATGTGCGCGTCACCAACCTGATTTTCCCCAATGCTTTCATCATCCCGATGAGCCGCGAGATGACCATCGCGCAATGGCACGTGCCGATCGACGATGTGAAGCACTACTGGTACGCGATCTTCACCTCGTTCGGGCCGCCGGTGAACAAAGACGAGATGCGCCGCCAGCGCCTCGAGCTCTACGCGCTGCCGGATTACGTGCCGCGCAAGAACAAGAGCAACGAATACGGTTTCGATGCCCACGAACAGGCGCACGCGACCTATACCGGCATGGGCGCCGACATCAACGTGCACGACCAATGGGCCTGCGAGTCGATGGGCCAAATTACCGACCGCACCCAGGAACATCTCGGCACCTCCGACAAGGCGATCAGTTTTTACCGGCGGCTGCTGCGGCAGGCGTTCGACGAATCTGGCAAAGGCGGCAAGCCGCTGATGGTGCTCGACGCCGCGAAAGCGCAAAGCATCACCGGCCCCGCCTGCGTCGACGGCATCGGCCCGGCGGGCGACTGGCAGGGATACTGGCAGCGCACCGATGAAGCGCGACAAAAGACCAAAAGCTGGGCCAACGGGCGCTGACCTAAATGGCCTCGCGTCCGGTTTCTACCGCGAAAAGTTTTGTGGATCGCCACGGCCTTTGGACCGGCGAACAGATGCGCGCCGCCACCACCGTCGCGCAGGTGATCAAAAAGCATAAGCTTGAGCTTGTCCGTTTTTCCTTCGCCGACCAGCACGGCGTGCTGCGCGGCAAGACCGTTATGGCCGAGGACGCGCCGGCGCTGATGCGAAGCGGCGTCACCATGACGACCACGCTCCTTGCCAAGGACACCGCGCACAAGACCGCCTATCCGGTGTTCACCCCCGGCGGCGGTTTCGGCATGGCGGAGATGCAGGGCGCCGGCGATTTCGTCATGGTGGCGGACCCGGCGACGTTCCGCGTGCTGCCGTGGGCGGAGAATACCGGCTGGGTGCTCTGCGACATTTATTTCGGGAACGGCAAGCCGGCGCCGTTTTCGACCCGGCAGGTTCTGCGCGACGCGCTGGCGCGGCTTGCGCGCGAAGGCTTCGATTTCCTCGCCGGGCTCGAAGTCGAATTTCATCTGTTCAAGCTGGAGAACCCGCGGCTTCATCCGGCCGACGCCACCTGGCCGCCGCTTGCCCCCGAGGTGAGCCTGCTCAACCAAGGCTACCAATATCTGACCGAAAGCCGCTTCGATCAGCTCGACGCCGCGTTGGCGCCGATCCGCCGCGGCGTCGCGGCGCTCGGCCTGCCGCTGCGCTCGCTCGAAGTCGAACTCGGCCCGAGCCAATGCGAGTTCACCTTCCGCCCGCAGCGCGGCCTCGACGCCGCCGACACGATGATTTTGTTCCGCGCGGCCGTAAAGCAGATCGCGCGGCGCAACGGTCTGTTGGCAAGCTTCATGTGCCGGCCGGCGCTGCCAAATATTTTCTCCTCGGGCTGGCACCTGCACCTGTCGCTGATCGAGCGCAAACGCGGGCTCAACGCGTTCGTGGGCCATGAGCGCGGCGGCCTCTCGGCGACCGGCCTGCACTTTCTCGGCGGCCTGCTCGCTCACGCCAACGCCGCCGCCGCCTTCACCACGCCGACCATCAACGGCTACAAACGCTACCGCGCCTACGCGCTCGCCCCCGACCGCGTCATCTGGGCGCGCGACAATCGCGGCGTCATGGTGCGCGTGCTCGGGCAACCGGGCGATCCCTCGACGCACCTGGAAAACCGCGTCGGCGAGCCCGCCGCCAATCCGTATCTCTACATGGCGTCGCAGATTTACGCCGGCCTCGACGGCATTGCGGGGAAGCGCGATCCCGGCCCCTCGGCCGACACACCCTACGAAACCAAGGCGGCGATGCTGCCAAAAGATTTGGCCGAGGCGCTTGCCGCGCTGCGTACGAGCGAGATGTTCGGTAAAGCGCTCGGCGGAAACTTCGTCGACTATTACGCACGCCTCAAGGAAGCCGAGCTGGCGCGCTTCAACGCCGAGTCCAGCGGCAGCGACGTGACGAGCAGCGACGTGACGGCGTGGGAGCATAACGAGTATTTCGATTTGTTTTGATGCGGCCGTTTTTCATCCTCCTCCATGCAAACAGGATAGGGAATACGAAATCGTTCTCGCGGCGCGTTTTTTTGATTCGCGCCCGAGCTATGAGCAAGCCAAGCCAAAAACCTCGCCGCAATCCCAACCTTCGTCAGAGCAATCCGGCAGTGGAAGGCCGGATCCATCACGGTCGGGCGCAGCGTCAAATAACAAATAAAAGGAAGCAGAACGCCGACAGACGCAATGTAACCAACCTCCGCGCTTGCGCGCGGCGCGCGCCTTGCAAAGCGCGCACGCCTGTCGGCGTTCCACTGCGGCTCTCGCCAAGGGGACTTTCGTCGCCCAAGGCTCAGCGTCAGGCCACGCTTCCCGGGAGCAGTCCGGAGCACGCGATCTTATGGACCGCCAACCGGGGCGAAGATCGCACGCGTCTCCACGGGCATTACCCGCGCCGGAAAACACCTGTCCCAGTCCAGCGAGCACCTCGCGCACCGGTCATAGTGCCGGCAGGTTTGATGCCCAAGCCGCCCGAGTGCGCCAGTGACGAACCGTCGCCCGCGGGCACCGCAACTCGCCCCGCCGACCGCTGTCACCCGGCCGGCGTCCTTCACGAAGAGCGAGAGGCCGGCGCTTCTATTCGCCGCGCGGTCCGAGTTAAGAACAATTCTCGCACGGATGGCTTGTATTTGATTCCACGGGCTTTTTTGCTCCGCCGCTCGCGTGGGGCGCGACGCCGGGCGCGCGCGTTTGTGCGAATCAAAACGCCAAGGCCGCCGGGCCGCGGCGATGCAGTGCATGCTGCCGGGATTTAGAATTTTCGCCTATCGGCGCACACCGGACTTGGCCCGTCAGAGTTGTGCAATGCTCGACCCGGACCGACCGTTTGCCACGAGACTTTTGTGTGTCGCAGTACGGGGTTAGCGTGCAACCTCGATCCGCTTGCTGGCTGTCCGGCATCGTGACAACCACCGCCCGCATCATTACGCTTGCCCAGGGACGGTACCGCATTCGGGGCAGGCGGCTTGTCGCGCATCTTTCTGAGCCATTCGAGCGCAAATAATGCCGAGGCCAAGAGCCAAGCCATAGACGCCATTACGAGCCAGATTGTGAAACGACCCTCCGCGACCACCGGCGCGATCGCAGCTCCGTTCGCGAAGTAATCCGAAACCGAGCAGGAACACCAGAATGACCGATTTGAGTCCGCAGACTTCGCCTCGGCAAACGGCGCGCGTGCTTTTCGATCCGTACGGCGATTGGGCGACTGGGGAAAAGATTCCGATCCACTCGGGTTTCGGCCATGACCTTATCGCGCTCGAAACCGGCGTCTGGGATCGTTACGACGCGCGCGGCTGTTTCGCGCATACGCATGGCGCTGGCGACTTCATGGCCAATTACGTCATCGAGTTGCCGCCCGGCAAGAAGACCAGCCCGGTCAAACATATCTACGAAGCTTTGTTCTACGTTCTCACGGGGCATGGCTCGACGAAAATCTGGCTTCCAGGTGGCGAGACCCGCACCTTCGAATGGGGTCCCAGCACGCTGTTCGCCGTCCCGCTGAATTGTCGGTATCAGTTCTTCAATGGATCCGGGCTCGAATCCACGCGCATTTCATGCACGCACAATGCGCCGCTAGCACTGAATCTCTATCACAACGTCGACTATGTGTTCGACAATCCCTATGAGTTCCCGGAACGCGTCGGGAATAAGAAATACTTCGACGGCGACGGCGGCGATTATTCGACCTACGACAACGGTCCCGGCACGGCGACCGAAAATCTCTGGGAGACGAATTTCGTGCCAGATCTGACGAGGTTCAAACTTTATGACGCGGACATGCGCGGCAAGGGGTCGCTGACCGTGGATTTCATTCTGGCGGATGGCGTACTGCACTCGCATGTCTCGCAAATTCCTGCCGGCCGCTACAAAAAAGCCCATCGTCATGCCGCCGGCACGCATGTGCATGCGATCGACGGCGCGGGCTATACTCTCCTCTGGTACGAGGGCGATTCGGAGTTCAAAGAAATTCCGTGGCGGCATGGCGTCATGTACACGCCGCCGTTCTGGATGTTCCATCAGCATTTCAATACGGCGCCCGAACCGGCGCGCTACGTGGCGTGCAGCCTCGGCAGCCGGCGATATCCATTCGTTTCACTGAGACGCAAAAGCGCCGAAGGCTTGGGCTCCGTTTCCGTCCAACACGGCGGCCGCCAGATCGAATATGAAGATCAGGATCCTCGCATCCATCGCAAATGGCTGGAGGAAGTTGCACGGAACGGCGTCGCCTCGAAGATGGGCGACATGTTCGACGAGGCCGCAATTCTGGCTCTGCCCAAAGACCGGCTCACAGGCGTCATTCGAACGCCGCGTTCGGTCGGGCCGGCGGCCATCTGACGTACTTTCCGACGAAAGGGCAAAAGGCCTTTCGAAAGCCTAGGGGAAAGACGATGAACGGGCCGTGCCGCGTTTTGGCCTTGGGCCTTGCCTCGATGTTTCTGATGGCTGGCGCATCGCGCGGGGCCGCGGAGGATGCGAGCACTTTCTATGAGGGCCGAAGTCTCACGATCGGGGTACCCAATGCGGCCGGAGGCGGATACGACACTTATGTGCGCGCCCTCGCCCAATATCTGCAGCGACATATTCCCGGACATCCCGCCATCGTCGTCCAGAATATCCCGGCGGCCGGCGGCATGGTGATGGCGAACCAGCTTTATGTGACGGCGCCGAAAGACGGAACTTATATCGGCATGGTGCGCGGCACCGTGCTGGAAGAAGAGCTCTTCAAGAATTCGCAGGTTCAATTCGAGGGCCGCAAGTTCAACTGGCTCGTCAATATGAACAGCGACGTCGACACCTGCGTCGTCTCGCAGGCGAGCGGAATCAAGACCATCTCCGACTTTTACGTCAAACGGGCGGTCGCGGCCGCGAGCGGCGTAGGTGCCCAATCCTATTTCTTCCCGATCGCCTATCAAAAAATCCTCGGGATGAAGTTCAAGGTAATTTCGGGCTATCGCGGGACGCCGGATCAAAATTGTCGCCATGCAGCGCGGCGAGGTTAACAGCGCCTGCGGCATAACAATCTCGACCTTTCGGTCGCAGGTCGTGGGCCTCGCCCGAGCGGGGAAGGTCCTTCTCGTCGCGCAGGCGGGAACTCCACAAGGATCCGCGCTATCCCGATCTGCCAAATATGCTCGATGAAGCCAAAACGCCTGAAGCAAAGCAAATGATGCGACTGCTGCTCGCGCCGTTGTCACTCGGGCGTCCGATCGCGGCGCCGCCGGGCACGCCGCCCGACCGAGTAGCGGTTCTGCGGAAGGCGATGACCGACACCCTGGTCGATCCGGATTTTCAGGCTCTCGCAAAGAGAGTGCGGATAGACGTCCGACCGATGACCGGCGCAGAAACCGCAAAAGCGGTCGATGCCATGTTTGAGGCCTCGCCTGCGGTGGTCGCGCAATTGAAATCTATCGTCGGCGAGTGACCCGGCCTTCGGCCCCGCGCGACGCCGGCGCGTGCTTCTCGATAAACTCGCGGCGCGGTTCGCCATTGCCGCCGACTTCGATCATTTCGGCAGGTACGCTTCAGTATAGAGCTTCGACATATCGGGCTCGCCCTCGATGAGCTTCATCTCACCGAAGGACCGTTTGAGGGTCGCCAGCGATTCCGCATCGAAGCGGCAGTCCTTCGTGTACATTCCGCGGACAAGATCGTATTCCCTCGTCATCACGTTCTCGTCGAAATGATTGAGCGCGCTTTCGATCTTTACCGTCTCGGCCTTGTGCGCCCGCATGTAATCGACCGTCTCGATCCAGGCGGCGATGAAAGCGCGGATCGCGCCGGGGTTGCTCGCGATCAGATGGTTCGAGGCAAACAGCGCCCCCGAGGCGACGTTCCCCTCAAAGCTCGAAACCGGGGCCATGAGACGGCCTTCCTTGGCCTCCTCGAAGGCGAGGAATAGCGACGTGGTGCTGATCGCAGCATCGACCAGATGAGTGCGTAGCGCCGCGCTGATCGGCGCTGGACCGCCGCCGATCGCCACCGTCTTCACGCCATCCGGCCCCCAGCCGAACTTGCGCGCGAGCTGATGACCCGACCAGTCGCTGAAGGAGCCCGGGCTGGAGACGCCGATGACCTTGCCTTTCAAATCCTCGAGCTTCTTGACCGGCGAATCCCAGGGCACGCCGACACCGAGGAAAGGCGCCGGCCCGGTGCTCTCGCACACGGCGAGCATCGGCGCGCCCTTGGCGACGAAGGCCATCTCGGTGCCGGCGCCGTCGCCGATATCGATGCTGCCCGCAACGAGACCCTGCACCATCTTGCTGCCGCCGCCGAAGTCGACGATCTTGAGATCGAGCCCGTGCTTTTTGAAGATGCCGAGCTTGTCGCCGACATTGACCGGAATGATGGCGTCCGAGGTCGAGTTGGCCTTGCCGACGGTCAGCATCGTTTCGGCGGAAGCCGAAGTGGACACCGCGGCGACAAACGCCGCGATGGCGGCAATGCCGACCCAAGAGCGGCATCGAAGCGATACGGTCATGAAACTCCCTCCCCGTCCCGCGCGTGCTTGATGCCGCGCGCCCGGCGAGAATTTATAATACGATATCGAGGATGCGGGATAGCGAACCCGCAAGCGCCCGCCGTCACGGTACAACCATGACCGGCGGCGATTTGCGCCGAAGCCAACGGCACCCACGAGCATCGCCGGCAGGCGGGGAGGAAGCATGGCCAATCTGCAGCTCAGTCTCGCCATCACCAGCAATCCGCGCACCTGGCCGATCATCGACGGCCGCGTCAAACCCGACGGCATCGATTTCACCAAGACCGTCCTCGGCCCCGCGGAGATGTTTTGGCGGCAACTCAGCTTCGCCGAGTTCGACGTTTCCGAAATGTCGATGTCGGAGCTGATGATGATCCGGAACCGGGGCGATGACCGGTTTATCGGCATCCCGGTGTTCACGACGCGGCGCTTCTACCATACCGGCATCTTCGTGCGTAAGGACGCCAAGATCGCCGGTCCCACCGATCTCAAAGGCAAGCGCGTCGGCGTGCCGGAATACGTACAGACTTCGGCGCTGTGGAACCGCGGCGTCCTGGAGAACGAGTTCGGCATCGCGCCCAAGGACATGACCTTCTTCATGGAGCGGGTGCCGGCGCGCAGCCATGCCGGCGCGATCGGCTTCAAGGCGCCGCCGGGGGTCACCGTCAACCAGATTCCGCCGGAGAAAAGCATCGGCTCCATGATGCTCGCCGGCGAGCTCGATGCCTGCATGTCCTATATCCGGAACCCAGGATCTCATCGATCGCAGCGATGCGGATCTCGACAATCATCCCGACATCAAGCCGCTGTTTCCGGATCCAACCGCCGAAGGGCTCCGCTACTACAAGAAGACCGGCATCTATCCGATCAATCACGGCATGGTCGTCAAGCGCGCGGTGTTCGAGCGGAATCCCTGGGTGGTGATCAATATCCTCAAGGCGTTCGATCGAGGCAAACGACATCGCCGAAGCCGAGCGGCGCGAGCATGTCGCCTATCATCTCGAGACCGGGACTTGTGCCGGCAGAACTATCGCAAGCCGCTGGCGACGCAGATCATCAGTCACGGGCTCAAGGCCAATCGCGCGACGCTCGAACTGGCGGCGAAATATTCCAACCAGCAAGGCTTGACGCCGCGGATCATGACGATGGACGAACTGTTCGCGCCGAACGCGCTGGATTCATAAAACCGGGACTTCGCGCTTCGCGGGAAGGATAATCGCCTACACGTCCACGCTCGCCGCCAGCGCGTGCTCCTCGATGAAGACGCGGCGGGGTTCGACTTTGTCGCCCATCAGCTCGTCGAAGATGGTGTTGGCCTCGTCGATCTCCTTGACGTTGACCTGCAGCAGCGTGCGCGCGTTGGTGTCGAGCGTGGTCTCCCAGAGCTGGCTCGGGTTCATCTCGCCGAGGCCTTTGTAGCGCTGCAGCGCCACGCCCTTCCTGCCGGCGGCGGTGACCGCTTCGAACAGGCCGACCGGGCCGTGGATGGGCGTTTCCTCGTCCTTGCGCCGCAGCATCGCCGGCGGCGTCGGCCGCGGATAGATCTGCTGCAGCGAGGGCGCGAATTCGTCGAGCCGGCGCGCGTCGGCGGAGCCGAGCAGCGCCTGGTCGATCACCGCCACTTCCTTGACGCCGCGCAAGGTGCGCTCGAACTGGAAGCCGCCGTTCGGTGAACTTGCCCTGCCAGCCGCGCTCGGTCTCGTCGGTGAGCGCATCGAGGCGGCGGGCGATGTATGCGGCGGCCTGCGCGGCGCTCGCGGCATCGCCGGTCACGCGCGGATGCAGCACGCCGGCGATGGCGGCCTGCTCGATCACCTTGCGGTTATAGCGGCTGTGCAGGCCGTTCAAGAGATTGCGGATCGCGCGCGCTTCCTCGACCAGCCGGCGCAGATCGTCGCCGGCGCGCACCTCGCCCGACGACAGCCGCAGCGTCGGTCTCTTCCAGGCCGGTGTCGATCAGATAATCCTCCAGCGAGCGCTCGTCCTTGAGATACTGCTCGGATTTGCCGCGGGAGATTTTGTAGAGCGGCGGCTGCGCGATGTAGAGGTAGCCGCCGTCGATGATCTCGCGCATCTGCCGGTAGAAGAACGTGAGCAAGAGCGTGCGGATATGGGCGCCGTCGACGTCGGCGTCGGTCATGATGATGATCTTGTGGTAGCGCAGCTTATCGATGGCGAATTCGTCGGCGCCGATGCCGGTGCCGAGCGCGGTGATCAGCGTGCCGATCTGCTCGGAGGAGAGCATCTTGTCCATGCGCGCGCGCTCGACGTTGAGGATCTTTCCGCGCAGCGGCAGCACGGCCTGGAATTCGCGGTTGCGGCCCTGCTTGGCGGAGCCGCCGGCGGAATCGCCCTCGACGATGAACAGTTCGGACTTGGCCGGATCGCGCTCCTGGCAATCGGCGAGCTTGCCGGGCAGCGAGGTGATGCCGAGCGCGCTTTTGCGCGTCATCTCGCGCGCCTTGCGGGCGGCTTCGCGCGCCGCGGCGGCCTGGATCACCTTGCCGACGATGATTTTGGCTTCCGAAGGATGCTCCTCGAACCAGGCCTTGAGCATGTCGTTGATCACGCCCTCGACCACCGGACGCACCTCGGAGGAGACGAGCTTGTCCTTGGTCTGCGAGGAGAATTTCGGGTCGGGCACCTTGACCGAAAGCACCGCCGTCAAGCCCTCGCGGCAATCGTCGCCGGTGAGCGCGACCTTCTCCTTGCGCGCGACGCCGCCGGATTCGGCGTAGGCGATGACCTGGCGGGTGAGCGCGCCGCGGAAGCCGGCCAAATGCGTGCCGCCGTCGCGCTGCGGGATGTTGTTGGTGAAGCAGAGCACGGTCTCGTGGTAGCCGTCGTTCCACCACAGCGCGCACTCGACGCCGGTGCCGTCGCGCTCGGCCTTCATGACGATCGGCTGCTCGATGAGCGGCGTCTTGTTGCGGTCGAGATATTTGACGAACGCCTCGACGCCGCCCTCGTAGCGCAGCTCCTCGCGCTTCTCGACCGCGTGGCGCATGTCGGACAGCACGATGGTGACGCCGGAATTGAGAAACGCGAGTTCGCGCAGCCGATGCTCCAGCGTGGCGAAGTCGAACTCCGTCATGGTGAAGGTCTTCTTCGACGGCAGGAACGTCACTTCGGTGCCGCGCTTGTCGCGCGCGGCGCCGACCACGGCGAGCGGCGCGACCGCCTCGCCGTCGCGGAACTCCATGAAATGCTCCTGGCCGTCGCGCCAGATGGTGAGCTTGAGCCAAGCCGACAGCGCGTTGACCACGGAGACGCCGACGCCGTGCAGGCCGCCGGAAACCTTGTAGGCGTTCTGGTCGAATTTTCCGCCGGCGTGCAGCTGGGTCATGATGACCTCGGCGGCGGACACGCCTTCGCCCTTGTGGATGTCGGTCGGGATGCCGCGGCCGTCGTCGCGCACGGTGCAGGAACCGTCGGGATTGAGCGTGACCACGACTTCCTTGGCGTAGCCGGCAAGCGCCTCGTCGATCGAATTGTCGACGACCTCGTAGACCATGTGGTGCAGGCCGGAGCCGTCGTCGGTGTCGCCGATATACATGCCCGGCCGCTTGCGCACGGCGTCGAGCCCCTTGAGCACCTTGATCGATTCCGCGTCGTAATCGGAGGGCGCGACAAGGGGTTGTTTGCGGACGGGTTCGGCCATACGAGGAGCTTTCGAATCGCTTGCAAAAAGCGACTGAGAATCGGTCTTTGTTGTACACCAAAAAGGACCTGCGTACAGCGCAAAGTGGATGCCGTTAAGATATTGTTAAATCGCTATTTTTCAAGGTTTCGCGGCGGCGCAAAATGGCCTAAATCGCATCGCCGCCGGCAGCGCCTAGGAGCGGCCGGGCAAAGCTCAATCCAAGGGGCAATTACCGGGCGAAAACATCGCTCCCGCTGCACGATTCGGCAGGCGAATTGGACGTCGATAGCGCAGGTCCGCGAACGCCGCGATCACTGTTCGCGGCGCGACCGTTCACGCTGCGGCAACGGCCGCAGCAGGTGTTGGTCGCCAGGCTGGTATTCGGGCACCGGACCTTGAAACTGGCCAAGCGCGGCAGCCCACAATTCCACCCTATCCAAGTCCGAGCGCAGCTGCTCCAGGGCGTCGATCAGATTATGCACGATCGTTTCTTCAGCCGGTTCCTGCATCGCAATTGGGCCTCAGTTCCCGAGCGCGAGTGTTTTCTCCCAGAGGTTAAGGAGCTTTCGCGCACTCTGGTTCCCTTGCTGCCGCTGTGTTCAGGCGGTTCCAGAGGAAGCAGAAATTCGCAGCCGAAAATTCAATCGCGTGCGGCTCGCCGCTTGAACTGCCCCGCATCCACTTCGATCAACGCAGCGTCCCCGCCGATCTCGACAAACAGAGCCGGATCGGCGCCGGTCATCCAAACCTGCGCGCCGAGCTCTCCGAGTTCCACATGCAGCGCGGCTCGCCGCGCCGGATCGAGATGCGCGACGACCTCATCGAGCAACAAGACCGGCGCGAACCCCGTCATGTCGGCGATCAACCGCGCGTGCGCCAGCACGAGCCCGATGAGCAGCGCTTTTTGTTCGCCGGTCGAGGCGTCGGCGCGGCGATGCCCTTGGCGGCGTAGCTCACGGAAAGATCGGTCAGGTGCGGGCCGTCGAGCGTGCGCCCGGCAGCGGCGTCGCGAGCGCGATTGTCGCGCAGCACGGCGCGGTAGCGTTCCTCGATCTCGCCCGCCGGATGCGACGGGATCAGCTTTTCCATCCAGCCGTCGAGCGCGATCTCGGCCGGCGGAAAAGCCGCGTCCTTGCGCGCGAGGAGCACGCTCTCCAGCCGCCGCACCGTTTCCACGCGCAGTCCG
The DNA here is from genome assembly GCA_963814625.1 of uncultured Alphaproteobacteria bacterium. Lineage (GTDB taxonomy): Bacteria > Pseudomonadota > Alphaproteobacteria > Rhizobiales > Xanthobacteraceae > BOG-931. The sequence goes on from CAWFDQ010000003.1 coordinate 101,664, forward strand.
GCAATCGCGACCGCGAGTTCCGCGGTCTCGTGCTCGACGGCGTCGAGCCAGTGCGCATCGGGACGCGCTTCCTCCAGCAGCCGGTTGCGTGAGCGCAGCGATCGCTCCAGCGCGTTGACGCGGCTGCCGTGCTCGGCATCGACCGCGAGCGCAAGACGATCGAGGAAGCGCCGGCGCTCGGACGGCGCTCCTGCGAACAGCGAGTCCATCGCCGGCACCAGCCAGACCACGCGCAGGTGATCGGCGAAGGAAGCGGCCGACGCCGCCGGCTCACGGTCGATGCGGAATTTGCGGGTGAGCGCGGCGCCCTCCTCGAGCGGCCGCTCGATGCCGGTGCCCAACGTCGCCAACCCCAGCGCGCCCTCGATCTCGGCAGAGACCGCCCAGGAGCCGTCGCCCTCGCTGAAGGCGACCTCGTCGAGCGTGGCGCGGCGGAGCCCGCGTCCCGGCGCCAGTAACGAAATAGCCTCGATCAAATTGGTCTTGCCGGCGCCGTTCGGCCCGACCAGCACGATCGTCTTCGCGCCCGATTCGAGACTGGCGGCGTGATAATTGCGGAAATTCGTGAGCGTGAGGCGAAGGACCGGCATGATGTGTCATCATCCGCGCGGGCGGATGACCCAGTATCCGATTGACTCGATAATAATCACGGGGACGGAGTGTACTGGATCCTCCGCCGGAGCCTGTCATCGGGCCGGCCGAAGGCCGGACCCGTTGGCGGAGCATGACAACCTCGATCACACTCTCATCGGCATCAGCACGTAGAGCGCCCCGCGCGGATCTTTGTCCTGAATGAGCGTCGGCGAGCCGGGATCGGCGAGCTTGAGCACCGCAGCCTCGCTCTCGATCTGGGCGGCGATGTCGAGCAGGTAGCGCGAATTGAAGCCGATATCGATCGGATCGGATTCGTATTCGACTTCGAGCTCCTCGTTGGCGCTGCCGGAATCGGGATTGGTGACGGACAACAGAAGCTTGCCGCCGGTGATCGACAGTTTGACGGCGCGGCCACGCTCGCTCGACACCGTGGAGACGCGATCGACCGCGGCCTCGAATTCCTTCTTGTCGACCACCAATTCCTTGTCGTTATTCAGCGGAATGACGCGCGCATAATCAGGGAAGGTGCCGTCGATCAGCTTCGATGTCAGCACCACGTCGCCGACGGTGAAGCGGATCTTTCCCGGCGACAGCTCGATCAGAACCTCGGCTTCGTTGTCCTCCAGGAGTCGCTGCACCTCGCCGACCGTCTTGCGCGGCACGATGATGCCCGGCATGCCTTCGGCGCCTTTTGGCAGGTCGAGCTCCATCTGCGCCAGGCGATGACCGTCGGTAGCGACCGCGCGCAGTGTCTGCGCCTTGCCGGCACCCGCGGCGTGCAGATAGATGCCGTTAAGGTAGTAGCGAGTTTCCTCGGTCGAGATGGCGAACTGGGTCTTGTCGATCAGCCGCTTGAGATCAGCAGCCTTGAGCGTGAACTTGTGCGTCATTTCGCCGGGCGCCAGATCGGGAAAGTCGCTCTCCGGCAGCGTCTGCAGCGTGAAGCGCGAACGGCCGGCGCGAATGGCGAGCGCCGCGCGGTCGCCGGAGGATTCGAGCACGATCTGCGCTCCCTCCGGCAGCTTGCGCACGATGTCGAAAAACATATGGGCGGGAACCGTGGTCGATCCGGCGGGTCCCACCTCGGCAGCGATGGTGTCGGTCACTTCGACGTCGAGGTCGGTCGCCTTCAGGCTGAGCTTCGAGCGGTCGGCACGCAAAAGCACGTTGGCGAGGATCGGAATCGTGTTGCGGCGCTCGACCACGCGATGCACGTGGCCCAGCGATTTCAGCAACTCGGACCGCTCTACGGTGACCTTCATCGCGCAATCCGTTCACGCGGGGATAGCAAAAGTGGCGCGGCGCGGGGTTTTGCGCAAGACCGGGCCGTAGTCGGCCTGGCTTTTCCCTGGGTTTCACAGCGGGTTTTGGCCACCCTGAGACTGCCAAGGGGTCGGGCCATTAGCCGCCATTAGGGCGCCATACCGTTCGCTAATCCTGCAGCTGGCGTTTGAGCGACTCGATCTCCTCGGCGAGGACGGTGTCGTTGCCGGTCAGCGCCTCGATCTTGCGCACGGCGTGCAACACCGTGGTGTGATCGCGGCCGCCGAACCGGCGGCCGATTTCAGGGAGCGAGCGCAAGGTCAGGATCTTGGCGAGATACATGGCCACTTGGCGCGGGCGCACGACGTTGGCGGTGCGCCTAGACGATAAAAGGTCGGCGCGGCTGACGTTGTACTGCCGCGCCACGATGCGCTGGATGTCCTCGATGCGCACGCGCTTGGGCTCGGCCGGGCGGATCAGGTCGCGCATTTCCCGCTCGGCCATTTCCAGCGTCACCGGCTGGCCGCTGAGCTTGCTATGGGCGAGCAGGCGATTGACGGCGCCTTCGAGGTCGCGGCCGTTATGCGTCACCGACTTGGCGATGAAGTCGAGCACCGGCGTCGGCACTTCGAAGCCGGGATGATGTACGCGGGCGGCGGCGATGCGGTTCTTGAGGATTTCGAAGCCGCAATTCCTCGCCGAGCGAACCGATCTCGACCACCAGCCCGCCGGCGAGCCGCGAGCGAACGCGGTCGTCGAGGCTTTCCAGGTCCGCGGGCGGCCGGTCGCTGGCGATCACCACCTGCCGGCCGGCGTCGATGAGAGCGTTGATGGTGTGGCAGAATTCGTGCTGGGTCGAGCGGCCCTGCAGGAACTGCAAGTCGTCGATGACCAGCACATCGGTAGCGCGCAGCGCCTCCTTGAAGGCGAGCGTCGTCTGGCTCTTGAGCGCCGAGACAAAGCCGTACATGAACCGCTCCGCGGTCAGATAGAGAACCTTGCGATCGCCGCTATTGCCGGCCCAGGTGATCGCCTGCAGCAGGTGGGTTTTGCCAAGGCCCACGCCGGCGTGGATATAAAGCGGATTGAACATCAGCGGATCGCCGCGCCGGCTGATCGCGATCTGCTTGGCGGCCGCGTGTGCAAGCGTATTCGAGCGGCCGACGATGAATGTCTCGAAAGAAAGCCGCCGATCGAGCGGCGAACCGCCGGACGCATCATGCGCCGGCATGAACGGCATGCTCGCGCGCGGCTCGGCGTGGCCGTTCATGGCTTCGCGCGCCTCGCGCGGCAGCGCCGGAGGCTCTCGCCAGCTTCGCCTTCGGCGTCGGCATCCGCATCGTCGCCGAGCGAACGCTCAGTTCCAGGCGGGCGATTGCGGGCTCTTCCGCCTGCCATTGGGCCAGTACGCGGTCGGCGTAATGCGACTGGATCCATTTGCGCAGGAAGCGCGTCGGCACCGAGAGCCGCACTGCGCCATTCTCCACGACTTCGAATTCCATGCGGCCGAACCAGCTCGAGAAAACATCCTCACCGAGTTCGAAGCGCAATCTTTCCTTGATGCGCTGCCAGCGATCCTGATCGTTGCTCATGTCGGCGTGCTGCTTTTGTGGAAACAAGGGGTCAACCCAACAAGTGAGGCGAGGGCACAGTCCTGCCCTGGCCGATACGGGGACGCAACGCACTGACTGAGGGTGTGGTGGAGAGAGAGCCGAATCCCGCGAATGGCGGGCGATCGGGAAAGGGGCCGTTACCCGCTTGGTGCCACGGTCAACCCCTGACAGCGGAGTGGAATAGCCGTCAAGACACGTGCATACGAGGGTTCAGGGTGAGCGATTTCTGCTGCTAGTTCTGGTAGGTGAATTGCCATTCTCATTGCCCCGCCTCCATCGCTCCCTAATCCGATGGTTGTTGCCGAGCTTGCGCTCAGTTCTTGCTGCATAATCTGCGCGATTGCCACATCGCCACCTGCAACTCCTCGCCACCTCCGAAAGATCAAAGCCGGTCCTGTCGCTGAAAACTCACCACTATACACTGTGAGGACAGTCCTAAACTGGCGACAACCGCCTCACCCCCAATGTCCGATTAGGTTTTACTGCAGACCGGATAAGCTTCGGGGTCCGAAGAGGTCCAAGAGATAGCAATGGCCATTTTGGCCCGCAACGGTCGGCTTAGCGCGGCCCCCGCGATTGTTAGGATTGCAAAGAACTTGGCAGCCCCAGGTCCGCCGGACAAGCTATTGATTCATGACGTTATATTCGATCTATTAAATGACGGAAGCGAGTCTGAAATGGGGCGCGAGCAAATCAGATCGGCAATTCAAGCGCACGGACGTTTTTCAAGTCCCGATTGAGTGTTTGCATTAAGCCCTTAATCGCTAAAGAATTCCTGTGCACAAATCGGCAGGGGACCCATCCTCCCAACGCAATTCACACGCGCGAAAAAGCGCGTGAAATAAGGGAAAAACGGTATAAACAGCCCTCGCAGGCCGTCGCCGGACAGCGACCCCGTACACTTGACCTTTTTACGCGATATTTTTGCAAGGCTGTGACAATTCCGCAACAAGCGGACGACAGACCCCTGAAATCCACAGGTAGTGGAAACGCCGGCAAATTAGCAGCCGGGCGTCCTCTATGCGCGTGCGCGCAATCGTCGGGTGGTGCCTACTTGCCGAGCTTGGCGATGCGGTGCGCGAGCCGGGAGACTTTGCGGCGGGCAGCGTTGCGATGAACGATGCCCTTCTGCGCCCCGCGGATGATGGCGGGTTCGGCGTCAGCCATGGCGGCAAGCGCGGCGGTGCGGTCGCCGGCCGAAATCGCCTCTTCGACTTTGCGCACGTCGGTGCGCATGCGCGAACGGCGCGCCTTGTTGATCACGGTGCGGCGCGCGATTTGGCGAGCGGCCTTCTTGGCGGATTTTGTGTTGGCCATCGTTACGAACGTGCAAGTTGGATGAAAAGCGACGGTAAGCGGCAAGGCCAGGGCCGAGGCTTGCCGGCCTTGCGCCGCGCTTATAGGGGCGCCGCGCGCAGCCGTCAACGCTTCAGGCTTCGCCGGGTGCTCAGGCGACCCGCTTGGCGCGTACCGCCTCGTAGCCGGCGCTCGACCGCCGCGCGGTCGGCGGCCGGAAAGGCCGGCAGCGGCGGCGCCACGCGCGCCCATTGCGGATCGCCGTGAATATGGGCGAGCAAGGCCTTCACGCCGGCCACCAGCGGCTTGCCGTCGAACAGCTTGCGGATCGCCACCGCCTCGGCCAGCGCCATCGGCGTCGGCCGACGCGATAGGCGCGGGCGCAGAGGTCGGCATTGAGATTGGCGGTCGCCGAAATGCAGCCGGCGAACGGGCCGGAACGGGCCTGCGGCAGCGCCGCCTCGGTCGAGGGAAACACCTTGAAGCGCGGCGAGAGATCGCCGCCGCCGCATGGGCGAAAGTCCATGTCGCCCGAGGAATCCTTCAGCCCGACGATGCGCTCGCCGAAGGCATCGAGCAGGCGGCGGATCAGCGCGACGTGCCAGGGCAGGCCGGACTGCGCGGGGAAATGGTAGAGATAGATCGGGATCGGCCGCGCTGCGGTCGCAGCCACGATGGCCTCGATATAGGCGACGAGTCCGTCGTCGGGCACGCCCTTATAGTAGAACGGCGGCAGCACCAACGCGCCGGCAAAGCCGAGTTCGGCGGCATGCCTGGTCAGCGCGATCGCGTCGGCCGTCGCGGCGGCGCCGGTGCCGACCATCATGCGCTCGAGCGGCAGGCCGCTTGCCGCATAGGCGCTCATGACGCGCTGGCGCTGCTCAAGCGAAAACGAGGTGGCTTCGCCGGTGGTGCCGAGCACGTTGAGCCCGTCGCAGCCGTTGTCGAGGAGAAAGCGCGCCAGCGCGACCGAGCGCGCGCAGTCCGGCTCGCCGTTACCGTCGATCGCCGTCGCGATCGCGGCAATCACGCCATGCAGTGTCTTGCCGGTCATGGGGAAAGCGTCCTTGTCTGGCGCAATACCTAGCACTGCACGCTTGGTTGCGCGAGGCGAAATCTGACAGGCGCGGCGACGCGCTGCCGCAGTACTCGCACGAACACGGGCTCACCCCGCGCCGGTTCAAGATCGAGGAGTTGTTCGCGCCGAGCACCTTGCGCGATATCCCACTGAGCGAAAGGCAGCAGGTCTGAGACACCCGCCGGCGCTCCACGTGCGTTTGCACTAACGGGAAGACATGCGCCGCGGTTATTTGGTCACGATCGGCAGCGTTGGAGCCTCCGGCGCCTTCGGTGAAATCGACAACGTCAGCCAGACGTTCCAGCCGTCCGGGCGGTCGACGTTGTCGAATTCCTTGTAGCCCTTCAGATTTACATAGCCTTGCCTGTCGCCGACCGGAAACAGGTAGCTGACTTGCGGGCCAACGCCCCGTAATTTTGTGGCTCGCGCTCTCTCCCTGAAGCCAAACTTCGTCGTCACATGACTTTAATCGAGTCGGCGGCGCTCGACCATTCGTAGGGCCACAAAGCTCTGTAGACGTGTGCGAATCGTGCCTGCCGTGGTTTGCCGACTACAGCGACGGAATAAGAGTTCTGAATTGATTGAAGTTGGCGATGAATGATTACCAGCGCCAGCCGATGAAATTCCTAGATGCAACGCACGAAGTTCCATCACGAGTGCGTTATGCGCAGTGTCACAGCGCGGCTGATAATCTTTGCGACGAGAACTTACGGGCGTGCGGCCGACCGAGCGGCTGAGAATTCCTGGTGTCAATCGTTGCACCAAAGAAAAGCAGAGATAGTTCTCTATTTTCGCAATAAACGGTTCGTATTTTTGAACGAAGCTTGGCGCGACGGCCGTGAGGGCGAGACTTTTTCGGCGCGGGCAGCCAATGGGCGACGTTGCAGTTGCGGACAGCGCGCAGAGGTCGGAGGGGCTGACCCATCCGAACATGATCTTTATTCCGGGCGGTACGTTCCGCATGGGATCGGACGAACATTATCCCGAAGAGGCGCCGGCTCATCGCGTTGCTGTCAGCGGCTTTTGGATCGACCGCACGCCGGTGACCAATCGGCAATTCAAACAATTCGTCCGCGCCACCGACCACAAGACGTTCGCTGAAATTCCGCCCGATCCCAAAAACTATCCGGGTGCGCTGCCGCACATGCTCTATGCCGGCTCGCTGGTGTTCACACCGCCGGGGCGTTCGGTCGATCTGAAAAACTGGGGCGAGTGGTGGACGTTTTTGAAGGGCGCCAACTGGCGTCGTCCCTACGGCCCGAAGAGCAATATTCAGGGGCTCGACAATCACCCTGTGGTCCACGTCGCCTATTCGGATGCGCTTGCCTACGCCGAGTGGGCCGGCAAGGAGCTGCCGACCGAGGCCGAATGGGAATTTGCAGCGCGCGGCGGGCTCGATGGCGCCGAATTCGCCTGGGGAGACGACTTTAAGCCCGGCGGGCAGCACCGCGCCAACACTTGGCAGGGAAATTTCCCGAACGAGAATCTTTGCGAAGACGGCTTCGAACGCACTTCGCCAGTGATGGCGTTCCCGCCCAACGGCTACGGCCTCTACGACATGATCGGCAACGTCTGGGAATGGACTACCGACTGGTGGACACAAAAGCATGAAGCCGACGCAGCGAAACCGTGCTGCATTCCGGAAAATCCGCGCGGCGGGCGGGAGGAGACGAGCCATGACCCCTGCCAGCCGCAGATCAGGATTTCCCGCAAGGTGATCAAAGGCGGCTCGCATTTGTGCGCGCCGAACTACTGCCGCCGATATCGCCCGGCCGCGCGCCATGCGGAAGCGGTGGATACGTCGACCAGCCACGTCGGATTCCGATGTGTCGTCAGAACAGGGAGTGACAAATGTCCAGCGACGATAACCTAGACCGGAGGGGCTTGAAGAAGAGCGCGCTCAACCGCCGCAATATGCTACTCGGCGGCACGACGCTGGCCGCGGCATCGGCCATGGCTAGTCGCCCGATTCAATCAGATTGAAGGGTAGAGGTGCTTGAGTTTGATGCGTGCATTTGAGGTTGTGAAGTGCCAATCAGCCTTGGTGTGATTTGTATTGCGGTCTTTTTCCCAAGCGGCGATTTCGTCGATGAGGGTTTGCTTATCGGGTATGCGGCGGTCGAGACACTGAGACGATAGGACGCCGAGTTCGGACTCGGCAAGATCCAGCCAGCTGCCGTGTTTCGGCGTGTAGTGCCATTCGAAGCGCTCGACCAGGCGCCGGGCTTCGGCGGCCGGGAACGCCTCATAGAGGGAAGCTTTGCTGTGGATGTTGAGGTTGTCCTGGATCAGGACAATGACCTTGGCGCTGGCGAAGTGAGTATCGGCGAGGTCTTTGAGGACATGGGCATAATCCACGGCGGTGTGGCGGTCTGTGACCTTGACGTGACGCCAGCCTTCGAGCGGGGCGAACATCATGAAGAGGTTGGCGGTGCCGTTGCGCTCGTACTCGTAGTCGCAACGGGCCGGGCGGCCCGGTTTCATCGGGATCGGCACGCGTGTCTCGGCAATGAGTTGCTTTGAGGTCTCATCCAGGCAAACCAGCGGTCGATTGGGATCGCGCGGTCGCGTGTAGACGGCCAGCACGTCTTCCATCGCGGCCACGAACGCGCTGTTGGCTTTGGGCGGAATGACCCATTGTTCGCGGCGATGGGGCTTGAGAGTGTTTTTTTAAAACCCGACCGATCGTGCTGTCGCTGGCGCGATCAACGATGCTGAGTTCCACCACCTTGCGTTCCAGCAACCGCAAGGTCCAGCGTGCCCGTCCCTTGGGCGGTTTGGAGCACGCCAGGGCAATCAGCTTGGCTTCCTTCTCGCCATCAAAAATCGGCGCAACTGCCGGCGTCGCACGTTGCTTGCGGCTCAACACCGCCGCAAGGCCCTCTTCAACCAATTGCTTGCGCACCCGGTAAACCATGGAGGCGCTGGTCTCCATGGCCGCAACGATCTTGCTGTCGCTCCAGCCATCGCCGGCTTCCGAGATATCCGCCTTCAACAAAATCCGCGCCTTCAGCAGCCGCCGCGCGGGGTTTTTCCCTTTTTGAATCAACGCTTCCAACTGCTCGCGTTCTTCCGCGCTCAACCGCACAACATATCTCTTCACAGATTTCTCGCGCCTCGCCATAGTCCCCTCCGTCGCTCGCACCCAGGACGGAAGCGAATCATCAATTCCTTTCAAATTGGTTGAAGCGACCGACTAGTCCGGTTCGCGTCGCGCAGGCGCAAGCACCGCTGCGCCGTCGGAAAGCGGCAAGAAGCAGAACATCCTCGTCATCTTCGGCGACGACATCGGCCAGTCCGATATCAGCGCCTATACGTTCGGCCTGATGGGCTACCGCACGCCGAACATCGACCGCATCGCCAAAGAAGGCTTGATGTTCACGGACTATTACGCCGAGCAAAGCTGCACGGCGGGGCGTTCGTCCTTCATCACCGGACAATCGGTTATGCGCACCGGACTTTCCAAGGTCGGAATTCCCGGCGCCACCGTCGGGCTGCAACCCGAAGACATCACCATCGCCGAAGCGCTCAAGCCGCTCGGCTACGCCACCGGCCAGTTCGGCAAGAATCATCTCGGCGACCGCAACGAATACCTGCCGACGGTGCACGGCTTCGATGAATTCTTCGGCAACCTCTATCACCTCAATGCCGAGGAAGACCCGGAAGATCCCGACTATCCGAAAGATCCGGCGTTCAAGCGCCAAGTTCGGTCCGCGCGGCGTGATCAAAAGCAAGGCCAGCGACACGCGACGATCCAACCGTCGATCCGCGCTTCGGCAAGGTCGGCAAACAGACGATCGAGGATACCGGGCCGCTCAACAAAAAGCGCATGGAGACGATCGACGACGAAACCACCGGCGCCGCGATCGACTTCATCCAGCGGCAGGTCAAAGCCGACAAGCCGTTCTTCTGTCTGGATGAACACGACGCGCATGCATCTTTACACGCATGTTCGCGCGTCGATGCGCGGGCAGAGCGGCATGCCGGACAACGAATATGCCGACGGCATGATCGAGCACGACGGCGACGTCGGCAAATTGCTCAAGGCGCTCGACGATCTCGGCATCGCCAACGACACGATCGTCCTCTACACGACCGACAATGGCCCGCACATGAATTCGTGGCCCGATGCGGCGATGACGCCGTTCCGCAGCGAGAAAAACACCAATTGGGAGGGTGCGTTCCGCGTGCCGGCGATGGTGCGCTGGCCGGGCCACATCAAGCCGGGAAGCATCGCGAACGATATCTTTTCCGGCCACGACTGGTTCCCGACGCTGCTGGCGGTCGCCGGCGATACCGGCGTCAAGGACCGGCTGTTGAAGGGCTGGACAGATCGGCGATCGCACTTACAAGGTGCATCTCGACGGTTACAATCAGCTTGCCTACCTGACCGGCCAGCAAGAGCATTCCGACCGTAAAGGCTTTCATCTATTTCAACGATGACGGCCAGCTCGTTGCGATCCGCTTCGAAAACTGGAAGCTCGTTTTCTTTGAGCAGAAGACCCCCGGCACCCTCGATATCTGGGGCGAGCCTTTCACCGCCGCGGCGGTTGCCGCTGTTTTTCAATCTGCGCATGGATCCCTATGAGCGAGCGCAGATCACGTCGAACTCCTACTTCGCGTGGACGATGCACAAGGCGTACTTGACTGATGGGCGCGCAGGCGATCGCCGCGGAGTTCATCGGCATCGTTCAAGGATTATCCGCCGCGTCAGAAGCCGCAGAGCTTCAATCTCGATCAGATCATGGAGAGGTTACAGACACCGACAAACGACTGACTGTGGCCATTTGCCGGCGCCCTCCTCACCACCATCGTCGGGCGCATCAAAAATACGATGGCCGGCCAGTCGGCGCTCGATGGTGAGATAGAGGCGCTGGCGGCGGCCGGCGAAAGGGGCCTGGTCACTATCGTGATGGCAACGCATAGCGGCATGACCGCCGAGGCGTTTGCCAAAACCATTCGCAACTGGACCGCCACCGCGCGGCACCCGCGATTCAAGCGGTTTTGTCGTTTCCGGCATCACGATTTCAGCTCGCGCAATTTATAGCGTTGCAGCTTGCCGGTCGCGGTGCGCGGCAGGTCGGGACGGATATCGATCCAGCGCGGATATTTCCACGGCCCGGCGCATTGCTTGACGTGCACGCGCAGCGTTTCGATGAGACGCTCGTCGGCGGCAAAGCCGTCGCGCAGCACGATGAAGGCCTTGGGCTTGACCAGGCCGTCGGCATCCTCCTTGCCGATGACCGCGGCTTCGAGCACGGCCTCGTGCGAGGCGAGCGCCGCCTCGACTTCGAACGGCGACACCCACATGCCGCTGACCTTGAACATGTCGTCGGTGCGACCGCAATAATGGAAAAAGCCGTCGGCGTCGCAGAAATACTTGTCGCCCGTAAAGGTCCACTCGCCGGCGAACGTGCGCCGGCTCTTCTGCCGCTGATTCCAGTAGCCCTCGCCGGCGGTCGGTCCGCGCACGACGAGTTCGCCGATCTCGCCCGCGGCGACCTCGCGGCCGTCTTCGTCGACGATTTTCAGTTCATAGCCGGGGACCGGCTTGCCGGTCGTGCCGTAGCGCACCGCGCCGGGCTGGTTGCTCAGGAAGGTCTGAAACATCTCGGTCGAGCCGATGCCGTCGAGCACGTCGACGCCGCAAGCCTCGCGCCAGCGTTCGCCGAGATTTTGCGGGCAGCGCTTCGCCGGCGGAGATGCACAGCCGCAGCCGGTCGGAAGCCGGCGCCGCTGCCCATCTCCTTATGCGCCAGCAGCGAAGCAAACAGCGTCGGCACGCCGTAGAAGATCGTCGGCCGGTGCCGCCGCATGATCGCGAACACCGCCTCGGGCGTCGGCCGCTGCGGCAGCAGCACGGTGGTGGCGCCGACCGACATCGGAAACGCCATGGCGTTGCCCATGCCGTAGGAGAAGAAAAGCTTTGCCGCCGAGAACACCACGTCGTCTTCGCGGATGCCGACGACGTGCCTGCCCATCAGCCGCGCCGCCGCCATCGGCGTGGTATGGACGTGCTTGACGCCCTTGGGTTCGCCGGTCGAGCCGGACGTGTACATCCAGAACGCGACTTCGTCGGACAGCGTCGGCGCGACGAACAGGTCGGGCCGGCCGCGCGCAAGAACGTCGGCGAAATCGTGAACGTCGCGGCCTGGCAAAAACGGCTTTGTCCTCGGCGCTGGCGCCGACCAGAATAATCGTGCGCAGCCGCGGCAGCCGATCGAGGATGGGGAGAAGCATTTTCGCCAGCGACGCCGAAGCAACGATCGCCGCGGCGCGGCTGTCGCCGAGAATGTAGGCGTACTGCTCGGCCGTGAGCAGCGTGTTGAGCGGCAGCACGACGATGCCGGCGCGCACGCCGCCCCAGAACGCCACCGGAAAATCGATGGTGTCGTAGAGGAGCAAGCCGAGACGCTCTTCGGGCCGTACTACAAGCTCTTTGAGCGCCGAGCCGCAAGGCGCAGGTGCGGCGCTGCAATTCGCCGTAGCTCAGCGAGCGGTCGCCATCGGTGAATGCGATCTTGTCGCCGAGCCCGCGCGCGACCGGAGCATCCACCAGATCGGTAACGGCGTTGTACGGCCGGCGCTGAAGGAAATCGTCCAGCATCGGCTGTTGCGCGGTCCCAGCAAACTCGCGGCACGACGGCTTTTGCCAAGCGAGCCTAATCTGACAGCAGAAAGACCTGCAACGCGCAGACGGTCAGCGCGCTGATGGCTTGCGGGCCGCCGTCGTTTCCCAGAAAAATACCGGCCACGTCGCCGTATTCCCCGTGATCTGCCAAAGGCAGTCAAGAGCAGCCAAGAGCTGACATGAGCCGCGACCGACGCCATCGCCCGCGCCCACGCCTATTTCGATGGCGGCGGTTTTCTCGCCGATCTCGACGCGCCGCGTCGCCATTCCAAGCCGAGCCAGGAGCCGGAGCGCGCGGCGGCGCTGCGCGCTTATCTCGATCGACGAGATCGCGCCGGCGCTCGAGCCGGCTCGGCTTTCGCCTGCCGGATCCTCGACAATCCGCGCGGGCCGCCGGTGCTGGCCGCCGAACGCATCGAGAATCCGGCCTTCGTCACCGCTCTGGTTTACGGTCACGGCGACACCATTCGCGGGCTCGACGATCTGTGGCGGCACGGGACTGTCGCCATGGCGAGTCGTCGTCGAGGGCGAGCGCATCTACGGCCGCGGCACCGCCGACAACAAGGGCCAGCACAGCGTCAATATCGGCGCGCTGGCGGCGGTGCTGGCCGAACGCGGCGCGCTCGGCTTCAACTGCAAGATTTTGCTGGAGATGGCGGAAGAGGTCGGCTCGGTCGGATTGCGCGGACGTGTGCGGGCGGCATCGCGGCGATCTGTTCAAGGCCGACGTGCTGATCGCCTCGGACGGGCCGCGCATCGCCCCGCAGGAGCCGACCATTTTTCTCGGCGCGCGCGGCGGCTATCCGATCGATCTGTTCGTCGATCTGCGCGAGGGCAGCCATCATTCCGGCAATTGGGGCGGGCTTCTCGCCAACGCCGGAATCGTTCTCGCGCAGGCGCTCGCTTCGATCACCGACGCGCGCGGCGCGATCCGCGTGCCGGAATGGCGGCCGCCGCTGCCGCAAGCGGTGCGCGACGTGCTCGCCGGCGTCGAAGTCGACGGCGGCGAGGACGGTCCGACGATCGACCGCGACTGGGGCGAGCCGGGGCTGACGCCCGCCGAGCGAGTGTTCGCTGGAACAGCTTCGAGATTCTCGGCCTTCACCGCCGGCACGCCGGAGCGGCCGGTGAACGCCATTCCGGGCACCGCGCGCGCGCACTGCCAGCTCGATACGTGGTCGGCACCGACGTCGACGACATCATTCCGGCGCTGCGGCGGCATCTCGACCGCCACGGCTTTCGGCGCGTCGACGTGCGGCTCGGCCGCGGCAGCTTTTTTCCACGCCAGCCGGCTCGATCCGGCCGATCCGTGGGTGGATCTGGACGAAGCAATCGATCGCGCGCACGACCGGGCGCGCGCCGACCATCTCTGCCCAATTTCGGCGGCTCGCTGCCGAACGACATTTTCGCCGACGTGCTCAACCTGAAAACGATCTGGATCCCGCACTCCTATCGCCGGCTGCTCGCAGCACGCGCCCAACGAACACCTGCTGGCGCCGATCGCGCGCGAAGGTCTCGGCCTGATGGCCGGATTGTTCTGGGACCTCGGCGACTCCGAGCCTGCCGAGGCCGGCGTTTTAGCGTGTCGCCTATTCAGCTTCGGCTACGCGCTCTCGGCGACGAAGCGGTTGCGCATCTTGCCGAGACTTTCGATCTCGGTCTCCATCACGTCGCCGGCCTTGAGAAACGTGTTGGTGCCCTGGCCGACGCCGCCGCAGGTGCCGCAGCTGAAAACGTCGCCGCTCTCGAGCGACAGAATGTTCGAGGCGTATTCGATCTGCTCCTCCGGGGTGAAGATGAATTGCGAGGTGTTGCCGTTCTGCTTGACCTCGCCGTTCACCGTGAGCCGGATGAACAAATTCATGTGGTCCGGCACGAAGGCGCGCGGCACCAGGAACGGCCCCATCGGCGCGAAATTGTCGTGGCTCTTGCCGTTGAGCCAGTCCGAGCGCAGGCCCGGCCGGTCGGCGCGGATCTGCAGGTCGCGGGCGGAGACGTCGTTGGTGGTCATGAAGCCCGCCACATGATCGAGCGCGCGCTCGGCCTTGATGCGCTTGCCGCGGCTTGCCGATGGCGAGCGCGATCTCCGCCTCCCAGTCGATCTTCTTCAAGCCGAGCGGGATGGCGATGTCGTCATAGGCGCCGCAGAGCGTGCTCGGCGCCTTGAGAAACAGGTAGGGCTCGCGTCGTCGATTTCTCGCCGGTGAATTTGCGGCCCGCCGGCCGGCGTCATGCCGGCGCGCAGCATTTCGTCGACGTGCTCCTGAAAATTCTGCGCCGCGTAGAACATCTTGCCCGGCCGCCGCACCGGCGGCAGCGCCCGCAGGCTCGCAAGCTTTGCCGCGCCCGGAGTTCCCTGCTTCTCGATGTCGGCCACGATTTCCTGCAGCGCGGCAAAATTGGCGTCCCAGTTTTCCAACAGCCCGTCGATGCTGTCGGTCGAGCTCAAGCGCCAGTGCGCCCGGAGCCGCGATAGGCGGCGCACGCCGCTGTGAGGTCGACAGCGTCGTCGCCCAGCACGATGGCGGCGAAAGGCTTGCCGCCTCGATTTTGCAAAGGTGCCGAGCTTGAATGGTGTGCCGTTCATGCGTTGTTTCCTTGAATTTTGATCGAAGTTGTCAGCTGCCGCGGAACACCGGCTTGCGCTTTGCCGTGAAACGCCTCGACGCCTTCGCGGAAATCGTCGGACTGGCGCAGCCGGCTGTAGCAATGGCCTTCCAGCTCGATGGCGGCTTCCAGGTTGGTGTCTTCGGTCTCGTTGAGCAGCGTCTTGGCGGTGCGTTGCGCGAGCGGCGAGAAGGCGCGCAATTCGTCGACCAGCGCGTCGGTCGCCGCTTCCAGCTTGTCGTCGGGCACGCATTCGGTGGCGATGCCCCATTCGTAGGCCTGCTTCGCCGGGATGCGCTTGGAGCGCATCACGATGTCCTTGGTGCGGGTGATGCCGATGATCTTTTGCAGCCGCGCGGAGCCGCCGGAGCCGGGGATTTGGCCGAGCCGCTGCTCCGGCAGCGCGTAGAGGCAGGTTTCGGAAACAAGCCGGAAATCGCAGGCGAGCGAGATTTCGAAGCCGACGCCGAAGCAATAGCCGCGGTTGGCGGCGATGACCGGCTTGCTACAGCGCGCCGGCGCCGCGATGTTCCAGGCGAGCTTGGAAACATGCTCGGGCGAGGCCGGCAAAAATCCCGCGATATTGCCGCCCGAGGAAAAATGCTCGCCGGCCGCGCGCAGCACGATCACGCGCACGCGCGCATCCTCGTCGAGCGCCTCGAACACCAGGCGCAGCTGATCGCGCTCCTCCATTTCGATGACGTTGAGCGGCGGCCGGTCGAGCACCACGTCGGCGCGCTCGCGCGCGGCATCGATCTCGACACGGAAGCCGTCGAGTTTTTGGTCTTGCAATCGCGGATCGGAGAACACGTTCATGCGGCCGTTCCTTGCTGGCGCGAGCTGGGGACAGTGGCAGGCTCGATCGTGTATTCGCCGGCCACGAGCTTGCGGCGCAGCAGCTTGCCCACCGGCGATTTCGGAATCTCGGCGACGAAGATATAGCGGCGCGGGCGCTTGAAGCCGGCGAGGCCGGAAGAGCGGCAGAACGCGTCAAGCTCTTCGGCTTCGACCGCTGCGCGGCGCTTGATGAAGGCGGTGACGATTTTGCCCCAGCGCTCGTCCGCCAAGCCGACCACCGCGACCTCGGATACGCCGGCGTGCAGCGACAGGCAGGATTCGATCTCGACCGGCGAAATATTTTCGCCGCCGGAGATGATCATGTCGTCGACCCGGCCGGTGACGAATAGATCGCCGTCGGCATCGACAAATCCGGTGTCGCCGGTGAAATACCAGCCCTCCCGCAGCGCCTTGGCGTCGGCTTCCGGCCGCCGCCAATAGCCTTCGAACAATTCATCGCCGGCAAGTAGCGCGATGATCTCGCCTTCCTCGCCGGCGGCGGCGACATCGTCCACCGACTTGGCGCCGAGTTTCACCACGCGCACCATCTGGTTGATGCCGGCGCGGCCGGCCGAGCCGGGCTTTGCCGGCGCGTTCTGCTCGATGGTGAAGGTGTAGACCTCCGACGAGCCGTAATGGTTGACGAACAGATCGGGCTTGAACGCGGCCTGCAGCTTTTTCAGAAGACCGTCGGTCATCGGCGCGCCGGCAAAGCCGAGCTTTTTGACCGAACTCACGTCGCTCCGCAGCAAACAGCGGATGATGGACGAGATCGTGATAGAGCGTCGGCACCAGATAGAGATTGGTGATCGCGCTCGGCGGCGATCAGCTTGAGCGCGTCGGCTCGACATCGAACCGGCGCAGGCAGACAAAAACGCCGCCGACAAGCGACATGGCAAGGAGCGAGCGCACGCCCATCGTGTGATAGAGCGGCATGACGCCGAGCGTGCGCTCGCCGTTGGCGTAGAGGTTTTGCGCCACATGGGCGAGCGCGGCGGCGCGCTCGGCGTACTGGCGGCGCGGCACGCCCTTCGGCCGCGCCGTCGTGCCGGAGGTGTAGAGCATCACCGACCACGCCTCGGCATCGACGCGCGGCGCCGCATCCGGCGCGGCTTGCGAAACGAGCGCGGCGAAGGCGATGTCGGAAGCGGCCGCAGCGTCGAGCGCGATGCGCGGCATCTTTTGCGCCGAAGCCGAGGCCGCTACCGCTTGCGCCGATACGTCTTCGTACGACGATCGCTTTGGCCTCGGCGTCGGCGAGAAAGAAATCGAGCTCGCTTGCCGTCGAGCGCCAATTCACCGGCGTGACGATGATGCCGGCGAACTGGCAGGCCCAATGCAGGCTCGCGGCCTCCCAGCGGTTTTGCAGCGCGGTGACGAGATGATCGCCCGGCTTCAACCCGATGGCGTCAAAGCCGGCGACCAGCGCCGAAATGCGCCGATACCAGTTGCGCATAGGTCAGCCGCACCTCGCCGTCGACAATCGCCAGCGCCTGCGGGTCGCGGGCGACGCTCGCAGAGAAAGCTTAAGCCGAGGTCGAGCATGGCGATTTGCGGAAAAATGCCCGACGGACCACGCGACAATCGGCGTCGTCCGCCGTGGTCGCGTTTAGTGCCAGCCCTTCATCGGCAATTCCAGCTTCGCGGTGGCGCGGTCCGCCGGCCAGACCGAGACATATTCCTTGCCCTGGAGCTGGATCAGATAGGTCGACGCCAGGATGTTCTGCCCGGTGGAGTCGAACTTCACGCCGTTGTAGCCGATCATCAGTTGAGTCCGGCTTGAGATCGGTCGCCTTGAGCGCCGCCTGGATCTTGTCCGGCTCGGTCGAGCCGGCGCGGTTGATGGCGTCGGCGAGCACGAAGAAGCCCTGCATCCAGCGCGCGCTGGTGTCGTCGAGGTCGCGGCCGTATTTTGCTTGAACATCTGGTCGACGATGTAGCTGTTGCTGCCCGGCTTGCCGATATCGAAGGCGCTGCGGTTGATCGCGCCCTGCGCGAGATCGCCGACATTGGGAATGAAGCTCGGATCGGAGAAGCCGGCATCGTCGCCGATGATGATCGGCGGCAGGTAGTCGAGATTCTTCATCGTCTTGAAATAGAGGATGATGTCGGCCGTATAGCTGACGAAGATCACCACGTCGGGCTGCAGCGTCTTGAGCTGGAGCACCTGCGCGGTGACGTCCGAGCTGTTGGCGTTGTAGGCGATCTGCGCCGCCACCTTGATGTTGGCGGTCTTGGCGGCGTCCACGATGCTGGCGCCGACCGAGGTGCCGTAATCGGTGTTCTCGTTGACGATCGCGATGCTGTCGATCTTCTTGCCGGATTTTTTCAGGTCGTTGAGAAACTGGGCATAGGCCTTGGCGAAATCCGGCGCGATCGGCGTGGTGCGGAAGGTCCATTTGAAGCCGCGGCCGGTAATGTTGGAGGCCACCGAATCGGCCACCAGGAATGGAATGCCCTGCCGCTCGGCGACGGCGGTCGCGACCAGCGAAACCGAGGAATGATACGAGCCGAGCATGGCCGCGACATGGTCCTGGGTGATCAGGCGCAGCGTCTGCTGCTGGCCGACCTGCGGATTGCCCTGATGATCGGCCTCGTCGAGCACGATCTTGGCGCCGCCGAGATTCGGCAACCCGGCGGTTGCGCCGAGCGGCAGATTCTTCAGTTCAGGATGCGCGGTGTTGACGATCTCGGCGCCGAGGTGGACGGCGTCCCGCGCCGACTGGCCGGCGCTCGCGGCGTTGCCGGTCAACGGATAGATGACGCCGATCTTGACGTCGGCGGCATTGGCCGGAGCCGCCAAAGCAACGCGTCAATGCGGCGGCGGCGATGCACCATGCTGTTCTTATCATTGGGTCCTCCCTGTTGCGGCGGCTTACTCAGAACGGATCTGGGGCTCGCCGCATTTGAACGGAAAAGCACCGGCTTTGTCCATTGTCTCCCGATGCCGCGGTGAAGGGCCGCGCGGGCAGTCCGCGTGCTGGCCGCCGTCTTCCTCCGAGAAGGGGGAAGACGGCATGCGCGTGTCGCGAAACTCGAAGCGCTATGCGGTTATCTACCGCCGAGTCGGAAACAACGCGGCCGGGAAATCGGCGGCGTAGCGGACGGCACGTTCGCGCGGCCGGTAGTCGGGATGCGGATTTGGATCGGGCTCGACCGCCCGGCGATAAAGATGCCAGGTGGCGTGGCCGAGCACCGGCATCACCACCGTGAGCCCGAGGAAGAACGGCAACGAGCCGATCAGCAACAGCGCGGCGACGATCAATCCCCACAACGCCATGGTCAGCGGATTGGCGGCGACCACGCGGATCGACGTGAGCAGCGCCACGGCAGCGCCGACGTCGCGGTCGAGCAGCAGCGGGAACGAGACAACGCTCATCGCCAGCGCCGCCACGGCAAATAGAAAGCCTACGCCGGTGCCGACGACGATCAGTTTCCATCCGGCGGACGTGTTGAACACATCATGGACGAATTGGCTGACGAGACTTCGGCGCCGCGTAGCCGAAATTGGCGATGTAGATCGCTTCGGCGACCGCAAGCCAGATCAGGAAAATCGCCATGAGCACCAGGCCCAGCGCGACGATCGCCCCAAGCGAGGGCGAGTGCAGCACGTCGAGCGCGTGGCTCGACGAGCTGTCGAGTCCCGCCTCGCGCCGCCGGCTCAGCTCATAAAGACCGATCGCGGCGAGCGGTCCGATCAGCGCGAAGCCGGCGGCGATCGGAAAGGCCAGCGGCAGCATCGAGTAGCCGAGCGTCATGCCGATCAGACAGCAGGCCGAGCAGCGGATAGATGACGCAGAGGAACACGGCGTGGCTCGGCATCGCGGCAAAGTCGTCGACGCCGCGCGCAGAGCGAATGCCAGAGGTCTGACGGCGTGATACGGCGGATCGCAGGCTGCTGCCGGGCTCACACTCGCACCGACGAGAATATGTGACGAAGTCATGGCGCACCTCCCTGAACTTTCGTTCAAACGGGCCGCGCCTGCGGCCGGGGCCGCAAAACGCGCCCGAGATCTTCGCTTGACGCCATCATGACAGTGCAGCGGCGCCGACGCTACGACGCAATGGCCCGATCACGCGATTGTTCTCTTCACAATGCGGTGTTCGATCCATATTGTGCATTGCAACGATTTCCTCGTTCGTCATTCGCAACAACTAAAACTTAAAACAAAGAGGAGGTTCCTTGCGGAACCTCCCCGGCATTGCTGCGCTCATCGCCAGACCGCGGCGTTAGCGCCAGTGACGCCAGTGATGCCAATGATGATAACGCCAGCCTGGCGCGACGTAGACGCCCGGCCCGCCATAGTAGTCGTAGTAACCGTAGGGACTGTAGTACGGCGCTGCAACGCCGACTCCGATACCACCCGGCCCCGCATAGAAGCCGACTTGGGCCATAGCAGGTGCCGCGGTAAGAAGCGTCGCCGCCGCAACGAAGCCCAATGCGAGTTTTCTCATGAGCTACCTCCTTTTGCTGTGCATGAAAAACGCACTGGCGCCCCGCGTTGTTCCACGAAGCCTGCGAAGTTCCTTCGGAACAATTCACGGAACAAATATTGAGGAACAAATTGTGAGTTCTCGGGCAACTCGCGCAGCACCCGCTCGGGTCCGATCTCAATGGGCGTCGCAGATTTGATTGCGTTCAAAAGGTGATTGCGCCACGCGCGCGCCCTTGGCGCGCCCTTGGGCGGTCGAGCGCGGAAAATGGGTCCTACAATCTGGGCTGCTGCGCCACAGAAAGCTCAACGCGAGCTTCAGTGCACGCCGTGCCACGGATCGTATGGCTTGTCCGGTAGTTCTTTGAGCGCGGCATTGTACGCTTTCTCATCGACCTTCGGCTTCGGCGTCGCGGTCTTGACCTTCTTTTCCTGCTGTTTATGTCGACCGCCGCCGCCGACGCCGCCCATACCTTCCACGCCTTGGGCATGGGCGCTCGCCGTCACCAGCGTGATCGCTAATGCTGTCAGCAGAATCCTCATGGTTCTACCCCTCTTTGTCCCATAAGCCGCTGCTCGGCGACGCGCCGGTGCCGTCGCCAACGCAAGTGCGCGGCGGTACTGGTACGCGGGAAATTGGGCGATCTTTGGGGCAAATTCTCTCGTTTACCAAACATTTACCATCCTGGGTTCAGACGAATGCCAGGGCGACGACATGAACCCGGGCGAATTGCCATGGCCGTCTCGGGTACCCGTCGCCTGCAGCCAAATCGCCTGATGTTTTAGTTGGCGGTCTCGGCGATCGCATCGATTTGCCGCGACAGCGTTCGTGCGAAGTGCGTTAGGCGACATCCGCCATCGCCGTGAGCGAACGACATGAACCGCAAAATGCGGCGAGCCGAGAAGGGGCAGATTGGTCGGTACGGTTGCTTAGCGGCAACGCCCGGCCACAACCGGACCCGGCTCTCTTCAGCTTCTAACGAAGTGCCGACGCTATTTGCCGAGGCCGTGCGATGCCACAGCTCCGGACAATTGGCCAAGGCCATTGCTGTGTACGACCGGGTGCTTTCACTCAACAATGGCCTCGCGGAGGCTCATTGCAACCGCGGCGCCGCTCTTTTCGGTTTGGGTAGGCTCATGGAAGCCGAGGCCGCACACCTTCGCGCCATAGCTCTCAATCCCAATTTCGCAGATGCTTACAACAATTTGGGAATCGCGCTGTGTGAGCTCGGCAGGCTGGATGAGGCGGAGCGTGCATTCCGACACGCTATCAGGCTCAAGCCGGAGTGGCCGCAGTGTCGCTCAAACTTGGGAATCGCGCTCAAGCGCCAAGGCAGATACGCCGATGCAGAGGCGGCATTCCGTCAATCCATTGCGGTTAATCCGGACTATCCTGATGCTTACAGTAATCTCGGAGACGTCCTCCGGTGCCTGGGCAGGCTGGATGACGCCGAGAAGGCGCTGCGTCACGCTATCGCGCTGCGGCCGCCATTCGCCGATGCGTTCTCCAGCCTGGGACTCACGCTGCGGGAGCAAGGCAGACTGGCCGAGGCTGAGGAGGCCTGCCGGCGTGCGATCGCGCTCGATCCGGCCCACGCGGGAGCCTGCTCCAGCCTCGGGGTCGTGCTCGAAAACCAAGGCAGACTGATCGAGGCAGAGGCCGCCTACCGTCGCGCCATCGCGCTCAAGCCGGATTTTGCGGAGGCCCACAACAACCTGGGCGCCATCTTAAAGACCATAGGTCGCTTTGCTGAAGCCCGAGTGGTTGTGGAGCAAGCTGTCCAGTTGGTCCCGCAAAACGCCCTGCACTTCCTCAATCTGACCGACGTCAGACAATTCAGCGTCGGCGATCCGTATTTGGCGTCCATGGAAGAATTTGCCGAAAACATCTCGCTCCTGCCCGTCAAACAGCAAATCGAACTGCATTTCGCCCTGGCCAAGGCTTATGAGGATGTCGGCCGATGTGACGACTCCTTCCAGCAGCTGCTGGCCGGCAACGCGCTTAAGCGGCAACAAATCCCCTATGACGAAACGGCAACACTGGCAGTGTTTGAGCGCATCATGGAGGTATTCACACCAACGCTGATGCGGACGTTGCAAAATGCCGGAGAACCGTCATCGGTGCCCCTGTTTATCGTGGGCATGCCGCGTTCGGGCACAACGCTCATTGAGCAAATCATGGCCAGCCATCCGCAGATGTTCGGCGCCGGTGAGCTGCCCGACCTTCATAACGCGGCAGCCGGTATCCGCCCGACTGGCGAGCAGATTTTTTCTTTTCCGGATGCGATGCTGACAGTATCCGGCGCGCAATTGGGGCTGCTAGGGACGCGCTATGTTTCCGAAATTACCCGCCTGGCTCCAACCGCGAGCCATGTGATCAACAAGATGCCATCGAACTTTCTCTACGCTGGTCTCATACATCTGGCGTTGCCCAACGCGCGCATTATTCACTGCGTCCGAGATCCGATCGATACTTGCTTGTCCTGTTTCTCCAAACTGTTCGCCGCTGGCCAGTATCATACCTACGATCTGGCGGAACTCGGGCGTTACTATCGGCGCTATCAAGCGCTAATGGAGCATTGGCGCCGCGTGTTACCGTCAGGACGTATCCTGGACGTGCGCTACGAGGACGTTGTCGCCGACTTGGAAGGCCAAGCCCGGCGTATCATGGCCCATTGTGGCCTGCACTGGGACGAGCGCTGTCTATCGTTCCATAAGAGCGCCAGACCAGTGCGCACCGCGAGCGCCGTTCAGGTGCGCCAACCGATATACAAGAGCGCTATCGGCCGGTGGCGCGCTTACGCGGAATTTCTGGCTCCGCTGCTTACTGAGCTTGATCTTGCCGCCCCGGTTTTGCCGAGTGCGCCACGAGCGCACAGGCCCCACAGCCGAGACCAGTGCTGATGCGGAAGAGGCTCACTCCGCCGCGATGCGCAAGGCTTCCGGTTCTTCGTGATGCTCGCGCTTATCGCCACGCAGCCACGCCTGGAACCGGTCGAGATAGAGATAGATCACCGGCGTGGTGAACAAGCGTCAAACATTGGCTGAAGGCGAGCCCGCCGACCATGGCATAACCAAGCGGCTGGCGCAGTTCCGATCCCGAGCCGTGGCCGAGCATCAGCGGCACGCCGCTCAACAATGCCGTCATCGTCGTCATCATGATCGGGCGGAAGCGCAACAGGCACGCCTGCCGCACCGCCTCGCGCGGCGCCAGGCCGGCGCGTTCGCGGCTGATGGCGAAGTCGACCAGGATGATGCCGTTCTTCTTGACGATGCCGATCAACAGGATGAGGCCGATGATGCCGATGACCGACAGATCGAAACCGCCGAGCCCACAGGCAAATCAGCGCGCCCACGCCGGCCGACGGCAGCGTCGACAGGATGGTCAGCGGATGGATGTAGCTTTCGTAGAGCACGCCGAGAATGACGTAGACGACGACAAGCGCGGCCGCGATCAGCATCGGCTCGTTCGACAATGCGGCCTGGAAGGCCTGCGCATTGCCCTGGAAGCTGGTGATCAGCGAGGACGGCATGCCGATTTCATCGGCCGTCTTCTGAATGGCATCGACCGC
Organism: uncultured Alphaproteobacteria bacterium; assembly: GCA_963814625.1. Classification (GTDB taxonomy): domain Bacteria; phylum Pseudomonadota; class Alphaproteobacteria; order Rhizobiales; family Xanthobacteraceae; genus BOG-931. Next base: position 125,588 of record CAWFDQ010000003.1, read on the forward strand.
CTGGCTGAGCGCCACGCCCGGCGGCAGATTGAAAGTCACCGTCACGGCCGGAAATTGCCCCGAATGGGCGACCAGCAGCGCGCCGATATGGTTGGTGTCGATGGTGACCAGAGTGGAGAGCGGGACCAGTTGCCCGTTGGTCGGCGCCTTGACGTAGAGCTGGTTGAGCGTCTGCATGTTCTCCTGCAGCTGCGGGTAGACACTTCCATTTCCAGATAGTACGAATTGTTGGTGAAGTATTGCGTCACCTGGCGCTGGCCGAATGCGTCGTTGAGCGTGTCGTCGATCAGTTGCGGCTGGATGCCGAAGCGGGCCGCGGCGTCGCGATTGATGGTCACCGTCAGCATCGGCGCTTCGTTCTGCGCGTCGGTGGCGACGTCGGCCAATTGCGGGAGCTTCTTCAGCCGCTCGATCAGCCGCGGCGTCCACGCGTTCAACTCGTGCTGATCGGGATCCTGCAAGCACGTACTGAAACTGGCCGCGCGCGATGCGGCCGCCGACGGTGATGTCCTGCGCCGGCTGCAGGAACAGCTTGCGCGCCCGGGACTCTTGGCAAGCTGCGGGCGCAGCCGGTCGACGATCTGCGCGGCGGTGGCGTTGCGGTCGTCGCGCGGCTTCAAGCCGACGATGAAGCGGCCGGTATTCTGGGTATTGCCGTAGCTCGGGCCGAAGAACGATCCGAAATCGGCGACATCGGGATCGTGGGCGATCACGTCGGAGAGCTGGCGCTGGATCTCCTTCATCTTCGTCGGCGAAACATCCTGGCCGGCCTCGGAAATGCCCAGCAGCATGCCGATGTCCTGGGTCGGGAAGAAGCCCTTCGGCATGAAGCACGAACAGCACGCCGGTGGTCGCGACGGTCGCCAGGAACACCATGAGCGTCGCAAACTGATGCCGCAGCACGACGTCGAGCCCGCGCCGGTACCCTTCGAGCGTCGACGTCGAAGCCCCATTCGATGGCGCGGTAGATGCGGCCGTGCTGGCGGTCGTGCTCGCTCACCAGGAAGCGCGAGCACAGCATCGGGGTCAGCGTCAGCGATACGATCGACGGAAATGAGGATCGCCGCGGTGACGGTGATGGCGAATTCGTGGAACAGCCGGCCGACGATGCCGCTCATCAGCAGCAGCGGAATGAAGACGGCGATCAGCGAAATGCTGATCGATATGACGGTGAATCCGATCTCGCGCGCGCCCTTGATCGCCGATTGCAGCGGCGTCGTGCCGGCTTCGAGATGGCGGAAGATGTTCTCCAGCACCACGATGGCGTCGTCGACGACGAAACCGACCGCGATGGTGAACGCCATCAGCGACAGGTTGTCCAGACTGAAGCCGGCGAGATAGATCACGGCGGTGGCGCCGAGCAGCGACAGCGGCACCGCGGCGGCCGGGATGAGCGTGGCGTGAATGCTGCGCAGGAACAGCAGGATCACCAGCACGACAAGAATGCAGGACAATGATCAGCGTGAACTCGACGTCCTTGACCGAGGCGCGAATCGTCTGCGTGCGGTCGACAATGGTGTCGAGATGGATGCCGGGCGGGATCAGCGAGTGCAGGTTGGCGAGTGCCGTCTTGATGTTGTCGACCGTGTCGATGACGTTGGCGCCGGGCTGCTTGAAGACGAGCAGCATGACCGCGGTCTGCTCGCGGTGCAGCGCGCCCAGCGTCACGTCCTGCGGGGCGCTGATCGCGTTGCCGATGTCGCGCACGCGAATCGGCGCGCCGTTGCGATAGGCGATGATGACGTTGTTGTAGGGCTCCGCCTCGGTCAATTGATCGTTGGCGGCGATGGTGAAGCTCTGCTCGCGGCCCAACAGCGTGCCCTTGGCCGCGTCGGTCGTGGCGTTGGTCAACGCGCTGCGCACGTCCTCGAGAGTGAGCCCGCGCGCCGTCAGCCTGGCCGGGATCGATCTGCACGCGAATGGCCGGCCGCTGCTGGCCACCGATTTGAACCTGCGCGACGCCGGAAACCTGCGAGATCTGCTGGGCGACGACGTTCTCGGCGAAATCGTCGACCAGGGTCAGCGGCAGCGTGTTGGAGTGCGCCGCGACGATCAGGATCGGCGAATCCGCGGGATTGATTTTCTTAAAGGTCGGCGGCGCGGTCAGGTTCTTCGGCAGCTGCGGGGTCGCGGCCGTGATCGCGGACTGCACGTCCAAGCGCGGCGCCGTCGATATTGCGGTTGAGATCGAACTGCAGCGTGATCACGGTCGAGCCGAGCGAGCTCACCGAACTCATCTGGGTGACGCCGGCGATCTGGCCGAACTGGCGCTCGAGCGGAGTGGCGACGGTGGCGCCCATGGTCTCGGGGCTGGCGCCGGTCAGCGTCGCGGTGACGTTGATGGTCGGAAAATCGACCTGCGGCAGCGGCGCGACCGGCAGCAGCGGGAACGCCACGATGCCGACCAGCGCCAGCGCGGCCATCAACAGCGAGGTCGCGATCGGCCGGCGGATGAAGGGTTCGGAGACGTTCATCGGCTCTAGCCTGTCTCCTGCCGCGGCGGCGCTGGCCGGCCGGATATTGACGTGCACGCCTTCGTCCAGTCGCGATTGGCCATCGACCACGATGCGCTCGCCGGCGGCGAGGCCTTTGGAGACGATCGCCGTCTTATCGTCGATGGTCTGCGCGTCGACCGGCCGCTGCTCCACGGTATTGTCGGGTTTGATGACCCACACATAGAGGCCGTCCGGGCCGCGCTGCACCGCGACCGGCGGAACCGTCACCGCATCCTTGCGGGTCGTGATGAGCATGTGGACGTGCACGAATTCGCCCGGCCACAGCCGCTCGTCCTGGTTGGGAAATTCCGCCTTCAGCCGGATCGTGCTGGTGCTCTGGTCGATCTGATTGTCGATCAGGAGCAGCCGGCCCTGCGCAAGCTGCTTCACGTTATCCTGGTCGAAAGCGAGAACTTCGACGCTGCCTCCGAGCATCGCCTCGCGCACCGGCCCGAGATCGTCCTGCGGCAGCGTGAATATCGCCACGCACGGCTTGATCTGGGTCAGCACGGTCAGCGGATTGGCGTCCGTGGTGTGGATGATGTTGCCGATGTCGATCTGGCGGAAGCCAACCACGCCGTCGATCGGCGCGGTGATGGTGGTGTAGTTGAGCTGGGTCTGGGCCGCTTCGATGGCGGCCTGATCGGCGTCGATCATCGCCTTGAATTGATCGACTTTGGCGTGTTGCGCATCGACGTTCTGCTGCGTCTCGGCGTCCTTGACCACCAGGGTCTTAAAGCGCGCCAGATCCTTCTGGGCGTCGATCAGCTGCGCCTCGTCCTGGCTTTTTTTCGCCACCGCCTGGTCGAGGGCCGCCTGGAACGGCGCGGGATCGATTTTGGCGAGCACGTCGCCCTTTTTCACGTCCTGGCCCTGGCGAAAATCGATCGACACGATTTGGCCGGTGACCTGTGCGCGGATCGAGACCGTGTTGCAGCGCCATGACCGTGCCAAGCGCGTCGTAATAGATCGGAACGTCGTGCTGTCCCGCCGCGGTTGCGACGACCGGAACGGGCGGCGGACCGGCCGCATGCGCCGGTCCCGATTTCATCAGCCGGGAAACCGCCACCCCCGCGACCACGGCCACGACTGCGAACCCGGCGACCGCAAGAACAATCCGCCGGGATTTTCGCTTCGTATGCGTTCATTCGTTTAGCTATACCTTGCTCTGGTGTCCGCTGAAAGCGTCAGCCTCTCCGTGCCGCTTGCCGATGCGGAAATTCGCGGCCGGCAAGACGGCCAAGCTACTTCTTATAGCGGCGCGTCCGCGGTCGCACGCATTAATGTTCGGTAAGGGTCGCGCTCCCCCTCCCCAGTAACACCGGAAACCCCGCCAGCAGTTCGTCTGCCGTTTGCTTCATCGCTCTGTGCATGCGGAAATATGCAGGATTTCGTTCCTGGATATAGGAATTTTACGCGGGCTCCGGCCGCCCGGCGACGTGCATTAAGGTAAAGACGCACAAGAAAAAACCGGCTGCCGGACTGATGTATTGATCCCGCAGGCCATGGCCAAACCGGGCGGCGGCGGCGGCGGGCAAGCTTGCATATGTGGCTAGTGCGATCACTGACGAGTTACCTGTCCGGCGTTCTGTTGAACGGCAGGTTACGGGCTTATCTCGACATCCTCGTCGTCGGTTCCGGAGCGCGAATTTTCGGGCTCGCCTCGCAGTTCGTCGTCCTGGTCATGTTGAGCCGATTCTCTCGAAGGCAGAGTTTCGGCGATCTGATGACGGCGTTCGGCTTCTATCGGCTAGCGGGTTGGCGCTCGGCGTCGGCGGCTCGCTGGTTTTGCTGTTTCACGTCTCGCGTCACCGCGACGATCATCGGGCGGAGATCAGGCTGCAGCGCTTTTCGGCGCTGGTGGGCGCGATTCCCTCGGGCGCGATTGCGCTAGCGACAATCTTCGCGGCCGGCCCGGTCGCCGCCGCGCTCGGCAAGCCTTCGCTGGCGATCTGGCTGAGAGAGCTCGCTCCGTTTCTGCTCTTTACCACCTTGCTGATCATCACGACCGGCGCCTTGGAGGGACGCTCGCGCGTCGCCGAGTCGATCTTCTGGGGCGAGGTCGCGCCCAATGCTGTGCGCATCGTGCTGCTGCCGCTGGTCTTCGTGCTGAAATTGCCGGAGGCCTTCGTAGCGCACGTACTCACGCTCTCGGTCCTGCTGCCTTGGCTGTGGCTGGCGCGGCGCATGTGCAATCGCGAGATAGGAGGCTGGCAGCCTTGGTCGCGGTGGGATTACAATTATTGCGGCAAGTTCGTCGCGGCGACGCTGTTCGCCAATCAGCTCGGCGCCGCCGACATCGTCATCGCCAGCTTGTTGTTTTCGTCGGTGACAGTCGCCGATTATGCGGTTGCGGCGCGGCTCGCGGCCTTATTTACTTTTTTCGAGCTGGCTTTGCTCAAGCGTTTCGCGCCCCGCGCCGGGCGGTTGCTTCAGGTCAAGGACGATGCCGGCGCTGCATCGCGAATTCGACATGTGCCGGCGATTGGCGATCGGCTGCGTCGCCATGACCATCGGCGGCGTGCTGCTGCTGGCGCCGGTTTTGCTGCCGCTCCTCGGCAATTACATGGAGCGCGCGATCGCTGTTGATCTGGCTGGCGATCCCGTCATTCGTTGCGTCGTTCTACGCGGCCTCGGACCGATTGCTGATCATTGCCGGGCAGGCCAACGTCGCGCTCGTGGTCACCGCCTCGTCGTTCGCCGTGCTGATCGCCTGCCCGTTTGGGATCGCGCCCTGGCTCGGTCCGGCGGCCATTCCGGCCGCCATGATCCTCTCGGTCGCGTTGTTCAACCCGATCGTCGCGCATGCGCGCGCGGCAATTGATCGGCGTTCGCACCTTTGCCTGGCGCGACGGCGCCTTGATGGCCTGCGGCTGCATGGCGCTTGCCGGCGCCGCCATCGCCGGCTCCTATGCCAGCACCGCGATCGCCTGTGCGATGCTCGGCGCCATCGGCGCCTATTACGTGGCCAGTGCGCTATCGCGTTCCGCCGCCGACGATTACGACAATTCTTTGATCTTGGCCGCGGGCGGATCTCCGGCGAGGCGGGCGCGTCTTGCTGCCCGACAAGGCGTCGCAATAGACCGCAAGCGTCCGCTGCGCGATGGTGTGCCAGTCGTGCCTGGCCATGAGGCCGGCGCGTTCGTCGGGCGGCTAGTTTCTCACCGGCTGGCGCCGTGCAGATTTCCTCAAGCTGTTGCGGCCAGAGCCGGCGACGTCGCCGACCGCAAAATAGCGGGCGCGCGGAATCGCGATTTCCCGATGCGCCGCGATATCGCTCAAGATCACCGGAAGTCCGTAACTTGCGGCCTCGAGCACGGCGATCGGCTGGCCCTCGAAGCGGGACGGCAGCACGAAACAGCCGGCATGCGTGTAAAGTTCGGCAAGCGCCGTTCCGGTCTGGTGTCCCAACATGACCACGCCCGGAAGTCTTGTCCCGCGGCTTCGGCGACTTCGCGCGCATAGGCGCCTGGAATAATCCGCGCCGCCGACCAGCGCGAGCTTCCAGTCCGGCGTCCGCAGGCGCGCATAGGCGGCAATGAGGTCGAGCTGCCGTTTATCTTCGTCGATCCGCGCGACCATCAGCACGTAGCGGTTCGCCGCAAGGCCGAACGCCTGCAAGATTTCGGTCGATGCGACACGGCGCGGCGGGTCGATGCCGTTCGGGATCGTGCGCACCGGCACCCGGTAGGCGTGGGTCAGGTATTTGGCCAAGCCGTCCGACACGGCGATGCGGCCATTGGCGAACGTCATTCCGGCCCGTTCGCCGAGCCGCAGCACCGAGCGGGCGAAGCGGCCCCATTTCTTATGTTCGTAATTGCGGCTGTGGCAGGTCACCACGACCCGCAAACCGAGCGCGCGGGCGAGCGGCGTAAAGAATGCCGGCCCGATAGCGTGAATGTGCAGAATGTCGGGGCGAGCGAGCGCGGCGTGCAGCACGCCCAGAAAGGTATGAACGAAAGCTTCGACGCCGGTGATGCGCGGCGCCCAGACGCGCAAAAGCTTGACGCCGCGCCATGTCGCGGCCTGTCCTTTTGCGACATAGCCGCTGCGCACGATCGCTTCCACGTCGCAGCCGAGGCTGGCGAGCGCGCAGGCGAGGTTTTCGGCGTGTTTCTCGGCGCCGCCCTGCACGTTGGGAAAGCCGCGTATGCCGAGCATGATGACGCGCAAGGCGCGCCGCTGCTGCCGGTCGAATCTGCGCCAAGTCCGCAATTTGGTTCATCGGACGCGAACTCCGAGAGAATCGTAGAGGCCGAGTTGGCGCTCGAGGTAGATTGCCGCATTGAAATCCTGCTCCACCCAGGCGCGTCCGGCCGCGCCCATGGCCGAGATGCGAGCGTCGGGCAGCGCTGCAGCGCGCGCCAGCGCTTGGGCAAGCGCCGCGACGTCGCCGGCCGGATAGAGCATGCCGGTTTCGTCCTCGCGCACGAGCTCCGGGATGCCGGCGATGCGTGAGCCGATCACCGGACGCCCCGCCGCATAGGCTTCGAGCAGAGCGAGCGGCGCGTTCTCGTGACATTCCGACGGCACGACGATGGCGCGCGCATCCTGCAATCGCCGCGACGAGCGCGTCCTTGGTCAGATAGCCCGGAAAGAGGATGTCGGCGCCGAGTTCGGCGGTCAGAGCGCGCAGCCGCTTCTCAAGCGGTCCACTGCCGATCGAGCGTGAGCGGTTGGCGCGCCAGGGCCGCGGCGCGCACCAGCGTCTCTACGCCCTTCAGCTCGTCGAGACCGCCCGCAATAGACGAAGCGTCGTCCGGCCTGCGTTCCCGGCCTGAAACGATCGATATCGACGAAATTCGGAATATGGACGAAGCGTTCCCGCGCCCACCCCCACTGCACCAGTTTTTCCAGCAAAAATCGGCTCGGCACGACGAAACGCTCGACGTTGTTCGCGTAGAGCCGAGCGCCCGGTGCACGTACGCCTCGACCATCACCAGGCTGGAGAGCGCCAGCGATCCCTTGATGCAGCGGTTTACGGCGACGTTGTAGAGCTTGCCGCCGCGGCAGCGCTCGCACGGCTTGCCGCCGCACATCATCGTATAGGCGGGGCAGGCCAGTTTGAGATCGTGCACGGTCATCACGATCGGAATGCCGCGATCCTTGAGCAGCGGCAGCACGGAGGGAGACAGGTGATGATAGATGTTGTGGACATGCGCGATGCGCGGCCGCACGGCATCGAGCAGGCCGCGCATTCTTTGCCGCGCCTGGAGCGAATAGATCACGCGTGGCGCGCGAACGAGCTTGCCGGCAAGCCCGTAGTCGGCGCCAAACTCGATCTCGTCGGGAAAATAATCCGCCCACGGCGTGGCAAGGTTGCTGGCGTGCCGCATGGCGAACGGTACGACCTGCCAGCCGATATTCTCGAATAGCCGGTTGTGCTCGAGAAAAAGCACCTCGGCGCCGCCGCGCGGGTAGTAGTAATTGTTGATCGCCAGCAGGCAATTTGTCGATTTCAACATGCGCTCACTCGGAACTTCTGGAAAGCGTCTGAAAGCGGAAGCCGACGATCGCCGCGATCATCAGAAACCACAACGCGCTGCCGCCGGTGAAGAACACCAATTCAAAACCGCCAAGGCAAAGCGTGAAAAGCCAGATCTGCAGAAACAGCGTGGTCAACGCTCGGTCGGCGCCGAGCGTTCGCCCGCGCCAATAATCGGCGAACGGCTGTGCAACGATCCAGCACAACGCCAGCGCAAGGCCGACCAGTCCCGTCGTCACCGCAAGATTGAGATAGCCGTTATGCGCGTCGCTGGCGCGGTAGCCCCAGGATTCCAGATAATTCCATTCCGCGACCAGATCGGGCATGCGCCAGAACGACTCGTAACCGAAACCGAACAGCGGGCGTTGGGCGACATGATCGAGCGCGAAGCGCCAGATGACGTCGCGGCCCGTAAACGTCGGGTCCGACATCAAATGCTCGATCAGATCGTGGATAGGACCAAACATGACCGAGCCGACGGTCAGCAAATTGAGCAGGAACGGCACGCCCAGGATCAATGCGAGCGCAAGCATCGGGCTGCGCAGGCGTGGAAGAAAATATGAAAGCAGCAATACAACGGGCAGCAAGTTCATCGGCGATTTGGAGTGGGTGAAATACAGAAAGATGCCGGCGAAGACGGCGATAAAAATTCCCGCAGACTTATTCCAAGCGCGATAGACAAAAATGCCGATGAAGATCAGCAGCACCATGCCGGCTCCGGCGCCGTTCTTGTGGGTAAAGAAGCCGCGCCAATCGCCGGCGAGGCCCGGCTCGGCGATGTCGGAAGCCTGGTGAATCGAAAGCTGCGGAACAAACGCAACTCCGAAATAGCAGGCGGCGAAGACGACTATCGCAGCGATCGCGAGCAACTGCGCGAAATGCTCGCGCCCGTATGGCAGCAGCAGAAAGACCGATGCCTGAAATATGGTGAAAGCCGCGAGCACCAATCGGCGCGCGGCGACGTCGGGATAGGCCGAATGCAGCGCCGAGATCGCGAACGCCCCAAAGGCCAGAACCAGCGGCAACGTGATAATGCGCGGCAAAAGCGGCCAGCGCTTGATCAGAGCGAAGCCGGCAAGCGCTCCGGTGAGTAGCACCATCGCGACCTGGCTGAGCAGGTCTCCTCCGGCGCCTCCCGCAAGCGACTGCGGCTCACTCAAATCCGGGAAGGGCGAGACCGTGAACCAACTCAGCAGGAATGTCGCGAGGAACAGAGTATCGCGAACAAGGCGCTCGCCGTTGGCGATGCCGAGCGAGATCGGACGGTCAGGCGTCGAGAGCGTCGTCATCGCTTGCGCGCTTCCCCGGCCATCGAGACGGCCGTCAATCGCATTCGCCGCATGCACGCAAAACCGACCGCGAATCGCGTCCCATTTGCGCGCTAACGCGTCACCAGATTGTTAAGGACGGCGCCGGAAAACCCGCGCAAAACCCCGCCGCGCGATACCTTCCCGCATGAAGGCAAATTCGCGTCGGCAATGACTGCGCTAGGGATCCAGCGGGCCGGATCGACGCGCCGGCGCAACAAGCCGGGCCAGATCCCGGCGGCGTAGACATTCCAGGCCGTTACCGAATAGACGCCGAGACCGGCCGACCGGCAGCGCAGCGACATCGCTGCAAAGGGGAGCAGACCGAGACCGGCTACGGCCGTCGCCGTGGCAATGAATCCGCCGGCAAGAAACGGCGCCGCGATCAGGGAAAGCCACCAGCCGTGCACCGCCGCAAACAGGAAAAGCTCCCAGCGCAATTTTCGCGGCGCCAGCCGGAAGACCCTCCCGCCAAACGTGGCGCGCAGGATTTCACCGGTTGCGTACGCATAGCCCGTTACCCAGCGCCGCCGCAGCAACGCGTAGGAATTGCCGGCGTGGCCGTGATGATCGATGGCGGGCATCTCGATGCGCGCCAGTCTCCAGCCCAACGCGCGCAGCCGCATGCCGAGTTCCAGCTCCTCACCGCCGTGCAGGTTTCGGTCGCCCATGTAACCCGTGGCCTCGATCGCCTCGCGCCGGTACACGCCGCCGCAATCGAGCCGGTCCACCTCGCCGGGGAGCCGCTCGGGATCGTGAGCGCTGGCTCGTTTGACATATTCGAAATTTCCGGTTTCGCATTCGACGATCATGCCGCCAACGCCGGCAAACTGCGGATGAGTTTTCAAAAATTCGATAGCGGCGGGCAGAAATTGCTTATGCAAACGCATGTCGCCGTCGATCAAACAAATGTAATGGCCGGAACTGTATTGATAGCCGAGCTGCACGCCGGCGCCGCAGGAGCGGTCCGCGATGCTGGTCAGGCTGACGATCTTGATTGGATATTTCGCGGCGGTCTCGACCGAACGGTCGGTCGAGGCGCTGTCGGCCAAAATAATCTCGCCCCGCATGCCTTCGAGCGCGGCGATTGCGCTTTCGATCGCGGCCGCGATATGGCGCTCCTCGTTGAGCGCCTTGATCACAATGGTGACGTCTGGACCTGTGTTGAACATGTGTCGGAGCAGTCTCAAGAACGATAAAAGTGCAATGCGTCGGTGCGAGCGGAAACTTCGCCGCGCGCGGAGGAGGCCCCGGCATTTGCACTCCTTCTCTTCCGCGAAAGCGTCCGGGCGCGCGATTTTGCGGATTATTAGCAAGCGCACGGACACTGCGGGCGGCTTGTCTGCATTAACGCTAATGTCGCGAACTCAGGGCATCGGCGTGGAAGCGCTCAAGTCAGGCACAAAACTGGCCTTGCGCGGGGAAGGAGGATTCAGCCCCAGCGCCTGGGCAATGCCCGGTTCGATATCGTTGCTGGCCTCGCTCTGCGCGAGCGCGAAACCGCCGCCGCCGCAATAGGCCCAAACCGCCCAGCCGAAACCATGTGCCGCCGCCGCCCGGCTTACGTCGTGGAACCATTGCGCGCGTTCGGCGGCGCGGGCGCCGTCAAGCTGCAGCGCCGTCTCCCGGGCGCCGAATTCGCCGAGCAGGATGCGATGATGGAGATGTGCGTGCGCCGCGCCCAATCGGCGATCCGTGCGAATTCCGTCGCGATCGTGTCGGCGTCAAAGCCGGAGGCGCGATAGGCTTCGAGCCTCGCCTGCGCATCCTGATAGGCCAGTACTTTCCGCGGCTCGGAGAGATCGCTGGCGGCGATCACGGCGGCGGTCGCCGTCGAGGCTGTCGTCAAGCGGGCGCGCGCGGGCCGGATAGGGGACGTCGGCCAGATAGCGGGCCGGGTTCCATGACGCGCCTTGATGCGTGAACTGATAGGGTTCGTAGTAATGGAACGACAACAGCGCCGCCGGATCGTCGGCGAATCGCCGCGATCCGCATCGCGATGAGCGCCGCCGCCGACGCCTCATTGCCGCCTTCGAGAACCAGAAGCAGATCGGCCGAGCCGCTGCGCGCCGCCGCATAGGCGGCATCGCAGCATCGGCTGCCAGACGCTCGGCCGCACCGGCGGCTCGTTCATGAGCTCGAGCGCGACCGGCGGAACGCAGCGCATCGAGCAGCGCCGGCGGTGCGCTGGAGCAGCCGCAAATAGGTCTTGAAATACCGGCGCTGTAACGCCCGCCGTCAGTGCTTGCGCCGGTATAGTCCGGATGCATATCGCTCGGATGGAAATCGACGATGACCGAAAGCCCCGACGCCAAAATCAGCTTCACCCGGTCGATAAGCATGCGATCGAAAGTCGTCGCGGCGCGCCGCTTGAAACTGCAGGAAGGGACCGGGATCGACGGCGAAGCGCACGAAGTCGAATCCGGTGCGCCGCAACGTCTGCAGTTCGGCGGCGGTCACTGCGCGAGGGGCCAACCGAAACGGCGGAAACGCAAAGTCCTGCGCCGGTCCCGGCTCAACTGCCGCCCATGCCATCGCGTGGGCGATGCCGATGCCGCGGCTGAATGCGCATTCCGGCGTCGGCAGCTCTGGCGAGCGTCGTCGCCAGGCACTGCGCATACGACTGCGACCGCAACAACACCGAACAGCGGTCTCAATCCGCCGGATATTCGGATCGCGCGCTAGTCTCCATGCGAATAGGGTCCCGCTCTCGCGCCCTCTCAACGCTGCGCCACTAAGAGACGGCCCTTAGCGGCCAGCGATCCTTGACCACGGTGCTCGCCATCCATTGCGCGGGCGGTTTCCGCGGCCGAAAAATCCGGGCAGGAAGCACAAGGCGTGGCGTTCCATACCGCCACCGAATAGAGGGCGTTGCGCAGCGAGCGCCAGCGCAGCGACATGACCGCGAACGGAAGAACGCCAAGCGCGGCGATCGCCAGCAGCCGCGCCGACGCCGCTCCCGCACAGCGCCGCGGCGGCCATCAAGCGCCACCACCAGGCGGCGACGAGGCCGCAAACATCGAATTCCTGTCGTTGCGCAGTGATGAAGCCGAAATGCGGCCGGCCCGATCGAGGCCCTGATCGATCTCGCCCGGGCCCAACGCGTTGCGCGTCTCAATGCGGCCGCAGCAAGCAGCCGGATAGGGGCTTGCCGGCATGGCACGTAATGGTCGACCGCCAGGAAGTCGATCCTGCGCCAGTGTCCAGCCGCCGGCTTGCAAGCGCGCCGCCAATTCCAGTTCTTCGCCGCCATGCAGATTGCGATCGGTCGAAATAGCCGACGGCTGGCGACGGCGGCGCGCCGGTAGAGGCCGCAGCCGTTAAGCCGCGTCACCAGACCTGGCCGGCGATCCGGATCGAATCCGCTCGCCCGCTGGGCGTATTCCAGATTGTCGAGCATCGTGATCGATCATGGCGCCGCCGACGCCGCCGACCGTAGGATTGTGCTTTGAGGAAACGGATGCCGGCGGCAAGGAAATCGCCGTGCAGCCGCATGTCGCCGTCCATCAGGCAGATGAATTCGCCGCTGCTGTATTGAAAACCCAATTGCGCGCCGGCGCCGCATGGAACGATCGGCCGCATCGTCGAGGCGGACGATCCTGATCGGATATTTCTCGCAATCGCGATGGTCCGGTCGGTCGAGGCGCCGTCGGCCAGGATCACTTCGCCGTCGATATCGGCCGAGCGCGGCGAGCGCGCTCTCGATCGCGGCGGCGATATGCCGTTCCTCGTTGAACGCCTTGATGATGATGCTGACAGTCGGCCGCTTCGCTTCCGGCATGTTACCCTCGGGCCACTCACATGCGTGCAACAGGATCGCCGAAGCGCGAATTGATCGCCCGGCTCAATCCGTTGAGCTTGCAATGCAGCGTCGACGCGTTTTCATCCCGTGTCGAGGCAGACCCGCGGCAGCGCATGCAGATGATTGCGGTGCTCGGCGAAAGATCATGCCGGCGCGCGTGGTGACGGCGGTGCGAAAGCCGAGCGAGCGGGAGATTTCCGCTTCGCGCTCGCCGCATGCGCCGGCATGGCCGAACGGATAGGCATTGTGGGCGACCGGCGCTGCCAGTGAGCTCCTGCGAGAAACTTGCGGTTGTCGGCCATTTCCGCGCGGACAGTCGCGGCCGAAGCGCGCGCGAGATTGAGGTGGCGTCGTCGTGTGGCCGCCAATGGTGACGAGCGGATGTTGTGCCAGAAGGCGCAACTGCTTTTCCGTCAGCGCCTCTCGATCGACCAGTGCGCGGAATTTCGATGCCGGCCGCCTCTATCGCCTCGCGCAATGCCGGCAACAGATCGAAGTTATTGTGGATCGCAGTCTCCAGCGCGGAATAGGTGCGCGTCGTTTGCTCGACTCGATCGGCGCATTGGAAGCTCCCGAGCGTCGGCAGCTCGATTCGGTCGTGCGAGCGAATAATCGCGCCGCGCCGAACCACCAGGCGTCGATGTCGCGGGTGATCATGCCGGTGGTGACATAGACGGTGAACGGCGCCGCGAACTTCTCCATCACCGGCAGCGCCTGGGTCAGATTGTCGGCGAAACCGTCATCGAAGGTGAATGCGGCGAAGGGGCGCGCCGTGCGGTGCAGTCAGCCGCTCCACCGCCTCATCGAGCGTGACTAAATCCAGTTGCTGTTGCCGCAGCCGGCGGAGAATCCACTGCGAGCTTGCCTACCGGGCAGCGCAGCGTGTAGATCGGGATGAAATGCATCGTCATCGACGATGCTGTGCAATGCGAAAATAATGCCGCGGCCGCGATAGCGAAACGCCAGCGCGCGGCTCAGTCCAGAAACATGGGCCGTGGTATACACAGCGCTTTTGACGAATCGCGGGTACCGGCACTGGTCTCTCTGTTCGGCTTGCAATCGGATGACGAACGCAGCGCCCAGCCCTGCGCAGGCCGGAACCGCGATCACATCAATAATCAATTCGGTGCCGTGACGCTTCGGTTCAATGGAGGTAACCCTAATGGGCGGGATGCGCGCGCGCTTGCCGTCGCACCCCACGCCAACGCTGTTTGGCCGGATTGCGCCGCCTAAGCCGCTTCGCCGGTCAGCACCGCGCCGCGAACTTTGCGCGCGTCGAGGCCAAGGCCGGAAACGATCTCATCGATGGCGCCCTGGCTCGGCCTTATCCGCCTTGGTCGACCAGCACGATGTGGTCGACCAGGCCGGCGAAAAAGCGCGCGCTCGGATCGCGGCTCAAATCCATGGCGGCGACGATCACCACGTCGAAATGCTTGGTTTGTGCGAAAGCCGCTCTCACGTCGCCGTCCTCGATCTTGCGATCGCGGCGGCTTTGCGGCGAGACGAACGGGACGAGGTTGATGTTGGTGTCGCGGTCGCGGACCACGGCGTCGGAGAGGAGCCGCCGGCCGACAGCAACATCGACGAGCCCGGCTTCGCTCTGATCGGCGTCGATCGCCGACAAGCGTGCGGCGCTCAAGTCGGCATCGATCAGCAGCACGCGTTGGTCTGGCCGCCGCCATCGCCGCGAGCGTCAGCGCCACCGCCGCGGCTATCGTTGTCGTCGTCGGCGGCGACGATCAAGATGCTTGGATTGCTGCGCTTGCGGTGGCTCGCCCGCACCGTGTCGTACACGTTGCGGATTCCCGCAGCGAAACGTGTGTCCGGCTCCTCCGTCTGCGTTTGAGCCGAGTATGGCGTCGACGCCCGGCACCTTTGCCAACACCGGAACGCGCGGCGAGAGCTCATCGAGCGGCAGCGCCGCATTTGCGCTTCGTGGCGGACCTGCGGCGCGACAATGCCAGGCTTGGTAGGCGCAGGCTTGGTAGGCGCAGGCTTGGTAGGCGCAGGCTTGGTAGGCGCAGGCCTGGCATTCGATAGCTTGGCAGCCGCGGCACCGCGTCCGGCAACCTGTCCCGCAGCATGACCAGACCGCTGCCGGCGGCGACGCCGAGGAAAGATGGCGCCCAGCGCCAGCAGCGTGTTGGACGGCGGCGAAGACCGGCTCAGCGGCACGTCGGCCTTGGAGATCACCTGGATATTCTTGGTGTCGACGCGTTCCTGCTCGCCGGTCTCGCGGGCGCGGATCCAAAAACGCTTCATAGACCGCGCGGCTTGCCTGCACGTCGCGCTGCAGTTCGCGCAGGTGACCATGGCGGCGTCGGTGGTCAGCGCGCTCTGCTTGAGCGCGTCGACGTTGCGCGCAAGCAAATCTTCGCTCGCCTTGGCGCTCTCGTAATCGGCACGGGCGGCCAGCGCGATGCGATTGACCTCGTCGTCGATCATGCGCTTGAGCCGCTCGGCCTGCGCCTGGATCTCGATCACCGCCGGGTGGCGGTCGCCGAGGCTGGTCGTCTGCTGCGGCCTCGCGGCGCATGACTTCGGCATATTGGCTGCGCAGCGCGGTGATGGTCGGCGACAGCACCGCCGCCGGGAAGGCGCCGATGTCGGTCTTCGACTTTTGCACGGCCATCGATCTGATCGAGGCGCGCTTTTGCCGCCGCGGTGCGTGCGCGCGCCGACGGCGAATTGATTGTCGAGATCGGTCAAGTTGCTGCTCGTTGACCAATTGACCGTTGGCGTCGACGATGTTGTGGTCGGCCTTGAATTGCTCGCGCCCGTTCCTCGGCCTCGCGCACGCTCGATCCTTCAGCTCGTTCAGCCGCGCGGTCAGCGATTGCGAAATCTGGCGGGCGGCATCGGCTCGCACCGCCGTTTGCTCCGCGAGGTAGGCCTGGGCGATGGCATTGGCGAGCCGCGCCGCCTTTGCCGGCTCCTCGCTGCTGACGGCCACGTCGACGACGTAGGTGCGCTCGTCGCGTTTGACATGCACGCGCTGTCTGCAAAGCGTTCAGCGCGGCGAGCGCCGGATCGGCCGCGAGCAGTCGTCCGGCCGGGGTGCCAGGAGCGGTCGACCAGCGCGCGCAGCGGCGACGGGCCGCGAACGAATTCCGGATCGTGGGCGAGTCCCTGGCTGTCGACCACGCGGCGCAGCACGTCGTCGGAACGTGAGCACGCGGACCTGGCTGTCGACCTGCAAGAGCGCCGTCTCGCTCATCTGCGTGGACGGCGTCGGATCGTTGGCGACGCCGCGCAGATCGGCCGGGCTCGATGAGGATTTCGGTCGCCGCGTGATAGCGATGCGGCGCAACCAGGACGAACAGCGCGGCCAGCAGCAGGCACGCCGCCGTCGTCAACAGGATAGTCAGTCCGGCCGCGCCACAGCGGTCGCGCAGATTTTCAGAAGATCGATGTCAGCCGGCGGAGCGACCGGCCGGAACTGGCGAGCGCTGGCAATGAACTGCCGTGGCGCTCGCGGCGCTTCGACGTCTGGCGCTTCGAACATCGCCTACTCGACTGTCTGTTGCAGCGAGCCGCGCCGACCCGTTGGCGGCGCCATCAATCATTGGCATTCGCGGCCCGCTGGGTGGCACTCAACGCGCATGGCGCCTGGCATGTCCAGACATCTTCGCTGAATTGGCAAAATTCATAAATGATTAAAGTTAATGGGCGGTGTATGCGCGCATTCATGCGGCGGCCTGCAGCGCGGCAACCGACATTTACCGGCGAAAAAGGCGGAACAAGCGGCCGCGACGACGACCAGCCCGCAACGACTGGAATCCAGATCAGCACCGCGCCGAGCACCGCAATCAATGACGATGGCCACAATGGCGGCGATCGCCAGCATCAACAGCGCGATGCCGAACGGTCCGAGCCGCGTGACATAGATGCGCTGCGTGCCGCGCGTCTCGTTAAACGCGCCGCCGCGCCACGGCGCGATTGCCAATCCGAATCGCGTCTGCCGCGGTCGGGCGGGATGATCTCCGGCTCCACGCGCGGCCGTTCCGGCCGGCCTTTGTCGTCGCGTCATGACGTGAGCGCTTCGTGTCTTGCGTCGAGCCGGTATGTAAGGCCGCGCGGCAGCGATCACAAGCGGCAAGCTCCATCGCCGCTTCGCGGCCTGGCCAAGCGCGCTCAGCGGGCGTGGCGTGCGCGCGTGATGGTCGTGCAAGAATTTTGCCAATTGCTCGCGCAGGCTTTCGTCGCGCTCGCCTTTGTGACCGAGCACCACCGCGCGCTCGAACAGCGTGTGCTGCAGCTCGTGCGGCAGAGCGCTCCACAGATCGGCGGCCGCCGCTCCGAGCACGAGAAGATAGCGGGCGTCGTTTTCGTCGGCGGCGATCGGCTGCGATGGCATCGGCATGGCAGCCCCTTTACGCGGTTGCCGCGCAACCGTAGCCGAGCGCATGAGCGCGGGCAACCTGATGTCGATTAAGCAGCTGTTAGCTCTAACCGGCGCGACTTCCAGCAGGTCGAACCGCCGCAGCCGGTAAACGGCGATGGACACGAGCCAGCTGCCGGCGAAGATCGCGATGATCAGATAGCCGAGGCTGCCGAAATTCTCGTTGAGCGCGCCGATAAGACTCCAGAACGGTCCCTCGAGCTTCAGCTGATCGGCGAGCGAGCCCGAGCGCTTCGATGCCGCCGACCAGCACCGCGACCAGCACCGAGACGAAGGTGATCGTCAGATTGTAGTAGAGCTTGCGGATCGGCTTGGTGAAGGCCCAGCCATAGGCGCCGAGCATCAGCATGCCGTCGGTCGTGTCGATCAGCGACATGCCGGCGGTGAACAAGGCCGGGAAGACCATGATCGACCAGATCGGCAAACCCTGCGAGGCTTCCGCCGCGGCGATGCCGAGGAGCCCGATCTCGGTCGCGGTATCGAAGCCCAGCCCGAACAGGAAACCCAGCGGGTACATGTGCCAGCTGCGCGTCGACCAGGCGGAACATCGGCCGGAACAGCCGGCCGAGCAACCCGCGCTGCGCCAACAGGTGATTGAGGTCCTCCTCGACGAACGCGCCGCCGCGGCGCACGTCGCGGAAGGTCCGATAGACCGACAGCAGAATGAGCAGATTGGCGGCGGCGACGAGAAACAGAAAGATGGCCGACACCAGCGTGCCGATCACCCCGCCGACGAGCTTGAACGACGCGAAGCGGCCTTGCGAGCAGCGCCGGTGGCCAAGCGCGATTGCCGCGGACGCGAGCACGACCACGCGTCGAATGGCCGAGCGAGAAGAACAAGCCGACCGAAACCGGCCGTTTGCCCTCCTGCATCAGCTTGCGCGTCACGTTGTCGATCGCCGCGATATGGTCGGCGTCGACGGCGTGGCGCAGGCCGAACGTGTAGGCGAGAAACGCGGTGCCGACCAGTACCGGGTAATCGCGAAATGCGATCAGCGCCCAAACCCACGCCAGCACGTTGGCGCCAATGAGCACGACATAGATGCCGGCGACTTTGCTGCCCAATTCCGCGTCCCGATCGTTGAACAGCCTGCCGATCGTGGTCCGCATCCGCACACTCCGCGTCAACAGCCGTCAGCAGCGGTCGCTGCAGCATCGATACGACGCTGCTCGCGCGCGCGCAAGAGTGGGTGAGACGAATGGGACTAAGATCGTCATACCGGGTGTGCGGGGCGTGCGCTGTGCAGAGCCGGCAGTCAACGCAAGGCCCCTCGCCCCGTCCGCCGCCCGCGGTCAATGCGGCTTGATGCCGGCCTCGCGGATCACGGCGCCCCACTTTTGCGTCTCCTCCTTGAGGAAGGCGGCCATCGCGGCGGGCGTGCCGCCGCCCGGGCGCAGATTGAGTTTCTGGAAACGGTCGAGCAGTTCAGGGTCCTTCATCGCCTTGTTGACCGCGTCATTGAGCTTGGCGACGATCGCCGCCGGCATCTTCGGCGGTGCGGTCAGCGCCTGCCAAGTCACCGATACGCAGCCCGGCACGCCGGCCTCCGCAAGCGTCGGAATGTCTGGGATCGCCGCGATGCGCTTCTCGGCCGCAACCGCGAGAATCTTCGCCTTGCCGGCTTTGTAGAGCGGCAGCGACGTCGCGATCTCGGTGAACATGAGATCGACATGGCTGGCGATGATGTCGTTGAGCGCCGGCGCGGTGCCCTTATAGGGCACATGGACGAGCTGGACTTTGGCGATCTTCTCGAACAATGCCGCGGTCAGGTGCGACGTGGTGCCGATGCCCTGCGAGGCGTAATTGAGCTTGCCCGGATTGGCCTTCGCATAGGCGATCAGCTCCTGCACCGTCTTGGCAGGGAAATCCGGCCGCACCAGGAGCACGTTGTCGACATACGACAGAACGGCGATCGGCGTCAGCTTTGTCGGATCGTAATCGAGCGACGTATAGAGAAATTGATTGGTGGTGATCGGCGCCGGCTGCGAGGCGAGCAAGGTGTAGCCGTCGGGAGCGGAATGGTAGACCGCATTGGCGGCGAGGCTGCCTCCGGCGCCGGCCTTGTTTTCCACCGCGAGCGGCTGCCCGAGGACAGGGCGCATCTTGGCGGTGACGATCCTGGTCACGGCGTCGACGCCGCCGCCCGCCGGCACCGAGACAATGACCCGGATCGGGTGGTCAGGGAAATTCGCGGCGCCGTCCTGCGCGTCGGCTGCAGCCGGCGCAAGGACGAAGCCGAGGGTGGTTAGCAGGGCAGAACGTCTGGAAATTGCGCGGCCGGACACGGCGCACGCTCCTCTAATTCTGCAAGGCGTGCAAGCTTATCGTATAGCGCGGATCGACGGTTAAGTCCCGCGACGCGCTGCCGCTGGCGCATGGCGCCCCTTTGCGAAACGGATGATGGCGCCGGTTCACAAACCGCATCGCCGCCCATAGGATCGCCGGCCGACAAGGGAGAAGCGCCGCAATGAGCAAGCTCGATTTCATTCTCGAAGAACTGGTGACCGCCAACCGCATTCTGGCGAACGAAGGCGTAGTCGATTCGTTCGGCCATGTCAGCGCCCGGCATCCCGACAATCCGCAGCATTATCTGCTCTCGCGCGCCCGCGCCCCCGAGCGCATCGAGCGCGACGACATCGTCGAATATCAGCTCGACGGCACGCCGATCGACGAGCGCGGCCGCGCGCCTTATCTGGAGCGCTTCATCCACGGCGCCGTCTACGAACCGCGGCCGGACGTGCACGCGGTCGTGCACAATCATTCGCCGAGCGTGATCCCGTTCGGCGTCACCGGAAAGAAGCTTAAGCCGCTGCTGCACATGTGCGCCTCGATCGGCCACGAAGTGCCGATCTGGGATTCGCACGACAAGTTCGGCGACACTACGCTTCTGGTCACCGACATGGACATGGGCCGCGATCTCGCCCGCGCGCTCGGTCCGCGGCCGACGGCGCTGATGCGCGGCCACGGCGCCACCGTGGTCGGCCGCTCGGTCCGCCACGCCGTCTTCGTCTCGGTCTATCTGGAAGTCGGCGCCAAGCTGCAGATGCAGTCGATGGCGATGGGAGAGATCAAGTTCCTCACGCCCGGCGAGGTCGACAAGATCGTCGCCGCGAGTCACCGACTACACGCTCAACCGCGCCTGGGAAAATTGGGCGCGCCGCGCCGGGCGGGAGATGCAGAAGGAAGCGGCCGGCTAGGCCGCGCCGGCGGGCTGGAAGCGCTACGTGTTCTCCGTAACGGCGCTCATGAATTTGGCGCCGACGTCCTGACCCTGGCGCCAGACAACCCTGTAGGTGCCATCCCGCGCGGGCCCGCCGTTGCCGTGGAAGAGCAGCACAAATTCATCGAAGGTCTCAAGTCCATTGAGTTGAAGGCGAACGCCTTCGACCGAGGAGTTGGTGACAAGGACAAAGCGCGGCGCGATGCCGACCCCGAGTTTAATGGTGGCGAGCCGACCCAGCCGCTGACGCGGATTCCGCCGCCTTTCTTCAAGCACCGGCAACTGTGTTTGCTCAAGATCCGGCGAACTCATGGCGCACGCCTCCACATTGCGATCAGAACTCGACGCGGGGCGGCCGAGCCCGTTGGTCAAAATACCTAGCGGGCGGTCATTGAGCGTAGCCTAATCCGACCGTCAAAATTCTCGTTTGATTTTCTAAAAATGATGCGGCGACGAAAACTTGACGTGGCGCAGTGTCCTTGTTGAGCGGGCGCGGTCGACAAGATCGTGCCGCGCATCACCGGCTACACGTTCGACTGCGCTTGGGAAAACAGGGCGCTTGGTCTCGCCGTGAAGCGCGCCTTGCCCATCGTCAATGGCCTCCTCGCGGCGACTGCGCTGGTGCGCGGCATGTCACTAGTGACGCGCAATGTGCGCGATATCGGCGATATCGGGATTAGTGTCGTGAATCCCTGGAATTCCTAAGCCGCCGCCTACTCCGCGGCGATGCGCACTTCCGGCGCGGCGGCGCGTACGTCGGGATCGACGTAGTCCTCGAACTGCACGAAGTTCTTCTGGAACATGCCGACCAGCTTGCGCGCGGTCTGGTCGAATTCGAGTTTGTTCTGCCAGGTCTTCTGCGGATAGAGCAGGTGCGGCTCGACGCCGGCGAGCTGGGTCGGCACCGCAAAGCCGAAATACGGATCGGTGCGGAATTTCGCGTTCTTGAGCGATCCGTCGAGCGCGGCTGAGAGCAGCGTGCGCGTCACCTTGATCGGCATGCGGCGGCCGACGCCGTAGATGCCGCCGGTCCAGCCGGTATTGACCAGCCAGCAATCCACCTCGTGCGCGCTGATGAGTTCGCGCAAGCAGATTGCCGTACACCGACGGATGCCGCGGCAGGAACGGCGCGGCAAAGCAGGTGGAGAATTCCGGCTCGACGCCGACCAGGCCCTTCTCGGTGCCGGCGACCTTGGCGGTGTAGCCGGAGAGGAAGTGATACATCGCCTGCGCCGGCGTCAGCTTGGCGATCGGCGGCATCACGCCGAAGGCGTCGGCGGTGAGCAGCACGATGTTCTTCGGCATGCCGGCGCGGCCGGTGCGCGAGGCGTTCGGAATAAAGTCGAGCGGATAGGCGGCGCGCGTGTTCTCGGTCTTCGACTCGTCGTCGAAGTCGCAGATGCGCGTGTCCGGATCGAACACGACGTTTTCAAGCACGGTGCCGAAGCGGTGCGTGGTGGCGTAGATTTCCGGCTCCGCCTCGGCGGAAAGCTTGATGCACTTGGCGTAGCAGCCGCCTTCGAAATTGAAGACGCCCTGCGGGCCCCAGCCGTGCTCGTCGTCGCCGATCAGCGTGCGCTTGGGATCGGCGGAGAGCGTCGTCTTGCCGGTGCCGGAAAGGCCGAAGAACAGCGCCACATCGCCGCCCGGCCCGACATTGGCCGAGCAGTGCATCGGCATCACGCTGTCGGCCGGCAGGTAATAGTTCAGCACGGTGAACACCGACTTCTTCATCTCGCCGGCGTAGTAGGAGCCGCCGATCAGAATGATGCGCCGGGTGAAATCGAGCGCGATGACGGTCTCGCTGCGAACGCCATGGCGTTTCGGATCGGCCTTGAACGACGGCAGGCTGAGGATGGTGAAATCCGGTACGTAATGGGCGAAGCTCGCTGCGCTCGGGCCTGATCAGCAGCGCGCGGATGAACATCGAGTGCCAGGCAAGCTCGTTATAGATGCGCGCCTTGATGCGGTATTTCGGATCGGCGCCGCCGTAGAGGTCTTGCGCGAACAGCGTCTTGCCTCTGGCATGGGCGAGGAAATCGTCGAACAGAAGCTGGAATTTTTCGCCCGACAGGCGGCCGTTCTTTTCCCACCAGACCGATTTATCCGTCTGCGCGTCGACAACGACGAACTTGTCCTTGGGGCTTCTGCCGGTATGCACGCCGGTCTCGGCGCAGAACGCGCCGCCATAGACAAGCGAGCCCTCGCGTGCCGCGACCGCATGCTCGACCAGCGCCGCTGTCGGGCAAATTCCAATGGATCGCGTCGAGGTCCTTGAAGCCGAATTTTTCCGCGCCGTGGGCGCCGTTTCTCAGACCCGTTTCCTTCACCCTTGCCTCCGCTGCTTGGCGCACTCGATTTTAAGCCCGAGCGATGTTCGATATGCGCACGAAGACGCGAGAACTGTCCGCTGGCCGACCGGCCTGCGAGCCTATATCGGTCATCGTAGCATCTGCCAAGACCAACTCCCATTGACAAAGCTAACGGGGCCAAACGGCGCGTTCCGCTGCTGCGGTGCAGCGCGGGCGCGGACTAAATGAAATGCTGACCGCCTAAGCGCGCGCGCCTTGGCGGCCAAATCGACCACCACTCTTGCGCAACGCTTGCGGATCGGTGACGCGCTCGGGAAACGGCAGGCGCAGGGTCGAGTCGCCGAGCGCAAGGTCGAGACCCTCCGGATCGAGCCCGGTAAGCCGCCATTTGCCGTCTTCGGCGCCCAGAAGCCGCGTCGCATAGAGCCGCACCGCCTCGGCGTGGTCTTCATTCATGTGGGCGACGGCGCCCGCTTCGGCTTCGATCAAACTCTCGGCGTCCGCTGATGTCGGTCGATCACGTCGGCGGCGTGCAGATCGGCGGCGCGGGCAAAGCCGCCGTTAAGGTGGGCGGATACGACGTGCAAGCCGCCAGAACGAAAAATCGGCAAAGCCGGCGTAAAGCTCCGATTTCGGATGCCGCGCGAGGAAGCGCCGGCGCACGCGCGGTTCGTCCGCGTTGGCCGCGTGAGAGCTGGAATAAAAGCGCCGAGCAGCGTCAGCCGCGGATGGGCGAGCGGGTCGCCCTTGCCCGTGGAGGCGAGCAGCACCGAGGCGCGGCCGTCCTGTTTCCAGATTGGCGGTGTGGGTGGACAGGCGCGAGACGAGGATCAGCGGTGCGCCATCGACATCGGTCGCCACGTTAACCAGCGAGGCAAACGGATGCCCGGTATTGCGGTCGATGGTCGCGAGCGAACCCGCCCGCGTTGTCCGCAGCAGGCCCTTGGCGACGGATTTCGGGTCGAAATCCGGCGCCGGCGCGTTTTCCGGCAGGCGGTTGGGCATGACACCCGGCAGTGGCGGCCGTAGTGGCCATGGGCCCGGCCGGGGCCGCTTTATCGGCTTCGGCCATAACCACATTCCTTTCCTGTTCCTTACCTATGTCGTTCCAAGTCACAGTAATTGCCCCGATTTTGCCTTGTCCGTGTCACACTTCCGCCCCCACATGGGGATTTAGGACATGTGGGGCCGGGCTGATGATGCTGCGGCCGACTCATGTTAGAAGGCCGCCATGCCGACAATCGCTCTCGTCGACGACGACCGCAATATTCTCACCTCGGTCTCTATCGCGCTCGAGGCCGAAGGATATCGGATCAATACCTATACGGACGGCGCTTCCGCCCTCGACGGGTTCAAGACCGCGCCGCCCGATCTCGCCATTCTCGATATCAAGATGCCGCGCATGGACGGCATGGAGACGCTGCGCCGCCTCCGGCAGAAATCCGACGTGCCGGTGATCTTCCTCACCTCGAAGGATGAGGAGATCGACGAGCTGTTCGGCCTGAAAATGGGCGCCGACGACTTCATCCGGAAGCCGTTCTCGCAGCGGCTTTTGGTCGAGCGGGTCAAGGCGGTGCTGCGCCGGGCCTCGCCCAAGGACGGCGCCGCGCCGAAGGAAGCCGACAGCAAGGTTTTGGAGCGCGGCCTTTTGCGCATGGATCCCGAGCGGCATACCTGCACGTGGAAGAACGAGCCGGTGACGCTGACCGTCACCGAGTTCCTCATCCTGCAGGCGCTCGCCAGCCGTCCCGGCGTGGTGAAAAGCCGCAACGCCTTGATGGATGCGGCCTACGACGATCAAGTGTATGTGGACGACCGCACCATCGACAGCCACATCAAGCGGCTGCGCAAAAAGTTCAAGGCAAGCGACAACGAATTCGACATGATCGAAACGCTGTACGGCGTCGGCTATCGTTTCAAGGAAATGTGACGCGCCGGCTATCGCGCCGCGATGCGCCCCGGTGAGGTGACGAGGTCGTAGACTTCGGGGGGCAGACTTCGGGCGGGTGAGTTAAGAGCAGTTGCCACCCTGTAGCGTTTGCGATGCGTGAGCGACGGGTAGGTAGTAGGGCCAAGCTGCCAAAGAATTGATCGAAAAACGATAACGGCCCGCTGACTGGGATGGCTGACGTGCGGTAATAATGGCGTTTGGCCGCTTCCTTCCACCCGCTTGCGCGGGCAGAATGGAGATGGCTGATCGGAACCCCGGCAGACCACGTGCTCGATCGAACCGCAGATATCGCCGACGACAGGGCCCCCCCGCTGGCTCCTGTCGAGTCTGCAGGCCGAGGCCGAAGGTCTCGGCGAAGCTGCGTCGCCCTTCGTCCATCACGGCGTCGGCCGCGTCGTCAACTGGTTGCACCGCGCCTGGCAGTTCTTCGTCAATCAGAGCTCGTCGAGCCTGACGCGCCGCATCGTCGTCCTCAACGTCGCCGGACTGCTCGCGCTCTCCGTCGGCATCAACTACCTGTCACCGTTCCGCGCCAGATTAATCGACGCGCGCATCCAAAGCCTGTTGCAGCAGGGACAGATCATCGCGCATGCGATTGCCGATCAGGCGACGGAGGAGACTGGCTCCTCGATCACCTTCGATCCGGACAAACTGCAAAAGCTGCAGCCAGGCCAAAGCTACGGCCCGTCCGAGGATGCGCTTTACGGCATCGATTTTCCGATCAATCCGGAGCGGGTGGCGCCGGTGCTGCGCGACCTCGTCTCGCCGACCAAGACGCGCGCACGCATTTACGATCGCGACGGCGTGCTGCTGGTCGACAGCCGCGATTTGTTCGGCCGTGGCGACGTGCTGCGCTTCGACCTGCCGTCGCCCAGCGCCAAGAGGCCGGGATGGTTCGACCGGCTCTACGTGGCGGTGCGGACCTGGCTTGGGCGGGGCGATCTACCGCTTTACCGCGAGCTCGGTCCCGACGACGGCAAGGGCTATCAGGAGGTCGCGCAGGCGCTGGACGGCCAAGACGCCAGCATGGTGCGCATCAATGACCGCGGCGACGTTATCGTCTCGGTCGCCGTGCCGGTGCAGCGCTTCCGCGCGGTGCGCGGCGCACTCATGCTCTCGACGCAAGGCGCCGACATCGACAACATGGTGACGGCCGAGCGGCTCGCCATTCTTAAAGTCTTTCTCGTTGCCGCCGCCGTGATGGTCGTGCTCTCCATCCTTCTCGCCGGCACGATCGCCGAGCCGGTGCGGCGGCTCGCCGACGCCGCCGAAAGCGTGCGCCGGCGCATCCAATCGCGCATCGAAATTCCGGATTTCACCCGCCGCCGCGACGAGATCGGACACCTGTCAGGTACGCTGCGCGGCATGACCAACGCGCTCTATAGCCGCATCGAAGGCATCGAGCGCTTTGCCGCCGATGTCGCGCACGAATTGAAAAACCCGCTCACCTCGCTACGCTCGGCGGTGGAGACGCTGCCGCTGGCCAAGAGCGAGCAGAGCCGCTCGCGGCTGCTCGAGGTCATCCAGCACGACGTCAAGCGGCTCGACCGCCTGATCTCGGACATCTCCGACGCAAGCCGCCTCGATGCCGAACTGCAGCGCCAGGAGTGCGCGCCGGTCGACCTCGCCAAGCTGCTTAACACCGTGGTTGCGGTCGCCAACGAGGTGAAGCGCGACGACGGCGTCAAAGTCACGTTGCACTTCGAGGGCGGCGGCATGCGCTCCTTCCAGGTACCGGGCCACGATTCGCGGCTCGGCCAGATCGTCGATAATTTGATCGAGAACGCGCGCTCTTTCTCGCCGCCGGGCGGCAGCGTGCGCGTCACCTGCCGTCGGGCAAAAAGCAACGTCGAGATTTTTATCGATGACGACGGCCCGGGCGTGCAGCCCGAGGCGACCGAGAAAATATTCGAGCGCTTCTATACCGACCGACCGCATCAGGGATTTGGCCAGAATTCCGGTCTTGGCCTGTCGATCTCCAAACAGATCGTCGAAGCGCATGGCGGCACCATCTGGGTGGAGAACAGGATCGCCGCGACCGCGCCAACCGCGCCCGATGCAGCGCCGAAGGTGATCGGAGCGCGCTTTATCGTTCGCCTGCCGGCAATGTGATGGAGGCGCTCCTTCCACTTATTCCCGCGAAAGCGTGGACAAGCGGATGACATCGACAACAATTCATGCCTCCGCGGTGCTGGCCGGCGCGCGGGCGATTTTGATTCGCGGCCCGTCGGGCGCCGGAAAGTCGCAGCTTGCGTTGGCACTCATCCAAGCCGCGCGCGCTGGTTCTTTGCCGTTCGCAAGACTCGTCGGCGACGATCGCGTGCATCTGCAAGCCGCCAGCGGGCGATTGCTGGTGCGGCCGGCCGAGGCGCTTGCTGGGCTGATCGAGGTGCGCGGCATCGGCATCGTCAGCCTGCCTTACGAGCCCTGCGCCGTAGTCGGGCTCGTCGTCGACCTTTGTGCCGATGCCGAGCGATTGCCGGCGGCGGAGAGCCGGCAGACCGAGATCGATGGCGTGCGCTTGCCGCGGCTTGCGGTCGCAGCGGGCAATGCGGCCTTGCCGGCGGTGCTGGCGTTCCTCACCTCATTGACGCGAGCCTTTGGCCGCGCGTAGTGCGCTTATTAGGAACAAAATCCGGCCAAGGATGATGTTGGACCCGGACCGCCGCATGCGGTGGGAGATTGGTTAACCTTAACGCACTTAGAATCGATATTCGATCTGGCGGTCGCGTTGCCAAGATGAGGCGGCGTGGAGCCTCTGCGAAAATCCGATTCGACTTTAGTATGCCGCAATGCAACAACCCTCGAAATTCGCCGATAAGCCCTCTTGCACTGCGACTTCGGATCGCGATGATGGAGGCCCTTTCGTGCGGTGCAACCGGGACGCGCCCGCGGTGAGTTCCATGATTGGTCTTGTGCTCGTCACCCATGGGAGGCTTGCAGTCGAATTTCGCGCCGCGTTGGAGCACGTGGTCGGACCGCAAACGCAGATCGAGGCGGTGACCATCGATCCGGAAGACGACGTCGAGGCCCGCCGCAAGGACATCATCGCGGCGGTCAAGCGCGTCGATACCGGCGACGGCGTCGCCATTCTCACCGACATGTTCGGCGGCACGCCATCCAATCTCGCCATCTCGGTCATGAGCCAGCCCAAGGTCGAAGTGCTGGCCGGTATCAATCTGCCGATGCTGGTCAAGCTCGCCAAAGTGCGCGGCGAATGTCCGCTGGCGGAGGCCGTCACCGCCGCGCAGGAAGCCGGGCGCAAATACGTGACCATCGCCAGCCGGGTGCTCAACGGCAAATGAGCGCGCCGGCGGGAAGCCGCGACGAGCGTGAGCCCAAGGAGCCGCCTTTCCGCAAAGGCGCCATCGTCCGTGTCTTCACCATCTGCAACAAGAAGGGACTGCACGCGCGCGCCTCGGCGAAGTTCGTGCAGACAGTGGAGAAATTCGACGCCGACGTGCGCGTCACCCGCGGCGGCGAAACCGTCGGCGGCACCTCGATCATGGGCCTGATGATGCTGGCCGCCGCCCCCGGTACTTCGATTACCGTCGAGGCAACCGGCAAAGAGGCAGCCGAGGTGATCGAAGCGTTGGCCGCCCTCATCGCTGCGCGGTTCGGCGAGGATGATTGAGGGCGCGGCGCTGACGGTGACACCCAGCCGATCCTAAAGACACGCGCCCAAGCACGCGTGAGCGCCGCACTTCACTGCAACGTTCAGCCGTGGCTTAGAAGACAGCGACATAAAGCTATCTTTATGTGTTCATTGCCGCCGCCGCTGCGCCCTGCTATAGCCGCCCCTGCCAGCATATTTGTCTCTGACCCGAAAGCCCGAAGGACCATTATGAGCACGTCGGCCAAGCCAAAACAGACTGCCGCTGTCGATTATGTCGTCAAGGACCTTGGGCTCGCCGAGTGGGGCCGCAAGGAGATCGCCATCGCCGAAACCGAAATGCCCGGGCTGATGGCGACGCGCGAAGAGTACGGCCCGGAGCAGCCGCTGCGCGGCGCACGCATCGCCGGCTCGCTGCACATGACCATCCAGACCGCAGTCCTGATCGAAACCTTGAAGGCGCTCGGCGCCGACGTGCGCTGGGCCTCCTGCAATATCTACTCGACGCAGGACCATGCCGCAGCCGCGATCGCCGCCGGCGGCACGCCGGTCTTCGCCGTCAAGGGCGAGTCGCTCAACGATTATTGGGAATACAGCCACCGCATCTTCGAATGGGCCGACGGCGGCGCGCCCAACATGATCCTCGACGACGGCGGCGACGCCACGCTGTTGATGCATCTCGGCATGCAGGCCGAGAGCAATCCGGGCGTAATCGCCACGCCGACCAACGAGGAAGAAGAGGTTTTGTTCGCCGCCATCAGAAAGCGGCTGAAGGACAAGCCCGGCTGGTACACGGCGACCGCCAAGGCCATCAAAGGCGTCACCGAAGAAACAACGACCGGCGTGCATCGGCTTTATCAGATGCAGAAAGAAGGCCGCCTGCTCTTTCCCGCCATCAACGTCAACGACAGCGTCACCAAATCGAAGTTCGACAATCTTTACGGCTGCCGTGAGTCGCTGGTCGACGGCATCCGCCGCGGCACCGACGTGATGATGGCCGGCAAGGTGGCGATGGTCGCCGGCTTCGGCGACGTCGGCAAAGGCTCGGCCGCCTCGCTGCGCCAGGCCGGCTGCCGGGTGATGGTGTCGGAAGTCGATCCGATCTGCGCGCTGCAGGCGGCAATGGAAGGCTACGAGGTCGTCACCATGGAGGACGCCGCATCGCGCGCCGACATTTTCGTCACCGCCACCGGCAACGTCGACGTCATCACCATCGAGCACATGCGCAAGATGAAGCACCGCGCCATCGTCGCCAATATCGGCCACTTCGACAGCGAGATTCAGGTCGCGGCGCTAAAGAACCTGAAATGGGTGAACATCAAGCCGCAGGTCGACGAGATCGAATTTGCCGACGGCCACCGCATTATTCTTCTGTCCGAAGGCCGCCTGGTCAATCTCGGCAACGCCATGGGGCACCCGAGCTTCGTCATGTCGTCGTCGTTCACCAACCAGACGCTGGCGCAGATCGAGCTGTGGACCAATCCGGGCAAGTACGAGAAGAAGGTCTACACGCTGCCGAAGACGCTCGATGAAAAGGTGGCGCGGCTGCACCTCGACAAGATCGGCGTGAAGCTGACCAAGCTCTCGGCCAAGCAGGCCACCTATATCGGCGTGCCGGCGAACGGGCCGTTCAAGTCGGATCAGTATCGGTATTGACCATTTCACCTTCCCCTGCAGGGGGAGGGTCGCGCCCCGCAGGAGCGCGGGGTGGGGTGAGCGGACGCCGGAAGTAGAGCGCGCTACGAGCTTTTACCCCCTCCCGCCTCCAGGGGGAGATGTTAGCTTGCCGCTCCCTCACCCCGATGTTATCTGCGCGCCATGAGCGCGGTCCCCATCGCCAACATCCGCAATTTCGCGATCATCGCCCATATCGACCACGGCAAATCGACGCTCGCCGACCGGCTCATTCAGCTCACCGGCGGGCTCGAGGCGCGCGAGATGGTCGAGCAGGTGCTCGATTCGATGGACATCGAGCGCGAGCGCGGCATCACCATCAAGGCGCAGACGGTGCGGCTGAATTACCGCGCCCGCGACGGCAAGGACTACGTGCTCAATCTGATCGACACGCCCGGCCACGTCGATTTCGCCTACGAGGTCAACCGCTCGCTCGCCGCCTGCGAGGGCTCGCTGCTCGTGGTCGACGCCAGCCAGGGCGTCGAGGCGCAGACGCTCGCCAACGTCTACCAGGCGATCGACAAC
Organism: uncultured Alphaproteobacteria bacterium; assembly: GCA_963814625.1. Lineage (GTDB taxonomy): Bacteria > Pseudomonadota > Alphaproteobacteria > Rhizobiales > Xanthobacteraceae > BOG-931. Next base: position 156,375 of record CAWFDQ010000003.1, read on the forward strand.
AACCACGAGATCGTGCCGGTGCTCAACAAGGTCGATCTGCCGGCCGCCGAGCCCGACAAGGTGAAGCAGCAGATCGAGGACGTGATCGGGCTCGACGCCTCGGACGCGATTCTCATCTCGGCGAAGACCGGGCTCAACGTGCCCGAAGTGCTGGAAGCGATCGTGCACCGCCTGCCGCCGCCCAAGGGCGACGCCGCGGCGCCGCTGAAGGCGCTGCTTGGTCAACTCCTGGTACGATTCCTATCTCGGCGTCGTCGTGTTGTTTCGCGTGGTCGACGGCGTGCTGAAAAAGGGCCAGCGCATCCGCATGATGGGCACCGGCGCCGCCTACGAGGTCGACCGCGTCGGCGTGTTCACGCCCAAGCGCGTCGAGCGCGACGAGCTCGGCCCCGGCGAGATCGGCTTTCTGACCGCCTCGATCCGCGAAGTGGCCGACACCCGCGTCGGCGACACCATCACCGACGACAAGCGGCCGGTGGCCGCGCCGCTGCCCGGCTTCCGTCCCGCCATCCCGGTGGTGTTCTGCGGGCTGTTTCCGGTCGACGCCGCCGATTTCGAAGCCTTGCGCGCCGCCATGGGCAGGCTGCGATTGAACGACGCCAGCTTCTCCTACGAGATGGAGACCTCGGCCGCGCTCGGCTTCGGCTTCCGCTGCGGCTTTCTCGGCCTCCTGCATCTCGAAATCATCCAGGAACGGCTCGAGCGCGAATTCAATCTCAACCTGATCGCGACCGCGCCCTCGGTGATCTACAAGATCAAGCTGCGCAACGGCCAGCAATTGGAAATTCACAATCCGGTCGATATGCCGGACCCGAACCACATCGAGGAAATGCAGGAGCCCTGGATCGAGGCAACGATCCTCACGCCCGACGAATATCTCGGCGCGGTGCTCAAGCTGTGCCAGGACCGCCGCGGCGAGCAAAAAGAACTGACCTACGTGGGCAACCGCGCGCTGGTGAAATATAACCTGCCGCTCAACGAGGTGGTGTTCGACTTTTACGACCGGCTCAAATCGGTGTCGCGCGGCTACGCCTCGTTCGACTATCACCTCACCGATTACAAGCCGTCGGACTTGGTCAAGCTGCAGATGCTGGTCAACGCCGAGCCGGTCGATGCGCTCGCCATGCTGGTGCATCGGACGCGCGCCGAGAGCCGCGGCCGCGCCATGGCGGAGAAGCTGAAGGAACTCATTCCGCCCCACATGTTCCAGGTGCCGATCCAGGCCGCGATCGGCGGCAAGATCATCGCCCGCGAGACCGTGCGCGCCTTTAGGAAAGACGTGACGGCGAAATGCTACGGCGGCGACGTAACGCGCAAGCGTAAGCTCTTGGAGAAACAAAAAGAGGGCAAAAAGCGCATGCGCCAGTTCGGCAAGGTCGACATTCCGCAGGAGGCGTTTATCGCCGCGCTAAAGGTGGATGTGTGATCGTGGAACGAGCTATGCGCCCGAAGGGGCGCGAGCTCGCCAACAATGCGACTGCGGTCCTGGTCTTTCCCACGATCGTGAAGGCCGGCTTCGGCATCGGCGGTGAATACGGCGAAGGCGAACTGCTCATCCGCGGCCAGCCGGCCGGCCTCTGTAACATCGCGTCGACCTCGGTCGGATTTCAGTTCGGCGGTTCCGACGATCGGATCCACGCAGCAGTCCGCTCGTCCCCGCACAAGCAGGAATCTCGATGAAGCGTTGCAATTTCGTAGCGATCGACTGGATCTCTCCGCTTTCGCGGGGACGAGCGTGAATGTCGGTGTCGCGGATCACTGCTCCAGAATAATCGGCAACAGGACATAAGGCTGTCGCCCGTGCCGCGAAGTGCAGCGTGTTGCGTGTGGCGAAAATTGCTCGGCGGCCGGTCGTCCGGGTCGATGTGCAGAAACGGCCCGACGCCTTTCATCGGATAGGGCGCGTTCGGCAGCGCGATGTCGCTGCCGTCCACTTCGTAATCCTTGCCGCGCACAGTGAGCGCGAGCCGGTAGCCGGGCGGCACGACGATCGAGGTCGGCCAGATTTCGAGGTCGAGTTCGACCGGCTCGCCGGGGGTCAGCGGCCATTCCTCGTCATGGGTGTGCCAGGGCCGGTACGGCAGCGAACGCGCCGGATCGAGCTTGCGCTGCGAGGCGCGCAGCCAGCCGAGGCCGACCGGCACGCGCGGATCGTTGGAGCCGATGAAGGTGATCTCCTTGCCGTCCGGATCGAACAGGCGCAGCGCCAGGAAAATGTCGGCGTCCGCGGTTCGCGACGACACGAACAGCTTGGCGGCGACCGGGCCGGTGATTTCAAGACGTCTCCGTCATCGGCGGCGTGCTGAAGGTCAGACCGTCGCCGGTCGTTTCGTAATCCAAAGTCGCGGCCGCCGCCGGCTCTCGCGGCGCCAGCGCCAATCCGTCCGGCTGCAAGAAATATTTGGTCCATTGCGTGCGGGACGAGCGGCCATTCGCTCTCGCCGCGCAGTACGAATTTTTCGTGCGGATGGCGGATGTTGAGCGAAACGCGCGGCTGCTTGTCCCAGCCGGTATCTTCGCCCTTGAGGAAATGGCCGAAGAAGCGCTTCTGCAGCGTCTCGCCGTATTGGCTGTAGAAATGCGTGAAGTGGGTGTCGCCGTGCACCTCCAGCCATTTTTGCTTCGAGCCGGCGCGCAGAAAACCTTCGAAATTGCCGCGCGTGTGCAGCCCCATGCCGCCCCAATTGGCGGCAGAGAGGAGCGGCGCTTCGATCTCTTCGAACGCAGCGGTGCGCGCGGCGTAATAATCGTCGTACAGCCGGCGGCGCTTCGCTTCGCCGGGCGAGTCGGCGCAGTTCTTCGCCAGCTCGGCTCTCGGGCAGCGTTTCCGGACCGGCCACCGGCTCTCCGGTCACCACGCTCTTGGCGCCGCTGGTGCCGACGCCGTGCTGCACGCTCGCCACCTGGCGCGGATGCCAGCTATGGAGAAAATCGCACAGAATGCCGCCGTGCCGGCATAGCTCGCGATAATAGTCCGACGAGCCTTCCCAGATGCACAGAGCGGCGAGGTGCGGCGGCTTGAGCGCGCCGACAGTCCATTGGTTCATCGCGTAGTAGGAAATGCCGTTGATGCCGACCTTGCCGTTGCTCCAAGGCTGCGTGCCGGCCCATTCGATGCAGTGATAGAGATCGAGCGTCTCGCGCGGCGACCAGACGTCGAGAAAGCCGGGCGAGCGGCCGGCGCCGCGCGAATCGACGCGAACGCAGACATACCCGTCCGGCACCCATTTCTCCGGATCGACCAGTTCCCAGTTCTGATATTTGTTGCTCGATCCTTGCAGCACTTCGGGCGCCGCTTTGATCGAGCCGCGCCCAGTTGCCCTTGTAGCCTTCCTGGAACGCCAATCCCTTGGCGTAGGGCCCGTAGCTGAGAATGACCGGATATTTGCCCTCCGCGAGCGGACGAAACACATCGGCGCGCAGCACGACGCCGTCGTCCATCTCGATCGGCGCATCCCAATCGATGCGCATGCCGTCGCGGATTTCGGATTTCATGTCGGTCATGGCGGCGCTCGTTTGTAAAGTGGCCGCTTATGTGTGGGCAATCTGCCACGCGGCATGTCAACAAGAGTAGCGACGGCGCGTAGGTCGCCTCACCGCTCGCCGATCTCATGCAAAATCTCCGCCGTATGTTCTCCGAGGCGGGGCGGCCGGGCGGTCGGAGGCCATAGGTGTGCCGTCGAGCACGATCGGGGTGCGGATGCCGGGGCTTGTGCCACCTTTCGCCGCGGGGTTTTTCAATTCGAGCTTCATGCCGCGGTGAATCACTTGCGGATCGGAAAAAACCTGATCGAGATCGTTGATCGGGCCGGCCGGGATGGTTGCGGCTTCGAGCTTATCCAGCAGCTCCGCGCGTTTGAATTTCGAGGTAAGCGCGCAAAGCTTGCCGACCAGTTCGGCGCGATGGGCAAGCCGTCCCTTGTTGTCCCTGTATTCCGGCACTGCGGCCAATTCGGGCGCGCCGAGAAGGCCGCACAATTTGATGAACTGCGCGTCGTTGCCTGTGGCGATGATGACGCGGCCGTCGGCGACGGGGAATTCCTGGTAGGGGACCAGATTCGGGATGCGCGTTGCCGATGCGCTTTGGCACCTCGCCGGAGACCAAATAGTTCAGCGCCTGGAATGCCAGCGTGCCGACGGTGGAATCGACCAGCGCGGTGTCCACGTAGCCGCCGCGGCCGGTTTTTTCCCGGCGCGCCAAGGCCGCCAGAATCCCAACCGCGGAATAGACGCCGGAGAAGATATCGGCGACCGGAACGCCGACGCGCAGCGGCGGTCCATCGGCAGTGCCGGTCATGGCCATGATGCCGCCCATGCCCTGGGCCATAAGATCGTAGCCCGCCCGCGACGCGTAAGGGCCAGTCTGGCCAAAGCCGGTCACCGAGCAGTAGATCAGCCGCGGATAGAGCGGCGCGAGACTTGCATAGTCGAGGCCGAACTTTTTCAGGCCGCCGACCTTGAAATTCTCGATCAGCACGTCCGAGCGGGACGCGAGCTTCTTGACGATGCGCTGGCCCTCGGCGCTGTCGAAATCGAGCTCGATCGAACGCTTGCCGCGGTTGGTGCAATGAAAATAAGCCGACGCCAAATGGCCGCCGTCGGCGGCCGGCACGAACGGCGGGCCCCAGGCGCGCGTATCGTCGCCCGTGCCCTTGCGTTCAACCTTGATCACGTCGGCGCCGAGATCGGCGAGGATCTGACCCGCCCATGGCCCCGCCAGAATGCGGGCAAGCTCCAAGACACGCAGACCAGCCAGCGGACCCGGCATAGGCGACTCCCCAATGCAGCGCGGCGACGCTGCCGCGTCGGCGTTAACTGGCTCACCCGGGCCGGTTTGTCTACAGCAGGCGCATCGCGCCGCTTGTCATCGCGAGGCGCTATCATTAGCTAATTTGAGCAAAACGGATGGGTACTGAGCGGTGAATTCCAGCTTCTTTAGCGAAATGCTGCAAAGCATTGCCGATCGCGGCCGCGCCCTGATCCAGCGCCGCGAGCCGGCGCGCGAGCGCTCGGCCGGGCTCGTCGAATTGTGCGAGGCGCTGCTGTCGGGCCGCGGCGAAGCCTCCGGCGTGGCGCTGGCGCGCGAAATTCTCGCGCGTTATGCCACGCTGACGATCGGACCGCGCATCGCCTTTTTCGAGGCGCTGGAAACCACGTTCGGCCACGGCCGAACCTGCATCGACGCCGCGATCGCCGCTTGGCGCGCGTCGCCATCCGCCGAAACCGCGGCTGAACTCAATGCGCGAGCGAACCGCGGCGGCTCGAACTGTTTCGCCGGCTCAATCTGGCGCCCGGCGGCACCGCCGCTCTCGTGCGCATGCGCGAGCAGCTCCTTGACGCCATGGATCACCGCGACGATCTGGCCGCGATCGACAACGACTTCGTCCACCTGTTTTCCTCATGGTTCAATCGCGGCTTTCTGGTGCTGCGCCGCATCGATTGGTCGACGTCGGCGGCGATTCTGGAAAAGATCATCCGTTATGAGGCGGTGCACGAGATTCGCGATTGGGACGATCTGCGCCGCCGCATCGATCCGCCAGACCGCCGCTGCTACGCGTTCTTCCACCCCGCTTTGGTCGACGACCCGCTGATCTTCGTCGAGGTGGCGCTGACGCGCGAGATGCCGGCGGCGATCGCGCCGGTCCTCGCCGACAGGCGCGACGTGGCCGATCCGGAGCGCGCCACGACGGCGACGTTCTACTCGATCACCAATTGCCAGCGCGGGCTTAACGGCGTGAGCTTCGGCCACTTCCTGATCAAGCAAGTGGTCGAGGAGGTTTCGCGCGAGGTGCCGCGCGTGTCGACCTTCGTCACGCTGTCGCCGGCGCCGAATTTCTCCGAATGGCTCAAGCGCGAGCGCGCGCAAGAGGCCTCGTTGGCGCTCGGCGACGAGGATCGCGAGGCGCTTGCCGCGCTCGACAATCCGGATTGGTGGCGCACGCCGGACATCGCCGAAAGCCTGCGCGAACCGCTGCTGCGCGCCGCCGCCTGGTATTACATGCGCGCGCGCAACGGCCGCGGCCTGCCGATCGATGCGGTCGCCCGTTTCCATCTCGGCAACGGCGCGCGGCTCGAACGGCTCGACTGGCTCGGCGATACGTCGGAGCGGGCGCTCGCCCAGTCGCACGGCCTCATGGTCAATTATCTCTACGACCTCGATTACATCGAGCGCAATCACGAGGCCTACGCGCAGCAGCACGCCGTGGTCGCGGCGAATAGCGTGAGCCGGCTGGCGCGCTCACCGCTGCGCGAGATCGTTCCGGTTTCGGGATAGGCGTCGGCGCTCTACGATTTTCCGTACACCGGCACAACCGCGCCGCGGGTGACGCGATTGTCAGGCGAAGCGAGGAACGCGATCGTCGCCGCGACCTCCTCGACCTTCGGCCAGAGCGAGAAATCGGCTTTCGGCATGGCTTGGCGATTGGCTTGCGTGTCCATGATCGAGGGCGCGACCGCATTGACCAGGATGCCGTCTTTGGCGACTTCCTCGGCGAGCGCGACCGTGAGCGCGGCGACCGCCGCTTTGCTCGCCGTGTAGGCGACCATGCCGGCGCCACTGCGCCATTCCAGCCCGGCGCGAGCGGCGACGTTGACGATGCGGCCGCCCGAACCGGCCATTGCGCCCACCGCGGCGCGGCAGCACAGCGCGCAGCTTACAAGGTTCATGTCGATCTGCTGCCGCAGCGTCGCCACGCTGGTCTCCCGCAACGGCGCCGCCGCAAAACCGCCGGCGATGTGGATGGAGGCCCAGAGCGGCGCGATGCCGCCGTAGAGCCGGGCGATCGCCGCCTCGTCGGCGAGATTGCCGCTGACGCTGAGCACGACCTGCTTGTGGCCGCGCAGCCGGAAGCGCTGCGCCTCAGCTTCGTTAAAGCAGGGCACGTGGCAGATGGCGCCAGCCTCGATCAAAGCCGCCACGACGGCGGTGCCGAGCGCGCCGGCGCCACCAGTGACCACGACGTGACGATCGCGGAAGTCCATATCGACCTGCCCACACACATCATCGCCGATATTGGGCGTCTGACAAGGCACCCCTTAAGCCATTATTCTCTGCCGAGAGGAGAATCAGTGGCAGACTTCGATCTGGCCGTGATCGGCGGCGGCATCAACGGAGCCGGCATCGCGCGCGATGCCGCCGGGCGCGGCTTGCGGGTCGTGCTCTTCGAGCAGCACGATCTCGCGTCGGGCACCTCGTCCGCCTCCTCGAAGCTCATTCATGGCGGCCTGCGCTATCTGGAGCATCGCGAATTTCGCCTGGTGAGAACGGCGCTCGCGGAGCGCGAGATACTGTTGCGCGCCGCCCCGCATCTCATTCGGCCGCTGCGCTTCGTGCTGCCGGTCAATCCGGCGCGTCGCTCGGCCCTGTTGTTGCGAATCGGCCTGCTGCTTTACGACTGGATCGGCCGGCGCGAAATTCTCCCGGGAACCCGCGAACTCGATCTGTCGACTGACGCGGCGGGCCATCCGCTGCGCGACGTTTTCCATCATGCCTACGAATATTCCGACTGCTTTGCCGACGACGCCCGCCTCGTCGTGCTCAACGCGGTGGATGCCGCCGAGCGCGGCGCAGTGATCCGCACGCGGACGCGCTGCGTGCGCGCCGAGCGCGGCGACGATCTGGCGGCTTATTGTCAATGCGCGCGGAGAGCGCGACGTCATAACCGCGCGGGTGCTGGTCAACGCGGCCGGCGCCTGGGTTGAAACCGTCGCCGACACCGTGCTGCGGCGGCCGCCGCAGCCGCATCTGCGGCTCGACAAGGGCAGCCACATCGTCGTGCGCAGGCTCTACGATCACGACCGTGCCTACATTCTGCAGGCCGCCGACCGCCGCGTCGTCTTCGCCATTCCCTTCGAACGCGACTTCACACTCATCGGCACCACCGACCGAAGCTTTTCCGGCAGTCCAGCCGCCGTAACGCCGACGGCTGAGGAAATCGATTATCTATGCGGGGTCGTGAACGAGTATTTCCGCGCCTCGATCACCGCCGCCGACGCGGTGTGGGCCTATGCCGGCGTGCGTTCGCTCTACGACGACGGCGCCGGCAAGCCGCAGGATATCGGACGCGAATATGCGCTCATTCTCGACGAACGCGCCGGCGAGGCGCCGTTGCTCACGGTCTATGGCGGCAAGATCACGACCTACCGGCGGCTTGCCGAGGACGTTCTCGACCGGCTTGCCCATTTCTTTCCCCCCTCGCGGCGTTGGACCGCGCAGAGCCCGTTGCCCGGCGGCGACTTCGCCTATGACGGCATCGAGGCATTGATTGAAAGCACACTGGCGCGCTGGCCGTTTCTCACCGCCGCGCATGCGCGGCGGCTCGTCCGCGCCTACGGCACGCGCGTCGAGAACGTGCTTAAGGGTGCGGCGCGGCTCGACGATCTCGGCCAGCGCTTCGGCGCCGATCTCACCGCCGCCGAGGTGCGCTACCTGATGCAGAAGGAGTGGGCGCAGACCGCCGACGACGTGCTGTGGCGCCGCTCGAAACTGGGTTTGCGGTTTTCGCCGGCGCAGCGCAGCACGCTCGAAAGCTTCATGGCGCAATCGCGCGGATGATCCGACCGGCCGCGCGCAGTAGAATGTTTCAAATTTTATCGATCTGTTTCACAGCAATTTTATGCATCCGTGATGTCATCATTTGAATGAAATTTGTCTGTTACGTTGGCGCGATGGCAAGGACAGCCATGGATCAGGTCGCAAGCCAGATACAAATGCAGCTTGCAGCGTTGAAGGTGCTCGTCGTCGACGACGAACACACGATGCGCAAGGTGACGCGGTCGCTTTTGCAGGCGATCGGCGTCAAGATCATTCACGAAGCCAATGATGGGCGCAGAGGGCTGGAAGCGATCTGCGCGCTGGCGCCAGACATCGTCATTCTCGATTGGGAGATGCCAAGCCTCAACGGAGCGGCGTTCGTACGTCATGTGCGCTCGCCCTGCAGCTTTCCCCTTCCCGCCGTGCCTATCATCATGCTCACCGCTTTCGGCGAGCGATCGCGCGTGGTCGAGGCGGTCAAACTCGGCGTCAACGAATTTCTGCTCAAGCCAGTTTCCTCGAAGGCGCTGCTGGCCCGCCTCGTCTCGATTCTTTCAAAGCCGCGGCAGATGGTGAAGAAGGGCAATAGTTACGTCCCCGAACCGCGCAAAATCTCGAGCTACAAGCCGGAATCCGATCCGGGCCTGAGCCAGATCGTGCTGCTAAACTAGTCTGGCCGCGTCCGCTCCTTTGCCGCGGCTGCCGTGCAGCTGACCGCAGCCGACCGCATTAACGGAACGCTCACCACGCGATAGAAGCGACGTCTGCAGGAGCCGCGTTTGCACACTTCGTCTGCATGTCCTTTACCAAGCCGCAAGAGGCGCATGATCTGATACCGATGGGCGACCGCTCCGGCGTCCATCGCTTTGCAATCATGTTTCTGTCGTCGCCGCACCATGACCCCAAAGCCGTCGAAAAAGGAAATCGAGGATCTCATCCAGTCGCTCTGGGTGCTGGTGGTCGACGACAACCAGTACATGCGCAAGATGATCCGCAATCTTCTGGTCAATTGCGGCGTCAAGGACATTTACGAGGCGGCCGACGGCATCGCCGCGCTCGACGCCATCCGCACGGTGGCGCCCGACGTGGTGATCCTCGACTGGGAAATGCCGCTGCTGAGCGGCGCTGAACTCGTTCGCATCGTGCGTTCGCCAGGCGTGTTTCCGATGCCGGACATCCCGATCATCATGCTCACCGGGCATTGCGAACGCTGGCGGGTGGTCGAGGCCGAGCGGCTCGGCGTCAACGAGTATCTGATCAAGCCGGTTTCGGCGAAAGCGATCTATGACCGGCTGATTTCGATCATGACGCAGCCGCGACCGGTCGTGCAGCTCGGTGATTATTACGGTCCCGAGCCGCGCAAGCTCCTGACCGAATCCGGACGACGCCGTCATGGCCGTGGATCGAACTGCCGTCGAGCACTGACGCCTCGCCGGTCTGTGCCGCCTTCGCCGCATTGCGGCCACTTCGATTCCCATTTGAGCTGTCATATGCGCTAGGTATCGCGCGCATGGCGCGGCCGAAAAAGGCCGCGCTGCGGACTGCGGAGTACCGATGCAGACGGTCGAAGCGAAACGTGGGCCGGCAGAACCCGGTCCGACGTCGGCCCACAGCGATCGCGTCCGCTGTTGCGCATCGAAGGCTTGAGCAAGCGCTTTGGCGGCTTCGCGGCGGTCGATCATCTCTCGCTCGACATCTACGCGGGTGAGTTCTTTGCCCTGCTCGGTCCGTCCGGCTGCGGCAAGACCACGCTGTTGCGGCTGATCGCCGGCTTTGAACGGCCGAACGCCGGCCGCATCCTGCTCGACGGCGTCGATCTCGCGCCGGTGCCGCCCCATCGGCGGCCGGTCAACATGATGTTCCAGAGTTACGCGCTGTTCCCGCATCTGTCCGTCGAGGCCAACGTGGCGTTCGGACTCAAGCAGGAGGGCCTGCCCAGAGCGGGAGATCGCCGGCCGCGTCGCCGACATGCTGGCGCTGGTCAAGCTGGAAGGCTTCGGCGCGCGCAAGCCGCACGAACTTTCCGGCGGCCAGCGTCAGCGCGTGGCGCTGGCGCGCTGGCTGGTCAAGCGTCCGCGCGTGCTGTTGCTCGACGAGCCGCTGGCGGCGCTCGACAAGAAGCTGCGCGACTGCGACCCGGTTCGAGCTGATGGAGCTGCAGCGCCAGCTCGGGCTGACCTTCATCATCGTCACCCACGACCAGAGCGAGGCGATGATCGTCGCCGACCGCATCGGCGTGATGGATCGCGGCCGGCTCATGCAGGTCGCCGCGCCGGACGAAATCTACGAGCGGCCGAACTCGCGCTGGGTCGCGGACTTCGTCGGCGACATCAATCTGTTCGAAGGCCGCGTCGGCGACGACCGCTCGAGCGTCGAAGGCACGGCGGCCGGCCGGCTGCGGCTCGCCGCGCCGATCGAGGCCGAGCCGCGCACGCCGGTCTGGGTCGCGGTGCGGCCGGAGCGAATGCGCGTTTCCCGCGACAAGCCGCCGCCCGGCGTGGAGAACTGTCTCGCCGGGACGATCGTCGAAATCGGCTATCTGGGCGATCTGTCGATCTATCAGGTGCGGCATCGCCGACGGTTCGCGGGTCAAGGCGTCGCCGTCGCCAATACCGGCGGCGACGGCGAGCGCGCGCCGCGCGCGGACGAGAAGGTGTGGCTGAGCTTTTCGGCCGAGGCCGCGATCGTGCTGACGCGATAGGCGTGACTGCGCAGGAGCAGAGCGACGCGGATGAAGACGCCATGAACCAGCAGCAACAGGCTCGTTCTGCGCAAAAACTCGTCGTCGCGATTCCCTATGCGTGGCTCGTCGCCTTCTTTCTCGTGCCGTTTCTGATCGTGCTCAAGATCAGCTTTTCGCAGAGCGCGATCGCGCTGCCGCCCTATACGCCGGTGCTCGATCTCGCCGCCGGCTGGCGCGGCATCGAGAGATTTCTTCGCCGGCCTGTCGTTCGACAATTACCGCCTGCTCGGTTCCGATCCGCTTTATCTGTTGTCCTATGTGAAGAGCCTGGAGATCGCCGCGTTCTCGACGCTGATGCTGCTCGTCATCGGCTATCCGATCGCCTACGGCATCGCGCGCACGCCGCGGCGGCTGCAGGCCGTTCTGGTCGTGCTCGTCGTGCTGCCGTTCTGGACCTCGTTTCTCATCCGCATCTATGCCTGGATGAACATCCTGCAGCGCGACGGGCCGCTCAATCAGCTGCTGATGGCGCTGCACATCGTGCGCGAGCCGCCGGTCTGGCTCGCCACCGACACGGCGATCTATATCGGCATCGTCTATTCCTATCTGCCGTTCATGGTGCTGCCGCTCTATGCGGTGCTGGAGAAACTCGACGAGTCGCTGCTCGAAGCGGCCGCCGATCTCGGCTGTCCGCGCTGGAAGACGTTCTGGCTCGTCACCCTGCCGCTGTCGTCGCCCGGCGTGCTGGCGGGCGTGCTGCTGTGCTTCATTCCCGATCGTCGGCGAGTTCGTCATTCCCGATCTGCTCGGCGGCTCGCGCGACGCCGATGATCGGCCAGACGATCTGGATGGAATTTTTCGGCAACAAGGATTGGCCGACCGCGTCGGCGGTCGCCGTCGTGCTGGTCTGCCTCTTGGTCACGCCGATCGTGGTCTTTCAGCACCAGGCGATGCGCAGCGGAGATCGGGGCTGACATGCGCAAGGTGACCTCGTTCAATCTCCTCGCCATCGTGCTCGGCATCGCCTTTCTCTATCTGCCGATCGTCATCCTGGTGATCTATTCGTTCAACGCCTCGCGCCTGGTCGCGGTATGGGGCGGCTGGTCGACGCACTGGTACGCCGAGCTTGCCGGCGACGCCGCGATCCTCGATGCGGCCTTCATCAGCCTGCGCGTCGCGTTCGTTTCGGCGAGCGCGGCGACGGTGTTGGGCACGCTGGCGGCTTTGGCGCTCGTCCGCTTCGGCCGCTTCCGCGGCCGGCTCCTGTTCGCCTCGATGATCTATGCGCCGCTGGTCATGCCGGAAGTGATCACCGGACTGTCGCTGCTGCTTTTGTTCGTCGCCATCGCGATCGATCGCGGCTTCTGGACCGTGGTCATCGCGCACACCACGATGGCGATGTGCTTCGTCACCGTGATCGTGCAGTCGCGGCTCGTCGATTTCGACATGAGCCTCGAGGAGGCGGCGATGGATCTCGGCGCCCCGCCGTTGCGCACGTTTCTGACCGTGACCTTGCCGCTGATCCTGCCGGCCATCGCCGCCGCCTGGATGCTCGCCTTCGCGCTGTCGCTCGACGATCTCGTCATCGCGAGCTTCACCACCGGGCCGGGCGCGACCACGCTGCCGATCCGCATCTATTCGGAGAGTGCGTCTCGGCGTGAAGCCGGAGATCAATGCGGTGTGCAGCATCTTCGTCGCCGTCGTCGGCATCGCCGTGCTGACCGCCTCGCTGCTGGCCAAGCTCACCGGCGCAAGGGGAACGCCGGCGCGGCCCTGATGCCAATCGCGGCTCTCGCCCGGCGGGCGGAGGAGGCGGAACGGGCACCGTCGCGGCCATGCAAGCCCGCTCATTCGTGCGCCGCGTCAAATCATAGAAACCGCCGCGCATCCGGCAGCCGGATCTGCGGCGCTAATGGGCCGAGGTGGCGGTCGCTGCCGCGGGTGTTGCCGCACGGGGGCTGGCGAAGTAGGCGGCGCGGCGAACAACTGATCGATCACCGAGCGCACGGCATCGCCCGCCGAGTGCCGCTTGACCGCATCGAGCAACGGCGCCGCCGCTGCGAACGGCGGATCAGGCTCGATGCATCCGGCAGGATGAGCGGGTCATCCCACGGCCCTTGAACGACGAACGGCAGATCGAATTCATTGGCGGTGGCGCTCGAGACCAAAGTCGCCGTGCCCTGCAGATCGAGGTCGCGCGCCGGGAACGGAGGCCTGGCCGGCGAGCGTCAGCCGCACCGGCGGGACCGTCGATGTGCAGGTTCTCGAACGGAGACCATGCCCTGGTCGATCTTGACGTTCAGCGACGAGCTGATCGAATGGCGTACGGCCGGTGCGGAAGTCGCCGTTGCCGGAAAGCGGCCGCTTCTCCAGCCGGCGCAGCAATTGCTCGACATTGATGCCGGCGAGCGCGCCGTCGTGCGCGTTGAGGCTCGCCGTTCCGTTGAGCGTGTGGGTCAAGGCCCACACCGAATTTCCGGATCCGTCGACGTCGAGCGTCAGCGTGCCGTGGCCTTCGAGCTTGTGCACGCCGAAGATCTGGCCGAGGCAAGCGGCAAGGTCGACATCGGCGAATTGCACGTGCGAGGTCACTTCGACGCCGGCATTGGCGGTGCCGAGACCGAACGAGCCCGTGGCGATGCCGCCGAAAGCCTGCGACTCGCCGATAGTCACGTTCAGCTTGCCGTCGCGCATATTGGCCGCGACCGCCGTGCGTCCCAATTGGGCGTCGCCGACCTTGATGCTCGCCGGCGGACAGACGCAGATCGAGGTTGAAATCGGCAAGTCCATCGAGCGCGATCGGCAGCCGATCCCAGCTGCGCTCGTTCGTGGCCATCAGCCGCGATCCCCGCGACATAGGGCGTGAGATCGAGCGAGTCGGCCGCGAGCGTGCCCTGGACGGCGCGATGATCGTCGGTCGCCAGCGTGAGCACGCCTTCGGCGCGGTTGCCGTCGAGTTCGACATTGACGTCGGTGAGCGAGATCGTGCCGTTGCTGACGCTGCTTTGCGCACGCAACGCGAAACGCTCGAAGCCGCCGAACGGCACCTTGCCGTTGCCGGTCCAATACAGTGCGTCGCGCAACGAGGGCGAATCGACGTTCAGCGTGCCATCCATCTTGAGCGTCGGCAGATTGCTCGCCGTGCCGTCGAAGGCGAGGTTGAGCGGCGCGGACGCTGAGCCGCAATTTGACGCCCGAAGGCTGGCCGGTCGAGCGCGGCCAGGAAATCGCTCAGCGTCAGGCTGGCGTCAACCGTTTGCTCGCGCCAGACGAATTGGCCGTTTGCGGCGAAGCTGCGCGAGATCGAGCGGCCAAGCGACCTGGAAATCCACGTCGTCGAAGCGCTCTGCTGAGCCGTTTCTCCGCGTCGTGCACCATGACGGTGCCATCGCGAATGCCGATCTCCGAGAACGACGCAGTGCGGCTCGGATTTGGTTCGACCGCATGAGCGAGCGAGGCGGCAAGCCCAGACCAGTTCGACCGGCCGTCCGCCGAAAAGCTGACGTCGATGGTCGGCCGCACCAGAGTCACGTCGGCGATTTCGATCCGTCCGGCGAGCAGCGGAAAATAGCGCAGCCGCGCCGTCAGTCTCGTCGGCCGACAACGGCCGGCTGTGCTCCGCCGATCTCGCCAAGCAGCACGTCATGAAAACTCACCGAAGCGTGCGGAAAGAGCGAAACCGAAATGCCGCCGCGCAGCGTCGGGTCAAGGCCGGTGACGTCTCGAATTTCCTTCTTGACCGCATCGCGCACCGTCGAAGCCGGGATGAGAAACGACAACCCGATCAGCGTGACGAACGCTGCCGCGGCCAAGGCCGGCAACAGCAATCGCAAGGCGCTTCAAGCCTTTAGCCGCGGTCACAGGACGCGTTTCCGATGTTGCGGGGCCAATCGACTATAACGGGTGGCGGGCAAGCCTCAAACATGCTCGGCGTCTGTGTCGGATTCGTGGCCGGGCGCTGCCAGTGCAGGCGCAGCGGAAATCACTCAGTCAGCGGGATCAAGTCGGCTCGACCGTGAGACGCTCAGTGCGCGACCGCGCGGCTCGGGGAAACGCGATCTCGATGAGCGTACCTGCATTTGGCGCGCTCTTGATGCTGAAATTGGCGCGGTTCGCCTCGGCGAGCGCCTTGGTCAGCGGCAGGCCGAGACCGGTGCCGCCGGAGCCCCAGCTTGCCGACGTCGCGGTCTGTTGAAACGGTTCAAGCACCGCCTCGATGTCGGTCTCGCCGCATGCCCACGCCGGTATCGCGCACGCGCAAGCACGGCCTCTCCGCTGTCGGCGATCGCGGTCGACACGATCACCTGGCCGCCCGGTCCGGTGAATTTGATCGCGTTGGCGAGCAGATTGATCACGATCTGGCGCAGCGAGCGCGCGTCGGCTATGACTTGACGCAGACCCGGCGCAGTGCGGTGCGGATGATGATGCGGGCGCGGTTCGCCTGCGGCTGCATGATGCCGACGCATTGCTGCGTGAGATCGTTGAGGTCGACGTTGGCGAAAGTTAGATCGAGCTGGCCGGTCTCGATCTTGGAAAGATCAAGCAGATCGTTGAGCAGCGAGACGAGATGGGTTCCCGCCGCGTGCATGTCCCTGAGATATTCGCGGTAGCGCTCGTTGCCGATAGAACCGAAACGCTCGGCCATGATCACTTCGGCGAAACCGATTATGGAATTGAGCGGCGTGCGGATTTCGTGGCTCACTTTGGCGAGGAAGTCGGCTTTTGCCGCCGCCGCTTTTTGCGCCTCGCGCCGGGCGGTGCGATCGAGGTTCGATTTGAGATCGCGGATTTCATTTTGCGCGGCATCGAGCGCCAGTTTGCGTCGTCCGCTGCTGTTCCTCCGCCTTGGCCATCGGTCAAAATGAGCGCAAGCGCCGAGACTCCATTCCAGGGGACCGTGAACAGCCGGCCCTCGACCGGAAACTTGCTCGCCACGCCGCGTCACGATCGAAAGCTTGTGCGCTGCCGCCGCTGTCGGTGAGCGCGCCGGTCGCCGGGCTCGGCGAACAGAGCATGCAGGCCGCCTGCCGCCGCGAGCGCTTCGAGATCGTCGTAGCCGCTGAATTCGAGGAAATGGCGGTTGGCGTAGAGAAGCGAGTCGTTGCGGTAGATCAGAACGCCGGCCGGAACGCGGTCGAGCAGCAGATGGTCGGCGGTCGGCGGCTGTCGCGGCGGCGCTGGGCTCTGCGCTTCGGCCGCGATTGCGGGTGCAATCGGCGCAATGTCGGCCGCAACCTGCGCCGCCGCGGCAGCAATTGCCGATGGCGCGCGGATGGCCCCGCCGCTGCGTCTGGCTCGTCATTGACGGTAGCCGTTTCTTCCTCAGACCCGCGCAACCGTGCGGTCAGTTCCTGCGCCAGTTCGCTGAAATGCGTTGCGTTCCACGGGGCTCAGGCTCGGCGCCTTGGCGTCCGGCGCCGCGCCTGCGCGAAACGGCACAACGTTGTCGGCGGCAGGCGTCTCGCCCGCCGCCGGGCGGACACTCTGCGGCGCCGGTTCGGCGGCGGCCTCGGCTCGGTTCGCTCGCTTCGGCCGGCTGCGGCATCGCGAGTGGCGCCGGCATCGCCGCAGCCTCTTGCGGTACTGCCGCGTGGTCGCCGCCATCCGAGCTTGGCGCCACCGGCCCCGGCATGAAGCCGATGGGCCGCGCCCGGCGTGCACGCGCCAGATGGTTGAGGCGAACAATGTCGCGGCAAACGCCGAAACCGCGATAGCCCTGGAAGACACGGTCACGATCGAACACCGGAAGTGCCGGACAGTTCGACCGGCAGCCGTTCGCTAGCGTCGTCCACCGGCCATAAAATCGGGATGCCGCTCCACGTGTCGCGCGTGGCGATCGCGCGCGCGACCTGATTGTCGGGGTCGAGCTTCAGCTCCGCCGCGATCTCGCTCCAGAAGCGGCCACAGGCCGCAATGGTACGCGGGCCGACCAATTCGACGAATTCATCCGAGCCGACGACAAATCGTCCGTCGGCGTCCATCTGCCAGACGAAGCGCAAGGGATGACGGCGTTCTTCTGGTCTGGCTCGTTATTGTGGGAGACAGACGGACGAGAGGGCGCCGATGCGGTTGCGGCGGTTGCAGTCGGCGTTTCGCGTCGATCGGCAGCCCAGGCAACGTGAGCACGAGCAGACACGTCTCATCTTTGCCGAGCCGCGTTAGCGTCGCGTCGAAATCGGTTTGGCCGAGCCGCAACGCGCCGCTTGCGTTGACCGCCCTCGCAGCGCTTTCGTGGCAAGCGCCTCAAGCCCGAGCGCGGAAAAACGTGGTTGCGCCGCCGAGCTGCGACCGCGCCGCTGAATTGGCATGGAGCAGCGCGCCATCGGGGGCAACCGCCGCGAGCGCTTCTGGGCCATCGGGAAAAAGGCGGCGGACGCGCTCGGCAAGCGACAGCGACGGTCCCGCCGGCTCGGTTGCGGCCACGAGGATAGCGGCCGTGCCAGTCAGGCATAACGAGCCGCGAGCAGGAGCAGATGAGCGCGCAGCCGAAGCTCGCGCCAAAACCACGCAACCGCTCAAGTCGCTGCTGCCCAGCCGATGGCAGTGTGGCTGCCAGACGCGCGATCTGAGCGGCTGCAGGATCGCTGGCTTTGAACCGGCGGTCACCGATGTCGGCGGCATTAGCGGCGCCAAATATCGCCGCGCCGACCGCGTTGGCCCATAAGATACGCGAGCCGTCCGTGCTCCAGAGCCAAGCCGGCTCATGCGCTCGTCGCCAACGCCGCAAGCTGCGGAAGTTGCAATGGGGCGAGCTCGGACTCGACAATCGGCATGCGACGGAACCCGTTGCTTAAGGAATTCTTAATAATGCGGGCGCTGTGCGGCGTCCATGGCACGCGGCTTCCTTCCGGTCGGCAAGCCGCGATAACGTTAATCCGGCGGATAATTAACCGCCGCTGCCGCCGCCCCGGCACTGGCTGGCGTGCCGTTTTGGCTTGCACTTGCATGGCGGTTTCGCGCTAGGATCGAACGCCGGCTCTAGGAGGACCAGACCATGGCCAAGGATCCGTTCGAGCAATTTGCAATTCCAAACGAGTTACGTTCGTTCGCCGAGCAAAGCGTGGCGCAGGCCCGCAAGGCTTTTGAGGGCTTTATTCAGGCGGCCAATCAGGCCGTCGGGCAGATGCACGGCCAAGCGCAGACGGCACATAGCAGCGCCAATGAAATCGCCCATAAGTCGATGGAATATGCCGAGTTGAACGTGGCGGCGACATTCGACTTCGCGCAAAAACTCATGCGCGCCAAGGATGCCGCCGAGGTCATGGGATTGCAATCGGAGTATCTCGGCCGGCAGATGCAGGCCCTCTCGGCGCAGGTCCAGGAGCTCGGCCAAAGCGCCGCCAAAATGGTGGTGGACGCAGCCAAACCAAAGTCTTGATTTGATGGTCGGATGGCGCATTTTGATAAAAATGTAGTTATTTCAGTGACTTATAACTTTTGTGCAATGCAATAATTCCTATTGCAACGCACCAAAACAGATGCTATATTGGTCTTAGAAAAACTCGAGCCTGCCGTGTGTTCGGCCTCCGAGTTTTGCGATGGACAGTAGGCCTTGCGCAACGGGCGGCGAGGCCAAGGCAATATTCTCAACACGAGACAGCCCACGAGCACGGACGAAATTTAAGGACACGCGTCATGGCGGAAACCACCACAGCTGCAACCCCCCCGAAAGCTAAGACCAGCAAGCCGGCAACGAACCCTTTCGATATGCCGAAGTTCGAAATGCCAAAGTTTGAAATTCCGAATGTCGAAATGCCGGCCGCCTTCCGCGAATTTGCGGAGCGCGGCGTCGCTCAGGCCAAGGACACTTACGAGAAGATGAAGGCCGCGGCCGAAGAGGCGACCGACGTGCTGGAGACCACCTACTCGACCGCTACCAAAGGTGCCTCCGACTACGGTCTCAAGATGATCGAGGCGGCGCGCATGAACACCAATGCGGCGTTCGATTTCTTCGGCGAGTTGATCACGGCAAAGTCGCCGTCGGAAGCCATCGAGCTGTCGAGCGCGCATGCACGCAAGCAGTTCGAGACGCTTACCGCGCAGAGCAAGGAACTCGGCGCGCTGGCGCAGAAGTTCGCCACCGAGACCGCTGAGCCGATCAAGAACGGCATGAACAAGGCGTTCAGTAAGGTCGCCTGATCGACACCTTTGGCGACGGCTTCGGCCCAACCTGAAGTAAGCCAAGCCCGGGTCTGCGCCCGGGCTTTTGCTTGCCATCCTGCTCGTAGCCTTGCCTCGTAGCCTTGCCTCGTAGCCTTGCCTCATAGCCTTGCCTCATAGCCTTGCCAAAATTGAGCCTTGGCCATAGGTTTCGCCCGCTTGCCCCGCGCGAGCCCGTGCAGCTGTAGCTCAGTTGGTTAGAGCGCCTGACTGTGGATCAGGAGGTCGGTGGTTCGAATCCCCCCAGCTGTACCAGCATTTCGTCCATGGTTGGTCTGCGCTATTCCTTACCCAAATTTTGCAGCAGCGGCAGCCACGTGTCCTGCTCCTGCGCGGCCCCGATACGTTCCTAAAAATAGAGAATTTCCGTTCAGCCTCGCTTTACCTTAACGCGAACTGCAACGAGGCAGGCGATGCTCCCTTAGCTATTCTCCACTATCACGCTGGACCGGACAATATCCATTACAGCGGATCGCGTGACGAGCGCCACACCATCGCCGGCATTGGGCAGCGCGCCTCTGGCATTCGATGCCGAGGCCGCTGCAACTGCGCATCGCACGAAGGCGGCAAGCGGTGCGACGGCAAATCTGCACCTCTCACTCCATGACGGATTCGCCGCGATTGAAGCGCACTGGCGGCGCTTCGAACGCGTCGCCGACTGTACTCCGTTTCAGACCTTCGATTGGCTTCTCACCTGGCAGCGCCATATCGGGCAGCGTGACGAAGCGATACCGGTCATCGCCGTCGCTGCGTTCCCGGACGGCGAGACAGCATTCCTGCTACCTCTCTGCATTGAGGCGAAACGTTCGACGCACAGACTTTGCTGGCTCGGCCAGGATGTGAACGACTACAACGCGCCGCTCATCGCGCGCGACTTCTCGCAACGCGTCTCTCCGGAAGGCTTCCACGCCGCCTGGGACCAGTTGCGCGCGCGCATGCAGCGCGAGCCGAAGTTACGGCACGATTGGATCGAATTTGAAAAAATGCCGCAAATGATCGGCGGTCAAGTCAATCCCTTCTTCCACCTGGCACACGCGGACAACCCGAGCGGCGCCCACTTCACCCGGTTGGGCGCCGACTGGAAGCAATATTATGCCGCCAAGCGCTCGTCGGCGACGCGGCGGCGTGACCGCGCCAAGCGCAAGCACCTGTCGCAGTTCGGCGAGATCAATTTCGTGACCAGCACCGATGCCGACGATTTAAGGCGCGTTCTAGAAACACTGATGGAGCAGAAGAACCGGCTTCTTGCGCACAGGGGCATCGCCGATATGTTCGCGCGACCGGGATGGCGCGAATTTTTTCTCGATATCGCCGCGAACCCGGCGACTCGCCATCTTGTGCACGTGAGTCGACATCCGGATCGGCGCGACCTGCGCCGCGGCAAACCTCGGCGTCGTTTTCGGCGACACCTATTACCATGTGCTGGCCAGTTACGATGACGGCGCCCTTGCCCATTACGGGCCCGGCGCGTTTCACCTTCGCGAACTTCTTGCCTATGCGATCGGACGAGGGCTGCGGCGCTTCGATTTCACGATCGGCGACGAGCCCTACAAGCAGGAATGGTCCGACGCGCACGTCAAGCTCGCCGATTATACGGCGGCCGCAACGTGGCGGGGCTGGCTGCCGTACTGCCGATCGATGACGCGCCGCCCGCTTAAGCGCTTCATCAAGCAGACACCCTGGGCCTGGCGCGCGGTCTCTCGCATGCGCTCCCGCCTCGGACCGATCTTGCAGCGCCAGCGGCCGCAGTCCGCTGCGCCGACCGGTTCGGGCGACACGCCGTCTCGCGAGATCGGAAATTGAGGTCGGCCAGTGAAGCTTGCACTCATCTCCGACATTCACGCCAATCTGGAGGCCCTGCAGGCGACGCTTGCCGATATCGCGACTCGTCCGGTCGACCGCATCGTCTGCCTTGGCGACATCGTGGGTTACAACACAAAGCCGGCCGAATGCGTCGCGCTGATCCGCCGCGTCGACGCACTCTGTGTTGCTGGCAATCACGATCTGGCCGTATGCGGCCGGATTACGACCAAGACCTTCAGCAGAACCGCCGCGCGCGCCGTCGCCTGGACGCGAGAGAGGCTGACGCGCGAGGATCTTCGTTTCCTTGCTGGCCTGCAGCTCAAATCCAATGTCGATCATCGCCTCCTCGCCGTGCACGGCGCGCTGCACCCGCAGACCGATTGCGCGACGGTGCGTCTCGATAATGATGAGCGCCGGATGCAGAGTTTTCATGCGCTCGCCGCCGATTCCTCGGGTGCGCGTATCTGCGCCTTCGGCCACACCCATCATGCCGGCATTTTCGAACTTCGCCACGGTCGAGCCGCGGAGCGTCACGAGGAGCACATTCGCCTGCGCGACGACGCGTATTATCTGATCAATCCCGGCACCGTGGGGCAACCGCGAGTAGGGAACAATTGGGCGAGCTACATGACGGTCGATCTCGCACAGCGGAGCGTGAGCCTGCATCGCGTCGCCTACGACGCCTCGGTGCCGTTAGCCGCCACGCGCAAGGCCGGACTGGCGCCGGCTTTCTCATTCGTCGCGGCGCCGGTGCGGGGCGCGATCACGACCGGGTTGCGGGCGGCCGGCCTAGACCGTCCGGTCAGACAATTCGCCGCCTATCTCGGACTTTGAGTTGGCTCGTCGCGGCGACGCTTGCTGCGGCGTCAACTCCATTTCGCCGCCCGCTTTTCCACAAACGACAAGAGCCCCTCCGCCGCCTCCGCGGATTGCCGCCTTTTGGCATGCATATCGATCAAGCGTTGAAAGGCAGGTTCGCCCATCTCACTCCAGGACGATTCGAGGGCAAGCGCCTTGGTCTCTGAAATCGCGTGCGGCCCATTTTGCAGCAACTGATCGACGATGCGCACACCGGCCGCTTTCAGTTCGCTCGCCGGGACGATTACGTGTACGAGACCA
Organism: uncultured Alphaproteobacteria bacterium; assembly: GCA_963814625.1. Lineage (GTDB taxonomy): Bacteria > Pseudomonadota > Alphaproteobacteria > Rhizobiales > Xanthobacteraceae > BOG-931. The sequence goes on from CAWFDQ010000003.1 coordinate 178,673, forward strand.
ATGCGGCGAGCTTCCTCGGCGTCGAAACGTTCGCCGGTCAAAGCATAACGTCGCACTTGCCGCACGCCGATTGCGTCATTGAGCTGTGGGATGATGATGGCCGCTGTCAGGCCCCAGCGCACTTCGGCGATCGAAAATACGGCGTTGTCGGCGGCGATTACGACGTCGCAAGCGGCGAGAATGCCGGTGCCGCCGCCGAAGCATGCACCTTGCACCAGCGCGATCGTCGGCACCGGCGTCGAATTGAGGCGCCGCACTGCCTCGGCCGTCGCCCGCGAGGCACGAATGTTTTCTTCAGGCGAAGCCGCCCGCAGCGCGTTGATCCACTTGAGGTCGGCGCCGGCCTGGAAATGTCGTCCCTCACCGCTGACGACGACTGCGCGGAGCCCTTCCACTTTCGCAAGCGCGTCGAGCGCCGCCAGCAGCGACTGGATAAGCGCGCCATCATAAGCATTATTGACCTCTGGTCGGTTGAGAACGAGGTGCGCGACCTTGCGGTCATCGACTACCAGCAGCACCGGGCCCGCTGAATCCGTATTTGTCACGGCGCCTCCTTGGCTCTCATGCATACCGCTCGATACGATCGAGATTGGCGGTCATCCGCGCGATGACGCGGCGGAACGTGGCGAGATCGCGCACGGCGATGCCCTCTTCCGCTTCGTCGGTAATGGTCCTTGCCACGCCGAGCAATTCGTTGCGCAGCCGCTTGGCCTTGGCGGTGAGCAGGACGCGGACCTTGCGGCGATCGTCGTCGCTGCGCACGCGGTGGACCAACCCAGCTTTTTCCATGCCGCGCAACGCGATCACCGTGGTCGGCTCCATCATGCCGACCCGCGCCGACAATTCGCGCTGCGACAGACCGTCATGGATCCACAGCACGCGCAGGAAATACCATTGGCCGCGAGCGACGCCGTAGGCGGCGATACGGCGCTCGAGCAGCCGCTGAAAGGCGCGGTGGGCGTCGCGCACCAGATAGCCGGAGGAAAGCCGCGGCGGGAACTCAGCCGCGCGACGCGCGGATTTTGATTTAGCGGACGTAAGCGGCGGCATCAGCGTTGACAGCCCTCGCGTTCCGATGCAGAAATTACTTAGAAATCTATGCAATGGGAACGCTCGCGATGCAACAGCCCCTGCGCAAGGAACAAGAAACGACCGCGACGCCGAACCACTCCTTCGATCTGCGCAGCACGTTGCAATGGCTGCGCGCGAACGGCGAGCTAATCGAGACCGACAAGGAAGTCGATCCGGATCTGCAGGTCACCGGCCTGCAGAAGCACATGGATGGCGGCTGTCCTGTCCTGTTCAACAACGTCAAGGGAAAGCCCAACCATCGCGTCATCACCAATCTGTTCGGCGACATGGCGATCATCAACAAGATGTTCGGCTGGAAGGACGACGCCGAGCGGGTGAGGAAGCTCGCGTACGCGCTCTCGCATCCGCTCAAGCCCGTGGAGATCGCGCAGAGCGAGGCGCCGTGCCAGGAATTCGTCATCGAGAAGCCGGACGACGTGAACAAGTGGCTGGTGCCGATCCGCCACACCACCTACGAGCCGGAGTTGACCGTCGGCTCCGGCATCCGCTGCGTCACCGGTGCGCAATTCGATGGCGGCTCCGACCTCGGCTACAACCGCATGAATTTCCGCTGGGGCAATGTCGGCACGTTCCAGATCTCGCCCGGCTCGCACATGTGGCAGGTGGTCAACAAATACTACAAGGAAGACCAGCCGGTGCCGATCACCATGTGCTTCGGCGTGCCGCCGGCCTGCACGCTTCTTGCCGGCGCCGGCTTCGATTACGCCGTGCTGCCGATGGGCTGCGACGAGATCGGCATCGCGTCCGCCGTGCAGGGCGCGCCGATCCGGCTCGTCAAGGCGCGCACGGTCGACGCCATGGCGCTCGCCGATTGCGAACTGGTGCTCGAAGGCTACGTCAATCCGCGCGACCGCCGCTTCGAAACCAAGGAAGCCGAGGATGCCGGCGTCCAGGGCCGCTATCACTTCCATCCCGAGTGGGCCGGCTACATGGGCAAGTCCTACAAGGCGCCGACCTTCCACGTCACCGCCATCACCATGCGCAAGCCGGAAACCAAGCCGATCATCTTTGCGCTCGGCGTGCACATGCTCGACGACCACAACATCGACACCACGGTGCGCGAGGCGGCGATCTACGAATTGTGCAACCGGCTGCAGCCCGGCATCGTGCAGAACGTGGTGATCCCTTACTGCATGACCGATTGGGGCGGCTGCATCATCCAGGTGAAGAAGCGCCACCAGATCGACGAAGGCTGGCAGCGCAATTTCCTCGGCGCCGCGTTGTCGTGCTCGCAGGGCATGCGGCTCGCCATCGCGGTGAGCGAGGACGTCGATCCCTATTCGATGGACGACGTCATGTGGTGCCTGACCACGCGGGTCAATCCGCAGACCGACATTCTCAATCCGATCCCCGGCGGCCGCGGCCAGACCTTCATGCCGGCCGAGCGCATGACCGCGGGCGCGCAGCAATGGACCGCCTCGAACACGCGGTTCGAAGGCGGCATGGGCATCGATGCCACGGTGCCGTTCGGTTACGAGAGCGATTTCCTCCGCCCGGTCTATCCGGTCGACAAGGTCAAGCCGGAGGACTGGTTCTCGAAAGAGGACATCGCCAACGCCAAGAAGCGCATGCAGGGCTGGGTGCATTCGCTGGCGAGGACGGGGCGGTAGAAAATCACCGCCTCACTTGTGATGATGCCTCAAATAGTCGTGCAGCGAGGCTGACCCCGTCTCTTTGAGCAGCGTCTTGAGCATCACGTCCTTGCGCCGGCCCTTGGCGAAACTCTCGCCGTATTCCTTGCGCAATGCGGCTACTTTGGTGTTGCCGTGTTTCTTCTCGATTTTGCCGCTCTTGTCGCGGTGTCGGCCGTCAAGGCCGCGATGTGCTTTTGCCATAATTTGAAGCCCTCCCAATCGAATGGCCGCATAATAGCGCTGATTCAGAAGTCACGTCAGCGATTTGCTTCGCGCCGCCACCTTTCCGCCAGCGCCTTGCGGTCGAGCTTGCCGCGTTCGGTCTTCGGCAGCGCGTCGGCGAGCACAATCTGCTTCGGCGCCTTGAAGGCCGGCAGCGCGGCGCAATAGCGCAGCAGCTCGTCGGCGTCGAGCCGGCGCGCCCGGCCGCGTCACGACGTAGCTCACCACTTCCTCGCCATAGATCGCGTCGGGCACGCCGACGGTGGCGGCCTCGATCACGTCGGCGTGCTGCATCAGGTAGGAGTTGATTTCGAGCGGCGAAATTTTGGCGCCGCCGCGGATGATCAGCTCCTTCTCGCGGCCGGTCAGCGTCAAGAAGCCGTCGGCGTCGAGCGCAGCCGAGATCGCCGGTGCGGAATGCGGCCGCGGCTGTGGATTTTTATTTCGCCGTCCTCGCCGAGATAGCGGTACGGATGATCGGCCAAGCCGCCGAGCTCCACATAGCCGATCTCGCCCGGCGGCAGGCGCCGGCCCTCGGCATCGACGATGGCGAGATCGTGATAGGCAAACGGCCGGCCGACCGTGCCGAGGCGGCGCTGTTCGCCGGGAATGGCGGCGATCCAGCTCACCTCGCTGGCGCCGCAGCCCTGCGCGACCGGAATGCCGAATTTCTGCTCGAACCGCTTCCACTCCTTCAAGCAGGAGCGGCGCCGAGCTCGAGGTGATGAAGCGCAGTTTCGGCAGATCGTCGCGATGCGCATTCTGTTCGCTGTTGAGCAGAATGTTGATCGTCGTCGGATTGCCGGTGGCGATGGTCACGCCGTGCTCGCGCAGATGCGCAAAGAAACGGCTCGCCGAGAATTTCTCGGCAAGAACCAGAGTGGCGCCGCGGTTGACGACCGATCAGCGCGCCCAAGAGTCTGCGCCGAATTCCAGCTGAACGGGCGGAAATCGTAGAGCCGGTCGTCCGGCGCTGATGCCGAAGCCTTCGGCGAGCGGATCGATATTGAGCAGATATTCGCGAAAATTCAGGACCACGCCCTTCGGCTTGGCGCTGGTGCCGGACGTGAACAGGATGATGGCGTCGTCATCGGGCCGCCGCCGTTGCCGCCGGCTCGGCCGGCGCCAGCCGGCGAAAGCTCGGCGAACAGCGTTCCGGATTCTCGGCTTATCCCAGCGTCCGATCCGCAGGCGCGGCGCGCTGGCCTGCGGCGAGAAGATCGTCGAGCGCCGAGCCGTCCTGATAGAGAATGAGCCGCGGTTTCAGCCGCTCGAAAATATTGCCGAGCTGATTGCGGTTCATCTCGACGTGAATGGTGCAGATCGTCGCGCCGGCGGCCATCACGCCGAAATAGCAGAGCAGTTGCTCGATCGAATTGTTGGCAAGAAGCGCGACCCGGTCGTTGCGGCCGATGCCGCGCTCGCGCAAGAACGTGGCGAAGCGGCCGACGGCTCGCGCAATTCGCCGTAGCTGACGGTGCGTCCGTCGTCGGCCGCGATCACCCACGGCTTCTCCGGCGCGCGCGCGCGCGGCGCGCGCGATCCAGCTTTGCAGCAGGTTTGAGCCGGCGTCTGTCGGCATGATAGGATGGCCAAGGTGAATTCCTTAGCATTATAAGCATTTTGCCGGAACGCAAAACAAGGTGCAAGGCAATGGCAACAGAACTTCATGCCCGATCCGATGTCGACGCCGATCGGCGCGTGGACCGCGCCGGCCGCCGGCTCGAACGCCGCGCCGTTCCTGCCCTACCACGATCTGCGGCAATGGCTCGAAGAGGCGCAAAAGCTCGGCGAGGTGAAGGAGGTCGGCGGCCTGTCCTATCAGCAGCGACATCGGCATGGTCGCCGAAATGTCGGCGCATGCCGACGACGCGCCGTGCTTCGTGTTCAACGACGTGCCCGGCACGCTGCAAGGGCAGCCGCCTCCTGGTCAATTTCTTCGCCGGCAAGCGCAAGGCCATGACGCTCGGCTTTTCCACCGAGCTGTCCAAGCTCGAATTGAGCGAGAACTTCCGCGTCAATCACGCCGGCATGCACAAGCGCATTCCGCCGAAATACGTCGAGACCGGCCCGGTGATGCAGAACGTCATGACCGGCGACGCCATCGACGTCACCAAATTCCCGGCGCCGCAATGGCATCCGCAGGACGGCGGCCGCTATATCGGCACCGGCTGCTACAACATCATGCGCGATCCCGACGACGGCTGGATCAATTGCGGCACCTACCGCGTCATGATCCACGACGAAAAGACGCTCGGCTTCTACATCTCGCCCGGCAAGCACGGCCGCGTGATGCGCGACAAATATGCCGCGCGCGGCGAGCGCATGCCGGTCGTCATCGTCTGCGGCGGCGATCCGATGAGCTTTCTCATGGGCTCGAGCGAGGTGCCGCAAGGCGTGTGCGAGCTCGACATCATCGGCGGCATGCGCGGCCAGCCGGTCGAGGTGATCAAGGGGCCGGTCACCGGCCTGCCGATCCCGGCCAACGCCGAGATCGTGATCGAAGGCTTCGTCGAGCCCGGCAACGTGCGCGGCCGAAGGCCCGTTCGGCGAATGGACCGGCTATTACGCCAGCGACGAGCGGCCCGAGCCGGTGATCGACATCAAGGCGATCTATTATCGCAACGAGCCGATCCTGCTCGGCTGCGTGCCGCAGCGGCCGCCCGACGAAATCTGCCGCTACCGCGCCATCGTGCGCTCGGCGCTGTTGCGCGAGAACATCGAGAAGGCCGGCGTGCCCGGCATTACCGCGGCGTGGGCGCACGAGGTCGGCAATGCGCGGCTGTTTCTCGCCGTCGCCGTCAAGCAGCGCTATCCGGGCCACGCCAAGCAGGCCGGCCACATCGCCGCGCAATGCCACGTCGGCGCCTATTGCGGGCGCTACGTCATCGTCGTCGACGACGATATCGACGTGTCGAATCTGGAAGAGGTGATCTGGGCGCTGATCACGCGCTCCGATCCGGCCACCTCGATCGACATCATCCGCGGCGCCTGGTCGACGCCGCTCGATCCGCGCATCGAGCCGGAGCGGAAAGCGGCGCGGCGACTACACCAACAGCCGCGCCGTCATCGACGCCTGCCGGCCCTGGCACTGGCGCGACAAATTCCCGGCGGTGAACATGCCGTCGGCGGAGGAGCGGCGCGAAGCGCTGGCGCGATTCGGGCATCTGATGAAGGGCTGACATCAGCATGAGTGGCGATCCTGGACCATGGCCCGACCTGCCGCTCGCAGCGTGGAGCGAGACCTGCGACACGCTGCAGCTGTGGACGCAGATCGCCGGCAAAGATCATGTCTCGAACTTACGCCGCTGATCAATCATTGGTGGAACGTGACGTTTCACGTGACCGCGCGCGGCATGACCAAGCGGGCCATTCCCTATCGAGGACGCGCATTCGATATCGTTTTCGATTTCATCGATCATCGGCTCGACATCGCAGGTAAGCGATGGCCGCCGCGAAAGCCTGCCGCTCAAGCCGATGGCGGTTGCCGATTTCTATGCCGAGTTCATGGAGCGGCTGCGCCGCCTCGGCATCGACGTGCACATCTGGACCACGCCGTGCGAGATCGAGAACTGCAGTGCCGTTCGATCAGGACCGCACCCACGCGCAATACGATCCCGAATACGTCGCGCGTTTCCATCAGGCGCTGATTCAGTCCGCGCGCGTGATGAACGAATTTCGCGCCCGCTTCATCGGCAAAGCTAGCCCGGTGCATTTCTTCTGGGGCAGTTTCGATCTCGCGGTGACGCGCTTTTCCGGCCGCACCGCGCCGCCGCCGAAGAGGTCATACGCCCAATGTGGCGAGCTGGGTGATGGCGGAAGCCTATTCGCACGAAGTTCAAGCTGCGGTTTCTGGCCCGGCAACGGCGGCTTCGGCCGCGCGGCATTTTACGTCTACGCCTATCCGGAGCCGCCGGTTATGGCGATACGCAGCTGAAGACGGCCGACGCTTTATACGACAAGAAGCCTCGGCCAATTCATCTTGCCCTACGACGCGGTGCGGCAGGCGCGCGATCCCGATGCGCTTCTGCTCGGATTTCTGCAGGAGACTTACGCGGCCGCGGCCGATCTGGCGAAATGGGATCGCAAGGCGCTGGAGCGTGCACGGTAGAAGCGTGTCACCCGCGCAGATTAATCTTTGCGGATAACCGACAATGATTCCGGGCACGTCCGACGCGCGCCAGTTTCGGTACAAGCGGCGCGAGGGGGCGGGACTTTACGCCGCCGCGGCTTGCGCCTTGCGTTCCAGCACGAAGTCGTAGTTCACGACATAGAACGGCTCGTTCATGATCTCGCCGCTCGGCGCTTTGCTGCCGGCCGGCATTTTTTTGAACTCAACGATCAGCGGCTCCTTCACGCCATAGACCGCATCTTGCTCGATCCATTTGTCGCCGGCCTGGAACAGGTGCGTCACCAGGCCGTGATAGCCCGGCGCCTGAAGAGCGAAATGAATGTGCGCCGGCCGCATGTGGCTCATGTTGGTGCGGTTCATCAGTTCGCCGATGGTGCCGTCCATCGGGATCGTGTAGGCGATCGGCGCCACGGTGCGGATAAGATAGGAGCCGTCGGCCTGGGTGCGATAGAGGCCGCGCATCCATGCGCCTTCGATTTCCGGGCGCTGCGCCTCGTAGAGGCCCTCGCCGTCCGTCTGCCACAGATCGAGCGTGGCGCCGGCGATCGGTTCGCCGCCAATGCCGCGCACCTTGCCGATGCAGAAGCAGGGAATGCCGGGCGCATTGGCCGCCATGTTGGCGCCGTTCGCCATTGGCGGCGCATCGGGCACATGGAACGGGCCTTCGACCGTGCTCGGCGTCGCCCCATTGCTCTGCCGGTGATTGATGGCGTCGACCAGCATGCTCACGCCGAGCACGTCGGAGAAGAGAATGAATTCCTGGCGCTTGTCGTCGCACAGCTTGCCCGTGCGGGTGAGGAAATCGATGGCCGTGGCCCATTCGGCCTGCGTCGGCTCGATCTCGCGCACGAAGGCGTGGGCGTGCTTCACCAAAGCCTTCATCACCTGCTTGAGCCGCGGATCGGGAATATCGCTCCAGCGCTCGCGCACGACGTCGGTCAAGGTTTTTTCCGTCACATAAGGCATGATCGTCTCCTCAAATTCATCCGCCCTGGATTTCACGCCGCACCAAGGCTGCGCCTTCGGCCATGGCTTTCATTTTAGCAAAAGCGACGGCGCGCGGCAGGTATTTCATACCGCAATCCGGCGCCACCACCACCCGATTTGCCGGCACGTGGGCCAGCGCCCGCCGGATGCGCTCGGCGACCGTCTGCGGCGTCTCGACATTCATATCGGACAAGTCGATGACACCCAGAATGATGGTTTTCGACGGCAGCTCGCGCAAGACCCTAAGATCGAGCCTGGGCTGCGCCGCCTCGATCGAAATTTGCTGCGCCTTCGAACCTTCCAGCTCCGGCAGGAACGAATAGCCCGACGGCTTGTCGTGCACGACGGCCGCGTAGCCGAAGCACAGATGCACCGCGACCGTGCCGGTTACACCATCGAGCGCGCGGTCGAGCGCCTTAAGCCCATATTGGCGCGCCTTTTCCGGATGCTGCTGCATCCACGGCTCGTCGATCTGCACCACGTCGGCGCCGGCCGCGAACAGATCCTTGATCTCGGCGTTCACCGCGTCCGCATAAGCGAGCGCCAAGGCCTCCTCGTCCTTGTAGTAGTCGTCCTGCGCCTGCTTGCTCATCGTGAACGGGCCGGGCACAGTCGCCTTGATGGCACGCTTGGTATTGGCGCGCAGGACTTTCAGATCGCGCAGTTCGACCGGATTGTCCCGCCGGATCGGGCCAACTACGCGCGGCACTGGAATGGGTTTGCCGCTGCGGTTGATGGTGGTGCCGGGATTATCTGCGTCGATGCCGTCGAGCGCGGTGGCGAAGCGGTTAGAATAGCTTTCGCGCCGCTGCTCGCCGTCGGTGATGATGTCGAGCCCCGCGCGCTCCTGGTCGCGAATGGCCAGGACCGTGGCGTCGTCCTGCGCGGCTTCGAGCTTATCCGACGGAATGAGCCAGAGGCCGCCGGCACGCACACGCGGCACCTGCTTCGAAAGTTTTTCGCGATCGATCAGCCATTCCGGCTGCGGATAGGAGCCAACAAGCGAGGTGGGAAGCAGCATTCGCGTCCTCGTTGTCCCACCCGCCGCATCGTCGATCTCTCTCCCGCTTGCGGGTAAGAGCGGGAAGGGGCTTGCAGCTTCAACGCGTGCTCACGCGCCCCTTTCCGCGGGTTTGAAATTATCCCAATGCCTTGGCGTAGGGATAAATGACCTTGCCGGTTACATCTTCGGCGGGATACAGCACCGTCTGATAGCTCATGCCGCGCCAGGTCTCGAGGTTCGCGGCATCGGTGATGCCGTGATACTGCACCTCCAACTGCCGCGCTTTGGCCCATTCGCCGTTCTTACCGAACCTGAGGCCGTCGATCATGATGGTATTGAACGCGTTGGTGCGCAGGTAGTCGGCGAGCTTATCGTCGGCGACGCTCTTGGTTGCGGTGATAGCCTGCTCCAGGAGCTGCATCCGGGCGTAACCCCAGCCGCCGAGATAATAGCCGAGCGGATCAATGCCGAGCCCCGGCGCGCGCGCCTGGTACTTCTTGAAGAAGCCCGCCGCCGGCGCCATCAGTTTCTCCGATGGCACCCAGTTCTCGTAGTTGGTGACACCGTTGAGCTTTGACTTCAGCTTGTTCTTGAACACGGGCACTTGCAGCCCGACCATGCCGCCGCCGAGCATTTTCGGCTTCAGGCCGAGTTCGTTGGCGGACTGTACCATGCCGACCGAACTCAGCGGATAGGAGCAGATCACCACGAGATCCGCGTTGGCCGCCTGGATGGCGCGGACGACCGGCGAAAAGTCGGTCGTGTTCGGCGGGTAGGTCCGGTCGTAGACAAGCTTGAAGCCGTACTTTTTCGCGTTCTCCCGCGCGCCATCCATGGCGTTGCGCGAGAACTCAGCGTCTTCTCCGGAGAGCGCCAGGGTTTGCGGCTTCGGATTCTGCGCCGCTGCGACCGCGAAGAAGCCCTCCGTGAATGTCTGCCTCGGATTGGGGCCTCCCGTCGGTATCATCGAGAAGTATCTCGGATACTTGAACTCGGCATTGGCGTCGAGCGCAAACAAGCTGATGAACAGCTTGTTCTTCTGCATGACGATCGGAATGGCCGGGGCGACCATGTTGGTCGCATAGCCGCTGATGACGAGATCGGCTTTGTCGACATCGAGCAGTTTGGTGTAGATGCCGGGGATCGTCGATGGGTTGGACTGGTCGTCGTAGTGGACGAGTTGCACCTGACGGCCGAGCAGGCCGCCCTTGGCGTTGATCTCCTCAGCCCAGATCTGGGAGCCGAGCAGTGCTTGTTGGCCGTTGGGCGCCAACGGCCCGGTCAGCGCCATGCCGAAGCCGATCTTGATCGGCGCGCCGCCTTGCGCGAGAGCGGGAATCGCCGCCAGTGCCGGTGAAACAAGTGCGGCGCCAATGCCCGTGTTAACGCCGCGGCGTGTGATGTGTCTCTTCATGATGTTCTCCCCGAAGCGGTTATGTGACCGGATTGCCGGATGCGCCCTTACCCCAATGCCTTGGCGTAGGGATAAATAACGCCGCCGGTATTCTCATCGGCAGGAGTGAGCACGGTCTGATAGCTCATGCCCCGCCAAGTATCGAGGTTCGCCGCGTCCGTGATGCCGTGATACTGCACCTGCAGCATCCCCGATTTGGTCCACTCGCCGTTCTTACCGAACTTGATGCCGGACTCCATGATAGTATTGAATGTATGGGTACGCAGATAGTCGGCGATCTTGTCGTCGTTGAGGCTCTTCGTACCGGTCACCCCGTCGGCCAGCACCTGCAGATAGGCGTAACCCCAGCCGCCGAGGTAATAGCCGAGCGGATCGACGCCTTTGGCGAGCGCTTGGTATTTTTTGAAGAAACCCGCGGCCGGCGCCATCAATTTTGGCGACGGCACCCAGGTTTCGTAATTGATGATGCCGTTGAGCTTGCCCTTAAGCTTGCTCTTGATAGCGGTGTACTGCAGTCCGACCATGCCGCCGCCCATCATCTTCGGCTTGAGGCCCAGCTCGTTAGCGGACTGCAACATGCCGACGGAGCTGTTTGGATAAGAGCAGATAATTACGAGATCCGGATTGGTCGCCTGGATTGCGCGGATGATCGGCGAGAAGTCGGTCGTCGACGGCGGGTAGTTTTTGTCGTAAACGATCTTGAAGCCGAACTTTTTCGCGTTATCACGGGCGCCATCGGCGGAGTTGCGCGAGAACTCGGCGTCCTCGGCCGCGAGCGCGATGGTTTGCGGCTTCGGCTTCTGCGCCGCCGCGACCTGGAAAAATCCTTCGGTGAACGACTGCTTCGGAGTCGGACCGGACGGCAGCATGGAGAAGTATTTCGGATAGTGGAATTCGCCGTTGGCATCGAGCGCGAACAGCCCGATAAAGACCTTGCCCTTTTGCATGACGGTTGGAATGGCTGGGGCCACCATGTTGGTCCCGTAGGGGCCGACGACGAGGTCGCATTTGTCGACATCCATGAGCTTGGTATAGATGCCGGGTATGAGCGACGGGTTGGTTTGGTCGTCGTAATAGATCAACTTGACCGGCCGGCCAAGCAACCCACCCTTGGCGTTGGTATCTTCCTCCCAGATCTTGGCGCCGAGCAACGCCTGCTGGCCAGCTCCCGCGAGCGCGCCGGTCTGCGCCATGCTGAAGCCGATCTTGATGGGCGCGGCGCCCTGCGCAAAGGCGGGAACCGCAGTCAGTGCGGGCGAAATCAGCGCGGCGCCGATGCCGGTGTTAACGCCGCGACGGGTTACGTGATTGCCCATGATTTCCTCCAGAAAGCGCTTTTTTCAATTTGTGGACCTCGGTCATGGGCCTCAGCACTCAGGCAGGCCGCCCGGCGCGGAGCATGACGCGATAGTGTCGCCCTAGGATGCCCTGCTTTGGCGCCCGTGAAAAGGGAGCGACAGGGTCGGCGTGGCAATATGACAGGGAACGGATAACGGACGACAGCGGGCGGATAACGGATTTTGGATTTCGCAGGCGTATTGGGCCGGGATAGTCTTGACCGTGGCCGGTGCCGATTGTTAGGCCGACGCCCCGGCCGGGCCGGTCGGAAACTGTCGTACCCCCGGGACCGAGGACACGCATGATTGCCCTGTCCATCAACGGCCGATCCTACGACGTCGATGTCGAACCGGAGACGCCCTTGCTCTGGGTTCTGCGCGACACGATCGGGCTCACCGGCACGAGATACGGCTGCGGCATCGCCCAATGCGGCTGCTGCACCGTGCATATCGACGGAGTGGCAACTCGCTCGTGCCAGGTGCCGATCGGCGCGATGGGCGGCCGGAGCGTCACAACGATCGAGTCGCTTATGCAGAACGGCAAGCTGCATCCGGTGCAGCAGGCCTGGCTCGACCTCGACGTACCGCAATGCGGCTACTGCCAGAGCGGGATGATTATGGCGGCCGTGGCGCTGCTGAAACAAAAGCCCAAGCCTACCGATGCCGACATCGACGCGGCGATCAGCAATATCTGCCGCTGCGGGACTTATCAGCGCATTCGTGCGGCGATCCACCTCGCGGCCGACTCGGCTTGAGCGCTTGCGCCACGTTGCCGCGCACCCCATCGCGCCTTATCGTGCCGCCGCGAAACGACCAGGAAGGTACCGATGAACGACGTGACCGCCCAACCCGAGGCACAAGCAAGCTACGCCAAAAAAGCCTGGCAATCCGATATCATCGTCGATCTGATTAAGCATTACGGCTTCCCCTATATCGCGCTCAATCCCGGCGCGAGCTACCGCGGGCTGCACGATTCGCTGGTCAATTACGGCGGCAATCAGCCGCCGCTCTTGCTCTGTCAGCACGAGAAGATCGCCGTGCAAATCGCGCATGGCTACGCCAAGGCGACCGGCAAGCCGATGGTGGCGATCGTGCACGATGTGGTCGGCATGCTGCACGCCACCATGGGCATCTATTACGCTTATATCGACCGCTGCCCGGTATTTGTCATCGGCGCCACCGGCCCGATGGATGAAAGCCGGCGACGGCCGTTCATCGATTGGATTCACACCGCCAACGTCAACGGCGAGCAGCTACGCCATTACGTGAAGTGGGACTACCAGCCGTCGAGCATCGAAGGCGTGCCGGACTCATTCGCGCGCGCCTATGCGGCGATGATGACCGAGCCGCAGGGCCCGATCTACATGTGTTACGACGCCTGGCTGCAGGAGCAGCCGCTTGAGAAAGACGTCGCGCTGCCGAAAGCCTCCGACAACAAAGTACCGGTGCCGATGGCGGCCGACGCCAAGGCGCTCGAAGCCGTCGCCGATCGGCTCCTCGCCGCAAAGTATCCGGTGCTGATGGCCGAATATGTCGCGCGCAGCCCGGAGGGCTTCGATAATCTGGTCGCGCTCGCCGAAACCGTCGGCGCCGCCGTGTTCGACGTGCACGCGCGGCTCAACTTTCCCAACCGCCACAAGCTCAATCTAAGCTGCGAGAAGGAAATATTTCGCGACGCCGATCTGATCCTCACCCTCGACACCCGTGATTGGGAAAAATCGACGCATTTCAACGACCGCACCAAGCGTCAGGTGGTGCCGCATTATCCGCCGAACTGCGAGATGATCGAGATCGGTTTCGGCGAGATCAATTTGAGCAAATGGTCGATGGACTACGCGCGCATGCCGACCTGCTCACTGCGCGTGCTCGGCGACACGCTGACCGCAATCCCCGAACTCACGCGCATCTGCCGCAAGCGCATCGCCAAGAATCCGGCGCTCGCCAAGACCGTGGCAGAACGGACCAAGGCGGTCGCGGCCAAACACGACGCGATGTTCAAAAAATGGGCCGAGGAGGCGAAGAAGGAGTGGGACGGCCTGCCGATCACGCTGCCGCGGCTCGCCAGCGAAATCTGGGACGTGATCAGGAGCGAGGATTGGGTGCTCACCGGCGCCAATCTGCAGGACTGGTGCTACAAGCTCTGGGATTTTGAAAAGCCGCATCGTCACGCCGGCCAGGCGCTCGGCACCGGCACGCAGATCGGCACATCGCTTGGCGTCGCGCTCGCCCACCGTGGCAAAGGCCGGCTCGTGGTCGACATCCAGCCCGATGGCGATCTCATGTTCGACGCCGGTGCGCTATGGACCGCGGCCAAGAACAATATCCCGATGCTGATCGTGATGTACAACAACCGCGCCTATTACAACGACTGGGAGCATCAGATTCGCGTGGCGAATTTCCGCGGCACGCCCGTCGAGCGCGCCTACATCGCGCAGGACATCAGCGGCCCGGAACCGGATTTCGCGACGATCGCCAAGGGCATGGGCTGGTACGCTGAAGGCCCGATCGAAAAGCCAGCCGACATCGCCCCCGCCTTGCGCCGCGCCATCGCGCAGGTGAAGGCCGGCAAACCGGCTTTGGTCGATACGGTGGTGCGGCCGCGGTGAAGCCAAGAGTGAGTTCGAGTTGAACGCGTTTTCCGCTCATTCCCGCGCAAGCGGGAATCCAGAGGCGGAACGTCGGCGTTGCGGATTGAACGTATTGGGTCCCCGCTTTCGCGGGGACGAGGAGCAGGCTGAGACGCTACCAATACCGGCCGGTGCCGCCGACCAGCACCGTGGCAATGCCGAGCGCGAGGTTGATCGCTACGATCAAGCGAATCTGATTGAGCGCCTTGGCGGCATCAGGCAGCGCATTCTGATCGAGCGCGGCGCGGAACCTCCGCCACGGCGCGAAGACCAGATGCAGGAACAACAGCACCATCAGGATGCCGAGACCCTGCATGACGTTGACGTAGAGCGGCGCGCGGCCGAAGCCGCCGAAAAATAGCGACAGCATCACGTAGCCTGAGCCGAGCAGCACCACGATGCTGATGCCGACCCAGGGCAGGAAAATGCCGAACACGCGCCGCCACAGCGGCAGCCGCAGCGGCGGATCGAGCGGTCCGGCGGCGGGCCGCAGCACCCAATAGGCGAATGCCATGCCGCCGACCCAGAAGATCGCGGCGAGAAGGTGCAGCGCGAGCAAAAAGACCAGCATGTCGTTTTGGACCTATTTTTCCTTGACGCTCTTCACCGGGGTTTCCGGCGTGAGCCCACCGCGCCGGCGCGCGAAGGTTTCCTTGCCGGTTTCTTCCCATTGTCCGCTCACCGCGCGCGCCGCATAAACGTCCCAGACGGAGTCCCAGTCGCCGAGCGAATAGCCGTGCCACGGCGATTGCGGCTTTAGTTTCGGCAGGCCCAGTTCCTCCCAGATCGTGCGTGCGTGCTCCATGAACTCGCGCTTGGGCAGCGAGATCGGCGGATCAGGACTCCTTCTGCGTGGCATCGATCAGCATGGTCGACTCTTCGCTGCGGGCCGCCGGATTTCGGCCCATGCCCCTCCGAGCGATACGGCGAGATGTGCACGTCCTCGATCGGATTGGCGCGATAGGCGAGCGACCAGAACACCGCGTCGGGATTTTCCGGATTGATGTCCTCGCTCACCGCGATGACGTATTTGCCGATATCGGCCTGCAGGCTTGCGGCGCCATGAAGCGCGCGCCAGATTTCCGTGCGCGGCATGCCCAGCCGCGAACTGCAGGAACATCACCTTGCGCAGGTTGGTCAGCGCCTCGTGCATGACCACGCGGCGCACGCCCTTGATCGACAGCGTGTCGCGCAGATACGCCAGATAACGCGGCTCGTAGGCGACGCGCTTCATCACGCTCGATTCGCTCGGCGTCACCTCGCTCAAGATCGAGGCATAGACCGGCGAGCGCTTGCGCGTGATCGCGGTGACCTGCATCGACATGTTGAAGCCTTCGAGCGCGACGTGGCCGTGGCTCTCGCCGAACGGCCCTTCCGGCTCGAGCAGTTCGGGGTCGATCAAGCCCTCGACGACGATTTCGGCGTCGGCCGGCACGTGCAGATCGACGGTCAGGGCTTTGACCATGCGGATCGGCGCGCCGGCGAGCCCGCCGGCCACCGCCATCTCGTCGCAATCGATCGGCAGCTTCTGCGGTCCGGTGAACATGACCACCGGCGCGCAGCCGACCACGATGGCGATCGGCATCGGCTTTTTCAGCTTGCGGTATTTCTGCCAGTGCAGATAGCCGCCGGCGCCGCCGGGCCGCGCCGCCATGCGCACGCCGAGCCGGTCGGTCGCCTTCAAGCGCGGCGCGGTAGGTGCCCATGTTGCGGATGCCGGTTTCCGGATCGTCGGTGATGCACAAGGTCGCGGTGAGATAAGGCGCCGCGTCGTAGCCGGGCGTCGAAATCGGCACCGGCAGCGTCTTCAGGCCGCCGTTCGGACGCGCGCAGCGCGTCGCCCTTGATGACGACCTCCTGGCAGGGCGCCGACGTCACCTCGACCGGCGGGATCGGATTGGCGATGGCCTCCATCCAGGCGTCGCCGATCTCCTCGACCGGCCGCCCCATGCCGACCGCATAGATGCGCGCCGACGCCGCCAGCGCCCCGATTGCGACCGGCATGTCGTAGCGGCGGCCTGCGGAATCGACGACGTTGGTGAACAAAAAGGCGCGCCGCTCGTCCTCGTCGAGCCCGCCCTGAAACTGCCAGCGCACCAGCGGGTGCAGCTCGGTTTCCTTGTTGATCGGCCGCTCGACGCGCAGGAGCAGCCCTTCGGCCTCGAGCCGCGCGAGATGCTCCTGAAAATCGAGCGGAGGACCGAAGCCTGGCCATCCGTACGTTTCTTTTTGGGTTGATCGAGCATGCTTTTTTACTTCTTGTTCTTCTAAGTACTCGGCGATGATCGGCCGCGCCACGCGGAAACAGTCGACGCCGATCGGAGCGCCGCAATAGATCAGTACCTGCGTCAGCGCGGCGCGGATTTCGTTCGGCGTTAGCCCGTTGTTGAGCGCGCCGCGCACGTGGGTGGCAAATTCTTCCATCTTGCCGAGCGCCGCGATCATGCCGAGGTTGAGGATGGAACGTTCGCGAGGCTTGAGCGTCTCATCGCCCCAGGTCTCGCCCCAGCAATATTCGGTGAGCAGGCGCTGAAAGTCGCGATTGAAATCGTCGACGTTATTGAGCGCGCGGTCCACATAGGCGTCGCCCAACACTTGTTTGCGTTTGGCGAGCCCGAGGTCGTAGCGTTTCTGATCCATGGCGTTTCCCTTTCAGCGACTACACGCATGGCCGGGCTTTCCGTCCATCCTCTTCCGTTGCTGTGACTCAAGTCTTCCGTCTCCTCTCCGGGCCGCCCTTCCACCGCTTGACCGTGCCGGTATCGATGCCGAACAGGTCGAGCAGCCGCCCGCAGGTGTGATTGACGATGTCGTCGACCGTCTTCGGCCGATTGTAGAACGCCGGCACGATCGGGGCGACCACGGCGCCGATCTCGGCAAGCGTGAGCATGCTGCGCAGATGGCCGACGTGCAGCGGCGTCTCGCGCACGGCGAGCACCAGGCGGCGCTTCTCCTTGAGCACGACGTCGGCGGCGCGCGACAGCAGCGAGGCGGTCACGCCCGAGGCGATTTCGCTCATGGTGCGGATCGAGCACGGCGCGATCACCATGCCCATGGTCGGGAAACGAGCCGGACGAAATCGCCGCCCCGATGTCGGCGACCGGATAGTGCACCGAGGCGAGCGCGCGCACGTCCTTGGGCTTGAGATCGGTCTCGTAGACCAGCGTCATCTCCGCCGACTTGCTCATGACCAGATGGGTTTCGATCTCGGCCTGCGCAACATTTCCAGAAGCCGCACGCCATAGACCGTGCCGGAAGCGCCGGATATGCCGACGATCAGCCGCGGCGCATGTTTGGCCATTTGTGCCCCTACTCCCGTCCGCGCCGGACGCGGCCGCAGCGAGCCGCCGTGCGCGATCGAATCGAAGGCGCCGAGAAGAACATCGGCGGCGCTCTTGGGAAAGATCACGCCCATCGACGCGTTCATAGGCGGAAACATTGCCGCGCGCCGCCGCGCGCGGATCGGCCGGCTTGCCTAGCGGACCGGATCGGGTGAATTCGTAAAGCGCCTCCTGCTGCAATCGCTCGGCGTCAAGCTCGATGGCCTTCACCTTGTTGCGAAACGCTTCCTGCTTTCCCGCTTCGACCATCGTGCGCGCGCCCTTGAGCTTGCGGCGGGTGTCGCGGATCGGAATGATCGTGAGGTTCGCGCCAGTCGCGCACCGTGTCGTCGAGTTTCTTGACCTCGTCCGCCGACAGGAGCTGCCCGTCATCGGCGAGCCAGAACAGAAACAACAACAGATTGACGTCGACGCCGCAATCGTCCTGCAGAGCGATGCAGGCATCGGACACGCCGGCCTGGCGGTAAAAATGCAGCGAGAAGCGCCAGAATGGCGTGATCTCTGGTTGGTGTGTCTTGCGTCGTCAGGTTCATGCAGCAAATAACCTTTCGTAAGCGCCGGCGGCGCGCATGGCGGCGACGATGCGTTCCGGCGTGAGCGGCGTCTCGGCAAAATGCACGCCGAACGGCGAGAGCGCATCCTCGATCGCCGCGATGATCGCCGCCGGCGCCGGGATGGTGCCGCCCTCGCCCGCGCCCTTGACGCCGAGCGGGTTGAGCGGATTGACGGTCTCGACGTGGGCGATCGCGCAGGTCGGCACGTCGGTCGCCATCGGCAGCATATAATCGGCAAACGAGGTGGTGAGCGGCTGCGCGTTGGCGTCATATTGCATCCATTCGAGCAGCGCATTGCCGATGCCGTGGGCGACGCCGCCCTGCACCTGACCGTCGACGATGAGCGGATTGATCACGCGCCCGGCGTCGTGGGCGACCGTGTATCTGAGGACTTTCACGCCGCCGGTCATGGCGTCGACCTGAACTTCGGCGACATGGGTGCCGGAGCAATAGGCCGCCTGGCTCGGCGTGTAATAGGCGGTATGTTCGATCCCCGCCGCCTGCCCGGCCGGCAGCGAAACGCCGGGGATGCCCTGCGCGAGCCGCGCCAGATCGCCGAACGAGATCGACGGCTTGTTGCCGCGCTGCGACGTCGCCTGGCCGTCTTCAAGTTCGATGTCGATTTCGGGCACGCCGAGCGTGCGCGCGGCGAGCGCAATGAGCTGCTTGCGCACCGACTGGCCGGCGATGAGCGCGGAGGAGCCGGCATTGACCGCCTGGCGGCTGGCGAAGGCGCCGACCCCTTGCGAGATCGCGCCGGTATCGCCGATGGTCATCACGATGTCGTCGAGGCGGCAGCCGACCTGTTCGGCCACGATCTGCGACAGTGTCGTGCGCGTGCCCTGGCCCTGATTGGTGGCGCCGGTCGCGACCGCGACCTTGCCGCTCGGCAGCACGCGCACGGTCACGCCCTCGAACGGACCGAGGCCCGTGCCTTCGACGTAATTGGCAAGCCCGATGCCGATGAAGCGGCCCTGCTCGAGCGCGGCTTGCTGCCGCTCGCGGAAGCTTTCGTACTCGGCGAGCGCAAGCGCCTCTTGCCTGCGTCGCGCGGATAATCGCCGCTGTCGTACACAAGCGGCTTGCCGTCGCGGAAGTGAGCCCGACCTCGTAGGGCATCTGCTCGGGCTGGATCAAATTGCGGCGGCGCACCTCGGCGCGATCGAGCTTCAATTCGCGCGCGACGCGGTCCAGCAGCCGCTCCATCGCGAACACCGCCTGCGGCCGGCCGGCGCCGCGCACCGGCGTGGTCGGCACCTTGTTGGTGAGCACCACGACCGTATCGAGCTGATAGGCGGGAACCACGTAGGGACCGGGCACCGTCGAGGCGGCGATATAGGGCATGACGATACCCCACGGCACGAACGCGCCGGTATCGTGCAGCATGCGGCCGCGCAGGCCGAGGATTTTTCCCTCCGCGTCGACCGCGATGGCGACGTCCCAATATTGATCGCGCTCCTGCGTCGCGCAGAGAAAATGCTCGCGGCGATCCTCGATCCATTTCACCGGCCGGCCGAGTTTCAGCGCTGCCGCCGGGATCACCGCCTCTTCCGGATAGAAGATCGCCTTCGGCCCGAAGCCGCCGCCGACATCGGGCGCGATCATGCGGATCGATTGCAGATCGCGGCCAAGCAGATCGGCGAGCATGCGGCGGCCGATATGCGGGGTTTGCGTTCCCGACCAGACGGTGAGCAGATCGGAGACCGGATCGTGACTGGCAGCACCGCGCGCGTCTCCATCGCCATGCCGCCGCCGCGGTGCTGCCAGAACTCTTCGCGTGAACACGTGCGCGGCATCTGCAAAGGCGGCGTCGGCGTCGCCGTAGGCCAAGCGAAACGTGGAGGCGATGTTCGAATTCAAGATCGCTGTGCGCGCGCGGCGCGCCTTCCTCGGCGGCGGCGCGGCAATCGGAGGCCGCCGGCAGCACGTCGTATTGGACGATCAGAGCCGCCGCCGCGTCCTCGGCGATATAGCGCGTGTCGGCGATCACGACCGCGACCGGTTGGCCGACATAGGTCACCTCGTCGCGCGCCAGCGCCAGTTGGGTGCGCGCCACCGCGATCGACGGATTCGGCAACAGCATCGGCAGCGGCTCGCGTGCGCATCGGGTCGGGCAGGTCGTCCGCGGTCAACACCGCATGCACGCCGGGCATGACCAAAGTCGCCCGGCTATCGAAGCCGCGAAGCTTGGCGTGGGCATGCGGCGAGCGCACGAAACAGGCGTGCAGCACGCCGTGCAGCTTCACGTCGTCGACAAAACGCCCGCGGCCGGCAAGCAGCGCCGGATCCTCGAGCCGCGTCACGCGCGCGCCGAAATGTTTCGCGCCCATTACGCGGCCCCCGTTTGTCCGGCGTCGCCGCGCAGGCGCTGCGCCGCATCGAGCGCCGCCGCCACGATCCCGGCATAGCCGGTGCAGCGGCACAGATTGCCGGTGAGCGCCTCGCGCACTTCCTGCTCGCTCGGCTCCGGCTTCTCGCGCAACAGCTCGGTGAGCGTGATCAACATTCCGGGCGTGCAGAAGCCGCATTGCAGGCCGTGATTGTCGATGAAGGCCTGCTGCAACACTGAAAGCTTGCCGTCGGGCGCAAGGCCCTCGACCGTCGTCACCTCGCAGCCGTTCGCCTGCACCGCAAACATCAGGCACGAGCGCGCCGAGCGGCCATCGACCAGCACCGTGCAGGCGCCGCAGACGCCGTGCTCGCAGCCGAGATGCGTGCCGGTGAGGTCGATTTCGTGCCGCAGGAAATCGGCGAGCGTGAGCCGCGCGTCGACGACGCGCGCGTAGGACTTGCCGTTGACCGTCACTCAGCGTGCCCTGCTTGCTCATGCGCGAACTCTTCAGGCCTGCCACGCCGGCGCGCCGCGCCGCGTCGTTGAGCGCGCGCGAACTCAAGACTTGCGCGAGGTGACGCCGGTACTCGCCGCTGGCATGGATATCCGAAATCGGCTCGATCAGCCATGCCGCGGCGGCGGCGGCGCGGATCGCGCCGGCATCGAGCGGCTGTCCGATCAGCCGCGCTTCCGCCGCCTCGACCCGCAGCGGCGAAGCGGTCACGCCGAACAGCGTCAGCGCCGCCCGGCGCACGACATTGTCGACGCCGACATCGAGCAGCGCGGCAGCGCCCGGCAATGGCGAAATCGCCCTGGCGGCGAGCGAATTCGTGGAATCCGTGGCCGTGGCCATGCCGCCAGATCGGCAGGTCGATGGCGGCGATCATTTCATCGGGTTGAAGCGCGGTCGCCATGAAGCCTGTGGCGAATTCGCGGAATGGAATCTGGCGGATGCCGCGCACACTCGCCGCGTGGATCGTCGCATCGTAGGCTGCGCACACGGCGGGCAGTTCCGCGGCCGGATCGGCATGCGCCAAACTACCGCCGATTGTGCCGCGGTTCCGGGTCTGCCGGTGGCCGACATGGCGCAACGCCTCGGCCATCAGCGGACAATGTTTGGCGATTTCGGGGGAGACTTCAAGGTCGCGCTGGCGGGTCATGGCGCCGATGCGCAGAAGCCCGTCGCCGGCCGCAATACCGCGTAATTCGTCGAGGCCGCCGAGATCGACCAGATGATCGACGATCACGTAACGAAAATTCATCATCGGCACGAGCGATTGCCCGCCAGCCAGAATCTTGGCGTTGGGCAGCTTCGCCAGAAGCTCGGCGGCTTGCTTGAGCTGTCGCGGCGCGTGATAGTCGAAAGGCGCTGGTTTCATCGTCCCGGACGCGATTTAGCCGAAAGGGCAACCTAAATCGCGCCCGCCCGATGCACAACGGCGCGTTACGCCGTCTTGATCCCCAGCTCCGCCGTTTCCTTGGCGTAGGCCGCATCCATGCGCGGCGCGACCCCACGCTTGGCAAGCTCGGACGCGAACAGCCGGCGGATCTCGGGCTTTTCGTCGATATAGTCGAGCTGATCGCCGCCGACGCGGCGGCTAATCCAGGCCTTGGGCACGCCCTGACGCGTTACGGACGGCGACGCCCTCGTGCTTGAAAGCGAGATAGCGCGCCGGCGTCGCGCCAGTATTGAAGTGCTGGTGTAACCACATGTTGGGCGGCACAATCAGCGTGCCGACCTCCCAATCGTAGCGCTGCGGCTCCTCGCCTTCCGGCCACATCAGCGAAAAACCTTCGCCCGACAGCACGATGACATGTGCGCCGGGGCCGTGCGCGTGCGCCTTCTTGTAGGTGCCGATCGGGAACTGGGAAATGTGGCTGTTCATCGAACCCTTGGCCAGGTTGAAGCGGATATGGCCGCCGCCGGCGCCGCGCTCCGCCGCGGTGACCAGCGGAATATTGACCGCATCGGGAACAAAATTGGTAGTCAGCAGGAAACCCTTTTGCTCGCCCTTGGAGCTGAAATAGTCGGGCTCGCCGGAAAAACGGTCCTTGAAGTCATATTTGGTGTTGAAGACGAAATCGACGTCCTCGTAGAGATTGATCACCGGCGGCGCGTTGGTAACCGCGACGTAGCGCACCGGCTCGCGGCCCGAACCGTTGAAGTGCTGGTGGTGGCAGTTGAGCGGAACGGCGAACAAGGCGCCTTCCTTCCACTCGAAGGTGATACGGGCGCCGGCATCGTTCCACACAGTGGTCGAGCCGCGGCCCGAGAGCACCAGGATCATTTCTTCGTAGAGTTGCCGGTGAGGATTAGAGACTCTTTCCCAGCGGAATTTCCATGACGTGGCAGTCGTTCGACGTGCGCGAGGCGTCGTGGTTAAGAAATACAGCGTTGCCGCCGCGGCGCGCCCAGGGTTTCAGCTCGACGGTGCGCAGGTTTCGCGCGTAGATGGACGGAATGATATCGAGGCCCTCGGCCTTTACCCAACGCGTATACGGCGTCTCCTTCTCGGTCTTGAATTTGTTTGCAAGGTCTTCGGAAACGACAGCGTTCTTGGCCATTTGGCTCTCCATTTACATTTGTTCACTAGCGCACGATCCTATCGGAAAATCGGCACCCCGCTTTACCGGATCATGAACTCGGCGGCAGCCCGAACTGTTTCGGCGATTGCCACGCATTTCTCCGATCGTGAATAGAGTCTCCGGTCGGCGTCCGCAAGGAGGGGTCGACGCGGGCAACATGGACGGATGCTCCCACTTTAGCTCGGTTACTCCGCCTTCAATCCGGCGGCCTTGATGACCGGCCACCATTTGGCGACATCGGCTTTGCGCAAGACCTCCAGTGCCGCAGGGCTACGCTCGTCGCGGTCCGGCATATCAAGGCCCATATCCACGATCTGCTTGTGAAAAGCAGGATCCGCCAAGGCCGCCTCGGCGGCGGCATTCAGCTTGGCGATGATTTCCTTCGGCGTTCCCGCCGGCGCCCAGAGCGCGTTCCATACCGAGACGTAGAAGCCCGGCAGGCCGGCTTCGTCAACCGTTGGGATGTCCGGAGCCGCTTCCAGCCGGGTCTTCGCCGTCACCGCATAGGCCCTGATTTGTCCGCTGCGTACCAGCGGCAGGAAGCTGCCGGTTGCGGTGCACATGAAGTTGATTTGTCCGGCAAGCATGTCCTGCATTGCCGGCGGTCCGCCGTGATAGGGCACGAGTTGCCATTTGGCGCCGATCGTATGCTGGATGGATATTCCACAGAGCTGCTGCATGGTGCCCGAGCCGACGGTCCCCTGCAGAACCTTGTTCGGATTTGCCCTCATCCAGGCGATCAAATCCTTAAGCGTTTTCGCCGGCACGTCGTTGGTGCTCACCAGGATGAAGGGATAGCTCGGCAATAGCGCAATCGGCGCGAAATCGGTCGCCGGATTGTAAGGCAGCGACATCGTGGCCGGCGTGAGCACGAACGCCTCTGCATTGCCGAGCAGCAGCGTGTAGCCGTCAGGCGCCGCGCGCGCGACGTGCGCCGCGCCAACAGTTCCCGACGCGCCGCCCATGTTTTCGGTCAGGACCGGCTGTCCGAGAAAAGCCTTCATCCGCTGGGCAGTAAGCCGCACCAGACTGTCAGTGACGCCTCCGGCGGGATACGGGACGACGATCGTAATGGGCCGCGATGGATATGTCTGTGACTGCGCCCGTGCGGCGGCGCTCAAGGCGACCGCAAGCAGGGCGGCAAAAACGAGTTTGCCCAACGCCTTCATGACTATGTCTTCTCCCGCGCACCGCGCTCTCGCGGTCACGCCCGCTGTGCGTATCCTGCCAGCGCGCCGCGCAATATTTCGCGTGAAGGTTCCGAGCCGTCGACCAGGCGGATGGTGCGCCGCTTGATCTTCCAACCGGAAGCGGTGCGCTTAAGCTCCCAGCGGCTCGTTACCACGCGATGGATATGATAGCCGCGCGAGGCGCCGTGATTGGGCACCTCGATCGCTTCGCCGGATTTATTCGGTGTGAGGATTTGCAGGTAGGAGATGACGATGGCCTCGTCGCCATCGAGCGCAATGTAGGGGAGTGCGGCGAAATGCGCGATACCGCCGGCGATGGCCTCCTGGTGGGCGGCGGTCTTCACGATGGCCGCGATGGACTTATTACCGGTTGCGCCCGGGAGATTGACGCCGCGATCGAACACGCCGTCTTCGGTGTAAACCGCCTCGGTATAGTAGTCCGCTCCGGTATCGGCGCTCGGTGGGTGGCCGGCGATAAGATTATAAATTTCCAGCCGATCCTCGATGGCGCGCATGCGTTGTTCGAGCGTATGGCTTTGCTGAGCCGTTCCTTGAGATGTTCCGTGAAATGTTTCTTGGGTCATGGCGACTCCCCGACTTGTGATTCCGCGCCAGAGCGATGGTAGCCTATCATGGCGGCGGGGTGGCTCTATGCCGTGGAACCCATTGCGGACCGCGGCATCCACGTTTAGCGCGGGATAGGGTATTTTCCCCTGCAACCAATCGCGAAAGTTGGCATTGTTGGAGGGGGAAGGGGGATCTGTTCGGGGCGCGTCTGTACGAGGGAACGAATGACAACCGGCGACGAATTTGATCGCCGTTCATTCTTGCTCGGCGCCGCTGGCGCGGGCTGCGGCCTCGCTCTCGGTTTTGCCGTACCGAGCGGCCCGAAATTGGCGCATACCGCTGCCGCCGGGGCATCGGAAATCAACTGCTGGGTGGTGATCGCGACCGACGACAGCGTAACGATCCGGATAGCGCGCGCCGAGATGGGGCAAGGCGCCCTGACCGGTCTCGCCCTGCTGGTAGCAGAGGAACTGCAGTGCGATTGGGCAAAGGTACGCACCGAGTTCGTCTCTCCAGCGCAGAATTTGCGCCGCGGCCGCGTCTGGGGCGACTTGTCGACCGGCGCGAGCCGCTCGATTGCGTCCTCGCAGGGTTATTTACGCCGCGCCGGCGCCACGGCACGGGAAATGCTGATCGCCGCCGCTGCGGCGCGCTGGAACGTACCGGCATCGCAATGCCGCGCACTTAACAGCTCGATCACACACGGAGCGAGCGGCCGCACTTTGACCTTCGGGGCCGTTGCCGATGACGCGGCCGAGATCACGCCTCCCACTGACGTCAGACTCAAGCCTGTCGCCGAATGGACGCTCGCCGGCAAGCCGCGAAAGCGTCTCGACGTGTTCGACAAAGTCACCGGCCACCCGATCTACGCCATCGATGTGCGGCTGCCCGGCATGCTCTACGCCGCCATCGTGCAATGCCCGGTGTTTGGCGGAACGCTGACTTCGGTCGACGAGGGCTCCATCCGTGGAATGAAGGGCGTGCGCCGCATCGTGCGAATGCCGGATGCGGTCGCCGTGATCGCAGATTCCTGGTGGCGGGCGAAGAACGCCGTACAGTCGCTCCGCGCGACTTGGAACGAAGCCGGTCACGGCCAGCTCTCCAGTGCGGCCATCAGTGATTTTGTGCGCACCGGCCTCGATGCGACGTCAGGCCAGATCGGTCGCGCCGACGGAGACGTTACCGCGGGCCTCAAGAGCGCCGCACAACGCATCGAGGCGGACTACATGGTGCCGTTTCTCGCCCACGCGACCATGGAGCCGCAGACCTGCACCGCCCATGTGCGGCCCGATGGAGTCGAGATTTGGGTTCCGACGCAGGACGCCGCCACTGCGCTCGCCACGGCCGCATTCGCCGCCGGCATCCCCGATGACAAGGTCGTAGTCCATCCCATGCTGCTCGGCGGCGGCTTCGGTCGACGCGGCACGATACAAGAATACATTCGGCAGGCGGTTCTCATTGCCGCGCAGGTGGAGCAGCCCGTCAAGCTGGTATGGACGCGCGAGGAAGACATCCAGCACGACCTCTATCGACCGTTCGGGATGGCTCGCCTTGTTGCAGGACTCGATGCCGACGGGATGCCGATCGCCTGGTCGATCAGGCTCGCCGGACCGTCATTCGTTGGCGAGATCGTGCGCGGGTTCGGTTCGAGTTTCGTGGACAATACCTTTGTCAGCGGTCTCGCCGAAGAAATGCCGTATGACGTGCCGAACTATTTGGTCGATTACGTCGTGCGCCAGACGCCCGTTCCGCTCGGCGTATGGCGCGCAATCAATTACACACAGAACGCCTTTTACAAAGAATGCTTCGTCGACGAAATGGCGAACGCCGCGGGCATCGATCCTTATCGTTACCGGCAGCTCTTGTTGCGCAACAGTCCAAAGAATCTTGCCGTGCTCGACGCCGCGGCCAGGACGGCGGGATGGGGCGGCCCGCTTCCAGCCGGCATCTTTCGCGGCATCGCCGTGAACGAGGCCTGTGGCAGTTATTGCGCCCAAGTGGTCGAGGCTGCGGTCGAAGACGGCCGTGTGCGCGTGCATCGCGTCGTTTCTGCGATCGACTGCGGTCACGTCGTCAATCCGCTGTCGATCGAAATGCAGACCGAGGGCGCGATCGTCTATGCGCTGACGGCAGCCCTCTACGGCGAGATCACCATCAAGGACGGCAGCGCCGAGCAATCGAATTTCGACACCTATCAGATGCTGCGCATCGACGACGTGCCAAAGGTGGAGACGGTGATTGCGCCGAGCGGCGATTTTTGGGGCGGGGTCGGCGAGCCGCCGGTGCCGCCGCTGGCGCCGGCCTTATGCAACGCAATTTTTGCCGCCACCGGCAAACGCATCCGCTCGCTGCCGTTGAAGAATCACGATCTGGGCGGGCAATTCGAGGCACGGCGGACTCTCAGCGCGCAGCCATAGCGCAAACCGGCCCTCTGCGGCATTGCGACATCGGCGTGATGCTTGTCAGCCAATAGGCGGGCTGAGATAGTCGCCGCCGCCTGCCATCGGCGACAACAGAAACGAGCGTCACCAAGAGGAAACTCACAATGCTCCGTCTGCGCATCATCCGGCACGCCATTGCGGCCGCCGCCGTATTGCCGCTCTTGGTCTGCGCAGGACCGGTTGGCGCGCAAACCTATCCGGCCAACAAGATCACGCTGATCGTCGGCTTCGCGCCGGGAGGGATCGCCGACACACTCGCCCGCCTCATCGGCCAGGGCTTGAGCGATCGCCTGCATCAGACCGTCGTGGTGGAGAACAGGAGCGGCGCCGGCGGCAACCTCGCCGCGGGACTCGTCGCGCGCGCCGAGCCTGACGGCTACACGCTGCTCGCCACGACCACGGCGCTCGCCATCAACGAGACGCTGCACGAGAACAACCCGTTTTCGCGCACCGATCTCAAGGCCGTCGCCATCGCGGGCTCGAGTCCGGAAGCTTTGGCGACAAGCCCGAGCAATCCCGCCAACAATCTCGTCGAGTTCATCAAGGAGATGAAGGGCCGGACCATCAATTTCGGCTCCGCCGGCGTCGGCACCGGATCGCACATCGAGGCCGCGTATTTCTTCAAATTCTTGGCCAAGGTCCCGGCGCAGCACATTCCCTTTCAGGGCGGCGCGCCGGCAATCAACGCCGCCATCGGCAATCAGATCGATCTTCTCGCCACCACGCTGGGCGGCGGCGCCGCCGCGCAGATCGCCGGCGGCAAGCTCAAAGGGCTCGGCGTCGCGGCGGAGAAACGCGCCGCCGCGGCGCCGAACGTGCCGACCTATGCGGAGCAGGGCTTCCCCGGCTTCACTGCTTCGTCCTGGGTGGGCTTCTTCGCGCCGGCCAAGACGGATCCGAAAGTTCTCGCAACGCTCAACGAAGCGATCGATGCCGTGATCAAGACGCCGGACGTACAGAAGCGACTGATCGACTTCGGCTTCGAGCCGATCGTCGGATCGCAGGCAGAGGCCGACGCGCTATTCAACGCGGAAGTGGAGAAGTGGGGCAAGATGGTCAAAGCGCTCGGTCTGTCAATCGAATAGCGGCGCGCGCGGCCGGACGCCGGCGAATTTAACTTCAATAAAACCCTTGCACGCTACGGTCCCTTAAACCTCCCCCGTGAGGTTAACGGATGCTTAAAGCCCACACGCCGCTCATGGTCCGCTACGCTTGGCTCGTTGTCGCCGCCGCCGGCGCGATAAATCTTGCCGCGGGCTTCGCGATTGTGAGCAGCGTTGCCGCGCCGGCGCTGCCGCGTGTCGCCGCGGACTGCGCGCTTTTGACTTTGCTCGGCGTTGTCGCCGCCGGTGGGCTCATCATCCGCCGCCTGCACCAGCACATTCGCCTGCTCGGCGGAGTGCTTGAGGAAATGCCGCAGGGCCTCTGCCGGTTCGATGGGTCGGCGCGGCTTCTGCTCTGCAACGAGCGTTATCTCGAAATGTACCGGCTCAATGCCGATCAGACAAAGCCCGGCTGCTCGTTGCGCGACTTGCTCGAAAGCTGCCGCAGCGCCGGAACATTCGTGGGCGATTCGGAGCGCTTCGCCGCCGAGTGCGTCGCCAAGATCGCGCAAGGCCAGTCCACCAGCACCGCATGGGAGATGAAGGATGGCCGCATCATCGCCTTCGCCACCCGGCCGGCGCGCGGCGGCGGCTGGGTCGACACCCATGAGGACATTTCCGAGCGTCGCCGCGCCGCGCTGCAACGCAACTCCATGCAGCAGGACCGGCAGCGGCGCGTCGTGCTCGAACAGGCGATTCAGTCGTTCCGGCAGCAGACCGAGGAGCTGCTGCGATCGATGACCGACAGCGTGAAGGCGATGCGCACCATGGCGAGCGCGCTGGTCAGCGTCTCCGGGCAGACCTCGGAACACGCCGAAAGCGGCGCGGCGACCTCGCGGCGGGCGTTCGACAGCGTCGAGATGGCGGCGACCGCGACGGTCGAGCTGTCGGCCTCGATTTCGGAGATCAGCCGGCAGCTTGTGCGCACCACCGATATCGTGCGCGACGCGGTGAGCGAAACGCAGGAGACCAACACGCAGATCGCGAGCCTGGCGCAGGCGGTGCAGAAAATCGGCGACGTCGTCAAGCTGATCGGCGACATCGCCGGCCAGACCAATCTGCTGGCGCTCAACGCCACCATCGAGGCGGCGCGCGCCGGCGAGGCGGGCCGCGGCTTCAGCGTCGTCGCCTCCGAGGTCAAGTCGCTCGCGGCGCAGACTGCGAAAGCAACCGAAAGCGTGGCGGCGCAGATCGCCGCCGTGCAGCAATCGACGGCGGCGGCGGTTGCCGCAATCGGCCGGATCGCCGGGCGGATGGCGGAGATCAACCAGGATGCGATGTCGGTGGCCGGCTCGGTCGAGCAGCAGGCGGCCGCGACCGGGGAAATCTCGCGCAACGTCGCCAGCGCCGCCGACGGCACCAAGGACGCAGTCTCCGCGCTTGACGAAGTCTCCGGCGCCGCCGGCGAGGCGCGCACGTCGGCGCAGGCGCTGCTGCAGTCCGCGGACGCCGTCGCCAGCGTCGCCGCTAATTTGCGCGGCGCCGTGGAGGCATTCCTCGGCAAAGTAGCGGCCTGAACGCGTAACGAGAAAGCAGAACATCAAGGCCGTTCTGGCAGAACTGGAAGTTCATGCCGCCGAGATCGACGTTCGGATTAATTCTTTCTCGTCGGAAGCCTCGCTCACCTTTGTCCGAACAGCTTATCGAGCAGCCAAGAATCGAGGCCGCCGCCGGTGTTTGCCGCGCGCCACTATGCGGCGCAGGCGGAGCCGACGCGGCCGGCTGCGGTGACGGCGCCGCCGCCGCCATCCAGCCGCCGCCGGCAAGCCCCGGGCAGCGGCGCCGGCGCGACGCCGCGCAGCGCCGACCTGCATGAAGCGGCTCCAGATCTCGACCGGCAGGCCGCCGCCGGTCGCCTTGTGCGTCGGCGAGTTGTCGTCATTGCCGAGCCAGACGCCGGTGACGAGGCGCGAGGTGTAGCCGATGAACCAGGCGTCGCGGAAATCCTGGCTGGTGCCGGTCTTGCCGGCGGCCTGCCAGCCGGGAAGGTCGGCGCGGCGCGCGGTGCCGCTGACCAGCGTCTCGCGCATCATCGCGTTCATCATCGCGACGTAGCGCGGATCGACGATGCGGCCGAGCGCCTGCGGCGGCACGCGCGTAGAGCGTCTTGCCGTCGGCGGTGCGGATGCGCTCGACCACATGCGGCGAGACGGCAAAGCCGCCATTGGCGAACGGCGCATAGGCGGAGACGAGTTCGAACGGCGAGACTTCCGACGTGCCGAGCGCGATCGAGGCGTTGGGCTCGAGCGATCGAATCGATGCCGAGCCGGTAGGCGGTGCGGATGACCGCGGCCGGGCCGAATTCGAGCGTCAGCCGCACCGACGACCGTGTTGAGCGAATTGGCGAGCGCCTGGGTCAGCGTCACCGGCCCGAGATATTCGTGCTCGAAATTTTCCGGCTTCCAGCCCTTGACCGAGATCGGCGCGTCCTCGCGCACCGTGTCGGGCGTGAGCCCGTGTTCGAGCGCGGTGAGATAGACGAACGGCTTGAACGCCGAGCCGGGCTGGCGTTTGGCGGCGATGGCGCGGTTGAACTGGCTCTCGGCGTAGTTCGTGCCGCCGACCAGCGCGCGCACGGTGCCGTCCGGCGTCATGGCGACCAGCGCGCCTTCGCCGACGCCGAGCTTGTCGCCCTTCTGCGCCAGCGCGTCGTCGAGCGCCTGCTCGGCGGCGCTCTGCAGCGCCGGATCGATCGTGGTCTCGACCACGATGTCCTGGTCGAAGTGGCCGACCAGGTCGTCGACCGCGTCCATCACCCAGTCGGCGACGTAATTGACCGAGCCGGCGCCGGTCGGCTTGTATCGCGCGCGCGGGATGGGCGAGCGCGAGCTTCGCGGCGTCGGCGCCGATCATTTTCTGCTCCGCCATGGCGGCGATGACCACGCGGCGCGGCGCTCGGCGCCGTCGGGATTGCGCGTCGGCGCCAGCCGCGACGGCGATTGCACGAGGCCGGCCAGCATCGCGGCTTCGGCAAGCGTCAATTGCCGCGCCGATTTGCCGAAATAGCGCTGCGCCGCCGCTTCGACGCCGTAGGCGCCGGAGCCGAAATAGACGCGATTGAGATAAAGCTCGAGAATCTGCGCCTTGGAGAATTTGTGTTCGAGCCAGAACGCCAGCACCACTTCCTGCAGCTTGCGCGTCACCGTGCGCTCCTGCGTCAGGAACAGATTCTTGGCGAGCTGCTGGGTGATGGTCGAGCCGCCTTGCGCGGCGCCGCGATGCAGCACGTCGGCGATCGCGGCGCGCAGGATGCCCCACGGATCGACGCCGTGATGCGAATAGAAGCGGCGGTCCTCGATGGCGACGAACGCGTTCGGCACGTAGTCCGGCAATTCGCGCAGCGGCACCGCGGCGCCGCCCATGTCGCCGCGCGTGGCGAGCGTCGCGCCGTTGTCGCCGAGGATGAGCACCGAGGGCGGCCGCTTGGGGATTTCCAGCGACTGGATCGGCGGCAGATGGATGCCGATCCAGACCACGAGGCCGATGGCGGCGATCACCGCCCACAGCGCCAGCACCGCGCCCCAGTAGATCAGGCGGCCGAAGCCGGAGCGGCCTTTCTTGCCGCGCCGCCGGCGCTTGCGGCGTCGGCCGCGGGGCGTCGTCGTCGCGCCGCTGCGCGGGCCGGCCGTCCCGCCGGCGGGCCGCCGATGCGATCCTGCGGCCGCAGCCGCAGGTCGAGGCTTGCGCCGCCGCGCGCCCGCTTGCGGCCACCCTGTCGCCACGCCATGTCCCGATCCCCGGCGCGTGTAGCGCGCCGGACGAACGGTAGAGAGCGCGGTTTAAGGGGCGGTTACTCGCCGTCGCCCTGCGTCAGCGCGGGAGAGGTGAGTAGCGCAAGCGGGATGCTGTAGTCACCCCGCCGCGCTCTCCTTCGCCGGCTTTGCGTTCGCCGGCTGGCTGCGTGAACAGCGCCAGCAGCGGCCGCTTGATCGCCGCCTGGCGGGTCGGCGTGGCGATCTGCGCGCCGGGGAGATCGGTGACGTAGAACACGTCGACCACGCGCTCGCCGAAGGTCGCGACATGCGCCGAGGCGATGTTGAGGTTGAGCTTGGACAGCGTCGTGGTCAGTTCATAGAGCAGGCCGGGCCGGTCGAGGCCGGTGACTTCGACCACGGTGTAGCGCGCCGACCATTGATTGTTGATGGTCACTTCGGGCTCGATGGCGAAGGCCTTGAGCCGGCCCTTCGGCGGCGCGCGCTTGGCCACCACGTCGGGCAGCTTGATCTCGCCGCGCAGCGCCTTCTCGATCAGATCGCCGATGCGCGCGGCGCGGCGCGCCTCGTCCTCGTCGCGCTCGAACTCGCGCGAGACCGAGATGGTGTCGAGCGCGAGCCCGTCGGTCGTGGTGTAGATCTGGGCGTCGACGATGTTGGCGCCGGCGAGCGCGCAGGCGCCGGCGATGATCGACAGCAGCCACGGATGATCGGGCGCGAACACCGTGAGCTCGGTGACGCCGCGCGCGGCGTCGAAGCCGACGCTGGTCGCGAGCCGCTTGCCGGCCTGCTTCGGTCGCGCGCACGAAGCGCGCATGCGCGAGCTTGTGCGGCAGATCGACCTTGAGCCAATAGGCCGGATAGTGGCGGCCGATATAGGCGTCGCGCTCGGCCTCCGGCCAGTCGGCAAGCTCGGCGCGGAATTCCGCCTGCGCCGCGGCGACGCGCTGGGCGCGGTTGACCTCGGAGAAGCCGCCGGTGAGCACCGGCTCGGTCTCGTAATAGAGCGTGCGCAGGAGCTGCGCCTTCCAGCCGTTCCACACGCCCGGGCCCGACCGCGCGGATGTCGGCGGTGGTGAGGATGGTCGAGCAGCTTCATGCGCTCCAGCGACTGCACCACCGCGGCGAAATTCTCGATGGTCTTGCGGTCGGACAGATCGCGCGACTGCGCCACCGTCGACATCACCAGATGCACCTCGACCAGCCAGGCGACGAGCTCG
Organism: uncultured Alphaproteobacteria bacterium; assembly: GCA_963814625.1. Classification (GTDB taxonomy): domain Bacteria; phylum Pseudomonadota; class Alphaproteobacteria; order Rhizobiales; family Xanthobacteraceae; genus BOG-931. The sequence continues at coordinate 212,168 of CAWFDQ010000003.1, forward strand.
GTGTCGGCGGCGTTGAAGCCCAGCCGCGGGCAGAGCCGCCGCGCGATGCGCGCGCCGGCGATCGAGTGGTCCTCGATCCGGCCCTTGGCGATGTCGTGCAGGAACAGCGCGACGTAGAGCACGGTGCGGTGCTGCGGCTGGATCGTGCGCATCAGTTCGCTGGCCAGCGCGACGGCGGGATTGTCGCCGCGCTCGATCTCGTCGAGCACGCCGATGCAGCGGATCAGATGCTCGTCCACCGTATAGTGGTGATACATGTTGAACTGCATCATCGCCACGATGCGGCCGAAGGCGCGCACGAAGTCGCCGAGCACGCCGGCCTCGTTCATGCGCCGCAGCACGGTTTCGGCGTCGTTCTTCGAGGTCAGGATTTCCAGGAACAGCCGGTTGGCTTCCTTGTCCTCGCGCACGTCCTTGTCGATCAGCTTGAGCGAACGCGTGGCGGCGCGCATGGCCTCGGGATGGAAGGCGAGATTGTGCTTCTGCGCCAGATAGAACAGCCGGATCAGGTTGACCGGATCGCGCTTGAAGACATTCGGCCGCGCGATGTTGATGCGGTTGTTGTCGACGATGAAATCGTCGGTCTCGCTCAGCGTGCGCCGGCTGCGCGCCGGACGCAGCCGGGCGATGAAGCGGCTCAAGCACCGGCGCCGGCTTGGCCTGCCGTTCCTCGAGGCCGGCGCACAGGATGGCGGTGAGATCGCCGACGTGCTTGGCGGTGAGGAAGTAGTGCTTCATGAAGCGCTCGACGTCGTGCAGGCCGGGATGCTCGGTGTAGCCGAGCCGCACCGCGATCTCGCGCTGGATGTCGAACGACAGCCGCTCCTCGGCGCGGCCGGCGACGAAATGCATGTTGCAGCGGACCGACCAGAGAAAGTCCTCGCAGCGGCGGAACAGCCTGTATTCGTCGCGGGCGAACACGCCGCGCTCGATCAGTTCCTCCGGCTCGCGCACGCGGTAGACGTATTTGGCGATCCAGAACAGCGTGTGCAGATCGCGCAGGCCGCCCTTGCCGTCCTTGACGTTGGGCTCGACCAGATAGCGCGACTGGCCGGCGCGGCGGTGGCGCTCCTCGCGCTCGGCGAGCTTGGCGGCGACGAAGTCCGGCGCCGTGCCCTGCACCACCTCCTTGTCGAACCGCGCCGTCAGCTCGTCGAAGAGCTTGGCGTCGCCGAGCAGATAGCGCGCTTCGAGCAGCGCGGTGCGGATGGTCATGTCGGCTTTGGCCTGGCGGATGCATTCGCTGACCGAACGCGTGGCGTGGCCGACCTTCAGCCCCATGTCCCACAGGCAATAGAGCAGCGCCTCGGCGACCGATTCGCCCCAGGCGGTCTGCTTGTAGGGCAGCAGAAACAGCAGATCGATGTCGGAGCCCGGCGCCAGCAGCCCGCGGCCGTAGCCGCCGGTCGCGACCACCGCCATGCGCTCGGCTTCCGACGGCACCTGCGACGGATAGAGCGTCGTGGCCGACGAACTCGAACAGGATGCGGATGATCTCGTCCTGCATCTGGCACAGCCGCTCGGCGCAGCGCCGGCCGTGGCGGTCCTTGAGCAGGAGCTGCTCGGCCTGCGCGCGCGCCTGGCGTCAGCGCCGCCTTCAGCCGCTGCGCCACCGCGGTGCGCAATTCGCGCTCGCGGCCGGCATGGGTCTCGGCGAGCTTTTCGAGATCGGCGACGGATCGCCGCGGTGTCGATGAGTTCGACGGCGCCGCGCGCGGAACGTTGAGTGTCGAGCATCATCGATAACGCCATAGCGGAGAGCGTCGCGCGCTGTCATCGTGCGCGCGCGGCATCGCTGCAGGAAACCGGAATTGCGTCGCGAGGCCGGCCTGTTGAAATAGTATTCTGCTAGTTATAGCCATATATGTAGTATTTAATTTCCAATTGACGGCTCATAGAAGCGTCTCTTAAAGAATGAACATAGCGCCGATTTGAGCGAGCAGCTTGCGGGCGCTTAATAAATGCAGCTAAAGCGCGGGGCCTGCCCCGTCGCCTCGCTGATGGCGGGCCGCAAAATCCCGCCTCCATATCTGCGGCCGTCGCCGGCGCGAAGCGCCGGCTGCGATCGCAAAGACCGGAGGTTGTCATGCTTTCACGTCGTGGTTTGCTTGGTCGGCGCCGCTCGGCGCGGCCTGTTGCCGCTTCGGCCTCGCGCGCGCCGCCGGCAAGCCGAGCGAAATCCGCATCGATTGGGCGACCTACAATCCCGTCTCCATGGTGCTCAAGGAGAAGGGACTGCTGGAAAAGGAATTCGCCAAGGACGGCATCGGCATCCGCTGGGTGCAGACGCTCGGCTCCAACAAGGCGCTCGAATTCCTCAATGCCGGCTCGATCGATTTCGGCTCGACCGCCGGCTCCGCGGCGCTGCTCGGCAAGATCAACGGCAATCCGATCAAATCGATCTACGTCTATTCCAAGCCGGAATGGACCGCGCTGGTCACGCGCAAGGACGCGCCGATCAACAAGATCACAGGACCTCAAGGGCAAGCGCGTCGCGGTGACGCGCGGCACCGATCCGCACATCTTCCTGGTGCGCGCGCTGCTGTCGGTCGGCATGACCGAAAAGGACATCAACGAGGTGCTGCTGCAGCATCCCGACGGCAAGATCGCGCTCATTCGCGGCGACGTCGATGCCTGGGCCGGCCTCGATCCGATGATGGCGCAGGCGCAGGTCGAGGACGGCGCGCGGCTGTTCTATCGCAACAAGGACGCCAACACCTACGGCATCCTCAATTCGCGCGAAGAGTTCCTGAAAGACCTATCCCGATCTGACGCGGCGCGTGCTCGCGGTCTACGAGCAGGCGCGCAAATATTGCCTCGCCAATTACGACGACAGAGAAGCGCGTCTTCATGGACGTGACCAAGCTGCCGAGCGCTGTGGTCGACATCCAGCTCAAGGAGCGGACCGATCTGACCTACAACCGGATCGGCCCGCAGCAGCGCGACACCATCCTGCAGGCAGGCCTCGCTTTGCAGCAGGCGGGCGTGATCGAGCAAGAGCGTCGACGTGAAAAAGACGCTCGACGATCTGATCGACGATCAGTATGTCGCGGCGTAGCCGTCACTGCGAGCGAAGCGAAGTAATCCAGCGCGGCGTCAGCGAACCTGACTTGCTTCGTCGCTTCGCTCCTCGCAATGATGGGAAGTGACGCATTGCATTTCCGCTGGGCACTATGTCTCTTGTGTCCATGAGCATTGCGGCAGAACGCGCCCCCGCCCAGACGCAGCGGGCGGCGACCAAACGATGGGCGCGCCTGGCGCGGCCGGCGCTCGGGCTCGTGCTGCCGGTCGCGCTCGCCGCGGTGTGGGAATTCATCGTCCGCATGGGCTGGGCGAGCGGCCGCCTGGCGCCGCCGCCCTCGGTCATCTTCTGCGACATTCGTCGATCTCGCGCGCACCGGCGACCTGCAGCGCAACACGCTGGTGACGCTGGCGCGGGTCGCCGCCGGCTTCGGCCTCGGCGTCACCGCCGCCACGATCATCGGCGCCGCGGCCGGCTATTCGCCGTTGGTGCGGCGCCTGCTCGATCCGAGCCTGCAGGCGCTGCGCGCCATCCCGTCGATCGCCTGGGTGCCGCTGTTCATCCTCTGGCTCGGCATTTTCGAAGCCTCCAAGGTGACGTTGATCGCGGTCGGCGTGTTCTTTCCGGTCTATCTCGGCCTGATGGGCGCCATCCAATCGGTCGATCGCAAGCTGGTCGAAGTCGGCCGCGCCTTCCGGCTGTCGGACTTCGAGATGGTGCGCCGGATCCTGCTGCCGGCCGTGCTGCCGGCCTATGTGATTTCGCTGCGCTCGGGCCTCGGGCTCGGCTGGATGTTCGTCGTCGCCGCCGAGCTGATGGGCGCATCGGAAGGCCTCGGTTATCTGCTGACCGACGGCCAGCAGCTCGGCAAGCCGGCGGAGATCGTCGCCGCCATTGTCGCCTTTGCCATCGTCGGCAAGGCGACCGATTGGCTGATCGTGCTTGCCGCGGCGCCGTTCCTGCGCTGGGAAGACGTGGCGCGCCAGGATTAGCGCCATGCTCAGTCCTCGACCGCGTCAGCAAAACCTATCCGAACGGCGTGCATGCGCTCGGCGGCGTGTCCGTCGAGGTGGAGCTGGGCGAGATCGTCGCCGTCATCGGCGGCTCGGGCTGCGGGAAATCGACGCTGTTGCGCGCGATCGGCGGCCTCGATCCGGCGAGCGAAGGCACGCGTCGTGCTCGACGGCGAGCGCGATCACGGCGCCGCACGAAAAGATCGGCATCATCTTTCAGGAACCCCGGCTCCTGCCCTGGCTCAAGGTCGCCGACAATGTCGGCTTCGGCCTTTCCGGCCGACCGAAGCCCGAGCGGGCGGAGCGCGTCGCCGCAGCGCTCAAGCGCGTCGGGCTCTCCGACAAGGCGGCGTGTGGCCGCGCGAACTGTCCGGCGGCCAGGCGCAGCGCGTCGCCATCGCGCGGGCGCTGGTGCCGCGGCCGGAAGTGCTGCTGCTCGACGAGCCGTTCTCGGCGCTCGACGCCTTCACCCGCACCGACCTGCAGGACCATCTGCTCGATCTGTGGGCCGACGCCAGGCCGACCTTGATCCTGGTCACCCACGACGTCGACGAGGCCATCGTGCTCGCCGACCGCGTCATGGTGATGCGCCCGCGGCCCGGCCGCATCTTCGACGAGATCGACGTCGACCTGCCGCGCCCGCGCGACCGCCAGTCTGCCGCCTTCGATTTCGTCAAACGCCGCGTGCTCGCCGCGCTCGACCGCTCGCTCAATCGCGCCGCGGCAACCGCCGAGGGCGAGACCAAGAGCCGAAGCCGGCGCGGCGATGTGGTGGTAGCGGACGACGGCAGGACAGGCGACCGACGACGGATAGCAGCATTGCCGACGCTATCGTCTCTGATCCTCTGTCGTCCGTACTCTGGTCGTCTGATACTCCGCCGCGACCGATGACGTCAGAAAGGACCCTTCCATGGACTGCCGCCGGCCTGCGCGCGCTGCAGGCGCCGATCAAGGAGCGCTACAAGAGCGATCCCAAGGCCGGCTTCATCACGCTCAAAGCCAAGGGCACGCTCGACGACGCCAACATCGCCTGCAAGGTCGAGACCGGCCGCGCGCTTGCGGTCGCCGGCCTGCATCCCGCCACCGGCGGCTCGGGAATGGAATTGTGTTCCGGCGACATGCTGCTCGAAGCTTTGGTCGCCTGCGCCGGCGTCACGCTCAAGGCGGTCGCGACCGCGATCGACATTCCGCTCAAGTCCGGCACCGTTTCGGCCGAAGGCGATCTCGATTTCCGCGGCACGCTCGGCGTCGCCAAGGACGCGCCGGTCGGCTTCGCGCAGATCCGGCTGCGCTTCGAGGTCGACACCGACGCGCCGCAGGAAAAGCTCGATCAGTTGCTCAAGCTCACCGAGCGCTATTGCGTCGTCTATCAGACGATCAAAAGCGGACCGCCGGTGGCGCTGACGCTGCAACGGGTCGCGGCCGCATGAGCGAAGTCCGCGGCCTCGATCATCTGCAATTGGCGATGCCGCGCGGGCGCGAGGCGGAGGCGCGCGCGTTCTACGGCGATATTCTCGGCTTGCGCTGAGCTCACAAAGCCCGCCAATCTGGCGGTGCGCGGCGGCGTGTGGTTTGAGCTAGGAACGCAGCAATTGCATCTCGGCGTCGAAAGCGATTTTCATCCGGCAAAGAAGGCGCACCCGGCATTCCTGGTGCGCGACTTGCCGGCTTGCGCGCGCGTCTCGAGAGAGACGGCTACAGACCTTACGAGGACGAGCCGCTCGACGGCTACCAGCGCTGCTACGTCGCCGACCCATTCGGCAATCGGCTTGAGCTGATGGAGCCGGTAACGCGATCGAAGTGACGCGCTACCGGACTTTTCCGCCTCCATCGCTCATCTCCTCCCTTTGCCGAAGAAGCGTCATGTCTCCTGAACTGCTGTTTTTGTTCGATCTCGCGCTCAAGATGGCGCTGACGGCGCTCATCGTCGTCGTCATCTCGGTCGTGGTCGAACGCTCCGGGCCGTTCATCGGCGCGCTGATCGCCGCGCTGCCGACCGCCGCCGGCGCCGCCTATATCATTCTCGCCTTCGAGCATCCGCCGGATTTTATCGCCGCGAGCGCCGTCGGCAGCGCGGCAGCGGCCGCTGCCGTCTCGATTTTCGCGCTCACCTATACGGTGCTGGCGCAGCGGCACGGTCTTGTTTTGAGCCTCGGCGTCGCGATCGCGGTGTGGTTCGTGGGCGCCGCCGCGTTGCGCCTTGTGGCCTGGACGCCGCTGACCGCGGCGCTGCTCAACGTCGTCGTGTTCGGAACGACCGTGCCGCTGAGCTGGCGTTACCGCACCTCGGGCCCGACCGGCGAAATTCATGCGCACGGCCTACGATATTCCGCTGCGCGCGCTCACGGCCGCCGTCGTCGTCGCCACCGTGACGACGGCGAGCTACAGCATCGGCTCGTTCGCGTCCGGCATGTTCGCGGTGTTTCCGATCGTGATGGCTTGCTCGGTCGTCATCCTGCATCCGCGCGTCGGCGGCGTCGCCTCGGCGAGCATGTTTGCGCACGCGCAAATCGCCTTGAACGGGCTGTGGCTCGGCTTTCTCGTCGTCCACTACATGGTTGCGCCGCTCGGCGTGTGGGGCGCGTTCGGGGTCGGGACTGATCGTCTGCATCGGCTGGAGCGGTGCGCTCTGGCTTTCCCGCGCGCGCAAATTTACGATCTGGTCTTCACGAGCTGCGCCTTGAGCGCATAGAGCGCTTCGAGCGCGTCGCGCGGCGACATCTCGTCGGGATGAAGCGCCGCGAGCGCTTCGACCAAAGCGGTCAGTGCAGTCTCATTTTGCGGCGGCGCTGCGGGCCGCGCGGCGGCGAACAGCGGCAGGTCGTCGATCAAGCGGTGCGCCGGCGAGGTGCGGTCCTGCGCTTCGAGCTGCGCGAGCACCAGTTTGGCGCGTTCGATCACGCTCGGCGGAAGTCCGGCGAGCTTCGCCACTTGGATGCCATAGGAACGGTCGGCGGCGCCAGGGATGACTTCGTGCAGGAACACGACCTCGCCCTGCCATTCCTTCACCCGCATGGTGGCGTTGTGCAGCCGCGGCAGCTTTGCGGCGAGCGCGGTCATCTCGTGAAAGTGCGTGGCGAACAGCGCCCGGCAGCGGTTACTTCTCGTGCAGATGCTCGATGGTCGCCCAGGCGATGGAAAGGCCATCGAAGGTCGCGGTGCCGCGGCCGATCTCATCGAGGATGACGAGCGCACGCTCGCCCGCCTGATTGAGGATCGCGGCGGTCTCGACCATCTCGACCATGAAGGTCGAGCGGCCGCGGGCGAGATCGTCGGCGGCGCCGACGCGCGAGAACAGCCGGTCGACCACGCCGATATGGGCCGCGCGCGCCGGCACGAAACTCCCCATCTGCGCCAGTACCGTGATGAGTGCATTCTGGCGCAGGAACGTCGATTTGCCGGCCATGTTTGGGCCGGTAACAAGCCAGATCCGGCCGGCCGAGAGGTCGCAATCGTTGGCGACGAATGGACCGCTCTCGCTGCCCAGCGCCTGCTCGACGACCGGATGGCGGCCGCCCGCGATGGCGAAGGCAAAGCTGCCGTCGACGTCCGGGCGCGCGTAGTCGCGCTCGACCGCAAGACTCGCCAGCGCCGCCGCGACATCGATGACGGCGAGCGCGTCGGCTGCTTCCTTGATCGCGGCGCTCGCGGCAGCAACGCTGGCGGCGAGGCGGTCGAAAATGTCCAGTTCGAGCGCGAGCGCGCGTTCGGCGGCACTGGCGATTTTCGCTTCCAGCTCGCCAAGCTCGGTGGTGGTAAAGCGGACCTGCCCGGCCGTGGTCTGCCGGTGAATGAAGGTTGCGTTGAGCGGAGCGCTTAACAGTTTTTCGCCGTTCTGCGCGGTGATATCGACAAAATAGCCCAACACATTGTTGTGCTTGATTTTCAGCGAGCGGATGCCGGTGGTCTCCGCGTAGCGCACCTGAAGGGCAGCGATGACACGGCGCGATTCGTCGCGTAGCGCGCGTGCTTCGTCGAGCGCCGGCTCGTAGCCGGCGCGCACGAAACCGCCATCGCGGCGATACGCCGGCAATTCGTCGGCCAACGCTCGCTTGAGCTCCGCGGCCAGTGCAGGATCGGGACGGCGCAGGCCCGCAACCGCGCGCGACAGATCGCGCGGCGAATTTGCTCCGTCTTGGGCGAGGCTTTCGATTTTTGCGGAAAGTTCCGCCGCCGCAAAAATGCCATCGCAAATGGCGGCGAGATCGCGCGGTCCGCCGCGCCCGATGACAATGCGCGACAGCGCGCGTTGCAGGTCCGGCACGGTTCTTAGGTTCTTGCGCAACTCGCTGCGCGCGGCGTTGTCGACGACGAATGCAGAGACGGCATCAAGCCTCTGCGCGATCTCTGTGGGATCAGTGAGCGGGGCGGCGAGACGCTGCGCCAAAAGCCGTGCGCCGGCCGCAGTCACCGTGCGGTCGATCGCCGAGAGCAGCGAGCCGCGACGCTCGCCGCCAAGAGTGCGTAGAAGTTCGAGATTGCTGCGCGTCGCTTGATCAATTGCAACCGTGGCGCCGGCAGCCTCGCGCGTTGGCGGCGATAGAGGCGGCCGCCTGCCGATCTGTGTGCGCTCGACATAGGTGATTACGGCAGCCGCCGCAGTCAGTTCGACGCGCGAGAACGCGCCGAACGCCTCGGTCGTCGCCACGCTAAAAAAATTAGCGAGCCGTCGCTCCGCCGTGGCGCCGTCGAACACGTCGCGGGCAAGCGGCGTCAGTGCCGGCAGCGAGCGCAAGTAAGGCGCGAGCTCGGTGTCCGCATAAAGCGCATCGGAAACGATAATCTCGCCGGGCTCGATTCGAGCGATTTCCGCCGACAGTGATCCGCGCTCGCATCCGGCGACGTGAAACTCGCCGGTGGAGATATCGATCCAGGCCAGCGCGAAATGGTCTTCGCCGGAGGACACGCGGCTGCGCGCCAGCGCCAACAGATAATTGTTGCGCCTGGCGTCGAGCAGCGAATCCTCGGTGAGCGTGCCTGGGGTGACGAGCCGGATCACGTCGCGGCGCACTACGCTCTTAGCCCCGCGCTTTCTCGCCTCGGCCGGATCTTCGAGCTGTTCGCACACCGCGACGCGATGGCCGAGCGCAATGAGGCGGTGCAGATATTCGTCTGACCGTTCGATCGGCACACCGCACATCGGAATGTCGCGGCCCTGATGCTTACCGCGCTTGGTCAGCACGATGCCGAGCGCACGCGAGGCTGTTTCGGCATCGTCGAAGAACAATTCGTAAAAGTCGCCCATCCGGTAGAACAGAAGGCAATCCGGATTGGCCGCTTTTATTTCGATGTATTGCTCCATCATCGGCGTGATGCGGCCTGCATCCTCGGCCGCTTTCAGCGAATGACGGCCGGCTGCCTCGGTTGCAAGGTCCGGTGCATCGGCGGAGATGGGGCGCGCTGCGTCCATGGTGCGGCGCACGCTAGCAGATGACCAGTCGACTTGTATCGGCCAGTGGAAAAGTGCTCCGCGGATCGCTGTGCCCACAAAGAACGCCGGGCACACTGCGTATGAAGCCGCTCATGCGGCCGTTGGAAATGGGGAACGCCGATCGCGATCTACATTCTGATCACGGCGATCATCTCGATCATCGCGACCTCGTTCCTGAAGGACTATGCCGGCAGGGATGTTTCCGCCGAATATGACGCCGAGCCGGCCGCCACGCTATCGGCGGCCCGCGGCAGCCTTACTTCACCAGCTTCTTGCCGGTGACGGCTTCGAGGTTCTTGTAAAACACCTTGTCGCTGGTTGCTTTGTCCATCTTCAGCGAGTTCGAGAATCTTCAGCGTCTCGCGCGGGAACATGGTGCCGCCCTCCGGATCGAACGGGCAGTCGGAGGCGAACACGATCTTGTCGATCGGGAAGAACTCCATGCCGCACTTGGTCGCCGGCACCGCGGTGAACGCCGCGGTATCGGCCCAGAAATCGTTCTTGAAATAATCGAGCGGCCGCTTCTTCAGGCTTTTGCGCAAGCCCACGTAGTCGTGGTCGGTGGTGCGGTTGCCCATCACGTCGTTGCCCGGCCCGAAGCGGCCTTCGAGCATCGGCACGATGCCGGCGAAATGGTGGGTGATGATTTTCAGGTTCGGATGCGTGTCCATGATCTTGGAATAGACGAGCCGCAGCATGGCGCAGGCGGTCTCGTAGGACCAGCCGATCGTCCACCAGATTTCGTAGAGCGATTGTTTCTCGTCGAGATAGTCGGGCGTCTCGGCGCCGCGCGCCGGATGCAGCCAGATCGGCGCGCCGAGTTCGTTCATCTTCTTCCAGAACGGCAGGTATTCCTGGCGGTCGATCGGCTGGCCGGCGACGTTGGTGTAGATCTGCACGCCGAGCGCGCCGTTCTTCATCGCGCGCTCGGCCTCGGCGACGCCGGCGTCGCGCGCGGCAAGCGAGACCTGCGCCACCCAGCCGGGGAAGTGGTCCTTCTCCTTGGCGCACAGCTCGGCGAAGCCGTCATTGATGATCTTGCAGAACTCGTCGATGTCGGCCGGCGTCTTGGCGAATTTCTCGATCGGCGGCTGCGGATAGGAGAGGATCTGCTGATAATCCTTGTGCCCGTCGACGATCTTCTTGCGCACGTCGATATCGAACAGAGCCGGCAGCGAGCGGATGCGCTTGCCCATGTCCTTGTAGTCGCCGGCGACTTCGTTGAGCTTGTCGAAGAATTTTTTCGGGAAAAAGTGGGTGTACGCGTCGATGCGCATGGGCGTTTCTCTCCTTGTGGCGGGAAGGCTTCTAGCACCGTTGCGGATACGGTCCGTCACCCCGAGCAGGCTCAGGCATCGACTTCAGGTCACGGAACCGGCGCTTGCGTCAGCCGCGCGACGATTTCGGCCGGGATCGGCTGCGACTTCATGCGCGCGGATCGTCGGGATCGCGGACGACCCAGACGCGCGTCTCGATAACCTTCGACGGCGAGCGTGCCCGTCAAGCGAAAGCCGGTGCTCGATCTTGAAGCTCGAGCGGCCGCAAGCGACCACCGCGGTCTCGACCACGACTTCGTCGCCGTAGCGCGTCGGCTTGCAGAAAACGCGCGCGGGTCTCCACCAGCGGATGGCCGAAGAAGTCATAGGCCTTGAGATAGTCGATCTTCTTCATGCCCAGCGCGCGTTCGATCATCATGGTCGTCGAAACGTCGAAAATGTCGAAATAGCGCGCATAGAAAATGATGCCGGCGGGATCGCAGTCGCCCCATTCGATGCGCGTTTTGTGCGTGTTCGTAAGCATCAGATGCGACGACAGAGGACAGACGACAGAGGACGGATGAAGGAAAGCGGATGGATAGAGATGCCGCGCGCCGTCGGCGAATCTTTCTTATCCGTCGTCTGTCCTCCGTCCTCTGTCATCTGGGCCCCATGCGCAGCGCGCCGTCGAGGCGGATCGTCTCGCCGTTGAGATAGCGGTTCTCGATCATGTGGCGAACCAGCGCGGCATATTGCGGCGGCTGGCCGAGCAGTTTCGGAAACGGCACCGCCGCCGCGAGGCTCTGTTGCGCGGCTTCCGGCAGCGCGTGCAGCATCGGGGTCGAGAAAATTCCCGGCGCGATGGCGTTGACGCGGATGCCGAACTGGGCGAACTCGCGCGCCGCCGGCAGCACCAGCCCGACCACGCCGCCCTTCGAGGCCGCGTAGGCGGCCTGCCCGATCTGGCCCTCATAGGCGGCGACCGAGGCGGTGCAAACGATGATGCCGCGCTCGCCTTCGTGCCATCGGCGACAGCGACTGCATGGCGGCGGCGGCAAGCCGCATCGCATTGAACGTGCCGACGAGATTGATCGACACGACGCGCGCGAACTCGTCGAGCGGCATCGGCCCGTCGCGGCCGACGATGCGCTTGGCCGGTCCGACGCCGGCGCAATTGATCAGGATGCGCGCCATGCCGTGGTCGGCGGCGGCCTTGGCGAAAGCCGCCTCGGTCGCGGCGCTGTCGGTCACGTCGCAGTCGATGGCGATGCCGTTGATGTCGATCGCCACCTCGGCGGCGGCCTTCGCGGTTGACGTCGAAGATCGCCACCTTGGCGCCGGCTTCGGCCAGCATGCGCGCGGTCGCGGCGCCGAGGCCGGAGGCGCCGCCGGTGACGATCGCGGCATGTCCTGCAATGTCCATGTTCAACTCGCTTGTCAGCTCGCTTAGGCGGGAGCGCCGCGCGCGCGACGATGACGTGCGGCGGCGGCGGGTCGGCGTAAAGCTCTTCGACCAAACGCGGCGCGATGCGCAAGCACCGCGCGCTGGTTGATCGAGCCCTTGTCGGTCATCTCGCCGATATCGAGCGACGGCGGCTCGGCGAGCAGGACGGCGCGCATGATGCGGCTCGACGTGCCGCGCGCCGGGTTCGGCCAAGGCGTCGAGCAGGCGGGCGAATTCCGCGCGCACGCGCGGCGTCGGCGAGCACGCCGCGGCGCGGGCATCATCGCCGGCCAGATCGGGCGCGAGCTTGCGGCAGGCGTCGAGGTCGGGAAAGACCAGCGCCGTGACGTCGTCGCGTTCCGCGCCGGCGAGCACGACGTCGCGCACCAGCGGGCGCAAAATGCGCGATGAACGCCGCGCGCAGCGGCCCGACGCTGACCCAGGTGCCGGTGGCAAGCTTGAAATCCTCGGCGAGGCGGCCGTCGAACAGCAGGCCCTTGGCCGGATCGGCCGCGTCGGCGAATTTGAGCGCGTCGCCGATCTTGTAGAAGCCTTCCTCGTCGAACGCCTCGGCAGTGAGCGCGGGCGCGCGCCAATAGCCGGGCGTGATGTTGGCGCCCTTGAGCCGCGCCTCGAGCTTGCCCTCGCGCGGCACGAGTTTCAGCTCCACGCCCGGCAGCGGCAGGCCGATATTGCCGGCGCGCTCGCACTCCCAGGTGCAGGCGAGCGCGGCCGGCGCGGTTTCGGTCGAGCCGAGGCTGGAGAGAAAGATGATGCGCTCGCCGGTGGTCGCGACCGCCAGCTCCTGCAATGTCGTCGAGCACGTGCTGCGCGAGGCTGGCGCCGGCGTAGAACAGGACCTTGAGCCGGCTGAAGAAGCGCTCGCGCAACGCGCACGTCGGCTGCGCAGATAGCGGCAGCAGCATCTCGAAGCCCTTCGGCACGTTGAAATAGATCGTCGGCGCGATGTCGCGCAGATTGCGCACGGTCGCCTCGATGGCGCCGGGCAGCGGCTTGCCCTCGTCGATGTAGAACGAGCCGCCATTGTCGAGCACGAGGCCGAAATCGTGGTTGCCGCCGAAGGTGTGGTTCCACGGCAGCCAGTCGACCAGGACCGGCGGCTCGTCGGCGACGAACGCGAGGCCGGCGCGGATCATCGCCTGATTGGCGCACAGCATCCGCTGCGTGTTGATGACGCCCTTGGGCTGGCCGGTCGAGCCGGAGGTGAAGAGGATTTTCGCGATCGTGTCGGGGCCGACCTTGGCGTGCGCCGCCTCGACCGCCGGTGTCGGCTGCGCCTTGGCAAGTTCGGCGAACAACGTCGCGCGCCGGCTCGCCGGCGGACTTGCCGTCACCACGATCTCGACACCCGCGCGGCACGGCCGCGGCGATGGCGCGCGCGAATGCCGTGCCGTTCGCGGCGAAGACCAGGCCGGGCGTGAGAATCTCGATGATGGTTTTCAGCTTGCCGAAATCCTGCGACAGCAGCGAATAGGGCACCGAGATCGGCGCATAGGGAATGCCGACATGCATGGCGGCAAGGCCGAGCAGCGCGTGCTCGATGTCGTTGCCGGACAGAATCGCGATCGGCCGCTCGGGCGAAAGATCGCGCGCCAGCAGCGCCGCGGCGATGGCGCGCACCGTCGGCAAGCGTCTGCGCGTAGGTCAGCGTGCGCCAGCCGCCGGCCGCATCGCGCTGCGCAAGAAAGACGCGCTCGGGCGCGGCGTTCGGCCCAATGCACCAGCCGCTGCGGTGAGATTTTGCGGATAAGGCGGCAGCGGATGCGGCGAGCGCATCAGGATGGCGCCGTCGCCGCGGCGTTCGACCACGACATCCGCCGAGCCGAGCCGCACCGGCCGCAGCGGCGCCGGCGTTCGTGGCCGGCAATGCATCTTTGCGTCGCGTCTTCGACATGGTGCTAGCTGCGCGCCACTTTGGGCCCGCGCTTTTCCAGAAACGCCTTGAGCCGCGCCTTCGCCTCGTCCTCGCCCTGCGCGATCGCCGCGGCGAGCGCCTCGGTGGCGAAGCCGGCGGCCGGATCGCTGCGGGCGATGCGCGGCAGCAGGTGCATCACCGCGTAATTGGTGAACGGCGCATTGCCGGCGATGCGTTCGGCAAGCTCGAGGCCCTTGGCGAGACCCTGCGCCGTTGTCGACCAGATAATGCGAGAGCCCGATCGCCTGGCCTTCCTCGGCGGACAGCGTGCGCCCGGTCAGCATCATGTCCATGACGCGCGCGGCGCCGATCAGCGGCGGCAGCCGCACCGAACCGCCGCCGCCGACGAAAATGCCGCGGCTTGCTTCCGGCAGCGCATAGAACGCCGAGCGCTCGGCCACGCGCACGTGCGCGGCGGCGGCGAGTTCGAGCCCGCCGCCGATCACCGCGCCATGCAGCACGGCGACCACCGGCACCTTGCCGAACTCGATGCGTTCGAAGGCGCGATGCCAGGAGCGCGAATGCTCGATGCCGGCATAGACGTCGCGCTCGGTGAGTTCGGCGAGATCGAGGCCGGCGGTGAAATGCTCGCCCTCGCCGGCGAGCACCACGGCGCCGATGCCGTCGGGCAGCGAGGAGAAGAACGTCTCGATGCCCGCCACGGTCGGATCGTCGAGCGCGTTGCGCTTTTCCGGCGCGCGCGAGCTTGAGCACCGCGACTGCGCCGCGCCGCTCGGCGCGCAGCGTCGGCGGCAGACTGCGGGGAAGTCGTGCTGAGCAGCGCGTCGGTCATGGCTGATCCTGCGGCCGCAAGACGGCATTTGACCCTGTCCGCCGCTGCCCCGTAAATAGCCCGAGAATATCGCCCAGGAACGCCGTCGACAGACAGCGACTTAGGGAGAGCGCCGATGCGGGAGGTCTTCATTTGCGATGCCGCGCGCACCGCGATCGGCCGCTACGGCGGCGCGCTCGCCAAGGTGCGCACCGACGATCTCGCCGCGGTGCCGATCAGGGCGCTGGTCGCCCGCAATGCCAAGGCCGACTGGTCGCGGCTCGACGAGGTGTTTTTCGGCTGCGCCAACCAGGCCGGCGAGGACAACCGCAACGTCGCGCGCATGGCGCTGCTGCTGGCCGGCCTGCCGGACATCGATCCCGGGCGTCACCGTCAACCGGCTGTGCGCCTCGGGGCTCAACGCCGTCGGCGACGCCGCGCGCGCGATCCGCTGCCGGCGAGATGGATTTCGCCATCGCCGGCGGCGTCGAGTCGATGACGCGGGCGCCGTTCGTCATGGGCAAGGCCGGCGAGGCGTTTTCGCGCTCGGCCGAAATCTACGACACCACGCTCGGCTGGCGCTTCATCAATCCGCTGCTGAAGGCGCAGTACGGCGTCGACTCGATGGCCGAGACCGGCGAGAACGTCGCCGAGGAATTTCAGGTGGCGCGCGAGGATCAGGACGCGTTCGCGCTGCGCTCGCAGCAGCGCGCCGCCAAGGCGGCCGCCGCCGGCTATTTCGCCGAGGAGATCGTGCCGGTGCAGGCGCCGGGCGGCAAGGCCGGCCCGATCGTCGTCGACAAGGACGAGCATCCGCGCCCGGACACCACGCTGGAAAATCTGCAAAAGCTCAAACCGATCGCGCGCAATCCCGGCACCATCACCGCCGGCAACGCGTCCGGCATCAATGACGGCGCCGCCGCGATCATTCTCGCCAGCGAGGACGCGGTGAAGGCGCACGGCCTGACGCCGCGCGCGAAGAGTGCTCGGCATGGCGTCGGCCGCGGTGCCGCCGCGCATCATGGGCATCGGCCCGGTGCCGTCGACGCGCAAGCTGATGGAGCGGCTCGGCTTGAAGATCGCCGACTTCGATCTGATCGAGCTGAACGAGGCCTTCGCCTCGCAGGGCATCGCCTGCCTGCGCCAGCTCGGCGTTGCCGAGGACGCCGAACACGTCAATCCGCACGGCGGCGCCATCGCGCTCGGCCATCCGCTCGGCATGTCGGGCGCGCGCCTCGCGCTGACCGCGGTGCACGGCCTGGAAAAGCGCGGCGGCAAGCGCGCGCTCGCCACCATGTGCGTCGGCGTCGGCCAGGGCGTGTCGCTGGCGCTGGAGCGTATTTAGCGAAAATATCAGCTATTCGGGATTAGCTGAGCGAGCGTAGCCCGGATAAGCGAAGTCACATCCGAGATTGGCCTTGCGGCTTGCGTCCCGCATATCGCTGCGCTCATGCGGGCTTCTGTAACGGCCCACTGGCAACGATAATTGTTTGAATTCGCGCGAATTCGCTCCGCCTGTCGCCGCGACACTTACCGGCGGCGGAGCTAAAAGCGCCGCTAAATCAGCCCGTTGTCGCGCCACTGGCGACGACCCTTGACGCCGCTTTCGCGATCAGTAGAACGCGCGCCGCTCGCTCGTCGAAGGGACGTCAACCGGTGGCGACCGATTGATGGAGCGAGCGCGGTTCCCGCGGGCGGTTTCGCACATCGCTCCCGGGCGGCTTCGGGAAAACGCCCGGCCGGCATTACGACCGGTCTGCGACTTTGTCGCTGGACTGGGACAGGCGGGGGCGGCCAACGCCCATCTCTTTAGCCGCGTCCCAGGAAGTGCGTCTGGAGCTGAGCGGCGGCGTTGGTTCGCTGCCGCAAGTGCCGCGGCGGAGCGCCGGTAGACGAGCGCGCCCGACGCGGATCGGCTTGCGTGCAGTTCGCGCAGGCCTGTCCGCAGCGCGCGCCGCGCCCCAACGCCGGCAGGCGGCAACGCCTGTCCGGCGTGGCGCGGACAATGCAACATTTGCGCCTATCAGCGCTCCGCCTCCTTTCGTTTATTTGCTGTAGCCCGGGCGAACGTAGCGAAAGCCGGGAACAAAGCGAGAGGCCGCACTGCCGTAGCCGGATGTCGCTTTCCGCATCCGGGCGGCGCGGAGCAAACTCGCGCGCCAATAAACGCGCCGCGAGAACGAGATGTTACTTTCACCCTCCCCTGGAGGGGGAGGTGTTTTGAGAAATCCGCCAACTAAAAAGGAGAATGGTTATTTCCGCCAAACTACAGCCGACGCAGCGCCACTTCCTCGACCTGGTGACTTTCACCCTTTTTCAGGATGAGGTCGGCGCGCGGCCGCGTCGGCAGGATGTTTTCGCGCAGATTGACGAGATTGATGCGATTCCAGATCGACGTCGCGGTAGCGACCGCTTCGGCATCCGACAGCCCGGCGTAGCGGTGAAAATAGGATTTAGGATCGGCGAACGCGGTGCCGCGCAAGGCGAGAAAACGACTGACGTACCAAGACAGCAGCACCTCCTCGTCGGCGTCGAGATAAACCGAAAAGTCGAAAAAATCCGAGACGAAAGGAACGGCCTTGCCGTCCCGAGGCAGCCGGCCGGCCTGGAGCACGTTAAGGCCTTCGACAATCAAGATTTCCGGCCGGTCGATCTCGATCCATTCATTCGGGATCACGTCGTAAACAAGATGCGAGTAGACCGGCGCGCGCACCGGCCGCCGGCCGGCCTTGATGTCGGAGAGAAAGCGCAACAGCGCCGGCAGATCGTAGCTTTCGGGAAAGCCCTTCTTCTCCATCAGGCCTTCGCGCTCGAGCACCGCATTCGGAAACAGAAAGCCATCGGTGGTGAGGAGATCGACCTTCGGCACATTGGGCCAGCGGGCGAGCAGCGCCTGCAACACGCGCGCCGTAGTCGATTTGCCGGCCGCCACCGAGCCGCCGACCCCGATGATGTAGGGCATCTTGGCGTCTTCGGTGCCGAGAAAGCCCTGCTGGGCGCGAAACAGACCTTGGGTGGCGGCCACGTAGAGCGACAACAGCCGCGACAGCGGCAGGTAGATTTCCTCGACCTCGGACATGTCGAGCCGGTCGTGCAGCGAGCGCAACCGCGCGATCTCCGCCTGCTGCAGCGTCATCGGCGTGTCGGCGCGGCGCGCCGCCCATTCGGCGCGCGAGAACACGCGGTAGGGCGACACGTCCTGTTCGGTGCGCTGCTCCATGCGGATCGGCCTTTAACTGCCCTTGCGCGCGGCCTTCTCGTCGAGGCCGGACTGCCGCGTACGCGCGCCAAGTTCGGTCTCGACCTCGTCGAGCGTGATGCCGCGGACGTGCAGCACGACCAGCAGGTGATAGAGCACGTCGGCCGCTTCCGCGATCATGCGGTCGCGGTCCTCGGCGATCGCGGCGATGGCGGCCTCGACGGCCTCCTCGCCGAGTTTTTTGGCGCATTGGGCCACGCCGCGGTCGATGAGCTTGCGCGTGTAGGACACGTCCGCGCTCGCCTGCGCGCGGTCCCGAACGCGTTTTTCCAGGTCATGGAGCGTGAACGTCGACATGACCGTTCCTTATCACATCTCCGTCCCCGGCGAGAGGGAGATCACGGATCGAGCCGCATCGGCAGGCCGGCGCGGGCCATATATTCCTTGGCCTCGCGCACCGAATACTCGCCGAAGTGGAAGATCGAGGCGGCCAACACAGCATTGGCGCGGCCGTCGCGGACGCCCTCCACCAGATGGTCGAGATTGCCGACGCCGCCCGAGGCAATCACCGGGACCGTCACACCGTCGGCGATGGCGCGGGTGAGCGCGATGATCGAAGCCCTGCCGCGTGCCGTCGCGATCCATCGAGGTGAGCAAAATCTCGCCGGCGCCGAGCGCGACCACTTCGCGCGCATAGAGCGAGCGCATCGATGCCGGTCGGATTGCGGCCGCCATGGGTGAAAATCTCCCAGCGGTCGGCCTCGTCCGGCTTCGATACCTTCTTGGCGTCGATCGCCACGACGATGCACTGGTCGCCGAATTTTTCCGCCGCCTCCTTGACGAAGCCGCGCCGCGCCACCGCCGCGGTATTGATCGACACTTTGTCGGCGCCCGAGGTGAGCAACGCGCGGATGTCCTCGATGGTGCGCACGCCGCCGCCGACCGTGAGCGGCATGAAGCAGGCTTCCGCCGTGCGCCGCACCACATCGAGCATGATGCCGCGGTTCTCGTGGCTCGCGGTGATGTCGAGGAAGGTCAGCTCGTCGGCGCCGGCTTCATCATAGGCGATCGCGGCCTCGACCGGATCGCCGGCATCGCGCAGGTTGACGAAATTGACGCCCTTGACGACTCGGCCGTCTTTCACGTCGAGGCAGGGAATGACGCGGACCTTGAACATTTTTTAGGCCGCTCGCACCGCATGGATGAGCTTCAACGCCTCCGCTGCATCAAGCCTGCCATCATAGAGCGCGCGGCCAACGATCGCGCCTTCAAGTATTTGGGCACGCGGAGCCAGCAACGCGCGCACGTCGTCGATCGACGCAAGCCCACCCGAGGCGATAACCGGAATCGAGATTTGATCGGCGAGCATGATCGTGCCGTCCAGGTTGAGGCCTCGGAGCATCCCGTCACGTGCGATGTCGGTGTAGATGATGGCGACTACACCGGCATCCTCAAAGCGCCTTGCGATGTCGAAAGAAGAAAGTTCGGAGCTCTCGGCCCAGCCTTCAACCGCGACCTTGCCGTCGCGCGCATCAAGCCCGACAGCGACATGATCGGGATAGGCTCGCGCCACCTCCTTCACCAGCGCCGGATTGCGCACGGCGGCGGTGCCTATGATGACGCGCGCTACGCCTTTGCCGAGCCAGGCTTCGATCGTGGCGCGGTCGCGGATACCGCCGCCAAGCTGCACTGGGATCTTCACCGCGGCGAGGATGCGCTCGACCGCCTCCGCGTTCATCGGCTTGCCGGCGAAGGCGCCGTCGAGATCGACAGTGTGGAGATATTCGAACCCCTGCTGTTCGAATACTTTGGCTTGCGCCGCCGGATCGCGGTTGAAGACCGTGGCGCGCGCCAGGTCGCCCTGTTGCAGGCGCACGGCCTCGCCATCCTTCAGGTCGATGGCCGGGAACAAGATCACGGCTTCCACTTCAAGAAATTCGCGATCAATGCGAGGCCGAATTTTTGGCTCTTCTCGGGATGAAATTGCGTGCCAAAAATATTGTCGCGGGCGACGATCGCGGTGACGGCGCCGCCGTAATCGGCCTCGGCGACGAGATCGGCGCGCTGAGCGACTTTCAGCTGATAGGAGTGCACGAAATAGGCGTGGCGGCCCTGCTGCCCCAGCGGCAGGCCATCGAGCAACGGATGCGATCGCACGACGTTGAGCGTATTCCAGCCCATGTGCGGAATTTTCAAGCGAGGGTCGCTCGGCGCGATGCGGTCGACTTCGCCGGCGACCCAGCCCAGGCCTTCGGTGACCTCATATTCGCGCCCGCGCTCGGCCAACAATTGCATGCCCACGCAGATGCCGAAGAACGGCCGGCCCTTGCGCCGCACCGCTTCCTCAAGCGCCGCCACCATCCCATCCACGGCGTCGAGCCCGCGCCGGCAATCGGCAAAAGCGCCGACGCCAGGCAGCACGACGCGATCGGCGCTCGCCACCAAGGCCGGATCATTGGTCACAACGATCGGCTGATCGTGACCGGAATTCCGCGCGGCGCGTTCGAAGGCCTTGGCCGCCGAGTGCAGATTGCCGGAGCCGTAATCGACGATAGCAACGCTCACCGGCGCGCTCCCGGCTGTGGAAAGAGACCGATCACGTCGGGGGTCCGTGGCGCGCGGGGCATTATCGGCGGTGCAGCCGGCGGCGGCGGAGGCGCCGCTGCATTGGCTGTGCGCTGTGTGGGTGTTTGGCGCAGCCAAGCATCGAAGAAGCGCCGTTCAGCGTCCTCGACATCATCGCCGCTTACGATGCCGACATTCCTCCAGCCGCGGCGCTGCAACGTAAAGCGGCGCAGCGTGCTCGCCTCAAGACCAATCAGAAGAGACATGAACAGGCCGACGACGGAAATGGCGGCGCGTGAGATGCCGAAGACCACCATCGGCGCTTCAAGCACCACCGTCACGACAACATAGCCGGCCAACACCAACCACATCCGGTGCCACAGCATCCATAAAGGTGCGAGCAGGAAAGCCCAGAAGGAAAAGCCATCCCGCACGAACACGAAGCGCTCGGCATCGGGTAACGGACCAGCGGTCCAAGCAGGCGGCTCATGGACGGTGTAGACGGACATTCTCCACGTTCAGCCGACTGTTGGCTGCCTTTCTGATCGACGGAGGACAAACGACGGCCAATAGGAATGTCAGGCGAACAGCCTCTCAGCGCCTTTGCACGCTTGGTCAGTCTTCCGTCATCTGTTGTCTGTCATCCAAAAATCAACCGCTCAGGGTGCCTTTCGTCGACGGCACTTCGTTCGCGGCGCGCTGGTCAATGGCGACCGCGGCGCGCAGCGACCGCGCCAGACCCTTGAAGCAGGATTCGGCGATGTGGTGGTCGTTGCTGCCGTAAAGCGTCGCCACATGCAACGTCACTGCGGCATTTACGGCGAAAGCCTGGAACCATTCCTGCACGAGTTCGGTGTCGAAGGGGCCCACTTTGGCGCGCCCGAACTTAACCTTGAAGACCAGAAACGGCCGCCCGGAAATGTCGATCGCCACCCGCGTCAGCGCCTCGTCCATCGGCACGTGGACGTCCGCATAGCGGGTAATGCCCTTCATGTCGCCGAGCGCCTGCTTGACCGCTTGCCCGAGTGCAATGCCGACATCCTCCGTCGTGTGGTGCTGATCGATGTGCAGGTCGCCCTTGGCGCTAATGTTGAGATCGATGCGCGAGTGCCGCGCCAGGAGATCGAGCATGTGATCGAGGAAGCCGATGCCGGTGGCAATCGACGAGGCGCCGGTACCGTCGAGATCGACCGCGACCTCGACGTCGGTTTCCTTGGTGGTGCGCTTCACGGACGCTTTGCGCATAACGTGCTCCACGGCATCAAGCCGCGGGCCTTTTATCAGGGCTTCGTTAATTTCGCCATTGCGCCCATAGCCGCTCACAACCCCGCGCCGACGACCAAGCGGCGGGTTTGCATTGCCGGCGGCCAAATCCTAAATCATGCTGGAGACAAAGGCCCTCCCGCGTATGCAATTACCCGAAATCGACCCAGTCCGCCGTTTGGCACGGCACCACCATTCTGACCGTTCGCAAGAGCGGGACCGTGGCGGTGGGCGGCGACGGCCAGGTTTCCATCGGCCAAACCATCGTCAAGGCCAACGCCAAGAAGGTGCGCCGGCTCGGCAAGGGCGACGTGATCGGCGGCTTTGCCGGCGCTACGGCGGACGCTTTCACGCTGTTCGAGCGGCTTGAAGCCAAGCTCGAGCAATATCCCGGCCAGCTTACGCGCGCCGCCGTCGAACTCGCCAAAGATTGGCGTACCGACCGCTATCTGCGGCGACTGGAAGCAATGATGATCGTCGCCGACAAGGACGTTTCCCTGGTCCTTACCGGCACCGGCGACGTCCTCGAACCGGAGGCCGGCATCGTCGGCATCGGCTCCGGCGGCAATTATGCGCTCGCCGCGGCGCGGGCGCTGGTCGATGGACCGCTCGACGCCGAGGCGATCGTGCGCCGCGCGCTCGATATAGCGGCCGACATCTGCGTCTACACCAATCGCAATGTGACAATAGAAACGTTGAAAGCGTGAGCGACTTTTCTCCCCGTGAAATCGTGTCCGAACTCGACCGCTTCATCGTCGGCCAGGGCGATGCCAAGCGCGCAGTAGCGATCGCGTTGCGCAACCGCTGGCGCCGGCTGCAGCTCGACGAACGGCTGCGCGAGGAAGTGCTGCCAAAGAACATTCTGATGATCGGTCCGACCGGCGTCGGCAAGACCGAGATCTCCCGCCGGCTTGCCAAACTCGCCGGCGCGCCTTTCCTCAAAATAGAGGCGACAAAATTCACCGAGGTCGGCTACGTCGGCCGCGACGTCGAGCAGATCGTGCGCGACCTGGTCGAGATCGCCATTGCGCAAACGCGCGAAAGAAAGCGCAAGGACGTGCAGGCGAAAGCGCAGCAGGCCGCCGAGGATCGCGTGCTCGATGCGCTAGTCGGCGCCAATGCCAGCTCGTCGACCAAGGAAGCGTTCCGCAAAAAGCTCCGCGCCGGTGAGCTCAACGACAAGGAGATCGAGATCGAAGTGCAGGCCGGCAGCGGCATGCCGCTGTTCGATATTCCCGGCATGCCCGGCGCGCAGATGGGCGCCGTCTCGATCGGCGACATTTTCGGCAAGCTCGGCGGCGGCCGCACCAAGACACGCCGCGTCACCGTGCGCGATTCCTTCGACATTTTGATCAACGAGGAATCCGACAAGCTCCTGGACAGCGATCAACTGACACAAGAAGCCATCAAGGCGGTGGAAAACAACGGCATCGTCTTTCTCGACGAGATCGACAAGATCTGCGCGCGCGATGGCCGAATCGGCGCCGATGTGTCGCGCGAGGGCGTACAGCGCGACTTGTTGCCGCTGATCGAGGGCACCACCGTCGCCACTAAGCACGGTTCGGTGAAGACCGACCACATCCTATTCATCGCTTCCGGCGCGTTTCATATTTCCAAGCCTTCGGACCTGTTGCCCGAACTGCAGGGCCGCTTGCCGATCCGCGTCGAATTGAAGGCGCTCACGCGCGACGACATGCGACGCGTCCTTACCGAACCCGAGGCGTCGCTGATCAAGCAATATATCGCGCTGATGGCGACCGAAGGCGTGACGCTCGAGTTCTCCGAGGACGCCATTGATGCGGTCGCCGACGTGGCGGTGGCGGTGAATTCGAGCGTGGAGAATATCGGCGCGCGGCGGCTGCAGACGGTGATGGAACGCGTACTCGACGAAGTCTCCTTCTCCGCCCCCGACCGCAACGGCGAGACCGTGAAGATCGACGCCGCCTACGTGCACAAGCACATAGGCGATCTCGCCAAGAACGCTGATTTGAGCCGGTTCATTCTGTAGCGTGCCGCACTGCACGATGCCGGCCGCGGCCGGGCGCCGGCACTCACATATCCTCTCCGGCGGTCAGCATGACGCATCCCCACCGCATGGCATAGGCGGGCGTGAAACGTTAAGCTTGGCCGATCCAACCGGGGGGTGTGGCCATGATTACACGTCGCCACTTGATTGCACTTTCGGCGGCATCGGCGTTCGCGCCGAGCCTTCTCACGTCGCCGCGCGCGGGCGGAGGCGTGGCCGGATCGGCCGGTGCACATGATCGTGCCGATCGCCGCGGGAGGTCCGACCGACACCAACGCGCGCATCGTCGCCGCAGCAGCTTTCGAAGATTTGGGGTCAGGAAGTCGTCATCGACAACAAGGGCGGCGCCGGCACCAATATCGGCAACGAATTCGTCGCCCATGCCGACCCCGACGGCTACACCATCCTGTACGGCACCTCATCGCTGTCGTCGAACGGGGCGCTTTATCGCGCGCTCGAGCTACAGCCCGACGAAGGATCTGGCGCCGGTCTCGCTGGTGGCGAAGTTTCCGTTCTTCATGTTCGTGCCGAATTCCTCGCCGGCAAAAACGGTCGCGGAGTTTATCGACTTACGCCAAGGCGAATCCGGGCAAGCTCATCATGGCATCGCCCGGGACCGGCAGCGGGCCGCATCTCTCCGAAGTGCTGTTCATGCAGATGGCGCACATCCAGATGACGCATGCGCCCTATCGCGGCGCGGCGCCGGCCTTCATCGATCTCATACCCGGCCGCATCAATGTTATTTCGGCAGCGGCGAGTTGCTCACTTATTCGCGGTCGGGCCAGGTTCGCGTACTTGGGTCGAGCGGCGCCAAAAGGTCCCCGGCAGCGCCGGATGTTCCGACCATCGGGGAGACCGTCCCCGGCTATGAAGTCGAATCGTGGCAGGCCATCTTTGCGCCGGCCAAGACGCCGCCTGAAATCGTGCAAAAAATGAACGCCGGCATCGTCAAGGCTCTGGCCGAACGCCGGCGCTCATCGAGCAAGTTCGAAAAGACCGCTTATACGCCGACGCCTTCTTCCCCCGAAGAACTCGGCAAATTCCTGAAGGCAGACACTGCGAAGTGGAGCGCCATCATCAAATCCGCCGGACTGAAGATCGATTGACGCTCTTCGCCTTGCTCGCGGCTGACTTCGCGGATGATCGCCATCCACTTCTCGATCTGCGCGAAGGCCTCGTTGTCGGCAGAACCGCCTTGCGTCGGCTTGGGCTTTGGCGGCGCGGTCAACGACTTCGGACATGCAGGCCGTCACTCCGACTGGCGTTTCGATCAGCGCCGCCGTTCTCGCAGAGAAATTGACAGTTTCTTGAACGGCGGCCGAGACGTTCTAACCGTTAACCCTAGCTCTCGGTTTCAGCGCTGCCGCCGCAACCGCACATAGAGCGCGCCCTGGCCGCCATGGCCGACGTGGGCGTCCTCAAATCCGACGACGAACGGGCGAAATTCCGGCAGCGAAAGCCAGTTCGGCACCTGTCGTTTGAGCACGCCGCGCTCGGCTCGCTGGCATCGCGCTCTCCCCGTCTTTCGCCTTTGCCGGTGACGACCAGCACAATTCTGGCGCCATCGGCCTGCGCGCGCTGCAAGAAACTAAGCAGCGCGGCGTGCGCTTCACTCTGCGTCATTCCGTGCAGATCGATGCGCGCGTCGATCGGCTCGCGGCCGCGCGCGACCCGCTGTTTCAGCCGCCGGCCCAAGCGGCGCGAGCGGCGGCGTCTTTGCAGGCGGCAACGCTTGCAGTTGGGCATCGCGGGCTTGGCCGGACGGCGGCGCAGGTTTGTCGCTCGCGCCTGACGATTTGTCGGATTTCTCCTGTGCGTCGCAGCGGCGTAATCGAGCGGGCAAAGCCGCTCCACAATGCCCGCTCTTCGTCGCTCAATGCGCCGCCGGCTCATTGTTTGTGCCGCCGTTCGCGGCTTCGCGCAGCAGCGGCCGCTGCAGGTGCAGGATCGGTCGCCGGCTTCTCCTCGGGCAACGGCGGGTCTTCGGCGGTCGGATCGGTCGCGCTTGTAAGCCAGGTCCGGCAACATCGGTCGCGGCTCGGACGCTCGCGCGGCAGCGGCATGTCGCGGCCGGCTTCGACCGGATCGAGGCGCCCGCGGCAGCAGCATGAAGAACCGCCCCGGATTCTTGATGCGGCCGGCCATGCGCGCCGCTTCGTCGCCAGCGCCGAAATAGATGTCGGCCCGCGCCGGTCCGACGATGGCCGAGCCGGTGTCCTGCGCGACAACGAGGCGCTGGAATTTGGTCGCTGCTTTGCTATTAGCGATCGGCAAATCGGCGTCGATGAAGAACGGCGTGCCGTAGACGTGCAGCGCACGATCGATGGCGATCGAACGGCCGGCACCAGCGGCACGCCCTCGGCGCCCACCGCCTCGTCTTCGTTGGACAGAGCTGGTGACGCGGAAGAACACATAGGAATTGTTCTCGCCGCCGCACGTCTTTCGCCTCGTCGCGGATTGGCCTCCATCCATTGGCGAATGCGCTGCATGGATACTTCGTCCTTGGTCATGATCCCGCGGTCGACGAGCACGCGGCCGATCGGCGTGTACGGCCAGCCGTTGTAGGAATCGTAATTCACGCGCAGAATCGAGCCGTCTTCCAGCTTGATGCGGGCCGAACCCTGGATCTGCGCGAACAGCACGTCGAGTTGGCTGCGCAGATAGCAGATTTCCAGATGCCAGCCATCGAGCGCGCCATCCTCGATCTCGGCGCGCGTGTAATACGGCACGATCATGCGGCGGCCGACGCGGCGGCCGACCTTGACGCCTTTGGAGGGAAACGCATCGCCAAGCTTGCGCCAGCCGGAAGCAACGAGATTGGGCGGCCGCCGATAGAGCGGAGCGTGGAACTCAGCGGTCGGCACGCGCGAACCGTCGATGATGGGCTCGTAATAGCCGGTGAGAAAGCCGTCGGTCTCGCCGAGCTTGGAGATCTGCACTGGGCGGAAATTGTCCTCGAAAAACTTTCGCGCGCCATCGTCGTCGAGCGGCACGGCAGCTTGCGCGCGCTCGCACACGTCGCTCAACGCTTCGGCGACTTCGCGTCATCTCGGCGGCAAGGACCGACCCTTGCCGGTAAGCGCACGGCAGGAATCGAGAAAGGTCGCAAACGCCGCGGCGTGATCGTCGGCGGCCCAGCCATCAAGGTCGGCCCAGTCGACCGGCTGCGTACTGCGTGTCGGGAAATTGCAGCGGCGCCCACGGTCTCGCTGCGCGCGGCGCCGGCTGCGCCGAACGACACCAACACAGCAAGACGGAAACGCAAACATCCGACAATGCGCCGTCATCGGCCTCATTGTCCGGCTTCGGTCGCGACGACTTTCCAGTTGGGATCGCGCGAAGAAACATCGCGCGCAAAGGTCCACACGTCGGTGACATCGGTGACCTTCTCGGCGTTGCCGTCGATCACGGCACCCGACCGGTCGCGCGTGACCGAAACCAGCTTGGAGACGAAACGGAGCGTAATCTGCGCGGTGCGGCCGCGCAGTTCGGCGGCGCTGATCGTCGATGAATCGATGGAAACGAACTTCGTCTCCACGGTCTCGCCGCGCGATCTCGCGTTCGCTGATATGGGCATCGAAGCCGTCAAAGACCTCGCGCGAAAGCAGAGCCGCGCAACTGCCGGCGGTCGCCGGCGGCAAAGGCGGTGACCACCATCTCGTACGCCGCGCGCGCGCCGGTGATGAAAGTGCTTGGCATCGAAGCCGGGCTCGGCCGCCACGATCGCATCGAGACCGGCAGCGACCGCGGAGCCGCTCTCGGCAATGCCCTTCCAGCGATCCCCCGACGGCTGCGCGACCTCCGCCGGCCGCGGCGCCGCTTCGGCCGGGCGCGTCGGCAGCGTCACCACCTTCTCGCTCGCCGGACTGCGCACCGCGTCACGTGCCGAATACGGATCGTAAGGCGGCCGCTCGCGGCCGGTGCGTCGCCCCAAGACGCTGCGCAGCCGCAGGAAAATGAACACCGCGAGCGCCAGAAAGATGATGGTGTAAATGTTGTCCTCGAACACGTCTCATAATCTTTCGGCGTTGCACGTGGCGTTATGCGGCTTGCCAAGGACGGTCGAACGAGCAAAGCCGCAAGAGGGAGCCCGGTTCCCCATGCTAATGTAAGCACGCGCGGGGAACCCTCCAGAGGGCGCCGGTATCACCATAGCCAGCACGCGCAAAGTCTAAACGATTGCGGCCGCAAGGCCAATATTGCCGGTGTGGCATGCTTACCGATTGTGATCGAATTCAAGCGGGTTCACGGGTCGGCGTTCGCTGCAATCGTCGGCCGATACGGCGTGCTTTAGGGCACAAAGGCCTGCAACCGGCGGCCGGTGCTCGCTTGGGCATGGAACGTCCGCCGAGCAAGCGCCATTGTTCGCCGCTCGCCCCTGTGTTAGCCAAGCCGCCACGCCGCAGGCGCGGGCCGGAGGCGAGCATGTCGATGACGAATGGTGGCCCCGAGCCGCAGATGGCGATGCCCCAGATTGGCGTCCTCGCCCAGTATGTGAAGGACTTGTCCTTCGAAAATCCGAACGCGCCGCGCTCGCTCGCCCCAGTACCCAGCAGCCGGCCATCAACATCCAGGTCAACGTCGATGCCGCGCCGATGAGCGAAACCGATTTCGAGGTGACGCTGCGGATCGAAGGCAAGGCTGAATCGCAGGGCATGCTGCTGTTCGGCTTCGAACTGGTCTTTGCCGGAGTTTTTCGCATCCAGAATGTCGCCGGCCGACTCCATGCAGCCGGTGGTGCTGATCGAGTGCCCGCGCCTGTTGTTTCCGTTCGCGCGCGAGATCATCGCCACCGCAACGCGCAACGGCGGCTTCGCGCCGCTCTTGCTCAATCCGATCGATTTCGTCGCGCTTTATCGCCAGCGCCTGGCTGCCGCCGCGCCGCCCTCGCCGCAGCCGCTCAATCCGAGCTGAAGTAGTCGAGCCAGATCGCGTTTTCGCCGAGCGTGGCGACGAATTCCCGGTGGGCGGCGCGGTCCTCTGCCGACACCCGCGCGGCAAGCGGCAGCGGCCGCTGGCGCACGACGATGGCCGCGCCGGGCACGTGAACGGGTGCCGTCGATTGCGACAGGACCAGTTGTGCCTGGCGGGCGCCGATCAGTTCGACATAGACCTCGGCCAACAGTTCGGCATCGAGCAGCGCGCCATGCTTGATGCGGCGGGAATTGTCGATTGCGTAGCGGGCGCACAGATCGTCGAGCCGGTTTGCGCCGCCCGGATGCTTGCGCCGGGCGATGCAGCAAAGTATCGATCATCCGCTCGCGATTGATCGCGGCGCGGCCGGCGCGCTCCAGTTCGGCATTGAGAAAACCCAAATCGAACATCGCATTGTGCGCCACAAGCTGTGCATCGCCGAGAAAGGCGATGAGTTCCTCGGCTTTTTCGGCGAACAGCGGCTTGTCCTTGAGGAATTCGACTGACAGGCCGTGAATCTTGAAAGCCTGCTCCGGCATGTCGCGTTCGCGGATTGAAGTAACAATGGAAGGTCCTGCCCGGTCGGAAAACGGTTGACCAGCTCGATGCAGCCGATCTCGACAAGCCGATCGCCCTGAGCAGGATCGAGCCCCGTGGTCTCGGTATCGAAAACGATTTCGCGCATGAAAGCTCGCACCCGCTCGCTGGTCCAAGCCGCCGACCAGGCGAATCAGGGTCGGCCGGCGCGACATTTTACTTACGGCGCGCAAAATGTCGCGCACTTGGCGCGGGCATAGTCGAAACTTCCGGAACTATCCAAAATAAAATCGGCTCGCTTGCGCTTCTCCGCATCCGGCATCTGCTTGGCAAGAATAGCCGCAAACTTCTCTTCGTTCATGCCGGGCCGCTCAAGGGCTCGCCGGCGCTGAATTTCAGCCGGCGCCGACACCACGACGATGGCATCGCAGCGGCAATCCAGGCTGGCCTCGAACAGCAACGGTACATCGAGCACGACCATCGCTGCACCGCTAGCCTGCGCCTGCGCCAAAAATCGCTCGGTGGAAACGGCAACCAGCGGATGCACGATCGCTTCGAGGCGGGCAAGCGCCGCTTTGTCGCTGAGCACCATAGCGGCGAGCTTGGGGCGATCCACCTTGCCGCCCGAAGTCGAACCGGGAAAGGCGCGCTCGATGGCCGGCACGGCTTCGCCCTCGTAAAGCGCGTGCACGGCGGCATCCGAAATCGTGCACCGGCACGCCGGCCTCGGCAAAAAAACGTGCCGCTGTCGATTTCCCCATGCCGAGCGAACCGGTCAGGCAGAGCACGAAGGGACGCGCGCTCTTAGCCGGACAATGCTTTGCAGGATCGCTTTTTGCAGCACTCATCGCAGCAGACATCCATACCGCCGCAGAAAATCAAGGACCTCCATAAGCGGCAGCCCCAGAACGGTAAAGTAATCACCCTCCACGTCGGTCGAAGAGTTGGATACCGAGGCCTTCGATCTGATAGGCGCCAACGCTCTCGGTAGCCGCGCTTCCGGCAGAGTCGAGATAATCGTCGAGGAACCGGTCCGAGAAGGCGCGCATGGTCAGCCGCGCTACACTCACATGCTCGAACACGACCGTCGCCGTTCTGCACCACGGCGACCGCCGAATGCAATTCATGAGTCCGTCCGGAAAGAGCACGTAGCTGCGCGCGCGCCGCTGCGCGATCAGCCGGCTTTGCAAAGCGCCGCGTCGCCGAGCGCCAGCATTTGGTCGGCGCCCAAGACAAGCCGGCCGGGATGGCGACGCTCCACCGCTGCGGCCTTCTCGCGCGCCAGCAGCGCCGCGATTGCGCCTGGGCCAAGCGAGGCCGCGCCCTTTTCCAGCTCACGCTCATCGATATCGGCCGCCTGCACCTCGATCGGAATGCCTGCTGCGGAGAGCAGCATCCGCCGAATATTGCTCCTTGAGGCGAGCAGCACCGGATCGGCGGCAAGCCACAGCGCCATTGCTCACGACACCTTACGCCGGCGCCGCTCGCCAAGGTGCGCCAGCACCGCTGCGGCCGTCTCTTCAATCGAGCGCCTAGTGACATCGATCAGCGGCCAGTTATGCTCGCGCGCAGAGCCGGCGCGAAGCGGAGACTTCTTCGGCGACCGCTGCGCGGTCGATATATTGGTCGTCGTCGCGATGCGCCTTGAGCCCGAGCAGCCGGTTTTGCCGGATCTGCACGATCCGCTCGGGCGTAGCATACAGACCGACGATCAAAGGATGCGTGAGCCGCTCGACCTCAGTCGGCAGTGGCACGCCTGGAACCAGCGGCACGTTCGCCGTCTTAATGCCCCGGTTGGCGAGATAGATCGAGGTGGGAGTTTTCGAAGTACGCGAGACTCCAACCAGCACAACATCAGCTTCCTCGAGATCATCGGTCTGCTGGCCATCGTCATGCAGCATCGTGTAATTGAGCGCGTCGATGCGACGGAAATATTCGGCGTTGAGGGTATGCTGGGCGCCCACCTTATGAGTGGATTCCGCGCCGAGATAGGCCTGGAATAAGTGCAGGACAGGACCGAGAATCGACAGACACGGCAGACCAAGTTCGCGGCACTTGCTCTCCAGCCGCTCGACCAGATTTTCCTCAAGCAGCGTGTACAACACGATTCCGGGCGATTCCTCGATCTCGGCGAGTACCCGGTCAAGCTGCTTCTGCGTGCGCACCAGCGGATGCATGTGCTCAACCGGCATGACTTTCGCGTACTGAGCGGCCGCAGCCCGCGCAACCGTGCTCAAGGTTTCGCCGGTCGCATCCGAAACCAGATGCAGATGAAAATAACCCGCCGTGTGCGGCATGGAACTAACCGTATAACCTGTCGATAAGTAGGGAGAAGGCCACGCCTTACGTCCGGGTGCAAGCGCCAGACGCCTCCTCCTGGTAAGACCGTCCACATTCATCTCGTGCGGCTATCATTATTGGGTAAGCCCTCCGAATATTAGTGACATGTGGATAGAATCCCGTAGGTGGGAAAAATAGCCGTAAACTGCTGCGGAATCTGTCCACAGATCGCATTCTTGCTAACGGTAGAATCACGAGGAAATGTGCGTAAGGCGTGGATGATATGTGAAGATAGAGGAATGAGTCTAATCAACCGCCTAAACACCACAACAGACTCTCTTTAAATAAGATTTGGTTTAGGAGTGGAGTGTGCCAGATACATTGCAGACCAAACCTCTTCTCCGGACATTGGCCAGGCAACGGCTTGTCACTCCGCCAATTTGGCTGATGCGTCAGGCCGGCAGATACTTGCCGGAATACCGGGCTGTTCGCAAAAAGGCTGGTAGTTTTCTTGATCTATGCTTCAATCCTAAACTCGCAGCCGAAGTAACATTGCAGCCGATCCGGCGTTTTGGTTTTGATGCGGCGATTCTTTTTTCCGACATTCTGGTTGTGCCTCATGCTCTCGGCCAGCATGTGACATTTGAAGGTGGAGAAGGACCGCGGCTTGATGCACTTGCCGATCCGGCAGCACTTCGTCGGCTAAGGTGTGAAATCGATCATGAAGTAATTGCGCCGATTTACGAAACCATTTTGCAGGTGAAAGAGAATTTGCCGCCCGAGGTGACGTTTCTTGGTTTCTGCGGGGCGCCGTGGACCGTAGCCACGTACATGATCGGTGGTGGCGGTGCGGCAGAGCAGCTTCCAGCGCGGCTTTTTGCCTATCGGTATCCGCAGGCGTTTGCCGAGTTGATCGCGTTATTGGTCGAGGCTTCGGTGGATTATCTCGCACGTCAGTTCGAGGCAGGTGTCGAAGCGGTGCAGATCTTCGATAGCTGGGCGGGTATATTGCCGGCGGATGAATTCCGAAAATGGTGCATCGAGCCGTCGGCACAAATCGTCGCGGCGTTGCGTAAGCGCATTCCAGACGCAAAAGTCCTTGGCTTTCCCCGCGGGGCCGGAACCGAACTCGGACGTTATCTTGCGGCCGTCGCAGTCGACGCGGTCGGTCTGGACTGGATGACCGAGCTTACGTTTGCGCGCGAGCATGTTCAGACGCTGCGGCCGGTTCAGGGCAACCTTGATCCGCTCGCGCTTCTGGTTGGAGGACAGTCACTGGATCGAGCTGTCGACGCTATTCTTGAAGCTTTTGCGGACGGACCGTTCATCTTCAATCTCGGTCATGGTGTATTGCCCGACACGCCGGTCGCCCATGTGGAGCGATTGATTGCACGCGTTCGCGGCAAGTCAGGTGGCCAGTGACGCATTCCCGACCGGAGTCCCCTTGACGATGACGACGATTTATCCCTGGCTCAAGGCCTTCCACGTCATTGCGGTGATCGCCTGGATGGCTGGAATGCTCTATCTACCGCGGCTGTTTGTCTATCATTGCGCGGCCGAAAAAGGATCTGTGCAGTCGGAAACCTTCAAAGTGATGGAGCGCCGGCTGTTACGCGCAATCATCAATCCGGCGATGATCGTCACCTGGGTGCTTGGGCTTACGCTCGCCTGGATGGGGCCTGATTCTCACTTCGGCTGGTTCGCTTCGGGGTGGCTGCAGGCGAAGATCGCACTGGTCCTCGTGCTATCGGCTGTGCATGGTTTATTAGCCCGTTGGGTTAAGGCTTTTGCCGTCGATTCGAACCGGCATTCGCAGAGATTCTATAGGGTAGTCAATGAGATACCGACAATCCTGATGATCGCTATCGTCATTCTGGCTGTGGTGAAACCGTTCTGAAGCAGGCGCGTTGCCAGTGCAAAGCGCTTCTCGCCTCTTGCCTGAACGCCGGTCTTTTCTTATCTTCGGGTTATCCCACCGAACGTAGGCGGATGCAGTTGAAGTCCTGGCTCCAGTGAACTGGAGCCGATTGATGCATCGGGTTCGGGGCAAGCTCCTCGTAGCCCGCCACCTGCGATTTCTCTCCCCGTCAGCGACGCCGCGACCCAATTCCGCCGCTGGCGCAGTTTCCACAGGACATCCCATGCGGGAAATGAAACTCCAAGAACTCAAGGCCAAGACTCCGGCTGAGCTTGTCTCATTCGCCGAAGAGCTCGAGGTCGAGAATGCCTCGACCATGCGCAAGCAGGAGCTGATGTTTGGCATCCTCAAGCAGCTCTCCGCTCGCGAGACCGATATCGTCGGTGAAGGCGTCGTCGAGGTTCTGCCGGACGGCTTTGGCTTCCTCCGCTCGCCGGAGGCGAACTATCTGCCGGGCCCGGACGATATTTACGTCTCGCCCTCGCAGATCCGCCGCTTCGGATTGCGTACCGGCGACACCATCGACGGCCACATCCGCAGCCCCAAGGAAGGCGAACGCTATTTCGCGCTACTCAAGGTCAACTCGCTCAATTTCGAGGACCCGGAAAAGGCGCGCCACAAGGTCAACTTTGACAATTTGACGCCGCTCTATCCCGACGAGTGGCTGAAGATGGAGTACGAGGATCCGACTAAGAAGGATCTCTCCGCACGCGTCATCGACATTGTCGCACCGGTCGGCAAGGGCCAGCGCGCGTTGATCGTGTCGCCGCCGCGCACCGGCAAGACCGTGCTCTTGCAAAACATCGCGCACTCGATCACGCACAATCATCCAGAATGCTATCTGATCGTGCTGCTCATCGACGAGCGGCCGGAAGAAGTCACCGACATGCAGCGCTCGGTAAAGGGCGAGGTGATTTCTTCGACCTTCGACGAGCCGGCGGTGCGCCACGTGCAGGTCGCCGAGATGGTGATCGAGAAGGCGAAGCGTCTGGTCGAGCATGGCCGCGATGTGGTCATTCTGCTGGATTCGATCACCCGGCTTGGTCGTGCCTACAACACCGTGGTGCCGTCCTCGGGCAAGGTGCTCACCGGCGGCGTCGACGCCAACGCACTGCAGCGGCCGAAACGCTTCTTCGGCGCCGCGCGCAATATCGAGGAAGGCGGCTCGCTCACCATCATCGCCACCGCGCTCATCGATACCGGCAGCCGCATGGACGAAGTGATTTTTGAAGAGTTCAAGGGCACCGGCAATTCGGAGTTGATCCTCGACCGTAAGGTGGCCGACAAGCGCACCTTCCCGGCGATGGATATCACCCGCTCGGGAACGCGCAAGGAAGAGCTGTTGGTGCCGCCGGATCAGCTCAAAAAGATGTACGTCCTGCGCCGCATCCTCAATCCGATGGGCACCATGGACGCCATCGATTTCCTGCTCGACAAACTGCGTAATACGAAGAACAATTCCGAGTTCTTCGACTCGATGAATACGTAGTGCTGGTGCCCTAATCCGTCATCCTAAGGCGCTCGGGCCGTCGTTCTTCGCGGGCTGCTACGCGGCCACCTCAGGGTGACGGGCAACGGACGCCGGGCGCCTGGTGTTGAGCACTAGGTACGGATTGATGAAACACATCGCGCCCTTGCCGATGTCATTTTGGCATCCTTGCAGGCTCGAATAGCCGCATTCGACGATGGAGCCTGGGCGTGCGGAAAAGCCGCAATATTCCTGGGCGCGCGCGGCGGTCAACATCGCCATGACAGTCACGGCCATGAGAGCGGCGGCTGATATGATCCTGCATCGCATGGTGTTGGTCTCCCTTACTTCGCCTCGAAACGCTTGAATAGCCGCGAATCGTCGCCGAATGAAGCGACGCGTCAAGTATGTCGCACCGCATTGATGGCACCAATGAGGCTGGCCGGATCAGTGACCGGCAGCGAGCATGTCTCGCCGATGCAGACGAAGGCCTGCGGTTCGCGCCCAGCTTTAAGTTTATCGCGTGCCGGATGCGCGGGCGGCAACGCCGTTGTCGAAGGTGCATGCAGCACGATGCGGTCGAGCGGTGACAGCGCGCGAGCGGCGGCAAGCAGTGCCTGGGCGCGCGTGCCCTCCCCGGTCACGACGATCTCGGCAACGCGAAGCCGCAGGTCGATGGCGTTGAGCAACGCCATGTGCATGTAGAGGTTTTCAACCGCCTCTGGCGCGATGGCAGCTATCAACCGATCGGCTTTCTCGCGCCAAGATTTCTCGCGCCGAGAATCGTTACTTGAATCATCGCCTGCCAGTACCGCCAGGCGGATGAGATTGCCGGCCGCAACGGCGTTGTGATTGGGCGTCGCTTCATCGGTTGTCGCCGCCGGCCGGATGACGAGTCCCTCGGCGTCAGCGGCGGTGAGATAATATGTGCCCGCTTCAGCATTGGCGTAATCGCGATCGAGCGCGCGTTGCCAGGCGAGCGCCTGATCGAGGTAGCTCTGCTGCCCGGTCGCCTCGCAGAGCGCGAGCGCGGCACGGATCATGGCGGCGAAGTCGGAAGCGAGGCCGGGAAATTTCAGTTGCCCGTCGCGCCAGGAATGACCAAGGCGATCGCCGCGTACCATTGTGCGTGCAATAAAGTTGAAAGCGCGCGCGGCCATTTCAAGCCATTGTGGCTCGTCGAACATGAGACCCGCATTGGCGAGCGCGGCAATCATCAGTCCATTCCAATCGGCCAGGACCTTGTCGTCGAGGCCCGGACGCACGCGCGCGCCGCGCACCGTAAGTAGTTTTGCGCGCAAGGCGGCGAGCCGTATCTCGTCTTCTTCGCTGCGCGGCTGCGGCTTGAGCCGGTTGAGAATATTGTGGCCTTCGAAATTACCCGCCGGCGTCACGTCGTAGTGCCGGGCAAAAAATTCGCCGTCCTCGATGCCGAGCGCGCGCAGCACCTCGTCGTGCGACCAGACGTAAAACTTCCCCTCCTCTCCTTCGGAATCGGCATCAAGTGACGCTGAGAACACGCCTTCGGCGGTCGTCATCTCACGTTTGAGCCATTCCACCGTCTCGTGCGCGCGCTGGCGATACACCGCCTTGCTGTTACGCCCGTGTGCGACGGCCAGAAGCTCAAGGAGCTGCGCATTGTCGTAGAGCATTTTTTCGAAATGCGGCACGAGCCAGCGCTCATCGACTGAATAACGGGAGAAGCCGCCGCCGAGATGATCGTAAATGCCGCCCTCGCAAATGTGGTCGAGCGTGATCTCGACAGCGGCGAAGTAGCGGGCCTCGCCGGTGCGTTGTCCGGCGCGCCACAGCAATTCGAACAAAGCGGCTTGCGGAAATTTTGGTGCGCCGCGCGTGCCGCCATTGAGCAGATCGATCAGCCCGCCGAGCTGGCGCGCGGCGTTGTCGAGCTCGGCCGTCCCGATCGTGACGTTGCCGGCTGGCCGCGCCACCGCCGCAAGCCGCTCCATCAGCGCCGAGCGGTTGCGCTCGATCTTACCTGGTTCGTCGCGGAACAGGCGTGCGATCTCGCGCAGCACGTCGACGAAAGCCGGTTTGCCGTAACGCGAGGTTTTCGGAAAATAGGTGCCGCCCCAGATCGGCTCGCCGGCGGGCGTGAGAAACATGGTCAGCGGCCAACCGCCGTGCTCACCGAGGTGATGCAACGCCGCCATATAGATCTGATCGATATCGGGCCGCTCTTCTCGGTCCACTTTGATGTTGACGAACAGCTCGTTCATCACCCGCGCGGTGCTATCGTCCTCGAAACTTTCATGCGCCATCACATGGCACCAGTGACACGCAGCGTAGCCGACGGAGAGCAGGATCGGCTTGTTCGTCTGCTTCGCCTCTGTCAGCGCGTCAGGCCCCCACGCCCACCAGTCTACTGGATTGTCCTTGTGCTGAAGGAGATATGGGCTCGTCTCATGGCTGAGGCGGTTTTGGTGGGCCAATGAGGTCTGAGGGTCAGTTGACATGGATGCACCCTAGCAAGTAGCCGGCGGTGAGCGAAACGTCCGTCTAACTTTCAAACCCTTGGCATGTCGGACCGGTCCACCATCTTTGCCCTCTCTTCCGGCCGCCCTCCGGTGGCGATCGCTGTGGTGCGGGTATCCGGACTGCATGCAGGTGCGGCGCTGAAAACACTTATTGGCCGCGTGCCCGAACCGCGGAAGGCGATGCTCGCGCGCGTGCGCGATCCGCAAAGCGGCGAAGTCATCGATGAAGCGCTGGCGTTATGGTTCCCGGCGCCGCACAGCGAGACCGGCGAAGATGTGGCCGAATTGCAGTTGCACGGCGGTCAGGCGGTCATTGCCGGCGCGCTCGCTGCACTGGGCAGGATCGAAGGCTGTCGGCTCGCTGAGCCGGGCGAGTTCACGCGCCGCGCATTCGAGAACGGCAGGCTCGATCTTACGGAAGTCGAGGGCCTTGCCGACCTCATCGCCGCGGAGACACAGGCGCAGCGGCGGCAGGCTTTTCGCCAGCTCAAAGGTTTGATCGGCGATCGCGCCGAGGATTGGCGGCGGCGGTTGATCGAAGCCCTGGCGCTGGTCGAGGCGCGGATCGACTTTTCTGATGAGACCGACGTGCCGGAAAATCTCATCGAGTCGGCGCTACATGCTGCGCAGCAATTGCGCGACGAAATCGCAGCAATCTTGGCCGATAGCGGACGCGGCGAGCGTTTACGCGAGGGTTTCGTTGTCGCTATCGCCGGGCCACCTAACGCCGGCAAATCGACGCTGCTCAACCGTCTGGCACGGCGCGAGGTGGCGATCGTATCGCCCTACCCCGGCACCACGCGCGATGTCATCGAGGTGCATCTCGAACTTGAAGGCTATCCGGTGACGCTACTCGACACCGCCGGCATCCGGGAGAGCGACGATCCGGTCGAACAGGAAGGTGTGCGCCGCGCCCGCGAGCGCGCCGCCGCGGCCGATCTGGTCCTGTGGGTCACTGACGCATCGGCCGCTGGCGGAGCAGTCGGCGGCTCGGCCGATAGACTATCGCATGCGGAGGTTTGGCGGCTCCAAAACAAGATCGATCTTGTGACGGAGAGCTCAGCCCCTAGAAGTGAATCTCGAGGCAAAGAATGGGCTAACCGTTCATTTACCCTTTCGGCCACCACCGGGACTGGAATCGATGTGCTCGTCGCGGCGCTTGCGGCTTACGCAAAACAATACTTTTCTGGGACCGAAGCGGCCTTGGTCACGCGCGCGCGCCACCGCCGGGCGCTTGAGGAGACGGTCGCCGCTCTTG
This sequence comes from uncultured Alphaproteobacteria bacterium, assembly GCA_963814625.1. GTDB lineage: Bacteria > Pseudomonadota > Alphaproteobacteria > Rhizobiales > Xanthobacteraceae > BOG-931. The sequence continues at coordinate 250,968 of CAWFDQ010000003.1, forward strand.
ATCAGGTTCGCAGTCAGGGCAGAAGTGGGCGTGAAGAGCTGATCGCCGAGGAATTGCGGGCGGCCGCCACAACGCTCGGCCGGCTCACTGGCCGGGTCGACGTAGAAGACATTCTGGACGTGATTTTCCGCGATTTCTGTATTGGTAAATGATTCGTTAATAAACTTGGTTAATGAGTGGCTAACGAGCCCCCGTGAGGGCCGTTTCACGTGAAACATCGATCCTTGATCCGTCAGGCTACCGCTGCCGACGCGGAAAACGTTCGTGCGATCGCACAGGCCGCTTACGCGAAATATGTGCCGAGGATCGGCCGCGAGCCCGCGCCCATGGCGGCTGATTTTGCTGCTTATATTGCGCGCGATGTGGTCGTTGTGATCGAGGCGGACGGACAGGTTCGCGGCTTCATGATCGCCTGGCCGGAATCGGAGACGTACTTCGTCGACAATATCGCGATCGACCCGGTTGCGCAGGGACAGGGATTAGGGCGCAGACTGCTCGACCGCGCCGTCAACGAGGCCCGCCGCCAGGGGTTCTCTGCGCTTCGGCTCTACACCAACGCCGCCATGACCGAGAATTTAGCGATGTACCGCCATATTGGATTTGTCGAGACCCATCGGGCGATGGAGAATGGCTTTAATCGGGTCTATATGCGTTGGAGCCTTTCGTAACGCCGGCTTCGAGAGCCCAATTCCGCGATGTTGAGGAACAGCCGCTTCGATGTGATCGTCGTCGGTGGCGGCCATGCCGGCTGCGAGGCCGCGGCGGCGGCCGCACGCATGGGCGCACGGACGGCGCTCGTGACTCATCGCTTCGCGACAGTCGGCGCCATGTCCTGCAATCCGTCCATCGGAGGGCTCGGCAAGGGTCATCTCGTCCGCGAAATCGATGCGCTTGATGGTCTCATGGGGCGTGTGGCGGACGCTGGCGGCATCCAGTTCCGCGTGCTCAACCGTCGCAAGGGACCGGCGGTGCGCGGCCCGCGAGCCCAAGCCGATCGCAAACTTTATGCAGCGGCAATGCAGGAGGCGATCGGACAGGCGGCAAATTTGACCGTCATCGAAGGCGAAGTCGATGACCTCTTGGTTGAAACGCAAGTGACTGGCGTGCGGCTGGCGGACGGACGCAGCTTCGACGCTGCAGCTATTGTGCTGACCACGGGAACATTCCTGCGCGGCCTCATCCACATCGGCGAGCGACAAATTCCGGCCGGGCGCGTCGGTGAGGCGCCGGCTGTCGGCCTCTCGCGCACGCTGGAGCGCGCAGGCTTCGTCCTCGGCCGCCTCAAGACCGGTACCCCACCGCGGCTTGATGGCACCACTATCGACTGGGCCTCGCTGGAGTTGCAGCCGGGGGATGATCCGCCCGAACCATTCTCGACGCTCACGGAGCGCATCGCCAATCCGCAGGTCCAATGCGGCATCACGCGGACCGCGGCTGCGACGCACGAGATCATCCGCGCCAACGTGTATCGCTCGCCGATGTATTCCGGCCAGATCAAGAGCCGCGGGCCGCGCTATTGCCCCTCGATCGAGGACAAGATCGTGCGCTTCGGTGAGCGCGACGGGCATCAGATTTTCCTGGAGCCAGAGGGTCTGGACGACACCACGGTCTATCCGAGCGGCATCTCCACATCGTTGCCCGAAGAAGTGCAGACCGCGCTGGTGGCGTCCATTCCCGGCCTTGAACGCGCTCGTGTGATCCGGCCAGGTTATGCGATCGAATACGATCACGTCGACCCGCGCGAACTTCGTCCGACGCTGGAGACCAAGCGACTGCCAGGACTTTATCTCGCCGGCCAGATCAATGGCACCACCGGCTACGAAGAGGCTGCTGCGCAAGGTCTCGTTGCCGGTCTCAACGCCGCCGCACGGGCAGGGGACGCACCGCCGATCATTTTTGACCGCGCGGAAGGCTATCTGGGCGTGATGATCGACGATCTCGTGACGCGTGGTGTGAGCGAGCCGTATCGGATGTTCACCTCGCGCGCCGAATACCGGCTTACGCTGCGCGCCGACAACGCCGATCAGCGGTTGACCGAGAAGGGCATTGCGCTCGGCTGCGTCGGCCCCGAGCGGACGCGGGTGCACCGCGCGAAAATGACCGCACTCGACGCGGCGCGCGCTCAAACGCGCTCGCTCAGCCTGACGCCGAGCGAAGCCGATCGCCACGGTCTGGCACTACGCAAGGATGGCCAGCGCCGCTCCGCGTTCGAGCTTTTGTCCTATCCGGATATCGACATGACCGCACTGGCGGCGGTCTGGCCCATTTTGGGTGAGCTTGATGCACAAATCGCCGAGCAGATCGAAATCGACGCCAAGTACGACGTCTATCTCAGCCGCCAGATGGCGGACGTGGAATCTTACCGGCGCGATGAGAACCTCGTCCTGCCTGACGATATCGACTATGCGACGCTGCCAGGACTTTCCAACGAGGTCCGGCACAAGCTGGCCATGCAGCGGCCGCGCACGGTCGGGCAGGCGGGACGCATCGACGGCATTACGCCGGCCGCGTTGACGCTGCTCGTCGCGCATCTGCGCCGCGGCAAAAACCGAAGACCGATCCGTGGGGCGGCATGAACGCGGGTGGCCCGCGAGGCCCGCACGGTGTGCGTCCGGCTCTGCTGCGGACACCGGGTGCAAAGCCGGCCGACCTCGCACACGACCGCGCCAGTGCGCTTGAGCTCACGCCTGTTTCACGTGAAACAGCCGACCGCCTAGACAGTTTCGTCGCTGTGCTGCTCGACTGGCAGCGGCGCGTCAACCTGGTCGCGCCCTCCACCGAGCCAGTGCTGTGGACCCGCCATATCGCTGACTCGCTGCAACTGCTGACGCTGGCACCGGCCGCCCGGATTTGGGCCGATCTCGGTTCCGGCGCCGGATTTCCAGGCTTGATTGTCGCTTGCGCCCTGGTGGGGACTCCAGGCGCGCGGGTGTACCTTGTGGAAAGCAATGCAAAGAAAGCTTCCTTTTTGCGCGAAGTGGTCCGCGTGGTGGGTGCTCCGGCAGTCGTCCGCGGCGAGCGCATCGAGGATTTCGTCAAAAGCGTTCCTGAAGGCGTCGAGGTTGTGACGGCTCGGGCGCTAGCGCCACTGTGCGGGCTGCTGGCGGTGGCATATCCGCTGTTGATAAGGGGCGCCGTCGGTCTGTTTCCCAAGGGCCAAGCGGTAGAGGCTCAATTGACCGAGGCCGCTAAATGTTGGAGGATTCAGGCAACTTTGGCGCCGAGTCGGACAGATCCGAAAGCCCGAATCGTGATAGTGCATGGTCTCGAACCGAAATCAGCCGCGCGAGCGAAGGGTGGTTCGGCCAAGCGCTAGGGAGAGGTGGGTCTCCTGCGATGACTGACGTGCCATCAGAGCAATCCGCCGGCCTAGCTTCGTTGGCGACGCCGGACCGCGAACTGCAATCCGGGCCGGTGCGTCGGCCCCGTGTCCTCGCTGTCGCCAACCAGAAGGGTGGCGTCGGCAAGACGACGACTGCAATCAATCTCGGCACTGCGCTGGCGGCGATCGGCGACGAAGTCCTGGTTATCGATCTCGATCCGCAGGGTAACGCTTCGACGGGGCTTGGCATCGATCGACGCAGCAGACGCTACTCCACTTACGATGTTCTCATCGGCGAGGCGACGCTGCGCGACGCTGTCGTGGAGACTGCCGTGCCGCGTCTTCACCTTGCGCCCTCGACCCTAGACCTCTCTGGCCTCGAGCTTGAAATCGGCCAGGCGCGCGACCGCGCCTTCCGTCTACGCAATGCGCTGGCGCCGCTCAACGCGGCGACATCGGGTGCGAAACGTTTCAGCTACGTGCTGGTGGACTGTCCGCCTTCGCTCAATTTGCTGACCGTCAACGCCATGGCGGCGGCGCACGCCATTCTGGTGCCGCTGCAGTGTGAGTTCTTCGCGCTCGAAGGTCTGTCGCAACTGCTCAAGACGGTCGAGCAGGTGCGCGAAACGCTCAATCCCGATCTCACCATCCATGGCGTCGTGCTGACGATGTATGACTCGCGCAACAATCTGGCGGGCCAGGTTGTCGCCGACGTGCGCGAATTCATGGGCCGTAAAGTCTACGACACCATCATTCCGCGCAATGTGCGCGTATCGGAAGCGCCGTCCTACGGCAAGCCGGTGCTCGTCTACGATCTCAAATGTAGCGGCAGCGAAGCCTATTTGCGGCTGGCGACTGAGGTCATTCAGCGCGAAAAAGAACTATGCGCCGGATGACGGGAATGCGCGTGTGAACGAAGGTTCGGGAGAATCTGCGGTGGCGGAGGAAGCGGCGCGATCGCGATTGGGACGCGGGCTTGCCGCGCTGATCGGCGATGTCGGTGCCGAGAGTTCCGTCGAACGTCCGCGTGGGCAGCGGCGTTTGCCGATCGCTTCGTTGCGGCCGAACGCGCGCAATCCGCGGCGGGTCTTTTCCAATACTGAACTTGATGAGCTCGCGGCTTCGCTGCGTGAGCGCGGCATTATTCAGCCGATCGTCGTGCGACCGCTGCGCGGCGTCCCCGACTCCTACGAGATCATCGCCGGCGAGCGCCGTTGGCGCGCGGCGCAGCGGGCGGGCCTGCACGAGGTTCCTGTCGTCGTCATCGAGGCGACTGACGCCGAAGCGCTGCAGCTCGCGATTATCGAGAACGTGCAGCGCACCGATCTCAATCCGCTCGAAGAAGCGGAAGGCTATCGCGCGTTGATGGAGGAATTCGGCAACAGCCAGGACGAGATCGCGAAAATCATCGGCAAGAGTCGCAGCCATGTCGCCAATACGCTGCGGCTTCTAAAACTCTCCGAGCCGATCAAGGCCTATATCAATGCCGGCAAACTATCCGCCGGCCACGCCCGCATGCTGGTCGGTCAGCCCGACGCGGACGAGTTTGCCGAACAAATCGTCGCCCGCGGTCTCAACGTGCGCCAAGTCGAAGCCATGGCGCGCGAGGCGGTAAAAAGGAGCGACAAAGGACAAACAAACGGCCGCAAGGCGTACGCTCGTGCGGCGAAAAATGTCGATACGCTGGCGCTGGAAAAACGCTTGGCCGACGCGCTCGGGCTAGCGGTGAGCATCGATCATGGCGAACGCGGCGGCACGCTGAGCATCCGCTATCGCAGCCTCGATCAACTTGACGAAGTGGTGCGCCGGCTTGCGGCAAAACACTCATGCAGTCCGTCATGTCCGCGCTCGTCGCGGGCAACCACGTCTCGCAGTGGTAAGAAAAAAGACGTGACTGGCCGGACGCGGCGAAAAGGTTTCAGCCGCGTTCCCGCCACTCCGCCTTGAATGCCTTGCGTTTTTCCGGATCGTACAGGCTCGGATAATCGTATTTGAGGGGCTTGTTACGGCTCGACGTGCAGCGTGGCGAAGACCGGGCCTTCCTGTTCGAGCACGTGCGCGACTTGCTGCTCGAAAATTTTCAAATCGGAAAAGTCGTAAGCGGCCGCATAGCCGGACGCGCGTGCCATGCTGGCGAAATCGACTTTTGGATTTGGGATCGGCTGGCTGCCGTTGGCTTCGTAGGTGTCGTTCTGCGCGACCAAATGCACGAAGTTTTTTGGCGCCAGCGCCGCGATCGTGACGAGGCTGCCAAGGTTCATAAGAAGGCTGCCGTCGCCTTGCAGAACGATCACGCGTTTCTCCGGCCGGCCGAGTGCGAGGCCAAGCCCGTGCGAGGAATTTAAACCCATGGCGCCGATCGACAGATAATTGAGCGGCCGCGGAGCGATCTCGACCCAATCGACCGCCGAGCTATAGGTCGCAACCACCGCCTCGTTTTTGATGTGGCGCGCCAGAATGCGGAAGCACTCTTCCCGTTTCATCATGACGCAAGCGGCCTCCGTCCGATCAACAGCGCAACCGGCTGCGACTCGCGATACGCCTTGTCGATCGCCGGCTGAATTTTGTCGACGTCGGCATCCAGACTGATCAGGTGATGCGCGATGGCCATGTCATCGCAAATCGGCTCGATGATGCGCACGCCGTAACGCGGCGAGGCGCGCGGCGCCATTTCCGGATCGTGACCGAGCAGCCCGACCATCATGCAGATCGGCTGCTTGTACTCGACGGCGATGCCGCGAATGGCGTTAAGCGAATCGAGAAAGCCCGTGTACTGGATCAGGATCAGCGCGCGCTTGTCGCAATAGGACAGTCCGGAGGCGATGCCGATGCACTCGTCCTCCTTGCAGACGCGAATAAGCTGCAGATCCTTGTCGCGCGCAATCGGAGCCAACAGGCCCGAACTGGTGACGATGTCGGGCACCGCCAGCACGTATTCGATTCCGCTCGCTTTGATGGCGGCGATGATGCCGCCGCCGTGAAGCTCCCGCGGCTCACCGTCCACGCTGCGCGCACGCACATCCATCTGCAAACTCCCTATCCCGCGCCAAGGCGGCAAGGGTAGCTTGGATGCCGGATTGGTCAATCCGTGATTGATGGATTCTCTGGCGCGTAGATTACCTCGCCAGTCTCGGCCGGTCCGTGTTGTGTGGCCGTCGAATGAACGCTCCTCCACGGGCCGTCACTCGACCGAGTTGCAGCTCGCAGTATTATTCCGCCGCCGTCCTACTGGCGCTGGTGCCGTATCGCCGCTCGATGTAATCGATGACCATCTTCTGAAAGTCGGTGGCCAGCGTTGGCCCGCGCAACGTCGCAGCCTTCTTGCCGTCGATGAAGACCGGCGCAGTCGGCTGCTCGCCGGTGCCGGGCAGCGAGATGCCGATGTCGGCGTGCTTACTTTCGCCCGGCCCGTTGACGATGCAGCCCATGACCGCGACGTTGAGGCCTTCGACGCCGGGATAGCGCGTCTTCCATTCCGGCATCGACTCGTGGATGAATTTCTGGATGTTCTGTGCCAGTTCCTGGAACGTCGTCGAGGTGGTGCGGCCGCAACCCGGACAGGCTGCGACCAGCGGCACGAAGGTGCGCAACCCCACAGTCTGCAGCAATTCCTGCGCGACCTTGACTTCAAGCGTGCGGTCGCCGTTCGGCTCGGGCGTGAGCGAAATGCGGATCGTGTCGCCGATGCCCTGTTGCAGCAGCACGCCCATCGCGGCGGACGACGCGACGATGCCCTTCGAACCCATGCCGGCTTCGGTCAGGCCAAGATGAAGCGCATAGTCCGAGCGCCGCGCCACCTCGCCGTAGACGCCGATCAGATCCTGCACGGCGGAAACTTTGGCCGAGAGGATGATGCGATCCTTCGGCAGGCCGATCTCTTCGGCCCGCTGCGCCGACAACAGCGCCGATTGCACCATCGCCTCGCGGGTCACGTCGCGCGCATCGACCGGATGGTTCGATTTCGCGTTCTCGTCCATCAGATGCGTGAGTAGCTCCTGATCGAGCGAGCCCCAATTCGCGCCGATGCGCACCGGCTTGTTGTGGCGGATCGCGGTCTCGACGATGGCGCCGAACTGCCGGTCCTTCTTCTCCTTGAAACCGACGTTGCCCGGATTGATGCGGTATTTATCGAGCGCCTCGGCGCAAGCGGGGTGGTCGGCGAGGAGCCTGTGGCCGATATAGTGGAAATCGCCGACGATCGGCACGTCGACGTTCATCTTAAGGAGCCGCTCCTTGATGTGCGGCACCGCGGCCGCGGCCTCGTCGCGATCGACGGTGATGCGCACGATTTCCGAGCCGGCCCGCGCCAGCGCGGCCACCTGCTTCGCCGTCGCGTCGGCATCGGCCGTGTCGGTATTGGTCATCGACTGCACCACGATGGGCGCCCCGCCGCCGACCGTGACCTTGCCGACCTTTACGGCGACGGTTTTGTGCCTGTCGGCGGGGCCGGAGAATTCCATCATGCGATCAATCCCTTAGCTGGCGCGTCGGACGCCTGCTGAAAAACAGCGGAGGACGATACTCCCAACCATATAGTCTTGCCGTGACGATTTGACGAGAAGGTGAAGCGCCGCGATGGCCTCGATGGCGCGACGGTCGTCGGTAGTGCTTAACCCAACACGTAGAGCGCTCGCCTAGCGGTGAGTTGGCCTGAGGAACTTCGCCAGCCATCTCTGCTTGGCTTCGTTCGCGCAGTCTCCGTCAACGGCCAGTCTTGGTGCTGAGGCGAGCCGGCTTCAATCATTACAGACAATTTGCGAACATTCACGAAGGCCGATGTGTTGATATACAATACGGGCGATTTGACCTAGAATTCATAAGAGATTTATGGGACGAACTGCTCGCCTTGTCCAAGGGTTGTTTGGTCCGAGGGACGTTTGTATGAGCGGAACGAACGAGATGACGCTCACGTTTCGCTGCCCACGCGGACTCGAGAGCGTCCTGCCGAAGCCGATACCCGCGGTGCTCGGCCTCCCGGAGTGGTTTAAGGCGCTGCCGCAGCGTGCTTTCAACCCGACCATGGGCGGGCAGAGTCACACCGTCAAAAAGTGCCCGCCCTTCGTCGACGCCATGACTTATGGCTTTCTCATCCCGCTGGCGGCCGATCTCGCAGTGCGCGACGGCGAGTTCACCTGGAACTTTGAAGCGCCGGAAGGGATCGTCAGCGAGTACTCATATTCTTCGCCGATCGATTTTCACGATCCCAGCCAGATCGCCGGCACGCCGTTTTTCGATGACGACCGCTTCATCATCAAGTTCAACAATTTTTGGACCATCGAGGCGCCCGCGGGCTATTCGCTGCTGTTCACGCATCCGGCTAATCGCAGCGACCTGCCGTTCACCACGCTCACCGGTCTGGTCGATTGCGACGCGTTCTACCAGAACCCCGTCAATTTCCCCGCACGCTGGTGTGACCCGGACTTCAATGGTGTACTGCCGAAAGGCACGCCGATCGCCCAATGCTTTCCAGTGAAACGCGAAAATTGGGCCGGCCGGTTTGACGTGTTCTCCAGCGAGGACTCAACGCGGCTGATTGAATCGAGAGAGACGATCTTGGGGGGCACCGACGTTTACCGTCGGCAATTCCGGGCGCCGAAGCGTTGATCTATTTGCCCTGGAAGAATCGCGCCGCTGCGCTCGGCTTAAGCCAAAATCGGCCGCGCGCCGACTTCGTCAGCATGCCGAGCGCATTGCCGTAGCGTTTCGGATCGCTGCGGACGGCAAAGCGGAAGCACTCGTAGCCCTCATCGAGGTGCCCGAGCTGCAGAAGACAACGCCCTAGATTGAGCCAGTTGCTTGCGGTCGGGCCTGCTCGCTAGGCAACGCCGGAAATAATCTGCGGCCGCTTCGTTCTCGCCGGCCCCCTGATGCGCCTTGGCCATCCCGAATAGCGCATCGTAGGAGGTGGCGGAAATTTCCAACGCGCGCGCGAAGGCGAGCTTGGCGTTGGCGAAGTCGCGGCGCTCCACGAAGACGCGGCCGAGCTGAATCGAAAATTCCGGCACCATCGGCGCAATTTCGCGACCGCGGCTGAATGCTTCGGCAGCCTCGTTGTAGCGCTTCATTGAAGCCAACGCACAGCCTAGTTCGTGGAAGGCCGCGGGATAAGGTGGCTGACGCTTGATCGCGCGCTTGAGGCGAGACAGCGCATCATCGGCCCGGCCGGCTTGACGGAGCGCGATTGCCAGCTGCGTATCGATTTCGGCGTCATGGCGGATGCGCGCCGCAATCTCCAGCGGCGCGATGGCCTCTGGGGCGCGGCCCTGCATCAGCAAGGCGCAGCCAAGAAGGTGCAGCGCGCGGGCATCACGCGGATCCGCCTTCAGCACTTCGCCGGCAATTCGTTCGGCCTCGTGCGGACGTTGGCTGTTTAACGCGAACACGGCCTGCTGCAGCGCCGCACCAGCGTCGCCCCTCGTCATCGACAATCCGGGTCCGTTCGCCATCGCTTCCTCGGCGGTGCGCTGCGCGCTGGAGCGAAACGTTAGCACGATTTCACCACGCCGATCATCCCGGCCGATTGACCAAGATAAGGCCCGCGGCTACCAGAACCACGGCCGCGGCGAAGGGCGGAGTCAGCGGCTCATTCAAGACCAGGTGCCCGGCGGTCACGCCACAGAGTGGAGCCAGAAAAGTGAATGCCGACAGTCTGGCTGCCGAATAGCGCACGATCAGCGCAAACCACACGACGAATGTGACACTGACGACCCAAAGCGTCTGGTAGGCGAAGGCGCCGAGCGCCAGCGCCGACGGCATGGCATCGATGCGCTCGCCGAACACTAGGGCGCCGACGCCGAGGAGCGGCGCCGAAACCACGAGCTGGTAAAGCAGCGTCTTCTCCGCACTGATGCGGCTGAGTGGGCTCGCCTTGATGACCAGAGTAGTTGCCGCCCACGCCGCGGCGGCGCCGACGAACATGACATCGCCGAGCGCTTGGCGCTGATCGCTCGCCGGCGCCGGTACGCCGAAGGCGATCACGATGCCGGCAAACGACAGCAGGAGGCCGAACCATTGCGCGAACTGGAACCGGTCGCCTGGGATAAGCCAGCGCGAGCCAATAACGACAAAGAACGGCGTCAAATAAAGAAACAACACGCCACGCGTCGCGGTTGTCCAGACGAGCCCGCGATAGATTAGGAGGAACTCAAGGCCAAAGAGAATCCCGGCCAAAACGCCCGCGGTCAACGTGCCGTCGCGTTTGAACAGCGGAATGCCGCGCGCTTGACACCATCCACCGACCAGGATCGCTGCGATCACCGAGCGGGTCGCTGACTGAATCAGCGGCGGAATATCGTGGATCGCGAGCTTGATTGCGACGTTATTGAATCCCCAGCTCACGCACAGCACGATGGTTGCGGCGATCGCGAGCGTGTCGAGCGAACGGGACGAAGGCGAGGGTGGCACGGCGATTTGCTTCACTCAACGCGTACTTATCGGCTACGGCAATGCGAGCAGATGCCGACGATCTCGATCAACGGACTCTTTGGGGAAAAGCCCGCGGTGCGCGAAGAGGCTTTGAGCGCTTCAGCGACCGCGCCTCCTGGCGCCTCGCCGACGGCGCCGCAGCGCTCGCAGATCAGGAATACGACGAGGTCGTCGCCCGAATGATTGTGCGCGCAGGCCACGAACGCATTGCGGCTTTCGATGCGATGGACGAGGCCATTGTCGCGCAGAAAGTCGAGCGCACGATAAACCGTGATCGGAGCCGGTCGGCCGTTCTTGTTCGCTAGTCGTTCGATGATCTCGTAGGCGCCGAGCGGGCCGTGACTTGCCAGCAGGGCCTCCAGCACTTGACGGCGCATCGGGGTCAACCGTTGCGCGCGCGCCGCGCACTGGGCTTCAGCGTAGGCGATGGCGTCGCTGGTGCAGCGCTCGTGATCGTGGTCGGGCGCCGGAAAGATCGCGCGCGGCATTCGTGTCATTCCTTGATGGCGATCATGGCTCCGCCCGTTGATCCTATTGTATCGGTGCAAAGCCGGATCGCGAAAACGTGACGGCTTTTATGTTGCGCTGCAGCAAAAACCGCCGCACATTCCGCCTGCTCACCCGTACTCCCGGCGCCCACCGGCGCTCTTTTGCCAAACTCAGCCATAAATTGGGGTTCGCCATGCTGAAAGGAAAGTCCGCGCTCGTCACCGGCTCGACCTCCGGCATTGGGCTCGCCATCGCGCGAGCGCTGGCCGCCCAGGGCGCCAACGTCACCATCAACGGCTTCGGCGACAAGGCGGCGATCGAAAAGGAACGTAGCGCCATCGAGAAGGAATTCGGCGTCAAGGCGGTCTATTCGGGCGCGGACATGACCAAGCCCGCCGAGATCGCCGACATGGTGCACACGGCCGAAAAAGCCTTCGGCTCGCTCGACGTGCTGGTCAACAATGCCGGTATTCAATTTGTCGCCCCGATCGAGGAATTTCCCGTCGAGAAATGGAACCAGATCATCGCTATCAATCTGTCGGCGGCATTTCATGCCGTGCGCGCCGCGGTGCCGGGCATGAAATCGCGTAAGTGGGGCCGCATCATCAATACTGCGTCGGCGCATTCGCTTGTCGCTTCACCGTTCAAGGTCGCTTACGTCTCGGCCAAGCACGGACTTGCCGGCCTTACCAAAACGGTGGCGCTTGAAGTTGCCACCTTCGGTATCACCTGCAATTGCATCAGCCCCGGTTACGTGTGGACGCCGCTGGTCGAGAAGCAAATTCCCGATACGGCGAAAGCCCGCGGCATGACCGAGGAGCAGGTCAAGCGCGACGTGCTGCTGGCGGCGCAGCCGACTAAGGAATTCGTCACCGTCGGGGAAGTTGCCGACCTTGCCGTTTATCTTTGCTCCGACTCGGCACGGTCGATCACCGGAGCCAACCTTTCGATCGACGGCGGCTGGACCGCGGAGTGAGTGGGTCAAATGCTGCGACGTATTCTTCCCTGTCATCGTCCGCGCCGGCCGACGATCCAGTAATCGCGAGAGAGTTTGAGTAACACGGTGCTTCCTCTGCATGTCCTCGAGCTACTGGATGCCTCGTCTTCGCGGGGCATGACATTCAAGAGAGCGAGCACATGAAAAACCCCTTCGCCTCGCTGTTGCCAGGCCGTGCTGCTGAGCAAAAAGCGCCGGCCGCGACCAAACGCATCAATCTCGCGCTGCAAGGCGGTGGTGCGCACGGCGCATTCACCTGGGGCGTGTTGGATCACCTGTTAGGCGACGAGCGCATTGCCGTTGAGGGTATTTCCGGCACATCGGCCGGGGCGGTGAATGCCGTAATGCTTGCGGACGGTCTCGCCCGCGGCGGTCGCGAGGAGGCGCAGAAGCGGCTCGCCGATTTCTGGCGCGCGGCGTCGAGCACCGGCAATCTGCCGTCGCTGCAGCGCGAGGTGCTGCAGCGCCTGCTGTCGTTCACTCCGCTTGAAGGTACCCCGGTGCAGGCTTGGTTCGACGCGCTATCGCGCTATTTTTCCCCCTACGACGTCAATCCGCTGAACATCAATCCACTGAAGGATCTGATCGAGCGTTTCGTCGATTTTGAGGCGCTGCGCGCCTGCTCGGATCTGCAGATTTTCATATCGGCGACCAACGTTCAAACCGGACGTGTGCGCGTTTTCTCGCGTGACAAGATCACTGCCGACGCGGTGATGGCTTCGGCCTGCCTGCCGCTCCTGTTCCGCGCGGTCGAGATCGATGGCGTGCCGTATTGGGACGGCGGCTATTTGGGCAACCCAGTTATATTTCCGTTCTTCCGCACCACGAGCACCGAAGATGTCCTCGTCGTGCAAATCAATCCCCTGGCGCGGCAGGCGACGCCCATGTCGTCGAACGAGATCATGAATCGCATCAACGAGATTACATTCAACTCCTCGCTCATTGGCGAATATCGCGCCATCGACTTCGTCACCCGGCTCGTTGACCAGGGCAAGCTGCCGCGCGGAATCGGCCCGGGGCAATACCGGCGCATCAACGTGCATCGCATCGTGCTCGATCGCTTCGGCACGCATTTCGATGCGTCCAGCAAGCTCTCGACCGACTACGACTTCTTCGAAATGCTGCGGGTTAGCGGTCGGCGTGCCGCCCGGCGCTTTCTCGACGAACATTTCGACGATATCGGCGTAAAGAGCACCGTCGATTTACGGGCGGAGGCGCAGGCCGAGTGGGCGTGATACGCTCGTGCCGATGGCAAGCACGACACCGCTCCTGAGCGCCGAAATCGGCGCCACCCGGCTCGAAGTCTGCGTTGGCGATATTACGACGCTTGCGCTCGACGCCATCGTCAACGCCGCAAACCGGACCTTGCTGGGCGGCGGCGGCGTTGATGGCGCGATTCATCGCGCGGCCGGCCCGCAGCTGCACGCCGAATGCGAAAAGCTCGGCGGCTGTGCGACCGGGGCGGCAAAGATCACACGAGGCTACGGGCTGCCGGCCAAGCATGTGATCCACGCTGTCGGCCCGGTATGGAACGGTGGCGGGCAGCGTGAGGACGAATTGCTGGCATCCTGCTATCGCGCTGCGCTCGATCTTGCCGCCGCACACCGTCTTGCCTCGATCGGATTTCCCGCAATCTCGACCGGGATCTATGGCTTCCCGCCCGATCGCGCCGCGCGCATAGCGGTGAGCACCGCCGCCGCCGAACTGGCGGCCGCGTCACGCGGCATCACGCGGGTCGTGTTCTGCTGCTTCGGGCAAGCCGCCGCCGATCATCACATCGCGGCTTTTGGCGACCTGGGTCTTACCTGAGGTTCCGTAACTGCAACTCGCATGCATTGCTGCATCGCAGTAATTGCCTAGACATTTCTATAAGCCTACTTATATTGTGTTGCGCTCTATTGAGTAAGCACAACAGAGGGAGGTCGGCTTGCTGCCGCTATCGCTTAACAGAGAATTCGCCTTTACACTCAACGATGTAGCCCGCATGTTGCGGACCTTTGCGGACCAGAAGGCGGTCCAGTTTGGTATCACGCGTGCGCAATGGGTGGTGCTGGTACGGCTCGATCGGTCCGAAGGGCTCAAGCAATCAGAACTTGCAGAAATGCTTGAATTGCAACCGATTTCACTGACGCGTCTCCTCGACAAGCTCTGTGACGGCGGCCTGATCGAACGGCGGGCAGATCCGGAGGATCGCCGCGCCAAGCGTCTTTTCCTGCGGCCTGCGGCGCATCCGCTTCTGGAAAAACTTGCCGATCTTGGCGAGAACCTGATGGCGACTGCGCTCGCCGGCGTCGATCGCGAGAGCGTCGAAAGGATGGTCGCACAGCTTGGCGTTGTGAAAGAGAATCTGCGTCAGGCGATCCAGCAACGGAGCGCGGATAATGCCGCGGGAGAGCGCCGTTATGGCTGAGCGGCTCCGCAAGGCCTTGCCGCCGGAGCACGACGAGGCCCAAGAAGCCCCACGGCCGGTACCGTTGGCGCCGGCGCCAGCGAGCGAAGCGCACACCGAGAAGAAGGCTCCCGGCAACGAGGAACTTCGCCGGCCTAGGCGCCGCGATTGGACGCGGCGGGGCTTGTTCGCGCTGTTGCCGCTTGTTCTTCTCATCGGCGGCTACTGGTATGTCACCGGCGGGCAGATTATGTCGACCGACGACGCCTATGTCGAAGCCGAGAAGGTCGGCGTCTCGACCGACGTATCCGGCATCGTCAAAGATGTGGACGTGAGAGAGAACCAGCATGTCACGGCCGGTCAGATTCTCTATCGCCTCGATCCACAGCAATTCCAGATCGCGCTCGACAATGCCAAGGCCAACCTGACGCAAACCGGGCTGACCATCGAGGCAATGAAGCAGGATTATAAGCGTATGCTGAGCGACATCGCCGCTCAGCAATCGTTAGTCGATTTCGATCAGACGACCTACGACAGCGACTTGCAGCTGTTGCGTACTCACACCGTTTCCGAGGCCGTTTTCGATCAGGCGCAAGCCACCCTCGGCAACGATAAGAACAAGCTTGAATTGCTGCGGCAGCAAGCCCAGGTGCAACTCGCAAAGCTGGGCGGCAGTCCGGATGTCGAGGTGACGCAGCATCCGCAATATCTTCAGGCCAAAGCGAGGGTCGACGAGGCGCAGCGCCAGCTTAGCGATACAATTGTCACCGCGCCGTTCGCCGGGATCGTCACAGATGTGCCGTCGATCGCGCCGGGAAAATATCTCGCGGCCTCAAACACGGCCTTTTATCTGGTCGATACCGATCACGTCTGGATCGAAGCCAATCCAAAGGAAACCGAATTGACCTATGTGCGGCCCGGCCAGCCGGTCACCGTGACGGTCGACACGTACCCGAACCGGCAATGGAACGGCACCGTCGAGAGTGTGAGCCCGGCCGCGGCGCAGGAATTCGCCCTGCTGCCGGCGCAGAACACCAGCGGCAACTGGGTCAAAGTCGTGCAGCGCGTGCCGATGCGCGTTCGCGTCGATACCAGCGACAAAAGGCTGCCGCCACTCGCCGCCGGGATGAGCGTCGAAATCGCGGTCGATACCGCCCATGCGCGCGGCTTTCCGCACTTCCTGACCTCGCTGTTCTAGCGCGCGCTCCCATGGCTTCCGAAAACATTGTAGAGATTGGCGGCCATCGCGGAGCAATCAGCCTCTTCCTCATTCTCGCCACGCTGATGCAAGCGCTCGATACCACGATCGCCAATGTGTCGCTGCCTTACATGCAGGGCAACATGTCGGCGAGCTACGAGCAGATCGAGTGGGTGCTCACGTCATACATCGTCGCCGCCGCGATCATGACGCCGCCGACCGGCTTCCTGGCCGGAAAATTCGGCATCAAACGGCTGTTCCTGGTCTCGATCGGCGGTTTTACGCTGGCCTCGGTGCTGTGCGGCATGGCGCAGTCTCTAGAACAGATCGTCCTGTTCCGAGTCATGCAGGGCGCCTTCGGTGCGGCGTTGGTGCCGATTTCGCAATCCTTGTTGTTCGCCATCTATCCGCGCGAACGCCAGGGCTTCGCCATGGCGATGTTCGGCATTGGGGTGATGATCGGCCCGGTGCTCGGTCCCGTGCTCGGCGGCTGGCTGACGGAGAGCTACTCGTGGCGCTACGTCTTCTACATCAATCTGCCGATCGGGATTCTCGATTTTATCGGCATCCTGCTGTTTCTGCCGGAGCCCCCGCGCGACCCGGTCGGGAAACTCGACTGGTTCGGCTTCGGCACATTGAGCATTACGCTTGGCGCACTGCAGATCATGCTCGATCGCGGCCAGGAGAAGGATTGGTTCAGTTCGGGCGAGATCGTCATCGAAGCAATTGTCGCGGCCTCGGCATTTTATCTGTTCATCGTCCATACGTTCACTGCCGAACGACCGTTCGTGCGGCCGTCGTTGTTTCGCGACCGCAACTTTGCCGCCGGAATGATCTTCATCGTCGTCGTCGGGCTCACCTATTACGCTTCGATGGCGCTGCAGCCGCCCTACTTGCAGCAACTGATGAACTATCCGGTGGTCGCGGCCGGCATCATCATGGGGCCCCGCGGCGTCGGTACCATGGCTTCGATGCTGATCGTCGGCCGCCTGGTTGGCCGCGCCGATATCCGCGTTCTGCTCGCTGTCGGGCTCGGCCTCACCGCGTGGGCTTACTACGCAATGACCGGTTGGACACCAGACGTCTCGCAGGGAACGATCGTCGCCGTCACCATGGTCCAGGGCTTCGGCCTCGGCTTTCTATTCGTGCCTTTGAGCGCGGCGACATTATCGACGCTGCCTTTGCAGGCGCGGACCGAAGGCGCCGGCCTCTACAGCCTGTTCCGCAACATCGGCTCCAGCATCGGCATTTCAGTGGTCAACGCGCTGCTGGTCCGCAACACGCAGGTCAATCACGCCGATATCGCGGAGCATGTCACCGCCGTGAACCGCGCGCTGGAGAACCCCAACATCGCTCACTTCTGGAACCCGCTGCTCGCCGGAGGCCGCGCCGCGCTCGACGCCGTGATCACCGAGCAGGCGCAGATCATCGCCTATATCGACGATTACAAACTGTTGATGATTGCGACCCTAGCGGTGCTTCCGCTGCTTATCGTGTTCAATAGGCCGGCGCGCGGCGGCGCCGAGCCCGTCCCCGTAACCGAGTAAACAGTCCGGGTGCGCGCCTGAGGCGCGCCCCGGAATGAAAGTTACTCTGCGGCGCCTGCCGCTTCGCGCGAGTCGGCGGTCTCCGCCTTCTGCTTGGCTTCGAGGTCTTCGCCAGTCTGTTGATCGACCACCTTCATGGACAGCCGCACTTTGCCGCGTTCGTCGAAGCCGAGGAGCTTGACCTTCACCTTGTCGCCTTCCTTTACGACATCGGTGGTCTTCTGTACGCGGCGCGGCGCCAGCTGGCTGATGTGCACGAGGCCGTCCTTGGCGCCGAAGAAGTTCACGAAGGCGCCGAAATCCATCACCTTGACGACGGTGCCGTCGTAGATCTGGCCGACCTCGGGCTCGGAGGCGATCGATTTGATCCAGTTGATCGCGGCCTTGATCGAGTCCGCCTTGGCTGAGGCGATTTTGATCGTGCCGTCGTCGGAAATGTCGATCTTGGCGCCCGTCTTTTCCACGATTTCGCGGATGACTTTCCCGCCCGAGCCGATCACCTCGCGGATCTTGTCGACAGGAATCTGCATCGTCTCGATGCGCGGGGCAAACTCTCCGAGTTCGGCGCGGGCTGATGTCAGCGCCTTGCTCATCTCGCCGAGGATGTGCATGCGGCCGTCCTTTGCCTGGCCGAGCGCAATGCGCATTATCTCTTCGGTGATGCCCGCAATTTTGATGTCCATCTGCAGCGAGGTGACGCCGCGCTCGGTGCCGGCCACCTTGAAATCCATGTCGCCGAGGTGATCCTCGTCGCCGAGAATGTCGGAGAGGACGGCGAAGCGCTCCTCCTCTTTGATCAGGCCCATGGCGATGCCCGCGGTTGGCCGCTTGAGCGGCACGCCGGCATCCATCAGCGACAGCGACGTGCCGCACACGGTCGCCATCGACGACGAACCGTTGGATTCCATGATCTCGGAAACGACGCGGATCGTGTAGGGAAACTCGGTCTTGTCCGGCAAAACCGGATGGATCGCCCGCCAGGCGAGCTTGCCATGGCCGATCTCGCGGCGGCCGGGAGCGCCGAGGCGCCCGGTCTCACCGACCGAGAACGGTGGGAAATTGTAGTGCAGCAGGAACGATTCCTTGTAGGTGCCCTGCAGCGCGTCGATCCATTGCTCGTCCTCGCCGGTGCCGAGCGTCGCCACGACCAGCGCCTGGGTCTCGCCGCGGGTGAACAAGGCCGAGCCGTGGGTGCGCGGCAGCACGCCGACCTCGCAGACGATCGGGCGCACGCTTTTGACATCGCGGCCGTCGATGCGATTGCCGGTATCGAGAATATTCCATCGCACGATCTTGGCTTCGAGGTCCTTAAACACGCCGGCGATCTGAAGCTTCGAATATTTCGGGTTCTCGGCTCCCTCCGGGAGGAAATGGCCCATCACGCGGTCTTTGGCTGCGTCGATTGCCTTGTGGCGCTCCATCTTGTCGGCAATCGCGTAGGCGGCGCGCAGCTCTTTTTCGACCAGGCCGCGCATTTCGTTTTCGAGCGCTGCGTTGTCGGGCAGATTGAGCTCGCGCGGCTCCTTGGCGGCCTTCTCGGCGAGCTTAATGATGGCCTCGATGACCGGCTGGAAATGCCGGTGACCGAACATGACGGCGCCGAGCATAATGTCTTCGGACAGTTCCTTTGCTTCCGATTCCACCATCAACACCGCGTCCTGCGTGCCGGCGACGACGAGATCGAGCTGGCTCTCGGTCATCTCGTCGATCTGCGGATTGAGCACGTATTCGTTGTTGATGAAGCCGACGCGCGCGCCGCCGATCGGCCCCATGAACGGCGCCCCGGACAGCGTGAGCGCGGCCGACGCCGCGACCATCGCCACAATGTCGGGGTCGTTTTCCAGGTCATGCGAGAGCACGGTCACAATGACCTGCGTGTCGCAACGCCAGCCATCGGCGAACAGCGGACGCACCGGGCGATCGATGAGGCGGGAGACCAGCGTCTCCTTCTCGGTGGGGCGCGCCTCGCGCTTGAAATAGCCGCCGGGAATGCGGCCGGCAGCGTAATATTTTTCCTGATAGTTGCAGGTGAGCGGCAGGAAATCGATGCCTTCCTTGGGCTCTTTGGCCGCAACGACGGTGGCGATGACGGTGGTGTCGCCGTAGGAAGCGAACACCGCTCCGTCGGCCTGCCGAGCTATCCTGCCGGTTTCTAGCGTGATCTGGCGGCCGCCCCAGTCAAGTTGTACACGATGGATGTCGAACATTTCGTTTGTCTCTCATGGTTTTCGCGAGAAGTGCGAAAGCCATAAGCAAGACGGCGAGACGCTGTCGGCGCAACCGGGCTGCAATGCCTTTCAGCGTCCGGCGATCCTGCCATGGCCTTCGAACCTTCCCTTAAGTTATGAACGGGCACCGGCCCATTCCACAAATCGGCAGGATTGCTGCCGGGCAAAAGCGGGCACTTGACGCGCTCCGCCAGCAAACGCGCGGGATTTTCCGCGCGTGAACATATCAACGGCGGATACCCAGCCGTTCGATCAACTCCTTGTATCGCGCCTGATTGGTGCGATGCAGATAGTCGAGAATTTGGCGACGCTGCGAGACGAGCTTGAGAAGCCCGCGCCGCGAATGGTTGTCCTTGATATGGGTCTTGAAGTGATCGGTCAGGCTGTTGATCCGCTCGGAGAGCAGCGCAACCTGGACTTCGGGCGAACCCGTATCGCCTGACTTGACGGCATACGTATTGATAAGTTCCGCTTTACGCGCGGTCGTGATCGACATCGTCATCTAACCTTTCTGCCGGCTCGACCAACGATGCCGGTCAAGTTGAACACGCGTTTGGGGACGATCTCGCCACGGTTCACTTCGGCGATGGCCACGATTTCGCCAGCGCACGCCACTTGAACCATGCCGCGGAAGATGGACGCGTCCCGTCCGCGCAATAAAACGGCTTGGCCACGTTTAAGCCTAGCCGCATCTGCCGAGCTCACGGCCAGCGCCGGGATGTCGTCCAGCGCGGTCTCGATCGGCAGGATTACGTCGGCGAGGGTTTGTCCTTGCTCGCCAGCGGCCGCTCTATGGCATAAACCCTCGATCCGTTCCAGCGAAATCATGTCGCCCTCGTCGAACGGCCCGACCCGCCCGCGACGGAGCGTAATCACATGGCCGAGCGCGCCCAGCGTGCGGCCGAGATCGCGGGCAAGCGAGCGCACATAGGTGCCCTTGCCGCATTCACAAGCAAGCACGGCATGATCGGCATCGGGGGTCTCGACGAGTTCAAGCCGATGGATCTCGACCATCCGCGGCTTAAGCTCGACCGCTTCGCCGTCTCGGGCGAGATCGTAGGCCCGCTCGCCGCCGATCTTGATGGCCGAGAAACGCGGCGGCACTTGCTCGACCGTACCGGTGAAGCGCGGCAGGAGCGCGCGGATCGCCGCCGCATCGGGGCGCAGCGCGCTCGTCGCCGTGACCACGCCTTCGGCGTCGTCAGTGTCGCGCTCCTCGCCCCAGCGAATGGTAAACAGATAGTTTTTGCGGCCATCGACCACAAAGGGCACGGTCTTGGTCGCTTCGCCGAGCGCGATCGGCAAACAGCCCGATGCCAGCGGATCGAGCGTGCCGGCATGGCCTACACGTTTGGCGGCAAACAGGCGCTTGATCACCGACACGGCGTGCGTTGAGGTCATGCCGACCGGCTTGTCGAGCACGATCCAGCCGTGCACGTCGCGTTTCTTGCTCTTCTTGACGCCTTGCGTGCCGCCTTGCGAGTTCACTTGCACGGCAGGGTCGGGCAGGGGCGCATCGGCGTTTGCCAGGCGCGGTAAGTCATTCATTGTCATTCTCTTGCGCCAAGTCGCGCCGGACCTGAGGTGTTCGCAGAAGCTTCTCGATCCGTTCCGCTTCGTCGAATTGCTCGTCGATGCGGAATCGAATTTCAGGTGCAAATTTCAGGTTAACGCGACGCCCGATCTCGCCGCGCACGTATCTCTTGTTGCGGTCGAGTGCCGCGAGCACTTCCGTTTCGTCGCGGCCGCCGAGCGGCATGACATAGATCGTGGCGAGCCGCAGATCAGGGCTCATGTGCACTTCGGGCACCGTGATCATGTGCGTTTCCACGACCGGATCGTGAATATCGCCGCGCGACAGCATCTCGGCGAGTTCGTGGCGGATCAGTTCGCCGACGCGGAGCTGACGCTGAGAGCCGCCGGTGCGATCTTGTGGGGAATTGCGTGATTTCATCGTGCGGTATTGTGTAAGCCCCTTAGGCCAAGGCCGGGGCATTAACCTTGGACCGTATATAGTGTGCAAGTTCTGCGGCGGCAGCGGGTGATGGCAGTGCGCGCCTTGGCACGATGATCATCTCCGCCCGGCTGATGGATAGAAACAAGTAATTCTCAGTCTCCAGCATATGCAGGACCGATTGCCAGGGCATCCGTCCCTCCATGCCGCCGTATTCCGAGCGGATGCCGTCTTCGCCGAACGTCAGCGTGACTTCTTTATCGGCCAGGCTAAAGCGCGGGAAAATCCATCGCGCCAAAGCACGCTCGCCAAGAAATTCGCCTAGAGGTGCAGCAAGAAACATCGCGACAAACACGAGGCCGGAAGCCATGAGATCAACTGGTAGGTCAAATGACCCTGATAAAACGTCAAGCAGATTGAGCAGCACCACGAAGAACAGAGCGAAGCAGGCATAGCGGCCCCAGCGGCCAAGTCGCCCGAGCATGCTTAGCGACCGCTGCGCGCGCAAAAGCTCAATATAGTCGTTGCGGTCGTAACGATAGGTGACCGGATGGTCCATAGCCTTGTGGCCGATGGCTGGGCTGCGCCGAGCAAGAAGCGGCCCTCAAATACGAATGGGCTCACAGCGTCCGCTGTACGCTCTCCACTCGATAACACTCGATGACGTCGCCGGCCTTCATGTCCTGGTAATTCTCGAAGGCCATGCCGCATTCCTGGCCGGCCACGACTTCCCGCGCGTCGTCTTTGAATCGCTTGAGCTGCGACAGCTTGCCTTGATGCACGACCACGTTGTCGCGGATGAGCCGCACATTGGCGCCACGCTCGACAGTGCCGTCGGTGACGCGGCAACCGGCAACGTTGCCCACCTTGGAGACCTTGAAGACTTCGAGAATGACGGCGTTGCCGAGCATGGTTTCGCGCAGCGTCGGCGCCAACATTCCCGACATCGCCTTTTTCACGTCGTCGACCAGGCTATAGATGATGTCGTAATAGCGGATTTCGATGCCGGCCTGCTCGGCAGCTTCGCGCGCTTCCTTGTGGGCGCGAACGTTGAAGCCGATGACGACCGCGCTTGAGGCTTCCGCCAGCGTCACGTCGGATTCGGTGATGGCGCCGGCGCCGGAGAAAATAATGCGCGCGGCCACTTCCTCGGTGGACAATTTCTCAAGCGCGCCAACGATCGCTTCCACCGAGCCTTGCACGTCGCCCTTGATCACGAGCGGGAATTCCTTGCGCCCGGCGGTCTTAAGCTGACTCATCATCTGCTCGAGCGAGCCGCGCATGCCGGTCTGCCGCGCCGCCATTTTTTCCCGCTTCTGTCGCTCGCGATACGCTGTGATCTCGCGGGCCCGCGCTTCGGTGTCGATGACCGCGAGGCGGTCGCCGGCTTCCGGCGTGCCGTTGAAACCCAAAACTTCCACCGGCATCGACGGGCCGGCCGCCACGACGGAGTGACCGGTATCGGACGAGCAGTGCGCGTACCCGGCCCCATTCGGAACCGGCGACAACGATATCACCGGGCTTGAGCGTCCCGCGTTGCACCAGGACAGTCGCTACCGGGCCGCGGCCGCGGTCGAGCCGCGCCTCGATCACCGTGCCCTCGGCCGGACGGTTCGGGTTTGCCTTGAGCTGGAGGATTTCCGCCTGCAAGGCGATCACGTCGAGCAGCTTGTCGAGATTGATCTTCTCTTTGGCCGAAACCTCGATCTCGAGCACATCGCCGCCGAGCGATTCGACCTGAATTTCATGCTGCAGGAGTTCGCTGCGCACTCGCTCGGGCTTGGCGTCAGGCTTGTCGATCTTGTTGATCGCCACGATGATCGGCACGTTCGCGGCCTTGGCGTGTTGGATCGCTTCCACGGTTTGCGGCATGACGCCGTCATCGGCGGCGACTACGAGTACCACGATATCGGTGATCTTGGCGCCGCGTGCGCGCATGGCGGTGAACGCAGCATGGCCGGGCGTGTCGATGAATGTGATGCGGCCGCCCGACGGCGAGGTGACCTGATAGGCGCCGATATGCTGAGTAATGCCGCCCGCCTCTCCGGCCGCCACTTCGGTTGAACGAATGGCGTCGAGGAGCGACGTCTTGCCATGATCGACGTGGCCCATGATGGTGACGACCGGCGCGCGCGGCTGCAGCTTGGCCGGATCGTCGGCGACATCGAACATGCCTTCTTCGACGTCCGCCTCGGAGACGCGCCGCACCGTGTGGCCAAGCTCCTCGGCAATGAGCTGGGCGGTATCGGCGTCGATCGTATCCGTGCTGGTCGCCATGTGCCCCTGCTTCATCAGAAGCCGCACAACGTCGACGGAGCGCTCTGACATGCGGTTGGCCAAGTCCTGAATGGTGATAGTTTCCGGGATTGTCACTTCACGGACGATCTTTTCCTTTGGCTCGGCGTCGCGCTGGCCGGTCTGGCGCCGGAGGCGACGGCGGAAGGCGGCGTCGGAGCGTTCACGTTCCTCGCCGAACGCATATGCGTTGACGACGGTGAGCCGGTTGCGATGCTTATCGGCAGTGCTGCGCTGCGGCTTCGGCGCAGGCGGCGTCCGCACGACCGCGCCGCCGGCGCCGCGCCGCGGCCGCGGTGCTTCCTCTTCTTCCTCGAGATTGACGCGTCCAAGTCCCGGCTTGGCCAGATGTGCCTCGGCGCCGAAGCGCTTATTGGCGACCTCGGTCGCCTTCTGTTTGGTCTTGTCTTCGTGGGCCCGCCGTTCGGCCTCCTGCGCTTTGCGCGTCTCCGCCTCGGCGCGTTCCTTTTGTTCGGCGGCTTTTTTGATGCGAAGAACCTGAGCGTCCTGCTCGGCGCGTTTGCGCTCTTCAACTTCGATCTGTTCGCGCTTTGTCGAGGGCGGTGCGCGCGGGCGCTGAGTTCGGCCTGGGTCAGCGGGCGCAGGACGACGCCGCGGTTTGGGCTGAGAAGCGGACGACCGAAGGTGCTGCTTCCACCGTCGTCGGAGCTTTGCCCGGCGTGAGGCGCTTGAGCGCCGCGGCGCGATCCTGCGCCACTGCATTGTCGGCTTTGGTCTCGCCCGGGGCGGCAATGCGCCGCTTGACCTTCTCGACAACGACCGCCTTGCTGCGACCGTGGCTGAAACTTTGGCGCACGACTCCCTGCTCGACGCCGCCGCGCTTCAGCGTCAGCGTCTTCGTCGAGGCCACACTCAGCTTTTCACCGGTAGTCTTGGTCGTTTCAGTCATACCCATCCATATCCATGGCCGGGTCAGTGCGCTGCAGCCTTGCCGGCCTGATTGCCACGATCGCCCGCGCCGCCGGTCCGGTACCGTTCAAGGCGCCGCGAACGCGACAAAAACGTGTCGCTTGCGGGCCCGGCGAGCAAGGCTGCATGTACCACATTTGGGCGGCCCAATGCCAAATCCAATTGGGCCGAGGTCAGGAATTCAATCACAGGGACCGGCTGATGTCTGCGCTGCCGGCGGCTGATTGCGCCGAGCTTGCGGACGCCGTCCGGCGAAGCCTCCGGCCGCATGCAGGAGTGCGACCACGTCCTCGCGTTCCAGCGCCGCCGCCGCCTTGGCAAAGCCCGCCGCGACCAGCCCGGCCTTGGCGGCCATCGCCAGTGCATCGAGCGCCGCGCTGCTCGCAGAAGCCGTTCGGTGCGGGCGGCAAGGTCGGCAGGGCAGCCGAACGTCCTGCTTGAAGCCGCGGGCAAAAACTTTGCGCTTGATCGCGTCTTCGAGCGCCTCCTGGGTTGCGGTCACCCAGACGCCGCGGCCCGGCAGCTTGCACTTGATATCGGGGACCGCCTCGCCATCCGGCCCGACCACGAAGCGGATCAAGTCGGCGATCGGCCGCACCGCGCGCGTGGCGACGCAGAAGCGTTCGCGTTCGCGCGCGTGCGGCCCGCGATCGAGCTCGCCGATCGTCCGATATGCTGGGTCTGGGCGGTCATGCGTTCGTCTCGTTCCTTCAGGCCTGCGCCTCGGCGGCCGGAGCCTCTTCGGCGGGCGGCGGCGCGAGATCGGCCTCGGTGATCCAGCCGGCCTTCAGGCGCGCCTGCATGATGATCGCCTCGGCCTCCTCGCGCGCGAGATCGAAGCCGTCGAGGATGCCGGCCTGGCGCACGGCCTCGCCGTCCTTGCGCTCGGTCCAGCCGGCAAGGTCGTCGGTGGCGCAGCCGGCAAGGTCCTCGACGGTCTTGATGCCGTTCTCGCCGAAGCGCACCAGCATGGCGGTGGTGACGCCGGGCACTTCCTTGAGCGCGTCCTCGACGCCAAGCTCCTTGCGCTTTGCGTCCAGTTCGGCCTCGATCTTGGCGAGATAATCGCGTGCGCGGGTCTGCAGCTCGTGCGCGGTGTCTTCATCGAAGCCTTCGATGCTGGCGATTTCCTTCAAGTCCACGAGGGCCAGATCCTCGACCGAATTGAAGCCTTCCGACGCCAGCAATTGGCCGATCACCTCGTCGACGTTGAGGGCGTCGATGAAGATGCGGGTGCGGTTCTCGAATTCGGCCTGGCGGCGTTCCAATTCCTCCTGCTCGGTGAGGATGTCGATGTCCTTGCCGGTCAGCTGCGACGCAAGCCGCACGTTCTGGCCGCGCCGGCCGATGGCGAGCGAAAGCTGCTGATCGGGAACCACGACTTCGATGCGGTCGCGCTCTTCGTCGATCACCACCTTGCTGACTTCGGCGGGCGCCAGCGCGTTGACCACGAAGGTGGCGATTTCGTGCGACCAGGGGATGATGTCGATCTTCTCGCCCTGCAGCTCGTTGACCACGGCCTGCACGCGCGAGCCGCGCATGCCGACGCAGGCGCCGACCGGATCGACCGAGGAATCGCGGGAGACAACGGCGATCTTGGCGCGCGAGCCGGGATCGCGGGCGACCGCCTTCACCTCGACGATCTCGTCGTAGATTTCCGGCACTTCCTGCGCGAACAGCTTCGCCATGAATTCCGGATGCGTGCGCGAGAGGAAGATTTGCGGCCCGCGCTGCTCGCGGCGAACGTCGTAGATGTAGGCGCGGATGCGGTCGCCGTTGCGGAACACTTCGCGCGGCAGCAGCTCGTCGCGCCGCACGATCGCTTCGCCGCGGCCGAGATCGACCACGACGTTGCCGTACTCGACCCGCTTGACGATGCCGTTGACGATGTCGCCGATGCGATCCTTGAATTCGTCGTATTGGCGGTCGCGTTCGGCCTCGCGCACCTTCTGCACGATCACCTGCTTGGCCGATTGCGCGGCGATGCGCCCGAACGGCAGCGGCGGCAGCGGATCGGCGATGGTGTCGCCGATCTGCGCGGCGGGATGGCGCCGGCGCGCCTCTTCGAGGCTGATCTGGATCGCCGGATTTTCCACCGTCTCGACCACCAGCATGTGGCGCGAGAGGTGAAGCTCGCCGCTCTTGGCGTCGATCTCGGCGCGCACTTCGGTTTCGCTGCCGTAACGCGAGCGCGCCGCCTTGGCGATCGCGTCCTCCATGGCGGCGAGCACGATCTTTCGATCGATCGCCTTTTCTCTCGCTACCGCGTCGGCGATCTGTAACAGTTCGAGCTTGTTGGCGCTTACCGTCGCCATGTTCAATCTCCATCGGGTTGGGCTGCGCGCCGGATTTGCTCCAGACGCAGCGTTTTCGTGTTCGTCTCGGCGCGGCGATTCCCGCTCGTCGGCGCCGCGGTGTCGCTTCTTGCGTTCGCCGTGCTTGCTCCGCCGCAGCGATTCGGAAACGAGCGCGTCGGTGAGAACGAGCCTTGCTTCCATCATGTCGTCGATCGGCAGCAGAATTTCGGCGCCCTCGGCGCCGCCGCGTCGCTGCGGCGAAGCCGCACGCATTCGCCTTCGGTGCCGTTAAGTTCGCCGCGGAACCGGCGGCGGCCGTCGAATGGGCGCGAGCATTTCGATGTGGGCGACGTGGCCGGCATAGCGGTCGAAATCCGAACGCCGCACCAGCGGCCGGTCGATGCCGGGCGAGGAAATCTCCAGCCGGTAGGACCCTTCGATCGGATCGGCGGCATCGAGCACCGGAGACAGCGCGCGCGAGGCGGTTTCGCAGTCCTCGATGGTCATGGTGCCGTCCGGCCGCTCGGCCATGATCTGCACGGTGCAGCCGGCAAAGCCGGAAATGCGCACCCGCACCAGCCGATAGCCAAGTCCGGCGAGCACCGGCTCGGCGAGCGCGGCGACGCGCGCCGCTCGCCCCGGCTCGGTGATGAGCCGCGGCTCGTCGGCAAAGGCTCGTCGGGCTCTGTCGTCCATGCTCTCGCGGCCATTGATCCTGCGAATGCGTCCGGCACGGAGCGGTCGGCCTCAGGTAACAAAAAAGAGCGGGCCCCGGGGGAACCCACTCTCAAAACCGTTCGGATCAACCGACCGTTATGAGGTATCCATGACGGACAGCCGAAATATAGCGCCTTATCGGCCGCGCAAGGCAAGGCCTTTCAGGAATCGGTAATTCAGGGATCAGTAATCAGTAATCGAGTAATCAGAATGGGTCAAAAGCCGCTGATCGTTGCCGTCATGATCGCTGATCCCTGGCATGGCGCCGCTCTTTCGCTGATCCCGGAACTCGAACAGGTCGTCCAGCATGGCTCGCGCGAGAAGCGCGTCGAGACGCTGCAACGCATCACGGCCTCTTCCTCGACGGCGCCAGCACCTACAACGAACAGCACGTCGACTTATTCGACGACGTATTCGGGCTGCTCATCGAGGAGATCGAGAGCAAGGCGCGCGCCGAGCTGTTCGACCACTTGGCGCCGGTCAGCAACGCGCCGGTGCAAGGTGCTGCGCACGCTCGCCAAGGACGACGACATCACCGTCGCCGGTCCGGTGCTCAAGCTGGCGCCGTGCCTGCCGGAGGCCGATCTGGTCGACGTCGCCAAGACCAAGAGCCAGGCCCATCTGCGGGCGATCTCGGCGCGCCGGGTGCTCGGCGAAGCGGTCACCGACGTGCTGGTGGGACGCGGCGATCGCGAAGTGGCGCGGCGCGTGGCCGACAATCGCGGCGCCCGCATTTCCGAGATGGGCTTTTCCCGCCTGGTCAAGCGCGCCGCGGACGATGGCGATTCTGGCCGAGAAGGTTGGACTGCGGCCGGATATCCCGCCGCCGATGTTTCGCGAATTGCTGACCGAGCGACCGCGGTCGTGCACAAGCGCCTGCTCGCCTCGGCCACGCCCGAATTGAAATCCGAAATTCGCGATGTGCTGGCGAAGGTTTCCAAGGAAGTCGGCGCGCGTGTCGGACCGCGCGATTACAACGCCGCGCAGCGCGTCGTGCTCAGCTTGAACCGCGCCGGCCAGATGAACGAAGCGGCGCTGGCCGCTTTCTGCAGCGACGGCAAATACGAAGAGGCGGTGGTTGGGCTCGCCGCGCTCGCCAAGGTGCCGATCAGCGTCGTCGACCGGCTCATGGGCGGCGAGCGGCCCGATCCGGTGCTGATCCTGTGCAAGGCGGCCGGTCTCGGCTGGCCGACGGTGAAGGCGCATATTCCTGGCGCGGCCGAACGGCAAGGGCACCTCCGACGAGGCGTTCGATGAGGCCTTCGCCAATTATGGCCGGCTTGTCGGCATCGACCGCGCAGCGCGTGGTGCGCTTCTGGCAGCGTACGGCAGGACCAATAGCGCTGCCGGCTTATCTTGCGGAAAACGAGAAAGCACGACGCGCGTTGCTTCGCGCGCGGCTTTGGCGTGGTAGCGCGTCTGCGTGAAACCCGGCCAGGGCTTGCGCCAATCGTCGGCGCATTGCGCCGTCCATTCGAACGCTGTCCGATCGCAACAAGCGCAGCAGCGTCCAGGCGGCATAATCGGCGATATCGGTCACGAAGCGGAATTCGCCGCCCGGCCGCAGGACGCGGGCGAGCCGCGCCACCATGTCGTCCTGAACGAAGCGGCGTTTCCAATGCCGGCGCTTCGGCCAGGGATCGGGATGGATCAGATCGATCCGCGCCAACGATGCCTCGGGAAGCCAGGCGATCAGGTTCACCGCGTCGTCGAAGTGCAGACGGATGTTGCGCAGGCCGCTGCTTTCGATCGCGGCGAGCGCCTTGGCCATGCCGTTGACGAAGGGTTCGACGCCGATAAAGCCGGTGCGCGGATGTTCGCGCGCTTGCGCGATCATCGATTCGCCGCCGCCGAAGCCGATCTCCAGCGCAACGTCGTCGACCGGCACCGGAAAAAGGCTGCGCAAGTCGGCGGGCGCGGGATGCGAAAGATCGATCGCCAGCCGCGGCAACAGCGTTTCGATCAGTCGCGCCTGGTGCGGGCGCAGCTTGTGCCCCTTGCGCCGTCCGAAGAATGCGCGCGATGCTGTTGTGGTTCGGATCCATCAGTCGTCATGGCCGCGCTCGTCGCGGCCATCCACGTCTGTCGCTCACGAGCAATATCAAAGACGGCGATGGCCGGCACAAGGCCGGCTATGGCGATGAAGCGCTGGACGTGTACCGATAATCAGCGCAGCGCGCGCTTGAGCGCGTCGGCGAGGTCGGTGCGTTCCCAGGAGAAGCCGCCGTCCTTGTCCGGCGCGCGGCCGAAATGGCCGTAGGCCGCGGTGCGCCGGTAAATCGGCCGGTTGAGCTTGAGCGTGCGCCGGATATTGGTCGGCCGCAGCGGAAACAGTTCCGGCAAGAGCTTTTGCAGCTTCTTCTCCTCGAACTTTGCCGGTGCCGTGGGTGTCGACATAGGAGCGACATCGGATCGGCGACGCCGATCGCGTACGCGATCTGGATGGTGCAGCTGTCGGCGAGGCCGGCGGCCACCACGTTCTTGGCGAGATAGCGCGCCGCATAGGCCGCCGAGCGGTCGACCTTGGTCGGGTCCTTGCCGGAGAATGCGCCGCCGCCATGCGGCGCATAGCCGCCGTAGGTGTCGACGATGATCTTCCGGCCGGTAAGGCCGCAATCGCCGTCGGGCCCGCCGATGACGAAATTGCCCGTCGGATTGACCAGGAAATCGCTGGGTTTCTTCGGCATCCAGCCTTCGGGCAGCGCCGAGTCAACCGCGTCGGCGATCATCTCCTTGACCATGCCGGGTGTATATTTCTTGCCGTTGCGGTTCTGCGCATTGTGCTGGGTCGAGACCACGACCTTGGTGCAGCCGACCGGCTTGCCGTCGACATATCTGACGGTGACCTGGCTCTTGGCGTCCGGTTGCAGATCGAACAATGCGCCGGAGCGGCGTTTCTCCGACAGCACTTTGAGAATTTTGTGGGCGAAATAGATCGGCGCCGGCATGAACGAGCCTTTCTCGTAGACCTCGCTCTCGGTGCAGGCGTAGCCGAACATCATGCCCTGATCGCCGGCGCCTTCATGCTCCTCGCCACTTTTTTCTTCTTGGCATCGACGCCCATGGCGATGTCGGGCGACTGGCCGTGCAGCAGCACCTCGACATCGGCGCCGTAGTAGGAGAAGCCGTCCTGGTCGTAGCCGATATCCTTGACCACATCGCGCGCGATTTGAGCGATCATCTCGCGATTGACCACGGCCTTGTCGCCATGCTTGTGAAACAGCGGCGCCTGGCCGCGTCCTTCGCCGGCGACGACGATCTTATTGGTCGTGCACAACGTCTCGCAGCCGAGCCGCGTGTTCACTTTGCTGTCGTCGGCAATGCCGAGCTTGACGTCGTTTTCGATGAAGGCGTCGAGGATGGCGTCGGAAATCTGATCGCAGACCTTGTCCGGGTGTCCCTCCGATACGGATTCGCTGGTGAACAGGTAATTGGTACGTCCCACGGAACACTCCCCTCCTGGAGCATGATCCCGAAAATTCCGGCCCTGGACTCGTCCGGGTGGATACGATCCTCGGAAATGGTCATGCTCGATAAACAACCGCGCACCGATCGCGTCGGCCGTGATGACCGCCGCTACCCGCCAGCGCCCGGTCGTGCCCGGCGCTGATCTTTCGCATGGTTGTTGCAGCGTCGTCCGCCGCGGTCAAGATGTGGGCAAAAAGTGGGCGCGCAAGTGCATGGCGCCGGTCGGCAGGGAGGACTTGCTTAGTGCTTCTCGCTGATGGCGATTTGCTCGACGAGGTCGACGATACGCCGCCGCAGCTTGGAATTGCTGATGCGCATGAATGCCTTGGTCAGCGCCAAGCCGTCCGAGGTGGCGAGAAAGTCGGACACGTAGGCCGGCGAGGGCGCTTCCCCCATGCCCTCCGTGCGACCCATGCCAGGAACGTGCACGTGCGGCGCGCCATCGAAAAAGAACGATACCGGCACCTGCAGGATGTGTGAGATCTGCTGCAACCGGCTGGCGCCGATGCGGTTGGTTCCCTTTTCGTATTTCTGCACTTGCTGAAAGGTCAGGCCGAGAGCGTCCCCGAGCTTCTCCTGGCTCATGCTCAGCATCATCCGCCGCATGCGCACCCGGCTGCCGACATGTTTGTCGATCGGGTTGGGCGCCTTCTTCGCGATCATCATATAATCAACTCCTATGGAACCCATATTTACCGTCATGAACGGTCGGAGATCAAATCGGCTGAGTTGAGGATTTAGCGCATACAACTCGCGGCTCATCCCCCAGATGGTGCCGTCCAAAAAAGCTTGGCGAATTCATCGCAAAGAGCGCGCGATGGTTGAGCTGCCCTCTGCCAATGCCATCACCTCCAGCAGCGGCCGCACCACCGCGATACCAACTTAAGGTAGGCTGAACCGCCAGTCATCGCTGCCTTCTAGATTTTAATCATATTCGCAGAAAGCCGGCGACGTCCTACCAGGAGCAGCGCAATCGCTACGATGATGAAGGCAGGCACATCGCCGACGCGGGCATAAAGCGGCGCGGCGATCGGGCGCGGCAGCGGTGAATTGAGAACGCCCTCGACGCCGAGCGGCAACGAGTTGATCACGCGCCCGACGGGATCGACGACGCCCGAAATGCCCGTATTTGCAGCGCGGGCGAGCGGCAAGCCCTCCTCGATGGCCGCACGCGCGCTTGCTGAAAATGCTGGTAAGGCCCGGTACTGATGCCGAACCAGCCGTCATTGGTGATGTTGACCATCCAGCCGGCGCGCTTGCCGGGCGGCGCGAGTTCGCCCGGAAAAATAATCTCGTAGCAAATCAGCGGAAGCGCAGTCGGAGCGCCCGGGATGTTGATTAGCCGGCGCCGGTCGCCGGCAAGAAAACCGCCTTGCTGCTTTGTTAGCTCCTGCAGTCCGAGACGTTCCAGGAGATGCTCGAACGGCAGGTATTCGCCGAACGGCACGAGATGAACCTTGTCGTAAAGCGTGAGGATGGTCCCATCATGATCGATCACGTACATGGAATTGTAGGCGTGGGGATCGGCGGGATTGAAGTTTTCGGGAAGCCGCATGGCGCCGGTTATCAGCACAGTGCTGGGCGATAGGAGCTTGGCGATCTGCTCCAGCGCATCGGGCTCGCGCGTGAGGATGAATGGAAAAGGCGACTCCGGCCAGATCAAGTGCGTTGCGTCGTGAACGCCGTGCGAGTGCGGGCCGGATGCGCGATTGGACAAAGCGATGTAGCGATCCATCACCTCATGCCTGGCCGCATAATTGAAGCGGATATCTTGCTGCAGGTTCGGCTGCATGATGCGCAAATGCACATTGTCGACGAGCCGTGTCGGCGTGCGCTGCAGCCGCAGCGCGCCCCATGCGCCGAGGCCGGCCAAAACGGCGAGGCCGAGCACGAGGGGCAGCCACGGCCGGCGGGTCTCGGCGCGGTCGTCAATCAGCGTGGCGGGGCGTCGCGCAAACGGCAATCGCGATAAAGGTCAAGCCCCAAATTCCGACGACGGATGCGCTCTGCGCCAGCGCCAGCGGAGCGGTGAACGCGTAGCCGAATGCGTTCCAGGGAAATCCGGTGAACAGGTGACCGCGCAGCCATTCCGTGGCGGTGAGTGCCACGGCCAAGGCGAGGATCCGGGTAGCGCCGCGCGTCCACAAGAATCGCGCGAGCGCGACGCCGAAGCCGGTGTAGACGGCGAGCACTGCGGGTAGGCCGATCACCGCGAACGGCAACATCCAGCCGAAAGTCGGCGCGTCGACCAGAAAGGCATAGCCGATCCAATAAAGGCCGGCGACAAAATAGCCGAAACCGAACCACCAGCCCGTTGCGGCGGCGACAATCAGCCCGCCCCAGCGGCCGACGCGCGGCGCCGTCGATCAGCCAGACCAGCGTCGGGAAGGTCAGAAACAGGATCGGCCAGGCATTGAACGGCGCCATCGCCAGTGCCGACAGCGCGCCGGCGGCGAACGCGATCAGCCATCGCCGCCAGCCCCATGACAGAACGATTGCGTTGATCAGCGCCTCAGCTTCACGGCGGGCGCGGAGAGTTCGGGTTCGGCCGATTGGATTCCTCGCGCGGCGCCGTGGCGCGGATGCGGGCGCCTTCACGGCGCGGGCAAATCGCGCGACCGCTGCCGGGCGGCGATCCTTGCGCGCGATAGATTTTGACCCTTTTGATCCGGCGCGGATCGGCGTCGAGTACTTCGGCCTCGAACGATCTCCGGTCCGGGCACCAACTCGCCGCGTACCGGCACATGGCCGGCGCTGATGACGAGATAGCCGCCGAGCGTGTCGACCTCGCTGCCCGCCTCGCCGACATCGAACTCTTCGCCGATGACGGCGCGGACGTCGTCGAGGCTGGCGCGGCCGTCGGCCACGAACGAGCCGTCGCTTTGCCGCGTGACCGCCGGCAGCTCGTGCTCGTCGTGCTCGTCGGCGATGTCGCCGACGATCAGCTCGACCAGATCTTCCATGGAGACGAGCCCGTCGTGCCGCCGTATTCGTCAATGACGAGCGCAAGGTGAATGCGCGTCGCCTGCATTTTGGCCAGCAGATCCAGCGCCGGCATGGACGGCGGCGCGTAGAGGATTTCGCGACGATCTTTGCCGCCGCGAGCGGCATGCGAAAGATCGATGTTTGCAAAATTAAGATCGGTCTGCGGCGATACTTCGCGCTGGCCGGCAGTGGCGGGATCGGCTGCCGCCCGCGCTGCCATGAACGCCACCAGGTCGCGGATGTGGACCATGCCGGCCGGATCGTCGAGCGTATCGTTGTAGACCACGAGCCGCGAATGGCCGGCGCTGGCGAAAATCTTGACCAGCGTCGCCGAGCGCGATGTCCTGCTGCACTGCGACGATATCGGCGCGCGGCACCATGACGCGCTCGATCCGGCATTCGCGCAGCGTCGAGGATATTCTTGAGCATGGCGGCTTCTTCGGGCGAGAAGCCGGACGCGGGCTGTTCGGCAGTGAGCACGAGCTCGAGGTCGGCGCGCGTCGCGGCCGCCTTCCAGCCAAACAGGATGCGCGCCACGCGCGACAGCCAACCGTCAGGCTGGGCTTCGCCGGGCTGCGGCACGAGCGCCGGCAGACCGCGATGTTCGCTCTCGGTCGGTTCGCTGCGCATGGGATCTTGTGCCATCGATTTGGCCCGCATTCACCGTGGCGCGCCAGCGCGTCCCGGTGCGCGCTTTTGCGGTCTTTTTGCCGTCTCGGCGTGCGGCCGATAGGGATCCGGGATGTCGAGCCGCCGCAGAATCTTGCGCTCGATCTGTTCCATCACGTCGGCGTCCTCGTCCCGCTGGTGATCGTAGCCGAGAAGATGCAGAAAACCGTGCACCGCAAGATGGGCAAGATGATGGGCAACGGCTTGCCTTCGTCGTGCGCCTCACGCGCGATCGTCTCATGGGCAAGCACGATGTCGCCGATGAGCGGCGGTTTTCCCCAGGCGTCCTCGGTCGGGAACGATAGCACGTTCGTCGCCTCATCGATGCCGCGCCATTGCCGGTTGAGCAGGCGGATTGCCGAATCATCGGTCAGAACGATAGCAAGCTCCGCCGCGCCTTGTTGACAGTGCGGCGGCGGCCTCCCGCACGGCGCGCCGCAGGATCGCTTTTACCTTGGCGGGCTCCTGCCACAGGTCGGACTCGACGAGCACATCGATCTTGGTCGCATTGCGCGCCGCGCGCGCTCATTTACGGCCGCTCGCGCTTGCGCGCTGCCGCCTTGTCGTACGCCTCGACGATGCGCGCGACCAGCTCATGGCGGATCACGTCGGCCGCGGTGAAGGTGACGTGGCCGATTCCTTCGACATTCTCAAGAAGCCGTACCGCTTCGGCGAGTCCTGACGTTTGGCCCGGCGGCAGGTCGACCTGGCTCGGATCGCCGGTGACCATCATGCGGCTGTTTTCGCCGAGCCGGGTGAGCAGCATCTTCATCTGCATCGCCGTGGTGTTCTGCGCTTCGTCGAGAATGATTGCGGCGTTGGCCAGTGTGCGGCCGCGCATGAATGCGAGCGGCGCGATTTCGATTTCGGTCGTCTGCATCGCCCGCTCGACGATGCGGGTGTCCATCAAATCGTAAAGCGCGTCGTAGATCGGCCGCAGATAGGGGTCGACCTTTTCGCGCATATCGCCGGGCAAAAAACCGAGCCGCTCGCCGGCTTCGACCGCCGGCCGCGACAGGATGATGCGGTCGACTTCCTTGCGCTCGAACAACTGCACCGCGTGCGCCACGGCAAGCCAGGTCTTACCGGTGCCGGCGGGACCCGTGGCAAAGACCAGCGCATGGCGCTTGAGCGCGCGGATATAAGCGTCCTGGGCGGGAGTGCGCGCGCGCACGCGGCGCTTGCGCAGATTGATTTCCTCGAAACTGTCGCGGGAAGCGGCCGGATCGAAATCGAACAACGAGCCTTGCGCCATGGCGAGGCGGATGTTGCCCTCGACGTCGCCCTGTACCAATTCGTCGCCGCTCTTGAGCCGTTCGTAGAGATTTTCCAGCACGCGGCGCGCCTGCTCGCAAGCCTCGCGCGGGCCTTCCAGGGTTACATGGTTGCCGCGCGAATTGGCGACGACGCCGAGGCGGCGCTCGATCAGCGCTAGGTTCTGGCCGTATTGCCCGAACAGCACCGAAGCGAGACGATTGTCGTCGAAGGCTAGGGCGATTTGCGTCGCATTGTCCGGAGCGACGAAGACCGATTCATCGGCTCCAGCGGCACCGCGTGTTGCCAATTCAGGCTCCTGCGTTCTCAACTCCCTCCCTCTCCGCAAAGCGGAGAATCGGGGACGTGTCAGTATGCGCGGGCGCATGCGCCAGCGTGCCGAAAAGACTGTTGCTCGCGATTTCGGTTATCGTCACCGGCGCGATCTCGCCGATCATCGATGCCGGCGCTGTCACCTGCACCGGCTGCAGATACGGCGAACGGCCGACAAGCTGGCCGGCATAACGACCAGGCTTTTCGAACAGCACGTCGAAGGTGCGGCCGAGACAATTTCGATTGAATGCCTCGTGGTGGCGGTCGATCGCGGCTTGCAGCCGATGCAGCCGGTCCGATTTCGTGTCTTCGTCTATCTGATCGTCAAGCTCGGCCCCAGGCGTGCCCGGACGCGGCGAATACTTGAACGAGAACGCGCCGCAAAAGCCGATCTCGCCGATAAGGCCCAGTGTTTCGGCGAAGTCCGCTTCGCTTTCGCCCGGAAAGCCGACGATGAAATCGGACGTGAGTGCGAGATCGGGCCGTGCCGAGCGCAGCCGTGCGACAATGTCGAGGTAATCCGCGCGCGTATGGCGGCGGTTCATGGCGGCGAGAATGCGGTCCGAGCCCGATTGCACCGGCAGATGCAATTGCGGCATGAGTTTTGGCAGATCGCGGTGCGCCGCTATCAAATCGTCGTCCATGTCGCGCGGATGGCTCGTCGTGTAGCGCAGCCGCTCGATGCCCGCGATGTCGCCGACGCGCTCAAGGAGCTGCGCCAAGCTCCACGGCCGCCCATGTGCACCCTCACCGTGATAAGCGTTGACGTTCTGACCAATCAGCGTGATTTCGCGAACGCCGGCCGCCGCCAACTGCTCGACCTCTGCGATGATTTTGGCGACAGGCCGGGAAATTTCCGCACCGCGCGTATAGGGCACGACGCAGAAGGTGCAGAATTTGTCGCAACCCTCCTGCACGGTAACGAAAGCGGAAACACCGCGCGCACGAATGGCCGAAGGCGTCGGTGCGGCGAGATGATCGAATTTGTCGTCGACCGCAAATTCGGTATCGACGGGCTTGTCGCCGCGCTCGGCGCGCGCAAGGAGTTCCGGCAGGCGATGATAGCTCTGCGGCCCGAACACGAGATCAACCGAAGGCGCGCGGCGGATGATTTCCTCGCCCTCGGCCTGCGCCACACAACCTGCTACGGCGACGATGAGACGGCGGCCTTCCGAGGCGGCCGCCTCCTTCAGGCGGCGCACGCGGCCAAGTTCGGAATAGACTTTTTCCGCCGCCTTCTCGCGGATATGGCAGGTGTTGAGGATGACGAGGTCGGCGTCGTCGGCGGCCGTGGTCTCGACATAACCTCGCGGCGCCAGCGTATCGGCCATACGCCGCGAGTCGTAGACGTTCATCTGGCAGCCGAACGACTTGACGAAGAGTCTTTTGGGTTCGTTCATGCCGATGGGGCGTTTAATTCCGCTCGAAAATTCCGCTCTATGCAGCGGCTGCCGCAAGTTCACCTCTTACCGCCTTTTGCCCTGGAAAGAAATGGCCTCGCGGGCTCAACCGAGGTCGCGGCGCAGCACCAGGGCTGTCGCCCCGGATTCGTAATACCCCTGGCGGCATCCCACTTGGTGAAATCCGGCTCCGGCGTAAAGCCGGCGTGCGGGTTCATTCTTTTCGTCGACTTCCAGGAACACAGTGCGCGCGCCGCGGCCGGCCACGCTGCGCAGATGAAAGTCGAGCAGCGGGCGCGAAAGTCCGCGGCCGCGCCGGGCGGGCGCGATCGCCACAGAGAGAATTTCCGCTTCATCGGCGGCAATCCGCGACATAATAAACCCGACCAGTTGTGCGGCGGATGACGGCGCGGTGGGTAACGACCGCGCCGTCCAGCAAGAGGCGGGAAACCTCGTCCTCGCCCCAACCGTGCCGGAACGACGCAGCATGCAACGCAGCAATCGCTGCGGCCTCACCCGGCCGTGCTGCAGAGAACTTGGGCTGCGCGCTTGTCAGCAGGCTGGAGACGATGCTCATCGGCGCGGCAATCGGGCGGCGTTTTGCG
Organism: uncultured Alphaproteobacteria bacterium; assembly: GCA_963814625.1. Taxonomy (GTDB): domain Bacteria; phylum Pseudomonadota; class Alphaproteobacteria; order Rhizobiales; family Xanthobacteraceae; genus BOG-931. The sequence goes on from CAWFDQ010000003.1 coordinate 289,470, forward strand.
GCTGCGCGTCGGGCGCGCGCAGATATTGGGGTTTTGGCGGCGATTGGCCTTCGGGAAGGGCGGCGCCGATGCGCGCCACCCACTCGATGTCGGGGGCATCCCGCGCATCGACGCGCTACAGGCGCCGGCGCGCCTTTGGGCAGGTGATCGGCCACCATTTGGGCCGCCGATCCGACGATGCGGCAAGACGCTTCCGTTGCCGCCCGCACCGCTTCGCTCAACGGAGCCATCCGCGGCGCAACGATGACGCGGCCGCCGGGACCGAAGACCTGCAGGTAGACCTGCTCATGCCGTGCATCGATGGCGGCGATCACGGCTATCGCCGTGTGATCGGCGAGATGCGGCGCTGCGTAGGCGGAGAGCGTCGATACGCCGAACGCCGGCTTGCCGGCGGCGAGCGCAATGCCGCGTGCGGCGGAAATGCCGACGCGCAACCCGGTGAAGCTGCCGGGCCCGGTCGTCACCGCCACACGGTCGATATCGGGAAACGCCAGTTTGCCGCGCTGCATGACCCGAGCAATAAGCGGGACGAGCGCTTCGGCATGGCCGCGCACCATCGGCAGGCTCTCGCTGGCGATGACTCTGCCCTGGACCGTATCGAGCACGGCCGCGGAGCAGGCCGCCAACGCCGTATCGATGGCGAGCACGCGCATGGAAATCAGTCATAGATCATTCCCAAAGCCGAACGAAGCGAGGCTTTCGGGACTGACGGACGGGAAGCCGGTTAACGACCGCGGATCGACCGGTCACACCGGCCGCACCTCGGTGACGTCAGGGATGAAATGCCGCAGCAAATTCTGAATGCCGTGCTGCAGCGTCGCTGTCGACGACGGGCAGCCCGAGCAGGAGCCCTTCATGTTGAGATAGACGACGCCGTCCTTAAAGCCGCGGAAGGTGATGTCGCCGCCGTCATTGGCCACCGCGGGCCGCACCCGCGTTTCGATCAAATCCTTGATGGTGGCGACGGTTTCGGCATCGGCCGCGTCGTAAAATTCCTCGCTGCCGCTCTGCTCGGCGACGCCGCTGTTGACGAGCGGCTCGCCCGACATGAAGTGCTCCATGATGGCGCCGAGGATCATCGGCTTGAGCTGCTGCCACTCGCCGGCGTTCTTGGTCACGGTGATGAAATCGGAACCGAAGAAAACCCCGCTGACGCCGGCGATCTCGAACAGCCGCTCGGCAAGCGGCGACTGCGCCGCCTGTTCGGGCTCGCGCAGATCGAGCGTGCCGTTTTCCAATACCGGCCGTCCGGGCAGAAACTTTAACGTCGCCGGGTTGGGTGTCGCTTCGGTCTGGATGAACATGGTTTGCTCCTGAGCGGGCCGTGGATCCAAGTCCAGGCGGACGGACTGGCCTTAAACCTAGCACAATACGTGGCGCTTTTGGCTCAAGGTTCAACCCGTGGCCAAGCCCATAATCAACACAATGGCCAACCGCTTCCACCCGTGGGTGTTTTTCGGCGCGGTTTCGCACATGAAATGGAAACCCCTCTTGTTGACGGCTGCGATCAGTGCCGCACGAAGCCGACGATATCCTTAACCGCCTTCATGGTCTCGCCGGCGAGTTTTTGCGCGCGTGCCGAGCCGTCGGCGAGCACGGCGTCGATCGACAACGGGTCGGCGACCAATCGCTTCATCTCGGCGCCGATCGGTCCGAGCTTTGCCACCGCCAGATCGACCAGCGCCGACTTGAAGGTGGAGAACTGCGCGTTGCCGTATTGCGCCAGCACGCCGGCGCGGGTGGTGCCGGCAAGCGCGGCGTAGATGCCGACCAGATTATCGGCCTCGGGCCGGCCTTCGAGGCCTTTCTCTTCGCTCGGCAGCGGATGCGGATCGGTCTTGGCGCGTCGGATTTTCAGCGCGATGGCGTCGTCGTCGTCGGTGAGATTGATGCGCGACTGATCGGACGAATCCGATTTCGACATTTTCTTCTGTCCGTCGCGCAGCGACATGACGCGCGTCGCTTCGCCGGTGATCAGCGGTTCCGGCAGAGGAAAGAAAGCGTCGGCGAAACCGTGGGCGTGAATCGATGCGGCAAAGTCGTTGTTGAACTTTTGCGCAATGTCGCGCGACAGTTCGAGGTGTTGTTTCTGGTCCTCGCCGACCGGAACGTGGGTGGCGCGATAGACCAGAATGTCGGCCGCCATCAGGCGTCGGATAGGCGTAGAGGCCGACGGAGGCGTTCTCGCGGTCCTTGCCGGCCTTCTCCTTGAATTGCGTCATGCGGTTGAGCCAGCCGAGGCGCGCGACGCAGTTGAAGATCCAGGCGAGCTCGGCGTGCTCTGCCACCTGGCTCTGGTTGAACACGATCTGTTTTTTCGGATCGATCCCACAGGCGATAAACGCCGCCGTGACTTCGCGGATCGCGCGCGGCAGTTCGGCGGGATCCTGCCACACCGTGATGGCGTGCAGATCGACCACGCAATAGATGCAGTCGTAGCGATCCTGCAGCTCGACGAAGCGCTTGATGGCGCCGAGATAATTGCCGAGGTGCAGGTTGCCGGTCGGCTGCACACCCGAGAAAACCAATTCCTGAAACGCCATGCCGAATACTCCGCAGGGTCGTGCGTCCCATGCCACGGCGGCGGCTTGCCCCGCAAGGGCCGGACGTTATAGTGCGCGGCTTCCGCAAGCACCACCGGGTTTTCTCATGCCATCCGCCCGTTACGACGTCCTCGGCATCGGCAATGCGATCGTCGACGTGATCGCTCGCGCCGAGGAGGACTTTTTGCTCAAGCACGGCATGCGCAAGGGTACGATGGCGCTGATCGACGAGAAACGCGCCGAGGCGATCTACGCCGCCATGGGCGCGGCCGTGGAAAGGTCCGGCGGCTCCGCGGCCAACACCATCGTCGGGCTATCATCGCTCGGCGCCCGCGGCGCATTCGTCGGCAAGGTCAAAGACGATCTCCTCGGCCGCGCTTTCGAGCCACGATATCCGCTCCGCCGGGGTGACGTTCGACACCGCTCCGTCCTCCGTCGGCCCCTCGACCGGACGCTGCTACGTGCTGGTCACGCCCGACGGCGAGCGCACCATGAACACGTATCTAGGCGCCGCCCAGGATCTGCATCCCGCCGATATCGACGAGGCGATGATCGCGGCGAGCGCGATCACGTATCTCGAAGGCTATCTGTGGGACCCCAAGCACGCCAAGGACGCGTTCCTCAAGGCGGCCAAGATCGCGCATGACGCCGACCGCAAAGTGGCGCTGACTTTGTCGGATGCGTTCTGCGTCGACCGCTGGCGCGATGAGTTTCTACAGCTGATGCGCACGCGCACCGTCGATCTCATCTTTGCCAACGAGGCCGAGCTGCGCAGCCTTTATCAGACCGCCGATTTCGATGCGGCCATGAAGGCTCTGCGCGCCGATATGGATGTCGCCGTGGTGACGCGCGGCGAGAAGGGTTGCCTCGTGGTCAACCCCGAAGACATCGAAGTGGTGCGGGCGTTCCCGGTCGAGCGCGTCGTCGATACGACTGGCGCCGGCGATCTATTCGCCGCTGGATTCTTGTCCGGGCTCGCGCGCGGCGCCGACGACCGCACCTGCGGCGGCCTTGGCGCGCTCGCCGCCGCTGAAGCCATTCAGCACCTCGGCGCGCGGCCGGAGACTTCGCTCAAAGACCTCGCGCAGGACAATGGGTTGTTGGATTGAGCAGGGTCGGCAAAACCCAGCCTACATTTTCGTCACCCGCGCGTGCAGCAGCGCCGAACGACCGCCACGCACCTCTTTCAGGCAACGCGCGATCGCGGCGGGCGCGTCGGCTGGATCGCTGATCTCTTCGCCGTAAGCGCCGAATGCCTCGGCGACTTTCGTGAACGCGACTTTGGGCGCAAGCTTGGCTTCGAACTCGCTCGCTCCTTTGGCCTCGCCTTCGGGATAGACGCGCAGGGTCGATGCCTTCACGGCGTTCCAGCCGGTATTGTCCATCACGATCGAGAAGAACGGCAATTTGTATTGCTGCGACACCGCGAACACCGAGCTGGGATTGCCGAAATAAAAGCCGCCGTCGCCGGAGATTTGCACCATGAGCCGGTCGGGCGCGGCGAGCTTGGCGCCGAGCGCGAAGGCGCCGGACCAGCCGAGCCCGCCGCCGCCGGAGCGCATCGTAGTGTTGGGTCTCTTGCGCGGGATTTGCAGCAGCACAGCGCCCGCATTGGTGACGCCCTCGTTGAAGATGATGGCGTCGTCGTCGAGCACCTTGCCGAGCTCCGACATCAAGTAATGCGGATTGATCGCGCCCACCTTGCCTTTGTCGGAGGCGAGCTTGGCGGCCCGCGCGATGCGCTCCTCGCGCAAAGCCTTGATGCGCTCCAGCCGCGCGGCCGCCGCCGCCTTGAACTTAGGCGTCGCTTTGGCTTTGAGGTCTTCGAGGACCTGTTCAAGGATGCGCCCTGAGTCGCCCTGCATGCGCAGATTGCCGGGGAACGTCCACATCGGCGACCCGGGCTTGAGCGTGTCGATATCGATATGCGCCCAGAACGATTTTTCACGTGTCTGCACGTCGCTCGGGAACCAGGGCACATCGACGTCGACGAGAATTCCGACATCGGCGCTGGGCACCGCCTTGTCGGCCGCAAAGCCGACGAAGCATGGCGCTGCGTGCGAGATGTTGTTGGTCATGTTGGCTTCGTACACGGCGATGCCGGCGAGCTGCGAGAGCGCGTCGATCAATTCCGAAGCGTGCACATTGCGTCCGGCATAGCCGGTGATGAGCACCGGGTCTTCCGCCGTGAGCAGCCGGTCGGCGAGCGCGGCCACAAGCTTCGGATCGGCGCCCCCGCCCGAAGTCGCAGCGAACTGGTCCGCGGAGTAGCGGCGGATCTCGTCGGTGCTCCAATGTTGCGTCAAGGTCTCGCGCTGCATCATCAGATAGACCGGACCGCGCGGCTCGCTCTGCATGATCGAATAGGCGCGCCGTAGCGCCTCCTTGACGACGACGCCCGACGGCAGCGTCCATTCCCATTTCAGGTAGGGCCGGACCAGGCTCGCCTGGTCGAACGGCTCCTGCACGAAATGCACGTAGGTGTCGCGGGAGCCGACCAGTTCGTCGTTGGCGGTGTAGGGCGCCTTGCCGGCCATCAGCAGCACCGGCAGGCGACTCCGATAGGCGTTGTGCATGGCGTTCGCAGTGTTGGCGGTGCCGACGTCGACATGCAACAGTACGCCCTGGCCGCGCCCGGTGACGAACGCGTAGCCCTCCGCCATGTGCGCCGCGGTATTCTCATGCGGGCAATGCAGGATGCCGGGCATCGCTTCGCCGCGCTTCTTGCGGTGCGCCATCTCCTCGATGATCGGGGCGTGATCGGTGCCGAAATTGCAGAACAGATATTCGACGCCAAGCTCGGTCAAGCCTTCGAGGAAGTAGTAGGCGGTGGCGAAATCGGGAGCATTGGTCTTGCGGGCGACGGACGTTTCCATGGTCGGGATACTCTTTTCGGGTTGATTATGAGAGGGAATGATCGGTCGGCGGCATTGCGAGCGCGGCGAAGCAATCCAGGCTGGTGGCGTGGATTCTGGATTGCTTCGTCGCCATAGCCCGTCGAAGACGGACCTGAACGACCTTTTGCCTCGCAATGACGGCGCTCACGCGACTTTACGTTCGACAGCAAGGCCGTCGAGATGGGCCAGAACGTCCTCGATATGCATCACGTCGGCATATTTGTGATGCAGGTCGAACAGATTGACCTTGTGGCTGATCGTCGAGCGGTCGTAGGTGCATTCCTCGACCACCACGTTGTGGAAACCGTACGAATAGGCGTCCACCGTCGAGGCGCGCACGCAGCCTGAGGTGCTCTCGCCGCAGATGATCAGCGAGTTGATCCGTTGTTGCTGCAAGTGTGCAATCAGCGGCGTACCGAAAAATCCGGATGCGCGCTCCTTGTAGATCACGAGTTCCCCCGGCTGCGGGGCGAGTTCCGCCTTGATGTCGTAGATGTCGTCGCGCTCGCGCTCGATATTCCGGTTGGTCGAGTGCACCCCGCCAGTATCGACATGACGCGTGGTGTAGATGACCGGCACGTCGGCGCGCCGCGCTGCGGCGAACAGCTTTTGCGTCGGCGGCAGCGCCTTCCAGGCATGCTCGCCGCAGGAGCCGGAAAACTCGCGATCGACTTCGCGCACCGTGCGCGACCCGCCCTGATAGGCCTTATTGTAAAGGTCGATGGCGAGCACGGCCGGGTTGTCGCCCACATAGGTCTTTCGCCGGTAAGCCCGGTATATCTCGATCGTATCGGCGTCGATAAGGTCTTTCCAGCAATGGTCCTCGAAATCGCGCGCCATGAATTGCTCCTGCCTGCTCTTGTCTCCTTATAGCCCGTGTTTCCGCCGCCGCGAAGCGGGGAGGAGCATTGCGGATAGCGAATGACCAATGGCGCCGCGGTGAGGCAGGAAATCCCTCACTCCATCCGCACGTTCTTCGAGAAATCATAATCGGCGGCGTGCTCGCACTCATAGACCTGCGCCCGCTGTGTCTTGTCGAGGCGTGGGTCGAAAACCCGACGCAGAAATTGGAGCTGCAGCGCCCATGCGGCCTCGGCGGCCTCGCGGCGGTAGCGTCCCGGCATGGTGTCGTTGAGCCAGCCATGCGGGGCGCCGGCAAATACTCTGATCGTGTAGGTCTTGTCGTGGCGCTCGAGGCAGTCGCGAAAACGGCGCACGTCGGCGAGCGAGATCAAATGGTCGGCCTCGCCGAAAATGCCGAGCACCGGGCATCGCACGCGCGCCAGCATGTCATCGAGCGGCTTCATGTAGCGGTCGTTCGGCTCCCACTCGCGCGCGTTCGCCGCGCCGTACCAGACCAAGGCCGCGCCGATGTTTTTGCTCTTTCCCTCGGCCGCCAGCACCAGCGGATGCCGCCCGTCTGGCAGACGCCTTTGACTGCGATTTTTTCGGGATCGACCTGCGGCAGCGCGGCAAGTTCCGCAACCGCACTGTCGAGATAATCGATCGCCTCGCTATCTTTGAGCGCGTAACCGACATCGCCGCGATGCAGTGCGTCCTGGTCGGGATGCTTGTAGAAAAAATCCGGCGCCAGGCAGACGAAGCCGTCGCGCGCGAACCGCTCGGCGAGATCGCAAGTGTGCTTCACCAGCCCGTAGCGCTCGTGCATCAGCACGATCGCCGGAACTTTTTCTTTGCCGCCGCCGGCCGGCATGGCGAGAAATGCCGGCAAGCCGCCGGAGCAGCGAACGGTCTTCGTCGCGATATCGGGCACAGTTCCTCCCATTGCGGTACGCCACGAAATATTGCGCGCGATCGCGCTGGCAGGCGCGCATCAAGCGCGATGCTAGTGCAGACAAAGTTCCAATGCCAACGTCCGGAGCGGGATTTAATCGTGCCGCACGCGCATTCCCCGAACTCTTGCCACAATGCCCCGCCATCGTTGCGCCGATTGAGGGAGAGGGTCGCTTCCATGACATGGCGGACACTCGTGGCCGGCGCGCTGGCGCCGGTGGTCCTTAGCGTTCTGATGTCGTCGCTCGCATCCGCCGAAGTGCGCATTGTCGGCGATCCGGGCGGCGAGGTTTCTTCCTATGTGCATAAGTACCAGGAAATCCGCGACTCTGGGCAGCACGTCGTCATCGACGGACCGTGCCTTTCGGCATGCACGTTGCTGACGGGGATCATTCCTAGGAACCGCATTTGCGTCACCCTCCGGGCCATGCTCGGCTTCCATGCCGCCTCGTACTACGACGATGAGTCGCGGCGGCTGGTGCCGACCCGCGCCGGCAGCCGACTGGTGATGAGTTCTACCGCCGCCGATCCGCCGCTGGATCGAACGCCATGGCGGACTGACGCCGCACCTCATCCAGCTGCGCGGCCGCGAACTCGCGGCGCTCTACAGGACCTGTCGTTAGAGCCGGTTCAACCGCACTGCTGGCGGCCTGTGGCGATGGCCGCCGCCGTTCTTGCGAGTTGTCGTCGGCTGGGTTCCGGCCTATCTACCAGTCATGTCCGAGAGCGTCGCCCCCCGCTCGCTGTCGCGGCCACTCCTGGCGACCGCGGTCGCTGCGGTACTTATTGTCGCGGGAACTGTCTTGCTTTGGGCATATTACGGGGCAACGGTATTTTTCGAGACGATCCGCGCCGGCTTCGTGGCGTGCTTCGGCTGAGACAGAGTGACGGCGGTGAACGCGAAAGCCTCTCGCATTGCTTTGGTGCTGGGCGCCTTTTTGGCCGGCCTCGGGCTGTTCCTCGGCGCCATCTTCCTGGTTACCGGGCTTTCGCCGGCGCCGGGCGCCGGCCCCTCCGCGATCGGCGGCCCGTTTCATCTCGTCGATGAGAATGGCAAGCCGTTCAGCGATCAGGATATGAAGGGCAAGCCATATCTGGTGTTCTTCGGCTACACCCATTGCCCCGACATTTGCCCGACCACATTGTTCGAAATGTCGCAGCTGTTTCGCCAGCTTGGACCGGACGCCAACCGGGTCGGGGCATTGTTCATCACCGTCGATCCCGACCGTGACACGCAGGCGGTGCTCAAGGATTATATGGCGAGCTTCGATCCGCACCTGCGCGGGCTCACCGGCGACAGAAAGGCGATCGATCAGGCGATCAAGGACTATCGAGTCTACGCCAAGAAGGTGCCGCTCGAAGGCGGTGAATATGCGATGGATCACACCGCGATCGTCTACCTCATGGACAAGGATGGCCATTTCGTCGCGCCCTTCAACTTGCAGCGCAAGGCCGATGCCGAAGCCGCTGATTTGCGGCGTTATCTCTGAGGCTCTCGATTTCTCATATTCGTGTTCGCTGGACGCGCGGATGCGGCGTCCAGTAAGGCCGGATCGTAGCCGTCCGCACCTTGTCTCGACTTTTTGCCGTACCCCAGCTAAGCGGGCCACAGATGAAAACCGAGATTGTCGGCAGATCATGCCGCATACAATCTGAGATGGCAGCATTCTGTTATCGTGCCGGTTGTATGGCGGCCGCGTGGCGGTGGCTCGCCGTCCTTTTCTGCTTGTTTGCGGTGAGGTTTGCGGCCCCGCCGTCGGCACACGCCGCCGAGGACGCGGCCGCACAGCCCCGCAGCGTCGTGGTCCCGGGATTTTGGGACCCCGCCGGCGTCCCGAACGGCCCGATCTCTCTCACCTGCAGGCCATCCGCTTTCTCACCGCCCTCGATTATCCGCCGTTCGATTATGCGGGCCCCAACGGCAATCCCGCCGGGTTCAACGTCGATCTGGCGCGGCTCATTTGCGACGAGATCAAGGTCGCTTGCACGATCCAGGCGCGGCCGTTCGCGCGCTTGCTTGACGCACTCAACAACAATCAAGGCGACGCCGTGATCGCCTCGATCGCGGAGAACGCCGAGACGCGCAAGCGCGCCGATTTCAGCGACCCCTATTACCGCACGCCGGCGCGCTTTGTGGCGCGTGCCGACAGTCCGATCGGCGACGTGCTGCCAGAGCTGGTCGCCGGTAAGAAGATCGCGGTCGTTGCCGGCACCACGCACGAGTTTTATCTCAGGCAAATGTTCACCCAGGCGGAAATCCGGGCCTATGCCACGGCCGAGGAGGCGCGCGCGGCGCTTAAGGATAAACAAGTCGACCTGTTGTTCGGCGACGGGATTGCGCTGTCGTTCTGGCTCAACGGCACCGATTCGGCAGGCTGCTGTGCTTTCCGCGGCGGCCCTTTCGTCGACAACCGTTATTTCGGCGAAGGCGTCGGCATTGCGGTCAAACCGGGCAACGACATCCTACGCCAAGCGTTCAACTGGGCGCTGTTCCGGATCTGGGAGAAGGGCAGCTACACTGACCTGTGGCTGCGCTATTTTCCGATCAGCCCGTTTTGAGCAACAACTCATACTCGACGAGTAAGAGCCCACACAACATGACGGCCACCGCGATCGACTCTCCCGCAGATCTGCGCGCTCTCGCAGAATCCTCACACGCCTGGCCGTTCGAGGAGGCGCGCAAGATCGTGGCGCGGCTGAAGAGGCGGCCGAAGGACGAAGTGATCTTCGAAACCGGCTATGGGCCGTCGGGACTGCCGCATATCGGAACGTTCGGCGAGGTCGCGCGCACCTCCATGGTGCGCCACGCCTTTCGCGTGCTCATGGGCGACAAGATCAAGACGCGGCTCATCGCCTTCTCCGATGACATGGACGGCTTGCGCAAAGTGCCCGACAACATCCCCAACAAGGAGATGCTGGCGCAACATTTGGGCAAGCCGCTCACCCAAGTGCCCGATCCGTTCGGCGCCTATCCGAGCTTTGCCGAACACAACAACGCACGGCTACGCGCCTTTCTCGATCGATTTGGCTTCGACTACGAGTTCATGTCCGCGACTGTCTGCTACACGTCGGGCCGCTTCGACGCCGCACTTCTGAAAGTTTTACAGCGCTTCGACGAAGTCATGGCGGTGATGCTGCCGTCGCTGCGCGAAGAGCGGGCGCAGACCTACTCGCCGTTTCTGCCGATTTCGCCGATGACCGGAATCGTGCTGCAGGTGCCGGTGGTCGCCCACGATGCCGAGGCCGGCACCATTAGCTACGAGGCCCCCGACAGCGGCGAGCGCGTCACGACGCTCGTCACCGGCGGCCGCTGCAAGCTGCAATGGAAGCCGGACTGGGCCATGCGTTGGCTCGCGCTCGGCGTCGATTACGAAATGGCCGGCAAGGATTTGATCGATTCCGTCAAGTTGTCCGGAACGATCTGCCGCACGCTCGGCGGTACGCCGCCCGAAGGATTCAATTATGAGCTGTTTCTCGACGAGCAGGGGCAGAAAATCTCGAAGTCAAAGGGCAACGAACTCACCATCGAAGAATGGCTGCGCTACGCCAGTCCCGAGAGCCTGTCGCTGTTGATGTATCGCGAGCCGAAGGCCGCCAAGCGCCTGTACTTCGACGTCATTCCGCGTCACGTGGACGAATACCAGCAATTGCTCGAAGCCTATGAGCGGCAGGGCGCGCGCGAGCGGCTGGCCAATGCGGTCTGGCATATTCATGGCGGCTCCCCGCCGAAGCCCGACAATCCGGTGACGTTCGCGATGCTGCTCTCGCTGGTCACCGCATCGAATGCGGAGAATGCTGAAACGCTGTGGGGCTTCATCGGCCGCTATCGGCCGGGCGTGACGCGGCAGACGCATCCGCATCTCGCGGCGCTGGTGGAATATGCCATCCACTATTTCCACGACTTCGTGCTGCCGGCGAAAAAATTCCGCGAGCCGAGCGCGGCCGAGCGCGCGGCGCTGATCGACCTGCGCGATGCGCTGTCGCAGTTGTCGCCCGACGCATCGGCCGAGGAGATCCAGAATGTGGTTTACGAGGTCGGCCGGCGCGAGCCGTTCCTGGATGAAAAGAAAAAAGCCAAAGACGGCAAGCCCGGCGTCGCGCTTGCTTGGTTCGACTTGCTCTATCAGGTGCTGCTCGGCCAGGAGAAGGGCCCGCGTTTCGGCTCCTTCGTTGCCGCCTATGGCATCCAGAACACCATCGACATGATCGATGGCGCGCTGGCGAGGTCGGCGTAAGGAGAGTCGCGTCTTTTACTGACTCGCCCACAAGATCCGCGCGATCCAGAGCACGTCGGAGGCCGCGAGCGTGCGGTCGGCGTGCTGGGCGTTGAGCGATTGCAGCTCGATCGATTTGGTCGTGCGGCGCTTGAGTTCTTTGGCCATCACCTCGCCGTCTCTGGTCCGCACGACGACGCGGTCGCCGCGGCGAATGGGAGCCGAAGGCGATACCACGATCACGTCGCCGTCGCGGTAGGCCGGCTCCATTGACCCCCCCGAGACTTCGAGCGCATAGGCGTGCTCGTCGTTGAGCGCCGGGAAGGCGATTCCGTCCCACCCTTCGCCGGCCGGAAAGCCGCCGTCGTCGAAATAGCCGCCGGCGCCGGCCTCGGCGAAGCCGATCAGCGGAACGGCGCGGGCCGCCGCAGCGCCGGCGGTTTGTTCGATCAGGTCGACGAAGACGTCAAACGGCGTGCCCGTCGCTGCGAGCGCCTTGGCGATCAACTCGGTCGAAGGCCAACGCGCGCGGCCCTGCGGAGTGATGCGCTTGGATTTATTGAACGTGGTGGGATCGAGACCCGCGCGCCGCGCCAAGCCCGATGCGGAGAGGCCTGCGCGCTCCGCCAGGCGGTCGATCGCCAACCAGACCTGCGCATGGGTAAGCATCGATTATACGCTCCGCGGCCGGCAATCGCGGCCGGTCTGCTCGGTTTCCCCCTCCATGATAGGAATATATTACCTGTTTGCTCAAGCCCCGGACCACGTGTTTCGTGCGGCGGCTCGAAACTTGTACAGGCGCTATGGCGTCGATATAGCTCGCAGCGGACTTGTGGGCGCGCTTTGGTGGTGACGATCTACAAAATCTGCGAACAGGCATTGTGGCGTGCGGCCGAGGCCGCCGGCCAGTTTCTCGGAACGCCCATCGACGAGCGCGACGGTTTCATTCACTTCTCCACCGCGGCCCAGCTTGCCGAGACTGCGGCAAGGCATTTTACCGGGCAATCCGCGTTGATCCTGATCGCGGTCGATGCCAAAGCGCTGGGCGGAGAGCTTAAATGGGAGCGCTCGCGCGGTGGCGATTTGTTTCCCCATCTTTACGCGGCGCTGCCGCTTTGCGCCGTGCGCTGGGCGCGGCCGCTCCCCGACGAGGTCGACGGCCGGAGGCCGCTGCCGGAGCTTGAACCGTGATTGGTCTTTTCGACCGGCTCGCCCGGTCGCTTCTGCACGCGCTGGACCCGGAAGACGCTCACTGGATCGCGATCAGAATGCTGAAATTCGCGCCGCTCCCACGGCCCGCGAGCGACGACAGGCGGTTCGCCACGCGGGCTTTCGGGCTTAATTTCAGTAACCCGGTCGGCATCGCGGCCGGCTTCGACAAGCACGCGGAAGTTCCCGACGCGCTCCTTCGCCTGGGCTTCGGTTTTGTCGAGGTCGGCACCATCACGCCGCAGCCGCAGCCGGGCAACCCCCGCCCGCGGCTTTTTCGGCTCGATGCCGACCAGGGCGTCATCAACCGGCTCGGCTTTAATTCGCAAGGCGCTGCGGCGGTTCTCAAACGGCTCGCAGCGCGCGTGAGTGGCGGCGGCATCGTCGGCATCAATGTCGGAGCCAACATGGACGCGCCCGACCGCATCGTCGATTACGTCGGTCTGATCGAGCGCTTTGCGCCGGTAGCGAGCTACGTCACCGTCAATATTTCCTCGCCCAACACGCCGGGTCTGCGCAATATGCAGCAAGCCGCCGTGCTCGACGACCTTTTGGCGCGCGTGGTCGATGCGCGCGAGCGTGTGACGCAGAATGCCGGCCCGACGCCTGTGCTGTTGAAGATTGCTCCCGATCTGTCGCTGTCCGATCTCGATGACGTGGTCAGCATCGCCCGCTCGCGCCGGGTCGACGGCATGATCGTCGGCAACACCACGATCATGCGGCCTGCGACCCTGCACGACGCGGAGGCGAAGGAGGCCGGCGGCCTATCGGGGCGGCCGTTGCTTGCTCTCGCCAATCGCATGCTGGCGGAAACTTATGTGCGGGTGGAGGGCGTTTTCCCGTTGATCGGCGTCGGCGGGATCGATTCGGGAAAAACCGCACTCGCCAAAATCCGCGCCGGCGCAACTCTCATCCAAATCTATTCCGGACTGGTGTTCCGCGGCCTCGGACTCCTCGGCGAGATCAAGAGCGCGCTGCTTGCTGCGCTCGAACGCGACCGCCAGGACAGTCTCAAGGACTCTATCGGCGCCGACGCGGCGTCCGTCACCGCCGAGCCGTGGCCGCATTGAAGATGGCGGTGCCGGCAAAGCTCGTCCGACGTGAAGTCCGCATGGCGCCTGACCGCCGCAACTCCGGCAACGAGGAAGGCCGTCTTTGCCCACTTTCCAATGCGCGTTCGGCCAGCGTACAAAGCATGCCGGAGAAGGTAGCCGCTGCGTTCGGGAGGATGAGATGATCGATTGCTACACATGGATGACGGATAACGGCTACAAGCCGCGCATGATGCTGGAGGAATCCGGACTTCGGCATCGGATCGTTCCGGTCAATCTGCGCGAGCGGGCGCAGATGTCGCCGGAATTCATGAAAATCAGTCCCGGCCACAAGATACCGGCAATCGTCGACGATGACGGGCCCGGCGGCGCGCGCGTCACCCTTTGCGAGTCCGGCGCGATCCTAAAATATCTGGCGGAAAAATCCGGCAAGTTTTATCCGGCCGATCCGGCCGCGCGGGCCAAGGTGGATCAATGGCTGTTCTACGGATCGGCGACGTTCACCACGCTGTCGCAGCAGTTCGGACACTGGACGCTACGGTCGCCGGTAAAGGCGCCAGTCGCGCAACAGCACTACGAGACGAACCTGCGCGACATGCTCGGCATCCTCGACCGGCACTTGGCGCAGAACGAATATTTCGGCGGCGCCTACTCGATCGCCGACATGACCATGTATTCGGACGTGCACCTGCATGGCGTGAAAGACATAGGGCTTGCGGACTATCCCAACGTGAAGCGCTGGCACGATGCGATCGAGGCGCGACCGGCCGTACAGCGCGCCTGGGGTCCGTTTCCGTCGTAAGCGGCGCCGGACTTAGGCGTTAAACGCCGAAGGTGCCGAACGGAAGTTAGGCGGCGTTGCCCAGCGTTACTGCACCGTAGACGGCACCGAAGTCGATCTCGGAGGCGGGTCCGGGACGCTTGAACAGATAGCCTTGCACCGAGGTCACTCCGGCCAAGCGCAAAAGCCGGTACTGATCTGCGGTTTCGACGCCTTCTGCGGTGGTCGCGATATCGAGGGTCTGCGCCAGCGTGAGCGTTGCCGATATGATTGCGGCGCATTCGCTGCGCTTGGTCAGGTTCTGCGTGAACGTTTTGTCGATTTTGATCCGATCGAACGGGAACATCGCCAACTGACTGAGCGATGAATATCCCGTGCCGAAATCGTCGAGCACGATCGTAATCCCGAGATTCTTGAACTGCCGCAATGCCGGCAGACACTCCGCAGCCGATTCGATAAGCGCCGTCTCGGTAATTTCCAGTTCCAGTCTCTCCGGGCGGAGTCCGGAATTGACCAGGGCACGCATGACCACATCGGGCAAGTTCGTCTTGTGGAACTGCACCAGGGAAAGATTGACGGCAACTTTGATCTCGGCCGGCCAGGTTGCTGCTTCGGCGCATGCGGCGCTCAAGACCCAATCGCCGATTTGAGCGATCATCCCGGTCTCTTCGGCAAGCGGAATAAACAGATCGGGAAAGATCAGGCCCTTGGTCGGATGCCGCCAACGCACCAGCGCCTCTACGCTCGTGATTTTGCGCGTTCTGGCGTCGAGGATCGGTTGATAGTGAAGTTCCAGCTCATTTTGCTGGATCGCGCGACGCAGGTCGTTCTCGATCTCTTGGCGCGCGCTCGCGACCTCGCTCATCTGCGCGTCGAAGAAGCAGTAGCCATTGCGGCCGGCCGATTTCGCGCGATAGAGCGCAAGATCCGCCATCTTCAGGAGTTCATTGGAGCCGGTGTGGTGCTCGGGCGCCAATGCTATCCCAATGCTCGTCCCGATACTGACATCGCCGCGGTCGATATCGAACGGCTTTCCGACAGCCTCGATAATGCGCTCCGCCAAGGCCCTCGCGGCCTGGCGCTGGTTGGTCTCGCCGGCCTGGATAATGGCGAATTCATCACCGCCGAGCCGGGCCAATACATCCGTTTCCCGCAGCAGCGACTTCAACCGCGTCGCCACTTCGATCAGCAAAGCGTCGCCGGCAGGATGGCCGAGCGTGTCGTTGACCTGCTTGAACCGATCGAGATCCAACAACAGAACGCTGAACGGTTCGTCACGACGGCGCTGGCGCGCGGCCGCTTCGTCGATTTTCTGCGCCAAGGCTGCGCGATTGGCGAGCCCCGTCAACGCATCGTGATGCGCCAGGAAGGCAATACGCTGCTCAGACTTCTTCCGTTCCGTGACGTCGTCGATAACGGCAATGATGCATTTAGCGTTGCCCTGGCTCCGTCTGATGACGATGCGGTTGGTCGCCTGCATGCGCGGTCCGCGGAGCGTCGTGTTGACTTCGATTTCCTTGTAATTGATGCGGTCGGGCTCCCCAAGAGATTCGGTGTCGGCGTCGTCGATAATTTGCGCGTCCTTGGACCTGTGGATGTCGAACACGGTACGGCCCAGCAATTCGCTTCGCGGAATGCCGAGCATCGCTTCGAATGCCCGGTTGACGAGGAGATACTTGCGCGTTGTCGCGTCTTTCACCACGACTGCGACCGGAATATTTTCAATGATTGAATCGAGGAAGCGCTTGGTTTCGTCCAATTCGCGCTCGGCGTGCCGTTGTTCCGTGACATCGATATGCGTCGCGACCCAGCCGCCACCGGGCATGGGCTGGTGGCTGACTGCGTAAACGCGGCCATCGCTCAGTTCGTTCTCGGCGTAGTGCGCTTTTCCCAATGCGACTTTTTCGAGCCGCGCGCGGACATATTGCTCCGGGTCTCCCGGCACAAAGCCGGCGCAGCAGCGCGCTTCGAGTATGGATCGCAGAGTCATTCCGGGTGCGACCTGATCCGGGCGAAGACCGTACATTTCCGCATAGCGGTCGTTGCACACGACAAGGCGCATCTCGCGATCGAACATGCTCAGGCCATGGAACATGTTCGTGAGTGCGGTTTGTAACAGGAGGTTCGACTGCTCGAACGACTGCTTGGAGCGTTGTAGCTCGGCCGCGGTGCACAACATGCGTGACTGTCGCGTTGCGCCCACCAACATCACGATAAGCACGATCGCCGTTAGAATGGCCCCGATCAGGAGGTATTTGTGCAGCGTCGCGTCGGCGTGGCGAAAAATGTCCCTTTTGGCCAAGCCGACAATCGCGATCATCGGGATGCCTGGGACTGCCCGATAGGACATAAGCCTGCTGACGCCATCGAAAGTCACACGGCTTGCCGGCGTGTTCCAATAGCCTCCAGCCGAGCCGTGAACCAGGTGTTTCCATAGCTCCGAATGAATGGTCGCCACGCCGGCGAAGCCGCGAGCTTCTGGACGAGCGCCGGCACGCGCCAGAATAATGCCATTGGCGCCGACCAGCGTGACGATCCCGGAACCGCCGAGGTCCAGCGAGCTAAAGAAGTCTTCGAGTTGAGCGATGTTGAGCGAGCTTACGGCGACGCCAGCAAACGAGCCGTCGGGGCCGCTTATGCGACGGGTGAACTCTATCGTCAGCTTTTTGGTTATCTTCCCCATTACCGGATCGCTGATAAAGAGCCGGTCAATCTTACTATCGCGGTGGAATTTGAAAGTCGGCCCATCGCCTACGTAGATTCCCGCCGGAACCGGCCCAAGACTCGACAGCTTGACGAAGCCATCGGCGCCGGCAATGCCAAATTGCGCTGTCAGATTTGTGTACGACTGGGTGCGAGCGGCCCAGGATGCGATATCAAAATGTTGCGGATCCTGTTGGTAGGCTCGCCGCAATTCGAGCAAGGCGCTGTCGGATTCTCTGAACGACTCGCTCTATGTATTCCTCCAGAACACGAGCAAGATTGCCGCCTTGGCGCAGGGCGTCCTGGTAAGCGCGATCATGCTGCTCGCTGGACAGCAGATAGATGCCGGACCAGATGATGGCGATCACCACGACGCCGAGATACGTCGTGGTCTGCCGAAACGCCTGTGCCCATTTGGTCATAATGACCAGCCTCGAAGTGCCGCGCGGTCATCCGCCAGCAGCCCGTTGTTTGACACATATTTGTTACTGGGCGGTTGGAGGCAGTAATCGGGGACGGATGGAATTTGCTAACCTTAACGGCGCTCTACCGTCGCCTGGTTGATCTTGCGACCACTCGGCCAAATTTCTCCAGGTGACGCGCTGTCGTGTAGACCCACGAGCGGCACGATTGATGAAATGGCAAGATCAAAACGATGGCCGCGGCCGCCATCGCGGCGCCGCATGACGCTTGCGTGGTGTCGCAGCTGACGATCGGAGCCGCGTCATGCGCTCGTACCTGCAAAAATTCACAACGAAGATATGGACTTTAGCCGCAAGCCTGCCGTAGCGGGTCGTCAGTGCGGCAAGTTGTGCAAGAAGGTGCGCTGCCGCTTTGCCGCATTGCCATGTTGGACGGTCGTGTACTCCTGGTCCATCAGTTCCGCGCAGCGGAGCCAGCGCTGCGCCAAACCGTTCCAGACCGCCTTGTTCTCTGGACTGCGGGTGAATTTGGCCATCACCTCGCATTCGGCGGCGAATTTCAGGAACCGGTCTGTCGTGTGCATTTGGAACCTCTGGAGCTTTGGCGGATCTCCGATACGGGCCTAAATATTGATCTATTGAAAGGTTCCCGGCCTCGCAGATTAAATTTGCGAGCCTCGAAGATGCTGGGTCATTGCACTAGCGCAGCGCTGCCCCCGGCGCTGGCGCCAGCACCGGCTTGAGCGCGGGAACGAGACGCCGCCGTTCGCGACGCACCGGGATCGCGCGATAGACCTGCTTGGTCGCTTCGACGATGTGGACGCCGGCGAACGGCGCGGATAGCGTCGCGCCGGTGCGCTCCCAGGCCACCGATGAGCGCAGGAACCAGCCGCGCGCAATCGGCGGTACATAGAGCGCTTCGCCCCAGCCGGTCGGCGTGAACCAGGTCTCGCGCAGAAGCTGCGTGATCTGCGAGCGCGAATAGGGCCGCCCCTGGCCGAACGGCGTCGTGTCCATGCGCGCCCATAAGCCACGCCGGTTCGGCACCACGGCGAGCAATCGCCCGCCGGGAGCGAGCACGCGCCACACTTCGCGCAACAGCTCGGCCGGATCGGACGACATTTCGAGCGCGTGCACCAGCAGTACGCGGTCGACCGCGGAGTCCGTCAGCGGCAGCTCGTCCTCTTCGACCAAAGCCGCGAGCGCCGGCCGCGTGGAGGGCCAGCGAACCACGCCCTGCGGCGCCGGCATCAGCGCCAGGCAGCGTTCGGCCTCTTCGCGAAACAGCCCGAGATAGGGCGTGGCATAGCCGATGCCGAGCACACGCAATGCGCTCGTGTCCCTCCAGCGCAGGCGGATGCCGCGGCCGATGAAGCGCCGGGCCACGGTGCCGAGCCGCTGGGCATAGAAGTTGCGCAGGTCGACGACGTCCATGGCGGCAAAATAGCATGGATTGGGATCGTCGTTCCGGCGGCTATCGCCGCTGCTTAACCCCTTGTTGCGTCGTCATCCGCGAAGGCGGATGATCCAGTAATCACGGACGCTCAGACGTCGGCACGGCATTGCCTGTCCGAACCGTCTCGGCCCTACTGGATGGCCCGCCGTCGCGGACCATGACACAAGGAATGAGCATGCCCGCGCAAACCGATCTTTTCCTCTGCTTGAAAGATAATTTCGGCGTGCTCGTTCACGATGCGCAAAGCGGCGCGACGGCGGCAATCGACGCGCCGGAGGCCGCGCCGATCGAGGCGGCGCTGCAAAAAACCGGCTGGCGGCTGACCGACATTCTTGTCACGCATCACCACGCGGACCACACTCAAGGTATCGGCGAACTGAAACAGCATCACAAATGCCGCGTCGTGGCGCCGCGCAGCGAAGCCAAACGCATCGCGCATGTGGATGAGACGGTCGGCGAAAGCGACGCCGTGCGCGTCGGCGCACTCGAGGCGCGCGTCATCGATACGCCGGGTCATACCGCCGGCCACATCTCTTATTTCTTTCCGGCGGACAGGCTCGCCTTCGTCGGCGATACGCTGTTCTCCATCGGCTGCGGCCGCGTTATCGAGGGCGATCCGGAGATGATGTGGCGCTCGTTGCTCAAGCTGCGCGCATTGCCGGACGACACGCGCTTTTATTGCGGCCACGAATATACCGAGGCCAATATCCGCTTCGCCAAGACCATCGAGCCGGACAACAAGACGCTCGCCGCGCGCGCCGACGACGTGGCGAAACTCACTGCCGCGCACAGGTTCACGATTCCGGCGACGATCGGCGCCGAGAAGGCGGCCAATCCGTTTCTGCGCGCCGATGATCCCGAACTGGCGAAATCGCTCGGCCTTTTCGGTGGTCCGGCCTGGAAAGTTTTTGCCGAAATCCGCGAACGCAAGAACCGCTTCTGACTTTGGCCAGTAGCGTGCAATCGCTGTCTGCGGACGATGTGATCCGGTTGCTCCGCGCATGTCGCGACTACGCGAAGTACTGTCCGCCGTTGACGGTCAAGGTCGAGCCTGTGATCAGGCCGGCATCGTCGGAGGCGAGGAACACCACGCAACGGGCGATTTCCTCTGGCTCGCCGAGCCGCCCGATCGGAATCTGCGGCAGGATGTTCTTCGCCAGCACGTCGGGCGGCATCGCCTTCACCATGTCGGTGGCGATGTAACCGGGGCAGATCGCGTTGACGGTGATGCCGGCGCGCGCGCCTTCCTGCGCCAAGGCCTTGGTGAAGCCGATCTCGCCGGCCTTGGAGGCGGAATAATTGACCTGGCCCATCTGGCCTTTCTGACCGTTGATCGAGGAAATGTTGACGATGCGGCCGAATTTGCGCGCGCGCATCCCCTCGATCACTTGGCGGGTCATGTTGAACAGCGAGCCGAGATTGGTGCCGATCACCGCGTTCCACTGCTCCGGCGTCATGCGGTGAAACATGCCGTCGCGGGTGATGCCGGCATTGTTGACCAAAACGTCGATCGGGCCGAGGTCGGTCTCGACTTGCTCGACGCCGGCCGCGCAGGCGTCGAACGAAGAGACGTCCCACTTAAAGACGGCGATGCCGGTTTCTTGCTTGAATTTCTGCGCCGCCTCGTCGTTGCCGCCGTAATTGGCCGCAACATTATATCCGGCCGCCTTCATCGCCTTGCAAATGGCCGCGCCGATACCGCGTGTTCCTCCCGTCACTAACGCGACGCGGGGCATTTTACTCCTCCCTTGTGTACGTCTGCTAATGGGACGATGGAGGACGGACAACAGAGGACGGATTAAGCCGCCTCGCTATTCCTTCTTCCGTCATCCGTCGTCTACCTCTCCACGCACATCGCAATACCCATGCCACCGCCGATGCAGAGTGTGGCAAGGCCCTTTTTCGCATTCCGCTTCTGCATTTCGTAGAGCAGCGTCACCAGAACGCGGGTGCCGGAGGCGCCGATCGGATGGCCGAGGGCGATGGCGCCGCCGTTGACGTTGACCTTCTTGGTGTCCCAGCCGAGATCCTTGTTGACCGCGCAGGCCTGCGCGGCGAAGGCCTCGTTGGCCTCGATCAGGTCGAGGTCGGCGACGGTCCAGCCGGCCTTCTTCAACGCCGTGCGCGAGGCCGGGATCGGGCCGGTGCCCATGATCTTCGGATCGACACCGGCCTGCGCCCAGGAGACGATGCGGGCCAGCGGCGTCTTGCCAAGCTTGGCGGCTTCGGATGCTTTCATCAGCACCATGGCGCCGGCGCCGTCATTGATGCCCGAGGCGTTGGCGGCGGTCACCGTGCCCTCTTTGTCGAAGGCCGGGCGCAATTTGCTGATCCCTTCGAGCGTGGTCCCGTGCTTGGGAAATTCGTCGGTATCGACCACGACATCACCCTTGCGGCTTTTGATCGTCACCGGCGTGATCTCGTCCTTGAATTTCCCCGCCTTCTGCGCCGCCTCGGCCTTGTTCTGCGAGGCGACCGCGAACTCGTCCTGCTGCTGGCGCGTAATCTGCCACTGGCGCGCGACGTTCTCGGCGGTATTGCCCATGTGGTAGCCGTTGAAGGCGTCCCAGAGCCCGTCCTTGATCATCGTATCGATCATCTCGAAATTGCCCATCTTCACGCCGTTGCGCAGATGCGCGCAGTGCGGGGCGACGCTCATGGATTCCTGCCCGCCGGCGACCACGATCTCCGAATCTCCGTTCTCGATGGCCTGATAGCCAAGTGCGACCGAGCGCAGTCCCGACCCGCAGAGCTGATTGACGCTCCAGGCCGGAATTTCGACCGGTATGCCCGCCGCGATCGAAGCCTGGCGTGCCGGGTTCTGGCCCTGTCCTGCCGTGAGAATCTGCCCCATGATGACTTCGGACACGCGCGGGGCTTCAACGCCGGCGCGCTCGAGCGCTGCCTTGATCGCCGTCTTGCCCAGTTCGTGGGCGGGCAACGACGCAAATGCGCCGTTGAACGATCCAACCGGCGTGCGCGTGGCGCTGACGATGACGATGTCGTCTTTCATGGCGGGTTCCTTCCGGGCTTAAGGTTTTAGATCGGGTGCGGGCTGGCCGCGGACCCATCGCTATTCTCGATATATGTCATAAGGAGGCCGTCCGCCGCCGACAAGGCGAAAGGCCGCGGGTGTCGGCATGGCAGAACGTGTGAGTTCGCATCGGCCCGTCACAAAACGGTAGCCGCGCCCGGCGAAACGGCCTACTTTGACGGCGAAGCTTGCGGATTCCGAGAAGCTCATGTCCGAAACAACGACGACCAAGGCCGCAGAACCGGTTGAGATCAAAAAGTACGCCAACCGGCGGCTCTATAACACCGGAACGAGCGCCTATGTCACGCTCGAAGATCTCGCCAGCATGGTCAAGAGCGGCGAGGATTTCATCGTCCACGACGCCAAGAGCGGAGAAGACATCACCCGCTCGGTCCTCACCCAGATCATCTTCGAGCAGGAGAGCAAGCAAGGGCAGAATCTGCTGCCGATCGCGTTCATGCGCCAGCTCATCCGCTTCTACGGCGACAGCATGCAGATGCTGGTCCCGCGCTACCTCGAAGTCTCCATCGACTCGCTCACCCGCGAGCAGGAGAAATTACGCCAGCAGATGGCGCAAGCGTTCGGCGTCGGCGCCTTCAGCTCGCTCGAGGAACAGGTGCGGCGGAACATGGAGATGTTCGAACGCGCGTTCGCCATGTTTGCG
The DNA here is from genome assembly GCA_963814625.1 of uncultured Alphaproteobacteria bacterium. Taxonomy (GTDB): domain Bacteria; phylum Pseudomonadota; class Alphaproteobacteria; order Rhizobiales; family Xanthobacteraceae; genus BOG-931. Next base: position 312,239 of record CAWFDQ010000003.1, read on the forward strand.
CCGTTCGCCAGACGCGAGAGCCAGGGCGGTGCCGCGGCTGAACCGGAGAAGTCCGCCAAGGGCGGCGAGATCAACGACCTCAAACGTCAGCTCGATGAGATGCAGAAAAGGGTCGACCGGCTGACCGAGAAGGACAAGGGCGGCGGCGGTTCGTAACAGAAGTACGTCGTCGCTACGCTCCTCGCAGCGACGCCTGCGCCAGCTCTTTGGTCCACGGCCGCTCGGTGGAGGCTAGTCCGACCAGAGCGCCCTGCAGGTAATCGCAGCCCCACGCTTCCAGCGTCCGCGCCGCTTGTTCGTCCTGCACCCATTCGGCGACGGTCGACAATTTGAGCCGCTTGGCGAGATCGATGAGCGTGCGCACGAAGGCGCGGTCGTCCTCCGAGCGCATGATGTCGGCGACGAAGGCGCCGTCGATCTTGACGATGTCGACGCCGAGCTTGCGCAAGTTGCGGAACGACGTGTAACCGGCGCCGAAATCGTCGATGGCGATGCGGCAGCCGAGATCCTTGACGCGGGCGACGAAGCCGCGCGTTTCGTCGACGTCCTGGATGGCCGCGCTCTCGGTGATCTCGATGGTCAGGCGCTCCGCCACGCCGCTATGGGTGCGCAACAGCGAAACCAATCCCGCCCACCAGTCGGGATCGGTGGTCGAGGGCGGCGAAACATTGAGGCTTGCCTGCAGCGAGGGTGCCGCGACCAATTCGTCGATCGCGAGTTCGAGCACGCGATGGTCGAGCAGGCGCACCAGACCCAGCCGTTCGGCGACCGGAATGATATCGCCGGCGCCGACCAGGGTGCCGTCGGCGCGGCGGATGCGCATGAGGCATTCGTAGAAGGCGGGGCGCCGATCGGTTGCCGCTACGACCGTCTCGTAGGCGAGAAAGATGCGCCGCTCATTGAGCGCGGCGACGATCTCATCGGTGGCGCGCAGGTTCTCGCGGCGCAGCGCTTCGCGCTCGATATTGGGACGATAGGCGAGGAACGAGCCGCGATGCCTGGCCGCGGCGATATCGAGCGCTTCCTGCGCGCGGGTGAGCACTTCCGCCACGCTCTTGGCGTGGCGCGGCGCCGTCACTCCGCCGATGGTCGTGGTCACCGAGATCGGCCCGGCGCTGGTCGCCACCAGGTCGGCGCGGATCGCCGTGAGCATACGCTCGGCGGCGGTCGCCAAGTCGTCCGGAGTGCAATCGCGCAACACGAGGCCGAACTTGCTGCCGGAAAAGCGGCCGAGCGTGTCCTTGCCGCGCATTCGGGCGTGCAGGCGCTTGCCGACCTCCGCGATGACCTGATCGGCGGTGTTGAAGCCGTAGGAACTCGTTGATGCGATCGAGGTCGTCGATGCCGATCAGCAGGAAGCCGCACGACGAGCGGAAGCGAATCGCGTCCTCGATCGTGTCTTCGAGCACCTCGGTCAGATGGTGCCGGTTGAGTTCGCCGGTGAGCCCGTCGTTGCGGGCGAGGTAAGTGAGCCGGCGTTCGTGCTCGTAGCGTTCGTTGATCACGCGCAGAATCCCGTGCGCGCGCAGCGGTCGTCCATCGCGGCCGGCGAACCAGCGGCCGGTGTCCTCGATCCAAAGCTTGGTGTCCGAGCCGGGATCGGGGCGGATTCCGTATTGAATCTGATAGGGGACGCCGTGGCCGTCGTCGCGCTTGTCCGATTGCATGACCGCGTCGAACCGCGCCTGCGCGTTATCGGCCTCGAGGAGCTGCGCGTAGCCGCGTCCGCTGGAAATCGCTTCGAGATTGCGAACGAGCAGCACGTCCTCGACGTTGGCGCTCCACTGCAGCGCGTCGGTGTCGATGTGCCAGTCGTAGGCGGCTTCGCCGACGGAAGCGAGAATCTGCGCGGCGTCGAGTGCGCCGGACGGCGCCGGCGCCGTCGCACCTGACGAACGGAGCGGACCGCTCTGGGTCACGGTCGCCTCATTGGTGATTGTTGCCGGATCTTATTCTCACGGGCAGATGGCGCCGGCAGACGGCGCCCGCAACGCCAACCTATCGGCCGACCTTAAATAATTCGGAAAATCTCGCCCCCTCCGTACTCTTTCTCATAAGCATTCGCCGCTCCGGCACGCGGCTTGCGACGCCTTGCCCGAAAGGCCCGCAACGTCCCGTTTTGGGACATAAGCGCGACGATGCCTATGAGTTATGCTCTCGTCCCCGTCGCGCTTTCCTGTGAGAAGCCGGCCGCGCCGGCCGGCCGGCGCGCCAACGCCGATTTCATCGCCCATCTCATCGCTACGGCAGCTAGTGTGCCGCAGACCCGCGCCCGCCGCCGCGCAGAGCCGCAACAAGCGCTTGCCGCCTACCGGGCGCTCGGCCAATGGCCGACCGAGCCCGGCCGCACGCTCTCCCGATCGCTCTAAGATTGTTCCGTAGCCGCCCTGGTTGGCTCGGCGCTTCGCGCGCCTCACCTCAAGGTGACGGAAAAGGCAGCCTCACGTCTTGAACGGGCGTCCTGACCGGGCTCTCCACCTCGACCTGCCGCGTCGCGCCGCGGATGCCGACGATGAAGCCGGCAAGCATATCGACCAGGCTGATGACCAGCAACAGAAAGAACGTCGACGTTGCGGCGCTCTTGACCAGAAGAAATTCGGCCAGCATGGCGACGAACAGGAGCAGCGCCAAGACGTGATCCACGATCGCGCGTTTGCCGAGCCGCGTCGATTTTATGAATTCGATCCAGAGCAGGAGGAGCGCGACGGCGAGGAAAATGTCCTCCCACGTCAATATCCACATCTGCCCCGACCGCATCGGCACCGCGGCCGCCTGCGCGGTCCAGACGTCGGGCGGCAGAAGGAAGATAAAGGCGACGATGTTGTAGAGCGCGAAGGAAATGAGCAGCAGGGGAAAGCCAAGAAGATACATGGCGAACTCCCTCGTCCGGGCGCGCGCTCATGCCGTTGCGCGCACCGGCCAATCTAGCCATGCCGCCGCCCGGACTTCGGCCGGCAGCGTGGCGATCGGGGAAACGCCGCCTAGGCTTCCGCTTTCTTGCTGATGACCTGACGGCCGCGATACATGCCGGTCTTCAGGTCGATATGATGCGGACGGCGCAACTCGCCGGAATCCTTGTCTTCGACATAGGTGGGCGCCTTCAGGGCATCCGCCGAGCGGCGCATGCCGCGCCTCGACGGCGATACTTTTCTCTTCGGCACGGCCATGACGGCGTACTCCTTAGATCCAGGTTCTGTCGGAAGCCGGGCTTATAGAAGAACGATGCCCCTCGCGCTAGTGCGGACTTATGGCGCAAACGCGCGAGACAAAGAGGCGGCCAAGACTGCAGCCGGATAGGCGCCTAGAAGCTTCCGGTTCGGTCCTGGCCGCCAGCTCGTGGATGTCGCCCCCGCCGAGCTGAGCGTGACTATAGCCGATGTTTGTCGGATGGTCTTGAGGTGGATCAATAATTTCGCGCGAATTTGGCGGGGACAACGGCCGGATCGTTTGTGCCATTTGCGCCACGATACCGCGCTAGCGGGCGTAGAGGCAGGCGTCCTGCCCCGGGTGAGCGGCGGCGCGGCGCACATAGAGCGCCGCCAGCCGTCGGATCAAGACGCTCGGGTGACGGGCGCTGCGTTCGACCGGGTTCGGCAGGATGGCGGCCAGTTCCGCGGCCTGCTCGGCGGTAAGATCCCGCGCCGGGATGCCGAACGCCCAGCGTGCGCCGGCCTCGGCGCCGAACTCGCCGTTCGGCCCCCATTCGGCGACGTTGAGATAGATTTCGGCGATCCGCCGCTTCGGCAGCACCAGGGTGAGCCAAATCGCCAGCGGAATTTCCAAAACCTTGCGCACGACGCTGTGCCCCGGCCAGAGGAACAGATTCTTGGCGACCTGCTGAGTGATGGTGGAAGCGCCGCGCGCGTCGGCGATGTCGTCGTCCGACTGCTGCAGCGCCTCGCGGATGGCGCCGAGGTCGATGCCGTGATTGTGGCAGAAGCTCGCGTCCTCGGCGAGGATCACGGCGAGCGGCAGCGGCCGGGCGATCTGGCTGAGCGGCACGACGATGCGCGCCACCCGCTGTCCGGTCGCCCAGCGCCACAGCATCGGCGTCGAGACTGGATCGATCGACCGGTAGAACGGCGCGATGACGTAGGGGGCCAGAAGCAAAATCGCGATCGCGACTGCGACGCGGGTCGCGAAGCCTCGCATGGGGGCTTTCTTGATTTTACCGATGGGCATCAGATATGCATTTTAGCCGAGCGTGTGGCGAAACGGTGCTTTGGTTTGCTCGCAATGACGAGGCTGGCGCGCGCCGACGGCCGCTGCTAAACCCGCGAGCAAAACCGACGGGAGGCCGACGTGGCGAAAGATGCCGTCGTTTCCGATGAACTGGCGGAAAAGTTCAAAGTCGAGAAGGACTCGTCCTATCTGCGCTTCGTGCGCAACGACGGGCTCGACATCATTAGCGCGCATTACGTCCCCAACCTGCGCAATGTCGAGCTGAAGCCGTGGCCGCGCCGCGGCGGCAAGGGCGTCTACATCAACCACGAGGCCTCGCGTTTCTCCAACGATTGCTACGTCTGCGAGATCGCGCCCGGCAAGACGCTCGAACCGGCGCATCATCTCTACGAGGAGATGCTGCTCATCCTGTCCGGCCGCGGTTCGACCATCGTGTGGAACAATTCCGGCGCCCGCGTCGCCTTCGAATGGAAGGCCGGTTCGATTTTCGCCATTCCGCTCAACTGCTCCTATCAGCACTTCAACGGCTCGGGCCAGGAGCCGGTTCGCTTCGTCGCCGTGACCAACGCGCCCACCGTCATCAACCGCTATGACGATCTCGATTTCATCTTCAACTGCCCTTACGATTTTAAGAATCGCTTCTCCGGCGAGCCGGACTATTTCTCATCGAAGGGCGAGCAGGACGGCTTTCTGTCGCGCACCAACTTCGTGCCCGACGCCGTCAACCTGCCGCTGCTTACCGCCAAGGAGCGCGGCGCTGGCGGCGGCCATATCCGCTTCAACATGGCGCGCGGCACCATCGCGAGCCACATCTCGCAATTCCCCGTCGGCACCTACAAGAAGGCGCACGCCCACGGTCCCGGCGCACATGTCGTCATCCTTTCCGGCGAAGGCTATTCGCTGATGTGGCCGGAGGGCGAGGAGCCGCAGCGCTTCGAATGGCAGGTCGGCACCTTGGTGGTGCCGCCCAACATGTGGTTCCACCAGCATTTCAATTCCGGCCCCGTGCCGGCGCGCTATCTCGCCTTCAAGCACTGGTCGCCGCGCAACGCGCAAGGGGTGCCGATCTCCTGGATCAGCCGCCGGCTCGGCGGCACCCAGATCGATTACGCCGACGAACATCCGAAAGTGCGCAGCCTGTTCGCCGACGCGCTCGCCCGCCACAGCCTCAGCCCGCGCATGGACGACGTCTACGCCGCCGAAACCGGGCAACTACCGCCAAAGGCCGCGTGATCGGATTGCGCCTCGGTTCTGCGCCGTCAAGTCGGCAAAGGGCGTTTGAACGGACATCCTGCCGGGTGCTGGGCCGACGCGAATGATCCATGACGGCCGCGCGCTTTCGGTTCCGCCGGAAATCTTGCTCATTTGGGAATCTCCTGTTCGAAACGCAGGCGGTTGCCGAAGGGGTCGATCGTGTACATCACCTTTGCGCCATAGGGCGCGATGTCGAGGCCGGGGCGGTTGTACTTGTAATCCTTGCCAAGAAGCTCGGCGTGGAACTTCTCAATGCCCGTCGTTCTGACTACAGTCGTGCCGCCGGGCGCCGCGTCGCCATGATGTTCGCTCAGATGCAGCGTCAGGCCGCCGCGCGAAAGCTGCATGTAAAGCGGGGCGCCTTCAAAAATGTGGCCTTCCCAATCGATCGTAAAGCCGAGGAAATCGACGTAGAATTCCTTCGCCTTACCGACGTCGAACATGCGAATGACCGGGATTGTGGCGAGAAACTCCACGCCCGCGCTGACTTTTGGACGCGTTTTTGTATCGGTCACCTTAGCTGACAGGATGTTCCAGTTGTCGAAGCCAAATTGCTTGGCAACGAGTTCCAAGCTCTCGGCCACTGAGAGGGTGATGTTTTTGCTTTTCAGAGTGTCGCGCAAGGCTTGCGCCATGGCTTTGGCGTCGCGGTAGTCGCGCATTGTCCTTCCTCACATTCGGCGAACAGAAATGTCAGCGCTTGCGTTGCCGACCCGTTCGCAATGTGCGGAGGATCGAGTACTGCCGAACGATGCGTTCACCGAACCCCAAAGGGCGCAAGCGGCAGGCCGCATCAGCCTCATAACAAAGCTATGTTCGACCGTGCACGGTTGTCAATATTCTCGTGCCCAGGATTCTTGTGCCCAGGAGCGCACCCCGGCCAGGATGAACGATCACCAGTACGCCTCCCCGAAATGTCGCTTGTTGGTACGTCGCATCGTTCAGCAACGCTCGTTATCTGGTCGCCATCGGGGGCGAAGCCGACATGGCGCAGACAATCGACGCGAAACCGCTTTGCGACCTCCTCGGTCGAATGACACAACCCTGCAGCTCACGAAGATCCGTTTGATTCGCACGAATGCGTTGCGCCTGCCTTCCGCCCGCACAAAGCGGCGAGGCGAAAAGTGACGCTGAAATCAAGGGCAAGTCATTGCTGCCGTGACTATGATTGACAATCGCCGCGCAGCGGATAGAGGAGCGCCATCTCGCCCGTTAAGGGACGTTCTTCGCGAGGACACTCCTTGGAACGGGGCGAGTGCGGCGCCTGCGCGCGGGCTTGTAACCCGCTCCCGGGCGGCTTTGGGCATCAGCGCTCCGGCATTAAGACCGGGGCGGGTGTTGAGACCCTGGACTGGGACAGGCGGGCGCGTGGTAACGCCCGTGGAGAAGCGTGCGATCTTCGCCCCGGTTGGCGGTCCATAAGATCGTGCGCTCCCGCCGAGTCGCAGGACGCATGGCCTGGAGCTGAGTTGGGAGGTGACAATCGCCCAACGAGAGCCGCAGTGGAACGCCGAGAGGCGAGCGCTCCCGCTTGGGGCGCCCCGCGCCCGCAGCGCGGACGAGTGGCAACATTCGCCCGCGTGGCGCGGTCAAACACCTGCGTCTCTCGGCGTTCCGCTTCCCCTTATTCGTTTGTAGCCCGGGTTGAGTGCAACGAAACCCGGGAGCGGCGAACGGGGAAGCAAAGAAAACAAACAAAAACTCGGGCGCGAATCAAAAACGCGTCGCGAGAAGGGTGTCGCTTGCATGCGCGTCATTGCGAGCGAAGCGAAGGGCGGTATTACGCCGCTTCCGCCCGTGGCAGCGGCGTCCGGCCGCGAATCATGTCGGAGGCCTTGTCGGCCATCATGATCACGCAGGCGTTGATGTGGGCGCAGACGAGATCGGGCATGGCGGAGGCGTCGCAGACGCGCAAGCGTTCGATGCCGCGGACTTTCAGATCGGAATCGAGCACGCCGTCCGGGCCCATGGCGCAGGTGCCGGCAGGGTGGTGCGCGGTGATGACGACCTTCTTCAGCCAGGCGTCGATGTCGGCGTCGGACTTCACTTTCAGCCCCGGTCCGATCTCCTCGCCGCGGAATGGATCGAGCGCCTTGTGGAAGGCGAGTTCGCGCGCGCGCTTGAAGCCTTCGCGCAAGCGTCGGCAGATCGTTCGGCGCGGTGAAGAACTTGTAGACGATGCGCGGCGGCGCCATCGGGTCGGCGCTGTGCAGCAAAATCTCGCCGCGGCTGTCGGGATGCAGCAGCGTCGGGCGGATGCCGAAGCCGTCCAAAAAGGCCGGACGAACCAGCGGAAACCACAGATGCGGATTGTGCGAGGTGCCGCGGAACATGAATTCGATGTCGGGCACCGCAAGCTCGGGCCGGGTCTTGACGAACGCATGCAGTCCGCCCGGCACCACCGTTCCCGGCCCGGTGCCGAACAGATAAGCGCGCACCATGCTCACGGCCATGCGGTCGAAGCGCATCTCGCCATGGAACGTGCCCGGCCGCGGCCGCGTGTAGGTCATGTAGGCGCCGAGATGATCCTGCAGATTTTTCCCGACCGGCAGATCGGCGGCGACAGCGATGCCGCATCGTGCGCAAATGCTCCGCCGGTCCGATGCCGGACAGCATCAGAACTTGCGGCGTGTTGAAGGCGCCGGCCGCGAGGATGACTTCGCGCGCTGCGCTGGCGCGCAAGGTCGAGCCGTCCTGGACGTACTCGACGCCATTCGCGCGCGTGCCTTCGAGCAGTACGCGCGTCGTGTGCGCGTCGGTGGCGACGGTGAGATTTTTTCGCCCGCGCGCCGGCTTGAGAAAGGCGTTGGCGGTCGACGAGCGCCGGCCGTTGCGGATGGTGTACTGGCCGCGGCCGAATCCTTCCTGCTGTTTGCCGTTGTAGTCCGGGGTCAGCGGATAGCCGCAGGCCTTGGCGGCGGCGAGCCAGGCGTCGTAGAGCGGGTCCTCGGTCTTGGCGAATTCGGTGCCGAGCGATCCTTCGCCGCCGCGATAGGTGTCGGCGCCGTCTTCCCAGGTCTCGCAGCGGCGGAAATAGGGCAGCACGTCCGCATAGGACCAGCCGCGCGCGCCCTTCTGCGCCCAGCGGTCGTAGTCGCCGGGATTGCCGCGCGTGTAGGCCATGACGTTGATCGAGGAGGAGCCGCCCAAGACCTTGCCGCGCATCGCCTCGATGCGCCGGCCGTTGAGGTTCGGCTCTGGATCGGTCTCGATAGCCCCAGTCGAACATGCCGTATTCGTGCATGCGGCCCATGCCGAGCGGGATGTGGATGTAAGGGTGCCAGTCGCGGCCGCCGGCTTCGAGCAGCAGCACGCTCGCGGCGCCGTCCTCGGACAGCCGGTTGGCCAGCACGCAGCCGGCCGAGCCGGCGCCGACGATGATGTAATCGTATCCGTTTGCTGCCATTCCACTCCCCCTCACATGCGTCCCGGGCACGCCGTTCGTGCTGCGTGCTGCACATTATCCGGGAAACGGCGTCTTCGGCGCGTTCAATCCCGCACGTAGCCGATGAGCTTCTTCTTCTTGCGGCCGAGCATGACCAGGATCGCCGATATTACGGCAAGCACGAGCCAGGTCGGCAGATCGAAAAATGTCTGCACGTAGGGGTCCCAGGCCCACAGCGCCTTCTGCCTGAGCCAGTCCTGCACGGTGTTGAGGCTGTGCTGGTCGATGTCGGCCCAGAGTTCGCTGACCCGCACGTAAACAAATTGCTGGTTGGCGATCGACTTGGTCCCGTCATAGACGAAGAACACAAAAGCGGTGGCGAGCAGGCACAGGCCGAGAAAACGAAGCAGGAATCGGATCATGGGAATGCCGGCGGGCTTCCGGATTGGCGGGATAGCAGCACGCCTTACTCTCCTGCGCGCTTGAGTTCAATGCGCTGCGCGTGCGGCCAATTCGGCCTCATTGCCGCTGCAGAGTGCCGCGCGTCGGGTTTGCGGCGCTCACTTGAGTAAGCGCCTTAGCTTTCGCTAAGGTCTTATTGCGGTATCCGCTAGCGGGCGCAGAGGGGAATAGTGACAATGGCTTCCAGAAACGGCGGCAAGAACGGTAATAAGAACGATGGCCGCTCGAACCGGCCGACTTTCACCGACCAGGAAGCGCTGCTGTTTCACAGCCAAGGCCGGCCCGGAAAGCTCGAAGTGGTCGCCACCAAGCCAATGGCGACGCAGCGCGATCTGTCGCTCGCCTATTCGCCCGGCGTCGCCGTGCCGGTTCTGGCCATCGCCGAAGACGAGGCGAAGCGCCTACGACTACACGACCAAAGGCAATTTCGTCGCCGTCATCACCAACGGCACCGCCATTCTGGGCCTCGGCAATCTCGGAGCGCTGGCGGCAAAGCCGGTGATGGAGGGCAAGGCGGTTCTGTTCAAGCGCTTTGCCGACATCGACTCCATCGACCTCGAAGTCTCTTCCGAAGATCCCGACGAAATCATCAATTGCGTCAAGGTGCTCGGCAAGAGCTGGGGCGGCATCAATCTCGAGGACATCAAGGCGCCGGAATGCTTCATCATCGAGCAGAAGCTGCGCGAACTGCTCGACATCCCGGTCTTTCACGACGATCAGCACGGCACCGCGATCATCGCCGCCGCGGGCCTGATCAACGCGCTGGAACTGACCGGCCGCGAAGTCGCGACCACGAAGCTCGTCTGCAACGGCGCCGGCGCGGCCGGCATCGCCTGTCTCGAACTCCTGCGCGCCGATCGGCTTTCGCCCGGAAAATCTCGTCCTCTGCGACACCAAGGGCGTGATCTACGAAGGCCGCACCGAGGGCATGAATCAGTGGAAGTCGGGCTTCGCGGTGAAGACCAAGGCGCGCACGCTCGCCGAGGCCTTGGCCGGCGCCGACGTGTTCTTCGGTCTTTCGGTGAAGGGCGCGATGACCCAGGACATGGTGAAATCGATGGCCGACAAGCCGATCATCTTCGCCATGGCCAATCCCGATCCGGAAATCACCGTCGAGGAGGTGGCCGCGGTGCGCTCGGACGCCATCATGGCCACCGGCCGCTCCGACTATCCGAACCAGATCAACAATGTGCTCGGCTTTCCCTACATTTTCCGCGGCGCGCTCGACGTGCGCGCGCGCGCGATCAACATGGAGATGAAGATCGCGGCGGCGCATGCGCTCGCCGCACTCGCGCGCGAGGACGTTCCCGACGAAGTCGCCGCGGCCTACGGCGCGCGGCCGAAATACGGACCCGATTACATCATTCCGGTGCCGTTCGATCCGCGGCTCATTTCCGACATTCCGCCGGCGGTGGCGAAGGCGGCGATGGAGTTCGAAAGTCGCGCGGCGGCCGATCGCCGACATGGAGACTTACCGGCAGCAATTGCGCAGCCGGCGCGATCCGATCGCCGGCGTGTTGACCGGCGTTTACGAGCGGCTGCGGCGGCGGCCGCGCCGCGTCGTCTTCGCCGAGGGCGAAGAGGAGCAGGTGATCCGCGCGGCGGCGAGCTTCGTGCATCAGGGGCTCGGCAGCGCGCTGCTGGTCGGCCGCGAAGGCGCCGGTGCGCGAAACCGCGAAGGCGCTCGGCGTCGAGCTCGGCAGCGGCATCGAGATCATCAATGCCGCCTTGTCCAAGCGCAATGCCGCCTACGCCGCCTATCTCTACGAACGGCTGCAGCGCCGCGGCTATCTGCAGCGCGACTGCCAGCGCCTGGTCAATCAGGACCGCAATCACTTCGCCTCCTGCATGGTCGCGCTCGGCGACGCCGACGCCATGGTGACCGGCGTGACGCGCAATTTCTCGGTCGCGCTCGAGGACGTGCGCCGCTGCATCGATCCGAAGCCGGGCCATCGCGTGATGGGCGTCTCGCTGGTGCTGGCGCGCGGCCGCACCGTGCTGGTCGCCGACACCGCGGTGACCGAGATGCCGACCGCGCAGGACCTCGCCGAGATCGCGATCGAGGCGGCGAGCGTGGCGCGCTCGCTCGGCTACGAGCCGCGGCTGGCGCTGCTCGCGTTCTCGACCTTCGGCCATCCGCCCGGCGAACGTTCCGAGCGCGTGCAGGAAGCGGTGCGCATCCTCGACCAGCGAGCGGGTCAATTTCGAATACGACGGCGACATGGCGGCCGACGTGGCGCTGAACATGGAGCTGCGCGAGGCCTATCCGTTCTGCCGCCTGTCCGGGCCCGCCAACGTGCTGATCATGCCGGCGTTCCACTCGGCCTCGATCTCGACCAAAATGCTGATGGAGCTCGGCGGCGCCACCGTCATCGGCCCGATGCTGGTCGGCCTCGACCGCTCGGTGCAGATCGTGCCGCTGTCGGCCAACGACGCCCAGCTCGTCAACATGGCGGCGCTCGCCGCCTTTAACGTCAGCGGCTGAAGCCGCCGCTCGGAGCGCGCATGCAAAAGCGCAAGCTTGGAGATTCGGGCCCGGAGGTTTCACTCGTCGGGCTCGGCGCCAACAATTTCGGCGGCCGCATCGATCTCGCCGCCTCGCGTCTGGTGGTCGACAAGGCGCTCGATCTCGGCGTCACGCTGATCGACACCGCCGACATCTACGGCAACAAAGGCGGCTCCGAGGAATGTTTGGGACAAATCCTCGGGCCGCGGCGCAAGAACGTCGTGCTGGCGACCAAGTTCGGCCTGCCGATGGACGATGCCGGAAAACTGCGCGGCGCCTCGCGGCGCTACATCATGCAGGCCGTCGAAGCGAGCTTGCGGCGGCTCAAGACCGACTGGATCGATCTTTATCAGCTGCATCGGCCCGATGCGCAGACGCCGATCGAAGAGACCTTGCGCGCGCTCGACGATCTGGTGAAGGCGGGAAAAGTCCGCTTCATCGGTTGCTCCAATCTTTCCGCCGCGCAGCTCGAAGAGGCGCAAAGCGTCGCGGAGCGCAATCACCTCGACATCGTTCATTTGTTGCCAGGACGAATACAGCCTGCTCGAGCGCGGGCTGGAAAAGGACCTTGCTTGCCGTCATGCGCAAGTACGGCTTGAGCCTGTTGCCGTACTTCCCGCTCGCCAGCGGGCTGCTTGACCGGCAAGTACAAGCACGGACGCGCCATTGCCGGCCGGCACGCGGCTCGCGCAACGATCCGCCGCGCGGCGGTGGCGTTCTCAACGAGCGCAACTGGCGCGTCGTCGATGCGCTGTCCGCCTTCGCCGCTGCGCGCGGGCATACGCTGCTCGAACTGGCGATGAGCTGGCTCGCAAGCCGGCCGTTCATTCCCAGCATCATCGCCGGCGCCACCAAGCCCGAGCAGGTCGAGCAGAACATCGCCGCCGTCGGCTGGTCGCTGTCGGCGGCCGATCTCGCCGAGATCGACCGCATAACGCTTTAACAGCGTTACCGCACAATTCGCGGCCGCCGATTCACCGCCCCGAAACCTCTCTCTAGCTAGCCTCGCCGATCTCATGCAGCACTTTGCGCCCCCTGTCGCCGCTTCGCTCTGGAAATTCACGGTCTCGTCAAGCGCTTCGACCGCCCGGCGGTCGACGGCTTGGAGCTGACCGTGCGCGCCGGCGAATTTTATGCGCTGGTCGGCCCCAACGGCGCCGGCAAGACGACGACGCTGCGGATGATCGCCGGCCTGCTTCGCCCCGATGCCGGCACGATCCGCGTCGGCGGCATCGATGCGCTCGCCGATCCGGTGGCGACGAAGCGGATCGTCGCCTGGGTCTCCGACGAGCCGATGATCTACGACAAACTCACGCCGCGCGAATATCTGGAATTCGTCGCCGGCCTGTGGGGCGTCGAGCCTGAGCTCGCCGCGGCGCGCGCGCAGCGAGCTGCTGGACTGGCTCGAGCTTGCGCCGCATGCGCGACGAACGCTGCGAAGGTTTCTCCAAGGGCATGCGGCAGAAGGTGACGCTCGCCGGCGCGCTCGTTCACGACCCGCGCGTGATCATTCTGGACGAGCCGCTGACCGGGCTCGATGCCGGCTCCGCGCGCCAGGTCAAGACCGTGCTGCGCGAGCGCACGCGCGCCGGCGGCACTATCATCATGACCACGCACATTCTTGAAGTCGCCGAGCGCATGGCCGACCGCATCGGCATCATCGCGCACGGCAGGCTTATCGCCGAAGGCACGCTCGAAGAGCTGCGCCTCAAGGCCGGCCGGCAGCGCGAATGCGGACGCGCGCCAGACGGCGGCAGCCTGGAAGACACGTTCCTCGCGCTCGTTGCCGACCAGGCGCAAGCCGCATGAAGGCTGCGGCCGGCACCGCTTTCTGGTTCGCGCAGCACGAGTCGCGGCTCGCCTGGCGCGATTGGCTGTCGATGATCACCGCCGGCCGGCGCGAACGCCTGCGCACGGTCGGCATCGGCGATCGCCGCTTTCATCGTCTTCATGCATTTCGTCGCCTATTGGATGGTCGGCCGTTACGCCGATGCGGTGATCGACAAGCAGACTTTGGTGACGATCACTGCGAGCGTCGCTGTTGTCCTGGATGCTGATGATCTCGCAGGCGATGGAATCGATCACGCGCGCCTTCTACGCGCGCTCCGATCTCGATCTGATCCTCGCGTCGCCGGTCGACAGCAACAAGCTGTTCGGCGTGCGCATCGCCACGATTGCGCTGGCGACGACGATGATGGCGCTGCCGCTGGCGGCGCCGTTCATCGATGTGCTGATCGCCCGCGGCGGCTGGCGCTGGCTCGGCGCCTACGGGTTGATCATGGCGATGGGCGCCGCGGCGACGGCGCTGGCGGTCGGCGTTGACGGTCGCGCTGTTCCGCGTGCTCGGCGCCAGGCGCACGCGCTTTGTGGCGCAGGTAGTCGCCGCAATTGATCGGCGCCGCGTTCGTCATCGGCCTGCAAGTCACCGCGATCCTGTCCTACGGGACGATCTCGCGCGCCGCCGTGTTGCAGTCGAGCACGCTGCTTGGCGCTGGCGCCCGGCATGCGGACAGCATGTTGTGGTGGCCGGCGCGCGCCGCGCTGGGCGAGATAGTTTCCGCTTTTCGCCGTGCTGGCCGCAAGCTTGGCGCTGCTTGCCGCCGCCGTCGCGTTTGTTGCGCCGCGGTTCGGCGAATACGCCATCGCCGCCGCAGGCGCCGGCCATTCCAGCGTCGGTGCATGCGCGGCGAGACGCCTTTCGCGGAAAAACTTCGCCGCGCGGCGCGCTGCGCCGCAAGGAATGGATCCTGCTGCGCCGCGATCCATGGCTGATGTCGCAGACGCTCATGCAGATGCTTTATCTGGTCCCGCCGGCGCTGATGCTGTGGCGCGGCTTCGATCAGGGCAACGGCGCGCTGCAGCTCGTCGTGCCGGTGCTGGTCATGGCGGCCGGGCAACTTGCCGGCGGGCTCGCCTGGCTCGCGATCTCCGGCGAGGATGCGCCCGACCTCGTCGCCACGGCGCCGGTGCCGGCGCGCTTCATCCTGCGCGCGAAGATCGAGGCAGTGCTCGGCGCAATCGCCATCGTCTTTCGCGCCGCTCGTTGCGGTGCTCGCCATCGCCTCGCCCTGGCACGCGCTGGTCGCCGGCGGCGGGATCGCCGTCGCTGCGGCGGCGGCGACCGCCGTGCAGTTCTGGTTCCGCAGTCAGGCCAAGCGCAGCCAGTTTCGCCGCCGCCAGGTCTCCTCGCGGCTGGCCACTTTCGCGGAGGCGTTTTCCTCGATCGGCTGGGCGGCCACCGCGGCGGTCGCTGCGGCGAGCCTCTGGCTCGCCATCGCGCCGGCCATGATGGCGCTCGCTCGTGCTCGGCGGCGCCTACATGATGAGCCCGCGCACGCGCAAGCGTGGTGACGGGCGCGCGCGACAGCCTCGACGCGGCGATCCTCGAGTGTGATTTAACGTTGGCTCCAACGTCGGCCGGAGCCGCGAATGAAGAAACAGCCGGACTGGGTGTGGCCGAACGGCAAGCGCATCGCCGTCGTGTTCAACATCTGTCTCGAAGCCTGGTCGGACGGCAAGGCGCCCGGAATCAGCCCGATGGGAAACCCGCTGCCGGCGGGCGTGCGGCGCCGGACGTTTGGCTTGGCACCCGCGCGCAGATCGCGGATCATGTGCTGAGCATGGCGGTTGTTTGATAATGGCAAAGATAATATCGGGAGACGTGTAAAGTGATTCCGTTCGAAATGGTGGAGCCGACCTCGCTTAAGGAGGCGGTTTCGCTGCTCGATCCGCAGGAGCCGACGATCCGCCCAGTCGCGGGCGGCACGGCCCTGATGCTGATGATGAAGGCGGGTGTTTTTACGCCAACGCGGCTCGTCTGCCTGCACAAGCATCGAGCCCGAACACGCGCGCATCACGGTCGGCGGCAACGGCGAACTGCGCATCGGCGCCATGGCGACGCTACGTGAAGTGGAAAAGGACTTCAACGTCGCCGCGCGGTTTCCCGTGTTAGCACGCGCCATGCGCACGCTGTCGAACGTGCGCGTGCGCAACGTAGCGCGCGTCGGCGGCGCGCTGGCGCATGGCGATCCGCACATGGATTTGCCGCCGGTTTTGAGCGGCGCTCGGCGCTCGCGTCTCGATTGCGGGTCCGAGCGGAAATCGCGAACTACCGCTCGAAAAGTTATATGCCGGTTATTACGAGACCGTTCTGGAAAAGAACGAGCTGATCACGGCGGTGACGGTGCCGGCGCTCAACGGCCGCAAGGCAGCCTACATGAAAGTCACCTCGCGCACCGCCGACGATTGGCCTTCGCTCGGCGTTGCGGTCTCGTTCGCGTTCAAGGACGGCGCGATGAGCGATCCGGTCGTCATCGTCAGCGCCGCAACCGAGAAAGTCACCCG
The DNA here is from genome assembly GCA_963814625.1 of uncultured Alphaproteobacteria bacterium. Taxonomy (GTDB): domain Bacteria; phylum Pseudomonadota; class Alphaproteobacteria; order Rhizobiales; family Xanthobacteraceae; genus BOG-931. Next base: position 328,372 of record CAWFDQ010000003.1, read on the forward strand.
CATGGAAGCGGCCGAGAAGGCGCTGCAAGGCGCAGCGCCTGACGATGCGGCGCTGCGGCGCGCCGGCGACGCGGCGGCCGATGAGGTGCAGACGCTGTCCGACGCGCATGGCTCCGCTCCTACAAGCGGGAGCTGCTGCGGGTTTATCTGCGCCGCGCCGTCCGCCAGGCCTTGGACGAAAGCGTGCAATAGGTGTGGCGAAGACGAATGAGGATATTTCGCAGCGTCATTGCGAGGAGGGAAGCGACGAAGCAATCTACGCTTCGCGCCGCCAGACTGGGTTGCTTCGCTTCGCTCGCAATAACGTCGTTGGCAATAACGCAGCAGAAACGAGAGTTCGTACAATGACCGCCATCAATTTCACGCTCAACGGTCAGCCGGTTAGCACCGCGATCGAGCCGCATCGCAATTTGGTCGAACTGTTGCAGCGCTTCGATTTGTTCGGCGCGCGCGAGAGCTGCGGCCAGGGCCTGTGCGGCTGCTGTACCGTTCTGGTCGACGGTAAAGCGGTCTCCGGCTGTCTCTATTTCGCGGTCTGGGTCGACGGCAAAAGCGTCACCACGGTGGAGCAGCTCGATGCCGACGGTGCGCTGTCGCCGGTGCAGCAGGCCTTCATCGATACCGGCGCATTCCAGTGCGGCTTCTGCACGCCCGGCTTCATTCTCATGTCGCATCAGCTGCTGAAAGAGAACCCGAACCCGAGCGACGACGACATCCGCCATTATCTATCCGGCAATCTCTGCCGCTGCGCGGCCTATCCGGAGATCATCGAGGCGGTGAAGATGGCGGCGAAGGCATAATTTTCTCCGTTTCTCGCGGTACACGGGGACGTTAGGAGATTTGCTTGCCAACCATTCGCCTTGGTCTAATCGGCGACAATATTGCGGCGTCGCGCTCGCCCGCATTGCACCGCCTCGCCGGGGAGATGTGCGGGTTTGATGTCAGCTACGATCTTCTGGTTCCGCGCGCGCTGAAGCTCGATTTCGACGCGACGTTTGATCGCGCGCGCCGTGACGGCTATCGCGGACTGAACATCACATATCCTTACAAAGAAAGAGTCCTGGCGCGGGTCAAAATCGATGAGCCGATTGTGCGCTCGATCGCCGCCTGCAACACGGTCGTGTTCGAAGCGTGAGGATGCGATCGGCACCAACACTGATTATTCGGGATTCCTCGCGGCGTACCGCGACCATTTCGGAACGGCCGCGCCGGGACGCGTCGCCATGGCTGGATGCGGCGGCGTCGGCAAAGCGATCGGATTTGCGCTGGCGAACCTCGATGCCAAGGCGTTGCATCTGTTCGACGCCGATCGGCCGAAGGCCGACGAATTGGCGCATGCGCTTGCAATTGCGCATCCGGCGCTCGTTGTGTCAAGTCGCCGGCTCCGATCGAGCAGGCATGCGAAAGTGCCGATGGACTCGTCAACTGCACGCCATCAGGGATGGTCGGGCATGGCGGCAGCGCGTTCCCCGATAACGTTCTCGCCGAGCGCAGTTGGGCGTTCGATGCCGTCTATACGCCGATCGATACGCCGTTCCTGCTCGCCGCGCGAGCGGCCGGCCTGTCAATCATGAGCGGCTACGAACTCCTCTTGCATCAGGGCGTCGATTGCTTTCGAATTTTTACCGGCCGGGACGGTCAACCTTGTCGGGCTACGTCGGCGCGCTGGCCAAATTTGATCCTAAGAGCGCCGGGTGGCTGAATTCGTCAGCCCGAGTTTAACGCCTCGATAAATCGCTGCTTGATCGCGTGCCCGTCGCGCAGCGGCAGCACGCGCGGCACGTCCTCGACGCTGATGCGCGCACTGACGAGGATCGGGCCTTCGCCGGTGTGAAGCAACGCACGCGCCTCGGCGGCTTCCTCGATGCGCGAAATAGCGCGCGCATGCTTGAAGCGGCAGGCAAGCGCCGTGGCGACGAGATCGATGCCGGCGTGCGTGTGGCTCGCCTGCATGCCGGTCTCGCCGTAATGGGCGTTGTCGAGCACCACGAAGGCTGAGATTTCTCGGCTGCTTGACGCCGATGGTGGCGAGGCTGCCGAACCCCATCAGCATGTCGCCGTCGCCGGTGAGCACGGCGACGCGCCGATCCGGCCGCGCCAGCGCGAGCCCGAGGCCGATCATGGCGGTGCCGCCCATCGCGCCCCAGAGATAGAAGTTGAGCGGGTGATCGCCGGCGGCGGCGACGTCGTAGGTCGCCGAGCCGAGCCCGCTGACAACGAGCAGATCGCCGCGGTCGGTCAGAAGCTGCCGCACGAACTCGCGCCGGTCCAGCATCATCGCGTCCATTGTTTGCGGCCGATCAGCCGTTGCGACAGCAGAATGGCGACTTGCAGATTGCCGTCATACGCCATGTCGCAGCCGGCGCCGACAATGTCGTCGACGTCATCGGCGCTTTCGACCCGATAGGTGAGAAAGCCGGCCAGCCGCAGCACGTCTTCGGTGATCGAGCCCATCGGCACCTGCCATTGATTGAACTCGCCGAACTCGCCGCGCATGGTTACGAGAATGACGCAGCCGAAGCCGCAATTGCGCAGCAGCGAAAACATGTTGATGCAGTTGCCCACGCCGCTCGATTGCATCAACAAAGCCGCGCGCTGGCCGCCAAGCGCCGCGCCGGCGACGAGGCCGACGCCTTCCTCTTCGGTGGTCAGCACGACGTCGGCGATATCGGGATCGGCCTGGCAGAGCTTGATCAGCCGGCTGTGGCCGGCGTCGGGCACATAGCCGACCTGACGGATGCCGACGCGGCGGAAATGGGCGAAGATCGCGTCCGGCCAGGACGTTTCGATGTTTGCTGGTGTGTGCAACGAAGCTCTCCGCTCGCCTGCGCTCGCTTATATCACGCGTTGCTCGGCGGCAGCGTCGGGCGGCCGCTTATCATATCGGCGGCCTTTTCGGCGATCATAATCACCGGCGCGTTGATATTGCCGCCGACGAGGTCCGGCAACACCGAGGCGTCGACCACGCGCAAGGCCTCGACGCCGCGCACGCGCAATTCGGGATCGACGACCGATTGCTCGTCGGCGCCCATGCGGCAGGTGCCGGCCGGGTGATGCACGGTGATGCCGGTTGCGCGGATATGTGCGTCGATGTCGGCATCGGAGCTAAGCGGCGTCACTTCCGCGCCGACAAACGGCTTAAGCGGCGCTCTGCCGGCCGACTTCGCGCGCCATGCGCATCCCGGCACGCAAGACTTTCAGATCGTCCTCAATACTGAGAAAATTTTGGTAAATGCGCAGCGGTGCGCGCGGATCGGCGGATGCAAGCTCGACGCGGCCGCGGCTTTGCGGCCGCAACAGCGCCACCCGGCAGCCGAACGTGTCGGGAAAGCCCGGTAAAAACGGCGGCAGATAGGGTTTTGCCGCCATCGATCCGGCATTGAACAGAAATTGGATGTCGGGCAATTGTGCGGCCGCATCGGTCTTGAGAAATGCAAGGAGTCCGCCCGGCAAATCGCTCGCAAAACCAGTGCCGAATACATACGCCTTGGCCAAGTTCGCGCGCGATGCGGTCGAGCCGCATCGCCGATGGAATTTTCCCGGCTCCTTGCGCGCGTAAATCAGTCCGGCCGAAAGATGATCCTGCAAATTCTTGCCGACGCCGGGCAGCGGCACTTTCACGTCGATGCCGTGGACGCGAAGTTCGGCCGGATCGCCGATGCCCGAGAGCATCAGCACCTGCGGCGAATTGATGACGCCGCCGGCAGAGGATCACTTCACGCGTGGCGTGAGCACGAAGGGTTTCGCCGCTGCGCGAAAAATATTCGACGCCGACAGCGCGGTTGCGCTCAATGAGCATGCGGCTCACCAGCGCGCCCACTTCGACGCGCAGATTTGTCCGCGCCATCGCCGGCTTGAGATAGGCGCGCGCGGCGCTGCAGCGGCGGCCGTCGCGGATCGTCATCTGCCAGCGGCTGAAGCCCTCCTGTTCGCGGCCGTTGTAGTCGCCCGTCCAGCGATAGCCGGCAAAGGCGCCGGCCTCCGCGTAGGCCTCGACCAGACGGATCGGCGAAGCGCGTGAGCTGCGTGGTCAGCGGACCGTCGCCGCCGCGATATTGGCTGGCGCCGCCTTCCCAGGATTCCTGCCGCTGGAAATAGGGCAGCACGTGCGCATACGACCATTGTTCGAGGCCGGCCGACGGCCCAGCGGTCGTAGTCGCCGCGATGGCCGCGCACATAGGCCATGGCGTTGATCGACGAAGAGCCGCCGATCACTCTTGCCGCGCGCGCACTCGATCCGCCGTCCATTCATTCCCGGCTCGGGCTCGGAGAAGTACATCCAGTCGTGCATGCGCCGGTTGAGCATGCGGCCCCAGCCGAGCGGAATGTGGATCCAGGGGTCGCGGTCCCAGCCGCCGGCTTCGAGCACAAGCACGCGGGCGTTTTCGGACAGCCGGTTCGCCAGCGTGCAGCCGGACGAGCCGGCGCCGACAATGATGAAATCGTATTCGGTGGCATTGGCGGCGGTCGGCATGAATCGATACTCGTCCTGCCTGCGGCGGATATCATCCGCCTCAGCCTTACAGCATGAGGTACATCAGGCGTTGCTGGGCGCAAGCGCAGCGCGGCCGCGGATCATGTCGGCGGCTTTTTCGGCAATCATGATCACCACCGCGTTGATGTTGCCGCCGATCAGATCCGGCATGACCGAGGCATCGACCACGCGCAACGCCTCGACGCCGCGCACGCGCAATTCGGGATCGACGACGGAGTCGTCGTCGCTGCCCATGCGGCAGGTGCCGATCGGGTGATAGACGGTAATGCCGGTCGCGCGGATATGGGCATCGATCTCGGCATCGGTGTTGAGCGGCGTCATTTCGGCGCCGACGAAGGGAGCGATCGGGCTCTGCCGGCCGACGTCGACCGCCATGCGCATGCCGGCGCGCAGCACTTTCAGATCGTCGTCGTCGCCGAGGAAGTTCAGCCCGATACGCGCCGGCGCGCGCGGATCGGACGACGCCAGCGAAATGCGGCCGCGGCTCTTCGGCCGCAGCAACGCCACCCGGCAGCCGAAAGTGTCGGCAAAGCTCGGCAGGAACGGCGGCAGATACGGCTGCGCCGCCAACGATCCGGCCCGGAACAGGAATTGGACGTCGGGCAGTTTTGGGTCGAGGCCGGTCTTGAGGAACGCGGTGACGCCGCCCGGCACATCGCTGGCGAAACCGGTGCCAAACAAATAAGCCCTGGCAAGCTCGCGCAGGATGCGGTCGAGCCGCATCTCGCGATGGAATTTTCCCGGCGTCTTGCGCACGTAGCCCACATCGGCCGATAGATGATCCTGTAGATTTTTGCCGACGCCGACGAGCGGCGCATTTGCTTCGATGCCGTGGGTCCGCAGTTCCGCCGGGTCGCCGATGCCAGAAAGCATCAAGAGCTGCGGCGAGTTGATCGCGCCTCCTGCGAGGATGACTTCGCGCGCCGCATAGGCCCGGCGGTGCCGCCGCCGCGGCGATACATATTCGACGCCGACGGCGCGACGGCCGTCGAACAGAACACGGTTGACCAGCGCGCCAACTTCGACACGCAGATTAGCCGCGCGCCATCGCCGGCCTGAGATAAGCGACCGCGGCGCTGCAACGGCGGCCGTCGCGGATCGTCACCTGCCGGCGCGCGAAGCCCTCCTGCTGGCGGCCATTGAAGTCGTCGGTCCAGCCGTAGCCGGCCGCGGCGCCTGCGGCGGCGAAAGCCTCGACGATCGGATCGACGAAGCGCGTATGCCGCGTCGTCAGCGGGCCGTCGCCGCCGCGATACTGATCGGCGCCGCCTTCCCAGGATTCCTGGCGCTGGAAGTAGGGCAGCACGTGCGCATAGGACCATTGCGCGAGACCGGTAGCGGCCCAGCGATCGTAATCGCCACGATGGCCGCGCACATACGCCATGGCGTTGATCGAGGACGAGCCGCCGATCACCTTGCCGCGCGGAATTTCGATCTGCCGGCCGTTCATGCCCGGCTCAGGCTCGGTCGAATACAGCCAATCGTGCATGCGCCGCGCCATCATGCGGCCCCAGGCGAGCGGAATGTGGATCCAGGGATCGCGATCCCAGCCGCCGGCCTCGAGCACCAGGACGCGCGCATCCTCGGAGAGCCGGTTTGCCAGCGTGCAGCCGGCGGAGCCAGCGCCCACGATGATGAAATCGTATTCGGTGGCATTGGCGGCGCGCGGCATGGAGCGATGTTCGCCTGTTCTTGGACCGGCGCTATCATCCGCAAATGCGCGGGCTTTGCAAATAGCAATACTGGTTATTATGGTGCCCGACCGAAGCCAAGAAACAGAAACGGAGAAGCAGCATGGCCACCAGACTTCGCCATATCGCCATCATCGTGCCCGACCCGGAGCAGGCGGCGAAATTCTTCGAAAGCGCGTTCGGCATGACCCGCGCCGGCACCGCGCGCCGCGGCATCTACATGTCGGACGGCACTATGAACGTCGCGCTGCTCAAGACCGAAGGCGACGAAAAAACCGGTCTCTACCATTTCGGCATGTGGGTCGACGACCTCGATGAGGCGGAGAAGAAGGTCACGGCGGCAGGCGGCAAGTATCTTGCCGGCCGGCCGACGTCCCTAAATTCCTTCTATGAGGCCAAGTACAAGGACCCCAACGGCGTCGTATTCGATCTCACCCACACCGGCTGGGCCGGCGCCACCAAGGAAGTGGTGGCGAAGGGATGATCGTCATTGCCGGATTTGATCCGGCAATCCATGCGACGGCAAAGCTGCATGGATGTCTGGGTCAAGCCCGGGCATGACGATTCTGAAGCGTCCGAGCGCAATGCCCATCTACCCCGATCGCATCGTCGTCGTCGGCGCCGGGCCGGTCGGCCTTTGTTTGTCTTTGGCGTTGGCGCAGGCCGACCTGAAAGTGTGTCTCGTCGAGGCTTTGAGCGACGACAATTTTCTCGAACAGGTACCGCGGGCGGGAACCAATCATCCCGCCACGCTGGAAATGTATGAGCGCATCGGGCTCTACGAAAAGCTCGAGCCGCGCGGCATCATCGCGCCGGTGTTTCATTACTGGGACCGGCACGAGGGTAGGCTCATTGCCGCGTTCGATCATGCCCATCTCAAGGACGACACGCGCTTTCCCTACGTGCTGCAATGCGAGCGCATCAAGATCGTCGAAGAAGCGCTGAAGATGGCGAAGGCGCATGCCAACATCGATCTGCGGCTCAACACCGAGTTTATTTCCTTCACACAGGACGCCGACGGCGTCACCGCGCGGGTGCGCAATCCGGCCGGCGACGAGGAGATTATCGCAGGCCGCTATCTGGTCAGCGGCGAGGGCGCGCGCAGCATCGTGCGCAAGGACCTCGACATCGCGTTCGAGGGGTTCACCTATGACGATCGTACACTCAATATCGAAGTCGCCTACGATTTCACCCGGCACGGCTACGCCCACCGCAACTACATCTCCGATCCGACCGAATGGTCAAATCTTTTTCATTGGAAAGGGCCGCCCGATCGCTGGCGCGTGCATTTTCCAACCGACCCGAAGGCGGATGAGGACGCACTGATGCGGCCGGAGGCGTTGCAGGCGCAGATGCAGGGCTTTCTGCCGATCGGCAAGCCATTCGATATCATCGGCAGCAATCTCTACGTCGTGCATCAGCGCGTCGCGCAGAAATTCCGCGTCGGCCGCGCCATCCTGGCTGGCAATTCCGCGCACGTGAACAGCCCGATCGGCGCCATGGGGATGAACTCGGGCGTTCACGACGCCATCAATCTGGCCGACAAGCTCATCGCCATCGCGCGCGGTGAGGCCGACGAGAATATGCTCGGCCGCTACGAGCGCCAGCGCCGCCACGTCGCCATCGCACACACCCAGGCGCAGACAATTCGTAACAAGCGGCTATTGACCGAACGGGATCCGGCTGTGCGCAAGCGCAATCACGACGAGCTGCGCCGCGCCGCGGAGGATCCGGAACTCGCTCGGAAGTTTCTGTTGCGCACGGCTCTGTTTGACAGCTTGCGGGAAGCCGACGCCATCGCCTGAAGATTGGGAGGAGATACGATGAAGTCTATGTCGCTCACGCTTTTTCTCGCTGCATTTGCGGCCGGAGCTATCGGCGTGCAGTCCGCGGCGCGCGCGGCAGAGTGGCCGGACCGGCCGATCCATTTTATCGTGCCGTTTCCGGCCGGCAGCAGTTCCGACATCGTGGCGCGAATCGTCGCGCAGCGATTGGGAGAAAGACTCGGTCAAACGCTCGTCGTGGAAAATCGGCCCGGCGCCAGCGGCGCGATCGCCTACGAGGTCCTCGCCCACGCCGCTCCCGACGGCTATACGCTGGGCCTTATCAATACGAGCTTCACGCTTCTGCCGAGCCTATCAGCCACGCACACTTTCGATCCGATCAAGAGTTTTGCGCCGGTTTCAATGCTTGGCGCCTCACCCTTCATTCTTGCCAGCTATCCCGGCCTCCCCGCGCATTCCGTGCAGGACGTGATCGCGCTTGCCAAATCCGCGCCGGGAAAGCACACGTTTGCCGAGGCCGGACCGGCTACGCTCGCCAATCTGGCGGGCTTGCTGTTCAATAAAATGGCCGTCATCCAGATCACGCCAGTGTCCTATCGCGGCAGCGAGCAAGAGGTGCCGGACCTGATCGCCGGCCGGGTGGACATGGCATTCGTGACCATTCCGCCGACGTTGCCGCTCATCCGACAGGGCCAGGTTCGTGCCATTGCCGTGACCGGGGGGAAACGCAGCCAAGCATTGCCGGATGTGCCGACAATCGCGGAGTCCGGTCTTGCCGGCTATGAAGCCATCCTCTGGCAAGCGATCAATGCGCCGGCCGGGACGCCGGCGCCGATCCTGGCGCGCCTTAACAGAGAGACCAACGCGCTGCTGCGGGAGCCGAGCGCCGCGGAAGCATTGGCGAGAGTCGGCGTCGACGCCGAGCCAAGCACGCCGGCGCAACTCGCCGACCGCATCGCGGCCGACATCAAGAAGTGGCATGAGGTCATCGTCAGCGCCGGCATCAAGGAGCAGTAGCCATACCTTGAGCGACGCTTGACGCTTAACAGGCGGCGGCAGATGCTGCGGCCTCAATAGCGTTCCTCGCGCGCATCCGCCAGCAACGGAGGCTTCCATGGCTGCACGGCTTCGTCACATTGCACTGTCGGTTCCCGATCCCGATAAGGCGGCAAAGTTTTTTGAGGAAGCCTTCGGCATGAAGGTGGTCGGCAAAGCCGGCATCGGCTACTATGTCTCGGACGGCACCATCAATGTGGCATTGTTGAAATACGACGGCGAGGTTCCCGGTTTCCACAAGGGTTATCACGGCCTCGTGCATTTCGGCATGTGGGTCGACAATCTTGAGGAAAGCTCAAAGAAGGCGATAGACGCCGGCGCCACCTATTTCGGCGGCGCGCCGCAGAACAATCCGCACGCCTTCTACGAGGTCAAATACAAGGACCCGAACGGCGTCATCTTCGATCTCACGCATAATGGCTGGCGCGGCGCCGTGAAGGAAGTCGTCCCGGCGGAGACCGAGAAGGTTCCGGCTGAATAGGCGCCGGCATCTTCGGCCTGTGATTCACTTCACATGCAGCGGGCCGTCGGCTCGCCGCATGCGAATCCTGTCCGTAGTCGTCTTTGTTGCTACAAAGCCATGGCGCTCGTAGAAGCGGCGTGCCTGCGGATTTGTCGTCAATACAGAGAGTTCGATCGGCTTGCGGCTTGAATGTGCCATCGATATCAATCTCACCATGATCTCGCGGCCGTGACCTTGCCCCTGATAGTGCGGGTGCAGATAAAGCTCGTTTAGCAGGACACATTCAGGTCTATCTTGATACGAAAGATAGCCAATCGGATTCTCGTTCAGGAGCACGATTTCGTGGCTCCCGTCTCGACGTCCGAGCGCCTCGAGCGCGCGCTCATCTTGCAGTGCTTCGTTCCATCCCCACAGCGGCTCGACATAGGCCCGCATTGCGAGATGGTGAAGGCGGACGCAAAATTCGTGATCGCCGGCCGCTAATGGGCGGTAGGTGATTGTCATTTATTGCCCGTAATCGATCACTCGTCTGCTGGTCAACGCCGCCACGGCAGCCCGGCCGCGTGCTCGACGAAGAACCACGCACCCTGGCCGAGCTCGATAGGGAAGGCCGCGGCAATTCCTTCTTCGAACGTGTGCCATTCGAGACCGGCCCGATCGACCGCCGTCTCGGCAATGGCGAGCGATTGCACGCGTAACGCATAGCCGGCCATGAAAGGCAGCCTGGTTATCGCCAGCTCCGGCAGCCGTTCGGTTATTCTATCGTAATTGACCAAGTAGACGCCGCCGCGATCGAGATGCAGCACGGCGCCGCCCGACGTCGGCGTGGCCATGCGGCTGGTGAAGCGGGCGAAGCGTTGCGCGGCCTCCTCGACGTCGGCCACGGCGATGATCACGTCGATCAGGCCGATCGCACTATTCGGATGATTGAGCCAGCGCTTCTGCCACACCGCCTGCTCGGTGTGGTGGGTCAGCGTCTGGATCCGACCCTCCGGCATGACGCCGGGCTCGACGCGCGCAATCGTGAACGCCGCCGTGCCGGCGCCGGCTTCGGTGTCCACAGGTCGCGACATGCGGACCAGTTCGCGGACAGCAAAGCCGCTCATGGCAAGCCGCCGGTGCGCCGCTTCCGCGTCGGCGACGGCAAAGGCCGCGAGATGCAGTCCCGCATACTCGTTCAGCATCGCATCGAACTCGCGCGCAAGCTGCGTATCGGAGGTCCTGAACAGGACCTCCGCATAACCGCGCTCAAACATCGCCGTGATGTTCCCGGTTCCGGTCGGGCGCGTATCGCCAGAAGGATCGGGATTGAACTGGATAGAGATCGGCGTCGGGGAGAAGCCGCAACGGGTCAGCGCGCGCCGCGCCGCGTCGGGGTCGCGAACGAAATGAGCGATATGATCGAGGAAAATCTCATTGCCGGCGGGGAGTTGGCGGTCGATCTCGTGTGGTCCGGACGGTGACACAAGCAATCCCCGACGTTCATTCCCCGCGCAAGCGGGGAATCCAGTAGACGCTGACATAGAGCAAAAACACGGCGTCTGAGACTACTGGAGCATCCGCACTCGCGGATGGTGACATGGTTAGAAGATCACTCGGATTTGGCAAGGCCGGCAGTTTCGACGATCTTCCCCCAGCGCACGATTTCGGCCTGTAGAAAGGAAGCGAGTTCTTTCGGGGTTCCCTCGCCGATCGGATTCATGCCGAGGTCTTTGAGGCGTCCGTTCACGTCGGGCGTGGCGACGATGGCATTGAGCTGTGCATTGAGCTTGACGACGATAGCGCTCGGGGTTTTCGCCGGTGCGATCACTCCTTGCCATGCGGCGAGATCGAAGCCGGGCACGCCGACCTCCGCAAGCGGCGGCACGTCGGGCAGCGTGGACAGGCGCGTCGTGGTCGTCACCGCAAGCGGCCGCAGCTTTCCGGAATTGATAAGATCCGCCGCCGGGCCGTAATCGGTGAACATGAGCTGGATGTATCCGCCCACCAGATCCGCCAGCGCCGGTGCCGTGCCGCGGTAGGGCACGTGCGTGAGCTTGATGCCGGTCATGCCGGCAAAAAGTTCGCCTGCCAGATGGTGGAAAGCCCCGATCCCGCCGGAACCGAAGCTCAACGGCCTTTTTTTGGCGAGCTTGATGAGATCGTCGACGCTGTACACCGGCAGCGATGGGTTGACGACCAGCACGAACGGCACCGCGGCAATGAGCGCAACCAAGGCCAAATTCTTGGCCGGATCGTAGGGCAGCTTCTTGTACAGCGTGGCGTCGATCGCCAACGTCGAAACCGCCATCATGATCGTGTAGCCGTCGGGCGGCGAGTTCGCCACAAAGTTGGTTGCGATCACCGTGCCCTCGCCCGGACGGTTCTGCACCACGAAGGGTTGTCCGAGTTGCTCTCGGAGCTTTTCGCTGAACAGGTGCGCCAGCGTATCGGTGCCGCCGCCCGGTGCAAACGGCACGACGAAGGCGACCGGATGGGTCGGATAATTGTCCGGCCCTTGCGCGTGCGCCAATTTTGCCGCTAACGCCGGCAGCGCGGCTACGAGCAACGTGCGGCGGGACAGCTTCGTCATTGCCGTTACTCCTGTCCGCTATTGCTTGCGCCGGCCTCGACCCGCGATCGCGCCGGAACGCACGATTGCGGATTTTGCAAGAGCTTCCAAGACTATAGCCGCAAACCGGCAGCGGCACGTCGCCGCAATGAGGGTAACACTAACGCACGCCGGCTTATTTCGCGGCGCCGGCAATCAATGTCGGGACAGGCTTTGCGTTTCTTGACAGTCACTTACGGTCCCGCCATAAGGGCGCCGGTGCGGCGGCGCCTCGATGCGGCCCTAAAGCCTGTCAGCGCGCGCCGCCGGTCATCATCAGCATCGACTGGAAAAAGCCGGTCCGGACAATAATCCGCGTGCCGGGTTCGAACACGGAGAAAAATGATGTTCGCGGTCTTCAAAACGGGCGGCAAGCAATACCGCGTTGCCGCCGAGGACGTGCTTAAAGTCGACAAGGTCAAGGGCGAGCTTGGCGAGATCGTCGAGTTCGGCGAAGTCCTGGTCGTAAGCGGGGACAGCGTGACGCTTGGCGCGCCCACCGTTGCCGGCGCCAGGATTGCGGCTGAGGTGCTCGAACAGGGGCGCGGGCCGAAAATCATCGCCTTCAAAAAGCGCCGGCGGAAAAATTCGCGGCGCAAGCGCGGCCATCGCCAGGAATTCACCCTGCTGCGCATCACCGAAATCCTTACCGACGGCAAAAAGCCGAGCAAGACCGCAAAGCTAAAGGCCGAACGGGTATCTGCGGCTGAAACTGAGCCTGCCCCAGAGGCGTCTGGGGCAGCGGCAGCCGCGGGTGGAGCGTAAGAGATCCAGGCGCCGGAGGGCAGGGACCGGCCGCAAACAAAAGACAAAGAAATGATCCGATGCGGTGATGCTTTTGTCACGAATCCGGTATAGATAGCGGCCAAGAACAGTTTGGAGCAGAGCGAATGGCTCACAAGAAAGCGGGTGGATCCTCGCGTAACGGCCGCGATTCGGCGGGCCGGCGCCTGGGGATCAAGATTTTCGGCGGCGAGGATGTGATCGCCGGCAACATCATCGCGCGCCAGCGCGGCACCAAATGGCATGCCGGACGCAATGTCGGCGTCGGCAGAGATCACACTCTGTTTGCGTTGATCGACGGCAAGCTTGAGTTCCGTACCAAGACCAAGGGCCGCGTATTCGTGTCGGTACTTTCGATGACGGAGGCAGCGGCCCAGTAACACGGTGGATCAAATGAGGTCCGCCGGCATCCAGTCGAACCGGCGGGCCCCAATGGGCTCCGATTAAGGGGGAGACCGGGATGCCGGCTCCCCCTTCGGATTTTTGGCAGGAGCCCGCGCCATGACCCTCTCGCAGGAGGTTTTCCCGCAGACGCAGCGTGAGCACAGCGTTCCCGTTCTGGAGACCGAGCGGCTGGTGTTGCGCGCGCCGCGCCGCGCTGACGCAAAATCGATTGCGCGGCTGGCCAACGATCGCCGCGTCGCCGTGAATACGGCGCGCATGCCGCATCCCTACAGCCTCGACGACGCCGAGCAATTTATCGCCGCCGGCAACCGTCAGAACGGCGAGGCGATATTCCTGATCACGCTCGATGGTGCGCCGATCGGAGTCTGTGGCGTCGATCCGCGCGAGGGCGGGCTTGAAATCGGCTATTGGCTTGGCGTGCCCCATTGGGGTCGCGGCTTCGCGACCGAGGCGGCGCGCGCGGTCATCGATCATGCCTTCGGCGCGCTGCAGCACGAGGCGCTGCAGGCGGGCGCCCGCGTCAGCAATCCGGCTTCGCGCCGGGTACTGGAGAAGTGCGGCTTCCAATGGACCAGCGTCCGCCTGTCGCGCATCCGCGCCATCAATTCGGCGGCGCCGAGCGACCGCTTCCGTCTCGATCGGCGGCTGTGGGAATCGCTTAGGTCGTGGGGGCGGGTGAACCGCGTAGCCTGACGGCGCATGTGCCTGCTCTATCGGCCGCGCGTGACATTAATCTCGACGACGTAGGTCGCGGCGGGTGGGCCGCGCTCCCACGACCGCGCATACGCGAGCACGATCTTGGCGCCCCGGAAGCCGGCGTCTAACCGAAGAGGCCGGCCACTAAACAAAGCCGAAGAGCGAGCGTCCGGAGGACAGCTCGTCCCTATGTTGTTTTCGTGTGCATCTATTTCGGGCCCTTACGCAAGTTGATGGCCTTCATTATGACGCAGATGAAATTCGCACCCCGCCCGGCCAAAGCATTGATTCCCGTCGATGCCTTGCCACCTAGAGTTACTGGGCCAAAGCGAACAGCAGATCCACGATGAAATTTCTTGACGAAGCCAAGGTCTATATCCGCTCCGGTGACGGCGGGAACGGCTGCGTGTCGTTTCGCCGCGAAAAATTTATCGAGTACGGCGGCCCGAACGGCGGTGACGGCGGCAAAGGCGGCGACGTGGTTGCCGAGGTGGTCGAGGGCCTCAACACGCTGATCGACTACCGCTATCAGCAGCATTTTTTCGCCAAAAACGGTGGCGCCGGCATGGGCAAGGACCGCCATGGCGCCAATGGCGCCGATGTGGTGCTCAAGGTGCCGGTCGGCACGCAGATCTACGAAGAAGACGGTGAGACGCTGATTGCCGATTTCACCGAGCCGGGCCAGCACGCGGTGCTCCTTCGCGGCGGCAATGGCGGCTTCGGCAACGCGCATTTCAAGACTTCGACCAATCGCGCGCCGCGTCGCGCCAATCCCGGCCAGCTGGGCGAGGAGCACACCATCCGGCTCCGCCTCAAACTCATCGCCGACGCTGGAATCGTCGGGCTGCCGAACGCCGGCAAATCGACATTCCTGGCCACCGTGAGCGCCGCCAGACCGAAGATTGCCGATTATCCTTTCACCACACTCACGCCGCAGCTCGGCGTCGTCGACGTCGATGGGCGCGAATTCGTGCTCGCCGATATTCCGGGACTGATCGAGGGCGCGCATGAAGGAGTAGGACTGGGCGACCGCTTTCTCGGTCACGTCGAACGTTGCCGCGTGTTACTGCATCTTGTCGACGGCACGGCCGCCACCGCCGGCGAAGCTTACAAGACCGTCCGTGCGGAACTCGCGGCATACGGCCAAGGGCTTGCGGACAAGCCGGAGATCGTCGTTCTCAGCAAGGCCGACGCCATGAGCGCCGCCGAGATCAAACAACAGGCTGCGCAGCTCAAGCGCGCGGCCAAAAAGCCGCCCCTCGCGGTCTCTGCCGTGAGCGGGGAGGGAATGAAAGAGGCGCTACGCGCCGTGCTCAAGGTGATCGAGGAAGCGCGCGGCGGCACTGTCGAGCGAAGCCCAGCAAGTTCGGCCTGGCACCCATGATTGCGCCACGGCGTCAGTGCGCCGATGCGCCGACGCAGGAAAAATGCAAAGATCCATCGCGCTTGATCCGCGGCAAGAGGTCGGTTTCCCAGGCCAAATATTGGCTCATTGCCGCTCGGGTATCGCCTGAGCGCTCGTAGGGCTTGCGCCATTGATCGATGGCTTCGTCGGCCATCAGCGGTTCGACCGAGAGTTCGTTGCCCGCCGATTTCCAAGCCGCGTTGCCGCCGGCGAGAGCGCGCACTGAAACGTCGATCAGGCCCCGCGCTTCGGTTACCGCAAGATCCGCGACAATTCCGTCCTCGGATGTGAGCACCAGGGTTTCGCGCAATGGAATCTTTTTCAGCGCGCGATCGAGCCGCGTCCTTATCGCGAACCATGCACCGGGAATGTGGCCTTCGAGATAGTCTCGGCTCAACGACAGATCGACGATCGTCGCCGCATTGCGGGCGAAAAGTTCTCCGAACGACGCGAGATCGATCGCCGCGCCGGCTTGTTTGCCGGCTTTCAGCGTCTGCGACGCCGGCCAGCCGGTCTCCGTTCCCGGTTCGGCCAGCACGAACACATCCTGCCAGCCCATCTGCCGCAGCCAGGATGCGGTCATCATCGCGCGCACCTCGGCGTCGTCGACGAGCACAATGCGCGCGCCGAGCGTGCCGACATATTGATCCGTGGCCTGCACCAGCTGGCCGCCGGGCGCCGAAATCGCGCCTGATATATGGCCTGCTTCGTACTCGGCGGGAGCGCGCACGTCGAACAGATAAAGGGTGCGTTCTGCGTCGGCGCGCAAAGCTTCAAACGTCGGGCGGTCGATGGTTTTGACGCCGCAATTTTGCGCAACGCCCTGTGCGGCCGATCGCGCCCAGCTTAAGGTCTTGGCCGAAACACTCGGGGCGCGGCGGTCCTTGCCGTTCTCGCAATTAAAGCCGGCGAGGCTCCAGCCCATCGTGCCGTTGCGCAGCGCCACGACCTTATTGGGTAATCCGGCATTGATCAGCGATTGTGCGCCAATGATGCTGCGGGTGCGGCCGGCGCAATTGACGACGACGGCCGTCTGCGACGACGGTGCGATCTCGCGCGCGCGCAGCACCAGTTCGGCACCGGGTACGTTGATTGCGGTCGGGATCGAAACCCGCGAATACTCGTCGAACGGGCGGCTGTCGAGCACCACCAGGTCGGCGCCATCGCGCAGCAAACGTTCGAGGTCCGCCGCGGCGATGCTCGGCGTGCCGGCGGCGTGCTCGATGAACTCGCCGAAGGCCTTGCTCGGCACGTTGACGCCGGAGAACAACTCGAAGCCGGCTGCGGCCCAGGCGTCGGCGCCGCCTGCAAGAACGGCGACGTTCACGTAGCCGTTTCGCGCGAGGATGGCGGCGGCGCGCGCGGCGAGGCCGTCGTTATCGTCGCACAGCACGATCGGCGTCGCGCGGCGCGGCACCAGCTGCACGAACTTCAGTTCGAACCGGCTCAAGGGGACCGACCGCGCCAGCAGGAGGTGGCGCTGCGAAAAAATCAACTCCTCGCGGACATCGATCAGCGCGAGTTCGCCGCCGTCGCGGAGCTGATCCCGCAGATCGGCGGCGCCGATCGCCGCCGTCACGTCGCCTGCTGCGGCGTCATCTGGTGCACCTCGCCGGTTTTCAGGTCGAAGCGCACGCGATTGATTTGGTCGAGGTTGGTGCCTGTCACGCGAATAAAGCGGGCGTGGTCCGGATAATCGATCGAATGGATCTTGCCGTCCTGATAAATGCCGGCGTGACCAGGCGTCAGCCGGTATTTCTTCATCGGCTTGAGCTTGGCGTGCTTGGGATCGCCGCCATTGTCCTCGCGCTCCCACTCGGTCATTTCGGTGCAATGAGTGGCTTGGCCGTAAATCGCCCACGAGGCGCCGTGATCGTGCGGAGGAGAGACGCGCGCCTTATCGTTGATGTGGGCGAGGACTTGGAAGCCGAGTTCAGGATCCTCGTAGAGCACGTGCAGTCCCCGCGGCGTGTCCTCGCTGCAATGTTCGCGGATGAAGTCCGGATTGTTGAGCAAGGTTTCAAGTCTGGTGCGCACCTCTTCTCGGCCCTTCGGCCCGGGGTCGCGTTTAAGGATCGAGCGGCAATCGGCGATGAACTGATCGAGCTGGTAGGGCATTGCGGTCCTCCGTACGGGGCGGCTCACGCCCGTATCATTCTATTGAGGGGCGCATCGCGCCAAGTTCATTCCATTTTGCCGCATTGGTGTGGTTGACGCTAGTCGCCCAATTTAATCAGATTGAAGGGTAGAGGTGCTTGAGTTTGATGCGTGCATTTGAGGTTGTGAAGTGCCAATCAGCCTTGGTGTGATTTGTATTGCGGTCTTTTTCCCAAGCGGCGATTTCGTCGATGAGGGTTTGCTTATCGGGTATGCGGCGGTCGAGACACTGAGACGATAGGACGCCGAGTTCGGACTCGGCAAGATCCAGCCAGCTGCCGTGTTTCGGCGTGTAGTGCCATTCGAAGCGCTCGACCAGGCGCCGGGCTTCGGCGGCCGGGAACGCCTCATAGAGGGAAGCTTTGCTGTGGATGTTGAGGTTGTCCTGGATCAGGACAATGACCTTGGCGCTGGCGAAGTGAGTATCGGCGAGGTCTTTGAGGACATGGGCATAATCCACGGCGGTGTGGCGGTCTGTGACCTTGACGTGACGCCAGCCTTCGAGCGGGGCGAACATCATGAAGAGGTTGGCGGTGCCGTTGCGCTCGTACTCGTAGTCGCAACGGGCCGGGCGGCCCGGTTTCATCGGGATCGGCACGCGTGTCTCGGCAATGAGTTGCTTTGAGGTCTCATCCAGGCAAACCAGCGGTCGATTGGGATCGCGCGGTCGCGTGTAGACGGCCAGCACGTCTTCCATCGCGGCCACGAACGCGCTGTTGGCTTTGGGCGGAATGACCCATTGTTCGCGGCGATGGGGCTTGAGAGTGTTTTTTTAAAACCCGACCGATCGTGCTGTCGCTGGCGCGATCAACGATGCTGAGTTCCACCACCTTGCGTTCCAGCAACCGCAAGGTCCAGCGTGCCCGTCCCTTGGGCGGTTTGGAGCACGCCAGGGCAATCAGCTTGGCTTCCTTCTCGCCATCAAAAATCGGCGCAACTGCCGGCGTCGCACGTTGCTTGCGGCTCAACACCGCCGCAAGGCCCTCTTCAACCAATTGCTTGCGCACCCGGTAAACCATGGAGGCGCTGGTCTCCATGGCCGCAACGATCTTGCTGTCGCTCCAGCCATCGCCGGTTTCCGAGATATCCGCCTTCAACAAAATCCGCGCCTTCAGCAGCCGCCGCGCGGGGTTTTTCCCTTTTTGAATCAACGCTTCCAACTGCTCGCGTTCTTCCGCGCTCAACCGCACAACATATCTCTTCACAGATTTCTCGCGCCTCGCCATAGTCCCCTCCGTCGCTCGCACCCAGGACGGAAGCGAATCATCAATTCCTTTCAAATTGGTTGAAGCGACCGACTAGTGGTCTGATTCATTCGGACGATTCCCAAATGGTCCGAAGCAGTTCAAGCTCTCATCATGAGAGCAGGAATTGTCGTGAACGTTACCCGAGCGGATCGCCATCGGCTTAAGGCGATCATCTCGGATCGCAGCGCGCTGCAAAAGCACGTGTGGCGGGCCAATATCGTCCTCGCGACAGCCGACGGCTGCGGCACCGCTGAGATCATGCGCCGATCGGGCAAATCGAAGCCCGTGGTGTGGCGATGGCAGGCGCGGTTCATGGCGGAGGGCGTTGCAGGGCTCACGCGCGACAAGACGCGCAAGCCCGGCAAACAGCCACTTTCGACAACCACTGTGCAGAGGGTGGTTGAGCTGACGCTGGGGCCGCCGCCGGGAGAAGCGACCCACTGGACCGGCCGGATGCTGGCGAAGGCGGCGGGAGTGAGCCTGCGTTCGGTGCAACGTATCCTTGAAGCCCACCAACTCGCGCCGCATCGCATCAGCACGTTCAAGCTGTCGACGGACCCGAAATTTGTCGAGAAGTTCACGGATGTCGTCGGCCTCTACGTCGATCCTCCCGCTCATGCGGTGGTTCTCTCGGTCGACGAGAAAAGATCCCATGGGGAGTGGATAGCAACCGACGCTCGGGCAGAGTGAGGTTGCTGAGCGACTCACTCTGGAGGCAACCATGCAGATTGTCACTGACCGACCCCAAGCGCCGACCGCTATCCGCACCGACCTTGGTGCGATTTTCGTCTCGTTGGAACTCAGTCGATCGACCTGGCTGATTACATCGTTGTCACCGGGCGGCGGAGAAAAGATGTCGAAGCATGCGGTTCGCAGCGGCGATGTCACTGGACTGCGGATGCGGATCTCTCAGCTCAAGGATAAGGTTCAGGTCCGAATGGGGCAGGTCGTTCCAATCATCGTGATTCAGGAGGCGGGTTTGGACGGCTTTTGGATTCACCGATTGCTACAGGACGAAGGGGTCGAAAGCCACGTTGTTGATCCCGCTTCAATCGCGACGTCGCGCCGGCGCCGGCGGGCGAAGACTGACAAAATCGACGGGGAAGCTCTGGTGCGAGCATTGCTGGCGTATAAGCGAGGCGAGCCACGGGTGTGCGCCATGGTTCGAGCACCGACGCCGCACGAGGAGGATCGCCGCCGGATCTGTCGCGAGCGCAAAACCCTGACAGCGGAGCGGGTGCAGCACGTCAATCGGATCAAGGGGCTGCTCTTCGCCCAGGGCGTCTCTGATTATGAACCCTTGTTGCGCGAAAGACGGGCACGGCTTGAGGAACTCAGGACCGGTGATGGCCGTCCGCTGCCCGAGCATTTGAAGGCACAGATTGGACGCGAACTTGATCGACTCGAACTCACGCTTGAGCAAATCAAGTCCGTAGAGACGGAGCGGGAAGCGATGCTCAGCCCGTCGGGCGAAGGCACGCCAGCGCCAGGAGCAATGTTAAAGAGTTTGAAGGGGATTGGTTCGGAATTCGCCGGTGTCCTGTGGTCGGAGGGATTATTCCGAAGCTTTTCCAACCGACGGCAGGTTGCCTCTTATGCCGGATTAGCGCCGACGCCCTGGCGGAGCGGATCAGTAGCGCACGAACAAGGCGTCTCCAAAGCCGGCAACCCGCGGCTACGAACAACGATGATCCAACTAGCCTGGTTGTGGATAAGGCATCAGCCCCGTTCGATACTGACCCTGTGGTTCCATCATCGCGTACAACTCAATGGTGGCCGTGTTCGAAAAGTGCTGATCGTGGCCTTGGCGCGAAAGCTACTGATCGCCTTCTGGAAATACGTGACTGCCGGGATTGTCTTGGAGGGAGCCGAGACAACGGCCGCATGAAAACAAAAACGTTCCATTTTCAATCTTCCGGGGCCTGATCAGCTCCGGCGGATCCAGGTGAGCGGACCGAAATTTGGCTTGGCTTGAAAAAGCCGAAGAAAAGAATGGTCCCGCCCTCCTGAGCCCTCGCCCGACGCAAGCGGGATATTGGTGCGGCCGTTAAAGCGGCGACCGGATGTGAGTTTGAAGCGGCATCGGAAACGGGCCGAGTCATGCAAACGGGCTCAGACCTTGGATACCGACCAACGAAAGGAAATTTACGATGTAATCCTGATCTGAACATCTTGACCCGCAAATCCCCATGTGAGCCAAATCCAGGCGCTCGACCGTACCCAGCCGGGGCTGCCGATGAAGCCGGGCCGTGCCGGGACGATGACGTACGACTACAAACGTCACGGTACCACCACGCTGTTCGCAGCCCTCAACATCCTCGATGGCACTGTCATTGGCCGCAACATGCAGCGCCATCGCCACCAAGAGTTCATCCGCTTCCTCAATACGATCGAGGCGCAGGTCCCCGTGGAAAAGTCGATCCACGCCGTCGTCGACAACTATGCGACCCACAAGCATCCAAAGGTGCGCCAATGGCTGGCGCGGCATCCCCGCTGGATGTTCCACTTCACCCCGACCTCAGCATCCTGGCTCAATGCCGTCGAAGGATTCTTCGCCAAACTCACGCGCCAGCGCCTGCGGCGCGGCGTGTTCAGATCAGTCGTTGACCTCCAACTCGCCATCAATCGCTTCGTCGCCGATACAAATGCAGATCCCAAGCCCTTCGCATGGACCGCCGATCCAAAGCGCGTGCTCGCCGCTGTCAAACGCGGGAAGCAAACGTTAGAGTCAGACCACTAGCGGCACGTTGCCCCTTTGGATTAGGGCCCGGCAGCAGTTACATTGGCCGCATGTTCGGCCTGCCCCGAAGTTACGATCGCCCGCGCAATGTGCGGCTGGATACGCTCGTCCGCCTGCGCTGGCTGGCCGTCTTCGGCCAGCTCGCGGCCCTGCTGGTGGTGCATTTCGGCCTCGACTATGTCGTGGTTCCGATCTGGTCCTGTCTCGCGGTGATCGCCGTTGCGGTGCTGCTCAACGTCGCGCTGCGGCTCGGCTTTCCCAAGACGCAATGGCTCGAACCCGACCGTGCCGCCTGGCTCCTCGGCTTCGATATCGCCGAACTTGCCGCGCTCCTTTACCTCACCGGCGGACTGGAGAATCCGTTCTCCTTTCTTCTGCTTGGCCCGGTGCTGATCTCGGCGACGGCGCTGCCGCCGCGCATGACTTTGCTCATCGGCACCTTTGCCATGCTCTGCGCCACGGTGCTCGTGTTCTTCCATTACGACCTTCCGTGGGAAACCCCGCACGGGCTGGAGCTTCCCGAAATCTACATGGTGGGCGTCTGGCTCTCGATCCTGCTCGCGATAGGTTATATCGGCGTCTACACATGGCAGGTCGCCGAGGAGGCCCGACAGCTTTCGGACGCGCTGGCGGCGACTGAGCTCGTACTGGCGCGCGAACAGCACTTGTCCCAGCTCGACGGTCTCGCCGCTGCCGCAGCCCATGAATTAGGCACCCCGTTGGCGACGATCACGCTCGTCGTGCGCGAAATCCAGCGCGCGCTCGACCCCAAATCGCCTCATGCCGAAGACATCAAGCTCTTGCGCGAAGCGGCCCAACGCTGCCGCGAGATTCTGGCGAAGATCACCGAGCTGCCGACCGGCGAGCCTTTTGACCGGCTGCCGCTGTCGGCTTTGCTCGAAGAGGCGGTTGCGCCGCACCGCAACTTTGGCGTTTCCGTCAGCGTCACTTACCCATCGGACCGCGCCGGCGAGCCGTTCGGTGCGCGCAATCCGGCGATCCGCTACGGGCTGGGGAACCTGATCGAAAATGCGGTCGATTTTGCCCACGGCCGCGTCGAGATTTTGGCTCAGTGGGACGCCAACGAGGTCAGCGTGACCATCAGCGATGACGGTCCCGGTTTCGCCCCCGAAGTTTTGGACCGCCTCGGCGAGCCCTATGTCACCCAGCGCCACCCCGAGCCGCAGGAGGCGGACGGCGACACGGTATTCGGTCTCGGTCTCGGGTTCTTCATCGCCAAGACGTTGTTGGAACGTTCCGGGGCCAGGCTATCGTTAATTAACCAAGCGCCGCCGCTGCACGGCGCTACCATCAAGGTAACCTGGAACCGCGAGGATTTTGAGCGGCCGCTTGCGTCACCGCCTTCGGCCCCTCTTGAGCCCGCCGTCCCGGCAGCTTAATTAATTATTACATAGCGATCGGCCCGGATTGTTGTCTCGTTGTTGGCTCGGCATTTTGGTGTGTTGGCATTGCGGCGGGCCATGATCGCAGCGATAATAGCGGAAGATTTTGGGCGGCGCCTCGCATCGCGTCAAAGGCCTCGTATTCGCGTTGACGGAGAATTGCCATGACCAACGCAGCAGCCGGCCCGCTTCCCAACGAGCGTTCGCTTCTGATCGTCGAAGACGACAAATCGTTCCTGCAACGCCTCGCGCGCGCCATGGAGGGTCGCGGCTTTGCGGTGAGCACGGCCGAGTCGGTCGCCGACGGTCTGCTGCAAGTCGAGAAGGCACCGCCCGCCTTTGCTGTCGTTGACATGCGGCTTGGCGACGGCAACGGGCTCGACGTCATTTCGGCAATGAAGAAACGCCGCCCGGAAGCGCGCGCCATCATCCTCACCGGCTACGGCAACATTGCGACCGCTGTGAATGCGGTCAAACTCGGGGCCGTGGATTATCTGGCGAAACCGGTCGATGCCGACGACGTGGCCGCGGCGCTGCTTGCGCTCGACAACAAAAAGATCGAGCCGCCGGAAAATCCGATGTCGGCGGACCGCGTGCGCTGGGAGCATATCCAGCGCATTTATGAACTTTGCAGCCGTAACGTTTCAGAAACTGCGCGCCGCCTCAACATGCACCGCCGCACGCTGCAGCGTATCCTCGCCAAGCGGGCGCCGAAGTAATCTCCGACATCGTCACGCCGCACGATTGATGACGCCGGCTTCGCGTTTACCGCCGCCTAACCCCGTCGGCGTGCGTTACGCTTAATTAGAATTGCGCGGAACCCGTTAAGCCAAATTTCGTGCGGGCGGCTTATCATTGTTGACAATTATAAACGGGATCGTTGGCGGGGAACGGATGCTTGAACAGTTGGGATTAAGCGCGGCAGGTCAGGATGACTTGGCTCTCGCCGGCGCAGCGCGGCCGGCGGCGCCTCGCCTCCTCGTCATCGATGACGATAATCTACATCGCATGATTATTTGCCGGGTTGCGGCAAAGGCGGGTTATCTCCCGGCTGGAGCGGCAAGCTACGACGAAGCGGCACAACTCGTGCAAGATGGCGCCTTCGACTGCATCACACTCGACCTTTCGCTCGGCGAGCACGCCGGCGTCGATATGCTGCGGCATCTCTGGGTGATCGGTTGCAAAGCGACGGTCATTATCATCAGCGGCTGTGACGATGCTACCTGCAGCGATACCGAAAAAGTCGCCGAGTCGCTCAAACTCAATGTCTGGGAATCAATCCCGAAGCCGGTCGATATGGCCGAACTGCGCGAATCGCTCGAACGGCTCAAAGCCGCGCGCGAGGGCGTGCCGCAAGCCCCTCAGATTTCTCCCGCATAAGGTCCTTGCGGATCGGCCAGCGCTTGCAGGCGCAACGCCGCCGCATGCGCAAAGCGCAGCATGATCGCCTTGCGCGTCGCCGCCGCCAGCCGGTGTTCGGGCGCTTCGCCGACGATCGAGGCTCCAAAAGCATCGGCGATGATCAGGCCGGCATCGGCTGGGAAAATCTCGCGCGGAACGTCGATAATGGTGGCGAAGAACAGCCGGTCGCAGTGCAGCCGGTAGTCGGTCCATTTCTGGTCGGCGCGAAAATCCGCCACCGACGATTTGATCTCGACGATAATGATTTCTCCGTCGCCGCCGAGCGCAACCAGATCGGCGCGGCGCCCCGACGGCAGCGGCAATTCGCTCACCACGCAATAGCCGAGCGCATGCAGGTAGCGCGCCGTGCCGCGGGCGATTGCGAGCGCGGTCGGCGATTGTCTGCCGTCGACGGGCAGCGCTGCCGCCAGCGAATTGACGCTCATCGCCAGGATTCCGGGCAGAGGCTTACGCACGCCACAGAACTCCGATTGGGAAACCAGATGACAGACGACGGATGCCGAACGACAGATCATCGCAACTAATCCGTCCGCTGTCATCTATCGTCCGTCGTCGGCTGTCCGGCGCGCTCGGGGAAAGCCCCCGCCAAGGCCGCGCGCGAAGCCGCGATCACGCCGCGTTCGGTGATCAGCCCGCTCACCAGGCGAGCCGGTGTGACGTCGAAGCCGTAATTCGCCACGGCAGAACCATCGGGTACGATGCGCACCGTCTCAATGCGGCCGTCGGCGGCGCGTCCGGTCATGGTCGCCACCTCGTCGGCGCTGCGTTCCTCGATGGGAATTTCGGCGACGCCGTCGGCAATCGTGAAATCGATGGTGGGCGAGGGCAGCGCCACGTAGAACGGCACGTTGTTGTCGCGCGCCGCGAGCGCCTTCAGATAGGTTCCGATCTTGTTGCAGACGTCGCCGTTCCTGGTGACGCGGTCGGTGCCGACGATGACCAGGTCGACAAGTCCGTGCTGCATCAGGTGCCCGCCGGTATTGTCGGCGATCACCGTGTGCGCCACGCCGTGCTGGCCAAGCTCCCAGGCGGTGAGCGAAGCGCCCTGATTGCGCGGCCGCGTCTCGTCGGCGAACACGTGAACGGGCAGCCCGTTGTCATGCGCCAGGTAGATCGGCGCCGTCGCGGTGCCGACGTCGACCGCAGCGAGCCAGCCGGCGTTGCAGTGGGTGAGGACGTTCACTCGTTCACCCGCCTTCTTGCGCGCGGCGATCGCTTCAATGAGCGGCAGGCCGTTGCGCGCCAATCGCGTTGTTGATGGCGACGTCCTCGTCGCAGATTTCGGCGGCGCGCCGATAGGCCACGGCGCTGCGCTCTGCGCGCGGCCGATTGCGCATGGCGGCCATCATCTCGTCGAGCGCCCATTTGAGATTGATCGCGGTCGGCCGCGTGGCGAGCAGAAGCGCATAGGCGCGGTCGAGTGCTTCATCGGAAGGGTCGGCGCGCAGCGCCAGACAAATTCCATAGGCGGCGGCGGCGCCGATCAGCGGTGCGCCGCGAACCAGCATGGCGCGGATCGCGTGCGCCGTCTCGTCGAGCGTGGAGAGACGGGCGGTTGCAAATCGGTGCGGCAGCGCCGTCTGATCGATGATGCCGACGGACCAGCCATCGG
Source organism: uncultured Alphaproteobacteria bacterium (assembly GCA_963814625.1). GTDB lineage: Bacteria > Pseudomonadota > Alphaproteobacteria > Rhizobiales > Xanthobacteraceae > BOG-931. The sequence continues at coordinate 354,321 of CAWFDQ010000003.1, forward strand.
GCTCGATCCAGATCGTTCGCATCGCCTTGCCGTCGACTTTCATGTCTTTCCCCTAGCAGATTTATTCCCACTGTCGATGTGTAATTCCTGGTCATTGCGGGCGGGTCGGTATTGCCGCAATCTCGCGCTCAGTATCCGTGGAGATGCCGATGGCCGACATGGATTATGAGGCCGAATACAACAACCGGGCCCATGTGCCGGAGCATGCAGCAGATTTTTCTGCGCTGGGCCCGCGACGCCGAAAACTATCGCGTCGATGCGCTCAAGAAAGGACGCGCCGAGCTCGGAGCTTGCCTATGGCGACACGCCGCGGCAAACGCTTGATCTGTTTATGCCGCAAGCCGGCGCCGCCGCGCCGCTCGCTCTGTTCGTTCACGGCGGGTACTGGCGCTCGCTTGATCGGTCGCTGTTCAGCCACGTGGCAGCGCGGCTTGAACGCGCGCGGCATCGTCGTTGCGGTCACCGGCTACGACCTGTGCCCGATCGTCACGATCGCCGACATTATCGAGCAAATCCGCCGCGTCTGCTTGTTCCTGTGGCAGCGGCTCAATCGGCGAATGCTGGTCTACGGCTGGTCGGCCGGCGGCCATCTCACGGCCTGCATGGTGGCAACAGACTGGCAATCGCTTTATCCCAAGGCGCCCGCCGACCTGGTGCCGGCCGGCTATGCGATTTCCGGGCTTTACGACCTCCAGCCGCTGATCAAGACCAGCATGAACCAGGACTTACGGCTCGATGCCGACAGCGCGCGCCGCTCTCGCCGCTATTCTGGCCGCTTGCAGCGGGCCGCGTCTTCGACGCTGTGGTCGGCGCGTTGGAATTGAACGAGTTCAGGCGGCAAAGCCAGACCGTCGCGCAAGCCTGGCGGCAGGCTGGAGCACAGACGCACTACGAGGAAATCGCCGGCATGAATCATTTCACCATAGTCGGCACGCTTGCCGATCCAGCGAGCGCGATGGTGGCGCGCATCGCTGAACTGGCGCGGGCGGTCAAACCGTAGCGCTCCCTTCCTTCCCCGCATGGGCTGTCGCCGTGGAAACGGCGGCGGGCCGCTCGCGAGAAGAGCACGCAAGCCGACGCGGCAAGGATCAAGGCAAAGCCGATGATGTCGGTAGCCGGTGGGCCGCTCGCCAAGGATCAGGACCGAAGCAATGACGCCGATCACCGGACTGCCGAGCACGCCGAGCGATGCGGTCATGGCCGGCAGCCGCCGGATGATCGAGAACCACAGACCATAGGCGATGCCGGTGCCGAGCAGGCCCGAGAGTATTATCGCAATCACGCCGTCGGTATGCGCGGCGTGAAAATCAGGTCCGCCCTCGAAGATCAGCATGCATGCGCCGATGACGAAAAACGAGATCGCGACCTGCCAGACTGCGATCGCCATCGGATCGGCATCGATCCGCGCCCATTTCAGATAGACCGTGCCGGCGGCCCAGCTCACGCCGGTGGCGAGCGCCAATACGATGCCGAGCGGAATTCCCGCCGCGGTCAACGGATAGATCAGCACCGAAAGCCCGCTGACGCACAAGCCGATGGCGAACGGTTGCATGCCGGTCGGCCGCTCGCCGAGAAAAATCCAGCTCAGCACCACCGCCCAGATCGGCATCGTGTAGGCGAGTATGGCGACGCGCGAGGTCGCCGCGCCGAGCTGGGCGAAGGTCGAAAACACGCTGAAACTGGCGACGTTAAGGAGCGAGGAGACGAAGACGTGCGCCCAGCCCTTTGCCCCGGGAATGCGCAAGTTGCGGCGCATGACGAGGCAAACCGCAAACAGCATGAGCCCGCCGACCAGCGTGCTCGTCGTGCGCATGGTGAAGGGCGGAACTTCGTTGAGCGCGATCCGCATGATCGGCCAGGTGCAGCCCCAGACGACGCACAAGAGCGATAAGCATGAGCCGCGCACCGCGGTCGGCGCTGCCGTGGCGTCATGCGCGCGGTCAGAATTTTTCACGCGAATTGTCCCGGCGCTCTTATCACGGCGCTTTGGGCCCGGCGCGCAGGTACCAGTCGACGATCTGCGCTCCGGTCCAGAACAGCACGTCTTGCTTCTTGCGAATGGCCTCGAAGATGCGGCGGAAATATTTGACCCGGTGCGGCGCGCCCATGATGTAGGGATGAACGGACAGCGCCATGATGCGTGCCGAATCGGCGGCATCGGCGTAAATCTGCTCGAACTGGTCGAGCGCACGCTCGCAATATTCGGACGCCTTGTGGTGCTGGATCAGCATCATGGCGACGTCGTTGCATTCCTGCGTGTAGGGCACGTTGACGATCGGCTTGCCGCGGGTTTTCAGCCAGACCGGCTGATCGTCGAGCACCCAGTCGGCGACGTAATCGTAGCCTTCTTCGACCAGCAGATCGGGCGTTTCCCAGGTCTCGGTGAGGCCGGGTCCGAGCCAGCCGCGCGGCGGCTTGCCGGTCGCCTTGGCGATGGCGTCGCGGATTTTGCGGATATCGGCGCGCTCGTCCGGCACCTTCTGCATGTTGCGTTGAGTAAAACCGTGGCCGATGAACTCCCAATTGCGTTCGACCGCGGCGCGCACGATCGCCGGATAGGCGGCGAGCGCCGAGCCGTTGATGGCGATCACGCCGGGGATTTCGAATTCGTCGAACACCTTGACGAAGCGCCAGAATCCGACGCGGTTGCCGTATTCGTGCCAAGCCCAGTTGGGTACGTCCGGCATCGGCGAGCCGCCGGCCGGCGGCGTGAGCACGGTGCGCGGCATCGGCTGCGTCGGGTCCCATTCCTCGACATTGACGATGACCCACACTGCCATGCGGGCGCCGTTCGGCAGTTTCAGCGGCGGCCGTTCGGTGATCGGCGAGTAGGCGATGCGGTCGCCCGGCAGCATCGGCTTCTTTGGCGGCATGCTTCGTCGCGCTGGCTTTTTCGGTCGCGTGGTCATTGCTGATTTTTCCTCCCGCTCAGCTATAGCAAATCCGCAGTCAAAATTGCGCAAACGCGCCGGCGTCGGCGGGCAAGCATGAAATACCCGGCCGATCTCATCATAAGTCACGCATTTTTTCGGCCGGCGTCCGGTACCGGGTCACCACGGCGCCGAAGAATGTGAGCCCCACGGCGCAAAAGCACAGCGGCAGAAACGCCGTCCATGGCCTGCCGGTCAGATCCCACAGCGCGCCGCTTATGGTCGGAATAATGATCGCGCAGGTGTAGCTGACGGTGAACATGCCGGCGGAGGTGCGCGGCACGTCGCCCGGACTGCTGAGCAGCGCCGGTAGCGCCAGCACCGGAGCAAACGTCATCGCGGTCGGTTAGGCCCACCAGCGCCGCCGCGACCATGATGCCGAGGCGGGTTGAAACAAATATCAGCGCCAGGAAAGACCCGAGCAGGATCGGCCCGAACAGCAGGAACGGCCAGGCGCGCCGCTCGAAGCGCTTCGCCATCAGCAGCAAAAGAAAGGGGGCTGCAAGCTGCAGCTCCATTGAGCCAGGCGAAGGCCGGGCCCAAGCAGGTGCCGTTTTTCCCAGACTGGCGAGATATTCGCCGAGAAAGGCATTGGTGGAGAAGAAGGCGCTGTTATTGCTGCCCAGCGTCAAGCCGAGGAGCCAGGTCAGCGGATTTTTCCAATCCGGCCACCAGCGGCCGCCGATCGCGCTGTGCGTCCGGCGCGGTGCTCGTGGCTTGTCGGGCTGAGCAGATAAAACACGGGCGCGATCAGGAATGCCGGCACCGCCCAGAAGACGAGATCGTGCCGCCAGGAGCCGCCGACGAGCGGCAAGCACGATAGGGAATGGTCAAGGCCGACGAAATCGTCGAGCCGATCAGCATGCCGGCCGTATAGGCGATGGTGCCGAGCGCGATGCGGCCCGGCAGCCATTCGCGGACCAGCGTCGGCATTCCCGGCTGCATGATGGCGACGCCGAAGCCGGTCGCGATCGCGGCCGCATAGAGCGTCGATACGTCGATCAGCCGCGCCGCGGGCGCCGCTGGCGAGAGCCGCGATCACCATGCCGACGATCACCGCGAGATTCGTGCCGATTCGCGCGATGAGCAGCGAGCCAGGTACGGCGGCGACGGCGAAAAGCGCCAGCGGCAGCCCGACCAGCAGCCCGACCTGCGTCTCCGACATGTGCAATTCGTCGTGCACGAGCGGGATCACCGGCGGCATGGCGAGAATCGTCATGCGCATGGCGACGCCTGCGAGGAAGAGCAGGAACAGAAGATTGAGCAGGCGGCCGAGCGAGGGGCCGGCTGCGGAATTCCCGGCAGGGAGCATGAGGAGGAACAACTCTTGAGCGGGCAACCTGCATCAGCGCACGGCGCCGGCGCAAGAAACGCACGTGCGTTCGTTCCTTCCGCTTTCGCCGGGCGCTTGCGCGATCCTTCAGAACAAAGATAGAACATTCGCGATGGGAGCCGAAACAGCCAATCTCGCGGCCGCGCAGCGCGTACTTCGCGCCACCTTCGGCTTCGAGGCCTTCCGGCCCGGCCAGGGCGAGATCGTCGCCGCCATCCTCGATGGCCGCGACGTGCTCGCGGTCATGCCGACCGGGCAGCGGCAAATCGCTGTGCTACCAGCTTCCGGCGCTCGTTCGCGACGGTCTCACCATCGTGGTGTCGCCGTTGATCGCGCTGATGCGCAATCAGGTGGCGCAGCTTTGCGGCTATGGGATTGCGGCGGCGGCGCTGAACTCCGCCAACGATCCGGCCGAGAACCGCGTCGATCCTCGATCGCATCGCGCGCGGCGAATTGCGTCTCGTCTATGTCGCGCCCGAGCGCTTGGTGAAAGCCGAAACGCTCGAGCTCCTCAAGCGCGCGCAAGGTCGCGATGCTGGCGGTCGACGAGGCGCATTGCATCTCGCAATGGGGCCACGATTTTCGCCCCGAATACGCCGCGCTCGGCACGGTGCAGGCTGCGCTCGACGGCGTGCAGACGGTCGCCTTCACCGCCACCGCCGACGCCGCCACGCGTGCGGATATTTTGCAGAAGCTTTTCCAGCCGTCCGCCGGCCGTGTTCGTGCACGGCTTCGATCGGCCGAATTTGCGCCTGGCGATGCAGGCGAAATCGACCAGCGGCAAGCAGGTCGGGGATTTCATCAAAGCCCACGCCGGGCAGAGCGGCATCGTCTATTGCGCCTCGCGGCGCAAGACCGAGGAACTGGCCGAATATCTGCGCCAGGACGGCGTCAAGGCGCTTGCCCTATCACGCCGGCATGGAGAAGGCCGACCGCTCGCGCAATCAGGATGCCTTCCTGCAGGAGGACGGCGTCGTCGTGGTCGCGACGGTCGCGTTCGGCATGGGCATCGACAAGCCGGACGTGCGTTTCGTGCTCCACGCCGACATGCCGGCCAATATCGAGAGCTATTATCAGGAGATCGGCCGCGCCGGCCGCGACGGCCTGCCGGCCGATACGCTGACGCTCTACGGCATGGGCGACATCCGGCTGCGCCGCATGCAGATCGACGAAAGCGACGCCACGCGATGAGCAGAAGCGGGTCGACCGCCAGCGGCTCAATGCGCTCGTCTCCTTGTGCGAGTCGCCGCGCTGCCGCCGGCAGACGCTGCTGGCTTATTTCGGCGAGACGACGCAGCCGTGCGGCAATTGCGATTTCTGCTGCGACGGCGCCGAAGTGATCGACGGCACGATCGCGGCGCAGAAGGCGCTCTCCGCCATCGTGCGCACCGGCGAGCGCTTCGGCACCGAGCACCTGACCAATATACTGCGTCGGCGAGAACAGCGAGGCGGTCGAAAAATTCGGCCACCATCGCCTGCCGACCTTCGGCGTCGGCAAGGAATACGACAAGAAGCAATGGCGTTCGATTTTCCGCCAGCTGCACGGCGCCGGCATCATCGCGCTCGACATCACCGGCTACGGCACCTGGAAGGTGACCGAAGCGGGCCGGCGCGTGCTCAAGGGCGCGGAAAAAATCACGCTGCGCACGGACACGCTGAAGGCCGGCCGCAAGGCTGCGCGTCACCGCCGCCAATACCGCCGCGCTGGCCGATGGCTTACCGGGCGATACGGAATTGTTCGAGGCGCTGCGGCGGCGCCGTTCAGAACTCGCCAAGGCAGCAGCGCATGGCCGCCTACGTGGTGTTTGCCGACAAGACGTTGATCGACATGGCGCGGCGCAAGCCGAAGACGGTGGTGGAGATGGCCGCGGTGCACGGCGTCGGCGAGGCGAAGCTCGCGCAATACGGCGAGTTTTTCCTTGACGTCATCCGGCAGCACACGGCGGGCGCTGGCCTAGATTAGCCAAATGACCATGATTTCGAGGGCGCGGATACGGTTGATTTATCGCTCATTCCGCGATGTTGCGCCCCATTTCGCTCTATGTTAGCAACGCGGCGATTTCGCGGGTTGCGCGGGGCAATTCGCTGCCTCCAAATTCAAATCCCGCATAATCCCAAGGGCTTGATCCCAGGGGCTTGCGCTGGCTCTCCGCGCCGGTTGCGGGTTTGCGGAAAAGCTCCCGAACAGAGCGACGTAGAGAGCAGACTTGGCAGGCGAAGAAGACCATCGTATCCGGCATGGCCGGCCGCTACGCGACCGCTTTGTTCGAGCTTGCGCGCGAGAGCGAACGCGATCGACGCGGTGAAGGCGGACCTGGACCGCTTCGCTGCGCTTGTCGCCGAAAGCCCCGACCTGATGCGGCTGGTTCGCAGCCCGGTCTTCTCCGCCGACCAGCAATTGCAGGCGCTTTCGGCGGTGCTCGAGCGCGCCGGCATCGGCGGGCTTGCGGCAAAATTCCTCAAGCTCGTTACGTCCAACCGCCGGCTGTTTGCCGTGCGCGATATGATCAAGGCGTTCCGCGAGCTGGTCGCTGACTACAAGGGCGAGGCCACCGCCGAGGTCACGGTTGCCGAACAGCTCAAGGACGACCATGTCGCCGCGCTGAAAAGCGCGCTTCATGCGGTCAGCGGCAAGGACGTCGATCTCGCACATCAAAGTCGATCCCGCCATCATCGGCGGGCTCGTGGTCAAGCTTGGCAGCCGCATGGTCGACACGCTCGCTGCGCACCAAGCTCAACGCCATCAGGCACGCGATGAAAGAGGCCCGCTAATGGATATCCGCGCGGCGGAAATCTCCGCCATTCTCAAAGAGCAGATCAAGAATTTCGGCCAGGAAGCGGAAGTCTCCGAAGTCGGCCAGGTGCTGTCGGTCGGCGACGGCATCGCCCGCGTCTACGGCCTCGACAACGTGCAGTCCGGCGAGATGGTCGAATTCGAGAGCGGCGTCAAAGGCATGGCGCTCAATCTCGAAAACGACAATGTCGGTATCGTGATCTTCGGCACCGACCGCGAGATCGCGGAAGGCCAGACCGTCAAGCGCACCCGCGCCATCGTCGAGGTTCCGGTCGGCAAGGGTTTGCTCGGCCGCGTGGTCGACGCGCTCGGCGAGCCGATCGACGGCAAGGGGCCGATCAAGGCCGATACGCGAGCGCGCGTCGACGTCAAAGCGCCCGGCATCATTCCGCGCAAATCGGTGCACGAGCCGATGGCGACCGGGCTCAAAGCGATCGACGCGCTGATCCCGATCGGCCGCGGCCAGCGCGAGCTGATCATCGGCGATCGCCAGACCGGCAAGACCGCGATCGCGCTCGACACGATCCTCAACCAGAAGCCGCTCAACGCTTCGGGCGACGAGAAGATCAAGCTCTATTGCGTCTATGTGGCGGTCGGCCAAAAGCGCTCCACCGTCGCGCAGTTCGTCAAGGTCTTGGAAGAAAACGGCGCGCTCGACTATTCGATCGTGGTTGCGGCGACCGCGTCCGATCCGGCGCCGATGCAGTTTCTGGCGCCGTTTTCCGGCTGCGCCATGGGCGAATATTTCCGCGACAACGGCATGCACGCGGTGATCATTTACGACGATCTCTCCAAGCAGGCTGTCGCCTACCGGCAGATGTCGCTGCTTCTTCGCCGGCCGCCGGGCCGCGAGGCCTATCCGGGCGACGTGTTCTATCTGCACTCGCGACTGCTTGAGCGCGCGGCAAAGATGAACGACGACAGCGGCGCCGGCTCGCTCACCGCGCTGCCGGTGATCGAGACGCAGGCCAACGACGTGTCGGCCTACATTCCGACCAACGTCATCTCCATCACCGACGGCCAGATCTTTCTCGAAACCGACCTGTTCTATCAGGGCATTCGCCCGGCGGTGAATGTCGGACTTTCGGTGTCGCGCGTCGGTTCGGCGGCGCAGACCAAGGCGATGAAGAAGGTGGCCGGCCGCATCAAGGGCGAGCTGGCGCAATACCGCGAAATGGCGGCGTTCGCGCAGTTCGGCTCCGATCTCGACGCCACCACGCAGCGGCTGCTCAATCGCGGCTCGCGGCTCACCGAACTCCTCAAGCAGCCGCAATTCTCGCCGCTGAAGATGGAGGAGCAGGTCTGCGTCATCTATGCCGGCGTCAACGGCTATCTCGATCCGCTGCCGGTCGACCGCGTGCGCGCTTTCGAGGACGGCCTGCTCGGCATGCTGCGCGGCCAGCATGCCGATATCCTCAACGCCATCCGCGACTCGCGCGAACTTGACGACGCGACCGCGGCCAAGCTCAAAGGCGTGGTCGACGGCTACGCCAAGACGTTTGCGTAAGCCATGCCTTCGCTCAAAGATCTGCGCAACCGCATCGCCGCCACCAAGGCGACGCAGAAGATCACCAAGGCCATGCAGATGGTCGCGGCCTCGAAACTGCGCCGCGCGCAGGCGGCCGCCGAAGCGGCGCGGCCCTACGCCAGCCACATGGACAAGGTGCTGGGCAATATCGCTGCGTCGGTCGGCAGTCTCGATACCGCGCCGCGGCTCCTGCGCGGCACCGGCAGCGACAGCGTGCATCTGCTCCTCGTCTGCACCGCCGAGCGCGGGCTGTGCGGTCCATTCAACACTGCCATCGTGCGGCTTGCGCGCGAGCGCGCGAATGCGCTCATGGCCGAGGGCAAGGAGGTCAAGTTCTTCTGCGTCGGCCGCAAGGGTTACGATCAGTTGCGGCGGCTCTACGCGAAAGCAGATCGTCGAAATGGTCGACCTGCGCGCCGCGCGCACGCTGCAATTCTCATCACGCCGAGATGATCGCGGAGAAAGTCATCGCGCGTTTCAACAATTTCGAGTTCGACATCTGCACGCTGTTCTTCTCCCGCTTTCGCTCGGTGATCGCGCAAATCCCGACCGCGCAGCAGATCATTCCGCCGGTGTTCGACGAGAAGGCGGCCGATGCGCTCGGCGGCGCGGCCTACGAGTTCGAGCCGGAGGCCGAGGACATCCTGCACGAGCTCATGCCGCGCAACGTCGCGGTGCAGATCTTCCGCGCGCTGCTGGAAAACGCCGCGTCGTTCTACGGCGCGCAGATGTCGGCCATGGACAACGCCACGCGCAACGCCGGCGACATGATCCGCAAGCAGACGCTCAGGTATAACCGCACCCGTCAGGCGATGATCACCAAGGAGCTGATCGAGATCATCTCCGGCGCCGAGGCGCTGTAATTCATGCTATGCGAAGTAAGGAACGACAATGGCGAAAGCAGTCGGACGTATCACCCAAGTCATCGGCCCGGTCGTCGACGTGCATTTCGACGTCAACTTGCCGCCGATCCTCAACGCGCTGGAAACCACGAACCAGGGCCGCCGCCTGGTGCTCGAAGTTGCCCAGCAGCTTGGCGAAAACACCGTGCGCACGGTGGCCATGGACACCAGCGAAGGTCTGGTGCGCGGCCAGGAGGTGACCGACACCGGCTCGCCGATTTCCGTTCCGGTCGGCGACGGCACGCTCGGCCGCATCATCAACGTGATCGGCGATCCGGTCGATGAGGCCGGCCCGGTGCCGCACAAGGAGACGCGCGCCATCCATCAGAATGCGCCGGCCTACACCGATCAGTCGACCGAGGCGGCGATTCTCGTCACCGGCATCAAGGTCGTCGATCTGCTCGCGCCCTATGCCAAGGGCGGCAAGGTCGGGCTGTTCGGCGGCGCCGGCGTCGGCAAGACCGTGATCATCATGGAGCTGATCAACAACATCGCCAAGGCGCACGGCGGCTATTCGGTATTCGCCGGCGTGGGCGAGCGCACGCGCGAGGGCAACGACCTCTATCACGAGATGATCGAGTCCGGCGTCAACAAGGACCCGCACAAGGGTTCGGTCGAAGGATCGAAGTGCGCGCTGGTGTATGGCCAGATGAATGAGCCGCCGGGCGCGCGCGCCCGCGTCGGTCTGTCGGGACTGACGGTTGCGGAATATTTCCGCGACCAGGGCCAGGACGTGCTGTTCTTCGTCGACAACATTTTCCGCTTCACGCAGGCGGGCTCCGAGGTGTCGGCGCTGCTCGGCCGCATCCCGTCGGCGGTCGGCTATCAGCCGACGCTCGCGACCGACATGGGCGCGCTGCAGGAGCGCATCACCACCACCACCAAAGGTTCGATTACGTCGGTGCAGGCGATCTACGTACCGGCCGACGACCTCACCGATCCGGCGCCCGCGACCTCCTTCGCGCATCTCGACGCCACCACGGTGCTGTCGCGCTCGATCGCCGAGAAGGGCATCTATCCGGCGGTCGATCCGCTCGAACTCCACCTCGCGCATGCTGTCCGCGGCGGTCGTCGGCGAGGAACACTATACGGTCGCGCGCCGCGTGCAGCAGATTCTGCAGCGCTACAAGTCGCTGCAGGACATCATCGCCATCCTCGGCATGGATGAGTTGTCCGAAGAGGACAAGCTCACCGTCGCGCGGGCGCGCAAGATCGAACGCTTCCTGTCGCAGCCGTTCCACGTCGCCGAAGTGTTCACCGGCTCGCCCGGAGTCTTCGTCCAGCTCGAAGACACCATCCGCGGCTTCAAGGGTCTGTGCGAGGGCAAATACGATCACCTGCCCGAGGCCGCCTTCTACATGGTCGGCACCATCGAGGAGGCGGTCGAGAAGGGCAAGAAACTCGCTGCCGAGGCGGCGTAAGCAGTCATGGCTGCACTTCACTTCGAGTTCGTCTCGCCCGAGCGCGTGTTGTTCTCCGGCGACGTGGATCAGGTCGATCTGCCCGGCGCCGAGGGCGACATGGGCATTCTGGCCGGCCACGCGCCGCTGGTGACCGCGCTGCGGCCCGGCATCGTGACCATCTACAGCGGCAGCTCGCGCGAGCCGATCGTGGTGGTTGGCGGCTTCGCCGAAGTCAGTCCCGCTGGGCTGACCATGCTCGCCGACCGGGCGATGCCGCGCGAAAATTACGACACGGCGATGCTCGCCGGCCGAGATCAAGGACACCGAGGAAGACGTCGCGGACGCCACGGAGGACGCGGCGAGCGCGACAAGCTCGCGCGCCGCCTCGATCAATTAAAATCGCTGCAGGCGGCGCTGGCGCAATAGCGAGTTGGCCGTCTTCAATCGAGCGAATTTGCCGAATTCTTGCACCACGCGCTGCGTAAACCGCGCGCTTGAACGGCACGACCAGGTCCGGAACGTTTTGCATCGGCTCCCAGCGCCAAGCCGAGAATTCCGCGTGCGCGGTGCCAGCGGGATGGGCGATGTCGATTTCGCTTTCGGGCCCGGTAAAGCGCACGGCGAACCACTTCTGCGTCTGGCCGCGATATTGGCCTTTCCAGGCCTGCCCGACGAGATCGCGCGGAATGTCGTAGTTGAGCCATTCGGCGATTTCGCCGAGCCGCTCCACGGAGCGAAATGTTGGTCTCCTCGCGCAATTCGCGCAACGCCGCCGGCCATGGCTCTTCGCCGGGATCGATGCCGCCCTGCGGCATCTGCCAGGCATGGGTCAGATCGACGTGCTCCGGGCCGTCGATGCGGCGGCCGACGAAGGCGAGGCCGGCGCGGTTGAGCACCATGATGCCGACGCAGGGGCGATACGGACGGGATTCGAAGGGCATCAGATTACGGACGATTGATGACGGACGACGGTGATCGGATGATCTCGAAGTTTTCTTATCCGTCTGTCGTCTGTCATCCGTCGTCCTCAGACTGCTTGTCCTTCATCGCCACGCGGTAATCGGAACAAGAGCATGCCGCGGCTTGCCGCCGACTTTCGCCCATTTGGCGATATGCGCGATCGACACTGGCAGCGTCGAGGCGATGCCGACTGCGACATGATGCTCGCGGGCGGCCATCTCCAGACTGGCCCAGCGCCCGGTCGATTTCATCAGGCGTGGGAACCGAGTCGATAATCACCTCGGCTTTGGCGAACGGCAGATTGTTGGCGCCGGCAATGCGGCCGGCGACGCTTCTAGGGTTCGAGCCATCGTCGACAAAGATCAGGCCGCGCTTGCTGTTTCGCGCAGCACCGGTGTGAAGGCTTGCTCGGAAGCGGTGAAGCGCGCCCCCATCATGTTGATGAGACCGACATAGCCTTGAAACCGGCTCATCAGCCAGTGCAGCCGATCCATGTTCTGCGCCGCCGTCAACGAAGTGAGCAACGTTTCGGGACCCGGATCGTTGTCGGGATAGTCGAACGGCTCCATCGGCACCTGCAGCAGGACCTCGTGGCCCGCCGCGCGCGCACGCGCCACCGAGGCGGCAGCGCTGCCATAGGGGATGAACGCAAGCGTCACCTGCCCTGGCAGCTTGGTAATGGCGTCCGAGGTCGATTTCGCGCTCACGCCGAGGCCGCCGACGATAAGCGCGATGCGGGGTGCGTCCGGCTTGCCAGGAATCGCTTTGACCGGCTGGGCGAAAGCGTCGGCTGGGCGAACGCCGTCCGCGGCGATTTTCGGAAGTGGCCCCTGCGACGTCATCTCGACAAATTTCTGGTCGATCGTGGCGCCGGCTGTCGGGTGTGCGTCATGCCCCGGGGCCGGAATGGTCACCTCCTGATGGGCTCCAGTCGTGCCATTGATGATGTCGATGGTCGTGGTGCCCGGCGCGCCCAAAGCCTTGCCCTGGCTCGCTTGCTGTTCCGGCGCGGCAGGTGCGGCTGCAACTGGCCCGGACCGTCGTAGCGGCCGGGCGCTCCGGCGGCGGCAGCAGCTTCAGGAGTGCCCGGCTTCACGGGCGTCTTCGCGGCAGTCGCCGGTTGCAGATGGATGGGGACGACCGCCACCGGCTCGCCGCCGAACGGATCGTCGCCGACGGCGGCCCAGAGGACGAAGACGCCAAAGAAAGAGCGACAAGCGTCCCGGCGATGATCTGCGGGACCGGGATACGGATGGTGGTGCGCCGCCGCTGCGGCCGTTCGGCCAAGCGGGGCACTGAGGTCATCCGCCGCCATCGGCCATTCCCTCGCGAATCGATTGCCCGCGAATCATGCGCGGCAGTCTATCACGGAGGGTAAACAGCCCGTCGGCAGCGGGCCGATGGCCGCATTACCGGAAGCGAAGCTGGCAACGGCGAATTACAAGCAAAAATCGGGGCGGCCCATGGCCGCCCCGGTTTTGATTGGAGATTGCTGTCGCTTAGTTCGGTACCGGGGCCTTCGGATTCGGCGGGAAGGCCGCATTGGTCGCCGTTCCGCGCAGAAGGTCGATTGCCTTCTTGGAGGGCCTTGTCGTCCTTCTCGTCCGGCGGCACGTAGGACTGCGATCCCGACTTCTCCGCAGCCCTGGGCCGCGAGATGGCCGGGCAGCGAGGCTTCGCCCTTGGTGTCGGTTTCGCCCTTCAGAGCGTCGGGTACGTCCTGCAGCACCTGGATGTCGGGCACGATGCCCTTGGCCTGGATGGAACGGCCGGACGGGGTGTAGTAGCGCGCCGTGGTCAGCCGCAACGCGCCATTGCCGGCGCCCAGCGGGATGATGGTCTGCACCGAGCCCTTGCCGAACGAGCGCGTGCCGAGCGAGTGTCGCGCGCTTGTGGTCCTGCAATGCGCCGGCGACGATTTCCGATGCCGATGCCGAACCGCCGTTGATCAGTACGATCAATGGCTTGCCGCCGGTCAGATCGCCGCTCGGTCGCGCATTGAAGCGCTGCGTTTCGTCGGCATTGCGGCCGCGCGTGGAGACGATCTCGCCCTTGTCGAGGAAGGCGTTCGCTACCGAAATCGCCTGATCGAGCAGGCCGCCCGGATTGTTGCGCAGATCGAGGATGTAGCCCTTGATCTTGTCGTCGCCGAGCTTGTTCTTCAGATCGGTGATCGCTTGCTTCAGTCCGTCGGTCGTCTGCTCGTTGAACTGCGTAATGCGGATGTAGCCGACATCGGCGCCTTCGGGGTGCGAGCGCACCGACTTCACGCGGATGACGTCACGCGTGATCGTCAGCTCGAGCGGCTTGTCGGCGCCCTTACGCATGATCGTGAGCTTGATCTTGGTGTTGACCGGACCGCGCATCTTGTCGACGGCCTGGTTGAGGGTCATGCCCTGCACCGCTTCGTCGTCGAGCATCGTGATGATGTCGTTTGCCTGGACGCCCGCTTTGGCGGCCGGCGTATCGTCGATCGGCGCGACCACCTTGATCGAGCCCGTCTTCCATGGTGACTTCGATGCCGAGACCGCCGAACTCGCCGCGCGTCTGCACCTGCATGTCGCGGAAGCTTTTCGGGTCCATGTAGCTCGAATGCGGATCGAGCCCGGTCAGCATGCCGTTGATGGCCGATTCGATCGAGCTTGTTGTCATCGGGCTTATCGACGTAATCGGCGCGGACGCGCTCGAACACGTCGCCGAACAGGTTGAGCTCTCGGTAGGTATCGGAGGCAGCCGCTTTGGCGCTGGAGCCGAGCAGCAGCGAGTGCGGCTGGGTTACCAGCAGCGTTACCGCGGCTCCGGCCAGCGCACTGAGGAAAATCAGAGAGGTCTTGCGCATCATCCGCGAACCTTTTCGCCTTCGTTTGTCGCCCACCAAGGGCTGGGATCAATGGGAGTGCCGTCCTTGCGGAACTCCACGATAGAGTACAGGTTGCTTCGATCCGGTGGCAACGGCGGCAGATACCTGCGCTTCGCCGCCCATCACCGCTACGGGTTCACCGGTCAGTACAAACTGGCCAAGATCGACGGATATCCGCTCCATCCCCGCTAACAGCACATGATACCCGCCGCCGGCATTGAGGATCAAGAGTTGGCCATAGCTGCGAAACGGGCCGGCGTAAACAACCCAACCGTCGCATGGGGCGGTAATTTCGGCGCCCTGATGGGTGGCGATCGAGAGGCCCTTTTGCGTTCCGCCGACGCCGTTCGGAGCGCCGAAACCGCGAATTGGCACGCCATTGACCGGCAAATGCAGCTGCCCGCGCGTGTCCGCGAAGGCAACCGCGGGCGCCAGCCGCCCGGGATCGTTCAGAGCGGCCAAGATCGGGCTGGGTGCGCGTTCTGTTCGATGCGCGCGCTTCGCGCGCGGCCGGGTGGCGGGTCGAGGCTGGCTTCGAGCTTGGCGATGAGGTCCTGGAGATTGTCGACCTGACGCGCCAGTTCCGCGGCGTGCTGTTGTTCGCTGGCGAGCGCCTGTTCGGCGGCGGCCTGTTTTTTCTGCCGCGCGTCGATGAGCATGTTCAGGCGCAACTGCTCGTTCGCGAGCTGGTCGAGGTTTTGCGACAGCTCCGCGCGCTCGGTCACGATGTCCTTGCGCACGCGCGAAAGATCGGCGAGGTCGCCGGCGATCGCGTCGGCCTCCGCCCGCATGTCCGGCACCACGGCGCCGAGCGTGATGGCGGTGCGCAGCGCTTGCAGCGCATCGTCCGGCTGCACCAGCAAGCGCGGGCGGCGGCTGCCGGCGATACGCGCTGCAGAGCGGCGAGGATTTCGACGATCACGGCGCGCCGCTCGTCGAGCGATTTCTGAAAAACCTCCTCGCGCTCGTCGAGCGATTGGAGCCGCGCCTGCGTTGCGTCGATCTTGGCCTCGACGTCGCGCACGCGCGCCGCCGATGTCGATGAGCTGCTGATTGAGCGCGCGCCGGTCCTCGCTCATCGCCTCGATCTGCAGCCTGAGCTTGGCCTGGCTGTCCGCCGATGCGCGCTGCTGCGCGCGGACGGCGTCGAGCTCCTGATCGTGCTGCTTGAGCGCGTCGTCGTGCCGGCGTGCTGGGCGGTGGCGCCGGCGCGAGTGGAACCTGGGCACTCGGCGTTTGCGCGAAAGCGGCCAGATTGGCTCCAAGCGGCAGCGCCAGCGCCAAAGCCGAGCCGAGCACAAGGCGCGGATCGGTAGGGCGCGACCGTCGGAGAATCATGCTGTTCACGGTAGAAAGCAAGCCTCTGGAACGCAAGAAAAAGCAATGGTTAGGACCGGAATAAGACACCGCCCAGTCTCGACCGTCACAATTCAGTGAAACTGGATTAAGAAGAATTAAGGGCGCGTCATGCCCGGTGATAGGGGTGGCCGGCGAGTATGCTGGCGGCGCGGTAAATCTGTTCGAGCAGCATGATGCGCACGAGTTGATGCGGCCAAGTGGCCGCCCCGAAGGCGAGCTTGAGCTTGGCCCGCTCGCGCAGGCTCGCCGCCAGGCCGTCGGCGCCGCCGATGACAAAACAGACCGCCGGGCGGTCTTCGGCGCGCCACTCGCGCAGTGAGCGCCGCGAGCGCCGCGCTGTCGAGGCTTTCGCCGTGCTCGTCGAGGATGACGATCGATCGCCCGCTCGGGAATGACATTGGCGATGGCGATCGATTCCTCGACGCGCCGCCGCTCCGCGTCCTGCGGCGCGGCTTTCGCGAATTTCGACGATCTCGATCTCGCGCAGGCCAAGCGGCGCGGCCGGTCGCCTGCGCGCGCTTGCGATAGGCTTCGGCAAGCTCGCGTTCCGGCCCCTGTTTCAGGCGGCCGACGGCGATGACGATGACGCGCATGACGCATCATTCCCGCGCGTAGGGCGAAGCGACGAATCCGAAAGGGCTAGCTCGCGCGCTGCGCCGGCGCGGCCGGCCATCCACATCCTTTCAAGATTGTAGAAGTCGCGCACTTCGGGCCGGAAGACGTGAACGATCACGTCGCCGGCATCGATCAGCACCCAGTCGCAATGCGGCGCGCCTTCGACGCGGGCCGCAATGCCGGCTTTATGCAAATCCTCGACAATCCTGTCGGCGACCGATCCGACATGGCGCTGCGACCGGCCGGACGACACGACCATGTAGTCGCCGATCGAGGATTTATCGCGAAGATCGATGGTGAGGATGTCCTCGGCCTTCATGTCGTCGAGGCGCGCGAGGACCAGCTGGAGGATCTCCTCGGCGTCAAGACGCATTCTGGAGACCGTTTCGGGCACGCGACGTTCGGCCCGAGAGATGGCAGGTGTGGACAGGGGTCCTTATCCTTTCGCTCCTTACCTCATGGCTCCCGGCCATCGAATCCGGAGCGTCGCCTAAGATAGGCATGCTCGGTTAATAGTTTCAACTGCTTTGCAAGGACGTTGCGGCGTAAGCCGCGTGCCGCCCGCAATGCCGTCGAAGACAGCGGCGATTTGAGGCCGTGCAGGTAAATCCAGGCCGGGGGCCTTCGTTCCGCGCAGGCTTCTTGCCGCCGATTCGGGAATGCGGGCGTGCGCCAACGCCTGGCCGGCGGCGCTTGCCGTCGCGTAAAGGCTTGGCCCGAGCCGATCGACGATGGCGATCGGCACCAGCCGCGCGATGCCGCGCCAGCGCTGCCAGCGATGGAAGCTGCGCAGATTGTCGGCGCCCATGATCCAGACGAAGTGCACGCCGGGGCATCGGCGCACCAGATAGGAGACCGTCTCGTAGGTGTAGTGGGTGCCAAGGTCGGCCTCGAAGTCGGTCACGTCGATGCGCGGATGGTGGGCGAGTGCCCGGGCGGCGGCGACGCGCTCGTGCAAGCGGCGCCAAGCCCGCGCGTGTCCTTGAGCGGATTGCCCGGGGTGACGAGCCACCAGACGCGGTCGAGCCCGAGCCGGTGCAGGGCCAACAGGCAGGCGGCCCGATGCGCCGCGTGGGGCGGATCGAACGTTCCGCCAAACAGTCCGATGCGCATGCCGGGCCCATGCGGCGGCAGCGCAATCCAGGCTCGCGGCGGCGTTGCGAGCCCGCGGCAGGACAACTCAGAACTCATGGCCTTCAGAAAAGTCCCCCCTCACGCATCGCCTGCCGGCTCTCCTCGCACCTTAGCGGCGGCGGAGCCGATCGGATCACGGCCGCGTTTGGCCGCTGCCGCGGATGCGGTACTTGAAACTGGTGAGCTGCTCGACGCCGACCGGGCCGCGAGCGTGCAGCCGGCCGGTGGCGATGCCGATCTCGGCGCCGAAACCGAACTCGCCGCCATCGGCAAACTGCGTCGAGGCGTTGTGCAGCACGATCGCCGAATCCACCTCGCGGAGGAATTTCTCCGCCGCTTTCTTGTCCTCGGTGACGATCGCGTCGGTGTGGTGCGAGCCGTAGCGCTCGATATGCGCGATGGCGGCATCGACGCCGTCGACCACGCCCGCGGTAATGATGGCATCGAGATATTCGGTGCTCCAATCGGCTTCGCTTGCCGGCTTGACCCGATCGTCGACCGCCTGCACCGCGGCATCGCCGCGAATCTCGCAGCCGGCATCGATCAGCATGGCGACCAGCGGCTTGAGCAGTTTCGCCGCGCCGGCGCGATCGACCAGCAAGGTCTCGGCCGCGCCGCATACGCCGGTCCGGCGCATCTTGGCATTGAGCACGATGGCTTTGGCCATGGGCAGCTTGGCCTTGCCGTCGACATAGACGTGGCAGACGCCCTCCAGATGGGCGAAGACCGGCACGCGCGCTTCGGTCTGCACGCGGCCGACCAGGCTCTTGCCGCCGCGCGGAACGAGCACGTCGATGGCGCCATCCAGTCCGGCCAGCATCATGCCCACGGCCTCACGATCGCGGGTCGGCACCAGCGTGATCGCCGCCTCGGGCAGTCCGGCTTCGACGAGACCTGCCGCCAGTGGCGGCGTGGATCGCCCGCGACGAGCGGAAGCTCTCGGAACCGCCACGCAGGATGACGGCGTTGCCGGCCTTCAGGCACAGCGCGCCGGCGTCCGCCGTGACATTCGGGCGGCTCTCGTAGATGACGCCGACGACGCCGAGCGGCACGCGCACGCGCTCGATGCGCATGCCGTTGGGCCGCCGCCATGCCGCCATGACGGTGCCGACCGGATCCTTGAGCTTGCGGATCACGTCGAGCCCGGCCGCCATGGCCTCGATCGCTCGCCGCGTTCAGCGTCAGCCGGTCGAGAAAGGCCGCATTGGCGCCCGCGGACTTCGCCTCCGCCACATCCTCGGCGTTGGCCGCAAGGATCGCGGCGCTGGCACCGCGGACGGCCTTGGCCATGGCGGCAAGCGCCCGATTCTTCTGCGCCGCCGGCGCAAGCGCGAGCACCCGCGCGGCGTCGCGCGCCTGCGCGGCCGATGGCGCGCATCGTGACTTCGAGGTTTCCGGGGCTTTGCACCGCCTTGAGCGGAGCGTTCATGGCCTTGATCCGTCTGGCATTGTCGGTTTCCTAGCATGTTTGGCCGGGCGCGGCGAGGCGTCGCGGCCGTGGCACAGTTATCCACAGCTATCCACAGCAATTCGGCGGGTGCCGGCCGAATACCGAGGAACCGTGGCATCAGGTGACCCGTTGTGACCTTCCGGAGTTCCAACGCTGGAGGGTGCCATGCGTTCGCCCAAAGAGCGTCAAGCGAGCGACCTGCCGAAGCGTTTTCCGGTCGGTACCGTCTATGTGGTGGAGGGACGGGGCGGCGAATATCGGGCGTCTGCGCGTGTCGTCGCGCTATGTCATCACGCCCGGCGGGCAGCGGATCGACGTCACTCGGCCGTTCCGGGCCGGTGCAATCGGCCCGTCGCTATACGGCCGCCGACAGCGCTCCAGGGTTACGGTGCAGCCCAAAAGCGCAGCAGAGGCAGCCGGAACCGCGGATCGAAGAAGTTCTCGCCCCGCGGCGAAAAAATTTGTGGCTCGTCGGCCGGAACCAGCCGCATGAGGGCGACGTTGAATGTCAGGCGCCGGGCGAAGCCCCCCAGCCCCTCACCCTCAATCACCCGGCGTCGAACCCCGGCCGCTTTAGCGGCCGGGGTTCACCTTTTTCGAGGTAACTCGTGCTCGCCAGTGGCCGGCTCGACTTCGGATCGGAACCCCACCTGTGCGGGTAGTCGAACCGTTTACCGCAGCGTGGCGTGAGGCAAGTTGCGTCTTCGGTCGTTGCGTCATGCGCGTGGCAATGGGGGCCGGGTGCGCGGACCCTTCCGTTACGCGGATGGCGCCGGCCCGTGACTGCGCTCAGTCGCCGCCTGCGAATTGCCGGCGCTGGCAGCGCTCTACTCCTGGCCGACAACCAGATCGTCGCGATGAATCATTTCGGCCCGGCCGCTGAAGCCGAGGATCGAGGCGATATCGGCCGAGGAGCGGCCCCTGATCTTTTGCGCATCGTTGGCGTCGTAGGCGCACAGGCCGCGGCCGATTTCCGCGCCGTCCGGACCGCGGATGATCACCGCGTCGCCGCGCTCAAAGCCGCCCTCGACTCGCACGACGCCGACCGGCAGCAGGCTATTGCCCCGCCGCAGCGCCGCCACGGCGCCGGCATCGATGGTGAGCGTGCCCTTGGGTTCGAGCGATCCTGCGATCCATTTCTTGCGCGCGGTGACCGGGTTGCCGGCGGCGATGAACCAGGTGCAGCGGGCGCCCTCGGCGATGGCGCGCGAGCGGATGGTCGACGCGGCCCGAGGCGATGATCAGGTGCGTGCCGGCGCCGGTGGCGATCTTGGCCGCTTCGATTTTGGTCAGCATGCCGCCGCGCGAGAGTTCCGAGCCGGCGGCGCCGGCCATCGCCTCGATGGCTGGCGTAATGCGCTCGACGCGCGGCACGTGCTGCGCCGAGGCGGCGGCGCCGGGCGGTGCATCGTAAAGGCCGTCGACATCGGACAGGAGCACCAGCAGGTCGGCGCTCACCATCGTGGCGACGCGCGCGGCGAGCCGGTCATTGTCGCCGTAGCGGATTTCGCTGGTCGCGACCGTGTCGTTTTCGTTGATCACCGGCACGGCGCGCCATTCCAGCAGCTTGTCGATGGTCGAGCGCGCATTGAGATAGCGGCGCCGCTCTTCGGTATCGCCAAGCGTCACCAGCACCTGCCCGGCGGTCATGCCATGCCGCGACAGCGCTTCGGTCCAGGTGCGCGCCAGCGCAATCTGGCCGACCGCCGCGGCGGCCTGACTGTCTTCAAGCTTGAGCGGGCCAGGCGGCAGTTTGAGCACGGCGCGGCCGAGCGCGATGGCGCCCGAGGACACCACCAGAATATCGCGCTTATCGCCATGCAGCGCCGCGAGGTCGGCGGCGAGCGAAGCGAGCCAGGATTCCTTCAGCTGGCCGGCTTGCGAGTCGACAAGCAGCGAGGAGCCGACCTTCACGACGATGCGGCGGAAGTCATCAAGGCGGGGCGTAGCTCATGGCGGGACGCGGGATGCCTGCGTCTGCAAGTTCCGCAGCATTATCGCGTCTGTAGCGATTAGTCTGACGATCAGGTCTTGGGCGCGCGCACCTCGACGCCGGCGCGTTTCTCGATCGGCTTTACGACCTCGGTAATGTCGCTCTCCGATCCGAGTTCGTCGCAGGTGAGCTTCAGCAGCGCGGCGACGGCCTCGATCGCCTGGACCGGCACGCCGAGCGCTTTGGCTTCGGAGATGAACAGGTTCACGTCCTTGAGCATCAGACCCGGCCGTGAAGCCCTGATTGAACGTGCGCGGGATGACGACTTCGGGAAATTTTTGCTCGGTCGCGGTGCTGCGGCCCGAACTGGCGTTGATCACATCGACCATGATGCGCGGATCGAGGCCGGCTTTGACGCCGGTCACGAACGACTCCGAGGTCGCCACCGTGGCGGCGGCGGACAGCACGTTGTTGCAGAGCTTCATCGTCTGCCCGGCGCCCGGCTTCTCGCCGATATAGAAGAACTTGCCGATCACTCTGAGCGCCGGCTCGACCGCTTCGACGTCGGCGCGCGGCCCGGACGCCATGACGGCGACCGTGCCTTTGGCCGCGCCGCGCACGCCGCCGCTCACCGGCGCGTCGATCTGCACGATGTTCTTCGCCGCCAAGAGCTTGAAGATGCGCTGCGCCATCACCGAGCCGGTGGTCGAAAGATCGACGAAGCGGCGCACGCGCTTGCCTTCGATCACGCCGTCCGGTCCGGTCGCCACTTTGAGCACGATGTCGGGCGTCGGCAGGCTCACCATCACGGTCTCGGCGGCGTCGGCGACTTCCTTCGGCGAGCGCGCCGCCACCGCGCCGAGCGCGGCGATGTTGCCGATCGCCTCCTGGCGGACGTCGTAGACGATGACCTTGTGCCCGGCCTCGACCAGCCGGCGCGCCATGTGCGCGCCCATGTTGCCGAGACCGATGAAGCCGATGTCCATGGATGTTCCTCCCGGATTATTTCGCGCCGATTGTAGACGGCATGAATTCCGCGCGCACCTTTTCGGTGTGCTCGCCGAGCGCCGGCACCGGGCCGTAGCGCCGCGACGCCGAGGCGCGCTGTTCGGCCGGCGCCGGATACGATACCGGACCGCTCGGCGTGCCGACGGTGATGCGGCGCAGATGCGGATGGTGGGCGAGCTCGGCCGGGCGTGTTGACGCGGGCAAAGGCGATGTCGGCGGCGGCGAGCTTTTGCTCGAGCGCGTCGGCATCGAGCGCGCCGAACACGGCGGCGACCTTGCCGTCGGTCTCGGCGCGGCGCTTGACGCGGTCGACGTTGGTGGCGAAAGCCGGATCGGCGGCGAGCGCGGCGTCGCCCAGAACCTTTTCCGCCAGCACGCGCCATTCGCGGTCGCTCTGGATGGAGATGAGAATGTCGACGCCGTCGCGGCTGCGGAACGCGCCGTAGGGCGAGATCGAGGTGTGGGCGAGGCCGATGCGCTTCGGCGGGACGCCCGCTTCCTGCTGCAGCAGCGGCACCGTCATCCAGTCGGCCATGGCGTCGAACATGGAGATCGAAAGCTCGGCGCCTTCGCCGGTGCGTTCGCGCGCGATCAGCGCTTCGAGGATCGCCTCATAGGCGTTCATGCCCGAGGCGATGTCGCAGACCGAGACGCCGACGCGCGCCGGCTCGGCGGTGCCGGTGATCGAGGCGAGGCCGGATTCGGCCTGGATCAGCATGTCGTAGGCTTTGCGCATGGCGTAGCGGTCCGCTCTCGCCATAGCCGGAGATCGAGCAGCAGATCAGCCGCGGATGCTTGCGGCGCAAGCTGCGCGATGGGAAAGCCGAGCTTGGCCACCGCGCCGGGTTTGAGGTTCTGCACGAACACGTCGGCGCGCGCGATCATGCGCGGCGAGCAGCGCCTTGTCCTCGGGTTTGGCGAGGTCGAGCACGACCGATTCCTTGCCGCGGTTGAGCCAGACGAAATAGCTGCACTCGCCGTGCACGAGATCGTCGTAGTAGCGGCCGAAGTCGCCTTCCGGCCGCTCGATCTTGATCACGCGCGCGCCGGCATCGGCGAGCCGGCAGGTGCACATGCGGCGCGGCGACCGCCTGTTCGAGCGAGACGAAGGAGACGAGGGAGAGGCTCGCATCCGTCAGAGCGGTAACGCGTGATCGATGTACGCAATACGACCTCGGCAGCCCGAGCACGTGCTCGGCGATGTAGGAGAGGACCAGATTGGTCGAGATCGGCGCCACCGTATAGAGCCGCGTCTCGCGGAACTTGCGCTCGATGTCGAACTCCTCGGCGAAGCCGAAGCCGCCGTGGGTCTGCAGGCACATGTCGGCGGCCGCCCAGGAGGCTTCGGCGGCGAGGTGCTTGGCCATGTTGGCCTCGGCGCCGCACTCCTTGCCGGCCTCGTAGAGCGCGGCCGCCTCGCGCACCATCAGCTCGGCGGCGCGCATGGCCATGTAGGAGCGCGCGATCGGAAACTGGACGCCCTGGTTCTGCCCGATCGGCCGGCCGAACACCACGCGCTCGCTGGCATAACGCCGCGGCCTTGTCGATGAACCATTTGGCGTCGCCGATGCATTCGGCGGCGATCAGGATGCGCTCGGCGTTCATGCCGGAGAGGATGTAGCGAAAGCCTTCGCCCTCGTTGCCGATCAGATTTTCCGCCGGCACGCGCATGTTTTCGAAGAACACTTCGGTGGTGGCGTGGTTCATCATGGTGCGGATCGGCCGGATGGTGAGGCCGTGGCCCTTCGCCTCGCGCATGTCGACGATGAAAGACCGAAAGGCCGGCGGTGCGCGTCTTGACCTGCTCGCGCGGCGTCGTGCGCGCGAGCAGCAGCATGAGATCGGAATGCTCGGCGCGCGACGTCCAGATTTTCTGGCCGTTGACGACGTAGATGCGTCGCCGTCGCGCACGGCCGTGGTGCGCAGGCTGAGCGTGTCGGTGCCGGAGGTCGGCTCGGTGACGCCGAACGCCTGCAGGCGCAGTTCGCCGCGCGCGATCCCGGGCAGGTAGCGCGCTTTCTGCTCGGCGCTGCCGTGACGCAGCAGCGTGCCCATCGTGTACATCTGCGCGTGGCAGGCGGCGCCGTTGCAGCCGGACGCCTGGATTTCTTCCATGATGGCGACTGCGGCGCTCATGGTCAGCCCGCTGCCGCCGTACTCTTCGGGGATCAGCGCGGCGAGAAAGCCGGCCTTGGTCAGCGCGGCGACGAATTCGTCCGGATAGGCGCGCTCGCGGTCGAGCGCCCGCCAGTATTCGCCGGGAAAATTGGCGCAGAGCGCGCGCACCGCCTCGCGGATCGGCGCAAGCTCGGCGCTTTCGCTCACGGTCTTACCTCGGCGCGGCCGTTGTTGACGGCGATCACGTCGCGCTCGACGACGCGGGTGCGGAAGCTCACCACCGCGCCGTCGCGCCACATCTCGGTGCGCAGCGTCTCGCCGGGAAAAACCGGAGCGGAAAAGCGGCAGGCAAACGACACGAGCTTTCTGCGGGTCGTAGCCGCACATGGTTTTCAGCACCGCGTGGCCGGCGAAGCCGAAATTGCCGAGCCCGTGCATGATCGGCCGCGGATAGCCCGCCTGTTTCGCCACCGCCGGCTCGGCATGGAGCGGATTGCGGTCGCCGCTCAGCCGATAGATCAGCGCCGTTTCCGGCCGCGTCGCGAGGTCGCAGACCGCGTCGGGCGCGCGCGTCGGGATCGGATGCGGCTCCGGCGCCTGTCGCGGCGGCCCGCCGAAGCCGCCGTCGGCGCGGCAGAACGTCGTCTGCGTCACGGTCGCGATCGGCTCGCCGGTCGCCTTGTCGCTCACCTTGCGCTCGGTGAGGACGAGCGCGCCCTTGCCGGCGCCCTTGTCGATCACTTCGACGATGCGCTGCCGGCCGATGACGGTGTTCTGGCCCTTGAGCGGCCGGTGCAGCGTCACGCCTTGCTCGCCGTTGACGATCCGCACCCAGTCGATGCCGGTATCGCGATCGCGCATCCAGAAGCCGGGATGGCCGAGCACCGCGCCCATGGTCGGCAGCACTTTCAGATTCTTCTCGTAGACGAAGGCAAGCTCGTCCTCGTTCATCGGGTCCTGGCCGAGCCCGACGCCGAGCGCGTAGAGGATGCAGTCCTTGGCCGTAAGTCTGCTCGGCCGCCGGGATTTCGAGCGCCATCAGTTTGTCGTAGACGATGGTCATTCGCGTCCTCGTATCCGTCACCCGAGTCGCCGACTCAAACCCTCATCTTCACCTCGCTGCCCAACGACGTACAAATATTACACCGGATCCCAGGAAAATACGTCGCTCGAGCGCTCGAGCGGCGTGAACGAGGAGGCGAACGCGCCCTTGAGCTGCGCATCGATCTTTTCCGGCGTCCAGCCGTCGGAGCGATGCAGCGTGCGGATCGGGCGGGTCTGGTTGAACAGATAGATCTCGTTGTTGCGCACCGAGAAGATCTGCCCGCTGATGCCGTCGGCGCGGTCGGAGCCGAGATAGACGGCGAGCGGCGCGATCTTTTCCGGCGTCATTTCGCGGAAGCGGGCGACGCGCGCTTTTTCCTCCTCGGTCTCGGCCGGGATCGAATCGATCATGCGCGTCCAGGCGAACGGCGCGATGCAGTTCGAGCGCACGTTGAAGCGCGCCATGTCGAGCGCGATGCCGCGCGACAGCCCGACGATGCCCATCTTCGCCGCCATGTAATTGGCCTGGCCGAAATTGCCGACCAGCCCCGAGGTCGAGGTCATGTGCACGAAGCTGCCGGAATTCTGCTCGCGGAAATGCGTGGCGCAGGCGCGGCTCATGTTGAAGCTGCCGTGCAGATGCACGGCGATCACGTCCGACCAGTCCGACCAGCTCATGCGATGAAAGATGCGGTCGCGCAGGATGCCGGCATTGTTGACCAGGATGTCGACGCGGCCGAAGGCGTCGAGCGCGGACTTTACGATCTTGTCGGCATTGCCCGGCTCGCTGATCGACAGCGTCGAGGCGATCGCCTCGCCGCCCGCTTTTTTGATCTCGTCGACGACTTCCTGCGCCGGCCCGACATCGGTGCCGGCGCCGTCGAGGCTCGCGCCGATGTCGCAGACCACGACGCGCGCGCCCTCCTGCGCCATCAACAGCGCGATGCCGCGGCCGATCCCGCGCCCCGCGCCGGTGACGATGGCGACTTTGCCGGCAACGATATTCGGCATGAGTTATTCTCTCACTAACAAAGGACGCCTAGTTTCCCACACCTCGCGCGCGACTTCGCCGATCATGCGCAGCTTCGCCCATTGCTCGTCCTCGGCGAGAATATTGCCTTCCTCGGTCGAGGCGAAGCCGCATTGCGGCGACAGGCAGAGCTGGTCGAGATCGGTGAACTTGGCGGCCTCCTCGATGCGGCGCTTGATCGCGTCCTTGGATTCCAGCGTGCCGGTCTTGGTCGTCACCAGGCCGAGCACCGCGAAGCGGCCCTTCTGCAGGCGGCGCAGCGGCTCGAAGCCGCCGGCGCGCGCGGTGTCGTATTCCATGAAATAGCCGTGCACCTTGATCTTGTCGAACAGCACTTCCTGCTCGGCCTCGTAGCCGCCGGTGCCCATGAAGGTCGATTTGTAGTTGCCGCGGCACAGATGCATGGTCACCGTCATGTCGGACGGAATATCGGAAATCGCGGTATTGATGAGCTCGCCGTAGAGCGGGCCGAGCGCATCCGGATCGTCGCCGCGGTCCTTCATCTGCTGGCGGTAATGCGGATCGCACAGCATGGCGATGAACACTTCGTCGAGCTGCAGATAGCGGCAGCCGGCATCGGCGAAGGCGCGCACCGCCTTCTTGTAGGCCTGGCCGAGGTCGTCGAAGAATTTGTCGAGCGTTCGGATAGACTCGACTTGTCGATCGGCGTTCCGATCGGGCGGCCATAGATCGCCGACGGCGCCGGAATGGTCATCTTTCGGCGTGCGCGTCGTGTGCGCCTTTGAGAAATTTGAAATGCTCGATCATCGGGTGGTTGGAGAAGCCGATCTTGCCGGTGACCTTGATGCCCTCGTTGCGCGTCGTCACGGCGGCAAACGCGATGCCGGTGTCCATGACGTGGCGCTCGACGCCGTCGAGTCCCCACAGAAAATCGAGATGCCACCAGGAGCGGCGGAATTCGCCGTCGGTGATCGATTGCAGGCCGACCTCTTCCTGCTTGCGGATCACGTTCTCGATCTCGCGGTCTTCCACCGCCTTCAGCTCGGCGGCGCTGATCTCGCCCTTGGCGCGCCGCTCGCGCGCCGCTTTCAGCGCGGCGGGCCGCAACAGGCTGCCGACATGATCGGCGCGGAACGGCGGTTTGGTTCGTTGCATCTTCAACCCCACACTTCGTCGGCGATTTCCGACGATCATCCGCAGCTTCGCCCATTCTTCCTCCTCGGCCAAAACGTTGCCTTCCTCGGTCGAGGCGAAGCCGCATTGCGGCGACAGGCAAAGCTGGTCGAGATCGATGAATTTCGCCGCCTGCTCGATGCGGCGTTTGATGTCGTCCTTCTTTCCAGCGCGCCGCTCTTGGTGGTGACCAGGCCGAGCACGACGGTCTTGTTCTTCGGCACGAAGCGCAGCGGCTCGAAGCCGCCGGCGCGCTCGCTGTCGTATTCCATGAAATAGCCGTGCACGTTGATCGTGTTGAACAGCAGTTCCGCCACCGGCTCGTAGCCGCCCGAGGCGACGAAGCTCGAGCGGAAATTGCCGCGGCACAGATGCATGGTGATGGTCATGTCGGGCGGAATGTCGGAGATCGCCGCGTTGATCATGCCGGCATAGATCGCCGGCAGCGTCGCCGGGTCCTCGCCGCGGTCGGCGATTACCTTGCGCAGCGACGGGTCGCACAGATAGGCGAGGTTGACCTCGTCGAGCTGCAGGTAGCGGCAGCCGGCGTCGGCGAAGGCGCGCACCACCTTGCGATATGTCTCGCCGAGATCGCGATAGAAATCGTCCATCGACGGATAGATCGCTTCCGGCACCGCGTCGCGGCCGTAGCGGAAGTGCAGCGACGAAGGCGACGGAATGGTCAGCTTCGGCGTCTGCTGCGTGTGCGCTTTGAGAAACTTGAAATGCTCGATCATCGGGTGCGGCTTGTAGCCGCCGAGCTTGCCGATGACGCGCAACAGAATCGGCCGCGGCTGCGGTCCGCTCGACGCGAACTTGATCTTGCGCTCGCCCACATAGGACTCGACATTGTCGAGCCGTTCGAGAAAATCGTAATTCCACGAGATGCGCCGGTATTCGCCGTCGGTGACCGAACTGCAGTCCGGCTGCCTCCTGCTTGCGGATGACGCCCTCGATTTCGCGGTCTTCGATCTCCTTCAGCGCGTCGGCGGAAATCTCGCCGCGTTTGCGCTTTTCCCGCGCTTCTTTGAGCGTGGCCGTGCGCAGCAGGCTGCCGACGTGATCGGCGCGGAACGGCGGCTTGATGCGTTGCATACTCAACCCCACACTTCGTCGGCGATCTCCGCGATCATCCGCAGCTTCGCCCATTGCTCGTCTTCGGCCAAGCACGTTGCCTTCTTCGGTCGAGGCGAAGCCGCATTGCGGCGACAGGCAGAGCTGATCGAGGGCGACGTATTTGGTCGCCTCGTCGATGCGGCGCTTGATGTCGTCCTTGCTTTCCAGCTTGCCGGATTTCGAGGTGACCAGGCCGAGCACCAGCTGCTTGTTGCCTTTGGGAAAGAAGCGCAGCGGCTCGAAACCGCCGGCGCGATCGCTGTCGTATTCGAGGAAATAGCCGTCGAAGCCGGTATGGCCGAGCAGCTCGGCGGCGACGAACTCATAGCCGCCCGAGGCGATGAAGGTGGAGCGGAAATTGCCGCGGCAGGAATGCATGGTGATCGCCATGTCGGCCGGCTTGCCGGCAAGCGCCGCGTTGGTGAGTTGCGCGTAGCGCTTCGGCAGCGCATCGGGATCGTCGCCGCGCGCCTTCGATTGCGCGCGCTCGTTCGGGTCGCACACCATCGACCAGGCGGTATCGTCGAGCTGCAGGTAGCGGCAGCCGGCGTCGTAGAAGGCGCGGATCGCCGCGCGATAGGCCGCGGCGAGATCGTCGAAGAACGAATCGAGCGTGGGATAAACCTCCTTGCTGATCGCGGCGCGGCCCTGGCGGAAATGAAAGGTCGACGGCGCCGGGATCGTCATCTTCGGCGTGGCCCGCGTGTGGCTTTTGAGAAACTTGAAATGCTCCAGCATCGGATGGCCGGAGAAGCCGATTTTATCGGTGATCTTGATGCCCTCGGCTTTGGTCTGCACGCCGTGGAACTGAATGCCGCCTTCGGTGGTGAAAGGCGTGACGCCGTCGAGGCCCTTGAAGAAGTCGAAGTGCCACCATGAGCGGCGGAACTCGCCGTCGGTCGCGAGCTTCAGGCCGATGTCCTCCTGCTTTTTGATGACCTTCTCGATCTCGCGGTCTTCCACGTCTTTGAGCTGCGCCGCCGTGATTGCGCCCTGCGCGTGTTTGGCGCGCGCGTCTTTCAGCGGCGCGGTACGCAACAGGCTGCCGACATGATCGGCGCGGAATGGTGGCGTGGTCCGTTGCATCGAGTCCTCCCGGTTTTTTCTTTGTTACGCTCGGCAAAGGGTGCGTGGGGCGCCCTATTTGCCGTTAGCTTTGAGAACATAGCGGCCGTCATCCAGCCGGCTCAGGTGCTGCGCGGCGTAGAGGCTGTCAAGCTCGCGCACGATTTCGCGGCCGTCTTTGCTGCCAAGCGCGGTCATAAGCTCCAGAAAGCTCGCCGGGCCGGCCGCAAGCGCCTCTGCGACGGACTTGCACGGCGGTACTTTCTTCCTGGATGGTGGCGTCGGCACCGAGAATTCGAACGCCTCGGTCTTGCCGAACGGGATGGTGCAGTCGAAGCCGAGCTTGGCGCCGGTGCGCGCGCCGCCAAGCGACGGATCGAGCGGCACGACGCGGAAGCCCGTGCCGGTCATGAGATCGCGGTCGGCCTGAAATCGCGTCGCGAACGCCCAATCGGCCTCGGCGTCGGAGAACACGTCGATGTCCGGGTCGAAGATGAAGACATGCTTGGCCTCGGCGTGCGAGCCGAACACGGCGGCTATGGCATTCTTCGCGTCGCCGGGCACGCGCTGGCGCAGGCAGACGCGCACGTTGTACATGCCCCCGCTGGACGATGTCGCATACACCGCGAGCGGTTCGCGCACCGACGCCATCAGCGCCGCCCATGCCGCCGACTCCGTCTTCATCGCGGAGAGCTGCGTGGTATCGGTATGCATCAGCGTGCGGCCGCTAATGGTCAGCGTCTGAAATAGCGCGTCTTCGCGGTGGGTGATCGCGGTCACGTGCAGGACCGGATTACGCTTTACCACGCCGTAATAGCCGACATATTCGCCGAACGGTCCTTCCGGTTCGACGTGGCCGGCGGGATCCAAATAACCCTCGATGACGTACTCGGCGTCGGCCGGCACGTAGATGTCGTTGGTCACGCATTTGACCACCGGCACCGGCGCCCCGCGCACGGCGCCGACGACGTCGAGTTCGTCGACCGAGGGCAGCGCCACCATGGCCGCGAGATAGTCGGCCGGATGCGAGCCGACCGCATAGGCGACCGGCACCGGCTCCTTGCGGGCGGCGCCATCGAGATAGATGGCGCGCATGTCGCTCGGGGCGATCAAATCGACGCCTGCCTGCCGCTTGCCGCGCAGCATGATGCGGCGGCAGCCCACATTGGTGAAGCCGCTGCCGGGAAACAGCGCGTAATCGATGCCGGCCGAAATGTACGGCGCGCCGTCGGCGCCGTGCTGCAGATGCACCGGCAGCGCGGTGAGATCGGCCTCATCGTCTTTGAGCACGACCTGCTGCACCGGCGCCTGCTGCGACGACACCTTGATCGGCGGCTGCAGCCGATTGAGACGTTGACTCAGCGTGCCCAAGAGTCCGCGCTCGTCGGTGCCGAGTGCGCTCGCGAGCCGCTTGCGCGAGCCCATCACATTGCCGACCAGTTCGGCCTTTTCCGGCCCCGCAGCTTTGAACAGTACCGCACGCGGATTGCCGTCGAGCACGGCGGCCACATCGACCAGGTCGATCGGCTTGTCGCGCACCTCGCACTCGCCAGCTTCGACGAGCTTTTCCACGAAATTGCGCAGCCGGAAGCGCTCGGTATCGATCGTCGGCATGGGCAGCCTCCCAACGGCGCGCTATGAGGAACTTGGGTCGAGGCGATTTAGCAACGCGCCCGCGCCGGTGTAAATCCCGTTGCGCGCGAGGCAGTCAGCACAGGCACTCGCCCGGCGCATGATTCAGGAGAAGAAGTTCATGCCTCCGATGCTTCGGCTTTACGAGGACGTGCTGTCGACGACGCCGCGCAAATCACCCTGCCGGCGCTGCCGCGCATGATCTTCGTCGTGCACGGCGCGGTCGCGATGGCGGATCGCAGCCTGCAAGACGGTGAGGCTCTCGGCGGCGAAGGCGCCGTCACGCTCAAAGCCGGCGGCGCGGGCGCGACGCTCTGGCGCTGGGAGTTGGTGTCTGCAGCAGCGGACCTCGGCGCACTTTCAGCACACGGCGCGGTCTCGCGCGAAAAACTTTCCGCGCGGCTGGAGACGTTGCCGCCGGGCCCGCTCCTTCTCCGCGGCGACAGCGTTGCCTTTCCGCCGGGCGGCTGCGCCTATCTGCACCGGCATCAGGGGCCCGGCATTCGCTGTTTGCTCGAGGGCGGCATCCGCATCGATACGCACGGCCGCTCGACCTCGTATGGCCCCGGCGGCGCCTGGTACGAGAGCGGACCCGATCCGGTGTTCGCGCAGGCCGCCGACCGGCCGACGCGGTTCATCCGCACCATGATCCTGCCGGTCGCCTATGTCGGCCAAAGCTCTGCCGAGTATCTCAACGAGGAAGACAAGGCGAAGCCGAAGGTGCAGCAATACAAGATCTTCGCCGATCTGCCGCTGACTGTGGAAGGTTTGTAGCCCGCATGAGCGACAGCGACATGCGGGATCAGGGTTCCGGGCTCACACCGGCTTGTAGTTGCGGTCCATCGGTACGTCGATCAGCAGCGGCGCGTTGCTCTGCAAGCCCTTTGGCGATGAGGTCGGTGGTGTCGTGCACGGTCTTGGCGCGCTCGGCGGCGATGCCGAGCGAGCGGGCGAGCCCGACGTAATCGATCGCCGGATTCTCAAGCTCCATGCCGACGAAGCGGTCGACCTGCGCGGCAAGCCCGCGCTGCGCGTACAGGCGCTGCTTGAGGATCCGGTACGAGGTGTTGTTGAAGATGACGAACACGACCGCAATCTGGTCGTGCGCCGCCGTCCACAACGCCTGGCAGGTGTACATGGCGCTGCCGTCGCCGACGAGCGCCACGACCGGCCGGTCGGGCAGAGCGAGCTTGACGCCGATCGCCGCCGGCAGGCCCCAGCCGATGCCGCCGCCGCGCAGGCCGAAAAAACTCTGCGGATCGTCGCTGCGGATGAGCGAGCGGATGCCGGCGCCGGACGAAACGCGTCTCGTCGATCACGACCGCATCCTTCGGCAGCATTTCGCCGATGGCGTTGAGCACGACAAGCGGCTGTACCGGCGTCTGCCCCGCCATCGCGCGCGCCTTGGCTTTGAGCGCCTCGCGTTCGGCGAGCGTCGCCTGCTTCGCCGCTTCGAGCCGCTCGCGCGCCGCGCCGCGCGCGCCGCTCGTCATGCGCTCGCGCACCGCCTCGGTGATGTCGGGCAGCGTGGTCTTCGGATCGCCGAGGATCGCGACTTTCGGCGGATAGTTCTTGCCCAGCTCCCACGGATCGTTGTCGAGGTGGATGAGCGTCAATTCCTTCGGCATCGGCTCGATGTCGGACGGCAGCGACAGGGTGAACAGGTCGCCGCCGACCGAGAACAGCACGTCGTATTGTTCGAGGATTTTGCGGATCGGCCCCTGCATCCGCGTCATGCCGCCGCGGAACAGCGGATGCGACGCCGGGAACGAGGCGGTCGAGGGAACGAGTTCGGTATAGACCGGCGCGCCGAGGAGCTCCGCCAGCTCGACGAGCTCGGCGTGCGCCCGGCCGTGCGCCACGGCGTCGCCGGCGATGATCAGCGGGCGTTTCGCCTGCGCCAGGATCGCGGCGGCTTCCGCGACCGCCGCCGGATCGCCGCGCATGCGCGGCGCGATGCGCGTCGGCGCCGAGAGATCGACCTCGCCTTCGGATGTGAGGATGTCGCCGGGCAGTGACAGGAACACCGGTCCGGTCGGCGGCGCCAGCGCGGTCTTGGCGGCGCGATGCACCAGCAGCGGCAGATCGGCGAGGCGATGCACTTCGGTGGACCACTTCACCAGCGGCCGCGCGATCGGCGGCAGGTCGGCCCACAGGATCGGCTCGCTCATGTTGAATTTCTGATCGTGCTGGCCGGCGGTGACCAGAATCGGCGAGCCCGCCTTCTGCGCGTCGTAGAGCATGCCCATGGCGTTGCCGAGCCCGGGCGTGACGTGCAGGTTGACCACCGCGAGCTTGCCGGAGGCCTGCGCATAGCCGTCGGCCATGCCGATGACGGTCGCCTCCTGCAGGCCGAGCACGTAACGCAGCTCGTTGTCGACCGCGAGCGCATCCATCAGCGGCAATTCGGTGGTGCCCGGATTGCCGAAAATGATCTCGACGCCCTCCTGCTTCAGCAGCTCGAGGAAGGCGCGTTTTCCGGACATTGCGGGCAAGGGTTTCCTCCACTCGTCGTCCCGGCCAAGCGCAGCGAGAGCCGGACGCCATGATCACGATATTCGCAGTTTTGCGACGAGGAGACTACGCCGGATGTGCCGGGGTCTTATGTCTTCGGTTCTGGACACGGCTGGTTTGGTGCGCGGAGAGGATTTAACGCGGCACATAAGCTATTGAAGTTGCATCACTTCCACGTGCGCGCTTTTGCCGCGAAAACTCATCCGTGTACTCACCAAAAAATGCCGCCGGGTTCGATTCCCTGAGCAGCCATTTTTGGTAGTGTAAGCCTAAGTTCTCACCACATCACCAAACAAGCCCGAGAACGTGCCGGTGTGGAATTGCAAACTTGCCATGTGATGTTGCCATTCGACGACGTCGGCAACCCGGAACGTCGCTTGTGGCTCACCACGGGTAGTGCAGAGTGCTGAAGCCCGCACAGGTCAGCGCGGATGAGGCGAAATCGCACTCGAATTTGCCAATTGGCGTCCATTGGGCGTGAGGTGAAGCCCGGCGCCGACGCTGGCGAGCGCCGGGTTCGCCGGCAGAAGCTGCAGCAGCCGTCGTGTTACAGGATTCGGGCCTTGAAGGGGGACAAGGGAGCCGTCACGATAGCCCCTAACCGGGAATTTGGGAAAGAACAATTACATGGTCGTGGTTTGTGGTGGAACAGAAATACGATGATGCTAAGGGCGTTTGGAACGGATTTGCGCCAACGCAACGCTCAGAATATTTGCGTGAAACGATCATTGCCCACGTCGATTGCATCTGTAGGGCGTTTGCGGTTCAGAGATCAGCGGTTACCGATCTAGTCGCCCATTTCAATC
>CAWFDQ010000004.1:0-313368 GCA_963814625.1 uncultured Alphaproteobacteria bacterium
GCTGCTAAGTTTCGCGCGCAATCGAATTGTACATTTTCAGCGCGCAAACACGCGGCGTGGCAGCCGTCGCAACGTTGCGGCGCATTATGATCTCGGCAATGACTTTTTCAGACCGTGGCTGGATCATGGCATGAATTATTCCTCGGCGCTTTACACCGGCGGCGAGACACTCGAACAAGCACAGCAGAAAAAGCTCGATCGAATTGCTCATCTGCTTGAGCTGAATTCCGGCCAGCGCGTATTGGAGATCGGCTGCGGCTGGGGAACGCTCGCCGAATTCCTCATGCGCCACTACGGTGCAACCGTATTCGGCATCACGCTCTCGGCTGAACAGCTCAAGTATGCGCGGGCGCGTCTCGCCGCCGAAGTCGACCAGGGGCGCGCCGATTTGCGTTTAATGGATTATCGCGACGTGCAGGGGCGTTATGACCGCATCGCCTCCATCGAAATGATCGAGGCGGTCGGCGAACGCTATTGGCCGGCCTACTTCGCCAAGCTTCGGGCGTGTCTCGCCGGCGGCGGCATAGCCATCATTCAGGCTATTACGATTGCCGAGAGCCGTTTTGCCAGATACCGAAAACGGGCAGATTTTATTCAGCGTCATATCTTTCCCGGCGGCATGCTGCCGACGCGCTCGATTATCGAACGGGAGGCGGCGCGCGCGAACCTGACACTCGTACATCACGAGTCGTTTGGTGACAGCTATGTTGAGACGCTTCGCGAGTGGCGGAGCAGATTTATTCGTGCGTGGCCGAATATCCAGCCACTGGGCTTCAACGACCGTTTTCGACGCATGTGGGAATATTACCTGACATACTGCGAGGTCGGGTTCCGCGCAGGCGCAGTTGACGTTGGATTCTTCAAGTTAATTGGTTAGGCGTGAACAGTGCACCGCCGCAACTATTGGCGCGCGAATCACAACAAATTGTGATGACGCCGAACAAAACCAAAGGTCACCACCGCTCGTAGCTCAGGTGTGCGGCAATCTGCACAGACTGCCCGCTTGCTGTCGCGGTGGCGAAGGACAGGCCAACGCCCGCGGCGTTACCAGGGAGCTAGAAAAATCATGCGTAAGATTAAGTTGCTGGCGGCCACGGCGATCGTGGCATTTGCGATCGGCCCCGCCTTTGCGGCAAAAGATCCGATGGTTGGCGGCGCTGCGATGTATCCTAACCGCAACATTGTTCAGAACGCTATGCATTCCAAGGATCACACCACACTTGTCGCTGCAGTGAAAGCTGGCGGCCTGGTCAAGACTTTGGAAGGGCCGGGACCCTTTACAGTATTCGCGCCGACAAACCAGGCCTTCGATGCGCTGCCCGCTGGAACGGTGCAGAACCTGCTCAAGCCCGAGAACAAAGGCGAGTTGGACAAGATTCTCACCTACCATGTTGTTCCCGGTCGCCTCGATACTGCAATTCTGGACAAAGACATCAAAAGAGGCGGCGGCCAAACGAAGCTCAAGACGGTTGAGGGCGGAACGCTGACGGTTACTGGCAGCGGCAAGCATCTCATGGTCACGGACGAAAAGGGCGGCACCGCGGATGTGACGATCGCCAATGTCTTCCAAAGCAACGGCGTCATCATGGTCGTTAACAAGGTGCTGATGCCCTAACGGGTCGTAGCCAAGCCGGGCGGTCGACGAGCCCGCCCGGTTTGTTGTCAATGCCTTGAATCCTTGCTCCACCTCTGAACAACGCCGCACTGCCGCCGAGCGCCGATCGTGTCGCGCTGCGTAGGTCGAGGAAGGAAGCCTGTGCGCTAGGGCTATTTTTGTACTTTGGATCAGCCGGATGCTTCAGAACATCGATATCCAAACAGCGACACCAATCCCTTCCGAGACTCATTTTCGATGTGCGGCAGCAGCCCATCTTGCTGCGACTGCATGTCGCGCAATTATCGGCGGTAAGCACTAATCCGCCGGTTCTCTCCAACCGTTTCAACCATTGCAGCAACGTTGTGAAGTTGCGCAACAGCGTGCACACGCCGGCGGAGGACAAGTCGACGCCCGTGGCACCAGAGGAGCTTGAACGCCCATGACGAAGATTACATTGTTAGCGGCCACTGCAATCGCGGCATTGGCCATTTCGCCCGCATTCGCGGACCCGATGGTCGGCGGCGCCGCTATGTACGCCAACAAAAACATCATCCAGAACGCCTTGAATTCTAAGGATCACACCACCCTTGTCACCGCGGTCAAAGCCGGCGGCTTGGTCAAAACGCTGGAAGGACCCGGACCCTTCACCGTATTTGCACCGACAAACGAGGCCTTCGGCGCGCTCCCGGCGGGAACTGTGCCGAATCTGCTCAAGCCCGACAATAAAAAGGAACTCGACAAGATCCTGACCTATCACGTCGTTCCCGGTCGGCTCGATACCAAGGTTCTTGACCAAGATATCAAGGACGGCGGCGGCAAAGCGGAACTCAAGACCGTGGAAGGCGGTACGCTGACGGTCACCGGCAGCGGTGAGAACCTTACGGTCACCGACTCCAAGGGAGGCACGGCGAAAATCACCATCCCGGACGTCTACCAGAGCAACGGCGTCATTATGGTCGTCAACCACGTGCTGATGCCCTCATAAGCCGCACTGTCATAATCCGGGCGCCCCGCACCGGCAGGCGGGAGCCGCCCGGGCTCTTTGCAGAGAGGCATTAATGCCGAACTCGCGCGTCATCTATCGCCACCGGCTTTGGCTCCGGCTCACTCATTGGATTAACGTCATTTGCATGACGGCGTTGTTGATGAGCGGCTTGCAAATCTTCAACGCGCGCACCGATCTTTACTGGGGAGACAGGTCGATCTGGGGCGATCCGCTCCTGACGATAGGCACGGGGAAGAACGCGAAAGGTCAAACGATCGGCACCACGACCATTGCCGGCCACACCTTCAATACGACCGGATTTCTCGGATTGTCCGGCGGTTCCGACCGCGCATTCCCGTCCTGGGCGACTTTGCCGGGCGCCCAATGGCTGGCGATGGCTCGGCGTTGGCATTTCTTCTTTGCGTGGATATTCGTCGTCAACGGCGCGATCTATTTTCTTCTGACTATTTTCAGTCGGCATCTGTGGCGGGACCTTTTGCCGTCGCGCTCGGATTTGGTCCATATCGGCCGGTCGATCTGGGATCATTTGCGTCTTCGCTTTCCGACGGGCGAAGCAGCGACGCGCTACAACGTGCTGCAGAGGCTCGCTTATCTCGCCATGTTATTTGTTCTGGGCCCGGTCATTATCCTCACCGGGCTCACCATGTCGCCGCGGCTCGATGCGAGCTTTCCGTTCTTACTCGCTCTCTTCGGCGGCCGGCAATCGGCGCGGACGATTCATTTCTTTTGCGCTTTTGCGACTTTGGCCTTCGTGGCCGTTCACATCGCAATGGTCCTGCTCTCGGGCGTCTGGAACAACATGCGCTCGATGATTACGGGCTGGTACAGAGTTCGAGGCGGCAATGAAGTCTCGTAGAAGAATAGCACGGCGCGAATTTCTGCTTCGCGCCGCGACTGGTGCGGCGCTATTGCCACTCGCCGGTTGCGACGACACGGTGTCGAGGGATCCTACGGTCACGGCAATTCTCGACAGCGCCGAAGCGGTAACGAAGCGTGTCCAAAGGGCCATAACCGACCCGAAGGCGCTGGCACGCGAATACCCGCCAAGCGAGATTTCGCAGCACTTCTACAGCAACGGCACGTCCAATCCGGACAGCGCCCAGTACCAGGAATTGGCGAAGAACGGCTTCGCCGATTGGCGGCTTGATGTGGGCGGACTGGTTGACCGCCCGGCCCATTTCTCGCTTGCCGAACTTCGTGCGTTTCCATCGCGCACGCAGATCACGCGGCACGACTGCGTCGAAGGCTGGAGCAATATCGGCAAATGGACAGGCGTTCCCCTATCGGCAGTGCTCGACGCTGTCGGTCGGCGGCCGGCGGCCCGGTACGTCATGTTTTTTTGCGCCGATCCCATGGGAAACAGCTTGGACGGGTCGGATACCCGCTATTACGAGAGCATCGGTATGGACGATGCCTATCATCCGCAAACCATCCTCGCCTATGGAATGAATGATCAGACGTTGCCGATTCCCTATGGTGCGCCGCTTCGTCTGCGCGACGAGCGGCAGCTCGGCTACAAGATGGCAAAATACATCATGCGGATCGAACTCGTGGACAGTTTTGCCAAAATCCGCGGCGGCAAAGGCGGCTATTGGGAAGACCTGGGCTACGAATGGTATGCTGGCATCTGAGTTTCACGAGCATGGCTTAGATTCTTACCGATCTAATTTCAAACGTAGCCAAAGGGTTCGTATCGCAGGCATCCGCTAACCTTGCTATCAAGCAGGATTCTTAACTTTTTTGCAGAAATCTCCAGTGTGCTACCCGGTTTCAAATACGGCCAATACAACGCATCTCATAGATTGTCCAATGGCAGTGTCGTACAACCATCCCGCGCAGATGCCGGAACTCCGTCTGGCCGAGCTACTCAGTGCGCTGAGCTATGCGCTGGATATGGTGGAAGGCCAGCCGCCCGGTCATTGCGTGCGGTGCTGCTGGATTGGGATTCACATCGGCCGGGAGATCGGCCTTGGCGAATCCGAAATCCGCGAGCTGTATTACACATTGCTGGTGAAGGACGTAGGTTGCAGCAGCAACGCGGCGCGCATTTGCCAGCTCTACATGATGGACGACATCGCCTTCAAACGCGATCTCATGACCGTCGACGGCAGTCTTCCGCAGGTTTTGCGCTTCGTGCTCTCCCATACCGGAATGAAATCTGGGCTCGCCGAGCGATTCCGCGCTTTGGTCCACATCTTCCAGAATGGAGGTCAGATCGCACAGGAACTGATGGAGACCCGCTGCGATCGCGGCGCCGAAATCGCCCGCAAAATGCGGTTCTCCGAGGGTGTAATTGCCGCCATCCGCAGCTTTGATGAACATTGGGATGGCGGCGGCCTACCGAGCCGTTTGAGCGGCGAAGAAATCCCCATTTACTCACGGATCTCTCTGATCGCCCAGATCGCCGACGTCTTTCAGGTCGCCAATGGCCCAGAGGCCGCCAAGCTCGAAATACGAAACCGAACTGGAACATGGTTCGATCCGCGTATAGCGGCAGCCTTTCAGCGGGTGGCGGAAAATCCTGAATTTTGGGCGACGTTGCGCTCCGACGAATTGCAGATGGCGATTTTCGCACTCGAGCCGGCGCAGGAACGTGCTTTAGTCGACGAGGACTATCTCGACGATATCGCCGCCGCTTTTGCACAAGTGATCGACTCCAAGAGCCCCTATACTAAAGGTCATAGCGAACGCGTCACGCTATTTACCGATCTTATCGCGGAGCAACTCCAGCTCCCGAACGAACGCCGCCGCTGGCTCAAGCGCGCAGCGCTGCTCCATGACATCGGCAAACTCGGAGTCAGCAATTCGGTGCTCGACAAGCCGGGCAAGCTTGATCCCGGCGAATGGGCGGCGATGCAAAAACACGCGGCTCTCGGCGAGATGGTTCTCTCGCGTATCGCTGCGTTTGGCGAGCTTGCGATGATTGCAGGGGCGCATCACGAACGATTAGACGGTAAGGGCTACCCGCGCGGACTGAAAGGCAATGAAATCTCCCGCGAAGTGCGAATCGTCACCACCGCCGACATTTTTGACGCACTGACCGCCGACCGCCCCTACCGCGCTGCAATGCCGGTTACCAAGGCCTTGTCGATCATGTCGGACATGGTCGATACGGCCATTGACGGGGCTTGCTTCGATGCTCTTCGGTGCGCCCTGGGACGCGTTGACGCCTCGCTCGCGGCGTGATCCCACTCAACCTGGCTTTGGACCCCGGCGGTATACCTCGAATGATACGAGCGGCATGATCATTTCATAGCAAGGCGGCTCGGGGCGGGAGTATGGAGAGCCTGAGTGTCCATTGCGTATGGAGGCCGTTACGAAGTCCGATTCGCCGGAAAGATCCTTCGCCACCGCTCGCGCGGTCATGCGTTTGATTCTCGCAGCGTTTTTTGTCGCCGCCGGCGTGGCGCATCTCGCGGCGCCCGGTGAGCTTCTCAAAATCACGCCAGACTGGGTGCCATTCGCGCCGCAGGTGATTTTAGTCACCGGACTGTGCGAATTTGCCGGCGCCGCCGCTCTGGTGACGCGGCCGCTACGCTATTGGGCCGGTATCGCGCTCGCCGTCTATACGGTCTGCGTTTGGCCTGCCAATTTCAAGCACGCGCTCGACGGCGTCGATATCCCACATATTCCATCGAGCTGGTGGTATCATGCGCCGCGGCTCGCGTTTCAGCCGGTGATCGTCTGGTGGGCACTCTTCTGCGCGGGCGTCATCGACTGGCCCTGGCAGCGCAGACTATAGGGCCGGTCACAGGCAGAATTTGTGCCCCTTTTTTGGCATTGTCCGGCCATGCGATGTTAGAATTTTGCGTGGCGCTTTCCATCCGTGTGCGGCCCGGGACCTGAACGGTTGCTCATTTGCGCCCGATGACGCAGTGTACCAAACCATCGTCTGAACGGAACGAAATCAATCCCCAAAGCGTGACATCCTCCTCCACAATCCGGCTTGGCCTCGATATCGGCGGCACCTTTACCGACGTGGCGCTGGAGATCGGCGAACGGCGCTTTACCGCCAAGACACTGACCACGCCCGGTGCGCCGGAACAGGGCGTGCTCGCGGCGCTCCATTCGGTCACGCAGGCGGCCGGCATCGCGCCGCGCCAGGTGGGTCTGATCATTCACGGCACGACGCTCGCCACCAACGCGGTGATCGAACGCAAAGGTGCCAGGACCGCACTGTTGACCACCGAGGGCTTTCGCGACGTGGTCGAGATCCGCCACGAGAACCGCTTCGAGCAATACGACGTCAATATCGATCTGCCACCGCCGCTGGTGCCGCGCCGCCTGCGCTTTCCGGTGCGCGAGCGGGTCGATGCGCAAGGCAGAGTGCTCGTGCCGCTAGACGAAGCAAGCCTTGAGCGCGCCATCGACTCGCTCGTCGCACAGCAAATCGAGGCAGTGGCGATCGGCTTTCTCCACAGCTTCACCAATCCGGATCACGAGCGCCGAACCGGCGATGCGCTGGCGCGACGCTTGCCTGACGTTGCGGTGACGCTGTCATCGGACGTCTCGCCGGAGATGCGCGAATACGAGCGGTTTTCGACTGCCTGCGCCAATGCCTACATCCAGCCGCTGATGGGGCGCTATCTTGCGGGGCTTGAGCGGGAACTCAAGCGCGCCGGCTTTGTCTGTCCGCTTCTGCTGATGACCTCCGGCGGAGGGGTCACCACGGTCGAGACTGCCATTCGCTTTCCGGTTCGGCTCATCGAATCCGGGCCGGCTGCGGGCGCGATTTTCGCCGGCTGTATCGCGCGCCAGCACGATCTCGATCAGGTCCTGTCCTTCGACATGGGCGGGACAACAGCCAAGATTTGCCTCATCGATAAAGCGCGACCGCAGACCGCGCGCGTTCTGGAAGTGGCGCGGATTTATCGTTTTCTCAAAGGCAGCGGTTTGCCGTTGCGCATTCCAGTGATCGAGATGGTGGAAATCGGCGCCGGCGGCGGCTCGATCGCCCGCCTCGACGGGCTCAAGCGTATCGCCATCGGTCCTGACAGCGCCGGCTCGCAGCCGGGACCGGTCTGCTACGGCCAAGGCGGCAGCGAGCCGACGGTCACCGACGCCGATCTTGTGCTCGGTCGTATCGATCCGACAATATTTTCCGGCGGCAAAATTGCGCTCAATGCTGCGGACGCCGAACGTGCGATCGCCGAGCGCATCGGTGCGACGCTCGGGCTTACGAGCGATCACGCCGCGCTCGGCATCAGCGAGATGATCGATGAGAACATGGCGAACGCCGCGCGCGTGCACGCCATCGAGAGCGGTAAGGATTTGCGTACGCGCACGCTGATCGCGTTCGGCGGTGCCGCGCCGCTGCATGCCGCGCGCGTTGCCGAAAAACTCGGCATTGGCCGCGTGCTTATTCCCACCAATGCCGGCGTCGGTTCGGCGGTCGGGCTGTTGCGCGCGCCCGTCGCCTACGAAATCGTGCGCGGCCGCCTGGTGCGCTTGTCAGAGTTCGATCCCGCCTCGGCCAATGGGCTCCTCGCCGAGATGCGCGCCGAAGCCGAAGCGGTGGTGCGCCGCGGCGCGCCGAACGCCGAACTCACCGAGCAGCGCTCGTCCTTCATGCGCTATCGCGGCCAGGGCCACGAAATCGCAGTTGAGCTTCCGGTCCGCGACTTCACTGCCGCCGACCGATCGACCTTGACCGAGTTGTTCGAGGCCGCTTATCGACGGCTTTACAGCCGCCCCATTCCCGGCGTCGAAATCGAGATTCTTAGCTGGGTCGTTTCGCTGCGCGCGCCCGCAGAAGGCCGCTTGGCAGCGGAGGCCGCGGAGCATCAGGTCGAGGCAAAGCCGCTTTCGCGCCGCGGCGTGTTTGATCCGGACAGCGGCGAATTCATCAACACGCCGATCTATTGGCGGGCTGATCTCGCGCCCGGCGCGCGCATCGCTGGGCCGGCGGTGATCG
The DNA here is from genome assembly GCA_963814625.1 of uncultured Alphaproteobacteria bacterium. Lineage (GTDB taxonomy): Bacteria > Pseudomonadota > Alphaproteobacteria > Rhizobiales > Xanthobacteraceae > BOG-931. Next base: position 8,518 of record CAWFDQ010000004.1, read on the forward strand.
CCGAAGACGAGACCTCGACCGTCGTCAGTCCGGAATTCGACGCGCGCATCGATCGCTTCGGTTATATTGAGCTAAAAGTTCGCGAGGATTGAACTATGGTTGCACGCTCCAACGCCGCGCTTGCGCAAATCCACCAGCAGATCATGTGGAGCCGCTTGATCGCGGTGGTGGAGGAGCAGGCGCAGACCATGATCCGCACGGCGTTCTCCACCTCGGTGCGCGAGGCCGGCGATCTGTCGGCCGGCGTGTTCGACCGCCATGGCCGGATGCTCGCCCAGGCCGTCACCGGCACGCCGGGCCACGTCAATTCGATGGCCAACGGCGTAAAATATTTTCTCGATGTTTTTCCGCTCGCCGGCATGAAGCCGGGCGACCATTACATCACCAACGATCCGTGGCTGACCTCCGGCCATCTGCACGACATCACGGTGGTGACGCCGAGCTTTTATCGCGGCGAAGCCGTCGGGCTGTTCGCCAACACGATCCATGTGGTCGATATCGGCGGGCTCGGCATGGGCCCGGACGGCCGGCAGGTGTTCGAGGAGGGGCTGTCGATCCCGATCATGCCGCTCGCCCGCGAGGGGCGCATGAACGAGGATTTGCTGCGGCTCGTGCGCGCCAACGTGCGCGAGCCGCTGCAGGTCGAGGGCGACATCTATGCCTGCGCGGCGTGCAACGACGAGGGCAGCCGGCGGCTCATCGAAATGATGGACGAATTCGAGATCGCCAATCTCGACCGGCTCGGCGACCAGATCGTCGAAGCCTCGCGCGAGGCGACGCTGGCGCGCATCCGCGCCTTGCCGCGCGGCACTTATCGCAACAGCCTGACCATGGACGGCTACGACAAGCCGCTTCTGCTCAATGCGGCGCTGACGATTTCCGACGACGGCATCCATGTCGATTTCGAAGGCACCTCGCCGGCATCGGGCTACGGCATCAATGTCGTGCTCAATTATTGCCTCGCCTACACGGCGTTTCGGCGTCAAATGTCTGGTCGCGCCCGACGTGCCGAACAACGCCGGCTCGCTCGCGCCGATCACGGTGAGCGCGCCGGAGGGCTGCGTGCTCAATGCCAAGCGGCCATGGCCGGTCGCGGCGCGCCATACCGTCGGCCAGATGCTGCCCGACGTCGTCTCCGGCTGTCTGCATCAGGCGGTCGCGCGGCGGCGTGCCGGCCGAAGGCGCTTCGTCGCTGTGGAACCCGCAGATTTTCGGCGGCGGCTCGCTGGTCGATGAAGTGGAAGAGGGCACCGACGCCAACGAGCTGCCGATGTTCTCGACCGTGATCTTTCATTGCGGCGGCGCCGGCGCGCGGCCAGGCAAAGATGGGCTTTCGCGCCACGTCCTTTCCGTCCGGCGTGCGCACGATTCCGGTGGAAGCGACCGAAAGCATCGCGCCGGTGGTCTTCTATCGCCGCGAATTTCGCGAAAGCTCCGGCGGTCCGGGAAAATTCCGCGGCGGGCTCGGCCAATCGATCGAGATCGGCGGCGCCGGCGCCAATCCGGTCGCGCTCCTGTGCAATTTCGAACGGGTCAAGAATCCGGCGCGCGGGCGCGATGGCGGCGGGGCAGGGGCTGCGGGCGCGGTGGCGCTGCGCTCAGGCAGGCCGATCCGGCCGAAGGGGCGGCAGACCGTGCCGGCGCGCGATGCGATCTGTCATGAGCCTGCCGGGCGGCGGCGGTTTCGGCGATCCGCGCACGCGCGATCCGCAGCGCGTGCGCGACGACGTGCTCGACGGGCTGATCACTGCGGAGGAGGCGCGGCGCGATTACGGCGTGGCGATCGACGCGGCCGGGCAGATCGATCTCGGCGAAACTGCGCGCCTGCGCGCCCGATAGCGGCAGCAATCCCGTCCACTCAAATGGGTACGATGCGGCAGAGAATGCCGCGCGAATCGACCGAGCCCGAGATCGGATCCCAAGGTCCGTCGTAGGTCATCGCCGCGTTGATGTTGACGTCGAACGCGCCGCTGCCCGGAAGCATGCTGCCGGGACGCCACCATCCCATGCCGGTGGAGACGACGCCTTCGGGCGTGTTTTCGGTGATCTTGATTTTGGCTTTGCACGAGCCGCCTGCGTCCGGCGTCTCGATGCGCACCCATTGATTATCTTCAACCGACATCGCCCGCGCTGTTTGCGGATGGACCAAAAGCCGCGGATCCGGCGAAATCTTCTTCGCCCACAGTTGATCGCGGAAGCGCGAATGATGGTATGTCTTCTCGCGATCGCCGGTGAGCAAGGTCAGCGGGAATCGCGCCTTGACATCCGGATCGGCGCGGTCGCGGGCCGGCGCGACAAAATTCGGCAGCGGGTCGACGCCGATCGAGGCGATCGCCTCCGAATAAAGCTCGATCTTGCCGGTCGGCGAGGGAAATTTATCGAAATTCTCCAGCGAATATGGAAACAGCGCGTAGCCGTCGCGGCGCAGCATGTCCAACGTCACGCCGCATTCGCCAAGCAGAAACGCGATGAATTCGTCCTGGCTCCGCCAAGGCAAAAAGTTCTTGGCAGCGGCGCCGCGCGCCTGCATCTTCTCCAACAAGCCGCGCGCGATCTGGAAATCGTTGCGCGCCTCGCCACGCGGCGGAATGACCGCCTGCGTCATGGTGATGAGCGGACCGCCCGGTTGCAGGCGGATTTCGTCCTCTTCCAGCGCGGTCGTCTTCGGCACCACGATATCGGCGAGTTCCGCGGTCGGCGTCATCGTGTCGCTTGCCACCATGAGAAAATCGAGTGAGCGCAACGCCTCGACGGTCTTCGGTGTGTTGGGATAGGTCACAACGATATTGGCGCCGCTGACATACATGGCGCGCACCGGGTACGGTTTGCCAGTGAGGATCGCATCGATCGCGGTGGGATTGTGGCAGGCGGTTTGCCAGCCGCGTGGGCCGGCCCACAGCGGAAACTTATCGGCGCCGAGGGTCCTTTCCTCGATCTCCCTCGGCAGCCGGAATTGCGGATCGTGAACCAGATTAAGATTGTCCAAAAAGCCTTTCGGCTTCTTAACGCGGCGATTGCCGCCGATCCGATCGACGTTGCCGCTGATGCCGACCAGGCAATGGAAGGCGCGGAAGGTTTGCACGCCGGCGGAAAACGCGTCGATGCCATGGCCGCTGACGAATGTCGACGGTCCTTTCGCGTAGATACAAGTCGCCGCGACGATGTCGCTTGCAGGCACTCCGGTCAGCAGCTCCGCCCGCTGCGGCGTGAATTCGCGCGCGCGTTCGGCGAGCTTGTCGAAACCGTGGGTGGATCGAGCGACGAATTCCTTGTCGAAAAGCCCTTCCTCGATCATCACCTGAATCACGGCCAGGCCGATCGCCGCATCCGTGCCTGGCTTCGGTCGCAGCCAAAGGTCGGCAATGCCGACTGTCGGGATGCGCTTCGGATCGATGACGACGATCTGGCCGCCGCGTCTTTTTAAGTTTTTGAGCGCGATCCATTCGATCGGATCGGCGTCGTAGGAGTTGCGGCCGACCACGAGCGCGCAACGCGCGTTATCGATGTCCTCGCCGCGGGTGATATCGAGCCCGGTGGAGCGCAGGCTCACCGCCCGGCAGCCGCCGCAGAGGTCCTGGTTGATCATCCAGTTCGGCGAGCCGAGCGAGCGCAATAGCAGCACCACCGCGAGGCCGCGGCCGAAATAGACATTGTTGCAAACGCCGACCAGCGCCAGTGGGCCGTATTTCTCGCGTACAGCGGCGTAACGCTCCGCGGCGTGATCGAGCGCCTCGTCCCAGGAGATGCGCTGCCATTTGCCTTCGCCGCGCTCGCCGGTGCGGCGCAGCGGATGGAGCAGGCGCCGTTCGGAATAGGTGAGCCCCGTCGGCCCCTTCAGCCCCTTGATGCAGAAGGCGCCCTTGGACAAGGGATGCGCCGGGTTCGGCTTGATGTTTTCAATGGCGCCGTCGCGCACGTAAACGAGCGATCCGCAATGCACGGAGCATTCGCTGCAGGTCGAAGGAACGACCTTCAATTCGCCCGGCGACGGCGTGACGGTGGCTTCAGACATCTGCTGTCTTTGTGCGCATAGGGCGCGCGCTTCCATTTGAAAGTATTACAAAGGCAGATTCGTCGCAACGCCGGGCGCGATGGGCCCCGGCATCGGACCAAGACCGCGCTGCCTCCGCGCGCAAGATCGAAATTCACGCCTTCAACATCGCCGTATCGATCGGCAACGTGCGAATCCGCTTTCCCGTGGCGGCGAAGATCGCGTTGCACAGCGCCGGAATGGCGGCCGGCAGCGGCGGCTCTCCCAAACCGGTCGGCGCGTTGTCGGTTTTGAGAAAATGCACTTCGATCGGTGCTGCTTGCGCCATCCGCAACAGTGGAAATGTGTCGAAATTCGCCTGGATGACGCGACCGTTCTCGATCGTGATCTGTTGATGCAGCGCCGCGCCGAAGCCGTCAAGAATGGCGCCTTGCGTGAGGTTGTAAGCTGCGGTCGGATTGATCACTTGGCTGCCGATGTCGCCGACTGCCCACACTTTGTTGATCTTGACGTTGCCGTCCGTCGCCACCGCAGCTTCGACGACTTCGGCGAAATAGCCGAGATGGCTGTAATAGAAGGCGACGCCTTGGCCGCTGTGCTCGGCAAGCTTGCGTTGGCCCCAGCCCGAAACCTCCCGCACCTTTTCCAGTACGCCGCGCGCGCGCGCCGTGTTGAAACCCGGCCCGCGGCCGGGCAGGAGTTCGTCCTTGCCGAGCAGGTCGATCTGGAATTGCAACGGGTCCTTGCCCGCCGCATGCGCCAGTTCGTCGATGAAGGACTGAAACACGAAGGCCAGCGCATTGTCGCCCGGCGCGCGCAGCGGGCCTGTGGGCACGCCGAGCGGAATCAAGGAGGCGCCGTAAGACAGGTTCGGTACCCGGCGGGCCGGATATGTGTCTGGCGACAGGTCCGCCGACGGCGCGAATTTGCCGTTGCGCCCGTAGCTGACGAAATGCTGCTGCCAGGCGACGACCTTGCCGCTCCCGTCGAGGCCGGCTTTGAGGAAATGGAATCCGCCGGGCCGGTAGAAGTCGTGCTGGATGTCGTCGGTGCGGTTCCAGACGAGCTTTACCGGAACACCGGCGATCTTCGCGATCCAGGCCGCTTCGACCATGTAATCAGTGTTCAGCCGTCGGCCGAAGCCGCCGCCAACCCGCGTCATGTGAACAACAATGTCGCGCTCGTTAAGTCCGAGCGTCTTTGCCACCAGCGCCGCGCCCGGCGCCGGATTTTGCGTCGGCGCCCAAATCTCCGCTTTGCCGTCCTGCACCCGAGCGGTGCAGTTCATCGGCTCTAGCGGCGCGTGAGCGATGAACGGATACGAATAGCTGGCTTCGACCAGCTTTGCCGCGCTGCCGAGAGCGGCGACCACGTCACCATCGCTGCGCAGACTGTGCTGCGGCGCTTTGGCGCCAAAGTCGGCGGCTTGGCGCGCAAAACCTTCGCTGCTTTGCTCGCTGGTCGACCCTTCGTTCCACTTCACTTGCAGCTTTTGCCGGGCTTTTCCAGCTCGCCACCAGGTGTCGGCGACTATGGCCACACCGGGCATCAGCCCGTTGAGATTCGTCGTACCCTCGACCACGAAGGCATGGCGCACGCCGGGCATCGCCTTGATCGCATCGAGATTGGCGCTGAAGACCTTGCCGCCGAACACCGGGCATTTTTGAAACACGGCGTAGAGCATTCCCGGCACCACGGTGTCGATGCCGAATAGCGGTTCGCCTTTCACCACGCCCGGGCTGTCGACACCCGGCACCGAATGACCGATGATTTTGTAGTCCTTCGGGTCTTTCAGCTTGATGCTGTCCGGATCCGGAACGGGTGAGGTTGCGGCTTCCGCCGCCAAGGCGCCGTAGTTCGCCGAGCGACCTGACGCTTTGTGCAGAACTTGGCCGGAAGCAGTCGCGCATTCGCTTGCCGCCACATTCCAGCGTTTCGCCGCCGCGGTAACCAGCATCTGTCGCGCGGCGGCGCCGACTTTGCGCATCGGTGTCCATTCCAGCGGCGTCGCCATGCTGCCGCCGGCGACTTGGCGTCCATAGACGGCGGTATCGAGATCAGCCTCGTCGGTGTGGACTTGAGACCATTCGACATCCAATTCTTCGGCGATGAGCATCGGCAGCATCGTCTTGATGCCCTGGCCGATTTCGGGGTTCTTTGAGACGATGGTCACGATGCCGTCCGGCGCGATCCGCACGTAGGCGTTCAACGTCGCGACCGCGCTTTGCGGCTCGCCCGTGGCCGCTGCTTTGCCGAGGCCGGGCCATCCGAATGTCAGCAACAGGCCGCCGCCGGCGGCGCTCGCTTTGAGGAAATTACGGCGCGACGTGCGGGCAGGGCGGTTTTCGCACGGCTGCGAGTCCGCGGATCGATCCGAGGAGTTCGGCAGGAGGTGTTTGTGCAACATGGCTTCACGTCCCCTTCTTCGTGGCTGCCGAATCGAGGTCCGCCTTTGCCGCCTGTTTGATGGCTTCCGAAATGCGCAGGTACGTGCCACAGCGGCAGAGGTTGCCGTTCATCGCCGATCGGATGTCGTCATCGCTCGGCGTCGGTCTTCGTGCCAACAACGCTGCCGCCGACATGATCTGGCCGCCTTGGCAATAGCCGCATTGCACCACGTCGACGGCAAGCCACGCCTGCTGCAATCGCGCGCCGATCGGCGTATTGCCGATGCCTTCGATCGTCGTCACGGCCGCTTTTCCCACCGCGGCGATCGTCAGGCTGCATGAACGCACCGGCTTGCCGTCGAGATGCACCGTACAGGCGCCGCAGAGACCGGCACCACAGCCGAATTTCGTTCCTTTCAGGTTGACGTCATCGCGCAGCACCCAAAGCAGCGGCGTGTCGGCATCGACATCGACCATGTGCGGGCGACCGTTGACTTCAAGCGTGAACTGCATGATGAGCCTCGCCAGAGTGATCATGGCGTATGATAGGGCCGGCCGGGACGTGTTCGTAGAGCACAGTGCATCAATTTTTCATGACTAGAAGTATGCCGCAGTGCGATGGCGGAAACTTTTGGAATAGTGTTTATGCCGTTTTTACGGTGGAGCCGCCAATAAAAAGCACAGCAGATCATATGTTGACACACGGAGGACTTCGGTGATGGCAGAAGACCACGACGATCGAGACCACGACCACGGTCATTCGCATGACCATGACCACGCTCACAGCCACGCGCCGCACGATTGGCATTCGCAAACGTATGTCGACCAATGGATCAAGCGCGACGAAAGCCGCGACGATGAGCGGCGGCCACGCATCAGGCAGATGATCGCCATGGCGAAGCTGCCGCACGATGCGGCGCTCGTAGTGCTCGATATCGGCGGCGGCTATGGCTTCGTAACCGAAGAAGTGCTGCGCGCTTATCCCAATGCACGCGTGACGCTGCAGGATTATTCCGATTTGATGCTGGCGCGCGCACGGGAGAACCTGGCAAAATCGCTCGGGCAATTATCGTTCATGCTCGCCGACCTGACCGATCCGCACTGGAGCGAGCATGTTGGCGGCCCGTTCGATCTGATCGTCTCGGCGATCGCGATCCACAATCTGCGCGCCATGGACAAGATCGCCGCCTGCTATCGCGGCATCGCGGTGCTGCTTAAGCCCGGCGCGCCGTTTCTCGACTATGATCTCTTCCAGCAGCACGGCGGCATCGAAACCCATATCGGGATGATGCAGGAAGCCGGCATGACGCGCGTTTCGCGCGCTTGGGACGACGGACATGCGGCGATCATCGTCGGCCACGGCAAGCGCGCGCCCTGACGCGGCGCAGGATCATTGCAGACAAAATCGAGAATAACACCACTCACATCGCGGTGAAGCGCAACGCTACACCGCTTTCGAGTTGGATCACCGCTGTGCGCGGTCGTTTCCCCCGCGCACCCTACACAGACTTACTGCGTAATCGGCTCGATCTCGCGCACGGGCTTCGGCGCGGCTTCGTTGGCGCGGCCGTATTCGCGGACGGAAGCGGGCAGTTGCAGCACGGTGGCGAGTTGGCCGGGCATCAGCCGGGTGACCATCACGATCTGGCCGCCGGGGAATTCGAGTGCGTCGTGATGTACGTGCGGATCGTCCATGTTGACTTGACGGAAGCGAGCCACTTTGTGTTCGACGCGGGCTTTGCCGAACAGGCTGAAAGCGCGATCGTACTGGACCTCCTGTTCAAATGCGATCTCGGTGCCGGGAAGCAGGCAAACCGCAAAGTCGGGTTCGCCGACGGCCGAGAAGCCGCGGGTGACCGAGCGGATGAAATCCGTCGCCACGAGCTTGTCGCCGACTTTCGCCGGCCGCGAAGCGACGAGATGCAGGCTGTAATCGCACATTTGGGGCACTCCTATGAGTGAAGAGCCGTGAGGCCCCCTCGACGCTTGAACACGCCGGTTGACCAAATGTTCCTTTGCCGCCGCCCGCGACTTGATCGGACTCGCCGCCGATGCTTCCGTTGGCGTGAGGGGCCCCGGAATGGACAAGCGCAGCGCCGATCTGCCGGCCGAAACAGGCCGGATCGAGGCTCGCGAGGCGGCGGGCACGGGACGCGAGGAGTTCAAGCCCCACAGGGATCACGTGCCGCGCGGCATCGGCTGTATGGTGCTGGCGACCATAATGTTTTCGACCGCCTCGGCGCTGACCAAATGGCAGGTTGGCATCTATCCGGTAGGCGAGGTGGTGTTCTCCCGTTCAATCTCTTCGCTCGTGGTCTGCGGCGCCGTCATGTTGCCGATGACCGGCCTGTCGGTTTTCGCAACACGGAGGCCGTTCGATCACCTTGCCCGTGGCCTGTCGCAGGCGACGTCGCAGACTTTGTTCGCACTCGCCTTCACCCTGATGCCGCTTGCCGGCGCGGTGTCGATCAATTTCTCCGCGCCGCTTTTTGCCGCCCTGGTGTCGATCGTCTGGCTCAGGGAGCGCGCCGGTTTTGCCCGCTGGGCCGCGCTGTTGATCGGCTTTGTCGGTGTGCTCATCGTCACCAATCCGGGCAAAAACTCGTTCACCCTCGGCGCCTTGTACGCGCTCGGCAATGCGGTCATGTACGGCAGCGTCACGGTTGCGGTGCGCGGCATGACCAAGACCGAATCGGCGAATACGCTGATCATCTGGCAGCTCGCAACAATAGCGTTCTTTCACTCGTTCCTGTTGCTGTTCGGCTGGCGCTGGCCCGCTCCGGTCGATGCGCTGATGATGTTCGGCAGCGGCTTCGCCAACGCCATTGGGCAATATTTCTGGACGCAATCACTGCGCCTTGCGCCCGCCACCGCGGTGGCGCCTTTCTATTATCTCATGCTGGTGTGGGCGGTGGGCTTCGGCTTTTTCATCTGGGGCGACGTGCCCTCGGCCGGCTTGCTAGCCGGCTCGGCCATCGTCGTGGCGTCCGGGTTCTTCTTGTTCTGGCGCGAAGCCCGGCTGCAGCGCACGATCGCCCGGGTGCCGCATGCGCCTTGCTCCCCCCAAGATACCGGGAGAGGCGAATAAAAATTCGGCCTCGCGGCGCGTTTTTGTTGGCGCCCGAGTTTTGTCAAACAGCCGCACACGCGTTGCCTCCCCGAGCGAATAAAGAGAGGAGGCGGAGCGCGTTGGTCGCGCTCCCAAAGCTTTCAGCGCCGCAGCTCCGTCGCAGGCAACCAATGCGCCGTGCATGGCTGCTGAGATCGATTAGACTTATCCTCGGTATAGGCCGGAGCAGGTCTAATTCTCGGCCATTCAGCGGGGACCTGCTCTCACTTGCGAATCACCAGGGCCTCGACCAAATGCGGGTTTTGACGATCGATAAACTGAACGCCAAATCCGCCGACGAAGTGGCGCACAACGCGACCGACAACCTTGCCGATTGCCACGACCGCTCCGATCTCCGGTACTGTATCCGCCGATATCGCAGCGCCGGAAACCGACAGATCGAGAACAAGGCAGGTTTCCGTGCTCCCGTCAGAGAGGATCATCTTCGAATATGGATTTGCCGGTACCGTGCGTTCGTCTGTGCGCTGGTCCTGCGCGTCGTGGTTCTTATAATTCTCCAGCCATTCGATCTTGGCCGCCAGCCTGTCGCGCTCCTCTTCGCTCGCCAAGATGCTCATCACAAACCCTTGGGCAAGAAGACGAACGATGGGGCCCTCCAGCTTTCCGAGATGGTCGATGTGAGCAATCACGCGTTCCCCCATTTTTCCGTTGACGGGGGCAGCCAGCGCGATCGCACGCGCAGACACATTGACGGCGCGGCAGGCGAAAACGCGACGTTCGCCACGCACATCTGGGCGTTCCGTCAGCGAATATCGTCCTGGAATGCTGACGATGATGCGAAGGTCGTGCCGCCGTTCGACAAAAACCACATCGCCGAATTCCATCGCATCCAGCGACATGAAAGCTGTTCCAGGGCGCAGACAATTTGCGGCAAAGATAGGTTCTACATATTAAGAACCCATTCATAAACGGCAGGCGCCGGAACGGTTGTCAGTAACGTCGCCTAAACAATAAGGTGCGCGTTTGCATGGACGCCGCCGCCGAGCGCTGCCCCGCGCTTACAACTGCGCAATCGCCGTGTTGTAGTAGGACAAGTCGATGTATTTTTCAGGCGCTGGCGGGTGGCCGCCCCAATCGCCTTCGATTTCGGCGCGGAGTTTGAGAACGTTCTCAAATCCCTGCATGCTGAACATCCCATCCTTGGCGAACCCGTCGACGGGGTCGGTGACGACGGCGTAGCATTTGGCCGCATCGTCAGGCGACAGCTTGAGCCGCTCGGCGAGGAGCGTGATGAGCGCGTCTTTGTTGGCAGGATCGAGCAACCAGCGGTAGCCGCCGACGATCGCCTTGATGTAGCGGACGAGAGTATCGCTATTGGTCCTGGCCCATGACCGCATGACAACCACGCTACCCGATTGATAATCGCCGACTGTCTGGTTAGCAGAACCCATGTCCTTTAGTCCGTCTGCGGCGGCCTTGAAGCTCAGCGGCGGATTGAGGATTCCCGCCGCGGCGTTGGTTTTATCGGTCAGCATCGCGTTGAGCCGCTGCGGGGTTCCGCCGACCGCACGTACGTTGTAGTCGCCCTTGTTGAGGCCGGCGTTCTTCAGCGCCTTGTAAAGCAAGAGCGCGAACGCCGTGTTTGGCGCGTCGACCACCAATGTCTTGCCGCGCAGATCGGAAAGCGACTTGATGTCGGGTTGTGCGAATATGCGGTTGAAGCCATTGTCGCCGCCGCCGACGATGATGGCGTCGGCCTTGGCGAGCTCCACCATGGCGACGGCATTGTCAGCCGCGGTGTGAATGATCTGATACTCGCCGCTCGCGAGCCCGTCGCGCTGCGATTTTGAGTTCGTCGTGAAAATCAAGTTTACGGCAAGGCCGTATTTTGCGAACAGGCCATTTTTCTCGGCGGCGAAGATCGGGACATTGCTCAGCCCGGGAAATGACACGACCTTGAGCGGGCTCTGTGCCGCCGCCAGCGGCGCGCGCCCAACCATGGCGCCGGCCGCCACGCCGGCGCCGGCAAACAAAACAAACGTTCGCCGCGTTGGTTGCTCGCCCATGTCGTTTCTCCTTCTAGGTGACGGGCTTGTTCGATTTTCCATTCTTCCACCTGCGGTGGCGCTACCGAATCAACTTCGCGATTCGATCAATCACCGGCTTCGGCGTGGCGTAGGCTTTGTTGACCAAGGCCTCGAGCTGCGCGCCGTTCTCCGGAGAGAGCGGATATTTTCGCTTGGCCGCTTCGGCGATGAAGGCTGGGTCTTTGATCATCGCGTCGAAAGCGTTGCGCAGCACTCTCAATGTCGCCGGCGGCAGGCCGGGTGGGGCGATGAACGGCCGGCCGATACCCTGGCCGACATAGAGGAATTCAATCGCCTGCTTGTCTTCCGGCGTTCGCGCGAGGTCGACCACGAACGGCACGCCCTTGAGCTCTGGATTGGGCTTGATGCCGCCCTGGACCAGCACCGAAACGGTGCCCGACGGAATCCAGTCGGGCCGTCTCGCCTTGACGCTGTCGTAGCTTTCGCAGATGCCCTGCACCTCGCCGCGTTCCATGGCGAGAAAGACGTCGGCTGAGGACGGATAGCCGCCGACCAGCTTGAATTTGAAGCCGAGAATGGCGTTGAGCGCTTTCGGATAGGAATTGGTGCCGGTACCGGGGCCGTTGTCGCCGACGATGAGTTCTTTTTCGGTCAGATCGTGCACGGTTTTCACCGCCGCCGTGTGGTAGGCGATGCAGATGTTGGTTTCGGTGGCGGGCGTGCCGAGCCAGGAGAATTTGGTCGCGTCAAACAGCGCGCCCGACTCGCCGGTCAAGGGACCGAGCACGGCGTCGCGCGCGATCAGCGCCATGGTGGTGCCGTCCTTCGGCGCCTGATGGTACATGAAGCTCGCGGCACGATAGCTGCCGCCGCCGGGAAGGTTCTCCGCCACCACGGTTGGATTGCCCGGCAGGTGCGCCCCGATATGGCCGGCAACCAGCCGTCCCCACGCGTCGTAGCCGCCGCCGGGCCCGAAGCCGATGATCATGGTCACGGTCTTGCCGGCAAAGCTGACGGTCGGAGCCTGTGCCGTGGCGGAACCTGCGACAAGGAGCCCGGCTAACGCAGCAGACAATAGCCCCATTGGAGCCATGACACGCGGAGCGCACATGCCGTGTTTGTTCATGGATATCCTCCCCTAGAGGGGATGTTACCCCTGCCGACATCTGCTAACAACGTCCCGCCGCCGACAAAGTGGTTATGTGTCCGAGACGGCGAGGAGGCGGCCAAAAATCCTCGTCTGCAATCAGGGTGGAGCGAGACGCCATGAATGTTTCCCGCCGTCATTTGTTGCGTTTGGCTGCAGGCGCGGCGGCATTGCCGCTATCGGCGCGGCTCGCCTGGGCGCAATCCTATCCGTCGCGCCCGGTGCATGTGCTCGTCGGCCAGGCCGCCGGTAGCTCGTCCGACATTACCGCGCGGTTGATTACGCAATTTCTGTCGCAGCAGCTCGGCCAGCAATTCATCGTCGATGTGCGCCCGGGCGCGACCGGCAATATCGCCACCGAGGCGGTGGTGCGCGCCGCGCCCGACGGCTATACGCTCCTTCTCATCAATTCGCAGAACACGATCAACGCCGCACTCTACACCAAGCTCAATTTCGATTTCGTGCACGATATTGCGCCGATCGCGCTGGTCGACCGCGTGCCGCTGGTGATGGAAGTCAATCCATCGTTTCCCGCCAAAACCGTGCCGGAATTCATCGCCTACGCCAAAGCCAATCCGGGCAAGATCAACATGGCCTCGGCCGGCATCGGCGGCCCGCAGCATGTCGCCGGCGAGCTGTTCAAGTACATGGCCGGGGTCGACCTCGTGCATGTGCCTTACCGCGGCTCGACGCCGGCTCTGGTCGATCTCATGGCCGGCCAAGTGCAGGTGATGTTTGACGTCACGCCATCATCGCTGCCGCATATAAGGGCGGGCAACCTGCGCCCGCTCGCCGTCACCACGCCGGAGCGCATGGACGTATTGCCGGACGTACCGGCCATGTCCGAGTTCTTGCCCGGCTATGAGGCGTTCGGCTGGATCGGCTTCGGCGCGCCGAAAAATACGCCGGCCGCCATGATCGATACACTCAACAAACAAGTGAACGCGGCCGTCGCCGATCCGCAGGTCAAGGCGCGCCTTCTCGGCCTTGGCACGCAGATCATGCCGCCGAACACGCCGGCCGACGTGGCCAAGTTCATCGCCACCGATACCGCAAAGTGGATCAAGGTGGTGAAATTCGCCAAGATCAAAGTCGATTGATCGTCCAGGTTCGGGAGCAGTGGTGATCCGCCTCAGGCAACGCGATAGCGCGCGATCACGCGTTCGTCGATGTCGATGCCGAGGCCGGGTCCTTGCGGCACATTCATGTGGCCGTCGCGCGCGGCGATGGCGTCGCCCAGCGGCGTTGCTTCCAGCTCGCAGTAGAAGCGCTCGCATAGCGAACTGGGAAGGTCCGCGGCAATGACGTGCAACGTCGCGATCAGCCCCGGCCCAAAATAGGGCGAGTGCGGCATCACGCGCACGCCGTGCTCCTTGGCGACGGCGATAGCCTTGCGCATTGCGAGGATGCCGCCGATCTTGGTGACGCTCGGTTGAAAAATATCGAGCGCGCCGAGTTCGATGGCGTAGCGCGCCTCGCCGGCGTGTCCGATATTTTCACCGGCCGCGATCGTCATTGCGGTGTCGCGGCGGATGCGCGCCATCGCCTGGTAATCGTCGACCGGATCGACCGGCTCCTCCAGCCAGTAAAGATCGTAGGCTTTAAGTTTCCGCGCCATCTCTAGCGCCTCGTCCGGTGGCCAGGCGCAATTGGTGTCGACCATGAGCGCGATGTCCGGCCCGGCGGCGTCGCGGCCGGGGGCGATCGTCTCGATCAGATGCTCGTGCAGCTTGATCGCCGTATAGCCGCGCACGATGGCCTCTTGCGGTGTAGCGGGCGACGAGGTCAGGTTTGCCGTAGCGCAGGAGACTTGCGTAGGTCGGAATGCGATCCCGCGTGGCGCCGCCGAGCAGGCGATGGATCGGCGCGTCTTGTGCTTTGCCGGCAATAGATCCCACAGCGCGATGTCGATGCCGGCAAGCGCGAAACTGACCGGGCCGTGCCGCCCCATGGCGTGCAGCTTGCGCTGCAGGTCGGCCATGAACGACGGCACGTCGATGAACTCGCGGCCGACGCAGAGCGGCGCGACGACGAGCGAAATCGCCTGCGCGGGTCAACGGCGAGGCGGCAAAGCCGAACGCCTCGCCCCAGCCGGTCAGCCCGGCATCGGTATCGACGCGCACGAACAGCGTCTCCATGTGCGTCCACGGTCCGAGCGGCCGCATCGGTTTCGGCCCGCCGTGCTCGTACGGCACGGCGATGAGAATGGGCTCGACGCGGGTGATTTTCATGACAGTCGCCCGAACAACGATCTACGTGTTTATTGCGCGAGCGGGGTCGGGTTGTCGGCCGGCGGCTCGATGCCGAACGAGTTGGCGGTCATGCAGGTCATGGAAAAACTGCCGGTTGTGGCGACCAACGCGACCAGGCTTTCAAGCCCCATGATCTTTTCCGCAGCCGCATAGGTTTGGTCGTTCAGCCCCTTGTTGGCGAGGAGTTCGCGCGCCACGGTGAAGCATGTGCGTTCCCGCGCATCGGCGAGGTTCGGCGTGCCGCGCCCGTTGATCGCGTCGATGACTGCCTGGTCGATGCCGACGGTGCGCGAGCGGCGCGCCTGCGCGAACCACGGATAGCGCGCGTTCCAGTGCCGGGCGACCGTCATATTGACGATTTGCTGCTCGCGGGCCGACAGCGGTCCGGAGGAAAGCGACTCGCGCAAATTCTGCGCAGCCTCGAACAGTTTCGGCAGCCGGATATAGGCATAATACGGCCCGCCGACGATGCCGCTTCCTTGTTTCGCCGCGTCGTAGACGCGCGCCTGCTCGGCATTCATGTCGGTGCGGTCGATAATCTTTATGCGTGCCATGGTTTCTCTTCTCCCGGATTTGTTTGTAGGCGTGAATTATATCGTTAGGCGGCTAGTAGATCACGACACTGCGGATGCTCTTGCCTCCGCGCATCAGGTCGAACGCCTTGTTGATGTCGGCAAGCGGCATGGTGTGGGTGATCATCGGATCGATCTCGATTTTCCCCTCCATGTACCAATCGACGATCTTCGGCACGTCGGAGCGGCCGCGGGCGCCGCCGAAGGCGGTGCCGCGCCACACCCGGCCGGTGACGAGCTGAAACGGCCGCGTCGCGATCTCCTGGCCGGAGCCGGCGACGCCGATGATGATGCTCTGGCCCCAGCCGCGATGGCAGCTTTCCAGCGCCGCGCGCATCAGGTTGACGTTGCCGACGCATTCGAAGGTATAGTCGGCGCCGCCGATCTGATCGGCGCCGCTCTTGGTCATGTTGACGAGATGCGCGACGAGCTCTGACATGCCGCCGCCGATCTCCTTCGGATTGACGAAATGGGTCATGCCGAAGCGTTCGCCCCAAGCCTTCTTTTCCGGGTTGACGTCGACGCCGATGATCATGTCGGCGCCGACCAGCCGCAGGCCCTGGATGACGTTGAGCCCGATGCCGCCGAGACCGAACACGATCGCCTTGGCGCCGGGCTCGACCTTGGCGGTGTTGATCACCGCGCCGATGCCCGGTGGTGACGCCGCAGCCGATGTAGCAGACCTTGTCGAACGGCGCGTCCTCGCGAATTTTCGCCACCGCGATTTCCGGCAGCACGGTGAAATTGGAGAACGTCGAGCAGCCCATATAGTGGTGGATTTTCTTGCCGTCGATCGAGAAGCGCGACGTGCCGTCGGGCATGACGCCCTGGCCCTGGGTGGCGCGGATGGCGGTGCAGAGGTTCGTCTTGCGCGACAGGCAGGATGGGCATTGCCGGCATTCCGGCGTGTAGAGCGGAATGACGTGATCGCCTTTCTCGACCGAAGTCACGCCCGCGCCGACATCGACGACGACGCCGGCGCCCTCATGGCCGAGGATCGCGGGAAACAAACCTTCCGGATCGGCGCCCGACAGCGTGAACTCGTCGGTATGGCAGATGCCGGTCGCCTTGATCTCGACCAGCACCTCGCCGGCGCGCGGACCGTCGAGCTGGACGGTCGTGACTTCGAGCGGTTTGCCGGGCGGCGTAGGCGACGGCGGCGCGAACGTCCATCGCCATTGCAATTGTCCATCGCATGTGTGAGATCGCTCACCGACGATGGCACTGGCCGCTTGGATTGGCAAACATGGAGACGAGCGCGCCGACGCTGAGTTTATTTTCACCTTGCACGCGTTCCTCGAACGCCGCCTACCCTTGCGCGGAGCGAGCGGGAGTATGCTTTACCCAAGGAGTACGACATCGGACTCACGGTGACATCATGTATCGAGCCTGATCATTTTCGCGTCGAGGACACGCCGGCAGATGCATGCGCTGATGCGCGCTCAAGCCATTCGCGACGCTCATCTCCGCAGGATCGGGTCGGCTTATACGCCAGTCATTTGCCGACCGTGCTCAAGGACGATGCGACCATGTGGCGTTATCGAATGCCATCTCGCGCGCGCCAATCCGCATTGCAAGGAGCTTGCCGGGGTCGATGAAGCGCTAATGATCTTCCAAGGGCGCCGAGGGCTACGTCACGCCGAATTGGTATCCATCGAAAGCCGAACACGGCAAGGTCGTGCCGACCTGGAACTATGCGGTCGTGCACGCTTACGGGCGGCCGGAAGTTATGACGATGCGGATTGGTTGCGTCGCCATGTCGGCGAATTGACCGCGCAGCAGGAGCGCGACGAACAGAAGCCATGGGCTTTAACGGATGCGCCCGCGAGCTACATCGATACCATGCTGCGCGGCATCGTCGGCTTTCGTTTCACCATCGTGCGGCATCGAGGGCAAGTGGAAAATGAGTCAGAACCGCGACAGCGCAGGATCGAGACGGCGTCGCAAAAGGTCTCGGCTAACGGGGTCGCGGCGACGATCTGGAAATGGCTGATTTCATCTCGCGTCAATTGCGGACCGGCGCTTGAATGAACCGCGCTTGCGTCAGCTAGGCTTTATCCGGCGGAATGACGATCTGCGTCTGCGTGACGATGGCGCAGAGCGTGCCATCGTTGCGGGTAATGCGGGTCTGCCAGACCATGGTGCTGCGGCCGCGATGCAGCGGCGTACATTCGGCGTGCGCGGTGTCGCCGATGGGAATGGGCGCAAAGAAGTTGGTCTTGCTCTCGATGGTCGCCGTGCGGGCGCCGTGCGGCAGATTGGCCATCGTCGCCGTGCCGCCGAGATTGTCGGCGAACGCCATGATGGCGCCGCCGTGGAGCACGCCCATCCTGTTCTCCAGTTCGTCGCGAACGAAAAGTTCGGCCACGACCTTGTCGCGCGACAGCGTGCGTAATTTTCATGCCCATCAATTCGGCGAACGGCGGCTGCACGTCGGCGTCGCGATCCATGCGGCGGTTCATGATTGTTGGCCCGTATGTCGAAAGCGGCGCTCTGCAAATAAAGAGCGCGGCCGAAGCCGCGCCCTCGCGCTTTACGACAAGTCGCGAAAATCTACTGCCGCGGCTGCGGCACCACGCGGATATAGGGCTTCGGCGTCTTCCAGCCCTGCGGATAGAGCTTCTTGGCTTCCTCGTCGCTGATGGCGCCGCCGAGAATCACGTCCTCGCCCTGCTTCCAATTCGCCGGCGTCGAGACGCGGTGCTTGGCGGTGAGCTGCAGCGAGTCGACGACGCGCAGCACCTCGTCGAAGTTGCGGCCCGGTGCTCATCGGATAGACGAGAACGAGCTTGATCTTCTTGTCCGGCCCGATGACGAAGACATTGCGCACCGTCTGGTTATCGTTCGGCGTGCGGCCTTCCGAGGTGCCGGACGTCGATGCCGGCAGCATGCCGTAGAGCTTGGAGACCTTCAGATCGGTATCGCCGATCATCGGATAGTTCGGCGCGAAGCCGGTCACGTCCTTGATGTCGCCGGACCATTTCTTGTGGTTGTCGACCGGGTCGACCGACAGCCCGATGATCTTGACCCCGCGCTTGTCGAACTCCGGCTTCAGCCGCGCCATCGTGCCCAGTTCGGTCGTGCAGACGGGCGTAAAATCCTTCGGATGGGAAAACAGCACCACCCAATTGTTGCCGATCCAGTCGTGGAAGCGGATTTTGCCTTCCGTCGTCTCGGCTTCGAAATCGGGGGCGGTATCGCCAATCGCCAGCGCCATGGAAACCTCCGTCGTTGTTCGGATTTTCGTCAATGAATTCCGTGACCTTATGTACGGTCGAATGGGCCGCGTTACTAGCCCTGGCTCTGGCGCTCCATCCGGGCGGGGCGAAAACCATTCATTCATGCAAACCGGAGTTCTTGGAAGATTTGGCTGATCGGAATTTGCCATCGGGAAAGAATTTTCGGTTAGCCTTCTCGATCACCGAACATTGAGTGGAACCACGGCGGCTGCCGCGAGTTTGCCGCAACGGCGCCCTTGCCAGGCCACCCTGGAATCGCAGCGTTTGAACCGGAAGCCCGAGTCGCGCGACTAAGGGCTCGAAACGGCGGCAAAGAAGAACGACCGCGGCGGCGGCACAAGCGAGCGCTCGCGAAGCGGTCGGGAGGCGGCGACAGTGACGACCGGCGGCAATTACCCGGATATCGAAACGCTTGCTCTGTGTCATCGGCCGCAGTCGCAGATCGTGGTGGCGGCCGAGAGCGCGGGAAGCGAAATCGGCAGGCGGGTCCCGCTCGCTGCCTGCGGGGTTCGATAAGGTCGATATCGCCATCCTCGAATGGATCGCCGCCGAGGGGCGTCGCGTCGGCCGTGGCATTGCCCGTCTGTAGCGCCCGCGCGGCCGGTCGCTGCGAGATCGGCGCTATTGATCTCTGCGATAACCGTCAGTGAGCGTGCCGAGGAAGGCAATGATGTCCGCTTCGTCCTGCGGCGTCATGGCCGGCGGGTTGCCCAATTTCCGGTCGAACGGCGGATCGGTGATATCGACGTTGCCCCGATAGCGCGGCGGCAGGTCGTCGAACTTGCGCACCATCTCCGTCCGCGCCGAGCGGATAGACTTTCTGCGGGTCGGTGTCGCGAAAGTCGTAGAAGTCGAGCACCTGTTGCAGCGTGTGGAACACGCCGTTGTGGAAGAAGACCTGGCGCGTGGCGACATTGCGTAGCGTCGGGGTCAGGAACAGCCCGCAATATTGAGTGTCGGCGGACATGTCGGTGCGGTAGGGCCCGCAGATGCCAAGATCGAAATAATCGGCATCGCGGTTGACCGCCAGCGCGGCGTTGCGCGGCGCGCCGAGCGCTTCGAACTGATGATCGGTAAACAGCGGCGGCAGCCCGTCGCGGCTCGGCTGATCGACATGGCAGCCGCCGCAATTGGCCTTGGCCGGATCGTTGAACAGCGATGTAGCCGCGCAGTTCGCTCGGCGTGAACCGCGCCTTGCCCTCCAGCCAGTAATCGAACTTGCTGGTGTAGGGATGAAAGCTCGGCATCCTCGATCTGATAGCGGCCGACCGCGAACAGCGCCTCGGCGACGGCAAAGCGCGCATCGTCAAACACCGACGCGCCGAACAGCTCCTTCATCCGCGGCGCATAGGGCGCGCGCTGCAGCTTCGCCGCGACTGCGCCGACGCTGCCGCCGTCCATCTCGCGCGGATCGAGCAGCGGCGAGAACGCCTGGTCCTGCAGCGTATCGGCGCGGCCGTCCCAGAACAGGCCGCCTTGCGGCACCATGTTGCTCGCCGACTGGCTGGCCTGCGGAGCGGTTTTCCGCACCGCGCGGCGCGTCGCGGCTCCGCGTCACGAGTTGGCCGATGGTCACATTTTCATTTTCCTCGTTGTCGGGACCGATGCTGAAGGCCGGCTGACGCTCGAGGTACATCAGCGAGGGCGACCGCGCGCACGCCTTGGCGTGACAGGTCCGGCCCACCATTCATCGCCGGCAGATCGCCGGGCGGGCCAAAGGCATGAGAGGGATCATGGCAGCTGGCGCAGGACAGCTTGCCGGACGACGACAGGCTCGCGTCGAAAAACACGCGCCGCCCAAGCTCGGCCATGACCGAAAGCGGCCCGGCGGGCGGCCGCACCAAGTGGATGGGGCGTGGGTTCTCGCCGGGCGACCCGGCGGCGCTCGATGCCGTAGGCGCGGCAATGGGGCTGCGCGCAGGATCGGGCTGCAGAGTGCCGCGACTAAGGAAATGGCGCCGGCTGCGCTGAGCAGCGCGGCGCCAATCAATCCGGCTCTGCGTCGTTGCATCCGGCCTCAGTGAGAGTTGCCGGCGGCCGGCGGTGCGCTCAGCGGTGTCCCGGTCTGCGGATCGAGATAGAGCGGCGGGTTGTTGCCGCTCGCAGCGGCGAAATTAAACATGCCCGTGACCGAGCCGGCGGTGGCGTCGAACGAGCCGCCGCCGAGGCGCTCGACCTTTGAGCCAATTGTCCTCGATGAAGCGCACCACGGACGCGAGCGAAATCCGTCTATGGTCGACATAATTGGACTTGGCCCAGGGCGAGATCACGAAGAACGGCAGACGCGTGCCGGGGCCGCAGCGGCCGTTGACCGGTTCGCCCTTGACGCCGGCTCGCGGCGTGCCCGAGCCGCATTTGCCCGCCCCGTTGAGCTGATCCGCCTCGGCATCGAACGACGGGCTCGTGACTTTGGCGAACGCGTGGTCGTACCAGCCGTCGGAATCGTCCCAGGTGATGAAGACCGCCGTGTTCTTCCAGTCCGGCTGCTGTTGCAGGAAGTTGATCAGCGCGACCGTGCCTGCCTGTTCGTCGAGCGGATCCGAATAGCCGGCATGGCCGTCCTCGTAGGCCGGCATCTTGATGTAGGAGACCGCGGGAAAATTGCCGGCCTTCACCGCGTCGTAGAAATCCTGCAGGTCGTAATTGTGATTGGCGGGATCGCGCGTGGTGCCGCCCTGCTCGAAGCTGTAGCCGATGGCGGCAAGCGAGCTCGGTCGGTCATGCTTCGGATTGGCGGTCGAAGCGTAGTACTGGAACCAAGCGTGGTGCGGAATGTAGTCGACCACGTCGGCGCCGACCACGGTCGAATGCGTGCTGCGCTTGCAGCCGGTGGTGCCGTTGGCGTTGGTGGTGTCGAGGCGGAAGCCGCCCATGAACGAGCCCCAGGTGACGCCCGCGCTGTTGAGCAGATCGCCGATGGTCTTGCCCGCCATCAGCACCTGATCCTTCGGGTTCGAGCAGACGTCGTAGGCGGGATCGACGTCGTTGATCATGGTCAGCCCGCCCTGGCCGTCGTTGACATAGTAGGACACGTTGGCGACCGTGGACGGCTGCTTGGTCGTGGCCACGATTTTCATGCCATTGGTCTGGCCCGAACTGACGTTGAGCATGCCCGGCGTCGAGGGACCATAGGTGTCGGTATAGGCATTGTCGCTCATGGCGAAATGCTGCGCGTAGTTCCACATCGCGGCGACGGTGTTGCCGTCATAATAGCCCATGACCTGACCCTTGGTGCCGAACGCGCCGGCGCCGCCCGGCGTGCCCTTGCCGGTATATTTGGGAAACAGGTCGGCCTTGCCGCCGTCATAGGCCTGCTGCTCGGCGGTGTAGGCGTGATTCTGGTCGGCCGTAAACGCCTGCGTGCGGTCGAGCCGGAACGGCTCGGCGGCATCGGTGCCGTTTTCCTTGTTGGTGAAATTGGGATTGTTGGTCAACAGATTGGCGTTGACCAGATTATTGACCTTGGGTGTGCCCGGCTTGGCGGTGAATGCCGGCTCGCCCGCCGGGTTCGTCGCCGTGGGGTAGGTGGCGAAGTAATGGTCGAACGAGACATTCTCGTTGAAAATAATCACGACGTGTTTGATCGGCGTCGCGGTCGTCGCCGTGTCCTGCGGGCTCGCGTCCGGATGTGCTCGCGGGTGCGATCGAGTCGGCGGCGGCGCCGCTAAAGGCAAGCATAAGCGCAGTCACGGAGGTCGCGACGACAGAAAGTGGGAAATTGCGCATGAGGTTCCTCGCAATTTGCAATCGGCCGCGAGACGCTACTCCGCCATATGTGACCCAACGGTGACAAGCGTGTCGTGGGTCGGACTTATCCCAGCCAGCCTACCAGCGCAAAAAGGCGGCCCCGGAGATTGGGGCCGCCAAAGGGTCCGCGCGGAGGAGTGGGCGCGGACCCTGAGCTTGCGAGCGGCCGATCTTGCCCGCAAGCGATGTAAGAGGGCGGCGCGAACCGCCGCCGCCGAGGTCGATTACTCGCCCTCTGTGCCGATCGCGTAGGCGGTCTCGCCGTGAACCGCGTCGTCACCTACCTTCAGCGTCGCCTCATCCATGCGCAGCGGCACGATGAGGCCGATGACCTTGAGGATGATGAAGGTCGCGATCGCGTTGTACACGATGATGAACGCCGCGCCGTAGACCTGCAGCAGCAGCTGATGGCCGGGTTGCCGTAGAACAAGCCGGTCACGTTCACGCCGGGCGCGTCCTTGCCGGTGCCGATGTACTGCAGCATGCCCGGATTGGCGAGCAGGCCGACCAGCAAGCCGCCGGTCAGACCGGCCACGCCGTGGGTGGAGAAGACGCTCAGCGTATCGTCCACTTTCTGCATGAAGGCGAGTCTTCTGGAACTTGTTCATGGCCAGCCACGGGATGATGCCGGCGACAGATGCCGATGATGATCGCGCCCAAGCCATCCACGTAACCGGCGGACGGAGTGATGGCGACGAGACCGGCGATCATGCCGTTGACGGCGCCGAGCACCGACGGCTTGCCGTAGGCCATCTTGTCCATCAGCGTCCAGACCAGCAGGCCGACCGCCGTGGCGGTGTTGGTGTTCATCACCGCGGCGCCGGCGTCGGCGTTGGCGAAGTACGGGTCGCCGCCGTTGAAGCCGTTCCAGCCCAGCCACAGGATGCCGGCGCCGACCAGCGTCACCAGCAAGCTGTTGGGCGGGAAGTGGTCACGGTCGGCTTGCAGCCGCGGACCGATCACCGCCGCGGCGGTGAAGCCCGAGACGCCGGCGGCGAGATGGATGACGTAGCCGCCCGAGAAGTCCGCCACGCCCATGCCGGCGAGCCAGCCGCCGCCCCACAGGCTGAACGCGCCGACCGTATAGACCAGCGTCATCCACACCGGGCAGAAGATCATCCAGGCCGTGAAGTTCATGCGGCCGAGCACCGATCCGGCGAGAATGATGACGGTGATCGCGGCGAACACGAACTGGAAGAACATCAGCGTCGCCATCGGGAAGGCAAGCGGTGGCATGCCGCGCATGCGGCGGCCGGAATTGTCGCTTGGCCCGAAGGTGAAGACGGCCGAGAGTCGCCAGCATCGGCTTGCCGAGGAACGGAAACCATTGCGGCCCGAATGCCATGTTGTAGTCGAACAGAACCCAGACGACGAGGACCGACGCGAAGGCGTACATCGACATGAAGGCGGAGTTGATCGCCCATTTCTTCTTGACGATGCCGCCGTAGAGAACCGTCAGCCCGGGGATGCTTTGCAGGCCGACGAATGTTGCGGCTGCCAGCTGCCAGGCGTTGTCGCCTGTATCTAGCCATTTTGGTGACGGTACGAGATGCCATTCGAGTGCCATGTGCCTTCCCCCAAAAATGCCCCTGTGCGCGAGACGGCACGCGGGCCAGACGGAATGCTCTCTGTGTGCCGACGGCACACAGGCGAGCGATTGAGGGTGATCGCAAAAGTTATGCCAGTTAATCGACCATTGACTGGGCGTGCATTTCACCGCGAAAATTGCGGGGAGCGTAAGCGTGATGAAAACATCTGCATATGCTTATAAAGATAGGCAGCGAGCATGCGCAGGCTGTGCGCTCGACGCGATTGCTGGCGGCGGCAATTGGCGCTTCGGCGCATTGGTACCGCCGGACTGTCGTCGCCGGTCAGGCCCAGCCGCAGCACGGCGAGACCGCGATCACCTGCACCAACCCATACAGCGGCGCGACCTGGCAGATCAAGATCGACTACGACCGCGCGCACGGTGGATTCCAATCCGGCCGAGTATCAGCGACGGCACGATTTCGTGGCGCGACGCCAAAGAATGGTTGGAATTACACGCTCGATCGCAAATCCGGAAAGCTTACGGTGACTCTCGCGTCAGCCACCGGCGGCAATTTCCTCCATGATCAATGCAAGCTGGATAATTGAAAACGCGTCGCCGCAGTCGCGGAACATCGGAGCGGCGGTGATGGCTGAGCGGGTCTCCGGCGTTAAGGCGAGCGTCGGCTTCGCCTCGGAAACCGGACCGCGCGAGCGCAACGAGGATTTCGCCGGCGCCGTTTTCGGTCCGGAACTGCCGCAGCCGCGCCGCGACGTCGTAGCGGCGATCGCCGACGGAATTGGCGGCGCCAAAGGCGGGCGCGTCGCCGCCGAAATGGCGGTGCGCGGCTTTCTCGACGGCTTTTGCGACCTGCCCGAAACCATGGAAGTGCGGCGCGCGGCGGCGCAGATCCTCAATTCGCTCAACGGCTGGATTTATTCGCAAGGTCACCGCGACGCCAAGCTCGCCGGCATGGGCTGCACCTTCACCGCGCTCGTGCTGCGCGGGCGCGTCGCGCACGTGCTGCATGTCGGCGACACGCGCGCCTATCGGCTGCGCGGCGACCGCCTCGTCTGCCTGACCATCGATCACGTGCGCGAGGGCGGCAGCGCCGGCGGCGCTCGAACATGCTCGTGCGCGCGCTCGGCGTCGAGACCGAGGTGCCGCTCGACTACGCCACGCAGCCGCTGGCGCGGCATGACCGCTTCCTGCTTCTGCAGCGACGGCGTGCATGCTTTCCTGCCGGCCGAGGCCATCGCCGACATCTTGCGCGAGCGCTCCGCGTCCGAGGATTCCGCCCGCGCGCTGGTCGCGGCCGCGCTGGATGCGGGCAGCACCGACAATTGCACGGCGCTGGTGCTCGACGTCGTCGAACTGCCGACGGCCGAATCGGCCGACATCGGCGCCGCCATCATGCAGCTGCCGCTGATCCCGGTGCCGATCGACGGCGAGACGGTCGACGGGTTCGTGCTCAAAGTGCTGATGTCCGACGGCCGCTACACGCGCCTGTTCGGCGCGATCGACGAGGTCGAAGGCGGCGAGGTGGTGCTGAAGTTTCCCAAGCCGCAGGTTGCGGCGGTGGCCACCTACCGCGCGGCGTTCGTGCGCGAGGCGTGGGTCGGCGCGCGCGTGCACAGTCCGTGGGTCGGCCGCACCATCGAACTGCCGCCGGGACGGCAGACCTGCCTCTACACGGTCATGCCGCTCTACCAGGGCGAGCTTCTGGAGACGCGGCTGGCGCGCCGCCCGGCGATGGGTCTGGAGGAAGGGCGCAACATCGCGATCAAGCTTGCGCGCGGCGCGGCGGCTTTGCACCACGCCGGCATCATCCATCGCGATATCAAGCCCGACAACGTGATTCTCGAGAAGGAGGGATCGCTCAAGCTGATCGATCTCGGCGTGGTGCGCGTTCCCGGACTGGAAGATTTTCCGCCCGCCGACATTCCCGGCACGCCAGCCTACATGGCGCCGGAAATGTTTGCCGGCGAAGCCGGGCAACGAAGCGACCGACATCTATGCGCTCGGCGTCACCATGTTCCGCGCCTTCACCGGCGAGTATCCCTACGGCAATCTCGATGCGACGACGCCGCCGCGCCGCACCCGGCCGACGCCGCTTTCGGCGCTGCGCCCGGATCTGCCGGCCTGGCTGCAGGCGGTGCTGGCGCGAGCGATCGCGATCGATCCGGCCGAGCGTTTTCGCGACATGATCGAATTTGCCGTGGAGATGGAGACCGGACCGGCGCGCGCGCCGCTCGCGGCGCACGGCCGCAGACGCTTTACGAGCGCTCGCCGGTCCGCTTCTGGCAGGGCGTGTCCGCGCTGCTCGCGCTCGCGCTTGCTCGCCTCGCTGCTGCTGCGGCACTAAAACGGCGTCGCCTGGTCCGCGATCACGTCACTGCTTCATGCACAGCGCCAGCGCCGGTCCCGGCGTGTTGCTGCACGCCGCCGAGTCCACGCCGGCGGTTCTTCGAAATCACGATCGTCGCGCCGGGGCAGGTCACCGACACCAGCCTCTCGCCCGGGCTGCAGCTGAGGTCGCAATTGTTGCTGGGCGCGCAGCTGGCGTGATGGATGAAATGCAGGCCGGTCGCTCCGACCGGTCCGGGCGGTCCCGGCGGCCCCGCAGGACCCGTGCTCGCCTTGCTTGCCCGGAGGGCCTTGCGGTCCCGGATCGCCTTGCGGTCCCGTCCGGCCCTTGCGGGCCCTTCGAGCATGCCACCAGCGAGAGCGCCGCAACGATTGCAACGATTGCGACTGACGTGCGCATCAGTTTCCCCCTCCGGCTTCAAGCGGCTGTCAACGTTTCACCGGTGCATCGACGGTGTCAATGCGACGCGCCGAGCGTTGACTTTTGCGCAGCGCGCCGCAAAGCGGTAGGCTGGGTCGCGCGGCCTTAAACCGAAATGTTCAAGCGAATCCTGATTGCCAATCGCGGCGAGATCGCCTGCCGGATCATCAAGACCGCGCGCCGGATGGGGATCGCCACCGTTGCGGTCTATTCCGAAGCCGACCGCGACGCGCTGCACGTGGAAATGGCCGACGCAGGCGGTGCCGATCGGCCCGCCGCCCGCCGCGCAGAGCTACCTCGTCATCGACAACATCGTCGCCGCCTGCAAGCGAAGCGGCGCCGACGCCGTGCATCCGGGCTACGGCTTTCTCTCCGAGCGCGCGGCTTTCGCCGAGGCGCTGGCCAAAGCCGGCATCGTCTTCATCGGGCCAAACCCTAAGGCGATCGCCGCCATGGGCGACAAGATCGAGTCGAAGAAAGCCGCGGCGCGCGCCAACGTCTCGACCGTGCCCGGCCATCTCGGCGTGATCGAGGACCACGAACAGGCGATCGCGATCGCCGAACAGATCGGCTACCCGGTGATGATCAAGGCCTCCGCCGGCGGCGGCGGCAAGGGTATGCGCGTCGCCTTCACCAAGGCCGAGGTGGCGGAAGGCTTCGCGCGCGCCCGCTCGGAGGCAAAATCGAGCTTCGGCGACGACCGCGTCTTCATCGAGAAATTCATCACCGATCCGCGCCACGTCGAAATCCAGGTGCTCGGCGACAAGCACGGCAACGTCATCTATCTCGGCGAGCGCGAATGCTCGATCCAGCGCCGCAATCAAAAAGTCATCGAGGAATCGCCAAGCCCGCTGCTCGACGAAACAACGCGGGCGAAAATGGGCGAGCAGGCGGTCGCGCTCGCTAAAGCCGTCGGCTACGACAGCGCCGGCACCGTCGAGTTCGTCGCCGGACAGGACCGCAGCTTCTACTTTCTCGAGATGAACACGCGGCTGCAGGTCGAGCATCCGGTGACCGAGCTCGTCACCGGTATCGATCTCGTCGAGCAGATGATCCGCAGTCGCCGCCGGCGAGCCGCTCAATGCTCACGCAAAGCGACGTGAAGCTTTCCGGCTGGGCGGTCGAGAGCCGCGTCTATGCGGAAGACCCTTATCGCAATTTTGCACCCTCGATCGGCCGGCTGGTGCGCTACCGGCCGCCCGCGGAAGGCGTGCACGACGGCGTGACCGTGCGCAACGATACCGGCGTTACCGAAGGCGGCGAAATTTCGCTCTACTACGATCCGATGATCGCCAAACTGGTCACCCACGCCAATACGCGCGAGCGGGCGATCGACGCGCAGGCCGACGCGCTCGATGCCTTCACCATCGAGGGCATCCGCCACAATATTCCGTTTCCTCGCCGCCATCATGGCGCACCCGCGCTGGCGCGCCGGCAAACTAAGCACGGGCTTCATCGCCGAGGAATTTCCGCACGGCTTCGAGCGCACCGCGCCGAGCGGCGCCACGGCGCAAAAGATCGCTGCCGTCGCCGCCGCCATCGATCACATGCTGGGCGAACGTAAGCGCAAGATCTCCGGGCAGCTCAATACCGCGCTCACGCGCGAACGCCGGCGCGCCATTTGGCTCGGTGCCGACGAAATCCACGCCGACGTCGAGCATGAGGGCGACGCGATCGCGGTCACCTTCGAGGACGGCGCCCGGCACATTTTGCGCTCGGGCTTCGCACCCGGCATGCCGGTGTGGTCGGGGTCGATCGATGGCGCTGCCGTCGAATATGCACGTGCGCGCGATTCCGAACGGCTTCGAACTGGCCTATCGCGGCACCGAGGTGAAGGCGTTTGTCTACACTGAACGCGAGGCGCGCTACGCGCGGCTGATGCCGGCAAAGAAATTGTCCGGCAGCGAAAAATCCATTCGCTGCCCGATGCCGGGCCTGGTCGTCTCGATCGCGGTCGCCGAGGGCCAGGAAGTTAAAGCCGGCGAGACGCTCGCGGTAGTCGAGGCGATGAAGATGGAGAACATCTTGCGCGCCGAGCGCGACGGGGTGATTGCGAAAATCCGCGTCAAGTCCGGCGACAGCGTCGCCGTCGACGCGGTGATCATGGAGTTTCAGTAACAGTGGATTGAAAGAGCGCAAGGCGCGATGCTGCATTTCGCCTACGGTTCGAACATGGACCGCGCCGTCATGCGCAGGCACGCGCCTTCCGCCGCGCCAATCGGCGTGGCGTCGCTCGCAAACCACCGCTTCGTGATCACCGCCGACGGCTATGCTTCGGTCGAGCCGGCGCGCGCCGCGACTGTCTACGGGGTGTTGTGGCGGCTTACGCCGCGCGACCGCATCACGCTCGATCGCTGGGAGAGCATGGCCAGCGGCCAATACCGCGCCGAAATGTTGCAAGTGCAGGTGGCCGGCGGCCGCCGTCCGGGATTAGTCTACATCGCGCGGCCGCGCCGCATGGGGCCGCCGAGGGCCGGCTACATGGAGCTCGTGCTGGCGGCTGCGCGCGCGTGGGATTTGCCGCCCGGCTACATCGCTTCGTTGCAGCATTGGCTGCCGGCGCAGCCGCTCGGCGCGGGCGCGCGCAATGTGAAGGAATTCGGATGGACGTGATCGTCCGGGTCGTGGTTCACGGCCGCGTGCAGGGCGTCGGTTTCCGCGCCTGGACCGAAATGATAGCGACAGAGCAGGGCATCGAGGGCTGGGTGCGCAACCGCCGCGATGGCTCGGTCGAGGCGGTGTTCGCCGGCGCGGAGGAGGTTGTGCTCACCATGATCGAATTGTGCCGCGAAGGTCCGCCCCGCGCGCGCGTGGAAGCCATCGATCAGCGCGATGCGGACTTCGCAGATTTGACGCTGCGCCGCCGCGGCGAGTTGTTCTCCGTGCTGGTCAGTACTTGAGCGTCGGCGGCTGCGCCGAACAGCGGCGCGAAGGCCGCCCTCAGCGCCATGTCCGCTTCGGGCATTGTCACGGTCAGGCCGAGATCGGCGAGCGAAGTGACGCCATAGCGTAGCTCGGACACCCCGCACGGCACGATGCCGGAAAAATGCGAAAGGTCCGGCTCAACGTTGAGCGCAAAGCCGTGCAGCGTCACCCATTGGCGAACGCGAATGCCTATTGCCGCGATCTTGTCCTCAGAACCCATGCCTTTGTCAGGACGGCGCACCCACACGCCGACGCGGTCGTCGCGGCGCTCGCCGCGCACATTGAAGGCGGCGAGCGTTCGCATGATCCATTCCTCGATCGTGGCGACGAAACGGCGCACGTCCGGCGCGCGACGCTTGAGATCCAGCATGACATAGCCGACGCGCTGCCCGGGACCGTGATAGGTGAATTGTCCGCCGCGGCCCGCCGTGTACACCGGAAAACGCGCCTCGATCAGGTCTTGCGGCCGCGCCGAAGTGCCGGCGGTGTAGAGGGCAGGGTGCTCCAGCAGCCAAACCAATTCGGGCGCCTCGCCGCGGGCGATCGCCGCCGCGCGCGCGGTCATGGCGGCGATCGCGGTCTCATAGTCGACGGGCGCATCGCTCACTTGCCATTCGACAGGCGGCGAGCCGGGCGGGAGGACAAGCCCGACCTTCAGGTTTCCGCGCGTGTTAACCATCTCGTAACCATAGCGTGGTGAAAGGATACCGCAGCGATATCCATCGCCAAAATAGACACGGGGGGCTCCCTTGGCGAAACTCGACGACGTTGCCGTCGACATTGCGGTGGTGCTTGGGGACCACCTCCATGCCGATTCACCAGGTGCTCCGCCTCGGCCGCGGCGCCGTCATCGAACTTGATGCGTCGGAGGACGATGAGGTCCGCATCCTCGCCAACAATCATTCCGTCGCCAGAGGCACCGTGATCGTCAGCGGCAACCGGATCGCCGTCGAAGTCAAGGCGCTGTTGCCGCGCTCGCCGGAGGCGAACTGAGCGACCTTGTCCGCCGATGGGTGAACTGTTACATCGGCGCGGTCGCGGGCCTCGCTGGCGCGCGAAAAACCCCACATGCGGTCGTGGCGGAATGGTAGACGCACTAGCTTGAGGTGCTAGCGGGGCAACCCGTGGAGGTTCGAGTCCTCTCGACCGCACCACTCCAAAAAAACGCCGTTGATATTATTGGCGTTTTCGTTCCGTCGCCCTCACCTTATGGCAAGGTGAGGGAATAGATTGTTCGCCTCGCGTTCGCCTTTCCGCGTCCGTTCCTTACGTGGGGGGTGCTGTCCTAATTCCGAGCCCTTTGTCCTAATTTGCGGAACTGAGTGTCCTAATTTACGTTAAACGCCTGGGAACGGAGAAATAATGTCATGGACGATTCCAACACGACCACCGACCTCGACCAGGCTGACGAGGAAATCCTCTCCACCACAGTGTCCGACGAAGTACTGGAAGCTGCTGCGGGCACGAAGAGCGCGGATCAACACACCTATCAGCCGCCGTTCAATCCAGCGGACAGCTGCTGACCTGCCGACGTGGCGATCGGCTGGAACGAAACTGACGGAGCAAATTGTCGTGGACAATACATCCCGCACGACGACTGATACGCTCGATCAGGCTGAGTAAGAAATCCTCGCCACCACAGTTTCCGACGAAGCACTGGAAGCTGCAGTGGACACGGCGGGGGTTGGTAAGCTTCGTTCGACACAGTTTCTGACTGTTCTGTATCAAGTTTGTTGTGGCCACTGACACCCTCCACTGGACTCTGGTCGGACTTCTGACTGGACTTTGGCTGACTGGACTTCTTTGCTGACTGACGGCCCTGGCGACCGCGGCAACGGCTCGCGCGGGTGCGATTTTTGCCCTCACCTTGGACAGCAGCTTGATTTATTTGATAGGTTCGACAACTCCCGACCGCACCATTTTAAATGTATGGCTTTGAATTTATTTGGTTTTTTCTCCGCGTGATCGCAAGGTCGACCTCCAGCGCCGGCCGCGGCAGATAATAAACGCGACTGCTCGGCAAGCTGCGCCAAGGTCCGATCGCCATTGACGGCGGTAAGCGCCACCTTCGCTTTGAAGGCCGCTGTGTGGTTCCGGCGCGGTCATCTCTGCATGGTCTCTCCTGATTTCGCAGGCCATAGCGTGCCCGCCCGCCGTCAGGCAGAAACTCCACCTATCGTCCTGTGCAGATTTCGGGGCCGGTTCCGTGGTTTGCCGGTCGCAATCGTCGAGTTCAGCGGAAGAGCCCGTCCACTATTTTGGCTGAGCTCTCAGTATACGCTTCCAGTTGCTCAGGGCTGATGAAGTTTTCTGCCACCCCAGCCTTGAACGGAACGATCGCTGCAATGTTCGAAAGCGGTTCGACATCGGGCCGAACTGGGAGGTATTCCGACGCAGCAAGAATCTGCTGTCCTTCACGGGACAGTAGAAAATCCATCAGCAGCATGGCGGCGCAGGGGTGCCGCGTTTCCTTTGGAATGACGATCGTTCCTGCAGCGCTCGCTACCGGCGGCAGAAGTTGAGATGCCACAGGAGCGCCCTTGGCCGCACTGATAAGCGGGTGATGGGCGAAAATCTGCAATGCGATCGGATACTCGCCCGCGATTACGCGGTCGACGAGCGTTCGCGGATTGCCGGCGCCGAAATTGATGATGTTCTGCGTGCTCAAACGCTTCAGATACGCAATCGCCTTGTCGTCGCCCCAGGCAATGCGAAGATTGGCGACGAAGAGCGGCGCACCGATGGCGGACAAAAGCGGCCACGCCATCTTGCCTTTCCATCTGGGATCGAGCAGATCGTCGTAGCTCTTGGGCACTCGGTCCGGCGAGACGAGCCGCGTATTGTAGGCAATGGAAAAGTAGCTCATGCGGGTCGGCGCCCATAGCCCGCGCGGATCGCGAAGCCGCTCGGGAATACCGGCGAACTGCGGCGACCAGGCCGGCTGGGCCAGGCCGCTGCGTGCGCTCATCTCTCCGATGCCGGTCCCTCGATAACGTCTCCCTGCGGGTTATGGGCGCGCATTTCCGCGGACACCTTGGTAACGATATCCTCGGAATCGCCGCGCCAGAACGTCATGTTGATGAAGGGATATTTTTTCTGGAACGCCGCCGCTACGGGGCGCAGCGCCTGATTGACGATCATGCCGGAGTAAAAGACGACCGCGCCCTCCTTTTTGGCGCCCTCGATGAGTTTCTGTTCGCGATCCGGGCCTTTGTAGGTGAGGATACTGTCCGAGGTTTGCGCCGATGCGCGCGTCGCCAGCGCGCACGCGATGGCGGCTGCGAACCAGAGCATTATCGCTCGACGCCCGCGTCGAGCGCACTCGCCGAAGGGAGTGCCATCGCGAGGGCGCCGAACGCTCGCATTCATTTCAGGCGCTCTTACGCCGGTTCTGGACGAAAGCCGTACCCGTTTTCGGATTAACGCCGCAGCCGATCGAGTCGGAAAGGTGCAGCACGCCGTCGACGAGCTTAAGACCTTCCCACGGGTCGTCGGCGAGACCATCGAACTCGGATAATTCGGAGGCGTACCAGATGCCGGGAAGCGCGGCGGCAAGCTGCAGCGCATGCGCCGCCAGCAGCATCGGCCCGACATGCGCGCCGAGCCGGTACTTCACGCCGCCAGCGTCGCAGATTTGTGCGGCGGCGTATGTTTTCCGCAGACCGCCGAGCTTGGTGATCTTGAGGCTGATGGCGTCGACGATGCGCTCCCTCACCAGAATCATGACCTGATCGAGTGAATACGCCGCTTCATCGGCCTCGACCGTCACCGGCACTGCTTGCGTGACAGCCTTCAACCCGAGCAGGTCGTTCGCCTTCACCGGCTGCTCCGCCAAGTCGATGCGATAAGGCGCCATCAGGTTGAGCGCGCGTATCGCGTCCTTCGGAGCGTACGACTGATTGGCATCGATGGTCAGGTGCGCTTCGGCTCCCAGCTCCGCGCGGATCGCCGCGACCCGAGCCACGTCCTCCTCCACCTCGCCGTGGACCTTGATCTTGAAATGCCGCACCCCGTGCTGCGCCAATGTACGGGCATTCTTCGCCATATCGGCCGGCGATTTGATCGGCAGAATGCGCAGCGTCGCAAATTCGCGCACCGCGGGGCCGCCGAAAAGATCGCAGATCGGCACGCCGAGACGACGCGCCGCCAGATCGTGCAGGGCGCAGTCGATGCCGGACTTCGCCTGGTTGTTGCCGGCCATGGCGCGATCAAGATCGCCCATAATGCTCGCAATCTCGCGCGCATCGCGGCCGATGAGACGCTTGCAGAGACGGTCGAGTGCGCCCTTCACCGCCTCATGCGGAGCGCCATAGTGGTTCATTGTCGAGGCGTAACCATAGCCGATCGTTCCATCCTCGTCGCGGATGCTGACGATCCAGCCTTCCGTCATCGGGTTTGCCGCGAGCGCAAATTTCCAGTCCTTGTCCTTTTTCGGTAGGATCAATTCTTCGACGCGCGCCTCGACGATCTTCATTTGCGTCCCTTTTGATGTTGTGCGGGTCCGATCAAGCCGGGCTCTACCATTGTTTGTATCATTCCGCCGCGTGAACGGCGGAGCCGATGTGCGTCTGGCGCAACCCTGCACGCTCCATGCGCGGCAACAGCTCGTCACGGATGTGCGGAAAATCGTTTACGTAATTGATCATTCCCAGCGCCAGTCCGTCGAGCCCGGCGCTGCTGAGACGCTGAAAAGTCGCCACCGCATCGTCGTAGCTGCCGACGCAGGGAAAGCCAGCGCCGCTGATCAGACGAGCCTTCAGCTTATCCTCATCGGCCTTAAGCCAGGTATTGATGCGCGCGCCGCGCAGTTTGAAGGCGTACTCCGCCGCCTCCCAGTCGCCTTGCTCGTGGACGATGTAATGATGGTAATCCTCCGCCTCCTTGCGCGTGCGGCGGACCATCAGGTGGCAGCTCGCGAAAATATTGCGCAATTGTCCGGGCGGCGCGGCGTCGCGAAAGAATTTGAGTTTCGACTTCAGGTCGTCGTCCGTTGGGGGAACGGTCGTGAATAGACAATCGGCATTGCGCGCCGCAAATTCACGCCCGGTCTCCGAATTCCCCGCGCTCACCAGGATCGGCCGGCTGCCCCACCAAGGTTTCGGTTTGCCGAGCACGGCCTTGAGCCTGTAATAGCGGCCGTCGAAGTCGAACGGTTGGTGCTCCGACCAGATCCGATTGACGATGTCCAGCCATTCCTCGGCGTAGTCATA
This sequence comes from uncultured Alphaproteobacteria bacterium, assembly GCA_963814625.1. Taxonomy (GTDB): domain Bacteria; phylum Pseudomonadota; class Alphaproteobacteria; order Rhizobiales; family Xanthobacteraceae; genus BOG-931. The sequence continues at coordinate 43,422 of CAWFDQ010000004.1, forward strand.
ACGGCCATCGTGATCGCCAAGCGCGACTCCCATCATGCCGAATTCGATCGGATTCCAGCCCGACACGACGTTGAGTCCGAATCTGCCATGCCCGATGTGATCGGCCGTGACCATCTGCTTGGCGGCAAAGACCGGATTGATAAACGCGACGTGGAGCGTGCCGAAAATCGTGATGTCTTGAGTCGAAGCGAGCAGACCGCAGGCCCATGCAATCGTCTCGAATGTGGTGCCCTGGGTATCGCTCTCCCCCTGATAGCCGTGCCAGCGCCCGATCGGCAGCAGGAACTCAAGGCCTGCTTCGTCGGCGAGCTTCGCAGCTCTGACGTTGTTGTCCCAGGAGGCGTCCCATCGCTCGGGCGCCTTGGTGAGGCTTAAGCCCCCCAAGCAGTTCATCCCGAACAGTCCGAGTTTGAACTTGTTTTTATTGTAAATCCGCGTCTCGTCTCTGTTCCGCCGCATATGCGACCTCATCCGAACATTGCCGGTCTCAGGTTATGCTGATCGGGGGCTCTCGAAAAGTCCCGTCGCCGCGCCTTCTTCAGTTTCCGATCTGCTGGTTGCGGGTCAGCATGTAGAAGATGGTACTGACCACGGTCATCAACGCAATCCACACGACGCCCATCGATGCAAGCTCGGTAACTTGGCCGTTCTGCCAAAGTTCGAACAGTGTGACAGCCATAACCTCAGACCCCGGCCCAACCAGCAAAAGCGGCAGCGCGACCACCTGAACCGACTGCAGGAATACCACCAGCCACGAACTGACAAGTGCGGACGCCAACAGCGGGATCACAATGCGCCGGAACAGCGCGGTGCGCGCCGCGCCCGATGCCATCGCCGCGTCTTCCAAATCGGGGTGAATTTGCAGCGCGCCCGTGTAAGCGTAGCGCATGCCGAAGGGCATATAGCGCACCGCGGACGCGATAATCACCGATATGAGCGTGCCGTAGAGCGGCACGGGCATGTTCACGAATACGTTGAGGAAAGCGACGCCCATAATCAGTGCCGGGAAGACGAGCGGCAGTGTGGCAAGTTGGTCGAGTAGTGCCGCGCCGGGCGCTCGCCGCACGACAAGCCAAGCGCACAATGCCGTAAACGGGACCACAAGTGTTGCAGTGGCAGCCCCGAGGATGAGGGTGTTGACGATCGAATTGCGGAAATCACCAGGTCCGAGCAGTACGCGATAATTGTCCATGGAAATTCGGCTGAACGAGCCTACAGTGATGCCGTCATAAAACGGCTGCAACGACGTGAATATCAGAATGGCAACGGGTATGACGGTGACGACGAAAAACAAAAAAACCAGAAGCGCCGCGGTCACATAACGCCAGGCACCAAGATCGAGGATACGAGGCCGAAAGCCTTTGCCGGTGATCGTCTGGTACTTGTAGGCATGTCGAGACAGCCGATTCTGCCACATGAGCAAGGCGGCCACGATGACGAGGAGACAGATTGAATAAGCGCCCGCCTCGCCGTAGCTGGGCATGCCGGTGCGGTGAACCGCCTGGAAAATTGTCGTGGTCAGCACGTTGATATTTCCGGCAAGTCCGACCAACGCCGGAACCTCAAAGGATTCGAAGGCACGCGCGAAGAACAACAATGACAAGGCACAGAATGCGGGAGTGCTCATGCGGAGAGTGATGGACCAGAAGGCGCGCAACGGCTTTGCGCCCGCGACGATGGCGGCCTCCTCGAACGAGGCGTCCATCGAGCGCAAAGCTGCCGACGTCAAGAGGAAGGTGAGAGGAACGAAGCCTACGCCCTCGATCAACGACATGCCCCAAAGCGAATAGACGTTGATCCCTTCCTGACGCTGTATCAGGAGCTGAATAAGGCTGTTGACGGGGCCCGCGCGGCCGAGAAGCAGAAGCCACGCCACCACATAGAGAATATGAGGCACTCCGAGCGAGATGATCGCGGCGAAAAAGGCGAGCTTGCGGCCGGGCGTGTTAGTCCGTTCGACGATCAACGATTGGATCGTGCCGATCACAATCCCGATCAGCGAGGATCCGAAGGCATATATCAGAGTGTTGCCGACACTCGAGATAAAGAGCCGTTCGGAAAACAGCTGCCGATAAAAGCGCAGCGTCAATGTGCCGAACGAGCCGTCCGGGCGAGTCTCGTGCAAGCTGACGTCGAGAAGAAACAGCGCCGGCGGAACGATCAGGACGAGCAGGATCACGGCGAGCACGATCACCAGCGGCGACACGCGGATTCTTGGCAAGGCCGCGAGCAGCGGAAGGCGGAAGGCAATCCGTCGAGGTTCGGAGTGAGCTGTCACGTGCCGTCCCGATCCGTAGCAGAAAAAAGCCGATGACCTCTACTGGAACAGCTGTTCGAAAATCTTTTGCGAGCTCTCGGTGTATTGGTTCAGTTGATCCGGCGTCACGAAAAGTTCCGGCACGCCGGCGCGTTGCGGAATGACCGAGGCGAGTAACGGCTTGGGTGAGACATCGGGGCGAGCGGGAAAGTAATCCGCATTGGCGAGAATTTGTTGTCCCTCTTTAGACAGGATGAAATCGACCAGCAGCATCGCTGCGTAAGGGTGTCGCACACCCTTGGGAACGATCATCGTGCCTGCCGTGCTCGGCACCGGGTCGAGGAGCTGGGAGTCGACCGGCGCGCCCTTCGCTTTGCTGATGAGTGGATGGTGCGCGAAGATGTTAAGCGCAATCGGGAAGTCGCCGGCAATCACGCGATCGACGAGCGTCCGTGCGCTGCCGGAGCCGAAATTGATGATCTTTTGAGTAGCGAGCTTGCGAAAGTATTCGGCGGCTTTCTGTTCGCCGCGCGCCAGCCGGATGGTGGTGATGAAGAGCGGTGTGCCGCTGGCGGTTCCGACGCGCCAGGCAAGCTTGCCGCGCCAGCGTGGATCGAGCAGGGCGTCGTAACTTTTGGGGACCTTATCGGGCGGCACCAGCCGCGTGTTGTAAGCGATGCTGAAATAGCTGATCCGCGTATAGGTCCAGCGGTTCTGCGCATCCCGATAGCGCTCAGGCAATGCCCCCACGGCGGGGGTGTAGTAAGGCTGGGTCAGCCCTGCACCCACCGCGAGATCGCCCACGCCGGTGCCCTCTACGACATCGGCCACGAGGTTATGCGCGCGTACTTCGGCCGCGAGCTTGTCAACGATCTCCTCGGTGTCGCCCCGCCAGAACGTGAGCTTCACGAACGGGTATTTTTTCATGAAGGCATCCGCCAGGGGACGCAGCGCCTGATTGACGATCATAGCGGAATAAAGGACCACCTGACCTTCCTTCCGCGCACCGTCGAGGATCTGTTGCTCCCGATCGGGAGCGCGGCTAAGCAGGATATCTTGCGCCTCGGAGCGCACCGGCGCGGCAGCGGCAAATATGATCGCACCGAGCAGCATCACACGAACGCAAAGCGTCGTGCGCGCGCGCAGGCCTTGTCGCCAGCGTGGCAGTGTAGTCATGACTTTGCGCCCGCATTCAGCGGCGCGAATTTCGGCACGGAGACGCCTTCCTCGAAATCGTCGAACGTTACCTTGACCGGCATGTCGCAGCGCACGGCTTCCGGCAGCACGCCGACGATATTGGTCAACAGGCGGGGCCCTTCGTCCAGTTCGACCAGCGCCACGACATAGGGCACCTCTTGCGCGAAGGCGGGATGATAGACACGGTGGTAAGTGACAAAGCTGAAAACCTTGCCGAGGCCGGACACCGGCGTCCAGCTAAAATCAGTCGCAAGGCAATGTGGACAGATTTGCGAAGGAGGAAACCAGAATTTATCGCATACGTTGCACCGCTGAATTTCGAGGCGATGCGCGCGTGCCGCCCGCCAGTAAGGCGCCGATTCCGGCGATGGGTGCGGCACTGGCTTTTTCTTTGGAGCGTCGCTCATCAGGCACGTCCGAGAATCAAGCTTGAGTGGCAGACTTGGTTGCCGCCGTGCCCCGAGACGAGCGCGATCTCGGCATCGGCGACCTGGCGCTCGGCTGAATAGGTATGGCGCAACTGACGCACCCCTTCGACCAGTTGCAGCATGCCTTCGCAGTGGGCTTCGGAGAGTTGCCCACCCGACGTATTGGTCGGCAGCCGCCCGCCCATGCGCAAAGCGCCGGAGGCTGCGAACGGTCCGCCTTCGCCCTTTTTGCAAAAGCCGTAATCTTCGAGCTGAGTGACCACCATGTAGGTGAAGCAGTCGTAGATTTGGGCGGTATCCACGTCGTCGGGTCCGATGCCGGCCATCTGATAAGCCCCTGCGCCGCTATTCTTCGCCGCCGTGGTCACCATGTTGTCGTCGGCGAACCAGCCGCGCAGATTGTTGAAGCTGCCGAACCCTTTGATCGACACCGGCGGCTGGCGCAGGTCGCGGGCGCGTTCGCGGCTAGTGACGATCACGGCGCCTGCGGCGTCGCTGCGCAGGCTGCAATCCAAGAGGCCAAACGGCGCCACCACCGGCGGCGCTTCGTGATATTGCGACAGGCTCAGCGGTTTCTTCATCTGCGCATCGGGATTGCGCAACGCGTGCTCGCGGAATGTGACGGCTATTTCGCCGAACTGATCGCGCGTGGTGCCGTAAAGATGCATGTGCCGCGTGGCGCCGAAGGCGTGCGCGGCAACCGCGCCGAAATAGCCGTATTCTGGGCCGAATTGCTGCGCCAATTGGCTGTCCGGCCGCGTCTCGTTGCGCACATTCGCCTCTTTCGAGGAATGCGTGCGCGACCACGAATCGCGACCGAAGCCGCAGATCACCGTCGTTGCGAGCCCGGCCTTGATCGCCATGGTCGCGAGCGCCACCCCGAGAATCTGGCTGGCGCCGCCATTGTCGAGCGACGTGGCAAAGCGGGCATTGATGCCGAGCCGCTGCCCGATTTGCTGATGGTGGCAGTAGCTTTCGTCGGGCCCGCGGCAGACGATGCCGTCGATTTCGGTCACCTTGACGCCGGCGTCGGCGATGGCGTTGCGCATGGCCTCGACCAGAAGGTCGAGGCTCGACACGCCCGGCACTCTGCCGAGCCGGCTATGTCCGGTTCCGACGACGGCGCAAACGTCGCGCAATTCGCGTGATGGCTCGATCATTGCTATCCCCGGCGCTTGGTGAAGCTCCATCTATCTTTGCATCATCTTATGATCTTGCGCATGCGGGCGACCACATCTGGCGGGGCGGAATAGACCCGATCGAGCAGGGCATTGATTTCCACGCCGCTGACCGGGTCGATGTGGGCATTCTGCCGCTTGGCGTCGTCGAGAAACTCGGGATCCTTCATGGTTTCGTCGAAGGCCGCTCGCAGCGCGGCGACACGATCGCCCGGCATTCCCGGCGGCAGCACGAATGGCCGCCCCATCACCTGCTCGGCAAATGCAATTTCAAACAGATGCTTATCGGCTGGAGCTTTCTCGACTTCGATTGCGGTGGGCACGTCGGGAAACGCGGCGTCGCGTTTCATGCCCATCTGCATGATTATTTTGGCATCGCCCCTGGCGAGCCAGGGAAAGATACGCGCCCGGAACGGCGCTGACGAGCCGCCGGAGATGTGGGCGTCCACTTCGCCGCGCTCGAGAGCCAACAGACAGGCCTGCGAACCCGCATAGCCGGTAATTGGTTTGAGCCTGGTGCCGAGTGTCGCGTTAAGTATGCGGGAATAGACTGTGGTCGGTGAATTATCCGCTGTGGAGCTGACGGTGACATCGCGCGTCTTCAAGTCGTCGATGGAGTGCAGCCCTGTCTTGGTCGACAGGATGAACAGGCCGATCTCCTGCTCCGGCGAGCCGAGCCAATGGAACTTCCGCGCGTCGAATTGAATGCCGGCATTGTTGAAGTCGTAGAAGCGCGCAAGCCCGGTATTGCGCGACAAGCCGCCGATCACGGTGCCGTCCTGCGCCGCGACATTGTAGAGATAGTTCGCCACCCGAAGGCCTTCGGCACCGACCATGTTCTGAACGACAATCCCCGGCTCGCCGGGAATATGGTGCGGCATGTGCTTGGCCAGGAGCCGCGCATATTGGTCGTAGCCGCCGCCGACGGATGCCGCGGTATACAGCGTGATTTGCTTGCCGCGATAGAAGTCGGCGACCGATTGGGCGGACGCCTGGGCCGCGGCGGTCAGAGCGAGGCAGCCGCACAGCGCGGCCGTTGCATATCGACCCGCTGTATTTCGCCTGATCGCGCTCATGTGCCGGCCTTCAACTGCGCCAAAATCTCTTCGGTATGCTCGCCGAGTTCGGGAGCAGCGGAGCGAATCTCCGGCGGCGTCGCCGACATACGAACGGCGTTGCGCACCAGCCCCACCGTGCCGACCCGCTTATGCGGCAAGTCCCGGCGTAGTTCGAGATGCTTGACCTGAGGGTCGCTGAAAACCTCGTCGAAGGTGTGAAGCGCCGCCGCTGGAACATCGGCAGCCTGCAGCTTCGCAAGCCACGCCGATCGGGTGTCGGTCCCGAAGATCGCGGCAAGCTCTTCGTGCAGCACGTCGTAATGGCGGCCGCGCGTCTCCTTGGTGGCGAAGCGGGCGTCGGCGATCCATTCCGGCCTGCCTACGACATGGGCCAGCGTCTGCCAAAATTTTGTCGGCGTCGACAGGTGCACAACGAACGGTTTGCCGTCGGCGCCCACAAAGGCGTAGACCTGCGCCTGGTGGGTCCGGGTGGCGCGGCTAGGGACTTTGCCATTTTCGAAATAACGGGCCGCATTTTCACCGCAGAACGAGACGGATGCCTCCAGCAGCGAAGTGTCGATGCGCTGCCCTTGGCCGGTGCGGCCACGTGCAATCAACGCCGCGAGGATACCATTGCAGGCCGTGATGCCGGCGAGATGATCGGAAAGCGAAATACCCATGGGCTGCGGCGATTGAAGATTGGTCAGCAGACTGAGCAGACCACTTACCGACTGGCCGACAGTGTCGTAGCCCGGAAGTGCCGCATAGGGACCGGTGTTGCCGAAACCGGTGATTGAGCACCAGACCAGACCCGGATTGTCGCGCGCCAATTCATCATAGCCGAGTCCCAACCGCTCCATCGTTCCCGTGCGAAAATTCTCAATCAATACGTCTGTGGTGCGCACTAGTAATCGCGCGGCTGACACCCCTTCCACGCTCTTAAGATCAAGCACTATGCTTTTCTTGTTGCGATTGACGGAGCCAAAGGTCGGGCTGTACTCGACGCGCCCCCATCCGCGAAACGGATCGCCTCCATCGGACGCTTCAACCTTGATGACCTCCGCGCCGAAATCGCCAAGCAACATTCCGGCATAGGGGCCGGATACGTAGTTGGCGAATTCGATCACGCGAATGCCGTCCAGTGCCGCAGCCATCGTATCGTTAAATCCTTTCGTGCTTCTGGTTCAATTGCACGACTTCAACACACCCTCAAGGGGCTGTCCAATGCACTCGGTGTGGGTGCATCCGACACTACTCGCGACTGTCGATGAACTGGCTAGAAATACACGTGATCGGGCTTCAGCGGCCGATCAGCGCGCTGGCCTGGCCGCCGGAGTCAACAACGCGGCCAGTCTCTGTAATCCCGAGAACAAGTCGGCGCGGTGGCGATCAACGCCGGCCCGACGCGCAGGGCGCCGCGCGGGGTGGCGGCGGCGCAGGCGGACGTGACGAATCCTTTCATGTCTGATCGGGCGTTCATGTCCGATCGAGATGGGGACATCCAGCCTGGGCCGCGATCCGCTCTCCTCGCGGACCAGCGTTTGCCCGCGCATGCTGACGCCGATGTCCCGCAGCCCCGGCACCGGAAGGTCGGTATCGGAGGAGGGCGCCGTCATTTCCGACAGTTTGGGCCATTGCGTGACCGCGGCATTCTCGCCGGCAAGGTCGGAGTTGCGTTTGAGCGATTCTTCGATATTGAAAGCCGCCGCATCTGGCTCCGGCAGCGCCACATGATCCGGCACCAGGTGTGCGTTCGGTTGCGGCCACGCCGGCGACACGCCGCCCGCGTCGACAATGCCGGCCCGCGGCATCGCCGCCGCGTGCGCCCATGCTTTCGGCCCGCCGGCCATCTCCGGGCCGCTCGGCGCCGGCGGCACCGCCTGCACGACATGGAAGCCGTTTTCCTTCAACTCCTTCAACAATTCGGGCAACGCCGCGACGGTCCAGGGATGGATGTCGTGCAACAGCAGAATGCCGCGGCCGCGTTTTTCCAGGCGGCTCATGGCCCGCTGCACGATTTGCGCCGGCGTGATGTGGTGGAACCAATCGTCGGCAACTACGTCGGCGGAAAAGACAACGAGCGAACGTTCGGAGAGCGCGTCTTCCACGATCTGCGAACGCCCGAGCCCCGGGATGCGGAAGAACGGCGCCAACTCGTCGGCATCGCCGAGCGCGGCGTCCACCGAGGCGATGCCGCCGTCGATCTGATAAGCGAGTTTGTCGCCGGACAGTCTTTGGAAATCGAGCGGATGATCCTCGCTGTGGGTGCCGATCGTGTAGCCGGCTTCGTATTCGCGGCGCACGATCTGCGGAAATTGCCGGGCCATCTTGCCGATGATGAAATACGTCGCCTTGACGCATTGCGAGGTGAGGATATCGAGCGCCTTGTCGGACCACGGCGGCAGCGGCCCGTCGTCGAAGGTAATCACCACCTCGTGGTCGGCGAGCGGCAGCGTGTGCTTGTACTGGATGGTGCCGAGCCGCTTGTAGTCCTCGGGCGAGACGACGAGCACGCGGCTCGTTCCCAGCGTGTCGGGATTTCCCGGACAATTTTCTGCGCGCGCGGGCGCGGCGCCGAGTAATGCGCCGTAAAGTCCGCTGGCCGCGATAAATATCGCAGCGGAAAGGATTGTCCCAGCTCGATACATGCCCACTCCGGCCCGGGTCTTGTCGCCAGCTTGCCGGAAACCGCCGCACCCCTGTGCGCAGCTTAAGGTGCGGGGGGATTAATGTCATGTTAACGGTAATGCGATCGCGGTTCCGATGTCGATAATCTGCGCGGCGTTGCGCTTCGGCAACGGTTGCGGCGTCGCCTTTCCTTCCCGTTAATCGTGCGCCTTTACCTTCGACTTCGTGAGCGTGCGTAGGGGCGTGGGGACGAGGGCGGTTGCGGCAGCCCGGCAATGGTGGGCGGCGCGCCGCCGGCAAACCGTGCCGCGAACCGGCGCGCGCCCGGTCGAGCAGGCGCTTGCGCCAGCAGCGGCCGCGCGGAGCGCGCAAATCGCCGGCGGCTTTTTGCTCGCTCCGATCGTCCTGGCGGTGGCGATGATCGGTTGCGCCGCAATCGGTTTGGCCGTCACCCAGTACCATGCGCGGCGCTTTGCGATCGAGCGGCATGCCGCGCTGCAGAGCGCGCTTGACGAACTGCACGCGGTGTTCGGCGATGTTCATCACATCGACGATGGCGAGCTTCGTCTGATCAAGCAGCGCAGCGGCCTGAAGGACCTTCGTTTCGGATCCGATCCCGCGCCGGCGCGCGGCCGCGAGATACAGTCGCTTCTGGACGCGCAAGGCCGCATCGTCGGCTGGTTCAGTTGGACGCCGGACCGCGCACTGCTCCAGGCCATGGATTGGCTGTGGGCGCTGGCAGGTGCGGTCGGCATCGCGCTCCTGTGTTGCGCAATCGTCGGCGCGCGGGCGACCCGGCGGCTCGCGCGTTCGCTCGCGTCGAGCATCAAAACCGCGCACAAGCTCGGCAGCGAAGATGCGCTCACCGGGCTTCCCAACCAGCGCATCATGCTGGAAACGCTGGATCGCGCCATGGCGCGGCGCGGCGCGGCGAAAGTCGCCTTCGTGCTGCTCGATCTCGACGGCCTTCGCGAAGTCAACGACACAATGGGGCGCGCCGGAGGCGATGCCGTGCTGCGCGTCATTGCCGAGCGCCTGCAGGCCCGCCTGCCTAACGGCGCGGTGGTGCTCGGCCGCTTCGAGGACGACGAGTTTGCCGCGATCGCGAGCGGCGATGCTGCCGATACAGCGCGCATCTTCGCCCAGGCGCTGCGCGCGTGCTTTTCCGAGCCGTTCGCCGGCGGGGAGGCGTCGGCCGGGCAGCGTTGGCAGATCACTGCCTGCATCGGCGTTGCGCAGGCGCCCGAAGATGCCGTCGGCGCCGAGGAATTGACCCGCCGGGCCGCGTTGGCGCTGCGCGCGGCCAAGCAGGATGGGCACGGAGCGGTGCGGTACTTCGCCCCGCAGATCGAGAGCGAGCACTCCGACCGGCGCTTCCTGTTGCGCGAACTTAAATCGGCGATCGCCGCGCAGGCGTTCGAATTGCACTACCAGCCGATCGTCGCGGCGGCCGGCGGCGCCATTATCGGCGTGGAGGCGTTGCTGCGTTGGACGCACCCGGAGCGCGGGGCGATTGCGCCGGCAACGTTCATACCGATTGCCGAGCGGCACGGTCTGATGAAGGAGATCGGCGAATTCGTGCTGCGGCGCGCGCTCGCCGATGCGCTGCGCTGGCCGAATCTGTTTATCGCCGTCAATCTGTCGCCGGTGCAGATCCGCGATGCGCATTTCGTCGATCTCGTCGCCGGTATCGTGGCGCAAGCCGGCATCGAAGCCTCGCGGGTCGTTCTCGAAATGACTGAAGGCATCCTGATCGACGATCCGCAGGAGATCCAGACGCGGCTCGAAGCCTTGCACGCGCTGGGCGTCGTCTTGGCGCTCGACGATTTCGGCACCGGCTATTCCAGCCTGAGTTATCTGCAAAAATTTCCGTTCCATCGGCTCAAGATCGACCGCGCCTTCGTCACCACGCTGGGCACGGTCGGCAATGCCGGCGCCATCATTCACTCGATCGTCACGCTCGGTCACGCGCTTGGCATGATCGTGCTGGCGGAAGGGGTAGAGACCGACCAGCAACGGGTGCTGCTGCGGCTCGCCGGATGCGATGAAATGCAAGGCTATCTGTTCGCCAAGCCGCGGCCCGCCGAGGTGATCGACAAGATCGCGACGCGGTCCGCTTCCGGCCGCGCCGCCAATGAGCAATGGCCCGTGGCGGCATCCTGACACGGATGCCGGCGATGCCTATTCTGTAGGGCGCGCCGCCTGCCGGCCCGTATGGAGCGCCCCGATGATTGCCAACAGCCTGCCTGGCCTCGATTTCGGATTGGGCGACGACGTCGACATGCTGCGCGACAGCGTGCGTGGCTTTGCGCAATCGAAGATCGCCCCGCTCGCCGCCGAGATCGACCGCGCCAATAGTTTTCCGCGCGAACTGTGGCCGCAGCTCGGGGCGCTCGGACTGCTCGGCATCACCGTCGAAGAGGAATATGGCGGCTCGGGCCTCGGCTATCTCGCCCATTGCGTCGCCATGGAGGAAATTTCGCGCGCCAGCGCGGCGATCGGCCTGTCCTACGGCGCGCATTCGAACCTCTGCGTCAATCAGATCGGCCGCAACGGCAATGCCGAGCAGAAGAAGCGCTATCTGCCCAAGCTCATTTCCGGCGCGCATGTCGGCGCCCTGGCGATGTCGGAGCCGAACGCCGGCTCGGACGTGGTGTCGATGCGCACCCGCGCCGAGAAGAAGGGCGATCATTTTATTCTCAACGGCGCGAAAATGTGGATCACCAACGGGCCGCTCGCCGACACGATCGTGGTCTACGCCAAGACCGATCGCACCGCCGGCGCGCGCGGCATCACCGCCTTTATCGTCGAGAAGACGTTTCCGGGTTTTGCCGCGGGCCAGAAACTCGACAAGCTCGGCATGCGCGGCTCCGATACCAGCGAGATCGTCTTCACCGATTGCGAGGTTCCGGCCGAGAACGTGCTCGGCGCGGTCGGCAACGGCGTCAACGTGCTGATGTCCGGCCTCGACTACGAGCGCGCGGTGCTGGCGGCGGGTCCGATTGGCCTGATGCAGTCCTGCCTCGACCTCGTCATTCCCTACGTGCACCAGCGCACGCAGTTCGGCCAGCCCATCGGCCGCTTTCAGCTCATGCAGGCCAAACTTGCCGACATGTATGTGACGCTCAACGCCGCCAAGGCCTACGTCTACGCGGTGGCGCGCGCCTGCGACCGCGGCGAAACCACGCGCGAAGACGCCGCCGGCGCCATTCTCTACGCGGCCGAACGCGCGACCTGGATGGCGCTCGAAACCATCCAGTGTCTCGGCGGCAACGGCTACATTAACGATTACCCGGCCGGTAGGCTGCTGCGCGACGCCAAGCTCTACGAGATCGGCGCTGGGACGAGCGAGATCCGCCGCATGCTGATAGGTCGGGAGATTTTCGAAAAGACGCGGTGACATTGTGTTCCTCATCGCCTTTCACCTCCCCTGGAGGGGTCTGGAGGGAGGTAAAACAAAACAATCTCGTTCTCGCGGCGCGTTTTTTGATTCGCGTCCGAGCTATGGAGCAAGCCAAGCCAAAAACCGCGCCGCGTTCCCGGTCTTCGTCAGATCAATCCGGCAGTGGAGAGCCGGGTCAATCACGATCGGAGCAGCGTCCAATAACAAATAGAAAAGGAAGCAGAACGCCGACAGACGCAATCAACCAACCACCGCACCTTGCGGATGCGGCGCGCGCCTTGCAAAGCGCGCACGCCTGTCGGCGTTCCACTGCGGCTCTCGCCAAGGGGACTTTCGTCGCCCAAGGCTCAGCGTCAGGCCAATGCTTCCCGGGAACAGTCCGGAGCACACGATCCTATGGACCGCCAACCGGGGCGAAGATCGCACGCGTCTCCACGGGCGTTACCCGCGCCGGAAAGAAAACCTGTCCCAGTCCAGCGAGCACCTCGCGCACCGGTCATAGTGCCGGCAGGCATGATGCCCGAGCCGCCCGGGAGCAAAGGTGACGAGCCCTTGCCCGCGGGCACCGCGCCTCGCCCCGCCAGCCGCTGTCACCCGGCCGGCGTCCTTTAAGGGAGCGAGGTGGCGCCCCTGTACTCGGCACAGAATGCGTGTCAAGCTTTGTCGCCATGCAGGTGACTACGTATTGATTTTGCGGCGCTTTCCGCTTCGTCGCGTGCTGCAGCATGGTGCCGGTTGGGGAGAATTTGCGCGAATCAAAGAGTTGTGGTTGCGCGGCTCGTGGCGGGTGATCGATTTTAACAGGCAGGTATTCCAGGATGCAGGTATTCCAGGGTGACCCGCGGATTGCAGCCATGCGATGGGATCGCTGATTATTTTTTGCTCCGTCGCGGGATGAACGAGCGCGCTGCCCCTATGCCAACTGTCTTTGGCTATGACTCACTTGCGCCGTCATGTCCGCGACAAGCGCGGGCATGACGAGTTAGAGTTTAATGCCGTTGGTATGATACCCATCATTGGACGATGAAGATGGGTGATGGGTTTCGCAACGGCTCAACCCATCCTATGCGCTTGGTCTGAGCTCATAGTGAAGTTTGACCTGAACTCATTGCGGGCTACTTTGAATACGGCCGAACAAGTGCGCGGACTGGACGCAGCACATTAGTCCATGCACCCGCGAGATCGCACCAACAAACGAAAATGCCAAACACGACCAGTGCGCCAAGAATCTCCATCATAATTTCTCATTTCTGGCTCGTAACGCCGAGCCGATTTGCCGCCTCCCACAAAAACAATCCGCCCTTTGCGGTGTTCGTTTATGCTACTGTAAGTTGTGCAGCGCAATGTATATAAGCGCTGATTGCACGATAAAAAAGCCCCCACGCACAATTTAGAGCTCGGTCGGCGCGACGCGCGCCACGCAGGCCGCATCGTGGCCGGCGCCGGAGATCAGGTCGCGCGACCTCAAGCCGCCGCGCCGAGCGGCTTTGCGCGTTCGATCCGTTCGCGCGGACTGTTCATCGCTTGCCATAAATCGCTGCGCCGCTGGACGTTGAGCCAAAAGTCAGGGCTATTGCCGAAAACGCGCGCGAGGATGAGCGCGGTCGCGGCCGTGATCTTCCTGCGGTCATTGCACAGCTCGTTGACATGCTTGCGCTGAACGCCCATCGCCTTGGCCAGCGCGACCTGGGTCAATGCCATCGGTTGCATCAATTCCTCGACAAGAATCTCGCCGACCGTGGCCGGCTTACGCTTGGTCGTGCGAAATACCGTGACCTGATTTGCGTCCAGAATCCGCGCCTGTGGCATTGTCACCCCGTGTTCGCAACGCTATCGTATAACGCCAACAATGGAGATCGAGGATGGCACGCGGCACGGTAAAGTGGTTCAATTCGCAAAAGGGGTACGGATTTATTCAGCCCCAGAGCGGCGGAAAAGACGTCTTTGTTCATATCTCTGCGGTCGAGAGAGCCGGCCTCAACGGCCTCAATGAGGGTCAGGTTGTCGAGTACGAAGAAGTCGCGAACAAGGGCAAAACGTCGGCGGAGAACCTCAAGGTTTCCCGCTGATCTTTGTGCAGCCGTGGGCGACCTTGGGTGAAACCGATCACCTCACTGATTATCGGCAGGCTTGTCGTTGCATTTTATCGGCAGGCTTGTCGCTGCATTTGGCATCCGTCGGATAAGCTCGCGTAGCGAGCCAAGGGTGGTCCGCCTTCCCCGCTCTCGTAGCGCCGGACGACGAATAGATCACCCCAACCGCCGGTCGAATTCCAGCACCGCGTTGAGCAGCACCTGCGCGCCGGCGGCGCATTCGTCGAAGCTCGTCGATTCCGCTTCGTTGTGCGAGATGCCGCCGGCGCAGGGCACGAAGATCATGGTCGTCGGCGCGACGCGGGCGACATAAGCGGCGTCGTGGCCGGCGCCGGAAATCATGTCGCGCGAATTTGAAGCCGGCCTTTCGCGCGCCGATGCGCACGCATTCGATCAGTTCCGGCGCGAATTTGACCGGGGGCGAATGCCAGATGCGCGCTTCGCTCGTAGGAGAGATCGCAGCGGCCGCAGGATTTCGGCTGAGCGCGACGCGGAATTTCGCTCTCCATGACGTCGAGCACGGTGTCGTCGGGATGGCGGAAATCGACGGTGAAGAACACTTCGCCGGGAATGACGTTGCGGCTGTTCGGCCGGTTCTCGATCAGGCCGACGGTGCCGACCGCGTCGGGGGCGTGCTCGCGGGCGATGGCGTCGATGCGGTCGATCATGCGCGCGGCGCCGAGCAGCGCATTCTTGCGCAGCCGCATCGGCGTCGCGCCGGTGTGCGCCGTCCTGGCCGGTGACGGTGACTTCGTACCAGCGCATGCCTTGCACGCCCTGCACGATGCCGATCATGCGGCCTTCGGCTTCGAGGATCGGGCCTTGCTCGATGTGCAGTTCGAACATCGCCGGCAAATTTGCGCGCGCCCGCCTGTTCGCCGCCCTTGTAGCCGATGCGCGCCAATTCCTCGCCGAACGTCTTGCCGTCGCGGTCGGTGCGCGCATAGGCGTAGTCGGGGGTAAACACGCCGGCGAAGACGCCGGAGGCGAGCATGGCCGGCGCGAAGCGCGAGCCTTCTTCGTTGGTCCAGTTGACGATCTCGATCGGCGCGTTGGTCTCGTAGCCGGCTCGTGCAGCGTGCGCATGGCTTCGAGCGCGGCCAGCACGCCGAGCACGCCGTCGAACTTGCCGCCGGTCGGCTGGGTGTCGAGATGCGAGCCCATGGCGATCGGGGGCAGGGCTGGGTTCTTGCCCGGCCGGCGCGCGAACATGTTGCCGACCTCGTCGACCGCGACGGTGCAGCCGAGCGCCTCGCATTGCGCCTTGAACCAGTCGCGCACCTGGCGGTCGAGATCGGTCAGCGTGAGCCGGCAGATGCCGCCCTTCGGCGTCGCGCCGATCTGCGCCGTCTGCATCAGCGTGTCCCAAAGCCGCTGCGCGTCGATTTGCAGGTTTTGCATCGTGCCAGGTTCTGCACGGGTCAGGCTCCGGCGTCAGGACGTCATTGGCAGAGGCAGACGTGAGGTCATTGGCTTAGTAAGTCATCTGCCGAATTCAGTCCATTGGCGGCAGTTCGCCGGCAGGCTTTGGCTGACTAACTCATTGAATTCCACGACGAATTAGTTATGATGTCCGCAGGCTAATCGCCGAGCGGCACTCGGAGCAAGCGCCATGCTGCGCGTGCGATCTGAAAGCGGACGGACGGTTGGTCGAAGTGCTGCCGGACGGCAGCGAACGTGCGATCTCTACCGATCCGCGAGCGATCGCGACGGCCGCGCACAATGCGGCGCGCTCGGTCGATAGCCGCGGCACGAGGACGCAAGCTATGCCCGCAACGTGCGCGGCCGGACCGGCCTGACCCAGGCCGCCTTCGCCGCCCGCATCGGCGTGCCGGTCGAGACCGTGCGCAACTGGGAGCAGGGCAAGCGCTCGCCGCGCGGGCCGGCCCGCGCGCTGCTCAAGGTGCTCGAACAGGCGCCCGAAGCCGCCTTCGCGGTGCTCGGCAAGGCGCGCTGACAAGTCGTCACGCTGAAGCGCATCCGGCTACTGTAGCATGATCTACGGACCGGCCACTTCGGATCGCTCTGACGCACATCGGCCCCTGCTCGCATTGGGCTGGAATTGCCGCGCGCGATAGCGGATGCTTGCGATCAGGTAACATGCGCGGCAATGCAAGGAGCAGCGGATGGACGTCATCGAAAGTCATGATTGAAGTCACGGCGCGCGTATTCCGGTCCTCGGCTTCGGCACCATGACGCTGAAGGAGGATCTGTGCGTCGAGCTGGTCGAGGCGGCGCTGCAGCTCGGCTACCGGCATCTCGACACCGCGCAGATTACGGCAACGAGCGCGAAGTCGGCGCCGGCCTGCGCGGCTCCGGCATCAAGCGCGAGGACGTCTTTCTCACCACCAAAGTCTGGTTCAACCGGCTGGCCGCCAGGCGATTTCGAGCGCTCGGTCGACGAAAGCCTGGAGAAGCTCGAGCTGCCGTGGGTCGATCTGCTGATGATCCACTGGCCCAACGCGCAAATCCCGCTCGCGCAATCGATCGGCGCGCTGTGCAAGGTAAAGCGCCGGCCTCGCCAAGCATATCGGGGTCGCCAATTTCAACATCGCCATGATCGAGGAGGCGACGAAGCTCGCCAGCGAGCCGCTCGCGGCGCTGCAGATCGAGACGCATCCCTATCTCGATCAGACAAGGTGATCGCCGCGGCGCGCCGGCACGGCATGGCGGTGGTCGGCTATTGTCCGCTGGCGCGCGGCAAGGTGCCGGCCGACGAGATGCTGGCAACGCATCGGCCGCGCCCACGGCAAGACCGCCGGCGCAGGTGGCGCTGCGCTTTCTCGAACAGCAAAGCATCATTCCGATCCCGCGCACCTCGAAACGCGAGCGGCTTGCGGAAAATCTCGGCAGCCTCGAATTCACGCTGAGCGACGCGGAGATGGCGGAGATCGACAAGCTCAAGCGGCCGGACGCGCGCATCGTCAGCCCGCCGCAGGCGCCGAAATGGGATACGTAAACGGTCAGCGTGAGCGCGATCGGACCGATACCGAGCGTCGAGGCCAACGGCGCGAAGATCCCGCTGGTCGGGCTCGGCACTTGGGAATTGCGCGGCCGCTCCTGCGCGCGCGTGGTCGAGCAGGCTTTGCGGCTCGGCTACCGCCACATCGATACCGCGGAAATGTACGACAACGAGCGCGAAGTGGGCGAGGGGCTGCGCGCCTCCGGCGTCAAGCGCGACGACGTGTTCGTCACCACCAAAATCTGGCCGTCGCATTTCGCGCCGCGCGAGCTCGAACGCGCCGCGCGCGATTGCCTGGTGCGGCTGCGGCTGAGCGAGGTCGATCTGTTGCTGCTGCACTGGCCCAATCCGCAAATCCCGCTCGCGGAAACGCTCGGCGCGCTGTGCAAGGTCAAGCGCGACGGGCTTGCCCGCCATATCGGCGTCTCCAATTTCACCGTGGCGCTGATCGAGCGAGGCGGTGCAGGTCGTCGAGCGAGCCGCTGGTGTGCGATCAGGTCGAATGCCATCCGTTCCTCGACCAGTCCAAGGTGATCGCGGCCTGCCGCCGCCACGGCATGGCGATGGTCGCCTACAGCCCGATCGCGCGCGGCGATGCCAGCGAACGACAAGGTGCTGGCCCGCATCGGCGCCGCGCACAAGAAGACCGCGGCGCAAATCTGCCTGCGCTATCTGGTGCAGCAGAACATCGTCGTCATCCCGCGCACCAGCAAGCTCGAGCGGCTTACCGAGAACGCCGCGCTCTTCGATTTCACGCTGAGCGAGGAGGAGATGGCCGAGATCGCCGCGCTCGCAGCCCGACGGCCGGCTCGTCGACTGGTCCTTTCCGGCGATCGAAGTGGGATTAAGCCGTCATTCCGGGGCGCGAAGGGCGAGCTGGAATCCGATAATCACGGCGGCGAAGATCCGGTGTCTGAAGGATCGCTCGCGCCGTGCCGCCTCGGAATGACGGAAACGTCTAAAACTCGACGTCGAGCTCTTCCAGCTCGTCCGGCTCGACCTTCGCGGCGGCGATCCATTCCTGCATGTCCGGCAGCGCCATGATGGTGCGGCAATAGTCGCGCCGAGACGCGGATCGATGCGCGACGTCGTAGGTGGTGAAAGCGCGTGCAGACCGGCGCGTACATGGCGTCGGCGGCGCAGGGCTTTTTGCCGAACAGATAGGGCCCGCTGTACTCGTCGAGGCATTCGCGCCAGATCGCGGTGATGCGCTCGATGTCGCCGCGCGCGCCGGCCCAGGATTTGAAGCCGGGAAAATGCGCCTTGAGATTCATCGGCAGCGCCGAGCGCAGATTGGCGAAGCCGGAATGCATCTCGCCGCAGATCGCGCGGCAATGGGCGCGCTGCGCCTGGTCGGCCGGCAAGCAGCCCGGCCTCCGGCTTGATCTCGTGCAGGTATTCGGCGATCGCCAGCGTGTCCCAGACCTTCAGCCCGTCATGGTAGCAGGCAGGGCACCAGGAACGACGGCGACAGCAGCAGCAGTTCGGCGCGGGTCGAGGGGTCGTCGGTCGTGACATGCTGCTCCTCGAAATCGAGGCCGGCCATTTTGCATAGCAACCAGCCGCGCAGCGACCACGAGCCGTAATTCTTGCTGGCGATGGTGAGTGTGGCCTTGGCCATGCTGCGCTTCGCCTCGTTGATCTGTCGAATTGCACAGCATAATCAATGCGGCTTATGAGCTAACGCAGCGAGCTGAGCGCCCACGGGCAATCGCCGAGTTCGCTGCTCTTGCCGAATTCCGGCTCCAGTATCGCACTCTCACTGTGCAGCATGTTCACATTCTTGTCGCAGTGCAACAAAAAATGCACTAGCCTCTACCCGTTGGGGGTCGAGGCCGGCCGTCGCCAGGCGGTCCGCGGCGCCCGTGGGCTGCGGATGCTGTACCTCGCCTATCAGCTGCAGTCCGACATCATGGTGCCGGTGCGGGCCTGGGCCAGCATGGCGATCGGCGCCGGCGGCCAGCCGCTGCTCGCCGACCATCCGGCCGTCCGCAATCTCACCGCGGCCTACGAGCTGATCGCGCGCGCCGGCCTCACCCATACCCGCCCGCCCTTCGGCATCGACTCCGTCACCGTCGGCAATCGCGAGGTCGAGGTGCGCGAGGAGGCGGCGCACGCGACGCCGTTCGGCACGCTGCTGCATTTCAAGAAGGACATCGCCACCGCGCAGCCGCGCGTGCTATGGTGGCGCCGCTGTCCGGCCATTTCGCCACGCTGCTGCGCGCGACCGTGCGCACCATGCTGCCCGAGCACGACGTCTACATCACCGACTGGCACAACGCCCGCGACGTGCCGCTCGACCGCCGGCCGCTTCGGCTGTCGACGAATATATCGACCACCTGATCAAGTTCCTCGAGGTGATCGGGCCGGGCGCGCACGTGCTGGCGGTGTGCCAGCCCTGCGTCGCCGTGCTCGCCGCCGTCGCGGTGATGGCGCAGGCGCAGAAATCCGGCGCAGCCGCGCTCGATGACGCTGATGGCCGGGCCGATCGACACCCGCGTCAATCCGACCAAGGTCAACGAACTCGCCAAGAAGCGCACGATCGACTGGTTCGAGCGCACGCTGACCGCGACGGTGCCGCTGCGCTATCCCGGCGCCTTCCGCCGCGTCTATCCGGGCTTCGTGCAGCTCGCCGCCTTCATGAGCATGAACATCGAGCGCCACGTCAAAGCGCACCAGGAGCTTTACGAGAACCTGCGCCAACGGCGAGATCGAAAAGGCGGCGGTGACCAAGGCCTTCTACGACGAATATTTCGCCGTGCTCGATCTCACCGCCGAGTTCTATCTGGAGACGGTGCGGCTGATTTTCCAGGAGCACGCGCTGCCGCTCGGCAAGCTCACCTGGCACGGCGACACGGTCGATCCGAGCCGCCATCCGCCGCACCATGCTGCTCACCGTCGAGGGCGAGCGCGACGACATCTGCGCCGTCGGCCAGACCGTGGCGGCGCACGACCTGTGCAGCAAGCTGCGGCCCTATCTGAAGCGCCACCACATGCAGGCCGGCGTCGGCCATTACGGCGTGTTCTCCGGCAAGCGCTGGGAGAACCAGATCTATCCGATCTTGAAGAACGTGATTTTGTCGAGCGATTGAGGACGCGCCTACCGCATCGCCGCCGCGATATTGCCGCCGTCGACGGTGGTGACGTCGGCGGTGGTTTTCAGCTCCAGCGCCTGGTGCAGGAACGCCTGCGCCACGTCGTCGGCGGTGACTTCGCGGCCGAGCAGGTTGCCGCTCATGTAGTCCTTCTCGCTCACGCCGCGCGCCTTGGAGCGCGAGGCGATCATGTCCGGCGTGAGCAGGCCGGAGCGGATGCGGTCGGCGTTGACCGCGTTGGCGCGGATGCCGTCTGCGCCGTAATCGAGCGCGTATTGGCGCATGAGCGCGAGCCCGCCGCCTTCGGAATGCCGTAGGGGCCGAAATTCGGTCCCGGATTGACCGCCTGTTTGGAGACGTTGAACAGCAGGCACCCGCCGGTGCCTTGCGCCAGCATGATCTTCACCGCGGCCTGCGCCACGCGCTGGTGGCCGTAGAAATTCAGCTCGAAGCTCTTGCGCATGACGTCTTCGTCGACCTCGCCGATGCGCCCCTGCCAGGCGGCGCCGGCATTGGAGACGACGATGTCGACGCCGCCGAAATGTTTCGGCGATTTTGTCGAACGCCGCGCGCACCGAGGCCGCGTCGGTCACGTCGCAGGCGACCGGCAGCGCGGTCGGGCCGATCGTCTTGCCGCTTCGCGCGCGGCGGCGAAATTGACGTCGAGCAGCGCGACTTCGGCGCCGGCCGCCGCGAAGGCCTTGGCGGTCGCGGCGCCGATGGCGCCGGCGGCGCCGGTGACGGCGGCGATCTGGCCGGCGAGCGGCAGCTCCTTGCGCGCGCCGAGCTTGGCCTGTTCGAGCGGCCAATATTCGCAATCGAACATGTCGGCTTCGGAGATCGACTCGAAGCGGCCGATCGCTTCGGCGTCGCTGACGCCTTCGATCCAGGCTTCGGCGATATCGGCGGCGATGACGGCGTCGCGCTTGGTGCGGCCGAGGCCGAACAGGCCGAGGCCCGGCACCAGCACGACGCGGGGCAGGGGATCGAGCTCGCGCTTGATGCCGCCGGCGCGTTCGTTGTGGCGCTCGAAATAGCGACGATAGCGCGCGGCGAATGCTTCGCCGCTTGCGCGCGCGGCGCGCGCGAAATCGTCGAGCTTGCCGGCTTCCGGCAGCGGCAGCACCAGCGGCCAGTTCTTGGTGCGGATGGTGTGGTCGGGCGTGATCACGCCGGCTTGGCTGAAGCGCGTCAAGTCCTTGGCGTGGAGGAAATTCAGAACGCCGTCAGCTGGCGCGGAATTCGAGCACCAGGCGGCGCCAGGCGCCTTCGATGGTTTCGTCCTTCTCGCTGCAGGCGCCGCGCACGATCGGCGCGACTACGCGACCGGCGCCGGCGACGTTGCGCGGCGTCGGCGGCGACCGCGACGGACTTGCGATTGCGCGCGATAAAATCCTCGGCGCGCGAGACCATTTCGATCATGCGCTCGTAGGCTTCGCGCGCGTTCTCGCCGAAGGTGACGATGCCGTGCTTGCTCAAGGATGAGCCCGTCGCTCGGGCTTGTCGCGCTCGAAAACTTCGATCGCCTTCTTCGCCAGGCCGAAACCCGGCATCAGATAGGGCACAAAGCCGAGCCGCCGGCCGAAAACCTCGGCGCATTTTTTTTCGCCGTCGGGCTGGTCGATGACGCTGAGCACCGCGGTCGCGTGGGTGTGATCGACGAATTTGTGCGGCAGGAACGCGTGCAGCATCATCTCGACCGACGGATTGGGCGCCGCCGGATCGATCAGGTTGGCGCGCTCGATGGCGACGAGCTCGACGTCGTCGATGTGGTCGAGCGCGCGCAGCTTGCGCATCGGACGAAGCCGCACGGCGCAAAGTCCGTCCGCCTCGATCGAGCCCATGTCGGCGCCGGTCGCCTTGACGCGCAGCACCTCGACCTCGTCGCCGAGGCGGTCGCGCATGCGCGCTTTCAGCGAGGTATTGCCGCCGCCGTGCAGCACGAGTTTGGGGTCGCGGCCGAGGAGCCGCGTCGTGTAGATGCGCAGCGCGAAATCGCGGTCGATGCCCGATTGCGCGCCGTGGGCGACGAGCGGCCTCGGCGTCAGCGTCGACCCAGCCGCTTTTCATGGCGCGTTTCCTGGCGCGCGCGCACGCATGGGAGCGGCGGACGCGCGAGCTGCGTCAACCGCCGGCGGAACGGCGCGACCACCAGCCGGTGCGGCGCGGCCGATTGGCGTTCTCGCTCTCGCCGACTTCGGTGATGACCGGCTCGGGCGCGGGAGCGCTGGCGGCGGCAGCGGGAGCGGGCGGCGACGTCTCCGCTGCCGCCGGAATCGGCGCCGGTTCGCGCACGGTCGAGCGCCGGCGCGGCGGCTCCGGCTCGGCGGCCGGCGGCGCCGACGGCTGGCACGGTGCTCGACGGCTCTGCCGGCGGGCGTGGCTTCGACGGCGCGGCATCAGGCGGCTGCGCGGCGTTGAACGAGATCGGCGCACGGCCGTCGCGTCAGGCTCGACTTCCGTGGCCGCCGGCTGCGGTCAAGCTCTTCGGGTTCGAATTCGTGCTGCGGCTGCGGGCCGCGTGATCGTCGGTCTCGTGATCGGCCTCGCCGTTGCCGCTCGCGCTCGTGCTCCGTCCTGCGATTGCGCCGGCCGCCGCGGCGGCCGCGCCGCCGCCGCCGCCGCTCGCCTTGCGGCTCGCTCGTTCGTCGCGCTCGCGCGAACTGCGGCTCGGGCTCGGCTCCCCGGCGAGGACCTGTCCTCGCCGGCGGCATGTCTTCGTCGGCTTCGACGAAATCTTCGCCTTCGCGCCTCGGCCGCGCGCTTCGCGCGCCGGCGGCTCGCCGTGCGGCGGCGCTCCGCCGCGTCGCCGTTCTCGCGTCCGCGCCCGCGGCCGCCGGCGCCGTCGCCGCCGCGGTCCGCCTTCGGGCTCCTCGGCGGTCGCGCGCTTGCTCGCGCGCTTCAGCCTTGCTCTTCGGCCTCCTCGGCTTCCGCGAGGCTCGGCGTCTTCGAGGTCGTCTTCCTCCTCGAGCGGCGCCGCGAGCGGCGGCGCCTGTTCGGCGAGCGCGCGCGCCGCTTCGACCGTGTGCACCTGCTCGCCGCGATCGATGACGAAGGCCTGCGGCGCGGTGACCGTTTCGTCGGCCGAAATCGTGATGGTGATGGCGAAGCGCTCCTCCAGCGCGCGCAGATGCGCGCGCTTCTGATTGAGCACATAGAGCGCCACGTCGGGCCGCGTGCGGGCGATGAGATTGTGCGTGGCGCCGCGCATCAATTGCTCTTCGAGCGCGCGCAGCACCTGCAGCGCCAGCGACGACACCGAGCGCACATGGCCGGAGCCGCCGCAATACGGGCATTTCTCCGTCGAGCTTTCCAGCACGCTGGCGCGGATGCGCTGCCGCGACATTTCCAGCAGGCCGAAATGCGAGATGCGGCCGACCTGGATGCGGGCGCGGTCCTGCTTGAGGCATTCCTTCAGCCGCCGCTCGACCGCGCGGTTGTTGCGCTTCTCGTCCATGTCGATGAAATCGATGACGATCAGCCCGGCGAGATCGCGCAGCCGCAGCTGGCGGGCGATCTCGTCCGACGCTTCGAGATTGGTCTTGAGCGCGGTGTCCTCGATGTGATGCTCGCGCGTGGCGCGGCCGGAATTGACGTCGATGGCGACCAGCGCCTCGGCCTGGTTGAGCACGATGTAGCCGCCGGAGCGCAACTGCACGACCGGCGAGAACATGGCGTCGAGCTGGCTCTCGACGCCGTAGCGCGACAACAGCGGCTGGGTGTCGGCGTAAGGCTTCACGTTCTTCGCATGGCTCGGCATGAGCATGCGCATGAAGTCCTTGGCCTCGTGATAGGCCTCGGCGCCGGCGACGATGACCTCGTCGATGTCCTTGGAATAGAGGTCGCGGATCGAGCGCTTGACCAGCGAGCCTTCCTCGTAGACGAGCTTCGGCGCGGTCGATTTGAGCGTCAGGTCGCGCACCGTCTCCCACAGCCGCAGCAGATATTCGAAATCGCGCTTGATCTCGGTCTTGGTGCGGCTGGCGCCCGCGGTGCGCAGGATCACGCCCATGCCCTTCCGGCACTTCAAGTTCCTGGGCGATCTCCTTGAGCCGGCCGCGATCTTCGCACGCTGGTGATCTTGCGGGAGATGCCGCCGCCGCGCGCGGTGTTGGGCATCAGCACCGAATAGCGGCCGGCGAGCGACAGGTAGGTGGTGAGCGCCGCGCCCTTGGTGCCGCGTTCCTCCTTGACCACCTGCACCAGCATGACCTGCCGGCGCTTGATGACTTCCTGGATCTTGTACTGGCGGCGATAGCGCGGGGCGCGGTCGGGAACTTCCTCGAGCGCGTCGGCGCCGCCGACCGACTCGACGATCTCTTCGCCGTTCTCGCCGTTCTCGCGCGTCGCCGTTCTCGCCGCCGTCGCCGTCGCCTCGCCAACGCCTTCGCGGGCGACCGCGGTTCGGTCACGTGCTGTCGCCGCCTTCGTCGGCGGCGCCGGCCTCCGCCGGCCGCAGACAGGCGCCGTTTCGGGCGCGGCGGTTCCGGCCGTGAGTCGTCCGGCTCGGGAGGCTCGGCTTCGGGCATCGCCGCTGCGGTCGCCTCGGCGGTGCAGGGTGTCGCCGCTTCGGCTTCGCTTCGGCGCCGATCTGCCGTGAGCTTCGGCTCGCGGCTGTCCGCCGTCACCTCCGGCGCAGTCGGCAGCCAGATCGGAGTGCGTCTGTCCGATGCGCTGCCGGTCGGTCGCGTGTTCGCGTTGCCTCGCCGGCAGCGGCCCTGCTCGCGCTCAGCCGACTCGCTGTCGGCCCCTCAGATGCTTCGCCGCGCACGACTTCGTCGCGCCGGCGCGATCGCGCGGACGTCTGCCGTGCCCGCGATGCCGCCGCGAGCGGCGGTCGATTTCGTCGTCGGCGGCGCGTTGCGCGCGCTGCTCCTCGTCGATCAGCGCCTGCCGGTCGGCGACCGGGATTTGGTAGTAGTCCGGATGGATTTCGGAAAACGCCAGAAAGCCGTGGCGGTTGCCGCCGTAATCGACGAAGGCGGCCTGCAGCGACGGCTCGACGCGCGTCACCTTGGCCAGATAGATGTTGCCTCTTAGTTGCTTGCGGTGCGCGGACTTCAAAGTCGAATTCCTCGACGCGATTGCCGCGCAGGACGACCACCCGGGTCTCCTCCGGATGGGTCGCGTCGATGAGCATTTTGTTGGCCATTGGCAAATCTCATGCGGGCCAGCTGCGCCGTCTGCTCCGCGCCGCATCGGCGGCGGCGGACGGCGGCCGGCCCCATTGTCGGTGAAGGAAGACGGATCGGAAGTCCCGAGCGCGGCGACGCGGATCGCCGACCGACGAGTGGGCGAGCGCCGAATGAACGCTGCCACGACGCTTCGAACGGACCTGTGACTTGCGCCTCGAACATGAACTCCAAACCGCATTTGGGGCGGCAGCGCGTGGCGCCGCCGCGGTTTCTTTCGTTGCTCACGGCATCGGCGCGATGCGATGCCGGCAGCGCGTTCGCGCCTGCTGCCACGCGATCACGCGCGAGGCTCCGGTTGTCCTCTTCCTTGAGGGTATCGGCGTCGCTTGCTCGTTCCGCATCCTCCGCGCCGGACCTTGTCGGACCCATGGCGCCGCAGGGGGTTCGAAAGCGGCGTCCGCCTCGCTCCCGTCATCATCTTAAGGGAGACAATCGTGGCGGACGTGCCGGATGCCCTAACGCGACGCAACCGGAACCTTTCACCGTCAGCACGTTCTTCATAAGGCCGCCGGCAGGGAATTGGCAAGCGCGCTTCGTGGGGTTTGGCCGAAACGGGTGGGAATTTCGCCTTGCGGCAAGGCGGGTTGTGCTGGCATTTAAGTTTCGGTTAACCACGCGTCCCTAATGGATTAAGACGGGAATTCGAGGGGATGGGGCCGATGGCTGTCCGGGCGGCGAGCGGGGCGTTTCTCGCTGTACTCTTCGCCGGCGCTCGTGCTGGCGGCCGGCCGGCCTTCGGCGGCGCCGGCGCCCAACTCATTTCCGGTCGCGACCGACGTGCGGCTCGGCGGCGACGACGCCGACACCCGCTTCGTCATGGACCTGAGCCGCAAGATCGACGTGCACGCCTTCACGCTCGCCGACCCCTACCGGGTCGTGATCGACATCCCCGAAGTGGTGTTCCGGCTGCCGCCGAAGGCCGGCGAGAGCGGGCGCGGCCTGATCAAGGCCTTCCGCTTCGGGCTGATGATGGAGGGCGGCTCGCGCATCGTCCTCGATGTGGCCAAGCCGGTGCGCGTCGCCAAGGCCTTCGTGATCGACGCGGCGGCGGGCGATCCGGCGCGGCTGGTGCTCGATCTGGTGCCGACCGACCGGACCAGCGTTTTTGCGCAACATCGCGCTCGAGGACAGGCTGTTGACACGCGTCGGCGCCGGCGCCCGAGCCGCAGGCCGACAGCAGCGACGATCCGCGGCCGCTGATCGTGCTCGATCCCGGCCACGGCGGCATCGATACCGGCGCGCGGGCGCCGAGCGGGCAGATGGAGAAGGACATCGTGCTCGATTTCGCCAAGCGCTTGCGCGCGCGCCTCGAAAAGTCCGGCAAATACCGCGTGCTGATGACGCGCACCGACGACACCTACGTGCCGCTCGACGAGCGCGTGCGCATCGCGCGCAAGGCGGACGCCTCGCTGTTCGTCTCGATCCATGCCGATTCATTGCCGCGCAACGAGGGCGATGCCCAGGGTGCGACCGTGTACACGCTGTCGAACAAGGCCTCCGACGTGCAGGCCGCTCAGCTCGCCGACAAGGAAAACCGCGCCGACGTCATTGCCGGCGTCGACCTGAAGACCGAGCCGAACGACGTCGCCGGAATCCTGATCGATCTCGCCCAGCGCGAGACCAAGACTTTTTCGGTGCAGTTCGCCCACGACGTGGTCGGCGACTTGCGCGGCGTGGCGCGGCTGCACAAGGAGCCGATCAAGTCGGCGGGCTTCCGGGTGTTGCGCGCGCCCGACGTGCCTTCGGTGCTGGTGGAACTGGGCTACGTGTCGGACCGGGAGGACTTGAAATCGCTGATGTCGGACGCTTGGCGCGACCGCACCGCCGATTCGATCGCCAAGGCGATCGATACGCTACTTCTCCACCCACGTGGCCGGCGCGCACACCGGCAGCAAGGTTGCAAGGAAGGCCGCGCCATGCCGCAAAAGGCCTCAGTTTGAACAAAAAACGGAGCGACGAGAGCCGATGGACAAGGGGCTCCCTGGCGGGTTTGCGCCAATTCCGCCAAACTGGGTTTTGCGCTGGACGCGGCGGGGTGCTGAATCGGTCGGGCGCCGGATGCCGGCCGAGAGCGGGCGAGACGCCGTTCAATGAAATTGTTGTTGCGTTTCCTGGGCTTTCTGTTTGCGGCGGGGACGATCGCTGTTCCTCGTCGGCGTCGGCGCCGTCGCCGGGCTGCTGTGGCATTATTCCAAGGGTCTGCCGGACTACTCGCAGCTGCAGGATTACGAGCCGCCGGTGATGACGCGCGTGCATGCGGCCGACGGCTCGCTGCTCGCCGAATACGCCACCCAGCGGCGGCTCTATCTGCCGATCCAGGCGGTGCCGAACCTGGTCAAGAACGCCTTCATCGCGGCCGAGGACAAGAACTTCTACGAGCATCCCGGCATCGACGTTTCCGGCATCGCGCGTGCGGCTATGTCCTACGTCGAGAACTACGGCAGCAATCGCCACCCGCAGGGCGCCTCCACCATCACCCAGCAGGTGGCCAAGAACTTCCTGCTCGGCAACGAGGTGACGTTCGACCGCAAGATCAAGGAAATGCTGCTGGCGCTCAAGATCGAGCGCGCCTATTCGAAGGACAAAATCCTCGAACTCTATCTCAACGAAATCTATCTCGGCTTCGGCGCCTACGGCGTGGCCGCGGCGTCGCTGCTCTATTTCGACAAGTCGGTGCACGAGCTGACGATCGCGGAAGCCGCCTATCTCGCCGGCCTGCCCAAGGGCCCGAACAATTACAATCCGTTCCGCCGCCACGACGAGGCGGTGGCGCGGCGCAATTACGTGATCGAGCGCATGGTGGAGGACGGCTTCATCACCGCCGCCGATGGCGCGAAGGCGGAGAAGGAGCCGCTGGCCGTGACCATGCGGCCGCCCGATACCCACGAATATCGCCGCCGAATATTTCACCGAGGAGGTCCGCCGCTACCTCGTCGACAATTACGGCGAGAAGAAGCTTTACGAAGGCGGGCTGTCGGTGCGCACCACGCTCGATCCCAAGCTGCAGCTGCTGGCGCGCAAGACCATGGTCGACGGGCTCGTCAATTTCGACGAGAGCAAGAGGCTACCGCGGTCCGATCACCAAGATCGACATCGGCGGCGACTGGGGCGCCCAAGCTCGCCGACGTCAAATCGCTGTCGGACATCGATCCGTGGCGCATGGCGGTGGTGCTCGAGGTCGAGCGATCAGTCGGCGCGCATCGGCTTGCAGCCGCCGCGCGATCCCGGCGGCAACGTCGTCAAGCAGCGCGACATCGGCATCGTGCCGCTCGAGGGCGTCAAATGGGCAAAGCCGGCCAAGGGGCCTGCGCACCCGATCAAGCGAGTCAGCGAGGTGCTCTCGCCCGGCGACGTCATCTACGTCGAGCCGATGGAACAAAAGGGCGAGTACCGGCTGCGCCAGGTGCCGGAAATCTCCGGCGCCATGGTGGTGGAGGATCCGCATACCGGCCGCGTGCTCGCCATGGTCGGCGGCTTCTCGTTCGATCGAAAGCCAGTTCAACCGCGCCACCCAGGCGCTGCGCCAGCCGGGCTCCTCGTTCAAGCCCATCGTCTATGCCGCCGCGATCGATAACGGTTACACGCCCTCGACCATCATCATGGACGCGCCGATCGAGATCGACATGGGGCCGAGCGGCGGCGGCATCTGGAAGCCGGAAAACTACGGCGGCCAGTTCTTCGGCCCATCGACGCTGCGCTTCGGCCTGGAAGAATCGCGCAACGTGATGACAGTGCGGCTTGCGCAAGCCATCGGCATGCCGCTGATCGCCGAATATGCAAAGAGGTTCGGCGTCTACGACAATCTGCCGCCGTATCTGTCCTACTCGCTCGGCGCCGGCGAGACCACGCTCATGCGCATGGTCAACGCCTACTCGATGCTCGACAACAGCGGGCGGCGCGTCATTCCGACCCTGATCGACCGCATCCAGGACCGTTACGGTCACACCATTTACAAGCACGACATGCGCGAATGCATCGGCTGCGACGCCAAGAGCTGGCACGATCAGCCCGAGCCGACGCTGATCGATCACGAGGAGAAGGTGCTCGATCCGATGACCGACTATCAGATCGTTTCGATGATGGAAGGCGTCGTTCAGCGCGGCACCGGCAGCGCGTTGCGCGCGCTCGGCAAGCCGATCGCCGGCAAGACCGGCACCACCAACGATGAGAAGGACGTCTGGTTCATCGGCTTCTCGCCGGACGTCGTCTGCGGCGTCTATCTGGGCTACGACAAGCCGCGCAAGATCGCCAATAACGCGACTGGCGGCGATCTGGCGGCGCCGATCGTGCGCGATTTCCTCAAAGTGGCGCTTGCCGACAAGCCGCCGATCCCGTTCCCGATGCCGCCCGGCATCAAGCTCGTGCGCGTCGACGCGAAAACCGGCATGCGCGCGGTGCCCGGCGACCCGCGCGTCATTCTCGAAGCCTTCAAGCCGGGCACCGCTCCGCCCGACACCTATTCGGTGATCGGAACGGATACCGCCAACGGCAAACCGCTGCCGGTCGATAGCGGCCCGGTGCCGGTTTCGCCTGATGCCGATCGCGCCGTCCGCAGCAGCGGCACCGGAGGACTTTACTGAGGACAGACGTGCGGACGAGCAGATCTAGAGAATTGCGGTATCCGCTGACTCACCTTATCTGACCTCCGTCATCCGTCATCCGTCATCCGTCATCCGTCATCCGTCATCCGAATCCGATGCGCGCCGAAATTCAAACCATCGTCGCCGAGATCAAGCAGTCGGTCGGGCTGCTGAGGAGGCATCTTTGATGTCGACAAGGCGCGCGCGCGGCTTGCGGAACTGAACCGGCAGGCCGAAGACCCCAATCTCTGGAACGATCCGCAGCGCGCCAGCCGCGTGATGCAGGAGCGCACCGCGCTCGACGACCAGCTTGGCGCGCTCTCCCGCATCGAGCAGGAACTCGACGATCAGGTGACGCTGATCGAGCTGGGCGAGGCGGAGAACGATCAAAAAGTCGTGGCCGAAGCCGAAGCGGCCTGCGCAAGCTCAAGGCCGAGGTGGCGCGGCGCGAACTCGAAGCGCTTGCTCTCGGGCGAGGCCGACGCCAACGATTGCTACCTCGAAGTCCACGCCGGCGCCGGCGGCACCGAGAGCCAGGATTGGGCCAACATGCTCGTCGCGCATGTATACGCGCTGGGCCGAGCAGCACGGCTTCAAGGTCGACTACATCGAGGAGACCGCAGGCGAGGAAGCCGGCATCAAGTCGGCCACCATCGAGGTCAAGGGCCGCAACGCCTATGGCTGGCTCAAGACCGAGAACGGCGTGCATCGCCTGGTGCGCATCTCGCCGTTCGACGCCAACGCGCGCCGCCATACTTCGTTCGCCAGCGTCAACGTCTATCCGGTGATCGACGACCGCATCAAGATCGACATCAACGAGTCGGACGTGCGCGTCGACACGCTGCGCTCCGGCGGCGCCGGCGGCCAGCACGTCAACAAGACCGAATCGGCGATCCGCCTCACGCACATCCCGACCAACATCGTGGTGTTGTGCCAGAACGACCGCTCGCAGCACCGCAATCGCGCGCAGGCGTGGCAGATGCTGCGCGCCAAGCTCTACGAGTTCGAACTGAAAAAGCGCGAGGAAAAAGCCGCCGCCGAGCAGGCCGCCAAGACCGATATCGGCTGGGGCCACCAGATCCGCTCCTACGTGCTGCAGCCCTATCAGATGGTCAAGGATTTGCGCACCGGCGTGTCCACCTCCAATACCGGCGCCGTGCTCGACGGCGACATCGATCAGTTCCTCGAAGCCGCGCTGGCGCAGAAGGCGTTCGGCGGCGAAGCAGAGCCAATCGAGGATGTTGAATAGGCGCGATGCGTAGGACTGGGATGGGCGCAGGACTGGCAGCCAGTCGGGCGGCAACGCCGCATTCCTAGTCCTGGAAATTCCTTCCTTCGACGCGTGCTATCGGCCGCCCGCCGAATAATTTCTCGCCGGCGGCGAGGAATTTTTCCGGATTGACCGCCTCGCCGTTGACGCGCGTCTCGTAATGCAGATGCGGGCCGGTCGAGCGGCCGGTCGAGCCGACGCGGCCGATCACCTGGCCGGCGCGCACCTTCTGCGCCGACCGCAACGTCGATTTCCGACATGTGGCCGTAGCGGGTCGCCAGTCCCTCGCCGTGATCGATCTCGACCATCTGGCCGTAGCCGCCCTCCCAGCCGGCCTTGCGTCACCCGGCCGGCCGCCGTGGCGTATATCGGATCGCCGACATTGGCGCGGAAATCCATGCCGGTATGCATCGAGGGCTCGTGCACGAACGGATCGATGCGCACGCCGAACGGCGAGGTCATTTCCAGTTCGCCGGCAAGCGGCTTGCGCAGCGGCACATGAGCTGAGCGTATTGCCGAGATCGTCGGCTTGCGCGCGCGCGATGTTCACGCGCGTCAGCGCGCGGGCAAAGCTTTCGTTCGCCGGCGGCAGTCTGACCGGCACGAACGGACCGCCGGTCGCCGCCGGCACGGCGTTGAACTTGAGGCCGAGACCGTCGAGCACGCCGCGGACTTCGCGGGTCCTGCCTTCGTAGCGCGCCTGCATCTGATCGAGCGCCGTGGTTTCGTCGTGCTCGACGCGATCAAGCGAAGCCTCGACGTATTTCAGCTTGGTCGCGATGCTCGATTGCTTGCCGTCGTCGAGCGGATGCGGCGTTAGAACAGCGTGTCGCCGATCGACGCCGGCTGCGCCGCCGGCCGGCGGCGCCGCGGGCCGTCAGGCCTGATCGATCCGGTCGTCGCCGGGTCGGCGACGCCGCTGAGCGCGCTCGCGCGCGATTCCAGCGTCGCCTGCCGGCGCATGAGTTCATCGAGCTTCTGCTCGAACTGGTCCTGATCGAGCAATTGACGGCTGGTGGTGCGGTCGATCTGCGCGCGCAAATCGGCGATGCGGTCTTCGTAGGCGTATTGCTGCGCCTGCTCGCGCGCCACAGGCCTTTGAGGACATCGTCGTGGAAGGCGAAATAGGTGGCGGTCGTGATCGACCAGCCGGCCATGATGACGAAGGTGCCGACCGCGATCCAGAACACCACCGGTCCAAAACGGACCTGCCGGCCGGCATGCGCGATCGTGTAGCCTGCGCTGCGCCGGAGCGTGGGTTGCACCGCGGGTTGACGCGGTTCCGGCCGGCGCGACGGACTCGCCGATTGCTGTAATGCGCGCGACGTGCCGTGCTGCGGCTGTGACGCTGTCCACTGCGACATTGACGCTCCCACCGGCTGGCTGACGCAGAACCGGCCATCCCGGGGAGCGCATTTGAGGGACGTATGGTTAATATTCGGGAAATCGCCGCGGCGATTTTCTCGCCGTCGGTAAATGTTTAGGCAATCTTTGCGGACGGTTTACAGAGCCTTGACGGCGGCGAGCACCTCTTCGGCGTGGCCATCGACCGACACGCGCGGCCAGACTTGGCGATGCGCTGATCGGGCCCGATCAGGAAGGTCGCGCGCACGATGCCGAAGAATTTTCGGCCGTACATCGATTTTTCCTGCCACACGCCATAGGCCTCGAGCATGCGGTGCTTCTCGTCGGAGGCGAGCGCGATGGTGAGCTTGTGCTTGGCCTTGAACTTATCCTGCGCCGGCACCGGGTCGGCGGAGACGCCGAGAATTTCAGCGCCGGCGCGGCTGAAGGCGGTCTTGTGGCGGGAGAAGTCGATCGCCTCCTTGGTGCAGCCCGATGTATCGGCGCGCGGATAGAAATAGAGCACGAGCTTGCGCCCGGCGAAGTCGGCGAGCGAAACAGTGCCGCCGCCGTCGCGCGGCAGCGTGAAGGCCGGGGCTTTCGCGCCGGCCGCGAAGATCGGCGGCTCCGTGCTTCACCTTATGTTCCGCCATATGCCTTCCTTTCGACGCTTTCGCAGCGGCATCTTATCCTAGCAGAATACGCGCGCCGGCAGGGGCTGGTCGAGCATGGGGCCGGCGACGGCGTTCTGATCACACGGCACCACGGACGAGGGGACGCCCGAGGGGGTATGGCGAATCAGGATACGTCAGAGTGCGGCGCTCCCGCAGCGGGAGCCTGTCGTTTATCCGCGTCGGCGTGGCAGCCTCATGGCGGCCCGGCGCGGCGGAGGCTTTGGCGATGGCCGCTATGTCGTGGCTTATCGGCGGCTGCTCGCCGGCATAGGCGCCTGATCCGGCGCGTCAGCCATCGGCAGCGGCGCACTCGCCGCCGTGTTGCTGGTCGCTTTCTCGCGCTCTGGTGGCGGCTCGCCAGCGGTCCGATCCAGATCGACGCGTTGACGCCCTGGCTCGTTTCGGCGATCGAGGAGAATTTCGGCAGCCACGATCGCGTCGAAGTCGGCGGCACGCAGATCGAGCGCACCGAGAATGGCGGGGCCGCCGTGCGCATTCGCGACATCGTCGTGCGCGACGCCGATGGCGCGGTCGTGGCCCGAGCGCCGAAGGCCGAGGTGCACGTCTCCGCCCTGAGCCTGCTCACCGGCCACATGCGCGCGGAAAGCCTGAATCTGGTCGGCGCGCGAACTGAACGTGCGCATCGAGCGCGACGGCGAAGTCACCGTTTTCGCCGGCGCCGACAAGCATCCGATCGCGACTGCCGACAGTGCCGGTCGTCGTCGCCTCGGCCGACGGCAGCAACAGCACCTTGCGCTGCCGAGACGCATTGCAGACGCCGACCGCGGCTGCCGCTCTCGCGCCGTGCACCTCGCCGCGGCAGCGCCGCCGCGTCGCCGCAGCGAACCAGCGACATCGTCGCCGCGCTTCTGACGTGGATCGACGGCATCGGCGAAACCGGCCTCGACGGCCACGATCTGCGCGAGCTCGGCCTCAAGGAGGGAACGCTCACCGTCAACGATGAGCGAACCGGCAAGGACTGGGCGCTGACGAACATCCGGCTCAGCCTGGAGCGGCCGTCCGGCGGCGGCGTCGTCGTCAGGCTCGGGATCGGAAAATGCCAAGCGGCCTTGGGCATTGGTCGCCGCGATCAAGCCGGTCCATAACGGCTTCGCGCAGCGTCGAAATCGAGGCCCGCCAACGTTCCCGCCAACGGGCTCGTCCGGCGCCTTGCACCTTGGCGACGGCAAGTCTGCAAGCAACTTTGCCGCTGTCCGCGAGCGTGCGCGGCGAGATCGGAGCGGATGGCGTGCCGCAGAAGTCTGGTCGGGCGGCATCGTCGCCGAGGGCCGGCTATATCGGCGATGCCAACGGCGCCGACGGCCGCATCGAGATCGACCACGCCGAGTTCAAGTTCGACTGGGACGCCGCGCAGCGGCATGCTTTCGGTGCCGTTCCAGATCGTCTCCGGCGGCAACCGGCTGACGCTGCTCGGACAGGTGCGAGGCGCCCGCCGCAAGCCGGCGGCGACTGGCTCTTCAAGATCAGCGGCGGCACCGCCGTGCTGGCCACTCCCGGCGACCGAGAGCGATGCGCTGATCCTCAATCGCATCGCGGTCGAGCGGCAGCTTCGATCCGACCAAGAAGCGCTTCGTCGTCGATGACGGCGATATCGGCAACATGGACGTCAGCGTCTTCATGTCCGGCAGCGCCGATTATTCCGAGCGGCGACTTGCGCCTGAATGCGGGCTTTGCCGGCAAGCGCATGTCGGTCGACGAATCTCAAGCGCCTGTGGCCGGTCTTCGTCGCGCCGCAAGGTGCGCGATTGGTTCGACGAAAATCTCGTCAGCGGCACCGTCGACCACATCACCATCGCGGTGAATGCGCCGTTCAATACGCTGCGGGCGAACGGACCGCCGGTGCCCGACAATGGACTATCGATCGACGCGCTCGTCACGAACTGCGTGATCCGGCCGGTGGAGGGTCTGCCGGCGCTCAACGACGCCGATCTCACCGTTCACATCGTCGGCCGCGATGCGCAGATCGCAGTCGGCAAAGCCACCGCCGACCTGCCGTCGGGGCGACAAGCTCGTCCTGTCGTCCGGCCTGTTCGAAGTGCCCGACACCGCGCCGCACGAGCCGCCGGCGCGCGTGCATTTCAAGCTCGACGGTTCGGTTCCCGCCGCCGCCGAATTGCTGGCCATGGACCGTCTGCGCGAAGTGTCGCACACGCCGTTCGATCCGGCCACCAGCCACGGCAACGATGACGCGCGCAGGTTTCGCTGGCGATGCCGCTGAAGCCCGATCTGCCGCCGGGATCGACCAATTATTCGATCGCGGTCGACGCCACCAATTTCTCCGCCGACAACATGATCATGGGGCAGCGGCTGGACGCGGCGGCGCTGCACGTCACCGCCAACCCGCAAGGCTTCCAGTTCAAGGGCGACGTCAAGATCGCCGGCGCGCCGGCCACTCTCGAATACCGCCAAGCGCGCGGCGACAGCGAAGCCGACATCCGCACTCCACGGCACGCTCGATGCGGCGGCGCGCAGCACATCTCGGCCTCGATCCCGGCAACACGATCAGCGGCTCGATTCCGATCCACGCTGACCGGCCGCGTCGGCACCGGCTCCGACCGCGACGGCCGCTTCTCCGTCGCCGCCGATCTTACCTCGGCGCAGATCAAGGGATTCCTGCCCGGCTGGGTGAAGCCTGCCGGCAAGCCGGCGCGCGCGACGCTCACGCTCACCACCAAGCCGCAATCGATCCAGCATCGACGATCTGGTCATCGAGGGCGCCGGCGACGGCGTCAAAGGGACGATCGAACTCGACGGCTCCGGCGAGCTGCAATCGGCCAATTTCCCGTCCTACGGCTTTTCCGACGGCGACAAGGCGACGCTGAAGGCCGAGCGCGCGCCGGACGGCGCGCTGCGCGTCGTCATGCGCGGCGAGGTCTATGACGGCCGCGGCTTCATCAAGACCTTGACCGGCCGGATTGCCCGGCAGCGCAGGCCGGCAAGCGCACCAACGCCCGGACGTCGATCTCGATGTGAAGCTCGGCGCCGTGCTGGCATTCAACGGCGAGGCGCTGAGCAATGTCGATCTGAAAATGTCGCGCCGCGCCGGCGAGATCCGCAGCCTCGGCCTGAACGCGAAGATCGGGCGCGACGGCACGCTCAACGGCGAACTGCACGGCCGAGCCGGACGGACGCCAGGTGGTCTATGCTGCGCACGCACCGATGCCGGCGCGCTGTTTCGCGCGACCGACGTCTATAAGCGCATGATCGGCGGCCAGATGGCGATCGTGATGGACGCGCCCGTCGGCCAACAATCCGGCGCAGCAGGGCACGCTGAATGTGCGCAATTTCACCATCCACGACGAAGCGGAGCTGCAGCGCGCCGCCACCAGCGGCATCGCAGAACGGGCCGCAGGCGCCGCGCAGCGATCTGCAGTTTTCCAGCATGCGCGTCGACTTCACCCGCGCGCCGGGCCGCGTTGCGCTGCGCGACGGCGTGGTGCGCGGCCCGGTGCTCGGCGGCACCATCGACGGGCTGATCGATTACACGCGCGACAGCGTCGACCTGCGCGGCACGCTGGTCCCGCTTTACGGTCCCAACAATCTGTTCGGCTTGGATTCCCGTGGTCGGGACCGATTCTGGGCGGCAGAAAAGAAGGGCATCTTCGGCTTCACCTACCAGGTCGTCGGCCGGCCCGGCAATCCGGTGCTCAACGTCAATATTCTCTCGGTGCTGGCGCCCGGCGTGCTGCGCAAGATTTTCGAATATCCGGCCGCGACCGACACCATCACCGATACCGGCGCCGGCCGATTAGCCCGCTTACAGCTGGCTTGAGCAGGACGTGGCGCTTTCTGCCGAGCGAGAGTTTGATCACGCCTTCCGGCTTCATGTCGTGCGCGGTAAGCAGCCGAGTTTCGTCGTTGACGGTCTCGTCGTTCACCTTCAGGCCACCGCCGCGGACGAGGCGCCGCGCTTCGCCATTCGAAGAGACCAATTCCGCTAGCAGGGCGGCGTCAATCACGCGAAGCTTGCGACCGAGATCACCGCGGGGATTTCGACATGTCGGCAGGTCCAAGCTTAGTCCGCCTTCTCTCGAAAGTCGCTGCGCCGTTACTGCCGCTTCCTCCGCGGCCGCGCGGCCGTGAACCAGCGCGGTCGCTTCGGTGGCGAGGACTTTCTTTGCTTCGTTGATCTCCGCGCCCTTGAGCGCGGCGAGGCGTTCGATCTCGTCGAGCGGCAGCACCGTGAACAGTTTGAGGAAGCGGACCGACGTCGGCATCCTCGGTGTTGCGCCAGTATTGCCAGTATTCGTAAGGGCTCACGAGATCGGCGTTGAGCCACACCGCGCCGGCGGCGGTCTTGCCCATCTTGGCGCCCGACGACGTGGTGATCAGCGGCGAGGTGAGCGCGAAGAATTGCGCGTTGTGCAGGCGGCGGCCGAGATCGATGCCGTTGACGATATTGCCCCACTGGTCGGAGCCGCCCATCTGCAGCACGCAGCCGTGGCGCCGGTACAGCTCGACGAAATCGTAGGCCTGCAGGATCATGTAGTTGAATTCGAGGAACGACAGCTCCTGCTGGCGCTCGAGCCGCAGCTTCACCGAATCGAAGGCGAGCATGCGATTGACGGAGAAATGGCGGCCGACGTCGCGCAGGAAGTCGACGTAATTGAGCTTGTTCAGCCAGTCGGCATTGTTGGCCATGGCGGCGTCATTGCCGCCGTCGCTCGAAGCTTGAGGAAATTCGCGAAGATGGCGCGGATGCCTTTGAGATTTTCGTTGATGATGTCGTCGGTCAGGAGCCTGCGGCTTTCGTCCTTGCCGGAAGGATCGCCGACGCGCGTGGTGCCGCCGCCCATCAGCGCGATCGGCCGGTGACCGGTCTGCTGCAGCCAGTGGAGCATCATGATCGGCAACAGCGAGCCGACGTGGAGCGACGGCGCCGTGCAGTCGAAGCCGATATAGGCGGTGATCGTCGAGGAGCACGCGAGCGCGTCCAGGGCCTCGGGTTCCGAAACCTGATGAATGAATCCTCGGTTGGCGAGGACGTTCAGAAAGTCCGACTTGTAGGTGCTCATCGTCATCTGGCCGGTCACGCCGGCGCTCGCCGCGGCGGCGGCGCTGGTGTAACAGGTCCGGCGGGTGATTCAACTTCAAGAACGGCCCGATGTCGGCGCTTGCCACGTCGGAATCGTCCTCGGATGGCTCGTCGGTCCTGGCGATCGGGCTGATGAGCGGAACCTCGCAGGACGGCGTCGATGTCGCCCTGATCGATACCGACGGCGAAACCATCGCGCAGTTCGGGCCGACCGCGGGCCGGCCCTATACGCAGGGACGAGCGAACCCTCCTTCGCCGCGCCACGGCGGCGGCTGCGAGCCTGACCGACCGCATGGCGCGGCCGGGCATCGTCGCCGAGGCCGAGGCGCTGGTGAATACCGCCCATGCCGAGGCGGTCGAGGTATTTCTGGCCGCCAACGCGATCAATGCCGGGCGACGTGGCGGTGATCGGATTCCACGGCCAGACGCTGCTGCACCGGCCGGAGCGCGGCCTCACCGTTCAGATCGGCGACGGACGTGCGCTGGCGGCGCGTCTCGGCATCGCGGTCGTGTACGATTTCCGCGCCGCCGATGTGGCGGCTGGCGGGCAGGGGGCGCCGCTGGCGCCGCTCTTTCACCGCGCTCTGGTGCGGCGATTGCGCCTCGATCCGCCGGTCGCGGTCCTCAATATCGGCGGTGTCGCCAACGTCACCTACATCGACGGCGAAGAGGTGATCTGCATGCGACACCGGCCCAGGCAATGCGCTTATCGACGATTTTTTGCGCCTGCGCACCGGCCGTCCTCTCGACAGCGACGGTCGCACTGCCGCAGCCGGGTGTGGTCGACGAGGAAGCGATCGGCCGTCTGCTCGCGCACCCCTTCTTCGCCGTCCCACCGCCAAAATCGCTTGACCGCAACGATTTTCGCGAGTTCGTCGGCCGCACTCTTGACGAAGCGAGCGTCGCCGACGGAGCCGCGACACTGACGGCGCTGACGGCGGCGGCGGTGGCGCGCATCGTGCCGCATCTGCCGCGCGCGCCGAAAAGCTGGATTGTTTCCGGCGGCGGCGCCCACAATCCGACGCTGATGCGCATGCTCGGCGAACGGCTGGCGCCGGCACGGGTCGAGAGCGCGCACGACGCCGGCTGGTCGGTCGACGCGCTCGAAGCGCCAGGCTTTCGCCTACTTGGCCGTGCGCAGCTTGCGCGGATTGCCGCTCTCTCTGCCGACGACGACGGGGGTGCCGCGGCCACTCACGGGTGGGATGTTGGCGAAACCGTGAGCCAATGGCGTCGACGGTCGGTTGACCGGATGCCCGATCTAGCGCACTTTCGGCTGGCGTCGCCATCGTGCACGCGAAGAAACTCAGAATATCTATCTGAGCATATCAATAAAATTCATGCTGACCAAAGATATCGCGCAGGCGCTTCGCGGCCCGCTTGGACGGCGACGGAGCGATCGAGATCGACCGGCTCGTGCATCCCGACCGCGTCGAGCGGCCATCCGACCTCGCGATCGCCATGAGCGCGGAGGCGGCCGCCAGCGCTGCCGCGCAGCAAGGCCCGGGCGGTGGTGATTGCGGCGGTCGCGTCCGCTGCCGTCGGGTTCTTTCCCAGCCGTCATCGCCGTCGGCGAGACGCGGATGGCCTTGGCCAAGCTGACGGCCCTGTTCGATCCGGGCCCGCCGCACGAGTGCGGCGTTCATCCGACCGCGCTGGTCGCCGCCGATGCCATCATCGGCGAGGGCGTGAGCATCGGCCCCTATGCGGTCGTTGGCCCGCGCAGCCGCATCGGCGCCGGCACGACGATCATGCCGCAAGTCACCGTCGGGGCCGACGCGGCGATCGGCGCGCAATGCCTGTTGCATTCCGGCGTCCGTATCGGCCACGGCTGCCGCCTCGGCGACCGGGTCATCGTCCATGCCAATGCGGTGATCGGCGCCG
Organism: uncultured Alphaproteobacteria bacterium; assembly: GCA_963814625.1. GTDB lineage: Bacteria > Pseudomonadota > Alphaproteobacteria > Rhizobiales > Xanthobacteraceae > BOG-931. The sequence continues at coordinate 83,724 of CAWFDQ010000004.1, forward strand.
ACGGGTTCAGCTTCGCACCCGACCTGATGTCGGCCTCCGCGTTCACCGCCGGCGTAAAGGTCACCCGGGTGCATTCGCTCGGCAACGTCGAGATCGGCGACGACGTCGAGATCGGCGCCTGCACCACGATCGACCGCGCCACGCTCGAATCGACCCGGATCGGCCGCGGCAGCAAGATCGACGACCACGTGCATATCGGCCACAACGTCGTCATCGGCGAAAGCTGTATTCTCTGCGGCATGGTGGGCATTTCCGGCAGCGTCGATCATCGGCGACCGGGTGCGGCTCGGCGGCGGCGTCGGCATCGGCGACCATGTGCGCATCGGCGATCAGGCGGTGGTCGCCGCCGGTTCGGGGGTGGCGACCAACGTGCCGGCGGGCGCCTTCGTGTCCGGCTATCCGGCGCTGCCGCACCAGCGCACGATCGAACAGCAGCTTTACCTTGGCCGGCAAAAGCGGCTCCATGATAAAGTTGCCGCCATGGCGTCGCGTCTCGACGCCATGGAACGGACGATGAAGAAGTGACGGGGCTTCGGCGTCATGAGCGACGTGGCAAGCGACGTGATTGCGATCATCGCCAAGAAGAAGCGGGTCGAGAAGCCGACCGTCGAAGCGTCCGACCGGCTGCGAGGATCTGGGGCTGGAATCGCTCGACGCGGTGGAAATGATTTTCGATCTGGAAGAGAAGTTCGATATCCAGATTCCCTATAACGCCAATACCAACAATCCGCGCACCGAATTCGAAACCGTCGGCGACGTCGTCAAAGCCGTCGAAGACCTGGTCGCGCAAAAGAAATCGTGAACGACGTGAACCGGGTCGTCGTCACCGGCCTCGGCGCCGTCACGCCGCTCGGCCACACCGCCGCCTCCTACTGGGAAAACCTGAAAGCGCGGCGCGAGCGGGCTCGGCCCGATCACGCTCACGCCGGCGAACGAGGAGCTGACCCAGAAAGTCGCCGCCGAGGTGAAGAACTTCGATCCGCTCAAGCATTTTCCCGAGCGCCAGCTCTCCACGCTCGACCGCGTCTCGCAATTCGCCGTGGTCGCCGCGCGCGAGGCGATCGCGCAGTCCGGCATCGTCTTCGACATGCCGCTGTCGGTGCGCACCGCGACCATCATCGGCACCGGCGTCGGCGGCCAGACCACCCACGACGACAGCTTCCGCCGCGTCTATCTGGAAAAGCGAACGCGGGTCTTTCCGCTGACCATTCCCAAGCTGATGGTCAACGCGCCGGCGAGCCAGATATCGATGGCCTGCGGCTTGCGCGGCCCGGCCTTTGCGGTCGCGAGCGCCTGCGCCTCGGCGACGCACGCCATCGGTATCGCCTTCCAGATGGTGCGCTCGGGCCTGGTCGATTGCGCCGTCACCGGCGGCGCCGAAGCCTGCATCACCTTCGGCACGGTGCGCGGCTGGGAAGCCATGCGGGTGATGTCGCCCGATGTCTGCCGGCCGTTCTCGAAGGACCGCATGGGGCTCGTTCTCGGCGAGGGCGCCGCCATGATGGTGCTGGAGCCGCTGGAGCGCGCGCAGGCGCGCGGCGCGCAAATTCTCGGCGAGATTGCCGGCTTCGGCATGAGCGCGGATGCGGCCGATCTCACCGCGCCCGACCAGGGCGGCATGGTGCGCGCCATGCAGGGCGCGCTTGAGGATGCGAAGCTGGCGCCGGCCGACATCCAGTACGTCAACGCCCACGGCACCGGCACCGCGGCCAACGACGAGACCGAGACCAAGGCGCTGCACGAGGCGTTCGGGCCGCACGCGAAGAAGCTCGCGATCTCCTCGACCAAATCGATGGTCGGCCATGCGCTTGGCGCTGCCGGCGCGCTCGAAATGGTGGCGACGGTGCTGGCGGTGCGCGAGGGCGTCGCGCCGCCGACCATCGGCTATCTCGGTCCCGACCCGGCCTGCGATCTCGATTACGTGCCGAACCAGGCGCGCGCGATGCCGATCGATGCCGCGATATCGAACTCGTTCGCCTTCGGCGGGCTCAACGCCGTGCTGGCGGTGAAGAAGTTTTCGTAGTTGACGTCGACGCTCCGCGCTCACGCCGCGCTCGTCGTCCGGCCGCCCTTGGTGCCCAGTCGCTTGTCGAGATAGGCGCTGATCGAGCTCATCAGCGGCTCGATCTTGCCGTCGAAGAAATGGTTGGCGCCGGGAACGACCTTCTGCTCGATGACGATGCCCTTCTGCGTCTTGAGCTTCTCGACCAGCGTGGTGACGTCGCGGTGCGGCACCACCGCGTCCTTGTCGCCGTGAATGATCAGGCCGGAAGAAGGGCAGGGGGCGAGGAAGGAGAAGTCATAAAGGTTGGCGGGCGGGGCGATCGAGATGAAGCCCTCGATTTCCGGCCGCCGCATCAGCAGCTGCATGCCGATCCAGGCGCCGAACGAGAAGCCGGCGATCCAGCAGCTGCGCGCTTCGGGATTGACCGACTGCGCCCAGTCGAGCGCGGCCGCGGCATCGGAGAGTTCGCCGATGCCGTGGTCGAAGCCGCCCTGGCTCCGCCCGACGCCGCGGAAGTTAAAGCGCAGCGCGGAAAAGTTCCGATGCACGAAGGCGTAATAGAGCTGGTAGACGATCTGGTGGTTCATCGTGCCGCCGAATTGCGGATGCGGGTGCAGCACGATGCCGATCGGCGCATTCTTCTGCCGCGCCGGATGATAACGGCCCTCGATGCGGCCGGCCAGGTCCGGTGAAAATGACCTCGGGCATGGGTCTTCAAACCTCGATCAGTGCGGTGCAGCGGCCGGAGTCGCTTGACGCCGCCGATGGGCGCGCCTAAGTCTTTAAAACATTTCAGATTTTCGGAACTGGCGACGTGCATAGCGGCCGACGAAACATTGCGTTGGCGACTTCTAGCACAGGCCAGGGGACAAAAAGCAAGCATCGTGAACATGGCCGGAGCGCAGCTATCTCGACTGGAACGCCACGCGCCGCTGCGGCCGCAGGCGCAGGCGGCGTTGCAGCGAGGCGCTGGCGGCTCCCGGCAACCCGTCCTCGGTGCATGCCGAAGGCCGCGCCGCGCGACGGCTCGTCGAACGGGCGCGCGAAGAGGTGGCGGCGCTGGTCGGCGCGCAGCCGGCCAACGTGTTCTTCACCTCGGGCGGCACCGAGGCCAACATGCTGGCGCTGACGCCTGCGATCGAGACCGCGGCGCGAGAAGCGCCCGCGCGAGCGGCTGCTGATGTCGGCGATCGAGCACGCTTCGGTGCGCGCCGGCGGCCGGTTTCCCCGCGACGCGATCGAGGAGTTCCGGTCACGCCAGACGGCCGGATCGATCTTGCGGCGCTGGCGGAGGCCGTCGGCAAGACCGCCGCGGCCGCTGGTCTCGCTCATGCTTGCCAATAACGAGACCGGCGTGGTGCAGCCGGTCGCAGAGGCGGCCGGCGATCGTTCACGCCGCCGGCGGCCTGCTGCATGTCGACGCGGTGCAGGGGCCCGGGCGGATTCGCCTGCGACATCGGCGCGCTCGGCGCCGACCTGCTGACGCTGTCGGCGCACAAGATCGGCGGGCCGAAGGGCATCGGCGCGCTGGTGCGGCGCGAGCGAGGATATTCACTTCCCCGATCCGCTCATTCGCGGCGGCGGCCAGGAGCGCGGCCTGCGCGCCGGCACCGAGAATGTCGCCGGCATTGCCGGCCTTTGGCGCGGCTGCGGCCGCGGCGCGCGCACAGTTCGCCGCCGAGGCCGCGCACATGCGGGCGCTGCGCGACCTCCTGGAGTCCGGGCTTAAGGCGATCTCGCCGGACGCCGTGATTTTCGGCGAGGCGGCCGAGCGGCTGCCCAATACGACGCTGTTTGCGGTCGAGGGCATGAAGGCGGAGACGGCGGTGATCGCCTTCGATCTCGAGGGGGTCGCGGTCTCCTCCGGCGCCGCCTGTTCGTCCGGCAAGGTGCAGCCCTCCCATGTGCTTGCCGCCATGGGGGTTTCGCCGGCGCTCGACGCGCGGCGCCGTGCGCGTCAGCCTGGGCTGGAGCACGACCGAAGCCGATATCGAGCGCTTTCTTGGCGCTTGGAGAAAGCTCTCAAGTGCATTATCTAAGGGGCGACAGGCATTGCGGCCTAAATGGCTGCAGTAACGATGATTTTGACGGCCGTTGGAACGGTTCAAGCAGCTTTGAACAGTCTAAGAGCCAGATAGGGTGACCCGAGCACAGGCACACCGAACCATAACCGACTAAATCCAACCCGCGGTCCTTGAAACCGTGAGCGGAGGGACGAATGCCGGCAGTGCAAGAGACCGTCGATCAGGTCCGCCGTATCGACGTTGATCAGTATAAGTATGGGTTCGAGACGCTGATCGAATCCGAGAAGGCCCCGAAGGGCCTGTCGGAAGATACGGTCCGGTTCATTTCGGCGAAGAAGAACGAGCCCGAATGGATGCTGGCGTGGCGGCTCGACGCCTACAGGCGCTGGCTCACCATGCGCGAGCCGAAATGGGCCAAGGTTCAATACGGCCCGATCGACTACCAGAACATCTATTACTACTCCGCGCCGAAGAGGGCGCCGCAGTCGCTCGACGAGATCGATCCGGAAATTCTGCGCACCTACGAGAAGCTCGGCATTCCGCTGCGCGAGCGCGAGGCGCTGCTCGGCATCCAGAAGACCGACGGCCAGGAAAGCGAAGCGGCGGCGGAAGGCAGGAGACTGAGACGGCGGCAACGGCTACGGCCGGGTCGCGGTCGACGCGGTGTTCGATTCGGTTTCGGTCGCCACCACCTTCAAGGCGGAACTGGCCAAGGCCGGCGTGCTGTTCATGCCGATCTCGGAGGCGATCCACGAGCATCCGGATCTGGTGAAGAAATATCTCGGCACCGTGGTGCCGATCAGCGACAATTTCTTCGCCACGCTCAATTCGGCGGTGTTTTCCGACGGCTCGTTCGTCTACGTGCCGCCGGGCGTGCGCTGCCCGATGGAGCTGTCGACCTATTTCCGCATCAACGAGCGCAATACCGGCCAGTTCGAGCGCACGCTGATCATCGCCGACCGCGGCTCCTACGTGAGCTATCTCGAAGGCTGCACCGCGCCGGTGCGCGACGAGAACCAGCTGCATGCCGCGGTGGTCGAGCTGATCGCGCTCGACGACGCCGAGATCAAATATTCGACCATCCAGAACTGGTATCCGGGCGACGCGAACGGCAAGGGCGGCGTCTACAATTTCGTCACCAAGCGCGGCGATTGCCGCGGCAAGAACGCGAAGATTTCCTGGACCCAGCTCGAGACCGGCTCGGCGATCACCTGGAAATATCCGAGCTGCATCCTGCGCGGCGACAATTCGCGCGGCGAGTTCTATTCGATCGCCATCTCCAACGGCTATCAGCAGGTCGATAGCGGCACCAAGATGCTGCATCTGGGCAAGAACACGACGAGCCGCATCATCTCAAAGGGCATCGCCGCCGGCCACTCGAACAACACCTATCGCGGGCTCGTCACCGCGCATCGCCGCGCCACCGGCGCGCGCAACTTCACCAATTGCGATTCGCTCCTCATCGGCGACCAGTGCGGCGCCCACACCGTGCCTTATATCGAGGCGAAGAACTCGAAGACCGTGTTCGAGCACGAGGCGACGACCTCGAAGATTTCCGAAGAGATGCTGTTCTATTGCCGGCAGCGCGGGCTGTCGGCGGAGGAGGCGACCGCGCTCGTCGTCAACGGCTTCGTCAAGGACGTGCTGCAGCAATTGCCGATGGAATTCGCGGTCGAGGCGCAGAAGCTGATCTCGGTCTCGCTCGAAGGCTCGGTCGGTTAAGGGCGACGCATGTGATGACCGACGTATTGGTTCAAGCCGAAACGCTATGGCTACGGCGCGACGCCAATGACCTGGCAGGGCTGGGCGTCACCCTTGGGACGTGGCGGCGATGGTGGCGGTGTCGCTGTTTCTGCGGCTGACGGAGCGACATCTTGGGCGCTTGGCGGTGCTGCATCGCTTTCGACGTGCTTGCGCTGGCGATCTTGTGCGTCGTCAGCCGGCGCAAGACCGACGGCGAATGGCGTTGGCGTTGGGGCGATCGTTAGACGCGAATGAGACTCTGGAGTTTTTGAAAATGGCATTGCTGGAAATCAAGAATCTGCACGCCGGGATCGACGGCAAGGAAATCCTGCGCGGCCTCGACCTCACGGTGAACGCCGGCGAGGTGCACGCGATCATGGGCCCGAACGGCTCGGGCAAGTCGACGCTCGCCTACGTGCTCGCCGGCAAGGACGGCTATGAGCCGACCGCTGGCGAAGTGCTGTTTGACGGCAAGAACCTGTTCGACATGGCGGCCGGACGAGCGCGCTGCCGCCGGCCTGTTTCTCGCTTTCCAGTATCCGCTGGAGATCCCCGGCGTCGCCACCATGACGTTCCTGCGCACCGCGCTCAACGCGCAGCGCAAGAAGCGCGGCGAGGCCGAGCTGTCGACGCCGGAATTCATCAAGAGGGTGCGCGAGATCGCCGGCAAGCTCGGCATCGAACAGGACATGCTGCGCCGCGCCGTCAATGTCGGCTTTTCCGGCGGCGAGAAGAAGCGCAACGAGGTTCTGCAGATGGCGCTGCTCGAGCCGCGGCTTGCCGTGCTCGACGAGACCAATTCCGGGCTCGACATCGACGCGCTGAAAATCGTCGCCGACGGCGTCAACCGGCTGCGCTCGCCCCGGCGCGCGCTTCATCGTGATCACGCACTATCAGCGGCTGCTCAACTACATCGTGCCCGACGTGGTGCACGTGCTGTCGAAGGGCCGCATCGTGAAAACCGGCGGCAAGGAATTGGCGCTGGAACTCGAAGCGCGCGGCTATGCCGAATATCAGGAAGAGGCCGCCGCGTGACGGCTGCGTGGCCCGAGCGAAGCTGACGAATGAACGCTATGGCTGATGTGAAAGTCATCAAAACCGCGGCGGAGACCGCGCTGGCGAACGCCTTTGCCGAAGGCGCACGCGCGCTGCCCGGCGACGACGCCGTTGCCGCACAGCGCGACGGCCGCGTTCGCGCTGTTCGCCAAGGAAGGCCTGCCGCATCGCCGCATCGAGGAATGGAAATACACCGACCTGCGCGCGCTCATGCGCGAGGCAAAGCCGCTCGCCGCGCCTCCCGATGCCGCGGCCAAGGCCGCGCGCCAAGACCGCCGGCGCGTTGCTCGGCGATGTCGAGACGCGCCGGCTCGTGTTCGTCGACGGCGCGTTCGTGCCGGAACTGTCCGATCTCGCCGGTCTCGAGCGCGGACTTTCGGTCGGCTCGCTCGCCGACGCGCTTGCCGGCAGCGATCCGGCGCTTCTCGCCCATCTCGGCAAGCTCGCGCCGGCAGGCGATGTCGCGGTTGCGCTCAACACCGCATTGATGGGCGACGGCGCGGTGATCCGCATCGGCGACGGGCGCGACCATCGAGCGGCCGCTGCATCTTGTCTTCGTCGCCTCGCAGAAGCCCGCGGCGACGTTCGTGCGCTCGCTGGTGGTCGCGGCGCCCGGCGCCCGCGCCATGCTGATCGAGAGCCATGAAGGGCCCCCCGGCAGCGATTATCAGGTCAATTCCGCGCTCGAACTGTTCGTCGGCGACGGCGCCCACGTCGATCACGTCAAGATCGTCGGCGAAGGCGCCGACGCGCTGCACGTCTCGACGCTCGCGGCGGCGGTCGGCGGCGCGCGCGCGCTTCAACGCGTTTACCTTCACGATCGGCGGCGCGGTGGTGCGCAACCAGATCTTCCTGAACTTCGACGGCGAGGACACCGTGGCCGGCATCCGCGGCGCTACGCTGATCAAGGACCGCCAGCACGCCGATACGACGCTCGTCGCCAACCACGTCGCGCGCGGCTGCCAGAGCCGCGAGATGTTCAAGACCGTGCTCGACGGCGAGGCCCACGGCGTGTTCCAGGGCCGCATCGTCGTGCGCCACGGCGCGCAGAAGACCGACGCCAAGATGATGACGCAGGCGCTGCTTCTGTCCGAGCGTGCGGAGGCCGACAACAAGCCGGAGCTTGAAATTTTCGCCGACGACGTGCAGTGCGGTCACGGCGCCACCGCCGGCGCGCTCGACGAGGAGCTGAAATTCTATCTGATGGCGCGCGGCATTCCGGCGGCGGAAGCCGAGGCGCTGCTGATCCAGGCGTTTTTGGGCGAAGCGATCGAGGGCATCGAGCATGCCGGCTTGCGCGAGGCGCTGATGGAGTCGCGTCGCGGCCTGGCTGAAGGCGCGCGCATCATGAACGACGCAGCGACCATCGCGGCCTACGACGTGGACCGCATCCGCGCGGATTTCCCGATCCTCGCCACGCAGGTCTACGGCAAGCCGCTCGTCTATCTCGACAACGCCGCCTCGGCGCAGAAGCCGCTCGGCCGTGCTCGACCGGCTGCAGCAGGCCTACACCACGCAATACGCCAACGTGCATCGCGGGCTGCATTATCTCGCCAACGAGGCGACCGAGGCCTACGAGCAGGCGCGCGAGAAAGTCGCCGCGCTTCCTCAATGCCAGGCGCAAGGAAGAGATCATCTTCACCCGCAACGCCACCGAGGCGATCAATCTCGTCGCTTACACGTTCGGCCGCGAGCGCATCAAAGCCGGCGACGAGATCGTGCTCTCGATCATGGAGCATCATTCCAACATCGTGCCGTGGCATTTCCTGCGCGAGCGCCAGGGCGCCGTCATCAAATGGGCGCCGGTCGACGACGAGGGAAATTTCCTCATCGACGAGTTCGAGAAACTGCTCGGCCCGCGCACCAAGATGGTCGCCATCACCCAGATGTCGAACATGCTCGGCACCGAAGTGCCGGTGAAGGAGGTCGTGCGGCGCGCGCATGCGCGCGGCATTCCGGTGCTGATCGACGGCGCGCAGGGCGCGGTGCATCTCGACGTCGACGTGCAGGACATCGATTGCGATTTCTATGCCTTCACCGGGCATAAGCTTTACGGCCCGACCGGGATCGGCGTGCTTTACGGCAAATACGCGCATCTTGAGGCCATGCCGCCGTTCAACGGCGGCGGCGAGATGATCCGCGAAGTGTTCGAGGACCGCGTTATCTACGGCGAGCCGCCGTACAAATTCGAGGCCGGCACGCCGGCGATCGTGCAGGCGATCGGGCTCGGCGCCGCGATCGATTACGTGGCCGCGGTCGGCAAGCCGCGCATCCGCGCCCACGAGCAGGGCCTGGTGCGCTATGCGCACGAGCGGCTGCGCGAGATCAATTCGCTGCGCCTTGTTCGGCACCGCCAAGGACAAGGGCCCGATCGTCTCGTTCGAAATGAAGGGCGCGCATCCGCACGACGTGGCGACCGTGATCGACCGTTCTGGCGTCGCGGTGCGCGCCGGCACCCATTGCGTGATGCCGCTGCTTGCCCGTTTCGGCGTCACCGCGACCTGCCGCGCCTCGTTCGCCATGTACAATACGCGCCAGGAGATGGACGTGCTGGCGCAGGCGCTGCTGCAAAGCGCAGGAATTTTTCACATGATGGACGATGTGAAACAGCCCGAGGTGGAGGACGCCGCGCCTGCCGGCGCGCGCTGCGCCCGCCGACGCGGCGGAAAAGCCCTCCGCGATTCCGGCCGACGAGATGGCGCGGCTGACCGACGAGATCGTCGCCGCGCTCAAGACCGTCTACGACCCGGAAATTCCCGCCGACATCTACGAGCTCGGGCTGATCTACAAGGTCGACATCGGCGACGACCGTGCGGTCACGATCGACATGACGCTGACCACGCCGAACTGCCCGTCGGCGGCCGAATTGCCGGGCCAGGTGGAGAACGCGGTCGCCGGCGTTGCCCGGCGTGCGCGAGGCCAAGGTCAACATCGTCTGGGATCCGCCCTGGGATCCGAGCCGCATGTCGGACGAGGCGCGTACGGTGCTCGATATGTGGTGAATTCAGCTGGCTGCGTTGCGCGGACAATACGCCGGCGCATTACATGGAGTAGATGAAGTCGCTTAGGAGTTTTTTGATTTATCATGATGAGCGACAAGCGCGTGCGGCCGGATTGCGGACGGCGGCGCGAGGAGGATGAGACGATGGCCGCTTCCCGGCCGAGACCTCAAGTGATGCGGCTCACCGAAGCCGCGGCCGAACGCATCAAGGCGGTGATGGCGAAAGCCGACCACCCGATCGCGGCGGTGCGCGTGGGCGTGAAGAACGGCGGCTGCGCCGGCATGAGCTACTACATGGAATACGCCGACAACGTCGATCCGCTCGACGAGGTGATCGAGGACAAGGGCGTGCGCATCCTCGTCGATCCCAAGGCGGTGCTGTTCCTGCTCGGCACCGAGATGGACTACAGGGTCGAAAAGCTCTCCGCCCAGTTCGTCTTCAACAATCCGAACCAGACCGCGGCCTGCGGCTGCGGCGAATCGGTGCAGATCGAGCCGGCGAGCGAGGCCGAAGGACGCCGACGCGCGGTAATCAAGCCGGCGCCGGCGATTTCCGCCGCACCAATGCCCGGCAGCGGCAAAGCCGCTCGCCGTACTTGCCACGCACTTGCCGCATCAGGCCACTTTCGCGGCCTTGGCCTGATCGGTCTCCGGATCGGTCTCGCAGATGACGCGGTTCCTGCCGTTGTGCTTGGCGGCGTAGAGGCAATTGTCGGCGCGCTCGATCAGCGACTGCGCGCGTTTCGTCGGCGCGCAGCACGCGCCACGCCGATGGAAATCGTCACCCGGCCGAGGTGTCTCGCCGCTCGATCGCTTCATCAGCTCCTTGGCCATGACCGCGCGGCGGATTTGATCGGCGACGGTAACGGCCGAGCGCAGCATCGTGTTCGGCAGCGCGATGACAAACTCCTCGCCGCCATAGCGCGCGGTGATGTCCTGGCCCTTGACGTTTTGCTTCATCGAGATGCGCGACGAGGCGGAGCACCTGATCGCCGGTCTGGTGGCCGAACTTGTCGTTGAACAGCTTGAAATAGTCGACGTCGGCCATCATCAGCGACAGCGGCTCGTTTTTCTCCTTGGCTTCGGCGATCGCCTTGGCGAGCGCGGCGTCGAAGAACTTGCGGTTCGACAGGCTGGTGAGCGGGTCGGTAAGGCTCTCGGTGCGCACCGCCGCGAGATTCTGCTGCAGCTGCTCGATTTCCTGCTTGGAGGCCGAAAGGCTTGCTTCGAGCTTCTTGTTGTTGAGCTCCATCTCCTTGGCGCCAACGATAAGGCGCTCGATCACGGCGCGGAGCGTGTCGCGGTCGTCGGTGCCGGCGAGCTCGGCGGAGGCGTCGGCCAGGCTCGCCGAATAGCTCGTCGCCGAGCCGGCGGCGGCATCGATCATGGCCAGCACCTGCTTGATCTCGTCGAGCACGCGCGAGCCGACCGAGTCGATCCGGTCGCCGATCCGATTGGTGCTGATATGGGTCTCGTAGATCTGCTCGAGATCGGCTTCGCCGAGCGCGCCTTTTTGCTCAAGCGTCTGATTGATCGCGCGATTGAGCGCCGGGTTATAGCCGGTCGCGTAATTGTACCAGATTTCGAAATTGCGCGGCGAGGCCGGTTGCGACAGCGCGCGGATTTGGCCGAGCGCAATCTCGGCGAATGCAAGGGTGCGTTCGTGCTCGTCGCGGGGCACGGTCATCACTTGTCTCCGGTCGTGTAAGGCAGTTCGGGCGTTCCACGCGGCAGCAGCACGCTGTCGCGATGTTAATCTGCGAGGCAATGCAATATGCAAACCTAGGAGAGAGCGATGAAGGAGCGGTAAACGGGCTGCGCGGCTATTTCGCCACATGCGCGGCGCTGGCGCGGCTACGCTTTGAGCGGCACCGGGCGCAACAAAAACGCCGGCAGATGCGACGTATCGCCGTCGTCCGCTCGCGCCGGCTGCGGCAGCGCGACGTGAGCGCGCTTCGTCGATGCGCGTGACCGAGGCTGCCGGCCGATGCGGGTGGCGGCCGTTATCCGGCCGTCCGCGGCGCGCGCCGCTTGTGCTCCCGCTCCCGCTTTGTGCTGGCGGCGGCGTCGCCTGCTGCGGCGCCGAGGCCGCGCCGGCCGGCTGTTCCATGTAGGGGATCGCGCGGCCGATCAGCTTCTCGATCGCGGCCACCGCTTTGGCGTCGTTCGATCCCGTCACGATGGTGATCGCGGTGCCGCTTCTGCCGGCGCGGCCGGTGCGTCCGATGCGATGCACGTAATCGTCGGGATGGAGCGGAACGTCGAAATTGTAGATGTGGCTCACGTCCGGGAATATCGAGGCCGCGCGCCGCCACGTCGGAGGCGACCAGCAGCGTTACCTCGCCCTTGCGGAACTGCTCAAGCGCGGCCGTGCGCGCTGGCTGGTCCATGTCGCCGTGCAGTGCCTGCACCGAGAAGCGGTGGCGGAGGAGCGAACGATGAAGCGTCGCGACGTCGCGCTTGCGATTGCAGAAGACGATGGCGTTCTTCAAGCCTTCCGCCGAGCGGATCAGGCGGCGCAGCGTCTCGCGCTTATCGAACGGATCGCGGCCGGATTTGGCCAGAAGCTGGGTGGTGGCGGCGACGGTGGAGGCGGGACGGGAGACCTCGACGCGGACCGGATTGTGCAGGAATTGCTCGGTGATGCGCTGGATTTCCGGCGGCATGGTGGCGGTGAAGAACAAGCGTTTGTCGGGTAAACGGAACGAGCTTGCAGATGCGCTCGATGTCGGGGATGAAGCCCATGTCGAGCATGCGGTCGGCCTCGTCGATGACCAATAGCTCGACGCCGTTGAGCAAGAGCCGTCCGCGCTCGTAATGATCGAGCAGACGGCCCGGCGTGGCGATCAGCACATCGACGCCGCGCGTGAGCTTGGTATCCTGATCGCCGAACGAGACGCCGCCGATGATCAGCGCGACGTTGAGCTTGTGGTTGGCGCCGTATTTGACAAAACTCTCTTCCACCTGCGCGGCGAGTTCGCGCGTCGGCTCTAGAATCAGCGTGCGCGGCATGCGCGCGCGGGCGCGGCCTTCTTCCAGCATCGTCAGCATCGGCAGCATGAAGGCCGCGGTCTTGCCGGTGCCGGTCTGTGCGATGCCAAGTACGTCGCGCCGCGCAAGCACGTGGGGAATGGCCTGATCTTGGATGGGAGTGGGAGTTTTGTAACCGGCCGCCGCGACGGCAGCGAGAACTTTTTCGGATAAGCCGAGATGTGAAAAAGACATAAACCCTCGTATCAGGACCGCGTCGCGGTGCTCCCTCGGCTCTGTGCCGCGCCTGCGGGACAGCATTGAGAGGGAAAGTTGAGCCGGAAATACGCGCCGGGCGGCCGAATCTTCCTAGCCTTTGATGCCAGCAACATATGGTCGAATGGGCGAAAGTCAACGGCAAACGGTTTGCCACAATGCAGTAAGTTAAACGGATTCCTTCACTTTTTCATCATGGAGCAGAAAACATGTTCGGTTCCGCCTCCGATCCTTTGCCGATCGTCCTCGTTCCAGGCCTGAACTGCTCGGCGCGCCTCTACGCCGAGCAGATCCCCGCGCTCTGGCAATTCGGTCCGGTTGCGGTTGCCGATCATCGCCGCGACGACAGCATGGCGGCAATCGCGCGGCGGGTTTTAGCCGCCGCGCCGCCGCGCTTTGCCCTCGCCGGATTGTCGATGGGCGGCTACATCGCGTTTGAAATCATGCGGCAGGCGGCGGGGAGGGTGGCGAAACTGGCGCTGCTCGATACCGGCGCGGGCGCCGAGGCGCCCGAACGGACCGAGCAGCGTAAGCCGCTGTTACAGATGGCTGGGCAAGGCCGGTTCGCCGAAATCACCGAGAATCAATTTCCCCTGCTGGTGCACCGCAGGCGTCACGGCGACGCGGCGCTCAAAGCGACCGTGCGCCGCATGAATGAGGAAACCGGCGCGGACGCCTACCTGCGCCAGCAGCAGGCAATCATGAGCCGTCCCGACTCGCGCCCCGGTCTCGCCGCGATCGCCTGTCCGACGCTGGTTCTGGTCGGTGACGACGACCAGTTGACGCCGCCGGCGCTGGCGCACGAGATGGCCGCCGGCATTCGCGGATCGCGACTTGTCGTCATCGCAGACAGCGGACACCTGTCGACGGTCGAACAGCCGCAGGCGGTCACCGAGGCGCTGCTCGATTGGATGCGGTCATGATGCGCCGACGTCCGTGATGAGAAGCGTTGGGCCGGAGCTTACAAATGCTCCGGCGGACCATTACTCTGGCCGCAGCTTCTGGGTTGAAGGAGGTTTCGGCGATGTTACACTTAGCATACCTGCCCGCTATGGCTGCCATGCCGTCCCCGCCTCGATCCGGTCATTTGGATGAGGTAGGATCGGGGCTCATGAAAGGCAGGTAGCCATGACCCACCAACGCCTCATCGAAATACAGGAACGGGAATTAAGCCAAGTCGAGCAGAGCCAGCGATCACTTAGGCGCGTCGGCGCCAAGCATGTCACGTGGCAGCTCGACCACAAGGCTACCCAAATTCGCCAGTCCCTCGCTATTCTGCGGGCTGCGCAATGGCGAGTCGGCGGCGGCGCCTAGCCGCACCCGCAATGATTGAGAGTTGCTTTTTAACCACTATATAGGCACCATATGCCCACTCCAGGGGAAATCTGGGTGGGAAACGGCAAGGTCGAAAACAATGGCTCAACGAACCGTCACGTTGATGCGGCAACAGGGTCAAGCCACTCTCCAATGGCATACGCTGCGAAGCTCCGCGTCGAAAAAGCGCGTGATCGGCGTATGCGAACCGATGAACCTGTCGATCGAGGCGGATTTGTTGGATGAGCTTTACAGCATCATACCTGAGACACTTAATTTGATGCTTTTCGACCTGCTTGCCGACAATGAGCTAGACGCTTTCTTGAAGGAGATCGGCTGGCAAGTTCAAGGCGCCGCACCCGCGCCTGCGGCCAATGAAGATTTGCGCTTCCACGTCCCTTGGGAGCTAATCATCCCAGGGGAAATGGGTGGTTCAAAACGACGCGCTTCTCAACGCGCTTAGGTCGCTTGGCTATAGCTTCAAGCGTCAGACTGAGCGCGTTGCGATCTACAAGCAAAAGGGCAGCACCAGGCGCGTCTCCGTGAGCAAGCGGAACGCGCACGATCCTGACTATTGCCGGATTGTGCTGAAAATGGCCGGTATGGTGCCCGGCGACGTTGAAGCTTTTATCCAGTCAGCGAACCACACCCACCACTAGCGTGGCTTTCCTTCGCCCTTTCGGGCCGGATCAAAAGGCATCCCGCTTTCTTGAACGTATTCGGTTTTTGCAGGGTCGGGCTGCTCGGGCATCGCAGCGAATGGGGCTTTGACCGCGAGGCGTCTCTGCAAATAGGCTACCTGCGACGGCACTAGGCGCTCATCCATATTGGATACGATCATGGCGACGCGACCGCCGTGTGGCCCGACCATTTCAAGTGACGTAAACGCGCGCCCCGTAGGGTCCGTGCGTACCTTGGAATCAACCGTGCAGCCGTTTTCCTTTGCCCATTCCACGAAGCGGTCAAGCGTGGGGTGACCGCCCCAAGGTGCGGACATTAGGCAGCCTTGGCCAGCACAACATTGAATGACGGAATATGCCGCTCAAGCGAAAGGTTCTTGCGCGTAATCGCTACCGATCCCTTTTCCCAAAGCTGGTGAAAATAGATCGGAGCGGGCGCAATCCCGTTGAGCGGTTTCCCGGTTGCCTCAAGCGAAATCTGACATTCGGCCTCAATCGTAAGATCGAGCCTATCCAGCACGCCCTCGATGTCGTGGGCTTGCGTGGCAATATCAAATTCGAGGCATTGCGCTACGTACATGTCCTCTTCGCGGAACACGACGACGCGCACTTCTTTCAGCCCCTCGTGGGCGGATTGCGCCGTGGCCATGGGTTCCTCGCGGTTGGTGGTTCCAGGTGACATGGAACCATACCTTGTCTCAATAGGATTTACCAAGGGTAAATATGGGGGAGCTTTTCGGTTCCGTCTTGCGAAAAATCAATAAAATCGCGATGTTTTGATCGTTTTTGCCTAAATGACGATTTTCCTATTGGCGCGGCTTTTTAGGCTTTTCCGACGGTTTGACCACCTTATCGAACGCGCGGTCGAACGATCCTGGCGCTTCGTCGGCGCCGACTTCGCGCGCCATGGCGACGAATCGCTTGTGGCGTTCGGCGTCGGTAAGCTTTCGTGCCTCTTTGTGCTTTCGTACCATGTCGCCATCCATGCTTCGTTTCGGTTCAAGTTGGAACGGCGCCGCTGGCAATCGTTTTGCAATCAACTCTTTAATAGGTGAGCCGCTTACCCTTCATGCCTTGGAGCGCGATGTCAGCGCGGGTGGCGTCATCGACGCCAAGCCGTGCGCGGGTGTTTTGCCGGAAATCGAACTCGGCCAAATACCGATCAAAATGCTTGGCTTCGACGTGCTGGTAAACGCCAATCATGCCGCGTTTGAAGATGCTGAAAAAGCCCTCCAGCGTATTGGTGTGCACGTCGCCACGCGCCCATTCATATTTGGAGTGGTCAACGGCTTCATGCTTCGCCGCGCCGGTGAATTTGAACACCGGCGCGCTGTCGCTGACGAGGCGGCTTCGCTTGTCCAAATGCTTGTAAAGGCGCGGGCCGATACCGCGATGGTCCAGTACAATCGAGCGGATCGGGCCGCCGCGCTCAACGAGGCTGAGAACCTTCATATTGGCCTTGCGGCCTTCGGGGTGGCGGCGGGTTTTCTTTGACCGGCCCAACTCCATATCGTCGATCTCGACCGTCTTGCCTTCACCGCCCATGGGCGTGTCGGCGCCGGGGTTCATGGCTTCGCGGATGCGATGCCCGAGGAACCACGCGGTCTTCATGCTGCAATTGAGCATCCGCTGAATTTGCCGGGTCGCGATGCCTTTCTTGCTGGCGCACATGAGGTGGATGATTTGAAGCCACAGGTGCAGCGCCAAATGGGAGGACTCGAAAATCGTGCCCATGCGGACGGTGAAGGGCTTCTTGCAGGCGTAGCACTTGTGCAAGCCAGGACGGGTCGTCTTGCCGCTCAGGCGGCCAATCCGGGTCGTTTCCCCACAGTGCGGGCACATAGGGCCGTTCGGCCAAAGGCGCGCCTCGACGTAAGCGAAGGCGGCGGCTTCGTTCTGGAATTGAGGGGCATTCAAAACGGGCTTGGCCATGACAAAACTCCTATGGCCAGAATACTATATCAGGTGGTCGAGTATGTCAAGTGTAACGTCGCCTCATTCCGGCAGCCACTTCACGACGATCCAATCGCTCGAAGCCTTCCTGCCGCGCGATCGGATCGCACTCAAGTTTGTCGGATCAATATGGGCCAGGGTCGACGTCGCGGTCGATCGGCACGTCGCCGCGACCAGCGCCTGGGGCTTGACCTATCAAGTGCTGGATCAGCTCGGCTTCCGCAAGATCGTCGATACCTCGTTCATGATCGGCTTCATGTTTCCGCCGGGCGTCGATCTGTCCGATGTCGAGAAATACATGAATGGCGTGAAGCGCGCGCAAATGGACCTCGATTTTGAACCGGAGAAATACCGTCACTATTATCTCAACGAGATTCCGAGCCGCTACAAATCGAGTGTGGACGCGCCGCTTCTCGATCGGCGAACGCATCGTGTTTCTGCCCTACACCGAGGCGGTCTATGCCAAGACTCAGGCGTGGCTGCAGGAGCGTGGATTATTTGAGGAGCGGCCGCCGCTGCATTACGGGTCCTCCGTCGCAGCGTGAGCGGGCGGCGCCGGTCATAATGACGATGTCGGCGTGATGGCCTTCGTCCTCGACCTGATCGGCAAAACTCCGCTCGTCGAAGTTACGCATTTCGATCGTGGGCCGCGCCGGCTTTTTCTCAAATTGGCGCGCGCCAACCCATCGGGGCTCCTCAGACACCGCCCGCGGCATAAGGTCTGCCGGAGCAGCGCAAGTATGCCAATTGTGCTAGGTCGCGTTGACAAAGTGCCGTAGCCAGAGGCGGACGGCGACGAGATGTATGAAGCCGAGGAATGTGTCGGCGAGCTTGTCGTAGCGAGTGGCAACACGCCGAGCATTCTTGAGACGGTTGAAGCATCGTTCGATACGATTGCGCAGGGCATAGATGGCGCCATCGATCGCGATCTGCACGCGCCGATTTTTCTTGGTGGGAATCATCGGCACGCCGCCACGCCTTTCCACATCTGCACGAATGGCGTCACTGTCGTAGCCGCGGTCCGCGAGCAACACCTTGGGATCGGGCGTGTCGTCATTCATCAGCGCGTCATAGGCTTTGCTGTCATGCGCTTCACCCGCCGTGAGCATGCTGCCAATCGGCAGACCTTCCGCATTCGTGCGGAGATGGATTTTGGTCGAGAACCCACCGCGCGAACGGCCAAGAGCGTTTCTCTGAATCCCCCCTTCCGCCGGCTGCGTGATGGTGCGCCCGGATGATGGTGGAGTCGATCATTTGAAGCGTATCGGGCACGGCCTCGGTTCTCGCCAAGGCTTCCAGTACAATGTCCCACAGCCCCGCACGCGTCCATCGCAGGAATTGGCGATACACCGAACTCCATTTGCCCAGTTCCTCCGGCAGATCGCGCCAAGGCGCGCCAGTTCGCGCGATCCAGAAAATACCATCCAAGACGCGCCGATGATCGGCGGGAGGTCGCCCCCGCTTGGGGCCTGTCTCGATCACAAACTGCTCGAACAATGCCCATTCCGCATCCGTCAGCCGGCCTCGAATCAATTCTGCCTCCCTCCAAGAGACAGCTTTAAATCAAGCCGCGATTCCCCCGTCAATCACTTTGTCAACAACACCTAACACTACTTTGGCAGATTTACTCACGCCGCTGGCCGTTGCAAATCCATTTTCGACAATGTGGGCATCGTTGCGGCGGCAGTTGAGCGAAGAGTTCGAGGATGACGTGGCGCACGGCGGGCAGGGTTGGCTGAGGCGGCGGCCCGTTGTTTCTTTTTTTTCCGCCTTGCCGTTGCGAGCCGGCGATGCTGGAGGAAGGCGTAAGCGATCATCGTCATTAGCGCATGACGGTGAAGGCCTTGCCAGGAGCGCCCTTCGAAGTGGTCTAGACCGAGTTCTTCCTTCATCTGCTGGTGAGCCTGCTCGCAAATCCAGCGCGCCTTGATGGTGGCTGCCAAGGCGCGCAGGTCGGTCTTCGCCGGTAGGTTGGCGAGATAGTATTTTGTCTCTCCCGACATCCTGTGTTCGCCGATGAGCCAAGCCTCGTCCCCGGGCAGATGTTGCTGACCTTTGTCTCTGATCCGCTGCGGCGCTCCGTCTGCCACCCGCACGCGGACAGCAGCAAAATGGGCCTTGAGCTTTCCTTTTGTGCCGGTGCGCCAACTGATAATACGCCACGTGGCGTTGGCCAGCATGTCTTCGGCCGGCATCGAGAGAATGTCAGGAACATGCCGCCGACGGGGACGGCCGCGCCTAGCAACCGGCCAGATCATCCGTACATCGGTAGAGTACACCTTGAGGTGACGCGGAATACCGACTGCCCAAGCAAGTTTGCGGGAAGTGAGCCCCTGACGGAACGGCGCGCTCGATCCATAACCGGCGTCCGCCAACACGCAGCCAAAGCGCACCCCAGCCGCGACGGCACGGTCAATCTCCGCCAGCGCCATCTCCGGCTTCGTCCGTGTCGTTCGATATTCGGTTGGAACGCCCGCGCGCTCCAACCGCACCCGTTTGCTCGTCCAACTCTCAGGCAGAAACAACCGCAACGCCAGCATGACCGGCACCTCGCCACGCGCCAGCGTCAGCGATACCAGGGTCTGGCAGTTCGCGGTTTTGCCCAGCGCCGAAGCATATTGCGGCGCCACACCGACCGAATGGGTGCCCTTCTTCGGAATCGCGGTGTCGTCGATCACCAGCACGGCATCGCGGCCGCCGAGAAGCTTGTCGGCTTGAACAAGCAGTTCGCTCTCCAACGGCGCCGCATCCCAGATCCCGGCCGCAATGAAGTGGTGCAATTGATCGTAGTCACCAAACGCAAGCCGCTCCGCCATCGGCTGAATGCTCTTGCGATCGCCAGGACCGATCAGTCCCGATACGTAGAGCGGACACATTTGCCGCCGCGCCTTGTGACCCAATCGAGCCAAAAACGGCTTGAGAAAGGCTGCAAGCTCCGCCTTCCAGTCCGAAATTCTGTCAACCATGGTCGGCCCCTCCAAAAGCCGACCTCCCATAAGTCACAGAAAAACTGATTTGGGAATCCCCGACGCCTCAAAATCTGCCAAAGTAGTGCTAATGCGCGTCGCGGAGCAGGATGTAAGCCAGCGACGATGGAGGAAGCGTCCATGCGAATAGCTCACTTCGCGCGCGCGTCGGCGTTGTCGACGTATGCCGCGCTGTTGCTGATGGTGGCGGCGATCGCGCCCGCAGCCGCGCAGAGCGACTATCCGAACAAGCCGATCAAGATCGTGGTCGGCTTCGGGGCTGGCGGCGGCACCGATATTCTGGCGCGGTTGGTCGGGGCGAAGCTTGCGGAAATTCTTGGCCAATCGGTGGTGGTTGAGAACCGTCCGGGCGCCGCCGCGCGGCTTGCCGCCGAATACGTCGCCAATCAGCCGGGCGACGGCTACACACTCCTTGCGAGCCCGATTGGCGCGATGTCGGTCGCAGCCGCGGTCTACTCCGATCTTAAGTACAGTCCGACCAAATCGTTCGTGCCGCTCGCTCTGATCGGCCAATTTCCACTGATCTTGGCGGTAAGCCCGAACAATCCGGCAAACACTGTCAAGGAATTGGTCGCATACGCTAAGGAGCATCCCGATAAGGCGAACTACCCGAGCACTTCGCCGGCGTTTGTCATCCCGATGGAGGAGCTGAAACTGGCGTCCGGCATGCCCGGCGTGATGATCCCTTACAAGAGCAGCAACGAAATGATCCTCAGCATCATGGAAGGACAAACCATGATGACGATTGTCGACCCGCCGCCGACGGTGCCGCAGGTCAAGGCCGGCAAGCTCAAGGCGCTGGCGGTGACCGGCAACGAACGCTTGGCGGAACTCCCCGACGTACCAAGCATGACCGAGGCCGGCTACCCGAGCGTCGACGTACGTCTGTGGAGCGGCATGTTCGCGGCTAGTTCCACTCCGCCGGCGATCGTCGCCAAGCTGGAAAAGGCGCTCGCCGAGGCCATTCACGATCCCGGCGTGGCGGCGAGGCTCAAGGCTTTGGCCATCAATCCCAGCAACGACACGCCCGAGCAATTCAAAGAGCTCATCGCAAGCGACATCGTGAAATTCCGCAACGTGGTGAAGACCGCGAATTTGAAATTCGAGGACTAGCAGCGCTTCACGCGACCTGTTGGCGCTGCCTGCGATGGGCTTCCCTGCGTCCGTGGATGGGCGACGTTGGGCTTACATTCAGGAGCGCCTCGACTTCATCGGCGATCTGGGCGGTTTGAAGCGGGTCTAGAACTCGCGGCCGATCAGCCGGTCGAGCGAATAGCGTCCGCCGCCGGCAAGAAAAATCCCTAGTGCAACGATACCCATGAACACAGTGTATTCCATGCCGTGCCTTCCCCAGTCCCAATGGGGATACAACAGCGCGAAGGAAATCACCGTCATTTCGATGACGAAGGCGGCGGCGGCGATGCGCGTGAACAGCCCGAGCGCAAGCAAAATTCCGCCGCAGAACTCGATCGCGCCGATGAAATAGGCCCAGGCGAGCGGATATGCCCAGCCCCATTGCACGAAATGACGCGACGTGGGAATGGCGTCATTGAGAAAAAGCTTGGCATAACCGTGCGGCATCAGGATGAGGCCGAGCGTGACGCGAATGAGCGCATAGCCGAACGGCGCCAGCGTTTCATAGAGCGGCGCCGCCGCCGGCACGAACAGTTTTTTGCGATCGATTTCGACGTTCGATGTTGCTTGCATCTGATTCCTCCCCACGCGACTTATTTAGCCGGCGCCAGGTCGGGCGGCGCAGGCTCATGCATGATGACGCCTTCGAGCGGATCGCTCGGATCGTTCCAGGCCGCGCGCTGCAGCGCGCGCATCGTATCGGCATAGCCGGCGTCCCAGCGCTGGCGGATGGACGCGGCGGTGAAGTCGGCGTCCTTGGTGTAGTTCTCGTTGTCGATGCGCGGCGCCAGCAGTTCGACGACGTGCATGCGCGTGAGACAACCATACTCCGCGAGGTCCTTGACGATCGGGATCGTTGCGCTTGGCTTCCGGGATGAATTTCACCAGCTCCGAAACGACATGGCGCAGCTTGTGCAGCTGGCGCTGGCGCGCGATGTGGGTGGAGGCGCGGCTCGAATATTGGATGTCCTTGTGCCGATGCAGCACGTCGGCGATGGTTTGCGGCTCGGGGCCTGTCGGATTCCACATGTGGACGGCGAAGATCAGCGAGTTGCGGCGGGGAACGTCTTCGAAGATCGCCTCAATCGGCGTGTTGGAAAGGATGCCGCCATCCCAATAAAGCTCGCCGTCGAGGCGGACCGGCGGAAAAGCCGGCGGCAGCGCGCCCGAGGCCATGATGTGGGGGATCGTAATCGCGGTCTCGCGGCTGTCGAAATAGTGCATGCGGCTCGATCGCACATGCGCGGCGCCGACGGTGAGCCGCGGGCTGCACCGCGCGATCATCGTCGATGTCGACCAGCTCGCGCAGCGTCTTCGCCAGCGGTGCTGTGGAATAAAAGCCGGCCTGGTCGGCGCCGAGCGGATAATGCGCGCCGAAGAAGGCAAACGGATTGGGTTCGAAGAAGCCGGAATGCCGCCGACGAGCGTCGACCAATAGGAGGCCGCATTGTCGAGGCCGGGCCAGTGCGCCGAGCCCCAGAAGTCTCGTGGCGCGCATCCGGCGCCAAAATTCCTCGATGCGCGGCAATCGATTTTCCGGCGCATTGCCGGCAATCAGACCGGCATTGATGGCGCCGATCGAGGTGCCGATGACCCAATCGGGCTCGATGCCTGCCTCATGCAGCGCCTGATAGACGCCGGCCTGATAGGCGCCGAGCGCGCCGCCGCCTTGCAGCACCAGGACGATCTGGTAGGGCGGGCGCTTGTTGCTCGCCTGCGGCGCGTCCATTGCCATGTTTCGGTCGCGGACTATCGAGCATCGAGTTTTCCACTGTCGCGGCGCTGCCGTCGCCGTCAAGCGAATGACGATGGATCGGCTCCAGGACGGCAAACTGCCCGGCGGCCGACACGCGATCAAGGACGGAACCGATCAACTCATATCAATTCGATCGTGATTGCGATGAGCACGGCATCAGCGGCAAGCGACATTGCGCAAGACGGTGGACATGATGTCGCGATCTATTCGACGGCGATAAGGACGCTTGAGTATGCATGCGCGCATAATCGGTCTGCCTGGACTTGCGAATTGCTGGACTTTGCGTATGTTCGGGCTGCAAAAAATTCGAAACGGCAGCGCAATAGTGCCGTAGGGCGAAGTCTAGTCTATGGGCTGTAAAGGAGGATCGCCATGAAATTCTTTGCGAGCGCGCTCGCCGCCGGACTGCTTGTTTGTTGCAATTCCGCCGTTTGCGGACCGAGATCGATCTGTCGACCTGGACGTGCAAAAAATTCCAGTCCGCCAGCAAGGACGACGTCGGCGTGATCCTCGCCTGGCTCGATGGCTACTACAAGGGCGAAAACGATCCGCCGGTCATCGACACCGACAAGTTCGTGGCCAACGCCAAGAAGCTCGGCGAGTATTGCTCCGCGCACCCGCGATATCGGCCTGATCACCGCGACCGACAAGCTGTTCAAGCCGGACAGAATGATCGCCGGCGCGCGCGGTAACCGCGATCGGCAAGCCAGCGTGTGTGCGCGGTTCGCTGCGGCCGCGCGTTCAGACGTCCAGCGATTCCTCGTCGGCGAATTCGGCGCGCTCCTGAATGAAGGCGAAGCGCGCCTCGGGCTTGGTGCCCATCAGCCGTTCGACGGATTTTTCCGTCGCCTTCTGATCGTCGGCAAGCAGCATGACCCGAAGCAGCGTGCGCTTCCTCGGGTCCATGGTGGTTTCCTTCAGTTGCGCCGCCATCATCTCGCCGAGCCCCTTGAAGCGGCTCACTTCCACCTTCGCGTTGGCGTGAAATTCCTTTTTCAGAATCTCGTCGCGGTGCTTGTCGTCGCGGGCGTAGAAGATCTTGCCGCCGTGGGACAGGCGATAGAGCGGCGGCACCGCCAGATAAAGGTGGCCGTTGTCGATCAGGTGCGGCATCTGCCGGTAGAAGAAAGTAATGAGCAGCGAGGCGATGTGGGCGCCATCGACGTCGGCGTCGGTCATGATGATGACCCGGCCGTAGCGCAAATCTTCGTCGCGATAATGCGCGCCGGTGCCGCAGCCGAGCGCCTGCACGAGATCGGCGAGCTGCTGGTTCTGCGCCAGCTTGTCCTTGCCGGCGGAGGCGACGTTGAGGATTTTTCCGCGCAGCGGCAGGATCGCCTGGCTGGCGCGGTCGCGCGCCTGCTTGGCCGAGCCGCCGGCGGAATCGCCTTCGACGACGAAAATCTCGGCGCCATCGGCCGCGCCGTTGGTGCAGTCGGCGAGCTTGCCGGGCAGGCGGAGCTTGCGCACCGCGCTCTTGCGCGCGATGTCCTTTTCCTGGCGGCGGCGGATGCGCTCTTCGGCGCGCTCGACCACGAAATCGAACAGCTTGTTGGCGGCCGCCGGATTGCCGGCGAGCCAATGGTCGAACGGGTCCTTGATCGCCTGCTCGACGATCCTCTGCGCTTCGGCGGTGGCGAGGCGGTCCTTGGTCTGGCCCTGGAATTCCGGCTCGCGGATGAACACCGAGAGCATGGCGCCGGCGCCGGCCATCACGTCGTCGGAGGTGATGGCGGCGGCGCGCTTGCCTTGGTCGACGCGCTCGGCGTGGTCTTTCAGGCCGCGCACGCAGCGCCGTGCGCAAGCCGGATTCATGGGTGCCGCCGTCCGGCGTCGGGATGGTGTTGCAATAGGAGTTGAGAAAGCCGTCGGCGTCCGCCGTCCAGGCCACCGCCCATTGCACCGCGCCGTGTACGCCGATCTTGCCGGCGCTGCCGGTGAAAATGTCCGGATGCACGAGCGTGGCGCTCGGACAGCGTCTCCGACAGATAATCCTTCAGGCCGTCGGCGAAATGGAACGTCGCCTGTTCCGGCACATCCTCGATGCCGCGCAACAGCTCCTTGGCGCACGACCAGCGGATTTCGACGCCGCCGAACAGATAAGCCTTCGAGCGCGTCATCTTGAAGACGCGCTCGGGCTTGAAATGCGCCTTGGCGCCGAAGATGTCCGGGTCGGGCCGGAAGCGCACCTTGGTGCCGCGGCGGTTCGGCGCTTTGCCGGCGTCCTGCAATTTGCTCTTCGGCTTGCCGCGCTCGAAAATCATCCGGTAGAGCTTTTGCCCGCGCGCGACCTCGACCTCCATGCGCTCGGACAGCGCGTTGGCGACCGATACGCCGACGCCGTGCAGGCCGCCCGAGGTCTCGTAGACCTCGGAGTCGAATTTGCCGCCGGCGTGCAGCGTGCACATGATCACTTCGAGCGCGGATTTTTTCGGGAAATTTCGGGTGCGGATCGACCGGGATGCCGCGGCCGTTGTCGGTGACGGTGACGAAGCCGTCGGCCTCCATCTCGACCTCGATCCAGTCGGCGTGGCCGGCCAGCGCCTCGTCCATGGCGTTGTCGATCACTTCGGCGAACAGGTGATGCAGCGCCTTCTCGTCGGTGCCGCCGATATACATGCCGGGCCGGCGGCGCACCGGCTCGAGCCCTTCCAACACCTCGATGTGCTTGGCCGTGTAGCCGGATTCGGCGGCAGAGCCGCGCGCTGGCGCGGCGCCGCGCGCCGGGTGTCGCCGCGGCGCGCTTGCGGCGCACCGGCGAACAGGTCCGGCGTCTCCGCAGTTTGCCGATTTTTTCGCTGTCTTTCCCACGCTTTGCCCCGAACTGTTGTGCAGATTTCTCGCTCATGTGGCGTTTCGCCCGGTCGTCGCGCAACGGCAGTCGCGAATCAGTCCCGACTATGGCTCGGACTATGCCATTTAGGCGGCAAAACCATCAGCGCAGTTTGACGCTCATCGGGATGGGCCCTATATCGCCGCCCATGCCATGCAC
Organism: uncultured Alphaproteobacteria bacterium; assembly: GCA_963814625.1. Classification (GTDB taxonomy): domain Bacteria; phylum Pseudomonadota; class Alphaproteobacteria; order Rhizobiales; family Xanthobacteraceae; genus BOG-931. The sequence continues at coordinate 109,615 of CAWFDQ010000004.1, forward strand.
TTTCGTGACCACCGGACCGACCAAGCGTCGCCGCCGTCGATTCCGCGATACGGCACGAGCGCGCGCCCGCGCGTAAAAGTTCGTGCCGCCGGTTCCGCGGCACCATTCCCCTGATATTCTGTCGCCGCAGATTCGGCCTGATCACTCTAAAGGCAAAGGTCAAATCATGCCTGCGCAAGACAACAAAGCGAAGATCGGAATCCTCGGCGCCTCCGGCTATACCGGCGCCGAATTGCTGCGGCTGCTTCTGCGCCATCCGCGCGTCGAGATCGCACTGCTCACCGCCGATCGCCGCGCCGGCAAGCCCATGGCCGAAGTGTTTCCGCAATTCGCGCCCGTACCCGCTGCCGACGCTGAGCGCGATCGAGGCCGCCGATTGGCAGGCGCTCAGCTCGATCTTGCCTTCTGCGCGTTGCCGCATGGCACGACGCAAAAAGTCATTGCCGAATTGCTCAAGCGCGCGCCGGCGACGAAGGTCGTCGATCTCTCGGCCGACTTCCGCCTGGCCGATCCGGCCGCTTATGCGCGCTGGTACGGCCACGAGCACTTGCGCCAGAGCTGCAGAAGGAGGCGGTCTACGGGTTGACCGAAGTCTATCGGCAGAAAATCAAGGCGGCGCGGCTCGTCGCCAATCCCGGCTGCTACACGACCTGCGCCGAGCTTGCGCTCATCCCGCTGCTCAAAGCCAAGGCGATCGATCCCGACGAGATCGTCGTCGACGCCAAATCGGGCATGACCGGAGCGGGCAGGGCGGCAAAAGAGGAGATGCTGTTCTCCGAAGTTTCGGAGGGCTTCCACGCCTATGGCGTCGGCCATCATCGCCACATGTCCGAACTCGACCAGGAATTTTCGCTCGCCGCCGGCCGCGAGGTGATCGTCACCTTCACGCCGCATCTGGTGCCGATGAACCGCGGCATCCTCTCCACCATTTACGTGCGCGGTCGCAAAGCCTCGCCGGAAGATCTTCACGCGCTGCTGTCGAAGGCTTACGCCAACGAGCCGTTCGTGCACGTGCTGCCGTTCCGCACGCTGCCGCAGACCCGCCACGTGCGCGGCTCGAACATGACCTTCATCGGGGTCGCTGCCGACCGCATCGCCGGCCGCGCCATCATCGTCTCGGCGCTCGACAACCTGACCAAGGGTGCCTCCGGCCAGGCGGTGCAGAACATGAACCTGATGCTCGGCTTCCCGGAGACGATGGGGATCGACCAGGTCGCGCTGTTTCCTTAAGGCTTATGATGCGCGGATGATATGCAGCTAATGGGAATTCACGATGGCTAAAACGCCTCATGAACGGCCGCAAGTTGAGAGTCCAGCTGCGAAGGCATTTCAAGCCAGGTTCATTGAAGGGGTGGCGCTGCATCAGCAGGGGAAACTGGCGGACGCGCGGCGCATCTATAGCGAAGTGCTGCAGCAGCAGCCAAACCACTTTAACGCGCTGCATCTGCTCGGGGTGATCGCCGCACAAACGCAGCAAACGGAATTAGGCGTTGAACTGTTTAAGAAAGCCATCGGGCTGAACGCAGAGGTTGCTGATGCCCACAGCAATCTGGGCATTGCACTGCAGCACCTGAAGCGCCCCGCGGAAGCACTCGCGAGTTACGACAGGGCGATTGCGCTGAAATCGGACAGTGCGGAGGTGCACTATAACCGCGGCATTGCCCTGCGGGACTTAAATCGTCGCGACGAAGCGCTCGCGAGTTACGCCGCGGCGCTCGCACTGAAGCCAGATTATGCGGACGCGTACAACAACCGCGGTAATGTCCTGCGCAAATTGATGCGCTCCGAGGAAGCGCTGGCGAGCTTCGACCGGGCGGTCACGATCGCGCCAAACCATGCGGATGCGTACAATAACCGCGGCGCGGCGCTACTCGACCTGAAACGTCCCGAGGAAGCGCTCGCAAGTTTCGACAAGGCGATTGCGCTCAAGCCAGACCGTGCGGATGCGTACAATAACCGCGGTAATGCGTTACGGCAATTGAAGCGTCACGTGGAGGCTCTTGCGAGCCACGACAAAGCGATTGCACTGAACCCGGCTGCCGCGGACGCGTACTATAACAGCCGCGGCATTGCATTGGTGGAACTAAAGCGTTGCGAAGAGGCGCTGGCAAGTTTCGACCGGGCTATTGCGCTGAAATCAGCTAACGCGGAAGCGCAATATGGCCGCGCCAATGCGTTGCGAGACTTAAATCGTCTCGGCGAAGCGCTCGCGAGTTACGACGCGGCAATTGCGCTGAAACCGGATTATGCGGAGGCGTACAACAACCGCGGCAATGCCTTGCAGGAACTGCAACGTTCCGAGGAAGCGGTTGCGAGTTACGACAGGGCGATCGCACTGAAACCGGACTTTGCGGAAGCCCACAATAACCGCGGTAATCCAGTGCTGGACCTGAGGCGTCCCGAGGAAGCGCTTGCGAGCCACGACGCGGCGATTGCGCTCAAGCCAGACTACGCCGAAGCGCACTATAATCGCGGCATTGCATTGGTGGAACTGCGGCGTTGCGAGGAGGCACTCGCAAGTTACGCTAAGGCGATTGCGTTAAAACCGGACTATACGGACGCGTTTTGGAATCAAAGCCTTTGTTTTTTGCTGATGGGTCGTCTCGAGCAAGGTTGGCGCCAATTCGAATGGCGGAAAAAGCTCAAGAAACCGCTCGGGGTTCGCCGCTATCCGCAGCCTCTCTGGCTCGGTGCGGGGAACATCGCGGGCAAAACCTTGTTCCTCTACTGGGAGCAAGGACTTGGCGACACGATCCAGTTCTGCCGATATGCCCTCTCGGCAGAAATGCTTGGCGCGAAGGTCGTCTTGTCGGTTCAGCAGCCTCTGCGTGAGCTTTTGCAGCAGATCAGCCCGACGATCCGGATCATCGGTCCGATCGAAGCACCGACAGATTTTGACTATCACTGTCCATTGATGAGTTTGCCGCTGGCATTCAAAACCACCCTGTCGAATATCCCGGCAGATATCCCGTACCTGAAAAGCGATCTCGAAAAATCGCATTTTTGGAAAGAAAAGCTCGGCGAGAAAAATAAGCTCAGGGTGGGGCTGGTGTGGTCGGGGGGATTTAGACCCTATCAAATGGAATCTTTGGACCATCAATAACCGTAGAAATATTCCTTTAGCCAAGCTCGCCGTCCTCAAGGATCCGAATATCGAGTTTTATAGTCTGCAAAAGGGCGAGCCGGCTGAGTCGGAGCTCGCCGGATTGATGCGCGATAATTGGGACGGTCCTCACATCATCGACTTTACCAGCCAGTTACACGATTTTTCAGATACAGCGGCTCTCGTAGAAAATCTGGACTTGGTAATTTCCGTAGATACCTCTACGGCGCACCTGGCTGGGGCTCTGGGCAAGCCCGTATGGATCCTTAATCGCTTTGATACGTGCTGGCGCTGGCTTTTAGAACGGGAAGACAGTCCTTGGTACCCTACTGTAAAGCTCTACAGACAAGACAGGCCAGGGCATTGGGACGACGTTGTTTGGCGAATTAAAATGCATTTGACCAGTTTGCGAGGTTGAACTCGATCGGATTAAACGAGGCAGGCGTGGACATGCGTGCTAATGCACGGCGTGCAGGCGACATCGTAAAGCGCGCATTCAATCCCGCACCTTTACGTAGCTTCCCGGCGCGTCCTCGATGACTTTGAGCGCGCCGCTGCCGGGTATGCGCGCGGGCACTTCGGTCGGGTCCTGGCGCTTGAGCCAGGCGAGCCAGTCCGGCCACCAGGAGCCCGGATGCTCCTTGGCCTTGGCGAGCCAGCTTGTCGAGGTTGGCGCTGCGCGGCCGCGGGCCGGTCCAATACTGATATTTGTTCTTGGCGGGCGGGTTCACCACGCCGGCAATGTGGCCGGAACCGGCGAGCACGAACCTTACCGGTCCGCCGAAATATTTGCAGCCAAGCAGCACCGATTTCGCCGGCGCGATGTGATCCTCGCGCGTCGCCAGATTGTAGATCGGCACTTTCACGGACTTCAGATCGATCCGCGTGTTGCTGATCGTCATCTTGCCTTGGGAGAGCTTGTTTTCGAGATAGCAAGTGCGCACGTAGAACGAATGGTTGGCGGCCGGCATGCGCGTGGCGTCGGAATTCCAGTAGAGCAGGTCGAACGGGAACGGCGCCTTGCCCTTCAGGTAATTGTTGATGACGTAGGGCCAGATCAGATCGTTGGAGCGCAGGAGGTTGAAGACGGTCGCCATGGTGCTGCCTTCCAGATAGCCGCGCTCGGCCATGCGCTGCTCGAGCGCCTCGACCTGCTCCTCGTCGACGAAGACCTTCAGATCGCCCGCATAGGTGAAATCGACCTGCGCGGCGAACAACGTCGCGGACACGATGCGCTCGTCGCCTCCCGGCCGCCATGGCCGCAAGCGCCACCGCGAGCATGGTGCCGCCGACGCAATAGCCGACGGCGTGCACCCTGTCCTCGCCGGTTGCCTGCTTGATGGCGTCGAGCGCGGCGAGCGGGCCCTCGCGCACGTAGTCTTCGAAGGTCTTTTGCGCGAGGCGCGCATCCGGGTTGACCCAGGAGATGCAGAAGACGGTAAGCCCCTGATCGACGCACCATTTGATGAAGGATTTTTCCGGCGTGAGATCGAGAACGTAGTACTTGTTGATCCACGGCGGCACGATCAGAAGCGGGCGCTTGAGCGCCGTCGCGGTCGACGGCGCATACTGGATGAGCTGCATCAGATCGTTCTGAAAGATCACCTTGCCGGGCGTCGTCGCCAGATTGCGCCCGACCTCGAACATCGAGGAATCCGACTGGCGGATGCGCAAATGGCCGCCGCCGGCTTCGACGTCCTCCGCCAGCATGCGCATGCCGCGCACCAGATTCTCGGCGTTGCTGGTGAAGGTTTCGCGCAGCAATTCCGGATTGGTCAGGACGAAGTTCGACGGCGACAGCGCGTTGGCGATCTGCCGCATGTAAAACTCGGCCTTTTGCTTGGTGTGCGGATCGAGACCGGCGGCGTCGGCTGACCAGCTGGTTGGCCCAGCGCGCGGTCAGCAGATAAGCCTGCTTGAGGAAGTCGTAGAACTGGTTCGAGGACCATTCGGGGTCGGCGAAGCGCCTGTCGTTGGGCGCCGGCGCGGCGACCGGCGCGGCCTCTTCGCCGGCGAGGCGCCTCGCCGCCGCCGCCCACAGGTCGAGATAGGCTTTGCCAAGCCGGCTCTGCAATTCGACGGTGCGCTGCGGGTCGGCGAGCCAATATTCGGCGACGTGGCCGAGCGTCTTGACCACCTCGGTCACTTCGTCGGCGAATTCGCGGTCGTCGCGGCCCTGTTCGCGGGGCTTCAGATAGGCCGCCAGCGCGCGTCCGCCTTGCTCGACGAGGCGCGCCAGATTGCGCGAAAATTCCTCGACATCGACGGCGCCGATCTTCACCGGTTGTTGCGATGGGGCCTGCACGAGCGTTCCTCGATGGCCGAGAGGGCGCAAGACCCGCGCCCGGCGCTTTTTGCAGAAATGGCTCGTCCAACGCACACCCGCAAGAGATCACACGACTGGTCAGACATCACGACCGGCGTGCAACATCGTGCCGATGCAAGGCGCATGCCGATATCTGCTCGCGGCTGCCGCGATCGACTGCGGCCGCGGCGGACGCCCTCCGGCAAGTCCTCGTTTCGACATATTAACTGGATATTGTTGATTTTTGTGTGCTTTTTGAATTGTGCTTCATAAATATTGGATCGGATAATGCGATTTTAGCGCACTGGGCGGACGGGGCGGCTGCAGCCTGTGCGGGGCCGAGCCGAAGCGGAAGCCTCGGCCGGGGTTCGTCGGGGACAAGCCTGAATGAAGTTCGGTTTTAGCGTGGCGCGGCAGGTACTCGCGGCCTTTGCCATTGCGGCGGCGTGCGTGTTCGTCGGCGGCTGCTCGTCCCCGTCGCCCAGTCTGTTTCCGTCGGTGCTCGCCGATCCGCCGCCACGCGCCGACACCACGCTCAGTCCGGATCAGGTCAAGCAGGCCATGGACACTCTTCATTTCCGAGCGCAAGCACGTGTGCCTGGAGGCAGGTCGCCGACGCGGGCGTCGGGCGTCGCCGCCGCGCCAATTGCGGAGACGCGAAGGGGTGACCGGCGCGATGCCAAATGCTGGCGCCCCCGCCAAGCCGTGATAAAAGGTTGAAATCACGTCTTGTCTGAAGACGACACGCCGGGACGATCATGGAAGAATTTTACCGCATTCGCCGCCTGCCGCCCTACGTTTTTGAGGTCGGTCAACCGCGCCAAGGCGGCCGCGCGCAACGGCGGCGCCGACATCGTCGATCTCGGCATGGGCAATCCCGATTTGCCCACGCCCGCGCACGTCGTCGAGAAGCTCAAGGAGACCGTCGGCAAGGCGCGCACCGACCGCTATTCCGCTTCCAAGGGCATTCCCGGATTGCGCCGCGCCCAGGCCGCCTATTACGCGCGCCGCTTCGGCGTGAAGCTCAATCCCGAGACCCAGGTCGTCACTACGCTCGGTTCGAAAGAGGGCTTCGCCAACGTCGCGCAGGCGATCACGGCGCCCGGCGACGTCATCATCGTTCCCAATCCGACCTATCCGATTCACGCTTTCGGCTTTCTCATGGCCGGCGGCACCATCCGCGCCGTGCCGGTCGAGGCGAACACGGCCTTCTTCGCGGCGCTCGAACGCGCGGTGCTGCATTCGATCCCGAAGCCGATCGCGGTCGTCGTCTGCTACCCGTCGAACCCGACCGCCTGCGTCGCCGATCTCGACTTCTATCGCGACCTCGTCGCGTTCGCGAAGACGCCACAGCCTCATGGTGCTGTCGGACCTCGCCTACGCGGAGGTTTATTTCGATGACAATCCGCCGCCGTCGGTGCTGCAGGTTCCGGGCGCGATGGATGTCGCGGTCGAGTTCACCTCGATGTCGAAGACCTATTCGATGCCCGGCTGGCGCATCGGCTTTGCGGTCGGCAACGAGCGCATCATCGCGGCGCTGGCGCGGGTGAAATCCTATCTCGATTACGGCGCGTTCACGCCGATTCAGGTGGCGGCGACGGCGGCGCTCAACGGCCCCGACGACTGCATCCACGAGATGCGCGCGACCTACCGGCGCCGGCGCGACGCGCTGGTCGAGTCGTTCGGGCGAGCCGGCTGGCATGTGCCGCCGCCGACCGCCTCGATGTTCGCCTGGGCGCCGATCCCCGAACCGTTCCTGCCGCTCGGCAGCGTCGAGTTCTCCACGCTGCTGGTCGAGAAGGCGAGCGTCGCGGTCTCGCCCGGCGCCGGTTTCGGCGAGTATGGCGAAGGCCACGTGCGCATCGCGCTCGTCGAAAACGAACAGCGCATCCGGCAGGCGGCCCGCAATATCCGGCGCTTTCTCGAAACGGCTCCGGAATTGCTGCACAACGTCGTGCCGCTGGCCAAGCGCGGCTGATCGCGTCGGCTTGCGGCGTCGACTTAACGCCAGCGGGCCATCGCGGCGCTCGCATCGCCGCCGCGACGGTCCCGCCAAGGGCGGCGCCGGTGGAGGAGCCGGTGATGTTCGAAGTCACCAACCAACCGCCGCCGCTCGATCCTTATAATCTTTTGTCAAGCGATACCGCGCTGCGCGAGGCGGTGAGCCGCGAAGGCGCCGCCTGGGCGCTGCCGCAGCTCTCGCGAACTCGGCGCCAAACTCGGCGCGTCGGAAACTGTCGCGCTCGGTTTTGCCGCGAACGAGAATCCGCCGCGGCTTGCGCGCTTACGACCGTTTCGGCCACCGCCTCGACGAGGTCGATTTTCATCCGGCCTGGCACGCCCTGATGAGCATCGCCGTCGGCGCCGGTCTGCACAGTTCTCCGTGGGCGGCGCCGCGGGCCGGCGCCCATGTCGCGCGCGCCGCCGGGACCTACATGCTCACGCAGATCGAGAGCGGCGTCTATTGCCCGATCGCCATGACTTACGGCTGCGTGCCGACGTTGCGGCATAATGCCGACTTGGCGCGCGAATGGCTGCCGCGCGTCTTCGCCACCCAATACGATCCGCGCTTTCTGCCGGCGGCGCAGAAGACCGCGAACTTGCTCGGCATGGGGATGACCGAGAACCAGGGCGGCTCCGATCTGCGCACCAACGTCACCCGCGCGGTGGCGCTGTCGGGCGGCGGCGATCGCCGCCTCTTCCAGCATCAGCGGCCATAAATGGTTCATGTCGGCGCCGATGTGCGATGCCTTTCTGGTGCTGGCGCAGGCCGAGCGCGGCTTGAGCTGCTTTCTGCTGCCGCGCTTTACGCCGGACGGCGAAGCGCAATGCGATCCGCATCAACCGCCTCAAGGACAAGCTCGGCAACCGCTCCAATGCTTCGAGCGAAGTCGAGTTCTTCGATGCCTATGCCGAACTGATCGGCGAGGAAGGCCGCGGCATCCCGACCATCATCGAGATGAGCAACTATACGCGGCTCGACTGCGCCATCGGCTCGTCGGGCCTGATGCGTCAGGCGGTGGCGCAGGCGATCCATCACGCCCGCTATCGCGTCGCGTTCCAGAAAAAGCTCGTCGACCAGCCGCTGATGACGCAACGTGCTGGCCGATCTTGCGCTCGAAGCCGAGGCGGCGGTCGCGCTCACCTTCCGGCTGGCCCGCGCCTATGACGAAACCGAGCGAGCCGCGCAAGCATTCCGCCGCGTGGTGACGCCGGCGGCGAAGTTCTGGATCTGCAAGCGCGCGCCCGCGCTGGCGCAGTGAAGCCATGGAGGTGCTGGGCGGCAACGGCTACGTCGAAGAATGCGTGATGCCGCGCATTTTTCGCGAGACGCCGGTCAACTCGATCTGGGAAGGCTCCGGCAACGTCATGTGCCTCGACGTGCTGCGCGCGCTCGGCCGCGAGCCGCGGAGCGGTCGAGATGGTGCTGCGAAGAGATCGGCGAGGCCGCAACGGCCGACCGGCGGCTAGCCGGCGTTTGCCGCGGCGCTTGTCGGTGCGCTTGGCGAAACCGGATTTGGCGACGAGAGCGCAGGCGCGTGGGCTTGGCGCGCGATCTGGTGCTGGGGCTGCAGGGCGCGCTGCTGGTGCGCCACGCGCCGCCGGCACTGGCGGACGCATTCTGCGCCGCCCGGCTTGGCGAGGACCGCGGCGGCGCCTTCGGCCTGCTGCCGCCCGGTGTCGATACGCGCGGGCCATCGTCGCGCGCGCAGCCCCGGCGCCGGACTGAGTGCCTCAAGCTCATCAAGCTGCGGAAGCCCATGGGCTGGTCACAGGCGCAAGAAAGCCATAGAAGCCGCGGCGAAGATCGATTAGACGACAGCGGTCCATTTCGGATTCGCGCGATTTCGCCGACCACGACGATCAAGCAGGGAAACGCATGAACGCGCCGCTGAAAGTCGGCCTTGCCGGGCTCGGGACCGTCGGCACGGCCGTGGTGCAGCTGTTGGAGCGCGGCCGCGACAAGCTCGCCGCGCGCTGCGGCCGGCCGATCGAAATTGTCGCCATCTGCGCCCGCTCGCGCGGCAAGAAGCGCGACGTCGATCTGAAAAAATTCCGCTGGTTCGCCGATCCGGTCGAGCTTGCGCGCGATCCCGCGATCGACGTGCTTGTCGAGGTGATAGGCGGCGCCGGCGATCCCGCGAAGCGCTGCCGTGGAGGCCGCGCTCGGCTCCGGCAAGGCGGTGGTGACCGCCAACAAGGCGCTGCTCGCCCGTCACGGCCAGAAGCTCGCGGCTGCTGGCGGAGCGCGGCGGCGTCGCGCTCAATTTCGAAGCTTCGGTGGGCGGCGGCATTCCGATCATCAAGACGCTGCGCGAGGGGCTGAACGGCGATGCGTTCACCCGCATCTACGGCATCCTCAACGGCACCTGTAATTACATCCTCAGCGCGCATGGAGCAGGACCGGCTCGCCTTCGCCGATTGCCTGCGCGAGGCGCAGCGGCTCGGCTACGCGGAGGCCGATCCGTCGTTCGATGTCGAAGGCCACGACACCGCGCAGAAGCTTGTCCATCCTGGCGAGCCTCGCGTTCGGCACCAAGCTCGATCCCGCAGCCATTTACGTCGAAGGCATCTCGTCCATCACGCTCGCCGATCTCGATGCCGCGGACGAACTTGGCTACCGGGTCAAGCTCCTCGGCGTGGCGGTGAAGACGGACGCCGGCATCGAGCAGCGCGTGCATCCGACCATGGTGCCGAAGGACTCCGCCATCGCCCAGGTCATGGGCGTGACCAACGCGGTCACGGTCGACGCCGAAGGGCTTTCGCCGATCACGCTGGTCGGACCCGGCGCCGGCGGCATGGCCACCGCCTCGGCCGTGGTCTCCGATCATCGCCGATATCGCCCGCGGCGTGCGCACGTTGCCTTTCGGCCGGCCGGCGGCGCGCATGACCGCCACCCGCAAGGCGCCGATGCAGCACCACGAAGGCGGCTACTACATCCGCCTGTTGGCGCGCGACCGGCCGGGCACCGCCGCCACCATCGCGCGGCGGCTGGCGCAACAGAAGATCTCGCTGGAATCGATCGTGCAGCGCCATGCGAGCGGCGCCGAGCGCGGCTTCGCCCTCCGGCCGCTCGGGCGAGCCGGTGCCGGTCATCATGATTACCTATGCGACCAGCGAGGACGCGGTGCACAGGGCGCTTTCCGCCGTGCGCCGCGACCGTGTAATCTCCGGCCGGCCGCAGGTGATCCGCATCGAGAAGAACTAGGCCGGCGCGAAAGCTGGCGTGGAAATTGCATAGGGAAGGTCACGATGGCGTCGCTCACCGTTCCGCAAAGCTCGATGATCGAGCGCATCTTCTCGATCGAGATCGCGCGGGTGACCGAGCGCGCCGCAGTCGCCGCGGCGCGGCTGCGCGGGCGCGGCGCGGAGAAAAAATCCGACCAGGCCGCCGTCGACGCCATGCGGCGGCGAACTCGCAAAGCTGCCGATCGACGGCACCGTCGTGATCGGGGAGGGCGAAATGGACGAAGCGCCGATGCTGTTCATCGGCGAGAAGGTCGGCACCAAGTTCGGACCCAAGGTCGACATCGCCGTCGATCCGCTCGAAGGCACCACGCTTGTGCGCCAAGAACATGCCGGGCGCCATCGCCACGCTCGCCATGGCCGACGCCGGCGCGCTCCTGCACGCGCCCGACATCTACATGGACAAGATCGCCATCGGCCCCGGCTATCCGAAGGGCGTCGTCGATCTCGATGCGCCCGGCCGAGGAGAACATCCGCAATCTGGCCAAGGCCAAGGGCGTTCCGCCCGAAGCGATCACCGCGATGATCCTCGATCGGCCGCGCCATGCCGACTTGATCGCGGCGGTGCGCAAGGCCGGCGCGGCGGTGAGCCTGATCAGCGACGGCGATGTCGCCGGCGTCATTCACACCGCGCAGCCGGACAAGACCGGCATCGACATCTATCTCGGCATCGGCGGCGCGCCGGAGGGCGTTCTGGCGGCGGCGGCTTTGCGCTGCATCGGCGGCCAGATGCAGACCCGGCTCGTGGTCGACACCGAGGAGAAACGCGAGCGCGTCGCGCGCATGGGCATCAAGGACCCGCGCAAGAAATATCAGATCGAGGACATGGTGCGCGGCGACTGCCTGTTCGCGGCGACCGGCGTCACCGATGGCCGCATGCTGCCGGGCGTGAAGTTCGGCAACGGCGTGATCGAAACCGAGACCGTGGTGATGCGCTCTGCTCACCGGCACGGTGCGCTGGATCAGGGCCGAGCACCGGCTGCTTGATAAGTTTTAATGCGTCATTGCGAGCCAACGGACCGGCGCGAAGTCGCGCGGTCCGATGACAGGCTCCGCGAAGCAATCCAGCAACGCCTGTAAAGCCGGCTGGATTGCTTCGCCGCCATAGCCCGTCGAAGACCGGCGTAAACGCCCTTTTGCCTCGCAATGACGCCTTTCGGTCCCCACCTATCGTAATTGTTGTAGGCTCGTTTCGCCCTGTGGCCATGCAATCGCGCGATTTGCTGTGAACAATCGCCTTTTCCTCGGCGTTGAAAACTCCGCGACCGGGCGGGCGTGGCGCGACCGGCTCGACGAGCGCGCCGCCGCGCGCGCGCGCTGGCGATCGCGCAGCGCCACGATATTCCCGAACTGCTGGCGCGCATCCTTGCCGGCCGCAACGTCGAGGTCGACGCGGTCGACGCGTTCCTCGATCCGACCATCAAGCGCTCGATGCCCGATCCGCACGTGCTCGCCGGCATGGAGGAGGCGGCCGAGCGGTTGGCGGACGCCGTCGTGCGCCGCGAGAGCATCGCGATCTTCGGCGATTACGACGTCGACGGCGCCACCTCGGCGGCGCTGCTGGCGCGGTTTTTGCGCCAGTGCGGCATCGAACCGATCATCCACATTCCCGACCGCCTGTTCGAAGGCTACGGGCCGAACGTCGAGGCGGTGCGGGCGCTGGCGGAGCGCGGCGCGACGCTTCTCGTCACCGTCGATTGCGGCACCGCCAGCATCGAGCCGCTCGTAGAGGCGCGCGCGCTCGGCGTCGATGTCATCGTCATCGATCATCATCAGGCCGACGAAGTGCTGCCGCCGGCCATCGCCATCGTCAATCCGAACCGGCGCGACGATCTTTCCGGCCTCGGGCATCTTCGCCGCCGTCGGTCTCGTGTTCATGACGGTGGTGGCGGTGAACCGCGTTTTGCGCGGGCGCGGCTTTTGGACGAGCGAACGGCCGGAGCCCGATCTGTTGTCCTCCTCGACGACGTCGCGCTCGGCACCGTCGCCGACGTGGTGCCGCTCATCGGCTTGAACCGCGCTTTCGTCACCAAGGGCCTGCTGGCGCTGCGCCGGCGCGAGCGCGCGGGTCATACGAGCCTGATGGACGTGGCGCGGCTGTCCGGTCCGCCGGAAGCCTGGCACCTCGGTTTTCTGCTCGGCCCGCGCATCAATGCCGGCGGCCGTATCGGCCGCGCCGATCTCGGCGTTCGCCTCCTGCTCGAGGACGATCCGACCGAAGCGGCAAAGATCGCCGCCGAGCTCGACCGGCTCAATCGCGAGCGGCAGGCCATCGAAGTGGAGACCTTGGCGCAGGCCGAGGGCGAGGCGATGGCCGCGCTCGGCCTCGAGGAGCGCGGCGCGGTGGTGGTGACTGCCGCCGAAGGCTGGCATCCCGGCATCGTCGGGCTTGTCGCCGCGCGGCTGAAAGAAAAATTCGGCCGCCCGGCTTTCGCCATCGCGCTCGAACCCGGCGGCATCGGCACCGGCTCGGGCCGCTCCATCACCGGCGTCGATATCGGCCGCGCCGTGCGCCGCGCGGTGGCCGACGGTCTTTTGCTCAAAGGCGGCGGCCACGCCATGGCGGCGGGCGTGACCTTGCGCAAGAGCGCGCTCGCCGACCTGCGCGCCTTTCTGGAATCCACCCTCGCTGCCGATGTCGAAGCCGCGCGGCGAAAAAGCGGCTTGCTGATCGACGGCGCGGTCAGCGCCGCCGCCGCCAATGCCGGACTGGTCGAAATGATCGGCCGCGCCGGGCCGTTCGGCGCGGGCAATCCGGAACCGCTCATCGCGCTGCCGGCGCACACGTGTGAGCTACGCCGAGGAGGTCGGCCAGTCGCACGTGCGCGCCCGGCTCAGATCGAATGACGGCGCCGGCATCAACGCCATCGCCTTCCGCGCCGCCGGGCAAAAGCTCGGCGCGGCGCTGCTGCAAAACCGCGGCCGGCAAGTGCATGCCGCCGGCTCGCTTTCGCTCGACCGCTGGAACGGCGAGGAGCGCGTGCAGTTCAAGATCGCCGACATCGCGCCCGCCGAGCCGTTCGGCGTGCGTTGAAGTCGGGAGCCGTTTCGCCTTTCCCCGCGTGCAAGATAGCGTCTTGGCAGGGCAGGGCGCGCGCGGCTATGTGGACGCCCCACCGACTGTCGCTCAGTTCTCCCGTCATTGCGAGCGAAGCGAAGCAATCCAGTCCGGCGGCGAAATCTGGATTGCATCGTCGCTTTGCTCCTCGCCATGACGGGGGAAAGAAAGGATACGCAATGGCCAAGCTTAATCTCTCGATCGCCGTCGGCGACTACGACCGCACCCGCGCGCTCATCGACGGGGCCGTGCAGATCGACGGCGTCGATCCGGTCTATATGACGCTGGTGCCGGAGGAGATTTTCTTCCGCGCCTTCCGCGCCGCCGAATTCGACATCTGCGAGGTGTCGCTGTCGAGCTATACGGTCAAGACTGCGCAGGGCAATTGCCCCTATATCGCGGTGCCGGCGTTCGTGTCGCGCGCCTTCCGCCACACCTCGATCTATGTGCGCACCGACCGGGTGAAGAAACCGGAGGATCTCAAGGGCCGCAAGGTCGGCGTGCCCGAATATCAGCTCACCGCTAATGTGTGGGCGCGCGCCTTTTTGGAAGACGATTACGGCGTCAAGCGCTCCGACATCCACTGGATCCGCGGTGGCATCGAGCACGCCGGACGCCCGGAAAAAATTTCGGTCAAATTGCCGCCGGGCGTGCGCCTCGACAACGCGCCCGAGGGCAAGACGATTTCGGCGCTGCTCGAGGCCGGCGAGATCGACGGCTTCATCGCGCCGCGGCCGCCGACGCTGGTGGAAAAAGGCCACCCGCATGTCGGCTGGCTGTTTCCCGATCCGGTCGCGGTGGCCGAGGATTATTACAAGCGCACCGGCTATTTTCCAATCATGCACGCGGTCGGCATCCGCCGCGAATTGGCGGAAAAACATCCGTGGCTGCCGGGCGCAGTGCTCAAGGCGTTCGAGCAGTCCAAACAAGCCGGCCTCGCCAAACTCTCCGACACCTCGGCCACCAAGGTGACGCTGCCCTTCGTCGAGGAGCGGCTTGCGGAAGCGCGCGCACTGATGGGTCACGATTTCTGGTCCTACGGCGTCGAGGGAAACCGCAAAGTCCTGGATTATTTCCTCGCCCAGCATCACGCCGAGGGCTTGTCCTCCCGCCGCCTCTCCGTCGACGAGCTGTTCCATCCGGCGACCTACGAGACGTTCAAGCTGTAAGAATCATCCTCCCCGTCATTGCGAGGAGCGAAGCGACGAAGCAATTCATGCAGCCTCGCAGTCCTCGCATGCGGTCCTGGATTGCTTCGCTTCGCTCGCGCATTGTGAAAACGGCTTTCATGATGCGGGCCGCGCGGCCATACGAAGCATAACGGGCGCGTAGCAGCGCAAGCTCCCAGTCGATCCGATCGATCTCTGCGTTGCGGTCCATCGGGGGCGGTCGGTTGAATGAGCTTCCCCAATTATTGGTCGGCGGCGTACGGAGAAGGTTCAGAGACGCATGCGAGCTAATCGCTGTGGAGGCATCCTTCGAGGCTCGGCGCTGCTCTTCGATAGGAACGAGCGCGTCACGCTGCCCAATCTTCCGTCTTCAATCCCGGCACGCGGGCGAATTCGCGCGCGTTGGCGGTGACGAGCGTGGCGCCGCGGCGGCGTGCCTGCGCGGCGATGAGAACGTCGTAAGGGCCGATCGGCGTGCCGGCCTGCGCCAGTGCGGCGCGAATGTCGCCCGCTTCGCGCGCATCGTCGGCGTCGAAATTCAACACCTGAATTGGACCGGCGAGGAAGCCCGCAAGCGTCTCAATGCTGTGTTGTTGGCGCCGGCTGTTGGCGATGCCATACCAGAGTTCGAACAACACGATTGAAGATAGCACGAGAGAAGCGCCGCTGCGGGCTGTTTGATCGAAGCGCGCGCGCACAGGAGAATTCGGGTCATTGATCGCGACGATGACCGCATTCGTGTCGAGGAAGATCTAGGAAGTGAACCATAATCTCAGGGAGGCGGCACTATCCGCACCGGGTCAAGTCCCGGGGCGGACCTTTTCCGGATCATGATCTAGTCGTCGAAATATTTGCGGTCGTCGATCGGCATCGGCGGCTGTTCGGGACGACCCTCGGGCAGGAACTCCGCCCCGTGTTCATCGATCTTCGCCCACCATGCGTCCGTATCAAATGATTCATCAATCGGCTCTAGCAGGACCGCGTTGCCGACGCGGCGCACCCGCACTTCCTTACCCGGCAGGCGAAATTCCTTGGGCAGCCGTACCGCTTGACTGCGGCCGTGTTTGAAGATTTTCGCTGTGGCGGTTTCACTCATTTCGGCTGATTCCGGTGTGGTAGATACCATTGGTATATATCACCGAGCGCAAGCCGCTTTAACTCTGGGTTCAAGCCGGGGACTAAGACGTGGATGGCCGGGTCAAGTCCGGCCATGACTGGCGGAGGGGCTCGCAATGACGGCGATCACCCCTTTAGCCGCGGCAGCAGCGCCAGCGCGTTGCCGCGGTCGATGGCGGCGCGGTCGGCGTCCGCCATGTCGTCCGCTTGCAAATGCTTGACGCCCTCGGCGACTTTCACGAACGGGTAGTCGGTGCCGAACAGGATGTGGGAGAGCGGCGCCATCACGCGCAGAGCGGCGATCGAGCCCGCGGTGTCGGCGGCGGCGGTGTCGTAATAGAGCTTGCGCAATTCGGCGAGCACGCCGTCGGGCATGAATTTCTTGGCGTTCGGATGGTGGCCGACGGTGTCGACCATGCGCCCGGCGATCATCGGCGTGGCGCCGCCGCCGTGCGAGAAGATGAAGCGGATGTCGGGGTTGTCGTGGACGGTGCCGTTGACCAGAAGGCTGGTGATGGTGCGCGTAGTCTCGAACGGATATTCGATCGCCTGCGGCGGCACGCCGGGCAGGACGTTGGTGCAGCACGTGGACGTCGTCGGGTGGGTGTAGACCACGGCCTTGCGGCGGTTGAGCTCGGCGAACACGGGGGCGAAGGACGGGTCGCCCAGATATTTGCCGTCGTAGGAGGAGAGCAGGCCGATGCCGTCGGCCTTGAGCGTGTCGAGCGCGTAGGCGATTTCGGCGAGGCTGCCGTCGGCGTCGGGCAGCGGCACGGTGGCGAATAGCCCGTAGCGGCCCGGATAGGTCTTGATCTGCGCGGCCGCATAGTCGTTCCACATGCGTGACAGCCGGCGGCCGGCGGCGACGTCGCCGAACCACGGCCCGGGCGTGGTGACGGAGACGATAGCCGTGGCGATGCCATTCTGATCCATGGCGTCGAGCGATTGCCGCGGCGTCCATGACAGCAGCGCGTTCGTCGAAACCGCGCCGTGCTTGAAGCTGATGCGCTCGTGTTCTTCCTTCATGTAGGCCGGCGGCAGGAAGTGATGATGCACGTCGATGCGGCTGCCTGCGGGTTTCTTGACCGCGGGCGCCGCCGGCGCTTGGGCGAACGAACGCCGCGCGCCGAGCGTTGCCGCCGCGGCCAAACCGCTGGCGATAAATTGTCGGCGTCCGATGCAACAGGTGCATCCTGAAAAGATGCTCATGTTTCCTCCCCGTATTCTGACACGCCTCTTCCCGACGCTTCGTGGGATTATGCTTTCAGGCGGTGGCGCCGAATAGAGGGCGCGTTCCCTCTCCCCGAAGGGGAGCAGGACTTCGAATAGCTGACGGGCGCGCAACTTTCTGTGCGCGCCGCGCGCCACTAGGTCCCCGCGCGCGTCATGGCCGCGGTCATGATCGCGGTGTAGCCGGGCTCGACGCGCACGTCGACGACGGCGACCCCGCCGGCGTCGACTTCGGCGATCGCCTTCTGCAGCGTCGCCGCGAGATCGGCCGGGCTTGGTGATCGGGCCGAAGCCGACGGCGCCCTGGGCGCGGCCCATGGCGGCGAGATCGACTTCCGGCTCCGACATGCGCTGGCCGATCCACTTGTTCTCGACCGGGCCGGTTGCGCGCGCGCGCCATCCGCTCCTGATGCAGTTCGTCGTTATAGAACGAGCGGTTGTTGGCGAGCACGAACAGGAGCGGGATCTTGTAATGCACCGCGGTCCACACCGCGGTGACGCCCATCAGAAAGTCGCCGTCGCCGCAGATCGCGATCGGCAGCCGGCCGCTGCCCTTGAGCGCGAGCGCCGCGCCGACCGAAATGCCGGGGCCGCCGCCGACGCCGCCGCCGCCATCGGAGCCGATATAGTCGAGCGGATGGCTTGAACGTCACCCAGTTCTCGTCCCACGACAGCGGCAGATGCGTGTAGGTCACCGGCCGGTCGCCGAGAATCTTTCGCAACGCGCGCGCGATGTGCTCGTTGGTAAATCCGGTCGGCTCCTTGTCGGACGCTTTGCGCGCGCTCGGCACCGCGTGCGGCTTTGCGCTCTTGCCGACTTCCTTGACCAGCTCCGGCACGACGAGATCGGGATCGGCGGAGAGCAGAAGATCGACCGCCGGCAGGGCCTGATGGTCCATGCTCCAGCCGTTGTGGATGCGGTGGTCGAGCGAAACCTGGATCACCTTCACCGACGGCGAGGGGCCGTAGGAGCGCAAGCGCGCCGGCGAGATCGACCCAGTCGAGGCTCAAGATCACGTCGACGTTCTTCAACCCCTCGACGCTGTCGGGCGTGATCGCGCGCGGCGCGCCGGCATAGAGCGGATGATCGGTGGGGAAGCTCGCGCCGATTTTCAGGTCGCTCACCACGCGGGCGCCGAGCGCTTCGGCGAGCGCAACGCGGGCGTTCCAGGCTTCTTCGCTGCGCGAAGCGCGGCCGGCGAGGATCAGCACCTGCTTGGCGCCCTTGAGCATGGCGGCCGCCTGCTTCACCAACTCGGCCGGCGCTGCGGTCGCGATCTGCGGCATGTAGCGCGCCGACGATCGATCGGCGGCAGCTGGTCGGAGACTTTCGACTCCTGCAGCTCGGCGTCGAAATTGATGTAGACCGGGCCCTGCGGCACGGTGTTGGCGATCCAGGTCCCGCGCAGGATGGCTTCGCGCGCGGCGCCAGGCGAGGCCGGCTGGTCGTCCCATTTGGTGTATTCGCGGATGAGCGCGCCCTGGTCGCGCGCGGTGTGGATCCAGTCGATCCACGGCCGGCGCTTGGCGGCGTCGACCGGGCCGGTGGCGCCGAGCACGACGACCGGCATGCGGTCGCACCAGGCGTTGAAGATCGCCATCGAGGCGTGCATCAGCCCGACGTTGGAATGCACGGCGGTGACCATCGCCTTGCCGGTGACCTTGGCGTAGCCCTGGGCGATGGCGACGGCGGCTTCCTCATGCAGGCAGAGCAGCATCTGCGGCTTCGAATTGCCGAGATAATTGACGATCGAAGTCGTGCAGGCCGCGATAGCTCGCGCCCGGGCGTGAGCGCGATATAGGGGATGTCGAGCGAGCGCAGCGCCTCGGCGATCACGTCGGAGCCGAAGCCGGGCGCATTGGCGCCGGCGGGCGTGGGGCGTTCAAGGCCGGCGACGGCCGGGTCGGCGGCTTGGGCGCGGGCGGTCGCGGATTGGGGAGGGTTCATGGCGGGCATTTCCTCGTTTGGTGGGCGATTGGATCGGTCGGAGCAGGGGCTCGGGGGCGACACTCAACCGGATCATGAGCCTTGCGCAACCGGGCGAGAAGTCCCACCCCGGCATAGCCGTCGGCCGGCTGCATGCCGATTTTGCGCTGGTAGTTCTGCACCGCGAGCATGGTGTCGTTGCCGATGCGGCCGTCGACGCCTCCGGTGTCGTAGCCGAGCGCGGTGAGGCGGCGCTGGATCTCCTCGACCTCGGCCAGCGTCGGGGCGCGCTCGCTGCCGGGAAATTTCTGCACGAACGGTGTGCCGCCGACGCAGCGGTCGCCGAGATGGCAGAGCGCCAGCGCATAATTCATCGACGGATTATAGCTTTTGACGGCGAAGAAATTGGCGCCGAGGAGAAACGCCGGGCCGCCCGGCACCGGAATCCAAGGCCGCGCCTTGACGTTCGGTTGCGGAAAGGGTTCGCCGTCCGCGCGCGTTGACGTCGAGCGCCTGCCACTCGGCATAGCTGCGCGCACGCGTCCGGCCGCGGGCCAACGTTCCGGCATCCGCACCTCAAAACCCCAATGCTCGCCGCGCCGGTAATTGCCGCGCTCGACGAAAAAGCGCGCGGTCGATGCGAGCGCATCGTCCGGCGCACCGAACGGCGAAATTTTGCCGTCGTGATCGTAGTCGATGCCGATGTGCAGCCAGACTTCGGGCATCCATTGGGTGTGGCCCATGGCGCCGGCCCAGGAGCCGACCATTTCCTTCGGCGTGCTCCAGCCGCGCTGTACGATTTCGAGCGCGTCGATGAGTTCGCCTTGCCAATAAGCGCGCCGGCGCGGCTCGGCCCAGGCGAGCGCCGCGAGCGACGGAAACACCGGCCGCATGTGGTTCTTCTGCACGACCGGATCGCCGAACGTCGAATTCGATGCCCCACACGCCGAGCATGGTCGAGCGTTCGACGCCGAAATCCTTTTCGATGCGCGCGAACAGGCGCCGCGTATTCTTTCGCCTTCTGCCGGCCGGCGATGATGCGCCAGTCGGAGACGCGGCGGTTGAGATATTGCCAGAGCTGTTCGTGGAATTCGGGCTGGTTGCGGATGGCCTGGAGCCCGGTCATGTCGGGCTTTATCCCGACCATGACGCGCGTGTAGGTCTCGTCGGTGATGCCACGCGCTTCGGCCTTGGGGCGGAACGCGCCGACCCACTCCTCAAACGATGGTTGTTTGACGTGTTTTGTGAGCGCAGCTTGCGCGTTCGCTCCCGGGAATATCAGCGCGGCAACGCCGCCCGCGATGGCTTTTAGCGAAGCGCGTCTTGCGATGTTCGGCGCTGGCTGCTCTGCTCTCACCGCCGCGGCGACCGCTGTTTGCTATTTCGCCCGCTCGACGTAAGCTGCCGTCGGCGGTCTGCACTACGATCTTGGTGCCGGTGGTGACGAAGGGCGGCACCATGGTGCGCACGCCGTTCGACAGCACCGCCGGCTTGTAGGACGAGGCCGCCGTCTGGCTCTTGATGGTCGGTTCGGTCTCCACCACTTCGAGCACCGCCTTAGGCGGCAGCTCGATGGCGACCGGCGTGCCCTCATGCAGGCTGATGGTGACTTCCATCTCCGGCTGCAGATAGGCGGCCTGATCGCCGATGATGTCGGCTGGCAGCGTGACCTGGTCGTAGCTCTCCATGTTCATGAAATGGAAGCCGTCGCCGTCCTGGTACATGAACTGGTGCTTATTGTCCTCGACGAAGGCGCGCTCGACCTGGTCGGTGGTCTTAAACCGCAGCGACACCTTCACGCCGTCGGCGATGCGGCGCACGTCCATCTGCGTCACCGGCGTGCCCTTGCCGGGATGGATATTCTCGGTGGACACGATGACCCCGAGCTTGCCGTCGATATCGACGATGTTGCCTTTGCGCAACGAGCTGGCGATGACTTTCACGGGACAAATTCCTTGCCTAATTGGGCCTCAATTCGAGGGGCAACATAGCGATGTTGGGGCTAATCGCCAGTTATTTCCGCAAACGGCCACGGACAAGGTCATGACGGACAAAACGCCCGGATCGTCGCCCTTCTGGGCCCCCCACGTGCACGCCGACCGCCGGCCGGTGCTGCTGGCGCGCGGGCGGATTACGGCCGCGCTGCGCGCCTGGTTTACGGCGAACGATTTCGTCGAGGTCGAGACCGGCGCGCTGCAGATCTCACCGGGGAACGAGACGCACCTGCACGCCTTCGCCACTTCGCTTGCGGCGCCCGACGGAACGTCGTCGTCGCTCTACTTGCGCACCTCGCCGGAGTTTTCCTGCAAGAAGCTGCTGGCCGCCGGCGAACGCCGCATCGTCGAGTTCGCCAAAGTGTTCCGCAACCGCGAGCGCGGGGCGCTGCACGCGCCGGAATTCACGCTGGTCGAATGGTATCGGGTCGGCGAGCCTTATACGGCGCTGATGGCCGATTGCGCGGCGATCCTGCGCGAGGCGGCGCAGGCTGCGGGCACCTGGCATTTCTCCTTTCGCGGCCGCTCCGCGGACGCGTTCGCCGCGCCGGAGCGACTGTCCGTCGCCGAAGCGTTCGGGCGCTATGCCGGCATCGATCTGTTGGCGACGCTTGATGAAGGGGAGGGCGATCGCGACGGCCTCGCCCGCGCCGCATTGACCGCCGGCATCCGCATCGCCGCCGACGACAATTGGGGCGACATTTTCAGCCGCGTGCTGGTGGAGCGCATCGAACAAAAACTCGGCATCGGCCGCGCCACCATCTTGGACGAATACCCGGCGATGCAGGCGGCGCTGGCGCGGCCGTCTTCCGATCCGCGCGTCGCCGAGCGCTTCGAGCTTTACGTCTGCGGCGTGGAGATTGCCAACGGTTTTGCCGAACTCACCGACGCCGCCTTGCAGCGCCGCCGGCTTGAACGCGAAATGGCGGAGAAAGAGCGCCGCTACGGCGAGCGCTACCCGCTCGACGAAGAGTTTTTGTCAGCGCTCGCGCACATGCCGGATGCAAGCGGCATCGCGCTCGGGCTTGACCGCCTGGTGATGCTCGCCACCGGCGCCGCGCGCATCGACCAGGTGCTGTGGGCGCCGATGACATAAGCATCCGCCCCCGCTATCGGCAACGGCGCCAAGAGCATCGCGCACGAAATCCGTATCGCCGGTTTGATTAACTCATCGAGGCCCGTTAGCGAAGCTCGGATTGAACGAAGTGAAATCCGGGAGCGGCGTTCAAGGCCGGGCCGTCATTGCTGGATTTCGCTGCGCTCAATGCGGGTTACTTGCTCTACGCCGCCTTGGCGAACTCGTCCTGCACCGATTTTTCGAACGCCAGCAGCTTTTGCACACTCGGTCGCGTCTTCATGCGTTCGAAGTGGGCAACGCAGTTCTTGAACGGGGAGAGGTCGAGCTCGAATTGTGTTCCGCGCCGGAAGCACCAGAAAAAATGAGCGTCCGGGGCGGTGAAGTGATCGAAGAAAAACTGGCGTCCGGCCAAAAGGTCGTCCGCGATCTGACAATTCTCGTATAACTGCTTTGCGGCGAGCTTGCGCACGCTGTCAGCCGTGCCCGGCACGTCGCAGACCCGCGGCGGCGAATTGATCCGGGCGAGGAACGGATGAATTCCCGACGAGCACCACGACATCAGCGAGACGGCCTCCAATTCCTGCCAGGGGTCGGCGGGCATGAGCTTGGCGTGTGGAAAATTGCGGGCGATCCACATCTGAATGGCTGCACTTTCGCTCAAGATCTGCCCATCGACGATAAGCAAAGGTACTTTGTGCTTGGGATTGAGTTTCAGGTAGTCGGAGGACCGGTGCTCCTCTTTGCGAAAATTGAGCGGCCGAACCGAGAATTTGGCGTCAGCCTCGGTCAGCGTGATGTAAGGCGCCAGCGCGCAGGTGATCGGGGCGTAGTACAGAACGATGTCCATGAAGTGCCTCCCTCGCGGTATCAAATTCGAGAATTGTCTGCGTTGCCGTCTCAGCTTGTGTCATTCTAATTAGCGGCGCGGTTGAAGTCATGGGGCGCGAGCAAGCGAGATGGGCCTCGTGAGGACGCCTTTCTCGCCGACGTCGTCACCTCAACCATAACGGCAGACGGCAGGATTGAGCTATCGCGGCGCTGCGCTGGCGACGTCTTCGGGGGTTCCGTTCGCGGCTATGCCTTGTGGGGAGTCGATGCGAACCTAATATGCCAAGCTTTAACCGGCATTGCGGAGCGGACCATGACGGACAACGCGGCGTTGGCTGGTGCTGGGCGTGGTGCTGATGGGCACCTTCATGGCGGTCCTCGACGTCGCCATCGTCAACGTCGCGATCCCGTCGATCCGCGCCGACCTCGGCGCCAGCTTCGGCGAGATCGAATTCGTGGTGTCGGCCTACACGCTGACCTATGCCTGCCTGCTCGTCACCGGCGGCCGGCTCGGCGACAATTACGGCCGCAAGCGTCTGTTCATCCTCGGGCTTGCCGTGTTCGCCGCGGCGTCGGCGGCATGCGGCATGGCGCCGACCAGCGACATATTGATCGCCGCGCGCGCCGTGCAGGGCATCGGCGGCGCGCTGATGTATCCGCAAGTGCTCGCCATCATCCAGGTGAATTTCGTCGACCAGGAGCGCGCCAAGGCGCTCGGCATTTTCGGCTCGGTCATCGGCATCGCCGCCGTCGCCGGGCAAATCCTCGGCGGCACGCTGCATCGCGCTCGACATCTGGCACCTCGAATGGCGGCCGATCTTTCTGGTCAACGTGCCGCTGGCGCTGGCGACGATCGTCGCCGCCATCTTCATCCTGCCGAAGGACGAGCACACCGAAGCCGTCGGTCTCGATTGGGGCGGCGTCGCGCTGGTCACGACGGCGCTGCTCCTGCTCATCGTGCCGCTGCTCGAAGGCCGCGAACTGGGCTGGCCGCTGTGGATGATCGGCTGCTTCGTCGCCGCCTTCCCGGTGTTCGGCGCTGTTTGTCTGGTACGAGCGCCGCTTCGCGCGCGCGCGGCGGCAGGCCGCTGGTGCGCATGCGAGCTGTTCGCCTGCAAGAGCTTCGCTTTCGGCGTGCCGATCGCCGGTTTGTTCATGGCGTCCTATGCCGGCTACCTGTTCACGCTCGCGCTTTATCTTCAGGTCGGGCTCGGCTTCTCGCCGCTGCAATCGGGAATGACTTACACGCCGACGGCGATCGGCTTCTTCATCACCTCGCTTGCCGCGCCGCGGCTCATTCCGCTGCTCGGACGTCAGGTGCTCACGGTCGGCTATATCATCGGCGCGTTCGGACTCGCGGCGACGGCGACGACCGTGTACTGCCGCCGGCGCCCATCTGCACGGCTTCGAACTGGCGCCGTCGCTGTTCATCACCGGCCTGGGCAACGGGCTTGGCTTGAGCCCGCTGGTCGGCACGGTGATCGCGGGCCTCGCGCCGCAGGAGGCCGGCGCCGGCGCCGGCGTCGTCACCACGACGCTGCAGGTCGGCAACGCCTTGGGCGTCGCGCTCATCGGCCTGTTGTTCTTCGCGCTCCTCGGCGAGGCGGAGCCGGGCGCGGCTTACGCCGATGCGTTCGCCATGACGCTGCCGGCCTGCGCCGCGCTTGCTGCTCGCCGCCGCCGTCCTGGTGCGCCGGCTGCCGCGCACGCCGTTCGAGGTCAGCAATGCGCTGGTCGAGCGCCTGCCGGGATGGAGCGCCGGCTTCGCCTATTCGATGTTCCTGATGACCGGCGGACGCATGGGCGACCGGCTGGTCCATGACCTGGTCGCCCACGTCATCGACCGCCGCCTGCAGCGCGTGCGCGAAGCGCCGCAGGCGATCGGCGAGTTCCTGGCCTTCCATTTTCGCGGCGCCGAGGCCGATCTCGCCTGGCTGCATTATCTGATGCGCGAGGCGCTGGTTTTCGGCAACCGGCCGGTGCCGCAGGAGGAAGAGCGCCATGGCCGCGATCGTCGGCTCAGGTGCAGGAAATCCGCGACCGCCAGGCCGCGGGACTGCTGCCCGCCGATCTCGACCCCGGTCGTGCTGCGGCTCATGGGCTTTGCGCTGGTGAGCTACCCGCGCATGCTGCCGCAGATCACGCGCATGACCACCGGCATGACGCCGGAAAATCCGCGCTTCGTCGCCCGCTGGGAGGCGTTGTTGCGCGAGGTCGGCTCGTGGCTGGAAGAGGCCGCGCGCCGCAAGCGCGTCGCTACCGCCACGATCGATCACGGCACGCCGCCGCTGCCGGCGCCGTAACGCTTCAGCGGCTCACCATCGACGTTGAGGATCGCGGTGGTGCCGTCCTGCACCTTCTTCAGCGCCGTCTGCAGCGCGCCTTTGAGCTTCGCCGGGTCATCGACGCGTTCGCCGTGCAGGCCGAAATGCGAGCCGAGCTCGTGCATAGTCGGGGCCGTTGAGTTGCGAGCCGATATGCATGTGCGCGCTTTCGGCGGCGCCGTCGGGATAGTGATGCACGTGGCCCTTCTGCATCGCCATGTAGCCCTTGTTGTTGAAGACGACGATGAGGATCGGCAGGTTGTGCTGCTTCGAGGCGCCGAGCGCCTGGATCACCGGATTGTAGAGGAAGCCGCCGTCGCCGATGAGCAGCGCCACCGGCCGCTCGCGCGAGGCGAGCTTGACGCCGAGCGCGGTGCCGAGGCCCTGGCCGAGGCCGCCGAAGCCGCGGAAGAAACTTTGCGGCGTGGTGAACGGCAGGTGCTGGCGCAGCACCGGGCCGTGCAGGATGGTCTCGTCGACGTAGGCGGTATCGGCGGGCATCACTTCGGCGAGCGTATCGATCAAGGTGAGCGGATCGATCGCCTTGCCGTTGGCGCTTTTCGCCTTGGCCCTTTCGGCCTTCAGTCCGGCGACGAAGGCGTCGTGCTCGCCCTTCCACTTCTCGCGCCGCTTGCTGATCGCGTCGGCGTCGAGCTTGGACGTCGCGCGCGGCCTCGGCGAGCATCTGCAGCGACGCCGCGATGTCGCCTTCGAGATAAAGGTCGGCGTGCAGCTGCTGATAGATCATGTGGCCTTTGAACTGATTTTCGTTGATGGCGACGATCTTGCCCTTGGTCGGCCGCGCGCTCGGCGGATACCAGGGCACGCGGCCGCCGACGAGCAGAACGAGATCGGCATCTTGCAGATATTTGTAGTTGGCGACGCCGAGATAGAGCGGATGGTCGGTCGGGAAATTGCAAAAGTTGGCGCCGCGGCTCCAGGTCACCGGCAGCGCCAGCAGATCGGCCAGCTCGACCAGCGCCTTGAACGCCGCCGGATCGCGGCCGGATTGCTCGGCGACGACGATCGGGTTTTTGGCGGCGAGCAGCAGGTCGGCGACCTTCTCCACTTCGCTCGGATGCGCCTGCACGCGCGGCGCGGCCGGCACCTCGCGCTCGTGCTTGCCGGCGGCGTCCAGTCGTGCAGCATGTGCTCGAGCGCGACGTTGAGATAGATCGGCCCCTTGCGGCGTGCGCTGCGCCATCTCGCCGGCGCGGATCACCGGTCTCGTAGAGCGTATACGGGCTGGTCACCTGCCGCGCCCACTTGGTGATGTTCTCGACGTAGCGCTCGATGCCGCCGACGCTGATGCCGCCGTACCATTGCTGCTCGATGTCGAGATCGGGATTTTCGCCGAGCGTGTTGCGATTCGCCCGACATGACGATCATCGGCACTTCCGACTGCAGCGCGCCGTGCACGCCCATGCTGCCCTGCAGCAGCCCGACGCCGGCGTGGACCAGCACCGCCTGCGGCCGGCCGGTGATCAGCGTGTAGCCGGTCGCCATATTGACGGCGAGCGTCTCGTGCCAGGAATCGATGTAGGCCGGGCCCTGCGCGGTTGCCGAGCTTTTGCCGCACCAGGGCTTCCCAGACCGGCGACCATTCCGATCCCGGCGACGACATGATGTAGTCGATCTTGAGCTTGCGGAACGCCTCCAGGATCGCTTCCCCGCCGTCCATGTAGTTTTTCATCGGACTGTCCTTGCTGCCTTCGGCTGTGCGCGCTGTAAACGGGCGGCAAATCGCGCCTTTCCGTAACAATGCCGGGCTTGCTTGCCAAGTCCTTGCCCGGCAAGTGCCGCTTCAAGCATAAGGGCCATGATCCGCTCAATCGAGGCCGTCATGAATAGCCGTCCGCGAAAGAATCCCTGCGCCGTCCGGCCGAACTGGCCGAGGCAGGCTTCGTCGGCCGCGACCGGCTTGCGGCGCTGCAACAGGTGGCGGCGCGCTACGCCGTCGCCATCACGCCGGCGATCGCCGGCTTGATCGATCGATCGCGACCCGGACGATCCGATCGCGCGGCAATTCGTGCCCGATGCGCGCGAATTGCACGCCGCAGCCCGGGGAAAGCGGCGATCCGATCGGCGACGAGGCGTTCAGCCCGGTCGAAGGCATCGTGCACCGCTATCCCGACCGGGTGTTGCTCAAGCTCGTCAACGCCTGCGCGGTCTATTGCCGCTTCTGTTTCCGCCGCGAGATGGTCGGGCCGGGCAGGGGGGCGCTGTCGCCGCAGGCGCTCGCCGCGGCGCTCGATTACATCCGCGCGCACTCCGCAAATCTGGGAAGTCATTCTCACCGGCGGCGATCCGCTGGTGCTTTCGGCGCGGCGGCTTGACCGACGTGATGACGCGCGCTCGCGGCGATCGCTCACGTCAAAGTGCTGCGCGTCCATACCCGCATGCCGGTCGCGGCGCCGGAGCGCGTCACGGCGGCGTTGGTGCGCGCGCTGCGCGCGAACAGACAAGGCGAGCTTCGTCGTGCTGCACGCCAATCATCCGCGCGAGCTGACCAAAGCGGCGCGCGCCGCCTGCGCCCGCCTGATCGATGCCGGCATCCCGATGCTGTCGCAGACGGTGCTGTTGCGCGGCGTCAACGACGACGTCGAGACGCTTGCGCGCGCTGATGCGCGCGCTGGTCGAGTGCCGGATCAAGCCCTATTACCTGCACCACGCCGATCTCGCGCCCGGCACCGCGCACTTTCGCACCACGATCGCGCGAAGGCCAGGCGCTGATGCGCGCGCTGCACGGCCGCACCTCCGGCCTGTGCCAGCCGGCCTACGTGCTCGACATTCCCGGCGGCTACGGCAAATCGCCGATCGGGCCGAATTATCTGAGCCGCGGACGGCGCCACGATCGAGGATTTCAACGGCCGCAGGCACCGCTATCCGCCGCAGCCGGACCGTGCTCCGTCGGCGTGACCTCTACGCTCAATCGCTCTTGTGCGAAGCTTAAGCCGCAGCGGCAAAAAACACGTCGGTCTCGAACTCATAGCCGCACGCTTCGCACGACCAGATGTGCCGCACGCAGCGTTCGTTGCGATATTCGGACCAGTCAGGCGCCAGCAGCCAATCTCCGCATTGCGGGCAACTGTTCTTGTCGTAGGCGACCAGCCGGGTGTCCGACGCCATACGATGTTCGATACTTTATCGGTATTCAGGGTCATAGCTCCTCCCTGACCCGCCCCTTCGTCCCCGCTGTCGCACCAGGACTTAACCGCACTCTGTGGCGGCCGCGTGACCGATCTGCGTCGCACTCGCGGACAATGCGAGGAATTCTGTCGGGCGGAACGGGCGAGAGTGCCGATGAGCGTTGCGGTTCCGCCGCCACTGCAATACATTTTACTGTAATCGCGCGGGTCGACTTGCGGAGACAGCAATGCCGAAAAGGCAGAAAAAGCATTTGGAGCGGATCTGGCTGCCGGTGCTCCTTCTCGCGGCAAGCGCGGCGATCGGAGTCTCGGAACTGCCGCGCATCGGTCACGCGCAGAGTCTCAGCGCCGCTCGCGGCTTACCGGTCGCCAAAGCAGGCCGCCGCTGGTTCTGGTGCAAAACGCCTTCAGCCCATTCAGCCTGCCGGAAACAGGCCGGAATCTCCGGTCTCGCCGATCAATCCCGGCACGTTGCCCGGCTCGACCGCGGCCATCGGCGGCAGCGCCACCGGGACCAATCCGATCACCGGGCTGCCGTGCAACGGTCGGGTTCGATCTCGGTCAGCGGCGCCGGCGGCCTGCCGGGCACCGCGACGCCGCCGCCCGGGCTTTCGACCGAAACGCTCGAACAAATCCCGGTCGGCACGCCGCCGTTCAACAGCATCTACGGATCGCAGTCGAATCTCGGCTCCTGCTGAGGCGTAGCGATAACGCGCGTTCAACATCCGCACGTACAACAGAATGAGCAAGGACGGGCAATGATGGACATAGAGAATGGTGGTTGCTGTTCTCAGATGTACCAAGTTCGTCTGTGAACAAGGCCTAAGCGGCTGATCGCGAGTCGATTTCCGGCTCCGAAGCTGGTTTGGAGATCGCAAGGTTTCGGGGTGCGAAGCCCCGGAAGCTTGCAATTTCATTTTTGGGATTTCCTTGAGTCGCGAATTCGTGATTTCCGTCGTCGCATCGGAGGGAGCGATGCGACCAAAGAAACACGCAGACGACGGGCGCAGGCGATCTGTTCCGGGCCCGGCTCGATCAGATCATCAACATGAAGCACGAGCTGGTGCAGCTCGCCGGCAAGATCGATTGGCGTGGATCGATGAGCAGATCGCGCCGCTCTACAGCGACAAGGGCCGACCCGGGATTGCGACCCGCTTCATGATCGGGCTGCTGCTGCTCAAGCACATCTAGGGCTGTCGGACGAAGAGGTGTGCGAGCGCTGGGTCTACGACCCGTATTTCCAGTACTTCACCGGCGAAGAGTTCTTCCAGCACAACTTCCCGCACGAGCGCTCCGGGATGAGCCATTGGCGCAAGCGCATCGGCGATAAGCTGGAACTGCTGCTGGCCGAGAGCCTGCGGGTCGCGCATGCGAGCCGGCGCGCTTGAGCACGAAGGATCTGGCGCGGGTCACGGTCGACACCACCGTGCAGCCCAAGGCCGTGACCTTCCCGACCGACGCCAAGCTGATGCATGCGGCGATCAAGGGCTCAACCGGCTGGCCAGGAAGCAGGCTGAAGCTGCGACAATCCTATGTGCGGCTCGCCAAGCGGGCGGCGCCATGATGGCGGGCCGTTACACCCATGCCAAGCAGTTCAAGCGCCAGCAACCGGGAGTTGAGGTTCCTGCGCACGCGGCTCGGCCGGCTGATCCGCGACATCGGCCGCAAGATCGAAGGCCAGCCGGAGCCTTGAAGCGGCTGTTCGCAATGGCCGCTGGCGCGCGCCATGCAGATCCGCTGGCAGAACCACAATCAGCGCGGCCGCAAGCTTTATTCCTGGCATGCGCCCGAGGTCGAATGCATCGGCAAGGGCAAGGCCGCACGCCCTATGAGTTCGGCGTCAAGGTCTCCATCACCACCACCAATGACCAACTTCCACCCCAGGACCACGACACTACGATCCCGATCATGTCGCGCACGAACAGATAAGCTGAAAAATTCTGCCGGAGATTGGCGATCAACCCGCCATGGTGGGCGAGAATTACGGAATCGATGCTGCCGATTGGCGAGCCATAGTCGATAAAGTCGTACACGTACCAGCCTCCGCCGATCAGCAGCGCCGGTATGACGGCAAACATGAGCGTCGCTACGCGCTGGCGAAGTAATGCCGTGTCATGACGCGCTTGCCACGCCCTCAGCAGCATGAAGACGGCATAGCCGGCAATAACCGGTATGAAGAAAGCCTTGGTTAAAAGGCCCAAACCGAGGAGAACACCGAGAGCAAGTGGCCTCCTCAAATCGCGTTCGCCTCGATAGAATGTACTAAGGCTCACGCTAAATATCAGGCCCAGGAGAAACGGGCACAGCGAGTCATTGCCGATGCGAGCAAATTCGCCAAAGAACATCGGTACTACAAAGGGATAATAGAGGTATCCGGCCGCAACACCCCGCGGGAAACGCTTCCCCTCATAAGACCGCGTTGCGCCCCACCCTGCGATGAAGCCGGCCCACGCCAACAGATAGGACGATAGCCGCAAGATAAATATCTGAGTGACGAACGAGAAACGCTCCGTCAGCTTCATAAACGGCGCCATCAGCAGATAGTAAAGCGGCGGGTGCTGCGATTCCCAATTTTGGTCCGGCGCTGGCGCGAAAGGTTTGTCGGCTGGAAGTCCGCGATAAAGCTTGTAATGCGCTACGGCGGCAGGATCGGCGAAAAACGAAGGATAGGTCATATGACCGGTCTGATCGAACGGCGGATTTCCTGTCGCCCATGGCATAGGGGCGTGTTTCTCGTAATCCTCGACGTTCTGATCGACAAAGCTGCGGCCGAAGATCGGCAATGTTCCGGTATCTGCGACCTGGCGAATAGCGGAATAATAGGCGTATTCGTCAAAACCCTCGAAGGGCGGAAGGATTGCGAGATAACCGACGCCGATCAAAAGAATGGCCGCGGGAATGAGCCGCGTCGCCGAAATAACTTGCCGTCCCAACTCGTTCAACATTCGCGCGCTGGAAGCATAGGGCGCAGCGGCCATCCTATCCACTCAGCGTGGCCATCCGCTATACACAGCAAGCAGCGCGAACAACACTCCGAGCCCTATTATCGAAAATTCGATGATGGTGAAGCCGCGCCTTCTGAAGTTCATGGCATTTTTGGATTTCGACCTGCCCGAATAATACTCCCTTCGGGCGAGCAGCACGAGGACAGGCCGGAAGGCCGTCAATAAGCGCTAAAATTCAAGCTGAGACACTACCATTTGCTCTGTCGCTAATCAACCCGCTAGTGTCGCTAAATGGCCAGCTAAGCCATTGATTTAATGGATTGGCGCGCCCTACGGGAATCGAACCCGTGTTTCCGCCGTGAAAGGGCGATGTCCTAGACCGCTAGACGAAGGGCGCCAAGCGAGCGTGACCGGCCCGCGATAATAACGGCGCGCGACATATAAAGACGTTTGCTGCGGCGGGCAAGAAAGCCCCGCGGATCGCGCGCGCCGGCGCCAACTACCATTTCCCGGTATTGGGCATCGACGTCCAGGGCTCCTTCGGCGGCAGCGGCGAGCCCTTCTGCAACAGTTCGATCGAGTGCTTGTCGGGCGAGCGCACGAACGCCATGCTGCCGTCGCGCGGCGGGCGGTTGATGGTGACGCCGGCCTTCATCAGCCGGTCGCACAGCGCATAGATGTCGTCGACCTCGTAGGCGAGGTGGCCGAAATAGCGCGCCTCGCCGTAATCCTCGGTATCCCAATTATAGGTGAGCTCGACCAGCGGCGCCTGGCGGTTGGCCGGCCCCTTGGCGACCAGATCGTCGTCGGCCGGCGCGGCGAGGAAGACCAGCGTGTACTTATTCTTGTCGTCGACCCGGCGGCGCACTTCGTGCAGGCCGAGCTTGTTGCAATAGAAGTCGAGCGCCGCGTCGAGATTGCGCACGCGCAACATGGTGTGCAGATATCGCATGATGACTCCTCCGCTGCTAGGCAGGCCGCCGTTTGCGGTCAGTACGAGTACGGTATGAGAACGCGTTGGGTTACGAAGCATGATCGCTCCCGATCTCGATACCGCGATCGCCCGCCTCGGGGAGATGATACACGAGGCGAGCAACATCGTGCCATTCACCGGCGCCGGCATCTCCACCGAGTGCGGAATTCCGGATTTCCGTTCCCCGGGCGGGTTGTGGACCAAGAACCGGCCGATCCCGTTCGACGAATTCCTGGCGAGCCAGGAGGCGCGCAATGAATCCTGGCGCCGCCGCTTCGCCATGGGCGACCAATTCGGCGGCGCCCGGCCGGGCCGCGGCCATCGGGCGCTGGCCAGCCTCTACCGCGGCGGCAAGGTGCCGGGGGTGGTGACGCAAAACATTGATAATCTGCATCAAGCCTCTGGCATTGCGCCGGAACACGTCGTCGAACTGCACGGCAATACGACCTTCGCCGCCTGCCTGGATTGCGGAGACCGTTACGAACTGGCGTGGGTGAGCCAGCGCATGGAGGCGGCCAATGGCTGCGCGCCCGATTGTCCGGCCTGCGGCGGCTTCATCAAGACCGCGACCATTTCGTTCGGCCAGGCCATGCCCGAAGACGCCATGCGGCGCGCCGAAGGAGCTTACGCTGCGCTGCAATCTGTTCCTGGCGATCGGCTCTTCGCTCGTCGTCTGGCCGGCGGCCGGATTCCCGCTGCTGGCCAAGCGCAACGGCGCCGCGCTCGTCATCATCAATCGCGAGCCGACCGAGTTCGACGATCTGGCCGACCTGGTCGTCCGTCAGGATATCGGAACGGTACTCGAGCCCTTCATCGTCCATTGAGTCCGCCCGCCGCGGCCGTCGATCCACCTATGTTCACAGGCAAATGTACGCTTTTGGCGCGGTGTTGCATTTTTGTCCTTCCCCACCGGGTCGCGAGTGTTATCCTTCAATTGTACAGATTCGTGACGCGCCCGCGGGGCGTCAGCAAAGAGCGGCGGCGGCACGGCGTCATGGCGTCGGACGGTTTCGAAACAAAATCCAGCGGGAGCGGGGCTTGAGCCCGACGTCGATCTCAGCAACGAGGCGGCGGCGAATGTCATTGAAGTCTCCGGCGTCATCAAATGGTTCGATGTCGCCAAGGGCTACGGCTTCATCATCCCGGATAACGGCATGCCGGACGTGCTGTTGCACGTGACCTGTCTGCGCCATGACGGCTATCAGACCGCCTATGAAGGCGCGCGGGTGGTCTGCGAAGTGTTGCCCCGGCCGAAAGGCCTGCAAGCCTTCCGCGATCTCTCGATGGACGAATCGACGGCGATCCATCCGGCGCAGATGCCGCCGCCGCGAACTCATGTTACTGTGACTCCGACGAGCGGTCTCGAACGGGCACAGGTCAAATGGTTCAATCGGCTTCGCGGTTTCGGCTTCCTCACCCGCGGCGAGGGCACGCCGGACATCTTCGTCCACATGGAGACGCTGCGCCGCTTCGGCATGACCGAACTGCGGCCCGGCCAGTTCGTGCTGGTGCGCTTCGGTCCCGGTCCCAAGGGGATGATGGCGGCCGAGGTGCGGCCGGAAGGCGGACCGCTCGGTCCCGCTTCGCACTAGCGGCGTTCGCCGCAGCCCTTGCATCGCTCGCCGAGCCGGCGCCGCGTTTTGCCGCCGCTCTCGTCGTCGCCTTTTGCGCCGCGGTCTTCGCCTGGACGCCCGCGCAAGCGGCCGGCAAGGCGACCATCGAGATCGTCTCCAAGACCGGCGTGCACGCCTTCAACGTCGAGCTTGCGACCAACGACGCCGAACGCGAACGCGGCCTCATGTTCGTCAAGCACCTGCCGGAAGGTCAGGGCATGCTGTTCGATTTCAAGCGCGACCAGCAGGTCTCGTTCTGGATGCACAACACCTACATCTCGCTGGATATGATCTTCATCTCCAGCGACGGACGCATCCTGCACATTATTGAAAATGCCAAGCCGATGTCGGACACCCTCATTGCCGTCCGGGTATCCGGTGCGCGCCGTTCTCGAAGTGATCGCCGGCACCGCCGACAAGTTCGGCATCGCGGTCGGCGACCATGTTACCGGCTCGATCTTCGGCAACGGCGGATGAGCGGCGACAAAGGACGCTCGGCTTGCTGGTGGCGGTCGAAACATGTATCCAAAGCCGCGACCGGCGGGGTATAGCGCAGCCTGGTAGCGCGGCAGTTTTGGGTACTGCAGGTCGCAGGTTCAAATCCTGCTGCCCCGACCACCTAAGCTGTTGATCCGACTGACTTTGATCCTGACTCTCGATGAGCAATTCCGATCCCCGATTTCGCCCCCGACGACAGCATCAGCAATTGAGTGGCTCATGACCGCACGCATCTACAAACCGGCGCGCACCGCGATGCAGTCCGGCACCGCCAAGACCAAGGAATGGGTGCTCGACTACGAGCCCGAGCAGCCGCGCACGGTCGAGCCGCTCATGGGCTGGACCAGTTCGGGAGACATGAAACAGGAGCTGCGGCTTTTCTTCGACAGCAAGGAAGAGGCAATCGCCTATTGCGAGCGCGAGGGCATTGCCTACCAGGTGTTCGAAAGCAATCCGGTCAAGCGCGCGCGCATCGCATACTCGGATAATTTTGCCGCCGGGCGGCGGGACGCCTGGACGCACTGAATAGGCGCAGCGTTTTTCAGGCCCGGCGTTTTTCCACGGCAGGGGTGGCGGCTGCGGCCGCCGGAGAACTTTGTTTCTGCGAAGCGGCGCGCTGGCGCAGAAGCGACAGGAAGCGCTCCTCCGGCATCGGCTGTCCGAGCAAAAAGCCCTGGCCGTAATCGCAGCCCATGCTGACCAAAGCGAGCGCATCGGCCGCCTTTTCGATGCCGATCGCAACCGCGATCGAGCCGAAATTGTGCGCCAGATCGATGACGGTTTTGCACAGCGGCGCATTGACCTTGTCGGTGCCGCAATCGGCGACGAACGTGCGATCGAGCTTTATTTCCGCGAACGGCAGTTCCTTGAGCCGGACCAGCGAGGAATAGCCGCGGCCGAAATCGTCGATGGCAAGCTTGACGTTAAGCGGCGCGAACTCCTTGGCGATTTTGTTTGCGAGCTTAAGATCGGCGACGATCTGTTCCTCGGTCACGTCGATGATCAATCCCGGCCATTTTTCGTATTGTGGACGGTACTTCTGCACGATGTCGGCGACCGCGATCTTGACCAGCGCATTGACCGGGATGTTGACGGCGAGCCGGAGGTTGACACCGAGCTTGGCAAAGTTGAGTCCGGCGCGCAGTGACTGCTCCAAGGCCTGTTCCGACAACGTGACGAGGCTCGACTCCGAGGCGCCCGGCATGAACGCGCCCGGGGTCAGGACGCCGTGACCCGGATGGCGCGCGCGCGCAAAAGCCTCGGCGCCGACCAGCTGTTTTTTGCGCAAGTCGATCTTCGGCTGGTACCAGAATTCGATCCAATTGTTTTTCAGCGCCTCGTCGAGATCGACGCGGCCGGCCATCGCCGGCGGATCGCCGAGCTGGAGGCTCTGCAGGATTTTCACGATGACGCCGGTGTCGAACGGCTTCTTCAGCGGCGGCAGCATCAACAGCCGGTGCTGGTCGCCGATGGCCTTGACATGGGCGAGCACCGCCGAACCCCGGCTCGACATCAGTTGCACGTAGCCGCTATAGCCGCGCTGGCCGATCGCTACGACGGAGCCGATGGCTTCAGCGGATTCGAGCGGCGATGTTGAGGAAAATGACTGCGGGTGTTTGCCGGGCCAAGGCGGCGATCAGACTCGGGCCGTCGGCGAATTCCTCGGTGTCGATGCCGGCGCCGTGCATGATGAGCGAGAGAAAATGGCGGATGCTCGCGTCCGGATCGACGACGAAACAGAGCGGCGTGCGTGCGCCCGGATGCAGCGCATCGGCCGACCGCGCCGCGGCGCCTGTTGCGCTACTTAGCGGCTGCGCGGGGCTTGCACTCATCGCTTTAAGGCCTATGCACCAGCGTAGCGGAAGGGCTGCATAATTGGCCGAAATCCTTAACCGGGCGTTTCAACGAGATTTGCCGTCGCCGCGATCGATGCCGAATCGGGAAGGCGGCCCTTGGCGGCCGCCCAAGGCCGGTTTGCCGAACGCATGCACCGCCCGCGGCCCACACACGCGCGCCGGGCGTTGTGAGCGGCTGCGGCGGCGTGATAACTTGTAATGAAGGTAGAATGCGGCGGCCATCGCCAGATGTTGCCGCCGGCCCAAAATAATACCGTGGGAGACCGGAAGATGCCGAAAAAGCAATCAGGCCCGAAACTCGATCGCCGCAAATTTCTTACGGCGGCGGCCGTCGCCGGCGCCGCGGGCGCGGTCAAGCCGGCCGCAGCGGCAACCGATGCAGCGCCGCCGGCGCAACAGCGGACGCCCTCGGCGCTGCCGCCGAACGAACATGTGGCGGCGGCCGAGACCGACATACCGAATATTCCTCCGTATTCCACCGAGCATCGCCGGCCCGGCTCGGACTTCATGGTCGACGTGATCAAGACGCTCGACATCAAATACCTGCCGGCCAATCCCGCTTCGAGCTACCGCGCGCTGCACGAATTGCTGATCGACTACGGCAAGAACACGATGCCGGAATTCCTCACCTGCACGCATGAGGAAGTCGGCGTCGGCATCGCCCACGGCTATTACAAGATCGCCAATAAGCCGCTGATGACCACGTGCCATGGCACCGTCGGTCTGATGCACGCCACCATGAACATCTACAATGCGTTTTGCGATCATGCGCCGGTGATCGTGATCGCCGGCAACGATCTCGACGCCGCCTATCGGCCGCCGGGCGTGCCGACCATCCACTCGGCGCAGGACATCAACGCCATCGTACGCGACTACACCAAATGGGACGACACGCCGGTCTCGGCCAGGGACTTCGCGCAGTCGTTCGTGCGCGCTTATCAGATCGCCACCACGCCGCCTTGTGCGCCGGTGGTGATTTCGCTCGACGACGGTCTGGCGCAGGAGCCGATCAGGGATTACGGACAGGCGCTCTACATTCCGAAATTCGTCCCGACCGCGCCGCCGGCAGGGCGAACTGGGCGCGGTGCGCGAGGCCGCGCGGCTTCTGGCCAACGCCGAGCATCCGGTGATCGTCGCCGATCGCGCGGTGAACACGCAGAAGGGCATGAATCTCCTGGTGCAGCTTGCCGAATTGCTGCAGGCGCCGGTGGTGCGCCAGCGTGCGCGGCTTAATTTCCCGACCACTCACTATCTCGGCCGGCCGGCGAGCGTGATCGCCCAAGCCGACGTGATCCTCGGCCTGGAGCTGACCGATTACTGGGACACGGTCAACAAGTTCACCGACAACAACGACGAAGGCGTCGGCAGCGTTACTTCGCGGATCAAGCCGGGCACCAAGCTGATCAGCATCAGCGCGCAGCAACTGATGACGAAGTCCAATTACCAGGAGTTCGAGCGCTTCCAGAGCGTCGACGTTCCGATCGCCGGCGATGTCGAGGCAACGCTGCCGGCGCTGATCGAAGCCGTGAAGGTCGCGCTTCCCGACAGCCGCAAGGACGCGATCGCAAAGCGCGGCCAGGCCATCAAGGAAGCGCACGACAAGGCCCGCGAGGCGACCAGGCAATTGGCCGCCATCGCCTGGGATGCAAGCCCGATCAGCACCGCGCGGCTGTGCATGGAGATCTACGCGCAGATCAAGGACTTCGACTGGTCGCTGGTGCCGTCATCCGGCAACGTCAGCGGCTGGCCGACGCGGCTGTGGCCGATGGACAAGCACTATCAGTTCACCGGAACGTCGGGCGGCTACGGCGTCGGCTGGGGCGCGCCGGCTTCGGTCGGCGGGGCGCTGGCCAACCGCGACGAGGGCCGTTTCTCGGTTTCGATCCAGTCCGACGGCGACTTGATGTATGCGCCGGGCGCGTCTGTGGACCGCGGCGCGGCACAAGATCCCGCTGCTTGCCGTCATGCACAACAATCGCGGCTATCACCAGGAGGTGATGCACGTGCAGCGGCTGGCGAATTTCCGCGATCGCATCGCCAATGTCGGCAACGATCTCGGTCCGATCGGCACCAGCATCATGAATCCCGACATCGAGTATCACAAGCTCGCGGAATCGATGGGCTGGTGGGCCAAGGGGCCGATCAAGGACCCGGCCGAACTCGGCCCCGCCATCAAGGAAGCGGTCGCTGTGGTCAGATCCGGCCAGCCGGCGCTGCTCAATGTCTGGACGCAACCGCGGTAAGGAGATCGGTCCATGAGATTTCGTTCGCGTTCATCTTGCACGCTGTGCGGTCTTTGCCTCCGGCCTCGTGCTCGGCCAGGCGCCCGCGCTAGCCGGCGTCGGCGGACAACGGCAAAACCGCGTTCATCAAGCACGGCTGCTGGCAATGCCACGGCTTCCAAGGCCAGGGATCGGTGGCGACCAGCGGCGGCAGGGTCATCGCCGACACGCAGCTTCCGTTCGAGGCGTTCAAGGCCTACGTGCGCGATCCGAGCGGCGCGATGCCGCCGTTCCACGCCGAGATCCTGTCCGATTCCGATCTCGCCGACATCTATCGCCTATCTGGAATCGCGGCCGAAGCCGGAGCCGGCCAAGGACATTCCGCTGCTCAACAATCTGTCCTCCAGGTAGCGCTGTCCTTGCTCGGCTCGCCTTGGTCTTTCCGTCGCGGTGGCGGCGCAGGGGGCATGAATTCCCTTGCCGCCAGGCTATAGTGCCGGCAAAGGTGGCGGAAACGCGGGTTCGGCGAGGATCGGAAATGGCGAGAGGCCAATGAGCGGCAAAGGCCAGATGCGGCTCGGCGCCTTTTTCAATCCCACGGGCCATCACGTCGCCTCGTGGCGGCATCCGCGCGCGCAGGCCGATGCCGGCATCAATTTCCAGCATTATCTGGAAATCACCCGCACCGCCGAGCGCGGCAAGTTCGACATGGTGTTTCTCGCCGACAATCTCGGCGTCCGCCAGGCGCACATGGAGGCGCTGTCGCGTTCGGCGCAATACATCGCCAATTTCGAGCCGATCACGCTTCTGTCCGCGCTCGCCACTCACACCACGCCATATCGGCCTCGTGGCGACCGCTTCAACGAGCTACAACGAGCCGTTCCACGTGGCGCGCAAATTCGCCTCGCTCGATCACCTCAGCGGCGGCCGCGCCGGCTGGAATCTGGTGACTTCGGGGCAGGAGAACGAAGCGCGCAATTTCAGCCGCGACAAGCATTACGAGCACGGCGAGCGCTACGACCGCGCGCGCGAGTTCGCCCGCGTCGTGCTCGGACTTTGGGACAGCTGGGACGACGACGCTTTCGTCGCGCGACAAGGAAACCGGGCAGTTCTTCCGTCCCGACGGGCTGCACAACCTCAATCATCGCGGCGAGCATTTCTCGGTGCTCGGCGCGCTCAACATCCCGCGCTGCCCGCAAGGCTATCCGGTGATCGTGCAGGCCGGCGGCTCCGACGACATGATCGCGCGTCGCCGCGGAATTCGCCGAGGTGATTTTTTGCGCGCCGCTGACGCTCGAGGCGGCGCAGAGCTTCTATGCGACGCTCAAGGGCCGGCTCGCGGCGCATGGCCGCGCGCCCGACGAGATGAAGATCATGCCGGGGCTTTCGCCAGTCGTCGGCCGCACCGATGGAGAGGCGCGGGAGAACTACGAATACCTCAATTCGCTCATTCACCCGATCGTCGCCCGCGAAATCCTCTCGATGGTGCTCGGCAACGTCGATCTGGCGCCCTATCCGTTCGACGGGCCGCTGCCGGAAAATCTGCCGCGCTCGAACGCGAGCCAGGGCATTTTTCGCGAAGTCACCGAGATGGCGCGGCGCGAAAAGCTGAGCATCCGCCAAGTGGCGACGCGGGTCGCCGGCGCGCGCGCCAAGGCGGTCGTCTACGGCTCGCCGCAGACCATCGCCGATATGATGGAGGAGTGGTTCCGCAAGGACGGCTGCGACGGCTTCAACATCATGCCGCCGTTCCTGCCAGGCGGGCTCGACGATTTCGTCGATCTGGTGATTCCGGAATTGCAGCGGCGCGGCCTGTTCCGCACGCGAATACGAAGGCAAGACGTTGCGCGAAAATCTCGGCCTCAAGCGGCCGGAGAGCCGATATGCCAAATCGGCCGCGGCGCCGCGGAGCCGCCGCAGCCGCGCGCCGCTTCGGGAGGATGAATGTGATCAACGTCGAAGACTAGGGCACGCCACGCTGACGACGCCCGACATCGACCGGCAGATCGCCTATTACACCGAGGTCGTCGGGCTCACGCTGGTCGAGCGCAGCAAGGATCGCGCCTATCTTGCCTGCAAGCTCGGCCTCGAGGCGATTGCGCTCGAGCCCGGCAAGGGCAATGCGCTCTCGCGCATCGCCTTTCAGGTCGCGCCCGGCACCGATCTCGGCGACGTCTCCCGCGCGCTCGCAAAAGACGGCGTCAAGTGCGAACGGCGCAAGGGCATTTCGCCCGGCGATCGCCGAGGCGGTGGTGTTCACGGATCCGAAGGGCACGCTGGTCGAGATTTTTTCCGACTATGTGTTCTCCGAGGACGACGGCCGCACTGCCGGCATCATGCCGCTCAAGCTCGGCCACGTCGCCTACCGCGTCGACGACGTGCAGAAGACCGTGAAATTCTACTGCGACGTGCTCGGCTTTCGCGTATCCGATTGGCGCGATGACACGTTCGCTTTCCTGCGCTGCAACACCGACCACCACACGGTCAATTTCGTCCACGACGCCGAGCCCGCAGCTCCATCACATCGCCTTCGAGGTCAAGGATTGGGCGGAAATCCAGCGCGCCGCCGAAATGCTCGCCAAGCACGATATCCATCTGGTCTGGGGCCCCGGCCGGCATATCATCGGGCATAATATCGCGATCTATCACCGCAATGCCGACAAGGTGCGCGTCGAGTTCTTCTGCGAGATGGATCAGATGAAGGACGAAAGTCTCGGTTATTTCGATCCGCGCCCCTGGCACCAGGACCGGCCGCAACGGCCGAAAGTGTGGGGGCCGGACACGCTGCGCAATTATTGGGGCTATGGCTCAGAGCGAATTATTCGCGGTTATCAGACCATCGAGTAGGGTGCGTCAGCCGGCCGAGGAAGAAAACTCATGAAAGTTTGCATGTTCCACCTGATGCCGTATCGGGATCTGCCGGCGGATTTCGAAGAGCGCTATCAGACCGCCTACGTCGATCCGCTGTGGTTCGACGTCGCCGACGCCGAGAAAGTCGGCCAGTACTACAACGCCACGCTCGATGAGATGCTCTATGCGGCCAAGGCCGGCTTCCACGGCGTCTGCACCAACCAGCATCACCAGAACGCCTACGGCTTCATGGCCAATCCGAGCCTGATGGGCTCCGTGCTGGCGCGCGGCACTCAAGGCCAGAACGTCGCCATCATCCAGCTCGGCTCAACGCTGCCGTCGACCACGCCGCCGACCCGTATCGCCGAGGAATACGCGATGCTCGATTGCATCAGCGGCGGGCGGCTGGTCGCAGGTTTCCCCACCGGCTTGCCGACCGACGCCACGATCTCCAACGCCGTCATTCCGGTCGAACAGCGCGAGCGCTATCGCGAGGCGCTGGCGCTGGTCAAGAAAGCCTGGTCGGCGAAGGAAATCTTCGCCTGGAACGGCAAGCACTATCAGCTCGGCATGGTCAACCTGTGGCCGCGGCCGATTCAGCAGCCGCACCCGCCGATCTGGATTCCGGGTTCCGGCATCTCATCGACGGCCGAGTACGTCGTCGGCAACGACCACTGCTTCTGCCATCTGAGCTATCACGGCGCCAAGAACGCCACCTTCACCGCCGACCGCTACTGGGAGCTGGTGGCGAAGAAGGGGCGCGACGACAATCCGCATCGCTACAGCTTCCTGCAGCTGATCGGCGTCGCCGAGACCGACGCGCAGGCGGAGGAGCTCTACGCGCAGCACGCCGAGTATTTCTTCCGCAAGCTTCTGCACACGCCGTCGTACTATCAGCAGATACCCGGCTGCCTTGAATATCCGGCGCTGGTGCAGGCGCTGACCTACAATCCGCGCGGCGGCTTTAATCTGCGCGAGATGCGGGCGCAAGGATTTTTACGACAACGGCTTCGTTATCGTCGGCAGCCCCAAAACCGTGCGCGAGCAGCTGCTCGACGGCATGAAGCGGCTGCGCGTCGGGCATCTTTTGACGCTCTTGCATTTCGGCTCGATGCCGACCGAATTGTGCAAGCGCAACATCGATCTGTTCGCGCGAGAGGTGCTGCCGCATCTCGAAGGTCTGTGGAGCGAATACGACGACCGCTGGTGGCCCGAGCGGCTGAAAGCGCCGATGCGCCAACCCGCCATCGCGGCGGCCGAGTAGAGATCGGAGCAGCATCATGGCGTCTGCCGAACTGCGGCGGCTCCGGTTATGGCAGGAGCGCATCGAGACCGATGTCGAGATTTCCGGCGGTGGTCCGCCGCTCGTCTATCTGCATGGCCCGTGGGGCCTTAACCCCGACCGTGGCTTCATCGCGCATCTGGCCAGCACGCACACGGTCTATGCGCCGCGGTTTCCCGGTACTACGCCGGGGGATTCCGAGGCGGTGCATCTGCTCGACAGCTGGTTCGACCTCGTCGTTTATCACGGCGAGCTACTTGATGCCCTCAAGCTCGACCGGCCGGTCGTCGCCGGTCATTCGTTCGGCGGGCTTCTCGCCGCGGAGCTTGCGGCGGCGCTGCCGAAATCGGTCGCCAAGCTGGTGCTGATCGACCCGGTCGGGCTTTGGCGCGACGACCTGCCGGTAAAAAACTGGATGGTGCTGAGCGACGCCGAGCGGCGGCGCTCGCTGTTCGCCGATCCGACAGGCGAGAGCGCGCAGCGCTTCTTCGCCGTCCCGGCCGACGCCAAGGAGCGGGTCGACGTCCTCTCCCAGTTCATCTGG
Source organism: uncultured Alphaproteobacteria bacterium (assembly GCA_963814625.1). Taxonomy (GTDB): domain Bacteria; phylum Pseudomonadota; class Alphaproteobacteria; order Rhizobiales; family Xanthobacteraceae; genus BOG-931. The sequence continues at coordinate 152,926 of CAWFDQ010000004.1, forward strand.
TCGCAGGCCTGTACCGGCAAATTCGTCTGGCCGCTGCCCGATCGCGGCTTGAAGAATCGCATTCACCGTATCGGCGCGCCGACCTTGATCGTCTGGGGCGAAGCCGACCGCATCATCGCTCCCGACTATGCCAAGGAGTTTGCCAGGCACATCGCCGGCGCACACGTCGAAATGATCGCCAAGGCCGGGCATCTGCCGCATCTCGAACAGCAGGACGCCGTGACGAAAGCCGTGTTGAGCTTTCTTGTCCGTTGAGTTCCGCTGAGTTCTGCCGGGGCGCTGGGGCGCGCACGGCGGCGTATACACGGGCTCGTGAGTATCCGGTGCAAACCCCCGCCGAGGATTGTGATTGGCGCCCGCCGGCCGGATGGTCCTAAAAGCGGTGCACGATGGGCCGCGCCTGGGAGGCGCGGCCGGCATGATCAGCACGGAGGAAAACGATGGCTCGCAAGGTATTGCCAGGTGCCGGCAAGGCTTACGGCTTCACGCGCCGCGCACTGTTTGGCGCGGCGATCGGCGTCGGCTTGTTCGCGGTCGGTGACGTGATGCTGGCGCGTGCCGCCGAGCCGGCCGTGACCATCCCGCCGCCGGCTTTCGATCCGAAGCCGGCTGCCGGCAGCGGATTGCAGACGATTGTGCTTGCCGGCGGTTGCTTCTGGGGCATGCAGGCGGTGTACGAGCACACCAAGGGCGTCACCCAGGCGCTTTCCGGTTATGCCGGCGGCCAGAAGTCGACGGCGCACTACGAAATGGTCGGCACCGGCACTACCGGGCATGCCGAATCCGAGCAGGTGACGTTCGATCCCCAGAAAATTTCTCTCGGCAAGGTTCTGCAGATCTACTTCTCGGTGGCGCATAACCCGACCGAGCTCAATTACCAGGGGCCCGACGAGGGCACCCAATATCGCTCCGAGATTTTCTACGCCAACGACGAACAGAAGCGTGTCGCCGACGCCTATATCGCCCAGTTGGACAAGGCGCACATCTTCAGTAAGCCAATTGTGACCAAGGTCGGGGCGCTGCCGGGCTTTTATGCAGCGGAGGATTATCATCAGGACTTCGCGGTCCTGCATCCCGACTATCCGTACATCGTGTTCAACGACCTGCCGAAAGTCGAGAACTTAAAGCGCCTGTTCCCGGATTATTATCGCGAGACGCCGGTCACTGTGGTGGCGTCGAGCAAACCGACCCAATAGGTCCCAAGGTTTCCTATTCCTCGGCCCGAACGCGGCTTCACGAGCGCGCGGCGGGGATGAATATGAATGCCGCGCCACGGCGCGATCATGCTGCACCGCATCGTGAAGGCGAGATGTCGCGTCCTGGGCGGTGAAATCCGACCTATGATCTATAGCCATCGATCGCGCCCTGACGTATCGTGACTGCGGATCCGGGCCGCCCAAGAAGCCCGCTCCGAACAACAAGCATTAGTGTAAAGGGGAGGCGCTCAATGGCTATGGCAACAACATACGGCTCGTTACCCGAGGCCGAGCACAGTGCGCAATTGCGCAAAGCCGTCATCGCATCGACGATCGGCACGGCGATAGAGTGGTACGATTTTTTCCTCTATGGCACCGCTGCGGGCCTCGTGTTCGGCAAGCTCTACTTTCCCAATCATGACGCACTGACGGCGACTCTCCTCGCCTTCGGCACATATTTCATCGGCTTCGTCGGCAGGCCGATCGGCGCCGCCATATTCGGCCATTACGGTGATCGCATCGGCCGCAAGGCGACGCTGATCGCGACCTTGCTGTGCATGGGGCTAGGCGACGTTCGCTATCGCGTTCGTGCCCACTTACGCCTCGATCGGGATTTGGGGGGCGGTGCTCTTGACCGCCCTGCGCGCCATTCAAGGCATCGGTGTCGGCGGCGAATGGGGCGGCTCGGTGCTGCTCGCCATGGAATGGTCGCGCACCCATGGCCAGCGCGGGCTCGTCGCCTCGTGGCCGCAATTCGGCGTTCCCTGCGGATTGCTGCTGTCGAACTTCTCCATCCTGGCGTTCAGCACAATGGGGACCGACAACTTCACCAGCTGGGGTTGGCGCATTCCTTTCGCGCTGTCGATCATCCTGGTCGGCATCGGGTTGTGGATCCGCCTCGGCATCCTCGAGACGCCGGTATTCCAGCAGCTCTTGGACAAGAACAAGGTCGAGAAGGCTCCGGTCCTCGAAGTATGCAAGAGGCAGCCGAAGGAGATCATCCTGTCGGCGCTGCTGCGCATGTCCGAGCAGGCGCCGTTCTATATCTTCACAGCGTTCATCTTCGCCTACGCGGTCGGCACGCTGCATATGTCGCGCAACCTGATCCTGACCTCGGTGATGGTGGCGGCCTGCGTGTCGTTCTTCACCATCCCGCTCGCCGGGCACTGGTCCGATCAGATCGGCCGCAAGAAAATGTACCTGATCGGCGTCGTCCTCATGGGATTGTTCGGCTTCCTGTATTTCGCCATGGTGGACACTGCATCCCCGGTCTTGGTCTTCATTGCTATCGTGCTGTCGCTCATTCCGCACGACTTGCAGTACGGGCCGCAGGCCGCGCTGATCGCCGAATCGTTTACGCCGCGGCTGCGCTATAGCGGGGCGTCGCTCGGCTATCAGCTGGCGTCGATCATCGCCGGCGGTCCGGCGCCGATCATCGCGACGGCTTTGTTTGCAGCGTACCATACCGGCTACTCGGTCGCGATCTATATCGCCGCGTGCGCCGTCGTCAGCCTGATTTCAGCGTCGATGATGCCGGACTTCACCGGCAAGGAGATCTCCGACAACGCCTACGGCGAAGACTGAGGCAAAAGAAGCATTCCGGGGCCGGGCGCAAAGCCTCGCGCCCCGGAATGTATTGAAAGCACGAACGAGGATCGGGATCGATCGGGTGACGGTCCGGCCGCTCAACCCTTGACGCCGCCCGCCGTCAGGCCTGACGCCATGTAACGGCGCAGCGCGTAAAAGATCGCAATGGGCGGCAGCGAATAAAGGATGGCGATCGCCATCATGTAATTCCACGGCGCGTCATCGTCGTCGAAGAACTGCTCCAGCGCCATCGCGATCGTCGTGTGCCGTTCCGAGAACAACAGCATGTACTGATAGAAATAGTCGTTCCAGGCGAATAGCAGGGCGTAGGTGCCGACCGCGGCAAGCGCGGGCGCCATCAGCGGCACATAAATATGCAGATAGACCTGAAGCGCCGAGGCGCCATCGATGCGCGCCGCGTCGTCGAGCTCGCTCGGAATGAGCTTTGCGTAGTACTGCAAGACAAGAATGGCGTAAGGCGTAGCGAACGTCACTTCCGCCGCGATCACCGCCAATGGATTGTCGAGGAGCCCGTAGATGTGCATCACCCGAAGGAACGGGATGATCAGGGTCGAGGCGGGTATCACGTAGGTCAGCAGCGCCGTGCCGGAGAGCATCCAATCCTTGGCAAGGCGCATGCGGCCGATGGCGAAACTGGCGAGCGAGCCGATCAGCACGGTCAATGCCGTCACCATGAGACCGATATAGAGGCTGTTGCCGAAGGCCGGCCAAATGTCCCGGACATCCTCGTCATCCGCGTTCCAGAGCGCAGCGAACACGTCGAGCGTCGCGTGCGACGGCCAGATTTCGAGGGTGAATTCGTTGTGGCCGCTGGGATCGAGCGCCACCAGAAACATGTTGTAGACCGGTACGAGCGACCAGATCAGGAGGAGCGCCCCGAGCGCCACCGAGCTCGCTTCGACAAGTATTCGCCGCCGCCGGTAGTGCGCGCGGCGCCCGCCCCGGCCGGACGATGGCCCCGGGATCACAGCTGCACCTCCGCCGTCTTCAGCCGGCGCAGCAGCAGCACCATCATTGGAATCAGCAGCGGAAGCATCGATAGGCCAGCCGCCACGCCGAGCTCCGGGTTCGCAAAATCGAGGGCGTAGTGAAAGCCGAGCGTAGAAACCACCTCCGACTCGAATGCCGGCGTGCCGCCGGAGATGAAGAGCACGGGGCTGTAATCGCCGAATGCCCAGATCGCGGCGACGAGCGTGCTGATGATGTAGAGGCTCGCGAGCAACGGCATGGTGACATAGGCGAACCGTTGATAGGGCGAGGCGCCGTCGATGTCGGCGGCGTCATAGAGGTCTTGCGGGATTGCCATCCGGCCGCCCAGGAAGATCACCGTCCACAGCGGCATCCATTTCCAAATATCGGCGACGATGTCGCAGGTGAGCGCGCTCCAGCCGTTGCTGAACCAGTATACCGCGCCCGCTCCGAACAACGCCGACAGCAAATTGTTCAGAAAGCCTTGCGGGTAGGCGACCAGCATCCAATGGAACGAGAGGTAGGCGGGGACCGCCGGCAACGTCCAGGGCAGGAGATAGACAACGAGCAGCGCCTTGATCCACACCCGGCGGCGCGCGAAAAAGCTCGACAGCAACAGGGCAAGAACCATCTGCGCGTTCACCGCGAGCCCGACAAAGAGCACGGTGTTTATGGCCGCCCTGGCATAGCGCGGGTCGGCCAATAGCTCGGCGTAGAGTGCCGGATCGCTGCCCATCCACAGCCCGTAGAAAATAGGGTAGACGACGAATGCGGCGAACAACGCCGCATAGGGCACGATAAACGCGACCGACCAGATGAAGTCCGAGCCGTGCAGACGGCTGCGCCAGGCCGGGAGAAGCGGCGACCCGAATGCGGCGGGCGTCTCTGCTGCGAAAACGCCGCTCATAAGCTTCCCGGAGGGGCGGCTTCAGCCCTTGACGCCGCCCATGGTCAGGCCGGCGGTCATGCGGCCGCGGAAGGCGTAATAGATCGCCACCGGCGGTATCGCGTAGATGATGGCGGTCGCCATCATGTAGTTCCACGGCGCTTCGTCGCTGTTGAGGAACTGCGCCAGCGCGACCGGCACCGTCATGCTTTGCACCGAGGACAACAGCATGAACTGGTAGAGATACTCGTTCCACGCCAGCAACAGCGCGTAGGTGCCGACCGCGACCAGCGCCGGCGCCATCAGCGGCAGATAGATGCGCAAATAGACCTGCAGCGGCGAGGCGCCGTCGATCCGCGCCGCCTCGTCGAGCTCGATCGGGATGCTGACGCCGTATTGCTGGAAGATGAAAATCGCATACGGCGTGGCGAAGGTGACTTCGGCGAAGATCACCGCCCACAGATTGTTGGCGAGGCCGTATTTGATCATGATGCTGTAGAACGGGATCGCCAGGAACGAAGCCGGGATCACATAGGTCATCAGCGCGGCGTTGCTGACGATCCAGCCGTTCTTGAGCCGCATCCGGCCGATCGAGAAACTGGCCAGCGAGCCGATGAGCAGAGTGAGGAACGTGGTGGCCGCGCCGATATAGAGGCTGTTGCCGAACTGATGCCAGAAATACTGCAGATACCAATAGCCTTCGGTCAGCACGATCCAGAAGCCCTTGAGCGAGGGGTGCGCGGGCCAGATGTTGCAGGTGAACACGTCGCCGTGCGCTTTCCAGCGACACCATCACCATGTTGTAGAGCGGCGCCAGCGTCCAGACCAAGAGGACCAGCGCGAACGCGATAGCCGCCGCTTCGGTCAGATTGCGCCGCAGCCGGTAGCGTCGGCCGCCGCCGCGCCGCGATGCGCCCGTCGACCGACACGACGCTCACAGCTGCACCTCGGTCGTGCGCAGCTTGCGCATCAGGATGATGACCAGCGGGATCATCAGCGGCAACGCCGACATCACCGTGGCGACGCCGAGATCGGGCTGCGCGACCTGGAACGCGTCGCGGATGCCGAGCGTCGCCAGCACATGGGTCGAAAGCGCGGGTCCGCCGCCGGTAACGAAATAGACCTCGTTGAATTCGCCCAGGGTGAAGATCGTCGAGAGCAGCGTGCAGATCAGATAGAGATTGGCGAGCAGCGGGAAGGTGACGTGGGCGAAGCGCTTGACGCCGGTGGCGCCGTCGACGTCGGCGGCGTCATAGAGCTCCTGCGGGATGGCCATGCGGCCGGCCAGCAGGATCACGGTCCAGAACGGCATCCACTTCCAGATATGCGAGGCGATCACCGAGCCGAGCGCAAGCCAGCGCGAGGTATCGAGCCAGCCCGGCCCGTCGATGTGGAACAGATCCCACAGCGCGTTGTTGACCAGGCCCCACTGGCCGTTGAGCATCCAGTGGATGGAGATGAAGGTCGGCAGCGCCGGCACCGCCCAGGGCAGCACGTAGATGAGCAGCAGCCCCTTCGTCCACCAGCTGCTTGCCGCATGAAGAAGCCGGACAACAAGCAGCGCGCCGAACATCTTCAGGTTCACGCCGATGCCGAGGAAGAGCACCGTGTTGACCACGGTGCGCAGATAGATCGGATCGGAAAACAGCTCGGTGTAAAGCTCCGGCTTGTGGCCCATCCACAGTCCATAGAGCGACCGGATAGACCACGAAGGCCACGAAGACGCCGACATAGGGCACCACAAAGGCGATGCGCCCAGGTGAATTCCGAACCTTGAAGGCCGCCCCGCCAAGGGCGACGCCGCGGCAGCGGCAGCGACGGAGCGGTAAGCTCCCGGGCGGCTTCAAAAGTCGTGCTGCTCATCGTTTGCCTCTTCAAGCCTGTGCGATCGGATATTTCGCGAGGATGGCGCCGATCTGCTTCAAGCGCCGCGTCCGCTGCGGCTTCCGGACTGACGTTGTCGCGGATGACGCTGGCATGCGCCGTGCCCCAGACCTGCGCGGCGTTGGCCTCGGACATGCCCGGATTGTAGGCGTAGTGACGCGGCAGCATCTGGCCCAGCACGCCCTGCTGGACATAGGCGAGCCGGTGCGGATCCTTGGGATCGGTCCACCACGGATCGTCCTTGACGATGCGACGGAATCGCCGGCAGCCAGCGCGCCAGCCCCGACTTCAGATAGGCGCCCGCCACCTTCGGCTGGATCACGTAATTGAGGAACTCCTTGGCGACGGTGACGTTCTTTCCGCCTTTCGGGATCAAGGCGCCGCCGACCGTCAGCGGCGACGGGATCGGCTTGCCCGTCATTGTCGTTGGGCAGGCCCAGCGTCGACCGCGTCGTTGTACTTCTCCGGGTCGTGGATCATCGCCGACTTCGGTCGAGATCGTGCCGTCGAGATCCATGACGATCTGCTTGGCATGGAAGGCGTTGTTGTCGTCGGCATCGCCCCAGTCGAGCGCGCCGGGCGGCACATAGCCCTGCTTGAACGCGGTGGTGATGAAGGTGATGGACTTGATCACCGCCTCCTTGACCTTCGGATCGTCGAGATGCGGCTTGCCGTCCGGGGTGACGATGTCGTAGCCGCCATAGGCGGCGAGGAAATAGTCGAACAGGTTGTTGCCGTCGGCCGGCCCGTTGGTGGTGGCCTGCAGGCCCAGCGAATAGACGCCGCGCATGCCTTGGCTGCGCGCAGCTTCTCCTGCGTCGGCTTGAAGTAATTCCAGAACGCGTCCCAGGTCTTCGGCGCATCGGCAATCTTCAGGCCGGCCTTCTCGACCAGCGAATCTCCAGATATGGAACGGCAGCGTCGCGGTCTTGAACGGGCGCCTGATAGGCGCCGCGCTTCTTGGTGACGCTGTTGTAGTAATGCGAGGCGAGATAGGCGGTCGGATGCAGCTGCGACTTCAGCGGCTCGACGATGTCGCTCAAGTCGACGAGCTTGTCTTTCCAGGCGTTCTGCGGAACGACGGTGGCGTCCTGCGTGTCGTGCGACATGATGTCGGGAACGTCGCCGCTGGTCAGCGAGGAAACCATCTTCTGCATCAGCGGCCCGGTCGGGATGAGGCTGTAGTCGATCTTGTTGCCGCTCTGCTTCTCGTACTCGGCGACCATGGCCTGGAACGACGCGTCTTCCTCGGGGACGAAGCCCTGGTTCCACCATGCGGTCGCGGTCTTGGCCTGGGCATTGGCGATGTAGGGTCGCGCGATCGGTCCCGGCGGCGGCAAGGCCGAGGGAACTGCGAATCACAGTACGCCTGCTGAGCTTTCTCATTGTCATCCTCCCGTGGTCTGCGGTTTCGCCGCAGGGCGGTTGTCATCCGCGTTCCCAGCCGGTCGAAAGACGTGGGCTCGGCCCGCTGTCGAGGACAACCGATCTTAGGCCAGCCATGCTTAAAACCTCTGACGTATAAACATACCATATACCACGGATAGTTGTCGCACGCCATTGCGAGCATTATTGCCGCAGGCCGTTTCCATGGTGAATGCGAATTCAGGCGGCGGCCGCTTTGTTCCGAACCGCGGCGATAACTTCATCGGTCGCCGGGTCGATCAGGTGCATGTGGTCCATCTGCGCCATAAAGGCCATCGGCTGTCCCGGCGAGGCGCTGATGTCGGGCGAGCAGCGCGCGCAGACATCGACGCCGGCGATCTCAAGATGGACCATGGTTTCCGTGCCCATCGGCTCGAGCACATCGACCGGAAGCGTAAACTCGGCGCCGTCGACATAATGGCGCCGCTCGGTGATGTGCTCGGGCCGCAGCCCGAAAATGAGGCTCGCGGCCGAGACATGGGCCGATAGCTCGCCGTGCGCGAGCCGCCGGCACCGGCAGGATCAGGGCGTTGCCGAGTTCGACCGCCAACTCCCCGCCGCGCTCGATCAGCCGGCAGGGGAGGAAATTCATCGCCGGCGAGCCGATGAAGCCGGCGACGAAGCGGGTGCGCGGATGGTGGTAGAGCTCGTTCGGCGGTCCGACCTGTTCGATGCGCCCGCCGTTCATGACCACGACCCGGTCGGCGAGCGTCATCGCCTCGATCTGATCGTGGGTGACGTAGACCGAGGTGGTGCGCACCTTCTGATGCACCTTCTTGATCTCGGTGCGCATCTGCACGCGCAGCTTGGCGTCGAGGTTGGACAGCGGCTCGTCGAACAGAAAGACCTTGGGATTGCGCACGATGGCGCGTCCCATGGCGACGCGCTGGCGCTGCCCGCCGGAGAGCTGCTTGGGGCGGCGGTGCCAATAATTCCTTGATGTCGAGGATGCGCGCGGCGTCCTCGACGCGGCGGCGGATCTCGTCCTTGGGAAAATGCTTGAGCCGCAGCCCGAACGACATGTTCTCGAACACCGTCATGTGCGGGTAGAGCGCGTAGTTCTGAAACACCATGGCGATGTCGCGGTCGCGCGGCGGCAGATCGTTGACGAGGTCGCCGCCGATATAGATTTCGCCGCTGGTCAGTTCCTCGAGCCCGGCGATCAGGCGCAGCGTCGTGCTCTTGCCGCAGCCGGAGGGGCCGACCAGCACCAGCATTTCCTCGTCGGCGATTTCGAGATTGATGCCGCGGACCGCGTCGGTGTCGCCGAACCGCTTGACGACATTGCGCAACGACAATTGGGCCATGCTTCATCCCCAGCTGGCCGGAAGAATTTTTAGGATCGCCGGCAGTTTGGTCGCGATCGGAGACCGATTGTATGCCGCAAGCGGTGGAGAGCGCGTCACGTTAGTACAATGCGTTGCCGGAACGCAACCGGAACATTGACCGCTGCGGTCATATTCTGTTGCGTCTAAAGCGTTCGCCCGCATGCCCGCATAAGCGGCAAACGGCATGCCGGGCACGAACGTGCGCGGGTCGGTCAAGTTCAGATAAGGAAACGAGGTGACGTCGAAAAACGTGCCGTAGACGTAATAGTGCCGGTCGAACAGGTTGTTCACCAGTCCGAACAGTTCGACGTGCTGCGAGACCTTGTACGAGGAATGCAGGTTCACCACCCAATAGGCCGGCACTTTCGGGATTTTGATTGGATTCGTCGCCGACCAGATATTGGCTGCCGATGACGTTGAGGTCGGCGCCGAATTTCCACGCATCGGTGATCTGATAATCGGCGCCGGCCTTGAAGCGGTAATCCGGAATGCCGGCGAAGGTGGTCGCCGGGGACGACGTAGATGTTGCCGTTGGCGTCGGCAAAGGGATTGAACGGCGACGACAAGGTCAGATAGTTGCGGAAGGTGGCGTCGACGGAGGTGTAAGTTGGCATAAACGTTCCAGCGGTCCCATTTGTAGGACGGCGTTGGCCTCGATCCCCTGGCGCAGCGTGTCGCCGGCGTTCTGAAACGATTCGAAGCCCGGGATGGGGGACGCCACATCGATGATGTCGTTGGTGTTGAGCGCGCGATAGGCGCCGAGCGTCCAGTTCAAGTGCCCTTTGCGCGATGCCGAAACGGCCGCGCAGGCCGGCCTCGCCCGTATAGGTCACGACCTGCTGCAGATCAGGGTCGCCGACCAGCGCGTTGTCGATCAGGCAGGGACGCAGCGGATCGGAGCAGCCGAGCTCGAGCGGCGTCGGCGCCCGGTTGGCGATCGCGTAATCGCCGTAGAGCGTGAGGTTCGGCGTGAGCTTGTAGGTCGCGCCGATCATCGGATTGAAATGGCTGTAATCGTGGCTGCCGTTGAGCGCGGGATCGTTGCCGAGTTCGTCCGTCAAGCGCGATCTGGGCGACGTTGAAGCGGGCGCCGGCGGTGACGGCGAGCCGGTTGGTGACGTCGAACGTGTCGGTCGCGTAGACGCCGGTATAGAGCGTTTGCGCGCCCAGTCTCGACCGGCGCCACGTCGCCCGAGGGCTGGTCGATGAGCAGAGCCGAGGCCCACGACGAACGGAAACGTGTTGGCATTGATCGTTCCCAGTTCGCTCGTTGGTCGGCGAATTGCACGAGGCCGCGGTCGACGCTCAATCCGAGCACGAAATTGTTGCCGTGGCCGAACAGATCGGCCGAGGAAGCCACCTGCGCCGAACCGCCGAAGCTGTTGGTGTTGGTCCAGGTGCGGTCGATCTCGCCGAGCACGCGGCGCGGCCGAGCGAAGCCGGTCGCCGGCACGGTCTGTCCGGTCGTCGTGATCAGATCGGACAGCTGCCGTCGAGATTGGGAAAGCAGAGGCACAGTTCGGATCGGGGCAGCCGGTATTCTGCGCGTCGGTGCCGTTGCCGTCGACGTGGGCCTGCCGAAAATTGCGAAAATAGGCGACCGCCTGGTAGGTCGAGCGTGTCGCTCGGTTTCCAGCTCGCGCTCGCGGTCAGAAACGCGAGCTGATTATGCGTCGTCTGCGGCAGCGTATAGACGCTCGACCAGTCCTGCGCGAGCATCTGCACCGGCGTTGCCGCGGCGGCGCCGAAATTATTGTCGGCGCCAGTGAAGGTGACGTGGAATTCGGTGTCGTCGCCGCGCGCGCCGAGATCGGCATAGAGGCGGCGCAGTTGCGAGGGCGAGAATTGTCGCGCCAGCCGGCATCGTCGATGGCGTCGGCGGCGACATAGCCGGACAGATTGCCGTCCTGGCCGCCGGCCTGCATCGAGGTGCCGATGCGGCCGAACGAGCCGCCGCTCAGTTCGGTCTCTGCGCCCCTGATAAGTGAAGCCGTTCTTCATCTCGAACGACAGCGCGCCGCCGATCGCATTGAGCCCGTAGACCGGGTTGCTCGGCACCAGCGTCATCTGGCTGATCGCGTCCTCCGGGATGAAGTCCCAATTGACGATGTCGCCGAACACTTCGTTGATGCGCACGCCGTTCTGATAGACCGCGAGCCCCTGCGGCGTGCCGATCACCGGCGAGGAGATAAAGCCGCGATAGTTGAGGTCGAGCTGGAATTGGTTGCCGGTCTGGTCGCTCAGCGACACGCCAGGGAGGGTCGCGGGCCAAATCGTCCGAGCAGATTCGGCGCGGTGGCGTGACTGAAATCCGCCGCGGTCAGCGTTTGCACATTTGATGGGATCTTGTCGGCGTCAACCACGCCCGGCTCCGGCGGCGGCGGGCTTTGCGGTTGCGCGGCATTGGCTGCGGGGGTGCCGGCAGGCGCCGTGGCGGCGGCGCGGCGCACGGGCCGACGCGGCGGGGTCAGCGGCGTTGTGCTAAGCACCTGAATTTCGGGCAGTGCGACGCCGGAGCTGTTGCTACTGTTTTGCGCCGATGCGGCGGCGGGAACGAGTATCGCGGCGACAACGGCTGTCGCTGCCATTCGCTCGAATGGCACCCGAACGCCTGCAAAGACCACTCGATACACGACCGCCCCATCCTCGGTTACTCATGCTGGGCCGGTGCGCACCCGATGTCACGTAGGGTTTTGCCAAATCCGATCGGGAACTTTTGGCAAGGGACGAGCCATTCTTCCCCCGGCCGATGGCGCCTATGGGAATGCTTATGTTACCGCGCAATCAGTCGCACGGCAGTGCGGATGAGCTCGGGCAGATTGTGGGCATCGAGTTTCTGCTTGAGCTGCGCGCTCAAATTGACGACGGTCTTATAACTCACATTGAGTTCTTTGGCGATGCGGCTGTAGGGTTTGCCTTCAGCCAAGAGCGACAAGGTTTGCAGTTCGCGCGGCGTCAATTCGGCCAACGGACTCTGCCTCGCTGGTGAATTCGCCAGCGCGACCTGCATGGCAAGCTCTCCGCTCAGATACGGTTTGCCGGTCCGGATGTTCTCAAATGCCTCCATGAATTTCTCGGGCGACGTGTCCTTGACCACATAGCCCGTGGCGCCAGCTTGCAGTGCCCGGGCAACAATGATTGGATCGCTGTGCATGCTGAACACGAGAATACGCACGTGCGGCGCGTGCGCGCTGATGCGGTGGATCAGCTCCAGGCCACCGAGCCCCTTATCCTCCATGCCGAGATCAATGATCACGATCTCAGGATGATGCAGACGATAGAGCCGGTAGCCCGACGTGACGTCGCGCGCTTCGAGCACTTCGCCGACGCTGGCATCTTGCAGCATGCGCCTGCAGCCCTGCAGCACGATCGGATGGTCGTCGACGATGAGAACACTGGTCATGCTTGCGCACCGCTTATCCGGGCGGCATCCGCCCCGCCGTTCTGCTGCCCGGCTACCGAGATCGCGATATGCACGCATGTGCCGTGGCCGGGCACACCAGCGATGCGGTAACGCCCGCCCAAGCCTTCGACGCGTTCGCGCATCCCGCGGATGCCGAAGCCGGCTGGCGTACCCACCGGAATTCCACGCCCGTCATCGCGCACGGTCAGTTCGAGCAGCGCGGCGTCGGCAACATGGCAAAGTTCGACGGCCACGTGTTTGGCCTGCGCGTGACGTACGGCGTTGGTCAGACTTTCCTGAATACATCGATAGATCGTCAGATCGACTAAATCGCCGTAGCTGGGCGCAAGGTCTTCGGCGATAAAATCGAATGAAATCTGTTGATTTTGCTGCGAGCGCTCGCGCACGATTTGGCCGATAATCTCCTTTAGCGGAACATGGCCAAGGGCCATTGGCCGGAGACGCTCGAGCATGCTGCGGTTGATGCACTGAAGATGCTCGGTGATGGCGAGAATTTCTTGCGAGCATTCCGCCAGATTTCGTCTTGCTTTATCCGGGAGTGCGTCCGTCGCGCTGGCAACCGATGCAGCATAAGCCTTCAGTCCGAACAGGCAGGGTCCTACCTCGTCGTGCAACTCGAGGGCGGTGCGGCGCCGCTCGTCGTCCTGTGCGGTGATCAGCCGGCGACTGAGCCCGCGATTTTCCAAACGCGCGGTCTCAAGCGCGCTCGCGAGCGCGTTGAAGCGATCCGCGATCCCAGCCAACTCCCGCGCATGCAATTGGGGCAGCCGCACCCCATAGCTTTGATGTTCAAGGTCGGACAAACCGGCCGCAAGTGTAACGAGGGGGTCGAGCACGCGGCCGAACAAAAAATAGAGAATGGCGATCATCGCGATATTGAGGACCGCCGCGACGGTTCCGATCGCGATCAGGTTTTCCCAAACCTCGTCGATCTCGTCGGCGGGCTCACCGGTGATCTCGACTTGCCCAAGGCTTCGCCCGTCTATGACCACAGGCAGCAGGTCCGGCTTGACCGATGGTGCGACGAGCGCCGCAAACCAGGCGGGCGCCGACGCATGCTGTTGCGCGTGGCGGCCGGATGGCGGTGCGACGACAGGAACCCCCGTCGCGTCACTTACCGTGATCCGGACGTGGCGCAGCGAACCCAGTTGCTGCGGCAGCGTCGCCAAGAATTGTTCGGCCGGGAGTTCGTGATGGACGAAATTGACGGCATCGCCAACCAGAAGTTCGGCAAGCCGCATCGATGCGGCCATCTCGATACGAGTTTGCGTGCGCGTCCGCAGGATCGCGACGCTGCCGGCGACGAGCACCGCCACTAGATCAATCAGGACGAAGACGAGGAGCAGTTGAGCCCGGATCGAGCGCCCGTACCATAGCTCATGCAGGAGGCGACGCGGTGGGCGCGCCAAGCGCAATGGAGCAGGCGCCGATGCCAATTGTACGGCGATGGTCGTCCTCCCCTGGGCAGATCATCGGCCAAGTCGTTACATACGCAAGTCGTTACATACGCATGTGCCGCCAATTGTCAGGTCAGCAGCCCGTCATTGCGGGCCGTAAAATTCCGCCCGGGGGCATTTTCCCAGTCTTTTCGATCTGATTCAATTGCCGGGCGACACCGGCCATCGCTGCCCAACTTTCATGCGGCGGAAAGCCGGCGACGGCTGTCCGCCTTCGGCACGTCTTGTCGTGGGCATGGATGAATTGCGCCGCGTGGCGCCGCAAAGAGGAGTTCAGGCCGCCCGGTCGCTCTCGCGCTCGTATGGCTCGTCGACGATCTTCGGCACCGGCCGCGTGAAATGGCACCCGCATGCGATGAAGGCGATTCCGGCCGCGAAAATCACCCAACACGCTGCATCGGCAACCATGTCGTCCTCCATGGTCGCCCCCGTGCGCTCTAAGGAAGCGCGGGTGCGGTCGAAAAGCGCCGTGATTTGGTGTCGCATCACGGCGGCGCAGTGACGCAGCAACAGCCCGGGCTGGACACATGTGAGATTGGCGACCCCGGCTGGATTCGAACCAGCGACCTTCAGCTTAGAAGGCGGGAGCTAGGGCATTTCACGGCCGTTCTTTCCACAACATAAAACCTTTTATCTTGCAAAGGCTTGCGGCACACTGTACCGCGGTGAATGGCTCTGAAAATTTCGCCGCATTACCTGGGGTAACGTAACCCCGGCGTTACCCCGTAGGAGCAACAGCTTTGCCAACAAAGAAGCTCACCGATTTGTTCGTCGAGCGTGCGAAGCCGCCCGAAAACGGTCGCGTTGAGTACTTCAATTCGTCCTTCGGCGGGCTCGCTCTGCGCGTCACCAAGAACGCTCACAAGTCTTGGTCGCTGCACTATCGAATGGGCGGTCGGCTGCGGCGGCTCACGTTGGGAGACTATCCGGCGATCAAGCCGAAACACGCCAGGCGCAAGGCGCAGGATGCGCTTGAAAGGGTGCGCGACGGCATCGATCCGGCGGAGGAAAAGCGCGCCCGGCGCGAGGCGGATGCGCAAGGCGGCCAGGGCGACGATGTCAGCACCGCCGTGCAGGACTATCTCGCCCGCTTGGAGCGAAATATCGCCCCGAGCACCTATCGCGAAGCCAAGCGCATCTTAGAGCGCGATGTCCTTAAAACTTTGGGCAAGCGGTCGCTCGCAGGCATTACGCGCGGCGACGTCAACAGGTTGGTGGACGGCATCATTTCTCGCGGGGCTCAATTCACGCCAACCGCGTGCTGGCCCGGCTGCGGGCATTTTTCAATTGGGCCGTAGAGCGAGGCCGGCTGACCGCTTCGCCGATCGCCGGCATGAAGCCTCCGACTAAGGAGCGGCCACGTGATCGGGTGCTGAGCGATGACGAGCTGCGCTGGCTATGGGAAGCCTGCGGTGTGATCGGATGGCCGTTTGGGCCCCTAACCAAGCTTCTGTTGCTGACTGCCCAGCGGCGCGACGAAGTGGCGAGCCTTGAATGGCCGGAGATCGACTTTAAGAACCACCTTTGGACGATGCCGCGCGAAAGGACGAAGAACGATCGCGCCCATGAGGTGCAGCTCCCCAATGCTGCAATCGATCTCTTGAGATCCATGCCCCGTGTTGATGACGTTTTGGCCTTTACGACGACGGGAGAAAGCGCGGTCAGCGGCTTCTCGCGGTCCAAGCGGCAGCTCGATGCGGAGATGGTCCAAGCGCGGCGACGCTCGCTTGGCCTGCCGGAGGACGACAAGGCCTATCGCAAAGCGATCGGTCTTCCCGCCGGCAAGCCTCTGCCAGTCGAAATCCCACCATGGATTTTGCACGACCTGCGCCGCACTGCAGCCACCGGCATGGCGCGGCTGGGTTTCCCGCCGCACGTCGTCGACAAGGTGCTCAATCACGTCGGCGGCACGATCCGCGGCGTGGCTGCTGTTTACAACAGATTTGAGTATCGCGCGGAGCGGCACGCAGCGCTTGAGGCGTGGGGTCGCCATGTTACGGCGCTGGTGACCGAGGCGCCGGGCAATGTCGTAGCACTGAGGGCGTCATGAACCTAGCGCGCAAGGAAAAACACGCGCCAGATAGCTCTGGCTGCCACGAGCCGGGAGGCAATTGGATCCCGCTCGATCACGCCCTTTGGTTCTGCAGCAGCGATGGCCTCATTCCGCAAGCCCGGTGGATTGATCATCAAATCGCGAGACTAAAGGTTCTATCCGCGCAACTCATGCGCCATCCGCACCCACCCAACTTGCGGATCGGGTCGTCACCGGAACCAAATTGGAACTTTTGCAAAAATGACCACGGCATGCTCTCGATTCGCGCCGGCGGCGTAGAGACATTGATTTCGCGATCGGGCTCAATTTTCGTCCTACCAGGTGAATTCTTTGAATTTAAGGAGCCCGCGTGGAGCATTCACATCGTCGGGCTGAAATGGTTGCATCTCGTTTTCGATGACCAGGAATGGGAAAACGAAGTTCTCGAGAGCTGGCGAGCTTCAGCTGAATGGCATCGGTGGCTGCTAATGAAACTCATTGAAAATTGGCGCGACAATTTTGTCGCCGCTGTATACACGGACGCCATACAGATCATGGCACGCAAGGATCTGCTTGCGCCATTCGAGAGGATCGCTTGGGATCAGTGGCAATTTTTTGCTGTCGATCGATACGAGGACTCGCTCGCGCAGCGAAAAGGGCGCAGCATCGAGCTGCGCGGTTCCATACTCGGAGAAGCACCACCGACAGCGGCGACCGGCCCGACAGGTGAAAAGCTGTACTCGATCTATGTCGCGCCAGGGATTCCTTTGCCCGCGGCTGGCGAGCGGTCCCCCGAACAAAAATGTCACCGGTGGTTGCTGGGATTGTTGCGTCAACACTCTGATCGGCCGAAGCCGATTGGGCAACTTTGCGACGACGCAGTACGCGAATTGGGCATCACGAAACGGGCGTTTCGGCACTGCTACACTTCGGCCCGCGAAAAATCTGGAAATCGCAATTGGAGCAAGGCCGGGCGGCCAAAAATCCCTGCAAGAATCTTATCAAAAAAAATTAATCCTGACGGGTAATTTCGAAGCGGTTCACGCGGTACATCGCACCTCACCACTGATTCGAGGTGCAGCAATGGGTCGCCGTAAGTATTCCAAATTGACCGAACACCGCCGCGGCGCTCGCGCCGTGAAACTCCAACCCGGTGCCGCGACGCTGGCGCTGCCCGAGTCGACGAACGAAGTCGTTTTCGTGCCGGCGCCGAAGCTACGCCGTATGCTCGGCGTGTCGGCCGTGACGCTTTGGCGCTGGCGCCAAGACGAAGCCGCCGGCTTCCCGCGTGCGACCACGATCAACGGCCGCAACTATTTCCCGTGGGCCGGTGTGCGGGCCTGGCTCGCCGCCCGCCAGCAGCAGATGGGATGAGCCGATAACGCGCATTTCGTGCTCAATCCGACCGCACATTCGAGGCGTCGCGACATGCCCGACGACGATCAGGACATCCTGCTCGACTGGGGGCTCGCCCTATCCGCTGCGCGAGAGCCCCAGCGACACGGCGACCGCCAGGAGCGCGCCGATCGCGGCAAGCGCCGGCGGTCGCCGTCTGCCACGATCACGCGGCGTGGGGCGCCGGGCGCGCAGCTGCTCGCGTTCCCCGCGGGCCGGCGCGTTGGGGAGATCCGGCGACTGGCGGAGTACATGCGTAGGCTTTCGTGTGAGGGGGCGAGGCGCATTTGCGGCTGCAGCTGCGCCTCAAGGCCGAGGCGCTTCGGCGCCGCGGCTTTTCGGACGATCAGGTCGCTCGACAAATGAGGAGCTTGGAGGCTGCAGTGCGCGGGGAGCTTTGGCGCTGCGAGTTTGGTTCCAGCGATTCCCGTGGAGGGCCAGAGCGATGATCGATTGGGAGGCAAAATTCGGCGAGCTGAAGCGGATAGCCGCACTTAACCTCGACGGTCGAGCGTCCGATCTTGCGGTCGTTTTGTTGTGGCACCTCAACCCCGAGCATGGTGTGGCATTTCCTGGCGCCGATGAGTTGCAAGATGCTTTGAAGGCGTCGCACGCTACCGTCGAGCGAGCTGCATCAACCCTCGTTGAGGCGCGCGTCTTGGGATCTGCAAAGCGGCGGGGATCCGCGGTGCGTTGGTTTCGGGCGTTGTGCGACATGACGCCGGCCGACGCAAAGCATAGGGTCGCGCTCATTCAAGCGGCTTGGCGCGGAAAAAATGGTTCCTCAAAGATGAGGGATCACGCTAATGATCCCGCAGGGGTGAGGCGGTCACATCCCTCACAGTCGTCGCCAAAGGTGCGGTATCTTAACACCCCAAATAAGAGCCCAATTGTAAGTGCTGGGGCCGCCACCGTTTCCGAGGACGCATTTCGGCTTGTCGAAACAATTGCCATGATCGCAGGGCTGCCGAGCGGTGAGCCTTGGCCAAGGGGTTGGCGAGGAGCGCCGGCTGAAGCGGAGCGGTGGCTTCGTGAGGAAGGTTGGCTCTTCGAGCACTGCGTCGAAACAGCTCGCTCAGTGATGTCGCGAAGGCGCACGGCCGATCCGGTGCAGTCGCTCCGCTTTTTTGAGCGACCTATCAGGGATGCATGGAATGGCATTCCCGACTTGCCTCCGCGCCGTCAGGCGGCCGGTAATCGATGAGCGCGGCAGCTTTTTGCGACCAGTGCGCGCGCACGCGCGTTAGGGGTCTAAGTCGGTACTAACCGGAAAAGTGGCGGGGAAGACCGTCCGCACCGTCCGCATGGTCCGAGCGCGAGCATCATTCGATCTGCGAGAGGACTGGCAAAGGGCATTGTTCCGGTGTCGCGGATGAAAACATCGATCGGGATATTGCGGCTCGATCAGGCTGGAGCCCACCATGACTGAGCGCGTCGGCCGAGGATCGCTGACCGGGAGGTGGGAACCTCGGCCGGGGGCCGAACCAAACATCCGCGGCGGCATTACGATCGAGCGCGATCTGCGGGCCGGCACCAAGCTCTGGCTGACGGGCTGGACCACGGCGATCGCCGGGGGCGAGTTCGTGTCGGTCCTGGTGGAGGTCGCCGACAAATGCCGGGGGGCCGTGCCCGACGAAGATCGGTCATGCGCGCCGACGGCACCATGCGCCACGGACGAAGCTCATGGCACCTTGAGGTGCGATCTAGTTTCAGGAGACACCATGGACACCGAGGCCGTGGGAGCCGCCAGCCGTTCGCCCCCCTCCGCCGCAGAGCGGGATGCGCCTTCATCGCAAGCGGCGCCGCCAGGGAATGCACTCTCTCTGCACCTCGTTACACGAAACGCAAATCGACGGGCTCGTGCGGAAAGGACTCTTAAAGCAGGAGGACCGAGGCGATCTCGAAGCAATTCAACGGGCTATCGATGCCCTCATCAGCGCGGCATTGGACAATGCGGCGTGAGGCGTAACGGCTAGCTGTGACGCGTAACGATGGCTCGACCGGCCGAACGCCGGCGGGGTCGTTTGGATCTCACCCCAAAGGAGTTTTGCGACCAGTACGCGCGCGAGGCACCCGCTCAGCGCAACAATGGAGCGCGGTCAAATTGATCGCGCTGGCGCCGCCGGGCGCTCCGGCTCGTGGCTAACCGGGCCTTAACGCCCGCCGGGTTTGATTATTTATCAAACGAGAAATCAAAACCGATGCCGAGCGGCGACGGGGCTTTTTCTTTGAGGTGACTTGGATGGCGCGGGCCCGCGAATGCTGCGCCGACCACGGCGGCAAACTGGACCGCGCCGATAGCGCGGACGCCCACCGTCACAGCGCGGCCGGCGCCTGGCGCAACCTCATCCGCATGCCCTATGCGCGCGGGCTGTAAGCCTCGTGGTGGTTTATCCGAAAAATGCACGGCGCCGTGAGGAATAGCCGCCGGAACCGCACCCGGCCGAACACTTTTGAGCTATCAATGCGTTGGGGCCACTTTTAATCGAAAATAAAAGGATCTTGGCTTACCCGCGAGAGAACCGGGGGGCGTCCAAAAATTTGAGATCAACCCCATGGACGACCGACTCGATGCGCGACGTGGAAACCTGAGGCAGGCACAACGGTGCGGCACCAAAACTCGCGCCGGAACTCCCTGCCGCCGCTCAGCCATGCCCGGCCGCAGGCGCTGCCGACTGCATGGTGGGTTGAGCCCGGGCGCGCCTCGCGGTGCGACGAACGGAAATTTCAAGAACGGCAACTGGACCATTGAGGCGGTGGAAGAGCGGAAATGGCTACGATCGCTCGTACAGTCATTTGCAAAAACGGCGCAGGCCCAGTGACGCAACCGGCCAACAAGACGCTGACAACAGATGCGGAGCGCCGCCCTCGGGTCCGCGTCAAGCTGCGGCGGATCCACGCGAACTTATCCAGATACTATCCGCCCAATGGTGATGGCAAAATATGGTGGGCCCGCTTGAAGAAAGCCCTCGGCACTGCATCGAGCGATTTCGTCAACGCTTCATTGTTGCAACTACAGGCCGCCGCTCGGTTGCCCTGCAGCGGGATCTCGGAAATAGCCGTGAATGCCGCGCTCGCCATGATCGAGGCGGCTGCCCCAAAGGATGAAATCGAGGCCGCTCTCGCGGTGCAAATGGCGTGCACGCACACGGCAGCGGTCTCGGTTCTGGCCAGGCTCGAAGGTGCCCATGGCGGCGAACGTAGGGTAGTGGCACTTGCATCGGCCGCCGCCCGGTTGCTGCGGGCTTATTCAACCCAGGTCGAAACCCTTCGCCGTCTGCGCCATGGCGGTGATCAGTATGTCCGCGTCGAACACGTTCATGTTAGTGATGGAGGCCAGGCGGTCATCGGCAACGTTCGAGCGCGTGACGATAATCCAGACCACTTACAACACATCGGCAGAGTCGCGCCCGTGCCTAAGTAGCTTCCGAGAAGTAGCGATTATCGGGGCCGACAGTCGCGCATCGTGTATTTCTTCCTCGCCGGCTCCAGGAGCAGGTTTGGGGTCGAAGAGATGGCCGCATGTTTGATCCGGTTGGTGCCGAAGATCGCCGCACAAACCGAGCTCGCCGACCGCGGTCAATTCGAGTTGCCGATCAGTGCGCTCGGTACGTAGCGCGGGGGAGACGTGAGCGGTGTTCGGCTCGCGTATGTCTATTTCGAGGATGAGCCCGGGCCGGCGATCGGCGGCGAAGCTGCTCACGCGCGATGAGGCGCGGCGGATCGCTGCCAACATCGCCAAACTTCCGGACTTGTTGAAGCGGTGAGCGCAGCGCCCCGCAGAAAAAAGAAGCCCGGCTGGCGCGTTTCAGAAAGACCTGGGCCGATTGCGGTCGCGGAGGCCAGCAAACATAGAAGCCAGCATAATGCCGACAACGAGAAACGCCCCTGGTGGAATTAGAGCCGTTTGAATCCTGACGACTACATCGGGTCGGGCCTCGCCAAGCGTGACAAGCAGCGTCAGCGCCACCCAGACCACCGTCAGCAACAGCCACAAACGGAAGAGTCCTTTGAGCATCGAAAGGCCCTTGGACTTCGGCGGCTTTGGTCGAGCGCCCGCGGCGGTCACGCGAGCGCTCGTGGTTCGCTCAAAAGGTTGTTAGCAGTAAGGAACGGGCCTGTAAGCGTTCCCACTGACCGCCGCTAACAAACAAACTATACCACGTTTCTTTACGACCGCACCTTAAAGGCTAAGCCTTGGTTAAATTCGCGGGCGCGCGGTTCGGCAAAAAACGCCCCGCCGATGAAAGCGGGGCCAGTATGGCAACGTTCGCTGCGTACTCCAGCGCGTCGCAACATTACCCGATTCTCGTGATAGCCAATCTCGCCGTCGTCATGAGACTGGCCATGAGGACATTGGCGGTCCTGATCGGAATTTTCGGTGCGGGGCACGCGCTCAGCGCAGGAGCGCAGGCGCAAACCAATCCGTGGTGCGCATATTACAGCAACGGCGTCACTAATTGCGGGTTTGCGACTCTGAGCAGTGCATGGTCGAGATAAAGGGCAAAACCGCCCTTTGTGATCATAATCAGCAGTACGTCCCTCCGCCGGCTAATCAGCCGCCACACCACCACCGGCACCATAATCAGTGATTTTGCACACCCTGTCGCTCCCCTCACCACGTAACCGGCAATGAAAAAAACCCCGCCGATCGAGCGACGGGGCTGGAGTTGTGTCAGATGAAGAACACGAGCCAACCCTGACCCGCGCCGCTACGCTACATCGGCGGAGCGAGGCGGGCAAGCGAGCAAAAAAAAGCCCCGGCGAATTGCGCGCCGCCGGGGCTCGGGAGGCCGTGTTCTGGTTTGAACGATCTGGTCGAACCGTTCGATCGGCAACGTAGTTTGCTATGGTAAACGACGGGTTAACGCGCCGACAAGGAAACGATTTGCCGCGGCGGCAGAGGCAGCGCTTAATCTGCGTATGGTGTTCACGCCCCGGAAGCGGCAGGTGGCCGAAAAGAATGCCGCATCAGAAACCGCAACGGTGGTGACGCCATGACGATCCCGCCGACCACAAGCTTAAACGGACGCTGATGCCAGCGGGAGGCGCCAATAACCCTAATTCCGCTCGGCGCTGGCAGCCTCCTGCCGGCGCGCGCAAGCCAAGCGTCCGAGGCAGGAAATCCCGTATCCTGTATCCTGCCTTATTGTGGCCCGGCGCAATCCGCTCCCTACGCGCCGGGCCCTCTGTTTGTTTGCTGGCTCCTGGCGCGGGCGGAGCGGCCGAGAACGAGACGTGGTCCGATTCACCGCTTTAGCGGTTCTTCGTCGGGCTTGCTGTAGACCAGCTTCGGCTTAGCCCCCATTTCCCGGCGTCTGGCGGCTAGCACCGCCTCCATGCCGCCCTGCTCGTAAAGCCTGAACGCCTCGAACTTATCGAGCGATCTGCGGAGCGTTTTCGAGGCTGTTTTGGGGTCGTCCTCATCGGGCATACGCACAGCTTAGCAGAATTCGGCCTCAGTCAATCAGTCACGCACTGGTATGCGCGGGTCGGTTTCCGTGCCAACCCGCGTCGCGGGCTCCACCGCAGCGACTGCGTCGTCCGATCCGCGATGGGGGCCGCAATTACCGCAAGACTGACCGGCGTCGAGAGCGAGGAAAGCTCCCGGTCAAAGGCGCTGTCTCGCTCCTTCCCGCAACGAGCGCACACCGGGGCCTGGGGCCTATGCGTGATCATCGCGCGGCGATGCGTGGAGAGCGGCAAGAGGCGCGTGGAGAGCCGCAAGGCGCGCGTGGAGAGCGTGATGTTTCACGTGGCGACGGCTCATCAACAGAGGAGGCAAACTTGAGCGCTGTGGCAGGAAGGCTCGCTAAACCATTGAGAAACGAGGGGGAGCGTGATCAAGGTTGCCCGTTGGCGCTGATCACGGAAAGATCGAATGTTCGAGGAACCGCCCGTGGTCGCGCGAACCGCGCTCCCTGTACCGGCGCGGTCTCTCAATCCCGGCCGACATTTCATCTGGCGCCTGCGCAAGCTGCGTGATCAGACCGAGCAGCTTTGCCGGGAAGGCGCGCGCGCGCGTGCGCGTATCAGCACCACCCGATGGAAAATCGGATGAGGATAAGTGGGTAGGTGTGCCCGATGGGGCGGGCATCCTGTGCCCGGCGGGGCAGGCCTCGGGTCCCCGGTCTCGGGTTCATCGGCGTGCCGTCGCCGATGGTCGTGATTCGGATTTCGCCGCCGCGGCATTCCGAAGCCCTACTCTCTGGCAAACCTCGAACCCCTCGAATTGTGGGTGCCCGAGATAGAGGGCTTTGTTGTCGCCAGCGCGATGATGCGCGGCCCGAAACGCCGCAGATTTGGTCCACGCTTCGAAGGCGGAGCGGTTCTGCCACACCGTGTGGGACGCATAGAGCGTATGATCCTCCGCTTCGGGGCCTTTAAGCAGATGGAATTCGACGAAGCCGGGCACCTGATCGAGATGAGTGTCGCGAGACAGCCAGACTTTCTCGAAGGCTGCTTCGGCGCCTTTGGTCACGCGGAACCGGTTCATGGCAATGAACATCAGACAATCTCCCGGACTTCTGGCTTCTATATTGTATCGAAGGCAATGCGACAAATTAGAGGCTCCGTTACAGGTAGGCAGTTGCGAACGGCGGTGATTGCACCAATCGTATCTTTCGCGGCGGTTCCTGCCTCAGTCCTCCTGTCTACGATTAATTGACTGAAAAAGAAACTGAGTGATTTCAGCCAGTTGTGATTCCTTTGGATTGGATCAATTCGAAGGAGAGCACGATGGCCTGGACCAAAATCACTCGACCACAGTATAGGCGCGATGGCATGCGGTACGAAAGCGATACGACGGATGACGAATGGCTTGTGATGGAGCCGCTTTTCCGCCTCCCTCAGCGCTTGGGCGTCCGCGAGACCGGCATGCGCGCATTGGTGAACGCGATCCTCTACATTGCATCCACCGGCTGCCAATGGCGACAATTGCCGAAGGATTTTCCACCCTACTCCACGGTTCAGGGCTATTTCTACGCGTGGTCGCGCAACGGAACCTTTGCCTCGCTGAACCACGCGCTCGTTATGGCGGCGCGCGAGGCGGCTGGCCGAGAGGCGAGCCCGACGGCAGGAGTGATCGACAGCCAGTCAGTGAAAACCACCGAGAGCGGCGGCCCTCGGGGCTATGACGCAGGAAAGAAGATCAAGGGCCGCAAGCGCCACATCGTCACCGACACCCAAGGCAATCTGGTCGGGCTGGTCGTGCATCAAGCCGACATTCAGGATCGCGATGGTGCGCCGTGCGTGCTCGCTTCGATCCGCTCGCTCTATCCATGGCTGCGCCATATCTTCGCCGATGGCGGCTATGCCGGCGAAAAACTGCGCGACGCGTTGAAACGTATTGGTGAATGGACGCTCGAAATAATCAGACGCTCCGACACCGCGCCGGGCTTCGAAGTTCTGCCGCGCAGATGGGTGGTCGAACGAACTTTCGCGTGGCTCGGCCGCTGCCGTAGACTGGCGAAAGATTTCGAAGCGACCATCGCCAGCGCCGTTGGCTGGGCGCTGGTCGCTCACATCCGCATCCTCACGCGACGGCTCGCAAGAGCTTGAGATCAAATGAATCTAAGGAATTTCCGTACAGATACGCGCGCACACGCGCGCGTTATGGGGTCTTAGTCCGATGGCTCGGCCTAGCCGATGACGAGACCCTCCGGCAGATTTGCCGGGACGAAGATATGCCGGGCCGCGAGCGGGTGCCGGACCGATTGTGGCGCAGAGCGCCTCGATGGTGCAGGCGGCAGCCTTTCGCAACAGGTGCGTGGGCCCCATGCTTGAGTTTCCAGTCAAGTGTCCCGAAGCAGCGTGAAAGCCTCAACTCGTAGACCCTTGGCAATGCGGGCAATGTTGTCGATAGAGACGTTTCGCTCAGCCCGCTCAACTGCGCTCAGATAAGTTCTGTTGATGCCGCATTCGTGGGCCAAGGCCTCTTGGCTCAGGCCACGCGCAGCACGAAGCCGTCGCATGTTCTTCGCGAGGATATCCCGTAGGGGTCCTTTGTGCGTCCTTTTCACGGACGCGATTTCTGCGGATTGACGGTTTTAAGGCGACCGCTTTCAAGTTACATTCGGCCTCCGTGCGTGCATTAGACTTGGCTCGCGATGGCCGATTACAAGGCTTTCACCCCGTCGGAAAACGACGACCCGCTCAACCGAGCAGCGCTCGAGTGGCTTACGGAAGCCAAGGCGGACGTGGATCGGTACTACCTGCACCTGCTGCAACTGGCGAGTTGGGGCCTGGACGATGGGGCGGAGGGCAACTGGCCGGCGGACCACCGCTACGCTCTGCAGGAGCAAGTCAACCTCTTGTTCGGATGGAAGCCGGCGAATGTCCTGGCGTGGCTGTTCAGCCACCCGGACGGCGAGGAAGATCCCAAGGATCAGCAGGCCGACCTGCTCAGGCTGCTGGAAACGACGGATAATCCCTGGAGAGCCGCGGCTCACGTTCTCAACACGATTTATAGCCGGCAGGTGAGCCAGTGCCCCGCTTTACAATCGGCGGCGAGCGACCGGAGCTAGGCCGCGGCAATTAGCTGCCGTCTCGAACAACTGCTCGTTTTTCGATCGCCGGCTTCGCTACCTGGAAGTTCGGTTTGTTTAGCATTTCCTGCCTCCGAGCGATCATAACTGCTCGTAGAAGAAGCATTAAGCGAGCAGTTACCGCTTCACCTTGAGGTTTCCGGCCGATGTCTTGCCCTTGTTCGCAACTTCTTCGTACTCAATCTGCTGGCCCTCATTGAGGGTGATCAACCCGGCCCTCTCGACCGCCGAAATGTGGACGAACACGTCCCTGCCGCCGCCCTGCGGCTGAATAAACCCGTAACCCTTGGTCGGGTTGAACCACTTCACGGTACCGGTCGCCATCGTGCCCTCTCCTGTCAGCATGGCAAAAGATACCGGCGCGACACTGTAAATCCAAGATGGTGCCGGCCAAGACGGCTATGATGGCGCGAACGGCGCCGGGCATCATGAAGACGCAGTCGCATCCATCCGATCGAGAAGTTCTGGCGGGGCTGGTCGAGCGCGTGACCTACCAGAATGCCGAAAACGGCTTTTGTGTCCTTCGGGTCAAGGCGCGGAGCCACCGCGACCTGGTCACCGTGGTCGGGCATGCCGCCACAATATCGGCTGGCGAGTGGATCACCGCGTCAGGCGACTGGGTCAACGACCGCACCCACGGCCAGCAGTTCAAGGCGCGGTTCCTGCAAGCACATCAGAGCCGACTTCGGTCGAAGGCATCGAGAAGTACCTCTCGTCCGGCATGATCCGGGGAGTCGGTCCGGTTTACGCCAAGAAGCTCGTCCGAGCCTTTGGCGAGAAGGTGTTCGACGTCATCGAGGCGTCGCCGGACCGATTGCGCGAGGTTGACGGCATCGGGCCGGTTCGCGCTGCGAGCATTCTCACAGCCTGGGCCGAGCAGAAGGCGGTACGGGAGATCATGGTCTTCCTGCACAGCCACGGCGTCGGCACGGCGCGGGCTGTGCGGATATTCAAGACCTATGGTGCCGACGCCATCCAGGTCATGACCGAGAACCCGTACCGCCTGGCGCGCGATATCCGCGGCATCGGCTTCAAGACCGCCGACGCCATCGCCATGAAGCTCGGCATCGAGAAGACCGCCATGGTGCGGGTCCGCGCTGGTATCTCCTATGCGCTGACCGAGGCGATGGACGAGGGACATTGCGGCCTGCCGACCGATGAACTCGTCCCGCTGGCCGAGAAGGTGCTCGAGGTGCCGCAGCAACTGATCCGCACCGCTCTCGACCTCGAGCTGCAGGAGGGCACGGTGGTCGCCGACCGGGTTGGCGAAACGCCCTGCGTATTTCTGTCCGGCCTGTATCGCGCCGAGCGCACCATCGCCGAGCGCCTGATACGCCTTGCGAACGGCACGCTGCCTTGGCCCTGGATCGATCCCGGCAAGGCAGTGCCATGGGCGGAGAAACGCGTCGGGCTTGCGCTTGCGGAAAGCCAGGTAGCCGCGATCCGGCTCGCACTGATGTCCAAGGTGCTGGTCATCACCGGCGGTCCCGGCGTCGGCAAGACGACCATCGTCAACGCCATTCTGCGCATTCTCGCAGCGAAGGGAGTAAGCCTCCTGCTCTGCGCTCCGACCGGCCGCGCGGCCAAGCGCATGACCGAGGCGACCGGCTTCGAGGCCAAGACCATCCACCGGCTGCTGGAGGTCGACCCCAAGGGCGGCGGCTTCAAGCGCGGCGACGACAACCCGCTCGACTGTGATCTGTTGGTTGTCGACGAGACCTCAATGGTCGATGTCATGCTGATGCAGGCGCTGATGAAGGCGGTGCCGGACAAGGCCGCCCTCTTGCTCGTTGGCGACATCGACCAGCTTCCTTCGGTCGGCCCCGGCCAGGTGCTGGCCGACGTCATCTCATCCGGCGCCGTGCCGGTGGTGCGCCTCACCGAAGTATTCCGGCAGGCCGCGCAGAGCCGCATCATCACCAGTGCCCATCGCATCAACCAGGGCTCGATCCCCGATCTCAGCCCACCCGGAGCCGAAAGCGACTTCTATTTCGTGCAAGCCGACGACCCGGAGACTGCCGTTGGCCGCATCATCGAACTGGTGAAAACACGGATCCCTAAACGGTTCGGCTTCGATCCCATCCGCGACATCCAGGTGCTTTGTCCGATGAACCGCGGCGGCGTCGGGCGCACGGTCGCTGAACATCGAACTGCAGGCAGCACTCAATCCCGCTGGCGATCGCAAGGTGGAGCGGTTCGGCTGGACCTTTGCCCCAGGCGACAAGGTCATGCAGATCGAGAACGATTACGACAAGGAGGTCTACAACGGGGATATTGGCTACATCGACAACGTCGACCCCGACGCGGGCGAGATCGTTACAAGCTTTGACGGTCGGTCCGTCACTTACGGATTTGGCGAACTCGACATGCTGGTGCCCGCCTATGCGGCGACCATCCACAAGAGCCAGGGCTCGGAATATCCGGCCGTCGTCATCCCGATGCTCACGCAGCATTACGCCATGCTGCAGCGGAACCTTCTCTACACCGGCAGTCACCCGTGGCAAGCGACTGGTCGTTTTGGTCGGTCAGAAGAAGGCCGTCGCCATCGCGGTGCGCAACGTCTCGGGTCGACGGCGCTGGTCGAAGCTGGCGGAATGGCTCAGCGCGGACGTATCGATGCGTCGCGTGAGCGCGTGATGTCTTCGTCACCGTGCCGCCGCGGCAGTCGCGGTTTTGTTCGTCGAGCAAATCATCTTGCAACTTGCTCGGGCACGCTCCAGCGTCTGACGCTATACGCCCAACTCCAGACATTGTGCTGCAATGCAGCAACTGTCGTGAGGGGCCAGAACCGGACTCTGATCTCGTCCGCGCGATCAAACGGGGCTAACATCAGCGGCACCTGAGAACAGTAGATGACCGCGCCGCGATTATACCTGCTGGCCGCGCTGCCTTGTCTCGTCGCGCTGCTCTTTCAACCCCGGGGGATGGAGGCGCAACCTGTGCTCTCGCCCGAAATTCAGCGTCGCATTGAGCGTGTTTGCGCGTGCCTCACCACGCCCATAGTGGAGAAGGACGACCCTCACGCTTGCCAAACGCTTCATGATCGCATGACCGCCGACCGCGTGCCGGGCATCAGCATCGCCGTCATCCACAATGGCGAAATCGAATGGGCGCAGGGATTTGGCGTCGCTCAATTGGACGGGGCGCCGGTAACCGCCGAAACTCTGTTCCAGTCCGGCAGTATCAGCAAACCGGTCGCCGCGATGGCCGCGCTTCGCCTCGTGCAAGAAGGCAAGCTATCGTTCGACACGGACATCAATCAGGCGCTGACCTCGTGGAAGATTCCGCCGAGCGCGGCGGCTCCGGGAGCTGTGGTCACGCTGCGCGAGCTGCTCAACCACACCGCGGGGCTGACCGTGCAAGGTTTCCCCGGCTATGCCGCGGGCACGCCAATTCCCACGCTCGTTCAGATCCTGAATGGCGAGCAGCCCGCCAATACCGCTCCGGTCCGCCTGGAAGCGCCACCGGAAAGCCGTTGGAAATACTCGGGCGGCGGCTACACGGTGATGCAGCAGCTGCTGATCGACGTTTCGCATGAGCAGTTTGCCAAGCTCATGCACGATGCCGTGCTTGCTCCGATTGGCATGACCCGCAGCACCTATGAGCAACCATTGCCGGTGGAGCTGCGCGCAGGCGCTGCAACGCCCTACAACGCTGACGGCACTCCCGTCGCGGGCGGCCCTCACACCTATCCTGAAATGGCCGCCGCTGGATTGTGGACGACGCCGACCGATCTCGCGCGCTACGTGATCGAGATCCAGCGCTCGCTGCGCGGCGACGCCAACCACGTCCTTTCCGTAGAGATGACCAAGCAGATGCTGGTCACCGGTCAGGGGAACTATGGCTTGGGTCTCGTGACCGGCGGGTCGCCCGAGAATCCGTATTTTTCGCATGGAGGAATCAACGCGGGGTTCGAGAACAGTCTCGTCGCCTATCAGCGAACCGGTGAGGGCGCGGTGGTGATGACCAATACGCAAGGCGGACAGCAGCTGGCTGACGCAGTCATGCGTCGCAACTGCAGACTTTTTCAACACACAGGAGCGGACATTCCGCCAATTTAATTTCGAGGGTGGTAGCTACACAACTACCCCGTCCGAAGTGAGCAATATTGCTCAGAAGCGCGGTTGTCCGAAGATCACCATATGTAATTCTGGGGCCGTCCCGAACGAACAGGGAACCAAGGCTATAAATCCCATTACTGTATTTCTGACCGTCTCTGCCTCGCCATCGGTGGCGGATTAATTGCAATAGGGCGGGTATCCCGTCGTGGCGCTCGCGTTAGCGGGGCAGCAAACGCCGACGCAAAAGACGAACGGACCAATGCCATTGCCGCTAGGTAAACGCCCGCAATAATCCGCAGTTAAAGGGTATCCGACGAAAGGGTGAAAGCATGTTGGATAAATCATCGGCTAGCCCCGCAAATCTGTCGCTGCCGAGCATCCCGGCATTCTGGCCGATGGCGATGGCGACGGCGATGTTCGAACAAGGAACCGAGCTTTACGCAAAGAATCTCAAATTCGTCGACGAAGAAATCAAAATTCATGACGAGCTGAGGCCCACTCTTGCGACGCCGAACCAGGTGCGGCTCGATCTGCGGACCATGGTGCTGCGCGATTACGGAAAACCGGGCGGAATTCCGACTCTCATCGATGCGCCTCACGCCGGTCATACCGCCATGATCGCCGACTACCATAAAGGCCAAAGCCTCGTTGAAACTCTGCTGGCCAATGGAATTGGCCATGTTGCCTTGACCGACTGGAAATCAGCGACTGCAGACATGAAAGACTTGGAGATCGACAACTACCTCGCCGAGGTCGTTGTTGCGATTGACGATCTCGGTGGCCGCGTAAATCTCGTCGGGCTTTGTCAGGGCGGCTGGGTATCGGCGATGGTCGCGGCGCGATTTCCCGACAAGGTGAACGCGCTCGTGCTCGCCGGCGCGCCCATCGATACCGATGCCGGCACCGGGCCGATCAAACGCATGGCGCACCAGTCGCCCCTCTCGTTCTATCAGGAGCTGATCGAACTGGGCGGCGGCCTGATGCTGGGCAAATACATGCTTGCGGGCTGGAAGAACATGCACCCCGAGCAACATTACATCCAAGATCAAATCGATCTTTACGAGCACATCGACGACCCGGCTTTTCTCGCTAAGGAAGAGACATTCAACAGCTGGTACGAGAACCCGATCGATCTGCCGGGGCGTTGGTATCTCCAGGTGATCACCCAGCTCTTCAAGGAAAACCGGCTCGCCAAGGGCGAGTTCGTCGGTCTCGGCCGCAAGCTCAACCTGCGTAACATCACCTGTCCCGCCTACCTCCTGGCGGGCGCCGCCGACGATATCACGGCGCCCGAACAGGTCCTCGACGCCGCGAAATATCTCGGAACGCCGAAAAACCGCATCGTTTCGGAAACCGTGCCCGGGGGCCATATCGGGCTGTTCATGGGAGCGCGCACGCTCAAAGAGCGTTGGCCGGCGATCGCGCTTTGGATTACAGCGCAATAACGCTGGATCGCAGCGCGAGCATATTCGCAGCCATGCAGACCATCGTGAACAAGACGTTCAAAGAGATCACTGTCGGCGACGCCGCGTCGGTCGAGCGCACGCTGCAAGCCGGTGACGTGCGGGCCTGGGCTGCCGCCTTCGGCGAAGTGGACATGCTTGCCGGCCCCGGCGAGAGCCAGGGGGCTGCCGGCATCGTTACAGCCATCCTGACCGCGCTCGCTGGCTCGGCCCTCCCGGGACCTGGGACTTCGATCCGAAAAACTTCGGTGCAGATCAAGGGTGCGCTGCCGATCGGCGCTGCCATGACGGCGCAACTCGTCGTGCGGGAGAAACGGTCGGATCAGGGGATCGTCGTGCTGGACGGCCAGTGCACCGACCCTGCGGGTCAGATTTTCGCCACCGCGATCCTGGAAGTTCTGGCACCGACGACGCGGCAACAACACCAAGTGGCGGAGCATCGGCTAGAAGGGCTCGTCGAACGCTGTAAAGGTCTCAAACCAATGCTGACCGGCGTGGTGCACCCGTGCAGCGCCCATGCGTTGGCCGGTGCGGTGGAGGCCGCCGAAGCCGGGCTGATCGTGCCCGTGCTGTTCGGCCCCGAGGCCGAGATCCGGCAGATCGCGGATCGTGCGCACCTCGACATTACCAAGTGCCGGATCGTGGCCACAGACGGCACCGAGGAGTTGGCGCTGAAGGCCGCAACCGCCGCAGGCAGCGGCGAGATCGCGGCGCTGATGAAGGGTAGCCTGCACACCGATGTGCTTTTGCACGCGATCATGCAGAAGGAAGCGAAACTACGCACCGGGCGATTAATCAGCCACTGCGTGATGGTGTCGGTGCCGACCTATGCGCGCCGCTTCATCATCAGCGACGTCGCCTTGAATATTGCGCCCGACACCGACCAGAAGCGCGACATCTGCCAGAACGCGATCGGTTTCGCGCGTGCACTTGGTATCGACCTGCCGAAGGTCGCCGTGCTGGCTGCGGTCGAGATGGTGCAGACCAAAATGCCGGCCACGCTCGACGGCGCGATTCTGGCCAAGATGGCCGATCGCGGGCAGATCGTCGGCGGAATTGTCGACGGGCCGCTCGATCTCGATGCCGCAGTGGATGCGCAAGCCGCGCGGATCAAGCATATTTCATCGCCGGTCGCGGGCCTCGCCGATGTCCTGATTGTGCCGAACATCGAAGCCGGCAACATGGTCTACAAGAATCTCGCTTTCATGGCCGATGCGCAGATCGCCGGCCTCGTCGTCGGTGCGCGAGTGCCGGTGATACTGACCAGCCGCGCCGACACCGCGGCTGCGCGCCGCTTCTCGGCTGCCGCCGCGATGCTGTACGCCGATGCGCTGACGCGCGATCCCGCCATCCTGCTGCCTGAAATCGCGGAGTGATCGGCCATGAGTGAGGCCAGCGTCAGCGAAGCCATCGTCGTGGTCAATGCGGGCTCCACCAGCCTGAAGTTCGCCGCCTATGCGGTGGACGCGACCAGAGCGCTGCCGCTGCTCTGCCGTGGCCAGATCGACAGTATGGAAGGCGATCCCCATTTTGTCGTCAACAACGCGGCCGGCAAGCAATTGGGCGCGCATGAATGGGGCAAAGACCGCACGATCGACCACAAGACAGCGTTGCATTTCGTAATAACGTGGCTCGAAGCCAATCTTGGTGACAGGAAGGTGATAGCCGCCGGCCACCGTATCGTGCTCGGCGGCACCCGCTTCGAGGCGCCGGTGCGGATCGAGAGCGACGTGCTGGCGTATCTCGATTCGCTTGTGGTCATGGAACCGTCGCACCAGCCCTACAACGTGCTAGTCGGTCGCTTCAACCAATTTGAAAGGAATTGATGATTCGCTTCCGTCCTGGGTGCGAGCGACGGAGGGGACTATGGCGAGGCGCGAGAAATCTGTGAAGAGATATGTTGTGCGGTTGAGCGCGGAAGAACGCGAGCAGTTGGAAGCGTTGATTCAAAAAGGGAAAAACCCCGCGCGGCGGCTGCTGAAGGCGCGGATTTTGTTGAAGGCGGATATCTCGGAAGCCGGCGATGGCTGGAGCGACAGCAAGATCGTTGCGGCCATGGAGACCAGCGCCTCCATGGTTTACCGGGTGCGCAAGCAATTGGTTGAAGAGGGCCTTGCGGCGGTGTTGAGCCGCAAGCAACGTGCGACGCCGGCAGTTGCGCCGATTTTTGATGGCGAGAAGGAAGCCAAGCTGATTGCCCTGGCGTGCTCCAAACCGCCCAAGGGACGGGCACGCTGGACCTTGCGGTTGCTGGAACGCAAGGTGGTGGAACTCAGCATCGTTGATCGCGCCAGCGACAGCACGATCGGTCGGGTTTTAAAAAAACACTCTCAAGCCCCATCGCCGCGAACAATGGGTCATTCCGCCCAAAGCCAACAGCGCGTTCGTGGCCGCGATGGAAGACGTGCTGGCCGTCTACACGCGACCGCGCGATCCCAATCGACCGCTGGTTTGCCTGGATGAGACCTCAAAGCAACTCATTGCCGAGACACGCGTGCCGATCCCGATGAAACCGGGCCGCCCGGCCCGTTGCGACTACGAGTACGAGCGCAACGGCACCGCCAACCTCTTCATGATGTTCGCCCCGCTCGAAGGCTGGCGTCACGTCAAGGTCACAGACCGCCACACCGCCGTGGATTATGCCCATGTCCTCAAAGACCTCGCCGATACTCACTTCGCCAGCGCCAAGGTCATTGTCCTGATCCAGGACAACCTCAACATCCACAGCAAAGCTTCCCTCTATGAGGCGTTCCCGGCCGCCGAAGCCCGGCGCCTGGTCGAGCGCTTCGAATGGCACTACACGCCGAAACACGGCAGCTGGCTGGATCTTGCCGAGTCCGAACTCGGCGTCCTATCGTCTCAGTGTCTCGACCGCCGCATACCCGATAAGCAAACCCTCATCGACGAAATCGCCGCTTGGGAAAAAGACCGCAATACAAATCACACCAAGGCTGATTGGCACTTCACAACCTCAAATGCACGCATCAAACTCAAGCACCTCTACCCTTCAATCTGATTGAATCGGGCGACTAGGAGCCCGCGCGCTGGCCGAGGCGTTCCCCGGCCTGCCTCAGGTGGCTTGTTTCGACAGCTCGTTCCATCGGACCATGCCGGAGGTGGCGCAGATCTACGCGCTGCCAAAGGACGTGCGCGATGCCGGAGTGTGTCACTGGGGCTACCACGGCATTTCCTACGAATACATCAGCCGGCAGGTGCCGAAATTCGCACCGCAGGCGCGGCGTGTAATCGCCGCGCATCTCGGCGGCGGCACCAGCATGTGCGCCATGCTGGACGGGCGCAGTGTCGAAACCACGATGGGTCTTGGCGCCGTGTCAGGCCTGCCTATGGCGACGCGCTCCGGCGACGTGCCGTCGGACGCGTTGTTCTATCTGCTGCGCCGTAAGCTGTTCGACGACGCGTCGTTGGAGAAGATGCTGTACGAGCGCTCTGGTCTGCTCGGCCTATCCGGTATCAGCGACGACATGCGGGTGTTGCAGGAGAGCATGGATCCGCATGCGGTCGCGGTGATAGAGTATTTCGTATACGCGATGACGAAGTACGCTGGTGCCTACGCGGCCGTGCTCGGCGGGCTGGACGCTTTCGTGTTCACCGCCGGCATCGGCGAGCACTCCGTCCCGGTCCGCGCGGCGCTGTGCGCCAAGCTTTCGTGGCTCGGCGTGAAGATGGACGAGCAGGCGAACACATCAGGCGGCCCGCGCATTTCCGCCCCGGACAGCGGCGTGTCGGTTTGGGTCATTCCCACCAACGAGGAACTGATGATCGCGCAGCACACGCTGGCGCTCGTTCGGCCCTAGCTGGACTTTGGCAACGCGAGAAAGCGCGCGTAACGGGGCACGGGCGAAGATCGAAGGAACACCGGTAATGGAATCCAAAGCCGAAGCGTCCGAGATTCAAGAATCCAGGCCAGGATTGAAGCCTAAATTGGCAAGCGCTGCCGATGTCAGCCCGCAGAACGGCCTGACGAGCGATGAGGCCCACAGTCGGCTGGAGAAGTTCGGCCCCAACGCGATGCCCGATACGGCGCTGCATCCGTTGCGCATGGCGATCGAAAAGTTCTGGGCGCCCGTTCCGTGGATGCTCGAGGCTGCGGTGGTGCTCGAACTGGTGCTCGGCAAGTATGTCGAGGCCGCGATCATCGCCGCGCTGCTGGTGTTCAACGCTGCCCTCGGACTGTTCCAGGAGAGCCGCGCCCAAGCGACCCTTGCCGCGCTGAAGTCGCGGCTCGCGCTCAACGCATCCGTCCGGCGCGACGGCGCATGGAAGACCGTGCCCGCGGCCGAACTGGTGCCGGGCGACGTGGTGAAGCTTTCCCTCGGTGCGGTGGTTGCCGCGGACGTGCGCCTCAGCGAGGGTGAAGTCCTGCTCGACCAATCTATGCTCACCGGCGAATCCATCCCGATTGAAGCCGGCGCCGGCGTGCAGACCTATGCCGGAGCGTTGGTCAGGCGCGGCGAGGCGGTGGCCGAGGTCACGACAACCGGCGCGCGCACCAAGTTCGGCCGCACCGCCGAGCTCGTCCGCACGGCCCATGTCGTGAGTTCCCAGCAGAAAGCGGTGCTGCGCGTGGTGCGCAATCTCGCCGGGTTCAACGGCGTCGTCATCGTGCTGCTGGTCGCCTATGCGTGGTTTCTCAAGATGCCGCTCGATGAGATTATCCCCCTCGTCCTGACGGCGGTGCTCGCATCGATACCAGTTGCGCTGCCGGCCACCTTCACGCTTGCGGCGGCGCTTGGCGCACGGGCCTTGGCCAATCTGGGGGTTCTCCCGACACGCCTCTCGGCAGTGGATGAAGCTGCGTCGATGAATGTCTTATGTGCCGATAAGACCGGCACGCTGACGCGCAACGCGCTAACCGTGACGACAGTTCGTCCAGTGCCGGGCTTCGACGAGGCGCACGTTCTGGCGCTGGCGGCACTGGCAAGCTCCGATGGCGGCCAGGACCCGGTGGACGGCGCCATTCGCGCGGCCGCCGCGAGCAAGGCCGTCTCCGATGCGCCGCAATTAATCAAGTTCGCGGCCTTCGATCCGGCGAAGAAGATGTCCGAGGCGACTGCCCTGGATTCGACTGGAAACCCGCAACGCATCGTCAAAGGCGCCTGCGCCACAGTCATCGGCTTCGCCCAGCCGTCGCCAAGCGCGACGGCGGCGGCCAACAAACTCGAAGCAAAGGGATTCAGAGTGCTGGCGGTGGCCTCAGGGACCGCGACGGCGATGAAGCTCGTGGGACTCATCGCGCTTAGCGACCCGCCTCGCCCGGACTCGGCGGCTCTGATCAGCGAATTGCATGGCTTGGGGGTTCGCACCGTGATGGTGACCGGCGACGCACCGGCGACCGCGGCCATCGTGGCGAAGGCGGTGGGACTCGATGGCGCGATCTGTCCGTCCGGGCCGATCCCCGATGCCGTCCATCCCGAGCAATTCGCGGTCTTCGCCGGTGTGTTACCGGAGGACAAGTACAAGCTCGTCAAGACGTTTCAGAAGGGCGGCCACACCATCGGTATGTGCGGCGACGGTGCCAACGACGCGCCGGCGCTCCGTCAGGCACAGATGGGAATCGCGGTCTCGACGGCGACCGACGTCGCCAAATCGGCGGCCGGCATGGTGCTCACGGAACCTGGTCTTGCCGGCATCGTCGCCGCGGTCAAGGAAGGTCGCATCACGTTCCAGCGCATCCAGACCTATACGCTGAACTCCATTATCAAGAAGATCGTGACGGTGTTGTTCCTGATCGTCGGCCTGATCATGACCGGGCATGCGATTCTGACCCCGCTGCTCATGGTCATAGTGATGATCGCCGGCGATTTCCTCGCCATGTCCTTGACGACCGACAACGTGCGACCATCGCCGATGCCCAACGCCTGGCGCATTGGCAGCTTGACGATGGCCGGAATTGTGATGGCCGTCTGCCTGCTGGCCTTCTGCAGCGGCGTTCTGTTTATCGGAAAGTTTGAGCTGGGTCTTGGCATCGATGCGCTACAAACGCTCGCGTTTATCACTCTGGTGTTCGGGAGTCAGGGAACGATCTACGCCATTCGTCAACGCCAGCACCTGTGGGGCTCTCGCCCAAGCCTCTGGCTCGCGGTATCGTCGGCAACCGATATTCTGATCGCCTCGGCATTGTCCATCGAAGGAATCGCAATGGCGCCTCTGCCGGCATGGATCGTAGCGGGCACGCTCGGCGCCGGGGCTGTCTTCGCTGTCGTGGCGGATCTCGTGAAGGTTCCCGCGTTTCGAGGTTTGGGGATCGCCTAGAACGCGACTTGCTGGCGAAGGGATGAAGATCAGTTCAAAGGACTTTTGCGTGCGGGAAGGAGACGATGTCGATCTCAAAAAGTGGCCAACAAAAGTCGAGCCCGTGTACAAGTCGAAGGAGCAATACAAAAAGATCTTAGGGGAACACATCGCGCAATCGAATTCACAACAGGAACTTCTCTATGCGTCCGACCTGTGGCCCACGGGACGCCAACGGGTTATTTCCCTGAAGCCAACGCCGCAGCTAATTTTGATCCGCATCAAACGGCCCACGCCTGCGGCGCTAGTCGTGGCCCATGCAATATCAGCGAGGTGTCACATGATTGAGATCAAGATCGTCTCCCCC
Organism: uncultured Alphaproteobacteria bacterium; assembly: GCA_963814625.1. Classification (GTDB taxonomy): domain Bacteria; phylum Pseudomonadota; class Alphaproteobacteria; order Rhizobiales; family Xanthobacteraceae; genus BOG-931. The sequence continues at coordinate 191,219 of CAWFDQ010000004.1, forward strand.
GAGGTCCTGAGGCTGACAATTCCCGAGAAATTGAAAGCGGAAGACTTTCGGCAGATCGCGCCACAGATCGAGTCCCTCATAAAACAGCACGGTAGGATCAGATTGCTGATCGATGCTAGCGATGCCACTTAGGACAGACCATTGCGCCTTAATTCGCTGGCCCACTACCGGATATTAGGTGTTGTTGACAAAGTGATTGACGGGGGAATCGCGGCTTCAATTCAAAGCTGTCTCTTGGAGGGAGGCAGAATTGATTCGAGGCCGGCTGACGGATGCGGAATGGGCATTGTTCGAGCAGTTTGTGATCGAGACAGGCCCCAAGCGGGGGCGACCTCCCGCCGATCATCGGCGCGTCTTGGATGGTATTTTCTGGATCGCGCGAACTGGCGCGCCTTGGCGCGATCTGCCGGAGGAACTGGGCAAATGGAGTTCGGTGTATCGCCAATTCCTGCGATGGACGCGTGCGGGGCTGTGGGACATTGTACTGGAAGCCTTGGCGAGAACCGAGGCCGTGCCCGATACGCTTCAAATGATCAACTCCACCATCATCCGGGCGCACCATCACGCAGCCGGCGGAAGGGGGGGATTCAGAGAAACGCTCTTGGCCGTTCGCGCGGTGGGTTCTCGACCAAAATCCATCTCCGCACGAATGCGGAAGGTCTGCCGATTGGCAGCATGCTCACGGCGGGTGGAGGGAAGGGGCCTCAGTTCAAGACGAACGCAAGACGTGGTGAGGGACTTGGAGATTGGGCAACCTATCAACTCCGAAGAGTGTTCAGAAACTGCAGACGGCGTTGCACGCGAAAGCGAAGGCAGAAGCCGGCTATCGCTTCTATGCTCTGTACGACAAGATCAGCCGTGAGGACATCCTAGTGGTCTGACTCTAACGTTTGCTTCCCGCGTTTGACAGCGGCGAGCACGCGCTTTGGATCGGCGGTCCATGCGAAGGGCTTGGGATCTGCATTTGTATCGGCGACGAAGCGATTGATGGCGAGTTGGAGGTCAACGACTGATCTGAACACGCCGCGCCGCAGGCGCTGGCGCGTGAGTTTGGCGAAGAATCCTTCGACGGCATTGAGCCAGGATGCTGAGGTCGGGGTGAAGTGGAACATCCAGCGGGGATGCCGCGCCAGCCATTGGCGCACCTTTGGATGCTTGTGGGTCGCATAGTTGTCGACGACGGCGTGGATCGACTTTTCCACGGGGACCTGCGCCTCGATCGTATTGAGGAAGCGGATGAACTCTTGGTGGCGATGGCGCTGCATGTTGCGGCCAATGACAGTGCCATCGAGGATGTTGAGGGCTGCGAACAGCGTGGTGGTACCGTGACGTTTGTAGTCGTACGTCATCGTCCCGGCACGGCCCGGCTTCATCGGCAGCCCCGGCTGGGTACGGTCGAGCGCCTGGATTTTCTCGTCGACCGAGAGAACCACCGCATGAGCGGGAGGATCGACGTAGAGGCCGACGACATCCGTGAACTTCTCGACAAATTTCGGGTCCGTCGACAGCTTGAACGTGCTGATGCGATGCGGCGCGAGTTGATGGGCTTCAAGGATACGTTGCACCGAACGCAGGCTCACTCCCGCCGCCTTCGCCAGCATCCGGCCGGTCCAGTGGGTCGCTTCTCCCGGCGGCGGCCCCAGCGTCAGCTCAACCACCCTCTGCACAGTGGTTGTCGAAAGTGGCTGTTTGCCGGGCTTGCGCGTCTTGTCGCGCGTGAGCCCTGCAACGCCCTCCGCCATGAACCGCGCCTGCCATCGCCACACCACGGGCTTCGATTTGCCCGATCGGCGCATGATCTCAGCGGTGCCGCAGCCGTCGGCTGTCGCGAGGACGATATTGGCCCGCCACACGTGCTTTTGCAGCGCGCTGCGATCCGAGATGATCGCCTTAAGCCGATGGCGATCCGCTCGGGTAACGTTCACGACAATTCCTGCTCTCATGATGAGAGCTTGAACTGCTTCGGACCATTTGGGAATCGTCCGAATAAATCAGACCACTAGCCTATGCTTACGCTCAGTGCCGCTCCAACAAGGGCGCACCGGGCGTGGACGGGCAGGAATTTACGGACATTGAAGCGTATGGGGTGCAGCGATGGCTTGGCGAACTGGCGCTTGCGCTCAGGCGGGAGACTTACCGACCGGAACCTATCAGAAGAGTGTTCATACCGAAGGCCAACGGCAAACTCAGGCCATTGGGCATAGCCACACCCCCAGCGAACTGCACTCTTATCCAATCGACCTTTGGGATCGGCTGAAGTCGTCCACCCGTTTCATCCGTTGCGTGGGCAGCGGTTCGTCGTCTTGAAGGTTCGCCATGTCTCGGGTGTCGAGACGTTGAGCCTGCGCCACGCCGACCTCGGCTCATTCGCGATGCCCCGTGAATGGACCGACTGGGCGTTCCCAGATGGGCAGGGCTCCGGGGGCGGCGCTCCCTCGCTTGTCGATGCCTTTGGCTTGGTCGCGCTCGCCGAACTCATCGCTTCTCTCGCCAAGGGCCATTCCGAGGTTGACCGATGAATTTGATTTTGATTCATTCGGACAGACGAGTGATTCGGTCCGATGAAAATCCAGGATCTTTCCTCCCCCATGCTTCGCAAACGTCGCCGCCGCATTGTGCGCGACTTGCCGCCGATCGAACACGTGCTGCGCGGCACATTGGTCGAAACATACAAGCGCTGCGGTCGGCCGAACTGCCACTGCGTCGACGGACCCGGACATGGACCCAAGCGATATCTGTCCGTCAGTCAGCCCGGGACGGGTGGCCGGCAGCGCAGAGATTATGTGCCAAACGACATCCACGAGCAGGTCGCCCATTTGATCGGCAATTTCCGCGCCCTGCGCGCTGCGCTCGACGAGATTTGTGCGATCAACACGGAACTCTTGCGACGACGCGAGGAGCTTGGATAAATCGCCATGGACCCGGCGCTTGTCGATTTCGACTTTGCCAAGGCGGGCGCCATCCTCGCCGACATGGTTGCGTCCTATCTTGCCGCCGGCGCCCCGCCGTTCAATCCGGAGGGGGCCGATGACGATGAGTTCGAAGATTGCCGATCAACACCTGGCGCGGCAGGCCTGCATTTACATCCGCCAGTCGACGATGGGACAGGTTCGCTTCAACCAGGAAAGCACGGAGCGCCAATACAATCTGAAGACCAAGGCCGAGTCGCTCGGCTGGAAGCCGGAGCAGATCCGCATCCTCGACCGGGATCTCGGCCAATCCGGGAGCGCGACGACCAATCGGGAAGACTTCAAAGCCTTGGTCGGCGAAGTGGCTATGGGACGGGTTGGCGCAATCTTTTCCTTGGAAGCGTCGCGGCTGGCGCGATCGAACCAGGACTGGCATCGCCTCCTGGAGCTCTGCGCCATCACCAGCACGCTCGTGATCGACGAGGACGGTTGCTACAATCCGGCCGAGTTCAACGATGGGCTTGTATTGGGGATGAAGGGTACGTTCGCCCAAGCGGAATTGCACATTATCCGCGCCCGCCTCCATGGAGGCAAACTCAACAAGGCCTCCAAGGGCGAATTGCGTTTCCCCCTGCCGGTCGGATTTGTCTTTGAGGGCGACAAGATCGCGATCGATCCGGATCGGGAGGTCCAGGGCGCAGTCCGCACGGTCTTTGACCTGTTCGCGCGAGAGAACACAGCCTTCGGCGTCGTGCGACGCTACAATGAACTCGATCTACGCTTCCCGCGTCGCGCGTATGGCGGCGCGTGGGACGGCAAACTTCTGTGGGGCAGACTGACCCATTCGCGGGTTCTCGGCATCCTTGCCAATCCGTCCTACGCCGGCGCCTATGTGTTCGGACGACACCAATCGTCCAAAGAGGTGGGATCATCCGGCGAGATCCGGACACGATCGCGTTTGATGCCGCAGGATGCTTGGCGCGTTGTGATCCCCGATCACCACGAAGGCTATATCTCCGCGGATCAGTTCATCGCCAACCGGCAGCGTCTGAGCACGAATCGGACGAACGCCGAAGGGCTTTCCGGTCCCGCGCGAGAGGGCCTCTGCCTCTTGCAGGGCTTGCTCCTCTGCGGGGTTTGCGGACGCCGTCTCGGGGTTCGCTACACCGGGAACGGAGGCATCTACCCGCTCTATCAATGTGTTTGGAAACATCGGGAGGCCTTGGCGTCCCGTGCTTGTTTGACGGCGCCTTCGACATCCCTCGATCAGGCCATCAGCGAACGGTTGGTCAGCGCCATCACGCCGGTGACGATCGAACTCGCGCTCGCGGCGCTGACCAATCTGGAAGAACGGGATCGCGGCATCGGAGCCCAATGGCGGATGCGGATCGAGCGCGCGCGCTATGACGCCGAACTCGCCGAACGGCGTTACGAGGCGGTCGATCCCTGCAACCGACTGATCGCAGCGACACTCGAAGCGCGTTGGAACGACGCCATGCAACGCTTGCACGATCTCGAAGCCGAATTGGCCGCCTTCGAACGCAAGACCATGCGGGCGGTCACCGCCGAACAGAAGCAGCAGATTCTCCGGTTGGCGAAGGACTTCCCTCGCCTGTGGGCGGCCACGACCACGACCCCCCGAGATCGCAAGCGCATCCTGCGCCTATTGGTGCGCGACATCACCGTGGTGAAGGGACCAGAGGCGAAGACCCTCAGGCTGCACATTCGGTGGCAAGGCGGCGAAACTGAAACACTGCGCCTCCAACTCCTGCAGAACAGGGCGGAGGCGATCCGCTATTCCATGGCATTCGTGAACCGGATCAGAGAATTGGCGGCCGATCATCGTGACGATGACATCGTCGCCGCGCTGCGCACCGAAGGTCAGAAAAGCACGACAACCGGTAAGCCGATTACATTGGGCACGATCAAATGGCTGAGGTACAAATATCGCATTCCAGCTCCGCCACCTCCCAAGGGGACGCTGAACGTTCGCCAGGTTCGAGAAAGATATGGCGTCAGCCTTTGGGTCGTCCATTACTGGATCGAACGCGGTATCGTTCCGGCGGTGCAACGCAAGCGGAATGCGCCCTATGCGATCACGATCGACAACGAGTTGGATCGGCGCCTTCGAGAATGGGCCGTCAACTCAGCCCATCTTCGTCTACCATCCCCAATGCAAACTGCATGAGGTGCATTATGCCCGCCGTGTCGCGACCTTGCGCGATCGGGTATGCATGACAGCAGCGATGCTGGTGCTGCAACCGATCTTCGAAGCCGACCTTCCACAAGAGCAGTATGCCTACCGTCCTGGGCGCAACGCCCAACAGGCGGTGGTCGACGTGGAAGCGCTGGTGTTCCGGGGCCATCCGGAAGTCGTTGACGCCGACCTCGCGGACTACTTGGATGTCGTTTCATAATGCCCCCAGGGTTTTTACATGGTGCGGCCAAGGCTGAGTAAGCGGTTTATCGAACTGTTTTCTATAAAGAATATGACCAGGTTGGTGTTCGGTTCGGCTAGAATCTCATTCCGCGTTACATCGTGCAAGAGATCAGTCGCGTCCAAATCCTCGTGGCGGGACCACGTTCTCCAGCTCGGATAGGTTCGGGAAGATAATTACTCCTTCAGGCGGGTTCAAAGAGGGTGGGTTGCCGATCTGGAAGCTTTAGTCTCAATCCGACTTTTCCGCCCTTGGTGACGTGGGCGGCTTGAATCTCGCCGCGCTTTACACGCTGCAACACCGTCTGACGGGTGACGCCGAGAGCACGGGTGGCCTCTTGCATGGTGATAAATCCCTCGCCCGCCGAGGCGGTGAAGCGTGCCTTCAGCTCATCGGTCAATCGGATCCGCCACGGCGCTCCCGGAGTCACCTGCTCGCCGGCGATCAGGCCTTCATTCAGCCAACGATGCAGAGTCGAGGGCGCAACGTTCAACTCGGCCGCCGCCAATGCGATCGTCATGACTTCGCCGACGCCGGAGTCCGGCTTGGGTTCAAAGCAGGGGATACGCCAGTTGGTCCTGAGACTGCCGACCCTGTTGGCTTCGAACCGAAGGCCGCGCGCCGTTTTTCTACCCTGTCGATTAAGGATGCCTGCGATGACTGTGTCCGGATAGAGTAAGGCCAAGCGTCGGACGAGATCGACTGTTTCCTCATCGGTTTTGATCGTCGCAGGTCTTGACCGGGGCAAGGGCACGTCCACATCGGTGATTGCGCCGCCCTTCCAGCGCACGGTGATATGGGCGGCTGGTTCATTGCGATCCACCGAGACAATCACCTCCTCGATGAGCGCTCGCAGGAGCTCCTTTCGATCACGCGGCGTCGTTGTCGACGCGTCCCAGACCGCGGCAAGGTCGGCCCCAACGGCGAGGAGGCGGTCCCGTTCTTCCTGGCTGAGGACGCGGGGCCGCTGCTCAAGACGGCGGGCGAGGTCTTCATTCGCCATCTTCAGATCGACTAAGCGTTGCTCCCATTCGCGTTCGAGCCCGCCGGCGACAAGTCGGTTGTCTGGGTCGACGGCGCGATAGCGCCGCTCCGCGCGCATGGCCTCATAGGCGGCCCGCTCTGCGGCTTGCCGCCATTGCTTGAGCATCGCCTCGTTGTCGGCCTCGAGTCGCTCGGCGGCGGCGAGCGTGGCCGCGAGTTTGGCGGGCTCGAGCGCAGCGAGAAACGTCTTAGCGAACGCCTGGTCAATCTGCACGCCGCCAACGGTGAGACAGTAGCTTCCACGGCCCTCGACGATGATCTTACCGGCGCAGTGATAGCCGGGGGCGGCGTTGCGCCCGCTATAATGAGTCTTCAAGCGTCGGCCACAGTGTCCGCAGGTGCCCAGGCTCTGCAAAAGCGCGGACCCTTCTCTCACGGCGCCGCCCGCTTTGTGCGGCCCTGGGCGCGTGTTGCTGGCCAGCCTGACCTGGTTGGCTTCAAAGGTTCGCCAGTCAATGTAGCCCTCATGGTGTTCCTTGATCAGCACTTGCCACTCAGACTGCGGCAAGTGTCGCATGCGTTTTTGGGGCACGCCAGATCCGTCGAGTTTTGTCTCCCGCCGCGTCCGTCCATAAGCGTAAGCGCCCGCGTAGGCGGGGTTGCTCAAAACCTGATGGATCGCGTGGTAGCTGGCGTCGACCCAAAAAATCTCCCACCCCTGGTGCATCCGAAGCGGTATGCGCAGCCCCTCGGATCGAAACCATAACCAAACGCGCCGAGCCGAGCCCGTCTCGGCAAAACGGGAAAAGATCCTGGCGATCGTCGTCCTGACGGCTTCATCGGGATGAAATCTGACTTCGCCGTCGGCCTCGCCCCAGACCAGCCCGACAGGCAGGCCGCGCCGCAACTCGCCGCGGGCCGCCTTGTTGCGGATCCCGCCGTTGAGGCGGGCCCGAAGGACATAGAGTTCCGCTTCGCTCATCGTGCCCTTCAGTCCGAGCAGGAGGCGATCATTGAACAACGCGGGGTGGTAAACCCCGTCGGCGTCGCCGATCAACGTATTGGACAGACCGCACAGATCGATGAGTCGGTACCAGTCGGAATTGTTGCGGGCCAATCGTGAGACCTCAAGACCCAAAACAAGCCCCACGTGTCCGAGCGCGACCTCGGCGGTCAAGCGGGCGAAACCGGATCGCGCTACGGCTCCGGAACCCGATAGACCAAGATCCTCGTCGATGACCATGACATTGTCGGCGATCCATCCAAGATCGGTGGCCTTGGTCACCAAAGCATACTGCCGGTCGGTCAACTCGCGGTTGTTCTCAACCTGAGCGGCGCTGGACTGGCGCAGGTAGACGATGGCTACACGAGCCAGATGGCTCGACGTTATCTTGAGGGCGTCACTCATCGCCGCCCTCCGGAGTTGCGTTTGCCGCCAACATTTGCGCGATCAGCCGTGAGAGAAGCGCCAGCGCGGCGACCTGTGCCCTGGGATCGATCTGTTCCCAGGGCCCCTTTGATGGCTCGTCCGGCTCCACTGGAATCTCGAGAAACGCCAACTCCAACTGCATGGTCGCCCTCCTGTTCGGGAGCCAACTCAGCGAGCCGGCTCAGAAGAGCGTCGACGACGGCACGCACCTTGAGCAAATCGCCGATCAAGCAAAGATCTTCGAGGCCGTCACTTGCGACCAGCGTGGACGAAGGCTTAGTGTCCAAGCCGCCATTCCGATCCGTCCACGCCGTGGGAATTAACGTGCGGCTCCCATCGGGCAAAATCACAAGAAACTCAGGGACACCCCGTCTTACGAGGCTCCGGATGACGAAGAGCCGGCGCCCTTCAAATACATGCCGTTTACGAGTGACGACGATCGAATCTGCATCGTCTTGGTGATGGGTAGTCTGTCGTGTCTTCGTTCGGGAGCATTCCGCATGCCGAACTTCTAAAATCGGTAGCGCGCCGGATCGTTGATCGGCGAGTGCTGCATCTGATCAAGATGTGGCTGAAATGTCCCGTGGAAGAAACCGACGATCTAGGAAGGACGACACGTACGACCGAGGCCCGGGACAAGCGATGCGGCATCCCGCAGGGCTCACCCATCTCACCATTGCTGGCAAATCTGTACATGCGCCGGTTTGTGTTGGGGTGGAAGATGCTCGGGCTGGAGCGAAGCCTTGGCTCTCACATCGTGGCTTACGCCGACGATCTCGTGATCCTGTGCCGGAAGGGCAAAGCCGAAGAGGCCTTGCAGCGACTGCATGAGATCATGGGAAAGCTGAAGCTCACGGTCAATGAGGAGAAGACACGCATCTGCAAGATACCGGAAGGAGAGTTCGACTTCCTGGGTTACACGTTCGGGCGAATGTATTCGGCGAGAACCGGCCAGGCGCGCCTGGGGTACCGGCCATCGAAGAAGGGCATTAGGCACGCGGTGGACAACATCCACGCGCTGACCGTCCGAACGGGGACTTGGCAAGAGACCACAGAGCTGGTGGACAAGTTGAACCGCACGCTGCGCGGATGGGCGAACTACTTCAGTGTAGGCACCATCACCAAAGCGTATCGGGCGATCACAACTACACAGCGGTGCGGTTGCGCCGGTGGTTGCGCATCAAGCACAAGGTCAGGCGACGCAAGGGCGGGACCTATCCACTCTCGCATCTTTACGGGCACTTTGGGCTCGTACGCCTAACCGTGCTTGGGCATGACGTGCCGTGGGTGAAGGCGTGAAGTCTCGTCCGAGAGCCGGATGCGGGAGATCTGCATGTCCGGTTCGATGAGCGGGATGTGGAAACGGAGTCACGGTTGAACCACTAAGGCACCGCCAGACGAAAGGGGCGGAAACAGACATGTTCAGCCTACTACCTGCGGATTCCGGTGATGGCGGACAGGCATTCCATTTGAAGGCGGACAGTGATTCCGGTCGAACGCGGACAGCATTCCGGTGAAGGCGGACAGCGGCTCCCGTCGACGGCCTCATGGGGTCATGCGTCCTGCTTGACGTCAAGTCCGGCACGCTTAGCGGCCATCTTGCGCATGCTCTCGCCCTTGAGTGTCAACCGGTGCGCGTTGTGCACGAGCCGATCGAGGATGGCGTCGGCGATGGTCGGATTGGCGATCGCCTCGTGCCAGTGATCGACCGGTAGCTGGCTGGTCACGATCGTCGAGCCGCGGTCGTGCCGATCCTCGACAATCTCAAGGATGTCGCGACCCTGCTCGGGGGTGAGCGTGGCGAGGCCCCAATCGTCCAGGATCAGCAGCTCGACGCGCGCCAAGCTCTTGAGGAGCCTGGCATGACGCCCATCGCCGCGTGCGAGTGCCAGGGCATCGAACAGCCTTGGCACGCGATGATAAAGGACGGAGCGGTCGTCGCGGCAGGCCTTGTGGCCAAGCGCACAGGCAAGCCAACTTTTGCCGGTGCCTGTTGGCCCGCAGATCAGCAAACTCTGGTGCCGTGCGATCCAATCGCCGGCGACGAGCTTGGCGAACAGCGCCTTGTCGAGACCGCGCTGGGCCTTCATGTCGACGTCCTCGACGACGGCCGACTGACGTAGGCTTGCGAACTTCAATCGGCTGACGAGTTTCTTGTTCTCGCGCTCGATGGCCTCGCGGTCGACCATGAGTGCGAGCCGCTCCTCGAAGCTGAGTGCGGCCATGTCGGGCTGCTTGCGTTGCTCCTCCAGCGCCTTGGCCATGCCGGTGAGCCCGAGTGCGACCAGGCGATCATGTGTGGGATGCGTGAGCATCGTCTCTCCTTTCGTTTCTTCTCACCCGCAGGGTTCTTTTCACCTGCATCCAGTGCGTCAGTGGTAGTAGCCACGACCACGGATGTTGGCGTGCCGGATCGGCGGGCCGTCCGGCGCTTTCGAGTTGGCGTAGGCTTTGTCGAGACCGTTCTGCAGGATCGACTTGATCGAGCCGTAGGTGGTTGCGCCGATATCATTGCCGCGCCGGCTCGCGGCCTCGACGCGCTCGGACCCGTAGGTTCTCACCAGGCGCATGATGCCCAGGCACGATCGGAAGCCCTGCTCGGGATGGGGCTTGGCTTTCATGATCGCCTCGACCAGGGCGATAGCCGCCGGGCCGATCGAGGCTGCCTCGCGCATCATGCGCTGCGGCGTCCACTCCGCGTAGCGGCGGTGCGCGCTCGGCATGTGCTCTGTGATGGTCGTGTGCCGGCTGCGCACGGCCGAGAACGCATGGCTCGCGACACGCTGGCCCTTGTGGAAGACCTCGACCGTCGCGCTGGTGATGCGCGCCTCGACCATCTCGCGGATCAGCTTCGACGGCACCGAGTAGTAATGGTCCGCCACCTCGATGTGATAATCGGGCGCGACGCGGGCCCGCTTCCATTCCGCATAGCAGTACGCCGCGTTCGGCAACGCATTGAGCGCCGGACGGTCGAGCGTCTCCAGCAGTTCGTTGCGGCTCTTGCCGATGCGGCGCATGACCTTGGCGTTGATGGCCGTTACGCAGTCACGGATCGCCGCATTCAACTCGGCCAGCGAGAAGAACCGGCGATGGCGCAGCTTCGCCAGCACGAAGCGCTGGACGATTTGGACCGCGACCTCGACCTTCGCCTTATCGCGCGGCTTCATCACGCGGGCGGGGAGCACAACGCAGCCGTAGTGGTCGGCGAGGTCCTGGTACGTCCGGTTGATGCCGGGCTCGTAGCGTGACGGTTTGGTGATCCCGGCCTTCAGATTGTCGGGAACGAACGCCTTCGGTACACCGCCGATCGTGGCCAGCGCGTTCACATGTGCGCCGATCCAGTCCGGCAGCGTCTCGGTCCAGCGCGCCTCGGCGTAGGTGTAGTTCGACGCGCCGAGCGCCGCGACGAAGATGTGCGCGCGATGCTCCTCGCCAGTCGTCGGATTAAAAACCAGCATGGTGTCGCCGGCCCAGTCGACGAACAGCTTCTCGCCGGCAACATGCGTCTGGCGCATCGTCGCCGAGATGCGCTTGCGCCAGTCGCCGTGCCGCTCGCAGAACCAACTGTAGGCGTAGCCTTGGGCGTGCTCGGCGCGATACTCCTGCCAGAGCAAAGCCAGCGTCACACCGCGCCGCTTCAGCTCCGCATGAATGTGAGACCAGTCCGGCTCGGTGCGCGTCGTGCACGACGCCGTAGTCGCCGGCGGAAACAACCGCCGCTCCAGCTCGGCATCATCGATCGCGTCAGGGATCGGCCAGCTGAGACCCACTACGGCAGCCCGGCGCACGTACTCGCCGACCGCCGTCTTGCCGATCCCCGTCGCCTCGCCGACAAGCCGCCGGCTCATCCCCAGCGCGTGCGTCAGACGCAGCGCCTCGCGTATCTTCCTCATCGACACTCGCTCCGCCGGCATCGGTCACTCCCTGGTTGCCAGGGAGACCGATCAGCTCGATTCGACTGTCGACGGGAGCGTGCTCTACGCCGCCATCACCTGCTGTCCGCAATCACCGGATTGCTGTCCGCCTTGCGCTGGAATCGGTGTCCGCGTTGCACCGGATTTCGCATACTACCACCGCGCCACATTCCTACTCTACCAGCTTCGACCCAAATGCACCGCAGCAAACCGTCCTAGGAGTCTCGCTCATTGAGCTAAAACAGCTAAGCGCGTTCTTGAGTCGACAGGCGGCCACAGGCGCGCGGGCTTACAAGGCGGTGGCGCGCTCCTTCGCCTCATCCTCGGCTGACGGAAATGCCATGTCCGATATCGGCTCAACCCAGACGAGATGGTCGTGCACTTCCTTGACTCCGGCGATGTTCTCGGCTGCCACGACGAGAGCCTGGCGTTCCCGCTCGTCGGTGATCACGCCCCATAATTCCACAACGCCATTCCTGACCACGACGTTGATGTCCGGGGCCCAGTGTTGCTTCCCGAGAGAGGAAATAATTTCACCGCGAATTGCCCAGTCGGGACCGGGGCTATCGGAGCCAGCGGGCGCTTCGCTGTCACGTGCCACACTCGCCAATGCGTACATCAGATTGGCGCGGCTGACGATGCCGACGACCTGATTGTTGCGGGTGACCGGAAGGCGCTTGATGCGATAGCGTTCCATCGCGTTAACGACCGTGTCCAGCGAATCCTCCTCGCTCACGCAATGCGGGTCGGGGGTCATGATTTCCCCGACTTTCCTGCCCGCAGTGTGCACGTATTCTTCCGCCAGCTTGCCGGGCCCAACAATGAACTCCAACCAACTCGGCCGGTGGCGCTGCGTACCGATTTCGCTGCGGCGGAGAAAGTCTCCCTCCGTCACGATGCCGACGAGCTTGCCCTCCTTATCGAGGACGGGAAGTCCGCTGATCCGGTTCTGCAGCATCAATTGCGCCGCCTTGAGAACCGATTCGTTCGCCTGAACGGAAATAACGTTCGGCGTCATGACATCCTTCACTTGCATGGCTTGATCTCCCGTTTGGAAGGAAAGTCCCCTGTATCTGGATCGATCCGTATCAGCCGTTCATGCGGCTCAGCGCGACGCGATTGCGCAACACGATGCGGCGTGAGGACCGCAGCTCGATCGCCGCGGCCGTTTCCAGCGCAGTCAGTGTCCGCGACACCGTCTCGATGGTCAGGCCGAGATAATCGGCAATGTCCTGCCGCGTCATCGGCAAATCGATCGCGTTGCTCGCCGGCATTCGTTCCGCCATTTCGAGAAGGAAGCTCGCGACCCGCTCCTGAGCGCTCTTGATCAGCAGCAAAATGCGCTTCTGCATCCGCCGCAGGTCGCGACTGGTGATGGCGAAAATTTCCTGTGCGATCGAAGTATTGCGGCCGGCCAGGGTGTTGAACGCACAGCGGTTGACAACCAACACCTTCACGTCGGTGATTGCCTCGGCGGATACTGAGTGTTCATCATCGGATTGCAGACCGAAAATATCGCCCGGCAGATAGAACGCACCGATTTGACGGCGGCCGTCGCTGAGTATCTTGGAGGTGCGCACGCTGCCGCTGATCACTTTGTATATGTAGTCCGCCGGCTCATCCTCGGCGAAAATCTCGCTGTTGCGCGGATACGACATCATCGCGCCCATCAGATGCATCGTCTGGTCAAGCGAACTCGGGTTCGATGGTTCTGTTGAATGCCCGAAGCCCCTGAATACGCGGCAGCGGCGGAGCGGTCCGGCTTTGCGGGACGACACGGAAGGCTTCGGTGCGGATTGTGGTCTGAGTGAGCATGGCCTACCTCCGAATTGATCGTAAGGCCATTGCTAGACCCAAGGTGCCAAGCGAGAAATTCAGATATTGTCCCTAAGGGCTAGCCCTTAGGGACGGGCGGCGGTCGGCTCGCCTGATCAAGAATTTGTGGTATTTTCGACGAATTCGAGGGCTGAAGCTGGCGCAGCATATGCGGACCGACGATGGCTGAACTGATTCCGAAACCACAACCATACGCGCCTTGGGCCGGATTAAGCGGATTGACCGCGCATAGCCCCGCTTGGCGGTATGGCCTTGCGGTCGCGGTCACTGTCGCGGCGCTTGGCGTTGAGCTCGCGTTTGCATCAGTACTTCACGGCGAGACCTCCTATTTGTTCTTCGTGCCGGCAGTCCTGATTGCCTCGGCCCTCTCCGGCTTGGGTCCGGGACTGCTGGCCACGGCTTTGAGTGCCGTCCTTTGCCTGTCCGTCATCAGGCACTATCGGGAATTGTCGTCCGAAGATTCGGTGAATGCCTGCCTGTTCATCGTGATCGGCATTGGCGTGTCGTGGCGCGGCGAGCTTTTGGGCCGATTCCGACGCTCGGCTGTCGCAAACGCGGGGGAGGCTTCCGCCCGCGCTTCGCATGTTCAATCGATTCTCGACAGCATTCCCGAAGCAATGATCGTCATCGATGAGCGGGGCAGCATGCAATCGTTCAGCGCCACCGCCGAGCGGTTGTTCGGCTATGGCGCCGCCGAAGTTTTGGGCAAGAACGTCAAGATGCTGATGCCGCAGCCATACCGGCAAGAACACGACGGCTATCTCGACCGCTATCTGCGCACGGGCGAACGGCGCATCATAGGCATCGGCCGGATCGTGGTCGGGCAGCGCAAGGACGGCTCAACCTTTCCCATGGAGCTTGCCGTGGGCGAGATGCGTGTGCGGGATCAGCGCTTCTTCACCGGCTTCATCCGCGACCTCACCGAACGGCAGCAGACCGAGGCGCGATTGCAGGAGTTGCAAGCCGAGCTGGTTCACATATCGCGGCTCACCGCGATGGGGGAGATGGCGTCGGCGCTGGCGCATGAGTTGAACCAGCCGCTGTCGGCCATCGCCAATTACATGAAGGGCTCGCGGCGGCTCCTGGAAGACAGCCCCGACGAGCACGCGGCGACGCTTCGCGACGCCATGGACAAGGCCGCCGAACAGGCGCTGCGCGCCGGCCAGATCATTCGCCGTTTGCGCGATTTCGTTGCCCGCGGCGAGACCGAGCGCCGAGTCGAAGATGTCAAGAAGCTGGTCGAAGAGGCGAGCGCACTGGCACTGGTTGGCGCCAAGGACAAGGGCGTGCGCGTAAGCTTCGACTTCGACCCGCGCAGCGATTATGTGCTCGCCGACAAGGTGCAGATTCAGCAGGTCCTGCTCAACCTGATGCGCAACGCCATCAAGTCCATGGAAGGCACTCAAAAACGCGAGCTGGCCATTTCGACGTCAGCTTTGACCGACAGCCTGGTCGAGATCAGCGTGGCCGATACCGGAGCCGGAATCGCGCCTGAAATCAGCGCGCAGCTATTTCAGCCGTTCGTAACCACCAAGCGGCAGGGCATGGGGGTCGGGTTGTCGATTTCTCGGACCATCATTGAAGCACATGGCGGCTCGATCGCGCGGCGGCCAAACCCCGCGGGAGGCACTGTATTCTCCTTCACCCTGCCTGCCGTGACCAAGGAGCCGGCCAGCAATGCCGTCTGAAATGGTGCATGTCATCGACGATGACGAGGCGCTGCGCGATTCGCTGAGCTTTCTGCTTCGCACGGCCAAGATCGAGGTGACAAGTTATTCGTCGGCTTCGGTTTTCCTCGATGTGCTTCCGACCGCGAACCTGGGTTGCATCGTCACCGACGTGCGGATGCCCGGCATGAGCGGGATCGATCTGCTGCGGCGCTTGAAGGAGCTCGGGATCGGCGTGCCGGTGGTTGTTATGACCGGACATGGCGATATTCCGCTGGCGGTCGAAGCGATGAAATTCGGGGCCGTCGATTTCCTGGAAAAACCGTTTGACGACGAGGTTTTGTTGCAGGCCGTCCGCGCAGCGCTGCGCCAGCAGGCCGGTGAGGCCAAGCGTCAGACCGAGCGTGCAGAGATCGAGACCCGGCTGGCAGCGCTGTCCTCGCGCGAGCGTGACGTACTTGGTGGCCTCGTTGCCGGCCACGCCAACAAACAGATCGCCTACGATCTCGGCATTAGTCCCCGAACAGTAGAGATCTATCGGGCTAATCTGATGGACAAAATGAAGGCTGGAAGCCTATCCGATCTCGTTCGCATGGCGTTGATCGTCGGTATCCTGGGTAAATAATCACCGATCAATTTGAGTTATATCAATGCCACCAGGCCGCCGATGGGCCATTTGGCATCGTGAATGAGTGCCAAATGCGACCAAGGCTGCACTGGACCATGTGATGAAGGACGGCGAAAACGCACCGACAAGACGGCCAGTTGTTGCGGTTGTCGATGACGATCCGGCGGTCTGCGGCTCGCTCAAATTCGCGCTTGAGCTGGAGGGCTTTGCCGTACGTACTTACCACAGCGGATCCGAAGTTCTCGGCGCGCGCGACCTCGGCACTTGCAACTGTTTCGTTATCGACCAGCGAATGCCGGAGATGAGCGGCATGGATCTGGTCGACGCGCTGCGCGGTCGGCAGATGTCGGCCCCGGTCATTCTCATTATCAGTTCTCCAAATACTACCCTGAGCGCACGGGCAGCCAAGGCCGCCATCCCCATTGTGGAAAAGCCGCTCTTGGGCAATGCTCTCGTAGAGCGGATTCGCGAGGCATGCGGGCTCTCGTAACGGTCAAAGACTTTTTTCGCGTTCGTTGACCCAGATCAATGCTGCCTTTGACGAGGTGTGGTTTCCTCCGGTCAGTTCAAACACCGAGGTAGCTGCCATGACGAATACGGAACGACTTGAAACACTCCGCACCGGCGTGATCGCTGGCGCCGCCGGCGGCTTGGCAGAAATCGGTTGGGTGACGCTCTATGCCGGAATCACTGGTACCGATCCCGCCGTGATCGCTCGGGGCGTCACCACGGCAGCAGGAGTAAGCGCGCTGTTGCCGACTACTTCCCCGGTGATGCTCGGCATCGGCGTACACATGATGCTGGCCGCCACGCTTGGCGTTGTCCTGACGTTCACTTGGCAAGCACTCTCCGCGACACGATACGGTTCGGCAAATCCCTATCCGTTTATGCTCGCGGCGCTCCTCGGCGTGTGGGCAATCAATTTCTTTGTGGTGCTGCCGGTTGTCAGCCCGGCCTTCGTCCACATGGTGCCCTACGCGATCAGCCTCATGTCCAAACTCCTGTTTGGCGTAGCGGCGGCTGAGGTGGTCCGGGACCAGGGGTTGTTTGCCGCACCTCCTGCCGCGCTTGCGTACCGCAAAGCGAGGGTCGGCATAACGTCGCGAATTTGGCCTTGATCAATGCCGCTTGCGGCCTTGGATGCAACCTTAAACATCATCTCTAAAAATGGAGCGTCCCATGACTGAATCCAATCTCGACCGTGGCGTCATCTTCGTCCTGCGCATCTTGATGGGCTGGACATTCCTCTACGCTGGCGTCTCGCAGATTTGGAATAATTTCGATACCGCCGGATTCCTCAACCACGTGGTCACGTTTCACAATTTCTTCTCGATGTTCGCGCGGCCAGCACTACTGCCGGTCACCGACTTTTTGGTGAAATGGGGCCATCTGTTGATCGGATTGTCGCTGATCTCGGGGCTTCTCGTGCGCGTCAGCGGACCATTCGGCATTCTGCTGATGATCACTTACTATTTCGCGCATATGAAGTTTCCGTACATTGAGGAAAACGTCAATTTTCTCGTCGACTACCATCTCGTCTATGCCACTGTGATCGTCTACCTGATTGCGCATCGCGCCGGCCATGTTTGGGGCCTCGACGGCCTGGTCGATCGCATGCACCTGTTGGATGAGCATCCCGTGCTTCGCCCGCTGGTCGGGTAAGCGGTTTGCAAATGCAAACAGGCGGGCGACGGCCGGTGCGGTCGGCCGGCCGGCCGCATCGACCTTACCCGGTTCTAGGACTGACAACACGGTGGCTGCGAATTGCACCATGAACATCGATCTGAAACAGTGGGAGCGACAGCTCGTCCTCTACGACGGCAGGACTGTCCTTGTCCGCCCTATCAGGTCCGAGGACGAAGCGCTCTATGCCGACTTCTTTGCCGTGGAGACCGCAGACGATTTGCGGTTGCGTTTCTTCGGGCCGGTGAAGCGGCGCGACCACGCGTTCTTCAGTCGGTTCACCCAAATCGACTACGCTAAAGCGATGGCCTTTATCGCCATCGACGAATGCAGCGGCGAGATGCTCGGTGTCGTGCGGCTTCACGACGACGCTGATGCCAATGACGGTTCGGCGGAATTTGCGATCATCGTCCGCTCCGACCGCAAGAGTTCGCGGACTCGGTTGGCAATTAATGCAGCTCATCGTGGCTTATGCCCGAGCCAAAGGACTCCGCGCCATTAAAGGGCAAGTCCTGCATCAAAATAGGGCGATGCTCGACATGTGTAAGGAATTTGGATTCGCGATCAGCAGCGATCCCGACGCGCCGGATATTTCGCTAGTCGAGCTCGCCCTTAATCCGGCTGCGGATTTTCAGGGATCCGCAATTTCACAAGTCACACGATCTTCAGGTATCTGAAAAGGGCTAGCTTCACCTGGTCCAATACCAAGGCGAGACCAGCAGTTTCCCCTCTCCAATCAAATGCCGAAGTGTCGATGAAATCGCGGGATCCCGTTGCCCGCTTCAGGGGACATCGAGTTGCCCCAAAGCCGCAACGCGCAACGTGCTGAATCCCGATTGATTCAAATCAATGCTGCGGTCACGCCGCTGGTCCAATTAATGCGACGTTACATTGACCCTTAGGAGTGCCGACCATGCACGCGACCATCGAGATCATTTTGGCATTGCTGCCGTTTGCGGTTCTAGTTGCCGGTTTCCTCGTTTTCAGGCTCGATTCCTTGCAGACGAGCCTCGCCGCTTGGATCGCCGAGTTCGCCGTGATCTACGGCTACTATCACATGGGCATGCTCAAGAGCGTCGAATCGGCGCTGTGGGGCGGCCTGACGATGTGGACCGGCTTCCTGGTGGTCTATACCGGGATGATCTTCGGCCAAGCCTACCGCACCACTGGCCTATTGCGGGTGCTGCTCGATTCCGTGGAATCGATTTTCCCGGCGCGCGACAAGGAAGGCCGCGCTATTGCGCTCGTAGCCGTGGTCGGCGGCTTCATCGGCGCGTTCAACGGTTTTGCGACCTATCCGGTGACGATCCCGGGGCTGGTCGAACTTGGCTATGACGGCGTCCACGCGATCGCGGCCTATCTGGTCTATTTCGCCTGGTCGGTTCCGTTCGTCAGCCTGTTTATTGGCGCCAATATTGCCAATGCGGCGACGCAATTGCCGATCGCCGACATTGCGGCGGCGTCGGGCCTGTTCGCCATTCCGCTGGTGTTCATCTCGCTCGCCGGCTTCTTGAAAATTCTCGGCTTCCGTTTCTTCGAGCGTGAGACGCAAATTCTGTTCTGGCTGTTGGGGCTCGGCAATTCGCTCGGCATCGTCCTGTTCTGCCTCATCTGGCCGGCTTATTACATCCTGACGCTCATCGCCTCCTCGGCCTTCTCCCTTGTGCTGCTGTACGGGTACGGGCTTTACGCCAAGCATGCCGGCGCCGAGCCAGTGGCACAGCCGCAGCCATTGTCGGCCGCGGTATCTCCGGCGGCAGCCGGTAGCTCATCGCCGGTCGGCGCGTGGCGGGCCTATGCTCCGCTCGTGCTTGGCGCGGCGTTCGTGGTGATCACGATGATCCCGTCGGTCGCGCGCGAGCTGACGCATTTGCAGATCCGCGTTGCGGCCTGGGGTTATGCGCCGATCAACATCAACCTGATCACTTCAGCCGGCTTCGTCATCCTCGTCACCGCGGCCCTCTGCTATGTGTTCCGCTGCAAGTCCGCCAACATCGTCAGCGATGTCGTCGCCGGCAGCAAGCGCAGTGTCAGCGCGCTGGTGACTCTCTTCATCGGTAGCGCCATGGTTTATCAGATGGTCGATACCGGGCAGATCGCGATGCTTGGCCGCGCGCTCTCGAACGGTGGCAGCCTTGTCTATACGGCGCTGTTCCCGTTCTTCGCGTTTCTTGGTGGCATGGCTTTTGGCCAAGGCCTGCCCGCAGACTTCCTTTTCGCGCACATGCAGATCCCGGTCGCTCCCGCGCTCGGCATCTCGCTGGTGCTATTGGTCGGCATCGTCAATGTCATCACCATGGGGCCGCCCAATCCGCTGAAACCCGCGCAGATCACCTATTGCACGCACCTTGTCGACGTGAAGGGCCGCGATTGGGAAATCTTCCGCATCAATCTGCCGTGGCAGCTCCTGCAGTTGGTGGCGACCGCCATCCTCGCCCTCGTCCTGGTCTTCATCTGAACCCCATTTGATCAAAAGGAACGCGTCATGCCGTATCAAGATTTCCGCCAATTCCTCGATGCGCTGCGACGAACCGGCGATCTCATCGAAGTAACCCGCCCGGTCGACCTCAAATACGAAGTCGGCAAGGCGCTCAAGCAGAGCTACGTCCACGACGGGCCCGCGATCATTTTCAAAAATAACGGCACGGAGTTTCCGTTGGTCGCCGGCATCTACGGCAACCGACGCAAGGCGCTGCTCGCCTTCGAAGCGACCGAGGACACGATCGTGCAGAAGGTTCTGCACGGCCTCGAAAATCCGATCGCGCCGACCATTGTTTCTGGCCCGGCCCCCTGCCAGGAGGTGGTGTTGGCCGGGACGGAGATCGATATCCGTCGCTTTCCGGTTCCGATCTACAGCCCCAAAGACGGCGGCCCGTTCATCACGCCGGGGCTGGTAGTCTCGAAAGACCCCGAAACTGGCGTTTCCGATATCGGCCACTATCGCCACCAGCTCCTCGGCCAACGCGACTGCATAGCGTTCACCGCGCAGCCGTTCCATCGCTTCGGCAAGAACATCGCCAAATGCGTACGAAAGGGCATCGCTCCCCAGGGTGCGCTGATTCTCGGAGTCGATCCGGTGCTCGCTTATACAGGGCAAACCCAGGTCAGCGATGCCACCGATGACTGGCACGTTGCCGGCGGACTTCGCGGTGTGCCGGTCGAACTGGTCCGTTGCAAGACCGTCGATCTGGAAGTCCCCGCGACCGCCGAAGTGGTGATCGAATACATCGTCGACGTCGAACACAAAGTGATGGAAGGCCCGCTCGGCGAATACACCGGGTATTACACGCCGGCTTCACTCAAACCGACGGCGCGTATCACGGCCATCACGCACCGCAAGAATCCGTATTTCCAGGGGCTGCTGACAGGGCAGCCAGTCACCGAAAATCACATCCTGAAGCAGATCCCCTTCGAGGCCTCGCTCTGGAAGACGCTCAAGTCGCAGTTTCCGACCGTTGAGCAGATCGCGGTGCCGCCGTCCGGCGGAGTCTCGTTCTACGTTGTCATCGCGATGCAGCCGCGTTTTGCCGGCGAAGCGCGGCAGGCGATCCTTGCCGCGCTGTCGAGCAACATCCGGCCGAAATGGGTAATCGCCGTCGAGCCCGATATCAACGTGCACGATCCCGCCGAGGTCGAATGGGCGATGTCGTTTCGCGTTCGACCGGAGCGCGACGTCTTTGTGCTCGGCGAGATGCCCGCCGGACCGGCCGATCCTGCGGTTGGCGACACTGTGACGATGCAGGCGCCGCGATCCTCGGCTGTCGGCGTCGATGCGACCCGGCCGTTCGGCGAGAAATTTCAGGACGTGGCGGATGTGCCGGGCTGGCAGGACTATCGCGTCCCAGAGCTCGTGCACTAACTGTAATCTAAGGAGAAAACAAAATGGCTTATCATGATTTTCGTCAGTTCCTCGACACGATGCGCCAGCATGGCGAGCTGATCGACATCAACCGCAAGGTCGATCTGAACAAGGATATCGGCAAGACCCTGAAGCAGAGCTACGTGCACCAGGGGCCAGCTATGGTGTTCAACGATAATGGCACGGCTTATCCGCTGGTCGCCGGGCTGTATTCGACGCGCGGCAAGGCGCTCCTGGCGTTTGAAGCCACCGAAGAGACGATCTTCGACAAGGTTCTCCACGGTCTCGACAACCCGATCCCGCCGCGAATTCTCAACGGCGCGACGCCTTGTCAGGACGTGGTTTTGACCGGCCCAGATATTGATCTGTCGCGTTTTCCGATCCCGACCTACAGTCCCAAGGACGGCGGCCCCTACATCACCGCCGGCATTGTGGTCTCGAAGGATCCGGTCACCGGCGTGGCCGATATCGGGCACTACCGCTTTCAGATCACCGGCAAGAACACGATGTCTTTCCTGGCGCAGCCGTTCCACCGCTTCGGCAAGAACCTGGCGAAATGTCGCCAGCTCAAGCGCAAGCCTCAGGCGGCTATAGTGCTCGGCACCGATCCGATCCTCGCCTATACCGCACAGGTGCAGTCGCCCGACACGGCGAACGACTGGAATGTGGCCGGCGGTTTGCGCGGCGAGCCGGTGGAGCTGGTGCGCTGCAAGACCGTGGATCTGGAAGTCCCGGCGACGGCGGAAGTCGTCATCGAGTTCGAGGTCGATTTGGGGCAGGCCGTGATGGAAGGACCGCTCGGTGAATATACTGGCTACTACACGCCCGCTTCGCCGAAGCCGGTGGCGCATGTCACCGCCATCACCCATCGCAACAATCCCTATTTCCAGGGGCTTCTCACCGGCAAGCCGGTAACCGAGAATCACATTCTCAAGGAAATTCCGTTCGAGGCCTCGGTGTGGCGCACCTTGAAGGCGCAGTTCCCGACCATCGAGCGCGTGGCGATTCCGCCTTCAGGCGGCGTTTCGTTCTACGTTGTCATCGCGATGCGGCCTCGTTTTGCCGGAGAAGCGCGGCAGGCCATCCTCGCGGCGATGGCGAGCAACATCCGGCCGAAATGGGTGATCGCCGTTGAGCCGGACATCGACGTCTACAATCCTGACGAGGTCGAGTGGGCGATGTCATTCCGGGTGCGCCCCGAGCGCGATGTGTTCATCATGCCGGCGACGCCCGCCGGGCCGCTCGATCCTTCAGTCAGCGACAGCGCGGCGCTTGCGGCGCGCACCTCCTCGGCCGTTGGCATCGACGCAACGCGTCCGTTCGGCGAAAAGTTTGCGGACGTCGCCGACGTGCCAGGCTGGCAGACCTACGACTTCCCCGAGCTTAAGGGGAAATCCGCTTGAGCGAAAGCACTGGGGATTGCGTGGAAAAGATTCGTTGTCTTGCTTCCTCGCGAATCACAGAACTACGCTGACGATGCTCTTCAATCCGGCGATTACAGCACGGATTTGCGACGGGCGGAGTGTGCCTTAACGGTCATTTTGCGTAGCAGCAATTCATGCTGCCGAATGTCTGCATGGGGTCACGAACGACCGAATTGCGATGTCCGCGCGCATGTCCGCTTGCCCCCAAAGCGACCAAAATTGCCGCTCTGGCTCGACTTCGCGCGCAGCGGCCAAAGCCCAGTTGCATACTGCTCGTAGATCGACTAATTTGCGAGCAGTAAGGTTGAATAGGAGGGGGAAATGCCATCAAAATCAAACGTGCGGCTCCTGAAGCCCGCCACCGAAAAACGAGCAGTTGCCCCGCGGCGGCAGCCAAATCGAGAGCTTCGCACCCGGGAGCACCTGACCGAGACTGAGGTTGAGAAGCTGATAGAGACCGCGAAGGAAAATCGCTACGGTCACCGGGACGCGACCATGATCCTCGTGGCTTACCGGCATGGGTTGCGGGCTTCGGAGGTCTGCGACCTGCGTTGGGAGCAGATCGATTTCAATTCGGCCACTCTGCATGTGCGCAGAGTGAAGAATGGCAAGCCGAGCACTCATCCCGTTCGCGGCGATGAGCTGCGAGCGCTCCGCAAGCTTCAGCGAGAGGCGCCTAAGTCGCCGTTCCTATTCGTGAGCGAGCGCGGCGGACCCTTCACAACGGATAGCTTCAATTGGATGGTCAAGCGGGCAGGGCAGAAAGCCGGTGTTCCGTTTCAGGTTCACGCGCACATGTTGCGCCATGCTGCTGGGTACAAGCTTGCGGGCGATGGCCACGATACGCGATCAATCCAGGATTACCTCGGACACAAGAACATCCAACACACCGTGCGCTACACTGAACTGTCCCCCACGCGCTTCAAGGATTTTTGGCGAGATTAGCTTCCGGCCCCAAACTAGCGTGAGTAGCTTCCGAGAATGCGCGTTAGTCGTCTGTGAACAAGGCCTAAGCGGCTGATCGCGAGTTGATTTCCGGCTCCGAAGCTGGTTTGGAGATCGCAAGGTTTCGGGGTGCGAAGCCCCGGAAGCTTGCAATTTCATTTTTGGGATTCCCGCGAATCGCGAAGTCGTGATTCCGTCGTCGCATCGGAGGGAGCGATGCGACCAAAAAATCCGCAGACGACGGGCGAAGGCGATCTGTTCCGGGCGCGGCTCGATCAGATCATCAACATGAGGCACGAGCTGGTGCAGCTCGCCGGCAAGGTCGATTGGCGCTGGCTCGATGAGCAGATCGCGCCGCTCTACAGCGACAAGGGCCGACCTGGAATCGCGAGCCGGTTCGTGATCGGGCTGTTTCTGCTCAAGCACATCTTCGCGCTGTCGGACGAACAGGTGTGCGAGCGTTGGATCTATGACCCCTATTTCCAGTACTTCACCGGCGAAGAGTTCTTCCAGCACACCTTCCCGCACGAGCGCTCCGACCTGAGTCATTGGCGTGTCCGGCTCGGCGATAAGCTGGAACTGCTGTTGGCCGAGAGCTTGAGAATCGCGCACCAAACCGGCGCCTTGCGCACCAAGGACTTGGCGCGGGTCACGGTCGACACCACCGTGCAGCCCAAGGCCATCACTTTTCCGACCGACGCCAAGCTGCTGCATGCGGCGATCACGGGCCTCAATCGGCTGGCCACAAAGCACGGCGTGCGGCTGCGGCAGTCGTATCTGCGGCTCGCCAAACGCGCCGCCATGATGGCGGGCCGTTATGCCCATGCCAAACAGTTCAAGCGCCAGCAGCGGCAATTGCGCTTCCTGCGCGCACGGCTCGGCCGTATCATCCGCGACATCGGCCGCAACATCGCCGGCCAGCCGCAGTTTGAAGCGGTGTTCCAATGGCCGCTGGCGCGCGCCAGGCAAATCCGCTCGCAGCAGCAGCGCCAACGCGGATGGAAGCTTTATTCCTTCCATGCGCCCGAGGTCGAGTGCATCGGCAAGGGCAAGGCCGCAGCGCCCTATGAATTCGGCGTCAAAGCCTCGATCACCACCACCAATGCCCGCGCCCCCGGCGGAATGTTCGTGCTGCACGCCACAGCGC
Organism: uncultured Alphaproteobacteria bacterium; assembly: GCA_963814625.1. Classification (GTDB taxonomy): domain Bacteria; phylum Pseudomonadota; class Alphaproteobacteria; order Rhizobiales; family Xanthobacteraceae; genus BOG-931. The sequence continues at coordinate 216,082 of CAWFDQ010000004.1, forward strand.
TGCCCGGCAATCCGTACGACGGCCACACGCTCGGCGCCGTGATCGCCGCCACCGAACAGCTCACCGGCTGCTCAATCGAGCGCGCCTATGTGGACAAGGGCTATCGCGGCCACAAAACCGAGGGCCCGTGCCGCGTCTTCATCTCCGGCCAAAAGCGCGGCGTGTTCGGCAGCATCAAACGCGAACTACGGCGCCGCTCCGCCATCGAGGCTGCAATCGGTCACATGAAGACCGACGGCCATCTCGGCCGCTGCTATCTCAAGGGCGCTGCCGGCGACGCCGCCAATGCCATCCTCAGCGCCGTCGGACACAATCTCCGCCGCGTCCTCGCCTGGCTGAGGATGCTTTTGCGCCTACTACTGATAGCGCTCGGCCGCCTCTTCGCCATCCCCACGGCGCTCAATTCGGTTTCTTAACGGTCGACGCGTTATCGGAGGCGATGTGGTGGAGTAAAGGGGCAGTCGAGAGGCCGTCAGCGGACGGCCGCGCCCGGTGAAAACGTGCTAGGGGCGGCGCAACCTCAGCAGTCGTGCCCCGTCAGTCAGTTCCTTGGCCAAAGAACACAGGCGCCGCCTTCACAGGCGCGCCCAAGCGCGCCGCATCTCCGACCTGCCGGCATTGGGGGGAAGCGCTCCAGCCATGAGCGCCGGCCGTCCCATTTCCGAATCCGGCGATCGCCGACATGGTAGCGGATATGCCGGAATCGACGCGGTTGGGCCCATCGCGTCATTTGGATGCGAGACTTCGGTGCAACGCAGCAGAGGGAGATTGCGGACGGGTTGGAGGTAGCAGGTCACGAATTGATGGCTCTGGCCGGCGAAATCGACACGAGACGTGACCGCGCCAAAAATAAGAAGAAGACACGGAGACCCGACCGGCGCAAGCACTGAGCTAACCAAGCTGCCGTGTCGCCGACATTCTGCTGCATTGTTGTGCGTCGCCTACCTGCGCCTCGGCCAGCTGTTTCGCGATACGACTGCGATATGGCGCCTATTGCGGAATTGCTGATTGCGCGGCCTGCCCTTCTACCTGCGCGGAGCTGCGCCCTCTGGACGAGGAGGTGCCGGCATCGCGGCCGGTCCATCGCTCCTGCAGGCGCTGCATCACCACATAGAATGAGGGAACAAACACGACGACGAGGCAGGTCGACGCGAGCATGCCGCTGAAGACCGTGATGCCGATCGATCTGCGCGCCCCGGCGCCCGCGCCGGTCGCAACCACAAGCGGGAAGACGCCCAGAATGAAGGCGAAGGAGGTCATGAGAATGGGCCGGAACCGAAGCCGGGCTCCCTCCACTGCCGCAGCGACGATCTCCATCCCCTCGGCTCGCCTCTGGCGCGCATATTCCACGACCAAAATCGCGTTCTTGCTGGAGAGCGCGATCAGGAGGATCAATCCGATCTGCGTATAGAGATTGATGGCGGCGACGCCGCTCTGCGTGGCGAGCGGGCTGGCGGCGCCGAGGGCGGTCAGCGCACCGATTGTCCCGAGCAGGGCGAGAGGCACGCCGAGGATCACGGCGAGCGGCAGGATCCAGCTCTCGTACTGGCCCGCCAGGACGAAATAGACGAGCAGCACCGCGAGCCCGAAGACGAAATAGATCTGCGCGCCGACCTGCTTCTCCTGGTAGGACATCGCGGTCCATTCGTACCCCGTTCCCGACGGCAGTTCGTGCTGGCCGATCTGGTCCATGATGTCGAGCGCCTGGCCCGAGCCGAAGCCGAGCGCGGGGCTGCCGACGACGCTCGCCGACGGATAGAGATTATAGAGGCTGATCAGCGACGGACCTTGAACCTCCTTGATATCGACGACTGTGCCGATCGGCGTCACAGTTCCGTTGCCAGCCTTGACCTTGAGGTTGCGGATGTCGTCGGCACTCGCCCGATAATCGGGCAGCGCCTGCGTGTAGACCTGAAACACGTGTCCGAACTTGTTGAACTGGGCCGTGTAGTCCGATCCGACGTAGGTCGAGAGGGCGGAAAAGACGTTGCCGACCGTGATGCCGAGCGTCTCGGCCTTGGTGCGGTCGACAGTGACGCTGAGCTGCGGGGCGCCGGCCCGGAAGGTCGTGTTTAGCCGCTGCAAAGCCGATTGCGCACTGCCGGCTTTGACTACGGCGTCCGCCAGGCTCTGCAACAGGGCATAGTCGAAATCGCCGTTCCTGATCTCGACTTGCATGGTGAAGCCGCCGACGTTGCCGATGCCCTGGATGGGCGGCGGGGGGAACGCGAACGCCACGGCCTGGGTCACGGCCTGAAGGGAGCGATTGAGATTGAGATAAATCGAGTTCAGATCCTGCCCCTTCCGCTTGAGCCGGACGCCCCAGTCATCGAGGACCACGAAAGCGACGCCCGCGTTGGCGAGGCTTGCAAAGTTGTCCAGTACGGAAACGCCGCTGATGGTAATTACATTGTCGACGCCGGGCATTTTCTTGGCGATCGCCGAAATCTGCTGCATGACTGCGTCGGTACGCTCCTTCGAGGCGCCGTCGGGCAGTTGTGCGCTGACTATCAGATAGCCTTGGTCTTCGTTCGGCAGAAACGCGGTCGGTACGCGCGACAGTCCCCAGATCGCAACGACGACCAGAAAGAGTGCAATGATCACCATGGCGCCGCTGCGGCGCGTCATCGCGCCGATGAGTTCGAACGTAGCCCCGCTCGGTGGCGCCAAAGGCGGCGTTGAAGCCGCGATAGAATAGGTTGCGCCGCTCAAGCGGAATCGGCGCTCGCAGCCACAGCGCGCTTTGCGTGGGCTTCAAGGTCAGGGCGTTGATCGCACTGATGAAGGCGGTGGCGGCGATGACCAGCGCGAATTGCCGATAGAGCTGCCCGGTCAGGCCCGGCATGAAAGAGGCTGGAATAAACACCGACATCAGCACCAGCGTGATACCGATGACCGGACCGGTCAGGTCGTCCATCGCCCTGCCGGCCGCTTCGCGGCCCGGAATGCCCTGTTCGACATAGCGCGAAACGCCCTCGACGATGACGATCGCATCGTCCACGACGATGCCGATCGCCAGCACGATGGCGAACAGCGTCGCGAGATTAATGCTAAAACCAAGCGCAGCCATGGCGGCGAAAGCGCCGATGAGCGTCACCGGAACGGTCGTCGCCGGGACAAGCATCGCCCGCCAGTCCTGCAGGAAAACGAGAATGACGATCAGCACCAGGACCGCGGCCTCGATCAAGGTCACATAGACTTCGTCGATCGCGGCGCGCACGAACTTGGTGGTATCGTAGGGCGTCGAATAGCTGACGCCTTGAGGGAAGCTCTTGGCGAGCTCGTCCATCTTCGCCTTGACCTCGCCGGCGACCGCAATGGCGTTGGCGTCCGGCAGCAGCGAGATGGCGATCCCGGCTGCCGGACGGCCGTCGAGATTGAAGGATTGGCTGTAGGTTTGGGCGCCGAGCTCGACGCGGCCGATGTCGCGGATCCTGGTGATCTGTCCGCCGTTTGTGTCAGCGGCCTTGACGACGATGTTCTCGAATTCGGCAACATCGTCAAGGCGGCCTTTGATATCGAGCGAGTATTGGAAATCCTGGCCCTTCGGCGCCGGCGGCGCGCCGAGCTGGCCGGCGGTGACTTGTTGGCTCTGCTCCTCGATGGCGTTGATCACGTCCTGCGGCGTCAGGCTCCGCGCTTGAAGCAGGTCCGGATTCATCCAGATCCGCATGGCGTATTGACCGGCGCCGAAAATCGTCACGGCGCCGACGCCCTTGAGGCGAGCCAGTTCGTTCTGCAGGCTGATGACGGCGTAATTCGACAGAAACAGGCTGTCGAAGCGGCTGTCAGGCGAAACCAATGTGATGAATTCGAGAAAGGAACTCGACTTCTTTGTCACCGTAACGCCTTGGCTTTGCACTGCCGGTGGCAACGATGAAAGCGCGGCGGAAACCTGATTCTGGACCAGAATCTGCGCCTTGTCGGGGTCGGTGCCGATCGCGAAGGTGACGGTCAGATTATAAGTGCCGTCGCTCGCGCTCGTCGATTGCATGTAGAGCATGTCCTCGACGCCGTTGACCTGCTGCTCGATCGGCAGAGCGACCGTGTCAACCAGCGTCTTGGCGGTCGCGCCCGGGTACCGCGTCGAGACCTGTATGGTCGGCGGCACCACATTGGGGTATTCGGCGGTCGGCAATCGAAGGAGCGCGACCAGGCCGACCAGCACGAAAACCAATGCCAGCACGTTGGCGAGCACCGGTCGATCGATGAAAAAACGCGAAATCATGCCGGTTCCTCGCGACCTTTCATTTCGGCGTTAAGCCGGGAGCGCTCGTCTTGGCATCGTCTGATGAGCCGGCTTCGGCCGCCATCAGCACGGATCGTTGCGGCTCGACCTTGGCGCCGGGAAAGGCCCGCTGAATACCTTCGATCACCACCCAGTCACTCGGATCGAGACCGGAGTCGATGATCACGAGCTGCCCCTGCTGTTGTCCGGTTTTGACGATTTTGCGGTGAACGACATTGTCCGCGCCGACCATCAGCACGTAGCTTCCCTCTTGGCTCGTCCCGATCGCGTCATTTCGCGTCAGCAGCGCCTTGTCCTCACGCGCGATCGGTCCGCGGACGCGCACGAAAAGGCCCGGCAGCAGCACATGATCCTTATTATCGAATATCGCGCGCGCGGCGACCGTGCCAGTCGAGGGGTCGAGTTGCGGCGAGACGTAGTCGAGATGTCCTTTGTGCGGAAAGCCCTCCTCATCCTGCAGACCGACCTCGACCGGGATGCTCGAAATGTAAGTCAGGTCCGTCCTACTGAGCGGACGCCCCGTCTTGGCGACGCTTCTTCGGATAGCCAAAATTTGCGGCTCGCTCAGCGTGAAATTGACGTAGATCGGGTCGGTCTGGACGATGGTTGCGAGTGTGGTCGGTCCGGACGCGCCGACGAGATTGCCGATATCGACTTGATGATTGGTGACGATGCCGTCAAAGGGGGCGAGAACCGTTGTAAAGCCAAGGTTGATGTTCGCGGTTTCGAGATTAGCCTGATCAATTCCAACACTGGCCTTGTCCTGCTGGACGAGGAACGCTTGGTCTTGCACTTGTTGCGATGCAATTGATTTCTGCTGTTCCAATGCTTGGTAGCGGGTCAGATTGACTTGCGCTTCTGCGAGCACGGCCTGGTCTTTCGCAAGTTGCGCTTTCGCCTGATCGACTTGCGCCTGATAGGTGTCGCGTTCGATGCCGAAGAGCTTGGTTCCCTTGGTGACCGCGGCGCCATCCTTATAATCGATCGATTCCAGATAACCCTGGACGCGCGCGACCAGATTCGCGGTTCTGAACGCCGCGGTGTTACCGGTCACGTAAAGATACAGGGTCACCGGCTTCTGTAGGGGTTGCGCCACGACGACCTTCGGTGGCGGCGGAGGGACGAACGTGTTTCTGGAGCCGCAGCCGGCGAGTGCAAGCGCGGCAATCGCCGCTACCACAGCTAGGCCGCCTCGCCGGCTTTTAGCTGACGAGGAAGGTTGCTGCTGCATGGGCATTGTCAGAGCAAAAGCGAGCGACAAGAAACAACCCAGTCCGCCAGCTATGTCAAGTAAGCGTCACCCGAGCGCGATTCCGAACCTTCGTTCGGCATTCAGCATCGTATCGCCCGCGTGCATGCACATCAATCCCAACAAGCCTTAGCTGGTCCGTGGGGCTGGACAGTCTGCTGTTGGCCGATTTTGTTGAAGAAGTCAGTCAGTAATTCGCGATGAATCAGGCCGGCAATTTGCAGGTCGCCGATTGCGATCCGCTGAGAGTCTCAGGCTGGGTGAGGGCTTGGCATCGGTATCAGCTTAGCCAGCTTTCGGAGGCTTTGGGCGGTTACTGCGAGAAGGAACTCATCGCGCGCGGACCATTGGGATCGCGCGGTCGCGTGTAGACGGCCAGCACGTCTTCCATCGCGGCCACGAACGCGCTGTTGGCTTTGGGCGGAATGACCCATTGTTCGCGGCGATGGGGCTTGAGAGTGTTTTTTTAAAACCCGACCGATCGTGCTGTCGCTGGCGCGATCAACGATGCTGAGTTCCACCACCTTGCGTTCCAGCAACCGCAAGGTCCAGCGTGCCCGTCCCTTGGGCGGTTTGGAGCACGCCAGGGCAATCAGCTTGGCTTCCTTCTCGCCATCAAAAATCGGCGCAACTGCCGGCGTCGCACGTTGCTTGCGGCTCAACACCGCCGCAAGGCCCTCTTCAACCAATTGCTTGCGCACCCGGTAAACCATGGAGGCGCTGGTCTCCATGGCCGCAACGATCTTGCTGTCGCTCCAGCCATCGCCGGCTTCCGAGATATCCGCCTTCAACAAAATCCGCGCCTTCAGCAGCCGCCGCGCGGGGTTTTTCCCTTTTTGAATCAACGCTTCCAACTGCTCGCGTTCTTCCGCGCTCAACCGCACAACATATCTCTTCACAGATTTCTCGCGCCTCGCCATAGTCCCCTCCGTCGCTCGCACCCAGGACGGAAGCGAATCATCAATTCCTTTCAAATTGGTTGAAGCGACCGACTAGTCCTCATCCAGTTATCGGACATTTGTTGGCCATCGATATTGAAGCGAAATCCACCCAGAGCTCGCTCACGTCCAACACAAAGGATCGAACGCATCGTCTAAAGCGCGCTATACCGCTCCAACCGGCTCTGAATCTCGGCGCGGGGCAACCGGCATCGCGGATGAATTGCGATCGCCTCAAGGCCGGCAATTAGCACGGCCGCTTCGGGCATCCGCGCGCCGAACATTTGATCCAGCAGCCATAATATGCCGACACACGGCATCTGCTCCGTCTGCGCAATCGCTCTTAGTTCGCCGTCGCCGGCGAGCAACGTCCATTTGCGCGACGAGGCCAAGGCATAGGCAAACGCGTCAGGCAAAGAGAGTTTAGGATGCGCGTGCCGGTGCGTCTCGACGCGCCAGTTTTCGAACCGAGTATTCGCATGGACGATTGGCGACGATCGATCGCGGAGCTGGTGCCGGCGGCCGAGAGGGCCGTCGCGGCGCAGGGCGAGCAAATCGCGCCGATGTTTCTGAAAGAGCCGGCGACTCCGTTCGTTCCGGTGCCCGCCGCGTAAGCTTCGATCTTGGTGGCGCGTCCTTCGAGCGGAAGATGGAAAGGACGTCCTTGACTCGCGACCGCTCTGCCGAACACGTTCTCGCGGCGAAATCTATCCAGATTCGCCTGGTCATCGTTTGCACCTGCCATTCGCTCCCCAATTTTTTCCGTTTGCTGTTACCCTAGGCGTTACCCTGATCTGATTTTATGGTCAAACGGTCGATTGAAATATTGAGCTATCTATTTGAAATTGTTTGGCGACCCCGGCTGGATTCGAACCAGCGACCTTCAGCTTAGAAGGCTGTTGCTCTATCCCCTGAGCTACGGGGCCGCACGGCGACAATCATATAGAATGTCAGCCTACAACGCCTGGTAAATCCACAAGCGTCATAGTCTGGACTCTTCGTACTGGTGCAAACAGTCCGATGCCATTGCCGGTCGGGAGACTGCAAAATGTTTTGCCGGACCGGCCGGGTTCGGCCACGACCTCGACACGATTGGTGCTTCAACTGGTCGCACCCGGTCGAAATTCAAGGCCCCTGGGAGGGATTTACTCATGATTGCGCATGTGCGCGCCGCGCTCGTGGCAGCGGTGGCGGCCGCTTGCGTGGCCGTCGCATCCTTTTCGGCGCAAGCCGCCAACAAGCCGTTTCAGAATAGCGACCTCAACCAGAGCGCGATTGCGTTCGAGGCGCAGATCAAGGCCGATGCCGGTCCGCCGACCGAATCGATTGCGCAGTTGCGCAAGGACGCCGACGCGGCCTTTGCCAAGAATGATTTCCGCAGCGGCATGGAAGTGCTCGGCGAGATCGTCGCCGCGGCGCCGAACGACGCCGCCGCGTGGCTGCGCCTTTCGCGCACGATCATGGAAATCCAACCGGCGAACGACAATGAACGCGCGCAGCTCCTGGAGCGCGCCGCCGCTGCCGCCTACGTCGCCTATCAGCGTACCACCGATCGCAACGAGGAAGCAGACAGCCTGGTGCAGCTCGGCAATGTCCTGGTCCAGCGGCAGATGTGGCGGCCGGCGCTCGATGCGCTGCGGCTGTCGTTGCAGTTGCGCGAGGTCGCCGACGTGCGCGCGCAATACGAACGCCTGCGCGAGCAGCACGGTTTTCGCGTTCTCGATTACACGATCGACGCCGACACGGCGTCGCCGCGCGCCTGCTTCCAGTTCTCGGAAGGCTTGCCCGCGCGCACCGATTTTTCGCCTTTCGTCGTGCTCTCCGGCACCGACAAGCCGGCTCTGTCGGTGGAAGACAAGCAGCTCTGCGTCGAGGGCTTGCAGCACGGGCAGAGCTACACCGTCACGCTGCGCGCCGGGCTGCCGTCGGTGGTGCACGAGACGCTGTCGAAAGCGGCGGATTTCTCTATTTACGTCCGCGACCGCCAGCCTTCGGTGCGCTTCTCCACCACCGGCTACGTGCTGCCGCGCACCGGGCAAAGCGGCATTCCGGTCATCAGCGTCAACACCCGCTCGGTGGCGATCGACATCTATCGCGTCAGCGATCGCAATCTGATCGACGAGATTGAAGGCGTCGGCTACGGGAGCGGCGATTTTCAGACCAGTCTTTCCCGCTACGATATCGATCAACTGAAAAAGTCGCGCGGCGTTTCGGTCTGGAGCGGCGAACTGACCATCAATTCCTCGCCGCTCAACCAGGAGGTCACCACCGCATTCCCGATCGACCAGGCGCTGGGCAGTCTCAAGCCCGGCGTCTACGTCATGGCGGCGCAACCGGACGAGCTGAAAAACCTCGCCAACAATTACGATGCGCTCGCCACCCAGTGGTTCATCGTCTCCGATCTCGGTCTGACGGCATTTTCCGGCAACGACGGCATTCACGTCTTCGTCAATTCGCTGGCGACGAGCGAGCCGAAGGCCGGCATCGAGCTGCGGCTGATTTCGCGCGGCAACGAGGTGCTGGCCACGCGCCGCACCGACGCCGGCGGGCAAGCTTTGTTCGAACCGGGCCTGGCGAGCGGGGAGGGCGGCTCTGCACCCGCGCTTGTGGCCGCGATCGATCCGGGCGGCGACTACGCCTTCCTCAACCTGAAAACGCCGGCTTTCGATCTCACCGACCGCGGCGTTGGCGGCCGGCCCGCGCCGAAGGGGCTTGATGCGTTTGTCTATGCCGAACGCGGCGTCTACCGCTCCGGCGAAACCGCCCACATCACGGCCTTGCTGCGCGACCCGCAGGGTGCCGCCGCGCTGGGCGTGCCGCTGACCTTCGTGGTGCAGCGGCCCGACGGGGTTGAATTCCGCCGCATGGCGGTCGCCGACCAAGGTATCGGCGGCCACACGCTCGATCTGGCGCTGCCGGCTTCGGCGCCGAGCGGAACCTGGCACGTGCAGGCCTTCACCGACCCGAAACGGCCGCCGGTCGGCGCGGCCACCTTTTTGGTCGAGGATTACGTGCCCGACCGGATCGCGTTCGATCTTACTTCGCCGGCAAAGAGCGTCGCGCAAAGCAATGCCGCCGAGATCGACGTCGCCGGGCGCTTCCTCTATGGAGCGCCGGCCGCCGATCTCGATCTGGAAGGCGACATGACGATTGCGGTGGCGCCAGAGCGCGCAGGCCTCGCCGGCTATCAGTTCGGTCTCGACGACGAACAAGTCGCGCCCGTGCAGCAGCCGCTCGACGATTTGCCGCCGACCGACAAGTCCGGCAACGCGAAATTCTCCGTCAGTCTTGACAAGCTGCCGCCGAGCACGCATCCGCTGCAGGCGCAGATCGCCGTGCGCATGGCCGAGCCCGGCGGCCGCGCTGTCGAACATACGCTCGTTCTGCCGGTGACGCCGAGCGGCAACATGATCGGCGTCAAGCCGTTGTTCTCCGGCCGCTCGCTCGCCGATGGCGCCAACGCCAGCTTCGATGTCGTGGTCGCGGCGCCAAATGGCGTGGCGACGCCGCAAAAGGGTCTGCACTACGAGTTGTTGCGCATCGACACTCACTATCAATTTTACAAGCGCGACGGGCAGTGGAATTTCGAGCCGGTGAAGACGACTACCCGTGTCGCTGACGGGACGTTGGACACGATTGCGGACAAACCGGCGCAGATCGCGTTGCCGGTTCATTTCGGCCACTATCGGCTGCAGGTTTCGACCTCTGATCCGAACGGTCCGGTGACCTCGGTCGACTTCGACGCCGGATGGTACGTCGAGGCGAGCGCCGACACGCCCGACATGCTGCAGGTCGCGCTCGATAAGCCCGAATACAAGCCGGGCGACACCATGACGGTTGCCGTCACCGCACGCAGCGCCGGGCGCCTCACCGTCGATGTGCTCGGCGATAAGCTGTTGGCGAGCCAAAGCATCGACGTCAAGGAGGGGCTCGCGAAAGTCCAAGTACAGGTCGGGCGCGACTGGGGCAGCGGCGCGTATCTGGTCGCCACGCTGCGGCGGCCGCTCGACGCGCCGGCGCAGCGCATGCCCGGCCGCGCCATCGGCGTTCAATGGTTTTCCATCGACCATGCGGCGAAGACGCTGACGCTCGATATGCAGACCCCGCCGCTATTACGGCCGAACTCGACCTTGCACATTCCCGTTAAACTCAACGGGCTCGCCGCAGGCGACGAGGCGCGTATCGTGGTCGCTGCGGTTGACGTCGGCATTCTCAATCTGACGAACTACAAGCCGCCATCGCCCGAGGATTACTATCTCGGGCAGCGCGCGCTCTCCGCCGAAATCCGCGACCTCTACGGTCAACTGATCGACGGCATGCAAGGCGTGCGCGGCCAGATACATACCGGCGGTGACGAAGGCGCCAAGCTGCAGGCAAGCCCGCCCACCGGGCCGCCGGTAGCGTTCTATTCGGGCATCGTCACGGTCGGCGCCAACGGCACCGCGCAAGTTTCGTTCGACGTGCCCGATTTCGAAGGCACGCTGCGCGTGATGGTGGTGGCCTGGAGCAAGGACAAGGTCGGGCACGCCAGCGCCGACGTCATTGTGCGCGATCCGGTGGTGCTCAGCGCCACGCTGCCGCGCTTCCTGCTTCCCGGCGACCGCTCGGCCGTGCATCTGGATCTCGACAACGTCGAAGGAGCGCCCGGAGATTACGCGATCACTGTGTCGGCTGCCGACGCCGTTTTGGTCGGCGCCGGGGCGACGCAGAAGCTCACCTTGCGCGCTAAGGAGCGCGGCGGGGTGAACATTCCCGTCGTCGCCGACGCTGCCGGCAACGGCGCCGTTCGCGTGAGCGTCAGCGGTCCTTCCGGCTTTGCGCTCGAACGCAGCTACACGCTTACAGTGCGAGCGCCGGCGCAGATTCTGGCGCGGCGCACGGTTCAGACGCTCGCCAAGGGCCAGTCCTTGACGTTGTCGAGCGATATGTTCGCCGATCTCGTTCCCGGCACCGGCTCGGTCTCGATCTCGGTCGGCTCGTCGACTGCGCTCGATGCGGCGACGCTGCTGGCCGAGCTCGCGCGCTATCCGTACCGGTGTTCGGAGCAGATCACGAGCCGTGCATTGCCGCTGCTCTATGTCAGCGATCTCGCCGCCCAGGCGCACGTTGCGCTCGATCCCAGCACGGAGAAGCGGATTAGCAACGCCATCGAGGCGCTGCTCACGCGGCAGGACTCGACCGGTTCGTTCGGTCTGTGGAGCGTCGGTGGCGACGATCTTTGGCTCGACTCCTACGTCACTGACTTCCTCACCCGCGCCCGCGAGCACAAATTTGCCGTGCCCGACACCGCCTTCCGGCTGGCGCTCGACCGGCTGCGTAATGCCGTCGCCGACCTGTCGGATCCGGGCAAAAACGGCGGCGGCGATCTCGCCTATGCACTCTATGTGCTGGCGCGCAACGGCTCGGCGCCGATCGGCGACCTGCGTTATCTTGCCGACGCCAAACTTGATGCGCTGAAAACGCCGATCGCGAAAGCGCAACTGGCCGCCGCGCTCGCCTTGGCGGGCGACCGCGTCCGTGCGGAGCGCGTCTACGCGGCTGCGCTCGCGGCATTCGCGCCGCAGACCGCCTCCAACCTCACCGAGCGTGCGGATTTCGGCTCGACGTTGCGCGACGCGGCGGCCGTCCTCACGCTTGCGGCGGAAGGCGGCGCCAGCGCGGCGACCGTGCAGGCGGCCGAGCAACGCGTCGATGCCGCCCGCGCTCAACTGCGCCCGACTTCGACGCAGGAGGACGCCTGGTTGCTGCTGGCGGCAAGTGCCGTCGCCAAAGATGCCGGCGACGTGTCGCTCAACGTCGGCGGGCAGGCGATCCAGCGCCCGCTTTACCGCACGATCGCCGCCGGCGAGCTGCAAACAACCGCTTCAGGTCACGAATACCGGCGACGGCGACGTGAAAGCCGTGGTCACCGTCAGCGGCGCGCCGCTCACGCCCGAGCCCGCGACCGAACAAGGCTTTAAGATCGAGCGGGGGACCTACACGATGGCCGGCGATCCGGTCGATGCGGCGCAGGTGAAACAGAACACGCAGCTCGTCGTGGTGCTGAAAGTCACCGAGGCGCAGCCGCAATTCGGTCGCGTCATCGTCGCCGATTATCTGCCGGCGGGATTCGAGATCGATAATCCGCATCTCGTCTCCTCGGGCGATACCGGCACGCTGCCGTGGATCACCGATGCCGTGGAGCCGGCCAACGTCGAGTTCCGCGACGACCGTTTCACCGCGGCGTTCAATCGCAAGAGCGGCGACCCGGCGATCTTCACCGTAGCCTATGTCGTGCGCGCGGTTTCGCCCGGCAAATACGTGTGCCCGCAGGCGAGCGTCGAGGACATGTACCGCCCCGACCGCTTCGGCCGCACGGGCACTGGAAGTGTCGAAGTGACGGCGGCGAAATGAACCGTTGGCTCGCAATGACGAGCAGAAAGAGTTGTGTGGCGATTGCCGCTGCTGCGCTCATCTGCTGTGCAATCGCCGCCACGGCTTGGTGGATCGTCTCGCTCGGTCCGCCGCCGCTTGGCAAAAACCTTGAATTCTCGCAGAGTCGTGCTCGATCGCAACGGCCATTTGCTGCGCGCCTATGCGACACGGGAGGGGCGCTGGCGGCTGCCGGCCAAGGTCGCCGACGTCGATCCGCGTTTCTTCGCCGTGCTGTTCGCCTATGAAGACAAGCGCTTCCGCGAACATCACGGCGTCGATCCGCTGGCGCTCATGCGCGCGGCGTTCCAGCTCGTCACCAGCGGCCGCATCCGCTCCGGCGGCTCGACGCTGACCATGCAGGTGGCGCGGCTGTTGGAGCCGCGCAGCGGCCGTTCTTTTGCAGCAAAAATCCGCCAGATCGTGCGCGCGATCGAAATCGAGCGCGTGCTTACAAAGGATCAAATTCTCTCGCTCTATCTCGAACTCGCGCCCTATGGCGGCAATATCGAAGGCATCCGCGCCGCCTCGCTTGCCTATTTCGGCAAGGAGCCGCGCTCGCTCACGCTCGGCCAGGCGGCGCTACTCGTCGCCTTGCCGCAATCGCCGGAACTGCGCCGGCCCGACCGCTTTGCCGCAGGCGGCGCGGACCGCCAGAGACCGCGTGCTCGACCGCTACGCCGCCGCCGATGCCGTGCCTGGCCGACGAGATCGCGTTCGCCAAGGCCGAGTCGGTGCCGACCGCGCGGCGCGCCGATGCCGTTGTTGGCGCCGCACGCGGCCGATCGGGCGATTGCCGGGAGCCCGGCGGCGAAGGAGATTCGGCTCACTATCGACGCCGACCTGCAGAAAAACCTGGAAGAGCTGGCGCGTGAACGCGTCGCGCACGCTGGCGCAGACGCTCGATCCCGCATGTCTCGCTTGCCATCCTCGTCGTCGATAACGCGACCGGCGAGGTGTTGGCGCATGTCGGTTCGCCCGCCTATTTCGACCAACGCCGCGCCGGCGAAGTGGACATGACGCAGGCGTTGCGCTCACCGGGCTCGACGCTCAAACCTTTCATCTACGGCATCGGCTTCGAGGACGGGTTCATCCATCCGCAGACGCTGATCGACGACCGGCCGCAGCGCTACGGCAACTATGCGCCGCGGAACTTCAATTTCAGCTTCGCCGGTACGGTCACGGTCCGCGACGCGTTGCAGCAATCGCTCAACATGCCGGCGATCGCCGTGCTCGATCGCGTAGGCGCGAGCCGGCTGACGGCGCGGCTCGCGCAGGCCGGCGCCACGCTCGTTCTGCCGCCGGGACAGGCGCCCGGCCTCGCCATCGGCCTCGGCGGCGTGGGCAGCAAACTGTCCGATCTGGTGATGCTTTATTCCGGCATCGCGCGGCTAGGCACCGTGTTGCCGCTGCGCGAGCGTCTGGATGCGCCGGCGCCGCAGGCGCGCCGGCTCATGAGCGCGGTCGCAGCCTGGTACGTGAGCGACGTGCTGCGCGGCTCGCCGCCGCCGGAGAATGGCGCGCCGGGCCGCATCGCGTTCAAGACCGGGACAAGCTACGGCTATCGCGACGCGTGGTCGGTGGGCTTTGACGGCAAGCATACGATCGGCGTCTGGGTCGGCCGGCCCGACGGCGCGCCGGTGCCGGGCCTGATCGGCCGCGAGGCGGCGGCGCCTATCCTGTTCGACGCCTTCGCCCGCCTCGGCGCGCCGGCGGCCGCTGCCGCAGCCGCCATCGGGCGTGCTGATCGACGTCGACCGCAAAGCTGCCGCCGCCGCTTCGGCGCTTTGCACCCGCTCCGCTCGCCGGCGGCAACGCGCAGGCGTCGCTGCATATTCTGTTCCCGCCCGACGGCGCGCGGCTCGATTTGTCGACGACGGACGGCAAGCCCGATCCGATCCCGCTGAAAATTACCGGGGCGGTCGCGCCGCTGACTGTTTTCGTCAACGGCAATCCGGTCCCGCCGCAAGAGCGGGGAACGTCTTTTCTTTGCGCCCGACGGTCCCGGTTTTTCGCGCGTCACGGTGGTCGATTCCACCGGCGCGACCGACAGCGTCGTCGTGCGGGTTGCCGACAGTGCGTCGGCCGGGAATTTACAGCGCCGCGCGAATGCCGTCGTTCCCGCCGCCTGCGTCAAAACGCTGCCGGGCGCGATTGGGGCGGCGCAATAGTCCTGCGGCTGCGGATGTGCGTGCCCGCATTGCGCGCGGCTTTCCCGGCCGCGGCGTTTTCACTATGGTCCGCCGCGCATTTTGAACGCCGGCTCAGCATGACCACGACCAGCAGCGCGGCGTCGCGAGTCTATTGGCCGGCCAACGGGCTTGCGGCGCTGCTCGATTTTGGCGTCGAGTTCGCACAAGCGGGCTGCGGCTTTGCTCGTGCTCGTATCGCTCGCCGCCTTTCTGCCTGGTTTTTTTCAGATTCCGCCGGTCGATCGCGACGAGGCCTATTTCGCCCAAGCCACCAAGCAGATGATCGAAACCGGCGATTACGTCGATATCCGCTATCAGGACGACGTGCGCTATCGCAAGCCGATCGGCATCTATTGGCTGCAGGCCGGCGTGGTGAAGACGGCCGAAAGCCTCGGCATGCCGTCAGCGCGCGAGACCATCTGGCTCTACCGCGCTGCCGTCGCTCCTCGGCGCCATCGGCGCGGTGCTGGCGACCTATTGGTGCGCGCTCGCCTTCGTCAGCCGGCGCGGCGCGCTTCTTGCCGCGCTGATGATGGCCGGCTCGATCGCGCTCGGCGTCGAAGCGCGTCTGGCCAAGACCGATGCGGTGCTGCTGTTCACGATCGTGCTCGCCATGGGCGTGCTGGCGCGCGCCTATTTGCTGCCGCGCGATGAGCCGGCGCGACAGCGCGGCGCCGGCTGCACTGGCCGCTGCCGGCGACTGTTCTGGACCGCGCTTGCCGCCGGCATCCTCGATAAGGGGCCGCTGATCGTCATGGTCGTCGGGCTTGCCGCAGCGGCGCTTTCGATCCTCGATCGCTCGGCGCGCTGGCTCAACGCGCTGCGTCCGCTTCGCCGGATTGCTCTGGCTCGTTGTATCTGGTCTTGCCCTGGTTCGTCGCGATCTATTTGCGCGCCGGCGACGCCTTTCTGGTCGATTCCGTCGGCCACGACATGCTGTCCAAGATCGGCGGCGGGCAGGAAGCCCACGGCGCGCCGCCCGGGTCTCTACATTCTTCTGTTCTTTGTGACGTTCTTCCCGGCGTCGGCGCTGGCGGTGCCGGCGGTGCCGGCGATCTGGTCGGCGCGGCCGCGAGCCTGCCGTCTCGTTTTCTTCTGGCCTGGCTGGTTCCGTCGTGGATCGTATTCGAACTGGTTCCGACCAAATTGCCGCATTACGTGCTGCCGCTTTATCCCGCGATCGCCATCCTGATCGCCGGCGCGGTCGAGAAAAAGCTGTTGTCGCAGCGGCCTTCGCTTAAGCGCGCGGCGATCTGGTGGTTCATCGTCCCGGCCTATTCTCGGCGTTGCCGCGGTCGCCGCCGCCATCGTGATCGATCGCAATCTTGAACTTATTGGCTTGGCCGTTCTTCGCCGCCGCGATCGTCTGCGGCCTGTTTGCCTGGCGATTTACGACGATGACGGCGCCGAGCGGTCGTTCCTGCGCGCGCTTAGCCGCCGCGATTCTCTGCCGAAATCGGAATTTACGGCGTCGTCGCTGCCGTCGCTCGCTCCGGCATTTCCGAGCGTGGCGCTCGCCAAGGTACTTGCACGCGCGCCGCCTGCCCGCACCCGCGTCGCCGCCAGCGCCGGCTACGAGGAGCCGAGCCTGGTGTTTCTCGCCGGAACCGCCACGCGATTGACCGACGCAGCCGGCGCGGCCGATTTCCTGCGCGGCGGCACGTGCCGTTTCGCCTTCATCGAAGCGCGCGAGCAGCACGCTTTCGCGCTGCGCGCCGAGGCGATCGGGCTGCGCTACAAAGCCGGGCCGCGCATCGACGGGTTCAACATCTCGAGCGGCCGAAGCCGATCGACGATTGCGGTATTCCAATCGGCGGGCGCGCCGTGAATGCCACGAGGACGCCCTCCGGCGATGCGGCGTCGGTAACGACGGGCTGCCCCGCTCACGGCCGTATCGAAAATCACAGCCGCGCTCGGGCGCAACACTGGTGCGCAATCTTCCGCAATGGTGCGGCGTGCTCATGCGCGCCGCCGCGCGCGCAAATTCCGCCGGTGCCGGCGGCCGCGATCGTCGGCATCGTCGCTCGTCGCTGGCCGTCGATCGTGGCGTCGATGTTTTTCATCGACAGCCCGGCGCGCCGATTGGGCGCGCCGGTTGCCGCCCTCCGTTCAAAGATGCGTTCGAGCAAATCACCAATGCCGGCCTATTCCGGCTGGTGGCTGGTTCCGACCGCGGCGGTCGTGCGTGTGTCTGGCGGCGGTTGCATCGCCGGCCTTGCCGCTGCTCACGCGCGGGCGTGCTCGCGGCGCTCGCCGCGCGCTTCGGATTTGTGTTCGCGGCGATCGCCTCGCCCGGCCTGTTCACGACCATCATCAAGCGCTTCATCGGGCGCGCGCGGCCCATACATGGATGTCCACGGCAATCCGTTCACCTACATGCCGTTCGCCTGGCGCCCCGAATACGCAAGCCTGCCGTCGGGGCATGCCACAACGGTCGCGGCGGCGGCGATGGCGATCGGCGCGATCTGGCCGCGGGCGCGGCCGGTCATGTGGCTCTATGCGCTCGTCATCATGTTCAGCCGCGTCGTCGTGCTTGCGCATCATCCGAGCGACGTCATCGCCGGCGCGCTGGTCGGAGTCGTCGGCGCCGAGCTGGTGCGCCGTTCGTTTGCGGCCCGGCGCCTGGTGTTTTCCCCGCGCGATCTGACGGCCTTATCCGGGCCCATCGTTCAGGCGCGATCTGGGCTGCCGCCCGCCAGGCGGTCTTGCGCTCCGTTGAAACGGCGAAAACCTTGAAGTTCCGGCCGATTGAACCCGGCCGGGATGCGCTCTAGAAGCTTCCGCCATGTTGGTGAGCAACGGGCGCGATCCCGATCCTGCCGTGTCCGTCGTCGTGCCGGTGCGCAACGAAGCCGGCAATATCGCGCCGCTCGTCGCCGAGATCGAAGCCGCCTTGGCCGGCCGCGCCTTCGAGATCGTCTATGTCGACGACGGTTCGACGGACGCGACGCGAGGCGGAACTGCTCGCCTTGATGGCGGAGCGGCCCTGGCTGCGGCAGATCCGGCACGAGCAATCCTGCGGCCAATCGGCGGCGATGCGCACCGGCGTGGCGATGGCGCGCGCGCCGATCGTCGTGACGCTCGACGGCGACGGCCAGAACGATCCGGCCTTCATTCCGGCGCTCGTCGCTGCGCTGGAGAAGGGCGCGCCGCGTGTCGGCCTCGTCGCCGGCCAGCGCGTCGGCCGCAAGGCGAGCGGATTTAAGCAAATGCAGTCGCGCATCGCCAACGCCGTGCGCGCAGCCGTGCTCAAGGACGGCACCCGCGATACCGGCTGCGGGCTGAAGGCATTTCCGCCGCGATTTGTTCTTGGCGCTGCCTTATTTCGACGCTCTGCATCGTTTCCTGCCGGCGCTGGTGCGCCGCGAGGGGTTCGAGGTCGGCTATGTCGACGTGGTCGACCGGCCGCGGCGGCACGGCGCGTCGAATTACGGACTGTGGGACCGGCTGTGGGTCGGCATTCTCGATCTTGCCGGCGTGTGGTGGCTCATCCGGCGGAAGAAGCGCGTGCCGCGCTATGAGGAGGTGACCCGTGCTCGTTGATCTGTCCCATGCGGTCGGCGCCTATTTGATCGACGTTTTCGTCAAGCGCGCCGATTGGTGGGTGCTGCTCGGGCTTCGTGGCGCAGGCGCTGTTCACCATGCGCTTCCTGGTGCAGTGGATCGCCTCCGAGCGCGCCGGCCACAGCGTCATTCCGCTCGCCTTCTGGTTTTTTTCCATCGGCGGCGGCGTGCTGCTTCTGGTCTATGCGCTCTACCGCAGGGATGCGGTGTTCATCGCCGGCCAGGCGTTCGGCGTCTTCGTCTATCTGCGCAACCTTTATTTCGTGCTGCGCGACCGCAAGGCGACCGCGGCTGCGGTATAGGTCGCTCAGCCGCGCGCCGCAGCCGCCATCGCCGCGAAGCCGCGTTCGAGATCGGCGATAAGATCCTCGACCGCTTCGAGCCCGATGTGGAAGCGCACGGTCGGGCCGCCCGGCGCCCAGTGCGTCGCGGTGCGCGCGGCCGTGCAGTCGAACGGAATGGCGAGGCTCTCGTAGCCGCCCCACGAGGCGCCGATGCCGAACAGCTTCAGCGTGTCGAGAAAGGCATAGACCGCCTTCTGCGGCACCGGCTTGAGCACCATGCTGAACAGGCCCGAGGCGCCGGTAAAATCGCGCTTCCAGATGGCATGGCCCGGATGGCTCGGCATGGCCGGATGCAGGAGCCGCAGAACTTCCGGCCGCTGCTCGAGCCAGCGCGCCACGGCGAGGCCGGATTTGAAATGCCGTTCAAGCCGCACCGCGAGCGTGCGCACGCCGCGCAGGCCGAGATAGACGTCGTCCGGGCCCTTCGCACAGGCCGGTCAGCCGCACGGTGCTTTTCAGCGCGCGTCGACCGTTGCCGCATTGGCCGAAACGGTGCCGAGCATCACGTCGGAATGGCCGCCGATATATTTGGTGCCGGCCTGGATGGCGAGGTCGACGCCATGGTCGAGCGGGCGGAAATAAAGCGGCGTCGCCCAGGTATTGTCCATGAGCACGAGCGCGCCTTTGTCGTGCGCGACTTTGGCGATGGCGCCACGTCCTGCATTTCGAAGGACTGAGCGAGCCGGGCGATTCCAGATAGACCGCGCGCGTGTTGTGCGCTGAAACAGCTCGGCGATCCGGCGCCGATCAGCGGATCGTAATAGGTGGTGGTCGACGCCGAGCCGCTTGAGGATCTGCTCGCAGAAATTCCGCGTCGGTCCGTAGGCGCTGTCGGTGACGAGCACATGATCGCCGGCTTTGCACGACCGACAACAACGCGGTGGAAATCGCCGCCAGTCCCGACGGCAACAAGCGAGACGCCGGCGCATTGCGGCCCTTCGAGTTCCGCCAACGCGCCTTCGAGCGCCTCCGTGGTCGGCGTGCCGCGGCGGCCATACTGATAGCGCGCGCGGTGGGCTAAAAAATCCTCGGCGCTCGGATAAAGCACGGTCGAGGCGTGATAGACCGGCGGATTGACGAAGCCGTAATAGGAGGCTGGATCGCGTCCGGCGGTGACCACGCGCGTATCGGCGCTGCCGCGGCGGGGACGGATTTTGTTTTTCGCTGCTTGTCGTTCATGCCGTATCTGCTGCGCTGCGCGGCGGAAACGCACCTTAAATTAGCACCGGAGCCGGTCAACCCCTTGACCTTATTATGCGATCGTTCTCAGATGCTGCACGTGCAACTTCTTCGGCGCGCCGGATTGCGGGACGCGGCGCGCGGCTTATGCTGAAAGGTCTCACCATGAAACGTGTAGCGACGGCACTTGCCTCTCTCCATGCTGCTTGCGTGCGGCGCGCAGGCCGCGGAATCGCCAACGCTGAAAGCGGTCGCAGGCGCGCGGCGAACTGATTTGCGGCGCCAACGGCCAGCTTCGCCGGCTTCGGCATGCCCGATCCGCAGGGCAATTGGAGCGGCTTGGACGTCGATTTCTGCCGCGCCATCGCGGCGGCGATCTTCAACGATCCGACCAAGGTCAAGTTCGTGCCGTTGACCGCGGCCAACCGCTTCACCGCGCTGCAGTCGGGCGAGGTCGACGTGCTTGCGCGCAACACCACCTGGACGATGTCGCGCAACACCACGCTCGGCATCGATTTCGCCGCGGTGAATTTCTACGACGGCCAGGGCTTCATGGTGCACAAGGAGCTGAAAGTGACCTCCGCGCTCGAGCTCAACGGCGCCGCGGTCTGCGTGCAGCAGGGCACCACGACCGAGCTCAATCTCGCCGACTATTTCCGTTCGCATAGCATGCCGCTCAAGACCGTGACCTTCGCCACGGTCGACGAGGCGGTGAAGGCCTACGATACCGGCCGCTGCGACGCCTACACCACCGATTTGTCGGCGCTTCTACGGCGAGCGGCTGCATCTTGAGCAATCCGAACGATAACATCGTGCTGCCGGAGATCATTTCCAAGGAGCCGCTGAGCCCGTCGGTGCGCCAGGGCGACGACGTATGGGAAAACGTGGTGCGCTGGACCCACAACGCCATGCTCGACGCCGAAGAACTCGGCGTCACCAAGGGCAACGTCGATGCGCAATTGAAATCGCCGAACCCGGAAATCCGCCGGCTGCTCGGCGTCGAAGGCCAGTTCGGCCAGTCGCTCGGGCTGTCCAACGATTGGGCCTACCGGATCATCAAATATATCGGCAATTACGGCGAGAGTTTCGAGCGCAATGTCGGCCAAGGCTCGCCGCTGAAGATCGCGCGCGGGCTCAACGCGCTGTGGACCAAGGGCGGCCTGCAATACGGTCTGCCGGTTCGCTGAGGTAAAAAGTTGCGCGCGCGCCGGCGCCTGCATTGCCGCCGCGAGGCCGCCGATGATCGGCGCCGCAAATCTTCTCGCCGCGCAACGATGCGCACGGCCGGCCGCATCGCCCTGCAGGCGGCGCTGGTCATCGTCGTCGGCGCGCTCGTCTACGACGCCTTCATCAACGCCGCCGACAATCTCGCGCACGAGAACATCGCCTTCGGCCTCGGCTTCTGGAACAATACCGCCGGCTTCGATATCAGCCAGACGCTGATCGCCTATTCGTCGAGCACCTCGACCTTCGGGCGCGCGTTCTGGGTCGGGCTGCTCAACACGCTTCTCGTTGCCGGCATCGGCATCGTGCTGGCGACCGTGATCGGCTTTACCATCGGCATTGCGCGGCTGTCGCGCAATTGGCTCGTGGCGCGGCTTGCCGGCGGCTACGTCGAACTGATCCGCAACATCCCGCTCCTGCTGCAGCTCTTGTTCTGGTACAACGCCGTGCTCAAGGCGCTGCCGGAATTGCGCGACAGCGTCGCGCTGCCGGGCGGCGGGTTTCTCAACAATCGCGGCCTGTTCCTGCCCGAGCCGCGTATTGCAAGCCCGGCTTCGGCGCGGTCGTCATCGCTTTCCTGGTCGGCCTCGCGGCCATGCTTCTGCTGCATGTATGGGCGCGCCGCCGCCAGGAGCGCACCGGCGCGCAGCCGCACAGCCTGGTGTGGGGCTTGGCGTTTGATCTTCGGATTGCCGCTTGCCTTTTTCGTGCTCGAGCGGTTTTCCGCTCTCCTTCGATTTTCCGCAGATGGGCCATTTCAACGTCATCGGCGGCATCGAAGTTTTGCCGGAATTGGCCGCGCTCGTTCTCGCGCTTTCGGTCTATACGGCGGCCTTCATTGCCGAAGTGGTGCGCGCCGGTATCCTTGCCGTGGCGCCCGGTCAGACGCGAGGCCGCGCCAGGCGCTCGGGCTGCGCGCCGGCACGACGCTGCGGCTGATCGTGGTGCCGCAGGCGATGCGCGTGATCGTGCCGCCGCTGACCAGCCAATATCTCAATCTGATCAAAAACTCCTCGCTCGCCGTTGCCGTCGGCTATCCCGATCTCGTTCAGGTGTTCGCCGGCTCGGTGCTCAACATCACCGGGCAGGCGGTCGAGGTCATCGCCATCACCATGGCGGTTTATCTCGCGATCAGCCTGGTGACCTCGCTGATCATGAATTTTTACGGGCGCACCACCGCCATCGTGGAGCGCTGAAGGCGATGGCTGCGGTCTCCGATATGCCGCTCGTTTACCTGCGCCGCATGCCGGGCGAGAAATTGCCGCCGCCGGCGGCGCGGGCCGGTATTTGGGGTTGGCTGCGAGCAAATCTTTTTTCGACGCCTGCAAATAGCGCGCTCACGCTCGCTTGTGCGCTGCTGATCGCCTGGGCGGTGCCGCCGCTGGCTCGCTTTCTTTTACTCGACGCGGTATGGTCCGGAACCGGCCGCGAAGCCTGTCTCGCCTCGCCGGCGAATCCTGATCCGGGCGCCTGCTGGGCATTCGTGCGCGTGTGGTCGTCCTATTTCGTCTACGGCTTCTATCCGCTCGCCGAGCGTTGGCGCGTGGATGTCTTCTTTGCCGCGCTTGGCCATCGGCATCGTTTGGCTGTCATGGCTGTCGGCGCCGCGGCGCGATCTCGGCGCGCTTTATTTCTTCATCGTGCTGCCGGTCCTGTCGTTCGTTCTGCTCTACGGTTTCCCGTCGATCGGGTTTGCCGCGGTGCCGACGACGCTGTGGGGCGGCGTGCTGGTGACCATCGTCGTCGCCTCCGTCGGCATCGTCGCTTCGCTGCCGTTCGGCATCTTCTTGGCGCTGGGGCGCCGCTCGAAGCTGCCGGCGGTGCGGCTGTCTCTCGGTGATCTTTATCGAGTTCGTCCGCGGCGTGCCGTTGATCACCGTGCTGTTCATGGCGAGCGTGATGCTGCCGCTATTCGTGCCCGAACGCTTTGAGCCCGACAAGCTGCTGCGCGCGCTCATCGGCGTGGCGCTGTTCGCCTCGGCCTATATGGCGGAGGTGGTTCGCGGCGGACTGGCGGCGGTCCCGCGCGGGCAATACGAGGCGGCGCGCGCGTTGGGGCTTGCATACTGGCGCATGATGGGCCTCGTCATCCTGCCGCAGGCCTTGCGGGTGACGCTGCCGAACATCGTCAACACCTTCATCGGCCTGTTCAAGGACACGACGCTGGTTTTCATCGTCGGCATTTTTGACTTCCTGCGCACGATCGAAGCCGCGCGCGGCGATCCGAAATGGGCGACGCCGACGACGGCCACTACCGGCTACGCGTTTGCCGCTTTGTTCTATTTTGTCTGCTGCTACGGCATGTCGCGCTATGCGCGAAGCGTGGAAGCGCGCCTGCAGCGTGCCGACCGGCGTTGAAGGAAAGCGCGGCGATGGCGGAGCGCCCGGCGATGATACGGTCAGCCCGCGCCGCCGAAGTGGCGGTGCAAATCGCCGGCCTGCATAAATGGTACGGCGAATTCCACGTGCTGCGCGACATCAATCTGGACGTCAGGCGCGGGGAACGCATCGTGATTTGCGGTCCTTCCGGCGGCGGCAAGTCGACACTGCTGCGCTGCATCAATCGTTTGGAGGACTGGCAGCGGGGCCGCATCGTCGTCGACGGCATTGAACTGACCGACGATCCAAAGCAGATCGTCGCCGTGCGCCGCGACGTCGGCATGGTATTTCAGCAGTTCAATCTATTTCCGCATTTGACGGTCTTGCAGAACTGCACGTTGGCGCCGATCTGGGTACGGCATATGCCGAAGCGCGCGGCCGAGGAACTCGCCATGACCTATCTTAAGCGAGTGCAGAATTCCCGAACAGGCGGAGAAATATCCAGCACGCTTGTCCGGCGGCCAACAGCAGCGGGTGGCGATTGCACGGGCGCTGTGCATGAACCCGAAAATCATGCTGTTCGACGAGCCGACTTCCGCGCTCGATCCGGAGATGGTCAAGGAGGTGCTGGATACGATGGTGGAACTCGCCGCCGACGGCATCACCATGCTGGTTGTTTCCCACGAGATGGGTTTCGCGCGCCAGGTCGCAGATCGTGTCATTTTCATGGACGAGGGGCAGATTGTCGAGATCGATGCGCCGAAAAATTTTTTCGATTCTCCGCAGCACGAACGGACGCGGTTGTTTCTGCAGCAAATCTTGCACTGAGCTTTTTTGGCGGGATTCCGCGCGAGCTTCGCGACTGCGCTGAGCAGCTGTGGCTCCGAATGCCGGATTAATTCCGCGATTCAAAAATGAAAAACCGTTCAGAATCAAAAAATGCTGAGAAGATTACAAAGCCGTAATCCACGTCCTGTTCCAGGTGACCAAAGTTTAACTTGAGTCGTGACGGCGGCGTGTCTTTATTTGTAGCACCTTGACATCCGTGGAGGATAAAATGCTCAAGCCCGTAATTGCCGCGACGGCCGTTCTCGCCATTGCCGGCTCTTCGATCGTGTATGCACAACAGCGTTTCGGCGAACACAATGGTTTCGGTCATTGGGGCCAACGCGGTGAGCACCATCACCGGCCGAGCGCCGCCGACATGGCCGCATTCACCGACGCGCGCATCGCCGCGCTCAAGGCCGGCCTTGAGCTGACCGCCGACCAGCAGAAGAACTGGCCGGCGTTCGAGCAGGCGCTGCGCGACCTGGCGCAGTTGCGCATGGCGCGCATCCAGGCGCGGCATGAGCGCCAGCAACAGGGCAGTGGGACCCAGCAGGGCCAGAGCCAGAATGGTCCGTTCGATCGGCTGGCGCGCAGGGCCGACGATCTGGCTAAGACCAGCGCCGCACTTAAAAAAGTCGCCGATGCCGGCGGTCCGCTCTATCAGAGCCTGACCGACGCGCAGAAGGATCGATTCAGGATGCTGTCGCGCATGCTGCGGCCGCATCCGCGCACCAGGTTCGCCTTCAATGAGCGCGACGGCGGCTGGCGCCACGGCGGTCATGGATTTGGGCCCGCGCATCATCGATCCGGCTCGGACGGCGGCGGCAACGACGGCGGTCACGGCTCGCAGCTCTAATCACGCCGATCGCACCCTCCATTGTGCAGACGCCCGCTGAATTTTCGCCTCCCCGCAGCGGGCGCCAAAACGGAAGCCGCAGGATCCCCCCTCCTGCGGCTTTCGTGATTCACGCATTGCGGACCGGCGGGCCACTCGCCTTTTTCCAGGCGTCGATGCCGCCATCGATGTGACTCGATCACCGAAAGTGTTGCGGAAAAGGAAGCCGCGCTCTCCAGATCGTGTGATGATTGCTCAGTCCAGACCGGGGATCAGTTCGCGGCCAGCCCTAAACTCGATGGAAGAGTTCTGGAAGTCATCGCCAACCGGCTCGCAGCGTCCGCCGAGATGCGTCGCGAGAAATGCCTCTGCAACCGCCTTGAAGGAACTGCGGTTCTCCGGTCGGCCAAGGCCGTGGCCTTCATCGGGATAGTAGACATAAGTCACCGGGATGCCATGTTTGCGCATCGCGGCGACGATCTGCTCGGACTCCGAGGCTTTCACGCGAACGTCGTTCGCACCTTGGCCGATCAGAAGCGGCCGCACGATGCGGTCGGCCCGATTGAGCGGCGAACGCTCCTGCAGGAACCGCTGCCCCGCCTCCGTGGTGTAGTCACCCATTCGCACCGCCCACACCGATTTCCACGTTACCCAATAATTGGGCAGCGTATTCAGAAAGGTCACGAGATTGGAAATCCCCACCAGATCGATCGCGCAGGCGAATTTTTCCGGCGTGAAAGTCACTCCGACCAACGCGGAATAGCCGCCATAGCTGGCTCCCATGATCGCAACGCGGTTAGGATCGGCGATATCCTGCTCAATCGCCCAATCGACGGCGTCGATGAGATCGTCGTGCATCTTGCCCGCCCACTCGAGGTTGGCGGCGTTGACGAAGGCCTTCCCAAATCCAGTCGATCCTCGATAGTTCACGCTCAGTACCGCATAGCCGCGATTGGCGAGCCATTGGTGACCCGGATGCAACCCCCAGACGTCTCGCGCCCAGGGCCCGCCATGGACAAGCAGCACCATCGGCAGCCTCTGTCCCGCTTGGGCGTCTTGCGGACGCGACAGATAGCAGACGAGTTCGAGTCCGTCGCGGGCGCGCACGATGACGGGCTCCATCGCCACAAGCGGTGCCCCCTCCAAGGCCGATAGCGACGAAAACAACCGCCGTACACGCCTCGCACCGCGGTCGTAATGGAAATATTCCAACGGCGCGTCGTCGTGCAGATAGGCGACGATCCAGTGACGCCGATCGTGCGACATGCCGGTGATCACCAGATCGCCGGGCGACTGTCGCGTGAGATAGCTGAAATCGTCCTCGTAGTCCGGGTCCAACACTTGCCATCGCCTGCGTTCGTATGCACTTGCCGCGGCGACCGGACGCTCGGTTATGGGATCGAGCAAGAGATCGGTGAAATCGGCTCGCGGGTCTGCCGCGATAACCCGCATCGCGCCGCTTTCGAGGTCCTGGGCGACCACTGCGGCGGTATCGCGTCCCCGGCTGTCCAGCCAGTACAACTCACGGCCGTCGGCGCTGAATTCGATGGCGCGGGTCGCCATCGCATCGTCCGCGCCGATCCAGCTGAAGCGGGCCAATTCGCCGTCCGCGCCGCGCCGCAAATACTCGACATTGCCGTCGTCGGTATAGCGCCTGGCGAAGCGCACTCGGAACTGCTGATCGGTGAAGTGCGAGACGAAACCGTCATTGCGTTGCACGAGACTGCTGTGCCCGGTTGCCACGTCCACACGGTAGATGTCGTGGTATCGCCTATCGCGCTCGTTGTGTACGATCAGCAGTTCGCCGGGAAAGTGGCGCGAGCTTTGCTGGACGTAGCACGTCACCTCGGGTCCGGGCGTCAATGGCTTGATATCGGCAGTTTGCAGATCGAACTCGCCACGCCTGCCAGTTCTCGTCACCAGCCTGATCGCGGAAAAATACTATATGCCGGTTGTCGCACATCCAGACGACCCATGGGCCGAGGTTGCGGTCGGTCGCCGCGGTCACGGGACGCGCCTTGTCCACCTGGTCGATGGGAGCAACCCAAAGATTGAGCGCGCCATCGACGGGCGCCAGGAAGGCGATCCGCGTGCCGTCCCAACTGATACGCACGATGCTTCGCTCGGGATTTCCGAAGATCAGGCGGCGTCGGAGGAGCCCGCGGCTTCCGTCTCCAGTCCGCAATTGCGCCTCCGACGCCTCCGCTGGCTTGATCAATTGTGTCATTGTGTCCATGCCACCCGCGATTAGCTGCAAGTTCGGAACCAGCAAACGACCGCTAAGACCATAAGGGGACGTGGCGGCTGCAATTGGCGCCCTCCGCTTCTCCCCTGAGCATAGTCATTGTCCGTGCATTTATGAGTCCACACGCTGGTTGTGCGACCTGCCAGCATCAGATATTTCACGTTTCTGGGTGAAGAGCTCAGCTCGATGCGACCAATCCTGGCATCGGCTTTACGTTCTCGCTGCCGGGAAACACGTCTGCCGCGAGCGCTCGCTCATCGGCGCGCAGATGATCCTTCAGCAATCCCTTGAGGACGGCGCGGACGTCGATGGTCGGCTTGAGGTCGCGATCCTCCAGCAAGCTCGCCGTCTTCAGTCCGGGCCAGTCCGTGATCACACGACCGCCTTGGAGCGCGCCACCGGCGAGGAGTACGACAGTGGCGGTGCCGTGGTCGGTGCCGAGCGCGCCATTGATGCGCGCGGTGCGGCCGAACTCGGTGATCAGCACGATCACAGTTTCACGCCACGCCGGTCCCATGTTGTCGCGCGCTGCGGCCAGCGCGCCGTCGAGCGCGCCGAGCAATTGCGCCAGCTGACCGTTTGCAATGCCTTCGTTGTAGTGCGTGTCCCAGCCATCGAGGGCGAGCGCGCCGACGCGCGGACCATCGGGTTGCGCTAGGAACTTGGCGGCGGCGCCGACGCTTTCGGCGAAATAGGCGCGCAACTGAGCCAGGTTCGGTCCAGTGATCTGGGCGGTGGGCTGCTGTAGAACGCCGCTTTCCTGCCCGAGCGCGGCGAGCTTGCCGCGCCCTTCAAGGACGCGCGCGAAGTCGGGATCGGTGTGGCGATAGAGGCTGAGCAATCGCATGATCGTATCGTCGCTCGCCGGCAGAATTCGCCGCGGCGACCATGACAGCACTGGCGCCGGGCCGCGGACCACCAACGGCGTCACCGGTCCGACCGCAAAGGCGCGGTTGCGGTTGGCACCGAGCTGCTCCTCCGGCGCAAGGCCGACGAGCAAACGGTTGAGCCAGCCGATTTTGGCCGCGCCCGGCCTTTCAACGCCGCTTTCGAGAACGTCCTGACCGTCGAAATGCGAGCGCTCGCGATAGGACGTGGCGGCGGCGTGAATGACGATCGCTTCCTTCTCCGCAAACATGCGGTGCAGGCTCGGCATTGCCGGATTGAGCGCGAAGAAATCATCGAGTTTCAGCGCGGGCGTCTTGCCGCCGAGCGTCAACGCATTATCGCCGCGCAGCGACACCCAATCCGGATCTCCGACCGGGGCTACTGCCGCGAGTCCGTCGAGCGCGCCACGCAGCACGATGGTCAGAAAGCGCGGGTCGCGCCCTTCGGCGCGCGCGAGCTTCGGCAGATAGACCCAGGCGAACAGCGTGCCGGAGCCCAACAGCAATTGCCGGCGCGAGACTGTGCGAAGTGTCGTCATGATTATCTCCGTAAGAATTCCGGCGCCATCAACAGCAGGGCAAGCGCCTGCGCGCGGCTTCCCGCGCGGGCGACCGTATTGCGCGTCTCGGTTGACGCCAGGGGACCGAGGCCCTGTTCGACGAGCGCCGGCGGATCGAGCTGGTCAGCCACGCGCCCGGCGAAATTGCTGGCGATGTCGGCGCGTTGCATAAGACCGTCGATCCACGCCGACTGGTCATCGGAGAAGCCATTCGGCGCAGGTGGACGCCACAGCGGCTCGCCGAGCAGCGCCTGCCCATTCATGAAACGCGCGACGTTGCCGCGCGAATTCGTCAGCCGCAGCGCACCGATGTGCCATTCGCTCGGACGCTTGAGCTTGCTGCGCGCCGGCGTCCATGATTCGTTGGTCAGGATCAGCGTGCGCGCAAGCTCCTTCAGATCACCATCACTGTCGGCAAAACTCCGCGCGAGCCTCTCCACCAGCGGCGGCGGCGGCTCATCGGCTACAAAATGCCGCGCCAGCTTTTCGGCGATGTGGCGCGCCGTCGCCGGATGGCGCGCGAGGTCGGCAAGGACGGCGAGGCCCTGTCCCATGCCGGTGTCGGGATAACGCTTGCCGAGTACGGTCTGCTCACCCGGTTCGTGCAGGCGCCCGGCGAAAACGAATTCGCCGCCATGATCGACCACGCCGGTGCCGATGAAGGTCCAGCCAGTAAGCACTTTGGCGAAGTTCGTGACGTCGGCCTGCGTATAGCCGCTGCGAACGCCGAGCGTATGCAGTTCGAGACACTCGCGGGCGAGATTCTCGTCGAGTCCCCGGTTGCGATTGATGCCGGCGACCGAGTTCGGTCCGATCGATTCGGCATTGTCGAGGTAATAGAGCATGGCGGGATGACTCTCGACCGCGACCAGCATGTCGACGAAGCGGCCAAGCACGTGCGGGCGGATCGCCTCGCGCTCGTAGGCGCCGGCCATCGACGTGATCTTGTCCGTCGAAACGCAGAAGTGATTCGACCAGAACCAAACGAGGCGTTCGACAAAGCCGATCTGGGCGGTGACGGCGGCTTCGATGCGGACCCTGGCCTCGTTCCGCACCAGTTGCACGCCGACATTCTTTTGCTGATCTTGCTCGTTGGGATCTGCTGAAGGCTGCTGTACTGTTGCGTTGGGCTTCATCCCGCCGTCGGCCGCCGCGCCGTTCGCCGCCGCTTGCTGCGTGGCGCGCGCGGCCAACTTTTGCTCGGCCAGCCGCTTGGCGCGAAACTCGAAGAAAGCGCGCGCGGCGGCCGCACTGCCGGGCAGATTCGCCGCAGCAACGAGCCCGGCGCCGGGCCGTTCGAGTTCTGCCAGTAGGGCGCCGCGTGGATCGTCGGCGATCGCGGCGATGGAGCCGGTCGCCGGTCCCATACCGAACCGATGTAACGCTAGCGCTGCTTCAGATCGCGGATCCGTCGTCATGGTGTCATCTCGGGACTGTGCGTTGAACTCGGCGCGGGCTGCGCTGCCGCAGTCGTCGCCCCGCTTTCGCGGGCCGGGTGCACCGGATCTGGTCGCCGCGCTCCCGGCCTTCTAAGCTCGGGTAATGGCACAGCGACGGTCAACGCGCCGTCATCCGGCCGTCAAAAGGAACTTATCGATGGATGAAGGACTTAAGGGCCAGGCCGGGCCTTGGCGACGGCATCTGCCAAGCCTTTCTGGTGCGCGCAGATCAGGAATGATAAAATCGCAGGGTTTGGTTTGAGACGGTCTCGATCTGATGGCCAAACTAAGCAAGGTGGCTTTGCGGCTGCTCGGGCCATTCGCGGCTGAAGCGAATGTAGGCCGCCCCATTGCGATTGTGGTCCGAGGGAAAAAGGCGCGCGCGCTGCTCGCCTATTTGGCGATGAAGCCCGGCTACCAAGCCAGGCGTGAAGAACTCGCGACGCTGTTTTGGGGCGACAATCCTGACATGCTGGCACGCCACAGCCTGCGCCAGTGCCTCATTTCGCTGCGCCAGGATTTGTCGCTGGCTGCCGGACTTCTCATCGTAGATCGAGAAACGATTGGGCTGAGCGCTGAACTCCTCACGGTCGACGCGCGTGCGTTCATGTCGCTCGTCGAGGGCGGCGGCGGAGCCGGACTCGAGCAGGCGGCAGAGCTTTGGCGCGGCGCGTTCCTGCCAGACCTCGTTCTCGACATCGAGGAGTTCGACACCTGGCGTGATCGCGAGGCTGGTCGGTTGTCGGCCGCGGCGGCGGGGGTTTTCGATGCGCTTTGCCGGAACGCCGACGCCGAGGGCGACGGCGAGGACGCCCTTGCGGCGGCCCAACGGTTGGTCGGGCTGGACGCGACGCGAGAGGATCGGCAGCGCGCGGCGCTGAAGCTATTTGCGCGTTACAAGGGTCGCGATGCCGCGCTGAGCCACGCCAAGCTTCTTACCGATCTGTTGCGCGGCGAACTCGGCGTTGCTCCCGAAGCCGCAACGCGCGCGTTGATCGACGCGATCAAGAGAGGCGAATTCGATCCGGCGGGGGCAGGTGCGCCCGATCGCCAACAGTCCGTCCCGATCAGCGTTGCCAAACAGGCCGGCGTGCCAGCCGCGGCAGCGGTTGTGCCGCGTGATGCCGATCCGCTTGCGGTCCCCGCAGCATCCATGGTCGGCGCCGTAGGAACGCCCGAACGGATCACGCGCCCGTCCCCGCCGTTTTGGCATCGCCGGCCGCTTGCCACCGCATTGGCGACGATGACCGTCGTGGCACTCGGCGTCATTGCGGTGCTCGGCATCACGAACGCGCCGACACTATCGTTGCTGTTCCGCGCTCCGAAGCACTATCAGGGCATTGTGGTCCTGCCCTTTGCCGCCGATAACCCGGCGCAGGTGGACGATCCCGCGTTCGCACGGGTGCTTACCCATGACCTCATCGGCTATCTCAGCCGCTTCGCCAATCTGCGGGTGATCTCCGAGCCGACCTCCGAGGTCTATCGCGATCGCCAGACGAGCGAGGATGTGATGACCGACCTCGGCGTGCGATACGCGATCGTCGGTCACGTTCAGGGCAGCGGTAACAATCTACGAATAGACTTCCAGCTGGTTGACGCGGCGACCCGAACGAATGTTTGGTCCAACGATCTAGAGCGCGAGCGCGGCGAGCCGACGCTGGTCGCCGACGAGGCGGCGCGTGGCATCGCCCGGATGCTTGCGATCGAGATTGACCGCCTGGCGGCGATGCATCTGGGCACGAAACCGAATTCGCAGCTCACGCTCGCGGAATTGGTTGGACGCGGCTACATGGTCTTACTGAGGGGTGTCACGCGGGACAATCTGACCGCGGCGATGAGAGCGTTCAACGAGGCTTTGCGGCGCAATCCGCATTATCAGCCGGCGCTGCTGGCCGTTGCCCGGATGCAGATCGTCGCGATGACAAATTTTATCGACCTCGATCCTCAGCCCGATCTCGACGCAACCGAACGGTACTTGAACGAGGCATTAGCCAGGTTTCCGAACTCGATTTCGGCGCTCTATAGCCTCGCGTTGTTGCAAAAGCACCGCCATCAATACGACGGAGCCACGCGGTTCCTCCAGCGCTGTCTTGAACTTAACCCGAGCTTCCTGCCCGCGCAGGCGCAGATCGGAGACATCCTGACGCGAACGGGCCAGCCGCAAAAGGGACTGGAGAAAATCCTGCAGACCATTCGCGCGGCGACGCCCAACGATCCGGGGATAGGCTATTGGTATCTGTTCGCCGCCGAAGCAGAACTCCAACTCGGCCACGATCAGGCGGCGCTGGACTGGGCGTTGCGCGCGGACACCTTCATGCCCGGCTCTCCGCTGGCGCAGGCGTGGCTGGCAGGCATTTACGCGACCGTCGGCGACAAATCGAATGCTGCGAAATACGCGGCGGCTTTGAAGAAAATGGCGCCGGGTCGTACGCAAATATTTATCCAGCAGCCCATCGCCGCCGGAGATAACGTCAACGTCAATGACGGGGACGGGCTGCGCATCTTCAAGGGGCTGCGTCTTGCTCTCGGCGCCGCGCCGGGCTGATTCAAAGCGGCCGCCGGCGGGTGCCTTGTGAGAGCGTTTGCACCCTCGATCATTGCCGGTCCGCACTATTGACCACGCGCCAGCGGGCCATTGGCTTTTTTCCAGGCGTCGATGCCGCCCTCGATGTGACATGCGGTCCTAAAGCCGGCGTCCTGCGCCGCCTGCACCGCCATCGCCGAGCGCTCGCCGAAGGCGCAGTAGAAGACCAGCCGTTTGCCGGTCGCCGCGGCCAATTCGTGCAGCACGCCGCCCAGTCCGATGTGCTCCTGCAGATCCGGATAGGGCGCATGCAGCGATCCGGGAATGATACCGTGCTTCTCGCGTTCGCCTTTTTCGCGCAGATCCACGAGCGCCACGTCGGGACGGCCAGACAGGCCGATCGCCTTCGCGGCGGACAAGGCCCAACCCCTGCGCGCGATCTCCTGCTGGCGCAGTCCGACATGCATATTGGCCGGCAGCGCCACATCCATCATCTTCGGATTTGGCAGCTTCAAGCTGTTCATCAGGTCGGCATATTCGTCGATCGATTTGACCTGCAGCCGCGGATTGAAGTGTTTTTCCTCGCCGATGGTCGAGACGGTGTCGCCCTTGTAGTCGTGCGCCGGATAGACCAGCGTCTCGTCCGGCAGCTTGAGCAGCTTGTTGAAAATCGAATCGTATTGGGTGCGCGCATCGCCGTTCTGAAAATCGGTGCGGCCGGTGCCGCGAATGAGCAGCGTGTCGCCGGTGAAGACGCGGTCGGCGAGCAGGAAGGAATAGGAATCATCGGTGTGACCGGGCGTAAAGAGCACGTCGAGGCGCAGGCCCTCGACGTCGATGCGGTCGCCCTCGGCGACGCGCATGGAAACGACATCGGCATGGGTCTGTTCGCCCATCACGGTGATGCAGTGGGTGCGGTCGCGCAGCGCGCCGAGCCCGGTGATGTGATCGGCGTGCAAATGCGTGTCGACGGCCTTGACCAGCCTCAGGTCGAGCTCGCGCACGAGCTGCAGGTAGCGCTCGACCTTCTCCAGCACCGGATCGATGATCAGCGCCTCGCCACCACGCCGGCTGGCGAGCAGATAAGTGTAGGTGCCGGACACGGAGTCGTAGAGCTGGCGGAAAATCATACCGACCTCCACGTGGTATTATATACCGCTATCGGAGCCAAAGGCATCGGCGAGGGCAACCATGAACAGGATCAGTGTGCTGGTGCCGCGCGGAATCGAGCATCGAACCAGTGCCGATGCCGAGGCCTGCATCTTATGTTTCGAACCAGCGGAGACCGTCAATACCGGGAATATCCGCGACAGGACCTACACCGCTCCCCGGGCAGTCGCCATTTAGCCGCAGCAATTCTTGCGTGGGCGGCAGGTAGGGAACTTGCGGACGCGCTGAAAAACGGGTGAATATCGGCGCGGCTCGCAATGCAAGCGGCTACAGCCTGACCGAAACGAGCAGGTGAGCCATGGGAGGGATTAGCATGTTCGCACGCGCGCTCGCGGCGCCGATTTTCGCCGCGCTCATTTTTGCAACCGGCGCCGCTTCGGCGCAGACCTATCCCGATCGCCCCGTCACCATGATCGTGGCGTTCCCGCCCGGCGGCGCCGACGACGCGACCGCGCGCATGATCCAGGACCCCTTCCAGAAAGCGCTGGGCCAGCCGGTCGTGATCGAAAATATCGGCGGCGCCGGCGGCATGATCGCCGCCGCCAAGGCCGCGCGTGCCGAGCCCGACGGCTACACGATCCTTTTGCACCAGGACGCGCTGGCGGCGGGCATGACGCTTTATCCGCACGCGTACATTCGACGCGGAGAAGGATTTTGTCCCGATCGGCCTCGTCAATACCACCACGAATACGCTTGCGGGCCGTCCGACGCTGCCCGCGAACAACTTCAAGGAGCTGTTGACCTGGCTGAAAGAACCGGGACGCCGCGCCAAGATCGGACATCCGGGCGTCGGCTCGTTCGGTCATTTGGCGGAAGTGCTCATCTTTCATGAACTCGGCGTGAAGGTCATCCAGGTTCCCTATCGCGGCGCCGGTCCGGCGCTCGTCGACCTGTTGGAAGGGCAAGTGGACCTCGGCCCGATATCAGCCGTGGTCGCCCAGCCTTTGGTCAAGTCCGGGAAGCTCAAAGCCTACGCCATCATTGGCAAGAAGCGGTTTGCCGGGTTGCCCGACCTGCCGACCATGGGCGAGCTCGGTTACAAGAAGGCCGACATCGATTTTTGGCACATGCTGCTGGCGCCGGCCGGCACACCGCGCCCGATCATCGACAAACTGAACGCGGCGCTACGCACTGCGCTTGCCGATCCCAAGGTGAAAAAGCTCTACGCCGACGGTGGAATGGATGAATACCCCGCCGACCAGGAAACGCCCGAGGTTGCGGCCGCATTGCTCAAGCGCGAGATCGTGCTGTGGGGCGAGGTGATCCGCGAGAATAACATCGCGGGTCAGTAGGCCGGCAGGATGAGTTGGGCGGATGCGACCCCCTCATCTTTTCTCAACGAGATAATGGAGCTGAGGGGCGCTTTATCCCTTGGCGTAGAAAATCGGCACCGGGACGCCTTGCGCGATCGCTTCGACGCGCGCGTCTTCGGCCTTCTTCTTCTTCTCGCACAGTTCGAGTACCCGCATGATGTCGGCGCGCGGGATGAAGCAGACGCCGGTGTCGTCAGCGACCACCAGATCGCCCGGGGTTCACGCGCACGCCGCACATTTCGATCTCGCCGTTGATCTCGACGGTTTCGAGCCGCCACTTGCCGGTGACCGGAGTGATCTCGTTGGCCCAGACCGGATAGCCGATCGAGCGCGAATGGCGCACGTCGCGCACGCCGCCCATGACGATGGCGCCGCGTTCGCCTTGCCGCTGGCCGGTCATCGCCGAGATGCCACCCATATTCGACATGCCGGAGACGCCGGAGATCACCAGCACGTCGCCGTCCTCCGCAAGATTGTGCGCTTCGAACTCGGCCATGCGGTTGACATGCGTCTTCGCCGCCAATGGGTCGGAACGCTGTCGGATATTGCGCACGGTGAGTGCCGGTCCGACGACGAGTGTGCCGGGCAGCGTCGGCTTGAGCGTGCTCGCATCGATCACGCCCTCGGGCACGCCAAGTTCATCCATCACGTCCGAGATCAGACTGGTGCACTCGCCGAGCGCCAGGAACCGCTCGACCGCGCCCGCCGGCGGCTTCGGCGTGGATTGCATGCGGATGCGATCGGCCGCAATCCGGCCGGTCAGCTTTTTCTCGGGCATGGTGGCGTTTCCTCTCGTGCCTAGCGCACGAACTTGTAATGAAAGCGCTCGCCGTCCGCTTCGATAAGCCCGGTGGTCGGATGCGGGAAATGGATCGGCAGCACGAATTTGCCGGTGCCGGCAGTGTCGCTCAAAAATTTTCGCCGCGAGCGCGCAGCCTGCGCCGGGTCCCAGTCGAACACCGTCGACCAATCCGGCTCGCGGACACTGCAAGCGCGTGATGCATCAGGTCGCCGACCACGATGGCGTGTTGTCCGCGCGAGCGGATGTTGACGCAGCAATGGCAGGGCGAGTGGCCGGGCGTCGGCGTGAGCCAGAACGTATCGTCGAGCGCGATAATCGTCGTCGACCAGGAGTGCCTGGCCGGCCGCGACCACCGGCTCGCAATTGTAGCCCCACACATTGCCGCCGCCGCCGGGCCGATTCTCGCCGCGTTTGTTCGACTCCTCCCAGGCGGCGTATTCGCGCTTGTGGAAAATGTATTTGGCCTTCGGGAAGGTCGGCACCCACTTGCCGTTGCGCAGCATGGTGTTCCAGCCGGTGTGGTCGATGTGCAGGTGCGTGCAGAACACGTAATCGATGTCCTCGAAGCGCAAGCCCGGCCGCGGCAAAGCCGTCGAGCCAGGGCTTTTTCGGAAAATCCATCGGCGGCGGATAGCCCTTGTCCTCGCCGGTGCAGGTGTCGACCAGGATCGTGTGTTTGGGCGTGCGCACCACGAAGGTCTGATAGGTGATGACCATGCGCCCGGAGGCCGGATCGAACACCTCGGCATCGAGTTCGCCAAGATGGCGTTTGCCGATATCGGGCGTCGTAGGCCGGGAACATGTCCTCCGGCTTCCGCCATGGTCCGTCGCGCTCGATGATGCTGTCGATGGTGACGTCGCCGATCGTGAGCTGTCTCATGCGCAACCTTGCCGAGGCGCCTGGCGCCAATACGTCACCACGCGCCCACCGGAAGACGATAATTGATGCCGCCGCGAACGATATTGTTCCTGGCCGTATCGTTGCCCGTACTCTCCAACAACGAATTCAGCGGACCCACGGGGGCGTTTGGCATGTAGAGGTATTCGAGTTTGGCCGACACGTTCTGATCGAGCGCAAACTCCATGCCGCCGCCGATCGTCCAGTTGATGTTGCCCGGCGAAAGATCAACAAAATTCGGCGTTGCGCCGGCGCCTGCCGGATTGAGATTGTCGGAGGCGCCCAGTGTGGCAAAGCCGCCGGTACCATAAACAAACAGCCGGTCGAAGGTTTTGCCGGCGCGGGCGCGAAGCGTCGCCAACCACGGCACCTTGACCCGGTCGTTCAGACTGCATCCGAGACCGCAGCCGGTGAACGGCGCGGCCTATTGGTCGGACCATTGCATGTCGCCTTCGAAACCGACGACCGTATTGCCGTTTTGCCAGTTTGCGCCGAAATCGCCGCTGGTAATGCCGCCGCTCAAAGTACCCCGGCCGGTGGACGGCGCCGACAGCAGGCCCATGAGTGCGTCCGCACTGGTGTCCTGTTTTCCCAAAGCCAAATTGCTGCTGCCGTCGATGTAGAAACCAGCCCAGCTGTAGGGCAGGGCAGTCGCCGGGGGCAGAACTGCGTTCGCTGCGGCATTTGACACCGCAGCCGAATCCGCCGCCCAAGCCAGACTTGTGGCCGCCAACAGCGCGCAGCTCGCGATCAATACGCGCAACGTCCATCCCCTCCGCGACTGGCCGCCCTATGTGGCTCTTAATGTTGCCTTTTTCGGACGGTTGCGGGCGTGACGCAGCCCCCATGCCGACATCACTTACGCTCTATCTTACAATAAAATCCGAGTTTTGCATATTTCCGCGCCTGCGCCTGCGCCTGCGCATTCACTCCTCATAAATCATCTTGCGCGTCATGCCGCCGTCGACGACGAAGTCGGCGCCGGTGACGAAGCCGGAGCGCTCGCGGTCGAGAAGCAAGGCGACGATCTCGGCAATGTCTGCGGGCTTGCCGACGCGGCCGGCGGGATGCTGCGCGTGATCCTTGCGGCGCAGCGCGGCGTAGTTTTTGGTCTCGATCCAGCCGGGGCTGACGCAGTTGACGCGCACGTGCGGGCCGAGGCTGATGGCGAGCGCATGGGTGAGCGCGACCAGGCCGCCTTTCGACGCCGCATAGGATTCGGTATTGGGCTCCGACATCTGCGCCCGCGTCGACGCAATGGTGACGATCGAGCCGCGTGCTTTGCGCAGCGCCTTTTCGGCCGCGCGCGCGAACAGGAACGCCGCCGTCAGATTGGTATCGATGACGCGGTGCCATTCGGCGAAGCGTGAGCCGGCGCAACGGCTTGCGGATCATGATGCCGGCGTTGGAAACAAGCGCCGTCGAGCCGGCCGAAGCGGTCGGGAGGGCAGCGACCGCACGCGTCGCGGTCTTCCGGCTCGCGCACGTCGCCTGCGATCGAGCACGACGTTGCGGCCTGCGCGCGAAAAAGCGCGGCGCAAACCACTGTCGGGCAGATCGACGATGCCGAGACGCCAGCCTTGCGGCGAGCAGATGACGCGCAATGGCGCGGCCGATGCCGTTGGCCCCTCCGGTCACCAGCGCGACCGGTTTCGCGCTCGGCATCGCGAGCGTGTCCTAAGTCTAGCCGCGCTCAACCGGAAGGTCGGGCCGCGAGCCCCATTCCGACCACGAGCCGTCGTAGAGCCTGCGGCTGCTTGCCGATCGAGTCCAGCGCAAGCGAGAAGAATTGCGGCGGTCACGCCGGATCCGCACGAGGTGATGATCGGCTTGTCGAGATCGACGCCGGCGGAGGTGAACGCCTCCTCGATGCGCTCGCGCGACGCGAGCGCGGCCGTTTTCCAGCACGCGCTGGAACGGCACATTGAACGAGCCCGGCATGTGGCCCGAACGCAAGCCCGGACGCGGCTCCGGCGCCTTGCCGGCAAACCGCTCGGCCGAGCGGGCATCGACGATCTGCGCGCTCTCGTCGGTCAGCGCCATGCGCACGTCGGCGAGCATGGCCACGGCGACCGACATTCATTTCGGCATTGAATTTTCGCGGCGGCCGCTTGGCGTCGCCGGCTTTCCAGCGGCCGGCCTTCGGCCTTCCATTTCGGCAGTCCGCCGTCGAGGATGAAAACGTTCTTGGCGCCGAAAATGCGGAACGTCCACCACACGCGCGCCGCCGAGTAGAGGCCGAGACTGTCGTAGACCACGACGGTGTCGCCGTCGCCGATGCCGAGCGCGCCGGCCGCTTCGCCGAAAATTGCGTCGGGCCCGGCAGCATGTGCGGCAGCTCGGTCGAATGATCGCTGATCGCCTCGATGTCGAAAAAGACCGCGCCGGGGATGTGGCCGCTGCGGTATTCCGCGTGCGCGTCGCGCTTCTGCGTACCGGCAGATAGTAGGAGGCGTCGACGACGACGACATCGCGGTCGCGCAAGTGCTCGGCGAGCCAATCGGTCGATTTGAGCCAGCGGCTTGCGGGAGACGGGGCAGGGTCCTTGTCGGTTCTCAACATTGGTTTTGCTCAGTCGATTGCAGCGACGCCGCGCTCCGTGCGCAATGCTCGGTCGGCGGCCGAGTGCGGCGAGAGGTCTACTCGAAGGGAACTTTGATGTCCGACCG
Organism: uncultured Alphaproteobacteria bacterium; assembly: GCA_963814625.1. Taxonomy (GTDB): domain Bacteria; phylum Pseudomonadota; class Alphaproteobacteria; order Rhizobiales; family Xanthobacteraceae; genus BOG-931. The sequence goes on from CAWFDQ010000004.1 coordinate 255,921, forward strand.
GCGCTCGAGCCAGGCCGGCACCGGCAGATTCTTCTCGCGCAGGAACGCCGGATTGAACAGCTTCGACTGATAGCGCGTGCCGTAATCGGCGAGGATGGTCACGATGGTGTGTCCGGGCCCGAGCTCCCTGGCAAGCCGCACGGCGCCGGCGACGTTGATGCCGGACGAGCCGCCGAGGCAGAGGCCTTCGTGCTCGAGCAGGTCGAAAATGATCGGCACCGCTTCGGCGTCGGGAATCTGATAGGCGGTGTCGATCGGCGCGCCTTCGAGATTCTTGGTGATGCGGCCCTGGCCGATGCCTTCGGTGATCGAGGAGCCTTCGGATTTGAGCGTGCCGGTGGTGTAATAGCTATAGAGCGCGGCGCCCATCGGATCGGCGAGCGCGATGCGCACGGCGTTGCTGTGCGCTTTGAGCGCCAGCTCCTTGAGGGCTATGGCGACGCCGGCGAGCGTGCCGCCGGTGCCGACCGCGCAGACGAAGCCGTCGACCTTGCCGTCGGTCTGCCGCCAGATTTCCTGGCCGGTCGTTTCGATATGGCCCTGGCGGTTGGCGACGTTGTCGAACTGATTGGCCCAGATCGCGCCGTTCTTTTCGGTCTTCGCCAGTTGCGCGGCGAGCCGGCCGGAGAGTTTGACGTAGTTGTTGGGATTGGAATAGGGGACGGCCGGCACCTCGATCAATTCGGCGCCGCACAGCCGCAGCGTGTCTTTCTTCTCCTGGCTCTGCGTCTCGGGGATGACGATCACGCTGCGAAAGCCCATGGCGTTGCCGACCAGCGCAAGCCCGATGCCGGTATTGCCGGCGGTGCCTTCGACGATCACGCCGCCGGGCCGCAGTTCGCCCTTCTTCACCGCGTCGCTGATGATGAACAGGGCGGCGCGGTCCTTCACCGACTGGCCGGGATTCATGAATTCGGCCTTGCCGAGGATCGTGCAGCCGGTCGCCTCCGAGACGCGCTTGAGCTTGATCAGCGGCGTATTGCCGATCGCTTCGATGATGCCGTTGCAGAACTTGCATGACTGTCAAAACCCAGCTTCGCGGCGACCCTAAATGACGCAAATCTTCCGAAACAAGACAGGTTCAAATGCCGCGTTTTGCCGAAAGATTGTCGAAACCATAACGCCGCATGACTGGCGGGGTTCGCTACGGGTATTCACCTATTGTTTGCGGCCGCGGGGCTATAGCGGAGGACCAGCGGGGTTTGTCGCGCACTCGCGAGCCCTTATCCGGTCAATCTGGTCGAACGCCGATGAATCTCGACGTCAACACGTTATTCCTCGTAACGATCTACGTGGAAGTGATCCTCGGATTGCTGCTGCTGTTCGCCTGGGTGCAGAACACCGCCATCACCGCGGTGGCGTGGTGGGGGTTTGCGCATTTGTTGCGCGCCGCTTCCGTGGTGCTGTTCGGCCTGTACGGTTCGGCGCCCGACGTAATCTCGATCGATCTCGCCAACGCCATTCTGTTCACCGCCTTTGCGCTCACCTGGACCGGCGCGCGCGTATTCGATCATCAGCGCCCGCAGCCGATACTCCTGTTCGCCGGCGCCGCGCTTGTGGCTCGTCGTCTGCCGCATGCCGGCCGTGGCAGGCCTCCTTCAACGCGCGGGTGCTGCTCTCGTCCGGCATCATCACCGCCTACACCTGGGCTGCGGCTTACGAATTTTGGCGCGGCCGCAGCGAGCCCTTGGTGTCGCGCTGGCCGGCGATATTCATGCTGTTTGCGCACGGCTCGCTTTATCTGTCTGCGCACGCCGTTCGGCGCCATGCTGCCGTGGTCGCCGACCAGCAACGAGGTGTTCGAGAGCGTCTGGCTGACCGTGCTCAGCTTCGAGGCGCTGTTGTTCACCATCGCCATCGCCTTCATCCTGCTCGCCATGGCCAAGGAGCGCACCGAACACCGCCACAAGACGGCGTCTTTGATCGATCCGCTGACCGGCATCGCCAATCGCCGCGCTTTCCTGCAGGACGGCGAGGTGCAGTTGAAGCGGCAGGCGACCGATCCGCGGCCGATCGCGGTGATGCTGCTCGATCTCGACAATTTCAAATCCATCAACGACCGCTTCGGCCATGCCGTCGGCGATCGGGTACTGCAGCTCTTCGCGCAAGTGGGCAATCGCTGCATGCGCCGCACGGATCTGTTCGGCCGGCTCGGCGGCGAGGAATTTGCAGCCTTGTTGGTCGATACTCACGCGGGACCGCGCGTCCGCCGTCGCCGAAGAAATCCGCGCCGGTTTTGCCGCCGCCACCGCCGAGGTCGAGGGCCGGCCGGTCGTCGCCACGGTGAGCATCGGCATCGTCATCAGCCACGATGCAGTTCTCGATCTCTCGGCGCTTCTGGCGCAGGCCGACCACGCGCTCTATCGCGCCAAGGACAACGGCCGCAACCGCATCGAGATCGCGTCGATCGAGCTGGTGCTTGATCGCATCAAGCGCACACTCCCCGAACGGCCGGCGGCCCTGGGCGCCAAGGCGGCAGCCAAATCCGCCGCTTGAGCGGACGCCTTCGCGCGGTTCTCGTCGATGCGGCGCACAAGCGTGCAGGCCTGCGGTTCCGGCTCCCGTGCAGCCGGGCTCCGGCCTAAGTTGGGACGCCGCCCGTCGACGGCGGCTCCCGTCGCACGGCGCCATTGCGGTATCGGATCGCTGCTGTATTAGCTTCGCCGCGCTCTCCGCAACGCGAGGGCGTCCGCACGGAGAGTAGCAATGAAGCGCAGCAGCGATCGTATCCTCACCACGCATGTTGGCAGTCTTATTCGTCCGCCGCGCTGCAGGAGTTTCTGCGCGCAAAGCAGGCCGGCAAGCCGTATGACGCAGCGGCCTATAGCAAGTGCCTGAAGGATTCGGTCGCCGACGTCGTGCGCAAGCAGGCCGAGGTCGGCGTCGACGTCGTCAGCGACGGCGAGTTCGGAAAATCGATCTCCTGGTCGCAATACGTGCTCGAACGCTTGAGCGGCTTCGAGCGGCGGCCGATCAAGCCGGGCAACACAAATCCGTTCACCCGCGGCGTCGACCGCGAGAAATTTGCCGAATTCTACGCCGAGCTCGACGCTCGCGAAGGCGTTGCGACCACGGTCGAGGCGGTCTGCGTCGGGCCCATCGTCTATACCGGGCAAGCGGAACTCAAGCGCGACATCGACAATTTCAAAGCTGCGCTGAAGGACGTCAAGGTCGAGGAGGCGTTCCTGCCGGTCGCGGCGCCCGCGAGCGTCATTCCCGACCGCAAGAACGAATACTACAAGAGCGAGGAGGAATTGATCCGCGCCATCGGCGCGGCGATGCGCACCGAGTACCGCATGATCATCGATGCGGGCTTTTTGCTGCAGCTCGACGATGCGCGCGCCGCCGTCACCTACGACCGCATGGTGCCGCCGGCAAGCTTCGCCGATTACCGCAAATGGCTGGCGCTGCAGGTCGATGTGCTCAACGAGGCGATCGCCGGGCTGCCGGCCGACCGCATCCGCTACCACGTCTGCTGGGGCAGTTGGCCCGGGCCGCATACCACCGACGTGCCGCTCAAGGACATCGTCGATCTCATTCTCGGCATGAAGGTCGGCGCCTTCGTCATCGAGGGCGCCAATCCGCGCCACGAACACGAATGGCGCGTGTGGGAAAATGCCAAGTTGCCCGAAGGCAAGGTGCTCATTCCGGGCGTGATCAGCCACGCCACCAACGTTGTCGAGCACCCGGAACTCGTCGCCGAACGCATCGTGCGGCTGGCGCGGCTGGTCGGCCGCGAGAACGTCATTGCCGGCACCGATTGCGGTTTCGCCCAGGGGCCGTTCCATCGCCGCGTGCACCCGAGCATCATGTGGGCGAAGCTGGGCGCGCTGGTCGAAGGCGCGCGGCTTGCCAGCGCGGAGTTGTGAAAGTGACGCGCGGCCGCGCCGGACGTAGCGCGATACCGCACAGCAAGCGGATGCCGCTGCGCGCTTGTATTTTCACGTCACCCGCATCAATGAGATTGCCCGCGTGCCGTTACTCGGCGGCGACGGCGTGAACCGGCTCGGCTTCCTCCGTGACAGGACCGCGCCTTTCTCCGAACAGCCAGGTCTGCAGGCGGTCGAGATAGAGATAAACGACCGGCGTGGTGTAGAGCGTGAGCACTTGGCTCAGTGCGAGCCCGCCGACCATCGCATAGCCCAACGGCTGGCGCATTTCCGAACCGGCGCCGTTACCGAGCGCCAGCGGAATGCCGGCGAGCATCGCCGCCGCCGTGGTCATCAGGATCGGACGGAAGCGTAACAGGCAGGCCTCGCGGATGGCGGCGGCCGGCGGCAGGTGCCGGTCGCGCTCGGCAGCGATGGCGAAGTCCACCAGCATGATGCCGTTTTTCTTGACGATTCCGATCAACAAAATGATGCCGATGATGCCGATCACCGACAGGTCCATGTGGCCGAGACGGAGCGCGAGCAATGCGCCGATGCCAGCCGAGGGCAGCGTCGAGAGGATGGTCAGCGGGTGAATGAAGCTTTCGTAGAGCACGCCGAGGATGATGTAGACCACGATCAGCGCCGCCGCGATCAAAGCCGGTTCGCTCTTCAGCGAGGTCTGGAACGCTTGGGCGTTTCCTTGGAAGGTGGGGATAATGGCGGCGGGCATATTAATTTCGCGCGACGCCTGTTCGACGGCGTTCACCGCCTGCCCGAGCGCCACGCCCGGCCTCAAGTTGAAAGTAATGGTTACAGCGGGAAACTGGCCTTGATGGGAGATCGACAGCGGGCCGACGCCATTGCTGTCCACGTCGACGAGCGCAGAAAGCGGCACCGCGCCGCCAGTCAGTGGCGATTTCACGTAAAGGCGGTCGAGCGTCGAAAGGTCCTTCTGCAGCTCGGGCAGGATTTCCAGCACCACGAAATAAGTTTTGAGCTGGGTGAAATACTGCGTGATCTGACGCTGGCCGAAGGCGTCGTTGAGCGTGTCGTCGATGACTTGCGGGGAAATGCCGAAACGGGAGGCTTGGTCGCGATTGATGGCGATCTGCAGCCGCGGCGCGTTGGCCAAAAGATCGCTGGTGACGTCGGTCAGCAGCGGGACGGTTCGCAGCTTGTCCAGAAGCCGCTGCGACCAGTCGTTCAGTTCCTCGATGTTCGTGTCCTGCAATGTATATTGAAAGCTGCCGCGAACGATGCGCCCGCCGACGTTGATGTCCTGCGCCGGCTGCAAGAACAGGGTGGCGCCCTCGACCTTGGCGAGTTCGGGCCGCAAGCGATCGATGATCTGCGACGCGGTGAGCTTGCGTTCGTCGCGCGGCTTGAGCGCGAGGAAGTAGCGGCCGGTATTGGCGGTCTGCGCGCTGCCGGTGGAGCCGGTTTGCGAGCCGAAGCTTTCGACGTCTGGATCGCGCAGGATCACTTCGCCCAATTTGTGCATCAGGCGCATCGTCTCGTCGGGGGAAGACTGTTGCGCCGTTTCGGCAAAACCGAGGATGATGCCGGTGTCCTGGATCGGGAAAAAACCTTTCGGGATCTCGATCGCCAGGATCAGCGTCAGCGCCATGGTGGCGAAAAATGCGCCGAGCGTGATCGCCTGGTGGCGCAAAACGACGTCGAGCGTGCGCCGATAGAAAGCGATCATGGCGTTGAAGCCGCTCTCGATGACGCGATAGAGGCGGCCATGCGTCTGCGCTTCGTGCTGCATGAAGCGCGAGCACATCATCGGCGCCAGCGTCAACGACACCGCAGCGGAGACGACGATGGAAGCCGTAACCGTGAGCGCAAACTCGCGGAACAGGCGGCCGATGATGCCGCTCATGAGCAGCAGCGGAATGAACACGGCGATCAGCGAGCAGGAAATCGACAGAACGGTGAAGCCGATTTCGCGCGCGCCCTTGAGCGCCGCGGGGAACGGCGCTTCGCCATGCTCGACGTGCCGGTAGATGTTCTCCACCACCACGATGGCGTCGTCGACCACGAAACCGACCGAAATAGTGAGCGCCATCAGCGACAGGTTATCGAGGGAAAAATTCATCAGATACATCGCCGCGAACGAGCCGGCGAGCGCCAAGGGAACCGTCACGCTCGGGATGAGCGTCGCCCACAGATTGCGCAGGAACAAAAGGATCACCATCACCACAAGGCAGATGGTGAGCACGAGAGTGAATTCGACGTCGATCACGGAGGCGCGGATGGTCGTGGTGCGGTCGAGAATGGTGTCGACCTTGACCGCCGGCGGGATGCGCGCGGTGAGTTGCGGCAACTCTGCCTTTATCCGATCGACGATGTCGATGACGTTGGCGCCAGGCTGCTTGAATGCGGCAAGGATGACGCCGTCCCGGTTGTTCTGATAGCCGGCGACGGTCCGGTCGACCGCCGCCGCGACTGCCTGGCCGACGTCGCGCACCCGGATCGGGGCGCCGTTGCGGTAGGCGAGAACGACGTCGTTGAATTTATCCGCCTCGGTGATTTGGTCGTTGGCAGCGATCGTGAAGCTGATCTTGTCGCTGTTGATCACGCCTTTGGCGGCGTTGGTGGTGGCGTTAGCCAGCGTGCCGCGGATGTCCTCCAAGGTCAGTCCGGTCGCGGCAAGCTTGGCCGGATCGACCTGGACGCGGATCGACGGCGCGCGGTCGCCGAAGACCAGGACCTGCGCCACACCGGACACTTGCGAGATCTGCTGCGCCAGAAAGACGTTGGCGTATTCGTCGACTTGAATGAGCGGTACGGTGTCGGAATGCACCGAGAGCAGCAGGATCGCCACGTCCGCCGGATTGACCTTCTTATAGGCCGGGGGCGTTGTCAGCGATTGCGGCAATGTCTTGCTGGCGACCGTGATTGCCGCCTGCACGTCCTGGGCGGCGGAATCGATGTTGCGGTCGAGCTCGAACTGAATGACGATCGTGGCGGCGCCGGCCGTGCTTTGCGACGTCATCTGGGTGATGCCGGCGATCTGGCCGAACTGCTGCTCGAGCGGAGCGGCAACCGAAGTCGCCATCGTCTCGGCGCTCGCGCCGGCCCAGGTCGTGGTGATCTGAATTGTGGGAAAGTCGACTTGCGGCAGCGGTGCGACCGGCAGGAACGGGAACGAGACGATGCCGACGAACGCCAAGGCGGCCATCAACAGCGTCGTCGCGATCGGTCGCCGGATGAACGGTTCCGACAGGTTCACGTCTGATCGCCTTGCTTGGCAGTGGCGCGGGGAGCGGCGACGGTCACGAGCGCGCCGCTCTGCAGCTTGTACTGGCCGTCCGTCACCACCCGCTCGCCCTCGTTGATCCCCGATATGACAATGGTGCGGTCGCCCGTCGTCGCGCCGATCTGGATCGGCCGCGGCTCGACCGTTTTGTCCGTCTTCACCACCCAGGTGAACAGTCCGTTCGGACCGCGCTGAACGGCGAGCGGCGGAATGACGACAACGCCTTTGCGAATTTCGAGGAGAAGCCGAGCATTGACGAATTCGCCCGGCCATAATTTCTCGTCTGCGTTGGCGAACATCGCCTTGAGCCGGTAGGTGGCGGTGGTCTGATCGATCAGGTTGTCGATCGTCGACAGCGTGCCGTTGCTTAGCAGGCGAACGTTATCGCGATCGTAGGCGGCTACCTCGACATCGCCGCGCGCCATCGCGGCGCGCACGTCGTCGAGCGTCTGCGCCGGTAGCGTGAACAGCACGGCGGTGGGCTGCGTTTGGGTGAGGATCGCGATCGCGCCCTGGTCGCTGGCGTGCACGATGTTGCCGGGATCGACCATCCGCAGGCCCATGCGGCCGTCGCTCGGCGCGACGATATTGGTGTAATCGAGATTGGTCTGGGCGGTCTCGATGGCGGCTATGTCGGCGTCGATCGAGGCCTTGGTCTGGTCGACTTTGGACTGTTGCAGGTCGACATTCTGCTGCGTTTCGGCGTTCTTCAGGACCAGCGTCTGAAAGCGGACAAGGTCCTTTTGCGCGGCAATCAGGGCCGCCTCGTCCATGGCCTTCTTGGCCTTGGCCTGGTCGAGTGCGGCCTGATAGAGGCGGGGATCGATCCTAGCCAGCATATCGCCTTTCTTGACGCGCTGGCCTTCCTTGAAAAACACATCCTGCAGTTTGCCGTCGACCTGCGCGTGGATGGCGACGGTGAAGAGCGCCTGCACGGTGCCGAGGCCGGTGAGGTAGATCGGTACGTCCTGCCGCGATGCGGTGGCGACGCTGACTGGGACCGCCGCGCGGTCCGGCTTGTGGGCAGCACGAGCCGCGCTGGGGCCTTCGGTCCAGTCCCAATAACCCAGCCCGGCAACGGCAAATATCGCGCCGCAGGCGGCAATCAAGGCGACGCGGCGCCGGCCGCGGCCCGCATCGCTACGGTTCGTCTCCAAGGGCATCCCTTAAGCAGCGCGGACGTGATATGCCGCGTGTATTGCGCGATATTATACCGTTTATTCTATAACTTTTGGAAAAACCTTCGAGAAGATAAAAGAGCATGATGCTGCATTGCGGCAGCGTGAATTTCGTCCCAAAGGCGTATATTCCACGTGGCTGCAGAAGCCCCTTCGGCAATTGCCGGTTGTCTTCTGGCTCCGACGTTTCTGACCGGGCTGCACTCCCCGACGGCTCAGCCCGGTTCATTCGCCCTATTGGATTTGCTAGGCTTCGCCAGTGGCGCCGGCTGCTGCTGCCAGGAGACCGATCATGCTCGACATCACCAAACGACAAAACACAGCTCCATTCGACACCGCGCGGCTCGACAGGTTGATGGACGAGGCTGGGATCGACATCCTTTTTGTGACCTCGAAGCATAACGTGCAGTACCTCCTGGGCGGCCACCGCGCCTTCTTCTTCGAATCCATGGACGCGATGGGATTGAGCCGCTATCTGCCGGTCTTCGTCTACGCCAAGGGCGCGCCGCAGCAGGCCGGGTTCTTCGGCCATCGCATGGAGAATTTCCAGAACGAGGTGAAGCCGTTCTGGGTGTCCGAGATCAATTGCAAAAGCTCTGGCTCGATCGACGTCATGGAGAAGGCCGTCGATTATGCGCGCAAGCTTCATCCGAAACCGGAGCGCATCGGCGCGGAGCTCGCCTTCATCCCGGCGGATTCAGCCGCGGCGCTGCGCAAAGCGTTTCCCGACAGCGAGATCACGGACGCACTCTTCGTGCTGGAGCGGCTGCGCGCGATCAAATCGCCGGAAGAGCTGAACATGCTGCGCATCGCCTCCGACGCGGTGATCGACTCGATGGAAGCGGTGATCAAGAACTCACGGCGCCGGCGCCAGCAAAAACGAACTTGTCGAGGCGCTGCGCCGTGAGGAGACTTCGCGCGGACTCACGTTCGACTATTGTTTGATCACGGCAGGCTCAAGCCTTAATCGCGCGCCGTCCGATCAGCGTTGCGAAGAGGGGGAAATATTGTCGCTGGATTCCGGCGGCAATTATCACGGCTATATCGGTGACGTTTGCCGCATGGGCATCATCGGCGAGCCGGACTCGGAATTGGTCGATCTCTTGGCCGAGGTCGAGACGGTCGAGCAGGCTTCGATGAAACCGATCCGCGCCGGCGCGCTCGGCAAAGAGATTTATGCGGCGGCCAACGCCGTGCTGCATCGATCGAAAATCCACAACCACGCCCATTTCCTGGCCCACGGAATGGGGCTCGTCAGCCACGAGGCGCCCCGCCTTACCAATTCGGGTCCGGTGCCTTACGACGCTTACGATGCCGACCGGCCGCTCGAAGCCGGCATGGTGGTTTCTGTCGAGACTACGCTGCAGCATCCGGACCGCGGCTTCATCAAGCTCGAAGATACCGTGGTGGTCGGCCCGACCGGCTTCGAAATCTATGGCGACCGCATTCGCGGCTGGAACCGGGCGGGCGGAGCCGGTTGATCGAAGCGCTCCAGACTGACTTTGACACCGCTAAGTTAAGCGCGCTGCGCAAGAACTCGCGCGGCGTCGTGCGCAGCTATAAGGGGCCGTGCGGATCCTGCGCATCGCTCTGCAGCGGCGCCGACGCGGAATTATCGAACTGCAAAACGAGAATGGAAGAGCCGAATCTGCTCTCTTCGGCGGGAGTGCCGAAGGCCGACCAGTTGCGGCGAAATTCCCCTTCAGGCTCTTGCGGCCCCTGACCGGCGCGCCCGTAAACGGCCCATACGCGGCCGCCTTGTGCGACCGGGCGCTGCGGGTCGGCTGCATCCCATGAGAGTATTGGAATTTGCGGACGCAGATGAAACCGCTTGGCAAATGAAATAAGGACGAACTTTACCGATGGGTTTTGCGCGACAATGACGTCGCCGGGTTTGACGTTGGTCGCCAGATAAGCCGCCGCCCTATCCCATCGCGGCTTGGTTTCCGCACTGTAGTATGGCGCGAGGCAGATGGTCGCGCCGACGGCAACGCTAAGCGCAATCGGTGCGGAAAGTCGCCGCGGAAATGCCGCCGCTCCAATGCCCGCCAGTACGAAAAAAGGTCCGGTGCTCCACAACAGGTATCGCGGTACGAGTATCGGCTGAAAGGCGGCCGTCGCTAACACCGCAAGCGGCATGGCGAGGAGGGCGAGCCCAATGACCGCGAGAAGATTGGGATCGGACTTCAATCGCCAAGCTCCGAGAAGGGCGATGATTGCGACGAAGATGCCGAATGCAGGCAGCGCCGAGGGGAACAGCCCCAACGTCATCAGATCGAGTATTCGGAACAGGTAGAGCGCCTTGGCGGCGGTCTGGACGGACTCCCATGTTGCCTTGGGAATCCATCCAAGTCCGTCAAGGACGGCGCCCCGGTTCATCAAAAGCATGATGACAAAAGCGGGAAGCCAAGCCAGCACGATGGCGGCCTGCGACCATGCCCAATTGCGCACGAGCGCTCTTTGTCCAGATGCGGCGCGCATAACGATCACCACGATCACCGCGTTTGAAGCCAACAGCCACGGGATGGTGTTGTTCTCGACGAGAAGGGCGCCGAGCGTGCCGAGCGTGTAGGCAATCCAGGCGATGCGCGTCGCTGCAGGTTGCGCGCCGGGCGATGTCGCCTGCGCTATGTCCACCAATCCCCAGACTGCGATCAGCACCAAACAGGAGATGAGCGTGTACGGCCGCGCTTCTTGGGCGAATTGCACTTCGATCGGTGACAGCGCCATCAAGAGCCCGGCCACCACGCCCGCCCAAGGTCCGCGGATGGCGATCGCGATGCGAGCGACGAGGAATACGCAGGCCGCTCCGAACAGCGCGGACGGCAAGCGCAGCATCCACTCGGGGTTGTGGGCGGAGTAAAACGGCGCAACGAGGAGGAAATAAGTCGGAAAATGCTTGTGTTTGAGCACATTGACGAAAAGCTCGGCGAGCGGAAGCTTGGTGCGGCCCCAAGTGAGGATTTCGTCGTACCATAATGGCTTGTCGGCCAGGCCGTAGAGCCGCGGCAATAACGCCAGGGCCGCCAAGCCGGCGGCCAACGCCAAGTCCCGATGCAAATAGAGCCATCGGGTGACCGGCTTTGCCTGCAACCAGGCAACCGCGTCACCACGAGCCGTGCCGAGATCGCGCCGCACCTGATCGAAGCGCATGACATTCCAATCACGCCCGGACAACGGCACTGATAGCGAACGACCGGGGATCAGTCACCGGGCCTGCCGGTTGACAATAGATTTCATCTTCGGCTTGTGCCTGCCGGTGAAATTCCGATCAAAAATCGATGACGCGAACCGACGGTAATTGGCTCCCCGGGCCGGATTCGAACCAGCGACCAACCGGTTAACAGCCGGTTGCTCTACCGCTGAGCTACCGGGGAATAATGCTCAAGGGCTTGCGTGGGCGTGCATATAACAAAGCCCTGGCGGCTTTGAAAGGCTAAAGGGTCTCAAATCATCGCGGTGGCGTCTGCGCCATTGGGTTGCAGCGCCGTAGCTCGCGGCAGCTGGCGCGGCCCGCCTACGTTGCGCGCTTCGACAGGCTTTGCTTCGCTCCGCGAGCGGCGCGATTGCTAACCGACCGGCAGGGGAATCCAATAGTGCCGCCGTGACGAGAGGCCGGCCGATTGCGCCCGACTATGGAACTCTTTGACCGGCCGCGACATTTCTGCACGGGCCAATCTGTTATGGGCCAAGTCCGTTTTGGCCACGGGGAAAACCGCGATGCAGGACGTCAAATTCAGACTGGTCAATCCGGCCTTGGCGCCGCGGCGCACCAAGCTTGAAATGCCAGGTTGGGCCGGCCAGCCAAAGCCTCGCGCCGATGGGTCACACGAATACGCCTGGCACTGCGCGCCGTTCACCGAAGGCGCGCAATACGGCATCGAAATTTTCTATCCGTACCAAAACGAGCTGCACGTCTCGAAGCAGGACGGGAAATGGATTTTCGACGGCGATTTCGGACCAGAGCCCGAGAGCGACCTGCAATGGCCGCCATTCCGCAGCTTCGGCAGCGAGTATTACACCTATCAGCTTCTGCTCGATCTGAAAGTCGGCAAGGAATTGGCGGTGCGCACCGAGCCGCACCCGCGCTTCTATACCGACACGACCGGCACCGTCCCCATCGCGGTCCCGGCATTGCTGCGCACCGAGTGGTGGCCGATGATCTCTTTCGTCGTGTTCAAGGCTCCGATGGAGGGGCAGACGCATATTTTCCGGCCGGGGGAGCCGATGTTGCAGCTCTTGGTCCTGCCCGTCACGGCCGATTTCACGCTGGCGCCGATGAACGAGGAAGAGGTTGCCGAGCGCGAAATGCGCAGCCGGCGCATTCACGCCAGCCGGCCGACGTTGGCAGAGGATTCAACCTGGACATCGGACACCGACACAGTATTCGACGGAACCTACCGCCATCTGTTGCGCGCTGCGAAGGCAGGCGAGCGCGAAACATAAGCAGCGAAAGGCGGGTACTGTCACCCGGCACCCGCCGTCACCGCCAAAGCCGGAACTCCGCCGAAGCGTTGTGACGTTGTGCCCGTTAATGATGGTGGTGGTGGTGATGGTGCCGCGGGTGCAGCACCCGGCGCAACGGACGCGGCACCACGTGGTGGTGGTGGTGATGATGATTCTGCGCCACCTGAAGGCCATCGTTCTTGGTGCTGGTTGAAGGCGTCTCGGCCAAGCGGGCATCGTCGGCCTTGAGCGCCACTATCGCGTTCGGAACCGGGTCGAGAAGGTCGCGATAACTCGCCGCCGGAGCATAGCCTTCGGTCTGAGCGGGCACCGCCGCATGAGCGGCAGTTACGGTCGTCAGCGCTGCAGCGGCGCCGAGCAGACCGGCGATCTTCTTGTCCATGGTTCCTCCTGGTGTTCTTCGGTTCTCTGCAACAATCCGCCGAACGCCAGGAAGTTCCTCCGCATAGACGTGTTTAAAGTTTTCTGCCCGCTCAAGCGATCATCGACCGGAATCTGAGACCGTGCTTTCCATTCCATATCAGAAAGCTGCATCGACTAAGTTTTGTGCCCGAAGGCCTGGCGCCGGCCTTGGCATTCGGCGACAGTTGCGCATGGCGCCGAGCGTCGCCCGGCGCATGCGTGCCGTCAATCTAACGAGGAAGACATCGCGGGCCGGTCGCAACTCCGGCTGACCACTTTTTCGCTACCTACGCACCGTGAGGTAGTGGCCGCTGCGCTTTCGGATCTCCGCTTTGGGTGCCCCTCACTCAGAAGCCCCCGGCTCCCGTGCGTTCCATGCTGCGTGTCTGCATTCCACGCCGCCGCGATCGCGAATCAATTTATTGCAGGCGAAGAGTCGCACAAGAGCAATCCGACGACAAACAATTTTTGACAGGTTTGTCGTCGCCCGAATTATTCTGTTGTTAGCCCGGGGACCTCGTCAGCAACGCGACTGGCAAATCGTTGAGGATTTGGCTGGCTTCGATATCGGCCCCAACTGCTAGTGTCCGCTCCGGCCTCAACGCATCTGAGAAATTACCTCGGAGCGCCTCGGGGATGCGTGCACAGGTATTTGTGCAGCGCAAAAACGGCGCGCGCCAATCATCGCCGGTCATTAATTGCGTGGTCAATCGGCAACATAGCACGATGGCTGCTGAACCCTGCCAAGTGCGCGCAAACGCGATAATGTTCCTCTTCAACCGCCCTCCCGTTCTGAGCGGCACGTAGGCTCCATCCGCGAACAGCCCCGGCAGATCTTTTCGGGCCGCAAGAACGCGCGCGATAAGCAATTGCTTGATGCGGCCATCGGTCCAATGCGCGAGTGCGTCGATACCCGGAGGTGCGCTCAGAATTTCTTGCCGCACCGCAAAATCGACGGGCGATCGATTGTCGGGGTCGACGAGACTTAGATCCCAAAATTCGCTGCCCTGATAGATGTCAGGCACGCCGGGCGCCGTGAGCTTGAGCAGCGTCTGGGCCAAGCCGTTGGCGGCGCCGGCCGGAGCGATCCGCTTTGCGAACGCCTCGATCTCGCTCAACAATTCGGACGGCCCCGAAAACAGCCAGGCTATGACGTCGCTCGCCGACTGTTCATAGGCCGCATTGGGCACCGACCAGTTGCTGTGCAGCTTGGCTTCCCGCAGCGCCTTCTGCTGCCATGCGGCAACCCGCTTGGCATAGACAGCAAGCGCGTCTCCGTCATCGGTGGTCAGGTTAAGCGGCAAAGAGCCGACGATTGTCTGGAACAGAATGGCAAGATCGCCCGGGCTTGGCATGGGCTTGCCCTCGGCCATTTTGCAATGCGAGGCGGTGAGTTCGATCCATCGCTCCACTGCGCGAGTCCATTCTTGGGGAAGCTCGCTCAAGACCGCGAGCCTTGCCCGCACATCCTCGCCGCGCTTGTGGTCGTGTGTCGCGGTCGCGAGCATGGCGTGCGGGAGCTCAACGGCCCGCGTTTGCATCTTATGGTGGAAATCAGCCACCGGGCAGGAGAACTGTCGGATATCGAAGCCCACGTCATTGCGCGAGATCAGGCGCCCGTAACGATAAAAGGCGGTATCCTCCACGGCCTTGGCGCAGAGCGGCGCGCTCAACTGCTGAAAGCGGACGAGCGCGATATTTTGCAATCCGTCGAGCGCCGGATCGGACCGCTTACCGGATAGCCATTCGCCAAGCGTTGCCACGAGCGACACCTCGCCGGGAAGGCAAGTCTGCTTTGCGCGCGCAACCGCTTGCGACAGAAACGCGCGATCTGATGGCGATTCATGACCAACTCGTGTGTAGATGCGGTACACGGGAAAGTGCGCGAGGAGTTCCGTCAGACAGCGACGGATCGCTGCCCGGGAAAAGTCGCGGGTCGTAAGATCGAATTGCGCCACGGCATAGAGCGACTCGACCGCGGCATCGCGCTGGGCGGAAAAACTTCGCTCAAGGACTTGCCGGCGCGCCAGTTCCTCTTCGCTGTCGAAATCGCCCGGCCTGCCGCTGACGCGCCGCCACAATTCGCATAAGGACCGTTCGCCGGCTTCATCGTGCTGCAGCGCGCTTACTTGGTCCATGAAATCGTAACCAGTCGTGCCGTCCGTCTGCCATTTCTTCGATAATTGTTCATTGCGGGCGAGAATCTTTTCGACCACAAAGTATGCCGGCCCAGCTGGGGAATAGGGCGGACGCTTGCCTTCCAGAGCGCGCAGGCGCTCGCGCAGCTTTCGGCAATAATTTTCGGGCAGCGATAGTCCATCGATGTGATCGACGCGCACGCCGTCTATCAGACCATCCGCGTAGAGGCGAAACAGCGCGGCGTGAACGGCCTCGAACACATCGTCGTCTTCGACGCGGATCGCGGCAAGATCGTTGATGTCGAAGAAGCGCCGCCAGTTGATCTCGTCGTTCGCGGTGCGCCACCACGCCAGACGATAGTGCTGCCGTTCGAGCAAATTGTGCAGCAGCGTCCGTCCGCGCGGCGAGGCCGGATCGAACTCGCCAGGCACAGCGTTTGCAAGGCCTTCGTCCGCCGCGAGCGGAAATACCTGGTCGAAATAGCGGATGACAGGAGCCGACCGATCGTCCTCGCGCGCTAGCGTGATTTCTCCGGCGTCGAGCGCTTCGCCATAGGGTCGCCCGAGAACCGGCAGCAGCACCTTGCCCGGCAAATCCGCATTAGGCGGGCTCCAATCGATGTCAAAATATTTAGCAAAGCGGCTGTGCTGTCCGCAAGCCAATACATCCATCCACCAGGCATTGCCGCTGCCGATCGCCATGTGATTGGGCACAATATCGACGATGAGGCCCAGCTCTTGTCGGCGGAGTTCATCGACAAACCGGCGCAACTCTTCCTCGCCGCCGAGCTCAGGATTGATGCGGGTTGGATCGATGACGTCGTAGCCGTGCATCGATCCCGGCCGCGCGGTCATGAGCGGGGACGCGTAAACGTGACTGATGCCGAGCGCCGCGAAGTAGGGGATTAATGATCGGGCATTGGCAAAGGGGAAGCCGCGATGAAACTGCAGCCGCATGGTCGCGCGCGGCGTGCTCACGACAGGTCTCGCCTGGTCAGCGCCTGCAGGCGAAAGCGCGCATCGGCAGCATCAAGCAGCGCGCCAGCCTCGCCGACGTAGCGGCGGCGCCAGTTTGGGTGCTCATCGATCGTCCCGGGAAGATTGGGCTGCTCTTCGAGGGCGAGCACATCTTCCAGCGTCACCAGCGCCAGCCGTGACGGCGTCTTGGCAATGAATTTCACGGCCGCGTCGGCTACTCGCGACACGTCGGCCACCGTCGGCAAATTACCTTCTTCCGATTTGGCCGAGAACGCATTCCACAGCGCAATACGGTCCCGTCCTCGAGCGGCATATTCGGCTTCCGGATCCCGGAGTACGCCGCATCGCTCGCGCATGTCGAGATCGGTGCCGCGCCACCAGCCGGCGACCGTAGGAAGATCATGCGTCGACGTCATCGCCACTGCGTCGGTGGGCCATGTATGCGGCGGCGCGAAGCGCTTTCCATGGCGCTCGAACCACAGCACGTTCATTCCATAGATTCCATTGCGTGCAAGACGGTCGCGGAAGCCGGCCGGCACGGTGCCGAGGTCCTCGCCAATCACAATGGCGCGGTGCCGATGCAATTCCAAAGCAGTCAATCGGAACAGATCGTCGAGCGGATACGTGAGATAGGCACCGTCGCTCGCCTTGGCGCCGTGCGGCGTCACCCACAGCCGCATGAAGCCCATGGCATGGTCGATGCGCACGCCGCCGGCATGGCGCATGCATGAACGCAAAGTGGCGATGAAGGGCGCGAAGCCGCCGCTGGACAGCGCGAGCGGCGAAAACGTGGTCAGCCCCCAATTCTGGCCGTGAGCGTTGAACAAATCCGGCGGGGCGCCGATTTCCAAGCCGTCGAGGATGTCATCCTGACTGATCCAAGCTTGGCTGCCGCCGCCGTTCAAGCCCACGGCCAGGTCGGCAATGACGCCAATACGCATTCCGGCGCGCCTTGTTTCCTGCTGAGCAGCCGCGAAAGAGCGATCGGCGATCCACTGTAGAAATATATGAAACAGAATTTCGACCTGGTTGTTCTCGGCAAAGTCGCGCATGGCGACGCTGCGAGGATCGCGCCACTCCGTCGGCCAGTCCCTAAAATTCCAGCTCTGGTGGACCCGCAAGCGCGCGCCATGCAGCGCTTCGAATAGTGCATGCTGTTCGAGTGTCTCGCCGTGCGCGGCGCGAAACCTTTTGAAATCCGTCGCCAGCTCCGTCGTCGGACTGGCGACCAGGTCGGTTGCGGCGAAGTCATCAAACAGGCAGCGCAAGACCGTCATTTTCGCACGACCAGCAACCATCCACTCGATCAGCGGCGAGGATTCGGCTGCGTGTGCCGCTGCGCCCAAGCCGGCGGCAACACGCGCCTTCGCCGCGCGTACCGCACCGAGAACAGATGCTGCATCGGCGAGTAGCGGATTGTAGAACAACCGGTTCGACGGAGAGTAGGGACTGCAATGACCGGGGTCCGCCGCAAACAGAGCATGAGCGGGACTGAGCGCGAGCGCATCGACCCGCCGCGCCGCTGCCGCCTTGGCCAGGGCCGTTACGCCAGCCATGTCGCCAATGCCGCAATCGCCCATACTGCGCAGTCCGTAGGTCTGCGCGGCAAGACCGGCCAAGCGTTCGCCCGGCGCAATACTCTCGATGGCGATGCAACGCGCCGGCGCCACCGCAAGCGTCACTCGCGTCTGTCCGATCTCTAGGGTGTGGTAGCCGATTGTTTGAATTCCGGGCAAGACGACGCCACGTCTGCTCTGGCGCGCGCTAAGCTTGGCGACGTTGCCGTCTTCGTAAGTGACACGCGCGCGGGCGTCACCAGGCACCTCGAGCGCCACATCGACGGGTTTGCCGACTGTCGTAGTGATCAAGGGCGGTGGCCGGGCGCCTTCCAATCGGTGCAGGCTGTGCGACAGATCATCCTCGGTGTCGCCCTGCAGGCCGAGCGCGGCGAGAATACGCCGTATCGTATCGATCGGGACGCGGCGCCGCTTGTTGGCGTAGTCGATCCATTGCACCGCGATTCCGGCGCGGCGTGCAAGATCCAGTACGGCCGCGTCGTTCATTGCGGACCGGAAAACGCGACGGTGCAATAGCCCTCGATTGTGCCAGCTCGCGCCGCGCGACCGGCCGCTTCGGAACTGGCAAACAGTAGAATTCTGCTTTTGCTGCGGGAGCGAGGTCGGCGCCCGGCCGAAATTGCTGGCAAGGACGAGAAGCGAACCATTGGCCAAGCGCCAGCGCGCCAGAACGGCGGCCGGTCCGATGGCATGTGCATCGAGGGACCGCGCGCCATCAAGGTGAGGAATGATTTCGGCGCGCCTAATGGCGAGCAGATCCTTATAGAGCCGCTCGCGCTTGCCGCCAACCGTCCGATTGGCGACCGACTTGGAACGCTCGAAAGTCTCGATCGCATTCGGATCGGGAATTTTCGCGAGACGCTGCGGATCGGAAAATTGTGCAAAGCCGGCGAACTCACGCCGTCTGCCCTCGCAGACTGCCTTGGCGAGCTCTGGCTTGTGGTCGGTAAAGAACAGGAACGGCGACTCGCTGGCCGCTTCCTCGCCCATGAAAACAAGCGGGATCTGCGGACATAGCAGCTGCAGCGCGATGGCCGCCTCGAGCGCCGCCGGATCGGCAAGCGTGGTCAGTCGCTCGCCGAAAGCGCGATTGCCGATCTGGTCGTGATTTTGCAGGAAGAGGACAAAGGCCGTCGGCGGTAGATCAGCGCTGCGCGTGCCTCGCGGCCTGCCGCGATAGGGTGATGTCTCGCCCTGATAGATAAAGCCCCCCTTGAGGCAGCGGGCGAGGCGCGCCGCCGGCGCATCGGCATAGTCCGCGTAATAGCCTTCACGCTCATCGGTCAGCAGCACGTGCAGGACGTGATGGCCGTCATCGTTCCATTGCGCGTTGAATTCGCCGGCGAGATGGCGCGCCGTGTTGTTATCGTTCTCCAATACCAGATGAATTTGTCGATGCGGCCCGATCGTTCTACGCACTTCGGCAGCCATCTCGTCGAGCCAATCCGGTTCGGGGATGGCGTGGACCGCATCGAAGCGAAGGCCATCGAAGCGGTACTCGATCAGCCAGTACAACGCATTGTCGGTGAAATAACGGCGGACTTCCTTGCGGCGAAAATCGATCGCGGGACCCCACGGGGTGTCGAGGTCGTTTCGAAACATTTCGGGCGCGTAGCTATGCAGGTAATTTCCGTCAGGTCCGAAATGATTATAGACGACGTCCAGAAAGATCATGAGGCCATGATCGTGCGCCGCATCGATCAGCGCCTTCAATTCGTCGGGCGAGCCGTAGCTGGATTCGGGCGCAAAAGGCAGAACGCCGTCGTATCCCCAATTGCGGCTGCCGGGAAATTCCGCGATCGGCATCAACTCGACGGCAGTTATTCCGAGTTCGGCAAGCCGTGGCAATTCGCGCGCCACGCGCCTAAAGCCGCCGAAAGCGCCGACATGGAGCTCATAAAAGACGGCTTCCCGCCAGGGCCGGCCGCGCCAATCCTGCCTGCGCCACTGATAGGATGCAGGGTCGATTACCATGCTTTCGCCATGCACGTCGCCCGACTGGGCCCGCGCCGCGGGATCGGGCACTTTGGTGCCGTCCTGCAGGACGTAACGATAACGCGTGCCGGCGCCGCAATCCGCCTCGGCGGCGAACCAGCCGTCATCGCCTCGCGCCATCTGCAGCAACGGTCGCCCGGCGATCGCGATCGAAACCGCCCGCTGCGCCGGCGCCCAAATCCGAAATCGAGTCCGGCCAGGTTCGATCAGGTTCGCACCGAACGACAGACGCCACTGCGAAATACTCATTGCGGCGGCGGCTCCATCTTGGAATAGACCAGGACGGCGCTGTGCGGTTGCAAGCCGACTTTCTTCTCCTTTAGCTCGATCGCCTCCGCTTCCGGCCGTGCCGTGTCGATTAGGATACAACTCGGCAACGCGGGCTCCGGCAGCTGAAATGAATGCTCTTCGGCGGTCGGGTTGAGGAGGAGTGTCAGCAGCGAAACCGTTCCGTCGGCGTTGCGCGTGGCGCGGCGCAGGCAAAGCAGCCGGTGCTCAGGATTAGTCCATGATGCGTCCGGTACGTTTACGCCGTCTTCATTGAACCAAGCGATATCGAAGACACCCTGAGCCGGCTCGCGCAGACCGTGCAGAAAATGACGCGACCGCAACGCGGTATGTTCTTGACGCAGCGCAATGAGCTTCGATACGAAGCGAGTCAATTCCTGGCCCTGCGGAGAAGTCGGTACTGGTCCAATCCAGCCAGGAGGTCTCGTTGTCCTGACAATAGGCATTGTTGTTTCCGGCTTGCGTGCGGCCGAACTCATCGCCGGCGAGCAGCATCGGCGTGCCGTGCGCGAACATTACAGTAGCGAGCATGGCACGCAGAACGCGAGTGCGGGTCTCGAGGATATTTTTATCGGTCGTCGGACCTTCAACGCCCCAATTGGCCGAATGGTTCTCGGCTTGGCCGTCTTTGTTGTCTTCGCCGTTTGCTTCGTTATGCCGCTGCGCGTAACTCACGATGTCCGCAAGCGTGAAACCATCGTGCGACGCGACATAGTTGATCGAGGCCCACGGCCGCCGGGCATGGCGGTCGAACAAGTCGCCGGAGCCGGCGAGCCGCGCCGCAAATTCCGGGCGTTCGCCGGCATCGCCGCGCCAGAATCGCCGCGTGCTGTCGCGAAACCGATCGTTCCATTCCGCGAACCCCGGAGGGTGATGGCCGAGTTGGTAGCCGCCGGGGCCGAGGTCCCATGGCTCCGAGATCAGCTTGACCCGCGTCAGGACCGGGTCCTGCCGCAGCGCGTCAAAAAATCCGCTGCCGGGATCGAAGCCCCCAGCTTCGCGTCCGAGAGTCACTCCGAGATCGAAGCGAAAGCCGTCGATGTGGAATGAGGTCGCCCAGTAGCGCAGCGAATCCATCACCATCTGCAGCACACGCGGATGCGATAGATTGAGGGTGTTGCCGGTTCCGGTGTCATTGATGCAGGAGCGGAGGTTGTTCGGCACCAGACGGTAATAGCTGGCATTGTCGAGGCCGCGAAACGACAGCGTCGGCCCCAGTTCGTTGCCTTCCGCGGTGTGGTTGTAGACCACGTCGAGGATCACTTCGATGCCGGCGGCATGCAGACGGCGCACCGCGATGCGCATTTCATTGCGCGATCCGTCCGACAGGTAACGCGGCTCGATGGCAAAAAAGCCGATCGGGTTGTAGCCCCAGTAATTCTTCAAGCCATGGGCGATCAAGTGACGATCCTGGATAAAGGCGTGGATCGGCAACAGCTCGATCGCTGTGACGCCGAGCTTCTGCAGATATTTGATGACGGCGGGATCGGCCAGCGCCACGAAGGTGCCCCGCTCGTTGGCGCGAATATCGTGGCGGAGCATGGTCATGCCACGGACATGCATTTCGTAGATCACGGTGCGCGACCATTGAATGTCGGGGGGCCGGTCATCGCCCCAATCGAAGACATCGTCGGTCACAATTGCTTTTGGCACGCTGGGTGCGCTATCGCGTCGGTCGAATGACAGGTCCGCGCGCGGCGAATTGATGCGGTAACCGAACAAAGCGTCGGTCCAGCGTAGCGTTCCGGCTAGGCGGCGCGCATACGGATCGAGCAAGAGCTTGTGTGGATTGAACCGGTGGCCATCCTGCGGACTATACGGTCCGTGCGCGCGGTAACCGTAAATCTGCCCGGTCCGTGCGTTGGGCAGATAGCCGTGCCAAATTTCGTCGGTGCATTCCGGTAGATCAAGGCAGGCAATTTCTCGGCGGCCGTTCGGATCGAACAGACAAAGCTGGACACGCTCGGCGTGAGCGGAAAATACCGCGAAGTTTGTGCCCAGGCCGTCCCAGGTGGCGCCGAGCGGATAGGATGTACCGCGATCGAGTTGGGCTGGAAATGACGACATCAATTATCCGTCGTGGCGGAGAAAAATCGTTGCAAGCGGTGGCAATACGAGCTCCACGGACCGCGACTGACCGTGCGTAGCGATCGCGGAGGTCTCGACGCGTCCTTCATTGCCGACATTCGATCCTCCGTAAAAAATGGAATCACTGTTGAATATTTCACGCCAGCTGCCGGCGAGCGGAACGCCGATCCGATAACCGTGCCGCGGCACCGGCGTCATGTTGCAAACAACGAGGATCGGCGTCTGATCGGCGGCATAGCGCAAGAAACGAAAAAACGGAATTTGCGCTGTCGTCGCCGACCGTCCATTGGAAACCGTTTGCTTCGCTGTCGCGCTGATGTAGCGCCGGCTCGGAAACGTAGAGCGCGATTGAGGTCGCGAACCACGCGCTGAATGCCGGTATGCGCGGGATCGTCCAGCGAACGCCAATCGAGATCGCGGTCGTGATTCCATTCGCGTTCCTGGGCAAACTCGCCGCCCATGAAGAGAAGTTTTTTGCCGGGATGCGCCCACATGAAGGCGAGATAGGCGCGCAGATTGGCAAAGCGCTGCCAGCGGTCGCCCGGCATCTTGCCGATCAGCGATTGCTTTCCATAGACGACCTCGTCGTGCGACAGCGGCAGGATGAAATTCTCAGTAAATGCGTAAAGCAATCCGAACGTCATATCGTTGTGGTGATATCGGCGGTGGACTCGGGTCCTTCGTCATGTAGTTCAGGGTGTCGTGCATCCACCCCATATTCCATTTGTAGGAGAAGCCGAGCCCGCCTGCCGAGATCGGCCGGCTGACGCCGGGCCACGCGGTCGATTCTTCGGCGACCATGATGGCGCCGGGGCAGCGTTCGCGCGACCACCGCGTTGAGGTGGCGCAGGAAGCCGATCGCTTCGAGATTTTCCCGGCCGCCATAGATGTTGGGCACCCATTCGCCTTGGCGGCGGCTGTAGTCGCGATAAAGCATGGAGGCGACGGCGTCGACGCGCAGGCCGTCGACGTGAAAATGTTCAAGCCAATAGAGCGCGCTGGCGATCAGGAAGCCTTGCACTTCGCGCCGGCCGAAATTGTAGATGTAAGTATTCCAGTCGTGATGGAAGCCCTCGCGCGGGTCGAGATGCTCGTAAAGTGCCGTGCCGTCGAATCGCGCCAAGCCGTGCGGATCGGTCGGAAAGTGCGCGGGCACCCAATCGAGAATGATGCCGATGCCGGCGGCATGCAGCGCATCGACAAAGCGTAATAGTCCCTCCGGCGGCCCGATACCGCGCGCTCGGCGCGAACATGCCGAGCGGTTGATAGCCCCAGGAGCCGCCGAACGGATGTTCGGTGATCGGCAGAAGCTCGACATGAGTAAAGTTCATTTCGACGAGATAGGGCACGAAGCCGCTCGATCGGCGAAGTCCCACCAGCGAGCCTGATCTGCGTGCGCTGATCCGGCGCCAGCCACGAGCCGAGATGAACCTCATAAATCGTGATCGGCGCATCGGGCGCCTGCCGTTTGCCGCGCGCTGCCATCCACGTCGTCGTCGTGCCAGCGGTGGTCGGTCCGGTTGCGGCACGACCGATGCGGTATTGGGCGGTGTTTCAGTCTGGCGGGCGACCGGATCCGCTTTCCACGGGAAGTTGGACCCCGCCGGGACCGAGGATATCATATTTATAGCGCGAGCCGGGCGCGACGCGCGGCACGAACAATTCCCAAATGCCGGCGCCATGGCGCACCCGCATCGGATGGCGGCGGCGGTCCCAGGAATTGAAATCGCCGACGACGGCCACCCGCGTGGCGTTCGGCGCCCAGACGCGAAAACCGAACGCCGCTGACGCCATCGATCGTCAGCGTCTGCGCGCCGAGGCAGTGCGCCAGTTCGAAATGCCGGCCTTCGTTGAACAAATGAAGGTCGACGTCGCCGAGCAGCAAGCCGAACGAGTACGGATCCTCGGTTTCCTGCACGCCTTGCGGCCAGAAAATCCGCAGCCGGTACGGTGCGCGTTCGCGAATGAAATTCTCGAACAGTCCAGCGTTGCCGCTGCGGGCGCGAGTTCCGCCAGTGACGCACCGTCGCAACGGCGCAGGACCTCGACTTTCGTGGCGCCGGGCAGGAAGGCGCGGATGATGCGGCCATCTTGCGTGTCGTGCGGTCCAAGCACGGCGAATGGATTGTCGTGCACGCCGCGTGCCAATGCGCGCAGCGGATTCCGGAGTCGAGCTGCCAGGAATGGTCGAGCCGCGCTTCAGCCATTGCGGCCTCCGGCGTCCTTTTCGAGGATGCGATTGGTCAATCGCGCCAGGCCGGCCAGCGGGACGCCGATCCAGGTCGGCCGGTTGGCGGCTTCGTAAGCGATCTCGTAAGCCGCTTTTTCGATCAGGAAGAGGTCGAGCAGTGCGCGCTCCGCATGCGCCGGCCCTGGAGCCGCGCGCTGCCCAATAGGCTTTCAGGAACGCCCGCGACGCGCGCGTGCGGAACTCGGCGATCAGGCGATCGCGCTGTGCCTCGTCGATCGGCATCGCGCCGACGCCCTTGCGGTCGATCAGCGTCGCGCCGGCGTAGTCGATGGAACGCAGCAAGCCGGCCACGTCGCGCAGCGGGCTGGCTTTGGCGCGACGCTCGGCGATCGAAGTGGCCGGCTCGCCTTCGAAATCGATGATGAAAGCGTCGCCGCTGGCGACAAGCACCTGGCCGAGATGGAAATCGCCGTGGATGCGAGTCATCAAGGTTCCGGCGCCGGACTTGCCGAGGCTTTTGACTGCAGCCAGCAGCCGCGCCCGCTGATTCACAAGCGTTTTGGCGCGTTCGCGATCTTGCTTCGTTAGTCCAGTCGGCAGGTCGCTCGATAGCGGCAAACGCCTTCTTCGAGCCGCTGTTCTGTTTTGCGAGCGCAAGCGGCGTCGTCGTCCGTATCGGCCACCTTCGGCGCAAAGGCCTCATCCGACGTCTGCCGTGCCAAGACCGCGTGCATTTCGCCGAGCCGCCGGCCGATCGCCGCCGCGATTGCCTCACAGTCGCTCAACATGTCGAATTCGGACATCGTGCGGCGCGAGACTGTCGAGCGCGCGCGTCAGATGATCGAGTATCCATGACCAGGCGTCGCCCTGGTTGCGGACAAAACCCAGCGCGATGGCCAGCGTGTGCGGCGTGCCATCGTGGGAGATTTGCACCATGTCGCCAAGCAGCGACGGCGCATTGGTGAAGCCCTGTGTCGTCAAATACCGGCTCATTTCGGCCTCGGGATGCTCGACCGGCGGAGATGCGTCGGAAAATCTTCAGCAGCACCGTGTCGCCTATAGTCAGCGAACTGTTGGATTGTTCGGCGGTGAGCCAATTGACCTCCGCGTCGACGCCGGCAGCGAGCGGTTCGCGGCCGACGTCGGTGGGCTGAAAACGCAGCATGCCTTCGCCGTTTTTGAATTCCCGCCCGGCGGCAAGCGCGGCGACGATGCGATGAGCGAAGCTCGGGAGCGTAAAGGCGTCGGTCAAAAGGCCGAGGCGTCGACCGCGTCGCACGCGGGCGAGAGCGAGCCGGTTGGGCAGCGCGGCAGAGGGTTCGTCCTCCCATAGGATCCCCAGCGGCAGCAGCCATCGGCTGGCGGCGCCATCGGATCTTCACTTCGATTTCGGTCAGCAGAATTTCGCGATCGGCATCGCCGATATTGGTCACATTGCCGATCCGCGCGGTCTTGATGGCCTGGTCCTTCAGACCGAACCAGCGTCGCTTGGCGATGTATTGCGGCAGAGATTCGTCCTCGATCAAGGCCCGTCGCCGAGGTCGAAAGCGCCATGGCCAAATTGTCTCGAATGACTATCGTCACAAACTCGGGAAGCGGCTCGGGTGCCGGCGTATGCCACGACGGCCGGTCACTCGCCGCCGCAAGCGCGAACCAGTAGAAGCCATAAGGGCGGCAAGCGTCAGCAGATAAGTCAGTTCGCCAATCGGCGGAAACAGCGTGCCGGCATTTAGCTCCACGGGCACGCGGCCAACAAATTGCGACAGATCAAGTTCCACTGCTTGCGGGCTGTGCGCCACGTTGGCGACGCATAACAGCGTGTCGCCTTGGTATTCGCGAAGATAGGCCAGGATTTTGCGGTTCTTGGGATAAAGCAGTGTCACCGTGCCGCGGCCGAACGCCGGATGTCGGCTGCGCACCGCGAGCATCCGCCGCGTCCAGTTCAGAATGGAGTACGGATCGCGGCTCTGCGCCTCGACGTTCACCGCGCCGTAGCCGTACAGCGGGTCCATGATCGGCGGCAACACCAGCGCGGCCGGATCAGCGCGCGAAAATCCGCCGTTGCGATCCGGCGACCACTGCAACGGCGTGCGCACGCCGTTGCGGTCGCCGAGATGGATATTGTCGCCCATGCCGATTTCATCGCCGTAATAGATCACCGGTGTACCGGGCATGGAGAGCAGCAAGACTGTTCATCAATTCGACACGGCGGCGGTCGCGTTCGAGCAGAGGGGCGAGTCGCCGCCGGATACCGAGATTGAGCCGCGCGCGGCGGTCCGACGCATAGGTCTGCCACAAATAATCGCGTTCGCTGTCGGTGACCATTTCCAGCGTCAACTCGTCATGGTTACGTAGAAACACCGCCCACTGGCAGGTATCCGGAATCGGCGGCGTCTGCCGCATGATGTCGCTGATCGGAAAGCGATCCTCGCGCGCGATCGCCATGTACATGCGCGGCATCAGCGGGAAATGAAACGCCATGTGGCATTCATCACCATCGCCGAAATAATCCTTGGTGTCCTCCGGCCACTGATTGACCTCGGCGAGCAGCATCCGGCCCGGAAACGCGCGGTCGATCTCGGCGCGGAAGCTTTTCAGGATTGCGTGTGTTTCTGGCAGGTTTTCGTTATTGGTGCCCTCGCGCTCGACCAGATACGGCACCGCGTCAAGACGCAGCCCGTCGACGCCGAGCTGCAGCCAGAACCGCATCACGCTCAAGAGCGCTTTGAGTACCTGCGGATTATCGAAATTCAAATCTGGCTGGTGCGAATAGAAACGGTGCCAATAGTAGGCTCCGGCGACGGGGTCCCAGGTCCAGTTCGAGCGCTCGGTATCGACGAATATAATACGGGTGCCGGCGTATTTCTGGTCGGTGTCGGACCAGACGTAATAGTTGCGCCACGGCGACCCGGGCTTGGCTCGCCGCGCGCGCTGAAACCACGGATGCTGATCCGAGGAATGATTGACTACGAGTTCGGTGATCACGCGAATGCCGCGGTTGTGCGCTTGCCGGATGAAATGGCGAAAATCGGCGAGCGTGCCGTAATCGGGATGAACGTCGCGGTACTCGCTAATGTCGTAGCCATCGTCCAAGCGCGGTGAGGGATAGAATGGCAACAGCCAAATGGTGTTCACGCCCAGGTCGGCTATGTAGTCGAGCTTCGATATCAAGCCGGGAAAATCGCCGATGCCATCGTCGTTGCTGTCGAAGAACGATTTCACATGCAGCTGATAGATGATCGCATCCTTGTACCAGAGCTGATCCGTCGCGGTGGCTGCCGCCGGCGCTGGCTTAGTTTTCGCGTCCACGTCAGCCTCCGATGCCCGGCGCGACGCGCCAGATAGCGAATGGAAGCACGGCCGGATCGAGCCGAATGCGTTGCAACTTGCCGCGCCACGTCAACGTGGTCTCGGCCATCAGATCGTGAGCGACGATGGCGGCGTCGTCGGGAATCTTCCATTCCCACATTGGCACTTCGATCGTGACATCGTGCGCATGAAAGGGATCGAGATTGACGGCAACCAGGACCATGTCAGCGCGATCCGGCGTCATCTTGCCGTAGAACAAGACTTGATCGTCATGAGCCGGATAAAACCGCAACCCGAGATGACTTTGCAGTGCCGGGTTGGCTCTGCGGATCTGGTTCAACTTGGCGATCTCGGCCGTAATATTGCCAGGAGCGTCGTGGCGGCGGACGCGGATCTCGTATTTTTCGGAATCCAAATATTCTTCGCGGCCAGGCAATGGCGCAGCCTCGCACAGTTCGAAGCCCGAATATATTCCCCATAGGCCCGACAGCGTGGCCGCCAGCACGGCGCGGATCAGAAATCCCGGACGACCCGAAGTCTGCAAGAAATACGGATTGATATCCGGCGTATTGACGAAAAGATGCGGACGGAAATAGTCGCGCACGTCCGACGTGGTCAGCTCCGTGAAATATTCGGTCAGCTCGCGTTTGGTGTTGCGCCAAGTAAAGTAAGTGTAGGACTGCGAGAAGCCGGCTTTGGCCAGGCGGTACATCATTTTCGGGCGGGTGAATGCTTCCGACAGGAAAATCACATCGGGACGCTGGCCGCGTACCTGAATAATAAGCCACTCCCAGAACGGCAGCGGCTTGGTGTGCGGATTATCGACGCGAAAGATGCGAACGCCCTCGTCGTGCCAATAGAGCACAATGTCGCGCAATGCGTTCCATAGAGCTGGGTAAGATTTGGGTCCGTAAAAATCGACGTTGACGATGTCTTCGTATTGTTTTGGCGGGTTTTCCGCGTAGCGCACGGTGCCGTCGGGTCGCCAGCCGAACCATTCGGGATGATCCTTGAGCCAGGGGTGATCGGGCGAGCACTGGATGGCGAAATCGAGCGCGATCTCCATGCCACAGGCAGTGGCGGCGGCGCGCAGCCGGCGAAAATCCTCAATGGTGCCGAGCGCGGGATGGATCGCATCGTGGCCGCCTTCGGCGCTGCCGACCGCGTAAGGGCTGCCGACATCGTCGGGGCGAACGTCGCGGCTGTTATTCTTGCCTTTTCGATTGGTCATGCCGATCGGATGGATCGGCGGCAGATACAGCACGTCGAAGCCCATATCCCGGATCGCCGGCAGGCGCCGGATGACGTTGTCGAACGTTCCATGCCTGCCCGGCTCGTCGGCCGTCGAGCGCGGAAAAAGCTCGTACCATGCGCCGAACGCTGCCTGTGGCCGTTCCACGTCCACGGCGAAGTGCGGCTCGCGGCGATAGAGGAATCGCCGTTCCTCTGACTCTCGCATCACTTCGCGCAGATCGCGACTCGAACAGAATCGCGCTGCTTGTTTCCAAGTCAGCGTCGGTAAGCCAGGTCAGCGCGGAGGCGATAATCTTGGTCTGGTCGATATTCCTTCGCTGCAGTGTTTGTTCGAGCAGTTGTCGGCCTTCCGTGATCTCGACGCCGATGTCCGCCCCGGCCTTACGCTTGACCTCGAGATCGCGGCAGAACGTGGCATGCTTGTCCCACCAGGCTTCAATCGTAAACTCATGGCGGCCGATGCGATCCGGCAGGAATTTCGCCTGCCAGCGATCGTTATAGAGCAACTGCATTTCGCTGCGGCGCCATTCGCTTTCATCAACGGCGCGCCAAAGAAGTTCGACGGCAAGGACCTCGTGTCCATCGGTAAAGACATCCGCCGCGACGGTGATGCTCTCGCCGATGATGCGTTTGGCTGGGAAGCGGCCGGTGTCGATCGCAGGAGCCACGTTGTCGATCACGATCCGCGGCAATGCCGCTGACTTGGCCGCTTGCGTATCAACGCGCCGCGTCTTGATCGGAAAGCTTTGTCGAAGGCTGATCAAGCGAACTTCGCCGGCGGCGAGCGTTGCGCGGCAATCGCGGTCGGCTGCAATCTTTTTGTCGGCTACCGCGGCGATTCCGGCGGTGGCCGGTAACGGGTCGAGCGAAACCGGCAGCGGCTGATCGCGTTGAAAATCAGTATTGATCAGGACCAAGGCCGAGGCGGTGGCCGAACGGACGTCGGCAGCGTCGGAGCGCAACAGCGCCGTCACGGACTGTGCAGGCGTGGTAAGAATTCGCATCTCGCCGCCAAGGCCGAGACCTGAGAGTTCGTCCGTCAGCGCGTTGGCTTCGCGGATTTCCGTCGCCAGCGCGGCGTCGCAATTCGCAAGCGGGAGCGGGTCGTCGACGTCTTGAGGCGTCATGTCGCCGGCGGCTGCAAACTCCAATCCCATCGGGATCATGATGCCGTCGCTGGCGGCGGCGGCGCGGCGCAGCATGTGACGGTATTGAGTTTGCGGATCGGAGGACTTTTGCAGCCGCCGCGCCAGCCGCGGCGCGAATGGCGCTTCTGCGCAGCCGATGACCGAACCGATGTTGCGTAGCAACCGGTGCTCCTCGACGAACCAACTGGCCCGGCCGTCCCACCACGCCACCGACGAGAACGCAGCATCGAAACCCAGACCGCGGAGCGCCGCGATGGCGCGCCAATCCAATCCCGGCGTCCAAGCCAAAAATCGGCAATCAGGATACTTGTGCTTGATCGTCGCGATGACTTGGCGCCAGATCGTCGGAGGCACCAGTTGCAGCTCTCCGCATCGGAAGCCCGACAGGCCGGCGCCGATCAGACGCAGCAGCCGGTGGATCCACCACTCGGCAAGCTCCTTCGCGACGGCCACTTGGTCGAAGCGCGCGTATGCGGCGTCGGACTCGCGCCTGGAGGACCGCGGATCGATCCTGTCGCTCGGTGCCGGCGCGCGAAACCAATCGGGCTTTGACCTGGCGATCGCTGCATCGGCCGCAACCCGCCCCAGCATGACGTCCATACAAAGACGCAAACCGTTCGCCCGGCACGCCTGAGCGAATTCATCGATGACCTGATCCAGAGGCAGCGACGGCCCGAGTGCCGGATGGGCAAACTCGTGGTCCATCGCGAGGAAAAGGTTGCCGGCTTTGCCCGGAGCAAATAACGGTGCCGACAGGACGTGATCGAAGCCGAGGTCTCGGCAGCGACGCAGATGAGCCGCCCAGGTGCTGCGGCGGCCGGCAAGGAGCGGATGAAAGTAGTAGATTTTCGGTGCAAATAGCTCTTGCTTTTGGTCCATTAGAGCAACTGAACGGCTGCTGGCACGCATCGTTGAACGGCTGCTCGCATGCATCGTTGGATGGTTACTCTAAGCTGCCGGTGCAATTCCCCGTATCGGAATAAGCGGAACAAGCCAGGAAAGTTCCACGACGGGATAGTTTTCCTATACGTTGGGACTTCCCGCCAATTCGAATGAAAAGCTGCTTGCCGCTCTCGCAATGCCATGATTGGCGGTACCAAACTGATGTTGCGGGTCGATGCCGTTGATAAAGTCGCCCACGGAGCGGGAAGGCTCCGTTTTTAGGGCTGTTGGTAGTCCGTATTGGCCTTTTCGCTTGCTAGGGCAGACTACCGTGGCGGCCCTCAAGCCCCGCCCAGTTCCTGCGGCGTGGGCACCGTCTTAACTGACGCTAACGCCTGCATCACTCATGCACCCGCTCGCTTGGCGGAGGTCGTCCGATGTGGATTGCCAGTGTCTTGAGATTTTGGACGATGGCCGCGAGGTGGAACTCGTCGCGTGCGCCCGAGAGACCTCGCAACCGCATTCGCTCGAAGCGGTGATGGGTTTTCAAGTGCGCAAAGCGCATCTCGACCTTTTTGCGTTGATTGCTGGATTCTTGGAACGCCGGTGTTCCATTGAGCGCACGAGCAACGTCGCGAGCATCCTCGTGGACGCTGCGGAGTAGCTTACGTGATATATCGTGTGGACAGCATCGCATCTTCAGCGGGCAAATATCGCAATCGCGCTTGCTGGCGCTGTAAGGGCGCAAGTCATCATACCTGACTCTGCCAGTGGTGGTGAGAGGCTTGCCAGCAGGGCAAACGTAGACGTTATTAGCTTTGTCAAACTTGAAGTCGCTGCGTGAGAATGTGCCGTCATCGCGCTGACTGTAGTCCCGGACCGGAATGTGCGGCGCAATCTCTTCGCCCACAATCCACGCAAGGAACTTTCCGGTACCGTAGGCCGAATCGGCGGCGAGACGTTTGGGTTTGAGGCCCATGTGCTTGCAAGTGCGATCGATCATCGTCTTCGCGGCAACAACCTCGTCGTAGGTTCGCGCCGGCGTGGCCTCGACGTCGACAATAATGGCGTTCTCAGTGTCAATAAGATAGTTGAGGCCATAACCAAACTGCACTCGCTTATTAGCTTTCGCAGTCCAGGCTGAGCATGGATCGCTCAATGAGATGACCTTCGGTGGATTGCGATTGGCATCAGGATCTTCATCATCGAGGCTCGCGAGGAATTCCTCGACAGCTCGCGTCTGCCGTTCCGGAGCCGACCAGTCTATCTCATCCGGTGCCTTGCCATGATAGCGGCTGGCATCTGCTTCCATGACGCTCGCATCAACGGCAAAACCTTCACCCTTGACGAGACCAGCGTTCATGCAGGCCCTGACGACTGCCTCAAATATCCCTCGAAATATATCGCTGTCGCGAAAGCGACCGTGACGATTGACTGAGAATGTCGAATGGTCCGGCACTTCGTCGTTAAGATCGAGCCTACAAAACCATCGATAAGCCAGATGCAGCTCGATCTCTTCGCAAAGCTTCCTCTCCGACCGAATGCCGTAGCAATAGCCCACAATCAGCATCCGAAGCATGAGTTCGGGATCAATCGACGGTCGGCCAATATTGCTGTAAAACGGCGCGAGCTTTTCCCGAATATCTGCCAGTATTCGCGTCACGATCGGATTCATCCGACGCAACAGATGGTTCGCTGGAATTCGTCCTTCGAGATTAAACAGGTAGAACAATTGGCCTTGGTCGACCTCTTGACGGCCCATCATAACTCGCCTCCGTCGCCAAACAAATCAGGCGTCAGGGAATCATGCCGTGACGATAATCACGAGCCCTTTTTCAACAGCATCGGTCATCTTCGACCGATTGACGATGTCCGAGGCGTGTCCGCTATTCTCCCCCTCATGGCGATCGGATTGGTAAGCCGCTAAGCCGCCGTCAATCAGCAAGCGGAAGCGGGCATGGATCGTCGCACTAGTCGCCCGATTCAATCAGATTGAAGGGTAGAGGTGCTTGAGTTTGATGCGTGCATTTGAGGTTGTGAAGTGCCAATCAGCCTTGGTGTGATTTGTATTGCGGTCTTTTTCCCAAGCGGCGATTTCGTCGATGAGGGTTTGCTTATCGGGTATGCGGCGGTCGAGACACTGAGACGATAGGACGCCGAGTTCGGACTCGGCAAGATCCAGCCAGCTGCCGTGTTTCGGCGTGTAGTGCCATTCGAAGCGCTCGACCAGGCGCCGGGCTTCGGCGGCCGGGAACGCCTCATAGAGGGAAGCTTTGCTGTGGATGTTGAGGTTGTCCTGGATCAGGACAATGACCTTGGCGCTGGCGAAGTGAGTATCGGCGAGGTCTTTGAGGACATGGGCATAATCCACGGCGGTGTGGCGGTCTGTGACCTTGACGTGACGCCAGCCTTCGAGCGGGGCGAACATCATGAAGAGGTTGGCGGTGCCGTTGCGCTCGTACTCGTAGTCGCAACGGGCCGGGCGGCCCGGTTTCATCGGGATCGGCACGCGTGTCTCGGCAATGAGTTGCTTTGAGGTCTCATCCAGGCAAACCAGCGGTCGATTGGGATCGCGCGGTCGCGTGTAGACGGCCAGCACGTCTTCCATCGCGGCCACGAACGCGCTGTTGGCTTTGGGCGGAATGACCCATTGTTCGCGGCGATGGGGCTTGAGAGTGTTTTTTTAAAACCCGACCGATCGTGCTGTCGCTGGCGCGATCAACGATGCTGAGTTCCACCACCTTGCGTTCCAGCAACCGCAAGGTCCAGCGTGCCCGTCCCTTGGGCGGTTTGGAGCACGCCAGGGCAATCAGCTTGGCTTCCTTCTCGCCATCAAAAATCGGCGCAACTGCCGGCGTCGCACGTTGCTTGCGGCTCAACACCGCCGCAAGGCCCTCTTCAACCAATTGCTTGCGCACCCGGTAAACCATGGAGGCGCTGGTCTCCATGGCCGCAACGATCTTGCTGTCGCTCCAGCCATCGCCGGCTTCCGAGATATCCGCCTTCAACAAAATCCGCGCCTTCAGCAGCCGCCGCGCGGGGTTTTTCCCTTTTTGAATCAACGCTTCCAACTGCTCGCGTTCTTCCGCGCTCAACCGCACAACATATCTCTTCACAGATTTCTCGCGCCTCGCCATAGTCCCCTCCGTCGCTCGCACCCAGGACGGAAGCGAATCATCAATTCCTTTCAAATTGGTTGAAGCGACCGACTAGCCGCACCCACGCGGTCGAGAATGACTCGTCCGCCGGCAGGCCTCTTTGACCGTTATCGAAACGCTTTCATATGAGTGTTGAAAAAGGGTCCCGTCAGCGGCGTTTCTGAGACGGCCGGAACTTTCTTGATTGTGCCGACTTAAAAGGCAAGACCGCTGGGTCCCGACCGGGAGAATAAAAATGGAGACCGATCTGCGTGCTGCGTCCACGATCGGGGACGCACAATCCGCCGTGTCTTGGGGTGCGATCGCCGCGGGCGCTGTTGGCGCGGCGGCATTGGCGCTTCTTCTGATCGCCTTCGGAGCGGGACTTGGCCTGTCGGCCGTATCCCCCTGGAGCGACAGCGGCGTTTCGGCATCGACATTCAAGACCGGCACCGGAATATATCTGGTGATCATCGCGGTGATGTCGTCTGCCGTCGGTGGCTATCTCGCCGCTCGATTGCGGACCAAATGGGTGGGCGCCCACACACACGAAATTTTCTTTCGCGATACCGCACACGGCTTCATCGCCTGGGCCTTCGCTACGCTTTTGAGTGCGAGCGCCTTGAGTTCGGTTACGGGATATCTCGCCAATGGCGCCGCGGCGGGCGTGGGCGGTGCGGCATCGCAGGCCACCCGCTCCGTTAATCCGGCGGATATTTACGTCGACAAGCTGTTCCGCCCTGACACTGTCGGACAGCCCGCATCTGCGCCTGGCTCCTCACCCGCTGCCGGCAACCCAAATCCTGCCGCGCGGAGCGGTGCAAATTCAAATCAATCTCGCGCAGAAATCCTGCGGCTGTGGACCGCGAGTTTTCACGACAAACAAGACCTTAGCGCCGCCGACAAAGCCTATGTGGCGCAAGTCGTGGCTGCCCGCACCGGCATGAGCCAGGTCGACGCCGAGAAGCGCGTCAATGACGTAATTATCGAAGCAAAGACTGCCGCCGACAATGCGCGGAAAGGTGCGGCAAAGCTTTCCTTCTGGTTGACCGCCGCCATGTTATTCGGCGCATTCGCAGCAAGCCTTGCGGCGGTCGAGGGCGGATCGTTGCGCGACGGTACGTGGAACGATCGTGTTCTCACCCCCCGGCCAATATAAAGGAGCACATCATGGGTAGAGGCATTCTTCTCTGGTTGCTTGGCGTTCCAATCCCGATCATCATACTACTGGCGCTTTTCTCACACTGACGAACAGCAAGGTGCAGCTTTTCCTCGCGGCAAGCCAACATAGAAATTCGGAGACGATTTCATGTCGATCGGAACCATTCTGCTCATCATCTTGGTCATCATCTTGCTTGGAGGCTTCGGCGGACTTGGTGGCGGCCGATTCTATGGGACCGGCTACTACGGCGGCGGCGGGCTGGGCATCGTGATTGTCATCCTTCTGATCTTGGTTTTGCTCGGCAGGATTTGAGCGCACCCGAATTTACCGGTCGCGGGCTTCCACCAATGGCGCTTGCTGGGAAACAAACGGTCGCCGCGGCCGTTACCCTGACGCCGGCCGGGTAAAGGGACATGCAATGTCGAATCCAATGCAGGCGTGGAATGCCTGGTGTGCGTTATCGTTTCAGGCCGCGCGGCTCGGTTGGGAAGCCCAAAGTGTCATCGCACTGCGCATGATGCGTCTTGCGACGCAAAGCGCGGGAGGGCAAACCGAGGCGCGCCGAATGGTGACCGAGAAAGTGGCGGCGCTCGCCGAAGCCCAAGCTGCCGCTGCTGCCGCAGTAATCAGAGGCGCCAAGGACCATCATGTCGCCAAGAAAGTCTTAGGCGTTTACAAGAAGCGCGTTCGCGCTAACCGGCGGCGGCTAAAGAGAGCGTAGCTAAACACACCTTCGGGTGTGCTGTCCACTTCTGGACGCCGACGGCGAGCCGTCCCCCTGCAAAATGACGTTCATCGCGCGGCGAATGCCGCACGGCGTCGGTTAAGTGCCGGTTTTATTGCAGTGAGCGAAATCTGGTGATGGGATTGCCAGCGAATCCCCGTTGACACGGCGCCGGCGGCGCGCAGAGCTTTGACTAGATCTGTCAGTTCAACCCGTTCCACGCCGTCGGTGACGAAAATGGCAAAGCACAAGACATGACAATCTCGACGTTGGGGTCACTCGCGCTGTATTTGAACTTCGAAGTCCACCCCTTCCCATCTGTTTCTCTCGATCCAGAAGAACGTGAAACGGATGATGTCGTCCCGCTTGAGTTCCTGAACCGGAATATCAAGGGTATAGGTGCCCAGGCCGCTCGGTCTGGCATCGGCGTCGACGACGGTCGCCCAATTGTCCGCCGACCAATGGACACGCGCGTGCTCCAATAATTCAAGGCGCGGTAATCGGCCAAAAGCTAATTTGCCGACCTTCGACGTAAGCCGCCAACAGACCGGCGCCGGTGGCGGCTTATTGAGGACATAGCGATTGCGCGTCTGCGGAGGCATATCGAAGACCGCTTTATCCCGCAATGAGCGAAGCAACTTGATGTGCTCGGCGTGCGCCCAGGCGAGGGGCATCGCGCTTCCAGACGGGCGACCGAGAAATAGCTCGCGGGCCGGAATATCGGCGCTGTCCCAGATTTGCTCCGGTAAGAGGCCACCGGGATTCGCAGCGGCTTCGAGCGTGCGAAGAAGCCGCCGCGCCTCATCAAACCGGCCGGCGGCGAGCGCATAATGCGCGCGCTCCCCGGTTAGCAGCGGCCAAAGGCGACCAATGCCGGCGCCGTCGAATGGTTCGCCATCGGTGTGCTCGCCGTAGCCATCATCGTTGTAACGATACCAGTAAGGCCCTGCCGGCAATTCGCGTTTAAGCACTGCGTCGATGGCGGTAACGGTGTTGACAATGCGTGGGTCGTCCGCTGCGCGAAGGCCAAATCGCACGAGCGCCAGGGCATCGGGACTCACCAGCAGATCGGCTTCCAGTGTGGCATTGCCGTCGCTGCGATTGCGGATCGGGATGAGCTGGCGCCCGTCGGAAACGCCTCTGCTCAGCGGACCCCCGATGCGGATATAATAGCCTTCGATGCCGAGCTTCCGCGAGAGCGCGGTATCGACAGCATAGGTCCAGTTTTCGATCTGCTCATTCCATCCATCGGCAACTTCGCGCACATAGTCTGCCATCGCAGTCTTGCCAGCGGCTTCCATGGCGTCGGCGGCGGCAAGCAGCGCCGCGATCTCGGCGGCCAAAGTAAACGGCGAATAGCCTGCGTCTTCCTCCCAGCGATCCTGCGGCGTAGCCGGTCCGTTGCGGACGATATAACCGGCGGCAGCTTCGATCATGGCGTCATAGCGGGCGATATCCGCTTTCTTGATCGCCCCGGTCCGCAGCAACATGTCGTAAAGCAGAATCGGAAAGGCTGTCTCGTCGAGCTGGATACCTTTCCAGTAAGGCCGGCCATCCAACCACGAATTCTGCACCCAATGACCGTCGGCCTCCTGGACTGCGACGAGATACTCAAGCACGGCCTTGGCTTGATCCG
This sequence comes from uncultured Alphaproteobacteria bacterium, assembly GCA_963814625.1. Classification (GTDB taxonomy): domain Bacteria; phylum Pseudomonadota; class Alphaproteobacteria; order Rhizobiales; family Xanthobacteraceae; genus BOG-931. Next base: position 293,609 of record CAWFDQ010000004.1, read on the forward strand.
GGCTGCCAGCGGCCAGCAAGCCTCCGGCGATTTGCACGAGATCGCGGGGCCACACCAGATGATAGCCGCCGAGATCATCGTCGCCCTTGGAAGAACCCCACGGGATCGCCAAGCTGGCAATAATCGCTCCCGATTCTGCATCCCTGTGCGTCGCCAAAACGGCGGTGCTGACACGGTACCGGTTGAGCTCTCCTTCAGCGCGTGGTTCATCGAGGGAGGCCAGACTATTCTGCCAATCGCGCCAGCCGACGCAGTAGCGCCGCAGCGTCGTCTCCAAGCCTTGCTGCAGACTGATGAGTGAACGGAACGCCGCCTCCTCCGGTTGCGCACCGAAGCCGATGGCTAGCAGCGCACGTCCGCTCTCAGCCGCCAAATCGAGCGTTCCCGAGATTGCGACGTTGCCGTTGTCGGCGCGAACGTACTCCTGGCGCAGTCCCTCGCCCCGAGACAACGTCTGCCAGCCGTCAGAAAAACCAACATAGCCGGCCGAGCGCGCGATCCAAGGCACCGAAGAGGCGACTGCCAGCGCCATGCCTCTGCCGCGGGCGAACAGCATGCCATGTCCTTTATAGTCTCCGTACCACGCGGTGTTATTGGCGCCGGCGTTGACCAGATGCGGAGCAATGATAGCGTGCAAGGCGTAATCTTCAGACGCGCCCTTCAACGCTACAAATGCGATCTCCTGGAGGACGACCTCACGGTCGGTATCAGATAAGATCGTCTTGCTGATCTGATAGCGCCCGTCTCGCGCGGTGTTCACCAGGCGGAACGCAGGGATGCCGTCTTTCACCATTCTAATGTTCTGATCGCAGTCACGTTTCTCTTCGGAGAAGTAATCCTTGGCGGTAACGATGAAGCCGAAATCGCGGATGCAGGCCGTGTCCAAGCGCGACGCATAGATTTCGTTGAGAATGCCGTGGCTGATCGTGAACCAAATGCGGCTACCCCTGCCGGCGGCGGTGCCGACACCGCTTTTAGCGCTGCTAGTCCAACGAGGCGGGATTCCAGGGGCGCCCGGCGGAGTTACGGCATTGGTCAGCATTCTTCACCTCGGGCACTTTGAGACAGATCAGATGACCGTCTGGATCGCCTAGCATGCAGATTGATTCGTAGTGCGATGTTGCCGAATCATAACTCCACCTTCTCAATCGAAAAACTCGATCTTTCAATGTGTTATGGGCAGCCTGGGTGGGATCACGATTTGGACGCCGATTCACATCCTGTGAGCATTGTGGCGGCGAGCCATTCGAAGCGGATAAAGCGCCGTATTTTACGGCGTTGGTCGCAAGCTCGTGTAACGTTACGGCAATAGCTTGGGCAGCGCTAGGTTCTAGCAAAATTGGCGGTCCGCCTATGCGTGTACGGTTTTCACTATTTGCGAAATAAGGAGCAAGCTCCTGTGTTGCGATCGTCGACAGCTCAGCACGAATCCATCGACTCTCAACAAATAACGAATGAACGTTTGCCGGGCCCTGATGCGCCTTTCAATGGCCTGCTTAAGACCTTCCGGCGTATCTGATCGGGAAAGATTGACGGCTGCTTGTACGTTGGCGAGCAAATTCTTACTTCGGTGCTCAGCTTCGGCGCCGCCGGTAACGGCGAGCGAGGTCCGCAAGACCCGGAAAGCGCTGGTGGAACGCGGCGACTGATTGCGCGTTCAGCACCTGCTTGCGCGTTCAGCACCTGCGCATCAGGCAAAATACGCGAGATAGATGGCAAAGAACGCGATGACAATCGCGATCATGCCGAAGCCGAGTACGTAGCGGACATTATGTCCGGTTGCGCCTTGGCGCGCGTTCTGTGCCGGCAGTACCGGGCTGTGCACGGTCTCGCGTTCCGACCACTCGTTGGGTTGCGGTTGGGGCCGTTCGTTTGCACACTCATGCCGACTGTCCTCGCTCGTGAAACCAATTGACCGGATCGCTGGCGAGGAACGATCCGGCCGTTGTTTCGGTGTTGTTCGCGGTCTCAGTCAGTGAAGCCGCAGAAGGTACGCGCAACGCGGTTAGGGCTGCTGATTGAGCCAATCGTCGACGTTCTTTCGCACCATGTCCTTGGCAAGCCCGTAGCGCTCCTGAATCTTGCCTTCAAGCTGGTCGCGCTTGCCGTCGATCTGGTTGATGTCGTTGTCGGTGAGTTGGCCCCACTTCTCCTTTACCTTGCCTTTGGCCTGCTTCCAGTTTCCTTCGATACGGTTCCAATCCATGTTTGCATCTCCTTGTGGATTTTTTCTCAGTCCGCACATCAACCGCGCATAACGAGGCGCGGTTCCGAAAATTTTAAAACGCGTGCTATGGAACCGAAGATTGCTGCAGCTGTATGAGGCATAAATTCTCTCAATTTCCGTTCTGACTGGACGAGCGGTCTGGGAACCAATGGCGAGTGAGTGCGTTTGTTGCACAGTGGGGGAGGGTGCTTTGTGTAGCCTTTTCGACATAGCAGTTCAGCATTCGTAACTTCCGGTCCGTGAAAACCACGAACGATGATAAGTATTTTTGAAAAGATCCCGTTGGATCGATTACGAGCGAAACGCAAGCAGATTGAGTGCGAGCTAAAGAAGCACCCCGATTTCCAACTTTATTTGATTGTCGAATCGGTCAATGATCGAACACGGATGAAACGTCTGCTGATGGAAATCCCAAACTTCAGGCTTTGGTACTTGCTGACGAACGCCATCACCGCCTTTGAGAACTCTTGCGTCGCGGCAAGAATCTCGGTCCATTCACGCCGAAACTGCGACAAGTGTCGAAGAGTGCCGGGAGCAGACATGACGATCATGATCCGTTTCAATTGAATTGGATCATAATTTCGAACGTCGACGCAAAGGGCGGAGCACATAAGGCTCCGCGATCTCTTCCTCGGTCAGTGCGTCTTCGATCTTCGGCGGCGTCAAATACCAAGGCACAACGTGGCCGGAGCCACCGCGCGAAATGCAATTCGCCCGCGGCAGTCCAAACCATCCGGCATGCGACATCGACATTTGGACGGGGCGTTAAGAATGCAGATCGACGACGCGGCCGAGGCTGTCCTCTCGGATTTGCTCTCTGTGCCAGAGCCATTTCGGCGGTTTTTTTACGTCAAGCACACCGTGCACAACTGACGAAACACTGACGCAGATTTGCGAACCCTCGACATCCTTCACTAACTATTTGATTTTATTGGAGGCCACGCCCGGAATTGAACCGGGGTACACGGTTTTGCAGACTTACCGGCGGGCTCCTATCTGGGTTCGGTGGACGCGGCATGAATTGAAAAATAAGGGGAAATCTGCCAGAAAATCCGTGTACTTGCGGCAAAATTTATGAAATACGAGTCCCCGGTGATTCGTGGGGACTGCGATGCGCGGCAAGTTCACCGACGCTTCGATAGAGGCGCTTCCGATCGACGGCAGTGACCGGCTGACCTTTGATCCCGGCACGGAGGGTTTCGGCATCCGCGTGACGCCGCGCGGAGCGAAAATTTTCATCGCGCAGGCCCGGCATGGCGGCCGGCCGAGGCGCATCAGCATCGGCCAATTCCCTGAAATATCGGTCGCCAAGGCGCGCCAGCTCGCTAGGGACGCGCTGGCGGACCTGCGGGCGGGCAAAGACCCGAACGCCGAAAGGGCCGTCCGTGAACGCGCTCGTCAACGGCCGGCTCACCGTGGCTGAATTCGCCAATGCTTGGCTGGCCGAGCATGTCGAGACGAAACTGAAGCCGCGGACGGCGGCGGATTACCGCCAGATCGTCGAGCAGAAGATCAAGCCCGCGTTGGGCCATGCGTTGCTCGCCAGCGTCGACAAGGCGGACGCGATCGCGCTGCACGAATCGATGGCGGCGACGCCGCGCCGCGCGAACTATGTGGTGCGGACGCTCGGCGCGCTCATGTCCTACGCCGAGGACAAGGGCAAGCGACCTCCGAACAGCAACCCGGCGCGACGGATCAAGATGTACCGCGAGGGCCGCCACGAGCGGTTTCTGAGCGAGGCAGAGATTGGCCGCGCAGCGGACGCCATCGCCCAGGCAGAGCGCGAGGGAAAGATCGGCCCGCACGCGGCTGCGGGGCTTCGTTTGGCGCTTTTTACCGGCGCCCGTTCGGGCGAGGTGACGGCCCTGCAATGGAGGCATGTTTATTGGGACCGCAAAATCGCACAGCTGCCGGACAGCAAGACAAACGAGCCGCGTACCATCCACCTGTCCGACGCAGCTATGGCGGTGCTTCGGACCTTGCCGCGGGTCGGCAAATTCGTGGTGGCCGGCGCGAAGAACGGCGAGCCGTTCAAGAACCTAACGCGAGCCTGGATCGTGACGCGGCCCTATGCTGGGCTCGAGGATGTGCGCTTGCATGATCTTCGGCACTCGTATGCCTCGCTGGCGGCTGGGCGCGGCGTGTCACTGCAGATGATCGGGAAGCTGCTCGGCCACAAGGTTGCGGCGACGACCCAGCGCTATGCTCACCTGGCGCGAGACGCCGCTGCTACTGTCAATGACGAGCTCGGCGCGGCGATCGTCGCAGCGATCGAGAAGCAAACGGCCAGCGCGACAGTAGTGAGATTACGTCCACGCCAGAAGAAGGGCGCCCAATGAGCAAGGCGAACGTTTCCCTTGCGTTGGCGATTGCTGACTTTGGTAGCGAAGAGGCATTTAGAGCAGCCTGGAAGCAAGGCGACTGCGCCGTTTTGGGAAGGCGCTCAGCAGCCACGTCAGCAATGGAGAAGATCCCAGCGGCTGCGTGTGATCACGCCAAACTGGCTCCAAAAGATTCGGTGGTTATTGTGCAGACTGCGAAGCGCGCACCGAATGCATCTAAGCCGCTCCTCCATACCGAAGAGTCGATCACCGACATGATTTTTGGCGGCGGGTTCGAGCGCGAACGTTGGTTTGATGTACAGGTGCGCGCTGCGCGAAGTAAACGGCCGGCGATGAAGCCGCAGCCATCGCGAGCCGAAGTCAAGCAGTTCGTGCAGCAGCGTGTCGAAGAAAGCCGCACCGCCGGAAAAACCATCGGCAGGGACGCGCTCGAGCGCGAAGCTCGCGACCGCTTCGGCAGCGGCTTAAGGAATTGGGTGTGGCCGTATTATGCGATGGCGACCGGCAATCGTCGCCCTGGGAAGCCGCCCAAATTGGCCAACTCGAATGTCAGCTAATTTCGGCTTGCCAATTTGCCAATAATGACAAGCACGCCATCAATGGTGCTTGTGCCTCGTGCGGTTTGCCGTCTTCGATTATGAACTTCCGAACCATGGCGGATTCGATCTGATCAAGGAGCCAATTCTTGCTTGGCGCATGGAAACTTTTCAAATCGACACGCATCGCGGCGTGCCTATGAAGCGCTTTGACTCGGTGGTGCCGGTCCTCGCCAGCGGCAGCATTAGCGAGTCCACAGTGTATCTGTTGCAACTCGGCAGCATCTATTTCGACGGCGACGGCGAGCGCATCGAGACCAAAGACGACGCGATCGCCTGGTTTCGGAAGCAGAGGGCCTAAACTGTTCCCGCCTCGGAACAGTTTCCCCGGAGGACTCGAAGATGGCAGATAGCGTCCGTGTTCAATTCTCCGCCTCGATCGGCGCGCTGATCAACGGTGTCGAGGACGCCAAGAAGGCGATCGGCTCGGTGCGCTCGTCGGTCGATAATGTGACTGCGGGGGCCAAGTCGCTGCTCGAGGCCTTCGGCGTCGCCTTCTCGGTCGATCGCATCGTCGATTTCGTCAGCGAGATGGCGGAGGCTGGTCGCCAACATGAGGTTGATCGATGGCTGAAAAATTAAACGTTAGTGTTTTTCCGTCCGACGATCGCCTCCGGGCGATGATCGTGATCCCTTCGGATCCGCCTTTTCGCTCGACGATGACCACGGAGGTTCTCGATCAGATGATCGCGACGTTCGGCTTGGTTCGGACCGGGCTGCTGCCGGAAATTCCGCAGACTTGGCAGCGCGGCCAGGCGGTCGAGTGCTATCGCGATCCGGCTTTTGATCTCTAAGGTGAGCAGCTCGCCGGCGATTTCGTCTTGCACATGCGGCACCCGCGCTTCGGCTGGCTGCATTTCGTCATCGGTCGCGATTGCGCCCGACGACTTGCGGACGCTCTTTGTGAGCGCCTCGCCGTTGAGCCTCCAGCTATGAAAGGAAGCGCCTAGCCCGCTAGGGGCGCTGTAGCGTGCAGCGGGGGGCCGGGGCTATTTTTCTCAGCGCTGGCATCTCTCCAATCCCCAAAAAGTTGTATGTTTCGGCGATGGGCATTATCCCGGAAAAACGACCTTCGGATCGCAGCGTTGGGATTACGGCGCTGCTTTTCAGTGTTCTCAGCCTCGGAATTTCAGGGGCGATGAACGTGTGGCCTGAACAAAAAATGATTGGATGGGTGGCGATCGGAATCGCCGCCTTCCTACTGGTGTGCTGTCTTTTTGCTTTCTTTCAAGGACGCGCCGAGAGAAGGCGCCCTAAATCAAAGTTGCGGCCAGACCCTACACCGGCATTCTCAGTTATTCTGATTATTGTTTCGGTGGTTGTTATGATGCTTGCTTTGGTGATCGCTGCAAACGCACATGGATGCGCCTCGACTGGTGTGCGCATTAGAGGGATCCACAACACAACAATTGAGGGCGCAGGGATTTACGGATTTGATTGCGGACTGCGCGTAGATAGTGCCTATAACAGCATAATTAAGTTCCTTTCCATAGGGCGCTAAATGCGCCCTCCTTGGATTACTCGGAACTGCCGCCCACACGCGATCGGCAATCTCAATGCGCCTGGCGCTATCGCGCGCCCAAATGGGGGATTCCCTCGCGGCGCGAACTGGCCTATGATTCGTGCGCCCCGACGCGCCGCTGTCAACGACGCGCCGGGACTTGTCACAACCCGCCGGTAAGGGCGCGCCATGACCGAATCGACAATAGCAAAAAACCTGAGCGGCATTATCCCGTCTGGCCGGTGCAGCATTCTCACACCAGCGAGAAGGAAAATCCCAGCCATGATCACTGCAAAACGCTCAGCCCGTAGCGCAAACAGCGCTCCGCTCTTCGACATAATCTGCGCTATGGAGGATGACCTCTCGGCGATACAAAATTTTGCCAACGCGCTCGCGTTCATTAGCGAGACAATGGAGGAGCAGGTCGGTGCTGTTGTTCAGCGCGTGGCGTGGGAGGTCTTAGACCGTGCCGAAGCGCTCGCAAAACATCGCGGAGAGCTATTCCGCGCGCTTCATCCCGCCCGCGCGCATTTCGAACGCGCCGGATGGCCCGATGATGCGCAGCTGGCGGATCAGGCCGTTACATGAGCGCGAACGTGATCGCGATGCTTCCGCGCCTGAAGGCTGCGCGTTCCGCGGAGCGACTTCGGCTACACGATGACCTTAGGTGGTGCGCGCGCGAGCTGTCCCTACACGCAGTCAAAACGATAGTGCTCGCGGTGGAGCGAAACGATCCTTCTTTGCTGTCGCGGCTGCCTGCACCGTGGGCGCGAAGGGCGCTCGCCGCTTGGGAGTCAACTCAAACCAAAGGACGTGTGCTTCGCTTCCCGCCGGAACGGGCTTCATCCGGCGTCAGGCGCTCGCCCGCGTGAAAGGCGCTTTCACCATCACAAGAGCAGTGGCGCTGGCTCGCAAGCTTGAGCCAGCGCTGCGCGCCGAACCTTCCGGGAAATTCCCGGAAGGCGGCAAGGGCGACGCGCGGCACAACATGCGAGAGATTCTCGCGGCCCGCACCGGCTTCTCAGGGCACACCCTGGCGAATTCAAAGCTCGCCCGCGCGTGTCGCCGTACTTGGCTCCGTCACAAAGGCGCGGCTCACTTTTGTTTGTGAGGCTTTGCCAATGCTGCATCGCGCGCGGCCTCTGCTTCTTCCATCCGCCTCTTCAGATCATTGTGGCGCGGCGTCATCTTTTCCTTCAGCTCTTCGTCAGCCTGCGCGATCTTCAACATCGACGTGAGATAGTCCCGATATCTTTTGCCGGCCTCGCTGGCCTCTTTGGTGAGTCTCTCGATTTCGCTCTGAGTCACTGGCAAGTCCCCCTCTCCGATTTTCCCGCCTTGGTCGTTCCGTGCCGACCGCTCGCAACCCATTGAAATTTTTATTGGAGGCCACGCCCGGAATTGAACCGGGGTATACGGTTTTGCAGACCGTTGCGTAACCACTCCGCCACGTGGCCGATACCGACGTTGCCTGCGTGCTGGTTTGGGCGACGCCGGTAAGGTTCGCTCTATAGAGGAAGGCCCGCTGTCCGGCAACATTGAGCTGGGAATGCCGCCGCGTCTGGCGTTCGGGATTGCGACCCGCGCTTGCGTTTTGCCAGGCCCTGCCGCACAACGCCCTGCACATCGCATGGGCTGCACTTCAATTGGGATGCAAGTGGGATGCAAGGCATGTTCGACAGTGCCACCGCGCGCCGTATGATGGTGGACGGGCAGGTTCGCACCGCCGATGTCCATAATCCCGACTTGCTCGCGGCCATGCTGGAGGTGCCGCGCGAGCGTTTCGTGCCGCCCGCCCTGGCAGAGCAGGCCTATGTGGACAGCGATATCGAAATCGCCAAAGGCCGCGTCGCTGCTCAAGCCGATGGTGCTCGCCAAGCTGATCCAGGCGGCGCACGTGCAGGCCGACGATCATGTGCTCGATGTCGGATGCGGGACCGGCTATTCGTCGGCCGTGCTGGCGCGGCTGGCAGGTTCGGTCGTTGCGCTGGAGGAAGATGCGGAGCTCGCCCACGCCGCCAAGGAGGCGCTCGCCGCGTCCGGCGCCGCCAATGTGGTGGTCGCAACCGGCCCGCTGACCGCAGGCTGGCCGGCGGCGGCACCATACGACGTTATCCTGCTCAACGGCGCGACTGAGATCACGCCCGAAACGCTTGGCGGACAGCTCAAGCCGAGCGGGCGGCTCGCCTGCATCTTGGGGCGGACGCCGGCCGCCAAGGCGATGATTTTCCGGCTCGCCGAGGGCCGCCTGGTCGGCCGGCCGATTTTCGATGCAGCCGCGTCAGTGCTGCCCGGCTTCGTGGCGCCGCCGGCCTTCGTATTCTAGCGCGAATCCGATCCGCCGCGAACGAAGCACAGCTCCGGGCATAAAGGCGCGTTTACGCGCCGTGACCTGTGGCGCATATGCGCCAATGCCGAGAAATCTGTATCGAGCCCGCTTGCCAGGGGTTTTCACGGTACTGCGCCAGCCGCCTAATGTCTGCGCGTTCGGCTCCGTCGCCAAATCGGCGGCGGTGAGTGCGCGGTCTGTATCCCAGTGGCGTTCCCGCTCGAGCCGAATGGCGGGATGCGGGAGCTGTGGTGGCGTCATGCGTAGCAGCGAGGTGCGGGCGTTTATCTTGGCCGTTGCCAGCCTCGCTCTGACCGGCGTTGCGGTTGCCGTCGCTTGCCGCGGCGCGGCGGCCGATACGCTCGAATGGGCCCTGGTGCAGGCCTACCAGAACAATCCATCGCTCAACGCCCAGCGCGCGGCGTTGCGCGCCACCGACGAGAACGTTCCGCAGGCGCTGTCCGGCTATCGCCCCAAGCTCAGCATCACCGCCAACGGCGGCGACAATTACACCGACGTGCTGACGCACACCTACGCGCGCGACCGGCAACACCATCGTCAGCTACTCACCAGCGTGACAGACGCCGCATACGTGTCGCGCGGGGTCGGCGCGACCGCGACGGAGACGCTGTACAACGGCTTGCAGACCGCCAACCGCGTGCGCCAGGCCGAAAGCCAGGTGATGGGCGCGCGCGAGACGTTGCGCGTGACCGAGCAGCAGGTGCTGCTCGACGCCGCCACCGCCTACATGAATTTGCTGCGCGATGAAGCCATCCTCGAACTCAACCGGCGCAACGTCGAAGTCCTCACCGAGCAATTGAAGCAGACCCGCGACCGCTTCAATGTCGGCGAGGTGACGCGCACCGACGTGGCGCAGGCGGAATCGCGGCTGGCCGCCGGGCGCTCCTCATTGCTCGGCGCGCAGTCGAATTACATCACGTCGCTCGGCAATTATCGGCGCGTGATCGGCGTCGCGCCGGGCAAGCTCGCGCCCGGCACGCCGGTCGACCGTTTTTCGCCGCCGACGCTCGATGCCGCCATCGCGCAGGGCGAGCAGCAGAGCCCGTCGGTGCTGGCCGCCGATGTACGGCGTCGACATCGCCGAGCTCGCCGTCAAGATCAACGAGGGCGCGCTCTATCCGAACCTGGCGCTTGACGGCGAGCGCTGCCGAGAACTGGTACCCGGCCTATACCACCAACAAGCAGTTCCTCGCCTCGGTCGTCGGCCAACTGACCATCCCGCTCTATCAGGGCGGCGGCGAGTATTCCGCGATCCGCCAATCGAAGGAAACGCTGGGCCAGCAGCGCCTCAATCTCGACGTCAATCGCGATCAGGCGCGCGCCACGGTGGTGCAGAGCTGGGGACAGCTCGACGCCGCCAAGGCGCAGATCGAGGCGACGACCGCGCAGGTCAACGCCGCCGAGATCGCGCTCGACGGCGTGCGCGAGGAGGCGCGCGTCGGCGAGCGCACGACGCTCGACGTGCTCAACGCCCAGCAGGAACTGGTCAATGCCCGGGTCGCGCTGGTGACCGCCCAGCACGACCGTGTCGTTGCGTCCTACACGTTGCTCGCGGCCGTCGGCGCGCTGTCGATGCAGCGGCTCGGTCTCAACGTGCCGATCTACGATCCGCAGGTGCACTATCAGCAGGTGCGCGATGCCTGGTTCGGCCTGCGCATCCCGGACGGCAGATGAGTCGGCCGCTGGCGCTCAGCACTGTGTTGCAGCGCTCGCTTGCGTTCGAGTTCCGCCATGACATACTTAACGACAACTTAACGACGGCGTTGCATAGTTAGACTTCCTGTGATTCGCTGCGGCTGGTCCGAGGATGGCAGCGGCAGGTGCGAGGCCGCAGGGGACTGCAGGCGAGGAGGGACAGGCTGGCAACCTTGTGAGCGCGAGGACTAGAGCAGACGACGCAAGGGAGCAGGCAGCGGGGATGCGGGCATGACGCAGCCGGCGAAATCCAACGAACCGTCGATGGAGGAGATACTTGCCTCCATTCGCCGCATCATCGCCGACGACGACGCAAACAAGTCGGCGCCACCGGCGCCGGAAGCGCCGCAGCCGGCTGCGCCGGCGGTGCAGCGCCGCGATGCCGGCCGCCGCCGGCACGTTGCACCGCCGGCGAGCCCGCTCGAAGCTGCCGCGTCCGCGGCGGAGAGCATCGCAGGCGTCGACGAGCAGTCCGCCCGACATTCTCGAGCTGACCGAATCGATGGCGGCGCCAGCTGCCGGCGGACCGCATGCCGCGCCGGGCCGGCAATTCCGCACGATCGACGGCAGCTCCGACGTCGAGCTTCGACGAGCCGCCGGAGAAGCCGGCGCCGCGAGCGCGCCAGTCGCCATCGACCTGCTGTCGCGTGCGACCAGCGCGGCGGTCGATTCCGCCTTCAACACGCTGGCGCAGACCGTGCTGGTGCAGAACGCCCGCACGCTTGAGGATTTGGTGCGCGAGATGCTGCGGCCGATGCTCAAGGCCTGGCTCGACGAGAATTTGCCCGGCATGGTCGAGCGGCTGGTGCGCGCCGAGATCGAACGCGTCTCGCGCGGACGCTTAGACGGTTCGCATCATCCGCCGCCATCGCTCACGTGCCTTTGAGCGCGGCGGCGAGCCGCAGCGCCTGGTCGGACAGTACCGCGGGCTCTTCCTTGAAGCTCGCCGGCGGCTTCAGCGGCACGCCGTTTTTGCGCGGAATGACGTGGATGTGCAGGTGAAACACCACTTGGCCGCCGGCCGGCTCGTTGAACTGCTGAATGGTCAGGCCGTCGGCGGCGAACACCTTCACCGCCGCCCGCGCGATCGTCTGCGTCACCTTGATGAGATGGGCGAGATCGTCCGGCGCGATGTCGAGAAAGGTGCGCGCCGGCGCTTTCGGGATCACCAGCGTGTGGCCCGGCGCCCGCGGCATGATGTCGAGAAAGGCGAAAGCCTTGTCGTCCTCGTAGACCTTGTGGGCGGGCAATTCGCCGCGCAGGATTTTGGCAAAGACGTTGTTCGGATCGTAGCTCGGCATCGTGCTCTCCGGTCTTGCCGATCGCTGCTATTGCGGACCGATCACCAAATCCTTGCGATAGGGCGCGGTGGCGGCAAGTTCGGCGCCGGCCGCCGCCACATAGGCGCGCTCGCGCACCAGATAATCGGCGATCGCCCGCCGCAGCGCCGGATCGGCGATGTAATGCGCCGAATAGGTGGTGCTTGGGCATGTAGCCGCGGGAGATCTTGTGTTCGCCCTGGGCGCCGGCCTCGACGTAGGGCAGCTTGTGCGCGATCGCGTAGTCGATCGCCTGATAATAGCACAGCTCGAAATGCAGGAACGGGTGATGCTCGATGGCGCCCCAGTGGCGGCCGAACAACGTGTGCGAGCCGATGAAATTGATGGCGCCGGCGATCCAGCGCCCGGCGCGCTTGGCCATCACCAGAAGGATGCGGTCGCGCATCTTCTCGCCGACCAGCGAATAGAACTCGCGCGTCAGATAGGGCCGGCCCCATTTGCGCGAGCCGGTCTCCATGTAGAAAGCGAAAAATGCGTCCCAGACCTCCTCGGTGAGATCGCTGCCGGTGAGCCAGTGCACGGTGATGCCGTTCGCCAGCGCGTCGTGGCGCTCGCGGCGGATGGTCTTGCGCTTGCGCGAGGCAAGCGCGCCGAGGAAGTCGTCGAAACTGCGCATAACCCTGATTTTGCCAGTGGAACTGCTGGTCGGTGCGCTGCAGAAATCCGAGTTCGCCGAGAAAGCGGAATTCCGGCTCGGTGGCGAAGGTCACGTGAACGCCGGACGCGTCATCGTGCCGGCAGAGTTCGATCAAGCCGCGCGCCAGCGCCTGGCGGATCGCGGACGCATGCGGTCCGGGGCGGACCAGGAGCCGCCGCCCGGTCGCCGGCGTGAACGGCACGGCGACTTGCAGCTTTGGGTAATAGCTGCCGCCGGCGCGCTCATAGGCTTCGGCCCAGCCGCGGTCGAACACGTATTCGCCGCGCGAGTGGCTCTTGACGTAGCAGGGCGCGGCGGCGAGCAGCGTGCCGTCCGCGCTGGTCACGAGCAGATGCTGGACGTGCCAGCCGGTGCGGCCGCCGACCGATTTGCGATTCCTCCAGAGCCGACAGAAAATCGTGGGAAATAAATGGGTTATAGACCAATTCTTGATCCAGATCCTCAGCCTGCGGGAGCGGAAGCGCCATCGTTGGACTTGCTGAGCGTGCCAGGATCATTGTCATCATGGCGAATTCTGCATTCGGGTTGGCGCAGGCGTCCCATGCGGCGTCGGTGATCTCGCCGATGGCGTCCACGGCGCTGATGCGCAGCTCGCCGCTCGGCTCCGCGCTGCGATCGCGCTGTGCCGGCATGCGCCTTCTTCTGCGCTATCGTTCATGGCCGAAAGCCTTCAAAGATCATCTGGTCGGCCCAGCGTTCGGCACGCTCGCCGCTCGGCCTCGGTGCGCACCGCCCAGGTCAGCAGCGGCAAGCCAAAAACGTGCCGCGCGAACAGCGGCGCCAGCGCCGGCAGATCGGCGACCGCATAGGCCACGAATTGCGGCCGCGCCGTCAAGGCCGTGAGCAGGTAGCCCATGCCGTGACGCATCCAGGCCGGCATCAGGTCCCAATAGGGATGCGGCCGGTATTTGGCGGCAACAATGCCGCGCAGGCAGGCGAGGGGATTTTTGCCGCAGCCAGCGCGAGCTGCCGCGGGTCGAACGACATCGGCGCCACCGGGCCGCGATAGCCGCCGAGCACCGCGGCGACCCGCAGCTGGCAGCCGGGCATCGCCGTCGAAGCGGCTTTTCAGTTCGACCAGCATGGTGACGCGTCCGCCGACAAGATCGCACAGCTCGCCGAGCGTCATCATGCGCTCGTCGCTGCCGCGAAACGGAACGCGCTTGAGTTCGGCGGCGGTGAAGCTGTCGAGCCGGCCTTCGCCGTCGGTCAGCCGGCCGAGCACATCATCGTGATGCACCATGGCTTCGCCGTCGCGGCTCACCTGCACGTCGACCTCGATGCCGTAATTGGCGGCGATCGCCGCGCGCACGGCGCCGGCGGTATTCTCGATGATGCCGTGGGCGGCGTCGTGCAGCCCGCGATGGGCGATAGGCCGGGCGGTGAGCCAGTCGAGCGAGGTCGGCACACTGTCGTCAGGAGACTTCGAACAGGCCCTCGACCTCGACCGCCGCGTCGGCCGGCAGCGCGGCGACGCCGACGGTGGAGCGCGCGTGCTTGCCCTTGTCGCCGAACGCCGCGACCATCAGGTCGGAGGCGCCGTTCATCACCTTCGGGACCGTCGAGGAAGCCCGGCGCGGAATTGATGAAGCCGCCGAGGCGCACCACGCGCGACACTTTGTCGAGATCGCCGAGCGCGGCCTTGACCTGCGCCAACAGATTGACGGCGCAGGCGCGCGCCGCCTTTTGCCCGTCTTCGATCGAGACGCCGCCGCCGAGTCTGGCCCTTGGCGGCAAGCTTGCCGTCGCCGTCGAAGCAAAGCTGGCCGGACACCATGAGCAGGTTGCCGGTGCGCACGAACGGGACGTAGTTGGCGACCGGGGCCGGCGCCTCTTTGAGCGTGACGCCAAGCTCCTTTAGTTTGCTTTCCACCGTGCCGGCCATTTCCGTCCTCCAAGTTCCGCGCAGGCGCGCAAACATGTCGCCGACGCAAGCCGGCCATTTTTGGCCGATCGCAATACCGCCGCGCAAGCGCGGGCTTGCGCGTGTGCGGTTGCCGGCGCGCGCAGGTCCCTATCTTCGCCGCAATTTAGGCGATGAAGAGTGGCACGAGCGCGAAATAGGCGGCAGGCCGAGGCGGCTTACTTCGCAAGCAAGCATCAGAGTGAGAGGATTCTTGACATTGGATCGCATGATCGCGGCGCGCGGCGCGCGTCCTTGCCTGCGACTGTTGATCCTCGTCGCGCCGACTGCCGGTGGTGCGCGGCGCAAGATGGCACCGATCGCGCCGGTCAGTGCTGGTCCCGCACCGGGCGATCTACGATCTGTCGCTGGCGCAGACCCGCGGCAACTCGCAGATGTCCGCGGTGCGCGGCCGCATCCTCTACGATTTCGGCGGCAATGCCTGCGACGGCTATTCGCTGGAATTCCGCCAGGTCTCCGAACTCGACAGCAGCGAAGGCAAGGTCTCGACCAGCGACCTGCGTTCGACGACGTGGGAAGGCGCCGACGCCAAGAAACTTCAAATTCACCTCGCAGAATTTTGTCGATCAGAATCTGGTCGATACGGTCGACGGCCAGCGCCGAGCACGGCGCCGACGACAACAGCCGTCGATCTGACCAAGCCGGAGCACAAAACCCTCAGTCTCGATGCCGGTCGTGGTGTTTCCGACCGAGCACATGGTGCGGGCGATCGCGGCGGCGCGCGCGGGCAAGAACATTCTCGTCTTTCCCGGTCTATGACGGCTCGGAAACGGGCGACAAGGTTTTCAATACGCTCACCGTGATCGGCCACAAGATCGCGCCCGGCGAGCACCAGCACGACGATGCCGCGGCGCATGAGCCGAAGCTTGCCAACGTGCCGCGCTGGCCGGTGACGATCAGCTATTTCGCCAAGAACAAGGCCGCGCAAAGCGGCGAGCAGACGCCGGATTACGCGATCGGCTTCGAGCTTTACGAGAACGGCATTTCGCGCGCGCTGACCCTCGACTACAACGATTTTGTCGTGACCGGAAAGCTCACTTCGCTGGAATTCAAGAAGGCAAAGCCCTGCCCGTAAGGAAAGCTTTGCCCTTAAGGCGCCTCAGCATTCCTCCCGCTGCTCGAAGGCAAGGCCCCTGATCACGGCGTCATCGCCGAAACGGGCGCGCACCCGGTCGACGGCGTGCTCGGCCTCGGCGGCGCGGCCATCGACCAGGTCGGCTGGATCGGCTTTATCGGCGGCGGCGAGCGCGCTTAAGCCGACGCCGAGCAGGCGAAAGCGCGTGCCGTCGGCCTCGCCGCTGCAGCAGGTCGCGGGCGGCGGCAAAAATCCGCCCGGCGAGCTGCGTCGGCGACGGCAGCGAGCGGGCGCGCGTGCGAATTCGGAAATCGGCGGTCTTGAGCTTCAGTGTCACCGTCGAGCCGGCCAGCTCCTTGGCCTTCAGCCGTGCCGACACCTCCTCCGTCTGGCTCCACAGAGAATGCGTTCGAGCGACGCGGAAGTCGGCAATATCGCGTTCGAAAGTCGTCTCCGAGGAGACGCTCTTGGTTTCCCGGTCGGCGCTGACCTTGCGCTCGTCGATGCCGCGGGCGAGCCGCGCCAGGCGGCGGCCTTCCTCCCCGTAACGGCGCATCAGCTCGATCTCGCTCGTTTTCTGCAGGTCGGCGATGCGATGAAAACCGTCGCGGGCAAATCGGGCCGCGCTTGCCTTGCCGACGCCGAAGATGAAGCTGACCGGCTTCGGCGCCAGGAATGCTTGCGCTTCGCCTGGGCCGAGCACCGCAAAACCGCGCGGCTTGTCGAGGTCGGAGGCGATCTTGGCGAGAAACTTGTTGGCGGATAGTCCGATCGAGACGGTGATGCCGACATTTTTCTCGACCTCGCCGGCAAAGCGGGCGAGCGCCTTGGCCGGCGTCATGCCGTGCAGCCGCTCGGTGCCGGAAAGATCGAGAAAAGCCTCGTCGATCGATAGCGGCTCGACCAGCGGCGTCAGCGCCAGCATCATGCGGCGCACCTCGCGGCCGACGCGCGACGTATTTTTCCATATTGGGCCTGATCACTTTCGCGTGCGGGCAAAGCCGCAAGGCCTCGAACATCGGCATCGCCGATTTGACCCCGAAGGTGCGCGCCACATAGCAGGCCGCGGCCACGACGCCGCGCTTGCCGCCGCCGACGATCACCGGCTCGGCGGCGAGCGTTGGATCGTCGCGTTTTTCGATCGTGGCGTAGAAGGCGTCGCAATCGACATGCGCGATGCAAAGGCTGTCGAGTTCGTCGTGGCGCAACAGCCGGGGCGAGCCGCAAGCGGCGCAGCGTGTCGCGTGCGAGCGGAGCATCGGCAAGGCAGTCGCGGCAGAAGCTCACGGCAGAAGCTCACGGCAAATCGCGTTCCCATTGGCCGCCGAGCGCGCTTGCCGCCCGCGCCACTTCGGCCGGATCGATCCCGGCGCTTTGGGCAAACGCGACAGGAGACTTCTCGTCGCCGAGCATATGCTCGAGCACGCCGGCGAGGAAGCCGGGCTCGCGCGATGCTGCGCGAATCTCGCTCTGCCGGCATGCCGCTTGCGGCGAGAAATGCGACTCGAGCGATTGCGGCTCCTCGGCGATGAACGCAAGCGCCTGAATTGCCAGCATTTCCGCCGCTTCTCGCGTGGGTTGTAGGAGTCTTCATTGGGATTGTATTTGCCTTTCCGTAATATATCGGCGACTAGCTTGAACAGCGCTGGGCGGCGTGCAGCGATAGCAGGCCAGCGCCCTTGCCGCGGCGGGCATTGGCCGGAGGCAGGCGAAGGATTGGGGGATGGCCAAGACTGTCCTGATCGTGGAGGACAACGAGCTCAATATGAAGCTCTTCCACGATCTGTTGGAGGCGCACGGCTACAGTACGGTCGGAACGCGCAACGGCATCGAGGCGCTCGATCTGGCGCGCAAGCATCGGCCGGATCTGATCCTGATGGATATCCAGCTTCCGGAAGTGTCCGGCCTCGAAGTGACCAAGTGGCTCAAGGACGATGCGGAGCTCAAGCGCATTCCGGTGGTCGCCGTCACCGCCTTTGCCATGAAGGGCGACGAGGAGCGCATCCGCGAGGGCGGCTGCGAGGCCTATCTGTCCAAGCCGATCTCGGTCGGCAAGTTCATCGAAACCGTCCGCCATTTCCTCGGCAATCCGTAAAGGACCCGCGATGACCGCCCGCGTTCTCGTCGTCGACGACATCCCCGCCAACGTCAAGCTGCTCGAGGCGCGGCTGTCGGCGGAATATTTCGACGTGATTACGGCGATGAGCGGCGAAGAGGCGCTGGCGATCTGCGAACGCGCCGAATGCGATCTCGTGCTGCTCGACGTGATGATGCCCGACATGGACGGGTTCGAAGTGTGCCGGCGGCTGAAGACCAACCCGGCGACGCATCACATTCCGGTCGTCATGGTGACCGCGCTCGACCAGCCGTCCGACCGCGTGCGCGGGCTCGAAGCCGGCGCCGACGATTTTCTGACCAAGCCGATCCCCGATCTGGCGCTGATCGCGCGCGTGCGCTCGCTGGCGCGGCTGAAGATGGTGACCGACGAGCTGCGCATGCGCGCGGTGACCTCGCGCGACATCGGCATCGAATTCGCCGGAGCGCGAGGCGGTGGCCGATACCGGCCGCGGCGGCCGCGTGCTCATCGTCGACGATCGGCCGGCCTCGTACGAGCGCATCGCCGGCGATGCTCGCCGACGAGCACACCGTCGAGGTCGAGGCCGATCCGAACGAGGCGTTGTTCCGCGCCGCCGACGGCAATTACGATCTGCTCATCGTCTCGCTCGGCCTGGAGAATTTCGACGCGCTGCGGCTGTGCAGCCAGGTCGCGCTCGCTCGACCGCACGCGCAACGTGCCCATTCTGGCGGTCACCGAACCCGACAACAACGCTCGCATGGTGCGCGGGCTGGAGATCGGCGTGAACGATTATCTGATGCGGCCGATCGACAAGAACGAGTTGTTGGCGCGCGCGCGCAGCCAGATCCGCAAGCGCCGTTACACCGAACGGCTGCGCGACAACGTGCAGATGTCGATCGAGATGGCGATCACCGACGCGCTGACCGGCCTGTTCAACCGCCGCTACATGGAAAGCCATCTTGCGACTTTGATCGAGCAGGCGATGGCGCGCGGCAAGCCGCTCACCGCCCTGGTGCTCGACATCGACTATTTCAAATCGATCAACGACACCCACGGGCACGACGCCGGCGACGACGTGCTGCGCGAATTCGCCTTGCGCATCAAGCGCTCGATCCGCGGCATCGATCTCGCTTGCCGCTACGGCGGCGAGGAATTCGTCGTCGTCATGCCGGAAACCGACATGGCGGTCGCCGCCATGGTGGCGGAGCGGCTGCGCCGGCGCATTGCGGCCGACCCGTTTGCCATCCAGCAGGGCGCGCGCACAATTCCGGTGACGATCTCGATCGGGATCGCCGCCTTGCGCGGCAAGGACGATAACGCCGCGATGCTCCTCAAACGCGCCGACCAGGCGCTCTATCGCGCCAAGCGCGACGGCCGCAACCGCGTGGTTCCCGACGCGGCGTAAGCGGCAAAGCTGCGTCCGACAGTCTGAAATCCATTATTCTTCTTGAGTTTAAGCGAGTCCGTTAATCACAATTATTGTGGTTATCGGGCGAATTGCGCCATTTTGGCGAAAGTTTGGCCGTTGATTTCTCCACAGGTTCGGATAGCCTTTTGCCGGAAAGCATCCACAGCCGGGAACAAGCGATTGGCCACGCGTTACGCGGTGGCAGGGGCTTGTCTGGTTTTCGAAAACCCTACGGAGTGCTCAGGTCCGCCGCATCTCCTGGGTCCGTGGGGTTCGGCCGGCACGGGAGCGGTGCGAGTGGCCTCCTCATGACACCGTTCCCGGCCGGCCACCTTTTCCGGCCGCCATTTTTTGATGCCCAAAGAAACGCAAAGGGCGCCCGAAGGCGCCCTTTTTGATTGGGTTGTTTGCGCTTGGGTGAGCGGCCTACTTGATCTTCGACTCGCGAAATTCGACGTGCTTCTTCGCCACGGGATCGTATTTCTTCTTCACCAATTTGTCGGTCATCGTGCGCGAATTCTTGCGCGTCACGTAATAGAAGCCGGTATCGGCGCTGGATACCAGCTT
>CAWFDQ010000005.1:0-18344 GCA_963814625.1 uncultured Alphaproteobacteria bacterium
CGACCTTGTCCGTGGCGTCAAAGCTCCCTCATTTTCCATACCCAACTCGAACAGCCGGGCAAGCTCCGGCGTCGACCAGTCGCCATCGAGGTGACCGTTGGCGAAGCCAACCTCGCCCTCGCGCACTAATCGCCACAAGGCGCGCCACCGGTGCGCGCGAAGTGTGGCGTCGGGTCCTGGGCCGCAGCCACAGCGTTCGATGACGTCGCCATTCGGCAGCACCAGCCGCAAATGACCGCTCTGCAGCGCGGGAATTGCGCGATCCACCAGGCGGCCGATCAAACTTAAGCGCGCACCAGCGCCGCGCGAGCGACAGTCACCTTTCACTGAAGGATCGGCGAACGTCATAGCGACCGCCCCTCGCGGCTTACCACGGTCACCGGATTGTCCGGCGGGCTCGGCCGTGGCCGCAGCTTCGCACCCTTCAAGAGCATCTGCAAACCATGCCAGTGAATTCCGGCGATCACCTTGAGCGTCAGCGCCGGATGAGTTATCAAGACGCGCAGGAGCGTCGCATCTGTCAGTGCGGCCCGCCTGCCTGCGAGTGCTGCAGTGAGGACCGGCCCCGCCCTATCGGTGGCGTTGATCGCAACGCTGACGCGTTCACCCGGGACCGCGACACGAAATGCATATCCCATGTCCATGTCCATGAACGGCGAGACATAAAAAACCTTTTGGCACCGTTGATCGAGAACCGCCCCGGCGCCTGACTCGACAGGAATCAAATAGCTATGGCGCTCACCAAAGGTATTGTGGACTTCGTAGAGTATGGCGGCAAGAGATCCGTTGGGTCGGTAACAGAAATAGATGCTAAGCGGATTGAAGCCGTAGCCGAACATCCGCGGCATGCAGAGGAGATCGATCGGCCCGCCGCCGGTTTCAATTCCCGCCGCCCGAAGCTGAAAATTGACCTGATCACGGAGCGGGATGTTGCTGCCGTCGCCATGATCGGAATCATAAAAGCTCAACGCATTAAAGCGATTATGTGCAAACAATCGTAGGCTGTGCGAACGAATTTCAACGCACGGTCGGCGCAATCGTCGATGCGGTGGCCTCAACCGCGACGCAGCTGGAGAGCGCCGCTAAGGGATTGGCTAAAACCGCGGCGACCACCGAGCGCCGCTCGGAATTGGTCGTCACCGTGTGTGACGCAGCGTCGATTAACGTGCAATCCGTCGCGAACGCGAGCACGGAAATGGCTTCCTCAATCCGCGAGATTGTGCGCCAAGTCCAAGAGTTGAATAAGATCGCAATCCGAGTGGTTCAGCAGGCCGAAGGGGCCGATATCCGGATCACCGAGTTGTCCAAGGCTGCCGAGCATGTCGGTGATGTTGTCAAGTTTATCACTGCAATTGCTCAGCAGACCAATCTGCTCGCGCTTAACGCGACCATCGAGGCGGCGCGCGCAGGCGAATTCGGTCGCGGCTTCGCGGTAGTTGCACAAGAAGTAAAGGCGCTCGCCGCGCAAACGGCCCAAGCCACTGCCGCGATTTCCAGCCAAATTGGCGGCATGCAGACCGCGACCGTGGACTCGTTCGTCGCAATCAAGGAGATAGGCATTACAATCAATCGGATGGTGGAGATCGCGACAACGGTTGGTGCCGCGGTTGAAGCGCAAGGAGTAGTGACAAACGAGATTGCGCGCAGCGTTCAACAGGTTGCTTTAGGTACAACTCAGGTCGCCCACGACATCACTGAAGTCAATCGCGACGCGTCCGAAACCGGATTAGCGTCCGCAAAGGTCTTGTCGTCAGCGGAATTGTTGTCGAATGAGAGCACCCGCCTCAAGCAGGAGCTAGATAAATTCCTTGTTACGGTTCGTGCAGCCTAGCCACAACCGACGAGGTGATCGAATAAGCCGTTGAATGTCCGCTTCGGGTCTTGGCTGTGCAAAAACGCAATGACGCGCAAGTGTTGTAGAGCAGACGTTTTTCCAGATCACTGGCGAGTGCGCAAAAGTTCGCACGTCGGTCCAGTTTCAGTCGACCTGAGAAAATCTATTCTCGTTCCTTTCGGTTTACGATCATCCGCGTCGGTTTGGCGATGTCAGCGAAATGTCTCTGCTGTTGCTCCATCACTACCGAAGCTCCGCGCGAAGCGCCCTTCGCTGAAAGGATCTTGCACGCCTCAATTCTCCGTGAATATATGGCGAACGAAAATTGGTACCCAAATGGCACCCAGCAGAAAATTTTTTCAATCGGTCCCGTAGTTCAACTGGACAGAGCGGCGGTTTCCTAAAGCGCGAACAAAATAGAACTCAACATCCCCAAAAATTTCAATGAAATGACCAAGGCCGCGCGGCTGCGGCCCGCGCGATCCTATTGGGCCAACGAGAAAATTTCCTGCCGTGAAAAACCCGAGCCTATAGCGAGCCTAGTCGGTCGCTTCAACCAATTTGAAAGGAATTGATGATTCGCTTCCGTCCTGGGTGCGAGCGACGGAGGGGACTATGGCGAGGCGCGAGAAATCTGTGAAGAGATATGTTGTGCGGTTGAGCGCGGAAGAACGCGAGCAGTTGGAAGCGTTGATTCAAAAAGGGAAAAACCCCGCGCGGCGGCTGCTGAAGGCGCGGATTTTGTTGAAGGCGGATATCTCGGAAGCCGGCGATGGCTGGAGCGACAGCAAGATCGTTGCGGCCATGGAGACCAGCGCCTCCATGGTTTACCGGGTGCGCAAGCAATTGGTTGAAGAGGGCCTTGCGGCGGTGTTGAGCCGCAAGCAACGTGCGACGCCGGCAGTTGCGCCGATTTTTGATGGCGAGAAGGAAGCCAAGCTGATTGCCCTGGCGTGCTCCAAACCGCCCAAGGGACGGGCACGCTGGACCTTGCGGTTGCTGGAACGCAAGGTGGTGGAACTCAGCATCGTTGATCGCGCCAGCGACAGCACGATCGGTCGGGTTTTAAAAAAACACTCTCAAGCCCCATCGCCGCGAACAATGGGTCATTCCGCCCAAAGCCAACAGCGCGTTCGTGGCCGCGATGGAAGACGTGCTGGCCGTCTACACGCGACCGCGCGATCCCAATCGACCGCTGGTTTGCCTGGATGAGACCTCAAAGCAACTCATTGCCGAGACACGCGTGCCGATCCCGATGAAACCGGGCCGCCCGGCCCGTTGCGACTACGAGTACGAGCGCAACGGCACCGCCAACCTCTTCATGATGTTCGCCCCGCTCGAAGGCTGGCGTCACGTCAAGGTCACAGACCGCCACACCGCCGTGGATTATGCCCATGTCCTCAAAGACCTCGCCGATACTCACTTCGCCAGCGCCAAGGTCATTGTCCTGATCCAGGACAACCTCAACATCCACAGCAAAGCTTCCCTCTATGAGGCGTTCCCGGCCGCCGAAGCCCGGCGCCTGGTCGAGCGCTTCGAATGGCACTACACGCCGAAACACGGCAGCTGGCTGGATCTTGCCGAGTCCGAACTCGGCGTCCTATCGTCTCAGTGTCTCGACCGCCGCATACCCGATAAGCAAACCCTCATCGACGAAATCGCCGCTTGGGAAAAAGACCGCAATACAAATCACACCAAGGCTGATTGGCACTTCACAACCTCAAATGCACGCATCAAACTCAAGCACCTCTACCCTTCAATCTGATTGAATTGGGCGACTAGCACTTTTCGTTCTTCCACTAAGTCATTGAAATCGCTGGCGCGCTCGGAGGGATTTCGAACCCCCGACCCCCAGATTCGAAGTCTGGTGCTCTATCCAGCTGAGCTACGAGCGCGTGCGGCGCACAATAGCGGCTTCGGCGAAATTGTCACTGCGCCCGCTTCATCTCACGGCAGATGAAACATAATCAGCTGATCGGTTGTTTCGCCGCCACCGGGCATGAGATTGCCACCGACGAAATAGGCATTATCGCCGATGGCGGCGCCGCCAAAACCGTGGCGGCCGTGCGGCATCGGCGCCAGCGTCGTCCAAGTGCCGGTTTTCGGATCGTAACCCTCGTTCTCCGGAAACGTGTGGTCGGGCGGCAGCTCGCCGCCAAGCACCAGGATTAGACCGTGATAATGGGCGCCGGCGAGGCCGCTGCGCGGGGTTGGCAACGGCGCGGCGGAGGTCCACCGATCGGTCGCCGGATCGTACACGTCATGCAGTCCGGTCCGCTGCAGCGGACCTTTGAAGCGCCCGCCGATGACGTGAATTTTTCCGGCGACGGCAATGACGACCATGTGGTCGCGCGCGGTCGGCAACGGCGCGGCTTCGCTCCACGTATTGGTCTTTGGGTCGAACACTTCGTGGGTCGCCACCACGACACCGTCGAGGCCGCGTCCGCCGATCACATGAATCTTGCCGTCGATCGTGGCAGCGCCGGCCGAGCCGCGCGGGCCTTTCATCGGCGGCAGCACCCGCCAACTGTCGCTCGCCGGATCATATTCGAAGGCGTCGGCGCCGGCGCCCTTGTGCACCGAAGCGGTGAAGCCGCCGAATGCAAAGATTTTTCCCTCGGCCACGGCGACAGCAAGATGATCGCGTCCTTCCGGAAGCGGAGCGCGCGCACGCCACGTATTGGTCGCTGGATCATATTCGTCGTGATAAGGCCCGGCCTTTCCATTCACCGAACCGCCGAGCGCATGCAACTTGCCGTCCAGCGCGACTGCCGCGACTTCGCCACGCGCGGTCGGCAGCGGCGCCTTCACCGTCCATGATCCCGGCGGCGACTCGCCGTGAACCGTCGCCATCCCTGCGAAACTCAATGCCGCCAGCAGTGCCACGCGGACAGTGAGGTTTCGTTGCCACGCAACAGGACTTGTTTTCATCGTTGGCCCCTCAGGTGCGCTGTTTCGGCCGTTTCAGCCTGGCGTCACAGGCTCAATCCCGCCCACCCTTAGCACAGACCGGAGCACCGCGTGACACATCGGCAACAATGCCGGCCCCGGTCTTGCCGGGGCCGTTTCGCATTGCCGGCGCTCGATTAGGCCCGCTGCAGACGCGGCAACAACCCACGAGCGTTCTCGCTCTCGATTTTGCGCAGATCGGCATCGGCGAAAATTTGTTTCAGCCCGCGGACGTGATCGGCGGAAGTGCGAAATGGGAAATCCGTTCCGAACAGAATTTGCGTCGTCGGCACGATCTTGCTCAAGGCCCCCATGGCGACGGGATTGGCGGTCTGTGCGGTGTCGTAATAGAACCGCCGCAGCAGCGGCATGACGCCGTCGGGAACGTTGACAGCGGCCGCCTTGCTGGCAAGCGGCAGCCGTACAAAACGTTCGATCAAAAACGGCATGGTGCCGCCGGCATGGGAGAAGATGAATTTGATGTCCGGGCAACGCGAGGCGGTGCCGGTGAAGAGCAAGCTCGCTATCGTGCGCGTGGTGTCGGTGCCGAATTCGATGAACGCCGGCGGTACTCCGGCAATGAGGTTACGGCAGCATGCCGGCTCAAGCGGATGGGTATAAACCACGGCCTTGCGCCGGTTGAGTTCATCCATCACCGGTGCGAATGCGCTGTCGCCCAGCCACTTGCCGCCGTAACTCGTCATCAGGCCGATGCCGTCGCACTTCAGCGTGTCGAGCGCGTACTCGATCTCGCGCAGCGAGCCGTCGATATTGGGCAGCGGCAGGCTCGCGAACGAGCCGAACCGCCCGCCGCTATCGGCGGAGAGTTTTGCGTTCCATTCGTTGCAAGCGCGTGCGAGCGGTACCGCAGCCGTGTCGTCGCCAAACCAGACGCCGGGAGCCGTGATCGACAATATGGCGGTCGCAACTCCGGCGGCATCCATGTCGGCGAGCGATTTCTGCGGCGTCCATTCCAGCGTCGGCCGCTCGCCGATCCGGCGTTTGATCAAATCGTCCTTATAGACCGGCGGCGCGAGATGGTGATGCACGTCGACGATTGGAATTTTTGCCGGCGTCTGTGCCGCGACATGCGACGCGACAAAACCGCCGAGCGCCAGGCCGGCCGCCGCACTTGCGCCCGCGCCGAGTAGACTGCGGCGACTGAACATCGAGCCGGAATGCGTCAACGTCTGATCGCAGCAGGCGCATTCGCGAAACGACAGCCGGCGTCGATATGGATCTGGCATTTGTTCCTCCCTCGTTGTGCGCTTGTTGCCGGCAATAATTGGCGGGACCGCGCTGCCTGGCAAGCATCCTACCCACCGCCTTAAACCGTCAGTCGGTCGGCTCGCGCGCGATATCGAGCGGCGCGCGCGTCACCGTCACGCCGTCCGGCTTCGCTCATGCGCACGACATTGACCGTGCCGGCATATTCTGGCGAGCCGGAATAATAGGCCGGCACCGCGCCGTTGCCGACGCGCGCCGCGCGGTTCCAGTGGCCGAGCGCCACGTAATCGGCGCCGGTCGCGGCGATCTCGGCGTCGCCGATCAGCCAGGACGGCCGCGGGCCGGTGCTGCGGTCGGGAGCGGCTCGTAATGGCCGTGCGCGACGGCGATTTGCCAGCGCGTGCGGCGCGCCGGGACGTTGACGCGCCATATCGAACGGGATCATGTCGTCGTAGTCGCGATGCGCGCGGCCCCAGATTTCAAGCGATAGCGAATTCGAAAACAACGCACTCGTCGTGGGTGACGCCGATGACGTGCAGATTCTTCACCGCGGCGAGCGCGCCGCCGCGATAGATCGCCTCGTTCACCGCCGGATCGTGATTGCCGGGAAGCAGCACGATCGGCAACGCCGCGCCCGCCATCACCGATCGCGGCGCGCTCGATCAGGCTTTGCGGCACGCGATGGCTGTCAAACGTATCGCCGGCGAGGATCACAACGTCGGCCGCCATGCAGCGCGCGGCATCGAGCACGCAGGCAAGCCCCGCCGCGCCGTCGCCGCCATGCAGCCGCGCCGTATAATCGTGATCGACATGCAGATCGGAACTATGAACGACGACGATGTCGCGGGCGGGCGGTTGCATGCAGGATCAACGTCGGGCGGTTGTTGTGCACCTGCTTTAGCGCAGGCCGCGCCGCGACGCCAATGATCGCCGGCGGCCGCGCGGAGCAATCCGTCCGGCGTTGCGGCAAAGCACGTTGCGATGGCGAGTGGATCCGCTAGCGGCGGGCGGTTCGGTCAATTGCCGTTCAAGGCCGGCGCCTCGAGCCTGCTCTTCCAGCGGCCGTTTGAGCAGCCGGAAACGGTTCGGATCGAGAGCGGGCGCCGGCTGCGGCGCGGCGGCAGGCTGGATGCCTCGGCGAGCAGCGTGCTTGCGGCCCGCAGTTCATCGGCCGGATTGGCGCGCGGCCTGCTGACGCGGCCGCGCCAGCGCTCGATCACGGCGGCGAGCGAATGGGCGTCGAGCGGCGCCGTGCACGCCGCCCTGATCGTCGCTCATCGTGTCGCTCCGCGGCAGCATCTGCGCGGGCAATTGCTTGAACTTGAGCCGCGTCGGCAACGCCACGCCTTCGCCGAACGCGAACGCCTCGCCGGTGCCGAGCGAGGGCAGGAACGCCAGCAGATTGGCGGCCGTGTCGGCGACCGCCGAGCGCAGCAATTCCTGATCGCGATCGTTGGTCATGCGCATGGCGAACAGCGTGCTGCACTGGGACAGGATGGTCGGATCGAGTTCGGCCGGCCGCTGCGTGACCAGGCCGAGAAACACGCCGTATTTGCGGCCCTCCTTGGCGATGCGCGAAATGGCGCGCCGGGTCGGCGCAAAGCCGACCGAGTGATCGGCCGCCATGTAGCGGTGCGCCTCCTCGCAGACGACCAAGCAGCGGCGCGCTGCCGTCGCTCCACAAGCCCGAGATCGAACGCCATGCGGCAGGTGACGGAAACCAGCGCGTCGACCACCTCGGACGGGAAAGCCGGCGAGCTGCATGATCGTCATCGGCTTGCCGTTCGGCGGCAGCCGGAACAGCGTCGCCAGAATTTCCGCCATCGTGTCGCCGCCGACATTGGCGTTCTCGAACATGAAGGCGTAGCGCGGATCGTTGCACACCGTTTCGATGCGCGTGATCAGCTTGTGATAGACCATGCGCGAGGCGCGGTTTTCCAGTTTGCCCATGCGCGCGTCGAGCAGCGACAACAGATCGGCGATGCGATAGGGCACCGGCACGTCAAGCGTGTAGCGGACGCTTGCGGCCTCGCCCGGTCTGGTGGCGAGCCGGCTGGTCAGGCCGATCTGCTGGGCATAGGACGACTTTCGCCAGCGGAATCACTTCGGAGAGAAAATCGACCTCCTCCTCGAGGCCGGGCCGGCCGCCGAAGAACACGTCGACGATCTCGTCGAAATTGAACAGCCAGAACGGCAGCTTGATATTGTTCGGATTGAGCACCTGCGCGCGCTCGCCGAAGCAGCGGCCGTATTCGTTGTGCACGTCGAGCAGGAGAACGCGCAGATCGGGCCGCGCCTGCAAGATCTGCTGCAGCAACAGCGCGATCGCGCTCGACTTGCCGACGCCGGTGGTGCCGAGCACGGCGAAATGCTTGCTCAGCATTTCGTCGACTTCGATGCCGGCGGGGATGGCGCTGTCCTGGTGCAAACGCCCCACTTCGATCATGCGCGAACTGGGATTATGGAAAATCAGCCGCAGCTCGCGCGAGCCGATGAAAACCACCGGATCGCCCATACCCGGATAGGAGGTGACGCCGCGCTGAAAGTAGGCGATGCCCAGTGTCGCCGGAGCGGATTTCGCCGATCAGGTCCAGTTGCGCCACCGCGGCATCATGGTCGCTCGTTCCCGCTTCGGCAGCGCATCGACACGTCGGTGATCAGGCCGACGAGCAGCATCTTGCCGACGGCGACGCCGAGAAATTTGCCGACCGTGACGCGCTTTTCCTCCGGCGCCTGCGGCGACATTGCCGGAATCCCGACGCTCGCCTGCGAGCCGTGCACGGAAATGATGCGTCCGAGAAGCTCGACCCTCGGCGTCGCCGCCGCCCGCCGTTGGGGAATCGCTATTCAGCAAGGTCATTCTCCATCCGCGAAAGTCGCCGCTGCATGCATAATACCGCCGTGTATCCTCTAGCCGCCTCGACTGGAGATTCAGTTAATGGAATGGCGAAAATCACCCCTGCAACGGCCCGCATCTGGCGGGGGCCCGGCTAAGATACAATGGGATTTCTCCGGCTTGTCGGCTTAATCAGGCGATTAGACAACTCCGCCGATGAAACTTCCGCCGAGCACCCTTCGCGAAATGTTAGCCGTCAGCCGCGCAACGGCGGCCGGTAGCGCGGACTTGCGCCGCTGCGGGCGGCGCCGACGACCCGCCGGGAAGGCGCCAGCTCCTCGAGAAAGATCGGCTTGGCGAAATAGTAGCCTTGCGCGAACCTGATCCGGGTCGCCGCCTGCAGGTAGGCGACCTCCTCGAACGTCTCCACGCCTTCGGCGATCACCGTCATGCCCAGCGCCTCGCTGAGCGCCTCGATCGCCTTGAGCACGCTCTGGCTGCGCGGGCGCTGGTGAATGTCGGTGATGAACGACGCGATCGATCTTGATTTCGTCGGCGGTCACGTCGGCGAGCGTCGCCAGCGACGAATAGCCGGTGCCGAAATCGTCGACCGAGACGCGCGTGCCGATCTCGCGCAGCATCGGCAAGAAATGCGTCTGGAAACTGGCTCTTGGCCAGGAACGCGTCCTCGGTGACCTCGACCATGAAGCGGTTGGCATAAGTGGTCGCTTTCAGTTCCTCGCAGAAGCCGCTCATGAATTTCGTATCGCCGGCCTGTTTGGCCGCGACGTTGATGCTGATGGTCGCCTGCGGGCCGAACGCGTCGTCGAGCAGGTCCATCGATCGGACGATCTCGGCGAGCGCCAGGTAGGTGATATCGTCGATCAGTCCGAGCTCGATCGCGAGCCCGATGAACTCGCCCGGCGCCTGGATCACGCCGTCCTCGTCGCGCAGCCGGATCAGCGCCTCGACGCCGACGACTTCCTGGGTGCGGATATCGACTTTGGGCTGAAATGCGCAGCAGAAGCGGCCGTCGCGCACCGCAAGCCGCAGCCGCTGCTCCTGCGCCATGCGCGCCGTCATCGCCCGTCCCATGTCGGAATCGAACAAAGCGGCGGCGCCCTTGGCGCCTTCCTTGACGCGGTACATGGCGGTATCGGCGGCGCGGCGCAGCGTCTCGTAACTGACGCCGTGATCGGGATAGACGCTCACCCCGATCGACGCCGAGGTGAGGATCTCATAGCCCTCGATCAGGAACGGCTCCTTGAGCTCCTTGAGCAGAGTGTTGATGAGATTTTCCAGATACTCGTCGCTGTCGAGCGGATGGAGGACCAGCAGAAACTCATCGCCGCTGACGCGGCCGAGCACGTCGGACGGGCGAAGCTGGCCGGCGATCCGCTGCGCCACCTTCAGCAAAAGCGCGTCGCCGACGGCGTGCGTGTAGTAGTCGTTGACGTGCTTGAAATTGTCGATGTCGAGAAACGCCAGCGCAAAGCGGCACCGCCCCTCGTGCTCGCCAGCATGTGCCGAACCTGCGTCCTGGAGCAACGCTCCGTTCGGCAGTCCGGTCAAATCGTCGAAATAGGCGCGCTTCGACAATTCGATTTCGGCCTGCTTGCGCTCGGTGAAATCGAACGAGGTCGACAGGAGCAGAGAGCGATCGAGGATGCGGACCGCTCTTTCGCGGACCAGCAGCGTACGCTCGCCAGACGTTCCCTGCGGAGCGACGACGCGCTCCTCCATGGTGATTGCAGCCTCCTCATTCATCGACGCGGGCGACCGATCGGCTGTGCGCGCCGCGGCATGCCGCAGCGCCGGCGCCGTCCTGCGCGCCGTGGAGTTTTGCCGACAGCGCGTTTTCAAGCACGACCGCGCCGTCCTCCGACTGCACGGTTACGCCGACCGGTAAGAGATCGATGATCGAGTTGAGAAGGCCGACCGCGCGCCGCGCGTCATTCGCGCTTTGCTTCGCCTCTTCGAGCAACCGGCGCAAGTGCGAGTTTTCGGCGGCCTGTTCGGACTCGTCCATGCGGCCTTGCTCGCAAATGCCGTCACCACCACCGCCGGCGCGCCGTGTTTGCCGCGTCCGAAGCGATTACCGATAAATTCCAGTTTAAAGAGGGGAGAAGAATGAAAATTTAAGAACCATGCCGCCGCCGGGAGCGGTTCCAACAAGCTCCCCCTATTAAGCTTTCGTTAATGAACGTGGCGCTTGCGAATTGGGCGCCGGTCAGCCGCGGGCGGCGTTATGTCCGCGCCTCATGGCGCCCACGAATTCAGCGCCAATTTCGTAGCCGAGCCGCCAGACGACGCGGATAGGCGCGTTCATTGACGGCGAGCCCATCGCCGGATAGCAGCAGCACGAAGTCATCCGGAACCTCGAAGCCCTCGACATGCAGGCGGACGCCGCCCTCGGAAATGTCGGTGATGAGGCAGTCGCGCGGCAGTGTGCCGGCGGCGACCTGGACCTTGGCCATGCGGTTGAGAAAACGCCGACGCGAACGGCGTCTTTCCGCGGGATTTCGCGAGCCCATGCGGTGCGCTGCCCCCGTGTACGACCTCGCCTGCTTTCGGCGACAGCCGCTGTCGGTAAAAGGACTTAGCCGGTACCCGTTTCTCGGAGCCTAAGACCCGCGCCGGGATTTTTCCGGTATTTGCGCGAAATTTTCCGATTGCAAACAATGCTCCCCGCGATTCGCCGGTGCGTCAGCGCTCGAAAGCCGCATCGATCGGCACGCGATAACCGTTGGCCAGCCGGTTTGTCTCGTTCGCCATGCCGATGACGGCCATCAGCTCGCCGAACATTTGCCCGGTCATGCCCGCCTTGCGCGCCGCCGCGCCGTGGCTGGCGATGCAGTAGCCGCAGCCGTTGGTCACGCTGACCGCCAGATAGATCATCTCCTTGGTCACCGAATCGAGCGCGCCCGGCGTCATGATCGCGTTGACGCTCTCCCAGGTGCGCTTGAGCGTTTCCGGGTCATGCGCCAGATATTTCCAGAAATTGTTCACGTCATCGACCTGCCGCGTGCGCTTGATGTCGTCGAATACGGCGCGGACATTCGGACAGGCATCGCTGTATTCGATCGGTCCGTGAGTGCTCATGATTTGCTCCTCCTATTCAACGCTGGCGCGCATCAGACGGTCGCGCCACCGGGACGCCAATTCACCAGGAACACGCCGGCGACGCAGATCGCCATGCCCAGGAGTGACAGCGGCGGCAGCCGCTCGTCGAACAGGAACCAGGCCATCAGCGCGGTGAGCGGCGGCGTGAGGTAAAACAAACTGACGACGCGGGTCGCTGCCGCGCGGCGGATGAGAAAATACAGAAGCCATATGGCGCCGAAGGATAGCACGAATACCAGCCAGAACAGCGCGAAGAGGAATTGCGGCGTCCATTGCACGATGCGGGTCTCGAACATGGTCGCGCCGAGCGTGAACAGAACGCCGGCGGCGGCGTATTGCACCAACATGCCGGTACGCATGTCGATGCCGCCGCCGAAACGTTTTTGGTACAGCGTACCCACACTGATGCCGATCAGCGCCAAGGCCGCCGCCAGCCAAGCGAGCGGCTTGGTCTCCCCGGCCGCGATGTTCTCGCGCACGATCAAATAAACGCCGATCAATCCCAGCGCGAGTCCGAGCCATTGCCGCGGCACGACGTGTTCGCCGAGCCAGCGATTGGCGATCGTCGAGGTCAAGACCGGTTGGAGGCTGACCACGAGCGCAATGAGTCCGGCGGAAAGGCCGTTTTCGATCGAGACAAAAACGCCGCCGAGATAGAGGCCGTGCACCATCAGCCCGGTCAAGGCGCTGTGCACCATGCCGGCGCGATCCGGCCATTTCGGACGTGTGAACAAGATGACGGCGCCGAGCAGTACCACCAGCGCGATCATGCGCAACGACAAAAAGGTCAGCGGTTCGGCATAAGCGAGGCCGAATTTGGCGCCGATAAATCCGGATGCCCACAACACGACGAAGATTGCAGGCGCCGCAAAGACGGCGAAGTCTTCCAGTGATCGCGACCTCTCGATTCTTGGCAATTCGTTCATCCTCTGATCTTACCCTCACTTTAAGTCGCGAGGGGAGGCCCAGTTGCACGACGCGTTCTGCACAGGCGCCGGTCTCGGCGTGCCATGACCTCATCCTATCTCGCAAGGCTCAACCCACAGCAGCGCCGTGCGTACCGCAGCGCTTTTATGCGCATTCGCAGCGCGGCAATGGCGACCGCCACATGTACGCCGCGCGCACGCGCTTTATTCCCTCCGATATCTTGCGCCTGTTAGAATCCTGCGCGTGGCCGCTTCCGGCGGCGGCGAACTCCGCCGGGCAAACACCGCGCGAACCGGTCGACATCGCCGCCCGCATGCGGCGCATGTGGAGGTGATCGCGCTTCCCGTCCCGGAACCGGATTGCCGCCGTACCGCCGCGCTACAGATTGCGTTGGTTTAGGCCGCAGCGGCGTCGGCCCGACCCATACGGATAAAATCGCCCAAATCGGAAGCCGGACGCGGCGCACTGAACAGATAACCCTGCACCTCGGTGCAACCTTCGGCGCGCACCCGTTCAAGCTGCTCGGCCGTTTCAATACCCTCCGCCGTGGTGGCAATACCGAGGCTGAGGCCGAGCCCGGCGACAGCGCGAATGATCGCAAGACAATCCGGCCGCTCTGTCAGCTCGCTGACGAAAGACCGGTCGATCTTGATCTTGTCGAACGGGAAGCACCGTAAATAACTCAGGCTCGAATACCCTGTGCCGAAGTCATCCATGGAAATATGGACGCCGATTTCGCGCAACTGATGCAATGTCGCCAGATTGGCCTCCGATTCACCGAGCAGAACGGACTCTGTGATTTCCAGCTCCAACCGGCTTGCCGGCAGCCGCGAATAGGCGAGCGCCGTGAGCACGGCCTTGACCACACCCCGATTTCGGAATTGCGCCGGCGATAGATTGACCGCCACCTTGAGAGGGTCCGGCCATTGCATTGCCTGGGTGCACGCCTGGCGCAGCACCCATTCGCCGAGCGGAACAATGAGACCGATTTCTTCGGTAAGCGGAACGAATTCGCCCGGCGCCACCATCCCGCGTTCGGGATGCCGCCAGCGCAGCAGCGCCTCGAAGCCGCTAACCGTATTGGTCTTGAGATTGACCAGAGGCTGGTAGTAGAGATCGAATTCGCCGTTGGCGAACGCCTTGCGCAGATCGAGCTCGAGCACGCGCCTCGCCTGGATGCGGCGGTCCATTTCCGGTTCGAAAAAGTGCGCCGTGCCGCGGCAGAGCGCCATGTCGGCGTTGCGCAACAGCGCGTCCGGCGTATCGCCGTCGCTCGGCGCAAGCGCAATACCGATACTGGCGCCGACTACGAACTCATGACCGTGGACTTCGTACGGCCGGCTCACAACTTCGATCAGTGCGTTGGCCAGCTTGCTGGCCTCGTTTGGATCGCGGATCGGAAACTGCACAATGGCGAATTCGTCGCCGCCGAGCCGGGCAACCATATCGGTCTCGCGCAGGCATTTCGCCAGACGCTGCGCCACTGCTTTTAGCAGTTCGTCGCCGATTGGGTGGCCAAGCGTATCATTGACGCCTTTGAAATGATCCAGGTCGAGGCAATGCACCGCGAGGGCGTCGCCGCGCCGTTGGATGCGTCCGATCACATCCGTCAGCCGCTGGTGAAACATCAGGCGGTTGGGCAAATCGGTCAGAGCATCGTGATGCGCCATATAGGCGATGCGAGCTTCGGCCTGCTTGCGCTCCGTCACGTCGACGACGGCCACCAGAATCGGGTGCTTATTTACGAACGGCAGGCGGCGCGCATAAATGAGCACTTCAATTTCGCCGCCGTCCGCCTTGAGATGGCGCCATGTCTGATCCGATTGATATTTTTCGCCGACCGACTGTGCCGCCGCGCGATGCACCTCCCGTTCGTCCGCCGGCCACAAGTCGGACAGCGTCATGGCCTGAAATTGCGCGCGGCTATAGCCGTAATGGGTAAGCGCGGCGTCGTTGACGCTCAGAATCCGCAGATCGCTCGGATCGTACAGCCACATCGGCACCGGATTGCCGTCAAACAACAGGCGAAACGAAGCTTCCCGTTGTTTGATGTCGCCGATATCGGTCATCGTGATCGACAGCAAATCGCCGACCGATGCTATGCCGACATGCAGGTGCACCTCGACATTCTGCCGCTCGAAGCTGAATTCGAACTGATCGGGCTGAGCCGAGCCGACGCCGAGAGTGAACCGATCGAGCATCCGCCGCGTATCCGACCCAATCGGCAACTCCGAAAGCCGGCACCACAGCAAGTCGTCGATCGCGAAGCCGAGCAGATCGGCGGCGCCCTGATTTAGCGCCACGATCTGGAAATCACTTGCTTTACCCTCGGCCTTGCGGATGGCCGCAAGCGCCATAATTCCCTCGTCGGTCGAACGAAAGATCGTGTCCACCAGATTGTAGCGGTCACCGGCTTCTCCGACATATACTCCGACCAGCGTGCCGCCCCAGCGGCAGGCCATCGGAAAGGCCAGCAACTCATAGGTTTCGACCAAGCCCGCAGCCACCCGATGCATGCGATAGGACACCGGCGCGGCAGCCTCGATCGATTGCGCGATCGCTTCGGCGAGCGCAATCGCGCAGTCGCGCGGCAACCCATCAAGCCGGCTGTCGCGTCCGTCGCAGCCAATCCACTCGCGGCTTTTGCGGCCGGCGCGAAGCACTTTGAAATCCGCGACCGAGCTGCCCTCGAACAACAGCAGATGATCGCCGAGCCTGCCGAGACTGCCGAGCACGACGTCTTCATATTGCGGCAGCTTTCGCCCCGGCACGACGGAGCCGCGCCACATTCTTTCGATGATGGCCTTGTCCGACAATAGCGGCGGACATTCGACCTGGAGTTTGCGAACTGGCGCGATCATACTGGCTAGATTGTTGAGACTGGCAATCGGGAACACCGACCGTAAATTAGTTCGATACGTGCAAATTTATAAAATCGAGTTAAGCTCAAAGCATTTGCTGGTGCGACAGTTTTGTGACAAGTTTGTTGTAGCATCCTTCGATGAAAAAAGATGCATGTCTCGCACAACGACGATCTACGCCACGAGACGACAAGCAGGCGCGGCACTTGGTGTCGCACATGCCGCTTGTTTCTTCCGCGACCTGATATCGCCGGTATCCGCTCGCCGCGCACGCGGCGACATGAGCGAGCCGGTTTCACATCGCCTTCAATGACGAAGAACGAGAGGAACGCGCCATGCCGAAGACGCCGGATTATTTTGCCGGAAAAACTATCGTCATCACCGGCGCCGCGAGCGGCATCGGCCGCGCCACGGCGCTGATTTTCGCGCGCGAGCGCGCCAACGTCGTATGCGCCGACGTCAACGAAGCCGGCGCGCGCCGGACCGCCGATGAGGTCAACGGCACGGGCAGCCAGGCGCTGGCGCTGAAAGTCGACGTCACCTCGCGCGCGCAAGTGGGCGACATGATCACGCGCGCCCTCGCCGCCTTCGGCAGCGTGCAGTTTCTGTTCAACTCGGCCGGCGCCGCCATCCGCCGCGCGAAATTTTTGGAGATCGACGACGCGCTGATGGAAAAGACCTTCGCGCTCAACGTCAACGGCACGCTCTACGCCATGCAGGCGGTGCTGCCGCAATTTTTGCAACAAAAACACGGCGTCATCGTCAACATGGCCAGCATGGCGCATCGGCGCGGCGGACCCGGCTCGTCGGTGCATTATGCCGCCGCCAAGGGCGCGGTGGTGTCGATGACGATGGGCGTAGCGCGCGAATACGCCGGCTCCGGCATTCGCGCGCTGTCGATCTCGCCTGGGCCGATCAAGACGCCGTTCCAGGATTCGGCCGGTTCTTCGCCCGAACTGGTCAAGCGTTTTTTGGACGACATCCCGATGGGCCGTTTTGGCGAGCCCGAGGAGATCGGGGAGCTGGTGCTGTTCATGTGCTCCGACGCCTGCCCGTTCATGACCGCCGATACCGTGTACGTGAACGGTGGCGGCGGCTGGCGGTGAAGCCGCGCACATCTTCCGCCTCATTTCCGTGCAAGTGGGAATCCAGGCTGGTCCCCGCTTCGGCGGGGACAAACTGATCAGACACCCTGCCCGCTCCGCTCCTCCACCAAGTTCACCATATCGCGCGTGCGCGTAACGCCCGCCGGCCAGGCCTGATCGAAATCCGCAACCAAACCCTTAAACGCATCCGACTTGAGCGCGGCGTCGAGCCGCGCCATGTCGGCGAACTGATAAACCGCGTAATGCACGCCCGCCTCCGCCGCGCTCCAGAAGCGCCAGCATTTCTCGCACTTGAACTCGGCGAGCGCCATCGGCAGGTGATGGCTCGAATACCATCGGTCGAATTTCTGCCGCAGCAGCTCCTCGACCACCGAACGCACCATGAAATAGGCCTTGGGCATAGCGTTTCTCCACAGCGCAATCGGCAGAGTCATCGAATGCAATTGGCCGCGCTGCACTTCTTTAAATTGCAGGCGATGGGGCCATGGTCGAATTTCGCGCAGGTACCGGGCGGGCAATAGTAACCGCCATGCGGACATTTCCGCGTCGTCGGACTCTGCGCCCCTGCGGTGTTGGCCATCGCCAAAACAAACAACACGGCGACCAGCGCGAGGTTTTTCATGGCAACCTCCCATCTTGTAACCCGGATCGCGCGAAACTATCGGTGCCGCCTTATCACTCTCCCCTGATGCCGGCCGCCTTGATGATCGGCCACCACTTCGCGATCTCGGCCTTGTGGAACGCCGCAAGCCCCGCGGGCGTCTGTTGCTCGCGCGAAGCGACATCGAGCCCGAGATCGGCGAAACGGGCGCGGACTTTCGGATCGGCAAGCGCCTGTTCCATCGCCTCGTCGAGCTTGGCGACGATGTCGGGCGGCGTGCCCTTGGGCGCGAACAGGCCGAACCATCCGGCGATGTAAAGGCCGGGAACGCCGGATTCGTCGGCCGAGGGAATGTCGGGCATCGAGGCGGAACGGCGCGGCGACAGCTCGGCGAGCGCCTTGATGGTGCCGGCGCGGACCTGCGGCAGCGCCACGGCGCCTTGCACCAGCAGGAGATCGACCTGCCCGGAGATCAGATCGGTCATCGCCGGGCCGGCGCCGCGATAAGGCACGAACAGCACTTTCGTGCCGGTGAGTTTTTGCAACAAAATGCCGCCGACCTGCGCCGACGCATTCTGGTTGACGAACTTGGCGTCGCCCGGATGCGCCTTCATCCAGGCCACCAGTGTTTTCAGATCGTCCGCCGGCAGCGTCTTTGTGGCGACCAGCAGCATCGGATTGATCGACACCAGTCCGATCGGCGCAAAATCCTTCTGCAGATCGTAATTGAGATTGTAGATGATGGCGCCGACATGGGTGTCCCACTGGCCGATGTCGATCGTGTAGCCGTCGGGCGCCGAGCGCGCGAGCCGCCCCACCGCGATGCTGCCGCCCGCGCCGCCGATATTCTCGACGATGACGGATTGCCCGAGCGCCTCGC
>CAWFDQ010000006.1:0-465880 GCA_963814625.1 uncultured Alphaproteobacteria bacterium
AGATGAAGAGCGAGCACAATCGCGGCCACGATTGGCCGATCGCCTATGAAGATGTTGCGCCGTTCTACGACAAAGTGGCGGCCGACATCGGCGTCTCCGGCGATGCCAAGGCCGAGGAAAAATGGCGGCCGTCCGGAAAGCCCTATCCGATGCCGCCGATGAAGACTTCCGCCGGCGAAGTCTGGCTCAAGGGCGCCGAAGCCAACGGCATCCATCTGATCCCGATGGCGAACGGCATGAATTCGACCGATTCAAGGGTCGGGCCGCCTGCATCTATGACGGCTGGTGCTCACGTCGGCTGTCCGATCGGCGCGCTCGCCAATCCGTTCGTGACTTATCTCGGCGAGGCGCGCAAGGCCGGCGCCGACGTGCGCGCGCTTAAGCAACGTCACCCGCGTTCTCACCAATCCGGACGGCACACGCGCCATCGGCGTCGAATATTACGACGCGCAAGAAGCAGAGGCAGGTGCAGGAAGCCAGCGTCGTCGTGCTCGCCGCCTGGTCGGCGCAGAACCCGCGCATCCTGCTCAACTCGGCGACCGACAAGCATCCGAACGGGCTTGCCAATCAAGAATGAGCTCGTCGGCAAGTTCATGATGACGCATCACATCGCCGGCACCTGGGCGTTGTTCGACGAGGACATCACGCCGCATCATGGGCACCGTCGGCGCGCAGTTCATGTCCTACGACCGCTATGCCAAGACCAGCTATCCGGGCGCGTTCGGCGTCTCGTTCATCGTCGGCCGGGACCTCGCATAAGACCAGCGACTATGCGCATCGCCCGCGGCGATCTGTTCGGCGCCGAATTGGCCGCCTTCATGAAGCGGGCCGCGCGCGGGCTCACCCACATGACAATCTTCGGCGAAGACCTGCCGAATATCGAAAATCGCATCGAGCTCATCAGCGACAAGGACGAGTACGGAATGCCGATGGCGCGGCTCACTCACAGCTTCGACGCCGACGCGGTCGCGCTGTGGAACGCAAACTTCGACCAGGGCGTGAAGATCGCCAAGGCCACCGACGCCAAGGAGGCTTGGCCGGGCAAGGGTCCGGTCATGCCGACCAGCCATCTGCACGGCGGCGCCATCATGGGCACGGACTCGTCGAACTCGGTGACCAACAGCTATGGCCAGACCCACGAAGTTGCTAATCTGTGGATGGCTGGGCCCTGCGTCTTCCCGACCGAAGGCGCGTCGAACCCGACCTACACGATCTTCGCCGTGGCGCTGCGCGGGGCGGAGCATTTGGCGAAGAACTGGGGGAGCGTCGCGGGGTAATGTCATTCCGGGCTTGCCGCTACGCGGCAATCCGGAATGACCGCGGATTTACTCCGCCGCCGCCTTCGCGTGGCCGAGCCGCTTGTTGAGCGTGTCGAGCAGCGCCTCGGCGGCTTCGGCGATCACCGTGCCGGGCGGGAAGATCGCTTCGGCGCCGGCTGCCTTGAGCGCCTCGTAATCCTGCGGCGGCACCACGCCGCCGACCACGATCATGATGTCCGGCCGGCCGAGGCGGTCGAGCTCGGCCTTGAGCTCCGGCACCAGCGTCAGATGCGCGGCGGCAAGCGAAGAGACGCCGAGAATGTGCACGTCGTTCTCCACCGCCTGGCGCGCGGCCTCGACCGGGGTTGCGAACAGCGGGCCGATATCGACGTCGAAGCCGAGATCGGCGAAGGCGGTGGCGATCACCTTCTGGCCGCGGTCGTGGCCGTCCTGGCCGATCTTGGCGACCAGGATGCGCGGGCGGCGGCCTTCGTTGTCCTCGAATTCGGCGACGCGTTTGAGTACCCGCTCGACGGCGTCCGTCATGCCGACCTCCCGCCGGTAGACGCCGGAGATGGCCTTGATCTCCGCCCGATGGCGGCCGAAGACCTGTTCCAGCGCCAATGATATCTCGCCGACCGTGGCCTTGGCGCGCGCGGCGTCGACGGCGAGCGCCAAGAGATTGCCGTTGCCGCCCGCGGCATTGCGCGTGAGCGCCGCGAGCGCGTCGGCGACCGCGCGCGGATCGCGCTCGCGCTTTAACCGCGCGAGCTTGTCGATCTGCAATTGCCGCACCGCGCCGTTGTCGACTTTGAGAACGTCGATCGGCGCCTCGTCGCGCGGCCGGTATTTGTTGACGCCGATCACCGCCTGCGCGCCGGAATCGATGCGCGCCTGCGTGCGCGCGGCGGCTTCCTCGATGCGCAGCTTCGGCAGGCCGGCCTCGATGGCCCGCGTCATGCCGCCGAGCTTTTCCACTTCCTCGATGTGGCCCCATGTCCGCGTCGGCGAGATCGTGGGTGAGCCGCTCGACATAGAACGAGCCGCCCCACGGATCGATCGTCGCGCGTAGTGCCGCTCTCGCGCTGCAGCACGATCTGCGTGTTGCGCGCGATGCGGGCGGAGAAATCGGTCGGCAGAGCGAGCGCCTCGTCGAGCGCGTTGGTGTGCAGCGATTGCGTGCCGCCCTGCGTCGCCGCCATCGCCTCGATGGCGGTGCGCGCGACGTTGTTGAACACGTCCTGCGCGGCGAGCGACCAGCCCGAGGTCTGGCAGTGGGTGCGCAGCATCAGCGAGCGCTCGATCGCGCGGGTTGAACGGCCTTCATCAGCTTCGCCCACAGCACGCGCGCGGCGCGCAGCTTCGCCACCTCCATGAAGAAGTTCATGCCGATGCCGAAGAAGAACGACAGCCGCGGCGCGAAGCGGTCGACATCGAGCGCGGCTTCAAGCCCGGCGCGCACGTATTCGACGCCGTCGGCGAGCGTATAGGCGAGTTCGAGGTCGGCGGTCGCTCCCGCCTCCTGCATGTGATAGCCGGAGATCGAGATCGAATTGAACTTCGGCATGTGCGCCGAGGTGTAGGAGAAAATGTCGGAGATGATGCGCAGCGACGGCTTGCGGCGGATAGATGTAGGTGTTGCGCACCATGAATTCTTTGAGAATGTCGTTCTGGATGGTGCCCGATAGTTTTTCCGGCGGCACGCCTTGCTCCTCGGCGGCGACGATGTAGAGCGCCAGCACCGGCAGCACCGCGCCGTTCATGGTCATCGACACCGACATCTGCTCGAGCGGAATGCCGGAGAACAGCGTGCGCATGTCGTAGATCGAGTTGATCGCCACGCCCGCCATGCCGACGTCGCCCGAGACGCGCGGATGGTCGCTGTCATAGCCGCGATGGGTGGCGAGATCGAAGGCGATGGAGAGGCCCTTTTGTCCGGCGGCGAGATTGCGCCGGTAGAAGGCGTTGGAATCCTCGGCGGTGGAGAAGCCGGCATATTGGCGGATCGTCCACGGCTGGGTGACGTACATGGTGGGGTAGGGGCCGCGCAGGAACGGCGCGATGCCCGGATAGGTGTCGAGGCCATCGAGGCCGGCAAGGTCCTCGGGGCTGTAAAGCGGCTTTACCGCGATACCTTCCGGGGTGAGCCAGGGTGCCGCCGGCGTGCCGCCGGCGGATGTCCCGGTATCGGCAAAATCGACGTGAGAAAAGTCCGGGATGCGGCTCATCTGCCTGTCACCTTTCGGTTGCCGCGCTAGACCCGCCTGCGGGCCGGAGCCACGCGCGCAAAGTTCGAGTGGCAGGCGTAACCCTTCGGCGGGCGAAGGCCCGGCAATCCACGCGGGCGCTCAGACGATTCAAATTTTCACTCCGATAATATCATATTTCATGTCGAGGGTCGCCAGCCTATTCCCGTCAGTCGACTTTAAGTCCCAGCCGCTCGATCAGGGGCTTTAGGCTCAGATAATTGTTCTCCAGGAACGCGGCCAACTGCTCGGGCGTATTCGACTGCGCCTCGAAGCCGCGGATGTGGAGCGCCTTCCGGTACTCGGGATCTGCGGCGACTTTAGCGATGTCGTCGTGCACTTTGTTGATGATCGCCGGAGGCGTGCCGCTCGGCGCCTCGATGGCAAACCACAGGTTGTAGTCCATTTTCGGCATGCCCAACTCGGCGAAAGTCGGCACGTCCGGCAGGCTGTCGATGCGCTTGGGCGCGGTGACCGCAAGGCCGTGCACCGTGCCGGCTTTGACGAAAGGCACCGCCGTCGATGTTCCGACCATGAACATCGCAACGTCGCCGGAAATCAGCGCGGCGATCACTGTTGCGACGAGCCGGGATAGGGCACGTGGGTCATCTTCAGACCGGCCATCGACAGGAATAGTTCGGCCGCAAGATGAGGCGCGCTGCCGACGCCGATCGAAGCAAAATTGTATTTGCCGGGATTTTCTTCGCGAGCGCGATGAAGTCTTTCAGATTGGTCGCCGGCAGCTTGGGGCTCGTCGAGCAAGATCTGATACCCCACTGCCATCATCGAGATCGGCGCAAAATCGCCCTTCCAGTCATAGGGCAGATGCCGGTGCAGCGTCGCCGCGATGGTCAGCGGGCCATCGGTGGCGAGATAAAGCGTATAGCCGTCGGGCGCCGATTTTGCTGCCGCTTCGGTGCCGATCAGCCCGCCGGCGCCGGGCTTGTTTTCGATGACGACTTGCTGGCCCCAGAGTTTCGACAACTGGTCTCCGAGAGCCGCGCCAACAGATCGCCGCTGCCGCCCGGCGCGTAGGGCACGATCAGATGCACCGGCCGTGACGGATAGATCCTCGCGCGTCGGCATTCCCAAATGGCGCCGAACCCCGCGGCCAGCGTCAGCCCGAACAGACCAAAATCGCGTCGCGTTAACGGCATGCATTGTCGCTCTCCCTGCCGAGAAATAATTAGCGCGCGCCCGCGCGGCCTGCGAGCGCGGCGTGCGCGCCGTTGACGCAGCGTTTCCATCAGGCGGCCATTGCCTTCGAGTGGATCGTTGATGCCGAGAACGCGAAACGCCTCCCAGTGATCGGCGTGCGCGCCGCTCACCACCGGCAAGCCGCATTCGGCTTCGATGATCGGCGCCGCATCGGCGGCCGCCCACTGATTGCACGGGATATAGATGCCGTCCGCCTTCGGCGCCGTGGTTCAATACGCGTTTGGCGACCGCGGCGATGTGGGCGGGGGTCACGTCCTGCAGGCGCTTGAACACCACGTCCTCGGTGTGCTCGGCGGCGATTTAAAGCCGCTCGCCTTGAGGAAGGTCAGCGCCGATTGATGCAATTCCTGCGGATAGGGCGAGACCACGACGACGTCGGCGATGTTGAGATGAGCGAGCGCGCGGATGGCTGACCGGATGCTGGTCGACGCCGGCAGGCCCGTGGCGTCCGTGATGATCTTGACGATTTCCTCTTCAAAACCTTTGCCGCGTGTCGTCACCACCGGCATTCCGCAATGCATGACGTAGTCGACGTTGCGCGAGGCGAGATATTTCGACAGCGTGACCAGCGGATCGATCACGGCTTGTTTGAAATTCTCCTTGTTCCAGTGCTCGACATTGGAGGTGATGGCGCAGATCGAAACGCCATCGGGCGCCATCCTGAAAAAATCGTGACAGGCGGTTTCCATCACCGTCGGGCTGAGCACGCCAATGCGTTTGCGCCAGCCGAACGGTTGATCGGGTCTGCTCATATGCCGCCTATCCTGAATGTTACCGATCCGCGCAGTCTGATGACTTTGCCGCTAGCTGGCAATAAGGCCATGCGCCGCATCGAGCACTGCGAGTACGTCGCAGCCATCATAAATGAAAGATTGTACGCCCGCGGTGCGCAGTGCGGCTTCTTGCGCGCCCGGCCGGCCGACTAGATAGATGTGACGAGCGCCCGCCGCTTTCAGCGCTGCGGCGGCCGGCGCGGCCTCGCCTTCATACGTCTTGTCTGACCCGCACAGACACGCAAGCGTTGCACCCGACGCCGCGAACGCAGTACCGAGTGCGGGGGCGTCGCCTTCTCCGCTTACCGCTTCGATGCCGCCGGCCTCAAAAAAATTCTTGGCGAAGGTCGCGTGCGCGGCGAAGTCCGCCTGTGCGCCCAGACAGGCAAGAAAGATCTTCGGCCGCGCGCCGGTCGAAGCGAGGTGACGGTCGGAGGCATCGCGTAAAAGCTCGAACGGCTGCGCGAGACGGATTGGTGGCAGCGGCGCGCATGAATTTTCCCTGGTCCAATTCTCCTTGGACCGAGGCGGCGCAGCGGAGCGGACCGGTGTTTTCTCCAGCACCGTCACATGCGCCTCTTCAACGGCGGGGAAAATGCTGCACGCCAGTGAACGCGTCCTGAAGGCGCGC
This sequence comes from uncultured Alphaproteobacteria bacterium, assembly GCA_963814625.1. GTDB lineage: Bacteria > Pseudomonadota > Alphaproteobacteria > Rhizobiales > Xanthobacteraceae > BOG-931. Next base: position 6,128 of record CAWFDQ010000006.1, read on the forward strand.
GACCGCGGAGGTGCGCTGTTCGCGCACGGCGGCGACCTTGGCCTGGATCATGCCTTTTTCCAGCGCGGCCGCGGCGCCGCCCGCCGCCTCGATCTCTTGAAACTGGCACCAAGCGATGTGGCAGAGCTGGTCGGTTAAATCCTCCACGGCGCCGGCGCCCGCCGCCGGATCGGCGACTTTGGCAAGATGGGATTCTTCCAGAAGGACGAGCTGGGTGTTGCGCGCGACGCGTCGCGCGAATTCGTCCGGCAGACCGAGCGCGGCGGTAAACGGCAAGACGCTGATCGCATCAGCGCCGCCGAGCGCGGCGGCGAACACTGCGATCGTCGTGCGCAGAATATTCACGTAAGGATCGCGCTGCGTCATCATTCGCCATGCGGTTTCGGCGGAGACGAACGCCGGCTCTGGCTTTAAGCCGCAGGAAACTTTCACGCGCGCCCATAATTTTCGTAAGCCGCGGAATTTCGCGATGGTGAGAAACTGATCGGCATCGGCGGCAAGGCGAAAAAAAATCATGCGCCGCGCCTGTTCGAGCGGCAGCGCCGCAGTCTCCATTGCGCGCAGATAATCGAGCGCGACAGCGATCGCGAAGGCGAGTTCCTGCGCCTCGGAACCACCGGAATTGTGAATGACGCGTCCGTCCGCGACGGCGAGTTTTTGCTCAAAGCCGTCACGCGCCAACGCTGCAAGCCGCCGCGCGAAATGCGGCGCCTCTTCGGACCATCGCCGCGCTGCGCCTCCGGCGAGCGCCATAGCGCCGAGCGGATCGCGCCCGATGCGAAGCTCGATCGATCGTTGCGGCAGGGCAAGCCCTTTGATGACCGCTGCATCGATTGCGGTCTCGGCATGCGGCGACAGATCAAGCTCGATCGCAACGCCGGCCCTTAGACCGATATCCTCAAGCACGCGCGCAAGCGTCTCTTCGCGCGGCGGCAGACCGAAGCCGTAATCGCCGACGGAGCCGGCGAAAACAAGCGACAGGCCGGTTGCGCCGTTTTCCAGTTCATGTCGCGCCGCCTCGTTGGCAAGTGCCGGGTCGGGGTGATCAATCCGCGCCAGCACCTGCCAGGGCGCAGCGTCCGCACGCGCCGCGCTGGACCGTGCATCGGTCCGGCGCGCGGCCAGCGCGCCCATATGCAGGCCGTCATAGGTGGTGCTGCTAAGCCGCTCGAACGGCGCCCCCTTGAGCATCGCGTCGACGAGTTTGCGCCATTCCTCTTGGGTCGCCGGGGGAAAGTCGGCGGCCAAGTGCAGGTGCTTTTGCGGGTCCGTCATCGCGTCAAAATGCCATGAGTGACGGGCAGGGCCAACAGACTCTTCGCGCAATTGGCTTGCCGCAGGCGAAAAGCATGTCTACGGCGCCGCCAGCTTCTCGATGCCGCTTACATCGATGCGGGAGAGCGCGTCGCGGACCCGGATGCCCGCGATCAGGCGATCCGGAGCGATTTCGGCGAGCGGCACCAGAACGAAGGCGCGCTCGAACAGATGCGGATGCGGCAGCGTCAGCTCGGCGTCATGCAGTTCGACGTCGTCATAGGCGAGGATATCGATATCGATCGGGCGCGGTCCCCAGCGGCGCTCATGGGTGCGGTCGCGGCCAAGCGCGCGTTCGCAAGACAGCGCGCGCGAAAGTAGTTCGTGCGGCGAAAGCGAAGTCGCAACCTCGATGGCGGCGTTGACGGAAGGCCGGCTGGTCGACGGTGCCCCAAGGCGGCGTGCGGTAATCGGACGAACGCGCGACAAGCCGAACTTCGACACCGTCGCACAGCATCGCAATGGCGCGATCGAATGTCGAGTGCACGTCTCCCAGATTGCCGCCGAGGGCGAGGAACGCCTCAGCCATCGGTTCTAGCCTCGCGCCGCAATTGCGGCCGCGATCATCGCACCCGCTCGATGGTCACGCCCACATCGTCGAAGGTCGCCGCAATCGGGGCGTGCGGCTTGTGCACGGTGACGGCGATGGCGCGTACTTGCGGGAAGGTGTCGAGCACCGCCTCGGCGACCGCGCCGGCCGCGGCTTCGACCAGCCGGTAGCGGCGCACGCAGAACGCCTCGCTCGCGGTCTTCACCACCATGTCGTAGGAGACGGTGTGCCTGAGCTTGTCGCTGCGCGAGGCCTCGGCCAGATCGATCGAAAGTTTAAGATCGAGCCTGAAAGTTTGGCCGACTTTGCCCTCGTGCTGCATCACGCCGTGATAGGCGTGCAGCACCAGCCCGTTGACGAAGATCAGTGTCGCTCATCGCGCCCGCCTGATTGCGGCAGCAACCGCCAGCGCCTGGACCGTCGGCGCGACATCGTGCACGCGGACGATGGCAGCACCGTTTTCGACCGCGAGAAGGTGCGCGGCAAGCGAGCCGCCGAGGCGCTCCATCGGCTCCGACGGCGCGACCGAATGGATGAAGCGCTTGCGCGAAGCGCCGACGAGCAGCGGAAGGCCGAAGCCGGCGAAAGCATGAAGTCGTGCGATGCAGGCGATGCTTTGCTCCGGCGTCTTGCCGAAGCCGATGCCTGGATCGAGCACGATGCGATCGCGCTGGATGCCTGCGTTCCAGGCGATTTCGAGCGAGCGTGAGAAGAATTCGGTCACGTCGGCGATAATATCGATCGCCGGATCGGCCGCCTCGCGATTGTGCATGATGATGACCGGCGCGCCGTGTTCGGCGACCACGCGCGCCATATCGGTGGTCGCGCTGCAGCCCCCACACGTCGTTGACGATCGCCGCGCCGGCCTCGAGCGCCCAGGCCGCGACGGCGGCTTTAAGCGTATCGATCGAGACCGGGACGCCGAGCGCCACGACGGCCGGCAGCACTGGATCGAGCCGTTGCCGCTCCTCATCAAGCGGCACGCGCACTGCGCCGCCATATGGCCGCGTCGATTCCGCACCGATGTCGAGAATATCGACGCCTTCGGCGACGAGCCGCTTCGCCTGCGCGATCGCCGCGAGCGGATCGAGAAAACGTCCGCCATCGGAAAACGAGTCCGGCGTGACGTTGAGCACGCCCATGACCAGCGGCCGTTTCTCGCCCAACAGAGCGCGCCAGCAGAGTGCTGTCGGCCGCCTCGGGCGAGCGCGAAAACGCGCGGTGAACGAGGCCCGTAGCCGTGCCTTCGGCCATGCTTGACGCCATCCGCAGTAAAATTCCGGCCTGGCTTTGCGCGGCGCGTTGGCGGGGAGTCAAGCCGGCGGGGGTGGCCGGCGCCGGGCGCTCGGCGACATTGCGGCTTGTAGGCAATCAATAGCGAATGAGCGGCAGCAGCTTTTTTGGCGTTCTCGATCCAGCGCTCGACCGTCTTCTCTTTCGGCAACAGGCGCACGCGCTTGTCCTTGTTGGCTTGCTGCATTCTCTCGACCAGGTTGTGCGGGTTGCGGAATTGCAGATCGTTGACCGTCTTGACGCCGGCGGCGCCCAAAAGCTGCGCATATTCCGAGCCGATACCTTTGACCCGCATGCGGTCGCAGGCCGTGGCCCAGTCGAGCACGCGACTTGGGATCGGTCCCGGTCTTTTCCGCCATCTTGAGCCGTTGCTTCGGTGTTTTGGCGGCGCGTAGAAAACCGATGGTCGTTCGAATGCCGTCCTTCTTCAGGATAGCGGCTACGTCCGTGCCCATGCCGGGAATTTCGGTGATGGGATACGGCATCGACATCTACCCCTGAAGCGCAATATCCCCGCGGCAACGGGGTCGGTGCTCACGCAGAATGCATCGTGGCTTCGGCTCCAAAGAGCTTGGCCACGAAAACTCGGAACTGCGCTTGCTGGTCCTGCCCCGACCAGGAAGCCGAGGGATGATCGCGACGGCTGGTCTGCAGCCGTCCCGCTTCACGCCAGCGGCGCGAGCGTCCGCTCTTCTCGCCCATTATCCCCTCGCCCCTCCCGCACTATCGGCGGGTTTCCGCCATAATGGACATTCGGATCCTGCGTGACAAGAACATGTCAAGCGCGACAGCGGCGCCGTTCGCGTCGAAAGACGGCGGGGCGTTGCAAACTTGCAACGCTTGTCAGCGGGCCATTAGCCGTGGAAATGATCTTTTTCGACCCTTATAAGAATGGCGACGGTGATCCCATGACAGAATCCGACGCTTCTCCCGGCAGTGCTCGATCGCGTCGACCGCGATCTCGATGCCAGCCTCGATCGGCTGTTTGCGCTTTTGCGCATCCAGTCGGTCTCGACCGATCCGGCCTACGCGCAATGCCGTAACGCGCCGCCGAGCACGTCGCGGCCGACCTGCGCGGCCTCGGCTTTGACGCCAGCGTGCGTCCAACCGATGGCCATCCGGTCGTGGTGGGTAAGAGCGGCAACGGACAAGCCGGAGGCACCTCCAATGGCAAAGCGCCGCGGGTGCTGTTCTATGGCCATTACGACGTGCAGCCGGTCGATCCGCTCGATCTGTGGCGGACGCCGCCGTTCGAGCCCCGCATCGAGACGCTCGACGGCGGATCGCAAAATCATCGTCGCCCGCGGCGCCTGCGACGACAAGGGCCAAGCGATGACCTTCATCGAGGCTTGCCGCGCCTTCAAAGCGGTGACCGGCAAGCTACCCCTCGACATCACCATGCTGATCGAAGGCGAGGAGGAATGCGGATCGAAACACCTGTTCGATTTCGTGCGTGACAATGCCGCCGAATTGCGCCGCGATCTGGCGCTCGTCTGCGACACCGGCATGTGGGACGCTGCGACGCCTTCGATCACCACTTCGCTGCGCGGGCTCGTCTACGAAGAGGTCAGGCTCACCTGCGCCGACCGCGACCTGCATTCCGGCCTCTTTGGCGGCGCGGCGCGCAATCCGATCCACGTGCTCGCCGACGTTCTGTCTGCGATGCACAAGGCCGACGGCTCGGTCGCCATTCCTGGCTTCTACGACGGCGTGCACGAACTGCCAGCCGACATCAAGGCCGACCTGCCAAGCTCTCGGGCTGACGCCGGAAAAATTTCTCGGCCCGATCGGACTGAAAATCCCGGCCGGTGAGCAGGGCCGCATGCTGATCGAGCAAATCTCGACGCGGCCGACCGCCGAGGTCAACGGCATTATCGGCGGCTATACCGGGGAAGGGGCCAAGACCGTTATTCCCGGCAAGGCGATGGCGAAAGTCTCATTCCGGCTGGTCGGTGCGCAAGACCCGGAAAAAATCCGCGCGAATTTCCGCGAGTTTGTGCGCGTGCGGCTGCCGGCCGATTGCAAAGTCGAGTTCGGCAATTTCACCAGCGCACCGGCCTTCGACGTGGCCTTCGACAATCCGGCCCTCACCAAGGCGCGCGCTGCGCTCGCCGCGGAGTGGGGGAAGAAAGCGGTGACCGTCGGTGCTGGCGGCTCGATCCCGATCGTCGGCGATTTCAAGACCGTGCTCGGCATGGACACGCTGATGGTCGGCTTCGCGCTCGACGACGACCGCGTGCATTCGCCCAACGAAAAATACGACCTCAAATGCTTCCACAAGGGTATCCGCAGCTGGGCGCGGATCTTGGCGGCGCTGGCGGGGTAGCGTGGGCACGCTTCGCTGCCCTGCAAGTCAATACACCCGATCTCCCAAAACCGTGTAGCGCCGCAGCAAGCGGCGCTCCTTGTCGGAAAAATCCGTGCGCGCGTGCAGCGTGCAGCGATTGTCCCACAGAACGAGGTCGCCGACGCGCCAATGGTGCGCGTAGATGAACTCCTTCTGCTCGACGTGCGCAAAAAGCCGATCGAGCAGCGCGCTGCCTTCCTCCTCGTCCAAGCCCTCGATAGTGAACGTCATCAGGCGATTGACGTAGAGCGCCTTGCGCTTGGTGTCCGGGTGGGTGCGCACAATCGGCTGCACGTAATGCGGATGCGCGGTGAAATCGACCTTCGATCCGTTTACCGCGCGCGTCGTCGAATCGTAGAGATAGGCATTGAGCGCCTTGCGGCCGTCAATGCGCGTCTTGAGTTCCGGCGGCAGCGTCTCGTAGGCCTTATACATATTGAGAAACAAGGTGTCGCCGCCGACCGACGGAACTTCGAGGGCGTAAAGGAAGGTGCCGGCGGCCGGCTTCTCCAGGTAGCATTGATCGGAATGAAAATGCATTTCGCCGTCGGGCAGCGAGCCGATCAGCTTGCCGTTTTCGCGGATGTTCGACACCAGCATCGTCAGTTGCGGATATTTGGTGTAGCCGGCTTCATTGATCGCTTCCGGCGGCCGGGTGCGTTTCTGCAGCGCGCCGAAATGCTGTGCAAAGCGGATCTGATCGTCCTCCGACAGCGACTGGTCGCGGAACAGCAGCACGAGATGCCGATGCCACGCCTCGACGATCTCGGCGACCGTTGCTTCAGACAAATCCTCGCGCAGGTCGACGCCGCTGATTTCGGCGCCCAGCGCCTGCGATAACGGTTTCACCACAAGCGTCATGAGCCAACCTCCGTTTGCGCCGGCTGCCGCACCACCAGGACCGAACAGGTGGCATAGCGGACGACGTAGCCGGCATTGGATCCGAGAAAATAGGTGCGCATCCCGATTCGGTGCGAACTCATCACGATGAGGTCGGCCTTCATCGCGTGCGCCTCTTCGAGGATTTCACGGTCGACATTGCCCTGGCGCACGACCGCCGAGACGCGCCCGGGGGGCAGCCCGGTTTCTTTAGCCACGATGGCGATCGCGTCCTCGGCGGCGGCGTGTTGTTGCGCCTCGAAGTCCGTCGGCACGTATTCGGCCAGCGTCACCGGCGTCACCGGCAATACGTTGACGAGGCGAATGACGCCGGTTCCCTCCTTCGTCATCATAAGCGCGCTTGCGATCGCGGGCTTGGCGAGTTCCACGTCGGCGAGATCGATCGGCACCAGGATGCGGTGATACATCGCCTCACTCCGTCGTCGCCGCGATCAGGCGCGGGCTGACGAAGCGCTCCAGCCGGCCGGTATGCGCGCGCAGGCGCGACCAGTCGTCGAAGGCAAGATCGATGACGACCAACCCCGAAGTCGGCAATTTCTCGGTCATCCGTTCGCGTGCCGTCATTTCGCCCGCCGCAATCAGTTGCACCGCGAGATCGTGAATGCCCGGATTATGGCCGACGACGAGCAGCAACCGTGCTCCTCTCGTCGCGGCGATCAAGCCCATCAGGGTTTCCAGATCGGCGTTATAGATGCGTTCCTCGTAGGCGGCCTTAGGGGGCTTGGCAAAGCCTGAAGCAAGCAGTGTCCACGTTTCCCGGGCGCGAGTGGCCGTCGATACCAGTGCGAGGTCCGGAACGAGGCCGTGCCGCGCCATATAGGCGCCGATGACTTGCGCATCGGCGCGGCCCCGTTTGGTGAGCTTGCGGCCGCGATCGCCTTCGCCGGGCACGGGCCGCTCTGTCTTGGCGTGGCGCAACAATATGAGACGACGCATGGCAGCAATGTCGCTTTCCTGCCCGCACGAGTTTAGCATGCGCGGGCCAAAAAGGCCGTGCGGAACGGTATGGTGACGAAGCAAGCTGATACGGCCGAGTACCCGCAAAGCTGGTACGCCGCGACCGTGGCGCCGGCGCCGCCGCGTCCGCCGCTGAACTCTGACCTCGATGTCGACGTCTGCGTCATCGGCGGCGGGCTGGCGGGGCTGACGACCGCACGCGAAGTGGCGCGCAGCGGCTGGTCGGTCGTTCTATTGGAGGCCGGCCGGCTTGCCGGCAGCGCCTCGGGCCGCAACACCGGCTTCGTGCTGCCGGGCTTTGCCGCGGAGCCGGACAGGCTCATTGCCCGTGTCGGTTTCGATCGCACCAAGGACCTTTGGGCGCTGTCGCAGATGGGGCTCGACTACGTGCGCAACGCCATCGTCGCCGACGGCGCTGCCGGCATCGATCCGCAAGACGGCTGGCTTTACATCTCCAAGTTTGACAACGGCGATGAGTTCTTGCGCTTTTCCGATCTGCTCGGCGAATTGGGCTGCGAGGCCGAATACTGGCCGACCGAGCGCGTGCGCGCGCTTCTGCGCAGCGAGCGCTACTTTCATGCCGTCCACTATTTGCGAGCGATCTCCATCCATCCGCTCAATTATGCCCTGGCGCTCGCCGCCGCCGCCGCGCGCGACGGCGCGCGCATTTTCGAAAATACGCCGGCCTTGTCGATTGATCCGACCGGCGTGCGCAAGCGCATCGTGACGCCTTCGGCGCGGCTGCGCGCCGGCCAGATCGTGCTCGCCGGCAACGTGCAGCTCAAGGGGCTGATGCCGCGGCTTGCGGCGACGCTCATCCCGATCACGACCTATGTGATCACCACCGCGCCGCTCGGGCCGCGCCTTGCCGACGACGTCGCCTATCGCGGCGCGGTAAGCGACACCGATCTGGCCGATAACCACTATCGCATCGTCGGTGGCGACCGGCTGATGTGGTCGGGCCGCGCTACAGTCTGGCCGCGCAACGCGCGCCGCTACATTCATGCGCTGACAGCCGACATCGCCAAAACCTATCCACAGTTCGGCAAGGTCGAGGTCGATTACGCTTGGGCGGGCACCTTGGGCAACACCGTGCACCGCATGCCACAGATCGGCGAGCTTGGCCCTGGAGTCTGGCTTGCCAGCGGTTTCGGCGGCCATGGGCTCAACACCACCGCTATGGCCGGCAACCTGATCGCGCGCGCGGTAGTGGAGGGCGATCAGACCTGGCGTCAATTCACCCCGTTCGAACTCGTTTCGGCCGGTGGAATGCTCGGTCGCGCTGCCGCGCAGATGCGCGTGTGGATCAAGCGGCGGCTCGACGCGGCAGCCGAGCGTCGCGCGCACGCGCGCGAACGCGTCGGGCGCCAAGCGCGCGATCGCGATCTGCGATCGGCTCAGCCGCCGGCTAAGGATGCCGCGGCCGCGCAATCGATCGCGCCGCATGCTTCGCGAACGGACGCACAACCTCCGCCGGAAACGCCGGAGCCGTCGCGCGAGAGCCCGCGCCAGCACGCCGGCGAATGAATGGCGAATGGCGGCACCACGCTATTCGCCGTTCCGCATTCACTCAACACAATTCGTCATCGCGGAAGGACATCGATTGCCGCTGGCTACTCTGGAATTCATTGGTGGAGCGTTCGGCCACACACTGCGCGCCTTTTCAAGCCCGCTCCAGCAATTCGGCGACGGCCTTGGTCAGGTCTGCGATCGCGTGCTTGATCCGAGGCGGCAGGCGCACAAACCGACCGACGAGATCCAATGCATCAGCGTCGGCTAAAAGGGCCGAGAGTTCAGGATCGGCGCACTCCGCTGCGCCCCGCTTGGCGTGAGGGGAGCGCGGCCTGTCTTCGAAGAACCATGCCGGGGGGCATTTTAGCGCGTCTGCAATCTCTTGCAGCCAACTCGCACCGACGCGGTTGGTTCCGTTCTCGTATTTCTGGATTTGCTGGAACGTCACGCCAACGGCGTCGCCAAGCGCTGTCTGGGAGATGCGCAACGCGCGGCGACGCATTCGTATGCGATGCCCTACGTGCCGGTCGGTGGGCTGTGGCGCCCTCTTGAGTGCCCTTTTTGCCAGCATTCCTATTCGTCCTCCATACGTCGCGACGTATAGCGACGGCTCGACGATTTTGCCCCCTCGTTACGGTCTGCGAGCAATCAGTGTTTCCGCGCTGAGGCACTCTCAGCTTGCTCTTCAGGGACGATAGTGCTTCTCGCCTCACTTGATTCCCAAACGTTGTTCGGGCTCGTTGATTTTTGAAATGCTTCCACAAGGTCGCGGAAGTTTAAAGACGGAATGCCATATGCCCCCACCTGGAAATCAGATGGCGACGGGAGCAAAAATCATGACCAATAAGAATTTGTAATGGGCAGCAATTATTCACACTAAACGCATCGACTCACCGCGTCGTTCTCACGACCCGCGAATGCTTGAGGAGGCTGCTGAAGCGCGCAGCTTCCGAGTGCAGAAACCGGCCCAGCCGCGCCGAATTCATATAGTAGACTTCGACGCCCTGCTTGGCGAAGGTGTTTCGGACCTCCGGCAGCGACAGAGCTTTGGCGATTTCCTCGTCCAGCCGCGCGATGATCGGGGCCGGCGTGCCCCCCGTGCCCATGATGCAAATCCACCCGTCAATTTGCAGCTCAGGCAATCCGGCTTCCGCCGACGTCGGTATGTCGGGCGCCAGCGGGAAACGCTGCGAGGAAGTTACGGCCAACGCCTTTAGCGCCCCGCTGCGGACCAGAGGCAATAGCGCCGTTACACCGCCAACCGCCAAGTCCACCCGGTTTGCCATTAGGTCCGGTATGACCTGGGCGACACCGTCGTAGGGTACAAAGGTCAGATCGATGTTGGCATATTGAGCAAGCATTTCCGCCGCAAGGTGATTGGGCGTGCCGATCAGAGGAATAGCGATGCTGACCGACTTCGGCTTTTGCTTTGCGATTGCGATGACGTCGGTGATGTTCCTGGCGGGAAAAGCGGGCGACGCCACAAGCAATAGTTTCGACGTCACCACCATCGAAACCGGTACGAGATCGCGTTTGTAGTCAAAACCGGGATTTGGCAGCAGGGTTGGATTAACGACCTGATTCGAGCCAGTGACCAAAAGCGTATGGCCGTCGGGCTGCGCCCGCGCCACGATAGCGGCGGCGATATTGCCGCCAGCACCGGGCCGATTTTCCACCACCACGGGCACGGCAAGTGACGCCGAGAGGGGGGTGGACAGCACCCGCGGCACAATGTCGACCAAGCCACCGGCCGGTGCGATCACCTCGAATTTGATTGGTTTTGTTCCTGGCCAGTTCAGCGCGTCAGACGCCGCCTGCGTCGCGCAGACCAAACTCGCAAGCAAGAGGGTGCATAGCTTCAGCAGCTGCGCCATCCCAATATGCGGTCTTCGTCTTTCTCGATGCTCGGGGAACGTGTACACTTTGCAGGCTATTAGTGAGTTTCGAGAAGGCGAGCAAGGATAAGCAGAATCGGAACCGCGGAACTTTAAGAAAGGAACTGCGCGCCCTACGGTGGGCCAGTTCGCCGGTGAATTCGTTCATGGACCTGCGTCAGCTTCGTTACTTCGTCGGGATCGTCCAGGCTGGCAGCCTGTCGCGCGCAGCCAATCAACTGCACGTCGCGCAGTCCGCGATCAGCCATCATCTCGCTAACCTGGAGGCCGAGCTAGATCGGCAGCTCGTTACGCGCGGCCCGAAAGGCATCCTGCTCACCGAAGCAGGGAACGTCCTGTACCAGCACGCCGAGGCGATCCTGCGGCATGTCGAATTTGCCAAGCAGCGCGTATCGAGCGCGCCAAATGTCCCTTCTGGACGCGTGTCTATTGGACTTCCGGTCGCAATGGCTGACCTTTTGGGCTACGAGCTGCTTGTGCGCGTACGGAGTGGATTTCCGCAGATTCTTTTGAATATTAGCGACGCCAACAGCTCGCTGCTGCGCGAGCGGCTGGTCAATGGCCGTCTCGACATCGCCGTGCTCTTTGTCGGCGAACCCGAACGCGGACTTGCAGTTGAACCGCTGCTGCTGGAGGAACTCTTCTTTGTGTCGGTGGACCCAGATACCTCGCCCATCACGCTTGCCGATGCGGCGCGTCGTCCAATGCTTGTGCCCAGCCCTGGCAGCGGTGTCCATCGCGCCGCTGACGCAGAACTCAAGAAACAAGGCCTCAGCTTCACGGTGGTTGGCGAGGTCGACACTATGTCAACGCTTCGCCGCGCGGTTGCAGCTGGTCTCGGCAACTCGATCATGACATGGGCCGCGCTTCACAACGGCGATCGGAAAATAGCGCTCAATTACCGGCGCATTGCCGACGCGAACTTCATCCGACCCGTTGCGCTGTGCTTTTCCGAGGTGGGCCAGCGCAGCCCCGCTATCGAAGCCGTTGCGCTGACGCTGAAATCCCTGATCCACGAGTTGGTCGAGAGCGGTACTTGGCGAGGCGTGTCGTTGATCGTTGCTCCCGAGGAGCTGTCTCATTCGCTGGCGCCGCAATAGGCTCAACGCGTGGCGCCTAGGCGGGTGGAGCGATTGCTATCTAATCTTCTGGAAGTGAATCTCGTCGGCCAGCGCGGTCCACAGCGCGATGTCGTCGGTGAGCCGTTTCTTGAATTGCTGCGGCGTCGACGGCGCGGGCTCGTTGCCGAACGCGTGCAGCTTCTCGATCGTCGCCGGCTGTTTGAGGATGCGGGCGACTTCGGCGTTCAGCCGTGTCACGATTGGTTCGGGCAGGCCCGCCGGCGCAACCAATCCCTGCCACGCCCGCACATCGAATCCGGGTACGCCGCTTTCGGCGACGGTCGGCGTATCCGGCAAGGCGAAATAGCGGTGCGCGCTGGAGACGGCCAGCGCGTTGAGCTTGCCGCTGCGGACATGGGGTATGAGGGCTGCCGCCGGGTCCATCATGAAATCGAGACGGCCGGCGAGGAGCTCCGTGACCGCCGGCGCGCTGCCGCGAAACGGAATGTGCTGAACCTTGATCTTGGTTTTCAGCGCGAACAGCTCGATGGCGAGCTGCGGGCCCGATCCAACTCCCGGCGTGCCATAGAGGAGCGGCGTCGGCCGCGTGCGCGCGGCGCTGAGAAGTTCGCCGACGCTTTTGATCCCGCTCGCCGCATTCGTGCACATGACGTACGGGTATTCGGAGACGAGCGAGATCATGGTGAAGTCGTCGACCGAGCGGTAGGGCAGGTGGGCGAACGTCGCCGCGGCGCTGGCGTGTCCCGAGGGGATTACACTTAGCGTGTAGCCGTCGGGCACGGCGCGGGCGACGAACGCCGCGGCGGTCGTGCCCGAAGCGCCCGAGCGGTTTTCCACGATGAAGGGTTGGCCGAGCGCCTTCGACAGGCCGTCGGCGATCAGGCGTGCGATGACGTCGGTTGGCCCGCCCGCCGGGAAGCCGGCAATGATCGTGATGGTGCGCGACGGCCAGTCCGCGGCGGCGTGAGCGCTGCCGGCGGCAAGACCGGCGAGGCCGCCGATTACCGTACGGCGTGTGAGTTTTTTGCTCATCCGGGTCTCCTCCTCTTGCTTTTTATGTTCTATCGTCCCTCGCGTCGCGCCATAAAGGCGAGCCGCTCGAAGAGGTGCACGTCCTGCTCGTTCTTCAGAAGCGCGCCGTGCAGCGGCGGAATGAGCCGCTTCGGATCGCGCTCGCGTAAGGTTTCCACCGAAATGTCCTCGACCATGAGCAGCTTGAGCCAATCGAGCAGCTCGGAGGTCGAGGGCTTCTTTTTGACGCCGGGCACGTCGCGGATTTCGTAAAAGAGTTTCAGCGCCTCCGCCACCAGCCGCTGTTTGATGCCGGGAAAGTGCACCTCAATGATGGCGCGCATGGTGTCGGTATCGGGAAACCGGATGTAATGGAAAAAGCAGCGGCGCAGGAACGCGTCGGGCAGTTCTTTTTCGTTGTTGGAGGTGATGACGACGATCGGCCGCCGCCTGGCATGCACCGTCTCGCCGGTCTCGTAGACGAAAAATTCCATGCGATCGAGTTCCTGCAGCAAATCGTTGGGGAATTCGATGTCGGCCTTGTCGATCTCGTCGATCAGCAGCACCGGCCGCTCGTCGGCGGCGAACGCCTCCCACAGCTTGCCGCGCTTGATGTAGTTGCGGATGTCTTTCACGCGGGCGTCGCCCAGCTGGCTGTCGCGCAGGCGCGTGACCGCGTCGTATTCATAAAGGCCCTGCAGCGCCTTGGTGGTGGATTTGATGTGCCATTCGATCAGCGGGGCGGACAGCGCTTTAGCGATCTCGATCGCCAGCACGGTCTTGCCGGTGCCCGGCTCGCCCTTGACCAGGAGCGGGCGCTCGAGTGCGATCGCGGCGTTGACCGCAACTTTCAGATCATCGGTGGCCACGTAGGCGCTGGTGCCTTCGAAACGCATGCGTATCCTTTCAATCCAGGGTGCGCGAAATTGTGTGCGCGAAATTAAAACACGCCGCACTTGCCGCTCACAAGGCGTTGCGGCGGACGGGCTGCCGGCGCTCGCCCGGCAATTTCTGCCGGGAAGCCGGCATAAGCTCACCAGGCAGGATCGCCTGTCTCCAACCCTAAGCTATTGAAACAACGCCCTGAAAACCATGGCACGGCGCTTGCTCGGTGCTGCCTGTAAATGGGGCCGCCTGTCGCGACCCTCCAGGTATCAAGTTGCGGATCGAGTTGGAGATCAAGTCATGGGTATCTTCGATGCGTTGACCACCTCCGTGGCGGGTTTGCAGGCACAAGCGTTCGCGCTCCAAAACATCTCGGGCAATGTCGCGAACTCCGAGACCACGGCCTACAAGGAAACGGATACGAGCTTCGAGGATATGGTCTCGGCTGCTGCTGCGCACGATGAGACCTCGAGCGGAGTGGTTGCAAATTCGGTCTCTACCAACACGGTGGCGGGGACGATTCAAAGCACATCGGTCTCAACCGACATGGCCATCCAGGGCAATGGCTGGTTCGTGGTGGCGCAGCCGGCCGGAGAAGTGGACAATCAGCCGACCTTCACCGGCGTCAATGCCTACACCCAAGCCGGCGATTTCCAGCTGAACTCGGACGGATATCTGGTGAATGGTTCCGGCTATTACCTGATGGGTATTCCGATCGATGCAGCGACCGGAAATCCAGTCGGCAGCTCGCCACAGGTTCTGCAATTCAACAACGATTTTATTCCGGCGCAAGAGACAACAGCCATCCAATATCAGGCGAACCTGCCGAGCTCGCCGAGTTCGGGTATGCTGATATCGAGTGACTACGAGGCTGATCCGCTGGCCGGCGCTCCGACTGCGGCGGAAATTACCGGTACGGGCGCGACACTGGAGCCCGATGCCGCGGCAGCTGGAACGGGCACAATTTCCGGGCTTACGCTCGGCACATCACTGACCACCGGAGACACGTACACGGTCGACGATGGTACCAATACGACGAGCTACACGGCGGCTTCCGGCGACACGGTCCAGACGCTGATCAACCAGATCAATGCGGGCAGCGCGAACGTCACCGCCTCGCTCAACGCCAGCGGCAATCTGGTCATCACCGGCAAAAACGATATCGTGTCTGTTACGGTCGGCGGCTCCGGCGCCAGCTCCGTCGGGTTCGGCGCCGGGGCGAACTCGTTCGAGCCGACCAATCTGTTGACTCAAGGTGCCGTGGCGCAAGGTCAAACCTTGACCGTCGCGGTGACCGGCGGCGCCACGCAGACCATCACCTTCGGCACCGGCGCCGGTCAGGTTGCGACGCTCGGCGGATTGCAGACGGCAATTCAAGGGCTGACTGGCGTGACCGGCACGGTGAACACCTCCAACGGCGATATCACATTGGCGGCGAACAGCCCGACGGCAACCCTCACCGTCGGCGGTACCGCATCGGCCCTGAAATTTGGCATTCAGAATCTAACCGCCCTTCCGGCCAATGGCGCGGTTATCGCCAACGACGCCTCCACCTTTACCAATCAGTCGGTCGACGGCGGTTCCATCACCGCCTACGACTCCGAGGGTAATCCGGTGAATATCCAGTTTCGTTGGGCGGAGACGGCTAGCGGCACGTGGCAGCTATTCTATCAAAATAATTCGAACGCAACGGGCACTCAACCAGAATGGCAAAATGTCGGCACGACGTTCTCGTTCAATTCGAGCGGCGAATTGGTCCCGGCCATCTCCAACATAACGATACAAAACCTCACGGTGAACGGCGACTCGCTCGGCAACGTTCAGGTAAATTTCGGTAGCAATGGGCTCACCCAATTTGCCGATTCAAATGGCACGGCCCAAGTGAGTCAATTGCAGCAGAACGGTTACGCTGCCGGCCAATTGGAATCCATCGCGGTCGACGGTCAGAACCAGATTACCGGCACATTCTCGAACGGCCAGACGATCCCATTGGCGCAGGTTACGCTTGCGTCGTTCAACGGGCAGGATGCGTTACAGGCGCTCAATGGCGAGGCCTATGCGGCCACCGCCGATTCAGGTCCGCCTATTTACGGCGCCACCGGCACTGTGGTTGGCAGTTCGCTCGAAGCCTCCAACGTCGACATCGCAACCCAGTTCAGCCAACTCATCGTGGCGCAGCAGGCCTATTCGGCCAACGCCCGCGTCATGCAGACTGCGGACCAGATGATCCAAAGCCTGCTGCAAGCGATTCAGTGAGATCAGAGAGCGAGTATCGGCGGCTTTTTGGGCCGCCGCTAAGCCGCAGGGACGGCTAAAGCTATGGGCCTCTCCCAGGCGTTATCGTCCGCCCTGGCGGGCGTGAATGTGACGCAGCAAAGCTTGTCGGTGATCGCCGGTAACGTGGCGAACGCCAACACGCCCGGCTACGTGAGCGAGAGCCTCGAGCAGGTCGAGGTCGGTGACTCCGGTCAGGCCGGGACCAGCGTCGACACGGCGGGCATCAATCGCGATCTCAACACCTTGCTGCAGAACCAGCTGTGGACGGAAACTTCCGGCAACTCGTACGCTGATACGGCCGCGCAGTTCTATCAGACACTCCAGCAGGTCTACGGCACGCCCGGCTCGTCGACCTCGTTCGACGCGATCTACGATAATTTCACCAGCTCCCTGCAGGCGCTGTCGACAAATCCGGCGTCGACTTCGCAACAGAGCGCGGTGATCGGCGCCGCGCAAGCAGTGGCGCAAAATCTCAATTCGATGACCACGACCATCCAGCAGCTGCGCACCCAGGCCGAGCAGGGCATCGCTACAGACGTGCAAAGCGCGAACAACCTGCTACAGCAGATCGCGCAGATCAACCAGCAGCTCGAAGGATCTCCCGTCTCCGACAGCGCCGCCGCGACGCTCGAGGATCAGCGCGGCGAGGACATCACCCAGCTCACACAACTGATGAATGTCAACGTGGTGCCGAATTCCAATAACCAGATTTCTGTCTTCACTGGCACCGGCCAGCAACTTGTCGCAGGATCGCAGGCCTCAACGCTCAGTTTCGACAACTCCGGAACCCTGTCTGCGAATGCGCTGTGGAGCGCCAATCCGAGCGAGGACGGGGTCGGTACGATCACACTGACTTCGCCGGGCGGCGCCACGACCGACCTGATCGCCACCGACGCAATCCAGTCAGGCCAGCTTGGTGCCTATCTGCAGATGCGCGACGATGTCCTGCCGCAGGCGCAAAATCAGCTCGATGAGCTGGCCAATCAGATGTCGCAAGCCTTTCGAACCAGACGACGAGCGGAACGGCGGTAACGTCCGGCGCGCAATCGGGATACAGCATCGATACCGGTTCGCTGCTGCCGGGCAATACGATCCAGCTGACCTATACCGACGGCGCGGGCACGCAGCAGACCGTGACCATCGTGTCGCTCGGCGCGGGCGGCACCCTGCCGCAGACCTCGTCGGGGTCGAACAATCAGGAGATCGGGGTCGATTTTTCCGGCGGCATGAGTTCGGTGGTGGCGCAGCTCAATGCTGCGCTGGGCAGCAACCTGCAATTCTCCAATCCATCGGGCACGGTTTTGCAGGTGCTCAACGCCGGCAGCGGCAACGCCGTCAATTCACTGTCGGAAACCTCGACCGTGACCTCGCTCACCGGCGGCAGCGCGCAATTGCCGCTGTTTACCGACGGCGGTAATCCAATCACCGGCGCGCTGACCTCGGGCGGTTCGCAGACGACGGGGCTTGCCGGCACCATCGAAGTCAATTCCGCGCTCGTCGCCTCGCCGTCGGCTCTCGTCGCTTATTCGGCTAACACCGCCGCGGGCGACCCGACGCGGCCGAATTTCATCCTCAATCAGTTGACCGACGCCTCGCTGACCTATTCGCCGACCACCGGAATCGGCAGCGCGCAGGCGCCTTATAGCGGTACGCTCACCGACTACATGAGCCAGATCGTCAGCCAGCAGAGCCAGGCGGCGAATGCGGCGACCAATTTGCAACAGGGACAGGACACTGTCTTGAGCGCCCTGCAGCAGAGTTTCAACGAGGAATCGGGCGTCAATATCGATACCCAAATGTCGAACCTGATCGCGTTGCAGAACGCCTACGGCGCTAATGCGCGGGTGATGACGACGATACAAGAGCTGATGGCGACGTTGCTGCAAGTGGGGTCGTGATGAGCATTACCGGACCCGGATCAATCACTGCGGCCAACCTGATGGCGCAGACCAACATGTTCAATCAGCTTAACACGCTGAGCGAACAGCTTGGCACCGGCGAGGCGGCGCAAACCTATTCTGGCCTTGGCTCGCAGGCCGGCGTAGCGCTTGAACTGGGCGCACAACTTTCTGCGATCAATGGCTACAGCAGCACCGCCACGACCGTGGGCACGACGCTGAGCGTCGCGCAGTCGGTGTTCGGTCAACTCGCCGATGTGGGCAGCGATGTATCGCAATCCATCACCGGGCAAGGCGCTTTCACGCTTGACAGCAACGGTCAGACGACCATTCAGCAATCGGCCGCGAGCTATCTCGACCAGATCGTTTCCCTGCTCAACACGCAGGTCGGCGGTAATTACCTGTTCTCGGGCAGCGCGGTGAACCAGCCCTCCGTCGCCAGCACCGGCGAAATTCTCAACGGCACCGCCACTCAGGCCGGCCTTACGCAGGTGATTCCGAGCGCGCGCAGGCTGATGGCGTCGGCGCGCTCGGCCGCCTGGTCATTCCGACGGCGGCGGCGGGATCATCGACCGTATCGTCAGCCAGGATGCCACCGGTTCGCCGTTCGGCTTCCAACTAGCCGGCGTCAATTCGAGCCTGACCGGCGCGACCGTAACCGGCCCATCCGGCCCGCCACCGTCGGTCTCGATCGATCTCGGCTCCAATCCGAATAGCGGCGATTCCATCTCGTTCGATCTCACGCTGCCCGACGGGTCGAGCCAGACCATAACGCTGCAGGCGACGACGAATTCGCCGCCGGGCGCCAACCAATTCGCCATCGGAGCCAATGCGGCCGCCACCGCGACCAATCTACAAACCGCGTTGACCAGTGCCGTCAGCAACCTGGCGCAGACGGTGCTGCCGGCTGCTTCCGCCATCGCCGCCTCCAATAATTTTTTCTCGGATCCGCCGCAGATCGTCGATGCCGGTCAGCCGCCGGACTACGCCACCGCCACGTCATTGACGGACGGCACGCAGGCCAACACCGTGTTCTGGTACACCGGCGAAAACAGCTCGACGCCGGCGCTGCAGACCGCGACCGCCCAGGTCGGTCCGTCGATGACCGTCGATTACGGCATGCAGGCCAACGAGCCGGCGATCGCCTCTCTGCTCGCCAATGTCGCCGTGCTTGCCGCCACCACCTATTCGGCAAGCGATCCGAACGCGCAAGCGAGCTATCAGGCGCTGTGCCAGAGCGTGCAAACCAATCTCAACGGCCAATCGGGAACGCAGTCGATCGCCGACATCGAAGCAGACATCGCCAACGCGCAGACCACCGTGCAGAACGCCACGACGCTCAACACGCAGACGCAAAATACGCTGCAGGGCATATTGCAGGGTATCGATGGCGTCAATCAGAACCAGATCGGCGAACAGATTCTGACGTTACAAAACAAGCTCTCGGCATCGATGTCGGTGACAGCGCGGCTCGCGCAATTGAGCCTGGTCAATTACCTGGCGCCGTCCAGCGGCTAGCCATTCGCTATTCGTCCGGTTACGTCCTGATGAATATCGAATCGGCCGCGCAAGTAGCATTGCGCCCGAAATTATCGGTAAAGTGGGTATCGACAAGAAAGCTGCCTGGATGCGCCCCAAGAAAACTTCGTAGCGCTTCGCGCTTTATGTCGCTGTCCTCGACTACCAGGTAATCGCTGGGCAACAGAGATTTGTGAAACCATTCGAGGACGGCGGCCACGTTTTGGTGGGCATCCTCGACGACGAGCCAAGGATGCGGCTCGCGGACGAGCAGATTGGGATCGAATAAGCTCTCGGGAGAGCGGCAGTCACCCTGGTAAAAGTGGACCTGCGGGTGTTCCATCTGCGGCTTTACCCGATCGACCGAATGGACGCGGCCGTTCACGCCGGCGAACGTCATGTGATCGGCAAACCAGGCGGCGCTGGCTCCGGAACCGGAACCGACTTCGAAGACCGTTCGCGGGCGCAACTCGGCGATCAGCGCCGGGTACATGGCAAAATCGAAGACATTCTTCATCAGCGGCTTGCCCCGCCAGCGCATCAGCGAAGGAGCGCCCTGGCAGGTCAGCAGCGCGTCGGCCCCGAACTCGGTGCCGAAACGAGGGTGATAGTGGATCTGCGATTTCTCGCGCTGGGAAAACTCAACGAAGCGCCCTTGCCGCCATCGATCGAGAAAAAGACGGAGCCGCAGCAGGTCCCATTGCAAATTCTCAGATTGGGGAGACTGGGCGGCGCTTTCACGCACGCTCTCCTCCCACGATCGGGCCGGATCGAATTTAATCAATTGGCTGACGACGCGGGCAAACCAGCCGTCGAAGACGCTCAGCAAACCGCCCTGCTCGCGTTGAACTTTCTCCCGCGTCGCGCGCGAATATTCCAGTGCGGCCGCCTTCAGGTCGTCGCCGGCGATCAGGCCTGTTGCGTCGGAGATGAGCTCGTAGCGAAGAGGTTTACCCATCGCGCCCTGCTAGTGGCGGCCGCGCAATCCGGCGGCTATGCGGCGGTTGATGTTAATCAGGTTGTCGAGGTGCTTCTGTTTCGGCTTGGTCATCAGCGAAAAGGTCTCGCACATCACAAATGCACCCAGGGTTTTGAGATTTTCGCGGAGGTTCGGCGGCAATTTATTGTCATCCCTGACCATGGAGTCGAGGAACACAGTCCATAGACGGCGATTGTAAGTGAGCGCGTTGTCCAGGTCGCGGCGCTTGTCTTTCCAGGAATCTGCACCGCCTGCAGTTTCGCCGTGGCTTGCAAGAGCAGGTTGGCTTCCAGCTCGCGCGGCCCGGCAATCTCCTTGGCGATTTTCGCATAGGCTTTGCTGGCATAGTGCATTTCGAGAAGTTCCTATCTGTACGCAATAGCTTGCGCGTGTCCCTTAAAACTTTGTAGAGCACGCCTGTTAAGTTTCGATTATTGAGTCAGTGCGGAAGCCGCCGGGCACCCCATTTGCCGCTCGCAAAAAACAAAGCGGCGGGGCTTTCGCCCCGCCGCCTCCGAGTAGGCCTGTACCAGAAGACTTAGCTGAACAGCTTGAGCACGGACTGGTTCGCCTGGTTGGCGATCGACAGCGCCGAGATTTCCAGCTGCTGCTGGGTCTGCTCGGTGAGCAGGTCGGCGCTTTCCTGATTCTGGTCTGCCGCCACCAGGTTGCTGGCGCCGGTCTGCAGAGTGTTGATCATGTTGGTCGTGAACGTCTGCCGGGTGCCGATGACGCCCGAATTGGTGCCGAACGTCTCGGTCTGGGTTTGCACGTTGGTGATCGCGCTATTGATGTTGGTCACCGCGGTGGCGAGGGCAGTATTGTCCTGGAACGACCCGGCGGTGGAGCCGCTGACCGTCGACAGCCCAAGACCCGTCGCATTGTAATTCACGCCGGCAATGGTCAACGCGCTGGTGCCGGTGGGGTTGAAGTCTATCGTCAGATTGGCGCCATTGAGAAGGTTAACGCCGTTGTAGCCCAAGTCGCCGGCGAGCTGATTGATCTGCGTCAACAGGCCATTGTAGTTGGACTGCAGCGTGGTGCGGGTGGAACTGGATCCATAGACAGCGTTGTTGGTGCTGGTGCTGCTGGTCAGACCGACAAGATCAGACACTGCGTTGGCAACGACGGTGAAGTTCGTGTTCGCCGAATTGGCGGTGAGCACGATATCGCCGCTGCCATTGTCGCTCGCGGTAACGGCGCCGGAGCTGCCGAGGCCGGTGGTCGCATTGATCGCGGTTTCGATTTGGGCCGCCGTCTCGCTTGCCGAGACTGCGATCGAATAGGTGGTCGTGCCGACCGCGATCTGAAGATTGCCCCCAGCCGCCGTACCGATTGTGGCGGTGGTCACGGCGACCGATCCGGTCGTGGCCGCCGCAGTCTGGCTGGCCTGCTGCGCCTGCTGCACGGTCGACAACGCCTGTTGCAGTAGGCTGGTGATGCCGGTGAGGCCGTTGGTGGCCGCGTCGATCGTCTGCTGGCCCTGGCCGACCTGGTCGAGCAAGGCGCTCAACGAGTTCGCGGTATTGGTCAGGTTCTGTGAGGTGAAATAGGCGCTCGGATTGTCGGCGGCCGAGTTGACCGCCTTGCCGGTGGCAAGGGCTTCCTGGGTGGTGGTCAGGTCGGAGGACGTTTGCTGCAACGACAACAGGTTCTGCCGAATGCCCGCAGTTAAGGTGACGTCAGACATAGTGATACCCTTCTGGTTACAGGCCGTACTGGCTTGCACTTGCTGTACGTGCCGTACCGGCGAGTGCGTTGTCCGATCTCAACGACCGGCTGCCAGACGTTTGCCGTATTTCGTTTAAAGACGCGTAAATCTATGTAGTCCGGAGGGGTTTTCGGAAAGAACGCCGCGTTCTTGTCTGCGATGACGAGCAACCGGCTTCGCCGCCTGCCACGCCTGTGCCACAAGGATTTCGGTCTATTTTGCAGTTCTCACGCCATCCGTTAAGCCGGCGTTAACCGTGTTCGTTTGCTAATTGCTAACCATAATTCGCTATTTGCTAACTATAATTTTGAGAGGCCGATCCCGCCATGCCCAACACCTTACCCTCAGGCAGCGTCAATCTCGTGGTCGCGACCCCCTGTTACGGCGGACAGATTTCCGTCCAATACGCGGCCTCGCTGTTCAAGCTGGAAAAACTCGTGCGCCGATACAAGGATTTCAATCTCAAAATCCTGTTCAAGGACGGCGACGCACTTATCACCCGCGCGCGAGCGAGCCTGATCTCGCAATTTCTGGATGATCCGAGCGCGACCCACCTGCTATTCGTCGACGCCGACATCGGTTTCGAGCCGGATCAGGTCGTGCGCCTGATCCAATGCGGGGCGGAAATGTGCGCGGCGATCTATCCGGTCAAGCGTCTCGACTGGAACAGGATGAAAACCACGATCGCGGCCGCCGGTGCCAATCCGGCCGCGGCCGCACTGCAATACGTGTTCGAAGTCGAGAACCCGAATGCCGTCACCGCACAGGACGGTTTCGTCAAAGTCCGTTATGCCGGGACTGGCTTTCTCATGATCCGGCGGGCGGCATTGGAGCGGATGTGCGGACGCTACCCGCAGCTACAATACAAGCGCGACCATTCCATCGATGCAGCGACCGAGAGCGACAAGAGGTTCGCATTATTCGAAAGCATGATCGGCGAGGACGGCACTTACCTGAGCGAGGATTTCGCCTTCTGCAAGCGCTGGACCGACATTGGCGGCGAGATCTGGGCCGATCTCAATAGTAAGCTCAATCATATCGGGCCGATGGCGTTTTGCGGCGATCTATCGTCGCAATTCGCAGCCGCCTAGCGCCTATTAGGCCAACAGATCCACCAAATTGCCGCTCACGCCGGCTGCCGATAGGATGGAGGCGGCGGTGCTGATGGTTTGCAGGGCCGGCGATGAATTCGTGGGGCTTGAAGTGCCTGTGGAAGCGGTCGTCGAACTGTTCGTGCCGCTCGATGACGAGTTCGTTGCCGACGTCGAAGACCCTGAAGAAGCGGTCGAGGCTTTAGCGGCTTTGGGCAGAAAGGTGTTATTGCCGACGCCAAAGCCGATAGCGGCGGCATCGTTGCCGCTGCCGCCTATGAAAATCGAACTGGTCTCGTCCCTGCTGGTAATGACCAACTGACCCGTTGTGTTGAGCGATGCCGTTACGTTGGCATTGGTCGGCAGGTCCAGGTTGATGGCGTTGAGGAGATCGGCGACGGTGTCTGTTCCCGTCGAGGTGTAGGTCGTCGTATTGAGGCCCGTCCCGACAGTGATCGTGCCGCCTGGAAAAATCCCGAGCGTCGACAGCGATGTGCTCGTCGTCAGCGGCGCGGTGCCGGTTCCCGTCGCCGGAGAGCCGGAAGTGCCCGACGCGCCGGTCCCGGAAGAACTGGAATTGGTCGAGGCGCCGCTGGACGACGAAGAGGCCGAGCCGCCCGACGAGCCTTCCAACACCTGCTGCACAAGCGCGGTAATCTGGCTGTTGACGCGGTTCAAGGCGGTCGCGTTGGCGATGCTGGCGAGGCCTTTCGCCAGATTGGTCTCAGCCGTGCCCATCACGTTGATGAGCGCAGTGTCCGCGCTCGACGCCTGACTTTGCGCCTGCGCCTGGCTCCAATAGCTTTGATCCTGCTGCCAGAACGAGACGCCTTGAATACTCATTGAGCTCTGCCGCGACGAAACTGATCTTCCGCTCCGAATTCATGCCGGCATGCGGTTAATTTAGCGTGTTGATGCGGGGTGGTTTACGTGCGCTTAACCATCTTGCCCGACCTTGCCACATTGATCGATCGCGGTCTCCGGGTGATGCACGGATGGCTAGTCAGGCAAGCGCGCGGCGCGCGAGCGCTGCGCATTCCATTGAGCAGGCGCTGTCGCTGCACCAGCGAGGCCGTCTCACTGAGGCCGTGCAGCTCTACGATGCCGTTCTGGCGGCCGATCCGGACAATTTCGATGCGCTCCACTCGGCGGCGTGCTTAAGCATCAGCAGGGCCGATCGGCTGAAGCTTTGCGGCTGGTCGGTGCCGCGCTCAAGGCGCGGCCGGTTCGGCCGACGCGCTGACCAATTACGGAGTGATTCTCGATGCGCTCAAGCGCCACCAAGAAGCGCTGGAAAGCTTCGACAAGGTGCTGGCGATGCGGGCCGGCGACGCCGCCGCCTTCATTACAATCGCGGCAATGCGTTCAAGGATCTCGGCCGTCTCGCGGAAGCGCTGGCGAGCTATAACCACGCGCTTGCGCTCGCGCCTGATCACGTCGATGCGCTCTACAATCGCGGCAACATGCTTTGCCGCGATCGGCCGCCACCAAGAGGCGCTCGCCGATTACGCCAAGGTGTTGGCGCTGCGGCCCCGCCACGTTTCGGCCCTCAACCGGCAAGGCAACGCGTTTGCTGCGCTAAGGCGTCCGAACGAAGCGCTTGCCGCCTACGATGCAGCGCTCGCGATCGAGTCCGGACAACGCCGAAATGCTCAACAATCGCAGCGTGATGCTGCTGAACTCGGCCGGTCGAGGAGGCTCTGCGAAGCTGCGAGGGGCGCTGGCGGTGAAATCCCGGATACGCCGACGCGCTCTACAATCGCGGCAACGCCTTGCTCGCGCTCGGCAGGCCGACGAAGCCTGCACAAGCTATCGGGCCGCGCTGGCGATCGAGCCGCGGCGCGCGGATGCGCTCAACAATCTCGGCCTGACGTTGGTCTCGGTCGGACAAGGCATGCCGAGGCGCTGACGAAATTCGATGCGGCGCTGGCGATCGAGCCGAATGACATCGGCGCGCTCCACAATCGCGCCAATGCGCTCGCCGTGCTCGGCGTTTTCGAGCAGGCGCTGACGCCGTGCGATAAGTGCTGGCCAAAGATCCGGCTCACGCCGATGCGCTCAATATCCGCGGCGTCGTGCTCGCCAAACTGCGCCGGCTTTCCAAGGAGGCGTTAGCTAGTTACGATGCGGCCTTGCCGTTGCTCCGGATCGTATCGACATCGAAATCAATCGCGGCACGGTTTTACTGGATCTCCATCGGATCGACGAGGCGCTCTGCGAGCTTCGACAAGGCGCTCGGGAGCGATCCCAAGAATATCGTCGCGTTGGCCAATCGGGGAAATGCCTGCATCAAGGACAAGCGTTATGCGGAAGCGTTGGAAAGCTACGACAGCGCGCTTGCCATGAAGCCCGACCAGGTGGCAAGCGTCCTACCGATCGCTGCGTCGCGCTGGCCGAAATGGATCGATTCGATGAGGCACTCGCCGGCACGAGGAGGCGCTGCGGATCGAGCCGCACGTCGTTGCCGCCCATGTCAATCGCGGCAACGCCTATCAAGCAGGCCCGGATGGAGGAAGCGCTCGAAAGCTACAACAGGGCGCTCAAGATCGATCCCGACCAGGTCGATGCCAATTTCAATGCGTCACTGACAAAGCTGTGCATGGGCGATTTCGCCAAGGCTGGAAGCAATACGAGTATCGCTGGAAGAAAAAGGAGTTCCGGCGACGGGACCTATTCACAGCCGATGTGGCGCGGGGAACGGGAACTTAAAGGAAAGACTGATATTGCTTCCATGAACAAGGTTTCGGCGACACGCTCCAGTTCGTGCGCTATGCGCCGCTGGTGGCGGCGCGCGGCGCGAAAGTGATTGCGGCGTGCAGCCGCGCTGAAGAGCGTTGTCGCGACCGTTCCGGGCATTGCGCGGTTGTTCGCGATGGCGAGGTGCTGCCCGATTTCGATCTACGCTGCCCCATTGCTAAGTCTGCCGACTGCATTCGGGACCGAGCTCGCGACGGTTCCGCCGACATTCCTTATCTCCGGCCGTACCAGGAGCGAATCGAAAGTGGCGTTGAAAGATTTACCGAGAGCGAAGGCCGCGTGCGTGTCGGTCATGTGCTGGGCGGGCAACAGCGTGCATCTGAACGACCGCAATCGTTCAATTGCGCTCGAACGGTTCGTCAAGCGTGCTTTCCGTGCCGGGTATCGACTTCGTCAGCATTCAAAAAGAAGTCAATGAAGCGCAAGCGGCAATGTTGCGCGAGCACGGCGTCCGCCATCTCGGCCAGGACTTTCGGGACTTTGCCGAAACCGCTGCCGCGGTCGCATTGCTCGATCTGGTGATAGCGGTCGATACTTCTGTTGCACATCTCGCTGGCGCGATGGGCAAAGCCGTTGCATTGCTGGTGCCGCTCTCGCCCGATTGGCGCTGGCTGCTCGATCGCTCCGACAGCCCCTGGTATCCGACCATGCGGATCTTCCGGCAAGACGCGATCGGCGATTGGGACGGGTTGCTCGAGCGGCTGCAGCGCGAACTTGAAGAAGTTGCGCGCCGCAAGCGGTGACCCTCAATGGCTCTACCGCGGCCAGCGAACTTTGCAGTGAGCGGAGATCGCGTTAGGCCACGGCCAGACGGGACAGAATCATCGGCCGCCGGCCTGCATCGAACTCGGCCACCTTGTGCTTTATGCGCGGATTCTCGCGCATCAATCGCACGCGCTCGGCCAGCCGTTCGCCCGCGAGCACGAGCGGGAAGTTGAAGCTGTCGTGAAACATGAAATGACGCGAGAACCAGGAGGGCCGCGTACATTCGTGGAGCGCTAATCGCGCAAGCGCGTGACACTGCACGTCGATCATGACCAGTGTTACATCCGGCAATTGCATTTTCATTTGTCGGCGCCTAGGGAGAGTCTGCCTGCCCACCCGGGTTCGCTGCTGATATAGGCGGATTTATTGCGAAGCAGCGAACGTGATCCTGCAGGGCAATGGCGACGCGGGCGATGACCTGATCCCAGTCGCGTGTTTCGTCCTGCCGAAACAGGCGGGCGCTGTCGGGTACCAGGGGCTATCGTCGCGATCGAGCAGCCAGCGCCAACAGGTATTGTAGCGATTGAGGAGCCACAAGGGCTTGCCGAGCGCGCCGGCAAGGTGCGCCGACCGAGGTATCTACGGCAACCACCAGGTCGAGATTTTCGATCAGCGCGGCAGTATCGGAAAAATCACGAAGCTCGTCGGTCCAATCGATAACGCGGTCGCGCTGTGCGCTGTTGTGCAACTGCGTGACAGCGTCACTCGCCCTTCTGCAGACTGTAGAATTCGCATCCGGTGACCTGAGAGATCGGCGCAACCGGTCAAACTCAATGCTGCGTTGGCGGTCGATGGCGAGTGCGCGTTGGCGTGGCAATTTCCGGGGATCGCCGGCCCAGACGAGACCGATTCTTGGCATTCCGTGTTTGCCGAGACGATCGCGCCATGGCTCTTCTTGGCCTCGGCCGCAAAAAGATAAGGCGTCTTCGGCTGGTATCGTTTCGACCCGCGTGCCGAACGCCAGCGGCAGGCTGAGTAAGGGGCAGCGCATATCGAAGTCGGGCAGCGGATCGCCTCTTGAGAAACGATCTGCACGGCGCCGGCGAAGCGTGCGCATCAATTCGCGGAGCGGCTGCTGCACTTCAAAAATGACATGCGCCCGGCGCGCTCGGCGACGCAGAGGTACGTAGCGGCAGAAATCGAGCGTGTCGCCGAAACCTTGCTCGGCATAAATAAGAATGGTATTCCCCGCGATGTCCTCGGATCCGGTCCATTGCGGTTGCACGAAATTGCGTCTTTCGTTTTTTAGCTGGTCGGTTTCCCATCTCCATTCGTATTTTTTCCAGCCGGGCTCGAGCGCGCCGGTCAGCATCAGGCACAGCGCTGCGCTGAAGTGGGCGTCGGCAAGATCGGGCCGCAAAGCCACCGCGCGCTCGAAGCTCGCCAATGCATCTTCGAACCGGTTCAGCTCCTTTTGGCCGTTGCCCCGATTGGAATACGCCTCGGCAAAATCCGGCTGCAGCATGATGGCGCGGTCGTAGCCGGCGAGCGCCTCTTCGAAGAGCCTCAGCTCCTGCAAGGTATTGCCCCGATTGGAATGAGCCTCGGCGAAGTCCGGCCGCAAAGCCAGCGCGAGATCATGGCTCGCAAGCGCATCTTCGAACCGAACCAGATCATGCAAGGTGTTGCCGCGATTGGAGTGCGCCTCGGCGAAGTCCGGACGTAGCGCGAGTGCACGCTCATAGCTCGCGAGCGCCTCCTCGAATCGATTCAACGCATGCAGCGCGTTGCCGCGATTGGAGTGCGCCTCGGCGAAGTCCGGACGTAGCGCGATCGCGCGGTCGCAGCTTCGTCCAGCGCCTCCGCGAACCGCTTCAGCTTATGCAGCACGTCGCCGCGATTGGAATGCGCCTCGGCGTAACCCGGCCGCAACGCGAGCGCGCTGTCGTAGCTCGCCAGCGCCTCGTCAAATCGCCTCAGTACCTTCAGGGCGTTCGCCCGATTGGAGTGTGCCTCGGCATAGTCCGGCCGCAAGCGGACGGCGCGTTCGAAACTCGCTAGCGCTTCGTCGAAGCGCTTTAACTCTTGCAGCGCGACACCGCGATTGTTGAGGGCAAGAACGTCATCGGGATTTTTTTCCAGGGCCAGATCTATCTGACGCAGCGCCTCCGCATGATTGCCGCGTTGCAAGAAAACGACGCCGAGCAGGTGCCGGCTGTCGAAATGGTCAGGCCACACTGCGAGTATTTGATTATAAATCTTCTCCGCTTCGGCCAATCGACCGGCTTGGTGCCGCGCCAATCCTTCGGCGAACGAAGATGTCAGTTTCGACGAGCCGGTCCGTTGCGGATGCGCGCCGCCCTTTGGCGCGCGGTGGACGTGAAAATTCGACCTCTTCAACATAGGATCGCTTTGCTCGGTCCGCGATGACCGAGCCTATAGCGTGCGGCTGACGGCGAGCGGGAGGCCATGCTTGGGATTGGGCGCCACGGCGCGGCCCGATGCGCCATAGACTTGCGGCGAGGCTTTTTTGGCGAGTTCGCCGGAGAGCCGGCGCACGATCCCTTCCGATACCGCATGCGCGGTCGCCAGCACGATCATGTTCTTCTGCAGCACGGCGCGGAATGCCTCCTGCACGTCCTTGAGCGCGGCGCAGCGCGCCGGCGCCGCCTGCAGGAAGAATTTGGCGTTCGCCTTGAGCCGCTCGCCGGCGGCATAAAGCCTTGCCGGCGAGTTCCTCTTCGCCGGCTCGATTTCGGCGACGCTTGCGCACTTGGCCGGCGTGCACCAAAGCGGTTTCCCGCTGCACAGCAGGTCGGATAAGCTGTCCGATCAGCGCGGTCAGCTCGTCGATGGCGCTTTCGGCATCCGCTTTGGTCGTGATCGGGTTCATCAGGCGCTTACTCCCTGCTGCTTGCAGCAGTTCCTGATAGACGTCGGTGGCGATGCCGATGCCGCCGGCCTTGGCGAAGGATTTGGCGTATTGATCGGTGAGAAACGAGCGCCACACTTTCAGCGAGCCGCTGCCGCCGAACGGGCCGTCGCCGTCGATGCCGGTGAACATTTGCTGAAACATGGTATTGAGGAACATCGCCTCGAAATCCTGCGCCGCGGCTTTCGCCTTGCTCTTGATCTTCATCTCGGCCTGAACTTGCGCGCTCGCGGCGTCGCCGAGCGACGGACAGCGAGGTGCCGAGTTCGGCGTTGCACGGCGCTGGTCATCACATCACCTCGATGTCGGCCTGGATGGCGCCGGCGGCCTTGATCGCCTGCAGGATGGTGATGAGATCGCGCGGCCCGATGCCGAGCGCGTTGAGCCCGTCGACGATCTGCTGCAGCGAGACACCCTCGTGCACCAATGGCGAGCTTCTTGCCTTCCTCCTGCACGCCGACCCGGGTGCGCGGCACCACGACGGTGCGGCCGCGCGACAGCGGCGCCGGCTGGCTGACTTGCGGCGCTTCGGAAATGCGTGACGGTGAGGTTGCCTTGCGCCACCGCGACCGTCGAGACGCGCACGTCGCGGCCGATGACGATGACGCCGGAGCGCTCGTCGATGACGATTTTCGCCGCCTCGTCCGGCTCGACCTGCAGCTGCTCGATGTCGGTGAGCATCTCGACCACGTTCTCGTGCAGTTTCTTCGGCAGCGTCAGCTGCACGGTCGATGGATCGAGCGGCTCGGCGACCGGCACGCCCATGATAATCGTTGATCGCGACCGCGATGCGCTTGGCGGTGGTGAAGTCGGGATTGCGCAGCGCGAGCCGCAACTGGCCGAGCGAATTGAGCGAGAAATCGATCTCGCGTTCGATGATGGCGCCGTTCGGCAGCTCGGCCGACCGTCGGCACGCCGCGGGTGATGTTGGCCGCCTGGCCCTGGGCCTGGAAGCCGCCGATGGCGAGCGAGCCCTGGGCGACCGCGTAGACGTTGCCGTCGGCGCCAAGCAGCGGCGTGACCAGCAGCGTGCCGCCCGCGCAGGCTCTTGGCGTCGCCCATCGCCGAGGCGGTGACGTCGATCCGCGTGCCCTGGGTGGCGAACGGCGGCAGGTTGGCGGTGACCATCACGGCGGCCACGTTGCCGGTGCGGATCTGCTGGCCGCGGATATTCACGCCCAGCCGCTCCAGCATGGCTTGCAGCGATTGCTTGGTGAATGGCGTGTTGTTGAGCGTATCGCCGGTGCCGTCCAGCCCGACGACGAGGCCATACCCGATCAGCTGGTTCTGGCGGATGCCCTCGACATTGGCGAGGTCTTTGATGCGCGACGTGGCAGCCGCCGCCGAAACGGCGCAACGGCAACGAACACCAGCGCCGCAGCGCGGTTTTCAACGTCCCTGTCATTCTTGCTCCCCAAGAGGCCGGACGAGAGTGACAATGCCAGTAGCGTGCCAGCGCGCGACGGCGCAACTAAGTGATTGAAAAACAAGAGAAATTTTTTTACGGGCCGAGGGCCGCTCAAGGCCCGCCAGGGAGCATGCCGTTGCCGGTATGGCGGCAACATTTGCCGGACACTCTTTACCGGCCATTAACCATAAACGGCCCACCTTATATTCTTATGCGCGTCTATGGACCCAACGGAACTGCGCTCTGGCCACGGCGCCCAGTACGGCGCGCCGCGCCGTCCGGCGGCACCTTCGCGGTGTCGGAAGGAGCGACCTCGCAGCCGCAAACCGCCGCGGTCGCCTTGCGCACGCTCGGCGGGATCGACGCGCTGATCGCGCTGCAAGGGATCGAAGACCCGCTCGAACGCCGCCGCCGCGTGGTCAAGCACGGCCGCCGGGCGCTCGATGCGCTCGACGAGGTCAAGCTCGGCCTTCTGTCCGGCACGCTCGACCAGGCCACAATGCTGCGGCTCAAATCCGTCGCCGCCGACCTCAAGGAAGGCTCCGGCGACGAGAGGCTCGATCCGGTGCTCGCCGAGATCGACCTGCGGGTCGAGGTCGAGCTGGCAAAGGCCGGCATTTCCTGAATTTTCCGCGTTTTCCGCGAGCCGGAGGTGCGCGCCAAAGCCAAGTCTTAACGGACGCCAGCCGAGCCATCTGACCTGTCGCGCCTGCGGGCGGCTTGCGGCTAGTTCAGGGCATGGGAAGGAGGCCGCGCCAACACACTTTGCGGTAACCGGCGCCATCATCCTTATTGTCACTGTCATCGACCGCCGATATATAGGCCAACCTCGCGGGAGGACCTCGCACCAGTTGCGTGTGCGGAGTGAGGACAATGCAGTCGGCAAAGAGCAAAAACGGTCGATCCGACGATAAGTCCAGTAAGAACGGCAAAGCGGCGCCCTGCCTGGAGCGGCTTTATCGGCCGACCGACAAAGAGCCGTTCATGAACGAGCGCCAGCGCGAGTATTTCCGCATCAAGCTGCTCGAATGGCGGGAGGACATCCTCAGGGAGGCCAAGGAGACGCTGCAGCATCTCCAGGACGAGAGCCAGAATCATCCCGACCTCGCCGACCGCGCCTCCTCGGAAACCGACCGCGCCATCGAACTGCGCGCCCGCGACCGCCAGCGCAAGCTGATCTCCAAGATCGACGCTGCGCTCGCCCGCATCGAAGACGGCACCTACGGCTATTGCGAGGAGACCGGCGAGCCGATCTCGATCAAGCGCCTCGAAGCCCGCCCGATCGCCACGCTGTCGGTCGAAGCCCAGGAACGCCACGAGCGCCGCGAGCGGGTCTATCGCGAGGAGTAGATCTCCATCCTCGCGGTTGAGTGCGGGAGCTTCAAATTGGGGTCGTCCAGACTGGTGCGTCGCCAGTCGGCTGCCGGCGATTTAATTCGTCGCCGATCGCCTGTAATTCGTCGTCCGAAATCCCATGGATCCGGCACAGTAAATCGAGCCGGGCCATGCGTAGCAGTTTCGTCGTGACATGAAGGCCGCAAGCGGCCGTGATCTTGGCGTCACGTTCAAGACCCTCAACAATCTCAAGTAGGCGTGCTGCTACGTCCTTACGCATGCCATGCCTCAACCTTGCGGCCGCCGCGCATGAAACACAAAAAATGTGATTTCGAAAACTACAGCGGGAGAGATTCTCCCTCAACCTTACGTGGTCAGGCGGCCGGGAAGCAAGGTTGGGATGCGATAGCGGCTGCCTGTCATCGTGACGCAGCCACACCGGGGCAGCGGACTTATTTCCAGCTTCGGTGCCCGTGTCGTCGCATTTGTCGAGCGCGGCGGATGCGCCGCGGCGAAGGCCTTCCGACCCAGGTCTTCGACGGGGCCGCCATTCGAAGGCGCACGCCCTCAACTCGCCCGAGCATCGCGAGTTGAAGATGCGTGCCCTCGGGGTGTCGATTTACTCGGCCGCGACTTGTTCGACGAAATAGAGCACCGCCTGTTGCACCCTGACGTCACGGATCCGCGAATAGGAGCGGACAAGGCGTAAAGCCGCGGTAGTATCCACGACATCGGTCATCGCGCTCGGCGCGGTCCCGGCGCCTCGATGCGGCATGAAGAACTCCGTGATCGGAATTTCCAGAACCTCCGCAATGCGCTGAAGCCGTCCCGCAGCGATGCGATTGGTGCCCTTTTCATATTTTTGAACTTGCTGGAAAGTCACACCCAACTGATCAGCGAGTTTTTCCTGCGACAATCCTCTTTGCAGGCGAAACGTTCGCACGCGGCGGCCGACCTCGATGTCGCGTTTATCAGAACGTCTTTTCGGCATCGTAGAACCTCGATGTTGCGAAGATAAAACTGGCATGTTCAAGCTCTTCCTTTTCTGGTCTAGTTCACAACGATCTTTGCACGCGCTATCACATCGCCGAACCGCGCATATTCGGACTGGATGAACTCGGCGAATTGTTGCGGAGTCGAGTGCACCGGCTCGATCCGATTAACCTCCATGCGCTTGCGATAATCCCCTACCGCCTCGATTTCCTTGATCTTCCGACTGAGCTGCGTGACGACGCTTGCCGGCGTGCCGACCGGGGCGAGTAGACCGAACCAGTTGGTGAGCACCAGATCCTTAAAGCCAAGCTCGGCCAGCGTCGGCGTGTCCGGCAAATCCCTGGCGCGCTCAGTCCCGGTCGTCGCTAACGGGACTAATTTGCCGGCCTTGAGCAGCGCCAGAACGGGCGGCAATCCCGAAATCACGAGATCGACGCGTCCGGCCATGACATCGGTATAGCCCGTAGCGGAGACGCGGTAGGGAACATGCGTCAGCTGTATGTTTTCGCGCAGGCGGATGAGCTCGCCGAGGACATGAAAACTCGTTCCCACCCCGGGCGTGGAAAAGGTGAAAGTGCGCCCATTGTGCGCGGCATCCATCAATTGCGCGAAAGAACCGATTCCGAGATTTGGCGAAGCGGCGATCACGTCGGAAACGCGTCCGAGCAGCGAAATCGGCACGAATGCGGTCGCGCGATTTATTTTGTCCTCGGGATGAAGGTGACCGAGGATGGCCTGAGTATCGATGGTGCCGAGGAACAGCGTGTAGCCGTCGGGTTTGGCGCCAGCCGCATAATCGGCTCCGACCAGTCCGCCCGCGCCAGGGTGATTCTCGATGACGACGGGCTGGCCGAGCAAAGGCGAGAGTTGCTCCGCAACCAGGCGAGCAACCACGTCCGGTGCGCCGCCGGGCGCATATGGCACCACGATCGTGACCGGCCGCGTCGGCCATTGTTCCGCGGCGAACGCGGCGCCCACGAGCGCGACAATCGCGAATATTGCTCGGGCGAGACGGCCCATCTCTCTCCACTCGACGATTAGTTCGCCTTTGCAGCTTACACGCCGTCAGCTCGGCGACCTTGCAAAAACATGCGCGAGACAAGCGGTCTCGCCGAACGCTTCCTCAAGCCAACCCATTCGTGCGTATGCGGGGCCGACGAATTACCCGCTTTGCTGCAGAGCGCTCCGCGCCGTTGAGGGTGCCGACGTGTCGCAGTCGGGCCTTGCTCTGGGGCGATGTGCTTGATCACGCTAACGGGCATTGAAACCTAAGCGCGAACTATGCTACAAGCCTATTTTTGGCAATTATTCATCAGGATTCCCGATGGATATCGACCTGCGCCGGATACGCAGCTTTCTCGCTCTCGCCGAGCACGGCGGATTCGGCGTGGCGGCTGATGCCCTTGGCGTATCGCAGCCGACGTTGAGCGCTCACATCGCCGAACTGGAGGTCGAACTCGGCGTGCCGCTGGTTTCGCGCACGACCCGACGCGTTCGGCTTACGCCGCTTGGCGAAAAATTCTTGGTGCGGGCACGGCGCGCGGTCGAGGACATCCAGCACGTTACGGATGAAATTCGCGACGAGGCGGCATTGCAGCGCGGGCGCGTGATCGTCGCCAGCACGCGTATGCTGGCGACACACACTGTTGCGGCCGCAATTCGCATCTTTCAGGAAAAGTTTCCCGGCGTCATCGTGCAGATCATCGACGATCTCACGCCCATGGTCGAGCGAATGGTCAGTCAACGGGCGAGGCTGACTTCGGCGTGGCGCCGCGGCCGGAAAGTCCGTCGCTCGGTTTTCAGCATCTTATGAGCGAAGAGTTCATCCTCGCGTCGCCCAGATCGTCGCCTGTGGATCGAGCTGGCAATTTGTCGTCCAATATTGCCGGGGGACAAATTTATCACCATGCCGCTCGGCTCGAACATCCGCCGGATCATCGACCAAGCATTTTCGACCGGTGGGGATAAGAATCCGAGCCGAAATTCGAGGTTCGCGACCACAATACCGCGATCGGCATGGTTCAGGCGGGCCTTGGAATTACGCTGCTGCCGGAGACCGCTTTTTCAAAAGGCGCATCGAAGGTCTTGCCGCTGTCGCGGCTTCGCGACCGCAGGTGTTTGCGCGACCTCGGGCTGATTTATCAGCGGGGATACAAGTTGACGCAGATCGCCGGCGAACTGTTCGCGATCGTTCGCCGCATGATCAATAAGCAAAACGGCGACGTGAAGCCG
Organism: uncultured Alphaproteobacteria bacterium; assembly: GCA_963814625.1. Taxonomy (GTDB): domain Bacteria; phylum Pseudomonadota; class Alphaproteobacteria; order Rhizobiales; family Xanthobacteraceae; genus BOG-931. Next base: position 41,710 of record CAWFDQ010000006.1, read on the forward strand.
TTGCCGCTCGTTCGGTCGACTTCAATACGACTTCGGCAGTCCCAAAACCCGCTCGGCGATGAAGCAGAGAATGAGTTCGCGCGAGACCGGCGCCAGGCGCGGGATCATGCTTTCGCGGAAATAGCGCTCGACATGATACTCCTTGGCGTAGCCGAAGCCGCCGTGGGTCATGACCGCAGTCTGGCAGGCTTTATGCCCGCTTCGGCGCCGAGGTATTTGGCGGCGTTGGCCTGCGGCCCGCAGGCCATGCCGTTGTCGTAAAGCCAGGCGGCCTTGAACACCATGAGGCTTGCGGCTTCGAGCTCCATCCAGCATTGCGCGAGCGGATGCTGGATCGCCTGGTTCTGCCCGATCGGCCGGTCGAACACGACGCGCTCCTTGGCGTAGGCCGCGGCCCTGCGCAGCGCGGCGCGGCCGAGCCCGATCGCTTCGGCGCCGACCAGAATGCGCTCCGGATTGAGGCCGTGCAGGATGTATTTGAAGCCGCTAGCCTTCCTCGCCGATGCGATCCTCGAGCGGGACTTCCAGTCCGTCGATAAACATCTGGTTGGAATCGACCGCGGCGCGGCCCATCTTCTCGATCTCGCGTACCTCGACGAAGCGGCGGTCGAGCGCGGTGTAGAACAGGCTTAAGCCCTCGGTCGGCTTGCGTCACTTCGTCGAGCGGCGTGGTGCGTGCGAGGATCAGCATTTTGTCGGCGACTTGCGCCGTCGAGATCCAGACTTTTTCGCCGCTGATGACGTAGCGGTCGCCGCGGCGCTCGGCGCGCGTCTGCAGCTTGGTCGTTTGCAGGCCGGCATTCGGCTCGGTCACCGCGAAACAGGCCTTCTCCTTGCCGGCGGCGATCGGCGGCAGCATGCGCGCTTTCTGCTCATCGGTCCCGTAGACCACGACCGGGTTGAGGCCGAAAATATTCATGTGTACGGCGGAAGCCCCGGAGAGGCCGGCGCCCGACGCGGCGATGGTCTCCATCATGATCGCGGCTTCGGTGATGCCGAGGCCGGAGCCGCCATAGGCTTGCGGAATGCAGATGCCGAGCCAGCCGCCGGCCGCGACGGCGCTGCGGAATTCTTCGGGAAAGTCGCCGTCGCGGTCGCGCTTGAGCCAATAATCGTCGCCAAAGCGCGCGCAGATTTTCTCCACCGCGTCGCGCAGCGAAAGCTGAAAATCGGACAGGGCGAAGTCGATGGCGGTTGCTCCGTCGGTGTTAAGCGTTTGTTTACCACGTTTGATTACCGCTCGTTAAGGATCGATGCCCGGTTCAGCCGATAAATGCATATGGCGCCAGCCGACCGTGTCTCGCAGGCCAGAACGTGTCAAGGGCATGCTGACCGGCGGACGCGCGCAGCGCGCGCAGGAAGGCGGCGCAGCTTCGGACAAGGCCGACAAGCGCCTCTACAATGCGGTGCTCTGCGAGCGCGCACAGCGCGAAGAAGAGACTTCGATAGGCGGCGCCCATGCGGTGCTCTGGCCCGCAAATTTCGAGGCTTGCGTGGAAATCCACTCGCGACGGCGCTCGATACCGCGCTCTGTTACAGGAGGCGCTCAAGGCCGATCGCTGGCGCGCCGATGGATTTCGCCAGCCTGGGACTCGTCGTTTCATGCGCTCAAGCAATTCGAGCGGGCGCTTACGAAGCTACGACGAGGGCCTGCGGCTTGCGCCGGGCAACGCCGAACTGCTCAACCGGCGCGGCGTCGCGCTGCTTGGAGTTTGGCCGCACGCGCGAAGCGCTTGGCCGAATTCGATCGCGCGCTGGCCGCCGATCCCGGAAAATCTCGATGCGCTTGGCAATCGCGGCAATGCGCTGTTCCGGCTCAACCGGCCTGCCGAGGCGATCGAAGTCTACGACCGCGCGCTGGAACGAGACGCCGGCAAGCTGCCGCTTCTGACCAATCGCGCCATCGCGCTGCGCCGGCTCGACCGGCCGCAAGAGGCGCTGATGAGCGCGACGCGGGCGCTCGCCGCAAATCCGGATTTTGCGCCGGCCCGCTTTGTCGAGGGCGAGCTGCGCCTTGCGCTCGGGCGATTTCGCCGCCGGCTGGCGCGGCTATGATGCGCGCTGGGGCGGGTCGATGGCCGCGCAGCGCCGCGAGCTTGCGGCGCCGTTGTGGCTCGGCGAGGCAAGCGCTCGACGGCAAAACCATTCTGCTTCACGCCGAGCAGGGTTCGGCGACACGCATCCAGTTCGTGCGCTATGCGCCGCTTCTCGCCGCGCGCGGCGCCCGCGTCGTGCTCGAAGTCCAGCCGCAACTCGGTGCGGCTTTTGTCGGGCATGCGCGGCGTGGCGAGCGTGTCCTGCCGCGCAAGGCGAAGAGTTGCCGCGCTTCGACTTTCATTGTCCGCTGGCTAGCTTGCCGCTCGCCTTCGGCACCGAGCTCGCGAGCTATTCCGGCTTAGCGTTCCTTATATTGCGGCGCCCGCTGAGAGCGATCGCGATCTGGCGGCAGCGGCTGCCGAAGCGGCGGCCGCTGGTCGGCTTGGCATGGTCCGGAGAGCGCGCGCACGACAACGATCTCAATCGCTCGATCCGCCTTGCACGCCTGTAGCCGCTTGCTCGACGGCGGCCGACGTGCAGTTCGTCAGCCTGCAACACGATGTGCGTGACGAGGATGCGCAGTTTCTGAAAAGCCGCGTCGAGGTGTTGCAGATCGGCAAGCAATTTTCCGATTTTGCCGACACCGCCGCCGCCATCGCGGCAGCTCGATGCCGTGGTCTCGGTCGATACCGCGGTGGCGCATCTTGCCGGCGCTATGGGCAAGCCGTTGTTGCTGCTGCTGCCGTTCGCCGCGGATTTTCGCTGGCTGCGCGAGCGCCGCGACAGCCCCTGGTATCCCACCGCGCGGCTCTTCCGCCAGCAGCATTTCGGCGATTGGACGGGTACGGTAGAAGCATTGCGGCTGGAGTTGGACCATGAGACGTTCTTGTCACATGGGCGCAAATTGTCAGCGTGATGATGCCGAAACGTCGCAATTGCGTCACCGATCCCGGCAATCCTCGAGATCGACGAGGCGAACAATCCGGGAGAGAGAGAGCAATGAGTGGTCACGATATTCATGAGCATCACGAAAAGGCTGCGGAGCACCACAAGCAGGCGGCGAAGCATCATCGTGAGGCTGCAAAGCACCACAAGGCCGGAAATCACGAAACGGCCGCGCACCATTCCAAGATTGCCCATGGGCACGCCCTACATGCGACCGATCACCACGAACATGCATCGAAGAAGCACGCCGAGCACCACGGGTAATTGACAGTCAAAAAAACTCGCGGCCTCCGGCGGGGAGCTGCCGGAGGCCGCGCCGTGTCGGGGTCCGCCGCGCTTACGTGAAAAGGACCCCGGGGAGCCAGGAATGATCTTGCCTAGTCGTCGTTTTGATCCGTCCTCTGTCGACCGTTCTCCGTCATCCGATCTCTGATCAGAACGGCAATACGACATTCGTCACTTGCTGCCCCCAGGGCTGTGACTGTATGTTCGTCAGCGTGCCCTTGCCGCCATAGGCGACGCGCGCCTCGGCAATCTTCGGCAATTCGATAGTGTTGTCGCTGTCGATATCCTCCGGACGCACAACGCCGGCGACCAGAAGCTCGCGCATTTCCGAGTTGAGCCGGATTTCCTGCTTGCCCTCGATCACCATATTGCCGTTCGGCAGCACCTGGGTGACCACCGCGGCGACGTTGGTCACCAACTGGTCCTGGCGGTTGATCGTGCCGTTGCCGTTCATCTGCGTGTTGCCGTCGGCGGTCAGCAGCGAGCCGGGCAGCACCGCCTTGGCCGGATTAGCGATCGTGTTGGCGCCGATGAAATTCGTTATGTTGGAATCTTCGGTGGTGCTGCGCGCTGAGCTGGGTTTGATCCTGGAACTCCGCAGTGTCGTTGATGTTCACCTTGACGGTGAGGATGTCGCCGACCTGATGCGCGCGCTGATCGTTGAAGAAGGCGCGCGAGCCGTTGCGCCAGAGCGAATTTGGATTGTAGGACGCGGGCTGCGGCGTCGGCATCGGCATCTGTACCGGCTTGTATCCTGGCTCGGTCGTGGGATTCTGCACCGGCGACAGCGGCGGCGTTTGGCCGAGATGCTGCAACTGATCGAGCGTGGAGCAGGAGGCGGACATCACGGCGACGGTTGAGAGCAACGCGCAACGCAAAAGCACGACACGATTCGACATGACACTACCCTTTGGTACTGGCCTTTCACTGCTACGCTTACTCCTGCCGCAGCGGCACCATGGCAGCTGGAGCCTCCGCCGCCTGCGGGACGTGTTCTCGACGAGGTGCACCGTCGTGCTGGCGGCGCTGACGCGGCCGGGACCGCTGACCACGCCTTGCACGACGCGCTTGGTCTGCGGATTGAGCACGCCGATCGTATCGCCGAGCGCGCCGGCGTCCTGCGCCTGGCCGCGCAGCGTCAGCATCAGCCCCGGCGCTTCATAGGTCAGTGTCACGGTGTCGTTGCGCTGCACGATCTGGGGCTTCATCAGATCGGCGGCGTAGAGCAGCTGACCGGGACGCAATGGATGGCGTGCCGCAAGCCCGATCGCGGCGTTCATGTCGGCGAGGCCGCCGGCTTGCGCCTTCGGCCGCCGCAGAATCGTCGAGATCGGAAGCCTGCAGCACCTCGCCGCGTTCGATCGGACGATTGACCGCGACGGCCTCGACCGTCTCGATCGCCGTGCCGGTAAAGCGCGCGGGCTGCCGGTGCAGCATCAGGCTCGACGGCAGATCGAGCGTCACGTCGAAGCGGCTGCTGTGCGGATCGTAGGAGAGCGCACGGACCTGCAAGTCGCCGGTCGCGCTCGGCTCGACCTGCAACGTGTGCAGCTGGCAGGTCGAAATCGAGCGAAAGGTTGTTGCGGCGTCGCCGAGGCCGAAGCGGCGTGCACAGCGCCTGCGCGATGCTTGCGGAGATTTCCTGCGGGCTGATCGCGCGGCTAGCGCGGGTGACGACCACGTCGGCGAGACCGTGCGTATCGATGTCGATGAGCTGATGCGAGCGGATCGCCTCGACGATGCGCTCGATCGAAACCGCGCCGGTAGTGCCGAGATCGGGCGCACGGAAGATCGGCGATATTGGCGACCGGACCGGCATTCTCGACGAGGTCGCCGATGCGCACGATGTCGCTGGTCGACGGTGACGTTGCCGCGCAGTGCCGGGCGGGCGGACTGCGCCGCGGCGGCGCCGGTGAAAGCGAGCAGCAGGAAGAAGGTGCGGATGAGCGTGCGGATCATCGCGGAAAGCTCTTCTCAGCGCGCCAATTGCGAGGTCGTCTGCAGCATTTCGTCGGCGGCGGTGACGACCTTGGAATTCATCTCGTAGGCGCGCTGCGCGGCGATCAGGTTGGAAATCTCGGTCACCGCCTCGACGTTCGATTGTTCGAGGCTGCCCTGCAGGAGCGTTCCGGCGCCGTTCGTCCCCGGCACGCCGTCCTGCGGCGTGCCCGAGGCCGGAGTGGCGGTGAACAGGTTGTCGCCGCTTCGCCTGCAGGCCGGCATCGTTGACGAAAGTCGTGAGCGTGAACTGGCCGAGGATGCTCGACGTCGTGCTGCCCGCTGGCGTCACCGAAACCTGGCCTTGCTGGTTGATCGTGAGCCCGCTCGAACCTGGCAGGGACGGTGATGGTCGGCTGCACCAAATTGCCCTCGGCGGTGACGATGCGGCCTTGCGAGTCCATCTGGAACGAGCCGTCGCGCGTATAGCTGAAGGTGCCGTCGGGCATCAGGATTTTGAACCAGCCGGTGCCTTGAATGGCGACATCGAGCGTGTTGCCGGTCTGCGCCAGCGAGCCCTGCGTCATCAGCCGCGGCGTGCCGACGGTTTTCACGCCGGAGCCGAGTTCGATGCCGACGGGGAGAATGTTGCCTTGGTCCGAGGCCTGCGCGCCGATGCGCTGCACGTGCTCGTAGAGCAGATCCTGGAATTCGGCGCGCTGGCTCTTGTAGCCGGTGGTCGTCATGTTGGCGATGTTGCCGGCGATGACCTGGACTTGCAGGTCCATCGCCGCCATACCGGTCGCTGCGGTGTCGAGCGCACGCATGTTACGTTCTCCTCAAACTTGCTCTGCCCTGCCTGCTCGCAGCGGAAACATCATGCCGAGCCCGAAGCTGGCGCCTGTGAGAGCTGGGTGAGCGCACTTTTGCGCTGGTCGCTCTGCTGCTGCAGAACGTTGGCGACGTCGGTGTAGGATTGCGTGATCTGGATCATGCGCGAAATCTCGGTGACCGCATTGACATTGGATTTTTCGATCGCGCCTTGCACCAGGCGGGTGCCCTGCGGCGGCGCTATGGGATTGACGCCGGGCGGCGCCGAAAACATGCTGCCGCCGTCTTTTTGCAGCTGGTTTTGCTGCGCGAATGCGGCGAGCCGCAGCCTGCCGCGCGGCGCGTCCGCCGGATCGCTGCCGTTGCGCACCGTGATGATGCCGGTCGGGCTGATGGTTACGTCGTGATCGCCCGGCTGGAACGTGATCGGACCGTTGTCGCCGACGACCGGATAGCCTTCGTCGGTGACGAGCTGGCCTGTGGCGTTGGTCTGCAGCGCGCCGTTACGGGTGTAACGCACCCCGCGCGGCGTCTGCACCGCGAGATAGGCGCTGCCGTCGATGGCGACATCGAGCGGATTGCCGGTGCGTTGGATCGCGCCGGGGGAGAAATCGATCCAGCCGCCGCTATCGGCGACGAAGCTGACGCCCCGGTCCGTGCCGGTGAACTGACCGTCACTCGCCCGCGGCATCAGGTATTGGGAAAATAGCGCGTTGTCTCCCTTGTAGCCGGTCGTGTCGATATTCGCGATGTTGTTGGCGACGATGTCGAGCTCGTGCGTGAGCGCGATCTGCCGCGACAAGCCGACGAGAAGCGCATTCTCCATCGGATACTCCCCTCCGCTTCGCGCGCCCCCTTCGGCTTCCGCGATAGTGCGCAGCGGGCTCTCCCAAGCCGCTGCCAACGACAAGGTGCAGAAGCCGTGCCAAAGCCAAAGATGTCGAAAAATCAAATCGCTAGGGTCGATTGCGGGTGCCGCTCGGCGGGCAGAAAAGGCCGTTGCGCGCATGTCAACCAGGCAAAATTTTCCGCCCGGCCGGGCGCGCGCAAGTATCTGTTAACCATTCCTACCTAGCGTGGCTGGTGGCGGCGCGACATTCGATGGCGCGCACGAGCGCTTGCAGCATTGGTTCTGCGTTTTCTCCTGCCGGCTGCGTGCGCGCCTCACGCAAGCGGGAGCGGTCATGGCCAAGACGAAAGAAGCGCAGCCCAAAGAAGAGAATGAGAACGAAGAGGCCGAAGCCGAGGAGGGGACAAAACAAGCCCCTGCGGCCAAGCGCTGGTTCTCGCTCAAGCTGATGGTGATCGCCGCCGCGGCCGTCGTCGGCTTGGGCTCGGTCGGCGGCGGAGCCTATTACTTCCTGGGCAGCCGCAGCGAGGCGGCGCCGGCCGCCAAAGTCAAGCCGCCGGTATTCTTCGATATGCCGGACATTTTGGTCAATCTGTCGTCGAGCGGCAGCGACCGCACGCAATATCTGAAAGTGAAAGTGGTGCTCGAATTGCCCGACGAAGCGATGAAGGCGCAGATCGAACCGCTTATGCCGCGGGTGATGGATATGTTCCAGACTTACCTGCGCGAATTGCGCGCCACCGATCTCGATGGCTCGGCCGGCCTCTACCGACTCAAGGAGGAATTGACCCGGCGCGTCAATGCCGCAATCGCGCCCGACCGGATCAACGCCGTGCTGTTCAAGGAGATTGTCGTCCAGTGAGCGCCTCTCTCCGCTCGTCTCCGCGAATGCGGGGACCCAGAAGACCTCGCCGCAGCGTCGGCACTCCCCGACTGGATTTCCGCTAGCGCGGAATGAACGGGAGAAGTCAGTCCAATCGATGAAATAAGTTCCAGACATGGCCCAACAAAAAGACCAAATCGACCAGGATGCGCTTGCCGCCGAATGGGGCGTGGCGCTCGAAGCTGAGCAGGATGCCGCCGAGGCTGAAAAGGCGTCCGCGCCGGCAGAACCCGAGGGTGGCGCCGAAGCGATGGCCGCTCAGTGGGCCGCCATGGTCGATGATGGCCATTTCATCCCCAACACGAAGGGCGGCGCGGAACGCATTCTTACGCAGGAGGAAATCAACTCGCTGCTCGGTTTCTCGCTGTCCGATATTTCGCTTAACGACAATTCCGGCATCCGCGCCATCATCGACTCGGCGATGGTCTCCTATGAGCGGTTGCCGATGCTGGAAATCGTCTTCGACCGGCTGGTCCGGTTGATGACGACGTCGCTCCGCAACTTCACCTCCGACAACGTCGAAGTCTCGCTCGACCGCATCACCTCGGTGCGCTTCGGCGATTATCTCAACTCCATACCACTGCCCGCGATCCTCGCCGTGTTCAAGGCCGAGGAGTGGGAGAATTCCGGCCTGGTCACGATCAATTCGGGCCTCATTTATTCGATCATCGATGTGCTGCTCGGCGGCCGCCGCGGGCAGACTGCGATCCGCATCGAAGGCCGTCCCTACACGACGATCGAGACCAACCTGGTCAAGCGCATGATCGAGGTCGTGCTCGCCGACGCCGAACTCGCCTTCAAGCCGCTGTCGCCGGTGAAATTCAACATCGACCGCCTGGAAACCAATCCACGCTTTGCCGCCATCTCGCGGCCGGCCAATGCGGCGATCCTGGTGCGGCTGCGCATCGACATGGAGGATCGCGGCGGCACCATCGAACTGCTCCTTCCTTACGCGACCATCGAGCCCATTCGCGACGTGCTGTTGCAGATGTTCATGGGCGAGAAATTCGGCCGCGATCCGACCTGGGAAGGCCATCTCGCCACCGAGATCGGTCTGGCAGAAATTGCAGTTGATGCCGTGCTTTATGAGGCGCGGCTGCCGTTAAAGCAGATGATGAAGCTCGATGTCGGCGACACGTTGATGCTGGAGCTGAAGTCCGACGCGCCGGTCATCGTGCGCTGCGGCGACGTCACGCTGACCGAAGGCCGCATGGGACGCGTCGGCGACCGCGTTGCGGTCCGCGTCGCCAAGCCATTACGCATACCGAGCACGACCTTCGCCATGTTCGAAATGGCGAGCGGCTCCAACACCAGGGTGGAGGCACAATGAACGACGGTCTGGGAATGATGATCGAGAGCCTGGTCGCAATCCTGCTTATGTTCACCATCGGTTATTGCATTTTGCTCAATCGGCGGCTCAAGCTTCTGCGCGCCGATGAGGGCGCGTTGCGGGCCACTATCGCCGAGTTGATCACGGCGACCGAAATTGCCGAGCGCGCCATCGCCGGGTTGAAAATCACCGCGCGCGATTGCGAGGTCGGATTGGGCGAGCGCCTCACCCGCGCCGAACGTGTTACTGCCGATCTCGATCGTAAACTGATCGCCTGCAAGGACGTGGTCGGGCATCTGTCGCATATGACGACCTCCGGCCGGCGCATCGAGGAAGCGGGCCCGCCGGCGCAGGATGCGCAGGCCATCGCCGTGGCCGCCCAAGCCTTCGCCGAGCGGCTGCGCAACAAGGTACTCGGTCTCGCCGCATGATGCGCTTCATCCGCGATCTGCGCCTCATTCCGATTGCGCTGATTGCCAGTGCCTGCCTCTTGGTCTTGAAGATTGCCGACCTCGCGCTCGACGGCAGCCGCTGGTTCGCATCCGAAAATGCTCCAATGGCCGATGATGGGACGTACGTCGTCCACGGCTCGCCTGATGCATCGCAGCCGCCGGGCGAAAAGTTGTCCTGGGCGCAGCAAATGTTCAATTTCCCGACTGGCTCGGGTGCGGCGCCGGCAGGCGGCATGGCGCCTGTGTCCACGCCCGCCGAACGGGCCAAAGCCGACAGAGCGGCCGCGCAAGCCAACGCCGATATCACCGGGGCGATCGCGAACCCGCCTCCAGCCGGCGCGGCAAAGGCCGCACCCGGCGCACCGGGTCCGGCGAATGGCAAACCTGCCTCGATCCCGGTGGTCGACGGCATCGTGATCCCGACTGACGGCGTGGCGCTGCCTTCCGGCGCCGAACGCGAGATCCTCGAACGGCTGCGGCAGCGCCGCGAGCAACTGGATACCCGTGCGCGCGAACTCGATATCCGCGAGAACCTGGTCAAAGCCGCCGAGCAGCGGATCGACGCGCACTTGGCCGAAGTCAAGGAGGTCGAGGCGCGGATCAAGACCGAGACGATGCAGAAGGATCAAGCCGAGGTCACGCGATTTAAGAGCCTCGTGACCATGTACGAGAATATGAAGTCGCGCGACGCGGCTAAGATCTTCAACGGCCTCGACATGGACGTCCTGATCAAAGTGGTGTCGCAGATCAATCCACGATCGATGGCCGACATCATGGCGCAGATGACGCCCGACATAGCCGAGCGCCTGACCGTCGCGCTGGCGAGCAAGGCGCAAGCCACCGCGAAAAACGATCCGACGCAACTGCCGAAGATCGAAGGCCAACCGACGATGCCGTGAATTTCTTGCTCCGAACTCGCGGAGCAGGGTAGGGAGTGTGCTGCCCGCGGAGCCGAGCCGAGCAATGGATCGGCGTCTACTGAGGCAGCTTCGATAGCGCGATGCGTATGAGGTTGGGCCAGTTCTTTTGCGCCGCAGCGAGTTTGTGCTCCTGATCGAGCTTTTCCAGAATCGCGAGCGCTTCGGTGAGCGCAGCGCGCGCCTTCGGCGGATCGACGACCGTGCTTATTTTGTAGAGTCTGACGACCAGATCGCTCCGTGCCCGCGCGTTGCCTGGATCCTGGGCCGCGAGCTTGCGGGCGATGCCAAGGCTCTCCTGATAGGCGGCGAGCGCCCCGGTCCGATCGCCCGCCCGCAGCTTCACGTCGCCTAGCTTGCCGAGGCTCACCGCCACATCGCGCTGCGCCTGCGCGTTGCCTGGGTCCTGCGCCGCGAGCTTGCGACGGATGTCGAGGCTTTCCTGGTAGGCGGCGAGCGCGCCGGCCTGGTCGCCCGCCTGCAGCTTCACGTCGCCGAGCCTTGTCAAGGCTCAACGACACATCGCGCTGCGCCTGAGCGTTGCCTGGATCCTGCGCCGCGAGCTTGCGACGGATGTCGAGGCTCTCCTGGTAGGCGGCGAGCGCGCCCGCCCGGTCGCCCCCCTGCAGCTTCACGTCGCCGAGCTTGTCGAGGCTCACTGCCACATCGCGTTGCGCCTGCGCGTTGCCCTGGTCCTGCGCCGCGAGCTTGCGACGGATGTCGAGGCTCTCCTGGTAGGCGGCGAGCGCCCCCGCCTGGTCGCCCGCCTGCAGTTTCACGTCGCCGAGCCTGTCAAGGCTCACCGACACATCGCGCTGCGCCTGCGCGTTGCCGGGGTCCTGCGCCGCAAGCTTGCGGCGATGCCGAGGCTCTCCTGATAGGCGGCGAGCGCGCCGGCCGAGTCGCCCGCCTGCAGCTTCACGTCGCCGAGCTTGTTCAGGCTCACCGACACGTCGCGCTGCGCCTGCGCGTTGCCGGGGTCCTGCGCCGCGAGCTTGCGGTCGATGGCGAGGCTCTCCTGATAGGCGGCGAGCGCGCCGGCCCGGTCGCCCGCCTGCAGGTTCACGTCGCCGAGCTTGTCCAGGCCCACCGACACGTCGCGCTGCGCCTGCGCGTTGCCCGGGTCCTGGGCCGCGAGTTTGCGACGGATGCCGAGGCTCTCCTGATAGGCGGCGAGCGCGCCGGCCCGGTCGCCCGCCTGCAGCTTCGCGTCGCCGAGCTTGTCCAGGCTCACCGATACGTCGCGCTGCGCCTGCGCGTTGCCTGGGTCCTGCGCCGCAAGCTTGCGCGGATGCCGAGGCTCTCCTGATAGGCGGCGAGCGCTCCCGCCTGGTCGCCCGCCTGCAGCTTCACGTCGCCGAGCTTATCGAGGCTCACCGACACGTCGCGCTGCGCCTGGGCGTTGCCCGGGTCCTGCGCCGCGAGCTTGCGACGGATACCGAGGCTTCCTGATAGGCGGCGAGCGCGCCGGCTTGGTCGCCTGCCTGCAGTTTCACGTCGCCGAGCTTGTCCAGGTCCACCGACACGTCGCGCTGCGCCTGCCTGTTGCCCGGGTCCTGCGCCGCGAGCTTGCGGTCGATAGCGAGGCTCTCCTGGTAGGCGGCGAGCGCCCCCGCCTGGTCGCCTGCCCGCAGCTTGACGTCGCCGAGCTCGTCAGGCTCACCGACACATCGTGCTGCGCCTGCGCGTTGCCGGGGTTCTGCGCCGCAAGCTTGCGGGCGATGGCGAGACTTACATCGGCGGCCGCTGCCGCATCGTGCAGATCGTCAGCGGCGAGATAGGTGTCGAGCGAAATCGTTGAACATGACTGCAGCGGCTGCGCAGCAATTGCGGGTCGTCGGGCGCAGTCTCGGATGAGCTGGTCGATCGTCGTTTGCACGGTGTCGAGTATCTTGCGGATGGTGTCGACCCGCATGCCGGCGACATCCGCGCAGTCCTTGGGCGATATTGAAGATGAGCCCATCCACCGTCTGCTTGGCGGCGGCAAAGTTGCGATCGGCGCGCTGCGTCTCCTGTTCGGCGTGCGCACGCGCGCCGCCTCTGCTGCGGTGCGCTGGTCGAAGGCAACCTTGGCCGCGACGCCGGCGCCGATCGCCACCAGTGCGAACACTGCCGCCGCACGCCCAGCCGATCATCTGCGCGCGATTGCGCACGAGTGCGCGAGGCGCGCACATAAGCCCGCGACGTCTAGTGTCGATCTCATCGCCATATTTGCTGACGATGCTCACGGCTTCGGCGAGCGGCAGGCCGCGCGGCAAGGAGCAATTCGCTGCGGCTGCTTGCCCGCATCCCATTTGCGGCGGCTTTCCTCAAGATCGGCCCGGATGCGATAGAAATCCGCGCTTTCTGCAACGATGCGTGCGCGCTCGGTTCCAATCCTCCAGCACCCGCTGGTGCGTAAGCCGGACCTGCGCGTCGGCCTCGATGCCGCTGGTCGTCAAGCAGCCGCGCCGTCACCAGGGCATCGACTAGCTTGCGCGCTGCTTCATCCGGCGCCGCCTCGGCCAGCGGCACGGCGCGGATGGTCAGCGCGCTCTTGCCCCAGTGCCGTCCTGTATCCTGCGCCGGGACGGCAAGCTGGCGAAGCAGTCAGCGGCAGGCGTGCCTTCTCGGCCTCGCCGAGCGGAGCGAGCGCCGTCTCGCCAGCCTCGTTGACGATGCCCTTGAGGCCGCCGAGGCTTTCGTAGACTTTCAGCGGCAGCACGGATCTTGTCGCCGACCTCTTCGCGTCCCTCGAACAAGCGGCTCAGTGCGAGCTGCACCAGCGGCAGCATGTCGGGCCGGTCGGCATCGCGCAAAAGCCGCGCATCGAGGCGTTCACCGCTCGCCGCATCGGTTTCGTAGACAAGGCCCGCCGCCTCGGCGGGGCCGCGCACGATCTCGGCAAGTTCGACCGGCCCAGGAGGCGCGAGATCATAGGTCGCGCCCGTCTCCTTGAGCTTCTTCAGCGCTGGCTGATTGAGCATGCGCGCATAAAAATCGGCACGCAGTGTCGCCGCCACCCAGATGCGACCGGTCCGTACCATGGCGGCAAGGAGATCGATGAACGCCGTGCGCTCCGCCTCGCTCACCGCGCGCGGCAAACAAGCTCTTCAAGCTGATCGATCAGCAGCAACCAGATCGCAGCGTACTTCGCGGCTGTAATGCTCGCGATCGTGCTCGCTTGCGGCAAAGCGAGCGAGCGCATTGAGGATCGGCTTGATGGCGGCCGCGTCGGCGTGGCGCAGGACGGCGGCGAGTTCTGCCGGCGTCTTCAAATCTCCCGCCCGTAATTTCGGGCAGCGCCGGGCCGCGGCCTTCCTCCTCTTTCGGCAGACCAGCCTCGTCCTGCATCAGTGCCGCGGCAAGCGCCGCGAAGGGTCCGGCGGGACTGTCGCCGGGCCGCATCACCGCCATTCGCCAGGCATCCACCTCCTCTGATGACGCCCGGCGTCGTCAGCCGCGGCAGCAAGCCGGCGCGGGCGAGCGAAGATTTTCCCGAGCCGCTCGCGCCCACCACCAACAGATACGGCGAGCCCCGGCTGCCGGCCTCCCGCCACAGATCGACGGCGCGGGCGGTGTCGTGGCTGCGGCCGAAGAATACCGGCGCATGCTTGGCGCCGAACGCCGTCGAGGCCGCAGAATGGCGAACCCTTCACCTCGATCGGCCAGCGCACCACGCGGCCGCCCGCGACCTTGTCGGCGATCCACTTGCGCAACAGATTTTCCAGTTGCGCCTCGAAGTCGTCTTCCGAGCTGTACTGATTGAAGGCCGCCTTGAAGTGGCCGCGCTCGGTAAAGAACCATTCCTGGAAGAAGCCTTTGAGCGCTTGCCAGTCCTGCTCGATCTCTTCCGGTTCGGATCGTCGATCGGCACCGAGGGCGATGAGCCTGCGAAGCGGAACACGTAAACGTCCGGCAGAGCTTCGCCCTTCTGCCGCCTCTCGATCGCGGTGAGGATCTCGTAGGCGGTGCCGCTCGGAAACGGCCGGCTGTCGGGGAGCTTTTCGTCGAAGTCGGGCGGCAGCTCGGTACCGAGCCGCCACTTCAGGATGCCGATCACCAGATCGCAGTCCGTCGATCGGGGTATCTGCGCCTGGAACGTGCTGTAGGCCTGGTAGAATTCGGTTTCCCAACGGATCGCCTCGAGGCGCGCGCGACACCGGCAAACTCGCCATTGAGCCGGCTGACGACATTCTCCACCCGCCGCCGCTCGACCATCACGTCGCCGGGTGAGGAAACAAACACTCGAAATGTTTGCATGATCAATCCACCGGATGATCAACGGCAAAGAACTGCCGCCACAGACAATCATAACGAACGCGCGTCCGAAAGCGCCAAAATTCAGCCCGGTTCCAGCGCGGACATCTTGGCATCCGCAATGGCAAAATTCCGGGCCGGTAAGAATTTAATTTGGCGCGGCGTCCGCCGTCCGCTCGCTTTGTTCTTGAACGTCAGGCTCCGGCAGCGGGTTAGGATAGGATGGTCGCATATTTCGGAGATCAGAGGCCAGCCGAAGACGCTGTAAGCCGCGCAAGCGAGTTCTCAGTGCGGGCTATCAGCCTTCAACTCGAACTTGGCCTCCGCATAGCTCGTATAGTCCTGCGGACAAGTGCCGACAGCGGATTGGAACAACGAGCGTGCCTCGTCTTTCGCCCCTTTTATCTGCCGCAACATGGCCAGATAGAAGTCTTCCTGGCAAGTCCACGCGCGCCGCACGTCTGCAGTGGGAGCCGACTGCGCCGATGCGCTCAATTCCTCGGGAGTTAACGAGCCGAGATAGACGCCAATGATCGGCCACGGCCATCTGCTCTCGTCGAGCTTTTGAGCATTAGCGACAAATTCGTCCCAACCGTTACTTCCCCCCGCCCGCGCCCGCGCCACATATAACGCGACCACAAAAATGGCATTGGCAGGATCGAGCTTGACCGCTTTGGCCGCGTCTTCGACTGTTGCGCTGCCATGGCCCGAGTAGAAATTCGCCCCGCTGCGAGCGAAATAGGCGAAAGCAAAATTCGGATCGAGTGCAATCGCCCGACCGTATTCGGCCAGGGCCTGATCGAGGTCGCCCTTATCCTCATAGACCAGAGCGCGGTTGCTGTAGGCGCCGGAAAATTTAGGATTGAGTGTTATGGCCTGATCGTAGTCGGCCATCGCACGGTCGAGGTCGCCCTTGCCCTGGTACGCCTCGCCGCGGCCGTTATAGGCATTGGCGAATTTTGCATCGAGCCTGATCGCCTGACTGAAATCGGCAATCGCGCGGTCAAGTTTGCGTTCGGCGCGGTCGGCAAGACCGCGGTTTGCATAAGCGAAAGCATATTTCGGATCGATGACGATTGCCTGACCGTAGTCCGCGATTGCCCGATCGTATTCGGCGAACGAGGAGTCGAACGCGCCTTTGGCGAGGTGCGTATTGCCGCGATTATTATAGGCGATGGTATTTTTTGAATCGAGCGCTATCGCCTGACTGTAATCGGCGATCGCCTGATTGTAGTCGGCGATTGCCTGATTGTGCGTGGCGTACTTGCGGTCGTGGTCGCCCTTGGATTTGTACGCGTTGCCGCGGTCGATGTAATAGCTGGTATTTTTCGGGTTGAGCGCGATCGCCGAGGTGTAGTCGGCGATCGCGTGATCGTAATCGCTCTTGGCAAAGTAAGCGTCGCCTCGGTCGTCGTAATAGGCGGTATCTTTCGGATCGAGTGCGATCGCCGATGTGTAGTCGGTGATGGCACCGGCGTAGTCCTTCTCATGGGATTTGGCCAAACCGCGGTTGAAGTAGGCGACGGCGTCCTTCGGATCGATCGTCATCGCCGAAGTGTAGTCGGCGATCGCCTGATCGAAATGGTTCTCGGCATAGTAAGCGTTGCCGCGGTCGATGTAATAGCTGGTATTTTTCGGATTGAGTGCGATCGCCGAATTGAAGTCAGCGATCGCCCGGTCGAAATCGCCTTTATTGCGGTAGGCTTGGCCGCGGTCATCGTAGACGGGGGGGTATTTCGGGTCGACCTTGATGGCCTGAGTGTAATCGGTGATCGCACGGTCGAAATCGTTCTTTGCAGCGTAGGCAAGCCCGCGGTTGCGGTAGGCGAGGGCGAATCGGGGATTTAGCTTGATCGCCTCAGTGTAATCGGCGATCGCCTTGTCATAATCTTTCTTGACGGCGTAAGCGATGCCGCGGGTGTTGTAAGCCAAGTAATATTGCGGGTCGATTGCGATCGCGTGGTTGCAGTCGGTAATGGCGCCATCGTAATCGTGCTTGAGATAATACGCGAAGCAGCGGTTGCCGTAGGCGGCGGCAAATTTTGGATCGAGCTTAATCGCTTCAGTGTAGTCCGCAATAGCGTGTTCGTAGTCGCCCTTTTCAAAATAAGCGGCGCCGCGTCCGTTGTAAGCTGCGGGAATGGGAGAAATGCTGATCAGCTGGTCGTAAGTTCGGATAACGCGGTCGGACATGTCGCTTGCTTCCTCCGAGAGTCCATGCAGACGAAATTCCTCCATCGTGTCGAACACCGTCGAATTGACGAATTCAAGCGCGACGGTCAACGCTTGCTGCGCGCGGCCGCTTGCGGCTCTGGCTACCACCCACTGCCATACCGCAACCACCGCGACGATCGCGATGATTGCGGTGGCCGCGGAGCTCGCAATTTGTACGCGCCGTCGCGCCACATGCCTCTGCTGCCGCTCGGCATCGCGGGCGAGGCCGCTCTGTTCCAGAAACGCCATCGCCGGCTCGAAGCCGGGCTGATAACGCCGTGCCCAATCCGCGGTCGGATGTTCCTTGTTGCGCCAGGCGAGGACGTGATCGAGGTCCGGGTCGTGCAACAGGCCGGCGGTACCCTGCGCATGGAGCAACGCCGTTTCGGCAAGGCGCCGGTATTCGCGGGCCGATTCCGCTTCGTCATCGACCCATTGCCGCATCCGCCGCCAACCGCGAATCAGGCTTTCATGCGAAATGTCGATGACCGAAAGCGGGTTGAGTGGAACCATGGCGGCGGGCATCAGAAACGAGCGGCCCGTCGCGCGAAAATCGTCGACGACGCGGATGATGTCGGTGATCGGCGCGTCGGTCACCAGCGCCAGGCTGCCGATCGTGGTCGGCCGGCGGGTCTCCCGATTGTCGGGACCTTTTTCGCTCAGCGCCTGAAAAACGCGCTTGGCGATGGTGCGGTAACGATCGTCCGGCAGACCGGCGTAAGCTTCGTCGGCGTGCTGCGAGAGTGCATCCGCCATGCCGCCGATTGCGAGATAATCCTCGACATCGATGGGGCGCTCGCTGCCGCCATGCGCCTGCCAGTAGTCCCAGGTGCGCATCAAGGCGTGTTGCAGGATGGGAAGCTGGTCGGGATCGTCGCCGACGTCATTGAGCAATCGGACGACGAGCCGCGGGGCAATCGTGCCGCCGCCGACACGCACCGGCTCGACGATAGCCGCGCGCCGCTGGTCGCGGGTCATGCGCGGAATGAGATAAAGGCCGTCGGTGACCGCCTCCGGCAGATCGCGGTAGCGGGCGCAGTCGCCGATATAGTCGGAGCGCATCGTGAGTACGACGTAGATCGGCAATTCGCGCTGTCCGCCCGCCTCCAGCAGGAGCTTTACGAAGGCCGCGGCGTCCTCGTCCTGTCCTGGCCGGCCGGCTGCAACGGCAAAGCGGAAAAGCTCTTCGAACTGGTCGACGACAATCAACACCTGCTCATCCGTCGGCAATCGGGCAAGCCGCACCGCCTCGATCAGTCCGAGGCCGCTGCGTCTGAGCGAGACTTCGAGCAGCATCGTGCTCTCCGTCCCTGTGGCCCCCTCCTTTCCGAGAACCGCGGGATCGTCGAGCACGGTGGCGAGATTTTTGATCGGATCGCCGCCGGGCCGGAACAGCGCGATGCGCCAACGCGAGCCGGCTTGCGCCAGAAAACCGCCGTGCAGGTAGGGCAAGAGACCGGCGCGAATGAGCGAGGATTTGCCGCTGCCGGAGGCCCCGACCACGGCCACGAATCTGTGGTCGTGCAAACGGCCGAGGATTTCCTCGCTCTGCCCCTCGCGTCCGAAGAACAGTTCGTGCTCTTCCGCCTCGAACGGCCGCAGCCCCGGAAACGGATGGATGGCTGGTTCGACAGGCATCAGGCGCTCTTACGCAGCCACCGCCGTATGAAGCGCCTGCACGAACGGCGCGGTGACGTCGGGCGAGAACGCTCCGCTTTCGCGCAGCACCATCGCTTCAAGCGTCTCCAGTTCGTTTTTCTGTTCGGTCGCTGGCTCCGCCAAATAGATTGCCTTCGCCGCGACCGGCGGCTGGCGTCCGCGGAGATATTTGCGCAAGTCCCTCACCTTGGCGTCGAACCATGCGGGCGAACCTTGCCCGTAGAAAATGACGCAGCCGTCGCATTGGTTGAGATTTTCGACGTGAGCCTGCAGCGCGTCGCTTTCAGTGTCGCTTTGGCTCGGCAGCACCGGCTCGCAGCCCTGGCTCATCAGATATTTTCGCAAAGCCGCGAGCGACGGCGATTTGCGGTCGGCTGCGTCGCACATGACATAGATCAACAGCGGCTCGCCTGAAGTGCGCTTGGACGCGGTCTCGCTCGCCGCCGGCTTCGGCTTCTCCTGCCGCTTGCGAATCTCGTCGATGCGGTCGCGAATGACCGTCTTGAGCTCCTCTATGTTACCGTTCAACAAGTCGGTGCCGCGCTGCGCACCGGCTTCGTCATTGAGGTGGTTGATGAAATCGGCTTGACGCTGGTCGGACGCCGCGATGCCCTTGGGAGTCCAGATCAGCCGGAAAAAATTGGGATCGGCGCCGCGCTCCGCCGCCAAGTCGTACTGCAGCCACACGTTCGACTTGGTCTCGCCTTCGGGAACGAACCCGTATCCGGCGCCGACCAGATGAACTGACATCGCCGCCTGCTTGAGCAATTCACGGACCTTTTGCTTGTAGGCATCCGCTCGATAGGGCAGGTCGCCGTCCGGCAACACCACATAGCCGCGATCCTTCAGGTCGCGTCTAATCTCGCCCAGCTTGTCGTCGAGATCGGATGTGCTTTCGGCGACATAGACGATCGGCTTCTGTGCCGCCGCCTGCGGCGTCTCTGCGGCCTGCGACTGCGCCATGCCCTTGAGCAAGACCGCGATGTCCTTTGCGAGCTCATCCATTTCCTCGAAATAGCGCCGCAAATACTCGCCGCCGAGCACCGGCCGCAACTCTTTCGTCCGATCCGGTTGCGCCGGGTCGGGCTGATAGAAGAACCGGTAGGTCTTGGTGCCCTGCATGGACGTCGGCAACTCGTTGCGTTCGACCGGCATCTTCTCGACTTTGAAGATGCGCGAGCGCTCGTCGTCGACGAGAATTCCTATGTGGCCTTCGGCGTGCCCGGTGAACGAATCGAGCTCGCGTTTGCACCAATCGCGCTGCAAAAAGCTTGGACTGAGCACCGAGAGGAACGTGGCGGTTCGCATCAGCCTATTAAAGATTTTCTTGGTGAAATCCTCGTTGTTGCGAATTTCGCAATCGCGCCAGACGCTGACGTCGGTACCCAGATAGCTGCGGACGCGCTGCTCCAGGTCTTGGTGCAGCCGGGTCACCCAGCCTCGTTCCTCAGGGGGAAATAGATCATCGTCAAAATGGGCGTAGCTGATGAAAACGTCTTCGTCGAAATTCGACAAATACCCCATTGCAAACCCTCGCCATCACGGCGGTCGATTTCGCGAGCGCCGCTCTTCGCGCCGGAAAGCGCGAAGATAACCTGCCGGCGTGCAAAAGTATCGCCGCTTTTCCGCACTGCAACTTATCAGGGGCACGTGGGGAAACAATAGTGATTTCAACCTTTAGCTCCCAATACTGCCACGATCGGTTGAGAAGACGCGAGCGCTTC
Organism: uncultured Alphaproteobacteria bacterium; assembly: GCA_963814625.1. Lineage (GTDB taxonomy): Bacteria > Pseudomonadota > Alphaproteobacteria > Rhizobiales > Xanthobacteraceae > BOG-931. The sequence goes on from CAWFDQ010000006.1 coordinate 62,014, forward strand.
GCACCCTAAAGCAGAAACACCGACGACATATGGAAATCGATGCGATCCGTGGCTGAGATGAGTGTCACTTGGCGGATAAACGGTCCTCGCGATGACGAGGCCTCGGGAATACGCGACCGAAGCTATGCCGCCGTGTTTGATAAATCCCCTCCCGTGCGGCCGCGCGGAAGGATAAGATCGGGCAAAACGGAGAAAGCCCATGTTCCTGCGCAATTACTGGTACGTCGCCGCCACCGACGCCGAGATTGGAAGGAAGCCGCTTGCCCGCGTAATCCTAGGCGAGCCGATCGTGTTCTTCCGTACCGAGGCGGGCGCACCGGTCGCGTTCGAAGACCGCTGCGCGCACCGGCATCTGCCGTTGTCGATGGGCAAGCTCTTCGGCGACGAACTGCAATGCCATTATCATGGGCTCCGCTTCGGCACCGATGGCCGTTGCGTGCGCATTCCGGGCCAGGAGCACATTCCGCAGGGCGCCAGGGTGCGGTCCTATCCCGTCGTCGAGCGCTATCACTGGCTATGGATCTGGATGGGCGATCCGGCTATGGCCGATCCGGAAAAGATCACCGATTTTCACTGGCTCGACGATCCGAACTGGGGCGCCAAGAGTTCATATCTGCACGTCGAGGCCAACTGGCAGCTCGTGGTCGACAATCTGCTCGATCTTACGCATCTCGCCTTCGTGCACGACACCACGATCGGCAATCTGGCGCTTGCCGAGCACGCCAAGGTGAGCGTGACGCGCGCGCCCAACAACGTCTCCGTCACCCGCTGGATCATAGACCAGGAGCCGCCGCCGACGTTTAAGAAGGTCGGCGGCTTTAGCGGCAAAGTCGACCGCTGGCAGATCGTCGACTTCGTGCCGCCGGCATTCTTGCGCCTCGACGTTGGCGCCACCCCTACCGGTACCGGCGCGCCGCAGGGCAAGCGCGTCGGCGGCATCGGCATGCGCAATCTCAATGCGATCACGCCGGAGACGGAGACGACCTCGCACTATTTCTGGGGCCAGGCGCACGATTTCGACGTGAACAACGCCGAACTCACCAACAATATCTTCGAGCAGATCCGTACCGCGTTCCACGAAGACGTTGCGGTATTTTCCGCCCAGCAGCGCAACTTGAGTATTTTTGCCAATCCGCCGCAGGTCGACATCGCCGCCGACGCCGGCGTCCTCGCCGCCCGCCGCATCCTGACCCGGCTTTATGATGAGGAGCAGGCGGCTCTGCACGTTGCGGCGGCCGAGTGAGGCGGCATATTGGAATAGTGGTGGCGAATGGCGATCGGCATCAGGGCATAAACGAAGCAGTTTCGAACTATTTGCCTTGCGCCACTCGCCCTGCGCCCTTCTGCCATAACCTTCTGGAATCATTGAAAAAGCCGTTAATCAGCCGTTAAACGCGCGGCCGTACCCTTAAATTGGTACCTTGAAGACGTGCCGTATCGGGCGCCGGCGCTTGGCGGCCTCGTGTCCCTGTTTGTGAGTAGAGTTCTGGTCATGGCGTGCGGTCGCGTGCACCCGGTATCCGCTTATTTCCGCGACAGCGGGAATCCGGTGCCTGGGGTTCCGCTCGTGCGAGGACGCACGCGGCGCAACGCCCGATTACCGCTCCTCGTTTTGTTCCTGGCTGCCTTCCTCACCGCTCCGCGCGCGGCGGCTGGCCGATCCGATCAAGGCCGACGTCACCGCTGGCGTCGGCGGCGGCTACGCCCGGATCGTGTTCACGATGAGCGATTACGACGCCGCCAGCGTGCGCAAGGAAGGCAGCGTGCTCGTCATCAGCTTCAAAGAGCCGATCGATGTCTCGGTCGATCGGCTCGCCACGCAAGCGCCCGATTACATCGGTGCGGCGCGGCGCGATCCCGACGGCATGGCGGTTCGCCTGGCGCTCGCCCGCCAGGTGACGGTCAATGCCATGCCCGCCGGCGAGAAGTATTTCGTCGATTTGTTGCCCGACACCTGGAAGGGGCTGCCGCCCAGCCTGCCACAGGATGTAGTTGAGGAATTGGCGCGCCGCGCCCACGAAGCGGAACAACTGCTGGAGCGCGAGCGCCGGATCGTGGCGCTGGAGAAGATTCCGCCGGTGCGCGTCCGTCTCGCCAGCGAGCCGACTTTCACGCGCTTTGTGTTCGGTATTCCCCAGCAAGTTTCGGTCACCGCCGCCCGCGAAAAGAACGGGCTCACGCTCACCTTTGACGCACCGCTCAAGTTCGATCTCGCCGATGCCGAGGCTGCGCTGCCAGGCACAGTCGCAGCGATCAAGGCGCAGTTGCAGGACACTTCAGCGTCGGTTCATTTCGATCTACCCGGCAAGGTCGACGTGCGGACCTTTCGCGACGAGACTGGTTACGCCGTCGATATTGTCGGACGCGGGCGCCAAGCCGGCCGGGAACGGCGCGGCAAAAGCGGCTTGGCCGCAGGCTATGGGGCAGCAAGCATCTGCGCCGATCGTAACGATACCGCCGCCGAACGTGCCGAGTGAGAGCGCAAAAGGCGCAAAAACCGCAAGCCAGCAGCCGGCCGCGAGCTCGCAAGAAGCCGCCAAAGCGGCGCCCGCTCCGCCAGCAAAGCCGTCTTCGGCGCCGGTAAAATCGTCAGTTGCTCCCGTTGCGCCGCCCGTTGCGCAGTCGGCTCCTCAACCCGTAGCCCGCGCGGCGCCAGCCGCCCGGCCAGCCGTAGCGACCCCGCCGGCCGAGGCCAAGGCTGAGGTAGCAGCAAAAAAAGCTGCGCCGGCGGCGAGCACTCCGGCGCCGCCCGCAGGCAAACCTGCCGCTGCTACCAAAACGCCAGCGCCGCCGCAATATGGGCAGGCGAGCGATAAAATTCCGGTCGAACTCGCGCGCCAGGAGCAGAACCTGAAATTGTCGTTCGATTTCATGGCGCCCACGGCCGCCGCGGTTTTCAACCGTGCCGACACGCTGTGGATCGTGTTCGATTCCAAGGCCGACATCGATCTCGGCGCGCTCAAGGACGAAGCGAGCCGCACTATCCGCAGCGCCGAACTCACTCGTGCGCCCGATGCCGACATCGTGCGCATCAAGCTCGATCGCCCGCATCTGTCGAGCGTCGGCAACGAGGGCTCGGTATGGACGGTGGAGATCGGCGATTCAGCGTTGCCGAGCCGACGCATGCGCTTGATCTCGAGCGCAGCCTGATCGGGCCGAAACGCTCGAGCATGACCATTCCGCTCGAGGCGCCGCACGAACTGCACCGTATCGCCGATCCGGAAGCGGGCGACCAGCTTCTCGTCGTCACCGCTTTTGCGCCGGCGCGCGGCGTGATCCACACGCAGAATTTTATCGAATTCCGTGCGCTCGCCTCGGAGCAGGGCGTGGTGGTGGAGCCGATCGCCGACGACATCACGCTGGCGCTCGGCTCCCGACAAGGTCGTGATCGGCCGGCCAGGCGGGTTGACACTGTCGAGCTCGCTGCAATTGCTGTTGCACGGCGACAGCCTGCGTCCGCTGACGTTCGATCCCCAGCTCTGGGGATTCGACCGCAAGGGTTCGTACGAGGAGCGGCAATCGCAACTCATCGCTGCCGCCGCGGCGGCGACGGAGAACAAACGTCTGCAGCCGCGCCTCGATCTCGCCCGCTTTTATCTCGCCCGCTCGATGTATCCGGAGGCCAAGGGCGTGCTCGACGTCGTGCTCGCCGAGCAGCGGCCGGCGTCGGAGGACGTGACCGCCACGGTGCTGCGCGCCGTCGCCGAAATCATGATGGATCGGCCCGAGGCGGCGCTCAAAGATCTCTCCGATCCCTCCGTCGGCGATCAGCACGATGCGCCGCTGTGGCGCGCGCTCGCCTATGCGCGGCAGGGCAAGTGGCAGCCAGGCGCGCGAAAGCTTCAAAAAGGTCGAAGCCGCCATGGCCACGCTGCCGATCGAACTGCAACGTTTCGCGCTCAAGGAGGAAATGCGCGCCTCCATCGAGGTCGAAGCGACTTCGCCGATGCCGAGAACGATCTCAACGATCTGGAGACGATTGGCATACCCCACGACATGCAGCCGGCGATGTCGGTGCTCGTCGGCCGGCTCGACGAGGGTCTCGGCCGCAACGAGGATGCGCTCACCGCCTATCGGGCGGCGGCCGAATTCGTGGGACCGTCCGTCGGCGGCGCAGGGACGGCTGCGCGAGACGGCGCTGCGCTATTCGCTCGGCGATCTCAAGCGCGACGAGGTCGTCGTCCGGTCTCGAATCGCTGACCACCGTCTGGCGCGGCGACGAAACCGAGATCGAGGCGCTGAAAATCCTGGCGCGGCTCTATACCGAGGATGGCCGCTACCGCAATTCCTTCTACGTCATGCGCAGCGCCATGGCGGCGCACCCGGATTGGGACATGACGCGCAAAATCCAGGAGGAAGCGGCGAAGACGTTCGATTCGCTGTTCCTCGCCGGCAAGGGCGATACGCTGTCGGCGATCGACGCGCTTGCGCTTGTTCTATGACTTCCGCGAACTCACGCCGATCGGCAGCCGCGGCGACGAGATGATCCGCCGGCTCGCCGACCGGCTGGTTTCCGTCGATCTGCTCGATCAGGCGGCCGGTCTGCTGCAGTATCAGGTCGACAACCGCCTGCAGGGCGCCGCGCGCGCAGAAGTGGCGACGCGGCTCGCGGTCATCTATCTGATGAACCGCAAGCCGGACAAGGTGCTGGCGACGCTGCGCGCCACGCGCAGCGCCGACCTTTCGACCGAACTGCGCGATGAGCGGCTGCTGCTCGAGGCGCGCGCTCTGTCCGATCTCGGTCAGCGCGATCTCGCGCTCGAAGTGATCGCCGACATCAAGGGGCCCGTCGGCGGTCAGGCTTCGCTCCGATATTTACTGGGCCGCGCACAAGTGGCGACGAATCGGCCGAGCAGATCGAGCTCATGTACGGCGACCGCTGGAGGCAATGGCAGCCTTTGACCGACGTCGAGCGCTCCGATATCTTGCGCGCCGAAATCGGCTATGCGCTTGCCGAGGACAAGATCGGTCTCGAACGCTTCCGCGACAGGTACGCGCCGAAGATGGCCGGCACGCCCGATGCGCGCGCCTTTGAGATCGTCTCGGCCCCGCTCGGCAGCGGCGGCGAGGATTTCAAGGATATCGCCCACGCGGCGGCGGCCGAGGACACGCTCGACGATTTCCTGCGCGACATGAAGGCGCGCTATCCGGAAGTCCAATCCGATCTCTCGGAACCGACAGCGGAGGATGCCGGCCGCCGCCGTCGGAAAGACCGTCACCGGCGCCTGCTGTCGCCGCCGGAAGACGCGACCGGTCGCGCCGCCCGCGCCGCCGGGCCCGCCGCGGCGCCGCCGTCGGCACCGCCGCCTCCGGCCGCGCCGCCGCGCTCCGCCGTCGGCCGCCCCCGGACGCACGGCAATGCGATAGGCTTGCTTGCCGGCCAATTTGCGCTCGTGCACACTCCCGCCATCTGCCGGGCGCAAGGAAAACATGAGTGCGGTCGTGGAAGCCGGCGCGCGGGACGATAACCGATCTCGAGAAGATCCGCACCGACGTGGTCGGCAGCCTGCTGCGGCCGGCGGTCTGAAAGAGGCGCGCGTGCGTTTCGATGAGGGCGCGATCACGGCCGACGCGCTGCGCGCCATCGAGGACGCGGCGGTGCGCGAGGCGGTGCGGCTGCAGGAGAGCGTCGGCCTCGACGTCGTGACTGACGGCGAGATGCGCCGGCTCAATTTTCAGGACAGTTTCGGCGGCTCGGTCGAAGGCTACGACGCGAGCCGCTCGACGCTGAAAGTGTACGAGCGTCGGGTCGACGGCGCGGCGCCGGGCCGGCGCTGGGACATTCGCGAGATGCACGATGCCGGCACCGCGGTTTCGCACCGGCGTCCGGCGAAGAGCCGGCTCAAGCTTGCGCACAATATTCCGCTCGAGGAATACCGTTTCGTCGCCGGCGCCGAAAAGCCGGCGAAAGTGTCGCTGATCGGTCCGGACCGCATTTCGCAGCGTTTCGCTTATGAGAGCTCGACCAGGCGGTCTATCGCGACATGGACGATTTTCTCGCCGACGTGGTGGCGATCGAGCGGCAGATCGTTGCAGAGCCTAGTCGAAGCCGGCTGCCGCTACGTGCAGATCGACGCGCCCGGGCTTTACCGCCTATGTGGATCCGCCGTCGCTCGCGCAGATGCGCGCGCGCGGCGAAGATCCGGCGCAGAATTTCGCCCGATCGCTCGAAGGCCGAAGCGGCGGTGACCGCCGATTTTCCCGGCGTGACGTTCGGCATCCATCTGTGCCGCGGCAACCAGCGCAGCATGTGGCACCGCGAAGGCTCCTACGACGCGATCGCCGAGCGGCTGTTCAACGAATTGCCGCACCAGCGCTTTCTGCTCGAATACGACACCGAGCGTGCCGGCTCCTTCGAGCCGCTGCGCTACGTGCCGAAGGGCAGGGTGGTCGTGCTCGGGCTCGTCAGCACCAAAGGGCCGGAACTGGAAAGCGTCGACGCGCTCAAACGGCGAATCGAGGAGGCAAGCAAGTACATTCCGCTCGACCAATTCGCCATCTCGCCGCAATGCGGCTTCGCCTCCGACGTGGTCGGCAACCTGCTCGTCCCCGACGATCAGAAGCGCAAGCTCGAACGCGTGGTGGAAACGGCCCGGGCGGTGTGGGGATGACGGACTACGTCCCGTAGCTCTGGATCAACGAGCCCGCGACCAGCGTCCAGCCGTCGACCAGGACGAAGAAGATCAATTTGAACGGCAGCGACACCACGACCGGCGGCAGCATCATCATGCCCATCGACATCAGCACCGAGGCGACGACGAGGTCGATGATCAGAAACGGCAGGAACAGCAGAAAGCCGATCTCGAAGGCGCGCTTGAGTTCGGAAATCATGAAGGCCGGAACCAGGATGCGCATCGACAGGTCTTCCGGCTTGGCCGGCGGCGCTTCGCCCGGACATGTCGACGAACAGCTTCAGATCCTCCTCGCGCACGTTCTTTTCCATGAACGCCGCGCAGCGGGCGCGCTGGCGCGCTCGAACGCCTCGTTGACGCTGATCTGGTTGGCGATGAGCGGCTGCACGCCGGCGTCGTAGACCTTGCTCAGCACCGGCCCCATGACGAAGGCGGTAAGGAACAAAGCGAGCGAAATGACGACCGAGTTGGGCGGCGCCGTTGCCGTGCCGAGCGCGGTGCGAAGAAGCGACAGCACCACGACGATGCGGGTGAACGAGGTCATCATCACCAGGATCGACGGCGCCAGCGACAGCACAGTCACCAGCGCAATCAATTGGATGACGCGTTCGTTGAGGCCGACCGGCGGCGCCCTGACCGAGATTGATGCTGATATCCTGCGCGGCGAGCGGCGTCGCCGAGACACAGAAGTGCCGCTACTGAGGCCGCCACCGTTTTAACGCGGACGCGGCAGCCCCAAAGTGATTGCATCAGTTTGATTGCATCAGTGCTTGGCTGCCGGTGGACGGCCGAGGAGGCTCGCCATTTCCTGTTCGAGACTGTCGTAGAGCGTCTTGCCGGCGCCGGGCTGTTTGGCATCGCCGCGCGGCGGCTTTGCCTCGGCGGCGCGCGGGGCTGGACGCGGCAGGCGGAGGAGGGCGGAGCGGGCGAGGGCGCGCGGCTCGGCTGTCTCGGCTGTTCGGCCTGCATCGGCGCGCGCGGCATCGGCGCGGGCCGCGCCTCGCGCGGCGCTTCGGGGCTTGCGCGTTCGGCTTGCGCAAGCGCCGCTTCGAGCCGATGCGCCATTTCGGCGAGGCTTTGATCGGCCGCTGTGGCGGCCTCCGCGGAAGAGGCTGCGCGACCGGGATGTACGGTTCTTGCCGCGATCCGGCGCGGATCTTGCCGGGCGTTCTTGCCGCGGCTCCGGCGGATACGGACGCGCGTTGGCTTGCGGGCGGCTGCGCGGCGGCGCGACCGGCCGGGTCGACAGTTCGTCGGCGAGCGCTGCAAGCGTGTCGCGGTGGGCGCGCGCAGGCTGGCGCTTCGGCGTGCGGCTGCAACGGCCAGGGTGCCGCCTCCGGCGGTAAAGGCTCGCTGCGCGGCAGGCGCGGCGCGCTCGCTTGCCGCTGCGGGTTCGGGCTGGAGCGGCCACGAGCCGTTGCGGCGTGATCCGGCAGCGGAATGGCGTGCGGCATGGTTTCGCCGCCGGCGCCCGGGCGGCGGGATCGCGATGTCGCGCGGCGCCGCGCGGCGCGCACGATATTGGATTCGACGACGACGTCGGTCGGTCCGCCGATCATGACCAGGTGCTCGACATTGTCGCGGCGGACCAGAAGGAGGCGCCGGCGTCCGTCGACGCTGGCGTAATCGACCACCGCGAGACGAGGTTGTCGCCCGCGCATTCCCGCCCCGCCGATCGGCCCGGCGCCGAACCGCCGCACCGCCCAGGCGGTCGCGCCGATCAGCCCGAGCACGATGACGAAGGCGAGAAAGAATTGAACCGGAAAGGGCATACCACCAAACAACGACATAAGTCCCCCTCAGCTGCGGCGCTCCACCGGCAGGCCCAGATGGCAGCCAATGGTTAACGACGCCGGTAACATTTGCCGCCGCGAATACTAACAAAGAATTAAAGTCCTTGGGCGTCCTTGCGCCGAAACGCGGCCCACGAACCATTCTCATGGTAAACGGCGGATTGATGGCAAAAGCGGCCCGCGGAACCCGTTTAACCGGCCATTAACCATACGCTCGGCAAAGTCTGCCCGGTCAGAACGGGGACCGAAGCCGATGCCGATCACCGATATTCCCATCCTTTCGATGCTGCGCACGCGGCATGGAATGGCACCAGGAGCGCCAGCAGGTTCTCGCCGAAAATGTCGCCAATGCCGACACGCCCAATTACCGGCCGCGCGATCTCGCGCCGCCGAATTTCGAGCAGGAATTGATGGCGCCGTCGGTCGCGCTGGATCGCGCACCGATCCCGACCATTTCGCAGGCGACGGAGATGGCTTGCGTTTCGCCTCCGCCGGCGATCTGCATTACGAGGTGCGGCCGGGCGGCAATGCAGTCAACCACGAAGACGAGATGATGAAAGTCGCGTCGAACCAGATGGACTTCGACGCGGTGGCCGACCTCTACACGCGCAGCCTGGCGCTGATCAAACTCGCTGCCGGCGGCTCGTAAGGACGGGTCGGCGCGGATTATCGGCGCGGAGTTGGGGGCGAGACTCGGAAGTCAGCGGAAGGCATCGATCATGGACTTCATCAAATCGCTCGCCGTCGCCGCGTCCGGTCTGCATGCGCAGCTTGGCCGCATGCGCATCATCACCGAGAACATCGCCAACGCCAATTCGACGGCGACCACGCCGGGCGGCGATCCCTACCGGCGGAAAATCGTGACGTTTAACTCCGAACTCGACAGCGCGCTCGGCGCGCGACGTGGTCAAGCTCGGTCGGGTGAGAGCCGGACAAATCCGATTTCCGCATCAAGCACGAGCCGGGCAATCCCGCCGCCGACGCCAACGGCGACGTGAAGTATCCAAACGTCAACACGCTGGTCGAACTGACCGACCTGCGCGACGCGCAGCGTTCCTACGAATCGGACCTCAACGTGATCACGGCGACGCGCCGCATGCTCCAGCGCACCATCGACATCCTCAAGAGCTAGGTGACCCATGGTGATACCGACCTCTCCGGCTTCCGCCGCCAGCGCCTATGCGGCGCTCGGCCGCCTCGGCACGGAGCCAGGCGAGCCTCGCCGCGCCTGCCGAGACGACGGCGGGCGGGCCAAGCTTCAGCTCGATCCTCAAGGACGTGGTTCATGCGGTTTCCGACAACCGGCGCCAAGGCGGACACGCAGACGCAGGCGGTCGCCATGGGCAAGGCCAACATGGTCGACGTCGTCACCGCGGTTGCCGAGTTGGAAACCGCCATCGCCACGCTTGGTCTCCGTGCGCGACAAGGTGATTGCGGCCTACGAAGACATTCTGAAGATGCCGATCTGATCGCGGCGGACGCCCGCCGGGCGAGCCGCCCAATAACAAGTGCAAGGGAGCGCGAACGAATGATGAGCGGGCCGGAAGTGCTGGACGTGGCGCGCGACGCCATCGTGACGCTGATTGATCGTAGCGGCGCCGCTGATGCTGGTCGGCTTGATCGTCGGCGTCGCCATATCGCTGTTGCAGGCGCTTACCCAAATCCAGGAGACGACGCTCGTCTTCGTCCCCAAAATTCTCGCCATCTTCCTCGCGCTCCTGATCGCGCTTCCATTCATGGCCGACGCGCTGCACTCGAATTTCCTGCGCATCACCGCGCATATCACCGGCGGTTGAGCGGACGGGGCCGTGACCATCGACCTGTCGTTCCTGCCCGCGCTCGGCGCCGCCTTTCCTCTTGGTATTCGCGCGCATCGGCACGATGCTGATGCTGCTGCCGGGACTTGGCGAGCAGAACATCTCCTCGCGCATCCGCCTGACCATGGCGCTCGTTCTCGCCGCCGTCCTGTTGCCGCTGCATCGGGCCGCCTATCACATCGATACCGGGCGCGCTCGGCCCGGCATCGTGATGCTGGTCGAGGAGATCTTGGTCGGCGCCGTGCTCGGGCTCACCGCGCGGCTCACTATTTCGGCGCTCGATGTCGCCGGCTCGGTGATCGCGCAGCAGCTCGGCCTCGGCTTCGTCACCGCCGATCGACCCGACCCAGGGAGAGCAGGGCGCGCTGGTCGGCAATTTTCTCACCATGCTCGGCCTGACGCTGATTTTCGCCACCAACATGCACTATCTCGTCATCGCCGCGCTCAACGACAGCTACAACGTGTTCGCGCCGGGCGAGGTGCCGTCGACCGGCGACGTCGCGCGCTGGTCACCAGCGACCGTCGCCGGCGCCTTCCGCATCGGCATCCAGCTTTCGGCGCCGTTTCTGGCCTTCGGCCTCTTGTTCAATATCGGGCTCGGCGTGCTGTCGCGGCTGATGCCGCAGATGCAGGTCTTCTTCGTGGCGCTGCCGCTGTCGATTCTGATCGGGCTTCTGGTTTTGGTGCTCGGGCTGGGCGCGATGATGGGATTTTTTCTCGATTACGTCGCCGGCGTGCTGCATGCGCTCGCGCCGCACGCATGATGCCGCGCCATGGCCGACGAACGCGACGATAGCGAACATCAGAAGACCCGACCCCGAAACGGCTCGACGAAGCGATCAGGCGCGGCGATGTCGTCAAGAGCGCCGAAGTCAACACTTGGTTCATGATCGCCGGCGGCGCGCTGGCGCTCATGGTATTCGCGAGCCCGGCCGCCGTGAGCCTGGAAACGACGTTCCGCGGGCTTCTTGCCCATGCGGCTCAAATTCCGACCGATGGATCGGCGCTGGCCGACCTGGCGCGCATGCTGGCGAGAGAGTGCTGCGGCGCTCGGCATTCCGCTCCTCATGCTCGCGCTGGCGGCGCTCGCCGGCAGCGCCATCCAGCACCGGATTATGTTCTCGGCCGAGCCGATCAGCCGCAATTGTCGAGAATTTCGCCGGTGGCCGGAATGTCGCGGCTGTTTTCCCGGCAGGCGCTCGCCAATTTCGCCAAGGGACTTGCCAAGCTGCTCGCTGATCGGCGCGGTGATCGCGGCGTTGCTGTGGCCGCAGCGCGGGCGCCTAGCTCGATTGGTCGACAATCGATCCGGCGATGATTTTGCCGTTCACACGCGCGCTCGCCATGCAGATGCTCGGCAGCGTGGTGGCGATCCTCGCCATCGTCGCCGCGGCCGACTATTTGTTCCAATACCGGCAATGGTATCGAACGGCAAAAGATGTCGGTGCACGAGATGAAGGAGGAGTTCCGCCAGACCGAGGGCGATCCCGCCGTGAAGGGCAAGCTGCGGCAATTGCGTAACACGCGCATGCGCAAGCGCATCATGGCGGCAGTGCCGAAGGCGTCGGTCGTCATCACCAACCCGACCCATTTCGCCGTCGCTCTCAGGTACGAGCGCGGCATGAACGCGCCGCTCTGCGTCGCTAAAGGCGTCGATCTGTTGGCGCGGCGCATTCGCGAAATCGCGCAGGCGCATGACATTCCGATGATCGAGAATCCGCCACTTGCCCGCGCGCTCCACGGCACGGTCGAGATCGACCAGGAAATCCCGCCGGAACATTATCGCGCGGTGGCCGAAATCATCGGCTATCTGATGCGACTGCGCCGCGCGGTGGCCAGGGCAAACTAGCGTCCAGTCGGTTGTGGCGGTTCTTGATGCCGTCCAAACCCCTTGCGCGATTCGAGTGGCGCAAGGCACGAAGAGCCGAGCATGACGGAAGAGGCCATGATGACGAGACAGCTTCGGCGGACGAGGCTGAGGCTCTCCTCCCGAGCGGGCGGCAATCGATCACAGCGCCAGTTCCGGCGCGCGGCGGCAGCGTCGACCTGGGTACTGCTGGTTGCCGGCTTTCTGATCGGCGGCGCCAGCCGCAATCGTGCTGCTCGGCCGCGGCAATGCCGAACCGTACATTCTTTTCTTCCTGGCGGTGCTCGCCACCGTCGGCGTGTTCGGTCTGTTCGCGCTCGCCAGCGGGATCCTGCGGCTTTCCGCGGCGAAGACCGGCAATCCGCTGATCAAGGCGGTTGTCGACGGACGCCTTCGACGGCATCGTCGTCATCGACAGCGACGGGCGCGTGATCTATGCCAATCGCCGCCTACCTCAATCTCATCGGCGCGGCGGACGTGCGCGATGCAAGGCCTGTCGAGCGGGTGTTCATCGGCGATGCCGACGCCTCCGAGGCGATCTACCGGCTGCTCAAGGCCGCGCGCGAAGGCAAGTGCTCGCAGGAAGAGGTGCGCATCGCCGCCGCTCAGGGCCGGCCGGCGCACTGGCTGCGGATGAAGGTCCGCCCGCTCGGTATCGGCAAGCGTCGGCGGCGGCCTCACCGTCTGGTCGCTTAGCGACGTCAGCCACGACCGGGAACGGCAGGAGAATGTTTTTCAGGAGTTGCAGCGCGCGATCGACTACCTCGATCACGCGCCGGGCGGTTTTTTCTCCGCCGACGCCAAGGGCGACATCGTCTATCTCAACGCCACGCTCGCCAATTGGCTCGACCAGGACCTCGCCCAGGTGGGATCCGGCGGGGGCTCAAACTCGCCGACCTTGTGTCCGGCGACGGCGCCGCTCTGCTGACGACGCTGCGGGCGGCTCCCGGCGAGGTGAAGACCGAGGTGGTCGACCTCGATCTCAAAACCCGCTCGGGCCGGACGCTGCCGGTTCGCCTCTTCCATAAAGTCGCTTTCGGCGCGGATGGATCGCCCGGCGCGTCGCGGACTCTCGTGCTCAATCGCGCGCGCGACGACGGCACCGAGCCGCAACGGGCCGCGCGAAGTGCGCTTCATGCGCTTTTTCCATCATACGCCGATGGCGATCGCCACGATCGATCGGGACGGCGGCATCGTGCGCACCAATGCGCTGTTCGCGCGCCTGTTCCAGGGTTTGCTGGGCAGCGACGGCAAGCAGCCGTTCGATTCGCGCCATCGTCGCCGAGCGCGACTGGCCGGCGCTCGAAGCCGCGATCGGTCAGGCCGCGCAGGGTAGGGGAGACATCGCGCCGGTCGATGCGATGCTCGCCGGCGAAGGCGAGCGCTTCGGCCGCTTTTACGTCACCGCGGTCGGCGAACAGGAGCGCGACCAGGAAGCGGCCATCGTCTATGCGCTCGAAACCACCGAGCAGCGCGCGCTGGAGGACAAGCTCGTTCAGCAGCAGAAGATGGAATCGATCGGCCAACTGGCCGGCGGCATGGCCCATGACTTCAACAACATGCTCAATGCCATCTTGTTGGCGACCGACTTTCTGCTCAACGCGCATAAGCCGACCGATCCGTCGTTCCAGGACATCATGGAGATCAGGCAAAGCGCCAACCGGGCGGCTAGCCTGGTGCGGCACCTTTTGGCTTTTTCGCGCAAGCAGACGCTGCGGCCGCAGGTGCTCGATCTCGGCGAGGTGCTCAGCGACCTCAGCGTCGTGCTGCGCCGGCTGATCGGCGAGAAAGATCGATCTGAAGGTGGTGCACGGACGCGATCTGTGGCCGGTGAAGGCCGACCTCCTGCAATTCGAGCAAGTGATCACTAATCTCGCGGTCAATGCGCGCGACGCCATGCCGGACGGCGGTCGCTTGCAACTGCGCAGCGCCAACGTTACCGCGCAGGAGTGCGAGCGCTTCAATGCCAAGGGAATGCCGGCCGCCGATTACGTGGTCGTCGAGGTCGCCGATACCGGCACCGGCATCCCGGAAGCGATTCGCGACAAGATTTTCGTGCCGTTCTTCACCACCAAGGAGGTGGGCAAGGGCACCGGACTCGGCCTTTCCACGGTTTATGGCATCATCAAGCAGACTGGCGGATTCGTCTATTTCGACACTGAGGAAGGCAAGGGCACGACCTTTCGTATTTTCCTGCCGCGCTACGTGGCGAGCGCACGCGAGGCGGCGGCGGCCGTCGAATGTCGAAGCGCCGGCGATCGACGGCGCGCTCGATGCGGCGGAGCGCGTGCGCCGCGCGGCGAGCGCCGATCTCACCGGCGAAGGCACGATCCTTCTGGTCGAGGATGAGGAAGGGCTGCGCGCGCTCAACGCCCGCGGTCTCGCTTCGCGCGGCTATACCGTGCTGCAGGCCGGCAACGGCGTCGAGGCCATCGCCGTGTTGGAAAAATCCAACGGCAAGATCGACCTCGTGGTTTCCGACGTGGTCATGCCGGAGATGGACGGGCCGACGCTGTTGCGCGAATTGCGCCGCCGCGATCCGGAGCTGAAAATCATTTTCGTCTCCGGTTACGCCGAGGACGCGTTTCAGAAACATCTGCCCGCCGACGGCCAACAATTCGATTTTTTAGCGAAGCCATTCACACTCAAGCAACTCGTCGCCAAGGTGAAGGAGACGATGGCGGCCTGATGCGTTGCCGTGCCTTTGCAGAATTTAGTTCTGCGGCGGCGACAACGCCGGGCAGTCCTATGCTTGGCGCGAGGCTGCATTGCGCCCACCGCGACTCTGCGCGGTGCGACACGCTCGCGCGCGGCGCTTTGCGGCAGGGTTTCCCGGCCTCCCATCGTGTACCTTGTGCGTGGCCGCGATGCAGCGTTGTTGGCGTTACGGTGGCTCTCCGCTGAGGAGCCATGATGAGGCGACATACCAGCCGTGTCATTTGTTCGTTGGCTTCAAACCTTTGCGAGACTCACGGCGCTGACGGCCGCTCTGCTGATCGGAGCGGACGATGCCGACGTGTGCCTCGCGGATGGAATGAGCTTTGGCGCCGGCGGTACAGGCGCGTTCATGCTGCTGGTTTCCGCAGCCGCCGCCGAAACGGCAATAACACCGCAAGCTCCGATGGACGCGCAAGCCGGTCCGCAGACTTATCCCGGCGGCTCGCTCACCGGCTTGTTCCAAAGCGGCGGATGGCTCGGCGGATTTGCGGCCGGTTTTCTTGGTTCGGGTCTGCTCGGGCTTTTGTTTGGTCGCGGGCTGGTCGGCGAGCTCGGCAGCGTTCCATCGTATTTGGGATTGATCTTCCAGCTTGCGCTTTTTGTGTTGCTGTGCCGGTTGATCTGGACGCGCTGGAGCGGCGGCGGTGCGGCCGTCGCCGCCCGATCGCCACGACAACTGGCGGACCCCTATTTGCGCTCGCGCAACGACCTGTACGCCGGCAGGGATTCACCTTGGGTTCAGATGACGCGGTAGAGCCGGACACGAGGAGTCCGGTGCGCGCGCCTCCGAGGTCACGCACCCAGGCGGTGAGCGCAAATAGTCGAATCCCCTCTTTGCGGCTTAAGGGTCTTGCAGCGCGCCGCTAATCGCATGCGTGCGGCGGCGGCGAACCCCAATGGGTAAAATCCGGCACGTCACATTTGGAACAGGCGCCGAGCGCAAACGCGAAGCCAAGAAGTATAAAGCCGCACAAGGCGCGCAAAGGTCGGCAAGGACGCGAGCGGCCATCGGCAGGGTACTCGACACTGAACTTCGCATCATCTCTCTCGCCGTCGTTTTACAGCATACCGCGCTCGCCGGCCCTCCGCCAATCGCGAACGGCGGCACCGGCGATAATGCAGGGTATCGCGCCATAATTTCGTTTATCTTACCGCCCCGCGAGCCGCCCCCCTTACCACCTTCCATACCGGACCGGGCGAAGGCTGGCGAAGTTTGCAGTGTGGAGGAGACGAACATGGATATTCGCCCGAGTGGCTCGGTGCCGTCACGACGCGGGCCGGCAGATTCTTTCACTGGCACGGTCTGGCAGGACCCGATCATCGAGGCGCCGGCGCCGGCGCGCCTACGCTCCGGTCTCGTGCGCTTTGAGCCCGGCGCGCGCACCCATTGGCATACCCATCCGCTCGGTCAAACGCTCTTTGTCGTCTCGGGCACGGGCCGCGTGCAGGCCTGGGGCGGCGAACCGCGCGTGATTCGCGCCGGCGATGTCGTCTGGATTCCGCCGGGCGAGAAGCACTGGCACGGCGCCGGCCCGAATACGGTCATGGAGCACGTCGCCATGCAGGAGGCGCTCGACGGCAAGCACGTGGAATGGTTGGAGCCGGTCAGCGACGCGCAATACAAGGCGGCGGCTGGCTGATCATGCGCTACGAACTCTACTATTGGCCGACAATTCAGGGCCGCGGCGAATTCGTCCGCCTGGCGCTGGAGGAAGCCGGCGCCGATTATGTCGATGTGGCGCGCCGCGGCAAAAGCGGCATGGCCGCGATGATGAAGTTGCTGGAAGGCCAGCGGCTCGCGCGACCGCCCTATGCGCCGCCGTTTCTCAAAGCCGGCAAGGACATCATCGCGCAGACCGCGCTGATTTTGTTTTATCTCGGTCCGCGGCTCGATCTGGCGCCGCGCGACGAAGCGGGGCGGCTGTGGGCGCATCAGTTGCAGCTGACGATTACCGATCTCGTCGTGCACATTCACGACACGCACCATCCGGTTTCGGGCTGGCTCTATTACGAGGAGCAGAAGCCGGCGGCCAAGCGGCGCACGGCCGATTTCTGGCGTTACCGCGTGCCGAAATTTTTGGGCTATTTCGAGCGCGTGCTGCAGGCACAACGGCGGCAAGTACATGGTCGGCCGGCGGCTGAGTTACGTCGATCTGTCGCTGTTCCAGATCGTCGAGGGCCTGCGCTACGCCTTTCCCAAGCGCATGAAGCGTTTCGAAAAAAAAGTGCCGTTTTGGTCGCGCTGCACGATCGCGTGGCCAAGCGGCCGCGGATCAAGGCGTATCTTGCCTCGGAACGGCGCATCCCGTTCAGCCAATGGGGCATCTATCGGTCACTTCAAGGAACTGGACGGTTGAGGCGCCAGACCTCATTGTTTCTGAGCGATGCGGCGCAGCCGGTCGATGATGCGCTGGGGCATTTGGTAGACGCGGGCGATTTGCGCCTGCATTGCCTCGCCCGATGTCGGCTTGTTGATGACCATGTGCGTTCTGGCGGCCTCGGCAAGGAAATCCGGGTCCTTGAAGGTGGCAAGCAATCCGGCGCGCAATGCGGCCGCGCGCTCCGGCGGCATGTCGGGCGGCGCCACAAACGGTCGGCCGGCGGCGAGCGGCGCATAGGCGGCCTCAAAAAGCTTTTTGTCGTCTTCGTTCTTGACCAGGTCGGGACCATAGGGCACGTCCGGCAGTGCCGCTTCCTTCTCCGGACCGTATTGCACCAGGATGCGGATTTTCTTTTCTTTATCCAGTCGGGTCTGGTCGAGGTCAGCGCCGACCAGAAAGTGTCGCCGTAGGAGTCGAGTTCGCCGCGCTCCATGGCAAGGAACGCTTCGTTCTGACCGGGATAGCCGAGAATGATTTTGATCTTCAGCCCGAGAAGCTCGTTCAGCAGCCTGGCATAGAAGCTCGGCGTCGAGTTGGCGCCGGACGCGCCGGCCGTCATCGGGATTCGCTTGGCGTCCTCGATCGTCATGATCGGCGAGGTATGCCACACGATCAGAAGGGCGGTTTCGACCGACGGTGTGCCGAGCCACGTCATCTTGGTGGCGTCGTAGGTGGCCTCCTTGGTGCCGAATAGCGGTTCGAACGGCGTGTTGTTCTGGACCTGGCCGATGGTCAGGCCGTCGTGTGGTGCGACATTGGCGAGGTAATTCATCGCCAGAATACCGCCCGCGCCCGGCATGTTGCGGACGATCACGGACGGATTGCCGGGAATGTGCTTGCCGAGATACTTGGCGACGGCGCGCGACAGGGTGTCGTAGCCGCCTCCGGACGAGGAACTCACTACCATCGAGATCGATTGGCCGCGGTAGAAATCTGCAGCGGACTGTGCCCGCGCCATAGGCATTGCAGCGGCGGTCAGCAACAGACAGAGCGACATGCAGCGGATGAACATAGGCGATCCTCCCCCCAGCCGGTGTTTTCTTCGTTGCGTCGAGAGCCGACACACTAACCGCAATCAGGGCCGGTAACCACGGGCGTTAATCCGGCCAGACCGGCGTGTGCGTGCCCAGCGGAACGCTCGGGCGCGTCCAATGCGCTGATGTTTCGCTCATCACGGCGGCGTGGCGCACGGCGGTGAGTTGGCCAAATCCGGACGGCGATTCCTCCAACAAATCGCGGATGTTCGCGGATCGCGGATCGGGACATTCGATGCCATCGACGCGGCCGAGCGAACGCAGCCAATAGCCGGCCTGGGCAAGCGAGCGCGCACGTGCCATGAGCCGCCGCGCTCGACGCGCCGCGCGAGCGCCGTCATCGCCGCGAATGCCAGCACATAGCCGGTGGCGTGATCGAGCTCCTGTGTGGGCAGCGGTCTCGGTTCCTTCTCTCCAAATGCCTCCGCTTCGGCTAGGTTCAGTCCGCTCGCCGTTTGTACGAGCGAGTCGAAGCCGCGCCGCTGTGCCCACGGCCCTTCATGGCCATAGGCGCAGAGCGAGACGTAGACGATGCCTGGCCGGATTTTTGCGACCTCCTGCGGGCCGAAGCCAAAGGCGGCGATGGCGCCCGGCCGGTAGCCTTGAACGAAAATGTCGGCTTCACGCACGAGCGCCGCGAGCATGTCGCGCCCGCTTGTCTCGCGCAAATCGATCGATGTCGACAGTTTCCCGCGGCCGGTATCGATGACCAGCGGCAGCATCGACGGCAAATGTGACGCGGTGACAAGGAGCACGTCGGCGCCATGCCCGGCCAGCGTGCGCCCGCACACCGGACCGGCAATGATCCGCGTAAGGTCGAGCACTTTTATCCCGGCGAGCGGGCGTTGGCCGCCGGCAGCCTGTTTGCCGGCGCCTCGCCGATCTGCTCGATGGAAAAGAGCGGCAACTTGGTGATGGCGCGCCCCTGCGGATGCGCGTCCCACTCCGCGAACGAGCGGCACGCGGTGACGACGAGGCCCGCTTCGGCGGCGGCGTCTTCGAGCCTTCGCCCTGCCAGTCTCGAGCGTGCGTTGCACTGCGCCGCGATCATGGTCGCAGCCAAGAAGCGCAAGCAGGCCGTGACAATGATGCGGCAGATTGGTGTGCAGCCGCACCCAGCGGCCGTCGCCGCAGCGATAAAGGCCGGCAATGCCGTCGTGATATTCTTCAGGCGGCTTGCCGTTGACCCGCAAGTAACGCTCGCTGCGGAATTCGATCGCGGCCGCGCGCATGTCGACGGCGACGCGCTGGCGCCGGCCGGAGCGCAGCCGCCACAGCTCGCCGGCCGCCAGCGCCGCCGCCGCGATGCTCGCCTGCGCGGCGGTGCCGACCGCGAACGACGACGGCAGCACCGGCTCGGCGCCAGTCAGCGTGATCTCACTTAATGCGGCATCGTCCTGCCCGGCTGCGCGCCAAAGCCCGGCGAGAACATTTGCAGGAACTGGAGCGGACATTTCGACCTGGCCAAAAAAGAAAATCGACTGGGCATTCAAGTCCGCCGTACACTTCAAATCAAGCTCTCGCGTGGCATGGAGCGCACGGCGAATTCAACGGGCTTGCGCGGGCCTTAAGACGGACTGATGGGCGGCACTATCGCGTTCCCGGTCCTCGCTCCATCCGTGTCCAACGTTGCTGACGATCACGGCCGCCGAATAGGCGAGGATGCACACGAGCGTGGGCAGAGAATAGTGCGTCCGGCCATCGAATTGTTCCAGCGCGAAAACGAACACCGGCCCGAGCGCTCGGATCACTTGTGCGGTGAGCGGCGTGGTGCGGCCGATACCGAGTTGGAACGCAAACAGCGGCAATACGATCAGTGCGGTCGTGGCGACCGAGAGGGTAGCAAACTGACGCGGCGCCGCGATGCCCGTTCCGCCGTGCCAGAACACGACAGCGCCGGCCAGCAGGATCAATACGATATAGCGCACTGTGGTGACGGCATCGGCGCCGACGCCTCGATCCTGCAGGCGCTTGCAATACAGCAGGCTTACTGTGATCGATGTGCCGCTGACACTGAGCAGCGCCAGGCCGATGATGCTTGCCGCGAGATTCGTATTCGGCAGGCCGGAATGGCCGCCGATAACGACCCACCACAGTGCCGCAACGGATGCGGCGATCCCGGCGTAGCCGACATATTCGATGCGGCCGATTGGCTTTGGCTTGGCGAGGGCAATGCCGAATGCGCCGAACGCAACGACCGTCAGCGGTCCCATAGCGCTGTGGATGGTGTTGACGATCGCCGGATCGATGTAGGTCAGCGCAAAAAAAAGCACGTCCATGCAAGCGCGGTCGTGACGTTGGCGACGATGATCGCCCCCATCTGTCGGCGCAGTTTGCTGAAATTTCTCGGCGCCCGGATCAGCGTAACGGCGCCAAAAATCACCATCGATAGCGAGAACGCAATCAGGATAATGACGAAGAAATCATAACGCTGAAACACGTCACCGAAATAGACGTCGCGAAACGCTTGAGACAGCGTGAATATCAGGACAAGCGATGGTCCGAGCACCGTGGACATAGCGGTCTCCGTTTTCGAAGACCGATATGGCCGCTGGCGTCACTGGGAACCACCCGATTTCTGTGCTGCTACCCGAGCGCGTTCGCGCCCGCTTGCGCCACCTGCTCGTCCTCGTGCGACTGCACGCCCGACACGCCGATCGCGCCGACGCATTCGTTCTGATGCATGACGGGCACGCCGCCCTGGATCAAAATGCCGGCGGGAAAATTGATAAAAGCCGGCCGCTCCTTGACGCGGTCCTCGAAGAACTTGCTTGGCCGTTTGGTCATCGCCGAAGTGCGCGCTTTGCCGATCGACACTTCGCCGGAAATCAGCGGCGCGCCGTCCATGCGCGTAAAACCGAGCAGAAAACCGCCTTCGTCGACGATTGAAATCGCCACCGCCCATTTGTTTTTGGCGGCCTCGGCCTCGCACGCCGCCAGCATTTTCTTTACGTCTGCCGATGTCAGGCATTGTTTGGTGCGCATAAAGTCCTCCGATATGAGTGCGGTATATTAGTCTGCCGTCGGGCGGCCGGGGAGGAAAAATTAGAACGAATTCAGCGCAGCGAAAAGCGGATCGGCACGGTCAGATCGAGCCGCGCTTCGGTCATGCTCGGCGGGAACGCCGGCATCGGCTGTGCGCGCTCGACCAGGGCCAGCACCTCGGCGTCGAGATCGGCATAGCCGGAGCCGTTGCACGATATGGCGCGATACCACGTGGCCGTTGCGGTCGATGCTGAAGGCCAAGAGCACCACGCCTTGCTCGTTTCGCCGCCGCGCCTCGAGCGGATAGTTCTTGAATTCCTGAAGGTGTTTGAGCAGGAGCGATTCCCATGAGGGGTCGATGCGCGGCGCGCTCGCCACTTCATGCACCGTCGTGCGCGGGGCCGGGTTGGTCCGTTCGACCTTCGGCGGCGGCTTCGGCACGGGAATTACGGCGTTGGGCACGGTTTCCTTGGGCGGCACCGGCTTGTCGACCTTCTGCTGCTCCACCTGGTCGATCTGCGGCGCGGTCAGATCAATCGATATGATCGGCGTTTCGTCGCCGATTTCCTCGTCCGGCGCATGCCAGAAATTAAGATAGGCGGCGATAAGGGCGGCATGGATGCAGACCACGACGGCCGCCGCGATAGACCACCGCAAGAGATCGCGCGGCTCCTCGTCCTCGAACCAGGGCAGCGCGCGTGCGTTCATTGCGTATCCCGCGTTTCGAGCCCGACCAATGCGACTTTAAGGTAGCTGGCATCGCGCAGGGCGTTGAGCACCAGCATGACGTCGCCATAGGGGACGGAACGGTCGGCGCGCAAAAAAATGCGTTCTTGCTTGTTCGACCCGGTCGCCGCGTCGAGCGCGGCGGGCAGCGCGCTGGGCGTGACCGTATCGTCGCCGATGGCCAAAGTGTGGTCGGCCTTGATGGTGAGAAAGATCGGTTTGTTGGGCCGCGGTTGCGGCTGTGCATTCGACGACGGCAGGTCGACCGGCACGTCAACGGTGGCAAGCGGCGCTGCCACCATGAAGATGATGAGCAGCACCAGCATCACGTCGATGAACGGCGTGACGTTGATGTCGTGTACTTCGGTGAGTTCGTCCTCACCGTGATCGAGACGAATGGCCATTGCGTTTGTTCTAAATCTACTCCGCGGCCTGGGCGAGCGGCAGCCTGGCGCGATCGAGGTCGCGGCTGACCAGGCGGATGATCTGCGCGGAGGCGTCGCCAAGGAGCGCGCGGTAATGCGCCGTCTGCCGCGTGAGCACGTTATAGACCACGACCGCCGGGATGGCGGCAATGAGCCCCATCGCGGTCGCCAGCAGCGCCTGCGCGATGCCGGGCGCCACCACCGCGAGATTGGTCGTGTGCGCGTTGGAGATGCCGATGAAGCTGTTCATGATGCCCCACACGGTGCCGAACAGTCCGACGAAGACCGCGGTCGAACCGATCGTTGCGAGCACGCCGGTGCCGCGCGAGATTTTGCGGCTGATCGCCATTTCCAGCCGTTCGAGCTGCAAAGCGATGCGCTCCTTCAATCCGTCGCCGAGGGCGTTGGCGGAAAGGCGGATTTCTTGTCCGGCCGCGTGCATCAACAGTGCGGCCGAGCTTGAGTCTTCGCGCAATTGATCGTGCGCCTGGGCCAGAGTGGCCGCATCGAGGAGCACATGCAGGTCGCGCCGCACTTCGCTGCGCGCTTTGCGCAGTTCCAGCATCTTGGCGAGGAAAACCGTCCAGGTTACCAGCGAGGCCAAAGCTAGACCGATCATCACCGCCTTCACCACGCGATCGGCGTCGAGATACATGCGCTCGAACGAAAGCTTTTGCGGCAAGAGTTCGCCGCCGACCGACGGCTCGCCGGGCGGCGGCGGCGGTGACGCGGTGGCCGGATTATTGGCCGCATTATCCGGACCGGCTTGCGGATTCGGCGTGGCGGTGTTCGCCGCCGGCGTCGGCCCCACCGGCGGGCCGGCGTTGGGTGTGGCCGCACCTGGCGGAGCGGCCGTCGGTTGCACGGCTGGCGTGGCGGGCGGAGTGGCTGGCGCAGTAACGGGAGGCGCTGCAGACTGCGGGGGTAGCGCCGTGGGTGTGCCTTGCGCGTGCGCCGAATGCGCGAGTAGCGCTGTGATCAGAAGTGCGGCGGCAAATATCGCCGACGCGTGCAGGCGAGAGCGCCAAGACGTGCGGATTTGGCTTGAGCTTTGCGCCTGCCGATCAGTTTGCATTTCCTGGTTCCTATTTTTCATTGTTGTTGCGCATGCGCACGCCTAGGGCTCATTGCGGGCTAAATGTGACCTTATGACGTTACAATGTAACATTCGGCTAAACCTTGCTGCAGCGCGGGCACGAAAAGGCTCGGTCTTTTACATTGGAATAATAAAAAACTACTGCCTTTTCAGTATGTTGCGCTCGGTTATTTAGAGTCGTCAAGCGTTGCGATTCCGCCACTGCGCAAAGAGCCTGCCCGCGCGCGAGACAGAACGCCGCGCCCTTCTCTTCGCCGGCAGCAAACGCGTCGGGCAGCGATTTCGTCTGCACCACACCAGTCCGTATGACTGCATTGCTCTGGGCATTGCTGCAAACGTCATGGCTGCCGGCTCATCGATCCCTTTTATGCTCAGATTTTCTTCGACACGCCGATGAAATAGCCGCGGCGCGGGCCGTATTGCGGCGCGAACACCCCGATGCCGGTTCCGCTTCTGATCTGATAGATCGTGTCGAACAGGTTGACGACGTCGAAGCGCACGGTGATCGGCTTGCCGTCGGGCATGGCGAATTCGTGCGAGGCCCCGACATTGAACTGCGCGTATGGCGATTCGCTGCCGATATTGGCGTCGCCGGTGCGCAGGCCGCTTCCGTAAATCATGTCCGCCGAGTAGCGCGTGCCGTTCCACAGATAGGATACGCCGGCCGAGCCGGTCACGATCTGCGTGTGATCGGTGTAGATCCAATGGGTGTCGACATACTGTTGCAAGGTCTCGCCGCCGAGATCGGCAAGCGGCACGGTGTTGTCGAACAGATATTGGTTCGACACCACGTCGGTGGCTTTCTCCTGGCCCACGGCAAGGTTGGCGTAGGCCTGCAGATTGCCGCTGTGATATTTGGCGCTGAACTCGATGCCCTGGGTGATGCCCTTGGCGTAATTGAAGGCACTGAGCACGAGCGCCTGGCCGAAGTTGCCGTTGTCGATCAGGTCGGTTGCGAGCTTGTAATAGGCGTCAACGCCGAGCTCGAGCATGCTGCAGTCCGGTGCGGTCGGCGAGACGCAGCCGAACGGAATCTTCTGGTCGACGCCGGCATCGAAATAATGCGACCGCTCCGGCAGCACCGGGCTCGTTCCCGGCGTCGTCGATGCTCCCGTCGTGCCGTTGAACAAGGCGATATTGGAGGGCGCCGCCTCGACCAGCACCGGCGGCGTGAAATAGCGCGCGTAGCCGGCATGGAACGTGGTGAATTCGAACGGCTTGTAGGTGAAGCTGACGCGCGGGCTCAACTGATTGGCGTCGACGTATTGCCACATCTGGTCGAAGCGCGCGCCGTAATTCAACGTTAGTTTGTCGGTCAGCTTCCACTCGTCCTGCGCATAGACACCGGCGAGCCAGCCGACTTTCGAGACGTCGTCGGTGATCGTCTCCGGCGATCCGTTGTCCGTGCCATCGCAGATCGTGCACGGCTCGACCAGCGATTGATTGCCCACAGCAGTCTGTTCGCCGCTTATAGTAAAGCCGGTGCGGAGCGTATGGGCCGCGTTGATCACATACGAAGCGTCGCCCTGAATGCCGTTGGTGTAGGATTCCCGCGTGATGTCGGAGGCGATGCCATTGAGCAAGAGATCGCCGACCGGGTCGGGCATGAAGTGCAGAAAGTTGTAGCGGGTGAAATAGGATAGTTGCCCGTCGAAACCGTTCACCGATCGCTGCAATGCCAGCACGCCGAACTGCGTATCCTCATACTGGTTCTCGTTGAGCTGCGCCGAATTGAAATTCGTGATCCCGTTCACGTTGGTGACCGGTGGATTTCCCAGAGTTCCGACCGGCGCGCCGGGGACATCCGGTATCTGAAAAGTGCTGGTGGAGGTGCCGGCAATCAGGGTCAGGCGCGTCACCGGGTCGACGAAAGTCGACATGTAGCCGAAGCCTTTTTCCTGCTGGGAAAAATCGTGGATGGCGTTGAGCGTCGGCAGCGGATTTTCGATGCCCTCGGTGGTCTGCAGATAGCGGCCGGTGAAAAGATATTGCACGCCGGGAAAGCAGTCGGTCGCCGATGACGATTGCGCCGCTTTGGTGGCGACCGGCGCGGTGGAACCGCACGTGTTGCCGACGGTGCCGCCGTATTCGAAGCTCGGCTCGATCGTGCCGCGGCTGCCGCCGTAATAACTGATGCTGCCGGTATTGTTGAAAATGTCGGAGCGCGTGGTGATGTCGACGAGACCCACCGTGCGCATTCCGAACTCCGCCGGCAATGCGCCGGTGATCAGCGATACGCTGCCGATCAGGCTGGGGTCGAGAATGCTGCCGAAGCCGGTGACGCCGTCGGGCAGCATGACGCCGTTGATGCGGAATTGCACGTTGGCGTGATCGTTGCGGACGTGGATCGATCCGCTGGCCGCGGAATCCTGCGACACGCCCGGCGCCTGCAGCAGCACTTTCTCGACCGGCGCATTGGCGCCTTGCGGCAGCGCCTGGATGGTGTCGTGAGTGAGCGTGTCAGACGTGGTGCCGACGGTGGTGTAGAGATTATTACGTGCCGCGTCGAAGGCGTTATTCTTGACGGCCGCGGTGTTGGCCGGCGCGGCGGGTGGCGGTGTTGCACGCGCTGCGGTCGCGGGCGCCGGGGCGCGCCGCCGCACCGGATGTGGTTTTGGTTTCGGCTTCGCACCGGTAACAACGACTTGCGGAAGCTGCACTTGCGCGCGGCCGGCCTCGCCAAAGCCGATCAACGCCAACAGCGCCGAACCGCCGAAAAGAAACGCGCAAGAAACGCGACGTGGACGATAATCACGACGACACATAGACCCACCCGAATGCTGCGAGGCATTTCCCATCGATCCGTACGTTTGCGGTCGTGCCGTTGCTGCGGGCCTGCAAGAAAATGCCGCACGCGACTCGTTTGCGATTGCCGCTTCGCAAGCGGCAATGCAAAGGCATCAACCCGACCGCGTGATCAGGCGATGGGCGGGGCGCGGGATTGGAAAGGGGCGCGTCGCGGCGCTATGAAAAGTGCGGCTACGCCGGCCGAATGTTCGATCGGCTGCGAAACGAACGGCAGTGGAAAAACTTGGGGCGCCTCGGGAACGAACGAGGTGCTCAAAAAATACATAGCCTCGCAGATCGGGCACAGCGCGTCGCCGCTGTACCAAGGCTGATCGGCGGGGATAGAACGTACAGATTCCGCCGACGGCAGAACGACGGCTTCGGCGACCATCAATGATCCGCCGACCGGGCCGTAAATATCGTCGGGGTGGATGTGGCCGAATGACAGATAAAATTGCAGCGTCAGCGCGAACAGCGCCAAACGGCCGCCGAACTTCCTGTGCGCTCGAAACCAGCCCATGACACTCCGTCGGATAGTCTACGACGATCTCAACGAAAATGCGCACGCGCCGCGAGCGATTGCCGGAAGCTGTGACATGGAAGCGACACCCCTTCGCAGTTGAGCCGAACTCAATCCCGACGGATATTTTCTTTTGCGAGCAAAGCGTCCAGTCGCCATACTCGCAGCTTCCGCTTGCCCGGAATTCTGCCAACGTCTTACCCGAAGCGGACTGTAACGTTATAACATTACAAACTCAAGCCCAGAAGGCAGCCCTCACGATGCGACCGGTCGCGGTTTTGTTATTTCTCCTCCTGGCGGTTCCGGCCGCGCGCGCCGACGAGGTCGCCGACTTCTACCGCGGCCGGCAGGTCGACCTCGTCGTCGGCTTCGGTCCGGGCGGCGGCTATGACATCTATGCCCGGCTGCTGGCGCGCCACATCGGCAAATACATTCCCGGTAATCCGAATGTGGTAGTGCAGAACATGCCCGGCGCCGGCAGCCTGCGGGCGGCGAATTATATCTATACGGTCGCGCCCAAGGACGGCTCGACGTTCGGTCTGTTTGCGCGCGACATGGCGCTCGTTGCGCTCCTTGGCGGCGATGCCAACGTGCAATTCGATCCGCGCAAGTTCACCTGGCTCGGCTCCTCGTCAAGCTACGCCAACGACGCCTATGTGCTGATGCTGCGCAAGGACGCAGCCGTTAAATCGATCGCCGATGCGCGCCGTCCGGGCGGGCCGCCGATGGTGCTGGGCGGCACGGCGGAGGGTTCCACCAGCGACGACGTGCCGATTTTGCTGCGCGATCTTCTCGGGCTGCACATCCGCTTGATTGCCGGTTATCGCGACAGCGGCGTGCTGTTCCTCGCTATCGACCAAAACGAAGTGCAGGGGCGTACGGTCGGGCTGTCGTCGGTGCGCTCTGCACATCCCCAATGGCTCGGGCCCAATAGCAACATGCGGGTGCTGGTGCAGTTCGGACGCGCGACGCGGCTGCCCGATTTTCCCGACGTGCCGACGGCGCGCGAGCTTGCGCCCGACGCGCGCTCGCGCGCGCTCATCGAACTCGCGGAACTTCCGTATTTTCTCTCGCGCCCCTTCGCCGCGCCGCCCGACCTGCCGCCGGCGCGCGCCAAGGCGTTGCAGGCGGCGTTTCTCGCCGTGCACAAGGACCCAGACTATCTGGCGGATGCGGCAAAACTCAAGGTCGACGTGAGCCCGATCGGCGGCGATCAGGCACTGCATGCGATCGAACGCATGTCCGAGGCCCCGCCCGACCTGCGCGATGCACTGAGAAAACTTCTGGCGCAGCGCGAGTAGCCCGCGTATGGCGGCACTGCAATGCTTGCTCGCCTCGCCAAAGATTCTAGATTATGTGGGATAGTTGCGGACGGCGAGGGCGGCTGAGCGCGAAAAAAACCGGAGAAATTGGCATGCACGACACACCCGATCTGGTGCACTGGCACGAACCCAAGGCGGGCGAAAACGCCGGCTTCGGCAAATTCAAGCGTCAGCCGCTTCCTTATGACCGCTTCATGGAGGCCGAGGGCGTGCCGTGCTATCGCGGCATCGGCGTGCGCAAGGTGCAGGACCTGCCGCTCGTGCCGTGGAAGCGGCTCGGCGGCCGCGGCTCGTTCATCCAGCTCTACGGCACCGAGGGCCTGTGGGGGATGTACGTCGTCGAGGTGCCGGGCGCCGGCGCGCTCAACATCGAGCGGCACATGTATGAAAAAGTCGTGCTCGTGGTCGAAGGCCGCGGCACCACCGAGGTGTGGCAGGAAGGCCAGAACAAGCGCCACGTGTTCGAATGGCAGAAGGGCTCGCTGTTCGCCATTCCGCTCAACGCCTATCACCGCATCATCAACGCGGCGAGCGCTCCGGCGCTGCTTCTGTGCGGTACCACGGCGCCGAACGTCATGAACGTGATCGACAATCTCGATTTCATTTTCGATTGTTCCGTACACCTTCAGCGAGCGTTTTTCCGGCGCTGAGGATTTTTTCAAGCCGAAGGACGATGTCGAGCCCGATCCGATCCGCGGGCTCGCCATGCGGCGCACCAATCTCATTCCCGACATCGTCAATTGCGACCTGCCGCTCGATAACCGCCGCTCTCCCGGCTACCGCCGCGTCGAGCCGGCGATGGCGAGAAACCGCTTCTATCTGTGGATCGGCCAGCACGAGACCGGCCGCTATTCGAAGGCGCACAAACACGCCTCCGCCGCGGTGCTGGTCTGCGTCAAGGGCAAGGGCTACACCTACACGTGGCCCGAGGCGCTCGGCACCACGCCGTGGCAAAACGGCAAGGCCGAATTCATCAAGCGGCAGGATTACGAGCCGGTCGGCCTCGTCTCCGCCGCGCCGATGAGCGGCGATTGGTATCACCAGCATTTCGGCATCGGCAAAGAGGGCTTGCGCATCTCCGCCTGGCACGGGCCGAACAATCAGCGCGCACGCAAGCCGGGCGTGCCGGGCGAGCAGCTCATGGATTACGGCGCCATCGAGCTGGCTAAAGGCGGCAGCGCCATCGGCTATCACCAGGAAGATCCGGCGATCCGCAAGGAATTCGAGGAAACCCTCAAGCGCGAAGGCCTGCCGAGCCGCATGAAGTCCGAATTCTACGAGCGGCCGCCGGCCGAGGGCGAAGTGGTGATGGGCGACGTAATGTGAGAAGGGCGCGGACCGAATGCGAGTCTCGCTGCCCTCGCGCTCGCTTCGCCCCAGGAACCACGTAGGAATCACAAATGCCATTTCAGGACTTCCGCCAGTTTCTCGACGTGCTGCGCCAGCACGGCGAGTTGATCGACATCAACCGGCGCATCGAGCTGAACGACGTCGGCAAGGCCATGAAGCAGAGCTATGTGCGCAACGGTCCGGCTATCATGTTCAACAACAACGGCACCGATTATCCGCTGGTCGCCGGCGTTTATTCAACCCGCGAGAAGGCGCTGCTCGCGTTCGAGGCGGACGAAGACACCATTCTCGAAAAGGTCCTGCACGGGCTCGACAACCCGATCGCGCCGACGATCGTGTCCAGAACGGCGCGCCGTGCCAGGAGGAGATCATCGAGCGGCGACGACATCGACATCCGCAATTTCCCGGTGCCGCAATACAGCCCCAAGGACGGCGGCCCCTACATCACGCCGGGCATCGTCGTCTCGGAGGATCCGGAAACCGGCGTGCCGGACGTCGGCCACTATCGCTTTCTGATTCTCGGCAAGGACACGATGTCGTTCTCGGCGCAGCCGTTCCATCGCTTCGGCAAGAATCTCGCCAAGTGCAAGAAGCTCGGCATCGTGCCGAAGGCCGCGCTGGTCATCGGCGTCGATCCGATCATCGCCTATACGTGCCAGGTGCAGGTGCCCGACACCACCGACGACTGGGCGCTGGCCGGCGGCCTGCGCGGCGCGCCGATCGAACTCGGCAAATGCAAGACCTGCGACGTGAAGGTGCCGGCGACCGCCGAAGTGGTGATCGAGTTCGAGGTCGATCTCAACAACACCGTGCTTGAAGGTCCGCTCGGCGAATATACCGGCTATTACACGCGGCCGTCGCAAAAGCCGGTGGCGCGCATCACCGCGATCACCCATCGCAAGAAGCCGATCTTCCAGGGGCTGCTCACCGGCAAGCCGGTGACCGAAAACCATATCCTCAAGCAGATGCCCGTTCGAGGCGTCGTTCCTGCGCTGCTCAAGCGCCAGTTTCCGACCATCAAAGCCGTGTCAGTGCGCGCGTCGGCCGGCGTGTCGTTTTACGTCGTGATCGCCATGGAGCCGCGCTTTGCCGGCGAGGCGCGGCAAGTGATCCTCGCGGCGATGTCGAGCAATATCCGGCCGAAATGGACCGTGATCGTCGATCCCGACATCGACGTGCATTCCTCGACCGAAGTGGAGTGGGCGCTTGCGTTCCGCGTGCAGCCGGCGCGTGACGTCATCGTGATCGACAACGTGCCGGCCGGTCCGTCCGATCCGTCGGTCGATCTGAGCCGCGACCGCACCATGCGGATCGCGTCCTCGATCGGCATCGACGCGACGCGGCCGTTCGGCGAGAAGTTTTATGACGTCGCCGATGTGCCGGGCTGGGAAGATTACGACGTGCCGGAGCTGAACGGGCGACGATAACAGCTGCGGGCACTGCTCTCCGCTCATTCGTCGTGCCAACGGGAATCAGATAGGTGCAGCGTATACTGGGTCCCCGCTTTTGCGGGGATGAGCGGATTAAACCGGCTCGGCGTCGATCAACACAAACGCGACAACCGCCGGCTCGTTGGTGCGGTTGCTCCAGGCATGGTTGGTGCCGCGCTGGATAAGCACGTCGCCTGCTTTCAACAACACTTCGCCTTCGTCCATCATCGCGTAGATCTCGCCGGAGAGCACGATGGCGTAATCGATCGTCGCGGTCTTGTGGAAGCCGGCATGGCGCGGATTGTTGCGGTCGGTCGCCTCCGCGCGGCCGGAATCGTCTGGCAGCGCCTCCTCGCGCGCGATGCGCGGCGAGCCGCTCGGAGTCGGGCGGATACTCGATGACGCGAAACACCGAGCCGTTCTGCGGCGGCGGCAACCGATGACCGCGGGCGATGGCGTCGCTGTTGCCGCGATTGTCGGCCGGCGTGCGCACAGTCTCCCACAGCTCATGCACGATGGCGCTGCCTTTGGTGCGTTGGAACACGTGCGGGGTAGGGGCGTCGATGACGAAGGTCGATTTGCCGGCCGCATTATGGCCGGTCACCACGCGGCGAAATTGTTTGCTCATTTTTCTCTCGTTACCCACCCGCGCGCATGCGCGCGAGCAATTCCTCGGTCGGATAGGAGTCTGCCGGCAGGCCGTATTTGATCTGCACGGCTTTGACGGCTTGCCGGCTTTTGAGGCCGAGGAAGCCATCGATCTTGCCGACGTCATAGCCCGCGCGCGCCAAGAGCGTTTGCAGCTCCTTGACCTGATCGAAGGGTAGCGCCGGCGGCGGATTGCCGCGATGCAGCGGCGGCGCGCCGGCGATACGGGTCGCCAGATACGCGGCCGTGGTGGAATAAACCAGCGAGTTGTTCCACTGCAGATAGACCTGAAAGTTTGAGTAGACCAGGAAAGC
This sequence comes from uncultured Alphaproteobacteria bacterium, assembly GCA_963814625.1. Lineage (GTDB taxonomy): Bacteria > Pseudomonadota > Alphaproteobacteria > Rhizobiales > Xanthobacteraceae > BOG-931. The sequence goes on from CAWFDQ010000006.1 coordinate 93,859, forward strand.
CGGGCCGAAGCGTCCCATCGGCAAGAGCAGCGACGCGGGCAGATTGTCATCGGGCAGCGGCCGTCCGTCGGCGAGCGTGACGCCCCACGACGCCCATTTGGCGCGCGGCAATTGGACGTCGAGGTCGGCTTGGTCCCACGGCAGCTTCGCCGGCACGTGTACCTCAGTCATCCACGGTTCGCCGCGCTTCCAGCCGAGCCCGACGAGATAATTCGCGGTCGAGCCGAGCACGTCGGGCACGTCGTGGATCAGATCGCGCTTGCCCGCGCCGTCATAATCGACGGCATATTTGTAATACTCGGTCGGCATCATCTGTGTCTGGCCGAGTTCGCCCGCCCAGGAGCCGATCATCTCCGCGGGCGTCAAATCACCGCGCTGGATAAGGCGCAGCGCGTCGAGCAGCTGCGGGCGGAATTTATCGGCGCGCCGGCAATCGTAGGCGAGCGAAGCGATGGAGCTGAGCGAAGGATATTTGCCCATATTGGCGCCGAAATCGCTCTCCAGTCCCCAGAACGACACGATGACGGGCGCGGGCACGCCGTATTGCTGCTCGATGCGGGCGAATACCGGCGCGTATTTTTTGATCAACGCCTCGCCGCGCACAATGCGGTAGGCGGCGGCCATGCGACCGGAAAATTCGAGGAACGTCTGTGTGAAGACACGCTGCCCGCGGTCGATGTTCACGATGCGCTGGTCGTAGATCAGATAAGGCGCCGCTTCGGCGATGGCGCGCTGCGCAATGCCGTCTGCCACAGCCTCGCGTTCCAGGCCCGCAAGCCAGGATGCGTATGGTCCGGAGGTGCGGCACGGCACGTCGGCGCGGGCGACGGTGCTTACAAGCAGGCTCGCGAGCAGAATTGCTGGCGCCGACACAATCCGCCTCGCATGCGCTTTTCCTTATTGTGTACGGATGATGGGCAGTGAGAAGACATCAGGCGCGGGCTTGCAAATACCAATCCAAAATCTCCTCGCCGGTCCAGTACAGAACGCCGTCGAAGCGGCGCGCGTAATCGTAGATCGCTTCGAGATATTTGATGCGGTGCGGCTGGCCGCTGATGTAGGCGTGGATGGCGAGCGGAAAGATTTTGGCGCGCTGTTCGCCCTCGGCGTAGAGCCGGTCGAACTGATCGATGGCGCGCTGCAACAGATAATCGCTCTGGTGATGCTGCACGATCATCATCGGGATGTCGTTGAGCTCCACCGTATAGGGCAGCGTCACCAGCGGTCCCTTAGCGGTGCGGATCGTGGTCGGCTCGTCGTCATAGACCCAGTCGCCGATATACTTGATGCCGGCTGCCGCTAGAAGTTCGGGTGTCCCCAGGGTCTGCGTGAGGCCGGGACCGAGCCAGCCGACCGGGCGTTTTCTGCAGAATTGCTCGATTACGTCGAGCGCGCGCGCGATCATGGCCTTCTGATTCGGCTCGCTGTGGATCGGTCCCTGTTGATAGGCGTGGCCCATGAACTCCCAACGATCCGTCCGTGCCTGTTCGGCGACTCGCGTGTAGTCCTCGCAGACGCGGGCATTGATCGCCAGCGTCGGCCGAATGTCGAGGCGCTTGAAAAGATCGAAGAAACGCCAGACGCCGACGCGCATGCCGTATTCGTGCCAGCTCCAGTTGGGCACATCCGGCAGCAGCGTCTGCCCGGTGGGCGGCGCCAGCACCTGGCGCGCCATCGGTTTGCCGATGTCCCACACTTCGAGATTGACGATGGTCCAGAACACAATGCGCGCGCCGCCGGGCAGCTTGAGCGGCGGCCGGTCGACGATCGCCGAATAGTCGGCCCGCTCGCGCGGCAGCATCGCTTTCGCTGCGGCTCTTTCTGCGGCCACTCGCTTCTTCATTCTGCCCACTCTCGTCCGCCCATCGATACCGTGCCAGCGGGCCGTTGCACGCACGACCATACGTCGCATGGCGGACATCGACAACGCCGGCTGGTTGGTGCGGCGGCTTGCCGGCTCGATCACATCCCCGTTAGCGCGCGCCGAATCGCATTGCAGTCTGCGGCGAATAGAGCATTGATGGAACCAAGGTGCCGGGGCCTGATTATCTTCCCAGCCATTCGATACTTGCGTTTGCTCGCGCCTTGTTTACGGATTTGCGATGCCAGCCTCTGCCGTTTCCCAGCGTGTTCGCGGACCCGCTCCCTCCAAAGTCACTGCAGCGAATGCCGGCGTGGTGCAACCGCCTGAAGGCGATCCGCGCCAATTCTGGCTTGATGCTTTTCGGAATGTGCGCGCCGAGACCGAGCGGCGGGCGGCGTTGTTGTCCGCCGAGGATCAGGTTGTCCAATCGATGCCCGATGCTAGCCCGACCAAATGGCATCGCGCGCATGTGACATGGTTCTTTGAAGAGTTTTTGCTGCGCAGGTTCGCGAAGGACTACGAGCCATTCGACGAGCGCTTCGGCTATCTGTTCAACTCCTATTACGTGTCGGCAGGGCCGCGGCATGCCCGCCCGCAGCGCGGCGTGATCACCCGGCCCGGCGCCGACGAAGTAAAGGCTTATCGCGCGCACGTCGATCAGGCGGTGTCGGCGCTGATCGAGTCGACGAACGATTTTGCGCCGCTCATCCCGATCATCGAGATCGGGCTAAATCACGAGCAGCAGCACCAGGAACTCCTCCTCACCGACATCCTGCACGCGTTTTCGCTCAACGCGACCCATCCGGTCTACGATCCGCAGTGGCGATGGCCGGAGCGGGCGGGCAACAGCGCTGCCGCGGGCGCGCTCATCGCCGGCATCCACCGCATCGGACATAACGGCGACGGTTTCTGTTTCGACAATGAGCAGCCGGCGCACCAGGTCGTACTGCTGCCGGTGCGGCTCGCGCCCTCGCTGGTGACCAACGGGGAGTGGCTCGAGTTCATGGCCGACGGTGGCTACACAACGCCGACGCTGTGGCTGTCGGACGGTTTCTCTGCCGTCGAGGCGCAGGGTTGGGATGCGCCGGGCTATTGGCAGAAGATCGACGGCGTGTGGTTTGCGATGACGCTCGGCGGCTTGCGCCGCGTCGATCCGGCTATGCCGGTTTGTCATGTAAGCTATTACGAAGCCGACGCGTTTGCGCGCTGGGCCGGCAAGGATCTGCCGACCGAGGGCGAGTGGGAGGTCGCGGCGGTTAGCGGCGCCCTCGGCGACGCATTCGGTACGGTATGGCAGTGGACGCGCAGCGCGTATGGGCCCTATCCCGGTTATCACGCCGCCGAAGGCGGGCTCGGCGAATACAACGGCAAGTTCATGGTCAATCAGATGGTGTTGCGCGGCTCCTCGCTAGCGACGCCCGTGGGACATTCGCGGCCGAGCTATCGCAATTTCTTTTATCCGGCGGCGCGCTGGCAATTCACCGGTCTCCGCCTCGCCGAATACGAACATTGAGTTTTGCAGATGAACGTGAGAAGCGTTTTTCGCGCGCTCCATCCCGCCTGCGCAGGCGACTACTTCGCCGCCGACGTTGTTGCGGGTCTCACCGCCATGCCGAAGAGTTTGCCGCCGAAATATTTTTACGATCTGCCGGGTTCGGCGCTGTTCGAGCGCATCACGCAACTGCCCGAATATTATCCGACGCGCTGCGAGATCGGCATCTTGCAGGATAACGCACCCGCCATCGCCTCGATGTTTCCGCCCGGCTGTGCGTTGATCGAATTCGGCAGCGGGTCGAGCCGCAAGGCGCGTATCCTGCTCCGCGCCGCGGCCACCGTCGAAGCCTATGTGCCGGTCGATATTTCCGGCGACTTTCTGCAGCAAGATTTGGCGCAGCTCAAACGCGATCTGCCGCACCTGTTGGTGCATCCGCTGGTCGAGGATTTCACCCGGCCGTTTGCAGTGCCGTCGCACCTCGCCAGCCTGCCGCGCGTCGGTTTCTTTCCCGGCTCGACCATCGGCAATTTCGAGCCTGTCGACGCAGCGCGCTTTCTCCGCCATATCGGCGCCGTACTTGGCGCCGGCGCCTTGCTCGTCGTCGGCATCGATCTGGTTAAGGATGAGGGAACGCTCCAGCGCGCCTATAACGACGCCGAGGGCGTGACCGCGAAATTCAATCTCAATCTGTTGGCGCGCATCAATCGCGAGCTGGGCGCCGACTTCGATCCCGCGGCGTTCGAGCACCAGGCCTTCTTCAATCGCCAATCAAGCCGCATCGAAATGCATCTTGCCAGCAGCAAACGGCAGCAGGTGCGGATCAACGGCGCGACAATCGATTTTCGCGCCGGAGAGACGATCTATACCGAAAGCAGCTACAAATACACGGTCGACTCGTTTCAAGCGCTGGCACGAGGCAGCGGCTGGTCGCCGGTGAAGGTCTTCAATGACGGCATGTTCTGCGTGCACGCGCTGCAGATGACGCAAGAATGACGACGGCTGACGTATATAATCCTGCGGCAGCCAGCGTTGCGGACTTATAACGGACCGGAATTCATGAAAATCGCTTTGCGCGGCCTGCTGCGCAGCCTCGCTGCGTTCGCGGTGCTCGCTCTGCTCTCTGTGCCGGTGATGGCGGAGGAGCAGGTCAGGATCGGCATCGGTTACGGTCTGGCATTTCTGCCGGCTTACATTTGCCAGGATCTCAAGCTCGTCGAGAAATACGCCAGGCAGCAGCATCTTAACGTGCGCGCGGACTACGAGCGCTTTCTCGACGCCGCGGCGGTGCAGAATGCGATCGCTTCGGGCGCGATTGACATGGGGCCGTACGGTGCGGCGCCGCTGCTTATAGCCTGGGATAAGGCAAGAAACGCGAATGATGCGCGCGGACAGATTTTTGCCGTTTCGGGAATGACGACGCTGCCGCTCGCGTTGCTGAGCAACCAGCCGAATGTGCACTCGATTGCGGATTTGCGCCCCGCTGACCGCATCGCCATGCCGACGCTATCCTCGCCGCAGATGTATTTCCTGGAGATGCAGTCCGAGAAAATCTTTGGCCGGTACGACCGGCTGCGCCGTCAGGTCGTGGAACTTTCGCATACGGAGTTGCTCGGCGCGCTCATCGGCGGCGCCGGCGTGGTGACGACTTATTTCTCCTCACCTCCTTTCACCCAGATCGCGCTCAAGGACGCCAAAATTCATCAAATCCTCAGCTCCGAGGAGGTGATCGGCGGTAAGGCGTCGTTCCTCGTCATCGGCGCCACCAGGACCTATATCGCGGCGCATTCGAAAATTCCGCAAGTGGTCGATGAGGCGATGGATGAGGCCGCGCGCATCATTCACGACGATCCGCGTCGCGCTGCACAAATCTATTTGGCCCACGAGCCGTCGAAGGCGCTCGATGCGGCCGACATCGAGGCAGTGCTCAAGGCGAACAAGGACGAGTTCGGCAGCGCGGTGGAGGGCATCCAGGCTTTTGCCGAGTTTTTGGGCAAACACGGCGAGCTGAAGGCGCCGCCGCGGAGCTGGAAGGATATTGTTGCGCCGGCGCTGTTGAACTCGCCGAGCACGTAGGCGCTTTCTTTTTCGATGGATTGCGGCTTCAATCCGCCTGCTGAGGGCGACGCCGGATTGTGCGTGAAGAGAATTGAAGACGACTCAAGCTTAAGGGGATCATATGGCTGACAAGACACTCAATATCATCACTATTTGCGGCAGCTTGCGCAAAGGCTCCTACAACCGGATCGTCATGAATGCATTGCCCGCGCTGGCGCCGGAGGGCATGCAGATCAAGGAAGCGCCGCCGATTTCCGAGTTTCCGCTTTACAATGCCGACATCCAGAACTCGACTGGCTTTCCGGCGCCGGTGCAAACGCTCGTCGAGGCGATCCGCGCCGCCGACGGTGTGATCCTCAATTCGCCGGAGTATAATTTCGGCATTCCCGCCCCGCTGAAGAACGCGATCGACTGGGTGTCGCGGGTGCCCAACCAGCCGTTCGCCGGTAAGCCGATCGCGCTGCAGTCGGCGTCGCCGGGACCGGTCGGCGGCGCACGCGTGCAGTACGATTTGCGCCGCTCGATGGTGTTTCTCGATGCGTTTGTGCTCAACAAGCCAGAGATTTTTATCGGCAATTGCGCGCAGCGGCTTGACGACAAGACCGGAAAGATCACCGACGAAGCGACCGTCGGCTTCATCAAGCAGCAACTCGCCGCCTTCGCCAAATTCATTGCCGCCCACGGCGGCAAAAATTGACAAACTTTGCTTGTCATGCCCCGCGAAAGCAGGGCATCTAGCAATTACGCGGCAAGCGAATTTCGGCCGTGTTCCGAATTTCGCCGTTCCGCGATTGCTGGATCGCCCGCATTCGCGGGCGATGACAAAAGGGGTGAGGGGAATTACTCGTGTCCGACAATCAACTCAACGTGCTCGTTATCTGCGGCAGTCTGCGCAAGGACTCGTATAACGCCGCGCTTGCCCGCACGCTGCCGTCGCTGGCGCCGCCCAGCATGGTGCTCAAGGCTGCGCCGGCCTGGGACAAGATGCCGACCTACAATCACGACCTCCATAACGGCGGCGTGTTTCCCGCCGAAGTCACCGCCTGGGCCGACGCCATCCGCTCAACCGACGGCGTGATCATCGTCTCGCCGGAATACAATTGGAGCATTCCGGGCGGGCTGAAGAACGCCGTCGATTGGGTGTCGCGGCTCAAAGACGTGCCGTTCAAGGAAAAGCCGGTGGCGCTGCAATCCTGCGCCGGGGGTGCGCTCGGCGGTGCGCGGATGCAGTACCATTTGCGGCAGAGCCTGACCGCGATCGACGCGTTCCTGTTCGGCAAGCCGGAGGTTTTGGTCACATTTTCGGCAAAAAAGTTCGACGAAAAGACTCTTGAACTCACGGATCAGCCGACGATCGACATCGTCAAGCAACAGCTCGCCGGCTTCGAAAAGTTCATCCGGCGGCTGAACGGGAGGAAATAAGATGGCACGGCTCGACAATCGCGTGGCGCTGCTCACCGGCGGCGCCAAGGGGATCGGCGCGCATTACGCGCGGGCGCTGGCGGGGAACGGCGCGCGGCTGATGATTGCCGACGTCGCCGACGGCAAGGATTTGGCGGCGGAGATCGCGCGAGAGCACGGCGCCAATTCGGTCGCCAGCGCCGTCACCGACGTAAGCGACGAGGGCGCAGTCAAGAAGCTCGTTGCGGACACTGTGGAGCGCTTCGGCAAGATCGACATATTGGTCAACAACGCCGCTTTGTTCGCCCCGCTTCAGGAGCAGAAAGTCCTCGATATTGACGTCGCGTTATGGGACCGCGTCATGGCGATCAATATCCGCGGCGTCTTCCTGATGACCAAGCATGTCGCGCCGCACATGATCGCGCAGAAATACGGCAAGATCATCAACATCAGCTCAGGCACCGTCGCCCGCGGCATCCCGAACTTCTCGCATTACGTGACCTCGAAGGGCGCGGTGACGGCGTTCACACGCTCGATTTCCCGCGAACTCGGCGAGTACAATATCTGCGTCAATCATCTGGCGCCGGGGTTCACGCTTTCCGACAGCGTCATCACCGAAAACCCCGGCCATCTCGCCCATTCGCAGCAGCCATCGATCATGCGCCGCGCCATCAAGCGCGACGAATATCCGGAAGATCTTTTGGGAGCGCTCGTCTTCCTTGCCTCCGCCGACAGCGATTTCGTTACCGGCCAGACCATCGCGGTGGATGGCGGGGCGAACAATACCTGAAAGCCAGGGTGGCGGCTTGCCGCCGCCAGGCGCTTTACCTGGCCAGACGGCCGCGATTGAGAGAGCACAATTCCGCTGTGGTGATCGCGTCCGCCCGGCGATAAGATGAGCCTGTCGAGAAAGCGGGGGTCACCGACATGCTCACCCGTCGCCGCTTGATTATGCTGTCGGCCGCCCAGGCCTTGGCTGCCGAGCCTTTTCGTTCGCGAGGGGCGGGCGCAGACGCCGAAGGCCGCATACCCGATCAAGCCCGTGCGCATCATCGTGCCGGTCGCCGCCGGGGGCCCGACGGACATTGTCGCGCGCACGGTCGCCGACAGGCTGTCGGCGATGTGGAGCCAGCAGGTCTTCATCGAGAACAAGCCGGGCGCCGGCAACAACATCGGCATGCGAATACGTCGCGCGCTCCGATCCCGACGGCTACACGCGTGCTGTTCGATCCCGGCGCCATCGCGGCGAACACCAGCCTCTACAGCAAGCTCTCCTACGACGCGGTCAAGGATTTCGCGCCGGTCTCGCTGGTCACGCTCGTCGACTATTTCATGTTCGTGCCGAACTCCTCGCCGGCCCATTCGGTCAAGGAATTCATCGACTACGTCAAATCGCGACCCGGCAAGCTGACCATGGCATCGCCCGGCACCGGCAGCGCGCCGTATCTGGCCGAGATGATGTTCTTGCAGATGGCCGGCCTGAAGATGACGCACGTGCCCTATCGCGGCGCCGCGCCCGCCTTCACCGACCTCATCCCGGGCCGCGTCGATTGTTATTTCGGCAGCGGCACATTGTTGTCCTATTCGCGGTCCGGGCAGGTGCGCGTGCTGGCGGTCACCGGGCCGAAGCGCAATCCCGCGGCCCCGATGTCCCCACCATCGGCAAAACGGTGCCGGGTTACGAGGTGACCGGCTCGCAGGCGCTGTTTGTTCCGGCCAAGACGCCGCCCGAGATCGTCCGCAAGATCAGCGCCGACACCAACACGGCGTTGGCCGACCCGGCGATCAAAACCAAGCTGGCGGAAACCGGCTACGTGGCCCGCGGCTCTTCGCCCGAGGAGCTTGAAAGCCTGCTCAAGGCGGACATCGCTAGCGCTCGGAGCGCGCTGGTGATCACAGTCAGCTCGGGCATCAAGCTCGACTGAGATTGGACACCACGCTCAATTGCGGTTGGGCTTGCCCACGAAGCCGCGTACCATGGCCCGGCCTCATGGGCGGCCCAGCCGCCGGCGACGCGGCCGCTGAAAACCGACGGACCCAGCATGGTGCCTTCGAGGCCGGCGCGCCCGTTGATGTGGCCGCCGGCCATGCCGCAAAGCTCGCCCGCCGCATAAAGCCCGGGGATCGGCTCGAAGTGCTTGTCGAGCACGCGGCATTGCAGGTCGGTCTTGACGCCGCCGAAATTCTTGCGCGCCAGCGGAAAAATCTGCACCGCGTAATAGGGCGGCGTATCGAACGCCTTCGACGATTTCAGCGGCTTGCCGAACTCCGGCTCCTTGTCCAAGCCTCTGCGCGCACGCCTTGTTGTAGCGCTCGACCGTGCCGAGAAAGGCCGTCTGCGTCGACGTCCATCTTCTTCGCCAGCTCCGCGAGCGTGTCGGCTTTGCGGATGAAGGGGGAGGTGTTGAGGAGCTCCACCACCTTGCCGCGCGCGACCTTGTCGCCGTCGCGGTAGTACGGATCGGCGATCTCCATGGTTGCGGTCATCGGCGTATCCATGATGGCCCAGGCATGGCGCGGCGACTGCGCCATCAGCGCCGGCGTCGCCGAGTTGCCGCCCGAAATCGCTTCATTGTGAAAGCGGCGGCCCTGCTGGTTGACCCAGATGTTGCCCGGCACCAGCCGGAAAACGAGGCCGCGGCGTTGCGCGGGGTCGCGGTAGTCGGGCGTGGCGTACACGTAGAACCAGATGTGGTCCATGTGGGTGAGATAGCCGCCGGCCTGCCGGACCATCTTGTGGCCGCTGCCGGTCGAGTTGCGCCCGGAGCCTTCCAGGATCCGGTCGTTGCCGAGCGTGGGATCGAATTCGAGCACCATGTCGAGGCTCGAATTGAAGCCGCCGGTCGTGATCACCACGGCTTTGCTGCGCACCGACACCGGCTCGCCGGTCTTGGTGTTGCGCCCTTCGAAGCCGGCGATGCGGCCGTTCTCGCGGGTGAGCGCGGTGATCTCGGTGTCGGCAACGATCTCGCCGCCCTTTTGGCGGAAGCCTTCGATGAGGTGCGTCATCAGGCCGAGACCGTTGCGCTCGGTCCGCGTCCAGCGCAGCACCGAGTTGCCTTCCTGGACTTTCAGGTCCGACCATTTGGCGCCGAGACTTTCGGCCCAGAAGTAGAGATCGTGCAGACTGTGTTCGATGTAGTAGCGGGCCCACACTTCATCGGCCGACGGACCGCCCCACGCGATCCAGTCCTTAAACGCGAGATCGGGCGTGTCATGGATGCCGTTCTGTTTTTGCAACGGCGAGCCGACGACGAGGCAGCCGCCGCCGGAGATGATGGCGGCGCCGCCGGGCGCGGCGTCCTTCTCGAACACGACGGCGCGGGCGCCCGCGTCGCGCGCCTCAATGCCGGCCGCTATGCCGGCGCCGCCGCCGCCCACGATGGCGACGTCGGTCTGGTAGTGTTTGATACCCGCCATGGTGAACGCTTGCTACTCCGCCGCCACCGCCACGTCGGCGATGTACTGCGAGATCCAGGCTTTCCGCCGCTTCACGTTGGCCCGGTAGAGGGCCTCGAATTCGCCCTCGGGGAACGAATGGGTCGACGGCCGCTTCATCAGCGCTTCGGCCCAGGCTTTCAGTCGCGGGAATTTCTCGATCGCGCCAAGCGGCTTGATCCGATCGAGGAAGAAATAGCGCTGCAGGAACGGCGCATAGGCGGCATCCACCAGCGAATATTTGGCGCCGTTGAAGAACGGTCCCGCCGCGCTCTGCTTCTCCAGCGCCCGTTCGATCTGCCCGAACGCCGGCGGAATTTTCTCCGCCGCCGCCTTGTAGGCTGCTTCGTCGGCCGCATAGGCAACGCCGGTCACCGAGCTGGCGAAGGTCGGCACGTAATCGGTCCAGGCGCGATTGATGGCGCGCTGGACCGGATCGTCCGGATGCAGCCGCGGCGCAATCGTTTCATCCAAATATTCGGCGATCGCGTTCGACTCGAACAGCGATACATTCTCGTCGATGCGCAGCACCGGCACCTTCTTGTGCGGCGAGATGGCGAGGAACCAGTCGGGCCGGTTGTCCGGCTCGATATGGCGGAACTCGAAGGGCGACATTTTTCTCGCGCAACACGATCGCCGCACGCTGCACCCAGGGGCAGGTCTTGAAGCTCACCAGAAGATATTTTGCCATGATCTCCTCGTCGGTCTGCTCTCACCGTTCCCTGCAACACCTATTGCAATTTAACCGCCAAGGGAACGGTGCCCCCGCGGGCCGAGGCCTTCGAGGCGCAATTCGACCCTTCCCAGCATGCAGGGCAGGGTAGGGAACCCGGCTATTTCCGGACGCTCCGGCTTTCACTATATTGCACGTGAGAAACAGGATTCCGCGCTCTTTATGGAGGACGCCATGGCGGTCGCGACCGCGAAGAAGGCAACGAACGGCAAACCCGGCCCGAAACACAACATTGACGCCGCGCGCGAGGAATATTACCGGCGCATCGCCAAGCGCCACATGACGCCGCTGTGGAAGGTCATGAATTCGGTCGTGACCGAAGAGCCGGTGACGCGCGCCGCGCCGGTGGTCTGGCATTTCGATGACGTGAAATCGCTGGTCATGGAATCGGGCGGCCTGATCACCGCCGAAGAGGCCAAACGCCGCGTGCTCATCCTGGAAAATCCGGCCATGCCCGGGGAATCCAAGGCCACGAATACGCTGTTCGCCGGCATCCAGATGATCCTGCCGGGGGAAGTCGCGCCGGCGCACCGCCACGTCGCCGCCGCCATCCGCTTCGTGCTCGACGGCGAGGGGGCCTATACAGCGGTCGACGGCGAGAAGGCCTTCATGTCGCCCGGAGATTTCGTCATCACCGCCAACTGGGCGCCGCACGATCACGGCAACACCTCGAAGAAGCCGATGCTGTGGCTCGACGTGCTCGATTTTCCGGCCGTCAACTTCTTTGAGGCTTCATTCGCGGAGAGCTTCGAGGAGCCGACGCTCGAGACCACCCGGCAGGACGGCGATTCGCTGAGCCTCTACGGCTCCGGCGTTCTTCCCGACGGCGCCTGGGACAAGAGCTATACCCCGGTCATCAATTACACCTACAAGCGCACGCGGCCGATCGTCGAACGCATGCTGCAGGCCGGCGAAATCGACAAGCGCCACGGGGCGCGCGTGCATTACGCCAACCCGGTCACCGGCGGCCCGGTGCTGCCGACCATGGGCGCGTGGCTGGCGATGTTCCCCAAGGGCTTTAAGGGCGAGCCCTATCGCGCGACCGATGGCACCGTCTTCGTCTGCGTCGAAGGGCGGGGCTCAACCAACGTTGATGGCGAGGTGCTCGATTGGGGCCCGAACGACGTGTTCGTCGTGCCGCCATGGAAGCGCTATTCACATAACGTGGCCAAAGAAACAGTGCTGTTCTCGATCTCCGACCGCCCGGCGCAGAAGGCGCTGGGGATTTGGCGGGAAGGGAAGTAAGTCGCGCGCCAATAATTCCTTGTCGCCCGCGGGCTTGACCCGCGGGTTCATGCTGACTCACCGAGCACGTGGCTCTGCCGCATGGATTGCCGGGTCAAGCCCGGCAATGACGAAGGAAGGTACGCAATGATTGCCTTCACCCACGACGTTCCGCCACAGCGCGTGGTTTTCGCGTCCGGGGCGCTTAAGCGCGTCGGCGAGGAGGCGGAGCAGTTAAGCGTCTCCCGCGCCTTGGTCGTGGCGACGCCGGGGAGCGGCGCGCGGCTTGGCAAGGCGGTCGTTGAACTCCTCGGCCCGCGCGCCGCTGCACTGCACGCCCAGGCCGTCATTCACGTGCCGAAAGCGGTGGCGGAATCGGGCCTTGCGGCGGCGCGTGAAGCCAACGCCGACGGCCTCATCGCAGTCGGCGGCGGCTCTGCGATCGGGCTTGCGAAGATCATCGCGCGCGACATCGGGTTGCCGATCGTTGCGGTGCCGACCACCTATTCGGGCTCGGAGGCGACGTCGATCTTCGGCATCACCGACGGCGCGCGCAAAGTGACCGGCCGCGACGCCAAGGTGCTGCCGCGCACGATCATCTACGACCCCGATCTGACGCTCGGACTGCCGGCTCCGGTGAGCGCGGCGAGCGGCATGAACGCGATGGCGCATTGCGTCGAGAGCTTTTGGGCTGACGGCCGCACGCCGGTCACGCTCGCGCTGGCGAGCGAAGCGATGCGGCGGTTCGCCAAGAATCTTCCGGCTGTGGTGGCCGATGGCGCCGCTCGCGAAGCGCGCGGTGAATGCCTGGTTGCCGCATGGCTTTCCGGCACCGTGCTCAGCGTCAGCAATGGGCTGCAGCACAAGCTCGCCCACGTGCTCGGCGGCCTCGGACTGCCGCACGCCGAAGCGCATGCGATCATCCTGCCGCACGTTGCGCGCTTTAATCTCCCCGCGGCGCCGGAGGCGGCGGCGCGCCTTGTCGAGGCGCTTGGCGACCGCGATCCAGCCGAGGCGCTCGCGAATATGCTGCGAAAATTTCCCATCCCGCAGCGGCTGCGCGAAGTCGGCTTCGATGCCGGCAAAATGGATTTCGTCGCCGGCGAAATCGCCGCCGCATCGATCGTCTCGCCGCGGCCGGTTTCTGCCGCCGACGTGCGCAGCCTGTTGGCGGCGGCTTATTGATCGCGACTTAAAACCGCGCCCGGTATTCCGCGGGCGTCGTGCCGACCTGGCGGGCGAAGGCGCGGCGCAGCCGCTCCTCTAGACCGAAGCCACAAGCGGACGCGATGCGTTTGATCGGCATGTCGGTCTCTTCGAGGACGCGGCGTACCGCTTCGACGCGGATCTTCTCGACCATCCGCGCAGGCGTGATGCCCATTTTCGCCGTGTAGATCCGCGCAAAGGTACGCGGGCTCATGCCGGCCTGCTCGGCGAGCCGCTCGACACGCAAATCGCCGGTCAAGTGCTCGGCAATCCAGCCATGCAAGGGCGAGAAATGGTTGGGCGCGTTGCCGTCGGCAGCCGCCGCCTGCGCTTCGAGAGCAAGCGAGAATTGCGATTGTCCGCCGGGCCGTTTGAGGAACACCACGAGATGGCGTGCGACCTGCATCGCGATCTTGCGGCCAAGATCGTCCTCGACGAGCGCAAGGGAAAGGTCGATGCCGGCGGTGACGCCCGCCGACGTCCAGATCCGATCCTCGCGCACATAGATCGGATCGCTCTCGACGTGAATGTCGGGATAGCGCTCTTGCAAACGGCCGCACGACTTCCAGTGAGTTGTGGCGCGCCGTCCACTGAGCAGACCGGTTTCCGCCAATAGGAACGCGCCGGTGCACACTGACGCGATGCGCCGGACGGCAGAAAATTGCCTGTGAATCCAATGGACTGTCCACGGCTCCTTTACTGCATCGTGAACTCCTCGCCCGCCCGGTATGATCAGCGTGTCTATGCGCTCGCGGCGGATCGCGCTCAGCGGCCGAGTCACCAGCGGTAAGCCTGCCGACGCGCAAACCGGGCCGCCGCCGCGGGAGACGACGACGATACGATAGGGCGCGTTGCCCCCGTCTGGCCCCAGCTCGTTGGCGCTGGCGAAGGTTTGCACGGGCCCTGCCACATCGAGGAGTTGTACCCCCTCGAAGGCGAGCACGGCGACCAGACGCTCTCTTGTTTCTGATCTCGGCACGGCAAAGCCTCGCGGGTTGGCAGAAAATCGTAGGGACAATGGCATTGCTGCCATGGCCCTGTCACGGCAAAACTGCGTGATCAGTTAGAAGACAGCCCTGGGAGCATGCTCATGTCGGCCAATCCATCGCCTTGTCATATCGGAATACTGATCTTTCCGGCGATGACGCAGCTTGATTTCACCGGTCCTTACGAAGTCTTTGCGCGGCTTGCGCACGCGAGCGTTCACATCGTCGCCAAGGCGCCGGGGCCGGTTCGCAGCGATCGCGGTCTCCTCTTCATCCCGACCGTCACATGCGAGGAGTGTCCGCCACTGGACGTCGTCATGGTGCCGGGCGGCCCGGGCCAGCAGCAGCTAATGGATGACGAAGGCGTGCTCGCGTTTCTCCGCGAGCAGGGTCGACATGCAAAGTACGTGACCTCGGTCTGTACCGGAGCGCTGGTGCTCGGCGCCGCGGGATTGCTCAACGGCTATCGAGCGACGACGCACTGGCTCAGCCTGCCGCTCCTCGAACTGTTCGGTGCGATCCCGGTGGATGCCCGCGTTGTCGTCGACCGCAATAGAGTGACCGGCGGGGGAGTGACTGCCGGCATCGACTTTGGCCTGCGCTTGGCGGCGATGCTGCGCGGCGAGACAATCGCCCGGCAGATCGAGCTGCAGATGGAATATCGCCCCGATCCTCCGTTTGCGAGCGGTTCGCCCGCCACCGCGCCCGCCGATATCGTCGATGCCGTTCGGCGTGCCGCCGCGCCCTTCCAGCAAGAACGGTTAGAAACGTGCGAACGGGCCGCGCGCCGTCTGCGCGCCGCAGTGTAGTCGAAGCCAGGCAGAGCCATGCTCGAACTCCGCCCAAATTGCGAATGCTGCGGCAAGGATTTGCCGCCGGCGGCCACCGACGCAATGATCTGCACCTTCGAATGCACCTTCTGCCGCGATTGCGTCGACGACAGGCTCAAAGGCGTGTGCCCGAACTGCGGCGGCAATTTTTCGCCGCGGCCGATCCGTCCGGTCGAGAAGCTGTTGCTCAATCCGCCGGCGACGCAGCGCGTCTTCAACCCGGCGGGCTGCGGCGAACGGGCTTAGCCGCGCCGTCGACATTCACGCATCGAGGTCGTGCATGAGCCGGCCGAGATGCGTCGGCGTCGTGAAGCCATCGCCGAGTTTGCCTCTGAGCCTCTTGAGGCAGCCCCAGAGCACGGCCTGATTGCTGTTCACGACCGGTTTGCCGAGTTCCTGCTCGATTGCGTCGACCGCCTCGATCTGGGTGGTGTTGGTGCAGCTGAGGAAAATGCCGTCGGCCTCGGGCCGATCGTTTTCCTTGGCAAGTTCGACCCAGCGCTGCGGCGTAATTTGCTCGAACGCGGCCGCGGTCGCACATTTGAGCGCGACGTCGTTGACCACGGTGAAACCGGCAGCGCCGAGATAGGCGATGATATCCGCGTTCGACATATACGGGCTGAGCACCACGAGCTTCTTCAGCCCGAGCGCGCGCAGGGCATCGTTCACCAGGCTCGACGTGGAGAGTGAGTTCGATGCCCGTGGTCTTGCGAATGAGGTTGATGATGCGCGCCTCGCCGTCGGCGCCCTCCTTCATCGAGGTGTGGGTGCAATGGAAGACGATGAGATCGGGATGGGCGTCGGCCAGCGTGCCTGCGGCATGGGCGATCTCGTCTGTCAGTTCCGCGACCGTGCGCTTGGGCTCGCCGGCGACCCGGCCGCGCGCCACGTGAACGCCAAGTCCCTCTGGCGCATAGTGATTGAACTGCGGCTCGGTCATGCGATTGACCGAAGGGATGATGAGGCCGATGCGCGCACGCGGCTCCGTCAAGGCTGGCGCGAGTCCTTCCCGTTCAGCGATGGCGTCCATCGTGGGCTCCCGATTTATCCTGCGGTTCGTCGTATTCTAGCCGGATCGTCATTTCGACGCGAGCGCAAGCGCATGCCGCGTGCCGCCGTGACGCGTTGTTTAAGCTCGGTGGTTATGCGAAATAAACGCCTCGCTCAGAAGGGGGAGCAGCATGCGCGTAGCATCGACATTGAAGATTGTCTCATTGGCTGCGGCATTTGCGATTCTGGCCGGCGTTCCCGGCGCCTCCGCCAAGCACAGGTACACGAGGCGGCCGCCCGACGCCTGCGTCTTCCACCGACACGTGATCGCCGCCGGTACGCTGTGCTCCTACGATTGCAATCCCAACAGTCTCGGCTGCTCGCAGCAGATATGCTCGGGCGGGCACTGGGCTGCGGCGCTGCCCTGCGTGCGGCCATTCTGCTTCCGCAGGTGCGGCTAGAATAGGCTCGGACCCGTTGACCGGTAGCGCGCCGGGGTTGCCGCAAGCACCCTGAAGGGCTAACTCGTGCCCGAATGCATGCGGCGCGAAGCCATGGACGCACCGGCGAAAAAATCGAAGCTGATCAAGGGCGCAAAAGGCGACTGGGAAGTGGTCATCGGCATGGAAGTGCATGCCCAGGTGACCTCGCAGGCGAAATTATTCTCCGGCGCCTCGACCGCGTTCGGCGGCGGACCGAATGAGCACGTCTCGCTCGTCGACGCCGCCATGCCGGGCATGTTGCCGGTGATCAATGAGGTATGCGTGCGCCAAGCCGTGCGCACCGGGCTTGGGCTAAAGGCCAAGATCAATCTCAAGTCGGTGTTCGATCGGAAGAATTACTTCTATCCGGACCTGCCGCAAGGCTACCAGATCAGCCAATACAAGTCGCCGATTGTCGGCGAGGGCGAAGTTCTGGTCGACATGCCCGACGGCGAGACGGTGCGCGTCGGCATCGAGCGGCTGCATCTCGAACAGGACGCCGGCAAATTGCTGCACGAGCAGCATCCGGCGATGTCGCTCGTCGATCTCAATCGTTCCGGCGTGGCGCTGATGGAGATCGTCACCAAGCCCGATCTGCGCTCCGCCGACGAGGCGAAGGCATTCTTGAGCAAGCTGCGCACCATTCTGCGTTACCTGGGCACCTGCGATGGCGACATGGAAAAAGGCCATTTACGAGCCGACGTGAACGTTTCGGTGCGGCGGCCGGGCGGACCGCTCGGCACGCGCTGCGAGATCAAGAACCTCAACTCGATCCGCTTCATCGGCCAGGCGATCGAGCACGAAACCTGGCGGCAGATCGGCGTCATCGAGGACGGCGGCAAGATCGAGCAGGAGACGCGGCTGTTCGATCCCGACAAGGGCGAGACGCGCTCGATGCGCAGCAAGGAGGAGGCGCACGACTACCGCTATTTTCCCGATCCGGATCTGCTGCCGCTTGAACTGTCGCCGTCGCTCGTCGCGGAGCTGCAGAAGCAGCTTGCCGGAACTGCCGGACGAGAAGAAGGCGCGCTTCATGCGCGACTATATGCTGACTGATTACGATGCCGGCGTGCTCGTGGCCGAGCGCGAGACGGCCGAGTATTTCGAAGCGGTCGTCGAAAGCGGCGAAAACAAGCGCGATGCGAAATTCGCCGCCAATTGGGTGATCAACGAGCTTGCCGGACGGCTCAACAGTGAAGGCAAGGACATCGCCGCCGCGCCAGTCTCGCGCGGCGCAGCTCGGTGCCATCCTCGATCTCATCGCGCGAGGGTACGATCTCCGGCAAAATCGCCAAGGACGTGTTCGAAATCGTCTGGAACGAGGGCGGCGATCCGCGCGCGATCGTCGAGCAGCGCGGCTTGCAGCAGGTGACCGACGTTTCGGCCATTGAAGGGCTTGTCGACGAAATCGTCGCCAAGAATCCGGACAAGGTTGCCGACGCGAAGAAGAATCCGAAGGCGATCGGCTGGTTCGTCGGCCAGGTGATGAAAGCGTCGGGCGGCAAAGCGAACCCGCAAGCGGTCAACGATCTCCTGAAGAAGAAGCTCGGCGTCTGAGCATCCGCCTCGCCGTTCTTCGGCGCGCACGAAACGCTCGCGCACTCTCCGTGCAGTCGCAAACGCCGACGCTAAATTTCGCGCGCGACGATGTCGCGAGTACGCTGCGCGCGTCGACGAACGTGCCGCTTCGCGCCAGCGGCGAGCGAATCGGTCGGCACTGATTCGCGCGTTTTTGCGCGGTGACGCGCCTGTCAATGCGCTCTCAGCGGCTTTCGCGCGAAAATTTTTTTCGCTCGGTGAATTTCGCCGCGCGCGCATCATCGGACGCGCTTGAGCGGGCGTGCGCGCGCAAATGCGAGCGCGCAAATCGCTGCAAAGTCATAAAATCGTACGTGGCAGAAACCCGTATTCCATCGGCACTTCTGCGCCACTTGCGAATAGTTCGCAGCAAATTGCGTCAAGGAAAATATTTTCGTGCCGGCATTTGCGCGATCGAGTGCTGCGCGCGCGCGGCGACGGTCGGCGGAGCGGCGGCTATACACAAAATTAAGCGGAAACACTGTTATTTTTTTTCCGCTGGTAGTAAGCGGATGACAGTGCAGCTCGATTCGCGACTGCACTGCACCGATGTCGCCATCCACTCAAGCTAGGAGGGCAGCAATGGCGAAGAAGCGAAAGACGAAAGCAGCGGCGAAGAAGACAGCGAAGAAGACGAAGCGCCGGAAGAAGAAGTAGTCGACGCCGCAGTCGGTCTTCGGCATCGCATAAAGTCGAAGATCGCGTCACACGGGCCGGCAGCGTCGCGGTGGGATCGCGATGATCGCCGATCTGCCAAGACGCGCCGGCTCAGGTGAACGACGGAGGGCGTCGGCGGGACGGAGGCTCAAGCTTCACGATCGATCGCACGCAAATCTACGCGCGGCGGAAGGCGGTGAAGACGAAGGATGGATGATCCGGACCTCGCCCTGGCAAAACAAACCAGCGGACTTGATCCTCGGGCTCTCGCCGACGCCCTCGGTGTGTCGGCGATGTCTCGCAACGATGAAACTTGCATCGGCGTCGCGGGCGCAAATCCGCGGCGCCGTTTTTTCTTATGACGTGATTTCGTTGCAACGAACATGACACGCGCGCGAGCCGCAACGAAGACGCACGCGAGCCGCTGCCAAACGGACAGTCGCGGCAGCGGCGAAGTAAATCGCCCGGGGCAAAGCCGATCGAGCTGTACTACTGGCCGACGCCGAACGGCTGGAAGATTTCGATCATGCTCGAAGAGTGCGGGCTGCCCTACGTCGTGCGGCCGGTCGACATTTCCAAAGGCGAGCAGTTCACGCCGCGGTTTCTGGCGATTTCGCCGAACAACCGCATTCCGGCCATCGTCGATCCCGATGGACCGGGCGGCCGGCCGATTTCGGTCTTCGAGTCCGGCGCCATCCTGCAATATCTCGGCCGCAAGACCGGAAAGTTCTATCCGCGCGAGTGAGCGCGCGCGCGTCGCCGTCGACGAGTGGCTGTTCTGGCAGATGGGAGGGCTCGGCCCATGGCCGGCCAGGCGATTCACTTCCGCCGCTACGCGCCGGAGCCGATCCCGTATGCGATTGCCCGCTACACCGACGAGGTCAACCGGCTCTACGGCATCATGAACACGCGGCTCGCCGGTCGCGCGTATTCTGGCCGGCGCGCTATTCGATCGCCGACATGGCCTGCGTCGGTTGGGTGCGTCTCGCCGAGCGGCAGGGACAGGACCTCGGCGAGTTTCCACATCTCAAGCGCTGGTTCGAAACGATCCGCGCGCGGCCGGCGGTCAAGCGCGCCTTTGCCATCCGCATTCAGGCGGCATCCGCCGTCGAATCCGCAGGACCCGAAGGTGCGCGCGATCCTGTTCGGGCAGCGCGCAAGGCAAACAACATTCCCCGCAGTGAAAGGCGCAGCTTCGCTCGCAACTTCGCCTTTTCCGGGAGAGGAAATCGAAAGATCATTTCGCCCGCGTCCAGGTCTGCGATTTGCAGATGAAACCGAGCGCGCAGCCTTTGAGTTCGGCGCTGTCCGCGCCGGTCATGGTGAAAGAACCCGTATAGGTATTGCCGTCCTTGGCGTTGTAGACTTGGCCTTTCCATTGATCGGGCGTGCCGCTCGGCTTCATGCCGAGCACGATCTGGACCCCGAGCAGCGGCCGGTTTCGCTTGGCTGCATCGGCATTTTCTTGTCGAGTCTTCGGCTTGCCGGTTCCGGGATCGTTCGGCTCCTTCAGCCACACCAGCGCGCCGCAAATCGCGTCGCCGCAATTGCTGATGCGGACTTGGCTCTCCTTGTCCTCGGTGTACCAGGTGCCCAGCGGATCGGCGGCAAGCGCGGGCGCGATCATTTTCGGCGCGATCGTCGCAAGCGCGAGCGTAGAGAGCCAAAAAGCGGCTGCGGCCGTGCGATTGATTCTCATTGGTTCCTCGTGCGTTGGTGAAATTGAAAGCATAGTCGAGATCGCCGAGCCTTGCAACTTTATGCGGCCGGCGTGCGTCTTCCCGATTTCCGCGCCGCGTTTCTTAACGCAGCGTTGCCGAAACAGCGGCGGTTGCGGGCAGCGGTTCAGATTCAATTCATCGCATTGCTTAAACCACCGTTCAAATCTTCACAGGATTATCGGCAGTGCCGGCTGGGGAAAAAGGAGCCGGCGAGCACGCGCAAGCGGACTGGTCACGAGGTGCAAACAGGGGAGTGCATCATGGCTCGTTTTGAAATTCTCGACTCGAATGCGGCGCCGCTCGGCGAAGGACCGGCCGCCGGCGACATGCTGTTCGAACTCGGCATGATGTATTCGGTCGGCCGCGACGTGCCGATCGATCTCGTCAGCCGCGCACAAATGGTTCAATCTCGCGGCGGCGAAGGGCAACGCCGAGGCGGTGCGGCTGCGGCGCGAGATCGCCAACCAGATGTCGGACGCCGAGATCGCCGCCGCGCAGCGCGCAGCGCGCGACTGGCTGCGGCTCAATCAGCACGAGGACGCGCCGGCGGCGCAGGCGATGGCGGCCTAAATCGGTTCGGCACCCTGTGCGGGGGCTTCGCGGCCGTCGACGAATTTACCCAGGCTTGCGCACCGAAAATTGGTACATGCCGGCGAACGTATCCGGAACTTCGGTCTCGAAGGCGTGCCAGCGATCGAGGTCGGTCATGGCCGACGGCGCCGGAAAGCGTTGTGCGAATGTGTGCAGGGTGGGCGCGTCCAAATAGAAGCCGGAAAACTGTAGGTTGTTGGCAGCCACGAAGGCCTTGATCTCAGGCAATGTGGTCCGATGCTCCTGGACGTGAAATAACAGATCGCGACATTCGCTGGTCGTGAAGAAGTCATCGCCATTGACCAGCGATTTCAGCAACGGGTCCTCGGCGGCCATGATGTCCTCTCGGCAGCGGCGGATGTCTTGCGGGATCGGCCGGTAGCCGCGCTCGGCGATGAGCGCACGAGCGGCGACGACGTTGGTCCGGGCCAGTTTGCTGTAGAGACCGACCTGCATGACGCCGGCGGGGCGCAAAAGCGACAGCAATATGCGCCAACCTATCCACGGATCCGCGAGATGGTGCAGCACTCCCGACGCGTCGATGAAATCGAATTGCCGCCCGATCGAACCCAGCTTCATAATGTCGGCTTGGCCGAATTCGACGTTGGTGGCGCCAAGTCTTTGTGCCATGCGCTTGGCGTAGCTGAGGCTGGCGAGGCTGAGATCGATGGCGATGATGCGCGCACCCGGCGATTGTCGCGCGAATTCGATCGTCGAAAGCCCGGTGCCGCAGCCTGCGATCAGAACGTCCAGAATTTGGGCGGATGGGCGGCGGAGACGGATCGGCGGTTGTCCGGGCGCGGCCGCCGTGACCCAGCGCGGATAAGGATTTTCCTCGTATTGTCGGCGTACCGCGCTCGACACTGCGCCGTCGATTTCGGTCAGAAGCGGTATCGTCGCGGCGATGCGGCGCTCCTGCGCCGGCTCCTCGACCTGCTGAACGAGCAACGCTTTCACGCATTGCGGCCAAGAGCGATCGAGCAGGGCTTCCGCGTTTGTCAGCAGGTGCAGCGGACAGTACGCACCGACAGCCACCGGCCAGAGCGCCGGGCACGGCTCGCCATTGGCCAGCGCCTTTTCGAGTAAAGCGCGTAATCGCTGCGCCTCGTCGGCTTCGCCGTCGGTCATCGAGAAGACGTATTCGTTGACGAAACACTGCCGCGCGACGCTGCAGTAAAGGCCTAGGGCGTCTTCTTCGTCGACCGGGGCTTGCGCAACGGCGCTCGTCAGCAGCGCGTAGCGCACGCCCGTCAATACGCGTTCGAGGCGGGCGTCTGCGATCGGATCGCATTCCAGCGCGCGGCGCATGAGCCGGTGATGCGCCAGCGCCGCCATCCCGTTTGCGTCGAAAAGCTCGCCGGCGGGCAGGCGCCGCGGCCAGGCTCGTTCAATTCGCGCGCTGGTCTCGCTCACGGCCGGGTCTAGCTTGATGAGACTGACGCACGCCCGGGTCAGGTCGCGCGGTCGAGCCCAGGCCTCGGAGAGCGCGCGCAGCAGCAACCCGCGAAATTTTTCATCGTCCGCCGTGAACCGCGCAAGCGCGATGCATTGCGCGAACATCGCCTTGCTCTGCGGCGTCTCCCGCAGTTCAAGCGCGCGACATGCGGCGTCTATGGCCTCCCGGCGCTGTCCGGTCGACATATACACTTGCGCCAGGTTTCCATGAGCCTCGAACAGAGCAGGATTGAGCGCGACCGCGCGTGCCATGTGGAAAACGGCTTCGCTGGTCCGGCCTTGCGCCATCATTACGGCGCCGAGCCGGCTGTGCGCCTCCGCATGCGTGGGAACAGTCGCGAGAAGCTCGCGGTACGCATGTTCCGCTTGCACGAGCGCGCCGGACTGGTGATATCCGACGGCCGCACCGAACAGGTTTGCACCCGCGTCCGCGGGCGTCCTGGTGGCAGAAAAACCAAGCGCTGGTGCCGCCCCGGATCGCTTGGCGGCTCGCCGTTCTTTCCGGTTCATCGCGCCGACTGTAGCCCGGATTGCCACTTACGCAATCCGGGAAAGGCCGCGAGATTGACGCCGGATTGCGCTTCACGCACTCCGGGCTACGAAGTGGCTGAAACTTCGAAGGGCATCCTGCTTCGCGCTTTAGTCGACGCACGTCCTGCGAATTGCGCCGGTGCGGAGCAGGGTGGCGGAGAGGAAGGGATTCGAACCCTTGATACGGCTTTGGACCGTATAACGGTTTAGCAAACCGCCGCCTTCAGCCACTCGGCCACCTCTCCTGTCGTTGAGTTTCCTAAAAAAACTCTCGTCTCGTAGTCGCCGCCAGCGGCTAAGCTTGGGGCTTCGGGTCAAGACCGACGGGCGCAAACGCATGCTACTCCGCCGTCCTTGCGTCGCCAACCCCGCGTTGGTGGGCAATGGAGCAAGTTCCGGTGAAGCGCAGATCCTGATCCAGCAATCGACGGCGGCATCCGACAGCCTGAAGTCATAGGCCAGGCTTCTGCGGGCGGGCCATGAACTGACGCACGACGTCGTAGTGATACATCATAAGCTGCTGCGTCGACCACGCAGCAAACCGGTCCTTGTTCACGCCAAACCTTTGCCCGACTGGCCGCAAGATGGTCCGTGCCTCGTTTATCGCCAGCAAGTAGACGACATTGGGGAGAATATAAGAATCGAAATCTACGCCAGAGTGGCGCAGGAACGCTTCGATATTCTGCAATCCACTGAGCAGGAGGTTAGCATCGTGGAATGCGTAGACCGTCGAAGCATGACAAATACGGTACAGACTTAGAAAATCCCTAAACACCGCCGCATTGGTGTGCTCGGCATCGATCAGAACTAGATCGGGGCGATCTTGAATATGGCTGACCGTTAGCTCGCTCGCGTCCGTATCGAAGGTTCGCAGTTTGGCTAGGTCACTCGTCCGGACATGCCGAGTCAGCGTCTCGACCATTCGCCGTGAGGAATTGTTCCGATATTCGTAGTCGACGCCCCGCTCGTCAGCCTGAAAAGCGGGCCTTTTGTCGACCGAGTACAAAAGCCGGCAATGCGGATCGATGAGATGAGGCAAGAGGGAGCCGCCAACATGAGAGCCGCATTCAAGGTAGACGTACCCCTTTTTCCATTGGCGCATGGCATTCTGGATCGCCAGAAAGCTCCGACGATCGTCGACGGATGTCTGCGATTCGACCTGGAAAATCGATACGTCGAGCGAGGCGATTGATTGATCGAAAGTGGTTGCTGTCACCTGCCCGGCTCCCTCACCCGCACCTCGCACATGCGCTATTATATTTCACCCGCCGACAGCGACCAGCAGGCCGCTGAAAGAGAAAACAATGTTCCCGATTCGATTTTAATCGGTTCACCTTCCGATTCGACCGTGTGCACGGTGAACAAGGCCTTTTCGGCAGCCTGCGCCGCCTCAATGCGATTCGATGGGGAGAATTTGAGGCGCGGGAGCCCTATCTCCCGGGGCTACTTGCGCCGCGGATTGGCGGCGCGTAAGGCACATGCGCTGTCTGCGTCGCGGCGCCTTTGTCGAAGTCTAAGTTACTGTTTATGCAATACAATTATTGAGAAACGTAGTCGATAATCTGGCGCGTCGCTGCTCTTGGGTGCATCAACTGCGTGATTTTTACGCAACACCTTACGGAAAACGGCAAATCGGGCCTGTGAGTCAGGCTGTTATTCGTTGCGTGGCGGAACTGAGGGGCTAATGTGACCGTGCGACGGAGGGGGGAACCCCAAGTCGACTCGCTCGGTGTTTTCGGGAAGTGGAAAGGCCCAGCGAGAGTTTGGGGACCAGGGGACCATACCAGGGGGGCGTGAGCACCCGGGGGAAACGGAACCCTCCCACGGCAAACACACTGGAGGTTCATATGAAGATGGTGAAAAGCCTCCTCCTCGGCTCCGCGGCCGGTTTGGTTGCGGTTACTGCGGGGCAGGCAGCCGATCTTCCCGTAAAGGCCAAACCGGTCCAATACGTGAAGATCTGCAGCCTCTACGGGGCGGGGTTCTACTACATGCCGGGCACCGATATGTGCATCAAGATCGGTGGCTGGGTGCGCTCGGAAGTAACCGAGGGCATCAACGGCAGCTCGACTACGGGTCTTTTCAACAACGACCTCAACAACCGGACAACGCAGAACTTCTGGACCCGGGAACGCGGCTACATCACCGCCGACGCCCGCGAACAGACCGCCTACGGCGTTGCCCGCGGCTATATCGACGTCGGCATCTCGACGAACAACAGCGGCCTCGAAAGCCCCGGCTCGAGCGACTTCAGCTCGAACCGCGCTTACGTGCAGTGGGCCGGCTTCACCGCCGGTCTCGCCGTGTCGTTCTTCGACTTCTACCCGGCGGCGGCCTACCTCTACCGCGCCGGCAACATTCCGAACGAAGATACCGGCGACGGCGGCTTGTGGGTCTGGGGCTACACCGCACAGTTGGGCGGCGGCGTCTCGGCGACACTGTCGGCGGAAGAGCGTCGCGTGAGCCAGATCATCGGCCTTGGCGCGACGGCCACTGGCGCCACCATAGCTGGCTCCTTTCCCGGCGCGGGCTTCACGGATGGGGCTGGCTACGGCGGCTGGCAGGTGCCGGACATCGTCGCCAATCTCCGCGTCGATCAAGCCTGGGGTAGCGCTCAGGTCATGGGCGCCTTGCATGAGGATAATGCGCTCTACTATGGCCCAGGCACAGGTACGACCGTCATAAACGGGCACCCGGGCGACGCCTGGGGCTGGGTTGTCGGCGGCGGCATCAAGATCAACACGCCGTTTATTACCCCGGGCGACAACTTCATCACCGAGGTCAACTACACCCAAGGCGCCACCAAGTACCTCTTTAATTCGATGAACGGCGAGAATATGGGTGTCGTTCAGGGTGGCACCGCAGGTTACGGCGTCGGCAGCGACTGTGTCTACGCCGGCACCGCCGCGGCCGGTACGGGTACAAGTTGCCTGCTGACGACGGCCTGGGAAGTCGACGCCGCCTACGAACACTACTGGACGCCGCAATGGCACCAGTCGCTCGTCGTCAACTATGCGTCGGAGAGCTACGGTTCGCAGGCGAACGGCATCCTCTGCGCCGATGAAGGCTTCTTTACCGGAACCCTTGCCGCGGGCACGCTTGCCGCGGGCGGCGGCTGCAACAACAACTGGCAGATGTGGGGCGCCGGTTCGCGGTTGCAGTGGGACGTGACCAAGAGCTTCTACATCGGTGTTGAAGCCATCTACCAGGAACTCGACAGCGCGAAGACGCCGACCGGTCTCCTGCCGGCCAACGTTGTTTTCGCCGGCAGCGGTGCGACGAGCGTATCGAACGAGTTGGAACTGGACCTTCACCATTCGCATGCACAAGGACTTCCTGCCCTGATCGTCTGATCAAGGTATGAATGCCACGATCCCCGGCGGGCCTCCGCCGGGGATTTTTCGTGGAGCAGGCGAAGTTGTCCGTCTCGGCCTCTTGCGCGCCCACGCGGCAATCGCGCGAGCGATTTTGTCGATGCGCTACCTGCGGAACGCCGGATGAAACGTCGGCCAGAATCAGCAACGTCGCGGCAGTGTGGCAAAGCCGATCCTCTGTTCTTTGCCGCAAAGATACGCGCTGCCAGAGCGGTGCTGGGCTGGAGTCAAACTGAACTTGGAAAGAAAGCCCGAGTCACTCAGCGCGCGATTTATCGTCTTGAGAAAGCCGCCGTCAAAGCGAGACATCGCACGGAATTTCGGATCAATAAGGCGTTCGAGGACGCTGGCATCGAATTCGCGGAGTTGCCAAACGGCGGGTTCGAAATGATCGTACGCAGCCAACTCCTTACCGGGTCGCCGCAGAAGGCTTCGCATCAAAGTTAGCACTTGGACCGCTCGGAGGGCGCAGCACGATATTTCGAATCACTTCAGCTGCATCGGAAAGTGTGTCGTTGGCCAAATGAGCATAGCGTTGAGTGGTTCGCACCTGCGTGTGACCAAGTAGACCTTGGACGACGTATAACGACACACCCTGATTGACCAAAAAGCTTGCAAACGAATGCCGAAGATCGTGGAGCCGGACATCCAGCAGTTCAGCTCTGTCGCGTATACGCCACCATGGAAAGTGCAACGACGGAGACGGCCGGCCGGTTACCGGCGATGGAAATATGAATGAGTTATTTTCCATGCGGGGAACCGACCGTAGCAA
This sequence comes from uncultured Alphaproteobacteria bacterium, assembly GCA_963814625.1. Taxonomy (GTDB): domain Bacteria; phylum Pseudomonadota; class Alphaproteobacteria; order Rhizobiales; family Xanthobacteraceae; genus BOG-931. Next base: position 121,242 of record CAWFDQ010000006.1, read on the forward strand.
TTCAAGGGCTGCCGAGTTCAGATGTATCGATCGAGGCCGCCCGGATTTTGCGCGCGGGACCAGCAGAGTCCGCTTTTCCCAGTTTACGAATTCCCATTTAGCGTGCGTGATCTCGTTGCGACGTGCACCCGTCAACAGCAGCAATTTAATTGCGGCCGCGGCCACGTGATTCTCATCTGCATCGAGCGCCAGCAGCAATCGCCGCGCTTCGTCATGGGTTAGGAAGCGTTCGCGGCAGACGTCGGGTTCCGTCTTCAGTCCCGCGGTCGGATTTTTGGCCGATCCTGGCACGCCCCATTTCTTTGCCAGGTTAAAAGTGAACCGCAGCAACACCAACACGCGATTTGTCGTGCCGCTCGCATAGCCAGCGTCGCGCATGCGCGAAAGCAGAGCGGCAATGCCCTGATCCGAGATCTGGTCAAGGCGAAACGCGCCGAACTTTCGCAAGATGTGGATGCGCAGGATCGTTTCGTCCGTCTGCCAGCTGCGCTTTACGTTCTTCGCATACGGCATGTACGAGTTGCGGATGAATTCGGCAAGCGTCGGGATGCTGCGGAGTTCCTCGCGCTCCTTTTGCGGGTCGCCCCCGAGAATTGCTTCAGCCAACACGGCCCGTGCTTTGTGGCGCGCCTGGGACACTGTCAAAACGTGTGCTGATCCGATCTTGAATTGACGCTCCCGGCCACTTGCATCGCGGTAGCGCTGGTAAAAGGTTTTTCCCCCGGTACATCTGACTTCGAGCATGAAGCCGGGAACGGCTGAATCGAAGAAGTCGATCCTGCGCGCACCCTCCGGGCACCCACAACGCCGAACGAAAGCTGCTGTCAACCCAATTTTGGGCACTGCACTTAACCCCAAAGATCGCAGGCTACGATCTTCCACTTCCCTCAACTTTTACGAGAACATGCCCACTGAGATCTTCCCCCGACGGGGGTCGCCTGCGTTCGTTCAGCACAGAAATGATACTTTCCGACGGGCCGAAAGGCAAACATATAAACAACGCGTAAACACGAGTTTTTACTCATTTTATCAATAGTTTACGATGGCACAATTGGCATTGCGAGGTTGAATTTGGCGTTGGCCATGGAGGTGGGGATCTGGCCCGGACCACCCCAGGATCGGATCGCACGCGACTACAACTATTACGGAAGTCCGTCCTGAATTTCGCGGGTCCGGGCACGTCAATTTCTGCAAGCCGTGCACGCACCGGATCGCTTCGTCGTCCGCCGGCGGCGCCTGACGTTCGACGCATTTGGCAAATGTGGATCGGGGCGTATCGGACACGGGCGGGTATGCAGTGCAGTCACTTAGATCCGTTCTGGCAGGCGGATCCGCGAGCTTCTGCCGGCATGCTCGTGCTTTGCCGGCCGCCGCGCGATCTACCGAACACATAGTGATCCGATCTGGATGCGATATGGCACTCGCGATGCCCGCATCCCGATGGACAACAGGTCTCGCGGCACATCTATTTTCAAGGATGCCTGGAGCGGCTGCATCAGAAATCCATCCTGCGAGTACGTGCGCGAATGATACTGATAGATCTTTTTTGCCACGCGGGCCGGGATGCAAGATCGTATATAACGATCTTTTAGGCAATCTACCAGAGCGCGAATCACTTCAGGCGGACATGTTATTCGGATAGATTAATGCGCTAGCGTCATAGCTGATGATCGTACGGCGTTCGTTTGGTGAAAAATTCGAAGCAAAGTCGTAAACAAAGTTCATGCCCGATTTATCGAATGTTTATGCCGGTCCCGCTCTCCCGGAGGATGTGAGAAGGCGCGCTTGCGCGTGAATTGTGCTTGCACCTTGACCACAGACCCGGTTTGCACGAGCACTACTTGTCCGGGAACTCCAATCCCATTTCCCGATAGCGCTCCGGATCGTCGCCCCAGCCTTCGCGCACCTTGACGAACAAAAATAGATGTACTGGTTGCTCGATCGCCTCGGCGATGTCGGCGCGCGCGGCGGCGCCGATCGCCTTGATGGTCTGACCGCCTTTGCCGAGCACGATTTTGCGCTGGCTCTCGCGCTCGACATAGATCGTCTGCTCGATGCGAACGGAGCCATCATTGAGCTCCTTCCAGACCTCGGTTTCGACGGTCGACCGGTAGGGCAGCTCCTGATGCAGCCGCAGATAAAGTTTTTCGCGGGTGATCTCGGCGGCAAGCTGGCGCGGCGGCGCGTCGGATATTTGATCCTCGGGATATAGCCACGGACCCGCAGGGACGTTGTTGGCGAACCAGCCCTTGAGATCGGCGACACCGTCGCCGGACAAGGCGGAGATCATGAACGTCGCGGCAAACGTCACACGCTCGTTGAGCGCCTGCGCCAGCGCCAGCAATTCCGGTTTGGCCAGGAGATCGACTTTGTTGAGCACGAGGGCCTTTTTGGCCGTGCGCAGATCGCCGAGGCGGCGCAGGATCGCCTCGTCGTCCTTGATGCCGGCGCGCGAATCGATCAAGAGCGCGACGATGTCGGCATCCTGGGCGCTGCCCCAGGCGCTTCCGACCATGGCGCGGTCGAGCCGCCGGCGCGGCGCGAAAATGCCGGGCGTATCGACGAAGATGAGCTGAGCCGAGCCGTGCACGACAATGCCGCGGATGAGTGTCCGCGTGGTCTGCACCTTGGGCGTGACGATCGAGACTTTGGCGCCGACGAGCGCGTTGATGAGCGTCGATTTGCCGGCATTCGGCGCTCCGATCAATGCCACGAAGCCGCAACTGGTCGTGGGCGGCGCCGGCTCCGCCCGCTCCGGCTCAGCCATTGAGGCGCGCGGCCTTCACGCCTTCGCGCGACAGCATCGCGGCCGCGGCGGCCTGTTCGGCGGCGCGTTTGGAACGTCCCGACCCTTCGGCCGGGGCAAAGTGCGGCAGCTGCACGGCGACGCGGAACACCGGACTATGATCGGGACCGGAGCGCGCCACCTCGCTGTAAGCGGGCGTGGGCAATCCGCGCGCCTGCGCCCATTCCTGCAAGACGGTCTTCGGATCGCGCAGCGGTTGTGCGGTTGCCCGCATGCGCGCCTGCCACAACCGCTCGACCAAAGCCGCCGCAGCCTCATAGCCGCCGTCGAGGTAGACCGCGCCGATCAGCGCTTCGCAAACGTCGGCGAGGATGGCGGGGCGCTTGCGGGCGCCGGCATTGACTTCCGACGAACCGAGCTTGATCGCAGCGCCAAGCTCGATCGTGCCGGCAATCTCCGCACAGGTCTCCTTGCGAACGAGATCGGCGAGCCGGCGCGACAGTTCGCCTTCGTCGGCCTTGGGAAAGCTGCGGAACAGCATGTCGGAAATGACCAGGCCGAGCACGTGGTCGCCCAAAAATTCGAGCCGCTGATAGGAACCGGTACGATTGCGCGGACCCTTGAGCGCGGAAATGTGCGTGAGCGCACACGTCAAGAGCGCGGTGTCGGCAAAACGATAACCGATGCGGTTTTCCAGTACCGTGCCGGCCTTGCGGCTGCGGCGCGACTCCTTCTGACCGTCGCCCTGCGGATTTGCCGCGGCTGCAACGTCTCCGGCAGGCGTTTCGGGCTGCGGCGCTGCCGCGGATTTGGCTTTTTTTCGTCCGCCGCTCATCGAACCAGCGTGAACAATCGGCTCCAGCGCACCGCCCAGGGCCAGTCCCAAATCTCCCAAGCAGGGGTGCCGCCGCTAATCGAGAAGAAGATGATTTGCGCCCTGCCGATGAGATTCTCAAACGGCACGTAGCCGACCGCGCTCAGCACGCGGCTGTCGGTCGAGTTGTCCCGGTTGTCGCCCATCATGAAATATTCGCCCGGCGGCACCTGAAAAACCTCGGTGTTGTCGAGGAAGCCGTTATCGGTGAAATCGTGGGTGATGTAGGTCACCCCGTTCGGCAGCGTCTCGCGATAGCACATCACCGGCTGGCCGACGTCCTCGTGCGCGACGCACCCTTCCATGACGCGCGCGCGTTTGACCGGCACGCCGTTGATGTTGAGCACGCCATGGATCACCTGAATACGGTCGCCAGGCAGCCCGACGACGCGTTTGATGTAGTCGATGGTGGGGTCCTTGGGCAGGCGAAATACGACGACGTCGCCGCGCTGCGGCTGCGAACCGAAGATGCGGCCGGAAAAGATGTCCGGCGACAGCGGCAGCGAATAATGGGTGTAGCCGTACGAATATTTGGACACGAATAGATAGTCGCCGACCAGCAGCGTCGGAATCATCGAGCCGGATGGAATGTTGAAAGGCTGGAACAGAAAGGTGCGGATAACGAGCGCGATGATCAGTGCGTGAATCACGACGCGCACCGTCTCGCCGACGCCGCCTTCTTTGCGTTTGGTTCCGGTTTGCACGCTCATCCGCCTATCGTCCTAAAGCCTGCTATTGAAATCGCCCCGCGTGCGCCCCGCGCTCTTGTAGCCGCTGAGAAACGCGGGTGCAATTGCACGCGGGAATTCGCCGCGGCACGCGATATTTCGAATTTATCTAAGTATTCCATTGGCTTAGCGGCCATTCACTGCGAAGCATACAAAATTTTCATCGGTGTCAGCGGCTGCCGTCATCGAGCGTTCGACAACGCTGTCGCGGCCATGGACCGATCAATCGGCGCGGACGGCAAGCGCCCAGATGATCACGAAGGCATGCGCCATGGGCCCTTCGTCGGTAATGGTAAGATCGATTCGCGCTTCGTAGCCTTGCGGCGTGATCGCCTCCAGCCGGCGTTTGGCGCCTCCGGTCAGTTCCATGGTTGGCCGCCCGGACGCGAGGTTCACCACGCCCATATCGCGCCACCACACGCCGGCATGCAGGCCCGTCCCCAGCGCCTTGGCGCAAGCCTCCTTGGCGGCGAAGCGCTTGGCGTAGGTTTCGACGCGGTTTCGCCGCTTCTCCGCGCGCGTGCGTTCGGTTGCGGTGAAAACGCGGTCGATAAATCGGTCGCCGTGACGCTCAATCACCTTGGCAATACGGCGCACGTCGGTGATGTCGGAGCCGATGCCCAGAATCATTGCGCGCTACCGGCTTTGACCGCGCTGTTGGCTCTGCCGCGATCGATCGCCGCCCGCATCCGACGCACGGCGGCGCCGAGACCCTCGAAAATCGCTTCGCCGATCAGAAAATGGCCGATGTTAAGCTCGACGATTTCGGGCAGAGCCGCGATCTGTTCGGCGGTCATGAAATCGAGGCCGTGGCCGGCATGAACTTCGAGGCCGGCGCGCTTGGCCAACGCCGCGCCGGCCGCGATACGCCCGAATTCCGTCGTCGCGGCTGCTTCATTGCCCGCGGCCAGAGCCTCGCACCAGGCGCCGGTGTGAATTTCGACAACCGGCGCGCCGAGTGCGGAAGCGGCCTCGATTTGCGCCGGCTCAGGGGCGATAAAGAGCGAAACGCGGATGCCCGCCGCGGCCAGTTGCGCGACCGCCGCAGCCAAGGTCTCGCGCTGACCTGCGGCATCGAGCCCGCCTTCGGTGGTGCGCTCTTCTCGCCGTTCCGGAACGATGCAGGCGGCGTGCGGACATATCTTTGCGGCGATACTTACCATTTCGGGCGTTGCCGCCATTTCCAGATTGAGCGGCTTTGCAATGCGTTCCCGGAGCCGAACGATGTCGTCGTCGACGATATGGCGGCGGTCTTCGCGCAAATGCGCGGTGATGCCGTCGGCACCGGCTGCAATCGCAATCTCGGCGGCCCTCACGGGATCGGGTTGGCGGCCGCCCCGTGCGTTGCGCACGGTGGCGACGTGGTCGATGTTGACGCCGAGGCGGATGGGAGGAGGAGCCGGCATAGGTCGTCCGCGCGCAATTATCCGGTCACGCGTTCCGCGTTGGCCACCACCTTCTTCGCCCGCAGCTGCGAGATGATCGAAGTAAGGTGCTTGAGATTGTAAACTTCGAGATCGATTGTCAGCTCGGTGAAATCCGGCGATTGCCGCGTCATCTTCACGTTATCGATGTTGCCGTCGTGTTCGGCGATCACTTGCGCAATCTGCGCCAACGTGCCCGGTTCGTTGACCGATTGCACCGCAAGCCGCGCCGGGAAGCGCTGCGGTACCTTGTCGTCGACATCCCAGCGCAAATCGAGCCAGCGTTCCGGCTGATCCTCGAATTCTTTCAACGCCTGCGAGTGGATCGGATAGATGGTAATGCCTTCGCCCGCCGTCATGATGCCGACGATGCGGTCGCCCGGCACCGCGCCGCCATTGGGCGCAAAACGCACCGGCAGATCGGTGTTGATGCCGCGGATGGGGATTGCCGCGCCGCTCTCGCCGGCGCCGGGAAGCTTGAACTTCACCGCTTTGGCGAACTTTAGCCCGAACCAGCCGCTCTCGGCTTTCGGGGCAACCGGCGTGACCCGCTCGTCCTTGTAGTCGGGATACATGGCGCGCACGACGTCGGCGGCGCGCAGTTCACTGCGGCCCACGGCCGACATGACGTCGTCGATCGAGGCACGGGCAAGCCGCGGCAGCGCGCCTTCGAGCTTTTCATCGGAATACTCGAACTTGGCGCGCTGGCAGAGGCGCTCAACGATGCGCCTGCCAAACGCCGAATATTGGCTGCGCACCGCTTCGCGGGTGGCGCGGCGGATGGCGGCGCGCGCCTTGCCGGTCACAACGATCGATTCCCATGCGGACGGCGGCGCGATCTGCGCCTCGGAAGTCAGAATCTGCACCTCGTCGCCGTTTTGCAGCGGCGAAGAGAGGGGGCCGATCTTGCCGTTGATCTTCGCGCCAATCGCCATGTTGCCGACGTCGGTATGCACCGCATAGGCGAAATCGATCGGCGTTGCGCCGCGCGGCAGCGCGATCAGCTTGCCCTTCGGGGTAAAGCAAAAAACCTGATCGTGGAACAATTCGAGCTTGGTGTGCTCGAGAAACTCCTCAGGGTTGGAGCCTTCGGCCAAAAGCTCGATGGTCCGGCGCAGCCACGCATAGGCGCTCGATTCGCGCGACAGCATCTCCGTCGGCGAGCCGAGGCCGTCCTTGTAGAGCGCGTGCGCGGCGATGCCGTATTCGGCAATGTCTTGCATTTCGCGGGTACGAATTTGCAGCTCGACCCGTTGCTTACCGGGACCGATGACGGTGGAATGGATCGAGCGGTAGTCGTTCTGCTTGGGCGTGGAAATGTAATCTTTGAATCGCCCCGGCACGACCGGCCAGCTGGTGTGCACGACGCCGAGCGCCTGGTAGCACTCGGCGACAGTCCCCACCACCACGCGAAAGCCGAGGATGTCGGAGAGTTGTTCGAAACCGACGGCCTTGCGCTCCATCTTGCGCCAGATCGAATAGGCGCGTTTGTGCCGGCCGCTGACCTCGGCGGCGACGCCGCGGTCGCCGAGTTTCCTGGCAAGCTGTTGCTCGATCTCGCCGACCCAGCCGCGCGAGCGTTCGGCCAAGGCTTCGAGCCGCTCGCCGATGACCTTGTGGGCTTCCGGATTGAGCTCGCGGAACGCCAAATCCTCCAGCTCTTCGCGCATCTCGTGCATGCCCATGCGCCCGGCAAGCGGAGCATAGATGTCGAGCGTCTCCTCGGCGGTGCGCCGGCGCGCCTCGGGCGGCCGGTAGTCGAGCGTACGCATATTGTGCAGGCGGTCGGCGAACTTGATGAGCAGGACACGGACGTCGGCGGCGATGGCGAGCAGGAGCTTGCGCAGGTTCTCGGCCTGTTTGGCTTCCCGGGACACGAGTTCGAGTTTTTTCAATTTGGTCAAACCCTCGACCAGACGGCCGATGTCATGGCCGAACACGCGGTCGATTTCGGCGCGGGTGGCGTCGGTATCCTCGATCGTATCGTGCAGCAGCGCCGCCGCGATGGTGGCGTCGTCGAGCTTTAGATCCGTGAGGATGGCCGCAACCTGCAGAGGGTGCGAGAAATACGGGTCGCCGGAATCCCGCTTCTGCTCGCCGTGCGCTTTCATGGCGTACACGTAGGCGCGATTGAGCAGGTCCTCATTGGCCTTGGGATTGTACTGTTTGACCCGTTCGATCAGCTCGTATTGCCGCATAAGCTGCTGCGGCTTACGCGATTGTAGCGGCGCCGCCTCCCCATCCTGCGGCACTAGTACGGGGCCGCGCGCGACCGGGACCCGCAGGCGGGGCTGGTTCTGCATCCGCGGCAGATCAATGGGGGTGCGCGGCATCGAGGTCCTTGGCGGTCCCGTCGCGATCCTGTGACGACCCTTCGGGATTGGGGGCTCCATCCACGTTTAGGCGGCGCCTGATTACAAGGATATCATGGGGTGGCGCCCGCGGCACAAGACGCGCGAGCGCCAATCCAAGGCAACCTAGGTTGCCTGGCAAAATTGCCAGCAAAGGCCAAGTTTTCGTTAATACCGCAGCGCCCCCGCCGGCAGAGTGCGCTATTCCTCTTCGTCGCCGGCGTCAGGCTCGGGCACGCTCTCCGGCGGCGTGAGGCCTTCCAGCCCCTTGAGCAACTCTTCCTCGCTCATGCGGTCGGTGGTCACATCGGTATCGTCGGCATCAACGCCGGTGCCGGGGGCGCCAATGAGCGGCACCGCCTCGGGCTCGGGTTCGTCCACCTCGACATACTTCTGCAGCGAATGGACCAGTTCCTCTTTGAGGTCCTCGGGCGAAATCGCCTTTTCGGCGATTTCACGGAGCGCCACGACCGGGTTCTTGTCCTTGTCGCGCTCGACGGCGATCTGGGCGCCGGATGCGATCATGCGCGCGCGGTGGCTGGCGAGCAGTACGAGATCGAATCGGTTCTCGACCTTATCGATGCAATCTTCGACGGTCACACGGGCCATTGGGCTCAAGCTCCTCGGGGGCGTGTCTCGCCGGATTCCGGGCGAGGTTTCTTACGTATCGTCAGGGGCGTCGGAACGCAAGAGTATTCGGCCGGCCACTTTTCCCTCTTGGCGGCCGTGCGATGCTCTGTTACCGGAATTTTGCGGAACCTGATCGAGGCCTTTGGAATCGTCGTTTAGAGTTCCGCGGCGGCGTGCCGCGGTGTTCCCGCGACAAAGCTCGCGCGACGGCGCCCTTGCCGCCCTAGCATTTGCCAAAGTACGCTTGCCCCCATGCGGCAGTACTTCGCATCATGAATGTTTTGGACGACGAGAAAAATGTTCTAACAAGGCACCGGAACGATCGACTGCATTGTTGACGATCCAGTTTTATCACGAGTCGCTCAAGAGAGACATCATGTCGGCACAAATCGAGAAAATCGCATTGTTTATTGACGGCGCCAACCTTTATGCCACGGCGAAATCCCTCGGCTTCGATATCGATTACAAGCGCCTGTTACGCGAGTTCCAATCCCGAGGCTATCTGTTACGCGCGTTCTATTACACCGCTGTGATCGAGGACCAGGAATATTCCTCGATCCGGCCGTTGATCGATTGGCTCGACTATAACGGCTATACGGTCGTCACCAAGGCGACCAAGGAGTTCGTCGACCAAACCGGCCGGCGCAAGGTCAAGGGTAACATGGATATCGAGCTGGCCGTCGACGCCATGGAGATCGCCCCGCACATCGATCAGATGGTGCTGTTCTCCGGCGACGGCGACTTCCGCTCCCTGGTCGAGGCGGTGCAGCGCCGCGGCGTGCGCGTGGTCGTGGTCTCGACGATCTCGACGCAGCCGCCGATGGTCGCCGACGAGCTGCGCCGCCAAGCCGACCAGTTCGTCGATATCATCGAGCTGCAAGGCAAGATCGGCCGCGACCCAACCGAACGTCCCGCGCGAGAGCCGCGCGAAGCCCGCGAGCCCCGCCACACGCCGCAGTTCCTGCAGCGCAGCCCCACGTCGCAGCGCGTCGAAGTAGACGACGAGTTCGAAGACGAATAGATCTGCGGAACGCAGCAATGCCGCGTGTCCGCACCTCACCCGGCCGCGATTGCCCGCGCTGTCCCCGCCTTGTCGCCTTCCGCAAAGGCTGGCGCGTGCGCGAACCGGAATGGTTCAACGCACCGGTCGCCTCTTTCGGAGCGATCGAGGCGCGTCTCCTGATCGTCGGCCTCGCGCCGGGCCTGCGCGGCGCCAACCGCACCGGGCGGCCGTTTACCGGCGATTATGCCGGGGATTTGCTCTATGGCACGCTCGCAAAGTTCGGATTTGTCCGAGGACACTATCAGGCTCGTCCCGACGACGGGCTCACGCTGATCGATTGCCGCATCAGCAACGCTGTGCGCTGCGTGCCGCCGGAGAATAAGCCTAGTCCGGCCGAGATCGCCACCTGCCGGCCGTTCCTCGCTGCCACAATCGACGAAATGCCGCGCCTCTGCGCGGTCCTCGCGCTCGGCCGTATCGCGCACGAATCAATCGTGCTGGCGCGCGGGATGCGGCGTGCAGATTATCCATTCGCTCATGGCCGCTTGCATACGATGGGCACGCTCAAGCTGTTCGACAGTTACCACTGCTCGCGTTTGAACACGAACACGGGAGTGCTCACGCCCAAAATGTTCGACGAGGTCATTGCAAAAATCCGTGCCGATCTTGATGCGGCGGCGCCATCTTCCGCTGCGGCTTCGTAACGAAAGCTGACGCGCAGGGATCACCCGTTGGTATGCAGCCAGGCGATGACCTCATCGGCGTTCTTGTCCGGCGGGAAGACCGGATAGAATGCTTTCACGATAATGCCGTTATCGATGATGAGCGCCATGCGCTTCAAAAGTGTCATGCCCGCTACCGCGAACGTCGGCAGCTTGAGCGCTCGCGCCAGCTCCAGCCCGGCGTCGGATAGAATTGGGAACGGCAGGTGCAATCGTTGCGCCGCCTCGCGCTGATAATCGGTGTCTTGCGTCGAGAGTCCGAATACCTTCGCGATGCCCAATGCTTTCAAGTCGGCGAAGTGATCGCGGAAGCCGCAGGATTGCGGCGTGCAGCCGCGTGCTCCGGGAACATCATCCCATCCGGGCGGAGCATCGACGCCGGGTACGCCGGTGCGCGGATAGACATAGACCACCGCGCGGCCCTTGAGCTTCGACAGGTTCACTGCCGGTCCGCTCGTCGCCGCCAGCTCCAAATCCGGCCATTTCATCCCAGCGAGATGGCGCGCCGCTCCGTCATCTTGCGGGATGGGAATGTCGGGCGGAAGATAAAGTCGGGTCGTGAGTTCCGGGCGCCTCTCTCATGTATGCACATTCCAAATTTTGCAGGCAGGAATTGACTCGATCGCCAATCGGTATCCAATCAGATGTACGACATGAACTCCATCAGCGATCCGTCGGGATCGCGGAAGTAGACGCTGGTGCCGGGGCCCTTGGCGCCGAAACGCTGCATCGGGCCGCGCTCGATGGCGACGCCGCAGCGTTGCAGATGAGCGATGGCGTCGGCGATCGGCCCCATCCATTCGAAGCACAGATCGCTGTTGCCGGGCGCCACCGGGATTTGGGCGACCTCGGCCGGCGAGACGCCCGGCCCATGTACGTTGAGCTGCTTGTCGCCGAAGCGATAGGCGGAGCCGACCGGGCGAGATACGAGTTCCGCACCCAGCACATTCGTGTAGAAGGCGTTCGAGCGCCCCCAGTCGGTGACGTGAATCACGCAATGATCGAGCCTGGTGGGAATGGACATTGCAGCCCCCGGCTATCCCTTCTGCCGCAGCAAACGGCCGCGCTCGCGTTCCCACGAGCGTTTCTTTTCCGTCTCGCGCTTGTCGTAAAGTTTCTTGCCGCGCGCCAACGCCAGTTCGACCTTGGCGCGGCCCTTCTCGTTGAAATAGAGCTTGAGCGGAACGAGCGTCATGCCCTCGCGCTCGACCGCGCCGATGAGCCTGTTGATCTGGCGGCGGTGCAGCAAAAGCTTGCGCGGTCGCTTGGGCGCGTGGTTGAAGCGGTTGGCCTGCAAATATTCCGGTATGTTTGAGTTGATCAGCCAAATCTCTCCACCCCGGGCATCAGCATATGATTCCGCGATGGTCGCCTTGCCCTGGCGCAGTGATTTCACTTCGGTGCCGGTGAGCGCGACTCCGGCTTCCATGGTGTCATCGATGAAATAGTTAAAGCGCGCTTTGCGGTTGTCGGCGACGACCCGCAGTTTTCGTTCCGCTTTCGCCGCCATCCGGCCAACCCAGCCTCAACGGCTCTTCAGCGCGTCGCGGATCTCGGTCAGCAACTGCACTTCCTGGGAAGGTCCTGGAGCCGGCGCGGGCGGCTCCTTCTTCTTCAGGTTAGTGATGCCTTTGACGACCAGAAACAAGGCGAACGCGATGATGAGGAAGTTAATAGCGAGCGTGAGGAAGCTGCCCCAAGCCAACACTGCACCCTGCTTTTTCGCATCAGCAAGAACCAATGCCGTCACCTTTGACGATAGCGGCAGGAAATAGTTGGAAAAATCGATTCCACCGGTGACGGCGCCGATGATCGGCATAATGATATCGGCGACCAGAGAATTGACGACCGCGCCGAAAGCCGCGCCGATAATGACGGCGACGGCGAGATCGACGACGTTGCCACGCATGGCGAATTTTTTGAATTCCTCAAGCATCGAACCCTCCCGGCTTGGCCGACTATGCGGTCGTGTCTGAATTGACGCAGCAATTCTGTCAGTATGTCCGCTGGGAATGCGAGTTTTAATTGATCAGCCCGGCATGCACCATGGCCTGGCGAACGGCAACCTGCGCCTTCTCTGTCGCCGGCACCATCGGCAGGCGCAGGATATTGGCACACTTGCCGATCAGCGAAAGGGCATACTTGATCGGCGCCGGACTCGTCTCGACGAAAAGATTGATGTGCAGCGGTGCGAGCTTGTCCTGCAGCTTGAGCGCCGCGGCAAAATCGCCCTTCAGGCACGCCGCCTGGAATTCGGCGCACAGACGCGGCGCCACGTTCGATGTCACCGAGATACAGCCGTGTCCGCCATGGGCCATGAATCCCAGCGCGGTGATATCCTCGCCGGAGAGCTGGTTGAAATCCTCGCCCATCGCCGCGCGTTGCTGCGACACACGCGCCACGTTCGCTGTCGCATCTTTGACGCCGGCAATGTTTTTGAGCTCGTAAAGGCGCTTCATGGTATCGACCGACATGTCGACCACCGACCGCGAGGGGATATTGTAGACGATGAGGGGTATGCCGATGGCATCGTTGATCGCCCTGAAGTGCGCGTAAAGGCCTTCCTGAGTGGGCTTATTGTAATAGGGCGTGACCACAAGCACGGCGTCGGCGCCGGCCTTTTCGGCGTGCTCCGCGAGGCCGATCGCCTCCTTTGTCGAATTGGAACCGGCGCCCGCCACAACGGGCACGCGGCCACGCGCCTGGTTCACGCACCATTCGACCACGTCCTGGTGCTCCTGGTGCGACAGCGTCGGGCTCTCACCGGTGGTGCCGACCGGAACCAAGCCGTTCGTGCCCTCGGCGATTTGCCAATCGACCAGATCGCGGAACGCTTTTTCGTCGACGGAACCATTCTTGAACGGCGTGACGAGCGCAGTGAATGAGCCTCGAAATCTGGTCCTGGCTGTCATGACACGGTCCCCCGGCACGGTCCTCCCCGCATACAAAACCATCTGCGGCGACGGGGGCCGGCCACTGGCGCATAAATATCGGTTCTGACGAGGTGTTGAAAGGGTCTTGCGCGACCTGGGGAACCCGGGCCGGTGGATTGCGCCCCGCTTTCGCCGCGAACGCCATAGACTAGTGCGAAGTGCGCGCGCATACCCGCTTCGGCAGTTAGCACTTTTTTAATCTTCCGGGCCAAAGAGGGTCTGTAATTTCGGGGGCTCGGCGCGCTGCCGCAGGAGGGTCATTGCCGGTGACTGTCGCTCGGCTCATCGCCGTCATCGCTGTCATTGCCGCCGCAAGCCTGTTTGCCGGCGCAGTCTTGGCCCCGACCCCGGCAGGCGCGACCCAGACGGAGCAGTCGCGGCCCGAGAATAAAGCTGGCAAGGCTGGCAAGGCTGGCAAGGCTGGCAAGGCTGCCAAAGCGGGCAAGTCCACCAAGCACAAAGAGACGAAGCGGCAAGAGACAAAACACAAAGAGACGCCGCACAGTATTGCCAACCGCGAAGGTCCAGCCAAGAGCGCTTTGCCCCAACCGGCGCCGGTCACTTCGCGCACCACTCCCGCTCCCGTCTCACCGCCGCGTGCCCGGCTCGCCGTGCCGGCTCGTCCGGTAATGCCCTTAGCGGTCACGACGAGCGTAGCGACATCCCCGCTCGATCTGACCGCGGTCAAACAGGCGATCGACCTTGTCCACAAGGATGGCGCCGAGGAAGCGACCAATATCGAGAAAACGATCTCCGATCCGCTCGCCCGCAAGCTCGTTGAGTGGATCATCCTGCGCAGCGACGACAGCACCGTCGAGTTCTCCCGCTATGCCGCGTTCATCGCCGCCAACCCGAGCTGGCCGAGCATCGTCACGTTGCGCTGGCATGCCGAAGCCGCGCTGTGGGAGCAGCAGATCGCCCCGCAAACGACCATCGACTACTTCGCCACAGAACCGCCACTGAGCGCCAAGGGCTACTTTGCCCTGGCACGCGCCTGGCTCATCAGGGGCGACAGTGCGCGCGCCTATGCGGCGGTCAGCACGGCTTGGCGCAATACCGGCTTTTCCGAGGAAGTCGAAGCGCAGGCGCGGCAGATGTTCGCCGGCCTGATCACGCCGGCCGACGATAAGGCCCGCATGGATTCCCGCCTCTATCTGGGGGAAGTCGAGGCGGCAATGCGGGCGGCGCACCATCTCGATGCGGCCGATTTCGCCGTCGCAAGAGCGCGCGCCGCGGTGATCGAAAAGTCGGCCAACGCCAAGGCCTTGCTCGCTGCAGTTCCGGCGGCGGCGCAGCACGATCCCGGCTACATGTTTAGCTTGATCCAGTGGCTGCGCCACAGCGACAAGATCAACGAGGCCGCGCAATGGATGCTGGCGGCGCCGCGGGATCCGCAAAAGCTCGTCGACCTCGATCAATGGTGGACCGAGCGGCGGCTGATTGCCCGCAAACTGCTCGACCTCGGCAACGCCCGGATGGCGTATGAGATTGCCAACGACGCGGCGCCGCCGCCGGACGAAAATCACCGCGCCGAGCAGCAATTTACCGCCGGCTGGATCGCGCTCGAATTTCTGCACCAGCCGGCGATCGCGCTTGCGCATTTCGCCCGCATCGCCGACGGCGTCGTCAATCCGATCACGCTGGCGCGCTCGTATTATTGGCAGGGCCGCGCCGCGCAGGCGCTTGGACGCGCACCCGAGGCGCACGCCTATTACGAGGCGGCGGCACGCTATCCGACCGCCTATTACGGCCAGCTGGCGCGGGCCCAGCTTCATCTCGACGACGTGAGTTTACGCGAGCCCCCGCCCGCCGAACGCCGCCCGCTCGAAATGGCGCGCGTGTTCGAGATACTCTACGCCATCGACCAGCCGGATATCGTCGCCGGCATGGCGGCCGACATTGCCGACAAGACGACCGATGTTGCCGGACTGGCAACGCTGGCCGAGATCACCGTGCGCCATCACGACGCACGGGCTACGCTGCTGATCGGCAAAGCTGCGCTCGGCCGCGGCTTTCCCTTCGCGCGCTACGCGTTTCCGGATTTCGGCATACCAGATTACCGGCAGATCGGACCGGCGGTGGAGCGCTGCGTCGTATACTCGATTGTCCGTCAGGAGAGCGCCTTCAACGCGAAAGTCATTTCCAGCGCGCACGCGCTCGGTTTGATGCAGGTCACTCCGTCCGCCGGCCTCAATACGGCGAGGAAATTCAAGGTTCCGTTCGACCAGCACCGTCTGCTCAGCGACGTGGCCTATAACGCCCAACTTGGAACGGCCGAACTCGGCGAGGAGATTAACGCCTTTCGCGGCTCCTATATCCTGGCCTTCGCCGCCTACAATGCCGGTCCCCGGCGAGCGGAGCAGTGGATCGAGCAATACGGCGACCCGCGCAATCCTAAAGTGGACCCGATCGACTGGATCGAACGAATCCCGATCACCGAAACACGCTATTATGTGCAGCGCGTGATCGAGAACATGCAGGTCTACCGCGCGCGCCTGGAAAACAATCCGAAGCTGCTGATCGAGGCTGATCTGCGCCGCGGCGGGTGAGCAGGCCGGTTGCCAACATCGCATCGGGCGTCGGCGTTCCAAAAGCGATAGGCAATCCCGGCTCTCGGCATATTTAGTCTAGACCGCCTGGATTCGCAGGTCCTTCGCCTATCGCTGGTGCTCGAACAGGGCCGGCGAAATTGGCAATATGTCGCCAAGTGGTATTCTGGCTGGATTCAGCTTTGCTGAAACTGAGTGAGCTTCACGAAATGCGATTGGCACATCGGCGCGCTGTCATGTTGGGAATCGCACTATGGCCTGTGCTTGCCGGCACCTTGATCGCTGCGCCAGCGCGAGCCCAGAACGCGGCAGATTTCTATCGCGGCAAGCAGATAATATTGATGGTTGGATCGAGTCCGGGAGGCGGCTACGATGCTATCGCCCGTATGGTCGCCCGTCACTTGGGTCAACACATTCCGGGCCATCCCACCGTCGTCGTTGAGAATACGCCCGGCGGCGGCAGCATCACGATGAGCAACCGCATCTATCGCACGGAACCGCAAGACGGAACGGTCTTGGGTATGGTCCAGCGCGGGGTATTGCTCGCGCAATTGATAAAACAACCAAATGTTCAATTTGACATAGCGAAGTTCAACTGGATCGGGAGTGTCTCGCCCGACACGTCGCTGGTCGTCGCCTGGCACACGGCGCCGGTGAAGACGATACAAGACCTTTTTGCGCATCAATTGATCGTCGGCGGAACCGGCGCGACTTCTGATCTTGAATCGTCGGCTCGTCTTTTGAATGCGACAATCGGCACGAAGTTCAAGATTATCAGTGGTTATCCAGGGCAGGCCGACGTATTGCTGGCCATGGAACGCGATGAGATCCAGGGATCCGCCGACTGGTCCTGGTCAGAGATCAAAACGCGGGAGGCGAACTATCTGAAGGAGAAAAAGATCGTCCTCATTCTGCAGAACGCACTCGTAAAATCTCCGGAATTGCCGGACATACCCCTGGCAACCGATTTCATAAAGGGCGACACCGACCGCCAAGTGGCCAACATCTATTTCGGACTTCAAAACTGGCGCGGCCGCTGCTGGCAGGACCCCGAGTGCCGAATGATCGGGTCGACGCTCTGCGCAATGCCTTCACGGCGCTCCGGGGCGACGCCGGATACATGGCCGACGTGCAGAAGCTTGGCCTCGGTAACCCGACGGCCGGGGCCGAAATCGACAGGTTCGTCAACCTTGCCACATCTGCCCCGCCCGAGGTGGTGAACCGACTCACCCAAATCCTCAATGTCAACAAATGATGTTTGCGCTTCTCGCGCATGACGGGCACCGATCACCCGGGCGAGTTCCCGCCGTTATGCGGACGGCAGATGAGCTCGCTCGCAATCGATGCCGCTGCCCCGCTCATCAGCTCGTTGCGAGGACATTTTCGCGTTTGACGCAAAGCTCGGCCCGGTCAGCCGCGCATCGCTCTTCGGTCAGGCAACTTTCTTCCTGCCGCCCTCGATATACGCCCGCACCAGCTCGGCCGTGAGCACGACGTCGGGATCGTATTCGGGCGCGTCCTCGATCTGCGCGAGATCGTTGAGGCCGGATTCTTGTAGATGCGGTTGGTGCAGGAGATCAGCCGCGCCGGCTGCTCCGGATCGGCGTTGAAATGCTGATGGATCGTGCTGGGCGGGATGTAGATCACGTCGCCCGCTTCCCATTCGAAGCGCTTGATCTCGTCCTGCGGCTTCCAGGTGTATTTGTCGGTAATCTCGACGTCGCAGTCCTGGTGCAGGTCGTAGCCGTAGCCCTCGACCACGTAGAGGCATTCCTCGGCGAGATGGCGGTGCTTGCCCGAACGGCTGCCCGGCGGAATGATCTGCATGTAGGCGTCGACCGTCTCCATGCGCGTGTTCATCTGCTCGTTGAGGAGATGCTTGAGCAGGCCTTGCCGCGACATTTCCCACGGCATCTCGTCGGGATGACGATCTTCTTGCGCGCGCGATGCGCGACGGCCGCGTCGTCGCATCGTCGAGCAGGTCCTGGTAGAGCTTCTTGTTCGCGGCTCCGGCGAGCCAGGCCCTCGCTTCGTCCCACGCCATTATTCCGACCTCTTCCTCGACCTTGTCGGAGGGATGGTTGAAGTCCTCGTCGTTTTCGCGCGGCACGAAGTTGCCTTGCGTCGGCGACGGCTCTTCGGCCGTTTGATCACGGTCTTCTGGAACAGCATGTTCATGAACAGGTACATCGGCTTCGTCTTGATGACGAGCGCGCGCGCCGGCTCGGTCGCGCTGGCGTTGAAGTGCTGGTGCACGCAGTTGTTGTGCACGATGGCGACGTCGCCGGCCTTCCAGTCGTAGCGCACGCCGTCGTGGATCTCGTAGCCGGCGCCGTCGAGAATATAGAAGGCGGCTTCGTTGACGTGGCCGTGCTTCTGCGACTTGCCGCCCGGCGCATATTCCTCGAGGTGGATGTGCAGCGTCTGGCCCAGGCCGTCCTCCGGCTCGACGTAATGACGGGAAAAATGCTGCGGGCCGCCGTCGAGCTTGGTCTCCTTGCCCTTGATCACGCGCGGCATCGCGCGCAGGCGGTTGAGCTCGTGGTTGAGGCTGTAGTCGCCGGTGATGGGGCGGACGAAGACCCGCTCCTTGTCCGGATCGTGCTGCTTCTTGCCCATGAGGCCTTTCCAATCCTTCCCGCAGACCCAAAATGACGTCGACTGAAGTCTCACAATGCTGTTTGCATCTAATACAATTCCAGTTCTCATTCAATACCTTGGCTCTGCGCGAGTGAGCCGTTCCCACAGCAGATCCGTTGTCGAGGATACGGCCATTGCAAAATCAACCGTGGCCCGGATTGCGCGGCTCGCGCAATCCGGCGCTACCGGATAGTCATGGTCGACACGGGCAAGAGCGTTTTTGTCAGCGCGTCGGATGGATTGCGGCTGCATGTGCGCGAATACGGCGCGCGCATGGCCGCCGCGCTTGCTGTGGTCTGCTTGCCAGGGCTCACCCGCACCGTGACCGATTTCGAGGTGCTGGCGCCGGCACTGGCGGGCGCCGGCTCACGCCGCGTGATCGCCCTGGATTCACGCGGACGCGGTCGCTCGGAATACGACCGTAACGCGGAAAATTACAACCTCCTGGTCGAGCTTGGCGACCTCGTCGCCGTGTTGAACGCGCACGCGGTCGGCCCCGCCGTCTTCATCGGCAGCTCGCGCGGCGGGCTTCTTACCCTGCACCTCGGGGTGGCGCATCCGACCGCCATCGCCGGCGTCGTTCTGCACGACATCGGTCCGGTGATCGAACCAAAGGGCCTTGCGCGTCTTCGCAGCTATGTCGGCAAGATGCCGCAGCCGCGCAGCTTCGCCGAAGGCGGCGATATTCTCCGCCATCTTTTCCACGGCCAGTTTCCAAACCTCACGACCGAGCAATGGCTCGCCGCCGCACAGCGCGCCTGGCAGATGCGCGACGGCGCGCTTATACCGACCTACGACATACGATTGAGCCGAACGCTCGCCGCCATCGACATCGAGCGTCCATTGCCGCCGCTGTGGAATGAATTCGACGCGCTCACGCGCGTGCCAATGCTGGTTATCCACGGCGAAAGATCTGATATTCTCTCGGCGGAAACGGTCTCGGCCATGGCCGTGCGCCATGCGGGGATGGAGATCATCGAAGTGCCCGATCAGGGGCACGTCCCGCTGCTTGAAGGCAACGACATTATTCAGCGCGTCCTCGACTTCGCCGCCAAGTGCGATGGGACCGCGAACTGATCAGGCGTCGACAGTGTCGGAAAATCGCCGTTCCAATCCGGACCTGCAAAAGCCCTTTCCGGCTTCGGTTCAAGCACCCGTGCAACAGGGAATCGTGTCGTATCAATTTTCCGGTTACGGCCAGGCGGTGTCGCTGTGGCCCGACCAAGCCGACGCACATTACAAACGCGCCGGCGCGCTCAAGGATGAAAAACGGTTTGCCGAGGCGCTTGCTGCTTTCGACAACGCAATCGCGCTGAAGCCCGACTATGCGCAGGCGCACAATGGCCGCGGCATTGTGATGGCGAACCTCAACCGCCCTGCTGAGGCGGTTGCCAGTTTCGATCGCGCGATCGCGCTGCAGCCGGATTATGCCGAGGCGCATAATAACCGCGCCATCGTGCTGCAAGATCTAGGGCAGCTTGACGACGCCCTCGCCGGTCTCGATCGGGCGATCGCGCTGCAGCCCGACAATGCCTGGGCATACAACAACCGCGGGGTGGCGCTGCACGGATTAGGTCGCTTTGGCAAATCGCTCGCCAGTCACGAAAAGGCAATCGTGCTCAAGGCGGATTACGCGGAAGCCTACTATAACCGCGGCATCGTGTTGCAGGAGCTCAATCGCCTTGACGATGCGCTCGCCAGTTTCGACCAGGCGATCACACTGAAGCCCGGCTATGCGGCCGCGCACAATAACCGCGGCACGCTGTTGCTCGACCTCAAGCGCCTCGATGATGCGCTGGCCGCGTTCGACCGGGCGATCGCGTTGACCGGCGGTTTCGCCGAGGCCTATCTGAACAAAAGCTATTGCCTGTTGCGGATGGGGCGTTTCGCGGAAGGGTGGCGACTGCACGAATGGCGTAAGGACACTGAAAAACCCGTCGCCAACCGGTCGTTTCGGCAACCTCTGTGGCTGGGAAAAGAAGACATCGCACACAAAACCTTGTTCGTGCATTGGGAGCAGGGCTTTGGCGACACCATCCAGTTTTTCCGATACGGCGCGCTTTTGCGCGCGCGCGGCGCAAGCGTCGTGATGTCGGTGCAGGAACCGCTATACCGGCTGCTCAGCCAAAACAGCGCCGGCATCCGGTTTCTCAAGAACGACGAGGTGCCCGCGGCTTTTGATTATCACTGCCCGCTGATGAGCCTGCCGCTGGCATTGGGAACGACGCTGGAGAGCGTTCCATCAGAACAGTCTTATCTTTCTGCCGATGCGCCGCTACGCAAGGCATGGGAAGCTCGATTGCCCCCACCGACAAAGCCGCGAATAGGCGTGGTGTGGAGCGGGAGCGCGAAGCATAAGAACGATCACAATCGTTCCATCGGTTTGACGACCCTTGCGCCGCTTTTTGCCATCGATGCGCACTGGATATCCTTACAGAAAGAGGTAAGAGAAGAAGATCGCTCTCTGCTTCGGACGCTTGGTCAGATCTCTCACTATGGCGAAGCGCTTTCAGATTTTTCTGATACGGCGGCGGCCATCGCCGGATTGAATTTGGTCATCACCGTCGACACGAGCGTCGCCCATCTCGCGGGAGCCATGGGAAAAGAGGTGTGGATATTGTTGCCCTTTACTGCGGATTGGCGGTGGCTTTGCGATCGCGACGACTGCCCCTGGTACCCGACCGCCCGGCTGTTTCGACAGCAGGCGCCGCACGCGTGGGCGAACGTCGTTGCGCGCGTTCATACCGCGCTCTCCCAGCGTGCGACATCGCATTGACTGCAAATCACTTTTTAGTTTGATCGGCCTCGGAAACGTTTCCGTTGGTCGGCAAGTGCGCGCACTTGGCAAACGCTCGAATGAAAAGTCCGTGTCGTATCAGACCGGGGTCAAGGCGGGCCGCTGCTCCTGCACGTGAAAAAGCAGATCGCGGCATTCGTGGGTCGTGAAGAAGTCGGCTACGTCGGTCAGCGCCTTCAATAACAAATCATCGTCGACTGTCATGATCTCCTCACGGCAGCGCCGGATAGTCTCCGCAATCGGTCGACAACCGCGCTCGGCGATCAAAGCCCGTGCCGCCACGATGTTTCGCCACGCCAGTTCTCTGTAGATAAGATATTGAAATATAAAGAGAACTTCTGGAGGGAAAAGCCGAGACCTATCTGCGCCGGGCCACAGGAAAATGCGCACCATATCGCGATGGTAACCATAGACGTGCGCCACCAGGGCCACGTTCCGCTGCTCGAAGGAGACAATATGGTCCGCCGCATTGCCGACTTCGTCGCCAAGTGCGACGGTGCACGATCAACCCTCGCAAAGAACGCCACAGGGCGCCTGGCTTGATGATACCGCAAGACCAACTTATCGAGCTGCAAGCCGCGATCGCCCATCAAAAAGCGGGACGTCTATCCGAGGCCGTAAAGGCCTACAATCAGCTTTTAAAGAAGACGCCCAACAATTTCGGCTGCGTCTACTCGTTGGCGATGCTTTACGCGCAGCAGGGAAACCTGAGCGCTGCGACCGATATGTTCCGCCGCGCCGCTACAATAAGACCGGACGATTTGGACGTTCGCTACAATCTGGCCGTCGCGCTTAGCATGTCCGGGGAGCACGGCGAAGCGGCGGAGAACTACGAACGGGTACTGAAAACTCACCCGCAACATGTTGCCGCGCGCAACAACTATGCGGCGACTTTGCTGCAAAACGGCCATTTTGCCGACGCGCTGCGGCAATACGATGAGCTGATCCGGCGCGGTCCGACTCTTCCCGATGCGTATAACAATCGCGGGATGGCACTGCAGAGCCTTAAGCGTTTTGAAGACGCGCTGCACGACTACGACAAGGCCATCGCGCTGAAGTCCGATTTTCCGGAAGCCTACGTCAATCGCGGCAACACGCTGGCAAATCTCGGCCGTCCCGACGACGCTCTGGCAGACTTCGACAAAGCCATTGCCTTGCGTCCCGAGTTCGCCGACGCGTACAAAAACGCCGGCAATATCCATTCCATGCGCGGATCCTATAATCTGGCGCTTGCCGCCTACGATCGGGCATTGTCGCTGCGAGGCGGCGATTCCGAAGCGGAAAGCATGCGTCTTTCCGCCAAAATGCGTCTATGCGATTGGAACAATATCGATTCGGACTGGCTGGAGCTTCTCGCCTGCGTCAAACGCGGCTTGCCAATCTATCCCTTCGTGACATTGGCGGCTTCATCGTCGCCCGACGAACAACTTCGATGCGCAAGGCTGTTCAGCAAGACGAGTTTTCCCATTGCCGACAAACCGCTTTGGCAAGGACAAGTCTATTCTCATGACCGCATCCGCATTGCCTACCTTTCGGGCGACTTTCGTGAGCACGCGGTCACCTATCTCGCGGCCGGTCTGTTCGAGCAGCACGACCGGTCGCGTTTTGAGGTCACCGGGTTATCGTTTGGTGCGGACCGAGACTCCCCGTTGCGGCGTAGAATTACCAACGCATTCGAGCATTTCATCGACGTTCGGCACAACAGCGATCAGGACATAGCGGATCTAGTTCGGGACCTTGAAATCGATATTGCGGTCGACCTGATGGGGTACACGCAAAATGCGCGGACCGGCATCCTGGCCCGGCGTCCGGCGCCGATCCAGGTGAGCTATCTCGGTTTTCTCGGCACGATGGGAGCGGATTTCATCGATTACGTTATCGCCGACAAGATCGCGTTGCCGTTCGATCAGCAGCGCTATTTCATCGAAAAGATCGTGCATCTTCCCGATTGCTTTCTGGTCAACGACAATCGGCTGGCGATTGCGCCGCACACGCCCTCGCGCGGCGATGCCGGTTTGCCGGCCGAAGGCTTCGTATTCTGTTCGTTCAATAACAGCTACAAGCTCACGCGGCCGATGTTCGAGCTTTGGATGCGCCTGCTGCACACCGTCGAGGGCAGCGTGCTGTGGCTTGCCGAAGCCAACCCCGAAATGGCGCTCAATCTGCGGCGCGAGGCGCAGCGCGGCGACGTCGATCCCCGCCGGCTCATTTTCGCACCGCGTCTTCCGCTCGCCGAGCATTTGGCGCGGCAGCGCCTGGCCGACCTGTTCCTCGACACCGCACCATACAATGCCGGCGCCACGGCCGCGGCGGCGCTTTGGTCCGGGGTGCCGGTGTTGACGGTGCTTGGCAAGACCTTTGTCGGTCGCATGGCGGCGAGCATGCTGCATGCCGTCGGGCTGCCGGAACTGGCGGCGGAATCGTTGCCCGACTACGAGGCGCTGGCGTCGAGGATCGCCACCGAGCCGGCGCTTTGTGCGTCGCTGAAAGACAAGCTTGCGCGCAACCGCGAAACTTTCCCGCTCTTCGACACCGCGCGCGCCACCCGGCACATTGAAGCGGCCTACGAAGCCATGTGGCAGGCGTATCGGCACGGTCGCCCGCCGGCGAACCTTGAAGTGACGGTTGAAGATTAGCGGCCTGTCCCACGGCCAAGGGCGGCGGACAACGCGGCCAAAATCATTCGTGCGATCCGCCGTCTGATCGCGTGAGTTCCACGCGGGCTTCCTCTACCGCCCGGCGCAGCGCCGCATTATCCGGTTCAATTTGCAAAATGCGCTCGAGACAATCGATTTTTGCCGAATTATCCTTTCGTCTCTTGGCCACGTCGTACGCGGCCATCAACGCGCTCACGTTGGCCGGCCATTGAGCCAAAGCCCTGTCGGCGATCTCCTTCGCTCTTAGCAGATTTCCCCCTTTTAGATACACATCGGCAAGGTTTGCCATTCCTTCGGCGGTCGGCGTTTTTTCCAACTCCAGTTCGATGATCTTCACGGCGTCGGCCGCGGAAGGATTATTGAGATCGTAGGCGAAATTCGACGGTTCGCAATTCTCTCCCTTGTCAATGACGAAAAGATTATGAAAGGCGCGAAACGACTTGATCTGTTTGGCAAAGGGCGGGAACGAATGCGATTGCTCGACGATCGCGATTTCGGCGTGATTTAGGCACTCGATCAGCGTTCGTGCGAATTTTACGGTGTCGCCGCCGTGCAAGATGGAGCCGCCGAATCTCGGCCAAAAAGCCGTCTGAACATCTTCGATGACGTACAGGCCGCCATTGACCAGTGAAGGGAAAAGTAGATGGAAGCTGGTCACGACGTGCTTGGGGATATGACTGCCATCGTCGATAATGATGTCAAACGGGCCGCGCTCGTCGCAGACCTTTTTCAGAAAGGTCGGATCGTTCTGCGATCCCTGAAATATTTTAATGCGCGGATTTAGCGCCAACCGCTTTTCTGCGATGTCGATTCCCGTGATATGCCCGCCGGGAAAGTAGTCCGCCCACATCGCCAACGAGGCCCCTCCTATTGTTTTGAGGTCATACCCGCCGACGCCGATTTCGAGCAGACGTATCGGCCGATCGCGTAGCTCGGAAAAGAGCTCGTGATACGAAGGTGTGTAGAAATGGGGTCCCCATTTATCGGTGCCGTGCCTGATGGCAAGCCGCGTCAACGGATCGACGGTGCGGTCTGGTGCCGAACTGGACATTGAATTGCAGCCGTTCGCACTCGTTCCGCCGCCGCGATGTGTGGCGGCGCCTAACCCTAGCCCGAATCGCGCAGAGCGCAATCCGGGTTACGGCAAAGAAAAATCCCCGGCGGAGGCCCGCCGGGGATGGTGGAATTCATACCTTGATCAGACGATCAGGGCAGGAAGTCCTTGTGCATGCGAATGGTGAAGGTCCAGTTCGACTCGTTCGACACGCTCGTCGCACCGCTGCCGGCGAAAACAACGTTGGCCGGCAGGAGACCGGTCGGCGTCTTCGCACTGTCGAGCTCCTGGTAGATGGCTTCAACACCGATATAGAAGCTCTTGGTCACGTCCCACTGCAACCGCGAACCGGCGCCCCAGAACGCCCAGTTGTTGTCGCAGCCGCCGCCCGCGGCAAGCGTGCCCGCTGCAAGGGTTCCGGTAAAGAAGCCTTCATCGGCGCAGAGGATGCCGTTTGCCTTCGAACCGTAGCTCTCCGCCGCATAGTTGACGACGAGCGACTGGTGCCATTGCGGCGTCCAGTAGTGTTCGTAGGCGGCGTCGACTTCCCAGGCCGTCGTCTGCAGGCAACTTGTACCCGTACCGGCCGCAGCGGTGCCGGCATAGACACAGTCGCTGCCGACGCCGTAACCGGCGGTTCCACCCTGGACGACACCTTCATTCTCACCGTTCGCCGCATTAAAGAGGTACTTGGTGGCGCCTTGGGTGTAGTTGACCTCGGTGGTGAAGTTGTCACCCGGGGTAATAAACGGCGTGTTGATCTTGATGCCGCCGCCGACAACCCAACCCCAGGCGTCGCCCGGGTGGCCGTTCGCGACGGTCGTACCTGTGCCTGGGCCATAGTAGAGCGCATTATTCTCATGCAAGGCGCCCATGACCTGAGCGCTACCCCAGGCTTGATCGACGCGGAGATTGGCGACGATGTCCGGCACCTGCCAGCCGCCGTAGCCAGCCCCATCCGCGAAGGCCGCGCCGGGAAAGGAGCCAGTTATGGTGGCGCCAGTGGCCGTCGCGCCAAGGCCGATGATCTGGCCCACGCGACGCTCTTCGGCCGACAGTGTTGCCGAGACGCCGCCGCCCAACTGTGCGGTGTAGCCCCAGACCCACAAGCCGCCATCGCCGGTATCTTCGTTCGGAATGTTGCCGGCGCGATAGAGGTAGGCCGCCGCCGGGTAGAAGTCGAAGAACGACACGGCGAGACCGGCGGTGAAGCCGGCCCATTGCACGTAAGCGCGGTTCGAGCTGAAGTCGCTCGAGCCGGGGCTTTCGAGGCCGCTGTTGTTCGTCGAGATGCCGACGTCGATATAGCCGCGGGCAACGCCGTAGGCGGTCTGTTCGCGGGCGTCGGCGGTGATGTAGCCGCGTTCCCGGGTCCAGAGGTTTTGCGTTGTCCGGTTGTTGAGGTCGTTGTTGAAAATACCCGTGGTCGAGCTGCCGTTGATGCCCTCGGTCACTTCCGAGCGCACCCAGCCACCGATCTTGATGCACATATCGGTGCCCGGCATGTAGTAGAACCCCGCCCCGTAGAGGCTGCAGATCTTCACGTATTGTGATGATTGGAGCTAACAAATTAAGGAATTCAAATAACTGGCAATGGCTTAGCAGGTGCCGACGGGCGCACGGGTGCGCACTTCGAAGAAGGCCTCACGGGTATAGACAGGGGACGTCTGGCTCATTCGGCCTATGTTTTCCTCGGTTTTGCAGTCGGAATTCGTTGGATTTGAAATTAGAGCGTCGGGTGGGTGCTGGGTCGTCTCGTTTTCTTGCCGTCGATAACTCGTTGTCGATCCGGTTATGTTCGCACAAACGCGAGCGGGGCATCGAGGAGGCGCCCAGCATCGGCGACTACTGGATCATCCGCCGCGCGCGGATGATGACAATGAATCGAGTCGGGGGATACTAAATAAGCCCCATGCAATGGACCGATGAAGGCATCGTGCTCGGCGTCAAGCGGCATGGCGAAACGGGCGTCATTCTCGAATTGATGACGCTGGAGCGCGGCCGGCATCTCGGTCTCGTGCGCGGCGGCGCGGCACGCGGCTGCGCGGCGTGCTGCAGCCGGGTAATACGCTGCGCGCGACCTGGCGGGCGCGGCTCGACGAGCATCTCGGCCATTATGCCGTGGAGGGCATCAATTTACGCGCCGCAGGTTTTCTCGGGGCCGCGCACGCGGTTCACGGCGTGACGCATCTTTCGGCGCTGTGCCGGCTGCTTGCCGAGCGCGAGCCGCACGCGCGCGTTTTTTCGGCGCTGGAAGCGATCCTCGATGCCATCGACGTGCCGCGCGGTGCCGCTATACTGATCGCGCGCTTCGAGCTTGCCTTTCTGGCTGAGCTTGGCTTCGGGCTCGATCTGAGCGCGTGCGCCGCAACCGGAGCGACTGCCGATCTCATCTATGTATCGCCGCGGTCTGGCCGCGCCGTCTCGCGCGCCGCCGGCGAGGAGTATCGCGACCGGCTGCTGCGGCTGCCCGGCTTTCTGAACACGGAAGAAGATCCGGCCTCCGCCGCCGATCTCGCCGATGCGTTCGCACTCACCGGTTTTTTTCTCGAACGTCACGCCTTTACGCCGCGCGGCCTCGCCGTGCCGGCCGCGCGCGCCCGTTTCGTCGCCGCGGTCACGCGCGCCATCGCGGAGGTCGAAAGCCGTCCCGCGTGAATGCGAGCCGGATTACCATGTACGATAAGGCCAGCAGGCGCATTGCCCGTAGCCCAACGGACCGCGCCGGCAGGCATAGTAATAACCGATCGGGCAGGCGGGCCGATAAGCATGGCCCCACGGCTCCCGTTCCCGTTGCCGACGACGTGGGCCCGGCCAAATGGGTCCGCACCCGAATGGACCGCAGAAGATGGCGGCGTTTTGCACAAGACCCGCACCTGCCGCAGCAATCTTAAGCGGCGCAGGGATGGTCATCGCCGAAGCGCTGGACGGTGGCGCTCCCGTCGACAGCGCCAGGGCCATGACGGCGGCGGCAACGATGCTGCTGTTCATACCCTTCTCCTGCGCTTATTGCCGGTGATGCCAGCGCCAGTAATGCACTCGCGGCAGGTGCCATTTGCGCGCCCAAATATCGGCGGGCACGAGATGCGGCTCCGGGCTTCCCCAAAAATTGGGCTTAAGCACCCGCCATGGGTCGTCCCAGATCGGCCGGCTGTCCCATTGCCAATACTCCCGATGCGGCCATTGCCGCGCGCACCGGCACGCGTCGTGAATTTTTTGCACTGAACCGACGTCCCCGGCGGCAGGACGCACGTCCATGCGCGGGGCAATCGGTATGGCCGCCGCGCGGTTCGTGGCCGCGCCAACCGCAAGAGCTAATGCGAGGACGGCCCCGGCAATGACGATTTTATGCATGCATCTCTCCCCGCCGCTCGCGAATGCGCCAATAAAAGTCATTTTATCCCATTACCGTTCCCGGTCCACGCCACGATCTCTCGGCATGATGAACGGGGCGCGGCGGAGGCTCGCGACCGAGGGCCGTTGGTCGCTTGTTCGCCGCTGATAATGGCGGTAACTGCTCCCCACTATGGCTACAAAAGTGATTCCCGGACCCGAAAAATCCGGCGGCGTGCAGGACATCGCGCTGCGCGAGGCACTTGAGGAGCGCTATCTCGCCTACGCGCTCTCCACCATCATGAATCGCGCGCTGCCGGATGCGCGCGACGGGCTCAAGCCCGTGCACCGCCGCATCCTCTACGGTATGCGTCTTCTGCGCCTCGATCCGGGCGCGGCGTTCAAGAAATCGGCAAAGATCGTCGGCGACGTGATGGGCAATTTCCATCCGCACGGCGACCAGGCGATTTACGACGCGCTGGTGCGGCTGGCCCAGGATTTTTCCTCGCGCTATCCGCTGGTCGACGGCCAGGGCAATTTCGGCAATATCGACGGCGATAATCCCGCCGCCTACCGTTACACCGAAGCGCGGCTCACTGAGGCCGCGCGGCTTCTGCTCGACGGCATCGACGAGGACGCCGTCGATTTCCGCCCGAGCTATGACGGCGTGTCGCAGGAGCCGGTGGTGTTGCCGGCGGCGTTTCCCAATCTCCTCGCCAACGGCGCGCAGGGTATCGCGGTCGGCATGGCGACGGCCATCCCGCCGCACAACATCGCCGAACTGTGCGACGCGGCGCTTTATCTGATCGAGCAGCCGAACGCGCGCAGCCGCACGCTTTTGAAATACGTGCCCGGCCCCGATTTTCCGACCGGCGGCCTCATGGTCGATCCGCCGGAGACGATCGCCGAGGCGTATACCACCGGGCGCGGCTCATTCCGCCTGCGCGCGCGCTGGAAAACCGAGGATACCGGGCGCGGCACTTATCAGATCGTGGTCACCGAAATTCCCTGGCAAGTGCAGAAAATGCGCCTGGTCGAGCAGATCGCCGCGCTGATCAACGAAAAAAAACTGCCGCTCGTCGCCGACATGCGCGACGAGTCCGCCGAGGACGTGCGGCTCGTGTTCGAGCCGCGCTCGCGCAGCGTCGATCCGGCGCTGATGATGGAGAGCCTGTTCAAGCTCACCGAGCTGGAAAGCCGCGTGCCGCTCAACATGAACGTGCTCATCCGCGGCCGCATTCCGCGGGTGGTGGGGCTTGCCGAAGCGCTGACCGAATGGCTCACGCATCGGCGCGAGGTTTTGCTGCGCCGCTCGCGCTACCGGCTGGGCCAGATCGAGCACCGCCTCGAGGTTTTGGGCGGTTATCTGGTCGCTTATCTGAATATCGACAAGGTCATCAAGATCATCCGCAAGGAGGACGAGCCGAAGCCGGTGCTGATGAAGACCTTCAGGCTCTCCGACGTGCAGGCGGACGCCATCCTCAATATGCGGCTGCGCAATCTGCGCCGACTCGAAG
Organism: uncultured Alphaproteobacteria bacterium; assembly: GCA_963814625.1. Lineage (GTDB taxonomy): Bacteria > Pseudomonadota > Alphaproteobacteria > Rhizobiales > Xanthobacteraceae > BOG-931. Next base: position 151,200 of record CAWFDQ010000006.1, read on the forward strand.
AGATCGAAATCCGCGACGAGGACAAAAGGCTGCGTGCGGAGAAAAAGTCGATCGAGGATTTGCTGCGCTCGGAAAAGGAGCAGTGGAAGACTATCGCCGGCGAAATCCGCCGGGTGCGCGATACGTTCGGACCGAAGACCCCGCTCGGCAAGCGCCGCACCGGCTTTGCCCAAGCGCCCGCGCATGACGAGGCCGCGATCGAGGAGGCGTTGGTCGAGCGCGAGCCGGTTACGGTGGTGGTGTCGGAGAAGGGCTGGATCCGCGCGCTGCGCGGCCAGGTTGCCGACCTTTCGGGCCTGGCGTTTAAGGCCGACGACGCGCTCGACCTCGCGTTCTTCGCCGAGACCACTTCGAAGATACTGATCTTTGCCACCAACGGCCGCTGTCTACACCATCGATGCGGCGAAGCTGCCGGGCGGGCGCGGCCACGGCGAGCCCATTCGCCTGTTCATCGATCTCGAGCAGCAAGCCGACGTCGTCGACGTGTTCCGCTATCAGGGCGGGCGCAAGCTAATTGTGGCGAGCAAGCAGGGCAGGGGATTTATCGTTCCCGAGGACGAATGCGTCGCCAACACCCGCAAGGGCAAGCAGGTGCTCAACGTCAAACCGCCCGACGAGGCGCGCGCGATCGCGCTGGCCGAGGGCGAACTGGTCGCCGCCATCGGCGAGAACCGCAAGATGCTGGTGTTCCCGATCGATCAGGTGCCGGAAATGGCGCGCGGCCGCGGCGTGCGGCTGCAGCGTCACAAGGACGGCGGGCTTTCCGACATCAAGACCTTCGAAGCGGAAAAGGGCCTGACCTGGACCGATTCCGCCGGCCGCGTTTTTACTTTGTCGCTGAAAGAACTCGCCGACTGGCGCGGCAACCGCGCCGACGCCGGCCGGCTTGCGCCGAAGGGGTTTCCGAAGAACAACAAATTCAGCAGCGCGAGCGGCCTTGCCGGCAGCAACAGGAAAGCCGCGGAGGAACGAGACTCTTAAGCGGATCGTTTTCTCAAGCGATCATGTCCGCTATTAGCAAAAGTGGACAATGCGTCGGCCGCGACCAAAATCAGCTCAGAGAGAAAAGCCTCGTTGAATACCCGCAGACCGGGGCGTGCCCCGGCGATCGCATAACCGCCGGGACAAGGGTCGTCTCAGGGAGACCGTCATCAGCTCGCAACGGCCTGCATCAGCGCGGCAATCTTTATCGTCGCGAAATTGGAGAAGGTGTCAGATACAGCGTACGGCAAGATGATCTGGTCGTGGTGACGCATTGCGCCGCAGGTATAGACAACATTAGGCACGTAGCCTTCGCGTTCGGTGGGCTCGGGACGAACGAGCGGCTCGCGCGAGCGTGCAAGAACCTTTGACGGATCTTTTTTATCCAGGAGAACCGCCCCGATCGAATATTTCCTGACCGGACCAACTCCGTGCGTCAGCAGCAGCCAGCAGTCGTCCAGCTCGACGGGCGAGCCGCAATTGCCGATCTGAACGAATTCCCAAGGATACTCGGGCTGAAGGATGGAATGACCACCATCCCATGTGTAAAGGTCATCGGAATAGATCAAATAGAGGTTCTCGTTGTCCTGCCGACCGATCATCGCATAGCGGCCATCGATTTTCCGCGGAAACAGAGCCATTCCCTTATTGCGCGCCGCCGATCCGCCGAGCGGGGTCATCCGGAACGATTGAAAATCTGTCGTTTCGATCAGCTCGGAGCGGATCGCCCTGCCGCTATACGCTGTGTAGGTCGCGTAGAACGTTTTTCGTCCACCGTCGTTGAATTCGACGAATCGGGCGTCCTCGATGCCGTTTGCTTGAGCGTCGGTGATCGGAAAGATGATGCGTTCGCTCAGCTCTTCGTCATCCCGGAATATCACTTCGACGTCATCGCCATTTGGCGTTGACGTCCGGCTGCGGACCTTTGGGACCGCTGCCAGGCGCGCGGTCGGATCGACGGCGACGCTTCCGTCGGCAGCTATGGTGCCGGACCGAAACGTCAGCGATGAAATATGCCCCTCGCCGACGGCGCGCAAACTCAAGATGAAGCGACAGCCATTTTTCGGCGCGCCAGTCTGGTCGGGGTGTCGGACGATGCTCGGGTTGAACAAGGCCGACGCCTCGAATGAGTATTCGTTGAGAAAATATGCGCCGATCAGGCGGCGTTGCGTCTTATTCAATTCGGCATGTGGTTCTAGCGCGTCTTCCATATCTGCGGCGCGCGTCTCGAAGATATCGATCAGATTCCTGTGACGGCCTTCGAAATTGTCGAGCACATCGCTCAATTGCTGTGCGGCAGCTTCGGCATCGAGCCGAAGCACCCTGCCAACGATATGATTGGCCCGAATCTTATCGGTGGGGTTGAGGTCTCGGGGTTCCGTTGCCGGTTTGAAGGGTCTGACGAGAACCCTTGCCGGGTCCGGCCGCAGATATAAGCTCTGGCGATTTATGAATCGGAATTGGGACAAAGAGGCTCCCTGGGGCTGTTCGAGGTGGGATCGTGCGACTAACGTCGCCGCCTACGAACTTGGATGCGGGTCTCGTTCGGTCCATCGCAGTCATACGCTTGAGCTGGCGAATCTCCACAAGACCGAGAAGATACGATAGCACTGATTCCGCACCCTTGTTCTCATTGGATCGATCCGGATGAAGCCCATCCGAGCAGCTGCCCGTTTCCGGATCGATCAGTGCCGTCTGCAGGTCGTTTTCGCCCAGAAACCACTCGAACGCGCGTAGCGCTTCTATCGGCCACTCCGCGCCGTCATCCGCCCGCCACGCGGCAAGGCATGCGGAAATCGTTGCTGATGCTTCGACCGGCTGCTGATCGAACGCTTCTGGCTTCTGGCGAAGCCTGCCGAAGCTCTTGGTCCCAACCGGTCTAAAGTATCCCGATGACGTGGTCTGAAGCGCGTTGAGCCAACGGAGCGATCGGAGGCCGGCCTCGACGTACGGCGGTGTGTGGGTCGTCAGTCCGGTTTGGATCAGCGCCTGGGGAAGCCGCGCATTGTCGTAGGCGAGCAGGTCTTCAAACCAGATCCAGTCTTTGGTTTCCGTTACGGAAATAAGCGACATCAGCCTGTCGGCCAATAGTCTGCGGAGGCGGTTGGCGAGAACGTCGCCGCCGGCCAGCGTGCAATAGGCGTCCAATCCCAGGAGCGAGAACGCCCAGGCCCGCGGCGACGAGAATTCCTCGACGACGGGAAGCGCGGTCTTGAACAGCGCCCCGGCCCATCTGCGGCGAGATGGATCAATGTCCTTCCGTGCGCATTCGCGCCAACGCCCAAAGCGTCCTGCCGTGACTATCTTCCGAGCCCTGCTCTTCCAGCCAGCGGCGGTCGTAGCTCATGAAATTTCGAAACCGACGGGTGTCCGGATTCCAAGCATGCTGGATGAATGCCGCAAAGCGTGCGGTGATGGATTTGGACAATTGCACTTCGCCAAAGTTCGCAAGCAAGCTTGAGAACAGCAGCGCGCGAGCGTTGTCGTCGGCACAGTAGCCATGGGAGCGATCCGGTACCGAATGGACGGCGTGTTGGAGCATGCCGGTGCTGTCGCAGAGCGAAAGGAAATGCCCGATCCGAATCTCCGGTATGACGTGTCCGTTTCTCCCAGAGACGATCGCATCAATGGGAAGTGATATTCCAGGCCGGGCGTTCTCGCTCTCGGTCTCGAAGACGGTAAGATAGCGCTTGGCCGTTTGCACCCAAGTCATCGATCGGCTTGCCGCGTACGCACGTTTGCGCATGGAATGCCGGCGGACGTCGTTCGTCAGCAGACCGGCGATCTCGGTGCTCAACGCTTTGGCATCGCCAAACGGAACCAGAATGCCGCACCCGTCGCTCAGCAGCTCCTTGGCGTGCCAATAGGGTGTCGATACGACTGCCTTTCCCAATCCAAAACTGTACGCCAGCGTGCCCGATGTCATCTGGGCTTCATTGAGATAGGGAGTCGTGTAGACGTCGCACATCGAAATGAAGTCCAGCAACGTGGCCTGATCCACGAACTGGTTGAAAAAGACGACATGGTTTTCGATGCCGAGAGCCTGCACGCGCGCCGTCAGAGCTGTCGCGATAGGCCTCGCCCTGCTCCCGCACCAGCTTCGGATGAGTAGCGCCAAGAATGACATAGATGGCGTTCGGGCAGGATTTAATGATTCCCGGCATGGCATCGAGCATGGTCTCAATGCCTTTGTTTGGGGACAGGAGACCGAAGGTCAGAATGATCATCTTCCCGGCGAAGTCGAATTTGGCCTTGGCGTGATGCGTTTCGAGGAACGGGAAATCCGGTATTCCGTGCGGTATGACCTCAATCTTGCGAGTTGGCACGTCGTGAACGGAACGGAGGAATTCGTGGCCTTTTTCCGACATGACGACGATTTTTGCCGAAATGTCGATGATCCGACGCATCACGTCGTGCTGGATGGCCGTCGGTTTGGCGAGCACCGTATGCAGTGTCGTGACAACCGGCATTTCGAGGCGCGACAAGAGTTCGATGATGTTGCCGCCGGCCTCACCGCCGAAAATCCCGTATTCGTGTTGCAGCGAAACAACGTCGAATCCTGCGCCGTTCAGGAACTCGGCCGCCTTGACATAATCGCCGATCGTTTCGTCGTGAATCTCGAAGCGCACAGCCGGCGGATAGTCATAGGTGCGGTCCGAATCCGTCATGGCGACGACGCAGGTCTCAAGATCCGGCCGGGCTGGTCGAGACTGCTCGGTGAAGATCTTGGGTAAATGTAGCGATGCCGCAACGGCGCGGAAGATAGTTCCCGATGAAGGCCACGCGATGAAGGAGTTTCATTTGGTTGTTTCCAGGCGGCCATTCTTTGGGGCAGCGTTTGCTTGCGTGAGAGAAGTTGGCACCCGTATCTCCTGTGGCCGCCCGACATCGATTGAGTCCCGGCTGTGTGAGACGCTGCAGTAGGTGTGGAATCGGGCCGCCGCCCGTGTACGCCACGAGACCCACCATGCCGATGGCGCCGGGATGAATGTCGACGTGGTCCGATTGCGCGAAAAGGGCATCGCCCGTGACAACGTCGAACGATCCGGCGACAGCACTGCCGCTGAGAACGAGAAGCCATGTCTCTCGTTCCGCTTCCAGATACCAGGAGGAATTTGGCGCCAGATCGATCCGTTCGAATGCGAAGTGTGGACTGGAAACGAGAAGCCTCCGTTCGGCGGTAAGCTGGTTCGGTCGCACCTGAAAATCAGCCGGTCCGGCGTCCGCGACCAAGATGGCGTTTTCGATGTGAAGTTCACGATTGCGACCGTGATCGAACAGGCGGAACGTCGTGTCGCTCCGCTGCTGGAGTTCCGCAATGACGAGGCCGGCGCCAATCGCGTGAATTGTCCCGGCGGGCACGAAAATGACGTCGCCTGCCGACACCGTGTGCCACACGATGAGATCGGAGATCGAGCCGTCGTCGATGGCCTCGCGCAATTGCTGCGGCGTCAGACGTCGACTAAGGCCGAGGGCAACCTTGGCCTCAGGAGCGGCACTCAAAACGTACCAGGCTTCGGTTTTGCCGTTTGGCAGGCCCATCGAATGCGCAAACGCATCGTCCGGATGAACCTGGATGGAAAGTGGCTGGCTCGTGAACAGCAACTTGAGCAGGAGCGAAGGATCTGCGGCCGCGTTATCGGGTCGTTCGTACCAGATTTCGCCGATCGCATCGCCGTCACGGCGTGCGTTACTCCAAGGACGCAAATCTTCAACGCCCCATGGCTTTGGTAAGGCACGCGTGCGCGCATGTTCAATCGCCATTACCCTACCCGATGTTCGACCGAGACAACGTATTTCGATCGCAGAAGTGCGTCGAAATCTCTGAATCACCAGCGCCGGCTGCGTGAGTTCATTGGTCGTGAAAATCAGGCGTTGGGTTAGCAATCGCGCGAGAAGGCAAGTCGGTAGAATCGCAAGCCTATAGAAATCGCAAGCCTGTAGAATCTCTAGAAATCGACGAAGTATTTATCCACGGGGACAGCAAGCGCGTCCTCGGAACCTGTCGGTTCCTATATGTGGATGAAAAGTGGCGACTTCAAGTTCCAGGCTCACCAATCCAGCCTGCTATTTTTTTGGATCGGGTGCGGCGCCCCACCGATCAGCCATGCACCGACTTGCTGTCGGGCGGCGCTTGGGTGCGGTCCTGCATCCCATAATCCCTGACGATGCCGGCGATGCGCAGCCGGTAATTGGCGAATATTTCGATGCGGCCCTTGGCTTGAGCGCGCCGATGCGCTTCGAGGTTTCGCCACGCTGCGACCGCCGCTTCATCGCGAAAGAACGACAGTGAAAGAATCTTGCCGGGTTCGGTCAGACTCTCGAAGCGCTCGATCGAGATAAATCCGTCGATCTTTTCCAGCTGCGGCCGCAACGCCGCGGCGATGTCCAGGTAATTTTGCCTTTGTCCGGCTTGCGGCCAGACCTCAAAAATAACGCCAATCATCTCGCACCTCGAACCGTTGCATCTGACACGACTTGCCGCAAAAAGCTGCGCTCTTCGCTCAGGATAAAGCGGTCTTTTTGCGCCTGCGCAAAATTTGGAGCGCCCTCGCTGTCGGTCTTGAGGCGCGCGCGATAGGCCTCGTAGGCGGCGAGACTGTCAAACGAGATCAATCCATAGGCGATATTGTCGGTGCCTTCATGGGGCATCCAATAGCCGACCAAGTCGCCGCCGCATTTCGGAATGATTTTCAGCCAATGCCGCGCATAATCTTCAAAACCGTCGCGCTTGAACGGATCGAGCTGATAACGAATAAAGACGGTAACGGTCATCGCACATCTCCCTTGCACGCCGTCAGCCAAGTTGCGCGCCGAATTTCTCGCGAAAGACCGCTCGCCTTGGGCGTGACGGCAACGGCGCGTGTTCCTTCGCATTCAGCATTCTAGCCGCGATGCGGACGCAATGCTTCGGTGTTTGCCGTAGTGTTGAGGCGTCTGTAATGCCGCGGCCGACGATGCTATTTGGCGGCGAGCATTTTGCCGGCGTGGCGCGCTTCGCGCTCCATTTCGCGCCGGATAAGGACGGCCTGCGAAGTTTCGTCGAGCACGACGTCTGAGGCTTTGACGAACTCGCCGGCGGCAACGTCGCGCAGAAGCTTGACGCGGCTCGCTAGCCCGATTGGCAATGCGCCGAGCGCAAGACTGCGCGCCGCCGGAATGAGCTTGCCGTAGACGCAATAACCGCCTTCGCCGTCGAGCAATTCGCCGGCCTTTAAGGCGCGCTTGGCGACCGCCGCGGCGTCGCCGCGCCAAGCCGCGGCAGCTTCCCGTCGGCTCGCCGCGCAGCGCGACATTGAGCACCGAGATCGACAATTCCAGCCCGATCAGATGGAACGGCTTGTACATCGCCGCATAGCGGCCGCTCGGATCGGTCGGCAGCCCGTATTGTTTGAAGCAGGCGGCGGCGTAGTCGCTTTGCGCCTTGAACACCACGTAGACTCCCCAGCGCAGGTCGCGCGGCACCGGCTGCCCGTCGCGCGTTAGCGAAGAGACGACTTCGACCATGCCGTCGCCGGCCAGAACTCCGCCGAGATGCCGCGGCCGCAACACGCGCGCCAGATCGTCGGCGCCGCAGGGCGGAAAATTCAAGCCGTCATGCGGCACGTCGAGCGCGCAGGCATTGGCGACCGCCGCCATCTCGATCGCCGACTTGGTGCCGTCGAGAAACGAGTTGAACATCTGCGCGTTCATGCCGGCTTTTTTGGCTTCTTCGGCGGTAAGCCCGTAATGCTCCCACACGCCGTCCGGCGTGACCGTGTGATAGGCCGGCAGATATTTGGTGCCCTTGCCCACGGCAGTCACCACAAAGCCGGTTGCGCGCGCCCAGTCGACCATCTCTGAGATCAGCGCCGGCTGATCGCCGTAAGCCATAGAATAGATCACGCCCGCCGCACGCGCCTTCTTTGTCAAATACGCGCCGGCAAGCGCATCGGCCTCCACGTTGACCATCACGATGTGTTTTCGCGCTTCGATCGCCGTGATCGCGTGGGCGATGCCGGCCGGCGCATCGCCGGTCGCTTCGACGACGACGCCGACGCGCTCGTCTTGGCAGGCGTCGCTGCCGCGCGGGACGAAACGCGTGTGCGCGATACGCGCAGAGTCCCAGCCCACATTGCGGCACGCAGCCTTGGCGCGGTCGGGATCGAGATCGGCAATAACCGCGATTTCAAGGCCTTCGATAGACGGCACCTGCGCCAGAAACATCGAGCCGAATTTACCGGCACCGATCAGCCCGACGCGGACCGGCTTGCCGGCGTCGGCGCGTGCGGCGAGCATGGCGTGCAAATTCAAGCCGTCACTCCGCGGCGGCGCGCCGCGTGCGTGCGTAGGCGAGCAGCGCGTCGTCGGCAACCGGTACAATCGGCGTAAAATCGCGGTGCGCGATCCATTCCGGCCGCGTGAATTTGGTGATGTGGTTGGAGCAGGCGCACAGCGTCAGATAGACGATCTTGCGCGGGTAGGGCGTAATATTGGGCGGCGAGGCGCGCCGGTCTTTTCGCGCCACACTTCCTGGCGATCGAGCTTGAGGATGGCCTCGGCGTCGTCGCGCAGCAGCGCGATCTCCTCTTCGCTGAAACAATCGGGGAAGAACAGGTATCCCTGTTGGTCGAATTCCTTGATTTGTCCCGGCGAGAACTTCATGACGCCACCGATCGTTGGTGTTGGCGGATCGTTATCGTTCTACACCACTTTTGCCCAGCCCTCCGGCAGCAGCCGCTCCTGCGGCAGGAAGCGGCTCTTGTAGTCCATCTTGCCGGAGCCGCGCACCCAATAGCCGAGATAGACGTAGGCGAGCCCGAGTTGCTGCGCGCGGGCGATGTGGTCGAGCACCATGAGAGTGCCGAGCGAGCGCGCCGCCTCATCGGGCTCGAAGAACGAATAGACCATGGATAGTCCGTCGCCGAGCACGTCGGTGAGCGCAACGGCGATCAGATCGCCCTGATTGGCCCTGCCGGGCTCGACGCGCCGGTACTCGACGATGCGGGTCTCCACGTGGCTATCCTCGACCATCATGGCGTAGTCGAGCACGGTCATGTCGGCCATGCCGCCATCGCGGTGACGCGAATCCAGATAGGCGCGGAAAATCGCGTATTGCTCGGAGGTGGGCGTCGCGAGCCGCATCTCGCTCGCGATGTCGGCGTTGCGCCGCATGATCCGGCGCATGCTGCGGGTGGGTTGGAACTCGGCGGCCAGCACGCGCACGGAAACGCACGAGCGGCAGCCTTCGCAGGCCGGCCGATAGGCGATCGATTGGCTGCGGCGAAATCCGCCGTGGGTGAGAATATTGTTCAGTTCCGGCGCGCGCTCGCCCACCAGGTGGGTAAACACCTTACGCTCCTCCTTGCCGCCGAGGTACGGGCAGGGCGAGGGGGCAGTCAGGTAGAATTGCGGCGTATCGCGCGAGTGCTGGGTCACGGGGACGTGCTGGTGTTTCCGGGGCCGGAGATTTGCCCCGACCGGCGCGTAGCATCGCCCGGGAGGCTGCCCGCGTCAAAGGCCAAATCCAGCCTCGGCAGCGCCCGCGCCCGCCGCCCGGCGTGGTCCCTTTACCTTATTGCGCGCCGCGTGCGGGGAAGGGCAGGGGCGGCTTGTTGATGATGACGGTGCCGACGAGCATATCGTGAAGGAGCCGGCGGCGGGAATTGAACAGACCGACAACGAGGATGAAGGGCGTGAGCATAGTGACGCTGAGCCAGAACACGACGGCATGGGCGGCGCCGAGTACGAAATAGGCCGGCGCCCCGTACCAGGTCCGCATTTGCAGTCCCATGGCGCGCATTCCGATCGTGGCCGAGGCCGCGCTGCCGAGCGTCGTTCCGTAATAGACCAGCGCCCAAACCACCGAAGCCGGCGACAGCATCCAGAACAGAAACCAGCCGAGGCCGAAGGTGATGAGTCCGAAAACAAAAATGAAGATCCAGGCGAGAATGAGCGGGATGGCGATGATAACGACATCGAGGACGAAGGCGACAACCCGCCGCGCCAACACGCCCGCGAAAAGCTCAGGCGTAGCCGCCGCATCGTAGGCATGCGGCTTCACGTCGAGCGAGATGCCGATGGGCGACGGTCCGGAAGCGGTCATGGGCGGCCCTGCGCGTGCTAATGTCCGCCCGCAAATGGCAAGAGGCGGCCGGCAGTGCAAGAGGCGCCGTTGCTGCGCTAAAACGCCAGCCGCCTAAGGGCCAAAAAGTGCCAACAAGGGCCGCCACGGAAGGAATGCGGTGATGGTCACGCTCGCCGATATCGAGGCGGCAAGGGGCACGATTTCGGGGCATGTGCTGCGCACGCCAGTGCTGCCGGCGCCGCCCCTGTCGGCGCTCACGGGCGCCGAGGTTTTCGTCAAATACGAGAATTTGCAGGTCACCAATTCGTTCAAGGAGCGTGGCGCCTGCGTCAAGCTTACGTCGCTCTCCGCCGACGAGCGTCGCCGTGGCGTCATCGCCATGTCGGCCGGTAATCACGCCCAGGCCGTGGCCTATCACGCGCGGCGTCTGGGAATACCGGCCACCATCGTGATGCCGGTGACGACGCCGTTCGTGAAAGTCAAATCCACCGAGGCGCATGGAGCAAAAGTCGTGCTGCATGGCGAGACGCTGGCGGAGGCGCAGGCCCGCGCCGAGGCGATCGCCAACGCCGGCAGCCTCGTCTGGGTGCACCCTTACGACGATCCGCGCATCATCGCCGGCCAAGGCACTATTGCGCTGGAAATGCTGGAGGAGGTGCCCGATCTTGACGTGCTCATCATCCCCATCGGCGGCGGCGGATTGATTGCCGGCTGCGCCATTGCCGCGCGCGGCAAAAAATCGTCGATCGAAATCCTCGGCGTCGAATGCGCGCTTTATCCCTCGATGTGGAATGCGATTCATCAGGGTGAGAAAAAGCCCTGCGGCGGCCCTACGCTCGCCGAAGGCATCGCGGTGAGCAACGCGGGCAAGCTGACGCTGCCGGTCGTGCGCGAACTTGGTGAGCGACATCATTCTGGTCGACGAGCCGCTGATCGAGCGCGCGGTCAATGCCTTTCTCACCTTGCAGAAGGCGATGGCCGAGGGCGCCGGCGCCGCGGGGCTTGCCGCCATGCTGGCCGAGCCGCAACGCTTCCGCGGACGCAAAGTCGGCCTCATTCTTTGCGGCGGCAACATCGACCCGCGCATTCTCGCCTCCATTATGGTGCGCGAACTCGAGCGCGACGACCGGATCGTATCGTTCCGCCTCACCATTCCCGACCGTCCCGGAATCCTGGGCCAGATCGCCGGACGGCTTGGCGAACTTGGCGCCAACATTCTCACCGTCGATCACCACCGCTTGTTTCTCGACGTGCCCGCCAAGGGCGCCAAACTCGATGTCACCATGGAAACGCGCGGCGCCACCCACGCCGAGGAAATTTTCTGCGCGCTGCATGACGAAGGCTATCAGCCGGTGCGCATGCAAAGCGGCGGGGCGCTGGAGGGCGGGGCGCTGGAGTAAGACGGCGAAATCTCCCCGTTCGATAGCGAATTCGGCAACGGTTCGCAGACCTACGCCGGCTCCGGCACGCTGCGCTATGCTCGGTAATCGAGCGCGCCGAGCAGCTTTCCGAGGTGCTGCTCGTAGACGCGCCAGCGGCCGACGGCCGACTTGTAGATCGGCTGGCGCACCTGCGTGGCGCTTGCGGTGCGCACCGGCCGATCGGTCTCGTGGAATGACAGGCAGCGATCGTCCCAAGGCAGGCCGCAATAGGCGATGATGCGCCGCGCCTGGCCTTCCAGATCGGCGACCACGTCCTCGTAGCGCACATCGAGAATGCGGCCGGGCGGCAGCGCCTTGCGCCAATGCGCCATCAGCCGCTCATAGCGTTTGTAATAGCGGCCGAGTTCGGCGAGATCGTAGGTGTGGTTCTGTTCGGCCGAGAACAATTTGGAGAAGCAGGAGATGCAGGTGTCGACCGGATCGCGGATCGTGTGAATGATCTTCGCGTTCGGCAGCGCCAGATGGATCAGACCGGCGAAATAGTAGTTCGACGGCATCTTGTCGGTGATGCGCTGGGCGTCCGGTTGCGCCGTGCTTGGCGGCGAGCTCGCGCACCAGGGCGAGATAGCGGGCGCCGATCTGCTTGAGGGCCGCGCCGTCGAGCGCCGGCACGAATTCCGGATAGAGGAGCATGTTGCCGTCCGGCCCGCGCACGGTGAGGATCACGTCGTTGAGGGTCTGCAGTTCGCCGGCGCCGTGCACCAGCGGATGGCTGGCGATGATCTGCTCGACCAGCGTGGTGCCGGAGCGCGGCATGCCGATGACGAAAATCGGCATCGGGGAGGGATCGCCGCCGCCGGATTTTTTGCCGATCAGTTCGCGCGTGAACACCGCCTCGATGCGGTCGAACAACGCGAAGGTGGATCTCTCGTCGTAAGCTATCGTTGCGCGCTTGGCGGCATTGCCGGCAAGCAGGTGCTTGAACGAGCGAGTAATAGTCCTTGAGGTCGGCATAGGCCTTGCCGAGAGCGAAATCGAGCTGCATGCGGTCGGTCTTCGACAAGCCTTCCGTCTTCGCCGCGAGCGCTTCCATCGCTGCGAGGTGCGGATCGCCCGGCGCGAATTTCTTCGAATTCGGCGAGGTTGACATAGACGCCGGCGATGTTCGGATCGAGCGCAAGCGCTTGCAGATAGGCGTCCTGCGCCTCCTGCAATCGGCCGAGTTCTTTGAGCGCGTTGCCCATATTGTTGTAGGCGTCGGCGAGGTCGGGCTTGAGCGCCAGCGCGCGCCGATAATGCGCGAGCGAGGCGTCAAGTTCGCCGCGCTCGAAGGCGACGCGTCCCATCAGGTTGACGGCGTCGTGGTTGTTCGGCATTGAGCGCAAGCGCGCGCTCGCAGGCGGCCGCCGCCTCCTCGGTCTTTTTCTGATCGAGCAGCACGGTCGCGTAGTGCACATAAAATTTGTCGCTGCGCGCCTCGATGACGAGCGCGCGGCGCATCAGCTCGGCGGCCTCGTCGAGCCGGTCGAGGTCCTTGACCGCCAGCGCCAGGTTGTCGAGCGTGTCGGGATTGTTGGGGCCAAGCTCCAGCGCCTTGCGGTAGACCGTCTCGGCTTCTTCCGGCCGCTTGAATTCGCGCAGGCAAGTGCCGAGATTGTTCCAGGCGTCGGCGAAGCTCGGCTGCAATTCGATGGCGCGGCGATAGGACGGCTCGGCGTCGGCGAAGCGCTTGAGGCGCTGCAGCGCATTGCCGCGAGTTGCTGTGCGCCTGGGCGAAACGTATCCTCGAGCGCGATGGCGCGGTCGTAATGGGCGAGCGCCTCGTCGAACTTGCCCTGGTCGAACAGCGCGATGCCGAGATTGCTCAGTGCGCCCGGATAATCGGGATTGAGCTCCAGCGCGCGGCGGCCGGCGGCGATCGCCTCGTCGATGCGGCCGGCGAGGCGGCACATTTCGCCGAGATTGGCGTGATAGAGCGCGACATCGGGCTTGATCGTGATGGCGCGGCGCACGTGCTCGATCGCCTCGGTCGAGTTTGCCGGATTGGTGCGCGATGATGCCGAGCATGTGCTCGGCCTCGGCGTTGTCGGGCTCGCGCCGCGGCGGCGCGCCGGGTCAGCTCGTCGGCATCGGCCAGAAAGCCGTGGCGGCGTTTCTGCTCGGCAAGAATCAGCGCCTGCCCGGGATTGACCGCTTGCGCCGGCGGCGCGACCGGCGCTGCGGCGCGCGCGGCTTCGGCTGCGATGATCGCGGCGGCTTCCGCGGCGCGGCGCTCGCCTTCGGCCTTGAACGGCGTGAGCCGCGCGGCGTCGCCCTGCACGACCGCTTTCAGCTCCTTCGACCACGCGCGCAATCACGTCCGCCCATTCCTCGCCGCTTCTTCTGGCGGAACAGCCGCATGGTCGGGTACCAGGGATTATCCTCGCGATGGAGCATCCAGCGCCAGTCGGTGACGCAGGGCAGCAGCACCCAGACCGGCTTGCCGAGCGCGCCGGCAAGATGCGCCATCGAGGTATCGACCGTGATCACCAGATCGAGCGCGCTCACAGCGCCGGCGGATTCGACGAAATCGCTGAAGGCGGCCGACAGATCCTCGATCTTGATCTTGCTGCTTTTCAGCTTTTTCAGATCGGCGCTGCGCGGGCCGACTTGCAGGCTCGCAAACGACGCGCCGCGCACGGCAAACAGCGGCGCCAGCAGGTTCAGATCGACCGAGCGGCGGTGATCGTTGACGTGTTCGGGATTGCCCGCCCACACCAAGCCGACCTTCAGTCCGCTCATGCCGGCGAGCCGCTCTGGTCCAGCCGCTGTACCGCCTCCGCCGGCGCGCGCAGATAGGGCACCTGCGCGGGAATGGTTTCGAGCCGGGTCTTGAACAGGCGCGGCAGGCTTAAGCAGCACGGCGTCGCACTGATACGGCGCCGGATCGCCGCGATCGCCCAGAACCGTGATGCCGGGCAGGCTCTCGCGCAGCAGCGTCATCAGCTGCTGGTGCACGCGCACGCGTCACACTGCCCGCGCGCGCGGCGAGCAGCGGCAGGTAGCGGGCGAACTGCAGCGTATCGCCGAAACCCTGCTCGGCCTGCACGTAGATGTGCTTGCCGGCGAGGCTTTCGCCCTGCCAGGGAATTTCCGGGAAACGCGGGCCCTTGCGCTCGGTCGAGCGCAGCCGCCACTCATATTCGTCCCAGCCTTCGCCGAGTTCGCCGCGCATCAGCAACAGAATGCCGAGCCCGGAATGGGCGTTGGCGTGATGCGGCGAAAGCGCAATGGCGCGGCGCAACGCTGCGATGCCTTCGTCGAAGCTGCCGCTGTGGTGCAGCGTGGTGCCGAGATTGGCCCAGGCGTCGGCGTAGTTGGGATTAAGTTCGATGGCGCGCCGGTAGGCGGCGATCGCTTCGTCGAAGCGCTTGAGCGCGTGCAGCGCGTTGCCGAGATTGCTGTGCGCTTCGGCGAAGTTCGCATTGGCGGCGATCGCCTTGCGCTGCGCGCGCGCAGCCTCCTCGTAGTCCTTCAATTCAAAGAGCGCGACGCCGAGATTGCTCAAGGCCGCCGGCATCTTCGGCTCGATCTCGAGCGCGCGCCGCGCCTGCTCGACCGCAAGCTTGGGCCGCCCGGCGAGCCGGTACATTTCGCCGAGATTGGCGTGAAACAGCGCCACCTGCGGCGCCAGCTTGGCCGCGCGCTGTACGTGCTCGATGGCCTCGCCGAGCTTGCCATTCTGGTGGGCGATGACGCCGAGCAGATGCTCGGCTTCGGGGGAGTTCGGCTGCATCTGCAGGATTTGCCGGCAGACTGCCTCCGCCTCCATCAGCCGGCCTTCGGTGCGGCAGCGATCGGCGTAAACCAGCGCTTCGCCGAGCGGCATGACGCCTGGGTTTGCCTGCCCCGCGAGCTGGTTCATGGTCGGGCTGGATAGCATGGGCGCGGGAAGCGGACCATAACGCCGGCCGGGAAGGCGACATTTCCCTTCTGGCACAACGGTCTGGGATACCTCGGCGCGATTGGTGGTCTTTCTGCCACACCCGTTGGAAATCTGCTGGGAAACCGCTCGAATTTCATCGGTTTTCGTCCCTTGCGGTTTTGCCGCGTCACATCGGCCATGTAGGAATAAGCTTCCGGAGTAGGTCGCGGGAAATGGAGGCGTTCCCGCGGGCGTAGGTTGTTGGAATGGACGGGGCGGGACGCATTGACCGCGGCAGGCTGCGCCTGCTGTTGGCGTCGAGTTCGGTGGCGGCGCTCTTGATCGGCGGCGGCGCGTCGGCGTGGGCCGGCCTGCCGTGTCAGTCGGGGGGCATTAGTCTCGATGGCGTAACGCAAGCCAGCGTCAGTAACTCCAACGCCATCTCCTGCATTTTCATCTTCAATTCGACCATCTCCGGCAATGTCAGCAATAACAGTCCCGGCGGTGTGACCACGGCCGTGGCCCCGACGCCGACGGGCATATCGATTAACAACAGTGCCGTGACTGGCGCGGTTACCAACAGCGGCAGCATTACCGCTAACAGCGGTATCGGGATTCTGATTACCAACAACGCGACCGTTTCCGGCGGCATCAGCAACTCGGGTTCGATCTTTGCCGGCGGGCACGGCATCGTCGTCGGCGGCACCGCGTCAGCGGGCACGACCACCGCCATTTCGAGCTTCGGCGGTGGCATCAGCAACTCAGGTACGATCTTTGCCGGCGGCAACGGCATCTTCGTCGGCGGCAATGCCAGCGGTGTCGCCCATGTCCACTCCACCAATCCGGGAACCGTGACGCTGTCGTCATTCGGCGGCGGCATCACCAATTCAGGCATTATCACTGCGGGCGGCAATGGAATCTTCGTCGGCGGCGCCGCGTTCGCTACCGGCTTCCACACCAGCACCGTCACTGTCGCCACCGTAACTCTGTCGACATTCACGGGCGCTATCAGCAATTCGGGTACGATCGTCGCGTCGTCAGGGCACGGCATTTTCGTCGGCGGCCGAGCGACGGGAAACGTTATCCCCTTGAGCACGACCACCGCCGTTTTTGTCGCTGCGTCGGTTTCGTTATCGAACTTCTCCGGGGGTATTACCAACAGCGGCTTGATTGTTGCCAAGTCCGGCCATGGCATCTTCGTTGGCGGCACTGCTCTATTTGGCGGCTCGGTGACCCTCGGGAATTTCACCGGCAACATCGTCAACAGCCGCACGATCATTGCGGCCGGTAACGGCATCTTCGTGGGCGGCGCGGCCGCCTCGTTTGCATCTGTGACGATATCGACGTTCTCCGGGGGCATCACCAACAGCGGCACAATCGAAGCGTTAGGCACGTTAAGCAACGGTATCTTCGTCGGCGGACTAGCCGGCGGCAGCAGCGCTTCCGTTACTATTGGAAATTTCACCGGCAACGTCACCAATAGCGGCGTGATCACCTCCGAGCATGGCAACGGCATCCTGGTCGGCGGCACCGCAATCGGTCTCGGCGTGTCCGTTGCGTTGGCGAGCATTTCCAACGGCATCACCAATACGGGTACGATCTTTGCGGGGGCCGACGGAATTTTCGTAGGTGGCGGAGCTTTTGGCAGCAGTGCGTCCGTCACCATCGCGAATTTCTCCGGCGGGATCAGCAATAGCGGCCTGATTTCGGCCTTTGGTCACGGCATCGTCGTCGGCGGCAGCGCTACCGGCGTCGGCTCCAACCTGACCATCTCCACCTTCGGCGGCGGCATCACCAACACCGGTACGCTCATGGCGAGAAACGGAGACGGCATTGCTGTCGCCGGATTCGCCAGCGGCGGATTCGACACCAGCGGCGTCGTCTTCGCTTCATCCGTTGCTCTATTGAGCTTCGGCGGAAACATCAGAGTCTGACTCAAAATGATTTCATTTGATCTCAAGCTCTTGCGAGCCGTCGCGTGAGGATGCGGATGTGAGCGACCAGCGCCCAGCCAACGGCGCTGGCGATGGTCGCTTCGAAATCTTTCGCCAGTCTACGGCAGCGGCCGAGCCACGCGAAAGTTCGTTCGACCACCCATCTGCGCGGCAGAACTTCGAAGCCCGGCGCGGTGTCGGAGCGTCTGATTATTTCGAGCGTCCATTCACCAATACGTTTCAACGCGTCGCGCAGTTTTTCGCCGGCATAGCCGCCATCGGCGAAGATATGGCGCAGCCATGGATAGAGCGAGCGGATCGAAGCGAGCACGCACGGCGCACCATCGCGATCCTGAATGTCGGCTTGATGCACGACCAGCCCGACCAGATTGCCTTGGGTGTCGGTGACGATGTGGCGCTTGCGGCCCTTGATCTTCTTTCCTGCGTCATAGCCCCGAGGGCCGCCGCTCTCGGTGGTTTTCACTGACTGGCTGTCGATCACTCCTGCCGTCGGGCTCGCCTCTCGGCCAGCCGCCTCGCGCGCCGCCATAACGAGCGCGTGGTTCAGCGAGGCAAAGGTTCCGTTGCGCGACCACGCGTAGAAATAGCCCTGAACCGTGGAGTAGGGTGGAAAATCCTTCGGCAATTGTCGCCATTGGCAGCCGGTGGATGCAATGTAGAGGATCGCGTTCACCAATGCGCGCATGCCGGTCTCGCGCGGACGCCCAAGCGCTGAGGGAGGCGGAAGAAGCGGCTCCATCACAAGCCATTCGTCATCCGTCGTATCGCTTTCGTACCGCATGCCATCGCGCCTATACTGTGGTCGAGTGATTTTGGTCCAGGCCATCGTGCTCTCCTTCGAATCGATCCAATCCAAAGGAATCACAACTGGCTGAAATCACTCAGTTTCTTTTTCAGTCAGACACTCAGCAATTCAGGCACGATCCTGACGCGCCGTACCGGTATCCTCGTCGGCGGTTTCGCCGGCGCTTTTTCGAGCGGCACCGCTCTCCCAGGAAACGTTACGATCTCCAATTTTTCCGGCAGCATCGTCAATAGCGGCACGATCTCGGCGCGCGGCGACGGCATCGTCGTCGGGGGTGGCGCCGCGGGCGTCACGACGTTCACCCACTCGTCGGTGATGATCTCAACCTTCGGCGGCGGGATCACCAACAGCGGCACCATCGTCGCGGGCCGCATCGGCATCGGCGTCGGCGGCACGGCCACGAGTCACTCATCGGTCACGATTTTGACCTTCGGCGGAGGGATCACCAACAGCGGCACGATCGTCGCGGGAAGCGTGGGCATCCTTCTAGGCGGCAGCCCTGGAGTCACTACCGTCCAGATCGCGACCTTTCAGGGCAACATCAGCAATTCCGGCACGATCGTTGCCTATACCGGCATCGCCATCGGCAGCGGCGTCACTTTTGCGCCCGGCAGCGCCATCGTGAACACCGGCATCATCGCCGGCACAGGCGGCATTGCGATCAACGTGGCTTTCGCCACTACCCCGGTCACTATCGACATCAACGGCGGCGCCATCATCGGCAACATGCTCGGCAGCTTCGGCAACGGCGACACCATCAACTTCGCACTCGGCTCCGGCGCCTTCACCTATGGGGCGGCCTACGGCTTTTCCGGCTTCGACCAGGTCAACGTCAATTCCGGCACGGTCATCCTCGATGGCGCCAACAGCGCGACCAATGTTGCGGTCAACGGCGGCACGCTGGAGATCGGCGACGCGGCTAATCCGGGCGCGCTGCTGCAAGCCGTCAATGTGGTCGTCAGCGATGGCGGCACGCTCGCCGGCAACGGCACCATCGATCCCCTCCCCACAACAACCGTGACCATCGATTCCGGCGGCACGCTGGAACCGGGAACGCCGGGCGGCCTCGGCACGTTGACCATCGACGGCACACTCACCTTCAATGCCGGCAGCTTCTATGCGGTGCAGGTCCTACCCGGCGCCGGCGCCAATTCCGCGACGGCGGTGAATGGCACCGCGAACCTCAACGGTAACGGCATCGTGGTGGCGACGCCGCAGATGGGCGTTACAGCCACGCGGTCTATCAGATATTGACCACTCCGGCGCCCGCAGATGTCACCGGCACTTTCGCCGGCCTGACCGTCAACGCCGATTTCGTCGGTAGCATTGCGCTCGACTACACGACCAATCCGGGCGACGTGGACCTCGATATCACCGGGGCCAGCCTGATTCCGGCGCGGCCCGGCGCCAATATCAATCAACAGAATGTCATCAACGGCATCAACAATGGCATCCTCAACGGCCCGGCGAACGTGCCGCTGCCGCCCCAATTCCTCGCCCTTGCCGGTCTTACCGGCCCCACCTTTCTCAACGTGCTCACTCACATTGACGGGGAAGCGGCGACCGGCGCGCAGACGAGCGCGTTCCAGTTGATGAACGAGTTCCTCAATCTGTTGCTCGATCCGTCGTCCGTCGGCGGCAGTGGGGGAGGTGGGCCGCTCGGCTTCGCGCCGGAGCAGGCGAGTCTGCCGCCTGAGATCGCGCTCGCCTACGCTTCCGTACTCAAGGCGCCGCCGCCTGCGAGTTTCGACCAGCGCTGGACCACTTGGGGCGCGGCTTTCGGCGGCTCGAGCACGACCGACGGCAATGCAACGATCGGCTCCAACACCATCACCGCCGGCGATTACGGTTTCGCCGGCGGCATGGAGTATCACGTCGATCCGTCCACACTATACGGCTTTGCGCTCTCCGGCGGCGGCACCAACTGGAATCTGGCGCAAGGGCTCGGCAGCGGCCGCAGCGACACCTTCCAAGCCGGGCTTTACGGCAAACGCTATTTCGGGCCGGCTTATGTGTCGGGCGCGCTGGCGTTTGCCAATCACTGGTTCACCACCAACCGGATCGCGTTGGGCGACCAGCTCACGGCCAACTTCGACGGACAAAGCTACGCGGCGCGGCTGGAAGGCGGCCACCGTTTTGGACTGGCGGCGCCCGCTCCCGGCGCCATCGTCGGCGTCACGCCGTACGCGGCGCTGCAAACACAGTGGTTCCACACGCCGAGCTACAGCGAGACCGACCTCCCCGGCGGCGGCTTCGGTCTCTCTTACAATGCAATGACCGCAAACGATACGCGCAGCGAACTCGGCGCGCGCTTCGACGATCTGACAATGCTCTACGGAATGCCGCTCATTCTGCGTGGGCGCTTGGCCTGGGCGCACGACTGGGTGAGCAATCCGGCGCTCGACGCCGCGTTCCAGACGCTGCCCGGATCGGTCTTCACGGTCTACGGCGCCACGCCGCCAAGGGATTCGGCGCTGACCACTGCCGGCGTCGAATTGCACATCAGCGCCAACTGGTCGGCCTTGGCCAAATTCGACGGACAGTTCGCGTCTCGCTCGCAAACCTATACCGGCTCCGGCAAGCTGCGCTATTCGTGGTGATGCGCGCTACCGCGGCGTCATGGCGAAACACAAGGGCCGCACTTTGTGCGGCCCTTTCGTCGGATGTCTCGCAAGTTCAATGCGGCATTTCGGCATAGCCGCCGCTGTCCTCGGAGGGAGACGCCGCCGAGGCTCCCGATTGCGGCCGGAAAACATGCTTCAGCCAGTCGAGCGGCGTGGGGGTCGCCTCCGGCGCGGCAGGGCCGGCCGCGTCGGGCCTGGGCATCGGCAACGGGACGCTAGCCTGCGCTAAGACAAAAGTTTTTGGGCGCTTGCGCGGCAGCGGCACCGGACCGGCGATGGGCGTGCCGTTCGGCGATGCGTCGACTGCGGGCGCCGGGGGCGATGCCGGCCAATCCGTGGCGGCCGGCGGTTGCGCGGCCATCGGCGTGCCATTGTCGGGCGAGGGGCTCGGTGACGCATCTGCCGGCGGATTGGATGCGGTAATGTCCGCCGTTTTCGTTGTTCCCGGCGCTGCCGCTGTGGGCGCCGTATTTGGCGGCGTCGCGTTAGGTGATGCGGCGTCCGGCGGCGTCGCTCCAGCGCCAGGTGGAGCAGTTTTGCCTGGCTCGGGCGCCGGTGCGGTGCCGTCGACATCCGTCGTGGCTGTCTTGGCTTCGACAATGGGCTGCGGCGCTGCCGGAGTGGATCCTGTCGCCAGACTGTCGGTTGGCGCTGCCGCCGCTTTATCCAGCGCACTGCTCGTCGGCGTTGTTGCCGCCATCCGCTGGAATGTCGGCGTCTTGGGGGGCCCCACATAGGTGCGCACAAACGCGGTGATGGTCCACATCACCACCGGGATGGCGGTGAGCACCGCCACCAGAATGATGATCCGCCGCAACACCGGCATGTATTGCCGGATCTGGTCCTCATCCTCACGCATGGCACGTCCGCCTTGTTGTTGCCTCGCAGGGGGATCGTCAGCATCGCTCGTGCCGATCGTCCCCGAAAACTGCGCCCCGGGCCATATCCCGGACAGGCATATTCGGGATCACGCTTATGCGCCGTCCTTCTTCAGCCTCTCCGCGATTTGTTTGGCAAAATAGGTGAGCACGCCGTCAGCGCCGGCGCGCTTGAAGGCGATGAGGCTTTCCATCATGGCCTTGTCCCCGTCGAGCCAGCCGTTCCCCGCGGCGGCCATAATCATCGCATATTCGCCCGACACTTGATAGGCGAATGTGGGAATGCCGAAGGTCTCTTTGACGCGATGCAATATGTCGAGATAGGGCAGTCCGGGCTTGACCATGACCATGTCGGCGCCTTCGGCGATGTCGAGTTCCACCTCGCGCAACGCCTCGTCGGAGTTCGCCGGGTCCATCTGGTAGGTGCGCTTGTCGCCGATGAGAGTAGCGCTGGACCCGACCGCGTCGCGGAACGGGCCGTAGAAAACGGATGCGTATTTGGCCGCATAGGCCATGATCTGGACATCGACGAAGCCGGCATTGTCGAGGCCGGCGCGGATGGCGCCGACGCGGCCATCCATCATGTCGGAGGGAGCGATGATATCGCAGCCCGCTTCGGCCTGGACCAAAGCTTGGCGCACCAGCACGGAAACGGTTTCGTCATTGAGAATGATTCCGTCGCGAATGAGCCCATCGTGACCGTGGCTGGTATAGGGGTCGAGCGCCACGTCGCAAAGAACACCGATGTCCGGGACTTCTTTTTTGATGGCGCGAATGGCGCGGCAGACAAGGTTGTCTGGATTGAGCGCCTCGGAACCGGCATCGTCGCGGCGGCGCGGGTCGGTATAGGGAAACAGCGCCAGGCAGGGAATCGTCAGCTTGGCCGCACGCTCGGCGGCGCGCACGGCCTCGTCGACCGAGAGGCGCTCGACATCGGGCATTGAGGGCACCGGGGCGCGTACCTTCGTGCCGTCCACCAGGAACAGCGGCCAGATCAAGTCGTCGGTGGTGAGCACATTTTCGCGCACCATGCGGCGTGCCCAGTCAGCACGGCGGTTGCGGCGCGGGCGAATCGCCAGATCAAGCCGCTCGCCGGCCTCGGCTCCTCCCGCTTCGAGCCTTTGCGGACGAGGGACCGAAAGCGCGTCTCGGCTGCGTTCGAGCGGTCGGCCAAATTTGATCGCCATCGGGGCGCTCCGTTCTGCTGGCTCCTTTTAGCCGTTCAAGCTCCGAGCCGCCACTGGCCTTAGGATGGCCATAAGCTGCTGCTGTTGGCCACGCCGGGCCGGCGTTGACCGCCCCCCGATGCGCCTCTATCCCTCGCGTCCGGCGCCCGTCGGATCGGAAGTTGCCAAGGAACCGGAATGAGCGATCAATCGCGGCGCCGCCCCACCCGGCCGAGCGACCTTCTCGATCCGGTGCAGGCCAAGAGCGCTGCTCCGGGGACGTCCCAAGGAACGTGGACCGAATATCTGGTTCTATTCCTGCGCATCATGGCGGCGGTCTCGCTCGCCAAAGGTCTCTATCATTGGTCGCAGGTGTGCGGCATCGGCGCGCCGCCCGATCATGCATTTGAAACGCATTCGCTTCCCTGGCAGTCGGTGACGGTGTTCTTCGCCGTCATCGATCTGGTCGCGGCGGTCGGACTGTGGCTCGCTGCCGCCTGGGGCGCGGTGGTGTGGCTCACCTCGGTCGTATCCATGGCGGTGGTCGAACTGTTTTTCCCCGGCGTGTACGGCGGCAGCACCTTCATCGTGCTGACCGAGATGGGGCTGCTCGCGGTCTATCTGTGGCTCGCTATCTGTTCGGCGCGCGAGCGGCCGGTTTAGCGGACGACAGACGAGATTAAGACCGGTCTTCTATCTGTCCTCCGCGGTCCGTCCTCCGTCCTCTGCCGCTCGCAGCGCCGCCCGGATCCGTTGCGGCGTGGCCGGGATTTCGTCGATAGCGACCCCGAACGGCGAAAGCGCGTCATTGACGGCGTTGAGGATCGCGGCCGGCGCGCCGATGGCGCCGCCTTCGCCAAGGCCCTTGGCGCCGGTGACGGACGCGTCGGTCGGCGTTTCGATGTGGTGCAGGTCGAGCGGCGGAATTTCGCGCGCGGTCGGCGGCATATAGTCGGCGAGCGTTGCGGTCTGGATATTGCCGTCGCGGTCGTAGACGATTTCCTCGAACAGCGCGTTGCCGATGCCCTGGGCGACGCCGCCGTGCACCTGGCCGTCGGCAATCAGCGGGTTGATGATGCGTCCGGCGTCCTCGACGACCAGATATTTTTCCAGCGCGACGCGGCCGGTCTCGGCATCGATCCTAACGATCGCCACGTGGCAGGCGTTGGAGAACGTGCCGGCCGGGTCGTAATGGGCGCTTTCGCGCAAGCCCGGCTCGATTTCGCTATTGAAGCGATGGGCCTGATGATAAGCCGCACGCGCGAGCGCAGCGATCGGCACTGCGCGATCGGTGCCGGTGACCTTCGCGCTTCCGCCTTCGAGCACGATGTCGGCGGCGGAAGCCTCCAACACGTGGCCGGCGATGACGAGAAGTTTTTCGCGCATCTTGCGCGCCGCCAGCATCGATGCGCCGCCGGCGATGACCAGCGAGCGGCTGGCGAAAGTGCCCCAGCCATAGGGCGTGCGGTCGGTGTCGCCGTGCACGACGCGCACGTCCTGCGGCGAAACGCCAAGCTCGTCGGCGACGATTTGCGCAAGCGTGGTGCGCAAGCCCTGGCCGTGCGGGCTTGCGCCGATGCGGGCTTCGACGCGGCCGGAAGGATCCATGACGATCTCGGCGCTCTCCCATCCCGGCGTGATCTCCATGCCGCGCGCCGCGAAGGCCGGGCTGCCGTAGCCGGTGCGTTCGGAAAAGGTCGCAAAGCCGATGCCGAGATAGACGCCGCCGCTGCGCGCTGCGCGCTGGCGCGCGCAAAAGGCGGAGACGTCCACCCAAGCGGCGGCTTTCTCCAGCGTCTGCAGATAGCTGCCTTCGTCGACGAGGAGTCCGGTGACCGTCGTGTAGGGAAAGCGGTCGATCAGATTGCGTTTGCGGATCTCGACCGGGCTCAATCCGAACGCGGCGGCGGCTTTGTCCATCAGCCGTTCGATCGCCAAGGTCATGATCGGGCGCGAAACGCCGCGATAGGGCGCCATGGTGCAGGTATGCGTGGCCACGCCGCGTGCGACGCACGAATAGGCGCGCACATCGTAGGGCCCCGGCATTTCGGCGGCCGCCATCAACGGTTCCACCCCGCAGGTGGTGGGAAAGCACGAATAGGCGCCGACATTGGCTAAAATGTCGGTCGACAGCGCGATCAGCTTTCCGCGCGAGTCGAATGCGCCTTCGAGCCGCACATGCTGATCGCGGCTGTGGAAACCGGCGATCAGATTTTCGCGTCGATCCTCACTCCAGGCGACCGTGCCGGCGAGCTGTCGCGCCAGCCAAACCACTATCGCGTACTCGGCCGGCAGCGACATCTTTTGTCCGAAGCCGCCGCCGACATCGGGCGCGACCACGCGCAAATCGGCTTCGGGAAATCCCAGAAGATCGGCGATCGCGGTGCGCAGAAGATGCGGCATCTGCGTTGCGCAAGTAAGCGTGGTGCGGCCCGATGCCGGATCGAACGCCGCATGCGCAGCGCGTGCTTCGAGCGGGGTGGCATTCTGCCGGCGCGACCGTATCGCGACGCCGATGACACGGTGCGCCGTCGCCATCGCGGCGGCGAAATCGGGTGTCTCGATCCGCGCCTCGACCACCACATTCGTCGCGCTGTTTTGGTGCACGAGCGGTGCATCGGGACGCAGCGCGTCTTGCCCGTCCACGACCGACGGCAAGTCGGCGAAGTCGATGTTGACGCGCTCGGCGAGGTCCTCCGCCTCGGCGTTCGACGATGCAATCACCGCCGCAACGGGCTCGCCAACGAAGCGCACGACGCCGCTTGCGAGAAGCGGCTGCTCGATCGGCTGATAATTGAATTTGTGCAGCATCGGCCGGATCGGACGCACATCTTTAAGATCCTCGGCGCGAATGAATTCGCGCATCGCTCGGGGCGTCGATCGCCACGATGCGGCCGGAGGCGATCGGGCTGCGGACGAAGCGCACCCAATGCGCGGCGGGCAAATCGGCGGTGAAGCGGCCGCGACCGGTCACCAGCGCCGGATCCTCAAGCCGCCGGATCGCCCGGCCCACCCACTTCATTCCGGAGCCCGCTGTGGGGGTGGTCATCGTAGCGCGCCGGTCAATCGGGCTGGATACGGAAGGTGCGCGGCAGCGGCGCAAACCATTTCTCGAAAATCTTTGCCGCCTCGCCCGAGGCTTCGAGATCGAGCAGAGTCTGATTGACGAAGCCGAGGAAGTGCGGCTCGTTTTTCTTCAAGGCAAAACCGGCGGTGCGCGGCAATTCGTAGTCGGCGATGAGAGTGAAATCCGCCGCATGGCCGCTCTTCTGCGCGAACCAAAGCACGAGCATCTTGTCGGCGAGAAAAGCATCGACGCGCCGCCCCGCCAGTGCCGCGAAAGCGGCGTCGTAAGTGTCGAAATAGGCGATTTGCAACGTCGGCACGGCGGCCTTGAGCTTTCCGTTGACGCTCGCCGAGCGCACCAGGGCAAGCTTGCGGCCGGCCAATTGCGCAATGTGCGCGATGCCACTGTCCGTTCGCACCAAAATCATGTGCGGCGAATCGAGATAGGCGTAGCTGAAATCGATGTCCTTGGCGCGTTTCTTCGAACGCGTCATGCCGACGGCCACGAGATCGACGCGGTCCTGCTGCAGCGCCGAAATGCGGTCGGCGTTGATGATGGGGATTTTCTCGGTCGCGACGCCGAGCCGCTTGGCGAGCTGCGCGGCGAGGTCGACGTCGTAGCCGACAATACCTTTGCCGTCATCGCGGAAGGAAAACGGCGGTGAGCTTTCGGTCACGCCGACGAGGAGTTTGCCGCGCGCCTTGATGGCGTCGAGCTTGCCGGCGGCGGCCGGGGCGGCGAACAGCAGCGGCATGATCGCGAGGCCGGCAACGGCGAGCAGATATGTTGCGGCAAGCCTTTGCGGCATCGCGCTCTCCCTGTCTCTGCGGACCACGATACTAGGGCAAGTGCCGCAAGAGTGGGAATCCTGCGCGCGTGTTATGGTCGCCGAACACGGGAGTTTGGCGATGACGGCAAAAGGAGCGGCGCTGGTGACCGGAGCGTCGTATGGCGTGGGCGCGGCCGCGGCACTGGCGCTTGCGCGCGACGGCTTCGATGTCGCCGTCACCGCAACGAAGATCGCAAACCTCGCCGCTACGGCGAAAGCGCTCGAAGCCCTGGGCGCCCGCGTCGTGCCGGCCGTGCTCGATCTGCGCGACGAGGCGGGCATCGCGCAGGTCGCGGGCGAAATCATCGCGGCCTTGGGCCGGCTCGACGTTCTCGTCAACAATGCCGGCGCCAATCTGCGCAAAGACGCGACCGACGTCACGCCGCAGGAATGGGATGCGGTGATGGCCGTCAACCTGCGCGGCGCTTTCTTTGTTACCCAGCAGGTCGGCCGCCACCTCATCGCCGCGGGCCGCGGCGGCTGCATCGTCAATATCACCTCGACCTACGCGCTTGTCGGCGCTGCCGAGCGCTCGACCTACGGCATCTCCAAAGCGGCGCTGGTCGGCATGACGCGCATGCTGGCGGTGGAATGGGGAAAGCACAACATCCGCGTCAACGCCGTTGCGCCGGGTCGCCTCGTTACACCGTCCCCTTCGCGCGCCGGCAAGGGAGCCGATCCCGCCTATATGGAAGCGATGCTCAAGCGCATCCCGCTGCAACGGCAGGCCGGTGTCGAAGAGGTGGCGGCTGCGGTGGCTTATCTGGCGAGCCCGGCCGCCGCTTCGATGACCGGGCAGGTTCTCGTGCTCGATGGCGGGCTGACGGTGGCGTAGTCGATGTCATGGGTCAGGGGCATCATTTCGAACGTGCTTCGCATTTACGACGTTGCTACAGCCGAGCGACCGTTTTGAGGGCCTCGTTTTATGCTAGTGGTCTGACTTTAACGTTTGCTTCCCGCGTTTGACAGCGGCGAGCACGCGCTTTGGATCGGCGGTCCATGCGAAGGGCTTGGGATCTGCATTTGTATCGGCGACGAAGCGATTGATGGCGAGTTGGAGGTCAACGACTGATCTGAACACGCCGCGCCGCAGGCGCTGGCGCGTGAGTTTGGCGAAGAATCCTTCGACGGCATTGAGCCAGGATGCTGAGGTCGGGGTGAAGTGGAACATCCAGCGGGGATGCCGCGCCAGCCATTGGCGCACCTTTGGATGCTTGTGGGTCGCATAGTTGTCGACGACGGCGTGGATCGACTTTTCCACGGGGACCTGCGCCTCGATCGTATTGAGGAAGCGGATGAACTCTTGGTGGCGATGGCGCTGCATGTTGCGGCCAATGACAGTGCCATCGAGGATGTTGAGGGCTGCGAACAGCGTGGTGGTACCGTGACGTTTGTAGTCGTACGTCATCGTCCCGGCACGGCCCGGCTTCATCGGCAGCCCCGGCTGGGTACGGTCGAGCGCCTGGATTTGGCTCACATGGGGATTTGCGGGTCAAGATGTTCAGATCAGGATTACATCGTAAATTTCCTTTCGTTGGTCGGTATCCAAGGTCTGAGCCCGTTTGCATGACTCGGCCCGTTTCCGATGCCGCTTCAAACTCACATCCGGTCGCCGCTTTAACGGCCGCACCAATATCCCGCTTGCGTCGGGCGAGGGCTCAGGAGGGCGGGACCATTCTTTTCTTCGGCTTTTTCAAGCCAAGCCAAATTTCGGTCCGCTCACCTGGATCCGCCGGAGCTGATCAGGCCCCGGAAGATTGAAAATGGAACGTTTTTGTTTTCATGCGGCCGTTGTCTCGGCTCCCTCCAAGACAATCCCGGCAGTCACGTATTTCCAGAAGGCGATCAGTAGCTTTCGCGCCAAGGCCACGATCAGCACTTTTCGAACACGGCCACCATTGAGTTGTACGCGATGATGGAACCACAGGGTCAGTATCGAACGGGGCTGATGCCTTATCCACAACCAGGCTAGTCGCCCGATTTTAATCAGATTGAAGGGTAGAGGTGCTTGAGTTTGATGCGTGCATTTGAGGTTGTGAAGTGCCAATCAGCCTTGGTGTGATTTGTATTGCGGTCTTTTTCCCAAGCGGCGATTTCGTCGATGAGGGTTTGCTTATCGGGTATGCGGCGGTCGAGACACTGAGACGATAGGACGCCGAGTTCGGACTCGGCAAGATCCAGCCAGCTGCCGTGTTTCGGCGTGTAGTGCCATTCGAAGCGCTCGACCAGGCGCCGGGCTTCGGCGGCCGGGAACGCCTCATAGAGGGAAGCTTTGCTGTGGATGTCGAGGTTGTCCTGGATCAGGACAATGACCTTGGCGCTGGCGAAGTGAGTATCGGCGAGGTCTTTGAGGACATGGGCATAATCCACGGCGGTGTGGCGGTCTGTGACCTTGACGTGACGCCAGCCTTCGAGCGGGGCGAACATCATGAAGAGGTTGGCGGTGCCGTTGCGCTCGTACTCGTAGTCGCAACGGGCCGGGCGGCCCGGTTTCATCGGGATCGGCACGCGTGTCTCGGCAATGAGTTGCTTTGAGGTCTCATCCAGGCAAACCAGCGGTCGATTGGGATCGCGCGGTCGCGTGTAGACGGCCAGCACGTCTTCCATCGCGGCCACGAACGCGCTGTTGGCTTTGGGCGGAATGACCCATTGTTCGCGGCGATGGGGCTTGAGAGTGTTTTTTTAAAACCCGACCGATCGTGCTGTCGCTGGCGCGATCAACGATGCTGAGTTCCACCACCTTGCGTTCCAGCAACCGCAAGGTCCAGCGTGCCCGTCCCTTGGGCGGTTTGGAGCACGCCAGGGCAATCAGCTTGGCTTCCTTCTCGCCATCAAAAATCGGCGCAACTGCCGGCGTCGCACGTTGCTTGCGGCTCAACACCGCCGCAAGGCCCTCTTCAACCAATTGCTTGCGCACCCGGTAAACCATGGAGGCGCTGGTCTCCATGGCCGCAACGATCTTGCTGTCGCTCCAGCCATCGCCGGCTTCCGAGATATCCGCCTTCAACAAAATCCGCGCCTTCAGCAGCCGCCGCGCGGGGTTTTTCCCTTTTTGAATCAACGCTTCCAACTGCTCGCGTTCTTCCGCGCTCAACCGCACAACATATCTCTTCACAGATTTCTCGCGCCTCGCCATAGTCCCCTCCGTCGCTCGCACCCAGGACGGAAGCGAATCATCAATTCCTTTCAAATTGGTTGAAGCGACCGACTAGTTGGATCATCGTTGTTCGTAGCCGCGGGTTGCCGGCTTTGGAGACGCCTTGTTCGTGCGCTACTGATCCGCTCCGCCAGGGCGTCGGCGCTAATCCGGCATAAGAGGCAACCTGCCGTCGGTTGGAAAAGCTTCGGAATAATCCCTCCGACCACAGGACACCGGCGAATTCCGAACCAATCCCCTTCAAACTCTTTAACATTGCTCCTGGCGCTGGCGTGCCTTCGCCCGACGGGCTGAGCATCGCTTCCCGCTCCGTCTCTACGGACTTGATTTGCTCAAGCGTGAGTTCGAGTTGATCAAGTTCGCGTCCAATCTGTGCCTTCAAATGCTCGGGCAGCGGACGGCCATCACCGGTCCTGAGTTCCTCAAGCCGTGCCCGTCTTTCGCGCAACAAGGGTTCATAATCAGAGACGCCCTGGGCGAAGAGCAGCCCCTTGATCCGATTGACGTGCTGCACCCGCTCCGCTGTCAGGGTTTTGCGCTCGCGACAGATCCGGCGGCGATCCTCCTCGTGCGGCGTCGGTGCTCGAACCATGGCGCACACCCGTGGCTCGCCTCGCTTATACGCCAGCAATGCTCGCACCAGAGCTTCCCCGTCGATTTTGTCAGTCTTCGCCCGCCGGCGCCGGCGCGACGTCGCGATTGAAGCGGGATCAACAACGTGGCTTTCGACCCCTTCGTCCTGTAGCAATCGGTGAATCCAAAAGCCGTCCAAACCCGCCTCCTGAATCACGATGATTGGAACGACCTGCCCCATTCGGACCTGAACCTTATCCTTGAGCTGAGAGATCCGCATCCGCAGTCCAGTGACATCGCCGCTGCGAACCGCATGCTTCGACATCTTTTCTCCGCCGCCCGGTGACAACGATGTAATCAGCCAGGTCGATCGACTGAGTTCCAACGAGACGAAAATCGCACCAAGGTCGGTGCGGATAGCGGTCGGCGCTTGGGGTCGGTCAGTGACAATCTGCATGGTTGCCTCCAGAGTGAGTCGCTCAGCAACCTCACTCTGCCCGAGCGTCGGTTGCTATCCACTCCCCATGGGATCTTTTCTCGTCGACCGAGAGAACCACCGCATGAGCGGGAGGATCGACGTAGAGGCCGACGACATCCGTGAACTTCTCGACAAATTTCGGGTCCGTCGACAGCTTGAACGTGCTGATGCGATGCGGCGCGAGTTGGTGGGCTTCAAGGATACGTTGCACCGAACGCAGGCTCACTCCCGCCGCCTTCGCCAGCATCCGGCCGGTCCAGTGGGTCGCTTCTCCCGGCGGCGGCCCCAGCGTCAGCTCAACCACCCTCTGCACAGTGGTTGTCGAAAGTGGCTGTTTGCCGGGCTTGCGCGTCTTGTCGCGCGTGAGCCCTGCAACGCCCTCCGCCATGAACCGCGCCTGCCATCGCCACACCACGGGCTTCGATTTGCCCGATCGGCGCATGATCTCAGCGGTGCCGCAGCCGTCGGCTGTCGCGAGGACGATATTGGCCCGCCACACGTGCTTTTGCAGCGCGCTGCGATCCGAGATGATCGCCTTAAGCCGATGGCGATCCGCTCGGGTAACGTTCACGACAATTCCTGCTCTCATGATGAGAGCTTGAACTGCTTCAGACAATTTGGGAATCGTCCGAATGAATCAGACCACTAGTCGGTCGCTTCAACCAATTTGAAAGGAATTGATGATTTGCTTCCGTCCTGGGTGCGAGCGACGGAGGGGACTATGGCGAGGCGCGAGAAATCTGTGAAGAGATATGTTGTGCGGTTGAGCGCGGAAGAACGCGAGCAGTTGGAAGCGTTGATTTAAAAAGGGAAAAACCCCGCGCGGCGGCTGCTGAAGGCGCGGATTTTGTTGAAGGCGGATATCTCGGAAGCCGGCGATGGCTGGAGCGACAGCAAGATCGTTGCGGCCATGGAGACCAGCGCCTCCATGGTTTACCGGGTGCGCAAGCAATTGGTTGAAGAGGGCCTTGCGGCGGTGTTGAGCCGCAAGCAACGTGCGACGCCGGCAGTTGCGCCGATTTTTGATGGCGAGAAGGAAGCCAAGCTGATTGCCCTGGCGTGCTCCAAACCGCCCAAGGGACGGGCACGCTGGACCTTGCGGTTGCTGGAACGCAAGGTGGTGGAACTCAGCATCGTTGATCGCGCCAGCGACAGCACGATCGGTCGGGTTTTAAAAAAACACTCTCAAGCCCCATCGCCGCGAACAATGGGTCATTCCGCCCAAAGCCAACAGCGCGTTCGTGGCCGCGATGGAAGACGTGCTGGCCGTCTACACGCGACCGCGCGATCCCAATCGACCGCTGGTTTGCCTGGATGAGACCTCAAAGCAACTCATTGCCGAGACACGCGTGCCGATCCCGATGAAACCGGGCCGCCCGGCCCGTTGCGACTACGAGTACGAGCGCAACGGCACCGCCAACCTCTTCATGATGTTCGCCCCGCTCGAAGGCTGGCGTCACGTCAAGGTCACAGACCGCCACACCGCCGTGGATTATGCCCATGTCCTCAAAGACCTCGCCGATACTCACTTCGCCAGCGCCAAGGTCATTGTCCTGATCCAGGACAACCTCAACATCCACAGCAAAGCTTCCCTCTATGAGGCGTTCCCGGCCGCCGAAGCCCGGCGCCTGGTCGAGCGCTTCGAATGGCACTACACGCCGAAACACGGCAGCTGGCTGGATCTTGCCGAATCCGAACTCGGCGTCCTATCGTCTCAGTGTCTCGACCGCCGCATACCCGATAAGCAAACCCTCATCGACGAAATCGCCGCTTGGGAAAAAGACCGCAATACAAATCACACCAAGGCTGATTGGCACTTCACAACCTCAAATGCACGCATCAAACTCAAGCACCTCTACCCTTCAATCTGATTGAATTGGGCGACTAGCCTTTAACTCTTGCACAGTCAGATAGCAGTCCACAGACATGTCCTCGCTGGCAGACCTCCCTGAAATCATCGGCTTTTTCAGCTACTCCCGCGAGGATGACGAGGCCTTCAGAGGAACACTGTCGGGGGTGAGGGACGCCATCCAGCGGGAGTTGGCCGCACAGCTCGGCCGCTCCAAGACGACCTTCCGGCTGTGGCAGGACAAGGAGGCGATCGCGCCGGGAAAACTCTGGGAATCCGAGATCAACACGGCCGTCGAGCAGTCGGTCTTTTTATTCCGATCGTGACGCCGCGGGCGGTCAACAGTGATTATTGCAAGTTCGAATTCGAAGCGTTTCTCGAACGCGAACGGGCGCTCGGGCGCGCCGACCTGGTTTTTCCGATTCTTTACGTGCTGGTGCCGGCGCTCGCCAACGAAGCGCAATGGCGCAACCATCCAGTGTTGTCCGCCATTGCCAAACGGCAATATGTCGATTGGCAGACGTTCCGTTATTCCGACATTCCTACGCCTGCCATGCGGGAGGAGATCGCGCGCTTCTGTAACAAAATCGTCGAGGCACTGTACCGGTCATGGCAGTCGCCGGAAGAACGTCGACGGCAAGAGGAAGCCGAAGCGCAGGCCCGAGAGGAGCAAGAGCGCCGCCGCCGGGAAGCCGAAGCCGGGCGACGCGCCGATGACGAGGCGCGCCGCAAGCAGGAAGAGGCCGAGGCGCAACGTATCGCGGAAGAGCGCAGGCGGCTGGAAGCCGAAGCCAAACGTCGCGCGCAGGAAGAGGGGGCTCGGAAACCAACGGACGTGGAGGCCCGGCAACGCGCTGCGGAGGAGTGCCGCAGCGGCGACGGCCGAGCGAAACAAGTGCGCGCGGATTTGCTGAAAGTGATCGTGGCGCTGGCGCTGCTCGGGCTGGTCGGGCTGCTGTTCTATATCTCCAGTGGGACTTTCGATTGAGCGCCTGCCACTTCCGCAATTCCCCTGAGAGCCGACATTCGCTTGCGCTGCAACATCGGACGCGCGGGGCCCAGGCTGTGTGGAAAGGGGTCGGGATGAGCGCGATTGTCAGTGCGACCTTAGTTTCTGCGATCGTCAAGCACCGATCTGAACAAAATCGGCTCCCTGACCGCCCCAGATGCCCCAGGGAGCGTCTGCTGGCATTGATTTGAATGCGCAGCATCCCTCGGCTCAGGTCGCCAAAGCCTCCAGCAGCCCGGCCACGCCAATGATCGCCATCACGCGCTTCATGTTGTAGGCGAGCACATTGAGCGCCATCTCGGTTGCCACCTTCGGCAACCGTTTCGTGAGAAAGTGCGTTGCTCCCATCCAGTCCTTGATGGTGCCGAAGGGATGTTCCGCTGTCTGGCGACGCATTGTCATTTTTTCCGGATGATGATCGAGGCGTGCCTGCACAGCCTCAAGCACCGCCTCGTACTCCCATCGTGAGACGCGACGCGCGGTGTCGGATGTGCACTTTGCTTTCAACGCACACGCCCTGCACACACTCGTCCAGTAACGTCGTATCATCTTGCCAGCATCGTTAGTTGTGGCGCGATAGGTCAGACGCTCACGGGCCGGACAAATATAGACATCCTCAGCCGCGATATAGACAAAGTCTTCCTTGCCGAAGCGCCCTGACGCCTTTGAGTTCGAGGTCATCGGCTTTGGTAGTGTGACGGTGATCCCTGCCTCCTCGCAGGCGCAAATCTCCTCACTCGCGTAGTAGCCGCGATCAGCCACAGCATCGAGCGTCTCAACGCCCATCTCGGTGCGCGCCAGCTCCGCCATATTCGACAGTTGATGGTGATCCGTGCCGACGTTCGTCACCTCGTGGGCCACAATGAGATGGTTCTTGGTATCGACTGCGGCTTGCACATTGTAGCCAACAATTCCGGTGTCTTTGCCGCTCGTTGCCATCGAACGCGCATCCGGGTCAGTCAGCGAGATTTGCATGTTCTCGCTCATCATCATCTCGACCTTGATCATACCGAGCCGCGCGACCTCTTCCTTCAGTTTCACGATTTTGTCCCTGAGCCGTGCAACCTTTGCCTCCGGCACCACATCACCCCGGCGGTCGGCAGTCTCCAATTGCTCCATGTAGCGCCCGATACTCTCGTCCATCCGCTCAAGGCGCCGCTTCATCTTGGCCTCGGTGAAGTTCTTATCGCGCGCATTGACAGCCTTGAATTTGGAGCCATCGATTGCAACGCTCGCCTCGCTCAGCATTTGAAGCTCGCGGCACAGTGCCACAAAGCTACGACAGACCTCACGAATGGCCTTGCCGTTGTCCTTGCGGAAATCCGCAATGGTCTTGAAGTCCGGTGCCAATTGGCCGGTCAGCCAGACCAGCTCGATATTGCGCTGGCATTCGCGCTCAAGGCGTCGGCTCGACGGAACGCGATTGAGATAGCCATAAATGTATATCTTGAGAAGTGTCGCGGGATGATAGCTGGGCCGCCCTTGTTCTAGCGATGTAACCCGACCAAAGCCGAGCCCGCCAAGATCGAGGCCTTCAACGAACGCATCAACCGCACGAACCGGATTGTCCTCGGCCACGTAGTCGTCAAGCACGGCAGGGAAAAGTGTGCTTTGGTTCCGGTCAATCCCTTCCACAAAGCCTGACATCTGCCGCTCCCGCCCGCCAATTCAATAAAAATCATAGCAGCCGTCAATTCAAAAAAGAATCAATCAGTCCGACTTTTCACACAGCCTGGGCCATGTATGGACGACGCCCGCGGTGCAAGAGGAAATCTGACATTTCAGCTAGCGGGTCGGGTGCAGCCATGTATACGGCCTTTGAATGCGGCCGCTGTGGCCGCTGGCCCTGATGTAATCCGCTGATCGGGTCCCAACCAATCGCTCGCGCTCTTTGCTCGCGTGGCCCTTGTCACGGGTCTTCCCAATCGACGGTCTCGACCGTTTCGCATCAATGTCGTCATCACCCCTGCAGTTCTCGACGCACTAACGCAACGTCATACTCGCATCGGCAAGCTCCTTCTCATGCTGCCGCAAACCAAGCAGATCGACAGGTCTTACCGGTGATCAACAGCGCCCAGGCGATGCGGGCCATCTTATTGGCAAGCGCAACCGCGACAACCTTGTACGGTCGCCGTGCCAGAAGCCGCGTGACCCAGGGAAATTTCTGCGGATTCTGCTTGGCGCGTCGCAGGGTAGAAACCGCCCCGACCACGAGCAGGCGCCGCAGGTAGCGGTCGCCCTGTTTGGATATCGGCCCGAGCTTCGGTTTCCCGCCGGTTGACATCTGTCGTGGCACCAACCCAATCCAGGCAGCAAAGTCGCGCCCTGATCGGAAGATCTTGGGGTTCGTCACCGTGGCGGCAATCGCTGAGGCGCCAATCGGCCCGATCCCGGGTATGGTCTGAAGTCGCCTGCTCTGCTTGTTAGCGCGGTGCTGCACCACGATCCGCTTCTCGATCGCCCCAATCGTCGTCTGTAAGGCCTGAAGCTGCGCAGCTAGCACGAGCAGGCTTGCCCGGGCATCATTCGGCAGATGTGTAGTGGTATCATCTGCGATGATTGTCAGCAGCTCCTTGATCCCTTCACGTCCTTGCGGAGCTATGATGCCAAGCTCGGCCAGGTGGGATCGCATTGCATTGATCAGCTGCGTGCGCTGGTGCATCAGAAGATCGCGGGCACGATGTTGCATCAGCTGGGCCTGCTGCTCGGCAGACTTCACTTGAACGAAACGCATGGTTGGCCGGCGCACCGCCTCGCAGATCGCTTCGGCATCGGCTGCGTCATTCTTGTTGCGCTTGACGTAGGCCTTCACGTCCTTCGCTGGCATCAGTCGCACTTCATGACCGAGCTTGGCGAGTTCTCTGGCCCAATAATGCGACGTGGCGCAGGCCTCTAACCCAACAAGGCACGGCGAGAGCTCTTCGAAAAATCGCAATACCTGGCTACGCCGGAGTTGCTTGCGGACGACGACCTTTTCCTGTGCGTCGATGCCGTGAACCTGAAAAACGTTCTTGGCTATATCCAGACCGATCGTGGTAATTTGCATGTGGACGGCTCCTCTGTGTGATTTCGCGCAACGATCACCTTACCGGCAATGCGTTGCTGGGAGCGGGCGTCGTCCACCACATCAATAGCGTCATTCGCAATAGCGTCACTTCGCACTGCGGAAAAAGCCGCTCGTCTATAAGCCTGATCCCCTATCCGGCTTCCCGCGGCACGAGCTAGGAAAACTTGAGCTTCCGCGGACGACAATCATTCACCACTCTTGCAATGACGTGCGCGCTAAGGCTGAACGGAAATCCCGTTGGCTCATTGAAGTTGTGCGGTCACCGGCCCAACCGGAACGGCGACCCCCACGCCGCGATGGGTTGGATTGGAGGCACGCCATGCAGCGCACCATCACCATGCTCATTGCCGATGACTCGCAAGTCACCCAGCAGATCCTGAGCGAAGCCGCGCACGCCTCGAAACTGCCACTGCGGTTCACCGCGACCGACAACGGCCGCGAGTGCCTCACGCTGCTCAACGGCGCCAACATCGATCTCGCGTTTATCGACGTGCACATGCCTGAACTCTCCGGGACGCAGGCGTTCTGGTCGGCGCGCAAGCTCGGCATCCAAACTTTCGTGACGCTGATGTCCAATCCGCCGGCGGTGGAGGCAGTGGATTTGGCGATAAAACTGCGTGCTCACGAGTTCCTGTTCAAGCCATTTTCGGCCGACGACGCACTCGGCATCATGAGGACTTATGCCAGCATCGCGTCGCCGACCAAAATATTGATCATCGACGACTCCTCGACCGTCCGCCAAATCGTCCAGAAAGTCGTTCAAGGCAGCGTGTTCAATTGCGAGATCACCGAAGCCGGCAACGGCGAAACCGCCGTCACCTTGTGCCGCACCACGGAATTCGACGCGGTCTTCCTCGACCGCAACATGCCCGGCATGGACGGCGTAAACACCATGAAGCGGCTCCAGCTCATCCAATCGTCGCTGAAAGTCGTGATGATGTCTGCTGAGCATAATCTCGCCAAAGAGCGTCAGGCGTTCGACGCTGGCGCCTGCGCCTTCCTGCAGAAACCGTTCAATTCCGAGGATGTCGATAAGGTCCTGCACGCCGCCTTCGGTCTGCGTTCGCCAAATCTGAAGCTCAACGCGAGCGAACCGAATTTTGACGTTGCCATCGAGGGCAGCACCATTCGGCTCGCGCACAAAAACAGTGGCCACGTATTCGAATATCTGTGGTCGCAAACGCCGCCTTATCTGCGCAACGCCGTGGTGCGCTGCGCGTCGGCTTGCGCCGTCGCGCCCGGCCGCGTCGCGCCGGTTGCCGAGCAAACCGCCTTGCTGCAATTGCGCAGCGCGCATCTCTTGGCGGCGTAATTCGGCTTTCAGCCGCTCCGCCAACGCTATGGCGAGTGGTGGCTGAGGACCAAACGTGGCATTTATTCCACCCCGTCGATGGAAGCGGGAAATCAAATTGCCAGAGAATTCAGTCAGCAGGGATGGCGGACCTTTGCAACCGGTGCTGGACGACCAGATCGCTTCTCGCCATCCTAAAAATCGATATTGTCTCAACTGCTGCGATGCACACCCGGTTCCCGCATGGGTCAAACTGCGACATCGCGTGATGTCCGCGTCACGGCAGCTTTACCCCGGAAGGCGACATTCGATTGTGCCGCACTATCCGACGTAATGGGCCAGAAACGGCCCCAAGCGCCTTTCCGCGTGCGGTTCAGCTTGGCTGCAAGTTGAACCGCCCCGGCGGATCGGGCGACTAACTTTCCAGATGGCAGCAATCTGGCTGTCTGACGCCGGAAGGGCCGGAGGAGACTGACCAAGCTAACGCGAGGCACTTACGATGACCGCAATAGTATCATCTCCGCGGCAAACCAGGATACTCGAAATCACGAGTGTTTGCTTCCCGATCTTCATTATGGGAGTCGGCTTGTTTTATCAGTTTATGGGACAGAAGCTTGACGGCCCGGTCCTAATTCTCGTCGGCCTTTGCATCATCACCTATGCCAATCTATTTCGGTCACAGCTTAGTCAGGCCTCAGTTCGTGTCGATGAATTGGAAAAGAAACTTTCAACTTATACCAGCCTTCCTGATGCCTGACCGATCTGAGGCCATTGGCGAGTTGCAATGGATGCGATACATCGGGGCTCGGTGAGGAGCCTGCGCCTCGATCTAAATGAGGAGCGGCCTATGCCACCTGGTGTCCGAATTTGCATTCGCGTGGCGCTTGCTTTCGCCATCGGCGTGGGCCTCGACCTTATTCTGGGCGGGGATACGTATGCTTATGGCGAGCGCTTTCAGCACCAGTATCTCATCGGCATCAACGTTGCCTGGCTCAACTTGCTGCTTGCTTTTCTTTGCTCGTTCGCGCTCAGTTTCAAGTGGCGGCCCCTGCGCGGCGAAAATCCCATTCCCGGACCCTGGCTAGTAGATTTTGAATTCGAGCGGCTTCCTGATCCCGTTGGCGATAGTGATCGGGGTTTCCATTGCGCACACGATCATGCTGATCCGGGATATGATGATCGATCCGACAACACACAACCTCTTGCCGTTCGAGTACACCATTGCGTGGATCACGGTGGGGCTTCCGGCCTTGGCCGGATCGATGCTCGCACGCGCGATGTCTTGGGCGGTCAATCGCGTCCGCGTGCAGTGAGATACCGACGAACACCGTAGCTCCGCTGCTTCGGCGGCGCCCCGGGCTCGTGACTGCTGTGGGTCATTCGCTACCGATCGCTGATGTTTGCAAGACGTCCGCTTGGCCTCGAACAGCGGAAGTAACAGCTACGCCGCGGCGTCGCCGCTAAGTGCCGCAAAGCGAGGTATCCGCCTCAGGTCACCAGCCTCTCGGCTCATCGAACAGCGCCGGTAGGGCTTCGATCCGGCTTATCAGGTTCTTCTCTGCCGTTGCATCGAGCGGTAAAAGCGGCGGTCGCGGATTTCCGCAATCGCGGTTCATGGCGCGCGCGGCGGCCTTGAGCGCCGCGACGCCGCCGGCCTTGAGCATCTGGCGAAGCGCCGCGGCCTCCTCCTGCAGCGCGCGCGCTTCAAACAGTTTTTGCGCGCGGCAGAGATCGAACAGCCGGCGCATCAGCGTCGGTGCGATAACGGCCAGCGCGGTAAACATGCCGCGCGCACCGATCGCCGACGCCGATACCATCAATTCCGTGCCGCTCAGCAGCATGAAATCGGGCCGCACTCGCGCAGCATCGGTCAGAAGTTCGATCATGAATTGCCAGTCGAGGCTCGAATCCACGACGCCGGCAAAGTTGGGACGTTTTTCGATGAGCTTGAGCGTCAAGGCAGCGTTGATCTTGCTGCCGGCCATGTCTTCCGGCGCGTTGAAGACGAAGAACGGAATGTCCACGGCGGAGCCGGTCTGGAAAAAATGCTCCAAGACCATCGCGGGCGGCGGGGTCCAGTAATACGGCGTCGTGGCGATAATCGCCGCGGCGCCAACGCTCTGCGCATGACGCGCGAGTGCGGCAGCGATTGCGGTGCCGGCGTCGCTGACATGGGCGATTACGGGCGCGCGCTTATCCGCGCTTTCGACCGCAAATTTGATGAGCGCACGCCGCTCGTCGTCGGTGAGACTCACCAATTCGCCCGCGTGCATCGGCACGGCCAGTGATTGAGCGCCGTGGCGGAGATGAAAATCGATCATCCGGCCGTAAAGGTCGAAGTCGATGCGCCGATCGTCGGCAAACGGCGTCAGCGGCGTGTGCACGAAACCCGGCTCGAACGGCATTGCTCAATCCCACAAAAAATACAGCGAAAAATTCACCAGCCTTGCGGCTCGCTGTCGATGATGCCGAGTTCCTCGAGCTGCGCGCGGATATAAGCTTGGCGCTCGGGCGTAGCGGTCGGCAGTGGCGCCCGCGTCGGGCCGACGGGACGGCCCATGATCACCATGCCGCCTTTGAGCGAGGAGGGATATTGATCCTTGAACAGGTGCCATAGCCGCGTCATTTTGAATTGCAGTTCGCGCGCGCGTCGCCATTCGCCGGCGACGCAGCTGTCGAACAGCTGGTTGCACAGAT
This sequence comes from uncultured Alphaproteobacteria bacterium, assembly GCA_963814625.1. Lineage (GTDB taxonomy): Bacteria > Pseudomonadota > Alphaproteobacteria > Rhizobiales > Xanthobacteraceae > BOG-931. The sequence continues at coordinate 191,979 of CAWFDQ010000006.1, forward strand.
TTGGGCAGATCGAGCCGGCGGCCGAGTAAGAGCCGACGCCGCCGAGCGGCACCGAGGGGAGCAAAAACTCAACGCCGGTCAGCATGGCGAAATTCGGCCGCATCGCCAAAGCCGCGCGCGATATTTCCAGAAACTTTTCGCTGTTGAAACTTGCTTCCTTGACGCCGACGAAGTTCGGCAGCTTCTCGATGAGCCGCGCCATCAGATCGCCGGTGATCTCGACGCCGTTGAGATAACTCGGCGAATTGTAGGACAGCACCGGCAGGTCGATAGAAGAACACAATCGGACGAAATAGGCCTCGATGGCTTCCAGCGTTGGCGTCCAGAAATAGGGCGTGATCGCCAAAACGCCGTCGGTGCCGATGTCTTGCGCGTGGCGCGCCAGCGCCATCGTGTCCTCGACCGCGAGCGCGCTGACGTGGATCGTCACCGGCACGCGGCCGGCCACCACCTTGACGGCGGCTTCGGCAAAAAGCTTGCGCTCGGGGATGGTGAGATTGAGCGACTCGCCCTTGTGGTGCGGCCAGGAAATCGCCGGCGCTCCGGCGCGAACATGGAAGTCGAGCACCCGCTCGAAGGTCGGCAGGTCGAGGCTGAAATCGTCGTTGAGCGGCGTGACCGGGCTTTGCATCACGCCGCGGAACTTGTTCTGCATCTTCGCTCCAGTACTCGTCCGTCAAAACCTTGGCGGCTCGCCATTATAGGCTTGGCGAAGAATCTCCGTGAGGTCGGATTTCGACACCGGCCGCGGGTGCACGATCTTGATCGCGCTCACCACCTCGACGGCTTTGGCAAGATCCTCCTCGCGCATGCCGAGACCCTTCAGCCCGGTCGGCAGGCCGAGGCGGACGTTGAGGTCGTAAAGGCCGCGCGCGGCATCGGGCACGCCAAGCGCGCGTCTGATTCGTTCCATGGCGTCCGGCGCCGCGGATGCGTTAAAGCCGATCGCATAGGGGGTAGCGACCGCGTGCGTGTGAGCATGGTCCAGATTGAACCACTGCCGCACGCGCTGCGCGATGGCGTGTTCGAGCCCGACTTCGGCGCGAAAGTTGGCCGCGAGCCAGGCGCCGTAGAGCGTGTCGGTGCGCGCCGCAAGATCGCGCGGATTGTCCACCACGCGCGGCAGGCTCAAGCCGAGCCGGCGCACCGCCTCCTCGGCCATCGTTTGCACCACCGGATTGGTGTCGGCGCCGTAGAGGCTCTCGACGGCGTGCGCCACGGCGTTCATGCCGCTCGCCGCCGACATGCGCGCGGGAAGATCGAGCGTGAGTTCGGGATCGTAGATTGCGCTCGCCGGCAGCGCCGCGACATCGTCGCCGCTGAGACGATCGTCGGCGACGCCGATCCGCCAGCGCGCCGCCATCTCCGAACCCGAATAGGTGGTCACGATGGCGATGTAGGGCAGTTTGGTCGCCGCCGCGGCGGCCTTGGCGAGCCCGATCGGCGAACCGCCGCCGAACACGATAAAGCCGTCGGCATTGAGTCGCTTGAGGTCATTGAGGACGCGGTCGAACGCCGTGCGCGGCATATTCGGAGCGGAGGCGTCGCAGATGCCGGCGCAGCGGTCCGCAACCGAGGCCGTGACGCGCCGCGCCAGCTCCGCGCGCGACCTCGAGCACAGCACGATCAACCGGGAGATTTTGTGAAAATCGGCTTCCGCCCGCAGCGAAGCGACGGCGCCGGCGCCGAACACGATGCGGATGGGATCGGATCGATAGGTGAAGCGGGAGATCATGACCTGCCGAAATGCGCCGACACCCGAGGCGGCAGTTACGCGGACCGCTCGCTGCAGCGCCGAACAGCCGTCGCACGATGCTAGCGCGGCAGAACCCGCCCCGGCAAATGCGCCGTCGGCCGGCGTCTCAAATCGTCAATATGCTTGAGCCGGTTGTCCGGCGTTGCTCCAGATCGGCATGGGCGCGCGCTGCGTCGCGCAGCGGGTAGGTCTGGTTCACTTCGATCTTCACGGTTCCTGAGAGCACGACGTCGAACAGTTCGGTGGCGGCGAGAGCCAGGTCTTCGCACGTGGCGGTGTGATGGATCAGCGCGGTGCGGGCGAGATAAAGCCGTGCGCTTTGGCGAGAGCCGCCTTGGCGTCACTGCTGACCGTGCCGATGACGGTGGCGCCGAGATGCTTCGCCCATTGACATGCGATCAGGCCGAGACCTCCCGCCGCGGCGTGGAACAATATGGTGTCGCCGCGCTGGACTTTATAAGTATGACGCGGAAGATATTGCGCCGTCATGCCCTTGAGCATCATCGCCGCCGCCGATACGCCGTTCTGCAGTCAAAGCGAGGGACCATGAGACTTTTCAACCCGCCGACAATTGCGCCGCCCGCCGCCACCTACAGTCACGGCGTCGAGATTTCTCCGAATGCACGCTGGCTTTACGTCGCCGGCCAAGTCGGCACCAAGCCGGATGGGACGATCGACGCAAATATCGAGGGACAGGCTGAGCAGGCTTGGCGCAACGTCGTCGCCACCCTCGAAGGCGGCGGCATGAGCGTCAAAAATCTCGTGAAGGTGACCTCATTTCTGACGCGGCCGCAGGATATCCCGGCTTACGCCAAGGTGCGCGATAAGTATCTCGGCGACATGCGGCCGGCGACGACGATGGTTGTGGTGCAGGCGTTGGCGCGGCCCAACTTTCTCATCGAGGTCGAGGCGACCGCAGCAAGGGATTAGCTGGCTTGGCCAGGCGCCGTCATCGCCATCCATGGCTGATCCGACGTGGTCCGCGGCCGAGCTCACGGCTGCGGAAGAAGTTCGGGTCGATATTCGAAATGCATGGTGTCGTAGTGATACCATTTGCCGCCCCAAATGAACCCGTGGTTTTCAAAGATCGCGACGATCTCCTGCGGCATGCGGTTGCGATAAACGATAGGGCCGTCATGCGGCCGCCAGTACCAATAATCCGAGAATGCGGTATTGAGATCGATCGCGATCCCGTAGCCGTGCGGGCTCGGCTGACCGGTGTCGGCCACGGTGCGGCAATTGTAAGTGCCGGCGATCGGGTAGGCGGCGCGTTTGATTTTTTCCGGCAGCGCGTCGATCTCAGCCGACACGGCGCGCAATTGCTGATCGACTCCGTTCACAGCGGTGATGCGGATTGATTTTCCCCACGTGTGAGGAAGCCAGATCAGCGAAACAAGGTGCGGCGCCACCTCGCCCTTTTGGCAATCGCCGTACATTTTGCGGAAGAAAGCGGTGTTGCGAAAGCGGCCCGGATCGGCGTTGACGGCGGGCGGCTTCTCAAGCGGGTCGCGCGGATAGGGAATGCGAAGCTGATCGATGATGGACGCATGGCGGAGCAGCTCCGAAAAAGGCTTGCTGTCGGCGCCGTCGGATAGCGGCGTGACCGTTCCGTCGCGCCAACGCAGCACTGTGCCGTCATGGGAAGCAAGCGCGCCCGGATAAGCCGCGACCAGCCTGTCGAGTGCGGAGCGAAGGCGATCATCCTGCGCGACAAGAGGAGTTGCGCCGGCGAGCATTGTCAGTCCGGCGAGCAGGCAAGCCGCCCTCACAATCGACCAAGGGGCCTTGCTCCGCGGCCTACTCCGCAGCATGCACCGACTGGTCGGCGTGCGTAGGCCAATGCCGATCGTGGAACCACGCGCGGTACTCCGCCATCTTCGCGCGCTGCGCCGTCGGCGCATGCCGCTTGCAGGTCGACGCCTCGTCGCTCCCTTCCGGAGCGCCCCAGCGAGCCTCGACGCAGTCGTTCGGGTTGTAGGCCATCTCGAGATCCGCCGCGCGGTCCATTACGTCCTTGAGCGAGAGCGTCCACTGCGAGCCGTCGCTGCGCGTATACGAAAACTTGTGCGACGCAAGCTCCGAGGCGAGCACGCTCTGCAATTGCGCCTTCACGTCCGCGGCGCTTTTGCCGGCCGGGATCGCGTAGCGCTCCGGCCGCCGCGCCACGTGATCGGGATATCCGCGCACCACGTCGATCGCGATCAACAGGCGAAAATCGCGCGACGGCGTGGAGTAATCTTCCCAGGCGCCGGTCGCCTCGAAGATCGACGGGCCGTTCGGCATCGCCACGTCGCCGTGCTCCTTGGCCTGATCTTTTCGTCCGTTTTCGACCGCCGTGACGCGCGTCTTCACCTGATCGTCGAGGTTCGTGATCGCGCTCTCCATCGCCTGCACGGGATCGACCGGCTCAGGCGACATCACGTCGTCCATTCGATCGTAAAAATCCTGGGCGCTGAGGTGCGCCTGCTCGAGCGAAAAATCGCCGTATTGCGGGCTTTTCGCGATTTCGGCGTTGGTCAGCCGCCGCAGGGCGCCGTTCTTCTGGCGCACGATCGGCCGGAAGTGCTTGAAACCGGAGGTGCCAAGCGCGGGATCGTGCGTGAACAGGAAATTGCCGCGCCAAAAGGGCTTGCGCGTCACCGACCCGTCGGGCTCAGCGTCGACGGCGAGGAAGATGCCCGGCGCGCCGCCCGATTCCGGTACGAGCTTCACGAGCATCAGGACGTGGCCGTACGGGTCGGCGTAAACCGTCCCCGGGCGCAGCGCCGCTTGCGTCAGCGGAATGGTATAAAAGTCCGTCTTGTCGTCGGTCGCCGACACGCGCACGGCTCCGGTCTGAACGACGTTGCTGGCCGCCTGCAAATATTGGGTGAACGACGCCGCAAGCCCCAGCGGCTTCTTCGGCGCGGGTGGCTTCGCTGGTGCAAGTGGGGCCGCCGCGGGCGCGGCCGGCGAAGCAAATATCTGCTGGAACAGGTTGGGCGCCGGAGCCGGGGCAGGTGCGGCGGACCCGGTCAGCTGTTGCGGGGGCACATCGGGCGGCGGTGGCGGCGGCGTGACCTCGGGATGCTCGACATCGAACCACTCGTAACATTTCGGCGGCGCGCCGCCGATGCCGCGCGAGCAGTTCGAATAACCGAACGGCAGTCCCATGTTGAACGCGAAATAGGCACGCAAAAAGTAGGCAAATTTGGCGCAATCGGGGTGAATGCTTCTGAGCGAGCCCTCTTCGTTGAGACCCAAATAGTTGAAGAGGAAATTGCGCGATCGGTCGCGCAGCACTTCATCCCACGACTTCCACGACAGCTCCTGGTCGAGCGGCGCGTCGAACATCTTCGCAATCCACGCCGAATACAGGTTTTCCGTTTCGCGGTTCCAGCTATTGCGCAACGGCCAGACGCTTCCCGCGGTCTTCTGCAGGGGCGGCGGCTTGCGGGCGCTTACCGCGATATCGCGGGTGATCGTGCCGCAGCCTTCCGGCGCGCCCTCGAGCGCGAGGGTCGCGTGCCATGTCCCCGGCGCCGACGCCGCCACCTCGGCGAACCAGTAATACGGCGGACCACCTTCGCGGTCGCGCGACTTGGCGGCGACGCTGCCGTCGGGTGCGATCAGCGAAAGCTCGCCCGCAAGCGGCTTCTCGGCGGCGACGAGGATGCGCAATGGCGCGCCCTTCCATGGCCGAAGCGGCGAGGGCAGGACCGCAATCTGGAGCGCGTCCTCGCACTTGTCCGACGAAACATCGGCCCGTGCTGCGACGGATGCGAGGAGCGGGGCGAAAAATGCGCCGGCAACAAGCATTAATGCTGTCGCAGCAGGAGCAAACCGGCGTGCCGCAAGCACGTGAACCCCTCTTTCCCCTTGGCTGACCGCAAGTAAACCATATTGCCAAAGCTTTGGCTGAATCATGGCATGGGTCACGCGGGTTCGCCCGGGGGAACTGATGTGCGACGCCCGGACGCGCATCAGCTCTTCCCCGCCAACGCGATGTCGCGCACCTCCTTGGCTTTTGCCATGCAGGCGGCAAGCAGGAAACCCAAATCGGTGCCGGTCGAGACGTAGCGCGCGCCCGTGCGCACATATTCGGCGGCCAGGTCGGGCCGCGTGGCGAAGCCGCCGACGGCGGCATGCTTGCCGTGGCGGCGGCAGGCGGCGATGGTTTTGGCGTAAGCCTCGCGCACGCGGGGGTGATCGTACTGTCCGGGAAAACCCCAATCGGCCAATAGGTCGTTGGTGCCGATCAGCACCATGTCGACCCCGTCGACGGCGACGATCTCGTCGGCTTTCTCGATGGCTTCGCCGCTCTCGAACTGCACGATCACCATGGTTGCGGCGTCGATCGCCGCGTAAGCTTGCGCGGCGGGAAACGAGCGGTATTGCAAGTGGGGCAGGGGACCGGCATTGGAGCGGTCGCCGAGCGGCGGATATTTGGCCGCCCGTACATAGTCGCGCGCCTCGGCGGCGGACTGCACATGCGGCGCGATGATGCCGAGCGCGCCGGCATCGAGGATGCGCTGCACGTCGGCGACGCCCGGCACGCGCACGAACGGCGTCACGCCCGCTTCCAGCGCCGCCATGCAAATCTGGCTCGTCGTCTCCAGCGAGAAGCTCGAATGCTCCATGTCGACGTAGAGACTGTCGAAGCCGGCGGTCTTGGCGATGCGGGCGATCTCGACCCCGCGCACGAGCCGGACCGTCATCGAGGCGACCACCTCGCCGCGCTGAAGCTTCTCCTTCACGTGGTTGCGCAGAACGCCGCTGATCTCGACTGTCATTTTGTTTGTCCGATATCCGGGCTGACACAGCCTGTTTGGAGAGTTATCCTTGGCCGAAACGGGAGACGCCGCGGTGCATTATTCGACCGAATTTCAGTCAATCCGCAACAACGTATCGGCGCAAGAGTGGCAGACCAGGCTCGATCTCGCCGCCTGCTATCGTCTGGTCGATCTCTACGGCATGAGCGATCTCATCTACAATCATATCACGGCGCGCATTCCGGGCACCGAGCATCTGCTGATCAATCTCTATGGGCTGCTCTACAAGGAGATTACCGCCTCGAGCCTGGCCAAGATCGACGTCGAAGGCAACATCGTCAGGAAGCCCGACACCGATTACGGCATCAATGTCTCCGGCTACGTGATCCACGGCGCCATCCACAAGGCGCGGCCGGACGTCGCCTGCGTGCTGCACACCCACACCCGCGCCGGCATGGCGGTATCGGCGATGACATGTGGGGTGCTGCCGTTGTCGCAGACCTCGATCCGTTTTACCGGCCATATCGGCTATCACGATTACGAAGGCCCGGCGATCGATCTCGACGAACGCGAGCGGCTGGTGCGCGACCTCGGTCCGCATGATGCCATGGTGATGCGCAATCACGGGCTACTCACCTGCGGGGCGACCATCCAGCAGGCGTTCAACACCATGTATCAGCTTGAACTATCCTGCCGCTCGCAGGTCGACGCCATGGCGGCGCGCACCGAGCTGACCATGCCCGGAGAAAACGTATTGGCCCACACCGCCCATCTCTATCAGCCCGGCGCGCGGCGGCCCTACGGCGTGCTCGAATGGCCGGCGATGCTGCGGCTCCTCGCCGCCGAGCAGCAAAATTCCGGCTATCCGCCCTATTGGCATTGAGCGGCCTCTTTTGATTTCGTATTATGACCTTGCGGCGCTCGCCTGCACCTTGGCGGCGCTTTTTTTGTCGGGGCCACTGCGGAGCATCGTTTCCATGCGCTCGATCACCGCGCTTGCGGCAATGCCGTGCATGCAGGCGTGGCCGTGCGCGCAGCGGCTTAGCTGGCGCAGATAACAGGGCGAGCAGGGCAGCTCCGCCTTCAGCACCGCTCCGTCGCGCCGGTAGGGGCCGATCCATATCGGGTCGGTCGAGCCGAAGACGCTGACCACCGGCCGGTCGAGCGCCACCGCGAGATGCATCGGCCCGGAATTGTTGGTCACGCAGATGGCCGCGCGGCGGATCAACGCGGCGAGTTCGCTGAGCGTGGTTTCGCCGCCGAGATTGACCGCGCCCGGCGCCAGCGCGGCGACCTCGTTGCACACGGCGCGCTCGCGGTCCGATCCAATCAAAGTCACGGCGAAGCCTTTTTGCAGGAAATGGCGGGCGACTTCGGCAAAGCGCCGCTGCAGCCATTGCTTGGTTTCCCAGATCGTGCCCGGCGCCATGACGACCAGTTGCGTCTTGGCGATGCCGTAATAGTCGAGCAGCGCGTCGATGCGGAGGTCGGCTTCCTGCGGGATTGGGAAGGAAAAATCGGCGGCGCTCCCGTCGAGACCCAGGAGGCCGCCGACGTTGAGATAGCGGTCGACCGCGTGCATTTCCAGCGTCGGCACCGGTATCGTGTGCGTATAGGCGAGCCAGCTTCCCTCGCGGGCGCCCTGCCAGGCGTGCTTGCGCGTTTGCTCCGGGAATATTCGCTCCGAGGCCTGCCAGACCCGCGCGCGCGGCCGGTCGAAGCCGATGCGCACCGGGGCGCCGGCGGCCAGCGCCGATATCGCGGTGCGAAACTGCCCGTGCATATCGACCACGAGATCGTAGCGGGCCGATCGCAGCTTTGCGGCCAGGCGCGCGTAATTTGCAATCGCCGCCCAACCCCAGGGTGCGCGGCGCTCGCCGCGGGCGAATTCGATCACATTGCTGATCGCCGGATGGTGGCGAAGAAGTTCGCCGATCCCCGGCGTCACCAGCCAATCCAATTGCGCGTTCGGGATAGCGCCGGCGCAATTTGTTGAGCACCGGTATGGTGTGCACCACATCGCCGACGGCCGATAATTTGATGAGTAGAATTTTGCGAAATTCGCGGTGGCGAAGCTCGTCGGCAGACAAGGTCATCGGGCTTAAGCGCGGCCCGGCAGGATCATCTGCAGGACGCGCTTGACCGATGCGGAAGTGTGGTGGCGCAGCATCGCGATCTGCCGGTTGCCGGCCGAGGTGAGCCAGTTGAACTGAATGACGCGGCGCTCGCCGGCAAACGATTCATGGCCGTGCCAGGAATTGTTGCTGCGCTTGAACGCGAGCAGGGTGCCGGCGACCGGCGGCACTTCCAGGATCATATCGTTGAGATCGTGGGCGGAGCGCAGAAGCCGCAGCCGGCCGCCGGCGTTCTCCCAGCTCTCGTTCATGTAGATCAGAACGGTGATGATCTTGGTCTTCGAATCGGTGTGGATCTTGCCGTCGCCCGCGTCGCAGCGGCCGCGCACGGTGGTGATCGTGGGCCGGCCGGTCAGGTCGAGCTTGAATTTTTCCTCGAACGCTTCGCGGAACTCATCGCTCCCCAACTCGTCGAGCAGCGTCTGGAAGGCCGGACCGAACGTCACCTGGTCGGTTGGAAAGCTGCCGGGCGCGGAGATTTTCGGGTAGTCGGCGTTGCTCGCGGCCAATCCGGCGGCGTTGACGAAGCCGGGCACCACCAGATGGGGGAACGGCTCGCTTACCAAAGGTGTCGCGCGCAAGGCCGCAAGCCTCAGATATTCCGACATTCTTCCTCGCCGTTGCGTCGAACAACGCGGACATTAGCACCAGCGCCACACGGGGTAAATCAATCGCCGTTTTCGGCGGTGTCTCGGCTTGAATTTTGACGACCGAGGCGGCCTTCGAGGGGGCGCCGGGCTACTTCCTCGGTACCCCGTAAAAGCCGACATTTTTCCGCGTCGCGATAGGGCTCCAACGGCGCAGAAGACGTGCCGTCAGCCGTTCTCTGTACGAAACCGCTTTACTGTCAGGCATGATCGCCTTTTATCGATCGCGAATCAGTTTCAGCCACGGCGCGGAGTGGAAGGCGCTCATCAGCAGGTACATTGGGATCATTCCGCTGAGTGGCGACGCATGTTGCATGGCTGCGCAAAGGATATCGGGCTCACCGCCGCCAAAGGCCGTCAGCAGCGCCATAATGGCGAAGGTCGGAGTGGCTGCGAGGCAAAGCCAGTCGGCCATGACGCGGACGGCCGATCCGCGAGTGCTTCCGAACACCGGCTTCGCGCCGGCCGTCCGTGAATTCATGAAAATATCAGACACGTCGTGCCTCAGTGCCTGCCGGTTCCAGGTCATCCGAATACCCGGCCTTCAGGCGAGGCCACTGGACGATGGGACGTCCATCGGTGCGGTAAGAATGCTCGCCTTTCGGCCGTTGTGGCCAGCCGGCCGGCAAGTCCTCCCAGCTCTCCTGCCGCCCGTAGACGGTCAAGTCGAGCAGCCGATAGCTGTTGTCCATCGCCTCGACGCCGCGCCGTGTCGTCCAGTACGTCTCGAAGACTTTGGATCCCTGTCGCAGGTAGCAAACGATGTGCATCATGCCCACCCGGCGTCCAACCAAGAGAGTCGTCGAGCGAGTCCCGCGGGGCCGAGTACCAGGGCATCTCCCAGCCCATGAAATCGCGGTACCGGGCGCTCTCTTCGTACGGGCCTTGGCAGAACGTGGCGTAGGTGACGTCGCGAGAATGAATGAAGGACAGCTCGCGGACCTGCGACGTATAGAAGGTGCAACCCTCGCACTGCTCCGGCGCAGGGTGGCCGGCATGCCACATGAAGTAGTAGGCGATGAGCATCCGGCGTCCCTCAAACGCATCCAACAGTGTCACCGCGCCATGTTCGCCAATGAGCGGCGTGGCGCCGTCGACCTCGACCATGGGCAGCCGCCGGCGGGCGGCCGCAATGGCGTCGCCTTCTCGCGTGTGAGCCTTCTCTCGAGCCCGCAACGCATCAAGCTCCGCCTGGAAGGTGCTCCGATCAACCACCGCGGGCGATCCAAGTTCGTTTCTCGTGAGGTTTTTCATCGGTCTCTCCGTAATGTTGCTCGCTAGTAGCCGTCGTCCGGCTATTCCCAGCTGTCGAGCTTGATCTCGTTTGGCCACGGCGCACCTTTGCCGGTTTCGAGCAGCGACTTGAGGCTGAGCAGGAAGACCGCCCATTTGGTGCTGCAGTGGTGCATGAATTCCACCGGCTCCTTCCAGCCCTGGTGCTTGAAGAGAACGATGGTCCAGTCGCCATTCTGCTTGAGATCGAAGCTTATCTTTGTGCCGAGCCATTCTTCGGGCCCGTCGACCACCTGCCACAGAACCCGCTTACCGGGCTGCAGCTCGAGAACCTTCATGTCGAAACCGCCGTCGCCAAAGCGGAATTGGAGCACGCCACCGACCTTGCTTTCTCCCCGCGTGTCGCTCGTCCACCAGTGAGAAAGACCTTCGACGGTGGTCAATGCCTTATAGACATTGTCCAGCGACGACGATTTGATTCCGACCTTATGCAGGATGTCAGGCATATCCGTTTCTCCGTTCCGTGTTGTTGATCGTGAGACAGACCTAACGCCGGATGTGGAGACGGTGGGAGTTACAAGTTTGGCGGGATTCCGATGGACTCGCTGATCACTGCCGCAGCGCATGCCCTCGCAGCGGGCGACCCGCTGGGCGCATTGAAGCGGGTCGCCCTGCGCAACGACGCGCCGGCGCTGGCGCTTCGAGGTATCGCGATGGCGCAACTCGGCGATCTCGTTCGGGCGAAGGCTCTGCTGCGAAGGGCGGCGCGCGCCTTTGGCCCGAAAGAGGCGGTGGCCCGTGCGAGGTGCATCGTTGCCGAGGCCGAGATTGCGCTTGGTCTCGCGCGATTTGAGCTGGCCCGCCAAGGCGCTCGATACGGCGCGGGCGGTGCTCGAGCGGCACGGCGACCGGACGAACGCCGCGCATGCGCAGCATCTGGAGGTTCGGCGTCTAGTGCTGATCGGGCGCCTCGACGAGGCCGAGCGCGCGTTGGCGAAGTTCGATGCCGCGCCCTTGCCGCCGGCGTTGCGGGCCGCCCACGAGCTCGTGGTCGCCGGGATCGCGATGCGGCGCCTGCGCACGAAGACGGCGCGCGCTGCGCTTGTCGAGGCCGAGCGCGCCGCACGTCATGCGGGGATCCCTGCGCTGATGGCGGAGGTCGAAAGCACTGCGCTTGTCCTGAACACGCCTGCCGCGCGTCTGATTGCGCCTGGCGAGGAGCGGCTTCTTCTGCTTGAGGAGGTTGAAGCGCTGCTGGCTTCGGGGGCGCTCGTCGTGGATGCATGCCGCCACGTCGTGCGCGATGCGGGCACCACGGTCTCGCTCGCGACGCGTCCGGTGTTGTTCGCACTTGCACGCGCGCTGGGCGAGGCCTGGCCCGCGGACGTCCCGAGAAGCGCGCTCCTCGCACGCGCCTTCCGGGCGAAGCACGCCGATAAATCGCATCGCGCGCGGTTGCGGGTCGAAATCGGGCGGCTTCGCTTCAAGCTCAGAACTCTCGCAGACGTGAGCGCGACGACGCGAGGCTTTGCGCTGGCGCCGCGGCGCGCACGCAAGGTCGTCGTGCTCGCGCCGCCGGTCGAAGATCAGCATGCATCGGTGCTCGCCTTCCTCGCAGACGGCAAATCGTGGTCGAGTTCGGCGCTATCGCTTGCGCTGGGAGCCAGCGCGCGGACCGTGCAGCGCGCGCTCGACTCGCTGGCGACGGCAGGCAAGGTACAGTCGTATGGTCGCGGGCGAGCGCGTCGCTGGATGACCCGGCCGATGCCGGGCTTCACGACAACCTTGTTACTCCCCGGCCCGCTCCCGAGCGGCTAGGATCGATGCATGAAACAATCCGCAGCCGAAATCCTTCGCGAATACGGCCCCTTTCCCGGTGTCGAACACGTCGCAGGCGTCACCTACGACGGTCAGCACGTGTGGTTTGCGTCGGGAGACAAGCTGAATGCACTCGATCCCAAGACTGGGGAGAAGGTCCGCGCGATCGATGTCGCTGCGCATGCTGGAACGGCTTTTGACGGTCATCATCTGTTCCAGCTTTCCGGCGACCGCATCCAGAAGATCGATCCGGATACCGGCCGCGTGCTCACCACAATTCCCGCGCCTGGGGGCGGCGGCTCGGGGCTTGCGTGGGCGGAAGGGACGCTCTGGATGGGGCAATATCGGAACCGGAGGATCCATCAGATCGATCCCCGCACAGGGATGGTTCTTCGTACCATCGAATCCAATCGCTTCGTCACGGGAGTCACCTGGATCGATGGGGAGCTCTGGCACGCCACTTCCGAAGGCGAGGACAGCGATTTACGGCGCGTCGATCCGCAGACGGGAGAGGTGCTGGAAAAACTCGAAATGCCGTCGGGAGTAAGCGTGTCGGGGCTGGAGTCCGATGGCGGCGATCGGTTCTTCTGCGGCGGCGAAGGTAGCGGAAAAGTGAGAGCCGTCCGCCGGCCCAAGCGACGTTCCGCGTAGGGGAGCCGTAGGCGGAGGATATAATTTTATTGACGTCTTGCTTCTTAAATCGCCCGCCACACGCGCAGCGGCGTCGCCGGCATTTCGATGTGGCGCACGCCGAGATCCGATAGCGCATCGACGATGGCGTTGATGATGACGGCGGGCGCCGGCACGGTGCCGCCTTCGCCGGCGGGGCGGATGCCGAGCGGGTGCGTGGTCGAGGGCACTTCGGAAAGTTCGGTGACGTAGGCCAACAGGTCCGACGCGCGCGGCATGGCGTAATCCATGAACGAGCCGGCGAGCATCTGGCCGCTCTCCGGATCGTAGTACGCATGCTCCATCAGCGCTTGGCCGACGCCCTGGGCGATGCCGCCGTGGACCTGGCCGTGGATGATGAGCGGATTGACCGCGCGGCCGACGTCGTCGACGGCGACGTAATTGACGATGCGCACCGCGCCGGTGTCGGCATCGACTTCGACCTCGCAGACATGGGCGCCGTAAGGGAAGCTCGCCTCCGGCACGGTTTCGTCGCAGGCGGCATAGAGCGGCCCGCGCAAATCCTCCGGCAGGTCGGTGCGCTCGAGCGCGGCGCGCGCCACATCGAACAGGCCGACAGTGTGATTGGTGCCTTTGACGGCAAAGCGGCCGTCCTTGAATTCGATGTCCGCCGCGGCGGTCTCCAGCAAGTGCTCGGCGATGCGCAGGCCCTTTTCGATGATGCCGTCGGATGATTTTTTGATCACGATAGAGCCGAGCCGCATGCCGCGGCCGGAATGGGCGCCGCCGCCGAATGTGACCCGATCGGTATCGCCGGCGACGAAGCGCACCGATTCGATCGGTACGCCGAGCCATTCGGTGATCAATTGCGCAAAGCTCGTCTCGTGGCCCTGGCCCTGCGAGACGATGCCGATAATGAGTTCGACGGCGCCCTCAGGCAGCACGGTGATCTCTGCCTTCTCGCGCGGCACGCCGGTTGCGGTATCGACGTAATTGCCGACCGAAATGCCGCGATATTTGCCGCGTTTTTTCGCTTCCGCGCGGCGGCGCTTGAAACCCGCCCAGTCGCCAAGTCTCAGCGCCGTGTCCATGGCGCCGATATAGTCGCCGCTGTCGTATTCCATGCCGAACGGATTTTTGTACGGCAGCTCTTTCTGCGTCACCAGATTGCGGCGGCGAATGGCGACGCGGTCGAAGCCATAGTCGCGCGCTGCAAGATCGATCAGCCGCTCCATGACGAAGATCACTTCCGGGCGGCCGGCGCTGCGATAGGGCCGCGTCGGCGAGGTGTTGGACAGCGTGGCGCGGGCGCGGAAATGCGAAGCCGGCATGCGATAGATGCTCGACATGATCTCGACGCCCTTCTGCACCATGGAAAAATTCGTGGTGTGGCCGCCGAGATTGCCGAGATTGGAGCCGCGCATGGCGAGAAAATTGCCCTTGGCGTCGAGCGCAAGCTCCGCCTCGACCGCAAGGTCGCGCGCCTGATAGTCGGACAAAAAGGACTCGTGGCGCTCGATGATCCATTTCACCGGCCGGCCGAGCATTTTTGCCGCCCACGCCACCAGCGCGAACTCGGCGTAGATCATGCCGCGGGTGCCGAAATTGCCGCCGACGTCGCCCATCAACACGCGCACTTTCTCCGGCGCAACGCCGAGGATGGTGGCGAGGTCTTCCTTGAGCCGCACCGCGCCGCCGTTGCCGGCATAGACGGTGTAGCGGCCGGTTTCGGCGTCGTAGGCGGCAAGCGCGGCGCGCGGCTCCATGGGCACGCCGGTCACGCGCTGCACCCAGGTCTCGAACCGCGTCACGTGCGCAGCGCGTGCAAACGCTGCATCCGTCGCCGCGGCGTCGCCAAGCTCGGCGTCCAAGCTGACGTTCGACTGCGCCGCCTCGTGGACCCGCGGCGCGTCCTGCCGCGCCGCCGCGACGGTCTCGACCACCGCCGGCAAGACCTCGTAATCGATCTCGACACGCTCGGCGCCATCCTTGGCGGCGTAGACGCTGTCGGCGACGACCATCGCCACTGCCTCGCCGGCAAAGCGCACCTTGTCGGTCGGCAACGGATAATGCGGCGCCGTGAACACCTTGGTGTTGGCGTTGCTGCGCAGCTGAATTTCCGCCGGATGCTGCGACCAAACCTTATGCGGGATCGGATGGAGGCCGGCGGCGATGAAATCGGCGCCGGTGAGCACGGCAAGCACGCCGGGCGTCGCCAGCGCCTCGTCCTTGGCAATCGAGCGGATGCGCGCGTGTGCGTGCGGCGAGCGCAGCATGACGGCATAGACTTGGCCCGGCAGATTTTCGTCGGCGGTGTAGCGGCCGGCGCCGCGCACGAGCCGCAAATCCTCGCGCCGGCGCACGGGCGCGCCGATGCCGGAGTTTTTTGCGGGTTCAGACATCAAATTATTTCCTTAGTCGTTCCGGATTGCCAAGAAGCGGCAGGTCGCGACCCTCGGTAACAAAACGACGTTACTGCATCGGCGAAATATTGGCCTGTTTGATCACCTTGCCCCACAGCTCGCGCTCGTCGGTGAAGAATTTGCCCGCTTCCGCGCGGCTGCCCGGCGCCAAATCCATGCCCAAGGCCTTGGTCTTTTCGACGAACTCAGGCTCGTTCATGCAGTCGACGACGTCGCGATTGATCTTGTCGGCGAGCGCGTCGGGCGTGCCGGGCGGCGCGACGATGCCGAAGAACGTCACGGCGCGATAGCCGGTCACGCCGGCTTCCGCCAGCGTCGGCACGTCGGGCAGTTGCGGCACGCGCTTGGTGGCGCCCACGGCGACGATCTTTTCCTTGCCGGCGCGGTAGAGCGGCAGCGAGGTCGCCATCATGTCGAACATCATGTTGACGTTGCCGCCGAGCACGTCGGCGACGGCCGGGCTTAAACCCTTATAGGGGACCTGCAGCAGTTTGACGTTGGCGAGCATTTCAAACTCGATTGTTGCGAACTGGCCGAGCGAGCCGATGCCGGGCGTCGCCGATGTCAGCTGGCCCGGTTTCGCTTTGGCCTCCGCGATCACCTGCGCGATGCTCGAGGCATCGAAACGCGGGCTCACCACCAGCACATAGGGCGAGGTCGCCACCACGGCGATCGGCACCCATTTCGCCGGGTCGTAGGGCATCGTCTTGTACATAAAGACGTTGGTGGCGAGCGGGCCGGGCGAGGCGAAGAGCAGCGTGTAGCCGTCGGGGGCCGCGCGCGCGACCTCCTCGGCGCCGACATTGCCGCCGGCGCCGCCGACGTTTTCGACGATCACCGATTGCTTCCATTTTTGCCCGAGCTGCTGCGCCAGGACCCGCGCCAACAGATCGGTGCCGCCGCCGGGCGGGTAGGGGACGATCATCTTCACCGTGCGCGAGGGGAAGCTCGATTGCGCCCGGCCTGTCGGCGGGTATCGTCGCCGTCGCCAGCATCGCGGCGAGCATAGTGATCGCAAGCTTAAACCCTCTCATTGTCGTCTCCCTCCGCTCGTTCGGCCTCGCCAGCCATGGTATTGGAGGCGCCAAGCCTGCGCCAGCGCGGCTCACGGTCGCCGTGCATGCTGACAAGTTTCGGCTGCGGATGTAGACAGAAGCATAAAGTCTTGCGGAGGATCGCCATTGCTCGCCCGGGATGAGAAACAATAAATCCGTCGATTACGTCGCCCGCGCGCGGGCGCTGGCGCCGACGATCGAGGCTGCCGCCGACCGCATCGAGGCGGAGCGGCGCATCGTGCCGGACGTCGTCGCCGCGCTGCACGAGGCCGGCATCTTCCACATGCTGCTGCCGCCTTCGCTCGGCGGCGGCGGCGCCGATATCGTGGCGTTCAACGAGGTGATCCAGACCATCGCCGCGGCCGACGCCAGCACCGCGTGGTGCCTCGGCCAGCAGATCGCCAGCACGCAAGCGGCGGGCTATCTCGATCCGAAAATCGCCCGCGAAGTTTTCGGGCCGCCGCACGGCGCGGTGGCCTGGGGTCCGCCGGCCGGCGCCAAGGCTTTGGTCACCGACGGCGGCTATATCGTCAACGGCCGCTGGCGCTTTGCCAGCGGCAGCGGCCATTGCCCGTGGATCGGCGGCCACTCGGCGGTGATCGAGCGCGACGGCAAGCCGCGCCTCGACGACAAGGGCCGGCCGGTGATGCGCACCATGCTGTTCCGCAAGGAGCAGGCCGCATGGACCGACATCTGGCACATGATCGGGCTGCGCGGCACCGGCAGCAATCAATACGAGGTGCACGATCTGTTCGTGCCGGAAGCCTACACGACCTGGCGCGATCAGCCGTCCGACCGCACCAACGACGGGCCGCTCTACGACATCCCGCTGCTGACGCTTTACGGCATCGGCTTCTCCGGCGTCGGGCTGGGTCTCGCGCGCGCCAGTCTCGATGCGTTCATGGCGCTGGCCGAACAGCAAGACCGGCCGCGCCGGCCGCGGCGCTCATGCGCGACAACCCGGTCATCCAGTCCGAGGTCGCCAAGGTCGCCGGCGGCTTGCAATGCAGCGCGCGCGTTTCTGCGCGAAATGCTGGAGGAAATCTGGGAAGCGGTGAACAAGGACGGCGCCACGCTCGAACAGCGCGCGCGGCTGCGCCTCGCCATTACCGGCGCGCTGGATCAGTCGGTCCGCGTCGTCGACTTCGCCTATACCGCCGCCGCGACCAGCGCGATCTTTAGCGGCAGCCCGTTCGAGCGCCGCTTCCGCGACATGCACACCGTGACCGCGCAGGGCCAGGCGCACATGTCGAATTTCGAATCCGCCGGCCAGGCGTTGTTCGGCATCGAGCCGAGCCAGAGGCTGTGAGTTCGTCATTGCGAGGAGCGAAGCGACGAAGCGAATCCAGACTCGGCGCGAAGCAACCTGGATTGCTGCGCTTCGCTCGCAATGACGGGTCGGGGCTGACGCAATGAACAACAAAAACGGCGCAACAAAAGTCCTGCGCAAGGAGGACGCCTCGCTGCTGTCCGGCCGCGGCCGCTATGCCGACGATCTGCCGGTCCCGGTCGGCACGCTTGCACGCCCACGTCATCCGCTCGCCGCACGCGCACGCCGATATCGTGCGCATCGATGCGCAGGCGGCGCTGGCGCATGACGGCGTGTGGGCGGTCATCACCGGCGAGGACGTGCGCAAGCTGTCCGACCCGTTCCTCACCGCGGTGAAAGTCGCCGCGCCGCAATGGGCGCTGGCGATCGAGCGCGTGCGCTATGTCGGCGAGCCGGTCGCGCTGGTGGTGGCGGAAAGCCGCTATATCGCCGAGGACGCCGCCGAACTGGTGATGATCGAGTACGCGCCGCTGCGCGGCGGCGCTCGATCCGCAGGCCGCGTGCGAAAGCACGGCGCCGCTCATTCACCCCGAGGCGAAGACCAACGAAGTCTCGGTGCGCGAATTTTCCTATGGCGACACCAAGGCGGCGTTCGCGCGCGCCGACCGCGTCATCGCCATGACGACGGAATTTCCGCGGCTGTCGTTCACGCCGATCGAATGTTACGTCGTCGTCGCCCAGCACAATCCCGCCGAGGACAGCTACGACGTGCTGGCGAATTTCCAGGGCCCGTTCTCCATCCATCCGGTGATGGCGCGCGCGCTGCGCGTTGCCGGGCCGAAACTGCGCCTGCGCATTCCGCCGGATTCCGGCGGCAGCTTCGGCATCAAGCTTTCGGTGTTTCCCTATGTCGTGCTCATCGCGCTCGCCGCGCGCATCACCGGCCGGCCGGTGAAATGGGTCGAGGACCGCATCGAGCATCTGGTCGCCGCCAGCTCGCGGGCCGAACCGCGTCACCAAGGTGGAAGCGGCGGTGACCAAGGAGGGCCGCATTCTCGGCCTGCGGCTCGATCAGCTCGAGGATTACGGCGCGTTTCTGCGCGCGCCGATGCCGGGCCCGCTCTACCGCATGCACGGCGCGGTGACCGGCGCCTACGACATCGCCAACGTGGACGTGAAAAACCGCGTGGTGCTGACCAACAAAATGCCGTCGAGCCTCATTCGCGGCTTCGGCGGTCCGCAGCTTTATCTGGCGCTGGAGCGGCTGATGGCCGCGCATCGCGGTCGAGCTGAAGCTCGATCCGCTCGACGTGATCAGGCGCAATCTCATCCCGGCGGAAAAATTTCCCTACCGCACCGCGGCCGGCGCGCTTTACGATTCCGGCGATTATCTGCGCGCGGTCGAGATCGCGCTCGGCGACGGCCGGCTCGACGAGCTGAAACGGCGGCGCGACGCGGCGCGCGCCGCCGGCCGCATCTACGGCATCGGCTTTGCCGCCATCGTCGAGCCGGCGATGTCGAACATGGGCTATCTCTCCACCGTGATGACGCGCGCAGGCGCGCGACCGCGCCGGCCCGAAGAACGGCGCGGTGTCGATGGCGACCGTGAACATCGATCCGCTCGGCGCGGTCACCGTCACCGCCGACGTCACCGTGCAGGGGCAGAGCCACGAGACGGTGCTGGCGCAGATCGTCGCCGACGAGCTCGGGCTCGTCGCCGGACGACATCGAAGTGATTCTGGAAATGGACACCGCCAAGGATCAATGGTCGATCGCGGCCGGCACCTATTCGAGCCGCTTTGCCTCGGGCACCGCGGTCGCGGCGCACATGGCCGCGGTGCAGATGCGCGACAAACTCAAAGGCATCGGCGCCAAGCAGCTCAACGTGCTGCCCGAGCGACGTCGAGCTTGCCGGCGGCAAAATCCGCAGCCGCTCCAATCCCGACAATGCGCTGCCGTTCGGCCGCGTCGCCGCGCACCTCGCACTGGTCGCCGGTGATGCTGCCGGAAGCCATGGCGCCGGCGCTGTCCGAAACCGGCGTGTGGACGCCGCCGGAACTCGAGCCGCCGACCCACGACGACCGCATCAACACCTCGTTCACCTACGGCTTCGTGTTCGACATGTGCGGCGTCGAGATCGATCCGGTCACCTATCAGGTCCGCGTCGACCGCTACGTGTCGATGCACGACGCCGGCCGCATCCTCAATTCGACGATCGCCGACGGCCAGATCCGCGGCGCCTTCGCGCAAGGCGTCGCCGCCGCGCTCTACGAGGAGTTCACCTACAACGAGGAGGGCGCGTTTCTCTCCGGCACCTTCGCCGATTATCTGGTGCCGACGGTGAGCGAAATTCCCGACGTCGAGATCCTGCATTACGAGTCGCCGTCGCCGTTCACCCCGCTCGGCGCCAAGGGGCTGGCCGAAGGCAATTGCATGTCGACGCCCGTCTGCATCGCCAACGCCATCGCCGACGCGCTCGGCGTCGACGACGTGGCGCTGCCGGCGACGCCGCGGCGCATCCACGCGCTGATGGAAGGCGGACGGCAAATGAAGCCGCGCCCGTTCGATTATGTGCGGCCCGATACCGTCGAGGAGGCGGTGGCGCTGCTCGCCGAATACGGCGACGATGCGCGCATTCTGGCCGGCGGCCAGTCGCTCGTGCCGATGCTCAATCTGCGGCTGGTCGACGCCAGAGTGCTGATCGACATTTCGCGCATCGCCGAACTCGACGCCATCCGCGATCTCGGCGCGGCGATCGAAGTCGGCGCCGCGGTGACGCAGAACAAGCTGATGGCGTGGCCGGGGCTCAGGCAAAAGCTGCCGCTGGTCGCGGCGGCGCTGCCGTTCGTCGGCCATTTCCAGACCCGCAACAGAGGCACGGTGTGCGGCTCGATCGCGCATGCCGATCCGAGCTCCGAACTGCCGCTCGCGCTTGCCGTGCTGGGCGGCGACGGTGGTGCTGCGCTCGCAAAAGCGCGGCGAGCGCGTGCTCGCCGCCGAGGCGTTTCAGAAGGACATGCTCACCACGGCGCGCGCGGCCGACGAGCTGATCACCGCCGTGCGCTTTCCGGTCGATCGAGGGCAAGGGCGTTGCGTTTCGCGAAGTCGCGCGGCGGCACGGCGACTTCGCCATCATCGCGGTCGCGGCGATCGCCGACAGTCGCGGCGCGGTGCAGCTCGGCGTCGGCGGCATGGCGGGGCGGCCGATGGTGCGCGCGATTGACGCGCCGATGCGGCCGCCGCCGTCGGCGACTGGGCGGAGGAACTCGAAGGCTACGAAGACCTGCACGCATCGGCGGCGATGCGGCGCGATATTTTCCAAAAGCTCGCGCCGGACGTGATCGAGGAGGCGATGACGATGCGCCGCGTGAACGCAAGACGAGCGCGCTGCGCGTCGCGCTCACGCTCAACGGCCGCAAGCTCGCCGCCGAGGCCGAGCCGCGCCTGCTGCTGAGCGATTTCCTCCGCCAGGCGCTCGGCGCCACCGGCACCCATGTCGGCTGCGAGCACGGCGTCTGCGGCTCCTGCACCGTGCTGATCGACGGCGTCGCGCAGCGCTCCTGCCTGACGCTTGCCGTGCAGGCGGAAGGCCGCGACGTGCGCACCGTGGAATCGCTCGCCGCCGCCGACGGCACGCTCAATGCGCTGCAGGCGGCGTTCCGCAACAATCACGCGCTGCAATGCGGCTTCTGCACGCCGGGCATCCTGATGTCGTTCACGGATTTTCTGGCCCGCAATCCGCACCCGACCGAGGCCGAAATCCGCGACGTGCTGTCCGGCCACCTCTGCCGCTGCACCGGCTACGCCAACATCGTCGCGGCGATCAAGGAGGCTGCGGGCACGGACTAACCCTCCCCCTTGTGGGGGCAACTATATACTTGACAACGGAGGCCACAAGCAATAGATTAGCATTGTAGGGGCCGGTGCAATGCCTAAGCGTGTCAGTCCGGGAAAGTGATATCTGGTCGTTGTCTGCGTCGGCTGCGGGAAGGACGTTCCGTTTGCCGAGGTGGTCTCGCCGCAAAATGAGCCGAAGCTACGGGTTCGCACAGCGAGTGTGACGTGTCCTCGTTGTCAAACGAAAGCACGCTATGCGCCGGCCCTAATGTCACGCCGTCAGGCACCAGAAAGGGAGTGATTGGCACCTCGCGGCGTTCGCCTTTTGAGGTCAAATAAACGAGAGTTTCAGCCATGGCTTCCGATCTCCAGAATCCAGCTTTCCATGATGAACACAAGGCCCGTGAAGCCCTAGAGGCGATCCGCTGGCCCGACGGCCCCTACTGTCCTCATTGCGGCAACGCCGATCAAGAAAAGATCGCCAAGGGCGAAGGCCGGGCGCATCGCGCCGGCCTCTACTACTGCGCCGAATGCAATGGTCAGTTCACCGTGACGGTCGGCACGGTCATGGAGCGCAGTAAGATTCCACTCTCCAAGTGGCTGTTCGCGATGCACCTTATGGGCGCGAGCAAAAAGGGCATGAGCGCGCTTCAGCTACAGCGGATGCTCGGCGTGACCTACAAGACGGCATGGTTTCTCTGCCATCGCATCCGCGAGGCGATGACGCCCAAGACGCGCGGCCCGCTCGGCGGCGAGGGCAAGATCGTCGAGAGCCGACGAAAGCCACTTCGGCGGCAAAGAGAAGAATAAGCACGTCGGTAAGCGCAACAAGCGCAACATCGGTGGCGTGGGCAAGCAGGCGGTGTTCGCGCTGGTCGAACGCGACGGCGATGTCTCACTCGTTCCACGTCGCCAAGATCAGCGGCAGGACGCTTCGCCCGCTCATTGTCGAGAACGTGAGCCGCAAATCTGCGCTCATGACCGATGAAGGCGGCCAATATTATCACGTCGGCAAAGAGTTTGCCCGGCATGAGTTGGTCAACCACAGCGCCGACGAATACGTGCGCGGCGATGCCTACACCAACACCGCAGAATGCCGTTTCAGTCTCATGAAGCGCGCGGTTTACGGCACTCACCATTCGATCAGCGAAGCGCATCTGCCCCGCTATTTAAACGAATGGGATTTCAAGTGGAACACCCGCAAGATCAAAGACGGGGAACGTGCGGCGCTTATTGCCAAGGGCATCGAAGGCAAGCGTCTCACGTACCGGCCGACTCACTAGCGGGACGATCAAACAACAAGCGCGGCACTTCATGCGCTGGAGGAAACGCCATGGTGGGTGAAGTGTTTGCTGGCCTCGGCGCCATCAAGACCGCTTTTGATATAGCGAAGGGACTGAAGGACATCGACGACGTTACCCGTCGCAACGCTGCGGTCATAGAATTGCAGGAAAAAATCCTCGTTGCACAAGAGACGCAATCGACGCTGATTACCCGAGTAAGTGAGCTTGAACAGGAAGTGGTTTGCCTGAAAAACTGGGAAGCTGATAAGAAGCGGTATCAGCTTGCCGATATCGGTCGAGGCGTCGTTGCTCTTGCGCTGAAGCCAACGATGAACGACGGCGAGCCAATGCACTATCTTTGTGCCGACTGCGCTGCCAAAGGCCAAAAGTCGTATTTGCAGCCGCATATTCGCGGTCCCCATTACGATCAGTACAAGTGCAACAGTTGTGGTTTTGAGATTGGTATCGACAAGGACAATCGGCCGCGCGATTTTTACGGCGACCCCATTGATGACGGAGACGATTTTATGACCCGGTGAGTGTCCGTTAGGGCTTGGATTTCGAACACGGCCACGTCGCGCGAAATGCTTCGATAGTCAATAGAGCAAAGCTTTCGTTCAGCCGCTCCGGCCTCGCATCCATATGGCGAATCGCAACCCTGATCAGTTGGCCAGTCGACGCATTGCTCGGCATGCAAATCGTTGTTGGACCTCCCAGTGAAGCGGTGGCATAGAGCATTTCGAGTGTTTCCACTGTCCCAACACATACCCCTGCGTCTAACGCGGAATTTATGGTCGGTTTGAGTGAACCTTCCCGCAGAGCGACGAATGCCTTGCAACCTGGAAGGATCGTCCTCGCCATAAATTGTTCGCCCGCTGCCTCTGCACTCGACCCGCTGAGCAACAGGGCTACCAAGATACCCGCAACCCAAATCTGCTGGCGCATCTCACGAATTCCGGACTGGCTGCCGCCTCTTTCGCCTCGCGGAACTTTGCCCAAATCGCCTTACGCTTGCCGATCTTCATTTCTTCGTGCGGCTTGGGCGGGGTGCTTAGAATTCGCTGCGCGATCCGCAGCGTCGCTTCGTCCAGGTTGGGTTTTCTCGCCATGACCGATCCCGCTGGCAGTCCGCGCGACGCGCTTGAACGCGCGATAGGCCACTACGTTACCACCTTTGCGAACCTCGAAACAATCGTGGCAACGCACATCGGCTACGTGCTTGAACTGCCGCACACCATCGTGTTTTTCATCGTGAAGGACATGTTCTTCGACCACAAGGTGAAGCTACTAAGTCGCGCTGTTGAGCAGAAATTTGGGATGGAAAAAACGATGCCCTACCGCGCTGCTCTCAATAGGGCGAGGGATGCGGGCGAAACGCGCAACGCCCTTCTGCACGGCGCCTTCGCCCAAGAAGGCGAGACGCAATTGCGCGGGCGACTCGGCGAAAGTCTCACCAAATTCGATGAAGGACTTAAGAGAACCGGCTACGCTGAGATCGAGGAAGCCACCCGGCTTGTCGATGAAGCATCAGCCGCTCTGATCGCTGCGTTTCCCGACGAAGGCGAAAATCCGAGCAGCTCTAGCAGCCTCGAAGCGTCCGGCTTTGGCGACCAATAGCCGCCGCATTCCTGCTCGTGGCAGTATTGCTCGTAAGCCGCCTTGACAGCCGCAGCGTCAATCTGTCGGATTTCACCTTGGCTCACGGTTCGCTCCGTTGTCAAGTACATAGTCCCCCCCACAAGGGGGAGGGGAACAGTCAGTGACGCTTGGCGCGTCTCTTGCTATTGCTGACTCCTGATGCCTGACCCGCGAGCCCTGCCATGAAAGACATCATCGACAAACTCGAAGCGCGCCGCGAGGCCGCGCGGGCGGGCGGCGGCAAGGCGCGCATCGAGGCGCAGCACAAGCGCGGCAAGCTCACCGCGCGCGAGCGCGTCGAACTGCTCATGGACCGCGACTCGTTCGAGGAGTTCGACATGTTCGTCGAGCACCGCAGCAGCGATTTCGGCATGGAGAAGCAGAAGATCGCCGGCGACGGCGTCGTCACCGGCTACGGCACCGTCAACGGCCGCACCGTGTTCGTCTTCGCCAAGGATTTCACCGTGTTCGGCGGCTCGCTGTCGGAGACGCACGCGCAGAAGATCATCAAGATCCAGGACATGGCGATGCGCGCGCGCGCGCCGATCGTCGGCCTGTTCGACGCCGGCGGCGCCCGCATCCAGGAGGGCGTCGCCTCGCTCGGCGGCTATGGCGAGGTGTTCAAGCGCAACGTGCTCGCCTCCGGCGTCATTCCGCAGATTTCGGTGATCATGGGCCCATGCGCCGGCGGCGACGTCTATTCGCCGGCGATGACCGATTTCATCTTCATGGTGCGCGACACGAGCTACATGTTCGTCACCGGCCCGGACGTGGTGAAAACGGTGACCAACGAGATCGTCACCGCCGAAGAACTGGGCGGCGCCTCGGTGCACGCCACCAAATCCTCGATCGCCGACGGCGCCTACGACAACGACGTCGAGTGTCTGCTGCAGATGCGCCGGCTGATCGATTTTCTGCCGGCGAATTTTTCCTCGGGCGTGCCGGAATGGCCGTCGCTCGACAAAGTCGAGCGCGAGGAGCCGTCGCTCGACACGCTGGTGCCCGACAACCCGAACAAGCCTTACGACATCAAGGAGCTGATCCTCAAAGTCGTCGACGAAGGCGACTTCTTCGAACTGTCGGAAGAGCTTCGCCCGCAACATCGTCATCGGCTTCGGCCGCATCGCCGGCCGCACCGTGGGCTTCGTCGCCAACCAGCCGATGGTGCTGGCCGGCGTGCTCGATTCCGACGCCAGCCGCAAGGCGGCGCGCTTCGTGCGCTTCTGCGACGCCTTCAATATTCCGATCGTCACCTTCGTCGACGTGCCGGGCTTTCTGCCCGGCACCGCGCAGGAATATGGCGGGCTCATCAAGCACGGCGCCAAGCTCTTGTTCGCCTATTCGCAGGCGACCGTGCCGCTCGTCACCGTGATCACGCGCAAGGCCTTCGGCGGCGCCTATGACGTGATGGCGTCGAAAGCACATCGGCGGCGACCTCAACTACGCCTGGCCGACCGCGCAGATCGCCGTGATGGGCGCCAAGGGCGCGGTCGAGATCATCTTCCGCGCCGATATCGGCGACGCGGAAAAGATCGCCGCGCGCACCAAGGAATACGAGGAGCGCTTCCTCTCGCCCTTCATCGCCGCCGAACGCGGCTATATCGACGACGTCATCATGCCCCACGCCACGCGCCCGCGCATCGCCCGCGCGCTCGCGATGCTGCGCGGCAAGACGGTGGAGATGCCGGGAAGGAAGCACGATAATTTGCCGGTGTGAAGCTCTGAGGAATTTATGCAATATTGGGGTTAGAAACCGGCATTAATGAGGTGCTGAGATAGCCGATTTAGACGATGCCACTGTCGAAAACCTCGGCGAATTTGAAGACGACCTCGATGAACTGGTGCGGGAAATTACGATGTCCGATGCGGATATCGAGGACTTCTATGCGACGAAGACGTTCCGAGTAATTCATCAAAACAACAATTTCTTCATTCCGCAGATTAAGGATTTGATTGAGGGAAAGGAGATCTTGAACATTCGACCAGAATATCAGCGTCGGCTGCGATGGACCAATACACAGAAATCTCAACTGATAGAAAGCTTATTACTAAATATCCCTGTTCCCCCGATTTTTTTGTACGAGAGTGATCTGGCACGGTACGAGGTAATGGATGGGCAGCAGCGATTGAATGCAATTAAGGAGTTTCTGACTGGCCTGCACCCGGTTCGGTTGACACCCGCCTAAGCTAATCCCGCCTGCATCTCGAACTCCATGGGGCTCAGATAGCCGATCGTCGAGTGCCGGCGTTTCGGATTGTAGAAGCGCTCGATGTAATCGAACACGTCAGCCTTGGCCTCGTCGCGTGTCCGATAGATTTTACGTGCGGTGCGCTCGGTCTTGAGCGACGAGAAGAAGCTCTCCATCGCGGCATTGTCCCAAACGTTGCCCGAGCGGCTCATCGAGCAGACGATGCCGTGATCGGCCATCAGCTTCTGGAACTGCTCGCTGGTGTATTGGCTGCCGCGATCGGAATGATGCAGCAGCGCATCAGGCTTGCCCCTGCGCCAGATCGCCATCACCAGTGCGTCGGTAACGAGCTGCGCTGTCATCTCTGCACTCATCGACCAGCCGACCACGCGCCGGGAGAACAGATCGATGACGGCAGCAACATAGAGCCAGCCTTCCGCCGTCCACACATAGGTGAAGTCAGCGATCCATTTGCGGTTGGGGGCGGGCGCTTCGAAGCTGCGGTCGAGCACGTTGGCAGCGACGGCGGCGACCTGTCGCTCACCCAGATCGGGCGGCAGTCGACGCCGTCGCGGACGGGCTTTGAGAGCCTGTAATCGCATCAATCGCTCGATCCGATGCAGGCCGCACGACACACCCTCGGCCAGCATGTCGTGCCACACCCGCCTGGCGCCGTAGGTGCGATCGCTGGCAAGGAAGCTCGCCCGGACCTTTCCGCCCAGCTCTTCATTGCTGCGGCTGCGCCGACTGCGCGGTCGTGTCAGCCAGGCATAGAAGCCACCCCGCGAGACACCGAGCGCCCCGCACAACCAATCCGCCGGCCAGATCCCCCGGTGCTTCGCAATGAATCCGAACTTCACGTCGATTCCTTCGCGAAGTAGGCCGCGGCTTTTTTTAGGATGTCTCGTTCGGCCTTCAGCTTGATCACCTCGCGCTTGAGCTGCGCGATCTCGAGCTGCTCGGGCTTCATCTGACCTTGGCCAGGGAACGCATGCTGCGGATCATCCGCAAACGCCTTCACCCAACTGCGTAGCTGCGTCGGATGTACCTTCAGGTCTTCGGATGCCTGCGCATACGAGACCCCGCGATCCCTGACCAGCCGCACAGCTTCAAGCTTGAACTCCCGCGTAAACCTTCGTCTCTCCATGACTCACCTCCGGTCCCATAAAAACACCTAACTCGGTGTCTTCGAAACCGGGTGCAGGCCAGTCACGTAATCAGCAATTGCGTAATTATTGTGCTCCCCGATTGCTCTACAATGCGCGAACGGCAGTGTCCTTTAAAGTCTTCGCCGCGACTAGGAGTCTACTATCCGCGGTGATCAGCGCGCAGCCTTCGCCCTCGGCCAGCGCCAGATAGAAACAGTCGTAGATCGGGTGCCGTAAGCGGGTTGCCAATTCGATGGCTCGGTCGGCGAGCGCTTCAAGCGGAACGATACGCCGATAGTGAGCGACGGCGACGCGCAACTCTTGAGATGCTTTTGCCCTGTCCACATCGCCGCGAAGAACGGCCCGCCAGATTGCGTTGCCGATTTCAGCGTAGACGAGGGAAGGGGCAATCAGGTCATCGTCCTCCGCCCCGATCGCGGCGGCCTCTTCGGAACGAGGTTCCGGCAGGACCCATTTGACAGCGATGCTGGCGTCGACGACGACGGCGATGCCTATTGTCGCCAACATGCGACTTATTCCTTGACTTATGTCTCCGATTGAGATACAGAATAAACTATCGAATTCGCTCAGTGAAGGACGCCTTCGGCCGAGGGTTACCCGAAAGCGGAGCGAGTGCGGTGCCCGCGGGCGGGCTTACCACCCGTTCCCGGGCGGCTCGGGCATCATGCCTGCCGGCACTATGACCGGCGCGTGAGGTGCTCACTGGACTGGGACAGGTTTTTTCTGTTCCGGCGCGGGTAACACCCGTGAAGAGGCGTGCGATCTTCGCCCCGGTTGGCGGTCCATAGGATCGCGTGCTCCGGCCTGATCCCGGGAAGCATGGCCTGACGCTGAGCCTTAGGCGACGAAAGTCCCTTTGGCGAGAACCGCGGTAGGACGCCGACAGGCGTGCGCACTTTGCAAGGTGCGCGCCGCGCCGAAAGGTGCGGAGGTTGGTTACATTGCGTCTGTCGGCGTTCTGCCTCCTTTTTTTCTTTTCCTTTTGCTTCAGTGGCGAAGGGAACAAAACAAAGTCCTCTCCCATCGCTGAGACAGCGAATATCGAGGGGCGAACATTTGCAACCCGCAGCGCGCGAATCAAAAAATCGCGCCGCGGGAACGAGATCGTTTGACCGTCGTTGCGAGCCAACGGGTCCGGACCGAAGTGGCCGGCCCGGTGACAGGCTCCACGAAGCAATCCAGGGGCCGCATGCCAGGACTGTGCGAAATCCGGTGCAACGCGGACACCGATTCCAGCGCAAGGCGGACAGCAATCCGGTGATTGCGGACAGCAGGTGATGGCGGCGTAGAGCACGCTCCCGTCGACAGTCGAATCAGCTGATCGGTCTCCCTGGCAACCAGGGAGTGACCGATGCCGGCGGAGCGAGTGTCGATGAGGAAGATACGCGAGGCGCTGCGTCTGACGCACGCGCTGGGGATGAGCCGGCGGCTTGTCGGCGAGGCGACGGGGATCGGCAAGACGGCGGTCGGCGAGTACGTGCGCCGGGCTGCCGTAGTGGGTCTCAGCTGGCCGATCCCTGACGCGATCGATGATGCCGAGCTGGAGCGGCGGTTGTTTCCGCCGGCGACTACGGCGTCGTGCACGACGCGCACCGAGCCGGACTGGTCTCACATTCATGCGGAGCTGAAGCGGCGCGGTGTGACGCTGGCTTTGCTCTGGCAGGAGTATCGCGCCGAGCACGCCCAAGGCTACGCCTACAGTTGGTTCTGCGAGCGGCACGGCGACTGGCGCAAGCGCATCTCGGCGACGATGCGCCAGACGCATGTTGCCGGCGAGAAGCTGTTCGTCGACTGGGCCGGCGACACCATGCTGGTTTTTAATCCGACGACTGGCGAGGAGCATCGCGCGCACATCTTCGTCGCGGCGCTCGGCGCGTCGAACTACACCTACGCCGAGGCGCGCTGGACCGAGACGCTGCCGGACTGGATCGGCGCACATGTGAACGCGCTGGCCACGATCGGCGGTGTACCGAAGGCGTTCGTTCCCGACAATCTGAAGGCCGGGATCACCAAACCGTCACGCTACGAGCCCGGCATCAACCGGACGTACCAGGACCTCGCCGACCACTACGGCTGCGTTGTGCTCCCCGCCCGCGTGATGAAGCCGCGCGATAAGGCGAAGGTCGAGGTCGCGGTCCAAATCGTCCAGCGCTTCGTGCTGGCGAAGCTGCGCCATCGCCGGTTCTTCTCGCTGGCCGAGTTGAATGCGGCGATCCGTGACTGCGTAACGGCCATCAACGCCAAGGTCATGCGCCGCATCGGCAAGAGCCGCAACGAACTGCTGGAGACGCTCGACCGTCCGGCGCTCAATGCGTTGCCGAACGCGGCGTACTGCTATGCGGAATGGAAGCGGGCCCGCGTCGCGCCCGATTATCACATCGAGGTGGCGGACCATTACTACTCGGTGCCGTCGAAGCTGATCCGCGAGATGGTCGAGGCGCGCATCACCAGCGCGACGGTCGAGGTCTTCCACAAGGGCCAGCGTGTCGCGAGCCATGCGTTCTCGGCCGTGCGCAGCCGGCACACGACCATCACAGAGCACATGCCGAGCGCGCACCGCCGCTACGCGGAGTGGACGCCGCAGCGCATGATGCGCGAGGCAGCCTCGATCGGCCCGGCGGCTATCGCCCTGGTCGAGGCGATCATGAAAGCCAAGCCCCATCCCGAGCAGGGCTTCCGATCGTGCCTGGGCATCATGCGCCTGGTGAGAACCTACGGGTCCGAGCGCGTCGAGGCCGCGAGCCGGCGCGGCAATGATATCGGCGCAACCACCTACGGCTCGATCAAGTCGATCCTGCAGAACGGTCTCGACAAAGCCTACGCCAACTCGAAAGCGCCGGACGGCCCGCCGATCCGGCACGCCAACATCCGTGGTCGTGGCTACTACCACTGACGCACTGGATGCAGGTGAAAAGAACCCTGCGGGTGAGAAGAAACGAAAGGAGAGACGATGCTCACGCATCCCACACATGATCGCCTGGTCGCACTCGGGCTCACCGGCATGGCCAAGGCGCTGGAGGAGCAACGCAAGCAGCCCGACATGGCCGCACTCAGCTTCGAGGAGCGGCTCGCACTCATGGTCGACCGCGAGGCCATCGAGCGCGAGAACAAGAAACTCGTCAGCCGATTGAAGTTCGCAAGCCTACGTCAGTCGGCCGTCGTCGAGGACGTCGACATGAAGGCCCAGCGCGGTCTCGACAAGGCGCTGTTCGCCAAGCTCGTCGCCGGCGATTGGATCGCACGGCACCAGAGTTTGCTGATCTGCGGGCCAACAGGCACCGGCAAAAGTTGGCTTGCCTGTGCGCTTGGCCACAAGGCCTGCCGCGACGACCGCTCCGTCCTTTATCATCGCGTGCCAAGGCTGTTCGATGCCCTGGCACTCGCACGCGGCGATGGGCGTCATGCCAGGCTCCTCAAGAGCTTGGCGCGCGTCGAGCTGCTGATCCTGGACGATTGGGGCCTCGCCACGCTCACCCCCGAGCAGGGTCGCGACATCCTTGAGATTGTCGAGGATCGGCACGACCGCGGCTCGACGATCGTGACCAGCCAGCTACCGGTCGATCACTGGCACGAGGCGATCGCCAATCCGACCATCGCCGACGCCATCCTCGATCGGCTCGTGCACAACGCGCACCGGTTGACACTCAAGGGCGAGAGCATGCGCAAGATGGCCGCTAAGCGTGCCGGACTTGACGTCAAGCAGGACGCATGACCCCATGAGGCCGTCGACGGGAGCCGCTGTCCGCCTTCACCGGAATGCTGTCCGCGTTCGACCGGAATCACTGTCCGCCTTCAAATGGAATGCCTGTCCGCCATCACCGGAATCCGCACGCTTGTCCTTGCATTCGCCCAATGCTCCGTATTTGTCGAGCAATGGATGCGCCTAAATGCAAGCAACGAGAACTGCCTTCTCGTAATTGAAAACAACGATCAGGCTAAATCGCTCATGCGCAGCATGCACCAATGGCATCAAAGCAAACAAACTGTCGAAATTCTTAAAGACCTTGGCTTTTTTCCGCTCCGCAAAATTCGCGAAGATCCATTATTTCAAAATAAGCGCCCCTCAAGCGCTATGATTATCGCTGATTTCTGCGCCTATGTGATGAAAAAGATTCTCATGAAAGACGAGAGGTATCGCCAGAGATTCAATCTATTTTTGAAAATCTTGTTTTCTTCGAGGATTCGCAGAACCCTTTTTTGGTGGCACGATCTTCCGAAACTTAACCTGGAAATCTTCCATGCTCTCGTTTACGCTGTGTTTTCGAGCGGCTTGAACGAACCGCTCGAATTGTTCTTTGTCAGTCCTTTTTGTCTTTTTCTTTTCGACGGCTTTTGCCATAGGGCCACTCAGTGATGAGCCGTTCGATAGGTGAGGCGCTTGCCCACGATTCCCTTCAGAGCGCGGGCGGTACGTTCGCGTCATCTACGCCAAGCCGAATGCGGTTTGTATAGCGGAAATCGAACTCCGCCAAATAGCGGTGCAGGTGTTTCTCGCTGCAGTGCTGGTACACGCCCTTCATACCGCGCTTGAAGATCGAGAAGAAACCTTCGGCAGTGTTGGTGTGAGCGTCGCCGCGAACATATTCGTCCTCGCGGTGCTTCACGGTTTCATGGTGGGCGAACGGCGGCCGATCTCGCGATACCAAGTACCTTCATCGGTCATCAGCGCGCTTTCCTTGGCGATGTTGGCGCTAAGGATCGGCTTAAGATCGGCGATGCGAGTGCCCTCAACATGGAAGCTGCGGGCTGACGCCGCCGCGTTCAATGAGCGACACGATGACATGCTTATGGCCGACGCCTTTGCGCTTTGGTTCGCCCTTCACTTGGCCGTAGTAGGTTTCGTCCGCCTCGACAGCTTTGCCAGCGCCGCCCATCGGCTCCATGCCGACAACGCGCATGGCCTCGCGGATGCGATGCGACATGAACCACGCGGTCTTGAGGGTGACGCCAAGGCTGCGGTGAAGCTGGTTGGTGCTGATGCCCTTCTTGCTGGCGCACATCAGGACCATCGCCTGCAGCCAAACCCGCATGGGGACGTGGCTGGCCTCGAATACGGTGCCAACCTTCACGGTGAAGGGCTTGCGGCACTGGTAGCACTTGTAGGTGCCGATTCGGGTGCTATTTGCCCTTCATCGTGGAAATGCGATCTACGCCGCCGCAATGCGGGCAAACCGGGCCTTCCGGCCAGATTTGAGCTTCTACCCAGCGGTAAGCGGCGGCTTCGTCCTGCAAAGCCTTGGCATTGAATACTGAATTAGCCATGACACCCAATTCCCATTGTGCCGCAAGGGTATCATAGGGATTTGGGTACGTCAAGTCTAATATCATGTTCGCAATATGTTCTGGGTGCTGGGGAAAAGATATATTTTCGGTGCGGTGACCTGAGCCTGCGGAAAAGCCTGCAACAGACAACCGAGCATCGGGTAAGGAGTCCGGCGCGGGTTATGGCGATGCTCGAACTCAGCCATTGGACGGCGAACGCCAGGTCACGAACGCTGCCCCTCCCGGCCGATACCCGCAGCAAGAACCTGACACGGAAATCAATCCGGGGCGGAGTGGCCCCTTAGGCCCAAATTCCGAGTTGTCCTAATTCCGAGCCGGTTGTCCTAATTTCAATTTTGAATTGTTCTGGTTCGCGCTATGCTTGCTCATTGAATGTGCGAAATTGCTAAGCGGCAGGCCTAGGGGAGCAAGCTGCGCCCGGACACGTAGGGCGGAATAACGAAGCGTATTCCGCCATCCAACCCGGCATAGCGGCGGATTACGCCTTCGGCTAATCCGCGCAGCTCGGTCTTGTTTTGGCCAAGACTTTCACGGCAATTCAGGCGAACCGTTCCGCTTTGCCGAGTGGCTTATTTTGACCAGCTCCATTACGCTCGGCAGCCGCGTACTCGCTCACAAAGGGGATATTCATGAACGACCAAACCGGCAGGTTCGGCCAAGCTGACGAAGAAATCCTCACCGCCGACGTATCGGATGAGGCACTCGAGGCAGCAGCCGGCACGGAGAGAGCGGGCGCTTCATTCGTTATGTCTTGTGACTGTACACGCGCCGACTGTAGGTGACTTTGGTGCCATCCGGGGTGCCATCCGGAGGCGGTGTGCTAGTTCGACCCCTCGCTCGCGACACACACAATAGGAAATGCCATGAATAATCAGGACTATGACACCCTCGACCAGGCCGAGGAAGAAATTCTTGCTGCCGCAGTGTCTGATGAGGCGCTGGAAACTATGGCGAACCCCGCCGTGGCGTCTGTGACTATGGGCCCTGGCTCTTGCTATGTCCCGGGCGGGATGATTTGTTGAGTGCCGGTCCGTCCGCGCACGATCTGAGGCTGCCTCCGTTGGCGGCCTCGCCATCCGCATAAAGCCATCCGCATAAATCAGACCAAAACTGCCTTCGAGAGGTTGCAGCCACAGCTTGCGCTGCGCCTTCGGCAGATTTTCTCCTGACTTTGGTCGGCGCTTTAGAAGGTCAGCAATCATCGGATTTCCAGTCAGTGCCGGGATGGGGGTACTGGCCCCTTTCCGTCCTCACCGGCTCCTTTGATTTTTGCGGCGGCCCCTTTTAGGCTGGCGTCCTTTCAGGGAAAGGACCGTCGCCATGAACGACCGCGCCACCGACCTCGACCAGGCTGACGAAGATATCCTCACCGCCACAGTTTCCGACGACGCACTGGAAGCTGCCGCGGGCATGGGGGCACTTTTCGATCCTTATCCGTCTTTTTTTCAATCACTTTCCATGGCCGATTGCTGCTGACCAGCGGCTGCGTCGGCGGTCCGGTTTCCGACGCTATTGGCCGGTTTTAGAATGCGGTTCCCTTTAGGAAAGGACCATCGCCATGAACGATCAAGCCGACGACTGCGACCGGGCTGACGAAGATATCCTCACTTTCACACTTCCCGACACTTGCACACTTCCCGACGACGCACTGGAAGCTGCCGCGGGCATGAAGGGGATAATTTCTCTGTCCACGTTACTCCAGGGACCTGGCGGTATTTGCTGCTGACCCGCGGCGGCGGCGGTGCCGCTTAAGGCCGCGCATTCTCAATCGCGCAACGCCAGCATGGATGCGCGGGTCAAGCCCGCGCATGACAGGTGAAAACGCGGCACGACGCGCGTACAACACGCTCGCATGCACGACATCCTGATCCGCGGCGGCCTTGTGTTTGACGGCGCCGGCAATCCCGGCATCGCCGGCGATTTGGCGATCGACGGGCGGTCGCATCGTCGCCGTCGGCCGGAGAGCCGGCGCCGCGGAAACAATCATCGACGCGCGCGGGCTCGCGGTGGCGCCCGGGCTTCATCGACATCAAGACCCATTCCGACTTCACGCTGCCGATCAATCCCAAGGCCGAGAGCAAGGTGCGCCAGGGCGTGACCACCGAGATCGTCGGCCATTGCGGCTTTTCGGTCGCGCCGGCGCTGCCCGGCAAAGTCGAGCTGCTCAAGGATTATTTGAGCCCGAGCGCGCCGTGGCTGCCGTTTCGCGAAACGAGCTTTCCCGATTATCTGAAAAGCTTTCCGCCAGCCGCGGTGAATGCCGGCATGCTGGTCGGCCACAACACGCTGCGCCTGATGGTGATGGGCATGGCGGAGCGGGCGCCGAGCGCAAGCCGAGCTGGCGCGGATGATCGCGCTTCTCGAAGACGCGCTGGAAGCCGGCGCGCTCGGCATGTCGTCGGGCCTGTTCACGCCGCCCGGCTCGTACGCGCAAGCCCGCGGAGATGGTCGCGCTCGGCCACGTGCTCAAGCGGCACAATGCCGGCTATTTCACGCACCTGCGCGACGAAGCGAACAAAGTGATGGAGGCGGTGGCCGAAGCGATCGACGTCGCCGAACAATGCGGCGTGCATGTCGAGATCGTGCATTTCAAATGCTCCGGCACCGACAATTGGGGCAAGGCGGCAACGGCGCTGGCGATGATCGAAGACGGCCAAAGCGCGCGGGCTCGACGTCGATTGCGATTCCTACCCTTATGATGCCGGCTCCAATCCGCTGAAGAATCTGTTGCCGCCCTGGGTGCAGGCGGGCGGCGTCGACGGCGATGCTTGCGCGCCTTGCCGAGCGCGAACGCGCGCAAAGAATTCGCGCCGACATCGCCCGCGACGGACTCAACAATTGGGGCCGCATACCGTCCTGGGATTGCGTGACGATCTCGATCTCGCCGCACCTGCCGCAGCACGCCGGCCGCACCATCGCGGCGCTCGCGGCCGAGAGCGGCGCCGATCCGATCGACGCGCTCTGCGACTATCTGATCGCCGACCGTGGCGCGACCCGCGTGCTGGTGGCCTCGATCGCGGAAGACGACATCCGCACGCTGGTCGCTTCGCCGCACGCGCTGGTCGGCTCCGACGGCAATTGCGTCGCGCCTTACGGCATCGTCGGCCAGGGCCTGCCGCATCCGCGCTTCTACGGCACCTTTCCCCGCGTTCTGTCCCGCTACGTGCGCGAGCAGAACGCTGCTGCCGCTTGCCGCCGCCATCCACAAAATGACCGGCGCAACTGCGCGTGCGCTCAAGCTCAAAGACCGCGGCCTGTTGCGCGAAGGTTATTGCGCCGATATCGTCATCTTCGATCCGGACGATTTTACCGATCGCGCCACTTACGCGCGAGCCGCACCGGTTCCCGACCGGCGCGCGCACGCATGTCATCGTCAACGGCGCGCTCGGTGGTCGAAAACGCCGCGCATACCGGCGCGCTGCCGGGCAAGGTGCTGCGCCGCGACCGTACTGGCGCGGTAGGGTGAGGGAATATTTCGCCGCCGCGATGCTATCATGTTTCAGAGCCGGGACTCGAGGCGACGCAGGGAGAACCGACCATGGCGAAAACCATCACGCAGACTCGTGCTTGGCAGTGCCGCCGTTGCGGCGGCGATGTTTCTCGGTGTTCCGGCGAGCTATGCCTTCGGCGATGCACCCTGGTGCGCGGTGATCGAGCTCGGCAGCGGCACTGTTTATTGGGACTGCCAATACCGCACGGTCGAGGAATGCGCGCCGAATGTGCTGGCCGGCAATCGCGGCACCTGCAATCTGAACCCCAATCCGCGACCGCCGGCAGCCGGCCCGCACCCCCATTACCGGCATCATCCGACGCACCACCACGCGCGCGACGATTAAATCCTACCGGCCGGCCGCCGAGAAAAATCTGAACGGTCTGGCTTGACGGCGACAGCGAAGTCGCCTGGATCGCGGAGCGACCAGGCGCTTGACCGAACTGTCGGGGCTAAATCTCATGCCTCGATGACAATCTTCGGCGCCGGAGGCTTGCGCCCGCAAGGCCGTCGCGCACCCGCGCGGCGATGTCGCGGTAGATTTTGGCGTGCGGACCGTCGGGGACGGTGGCGACCACCGGCAGGCCGGAATCGGATTTTTCGCGAATTTCCATATCGAGCGGCACTTCGCCGAGGAACGGCACGTCAAGCCGCTCGGCTTCCGCGCGCGCGCCGCCGTGGCCGAAAATCTCCGAGCGCTCGCCGCAATGCGGGCAGAGGAAATAGCTCATGTTCTCGACGATGCCGAGCACCGGCACGTTGACTCTGCGGAACATGGCGATGCCGCGCCGCGCGTCGATCAGCGCCAGATCCTGCGGCGTCGAGACGATCACCGCGCCTTTGAGCGGCACCTGCTGCGCCATGGTGAGCTGCGCGTCGCCGGTGCCCGGCGGCATGTCGACCACCATGACATCGAGCGTGCCCCACTCCACCTCGCGCAGCATCTGCGTGAGCGCCGACATCACCATCGGGCCGCGCCAGATCATCGGCGTCTCCTCCTCGATGAGGAAGCCGATCGACATCACCGCCATGCCATGGCGGGAGATCGGTTTGAGCCGCGTGCCGCCGACGGTCTGCGGCCGCTCGCGGATGGCGAGCAGCTTCGGCATCGACGGGCCGTAAATGTCGGCGTCGAGGATGCCGACCTTGAGCCCGAGGTCGCGCAAGCCGAGCGCGAGATTGACCGCCGTGGTCGATTTGCCGACGCCGCCCTTGCCGGAGGCGACCGCGATGATCGCTTCGACGCCGGGAATTCCGGCGGGCGATGGCGGCGCGTGCGCGCCGCCCTGCGGCGGACGTGGACCCGGCGACTGCATCTGCGGCCGGCGCGGCGGGGCGCCGCCCGCTCCCTGCGCCCGCTCGCCCGTCAACGCCACCAGCGCCGAAGTGACGCCTGGCACGGCGCGGACCGCGGCTTCGGCGCGCTCGCGCACCGGCTCCCATTGCTTGACCGCGGCGGCGTCGACGGTGATGGAGAAAAACACTTTGCCGTCGGTGACGACGATGTCCGACAGCGTGCCGGTTTGGGTGAGCGGCTTGCCGTCCGGGCTCGAAACCTTGCCGAGCGCGGCCAGGACATCGTCTTTCAACGCCATGTTTTTTCTCCGGGCGCACGGTTCAAGGCCGCGGCCGACTGCGATCTACATAGGCCGACTACCGTCGCGGTCAATCGCTTGCACCGGTTGACGCGTTACATGATCCAGATGTAGCCGGATGTGCGAAGCGAAATCCGGGATCGGCCTCCCGGAATATTACCCGCATATCGCTGTCGCTCATGCGGGCTACGACAATGGAGGAAACCATGGCGAAGGTCGCGTTCGTCGGGCTTGGCGTGATGGGTTACCCGATGGCCGGGCATCTGAAGAACAAGGGCGGCCACGAGGTCACGGTCTTCAACCGCACCGCCGCCAAAGCCGAAAAATGGGTCGCCCAATACGGCGGCAAGAGCGCGCCGACGCCGAAGGCGGCCGCGCAGGGCGCAGGATTTCGTCATGGCCTGCGTCGGCAACGACAACGATTTACGTCAGGTGATGCTCGGCGAGAACGGCATCTTTGCCGGCGCGTCCAAGGGCGCCATCGTGGTCGATCACACCACGGCCTCGGCGGCGATCGCGCGCGAACTTCATGCCGAAGCAAAAAAGCGCGGCTTCGATTTCGTCGATGCGCCGGTCTCCGGCGGCCAGGCCGGCGCCGAGAACGGCGCGCTGACGGTGATGTGCGGCGGCGACGAGGCGCCGTTCGCCAAGGCCGAAAAGGTCATCGCCGCCTATGCGCGCGCCTGCAATCTGCTTGGCCCGTCTGGCTCCGGCCAGCTCGCCAAGATGGTCAACCAGATCTGCATCGCCGGCGCAGTCCAGGGTCTCGCCGAGGGTCTGCATTTTGCGCAGAAGGCAGGTCTCGACATCGAAAAGCTCATCGCCACCATTTCCAAGGGGGCGGCGCAGTCCTGGCAGATGGAGAACCGCTACAAGACAATGGTCGCCGGCAAATTCGATTTCGGCTTCGCGGTCGACTGGATGCGCAAGGACCTCGCTATCTGTCTCGACGAAGCGCGCAGGAACGGCGCGCACCTGCCGGTTTCCGCGCTGGTCGATCAGTTCTATTCGCAAGTGCAGAAAATGGGCGGCAAGCGCTGGGACACGTCGAGCCTGATCGCGCTGCTGCAGCGGTGAGGCCGCCATGGACTCGTCACCCGACGCGCGCCCGTTTTCGCCAAAAATCGACCGCATCTATCCGAAGCCCAAGCTGAAGCTGCCGCCGGGCGCCTGCGATACCCATTTTCACTTCATCGGTCCGCAGCGGCTTTTTCCGCTCAAACCGGGCCACGTCTTCAGCCATTTGCAGTTCGAAGACACGCCGATCGAGGACTGGCTGCAGCTGCAGGACGCCCTCGGGCTGACGCGCGGGCTGCACGTTCAGTCGATGATGTACGAGAACAATTACGAAATCGCGCTGCACGCTCAGTGTCGCTTACCCGATCGGCTGCGCGCTGTGGTGGCGCCGTGGCCGGGCATCACCGATGGCGAGCTCGATATCCTCAGCAAAGCCGGCGTGGTCGGCTACCGCATCGCGCACCGCATGACCAAGACGATCGACACAAGCCTGGTGGCGCGCACGCACGAGCACGGCTGGTCGATGCATTACCTGGTGAAGCCCGACGAGCAGGAAGACTGGAAGCCGCAAATCCTCAAATCGCCCGGCAAATTCGTGCTCGAACACATGGGCGGGGTCGATCCGGCCAAGGGCGTCGACGGCAGCGGCTTCAAGTTCGTGCTGGAATGCCTCGACACCGGCCGTTGCTGGGTGAAGCTGTCGCCGCGCATCTCCAATCAGCAGACGTTCCCGTTCTCCGACATCGACCCGCTGGTGCATAAGCTCGTGGCACATGCGCCGACGCGGCTCCTTTGGGGTTCCGACTGGCCGCATCCGCAATATTTCAAGCCGATGCCGAACGACGTCGCCTTGCTCGACATGATGCTGGACTGGGTGCCGGACGAAAATACGCGAAAGCGCATCTTCGTCGACAATCCGGCCGAGATTTTCGGGTTTCCGCCGATGGCCTCGGCCTGACCGGCGCCCTCAAGCCCGCCCGCTCGGCAGCGGCGAGCGGTCGGCGAGTTCCATTTCCCGATAGGCAAGCCGCTCCATCAGTTCGCCGCGCAGCGCGCGATGCGCGGGATCGCCGAACAGATTGTCCATTTCGTGCGGATCGTTCGCGCGGTCGTACAGCTCGCCGTAGGGATCGCCCGCCGCAATGGTCAGGCGATAACGCTCGGTGATCAACGAACGCAGCCGCGGCGGCGCGGCAAAGCCGAGGATGGCGCGCTGCTGATCGTCTTCTATCACCAGGCTGTCGCGCGCTGACGAAAGCGCATTGCCGCCGATGGCCGGCAGCAGGCTCATGCCCTGAATGCCGTTGTACGGCTGGATGCGGGCGCGATCGAGAATCGTCGCGGCGATATCGAGCGTGCCGCTTAACACATCGCTGCGCCGTGGCGTGCGCTCGCCCGGCTCGGCCCAGATGAACGGCACGTGCGTGATGCCCTCGTAGTGCGCGGGGCCCTTCAACAGCAGCCGGTGATCGCCTAGGTAATCGCCGTGGTCGGTGGTGAAGATCACGACCGTATCGTTCGCCAAGTTTGCCGCTGCGAGCGCGCCCAGCACGAGCCCAATAGAGTCGTCGATCATCGCGATCATGCCGCAGGACAGCGCCATCGCCTCGCGCGCCTCGCGTTCGTTGACGGCAAAGGGCGCTTGGCCTTTGGTGTCCGCCTCGCCGCTCTCACGCTGCGCCAGCGCCCAGGCGACCGATCGCGCGAGCCGACGGTTGCCGTGGTCGAAACTTTTCGGCAGCGCCATGTCGTCGGGCCGGTACATCGACCAGTAGCGGCCCGGCGGCGTGAATGGATGGTGCGGATCGGGAAACGACACCATCAAAAAGAACGGATCGCTTCGTTTCGCGCGCGTATAACCGTCCAGCCAATCGCATGCTTTGTCAGCGATGTAGCTCGTCGGATAAAGCTCTTCGGGGA
The DNA here is from genome assembly GCA_963814625.1 of uncultured Alphaproteobacteria bacterium. Lineage (GTDB taxonomy): Bacteria > Pseudomonadota > Alphaproteobacteria > Rhizobiales > Xanthobacteraceae > BOG-931. The sequence continues at coordinate 233,118 of CAWFDQ010000006.1, forward strand.
TCGGCGTGCGGATCGCCTGCGGGCAGACGTAATCGTGCGGCAGCTGGTTCTTTGCTTCGCGCAGCGCGTCGGCATCGGGCCGCTGCGATTTCAGCCAGGTGTAATAATGGCCGCCGACCTGATCGCCGTGGCCGGTGCACAGGTCGACGTGCTCGAAGCCGTAGAACGGCAGTCGCATGGCAAAATCGCGGCCTGACGACCAGCGGCCCGGCGATTCCTGATCGTATGGCCCATCGCCCGCGGCCGGCTTTTTCGCTTCGGCAAATTCGGCGTCGAGCACGCGGTCGCCGTCACGCGCCGGCGGGCGCTTCTGAACTGGCCCGAAGCCGGTGAAATTCTGCAGATGGCTCTTGCCGACCAGCGCCGTCGCGTAGCCGCCCGCGCGCAGCGTATCGACGAAGGTGTTGGAGGATAGCGCCAGCGGCAGGCCGTTGCCGCGCCCGCCGTGCACCGAGGGCATGCGCCCGGTCATCAAGGTGGCGCGGTTGGGCATGCACACCGGCGTCGCCACGTAAAAGTTTTCAAATCGCGTGCCGCGCGCCGCGATCGAGTCGATGTGCGGGGTTTTCAGCACCGGATGGCCCGAGCAGGACAGATAGTCCACCCGGTGCTGGTCGGTGATGAAGAGCAGAAAATTCGGTTGCGTCATGCTCGCTTTTTATGGTCGCTCAGCCCCGCGGCGCAGATGTTTATCGCACGCGTGCGCGAATTGACCAAACCGCCGGTCAAAAGCAATTAGCGCGGCGGCTCAATCGACCGGCTGGATGTGGGCGTCCTTGGCGAGCTGAAGCGTCGAGGCATAATCCTTCTTGAAGAACGCGCCGAACTGTTCGACGCTCATCAGTTCCGGCACAACGCCGATCTTGAACAAATGCTCCTTCACCGATGGGACCTGCAACGCCTTTTCGGTCACGTCGTGTAGCTTATTGACGATGCTCATCGGCGTCTTCGCCGGGGCCGACAAGCCGACCCAGAAGTCGGACTCGGCGGCCGGATAGCCGGCCTCCACCACCGTCGGCACGTTCGGCAACAGCGCCGCCCGTTTCGGCGTGCTCACCGCAAGTACCGTCAGCTTTCCGCTCGCCAGCACGGAGGCAGCCGCAGCCAAAGGAATAAAATAGTAATCGATGCGTCCGGCCATCACCTCAGTCAGTCCGTTCTCGCGGAATGGAATGTGCCGCACGTCGATCTTGGTGGCGATGCGGAAGCGCTCGCCGGCCATGTGCGAGGTGGAGCCGACACCCGCGGACGCAAACGTCAAGGTGCCGGGTTTTGCCTTGGCGGCGGCGACGAGATCGGCCACCGTCTTGAAGCCGCTCTGCTTTGAAGCAACCAGCACATTCGGCTGACTGCCGAATATGGCGACGGGGATGAAATCGCGCAGCGGATCGTAAGGCAGATGGGCATGCATCACGGCGCCGTTGGCCATGGAGGACGAACTGGTGACGACCGTGTAGCCATCGGGCGACGCCTTGGCGACCATCTCGAAGCCGATAATCCCGCCGGCGCCCGCCTGCGGCTCGACCACCATGGACTGGCCGAGCAGTTGCGAAATCTCGTCGACCACGATACGCGCGGTGGTATCGGAAGCGCTGCCGGCGGGGAATGGGCTAATCACCTTGATCGGTCGCGTCGGCCACGCTTGGGCATGAGCCGCGGCGGCCGCAGCTAAAACGACGGCAACTGAGATGGCGCCGCACAGCGCGCGAATCCGTTTCATCTGAACCTCCCGGCACAAAGAAGTTTTCCCAATCGCGGGTCTTTGCCCGCCTTTGCGTCGCATGGCAATGTGGTCCAGATCCGCGGGTCTTGCCAATGGGCGAAATGAGCGCAGTTTCGCAGTATCGGCGGTATCAACGATGTGCCTTCTTGCTGTTGCCACCTCGCACGCCATCTTCTTCGTAAAGCTGCAAAAGAGGCCAACGCGTCATGTCCATCCGACCGGTCAAACGCATCATTACCTCCAAGCCCACGGTGGAAGGCGCCGGGGTCAAACTGCGCCGCGCTTTCGGCTTCGGCGAAACCAGTGCGTTCGATCCGTTCCTTCTGCTCGACGATTTCCGCAACGACCGGCCGGACGATTACCGTGCGGGATTTCCTTGGCATCCGCATCGCGGCATCGAGACCATCACCTACGTGCTCGCCGGCAGCGTCGAGCACGGCGACAGTTTGGGTAATCGCGGCAACCTCGAAGCCGGCGACGTGCAATGGATGACCGCGGGGCGCGGCATCCTGCATCAGGAAATGCCGCAGGGCGACGCCGCGGGCCGCATGCACGGCTTTCAGCTCTGGGCCAATCTGCCGTCGTCGCTGAAGATGACGGCGCCGCGCTATCAGGACGTCAAGGCCGCCGAGATTCCCGACATCACGGAAGACGACGGCACGCGCGTGCGCGTCATCTGCGGCGAGTTTTTCGGCCGGCGCGGCCCGGTCGAGGGCGCCGCCGCCGACCCGCGTTATCTCGACATCTCCGTGCCGCCGGGGCGGCGCAAGACGTTGCCGGTCGAGCTGGAACGGCACGCCTTCGCCTATGTGTTCGCAGGCTCCGGCAGTTTTCGCGCCGCCTCGCAGCCGTTCGGCGTGCTCACCGAAAAGACGGATGGGGAAACCGAGACGCTCGTGCGCGAGCAGACCGGCAACCGCTCGCTCGTCCTGTTCGATTCCGGCGACGAGGTCACCGTGCAGGCCGGCGACGAGGGCATTCGTTTTCTCTTGGTCTCCGGCAAGCCGATCGAGGAGCCGGTCGCCTGGTACGGACCGATCGTGATGAATACGCAGGCCCAACTGCAGCAAGCTTTCGACGAGCTGCGCGCGGGGACGTTCATCAGGTAGCCCTTTATCATTCCGATCGCCGCGCAGCGGCAATCGGGAGTGAACAATGGGGCTGGTTTAAGCCGCTGCGCTCGGCCGCGCCGACACTGCCTCGTGCCAGCGCCGCAGATTGGCGAGATTGTCCGGCACGGTCATCTTGGACACGCGCATGAAATCGACGGCGACGAGCGCGGTGATGTCGGCGACGCTATATTCCTTCCCCGCCACATAGGGCCGGCTCTTTAGTTCGCCGTCGAGGAATTGCAAAAACTCGAAGACGCGCGGCTTGTTGGCCTCGCCCCATTCGGCCACCTGCGGGTTGATCATCGCCTTCATCGCCGGGTGTAGATGCTGGAACACGCTTGCCACCGGCAGAAACAGGTGAAGCTCGGCGCGCCGATTCCACATTTCGACCAACGCGCTCTCCAGCGCGCCGCGACCGAATAGCGGCGGATCGATCTGCAACGCCTCGAAATAGCGGCAGATCGCGATCGAACTCGGCGATCACCGTGCCATCGTCGAGCACCAGCGCCGGTACCCGCTGCATCGGGTTGATCGCCGTATAGGCGTCCGAGCGCTGCTGCAATTTGCCTAAGTCGACCTGTTCGGTCGGGATTTTGACGCCTTTTTCGGCGAGAAATACGCGTACCCGCCGCGGATTTGGCGCGCGGCCGCCATCGTAGAGCTTCATCGCTTCGAACTCGCTTTCTCCTGAGGGCCGAACTTATCGCGGCAGTCCGGCCAAGGCCAGCGGAGCGCATTTCGGCAGCCGCCCGGCGGAACGGCCCAAAGTGTAAACGAATACTTGATGGCGGCAGAAATTCGTACCGCGTTAAGCCTGGTCTTAAGGAATTTGCGCGACTTTTGTCGCGAATTTTCCCCAGCGCCGGATTGCAATGCCCCCAACACCCAGCGAATCGCGCGATCCCGCACCGCGCCAGCCGCGTCCTCGGCCGCGTCGCCGGCGCAGCGGCGGCTTGCATTCCAGCATGTGCGCGAGGCCCGCGATCGGCTGACCTCGACTAGCGGCACGCGGCCGGTATTCGACTACGAATTGCTGCGCCAGTTCGCCCAGAACCGGCTTTCGGCCTCTGCCAGTCATCCTGCTCCTGATCGTCACCATCGGGCTGCTTTTCGGGCTTGTGGACGGGAGCGATCGTTTGCGGCGTGTGGACCGCCGGCACGCTGCTCATTCACCTCATCATCATTCGCACCTGCCGGCAATTTCTCGCCGAAATGCCGAGCACCGCCAATTTGCGCTCGTGGCGAATGCGCTTTCTCATGCTCGATCTGTTCTTCGGCATGGCGTGGACCTTCATTCTGATCAATCCGATCGGCGTCGACGAGCAGGCCGGCATGTTCATGCTGTTCGTCATGCTTCTGGTGGTGGCGATATCGAGCATGCTGGCGTCGAGCCTGCCGATTGCAGTGTTCGCGCTGACGCTGCCGGTCACCATCGCGATCGCGCTCGATTTCGTGCTCAAGGGCACGTTGCACGATTACATCCTCGCGGTGATGGCGCTTGCCGCCGAGGGTTATTTCTCGCTGCTCGCCTACCGGCTCTACTCGACGACGCTGGCGACGCTGGAAGCGCGCGCGGAAAAGGAATTGCTGATCGGCGAACTCGAGCAATCGAAATCGATCTCCGACGAGGCGCGCCGTCGCGCCGAAGCCGCCAATATCGCCAAGTCGCGGTTCTTGGCGCAGATGAGCCACGAGTTGCGCACGCCTCTCAATGCCATCCTCGGCTTCTCCGAAGTGATGAAGGCGGAAATATTCGGGGCGCACGCAGTGCCGATTTACAAGGAGTACGCGGGCGACATCCACAATTCCGGCGTGCACCTTTTGAACCTCATCAACGAAATCCTCGACCTGTCGCGCATCGAGGCCGGACGCTACGAACTCAACGAGGAGGCGGTATCGCTCGCGCGCGTGGTCGAGGATTGCCACCATCTGTTGAAGTTGCGCGCTGGCAACCGTGGCATCACCATCCACGAAATGTTCGAGCCCGACATGCCGCGGCTGTGGGCCGACGAGCGCGCCGTGCGCCAGATCTGCCTCAACCTTCTGTCCAACGCGATCAAGTTCACGCCGCAGGGCGGCGAGATCTGGCTGAAAGTGGGCTGGACCGCCTCGGGCGGCCAATACATGAGCGTCAAGGACACCGGCCCGGGCATCCCCGAGGAGGAAATCCCGATCGTGCTGGCTTCGTTCGGCCAGGGCTCGAACTCGATCAAGTCCGCCGAACAGGGCGCCGGCCTTGGCCTGCCGATCGCCAAGAATCTGATCGACCTGCACGGCGGCACGTTCTCGCTGAAATCCAAACTGCGCATCGGCACCGAGGTGATCGTCACCTTCCCGCCGGAACGCGTGATGTCGGCGCTGGCGCCGATCCCGGACGGCGCGGCGCCGCTGCAGCCGCGAGCCGACATGTCGTCCCGTCCGAGGACGGACCGAGCCGGACAAGCGAGACGCTGTTCGGCGCGGCGGCTAGAATTCCGGCGCCTGCCCGCTATTCCTTCGTCGGCCGCTGTTTATGGTGGCGCGATTCCCGGCGGGACCACGATGAGCGATCGAGCCGGCATCGAGACCCCTGCATCGCGTCTGCGCGCTGCATCCGTGGCGCTGTGCAGCGGCTGCGGCCGTTCGCTCGGAGATTGAAGCCTGGATCGCGCTGACGGCAAGAGCGCGCGCAGATCATGGCGCAACTGCCGCTCGGCTTCGGCGATGGCGGCGCCGGACGTGCCGGCAGCGTAGAGGACGGCTTGCCGTGCGTCAACGCCTGTTGTTGCTGCTGCTTCTCGGCCTGGTCATCGCGATTCTCGTCGTCCTGGCGCACCAAGGCGACGGCACGGTCGGGCCGCTGTCGACCCGCGACTTCTCCTCGCTCGCCTACAAGATCGCGCTCCTGGTCTTCGTCGCCGGGACCGTGCTGACGCTGTTTCGCGAGCGGTTCGCGCAGGCCGATCACCGCGGCGCTGCTTTGGGTCGCGGTCGGCCTCGTCCTGGTGGTCGGCTATTCCTACCGCTTCGAGCTGCACGCGGTCGCCGACCGCGTGCTCGCCGAACTTGTTCCCGGCCACGTCGATCTCGCAGGGACGCACCGTCGCGGTCGCCCGCACCAGCGGCGGCGACTTTGCGATCAATGCCGAGATCAACGGCGCGCGCGTCGCCATGGTGCTCGACACCGGCGCCAGCTCGGTCGTGCTTACCCGCGACGATGCCAAGGCCGCCGGTCTGCCGATCGAAGTGCTCGACTACACGGTGAACATCGACACCGCCAACGGGCGCACGCGCGCCGCGCCGGTCACGCTCGATCGCGTCGCCGTCGGCAGTCTGGTCGAGCGCTCGGTCGACGCGCTGGTGGCGCAGCCCGGACAGTTGAAGACCAGCCTGCTCGGCATGAGCTTCCTCAACCGGCTGCAAAGCTGGGAAGTGCGCGGCGATCGCCTGTTGCTGCGCGGCTATCCGTGATCGTCCAGCGCGGCTGCCGCGTATCAGACCAGGCTGACAAGAAAGCGCGCCGAGACCAGCAGCAGAAAAATGACTGAACGCGATCTCCAAGCGTGCGCCGCGACATCCTGTGGGCGAGCCGCGCGCCATAGGGCGCCGTGAGGCTGGAGACCGGCGCCATCACCGCCAGCCCGATCAGCGACACGAAGCCGAGCGAAAACGGCGGCAGCAGCGCATGATGCGGCAGTCCGGCGAGGATATAGCCGAGCGTGCCGACGATGGTGATCGGCACGCCAAGCCCGGACGAAGTCGCGACCGCATTGTGGATCGGCTTGCCGTAGAGCGTGAGCACGATGTTGGAGAGCGAGCCGCCGCTCACGCCCATCAGCGAACCGGCGAGCCCGATGCCGAAGCCATAGAATGTCATCGGCACCGCGCCGGGCAGTTCGGTGCCGAGATTCCAGCGGTCGCCGGCAAACAGAAATTTCGATCGCGATAAACCCGGCGATCAGCACGAAGGCGATCTTGAACACGGCGGGCGGCGCAAAGGCCGCGATCACCGCCCCGCAGGCGACGCCGATCACGGCCGGGAGCGCCCACAGCCGGATCACGCCGCGGGATGACTAAGCCCTTGGCGCGATGGGCGAGATAGGAGCGGATGGTGGTCGGCACGATGATGGCGATCGAGGTGCCGACGCAAAGCTGCATGCGCACCGCTTCGGGCACGTCGAGCACGCGCAAAGACTTCGTAGAGCACCGGCACGATCACTGCGCCGCCGCCGATGCCGAACAGCCCGGCGAGAAGTCCGGTCACACGCCGGCAATGACGATTGCAGACAGCGAGCCAAACAATTTCGCTCAATCCGACGCCGAACAACATCTTACTTTTTGTGCTTTCCGCGAGAAACGTTAGGCGGCGATGTGCGCCAATTCGCGTCGCTGTCCAGCGCACCGTCCGCGACCAGCGCCAGCGCCGCGATGAGCAGTTCCGCTCCGGCATGCGGACTTGCCGCCGCGCCGGCAAGATGGCGGCGGAAGGCGCGCGCGCCTGGCACGGCGCGGAACAGGCCGTGCAGATGGCGCGTGATCGCGTGCAGCCGCGTGCCTTGCGCAAGCTCGCGCTCGATATAGGGAACAAGCGCCATCGCCGCCTCTTTCGCCGATGCGAAGGGCGCCTCTTCGCCGAACACGAGCGGATCGACGGCAAGCAGCCGCCACGGCTCCTGATAGGCGGCGCGGCCCATCATCACGCCGTCGACACGAGCGAGGTGCGCAAGCGCGTCCTCGACGCCGGCAATGCCGCCGTTGAGCACGATGGGCAGACGCGGATGCGCCGCCTTGAGCCGATAGACGCGCGCATAATCGAGCGGCGGGATCTCGCGGTTCTCTTTCGGCGAAAGGCCTTTGAGCCAGGCTTTCCGCGCATGCACGATGAGCGCGTCGGCGCCCGCCTGCTCGACCGTGCGCGGCAAAATGCCTCCAGCGCCTCCTCGGGATCCTGCTCGTCGATGCCGATGCGGCATTTCACGGTGACTGGGTACCGTAACGGCGGCCTTCATCGCCGCAACGCATTCGCCGACGAGCGCCGGCTCCGCCATCAGGCAGGCGCCGAAGCGGCCGTCCTGCACGCGATCGGACGGACAGCCGGCATTGAGATTGATCTCGTCGAAGCCGAGATCTGCGCCAATGCGCGCGCACGCCGCCAGCGCTGCCGGATCGGCGCCGCCAAGCTGCAGCGCCAGCGGATGCTCGGCCGGATCGATAGCGAAGAGCCGCGCCCGGTCGCCATGCAGCACCGCGCCGGTCGTGAGCATCTCCGTGTAAAGCAGCGCCCGGCGCGTGAGCAGGCGATGGAAGAACCGGCAATGCCGGTCGGTCCATTCCATCATCGGGGCGACGGAGAATTTGCGTCGCTGTTTCAACTTCACTTCGCAGCCAGTCTCTGGTTTCGGCTTCGGCTCGCGCAAAAGTCAATATGAACGGTTTGCGGTTACGTCACCTGATGACCTGCGCCTGTGTCCAATAGTGATTCATGAACGACAAGGAAAAGGCCGCGCTTGGATCGATCGCCGCGTCGGCGGGGCTGACGGCGGCGAAGACCATTGTCGGCCTGCTCACGGGTTCGCTCGCCATCCTGTCGGAGGCCGGCCATTCCTTGCTCGATCTGTCGGCCACTGTGCTTACTTATTTCGCCGTGCGCATTTCCGGCAAGCCGGCCGATGCCGAGCACCAGTATGGCCACGGCAAATGGAAAGCGTTACCGCGCTGGCCGAGACCGCCCTGTTATTTCTGCTCACTGGCGTGGTGACCTGGGAAGCGCTGCAGCGGCTTGCCGGCTCGCAGCAGCGTGCGGTCGAAGCGAGGGCCGCTGCATTCGCGGTCATCGCCGGATCGATCGTCATCGATTTTTTTCGTGCGCGCACGCTGCGGCGCGTTGCTGAAGAAACCTCCAGCGAGGCGCTGACAAGCCGACGCGCTGCATTTTTCTTCCGACATGTGGTCGTCGGTCGCGGTGTTGATCGGGCTTTGCGGCGTCGCGCTCGGCTATCCTTTGGCCGATGCCGCGGCCGCGCTCGTCGTGGCCGTTTTTATCTGTATCGCCGGCTGGCGGCTCGGGCGCCGCACCATCGCGACCTTGACCGACACGGCGCCGGCCGGAATCAGCGAGCGCGTGGCGTCGGTTGCGCGGCAAATTCCGGGAATAGTCGGTGTCGAGCGCGTGCGTGCGCGGCCGGCGGGCGCAGTTCTTTTCGTCGATCTCGGCGTCGGCGTAAACCGCACGCTTCCGCTCGATCGAGTTTCCGCCATCAAGGAACGGCTCACCCGCGCCATCCGCGCCGAAATTCCGCGGGCCGAAGTCACGATCACCACCGAGCCGCGCGCCCTCGACGACGAAACCTTGCGCGAGCGCGTGATGCTGATCGCCCGCAACCGCGGCGCTCGCCATTCACCACGTCGCCGTCCAGACGATCTCCGGCCACTTATCGGTATCGGCGGACCTTGAAGTCGAAGGCACGCTGGCGCTTGCCGCCGCACATGACATCGCCAGCGGTCTAGAACAGGCGGTGCGCGAAGAGCTTGGACCGGACGTCGAAGTCGAAACTCATATCGAGCCGCTACCCGCCGACGTCCTCGCCGGCCGCGACGCCTCGGCGGCGCGCATTGCCGAGGTCCATACATTGCTCGCCGCGCAGGCTGCCGAAATTGCCGGCCTCGACGAAGTGCACGACGTGCGCGTGCGCGAAACCGCTGACGGCGAGATCGTCAATTTCCACTGCCGCGTTGATCCGACGCTCTCCGTGCGCGCGGTGCACGATCTGGTGGATGCCGTCGAGCGCAGACTGCGCCGGCGCTTTCCGACGATACAGCGCGTCATCGGCCACGCCGAGCCGCGGCGATAAGTCGAGAGGTGGAGATGCCGGCAATCGCCGACGAATGCCGCGATTTCCATTTCGGACTCTCCATCATCGAGCATCTGATAAACTTCTATTCATCTGCCATTGTCCTTCCGTTCATCTGCCATTCATGTTCGCCGCATGTGGCGCATGGAAATGAGCGACGGAGCGATTCCGCCTTGCTTCGTAATCAGAAGGGCCGTAGGTTGAGACGCTTGAAAATTGTGAAACTAAACAACGCTTGAGAATTTATACGTATCGAGAGGGCGCAAATGACAGGAAATAAACTAATGACAGGAAATAAACTAATGACAGGAAACGCACTCAGAAAACCACGCCAATACGTGACACGGATTCTAACGGCAGGCGCCATGCTCGGGGCTTGCTCGATCGTGGCGCTAGGCGTGTCTGGCTTGGTGATGGGCGTGAGCAGCGCCCCCGCATACGCCGCGGGCGGTCATGGCGGCGGTCACGGCGGTGGTCACGGCGGTGGTCACGGCGGTGGTCACGGCGGTGGTCATGGCGGTGGTCATGGCGGTGGTCATGGCGGTGGTCATGGCGGTGGTCATGGCGGCGGCCACGGTGGTCACGGTGGTCACAGCCATTGGTTCGGCGGCCGGTCGGGTTGGCTTCACGGCCATCGGTACTTCTGGGGCACCTTCTGGTATTGCTGGTATCCGGACGGCTACAACGGTCCCGGCTGGTACGTTTGCGACTAACTGGTAGTCAGCGCAACGAATAGCGAGCGGCACGTAGCCGCTCGCGCAACTCTGAAAAAATACGCGGCAGACGAAAGTCTGCCGCCAATTTGTTGATGTGTCTGCGGCCGCGCAAAGCCGTCGCAGACGAGGTGCCGTAGACGAAGCGGCGATTGGCAGGCGCGCCCAACTGCAACATCCCGCCGCCGACTTGCGAGAGTCCGCTTGGCCTCGAACGCGACTGACGGCGGTCTCGCGGCCGCATGTTGCGACGGGCCCGGACAGAGACATCCCATCCCTCTTCCGTGCACACAGGCAACCGGTGTAGGTTTATCTGAGAGCCGCCAGTGGGGACACGCTTAAATCCGGATGAAAATACGAGAGGACACTGGCGACTGCGCCTTGAGTTTTTGCCTCTGTCTAATGGTCCGGAAAAGTTGAAGGTTCGCCAGTGCATCTCCCATCTTTTACATCAACACGGCGGCGCCGGCGTCTGATCTACACGGCGATGTCGTTGCTGCTCGTTTGGCACTGCGTTGCTATCGTAGTCGCGGCGGCGCCAGACAGTGTGATCACGCGGTCGGCAAGTTCGCTGTTTGGGCCTTATCTGTCTCTATTCAGGCTGCAAAATGAATGGAGCTTCTATGCCCCCGATGTGCGCGTGGAACCCGAATTCCGCTACGTCGTGGAGGACGCGTCGGGACAGCAGCATACTTTTGTACCGGTCGATAAACTGAGCAGGTACCTTCCAACCGATATCTGGGTCAAGGATTGGTACATCCATGTTATGGATAATCCTGACACCTACAGCGAATTCGTCGCTGCATATCTCTGCCGCGAGCATGCCTCGCTGCACCCGATCAGCATCACGCTTCTGGAGTTCGATCAAAAAGACTTCTCGCCGCAGGACCAACTGAACGGCAAACACCCCTTCGACCAACAGTTTCTCGACAAGAAGACGCTGGCCACCGTCCAATGCCCGAACGCGTAATGTCCGCGGGTGCAAACAAAAGCACGTTTGCCCGCTTGAGAGCGGCGTGGTCGCAGCTCTGGTTCCAGGACAGGCCGACGAAGCCTCTAGAGATCGCCCGCATGGGCATAGGTGCGGCGCTCCTGTTTCACTACGGTCTGGCAACCCCCTACCTGCTGACGTTTTGGGGCGACGACGGCTGGATGCCGCGCGCGCTTCTTGCCAATGAAATCACCGGCCCCTGGCAGCAATCGGTCTTTTTCTATTTTACGGCTCCTTGGCAATGGTTCGCGTTCCACGCGCTGTTTTTGTTCTGCTGTGCCGCTTTCATGCTGGGATGGCGAACGTCCTGGGTAAAGTGGGCCGTCTTGATCGGCCACATCTCCTACGATTACCGCAATCCGGTCATGACCTATGGCGTAGATTCGATCGCCGCGTGTCTGCTGTTGATTTGTTGTTTCGCGCCGGTCGGACGCGCAATGAGTTTGGACAGAGTGCGCGAGGTTCGCGCGGCAAAGCGCAAGGACCTCGCAGCCAGTCCACCGGCCTTTACCAGCCCTTGGGCCTTCGCCTGCACGCGGCTGATGCAAATCCAGATGGCCGCGCTGTTCTTCTTCAGCGGCACTGGAAAACTGGCAGGCGCCGACTGGCGGCACGGCGATGCCATATGGTGGCTTTTCACCAACAGTTATTATTACAACAACGAAATTTTGCAGCTGCTGGCGCAGCAATACTGGCTGGTCAACGTTGCGACGTATGGCACGGTCCTGATCGAGCTTGCCTTTCCGTTCCTGATCTGGCAGCGGGCCACACGGCCTTACATGCTTGCTTTGGCTCTGTTCCTCCATTTTCAGTTCGCCGCACTGATGCATCTGTATTATTTCTCGTGGGTCATGGCCATGGGACATATGAGTTTTGTGCGCCCCGAGTGGCTGAACAATTTTGGTGCGGCGTGGAAGCGAAAAATTGGCGAAATGGAGATGATCTACGACGGCACTTGCGGCTTCTGCAAGCGGTCTATGGTGTGGTTCTTGGCTTTCGACGGTCTCGGGCAGATCCAGATACGCGACTTCCGCACCAACCCGTCTCCGATCGTGAGCGACGAACAAATGATAAAGGCGCTCTATCTCGTTTTGCCCGACGGCCGGGCGCTGCCGGGTTTTGAGGCCTACCGTTACGTTGTGTTACGCGTGCCGGGATTGTGGTGGCTAGTTCCATTCTTTTATGTACCCCTGTTCAGCCGTCTTTTCGGTCATCCGATATACAATTGGATCGCGGCCAACCGAAGCCGGCTCTAGCTGAACCTCATCCTAAGCCCGCCCCGACACGTCCAGGATTTCGCCCTGGGCGGGATGCGGAACCGGACGCTCTCGCATCACGAGCGGGGTCTTCGGCTGGTCGAGCATCATTGCGCGCATGATCGACATGAGGGTTGTCCTTGTTGGGCCCTAGCAGAGCGGTCTGCGCTTTCAATTGGCGCGCAAAACTTCTACATCAAGCCGATGATGCGCACCGAAGAACCCCGCCCTGTCCGCCTGCAGGATTACCGCCCGCCCGACTGGCTGATCGAGACCGTCGATCTCGACGTATCGCTCGATCCGAACGCGACCACGGGTGCGCGCCAAACTCAGGCTCAAGCCCAACGCCGCGGGCGCGCCGGCGCCGCTCGTGCTCGACGGCGAGGAGCTGAAGCTCGTCTCGCTCGCGCTCGACGGCAAGCCGCTGCCGGCGGAAAACTTCGTCGCCACGCCCGAGCGGCTCACCATCGCGCAGCCGCCGAACCGGCCGTTCGAGCTCGACATCGAAACCGTCATCGATCCAGCCGGCAATACCCAGCTCATGGGGCTTTACCGCGCCGGCGACACCTATTGCACGCAATGCGAGGCCGAGGGTTTTCGCCGCATCACCTACTTCCTCGACCGGCCGGACGTGATGGCGGTCTACACCACCCGCATCGAAGCCGACAAAGACGAAGCGCCGGTGCTGCTCGCCAACGGCAATCTCGATCGCGCAGGGCGACGTGCCGGGCACGCAACCGGCATTTCGCCGTATGGCACGATCCATTCAAAAAGCCCTGCTATCTGTTCGCGCTGGTCGGCGGCAAGCTCGCGCGCGTCGAGGACAGTTTCACCACGATGTCCGGCCGCAAGGTCACGCTGCACATCTATGTCGAGCCGGGCAAGGAGGATCGCTGCGCCTACGCCATGGACAGCCTCAAGCGCGCCATGCGCTGGGACGAGGAGGTCGTTCGGCCGCGAATACGATCTCGATATTTTCATGATCGTCGCCGTCTCCGCCTTCAACATGGGCGCGATGGAGAACAAGGGCCTCAACGTCTTCAACGACAAATACGTGCTCGCCTCGCCGGAGACCGCGACCGACACGCGACTTTGCCGGCATCGAGGCGGTCATCGCGCACGAATATTTTCACAATTGGACCGGCGACCGCATCACCTGCCGCGACTGGTTTCAGCTCTGCCTGAAGGAAGGATTGACGGTCTTTCGCGACGAGGAATTCACCGCCGATCAGCGGTCGCGCGCCGGTCGAACGCATCGGCGACGTGCGCGCATTGCGCTCGCACCAGTTCGTCGAGGATGCCGGCCCCCTCGCCCATCCGGTGCGCCCCGAGCTCTATCACGAGATCAACAACTTCTACACCTCGACCGTCTACGACAAGGGCGCCGAGGTGGTGCGCATGATCAAGGTGCTGCTCGGCCCGGAACTGTTCCGCAAAGGCATGGATCTTTATTTCACGCGCCACGACGGCGAGGCGGCGACCGTCGAGCAATTCGTGCAGTGCTTCGCCGATGTCAGCGGGCGCGACTTTTCGCAATTCATGCGCTGGTATTCGCAGGCCGGCACGCCGGAGGTCGTGGTCACGCCGCACTACGATGCGCGCGGCGAAGACCTACCGGCTCGATATCGCGCAGACCGTCCCGCCGACGCCCGGTCAGCCGCACAAGGAGCCGATGGTCATCCCGCTCGCGCTCGGGCTGGTCGGCAGGAGACGGCGCCGATCTGCCGCTGATGCTCGACGGCCGGCCGCTCGACCGCGGCGTGATGGAGTTGACGCGGCCGAGCCAGACATTCGTGTTCACCGGCGTCGCCGAACGGCCGATCCCTTCGCTTAATCGCGGTTTTTCCGCGCCGATCAAACTCTCGCTGCCGATCGAAGCCGGACGACCTGCGTTTTCTCGCCGCGCACGATCCCGATCCGTTCAATCGCTGGCAGGCGGTGCAGACGCTGGCGATGTCGCTGTTGAAGCAGAACGTCGCGGCGCTGCGCGCCGGCGCAGCCGGCGCGCGAGGACGAAGGTTTGATGGCGGCGCTCGGCGCGATCCTCGGCGGACGACAGAGCTCGAGCCCGCCTTCATCGCGCTGACGCTCGATGCCGCCGAGCGAAGCCGACATCGCGCGCGAGATCGGCCGCGACGTCGATCCCGACGCGATGTTCGCGGCGCGGCGCAAGCTGCGCGCGGCGATCGGCGAGCGCCACGGCGGCGCGCTGGCAAAAACCTACGAGCGGATGATCACGCCCGGCCCGTACCGGCCGGATGCGCAGAGCGCCGGACGGCGCGCGCTCAAGAACGTCTGCCTCGATTTTCTGGCGATGACCGAACGCAGCGAGGCCATCGCGCGCGCGTTCGCGCAATATCGAGAACGCCGACAACATGACCGACCGGATGGCGGCGCTGGAGACGCTGTCGCTGCACGACCGGCCCGAGCGCGCCGCGCGCTCGAAGATTTCTACCGCCGCTATGCCGACGATCCGCTGATCATCGACAAGTGGCTGGCGCTGCAGGCGGCCATACCCGGAACGCAGCGACGCTCGATCGCGTGCGCGCGCTCACCTCGCATCGCGCCTTCTCGATGGCCAATCCCAACCGCGTGCGCGCGCTGATCGGCTCGTTCGCGCAGGCCAATCACACCCAGTTCAACCGCCCGACGGCGCCGGCTACGATTTCGTGGCCGATATCGTGATCGCGCTCGATCCGAAGAACCCGCAAGTCGCGGCCCGGCTGATGGGAGCGTTCCGCTCCTGGCGCGCGCTGGAAGCGCAGCGGCGCGGCACGCGCCGAAGCGACCTTGCGCCGCGTCGCCGCGACGCACCGCTGTCGCGCGATGTCGCCGACATCGTCGCGCGCACGCTGGCCGCAGAACTGAGCGTCGCGCGCCGACCGGCGTGCGGCGTTTCCGGCTGTCTGCGAGTGCGGCGAAATAAACCTGGGATATCTTAAAAAAATATTGACTCCGGACTCTCGACAAATCAGCGCGCATCGATTCTTATCAAGGTGATTCGGAGGAGATGCGGCACATCCTTCCGGAGCAAGGGTACGGGGACCGTCCGAACGGAGGCAGGCGATGGCGCGCGCCGATACGGCGAGTGCGTCTCTACGTTCCGATTCGATCAAGGGGTTGGCGCAATCGATTGCCAATCCCGCCTATCGGCGGCTGTTGAGCGCCGAGCCGCTGCTGCGCCGCGCCGTTCCGGTTCTCATCGTCGCCTTCATGCTCACGATCTGCATCGGCGCCGCCGTGCAGGTGCTCGACCATCGCCGGCAGGTCGTCGCCGAAGCGACGCGGACCATCGAGGCGCTCGCCGATCAGCTGGCGCATCGAACTCGATCGCCCGGCGCCGAACGGCAACGCCTGCCTTCGCCCGCACTCGCCGACATGCTGCCGCGCGCGCTGCCGGACTGGGCGGCAGGCGCGGGCCGCCGCGTCCTTGATCGCCGACGGCGACGGCACGATCATCGCCAGCATTCCGGACGAACCGATCGCTGCACGGACGCTCTCATTCTCGACGTGCTGGGACCGTGGCAGCCGCTGACCACGTTCGCGCGCCGATGCGCACACCATGCCGATCGCGCTGCCCGACGGCGAAATCGCGCTTGGCCACGGTGCGCGCCTTGAAAAATCCGCTCGGCACGCTCGCCGTGCTGCAGCCGCTCGACGACGCGCTCGCCGAATGGCGATCGACCACGGCGCTCACCATCACGCTGTCGGCGACCACCGGCTTCGTGGTGCTCATTCTCGGTTTCGCCTTCCATTGGCAGGCGACGCGGGCGCGCGAGGCCGACCTCATCCACGACACCGTGCGCAGCCGCATCGACACCGCGCTCAATCGCGGCCGCTGCGGCCTGTGGGATTGGGATCTCGCGCGCGGCCGCGTGTTCTGGTCGCATTCGATGTTCGACATTCTGGGCCTGCCGCAGAAGGACGACTCTGCTGACCTTCGGCGAAGTCAACGCGCTCGTTCATGCCGACGACATCAATCTCTACGATCTCGCCAGCCCAACTTGCCGACGCCAAGGTGCAGTCGTTCGATCACGCCTTCCGCATGCGCCATGCCGACGGCCGCTGGCTGTGGCTGCGGGCGCGCTGCGAATTGGCGCGCCAGGATGGCGAAGCCGGCCTGCATCTGATCGGCATCGCCGTCGATATTACCGAGCAGAAAAGCCTGGTCGAGAAGACGGTCGCCGCCGATCTGCGGCTGCGCGACGCCATCGAGACCATTCCGGAGGCGTTCGTGCTGTGGGACGCCGACAACCGGCTGGTGCTATGCAATTCGAACTTCCAGGCCCTGCATCATCTGCCCGACGAAGCGGTGGTGGCCGGCACGCCCTACGAAACGGTGGTCGCCATGGGACGCAAGCCGATCATCCGCACCACCGTCGCCAACGACGACGGCCAGCCGCCGCGGCGCGCGCACCTTCGAAGCGCAGCTCGACGACGGGCGCTGGATGCACATCAGCGAGCGGCGCACCAAGGACGGCGGCTACGTTTCGGTCGGCACCGACATCACCAAGATCAAGCTGCACGAGCAGCGGCTGATCGAGGGCGAAAAGCGCCGTATCGCCACCATCGACGATCTGCGCAAATCGCAGCAGGCGCTGGAATTGCAGGCCGATCAGCTCGCCGATCTCGCCGAGAAATATGCCGAGGAGAAGACGCGCGCCGAGGAGGCCAATCAGACCAAATCGAAGTTCTCTGGCCAATATGAGCCACGAGTTGCGCACTCCGCTCAACGCCATCATCGGCTTTTCCGAAATCATGGAAGCGGCGATGTTCGGGCCGCTCGGCGCCGAGAAGTACAGCGAATATTCCCGCGATATTCGCGAAAGCGGCCAGTATCTGCTCGACGTCATCAACGACATTCTCGACATGTCGAAGATCGAGGCCGGCGGCATCCGGCTTGCGCCCGAGGACGTGGAACTCGATCCGGTTCTCGCCGACTGCCTGCGCGTGGTCTGGGGCCGCGCCAACGATAAGCGCCTCGTGCTCAAGTCGGATATCGCACCCGGCGATCCATCTCAAGGCCGATCGCCGCGCGCTCAAGCAGATTGCGCTCAATCTGCTCTCCAACGCCGTGAAATTCACGCCCGAAGGCGGCGCCGTGACGGTGGAAGGGCGCGTGCGCGGCGGCTTGGTCACCATCGCGATCAAAGACAACGGCATCGGCATTCCCAAGGATGCGCTGCGCAAGCTCGGCCGCCCGTTCGAGCAGGTGGAAAGCCAATTGACCAAGCGCCACCAAGGCTCGGGGCTGGGCCTTGCCATCGCCAAATCGCTCGTCGAACTGCACGGCGGCGGCATGCGTATTCGCTCGACTCTTGGCAAGGGCACGATGGTCGTGGTGCGGTTGCCGCTGGAAGCAAGGCAGCCTGCGCGCGCCGCCGCATAACACCGGCGCTAACGGCACGCGCCTTACGGCGCAGTTCCCAAAATCCGCACGAAGCACTCGCGCACCTGACGCTGCGTGTCCGCTGACATGCGCCTGCAGCGCGGGGAAATCCGGCAGGTCGGCGGCGCGGGCAAGCAGCCCGAGAACTCCGGCGCTTGCCGAAGCCGGATCGAATTTGCCCGGCAGGCAGAGGCGGAGAATCTGCGTCGAGATTGTGAAACAGCGTCACCGCAGGCCGCAGCACCGCGGCGTCCTCGGCCTTGAGCACGCCAAGCCGCTCGGCTTTCTCCAGCGTCCGCGCCGTCGAGGTGTCGAGAATGTCCGGCGTCGCGGCGGCCTGCACGAGCTGCAGATATTGCGCGATGAATTCGATATCGACCAGCGCGCCGGCTGCGTATTTGAGGTCCCAGGGATCGGCGTCGCCTTTCTCCTTGGCGATCGCCGCGCGCATCTCGACCACGTCGGCTGCGACGGCTGGCGGCATCGCGCTTGCGGCAAAGCACCTCTCGGATAATGGCCTCGACCCGGGCGGCAAATTCCGGCGGGCCGGAAATAACGCGCGCGCGGGTGAGCGCCATGTGCTCCCAGGTCCACGCCTCGTGCTCCTGATAGCTTAGAAACCCGTCGATTTGCGTGGCCAGCGGACCCGAGCGGCCCGAAGGGCGAAGCCGCATATCGACCGGATAGAGCACGCCGTAATTGGTCTGCACGGTCAGCGCGCTGATCAGCCGCTGGGTGAAGCGGGCAAAATATTGCGCGCCGTAGAGCGGCCGCTTGCCGTCGGAATTCGGATGCTTCTCGGTCGAAATCGTAGATGACGATGAGATCGAGGTCGGAATTCGCGGTCATTTCGCGGGCGCCGAGCCGGCCGAGCGCGAGGATTGCGGTTTGCTCGCCACGAATGCGGCCGTGTGCACCGGAAAAATCGTCCCGCACTTTTGCATGCAACGCGCGTACGAGCACTTCGGCAAGCCGGGCGAACACATCGCCCGCCTGCTCGGCGGAAACGGAACCCGAAAGGATTCGCGCGCCGATCAGGAACATGTGTTCTTGACCGAACAGACGGATGGCATCGAGAAAATCCTCGTAACGCCGCGTCCCGCCGAGCGCGCGGTAAAGCTCATTCGCCAGCCGATCTTCGTCCGGCAGCGCACCGAAGAAAGCCGGGTCGATCAGCAGATCGATCAGATGCGGATTGTGCGCCAGCGTATCGGCAAGCCGCGGCGCAACGCCGAGGATGAGCGCGACGAACTCGATGATTTGCGGATTCTGCCGCAACAGCGAGAGGAAACGCCCGCCGGCGCGCAATCCGCTCAGGAACCGGTCGAAAGCGGCAAGCGCGGAGTCCGGATTTTCCGCCCGCGAGACCTGATCGATGATGAGCGGCACAAGCTCGGCCAAATTGTTGCGCGCCTGCTCGCCGCGCAACGCGCGATAATGCCGGCACGCGCCAACGGCGCACCGTTTCCAAAACCGCGGGCGGCTGCCGGAAGCCAAGCTGCGCCAGCCGGTTCAGCGTTTCGCCCTCATGTTCGGCCGTTGCGAACGACAGGTTCTGCTGACGGGCGAGGAAAGCGGGCTCGCGTTCGAACAGCCTGACATAATGGCGCTCGACTGTGCGCAAATGCTGCAGCAGTTCCTTGGCAAACTCGTCGCGGCCGGCATAACCGAGAAAACGCGCAAATTTGCCGAGCGCCTCGGGATCGGACGGCAGCGTGTGGGTCTGCTCGTCGGCGATCATCTGCAGGCGGTGCTCGACGCGCCGCAGAAATTCGTAAGCGGCCGTCAACTCGTCGCGCGCGGCCGCATCGATCCAGCCGCCGGCCGCGAGCGCGGCAAGCGTGGCGACGGTGGCGCGGCCGCGCAACTCGTCGTGGCGGCCGCCGGCGATGAGTTGCTGCGTCTGCGCGAAAAACTCGATCTCGCGGATGCCGCCGCGACCGAGCTTGATGTTGTGGCCTTCGACCGCGATCTCGCCATGGCCGCGATAGGCATGGATCTGCCGCTTCATTTCGTGCACGTCGGCGACGGTCGCGTAATCGAGATACTTTCGCCAAACGAAGGGCGAAAGTTCGCGCAGCAGCTTCTCGCCGGCAGCAAGGTCGCCGGCGCATGCACGCGCCTTGATCAGCGCCGCGCGCTCCCAGTTCTGCCCGCGGCTTTCGTAGTAATCGAGCGCCGCGTCAGTCGATATCGCGATCTGGGTCGAGGACGGATCGGGGCGCAGGCGCAGATCGACGCGAAACACGTAGCCGTCCTCGGTGCGCTCCTGCATGAGCTTCACCAGTTCGCGCGTCAGGCGGACATAGAAACGGCGCGGCTCAACGTCGGGCGGCAGCGCCGCGGCGGCCGGATCGAAGAACACGATGAGGTCGATGTCGCTGGAGAAATTGAGCTCGTAGGCGCCCATCTTGCCCATGGCGAAGCACGATGTAGCCGCGAGCCCAATTCGGGACATCGCGGATCGGGAGGCTTAAGCCTGCCGCGGCGCGCAGCGTCGAGGAGGAGATGGCGGACCGCAATGCCGAGCGCCGTGTCGGCAAGATCAGTGAGCGCGCGCGTCACGCGCTCGACCGGCCAGACGCCGCCGAGATCGGCGAGCGCGATGAGCAAGCGCCGCCTCCGCCTTCATCCGCCGCAAAATGCGCATCAGCGCGGCAGGCGTCCGCGCCGAGGCCGCAGCACGGCGCGCCTTCGCGAGCAGCGCTGCAAACTCTTCGTCGGGATCGTGGCTGAGCAAGCGCAGAAAACGCGCCGCGTCGGCGCAGACGAGATCCCAGAGATAGGGCGCGGTTTCGCCGATGCCTCCAACGAGCCGGGAAAGCGCGGATCTGCGCGGACGAGGGCGTCGAGCGTTCTGCCGGCCGCGCTGGCCGCCACGCTGACGAGCCACGCGGACACGCGCGTGGACGGCTGTGCCGAAACCAGCGGCAGTCCGATCCCGCCGAGACGGCGGCGACACGCGAGGGGCAGAGCCGCCGGATCAGAGCTCGTTTCGTCGAAGCTTCGGCCTTCGGCGATCGGTTGGGTCTTTTTCCGACCGCCGGCCGCTTCATCCGGCTCCCGCCGGTCCGGCGCGCGGCAGCGCGATGATGCTGCGCAAGCCGGGATCGATTGTCCTCAAGCTTCAGCTCGCCGCCGTGCAGGCGCGCAACCGCAGACGCAAGGCTCAAGCCCAGGCCCGAGCCCGGCTCCGACCGGCTCTTTTCAAGACGCACGAAACGCTCGACCACGCGGCCGCGATCGGCTTCCGGAATGCCCGGCCCGCGATCCTCGACCGTCAGCGTGATGCGTTCGCCCTCGTGGCCGGCCTTGACCAGGATCTCGGCGGGCTGCGCCGTTGAGCTTGCCGTTCGGCCCGGCATATTTGATGGCGTTGTCGACGAGGTTGGCAAGCGCCTGGCTCACCAGTTCGCGATTGCCGCGCACCGGCGCCGCCATCGGCGCGTCCACCTTGAGCGCCAGGCCCTTCTCTTCCGCCAGCGGCTCGTAGAGCTCGCTCACGTCGCGGGCGATTTCGGCGGCGTCGAATTCGGTCATGTTATCGCGCGCGTGCCCGGATTCGGCGCGCGCGATCATCAGCAGCGCGTCGAACGTGCGGATAAGTTCGTCGGATTCCGCGATCGTGGATTCCAGCGCCGCGCGATAGTCCTTGTCTGTCGCTGAGCCGCGCAGCGCCTGTTCGCAGCGATTGCGCAGCCGCGTCAGCGGCGTTTTCAGATCGTGCGCGATATTGTCGGACACTTCCGACAAGCCGCGCATGAGCGCCACGATGCGGTCGAGCATGGCGTTGACGTTGTCGGCAAGCCGGTCGAGTTCGTCGCCGGTGCCGGCGACCGGCAGCCGGCCGGAAAGATCGCCGGCCATGATGGTCTGCGCGGTTCCGGTCATGGCGTCGATGCGGCTGAGCACGCGCCGGCTGACGAAAAAGCCGCCGGCGAGGCCAAGCACGACGACCAAGCGCGAACGACCAGCGTCCGGCATTGGTGATGATGGCGTAAAGCCGCTCGCGCTCCTCGAGGTCGCGCCCGACGAGGAGACGAAAGCCGCCGAGCTGGACGACTTCGACCAGCGCGCTGTGATCGGCGCCTTCCGGCGAATTCGAGGCGCCGGTAGGAGGTTTCGCAGCCAGCCCTGATGATCGAGCGCGCCCGGCTGCAGGGCGCCCGACATTGCCGGCGAGCCCCTCCCCGTTCGGCGTGGTCACGAGATAAAGGCTCGATCCCGGACGCCGCGAGCGCAGTTCGACGGAAGTGACCAGTCGCCTTAAGCCGCCTTCGTTGTATTGCCCGGTCAGCCCGCTGATTTCGCCCTGGACCGTGATCGGTGATCTGCTCGGTGATAAGGCGGCGAGTGTTGAGCGCGAAATAGCCGAGCAGCGAGGCGGCGAATAGAACAAAGATCAACAGATAGACGAGCGTCAGCTGGAACGCCGTCGTGCGCAAAAGTTTGCCGAGTGCGGCCACGGAGCAAATTCTTTCAGTTTTGCACGATCCAATTCGTCTTCGGAGAAGTCGTCTTCCCAGAATTCAAGCGATGCGCGCTTGCCGCCCTGCTGCTTCGCCGCTTCCGCGCGCCGCAGCTCGACGCGGCGGATTTTGCCGGAGATGGTCTTCGGCAGGTCGGCAAACTCGAGCCGCCGCACCCGCTTGAACGGCGCGAGCGCGGCGCGGCAATGCCGGAAGATCGACAACGCCGTATCGCGGTCGGCCGCATGGCCCGCCGCGAGCACGAGAAATGCCTTCGGCACGGCGAGCCGGATCGGATCGGGCGACGGCACGACCGCCGCTTCCGCCACGGCCGGATGCTCGATCAGCACGCTCTCAAGCTCGAACGGGCTGATCCGATAATCGGACGATTTGAACACGTCGTCGGCGCGGCCGACATAGGTCAGATAACCGTCATCGTCGACGGCGGCGACGTCGCCGGTGCGGTACACCGTAACTTGCCGGCCGGCGAGCGAGGCTGCCGCCTTCGCCCTGATAGCCTTGCATGAGTCCGGTCGGCCGCGGCTCCAGCGTGAGACAAATCTCGCCCTCCCGTTGCGCGCAGTACCACCGCGGATCCAGAAGCGCGACGCGATAGCCCGGAAGCGGCCGGCCCATCGAGCCGGGTTTGAGCTTTTGCCCCGGCGTGTTGCCGACCAGCGCCGTGGTCTCGGTCTGGCCGTAGCCGTCGCGGATGGTCAGACCCCAGGCTGTCTGCACCCGTTCGATGACTTCCGGATTGAGCGGCTCGCCGGCGCCGATCAGCTCTTTCAGCCGGACTTTCCAGGCCGACAGATCCTCCTGGATCAGCATGCGCCAGACCGTAGGCGGCGCGCAAAACGTGGTGACGCCGCAGCGCACGATCGTGTCGAGCAAGACCGCGCGCGTTGAAGCGGCGCTGATTGACGATGAAGATCGCCGCCTGCGCGGTCCACGGCGAAAAGAAGCAGCTCCACGCGTGCTTGGCCCAGCCCGGCGATGAAATGTTCAGATGCAAGTCGCCCGGCCGCAATCCAAGCCAATAAATCGTGGAAAGATGGCCGACCGGATAGCTTTGATGGCTGTGCAGGACGAGCTTCGGCGTCGCCGTCGTGCCGGAGGTGAAATAGAGCAGCAGCGGATCGTCCGCGCGCGTTTCGCCGTCCGGCGTGAAGTCCGCGGACTGCCGCGTAACAGTCCTCGTAACGAAACCCAGCCCGGCACCGCCTTGCCGACGACGATCCGCGTGTAGTCGCCCGGCAAGTCGGCGAATTTCGCCGCCGCATCGGCGCCGGCGATGACGTGCTTGACGCGGCCGCGCGCGAAACGGTCGGCGAGATCGTTGCGCGTCAAGCAGCGTCGTCGCCGGCACGATCACGGCGCCGAGCTTCATCGCCGCCAGCATGCATTCCCACAGCGGCACGACATTGCCGAGCATGAGCAGAACGCGGTCGCCGCGTCGAACGCCGAGGCGGCGAAACGCATTGGCGACGCGGTTCGAGCGCTCGCTGAGCTCCGCGAACGAAAGCTTCGTTTCGCCCGCGTCCTCGTCGACCAGCCACAGCGCCGGCTGCGCGTTGTCGCGCGCCATGACGTCGAAATAATCGAGCGCCCAATTGAAGCGATCGAGCTTGGGCCATCGAAACTCGCGGTAGGCCGTCTCGTAATCTTCGCGATGGCGCAGCAGGAAATCACGAGCCGCGAGAAACGGCGCCGCGTTGCTTGCCGTCATGGCGATCTCCAGTCTGGTCCCCGATCGCGGGGACGGCCAATCGCATTTTATCCAACCGAATCCTGCAAACGCGTCGAATGCGCCGCGCAATCAGCGCGCGCCGTCGCGGATCATATAGCCGGCGCCGCGCACGGTATGCAGAAGCGGCGGCGTAAAGCCTTTGTCGATCTTGGAGCGCAGCCGCGAAATATGCACGTCGATGACGTTGGTCTGCGGATCGAAATGATAATCCCAGACGTTCTCCAACAGCATGGTGCGGGTCACGACCTGGCCGGCGTGCCGCATCAGATATTCGAGCAGGCGGAACTCGCGCGGCTGCAGCTGCAGCTCCTGCCCGGCGCGGCTGACCTCGTGCGACAGCCGGTTGAGCTCGAGATCGGCGACGCGATAGACGGTCTCTTCGCCGCGGCTGCCGCGGCGGCGCGCCAGCGCCTCGACCCGCGCCAGCAATTCGGAGAACGCGTAGGGCTTGGACAGATAATCGTCGCCGCCGCTGCGCAAGCCCTTGACGCGGTCATCGACCTGGCCGAGGGCGGAAAGAATGAGCACCGGCGTTTCGACCGAATTCGCGCGCAACGCGGCGATGATCGACAGCCCATCGCGCTTGGGCAGCATGCGGTCGACGATCAGCACGTCGTACTGGCCGTCCAGCGCAAGCGCCTGTCCCTCCTCGCCGTCGCTCGCCTGGTCGGCGACGTGGCCGACCTCGCGAAACGCCTTGACGAGATAATCGGTCGCGTCGCGGTCGTCCTCGATCATAAGAAGGCGCATGGTCTCGATGCCGCTGTCAACGGCGATGAGCAAACCGGCGGCTGCGAGCAAAACCCGCGCGGCTCCCCTCCGTATCATATTGTTCCGGCAAACGCTCCCGGCAATATCGGCTGCGCAAGACCGAAACGGAGCGCGGGCCATCCGGGCCGCGGCCATCCACACCGCCAGCCATCTTGAACTCGCCAGGCAATGGGGCGAGTCGTGCAAGCGTGGCGGTCACAGATGAGGGGGTGGCGGGCTGCGGCCCGCCACCCCCTCTACCAACTCCACCCCGGCGGGGGCGACGGATACCGGGAGGCAGAGTTGGTATTCGGCGGGGACGGGCCTTGCGGCCCGTCCCCAGGGTACGCCCGCCAGCGGGGGCGACAAATGCCGGCGGATCGCCCCATTACTCAGGCGTTGCCGAGCGGCAGGGCGACGAACTTCGTGTCCCCGCCCGACTTCACCCGGAATAACACCGTGTGCTTTCCCTCCTTGCGTGCATCGGAAAGCCCTTGGTTCACATCGGCCGGCGTCGAAACCGGCTTGCCGCCGACATCGAGAATCACGTCGCCGACCTGCAGGCCGTGATCGGCGGCGACGCCACCTTCGGCGATCGCGGTGACCACGACGCCGTTGATGCTCGGCTCCGACGACTTTGCTCGGCGGGCGCCAGCGAAAAGCCGAGCTTCGGCACGTCGATGTCCGAGCCATGCTCTTGGTTCGAGCTCGGTTCGGCGGAGGCCTCTTTCTCGTTCGGCAGCGTGCCGAGCGTCAGCGTCACGGTCTTCTGCTGCCCGTTGTGGATCAGATCGAGCGTGACCGAGGTGCCCGGCGCCATGGTGCCGATCATCCGCGCAAGTTGGCGCGCGTCGCGGACCGTCGTTGCCGTTGACGGAAGTGATAACGTCGCCGCTCTGGATTCCGGCCTTGACCGCCGGACTGTTGGGCTGCGGCTCGGCAACGAGCGCGCCGGTCGCCTGCTTCAAGCCCATGCTGTCGGCGATATCCGGCGTCACCGGCTGGATCTGCACGCCGATCCAGCCGCGCGTGACACTGCCCTTTTCGCGCAGCTGAGTGATGACGCTCTTGACCGTGTCGGCGGGAATGGCGAACGCGATGCCGACCGAGCCGCCTGAAGGCGAATAGATCGCGGTGTTGACGCCGATGACGTTGCCGTCGACGTCGAAAGTCGGTCCGCCGGAATTGCCCTTGTTGACCGGCGCGTCGATCTGGATGAAGTCGTCGTAGGGGCCGGCGCCGATATCGCGGCCGCGGGCCGAGACGATGCCGGCGGTCACCGTGCCGCCGAGCCCGAACGGATTGCCGACCGCGAGCACCCAGTCGCCGACGCGCGGCGTGTTATCGGCAAGTTTCACGTACGGGAAGTTCGATGCCGTCGACCTTGATCAGCGCGAGGTCGGTGCGCGGGTCGGTGCCGATGACCTTGGCGTCATAGCGTCTTGCCGTCGTCGGTGGTGACCTTGACGCTTTCGGCGTTCTCGACCACGTGGTTGTTGGTCACGGCATAGCCGTCGGCGGAGATGAAAAAGCCCGATCCCTGGCCGGTGATCACCTCAGGCCCGCTCGGCAGATTGGGCATGCCGAAACGCCGGAAGAAGCGCTCGAACGGCGAATTCGGCGGGAACGGAATCTGCTTCTTCATTGCCGGAATGCGAAGCGGCCGGGCGCTCCATTTTGACCCGCACCGAGATGACTGCGGGCTTTACCTTCTCGACGATGTCGGCGAAGCCGACGGGCTTCTGCGCGATCTGCCTGCGCCTTCTCGCTCAAATTCTGCGCCTGCGCGGTGGCGCCGAACAGATCGAATTTGGGCGCCACGTTCGGCGCTACAAACAGCGCCGCGGCGCCAAAGCCGGCGATCGTCGTCGCCAGCAACGCCGAGACGCCGCGCCGACAGGCTGCGGCGCCTGGAGTGAACCATTGCCGTCCATTCGGTCCGTTCCTTGATCTCTGAATCGGCGGCCAGCTCATGACGGCGCTGCCGAAGCGTCTCGGTGTGAAGCGGCAAGATGAGACAGGCCGCATTACCGGTTGCTGTCGGCTAAATTAAAAGTTGGTAATGTCGGGATGCAACGAGATTCTTGACGCCAAAACAATATGTTAGGCATGGATTGCAGTGCGCTCTGCGAGCGACAAGCAGACGCTGCGCGCAGATCTACTGTGCGGTTCCGCCGTGCAGGATTTCGGAAAGCCGCGCTTCCTCGGCAGCGCTGAGTTTCGGCGTGCTCGGCCGCCGACCCGGCCGCCCGGCGCCGGCGCTCGACGACGACAATCATCACAATGCCGAGTAGCAGCAGCGCCGGCGGCGCGCCCCACAAGCGCGAGCGTGTTCCACGACAGCGGCGGCTTGAGCAGGACGAATTCGCCGTAGCGGGAGACGAGGAAATTGATGATCTGCTGGTCGCTGTCGCCGGCCATGATCCGCTGGCGGACCAGAACGCGCAGGTCGTGGGCGAGCGGCGCTTGCGAATCGTCGATCGATTCGTTCTGGCAGACCATGCAGCGCAATTCCTGCGGAGATGGCGCGGGCGCGCGCCTCCAAAGCCGGATTCGACAGCATCTCGTCGGGCTCGACCGCCCACGACGGCGCGGAAGCAAACAGCGCGAGCAACAGCATGCAAGCGCATGCAGATATTTCATCGCGTTCACTCGGCCGCCTGCAGCGCGGCCTTTGCTTTCGGTTCTCTGGCCTTCGCCGGCCGCGGCGCGCCGATCCGCAGCCGCCGATCGGAAAGCGACAGCGCGCCGCCGAAGAACATGAACAGGGCGCCGAGCCAGATCAGCAAAACCTGCGGCTTGAAATAGAGCCGCACCGGAACGCTGCCGTCCTTGTTTGGATCGCCGATCGACACGTAGATCTGGCTCACCCCGCGCGTCATCAGCGCCGCCTCGGTGGTCGCCATGTCACGCGCCGGGAAAGTGCGCCGGCTCGGCTCCATGGCGCCGATCAATTCGTCGCCGCGGCGCACGGTGAAATGGCCGACGAGGTCCTGATAATTCGGCCCGGCGCGATTGAACACGCCGTCGAAGGTCAGCCGGTAATGGGCGATGTCGAGGCTGCCTCCGGGCTTGACTTCGGCGATGCGCTCGCTGCCCCAGGCGGTGACGGCGACGATGCCGAAAAGCGTGACGCCAATGCCGAAATGCGCGAACGCCGTGCCCCAGGCCGAGCGCGGCAGCCCGAGCGCGCGACGCAAACGCGGCGCGCAGCGGCAGGCGCAAAATCATCGTGCGCTCGACGATATCGGTCACCGCGCCGGCCATGACGAAGACCGCGATGCCGACGCCGAACGGCGCCAGCACCGGACCGCCGATGGGCGACCGCGAAAGCGGCCGCGACCGCGACGGCCGGCAAGCACGGCGGCCGCGCAGCAGCCGCTGCGCCGCGCCGAGGAGATCGCCGCGCTTCCACGCCCATCAGCGGCCCGAACGGCATCGCGATCATCAGCGGAATGAACAGCGGCCCGAAGGTCGAGTTGAAGAATGGCGGGCCGACCGAAATCTTCTCTCCGGTGAGCGCATCCAGCGCCAACGGATAGAGCGTGCCGATCAGCACGGTGGCGCAGGCGGTGACCAGAAACAGATTGTTGAAGACGAGCGCGCCTTCGCGCGAGATCGGCGCGAACAGGCCGCCCTGCTTGAGCAGCGGCGCACGCCAGGCATAGAGCGAAAGCGCGCCGCCGATGAAGAGAACCAGAATGGCGAGGATGAAGATGCCGCGTCTTGGATCGGTGGCGAAGGCGTGCACCGAGGTGAGCACGCCGGAGCGCACCAGGAACGTTCCGATCAGCGACAGCGAAAAGGCGAGAATGGCGAGCAGGATGGTCCAGACTTTGAGCGCGTCGCGCTTTTCCATCACCACGGCGGAATGCAGCAGCGCCGTGCCGGCGAGCCAAGGCATCAGCGAAGCGTTCTCGACCGGGTCCCAGAACCAGAAGCCGCCCCAGCCGAGCTCGTAATAGGACCAGTAGGAGCCGCCGGCGATACCGAGCGTCAGGCACATCCAGGCGGCCAGCACCCACGGCCGCACCCAGCGCGCCCAGGCCGCGTCGATGCGGCCCTCCATCAAGGCGGCGATGGCAAAGGAAAAGGTGATCGAGAAGCCGACATAGCCGAGGTAAAGCATCGGCGGATGGAAGGCGAGGCCGGGGTCCTGCAGGATCGGATTGAGATCCGGCCTTCGAACGGCGCGTTCGGCGATGCGCAGGAACGGGTTCGACGTGGTGAGAATGAACAGCTCGAAGGCGGCGGCGATCCAGGCCTGTACGGCGAGCGCGTCGGCTTTGAGCGCCGCCGGCAGATTGCCGCCGAACAGCGCCACCAGCGCGCCGAAAAAGGCAAGGATCGACACCCACAGCATCATGGAGCCTTCGTGGTTCCCCCAGACGCTGGTGAGCCGGTAGATCAGCGGCATCGCCGTATTCGAGTTCTCGTAGACATTGAGCACGGAGAAATCGGAGGCGACGTAGCACTCGGCCAGCGCCAGGAAGGCGATCGCGACGAAGGCGAACTGCACGAGCGCGCCGGGCGCCGCCATGCTCATGAGCAGCGGATCGTTGGTGCGCGTGCCGACGATCGGCATCGTGCCCTGAATGAGAGCGACGCCGAACGCCAGCATCAACGCGTAATGGCCGAGTTCGGGAATCACTTTTCCGCTCCCGCGGCCGGCAGCGCAGCGCGCTCCGCATACTCGTCCTTCCAATGCCCCGATTTCTTCAAGGCATCGACGACCTCCTTCGGCATGTAGGTCGCGTCGTGCTTGGCGAGAATCGTATCGGCGACGAACGTCGCCGGAACTGTCGAGCGCGCCCTCGGCCACCACCCCCTGCCCTTCGCGGAACAGATCGGGCACGCACGCCATTATAGGTCACCGGGATTTCGTTCTTGCCGTCGGTGACTTCGAAGCGGATGCGCAGACCGTCGCGCGCGCACGAGACTGCCGGTCTTCACCAGACCGCCGAGCCGGATGCGCGTGCCGGGCCCGACGTGCTTTTCCAGGACGTCGCTCGGCGAATTGAAGAACACGATCGAGTCGCGGAACGCGTTGAGCATGAGCGCCACCGCCACGGCGAGCACGCCGAGCGAGCCGCCGATCAGAACCAGGCGTCGCTGCTCTGCGCGTCATTGGCATCCTCTCCGGCGACATTGCGCCGTCCGTCAACCTTCGAGACCGAGACTCTTGACGAGGTCGTCGATGCGCTTGACCTCATCGGGATGTTCGGCGAGCGCCCGCTTGGCATCGGCGGCCGCGCCCTTGGCCTTGTCCTGATCGCCGAGCACGGCATAAGCGCGCACCAGGCGCAGCCAGCCTTCAACGTCGTTTCCGTTCGCGTGCAATTTATCGGCGAGCTTTTGCACCATGCCGCGGATCATCGCCGTGCGCTGCGCCTCGGGCATGTTTTGCGCAGCCGCCGATATCCTGCTGCGGGTCGGCGCCGCCCCGGCCACAGGTTGGCCGGTGACGCGCGCCAGCGCCTGCGCGCACGAAGTCCGGCCCACGGCGCGTCGGCAGGCGCGTCGGCGAGGAGCGCGCGCCATTTGGCTGCCGCGGCGTCACGGTTGCCGTCCTGCTCGTCCGCCAAGCCGAGAAAATAGCGCGCCTTTGGAGTCATGCGCGTCGTGCGCCAGCGGCGCGCTCGAAAGATCTGCTTTGCCTCGTCGGTAACGACGCCGTTGGCGGCGGCGACCAGCGCCTCGCCGAGATCGGAATCGCGGCCGGCGGTCTCGCCGTTGAGCGCCAGCGATTTGCGGAACGCCGTGACGGCATCGTCGTAACGGCCGAGCCGCATATAGACCGGAGCGATCACCTGCCAGCCGGCGCCATCGTTGGGATTTGTCGCAAGGTGCTCTTCGACCTGGCCGATCAGAGCGGCGATCGATTGATGATCCGGCGGCAGCGGCGGCGCGCGCATAGGCCGGCTGGCCGGGAATGTTCGGCGAGCCGAGCGCGGCATAAAGGCCGACCGGAACGAGCAAGAGAACGACCAAAGCGGCAAGCGCCGCGGCGCGGCGGTGCCATAGCGGCTGCGGCGCGGGCGGCGGCGCCTGCGTGTCGGCGGCGGCGAGCAACCGGCGCGACACCTCGATACGCGCCGCCTCGGCCTCAGCCTCGCCGATCAGGCCGGCGCTGCGATCGCGGCCGATTTCCTCCAATTGGTCCTGATAGACGACGAGGTCGCTGCCGGCGCGGCTGGCGCGCGGCTTGCGCGCCAGCGGCCATAAAACGGCGAGGACTGCCGCGGCGCTCATCAATGCAAAAATGATCCAAAGCATCATGCCGTTATTTCATAGTCTTCTTTGCCGCAGTACTGCCGAGGGCCGGATGTCAGGCAGCCGCAACGCGGGCGCACCGCGCTCGCGGTCGTTACATCACGGCGCGAATGCGGCTGCAATGGGAACGTCGGCGCGGCAATTGCGCACTGCGCGGGCTTGTTATCCGCCACGGCCGGCCGCGCGCGACCGGGCGGCTCAGGCCCGTGCAGACTTGCGCTCGGCGGCCGCGCCCTGCACCGCGACGTCGGCGGCCTTGGCCAAGAGCCCTGCATAGTCGGCGCCGAACACGGTCCGGCAGAACCGCACCGCGGCGTCGACCTGCGACTGGCGGAACGGCCGCTCGGCATCGTCGGCATGGCGCAACGCATCGAGCAGGATCTTGGTGCCGGTTTCGAGATATTGCGTGAGTTCCGAATGGGTGCGCAGCGTCACTTCGCTGACCGCCAACTCGCTCGCATAATGGCGGCACACGCCGACCAGTTCGACCCGCGTCTCAACCTCGTGCACATCGATGGCGTCGAGCAGCGATCCGGGCACGATCTCTTTGGCCGGGCGCGGCCGCAGCAGGCGGCGGACGCGGCCCGGCGTCGTTTCGATCTCCGCCGTCAGCATATTCGACACGGCGCTGCGGATCGCGGCGAGTTGACGGCTCCAGGCCGAATCGACGGACGAGATCCATTTCGGTGCGCATGCCGCGCGCGGCGTCGTGAATGGCCTTGAGCAGCGAGGCGACCGGCCGGCCGGCCTTCAGCTCCGACGCGCAACTCGCCCACCATGATATTCAAGCTCGCTCGAGCACGATGGTCACCGCCACGGCATAGGGGTTGCCGGCAATGCGGGCGGTGTCGTCGCTCTCGGCCGCGCGGGTGGCGATACGAATGAGCTGCCACGGCGCCGCCAGCCGATTGGTCACCATGACCAATCCGTAGAGCAACAGATCGCGTCTTTGGGCTACGCCTGTTCTGCGATGACTTCTGTGCGGCGGTGGCGTCAATGACCGTCTTTACCTGATCGATCTACTCGCGCTCGAACGCGCGGACATGCTCGGGCAGTCGCTGCGCCAATTCGGCCAGCGGATCGCGGACGGCCGAGAATGCGCGATCAGCGTCGTCACGTCTTCAATCGCCCGCGGCGTACCGACTTCCACGGAAAACCGCCGGCGCGCTTTTTCATTGGTTCTCGATCGCAGCGATGGCATCTTTCATGCGCTGGATGGCGCGCTCGTGCAGCGCGCGGACCAGTTGTTCGGCCTTGATCCGATCTTCCGCCAACAAAGCGCGATTGATGTCTTCGCTCAGCGCTTTCGCTTCGGCGGGCATGAGATCGCGGCCGATCCACTCCCAGATCGGCTCCAGCGACACGCGCGCCAGGCGGCCGATGCGCTTGTGATCGGCCGGACCCTCGACCAGGAACGGCTCCAGCGGCATGAAGAACCGGCGCGCCGCATCGCCGATGCGCGGCACCGGCTGCGCGGCGGCGCGGATCGTGCGCCGCAATTCCTGCAGCACCAGTTCGCTGCCGGCGATGTCCTCCTCGCGCAGCATGGCGCGCTCGAGCTCGGCGATCAGCATCGCCCGGGCTTCCGGCGAAAGGGATTGCAGATATTCCCGCAGCCGTTCGATGGACGACCCATCGCTCGTCATCGGCACACCGCTGTTAGCTGGACCGCACCGTGCCCGTTCTAATCTCGCGGCGCTTAAGAAGGAGTTACGTAAAATGTCGGCAATTCAAGGCGGTAACGGCATCTGAGCCGACGGCAGTGACGGTGCGGATGTACGCCCGGACCTTCGCTAGCGGCCGGCCGTCCGGCACGGTTCCGGCTGGCCAGGATGCCCTTCGGGTCCGACTCCGCCGAATTGCGCATTGTCGGGCGAGCGCCGGACAAGCTTGCGCGATCTCGCGCGATTTGCGCGAGCAAGTGTGCCGGCGGGGCCATCACAGTCGCGCGATAACGTCAACAGGGGAAACAATGCGCGGTCATTTATGTCGCCATAGTCAAGGTTCGATCGCGGCACTGCTCGCTGGCGCTCGAGCGTCGCGCTGGCGCTATCGCCGCGGCCCGCGCTGGCGCAGGACTATCCGACGCGCGTGGTGCGGATCATCGTGCCCTATCCCGCCGGCGGCACCGCCGACGTCATGCCGCGCATCGTCGCCGATTGGCTATCGCGCAAATGGGGCCAGTCGGTCATCATCGAGAACCGTACCGGCGCCGGCGGCAATATCGGCGCCGAGGTGGTCGCCAAGGCCGACCCCGACGGCTACACACTGCTGGCCTCGCCGCCGGGCCCGCTGGTCATCAACCAGAACCTTTATCCGCATCTCGGCTTCGACCCGCTGCAGTTCGTGCCGATCGTGGTCATGGGCCGCGTGCCGAACGCGCTCGTGGTCAACCCCGACAAGATCAAAGCCAACACGGTGAAGGATTTCATCGCCTACGCGAAGGCAAATCCCGGCAAGATCACGGATGCCACGCAGGGCAACGGCACGACGTCGCATCTGACCTCGGAATTGTTTCAGATGATGGCGCACGTAAAGCTGCAGAACGTGCCCTATCGCGGCTCCGCGCCGGCGCTCAACGATCTCGTCGCCGGCAATGTCGATTGCATGTTCGACAATCTCGGCGTGTCGATGCAGTTCGTCAAAGCCGGCAAGCTAAAATTGATCGCCGTTGCCTCGCCGGAACGCGTGGCGATCGCTGCCGAACGTTCCCACCATCGCCGAGACCTTGCCGGGCTTTGCGGCGGTGACCTGGTTCGCGCTGGCCGCGCCGCCGAAAACGCCCGCCGCGATCGTCGACAAGATCAATGCCGCGGTGAACGAGGCGCTGCGTGATCCCGACGTCCAGGCGCGCTTCGCCAATCTCTCGGCCGAGCCGGCCGGCGGCACGCCGCAGGGCCACCGCCGCCTATTTCCACGACGAGGTCGGACGCTGGAAGAAGCGTCATCACGTCCGCGCACGTCACGTTGGATTGACGGGCTCATGTCGGCAAATTCACCATCGCCGGCAACCGCGTTCAAGGGACGCGCATGCCTCGGCTGGCTCGTTACCGCGATCCTCCTCGCCGGCACAGGCGCAGGACGCCGCGGCCGAGCCCTATCCGACCCATCCGATCAGGCTCGTGGTCGGCTTTCTCGCCGGCGGACCGACCGACATTCCGGCGCGTTTCATCGCCGATCGCCTGAGCAGCGCAGCTCGGCCAAAAAGTCTATGTCGAGAACAAGCCGGGGGCCGGCGGCATGATCGCGCTCAATGACGTGCTGGCGCAGCCGCGCGACGGCTACAATCTGTCATTTTGCACCTATTTCGACGCGATCAACACGCTGCTGTACAAAAACGTGTCCTACAAGCTGAACGACATCGCGCCGGTGGCGCTGGTGTCGAAATATTATTATCTGATGGCGCTTGCCAAATCGGTTCCGGTCGACACTTTCGCGCAATTTGTCAGCTACGCCAAGGCGCATCCCGGCGACATTCTCTACGGCACCGTCGGCGCCGGATCGACGCAAGAGCTGGTCGCGCACGAACTGGAAAAAACCGTCGGCATCACGATGACCAAGGTGCCGTTCAAGGGCGCCAACGAGATCACCCAGGAAATGCTGGCCGGCCGCATGCATTTCCAGGTCGGCCCGCCGATCGCGATCGGCCCCTACTACAAGAGCGGCCAGTTGAAAGTGCTGGCGACAACAAGCCCGCAGCGGCTCAAAAGCTTTCCCGACGTTCCGACCCTGACCGAGCTGGGATACCCGCTGACGCCTTACGGGTGGCTTGGCGTCTGCGCCGGCGCGGGCACGCCGAAGCCGATCGTCGATCTTCTCAATCGCCACATCGTGTCGATCACAAGTTCGGATGAATACCGGCAATTTTTGGAAAAGGCCGGCAATATCCCGGTCTCGTCCACACCCGAGGAATTCGGCCGCGTGCTCGTCGAGACCGTGAACGACGCCGCGCCCACTATCCGCGAATTCCACATGCAGATTCAATAAGCCCATGAAACACGGCACCGACCGAATTCTCACCACCCATGCCGGCAGCCTGCCGCGTCCGTCCGATCTGCTGGCGCTTGTGGAGCGCGACGGTCCAACGGCCTTCGATACGCCTGCAGCCGCGATGCAGCTTAGCGCCGGCGTCGCCGACATCGTGAAGAGGCAGGCTGAGCTGGGAATCGACGTGATCGACGACGGCGAATACGGCAAGCCGAGTTTCGTCAGCTACATCAACGAGCGGCTCGGTGGCTACGAACTCGACACGGCCGCCGGCCCGCGCAACCAATGGGCCTCCTCGCGCGAGGGACAGTCGTTTCCCGAGTTTTATGCGCAGACCCACGCCGCCTCGCGCCACGCCCACATGGTCTGCACCGGACCGATCACCTACCAGGGCCACGCTCCGCTCAAGCGCGACATCGATAATTTCAAAGCCGCGCTCGAGGGGGTGAAAGTCGAGGAGGCGTTCATGCCGGCGATTTCGCCGTCCAACATCGAGGATTGGCAGCGCAACGCCTATTACAAGACACAGGAGGAGTACGTTTTCGCCATCGCCGAGGCGATGCGCGAGGAATACACGCGCCATCGTCGATGCCGGCTTTCTGCTGCAGATCGACGATCCGCGGCTCGTCACCTATTACATCATCCATCCCGAAGCGAGCATCGCCGATTGCCGCAAATGGGCGGAGATCCGCGTCGAGGCGCTCAATCACGCGCTGCGCGAGATTCCGGAGGAGAAAATCCGTTTTCACACCTGTTACGGCATCAATATGGGTCCGCGCATCCACGATATGGAGCTCAAAGATATCGTCGATATCATTCTGAAAATCCGCGCCGGCGCCTACTCATTCGAAGCAGGCAACCCGCGCCACGAGCACGAATGGAAGGTGTGGAAAAACGTCAAGCTGCCGGAGGGAAAAATTTTGATCCCGGGCGTGATTTCGCACTCCACCGTTCTGGTCGAACATGCCGAACTCGTTGCCGAGCGCATCGTGCGCTTCGCCGGCGTGGTGGGCCGCGAAAACGTGATCGCCGGGTCCGATTGCGGCTTCGCCACCTTCGCCGGATCGAAAGAGGTGCATCCCTCGATCGTCTGGGCGAAGTTCAAGGCGTTGTCGGACGGCGCGCGGATTGCGTCGAAGGAATTATGGGGCGGATAGTTCACCCGGCCGGCAGCGCCAGCTCCGCGCGCAGGCCGCCGATCGGCGCGGTTCCGAGGGTGAGCACGCCGCTGTAAAGACCGGCAAGCTCGACCACGATGGAGAGGCCTAGACCGGAACCGGGTTTGGTCTCATCGAGCCGGCGTCCGCGCAGCGCCACCTGCTCGCGCTCGCCGGCCGAAAGGCCCGGCCCATCGTCGTCGACAATGATGCGCACGCACGGCTTTTCGCCGTTCTCAGCCGTATCGCTTTTCGGGTTTCTTTGGCCCTTTTCGAGGCCCGCACCGGCATGGTCGGCCACCACCTCGATGGCCACGCGCGACTGCGCCCATTTGCAGCCGTTATCGACGAGATTGCCTATCATCTCTTCGAGGTCCTGCTGCTCACCGCGGAAAAAGGCGTGCTCGGGCACATCGACGGCAATGGCGATATCGCGCTCGCGATAAAGCTTCTCCATGGTACGCGCCAGCGCGGTGACGACCGGCGGAACGTCGGTCAACGTACCGACGACGGTCAAGCGTGCGGCAAGCCGCGCCCGCTCGAGTTGGCGCGCGACCTGGTCGCGCATGATGTCGGCCTGCTCGCGCACCTTCTGCGCCAACGGATCGTCACCGCGCGCCGCCGCCTCGTTGACGATGACCGAGAGCGGGGTCTTCAGCGCATGCGCAAGATTGCCGACGTGGGTGCGCGCCCGTTCGACAATTTCGCGATTGGCCTCAAGGAGCGCGTTCGTCTCGCGCGCAAGCGGCGCAATCTCGACCGGAAATTCGCCCTCGAGGCGCTCGGCGCGTCCGGAGCGAATCGCCGCCAGCCGCTGCGAAATGCGCGCCAGCGGCGCCAGTCCGAAACGCACCTGCAGCGCCGTGGTCAACAGCAGCGCCAGCGTCAACGCCGCAAAGGTGGCGCTAATGGCGCCGTCGAAACTGCGCGTTTCGTCGTCAATTTCGGAGGCATCGCCCGCGACTTCGATCAAATACTTGCCGTCGTCGCCGAGGTCGATTTTGCGCTCGACGATCCGCAGCTTCTGCTCCTCCGGTCCCTGCGCATAGCCCTGCCGGTACTCGGCGCCGGCGGAGGTTTGATCGTCGCTAAGCTGCGGCAGCGCCGAATCCCACAGCGAGCGCGAGGATCGCACTTCCGGCGTTTTCGTATCGAGCCGCGTGACCTGCCAGTACCAGCCCGACAGCGGCAGCTCGAACAGCGGCTCGCCGATCGACTGCGGAAATTTCTCGCCGCCGTCCTCGGGCGAGGCCACGTCGGCGACCAGCGTCCGCAAGTAGACGTCAAGACGGCGGTCGAACGCGCGTTCGACGGCGTGGCGATAGAGCGTGGAAAGCGCAATGCCGGTGACGATGAGGATAATCAGCGTCCATCCGGCCGCCCACAGGAACAGGCGGAGCGCCAGCGAATTAGTGCGCATCGGGCGGCGTGAGCAGATAGCCGAGGCCGCGCACCGTCTGAATCACGTCGACGCCGAGCTTTTTGCGGATGCGGCCGACGAATACCTCGATCGTGTTGGAGTCGCGGTCAAAATCCTGATCGTAGAGATGCTCCACCAGTTCGGTGCGCGACACGACCCGGCCGGTATGATGCATCAGATAGGAGAGCAGCCGGTATTCGTGCGAAGTGAGCTTCACCGGGTTGCCGTCGACGGCGACGCGTCCCGTTCTGGTATCGAGACGGACCGAGCCGCAGGTGAACTCGCTTTTGGCGTGCCCGGTCGAGCGGCGCAGCAGAGCCCGTACGCGGGCCAAAACCTCT
Organism: uncultured Alphaproteobacteria bacterium; assembly: GCA_963814625.1. Taxonomy (GTDB): domain Bacteria; phylum Pseudomonadota; class Alphaproteobacteria; order Rhizobiales; family Xanthobacteraceae; genus BOG-931. Next base: position 271,279 of record CAWFDQ010000006.1, read on the forward strand.
TCCAGATGGAACGGTTTGGCTACGTAATCGTCGGCACCGGCATCGAATCCCTGCACCTTGTCGCTCCAGCGATCGCGGGCGGTGAGAATGAGCACCGGCATGGCGCGGCCGGCACGCCGCCACCCCTCCAGCACAGAAATGCCGTCCATTTTGGGCAGCCCGATGTCGAGGATGACGGCATCATAGGGTTCGCTGTCGCCGAGGTAATGCCCCTCCTCGCCATCGAAGGCGCGATCGACCACATAACCGGCGTCGGTCAGCGCCGTCGAGAGCTGCCGGTTAAGATCGGGGTCGTCCTCGACAACGAGAAGGCGCAAGGAAACAAACTCCGCTCAGCGCTTGCCGACCAGCGTGCCTTTGACGGCATCGACCTTCAAGCGCGCCACTTTGCCATCGCGCGCAAGAATTGTCAGCACGTAGACGAGCCCTTCATTGCCGCGGCAGAGCCGCGCCCGCACGACGCTGCCCGGCATACGTTTCTTCGCCGCGCGGATGGCGACGGCGAGATGAACCACTTTTCCGCTTTGGATTGCCGCCTGCCGCTCCTTTGATTGAGACAGGAGTGCGGCGAGTGAGCGGCAGGATGCGGCAACCGTACGGGTCCTTCCGCGCGCGCCGGCGCAAGTGTAAGCACGGTCAGCGCAACAATGGCCGCTCGTCCGATGCAATACATGATTCGACCTAAATGTCGCGTAATGAACTGTGCCTGAACGGCGGTTTTAGGGCAAGTTAACGCCCAGACTTTGCAGCCCGCGACCGGCTGGCTAGTGGTCTGACTCTAACGTTTGCTTCCCGCGTTTGACAGCGGCGAGCACGCGCTTTGGATCGGCGGTCCATGCGAAGGGCTTGGGATCTGCATTTGTATCGGCGACGAAGCGATTGATGGCGAGTTGGAGGTCAACGACTGATCTGAACACGCCGCGCCGCAGGCGCTGGCGCGTGAGTTTGGCGAAGAATCCTTCGACGGCATTGAGCCAGGATGCTGAGGTCGGGGTGAAGTGGAACATCCAGCGGGGATGCCGCGCCAGCCATTGGCGCACCTTTGGATGCTTGTGGGTCGCATAGTTGTCGACGACGGCGTGGATCGACTTTTCCACGGGGACCTGCGCCTCGATCGTATTGAGGAAGCGGATGAACTCTTGGTGGCGATGGCGCTGCATGTTGCGGCCAATGACAGTGCCATCGAGGATGTTGAGGGCTGCGAACAGCGTGGTGGTACCGTGACGTTTGTAGTCGTACGTCATCGTCCCGGCACGGCCCGGCTTCATCGGCAGCCCCGGCTGGGTACGGTCGAGCGCCTGGATCTTTTCTCGTCGACCGAGAGAACCACCGCATGAGCGGGAGGATCGACGTAGAGGCCGACGACATCCGTGAACTTCTCGACAAATTTCGGGTCCGTCGACAGCTTGAACGTGCTGATGCGATGCGGCGCGAGTTGGTGGGCTTCAAGGATACATTGCACCGAACGCAGGCTCACTCCCGCCGCCTTCGCCAGCATCCGGCCGGTCCAGTGGGTCGCTTCTCCCGGCGGCGGCCCCAGCGTCAGCTCAACCACCCTCTGCACAGTGGTTGTCGAAAGTGGCTGTTTGCCGGGCTTGCGCGTCTTGTCGCGCGTGAGCCCTGCAACGCCCTCCGCCATGAACCGCGCCTGCCATCGCCACACCACGGGCTTCGATTTGCCCGATCGGCGCATGATCTCAGCGGTGCCGCAGCCGTCGGCTGTCGCGAGGACGATATTGGCCCGCCACACGTGCTTTTGCAGCGCGCTGCGATCCGAGATGATCGCCTTAAGCCGATGGCGATCCGCTCGGGTAACGTTCACGACAATTCCTGCTCTCATGATGAGAGCTTGAACTGCTTCGGACCATTTGGGAATCGTCCGAATGAATCAGACCACTAGTAAAGACGTATGAGGAAAGTGGAGATGATTTACATCGGTGCACACATCGGCGAACCCGGCCGAGCCGCTGCTCTTTGTCTGTTAGCGACGCTTTGCACGGCTTTCGTCGCCCCTGCTGCAGCCATGGTCGGCGGCGCGCCACCGGCCGCCGACGGCGCTGGGCGTTCGGTGGTGATGATTCTCGGCTCTTACGGCACGGCATGTACCGCAACCGCGATCGCGCGCGACCTGTTGCTCACCGCTGCGCATTGCGTGCAGCCCGGCGCCGACTACAAACTTGCCGATACATGGTCGGGCCGCTCGCCGACGCTTAAGGACATCACACGCATCGAGCATGATCCGCAATTCGAGATCAAGAGGCTCTTTGCCCATCTGGCCACGGCCGATGTCGCGCTAGCCAAACTCGCGCAGCCGCTGCCGGAGACGATCCCGCCGGTCCCGCTCGACGATGCGACGCATCCGATCGTGGCCGGCGATGCTTTCGTGGTCGCGGGCTATGGCGTCACCGTGCGCGGCGACGGCCGTACGGGCGGCACCGTCCGCGCCGCAACGCTTGAGGCTACCGGCGTGCCCAACTCCCTGCAACTGCGCCTGGTCGACCCGCATACCGAAGACCAACGCGCCGGTCTCGGCGCCTGCGCCGGCGATTCCGGCGCGCCGGCTTTCCGCGACACTGACGGCAATCTTGTCATCGTTGGCGTCGTGAGCTGGTCGACCGGACCAAAACTTTCGGCCGGCTGCGGCGGCCTCACCGGCGTTACGCCACTCGCCCGCTATCGTACCTGGATAACGCAGGCGGCTCGGTCACTCGGCTCACCGCTTGCGCCATAAACGCGCTCCCATCGACATCTTGGATGGCCTTATGAAGCGGATGGTATTGCAGTTAACATGAAAAGAAGTGACGGCAGAATTCTCACCACGCATACCGGCAGCCTGCCGCGGCCGGCAGATCTGGTCGAAGCGCTGAACGCCAAGGAACTCGGCAAAGCCTACGACGAGCGCGCGTTGAAAGACCGCGTCCGCGGCGCCATTGCCGAAATCGTGCAAGCGCCAGGCAGAGACCGGCCTCGATGTCATCAACGACGGCGAGCACAGCAAAGTCAGCTGGATGGCTTATGCGCGCGGCCGGCTCTCGGGCCTCGAAGAGATCGACAGTCCGGTGCGCTTTCGCGGCGCCACGCGCGATTCGTTGGCCTTCCCGGCGGCATACGAGGACATGCGCGTCATGTTGGCGGCGACGCTCCACAGCCATCGTCGCCAAGCGCACGGTGCGTTCTAAAGCATGGGTCTGCACCGGGCCGATCAGATATGTCGGACAGGACGAGTTGCGCGCCGATATCGACAATCTCAAACTGGCGCTCAAGGACAGCAAAGCCGAGGAAGCCTTCCTCACCGCGATTTCGCCGTCAAACCTCGAACTCTACTACGAAAATCTGTATTATCGTTCGGCGGAGGAATATCTGACCGCGCTCGCCGAGGCGATGCGGGTCGAATACAAAGCCATCGTCGATGCGGGATTTTTGCTGCAGATCGACGATCCGCGGATGGCGACGCATTACAATCGCACGCCGGACGCCTCGATCGAGGATTGCCGCAGGTTCATGGCGCTACGCGTCGAAGCGGTCAATCATGCGCTTCGCGGAATCCCGCAGGAGCGGGTCCGCTTTCATACTTGCTACAGCGTCAACATCGCCCCGCGCATCTTCGACTTCGAGCTGAATCACTTCGTCGATTTGTTGCTGAAAATCCGCGCCGCCGCCTATGTGTTCGAAGCCGCCAATCCGAGGCACGAGCACGAATGGGAGGTGTGGCGGGAGGTGGCGCTGCCGGAAGATAAGATTCTGATTCCGGGCGTCGTCTCGCACTGCATCCATCTGGTCGAGCATCCGGAGTTGGTCGCGCAGCGGCTCGCGCGCTTTGCCGGAGTGGTGGGGCGCGAGCGGGTTATCGCCGGCACCGATTGCGGCTTCGGCACCTCGGGTGCCGGCGACGAAGTGCACCCGGACGTGGCGTGGGCGAAGCTGCGGGCGCTGGTCGAAGGCTCCCGGATTGCAAGCAAAAAATTGTGGGCAGGATAACGGAGATACGCCGCGTTACGGCCACAACCGCTTGCTGGCCTGCGCCGCACCCGCGACAAGCGCCCCCAGCTTGAGGAAAGCGATCTCCGGGTCGAGCTTACCTGAACCGGCGGCAGTGCCAAATCCGCAGTCCGTGTTCGCAATCACGCGTTCGCGGCCGACGATTTCTGCAAATCGGATAATGCGCTCGGCCACAAGGGCGGGATGCTCGACGTAATTGGTCGATGTGTCGATCACTCCAGGAAGCAGTAATTTGTCGTCGGGCAGCGAAACCTCGTTCCACACCGCCCATTCATGCGCGTGACGCGGATTGGCGGCTTCGAGCGCGATTCCCTGCGGCTTGGCGCCAAGAACGATATTTGCGATTTTTCGGAAATCGATATCGTGCGTGTGCGGACCCTCATAATTGCCCCAGCAGACATGCATGCGAATCCTGTCCACCGGCACTTTGGCGAGCGCGTGATTGAGCACCTCGACGTGGAACGCCGCCCGTTCGAGAAATTCGGCTTCGGTCAGATCCTGGAAACCGGTATGCCGCGACATGGCGAGATCAGGACAATCGAGCTGAAGGATGAATCCCGCCGCCGCGATGGCCGCGTATTCCTCCTGCATCGCGTCCGCGATGGCTTCGAGATAGGCTTCGTGAGATCGGTAATATCGATTCGGCAAGAAGCTTGCGACAACGCCGGGAGAGGCTGCGGTTAGAAATGCCTCGGTGGGCTTTGCCATATCGACCGCGGCGCGCATATCGGCGAGATCGCGCTCCAGCGCCGCCCGATTTTGATAAGTAATCGGACCGATGCAGGTGACCCGCTTGAAGCGCTGGGCTCCGGTCAGTTGCGCCATTTTTTTGCGGAATTCGGGAAACGGCGCAACGTCGAGGTGCGGTTTCGGCGGCCCGGGGCTTCCTTCCTCGGAAAAGCCGCCGAGCCGGTCGTGCACATAGGTCGCGTAACTGATCTTGCTGGTCTCGCCGTCGCTGACAATGTCGATTTCGATATCGACCTGCCGCTTGACAACGTCCAATACCGCCTGCCGGATCGTTCGATCGAACTCGGCCGCATCGCACGCCAGTCCGCTCTCGCGCGCTTCGAGCAGCTTTAACACCGAATCGCCGCGCGGCAGGCTGCCCACATGTGTCGTGAGAATTTGTTCGCGGCTCGATTTCATGACTGCAGGCCTTCACGGTCAGGCACGATGACAAACTCTCCTTTCGGCGATGTGCAGCAGCGAGTTAATCGCAACTGCGAACAAAAAAAGAAGCAACGTCAGAGCGAAAATGTCGACGATGTCATGGAGGTCGGTCGCCCTGATCAGTGCAAATCCTATTCCGGACGACGAGGCGAAAAGTTCGCCAATCAATATGCCGAGCAGCGTCACCGCGACGCCGATGCGGATGCCGGCAAGAATCTCCGGGAGGGCCGCCGGCGTCAGAACCATAATGATGGTCGCAAGCGGCGACAGCCGCAGCGCCTTTGCGGTGCGGCGGTGAACCGGCGCGACGTTACGAACGGCGTTCATCGTGAAAATAGCGACGGGAAATATTCCGTGGATCACCCCGAACGCGATTTTGGCCCCCGGACTCAACCCAAAAATCAACAGGATGATCGGATAGAGTGTGATTTTGGGAATCGAATAGACGGTGCCGAGGATCGGGTCGACGACATCGCCGGCGAAGCGATTGAGACCAAGCGCAAGCCCGAAGAATAAACCGCCGGCGATGCCTATTGCGCAGGCATAGGCAAATGCTGTCCCGGTGCTCATCGCGTCGTGCCAGAAATTTTCCGTCAGCACGAGCGCCCCGGCACGCAGAATCGTCGCCGACGGCGAGGAAACGACGTCGGCACCGACCAGCAGATACAAAATTTCCCAGCTCGCCAAAAATCCGGCCGCCAACAGCAATGCGTCGTATCTTCGCGGCTTCATTGCCGCCCGAAGCGACGATGCAGGCGCTTCTCCCAGCGCGTCAGCACGCCGTTGATTGCCATCACCAGGATCAGCAAAAACAACAGCATTCCGTACATCGTTCTATTGTCGAAATCCTGATAACCGAAGGCGATCCGCTTGCCGATTCCGGCCGTGGCCAGAATAAATTCGCCAGCGACGATCCCGATTACCGAATAGGCAACCGCAAGCTTGATGCCGGTTACCAGATGCGGCGCTGCCGCAGGCAGCCGCAGCAAAAGCAACCTGCGGATCGGGCCGAGGCGCATGACGGCTCCCGTTCGTGCGATGGCCCGCGGCACGCGATCAAGTCCGATCATCGTATTGACGATCATCGCAACGATGCCGAACATCGCGCCCATGACGATGAGCGCCGTTCGCCCGACGCCGAACGCGACGATCAGCAGAGGATAGAAGATAAAAACCGGCACGGCATAATACGCCGACAGCAGCGGCTCAAACGCCCGGCGCGCTCGCGGCAACGCGTGCAGCGCCGCTCCGAACCAAAAACCGCAGATGACCGAGAGTGCAATCGACGCCAGTGTATTAAGGACGGTGAAGGCGATGTCGTAGTTCGCGCGGCCGCTGCGGAGTATCTGCCAAAGCGCTGCGACCATCTCGGTCGGCGGGATCATCGTCGCACGAGGTATTGTCTGCGAGCGGCACAGTATTTCGAGCGCAGCGAACATCCCGGCGATCAATGCGGTGCGCGTCAGACCGACCCTGGTGAAGCGCAAGACGATTCCTCGGCTCCTATCGTTTGCAGCTCATCGCGACTTGACCTCGGCCATTCCGGCCAAGTTCACAACGGCTTTCGCAAATCCTTCGGCAGAAATTCCTGATCGATGATTGCATTCCAGTCCACGGGCTGATCGACATCGCCCACCAGCTGCAAGCCTTCCGACATTTTGGTGAGCCCGGCTTGCTCGAAATCGCCCCGGCTCCATTCGCCTTCATAGCCGAAATATTTCGGAAAATAGGTCGCGACCTGCTTCGGGTCCTGCTGCCACACTTTCGCATAGATCCGCATCGCCTCGTCGCGGTGCTGATAAATATAATCCACCGCGCGGAGCCGAACGGCGATCAGCTTGCGCAGGAGTTCCGGGTTCTTGCGGGCAAACTCACGGGTCGTGATGCCTACGAGCCAGGTCATGCGCGGAATAAGGTCGGCAAAGCGCAGGATGACTCGAAATTTTTGCGGCTCCAAGGTCAGGATCGGATCGATCAGCGGAGCCGCCTGTATGGCGCCGGTCTGCAGCGCGGTCAGGCCGGGGCCGAAACCGCCTGTTGCCACGGTTTCGACTTTTCCGGTCAAGTGGGCTTCCTTTAGCGCCAGATGCAGCAGGACATCGCTCGTCGATTTTGGAGCGGTATAGCCCGCCTTTTTCCCTGCAAGGTCGGCGACGGTGTGTATGTTAGATTTTGGATCGGCGACCAGCGCAATTTCCCCGATATGAGTGCTCGCCGAGTTGACGATGACGACATCAAGACCTGCGCGCTCGGCCGCAATGGCCGCCGAGGTGGCGACTTCGCCATAGGGGAGATCGCTGGCGAGCACGTTGCGTAACGTCGTCCCGCCGCCGGCGCCTGCTATAACCTGATCAATCTTGATACCGGCATCGTTGAAATAGCCTTTTTCGATGGCAACGGCCCAAGGCAGCGTGGCCGTCACGCGACCGTACTGGCTGATGGCAAGCTGATAAGCCTGGGCAGATGATGCAAGGGCTACGGCCGAGGCGGCGACCGCGACCAAAATCACCGATCTCACAATCATCGTGCATCTCCCCCACTGAAGCGAGCAATTGATTGCGTTGAGTATCTTGAACCGAAACTCCTCACGCAAGGGCTGCCGGTGCCGCAGGACGTTGCCGTCCGCGCTTGCGTCGATCGTGGGCAAACCAGAGTGGGCAGAATGCCTGCAGTCCTCGTCCGCATGCGGGGAGTTAGCCTTGCCGCTATTCTAGGCCCTTTCCTTCCGTTTTTCTGACGGGTACGCTCACTCCTAGAACGATAATGTGCAAGCCGGGAGGAAGATCGATGAAGCGCACCGCGCTGATCCCGTGGCGTCGTTCGTTGTACTGCCTGCCGATCTTGCTTGCCGCGTCGCATGCGGCCTACGCACAGCATGCCGATCAGCGGGAGCTCGGCATGCGGCTGTTCAATCAATCGTGCCGCGTCTGCCACACCAAACCGACGCTCTTAAGCCCGCAATACGGTCCCACGCTGTCCATGAACACGCTCGGCGGCAAGGCCGGCATCATGCGCGAGGTCATCAGCAGCGGTACACCGCGCATGCCGGGCTTCAAGTATGACTTCAAGCCGGCGGAGATCGACGCCATCGTCGCCTATATCAAAACCATTCCCGCACCCGCGCAGCCAGCCCCAGCGCCCGGCAAAGCTGGCGCACCGCGCGATGCCGATTAGCAAAGCGGAGAGATCCATGCGCCACGCACGCAGTCTCATCGTCGCAAAACTGAGCGTTATTGCCGCGCTGTTCGCTTCGGCGCCATGTCTCGCCGACGAGTTGTTGAGCGGGACCGTCAAATCGGCGGACGGCAAAGCGATGGGCGGTATCACGGTCTCGGCCAAACCCGACGGCGGCACCGTTACTACCACCGTGTTCACGGATGAAAACGGTCGATATTATTATCCGGCGCTGCCGGCGGGACATTATCGCGTGTGGGCGCAAGCGCTGAGCTACCGGACGGCTAAAGGCCAAGTCGACCTGTCCGCGAACCGGAAACAGGATTTTTCGCTTGCCCCGATGAACGATGCCGAGGCGACGTTCAAGCAACTCCCCGGCAATCTCGTGCTCGACGCCCTGCCGGCGCGAACGCCGGAGGAGGCGCGCATGAAGAACATCGTGCGCACGGTCTGTACCGGCTGCCATACGCCGAGCTTCCCGCTGCAAAACCGCTTCGATGAGGCGGGCTGGAACGCCATCATCGATCTGATGAAAAACGCCAATGTGTACGGCACCTATATCGGGGCCGTGCGCAAGCCCTCGGGCATTTTGGACTTTCACCAAAAGGAACTCGCCGCTTATCTGGCTCGCGCGCGCGGGCCCGGACAAAGCGACATGGACGTTAAGCTTGAGCCGCGGCCGTCGGGCGAAGCGGCGCGGGTAGTGTTTAAGGAATACGATCTACCGCTCGATCCTGACGCCAATCTGCCCGCCGATTTCGTGCAAAACGACGGCAGCGACTGGTCACTGGGAACACCGTCGGTCCTCATCCCCGGTTGGGGCGTGCATGACGCCTGGCTCGATTTGACCGGCAATCTCTGGTTCACCTGCAACGTCCCCAACAAGCGCACCACTATCGGGCGGATCGATACCGCGAGCGGCGCAGTGAAGCTGTTCAAGGATAGCCGGACCCAATGATCTCGCCGCGCAGACCCACGGGATGACGCGAGACCCGCATGGCATTCTCTGGTTCAACATCAATAACGGCCGCGGCGGGCTCGGCCGGCTCGATCCGGCAACGCAGAAGATCACGGTCTATCTGCCGCCGGTCGGCATGACCCAGACCGGCGGCGCCGCCACGGTCGATTACGACGGCAAGGGCGATATCTGGTCGTCGGCGCCGGACGGCGCGCTCCGTTTCGATCCAGTTGCGGAGAAGGTTTACCGAGTTCAAGTCGATCACCTACAAGACCGTGAATGGCACCGGCGTCACCTACGGCACCGCCGCCGACCGCGACGGCAACGGCTACTGGGCCGAAATGATCATCGACACGATCGGCGTCGGCGACGGCCGTACCGGAGCCGTTTCCGAGATCAAGCTCGCGCCGGTCAAGGCACAGGAGGATTTGCTGACCTCGGACGAACGCGCGTTCTACGCGACCTATAGCCAGCCCGACTTCAATAATCCCCTGCCCTGGGCCGAGGGCCCCCGCCGCATGGGCACCGACAAAAACGCCGACGTTCTCTGGATCGGCGATTTATGGGGCGCCAACCTCGCCCGCATTGACACCCACAGCCACGCGGTGACTTTCGTACCGTTGCCGGGCGAACAGCAGCCCTACCACGTGGCGGTGGACAGAAACCACGACGCCTGGACCAATCTATGGGGCGCCGACCGCGTTATGCGCTACGATCCCAAGACCGGCCAGTGGACCGCGTTTGATTTGCCGACGCGCGGCGCCGAGCCCCGCTACATCTCGCTGCTCGAACGTCCCGGCCAGGACATGGAAGTCGCGTTGCCCTACTTCCGCGCCCGCAAGGTGGCGGTGATGACGTTGCGCAGCCAGGCTGAGATCGACGCGCTGAAGGCGCAGGCTGCGAAATGACAAAAACCCGATCATATCGAGCTTGGTCAGCGTCACCTGGTTGCTGATGCGGGTGGTGTCGGCGAGGCGCCAGGCGGTGCACTATTGCGCCGCGCGTACAGGCGTCTCCCGCGCAGCGGGTTGCGCGAGCACTGTGGTTCGCAACGGCCGCTCTTCCATGACGATCAGCGCGACGATGCCGATCAAAGGAACAGCGCCCCACCGCGAAGATATGGCTGAACGTGCGGGCGAGATGATCCATCGTCACGTCTCCCGGCGACGGTGACGATGGTCGACGACAGGCCGCCGCGCTGCGGCGCGGTGCCGAGATGGGTGAGCATGATCGCGCCCATCACCGCGACCACGAAGGCGCTCGCCAGGGCCCGGAAGAAGTTCATCGCCCCCATGGCGATGCCGATCTGCCGATGCGCCACTGCGTTCTGAATCGAAACGGTCACCACCGGATACGAACTGCCGGTACCCATGCCAACCAAGCCGGTGACCACGGACAACGACCCATACCGGCATGAGCGGATGGAGCGCGAGCAGCGCCACTGCCAAGCGTGGCGATCGAGAGCATCATGATGGGAAACCACTTATAGCGATCCAGGTAGAGCATGCAGCGGCCCGGAAAGAAACGAGCCAGGCGTGGTCATGATCACGATCGGGATGAGCGCGAGGCCGGAATCGCTTGCCGACAGTCCGTGCACCAACTCGTAATAGAGCGGCACGAAGATCGTGAGCCCGATGGCGACGCCCTGCGAGCAAGACGACGTGACGCTGCCGGCGCGCATGACCGGATTTTTCAACACCGCGATCGGCAGGAACGGCTCCGGCGCCCGCAGCACCCACCAGACGAACGAAGCCGTAAGCACGAGCGCCGTCACGATCAGCAGCACAATCTGCTGCGAGAGCCACGGATAGCGCGTTCCTCCCCAGGTGAGAGCAAGCAGGAGCGCGGTCGCAGCAGCCATCATCAGCACGGCGCCGGTGACGTCGATCTTGTGCGCCCGTTCGTGCACCGGGACGAGCTTGAGCTGCCGATGGGACAGAAACGCCGCCGCCAGGCCGAGCGGCACGTTGAGCCAGAAAATCATCGACCAATGCAGGTGCTCGGCGATGACGCCGCCGAGCACCGGGCCGGCGGCGCCGGCGATGATCCACACCGAGCCGGTATAGGCCTGATAATAGCCGCGCTCGCGCGGCGGCACCGCGTCGGCGAGAATCGACTGCGCCAACGGCACAATGCCGCCGCCGCCGATGCCCTGCAGGCCTCTGCCGAGGATCAGCATCAGGATGCTCGGCGCACCGCGCTGGCGGCAGAGCCCGCCATGAACACGCCGAGCGCCACCAGCATCATGCCGCGCCGGCCATAAATGTCGCTCAGCTTGCCGTAGAGCGGAGCGACGACGGTCGAGGTCAGCAGATAGGCGATGACCACCCAGGACAGATTTTCGAAATCGTCGAAGGCGCGGCCGATGGTCGGCAGGGCGGTCGCCACGATGGTCTGATTGAGCGCGCCGAAGGAACATCGCCAGCGCCAGGCCGCCGATGATGCGCGACGACTTCGCGCCGGCCGAGCTTGCGCTCGGCGGAGACGGTGCGGCGGCCGCTCGTGCCGCGGCTCTGCGGCCTGCGCTTCGATCGCGGCGAGGCTCAACCTGGATCTGGCGATGTTGTCACCGACACGCTTACCCGCCGCCCTTCCGAAAATTCCGCATAGCTTTGCGCCGCGCCGCGCGCGGACGCAAGGCAGATGGTGCGGGGCAGCTATGCGCGCGACTTCTATTCGGCCGCGGCTTTCGGCGGCGCGCAACGGCCCATGCAGCGGCCGCTCCTCGACGCCAAGAAGGCAGACGAAGGAAATGCCGAGACAGACCGCCGCGGCGATGAAGACCCAATGGAAGGCCGGCGGCAAAATCGCCATGTCCCGCGGCGCGAGATTGTCCAGCGTCGTGCGCCGGCGAGCCACCGCTCACGCCGCCAAGCACGATGGCGCCGAACACCGCCACCACGATGGCGCCGCCAAGGGTGCGGAAGAAATTCAACGTGCCGGTCGCGGTGCCGAGCTGATGCGGCTTGACCGCGTTCTGCATGACGATGGTGCTGACCGGATACATCGGGCCAAGGCCCAGGCCGAGCACGACAGAAGCCCCACGACCTCGGCCAGCGTATGTCCCGCCGGATTGACGGCGAGCACCGCAAGCGTGGCGACCGCGACGACGAGGCCGCCGATCGGCACGCGCATGTAATGCTTGATGCGCACGATGAAGCGCGTCGATATCAGCGAGCCCAGCGTGGCGCCGCCCATATAGGCGATCAGCGCGAGGCCGGAGAGGCTTGCGGAAACGCCGAGCACGGTCTGGCAATAAAGCGGCATGTAGATGGTCACGCCGATCACGGTGCCGATGGAGAAGAACGCGGCGACCGTGATCGTGCTGGTCACGCGCCCGTGCAGGATCGCCAGCGGAATGAAAGGCTCGCGCGCGGTGAGGAGCCTTAGCGCGAACAGCGCCCAGAATGCGGCGGACGCCGCAATCAGGCGTCAGCAGCCGCCACGAAGTCCACGGATAATGCGATGCCGCCGAAACTGAGCGCCAGCATGAGCACCAGCGCGGCGCCGACCATCAACGCGGCGCCGATGACGTCGAGCTGGTGCGGCCGGTCGTTGCGCGGCAGCCGGCGCAGCGCGCGTTCGGTCATCACCAGGGCGACGCCGCCGAGCGGCACGTTGATCCAGAAAATAAACGACCAGTGCAGATGATCGGTCAACAAGCCGCCGATCACCGGGCCGAGAATGCTGGCGCTCATGAACATGATCGAGGTGCGGCCCTGCACCACCGGGCGTTCGCGCGGCGAAAGCAGATCCGCGATGATGGTTTGCGCGATCGGCAACAGACCGCCGCCGCCGATGCCTTGCAGGCCGCGCGAGAGCACCAGCACCCAGAGCGTCGGCGCCAGCGCGCAGGCGATCGAGCCAAGGACGAAGATCGTGATCGCGAGCAACAGAACGGCGCGGCGCCCGTAGATGTCGGAGAGCTTGCCGAACAGCGGCGTCGTGGCGGTCAGCGCGAGCAGATAGGCGGTGATGACCCAGGACAGATCGTCGACGTCGCCGAGGCTTCGGCCGATGGCCGGCAGAGCCGGCGCGACGATGGTCTGTTCGAGCGCAGAGAGGAACATCGCCAGCATGATGCCGGCGACGATCGTGCGAATGGTGGCGTGATCGAGCGGCGCCGCGGCCGGGTGCCGGTGGGCATCGAGATCCGCGCTGCTTCGTTGGCCACAGGACGGAGCCGGGCTCCGGCATTGGCGCGCGAAGCCGCCATGTCGCCGCCTAAAAGCTTGGCGGCGATGCTGGAGGTCTCTTCAGGCGCCGCTTCATCTGTCATGTCGGAAACCGTCCAACGAAATCGGCGCGGCAAAGCCGGCGAGCGCCTCATATGGGCAACTCGGCACCAATTGACGTGCGACGCGCGCCAATGCAACCGCCCCCTTCGCAGAGCAGGGGTGCCCGCTCGGAGGACGGAGGAAAAACCTGGGGAGGCCGTCTGCACTTAGCGGCGTGAAATTGAAGTGCGGGCACACAGATTCCCGCGGGCCGTAGAGCTGTCACGGCGCTCGCCGCGCCCGCTTAGGCAACTTGAGCGGCCAACTCACGATATAATCCTCAAGCATGTCGTCAGGCACCTCGCCTCGCTGGCGCGCACCCGGCCGCGCACCGAGACCCCGGCGGCGTGCACCGTGTCCGGGTCGCCGGAGACCAGCGGATGCCACCAGTAAAGGTCTTTGCCCTCAGCCAAGCAGCACGTAGGCGCAGGATGGCGGCAGCCAAGTGATGGTTTTGAGGGTCTCCGGCGTCAGCCGCACGCAATCGTCGACCTTTTCCAGCCGGTGCGCGTAATCGCGGCAGCGGCAGGTCTTCCCGTCGAGCAGGCGGCAGCCGACATCGGTGTAGAAAGTGCGGTCCGTTCCCTCTTCTTCGAGCTTGTTGAGGCAGCATCGCCCGCAGCCGTCGCAGAGGCTTTCCCATTCCGAATCCGGTCATTTCTTCCAACGACTTGCGTTGCCAGAAGGGAACCTCGGCGTGGCCGCTTTGTTCGGCTATCGTCGGTTGCCATCTTGTTCTCCGGCCGCCAGCGGCGTTCGCTCATGCTCTGCGCGGCGAATCGCGCGTTGCACGAATAATTTCCGGCATTGCTGGCCATGTAAGCCAAATTTGCCCCCAATTTCCATTCACCCTGTGGCCGGCGCGGCATTGGCCGCGGCACCGGCTCGGGTAAACCTTGGCAGGCCAGAGACTCTATCGGCCGGCTGTTGGCCCGCCTATAAGGGCAAATCGCGCGGGCAAGGCCCGTTCCCGGAGCGTGCAATCGTGACCGACATGTTCCCCGATCCGGGTGATAACTGGCGGCCGAAGATCAGACGGCTCCTGCTCGATATCGACTCGCGGATCGATTTCGCGGTGTTCGCCAGCGGCAAATGGGCGCGCGAAATCTACGAGCGTTTCACTGCCGGCATGGACCGCTTCCATGTCTCTGGATGGCGGCGCTGGCTGATCGTGGAACCGTTGGCGGAAATGGCCACGCTCGGCGCCGGCGGGCTCCTCGCTCATGCTCTCGCTGTCGCATACCTGCCTACCGGCAGACCTCGGACAAGGATTGGCTGAAGAAATCCGACCTCGCGGTCACTTTCCTCGACCGCTACGGCAACAAGATCGGCAGCCGCGGCATCAAGCACAACAATTCGGTGCCCCTCGACGAAATGCCCGATCACCTGATCAAGGCCGTGCTGGCGACCGAGGATCGCCGCTTCTATGAACATTTCGGCATCGATTTCCTCGGCACGTTCCGCGCCATGGTCACGAATGCGCAAGCCGGCGGCGTGGTGCAGGGCGGCTCGACCATAACTCAGCAACTCGCCAAGAATCTGTTTCTGACGAACGCGCGCACCTATACGCGCAAGATCAACGAAGCGTTTCTTGCCAGCTGGCTGGAGGCGCATCTGACCAAGAACGAAATTCTCAAGCTCTACCTCGACCGCGCCTATCTCGGCGGCGGCGCCTTCGGCGTCGACGCGGCGGCGGAATACTATTTCGGCAAGTCGGTGCGCGATGTGACGCTGGCGCAATCGGCAATGATGGCCGGTATGTTCAAGGCGCCGGTCAAATACTCTCCGCTCGTCAACCTGCCGGCGGCACGGGCTCGCGCCAATGTCGTGCTCGACAATCTCGTCAACGCGGGCTTCATGACCGAGGGTCAGGTCTACGGTGCACGGCGCCATCCGGCGACGCCGATCTATCACAGCGAAGACGAAGCGCCGAACTATTATCTCGACTGGGCATTCGACGAGATGCGCCAGCTGGTCGATACTTTTCCGAAATCCGTCACCGACCGTTATTTCGTCGTGCGCACCGCGCTCGACATGGATCTGCAACGCTATGCCGAGCATGTCGTGCAATCCAATCTGCGCGATTATGGCCGCCAGTACGGGGCGAGACCAGGCTGCCGTCGTGATCGCCGACCTCGACGGCGCGGTGCACGCCATGGTCGGCGGCCGCAATTACGATGAAAGCCAATTCAATCGCGCAGTCGACGCGATGCGCCAGCCCGGATCGTCGTTCAAGCCCTACGTCTACGCCACGGCACTGGCCAACGGCTTCACGCCGAATTCGGTCGTGGTCAATTCGCCCGTGTGCATCGGCAACTGGTGCCCGCACAATTATGAGAACAGCTTTGCCGGCGCCGTCACGCTGATCGAAGCTCATCACCCGCTCGATCAATGTCATTCCGGTCAAGCTTTCGATCGCTTTGGGCGACGGCAATGCCAAGATCGGCCGCGCCAAGATCGTGCAGACCGCACGCAATATGGGGATCGTCACGCCGCTGCCTGATACGCCTTCGCTGCCGATCGGCGCCGATGCCGTGACCCCGCTCGAGCACGCGGTCGCCTATGCCACCTTCCCCAATCTCGGCAAGGCCGTCGTACCGCACGCCGCGCTCGAAGTGCGCACCGGCACCGGCAAATTGGTGTGGCGCTTCGATCGCGACGGCACCCCGCCGCGGCAGGTGATCAGCCCGCAGGTCGCCGTCGAAATGATCAGGATGATGAATTCGGTGGTCGAAAACGGCACCGGCAAGCGCGCGCAACTCGACGGTATCCCGACCTGCGGCAAGACCGGCACGACCAACGACTGGCGCGACGGCTGGTTCGTCGGCTACACGGGAAATTTCGTCGGCGCGGTGTGGATGGGCAACGACGACTTCTCGCCCACCAACCACATGGTCGGCGGTTCGTTGCCGGCGATGACGTGGCACGACATCATGGCCTACGCGCATCAGGGCGTCGAATTGCGGCAGCTGCCCGGACTGCCCGCTCCGCAGCATGCTCCGGTCGTCGCCGAAGGCGCGTTCAAGGGCAGCGACGAGCCGCATCCGGCCTTGCTCACGCGCAAGGCGACCGAAGCCCTCGTCCATGTCGAACATATGCTTGACGAGGCCGACCACGCGCTGCGCGCAGTCCTCGCCGCCGCACGACGCTCGGCGCGCTCGATAGCGATACCGGCGGCACTCGCGGCAACGGCGGAAACAGGGGCGACGATCGCGCCGACTACTGTCGCAGCGGCAGCGGACCAGAAATCCCCGCCGCTCTCGCGCGGCGACTGAACGCAGCCGGACATGCGTCTGCTTTTCGGTTCTTTTTTCACGTTCCTGTTGGCGGCCGCGATCGGGCTTGGCGCGACCTGGTTCACACTCACGCGCGGCGTCGCTTTCGGCTCGCTGACGATCGGCGCCTGGACCGCATGGCCGAAGAGCGGATCGCAGGACATCGATCCCTACGCGCACGCCACGATCGCCCGCGACGGCGAACTGCCGATCGGCATCGGCGACGGCGTTGCGTTCTTTGCCCGCACTGACGATGCCGGACACGATTTCGACGGCCGCTGCACATTTATGCTGAGCGGCATGACGCCGCCGGCGCGCTATTGGACCGTCACGCTTTACAACTCGACAGGGCGGGCTGGTGGCGAATGCGATCGATCGGCACGGCTTCACCAGCGAAGAGATTGTGCGCGACGTCGACGGCCGCTTCACCATCGCGGTGGCGCCGCAGGCGCGGCCGGGCAATTGGTTGCCGACCGGCGGCATCGAACGCTTCGTGCTGGTGTGGCGGCTCTACGACACACCGATCGGCGTCGCGGCGACCACGATGAAAGAGGGGCCGATGCCCGCGGTCGAGCGAAAGGGCTGCTCATGATCCGCTGGCTGTTATGGGTCCTGGGCGGCATTCTGCTCGGCGGCATCGTGCATCTGGCGACCGTGCTGGCGATGCCGCGGGCGGCGACGCAGGACGCCTATTCGCGGCTCGCGCCGATCACGCCGGTCAATGCCATGGTGCCGCTTCCCGCACCCACCGCGCAGGCTCCATCATGCCGTTCATGGACCCGGCTTTCGCGGCCGCGGTATGCCGCTACGATCTTTCCAACGGAATCGATCAAACTCAATGCGCCGGTGAGCGAGGCCTACACATCGGTCACGTTCTATACGCGCGAGAGCGTCGCCTATTACGCAATCAACGATCGCGCCGCCGGACGCCGCGCGATCGAACTCGATCTGATGACACGCGCAGCAGCACGCGCAAATTCCCGAAGACGAAGACGTGACCGCCGCCGACCGGTTGATCATCGATTCGCCGACGCACGACCGGCCTCATCGTCTTGCGCGCGCTGGCGCCGGAGCCGGATCTCATGCCGATGGCGCGCGCCGCGCTCGCCGCCGCGCAGTGCCATATCGCGCCCGTGCAGTAGCCGATCGCGGCGGACGCTGCTCGGCGGACCGCGACCGCGACCGGCACGGCGGCGAAATGCGGCGCCGGCACGAGGCCATCGGCGGCAATTTCCTGCTGCAATCGAGTGAGCACCCGATCGACATCGCCGCTTCGCTGTCGGGCTCGGCAACGGCCAGATGCTCGAGCGCAAAGCGATAGCCGGCGCAGCGCTCGGTCAGCGAATGCTGCACCCAGGCGATGGTCAGCGCTGTTCTCGCCGACGCGCGCCTCGGCGTTGAGCCGTTCCGGCCGGGCTGAGGTCGGCGAGTGCGCATGGTCGCCTCGCGCCGCCGGTCGAGGTCGACGACACGGCGCGCGACCACGAAGAACGGCCCGATGCGCACGATGTCGTTGCGGATGTCGTCCATCAGCTGGCTGTAGCGGCCCGCGGTCGAGCGATGAAGCCGGTCCTGCAAATGCGGTAATAGGCGGTCGGATCGTCGATCCACAATTCGCGCCGGAACGAGCGGTCGATGCCGTATTCGTAGACGACGGCGTTCCAGCGCTGCCGGTCATAGGGCGGCTCGATCAGCGGAAAGGCGAGATCGCGCAACGTGCGCTCGTCGTCGGTGAGATTGTTGGCCGAAATCGGCGCGCCGGCTTGCAGCGCGGCGTCATGTCCGACCCAGTCGTGGATGTCGTCGGTGACCAGCTCCGGCTGCAGCCTGCCGAAATCGCCGATGCTGGTGCAGCCGGCAACGCGATCAGCCCAAGCAGCGCCAACGTTCGGCAGTGCGGTCTGCGCGGCATTGTCGGACGCGCGGCGACATCGATCGAGCCGCCGTCTATCGGCGCCTCATCCGTCGCCGGCCGCCGTTGTCCGCCGGCGGATGCGTGCGCGGCTCGACGCCGTCTCGCCGTCGGACCTCCGCATAGCGCTCGATGCGGACAACAGGCAGGATGATGATCGTCGCGGACTCGTCCGCATCCGCGCGGCCGAAGCGCACAATGCGCCCATCGTCCGGGAATTTGATGACGTTGCCCACCAGCCACTTTCCTCTGACGGCCGGCACGGATCCCTCAACCCCGATCCGCTGATATCGGCGTCATCGCCAATTAAGCGGCATGCAAGGTTAACGCTCCGCTAACGCGCAGAACTTACGCTTGCGGATCCAAATCAACCTGCTGTCACCTGTGCAGATCGAGTGACGCACGATGGAAACGTCGAGCCTATGCCAGCCTCGAAGGCCTCACCGATATCGGATTGCGCGGCGGGGTCGATATGCGCCCGACGCTGCTGCGGGTTCTTACCGATCTGTACGTGCAAAAGCTCGACGCATACGCCCGACGAGGAACGTCATTACACGGAACTCGCGTTGCGGCTCCTCGATTCCGTGGACGTGAAAACGCGCGCTGCCGTAGCGGCACGCTTGGCGCGACATCTGTCGCCGCCCGCGTCGCGTCATCGAACGGCTGGCGGCCGATCTGCCCGAAGTCGCAGCCGCGTTACGCGTCGGAGCGGCCGGCTCAGGCGCGCGGCGCGGTCCCCGCAGCGGAGCGGCATTCCTCCGTCGCGACGATCGGCAACCTTGCCGTTGCGCTCAAGCGGAGCGCACACCGCGCCCGCCGGGATCGGCGCCGACGTCGCCCGCGAACTCAACGAGCTGTTCTTTGCCGCCAACGCGAACGAGCGCCGCCTCATCCTGCTCAACCTCGATATTGTCGCTTCCGTTCCGGCCGGGATCCGCCGCGCATCGCCCGCGATCCAACGATCGGCCGCAGGCTGGAAGCCGCGGCGCTCGCCCGCAAGCGCGAAGATTTCGCGCACGAGCTTGCGCGTTCGTTGCGCATTTCGCGCGAGCAGGCGCGGCGCATCGCCGGACGACGAGTTGGGCGAGCCGATCGTGGTGGCGGCCAAGGCGCTGGGCATTCCGCGCGATCTGCTTTACCGCATCCTGCTGTTCGTCAATACCGCCGTCGGCCATTCGGTCGAACGCGTGCACACGCTGGCGGACGCTCTACGATGAGATGAGCGCGCAGGCGGCGCAGGATCTGGTCGCGGTCTGGCAGGCGCTCAACGTCGACAGAGACGACGCGCGAGGCCGGACGCATCGGCCGCTTCTGGCCGGTGACGAAAACATCGCGCGTCCCGCCGCGCAACGCGCAGCGTGCGCCCAAATCACGTCGCAAAGGATCGGCCGTCGCGAGGCGTCCTGAAGCCGTCGGCTGCATCAGCCGGCAACGAGGTCGAGAAAATTTCGTCCGGCGCGATCCTCGACTTCGACGATCCAGATATCGGGATCGAATTTGATCTCGCGTGCAAGATAGGCCTCGATCTGCCGCATCCGGCGCCGGCTGCTCGGCAAGACTGGCGCTGAATGCGCGCTCGGCCCCCGGCGCAGCGTCGAAGGCGCTTTGCGGCGCCGGACCGAACAGGTCCGACGTGCCGTCGAGCCGGTTGATGCGCACGAACACGGCGCCGGCCTCCTCGGCGCCGCGCCTGCGCACGACCGCGGGCAGGCCCTCGACTTGGCAGCGGCGCAGATAGGCGGCGACCCAGAGCGCGGATTTAAGGCGCATGGTCCGGCTCACATCGATGGACGAATTGCAGGCACGACGTGCTGATATGACGCGCTACGGCGCAAGCCGCAAATTCAGAGCGTCAGTCACAGCGGATGGCCCGATCATGACCGCAAGCTCGCTCATAAGGCGGTCGGAGATCCGCCGCGTGACCGGCAGGTTGTGCTCGCGCTCGAATTTCTCGATCGCCTCGCTGGTCGGCCGGTCGAGAACGCCGGTCGGTTTGATTTGGCCATAGCCGTAATCGGACAGGACGCGCTGCACTGTCATGATGCGCGAGGACATGCCTGATGAGTTGGGCGATCGGATCGTTGCGCGGCGCGGCAACGGCTTGCGGCGCGACGGCGCGTTTCGCGCCGAGCGAAGCGGCGGCGGCGCGGCGAGACTGCGGGTGAGGCTGCAGCCGGCGGCGGACGGTGACGGCGGCGCATTGACGAGAAACGGCGCCGGGCGCGAACCCGACTGCAGAACAACCGCATTGACGATGATGATCAGGCTCGCCGCAACGGCGGCGAAGATGGCAAACGAATCGACCGGGCGGCGCGCGGCCCTTGCCCATAGCAGCCAAAGCAGCGATCCGGCGAACCTTGCGGCGCGTCCAGCGCAGTCCACGATTATCGTTGCGGCGCTTAGGCACTTTTCTTCACCGGCGATTTCGCCGCGCTGACGGCAGCCCTTCACGAGCGGCTAAACGGACTGGCCGTGCGGACGTCCGCGTTGCGCTGCAAGAGGGCCGACGAGGCGTGTCCACGGAACTGCGTCCGCCGGAGCCCTGCTTCGGCGCAGAGCGATCCCGCATCCGCTACGCTCGCTCGCAATCGAGCGGCAGGCGGACGGTCACGCGCGTGCCCTCGCCGACCCGGCTGCGAATAGACAACTCGCCGCCATGCAGCCGCACCAAACCTTTGACGATGGAAAGCCCGAGGCCGGTTCCGCCATGGCGGCGGTCATAGGAGGCGCGCGCCTGAAAATAGGGCTCGCCGACCTGCGCCAAATCCTCCTCGCTCATGCCGATGCCGTCGTCCTCGACGGTGAAAATGATGGCGCCGGCTTCGGCGCGCGCGCCGACGACGACCTTGCCGCCGCGGTCGCTGAAGCGGATGGCGTTCGACAGAAGATTGAGCAGGATCTGATTGAGCGCGCGTTTGTCGGCGATCATTTCCGGAAGATCGTCACCCGCCGAGCTTTCAAGCTGAACGCCCGCCTCGCGCGCGCGCAGCGCGACCAGCTCGCAGCAGCCGGCGATGACTTGCGCCGGCGCAAATGGCTCCGCCGTGATCTCGAAATTGTCGGTTTCGATTTTCGACATATCGAGAATGCCGTTGACCACCGACAAGAGGTGGTGTCCGGAATCGTTGATGAGGGCGGCGTATTCATTGCGCCGCTTCTGGTCGAGCATCAGCACCGTATTCCTTCATCAGCATTTCCGAAAAGCCGATGATGGCATTGAGCGGCGTGCGCAATTCGTGGCTCATGGTGGCGAGGAAGCGGCTCTTGCTGGCGTTGGCGCGCTCGGCCTCGGCGCGCGCCTCCTCCAGCGCCTCCTCGTGCCGCTTGCGCCGGCTCACGTCGCGCAGCACGCGCGACGACTTCGCGGCGATCCTCGTCGCTCGATCCGGCAGTCGCCTGCTGCGAGCGGCCGGCAACGCATCTCGATCCACACGAATTGCGCCGATCGTCCGCACCGCTAGCGTCCGCACAATCGCGGCGGACGCGGAACTCGACCGAGCGGCTTTCCGCCAGGGCCGCGGCATCGCCAAGCGCGGTCAGATAGGCGGGCCGGTCGGCGACATGGACGCGATCGAACAGGCCATGCCCGTGCAGTGCGCCGAACGGGCACGCCGAACAGCGCTTCGGCTGCCGGCGACACGAACAAGACGGCGCCGTCGCGGCCATGCCGCGTGATCACGTCGGTCATGTTGCGCGCCAGCAGACGGTAACGGTCCTCCTCGGCATAGAGCAGCCAGAAACTGGTGCGCGCCAGCGCCTCGGCGCCGAGCGCAAGCCCCGTCGCGTAAAGCGCCGCCGAGACGATGCCCAGCGCCGCGAGCGCGGCCTCGCCAGCCGCCAGCCGGCGGCAACAGATGCTGCGGTGCCGAGCAGCACCAGCAGGCCGGCGGCGGCCAGCGCCAAGGTCGACGCGGTCGCGACGACGCGGCGCGAAGCCGAGAGCGCCGCCTCGAGCGGCACGACCACGAGCCAGATGGCGGCAAACGAATCCGATGCCGCCGGTCGACTGCCGCCACCATAGTGACCAGTCCGGTCAGCGCCAGCGAGGACAGCACATGCGCGCTCTCGTAGCGGCCGGTGCGCGAAAGAAAGTAAGCGATCAGGATCGGCGCGACGAGCCATGCAAACACGAGGAGCTCGATCGCGCTTGGCGCGCCGCGGGCGATCAGATAGAGTGGAAATGAGGCGAGCGCTGACAATGCTGCCGAGCAGCCGCGGCGCGATGAAGGCGCGATGCCGCGCCGCCGTCAGCGCATCGCCGAGCGCCGAAGGGTGAACCAGCGTCTCGACATAATCCCGGATCGGCGCGAAGACACCCACGTTCCCTGCGCACGTCCGACTTTGCAGACGCGCTCCCCTTTTTGTGTAGCGGGATCGTGTCAGACGCCGCTTAAGCGAACGCTAAGGACGCGCGCGCAGACCAGGTGCGGACGTCGCGGCGAGGCGCCATGCGCACGCGGCGGCGGCGGATTCATCCGACATGGTGAATGGCCCGTTGCCGTCCGCCGCCGGCCAAGCGTCTGCACGCGTGTCGCGGTCACCATTCGACCCGCCGACTGTAAAGTATATCCTCCGCACAGAACTCGCGCGAATTGCCGCGACTGACGGCATTCGCTCAAATTTTAGGTAAATTAATTTTTGTTCCAATTTTTATCAAATTGCTCGAAAATTTGCGGCGTATTCTGCTCGATTATGGGCAAAAACAATCCGAACACAGCGAACGCGGCTTTCAATGCTGCCTGCTAGCTTGCATCCCGCTACGGCAACACGTGCCGCGGGGGATGTGGGACTCATGTTCTTCCTGTTGCGAATGGCGTTCTGGCTCAGCATCGTGCTGATCCTGCTGCCCAGCGGCGCGCAGCGCGGCCCCTCGACGAAGCGAAGTCGGCGCCGCCGACGCACTCTCGGCGGCATCCGCCACCGTTCACGATCTCAAAGGATTCTGCGCGCGCGAGCCCAACGCTTGCACGGTCGGCTCAGAACTCGCCACGGCACTGGGCTACAGGGCGCAGGCCGGCGCCAAGATGCTTTACGATCTCTTGACCGAGGCCACTGGCGCCGCACGAGACCGGTTCGCTTGCCGGCGATCCCGGCAAATCCGGCCCGACGGGACTCTACGCCTGCAGCGGGCGTCGCAGAACACGCTTACCCCCGCCGATCTCGCTCCGCGCCTGGCGCGGGCCGCCGGCCCGCAAGACAGCGGACGCATCCGGCATAGCTCCCGCCGTCATGAAGATCCATCGGCCGCACGAGCGGACTACCCCGCAATGACGCCGGCAAGAACATCGACCTTGCCCGGCCGCCGCCCTATATAAGGGCCGACGCGGGACGCCAACGATGGCCGACATCGACGAGATCATCGACAATTTCTCGGTCCTCGACGACTGGGACGATCGCTATCGCTATCTGATCGAGCTGGGGCGGGAACTGCCGCCGCTTGCGCGAATCCGCGCATACCGACGCCAACAAGGTGCAGGGCTGCGCGAGCCAGGTCTGGCTCGAAACCGACGTGCGTCCGAACGGCGTCGGACGGGCCCGTGCTCACGTTCGTCGGGCGACAGCGACGCCCACATCGTGCGCGGACTGATCGCCATCCTGTTCGCGATATTTTCCGGCAAGACGCGCAAAGGAGATTCTCGCCACCGACGCGCTCGCGCTAGTTCGAAAGAATGGGCTTGCGCGAGCATCTTACGCCGCAGCGTTCGAATGGCTTTCGCTCGATGGTCGAGCGTATCCGCTCCGAAGCGCGCGCGGCACTCGCCGCTGCCGCCGTTTGACCGACCGGGACGGCGGTAGCGCGTCAAGAATCCCGACGGCAGAACGCCGACGGCTTAGCCGCGCTACTTGCGGCGGCGGCGCTGCTGGCCGAGCCCCATCTGCTTGGCGAGCTGCGAGCGGGCGGCCGCATAATTGGGCGCCACCATCGGGTAATCGGCAGGCAGCGCCCCATTTCTCGCGATATTGCTCCGGCGTCATGTTGTACTGGGTGCGCAGGTGACGCTTGAGCGACTTGAATTTTTTTCCGTCTTCCAGACAGACGATGTATTCGGAGCTGATCGAGCGCTTGACCGGCACGGCCGGCTTCGCAGGTTCGGCCGGCGCCGTCATCTGTCCGCCCGATACGCGCTTGAGCGCGGCGTGCACTTGCCCGATCAGGTTCGCAATTTCGGCGCTCGGCACCGAATTGTTGCCGACATAGGCGGAGACGATTTGCGCGGTCAGCTCGATGTAGGTGCTTTCACCTGGATTGTCGGCCATTGACCTGATCTCTGCGTGGACCGCTTGCTAAAGTGCCGGCGATCTAGGTCGCGTTGACAAAGTGCCGTAGCCAGAGGCGGACGGCGACGAGATGTATGAAGCCGAGGAATGTGTCGGCGAGCTTGTCGTAGCGAGTGGCAACACGCCGAGCATTCTTGAGACGGTTGAAGCATCGTTCGATACGATTGCGCAGGGCATAGATGGCGCCATCGATCGCGATCTGCACGCGCCGATTTTTCTTGGTGGGAATCATCGGCACGCCGCCACGCCTTTCCACATCTGCACGAATGGCGTCACTGTCGTAGCCGCGGTCCGCGAGCAACACCTTGGGATCGGGCGTGTCGTCATTCATCAGCGCGTCATAGGCTTTGCTGTCATGCGCTTCACCCGCCGTGAGCATGCTGCCAATCGGCAGACCTTCCGCATTCGTGCGGAGATGGATTTTGGTCGAGAACCCACCGCGCGAACGGCCAAGAGCGTTTCTCTGAATCCCCCCCTTCCGCCGGCTGCGTGATGGTGCGCCCGGATGATGGTGGAGTTGATCATTTGAAGCGTATCGGGCACGGCCTCGGTTCTCGCCAAGGCTTCCAGTACAATGTCCCACAGCCCCGCACGCGTCCATCGCAGGAATTGGCGATACACCGAACTCCATTTGCCCAGTTCCTCCGGCAGATCGCGCCAAGGCGCGCCAGTTCGCGCGATCCAGAAAATACCATCCAAGACGCGCCGATGATCGGCGGGAGGTCGCCCCCGCTTGGGGCCTGTCTCGATCACAAACTGCTCGAACAATGCCCATTCCGCATCCGTCAGCTGGCCTCGAATAAATTCTGCCTCCCTCCAAGAGACAGCTTTGAATCAAGCCGCGATTCCCCCGTCAATCACTTTGTCAACAACACCTAATCGCACGCGTCACCGCGAAAGATACGCAATCAGATTCTATAATACATAATGGGAATAAAGGCAATAAAACCAGCACGCAATTGGGCAACGCCACATTCAAAACTATCCGCTATACAGAATAGCGCGAATGCGTAATGGCAAATTACCTGACCACCAGGACAACCGAAGCTCTCAATGATTATGCACCGAATTTTGGCATGCTTGCAATTTGACGACCAAACAATAGCGTAACGCATGTGGTCCGGACCATCGCCACATCCGTCTGTTTTCCAATGCAAAGGAGTTCGGCGAGTGCGCGGCCTCTTGGTGTTCAGCCGTTCTGTTCGATGTGATTGCGCAATTCGGTGATGGAGCCGAAGCGCAAGGTGCCGCCCGGCAGCTGCGCCTCGATCGAACCGTCCGAATAGAGCGTATAGGCCATACCCTCGACCACGCCGGACTTGAGGATCGACACGACGCGGGTGCCGGCCGTAGCGCCGCCGCGGGCTTGGGGATCGGGCTGGTTCGCTTGCTGTCTCGGCGTGTTGCGATACTGGGACCGGCGGTGGGACCGGCGGAGGCGTGGCCGCCGGGGCAGCGGGCGCTGCCTGAATTTCCGGCGCCGCGCGCTGCGCCTTCGGCCAAAGGGAATCGAAAATCGAACCTTTCGGTTGCGCGTTGCGGCCGCCGCGGCGGCCGACCGCTGACGGCAACCCGCGGCGCGGCCTTGGCCGGGCGCGGCGCCATTGCCGCGGCCGGCGACGCCGTGATGGACTTCGCCACTGTCTTGGTCAGAGCGAGCGGGCGCGTTCGGCAACAGCGACACATCGCTCTCTTCCACCACAGGGGCGTTTTCCATCGGCGGCGGGACTGGGGGCCGCAAGCTTTCGGGCACCGCACCCTCGACGGCTGCTGGCTGCGCGGCAGCGGGAACGGGCGGCGGTTGCGGTATCGTCTTAGACTTGGGCGGGAACGGAATGCGGGCCTGTTCGCTCGGCTGTGCGGCGGCTACAACGGCGCCTAATGCTTCGCCGGGGCGTGCCGGGCGCGACATCGGCCGCGCCATAAGGGCGCGCTCGACGCGCAACAGCGCGCGCACGACGAATGCAAGCCCGATCAGAATAGCTCCGCCTATGACCGCGATCGTGCCTGGCGTCACATTGCTCGCGTCGAAGGTGTGTTCTTGGATGGATACACCGGACGCGACAAGGGCCAATCCTGCCGCGGCAATGACAGAACCTAGCACCAACAAGAACGCGTACATACGCCCGTCCCCTGCCCCCGCACAAACGCTCGGCGGCCACTTTTTCGCACTATTTTGGCCGCCATCTGCAATTGGCGCAAGCTTTAATCTCAAAATAGCCTGCCAGCGCCGCAGAATAGGCCTTCCAACTTTCCGCTCGGTCCGCTTGCTGCGGCCCAGGCGCTTTCCGGTAATTGCCTGCAAAGTCAGCAAAATCCAGGCGCGGCGGGGGCGTTAACTGAGCGGGTTGAGTGCTCAATTCCCCGCTCTGCGATTGGCTGCGCCGCCCACCATAAAGCCGGGCGTTGCCGAACGCCGGGCATTGGGCCTATTTTGAGGAACTATTTTCACCTGTCGGCGGTTTCACCGCCAAACCCCGCCCCGTTCGGCTTCATATTGAGGAGTAGACCTAATGGCATTCACCCTGCCCGAACTTCCCTATTCTTATGATGCGCTGACCCCGTACATGTCGCGCGAGACGCTGGAGTTTCATCACGACAAACACCACCAAGCCTACGTGACCGCCGGCAACAATCTCGCCAAGGGCACCGAATGGGAGAACAAGCCGGTCGAAGAAGTCTTGAAGGGGACTTACGGTAAGAACCCTGGTCTGTTCAACAATTCAGCCCAGCATTACAATCACACCCACTTCTGGAAATGGATGAAGAAGGGTGGCGGCGGCGAAAAACTTCCCGGCAAATTGGAAAAGCAGTTGACCTCCGATGTGGGGCCTTTGGCCAAGGTCAAGGAGGAATTGACCCAGGCCGGCGTCACCCAGTTCGGCTCTGGATGGTGTTGGCTCGCCGTTAAAGACGGCAAGATCGTCGTCATGAAGACGCCAAATGGCGAAAATCCCTTGGTCCACGGCGCCAAGCCGATCCTCGGCTGCGACGTGTGGGAGCATTCGTACTATATCGATTACCGCAATCGGCGGCCGGACTACCTCAAGGCGTTCCTCGATAACTTGGTCAACTGGGATTACGTGGCGGAAATGTACGAAGCAGCAGTGAAATAACCGCAGTCACGGCACCACGCGGAGACGGCGGGGCCATCGGCTCCGCCGTTTCATATGTGGCGTCGGCCAATCCGCCGATTTGACACATTGCGCTCGCTACGAATGGCGGTCATGTGTCGAGACGCGATGTGTTGAGCCTTGCGGCAGCACACAGCTTAAGACCGGGCCTATCCGTGGTACAAGCTTTCGCCCAATCCACCGCTAAACCAATCGCATTGCGCGCACGCCTACTCGACGTGACGCGGTGGATGGATGCTCTGGCGGTCGTTGTCCTGGTCGCGGTCGGAGCGATAGCCGTAGCGACCTTCCGCGATTACGGCCTTGGGTGGGACGACTACACACAATCCCAATACGGTCACTTGCTGGTATCGCTCTATTCGTCCGGCTTCGCCGACAAACGCGCGCTATCGTTCGTCAATCTGTACATGTACGGCGGCGGGTCCGATATCCTGTCCACGCTTGCAGCAAAAATCCTTCCCATTCGGCCTGTTCGAAACACGCCGGCTGGTGGGCGCCATCATCGGTCTCATCGGCCTGTTCGTCACTTGGCGACTGACGCGGCGGCTTGGCGGTCCGCTCGCCGGCCTGATCGCATCTTATTCTTCTTGCCGCCTGCCCGCTCTACTACGGCCACATGTTCATCAACTGCAAGGACTGCCCATTCGCGACTGCGATGGTGATTGCGCTCCTATGGCATCGTGCGCGCGTTCGAGGAATACCCGCGCGCAACTCCGGCGACGATCGCGCTTTGCGGTATCGGCGTCGGCCTTGCGATCGGCGAGCGCGTGCTTGGGCGGCTTCGCGGTCTTGGAGGCCTTCTGCCGCTCTTGTTCGTTTTTGCCGTAAGATCGCGCGCGCGCTAGCCTGGACGTGCGGCCGCTGGCGAATGCGGGACGTTCCTCGTTCCATTCATCCCGGCGCGCAATCCTCGCCATTATCGTCATGGGTCTGGTTTGGCCGTGGAGCGTGGCGGCGCCGCTCAATCTTTTTCACGCCGTTGGATATTTCTCCCATAACTTCGAAAAGCCATGGCGGGAGCTGTTCGACGGTCAATTGATCCTGATCACTCAAATGCCGCGCAGTTATGTGCCGACGCTGTTTGCGCTCGCAACTGCCGGAACTGATGCTGGCTCTTGGGATCTGCGGAATCGTCGGCGCGACTCATTGCCGCGTGGCCGTCAGGATAGCGGCGGCGTCGGACGGCGCGCTGGCTTGCTCGCGATCGTGCTCGCCGCAGCGCTGCCAATTCTGCTCACGATCGCTTGCAGCCATATATCTACAACGGCATCCGCCATCTCCTGTTCATCGTGCCGCCGTTCGCCGTGCTTGGCGGACTGGCCGGCGCATGGATCGCCCGCCGTCTTGATCAGTACGGTCGCAGCCGCAACGGCTGCCGGCGCGATTGTGCTTGCCGCCGGCATTGCCTCGCCGGTAGCCGATATGGTGCGGCTGCATCCATACGAGTACACGGATTTCAACCATATCGTCGGCGGCGTTCAGCGGCGCGCGGCCGCGCTTCATGGTTGATTATTGGGGGCTTTCGCTGACCCAGGCGTCGCGAGAGCTGGCAAGTTTATCTCCAAGCAGGACGCGAAGCCGCCGATGGAACTTGGAAAGTCGCGGTCTGCGGGTCGTGTCCGCCCATCAGTGTCGCGCTGGGTCCGCGAATTCGATGATGAGCTGGGACACCAAAGGTGCCGACTTCGCCATGTGTTCGGCGAGTTCTATTGCGCCAAGATCGATGCGCCGCTACTCTTTCAGATCGTGCGCGACGGCTTGTTTATGCGCGCGTCTACGATATCCGCGGCCGTTCGATTTCGAGCGCCGCGCGATGGTGCCGCCGGTCATCGAGGCTATAGCGCCACCGCGTGAGAGTCCCAATAGAGTTCGCGCGCTTGGCGATAGAAGCGGGCCCGGCTGCAGCGGCCGGTCGTCAATCCGCGTCACCGGCGAAACTTTGCTGTAATTGCCGGTGGAGAAGATCTCATCAGCCGATTGAAAGTCGCCATAGCGCAGCGTCTTTTCAACCACATGCGCGCCGCTCTGCGCGCAACAGCGCGATCACGCGCGCCCGCGTGATGCCGGCGAGGAAGGTGCCGTTGCCACCGGCGTGAAAATGATCGCCGTCCTTCGCCATGAAAATATTTGCGGTGGCAAGCTCGGCGATATTGCCGAGAGCGTCGCAGGACAGACAATTGTCGAAACCGCGCGTGCGAGCCTCGATCAGCGCGCGCGCGTTGTTCGGATAAAGGCAGCCGGCCTTGGCTTCGACCAGCGCGCTGTCGCGCGTCGGACGCCGGAAGGGAGAGAGCGTGATAGCGGTGCCCGTGGGCTTCGGCAGTGGTGCGACGTAGAGGGTGAGGCACCAGCGCGTGGTCTCCGGGTCCGGCCGCACTGCGCCTCCGGCGGCGTCCTCCGCCCAGTACATCGGCCGGATATAAAGCTCGGCATCGTGCTCGAAGCGCTTGCGGCCCTCGCGAGCGAGCGCTAGCCAGGTATCGGTCGGTACCAGCGGTTTGAGGCCCATCGCCTTGGCGGATTCGTTGACGCGCGCGCAATGCAGATCGAGATCGGGCGTGACGCCTTCGAAGGCGCGCGCGCCGTCGAATACCGAGGTGCAGAGCCACGCCGCGTGCGTGCGCGGGCCCATGATCGGCACGTTGCCGTCGTGCCAGTCGTCTTCGAAGAATGTTACCGTCTTCGACCAGGCAGACGACCTTGCCCATCGACGACATCCTTCCTTGGACTTGATTTTATTTTTGGCACACCTTCCTCACCAAACTTACCGCGCCGGGAGATCGGGAAATGATTAACGTTAAGCGGCCAAGCCTACGTGTTCGATGCCTACGGCACGTTGTTCGACGTCCATGCGGCGATCGACGCGGCACCGCGCGCAGGCCGGTCCTGAAGCCGAGCGATTCTCGGAGATTTGGCGAGGAAAACAGCTCGAATACAGCCTGGACGATGACGCTTGCCGGCCACTACGTCGATTTCTGGACCTTGACCGAGCGTGCCCTCGATTATGCCTTCGCCCGCATACGGCTCGGTCGAACCGCGCGTTGCGGCCAAAACTGCTCGAAGCCTATCTGAAGCCTCGATGCCGTTCGCTGATGCGGCGAACGCGCTCACCGAACTGAAAGTCGCGGGGGCTGCGGCTCGCCATTCTCTCCAACGGCTCGCCGCGCATGCTCGAGGCCGCCGTGCAGGCATCGGGCATCGGCGGGCTGCTCGATGCGGTGCTCTCGGTCGACGCGGTGCGCGTCTATAAGCCGCGGCCGGAAGTCTATGCGCTCGTCACGAAGGCAATTAAACATCGCTGCGGAGCGAGGTCGTGTTCGTCTCCTCGAACCGCTGGGACATCATGGGGGCAGCCTCGTTCGGCTTTCGCCCGGTCTGGGTCAATCGCGCGCGGCATGCCCGACGAATATTCCGCGCACTCGCCGGTGCGGGTCGTAGCCGGCCTAGCCGCCCTGCCCTCGCTGGCCTCTCTGACTCGGGTTCCGCTAACCTTGCCCGCCAATCGGCCACGTCCGATCGAGAAGGAGCGAACATGCGCGCCGCCTATTACGAACAAAATGGCCCGGCCCGTGACGTGCTCGCGTTGGGCGAGATGGAGACGCCGCAGCCCGGACCGGGCGAAGTCCGAGTCAAGCTCGCCGACATCCGGCGTCAACCCTTCCGACGTCAAAGCCCGCTCTGGCGCGACGCGCAAGATCGCTTATCCCCGCGTCATTCCGCACAGCGACGGCGCGGGCGTCATCGACACGGTGGGCGCGGGCGTGTCCTCTGAGCCGCATCGGCGAGCGAGTGTGGACTTGGAATGCGCAATGGCTGCGGCCCTTCGGCACCTGCGCGCAATACGTCGCGCTGCCATCGGAACAGGCGGTGCGCCTGCCCGACAAGACGGGTTTCGAACGTCGGCGCGTGTCTGGGAATCCCAGCGATGACCGCCTATCACGCAGTGGCTATGTCCGGCGCTGCGCCTGGCATCACGCTTTTGATCGCCGGCGGAGCGGGCGCTGTCGGTCACTACGCCGTGCAGTTCGCCAAAGCCGCCGGCGCAAACGTCATTGCCACGATCAGTTCACCGGAAAAGGCCGCGGCTACGCGCGCGGCAGGGGCGGATCATACGATCGACTACCGGCGCGAAAATGTCGGCGAGCGGGTGATGGCCATGACCGCAAACAAAGGCGTCGACGCCATCGTCGAGGTCGACATCGCCGCCAACGCCAAGCTCATCCCGCACGTTCTGCGCTCGCACGGCATGGTCGTCATCTACGGTACGGGGACGCCTAAGTGCGAGATCCCGTCGATGTTCCTTCTGCGCAACGCCATCACGTTGAAGTACATCTACGTCTATGAACTGACGCTGCAGGAACGCGCGGCGGCGCTTTCGGCGATCACGCACGCGCTCGAAGCGCGCACTCTCACATCACCAATATCGGCGTCACTTTTCCGCTTGCCAGATCGCCGCGGCGCACGAAGCCGCCGAAAGCGGCAAGGTGCTTGGCAATGTCGATCGTGAACGATCGACTGATACCGACGCGATGTCTCACCATGATCGAAAAATGCCCGGCGCTAGACCCGGGCATTCTTCGATGCGCGCGTTACGCCGCGTTGCGTCCTCTCGCCCTGCTCGGGATGCCGCAGAGCGCGCGACGATCTGTTGCTTGGTCAGCCGCGTGCCGTCATCGCCTTCGATCAAGAGCGTCACGCGGCCGCTGTCGTTGACGTGGCGCGCCCAGCTCATCGCCTCATCCAGCAGATTGAACTCCTTAAAGAGCTGGCGATCCTTTTCGAGCGGAGAAATGGGTTGCGAACCGCGCGGTCCCGAATAAACGCGATAGGTCATTGGTCGAACCTCCTGTTTGCGAACCTCTTACCCAACGCGGAACAGACTGGAGATGTTTCATCGGAGTGTCAGGGGTACGTTGACGCGGACAAAACTGCCTCGTTAGGATCGCGCCGAATACGAGAAAAGCGAGGGAGGAGCCTGTGCGCACATTTTTTCGGCTTGCGCTCGCCGCGCCCATTTTGTTGGCAACGCTCGGATGCTGCGCTTACGCACAGAGCGGTGCCGTTTATGTCGCCACCTATGTCGAACTGATGCCGAACTCGTTGGCATCCGGCGCCACCCTGCTCAAGCGCTACCGCCAGGTAAGCCGCACGGGTGACGGCAACTTGCGCTTCGACGTGCTTGCGGAGATCGCGCGGCATAACCGCTTCGTCATCATTGAAGCTTGGAAAGACAAGACCGCGCTCGATGCGCATGTGCAAGCCGCCGAGAGCGTACAGTTCCGTGAGAAACTCAAGGCGATCCAAGACGCTCCTCCCGACCAGCGCGTCACTCATGCGCTCTATCTCAAGCAAGGCGCCAACGAGAATCGGGCCGGCGCGATCTACGTGGTGACCCACATCGACGTCATTCCTCCCGGTACCGACGCCTGCATCGCAGCGCTGAAGACGATGAGCGCCGATATTGCCGAGGATCCCGGGAATATCAGTTACGACGCGCTGCAACAGGCTGACCACGCAAACCACTTCACCGTCGTCGAGGAATGGACGGAATGGAAGGCCGCCGAGGCCCACGCCATGGCGGCGCACACGCGCGCCTTTCGTGAGAAGCTCAAGCCGATCGCTGGAGCGCTGTATGACGAGCGCTTCTACAAGGCGCTGAACTGATTAGTCGGCCGCCCGCCGCGCAGCGGGCGACAACCAGCTCGGCGGCACGCGTCATCGGCACACGGTACGTGGTCGTCTGTGAACAAGGCCTAAGCGGCTGATCGCGAGTCGATTTCCGGCTCCGAAGCTGGTTTGGAGATCGCAAGGTTTCGGGGTGCGAAGCCCCGGAAGCTTGCAATTTCATTTTTGGGATTCCCGCGAATCGCGAGTTCGTGATTCCGTCGTCGCATCGGAGGGAGCGATGCGACCAAAGAATCCGCAGACGACGGGCGAAGGCGATCTGTTCCGGGCGCGGCTCGATCAGATCATCAACATGAGGCACGAGCTGGTGCAGCTCGCCGGCAAGGTCGATTGGCGCTGGCTCGATGAGCAGATCGCGCCGCTCTACAGCGACAAGGGCCGACCTGGAATCGCGAGCCGGTTCGTGATCGGGCTGTTTCTGCTCAAGCACATCTTCGCGCTGTCGGACGAACAGGTGTGCGAGCGTTGGATCTATGACCCCTATTTCCAGTACTTCACCGGCGAAGAGTTCTTCCAGCACACCTTCCCGCACGAGCGCTCCGACCTGAGTCATTGGCGTGTCCGGCTCGGCGATAAGCTGGAACTGCTGTTGGCCGAGAGCTTGAGAATCGCGCACCAAACCGGCGCCTTGCGCACCAAGGACTTGGCGCGGGTCACGGTCGACACCACCGTGCAGCCCAAGGCCATCACTTTTCCGACCGACGCCAAGCTGCTGCATGCGGCGATCACGGGCCTCAATCGGCTGGCCACAAAGCACGGCGTGCGGCTGCGGCAGTCGTATCTGCGGCTCGCCAAACGCGCCGCCATGATGGCGGGCCGTTATGCCCATGCCAAACAGTTCAAGCGCCAGCAGCGGCAATTGCGCTTCCTGCGCGCACGGCTCGGCCGTATCATCCGCGACATCGGCCGCAACATCGCCGGCCAGCCGCAGTTTGAAGCGGTGTTCCAATGGCCGCTGGCGCGCGCCAGGCAAATCCGCTCGCAGCAGCAGCGCCAACGCGGATGGAAGCTTTATTCCTTCCATGCGCCCGAGGTCGAGTGCATCGGCAAGGGCAAGGCCGCAGCGCCCTATGAATTCGGCGTCAAAGCCTCGATCACCACCACCAATGCCCGCGCCCCCGGCGGAATGTTCGTGCTGCACGCCACAGCGCTGCCCGGCAATCCGTACGACGGCCACACGCTCGGCGCCGTGATCGCCGCCACCGAACAGCTCACCGGCTGCTCAATCGAGCGCGCCTATGTGGACAAGGGCTATCGCGGCCACAAAACCGAGGGCCCGTGCCGCGTCTTCATCTCCGGCCAAAAGCGCGGCGTGTTCGGCAGCATCAAACGCGAACTACGGCGCCGCTCCGCCATCGAGGCTGCAATCGGTCACATGAAGACCGACGGCCATCTCGGCCGCTGCTATCTCAAGGGCGCTGCCGGCGACGCCGCCAATGCCATCCTCAGCGCCGTCGGACACAATCTCCGCCGCGTCCTCGCCTGGCTGAGGATGCTTTTGCGCCTACTACTGATAGCGCTCGGCCGCCTCTTCGCCATCCCCACGGCGCTCAATTCGGTTTCTTAACGGTCGACTACGTGGATCCGCTTTCCTTGAACCGCCGGCCGATGACCGTCAGCTCAGCGGCACCAACCGCACGGTGCATGTCCTGGGATAGGCCGCTTGGCAGGCCTGATACAGCGCCGGGCATGCTTTGGCCGCGGCGAGGGCTGCGTCGATCGTCTTGACCCGGTCGCCGGCGGCGCGCGCTTGGCCGTCGTAGGTGAGGATCGCACCGTTGCGCTCCAGCCCGCGGTCGGTGCGCAGAAAATTCTCGGCGGCGTTGAAATACGTCGTCGCGATGTTAATTGCTTCATTGAGTTTCTTTGTGAACTCGGCATTGGCGTGCGGATCGGGT
Source organism: uncultured Alphaproteobacteria bacterium (assembly GCA_963814625.1). GTDB lineage: Bacteria > Pseudomonadota > Alphaproteobacteria > Rhizobiales > Xanthobacteraceae > BOG-931. The sequence continues at coordinate 307,043 of CAWFDQ010000006.1, forward strand.
TTGATCACGCGGGCGCGCACCGCAGCATCGGTGTAGAGCGAATTGAGTTTGAAATAGATTCCGCCGCATTGGGCGAGCTCCAGCCAATATGGCCGGCCGTTGAAGGGGCCCGGAGCAACGACGACGCTATCTCGCTTGTCGGCAGACACCGGAGGTGCGCGCTCGACCTCCCGCGGCGCGCGTCTGCGGTGCCTCTGCGCATCCGCGCTGGTCGCGGCGACGAGCGCGATCGCAATCAGCGCGCACCTGGCAATGATTCCCGGCATGGTACGATTATAAGCGAGCCATCGCGACGGATTCAAAACCGCTCGACCCACGGCCGCAGCTCGATCTCGGTGGCCCAGGCGCTCCGGTCCTGCCGCAGCAGACTGAGATAGGTCTGCGCGATGGCATCGGGATCGAGTGTGCTGTCGGGGCGGTCCGGCGGATCGGACCGGCGTGCGCTGCGGATGCCGCCGTCGATCACGATGTGGGCGACGTGGATGCCTTGCGGCGAAAGCTCGCGCGCCATGCTTTGCGCCAGGCCGCGCAGTGCGAACTTGCCCATGGCGAACGGAGCCGATTGGGCATAGCCCTTGACGCTGGCCGAGGCGCCCGTGAACAGGATCGCGCCGCGGCCGTGCGGCAGCATGCGCTTGGCCGCCTCCTGCGCCACCAGAAAGCCGCCGAACGCGCTGACCGTCAGCGTTTTGGCGACCTCATCGGGATCGAGTTCGACAAACGGCCCGCGGGTGCGGTAGCTCGCGTTGTAGACGACGACATCGGGCGCGCCGAGCGCGGCCTCGACGTCGGCAAAAAGCTTGGCGACCTCGGCGCGATTGGTCGCATCGCAGGTGAAAGCCCTGCCGCCGGTTTCCTTGGCGAGTGCCGCAAGTTCGCCGCCCCGGCGCGCTGCGAGCGCGACCGTTATCCCGGCTGTGGTGAAGAGCCGCGCCAGCGAGGCGGACAGCCCCGCTCCGACCCCGACAATGAGCGCTGTTCGATAGGCAGGTTCGGTCATGCGGCCCTCCACTCGGCTGTCGCGGTCTGGGACACTATGAGCAGGGGAACAGTTGCCGCCGTCAAGCGCCCAAGATGAGGTAGTTGCGGCGGGATTTTCGTCTAGTCGATCACCGCGATCGCGTTAATCTCGACCAGACAGCGCGGATCGGTGGCGAGCCTCACCACCTGGACCGTCGTCGTCGCCGGCTTGGCATCGCGAAAATACTCCGCCCAAACGCGGTTGAGCGCGTCTTGGTCGGACAGATCGGTGACGAAACGGTCGGCCGTGACCACGTCGGCGAACGTCGCGCCCACTGCCTCGAGCCCGCGCTTTAAGTTTTCCAGCGCCGCGCGCGCCTGCCCCGCCATGTCGCGTGGCATCGCGTCAAACTCCTCCGGCCGATGCGGATGATGGTGATAGACCGGCGCCGCGGTCACGCCGGCGAGATAGATGCTCGTCCCGCCCCTTACCTTGATCGCCGGCGCGTAAGGCATCCACAGGTCCGGCGCGTCCGGCCAATGGATGTGCTCGATGGTTTTGGGCATGGCAAAGCTCCTGGTCGGTCCGGGTGATGACGTGGCAATATAGATCGATGCGCCCGATCCCGCATGCCGCCGGACTATATCTCGCCGTTCTCCAACTGGTGTTCGCGCTCGGCTGGACAACTTATGCGATCTATCTGCCGAAGCTCGCGGCCTCCGTCGGTCTGCCGGCCGGCGCGGTTCTCATCATCTTGATGCTCGATCAGGCGATCTTCACCGTTACCGATTTCACCATGGGCGTCGCCGCCGACAAGGTATCGCGCCAGGTCGGCCGGCTGGGCCATTGGGTTGCGGCGATCACGCTTGTCAGCTGTGTGGCGTTTGTCGGTTTGCCTTTCATCGCCGGAGCAAGCCTTGGCCCTGCCCCTCTGCTCGTCCTCACGGTGATCTGGGCGATGACGTCATCCGCGCTGCGCGCGCCACCACTGATGCTGCTCGGCAAGTACGCGCCGCGACCGGCGATTCCCTACCTCGCGAGCCTCGCCATGCTCGGCCTCGGCGTTGCCGGTGCGGTGTCACCCTATCTCACCATGACGCTGACGAAGCAGGATCCGCGCCTGCCTTTTGTCATCGCCAGCGTCACTTTGGTGCTTGTGAGCCTCGCGCTCGCCAAGGTCGAGCGCATGCTGGCAAAGCAGGCGCCGACAATGAACGAGCCGCCGAAGACGGTTGATCGTGCGGTGCCGACGCCGGTCCTGGTGTTCGGGCTGGCGGTCGTCGTTTTTGCGCTCGGCTTCCAACTGCACTTTTTCTTCAACAGCGCGCCGCTGTTTAGGAAGTTCACCGACAATATCGGCACGCTGATGCCGGTGTTCTGGGTGGGATTCAGCATCGGCATGTTTCCGGCGAGCCTCATCACCAAACGCTGGGGCGCACTGCCGGTAATGGGCGCGGCGGGACTGCTCGGCGCCATCAGCATCGTGCTCATGGAAAGCTCCGGCGTGCTTGGGCTGACGATCGCGGCGCAAGTCCTGGTCGGCGCCGCCTGGGGCTGCATCCTCATGAGCGCCTTCGCCGCGGCCGCGGCGCAGGGGGCGACCGGCCATGAGGGCAAGACCAATGGCCTTCTTTTCTCCGCACTCGCGCTTGCCACTTTCGCGCGCATGGCGGCAGGCGCCGGCGGTGCCTTGGCCGATCCGGCGCTGACGCCGTTGTTGCACTGGGCACCGATCGCGTGCTGGGCGATCGCGGGTGCGCTGCTGGTGTGGTTGTCGCTCGCTTATGGGCGGCGCGTGGTCAGCAGCGCGGCCGTTGACGCCACTACTTAACGTATATACATTAAATCTCGAATGGCGGTCACCTACGATCCCGTAAAGCGCGAGCGGACGTTGCGGGAACGCGGGCTCGACTTCGAGGACGCCAAAGAGGTGCTCGCCGGCCCGACTTTCGACCAGGAGGATGAGCGGCGCGACTATGGCGAACGCCGTGTCATCACGATCGGATTCTTGCGAGGTCGGATGGTTGTGTTGGTGTGGACGCCGCGCGGAGATGATCGGCACATCATTTCATTGAGGAAGGCCAATGAGCAGGAAAAAGCGCGCTACGGTCAAGAACTCGAAAGCAATCGGGAGTGACCTGAAGAAGGTCGATGCATATGTCCTTGGCCCGAAGGACTACGAGGAGATTCCGGAACTCACGGATGAATGGTTTCAACGCGCAACGTTCCACATCGGCGGCGTGCCCATTTCGCGCGGGCGCCCGAGGTCGCAAGCGCGCAAGCAGCCGGTGAGCCTGCGACTCGATCCCGACGTACTTGCGCATTTCCGCCGCAGCGGTCGCGGCTGGCAGAGCCGCATCAATGCCGCGCTGCGCAAGGCGGCGCAGCTGCCGGAGAAGAATAGAAAAAAGGCGTGATGCGGTCGCATATGATCTCGCCACAGCATTTCTTAGTGCCCTGCCGGCATCTCACATCCTAAACACCCCAAACCGCGTCTCCGGGATCGGCGCATTGAGCGCCGCGGAGAAGCACAGCGCCAGCACGCGGCGGGTCTCCGCCGGCGTGATGATGCCGTCGTCCCAGAGCCGCGCGGTGGCGTAATAGGGATTGCCCTCTTCCTCGTATTGCTCGCGGATCGGCTGCTTGAATTCCTCTTCCTCGACCTCCGACCACTTTGTCCCCTCGGCCTCGATGTTGTCGCGGCGCACGGTGGCGAGCACGCTTGCCGCCTGCTCGCCGCCCATCACCGAGATGCGCGCGTTCGGCCAGGTGAACAGGAAACGCGGGCCATAGGCGCGGCCGCACATGCCGTAATTGCCGGCGCCGTAGGAGCCGCCGACGATGACAGTGATTTTCGGCACCTGCGCGCAGGCGACCGCGGTGACCATCTTGGCGCCGTCCTTGGCGATGCCGCCAGCTTCATAGTCGCGGCCGACCATGAAGCCGACGATGTTTTGCAGGAACAGCAGCGGCACGCGGCGCTGGCAGCACAGCTCGATGAAATGCGCGGCCTTGAGCGCGCTCTCGGAGAACAGAATGCCGTTGTTGCCGAGAATGCCGACCGGAATGCCGTGAATGTGCGCGAAGCCCGCAACCAGCGTCGCGCCGTAGAGCGCCTTGAACTCGTCGAACTCGGAACCGTCGACGAGGCGCGCGATCACTTCGCGCACGTCGTATTGCTTTTTCAGGTCGGCCGGCACGATGCCGTCAAGCTCGCCAATCGTCGTATTTCGGTTCGACCGGCTTGGCGAGCGCAATGTCCATTATCCTCTTGATATTCAAGATTGCCGACGATGCGGCGGCAGAGCGCGAGCGCGTGGCGATCGTTCTCGGCCAGATAATCGGCGACGCCGGATTTTTTCGTGTGCACCTCGGCGCCGCCGAGGTCTTCGGCGCTGACTACTTCGCCGGTCGCCGCCTTTACCAGCGGCGGTCCGCCGAGGAAAATCGTGCCCTGGTTTTTGACGATAATGGTTTCGTCCGACATCGCCGGCACATAGGCGCCGCCGGCCGTGCAGGAGCCCATGACCACCGCGATCTGCGCGATGCCGGCGGCCGACAGCGTCGCCTGATTGAAAAAAATGCGGCCGAAATGCTCGCGGTCGGGGAACACTTCGGTCTGGTGCGGCAGGTTGGCGCCGCCGGAATCGACCAGATAGATGCAGGGCAGCCGGTTCTCGCGCGCGATCTCTTGGGCGCGCAGATGCTTTTTCACCGTCATCGGATAATAGGTGCCGCCCTTGATGGTGGAATCGTTGCAGACGATCACGCATTCGCGTCCGGCGACGCGGCCGATGCCGGTGATGATGCCGGCGCCATGAATGGCGTCGTCGTACATGCCGTTGGCGGCAAGCGGCGAGAGTTCGAGGAACGGCGCGCCCAGATCGAGCAGCGCCAGTACCCGGTCGCGCGGCAGCAGCTTTCCCCGCGCGAGGTGGCGCTCGCGTGCGCGCGGCGGTCCGCCTTCGGCCGCTTTGGCGCGACTGCGCTCTAGTTCCGCGATCAACGCGTGCATCGCCGTCCGGTTGGCGCGGAACTCGCCGGCGGCGGTATCGACGTTCGTTGCGATGATGGTCACGAATCCCTCTCGTCGATTCGGATTCCACTACGACGCGAGCGCCAGCGCAACGAGCACCGCACAGAGTGCGGCGCATTTCGGGCGTGGGACGAGACGGGACACAGGGGGCGGCGCTGGGCCGCCCCAACCGCTAAGCGCGCACTTCCTGGCGCTGAAAGACCACGTAGCCGATGACGAACAGGATAATCGTCGTGGCGATCAAGCCGACGATCTGCGGCCAGGCGATCAAGACGCTTGCGCCAAGCGGCAGCGGCGCGCCGAGAACGGCGCCCTGCAACTGGCTCAAATAGATCGGCCCGAGCGCGCGGGTGGTCGGATCGAGCAGCGCCACCACGATTTCGCCGAACAAGCGTCGACGGCGACAGCCGCGCCAGAAACTGTTCCAGCACCACCGTGCCCGGCGTCTGCAATCCCAGCGCCATGTAACGCGGATCGGGAGGCACGATAATCTGCGCCAGTTCGCCGGCCAGCACCGGCCAGATGACGTAGAAGAACAGCCAAAGGCCGAGCGTGGCCAGCGCCGCGGTTGCGGCCGAGCGGAACAGAATCGAGAACAACAGCGCCAGCGCCAGCCATACGCCGGCGTAAACGATGGTCACCAGCAGAAACACAAACGCGCGCGCGACTTCCTCGCCGCCGGGCGGAATGCCGATGAACAGAAGACCGAGCCCGATCACCAAGAGCCAGAGCACGACGAGCGCGATCGCCAGCGTCATCAGCGCGCCGAGAAATTTACCGAATAACAGGGCGTCGCGATAGATCGGCTGCGATAGGATGCGCGACAGCGTGCGCCGGTTGTGCTCGCTGTTGACCGCGTCGAAGCTGAGCCCGATCGCCATCACCGGCACCAGCAACGACAGCCAGAAGATGAATGAGGGCAGCGGCTCGCGCGACGTTGTGAAGAATTTCAGGAACAGGAACGGGTCTTCGGCGACCGTATCCTTGATCTGCTGGGTCGCAACATAGACGGTGCCGACCGCGATCACCATCACGATCAGCTCCAGGATGATGAAGCGAATGCTGGTCAGATGGTCGGCCAGCTCCTTGAGCATGACCACGCCTAGACCGTTAAAGGCCGAGCCTTCACGCCGCATGGCGGGCTCCCTCCTTCAAGGTCTCGTCGGGCTTGGTCTCGAAATAGTGGTTGTAGATCGCCTCAAGGCTCGGCTCCTGAACGCCGAGATATTTGAGGCGTCCGTGCATCGCGACGACCTCGGCGGCGGCCTCCGGCCGCACGTCGCGGTCGGCATGCAGACGCAGCTTGCCGATGCCGGTCTGCTCGACACCGCTGACGCCCGGAATGAGCGCGAGCCGTTCGGCGAGCCCGCCGCCGTCCGCCTCGATGTCGACCACATAGCCGGCGCCGAGCACCTCGCGGCCGAGTTCTGGCACCGAGCCCATGAGCGCGATGCGGCCGGCGCTGAACAAGGCGACGCGGTCGCAGACGCTCTGCACGCGTTCCAAGCAGATGCGAGGAGAGCAGAACCGATACGCCTTCCGCCTTGAAGCGGCGGATGATGGCGAGGAGTTCGGACGTGGCATGCGGATCGAGGCCCGATGTCGGCTCGTCGAGGATGGCGATCTGCGCGCCCTTCATCAGGATTTCGGCAAGTCCGAGCCGCTGGCGCATGCCGCGCGAGAAGGTGCCGACGCGATGCTCGGCAAACTCGGCGAGTCCGACGCGATCGAGCGCCTCGGCGATACGCTTCTCGCGCTCGGCGAACCGGAAGCCGATCAGACGGGCGGTGTAACGCAGATTGTCGGCAGCGGTGAGCTGGTCGTAGAAGCCGACGGTGTCGGGCAGATAACCGACGCGGCGCTTGACCGACAACGGCTCGCGCGCCGGATTGAAGCCAAGCACGCTTACCTCGCCGCCGGAAATGTCGGTCAGCCCGAGCAGCATCAGGATGGTCGTCGTCTTGCCCGCGCCGTTGGGGCCGAGGAGACCGAAAATCTCCCCCCGCCCGACGGTGAACGAGATGTGATCGACGGCGACCGCCTGCCCGTAGGTCTTGGTGAGGCCTTTGGCCTCGATGACGACATCCGCGCTCATCGGCGGCCAAACCTCGCCACCGCGCCGACCATGACCAGAAGCGCCACGCCGATGATGCCGACGCCGGCGATGCCCCACATCGTGGACGTCGTCACTGTGACGCGGAAGTCGGTCGAGGCCGATCTCGCCGCGGGCGGCGGCAGTGATCGTCGTCACGTAATCGCCGGCGATCGCCTTGTCGGTCGGCGTGATCAGCGCCTGCACTTCCTTGTTTTCGTTCGGCGCAATGCGGTCGACCGATTTCGGATTAAAGGTCGACCTTCCAGCCGCTCGGCGCCGAACCGCTGAGCTCGACATCCTCCGCCGGCGCCGTGCCGGTATTGGTGATGACGACCGGCACCGTCGTCTGCTTGCCGGCCGAAGCGCGCGTCGAAACGAGGCCCTCGCGGCCGCTCACCTCGAGCTTCGGCTGGCCGGTGATGTCGAGGCCGAGATCGGCCGTCGCCGACGTATCCTCTGCGCTCACCCGCGCCGTGACCTTGTAGTCTCCGGCTGCGGCCGTATTCGGCGGGGTCACCTTGAGCTTCACGTTCTTGCTCTGGCCGGCATCGATCGGCACGGCGTTGACTTCCTGGGTGCCGTATTGCTCGGTGAACGAGGCGTCGAAGTTACGCGGCGCCTGCGCGGCCAGGCTCACGGTCAGCTTCTTGCCGCTGTCGTTCTTGATCGCAAGCGTGTACTCGAAGCTCGACTTCGAGGTGCCGCGCAATTCCGGAAGCTGCGCCGTCACGCTCAGCTTAGCCGGCAGATCCTTGGCCAAGCGTCACGTCGATCGGCAGCTGCAATGGCGTTGCGCCTCCCGCCGCGGTGACGGTGAGCGTCTGCGTGCCGATGGGAGCGTTCTTCGGCACGTCGAGCCGCAACTCGAGCGAGACGCTGGAATTGGTCGCCGGCATCACTGCGGCGATCGGCTGGCCGCCGCCCATCAACGTCGCCGTCCAACCCGTGGGCACGCCGGAAACCGACAGCGTCAAACGCTCCGGCGCCACATCGTAATTTCGCAGCTGCAGATTGACCGTGGAGGTCTCTCCCGGCCGCACCGTGACCGCCGGATAGTCGCTGGTCAGATAAAGACCCTTGACGTCCTTGGGCGCGTCTTGGGCCTGGGCCGCCGCCGCAAAAACGGCCGCCAAAGCGGCAACAGCGGCGATAAATCCATATCGCATTGACGTTAGCTCCCGTGCAGAGAAATGGTTCCGTACACCCCTCCTGCGCCGCGCTCAATCGAGCGCGAGCGAGGAGAGATGCATAGTTGGCGTAATCGTGACAAAATCATGCAGAGGTGGGCCTTTTTAGCAAGACCTGCGGTAGAGAGCCGCAGATTTGCCATGGGATGCGCGGATGCGCCGCACCAGGGACCGTAGCCAGGATCGAGTTGCCCAATCCCGGTTCTGAATGCCAGCCGGCGCCGCTTGTGGATTTCGCAACGCAAAATCCGAGCTAAACTTTCGTACATGAGCCGCAAAAGCAACATCAGCGCCGGGCTTTTGGCGTTTCGCCGCACGGGCGGCTCGAAGTGCTGCTTGCGCATCCGGGCGGTCCGTTCTGGGCGAAAAAGGATGATGGCGTGTGGACGATCCCCAAGGGCCTCGTCGAGCCCGGCGCCGATCTTCTCGGCCACGGCGCAGCGTGAATTCATCGAGGAGACGAATTTCTCGGCCGCCGCCTATTCCGGCAAATTCATCGCGCTTTCGCCGGTCAAGCAGAAAGGCGGCAAGATCGTCCACGCCTGGGCATTCGAGGCCGATTTCGATCTGCCGTCGTTCGCCAGCAACACGTTCGAAATCGAGTGGCCGCCGAAATCGGGACGGCGGCAAAGGCTTTCCGGAGATCGATCGCATCGCCTATTTCCCGCTGCCGATCGCCAGGAGCAAAATTCTCGCCTATCAGCTTCCGCTGCTGCAGGAGCTTGAGCAGCGCTTGGATTAAGCTTGCTCACTCGCGGAACACGTCCGGCCAATCGACCTCGTCATGCGCGAGCACCCAGGGCTCGCGCCGCGCGGCCTCGCGCCATTCGAGCGACTGCCGGCAGCGCCATGACGGCGCCCATATAGGCGCGCGCTGCCGCGCTCACCTCGACCGCGTAGGTGTGAAAACGCCAGACGACCGGCGCATACATAGCGTCGGCCGCACCGAACGCGCCGTAAAGAAACGGCCCGCCGGCGCCGAATCGCGCGCGGCACTCGCTCCAGATGGCATCGATGCGCGCCACGTCGGCCGCGACCGCAGCGTCGAGCGCGCGCGGCTTTACCGGCCGCCGGACATTCATCGGCAGATGACGCCGCAGCGGCAGAAATCCCGAATGCATTTCGGCTGCGACCGCGCGCGCGTGCGCACGCGCAGCCTCCTGCGCCGGCCACAGGCCGGCTTTCGGAAATTTTTCCGCCAAATATTCGAGGATTGCGAGCGATTCCCAGACGCGGATATCGCCGTCGATCAGCACCGGCACCCTGCCCGCGCCGCAGGTACCGCCGTCACCGCGTAGCGCCGAGACTTGCGCCTTGAAGTCGGGCGTGTCGAGCGAGATCAGCGTCTCCTGAATGCGATGCCGGCGACTTTCATGGCGAGCCACGGCCGCAACGACCAGGACGAGTAGTTCTTGTTGCCGATGATCAGATGCATCAAGCGGCATGGTCGCTATCTGATAACCGCCGAAGAATTTCGCGCTCCGCGCAAGATGCGCAACTTCACCGCGGCCAGCGCCTCTCGCCGCTGTCTGAGCTGTCTCGATCCGCTCTGTGTCCGCGCAATCGTGCGGGATCTACGAGCGCGTATCACGACGGAGAGAAAGGACACGAGAAGAACCGCCGCCGCAGCAAACAGCCCGGCCAATGCGGTCTCAATCCAAACGCCTGTGGCTGATTTGGCCTCGGCGGCGATCTGCCGTTTCGCGCAAAGAAAACGCGCCAGGCATCTCGATCGACATGATCGTCCCGTCCCCAAAAATTATGCAAAGATCCTGCGGAATCGCTTGCTGACGACAGACGCGAATCACTCAATCACGACAACACGAGTATCGACCGAGCGGTCTTAAGCAATTGATTAACGGCAGCGATCGAGACAGCTGACCCGCAATACAGAGAGGGCCACGCGCCACGCTGCTAATGCCGATTGGGAGCGGGCAGAACCCATCAGGGCGCCGGGAAGAATTCGTTGGTCTTGCCGGTAAGCCGATAGGCCAGAAGACCGATCCACTCGTGGACGGCGATATCGGTCATGCCCAATCCTTCGCCGAGCGAGGCGAACGGGCGCGTCGCATCGATCGGTCCGCGCGTGCGCCAATCGACCGGATAGGCCTCGACCGGAAAGCCTGCGGCGCGGAACGCAGCGATGGCGCGCGGCATATGATAGGCCGACGTCACCAAAAGCCACACCTCGCCCGGCTTTGGCTGGGCGATCAGGCGAGAGAACACGGCATTTTCGATGGTATTGCGCGACTGCTCTTCGGCAATGATGCGATCGTGCGCAACGCCAAGAGCCTCCAGTTCCCTGACGGCGAAGGGCGCCTCCGCGATTTGGTCAGAAATCAAGGCATTGCTGCCGCCCGTGTAAATGATGCGCGCATTCGGGTAGCGGCGCGCCAACTCCACGGTCACAGTGATGCGTTCGGCCGCTTCGTTGAGCGCCACTACGCCGCGCGCCGCCGAAACATCGGGCCTGATCGCGCCGCCGAGCACGACGATGCCGGTCGGCGGTCCGCGCGACGGGTCCCAGGGAGGAAACCGCTGCTCCAACGGCAGGATCAGCATGTAGCCGAGCGGCGACAGGCCGGCCACAGCAATGAGCACGACGCTTGTGACCACAAGCCAACTCGCCAGCCGCCTAAACCGCGTGCAAAGCAGCAGAACTCCGACAATCCCGATCGATATCAGCAGATTGGACGGTAGCGCGAAGAAGCCGAGGATCTTTGATAGGATAAAGAACATTCCACGGTCAGGAGCGGGACTTGCGCCACGCCGCATAACGCGCCTTGGCGTCTTCGTTCGGCGGATAGAGTCCCGGAAGTTTCACGCCTTTTTCGACTTCGCTGAACACCCAGCTCTCGTAGAGTTCGTGCTCGGCGCCTTCGTGGGCGACGAAATCCACCATGTTCTGCGGAATGACGACGGCGCCGTCGTCATCGGCCACGATCACGTCGCCGGGAAAGATAGCGCAGCCGCCGCAGCCAATCGGCTGCTGCCAGCCGACGAAGGTCAAGCCATTCACGGAGGCCGGCGCGGCGACGCCTGCGCACCAGACCGGCAACGCGCTCATCAGCACGCCGACACGGTCGCGCAGTACGCCGTCGGTCACCAGCGCCGCAACGTTTCGCTTTTTCATCCGCGCGCAAAGGATATCGCCGAAAATGCCGGCGCTGGGCACGCCCATGGCGTCGGCCACCGCAATCGCGCCCTCCGGCATTTCCTCGATCGCGGCGCGCGTCGAGATCGGCTGCGCCCAGCTTTCCGGCGTCGCCAGATCTTCCCGCACAGGCACGAAGCGCAAGGTGAACGCCGGCCCGATGAGGCGCTCGCCGTTGGCGACGAGCGGCTTCGGACCGTTCATCCAGCAGCGCCGGATGCCCTTCTTTAACAGCATCGTGGTGATGGTCGCGGTCGTGACCTTGCGCAGCACCTCGAACACAGCATTGTTCATGTTTGCCCCAATCCTATGCAATTGAAAATCACGCCGGTCTCATGCCGAGCCGTTCGTCGCGGCGGCGCAGCCACGCCACGAACGGGATCGACAGCAGCACCATCCAGGCCTTGCCGATGATTTGTCCGGGCAGGAATTCGAGCGAGCCGAACGCGAGCCACAGAAATACGATCGAGTCGACGACGAGACCGGCGCAGCTCGACGCCACGACGGCGGCGACGAGACGCTGCCGCGCCAGCGGCGTGTAGACTGCAAGATCGGCAAACTCGGACAGCAGGAAGGCGACAGCGGAAGCGAGGATGAGCGCGGGCGGCGCGACCAGCGCCGAAATGCCGGCACCGGCGAGAATCGCCAAAGCGGACAGCCCGGCGCCGAGCCGCCTCTGGACGAGATCGCGCAGCACGAGCGCGACGCCGACCATCATCACTCCGGAAGGCGCCATTACGCCAGGCGCGACCGGTACGACGCAGGGTCCGCGGGGCGCGATACACGCGGTGCCGGCGTGACCGATGAGCCAGTTTGCCGCCGGAATCGTGAGCGCGAACAGGACAAGAAAAATCAGGCCTTCGCGCGTTGCGCTGCCGCTCGCGAACTGGATTCATGATGCCGCCTTCCACTTGGCAAATCCCTCGGCGCGCAACCGGCAGGCCGGACATTCGCCGCAGCCATAACCCCAATCATGGCGGTGCTGGCGGTCGCCGAGATAGCAGGTGTGGGTCTCGGCGAGAAGCAGATCGATCAGCTTTTCTCCGCCGATGGCATGGGCAAGCGCGAACGTGCCGGCCTTGTCGATCCACATCAGCGGCGTGTGGATGACAAAACGCCGGTCCATGCCCAGCGTGAGCGTAACCTGCATCGCCTTGATTGTGTCGTCGCGGCAATCCGGATAGCCGGAAAAGTCGGTCTCGCACATGCCGGCAACAAGATGTTTGATGCCGCGCCGATAGGCGAGCGCCGCCTGCGAAAAGAAGAAACACGAGATTGCGACCGGGCACGAATGTCGTCGGCAGGCCGGAATCGCGGAAATTTCGATCGCAACGTCGCGCGTGAGCGCAGTTTCCGAAATCTCCGCAAGCGCATCGATGCGCACCACATGGTCGTCGCCGAGCCGCTCGCGCCAGCGCGCCACAGGATGCGCGCTCATACGCTCGCGAATGCGCGGGCGCACATCGAGCTCGACGGCGTGGCGCTGGCCATAGTCGAATCCGACGGTTTCCACGCGGGCGAAGCGCTCAAGCGCCCAGGCGAGGCAAACCGTCGAATCCTGGCCGCCGGAGAACAGCACGAGCGCGCTGTCGAGCAAGCTCACCGCGCTCATCCCTTCAGCCACGTGCCGATCCGCTCGACCGCCTCGATGCATGTCGTCGCCGCGAGCCGGCGTAGCACAGGCGGACGAAATGCGTTGCCGCGCAGCGGATCGAAATCGATGCCCGGCGTCACCGCCACACCCGCCTCCTCCAGCATGCGCGAGGCGAAAGCGAAGCTGTCGGTCGAAAAGCGCGACACGTCGGCATAGAGATAAAACGCGCCGTCGGCCGGCAGGAACGAATCGAGGCCGGCGCGCGGCAAGCCCTCGAGCAGGATGCGGCGGTTCTCCTGGTATCCGCGCTTGATCTCTTCCAGCTCCGCGCGTCCGTCGAAAGCGGCCTCCGCCGCGATCTGCGAGAGCGTGGGCACCGAGATCGCGAGGTTCTGCTGCAGCCGTTCGACCGCCCGCACCAGCGCCGGCGGCACCACCATCCAGCCGATCCGCCATCCGGTCATGCAGAAATATTTGGAGAACGAGTTGATGATGATCGACGTCGGACGAAATTCGCGCGGCGCTCTCTGCCGGGAAGGCGTAGTCGAGGCCGTGATAGATCTCGTCGGAGATGACGGCGATGCCGGCATCTTCGGCGCAGCGGATCAGATCGCGCGAGCGCCTGCGCGCATCCATCATCGTTCCCGTCGGATTGGCCGGAGAGGCTACCACCACGCCCTTGAGCGGCCGCACGCGATGCTGCGGCGAGAAGGATTTCGCTGGTGATCGACCACCGCGTCTGCGCAGTCGGTCTCAATCCCCACCGGCTCGCAGCCGAGCGCGGTAAGGATATGGCGATAGGGCGGATAACCCGGCAGCGCCACGGCAACGCGATCGCCCGGCTCGAAGGCGGCGAGGAACGCCAGGATAAAGCCGGCCGAGGAGCCGGTGGTGACCACGATGCGCTGCGGGTCGATGTCGAGGCCGTGGCATTCCCATAGGCGCGTCGCGATGCGCCGCCGCAGCGATGCGATACCCAACGTTTCGGTATAGCCGAGCGCGCCGTTCGACAGCGCCGCCGCGCCGCTGCGATCGCGGCCGCCGGCGCTCCGGCCGCCGGCTGGCCGACCTCCATATGGATGATCCGGCGGCCCTGCGCCTCCAGCCGCGCCGCCGCGGCCATGACGTCCATCACCATGAACGGCGGCACGGCACTGCGGGCAGACGGTTGCAGCAGGCTTTTTGCTTTATCGAGCATCACTTCGCCTTGCGTGTCCTGAGCGGCACGCATGCCGGGACGTTCCTGCTTCGCCCCTGTGCTGCCGTATTCGCCGGGTTTCGTGGCGCTTGCTGGGCTGCGGCGAACGCGCCGGCCTTATGTTGACCGCGACCGGCTCCGTCCATAGCTTTGGTCCCGAACCGAGGGATCGCACATTGCCCGCAAATGACCGCTGCCGAACCTCCTAGCAAGGCGCGGCGTCGCGAGGCCAGCTTCGCGCGCCGTGGCGTTCGCGGCGGCGGCAGCATTTGTTTTGGGCAGCGTCCCGGTACGTGCGCAGACCCCACCCAACGCCGGCATCCCGATCATTCGCGATGCCGAGATCGAACAACTGCTGCGCGATTACACGAAGCCCATTTTCCGGGTGGCGGGGCTTAGCGACCAGAACATTCACGTCGTCATCATCAACGACAGGTCGTTCAATGCCTTCGTGATGGATGCGCATCACATCTTCGTCAATGCCGGCGCGCTGATGGAATCGAAGACGCCCAACCAGATCATCGGCGTCTTTGCCCACGAAACCGGACACATCGTCGGCGGGCACCTTTCCAAGATGCGCCAGGAACTCGCCAACGCGCAGTCTGCCGCAATCGTCGCCATGCTGCTCGGCGTCGGCGCGCTGGCGGCGGGCGCTCGTTCCGGCAACGCCGATATGGGCAACATCGGCGGCGCAATCATGCAGGCGCCGCAATCGTACATCGCGCATTCGTTGCTCGCCTACCAGCGCGCCCAGGAGGAATACGCCGACCGCGCCGGCGTGCGGTTTCTGACCGAAACCGGCCAGTCGGCGAAGGGTATGTACGACACGTTCAAGCGCTTCGCCAACGAGACTATGTTCGAGTCGAGATACATCGATCCGTACGTGCTGAACCATCCCATGCCGGAAGAGCGCATGGAGGAGCTGGCGAATCTGGTGCACAATCAGTACTGGGACAAAAAGGATCCGCCCGAGCTGCAATTCCGCCACGACATGATGCGGGCGAAGCTTTACGGTTTCATGGACCCGCCCAACGAGGTGATGCGTCGCTATCCGCCATCCGACAGCAGCCTGCCCGCGCGCTACGCACGCGCCATCTCCACCTACCGCTACGGCGATCTGCGCGACGCCATCGCGCAGATCGACGGCTTGATACGCTCGATGCCCAACTATCCCCTATTTCTACGAGCTCAAGGGTCAGGCGCTGCTCGAAGCCGGCCACGCCAGCCGAAGCGATTCCGCCATTGCAGCGCGCCGTTCAGCTTGCGCCCGATCCGGCCCTCATTCAGATCATGCTCGCGCAGGCGCTTATTGCCACCAATAACTCCAAACTGTCGGACGAGGCGATACCGCTCTTGCGCGCCGCGCTGATCAAGGAACCCGAATCCGCCGACGCCTACATGCAACTCGCGATGGCCTACGGGCGCAAGAACGATCTTGCCGACGCGGATCTTGCCTCGGCGCAGGCCGCCTTCTCGCGCGGCGACAACAAAACCGCGCGCGAACTGGCGGCGCGAGCAAAACAGCGCTTTCCTATCGGGTCGCCCGGTTGGGTTCGTGCCGACGATATCGTCGCCTTCAACAAGAATGTGAGCAAAAACCCGCTCTTGATCGGTCAATGAAAGCAAAAAGGACGACACACATGCCTTTGATTCCGCGCATAGCAGTTCCGATCGTTGCCGCGATGCTGCTTGCGTCGCCGGCGGCAGCATCGGCGCAATCGTTCTCCCCCGACCAGCGCCACGAGATCGAGAACATCATCAAGGATTATCTCATTGCGCACCCCGAGGTGATGCAGGACGCGCAGGCCGCTCTCGACAAGCGTCAACAGGAAGCCGAGGCGCAGAAAGCGCGCGACGGCGATCAAAACGAACAGCGCTACCCTGTTCAACTCTCCGCACCAGGTTGTGCTTGGCAACCCCAATGGCAAAGTCACGATGGTGGAGTTCTTCGATTACAATTGCCCGCACTGCAAGGATGCCGTTTCCGACATGCTGAATTTGTTGAAAAGCGATCACGACTTGAAGTTCGTTCTCAAGGAATTTCCCATTTTGGCGCAGGGCTCGGTCGACGCGGCTCATGTTGCGGTTGCGGTGCGGATGCAGGATCCCACCGGAGCGAAGTATCTCGCTTTTCACGAGAAGCTGTTCAGCAGCCGCGGCATGGTCGATCAGGCGCGCGCGCTCGCAGCCGCCAAGGATATCGGGTGCGACATGGCCCGAATCGGGAAGGACATGAACAGCCCCGAGGTGAAGACCACGATCGACGAGGACATGAAGCTGGCGGACGCGATCGGGGTAGACGGCACGCCAAGCTATGTGATCGGCGATCAGCTTATCGTCGGAGCGATCGGCTTCGACCAGCTCCAGCAGAAGATCGCCACATTGCAGAAATAGCGGCGCGGCCGTCTTCGCCGCACCGTTCCGGCAGCATTAGCCCTTCCCCGGCTCCGGGGAAGGGCTTTGCTTTGGGACCGATCGCGTGGCGGCTTCCCCTTTGCGAGGCCGTTCCCTATAACGAACTGCGGCGCTGGCGGGCAGGTCGCCGGCGCCAGCGTCAATAAGCCGCGGCGCGGCAGATGGCGAACACCATCTACGTCCTCAATGGACCAAACCTCAATCTGCTCGGCGCGCGCGAGCCGGAACTTTACGGCCGCGCCACGCTTGCCGACGTCGAGAAGCTATGCCGCACGACGGCGCAGCGGTTCGGGCTCGCTGTGGAGTTCCGGCAATCCAATCACGAGGGCGAGATCGTCGACTGGATCCAGCAAGCGCGCGCCGAGAACGCCGCCGGACCTGATCCTCAATCCGGCCGGCTATACGACGACCTCTATCGCCATTCTCGACGCGCTGCACACCATCGAAGCGCCCGTCATCGAAGTGCACATCACCAACATTCATGCCCGCGAATCATTTCGCCAGCATTCCTACGTATCGCTTGCTGCACGCGCGGTGGTATGCGGTTTCGGCATCGAAGGCTACGCGCTGGCGATCGCCGGCTCGCCGCCATGATCGGCGCCAAGGAGATGATCGTGGCTTGACGCTAGCATCCGCGGGAAAGGCTGCCCAAGCCGGATGCGAATGTTAAATGGACCACTAGCCGGGAAGCTCGCCGATGCCCAAGAGTCGTCAGAAGCGGTCGATCGATCACGAAGTGATCCGCGAACTGGCGAGGCTGCTCGAGGAAAACGGGCTCACCGAAATCGCAATCGAACAGCACGGCGTCTCAATTCGCGTGGCGCGCAATGTGATTGCCGCCGCGCCGCGCGACGCGGCAGGCAGAACTGCCCGCCGCGTTGCCGACCGTGGTCGGCCGCGCCTGCACCGTCGGACCCGACGCAGCATCCGGGACTGGTTGCCTCGCCGATGGTCGGCACGGCCTATCGCGCTGCCGGAGCCCGGCGCCCGACCCTTCGTCGAGGTCGGCAGCCAGGTGAAGGCTGGCGAGACGCTGATCATTATCGAGGCGATGAAAACGATGAACCAGATACCGGCGCCGCGCTCCGGCACGGTGATCCAGATCCTCGTCGAGGACGGCCAGCCGGTCGAGTACGGCGAGCCGCTGATGATCATTGAATGAGGGCGAATGGCGAATGGAGGGTGGCGAATGGGAAACGTGCATTCCCCTAGCTCGCTATTCGCCATTCGCTGTGCCGCCTCCGAAGCAGACTGATGTTCGATAAAATCCTCATAGCCAATCGCGGCGAAATCGCACTGCGCGTGCTGCGCGCCTGCAAGGAACTCGGCATCGCGACCGTCGCGGTGCACTCGACCGCGGACGAGGACGCGATGCACGTGCGGCTCGCCGACGAAAGCGTCTGCATCGGACCGCCGCCCGCCAAGGACAGCTACCTCAACATTCCGGCGATACTGGCCGCCTGCGAGATCACCGGCGCCGACGCCGTGCATCCCGGCTACGGTTTCCTCTCCGAGAACGCGCGGTTTGCCGAAATTCTCGCCGATCACAATGTGCACTTCATCGGTCCGCGACCCGAGCACATCCGCCTGATGGGCGACAAGATCGCGGCCAAACGCGCCGCCAAGAAGCCTCGGCATCCCGGTCGTGCCCGGCTCCGATGGCGGCGTCGGCAGCGACGAGGAGGCGCGGCGATTGGCCCGCGACATCGGCTTCCCGATCATGGTGAAGGCCGCCGCCGGCGGCGGCGGACGCGGCATGAAGGTGATCCGCGCGGAGGCCGAGCTTATTTCGGCGCTCGCCATGGCGCGTGCGGAGTCGAAAGCCGCGTTCGGCGACGACACCCTCTATCTGGAAAAATATCTCGAACGGCCGCGCCATATCGAGATTCAGGTGCTCGGCGACGGCAAGGGCCGCGCCATCCATCTCGGCGAGCGCGACTGTTCGCTGCAGCGCCGCCATCAGAAAGTGTGGGAGGAAGGTCCCTCCCCGGCGCTGAACATGGCGGCGCGCGATGCCATCGGCGAAACCGTCGCCGCGGCGATGCGCGAGATCAAATATCTCGGCGTCGGCACGGTCGAATTCCTTTACGACGACGGCGCGTTCAACTTCATCGAGATGAACACGCGCATTCAGGTCGAACACCCGGTGACCGAAATGATCACCGACATCGATCTCGTTCTCGAGCAGATCCGCGTCGCCGACGGCAGCGATCTCACGCTCACGCAAAGCCAACGTGAAGTTCCACGGCCACGCCATCGAGTGCCGCATCAATGCCGAGAACGCGGTGTCATTCCGTCCCTCGCCGGGCAAGATCATTCACTACCATCCGCCCGGCGGATTAGGCGTGCGGGTCGATTCCGCCGTCTATCACGGCTATGCGATTCCGCCATTCTACGATTCGCTCGTCGGCAAGCTCATCGTCCACGGCAAGACGCGCAGCGAATGCCTGATGCGGCTGAAACGCGCGCTCGACGAGTTCGTGGTCGACGGCATCGAAACGACGCTGCCGCTGTTCCGCGCGCTTGGCGCAGGAAAAGGACATCATCGACGGCGACTATCACATCCACTGGCTGGAGGAGTTTTTGGCGCGCGGCGGCCTGGAGCCATAGGCTGCAGCAGCACTCGCGGCGGGCCAAAACGTTCAAGCCGACTAAAATCTTAGCAGTTTATGGTTCGCGACCGGTTAATCCCCACGGCAACACATCAAAAGTTCCCCCTCGGTCGACTGATACGCCGAGAACCCGGAGCGGCGGGCGCGATGACCGCTTTCGTTGGTGGTGCCTACTTGAACCGAGAGCCCAGAGCCGGTTAAACGCGGCAGCCATGGCGAGCCGCGAATCCGCGCTGATCGACATCACGCCGGAAGTGCTGCTCAAGGCCTATGCCTGCGGCATCTTTCCCATGGCGGAAAGCGCCGACGATCCCGGCGCTCTATTGGATAGAGCCGGAAAAGCGCGGGAATCATTCCGCTCGATAAGTTCCACGTTCCCGCCCGCCTGGCGCGCACGGTGCGTTCGGACTGTTTCACCGTCGTCGTCGATCGCGATTTCGACGCCGTGATCGCCGGCTGCGCGCAGCCGGCGCCAGGCCGGACGCGGACTTGGATCAACGGCCGCATCCACAACCTCTACCGCAAGCTCTACGAGCGCGGCGATTGCCACACGGTGGAAGTCTACGAGGGCGACAAGCTGGCCGGCGGCCTCTATGGCGTCAGTCTCGGGCGGGCCTTTTTCGGCGAGAGCATGTTCCACCGCGCCCGCGATGCCTCCAAGGTCGCGCTTGTCCATCTCGTGGCGCGGCTCAAAGCCGGCCATTTTCGCCTGCTCGATACGCAGTTCGTCACCGACCATCTGCGAACCTTCGGTGCCATCGAGGTATCGCGGCCGGCCTATCACAAGCTGCTCGACGCCGCGCTCGTTGGCGAGGGGAATTTCGGCGCGCTTGCGCTTGATCGCCCGGTTGTCCGGCGAGGCGGCGCTGGCCTGCCTTGGGGTTCAGGTTGACTCCTTAGATCAGCGTGGCTGCGGCTGGACGCGCTGGCGCCAGACGCGGCGCCGCCGCTGCCGCGGCGCCGGAGGCGCTCGGCCGCCGCAGCGGGCTGCGTCGGGGGCTCGGCGAGCGACGTCTCGATCGGCGAAGCGCAACCGGTCAGCCAGACATCGTAGATCGGATGTTCGACCGCGTTCAGTCCGGGACTCGACGCGAACATCCAGCCGGTAAAAATCCGCTTGATCTCGCCCTGCAAGGTCACTTCGTCGACTTCGACGAAGGCATCGGTATTCGTCGCCTCGGTGGGAGGCCGCGTGTAGCAGGCGCGCGGGGTGACCTGCAATGCGCCGAATTGGACGGTTTCGCCGATCGCGGCGTCGAAGGTGATGGTGCGGCCGGTGATCTTGTCGAGGCCGGCGAACACCGCCCGGCCGATTCTCGATGTGCGGCGTGGGCCCTCGACAACGGTGTCGTCCGGCGGCGGCGGCTTCCGGCAGCTGCCGGCAGGCGGTGCTGACGGATCTGCCGGTGGCGGCGTCGTCACCGCGTGCTGCGTGGGGACACGGCTGCTGCGGACAGGGCCTGTCCGGCCGCGCGGGCGACCACCGAGCCCCGGCGGAGGCAAGGGTTGAGTCTCGATCGCCGCTGGCGGCGCCTGAGCGGCGGATAAGCGGATGCGGCTGGCCTGGACTTGGCGGATAGGCTCGGCTGGAGCCGGTCTTGGCTCGGATATTGTGGACCGGCGGCGGTTGCTGCGGGAATGGTCCGTTCGGGATATCGGCCGGCGGACGCGGCGGCGGCGTCGTCACCGAAAATATTGCCGAATTGCGCTGCGGCCGGCCCCGCTGCAAGGGTTCCGCCGATCACGAGCAAAAGCGCGGCGATGCGGACCATCGAAACCTTGAGCGATAGCTGGCGCGAAAGCGGCTTTGCGCGTCTCAAAGCTGCGTCCGGTTAACATTCCGATTGCGGCAATTTCAGGGGTCAAACGTTGGGATCAAGAAACCAGAGGGGCTGCATTTAATGCCTGACGCGTGACGCCCGATCACTGATTTCCCGGCGACCACGCCTTGTAATCGCCGGTTGCCTTGGGACGGCGGCCTTGGGCCAACGTCGATCCGCTGGGGCGATGTGCAGCCGGCAGTTCCGGTCAGGTTGGGGCGATGCGGCTTCTCCCAGCGGTAGGGCTTCGGCTTCTCCTGTGTCGGCGGCAAATCGACCGTGTGATGCAGCCAGCCGAACCAACTCGGCGGCACTGTAGAAGCCTCGGCGATGCCGGAATAGATGACCCAGCGCCGCTCGATGCCGAGCGCCGGATCGATCTTGCCGCCCTTGGTCCGGTAATAGCGATTGCCGAATTCGTCTTCGCCGACGAACTCGCCGTAAAGCGCGGTCCACAATTGGGTGCCGAACGTCTGGCCGTTCCACCAGGTAAAAAGGCGCAGAAGGAAGCTTTTCATCGCCCGCCGTTTGAAGTCCGCGATTGCGGCGAATGGCCGGCTAGATGCCATCCCGAACCGGGCTGTCCAGCGTGCGTCGCGTGAACCCGGCGCGCAACATGCGCGTTTTCTCACATATTTGACGGTATAATTCGCGCCATGTGGCAAGATCTCGTGCAACGCATCCGGTCGATTTTAAGCGCGCTCGGCAACGCGCTCTCGTTTGCGCCGCCTTGGGTCGGTGGCGCTGGTGATCCTCGCGGCCGCGACCACAGCGGCATGGCTGCTGCATGCGGCCATTCTTGCGGTCCTGCGCCGTCTGTTCGGCGGACGCCAGCTCTATCTTCTCTCGGTGCTCGAACAGACCAGAAATCCGACGCGGCTCGCGCTGCTGCTCGTTGCCCTTGCCATCGCCCTGCCGACCGCGCCGCTCGGGTCGGATAGCAAAATCGTGATCTGCGATTTCTTGCTTTTGGGGACAATTTGCCTGCTCGGCTGGATCGCGCTCACGGCCGCGCACATCGGCGCCAACCTTTATTTGATGCGGTTTCGCATCGACGCCGAGGACAATCTGCTGGCGCGCAAGCACGTGACGCAGGTGCGCGTGCTGCTGCGCGCGGCCGACACCGTCATCGTGCTCGTCACCCTGGGATTTGCCCTGATGACGTTCGACGCGGTGCGCCAGTACGGCGTAAGCCTGTTTGCCTCCGCCGGCGTCGCCGGCGTCGTCTTCGGTCTTGCCGCGCAGCCGGTGCTGAGCAACCTGATCGCCGGCGTACAGCTCGCGGTGACGCAGCCGATCCGGCTCGAAGACGCGGTCACGGTCCAGAATCAGTACGGCTGGGTCGAGGAAATCACCGCGACCTACGTGGTGATCCGGCTGGAAGATCAGCGGCGGCTGATCGTACCGCTCAATTTTTTCATCCAGCAGCCATTCTACAACTGGACGCGGCAGGCGGCGCCTACGATCGGCAATATCGCGCTCTATCTCGACTATGCCGCGCCCGTCGACCTCATTCGCAAGAAGGCCACTGAGCTGGTCGCCGAAACGAAACAAGACAACGCCAAGGTGACCAGCGTCCAAGTGACCAACGTGAGCGCCGAGGCGATCGAGATCCATATTCTGGTGAATTCAGATTCGGCCGCCACCACGGGCGACGTCAGCGCCGATCTGCGCGAGAAGCTGATCGCTTATCTGCAGCAGGAGCATCCCGAGGCGCTGCCGCGCCGGCGCAACGAGATCGTCGATGCATCGGCGCGCAAGGCCAACGAGCCGACGTCATGAGAGAAGTTTCTCCCTTACCACCACTTCTCTGGCGCAAACGATCCCGCCGCCTGCTCGATGACAGCGCCGAGCGCGAACAGCGTCTCCTCCTCGAACGGCCGGCCGATCAGTTGCAGGCCGAGCGGCAGGCCCTGCGAATCGAGGCCGCTCGGCACCGAAATGCCCGGCAGCCCGGCCATGTTAACCGTCACCGTGAACACGTCGTTGAGGTACATTTCGATCGGATCGGCGCGGCCCTTTTCTCCGATGGCGAATGCCGCCGAAGGCGTCGTCGGCGTCAGAATGGCGTCGATGCCGTCGGAGAAACAGCGCTCGAAGTCGCGCTTGATCAGCGTGCGCACTTTTTGCGCCTGCAGATAATAGGCATCGTAATAGCCGGCGGAGAGCACATAGGTGCCGATCATGATGCGCCGGCGCACTTCCTTGCCGAAGCCTGCCGCGCGGGTGCGCTCGTACATGTCGATGACATCGCGGCCGGGAACGCGCAGCCCATAGCGCACGCCGTCATAGCGCGCGAGATTGGACGAGGCCTCCGCCGGCGCCACGATGTAGTAGGCCGGCAGCGCGTATTTTGTCATCGGCAGCGAGATTTCGACCAGTCTCGGCGCCGGCGTCCTTGAGCCATTGCGCGCCGCGCTGCCACAGCGTCTCGATCTCCGCGCGCCATGCCCGGCATGCGGTATTCCTTGGGAATGCCGATGCGCTTGCCTTTGACCGAGGCGCCGACCGCCTTCTCGTAATCGGGCACCGCGAAGATCGACGCAGGTCGTGTCCTTCGGCATCATGGCCCCGCCATCGAGCGCAACAGGATCGCGCAGTCGCGCACCGTGCGCGCAAATGGCCCGGCCTGATCGAGCGAGGACGCGAACGCCACGATTCCCCAGCGCGAGCAACGGCCGTAGGTCGGCTTTAATCCGACAATGCCGCAAAACGCCGCCGGCTGGCGGATCGAGCCGCCGGTATCGGTGCCGGTCGCGCCGGCGCACAGGCCGGCGGCAACAGCCGCCGCCGACCCGCCCGAGGAGCCGCCCGGCACCAGATTTCTGCTCCGAGCCGCGCCGGCGCCACGGCGATACCACCGGTCCGAAATACGACGTCTCGTTCGACGAGCCCATGGCGAACTCGTCGTTGTTGAGCTTGCCGAGCAGCACCGCGCCGTCGCGCCAGAGATTGGCGGTGACGGTGGATTCGTAGGTGGGAACGAAATTATCGAGAATGTGCGAGCACGCCGTCGTGCGCACGCCGTCGGTGCAGAACAAATCCTTGATCCCGAGCGGCACGCCTTCGAGCGGTCCGCCCTCGCCTTTCGCAAGCCGCGCATCCGCTTTCTTCGCCATGGCGCGGGCGCGCTCCGGCGTTTCCAGCACGAACGCATTGAGCGCGCGCGCCCGCTCGATTGCGGCAATATGCGCATCGGCAGTTCGGTTGCGGAAAATTCCCGCCTGCGCAGCGCGTCGCGCGCCTGCGCCAGCGTAAGCGAGGTAAGATCGGTCATCCAGCGGTCGGGTCGTCGCAGGAAAACGGGTTCGATTGTCGTAACCTTCGCCGGCTAGCGGTCGTTCGGCGGTCGGATCGCCCTGCTGCCTGCATCGGCAGCGGCTGCACCGGGAATGCGCCAAACAGCGCCTCCACGGCGGCCGGATCGTCAGGCTTCAGCAGGCCCTGGCTCTCAAGATAAGCGAACCAAATCGCGTCTTGTTCGCAGGCGAGGCACATGGCTATTCCACCACCTTCGGCACCAGAAAGAAGTGATCCTCGCGCGCCGGCGCGTTCTGAACGATGGCGTCCGCAATGCCGCCGTCGGTCACTTCGTCCTTGCGCATCTTCATCGCCATCGGCGTGACCGACGTCATCGGCTCGATGCCCTTGACGTCGACCTCGCCAAGCTGCTCGACAAAGGCCAGAATGGCGTTGAGCTCGCACTTAAGCGACTCCACCTCGTCTTCTGCAACCGCGATCCGCGCCAGGTGCGCCACGCGGCGGACGGTGTCGGCATCGACTGGCATCTGCGGCAAACCTCTTGGTGCGAAGTTTTACGCCAAGCAATGTTCCGCCTATAGCAGAGGCCCCAAGACGCGCCAATAGTGCCGGTGAACCGCGCCTACACTCCGCCGCGTCAGCGTGGAGATTTCATTGCCTCTTCGACCTTCCGTTTGAGGGCGCGCATTTCCTCGAAACGCTGAGTGACATCGCGCATGATTGCGGCCATGCCGATCATCCGCCCCTCACTTCGGAGCGGCACGATGGTAAATTCGACGGAGATCGTGACGCCGTCCTTGCGCAGCGCTGGAACCGAGAGCAAATCGTCCTCGCCATAGCGGCTCTTGCCGGTCCCGATCACCCGGCGGTACCCCTCCCAATGACGTTGGCGCAACTGCTCCGGAATGATCAGGTCGAGTGAGCAACCTGTGGCCTCGTCGGAGAGATAGCCGAACAGGCGCTCCGCACCGGGATTCCAGAAGCGGATGATGCTGTCCTGGTCGGCGGCGATGATTGCATCCGATCTTGTAGAGAGAATAGCGTCGGCTAGTGAAGCGGAAAGGTTCACGACACCACCGCCTGGATTATTTTGCCAAATCTCCGCTCTGTCATGATGTACCTTCGCGATCCGCCATCGGCCAGCCTACGCCGCTGGAACGCTCAGAAGGCGTGCTAAGTTGCGGCTTGGCTTCACGAGGTCGGCGATCGTGTACTGGTCAAGCACCTCAAAAAAGGCAGCCAGTGCTGCGCGCAGCGCGCTCTTGAGAACGCACGCTGGTTCAATGACGCAAAGGCAATCCCGCTCCGGGAAACACTCGACCAGTGCAAAGTCCTGTTCGGTTTTCCGAACCAATTTGCCAAGGTTGAGCTTGGTCGGATCGTCTGCCAGACGAACACCGCCTCCCTTTCCGCGTAATGTTTGGAGATAGCCGAACTGGCCAAGGCGGAACACCACCTTGACGAGGTGATTGCGTTTGATCCTGTGATGCTCAGCAATCTCGTCGATCGTGGTCAGCTCGTCTCCCTTGAGCGCGACGAATATCAGTGCGCGCAGGCAATAATCCGTGAAAGTGGTCAGGCGCATAGGTGAAATCCCAGTTAGTGCAGCACTCATCCGGCCGTAAAACGTCGACGGAATGATCTTGCCGGTATCGGGCATTGGATATCGTCAAGGATTCCGATGACGACCTTTATCGACCTTTCTCACGGCACCAGCGACATTCCCTGGCTGCCGGCGACCGCCGCCAGCACCGTAACCGCGCTCACGGCCAACAATGTCCAATGCAACCAGTGCATCCCGACAAGTCCGCCGCGGGGCGCCGCCTGCACATCGAGGGCCTTGCGCGAGCGCGCGACCAAAGGCTCGCCGACGAAGAGGATCAGGCCGAAGATGAGCCACAGCAGCACCATGGCGTGCATCCACCAAAACTCAATGGTACCGAAACGATCCCAAAGATCGAGCCGATACACCATGTAAACGCCGCTCGCGGCGACCAACACATTTGCGATCCGCGCCTGCCACACGAAGCGCCGCTTCACCGCCTCCAATAGTGCAAGGCCTTTCCCTGGTGGGTCGAGGTGCCGGGCGAAGGGCAGAATTACAGTGGTGACCATCGCCACGCCGCCGATCCAAACGACGACGGCAAGTACGTGGACCGCTCGGGCAATAGCAATATCATTCATGTGAAATATCGCTTTCGAGCGTGTCCTCGCCGTCTTCCGGTGTCGGACCGGCAGCGCTGTAAAATTCGATAAAGAAACGAACCGGGCCGAACGGCTCGACCTCGTGCATTTGGGTGGGCTGCGCGACACCGGAATGTTCGCGATCGAGGATGCTTTCCGCCCCGGTGTCCAGAACGCGGTAACGGAGCCTTCCATCGATCACGCGTATCAGCCCCCAAACTCCCGGCTTGGTGCAATGCCTGCGGCGGAGGCTGGCAGGCATCGTTGTATCGTCGAATACGGCGGTTTTCTTGTACGGCCTCACGTCGCCCGGCAAATTCTGCGTTTCCTCGCTCACCCCACGTTTTTCCGGGTTCGGCGGAGCGCTGCTTGCCGGTCGCATCCGTCGCGGCCTGATTTCTCCCTTTTGCGCGGCGATGCCGAGTTCGAGGCTGTCGGCGATCCGGTGTGCGCGATCGATGAAATGCGCGGCGGCGGGGACCGGGCAAACCTCATGCGCGCTTTCAGCAAAGAGTTCGAGCCAGCGATCGAAATGCGGCGTGTCGATCGGAAGCGGCAAATGCGCGATCATCGGCTGACCATGGTAGCAGCCGCTCATCAGAGCTACCGAAGACCAGAAATCGCACATCCGAGCAATATGCGCGTCCCAATGGGAAACGTTGCGCTCGAAAATAGGACTGATAAGCGGATCCCCCCGCGCCCGGCCATAGAAACTGCGCACCAGCCGCTCGATCATGGCCGTATCGATGCCGGTGCGGGCAACGATATCGGCGACGATCAGATTGCGGCGCGCTTCTGCTTCCAAATCCGCACTCACTCTCGAACTTCACTCTCGGCCAAATTAAACATGTATTAAATATACATGTTACAACCAAATGTGCCGGAAACATGGCGCCCTCGCCGTCGCTTGCCGCATTGCTGCTGCGCGCCTAAGTTTCGCACCCATGCACACATCGCAACCAGTCCACGTCATCGGCGGCGGCCTTGCCGGCTCCGAGACCGCCTGGCAGATCGCGCGGCGCGGCGTGCCGGTGGTGTTGCACGAAATGCGGCCGGTTCGCACCACCGCCGCGCATAAGACCGAAAAATTCGCCGAGCTGGTGTGCTCGAACTCATTCCGCTCCGACGAAGCCGAAGGCAGCGCCATCGGGCTGTTGCATGCCGAGATGCGAATGCTTGGCTCGCTGGTGTTGCGAGCGGCAGATGCCCACAAAGTGCCGGCGGGCAGCGCACTGGCCGTCGACCGCGAGGACTTTGCCGCCGCCATCACCACCGCGCTCGAAGCTGACCCACTCATCGAGATTCGCCGTGAGGAAGTCCTTTCGCCGCCACCGGAATGGGACAGCGTCATCATCGCCACCGGCCCGCTGACATCGCCGGCTCTCGCCGAGACGCTTCGTTCGCTGACCGGGGAAGATGCGCTCGCCTTCTTCGACGCTATCGCGCCGATCGTCCACCGCGACACGATTGACTTCGGCGTCGCCTGGTTCCAGTCGCGCTACGACAAGGCCGGTCCTGCAGGCTCCGGCGCCGATTACGTCAATTGTCCGCTCACGCGGGCGCAATACGAGGCCTTCATTGATGCGCTCCTCGCCGGCGAAAAGATCGCGTTTCACGACTTCGAAGCGGCGACTCCATATTTCGACGGTTGCCTGCCGATCGAAGTGATGGCCGAGCGCGGGCGCGAGACGCTGCGTCATGGCCCGATGAAACCGTTCGGCCTTCGCGATCCGCACCGGCCGGAGCAAAAGCCTTATGCGGTGGTACAGCTACGCCAAGACAACAAGCTTGGCACGCTGTTCAATATGGTGGGATTTCAGACCAAGCTGAAACACGGCGAGCAGGTGCGAATCTTCCGCAGCATTCCCGGCCTTGCCAATGCCGAATTCGCCCGGCTCGGCGGGCTGCATCGCAACACCTTCCTCAATTCGCCGAAACTGCTCGATGAAACGCTACGGCTCAAGGCGATGCCGCACCTGCGCTTTGCCGGCCAGATCACCGGCTGCGAGGGCTATATCGAGTCGGCGGCGATTGGGCTCCTGGCCGGCCGATTCGCCGCCGCCGAGCGGCTTGGCGAAGCGCCGCGCCTGCCGCCGCCCACCACCGCGCATGGCGCGCTTCTCGGCCACATCACTGGCGGCCATATCGAGACGGTCGACGCCGGCGCGCGCTCGTTTCAACCAATGAACGTCAATTTCGGCCTCTTCCCGCCGCTTGGAGGCGTCACAGCGCGTGGCAGCAAGAAACAGGCTCTTTGCGCACGGGCGCGTGCTGATCTCGACGCCTGGGCGAGAGCCGCCATTCCATATGCTACCGAATGATCCATCGGCCCAGTCACGCATCGTCTGGCCGCGGCGAATCAGCCCGATAGGCTCGCCCTTCTGATTTTCCCCTACCCCGCAATACGCTCCGGATTGCGCGCCGCACGCCAGATCAGCCATTGCCGCCGCCATGGCGGGATTGCGGCAGGCGCGAACGCATCGGAGCGGTCCAGGCGATCAAGCGATGGCCGCACCAGCGCGAGCGGGAGGAATGCAGGCAAGGCCGCAGCGGGAAGCCCCGCCATGCCCTCCCGCGCCGCAACCAGACAATGGCGCGCGAGATTTCGCAACTCTGCGAGTGCCGCATTGAGCCCGTCTGAGGAGCGGCCGGCGAATAAATCCGAAATTTGCACCTGATGCCGCTCCAGGATTTCGATCGGCACATAGAGCTGGCGCCGCGCGACATGCAGCGGAAAAGCGCGCAGCAGCGCGGCAATACCGTAGGCAATTCCAGCCGGTTCAGCGATGGTTTCCACCTCGCTGCCGGCAAGTATTTCCGCTGCAAGAGCGAACAAGACTGCCGATGTCTTCCTCGCATAGGTCTCCAGATCGGCAATCCCCGCCATGGGCTCGCCGTAGAGATCGAACCGCCGCGCCTCGACAAGATCGCTAAGCTTGGTCGAGGCGAGTTGATGGCGTCCGATGGTCGCAAGCAGCGCAGACGCGACCGGATTGGCGCTTGCCTCGCTGTTCCGTTCGCCGCGTAAGACATCGCTCCACCATTGCAGGCGGATTTCACCGGGCAACGCTTCACGCGCAACCTCACGCACGCGCGCGACTTCGCTGTTGAAAGCGTAGAGCGCGTGGAGCGCGCCGCGCTGTTCGGCAGGAGCGAACAATGCGGCGAGATAGCGATCGCGGTCGGCCGCGCGCACCAATTCGGCGCAATAGGCGAATGCATCCTGCATCGCGGTAGCTTAGCAGTATCAGTCGATCGCGATCAGACCCGCTCCGACGCGGCGGCCTTCCATAAGCATGACGTTATAGGTGCGTACCGCCGGCCCGGTTGTCATGGTATCGACCGAAATGTGCGCCTCGCGAAATTTTTGCCGTAAAGACTCCGGCATGACCCAAGGGGCGGCGCCGCTACCGATGATGAAGAAATCGAGATGGCCGCTGCGGGCGAGCACGAGCGACAGCGCCGCATCGGTCAGCGCGGCTGTCTTGCCAACAGGCCACGGCCAGATGCCGTCCGGCAGGCACAGCAACGATCCGCGATGCGACATGCCTGAGAAGCGGAAGCCGCCCCCGCCATGGGCGTCGATCAGCGCTTGGTGCGGTAGATGCGGGGCTTCCACTACCGCCGCGCCCTGGCGCGCCGGGCCGACACGGGCCTTGACGACGCCGGCCTGGAAGGGGCCGGCTTTGCCGGAGCCAGTTCACCCGCCGGCGGCGCCGGCGGGGTTTCGGGCTCTTCGGCCCCACCCATGCGCCCGGAGCCGACGCCGAGGTAGATCAGGATCGGCGAGGCAATGAACACCGACGTATAGGTGCCGACCAGCACCACGCCGAACATCATGGTGGCGGTAAAACTGCGGATCGCCTGGCCGCCGAACAGCAACAGCGCAAGCAGCGAACAGGCGACGGTGAGGTGGGTGACGATCGAGCGCGACAGCGTCGCGTTGACCGAAACGTTGAGCAGATCGGGCATCGACATGCGCTTATAGCGGCGCAGCATTTCCCGGATGCGGTCGTAGATCACCACGGTGTCGTTGAGCGAATAGCCGACGATGGTGAGCAGCGCCGCGATGCTGGTGAGGTCGAAATCGACGTGCGTCAGCGACATGAAGCCGACGGTGAGCACGATGTCGTGCACGTTGGCGATCATGGCTCCCAGCGCAAACTGCCATTCGAAACGGAACCACAGATAGAACAGGATGGCGACGATCGCCGCACAGAAGCCCGATCGTGCCGTAGGAGAGGAGTTCGGTGGAGACGCTCGGCCCGACCACTTCGACGCGCCGATAGGTGACGCTGTCGCCAAGCGCGTCGCGCACCTTCTGCACCGCCGCTTGCTGCGCCTGGTCGCCGCCGGGCTGCTCGGAAATGCGGATCAGCACGTCGTCGGGCGCGCCGAACTCCTGCAGCTGAAATTCGCCGAGATGCAGCGCGCCGATGGTCGCGCGCATCTTGGCAAGATCGGCCGGCCCGGCTTTGGTCTGCACCTCGACCAGCGTGCCGCCGACAAAATCGATGCCGAAATTCAGCCCGTGGAAGAAGTACAGCAGGATTGCCGCGATCGACAGCATCGCCGAAATGGGAAAGCTGATGCGCCGGAAGCGCATGAAGTCAAATCGCGTGTTATCGGGAACGATGCGAAGGAGGCGCACTGGATTGCTTTCAAGAAAGATCGTTTGGATTTTGGCATGATCGTTAGCGAAAAGCGCGTCAGTTCTCTCAGATCGGCACCGTGCGCGGCCGCCACATCCGCACCCAATAGGCCATGATCAGGCGAGTGAGCGTGAAAGCGGTGAACAAGCTCGTCAGGATGCCGACGCCGAGCGTCACGGCGAAGCCGCGGACCGGGCCGGAACCGGCATAGAACAGGACCGCCGCGGCGATGAACGTGGTGATGTTGGAGTCGAGAATGGTGGCCAGCGCGCGGGTAAAGCCGGCATCGATCGCGTTGATCGCGGTGCGTCCGGCGCGCACCTCCTCGCGGATGCGCTCGTAGATCAGCACGTTGGAATCCACCGCGATGCCGACCGTGAGCACGATGCCGGCGATGCCCGGCAAGCGTGAGCGTCGCGCCAAGCATCGACAGCACGCCGAAGATCATCGCCACATTGACCGCGACCGCGATATTGGCGAACAGCCCGAACAGGCCGTAGGTGACGAACATGAAGAAGATGACGAGGCCGGCGCCCACGTAGGCGGCGTGCTCGCCCGCGAGGATCGAATCCTGGCCGAGCCCGGGCCCGACCGTGTTCTCCTGCACGATGGTCAGCGGCGCCGGCAAGCGCGCCGGCGCGCAGCAGAATGGCGAGGTCGTTGGCCTGCTGAACGGTGAAATTGCCGGATATCTGGCCCTGGCCGCCGAGGATCGGCTCGCGGATCACCGGCGCCGAAACCACCTGGTTGTCGAGCACGATGGCGAACGGCTTGCCGACGTTCTGCTCGCGTCGCTTCGGCGAATTTGCGCGCGCCGCTCGAATTGAAGCGGAAATTGACGACCGGCTCGTTGGTGCGCTGGTCGAAGCCCGGTTCGGCGTCGACAAGATCGCCGCCGGAGACCAGCACGCGCTTCTCAATCAGATATTTCTCGCCCGGCTTTTGGCCGTCGAGCATTTCCGAATCCGCCGGCGGATGCGTCTGCATCCGCCTGCTCGGCGTCATCGACAGATCGACCATGCGGAAATCGAGCTTCGCCGTCTTGCCGAGGATTTCCTTCAGCCGCGTGGGATCCTGCAGGCCCGGCACCTGGACCAGGATGCGGTCGACGCCCTCGCGCTGGATGCTCGGCTCGACCAGCCCGAGTTCGTTGACGCGGCGCTGAATGATTTCGATCGACTGGTCGACCGCCTGGCGGATGCGCTCGGTCAGCGCCGCGTCCGACGGGGTGAGCGTGATCAGGCCGCCGTTCTCCGTAATATCGAGGCTGCGCTGGCCGGTCGAGCCGACGAGGCCGGTCAGCGGCTGCGACAGCTCGTCGAGCTTGTCGAGCGCGGTCTTGACATCCGCGGGACGCGGTGACGTGCACCTCGACGCTGTTGCCCTGGATGGCGCGGCCGGTGAACGGGATGCGCGCCTGGCGCAAGACGCGCAGCACGTCGTCGTCGACCGCCTGCAGCCGCTCCTGGCGCACCGCATTGGTGTCGACCTGCAGCAGCAGGCTCGATCCGCCCTGCAGGTCGAGGCCGAGGACGATGTGGCGCTGCGCCCAATCGGGCCAATCGCGCAAACAACTTGTCGGAGAAGAAATTCGGCACCGCGAACAGGCACACGGCGAGCGCCGTGAGCAGGATTGCCGCCGCCTTCCACCGCGTGAAAAACAACATGGAGCTTGATATTCCTCGTTACGCCGACAGTTGGCGCTCCGTCCCATGCCCGGCAAGTGGGGCAAGACGAACGGCGGAAGCGGCCTCAGCTCGCGCTGTCTTCCTTCACCGGCTCGCCCTTGGCGCGCACTTCGGTGACCATCGAGCGCATCTGTCGCACCCGCACGCCGTCGGAGATCTCGACCTCGATCTGGTCGTCGTCCACCACCTTGGTCACCTTGCCGACGAGGCCGCCATTGGTCACCACCGTGTCGCCGCGGCGCAGCGCTTTGATCATGTCCTGGTGCAGCTTCACCTTGCGCTGCTGCGGGCGCAGGATCAGGAAATACATGATCACGACGATCAAAATCAGCGGCATGAACTGGATATCATGCTGCGCTGCCGATAGTGCCACCGGCAGGGAACTTTGCGCGTATGCAGGGGTGATGAACATTGCTCCTCCGGGGCCGCGTTAAAGGCGCGCCGGCCTGGTCGCGAAGGGCCGATATTGCGCGGAAATCGGCGCGGACTATAGCCAGCGGATGGCCTAATTGCAACGCCGCGCGCTCCCGCCCGCCTGGCGGGGCGGAACGAAGCACGCGGCGCGCTTGCGGGCTTTTCGGGGCCCCGCTAAGGGGATGGCCGCAAGACGGTAGTCGAACATGGCCCAATCTCCTCAGCGTTTCCGCGACAAGGCGCCAAACGAGGCGGCCGCAGCCGCCAAGGGCGAGCCGCTCTCGTCCGACAGACGGCGCGATCCTGCAGCGGATCGCCGACGCGCTGGAACGGCTGGCGCCGCCCCCTCCCCCGGCGCCGGATTTTGCCGCCGCCGACGCCTTCGTCTGGCATCCGGAAGGCAAGCGGCTTGCCCCGGTACGCCGCGTCAACCGTGTCGACATGTCGCTGCTCAAGGGCATCGACCGCGTGCGCGATCTCCTGGTCGAGAACACCGAACGCTTCGCGCGCGGGCTGCCGGCCAACAACGCGCTCCTTTGGGGCGCGCGCGGCATGGGCAAATCCTCGCTGGTCAAGGCCGCCCATGCGGCGATCGGCGCCGCCCACCCGTGCCCGGGCTCAAGCTCGTCGAAATTCACCGCGAGGACATCGAGTCGCTGCCGGATCTGATGGCCATGCTGCGCAACGCGCCGCAGCGCTTCATCGTCTTCTGCGACGATCTCTCGTTCGACGCCGAAGACACCTCCTACAAATCGCTCAAGACCATGCTCGAAGGCGGCATCGAGGGCCGGCCGGAAAACGTGATCTTCTACGCCACGTCGAACCGCCGCCATCTGATGGCGCGCGAGATGATGGAGAACGAGCGCTCCACCGCCATCAATCCCGGCGAGGCGGTGGAGGAGAAGGTCTCGCTGTCGGACCGCTTCGGCCTGTGGCTCGGCTTCCACCGCTGCAGCCAGGACGAATATCTCGCCATGGTCGAAGGCTACGTCGCGCATTACCGCATTCCGATTGCCGGCGCCGAGCTGCGCCGCGAAGCGCTCGAATGGGCGACGACCCGCGGCGCGCGTTCCGGCCGCGTCGCCTGGCAATACGTGCAGGATTTGGCGGGACGGCTGGGCGTCAAGAACGGACGACAGCACGACAGACGACGTGAGGACCGATAACGCAGCCTCTTTCGCCGTCTGTCATCTGTGTGTCTCGACTTCACGCTCCGCCGAGAAATTGCGCCGGATCGACCGGCGTCGCGCCCTTGCGGATTTCGAAATGCAGTTCCGGCGATTTGACGTTGCCGGTCTCGCCGGACTTGGCGATCACCTGACCGCGTTTGACCGTCTCGCCGCGCTTGACCAGGATTTCGCTGGCATGCGCGTAGGCGGTGACGTAGCCGTTGCTGTGGCGGATCAGCACCAGATTGCCGTAGCCTTCAGCTCGTTGCCCGCATAGGCGACCACGCCATCGTCGGCCGCCTTGATCGGCGTGCCTTGCGGGCAACGCGACGTCGATGCCGTCATTTTGCAGGCCGTTGAGCGTGCGGCCGAAGCCGGCGATGACGCGTCCGCGCGCCGGCCAGCGGAAACTCGGCAGCGCAGCCCACAGGTTCCGCGGCCTTGACCGGCGTCTGCTGCTGCACCGGCGGCGGCGCGACGGGGTTCGCGTTATAGGCGCTGTGCGGCGATTCGGATTGGCAACGTCCCGATGCGGGCGGCGGCGGCGCTTCGGCGCGCGGTTCGCGCCCTCGACGCCCGGAATGACGATGCGCTGGCCGACCCTGACCATGGTGTAGGGCGGAATATTGTTGGCCTTGGCCAGCACCATGACCGGACGTGCCATAGAGCCGCGCGATGCTGTTGAGCGTCTCCCCGGGCGCCACGACGTGCACGCCCTGCGGTCGGCGCCAAAGCGGTTCGCGGGCTGCCCAGCAGGCACGGCGCCAGGGCACCGTCGCGATCCGCGTTGCCGGCGGCGCATAGGCGGTCGGCGCGGCGCGGTAGCGCGGAATCACCAGATGCTGGCCGGCATGCACCGTCGGCGGGATTGGCGATGTGTTGGCCTCCATGATGGCGGAGACCGGCACGCCGTGCTTGCGCGCGATCATGTCGAGGGTTTCGCCGGGCGCGACCGTGACGGGCGTTCCGCCGTTCCAGCTCCAGGTCGGCGGCGGCGGCGGTGGCGGCGGCTGCACCGAGCCGGTGATCTCGGGGTTGCCCGGCTGATAGGACCCCATGCCGCGGCCGCCGCCCGGAAATACCCTGCGGTTGCGCGCTGGCAACCGGCGGCAACGGCCGGCTGACGACACGGTCGGGCGCCGGCCGCGCTGGAATTGAACCGGTCGTTTCGCTCCGGGCCGGGCGTGTCCGAACCGAAACATGTCGGAGAATCGGCCGGAATCGGTGCAGCTCGCGGCACCCAAGCCAATTAATGAAATGGCAACCACTTGCGGCCAAACGGCCGACCGACGCAACGCGCACATGGTTACTCGCTCGTACGCAACAAACACTGCGCGCGACTAAACAAGAGTGCGGTAAACAGCCCTTTAAGTGTCGGGATGCAGGTTTAATAAAATCTGGACTGTGGCAAAAACGCTACAATTCGCGCGCCTGCCCCGGCAACAGCGGCACGAAGCGCACTGCGATCAGCTCTTCCTGGGCAAGCTCGCCGCCGGCGTCTTTGGTGAGCTTGACGATGTATTGCGGGCCGCCGCGCGGGCCGAGCGGCAGCACCATCTTGCCGCCCTCGGCAAGCTGGTCAACGAGCGCCTCGCGGGATCGTCTCCGCGGCGGCGGTCACCATGATGCGGTCGAACGGCGCGCGGTCCGGCGCGCCGGCAAAGCCGTCGCCGGCAAGAACGGTGACGTTGTCATAGCCCAGCGTCTTGAGCCGGTCGCGCGCCGCGTCGGCGAGCGTGCGATAGCGCTCGATGCTCACGACCTCGCGGGCGATGCGCGAGAGCACTGCAGCCTGATAGCCCGAGCCGGTGCCGATTTCGAGCACGCGATGCGCCGGCGCGACGTCGAGCTGTTCGGTCATGTAGGCGACCACATAGGGCTGGCTGATGGTCTGCCCGCAGGCGATCGGCAGCGCCTGGTCCGCATAGGCGCTCTCGACGTGAGCGGCGGCAACGAAGTGCTCGCGCGGCACCTCGTCCATGGCGCGCAGCACCGCCTGGTCGCTGATGCCGTGCCGCCGCAGCGCGAGCTGAAACTCCATGCGTTCGATGTCGGCGGCGGCTTCGGCGGCCACTTTGTCCTCGCATTGCGACCGTGCTGAGCGCTGTTACCACTATGCCGGCGCCGCCGACAGCCGTTACCAGACCGGCCTCGATGCGTCCAGACCGCTGCCATGACGCGGCAGTCGCGGCAACAGAAATAATTGCACGGGCCCGGAACCGAGCTGCGATCTCGGCAGTGTTATCGACGTTACGCGGGAGTGCCGGGGCAGCAGCTTCGATCAATTGGACCTTCGAGGCAAATTGCCTCATTTTTCTCCCATTGCGGTGGCAACACGGCACACGCACGGGGTGGAAATGACAGCCAACGGCGACAGCGCAAACGGCAAGCGCGTCCTCGTCGTCGAGGACGAGCCGATGATCCGGCTTCTGCTCGACGACATGCTCACCGATCTCGGCTACTCGATGGCCGCCGAAGCCGGCCGGCTCGACGAGGCGCTGGCGGCCGCGAACGCAGGGCGAGTTCGATCTCGCCATCCTCGACGTCAATCTCAATGGCGAGCCGATGACGCCGGTGGTCGACGTTCTGGTCAAACGCGGCGTGCC
Source organism: uncultured Alphaproteobacteria bacterium (assembly GCA_963814625.1). Taxonomy (GTDB): domain Bacteria; phylum Pseudomonadota; class Alphaproteobacteria; order Rhizobiales; family Xanthobacteraceae; genus BOG-931. The sequence goes on from CAWFDQ010000006.1 coordinate 344,089, forward strand.
GTTCGTGTTCGTCAGCGGCTACGCGCGGCGCGGCATCCCGGAAGCGCACAGCCGGATTCCGCTGCTGCAAAAGCCTTTCCAGGCCGACGGACTCGCCCGCGCACTCGCCGCCGCAGCGGCAAGGGCGGTGAGCTGAAGCGCCGCCGCAATCTGTTCTTATGATTTTCGATCGTCTTTCTGTTCGCTCGGACCGAACAGCGCGGCAAGCCGCGTCATGAACGGATCGTCGGTCATGTCGAGCTTGAGCGGCGTGACCGCGACGCGGCGGCGGTCGAGCGCCGCGAGATCGGTGCCGTCGGCCGCCTTGACGAACGGCTGGCGCACATAGGCGATCCAATAATACGGATTGCCGCGGCCGTCGGTGCGCTCGTCGATATGCAGCCGCTCCTGCCGGCGGCGCCCTTGCGCGGTCACCTCGACGCCCTTGACCTCCTCGGGCAGGCAATCGGGAAAATTGACGTTGACCAGAACGTCGCGCGGCATGCCCTCGGCGAGCACGCGGCGGATGATATCGGGCGCGAATTTCAGGCTGGTCTGCCAATGCGGCGGCTGGCCCGATCGCGATTTGTAGGACTGCGAGAGCGCCAGCGACGGAATGCCGAGCACGGCGGCCTCCATGGCGCCGGCGATGGTGCCGGAATAGATCACGTCCTCGCCGGCATTGCGCCCGCGATTGACGCCGGAGAGGACAAGATCGGGCCCCTTGTCGCTGCAGCACGATGCCGCACGCCCATGATGACGCAATCGGTCGGCGTGCCGCGCACGGCGAAGCGGCGCTCTTCCACCTGGCGCAGCCGCAGCGGATCGTTGAGCGTGAGCGAATGGGCGACGCCGGATTGATCGAATTCCGGCGCGACGATCCAGACGTCGTCGGACAGCGTGCGCGCGATTTTTTCGCAGACGTCGAGCCCTTCGGCGTGAATGCCGTCGTCGTTGGTGACCAGGATGCGCACTGCCTATTTCTCGATCTTCTTCATTCCGCCCATGTATGGCGCAAGCGCATCGGGCACCGCAATCGAGCCGTCCTCCTGCTGATAGGTCTCCATCACCGCAATCAGCGCGCGGCCGACGGCGACGCCGGAGCCGTTGAGCGTGTGCACGTGGCGCACTTGCGGCCCTCCTTGCGTGCGATAGCGCGCATTCATGCGCCGCGCCTGGAACTCGCCGCAGATCGAGCAGGAGGAAATCTCGCGATAGGCGTTCTGCCCCGGCAGCCATACTTCGATGTCGTAAGTCTTTTGTGACGCAAAGCCCATGTCGCCGGTGCACAGCGTCACCACGCGATAATGCAGATCGAGCCGGCGCAACACCTCCTCGGCGCAGGCGAGCATGCGCTCGTGCTCGTCTTTGCGATTGCTCGGGCGTGGTGATGGAGACGAGCTCGACTTTCGTGAACTGATGCTGCCGGATCATGCCGCGCGTATCTTTGCCGGCCGCGCCGGCCTCGGCGCGGAAGCACGGCGTGCAGGCGGTGAGCCGCATCGGCAGTTGCGCTTCGTCAAGGATCGATTCGCGGACGAGGTTGGTCAGCGGGACTTCGGCGGTGGGGATGAGCCAGATGATCGATCAAGGTTTTCATCTGTAAGCAAAGCCTTCCGAAACGATCGTTCCTTGCTGCTTCCGAGCTTCTTCAAATCCATGCTTCTCGGCAAGATCAGAGCGCTTGCTTGCCAAGCTCATGTTGGCGTCTTCCACTGCCTGCTTTTGAAGCACCTCATGTGAATAAAGATGAAATTGGTCAAGATAGAATTTCGGCAGTTGCGCCGTTCCAAACATCGCTTCGATCGCGCACCAGTCAAGGGCGGCGAGACCTCAGCGTAGCCATGCTCGCTCGTGTGCACGATCGAGCAAAAATTGACCAAGAGCGCGCTCAAGCCGCGCGAGACCTTTTTTCAGCACAACAAACCGCGCGCCAGAGAGCTTGGCCGCAGTCTCGAAATCCATCTGGCCGAGCGCTTCGCCCAGATCGAAATGCTGTTTCGGCGCGAATGCATAATCGCGTTTTGCCCCGAAGCGATGATGCTCGACGTTGTCTTTCTCGTCCTTGCCGTCGGGCACTTCGTCCTGCGGCAGGTTGGGAATTTCGGCGAGCGCATCGTTGAGCGCTTTTGAGGTCGCTTTCTCCTCCGCCTCCACTTGCACGGAATGGATTCCTTCGAGCATGGCGACTTCGGCCATCAGCGCTTGCACTTTTCTTCTTCATTACTTTTCTTTGCTGCGCCGATATCCTTCGACGCCTCGTTGCGGCGCGCCTGCGCGGCTTCGAGTTCGTGGATTGTGGCGCGGCGCTCCTCGTCGAGCGCGATCAGCCGCTGCGCCTGCGGCCGGCAGCCCGCGCCGCGCCAGGCCGCGGTCGAACGCGTCGGGATTTTCGCGGATCAAGCGGATGTCGTGCATCGGCAACGTGCTCACGCGTCATGGCCGGACTTGTTCCGGCGCATCCACGCCTTCTTATTCTCCGGCACCCAAGACGTGGATGCGCCGGGTCAAGCCCGGGCATGACGAATCAATAGCCCAAACAATACGCCTCCGTCACTCCGCCGGCTTGGCCGCGGCGGCCGCCGCCGCCGCGGCGCGTTCGGCGGCCATGCGCTTTTCCACCATGCGCACCGACCAGATCGAGCCCTCGAACAGAGCGAGCAGCGGCAAAGCAAGCGACATCTGGCTCATCACGTCGGGCGGGGTGAGCACGGCGGCGATGACGAAGGCGCCGACGATGAAATAGCGGCGCTTCGACTTAAGCTGGTCGGAGGTGATGATGCCGACGCGGCCAAGCAGCGTCAGGATGACCGGAAGCTGGAAGGCGATGCCGAACGCCAAAATCAGCTTCATCATCAGCGACAGATAATCGGAAACCTTCGGCAACAGCTCGATCGTCGGCTCGCCCGGGCCACCCAATTGCTGCATGCTGAGCGAGAATCGCGAGATCAGCGGCCAAACCACGAAATAGACGACGAGCGAACCGAGCACGAAGAAGATCGGCGTGGCGATCAGGTAGGGCAGAAACGCCTTGCGCTCGTTGCGATAGAGGCCGGGCGCCACGAACATGTAGATCTGCGTGGCGATGACCGGGAACGAGATGAAGATGCCGCCGAATACCGCGAGCTTGAGCTGGACGACGAAATATTCAAGCAGCCCCGTATAGATGAATTTGGCATTGCCGGCGCCGGCCACCCACACGTAGGGCCAGGTCAGCACGTTGTAGATGTGCCTGGCGAAGAAGAAGCAGGCGATCATGGCGACGGCGAAGGCGAGCGAGCGCCTTGATGAGCCGCGAACGCAGCTCGATCAGGTGATCCATCAGCGGCGCCTTGGTCGCCTCGATCTCCTTCTCTTCGTCGTCGCGGGGTCGTCATCCGGCGCGCTCCGTTGCGTCCGTCTGCGCGGTCTTTTCGGTGGATTGCGGCGCGGGCACCGCGGCGCCAGCGCCGACCGCTTCCAGTTCGCGCAGTGGATTGCTCGCCGGGCGCTTCGGGCGGGGCCGCAGCGGGCGTTTCAGCCGCGGCGTCGACGGCCGTTTCGAGCGCGGCGGCGGCATCTCGGCCGGCGTTTCCGTCAGCGCGGCGCTCGGCGCCGGCATGCGGCCGGCTCGGGACCGGCGAGCGAGCGCTTGACATCCTCGCCCACGCTCGCGACGTCCTCGCGCACGCTCTTGAGCGGATCGAGCTGCGTAACGCTCGCTGCGCCCATGTCGTCGACCTGCTTCTTCAGGTCGGTCATTTCGGCTTCGCGCATCGCCTCCTGGAACTGGTTCTGGAATTCGGAGGCCATGCTGCGCACTTTGCGCGTCCATTGCCCGAGCGTGCGCATGACGGCGGGCAGTTCCTTCGGCCCGATCACGATCAGCGCCACGACGCCGATGAGCAGGAATTCGCTCCAGCTGATGTCGAACATGGAAGAAATTCCCCGGCCGTCTCACCCCCGCCGCTCGCGCCCTTTGTCATCCTCGCGCCGCGAGGCGCGAAAGCCGAGCAGGCGGCGAACGCCTGACCGGCCGTCGGGCGGAGCTTACGACAGCGAGCGCTCGACCTTGCTGTCGGCCTCGGTGCGCCGCGCCGTATCGCCGCCGCCGCCTGATGGTCGATGCTCTTCATCGGCGCGTCGGATTTCGCGCGCGTCCGCGGTATCGTCCTCCGACAAGCCCTTCTTGAACGACTTGATGCCCTTGGCGACGTCGCCCATCAGGTCCGAAACTTTGCCGCGCCCGCCGAACAGCAACAGCCCCACGGCGAGAACGATCATCCAATGCCAGATGCTCAGTGAGCCCATGAAATCCTCCGTCCGCAACCGCGTTCGCGCCCGCGGCAAGGTATCGATTTAAGAGAGAAACTAGGCGTCGCGGGCGGCAAAAACAAGCGCAACCGGCATGGCGCTACGCCGCAGGGTGAACGCGCTTCATTCGCCTCCCATTGCGCAGCAAAACGCGGCAAAATTGTCGCTTGCGGACGAGGCGTTCTATTCCTCAGCGCGATCGGCCGGCGGAACGAGGCCGAGGTCGAGATCGCCGGGTTCGAGCGGCTCCTCGTCCTCGCGCAAGCGCCGGATCGTCGGACGGCATCGGCACGGCAAAGCCCGCGGGCAGCGAGCCTTCGATCAGGCCGGCGCCCTTGAGTTCGTCGAGCCCGGGCAGATCGGCCAGCGCCTCCAGCCCGAAATGCGACAAGAAACGCCTCGGTGGTTCCGTAGGTCACCGGCCGCCCCGGCGCCTTGCGGCGGCCGCGCAGCCTGACCCAGCCGGTCTCCAGGAGCACGTCGAGCGTGCCCTTCGACGTGGTCACGCCCCGGATTTCCTCGATCTCGGCGCGCGTCACCGGCTGGTGGTAGGCGACGATGGCCAGCGTTTCGATCGCCGCGCGCGAGAGCTTGCGCGAGACGACCGCCTCGCGCGTCAGGAGCCAAGCGAGGTCGCCCGCAGTCCGCAGCGTCCATTTGCCGCCGACGCGGACGAGATTGACGCCGCGCGAGGCATAATCCTCCTGCAATTGCGTCGAGCAGCGCGCGCACATCGACGCCGGCCGGCAGCCGGCCGGCGAGGATCTTCTCGTCGAGCGGCTCCTCGGCAGCAAACAACAGCGCTTCCAGGATGCGCAATTCCTCCGCACGCTCCGCCCTCTCTCTATCGCCGACGATCACCCGCATCTCCGCAACATTCGACATTCGGTCCCCCTCGGTCACCCATTCCCCGCGTCCGACACGCCCGGCACACGCCGCCTTGACCCGCATCCGACGCGGCCCGCACGTAAAGCGGCGCAAAGGCCGCGTGCTGGTGCATTTCCAGCCGGCCTTCGCGCACCAATTCGAGCGTCGCGGCAAAGCTCGATGCGAGCACGGTCGGCCGCTGCGAGGGCTCGACCAGATATTCGATCAAGTACTGATCGAGCGGGCTCCAGTCAAAGGAGCGGCCGACCAGCCGCTCGATCGCCTCGCGCGCCTCGGCGAGCGACCAGACGGTCGCGCTTGGGCATGCGCACGATGGAGCCCGCCTGGTTCTGCCGGCGCGACCGCATAGGCCGAAAGCAGATCGTAAAGCGTCGCCGACCATTGCGGGCGCTTGATCTCGGCGATCGGCTCCGGCTGGCCGCGCTGAAAGACGTCGCGGCCGAGCTGCGGCCGGTTGAGCAATTGCTCGGCGACCTGGCGGATCGCCTCGAGCCGGCGCAGCCGTTGCGCCAGTGCATTGGCCATGTCCTCGGCGCTAAGCCCGTCGGGCGCCGGCTGCTCGGGCAGGAGCAGGCGCGATTTCAGATAGGCGAGCCAGGCGGCCATCACCAGATAATCGGCGGCGAGTTCGAGCCGCAGCTTGCGCGCCGCCTCGATGAAGGCGAGGTACTGGTCGGCAAGCGCGAGAATGGAAATCTTGGCCAGATCGACCTTCTGCTGCCGGGCGAGCGTCAGCAGAAGGTCGAGCGGGCCCTCGAATCCCTCCACGTCGACCACGAGCGCCGGTTCGCCGGACGGCCGGCTCGCCGAGTTCGCCCTCGAAGGTCAAGATCTTCGGCGTTCATGCCGATCCCCGCGCTGGTTCCCAGACCGCGCTCATGCAGCGCGGAAAACTCCGCTCGTTTGGCGGCAAGATCGATGGGCGCCGCCGGTCTCTCGGCTCGCCAAGGCGGCCTCCGCCCTGCGCGCCGCCTCGCCGGCGAGCACGGGCGCGGCCGGCGGCGACGCTGCAGCATCTCGTTCATGTCGCCGTTGCAGTGGAGCACCACATCGCATCCGGCCGCGATGGCCGCGCGCGTACGCTCGGCAAGCGAGCCGCTCAACGCGCCCATGGACAGATCGTCGCTCATCAACAGGCCCTGAAACCCAATCGAACCGCGAATCACGTCACGCACTATAGCGGCCGAAGTGGTGGCCGGCGCGATCGGGTCGATGGCTGTGAACACGACATGCGCGGTCATGGCGAGCGGCAAGCCCCGCCAGCGGCCGAAAGGCCGCAAAATCGCTCGTTTCCAGCGTCGCCCTTTCCGCGGTGACGACCGGCAGTTTCTGGTGGCTGTCGGCGGTCGCGCGGCCGTGGCCGGGGATGTGCTTGACGACCGGCAGGACCCCGCCGTCCGGCCAAGCCTTGCGCGAACGCACCAGCAAGCGCGGCGACCTTTTCCGGTTCGTTCCGAAGGCGCGGTCGCCGATCACGGCAGTCGGCGCCGGCGACCGGCACGTCGGCGACCGGCATGCAATCGACGTCGATGCCGACGTCCGTAAGATCGGCCGCGATCAGCCGCGCGCCGAGCCGGGCCGCCGCAAGCCCGCCAGCGCGATCGCGGTCGTAAAGCTCGCCATAGGCGGCAGCCGGGGGGTATTCGGGCCAATGGGGCGGACTAAGGCGCTGCACGCGGCCGCCCTCCTGATCGACCAGCATCGGCGCGTCCCGGCCGAGCGCGGTCCGGCAGTCCGCGGTCAGCCGGCGCAGGGTCTGCCGGGTCGGCAATGTTGCGCTGAAAAATGATCAGACCCCAGCGGCTGCGCTCGCGCAGGAACGCGCGTTCGGCCTCGCTCAGCACGGGCCCGGCAAGACCGGTAATGAAGGCGCGCATGGCCCGCCGCTTAGCTCGCCGCGCCGCGCGAGGGTCAAGCGCTAAGCGGCTAATTTCACTAGTTTCTTTGGATAAGGCAGCTGCCGCCGGCAGCCTTCAGACTGCTGCAGAGGCTGGCCGCCTGTTCCGACGAGGCAAACGGTCCGACCAGAGCGCGGTAGTAGACGCCCTTGGCGCCGAGATCGGCGCGGCGGAAGACGCGCGATGGCCGCCAAGCTCTCGCGGATATTTCGCCTGCAAGGCGCGGAATGCCGCCTGCGCTTCAGCCTCGCTGCGTTGCGACGGTGACCTGCACCGCGTAGCCGCCGCCAGCGACCGGCGCCGCCTCGCGGGCGGGCGAGCCCAACGTCATCGGCCCGGTCGGCCGGGTCATCGCCATACGGGTCCAAGTGCCGCGGCGGAGCCGGCGCTCGCGTCTCCTGCGTCGGAACGATCGAAAGCGGCCCGCCGGGCAGTCTGCCGCGGCGCCGCTTCTCTGACCGGCCGTGACGCTGGGGCCGCGGCCTTGCGGGGCGGGCCTCGGGCGCGGGCGGTCGCGGCGTCGGGAGTGGCGGCAGGTCTGCTGGCCGCGGCTGAATGTTGATGGTCTGGACAGGCCTGCTTCCGGCCGGCGGCGGCTCGGCGGTGCTCAGGCGTTCGGCAACGCCCGTGGGGCGCAGGGTTCTGGCTCGGCGAACGCTGGCGGTGAAGCGTCGCCATGGAACGCCAGGCGGATTGTTTCGAAGCGGACGGGCTGCGCGCCCGGCAGCGGCGCGTCCGGCGCGCTGGAAATGACCGGGATCGTCGTCACCACGCGCGGCACCGGGATTGGCCGAGCTTGCGGATCGACTGGCTGCTCCTCGTGGGTGACGACTTGTTCGCCCGTCCCCGCGCGTGCCCGCGCCGGTTTGGCTCGGCGTCCCGGCTTGAGCATCGCGCTTGGGCACGATTTTGATCGGCGTATCACTCGGCTTGATGATCGGCGGCAGCGACGGGATCATCGAGGCGCCGAACATGGCGCGATAGCCCAGTGCGCCGGCCGTGCCGAGCACCGCCAAGCCGAGCAGAGCCACGATGACGATGGTGCCGCTGCGTCGCGTCGGCGGCGCCTCCTCGTCGTATGGCTCTCGATCATAATCGGCCGCATCGTCCGGATAGGCGGACGCCTGTGGCATAGCTGCTGCTGTCGGCTGGTAGTCGCCGCCTTGCATGGGCGCGGCATAGAGCGAGGGCTCCGTCGCCCGGAGCCGCCGGCCGCAGCATCATCGCGGTAATACGGGTCCTGCTGGCCGACACTGCCCCGCGGATCGACAGCACCGTTCTGATATCCGCCGGTGATCGGCGTAGTCCGGCTCGCGCGACGCTCGTCTTGGAACCGCGTTCGCGCGGCCATGAGCGTCGTGCGAAGGCAGCGCTGATAGATGGGGTCGGCCGGCGGCGGCGGCGTAACCGGCGTCGGCATCGTGGCCGTGCTGAGCGTATTCTTCATCGGCGGCCGCCCAATCGAGCTCGGCAGGTGCGGCCTCGTTGAAGTCTTCGGCGGGCCGGCCGTGAATCGCGCGCGGGGGCGCCATGCGCCTCGCTCTGGCCGATCAGGCGGGCGAGTTCGGCGAGCGGATCGGCGAAGCCGCCTCGCGCTGCGCTGGCTCCATCGTCGCGCGCAAGGCCTGTCGCGGCGAAAGGTACGAAAACTGTTATCCGCCATGAATCCTGCCCCGTTAAGCCTTTCCCCTCGACCGCATTCGCGACCGCGTCGAAGGCTACGGAGAATTCGTTACCGCATCTCGTTTGGCGCCTCGACTCCCAGCAAGCTAAGTCCCGAGGCCAGCACGGTGACTACCCCTTGTACAAGGACGAGCCGAGCCGCGGTCCTTTGTCGATCATTTTGGATAATGAAGCGTAAATGTGGCGATGAATTGCCCAGTGTCCAAAGCGCATGAAATTCGCTCGCCAAGTCGAAGAGATAAAAGGCAATTCGATGCGGCTCGTGGGCCAAGGAGGCGCCCTCGACGACCCGCGGGTAAAGTGCAATTTCGACGCATCAGGGCGAGTTCGGCGGGATGTCCGAAAGCTGTCCAGGTCGCGCTGTCCGCCAAAGTCATGCGATCTCGACCGGCAGGTCTGGGAAATGCCGCCCTGGCGTTGCGGAAGACCGACTGGCCGCGGGCGTGGCCGTACTGGACGTAGAAGACGGGATTGTCGCGCGACTGCTCGATCACCTTGGCGAGGTCGAAATCGAGCACCGCATCGTTCTTGCGGTAGAGCATCATGAAGCGGACCGCGTCGCGGCCGACCTCGTCCACCACTTCGCGCAGCGTGACGAATTCCCCTGCCCGTTTCGACATTTTGACGGGCCGCCGGCGCGCAGGAGCTTCACAAGCTGGATGAACTTTGACATCAAGTTCGGCAGCGCGTCGGCCTTTAAGGCCTTCACCGCCGCCTGCATGCGCTTGATGTAGCCGCCATGGTCGGCGCCCCATACGTCGATCATCGTGCGAAAGCCGCGGTCAAGTTTGTCGGATGATATGCGATGTCAGAGGCAAAATAAGTGTACGAGCCATCGGACTTTTTCAGCGGGCGATCTACATCGTCACCGAATTGTGTCGAGCGAAACAGCGTCTGCTCGCGATCCTCCCAATCCTCGACCGGCGCGCCCTTTGGCGGCGGCAACCGACCTTCGTAAACGTATCCAGCTCGCCGTAGCCACTCGATAGTGCGCGCGACCTTATCGACCCCACCATCGATCAGCGACCGCTCAGGTAGAAAACATCGTGAGTAATACTGAGAGCATCAAGGTCATCGCGCACCCTGGCCAACATGGCGACAATCGCAAATCTTCGCACAATGGGTAGCCACTGAGCTTCCGGCTGATCGCGAAGCGTCTCTCCGAACTCGGTCTATAGTGCTTCACCCACCGGCTTTAAATAATCGCCCGGATAAAGCCCTTCAGGGATAACGCCGATGTCATCGCCAAGCGCTTCGCGGTAGCGGAGAAAGGCGGAGCGAGCCAGCACATCGACCTGGACGCCCGCATCGTTGACGTAATATTCACGCGTGACTTTGAAGCCAGTGAACGCGAGCAGACTGGCCAGCGCATCACCAAATACGGCGCCGCGGCCATGACCGACATGCATCGGCCCGGTAGGGTTGGCCGAAACGTACTCGACATTCACCAACTTTCCGTGACCAAGCGCGCTGCTTCCGTAGGCTGCGCCGCTCTTAACAGCAATGCGTAATGCGATTGTCCAAGCCGACGGATGGAGGGCGACATTGATAAAGCCAGGACCCGCAACGTTCGCATTTGTGATAAACGGATCTACAAGAAGATTATCCACAACTTCCCGGCTAGTTCAGGCGGACTTTTCCCACTGCCCTTCGCAAGAACCAAGGCGTTATTAGTAGCCAAATCTCCATGCGACGGATCACGTGGTTTTTCGACGACGACTCGCGTCTGATCGATGCCGGCCGGCAAAGACCCGGCCGTAACTAGAGCGGCATTTGCCGATAAGATGCGTTTGCGAATTATCTCAGCAAGGTTTTTTTTCGTCCTAATTGTATAGACGATTTTGACCTGTCTCTTCTAGTCATGAAATCCGCTGCGTGGCAGCGCGCCTAACGCAGTTCCGGGGTCGAGTCAAAGAGCCGCGCGTGCTCGACGAGCGCGTAGCGGTCGGTCATGCCGGCGATGAAATCGGCGATGCGGCGGGCGCGCGCCGGCTCCTCGGCGCCCGGCAAGCCCTCCTGCCATTCCGCCGGCAGATCGCCGGGCTGCGCGCTGTAGCGGGCGAACAGGTCGCGCACGACGCGGGCGGCCTGATCCATGACGTGCATGACGCGAGCGTGACGATACATCCGCGCCTTGAGAAAGGCTTTGATGGCGCGGTCCGCCTCCCCGATGGCAGGCGAAAATGCCGCGACCGGCGCGGACGCTTGCCGCACCTCGTCGGCCGAGCGCGGCGCCAATTGGGAAAGCCTGCGGCCGGTCTCGGCGGTGACGTCCTCGATCAGGAGCCCGATCAGCCGGCGGATGAACTCGTGCACCAAGCGGCTGGCATCGAGCCCCGGATAGGCGGCGCGTATATCGCCGACGATCTTGCCCGGCAGCGCCACGCCAGCGATGTCATCGAGACTGAACAGCTCGGCGCGCAGGCCATCGTCGATATCGTGGGCATCGTAGGCGATGTCGTCGGCAAAGGCCGCGACCTGCGCCTCGGCGCCGGGAAAACTCCACAATTGCAGATCCTGCTCGCGGCGAATAGTCGAGGATCGTCTCCGGCACGCCGTGCTCGCGATAGGGGCCAAGCGGCGCCCCTTGCCGGTCGGTGAGCGGGCCATTGTGCTTGACCAGACCTTCCAGCGTCTCCCAGGTGAGATTGAGCCCGTCGAAGCCCGGATAGCGGCGCTCGAGCGCGGTCACCACGCGCAAGGTCTGCGCATTGTGATCGAAGCCGCCAAACGCTTTGAGGCATTCGTCGAGCGCACGCTCGCCGGCATGGCCGAACGGCGGATGACCGAGATCGTGGGCGAGCGCCAGCGCCTCGGCCAAATCCTCGTCGAGGCCGAGCGCGCGGGCCAGCGCGCGGGCGATTTGCGCCACTTCGAGCGTGTGGGTGAGGCGGGTGCGGTAATGGTCGCCCTCGTCGAACACGAAGACTTGCGTCTTGTGCTTGAGCCGGCGGAAGGCGGTCGAGTGGATGATGCGGTCGCAGTCGCGGCGGAAGGCGCTGCGGTTCTTGCTCGCCGGCTCCGGATGCAGCCGGCCGCGGCTTAATGCTGGATCGCACGCGTAGAGCGCGCGCGGCGTTGCGGCGTCGATCGCCATTGGTCGGGCCCGGCGTCTGCAATTGACCTCGGCCTGCCCCGCACTTAACTATCGCAGCAAGTGCCGTGGCAATCGGCGCATTCGGCAAGCGGCGCGATGTCCGGCGGGAGAAGACCATGGCGACAAACGTCATCGTGACCGAGCGGGCGGCGCTCAGGATCGGCGAAATTCTGCGCAAGGAGCCGGCCGGCACCATGCTGCGCGTGAGCGTCGAGGGCGGCGGCTGCTCCGGCTTCCAGTACAAATTCGACACCGAGCGCGAGCGCGCCGACGACGATATCGTGATCGAGAAGAGCGGCGCCACCGTGCTGATCGATCCGGTTTCGCTCAACTACATGGCCGGCTCGGAGATCGATTTCGTCGACGACCTGATCGGATCGTCGTTCAAGGTCAACAATCCGAAGGCCACCGCTTCCTGCGGCTGCGGCACCAGCTTCGCTCTTTAGGCATGATCCCGAAAAGTGGCCGCCGGCTTTCGGATAAGATCATGCCTCGATAAACACATGCGCATCGCCACCTGGAACGTCAATTCGATCAAGCAGCGCATCGATTCCGCGCGCACGTGGCTGGCCGAGCGCCAGCCCGACATCGTCTGCCTGCAGGAAACCAAATGCGTCGACGATGCCTTTCCGCGCATGGAGTTCGAGGGGCTCGGCTACAACGTCGCGATCCACGGGCAGAAGACATTCAACGGCGTCGCCATCTTGTCGAAATTCAAATTCGACGAGGTGACCAAGGGCCTGCCCGGCGATCGACTACGACGACCACGCCCGCTTCATCGAAGCCGCGGTGTCGACGGCGAACGGCGTGCTGCGGGTCGCCAGCATCTATCTGCCCAACGGCAATCCGCCGGAGACCGAGAAATACACCTACAAGATCGGCTGGATGAAGCGGCTTGTCGGCTTACACGCGCGAGCGGCTTGCGCTCGAAGAGCCGCTGGTGCTGGCCGGCGACTACAACGTCATTCCGACCGAAAACGACGCCAAGAATCCGCAAGCCTGGGCCGGCGACGCTTTATTCCTGCCGCGCACGCGCGACGAATTCCGCGCGCTGATCAATCTCGGCCTGACCGATGCGGTGCGCGCGACCAGCGACGATCCCGGCCTCTATACGTTCTGGGATTACCAGGCCGGCGCCTGGCAGAAGAACAACGGCATCCGCATCGATCACGTGCTGCTGTCGCCGCCCGCCGCCGACCGGCTGGCCGATGTCGGCATCGACCGCCACGTGCGCACCTGGGAAAAGCCGTCCGACCACGTGCCGGTATGGATCGATCTGGATATCGAAGCGAAGTAGCGAATAGGCGAAAGCGTCAGATGCCCCGTTCGCTATTCGCTAGCTGCTAATCCCGCCGGCCGCTGATCCAGTCTTTCAGATAAACCAGCGCCATGGCGCGCTCGTCGTCGTTGGCGCGGCGGAAGGCGTTGTCGTAGAGCGGCTTCACCCAGGCTTCGTCGGGGCCGGCGCAATCGCGGCCGAGCGTGAGCCACATCAGGCCGCGCGCGGCCTGCCGCGGCATGTCCTCGCCGCGGAACAGGATGTCGCCCAGCGCCGCTTCGGCGCGGCATTGGCCTTTGGTGGCCGCCAGCAGGAACCAGCGCGCCGCCTCGTGCACGTCGCTCGGATTGCCGTCGAGATAGAGCCGTCCGAGTTCGTACTGCGCGTCGGCGTCGCCGAAATAAGAGGCGGCGTAGGCGAACATCTGGTGCGCACGGACCGGAGTCGGGCTTGATCGCCGAATTGGGTATGCCGGTGAGGTAGTAGCGCCCGAGCGCCACGAAGGCGTTGGCGACGATATGCGCCTGCGGGCTGCCCGGCGGCTCTTCGGCGTGCGAATTGGCGATCTGGCTGAAATACTCGAATGCCCGCATGTCGTCCTGAGCGACGCCGTTGCCGTCGGCGTACATGCGGCCGAGCTTCCATTGCGCGGCGGGATGGCCCTGATCGGCGGCATATTGCAGCGCGGAAAATTCCTTCGACTTCTCGGCGTGTCCGTCTGCTCGGCCGCGGTGCCGGCGCGCAAACTGGTCGCCCGGCGTCAGCGACGCCGTGGCCGGCGTGGCGGTGCCGTCGAAGGCGAGAGCCGGCTGCAAGCAGGAGGCCATGACCGGGCCGCCGCGCCGCGCGGACGACCCCAGCCAAGCCCAATGCACAGGCCGCCGACAAGCGCGGTCAGCACGGCGCCGGTCGCGAGGCGCGCTGTGCCGCTAGATATCCGCATAGCACGCCTTCTCGGCCGCACGCGCCCGGATGGGTCACGGCGCCGTAGCGCGCCGAGCCGACCTGCTGGGCGTATTTCCACAAGATAGCCGGAGGCGAACTCCTCCGGCGCGCGGCTTCCATTCCTTGGCGCGCCGATCGAGCTCGGCCGCCGTCAGATTGACGTCTAGCGTCCCCTTCTCGGCATCGAGCTTGATGATGTCGCCGTCGCGAATAAGCGCGATCGGACCGCCCACTGCCGCCTCCGGGCCGATATGGCCGACGCAAAAGCCGCGCGTGGCGCCGGAAAAGCGTCCGTCGGTGATGAGCGCGACCTTGCCGCCCATGCCCTGCCCGTAGAGGGCAGCGGTCGTTGCCAGCATTTCGCGCATGCCGGGACCGCCTTTCGGTCCCTCATAGCGGATGACCAGCACGTCGCCTTCCCTGTACTTTTTGTTTTTCACTGCTTCGAAGCAGGATTCTTCCCCGTCAAAACAGCGCGCCGGTCCGGAGAAATGCAAGCGCTCCATCCCGGCAACCTTAACGATCGCCCCTTCGGGCGCGAGATTGCCTTTAAGACCGATGACGCCGCCGGTCGGCAGAATCGGCTTGTCGGCCGGCCGAACGACGTCCTGATCTGCGTTCCACTTCACCGATTTCAGGTTCTCGGCGATGGTGCGGCCGGTGACGGTGAGGCAGTCGCCATGGAGGTATCCGTGGTCGAGCAGCGTCTTCATCAGAAGCGGAACGCCGCCAGCTTCGAACATATCTTTGGCGACATAGCGGCCGGACGGTTTCAAATCCGCGATATACGGTGTCCTTTTGAGGACTTCGGCGACGTCGAACAGGTCGAACTTGATGCCGCATTCGTTGGCGATCGCCGGCAGGTGCAGCGCGGCATTGGTCGAGCCGCCGGTCGCCGCCACCACGGCCGCGGCGTTCTCCAGCGCCTTGCGGGTAACGATGTCGCGCGGGCGAATGTTCTTGACGATCAAATCCATGATCATCTCGCCCGCGAGCATGCAGAACTTGTCGCGAATCTCGTACGGCGCCGGCGCTCCGGCGGAGTACGGCAAAGCAAGCCCGATCGCCTCCGAGATCGTCGCCATGGTGTTGGCGGTAAATTGCGCGCCGCAGGCGCCGGCCGAGGGGCAGGCGTTCTGTTCGAGCGTGTCGAGATCGGCATCCGACATGGCGCCGATCGAGTGCTTGCCGACCGCCTCGTAGACGTCCTGAATGGTGACCGGCTTGCCCTTGAAGGTGCCGGGCAGGATCGAGCCGCCATAGATGTAGATCGACGGCACGTTCAGCCGGCACATCGCCATCATCATGCCGGGCTGCGACTTGTCGCAACCGGCCACCCCGATCAGCGCGTCATAGGAATGCCCGCGGACCGTCAATTCCACCGAATCGGCAATAACTTCCCGCGACGGCAGCGAGGATTTCATTCCCGCGTGGCCCATGGCGATGCCGTCGGTCACGGTGATGGTACAGAACTCGCGCGCGGTCGCGCCGCCGGCCGCTACGCCCTGCTTGACGGCCTGCGCCTGGCGCATCAGCGCGATGTTGCAGGGCGCGGCTTCGTTCCAGCAGGTGGCGACGCCGACGAAGGGTTGATGGATCTGTTCGGTGGTCAGACCCATCGCGTAGTAAAATGCGCGATGCGGCGCCCGTTCCGCCCCTTCAGTCGCGTGGCGACTCGGCAGCCGGGTTTTCAACTGTGTCTTGGCGTCCATCGAACATTGCAGGGCTAACTCGGCCCCCTCGCCCCGTCCCCCTTCCGATTCCAGCGCTATGGGCGCTTTAAAATCGGAATGCCGTACGGCTTGCATCGCACCAGCCAACATCGGCGAGCGTCGATTTCGAGAAATCCTATGGCTAAAAAGCGGCGCTTGCGCCGGTTGCAGTGCGAAACAATCAAATGTTCCGGCGCTGTGTCTCGGCGGCCACAGATTCGTGGCTGCCTGACGTGTTTTGGTTAATTCACGATTTACCAACAGTTGCGCGACTGCGACGATCCACACATGCCGAAGCGACTAAGCCGAGCCTTCTTCAGCCGCAGCGTGCAGGAGGTCGCGCCCGATCTGATCGGGGCGACGCTCCTGGTCAACGGGGTGGGCGGCCGCCTGGTCGAGATCGAGGCCTATCACCACACCGAACCGGCAGCGCACAGCTTCCGCGGCCCCACCGCGCGCAACGCTGTGATGTTCGGCCCACCCGGTTATGCCTACGTCTACCGTTCCTATGGCATTCACTGGTGCCTGAATTTCGTCTGCGAACCGAAAGGCTCGGCCAGCGCCGTGCTCATCCGCGCGATCGAGCCCACCGCCGGGCTTGCTGCAATGCGGCGAAGGCGAGGCACTAGCCGACAAGCGCCTGCTCTGCTCCGGGCCGGGCCGGGTCTGCGAAGCGCTGGGCGTCACCGACGCGCATTCACGGGCTTGTCGCTCGACGCCCCGCCCTTTGCGATTTTTGCGCGCACGGGCGCGGTCGAAGTCGTCGCCGGACCGCGTATCGGCATTACCAAGGCGGCCGACCTGCCGTGGCGCTATGGCGAGAAGGGCTCGCGCTTTCTCAGCAAGCCGTTTGCGGAGGTCGCTAAGCCTTCAGCCTGAAGCCGGGATCGAACCCGAGTTCCTTGCGCGCCTTGGCGATCGAGACCGTGCCGTCATCGTCGGCGATGTTGTAGATGCCGGTGTTGCCAGTCACCGCCAGCAGTGCGGCCTTGGCGGCGGCATCGATGTGCAGCGACGGCTTGCGTGCCGGAGTTTCGGTCCAGGTCCCCGGGCCATAAAACAGGCCGTAGCGCAGCACGACCGCTTCCATCCCGGAATTGAGCACCTGCTGCTCCATGTCGGCCGCGGCGCGGACCGTCACCACGCGCGGGCCATCGGCGACATTGAGCGGATCGGCCTCGACGTGGGGCTCTTTGCCGGGCGCATAGGCGAAAGCGACGCTCTGGACGATGAAGCGCCTGGCGCCGGCCGCCTTCGCTGCCGCCACCAGATTGCGCGTGCCTTCGATGCGGATGCGGGCGTTGCGCGGATATTGGGCGGCAAGCTGCGTCTCGTCGAACACGCGCGGCAAGTCGGTGAGCTGGTGCATGACGATGTCCGGGCGCGCGGCGACGACGGCGCGCTTCAGTCCGTCGGCGTCGTACACGTCGGCTACGGCGGGTTTGACCCCTGCGGCTTTAAGATCGCGCGCGGCATCGGCCGAGCGCGTCATGCCGGTGACATCGTGACCGGCGCCGATGAGCAGCGGCATCAGCCGCCGCCCGATCGCGCCGCTTGCTCCGGCGAGAAATATCCTCAAGGTAACCTCACATCGATCCGTTCAGGCCGGGGCCTTTCAGCCGCTCCAGCGCCTCGGCGATCTTGGCCTTGCGCGCCAGCGCTTCCTCGCGCTTCTCTTTTTCCTCCTCGACAACCTCTTCCGGCGCGCGCGCGACGAAATTGGGATTACCAAGCTTGGCATCGACGCGGGCGATATCGGCGTCCGCCTTGGCCATTTCCTTGTTAAGCCGCGCGCGCTCGGCGGCAAGATCGATCACGCCGGCAAGCGGCAGCGCCACCACTTCCCCGCGCACCACGAGCTGCACTGCGCCCGGCGGATAAATCGGTGCCCTGGTTACCTCGGAAATTCGCGCCATCCGCATAATAAACTCCGACCAGCGCTGGGCCCTCTCCCAAACGTGATCCCCCACTCTCACCATGACGAGCGGCAGCGGCACGTTGACGTTCATTTCCGCGCGCACGGAGCGGATGGCGCGATCAGATCGATCACCCAGCCGATCTCAGCCTCCGCCTTTGCGTCGCCAATGCCTTCAAGGGAGGGCCACTCGTTGAGAGCAAGCAGGCAATCACGCTTCGACGACGCCGTCACAGCCCATAATTCTTCCGTCACGAAGGGCATGAACGGGTGCAGAAGCTTCAGGATCTGGTCGCGTGCCCACGCAACCATGGCTCGCGTTTCGCTCTTTGCATCGCCATCAGGACCAGTGAGTATCGGTTTCACCAGTTCAAGATACCAATCACAGTAGATGTTCCAAACGAAACGGTAGATTGCGCCCGCCGCATCGTTGAACTTGTACGCTTCGATAGCTTCGGTGACTTCGGCTGCGGTCTTGGCCGCCTCGTGGGCTATCCAGCGATTGAGCGTTTCCTTCGCCTGTCGCGGATCGAAACCGTTGACCATTCCGCAACCGTTGATCTCGGCAAAACGCGCCGCGTTCCAGAGTTTCGTCGCGAAATTGCGGTAGCCCTCGACGCGCTGCGCCGAAAGCTTGATGTCGCGGCCTTGCGCCGCCATGGCGGCAAGCGTGAAACGCAGGGCGTCGGCGCCGTATTCGCCGATGATCTCCAGCGGATCGATGACGTTGCCCTTCGACTTCGACATTTTTGCGCCGGAGGCGTCGCGCACCAGGGCATGGATGTAGACGTCGTGGAACGGCACCTCTTTCCCATAAAGTGCAGCCCCATCATCATCATGCGCGCGACCCAGAAGAAGATGATGTCGAAGCCGGTGACCAGCGTGCTGGTCGGATAGAAGCGCTTCAGCTCTGGCGTCTGGTCCGGCCAGCCGAGCGTCGAGAACGGCCACAGCGCCGAGGAGAACCAGGTGTCGAGCACGTCGGGATCGCGCGCAATACTCGATACCCAGAATCTTATCCGCATCTTCGCGTGCAGGAGACACGCCGCCGACTATGTGGCCGATCCCCAATAATCACTTGTTGAAGATTTGGTGCGTACGGCTTGCCATCAGGCAGCAGCAGTTCGATAGAACTCTAATGCTTGAGCACATGCCTGCTCAGCAATCGGCGACAAAGCACTTCTGCCGTTGTTAAACCACGGCCCGTACCACGCGGGAATCTGATGCCCCCACCAGATCTGGCGTGAAATGCACCACGGCTGGATGTTTTCCATCCAGTTAAAGAACGTCGCCTGCCATTGCTCGGGAATGAACTTCGTCTTGCCTTCGCGCACCGCCGCGATGGCTGGCTCAGCCAACGTCTCGGCACCGACGTACCATTGGTCGGTCAAATAGGGTTCGACCACCGCGCCGGAGCGGTCGCCGTGCGGCACGACATGAGACGTCGGCTCAATCTTGTCGAGCAGGCTTTCTGCCTCCAGCCGCTCGACAATCTTCTTGCGAGCAACGAAACGATCGAGGCCCACAAGCTCTTTGGTCTTCTCAAATTCGGGAGAGACCTGATCTGGACGATGAAAAATATTCTCCGCAAACGTTATTTCCGCGTCTGGCGTTAGCACATTGACGAGCGCAAAGTTGTGCCGCTTGCCGACCTCGAAATCGTTGAAGTCATGCGCGGGCGTGATCTTCACCGCGCCCGAGCCTTTTTCCGGGTCGGCGTATTCGTCGCCGATGATCGGGATGCGGCGGCCGACGAGCGGCAGGATCGCGGTCTTGCCAATCAAATGCTTTAGCCGCTCATTCTGCGGATGCACCGCGACGGCGACGTCGCCCAACATGGTCTCCGGCCGGGTCGTCGCCACGACGATGAATTCGCCGCTGCCCTCGATCGGATATTTGATGTACCAGAGCTGACCCTTGGTCTCGACCTGCTGCACTTCGAGATCGGAGATCGCGGTTTTCAGCTCCGGGTCCCAATTGACCAGCCGCTTGTCCTTATAGATGAGGCCCTCACGGTAGAGCGCGACGAAGACTTTCAGCACCGCGCGCGACAAACCCTCGTCCATGGTGAAGCGCTCGCGCGACCAGTCGCAGGACGCGCCGAGCCGCTTGAGCTGCGAGATGATGGTGCCGCCGGATTCGGCCTTCCATTCCCACACGCGCTTGATGAAGGCGTCGCGTCCCATGGCGCGGCTGTTCGGCTCCTGGTGCTCCATCAATTGCCGCTCGACCACCGCCTGCGTGGCGATGCCGGCGTGATCGGTACCGGGCTGCCAGAGCACGTCACGCCCGCGCATGCGCTCGAAGCGGCAGAGAATGTCTTGCAGCGTGCTGTTGAGCGCATGCCCCATATGCAGCGAGCCGGTCACATTCGGCGGCGGGATGACGATGCAATAGGGCGCGGCCGCAGCACGCTCGGGCCTGCCGGCGCGGAAGGCGCCGGCCTCCTCCCACGCGGCGTAAATCCGGCTCTCGACCTCGCGGGGCTGGTATCTATTTTCAATCATTGTCGTTTCGCGTTTTGCGCATGGCGGGGTAAAAAGCCCGCCCGGCATGTAGTGTCAACGCCGGCATCCTGCCGTCCCGTCAATTCCCAGCGAAATCCAACGTGACATCGACATCGCAGCCTTCGCCGCGCGCCCCGCACCGGACGCCGACCCGTTCGATCATGCTGCTCGCGGTGGCAGGCTTCGCCGCCCAGGCGCAGGTGCGGGTGACGGATTCGCTGCTGCCGCAGATCGCGGCGGACTTTCACACCAGCGTCGGCGAAGCAGCCCTGGTGGTGACGTCCTATGCCATTGCCCATGGGTCGATTCAGCTCGTGATCGGCCCGATCGGCGACAAGCTCGGCAAATACCGCACCGTTGCCATGATGTGCGCGATCGGCACCGTCCTGGTCGCGCTCTGCGGCTTGGCCGCATCGCTCCCGCAGTTGGCGCTGGCACGGCTTGCGACCGGAGCGGCCGCCGGCTGGGTGATCCCGATCTCGATGGCCTATGTGGGCGATGTGATCCCCTACGAGCGGCGGCAGCCGATTTTGGGGCGCTATCTCACCGGGCAGATCCTCGGTCAGCTCTCCGGGCAGGCCATGGGCGGCGTGCTCGGCGATCTCATGGGCTGGCGCAACGTGTTCTTCGTGCTCTCCGCCGTGTTCGCGCTAGCGACGGCGGGACTGGCGTTCGAGCTTTTAGCCAATCCGCGGACCCGCGAACCGGGCCATCCGAACGAGACGACGCGCGGTTTCGTTGCCGATTATGCCGCCGTGCTGACGACGCCCTTTGCGCGCATCGTGATCGTGGCGGCCTTTATCGAAAACGTGTTTGTCTGGGGCGCCTTCGCCTATATCGGCGCGCACTTGCGGCTGCGCTTTAATCTCAGCTTCACGCTCATCGGCCTGAGCGTCGGCTGCTTCGGCATCGGCGGGCTCATCTATGCAGGCTTGGTAAAGCTCTTCGTATTTCGGCTCGGCCAGTTCCGTCTCGCTATTGCGGGCGGCTTCGTAATCGCTGCGGGCTACATCGCGCTTGCCGCCGCAGCGGCATGGTGGTTGGCGCCGCTCGCCACGGTCGCGATCGGGCTCGGCTTCTACATGCTGCACAACACCTTGCAGACCAACGCCACGCAGATGACGCCGCAAGCGCGCGGCACGGCGGTCGCCATCTTCTCTTCGGCGATTTTCATCGGCCAGACGGTGGGCGTGGCGACCGGCGCGCTGGTGATTGATCGGCTCGGCGCGGTGCCGCTCTTTATCGGCAGCGCGCTGGCGCTGCCGATCCTTGCCACGTGGTTCGGCCGCGAACTGCGGCGCCATCGCCCGGGAAAATGACCGTTAAAGCGAAAGTCCGAATGTCTCGCTCAAGCCGCGACGGCCCACCCTCGTGACCGTGAGCGCGCGGCTGTCCCGCATGCGTTCAAGCCAACCGAGATCGAAGCAGCGCTGCGCCAGAGCTGCCCCGACGCTGCCGCCGAGATGCGGCCGCCGCTCGGTCCAGTCGAGGCAGGGCCGGCAGAAAATCCTGCGGCGGCCGCGCGCCGCATCGAGATCGAGACCGAAGCTTTCGAAGAATGTCGCACCGCTGTCGGTCACTTCGCCGGCGTCGCCGGCGAGTGCGATGTGGCCGTGTGCGCACAGCGCGTCGGTGAGCCCAACGCCGAGCTTGCCGGCGAAGTGATCGTAGCACGTGCGCGCGGTCCGCATCGCCTCGTCGAGCTTCGACGCCGGGCGGTGCCGCGGCGGCACATCGGCGACCACCGCCATGATGCCCTCAAGCATTTCAGCGACGCTGTGCGTCGCGATGCGGTAATAGCGGTGACGGCCCTGCTTGACGCAGGCGATCAGCCGTCCGTCGGCGAGCTTGGCGAGATGGCCGCTCGTCGTTTGCGGCGACACGCCCGCCGCATAAACGAGTTCGCCTGCCGTGAGCGCCCGCCCACCCATCAGCGCTGCAAGAATATTGGCACGTGCCGGATCGCCAACCAGCGCTGCGACTTCAGCCATGCGCACATCCGCCGTCATACGAAATGCCTCTGGAACTTTGTCGGTCAAAACCTTCATCGGCAATCTAGCGTGCCGGAATCCGGTGGTCACCCCGGAATGCTTCGGCCGAGACCGTAGCATCAAAACTTGAGACCAGCGCCAACGTTCCTCATGTGATGCGAGAAAGCATGACGCGTGAAAACAAATTTTCGGAGACCCGACGTGACAATGACTTTTTCACCAACTCGCGCATCTGCGGCGCCAAGCGCTTCGCTCATCTTACTGACCATGTCGCTCGGCGTGCTCATCGCCCAGATCGACACGTCGGTGGTCAATCTTGCCGTCAAACAAATCGGCGTCAAGCTCGACGCCGGTGTGACCGCGCTGCAATGGGTCGTCGACGCCTACAATCTGGTCTACGCCAGTCTACTCCTCACCGCCGGCACCTTGGCCGATCTTTTCGGCCGGCGGAAAATCTTTGCGCTCGGCATTGCGCTGTTCACGCTTGGCTCGCTCGTCTGCGGTTTCGCGCCGAACGCGATCATGCTCGTCGCCGGCCGCGCCATTGCGGGGCTCGGCGCGGCGCTCGAAGTGCCGACGTCGCTTGCCATCCTCACGGTCGCCTATCCGGGCACGAAGGAGCGCACGCAGGCGCTGGGATTGTGGGCAAGCTGCAACGGTCTCGCCTTTATCATCGGCCCGACGCTCGGCGGCCTGCTGGTCGATTCGGTCGGATGGCGCAGCATATTTTTGCTGATCATCCCGCTCTGTGCGCTGACCCTCGCCCTGACCATGACTTCAGTGCCCGAGTCAAAAGGACCCGAAGGGCCGTAAGCTCGATGCACCGGGACAGGCGTTGGCCATCGCGGCACTGGGCGCATTCTCGCTCGCAGTTATCGAAGGCCCGCGCTGGGGTTGGGAATCGATCGGCAGTGTTGCGGCGTTCACAACCGCGATCGTGACGGCCATTCTGTTCCTACACCGGCAGGCCCACTCGGACGGCGCGCTCGTGCCGCTCGATTTGTTCAAGAACCGCGTCTTCTCGGCGAGCCTCGGCGTCGCCGCCGGCATGACTTTCGGGATGTACGCGATGCTGTTCCTCACCCCGCTCTACCTGCAAAGCGCCCGTGGCAACGGCGCACTATTGACGGGCGTCGAGCTGCTGCCGATGTCGGCGATGTTCGCCGTGGTCTCGCAATTGTCCGGCAGGATCGCCAACGCATGCGGCCCGCGTCTGCCGATGACGCTGGGCATGACGATGATGGGCGCCGGCCTGTTCGTGCTGGCGCTGATCCCGCTTAGTAACAGCATTTGGCTGATTGAAGCTGCGCTGCTGGTGATCGGGTGCGGCCTCAATACCGCTCCGGTGAACGGAGTTGCCGTCGCCAACGTCCCGGCGGCGCGGTCAGGCACCGCCTCCGGTCTGGTCAATACCGCGCGCATGGTTGGCGCCACACTGGGCATCGCAGTTCTTGGCGCAGTGTTCGCGATATTCGCCGGCGGCGACACGGGCAGCCAGATCGTCGCAGGCCTCCCGCCGGCCTATATCGGCGGCGGCATCGGCGAGATGATCGGCGCCGTGGCGGCGTTCATGTACATCCGCCACGAATTCGCTGCATCCGGCGAAACGCTAAAAGCACCGGTCCTAGACCTTGACCAGTGGCACTTTCGGCACCGAACCGCGCGGCGGCGGACCGTTGCCGCCGGACCCCGGCGGCTTGCGCCGCGGCGACGCGCGGCGCTTCTTGGCCCGTCGCGGCTCAGGCAGCTTTTCCGCCCGTGGCGTCACCGGCCCCTCGGGGTATTCGAAGTTGAGTTTGCTGTTGCCGGCCTCGTCGGTGACCAGGACGACGCGCACGTGCCCGCCGAATTTTAAGCGGCCGAACAAGACTTCGTCCGCCAGCGGCTTCTTGATGTGCTCCTGGATCACCCGCGCCATCGGGCGTGCGCCCATCAACTCATCGTAGCCGTTCGCGATCAGCCATTTTGCCGCGTCGTCGCTCAGCTCGATGGTCACGTCGCGGTCGTCGAGCTGCGCCTCGAGCTGGAGGACGAACTTCTCGACCACCATGGCGATCACTTCTTGCGACAGATGCGCGAACGTGATGATCGCGTCGAGCCGGTTGCGGAATTCCGGCGCGAACATGCGGTTGATCGCCTCCATGTCGTCGCCTTCGCGCTTGGTCCGGGTAAAGCCGAAGGCCGCCCTGGCCATATCGGCGGCGCCCGCATTCGTGGTCATGATCAGGATGACGTTGCGGAAATCGACCTGCTTGCCGTTATGATCGGTCAGCTTGCCGTGATCCATGATCTGCAGGAGCACATTGAACAGATCCGGATGCGCTTTCTCGATCTCGTCGAGCAAGAGCACGCAATGCGGATGCTGGTCGACGCCGTCGGTGAGCAGCCCCCCCTGGTCGAAGCCGACATAGCCGGGCGGCGCGCCGATGAGCCGCGACACGGTGTGGCGCTCCATATATTCCGACATGTCGAAGCGGATGATTTCGACGCCGAGCGAAGCCGCGAGCTGTCGCGCAACTTCCGTCTTGCCGACACCGGTCGGGCCGGAAAAGAGATAACAACCGATCGGCTTTTCCGGCTCGCGCAAGCCCGCGCGGGCGAGTTTGATCGAAGCGGCAAGCGCCTCGATCGCCTTGTCCTGGCCATAGACCACGCGCTTGAGCGTCGCCTCCAGGTGCTGCAGCACCTCGGCATCGTCCTTCGACACCGCTTTCGGCGGAATCCGCGCCATGGTGGCGATGGTGGTCTCGATCTCCTTGATGCCGATGGTGCGCTTGCGCCGGCCCTCCGGCAGAAGCATCTGCGCCGCGCCGGACTCGTCGATCACGTCGATCGCCTTGTCGGGCAGTTTACGGTCGTGGATGTAGCGCGACGACAGTTCCACCGCCGCCTTGATCGCCTCGTTGGTGTAGCGGAGCTTGTGGTAGTCCTCGAAATAGGGCTTCAGCCCTTTGAGGATTTCAATGGCGTCGGGGATCGTCGGCTCGTTGACGTCGATCTTTTGGAACCGGCGCACCAGAGCGCGATCCTTTTCGAAGTACTGCCGGTATTCCTTGTAGGTCGTCGAGCCAATACAGCGCACCGTGCCGGAAGCGAGCGCCGGCTTGAGCAGGTTCGAAGCGTCCATCGCGCCGCCCGATGTGGCGCCGGCGCCGATCACGGTATGGATCTCGTCGATAAACAGAATGGCGCCCGGGTAGCCTTCAAGCTCCTTGATAACCTGCTTAAGGCGTTCCTCGAAATCGCCGCGGTAGCGGGTTCCGGCAAGAAGCGTTCCCATGTCGAGGGCGAACACGGTGGCGTTGCGCAAGACGTCGGGGACTTCGCCATGGACGATGCGGCGTGCCAGCCCTTCGGCAATGGCGGTCTTGCCGACGCCGGCCTCGCCGACGAACAGCGGGTTGTTCTTCTGCCGCCGGCACAGCACCTGGATCGTGCGGTTGATCTCGGCTTCGCGGCCGATCAGCGGGTCGATCTTACCGTCGCGCGCTTTCTTGTTGAGGTTGACGCAATAAGCATCGAGCGCGTCGACTTTCTTCTTTTGCTCGTCGCCCGATTTAGCGTCGTTCTCCTCATCGGCGCCGCGCACCGGCCGCGCCTCCGACATGCCGGGCCGCTTGGCGATGCCGTGGCTGATGTAATTGACCGCATCATAGCGCGTCATGTCCTGCTCTTGCAGGAAGTAGGCAGCGTGGCTCTCGCGCTCGGCAAAGATGGCGACGAGCACATTCGCGCCGGTCACTTCCTCGCGGCCGGAGGACTGCACGTGAATGACGGCGCGCTGGATGACGCGCTGGAAGCCGGCGGTGGGTTTCGAATCCTCCGCGCCGTCGGTGACAAGGTTATCCAATTCCGATTCGAGATAGGCCACGAGGCTCCTGCGCAGCTTCTCCAGATCGACGTTGCACGCCCGCATCACCGCCGCCGCGTCCTGATCTTCGATCAGCGCAAGCAGGAGATGCTCAAGCGTGGCGTATTCATGGTGGCGCTCGTTGGCCAGCGCCAAGGCCCGATGAAGCGACTGTTCGAGGCTGCGTGAGAAAGTGGGCATTTCAGATTCTCTTCATTGTTATCGGACGTTCCCTCCCAGGAATCACTTCTTCTCCATTATGCATTGCAAAGGATGCTGATGTTTGCGGGCAAAGTCCATAACCTGCGTTACTTTGGTCTCCGCCACTTCGTAGGTGAAGACCCCGCATTCGCCGATTCCATGCTGGTGCACGTGCATCATGATCCGCTGCGCCGTCTCGTGATCCTTGTTGAAGAAACGCTCGAGCACGTGAACGACGAACTCCATCGGCGTGTAGTCGTCGTTGAGCAAGAGAACGCGATACAGGTTCGGCCGCTTGGTCTGCGGCCGCGTCTTGGTGATGACCGCGGTGCCCGGGTCGCTTTTGCGCTTGCGGTCATCGTCGGCCATGCAGAGTGGGAATTGCGAGCTATCGTCATTCGGCGGCATTTTCGCGTCTATCGTCCGGACTTGCTTGTGATGCGGCTCCCCGTCGGCCGCGGGACGGCTGCCGCCCTCCACGCCGCCAATACGCTATCATAGTGATTGTGCAGCTTGCGTGCCAGATCGAAGAATCTCCGTGGACTTCAGGACAGCTTGCCATCGCACCACCTTGATTTCCACGCACCCGCTCCCTTGCCACGAGCAAGGCCGGCACAATAGCAACTCCGCAATTGTGACAATTGATCCGACAGCGAGGCTATTTTTCGCCCCGCGTGTTGCGGGCATCGGGCTTTAACCCGATTGGTACCAATCAACGACTCGGCTATGGGTTGTGCGGGTGACTGAGGAATTGTCTGCCGAGGGAAGCGATCATGGCCGATCCCGTACGTCGTGCAAAACTCCTGCGCGAGCTGGAGCAGGAGTTCATCCCCGATTACGATGCGACCAACATGCCTTCGGCCGACAAGCGAACCGCCTACGCGCTCGAACACATCGCCTTCCGCGTCGCACGAATTGAGCAAAGCCTTTCCCGAATCGCCGCGGCTATCGAGTCGGCATTGTCCAAGGGGTGAGGCGTCCCGCGCTTCGCCCCGCGACCGTCACTTCAGCGCCGATGTTTTGGCGAGAGCGCTCTCGAACGGCTTGTAGGCTTCCTTGGCAAGATCGACATAGAGTTCGCCGAGCTTGGCCGCCTCGGCGACGAAATCTTCGTACGAAGATTTCAAGTATTCGGTCTGCACCTCCATCGCCTTTTCCAGGCTTTTCGCGCCTATGAGCTTTTCCCAGGCGGCGGCGGAGCATTCGGCCGTTTTCTTCGAATAGTCCACGACCTCGACCGCGATCGCCTGCGCCCCTTTGCTCCAGGCGCCGAACGAGGTCAGCACCGTATCCGTACTGTTTTTGCCAAATTTCTGCATGTCCTCGTTGGTTATGATGAACCTTCCCGCGGATTGCGCTTCGCTTGATATGGTTAATCTCTCACGCCGCTTGCCTTGAAAAGGCCTTCTCGGGCGTCAAAATAGATGTAGTGCAGCGCACAAAAAACGCAACGGTGTCGGCGTGGTGCACAATTCGGCTGCGTGGGGACTTAACCCTTTGGCAAGGGCGTTCGCCTAGCGTGCTTGACCGTGTCGTCTGGGTGACGACCGGCGTTCGAATCGGGGGTGCTGCCCTCTCTTAAAGTGCTTTGTGGCTGTGGCTTCGTCGCACGAGAGCAACACTGTCCGAAGGAGCAAAAAGGTGGGCCCTGAAAGGGGCTCTGTGTGCGTTCAGGGACGGGGTGCGTAATGGGTTGGGCAAGGATCGAGGCCCGGCACGGGCTTCGCAATTGCGTTTTGGTTCTTACCGCGGTCTTTGCGGCTCTCTCCTTCACCACCGGTGCAGCGGACGCTCGGCATCATCACCGTGGGCATGTCCATCTGGCCCGCCGCGCGCGGGGCGCTGAAGCCCATGCGGGTGGGTACTCGCCGCCCACCGCCTCGATCGTCATCGACGGCAATACCGGCGCGGTTCTCGAAGAATCCAACCCCGATGCACTGCGGCACCCCGCTTCGCTCACCAAGGTCATGACGCTTTACCTGCTGTTCGAGCGCTTGGACGCCGGCAAGATCAAGCTTGATACACCGCTGATGGTTTCGGCGCACGCGGCCGCACAGGCGCCGACGAAACTGGATCTCAAGCCGGGTCAGACGATATCGGTCGAAAACGCGATCAAAGGCGATTGTCACCCGATCGGCCAACGACGCCGCCGTTGTGATCGCCGAAAATCTCGGCGGCAGCGAGCAGGCCTTCGCCAAGTTGATGACGCAAAAGGCTCGCGCATTGGGCATGAGCCATACCACCTATGTAAACGCATCCGGCCTGCCCGACGACGGTCAGATCACCAGCGCCCGCGATCTGGCGCTGCTCGGACGCGCGATCGAGGATCGCTTCCCCCGCTATTACAAGTTCTTTTCCACCACATCGTTCGTCTTCCGCGGCCAGACAATCCGCGGTCACGACCACCTGCTCGGGTCCGTGCCAGGCGTGGATGGCATGAAGACCGGCTTCACCAACGCGTCCGGCTTCAATCTTCTCACTTCGGTTCACCGCGACGGGCGTTATCTCGTCGGCGTAGTGCTCGGCGGCCGTTCGGCAGGCGAACGCGACGCCCACATGCGCGCTTTGATTGAGGCCAACATCAGGCTCGCTTCGGCGCGGCGCAGTGCGCCGGTCATCGCCGAACGGGCCGTGCCAAAATCCGAATCGCAAGCCGGCTTCGCCAAGGTAATGGCCAAGGAATTCGCAGCGGAAAGGCTGCCTGCACGACCCGACCCGACGCCAACCGCAAGCGCGAACCCGCACGCGGTCGTTGGCTCGAACGACCCGATCCGGCCGGTCGTCGTGAAGACAATATCCTACCACACCGTGACAGTGCGCTCGCCATCGATGAAGCCGATGCCGATACTGGTTCCGGTCACAGCGCCCGCGCAATCATCCACAGCCCAGCCGGCGGCGCAAGCGCCGGCAGTCCCAGTCGAAACGCCGCCCACGATCGTCGCATCGGCAGGGCAGATGCCAAACATCAATCCGGCGCCTGCAACAGCGCGGAGCGACTCAATCGCGCCCGCCAAGCAAGAAACTTACAGATTGGCATCAGCGAACTCGATTCCGCAACCGCCATCTCACGCGCATCACGGCTGGGTCATCCAGATCGGAGCCTACGGTGGCGAGGACGAGGCGCGCCAGCATTTGAGTGAAGTGCAGCAGAAGCTGGCGGCGATATTCGCGGCAACGGATCCGTTTACCGAGCGCGTACAAAAGGGCGACTCGACCTTCTACCGCGCCCGCTTCGCCGGGTTCGACAAGTCGACCGCCGAGGCCGCCTGCCGGCAGCTCAAGCGCAGCGATTTCGCCTGCATGGCGCTTAAGGACTAAAAATTGCCGCCCTGCCCTTCCCGGTCTTTTCCGGGGAGTAACAAAGGACGCGGGCTCTGGGAACGTCATCGCTGAAACGGACGGGAAGCCGCGCGAGGAGCAATACGGGAAATCTCAGCGATGGCGGCGAAGAAGTACGTCCTTGGCCTCATTGACGCGGGCCGCAAGATACGTCGACCCCCCTTGGTCGGGATGCAATTTCTTCATCAGCGACCGGTGGGCGCGCGAGATCTCGTCCGCGCCGGCGCCGGGCTGAATGCCAAGGATCTGATAGGCCTCCTCTTCAGTCATTTTGCTGCCGCTCGCCGACCGCGGGCCGTTCCCCGCAGCCGAATCGTATTGCGCGTGGTCACGCCAGCCGGGCTGCCGGCGATCAAGATACGCTGCGAGTAGGTCGCGGCTGTCGCGGTCCATCGCGCCAAGCAGACCGATCAGCGTCGGCGGATCGAGCGCATCAAGCGAGGCGCCCTGGTGCGCGCCGGCGAGAATGCGGCCGCGCATCGTGCCGCTGTCGTGATCAAGCTCCATTTCGACGAAGGCGGTCCGCACGCGCGACATCTGACCCGCGCTCTTCTGCGTACGCCCGCCAAAACTTGCCGGCCATAGCGAGACCCAACCGAGTGTGCCGAGGCCGATGACGCCAACGGTCACGGCGGGGCCGATCTCGCCGCGAAACAAGAGAAAGGCGGCAAAGAGCAAGGCAGCGCCGCCGGCCAGCTTGCGCAAAAGCTTCGCCGCCTGCTTTGGGATCGGCCTTGGAGAACGAATTGGCGGCCCAGAGCAGCAGCACAAGAACGACGACGCCGAGGAGAAGAGGCATGGCTTTATCTACTTGAGCTGCTCGATCAGCCTGACCGCGCCGGCGTTCCGCCGGGCTTTGAGATCGGCGAGCGCCTTCATGCCGCCGGCCGCATAAGCGGCGGCCGCGCGCAAAAGCTCTGCCAGTTCATGCGCGGCGCCTGGTGCGAAGCGGCAATAGGCGCCGCGCGTGAGCCGGGCAATCTCGCGAAACGCCTGCTCGCAGACCGGATCGTAGCCTTCCTGAAACATGAAGGCGGGGACGTTGCGCAAGCCCAAGCTCGCCGGCGCCGGCGCACAGATCGTCGAGCTCTTCTTCCATGGCGTCGCCGACGAAGGCCAGCGCCGCGACCTTGGCGTTGTCGTTCTCGCGCCGCGCGTGTGCCAGCACCTTGCCGATCTGCGTGTGGCCGCCGCGGCAATCGATGCGCGACATCAGCCGCCGAGCCGCTGCGGCTCTACGATCCATGGCGAAGCGCGGCATTCGGCCAGCCCACGATAATAGACGAGCTGGATGTGCGAGCCCGCCGACCGCGGCGGCTTCGCCAAACATGTCGGCCTGCAGCCGGCAAGCCTGATCCCAGGTCGGCTGCCGGCTCATCGTGGCGTCGAGTGCGAAAATAAGCCGGCCGCGCATCGACCGCCGGAGCCAAGCGCGCTGACGCGGTTGAGAAAAGTATCGATCTCTGCGCGCGAGGCGGCCGCCGGCGCGCGTTCGTTCGTCTGTCCGGTCGGCGCCGGTGCGCGGTCAATAGGGTCTCTGGTCATCGGAAGCTGTACTTTGCGGCGGCCGAAGCCTCGCCATAAGGTGGCCCTCTGCGATGGCCGGCGCAATGCTCGCGCACTACCCTCGCGGCGCAGCTACGCTCACCGGCTCAATCGGCGAGCAGACCGTGGGTTTCGAGCGGCTTACCGGCAGCGGCGACCCATTCCGCCCGGGCTGCGGCGCGGCGCTTGCCGCGGGCGTCGACCGGCAGCTTCAGCGCCTCGATCAACGCCTTGACCTCGTCGCGCGCGGTAACG
The DNA here is from genome assembly GCA_963814625.1 of uncultured Alphaproteobacteria bacterium. GTDB lineage: Bacteria > Pseudomonadota > Alphaproteobacteria > Rhizobiales > Xanthobacteraceae > BOG-931. Next base: position 375,466 of record CAWFDQ010000006.1, read on the forward strand.
TGCGAGAGGCTCGGCCGTTGCCCGAGCGTATCCTCGTTGAGTTCGTCGAGAGCCGTCAGTCCGCGCGGAAAGAACTCCCGATAAATCATGCGCTCGGAAAATCCGTCGGCGGAGCGAAAGCCAAGCTGCCTGCCCAGCTGGTCGACCCCCTCGCCGACCAGCCGCTTGTTACGCGAGCCGAGGGTCGAAAGCGCGATTGCGCAAGACGACCCAATCGATCAGGCCGCCGTCGACCAAGCGGCGCTGCCGGCGCGCCTCGCGCACCATCTCGGCGTAATGGCTCACCCCGGTGACCTCGAACGTCGTCGGGTCGACCGTACCAAGCACGTCAAAATCGACAAAGCTGTCATTCAACGGGGTGATCAGCGTGTCCGCCATCGAATGGGCAAGCCGCATCAGATAGGAATCGGTGCCCGGCGTATCGACGACGACGAAATCGTGGGTATTTTCCACCGCGCTGACCGCTTCGGCAAAGACGGAGAATTCCTGCGCCTCGATCTCGTCGACCCGCATGCCCGACGCCGCGCGCGACGCAATAATGCTGGGGAATGTCAAGCTTGACGCCGGCGCGCGTTCGGCCCAATCGCGACGGTTCTCGATGTAATGGGTAAAACTGTGCTGACGCGAATCGAGATCGACGGTGGCGACGCGCTGGCCGGCTTGAAGCAGCGCGATGGCGACATGCATCGCCGTGGTCGACTTTCCGGACCCGCCTTTCTCGTTGCCGAGGACGATGACGTGCGCCGAGATCGGGCTTGCCGACATCCGCCTGCATCAACATGGAAACGCGACCCCTGCGTAGCAACCGTTCTCAGGCTTGCAACGCCAGCGGTCAAGATACAGCATTGCGTCGAATAAGTTAATCATTAACCACGCGGCACAACCAAGAAAACGCGCACTGTGTTCGCGCGGCAACGCTGAAACTGCAACAGATGGCACTAAGAACAAAAAAGTCAATCGGCTCCCGCCGTCGCCCGAGTGTCGTACGCAAATTGCCGGAGCTTAGACGCGCGGTCGCCGATCTGCGCACGGCGCGAAGAACAAGAAAAACAACGGAAAAAACGATCGCGCTCGTGCCGACCATGGGCGCGCTGCACGAAGGCCATATGTCGCTGGTCCGCCTGGCGCAACGCCGCGCCGATCGCGTGGTCGTGTCGATCTTCGTCAATCCGGCGCAATTCGCGCCGAACGAGGATTTTCGCAGCTATCCGCGCACCTTTGCGGCCGATCTCGCCGCGCTGGCCGCGCTCAACGTCGATCTGGTCTGGGCGCCGGCGGTGGAGACCATGTACCCCGAAGGCTTCGCCACGAAGATCGTGCCGGAAGGGCCGGCGCAGGCCGGCCTCGAAGACGCCTTCCGCCCGCATTTTTTCGCCGGCGTGGCGACAGTCGTCGCCAAGCTGCTGATCCAGTGCGCGCCGGACATCGCCATTTTCGGCGAGAAGGACTATCAGCAGCTCAAGGTCATCACCCGACTGGCCCGCGACCTCGACCTTAAGACCCGAATCGTCGGCGCGCCGATCGTGCGCGAACCCGACGGCCTCGCGCTCTCCTCGCGCAACGTCTACCTGTCGCCGCGCGAGCGCGAGGCGGCGCCTGCTCTCTACCGCGACGCTTAAAGAGTGCGCAGCGGGGATTGCCGCCGGGCGGCCGATCGCCACCGTGCTCGGACGAAGGCCGCGAAGCGATCGCCGGCGCCGGATTCGCGCTCGATTACCTCGAAGCGCGCCGCGCCGAGACGCTTGGCGCCCGCTACCTCCACTTTCGGATGGTCCGCTCCGACTCCTCGTTGCCGCGCGCATTGGCAAAACACGGCTGATCGATAACCTCGCCGTCTAGCTTTCCAAGCCGAATTTGGCGCTTCTAAAGCGAAACCACCCTCACGCCGGTTCGAGATGCGGTATCTGCGGACGTTTGCCCTCCGCCTTGCCGGTGATCGGCGGCTTCGGCAGCCGCGCGGTGCCGCGCTCCATGACGAAAGTGTGTTCGATCGAATACCACGGCGCACCGACGTCCGGCGCCGGCGTACGTTCGGTCCCGTCGTGGCGCACATAATTGCCGATCAGGTGGCGGGTGACGCCGAACTGCACGTCGGTTTCGATGTGCGGGTCTTCGGGATCGTAAATTTGCGAAATCAGCGTCTTGAAGCCCGGCTTGTAGACCAGGAAATGCAAATGCGCCGGCCTCATATTGTGCCGGCCGGCTGCACGCAACAACTCGCCAACCGGGCCGTCGATCGGGATCGGATAGCCTGCGGGCTTTACACTGCGAAAGCTGATGCGCCCGTCCTTGTCGGTGATGAACTTGCCGCGCAAGTTCATATCGGCCTGGACGGGATCCTGGTTCTCGTAAAATCCCTCGGGCGAGGATTGCCAGATATCGACCTCGGCTCCCTCGATCGGAATGCCATCGACGTCGCGGAACGTGGCGTCGACGAACAAGGCCGGACCCGGCGTCGGCGAACGGACAATCGACCCGCCGTTCGGCGTCGCCGGCGAGTCCATGCGCCAGAACGGACCCAGCATGTTGGCGTCGGTCTCGGTCTTGCCATTGTCGCCATTGTTGATGAGGCAGATCAGCGGCGAGAGACCAAGCGAGCCCGCCATCAGCACGGCTTCGTTATGGGTCTCGTCGGAATGCTGGCCAATCGCCACGACATACGCCATCGCGGCATGAAATTCCTGCTCAGTCAGTTTAACCTCGCGGGCGAATTCATGAAGGTGGCGAATAAGGGCAGCCAAGATCTCGCGCAATCGCGGATTTTTGATGCGCGCATATTCGCTGAGCACCGCCTTGGTGACGTCTTTCTCGTTCTCGATGATCATGTTATTGCTCCGCAATGCTCCGGTCTCTCGCCGCCGACGGGAATAACTTCTACGTGATCGTGTCCGGCTGCGCCATGCGGCAGCAGTCTCATCGCCCAGCGAGCGCCTACATCAGGCCAAGTTCGCGCAGCTCCCGGCGCATCTCCTCCGGCATGGCGGCGGCGCCGGGCGCGGCCTTTTCGAGATCGCGCGGGGCGTCCGCGGCCGGCAGGTAGCGCCAGCCCTGGAACGCCCGATAGGGACGCGGCTCGACCAGCACCACTTTCGGATCGAGCACCAGCGCGCAGCGACCAACGCCGTCCTTATCGCGGAACGGCCGCACTGCGCGGATGCGCTGGCGGCACATGATCTCGCCGCGGATCACCCAATGGAGCGAGCCGCCGTCGATCAGTTCGGCCGCACGCTTCGGCACCATGCGGGTCCGGTGGATGTGCTCGGGCTTCTCGCCGCGTTTGCGCTTGTCCTTGAGCTTTTGCTTGATCCAGTCCTCGAGCTCGCGGACCGAATTGCAGCCGACGCATAGCTTGATGAGATGAAGGGGCATGAACTTACATTATCGCTTTGTAGCGGGCTCGATCAGCATGATGTGCGCGCCTTCCACAACTTGAGCGCCCGGCGCGACCGGAATTTGCAGCACGACGCCGGCAAACGGGGCGTTGAGCGTGTGCTCCATCTTCATCGCCTCGATTACGGCAAGCCGTTGGCCGTCGGAGACGGCATCGCCCACACGGACGAAGAGCTCCAACACCTTGCCGTGCATCGGCGCCTTGACGATGCCGTCCCCCCCATCCGCATTTGTCCTTACCGCGGAAAAGTCCGCAATGCGCACGCGCGTCTGCCGACCATGGCGTAAGACGAAAACCTCGTCGCCTGCGGCGAATGCCTGGGCATCCGGCGCCGGCGGCACGCCATCGATGGCAACGTGCGCGCCATCGTTGCCGTAGGTGACGGTGGCCGCGGCGTTCTCGCCGTCGACGACGACCGGGACGGCAAGCATGCGCAGGCCGCCGAGCTGAAAGCCATCGCGCGCCGCCCACGGCGAGTGCGGCTCGACATTATCGTCATCGGGGAAGGCCGCCGCGTCCGAAGCGGAAGCGGCGAGCACGCGCTCCACCCCAAACGCGGCGGCAGCATGGTCGGGTCCCTGGGCGACCGCGCCAAGCGCTGCGAGAGAACGATCGATGAATTCGGTGTCGATCCGTCCCCGCCGAAACTCGTGCTTGCGGCAGAGCGCGGCGAGCAGCGCCACGTTACTGCGCGGGCCGACGACCAGTGTGCGATCGATCGCATCCGTCAGCCGATCGAGAGCAGCCTCGCGTGTCGGCGCGTGCGCGATCAACTTGGCGATCATCGCATCGTAGTACGGCGTCACTTCGCTGCCCGCCTCGACGCCGCTCTCCACGCGAACGTCGGCAGGAAGGTGCAGCGCCACGATCGTACCGGTCGACGGCAAGAAATCGTTGGTCGGGTCCTCGGCATAGATACGCGCCTCGACCGCGTGGCCGTCGAGCCGAATTGTCTCTTGCGCGAGGGGCAATTTCTCGCCCGCGGCGACGCGAAATTGCCATTCAACCAAATCGAGGCCGGTGACAGCTTCGGTCACGGGATGCTCGACCTGCAGTCGGGTATTCATTTCGATAAACCAGAAGGCGTCCGGCCGCAGGCCCTTGGTGCTGTCGGCAATAAATTCGACAGTGCCGGCGCCGACATAGTCGATGGCCTTAACCGCCGCCACTGCGATGGCGCCCATCTGCGCCCGCAGTTCCGGCGTCATCCCAGGCGCCGGCGCTTCCTCGATCACCTTCTGGTGCCGGCGCTGCAGCGAGCAGTCGCGCTCGCCGAGATGAATGGCGTTGCCGTGGCTGTCGGCAAACACCTGAAATTCGACATGGCGCGGCGAGGCGATGCATTTCTCGATCAGCACGCGGCTTGAGCCGAACGCCGCCGCGCATTCGCGGATCGCGGATTCGAGAGCCGCGTCGAATTCGGCATGCCGGTCGACGCGGCGCAGCCCGCGCCCGCCCCCGCCCGCCGCCGGTTTGATCAGCACCGGATAGCCGATCTCGTAGGCCTTCTCCTTGAGGAATTTTGGTTCCTGCCGTTCGCCGTGATAGCCGGGAACGATCGGCACGCCGGCCTTCTCCATCAGCACCTTGGCGCGGTCTTTGAGTCCCATGGCGCGGATGGCGGCAGCGGATGGCCCGACAAAGACCAAACCGGCTTGCGCGCAGGCCTCGGCGAAATCGGCGTTCTCGGCCAAAAACCCGTAACCCGGGTGCACGCACTCGGCGCGGGCCAGCTTCGCGGCCTCGATCAGCCGTCCGATCGACAGATAGCTCTCGCGCGGCTCCGGCGGCCCAAGCAAATAGGCCTCATCGCACGAACGCATATGCAGCGCCCGCGCATCGGCGGCCGAATAGACCGCGATGGTGCGCATTCCCATGCGTTTGGCGGTGCGCGCAATGCGACAGGCGATTTCACCGCGATTGGCGATGAGGACGGATCCAAACATGCGCTTACTCAGAACCGGGCTCCAGCGTTTGCACTGGACGCTGACTCGATCGGCGCCAGCGGCGGGATCACGTCACTGCGCCGCCGGCGCTGGGGTGGGCGTCCAGACCGGGTCGGTTTGCGCCGTGCTTGCGCCTTTACGCGCGGGTTCAGCGCCACTAGGTCCTTTCGGCTCCGGATTCATGATGCTGATCGGAGGAATGGATGCGGCAGAGGGGAAATCGATGTTGACCGAGACTTTGCGCCTACCCGGCGCATTCTCGGCCATGCGGGGCGGCATCATATCGGCCGAATCCGCGACCGGCCCGTCGGGCGACCTCGCCCACACGTCACGGTAATGATCGAGATAATGGTGTAGCGTCTGAGCGATGATATTCGTGCGCACGTGGCTTGGGTCGGGCAACAAGCCAAGTGCCGGACAATTCTCGCTGGTGCAGCCGTCACGCACCACCAACACGTGGGCGAGAAACCCGAATGGATCGGCTTGCAGCGCAAGTCGCAACGGCAGCAGCGCGTCGTCGATATCGGTCCCCCCGCGCTTGGCATAGTTTGTCATGTCGGACAGAAGGGCAAACTGTGCGGCGACGTAGGAGATCGCGGTCGCCACACTTGCCGGCGAGGCAAAGACTGCCTTTTCACATGCGGCCTGTACGGTATCGCCCGCCAATGCGTCGAGGCAGGCGAGCGGCGACCCAGGGATGAGCGACCGCGCAATCAATTGCCCGGCGCGCAACTCGATCGCGCTGCGTTCGGCGTTTTGACCGCGCACGTTCGCACTATCCAGAAATGCCCAGGTCAGCGATCCGCTCAGCGCCGCTCCGAGGAGGACCAAGAAAATACGCCCGCCAGCCGCCGCGAAGCCCTCATGCGAGGGACGAAGAACCAGCGCGCAAATGATGACGACGAGCAGTGCCGCCGACCCGGCCGCAATCCATAAAGGCGACCAGACCATGATCGGCGGATCGACGCGCAGCATCAACGCACCTTGACTGACGAACGGAAGCGGCCTCACGCAACGCCAATTATGGCGCAGTCAACATGGGTGAGTATGGCGCACCGGCAGCGGCGGCGCCAGTGCGGCGGTGTTGCTCGCACCGAATCCTCGAAGCCTGCCAGACGTTCCACTGAAAAGGCGCGACAGGGGCTTCGGCGGCGGCAGCCCGCGCTCAGCTTTCGAGTTCCAGCTGGCTTTCCTTAGCCACGCGCTCGAATGCCTCGCCCGCGTGCTTGATCCGGTACTGGTAATCGTCGCCGTCGGACGGCAATAACCGAACGACCCTGTAGCTTCCGATGGCTCCCGGACGGCTGATCGGGCTCGACGTGTAGAACACCGTCTGGCCGACGCGGAACTTGTGCGCCCGCAGCGCCGAACCGATCGCCGCCACAGCACTGACGTTCATCTTGCCGATGTTCAGATGGCCGACGCTCACTTGGCCGACACTGATCCCGACGATCTTCCGACCATTGCTCTGTTCGGGCTTTCTCACCGCCGGTCGCGCACTCGCCTTGCGCGGCGAAGGCTTACGCGTCCCCGTGCCGCGGCTTGGTTTGGCCGGCCGCTTTTTTGCCGCTGAATGTTTGTTCATAACGAAACTATAGCACTCAATCTGATAGCCGAGCAAAAAATATAGTGCGGCGGAAAGGCCTTTGCGATGGGTTCTCAGCTCCGTGGTTTATTTGACAAATAATTATTATAAATCAATAAGTTAACGAACATTCTTACGGCAGAAGTGAAACGCTGAGCTGTTATGCTTTTCGCTGCTAACGGCCATTTTCGTATGCTTGTCGCTGCCAGCGACCATTTTCGTCTGTCCGCCAGTAGGTCACCGCAAAGCCATCTGTTTTTGCCTTGCTCCAACGGGCCCGCGCCGTCTCAACCGCGTCAGGGTCATCGCCATCGAAGACAAGAACGAGGCGCTGATACGCCGAGGCGTCGGCCGGCATTCCAGCCCCCTCGAGCAGAAAGCGGATGACGGCGCCATTAGGATTGTCCTCGTTCACCGTGAGAAGGACTGGCTGCTCGGCAGCCTCGCCGTCGCGCCAGGTCCCGTGCGGCAGGAAGGCATCGTCGCGCCAGGTCCACAGATACGCGTCCAGAGCCTCGATGCGCTCGTCTGAGGAGGCCTGCACGACGACGCGCCAGCCGCGTTCAAGCGACCTCGCAATGAGCGGCGGCAGCACCTGCTCGAGCGTCTGGCCCTTGAGTTGATAGAAGAGGATTTCGGTCATTAGCCCCGGTCACCGCTCGTAATAATCCTCGACGAGCCGGTCGAGCAGCCGCACACCCCAACCGGAACTCCAACTCTTGTTGATATCGCTCTGCGGCGAGCCGAGCGCGGTGCCGGCAATGTCGAGATGCGCCCATGGCGTCTTGTCGACGAAGCGCTGAAGCAATTGCGCCGCCGTGATCGAGCCGGCCCAACGCCCGCCGGTATTCTTCATGTCGGCGAATTTCGAATCGATCATGCTTGTCGTATTCGGGCCCGAGCGGCATGCGCCACACCCGCTCTCCGGTGGCCTCGCCCGCCTTGGCGAGCCGCTCGACAAGCTTATCGTTGTTGGAGAATAGTCCGGCATATTCCTGTCCAAGCGCGACGATGATGGCGCCCGTCAGCGTCGCCAAGTTGATCATGAATTTCGGCTTGAACCGCTTGTTGACGTAGTGCAGCACGTCGGCGAGCACGAGGCGGCCTTCGGCGTCGGTATTGATGATTTCAATGGTCTGTCCCGACATTGTTTTGACGATGTCGCCCGGTCGCTGCGCCTTGCCGTCGGGCATGTTCTCCACGAGGCCGATGGCGCCCACCGCGTTGACCTTGGCTTTGCGCGCGGCAAGCGCATGCATGAGCCCAACGACGCAGGCGGCGCCCGCCATGTCGCCCTTCATGTCCTCCATGCCCTGCGCCGGCTTGATCGAAATGCCGCCGGTATCGAAGCACACACCCTTGCCGATGAAGGCTATCGGATCGGCGCCGCGTTTGCCGCCGTTCCAGCGCATGATGACGAGCCGGGAATTCGTGCGCCGAGCCCTGTCCGACGCCGAGCAGCGCGCCCATACCAAGCTTGCGCATTGCCGCCACGTCGAGCACTTCGACGCCGACGCCGAGGTTGGCCAGTCCCGAGGCCCGGCGGGCAAACTCCACAGGGTAGAGCACGTTCGCCGGCTCATTGATCAGATCGCGCGCCAATACGACTCCGTCGGCAATGGCCATTGCGCGCACCCAAGCCTTCTCCGCGGCGGCGGGACTGGCGCAGGCCACATTGATTTCGACCTTAGCGGCGCGCTCATCGCCTTCCTTGCGCTTGGTCTTGTAGCGATCGAACGAATAGGCGCGCAGACGAATGCCAAGAGCCAAATCGGCGACCTGATCGGGTTTGAGCGCGCCTGGGCCGAATTCGGCAAAGATCGTCGCTTCCGGTGCCGCGGCGGGAACCTTCCCCATACTGAGGCCGCCGAGCTTGACGATGTCCCGGGACTTAAGATCGCTTTCCTTTCCGGTGCCCACCACCACCAACCGGGGCACATCGAGACCTTGCGGTGCCACGATGTCGAGTATCGATCCGCTCTTGCCGGTGAAGCGATCCGCCGTCGCCGCACGACGCACGAACTGTTCGGTGGGTGAAAGCGCCTTTTTGGTCGCGGGGCCGAATTTTAAATTCTCGCTACAGAACGTAACGAGAACTCCACGCATGCGGGCGAAGGGGGTAAAGCCGAGCTTGAGAACTTCGGGCATCTTGGGTCCTGTGAGGCAATCCGGGCCGGTTCATAGTTGTTCGCAGCCGACTTATGAACCGCAGCGACCGATCATGCCAAGTGGGCTTTCCGCCGCGACATGCCGCGGCCATCGAGGCGGTCCCGTTGCGGCATTTGTGGCAATGAGATTGCCTTGGCGAAGCCATTTTGCGAAAGCATGACGCGGCGCGTCTTGGTGAAATTGGCCTCGCGTAGATGCAGCGGCGGTGGCCGGTTCGGTCGCGGCCGATGGGCGGGCGGTCAGTGGGAGAGGGCAAGTCCGATGGGGTCGATCGGCTGGTACATATTTCGCACCACGATGGTCGCGTTCCTGATCACGCTGATCACCCTGACGGTGGTGATCTGGTTCACCCAGGCGATGCGCGATTTCGACCTGATCACGAGCGAGCGGCAGACGCTTTTCGTCTTCATCGGCATCACCGGAATGATCGTGCCGCTCCTGGTCATGATCATCGCCCCGATCGCGCTGATGATCTCCGCCTCCCACGTGCTCAATCGACTTGGGGCCGATTCTGAAATCATCGTGATGAACGCCGCCGGCGTCTCGCCCTGGCGTTTGCTGTGGCCGTTCCTCGCCGCGGCGATCCTGGTCTCGGTACTGGTGTCGGCCATCGCCGCCTACATCTCGCCGCCGCGCCTGCGCGAATTGCGCGACTGGTGCGAGCAGGTGCGCGCCGACATTCTCACCAACATCGTGCAGCCCGGCCGTTTCACCAGCGTGAGCGGCAATCTCACTTTCCACATCGACGACCGGCGGCCGAACGGCTTGCTGGTCGGCATATTCGTCGACGATCGGCGCGATCCCAAAGAACAGGCCACTTACCTTGCCGAGCAGGGCGAGATCGTAAAGAACGACCAGGGCTCGTTTCTTGTCCTCGAGCACGGCAGCATCCAGCGGCTCGATGCCGGCCACCCCGATCCGCGGATCGTGACTTTCGACCGCGACGCTTTCGATCTGTCGAAATTCGCCGGCGGGCCGCAGAACATCGAACTACACGGTGCGCGAAAAGTACATCTGGGAGCTGATGTGGCCGCGGCCGGGCGATGCGCTCTACGCCGCGCAGCCGGACCAGTACCGCTCGGAACTGTACGATCGCCTGGCAACTCCGCTCTATCCGCTGGCATTCGTCATCTTGACCTTCATGTTCCTCGGGCCGCCCCAGACCACGCGGCAGAGCCGCACGCTGGCGCTGCTCGGCTTGATCGGCATCGCCACGGTGCTGCGCCTGCATCGGCTTCGTCAGTGTCATCGTCGGCGTGCGCGAGCCCAGCGTTCTGGCGCTGCAATTCATCGTGCTCGCCGGCGCGATCGCCTTTGGCCTGCTGGCAGATTTCGCGCGGCAGGACCGTCGAACATGCCACATGCGTGACCAGGATCGTCGGCGCCATCGGCGAGAAGCATCGCGCGAGCGGCGGCAAACTGAGGAACGACTCGATGGTGACCGGCACGCTGCCGCGCTATTTCGCGATGCGCTTTTTCAGCTCGGTGCTCGGCACTTTCGTCGGCGTGGTCGTGCTCGCCGGCATGATCGACTATTTCGAGCTGATGCGGCGCGGCGCCGACTGGCCCAAGGCGACGCCGTGGATACTGGCCAAGATTTCCATTCTTCCGCGTTCCGCAGCTCACCGAGCACATCATGCCGTTTGCCGTGCTGGTCGGGCGCGATGTCGTGCTATCTGACGCTGTCGCGCCGCCTCGAACTCGTGATCGCACGCGCGGCCGGCGTGTCGGCCTGGCAATTCGTGGCGCCGGCGCTCATCGTGGCGTTCCTGTTCGGCACGGTCGCCACCACCGCCTACAATCCGATCGCCGCGCGTCCTGCACGAGCGCTCGAAGCGACTCGAATAGGAAATGCTGGGCGAGAGCGCCTCGGCGCTGCAGGAAAGCAGCAGCGGATTCTGGGTGCGCCAGAAGAGCGCCGACGGAGCGGCCATCATCAACGCCGAGTCGAGCCGCGAGCAAGGCTCAAGCCTCGGCGGCGTCACCGTTTATACGTTCGACAGCGCCGGCCATTTCCAGCAGCGGATCGAGGCAAAGAGCGCCAGCTCGGCAGGGATATTGGCAACTGGACGACGCGCGCATCTACTCGACCGGCAACTCCGCCGGTGGTCGAGGATACTTATCGGCTCGACACCAATCTGACGCTCGAGCAGGTGCGGGAAAGCTTCGCCACGCCGGAAACAGTGCCGTTCTGGCAACTTCCCAACTATATCGAGATGGCGGACCGGGCGGGGCTGGCCGCCGCCGGGCTACCGGCTGCAATACGACGAATTGCTGGCCCGGCCGTTCCTGCTCTCCGCCATGGTTCTGCTCGCCGCCTCCGTGAGCCTGCGCTTCTTTCGCTTCGGCGGCGTGCAAAAGATGATCCTCAGCGGCATCACCGCCGGATTTCTGCTGTTCGTACTGTCGAAGATCACCGAGGACATGAGCAGATCGGAACTCATGCCGCCGCTCTTGGCCGCCTGGATTCCGGTGCTGGTGGGCGGTCTGACCGGATTTGTCGCGCTGTTGTATCAGGAGGATGGCTATCACGAAGCAGGGGTGGACGGCGGAAGGTTAAGATTTGAGGCTCCGATGCGGCGGGTGCGCTGGTAGAAGCCAGGCAGGCGCTCATGCAATTGCGGTAGCGGCCATGTCCTAAATTCGCCGCGAGAATGGAGGATTCAGCCCGCCGGCTTGGGATATGGAGGAGGTATCCGGCGGGAGCGGACGGGCGAGGGAGAACAAGGAGTAATGTGGCAGACCTGCATCCCCAACCGTCAGGCTCGGCTGACGGCGGCGGCGCTGGCCGCAGCGATTATCTCGCCGGCGCTTCGATCGCCCGCGCGCAAGAGGTCGTCGCGCTGGTCGACGGCGAGCCGATCACGAAGCTCGACATCTGCAGCGCGCCAAGCTCGATGCAGATGAGCACGCCGAAGCCGCCATCCCGCCAGGAGGTGATCGACACCCTGATCGATGAGATCTTGGAAGTGCGCGAGGCCAAGACGATTCGAGCATCGATGTTCCCGAATCCGGAAGTGGAAAGCTCCTACGCCGGCGTCGCCAACGCATGGGCATCGACGCGCAGAAGCTGACCGAAATGCTCGACAATGGCGGTGCGAGCGCGCGGCGCTCAAAAGCGCGATTGCGGGCCCAACTGGCCTGGGACGCCCTGATCCGCGGCCGCTACAAGGCAAGCCTGGAAATCGCCGACACCGATGTGGAAGCCCAACTGCAATTGCAGCAGACCCGACCAAAAGAACAACGTCGGCTACGAATATACATGCGTCCGATCATCTTCATCGTGCCGTCGGGATCGCCCGACGCTGGCGTTCGAGGCGCGCAAGCGCGAGGCTGACGCCTTGCGGTCGCGCTTTACCAATTGCGCCGAAGGCATTCCCTTTGCGCGGGCGCTCGACGAAGTCGCGGTGCGCGATCAGGTCATCAAAGTTCTCCGCCGATCTGCCGCAGCAATCGCGCCAAATCCTCGACGGCACGGAAGTCGGCCATCTGACACCGCCGGAGACGACGGCCGAGGGCGTGCAGATGTTCGCCGTCTGCGCCAAGAAGGAGACCAAAACCGATACGCCGGAGAAACAGCAAGTCCGCGACGAAATGTTCCAGCAGAAATTCGGCGCCAAGGCCAAGCGCTATCTGCAGAAGTTGCGGCGCGAGGCGATGATCGAATACAAGATGCCGACAGACGCATAAGCGGATACAAGCGAAATCGTGCAACCATTGGCATTGACGCTCGGCGAGCCGGCCGGGATCGGCCCCGACCTTGCGCTTGCCGTCTGGCATCGGCGCGCCGAGCTCGATATTCCGCCGTTTTATATCGTCGGCGATCCCGATTTTCTCGGCCGCCGCGCCGCGCCGGCTCGGCCTCGACGTCCCGATCGCGACCGTGACGCCGCGGGCGGCCGCGGCGGCGTTTGCGCGGCGCTGCCGGTGGTCGATCTCGACCTTAAGGTGACTGCCGAGCCCGGCCGGCCGGATCGATCGAGCGCGCCGGCCGCCATCGCCTCGATCCGCCGCGCCGTCGCCGACGTGCTGGCCGGTTCGGCCGCGGCCATCGTGACCAATCCGGTGGCCAAGAACGTGCTCTACAAGTCGGGTTTCGCCGAGCCCGGCCACACCGAGTTTCTGGCGAAGCTGGTGCAGGAGGCGACCGGCAAGTCGCTGCGGCCGGTGATGATGCTGTGGTCGCCGGAACTCGCCGTCGTGCCGGTGACCATCCATCTGCCGCTGCAAGGAGATCTTCAAGGCAGCTTTCGACCGAACTCATCGTCGAGACCGGACGCATCGTGGCGCGCGACCTGCGCAAGCGGTTTCGCATCGCGCGGCCGCGGCTGGCGATCGCCGGGCTCAACCCGCACGCCGGCGAAGAAGGCGCGCTCGGCGAGGAGGACCGCGCCATCGTCGCGCCGGCGGTGGCGCAGCTTGTCGCCGACGGCATCGACGCCCAGCGGGCCGCTGCCGGCCGATACGCTGTTTCACGAGCGCGGCGCGCGCGACCTACGACGCGGCTCTGTGCATGTATCACGATCAGGCGCTGATCCCGATCAAGACGCTGGCGTTCGATCACGCCGTCAACGTCACGCTCGGCCTGCCGTTCGTGCGCACCTCGCCCGACCACGGCACCGCCTTCGACATCGCCGGGACCGGCGGCGCCGACCCGACGAGCCTGATCGCCGCGCTGCGGCTGGCGGCACGGCTCGCCGCGGCGGACAGTCCGGCGCTGATGACCGCGTCGTGACCAAGGCGGCCGCCGCAGCCGACGCCGGACGGCCTGCCGCCGTTGCGCGAGGTCATTCGCCGCCACGGCCTTGCCGCCAAAAAATCGCTCGGACAGAATTTTTTGTTCGACCTCAATCTCGCCGCCCGCATCGCGCGCGCGGCGGGCCCGCTCGCCGGCGTCACGGTGTTCGAGGTCGGCCCCGGGCCGGGCGGACTCACCCGCGCGCTGCTGGCGCTCGGCGCCGCCCGCGTCGTCGCGGTCGAGCGCGACGAGCGCGCGATCGCCGCGCTGCAGGAGATCGCCGCGCATTATCCCGGCCGTCTCGACATCGTCGCGGCGGACGCGCTCGCGTTCGATCCGCGCCCGCGCTTGCCGCACGGTCCGGTGCGCATCGTCGCCAACCTGCCCTACAACATCGCCACGGCACTGCTGGTCTCCTGGCTCAGCGCCGAGCCTTGGCCGCCCTGGTACGACTGCGCCGTCCTCATGTTCCAGCGCGAGGTCGCCGAGCGCATCGTCGCCGCAGCCGCGCTCGAAGAGCTACGGACGCTTGTCGGTGCTGGCGCAATGGCGTTGCGAGGCGCGGATCCTGTTCGACGTCAACGCCTCGGCCTTCGTGCCGCCGCCGAACGTCACATCCTCGCTGGTGCGGCTGGTGCCGCGCGCGGCGCCGCTGCCCTGCGACCGCAAGCTCCTCGAGAGCGTCACCCAGGCGGCCTTCGGCCAGCGGCGCAAAATGCTGCGGCAAAGCCTGCGCTCGCTCGGCGTCGACGTGCCGGCCTTGCTCGCCGCGGCCGGCCTCGACCCCACGGCGCGCGCCGAGGATCTTTCGGTGGCCGACTTCGTCGCGCTGGCGCGGGCTCTCGCCGCCTGCCGCAAGAACAGGCATGATGGCGATGCACAGTCTGGACACGGAGGAGTCGGGCCGCGATGACCAAAATGCGCCGCCAATCGCTCGTCGCCTACGGACAGCCGCTCTGCGAGACCATCGTCGATTGCCCCTCCCCGCGCGGCACCGAAGTGCTGCGTGCGCGTCGAGCGCTGCGGCGTATGCCATTCCGACCTGCATCTGCAGGACGGCTATTTCGAGCTCGGCGGCGACGAGCGGCTCGACATCACCAAGGATCGCCCGCTGCCGTTCACGCTCGGGCACGAAATCGCCGGCGTGATCGAGAGCTGCCGGCGATGCGGCCGAGGGCGCGAGTATCGGCCGCCGCGTCGCGGTCTATCCCTGGATCGGCTGCGGCAAATGCGCCGCCTGCCGCGCCGGCGAGGAGAATTTGTGCTCCACCCACCGCCATCTCGGCATTTCCGTCGACGGCGGCTTTGCCACTCACGTCCTCGTCCCGCATCCGCGCTATCTGCTCGATTACGCGCCGCTGTCGCCGGATTTTGCCGGGCCGCTGATGTGCTCCGGTCTGACCGCTTATGCGGCGCTCAAGCGCCTGGCCGGCCACGCCGAGCGCGGCCCTGTGCTGCTCGTCGGCCTCGGCGGCGTCGGCATGATGGGCCTTGCGATCGCGCGCGCGTTGTTCGGCAAACCGCCGATCGTCGCCGACATCGATGCGGAGAAGCGCAAGGCCGCGCTCGCGGCCGGCGCTGCGGCGGCCTACGACCCATCCGATCCGCAAGCGCGCCGGGCGATGATGGCGGCGACCGGCGGGCCTGCTGGCGGTCTGCGATTTCGTCGGCTCCGAAAAGTCGCTGCAATTTGCGACGGCGTTGCTTGCGCGCGGCGGCAAGGTCGTGGTGACGGGACTGCTCGGCGGCACGTTCTCGATCGCCGCCGCGATGTTCGCCATCAAGGCCATGACGATCGAGGGAACGCTGACCGGCACGCTTCGCCGAGGCGCGCGAACTGCTCGATCTCGCGCGCGCAGGAAAGATCGCGCCGATTCCGACCCGCGACCGGCCGCTCAACCAAGCGCAGGCTGCGCTCGACGATCTGCGCGCCGGGCGCATCGTCGGGCGCACCGTGCTGTCGCCAGGCGAATGACAGAGGACAGACGACGGATTCAGTGTCGTCTCTCGTCTGCCGTCCATCTTCTGGTTCACAATTTCGCCTGCAGCGCACGCACGAAAGCGGACAGCCCGATCTGCCGTTCGCGTTTAAGCCGCTCCGCGGCCAGGATCGCGCGCACTTCGGCGAACGCCACGTCTTTATCGCTATTGACGATGACGTAATCGTATTCGGGCCAGTGGCTCATTTCGCCTGCGGCCTTGGCCATGCGCGCGCCGATGATGTCGTGGCTGTCCCGGGCCCGGCTTTTCAGTCGCCGCTCCAGCTCCTTCACGCTGGGCGGCAAGATGAACACACTGACGAGATCGTCGCGCGCTTTTTCGCGCAGCTGCTGCGTGCCCTGCCAATCGATGTCGAACAAGACGTCGCGGCCGGCCTTCAGGGCCTTCTCCACCGGTCGCCGCGGCGTGCCGTAGCAATGATCGAAAACCTCCGCCCACTCCAACAGCTCGCCCGGCCTTCACCATCGCCGTCGAAGCGGGCGTGATCGATGAAATGATAATCGCGTCCGTCGATTTCGCCGCGCCGCTTCGGCCGGGTGGTGACCGACACCGAAAGCTCGACATTGCGGTCTGCCTTGAGCAGCAGACGGGACAGCGTCGTCTTGCCGGCGCCGGAAGGCGAAGACAATACGAACATAAGGCCGCGGCGGGCGATCTTTTTGCGATTGTTTCGTTTTTGAGCCGGGCGCGCCATGGCCTATTCCACGTTCTGCACCTGCTCGCGGAATTGCTCGACTGCGGCTTTCAGCTCCAACCCGATATTGGTGAGCTCGACGTCGTTCGCCTTGGCGCAAAGCGTGTTGGCTTCGCGGTTGAGCTCCTGAGCGAGAAAATCGAGCCGGCGGCCGATCGGACCGCCTTGCTCGATCAGGAGCTGCGCCTGCGCGACGTGCGCGGCTAGCCGATCAAGCTCCTCGCGCACGTCGGCCTTGGTAGCGATCAGGATCGCTTCCTGATGCAGCCGGTCGGGATCGAAGCGGTCGGACTGCGCCAATAACGCGGCGACCTGTTCGGCAAGCCGGGCGCGTATCGCCTCGGGCCGGCGGCCGGGCGATAAGTTCGGCGCGCTCGGTCAGCGCGGCGATCTCACCAAGCCGCGCCGCCAGCACGCGGGCAAGCACCGCGCCCTCGTGGCGGCGCATCGCCGCGAGCGCGCCAATCGCCTCGGAAAAACCTGCGGTGAGCGCGGCCTCGGCGCCGTGCCGTTCCTCCTCGCTCTCTGCCGCATCGCTGATCTCGATCACGCCTTTGAGGCCGAGCAAACCATCGAGCGTCGGCGGCGAGGCCTCGATCCGTCGCGCCAGCTGACGCGCCGCCGCCAACACGGCTTCGAGCACCGCAGTGTTTACGTGCACGACGGGAGACGCGCCGGTGCGCTCGATCGTCAGGCTCGCCTGGATCGACCCGCGCGCGAGCACTTCGGCGGCGCGCGCACGAACTGTCGCCTCGATTGCGTCCCAGCCCGGCGGCAGGCGCAGCCGCACATCGAGGCCCTTGCCATTGACCGATTTGATCTCCCAGGCCCAGGCGTACGAGCCGCAGACGCCGTGGCCGCGAGCAAATCCCGTCATGCTCGACAGCGCCATGGAAAGCCGTCCTCCGGCCGCGGTTAAAAACGCGCCGAACTTAGCGACGGCGGATTGCCGTCACAAGGGTGCGATCACTCGATCTGGAGTGAAGTACGACGGTTGCGCTTGCGGCGTGACGACGGATGCGCGGCGGGCGGCGCTGCCGCGGCTTGCGTTGGTGCTGCAGATTGGGCGTCGGCGGGAGTTTGGTCCTTCTGTACGGCCTCTAGCTGCCGCAGCCGCAAAACGTTTTTCTGATGCTGCTCGTAGGTTTCCGCAAATACGTGGCCGCCGGTGCCGTCGGCCACGAAATAGAGGTCGCGCGTGCGCGCCGGATTTGCCGCAGCCTCGAGCGAAGCGCGGCCCGGATTTGTAATCGGTCCCGGCGGCAGCCCATCTATCTGATAGGTATTGTACGGGGTTGGCTGATCGATCTCGCTCTTCATGATCGGACGGCCCAGCGTGCCTTTGCCGCCAACTAGGCCGTAGATGATGGTCGGATCCGACTGCAGCCGCATATTTTGCTTGAGCCGGTTGACGAACACCGCGGCGATGCGCGTGCGCTCTTCCGGCTTGCCGGTCTCCTTCTCGACCAGGGAAGCAAGGATGACCAGCTGTTCCGGCGTCTTGAGCGGAAGGTCCTGGGCCCGGCGATCCCAGATCTCCTTGACCAGGCGTTGCTGTGCGTGCTGCATGTGCTGGATCAGCTGTTCCCGCGTCTCGCCCCGCGTGAAACTGTACGTATCCGGCAGCATGCTGCCCTCGGCCGGAACGTCGTCGATATTTCCGGTCAGCACGTCGTTATCCATCAACCGCGCGACAATCTGCTCCGAGGTCAGGCCTTCCGGGACGGTGATTTGATGAATAATCACCTTGCCCTCGCTCATGGCGGTGACCACGTCGCTGATGCTCGTGTGCGCCTTGAACTGATACTCGCCGGCCTTAAGTCCCTCACGCGCCTTGAGCACGAGCACGCCGCCGATGAAGACCCAGGGCTGGTCGATCACGCCCTCACGCGCGAGCAAATCGCTGATGTCGCGCAGCCCCGAACCGCGCGGCACGTCGACGACAAGGTCTTGCTGGAGTGGACCTGGAGCGTCGAACCGCTGCTTACCGAGATAGAGAGCATATCCGGCCACGACGGCCAATATCAGGAACAGGCTGATTACCGCATTGCCGGCGACCACGACAGGATGCCGTGCGCGCGCCGAGCGGCGCGGCGGCATTCCCACACGGTCGGGCTCTGGTGTCTGTCGAGACCTGCGCGGCGGCATTTCGACCCGGTCAGGCTCCAGGGCCTGTCGGGGACTGCGCGGGGCCGTCTGTTTGGGTTCGGAGCGTTTCGCGCTTGTAGCCGTCGGCGCAACGCCAATTCCGTTGACCGTGCGCTCCGCCAATGGCGGGGCGGGCTCCCTCGTTCCCAAGCCCGCCTTTGCCTGCGATAGGGATGCAGGCGGAGGCGATGGTGGCGCGGTAGCGCCCGCGCGCGCCGTTGACCCACCGCTCGCCGCCAGCTGGCGCGGCGCCGAACCAGCAGGTGTATTCGCACCCGCTCCGTTCGCCGGCCGTTGGGGAGCGGCGCTCCGCGGCTTGGTGCTCGCCGGCAACCTTGGTTCGGGCTGTTCGGCGGGGCGCGCCGGCGCCGCACGCGAACGTGTTGCAGCTCGTTCGCTGCCGTCGGGCGGCGTGCTGGAATCCGTCACCGCTGCATAACCTCTTTGCTACGGTTCTTCATCGATAAATGCAGCTGAGCCCCATCCACGCGAGCGAATGCTCGCATATTCTCATGCGCCTGCCCAGCGGAACAATCGTGGGTACGCACGCTTTTTGAATCGCAGGCGAGTGGGGAGCAAATATGGCGAAAGAGTGATGGCGTTATCCGGGAATGCGGCGAAACACCAGGCTCGCATTTGTGCCGCCGAATCCGAAGGAATTCGAAAGCACGACGTTGACCGGCCGCTTGCGTGCCCGGTGCGGCACCAGATCGATCGCCGTTGCGACCGAAGGATTATCGAGGTTGATCGTCGGCGGCACCACCTGATCGCGTATCGCGAGCAGGCAGAAGATCGCCTCGACGGCTCCGGCCGCTCCGAGCAAATGACCGATCGAGGATTTGGTCGACGACATCGTGATGCGCCCCGCGGCGTTGCCAACGAGCCTCTCGACCGCCTTGAGCTCGATTTCGTCGCCGAGCGGCGTCGAGGTGCCGTGGGCGTTGATATAGTCGATGTCCTCGGCCGCAATGCCGGCGCGGCGAAGCGCAGCCTTCATGCAGCGTAGTGCGCCATCGCCGTCTTCCGCAGGCGCGGTGATGTGGTAGGCGTCGCCGGATAGACCGTAGCCGGTGAGTTCGGCGTAGATGCGGGCGCCGCGCCGCGTCGCGTGCTCGTACTCTTCGAGGACCACCGCGCCGGAACCCTCACTGAGCACGAAATCCATCGCGGTCGCGATCGTAGGGTCGCGACGCGCGCTCGGGCGTGTTGTTAAATCCGGTCGAGAGCGCCCGGCACGCGGCAAAGCCGGCAAGCGAGATGCGATTGACCGGGGATTCCGTTCCACCAGCCACCATGACATCGGCATCGCCCAGCGCGATGAGCCGCCCGGCGTCGCCGATGGCGTGGGCGCCGGTCGAGCAGGCGGTGACCACGGCGTGGTTGGGCCCCTTCAGCGAATGCGCGATCGACACGTAGCCCGAGGCGAGATTGATGATGCGGCCGGGGATGAAGAACGGCGAAACGCGACGCGGTCCGCGGTCGCGCAACACGAGCGCTGTTTCGGCAATGCCTTCAACTCCGCCGATGCCGGAACCGATCATGACTCCGCTGGTGATTTGATCTTCGTACCGCTGCGGGTGCCAGTCGGCGTCGTCGAGTGCCATCTTCGCCGCGCACATGGCGTAGAGGATAAAATCGTCGACCTTGCGCTGCTCCTTCGGTTCCATCCACTGATCGGGGTTGAAAGTCCCATTGGAGCCGTCGCCGCGGGGAATCTGACCGGCGATTTGGCTCGCGATATCGGAAACCTCAAATCTCTCGATGCGTCTGATCCCGCTCTCGGAAGCTAGCAGGCGCTGCCAGGTCGCCTCGACGCCGCAGCCAAGTGGCGTCACCATGCCAAACCCAGTGACGACGACGCGTCTCATGATGCGCGCTCCCGGCGAGCGGTGTTGCCTAAACCGCGCCCAAGTCTATCCCCGCCAAGTCTATCGCTAGCGATCTTCCCGGCACAGCATCTGCACGCACA
This sequence comes from uncultured Alphaproteobacteria bacterium, assembly GCA_963814625.1. GTDB lineage: Bacteria > Pseudomonadota > Alphaproteobacteria > Rhizobiales > Xanthobacteraceae > BOG-931. The sequence continues at coordinate 396,107 of CAWFDQ010000006.1, forward strand.
GGATCTGGCCGCACCTGGATTGTGCTGATCTCGCGCGCACGGACGTGATGCATGCAGGGAGAAGGCGGCGGACAGTAATCAGCTTTTGGCGTTCTTTTCGAGGAATTTTATGGCGTCGCCAACCGTTAAAATGGTTTCCGCGGTATCGTCCGGGATTTCACAGTTGAACTCCTCCTCAAACGCCATCACGAGCTCGACGGTATCGAGACTGTCGGCGCCGAGATCTTCGATGAAGCTGGCGTTTTCCGTCACCTTGTCGGGATCGACACCCAGATTGTCCACGACGATCTTCTTTACCCGCTCGCCAATATCACTCATCGTTCCAACCTCATCTTTCAACGCGACCCAATTGAATGAGTCTGGTCTCGTCGTTGGCGACGGCCGCGGGTCGACGCCGATTAGAGGCGGATATTTGTTGCCCCGCTCTCCGGCTCTCCTGGTTCCCCCAGCCCGATCGCGGTTCGGTTACCACACTTCCCCCGCGTTGGCCAGCGCAGCCGCGCGCTGTTCGCGTCCATTCTATCGTCTTCAAATCATGGCCATTCCGCCGTTGACGTGCAATGTCTGCCCGGTCACGTAGGCGGCCTCGTTGGCGGCGAGGAACACGACGGCGGCGGCGACTTCGTCGGGCGTGCCGGCGCGATTGGCCGGAATTTTCGCCAGAATAACGTCGCGCTGCTTGTCGTTGAGTTTATCCGTCATCGGCGAGACGATAAATCCAGGCGCCACGCAATTGGCGGTGATGCCGCGCTTGGCGTATTCCTGCGCGATCACCTTGATCATGCCGGCGATGCCGGCTTTGGCGGCAACGTAATTGGCCTGGCCCGGATTTCCGGTCGTGCCCACCACCGACGTAATGGCGACGATGCGGCCGAAGCGCCGGCGCATCATACCGCGCACGGCGGCGCGAGCGAGCCGGAATGTCGCCGAGAGATTGATGGCGATCACCTGCTCCCAGTCCTCGTCGCGCAATTGCACCAAGAGATTGTCGCGCGCGACGCCGGCATTGGCGACCAATATGTCGAGCTTGCCCATCGCCTCTTCGGCGCGCGGCACCAGCGCTTCGGTCTCGGCAGCCTCGGCAAGATTGCACGGCAGGACGTGGACGCGTTCGCCAAGTTCGGCGGCGGACCGATCGAGGACTTCGCGCCTCGTGCCCGAGATTGCGATTGTCGCGCCCTGGGCGTGAAGCGTCCGGGCAATGCTGCCGCCGATGGGGCCGGTCGCCCCGGTGATCAGTGCCGTCTTTCCGCTAAGTTCAAACATCCTGTCCTCACGGCCGTCTCGCGCACGGAACAAAAATCAGCCGCGCGCCGCCTTGAACCGGGCAATATCGTCGGGTGTGCCGATCGAGGACGCTTCTGCCCCCTCGGCGATGCGTTTGATCAGTCCCGTGAGCACGCGTCCGGCGCCGAGTTCGTAGAACGTCGTCACCCCGGCTTGCGCCATGCACAGAACCAATTCGCGCCAGCGGACCGTACCGGTCACCTGCTGGATGAGAGACTGCACGATGCCCGCCGGCTCGCTGATAGGCCGCGCCAGCACGTTGGCAACCAGCGGCACGCGGGGCGGCTTTACGGCAACCTTGGCCAGCGCCGCGGCCATCGCGTCCGCGACCGGGCGCATCAGCGAGCAGTGGAAGGGGGCGGACACCTGCAGCATCATCGCCCGCTTTACGCCGCGCGACTTGGCGATCTCCACGGCGCGCTCGACCGCTTGCTTCTCGCCGGACAGAACGACCTGCCCGCCGCCATTATCGTTCGCGGCGGCGCAGACACCCACGCTTGCCGCCTCGGCGGCGATCGTTTCAACCTCGGAGAATTCAACTCCGACCAAGGCGGCCATGGCGCCGACGCCGACCGGCACCGCTTTCTGCATGGCGCGGCCGCGCACGCGCAGGAGCCGCGCGGCGTCCGCGATCGAGAGCGCACCGGCGGCGGCAAGCGCCGAATATTCGCCGAGGGAATGGCCGGCAACGAAGGCGGCATCGCGTGCAAGGTCGACCCCGGCCTCGGCTTCGAGAACCCGCATGACGGCGAGCGAGACCGCCATAAGCGCCGGCTGCGCATTCTCGGTAAGGACCAGGGCCTCCGCGGGACCATTCCAGATGATCTCGCTCAGGCACTCGCCCAGCGCCGCATCGACTTCCTCGAAGACCTGACGTGCCGGCACAAAGGCGTCGGCTAACGGCTTGCCCATGCCCACCGTCTGACTCCCTTGACCGGGAAAAACGAACGCAACCGCCATAGGCTTGCCCCGTGGAAGCGGCGAAAGATACCGCCATCCCAGTCCTGTCAAGCCAGCCTCCTGGGCCGCCTGTTCAAGCCGGACCGGGTAAGGAAGTGACAAGGGGGGACTGCTAAGGTCGCGGACCGTCGGAGCGGCAGCCGTAAACCATATTGGTCAAGAGCCGTAGTGCATGACCGCATTTGCGCCCGTCACGGAGGCCGAGCTCGCGCAGGCGCGCGGCGATCCCGCCTTCCGGAAAAAGCTTCTGGAGCAAAGCCTCGGAGTTTTGCTCGCCGGAGTGCAGAAACTGCGCAACGCGGCGCCCGCACAGGGCACCTCGAACGCCAAGCAAATGCGCGAAGCGATCGCGCTTGCGGTGCGGCTTGCCGAAATAATTCAGGGGCCTACGGAGCGAGCGCGCCGGCGCTCCCGATGAGCGAGCCCCGTTTCGCTTGCCTTTCCGCGCCGGCTGCGTATATGTCCGGCTTCCGCTCGACCCCGGCCGGGGGCTGAACGGGCGACCGCGCCAGGGCATGTTCCGGAAAAGTGGTTACCTATTTTCCGAAAAAGAACATGGCCAACTAGGAAACGCGGTGGGGCTTTCGGGCCCGGCGTCCGGTGTTCCCGCCTTCAGAGCATTCGAGCCTTTCCCGAAGGGCTCGAGGGGCTTAGCGCCGGTGGCGAGCAAGGCAGTGAGGAAAGGGCAACCATGCCGCTCTACGAGCACGTCTATCTTGCGCGCCAGGACACGAGCGCGCAGCAGGTCGAGGACTTGACCACGCAATTAAAGAGCGTCGTCGAAGGCCTCGGCGGATCGATCGCCAAGACCGAATATTGGGGCGTGAAATCGCTCTCCTACCGGCTGCGCAAGAACCGCAAGGCGCATTTCACGCTGATGAACATCGAGGCGCCGCCGCCGGCGATCAACGAGATCGAGCGGCTGGAACGGCTCAATGAGGACGTGTTGCGCTACCTGACGATCCGGGTTGACGAGCACGAGGCCGGGCCCTCGGCCATGATGCGCCGGGCCGAACGGGATCGCGATCGCGATGAGCGTCGTGGCGATCGCGGAGACCGGGGCGACCGCGGCGAGCGAGGCGATCGTCCGCGCGACCGGGATCGGCGACCGCGCGAAGACGCCGAGGGATCCGAGACAGCGACGGAGGAATGATCATGGCCATGTCCCCGCAATCCGGCGGACGCCGGCCGTTTTTCCGGCGCCGCAAGAGCTGCCCGTTCTCCGGCGCCAACGCGCCGAAGATCGATTACAAGGACGTCAAGCTCTTGCAACGGTTCGTGTCGGAACGCGGAAAGATCGTGCCGAGCCGCATCACCGCGGTATCGGCCAAGAAGCAACGCGAACTCGCGCAAGCGATCAAACGCGCACGGTTTCTTGGGCTATTGCCCTACGTGATCCGCTGATTAGCCGAGGAGGACCCCGATGGAAGTGATCCTGCTCGAACGCGTCGCCCGATTGGGCCAGATGGGCGATGTCGTCCGCGTGAAGGACGGCTTTGGCCGCAATTTTCTCTTGCCGCGCGGTAAGGCTTTGCGCGCCACGGCGGAAAATCGCACGCGCTTCGAAACAATGAAGAGCGACCTCGAGGCGCGGTCGCTGACGCTGAAAACCGAAGCTGCCGGCGTCGCCGACAAACTGAACGGAAAAAGCTTTATGGTGCTGCGGCAAGCTTCCGAGGCGGGCCAACTCTTCGGCTCGGTTTCGCCGCGCGATCTCGTGCGCCTGATCACGGAGGCGGGCTTTTCCGTCAGCCGCAATCAAATCGCGCTCAATACGCCGATCAAGACGATCGGCCGGCACAGCGTTCCACTTGCTCTGCATCCGGAAATCGAAACCTTGATTACGGTGATCGTCGCCCGCAACAATGACGAGGCGGCCCGCATCGCGCGCGGCGAAGATGTGACGCAGCTGCGTGAAGAGCCGAGCGAAGCGGAGGCCGCGGCGTCGGCTGCAGAGGCGTTCTTCGAGCCGGAGGCAGCCGAGTCGCGGCGCACGCGGGAAGACGAGAAAGCGCCGGAAAATCCTGCCGAGAGCGAGAGCTGATCAGTCCGGGATATTGTCGCGCGGCGTGGGCGTAGCCTCGCTCGGCTGCGTCTGCTGCGGCGTTGCGGGGCTCGGACCGGGTGCGGGAGGGCTCACATCCGGCTTTGGTGACTCGGGCTTTGGCGCAGCCGCAACCTGCGCATGCACTGGTTTAGGTGGCACAGCCACAGCGGGCTTCGGCCGCTCATGCGTCCGCGCCGCCGAACTGGGTTCGCGGCGGTCGACCGGCGGCTTTCGTTCGCCGCGGATGGGGCCAGGCTCCACAGCGGCGCTCCGCTCCTCCCTCTCGGGTTTGCCCCGCACGATCGTATGCCGCGGTGGCTTGGCGTTTCCCGATCCGTCTTCCTCAGGTTTTGCCGGCCGTCGGCCCTCGTGACCCTTGGGTTCCTCAGTCGCGGATCGAGCATTATCCGGCTGCGGCTGCTCCGCGCGTACCGGCACCGGCGTCCCGCTTCCCCCTCCCCCCGCGAGGACGTAGGTAGCCAGCGCCGCCGCCTCCTGCTGGCTCGACGTGTAATGCTCGGCCAGAAATTCGGTGAGGGAGGAGTTTCCCCGGCCATTCGCCAGTCCCCGCATGGACTTATGGCAAACCGCGCAGTCGCTCGCGTAGATATGCGCCGGCGTTTTGTCCTGATCGATGTTGACCTGCGCATGCGCCAGCGGCGGAGCCAGAGCCGCAAACAGGACGAGTACGGGCGCGAAAAGCCGAACCACCCTGACCTCCTTAAATCCTCTCTGGCGACCGGACATCTTTACCCCAAAACCGGCCGAATGCGAGCGGGGCATGCATGAAAGCCCAGGGAGAGGCGATATCGCCGCATTGCTGGTCAAGCACGATTTTGTTTTAATGACGGCAGCAACAAGACCCTGCTGGCGCAGAGGCTCGATTGGGGCGGCCGGGAGCGGCCGCAAGGCGCAATAAGGCGTCGGTCGTCGCATCCTGCGCAGGGGGCCAAATATCGCGTGGAGGTGGCGGTGGAACGGTTGCTGGTGGCTTTCTTGCTTCGGTATGTCCGCCGGGGATCCCTTAAGGTCACGACGGCGGCGGGCGATATCTATAGGTTCGGTGACGGCAGCGGCCCCCCGGTGGCCGTGCGCTTTACCACCGCAAGCGCCCAGTGCGCGGTTTTGTTAGATCCCGAACTCAAACTGGGCGAAGCCTATATGGACGGCACCTTCATAGTCGAGCGCGGCTCGATTGCCGAGGTGCTTGCAATTCTGTTTCAACAAGACCCTGCCGTAGCGCCGCGCTGGGCCTGGCCGACGCGGCTGATCCGCTATCTGTTCCGCCGGCTGCAGCAGTTCAACCCGCGCACCCGCGCACAGCGCAATGTGGCGCACCACTACGACCTCGACGGCCGGCTCTATTCGCTCTTCCTCGACGGCGACCAGCAATATAGCTGCGCCTATTTCGAGTCTGCAGATGTCTCGCTCGACGACGCGCAGCTTGCCAAAAAACGCCACCTCGCGGCGAAGCTTCGACTTGACCCCGGCGCAACCGTGCTCGACATCGGTTGCGGCTGGGGCGGTCTTGTCCTCTACCTCACCGAGATGTGCGGCGCGCGTGCCACCGGCATCACGCTCTCGCAGGAGCAATACCGGCGCGCGCAAGCGAGGGCGCTGGAGCGCGGCCGGGCGCAGGAGGCGACATTCCGGTTGATCGATTATCGCGATGTCGAGGGGCGCTTCGACCGCATCGTGTCAGTCGGCATGTTCGAACATGTCGGCGTGGGTTTTTACGACACCTACTTCAATAAATGCGTACAGCTGCTCAAAGATGACGGCGTCGCGCTGCTTGCACTTCATCGGCCGCAAAAGTTCGCCGGGAATCACCAATCCGTGGATCGCCAAATATATCTTTCCCGGGCGGTTACATCCCTGCGCTCTCCGAAGTCCTGCCGGCAATCGAGCGCGCGCGGCTTCATCGTCACCGATATTGAAGTCCTGCAGCTCCATTATGCCGAGACGCTCAAGGCCTGGCGCGAGCGTTTCCTCGCCCATCGCGACGAGGTCGAGAGGCTTTACGACCAGCGCTTCGTGCGGATGTGGGAGTTCTACCTGGCTTGTTCCGAAATGGCGTTCCGCGACGGCGACATGGTGGTGTTCCAGATCCAGATGGCGAAACGCAAAGGCGTGGCGCCGGCGACGCGCGATTATATCGCGCATGAGGAAGCGCGATTGCGCAGGCTGGAGGCCGGCCAGCCGCATGCCGTTGCGCCTTGCCGGCGAGTAGTCCGAGCGGTGCCGCGATTGCCGAAAACCGCTCGTCAAGCAAAATAGCGGCGAGGTTTCCTTGCCCCGGCGGCGGTGGTTATCGGGGAAAGCCGAAACGAAGATTTCCCATCGCCGCGCTGTTGGATTATCGAAAGCGCGTGCGTAGCTGTGCTCCGCGTCCTTCCCTCCGGTTGCGGGTGACGTGACGAAGGGAACAGGCTGGGGAGCTTCGCATCGTTGAGTGATCCGCGATGTTGAGTGCACGCAAAATAGCAGAACCAATGCGGCCGACCGCAAATCGGCCACACGCAAATCTCTTGATCGGGATCATGGCGCAGCATTCGATTCGACAGCACGCAAGCAAGTCTCGGTCCCGGCGGAACCGACGTTCCGCACCCCGCCGCATAATATCGAGGCCGAGCAGGCGCTGCTCGGCGCGATCCTCGTCAATAACGAGGCGTTCTACCGCGTCTCCGATTTTCTCGAGCCGAAGCACTTCTTCGAGCCGATCCATCAGCGCATCTACGACCTGGCCGGCGGACTGGTGCGCGCCGACAAGCTGGCGACGCCGGTGACGCTGAAGACGTTCCTGCCGGCTGATTTCGATATCGCCGGCCTCTCGGTCAACCAATATCTGGCGCGGCTTGCCGCCGAAGCGACGACAATCATCAATGCCGAAGATTACGGCCGCACCATCTACGATCTCTCGATCCGCCGCGATCTGATCACCATCGGCGAGGACATGGTCAATCTCGCCTATGATGCGCCGGTCGACGCGACGCCGAACCAGCCACATCGAAGACGCCGAGCGCAAACTTTACGAGATCGCCGAGACCGGCCGCTACGATTCCGGCTTCCAGCGCTTTGCCCAGGCGCTGACCACCGCGGTCGACATGGCGGCGCGCGCCTATCAGCGCGACGGCAGCCTGTCGGGACTTGCCACCGGCCTGACCGATCTCGACGCCAGGATGGGCGGCCTGCAGCCCTCCGATCTGATCATCCTCGCCGGCCGTCCCGGCATGGGCAAGACCGCGCTTGCGACCAACATCGCCTATAACGTCGCCAAGTCATGGGCCGGGCGAAGTGCGCGCCGACGGGCAAACTGGGGACCGTCAACGGCGGCATCGTCGGCTTCTTCTCGCTGGAAATGTCGGCCGAACAGCTCGCCACCCGCATCATCGCCGAGCAGACCGGCATCCCATCGAACAAGATCCGCCGCGGTGCCATCGACGAATCCGATTTCGAAAAAATCAAGGACGTTTCGATCGAGTTGCAGAACCTGCCGTTCTATGTCGATGAGACCGGCGGCCTCTCGATCGGTCAATTGGCCGCGCGCGCGCGGCGGCTCAAGCGCCAGAAGCGGTCTCGACCTTTTGGTGGTCGATTACCTGCAGCTTCTGCAGGGCTCGAGCCACCGTGCCAGCGAAGACCGCGTGCACGAGATCACCGAAATCACTACTCGGCTCAAAGCGCTGGCCAAGGAACTTAACATTCCGATTCTGGCGTTGTCGCAATTGTCGCGGCAGGTCGAAGGCCGCGACGATAAACGTCCGCAACTTTCAGATTTGCGTGAATCGGGCTCGATCGAACAGGACGCCGACGTTGTGATGTTCGTGTTCCGCGAGGAATATTACCACCAGATGCGTAAGCCCACCGAGGCGAAGCGGGAAAAGTTCGCCGAGTGGCTTGCCGAAGGCGAGCGCGTAGAGGGCAAGGCCGAGGTCATCATCGGCAAGCAGCGCCACGGCCCGACCGGCACCGTGGAACTGCAATTCGACGCGGCGGTCACGCGCTTCGCCAATCTCGATACTGCGCATCGGCCGAGCCTTTCTAGACCGCCCGCGGCAGCGCGCCGCACGCCCTTAACGAACCCGCTTTACCAGCACGCTCGCGCCGGTCATAACCCCGCTATGGCGCTCGCGGAAGTATTGCCCGAACCGATCAGCACCTCGCCCGCCTCCGAGACCGGCGGCACGCTGATGATTGATCTTAACGCCATTGTTTCGAACTGGCGGGCGCTCGCCCGCCTGATCCGCACCGCCGAATGCGCGGCCGTGGTCAAAGCCAACGCCTATGGACTTGGCCTCGAAGCGGTCGGCGCCAGGCTCGCCCAGGCCGGCTGCAAGACGTTCTTTGTCGCCGATCTCGCCGAAGCGCGACGCCTGCGTTCGCGCGCGACTGACGCCGCGATCTACGTGCTCAATGGCTTTTGGCCCGACGCCGGCCCGAGCTTCATCGAGATCGGGGCCCGGCCGGTCATCAACAGCACGACGGAACTTGCGGAGTGGGATGCCTTCGTCACGGAACACAACTGGCGGGGTGGCGCGGCGCTGCACGTCGACACCGGCATGAACAGGCTCGGCATTCCGGCCGACGAAGCAATGGCGCTTGCGCCGCGCGTGCAAACCGACAATCACGGCATCACTCTGGTCATGAGCCATCTTGCCTGCGCCGAAATTGGCGACCACCCGCTCAATACGTCGCAAATCCAGCTGTTCAAAGAGATCCGGTCGGTATTCCGCGGCGTCCCAGCCTCGCTCGCCAATTCGTCAGGGATTTTTCTCGGCAATCCGGCGTATTACGATCTGGCAAGGCCCGGCGCCGCACTTTACGGCATCAATCCCCTCCCCGGACGCCCCAACCCGATGCAGAGCGTCGTGGAACTGAGCGGGCGCATTTTGCAAGTCCGCAAGGTCGATCGGGGCGGAACCGTAGGCTATGGCGCCAGCTGGACGGCAAAGCGGCCCTCGCGTATCGCCGTGGTCGCGATCGGCTATGCCGACGGGTTGCCGCGCGTCCTAAGCGGCATCGAGCCAACGCGACATGGCGTGGCCGTAATCGCCGGCAAACAATGCCCCTTCGTCGGCCGCATCTCGATGGATTTGATCTGCATCGATATTACCGATCTGCCCGACGGCACCGGTCATCGCGGCGATATCGCGACGTTCATTGGCGAGGGAATATCCATCGACGACGTTGCCGCCCGCGCCGGAACGATCGGCTATGAGATCCTCACCCGACTTGGCCCGCGTTGCCGTCTTGTCTATCGGGGCGCTTGAGCGGGATGCCGCATCGAGAGTTTTGAGATGGCCGCGCGAGCACAAAATTTCGTCTGCCAGGGCTGCGGTGCAGCGTCTGCGCGCTGGGTCGGCCGCTGCGAAGCCTGTGGCGCCTGGAATACGCTGGTCGAGGAAGGAGCCGCGGCGAGCGCCCGGCCTTCGCGCAAGGGCCGGTTGTTCGCTATCGAGCCGCTCAAGGGCGAGACGAACGAGGCGCCACGCCTGGCCTCCGGCGTCGCCGAATTCGACCGCGTCACCGGCGGCGGTCTGGTCCGCGGCTCGGTACTGCTCCTTGGCGGCGACCCAGGCATCGGAAAATCGACGCTGCTGATCGAGGTTGCCGCCACATACGCCCGCAATCATCACCGCGCCGTCTATATTTCGGGCGAGGAAGCGGTTGCGCAGGTGCGGCTGCGCGCAGAACGGCTCGGTCTCGGCGACGCCGCGGTCGATCTCGCGGCCGAAACTTCGGTCGAAGATATCGTGGCGACGCTCTCGCGAGGGTCGATCCCTCGCCTTCTCGTCATCGATTCGATCCAGACAATGTGGACGCAAACCGTCGAAGCGGCGCCCGGCACGGTCACGCAGGTGCGCGGATCGGCCGGCGAGCTCATTCGCTTCGCCAAGCGCACGGGCGCCGCCGTGATTCTGGTTGGCCACGTCACCAAGGACGGCCAGATTGCTGGCCCGCGTGTGGTCGAGCACATGGTCGACGCCGTACTGTCCTTCGAGGGCGAGGGATCGCATCAATTCCGCATCCTGCGCGCGATCAAGAACCGCTTCGGGCCGACCGACGAAATCGGCGTATTCGAAATGACCGGGACGGGATTGCGTGAAGTCGCAAACCCCTCCGAGCTTTTCCTCTCCGAACGAGAACTCGGCAGCCCAGGCACCGCAGTGTTCGCGGGGGTCGAGGGAACGCGACCGCTGCTCGTGGAGATACAAGCACTGGTCGCGCCGACCACGCTCGGCACCCCGCGCCGCGCTGTTGTCGGCTGGGATCCGAACCGGCTCTCGATGGTGCTCGCCGTGCTTGAAGCGCATTGCGGCGTCCGCCTTTCCGGGCACGACGTCTATCTCAACGTTGCCGGCGGGCTGCGCATCCAAGAGCCGGCCGCCGATATGGCCGCGGCTGCAGCGCTCGTGTCCTCGCTCGCCCGCGCACCGCTGCCCTCCGATGCCGTCTATTTCGGCGAGGTTTCGCTATCGGGCGCGGTGCGGCCGGTGGCGCAGACGGCGGCGCGCCTTAAGGAGGCACAAAAACTCGGCTTCACCCGCGCGATTGTTCCGGAAACGGCGCGCGCTGAGATCTCCGAGTCCGGTCTTGCGCTCACCACGGTTGGAGTGCTGGTCAATCTTGTCTCCGAAATCGCGGCGCGTGGGGATAAATCGCGCCGCGTCGAACGTGATCGCGGCGTAGCCGCCGAATAGCGCCGCGGCCTCGGTCTTCAACTCGCCGGCCGGGCCAAACGAAGCCTGTGCGCGAATCAACGCAGCCCATTATTCCGGCAGCCATACCCGCATCCCATCGCGTTCACGCGTAGGGTTAATATCGCCTTTATGCGCCACAGACGGGCAGGTTCGTAAAGCCTTGCCATGATAGACTTGTTGAGCGAAGGGCAAAGCTGATGACGGCGCCGCGTGACCCAGCTATACACGCGGCGACCCCAGGCGCGCAGGGCGCTAATCGAGGCAGATCCAGCGACCGGACCGATAGATCATGCCCATTACGCTCCTCGACGTCGTGCTCATCGCCGTGATGCTCATTTCCGGGCTCTTAGCGATGATCCGCGGCTTCATACGCGAGGTGCTGTCGATTACCGCATGGGTGCTGGCGGCGGGTGCGACCCTTTATTCGTACGGCAAGCTTTTGCCGGCAGCCACGGCATACTTCAACAGCGATCTGATCGCCAAGGCCACCGTTATCGGCGGCGTTTTCCTGGTCACTTTGCTCGTGGTTTCCATCATCACGGTCAGAATCTCGGACATGGTGCTCGACAGCCGGGTCGGCGCACTCGATCGCACACTGGGTTTTCTGTTTGGCCTCGGCCGCGGGCTGATCATCGTAGTGGTTGCGTATGGCTTCTTCGATTGGCTGGTTCCCGCAAAGTCGCAGCCGACATGGGTCACAGACGCAAAATCGAAGGTTTTCCTCGCCAACACCGCCGACTGGCTGCGGTCTATGTCTCCTGACCTTGAAGCCCTATATCAAAAGTACAAGGGTAATAAGGGTGGCGAGCAGGATGTTGCGCCGGAACAGCATGGAGCACTCGATCGGCCCGCCAAGCGGGTCGGTGCATGAGATGCCGGAGGGCCGATGACCATGACAGAACCTGCCCTCCTCGATCTCGATGCCGACCGGCTGCGTGAAGAATGCGGCGTATTCGGTATTTTCGGCCACCCCGACGCGGCGGCGATTACGGCGCTCGGCCTTCACGCCTTGCAGCACCGCGGCCAGGAAGCCGCCGGCATCGTCTCGTTTGACGGCACGCGCTTTCATTCCGAGCGGCGCCTGGGCCTCGTCGGCGACGCCTTTTCGCGCCGCGAGGTGATCGACCGCCTGCCCGGCAATGCCGCCATCGGCCATGTGCGCTACTCGACCACCGGCGAGACAATCTTGCGCAACGTGCAGCCGCTATTCGCCGAGCTTAATGCCGGCGGTTTTGCCATCGGCCATAACGGCAACCTTACAAATGGGCTCACTCTGCGTCGCCAACTGGTGCGCGAGGGCGCCATGATGCAATCGACCACGGACACCGAGGTGATCCTGCATCTGGTGGCTCGCTCGCATCGCAATCGCTTTGTCAACCGCTTCATCGAGGGTCTGCAGATGCTCGAAGGCTCCTATGCCTTCGTTGGACTGACGAACAAGAAGCTGGTCGGCGCGCGCGATCCTCTCGGCATTCGGCCCCTGGTGCTCGGCAAACTCGACGGCTGCCCTATCCTCGCATCCGAGACCTGCGCGTTGGACATCATCGGCGCGCAATACGTGCGCGACGTGGAGAACGGCGAGGTTCTCATTTTCGACGAGGATGGCGCCCATTCGGAAAAGCCGTTCGGTCAGCTGCCGCCGCGGCCCTGCATTTTCGAATACATCTATTTTTCGCGTCCGGATTCGATCATCGGCGGGCGCAGCGTCTACGACGTGCGCAAGACCTGCGGGATCGAACTCGCCCGCGAAGCGCCGGCTGCCGCCGATGTGATTGTTCCAGTTCCCGATTCTGGGGTGCCGGCGGCGATCGGCTACGCTCAGGAATCCGGCCTCCCTTACGAGCTCGGCATCATTCGCAATCATTACGTGGGGCGCACATTCATCGAGCCGACCCAGCACATCCGCCAACTCGGCGTCCGGCTTAAGCACAGCGCCAACCGCGCCGTGGTCAACGGCAAGCGCATCGTGCTGATCGACGATTCGATCGTGCGCGGGACGACCTCGTTGAAGATCGTGCAGATGATGCGCGATGCCGGCGCACGCGAGGTGCACTTCCGCATCGCCTCGCCGCCGATCGCGCATCCGGATTATTACGGCATCGACACGCCCGAGAAGGACAAGCTCCTCGCCGCTACTCACGATCTCGAAGGCATGCGCAAGTTCATCGGCGCCGATTCGCTGCAATTCCTCTCGGTCGACGGCATCTACCGCGCCATGGGCGAGAAGGGGCGCAACGCCGCGCGCCCGCAATTCACCGACCATTGCTTCACCGGCGAATACCCGACCCCGCTCACCGACCGCATGGCGCAGGAAGCGCCGCCGCGCCAGCTCTCGCTGCTCGCCGAAGCGAGCTGAGCATTTCAGATCCTGCTGGGAGCCCCGCTCCGATGATCGAGGGGTTGAGCCACATCACGTTCATCGTCAAAGACCTCGAGCAGACGAAGCGCCTGCTTGTGAACACGCTCGGCGGCAAGGAAGTCTATGATAGCGGCGACCACAGCTTTTCGATCTCGCGGGAAAAATTTTTTGAAGTCGGCGGCGTTTGGATCGCGGCCATGGAGGGCGACCCGCTCTCCGAAAAGACCTACAACCACGTGGCGTTTAAAATTCGCGCCGAGGACCTGCCGCGCTTTCGCAACGCCATTGAAAAGCTCGGCCTGCCGATCCGCGAGCCGCGCCCGCGCGGCGACGGAGAAGGTCAGTCGTTATATTTTTACGACTTCGACAATCATCTTTTCGAATTGCATACCGGGACGCTCACCGAACGGCTTACGGCCTATGCGCCCGGCCGATAGCAAGCGGCGATTGTGCGATGGCTGATACCGCGGCATCACTCGCCGGCCGCGTCGCGCTCGTGACCGGCGCCACGCGCGGCATCGGGCATGCGCTGGCGGTGGCGCTGGCGCGCGCCGGCGCGCATATCGTTGCGACAGGGCGCACCCAAGGTGGGCTCGAAGAACTCGACGATGCGGTGCGCGCCGCTGGCGCGACCGCGACGCTGGTGCCGCTCGACATGCGCGATTATTCAGGGATCTACCGGCTTGCAAAAGCGCTCGACGAACGGCATCAGCAGCTCGACGTACTCGTCGGCAATGCCGCAATCGCCGGCCAGCGCTCGCCGCTTGGCCATGTCGACCCCGGCGCCTGGGACGAAATCATGGCGGTCAACGTCACCGCGAATTATCACCTGATCCGCGCCATGGACCCGCTCTTGCGGCGCGCCGAAGCCGGCCGAGCCGTATTCATGACGTCGGGCGCCGCCACCCACGCGCGCGCCTATAGCGGCCCCTATTCGGTGTCCAAAGCCGCGCTTAACGTGCTGGCGCGGACCTATGCGGCGGAGACGGATGCGACGCCGGTACGGGTCAATTTGTTCAACCCCGGCCCGACACGCACGCGCATGCGCGCGCAAGTCATGCCGGGTGAGGACCCGATGACGTTGCCGACACCCGGAGAGGTGGCCGAGAAAATCGTCGCGCTCTGCCTGCCAAGTTTTTCGGAAACGGGCAAGCTTCACGACTATCGCGCCGGCAAGCTTTTGGACTTCACCCAGCCTGCCTGAGGCGAGACCGTCTCATCGCCGCCGCTTGCGATTGGCATAAGGATTAGGCTTGGAGCGTAGCATGAGCCGGATCGGCGTGCCCGGCAGCGCGAAGGCTTCACGCAAGGCGTTGACCAGATAGCGGCGGTAGGTCTCGGCCAGCGCGGATGCGCGCGAAGAAAAGAGCACGAAGGTCGGCGGCCGCGCTTTTGGCTGCGTGATGTAATCGAGCCGCAGGCGCCGGCCACCGACTGCGGGCGGCGGGTTCGCGGCGACCGCCTGCGCCAGAAAGCGGTTGAGCGCCGCAGTCGGGACGCGGCGGTTCCATACCGCGTGGCTCTCGAGCACCGCGGCCATCAGCCGATCGAGGCCGGCTCCGGTGCGCGCGGAAAGCGCGACGACTGGAACGCCCCTGATCTGCGGCAATATGCGGTCGGTCTCTTCGCGCAGCCGCGACAGCGCGCCCGGCGGCGGCTTGACCAAATCCCATTTGTTGATGCCGACGACGATGGCGCGGCCTTCCCGCTCGACCAGGTCGACGATACGCGTGTCCTGTTCTTCGAACGGCGTCTGCGCGTCGAGAAGCACGATCACCACATCGGCGAAACGAATGGCGCCGAGCGTATCGGCCACGGAAAGTTTTTCGAGTTTTTCCGTGATCCGTGCGCGGCGGCGCAAACCGGCCGTATCGTGGATGCGCAGCCGCCGCCCGCGCCATTGCAGATCGACCGCGATGGCATCGCGCGTGATGCCCGGTTCTGGTCCGGTCAATAGCCGTTCGTCGCCGAGCAAACGATTGATCAGCGTCGATTTGCCGGTATTGGGCCGGCCGACCACGGCGATGCGGATCGGCTTTTCATCTGCGGCGGCGGCGATGGTCTCGCTCAGCTCGACAGGTTCAGTCGCCTCGGGCAGCGCCGCGCGCAGCGCCTCGTAAAGGCCGGCGAGACCTTCGCCATGCTCGGCGCTAATCGCCACCGGCTCGCCTAATCCGAGCGCATACGCCTCCAGCACGCCTGCCTCGCCGGCACGGCCCTCGCTTTTGTTGGCGACCAGAATTGCGGGCTTGCCCGATTTGCGCACGAGATCAGCAAAGCTGCGGTCGGCCGGCGTGGCGCCCCCGCGCGCATCGACGAGAAACAGCACGGCGTCCGCCTGCGCTATCGCAGCCGCGGTCTGCGCCTGCATTCTCGCGGAAAGGCTCTCAGCCGGCGCACGTTCGAGCCCCGCCGTATCGATCAGCTTGAAAGATAAGATCGCCCAATTTGCCTTCGCCTTCGCGCCGATCGCGGGTCACGCCGGGCTCGTCGTCGACAAGCGCAAGACGCCGGCCGACCAAGCGATTGAACAGGGTCGATTTGCCGACATTGGGCCGGCCGACGATGGCGACGGTGAAAGACATGATGCAATCCGGCGGCTCCAAGCAATGAACGAAACTAAGCGCCGCCCGGAGCTTCGATTTCCATTCTACAAATTTATTGGCGTTGTGAGACAGTCAATGGCCGTAGCGGTCATTCGCCGACGCGAGAGTGGAAGGCGAAGAATGAAATGCAATTTCCCGGCCGTCACCGCGAAGAAATCATTGCGTGCCCGTCGGCGGCGGATTCGGCCAGATCGACTGTGAGGGTTGGGCAGCTTGTGGGCTCCCCCGGTCGGCGGCGGTGCGGGCCAGACCGACTGCGAGGGCTGCGCCTGCGCGGTTGACGGCGGCGCCGGCCAGACTGATTGCGAAGGCTGCGCCGCCTGTTGCGCGCGGGGGCTTCGGCCGCTTCGCAAGGCCTGACACTGATCTCGGTTCGCGGGTGTGCGGGGTGCGCGCGGGCAAGCTTCGGCTTCGGCTTCGGCTTCGGCTTGGGCCTCGGCTTTGGCTTTATTTCCGCTTCGCGTTCTTGGCGGTTCTGCCGCGTGAGGCGAGTCGGCGGTCGCGGCGCCGGCCATTGTCCGCTGCCTGCTCGGGCGGCGGCTGGTAGCCCTTGTACAGGTCGGCCGGTATGCCGGTGCTGATGCCGGGCACGCCGTCGGGAAAAACCGGCTCGCGCTGACCTGTGAGCGGCTTCTTGTTGTCGAACATGTCGTTGTCGAGCAGCACCGTCGGATCGAACTGGCCGCCTTTGGTGCAGGCCGCCAAGGACCGACGCAGCTGCAAGCAGCGTACCGAGCCGAAACAGCGAGTAATTGCCGCGCGTCACGCATTCTACTCAGCCCTTGCCGTTTGCGGCGATGAGCTCGCTCAAAATCTCGGCGCGGCTGCGCGTTCCTGCCGGCGTTTCCGGATCGGCCATCATCATGTCCGTCCATTTTCGCGCCGCGGTCGCGTCGCCGGACTTCCAGGCGGAAAGCGCCAAGAGTTCGCGGGCGGTGTGGCGGAAGGTCGCGGTCGGGGGCCGTCAGCGGTTCAAGCCGCTTGAGCATTTCGGAATAAGCCGCGGTGTCGACGAGCAGCAAGCCGGCGCGCACGGCGGCCAGATCCTGCGATGACTGGTCCGGCACTCTTATCGGCGGCGAGCGCGTCGATAGGCGTCACGGCGGCCTTTCTATCGGTCTGCGCCAGTTCGGCGGCCTGGCGCAAGCCGAGCGATCACGCGATAGCCGGCGGTGCCGTCGGCGGCGATTTTGGCGAAAGCCGCCTCGGCCTCCTTGTGCTTGCCGGCCTCGGCGAGCGTCACCGCCTGCTCGAACGCCGTGCCCGTTTCGCCGGCCTTCTTGGCCTGCCAATATTCGTAGCCGCGCCAGCCGCCGACGCCGGCGACGATGAGAACGCAGGCCGCAATGAGCAGGTTGCCGTAGCGCTCCCACAGCTTTTTGAGCTGTTCGCGACGGACTTCCTCATCGACTTCCTGGAAGATATCGGCCACGAAACCCGACCCCAGCACTCACTTGCAGAACACCGACGCCTGCCCGGACGCCCCTCCGTCCTGCGCGACCGTGTCGGCCAAGGACGGACAAAGTCAAGGGAATCCTTGCGGTTACGCCTGGAAGCCCCTGTATTGATTAGATTAATCCGTTGTCCCTTAGATTAATGATGTGGCGCGAGCAAGGCAAAGGGACGCTGCCGCCTGCGACGATTGGGCCGTACCCAGTGCGACGGGCCGCCGTTCCCCGAGCTTAGGCCTTCGGCTTGCGCATCGGGATAAACGTGCTCGGGCCCGGGAAACGGCGCGCCCGCACCTCCTCCGCATAGCTCTTGACCGCCTGCTCGATCGAGGGTCCGAGTTCGCCGAAGCGCTTGACGAATTTCGGCACCCGCGGCGACAGCCCGAGCATGTCCTCAAGGACGAGGATCTGGCCGTCGCAAGCGACGCTGGCGCCGATGCCGATCGGTCGGGATCGCGATCTGTGCCGGTGATGCGGCGCCCGAGCGGCTCGGCGATGGCCTCGAGCACGACCGCGAAGGCGCCGGCATCCGCCACCGCGCGGGCGTCGGCCTCGATCGGCGCCCAGTCGCTCTCGTCGCGGCCCTGGGCGCGGAACGAGCCGATCGTGTTGATCGCCTGCGGCGTGAGCCCGACATGGCCCATCACCGGCACGCCGCGCTCGGCCAGAAACGCAATGGTCTCCGCCATGCGCCGGCCGCCTTCGACCTTGATGGCGCCGCAGCCGGTTTCCTTCATCACCCGCGCGGCGGAGGCGAACGCCTGTTCCTTCGATCCCTCGTAGGAGCCGAACGGCATATCGACGACGACGAGCGCGCGCTTGCGAGCCGCGCATCACCGCGAGCGCCTGCAGGATCATCATGTCGAGCGTGACCGGAACGGTGGTCTCGAGCCCGTGCATCACCATGCCGAGCGAGTCGCCGACCAGGATGACGTCGCAATAGGCATCGACGATGCGCGCGGTGTGCGCGTGATAGGACGTCAGGCAGACGATCGGATCGCCGCCCTTGCGGGCGCGGATGTCGGGCGCGGTCAGCCGCCGGATGTCGTTCTGCACTGACATTGTTATTGTCCGAGCGCCGGCGTGCCGAAGGCCGGCAGGCCGATGACGATCGGATGAAACACAAAGCCGAGCGCAAGATAGATGATGGTGCCGACGACGATGGCGATGATGTCGTTCTTGACGCCGCCCACGGGAATCGGCGGCGCGCCGGGATCGCTGCGGCGCTTGAGCGTCATGCGATCATAGCCCGCCCAGAGCCAGAACCGAGCCGAACAGGACGATGCCGCCGAGATCGCCGTTGGCGCACAGATGCGCGAACGGCCCAGGTTTTGACGCCGACCAGCAACGGGTGCTTGAGCGTGCGCTTGATGTTGCCGGGGATGTAGGCGGCCGCCACCAAGATGCTCGCGGGCCACATCAACACCACCACGATCTGGCGCGTCCAAGCCGGCGGATACCAGACCGCGATCAGGCCCGGCGTCGCGGTACCAGGCAAAGCCGTAGCCGACGAGCACGATGCCGACGATCGAGACGAGCGAGAACAGGCCCCTGATACGGCCCCTCGCCGATCTTCTTGATCAGCGCCGCGCGCCGGTCGCGCATCGTCACGAACACATGCGCGCCGAGAAAAATAACAAGCCCGAGAATTTCGACGAGTCAGACCCATGGTGCAGCCAACAATAAATCCTGGGTTAAGTTTTTCTCGATCGCCGGCGCGCACTCGGTCGCGGCTGCGATCATGGCGAGCGGGCTTCGCTTGTCAATGATCGGTATTTTTCAGCTGGCGTAGCGCTTGCCGCGCTCGAGGTAGGCCTCGGTATCGACAAGCGCCTCGCGTTCCTTGAACGAGACCATGTCGTCAGCCATCGACGCCGCGCTGCCGTCGCGCGCGATGGCGGCGAGCACGCGCTGCATCGCCTTGATGGCGGCGCGCTGGGTATCGCTCGGAATGATGACGAGGTGGTAGCCGAGCGCTTCGAGCCGCTGCACCGGGATAAGCGGCGTCTTGCCGCCGGCAAACATGTTGATCAGCTTCAGCCCCGGCAGCCGCTTGGCGATCTCGGCGATCTCCAGCTTCCGACGTCGGCGCCTCGACGAAGATCATATCGGCGCCAGCGTCGAGATAAGCCGACGCGCGGTCGATCGCCGCATCAAATCCGTCGACCGCGAGCGCGTCGGTGCGGGCGATCACGATGAAATCCGGATCGTGCAAGGCGTCGCGCACGGCCTTGAGTTTGCTGCACCATCTCGTCCGTCGGCACGATGCTTTTGTCGTCGTAATGCCCGCATTTTTTTGGAAACGTCTGATCTTCGAGATGAAAGGCGGCTACGCCCGAGCGCTCGAAGGCGCGCGCGGCGGCCTGCGCGTTGAGCGCGTTGCCGTAGCCGGTATCGGCATCGGCGATGATCGGCACCTCGACCACATCCACCATCGACGCCAGCCGATCGACGATCGCGCTCATCGAAATGAGGCCGAGGTCGGGCACGCCCGCCGAACGGGCGATGGCGCCGCCGCTTGCATAGACCGCCGGGAATCCCGCCTGCGCGACGAGCCGGGCAGAAAGCCCGTCGTAAGCGCCCGGCGCGACCGCAATACGGCCGGAAGCGAACAAGGTCCTCAATCTGGTCGTGGCGCGCACGTCTGCCTCTCCACTTCGCTACGTCCTCTTCGCCATGATACGTCTGCCGCCTGCATTGGGGGAAGCGCGGGAGATAGTCATGCAACGATTAGTCATGCAACGATGCGTCGCGACGGCATTCGCGATCCTCTTCGGCACGCTCTGCGCCTTCGCGCAGGAATGGCCGACGAAGACCGTCCGCATCATCGTGCCGTTTGGCGCGGGGTCGACGCCCGACATCGTGGCGCGACTGATTGCCGATCAACTGCAAGCAACAGACCGGGCAGACCTTCATCGTCGAGGACAAGCCGGGCGCAAGCGGCAATACCGGCACCGATGCGGTGGCTAAGGCGGCGCCCGACGGCACCACCATCGGCATCAGCATCGGCGGGCCGCTCGCCATCAACACACTGTTGTTCGCGCATCTTCCCTACGATCCGAGCAAAGATCTTTCGCTGATCACCATGCTGGTGACGCAGCCGAGCGCCCTTGCCGTCAATGCGAGCCTCGGCGTGAACAGCGTGCCGGAACTGATCGATCTCATTCGAAAAAGTCCCGGCAAATACAATTACGGCTCGATCGGCACCGGATCGCTGTCGCAGCTCGCCATGGAAGCGATCGCGCTCAAGAGCGGCACGCGGCTTGTGCATGTCCCCTACCCGTCCTCGCCGCAGGCGGTGTCGGCGCTGATGCGCAACGACGTGCAGATGGTCTGCTTGCCGGCGATCTCGATCACGCCGCAGCTCGGCAGCGGCAAAATCAAGCTCCTGGCGATCACGACCGCGAAGCGGTCGGCGCTGCTGCCGGGGGTCCCGACACTGAAGGAGTCCGGCATCGACGTCGAGGCCGATGCCTGGATGGGGCTGATCGCACCGGCCGGCATTCCCGACGCCACGGTGGCGCGCATCAATCAGTCTGGTCGGCGCCGCCATCACCTCGCCCGCGATCCGCGAAAAACTCGCCGCGCAATTGATGGAGCCGATTCCCGATACGCCAGCGAGTTCCGCGCTCGCATCAAGGCCGATATCGCCCGCTGGAAGCCGGTGATCGAGGCGGCAAACATCAAGATCAACTAGCGCGCGCCTTCACTGGCCGCCGCCGAAGCGGAAATTCAGGCCGGCTTTGATTTCCTGCACGTTGAGGCCGGCATTGGAGCTGACGGATTCCAGCGGCGTGGTGAAGTTCATCGAATGCGGCCCGAAGCCCAGATAGTCGTATTCGATCTTTGCCGACCAATTGTCGTCGAGCGCGTATTCAAGGCCGGCACCGACGGTCCAACCGGTGCGCAAAAAGCTGTCGGTTGCCGTGTTGCCGCCGAGATCGGTCAGGCTGCTTTGGTCCTGCGCAAGCGCCAGACCGCCTTTGCCGTAAACCAGCAGACGATCGAAGGCCGCACCGATGCGGCCGGTGACGGTCGACGTCCATTGCACATTGGTGTTGAGCGCCTCACCGATCGAATCGGTGCCGCTGTCTTTCAAGCTGGTCCAGCTGAAATCGCCTTCGAGACCGACCACAAGCCGATTGAACTGCGCATTGGCGCCAACCTGCGCGCCGCCGAGAAAACCCCAATCGTTGAAATTGTTGTTGCCGGCGCCTGTGATCGGGTCGCTCCACCATGAATTGGAATAGCCACCGCCAATATGGGCGCCGACGTAGATTCCGCTCCAGTTGTAAGTCTGCGGCGCGTAGACGATCGGCGCCGTCGGCGCGGGGGCCGGTGGCGCAGGCGGTAGATCGGCGGCCTGCGCGCAACACACAGAAGCAACGATGCCCGCGGCGAACGCAAGTCCGCCGTAGAACACACGCGATGTCATTTCACCCTCCAAGCGCGCCCCCGAACGTGCTTGTCCCGAAAGCAGTCAGCGAATGCGCGGAGATCCCCCGCGGCTCGGCTGCGCGCGCAGACAGCCGCACGTCTTCGGAAAAAGCATGGTGATGCGATGGCGCGGGGTGGTCGTTTGATGGCGGGAAAATGACTTTGGATTTTGTCGTTAATAATCCGGCGCGGCGGAACCGCTGATCCGTTACGCTTAGTTCCGCGTCACCAGCATCTCGCTGTAACGCTCGGGCGAAAAGCCCACCAGCAATTTGCCACCGCCGAGGTCAAGGACTGGCCGCTTGATCATGGACGGCTGCTTAAGCATCAGCGCCATGGCCTTCTTGGCGTCGAGCCCGGTCTTGTCCTTATCGGGCAGCTTGCGGAACGTCGTGCCCGCGCGGTTGAGCAACGTTTCCCAGCCGACCTTCTTCTCCCAGCGCTCGAGCCGCTCGCGCTCGATGCCGGCGCTTTTGTAGTCGTGAAACTCATAACCGACGCTGTGCTTGTCGAGCCAAGCGCGCGCTTTCTTCATCGTCTCGCAGTTCTTGATGCCGTAAATGGTGATGGGCATACGTGATCACTCCCACTCGATTCTCTCAACGCATCGTAACGCGCTGATTTGCAAGCGCAAAATATTTCTACTGACGGTCAAAACCCGACCATCGAGCCGTCAAAATTTTTTGCTTTTGATTTCAAAGGAAAATTCGCGCGATTCAGATTTTGCGCGGCTTCGACAACTATCGCCAACTATCGGTCAATTTTTCGCGTTGTCGATCGCGGAGCGCATTCTGCGCCAGGGTGAAAAAAGACCGTCAGCGACCTATAGCACAAGGCATTCGTGCGCGCCATGTTTGTAACCTCTCTTCCGCTCATGCAAGACCAGCCCATTGCAGTTGATGAGCTCCTGATCGAAAGTGCCATCTGGCTGCGGCGGTGTGGAAGGACACACGGCCAGCAAAGGTCGGAGATGGTGACGAGAAGGCAGCGGCGTAATGGCTCGGTGCGCTAAGCCCATCCACTAGCCGGTTTCGAGTCCGGCCCGCAGTACCATCCAGGTTCGGCAATTTGGTCGGCTCACGATCGACCCCAAGGACCAATCCTTGGTGGTCATCGGCAAAGCGCTAAGAATGATCTCTTGACTAACGGCGCACAGCTAGTAAAGAATTCGTTCTTAGTGTGGTCGGCAGGGGACGTGAGCGTTCTTTGCATGCGGCCATTAAACGACGTCATCCCGGGGTGGGCTCCCAAGACATGCCGAAGCGCACAACAGGCCGATACGAAAGCGTGACCGCAGGCGGCGAAAAGGTCGATGCCTTCGTTCCCCTCGATCTGCCGCCCGCACGGCCGGCGCTCGTCATCGACGCCAAGCTCGAACGTCGCCTTGGGCAAGCCGAGCAGGCACTCGTCCGACTCGATCTGGCGGGCGAGATGGTGCCTTCGCTCGACTGGTTCATCTACGCCTTCGTACGCAAGGAGGCGGTGATCTCGTCTCAGATCGAGGGCACGCAAGCATCGCTCGTCGACCTTCTCGCTTTTGAAGCCGAGGAACAGCCCCAACCCAACGCCGATGTCGAGGAGGTGACGAACTACCTTGACGCCCTCACCTATGCGCGTGGCCAGCTCGCGTCGAAGCGTGGCCTGCCGCTCTCTCTGCGGCTTTTGAACGAAGCCCATAAGCGGTTGATGCGTGGCGTGCGCGGCGGAAGTAAGCAACCCGGAGAAATACGCCGCAGCCAGAACTGGATCGGCGGAAGCCGGCCAGGGAACGCGGTTTATGTTCCGCCGCCCTCCGAAAAACTCGCGCAGCTTCTCAGCTCCTTCGAGAAATACATCCATGCCGACGATCCGCTGCCGAAACTCGTGCGGGCGGGTCTTTTGCATGCGCAGTTCGAAACCATCCACCCCTATCTCGATGGAAATGGGCGGATCGGACGTCTGATGATCGCCCTCGTGCTGGAGCACTGGGGATTATTGAAGGCGCCGCTTCTCTATCTCAGCCTCTTCTTCAAGCGTCATCGCGAAGAGTACTACCGGCGGCTCAATCTCGTGCGGCTGGAAGGCGACTGGGAAGGCTGGATCGATTTCTTTCTCGATGGCGTCGCTACGATCGCCGATGAAGCCGTCGTCTCGGCGCGCGAGTTGTTCAACCTCGTCAGCACGGATCGCATGCGTCTCCTCGGTGTCGAATCGGCGTCCGTTTCAGCTCTCCGGTTGTTCGAGCGACTTCCGCGTCATCCGATTGTGACCGTCGCATCGGCGATGAAGCTGCTCGAGACGAGCAAACCGACCGCAACCCGCGCAATCGAAATGCTGGCCGAGATTCGTATCCTCGTAGAGACGACAGGGAAGAAGCGCGACCGCAGCTTCACTTACCGAGCCTATATGGAACGTCTGCGAACCGGAACGGAACTGGACCTCAGCCGCTGAGTCACGACAGTTCTGCATCGACATGCGTTCAAATTGCCAGTTCGGAGACGCGGTTCTGGAACCAAGGGCGCTGGTCAATATCGGAAATGACTTATAATACCTGCTTATGGGTCAATCGCGATAATCCTTAACTTCGGTCTCTCCCTCACCATAGCCGCCGATCCGTTTCGGAGGCGCGCCTCGGATGGATATCCGCGATGCCCGTCTGCGGCGGCTCCGGCAATCGATACCGATCGTCGTTGAATCCGAGCAAGTTCGAATCAGCGAATTTCTCCTTTGATGCCGATGCTGACATTGGCGTTGCCGGCTTCGACCTTTTGCAGGGTCGAGCGGGAGGTGAAGGCGCGCTCGGCCACGACCGCCATAGGGATCTTTTTGAATTTGTCGAGGAAGGAGGCCACTCCTCAACCGGCAAAAAAAGACCATCACGCCGTCCTGCCTCGCAACCTGTCCGCAAGCAGTGAAAGCGCGCCGGCGAGTTGTCGCGCAGTCTCCGGCGACGGTAGGGGCATCCTGAGACTCTGTGCGCCGGTTGCCGGATCGCGTTCGATCCATGGATGCGCCGGGCCCTTGGGATCGTTGGCGGCCGCCAGAGCGGCAACGAACTGCGAGCCCACCTGCGCCAACGCGAGCCACGGATCGGACGCAGAATTGCTCGGCAGCGCCGCAGGTCCGTTCGAACCCGTTGCTCCGCCGGCGCCGGTATCCACATCCGCGTTCAAGTCTTCTGCGGGTCCAGCATCGTCGGCAGCGATAATGCCGGACCCGACTTCCTCTGCCGGTGTCATGGCCTCGCTTTCGCCCATGCGCCCGGTGACGTTCTCCACCTCCTTCATGAAACGGTTGAGACGCGAGCCACCCAGCGAAATCTCGCCGCTGCCTCCGTCGAGAATTCCGGCCGATAGCGAACGCTTGAACGCCAGCACCGCGAGCATCCCTTCCTCGATCGTACCTTTCGCGACAAAATTGATGACTCGCACCGGCTGCGCCTGCCCGATGCGATGGATGCGTCCGATGCGCTGCTCCAAGACGGCCGGATTCCACGGCAGGTCCATGTTCACGAGGGTCGAGGCGTGCTGCAGATTGAGGCCCGTGCTGCCGGCATCTGTGGACAGGAACACCCGGCAGGCGGGGTCGTCGCGAAAACGCTCGACGAGTGCCGGCCGCCTTTCCGACGGCACGCCCCCGTGGAAACTGACATATCCCAAGCCGCGTGCCTCCAGCCGCCGGATGACGATGTCGTGGGTCCGAGTCCATTGCGAGAACACCACCGCCTTGGCTTTCGGCTCCGCGAACAGATCGTCGAGCAGGGCCACCAGTTCATCCGCCTTTACGCCATGGTCGGTCTCCTGGTCCAGGAGATAGGTGCTGTTGCACGACATGCGCATGTTCTGCAGCGCACAGGTCAGCCGCCGCTGGTCCTTGTCGGAGAGGAAACGGGTCTTCCGCCAGCGCTGGACGATTTTCGCCACCACGTCGGCGTTTTCCTGATGATGGAGCATCTGCATCTCCGTCATCGGCACCAGAAGGTTCTGGTCGAGACGCTCCGGCAATTGCTTCAGCACCTCGGATTTGCGGCGGCGGATCATGATCGGCGCCAATGTCTGTCCAATCCTCTCGAGTCCGGTATAGCCGGTGACGCGCCCGCCTTCGTCCTTGACCTGATGCTCATGCAGCAGTTTCCAGGTTGGCCCCAGCCGGTGCTGATCGACGAACTGCACGATCGAGATCAACTCTTCGAGCTTGTTCTCCAAGGGCGTTCCGGTCAGCGCGATCGCGTAGGGACTGTCGATGCGCTTCAAGGCGCGCGCCGCAATGGTGTTCCAGTTCTTCACTCGTTGCGCTTCGTCGACGATCACGAGATCGGGCGCCCATGCGGCGATCAGGTCGAGGTCGGGCTGGAGCTTCTCGTAGTTCGTGATCTTGCAGAACTCATCCAGTTCGTAGTCCTTCTGCCGCTGCGCCCGGCCACCATTGACGACCCGCGCGGCGTCTTCGCCTTGCCTGCCGGAGAAACGCGAGATCTCGCTTTGCCACTGATATTTGAGCGAGGTCGGGCAGATCACCAGCACCCTTGAGATGCCGAAGTACCGCGCCAGTATTTCCATGGCGGCGATGGCCTGGACGGTCTTGCCCAGTCCCATGTCGTCGCCGATCAATGCCTTCCCAGACCGGACCGCGAACAGTGCGCCTTCGGCCTGATACGGATAGAGCGCCACTTTCAGAAGGGTCCCGAGGCCGGGGTCGGTAGCACCTTGAGGAAATAGTTCTGCGAGCCTCGAGGCCCGGCGCTCGGCATCCCGCCTTCCCGCGATGAAATCGAGCGCATCGTCATAGGCGCGGAACTCGTGATCCGACTTCGAGGCCATGGCCATGAAAGACTCGAGTTCGTCGTAGCGGTCATCCGGCAGCATCCCGTCATGATCGATGTCGAACAATCCCGAGGCGACCTCGCCCAACGCTGGCGGACAGTCTGTTCCAGCCCGGAAATGAATGCGGCGCCTGCCATCATTGCGGAGATAGAGCTCGGAAAACGCCGGCCGGTAACCGCGCGCAAACGCGGCTTTGGCACCGCGCTTCTTCTCCAGCCATCCCAGCGTGAACTCGATGTGCTTGCAGGTGCCGAGCTCGTTCGTCGCATAATCGGGGCATGAGCAGAAATTGCCGCCGGGCCCCTTGCCCCGAATCGCCACGCGGTAGCTTGATTTCGAGGCGGGATTGCTGACCCGGAATTCGGAGAAAAACGGCTCGCCGGTCAGATTCTCGATCGCAAAGGCCTGCTCGCGGCCAAACTGGCGGCGCAAGCCTCTCTGCCATGCCGGAGGCGATAAATCGGCGGGCGCGTGGGTGCGTGAGAGCTTGGGTTCAGGTTTCGACTTGTTTGCGGACTTCACGTCTCGGCGTTTGGATTTCATCAGCGTACATTCCGTTTAGAATGGATAGTGTGCCTAGTTCTGTTGCGAACGGGACCTATTCGACCGAGTAGCCGAGCGCCCGATATCCAGATCGCCGCTTTGCCGCCATCCGCGCAAGAATGGGCACTAGGTCATCGACATAGTCGACTACGAGAACTTCTGTTTTACCAGCATGCTGCCGATGAAGCCGACCGACATATTGGGCCAATGTACCCTTCCAGGAAATGGGCATCGTCAAGAACAGCGCGTCCAACCTCGGGTCATCAAAACCCTCGCCGATGTACCGCCCTGTCGCGAGGATGAGTCGTTCCTGATCGTCTGCGACTCGCAGGGCGGCATCTGACGCCTTGCGCTCGGCTGCTGACATTCCGCCCCGAAGGACGACAAGATTGCGCACGAAGCGCGAAAAGCGGCCTTGCAGATATTCCAGATGATCCCGGCGTTCGGTGAGCACGATCGGTGAGCGTTTCGCCTCCAGCGCCTTCAACACATCGTCGAAGATCAGGTTGTTACGGGACTCGTCCTGTGCGATGGCTGCATAAATTGCTGGCATGGAAGGACGGTCCGACCCCGCCAGAGGTGGCGGCAGTCGAAACTGCGTCGATCGAGTTTTGGCGCGGTGAACAATCCCCCGCCCGGCGGCCTGGGCGCGCGCATCAACGCGATGTCGAACAGGTCCGCATTGCATGAAGATGATTGGATGGTGACCATCTTTGCGAGCCACAGTCGCGGAAAGCCCGAGGACATAGCGCGCCTTCGCTCGGCGGGCCACGAGCTCAAAACTCGTCGCCGAAAGATGGTGGCACTCGTCGACGATCAGATGACCGTAGTCCGCTACCAGGTCGGATACTTCGCCTCGGCGCACGAGACTCTGGATCAACGCGACATCAATGACGCCAGTCGGCTTGCGGCGTCCGCCGCCAATGACGCCGATATCCTTTGGATCGATATCGAGGAATGTCCTTAGCCGCTCCACCCACTGGGTGAGCAACTCGCGGCGATGGACAAGAACGAGCGCATTACGTCCGCGTTGCGCAATAAGGGCCGCGGCCACCACCGTCTTGCCAAAGGCGGTCGTCGCCGCGAGCACACCATGGTCATGCGGAAGAAGCGCTTCGAACGCCTTGACCTGCGGCTCGTGCAGCGTCCCCTGAAACCGTACTCGGCTCGGAAGTGAATCGCCGATCACCCTTAGATCGTTCAGTTCGACCTCAGCACCCTCGCCTCGGATCAGCTCGACAGCTTCGTCGAGGCATCCGCGGGGCAGCCCCACATGACGCCGATGAAGTTCGGTGCAGGAGATAATCCGAGGCTTGCCGAAGGTCGGAAAACGCATGGACTGGGCACGGTAGAACTCGGGATTTTGGAAAGCCGCCAAGCGTATGAGCCGCGCGGTCATCGCCGGCGGCAAATCGGTCCGGTCTATATAGAGTTGGTCGGCGACCACGATCGTGATCTTGCCCGATAGGGGACTGCCAACCGGGCCCGCTTTGGGGCGCCGAGACGGCGTCATCCGCCAGGGCTCGTCCGCATCCTCATCTTCGACAGGCATGCGGACGCCCAGAACGCGGCCTCGCGCCTCCGCATCGTCAACGATTTCGGCGACGGCCTTGGCCGATAGCCGTGGCCTCGCGGCCAGAAATGCCCATTGGTCGTCGTATGGCCGAAGGTCCTGGTCGATGAAGACACTGTTTCCAAGCTCGCGCGCCCGGCGCTGCAAAGGCAAGGCGATCAGGTTGCCGAAGCCGCCAACCGGCATGGTGTCCTGGCTCGGAAAAAAGCGATCGTATGAGGCGAAACCTATTTCGGGGCGACGCTCCATCGTCTCCGTCAGCATGGCCGCACCGAACTGCCGAGCGGTGCGCGCCGAAACCGGTTCGGAGAAGAAAATCCACACGTGCCCGCCATTGCCGGATCGAGACCGCTCAAGAGCCGCGGGCACGCCCTTGGCCTGGCAAGTCTCCAGCACGGCCAAGGCGTCAACAGCCCAACTCTCCTCGTCAAAATCGGCGGCCAGAAACCAGCAGGTTTCGTCAGGAAGCAGCGGATAAACACCCGCCACGAAATCGCCGCCAGAGCCGCGTGCGCCGTCGCCGCCGCGCAGATGCTTCTCGATGATGTCGTCGGTGACCGAGATGAAGGCTTGATGAGGGCATTCCCCGCATTTGACTTGCGGCTTGCCGCATATCCCTCTGACCCATTCGTTGGCGCACGCGGGCGCATAGCCGGACTTGGCAGTCTTTCGGTTTTCCCACCTGACAGGGAATACGTCAGCGCGGCCTGCGAATAGGCGCCGAAACAGAGCGATCTTTTGCGCGGTGGGTGACGCGGCTATGACCCTCGGCGCATCTGCAATGGCGGGTGGTGAATAATTTGCAGTCACCGCCGAGCGCCGGCTCACGAGATTCCTCAGCGCGGCCTCAAGCTCTTTCCGTTCCGCCTCATTTGCGGCTAAGCGGGCTCGAACCTGCTCAATCTCGAGCTCAAGTTCGTGCGCAGTCTCGGCGTCACCGCCCAGCGCCAGTCGTTTCGACACATCTCCGCTCAGGCAAGTCTTCATAGAGCGGGCTCTCCAGGTGATCGCCGTCCGCTATTCTTCGAAGAGCTTCGCCAGGTCTTCCATCGGCCGGAAGAGCTTCATCGGTTGATCGGGAAGTGGCAGAAAGCTCTCACGTAAATAGAACTGACGGGCCGCCTCATCTTTGGCATCCACGATAACGGCAAACGAGGCGATCTCGCTACGAACCGCGCGATGCAACGCGTCCGCTAACAGAAATCGGCCGTACCCTCGCCCTTGATAGTTTCGATCGACGGCGAGCCGGCCCAAAAGCGTCGCCGGGACGAGTGGATAGCGCGGGAGCTTGCGGGTGATATCAGCCGGAAACTCGGCGAGTTTTACGCCGGTCGCGGACAGAGTGTAATAGCCGCCGATGGCGCCGTCCGGCAGCACGAGTACGAACGGCGCCGCCATGTTCTTGCGGGCATCCTGGCCAGCCTGGCTTCGTAGATAGCGATCGAGCGCTTCGGTGCCGCTGACGAACGAACCGCGATCGTGCTGCGGACCAAGCGCCTCGACCCGAAGCGATCCCTCGGGAGCGCCCGGCACCGGCTATACGCCGGTGGCTTCGCGATAGCGGCGCACCGTGTCGCGCAGGCGGTCATTGACGGGCTTCGGATTCAACAGCGCATCAACAAACGCCTGGCTGTCGCGCACCGACAGTTCGATCTGCTGGTGTTCCTCGATCGCCCGCCGTGCAGCATCCTGGACGCTGGTCAGCACGAAATCTGTGACCGTCCGTCCCTGGAGGGCGGCAGCATGTTCGATAAGCGTCTTCTGCTCCGCCGTCACCCGCGTCTCAAGGCGTTGCGCGCGGGTGCGACCGCGGGCCGATTTCGAGGCTACGTTTGCCATGGTGATACTCCTACCGCCAATGTACGGCCAATGCCCGGCCATTTCAAGAGCTGAAGCCCCGCATGACTTTTTCCGGGAACGTTTTCCGCGGTCAGCCTCAGTCGTAAAAAACGCTCCGAACAGGCTATAACTTACCCTTTCCAGTACAGTATCAAAAACTTACCGGCCAGGAAAAGACCGTCAGCGCTATCCGCGCTATCTGACGGTCTTTTAATTTCGGCAGGTGACCACTTCAAAAAAGACCGTCAGAAAGACCGTCACCTTATCCAGCTTTCGGCAACTCAAGAATACTTCGGCCGTAGGAACTCTCTTTGCAGTTCAAGCGGTTATCAGATCCGACGGCCGAACCAACGATGTGTTGCCGGCCATTCCAAATCCTATATAAGTCACTGAATTATAAAGAGAATTGTTAACCCCTCACTCCCACTCAATTCTCTCAACGCACCGTAACGCGCTGATTTTCAAGCGCAAAATATTTCTTCTGACGGTCTAAATCCGACCGTGGGTCCGTCAAATTTTTTCGCTTTTGATTTCAAAGGAAAAATTGCGCGATTCAAATTTCGTGCGGCTTCGACAACTATCGCCAACTATCGGTCAATTTTTCGCGTTGTCGATCGCGGAGCGCATTCTGCGCCAGGATGAAAAAAGACCGTCAGCACCTATAGCACAAGGGCGTTCGCGCTGGCCATGTTTGTGCTCTCCTGATCACATACAAACCCGGCCCATCGCGGCTGGTGAGCTCTTGATCGAAAGTGGCATCGTACTGCGGCGGTGTGGAAGGACACATGGCCAACAAAGGTCCGAGATGGTGACGAGAAGGCAGCGGCGTAATGGCTCGGTGCGCTAAGCCCATCCAGTAGCCGGTTTCGAGTCCGGCCCGCAGCATTGCGTTGGCTTCAATGAGGCCGAGGTGCGCGCGCCTCGGATACGATGGCTGAGATCGAGTAACTCGTCAGCGGATATATGCAGGACGACGTGGAACGTCGTCTTGTAACCGTAGTCGTCCCAATTATCCTGGGTGAGCACAGCGTGGGGATAGCGGTTCGTCGTTGGGGAATCGCCAGACCTGAATTTGATAACAAACCTCCTACAAATCCCCTACACCCTAGCGGGTCTCGTGGAACAGGCGCTCAGCGGCCTCATCCAAACTATCGATCTCGCATCGATTGAAGTGGACCCAGTTCTCTTCCCGCAACAGCCGGCTCTCGACGATCACATAGGAGCCGGGATCGCCCTCGAGGACCCGCATAATGTCTTGCTTATGAAACCACCGCATGTTTGCGGCAAGAACGTTCTCCAGAATTTTACGCCACCCCGCCACTTCGCGAAAGCGCGGGTGCTCTCTGAGACGCGCAAATCCGCGCCATAGTTCAATATTCTCGGCCTGCGGTACCAGTGACGCGACATCGAAGCGAGACGCCCATCGTCCGAGCAGTCCCGAAAGGATGGGTACGGCCACTGCAGAAGAAATTCGCTGCGCCAAGTTGCAGAGGCTCTCGAAAAAGGCATCGTCGCCCAGCAAAAGGTAGCGGTGAAGAACTGGCGCTAGACGCTCATCGAGAAGTGGTTCTGTCGCCTTAAGGCCGTCGAGGCGCCCGAGAAAGGGCAGTAGGATGTCGGCTTCGGACTCAAGCGCTTGGTAGAGGCGATCGGCATCGTCCTGCGCGCCGAGGCTAGCGATGAATTGCGCCCCATAGGTGCCAACCCAGGGCCATCGCAAGCGCTCGGCATGCCAGGGCATTGGTAAATCGAATCGGTTGGCAGCGGCAATGGCGGGGCGGAGTCGCTCAGGGATGGACGTGCCGCCAGTCGACGTCGAACTCTCTTGGCCCACAACATGCCCTCCGGCGGTGAACGTCATCGTGGGTGTGAAGCGGACGATGGCTGTCGAAGAATCGTTGACCGGATCCGCCAAAGCGATAAGTCTCTGCACTTCCTCCCGGTCCAACCGCGAAAGCGCGATAGATTGCCCTGCATCGATTCCCAAGTCGGAAGCCCCGCGAAGAGCACGCACCGCCGCAGAATAATCGAGAAGCGGGTTCGGCACCGGCGTCGGCGGCTTGGGAACTGGCGATGCGGTCGCCACGGTCCCCGATTGGCGACGACCCGCTTCGATTTCGTCGACAATGCGACCTAACAGGGCTGCGCCGCCGCAGGGCGACGTGGCCAGGATGCGGCGCAGCCGCGGACACAGGTCGGGATCGCTGTCCCGGACCCAGCGTCGTTCCTGCAGGCACTTGACTGCCAACCAAACCGAAGACGCGCTCGCCAGCACGTCTTCGATATCCCGAGCGAGACCGCAAAGGCGGAAGGCTCTCACGACTGCCGCGTGCAGAAGGGGCGTTTGAACCCCATTCAGCAATCGCTGAATACCTGCGGGCGATGGATCACTCACCAAGCTCATGTAGAGCCATCGGGCCGCATCGGATGGCGACGGCAAGCTGCCCCTTGCGAGCAGTTCGCTCCACTGTTGCTCTAGAGCCGAACCGATGAATGCAATGAAGTTCGCTTCGCCCTCGAACAAAAATCCTGACACGCCGTTCTGCAGCATGCCGCTGAGAGAAGCGTGGGCCTGCAAGTTGTCATCACGATCGATCGTCAGGGGCGTGCTCTCCGCCAGGACTGCTGGGGCGATCATTTGAAGAGCCGCAGTGAAAGGTAAGCGACCTGCCGCCCAGATGGCGGCGCGCCGAACCACCCAATGAACCGATGGGTCCGTCGCAAGCTTAACGAGCTGCGGCGCGAAGCCTTCGTCCCGGGTCCGCGTCGCGACGATGCATTGCCATAGGGCAATCTCCGGCGGCGACACACCGCCGGCTAGATCGCCGGCCGACCCAGGACCGCACGCGGCAACCGCCTGCGCGAGAAGCGTAGCGACTTTGGCGTCCGGCTCGACGGACTTTTGACGCCTAAGCGCCCCCGCCGCGCGCCGGGAACGACGGCGGGCCAATCCGGCGGCGGAGGCGCTCCGGACCGACGCGTCTGCGTGCTGCACGCCTTGAATGAGGAGATCGGTGACAGCGGGCCACGCGGCTTCCGCAACTGCGACAAGGCAGGACACCAAGAACGCAGACGGCAGCGGAGCCGCCGACGGCGACGTAAGTTCGGCCTGCAATATTGGGACGCCTGCGACGAAGGGCTTTTTGACAAACAGCAGGACAAAAAGCCTGTCCCAAAGCGCCGCGAGCGGATCCTGCGGCAGGGCTGCGAGACGACTCCGCAGCGACCCAAGATCCACATCCAGAAAAAGGAGGACCGCAAGCGCGGCTTGACGGTGGGGGGCTGGCGCGGATGGATCTAGCAGAATCCCCTCATATCGGCTGCCATCATAGGCCGTCGGCGCAAAGACTGGCCCCAGCAGAGCGTAGTCTTGAGAGACTGCTCCAGGGGCGAGGGGATCGACCAGCTTCTCGATTTCTGAGTGACCGACAAAGATCAGGACCCGCCACGCGTTGGCCTTGATCTCGGCTTCGCCGCCGTCTTCCCTGAGAATGTCGACACAGAATGGGCGCAACTGGCTCCGCGCCGCCCAGATGAGAGATCCGACGGGTCCGAACGCAAGCGATCGGGTCGCGATCATTGCCGATGCCGACATCGTCGGCAGAGCGGCCAGAATTTCCACCACGTCTTCCCGCCGCTCTACCGTCAGCTTCACTCCGCTCCAGGGGGCGTCGCGACAAGTCTCGTCGTCAGTTGGGCGAACAAAGATCGTAAAGGCCAACGCAAGCGCGGCGCGGCCACCGTCGAGCAATAGGACCGGCAACAGCAGGCGCTGAACGTCCTCTGGTTGCGACTTTGCGAAACCGACAATCTCCGCTGTCGACGACCGGCGTCCGTAGCGGGCGGCAATCAAAAGCCAAGTCAGGCCTTGTCGACGCTCCTCGGCATTTGCCGCCTGGGCGACCGTAAATACGAGCAGGTCTTGGAAACGGGGGGGACTGATCGCGAGGATCGCTTCGACCACGGGCCGCGCCCAATCATGGTCACCAAAATAGCGGGAACGCTGCTGGGTCAGGAGGTCCATGAGCAGCCCATCCACGCCTTCTGGGGCCAGTTCCTGCAGAATGGATCGGAGGAGATAGAAGTCGGCGATGCGCTCGGGTCGGGCGGCGACAGCGACGACCTCTTGCGCGGTGACCAGCGCCCGGCGCGTCACGTAGCTGGCGAGACTGCGCCACGCCTCTCCTCGCAGGAACGCCTCTCGGCCAAGAAGTTCCGCTTCAGCAGAACGGCCTGCTTTGTCGAGATGGAATATCTGCGTGGCGATATCGCCCTGTCCGCCGTACCACTCCGCCAAGGCGCCGTGGGCGCTCCGACGCACGGCTGGCGCGATGCCGGACTCCAGCCCGGCGCGAACGGTTTCGTGCATCTCCAGAAAGCCTTCGGCCTCGGTCCGAAGCAGGCCAAGATCTACGAGCGCCTTGATGGCAGCGCCGACATTTTCATCCGGGAACGCCGCCTCGGCATCCTGCCGTCGAAATGGAAGAGCGAAGCAGACAAGACGCTCCGCCGCGGACCTGGCGCCTGGCGCGAGCTGATCGAAACGGCTTTGCTCCGCAGCCGAAACCATATCCTCAGGCGGTCTGCTCGCGATGGCGAGCATCGCGTCGAGCGACGGTTGGCGGGCCAAGGCCTCAGCCAGTTGCGCATAGAGCCCGGCCGGCCGGCCAACGGTGACGCGATTGAAGATCTCCCACAGCACGCTCCGGTCGGCACCGAGGTGGTAACGACCCACGAGGCTTACGAACTCCTCCCAGCGGAAACCGCGCATATTGATCGCGAGGACGCGGGCGCTGTCGGTCTCGACAGGGCTAAGCGCGCTGAAAGTGCTCTGCTGGCCAAACACCACGAGGCGGCAGGACCCCGGCGTCAAGGCGCGAGCAAACCGTCCCAGGTCTCGGCCGAATTGGGCGTTGCAGGCTCCCTCGGCCAGATCCAACAGCAACTGCACTGGCCGAGACAGGCCACTGCATATCTCCGCCAAACGGTCGATCACCGTCTCGTCGGCAGGTTTGCTCTCCACAGCGAGACCGAACAGGTCGGGTATTCCCCGACGCAAAAGGTGGAAAGAGAACTCCGGACATCACATCGCGAAATGCCGCGTCTCCCCGCACGCGGACGTAGATCGGAAGCCGCCCCGGATCGTGGTCCTCCAACGCGGCGGCCGCCTGGGCGGCAAGCGTCGTCTTGCCAGACCCGGAGATACCGACGACCTCGACGACCATGGCGGCTCCAGGCTTGACCAGTCCATCGGTCAAGTCCGATCTCAAAATCCCATTTGCTGGTGGAATTGGCGGCTCTGTCGCAGCGCTCATCTGCGGCCAGGCGCTGCGGAGCTGCACTTCGAAACCCTGCCGATCGATCATCTCTCCCGGCCGTTTGGCGACATCGTTGATGAAGGATCGGAAATTGCCAAACAGGTTGTGCCCCACAACCTCCGGTGACAGGCGGTATTCGCGCTGCAGTCGGTCTTGGAAGCGCTGGCCCACCGCCTCCTCAGACCCGTAGTCGTCCAGAATTTCGACCCGGGCGAGCACCCCTGGAAGACGCTGGTCGATCCAGGCAACCCGATCTTGATAACGACGCACGACCTCGGCGCCGGCATTTGCTGCGCTCAACATCTGGCCGTAGGTGGCGACTAGAAGATCACGCGCGTCATTGGCGATGCTGGGTGGGTTTTTGAAACGCCATTTGAGAAGGGATCGACGCTGCACGCCGGGAAGCTGATCCAACACCGCTGCGCGAGCCATCAGGTGGACCACCGACCAGTAGAGTTCCGCCTCTCGATCCGCCGCCGCGCTCCCGGCGGCGACCAGGCGCCGGACCGTGGCCTGCACCGCGTCCCCCAGGATCCAGGCCTGCTGGCTGTCCGAGCCCACGAGCTGATCCAGGGTGTTGGGCAGCAGTTCGCCCGCGACTTCGGAAAGTCGCCAGGGCTGATTTTTGGGGACGCCCTGACTTGTCTCGCGCGGCTTCTTGACCTGGACGTGGCGGCGACGGTCGCGGCCGTTCTCGGTCCAAACCAAATCCAAATCGTCCTTCCCTTCAGGCCGTGCCCGGGGGTCGCCAGCATGCTGGTCGAAGTGATCAAACAATTGGTCCAGAATGACGATCGCTTGGTAGTCGAAGCCGCTGATTGCGATCCGTCCGCCGGACATATTTTTCTCTTCGGTCGGATCAACGCTCACGCCCCGGCCTCCGGGCCGCCCGAGCCATCCGCCCCACGGGCGATGACCAGCTCCGCCGCTGTCGTCAACGGGAACGGCGCCGCTCTCAGAGAAATCAGGCCGGGCATGGGAGTCGTCCCGCGTCTTCCGCCCAACATATCGAATTAAATCGACAGGCCCGGCAGCAAAGGTGGCTCTCCAAAACGACAATTTTGCATCGAGCAGCGCGCAACCCACGAAGTTCCTCATGAGCGCAATGGATGTCATCGCCGCTCTGGGTATACGACGTTTCAGAATGACCCGTGAGAGGTCGAGCGGCCGCAACTCCTTTGGCCCGAGCTTTCGGCCATTCGTGGAATTCACAGGCCGGACCGAACGGCTCCGCCACTTTGAAAAACCAGTGTTCCCCAGTCGCAATCACGTACTCCGGATAGGGACCCCCAACATGGATGACGAACTTCACGTCATTGGCGCCACCCTCAAGAGCGTCCGCCGGCGTTGAGCCCGCAATCGGTACGACATCGGGCTGGGCGGCTTTGCGGCTTCCGAGCCCCCTGGGGAATCCTGGGAACTCCGTCATCGGACCAGACACCAGGTCCGGTCGACCGAGCATTTGGAGCAGGCGCGCTTCGAACGCCGCCCCATTCGCGGAATGAGTGCCGATGAACTCGGCCAAGCGACCGGGTTCCCTTGGATCCTCCAATGGCGCTCCCGCGTCGTCGATGATCGCGAATGGTCGATCGGAAGTAATCGCTATGATCGCGGGCCAGATCGAGCGCGTCGGATACGTGCGTCGGCTGCCACCGCTCTCTCGGGTGACGGCCACAACTCCCCTGAAGATGCGAGAAATCGCTGCCGGGTTAAGCATGGCAAGCGCCTGCGCGGAAGACAAG
The DNA here is from genome assembly GCA_963814625.1 of uncultured Alphaproteobacteria bacterium. Classification (GTDB taxonomy): domain Bacteria; phylum Pseudomonadota; class Alphaproteobacteria; order Rhizobiales; family Xanthobacteraceae; genus BOG-931. Next base: position 433,772 of record CAWFDQ010000006.1, read on the forward strand.
GTGAGCGGAAGCGTATCGACGAGCCTCGGCCGGTGAAGAAGCCGAAACAGCGCTGCATGTCGGTCGAGTATGTCCTTGATGCTGACGAAGCAGTGTATCAGCCCGACGTTCGGTGGACCTTCGCCGATGAAGACATCCACCGGCTCCTCAAAGATCACGACCCATCGGCCCGCCGTCGATACTACTCGGCGAATCGTTGAGCGGCCGAGTTCGTCGAGTGACCTCACATACGTGCGAAGATCGTTCAACCACTCAGCCCATTCGGCCAAGATCGGATGGTCCTTCCTTCCGGATTTCAGGTCACCTATCGCGCCGCTGATCAGGTCAGCCATTCCTCGCGCATCGAGGTTTCGACCACGCGGCTGGCGTGCGGCACCAACGTCATAAGCCTTAGCCTCGACCAGCACGACGGGCGCTCGCGTCTCGGGAGCGATGCCGAGATAATCAAAGTACAGTCGTTCGTCGTCAGCATCCCAGCTCCTCGCCTCCTCCACCACCTGGCGAGGATCGTCGGGGTTCCAATCGAGCGCGCGAAGCATGCGATCAACTAGGAAACGGCGCGTTGGCCTCTCCAGAAGCTCGTCATCATCAGCGCCGGCAGGCGCGTCACCTTCCTGCACAGCCCGCGCATATTGGTCACGAATACGTTGCTCGTCGGCCTGAAAGTCTTCGAACGCGCGCCGCAGCGCTGCTCGGAACGCAGCGATCGCGGCTTCTTCGCTCAACGCAGTAGATCCGGGAGCTCGTAGAGGAGTTTTAGGGCGTCCGGCCAGCCCACCGCCGAGAAGGTCTCCAGGACAGTGACAAGTCGTGCGCGTCGGTCAGGGTCCTCGAAGATCGATCGATAATCGGCAAGATACACTCGCACGAGCGCGACCAAGGCGTCCGCGCCAAGAAATTCGAATTGATAGTTCTCGGTTACGCCTGGTCCTGTGAGGATGGCGGCGATGTGATCGAAAACCTCTGCCGGCGACGCCTCGACGAGAAACACATAGAGATCGATGAGATGATGGATCGTTCGTGCCGAGCCATGCTCGCCGATTGCATCAAGGGCGCCTCGATAGTCCTCCAAGAAGCGCTGCTTGCCCGCGGCCTCGACGATGCCGGGGGATCCGTCGTTCGACTGTCGAAACGCCCCTGAGCCGAAATATAACTGATTGCAGGCATGGTCGAGCAGATGATCCGCCGCGATGTAAAGCGCCTCCATGGGCGTCTTATCCGCGTCGGAAGCCTCGTTGGACCGAAGAACCGGCTCTGCCCTCTCCTTGGCAACGACGGACGCTGTAACTATCCGATCCAGCACGGTCTGCGCGCGAGCGCGCATCGCCGCCTCTTCGACATTACTTTGCGCCCGATAGCCAAAAAAAAGCACTTCACGCAGACTGGACAACATAGCCCAGAGGAAGGCGTCACCGACGACCAGATCGTCGACCCAGCTCGCGAACTGGGTCCATGCCCGCGCGCTGTCCGCCTTCACGCACAGCCACGCCACGAGATTGCCCAGCGGCTTCTTCAAAGTCGTTCCTGCCCGACCGCTTCTCGCCCCCTGGGAAGCCGACGTCCGGCTAAGGATGTCCGAAAGCAGCCGTTCAGTTCTCTCGGGGTCCGCACCGGCGACACGTTGCAGCGGTCCGGAAATAAAAAACCCAAGGACGTCCGTGCTGGTCTCATTTTTGGCGGCGTAGTCCGCCAGTGACCACATTCTGTCTCGTGCGACATCCCAAAGGCCGTTGATGGACTGGGCCACCTGCAGTCGAACGGTGCGTACCGGGTCGCGAAGAAAGGCTTCGAGCTCGTCCAAAATCCCAGGGCGGTCGGCCGCAAAGCGCTGGGCCAGCCGCATGGTGGAAGAGGCTGCATAGACGCGGACGTCCCAGTTGCCCCACGCCATCATCCCGCCGTCGTCGTCTTCCGAGCGCTCTTCGGGGTACGCACTCCGTCCAAGGCGACCAATGAGCGCAAGCAGCGTGTCGAGATCAGGATGTCCCGCAAGCGTCGGGTCATAAGCCTCGCTGGTACTCATCCGCTCGACCGCATTGCTAACGGCGCCCCAACTCGAGTGCAGCAATTCCGCGTGCGGCGCAGGGCTTACGGCCCGATCGATGATCTCCACGAGCTCGCATGTCAGATGCCAGAGTCCGACCACGTCGATTTGCGCATCCGCGCCAGTCTGGGTCTTCAGACTCTCTTCCAGCACGCGCGTTGCCGCCCGGACCGATCGGTCTGGCTCCGCATCCAAATCAACGCCATCGCGGGCGAGCAGAAGGTCGGTGATGTCTTCGGCTGGCCCGGAACGCGTCTCAATCGAAACGAAAGCTGGATTGCCACGGAGCAAGTTCTCGGTGGCCAACCCCGCACGAAATTGCTTCATCTCCGCGGTGATCAACGCATCTTCTGGGACCAGCGAAAGCAGCCGCGACAAAAGCGACCGCCACCATCTCCCTGCCGGTGAATCCTCCAGCAGATGCGCCTGAAGTGCCGCCGCCTCAAATTTCTCCCGCTCGTGGGGTGAGCGGAGAGCATAGGTCGCACCGAGGTAGATGACGGCGTCTCTGGCGAGTCCTCGGATGCTGGCGAACGCCGGCGTCGCGGCGAGAGGCCACAGCAGATCGTCGGCCACACCTGCGCGTTCGGAGCCGATCCGCAGGAGGCGGGCCCAAATAGCGGCCCCGGCCTCACTGGCCGCGGCAGTGTCAACGGCGCTGCGAAACGTCTCAGCATCGGTTTTCACAAGGAAATCGACGAAAGTGGTTAGGACGTCGTCCTCGGCCGATCCCGTCCGGCGGCTGCCTCGCCGCCAGTCTTGGAGCGAAAGCATCTCGTCGATAACGCGGACGGGGCTTCCATCGATATCGACTTCAAGAACGGTGAGCGGGGTTTCGCCCCGACTCTTGTCTTGCGCCATACCTTTGGCGGCGCCGATCACGGCGGCGACGCCAGCCTTTGGCGCAGCGCTAAGGAATGCTCTCAGCGCGCGATTCAAATACCAGTATGCGTGCTCGTATTCCTGCTTCCGATTTGTGGACAGCGGCATGATCCGGCTGGGCTGCCCTCCGAACCAACTCTTTCCATCCTGTGGGGCGGGCCTCCCAAACAACGTCGAGTAGATCGTTGCCGCGAAGTCCGCATCATACGGAATAATGTTCGGCACACCCTCGGCCAGCCACGGCGCCTCGCTATGCGCGTGCTCGGTAAAGTGCGGATCATCAAGGACTTGCTGAAGAAGGTGCCGGGAGGCTTGCGGGTCCGAGCCGTAGCTCTTTGCGACGCACCGGATTCCAGCGATCGTGATCAACGAAAAGTAGGGATCGATCGACCATGCCAGCTTGAGGAGCGCCCGAGAGGCCAAACCGAATCTCGCAACAAAAGCTGCATCGCTGAAATCGGCCCGTTCGTACAGCGACCAGAGTAGAAAACGCGCCGCATCAGCGAAATTGCGATCGCTCAAGCTGGCCACGGCCTCGGCAATCTTCGACCACGCCTTTCCAATAGCCGGCTGAACAGTTTTGTCGGCGAAGGACATTCCGACGAAGCGCGCCAACCGCGAGAGCATCGCGCCGGCCGACGGACGGTCCATGGCGTTTGTGATGATTGCCAACAATCCGGCTATGTCGGCTTCGCTTTCGACACGTTCTGCAATTGTCCGAAGGGCGACGCTCGCAACGACCGGATCCACAGTCTGCGATGACGTGATGCTGTTGAGCAGCTTCCAGGATTGCGATCTCGATGCATCGTCTAACTGCCAGATGCGCTCCATTGCGAAACGCAACGCAGGCCCGAGCAGCAATCCCACTCCGGGGTCGTCGGAAACCTGCCCAAGGAGCCGGTCAATCTCGCTCCATGCGAGATAGTAGCGACCAGCAACGTGATCGAAGAGAACGTGGTGCGCAAACGCCACCAGATCGCCAGCAGGCACGAGAACGCCCGATTGAAGAACGCCGTCGAGGGCATCGTGCTGAACAGCGATCCGCGGAACCGTCAGGCGACGACTTCCGACCATGGCAGCGATTGCCGCCGACGCGGCACGCTTTAGCGGCTGCGTGGGCAGCCGTTCGTCTTCGTATCGATCGATGAGCTCCGATTGGGTGGCGACCGTCCGAATGGCTTGGGACGTGACGCCACCTTTGATTAAGTCCGCAGCAAGCGAAAGGTTGAAGATGTTCGTCAGCAGCAGCTTCAGTTTCGGCGGCGCGGTCTCGATGAGATCGCCGAGTTGCGGCGCTTGGCTCGCGATTTCAATCAGTTCACCAGGCGACAGAGCTTTGATCAGGAAGTGACGCGCCTGGCCTAGCTTCTGCTCGGCATAGGCCGGGTTCGGCGGAGCGCCCTGCATGGCTTCACGAAAGCGACGCCCATTCAGTAGATCGAAGGTTCGGATGGACGCAACGATCGACCATCTCTCACCAAGCCTTGGCAGCGCGAGTTCGATCAGCGATGCGAAGGCTGCCTCTGATGGACCGCCTCGCGAGGCGTCGAGAGCGTCGATGATGATAATGCCTGGCTCGCCGCCCGGCCAAGCCTCAAGGACATCGAGGAGATCGTGAGTAAGCCCGAACTCGCCCTTCAAATCCGCCAGCTTGGCGATACCGGCCAACCTATCTACGGACAGAAAAACAAATGGGGCAGTCTGCGTCCGAAATTCGTGCGCCAGAGCGACAAGAACCCCGGTCTTTCCCGCTCCGGGCTCGCCGATGACGAGAAGACTTCCGCTGTCGATGGCGGCTTTGAGCGCCGGTAGACATTCGCGAACAAGTGGAACCCGACGATCCGCTTCTAGTCGCGTGTGGCGAGCGAGCCGCTCGCATTCCTCGTTCGTGTAGCGGCGAAGAGCTTCGATGTCCCGATCGAACCCGGGTGCCCGCTTATCGGGATAGCCGGCAGATCGAAGCGCACGAGCCAAGCCATTTCGATCCGCGGCAGCTCCGCTACGAATAAGCTGCCTGACGATTTCAAGCAGTGCTGAGGTCGGCGCTCCCCCTTGGTCTGCTCCCTCATAGAGGCGCGAACCGACCAGGGATGCGGCTTCGCGCCAGTCGGCGCTAGCAGCGTCAGCACCAAATCGACGAATTCGGAAGAGCCTCGCGAGATCAACCAGATCATCCTCGCTTGGATCCGAACCGAACTCGTCCTTCCAAGAGCGAGCCACGTGATCCCTGAAGACCCCAAGTGCATCCTTCTGCGCACCCGAGACCCTTGCGATAACGGCAGGCCAAGTTTCCCCGTGGCCGAAATTCCGACAAGCCTCATCGAGCGCATCAATAGATCGAGGAGCGTTGTCTGCAATCGCGAGCACCGCGGCGGTGCGCGTCGAGTCTATGGAGAGGCTCTTCGACCTTTGCTCAGCGACGAACCGGACGAGCTGCGCAATCGTCTTCGCCAGCGCCGAGTTTGACCCTCGCTCCAAAGCAGGCCGCGTCTTGCATTGGAAATAGATCGCTCCACCATCGGCCAAACGTAGTACGGCGTCGTCGAGAGCCTCTCCAGTTTCGAACTGTAGCTCAATCGGTCGGAGGTCGGTGGCTAGCCCAAAGCGCGCACCGACAGGCATTTCCGTAACGAGCTGCGCGGCCAGCCAGGTGCCTACCATCGCCTGGAATGACATCCCGGCTTCGGTTGCGCGCCCCCCTGCTGTAGAATTGGAACTGGCCATCGCAGCGTTATCCTTCAAAGAGCTTCGCTAGATCTTCCATCGGCCGGAAAAGCTTCATCGGTTGACCGGGAAGTGGCAGAAAGCTCTCTCGTATGTAGAATTGACGGGCGGCATCATCTTTGGCGTCCACGATAACGGCGAACGAGGCGATTTCGCTACGGACCGCGCGGAACAGAGCGTCGGCGAATAGGAAGCGGCCGTACCCTCGCCCTTGATGGTTTTGATCGACGGCGAGCCGGCCCAAAAGCGTCGCCGGGACGAGTGGATAGCGCGGCAGCTTGCGGGTGATATCAGCCGGAAATTCGGTGAGTTTCACGCCGGTCGCGGACAGTGTGTAATAGCCGCCGATGGTGCCGTCCGGCAGCACGAGCACGAACGGCGCGGCCATATTCTTGCGGGCGTCCTGGCCAGCCTGGCTTCGTAGATAGCGATCGAGCGCTTCGGCGCCGCTGACGAACGAACTGCGATCGTGCTGCGGACCAAGCGCCTCGACCCGAAGCGATCCCTCGGGAACGCCCGGCACCGGCTATACGCCGGTGGCTTCGCGATAGCGGCGCACCGTGTCGCGCAGGCGGTCATTGACGGGCTTCGGATTCAACAGCGCATCAACAAACGCCTGGCTGTCGCGCACCGACAGTTCGATCTGCTGGTGTTCCTCAATGGCCCGCCGTGCAGCATCCTGGACACTGGTCAGCACGAAATCTGTGACCGTCCGTCCCTGGAGGGCGGCAGCATGTTCGATAAGCGTCTTCTGCTCCGCTGTCACCCGCGTCTCAAGGCGTTGCGCGCGGGTGCGACCGCGGGCCGATTTCGAGGCTACGTTTGCCATGGCGATACTCCTACCGCCAATGTACGGCCAATGCCCGGCCATTTCAAGAGCTGAAGCCCCGCATGGCTCTTTCCGGGGATAGTTTCGGCGGTCATGCCTCAATCGTAAAAAACGCCCCGAACAGGCTATAATTTACCCTTTCCAGTACAGTATCAAAAACTTGCCGGCCAGGAAAAGACCGTCAGCGCTATCCGCGCTATCTGACGGTCTTTTGATTTCGGCAGGTGACCAATTCAAAAAAGACCGTCAGAAAGACCGTCAACTTATCCAGCATTCCGCAACTCAAGAATACTTCGACCGTAGGAACTCCCTTTACAGTTCAAGCGGTTACCGGATCCGACGGCCGAACTAACGATGTGTTGCCGGCCATTCCAAATCCCATATAAGCCACTGAATATAAAGAGAATTTTTAATCCCCCTACTCCCACTCGATTTTCTCAACGCATCGTAATGCGCTGATTTATAAGCGCAAATTTTTTCTGACGATGCCCGAAGTCCGAACAACGAGCCGTCAAAATTTTTCGCTTATGATTTCAAAGGAAGATTTGCGCGATTCGAATTCAGCGACGTTTCACTGTCTATCGACAACGATTGATCGATTTTTCGCGTCATCGACCATGTAGCGCGCAACGCGCCGACACAACGAAAGACCGTCAGCACCTTTAGCACAAGACGATACTCACCGCGAGAGCGCACACGAACGATCCAATGTACGGAGGCATTCCTCGCGTACAACTTTGAGCCACTTCGCTCACGATTGGCGTTCCCGCGACACCGAGATTCGGAGTTGACTCGCTCATGATAGGATAAACGCCTCACGAAGATGCTTTTCATCGGGCTGTTTGCCGGCGATGAACCCGGCTGACAGGTAGTCCAGTTCCTTCAACCAGCCCCTCAGCGCTCCTTCACCCCTCGCCGCGCTCTGAGGATGAGCAGCTTGAAGCCTGAGCAAGCATCTGAACGTCTGTTCGCAAAGCACGCGGAGCTTATCCACGACGTCGGCATCCGTTATCTGCCTTCCCGCATGGACATATCGGCTGCGCAGTTCATATATGCTGTCGATGAATTGGCGCTGCTGCTCGAAAGTGCGCCCGCTTTCGTGAAACGTGATGAGCGCAACGCGCTCGGCGACGCTCTTTTGAATCGCCTGCCGCTCGCCAAAAATGAGTTCGAGCGCGATCACATAGTGAAGCAGCGCTTCATTCTTGTGGTCGTCAATCTCGTGGCGGCGCGCCCTCGCAACAAAATCTGCAAATAACTTAATGCTTCGATGCAACGGGGAATCGTCAAAACGATCGATGCCGTAGCACTCTTTCAGTTCATTGAGTATGCGGGGAACGCGATCGTGAATCCCGGCAACATCAACCAGAAGCGGCCCCGTCCCGCCGGGCGCGACGAATCCCTGTCGGCGAGCACCTATGTTGAGAAACACGGCGACACGGTGCGCTTTTATGACCCCCGACAGCATTTGCAGCGATCGCGTGTCGAAAAACGGCGCGCCCAGCGCCAGCAGAACGGACTGCGCCGACACCAGTTCGCTTAGGAAACTCTCGAAGAGGACTCTGTTGTGCAGCGAAAAATACCAGTCCACGAGCGCGCCCAATGCCTGCGCTTCCCAAGGCTGGCGCGCGTGGATGGCCGGCAAGCCGCTAAGCACTTCTTCCTGAATCAGCGGAAAATCGAACACCCTCGTTGGCATGGGCTCGCGCTCTATCGCCCACGAGTTCGCCAGTTCATCTCTGTAGCGCGTGAAGAAATCGGAGCCGGCCTTATCGGAATTGTACTTGAGTTTCTGTACGCGCAGTGGGCCTATGGTGAAGGGAGGAATGTCAACACGCCACTGCTCGGGAAAGTCCATGCGGAGGATATGATACAAGGTCACATCGGCATCGCAGACGCGCGAGATAATCTTATTGACGCGCGAGACCATATCTCCCTGATCTGGCGGCGCCAGCGCGGCTAGCGCCAGCGCAAACAATGCAAAGTCATCGTGTTTTGGATGACGCGACGACTGCAGTTCCTGATTGATGCGGTCGCGGACTTGTTTGAACGGAACTTTGGTTGCCGCAGGATAATGGAGCCAAAGCTCACGCTCCCTAGCATACCCTGATTTATCGACCGCCGGAAGGAAAGGGATGCGCGCGGCGGCTTGTTGAGCGGTGGGCCCGTCAAGCGAGAGACGTACTCCCGTCATCAACTCGCGAAGCTCCGGCACATCAGGGATCGCCATAAAAATCCCTCCGCACCGATATCCTTTCTTGTAGCGTGCGCTTCATAGTTTGACCCATTCCAAGAAGTCGCCGCGCCTCTCGCGCAGCGCCTCAAGCGCCTCCCTGATGGGACTAGGCTTGTCGGAAATGTTGATGACGAGGGTATCCATTGCGCGGGTCAACGGAATCATCGCCCAACGCGACGCGAACTCGATCGCCTCCTCTTCGGCGGTGACGAAAAGATCATCTGTTCCTCGTGGCTGCGCCAGCCGTTGCCAGTACTTGTAATCCCAGAATTCGTCGAAGCCGTAGTTGATGACTGTCCAGCCTTCCAGCCCACGGCAAGAATCGTACTGAACAATGCGAAGTGCCTCGCGGTCGGTCGGGAAATTCTCCCGCACATCGATAGACGAAGCATCCCAGGTTTTCACGCTCTGCCCCGCGAGAGCGCGCGCTGGCGTCGAAAACGGCTCGCGCCCGTCATGGACCACGAGCGCGGGCGGAACGCATGCGAGCAGATCGACGGGGTAGTTTCCGAGTTCGGCCGCTTCCGCGCAAAGTTTTGAATAGACCTCCGGACGGGCCGCTAGATCGCCTTCAATGACCATAACTCGGCCGCCGTTCGCGTCAGGATTCGGCTCCAGGTCCCAATCCACAAGCCCGAGCGCGGCGGCAAAATCCGCCACGAACAGCGCCAGATTGGCTTTCATGCGCAAGCACCGCGTAAGCCGCCGCGCGCGTAATTGTTCGCGCGTGATGCCGCCGCTCCAGTCGGCAACGGACCCACGAATGAACTGGTCAACACCGTCAGCCACGACGATGCGTTCGGGTCCGTAGACCGCGCGCAGAATTTCGATTTCGTTGGCGGGCCAGTCCTGACCCTCATCCACAAACACACTGTCCCAGAGAAAGTCGGTAGGATGGCGCTTAACGAGTTCTGCGATGTCTTCCGGCGATACCGCTTTGCTGCGAATGTACTCCAAAAGTAGATCCTTCTTCTGCTCGTAGGCTTCAAGGAAGCCGGCATAGTCCTGAATGATGCCGAGTCCGTGCATAAGCCGCCCTATGAAGGCATGGACCGTATCAATGCTGATGCCACCATTTTCGATGCTGCGAGGCACGCCGAGCAACGCCATCGTGCGCCGCATGTCGGCGACCAGCGCCTTGTTGTAGGTGAGCATGAGGGAGCGCATGCGCGCACGGTCGAACGCGCGATAGGCCATTTGCAGCAATATGACCGTCTTGCCGACGCCACCGCGCCCGCGAATGACGACCTGCTTGTTGCCCAGGTCGTCGAGCCACGCTTCGGGCAGCGATGCCTTGATGATCCGATCCATGCGCCGGCGGTCCAGCGGCGTCGGTTCGACCAATTGCAGAAGAGGAAACGCGGGATCGAGAAGCGCCGCGAAGGTTTCATCTGATCCGAACGAGATAAGAGCGTCCCGCTTGTGGTGAAGCGGCGCAGAAACCTGTCCGAGAACATTGAGGATGCGCTCGAAACTCGCATCCACGCCGAAGCAATTGTGGGGACGGTGCGGTAGGTCCCCCTCGCGGAGGCCGGAGAAGAAGATCAGGTCCTGCACATAGATGCGCTCGATGCCGTGATCGGCGAGGTAGCGCTTGAACTCGAACATCTGAAGCCGATTTTTCTCCGTCACCGACTCCCAGACTGTATGTCCTCCCCGGCGATAGCAGACGGAAGCAATCTTGTCCTCGAAGCGCACGCCGGTCGCATCATGCGACTTCGCCTCGACAACGAGGATGAAATTCTTGATCTGGGCGCTGCGGGGAATGAACGGTTCCCCGTCTCGCGGATAGAACTTGAATTCTACGTCGAACGATCGAGGCGCAGAGAGACGGCCGATGACAACGAGATCGATGTCTTCGAGACGGTAGCCGTAGAGCTTCAGGCCCACGAATATCTTGATGTGGTCTTTCGCGCTTTGGCCGATGTCAGGCCATGCTGCCAGAATCTGCCGGCGTAGATGCTCGGCGGCCTCGAACTCCTTACCTTCCTTGACGCCAAGCAGCTCGATCATGGAGTACTTTTCGCAGCGGGCAAGCTCTTCACAGGACACCGATCTTTTGCAGCACGCTCCGCGTGGCCCATGGTAGATTGCCGCGGACGATCAACTCGTTCTCGACGATCACGGGTATGCTTCCGCCGTTGTCCCGGAAGTTCGCAATATCAGGATCTGCCGGGTGATCCGTGGTCAAGGGGCCGGACAGGGCGATGATGTACTGTCCTGCGGTTGTGGTCGCCATGATGGAAGCGGTCAGCGTGCCCTCCGGTGTGGCGAACGGCGCATTCAACTCGAACTGAACACCGCCAACGCCTTGCCGCAGCAGGTCGTTGAACAAGAATTCGGTCGAGGTCTTGAGGCGGTCGACATTGAATTGAGGCTCCTCGCCATTGAGGAGGTATTCGAGCAACTGAGCGCCGACATGACGGTCGAGCAAGCCGTGCTCGAACTTGTTCTTGAAGCTTCTCAGGCAGCGGTAGCAGGACGCATCGCAGTTTGCGGGGCAGGTTTTCATCAAGTAGAGCGCGCGCTGAAACAGCTCCACGCCCCTGTCTGAAAGCTGGCTTGAGAAGCCGGCGCCACCCGGCAGCGTGTCGTAGAGGAATATTTCGGCCTCAAGGCCGCTCGATCCTCCGGGCGTAAGCGCAGGCCGGAATTCAGCCATGAGTTCGCCCGCCTCGATCTCAAGCAACTGGCAGGCCGCTTTCGCCAGGGCTTCGCTGGCGGTCCTCAGCGCAACGGCGGTCGAAGAATGGCCCGGCTTGAGCTTCAGAGGGGCGGCAACCCGCATCGAGAACAGGGCGATGTCGGTTATGAAATCCGTCCCGAGAACGACGTGACGTGTCGGGCTCGTGCCGTCGCACATTTGCTTGTCGTCATCGTCCGGGAAGGGCTTGCGGTGCGGCCCGAGCAGTTTCGGCGCAGGATCGGTTGCCGACTCGATGCGGCCGCATTTGACGCAATAGGTATAGCCGTCGTGGTTCGGCCCGGTGTTCGACACAAGCAGGTGGTCGCGCGCCGGCAGAATACGGATGCGGTCATTGACCGGAAGCCAGCCGGCGCCCTCGTCTGGCGTTCCCATCGTCAGCTTCGCGCGCGTGGCGTAGCTCGTCTCAGGCATGTCATCCGGCGAGGTGACTTCCTCGGCATCGACCGGATGAGCGAAGCCCGGCGGGCGCAGCCAGTAGCGGCCGGGGCCGAACGTGTCTTCGCCCCCGCACGCTTCGCAGTCGCGCACGTCGTTGCGGTTCGCCTCTCCGATGGGATAGGTCTTAGCGAAGCCGCACTCGCTGCATTCCATGTAAATGCGCTTCGACTCCCACGCCGTGAAACGGTCGTCGGACATGACCGAGTAAATCGCGCCCGAGGTGTAGCACTTGCCGGAAATCCAGACCTGCTTTCCCGGCGCGTACTGCGTCAGCGCGATCGGCAGGCCCTGAGACGGCGCAAAGCGCATGATCGGACGGAAACGCGACGAACGGTCCCGGTCAAAGACATGGAAGGTCGCTACGTCGGTTGGGAAGGCGTACCGGGGCAGCTTGCCGCAATAAAGCAGGCGGTCGAGCAGCTTTCCCGGGCGCGAAGTCTGGCGCGGGCGCTCCTCGCCTTCTTCAGCCGCGTCCTCCGACTCATCGTCGTCGTCATCCGCCTGCGTAGCCTCGTCCGTCTCGCCGGGTCCGGGGCGTATCGCGTCGTCAACCGCCTTCAGGCAGTCGGCCACCATACCTTCCAGCAACTCCTTGCGATCCTCCGGCTTCAACTCCGTGGGTATCCACGAGGCCACACGTTTCTGAAGCTGTTCGTCGTGTTCCTTAAGCCAGGACGCGAAGTCGTCGCGGTTCAGGATGGAGGTGTTGCGGCGGAATTCGGTGACCGTACCAAGCACGGAGAACAGGTCGTGCCGCTGGTTGGGGTCGACCTGCGGGAGCCGGTCCTGATGGTAGTTCTGCAGCAGGAACGCGCGAATGTGACGCCGTACGATCTCAGCATTGTCGAGCGTAAGCTTCGGATCGACAACATCGCCGCGGATCATGCCGTCCGGCTCGGAGAAATAGTGCTCGTCGTGGCTATCGGCGCTTCCGAACGCAACAACAGTCGCCACAGCGTTGCCGCGACGGCCGGCGCGTCCCGAGCGTTGCTGATAGTTGGCGCGGCCGGGTGGCATGTTGCGCAATGCCACGCCCGACAGAGTGCCAATATCGATACCGACTTCCATCGTGGTCGTGCTGGAGAGCACGTCGATCGCGGCCTCGTTGCTGTTGTGGCCTGCCAGGGCAATATCTTGAAACAGCAATTCGTTCTCCTCAGCCTTGGAGAAAACATCTTCGTTTTGCGGCGCGTTCAATTGCGCCGTGTGCTCGGCTGCTATCAGCGCCATCGGCTGGCGTCCGTTCTGCGCCTCGACGACGGGCTTTCGATAGAAACCGTTGCGCGCTAAAAAGACCGTGTCGGTATTGGGGTCGAGCGCTTTGACCTCGCTGCTCCCGCAGTCAAGGCAATGCAGAAGTCCCGGGACAGGACGGTGGACGGATTTGCAGCTATCGCAGTGAACCCACGCATCGTCGAAAAGCAGCGAAAGCTCGCTGCCTCGCAGGCGCTTGAAACCGCTGTCCGAGTCCTGCGTGAAAAGAGCAAGCAGCGCCGGCGACCATTTGTCCCAGAAAATCTTGAGGGCCGCCTTGTCATTAATTACGCGCGCCATTGCATTGAACTTGCCCTTCTGGCCGCGGATGCTCGTGCCCTCCGAGCGGGGCCGCCGCCACCAGACTGGCGGCATCGCGCTCAGCCAAAAGCCATGTCCCTGCCAGCAGCGCAGCCATGCGCGCGCGAGGCCGACCTTGGCTTCGGGCGTTTCGGCAAACCCCGGTATTGAAGGCAATTGCTGCAAGGCGACCGTATGCTTGCTGCGCTCGATAACTGACGCGAGCGCAAGCGCTTCAAAGCCACGAAAGCGGTCCTGAATCGTGGTGATGATATTGTCGAGGAGCGCTTCGGGGGGCCGTTCGTTGCGCAACTCCATGCAGAGATTCAGAAGCCCCGCATCATCTTCGGTCTCCTTGGCGCGAACGGCGCGCTCGACAATCGCTTCAGCTCCGAAGCTTTCGCCGGGCTTCAATTCCGGGCGCAGCCGCACGTTCAGTTCCTTTGAAGCAAGCAAGACGGCGAGATAGAGGTCTTCCAGATTGAGGTTCGGGCGCAGCACGGGGACATTCAGCAAGCGGCGATAACCCCAACTGATGAGCGGACGCAGTGAATCGCGGACGGAATACATTTGCAAATTCGGCGCGAGACGGGCCGCCACCTGACGGGAGTCGGAGAAGGCAAGAACCTTACGTCCTTGCAGCGGCGCGAAGCGCGTCGGTGGGACAGGTGCGGGCGGCTGAATTTGAAGCTGGCGCGCGACGAGCGCCTGAAACGGCTGATCGCCCTTCGTCTGGTGATCCTGAACATAGCTACGTCCGAAACGGGCGGTCTTGCCGCACACGGCGCAAGGCACAAACTGTCCGCGAGCCTCGAATCCGGCGGTTGCCTCGTCGTCTTCGTCCACCGCTTCGCAAACGCGGTCACTGCGGACATAAACGGTGCGCGTGCGCGATCCGAGATTTGGCGGATTAAGCCGCCCCGTCTCAAGATCGTAGTCGGCCGGCTCGGCCACGTCCTCGATGGCCGGGTCCTCAAGCAGAAGATCGAGTGGCAGTAGTGGCGCCGTGGCGCCGCCGGCCATACGCAAGGCTTGGCCGGGCTTCGACCAGAGCGCCGAAGGCGCGTCAACGTCGTCGGTGTAGGCTCGTGCGTGGGCCGTGCCGCAGTTCCGGCAGGTGTACAGCTCGAGCACGCGCGCGCCGCACTCGCAGCGCTCCAATGGCTGGCTGTACATCTTGCCACAAATCCCGTCCCTGTCCTTTTCAGCGACCTCACTGCAATTGGGATCCATGCAGACCCATAGGCCGGGCAGGCCCCGGAAAAAGTTATGGATGCGGCACGGAAGCAGTCCCGGTGTTTTCGGATCGAGTCTCGCGACGCTGCCAAGCGCCATCAGCGCCGTAACGGCAGTATCAGCCGCCGCCGGCAGCGCGGTCGGAAACACATCGCGGCCGAGTTCGGCGACAGGAAGAGCCTGCTTCATCGTCGCGTTGACCAGCAGACCCATGGGGCCGAACTCGGACAGCGCGTGATAAAGCGCGGCTTCCGCGGTGTGGCTGCCGCTAACATGCCTATAATCCAGGAGAGGCTTGACGGCCGCGAGGCGCTCGGCATCCTCCACCGCGTCGTAAAAGCCTTGCAGGTCGATCGAAGCAAGAACCTCCGCATCGTGGTTTGATCCGGTGGCGCTGTGAGGACGCAGATCGAGCGAGCCCCTGACAGGGATGAATGTGTCGGGCAGCAGGCCCGAAATCTGCGCGCCGAATTCTGGCGCGTACTCATGATCCTTAAAGCTCGCCGTCGCGCAGATCACTTGGAAGCGTTCGGAAGACGCGCCCAGCCTATCGCGCAGCCGCCGCAGAAGCAGGCCGACTTCCGCGCCGGCAGCTCCCCTGTAAAGGTGGGCCTCGTCGAGAACGATAAGAAATTTTTCGCTCGGATTCTTTTCGAGCCATTCGCGCGTCCTGTCGAAGATGGTGCGTTCGATCGGACGCATCAGCATGTACTCGAGCATTGAATAGTTGGTGACGAGCAGGTCGGGCGGCGCGGCCTGCACTTCGTGCCGCGTCAGCAGTTCGGAGTCGTCCGGCAGCGTGACGGCGCGAACGAATTCTCCGGTCTTGCGGTCGGCCCATCCGGAATTCTTCTCGCCAAACCATGCGGCGAGGTCCGGCTTGGCCGGCCACTTGCCGCGCTCCTTTAGCGCGGCGAGAAGGCGCTTCGCCTCCTTCTGGTCATCCGATTCCTCGCCGCCCGCGCGGCGCTCAATATCTGCGTAGAATTCGCCGAACGACTTGAGCTTGACGGAATCCTTCTTGGTGGTGCGGATGCCAGCATAGGGCGTGCGACTCGTATAACGAGCAAAGCGCGGCGGCCTTCCGGCCCACGACTTGAACAGCTTGACCAGGCGCGGATCACCGAACAGGGACCGCAGCCGCCCCAACTGATCGTTCACGAGCGCGTTCATCGGGTACAGTATCAGCGCACGCATCGCCGGACTGTCCCTGAAGGATGCCGGCTTTGAGTTCGCCTCGCGCGCAAGCTTGCCGAGGATCGGCAGCAGGAAGGCTTCGGTTTTGCCCGAGCCGGTGCCTGTCATGACAACGAGGTTTTTGCCGTCGATGAGGCAGCCGCGGATCGACTCTGACTGGTGCTTGTAGGGTGGATCGTAAATGAGCCGCGGAAGGTCTCCGTCCACTTTCGCGAGCAACGAATAGACTTGCAGGGCCGCGGGTGGCAGCCCTTTCATGTCCGCGAACTTTTCTCCGGTCTGATAGCGCGGTGTCGATTCCAGATAGGGCACCTGATGAATGACACCAGGACAATCCAGCAGTTCCTTGCGCCGCTCGATCAGCGAGCGCGCGCTGATGTGGTATGTCGCCTCGATGTAATCACGCAGCGACCCGTGAAGGTTCTTGATCGTTTCATGGATTGTTTGCACGCGAACCCCCTTCACTTGCGCCGTCCGCAACCGAAAGCCAGAGCCGGTCTTGCAGAAAGCGTTCTTCGACCTTCGCTTCGCCGGACGGAAGCCAATAGGACATCAGGCACTTCTCGGGCGGCACGGGCCGCCCGAAAATCATCAGCCGCCTTTGCGCCCACAGCGGCAGTGGTGAAAAGAAATCCAGTCGGACTCCGTCATCGGCGGCGCGCCGCCGATAGACCTGCGGATGACCGAGCCGGCGATCGAGCGCCATCTGAACGTGCCATGCCGCATCGCAGCCGCGCCAGCGCACCTTCTTCAGCGGAAAATCCAGGAGCCTCGCCGGAACCCCGTCTTGCAGCGTGACGAAGCACCAGAGGGAAGCCCCGAATTCCTGGGGGCGGCGGGCGACGAAATTGCCGCTCTGGCGTTTCGGAGCCGTCCACCTTCCGCGGTAGTAAGCGACCGGCTGCGCGGAGTCGAGGATCTGCAAGTCGCCAACCGCGCCACTTGGCGGCTGCGACGCCAGCCGGTATTCCAACGCGGCTAGCATTTCCTGCGCCGACTCCGCCTTGGGGCACTTCAGCCAAACATGCTCCGACAGCTCGTGCAGTCCCTGTTCGCGCAATTCAGCGGACAGGTCTTCGCCCGGTTGCTGCGCGATCAGCCGCGTGAAGCCTTCATGGGTGACGCGAGAGGCAAGCACCTCCGGCAGGAACGTGTCCTGGTCGGGAACGATGCCGATGAGGAAAATGCTGCCGCTTGGACGTGAGACGAACCCCGGCGGCGCTGCGTAAACCCAAGTGCCCTTCGCTCCGGGATCGTCGGTGACGACATCGCTGAGTTCGAGCAGATCGCCCGCGACGATGAGAGCATCGATGATTTCCTCGATGCGGTCCGCGAGTTGCTTGGTTTCCTGAGCCAGGCCCCGAAGGCTTTCGACAAGGGACGCCCGCAACGCCGCCCGCGAACAGGGGCAACGCATGCCTGCGCTGCGCCTTAACAGCCCGGCCAGCAGACCATCGTCGATGAATGTGCCCACCGCCGCCGGCAGCTGTAGCGCGCGGCAGCAATCGGCGAGAACGTCATCGGGGCGGAGTTCGGTGATTACCATCGCCACCTCGGAAGCAGCGATGCGGAGGCAGTCGACTGACCTTGCTCTTGCGCGCACAGCGCCGCCAGCAGCCGCGCGCCACGGAGAATTGCTGGCGCAGCCACAAGCTGACCAAGCATGTGGTCCAGGTTGGCGCCGTAGCCATCCTCTATGCGGTCCGGCGCGCTCGCGACTTTGAGCGCAAATGTACATAGGCCAGGATCGGTACATACTTTGTAGCGGCGCGAGAGTTCGGCGTACCAAGCCGATGCCTGCCCGAAATTTCCGTTCATCGTTCCATGGTCACGATGCAGAACAACCGCGAAACTGGGAGGTCGATCATCGACAACACAGCGCTTAAGATTGTCGTTGGCATTCGCCGAAGTTGGATTTCGGCGGTAATCGGATTCGGCGGATGCCCAGGTCGAGCCGCAAATGCACTCGAAGATTGCTAAGACGATGCTGCTCTTCACCTGCTGGCACCTGCTGTCAGCGAGAAAACCGGCCAGCCGCGCCTTACGCCACAATGCAAGAATGCGGCATGACTCTGCCAGCGTAAGTGCCGTAGTCCCGATGTGATCGCATACCGGACTGACTCCCAGCCCCTGCAATCCGCCGGCCGTCAAGCCGGTGCTAACAACAACCATATCGCTGTGCTGCCCTCGCCGGGCGAAAAACAGGCCGCCAGGGCGCTGCACGGTCAGGCCGAAGCGACAGGCTTCCGGTGTGCATGGCTCACGCCTGAGCGGTCGCTGCATATCGTAAAAGCTGGCTTCCGGCCCTTCGCCTTCCTGACCTGTTTCGTCTACAAGCCTGAGAACGATATTGCCGTGCTCGTTGCGCAGGACCCAGCGCAGAGGCGGCACCTCATGCTCAAAACGAAAAGACGTTTCACCAAGCGTCTCGCCATTTATCACAAGCCGGCCGGCGGCGGCTTCGAGCAAGCTCCACGCGACCTTTTCGCGCTTCACGAACTGGCCGAATTGTTTGCTCCAAGCGTCCGGGGTGACCGGCAACTCCATGGGAGCGCCAATGCTCTCAGAGAGGATTTCGCTGCCGTCCCTGCTCTCTAGATGCAGCGCAAAATGCACCGAGTGGCCTTGCGGCCCGAGCACCGACAGCGTGACCTTGTTTTGCCAGAACGTATCTAGGCTGGCCTCCGGCGGATCGAGTTTTACGAGCATGCCCGCGTGCGAGACAACGCCAGGAATCCAGGGTTCAGGTTCGCGGACGCTGAGTTGCAGGTGACCTTCCGGCGGCGCGGACGCGATTCCCTCCAGGGCTCCGCTTCTGCGCGCCCTGACCGTCAGCAGATGCGAGCCGACGGGAAGTGATGGCAGTTTCAGGTAGATCGGCCTGCCGGGATTGCCGGCCTTGATGATCTGTTCTCCGTCCCGGTCGATGCTGAGCGCATAGGCTTCGACCGGATGATCGTGCATGAGCGCGAGGCACGGCTGCTCCGTCGTCAGCCATTCGCTGCGCCCTTCGCCGTCCCAGTTGCGGCCTGGCATGCCGGCAGGCCAGACGCGGATCGTCCGGGCAATCTGTAAACCAAGTCCGTGCAGCCAGCGCGTGTCCTCGGCGCCAACCGCGGCGGGAATAGCGAGCTTGAACGCCTTCACCCCGGCGCAATCGATGCTGCATGCGCTCATGAAGGCGTGTCGTTCGGGAAGATCACCGACGGTGACGACAACATAGTCGCAGTCGGGCCGGACGACGTGCCCGACAATCTCAAGGGCGGTGCCATCCGCCCCAATGCGGAAAAGCCACACCGGGCCGGCGCCAAGCCGGCATTCCGATTCCAGCAGGTGCGTCAGATACGCGTTCGGTTGCTCGAATTCGAGAAGCGGCTTTGCCTGATCGGGCCAAGTTCTTAGGACGGATTTACGGCTTCCGGACAGAAGCCAGCCGGCGGGCTTCCTGTCCGGCGCGCCGTTCAGACGGCAACGCGTGCGCCGCAGGAACGATGCCACTTCGGCATTGAGCGCAGCAACGCCTCTGAAATCAGGCATGTCGATGACGACGGACCAGTTGCTGCCGCCGCTGTAGCGAAGCAGCAGATTGGGCCGGACTTCAGGACGGGGAAGCTGTTCGGCGGGTCTTTCTCGAACGTCAGCAGGCCTCTGGACCGGCGCGACGCCGTGGCCGATTCCCTTGAAACGATCGGATACGACGCGCTGCGTTTCCTTCAGCCATCCACGCGCGCTTCTTATCTTTTCTAGGTCTGCGACGATCCGGTCGAGCGTTTTGCGATAGATGGGCTCGCGGCCTTCATCGCCCGACGGCGCGCCGAAAAGCGCCAGCACGATGCGGCCCGTCAATTCTTCCTGTTGAAGAAACTCCTGAAAGCGCGTGGTCGCGTAGGCATTCGCCGCGAGCAGCCGCCCGATCCGCGCCGGCTCAAGACCAGACAGGGTTGCGAGACGAAAACGAAGATCATAGAGAGCGCGCGCGAATTCTCGCTGAAGGTAACGCGGAAGAACCGCATGCGTGATGGGCCAGGCTATGATCCGCCTGTGTTCGGCCCACGGGCCGGACGGCTCGACGCCGTTATAGGCTTTCTGAAACTTCCTGAACCACGGCTTGATCCTGTCCCGGTCGGAAAAATCCCAGGCCGGGGTGCTCTCTTCGAATGAGTGCCAGTATTCGTCGCCCGTGTAGGTGTAGCCGCTCTCGGTCGTGTAGATAACCCAAAGAAGCCAATGCGGAGCAAGTTGAATGCCGCCCCTGAGCCGCGAGCGGAGTTGGGAAGCTATCTCATCCAACTCGCCCTGCTCCAATCCGTGCTCCAGCGCGAAAATCGGAAAGCCCGACGACGACCGTTTGCGCGCCAGCGACTCGAAGTGCCTCTCCAGGCGCGCTTGCCATTGTTCGAGAGACACGGGCATGGTGGCTATCCCGTTATCGAGGCGTACATACGTTCACCCCGTGCGCGCCAGCTTGGCGAGGAGCTTGCCGCGCTGATCGCCCAGCAAGACGGCGATGTTTTCCGCCTCCCACGCCTTGAACTCGGGGCGCCGCAACGCGCGCGGCACAATCCAGCGCTCAATAGCGAGCTTTGACACCTCTTCGGCGGTGAGAAGCGAGGTTAGGTTCGGTCGACCCTCTCCGGAATGCAGCAACTTCGTGGCGTTGCTTGCGAGCGGGCAGAAAAAGACTTCGCGCTGTATGCCATGCCGCAGCATGTCTTCCTTGAAGCCCAAGGCCGCGAGAGCGGCCCTTGTAGTGCGAAGACGCCAGTTCGGGCCTTGTCCGAAGCGATTGCAGTCCGCGTAGGAATGATCGATGTGACGCAGATAATCGCGGAGGTCCAAGAACAAGCTATCAGGAATATGAAAATGTCCCCATCCGCCCGTGTAACCGATTGACTTGAAATATTCGACGCCGCCGAGTTTCAAGCGGTTGTAGACGGATGATCGACCCATAGAAGAGGATGTCGTAATCGCCAGTAAACGAGCTTTCTTTTCCTGCTTGGAAATGATGCCCCTCGTGCCGCCATAGGCTTTTGAGAAATCGTCGTAGATGTCTCTCGTACGCAGAAGGCACGCCACGAGTTTGCCGCCGAGAAGCATGTTGTAGGGGGGAAGCGCGCCCAGCACGTATGCGTCCATGATGTTGACGAGGCGCTTGCTCCGATCTTTGACGGTCCAGTCGATAAGACTGTCGCGCACGTGCAGATTGAACACCGGATCGCCAATCGCGATGATGCCCATGAGCTTGTCGTTGTTCTCGTCCCAGACCAGATATCGGAGACGACGGCCGAACCCGTTTGAGACGGGAACCGACCATGTGAGCGCCGCTAGGCGAAAGAGATCGCCTTGCCATGTGCCGGTTTCTATACGCTCCAAT
The DNA here is from genome assembly GCA_963814625.1 of uncultured Alphaproteobacteria bacterium. Taxonomy (GTDB): domain Bacteria; phylum Pseudomonadota; class Alphaproteobacteria; order Rhizobiales; family Xanthobacteraceae; genus BOG-931. The sequence goes on from CAWFDQ010000006.1 coordinate 454,993, forward strand.
GCGGGCGAGATTTTCTGCGGATCAACTTCGCTGCCGGAGGCAAAATGCTTTGCCAGCTTGGGGAATTGGTCAGACAGAAATTGCTTGTTAGCTGCCAGCCGGTCCCCGCGTTGAGCACCGTGGACGGTGCGAATTGCTTCCTTGCCGGTGCCGGGCGGCGCAAGATCCCCGTCGTCGGTTCTCTCGAATCCGAGCGAAGTTAGGTGTCGCCGCAAGCGCCTCTTGAGGCCGGCCTCACGAGTTCGAAACGCGTACGACGGTCGCCTTTTTTGACAACAGATCCCCCCTTAGCGTGCGAATGCTTTTGCCTTTGTCCGGCGGCGGCTCCTGACGAATCAGGTGCTTCCCGGCCTGCCACACATGCCCGCATGAACTCACGAATAACTTGAGCCGCAGGTCTGTCCTGGAGCCGGCAGACCTCAAGAAATTGGTCGCGCAACTCGCGTTCCACCCTGATTCGAAGTCCGACATCCTTGCCTGGCATGCCACGAGTGTAACCATTGGATACACAGATGGCCAGATCAAACGGCGACAAGGGCCTCCCCTCCCTTGGGTAGGAAAATTGTAATCTTCGTGCTACATAAAGGCCATCTTGGTAGTAGGAAGACCGCAAATGCCGACGCCACATCATCCCCCCGCCGCTGTGCGGCGCGTCCTGCGGAAGCTGGGCGCGGATATCCACGACGCCCGTCGGCGGCGGCGGCTGCCCATGGCGGTCGTGGCCGAGCGCGCGTTCACGTCCCGCTCGACCCTGCAAAAGGTCGAAGCAGGCGACGCCAATGTCAGCATCGGCATCTACGCCGCCGTCCTGCAGGCGCTTGGCCTGCTCGATGGCCTGGGCGAGATCGCCGACATCGCGCGCGACAGCGTCGGCCAGGCCCTGGCCAGCGCCGAGTTGCCGAAGCGCGTCCGCCTCAAGCGCACATCGGGGCCGACCAATCATGGCTGACATCGAAGTCCATATCGACCTCGAAGGACGCACACGTCCGGTCGGCCTGGCCCGCAGCAACAAGGTGCGAGGCAACGAGACCGTCGTCTTCGAGTACGCGCCGGAATGGCTCGCCGATCCGGATCGCTTTTCGCTCGAGCCCGCCCTCGCATTGACCCGCGGCGGCTTTGCGCCGCCGGCCGGACAGGCAATCTTCGGGTCGATCGGCGATTCGGCGCCGGACACCTGGGGGCGCCGCCTCATGCAGCGCGCCGAGCGCCGCCTCGCCGAGCGCGAAGGCCGCGCGGTCCGGACCCTCGCCGAGAGCGACTATCTTCTCGGCGTCGCCGATGAGACCCGTCTTGGCGCGCTCCGCTTCCGCTGGGCGGGCGAGGAGGTATTCCAGGCGCCGCTTCGCGCGGGCGTGCCTGCCCTGGTCGAGCTCGGGCGTCTTCTTGCCGTGACGGAGCGCATCCTGCGCGATGAGGAGACGGACGAGGATCTCCAGATCATCTTCGCGCCCGGGTCATCGCTTGGCGGCGCGCGCCCCAAGGCGTCGGTCATCGATCAGCACGGCCACCTTTCCTTCGCGAAGTTCCCGAAGGAGACCGACGACTACAGCATGGAGACCTGGGAGGAGATCGCCTTGCGCCTCGCCGGGCGCGCCGGCATCGCCACGCCCAACCACGAATTGCTGCAGGTCGGCGGAAAGGCGGTGCTTCTGTCGCGGCGCTTCGACAGGGCCGGCGCCATTCGCATCCCGTTCCTCTCCGCCATGGCCATGACCGGGTCAAAGGATGGCGAGCGCGGCAGCTATCCCGAGATCGTCGATGCGCTCACGCGGCACGGGGCTCAAGCGAAGACCGACGCCCAGGCGCTGTACCGCCGCGTCGCCTTCAACGTGCTGATCTCGAATGTCGACGATCACCTGCGCAACCACGGCTTCCTGTGGCTCGGCAAGGCGGGCTGGTCGCTCTCTCCCGTCTACGATCTCAACCCCGTGCCGACCGACCTCAAGGCTCGCGTGCTCACCACGAACATCGATCTGGACGAAGGCACCTGCTCGATCGACCTCCTCGAAGCGGCCTCCGAATACTTCGGCCTCGGCCTCGCGGCGGCGCGCGCCATCATCAAGGAGGTCGCGGTCGTGACGGCGACCTGGCGGGAGACCGCGAAGGAGGCCGGCGCCCGGCCCGCCGAGATCACCCGCATGGCCAGCGCCTTTGAGCACGACGACCTCAAACGAGCGCTCGCGCTGTGACGCGAACCTTCATCCACAGCTTCGATCCTGCATCCGCGAGCCCCGTCGCTGGCCCGACCGCAGATCTGGAGGTTTCCGAGATCGAGGATGCGGGCATTCGCGAGGTGCTTCAGACCCCGGGCGCCGCCTATGGCGCATGGTCCATTCTGGATGCGCTGCTCACCGCGACCGGTCCGGGCACACCCTTCATCTTCAAGGAGCCGCTGGGACAAGCGCGCGAGGTGAAGGTCGCGCTGTCGGGCCTGTTCGGGCGCTTCGTGGCGCGCGCCTATCTCGAGCGCTATCTCGATCTTTCCATCTTCGCGCACCTTGCAAGCCGATCGCTGCTCCTCGATGGCCGGCGCCGCATCGACATCGTCCGCCGCTCCCGCGGCGATCTGCCGGACTGGGTGGCCTGCGCCGCCGATCTCACCTCCCTGACTGTGGCGGAGGCCAAAGGCTGCCACGACCCGGGCGGTCCCGACAAAGCGCTCGCCCGGGCATGGACGCAGGCCCAGCGCATCGACGTGACGGTCAGAGGACGGAAGGTGACGATCAAGCGCGTCGCGATCGCCACGCGCTGGGGCGCCGCGATAAGTGGGCCGGCGCAGGCATACCTGTCGGTCCGTGACCCGGTCGACGAAGGCGAGCCGATCGATGCGGAGGACAAGGACGCCGTCTTCATCGGACTCCTTCGCCACCACATCGCCAACTTGATCGACCCGCTCGGCCATGCCGAACTCGCGGACGCGCTTCGGCGCCTTGCCCGCGAGCGCTTCCAGCCGGGGCTTCAGCGCGACGTCGCGAGCGCTCGAGCGCTCCTGAATGCTGCGCCAGTACGAGAAGTGGACGGCGCTAGCGCCATTGATGGGCTGGTGGGTGGAATCGTGACGCGGGCGGGTCCGCTGACCGACGCGGCCGCAGGCCCTGCTGATCAGGATGTGCTCGCCCGCCTCAACCTGCGCCCGGTCTTCGTCGGCATAGAACGTGATCTCATCGATGCGGCGATCGAGGGTGAGGCCAAGACAGTGCGTGATCGACTGGTCGACGCGACCAAGCATGATGAATTCGCGCGTCCCGATCGTGCAGGCGGGATGGGTGATCCCCCTCGGCGCGGGTCGCCGCATTATCGGGAGCGCGTAACGGATTTTATGGATCGTGACGTCGCCGCCGCCTCGTGCGTGGCGCCAGCGACTTGTCGCCCGATTTCCAAGCTTTGACGTTCTGTGCTTTCCATCGCAGGGCCGGACTGGCTTCTATCGAGGCGCGCACGTTCTCCGGCACGTCCAGAGAGGACGCGTCGATCTCACCCCGGTCCAGCACGGCATCCAGAAATGCCGTCTCGCCCGCCGTAAACTGAAACAGCGGCGCGAGCTTCTCCCGGCATTCTGCCGTGACGCTCTCGATCCAGGCCGCCGGACCGCCAAAGGCATCGAAATACCGATCGTGCAGGCACATGGTCAGCTTGCCGGTGATGTCGCCGACCTCGCATCCGATCGCCTCGGGCGAGGCTGTGCGCCAGTCGAAGCTCTTGGCGCTCGCGCCGATCATCAAGGTGGCCGCCTTGATCTTCGCCCAGTCGAGAGACGGCATGGCGATGATCCGGTGCGCGTCGAACAGATCGCGCGCGGTGCGCCGCGTGATCAGCGCGACCATCTTGCCGGCGACGATCTCGTGGATATCGAGAACCGGCACATTCGTGGCCTGGTAGGATCCGATTGCCACCGATGGCATGCGATCCACGCCGTAAAGGGGGCCGCGATAGAGATAGTTGATATCGATCTCGATGGTCCCCGCGCCGCCCAGCGCGGAGGCGTAGCGATAAATCCATTTGCCGCCGGCGTGCTCGGACGGCTCACGCCGCGCGGCATAGCCTTTCGATTCCATCAAGCGCTCGATCCGGTCTTCCAATCCCGGCCGGTCGGCGTCCATCTGTTCCTTCTCGACCGCGCCGACATAGTTGACGTCGATATCGACAGAGAGGCGGTCCAGATCGGAATGGAAGACGTTGAGCGCCGTGCCGCCCTTCAAGGCGACGCGCGGCCCGATCAGCGTGTCGGCGCCGAAGGCATCGAGAATGTCGATCAGCCGGATCACACGCTCCAGCGTCGCGGGCTGGAGCTGCCGCTCGGCCGCGATGTCCTGAAGCGTTTCTCGCGACGCGACCATCAGACGCCTTCAAAGGCGGCGTCGACCGCCTGCGCTGGGAGAAGCACGCGCCATGGCTCGACGAGCACCGCATGACCGGGTTCGGCGCCCAGCGCATAATGCTTTGATCGTGGAAGCCGTGTTCGCAGGCGCGCCAGGACGTCGTCGGCGACGCCGAGCGCGGCGCGCCGCTTCTCGAGCCACCAGCCGGAAACGGAGGCGAGCGACCGATTGTCCAGCAGCTCGACATAGTCGGCGACCTTCGCCGGATCGAGATAGCGCACCAGGTCCAGCGACTTCAGGACTTCCTCGGCGCCGCCGGCGAGTTCCGGCCGGTGCAAGATATCGACGACCGTGCGTTCGACCGCGGTGACACGGACCGCCACCCCCTGCCGGTCCATGGTCACGGTCAGGTAGTCGGCCTGGCCAGCCGCCGCCAACGCCTTCGGCGGCGTGACGAAGCGGCAGGCGCCAAATGGCAGGTCCACGCGTTCGGTCCGTCCGGCGCTGATGAGCTGAACCTCGTTGAACTCCGAGTAGGCTATGCCATGCAGCTCAAGCGCGGAGTGAAACCCCAGGACGCCATCGGAGCGCAGCTTGCTCGCCGCGGCGAAGCGGTCGATCACCATCCGCTCGGCCGCCAGGTGGGCCGGCACCGCGGCAAACACCTCGCGACTGACGCGCTTGATGTTGCCAGCCCGCAGATGATGCCGGAGCAGGCTCGTAACATTGGCCGCGCCCGCCGGATGGCCGAAAGCCGCCGCGAACTCCGCCCGGGTGAAGACCGGATGAGCCGACAGGAAGCTGGCCGTTTTGTGCTGGCGAGGCTGCATGGTAAGTCTGTGATTCTGCGTCAAAGTGGGCAGTAAATAGCCATTCTGACGCATATTTGTCAACAGAGTCTTTTGGGAACAAAAGCCGGAACCGTCCTTTTGGTCGCTAAAAACGCGCCATATAGGGTATAAAATGCCCCTTCCAACGCATTTTCAGGAACGAAGCGGCCCTGGAGTGGCATCGAACGCCATCGGCCTCGACATGGGGCCCCGAGAAACGGAAGTCTGAGGGGAAGGCCTTCCCCTGCGGCCGAGCCAATCGTCTCGGCCGCCCCCTTCTGCGGGGACACCCTCCAGGCTGTGCTGAAACTCGATGCCCGCCGATTGCGACCGGATGACGATGCTACGAAATGAGCCCCCCGCCTCAGCTCGGGATCACTGCTCTCGGCCCGAATGCGTTCACTGCATGGAGGATGTTGAAGGCGAGGATCGACATCCTTTCTCGTGCCATCGAGATAAGTCTCGAATTCAAAGTTGTCGCGGACTGTTTCTGTCAGTCCGCATTGATTATGACCTATCGACTTTTCAAGTTCCCTTCGAAGAATGTGGTCAGCTACTTTACCGCTGGTCCGACATATTCAGGCTTGTCGTAGAGATCGATATGAGTGGCGCCCTCGATGAGGAAGAGTTCCCTCGGTTCGCGGGCCTTGCAGATCGCGCGCCCGGTCCGCGGCACCGTACCCGTCAGTTGACTGGCGGAAATATCAAACGGGCTCATCGCCGCTATGGCTGGTGTAGAAACTGATGCCATTGCCATCGGGGTCCTGCATCGAGAAATAATGATGGCCGTATAGCTCGCCATCCGCGATGGCTGTCGGTGAATATCCTTTATCGATCAGTCCGACCCTGTAGCGTTCCAGCTCCGCTTTTGTATGCCCCGCGATCATCAGATCAATTTTTTCACTGCTAAAATCTGGTCTCTGGCCATTGTGACTGTTCCGCAAGGCGGCAACCTGATCATCGTCCTTTTGAAACAGCAGCAAATGCGTGCCGCCGCGCATTTCAACGACCGCCAATCCGGGAAAGGTGCCGAATGGGCGCAGACCCAACCCAGTATAAAAGTGATAACTCGCCTCGATATTCTGCACTTTCATTACAAAGTGACCAAGGGCTACGGCGGGCAAAAGATCTTCCATTTCAGGCCTTTCATAGAGTCCCCAGTGAGATAGCTGGGCAGCGATCTTGCCCCCGCGAGCATCGCCATGCTAAATCCGACTATTCAGTCGGATATGTTATGCGACCAGCCAGTCGGAAAAGCAAGAGGTTATTTTGACGAGAAAGAAGGAAATCGACCGGGACAGAATTTTAGATGCTGCCGAGGCTGTAATCCTCGAATCTGGTGGCCGGAGTTTCACGCTCGACGCCGTCGCCCAACGTGCGGGGATCAGCAAGGGCGGTCTCGTCTATACCTTTGCGACTAAGGATGGATTGGTATACGCGGCGCTAGAACGAGAAATGGCTCGTTTTCAAGAGGCAGTGCGTCGGCGACTCGGCAGTGGGCCAACTGGGCCGGTCGAATTGGTCCTCGCGCATATTGAGGAAGCCCTGGCCGAGGACGACGCCTCGACGCAAATGGCGGCTTTTCTCATAACCGCACTGGTGCACGCCCCTGACATGCTGGGACCGGTGCGACGCCTTTACAGCGCATTGCTCGATCCGCTTCGATCGGAACATGGTGAGGTTGCTGAAGTCCGTCACGCACTGCTGGCTGTTGAAGGTATTTTTCTGCTCCGAGGACTCGGGTTTGCAGACGTTTCCGCAGACGAGCTCAAATCTGTCCTGCTCCACGCACGCAACATCGTCCTTGCGGCGTTGGATAGATCGGCAGGCGCCTGAGGCCGGGCACATGGATCGAGTTGAGCTGGCGCTGCGCCTCTTCTTCTGTCTGCCCTTCGCGCATTCCGAGGATATCGCCGACCAGGATCTGTCCGTTCGGCTCAACGCCGCATTGGGTAGCCGTGGCTGGGCCACGCCGCAGGCCACCGCAACATCATGCGCTGCTTCGGTCGCTTGCCGCACCGCAACCCCATGCTAGGCCGAACGCCGACGGAAGGAAGAAACGCAGGCGGCTTCAAGGGCTAACGGCGGGCCTTGACGCACAGGATCGGTGACGAGAAGCCCCCCTACGTCCCCCCGACTTAGCCGAACAGACATTCCTGAAATGCCTACCAGATTGCGATCCTGCAGGGGAATGCCTTCCCCTGCGCCCGAGCCGTTCGTCTCGGCCGACCCCTTCTGCGGGGAGCACCCCGCAACGCCCCGAGAGGAAGAGTGCGGACGGGGTTTCCGTGACGGGTTGAAGACTGGGAGAGAGGCTTCCGGCGCCCGTCGCGGAGATCCGCGATGTCCAAACACACCGCTCGCGCCCGTTCCGGCTCCGACCGGACGAGCCTCTACGACGAAATCACCACCAAGATCATCGGCGAGCTTGAGGCGGGCCGCGTGCCCTGGGTCCAGCCTTGGGGCACGGCGGCGGCGAAGGCGCCGCTCGCCATGCCGAAGAACGCCGCCACCGGCCGAAATTATTCGGGGATCAATGTGCTGATCCTCTGGGGGTCGGTGATCGAGCACGGTTTTCCGGTCCAGGGCTGGGTCACCTTCCGCCAGGCGCTGTCGCTCGGCGGCAATGTCCGCAAGGGCGAGCACGGCACCACCGTCGTCTATGCCGACAGGTTCGTGCCCGACGACGAGAAGAAGCGTGCGCAGGAGACCGGCGAGGAAGCGCAGGCGATCCCGTTCCTGAAGCGCTTCACCGTCTTCAACCTGGCCCAGTGCGAAGGCCTGCCTGAAGATCTCGCCGTCGCTGCGCCGCCGCCGGAGCCGGGCCTGATCGAGCCCACGGTCGAGGCGCTGATCAAGGCGACGGGCATCGACTTCCGCATCGGCGGCAGCCGCGCCTTCTACGCACCAGCGCATGACTATGTGCAGGTGCCGCCGCCGCAAGCCTATTTCGAGCCGATCAACTGGCACCGCACCGCGCTGCATGAGCTCGGTCACGCCAGCGGCGCCCCGCATCGACTGAACCGCGATCTCTCCGGCTCCTTCGGCTCCAAGAAATATGCGTTCGAGGAGCTGGTCGCGGAGATGAACGCGGCCTTCTGCTGCGCCTCGCTCGGCATCGCGCCGACCGTGCGCCATGCAGACTATATCGGTTCCTGGCTGGAGGTGCTGCGCGAGGACAATCGCGCCATCGTCCGCGCGGCCTCGCAGGCGAGCAAGGCCGCCGACTTTCTCCTCGGCTTTCTTCCCAGTGACGACGAACGCCCCGCGACCCAACAGATCGCGAACAGGAAGCGGCGTGATGCCTCCGCCACTGGACGGGCCCACGCCCTTGGCGGATCCGGCCGTTACGCAAGGCCGGATTTGTGCGGATGCGTATCTCCGGCTTCGCGGGTTTGCGGCGCCCTAGAGGAAGAGGGCTGCGCCGGTCTTCGTGACGGGTTGGAAGCCGAGAGAAGTCTTTCGGCGCCCGTCGCGGAGACCATCCCGATGGCCACTACTGTTCAGAAGATCACCCTGTCGTCGTCGCGCGACATTCCCTTCAACAAGCTTGTTCTGTCCCAATCGAACGTCCGGCGCGTGAAGGCCGGCGTCTCGATCGAGGAGCTGGCCGAGGACATCGCCCGGCGCACGCTCCTGCAAAGCCTCAGCGTCCGTCCGGTGCTCGATGCCGAGGGCGCCGAGACCGGCATGTTCGAGGTCCCGGCCGGCGGACGGCGCTACCGGGCGCTGCAGCATCTCGTCAAACAGAAGCGTCTCGCCAAGACCGCGCCGGTGCCCTGCGTCGTGCGCGATCCCGGCGTCGACATTTCCGCCGAGGAAAACTCGTTGGCGGAGAACGTCCAGCGCGCGCCGCTGCATCCGCTCGATCAGTTCCGCGCCTTCCAGGCTCTGCGCGAGAAGGGCCAGTCCGAGGAGGACATTGCTGCGGCGTTCTTCGTCGGCGTGAACGTGGTGAAGCAGCGGCTGCGCCTCGCCGCGGTGTCGGAGAAGCTGCTCGACATCTATGCCGAAGACGGCATGTCGCTCGACCAGCTCATGGCGTTCACCGTGACGAACGATCACGCGCGCCAGGAGCAGGTCTGGGAAACGCTCCAGCGCTCCTACAGCCAGGAGCCGTATCAGATCCGCCGCATGCTGACGGAACGCACCGTGCGCGCGTCCGACAAGCGCGTCCTGTTCGTCGGCCTCGACGCCTATGAGCAGGCGGGCGGCATCGTCATGCGCGACCTCTTCCAGCAGGACGATGGCGGCTGGCTGGAGAATGTCGGCCTGCTCGACGGCCTGGTCGCCGAGAAGCTGAAGGCCGAAGCGGAGCAGATCGCCGGCGAGGGCTGGAAGTGGATCGAGGTGAATGTCGATTTCCCGTTCGGCCACACCCATCATCTGCGCGAGCTCGACGGCACGCCGACCGACCTCACCGCCGAGGAACAGGCGACGATCGATGCCTTGAACGCCGAGTACGCCAAGCTCGAAGCCGAATACGAGAACGCCGACGAACTGCCCGACGAGGTCGACGCGCGCCTCGGCGAAATCGAAACAGCGCTCGCCGCCTTCGAGGATCGGCCGGTCAGCTTACGATCCCGCCGAGATCGCCCGCGCCGGCGTCTTCGTCAGCATCGATTCCGACGGCAGCCTATCCGTCGATCGCGGCTATGTCCGGCCCGAAGACGAGGCGCCGGCAAGCCGGTGCCGACGGCGAGGGCGAAAGCGGAGGCCGATGTCGATCAGGACGACGGCGGCGAACCGATCCTCGTCCGCGATCCAGCGCGCCGTCATCACGATCGGCGGCCAGCCCGAAGCCGAGGAGGACGAGGACGATACCGTCAAGCCGCTGCCCGACCGGCTGGTGAGCGAGCTGACGGCGTATCGCACGCTCGCGCTGCGGGACGCCGTGGCGAACAATCCGCATGTCGCAATGACGGCGTTGCTGCACAAGCTCTGCCTCGACACCTTCCAGCACACGGCGCCGGGCGCTTGTCTCGAGGCGTCTGTGCGGCATGTGTTCTTCTCCGTCCAGCCGGCAGATCTGAAGGACAGTCCGTCCGCCAAGGCGGTCGCGGAACGGCACGAGGCCTGGAAGGCCGATCTGCCGAAGGATGAGGCTGCGCTCTGGGACTGGCTCGCCGCCCTCGACGAGACCAGCCGCAGCACGCTCCTTGCGCATTGCGTCTCGTTCGGCGTCAACGCGCTCTACGAGAAGGGCGATCGTTATGGCGGTCCTGGCGTCTCGGTTCACGGCGTCCAGCACCGTCTCGTCCTGGCCGACCGGCTCGCACGCGCGGTCGGGCTCGACATGGTGGAAGCCGGCTGGCGGCCGACCGTCGACAGCTATCTCGGCCGCGTCACCAAACCCCGCATCCTCGAGGCGGTGCGCGAGGCGAAGGGCGAGCAATCCGCTCAGCTCATCGACCACCTGAAGAAGGCGGAAATGGCGAAGGAAGCCGAACGGCTGCTCGACGGCACCGGCTGGCTCCCCGAGCCGCTGCGCACACCGGAGGCCGTGGCCGCCGAGTCAACTCGATGGTGATCCCGCCCGAGACGATGACACGCTGCCCGCCTTTCTCTCCGACGACGAAGAGGCCCGCGATGACGAAGCGGATGAGCCGGCCGTAATCGCCGCCGAGTGACGACCATGAGCGGGGCGGCGTCAGTCGCCCCGCTCAACTTTTCTCCGACACGCCCGGCCATGCGCCGGGCTTTTCCATTTCTGGAGGCCATCATGGCTGATTTCTTCAC
>CAWFDQ010000007.1:0-499969 GCA_963814625.1 uncultured Alphaproteobacteria bacterium
CGTTTGCTTCCCGCGTTTGACAGCGGCGAGCACGCGCTTTGGATCGGCGGTCCATGCGAAGGGCTTGGGATCTGCATTTGTATCGGCGACGAAGCGATTGATGGCGAGTTGGAGGTCAACGACTGATCTGAACACGCCGCGCCGCAGGCGCTGGCGCGTGAGTTTGGCGAAGAATCCTTCGACGGCATTGAGCCAGGATGCTGAGGTCGGGGTGAAGTGGAACATCCAGCGGGGATGCCGCGCCAGCCATTGGCGCACCTTTGGATGCTTGTGGGTCGCATAGTTGTCGACGACGGCGTGGATCGACTTTTCCACGGGGACCTGCGCCTCGATCGTATTGAGGAAGCGGATGAACTCTTGGTGGCGATGGCGCTGCATGTTGCGGCCAATGACAGTGCCATCGAGGATGTTGAGGGCTGCGAACAGCGTGGTGGTGCCGTGACGTTTGTAGTCGTGCGTCATCGTCCCGGCACGGCCCGGCTTCATCGGCAGCCCCGGCTGGGTACGGTCGAGCGCCTGGATTTGGCTCACATGGGGATTTGCGGGTCAAGATGTTCAGATCAGGATTACATCGTAAATTTCCTTTCGTTGGTCGGTATCCAAGGTCTGAGCCCGTTTGCATGACTCGGCCCGTTTCCGATGCCGCTTCAAACTCACATCCGGTCGCCGCTTTAACGGCCGCACCAATATCCCGCTTGCGTCGGGCGAGGGCTCAGGAGGGCGGGACCATTCTTTTCTTCGGCTTTTTCAAGCCAAGCCAAATTTCGGTCCGCTCACCTGGATCCGCCGGAGCTGATCAGGCCCCGGAAGATTGAAAATGGAACGTTTTTGTTTTCATGCGGCCGTTGTCTCGGCTCCCTCCAAGACAATCCCGGCAGTCACGTATTTCCAGAAGGCGATCAGTAGCTTTCGCGCCAAGGCCACGATCAGCACTTTTCGAACACGGCCACCATTGAGTTGTACGCGATGATGGAACCACAGGGTCAGTATCGAACGGGGCTGATGCCTTATCCACAACCAGGCTAGTTGGATCATCGTTGTTCGTAGCCGCGGGTTGCCGGCTTTGGAGACGCCTTGTTCGTGCGCTACTGATCCGCTCCGCCAGGGCGTCGGCGCTAATCCGGCATAAGAGGCAACCTGCCGTCGGTTGGAAAAGCTTCGGAATAATCCCTCCGACCACAGGACACCGGCGAATTCCGAACCAATCCCCTTCAAACTCTTTAACATTGCTCCTGGCGCTGGCGTGCCTTCGCCCGACGGGCTGAGCATCGCTTCCCGCTCCGTCTCTACGGACTTGATTTGCTCAAGCGTGAGTTCGAGTCGATCAAGTTCGCGTCCAATCTGTGCCTTCAAATGCTCGGGCAGCGGACGGCCATCACCGGTCCTGAGTTCCTCAAGCCGTGCCCGTCTTTCGCGCAACAAGGGTTCATAATCAGAGACGCCCTGGGCGAAGAGCAGCCCCTTGATCCGATTGACGTGCTGCACCCGCTCCGCTGTCAGGGTTTTGCGCTCGCGACAGATCCGGCGGCGATCCTCCTCGTGCGGCGTCGGTGCTCGAACCATGGCGCACACCCGTGGCTCGCCTCGCTTATACGCCAGCAATGCTCGCACCAGAGCTTCCCCGTCGATTTTGTCAGTCTTCGCCCGCCGGCGCCGGCGCGACGTCGCGATTGAAGCGGGATCAACAACGTGGCTTTCGACCCCTTCGTCCTGTAGCAATCGGTAAATCCAAAAGCCGTCCAAACCCGCCTCCTGAATCACGATGATTGGAACGACCTGCCCCATTCGGACCTGAACCTTATCCTTGAGCTGAGAGATCCGCATCCGCAGTCCAGTGACATCGCCGCTGCGAACCGCATGCTTCGACATCTTTTCTCCGCCGCCCGGTGACAACGATGTAATCAGCCAGGTCGATCGACTGAGTTCCAACGAGACGAAAATCGCACCAAGGTCGGTGCGGATAGCGGTCGGCGCTTGGGGTCGGTCAGTGACAATCTGCATGGTTGCCTCCAGAGTGAGTCGCTCAGCAACCTCACTCTGCCCGAGCGTCGGTTGCTATCCACTCCCCATGGGATCTTTTCTCGTCGACCGAGAGAACCACCGCATGAGCGGGAGGATCGACGTAGAGGCCGACGACATCCGTGAACTTCTCGACAAATTTCGGGTCCGTCGACAGCTTGAACGTGCTGATGCGATGCGGCGCGAGTTGGTGGGCTTCAAGGATACGTTGCACCGAACGCAGGCTCACTCCCGCCGCCTTCGCCAGCATCCGGCCGGTCCAGTGGGTCGCTTCTCCCGGCGGCGGCCCCAGCGTCAGCTCAACCACCCTCTGCACAGTGGTTGTCGAAAGTGGCTGTTTGCCGGGCTTGCGCGTCTTGTCGCGCGTGAGCCCTGCAACGCCCTCCGCCATGAACCGCGCCTGCCATCGCCACACCACGGGCTTCGATTTGCCCGATCGGCGCATGATCTCAGCGGTGCCGCAGCCGTCGGCTGTCGCGAGGACGATATTGGCCCGCCACACGTGCTTTTGCAGCGCGCTGCGATCCGAGATGATCGCCTTAAGCCGATGGCGATCCGCTCGGGTAACGTTCACGACAATTCCTGCTCTCATGATGAGAGCTTGAACTGCTTCGGACCATTTGGGAATCGTCCGAATGAATCAGACCACTAGTCGGTCGCTTCAACCAATTTGAAAGGAATTGATGATTCGCTTCCGTCCTGGGTGCGAGCGACGGAGGGGACTATGGCGAGGCGCGAGAAATCTGTGAAGAGATATGTTGTGCGGTTGAGCGCGGAAGAACGCGAGCAGTTGGAAGCGTTGATTCAAAAAGGGAAAAACCCCGCGCGGCGGCTGCTGAAGGCGCGGATTTTGTTGAAGGCGGATATCTCGGAAGCCGGCGATGGCTGGAGCGACAGCAAGATCGTTGCGGCCATGGAGACCAGCGCCTCCATGGTTTACCGGGTGCGCAAGCAATTGGTTGAAGAGGGCCTTGCGGCGGTGTTGAGCCGCAAGCAACGTGCGACGCCGGCAGTTGCGCCGATTTTTGATGGCGAGAAGGAAGCCAAGCTGATTGCCCTGGCGTGCTCCAAACCGCCCAAGGGACGGGCACGCTGGACCTTGCGGTTGCTGGAACGCAAGGTGGTGGAACTCAGCATCGTTGATCGCGCCAGCGACAGCACGATCGGTCGGGTTTTAAAAAAACACTCTCAAGCCCCATCGCCGCGAACAATGGGTCATTCCGCCCAAAGCCAACAGCGCGTTCGTGGCCGCGATGGAAGACGTGCTGGCCGTCTACACGCGACCGCGCGATCCCAATCGACCGCTGGTTTGCCTGGATGAGACCTCAAAGCAACTCATTGCCGAGACACGCGTGCCGATCCCGATGAAACCGGGCCGCCCGGCCCGTTGCGACTACGAGTACGAGCGCAACGGCACCGCCAACCTCTTCATGATGTTCGCCCCGCTCGAAGGCTGGCGTCACGTCAAGGTCACAGACCGCCACACCGCCGTGGATTATGCCCATGTCCTCAAAGACCTCGCCGATACTCACTTCGCCAGCGCCAAGGTCATTGTCCTGATCCAGGACAACCTCAACATCCACAGCAAAGCTTCCCTCTATGAGGCGTTCCCGGCCGCCGAAGCCCGGCGCCTGGTCGAGCGCTTCGAATGGCACTACACGCCGAAACACGGCAGCTGGCTGGATCTTGCCGAGTCCGAACTCGGCGTCCTATCGTCTCAGTGTCTCGACCGCCGCATACCCGATAAGCAAACCCTCATCGACGAAATCGCCGCTTGGGAAAAAGACCGCAATACAAATCACACCAAGGCTGATTGGCACTTCACAACCTCAAATGCACGCATCAAACTCAAGCACCTCTACCCTTCAATCTGATTGAATTGGGCGACTAGGCCGTGTGGACGGATTTGATCAAGATGAACCCGAGAGCAAGCGCGACGAACGAGCCGTAATTGCGCGCTGTCTTCTCGCAGCGCAGCGCGATGCGCTTGAACCGTTTGAGTTTGCCGACTGCCTGCTCGATACGGGCGCGGCCCTTGTAGAGAACTTTCGGAAAGAAGGCGGGAACGTCTTTGGTATTCGATCGATACGGGATTGCCGGACATATTCCGCGTTGACGTGCGGCCTCGCGGTTTGATTTAGAATCGTAGCCCTTGTCGCCGAGCGCAGCGCGCGGATTGATGTCGGGACCGATGTCGAGCAATGTCTCGAAGTTGCGGCTGTCGCTGGCCTCACCACCGGTGAGATGAAATGCGATCGGCAGCCCGTCGAAATCGGTCTTCAGGTGAATCTTGGTTGAAAATCCACCGCGTGAGCGGCCAAGCGCCTGATGGTTTTGCCCCCTTTTGCCCCCGCCGCCGAGACGTGGGCACGCACCACGGTGGAGTCGAACATCTGTACGAGATGCGCGGTCTCACTCATCGCAGCCAGCGCCTCGAAGAATGCCTCGAAGACACCCGCCTGGCTCAGTCGCCAGAACCGTTTCCAAACGCTATTCCAGTTGCCGAACTCGGCGGGAAGCGCCCGCCATGTTATGTTGTGGATCGCGAAGTAGTGAAGTGCTGATAGGAACTTCTTGTCGTCGCGCCCTTTGTCCCCGCGCCTTGAGCGCGACGCCTCGAACACCTTCAATACCGTCATCCAATCCGCGTCTGTCATCCTGGTCAGCATGGTCGGTCCTCCAAATACCGACCGCCCATGAATCATTGAAATGCCGATTCGGGAATCCCGTTGGTCGTGTGCTTTTCCACCCTTTCTCTGTCTCGGGGAGGGGTGTATTGTGTGGCGAAGCTGCTCGGGAAACAGGACGTGCCGAAATCCTGATCATTGCGATAGGCAGCGAACATGCCGTCGGGTGGCATCGCACCTCATAGCCACTGCATATTCACGCGCTACAAGCGCCGATTATGGAGAGCACGCGCATGACGAATCTGAAACTTCCCCGCCGACAATTTCTGCATCTGGCCGCGGGCGCTGCCGCGCTCCCGGCCGCCTCGCGGGTCGCGTTGGCGGAAACCTATCCGTCGCGGCCGGTGCGCATCCTGGTCGGCTTTCCGGGCGGCAGTTCGTCTGATGTAGCTGCTCGGCTGATCGGTCAAGCGCTATCGGAGCGACTGGGCCAGCAATTCTTCATTGAGAACCGGCCCGGAGCCGCCAGCAACCTTGCTGCCGAGGCGGCCGAGCGCGCGCCGCCCGATGGCTACACGCTCCTCATCTTCGATACGGTCAACGCGATCAATATAACGGTCTACAACAACCCCAGCTTAATCCACGACATGGTACCCGTGGCCAGCATTACCCGCGGGCCGGGTCTGATGGTGGTGAACCCAACATTCCCGGCCAAATCCGTTCCTGAGTTCATTGCCTATGCCAAGGCCAATCCCGGCAAGATCAACATGGCGACCGCCGGAAGCGGTAGTATGCTCGATGTCTACGGCGAACTGTTCATGATGATGGCTGGCGTAGACATGGTGCGGGTGCCCTATCGCGGCGCGCCGCCCGCGGTGACCGACCTGGTTGGCGGTCGAGTCGATGTCGTATTCGATACCTTTAATGTCGTTATCGGAATCCGTCCACACGGCCTAGGATCGAACGCCACGTCTCCGGTTGACAGATAGGCTGAAGAAACATTAGCAAGCCAAGGTATATCCGTAGCTGATAACGAATTACTGTAGTTGTAGCCAGTGAATGTCGCCGCGTGATCGGTGGACACCGAGAGATCACCCGCCGCATTCACAGCAACGATCCTATCGGGGTTGCTTGGATCTACTGCAATTGCGTAGAGCGGATTCCCGTTACTGCCGACGCTCACGCTCGACCATGCTCCAGAAGAATAAATCCAGAGATTGTTGTCTGTATTATCGGCGACGTACACGGTGCCGTCCTGGCCCACGACCATGTGGCTGAATGTTGTCGGTCCCCCGCTCGTGAGCGTCCATGTCTGGCCGCCGTTGGTCGAGTGATACACGCCAGTACCTTCGGATGCGATATAGATGCCTTGCGTGGCGCCACCAGCAACGCTCGAAGTTGGATCGAACGCGATCGCATAGCCCGGGTCTGTCGAAGTCGCGATGCCGGTTACTTCGGACCACGAGCTGCCGCCATTCGTGGTTACGAAAAGCCCGTCGCCATCCGGTGTACCCGCATAGACGACATCGGGATTGGCAGGATCAACTGCCATCTTGCGGCCGTAGAAGCGATACAAATCATTGGACCCGTCGGTCACTTGCGCGAAATTTGTCTTGGTCCACGTCACTCCTCGATTGGTACTTTTGAAGACATAGCCGAGAAATTCCATATAAAAGATATTCGTATCGCTCGGGGCAATTGCGATTTCGTAGGCGCCCGAATTGTCCAGTGTCGTATTCACAAAAGCAGCGGGCATGCTATTCGCTGTAATGAGCTGATCCCACTGCGTCCCGTCCCAGATATAGGCACCGTAGGTGTCGGTGCGGATGACCTTGGTGCCGTCGGGGGCGATATCAATGCCAGTGATATAACCGCCTGCTCCAATGCGCAGCGGTTTCCATGTCGTTCCAAATTGGTCAGCTCCCGCCTCGGTCTCGGCAGAGACGCCGTTCGTGGTGGTGGAAATATTGTCGGCCGCATCGACGGCATCGATCCAATACGAGTGCAGCGTCGAGGG
The DNA here is from genome assembly GCA_963814625.1 of uncultured Alphaproteobacteria bacterium. GTDB lineage: Bacteria > Pseudomonadota > Alphaproteobacteria > Rhizobiales > Xanthobacteraceae > BOG-931. Next base: position 6,664 of record CAWFDQ010000007.1, read on the forward strand.
TGAGAGGCCGTTGTCGTCATAATTATCCGTCGACGACGTGGCGACCTGCGTGCCGTCGCGAAAGATCTGGTAGCTACAACAGGAGTCTTCCCCGCCGTTGTCGTTGGATGCGGTCCACGACAGATCGATCTCGCTCGATGACTCTGGCGTCGCGACGAGGTCCGTGGGTTCCGTCGGCGGTGTCGTGTCGGGAGCGCCGGATGCGGTCGTGAACGTCTGGTCCGATGAGGTCGCTGTAGCGCCGAAGGTGTTCGCGGATACGACCGCGTAGTGGTACGTCGTCGAGGTTGCAAGGCTGCTGATCGATATCGAGTGGCTCGTCACAAGCGAGGCGCTGCTCGAAGAGGAGCCATACGACGTTGTAGAGTCCCCAGACGACTTCGGAATTTGAAGATTGGTCCGTATTCCACGTAATGGTCGCGGCGGTCGTTGTTGGCGTGCCGGAGGAGATGCTGCTGATGACCGGCGGCGTCGACGTTGAGAGCGTCGTGAACGTCTGGTCGCTTGAGGTGGAGGTGTTGCCCCCGGCGTCGGTGGAGACGACCGCGTAGTGGTACGTCGAGGAGGCGGTGAGGCCGCTCAATGTAATGGAGTGCGAGGTGACAAAGCTCGCGCTTGACGATGCAGAACCGTAGCTCGTGGTGAGACCGTACACGACCTTGGAATTGGCCGCTTCGTCGGTCGTCCACGTGGTGGTCGCGGTCGTGTATGAGGGCGCTGTTGCGATCGAGGAGATGACGGGCGGCGTGTTGCGCACGGTGACGGTGATCGAGGAGGTCGCCACATTGCCGGAGATGTCCGCGGCGACGGCGGAGAGCGTGTACGAGCCGTCCGGGGTCGTGGTGCCGATGGTCATATTCCACGTCGTCGTATACGGCGAGGACAATATCGCCGACCCGATATTCGTATTGCCGACCTTGAATTGCACGTAGGCGATCGCGTCGGTGTCGGTCGCGGTCGCGGTGAGGGTCACGGATGAGCCGCCGACGGTCGCGCCGTTTGTCGGTACCGTGAACTCAACGGTCGGAGGCGTGTGGCCGCCGAAGCCGGTGACGGTGACGGTCGTGTCACAGGTCGCAGTCGCGCCGGATTGTCCGGTGACGGTGAGCGTGTACTCGCTTGTCGTCAGGGGCGTGACGTTGGTGGAGCTTGAAAGGCCGACCGAGTCGACGCTGGTGAGCGAAGCGGAGACCGCGTTCGTTGATGACCACGTGAGGAGCGAGCTGTCGCCGAGCGTGACGGTCGGGTCTGCCGCGGTGATGCTGCAGGAGGGAGCCGTTGTCGCGCTGCTGCCGCCTCCGCCGAAGCCGGGAGAGACGAGCGTGACTGTGTTAAGTGAAGCCGACATTGAGGATTGCGCAGACGTTGCGGAAGGCTGCGTGCTTCCAGTTTGGCTTTGCGATTGCTGCGATGATGCGGGCGTGTTTGTCGCGCCGCTCGATGCACTTGCCGTTTGCGATACATATGAGCGCGTCTCGGGACCGAAGTAGCCGGTCGCGGGAAGATCGTGTGCCGCCTGATATTTCAGGAGCGCGTGGTACGTCAGCAGGCCGAATAGATCCGTCTCGTGTCCGGGAGAACCGGGACCTGTTTCTGCGACCAGAAATCCCTGCGCGTTGAGAAATTGCTGAAGCGCCTCGATATCGGCGCCGCGATCCCAAAGCTGGTGGTTCTGGGCGAATTAAGTCGTCGCGACTTGTGTCGCGGCGCTGGTGAAAGCCGGGAGTACGAAGAGCGCCAGCGCAAGTGCCGGAGCGATGAACTGCGACCACGCGTGCGGCTGTGTCAGAGCCTCAATCGTAGCATCTAAGCGCACCTACAGCGGTTGGGTGGATGTGGAAAAGGCTGCGGCTGCTTCCCTCTTTGGACAGCTGTTTGATGCCGTCGAGCGGGATGTGGAAGGTAGCGCAGCGAACCGCCGAGTGGGTGACCTTCCAGTATCGCCCGACGGGCACCGGACTACTCTCTATGCGGGCGCGGTGATCTAGCATCGCGGCAAGCCTTGAGCCGCGAAAACCGATGCACAGGTTTCTCGGCTATCCGAGATTGGCTTATATCAAGGGTATCTCGGATATATCGGCACGCCGAGAAACGGATTTAAGCCGAGAGTCTCTCGTTGAACCGTTGCTCGTTAACGGAGCATGGGCTCAGCATGCAAACGGATACCAAGTACTGGCGATGGGACAATGACGGTGATGGTTGTTGCTTAGACCGGCATCGCGAGTTGCGGACCCTTGTTGTTCACGTTGCCGACCATCTTGCCGACCGGCCAGATTTTCAGCGCCTCGTCGGGGCACGGCTTGAGCAGCGCCAGCAATTCGTCCTCGGTCGCCGGCTCCTCGCCGAGCCATTTCGGCCAGTCACTTTCTGCGAGAATGACGGGCATGCGGTCATGCAGCTGCGCCATGACAGCGTTCGGGCCGCAGGTGATGATCGTGCAGCTTTCAATCACGCTGCTTGGTCTCGGGTCCTTCCATTTCGCCCAGAGGCCCGCCATCACCATGTAGCCCTCGACGACATCGATCGCGTACGGCTGCTTTTGCTTTCCCTTGGGGTCGAGCTTCTTCCACTCGTAAAATCCGTTCGTCACAACGAGACAGCGCTGCCCTCTTTTCCAGGCGTCCTTAAACGCGGGCTTCGTCGCGAATTCCTCGGCGCGGGAGTTGAAGGTCGAGTAGGAGAGCTTCTCGTCCTTCGCCCAATGCGGCAGAAGTCCCCAGCGCATCATCCGAGGCACGCGCTTGCCGTCTTCGGAACGGATCGCCACCAGCATGGGCTCGGTCGGCGGCTTGTTCCAGTCGGCTTCGTAGTTCGGCGCGGGCGCGGCCGGGTCGAACTTCAGTTTGATTTTGATCTCGGAATAGTCGGAGCTTAAGCGAACGCGGCCACACATGACGCAGATATAAGGAGGCAGGGCTATTTCTTCCAACGCGCCCAGTTACTCCCTCTCCCTCGTTGCCTCGGATCGAATGTCTCGCCGCCGAATCGGAGCAGAAAGTTCTCGGCGTCGGCGGCCTCGGCGAAACAGTAGACGTTGAACCATTGCCCGTCGTGGAAAACGGCGTGACCACGCGGGCAGAGCGACAATTCCTCGCAGAAGGCGTGTATCGTCTTGTACCCGTTTCCCTCGCAGGCGCTCGCCGGCAGCGCGACCTGGTGCGACCATTCCCGGTCAATGGCAGCCGGGGACAGTTCGCCTTTGCGGCGCATGTTCCTTGACAACCTCGATCACAACGAAGGCGCACTTGGGACACTCGAACGTCTGAAAGCCAAGCGTCTTGCTTTCGAGCCTCATGGCGGTGCGGCAGTTGGGACAGCTTTTGTCGGTGCTCATGGACCTCTTCTCGCTGCTCACGCCCTATGAGAACGAAAAGAGAACATGAGTCAATACTACGAGCCATAGAGGGCGTGGGGATGGCGACGCCACTAGATGGCGGGATGCACATGTGTCGGCAAAATCAGGCGGTATGAATCGGTTGATTCCCCGAGCGTACGGGAGCCCGCCTCAATTGATCCGCCGCGTCTCGTCGCTTGCGATGCGGCTGACCGACTTGCTGCGCGCCTCGTCGAGTGCGCGCTCTATCAAATAGGCGGTCGTCGGCTCTTTTAGCATTTCGGCAAATTCGAGCGCGCCTTCAAGGTAGGCAATCATCGCGGTACGCTGTAGGGCTGTGTCCATGGCATCCCCCGAATCTGGTCGAGCATAGCAAGATGGGAATCACAGTCGCAATCGACGTTGCCGCTCGATCGCGCCGCGGGAGCGGCCGAAGCGCTGGCGGCTCTGCTCGCGGATGAGCGCGCCGGTGCCGCGCGGCTCGTACAATTTTGGCTCTGCGAAGATGCGGTCGCGGCCGAGGCCCCGTCGCAGCCACGCGGTGAAGGGCTCATGGTCGGCGAGGGCGGCAGGGTCCATCGGGCGAAATTCAGGCGCGAGCAGCTCGGCGTCGCGGCTGCCGACGCGAAAGACGATGAGCGTGCCGGCATTGCCGATCACGGCGGTGCGGTGGTTCGAGTCCCGTTCGGGGCTAAAAAGCTGGGGGTAGGGACGTGGGGTACGCGTTTTGGCCTAACTGAAATTCATCTAAGAATAACAAGGCATTGGCTGCATAGTGTGATGCCCTCCACGCCGGATTTTTCATAGTTGTTTGTCGTGCCTCATAGCTGATCAAATTCACAGACTATCCGAAATCGTCCCCTCGCGCTTGGTCGGTTCATCGCCCAACAGCGGACATGCCACTGCGTTGCAGCATCCGATGCATTGGGCCACAAGCTAACATGGCGCCTACCGGTTTCTCTTCACCAGAGGCTTCGCCACTTGGCGGGCGACATCGATGAAAAGCCGCGCGACGGGGCCGGGTGTGCGATTCTTTAGTGTAAAGATTCCGCTTGCTACGTGGACTACTGGTAGTTCGACGGGGAGGGCCCTCAGTTCCAAACGCTGGGTGGGAAGCCTCAATACGGAAGCCGGAAAAATCGTCAGGAAGCGTCCGGTCGCAAGAAGACTCATCCGCACCTGCGGCAAATCGGTAGTGACGGTCTTGCGCGGAAAGTCGAGCCCACTGGAGCTAAAGGCCTCCATTGCGATCGACGCCATCCCACCTCCCGGCGACGACAACACCCATCTTTCGCTTACCAGGTCGGCAAGTGCGATCTGACGCCTCCGAGCCCATGGATTTTGAGCGCCGACAGCAATAATACATGGCTCATCAAAGAGAAATTCGAAGTCCAGCCCCTCGTCTACAACGGGACCGATTTTCCGTGCAATTAAGAGATCGACATTGCGCTCACTCAAATCGCGTCGCAGCCCCTCGTAATATCCGGTCGTGAGATAAATCATGATGCGCGGATAGCGTCGGCACAACCGATCGACGACGGCAGAGGCGAAGCTTGCTGCCAGAAACGCATTGCACCCGACTCGGACTTCGCCGGCCGTAGGATCGGCGAGAAACTCGATGTTCTTCACTGCTTGGCGCAGATCGTCGAACATCGCCGTCCCGCCGTCGAGCAGGGCGCGGCCGTATGCGGTCGGCTCGACACCCTGGGCGGTGCGGTCGAGTAGCCGCACCCCGATGGTATGCTCCAATGCGGCGATCGATCTGGAAACGGCAGGTTGCGTCGTATTCAGGAGCGCGGCCGCCTTCCGCATGCTGCCGGCCTGAACAACGGTCATCAAGACGCGGAGGTCGTGCAGCTTCACCCGCTGGCCGATGCGATCTTCCGGCTGCATCCGTCACCCCGATCGCAATAGTGGTATCACCCTATCAGCAAATAGCATTATCTGCATGTCACGGCAGCCGCTATTTTTCGCTCCTGGTCGTGGAATGAGCCGACGACCAAAACCGCCGCGTCGCAAGGCTTCGACTGGGGAATAGCGACCATGAAGCTGCCACGCCGTCGATTTCTGCATCTGGTAGCGGGTGCTGCCACTCTGCCTGTCCTGTCGCGCATCGCGTGGGCTCAGACGTATCCGACGCGGCCGGTGCGTATCATCGTCGGCTTTCCCGCCGGCACTTCGTCCGACATCACCGCTAGGCTAATCGGCCAATGGTTGTCGGAGCGGCTCGGTCAGCAATTCATCGTGGAAAATCGTCCCGGTGCGGGCACAAATATCGCCGCCGACACGGTTGTGCATTCGCCTGCTGATGGCTACACGCTGCTTTGGATTACGCAAACGAACGCGATCAACGCAAGCATTTACGCGAAGCTCAATTTCAACTTCGTCGGCGACATCCAGCCTGTCGCGAGTATTATTCACGTTCCGGCTGTGATGATGGTGCATCCATCGGTGCCGGCCAAGACGGTGCCGGAATTTATTGCCTACGCCAAGGCCAATCCGGGCAAGATCAACATGTCGACGCCCGGCATCGGTAGCATCAACCATGTGGCCGGGGAACTATTCAAGATGATGGCTGACGTCAATCTGGTGGCGGTGCATTATCGCGGCAGCCAGTTTCCCGATCTCCTTAGCGGACAGGTGCAGGTCACGTTTAATCCGCTGCCGTCGTCGCTCGAATTCATAAGGGCCGGCAAGCTCCGTGCGCTGGCGGTGACTAGCGCGACACGTCAGGAAGTGCTGCCCGATATTCCGACCGTCGGTGAATTCTTGCCAGGTTATGAGGCGACGGCTTGGTTTGGGCTCGGCGTGCCAAAAAATACACCCAGCGGGATTGTCGACAAGCTCAACCGGGAGATCAATGCCGGCCTCGCCGATACCAAGGTCAAGTCGCGCCTTGTGGACCTCGGCGGCGTTCCAATGACGATGACCCCCGGCGAGTTTGGCAAGTTCATCGCCAGCGAGACCGAGAAATGGGCGAAGGTGGTCAAGTTCGCGAATATAAAAGCGGAGTGATGTCGACCCACGTGATATTCCGTAGTCCCAGCTCTGCGAACTTCGCTTGCGTGAGGCAGCGATTGATCGTTTTGGAATGCGTCATTTGACTGCGGCGAAGTGACGATATGAGCTAGGATCAGGCGTCAGACCTAAGAGGGCCTTGCGCGCGCCTATGCAGCGGAACTGAAATCGGGTAGCTTTGGTGGTGTTTGGGGGGCGTCATGAAACTTCCACGCCGTCAAATTCTCCGACTGGCCACCGGAACCATCGCGCTGGCGGGCCTGCCGCGTTTTGCGTTTGCCCAGAGCTTTCCAACGCGGCCAGTACATTGGATCGTCGGATTCGCCCCGGGCGGAGGGAACGACCTCGTCGCGAGACTACTGGGCCAATGGATGTCAGATCGGTACGGTCAGACGTTCATTATTGAGAACAGGGCGGGCGCCGCCGGCAACATCGCAGCCGAATTCGTAGCGCACGCCACTCCGAATGGATATACACTGCTACTCATCAGTTCGAATAACGCAACAAACGCCGCGGTAGACGACAAGGTGAGGTTGACCTTTACTCGCGACATAGCGCCGGTTGCCGCCATCAGCAAGAATTCACTGGTGATGGTCGTCAACCCCAAGATGCCTGCCAGGACGGTGCCGGAATTCATCGCTTACGCAAAAGCCAATCCCGGCAAGATCAACATGGCTTCGGCCGGCACAGCCGGCATCGGCCATTTGACCGGCGAACTGTTCAAGATGATGACCGGCATCGATCTCGTACATGTCCCGTTCCGCGGTAATGGCCCTGCACTCGCCGCTTTGCTCGGCGAGCAAGTCGACGTCCTGTTTCCGTCTCTTGCTTCGGCGAAAGAATACATCAAGACCGGCAAGCTGCGCGGCCTAGCCGTGACCAGTAGCACACGCTCCAACGCCGTGCCCGATCTTCCAACCGTTGCTGAATTCGTCCCTGGCTTCGAGGCCAACACATGGTATGGCGTCGGTGCTCCGAAAGGTACGCCTCCAGACATTATTGCAAAGATCAACAAGCAGATCGATGCAGCTATCTCCGATGCGAAGGTCGAATCGCGTTTCGACGAGTTTGGCGACGTGCCGACACCCATGGCACCTGCCGAGTTCGGCAAATTCATTGCTCAAGAAGTCGAGAAGTGGAGCAAGGTTGTAAAGTTCGCAAACGTCAAGCCGGGCTGATATCCGTTGGACACGTGCCCATCAACTTGCGGCCGCGAATTCGCGCAGCAGGAATGGAAGTAGTCCTCCAGTCCGCAAGATATGAATTTCGTTCCCGGTCTCGAGATTGACAATCACAGGCACGGTTTCGGCCGCGCTATTCTCACGAGCGATCTCGAGTTGCAGCCCGCCGCCAACCGATAGTCCGTCGCGCAGGCCGCCTAGTCGCCCAATTCAATCAGATTGAAGGGTAGAGGTGCTTGAGTTTGATGCGTGCATTTGAGGTTGTGAAGTGCCAATCAGCCTTGGTGTGATTTGTATTGCGGTCTTTTTCCCAAGCGGCGATTTCGTCGATGAGGGTTTGCTTATCGGGTATGCGGCGGTCGAGACACTGAGACGATAGGACGCCGAGTTCGGACTCGGCAAGATCCAGCCAGCTGCCGTGTTTCGGCGTGTAGTGCCATTCGAAGCGCTCGACCAGGCGCCGGGCTTCGGCGGCCGGGAACGCCTCATAGAGGGAAGCTTTGCTGTGGATGTTGAGGTTGTCCTGGATCAGGACAATGACCTTGGCGCTGGCGAAGTGAGTATCGGCGAGGTCTTTGAGGACATGGGCATAATCCACGGCGGTGTGGCGGTCTGTGACCTTGACGTGACGCCAGCCTTCGAGCGGGGCGAACATCATGAAGAGGTTGGCGGTGCCGTTGCGCTCGTACTCGTAGTCGCAACGGGCCGGGCGGCCCGGTTTCATCGGGATCGGCACGCGTGTCTCGGCAATGAGTTGCTTTGAGGTCTCATCCAGGCAAACCAGCGGTCGATTGGGATCGCGCGGTCGCGTGTAGACGGCCAGCACGTCTTCCATCGCGGCCACGAACGCGCTGTTGGCTTTGGGCGGAATGACCCATTGTTCGCGGCGATGGGGCTTGAGAGTGTTTTTTTAAAACCCGACCGATCGTGCTGTCGCTGGCGCGATCAACGATGCTGAGTTCCACCACCTTGCGTTCCAGCAACCGCAAGGTCCAGCGTGCCCGTCCCTTGGGCGGTTTGGAGCACGCCAGGGCAATCAGCTTGGCTTCCTTCTCGCCATCAAAAATCGGCGCAACTGCCGGCGTCGCACGTTGCTTGCGGCTCAACACCGCCGCAAGGCCCTCTTCAACCAATTGCTTGCGCACCCGGTAAACCATGGAGGCGCTGGTCTCCATGGCCGCAACGATCTTGCTGTCGCTCCAGCCATCGCCGGCTTCCGAGATATCCGCCTTCAACAAAATCCGCGCCTTCAGCAGCCGCCGCGCGGGGTTTTTCCCTTTTTAAATCAACGCTTCCAACTGCTCGCGTTCTTCCGCGCTCAACCGCACAACATATCTCTTCACAGATTTCTCGCGCCTCGCCATAGTCCCCTCCGTCGCTCGCACCCAGGACGGAAGCAAATCATCAATTCCTTTCAAATTGGTTGAAGCGACCGACTAGCCTGAATCGCTCGCGCCCGGTCAAACCGAGCGTCTTTCGGTTCATTTCCGGAACAAACGTGATCGGTAGAATGCCGACACCGACGAGGTTTGCGCGGTGAATGCGTTCGAAGGATTCCGCCAGCACGACTCGGACACCAAGATAGCGCACTCCCTTCGCCGCCCAATCGCGAGAAGACCCGCTGCCATAGCCTTTACCCGCTATGATCATGGCGGGCGTTCCGCGTTGCGAAATCCGGTGCAACGCGGACACCGATTCCAGCGCAAGGCGGACAGCAATCCGGTGATTGCGGACAGCAGGTGATGGCGGCGTAGAGCACGCTCCCGTCGACAGTCGAATCGAGCTGATCGGTCTCCCTGGCAACCAGGGAGTGACCGATGCCGGCGGAGCGAGTGTCGATGAGGAAGATACGCGAGGCGCTGCGTCTGACGCACGCGCTGGGGATGAGCCGGCGGCTTGTCGGCGAGGCGACGGGGATCGGCAAGACGGCGGTCGGCGAGTACGTGCGCCGGGCTGCCGTAGTGGGTCTCAGCTGGCCGATCCCTGACGCGATCGATGATGCCGAGCTGGAGCGGCGGTTGTTTCCGCCGGCGACTACGGCGTCGTGCACGACGCGCACCGAGCCGGACTGGTCTCACATTCATGCGGAGCTGAAGCGGCGCGGTGTGACGCTGGCTTTGCTCTGGCAGGAGTATCGCGCCGAGCACGCCCAAGGCTACGCCTACAGTTGGTTCTGCGAGCGGCACGGCGACTGGCGCAAGCGCATCTCGGCGACGATGCGCCAGACGCATGTTGCCGGCGAGAAGCTGTTCGTCGACTGGGCCGGCGACACCATGCTGGTTTTTAATCCGACGACTGGCGAGGAGCATCGCGCGCACATCTTCGTCGCGGCGCTCGGCGCGTCGAACTACACCTACGCCGAGGCGCGCTGGACCGAGACGCTGCCGGACTGGATCGGCGCACATGTGAACGCGCTGGCCACGATCGGCGGTGTACCGAAGGCGTTCGTTCCCGACAATCTGAAGGCCGGGATCACCAAACCGTCACGCTACGAGCCCGGCATCAACCGGACGTACCAGGACCTCGCCGACCACTACGGCTGCGTTGTGCTCCCCGCCCGCGTGATGAAGCCGCGCGATAAGGCGAAGGTCGAGGTCGCGGTCCAAATCGTCCAGCGCTTCGTGCTGGCGAAGCTGCGCCATCGCCGGTTCTTCTCGCTGGCCGAGTTGAATGCGGCGATCCGTGACTGCGTAACGGCCATCAACGCCAAGGTCATGCGCCGCATCGGCAAGAGCCGCAACGAACTGCTGGAGACGCTCGACCGTCCGGCGCTCAATGCGTTGCCGAACGCGGCGTACTGCTATGCGGAATGGAAGCGGGCCCGCGTCGCGCCCGATTATCACATCGAGGTGGCGGACCATTACTACTCGGTGCCGTCGAAGCTGATCCGCGAGATGGTCGAGGCGCGCATCACCAGCGCGACGGTCGAGGTCTTCCACAAGGGCCAGCGTGTCGCGAGCCATGCGTTCTCGGCCGTGCGCAGCCGGCACACGACCATCACAGAGCACATGCCGAGCGCGCACCGCCGCTACGCGGAGTGGACGCCGCAGCGCATGATGCGCGAGGCAGCCTCGATCGGCCCGGCGGCTATCGCCCTGGTCGAGGCGATCATGAAAGCCAAGCCCCATCCCGAGCAGGGCTTCCGATCGTGCCTGGGCATCATGCGCCTGGTGAGAACCTACGGGTCCGAGCGCGTCGAGGCCGCGAGCCGGCGCGGCAATGATATCGGCGCAACCACCTACGGCTCGATCAAGTCGATCCTGCAGAACGGTCTCGACAAAGCCTACGCCAACTCGAAAGCGCCGGACGGCCCGCCGATCCGGCACGCCAACATCCGTGGTCGTGGCTACTACCACTGACGCACTGGATGCAGGTGAAAAGAACCCTGCGGGTGAGAAGAAACGAAAGGAGAGACGATGCTCACGCATCCCACACATGATCGCCTGGTCGCACTCGGGCTCACCGGCATGGCCAAGGCGCTGGAGGAGCAACGCAAGCAGCCCGACATGGCCGCACTCAGCTTCGAGGAGCGGCTCGCACTCATGGTCGACCGCGAGGCCATCGAGCGCGAGAACAAGAAACTCGTCAGCCGATTGAAGTTCGCAAGCCTACGTCAGTCGGCCGTCGTCGAGGACGTCGACATGAAGGCCCAGCGCGGTCTCGACAAGGCGCTGTTCGCCAAGCTCGTCGCCGGCGATTGGATCGCACGGCACCAGAGTTTGCTGATCTGCGGGCCAACAGGCACCGGCAAAAGTTGGCTTGCCTGTGCGCTTGGCCACAAGGCCTGCCGCGACGACCGCTCCGTCCTTTATCATCGCGTGCCAAGGCTGTTCGATGCCCTGGCACTCGCACGCGGCGATGGGCGTCATGCCAGGCTCCTCAAGAGCTTGGCGCGCGTCGAGCTGCTGATCCTGGACGATTGGGGCCTCGCCACGCTCACCCCCGAGCAGGGTCGCGACATCCTTGAGATTGTCGAGGATCGGCACGACCGCGGCTCGACGATCGTGACCAGCCAGCTACCGGTCGATCACTGGCACGAGGCGATCGCCAATCCGACCATCGCCGACGCCATCCTCGATCGGCTCGTGCACAACGCGCACCGGTTGACACTCAAGGGCGAGAGCATGCGCAAGATGGCCGCTAAGCGTGCCGGACTTGACGTCAAGCAGGACGCATGACCCCATGAGGCCGTCGACGGGAGCCGCTGTCCGTCTTCACCGGAATGCTGTCCGCGTTCGACCGGAATCACTGTCCGCCTTCAAATGGAATGCCTGTCCGCCATCACCGGAATCCGCACCGCGTGCGATATATGCCATCCCCGCGTCGAAAATGGTGGCTTTCCGGCCCTCCGGCAGCAGCAGCGTGTAAGGCCCACGCTCGCCCGCCACCATCTCGTTTTCGATGTGCGGATTGGTAAACATGCCGCGCACCGCAATCTCGAAGCTACCACGCCGGGCTGCATAGTTGCCGAAATCGGCGGTCTTGATGCCGCGCTCGGCCAGAAAAAAAGCTGCCGGCGTCCCGGCTAGGATCTCGCCATTAGGCGATAACGTGTCGGTCGTGATGCCGTCGCCGAGGATTGCGAGCGCACGCATGTCCACGATCGTGTCCTGATCCCGCTGCACCACCGCAGATATGTTGAGTGGAGACGGCGTGATGAACGTGCTTCCCGGCACCCAAGGAAACTGGACACCCCCGGCGGCCGAAATCGCCGACCAGTCCGCGTGTCCGATGGGCTTGCCTCGATAGGCTTTCTGATACTTGTCCGCGGTAACGTGCGATAGCAAGGCAGCGATCTCCTCATCGGCAGGCCAGATATCGGCCAGCATCACCGGCTTGCCGTCGTTTCCATTCCCCAGCGGCTCGCGAGACAAATCAGTCAATACCGTGCCGGCGATAGCATAGGCGACGACAAGAGCGGGCGAAGCCAGATAGGATGCGGGCACGAGCGGATGAATACGGCCCGCGAAATTGCGATTGCCCGACAGCACAGCAGCGGCAGGAATGTCGTTGGTAATAATCTGCTTCGTGATCTCTTCCGCCAGAGCTCCGGAATTGCCATTACAGGTCGTGCAGCCATAGCCAATGATCTGAAACCCCAGCGCGTCGAGATACGGCTGTAACCCAGCGGCAGCAAGATAATCGCCCACCACGCGAGAGCCTGGAGCCAATGATGTCTTGACCCACGGCTTCACGCTTAGCCCTAACCGCACCGCGTTGCGTGCCAAAAGCCCGGCGGCCAGCATCACGCTTGGATTGGCGGTGTTGGTGCAGCTTGTTATGGCTGCAATGACTACATCACCGACCTGAAGTGCAGCCGAAGATAATTGGTTCAACGGCGCTTCTTTGAACACAGCTCTGAAAGACTCCGATAATTGTGACAGTGACGTTTTTTGCTCCGGCCTCTTAGGACCGGCCCGGCTCGACCTTGGAAAGATCAAATTCGAGGACGGCGTCGTAGATGCCTTCGTCGCTGTCGGGAGCCTGCCAAAGACCTTGCGCCTTCGCATAGGCCTCAATCCTTAAGACAAGAGCCTCGTCACGTCCCGTAAGGCGGAGATACTTCAGCGACGCTTCGTCAATCGGGAAATAAACGCTAGTTGCCCCATATTCTGGTGCCATATTCGAGATCGTCGCCCGCGTCTCGATCGGCAGCGCACTCACCCCATTGCCGAATACCTCGATGAATGAGTTGACGACGCCCGCACTCCGAAGGAACTGGGCAACATGAAGCACGATGTCCGTCGCCGTTACACCGTTCGGCTGAGCACCTGACAAGCGCATGCCCACAACACGCGGCACATTCACAAGCGTGCTCCGGCCGAGCATCGCAGCTTGCGCCTCAATGCCACCGACGCCCCATCCAAGCACGCCCAGCCCGCCAACCATGGGCGTGTGGCTGTCGGTGCCAAGCAAGGTGTCGGGACGAGCAAGTTTCAAACCGTCCACGTCCTCTAGCCAGACCAACGTGGACAGCCATTCCAGATTGAGCTGGTGCATGATGCCGCTTCCCGGTGGGATCAGCCGGATGTTTGAAAAGGCCTCCGAGCACCATTTGAGAAATTCGAATCGCTCCCGATTGCGCTCGACTTCAATCCGCTCGTTGAGAGCCATCGCGTCAGGTCGGCCACTGTACTCTGCTATCAGTGCGTGATCGCAGACAAAATCGATCGGTATCGTCGGATTGACCCGCCGCGGATCTCCGCCTCTCGCCGCAACCTCGTCGCGCAGAGATGCCAGATCCGTCATCAGCGGCACGCCCGTAAAGTCCTGCAGCAACAGGCGTGCAGGTCGAAATTCCAGATTTACACGGCGCGGCCGGTCTGTGAGTGCGGAAAGATCGAGTGCAGACAGGTCTTCAGCATGGCGCAGAGTGGATTCGAGTAAAATCTTCAGCGTCAGCGGCAGCCGGTTCGCCGAACAAATGCCCAATGCCTCGGCCCGTTCCAGGCTGACGTACTGAACGCGTTCTTGGGTCGCAGGAAGCACTGCAAGCAGAGGTCCGAGCGACGAGCAGTCAATCATTGGCAGGCACCTGGGTCAGCATTTCAGCTGCGGAACTCTACGTCGAGCCACGGTACTCCTCTACCCAATTGGCGATAACATTCCCGCCCTGCTGGGCATGTGCCGCAAGTGGCCGTGCCGCTGTTGCACAATGACCTTTGTGCGAAGTGTGTATACAGGAAAGCTAAGCTGCTGACAGCTGTCCTCGCGCCCAGAATTCGGGCGTGTCGACAGTGTTCGTCATCAGCATTGCGAAGAAGCTGTACTAGGCCATGTGGACGGATACCGATAACGGGAGTTACGGAATATCGAACGTGGTAACCGCTGGACTTATCCCGGCTTGATGTTCGCCGCCCGGACCACCTTGCCCCATTTCTCTACTTCCTCGGCGAAGAACTTGTCGAACTCGGCAGGCGAAGTTGCAAACGGTGCATTGCCGAATTCCGCAAGCTTCGCTTTGAGCGAGGGATCGCTGAGTGCGGCGTTAATCTCTTTATTTAGTTTCTCGACGATCTCAGGGGGCGTGTTTTTTGGTGCACCGATACCCTTCCAATTGCTTGCATCGTAACCAGGCAAAAAATCACCCAAGGACGGAACGTCTGGCAGCGCTTCCGAGCGCATTGCTGTCGTAACCGCCAGCGCACGCAATTGGCCGGCTCTGACCAAAGCGATCGACGCAGCAAAGGTATCGAATACGACATCGACTCGACCGCCAACCAGGTCGGTCACCGCGGGCGGCGCGCCGCGATAGGGCACCCGCACCATGTCTACGCCAGCCATCATCATGAACAGTTCGCCGTAGACATCGAGCATACTACCGCTTCCGGCGGTCGCCATGTTGATCTTGCCGGGATTGGCCTTGGCATAGGCAATGAACTCAGGAACGGATTTGGCCGGGAATGTTGGGTTCACCACCATCAGACCCGGCCCGCGGGTAATGCTGGCCACGGGTACCATGTCGTGGATTAAGCTGGGGTTGTTGTAGACCGTTATATTGATCGCGTTGACCGTATCGAAGATGAGGAGCGTGTAGCCATCGGGCGGCGCGCGCTCGGCCGCCTCGGCAGCAAGGTTGCTGGCGGCTCCGGGCCGGTTCTCAATGAAGAATTGCTGGCCCAGTCGCTCCGATAGCGCTTGACCGATCAGCCGAGCAGCTACATCAGACGAACTGCCGCCCGGAAAGCCGACCAGGATGCGCACCGGCCGCGACGGATAGGTCTGTGCCTGCGCGAACCGCGGCACGACGGGAAGCGCGGCTGCGCCCGCTGCCAGTTGCAGAAATTCGCGGCGGGGAAGTTTCAGATTCGTCACGTGCGCGTCCTCCAGGATTGGCGTTTGTAGCGCGTGAATATGCACTGGCTATGAGGGTGCGATGCCAGCCGACGGCGTGCTCGCTGCCTGTTGCGATGATCAGGATTTCGGCACATCCCGGTTCCCGAGCAGCTTTGGAACAAAATACACCACTCCCCGAGACTGACAAAGGGTGGAAAAGCACACGACCAACGGGATTCCCGAATCGGCAATTCAGTGATTCATGGGAGGTCGGTTTTTGGAGGACCGACCACGCTCACCACCACGACGGAAGAGGACTGGACAATTATTTTGCGAGTATTCGAGGCATCGCGCTCAAGGCGTGGCGACAAAGGGCGCGATGACAAGAAGTTCCTATCAGCACTTCACTCCTTCGCGGTCCACAACATAACATGGCAGGCGCTTGCCACCCAGTTCGACAACTGGAATAGCGTGTGTAAACGGTTCTGGCGACTGAGCCAGGCGGGTGTCTTCGAGGCGCTTTTCGAGACGCTGGCTGCGATGAGTGATACCGCGTATCTCGTACAGATGTTCGACACCACCATGGTGCGTGCCCACGTCTCGGCGGCGGGGGCAAAACGATCAGGCGCTCGGCCGCTCGCGTGGCAGTTTGTCTACCAAGATACACTGACCAGCCTTGCGAGACTTTAGAATTGGGCGAGCAAGGCCACCATCACGGCTGTGTCCGGAAACCGCGTCGCCAGACAGAGCGATATGAGAAGGCCGATCGTGGAAAATGCCGCAACGGCGAGAAAGTCTGGATCTTCGCTTAGAGCGTAGATCGAACTCCAAGCCGATCCGGTGGTTTGTTTGCCTGCCTTGGATAACGGCAGCGTAGAAATTTCGCCTCGCATGGGCATCGCGAACGACCTCCTAGTGGCCGAGCTGTCGGCCGGAACGCTAGGAGGCGCACCCAGTCCGCGCATCCCCCAAATTGGGGAGGTCGACTTGCGATGCTTGGGGCAACCGTCGTAGAGCTAGGGATGCCGCTTGCTGATGTTGCGCCGTTATATCGCGAGAAGTAGGGCAGCCCGGCATGTTTGACCTTGACAATTTTTCCCAGGCCGTCGCGGGGATTTACGACGCTTCAATCGATGTCGATCGGTGGATCGACGCGCTGTCATTGCTTGCGCGAATATTCGACAGCAGAGGTGCGCAGATCAGTGTCGCCAGCGCGCTGGATCAAATCTCCTTCCTCAAGATTTGGGGATGGACTGACGAAGAATTGGCGCCATTTATGCCGCAATACGTGGCGCTGACGCCCACCGACCCGCGTGCAGGCATGCTCCGGGTACCGTATAAGCCTATGCACTGCAGACAGCTCGTCTCCGACGCGGACTTGAGGACGAGCGAGATGTACAAGCAGGCTCTCGCGCCGGTCGGCATAGAATACGCCATGGGGGTCTACGTTCCAATCGAAGAGAAATTGATAAGCTTCATCTCGGTCATACGCGGACCGGACAGCGCCGCCTTCACTGTTGCCGATTGTGGGGAATTCAGCCGTCTCGTCCCCCATTTCACCCGGGCAGTGAGCATGCATGGCGCATTTCGGCGCTCTCAAGAAGAACTTGCCAACTTCCAGGCAGTGCTCGACGGCGTGCCCCTTGGCATCATGGTTGTCGACGACGACGAGGTGAAAGTGGTCAATCGCGCAGCGCGCACATTGCTCGACGAAGGCGATGCGATGCGCCTACACAATGGCCGGCTGCAGGGGACGACGCGGCGCGGTGATAACGACCTGCGCGACGCGGTCCATCAGGCGCTTAGCGGCACCGACCAGCCGGTCGGTGTCGTTCTGCCACTCGATCACGCAGAACCGGTACGGGGGGTTATCAGGAGACTGCACGCCAAATCCGCCAGAATGCTTGGAACGCCAAATGACGCGGTGGCACTCTACGTGACCGATCCGCGCAAGCCTCTCGAAACGCCTCAGGAGATTTTGCAGCGGCTCTTCGGACTAACAGCGCGGGAAGCTGCGGTGCTGCAGATCTTGGCTGAAGGACAAGATGTGAATGCGGCGGCGATGCGCCTTGGCATCGGCATCGCGACGGTGCGCAGCCACATCAAGCACATCATGGAAACAACTGGGACAAGCCGCCAAGCCGAGCTCGTACGTATGGTGTTGTCGAGCCCCGCTTGGGCCGCCGGTCATTGAAGCAAGGGAGGAAACCAGTGAGAGCATTTTACAGAATAGCGCTCGCGGCATCTATAGGCCTCGCGCTCACCGTGGGTATGGCAAGTCATGGGATCGCGCAGCAACAGACGAACAGCGTGGAGCAACAACTCGTTGGCACCTGGCTTCTCGTCTCGGACGTCGCTACGCGCCCCGATGGTACGCGGTTCGAGCCGTTCGGCGGCAACACGAAGGGCATTCTCATGTTCGACCGCACGGGCCGCTTTTCGATCCAATACTCGGGCGATGCGCGCCGCAAAGTCGCGTCGAACGATCGCCTTAAAGGAACGCCCGAGGAGAACAAGGCCAATTCCGAGGGGACGCAGGCTTATTACGGCACATATTCCGTTGATGCGACGGGCCGCACTCTCACTTTTCATGTGGAGCGCAACTCGTTTCCCAACTGGGATAACACGGATTTGAAACGCACCATCACGCTCGCGGGCGACGAGCTGAAATGGAGCATCCCTCATATCTCAACGGGGGGCGGGACGGCTGTTAACGTGTGGAAGCGCCAAATAGACCGACGCGTCGTCGCTTAGTCCAAATGTCTTCTGTGGGCCAATCGCGCCAGAATCCAGGTGTCCGTCCGAGTCCGATTATGGCCCCAATTGCCGACATGCCCGCGTCGGGCGCAACCGTCGAGAGGTGTCAGCTTGAACGCGGTGGGGCCTGGTCGAAGTCATGCCGGTTTGCGGCAATTTTGGACGGGAGGAGAGAGGCCGCCAATTGAAGCGACCTCCAGATGCAGATGAACTTTCGTTCGTAGGCGGTCGAGGCCTTAGTTTGCAGTTCCTTCGACTATGAACGAAAGCGAGTTCGTTGACTTCATGCGGGCTGCAGTAACCTCTTTCATTACTGCCGAATTTTTCCAAGCTTGCGCTTTCTCGACGCTGTCAAATGCGATGACGATCAAGCGCTCCGGCGGCTTTCCATCGAGGCCGATGAATTTTTGGCTGCGGATGATGTAGTGACCGCCCGAAGCCTCCACGCGCTCCTCTCTCCCCTTGTCGATAACTCCGGCCTTGAAAGCGGCAGCGTCGTTTATTTTCAGAATGGGGATCACGACATAAGCCAGCGGTTTGGTTTGAGCGTGAAGCCCTTGGATGGCTGCGGCCCCAATTGCGATGCCCGCGACCATTCCCAATCCCGGTCCGAATAGCTTCCTCATTGTTTGCTGCGCCTAAATCTAATTCAGTTCGCGATGTCTGAAATTGGCCGTGCGCCCCGAAGGCGCGAATTATCAGTGGAGGAAGATTCCACCCAGAGAATTGTCGATTGATAGCTGACGAGCGACTCGGCCGGGTAACTGGCAGGGCTGGAGCCTCGTGACAAAGGTCGCCTTGGGCGGCTGAGCGATCCGGCGGGCCGTAACGTGAGTGAAGCCTAAGCAGGCCTCGAAAGTGACAATGCGGATGCCGACCCTCCGGCCATTTGGGGAAGGCTGCACGGACAGGGAAGCAATCGACGCGCGCACCTGTTTGATCCGCCGGGGTAGTGGGCACGGCACGTCGGAAAGGTGGTTCGGGTAATCGGGGGAGACCCGTCACCGGCGAGGGTAGCGGCCTCAACATCGCAACAGGCGGTGGCCATGGCGGGAGTCGGACAGGGTCATAAGAGCGTTGAGGCTGGGTAATGCCGGCGGAGCAAAGGGCCCGACTGCGATGTCTGTGCCCTCAAAATGCAGTGCTGCTCCAAAGAGCCGTCACGGAAAATCCCCCGCGATCTTCATGAGCAAGCCCGCGACGTGGCACGCCGGCTGATGCGGACGAAGGCCTTTCTCAAGTCGCGCGACGAGCGCAAGCGCGTCGAGATGCGTTTCGCCCATTTGAAGATTCACCACGGGTTTGAACGCATGCGGCTGCGCGGTCTTTCCGGCGCACGCGACGAGTTCCATCTCGCCGCCATCGTGCAGAACCTTAAAACCCTGGCGCTCCGCTCCCTCAGACCTCCAGACCTGCTACGGTCCGCGTCGTCTACGTGAGCAGAGAGGCCAAGCAGGAAGCATCAAAGGCAAAGACCGCACCCGACCGCACGCTCAATCACTTAGTTCCAAGGGTTACCTCAATCGAAAAATCGACTTTTTCGACAGCATCGACCCGCAACCGACATCGTTGATCTAAATTTTACGCACTGCACAAATGCCCTTCATTCCGCTGGCTGTGGGCACATAATTTAGGTAGCCTTCTGCGCAGAGCTGCCATGGAGACATACCGCGTCCCGACTCCGCCGCCGATTTCGGCAAATTCCTCGCCGCCGAGACTGACAAATGGGCTAAGGTGGTCAAGTTCGCGAACATCAAGAATGAATGAAGGGCCGAACGTATCCTGCCGAGAAGGGGGAAGCATGCGATGCATGAGATCGACGACGCGAAAACCGATGCACCGTCGCCGCAAGCTCAACTGATTCAGATCGCGACAGCGTATTGGGCTTCAAGCCTTTTGCATTTTGCCGCCGAAATGGAGCTGGCCGATCGGGTGGCTCACGCACCGAAGACCGCCGCCGAACTCGCCCAGGCAACCGGAAGCGATGCCCCTTCGATGTACCGCGTGATGCGGACGCTTTCCGGCATGGGTTTGTTCTCCGAGGATTCCAGCAGCTTGTTTTCCTTAACGCCTCTGGGTGAGGCGCTCAGGTCGGGCCGTCCGGGCTCGGTCCGCTCATCCGTCCTCATTTTGGCTGGGCTCGCCGCGAAAGCGGTGGCCGAGCTGAACTATTCGGTCAAGACCGGCAAGCCCGGATTTGAGAAGGCCTATGGCATGACGTGCTTTGAATGGCTGGCAAAGCACCCGGTTGAGGCGTCGATGTTCAGCGAAACCATGGTCGGATTTCATGGCGCCGAACCTGCTGCGGTCGCCGCCGCCTACGATTACTCGAAATTTGAGGCAATCGTCGACGTTGGGGGAGCCATCGGGAATCTCCTTGCAGCCATTCTCGGCCGTTATCCAAAGCCGCGTGGCATCCTGTTCGACATGCCGCACGTAGTCGGCGACGCACCCGGACTCCTGAAGACGTACGGATTGACCGATCGCATCGCGATCGAGTTGGGAAGTTTCTTCGAGAGTGTCCCCGCGGCGGATGGCGTTTATTTGCTGTCCCATATCATCCACGATTGGAGCGAGGCGCAGTGCCTGACGATCCTCGGAAACTGCCGCCGCGCCATGAAACCGGACGGCCGGCTGCAAATCATCGAGATGGTGCTTCCGTCTGGAAATGAGCCGCATCCTGGCAAGATGCTTGATATGATCATGCTGACGTTTGCAGGCGGTCAGGAGCGTACCGAGCAGGAATATAAAACGCTGCTCGAAAAAGCAGGTTTCCGCTTGACGCAAGTCGTACCGACGAAATCGGCGGTGAGCATCGTCGAAGCGGTCCGCGCCTGAACACCGCTCCGGGTCGCGAGACCCACAAGATCTTCGCAGTCGACGGGGACTACGAAGCACTTCGGCGGCTCAGTGAAAATTTTTTCTGCTGCAGCGCCATATGGGCGAAAATGGCCCTGCACGTCACTTGCCGCTTTGCAGCGATAACGACGCGATTGGGTGATAAGCGGACGTCGCCGCCGCAGGCTCAAACCTACGCGCATGACCCGAAGGAGACTCTCAAGGCCGCAAATTATTGCATTGCGAGAGTTGACTAAACTCGCGGCTCGCTGATGTCGGCACCGGATGCGCCTAACGGACGTTACGGAATATAGGGCCGTTTGTAGCGGGATCACTCCGGCTTGATGTTCGCCATTCGGATCACTTTGCCCCACTTTTCGATCTCTTCGGCGAAGATGTCCCGACATGCAGCAATCGACAACGGCGCGGGTGCGCTACCTAGGTCAGCGAGGCGCGCTTTTATCTTCAAATCATTCAGCGCCGCATTGACCTCCTGATTGAGCGTCTCGATAATTTCGTGCGGCGTCCCGGAAGGGGCGGCTAGGCCGTTCCAGAGAGTAGCCTCATAGCCAGGAACGGAATCGGCCACTGTGGGCAGGTCGGGCAATGTGTTTGAGCGCGTTTTGGTCGTCACCGCTAACGCCCGCAGCTTTCCGGCCCTGATCAGCTCGATCGATCCGGACAGAGTGCTGAAATAGACCTGCACCCGTCCAGCCATTAGGTCGACGAGAGCCGGTGCATCACCCTGATACGGCACGGCTGTCATGCGAACTCCGGTCATGACCTGGAACATCGCGCCAGCAACATCCGTAGCACTGCCGCGACCGGCCGTGGCCATACTGATCTTGCCGGGATTAGCCTTGGCATAAGCGATCAACTCGGGAACGCTTGTGACGGGAAGCGACGGGTTAAGGACGATGACATAGGGCCCGCGAGCGATGCTTACCACTGGCGTAATGTCGCGCGTCAAGTTGAAGTCGAGTTTCTGGTATAGCGTTGCATTGATTAATGTCGAAGAGCTGTATAGTAGAAGTGTATATCCGTCAGGCGGCGCTTTTGCGACCATTTCCGTTGCAATGTTGGTCGCTGCACCAGGCCGATTCTCGACGATAAAAGGCTGGCCGAGTTCGATCCGACAACCACTTTCCGATAAGACGTGCCAGAATATCGGCCGCGCCACCGGGAGCGAGCCCGACGATAATGCGGACGGGCCTTTTCGGATAATCGAGCGCCCAAGCGTAGCGCGAGACGGCCGTCAACGCCGCCGCGCTTGGAGCAAGGTGCAGAAAAGCACGGCGTGGCAGTTTCATGGGAGAGTCCTCCAATCAAGCGTCAATGACTACCCGATGCCCTCTGTGCATCACATATCTGGCGGTCGAACGAAACACATGATGAGTTCAGTATGGGGGACGTAGCAAACGACAGCCTCGCCGGTCGGATTGTCCGTTCGACGCAAGACGCGCTCCCATGGTACTGGAACCCACCTGTCTCCGATCATCGCCTGATAACCGTCAGGAGTGAGCCGAAAATTTGCCCGGCGGCAATCTGCAATTGAACAACATGCGGTGCCATTGGGTGCCTTTAGACCTCGGAACCAGGTCGCGAGCGCCGGATTAACATTTTGAGGCGGTTCGGCCATGGACGCCGTTGTTGATAAAATGTAGAGCATTATAGTCGTAGTCAGGATTGACCTTCGCAAAGCGATCAGCTGCGCATTTCTCATCAATGGCACCCCGAGTCACTTCGCCCGCCGGCAAAGCTTGCCGCTTCGCCACCTTCATTTTGAGTTGGAGGTGCCATGGGATTCCTTCGAAAGAAGACGACAAGCACCCGACGCATCTCAGTCCGCCTTGGCTCTGGAAAGCCTGACGACGTTGCCCCATTTCTTAGTCTCGTCAGCGATGAACTTTCCGAACTGTGCAGGCGACGTGACAAACACCATGCCGCCCAGCTCGGCGATCCGAGTTTTGATTTTCGGGTCAGCAAGAGCGAGGTTGATCTCTTGATTCAGCTTGTCGGTGATTTCAGCAGGTGTGTTCTTCGGCGCTCCGACGCCGTACCATACCGTTGCCTCGTAGCCTGGCACGAACTCGCCAATACTCGGCACGTAGGGCAATGCGCCAGAGCGAGCCGCGCTGGTCACCGCCAGCGCGCGCAGTTTACCGGCGCGGATTTGTCCGATCGAGGAAGGCAGATCGCCGAACAGTGCCTGTACTTGTCCGCCAAGCAAGCCAGCGACGGCGGGCGCGCCACCAAGATAAGGCACGTTAACTATGTCGACGCCGGTCATGGCTTTGAACAGTTCGCCGGAGACGTGGGACGGTGTTCCCACTCCGACGGAACCGACCGTGATCTTGCCCGGATTGGCCTTAGCATAAGCGATGAACTCGAGAATTGTGGTCGCCGGAAATGAAGGGTTTACTTCAAGGACAAGCGGTATCCGAAGGATGCTCGCAACTGGGGCGATATCGCGGACAAAGTTGAAATTCAAATTGTCGTAGAGCGCTGCGTTTATCGCATTGGGCGTTGTGACCAGCAAAAGCGTATAGCCGTCGGGAGCGGCCCTGACCACAACCTCAGTAGCGATATCGGTGCTGGCCCCCGGTCGATTTTCGACGACAAATCGCTGTCCGAGCCGCTCTGTCAGCCTTTGTCCAATCAGGCGGGCCGCAATATCGCCGCCGCCACCTGGAGGAAAACCGACGATGAACCGCACCGGCTGAGTCGGATAGGTTTGCGAGCGTGCGAGGCGCGGCACGATTGGAGCAACTGCTGCACCGATTACCAGATACAGAAATCGACGACGGAAGTGCCTCATAGCGTACCCCATTTTTCAGGATCGCAACGCCGTTGCAAGAACAGTGGAATCGCACCTTCGAACACTTTGGAGGCCATGGGCAAGATGGAAATTGCGATCATGCTCATGGAGAAATAGAGTTCGACAAGGTGGTGATCGGCGAGAGTGGTTCCGAGTGCAGCCCATATAAGCGCGGGTTGACGATTTCCGCTGAGCAGCCCCACCGTCCGCGCAGCCTTCACGCCCGCGCACAAGAACACGCTGAAAGCTGAGATTTACCAGGAGGGCAGTCGAAAGCGGCTGCTCGCTATCAGCGTTCCAAATGCTGCCATGTCATCCTCCGTATTACGGATACCCGCTTGGGGGCCGACAGCGGGATACTGAACGAGAGCGGACGCAAAAAAACCCGTGGCTTCGAACAGCATCGGCATGGAGCACCTAGTTTGGTTGGATCAGGGCCGACTGCCCGTCTGTTCTGCGGCCAGACTACGGGGGTTCGGTATCAGCGAAATGTCGCCGCACGCTCCTTTTGGTATCGGCGTTGTCGGTTGTGTATCGTGTGTACCGCGGTTAGTCTCTATAAGATGGCAGAGTTCGGGTGCGCAAAGTTCGGGGCGTTTGGACCTCGCGCCCGCTCATCTGCGAAATTCAAAAATTGGTAGGTATGGGATGCTCCAGGGCCTGCGGGACTACCTGTTCGGTGGCACGAACATATAACCCACGCCGCGCACCGTGCGGATAGCCTCTGGATGCGCAGGATCGATCTCGATCTTGCGGCGTAAGCGCGTGATGCGCAGATCGATAGCTCGGTCGAAAGCGCCCATGTCGCGATGGGCCGTTACCTCTAAGAGCCAATCGCGCATCAGCGGACGGTTCGGATTTTGGGCAAATACCTTCAACAAGTCAAACTCACTGGCAGTGAGCGGCTCCTCGTTGCCGACAGCCGGATCGACTAACACGCGCTTTTCCAAATCGAGTATCTGTCGCCCCATGGGCACGCGGGGACCAGCAACCGATCGTGCAGCCATGTCGGTGGCGCGTCGCAATACGCTTTTGACTCGGGCAAGCAGTTCGCGCGGTTCAAACGGCTTGGCAATGTAATCGTCGGCACCAGTCTCCAACCCAACAACCCGATCCACGGTATCGGTGGCTGAGGTGACCATGATGATTCCGACGCGTCCGCTCCTCTCGCGTAACCAGCGCGCCAACGCAAACCCGTCCTCACCGGGCAAATGGATATCGAGCATTACCAACGCCGGTAATTCACGGTCGACGAGCCGCCGCAAGGCGGTCCCATCGCCGACACCGGTGACCTGGAAGTGCTGCCGTGCGAGATAGTCAACGAGCAGCTGGCGCTGCGTCGGCTCATCCTCAACCACCACGATATGGGGTTGCTCATCCATGATCCGCTTAAACTTCAATTTCGAGGGCCTCGGCACCGTACCCAGTCGAACTGTGGCGCAGGGCGCTGGATGTGTCTAGGTCGGGCAGAAAACTCTAACAAGGCCTCGATGCCAAGTGAGCTCCCGTAGCAGCGATTACCGCCAAAGCGACCACCCACAGGGAGGATTTGGGGTAGCTTTGCGCGCGATACAAACAATACAAAATCGCTTGGTCTCGATACAGCAGTACACTACTGAAATCTTGTATCCCTTTAAGTGTTACTTGTCCGAGCGCGCTTCATGGCTTCTCCTTTGCAGGTTCCTCAATCGACCGCATCCACTATCCGAAGCAGTCGATCGTGTGATGAGCACGCGGAGCTTGTCGCCGAACTCAACGAGCATTCAGGCAGCAAGTTGCAACCGCGGAGGTCTTGGAGGTCAAAAATGCTTCGTCTGGCAACCTCGGCCGACCGGGTGCTCGAAAAGACAGCGCGTTTTGATGCGGCATTTGGCGGGTTGGGCTATGAGGGCGGAGACTTTTATTGCTGCGCGGCTGCACAACCGAACAGCTAATTTGATAGGCTAAGGTCGTCGCCCATGGAGGGCTAGGTGAGACCGCGTCGCAAAACGAGCCGTCAGCTAGCAACGGCGCGGCAGATCGCGAAACCGAAACGCAGCGCCGCGACCAAGGCGCCACGGAACCGGCGTTCCTCCGCCTTAAGCCAAGATCATGAGGTTGCGCATCTGACCCGCGAGCGCGACGAGGCGCTGGAGCAGCAGGCGGCAACCTCCGAAGTACTGCACGTCATCACGGCGTCGGCCGGTGAGTTGGGGCCGGTCTTCCATGCCATATTAGCGAAGGCCGTACGGATTTGCGACGCGAAATACGGCACACTGTTCCGATACGATAACGAAACTTTCGAAGCAGTCGCGATGTTCGGATTGCCGCCGGCGCTTGACGAGTTTCAGCGGCAGCATGGTTCGTTTCAACCGCCTGCCAGAAGCGCCCTCGATCGCCTGTTGCAGACAAAAGACGTGATCCGTATCGCCGACGCTCTCGCTGAAGCCGTCGTAATCGCTTCGGCAAGGCTTGGAGGCGCGCGGTCGGTTATCGCTGTGCCGCTGCTCAAAGAGAATATGCTGATCGGCGCAGTCGTCATCTACCGCCAGGAAATTCGCCCGTTCACCGACAAGCAGATTGCTTTGGTACAGAATTTCGCCGATCAGGCCGTCATCGCCATCGAGAATACGCGGCTGTTCAACGAACTGCGACAACGCACGACCGATCTCACCGAGGCGTTGGAGCAGCGGACTGCAACTGCGGAGGTGCTGCGCGTCATCAGCGCGTCGCCAGGCAAGTTGGAGCCAGTGTTCCAGGCCATGTTAGAGAATGCCGTGCGAATTTGTGACGCGAAATTCGGTAGTTTGTTCCGATATGATAATGAAACTTTCGAAGCAACTGCGCTGTTCGGCCTGCCGCCGGCTTTTGACGAGTATCAGCGGCAGCATGGTTCATTTCAACCGCCTGTCGGAAGCCCCCTTGATCGCCTCCTGCTGACAAAAGGCGTCGTCCGCATCGCCGACGCTTCGGCAGAATCGGCCCGGAGCGCTGCCGGACGGCTGGGCGGGGCGCGATCCCTTATGGCTGTACCGATGCTCAAGGAGAATTCGCTGATCGGCGCCATCGTCATCTATCGCCAGGACCTG
The DNA here is from genome assembly GCA_963814625.1 of uncultured Alphaproteobacteria bacterium. Taxonomy (GTDB): domain Bacteria; phylum Pseudomonadota; class Alphaproteobacteria; order Rhizobiales; family Xanthobacteraceae; genus BOG-931. The sequence continues at coordinate 33,454 of CAWFDQ010000007.1, forward strand.
CGCGCGTTCACCGACAAACAGATTGCTTTGGTACAGAATTTCGCCGCCCAGGCCGTGATCGCTATAGAGAACACGCGGCTGCTCAACGAATTACGCGAGCGAACCGATGCGGCCGAAAGGGCGCGGATCGAGGCGGAGGCGGCCAACGAAGCGAAATCGACCTTTCTCGCTACGATGAGCCACGAGATCCGCACACCGATGAACGGCGTCCTCGGCATGATGGAGGTGATGGAGCGACAGGGCCTGATCGACAATCAGCGTCCGCTCGTGGCAACGATGCGCAACTCGGCCCAGGCTTTACTGCGCATCATTGACGATATCCTCGATTTCTCAAAAATCGAGGCTGGGCGAACTCGAATTGGAAACGACCGCTTTTTCGCTGTCCAGCTTGGTCGGCGGTGCTGTCGAGACCTTCCGTCCGCACGCGATCGTGAAGGGCTTAACGGTCCAGGCGGAAATCGATCCCGGATCGGACGACGCGCTGGTTGGCGATCCGACGCGCATTCGGCAGATTCTGTTCAACCTTTTGAGTAACGCAGTCAAGTTCACTGAGCGCGGCCAGATCCGCGTCCGCGCCAGGACCGCGCCGCTCGGCGGCGGAGAGACGCAGGTGATCCTGGCAGTCGAGGACACCGGCATCGGTCTCGATGACGCGCAGCGGACGCGGCTCTTTCAGCCATTCTCGCAGGCTGACAGTTCAACGACCCGGCGCTACGGCGGTACGGGGCTTGGCCTGTCGATCGTTCGGCGCCTTGCCCAGCTCATGGGCGGCGATGTAGCGCTCGAAACCACGCCGGGTGTCGGCTCGACCTTCGCGGTGACTCTGGTCGTCTTTGCGGCGCCCGCTAGTTCGCCGTTAGTGTCCCTGCTGTGTGCCGATGCAAAAGCGGCGGCGCCAGTTCCCGTTTCCCACAGGAGCAGCAGGGCCAAGTTGCTGGTGGTGGATGACCATCCAGTCAATCGCGAAGTCCTGGTACGTCAGCTCGCATTGTTGGGCCTCGCAGCCGACACGGCAGAAGATGGCGGGACAGCGCTAGCGGCGTGTGCCGCGGGAGACTATGCGGCCGTGCTCGCCGACCTGCACATGCCAGGTATGGATGGTTACGAACTGGTGCGAAGGCTGCGTGCCGCGGAAGCAGCGCGAGGAAACGCGCACACTCCGATCATTGCAGTGACTGCCGACGCGATGCGTGGCGAGGAGGAGCGCTGCCTCGCCGGCGGGATGGACTCGTATTTGGCAAAGCCGGTGGCGATCACTCGTTTGCGCGCGGCCCTCGAACGTTGGATTGAGATTGACGATACCGAGCCGGTGCCTCCATCCGCCCGCGATGCGGCAATCAATCGCAACGTTCTGACCGGGTGGCTCGAGGACGACCGCGCGGGTATTAGAGCATTGCTGAAGAAGTTTGAGGTCAGCGCAACCGATACCGAAGCGGCTATAAATACAGCTTGGCGTGCCGCTGATCTCGCCAGCCTTGCTGCAGCTGCACATCGACTCAAAGGTGCGGCACAGGCGATCGGTGCTGTCGACCTCGGCGTCAGCGCCCATGACCTCGAGCAGATGAGCAAGGCTGGTGATCGCGACGGCTGTCGCGGCCAACTCGGGCGGGTCGCGACCGAATTGCGGCGCGCGTTAGCCCAGATCAGAGCTGAATTTAGCGATAGCATGTGAGGTTTTGCGCATCGCCGTTCGTAGTCCTTGGTCCTCGATGGCTCCATTCATTGAACCCAGCCTGTTCATCGATTGCCTGCGAGAAACGCAAATTATTGGCGCTACTAGATTGCCAACGAGGTCGAAGTGAATTTTCTTGCTGCACCGCACTTCCGACGGTTCTGGCCCAGGCTGTGTGGAAAGTCGGTCGACTGCTATGATTCCCTTTTTAAATCGGCGGTTGGGAGCGACGGATGTCAGGCTTTGTGGAAGGGATTGACCGAAGCCAGCGCACACTTTTCCCTGCCGTGCTTGACGATTATGTGGCCGAGGATAATCCGGTTCGTGCGGTTGACGCCTTCGTTGAAGGCCTTGATCTTGGCAAGCTTGGCTTTGGTCGGGTTGCGCCGCTGGAAAAAGGACGGCCCGGCTATCATCCGGCGACGCTGCTCAAGATATTCATTTATGGCTATCTCAATCGCGTTCCGTCGAGCCGACGGCTTGAGCGCGAGTGCCAGCGCAATATCGAGCTGGTCTGGCTGACTGGCCAATTGGCGCCGGACTTCAAGACCATTGCGGATTTCCGCAAGGACAACGGCAAGGCAATTCGTGAGGTCTGTCGTAGCTTCGTGGCGCTATGCCGCGAGCTCGATTTGCTGAGCGAGGCGAGCGTCGCCATCGATGGGTCCAAATTCAAGGCTGTCAATGCGCGCGATAAGAACTTCACCGAGGCCAAGATGAAGCGGCGTCTTGAGCGGATGGACGAGAGTATCGGGCGCTACATGGCGCAATTGGAGACTGCCGACCGCCGGGGTGATGCGGTGCCGGAGGCAAAGGTTGCACGGCTCAGGGACAAAATCGTGAAACTGAGGGAAGAAGTCGCGCGGCTCGGTGCGATCAAGGCCGAGATGATGACGAGCGAGGACAAGCAAATCTCGCTGACCGATCCTGATGCGCGTTCGATGGCGACGAGCGGCAAGGACACCGAAATCGTTGGCTACAATGTGCAAGCCGCAGTCGATACCAAGAACCATCTCATTGTGGCCCACGAGGTGACGAATGTCGGCACGGACCGCCATCAACTGTCGAATATGGCGGAGCAGGCGCGAACCGAGATGGGCGTTGAGACGCTCGATGCTGTGGCTGATCGCGGCTACTACGCAAGCGAGGAGATTCGCGCCTGCGAGGAGGCAGGGATCACCGTCACACTACCAAAGCCGATGACCTCGAACGCAAAGGCGGCAGGGCGCTTCGGCAAGGAAGACTTTGTCTATATCGCGGCTGAGGATGTCTATATTTGTCCGGCCCGTGAGCGTCTGACCTATCGCGCCACAACTAACGATGCTGGCAAGATGATACGACGTTACTGGACGAGTGTGTGCAGGGCGTGTGCGTTGAAAGCAAAGTGCACACCCGACACCGCGCGTCGCGTCTCACGATGGGAGTACGAGGCGGTGCTTGAGGCTGTGCAGGCACGCCTCGATCATCATCCGGAAAAGATGACAATGCGTCGCCAGACAGCGGAACATCCCTTCGGCACCATCAAGGACTGGATGGGAGCAACGCACTTTCTCACGAAACGGTTGCCGAAGGTGGCAACCGAGATGGCGCTCAATGTGCTCGCCTACAACATGAAGCGCGTGATGGCGATCATTGGCGTGGCCGGGCTGCTGGAGGCTTTGGCGACCTGAGCCGAGGGATGCTGCGCATTCAAATCAATGCCAGCAGACGCTCCCTGGGGCGTCTGGGGCGGTCAGGGAGCCGATTTTGTTCAGATCGGTGCTCGACGATCGCAGAAACTAAGGTCGCACTGACAATCGCGCTCATCCCGACCCCTTTCCACACATGGGGTAATTCCGGGCGCGAGCCATACTGAGGCTCTGGGAATCAGCTCTCCAGGAATCGACGAGGCCCACTGATGGGCCTTGCAATCATGGAGGACCGCAATGGAAGAGTACGTTGGACTGGACGTATCGCTGAAGCTGACGGCCATCTGCATCGTCGATCGGTCGGGGAAAGTCGAGCGCGAAGGGGTGGTTGCGTCCGACCCAGAGATAATCGCAGCATTCATCAAATCGCATGCGCCGCATGTCACAAGGATCGGGCTTGAGACGGGAGCAACGTCGACGTGGCTATGGACTGAGCTGCATAAGATAGGGCTGCCGGCCATTTGCATCGATGCCAGACATGCGAAGGCGGCATTGAAGATGCAGATCAACAAGAGCGACCGCAACGATGCCGTGGGCATCGCACGCATCATGCAATGTGGATGGTACAAGGAGGTCCGCGTCAAGGATCTCGACAGTCATGCGATCACGGGCCCTCGGTTTTGTGGCCGCGATAGCCCTTGTCCACATAGGCGCGCTCGATTGAGCAGCCGGTGAGCTGTTCGGTGGCGGCGATCACGGCGCCGAGCGTGTGGCCGTCGTACGGATTGCCGGGCAGCGCTGTGGCGTGCAGCACGAACATTCCGCCGGGGGCGCGGGCATTGGTGGTGGTGATCGAGGCTTTGACGCCGAATTCATAGGGCGCTGCGGCCTTGCCCTTGCCGATGCACTCGACCTCGGGCGCATGGAAGGAATAAAGCTTCCATCCGCGTTGGCGCTGCTGCTGCGAGCGGATTTGCCTGGCGCGCGCCAGCGGCCATTGGAACACCGCTTCAAACTGCGGCTGGCCGGCGATGTTGCGGCCGATGTCGCGGATGATACGGCCGAGCCGTGCGCGCAGGAAGCGCAATTGCCGCTGCTGGCGCTTGAACTGTTTGGCATGGGCATAACGGCCCGCCATCATGGCGGCGCGTTTGGCGAGCCGCAGATACGACTGCCGCAGCCGCACGCCGTGCTTTGTGGCCAGCCGATTGAGGCCCGTGATCGCCGCATGCAGCAGCTTGGCGTCGGTCGGAAAAGTGATGGCCTTGGGCTGCACGGTGGTGTCGACCGTGACCCGCGCCAAGTCCTTGGTGCGCAAGGCGCCGGTTTGGTGCGCGATTCTCAAGCTCTCGGCCAACAGCAGTTCCAGCTTATCGCCGAGCCGGACACGCCAATGACTCAGGTCGGAGCGCTCGTGCGGGAAGGTGTGCTGGAAGAACTCTTCGCCGGTGAAGTACTGGAAATAGGGGTCATAGATCCAACGCTCGCACACCTGTTCGTCCGACAGCGCGAAGATGTGCTTGAGCAGAAACAGCCCGATCACGAACCGGCTCGCAATTCCAGGTCGGCCCTTGTCGCTGTAGAGCGGCGCGATCTGCTCATCGAGCCAGCGCCAATCGACCTTGCCGGCGAGCTGCACCAGCTCGTGCCTCATGTTGATGATCTGATCGAGCCGCGCCCGGAACAGATCGCCTTCGCCCGTCGTCTGCGGATTCTTTGGTCGCATCGCTCCCTCCGATGCGACGACGGAATCACAACTCGCAATTCGCGGGAATCCCAAAAATGAAATTGCAAGCTTCCGGGGCTTCGCACCCCGAAACCTTGCGATCTCCAAACCAGCTTCGGAGCCGGAAATCAACTCGCGATCAGCCGCTTAGGCCTTGTTCACAGACGACGTTATAATCATCCGGTCGTCGCACATGTCTTACACATTTTCGATTTCGACGAAAAGGGATCAGTCAGCATGCGGTGAGCACCGCAGCTTCCCTATCTCGTTGATTTGTCGGGGGTGGCGTCAGGCCGCCTGCCTAGCGGTCTCGCGAAGTAGTTGCCAATTCCACGGCAGGAGTTCGTCGAGCCTGTGAGCTGGGTGCTCGGCGATGCGGGTCAGAACGTCGGCCAGCCAAGCTTGAGGATCGACGTCGTTCATTTTTGCCGTGACGATGATGCTGTACATGGCGGCAGCGCGCTGTCCGCCGCGGTCGGAGCCGGCGAATAGCCACGACTTTCTTCCAAGGGCTATTCCGCGCAACGCTCGTTCCGCTGCATTGTTTGACAAGCAGATGCGCCCATCGTCGAGGAAGCGGGTGAACGCGGTCCAGCGTTTGAGCATATACTCCATCGCCTTGGCGACTTCATTGCCGCGCGAGAGCTTGGCACGTTGCTCGCGCATCCAGCTTTCCAGATCGGCGACCAAGGGCGCACTGAGTTCCTGCCGGACAGCGCGGCGCTTCTCGGCACTCTGGCCATTGATCGAGCGTTCGATCTCGAACAGGGCGTCGATGCGACGGACCGCCTCAAGGGCCAGCGGCGAGATCGGTGCCGGGGTTTTGCCTTGCGCCTTGCGACGGGCATTCTCGGTCAGATCCGCCATGATGAAGAACGGGCGGCGGGCGTGGACCCAGCAGGCCGCCTCCAGGATCGGCCCCGGCTTGCGATCTGGCTCGTACAGCTTGTTGTATCCGCCATAAGCGTCGGCCTGGAAAATCCCAGCGTAGTTGACGAGATGCGCTTGGGGATGCTCGCCGGCGCGGTCGCGTGAGTAATAGAATATCGCCGCCGGCGGCACGGTGCCGCCGAACGGGCGATCGTCGTGCACGTAAACCCAACATCGCCCGGTGTCGGTCTTGCCCTTGGCCAGGACCGGCACCGTGGTGTCGTCGCCATGCAATCGTTCGGCTGCGAGGACGTGAGCTTCGATACGCCGGAGGATCGGTTCCAACGCCGCGCAGCCGGCCCCCACCTGGTCCGCCAGGGTCGACAAGCTCAGCGGCACGCCTTCCTTGGCATAGCGTTCGGCTTGGCGGTTGAGCGGCTGATGCTGCCCGAACTTCTCGAACAGGATCATTGCCAGCAGACTGGGGCCGGCCCAGCCGCGGGCGATCACATGGAACGGCGCCGGAGCCTGGCTGATCTTCTCGCAGTCCCGGCAGGTGAACTTCTCGCGGACATGCTGGATCACCTTCCATTGACGCGGGATCAATTCCAGCGTCTCGGTGACGGTCTCGCCCAACTTGCGCAGCCGGCCGCCGCCGCAGCAAAGGCAAACGGTCGGTCCCGGCACAATCACCCGCTCGCGCGGCAGATGTTCGGGGAATGGCTTGCGCGCCGGGCGCTTGCGGGTGAAGGCCGCCACCGTCGTGGTCTTGGCCACCGCCATCTCGGCCGCGATCTCGTCTTCGGTCGCCGAACTCTCCAACTCCTCGAACTGCAACTCGATCTGATCGAGAAGGCGCGACGTGCGTTCCGAGCGCGGACCATAGAGCTCGCGCATCAGTTTCTCGATCCGCAATCGCTGGTGAGCTATCAGGGCCTGATCATCAGAGGCCTTGGCTCTCGCCACCGCGAGTTCCGCTTCGGCGTATGTGGCCCTGGCCGCTTCGATAATGTGCCTGTCGCGTGCCGCGGCCAGCGCCACCTTCAGCGCCGCGATGTCATTTGGAAAGGCTTCGCCACCCGAATCCATGCCAGATAAAATCATAAATACTGGCGGATAACTCCTAAAAAATGAAGCGTCAGCATTTATCCCGCATGCTCCGGTCGGAAGGTATGACGCGGATTCCGGTAGCGGTAGGGACGCTCATTGCTGAGCGCCCCCCGCGCAGATCCGTACGTGCGCAATTCGCGCATACGGCTCTTGCCGACGGTGTTTGACAAGGAAGCGTTGCTCCGGCCACGGATGGAGGACGGTCGGGAACGGCAGGTGTTTCGCGACGATCACGTTCATGCGGCACCACGACATGCGGTGCCGTTGGCTGCGCCTTTGCAGGTTTAGCCTCCAGCGCACCTTGACATGGTGTCTGAACGTGAGCATCGACTCGATGTTGGTCGGCACGGAGAAGTACGCATAGTAGCTCTTCAATACCGATGCCAGCCAATGTCCCTGCTCATCGATGTTCCAATGCCTGATGCGCTGCAGTTCGAGATTGATCTCCCGTAGCGCCGCCCAGCGCTGCTTGTGCTTTGTCCTGCGCCAGAGTTGAAAGCCACGCCCGTTTCGCTTGAACCCACATATGTGGGTGAAGCCAAGGAAGTCGAACGTTTCCGGCCTTCTTTCACCGCGCGCCTTTCGACGTTCGGCAACAAATCTGCCGAACTCGATCAGCCGCGTCTTCTCCGGATGCAGGCTCAGCCCGAAGTTAGCCAGCCGAGCTTTGAGGTCGCTCAAGAACAACTCTGCATCATGATGGTGCTGGAAGCCGGCGATGGTGTCGTCGGCGTAGCGCACGACGATCATATCGCCGTGCGCATGCCGCTTCCGCCATGCGCGCTTCATCGAGCCGGTGATCTCACCGCTTCTGGCGAACATCTACCTCCAGAGTTCTTGGGCTTCAGCTACGGGTTCCGGCCCGGGCGCGGACAGCACGATGCGCTGGATGCGCTCGCCACCGGATCGGCGATAAGAGGATCGTCTGTCTCATCCGGAAATGGCTGAAGGCGGGCGGCCTCGTAGATCGGCGTGAGGATTCCTTTCACCGCCGCCTGGACGATCTTGTCCTCCATGGCGGCCACACCCCCAGCGAACTGCACTCTTATCCAATCGACCTTTGGGATCGGCTGAAGTCGTCCACCCATTTCATCCGTTGCGTGGGCAGCGGTTCGTCGTCTTGAAGGTTCGCCATGTCTCGGGTGTCGAGACGTTGAGCCTGCGCCACGCCGACCTCGGCTCATTCGCGATGCCCCGTGAATGGACCGACTGGGCGTTCCCAGATGGGCAGGGCTCCGGGGGCGGCGCTCCCTCGCTTGTCGATGCCTTTGGCTTGGTCGCGCTCGCCGAACTCATCGCTTCTCTCGCCAAGGGCCATTCCGAGGTTGACCGATGAATTTGATTTTGATTCATTCGGACGGACGAGTGATTCGGTCCGATGAAAATCCAGGATCTTTCCTCCCCCATGCTTCGCAAACGTCGCCGCCGCATTGTGCGCGACTTGCCGCCGATCGAACACGTGCTGCGCGGCACATTGGTCGAAACATACAAGCGCTGCGGTCGGCCGAACTGCCACTGCGTCGACGGACCCGGACATGGACCCAAGCGATATCTGTCCGTCAGTCAGCCCGGGACGGGTGGCCGGCAGCGCAGAGATTATGTGCCAAACGACATCCACGAGCAGGTCGCCCATTTGATCGGCAATTTCCGCGCCCTGCGCGCTGCGCTCGACGAGATTTGTGCGATCAACACGGAACTCTTGCGACGACGCGAGGAGCTTGGATAAATCGCCATGGACCCGGCGCTTGTCGATTTCGACTTTGCCAAGGCGGGCGCCATCCTCGCCGACATGGTTGCGTCCTATCTTGCCGCCGGCGCCCCGCCGTTCAATCCGGAGGGGACCGATGACGATGAGTTCGAAGATTGCCTATCAACACCTGGCGCGGCAGGCCTGCATTTACATCCGCCAGTCGACGATGGGACAGGTTCGCTTCAACCAGGAAAGCACGGAGCGCCAATACAATCTGAAGACCAAGGCCGAGTCGCTCGGCTGGAAGCCGGAGCAGATCCGCATCCTCGACCGGGATCTCGGCCAATCCGGGAGCGCGACGACCAATCGGGAAGACTTCAAAGCCTTGGTCGGCGAAGTGGCTATGGGACGGGTTGGCGCAATCTTTTCCTTGGAAGCGTCGCGGCTGGCGCGATCGAACCAGGACTGGCATCGCCTCCTGGAGCTCTGCGCCATCACCAGCACGCTCGTGATCGACGAGGACGGTTGCTACAATCCAGCCGAGTTCAACGATGGGCTTGTATTGGGGATGAAGGGTACGTTCGCCCAAGCGGAATTGCACATTATCCGCGCCCGCCTCCATGGAGGCAAACTCAACAAGGCCTCCAAGGGCGAATTGCGGTTCCCCCTGCCGGTCGGATTTGTCTTTGAGGGCGACAAGATCGCGATCGATCCGGATCGGGAGGTCCAGGGCGCAGTCCGCACGGTCTTTGACCTGTTCGCGCGAGAGAATGCGGATTCCGGTGATGGCGGACAGGCATTCCATTTGAAGGCGGACAGTGATTCCGGTCGAACGCGGACAGCATTCCGGTGAAGGCGGACAGCGGCTCCCGTCGACGGCCTCATGGGGTCATGCGTCCTGCTTGACGTCAAGTCCGGCACGCTTAGCGGCCATCTTGCGCATGCTCTCGCCCTTGAGTGTCAACCGGTGCGCGTTGTGCACGAGCCGATCGAGGATGGCGTCGGCGATGGTCGGATTGGCGATCGCCTCGTGCCAGTGATCGACCGGTAGCTGGCTGGTCACGATCGTCGAGCCGCGGTCGTGCCGATCCTCGACAATCTCAAGGATGTCGCGACCCTGCTCGGGGGTGAGCGTGGCGAGGCCCCAATCGTCCAGGATCAGCAGCTCGACGCGCGCCAAGCTCTTGAGGAGCCTGGCATGACGCCCATCGCCGCGTGCGAGTGCCAGGGCATCGAACAGCCTTGGCACGCGATGATAAAGGACGGAGCGGTCGTCGCGGCAGGCCTTGTGGCCAAGCGCACAGGCAAGCCAACTTTTGCCGGTGCCTGTTGGCCCGCAGATCAGCAAACTCTGGTGCCGTGCGATCCAATCGCCGGCGACGAGCTTGGCGAACAGCGCCTTGTCGAGACCGCGCTGGGCCTTCATGTCGACGTCCTCGACGACGGCCGACTGACGTAGGCTTGCGAACTTCAATCGGCTGACGAGTTTCTTGTTCTCGCGCTCGATGGCCTCGCGGTCGACCATGAGTGCGAGCCGCTCCTCGAAGCTGAGTGCGGCCATGTCGGGCTGCTTGCGTTGCTCCTCCAGCGCCTTGGCCATGCCGGTGAGCCCGAGTGCGACCAGGCGATCATGTGTGGGATGCGTGAGCATCGTCTCTCCTTTCGTTTCTTCTCACCCGCAGGGTTCTTTTCACCTGCATCCAGTGCGTCAGTGGTAGTAGCCACGACCACGGATGTTGGCGTGCCGGATCGGCGGGCCGTCCGGCGCTTTCGAGTTGGCGTAGGCTTTGTCGAGACCGTTCTGCAGGATCGACTTGATCGAGCCGTAGGTGGTTGCGCCGATATCATTGCCGCGCCGGCTCGCGGCCTCGACGCGCTCGGACCCGTAGGTTCTCACCAGGCGCATGATGCCCAGGCACGATCGGAAGCCCTGCTCGGGATGGGGCTTGGCTTTCATGATCGCCTCGACCAGGGCGATAGCCGCCGGGCCGATCGAGGCTGCCTCGCGCATCATGCGCTGCGGCGTCCACTCCGCGTAGCGGCGGTGCGCGCTCGGCATGTGCTCTGTGATGGTCGTGTGCCGGCTGCGCACGGCCGAGAACGCATGGCTCGCGACACGCTGGCCCTTGTGGAAGACCTCGACCGTCGCGCTGGTGATGCGCGCCTCGACCATCTCGCGGATCAGCTTCGACGGCACCGAGTAGTAATGGTCCGCCACCTCGATGTGATAATCGGGCGCGACGCGGGCCCGCTTCCATTCCGCATAGCAGTACGCCGCGTTCGGCAACGCATTGAGCGCCGGACGGTCGAGCGTCTCCAGCAGTTCGTTGCGGCTCTTGCCGATGCGGCGCATGACCTTGGCGTTGATGGCCGTTACGCAGTCACGGATCGCCGCATTCAACTCGGCCAGCGAGAAGAACCGGCGATGGCGCAGCTTCGCCAGCACGAAGCGCTGGACGATTTGGACCGCGACCTCGACCTTCGCCTTATCGCGCGGCTTCATCACGCGGGCGGGGAGCACAACGCAGCCGTAGTGGTCGGCGAGGTCCTGGTACGTCCGGTTGATGCCGGGCTCGTAGCGTGACGGTTTGGTGATCCCGGCCTTCAGATTGTCGGGAACGAACGCCTTCGGTACACCGCCGATCGTGGCCAGCGCGTTCACATGTGCGCCGATCCAGTCCGGCAGCGTCTCGGTCCAGCGCGCCTCGGCGTAGGTGTAGTTCGACGCGCCGAGCGCCGCGACGAAGATGTGCGCGCGATGCTCCTCGCCAGTCGTCGGATTAAAAACCAGCATGGTGTCGCCGGCCCAGTCGACGAACAGCTTCTCGCCGGCAACATGCGTCTGGCGCATCGTCGCCGAGATGCGCTTGCGCCAGTCGCCGTGCCGCTCGCAGAACCAACTGTAGGCGTAGCCTTGGGCGTGCTCGGCGCGATACTCCTGCCAGAGCAAAGCCAGCGTCACACCGCGCCGCTTCAGCTCCGCATGAATGTGAGACCAGTCCGGCTCGGTGCGCGTCGTGCACGACGCCGTAGTCGCCGGCGGAAACAACCGCCGCTCCAGCTCGGCATCATCGATCGCGTCAGGGATCGGCCAGCTGAGACCCACTACGGCAGCCCGGCGCACGTACTCGCCGACCGCCGTCTTGCCGATCCCCGTCGCCTCGCCGACAAGCCGCCGGCTCATCCCCAGCGCGTGCGTCAGACGCAGCGCCTCGCGTATCTTCCTCATCGACACTCGCTCCGCCGGCATCGGTCACTCCCTGGTTGCCAGGGAGACCGATCAGCTGATTCGACTGTCGACGGGAGCGTGCTCTACGCCGCCATCACCTGCTGTCCGCAATCACCGGATTGCTGTCCGCCTTGCGCTGGAATCGGTGTCCGCGTTGCACCGGATTTCGCACGAGAGAACACAGCCTTCGGCGTCGTGCGACGCTACAATGAACTCGATCTACGCTTCCCGCGTCGCGCGTATGGCGGCGCGTGGGACGGCAAACTTCTGTGGGGCAGACTGACCCATTCGCGGGTTCTCGGCATCCTTGCCAATCCGTCCTACGCCGGCGCCTATGTGTTCGGACGACACCAATCGTCCAAAGAGGTGGGATCATCCGGCGAGATCCGGACACGATCGCGTTTGATGCCGCAGGATGCTTGGCGCGTTGTGATCCCCGATCACCACGAAGGCTATATCTCCGCGGATCAGTTCATCGCCAACCGGCAGCGTCTGAGCACAAATCGGACGAACGCCGAAGGGCTTTCCGGTCCCGCGCGAGAGGGCCTCTGCCTCTTGCAGGGCTTGCTCCTCTGCGGGGTTTGCGGACGCCGTCTCGGGGTTCGCTACACCGGGAACGGAGGCATCTACCCGCTCTATCAATGTGTTTGGAAACATCGGGAGGCCTTGGCGTCCCGTGCTTGTTTGACGGCGCCTTCGACATCCCTCGATCAGGCCATCAGCGAACGGTTGGTCAGCGCCATCACGCCGGTGACGATCGAACTCGCGCTCGCGGCGCTGACCAATCTGGAAGAACGGGATCGCGGCATCGGAGCCCAATGGCGGATGCGGATCGAGCGCGCGCGCTATGACGCCGAACTCGCCGAACGGCGTTACGAGGCGGTCGATCCCTGCAACCGACTGATCGCAGCGACACTCGAAGCGCGTTGGAACGACGCCATGCAACGCTTGCACGATCTCGAAGCCGAATTGGCCGCCTTCGAACGCAAGACCATGCGGGCGGTCACCGCCGAACAGAAGCAGCAGATTCTCCGGTTGGCGAAGGACTTCCCTCGCCTGTGGGCGGCCACGACCACGACCCCCCGAGATCGCAAGCGCATCCTGCGCCTATTGGTGCGCGACATCACCGTGGTGAAGGGACCAGAGGCGAAGACCCTCAGGCTGCACATTCGGTGGCAAGGCGGCGAAACTGAAACACTGCGCCTCCAACTCCTGCAGAACAGGGCGGAGGCGATCCGCTATTCCATGGCATTCGTGAACCGGATCAGAGAATTGGCGGCCGATCATCGTGACGATGACATCGTCGCCGCGCTGCGCACCGAAGGTCAGAAAAGCACGACAACCGGTAAGCCGATTACATTGGGCACGATCAAATGGCTGAGGTACAAATATCGCATTCCAGCTCCGCCACCTCCCAAGGGGACGCTGAACGTTCGCCAGGTTCGAGAAAGATATGGCGTCAGCCTTTGGGTCGTCCATTACTGGATCGAACGCGGTATCGTTCCGGCGGCGCAACGCAAGCGGAATGCGCCCTATGCGATCACGATCGACAACGAGTTGGATCGGCGCCTTCGGGAATGGGCCGTCAACTCAGCCCATCTTCGTCTACCATCCCCAATGCAAACTGCATGAGGTGCATTATGCCCGCCGTGTCGCGATGCCGAGCGGCCGTTGTCTGCCATCTGCTTTCGGTATGTACCGGCGGCGCGAGGGCAGCGCTCGATACGCTCCTCGTTTGTACGCGCCGATGAAGATCAGCGAGCTTGTCGTCGAGGTCTCTCGGCGTACGTAACCCACGTCACCCGTCGATACCCGGGGCCGCATCCTTTCCTAGGGCGAGGAATGCCCAGCGCGAAGAACATCCACGTTGATATGGTGCAGGAGCGCCGTCAGCTTCTCCTTCCTGTTCCTGTTTACGGCTTCCCGTATACGAGCCTGCGCCTGTGACACGGCTTCCCGGCTCTGCGTCCGGACCGTGCTTTGCAGTCTCGTATTCCCTCGGTCCCGCCGCTTCCCTCCCCCGACTCCGCCGCGGCGCTTGCCGTTTTGTTCGCCGGCTTCACAGGTACTACCAGCAGGTCCGACTTCTCCGCACCATTCATCATGGGCTTTGGCCCTCGGCCTTCCCCATGAGCCCCTGCGCCCGGCTGGCGAGGGTCGTTCGGAGACCTCTCGGTTCCCGATCAGAAGACGTCCACGCATGCCAGGGTCTGCAGACGACGCGGAGCCGGCCGGCACTCGCAGTAGCGTACCGGTTCGTGTTGCTTTCTGCCGATTGGAGAGCATCAGCACTCCGAATGGGAAGTCTTTCGTCGCTCAATGGCTGGCCTACGTGCTCCCCTGTCAACGCTTCACGTGCGGCCTCGCGACCGACCGCGCATGACTCGGGGGCGATGTGGTTTGCTACTCCTTCATCGTAAGGGACTTTCACCTCCATCTTCTGCCGGTCTCCCGACGCACCCAATCAATTCCATCGAGCATGTAGGCCAACTGCGAGGCCGAGATTCCAACTACGCCGTCGGCCGGCGATGGCCAGATGAAGCGGCCCTTCTCCAGCCTTTTGGCGTAGAGCGACATGCCGAGGCCGTCATGCCAAAGAATCTTGATCAGGTCACCTCTGCCGCCTCTAAAGACGTAAAGATCGCCGGCATGGGGATCGCGCCGCAGCGCTTCCTGGACTTGTAGAGCCAGGCCATTCATGCCGCGCCGCATATCCGTTCGTCCGACCGCAAGCCAGACCCGCACACCAGAGGGTACCGGGATCATCGCCGCTCCAGCGCATCGAGCACACGCCGCAGCGCTTGCACATCGACGCCGCTGCTGATGCGGACACGATATTTGCCGGCAAGATCAATCTCGATCATCTCCGAGACGGACGACGACTGCGTGACGACAGCATCCCGTTCACCCGTGACCACCACCGGGATCAGTTGCGGAGCCGCTGCTATGGCCGGCGTACGCGGGTCGTCCCGATAGCGCTTCCGCCAACTGAATACCTGGTTTGCATTCACGTCGTAATGCCGGGCAACCATTGAAACCGACGAGCCGGGTGCAAACGACGCCGCCACGATCTCGCGTTTCAGCGCCTCCGGCCACGACCGGTTACGCCTCCCAGTCCCATTTGTGCCCATAACCGACTTCGTGGACACTTCTCGCCCTCACAACACCAATGATCACATCAGACTCGGCGAAATGAAGCGATTTTGGAAGGCGGTCCTCGGCGGAGGCAGACAGGGATCACAAGGTTCTAGCTTAATGAGCCGAAGACTTATCTCTCCTATCCGAATAGATCGCCCCGATCCGTGATGGTGTAACCAAGGGCGCCGTAGCCGGTGCGTCGCTTCGCAGCCATGCGAGCCAGCACAGGTACGTTTTCATCAACATAGTCGTAGATGATAACATCTCGCTTCCTGTCGTAGAGGCGATGGAGACGTCCGGCATATTGAGCGAGCGTCCCCTTCCACGAGATTGGCATGGTCAAGAATAGCGTATCCAAACGCGGGTCATCAAAACCTTCACCGAGATATCGACCAGTTGCCAAAATTAGACGCTCCTCCGATTCTGACACCGCGGCCATTTGTTCCGCAGTTGTGCGTCGCTGGCGGTCGGTTCGTCCACCGCGGAGCACAAATACATTCTTCGCAAATCGTGACAAGCGAGAAGCAAGATGATCCAAATGATCGGTGCGCTCAGTAATAACGACCGGCGAACGTCCAGCTTCCAGGGCGTTCAGAATATCATCGAAAATTAGATCGTTCCGATCCGAATCATTGGCAAGTGCACGATAGACTTGTTGGATAGCTAAGGACGCACCGGCTTGCTCCAATGAAACAGTGAAGGCCGTCGACCTTACCCGAACCAGATGCTTGAAGGGGCGCTTCACCGCCTCATTTCGCGCATCGACGCGATGGCGAATTGGGCCACATTGCATAAAAATGATCGGATGATGGCGATCCTTGCGAGTCACGGTCGCCGACAAGCCGAGCACGTACCGCGCTTTGGTGCGGCGTGCCACCAATTCGAAACTCACGGCTGACAAGTGATGACATTCGTCTACGATTAAGTGGCCGTAATTAGCGACGATGTCGTCAACCTCACCTCGTCTGACGAGACTCTGTATCAGCGCAATGTCGATCAAGTTAGTCGGCCGCCGCTTACCGCCGCCGATCGTTCCAATAGTTGACCGGGTGCAATCAAGAAAGGCCACAAGCCGTTCAACCCATTGGTCCATCAGTTGACGCCGGTGAACCAGCACGAGGGTATTTACACCTCGCTCAGCGATTAGACTGGCAGCAATTACGGTCTTGCCGAACGCGGTGGTCGCTGCGAGCACCCCGAGGTCATGTACACGTATTGCTTCGAGCGCCTTGATCTGATCCGGCCTCAGAGCCCCGGTGAAATTTGCCTCAATCTGGTGTCCTTGGGTTCGTCGGTCGTCGACCGCAACGGAGATGCCTAACGATATTAGAAGATCAAATGCAACGTCATAGCAGCCGCGGGGCAGCCCAATATGGAGCTGGGTTAGCTCCGCACAGGATACGATGCGCGGCTTGTCGTGCGTCGACAGCCGTAAAGCCTGAGCGGAATAGAATTCCGGATTCTGGAACGACGCGAGGCGAACGAGGCGAGCGACCAACGATGGCGGCAAATCCTTTCTCGGAATATAGAGTTGGTCACCTAGAACAACAGTCAGGCTATGTGGCATTAACCCAGTAATCACCTGCGGTTGGCTGCGCCGAGACGGCGGCTCGAGCCATGGTGTCTCGTCATCATCGTCGAGCGGCATCCGAACAGCGAGCAGGCGCCCGATATTCAAAGCGCGGTTCACGAGCTCATCGACCCTCGCTCGCGGCACTTTCTCAAGCGTGGCCAAATAAGCCCACTGATCGGGGTACACGGCAATGGCGTCGTCGACAAAAACACTATTGCCAGCTTTCCGAGAGAGTCCTTGGAGCGGCAGCGCAATGAGATTGCCAAACCCGCCAATCGCTAACATATCTTGGCTCGGAAAGAAGCGGTCATAAGAGCGGAAGCCGATATCCGGCATGCGCTCCATAGTTTCCGTCACAAGATACGATCCGAGCTGACGGGCCAAGGCAGCCGGAATAGCCTCTTCAAAGAATATCCAAGCGTGTGCTCCTTTCCCGGATCGCGATCGCTCGATGGCGATTGGCACGCCGAGATGCCGACCAGTCCGAGCGAATGCGAGGACGTCCCGCTTCCATTCCGCCTCATCGAAATCAACTGCCAAGAACCAGCATGTATTGTCGGCCATCATCGGGTAGACACCGATGACAAAGGGAGTTCCAGTGTCGCTGATTCCTTTCAGATGGCGAGCGACAACGGTGTCGGAGTAAGGGATGAATGCTTGGTTCAAGCACGCCGAGCACTTGATCCTCGGCTTTTCACAGATACCACGCCGCCATTCGTTACTGCAGGCCGGCGCATACCCATTTTTTCGACTTTTTGCGTTTTCCCATCGAAGTGGAAAGACATCCTCGCGTCCACGGAAGAGGCTACGAAAAAGTCCAATCTTGTCGGAACCCGTGGAGTTCTGATTGATCTCGTGGTTTGGCGCGGCCGATAATTCCAAGGCAGCAACCTTCGGCGGTCGTTGAAATTTAATCTGGTCGATTAATTCGGCGACCTCGGCGCGTTCACGATCGAGCGTTGCGAGTCGCGTTCGTAGTTCATCGAGCCGGTCTTCATTGTCTTCGACGGTCTTTGGCATCACGTGACCATGCGTGGTGGCAGTTGGTGCAGTCAAATTCAGTGGAAAATACGACGCAATATACGCAGCTCCGACAAAACTTGCTTCCGCATACGGGCGTCTGGTCAATGCTCTTAGCTTCGTATTGCTTCGGTGCCGCGATCGAGAATTTTCATGTAGCGGGTGTAAGCGAAAAGGCGGCCGCGGCGTCGCCCCGTCACTTCTCGCACGATGCTAAGCTTTTGCAGATTCGCCAGTGCTTTCATCACGGTGGGATGAGTTACTTTTAGCTGCTTGCTTGCGGGGACGATGCCGATGATTGGCTGGCGCTGTAGCAAGTCGTGAACGCGCAGCATGGATGCCGCAGGTCGTCCGAGTGATCGAATTTTAATCCGGTCTTCTTCAAAAAGTGAGAGAAGCTGGCGAGCAGTCGCGACGGCTTCGTTGGCGGTTTCGATGACGCCGGTCAGAAAAAACTCGACCCATGCTTCCCAATCGCCTTGATCGCGGACAGCCTGGAGTAGATCGTAATATTGCTTACGCCGCGTTTTAAAATAGAGACTTAGATAAAGCATGGGCGCTTTCAGTACCCCTTCGGCGCAGAGCATGAATGTTATCAGCAGACGGCCCAAACGGCCGTTGCCGTCGAGAAATGGATGGATGCTTTCGAATTGCACGTGAGCCAGCGCAGCGCGAATGAGCGTCGGCGTTTTGTCGTCGTACAGAAATTTTTCGAAATTGTCCAAACATCCCATGAGTTCGTTCGGGGGTGGCGGAACGTAAATGGCGTTGCCCGGTCGCGTGCCACCAATCCAGTTTTGCGTGCGGCGAAATTCGCCGGGTTGCTTGCTACTGCCGCGACCTTTTTTGAGCAGCACGTCGTGTATTTCCCGAATCAGGCGCAGGGAAAGCGGGAAGCCCTCTTCGAGCCGCTTGAGCCCGTAGTTCATTGCGGCGACGTAGTTAGAGACCTCTTGCACGTCATCGAGCGGAACTAGGGGAATTTCGTCGTTTTCGAAGAGTAGAAGATCCGAAAGCGACGACTGTGTCCCTTCGATTTGCGATGACAGCAACGCTTCCTTTCGCACATACATAAAAAGGAAGAGTGGAGGCGATGGGAGAATAGACGTGACCCCGTCCAGACGGCCTAGCGCGCGGTTGGATTGTTCGATAAGCGACATCAATCCACCGAGTTCCACTGGGGGCATTGGTGGAAGTGGCGGAGGCACATAAGCCCGGACTGCTTCCTCCCCAACCGTGGTGGTGATGAAGCGGCCAATTCGAGGTGAAGATTGAGGCTGTGACACGCCGCTTACATTAGCCACTTCCTTATGTAAGCGAAAGCCAGAATCGTTACATTATATATTTGGATAATCTGCCCTTGAAATCAGGCCCTCCCGCGCCGCCTGGCGAAATTTGCAAGAGTTGGGATCACTTAGGCAGGATCGAGGGTTAAATTCCTTGAATGGTCCGATTCTCCATGTTGTTCTCACCGGGAAGGGCGTGTCGGTGCTTCCGACCCCGGAGTCACTTGCACCGACACGCCCGAACAACGTCATAGCCGGACGCAGATCGACCGGCCATGCGGTCGGCAATATGGGCGCCGACCCAGTGGGCTCCGAGCGGGTTCGCCGACATCCCCACCACCGCGCTTGATCCGCCCCACCGTGCGGCTTCTCCCGCGGTCCCCGCGCTTATCGGGTCCGGGTCCCCTTCAGCGGCCGCATCGAACCGGCCGCACGATATGCAGCGCGCGATCAG
Source organism: uncultured Alphaproteobacteria bacterium (assembly GCA_963814625.1). Classification (GTDB taxonomy): domain Bacteria; phylum Pseudomonadota; class Alphaproteobacteria; order Rhizobiales; family Xanthobacteraceae; genus BOG-931. Next base: position 52,850 of record CAWFDQ010000007.1, read on the forward strand.
GCCGCGGCTGCCTCCATCCCAGCAATTTTTTGGAACTCGGCTAGAATCTCACCGTGATACTGCGCGAGATAGCGCACCACCCGTGCATTGCCGATCATCTTGCCGAGGTAGCCAATGGTCAGAACAAGATCGAGATGGTCGCTGCCGTAAGACTTCTCAGCGATCTTGAACTCGCGTTCAAGATTGCCTGATTCGCGCTCCATCAGCGCGATTTGCTCTTCGCTTAGGCCCTTTACGCGCTTGGGCTTGGTGCACTCAACCAGTTGTGATTGCGGTGTCGCGGCGAGCAGCGATTTTGCATAATTAATCGTGTATTTGTTCATCGCGACCATCAGTTCTGCGGCTTCAATTTGTCTCAACGGCATCATCTTTTTGAGTTCGGTAAAGGTTTGTATTGCGATGTGCTTATCCTTGAGAATGTGCGCAACCTCTGCGCAAATTCCATCCAGAAGATGCCGCTTTCGCCTGATACTCTGGACATCGACGTTAAGGGCTTTTGCAATGCGCTGCTCGGAGACCCCACGCTCGGCCGCCTTGAGGATCATCCTGTGCTCTTGGATCGCCGCAATCCGGTTTACGCGCTTATTGTAGGTGAAAGCCTCGTCGTCCGTTGAGATTAGGCACACTACTTCAGTTTCGCCCATGTGTTTGAGGACGTCGATGCGCAGGTGGCCGTCGAGAAGGAGGTACTTGCTTGGCTCACTGCGGTCGCGTGCTACGATGGGCGGCTCAACGATGCCAACTTCACGCATTGAGGCGGCGATCTGAGCGTATTTGGGGCTCTTTTTGATAGCATCGGAGACGAGCTTGAGCGGTTGGATGTCCGCGATGGCAATTCGCAGCTCCACTTCTTCAAAAGCCATCTTCACTATTGATGTCGCGGGTTTGCGTGCCATGGTCAGACCTCCCCTCCGACTTGGATTCGTGTGGCGAGACTTTGGGGGATTGTGTCAAATCCTTCCGCTCGCATTAGCGTCACAAAATTTTCATCGTCGAGGAGCTTCCGCACGGCTTCCGTCACGAAAGTGAGCCGATTTTGCGTTGCCTCTGCTTTGCAGATCAAAAGGCGCTTGCGATCGACATCCTCACGATACGCTCGTACCAATGCGTTTGATGACAATGGCTGCTCACGCCTTCTCTCATTAACTCGAAGTCCTTTACCCCTCCGTCGCCTTTGCTCAATGAGCCGCTTGGCGACCACCAGCTTTTGACCGCGCAACAGGTTATTTTCATAAGCTTGTTGGAGGACGATCTGCGTCTCCTCGTCGCTGGCTCCAGCAATTTCTACCGCGATGCTGACCGGTATCTGGCCAGCTTCAACCGCGCGTAACAGCCGAAGCTCGCTCTTTTCGAGTAATCGAATAACGCCTCGAACATATTCGATAGTTAGGCCAGTCTTGCGACAGATCGCGGTATCGCTGTAACCCCGTCCTTTGAGGCCTTGGATGTCGTGGAGTAAGTCGATAGCGCGGTGCTGGCGTCGGGCAAGGTTTTCGACCAAGCTCATCACCATGCAGTCCTCTGTGTCGGCGTCCACCACGAGGGCAGGAATCTCGCTTTGGCCAAGTACGTGGTATGCCTCCAGACGGCCCTGGCCGCAAACCAGATCGTATCGAACGCCATCCGCTTCATCGCGACGGGTGACCGTAATCGGCTTTTTCAGACCGATTTCGGCGATGTTTGATATGATCTCCTTGAAAATCTTCTTGTTACGAACCCGCGGGTTGATCACGGTGATACGTTCAATGGGAATCATCTCAACCGTTTGGACCTCGTGTGATCTCTTCATGCAACCTCCAGAAGTTTGGCTCGCGCCGCCAAGCAAAAAAAGGATTCAAGGGCCTCGAAGCGATAAGCGTCGAGGGAGACTCCATTGTCTTCGGCAAGCCGCAGGCGTGGCTCCGTCATGTCGATCCGAGGGAGCAGGTAATAGTCGAGAGCTTCCCGGTTCAGCTGGCCCATTCGAACTGCAACGGTGATGTCGGGCCACAGGCCGGTGTCAAAACGAATTTGCCAACGGAGCGAACCTGCGGGCGTCGTCCGGCACCGCACCACCACTATTGACGCTGTGAACTCCCCATTAACGGTCAGTAGATCAGTGGCGAGATTTTGCTCCACCCAACCTCCCGCTTCCTCGATCCCAGCAATTGTGCTGGTTACGATTTGCGGGTGCGTGCGCCGCAGTGCACGATTGATCTCGATGTAACGGTAGTCGCGATGAGGGGTGAAGCCGACCAGCTCGTAGGCGCGCAGGAGACTGCCAAAACGACTCTGATAGGCGCTGCTGGACGGCAGACGCTCGGTCTCGTCGATTATCAGACCGGAGAGGTATCCGTGATCTTGCAGCAAGCGCTGGAGGGCCTCCAGCATCTCCTCATCAGAGAGCTTGTGCGACCGTTCGCGAATGATCGCCTGCGCAGCCTCGAACAGCGATTGGTCAACGATGGGCTCAAATGCGCCCTCAGCGCGAATCCACATGTCGGGACTGTTGCGGACCCGCTTCTTCTTGAGCTTGAAAGAGCCACGGTTCCAGACATTGTTTCCGATGTATTTCTCGTTGATCAGCACCTGGTGAACGGTGCCACGTGTCCACGGCCGTCCAAGATCGGTGGTGAGGCCCCGTTTATTAAGGAGGTTTGCAATTTCGCGCTCTGGCGTGCCGCTCGATACGAAAGACTGATACATCCAGCGGACAGTGTCGACCTCCGCAGAGGGTCCAGGCACCAGAACTACGCGGTCAGTCTGGATGCTCTTGTGTTCACCCCTTGTTAGCTCGCCTTTGGCAGTCCCTGCTTGATCAATCAAGCTACGGCGCAATCCGTATCCGGCTGGGCCGCCCTGACGGAACCCATGCTCGATTAGCCGACATTGCCCGGTGAAGACCTTGACGGATAGTTCGCGGCTGTATTCGCCGGCCATCGCACGCTTGACGCCCTTCACGATGGTGGAGACCGGGCTTCCATCATTCTCGAACTGCTCGGCGCAATACTGCACGCTGATACCGGCGCTCTTGCAGATGTATTCGTAATAGGCGCTTTCATCCGCATCCTGAAACCGGCCCCATCGGCTGATGTCGTAGACAAGGATAGTCGTGAAATCGGCTCGTTTACTTTGAACATCTGCGATGAGCTGCTTCAGCGCATCTCGGCCATCCAAGCGAAGACCGCTTTTTCCCTCGTCGGCATAGGTGCGCACGATCTCAATTCCGCGCCGCACGGCGTATTGCTGCATCGCCTCAGCTTGGTTCTCCGTCGAGTATTTCTGATGGTCGGTGGACATGCGGACATACTGCGCGGCACGCATCGACTTGCCACTTGCCTCGACACCACGGTCTTCCCCGAACTCACGGCCCACTGCCAACCATCCCAATTGCCATGGAGTTTGCCTCCCATCGCGAAAAGGACAGCTATGCGCACCTCACAGAAGGCTAAGCACGGATCGTCCATTTTCGTTCAACTCCCCGTTCCATCGACCATAGCAGCGGAGGTTCGGCAGAACGTTGCCGAAAACGGGCATGTTTCTTCCAAACGGAGATAATTTCGGGCCATATCCAGCCGCGATCGCCTATGCTTTACGAAAGCAGCTGGGCACCACCCACCAGGCCGTCAAAATCATCAGGCGATGGACTGGGGCGGGGGAGCGGACGGTGAAGAATTGGCTCGCAGGAATCAGCGGTCCCAATGGTCAACACCTCGTTGATCTGATCCATAATTCCGACGATGTGCTGGAGATGCTCCTGCTGTTGGCAGGACGTCAGCAGATCACAGCCGCCATGAATCTCGTCGATTTACGCGACAAGCTCGCCGGCATGCGTCAGCACATCGATGAATTGCTGGACAAAATGAGCCACGCTCCGTGAGCGCGCGATTAGGATTGCGTTTATGAGCTTCCTGCAAAATGCCATCCAGATTTGCGGAATCGAGGCGTCCGCTGTTTGGGAAGGGAAATTCGCAAAGCTGCTCAGCGGCCTTCCTAGGGGTGCCGAAAGGCATGCGAAAAAGTCCAAAACTTACACAGTCTCTTACACATACACACATAAAAGCAAAAAATAATGTGTAAAAACAAGTCGTTATAGCATACTATGCCCGACTCAAAATCTAAGGAGCTTCGCCGCGATCCATGTCGCAAGACGAATTACATTTCTCAAATCTAAGGAGCTTCGCCGCGATCCATGTCGCAAGACGAATTACATTTCTCAAACCTCATCCCTTCCAAGCTAGTCCTTACGGTTGCCGAGTTCTGCCTGCAACATCGGATTTCGCGATCCTTGTTCTACAAATTGCTCCAGTCAGGCCAAGGCCCACGCATCATGAAGGTGGGCAAGCGCAGGCTCATAACGAATGAAGCTGCGGAAGAGTGGCGGCGGAGCAGGGAGAAGGTGGCGTGCGCGTGAGCTAATAACAATACCCAACAGTGGAATAGATGTCGGAAATGGACCCAGATTTAGGCCAAAAGCATAATCTAGGAGAATTACATATATGGGATACGCAGATGTTGAACTCGGAGCTAAAACGGTGGATCGTCATGAAACAACAATCGACAAGCCCACAGATACTGATAATGCCCAGCCGAGACTTTACTATAGCGTTTCCAGAGAGGCAACGGATATTCAAACTACCAGCGCGCCATCACCCCAATCTGAAAGTCACCGCACTCATGAAACGCAACGCGGGAACGTTGTCAGCCTCCCCAGTGCAGAGCTAACTCCCCAGCCCCTCATTTTAACCAGCAAAGCATTCACTGACGGCTTTGTGCCACCGGATTATCTAATAGACGGCGTGGTCCAGCGGCGATTTCTTTATTCCCTCACAGGCAACAACGGCGCGGGTAAAACGGCAATTGCATTGCGGATTGCGGCGCATGTCGCGCTTGGTCGGCCCATTGGCGAGTACGCCGTGGAAAAAGGTCGGGTCTTATACTTCGCCGGGGAAAATCCAGACGATCTTCGGATGCGATGGATCGCGCTGTCGGAACACCTTGACTTCGATCGGACGGCGATTGACGTTCATTTCGTTGATGGAGCAGACAAGGAAATAGCGAAGGTCAGAGACCAGATAGCGAGGGAGGTCGCAGCGCTGGACGGAGTATCGTTAGTCGTTGTCGATACGAGTGCGGCCTACTTTAACTGCGATGAATGCGATGATGAGAATGATAACGTCCAAGCTGGGAAACACGCCCGCATGTTCCGATCGCTAACAAGCCTACCCGGCGGTCCCTCCGTATTAGTCTTGGCCCATCCCCCAAAGAACGCGAAGAGCGACAACCTTTTGCCGCGAGGAGGAGGCGCGTTTATTGCTGAGGTGGACGGCAACCTTGTGGTGAGGAAGAATGATGCCTTGGCTGAGCTTCATTGGCAGGGCAAGTATCGGGGAGCCGAGTTTGAGCCGATCTCCTTTGAGCTACCAACGGTGACAGCGGCTGAGCTGAGAGACAGCAAGGACCGTCCTATTCGCACCGTCCTCGCCGTGCCACTTTCCGACGAGGATCGGGCAGCACTTGAGGCTCGCCAGGACCAGGATGGCAATTCCATACTTGCCCTCATGAGCAGCACGCCAGGGCAGTCGTTGATGGATATGGCGAAGGCTTTGGGTTGGAAAACCGCCAAGGGACAACCAGACAAAAGGCGTACTCAAAAGGGAATGGAACGATTGAGGCGGTCCAAACTCGTAGCGATTGATACCGATACCAAACGGTACAAGCTCACCAAGACGGGCCTAAACGCGGCAGCAGCCATCAAGATTGAACCCATGCTACCCACTTCCAGTACCGTACCACTGAGGCAGTAAAGTGGAATGGGGAGGAGAGAACTTTAGTTCTCCTCCCCTCTACTCAGGCAGTACGTACCTATCTTTTCTTAGGATACGGTACGGGTACGGCATGACCCGGCGGGAAATGGCACGCCGACGAAGCCATCTGGAACGGCATTACTTGTCTTAGTTTAGCGGGATGGCCTTCGACCACTCCGCAATGGTTTTGGCGGCGGCGAGCCCTTCCGTGGTTCCTTGAACAATTCTGCAATACCGACACCAAGCGTCTTTGCCAGCCGGTTCAGAACATCAACCGTGGGGTTTTCCTCCCGCCGCTCAATACAGCCAACATAGGACCGATCCATCTGCGCGTCATAGGCAAGCCGTTCTTGCGACAGGCCCCGCTTGACCCGGATCCCGCACTTACCTGAAATATCCGCACCGCGCTCAAACTAAGTCGCGGCCATGATTGAGAGGGTCCACACCTACGATGTAGTCGTCGATTTCTGGCAATGGTTTCAGCGTCGCCACGCACCTCAATGCAATCCAGTCGCAAGCCTAGCGCTCGATAAATGCGAGGATGCACTGGCAAAGTGCGACTGGGATGCGTTCGCCTTCTGGCATCGGATTTATCTTCGTGAACGTTCAAAACGCCCAACCGCCTCGCTCCACTAAGTCAAAAATTCAAAATGCGTCACTACCCCAGCGGCCATCGCTGGCGTGGATTTCCGACTTTGTTTTTTATTTTTCGATCTGCATGGCGGCATGGGACCCCTAATTGGGGGGAAGCAATCTTCAGCGGCGCACTAAATTGCCCAGCCTCTCAGCGCCAAAACCCCGGAGCCTCAATGCCGACATGACGGGGACCCTAGGGCCTGGGAGAAATTTATCTGGTGAGGAACAGTCGGCTCGGCTGGGGTGTGGGTGGCTGTTACCCATCCTGTCACAACCTTGCCACAACGACTGCAGTTTTTGTGGCTCAACCGACGCATTCGATCCTTGTGGCGAAACACGACATGCGGTAATCTAATCTTCGTTAACAGACTGACTTTGAAGGTGTTTCGGCCCTGCTTAGTTTCGTAGTTCCCTTACCGGGGCCGTAGCTCAGTTGGGAGAGCGCCGCAATCGCACTGCGGAGGTCAGGGGTTCAAATCCCCTCGGCTCCACCAATCTTCGCCCGCTGCGCGGGCTATGGCCTGGCAAGCCACCCTAACCTGAAAGGGCATAAGCTTTTCCCGCGATGGACGACCCTTCTCCGGCGACGCCGCTGCTCCGCCATCGCGCCTTCGTGCGCTTCCTCTATGTGCGCATCGCCGCTTCGATCGCGCTGCAGATGCAGGCGGTCGCGGTCGGCTGGCAGATGTACGCACTGACCGGAAGCTCGTTCGACCTCGGCCTGGTCGGCCTCATGCAATTCATCCCGGCCGTGGGCTTGTTTCTCGCCACCGGCCAGGCGGCGGACCGCTACGACCGTCGCATCGTCAGCGCGGCTTCGCAGAGCGTCGAGGCGGTCGGCCGTCGCCATGCTGGCGCTTGCGACCGCGACCGGACGGCTCACTCCGGCGCTCATCCTCGCCATGGCCTTCGTAGTCGGCGCCGGGCGCGCCTTCGAAGCAGCCGAGCCTGCAATCGGTGCTGCCCAACATCGTGCCCGCACACATGCTCCGCGCGCGATCGCGGCGTCGAATTCGGCGTCGCAGACCGCGGTCGTCGCCGGCCCGGCGCTCGGCGGCGCTCCTCCTCGCGCTCAGCCCGAGTGCGGCGTTCGCCGTCTGCGCGGCGCTTTGGCTTTCCGCCGCAGCCGTCATGCTCGGGATCGTCATGGAGCGCATCATTCCCAAGCGCGAGCCGGTCGATCTGACGACTTTGTTCAGCGGACTGATTTTCATCGGCCGCAATAAGGTCGTGCTCGGCGCCATCCTGCTCGATCTGTTTGCCGTGCTTCTCGGCAGCGCGACGGCGTTGCTGCCGATCTTCGCCCGCGACATTTTCTCAGCCGGGCCGCTGGGGTTCGGCGCCATGCGCGCGTCGCCCGCGGTTGGCGCGATCGCCGCGGCGCTCGTCCTGACGCGGCGGCCGATCACGCGGCGCGTCGGACACGCGATGTTCGGCGCGGTCGCGGCGTATGCGATGGGAACCATCCTGCTGGCGCTGTCGCCAAGCTTCGCGCTCGCGCTCGGCGCCCTGTTCGTGGTCGGCGCGGCCGACACGATCAGCATGGTCATTCGTCAGACGCTCGTTCAGCTGCACACGCCGGATCAGATGCGCGGACGCGTCTTTGCGGTCGAATTCGATGTGCACCTCGACGTCGAACCAGCTCGGCACCTTCCGCGCCGGCACGGTCGCGGCGACCTTCGGCGCCGTTCCGGCGGTGCTGCTTGGCGGCTTGAGCACTATCGCGGTCGTGCTGATTTCGGCCGGTGTTTTTCGCGCGCTTTTTCGCGCCGAGGGCTACGAACCGGCCAAGCCAAGCGTTTAGGCTGCAGCGCAAGACCGCCGCACTGGCCGCGGCAGCATATGGCATCATATTGGTGTCCCAATCGCCGATTTGATAGCATCTGGCAGGACATCGAGGAACAGCATGCGACCGCACACCCTTCGATTGCTTTGGCCGGTCATTGCGCTCGGCCTGATGACGGTCCCGGCCGCGGCGGCCGCGCCGTGCGGCGGCGATTTCTGCGACCTGGCTGCGCGGGATCGAGCAGGAGGCGGCTGCGGCGCAGGGTATTTCCCAGCGCACGATTCAATCGGCGCTCGACGGGGTGACATACGACCCGACAATCATCGCCCGCGACCACGCGCAAGGCGTTTTCCGCCAGAGCTTTGAAGAATTCTCCGGCCGCATGGTGCCGCCGCGGCTTGCCCGCGGCAGGCGGCTGTTGGCACAATATCGCCCGCTTTTCGACCGCATCGAACGGCAGTTCGGCGTGCCGGGTCCGGTGATCGTCGCCATCTGGGGACTGGAGACCGATTTCGGCGCCGTCAATGGTAATTTCCCGACTATCCGCGCGCTCGCCACGCTCGCCTACGATTGCCGCCGGGCGGACAAGTTTCGCGGCGAATTGCTCGCTGCGCTGCAGATCGTCAATCGCGGCGACATGACCGCGGCGCAGATGCGCGGCGCCTGGGCGGGCGAGATCGGGCAGACGCAATTCTTGCCCTCCTCGTATCTGAAATTCGCCGTCGATTATGACGGCCGAGGCCGCCGCGATCTCATCCACAGCGTGCCCGACGTGCTCGCCTCGACGGCGAATTATCTCAAAGGCTACGGCTGGCAGCGCGGCCAGCCTTGGGGCGAAGGCACCGCCAATTTCCAGGTGCTGCTGCAGTGGAATGCGTCGGAGGTCTATACCAAGACCGTCGCCTATTTCGCGCAGCAGCTCGCGCAAGGGCAATGAGGTTCGCCGTCATTGCCATGTCGCCGGACGAGTGAAGCTCTTTCAGCTCCCGATCCAGCGTTCCAGAAACACGCTTAGCCACGCTCGCGCAGTGTAGTCGTAGACGGCGCGGTCGGCGAAATGCGTGTGCCGTGGCCGTGCGCCCGGCAGGCCCATGCGTTCCTCGCCGCGCGTAGTCCATTTGTGCATCATGGCGTGGGTCACGTCGGGATGAAATTGCAGCGCGAAGGCTCGCTCGTAGCGGATCGCCTGCACCTCGAACGTATCGCCTTCAGCCAAAAGCTCGGCGCCCGGCGGCAGATCGAAGCCTTCGCGGTGCCATTGATAGACGCATTCCGGCCAGGCGTTGACCACGGCGAGGCCGGCCGCAGTCGGCCGGATCGGGTAATAGCCGATCTCGGCGCGGCCTTCCGGGTGGCGAAAGACGCGGCCGCCGAGATGCCGGGCGCACATTTGCGCGCCGAGGCAGATGCCGAGAAAAGGCTTGTGCTCCTTGAGCGGCACGCCGATCCATTCGATCTCGCGGCGGATGAAATCGTCCTCGTCGTTGGCGCTCATCGGACCGCCGAAGATGATGCCGGCGGCATGCTCGTGCATCGTCTCGGGCAGCGGATCGCCGAAGCGCGGCCGGCGCACGTCGAGCCGGATAGCCGAGCCGCTGCAAGGCGTAGCCGACGCGGCCGGGCGTCGAGTGCTCCTGGTGCAGGACGGTCAGGATCGGAATGCAGCATGGGTAAAGCGAATCGAACGCGCTTTTACCGAAGAATCCTATCGTGTCCGTCCGGCGAATTCAAAGTTTCGCGGCGTCGCGGCCAACCTGGGCGTCCCGCATGCGGCCGGCGACGATCGGAAGCAAAAAGGCGTGCGGAATGAGGCGGACGAAGAACATGGCGATCCTGTTGCCGAAACCGGCAACGACCACGCGCTTGCCGCGCAACGAAACCCCGGTAACCGATTTCGGCGACGCGCCGCGCCGGCAGCGCCAAATGGCTCTGTTCGCCGATTCCGCCCGCACGCGATCCCGGCGCGCACCTGAAAGCCGGTCGAAACCGGACCCGGGCAGAGCGCGGTGACGCGCACGCCGCGGGACTTCAGCTCGCCGTGCAGCGCCTCGCTGAACGAGAGCACATAGGCCTTGCTGGCGTAATACACCGCCATGCCGGGCCCGGGCAGGAAGGCCGCGATCGAGGCGACGTTGAGAATGCCGCCGCGATGGCCGACAAGGCTGTCGGTAAAAGCCAGCGACAGCTCGGTGAGCGCGCGCACGTTGAGATCGATCATGGCCAACTGTTCGTCGCGGTCGAGCAACGCGGCCGGACCCGCCAATCCGAAGCCGGCATTGTTGACGACATTGGCCGGCTCGAGCTCGCGCGCGGCAAGCTCGGCGGCGATGCGGGCAACGGCATCGCGCCGTCCGAGATCGAGCGCCAGCACCGTCGGCCGCGCGCCGCCGGCCGCCGCGATCTCGTCGGCGAGCGCGTCAAGCTCGCGTTCGCGCCGCGCGACGAGGACCAGCTCATGGCCGTGCGCGGCAAAGACGCGCGCAAGTTCGGCGCCAATGCCGGACGAGGCGCCGGTGATCAGCGTCACCGGTCTCACGGTGCATCTCTTGGCGAATCTCTTGGCGAATTTCTTGGCACATCTCTCATGACGCGGCTCTCATGCTGCGTTTCTCACGCCTCGCCGCCGGGATTGCCGGCCTTGGCGGCGATGCGCTGGCGCAACTCGATGCGCTGGCGCGGCGAGACGCCGAGGAGGTCGGCGGCGCGCCATAACAGATTGTCCTCCAGCTCGTCGCGCGAGCCGTCGGCGTAGACGATCTCCCACATCATCTCGATAACCTTGCGCGCGCCCTTCCTCATCGAGCGCGCGGTTGAGAAGGTGGGTGAAATGATAAAGGTCGACGGCTTCGTGCTCGGCCTCCGTCGCCTTCTCGATCAGCTCGGCGGTCGCGGCGTCGTCGAGATTGAAGCACTGCTTGATCACGGCGTAGAGCTTGTCGCGCTCGGCTTGCGACACCTCGCCGTCGATCGCCGCGCAATGCACCAGAAGCGCCGCCGCCGCCAGCCGGTAATCGTCCTCGCCGAACTGGCTCGGATGCTTGCCGCCGTCGACGAATTCGGCGACGAAATGCTTGAACGATTCGAACATTAATCGCTTGAATCCTTGCCCGCGACCAATGTCGGCCCCGGCCTCATATCGGCCACGTGCGGCGCCTGAGTTCAAGTCGGATTGTTCAAGGCTTGAGAGCTTCGCGCGCAGAGGCGAGACCCTTATTGGATGGCCTTGCCGTCGCGGTAGGCCCGTTCGAGCAGTTGCAGATTGGCGCGCACATAGGGGTTGGCCGGATCCTTGGCCTGCGCCTGCTGCGAGCTTCTGCGTGCGCGCGCGCGTAATCGCCGCGCAGCATGTAGGAGAACCCCTGGTCGTTGAGAATCGGCCGCCGTCGGTCCGATGAGGCGGATCGCTTCGGCGTAGGCGCGGTCGGCAAGGTCGAAGCGGTGCAGCCGGTCGTAGGAGGCCGCGAGATCGACCCAGGCCTCGGCGTCACGCGGATGCTTTTCCACCGCCGTGCGGAAGCTATTTTCGGCGAGGCCGAAATTGTTGGCGCGGAAATATCGCTTGCCCTGCTGCAAGTCGTCGCTGGGGTCGTCGCCGGAAAGACCCGGCGTCGCCAGCGGCGCCACCGGCTCGCCGCTCGGCCCCGGCTCGGCCGGTTGCGTGGCTGTGGATACCGAGCCCGTCGTGTCGCCTTTGTCGCCGAGGATGGCGGAGGGCGTGCCCGGCGGAGCGCTCGGCTTCGACGACCACAGGTCGCTGAGTTGGCTCGACGAGGAGCAGCCTCCGAGCCCGGTCAGGCACGCCGCCACGACGAACAGGACAAGCGCACCTCGGATACTCATCTACGCACTCCGGACCACACGCTCCGGCCGCTTCTCCTGCACTAAGCAGGATAGAACCGTCCCCCCTCCACAGGGCTGGACAGCACCGGTCGCGTAAAGCTAGGCGACGATGGTTAAGAATCTTCATCCGGACCCGATAACGGTTGTGACAAGCGCTTTCGTTCTCGCGGCGCGCTCGCGTTTTATTGACGCACTGCCAAAAACGCCGCACCGAGCGGGATCGCGTCACGCCTACCGGCTTCCGCCGCGGCACCTGCGAACGGAGACCCATATCAAGTCGCATTGTCTCTTCTGAGGAGACATCGTTTGCCGTCACGACTGCATGCTCACGGGCGGTATTCGCCATTGATCCACAGCCGCCGCGTGACGGCGGGCGCACGAGAAACGCAACGGGCCGATCCACGCCGAGTGGAACATCATTGGTGAGACGCGGATTAGAGTGGCGTGACGAGACGCCGAGCGATAATGTCGGCACGGTTGGCTTGTTTCGAGATTGGCTTGCCGGCGCACATTTCACGGGAGATAGCCATGGCCAAAGCAAAGAAGCGCGTTGCGACGCGCAAGAAAGCTTCGAAACGGGGGAAGGCAAGCGCCAAGCCCTTGCGCAAGAAAGCGGCAAAGCGCGCGGCACCGAAAAAACGGCCAGCAAAGACCGCAGCAAAGAAAACAGCAAAAAAAGCACCGAGAAAATCACCAAGAAAGACACCAAGAAAAGCGCCAATGACGCCGGTCGTCGAGGGCACCATCGTCGACGTAGTCGATGAGCCGGTACCCGGCGTGCTGCGTGTTACCGAGTATGAAACAATCAGGACAACGACGCCCGCAAGTGGCGGCAACTCCGACACGGAAGAATAATAATCGCATTGGCGACATTTGCGGCCCTGCGGCGTATCTTCATACGCCGGCTCGGCGTATCACCTACGCAATACCGCGATAAATTTTGCGCTTAGGCCGCCGCGTTATCGTGCCCATGAGGAAGCACGAGCGGCGGAACAACCAAGAACCCCACTCCATTGGGTCTCGCAGGCACTGGCTTCGGAATTGCCATTTATCCCGCGACTCGCGCAGCAGCAGCCGGCGCGGCATGCACCGACTGAACCGCCAACCATCGACGGCAGCAAGCTCGCTGTCCGCGTCCGCACTTATCTCATTTACTTCGGCAAGACAGGTTTACTCGGCAAGACAGGCGGCCAGAGCTTCGCCGCCAGCGCGACGATGTCCTTCGGCGCCGCGTAGGCCTGCTTGATCTCCTCCTCGATCCGCTCGCCGGCCATCGGCTCCGGCTGGATATGCATGCGCTCGGCGTCGGCCAGGAATTTCGGGTCCTTCACGGTCTCCTCGAAGGCCGTGCGTAGCGCCTTTACCAGGTATTTCGGAACGCCAGGCGGGAACAATTGCGGCCTGCCGGCATCTTGATCGACGCCGAGCACGTTCAGCGCCGCTCGCTCCTCGGGGTCCTTTACGTAATCGATGAGCAGCGGCACATCCGGCAATGCTTTCACCGGTTTCGACCCGATCTGGAGGATGAAGCGGATTTTCCTGTCCGTCAGCCATTCGCGATTTGCCGTCGCGTAGGTGTCGTAGGAAATGCCGCAAATGCCCTCGACCTCTCCGCGTTCGACCGCAAGCCGCATTCCGCTCGAAGTGTAACCGGCAATCACCTTGAATTTGGTGCCGAGCAGCATATTCAACATCAGTGGGATTTTTGCGGAATTGCCGGCAAGTCCGGTGGTCGACACTCGCACCTCGCGCGTCTTGGCGTCCTCGATCGTCTTGATCGAGCTCGTATGCCAGACCATGCAGGCGTTGTACTGCGTGGCCATGGAGCCGATCCATTCGAACTTGGTCGGATCGTATTGCGCCGCGGTATCGCCCAGGAGCGGCTCGGTCAAAAGCGTATTGTAGGTCGAACCCATGACGCTGCCGTCGTGAGGGGCGACGTGATACAGCCAGTTGGTAGCGACAAGGCCGCTGGCGCCCGGCATGTTCTCGGCCACGATCCGTGGATGACCGGGAATATGATCGGCGAGATGTCGCGCAAGCAGCCGCGAGTAGGCGTCGTAGCCGCCGCCGACGCCGTCCGGAACGATGAATTTCAGATTTTTGCCGCTATAGAAGCTTGCGGCGGACTGAGCATTTGCCTGCACCGCGCCGGCGATAAACACGCCCGCAGCGACGGCCAGTGCCGGAAAAATTTCTTTGCAGGCGGCCATGCCCTCAGATCAGCTTGAAGATCGCTAGCACCAGCAGCGCCTGCGCCACGAAGCCTCCGGCAAAAGCCAGCGTCCGCAGCACTGGAATGCCCAGCGTGTAGACGACGACATGGGCGAGCCGCGACCAGAAATAGAGCGCACTGGCGAATGCCGTGGTTGCCGTAGCGATGCTCAAAAGTTGCGCCGCCAGAACCAATGGCGCGAAGACCACGAGGTTTTCGACCGCGTTGCCGTGCGCGGCCATCATGCGCCGCGCCCAAGCCGATTGTGGTTTGTCGCTCGGGCTCGGGTTGGCCATCGTCGGCATCAGGCCGCGCACCATGATGCGGTCGAGGATGTAAGGCACCCAGAACAGCCCCGTCATCGCCACAGTCAGCACCAGCCAGAACATTTCCTTGGACATGTTGCGCTCCCCGGTCATTGTTTGAGAAGTCTTGGATGACTCTCAATTGGCGCGGATACTCGCGCCTTTCCGGCCTGCTTACAAGAGAACGAGACGCCCGGTTTTTGAAAAATTGGATAGCGTGGCCCTGCTCCAATTTTAGTGCGCGCCTCCTTCGGTTGGCCAAAGCGGGCGACCGCGCGTCGGCTCACCAATTGTGCGTCACCATGCGCACGATGACCGGCAGCAGGATCACGACGAACAGCGTCGGGAAGATGCAGACCATCATCGGCACGGTGAGCTTGGCCGGCAGCGCGTAGGCTTTTTCCTCGGCGCGCGACAGGCGCTTGTGGCGCATGTCGTCGGAATAGACGCGCAGCGCGTCGCCGATCGAGGAGCCGAGCTCGTCGGATTGCTGGATGAGCGTGGCGAACGAACGCGCCTCGTCCAGGCCGAGACGGTCGCCGAAATGTTCGAGCGCCTCGGTCATGGTGCGGCCGGCGCGGATTTCGAGGTTGGCCATGTGAATGTTGGCGGAGAGCGACGGATAGGAATCGCCCAGCTCGCGGGCGACGCGGTCGAGCGACGCCTCCATCGCGAGGCCGGCATCGGCGCAGACGACCAGCAGGTCCATGAAATCGGGAAAGCCGGATCGATGCTCGAGCCGCTTTTTGCCGATGAGCTGGTCGAGATAGAAGCTCGGCGCCAGATAGCCCAGCAGGCCGCGCGAGCATCACGAGCACCCAGAACGAGCTCTTGCCCTCGAATCCGAACATCGGCAGCACGAAGAACGCGGCAAAGCCGAAAGCGACGGCAGCACGATGCGGGACAGGAAGAAAACGGCCGGCGCGCGCGGATCGTAGATGCCGGCGCGCATCAGGCGCTGGCGCAGGACTTTCATGTCCTTGCTGTCGACCGACGAATAATGCTTGGCCGTATAGTCGACGAGTTTCTGCGCCGCGCGCAAGCCGGAATAGCGCAGCGAGCGCCGGCCGCCGGCGTCCTCGTTCTCGTCGATGCCGACGCTCGCCGCGCGGCGGCGCACTGCTTCGCGGGCGCGCATGCCGACCATCACCGCAAAGGCGAGCGTGCCCACGGCGAGGAAGATCAGGAGGCTCAGCATCGTCGGCGCGCCAAAAGTGCCGCTTGTCAGGTTCATGAGGTTCAACATTCCGTTCGGGGTCGATCCCGTTGTTTCAGATCTTGAAGTTGACCATCTTGAACATGATGAGATTGCCGACCACCATCCAGACCGCGGCGCCGGCGACCAGCTCCTTGGTCAGCGGGACGTCCCAGACCGAGCCGTAGAAGTCGGGGACCAGCCAGAGGATGACGAAGAACATGCCGATCGGCAGCGCCGAGAGGATCATCGCCGAGGCGCGGCCTTCGGCGGCGAGCGCGCGGATTTTGCGCCGCATCTTGAAGCGATTGCGGATGACGCCGGACAGGTTCTGCAGAATTTCGCCGAGATTGCCGCCGGTCGAGCCCTGGATGGCGACGGCGGTCACGAACAGCGGCAGATCGTCGGAGCCGATGCGGGCATAGAGGTTGCGCATCGCCGTTTCCAGATCGGCGCCGTAGGTGATCTCGTCGGTGACGATGCCGAACTCGCTGCCGATCGGATCGCCCATTTCGCGCCCCACCATGCTGATGGCGACGGGCACCGGGTGGCCGGCGCGCAGGCTGCGCACGATGATGTCGAGCGCGTCGGGGAATTGCGCGGCGAATTTGTTTTGCCGCCGCGACCGCAGCATGCGCAGCACCAGAAGCGGCAGCACGGTCGCGCTGAACAGCCCGGCCACGACCGCTTCGAGCATATCGCCGCGGAACACCATGACGGCGCCGAACGCGACGACGCCGCCGAGGCCGACGATGATGGCAAGCCGCGTGAAGCCGATGGTGAGGCCCGATTGCAGAATCAGCCGGTTGAGCGCGACGAGGCCGAGCCGGTAATTGCCGCCGCTGGTGAGCCCGCGTTCGCGCCGCAGCTCGACCAGCACGCTTTCGCGATCGGTGCGGTCCTTCGAGAGCATCAGCCGCCGGTTGATCTGGCTGCGATAGGACGCGGTGGAGAAGCACAAGCAGATAGATCGCCTCGAACGCCAGACCGGCCGAGACCGCGACGAACAGCCAGACCAGATAGATCGGGTTGAAATCGGACATGACGTTCACAGCGGCTGCGAGGGATCGAAATAGGACCCGGGAAGCTTGATGCCCATGGCGGCGAGATCGCCGAGGAAGCGCGGGCGCACGCCGGTCGCCTGGAAATGGCCCTGCACGGTGCCGTCGGGCGCGGTGCCGGTGCGCACGAACTTGAAGATCTCCTGCATCTGGATGATGTCGGATTCGAGCCCGGTGATCTCGGCGATGCTCATGACCCGCGCTTTTGCCGTCGGACAGGCGCGACAGCTGCACGATCACCCGGATGGCGGCGGCGATCTGGCCGCGGATCGAGGCGACCGTCATCGGCAGTGCCGGCCATGCCGATCATCTGCTCGAGGCGCGAGATGGCGTCGCGCGGGGTGTTGGCGTGGACCGTCGCCATCGAGCCTTCGTGGCCGGTGTTCATGGCCTGCAGCATGTCGAAGGCTTCCTCGCCGCGGCACTCGCCGAGGATCACGCGGTCCGGGCGCATGCGCAGCGCGTTCTTGACCAGATCGCGCTGGCGGATTTCGCCCTTGCCTTCGATGTTGGGCGGCCGCGTCTCCATGCGGCCGACGTGCGGCTGCTGCAATTGCAGTTCGGCGGCGTCCTCGATGGTGAGCAGGCGCTCCTTCTCGGAGATGAACGCGGAGAGCGCGTTGAGCATGGTGGTCTTGCCGGAGCCGGTGCCGCCGGAAATGATCAGCGTCACCCGCGCCTTCACGGCGGCCGCGAGCAATTCGGCCATCTGCGGGCGCAGCGCGCCGACCTCGACCAGCTTGTTCAGGTTGAACGGCTTCTTGGAGAAT
This sequence comes from uncultured Alphaproteobacteria bacterium, assembly GCA_963814625.1. Lineage (GTDB taxonomy): Bacteria > Pseudomonadota > Alphaproteobacteria > Rhizobiales > Xanthobacteraceae > BOG-931. The sequence goes on from CAWFDQ010000007.1 coordinate 70,444, forward strand.
TTGCGGATCGACATCAGCGGCCCGTCGATGGCGACCGGCCGCACCGCGACGTTGACGCGCGAGCCGTCGAGCAGGCGCGCGTCGCACATCGGATGCGACTTCATCGACCCGGCGGCCGACCGCGGAGACGATCTTGTTGATGATGCGCAGTAGATGCGCCTCGTCCTTGAAACGCACGCCGGTCGGCTCCAGAATGCCTTGCCGCTCGACATAGACGCATTCGTGGCCGTTGATCAGGATGTCGTTGATGGTCGGGTCCTTGAGCAGCGGCTCGAGCGGGCCGAGGCCGGTCATCTCGTCGAGAATTTCCGAGACGAAGTCGTTGAGCTCCTGCGTATTGAGCGCCAGCCGCTCGACCAGCACGTATTGCGACACCAGCTGCTGGATGTGATTGCGGATTTCCTCTTCGGGCAGCTTTTCCAGCGCCGACAGATTGATCTCTTCGATCAGCCGGCGGTGCAGCCGCACCTTGGCGTCGAGCAGCTTGTCGGTGAGCAGCGGATTGGCGGCGGCGCGGACGGCGGGCTCGGCGGCGGCTTCGGGGAAGACGGTCCACGACACGTCTTCGAGCGCGGTGTCCTCGGCCGGGACGAGGTCCGGAGCGGCGGCGCGGCGCATGGAAAATCGACCTGCCATAGCGTTGACCTAGCGCCGGCCACAAACCGCTCGTCCCCGCGAAAGCGAGGACCCATCTGGATTCCCGCTGGCGCGGGAATGAGCGGAGACTTTGCGAGCACGCCCAGCATCATCAAACCTACGACCGCGCCAGCGACAGCTTGAACTTCTTGCCGTCGCCCGCGGGCTCTTTGCCGCCTTGCCGTCGGGCTGCGGAAAGATGAGCTTTTTCAGTTGCGCCGTGATCTTGTTGCCCGGCTTGATCTCGTCGAGCGGCACGCCGCGGTCGATGGCTTCGCGCACCAGGCCGTAATGGTTGGGAATGCTGGCGGCGAACGACTTCGCCGAGCGCCTGTTCGATGTCGGCGCGGCGCAGGCCGGTCGAGAACAGCTTCTGCTCGAAGCGATTGATGATGACCTGCGGCTGCGGACCGTCGCCGAGCCGCTCGCGGATGGCCTCGACGAGCTGCTTGGCGTGGCGCAGCCCGGGCACCGTCGTCTCGCTGACGATGAACAGCTTGTTGGAGCCGAGCAGCACGCTGTCGGTCCAGGAGAACCAGGTGCGCGGCATGTCGAACACGACGTAATCGAAGTGCGACGACACCAGATCGAGGAGCCGCGTCACCACGTCCGGATCGAACGAGCGCATTTCCGCCGGCCGGTTCGGCGCCGCCACCACGGCGAGGCCGGACGGATGTTGCGAGAGCATGACTTCGAGCAATTGCCGGTCGAGCCGTTCCGGACGCGGCTCGATCTCGCCGAGATTGAGCCGCGGCTCGATGTCGAGATAATCGGCGCAGGCGCCGTGCTGGAAATCGAGATCGACCAGGCAGGTCGCGGTCTTGCCGCGCGCGCCGCTGTTGAGCAGCAGCATCGCGGTCTGCACCGCCAGCGTGGTGACGCCGGCGCCGCCGACGGCGGGCAGGAAGGTGAAAATCTGCGCCTCCGCCGCCTCCGCGTTGGCCGGCTTCTTGGCGACGCGCGCGCAGGTCTGCACCAGTTCGACCGGCGGCACCGGCTTGACCAGGAAATCGGCCACCCGCATCTGCATGAGCCGGCGGGCGACGGCCTCGTCGAAGTTCTGCGTGATGGCGACGACCGGCGGCCAATTGCCGATGCGCGTCACCAGGCGATCGAGCGCGTCCAGTTCGGCCTCGTCGCCGGCATCGATATCGGCGACGACGACGGTCGCGCCCTCGATGTCGATCTCTTCGCGTCCAGACAGCCTTCCCTTGACGACGTCGAGACCGATCTGCGCGCTGGCGCCGAACGTCGCGCGCACCTGCTCCTCGAATCCTTCATCGGCGGTCACAACGACCACCCGCGCCTGGACTCCCGGAGTTATCGATCGGCCGATACGCATGGCTCAGGCTCGCGTCACGGAAGCGGAGCATCATTGCGATGGCGTGCGGCGGCGCGGTGACGACCGTCGTCGTCGTCGTGCTTGTCCCCGGTGCGATGCTCGGCGCCGGCGCCGGGGTGTTCGACGACGAGTCTGGGCTGCGCCGTCGGCGGCGTTTGGTTCGGCGATCTGCAGCAGCATCGGATCGACCGGCTGCGGTGACGATGTTGGTGCGATAGCGCTCGATGGCGGACTGCATCCGCTGGCCATTGGTGGCGATGCTGCGTGTTGCCGCTGTGCGGCGGCCACGGATCGTTCATCTGCATGACCTCGGTTGGCGGCCACCGCATCGCCGCCGCCGAGCGCGATCGTGTCGCGCCGGTCGAAATACATGTCGGAGCAGCCGCCGAGCACGGCGCCGAGCGTGGCGGCGGCGACGGCGGCCACGATCAGGCGCGCCATCGCTCGCGTGGCGGGCGTGCGCTTTTGCGCTCAGTCCTTGGCCGACACATAGACGCCTCCATTTTTCGGCAGGTCGAGGATGTGGCCGACATACGGCCGGTTCAGCGCGCCGACGGCGAGCCGCGCCAGCGCCGGGCTGACCTCGGCCTTGCCCATCAGGAAAAAGTCGACGTCGTTGGCCGGCAGCGAATCGTCGAGCGGCGTGTGCACGACTTGGTTGGGCGCCAGCGGGTGAACGATGTGCGGCGTCACCAGGATGACCAGGTCGGTCTCGTTCTTCTGATACTGGCTGGAGCGGAACAGCGCGCCGAGCACCGGCACGTCGCCGACCCACGGCAGCTGGTCCTGCGCGGTGGTGCTGTTATTCTGCAACAGGCCGCCGAGCAGGAAACTCTGACCGTCGCGCAATTCCAGCGTGGTCGAGGCTTTGCGCATGATCAGTCCGGGTACCGAAGTGCCGGCGACGGTCACCGTATGCGTGGTGTCGATCTCGCTCACCTCCGGCTTGATCACCAGGTTGATCAGGCCGTCCTTGAGCACGGTCGGCGTGAAGGAGAGTCCGACGCCATATGGCTGGTAGGCGAACGAGACCGTGCCAAGGCGCGCCGGCTTCGGGAACCGGAAATTGCCCGCCGGCGAGGAAGCTCGCGGTATCGCCCGACAGAGCCACCAGGTTGGGTTCGGCGAGGCTGCGCGCGAGGCCGTTCTGCTCCAGCGCGTTGATCGCCACTTGCAGCCGGTTCGTCAATTGGCCGACGAGGAAGCCGAACGGCGCCGAGCCCGACAGCACGCCGGCGGCAGCCACCGGTGAAAGCGGCGTGCCAGTGATGTTGCTCGCGATCGTGCTCGGGCCGCCGAGGGTGGCGCCCGGTTGCTGGAACGCGCCACCCGCCTGGGTGATCGGCAGCTGCTGGGCCGGGAGCTGGTTGCCGACATTGGCCAGCGCCGAGTTGCCGAAATAATTCCACTGCACGCCGAGTTCGCGGCTCGCTTGACGCGAGGCTTCGATGAAGCGCACGTCGAGCTCGACCTGCTGCTGCTGCATCACCTGAACCGTGTTGATCGGATCGGGCGCGAACTGACGCGCGATCATCACCGCCTTGTCGAGCGTGGCGGCGTCCGGCGCCGTGCCGGACAGCATGATGCGGCCGTTGATCGACGACACCTTGATGCCGCCGCCGGTGAACTGGCTGATCTCTGCCGCCAGCTGCGAAACGTCATAGGACACTTCAACGTCGAAAATGCCGACCGGCTTCTTGTCCGCGTCGTAGACGGTGACGCGCGTGGTGCCGATCTTCTTGCCGAGGATGGACAACGAATGGTCGGTCAGCGGGTTGACATCGGCGACCGACGGGTCGCCGACCATGATGTCGGAAAGGCTGCGATCGGTATGGACGTCCTGCGACTTGCCGAGCGTCACCGTCACCATCGCCGTGCGCACCGGGCTCATCAAGGCGAGCTGCTGCTGCGCGTGGGCCGCGGCGGGCACGAGCGCCATCGTCGCCGCGATGGTCGCCGCGAGCAGCCGTGCCCAGGCCGCACAAGGCGGCCCGGATGCAGGTGGTCCCGTCTCGATGATCGCCGGCGCGCACCGGCGCCGCGTTTTTGGTCTTTGTACTGGCTGTTCACGTCGGCCTCCCCGCCGCTGTCTGTCGTCCCCAACATTTTCGTCCCACTTCTTCGTCCCGCTTCACTCTGTTTTTTTCGTTCGCCCCCAAAACTCTTACTCATGCGCCATCGTCGGCCGCGAAAGCGCGGCCGAAGGTCGCATCGCCGTGCTCGACCGGTACGCTGTATTCGTCGAGCGAGGTTGCGTCCTTCGACGGCCGCGTGACCACGATGGTGACGTAATCGGAATTGCCGGACGGCCCGATCCGATTTGCCGAGATCGGTGGCCGTCACCTGCCGCGTCTTGTCATCGGCGACGTCGCCGGCTTTGCGCAGCAGCAGCGACAGCGTGCCGACCATGGAGGCGAGCGCGAGTTTTTGTCCGCCGGTTTCATCCACTTCCAGCGTCACCGCCTTGACCACGGCGGGCTTGTCGGCGGTGTCGTCGGCCATTTGATCGACGGCGAGGACGCGCGCGTCCTGGATCACTACGTCATTGACCGAAACCTTCTTGTCGCCCGGCCGCGTCAGCAGCACGTCGACGTGGTCGCCCGGCAATACGAAGCCGGCGACACCACCGACGTCGTTGACGCGGATGGTGACCGCCTTCATGCCGTCGCTTGAGCACGGCGGACAGCGTGGCCCGCTCGCCCGGGCCGGTGATCTTGCGAAGCGAGGACCGGCTCGTTGACCGCAATCGGCATGAGCACGACGCGCTTGGTCGCCGTCAATTCGCTGATCCTGCCGAATGCGCCCTTCGGCAGAGCGTTCTCCGGCCACGATATTTCGCGCAACGCAAATCCGCTCAAGCACGTCGCCGAACTTCAACGGCCGCGACGCGACGACGATGGTATGCGCCGGCGGCGCGGCTTTCTGCTGTGCTGCGAGATTGCGCATCTGTTCGGCGGCCCGATTGTTGAGCCAGGCATTCGCCAAAAAGACCGCGAGCAGTCCAAACACGACTGCAAAGCCGATCATGACGATGGTGCTCGTGCGCACGCCGGTCCCCTGCTGACGCCACGAAATTATTCTTTGTCGAACGCAATTTGGTCCGTCTGTAGTGTGGAATTGGTGAAACTACGCAGCCTTCTCGGCCTATGCTGAAGATTGCTTGAAGCAGTATTCTTTATGGTGCGTGTATCGGTTTATTTGAATCGAACGAATATCCTTTACAAAAATTGAGTCGTTTCGCCCCGTGCCGCGGGCGAGTGACGATTAAGCGTGTGGCGACGGGCGATTCCGTGCGTCGAGCTGCGGAAGCTGCGCGGCATTTCGCGTGTGCGTTTTTTAAAAAAAGCAGTAGGACACTATTAAGCACGAGCGGCACTCGCCGCGGCACGAAGTTGAGGAATGGAAGATGAGCGGCCCCCGCATCAGCTACGTGGGTCCAGCTACGGTTAAGGATGCGAAAATTCTTGCCGCGTTCGAGCGTTGCGCGCGGGCACGCCGCGTCCGGAGAGTGAGGTTATTGGACGCGCCGCGACGTAGCGGCGGCGGGCCTGCGGCCGGGTAGCGCCGGCATCACACCCGCAAAAATCCGCGCGGCATCGTGTGGAACGGTTCGATGCCGGTCTCGGTGACGAGGACCATTTCGCCGGTCTGCACGCCGGCCTTGCCGTCGGGTGTGACCACGTTGGGCTGAATCACCACGATCATTCCGGCGCGAAACGGCTCGTCGGGAACATGCGCGCTGGGCCGGCTTTTTGAACCGAGCACCGGCGGCAGATAGCCGCCGCCATAGCCGTGCAACAGATCGTCGATGATGGTGAAGCCTGCAGTCTTCGATTACGCGCGCGGCTTCGATCACCTGGCGCGGCAGCGCGCCATCCTTGAGCACGGCGGCGACCGCATCGAAGGCGGCGTCGGCGGTTGCGTGCAGGTCGCGGTAGAGCGGCGGCGGCTCGGCGCCAAGCGCAAAGCTGCGCAGCACCTGGCCGGAATGCTCCCAGAACGCCGCGCTGATTTCAGCAAACACGATGTCGCCGGGCGCCACCTTGCGATTGGCGGCAAACTGTGTGGGCACGGCGAGGGCCGGGTCCGCCATTGCGGTCACGCCAATAAAATGAATGACGTTAGTGCCGCCGAGCGGCACGTAGGCGCGCTCAACAAGGTCGCCGAGTTCGCGCTCGCTCAAGCCCGACCGCAATCCGTCGTGCAGCGCCGTCATGCCGCGATCGGTCAGCGCCGCGCCGATCCGCATCCAATCGATTTCCTCGGCCGACTTGACCTGGCGCAGCCGTATATAGGCGCGGTTAAGATTGGTGATCATGCCGAAGCGGCCGGAGAGCGTCGCGTGCTGCTCGAACGTCATCGGCCCGATCACGCCGACGCGGCCGTTCTGCGCGCCGCGCCGCTCCAGCACCTCGATCGCGGCGCCGATCGACGACCCGCCGCCCCAGGCGACCTCGCGCGCGCGTTGCGATCTGTTGCGCTAGCGGCGCGTGGTTGACGTGCTGCACGAACATGGCGTCGGCCTCGCCGGGCGTGAGCACGCCACGGCCTCGGTGGTCACCGGCCAGCCGGTGAGCCACTGCACCGCTGAGCCGAAGCGGTTGGCGCCGCAGAACACGAGATGGTCGAGGCTCGATTCAGCGAGCAGATCCTCGACCGCGCTCCGGCGCCGCCCCATTTCGGCATCGGAAAATCACGGATATTCCGCTTCGTGGATCGCGCGCAGGCGCTGCGGCAGCGCGAGGCTCTTGAGCTGCTCGCTTTGATGCACAGTCATGCCGGTAGCCTACAGGGCTGGGCTTGGCAAATCCATTTTGTTAAGCCACGCAGTACGTTTGCCCGGAGAATTGCGCCCATGCCCTCATCCCTGATCGACTCCGCCGTCTTCCGCGACATTTTCTCGACCGAGGCGATGCGGCGGGTGTTTTCCGACGAGAACCGCGTGCAAAAATATCTCGACTTCGAAGCGGCTCTGGCGCGGGCGCAGGCGCGGCTCGGCGTCATTCCGCAGGAGGCGGCGGAGGAAATCTGCCGGCACTGCAACGTCGCCGAAATCGATTTTGACAAGCTCAAAGTGCAGACCGAACGCATCGGCTATCCGGTGCTGCCGGTGGTGCAGCAGCTCGTGGCGCTCTGCCGCGACGGACTCGGCGAATGGTGCCATTGGGGCGCGACCACCCAGGACATCACCGACTCCGCCACCGTGATGCAGATCCGCGAGGCGCTGGTGCTGGTCGAAGCCGATCTCGACGGCATCGCCGATGCGCTCGCAGCGCTGGCGCGCAAATATCGCGACACGCCGATGGCCGGACGCAGCAATCTGCAGCAGGCGGTGCCGATCACCTTCGGCTACAAGATGGCGACGCTGTTTGGCCGCGTTCGAGCGCCACAAGCAGCGGCTGCGCGAGTTGCGTGCGCGCGTGCTGGTCGGCGAATTCGGCGGCGCCGCCGGCACGCTGTCCTCGCTCGGCGGCCGTGGCTTGCAAGTGCAGGCCGAGCTGATGAAGGAATTAAAACTCGGCCAGCCGGCGATCGCCTGGCACACGGTGCGCGACACCATCGCCGAGGCCGGCTGTTTTCTAGGCCTCGTCACCGGCAGCTGCGGCAAGATCGCCTTCGACATCAAGCTGCTGATGCAGACCGAAGTGGAGGAGGTTTACGAGCCGTTCCACGAAGGCCGCGGCTCATCGTCGACCATGCCACAGAAGCGCAATCCGATCTCCTCGGTCTACATCACCGCGCTTACGTCCGTGGTGCGCCAGCAGACCGCCGCGCTGCTCGACGCCATGGTGGAGGATCACGAGCGCGCCACCGGACCGTGGGAAATCGAATGGATCGTGCTGCCGGAAATTTTCTGTCTCGCCGCCGGCGCGCTGGCGCAGACTTTGTTTGTGCTCACCGGCCTGCAGGTCGACGAGAAAAAGATGCGCGCCAATCTCGACCTGACCAAGGGGCTGATCGTGTCCGAGGCGGTGATGATGGGGCTTGGTCCCCATCTCGGCCGCCAATACGCCCACGATCTCGTCTATGACGTCTGCCGGCAAGTGGTGGCGACCGGCCGCCCGCTCGTCGATCTCCTCGCCGAGAACGAGGAAATCAAAAAATACCTCGACCGCGCCGCGCTGGAGCGGCTGTGCGATCCGGCGAATTATCTGGGCGAAGCCGGCGCCATGGTCGATCGGGTGCTGGCGATGCGGGGGACGTGAACGTATTGCGGCCGGAGCTATCGATTTTGCCGAGATGGCGAGTCAAGATACTAATGATCCTGAAAAGTGGAACCCGGTTTTCGGAAAGGATCATGCTCCAACAATAAGCTAGAACGGGATGGCGATTCGAAGAAGAGTCATCCCGTTCGAGACTAGAGCGATGGGTGCGACCATGATGAAACTCGGCTGTTTCCTCGAAGGCACCGGGCACCATGTCGCCGCTTGGCGCGATCCCGACGTCGATCCGTACGGCCGCCAGTCGCTTGCGCATTACCTCGACATCGCCCGTATCGCCGAGCGCGGCAAGTTCGATCTCCTGTTCATGGCCGACACCAACGCCACCTTCGGCGCCGACGACGTGGAGGCGTGGACGCGCACCACGGCGGCCTCGCGGCTCGAGCCGATCACGCTTCTTGGCGCCATCGCCGCCGTCACCGAGCGGATCGGTCTCGTGGCGACCGCGACCACGACCTATTTCGAGCCGTTCCACGTCGCGCGGTTTTTTGCTTCGCTCGACCAGATCAGCGGCGGACGCGCCGGATGGAATCTGGTGACGTCGCTCGCCGTCGCCGAGGCTTACAATTTCGGCCGGGAGACGCACCCGCATCATGGCGACCGCTACGCGCGGGCGCGCGAGTTCGCCAAAGTGGTGCTCGGCCTCTGGGACAGCTTCGAAGACGGCGCCGTCATCGCCGACAAAGCAGAGCGGCATTTATCTGGACCGCTCGAAACTTCATTTCCTCAACCACAAGGGCAAGCACTTTTCGGTGCGCGGGCCGTTGACCGTGCATCGCTCGCCGCAGGGCCATCCGGTGATCGTGCAGGCCGGCCAGTCCGACGACGGCCGCGATCTCGCCGGCGAAACCGCCGAGATCACGTTCACGGTGCAGCAGGATCTCGAGGCCGGCCGGGCGTTTTACGCCGACATCAAGCGCCGCGCCGCCGCTTACGGCCGTCCGCCCAACGCCATCAAGGTGATGCCCGGCGTGATGACCGTGATCGGGCACACCCGCGCCGAGGCGGCCGAAAAATACGAGCGCTTGCAGGCGCTGCTTGTCGCCCGAACTGGCGATCAAGGATTTGTCGTCGCACTTCGGCTTCGATATGTCGACGCTATCCGCTCGACGGCCCGGTGCCCGATCCAGCATCCCGACGTCGAGCAAAAAGGCCGCGTCAAGGTCATGGTGGAGCTGGCGCGCCGCGAGAATCTGACCATCCGCCAGCTCTACAAGCGCGTCTACGGCCAGCGCGGTCACCGCGTGGTCATCGGCACGCCCGTCCGAAGTCGCCGATGCGCTCGAAATCTGGTTCCGCGGCGGCGCGGCGGACGGCTTCAACCTCATGCCGCTCACGTTCCCGCGCGGGCTTGCAGGACATCGTCGATCTGCTCATTCCCGAACTGCAGCGCCGCGGCCTGTTTCGCAAGGAGTACGAAGGCAAGACTCTGCGCGAAAATCTCGGGCTGCCGATTCCGGAGAATCGCTGGGCGGTCGAGCGGGCGCAGAAGAATGCCGGGTGAGCGGCACGCATCGGCATCGCGCTCAAGTCTGTTGAGCGGTAGGGCTGGCCAGCCAATATCGATAGTTCCGGTCATATTGACAATATATTGTCACTATGACAATATGATACCATGAACGACTGAAGTGAAGCCGCAATGCCTGGTGCCAATCATCGTGGCCGATGTCTACGAGCTCGCCGGCCGCTTGCGCGAATACGGCGAGGCGATCGCCCGAACCGTCGGCCAGACCCAGGCGCGCTGGCAGGTGATGAGCGCGGCTTCGGGGGCGCCGCACTACCGTGCCGCAGATCGCCCGCGTGCTCGGCGTCACCCGGCAGAACGTGCAGCGCATCGCCGACCTCCTGGTCGCCGAGGGCTCGGCGGCGTACCAGGACAATCCCGATCACCGCGCCTCGCCGCACCTCATTCTCACCCGGCGCGGGCGCGCCGCGCTCGATCAACTCACCAAGGCGGCAAGCGGCTATCACGCCCGCCTCGCCCGTAAGCTCTCACCCTCCGACGTCGCTTCAATCCAGCGCGGGCTGCGCCGTCTGCTCGAAGCGCTTGCGGGGATCGATCCGGTCAACAACAGCAAATAGGAGTGACAGCGCCATGAATACCCGAAACGATCGAACGAATGCATGAAGCTGCGAGCTTCGCCGATACGCCGTTTCCAAAAGTCGTCGAGCGGCTCGTCGGCGCCGGCGTAAAGTCCTACACCGCCGATCTCGTGAAGCTCCGCAACACCTATTACGGCTCGGGCGGCGAGGCCTACGACGAGGCGCTGCCGCTTACAGGACGACCCGGCGATCGCGCTGGCATTCGATTCTTCCGGCGTCGCCGCGTCGGTCAAAGCCATCCAGCGCGGCGAGATCGGCTACGCTGAATTCCTGCGCCGCATCATGCGATGCGGGCTGCTCGCACTACGAGGTGTTCATCGCCGGCCGCAAGGCGATGTATTTCGGCCGCGACGGCGATTTCTACACCGAGCCGTTTCCGGCGCAGAAGTAATACAGCGGTCTTTGACGATGACCCGCTTGTGATTCACTCCGCCTTCAACCCGGCGGCCTTGATCACCTTGCCCCACTTGTCCATCTCGGACTTGAAGAACGCTTCGCATTCGTGCCGGCGTATCGCCGATCGGCCATAGGCCATGGCGGCAAGTTTGCCCTTCACGTCGGGCGTGGCGAGACTGGCGACGATCATGTCGTGAAGCTTGGCGATGATGTCCTGCGGCGTCCGCGCCGGCGCCACCACCGCGGTCCAGGTTTCGCCTTCCACCTCGGGGAAGCCCGCTTCCGTCATGGTCGGCACATCGGGCAATGCCGGCGAGCGCACCTTGCCGGTCACCGCCAGCGCCCGCAATTGCCCGGACTTGATCAGCGGCACCGCCGGCGCCAGGGCGCCGAACGAGATCGGCGTGTGGCCGCCGACGGTGGCTTCCACGGCGGTGCCGCCGCCGGAGAAACGGCACATGCACGAGGTCGAGGTGCAGCGATTGCGTAAACAGCGCGCCGACAAGCTGCGGCGGCGTGCCGGTGCCCGGCGAGGCAAAACTCTCCTTGCCGGGATTGGCGCGCACCCACGCGACCAGTTCCTTGACCGTGTGCGCGGGCACCTCCGGATTGACCGCCAGCACCACCGGCGTCGCGGCGGCGAGCGTGACGGCGGCAAAATCCTTGATCGGATCATAGCCCGGATTGGCGAACAGGAACGGATTGTTGGTGATGTTGCCGCCGGTCACCAGGAGCGTGTAGCCGTCCGGCGGCGACTGCGCCGCCCGCGCCGCGCCGACATTGCCGCCGGCGCCGGGAACGTTTTCGATGTAGAAATTCTTGCCGGTCTGCTCGCTGAGCTTTTGCGCAAGCAGCCGCGCGACCAGATCGGTCGGGCCGCCGGGCGTGAAGCCGACGATGACTTTCACCGGCCGCGCCGGCCAGCTTTGCGCGAAGGCGTTCTGCATCGCCAAGCCGGCGAAGCCAGCCGCCGCCAAACACAACGCCAAAGCGAGATGTTTTTTCATGTCGAGCCCCCTAGAGCGGCGCGCATTATGACGCGGTATCGCGCGCCTGCGTTGCGACGTTATGACGACGACGCCACCGGCGCCTTCTCGTTGGTGCCCGTTTCCGGCATCAGCGCCGCGGCTTTGAGGCCTTCCTGCACTTTCGGCACGGTAGCCTTCACGTCGGTGATCGGCAGGCCGTGGGTCGGCGCAATGGTTTTCACGCCGAGCCGTTCGATCAAATGGTCGAGCCGGTCGCAATAGGCGTTCATGTCGGCGAACTTGGTCCAGAACAGCGCGAGGTCGGCGAAGGTCGACGACACGTCCGGCAGGTCCAGCGAGACCGCTTCTTCCGCCACGAGGCCGCAATGGCCGTCCGCGTGATAATGGCTGTAGGCGAAGCCGTCGCCGGGAAACAGCACACGTTCCTTGGTGTCGAAGCCCCACAATGTAGTGCGCAGGTCGCGGATCACCGGCTCGACCGCCATCAGCGTGCGCCCGCCCAGTTCGATCTCGTCGCCTTCCTTCATCCACTGCATGCGGTGTTCGTATTGCGGGAAGGCGAGATGATAGTCGCTGACGTCGCCGACCAGGAGCGAATCGGGAAAGGTTTTCAGCACGCGGCCGAGTCCGCCGCAATGCGGCGTTTCCTGATGGGTGACGAAGAGATATTTCAAAGGCGCCACGCCGCGGGCGAACAGCTCGTTCATGTGCCGCTCGATGACCGGAAAATCCTTCGGATGCCCGGTTTCGACCAGACAGGAAGCGGTTTCGCCGGCGACCAGGAAGGCGGCGTTGTAGCCGTGATAGACCTTGCCCTTGTGGCGCTGCGCCAAACAGTCGCCGATCCAGAACACGCCCGGCGCGATCTCGCGCGGCATTCTTTCGGCAATAGGCGTGTCGAGCATGCTTTTGGTATGCGGCTTATCGAGCATAATCAGCGTTCCTCGTCGCGGGAGACGTAGCGCGAGGTCGCCACGCTCTTGTCGCAGGCTTTGAGAAACTCATCGAGCATCCGATAGTGCCGCTCGACCACGTTGCGGCCGGAGAGGATGCAGCCGTAGCCCGGCGCGATGGTTTCGATGTCGTACTTGTCGAAGATATTGCCGATGCCGCGCCGGATCGAATCGGTCGGCGCGCCTTCGAGCCACCAATAGCGCGTATTGAGCATGAACGAACGAATGTCACCCTGCGAAGTCGAATCGTTGTCCGCCTCGGTCACGAACCACGGTCCGCTCTGCCGCTCGCGCCAAACGTGGGTGAACATGTCGGAGGAGAACAGCGTGCGCGTTGCGCGGTCGTAGAGCCAGCGCGTGGCGATCAGCCGGATCGGCGCCTGCATCACGTCGATCGCGCGGCCGTCTTTGCCGAGCTGGATCGTGTCGGCGCGAGTCACCGCGGTGACCTTCATCGATTTGAGGATGTCGCGGCCTTCCGCCCTGGCGCCGAAATCGAACCATAGAGCGGCGTCGATATTGCTGGTGTAGCAGGTCTCGACGTTGAAGTGTCCGGCGAAACTCTCGACGTTGTTGATCGACATGAACTCATTGAGCCGCAGCGGAAACAGCGACAGCTTCAGCCCGGGCGCGATCAACGACTCGATCTGGGCGCGGATCGCCGCCTCGTCCTTGCCGAAGCCGGTGTCGATCAGCATGGCGGCGCCGGGCTCTGTCAGCAGATAGCTGTTCGCCACCGAATAGCCGCGCGCGCTCAGCGGATAGAAGCTGACGCGGCCGTCCAGCGCGCAAGGGTGCTGCAGGGCGTAAAGCCGGCCGTCGGCCAGCTGGGCGATGCCGCCGGCCAAGCCCTCCCCTTTGCGCGTCTCCCCGGTTGCATGCTGCATCACGTCCGACATGGCGGCTACCTTATCGGGCCTTCCCGGCGAATGGAACAGGCCTTGGCTGCGCTCGCTCGCGCGTTGGCGGAAGCCCTGACATGAAACAATAATCGACCTTAAACGCCCAGGAACCGCGACTTGGTCTCATGATCGTCGGCGAGATCAGCCGGGCGGCAGTGATGCACGATCTGCCCCTTGCTGAGAATGTAGATGCGGTCGGCGTGGCGCAGCACGAAGGCAAGCTGCTGCTCGACCAGCAGGATCGAAGCGCCGGTTTCCTTCAACGTTTCGACCAGCCGGCCAAGCTCCCGCACCATGAGCGGCGCCAAGCCCTCGGTCGGCTCGTCCAAGAGAAGCAGATCGGGGTTGCCGACGAGCGCGCGGCCGGCCGCCAGCATCTGCTGCTCGCCGCCGCTCAGCTTATTCGCGGTTGCGCCGAGCCGCTCGGCGAGGTTGGGAAACAGCGCGATCAACCGCTCAAGCGTCCATTGCGCGAGACCGCGGCGCCGCGCGGTGACTTGCAGATGCTCGCGCACCGACAGCGAGGCAAAGATGCGGCGGCCCTGCGGCACCAGCCCGACGCCGAGCCGCGCGATCCGGTGCGCGGGCATGCGGGTAATATCGATGTCCTTGAAGACGATGCGCCCGCTGCGCGCCGGCGTGAGGCCGACGATCGAGCGCACCAAAGTGGTCTTGCCGACGCCGTTGCGGCCGATGACGGCGACCACCTCGCCGCGCTCGATCGCGAGCGAAATCCCCTGCAGGATGTGGCTCGCGCCGTAATAGGTGTGAACGTCCTCGACCTTCAGCACGGGATCATTCCGTTCCCAGATAAATGTCGGTCACCTGGCCGTTGGCGCGGATGGCGGCCTCGTCGCCTTCGGCGATCAGCCGGCCCTGGTGCATGACCGCGATCCGGTCGGCAAGCTCGAAGGCGACGTCCATGTCATGCTCGATCATCACGATCGTCATGTCGCGCGGCAGCTCGTGCACCATGGCGACCACGCGGCGGGTCTCCGCTGGCGACAGGCCGGCGGTCGGCTCGTCGAGCAACAAAAGCCGCGGCTTGCCGGCGAGCGCCAGCGCGATCTCAAGCTGGCGCTGCTCGCCGTAAGAGAGCGTGCGCACGATGCGCCGCGCGGCGTCGGCGAGCCCCCACCGATCCAGAAGCCGCTGGGCTTCGGCATAAAGGCCGCGATAACTCGACAGCGGGCGGATGAGCTGCAATCCGCGTCCGCTGGCGCCGTCGAGCGCGAGCAGCGCGCTGTCGAATACCGTCAGCCGCGGAAACAGGTTGGTGATCTGGAAGGTACGGGCGAGGCCGAGCCGCGCGCGCTGGTCGGGGCGGAGCCGCGTGATGTCGAGGCCGAAGAGAATGACGCGGCCGGCAGACGGCGCGACGTTGCCCGAGATGGCGTGGAAGAGCGTCGTCTTGCCGGCGCCATTGGGGCCGAGGAGAACCCGGCGCTCGCCCTCTTCGACGTCGAGCGAGATGTCGGACAAAGCGGCGACGCCGCCGAAATTCTTGGACACGTTGTCGACGGCGAGCGCGGTCATTTTTTTTCGGCCCGGCGTTGGCGAAAATCGACGACAAGGCCGATCAGCCCGCGCGGCGCGAACAGCGTGACCAGCACGTAGATGACGCCGAGCACCAGGACCCAATGCTCGGTCATCGTGCTGACGAAATCCTCGAGGAACACGATCAAGGCGGCGCCGATCGCCGGACCGAGCAGCGTTCCGGCGCCGCCCAGTATCACCATGATCAGCGCCTCGGCCGACTGGATCACATACAGATATTCCGGGCCGACGAAGCGGTTGTAGTAGGCATAGAGCGCTCCCGCGATGCCGGCGAAGAAGGCGGAGAGCACGAACGCCACGTACTGATAGCGCCACACGTCGAAGCCGAGCGCCTGCATGCGCGATTCGCTTTCGCGAATGCCGCGCAGCGCACGGCCGAAGGGAGACTTGACGATGGCGACGAGCAGCAAAGCGGCGACGCCGACGACCGCCAGCACGAAATAATAAAACGACGCCGTGTCATCGAGCGAAAATCCGAAATCGGGACGAACCACGTCGGGTATGCCGTCATCGCCATTGGTGAGCGAGCGCCAGCCGAACGCGACACTCCACACCACCTGAGCCAGAGCGAAAGTGATCATCAAAAAGTAGCTGCCGCGCGCGCGCAGCGCGAGCGGGGCGAACAGCGCGCCGGTGATGGCGGCGGCGCACAAGGCCGCCGGAAAGGCGAGCCCGCTGCTCACGCCCGCGCGCAAAATCAACAGTGCGATCGTGTAGGCGGCCACCCCGAAATACGCCGCGTGCCCGAGCGAGGCGAGGCCCGCATAGCCGAGCAGAAGATCGAGGCTCATCGCGAACAGCGCGAAGATCAGCATCTTGGTCGCAAGCGCAAGATCGTACGCCCGCAGGAACTGGGGCAGCGCCACCAGCAGCGCCAGAACCGCGACCGCGCCGATAAGCGACCAGACGCGCGCCGTCATCGGCGGCCGAACAGGCCGGTGGGCCGTATCACCAGAATGACGGCCATCGGCACAAAGACGGTGAACAGCGCGAACTGGGGAAAGAAAGCTTTGCCGAAATCGTCGAGAATACCGACAAGGAGCGCCCCTGCGAGCGCTCCGCGGAGGCTGCCGAGCCCGCCGACGATCACCACGACGAAGGCGAAGATCAGCACCTCGAAATCGGCGCCGGGATAGAGGCTGAGCACCGGCGCGGCGAGAACGCCGGCCAAGGCCGCAAGCGCGGCGCCGACGGCGAACACCAGCGTGAACAATAGCGACACGTTGATGCCGAGCGCGCGCGCGATCTCGGCATCGTCGACACCAGCCCGCAGCATGGTGCCGAGCCGCGTGCGCTCCTGAAACCACCACAAGCCTCCGGCAACCGCGAGGCCGACCGCGATCAGGAACAGCCGGTAGACCGGATAGGCGTAATAGCCCATCGGCACCGAGCGCTCGAGGATCTGCGGCTCGTTGAGCATCAGCGGGTTGCCGCCCCAGATCCACAGCGACAGGTCGGAGAAAATGAACAGAAAGCCGAAGGTCAACAGCGTCTGCGGCAGCTCGTCGAGATGGAAGCGCCGCAGAAAGAACCGTTCTATCACGGCGCCGACAAGCGCAACGGCCACCACCGCGACGACCAGCCCGAGAACAAAGCTTCCGGTAAACTGCACCACCGTCAGCCCGATATAGCCGCCGAGAAGATAAAACGAACCGTGGGTCAGGTTCAGTATCTTCATCAACCCGTAGATCAGCGACAGTCCCGCGGCGAGCAGGAACAGCAGCATTCCGAACGCGACGCCGTTGAGGATATGAATGACCCAGGTCATCAAGACTGGCCTGTTGTCGCCGGATCGCCGTTCCGGCGCCCGCAAGCGGCGCGCGCCGGGCTGCGGCTCATGCCTATTTCTTGGCCAATAGCCGCGTACAATCGGTCAGCGCGTTCTTGGAATCCTTATAGGTGTATTTGAACGATTCGAACTCAGCCTCGGTAAAGGGCCAGAACTGGTCGACGTTTTTGTAGGACGCGATCGGAACGTTCTCCGGCTGGCCGTCCACTTTCTGGACCTCGCGGATGTACATGGTCTGGATCACCTGACCGTATTTATCGAGCGAGATTTCGCCCTTCGGCGAGTCGAACTTGATGGCTTTGAGCGCCGCCATGAATTTCATCGTATCCGAAAGGTCGCCGTTGACCGCGTTGATGGCGTCGACGATCGCACGCGCGCCCACATAGCCGTTCGGCCCCTCGTTGGCCGGCAAGGTATGCATTCGCTTTTGGAATTCGGCGACAAAGCGCTCGTTCTCGGGCGTCTTCAGCATCGGCGTGTAGAACAGGCTCGAATACATGCCGAGCGTGGCATCGCCGAGTTGAGGCAGGTTCAACTCGAAAACGAGTCCGCCGTAGATGTCCATGACCGGCAGTTTGCTCTTCAGCCCGAATTCCGAATATTGGCGCGCGAGCCGCAGCCCATCGGCGCCCGGCTCGAACGTCACCACGGCGTCGGCGCTACGGTCGAGGTTGGTGAGATAAGGACCGAAGTCGGCGGTACCGATCGGAGGCCACTCGGCTTGAATGACCTTTCCGCCGAGCTTGCAGAACGCCTGGGCGAAGGCGAAATGCACGTCGACGCCGCCGGCATAATCGGAGCCGATGGTCACGACCTTGCGCCAGCCTTTCTTGTAGGCCCAATCGGCCGCCGCGGACGCGACCGAACGGCCGTTCTGCGAGGTGCGCACCATGTACGGATTGGCAAGCGGGCCGGGCATCGTCAATTCGTCGGCGCCGGCGTCGCCCGACAGCACGAGCGGGACTTTGTTGTCGCGTGAATACGCGTTGACGGCGATCGCTTCGCCCGACGAAACGACGCCGGTGAGCACCTGCGCGCCATCGCCCTGCACCAGTTTGCGTGCTTTGGTCACTGCGGTGTCGGGCTTGCCCTGCGTGTCCTCGACGAGCAGGTCGAGCGTGTGACCGCCGGCTTTGTTCTCGATCTTGTCGAAATACATTTTCAGGCCGGTCAAGGTTTGCTGGCCGTTCTCGGCGAAATTGCCCGACAGCGGCAGCAGGATGCCGATCTTGATCGGATCAGCAGCGCGAGCCGGCACGCCGAGCATCAGCGCGGCGACACTGGCCGCGGCGACAACGCGCAATGCGTTTCGGCGCGCCGAACCTTCCGGCGCGCGCGGCGCGGCTGAAAATTCGAATGCCACGGTATTTCTGGTCTGCATGGCGCGTCCCCTCTTTGCTTGCCGCGAGATTTTTGAAGCGGCGTTCTCGCGTCGTTGACCCCTGCCCTCCGGTGTCGCTTCCTGTTTATCGAACAAAGACGCAGTAGGGGCGAAGTGCCGGCTACCGCGACGATGGGTGCCAACCCCATCTTGTTTTCTTTTGAGTGACGTTGCGTTCGATGAAAGGTCTGCCCGGAACGTTCAGGCACGATATACCCGCCCGTTGCGGCCCGCTAGGCAGATTTGGCCGCGGCGGCGGCGCAGTCTGTCGCACTTGCGGACTTCTGCTGAACGGCCGACGCGCGCCGCAAAGCAGGCGCTGCGGGCGCGTATCTGTTATACTGCGTGAACCGTCTTGCGGAGGACACGCCATGAGTGCAACCGACATGCCGATGAACGCGTCGTTTGGCGGCCGTTCCTACGACGACATCCGCGAGGCATGGCGGGCGGCCAATCTGCATCCGCTATGGGAAAACGCGACTGCGCACAAATCGCGCGAGGGCGGTCCGGCGCCGAGCCATTGGCGGTGGAAACAGATCCGTCCGCTGGTCGACGATGCCGTGAAAGTCACCTCGCCCCAGGCGGTGGAACGCCGCGTGCTGACGCTCTGCGATCCGAGCATCACCGGCGACAGTGGCGGCACGACCACCAATCTGACGACGGCGCTGCAGATCCTGCTGCCCGGCGAAAAAGCGCGCCCGCACCGGCACACCATGAACGCACTGCGCTTTGTGATCGAAGGAAGCGGCGCTTCGACTATCGTCGATGGCAAGGACTGTCCGATGGAAGAAGGCGACCTCGTGATCACGCCGGGCTGGACCTGGCACGAGCACGTGCACCGCGGCAGCGCGCCGATCATCTGGCTCGATGCGCTCGACGTGCCGCTGCACCGCTACCTCGGCACCGACGCCTTCGAACCGGGGCCGGCGCACGATGTGCCGAATCTGCCGGACGACGCCGCTTTCGCCTATGCCAACATCGTGCCGGAACTAGGTGAGCGCGCGCCCGCATTCTCGCCGGTTTTCCGCTATCCCTGGGCCGCGGCACGTGGCGCGGTGCGAGCGGCGCCGAAAGGCAAGGACGGCGCGCGGCGGGTGCGCTATGTCAATCCGGTCACCGGCGGTTCGACCATGCCGCTGATGGACTGCTTCCTGACCCAGATAGACAAGGGCAGCGAGACCGTGCGCTTCCGCACCACCGCGAACGCGGTGTGCCTGGTCTGTGAGGGAAGCGGCAACACGCGCGTCGGCGAGGATACCGTGTCCTGGGAAACCCACGACGTGTTCAGCCTGCCGCACGGCAACTGGATCACCCACCGTGCCAACGAGACCGCAACGCTCTTTATGGTCACCGACCGCGACACGCTGCGCCGGCTCGATCTCCTCCAGGAGCAATACGGCAACGAGTTCTGAGCGGAGAAGCGACCGCGCCGCTTGGCTACGGCCTATGGCGTCCTGCCGCCTTGCTTTATCGGCAGCGGCCAAGACGGATTGTCCCGTCCGCTCCATTCGACGTCGGTAAAGCGAGCATCGCCGACGAGCCGCAGCCGGTCTTCCCAGTCCGCGTCCCTTTGGCCGCGCGCTTTCCTGTCGTCGGCGCGCATCGGTTCGGTGCTGTTGCGTCCGATCTTGCTCGGCATTTGTTGCTCTTTCATTGTGCCAGCCAGAAGGCCTAATCAGCCGATTATTTATGATGGAAAATGGCTGCGGTTACAATCTTCCGTCTTGCAGAGGCGAAGGCGACTACTCCGCCGCCGCGACCTTTGTCGCCGCCTGCTCGAGCGCGAATTTTTGCAGCGTCAGATGATCGACCTTGCCGGAGCCTAACAGCGGCAGCTTGTCGAGCACGACGACTTCCGATGGCAGCATCAGCTCGGAGGCGTGCTTGCTCCGCGCATAGGCCTGGAACTCGGCGCGCGTGGCGCCGTGCTTGTCGGTGAAGAGGATGAGGCGCTCACCCTTGCGTGCGTCGGCCACCGCGGCCACGGCGGAGATATTGTTCGACCACAGATCGGCCGCCAGCATTTCGACGGCGGCGAGCGAAACCATCTCGCCGCCGACCTTGGCGAAACGCTTGGCGCGCCCTTTGATCGCGATGAAGCCCTGCCCGTCGATGGACACGATGTCGCCGGTGTCGTACCAGCCGTCGGCCGGCGGTTCGAGCACTCCGGGGTGGTCGGCGCGCAGGTAGCCGAGCATCACGTTCGGCCCGCGCACGTAGAGCCGCCCGCCGTCCTCGACGCCCTCGACGTGATCGAGCTTCGCCGTCATGCCGGGCAACAGGCGGCCGACGCTGCCGAATTTGTTGAACATCGGCGTGTTCAGCGCCAATACCGGCGACGTCTCGGTCACGCCATAGCCCTCGAGAATGCGCAGGCCGAATTTTTCCAGATAAATCTGCCGCGTCGACTCGCGGACCGGCTCGGCGCCGGCCAGCACGTAGCGCAGCGAGCGGAAAGTCATAAGGGTTGGCCATGCGCGCATAGCCGTTAAGGAAAGTATCGGTGCCGAACAGAACGGTGGCGCACTTCCAATAAACCAGTTCGGGCACGGTGCGATAATGCAGCGGCGAAGGATATAGATAGATCGGCACGCCGGAGATGAGCGGCAGCACGACCCCGGCCGTAAAGCCGAACGAGTGGAAGATCGGCAGCGCATTGAACAGCTTGTCTTCGCGGCCGAAATCGATGCGCGCTGCGCATTGCGCGACGTTGGCGAGCACGTTGCGATGGGAGAGCACCACGCCCTTGGGCAGGCCTTCGGTGCCGGAGGTGAACAGGATCACCGCCCAGTCGTCGGGCTTGCGCGCGACCAGCGGCTTCTTCCAGCCGCGCAAAGGCCGCGCAGCTTGTCGAACGTCGTGACGGTCTTGCGAATGTCTTCCAGATAGACGATGCGCACGACCTTCTCGAGATGAGCGACGAGATTTTCCAGCCGGCCCTTTTCCACGAAGGTGCGCGAGGTGAGGATGGTGTCGATTTCCGCCGCGCGGCAGGCGGCCAGAATGTTGGCGGCGCCGGCGGTGAAATTGATCATCGCCGGCACGCGGCCGGCCGACATCACCGCCAGCAGCGTGACCACGGCGCCGTTCGAGGTCGGCAGCATGACGCCGAGCGCGCGGCCTTCGAGCGCCAGCGGCATCAGCTTGGCGCCGAGGATGGAGATCGCCTGCAGGAGCCGCCGGTAGGTGAGCCGGCCGCTGACCGGATCCTCGATGGCGAGCCAGCCCGGGCCATGGGCCTTGGCCGCCTCGATCAGGCGCTCGACGACGGTGCGGTCGGTCGGCGTGGAGCGGAACATCAGATCGGACATGATCTCGTAGAGCGCGGCGCCCGCGGCCTGCCGCCGCTTGCGGCCCTTGAGTTCTCCGGATCGAGCTTGAGCTTCACCGGCTCGAGGATGTTGACCGTGATCTTCGGAAACCAGCGGCGGCGCACCTGCGAGCGCTTGAGCCGGCTGAAGATGGTCGCCTCCGGCCCGTCGATGTGCACGGGCACCACCATCGCGTCCGACCTGTCGGCGATCATCGCCGCGCCGTCGTAGATCTTCATCAGGCTGCCGGTGACGGTGATGCGGCCTTCGGGAAATATCACCAGCATCTCGCCGTCCTTCACCGCGTTGATGATGGCGCGCAGCGAAAACGGCTTCAGCGGATCGAGCGCCATGGTGCGCACGAATTTGAGGAACGGCTGGATCCACCAGTGGCGCGACATCGTCACGTCGATGGCGAAGACCGGCCGCTTGGGCAGCAGCGACATGGCCAGCGGCGGATCGAGGAAGCTCACGTGATTGAGCGCGATGATGGCGTTGTGGCCGGCCTTGGCGATGTTCTCGTAGCCCTTCACTTCCAGATGATAGAAGGCGCGAAACACGATGGAGAGGAAGTCGATCGTCCAGCTCGCCGGCATGGTGCGGCCGATGGCGACGGCGACCACAAGGTTGGCGACGCCGATGATCGCGAAAAGCAGCGGCACGCCGAAGCCGAGCTTCTGCAACAGCGCCTGAACGAGCGCGCCGACCACCATGAACGCGGCGTTGAGCACGTTGACGCCGGCGACCACGCGGGCGCGGCGGTCCGGGTGCGCCCAGGCCTGCACCGCAGCGAATGTCGGCACCACGAACAGGCCGCCGCCGATCGCAAGCCCGGCGAGATCGACGGCGATGTGAATGCTGCGCGGCTGCGGCAAAGTAGCCGCCGATGCCCAGCGGCGCGGCCGCGGGCACGAAATGTGCGGCCATCCAGCCGAGATCGAGCGAGAACACCCCGAGCATCACGGCGCCGAACAGCGTCGGCAGGATGACGATGCGGCCGGCGGCGAGCCATGCGGCAAGGCCGGAGCCGACCGCGACCGCCACCGAGAAGATGGTGAGGAACAGCGTGATCACCGCGTCGGTGCCGTTGAGGTTGACGTGCACGAGCGGCAGCAGCAGCGACAGCACCAGCGCGCCGACGAGCCAGAACCAGCTCACCACGATGGCGCCCCACCACAGCCGCGGATCCTCGCGCAACTCTTTGATCAGGTCCCAGGTGGAGACCATGATGTTGCGGTTGATCGTCAGGTTGGGCGCGCCCTCGCCGGTGCGGCGGGATCAACAGGCTCGACAGCCAGCTTGCGCAGCGCGGTCAGCAGCATCAGCCAGGCGAAATGGATCGGATTGCTGCTCGCCATTCGCGGCGATGCCGGCGAGGATGGTGCCGAGCAGAATGGCGAGGAAGGTGCCGCCTTCGATCAGCGCATTGCCGGCCGGCAATTCGGTCGCGGGCCAGATGGTCGGGCAGGATGCCGTATTTGATCGGGCCGAACAGAGTCGCCAGCGTCCCGAACAGAAACAGCGCGACGAACAGCAAGCACGATCGAATGAAAGGCAAAGCCGATGACGGCGAGCGCCGCGGCGCCCATCTCGGTGAGCTTGATGCGCTGGGCCATCCAGGCCTTGTCGTAGCGGTCGGCGAGTTCGCCGCCGAGGCCCGACAGGAAGAAGAACGGCGCGATGTAGACCGCGCCGGCAAGCGTTATCAGCGCTGCCGGAATTGTCCCCGGACGATCTGGGCCAAGACGACGAAGCTGAGCGCAGTTTTGAGGAAATTGTCGCCGAACGCCGCGAAGAACTGGCAGAAGAACAGGGGCGCGAAACGCCGCCTCGTCATCAAGGATTTGAACATCGCTCTCCCGCCGCTTCCGTGTCTCTGGCCTGACGCGCTCGTGCACGCGTTCGCGGACTGCAGGGCGAGCCGGCTCCCGCCGGCCAGTCTAGACGGCGGCGCGGGCGTTGGCGACGCGGCGCCTCGGCGAATCATATTCATTCACTAAGAGTCAAAATGCTTATCGCGCGAATTGAAGGCGCCGGAGGCAAAGGCCTATCGTGCCGCGCCGCGGCCAATTGCGGCGACCCGCAGGCGCAATGAGGAGGGAAGCAGAGGATGAAGCTCAAGGACCAGGTGGCGATCGTGACCGGCGCCGGCCGCAATATCGGCGAGGAAATCGCCAAGCTGTTCGCCGCCGAGGGCGCCAAGGTCGCCATCGTCGATCATGGACAAGGCGCGCGGCGAACGCGTGGCCGATGCGATCAAGGCCGCGGGCGGCGAGGCCACACTGTTCGTCGCCGACGTGTCGAAGGGCGCCGACGTGGCGGCTTTGGTGAAGAATGTCGTGGCCCGCTACGGCCGCATCGACATTCTGGTCAACAACGTCGCCATCTCCGACAACAAGCACATCTTCGACATCACCGAGGAGGAATGGGACCGCGTGCTGGCGGTGACGCTGAAGAGCCAGTTTCTCATGGCGAAAGAGGTCGGCAAGCAGATGGCCGCGCAGGGCGGCGGCCGCATCGTCAATATCGGCTCGACCTCGGGATTTACCGGCAGAAGCCGCGCCGTCGCCTACTCGGCCGCCAAGGGCGGCGTCGCCAACCTCACCCGCGCCATGGCGGCGCAGCTCGCTCCGCACAAGATCCGCGTCAACGCCATCGTGCCGAACAAGATCGGCTCGCCGGTCGGCAAGGACGAGTTCGATCCGTCGCGTCCGGTGCCCAACATGGCGAAGCGGCCCGGGCAGCCGGAGGAGGCCGCCAAGGCCGTGCTGTTTCTGGTCAGCGACGATTCGTCGTTCGTCTGGGGCGCCAACCTGTTCGTCGACGGCGGCGTCTCGGCGATGGATCTGTCGTAACTATCGATCCGCGACGCGCGCAAATCCGCGCGCCCGGGATGACGCCGAGCACCGCGCGTCAGGGGAATATTGCGAGTTGCGCGACCGTCGCGCCAAAGTCGGGAAAGCGTACAACAACGTTGACCGTCGACGAGAAAACCGATGGCGCAGAACATGAAGACGGCCTGCAGCTGGCGATTTGATATCACCGGCGACGATTCGCGACCAGCCGGTCGCCGGCGCCGGATGGTGCTTGCACATAGCGTCGTACCGCCGCATCAGGAAGCTCGCCTCGCATCGGCATATCGATGTCTCCGGTTGGCCCCACAGCCCATAGCCTTGCACGATACGTGCCAGCCTCGCTCATTGCGGCAGAAATCTGTAGCGACGATGAAATTACATGCAACGACTGATTAGATTTTTGTCATGAATTTTCGTCGGAATGATCCGCTTATTTGTCATCAACCTTTTTGCCCCTGCGCGGATCGACGGCGCTGGGTCCATCAATCATCCGTATTTCACCGGCTTGTTGCCGGTCCAGTTCGGCGGATTGCTCGCCTTGATGCGGCGCGCGTCCTTGACCAGTTCCTTGATCGCGCCGGTGATCGGCAGCGACAGCCCGGCCTTGTCGGTCATGTCGGCGACGATCTGCATGTCCTTCAGCGCCCAGGTGAACGAGATCATGTCCCATTCCTTGAGCGCGTCGGAGGCGCCGGAGCTCATCATCAGCGCCTCGCGCAACTTGACGAGATCGATGCCGGTGGTTTCGGCGAGCCGGCCGGCCTCCAACAGGCCGACCGCGTTCACCCAGAGCAGCAGATTGTTCATGGTCTTGCCGACCTGGCCGTGGCCGACGTCGCCGAGATGCACGATGTCGGAGGCGAACGTGCCGTAGACCGGCCGCGCGCGGGCGACGACTTCCGGCTTGCCGCCGACCAGCGCCAGCAGCGTGCCCGAATCGGCGGCAAAGCGGCCGCGGCAGATCGGCGCGTCGAGCACCTCGATGCCTTTTTCGGCGACGCGCGCCGCGACCGCCTTCACCGTGTCGGGCTTCGCCGTCGACGACACGGCGATGATCGAGCCGGGCGCCATCGTTTCGATCAAGCCGTTCTTGCCGAACACCACGTCGTTGACTTCGTCGTCATAGCCGACGCCGAGGATGACGATGTCGCTTGCCTTGCCGACCTCCGCCGGCGTTTGCGCGATGCGCGGCGCCGGCGGCGCGCGCCGCCTCGCGCTGCTTCTCGCTGATGTCGCAGACCGTGACGGCGTAGCCCTTGTTGACGAGGTGCTTGAGCATGGAAAGCCCCATGCGCCCCGCGCCGACGATGCCGACCCGATCTTTCTTGCCGTCTGCCATGATGATTCAATCCTTGCTGCCGTATTCGCGCGCCGCCGCTTCGGCCGAGACGTAGCCTTCGGCGATATCGCGCGTAAGCGCGGCGCGGTCGCGTTTTTTCGGATCGCCGATAGCCGCCGCCGCCGGCGCTCTGCAGCAGGAAGCGCTCGCCGGCGCGCAATTCGTAGCGGCCCGAAGCCGGCGTTTCCTGCTCGTCTTTCGCCGCCCAAGTGGATGACGAAGCGGCTGCGGCTGCCGGGCTTGCCGCCGGCGACGCCGTTCGGCGGAAATTTCGCGCGGTCGTAGCGGCGCACCACCGTGGCGTCCTGCAGCAATTCGTAGATGCGGCGGAACGCCAGCCCGCCGCGGAATTCGCCGGCGCCGCCGGAATCCTTCACCAGATCGAACTCGACGATGCGGCAGGGAAATTCGGATTCCAGAATTTCGATCGGCGTGATGTGCAGATTGCTGATATGGGTCGCGACCGCCGAACAGCCGTCATTGCCGTTGCCGCCGCCATAGGCCGAGCCGAGGATTTCATATTGCAGCGACGGCTGGCCCGGCCGGCCGCCGCCCTTCCACGAAATCAGCATGGCGCCGCTCGATCCGCCATTGGCGACCGCGCGCTCCGGCCGGAACGGCGCCAGCGCTTCCAGGATCACGTCGGTGAGCTTGAGATTGGCCGCCTGATAGGAGCTCACCGGCGCCGGCGGCGCTGGCATTGGTCACCGTGTTCGGCGCGTAGTCGAAGCGCACCACCTCGCGCATGCCGTCGTTGAAATGAAGCTTCGGATCGAGCGCGCCGATCAGACAATAGAACACGCAGGCCTCGACCATCGACGGGCGCAAATTGACCGGCCCCCTCGCCTGCCGGTCGCTGTTGCTGAAATCGAAAGTGATCTCGCCCTTTTCGACGCGCACCGTGACGGCAAAGCGCACCGGCCGGTCGAGCTCGACGCCGTCGTTGTCCATGAAGCCTTCGGCGGAGGCTTCGCCGTCCGGCAGCGCCTTGATCGCCGCGCGCAATTCCTCGGCGGCGCCTTTGAGCAGCGCCGCGAATGCCTCCATCACCGCGGCTCGACGCCGAACTGCTCGCAGGTCTGCAGGATGCGGTCGGCGCCCATCTGCGTCGCCGCCATCTGCGCATGCATGTCGCCGCGCACGAGGTCCGGCTGGCGGCTGTTGGCGAGGATGAGGCGCTCCAGATCGGCGTTGAAAACGCCGCGCGAATAGATTTTCACCGGCGGCAGCAGCAGGCCTTCCTGGAAAATTTCCGTGGCGTTGGCCGAGGTCGAGCCCGGCATGGTGCCGCCGACATCGGCCTTGTGCGCGATCGATCCGGCAAAGCCGACGAGCGTCGCGCCGGAGAGAATCGGCGCGACGAAGGCCATGTCGGAGACGTGCGGCAGACCGCCTTCGTAGGGGTGATTGCAGACGAACATGTCGCCCGGGTGGACGTTATCTTCGCCGTAGCGCTGCAGGATGTTGCCGACCAGATGCCGGTAGACCGGCGCGTGAAAGAACATCGGCGGCGCCACGATCAGCCCGCCGCGGCAATCGAGGATGACGCAGGAAAAATCGCGCAACTCGCGGATGATGGTCGAATAGCCGGAGCGATAGAAATGGTAATGCATCTCCTGCATCAGGCTGGAGACGCGGTTGCGCACGACCTGGGTGGTGATGGCGTCGACCATGGTGCAATGCTTGCCGCAAAAATCGCCGCCGCGAAAGAGCGGCCTGCGCAGGGCAAGCGTGTCAGAAATTAATGGCGCGCTTGGCCACCGCCAAAGCCGCTT
Source organism: uncultured Alphaproteobacteria bacterium (assembly GCA_963814625.1). Taxonomy (GTDB): domain Bacteria; phylum Pseudomonadota; class Alphaproteobacteria; order Rhizobiales; family Xanthobacteraceae; genus BOG-931. The sequence goes on from CAWFDQ010000007.1 coordinate 97,993, forward strand.
CCTTCATCGCCTCGCTCAACGTCGGATGGGCGTGGCAGGTGCGGGCGATATCTTCCGACGAAGCGCCGAACTCCATGGCGATCGCGGCCTCCGCGATCATGGTTTCGGCGTCGGGGCCGAGAATGTGCACGCCGAGCACGCGGTCGGTCTTGGCGTCGGCGAGGATTTTGACGAAGCCCTCGGTCGCAAGATTGGCGCGGGCGCGCGCATTGGCGGTGAACGGAAATTTGCCGACATTGTAGGCGACGCCGGCGGCTTTGAGCTCCTCCTCGGTTTTGCCGACGCTGGCGATTTCCGGGACCGTGTAGACGACGTTCGGGATCACGTCGTAGTTCACGTGGCCGGCTTGGCCGGCGAGGATTTCGGCCGCCGCGACGCCTTCCTCCTCGGCCTTGTGCGCCAGCATCGGGCCGGCGATCACGTCGCCGATGGCGTAGATGCCGGCCACGTTGGTGGCGAAATGCGGATCGACGATGACGCGGCCGCGATTGTCCTTCTTCACGCCGATTGGTTCGAGACCGAGCCCTTCGGTGTAAGGGCACGCGACCGATCGCGACCAGCACGACATCGGCCTCGATCGTCTCCGCCGCGCCGCCCTCGACGGGCTCGACCTTCACTTTGAGCAGTTTCCCCGATGTGTCGACCGCGGTGACCTTCGACGACAGCTTGAAGGCGATGCCCTGCTTCTGCTGGATGCGGTGGAATTGCCGCGCGACCTCGCTGTCGATGCCGGGCAGGATGTGATCGAGGAACTCGACCACCGTCACCTCGGCGCCGAGCCGGCGCCACACCGAGCCCAGCTCCATTCCGATGATGCCGGCGCCGACGACGAGCAGCTTCTGCGGCACTTTGGCAAGATCGAGCGCGCCGGTCGAGGACACGACGCGCTTCTCGTCGATGTCGATGCCGTTTAATCGCGCCACGTCCGAGCCGGTGGCGATGACGATGTTCTTCGTCTCCAGCGTCTGCGTCTTGCCGTCGTCGGCCTTCACCTCGACCTTGCCCGCCGCGGCGATGCGCGCCGGCGCCGTGAAAGGCTTCGATCTTGTTCTTCTTGAACAGAAAGTCGACGCCCTTGACGTTGCTCTCGACGTTGCCGTCCTTGTATTTGAGCAACGCCGCAAGATCGACGCTCGGCTTGCCGACCTTGATGCCCATCTGCGCAAAGCTGTGGCCGGCCTCTTCGTAAAGCTCCGAGGCGTGCAGCATCGCCTTCGACGGGAATGCAGCCGACATTGAGGCAGGTGCCGCCGAACGTGGCGCGCTTCTCCACGACGGCGGTTTTCATCCCCAGCTGCGCCGCGCGAATGGCGCAGACATAGCCGCCGGGGCCGGTACCGATGACGATGAGGTCGTAGGGAGCCATGACAATCACCTATCGATTGTCATGGCCGGGCTTGACCCGGCCATCCACGCCTCTCAGCTGAGACCGCAAGACGTGGATGCCCGGCACCGGGCCGGGCATGACGGTGAGAAACTACAAATCCAGCACCAGCCGCGCCGGGTCCTCCAGACAATCCTTCACCCGCACCAGGAACGTCACCGCCTCGCGGCCGTCGACGAGGCGGTGGTCGTAGGACAAAGCGAGATACATCATCGGCCGGATCTCGACCTTGCCGGCGACCGCCACCGGCCGCTCCTGGATCTTGTGCATGCCGAGGATGCCGGATTGCGGCGCATTGAGGATCGGCGTCGACATCAGCGAGCCGTAGATGCCGCCGTTGGTGATGGTGAAGGTGCCGCCCTGCAGCTCCTCGATCTTGAGCGCGCCGTCGCGGGCGCGGCGGCCGAAATCGGCGATCGCCTTCTCGATCTCGGCGAGCGATTTCTGATCGCAGTCGCGCACCACCGGCACGACCAGGCCGCGCTCGGTGCCGACCGCGATGCCGATGTGATAGTAGTTTTTGTAGATGATATCGGCGCCGTCGATCTCGGCGTTGACGGCGGGGATTTCCTTGAGCGCCTGCACGCAGGCTTTCACGAAGAAGCCCATGAAGCCGAGCTTCACGCCGTGCTTCTTCTCGAACAGATCGCGGTATTGCGTGCGCAGCGCCATGACGTGGGTCATGTCGACCTCGTTGAAGGTCGTCAGCATGGCGGCGGTGTTCTGCGCGTCCTTCAGCCGCCGCGCGATGGTCTGGCGCAGCCGCGTCATGCGCACGCGCTCTTCGCGCGCGGCATCGTCCGGCGGCGAGGGCGCGCGCACCTGCACGGCGGCGGCCGGCGCGGCGACCGGCATCGGCTGCGCGGCGGCGCGTTCGATCGCCGCGAGCATGTCGCCCTTGGTGACCCGGCCGTCCTTGCCGGTGCCGGGCACCGTCGAGACGTCCATGCCGCTCTCGGCGGAGAGCTTGCGCACAGACGGTGCGAGCGGCGTGTCGCGCCGAGCGGAGCTTTGGCTGCACGGCCGGCGCGAGGCGCCGGCTTGCGCGGCGCGCGCCGTGCGGCGCGGGCTGCGGCATCTCGGCCGGTGCTTCGGACTTGCGCCGCCGCGGCGCCGCCGCGCCTTCCTTGATCTGGCCGAGCAGCGCGCCGACCGCGACGGTGTCGCCGTCCTTCGCCGCAATATCGCCGAGCACGCCGGCGGCCGGCGCCGGCACTTCGATCGTCACCTTGTCGGTTTCCAGCTCCACCAGCGGCTCGTCCACCGCGACCGCGTCGCCCGGTTTCTTGAACCATTTGCCGATCGTCGCTTCGGTCACCGATTCGCCGAGAGTGGGTACGCGGATTTCGGCCATGGCTATTATTCCTTGTTCGCGCAGCAGAGACGGCAGACGACGGAAGAAGAGTTCTTATCTGTCGTCCGTCCTCTGTCCTCCGTCATCTGCTAGCGCAATGCGTCGTCCAAAAACTGCTTGAGCTGCGCCAGATGCAGTGACATTTGCCCGACCGCGGTCGATGCGGAGGCCGGCCGGCCGGTATAGCGCGGCGCGGCGATATTTGGCTTCGATCTGGTTGAGCACCCATTGCAGGAAGATGTCGACGAACACCCAGCCGCCCATGTTGCGCGGCTCTTCCTGGCACCAGACGATCTCCGCCTGCTTGAAGCGGGACAGCTCCGCCATCAGCGCCTTGGTGGGGAACGGATAGAGCTGCTCGATGCGCAGGAGATAAATGTCGTCGATGCCGCGCTTCTCGCGCTCCTCGTACAGATCGTAATAGACCTTGCCGGAGCAGAGCACGACGCGGCGGATCTTGGCGTCGGGCACGAGCTTGATCTTCTCGTCCGGCAAGCATCTGCGCGTCGTCCCAGAGCAGCCGGTGGAACGTCGTATCCGGCCCCATCTCGTCGAGCCGCGACACGGCGCGGCGATGGCGCAGCAGCGATTTCGGCGTCATCAGGATAAGCGGCTTCCGGAAGTCGCGATTGAGTTGCCGGCGCAGAATGTGGAAATAGTTCGCCGGCGTCGTGCAGTTCGCGACCTGCATGTTGTCTTCGGCGCACATCTGCAGGAAGCGCTCGAGCCGCGCGGAGGAATGTTCCGGCCCCTGCCCTTCGTAGCCGTGCGGCAACAGGCAGACGAGGCCGGACATGCGCAACCATTTGCGCTCGCCGGATGAGATGAACTGGTCGAACAACACCTGCGCGCCGTTGGCGAAATCGCCGAACTGCGCCTCCCACAGCGTGAGCGCGTTCGGTTCGGCGAGCGAGTAGCCGTATTCGAAGCCGAGCACGGCCTCTTCCGACAGCATCGAGTTGATGACTTCGAAGCGCGCCTGCCCCTCGCCCACGTGATTGAACGGCGTGTAGCGATCCTCGGTCTCCTGGTCGGTCAGCACGGAATGGCGCTGCGAGAAGGTGCCGCGCTCGGAGTCCTGGCCGGAGAGCCGCACCCGGTGGCCATCGAGCAGTAAGCGAGCAGAAAGCCAGCGCCTCGCCGGTCGTCCAGTCGATGCCCGTCCCGGTCTCGATCGCTTTGCGCCGGTTTTCGAGAAACCGGTTGAGCGTACGGTGCAGATGAAAGCCGGCCGGCAGCGTGGTGATCTTTTCGTCCGACCTCCTTGAGCGTCGCGATCTCGACGCCGGTTTTGCCGCGGCGCGGATCGTCGGCGTCGCCCGCGGTCTTGAAACCGGACCAGCGGCCGTCGAGCCAATCGGCCTTGTTGGCGCGGTAGCTCTGCGCCGCTTCCAGTTCGGCATCGAGGCGGCTGCGCCAGTCCGCCTTCATCTTCTCGACTTCGCCCTTGCTGACGACATTCTCGCCGACGAGCTTTTCGCCGTAGATTTCGAGCGTGGTCGGATGCGCCGCGATCGCCTTGTACATCAACGGCTGGGTGAACGACGGCTCGTCGCCCTCGTTGTGGCCGTGGCGGCGGTAGCAGAACATGTCGATGACCACCGGCTTCTGGAATTTCTGCCGGAACTCGGTCGCGATCTTGGCGGCGAAGACGACGGCCTCCGGATCGTCGCCGTTGACGTGAAAGATCGGCGCCTCGATCATCTTGGCCACGTCGGACGGATACGGCGACGAGCGCGAGTAGCGCGGGCTGGTGGTGAAGCCGATCTGATTGTTGAGCGATGAAATGCACCGAGCCGCCGGTGCGGTGGCCGCGCAGTCCGGAAAGCCCGAACGATTCGGCGACCACGCCCTGGCCGGCGAACGACGCGTCGCCGTGGATGAGAAGCGGCATCACCATGGTGCGGTCTTCGCGCGTGGCGCCGAGTCTGATCCTGCTTGGCGCGCACCTTGCCGAGCACCACCGGATCGACGATTTCCAGATGCGACGGATTGGCGGTGAGCGACAGGTGCACCTTGTTGTTGTCGAACTCGCGGTCCGACGAGGCGCCGAGGTGATATTTCACGTCGCCCGAGCCCTCGATCTCGTTGGGCGTCGACGAGCCGCCCTTGAACTCGTGGAAGATGGCGCGGTGCGGCTTGGCCATGACCTGCGCCAGCACGTTGAGCCGGCCGCGGTGCGGCATGCCGATTACGATCTCGCGCACGCCGAGCGCGCCGCCGCGCTTGATGATCTGCTCCAGCGCCGGGATCATCGATTCGCCGCCGTCGAGGCCGAAGCGCTTGGTGCCGGTGAATTTCAGGTCGCAGAATTTCTCGAAACCTTCGGCTTCGACGAGCTTGTTGAGGATGGCGCGCTTGCCCTCGCGCGTGAAAGTGATTTCCTTGTCCGGCCCTTCGATCCGCTCCTGGATCCAGCCCTTCTGCGCGCCGTCGGAAATGTGCAGGAATTCAACGCCGAGCGTCTGGCAATAGGTGCGCCGCAAGATGGCGACGATCTCGCGCACGGTGCCGAATTCGAGCCCCAGAACCTTGTCGAGGAAAATCGGCCGGTCGAGATCGGCCTCGCCGAAGCCGTAAGTGCGCGGATCGAGCTCCTCCTCGTTCTTGACCGGCTCGAGCCCGAGCGGATCGAGCTTGGCATGGAAGTGACCGCGCGCCCGATAGGCGCGGATCAGCATCAGCGCCCGCACCGAATTGCGGGTCGCCCGCTCGACCTCGGCTGCGGAAAGCTCGACGCCGCGCGTCTGCGCCTCGGTCTTGACCTTGGCGCCGACGGCTTTGCCGGTCTCGCCCCAATCGCCGTCTAGCGCCGCGATCAGATCGCCGCGCGGCGCGCGGCGGCCAGTCCGCCCGCTGCCACGACGGCCCATGCGCATTCTTGGCCACGTCGCCGGCCTCGTCCTTCAGACCGGCAAAGAACGATTGCCATTGGGCATCGACGGCCCGCGGGTCGGCCTCGTAGCGGGCGTAAAGGTCGTCGATATAGGAGGCGTTGCCGCCGTAGAGAAATGAACTGATGGCGAAAGCTGCGTTCGCATCCTGACGGGACATTGGCGTTCCTTGCGCGAATTTGGCCGAACGTGCTCCGAGGGTGAGACGAAGCACGAGGAGAGGAGACCAGAAAGACCTGACCAACGAGTGTGCAAATACCCGAATCGGCCCGGCCCGGCGCAGGCGGCCTCTTCTTGTACTCTATTTAGGCGCTGTATGCGGCAGGCAAAAGACGGAAGGAGTGAATTACGCTTTCAACGTTTCGGCCAGCGTTTTTCCCAACCGCGCCGGCGAGGGCGAGACTTTGATGCCGGCTTCTTCCATGGCGGCGATCTTGGATTCGGCGTCGCCCTTGCCGCCGGCGATGATGGCTCCCGCGTGGCCCATGCGGCGGCCGGGTGGCGCGGTGCGTCCGGCAATAAAGCCGACCATCGGTTTTTTGCGGCCGCGCTTGGCCTCGTCCTTGAGGAAGGCGGCGGCGTCCTCCTCGGAGGCGCCGCCGATCTCGCCGATCATGACGATCGCCTCGGTGGCCTTATCGGCGAGAAACATTTCCAGCACCTCGATAAAGTCGGTGCCCTTCACCGGGTCACCGCCAATACCGACCGCAGTGGTCTGACCAAGGCCTTCCCGCGTGGTCTGGAACACCGCCTCGTAGGTCAGCGTGCCGGAGCGGGAAACGATGCCGACCTTGCCGCGCTTGAAAATATTTCCCGGCATGATGCCGATCTTGCATTCGCCCGCGGTCATGACGCCGGGGCAGTTCGGCCCGATCAGGCGCGATTTCGAGCCCGAGAGCGCGCGCTTGACCTTGACCATGTCGAGCACCGGAATGCCTTCGGTGATGCAGACGATGAGCGGGATTTCGGCGTCGATCGCCTCGCAGATGGCGTCCGCCGCGCCGGCCGGCGGCACATAGATGACGCTGGCGTCGCAGCCGGTTTTTGCCCGCGCCTCCGCAACCGTGTCGAACACGGGAAGCCCGAGATGCGTCGAGCCGCCTTTGCCGGGCGACGTGCCGCCGACCATCCTGGTGCCGTAGGCGATCGCCTGCTCGGAATGGAACGTGCCGTTCTTGCCGGTGAAGCCCTGGCAGATGACCTTGGTGTTCTTGTCGATGAGGATGGGCATCACGCCGTCTCCCGCACCGCGCGGACGATCTTCTGCGCGGCATCGTCGAGGTCGTCGGCGGACGTGACATTGAGATTGGACTTGGCAATGATCTCCTTGCCGAGTTCGACATTGGTGCCTTCGAGGCGAACCACCAGCGGCACCCGCAGGCCCACGTCTCTGACGGCGGCGACCACGCCCTCGGCGATGACATCGCATTTCATGATGCCGCCGAAGATGTTGACCAGAATGCCTTTGACGTTGTGATCGGAGGTGATGATCTTGAACGCCGCCGCCACCTTTTCCTTCGTGGCGCTGCCGCCGACGTCGAGGAAGTTGGCCGGCGCCATGCCATAAAGCTTGATGATGTCCATGGTCGCCATTGCCAGCCCGGCGCCATTGACCATGCAGCCGATGGTGCCGTCGAGCGCTACGTAATTGAGATCGTATTTCGATGCCTCGATTTCTTTCTCGTCCTCCTCGAACAGATCGCGCAGCGCCACGATGTCGGAGTGGCGGTAAAGCGCGTTATCGTCGAAACCGATTTTGGCATCGAGGCAAATGAGCTCACCGCTCTTGGTCACGACAAGCGGATTGATTTCGAGCATGCTCATGTCTTTGGCGAGGAACGCCGCATAGAGCTTGGGCAGCACGCTCTCGGCTTGCTTGGCGACGTCGCGGCCAAATCCCAGCGCGCGCGCCGCGCGGCGCGCGTAGTACGGCATGAACCCGGTGGCCGGATCGATGGAGAAACTCAAAATTTTCTCCGGGTGCGTGCGCGCGACTTCCTCGATCTCCATGCCGCCCTCGGTGGACGCCACGAAGGCGACGCGCGACGTGGCGCGATCGACCAAAGCCGACAGATAATATTCGCGGTCTATTGCCGAGCCTTCTTCGATGTAGAGCCGGCGCACCTCCTTGCCGTGCGGCCCGGTCTGGTGCGTCACCAGCGTCGAACCGAGGAGCCGCGCGGCTTCACGCTTGACCTCATCGATCGACCTGACAACTTTCACGCCGCCAGCCTTGCCGCGCCCGCCGGCGTGAATCTGCGCCTTCACCACCCAAACGGGGCCACCGAGCTCTTTGGCGGCGTTCTCGGCCTCCTCGACGCTGAACGCCGGAATGCCGCGCGGCACCGGCACGCCGTATTCGCGCAACACCGCTTTCGCCTGATATTCGTGGATGTTCATTGCCGACCTTTGTCATTGCCCGCGAAAGCAGGCAATCCAGTAATCACAAGCCTACCAACCACTCGTTCGTGAGACATCCTGACCTGCGGCGATTACCGGATGCTCCGCCCTTCGCGGAACATGACAGTGACGGGACGTTAGTTACCAAGATCGGGGGCGATCTTCTTGCAGGCGTCGACCAGGGTCTGCACCGTTTGTGCCGAACTATCGAACATGGCGCGCTCGGCGCTGTTGAGCTCGATCTCGACGATGCGCTCGACACCCTTGGCTCCGATGACCACGGGCACGCCGACATAGAGGTCCTTGATTCCGTATTCGCCGTTGAGCCAGGCGGCGGCCGGCAGCACACGTTTCTTGTCGCGCAGGTAGCTCTCGGCCATGGCGACGGCGGACGCGGCCGGCGCGTAAAACGCGGACCCGGTCTTGAGCAGGCTCACAATCTCGCCGCCGCCGTTGCGCGTGCGATCGACGATCTCGTCGATGCGCGCCTCACTGGTCCAGCCCATCTTGACCAGATCCGGCAGCGGAATGCCGGCGACAGCGGAATAGCGCACCAGCGGCACCATGCTGTCGCCGTGGCCGCCGAGCACAAAGGCGGTGACGTCCTCGACCGAGACATTGAACTCGTCGGCGAGGAAATAGCGAAAGCGCGCTGAGTCGAGCACGCCCGCCATGCCCACCACCATCTGCTTGGGCAGCCCGCAGCACCTTTGCAGCGCCCAAACCATGGCGTCGAGCGGGTTGGTGATGCAGATGATGAAGGCGTTCGGCGCGTACTTTTTGATGCCGGCGCCGACTTGCTCCATGACCTTGAGATTGATGCCGAGCAGGTCGTCGCGGCTCATGCCGGGCTTGCGCGGCACGCCGGCAGTAACAATGCACACCGCCGCGCCTTCGATCCCCTCGTAGGAATTGATGCCGGTGATGCGGGCGTCGAAGCCTTCGACCGGTGACGCCTGGACAAGATCGAGCGCCTTGCCCTGCGGCACGCCTTCCATGATGTCGAACAGAACGACGTCGCCAAGCTCTTTCAGGCCGATCAAAAGCGCCAGCGTGCCGCCGATCTGACCCGCGCCGATAAGTGCAATCTTGTTCCGCGCCATCCGACAAATTTCCTTGATTTACACAGGAAAACCAGCCGCCGCGGTCCTTAAACCTTTCGGCAGGCCCGTTCAAGCCGGGCGTTCGCGTTCGATCCGCTCAGGTCTCGACAATGCCGGCAGACGACCCCGAACTTCGCGAATAGCCGGCGCCATGAGGCCGCGCCAGATAGGCTTGCGAGCGCATTTCGATCAGCCGCGAGGCGGTGCGCTTGAACTCCTGCGCCTCGAAGCCTTCGTCGGCGCCGATAGAGCGCGTCAGGCTCGGCGGCGGCCGAGGCGATGAGCTTCACGTTCATGTCGTAGAGCGTGTCGATGAGGATGATGAAGCGCTTGGCGGCGTTGCGGTTGTCGTAAATTCATCAGCGGAATGTGGTCGAGGATGACGGTGTGGTATTCGTGCGCGATGCGCAGATAGTCGGCGGCGGCGAGCGGCTCCTCGCACAGGCTCGTGGAAGGAAAAGCGCGCCACCCCCATGGCGGCGCGCGGCACATGCACGCTGCGGCCCTTGAGCGGCAAGCTCCTGCGCGACGCCATCGTGCCCGCCGGTGAGCCGCCGCCAGGCCTCGTCGAGCGCGGCGTCCGCCGCGCGTCGGCCGGCACGTACCAGACCGGCATGCCGGCGAGTTTCTCCAGGCGGAAATCGGTGCGCGCATCGAGCCGCACGACATCCATGTGTTCTTCCAGCATGCGGATGAACGGCACGAACAGCGCGCGGTTCAAGTCCATCCTTGTAAAGCTCGCGCGGCGGCACGTTCGAGGTGGCGACCACGACGACGCCGCGCTCGAACAATTGCGCGAACAGCCGGCCGAGAATCATGGCGTCGGCAATGTCGGTGACGTGGAATTCGTCGAAGCAGAGCAGCCACGCCTCCTGCGCAAGCTCGGCCGCCGCGAGCCGGATCGGATCTTCGCCGGCGTGCTCGCCGAGCTTCATCTTCTGGCGGAAACCGTAAATCGCGCTCGTGCACGTCGAGCATGAATTCGTGAAAATGCGCGCGGCGCTTGCGCGCGACCGGACTCGCTTCGAAGAACAAATCCATCAGCATGGTCTTGCCGCGCCCGACGTCGCCGTAGATGTAGAGGCCCTTGATCGCGGCGATGCTCGCGCTCGTCTGCCGCCGAACAGCCAGCCGAGCGACGAGGATTTGCGCGCCAGGCGATGCTCCGCGATCCGCGCTTCGAGCTGCGCCAGCCTATCGACGACGGCGAGTTGCGCGTCATCGCGCTCGACTCGACCCGCGGCGACGCCGGCGCGTATTGCGCTGTGATGGAGCTCGCCATGCTGCGGCTCAGGTGCCGCGATTAACCGTTGTGGATGAAACGATGGCGGAAGCGGCGAACGCATAGCGGCGATGCCAGCACGAATCGCAAGTTTTCACAGTCAAGCAACGGTCGTGAATGCGTTTGCTGAGCCATGCGTATACGGAATGTAGCGCATGTTGCTCAATGCTTCGGCTTGCCAAAATTGCCGCGTCACACAACATGATGATTTGATTCGGCGCGCCCGCGAAGACATTTAGTCGCGCCTGCGCGCTGGAGGAGGAAAGCGACCAGGAGGGTCTTCGTCGGACGACAATGTCAGGAGACCCATGGAATGCAGGAAGTCCTTCCCGAAGGCGCCGTGATCCGCAAATTGTGGATCGGCGAAACCGACAAATACCGCGAGCATATGTTGCGTCTCGATCCGCAGAGCCGGCGCAACCGGTTCGGCGGCGGCGTGTCCGACGATTTCATCCGCAATTATCGCCGATCTGTCCGGTGCGGCTCGATGCCGTCGTACACGGCTGCTTCATCGGCGGCGTGCTGCGCGGCGCCGCCGAACTGCGGCCGCTGGGCTTGCGGTTTCCGCGCCAGGCCGAAGCGGCGCTCAGCGTGGAAAAGCCCTGGCAGAGTCACGGCGTCGGCTCGGCGCTGCTCGCACGCACGCTGCTTGCCGCGCGCAACCGCGGCTTTCGCCTTCTGCACATGGCGTGTCTCGCCGACAACGAGCGCATGCAGCAGCTCGCGCGCAAGTTCGACGCCGAACTGTCGTTCGATTTCGGCAGCGTCGTCGGCGAAGTCGAGTCCTCGCGCCCGACGCCGCTGTCGCTGATGCGCGAATTCATGACCGACGGCCACGGCTTCGCCTCCGCGATGCTCGACCTGCAATCGCGCATGCTGCGGGCGTGAACTTCTTACGCCCGTCTCAGCTCTCGCTCGATGAGCGGATAATCGGCCTCCACCACGTAAGGGCCGCCGCCGACCGAGGCGCGCGAGGAGAACAGCACGAAGCGCGATACCTGGAACGAGGAGGAGCGGTAATGACCGCGGGCGGCGAGATAGTCGGCGACCTGCTGGCTCGATGAGTCGCGCAGCCGCGCCAGCGTGACGTGCGGCGTGTATTTGCGGCCTTCGGGCTCGAGCCCAAGCCGCTGCAGCAGCCGCTCCTGCTCCGCCTGCAATTCCATCAGCGGCGCCACCTGCGTGCCGCGGCGACCAGCGCGCGCGGCTTGCGCCCGCCGAACGACGACAGCCCGTCAAGCCGCAGCTCGAACGAGCCGCGCTGCACGCGGCCGAGCATGCCGGCGATCTCGCGCGCCAGCGCGTCGTCGATGTCGCCGATGAAGCGCAGCGTGAGGTGATAATTCTCAGGATCGATCCAGCGCGCGCCCGGCAGTCCGCCGCGCATCATGGCGAGCGACTGGGCGACCGACGGCGGGAATCTCAAGGCCGGTGAACAGACGGGGCATGACGAGCAAGTGTAACTGCCCAGACTGCGGCTCGCGTTCGGCGAATCGCCGCCGGCGCAGCATGCGGGGATCGGATATCGCGCGCAACCCTCACGATGGCCGCTGCGCGCGGGCGCGCGCGATAAGCTCCTTCCACCTTCGGCAAAATGCGCTCGACAATGACGCCCACGCCCTGCGCGTTGGGATGCATGCCGTCGGGCTGCGTGAGGCTCAGATTGGCGGCGACGCCGTCGAGGAAGAACGGATAGAGCAGCACGCCGTATTTGGCGGCAAGCTCGGGATAGATGCGCTCGAACGCCTGGCCGTACTCGGCGCCGAGATTCGGCGCCGCGCGCATGCCGCAAAGCAGAACCGCGATGTGACGCTGCGTCAGCCGGCTGCAGGATCGCGTCGAGCGCATCGCGCGTCACCTCCGGCTTGATGCCGCGCAGCATGTCGTTGGCGCCGAGCTCGACGATGACGGCATCGGTGCCCGGCGGCACCGACCAATCGAGCCGCGCAAGCCCATCGGACGCGGTATCGCCGGACACGCCGGCATTTGCGACCTCGGCGGCGATGCCTTTGGCGGCCAGCGCCGCTTGCAGCCGCGGCACGAAGCCGTCTTTCTCGGGCAGGCCGTATCCCGCCGTCAGCGAATCGCCGAGCGCGACAATCTTGACAGGCGGCTTCCCGTTCGCCGCCTGCGCGTGCGCGCCGGCGCAACGCGCAATACGACAGACTGCAGCGACCGCGAATAGAACGCTGCGCGCAATCGCCATATGGAGGCCGCGCGCGCCGCAGTCCCATATGAGCGGGCTGCGGAAATCTCGCGCAAGCAATGATATGGGTTCGCGCTTGCGCGGGAACACCGGAAGGTTGGCCAGATAACAGCATGAACGACATTTCGGGGCTTACCTCCGCCGAGCGCAGCGGCGACGCCATTGCGCTGAGCGGCGTCAACCTGTCGCTCGGCCGCGGCGCGGCCCGCGTCCATATCCTGCGCGACATCGGCCTGCATATAGTAAGAGGCGAGGCCGTGGCGCTGCTCGGGCCGTCCGGCTCCGGCAAGTCGACGCTGCTGATGGTCATGACCGGACTGGAGCGACCGGATTCCGGCTCGGTCATCGTCGCCGGCGAGGACTTAGCGCAAGCTCGACGAGGACGGCCTGGCGCGCTTTCGCGGCACGCATGTGGGCATCGTGTTTCAGGCGTTCCATCTGATCCCGACCATGACGGCGCTGGAGAACGTCGCCGTCCCGCTCGAACTCGCCGGCGCGCGCGACGCGCTCAAGCGCGCCGAACGCGAACTTGCCGCCGTCGGGCTTGGCGCACGGCTCCATCATTATCCGGCCGAGCTTTCCGGCGGCGAGCAGCAGCGCGTCGCGCTCGCGCGCGCGCTCGCGCCCAATCCCGCCATCGTCGTCGCCGACGAGCCGACCGGAAATCTCGACGAGGCGACCGGGCGCGAGATCATCGAACTTCTGTTCCGCGGCCATCGCGAGCGCGGCACGACGCTCGTGCTCGTCACTCACGACACCGAACTCGCCGCGCGCTGCGATCGCGTGCTGCACATGCACTCGGGCCGGCTCGAAGAGCCGCTATCCGGCGTCCGGCGCGGCGGCGTAAGCGCGCCGTGAGGGCGATCGTGAGAATGGCGCGACTGGCGCTCCGCTTCGCCTGGCGCGATCTGCGCGGCGGCCTGCGCGGCTTCGGCGTCTTCATCGCCTGCATCGCGCTCGGCGTGATGGCGATCGCCGGCGTCGGCTCGGTGGCCGCGAGCCTTGCCGACGGCATCGCCGGCGCCGGCCAGGCGATCCTCGGCGGCGACCTCGCCTTCTCGCTCATTCAGCGGCAAGCGAGCGACAGCCGAGCGCGCGTTTTTTGACGCCCACGGTACCGTCTCCGTCGCCGCCACCATGCGCGCAATGGCGCGCACCGGCGACGGACAGATGACCCTGGTCGAGCTCAAGGCGGTCGATGGCGCCTATCCGCTGTTCGGCACGGTCGTGACCGATCCGAGCATGCCGCTGCCGGACTTTGTTGGCGCAAAGCGACGGCGCGTTCGGCGCCGCCGTCGATCCGGCGCTGCTGACGCGGCTCAATCTGAAAACCGGCGACCGCATCACCATCGGCAGCGCCGTGATCGACCTTGCGCGCGGCGCTGACCAACGAGCCGGACAAGCTCTCCGGCGGCATCGGCTTCGGGCCGCGCGTGCTCATCAGCGCGGCGGCGCTGCGCGCGACCGGCCTCGTCCAGCCGGGCAGCCTGGTGCGCTGGCAATACCGGCTGCGCCTGCCCGCCGCCGACGCCGGCGATGCGCGCCGTGGCGGCGGTCGAGAAAGCAGGCGCAGGCCGCCTTCCCCGATGCCGGCTGGGAAATCCGCACCCGCGACAAGGCCTCGCCGCAGCTCGAACGCAGCGTCGAACGCTTCACCGAATTTCTCACGCTGGTCGCCCTGACCACGCTTCTCGTCGGCGGCGTCGGCGTAGCCAACGCGGTCGCGGCCACCTGGCGCGCAAGCGCGACGCCATCGGCACGATGAAGGCGCTCGGCGCCACCGGCGGCGACGTTTTCGCCGTCTATTGCACCGAGATCGTGCTGGTGGCGCTGTTTGCCACCGTCATCGGCGCCGGCCTTGGCGCCGCGCTGCCGTTCGCGATCTCCGTATTGGCTCGGCGCGCGTCATTCCGCTGCCGGTGACGCCGTCGCTGCATCCGGCGGTGCTGGCGCTGTCGATCGGTTACGGCGCTGCTGACGGCTTTGGCCTTTGCGCTGTGGCCGCTCGGGCGCGCGCACGACATTTCGGTGGCGATGCTGTTTCGCGACCAGGTCGCCGCCCGAGCGGCGCTGGCCGCGCCCGCGCTACGTGGTCGCGACGGCGTTGGTCGTCGCCGCTTTCGCCGCGCTTGCGATCGTCACCACCTACGACCATCGCATCGCGGCGATCTTCATCGCCTCCGCCGCCGGCATTTTCCTCGTGCTGCGGCTCGTCGCGCTGCTCGTCATGTGGATCGCGAGGCGCCTGCCGCGCTGGCGCTCGACGACGCTGCGGCTCGCCATCGCCAACATCCACCGGCCGGGCGCGCTGACGCCGACCGTCATGCTCTCGCTCGGGCTCGGCCTTGCCTTGCTCACGACCGTGATCGAAATCGACGGCAATCTGCATCGCGAATTCACCGCCGCGTTGCCGGCGAAGGCGCCGTCGTTTTTCTTCATCGATATTCCCGCGGCGGACGCCGCGCGCTTCGACGCCTTCGTGCACGCACAGGCGCCGGGTTCGAGGCTCGAACGGGTGCCGATGCTGCGCGGCCGCATCGTTCGAGGCAAACGGCATCAAGGCCGACGATCTCAAGCCCGCGGCCGGATCGCGCTGGGTGCTGCGCGGCGACCGCGGCATCACCTATTCGAGCACCGTGCCGGCCGGCTCGCGCGTCGTCGCCGGCCAATGGTGGAGCGCGGATTATTCCGGCGAGCCGCTGGTCTCGCTGGAGAGCAAATCGGCGCACGACCTCGATCTCAAGATCGGCGAGACCATCACCGTCAACGTGCTCGGCCGCAACATCACCGCCCGCATCGCCAATCTGCGCGCCGTCGATTGGGAAAATCTCGGCATCAATTTCGTCCTGGTGTTTTCGCCCGGCGCGTTCGCCGGCGCGCCGCACAGCGATATCGCCACGCTCACCTTTGCCGACGGCGGCACGCGCGGCCGAGGAGGCCGCGCTCATCAAGGCGCTCGCCGGCGCGTTCCCGACCGTCACCGCCATCGGCGTCAAGGACGCGCTCGACACGCTCGACGCGATCGTCGAGCAAGCTCGTGCTGGCGCTGCGCGGCGCCAGCTCGATCACGCTTATCGCCGCGGCTTTGGTGCTCGGCGGCGGGCTCGCCGCCAGCCAGCGCTTTCGCATCTATGACGCCGTCGTGCTGAAGACCTTCGGCGCGACGCGGGCGCGGCTGTTCGCCGCCTACGCGCTCGAATACGCTCTCATCGGGCTTGCGACCGTGCTGTTCGGCGTTGCCATGGGCACGCTCGCCGCCGGCCTGGTCGTCACGCGGGTGATGGAGTTTCCCTTCGTCTTCCTGCCCGGACAGGCCGCGGCCGCGGCGCTCGTTGCGCTTTTCGTCACACTCATCATCGGGCTTGCCGGCACGTTCGCCGCGCTTGGCCGCAAACCCGCGGAGGTGTTAAGGAATCTTTAGCCGCGGACGAGGCGGCGCTGGCTGGATGAAGAGTTCGTAACAATCGCAAATTCGCACTCCGGCCATCTGGCGCAGGCAGAGCTTTCGCACTAGATTCTCCACGCGTCCCAGGCGCTCAAGCCGCCGGACGCCAAAGCCCGGCCAGGCCGGGCCAACCCAGGGGTATTTCTCATGTCCGACTTCGATCGGAATCTCACCGCCCGGTCCGGCTATCGCACGGACCAGGTCGCGATCGACGCGGGTCTGCGCGCCTACATGATCCGCGTCTACAATTACATGGCGAGCGGCGTCGCGCTGACCGGCGTCGTGTCATGGCTGACCTATCAAGCCGCCGGCGGCGACGCCATTCAAGTCGCCGGCGGGCAGTTCACCGGCGCTGACCGCTTTCGGGCAGGCCATCTTCAGCGGCCCGCTGACGATCATCCTCTTGCTGGGCACGCTCGGCATCGTTTTCTTCCTGAGCTTCCGCATCAACCGGCTGCAGCCGAGCACGGCGCTCGCTCTGTTCATGGTCTATGCCGGCCTGCTCGGGCTGGTGCTGTCGTCAGTGTTTCTCGAATATACCGGTGCGTCGATCACCCAGACGTTCTTCGTCTCGGCGGCCTCGTTCGGCGCGCTGAGCCTGTACGGCTACACCACGCAACGCGATCTCTCGCCGATCGGCTCGTTCCTGATCATGGGCCTGTTCGGCCTGATCATCGCGATGCTCGTGCAAATGTTCCTGCAGAGCCCGGGTCTGAGCTTCGCGATCTCGGCAATCGGCGTGCTGATCTTCGCCGGGCTGACCGCGTGGGACACGCAGCGGATCAAGGAGATGTATAGCGCGCAGGATGACGGCACCGTCGCCGGCCGCAAGGCGGTGATGGGCGCGCTGTCGCTCTATCTCGACTTCATCAACCTGTTCCTGTTCCTGCTGCGCTTCATGGGCAACCGCCGTTAAAGCTCGGCAGCAATGCAATTGCAGCGCCCCGGGCCAAAAACCCGGGGCGTTTTGTTATTCGCCGCCTTTGTTATTCTCGCCGATGACCGACAGTCATTATCAGGGGCGCCGGGCCCGCCGACATCCCCGCTATCACGCGCATCTACGCCGACGCGGTCGTACACGGGACCGCGACATTCGAAATCGAGCCGCCGGACGAAGCCGAAATGGCGCGGCGCCAACAGGCGCTGTTGGCGCGGAGCTATCCGTATCTCGTCGCCGAGCGCGGCCGGCATCGTCGCCGGCTATGCCTATGCGGGTCCTTATCGCGATCGCCGCGCCTACGATTGGTGCGTCGAGGATTCGATCTACATCGCGCCGCGAATTTCACCGCAAAGGAATCGGCCGGCTTTTGCTCACGCGCCTGATCATCGGAGGCCGAAGGCGCTCGGCTTCCGGCAGATGGTCGGCGGTGATCGGCGATTCGGCGCAGACCGCATCGATTGCGGTGCATGCGCGCGCGGGCTTTGCGCCACATCGGCACGCTGCGGTCCGTCGGCTTCAAGCACGGCCGCTGGCTCGACACCGTGCTGATGCAGCGCCCGCTCGGCCGCGGCGATGACGACGCCGCCATGAACGCTTCAGCCGGCGACCAGCCGCACCGAACGATCGAGCGCGCCGAGCACGCGATCCAGCTCCCGGCCGCGGCGCAGGATATGGCCGGTCGCCGAGATCACGCTGTAGGCGCCCTGGCGGCGCTCCAGCCGCGGATTTTTTTCGATCCGGTAGATGGGGAATCTCGCAGGCGCGGCGGAAACACGGAAAATACCGCGCGATCTTTCAGAAAATCGATCGCGTAATCGCGCCATTCGCCGGCGGCGACCTTGCGGCCGTAAGAGACTGAGAATGCGGTCAAGCTCGCGCCGGCTGAAAGTGACCTCGCTTGCGGGGGCGGGCGCGCGCAACTCGCCTCCGCGCGAAACCGCTCGGTTCGATTTCGCCGATGTCCATCCGGCGCCTCCTTTGTCATCGCAGTGTCTTGGCAGTGTCTTGGCGGTGTCTTGGGCTTTGTGCCCGGACGTTCATGATCGCGCTGGACGGCGAGCGCCCGCAAGGGCTTCGCGGCGCGGCAAATGGGCAATTAAGGTAACGGCCAATAGCCGGAACCAAGCGCCGAGAAGAGCTAGAATCCGCAGGCTGCGGCGTTTTAGGCGGCCGGAATCACGGCTTCGTTAATTGAATCATAATGCGGCCCCAATTCGCCAAGCACCCGCCAAGCTGCCTGCGAAATGGTGGACCGTTGCCTCACGGCCCGGTCCGGATCGTATTCCGGATTCCTCAGCCCCCCAGCCCCCCGGGGTGCGGACGGACCGGGCCAGAGTTCAGCGTACGGTTCAATCCCCCAATCTCGGCCGGCAGTGCGCCGGCCTTTTTTTTTGCGGACAGCATGGGGAAGTCAGGACCACAGCGGACGGAACGATCAACGCTCCGTCATCTTGCGCTCTGGTCGTCTGTCGTCCGTCCTCGGTCGTCTGCGTCGCGAGCGGCGTGAGCGCCGCGCCGAGGATGAGTGCCCGGCTTGGCGCGCGTGCCTTCCTGCACCATGACGGCGGCAGCATCGATATTGCCGCTCTCGATCTCGGAGAGCGGGACGCTCCAGCTGGCATCCGTCCCGGCATAATCGCCGAGCTTGCGCCAGGCGCGCACGACATTGTGGTAGGTGATCGTGCGTCCGCGGTTCTCGCCGCGGCCGATGGCGACCGCGATGGCGGTGGCGAGCGGGCACAGCCAGACTTCGCCGCCGGCTTGCTCGCCGGGCACCGCCTTGACGGTCACGGTCAAGTTGCCGCCGGCGGTCGACAGCAGCACCGGCACCGACATGATCGCGGGATTGCGATCGGTCTCGGCAATGACGCGCTCTATGGCGGCGCGATCGCTGCCGAGCACGTGCATGCTGCCGTTGACGACCATTTGCGGCGTATAGACCTGCCGGTCGCCGCGCATGCTCGCGCATAGGCGCGCTGCCGCGCCGAATGACCCGGCAATGCGAGCGTGTCCTTCCAGCCGAGATAATCCCAAATATCGATCGGCAGGCTCAAGGCGACGACCGCGGGATCCTTGGCGAATTCGCCAAGGAGCTTGTCGGCCGGCGGGCAGGACGAGCAGCCTTGACTGGTGAAAAGCTCAAGCAGCGCCCGCGGCGCGGCGCGCGCAAAGCCAAGGCTTGCGATCAGAAAAATGGCAATAAGCCGATGCCGACGCGAGGCGGCGACGCAGCATTCCCGACTCCACCCCGCAGGCCCCACGAGCTCCGTGTGACGATATCGTGACAGCGGCACTGTTACCGCCGGCGGGCTCACCTGCCACTCAATTCGACGGTGAGCCGGTCTTAACCACGCCGGAATCACAGCCGAGCGAATGCGGCGCGAACAAGCGATCAGGCGGCCAGATGGCGCAGCACGTACTGCAGAATGCCGCCGTTCTTGTAGTAGTCGAGCTCGTCGACCGTATCGATGCGGCAGATCAGCGGCACGCGCTTGAGGCCGCCGTCGGAGGCGACGATCTCGGCGAACAGCCTCTGGTGCGGCTTGAGGTCGCCATGCAGGCCGCGGATGGTGACCTGCTCGTCGCCCTTGAGCCCCAGCGTCTGCCAGGACGTGCCTTCCTCGAACACCAGCGGCACCACGCCCATGCCGACCAGATTGGAGCGGTGAATGCGCTCGAACGATTGCGCGATCACCGCGCGCACGCCGAGCAGGATCGCGCCTTTCGCCGCCCAGTCGCGCGACGAGCCGGTGCCGTATTCCTTGCCGGCGAAGACGACCAGCGGCACGTGCTCCGACTTGTAGCGCATCGCCGCGTCGTACATGGTCATGCGCTCTTTCGACGGATAGTGGATCGTGTAGCCGCCTTCGACGCCCGGCACCATCTGGTTTTTGATGCGGATATTGGCGAAGGTGCCGCGCATCATCACCTGATGATTGCCGCGCCGCGTGCCGTACTGGTTGAAGTCCTTCGGCCGCACCTGATGATCGCGCAGATATTCGCCGGCGGGGCTGTCTTCCTTGATCGAGCCCGGCCGGCGAGATGTGGTCGGTGGTGATCGAATTCGAGGAACAGGCCGAGAATGCGCGCGTCGACGATGTCTTCGATCGGCTGGCTGCGCTTCTGCATGCCCTCGAAATAGGGCGGGTTCTGCACGTAAGTGGAGCGGTCGTCCCACTTGAAAGTCAATCCGCCCTTGACCGCGATCTTGCGCCAGTTGGCGTCGCCCTTGAACACGTCGCCGTATTTGCGTGGTGAACATCTGCTTGTTGATGCTCTTGCGGATCACGGACGCGATCTCGCGGCTGGTCGGCCAGATGTCGCGCAGATAGACCTTGCGGCCCTTCTGATCGGTGCCGAGCGGCGCCTTGGCGATGTCGACCTGCATCGAGCCGGCGATCGCATAGGCGACGACGAGCGGCGGCGAAGCGAGGTAGTTGGCGCGCACGTCGGCGTTGACGCGGCCTTCGAAATTGCGATTGCCGGACAGCACCGCGGCAGCCACCAGGTCGTTCTTGTTGATCGCTTCGGAAATTTCTTCCGGCAGCGGGCCGGAATTGCCGATGCAGGTGGTGCAGCCGAAACCGACCAGATTGAAGCCGAGCGTGTCGAGATATTTCTGCAGCCCCGACTTCTCGATAATATTCCTCGACCACTTGCGACCCGGGCGCGAGCGAAGTCTTGACCCAAGGCTTGACCGTCAGCCCCTTTTCCACCGCCTTCTTGGCCAGCAGGCCGGCAGCCATCATCACGCTCGGGTTGGACGTGTTGGTGCACGAGGTGATCGCCGCGATGACGACGTCGCCGTTGCCGAGCGTGAAGTCGCGGCCCTTCGACCGGAACGCGCTTATCCATCTCGGAGGACTTGTTGAACTCCTTGTCCATCGATTGCGCGAAGCCGCTCTTGACTTCTTTGAGCGCGATGCGGTCCTGCGGACGCTTCGGTCCGGCGAGCGACGGCTCGACCGAGCCGAGTTCGAGCTTGAGCACGTCGGTGAATACCGGGTCCGGCGTGTTCTTGGTGCGATACATGCCCTGCGCCTTGGCATAGGCGATGACGAGCGCAATCAGATCCGCCGGCCGTCCGGTGTCGCGCAGATAGCGGATAGTATCGTCGTCGATCGGAAAGAAGCCGCAGGTCGCGCCGTATTCGGGCGACATGTTGCCGATCGTGGCGCGGTCGGCGATCGACAGGTTGGCCAGTCCCGGCCCGAAATATTCGACGAATTTGCCGACGACGCCGCGCTTGCGCAGCATTTGCGTCACGGTGAGCACGAGATCGGTCGCGGTGACGCCTTCCTTGAGCTTGCCGTTCAATCGCACGCCGATCACTTCCGGCAGCAGCATCGAATAGGGCTGGCCGAGCATGGCGGCTTCGGCCTCGATGCCGCCGACGCCCCAGCCGAGCACCGACAGGCCGTTGACCATCGTGGTGTGCGAATCGGTTCCGACCAGCGTGTCCGGATAAGCGAGTTCGGTCGCGACCGTTTTGTCCTTGTCGGAAAATTGGATCTTGGCCTTCGCGGTCCAGACGGTATGGGCGAGATATTCGAGATTGACCTGGTGGCAGATCCCGGTGCCGGGCGGCACCACGCGGAAATCCTCGAACGAGCTCTGCGCCCATTTAAGAAACCGGTAGCGTTCCTGATTCTGCTTGTATTCCTCTTCGACGTTTTTCTTAAACGAGTCGCGGTGGGCGAAGAAATTCACCGCCACCGAGTGATCGATGACCAGGTCGACCGGAACCAGCGGATTGATTTTCTTCGGATCGCCGCCGAGATGCTCCATCGCATCGCGCATGGCGGCGAGATCGACGACGGCGGGTACGCCGGTGAAATCCTGCATCAGCACGCGCGCCGGCCGGAACGCCAGTTCGCGCTCCGAGGTCTTGGTCTTGAGCCATAGCGCGATCGCCTGAATATCCTCCTTGGCGACCGAGCGGCCGTCTTCGTTGCGCAGCAGGTTCTCCAGCAAGACCTTGAGCGAGAAAGGCAGCCTTGAAATCCCCTTCAAGCCGTTCTTTTCCGCCGCCGGGAGGCTGTAATACGCATAGGTCTTGGAGCCGACCTTGAGCGGCCGCAAACATTTGAAGCTGTCGAGCGAATCCATGATTTTGTTCCTATCATCGCCGGCCGGGCACCGGGGCAAAGCGGAGGCAATCGTTGCCGGGACACGCGCCAACGGACCGTCGGCGGGGCGGATACGGCAGGGCCGATCTGCAGCCCGCGATCCACGTGCAGCTTATAAGGTCATTTCAAAGATTCTGCCAGATCGGCAACGAATAGCCGCTATATGCTCGATGGCGCGGTTATCGCCGTGGTGCCGAGGACGTCACTGATGCGGCTTAGCGCTGCTAATCTTGCCTGTCATCGCGGCGGGCGCGATGTATTCGCCGGCATAAGCTTCAGCGTGGCCTCCGGCGAGACCCTGGCCATTACCGGCCGCAATGGCGCGGGTAAATCCTCGCTTTTGCGGACCGTGGCCGGGCTGGTCCGCATCGCGGCGGGCGACGTCGCATTGGAGGGCGGCGACCCCGAACTCACCATCGCCGAGCAGGCTCATTATCTCGGGCATCAGGATGCGCTCAAACCGGCCTTGTCGGTCGGGGAAAACTTGCGCTTCTGGACCGGTTTCTTCGGCGGCAAAGCAGGAGAAACCGCCCCGGCGCTCGAAGCGGTCGGGCTCGATGCGCTTGCCGACCTGCCAGCCACCTACCTTTCAGCCGGGCAACGCCGCCGGCTGTCGATTGCGCGGCTTCTCGCCGCCAAGCGGCCGATCTGGCTCCTTGACGAGCCGATGAGCACGCTCGACGCCGCGGCGCAGGAACGCCTCGTTGGCTTGATGCGCACACACCTGGCAGGCGGTGGGCTTATTCTTGCAGCCACGCACGGTGCGCTTGGGGTCGCCAGTTCGCAGGAATTGCGGCTGGGGGAGCCGTCATGAGCGCACTCGCCACCCTCCTCGTCCGCGACATGCGCATCGGCGTGCGCGTGGGTGGCGGCGCGCTGATGGGGGTGTTGTTCTTCCTGGTCGTAGTCGTCTTGGTTCCGTTCGCGGTCGGACCCGATCTCGCGCTGCTCAAGCGTATCGGCCCGGCGATCCTTTGGCTGGCGGCGCTGCTTGCGAGCCTTCTCGCTCTCGACCGCCTGTTCGCGGCCGACCATGAGGACGGCTCGCTCGATCTCCTGCTCATGAGCCGCGCGCCCCTCGAACTCGTGGTCGCAGTGAAGGGTCTTGCCCATTGGCTCACGACCGGCCTGCCGCTCATCGTCGCGGCGCCGTTGATCGGACTATTGCTCAATCTCGATGCGCCGGCCGAAGCCGCTTTGGTGTTGACGTTCCTGGCCGGCACACCGGCGCTGACCTTCATCGGCTTGATCGGAGCCGCGATCTCGGTGGCATTGCGCCGCGGCGGCTTGCTGCTCGCCGTGCTGGTCTTGCCGCTGACCGTTCCGGTACTGATCTTCGGCGTTGCCGCCGCCAACGCGGCCATGACCGGGCCGGTGCCGTTCGGGACGCCGTTTACGGTTCTTTGCGCGCTGACGCTGGCAAGCCTGGTGATCGGACCATTCGCCGCGGCCGCCGCGTTACGGCAGGAAATGGAGTAGCAATCGTGTCATGCAAATTTGAACCGCGCCCGGCGCGGCATCATTGTATTGCCACGGCGGAATGCACTAGGTAGCTGCCATGGCCCTGACCGATCTTGCCAACCCGTCGCGTTTCCTCGCCTTCGCCAATCGCGCCATTCCGTGGCTCGGCGGCGTCACGGTCATCGTCTTCGCGTTCGGGCTCAATCAGGCTATGAGCGCGCCCAACGATTATCAGCAGGGCGCCACCGTCAAGATCATGTATCTCCACGTGCCTTCGGCCTGGCTCAGCATGATGGCTTGGGCGGTGATGAGTATCGCCGCGCTGGGCACGCTGGTCTGGCGCCATCCCCTCGCCGACGTCGCCGCCAAGGCGGCAGCCCCGATCGGCGCCGCCTTTGCGCTTCTTTGCCTGGTCACCGGTTCGCTCTGGGGGCGGCCCGAATGGGGCACCTACTGGGTCTGGGATGCGCGGCTCACCTCGGAGCTGGTTCTGCTCTTGCTCTATCTCGGCGTCATCGCGTTATGGCGGACGGTCGAGGATCCGGCGCGGGCTGCGCGCGCCGCGGCGATCCTCACGCTCGTCGGGGCCGTCGATTTGCCGATCATCAAATTTTCCGTCGACTGGTGGAACACGCTGCATCAAGGCGCGTCGTTCGGTCTCACCGGCTCGACGATCTATCCGACCATCCTGATCCCGCTCCTGATCATGGCGGCGGCGTTCACGCTTCTGTTCGCAACCTTGCACCTCGCCGCGATGCGCAACGAAATATTACGCCGCCGCGTGCGCACGCTGCGGCTGATGCAGGCGAGCGCCGCCAGCTGACGATGGAAACGATCAACCATCTTCCTTTTATTGTCGGCTCCTACGCGGCCGCGTTTGTCGTTGTCGGCGCGCTGGTCGCCTGGGTGATGCTCGATTTCCGCGCACAGCGGCGCGCGCTCGCCGATCTTGAACTGCGCGGGCTGACGCGCCGTTCGGCGAGCCCGCGCCCGCCGCAGCCGATGGAAGAGGCGAAGGAAAAAGCGTGACTGACGCCGCGAACGACAACGCGAATGTGGCTGCGCGCCGGATCGCGGTTCTGGTGCCGCTTGCCGTCTTCCTGGCACTGGTGGTGCTGTTTCTGGTTGGACTGCGTTCCGGCGATCCGTCGATCCTGCCTTCGGCGCTTATCGGCCACCCTGCGCCGCAGACGAACTTGCCGCCCATCGCCGGGCTCGACCGCGACGGCGCACCCGTTCCCGGCCTCGATCCGGCGAATTTCAAGGGCGCCGTGACCATCGTGAACGTGTGGGCGTCGTGGTGTGTGCCCTGCCACGATGAAGCGCCGATGCTCATGCAGTTGGCGCAGGACAAGCGCACGCGGCTGGTCGGCATCAACTATAAGGACGACCCCGGCAATGCCCGCCGTTTCCTCGGCCGCTACGGCGATCCATTTACCGCCGCGGGCGCCGACGGAAACGGCCGCGCCGCGATCGAATGGGGCGTCTACGGCGTACCGGAAACGTTCGTCGTCGGCCGTGACGCCCGTATCGCCTACAAGCTCGTCGGCCCGATCACGCCGGACAATTACCTCGCTCTGCTCAAGCCGCAGATCGACAAGGCCCTCGCCGCGGGATCGTAGCAAATTCCATCACCCCGATGAGATTTCCCGGCGCGCACGGTCCTCGGCGCGACGCTGAGCGCCTATTCCCCTGCAGGCACGGTCTCGGCCGCGTATTTCTTCAGGAGCGGCGCCTGCAGGGCGGCGAACAGGAATGTGAGCGGCACCACGCCGAACACCTTGAAGTCCACCCAGAAATTGGTCGAGGTATTGCGCCACACGATCTCGTTGAGCACGGCGAGCGCGAAGAAAAAAATCGTCCAGCGCCAGGTGAGCTTGCGCCAGCCTTCGTCGGTCAACTGAAACAGCGAGTTCGAATACCACGCCGAGAAGCGGCTTGTTGAAATAGAGTCCGCCGAGCAGCACGGCGCCGAACAGCGCATAGATTATGGTCGGCTTGACTTTGATGAACGTGGCGTCGTGCAGGATGAGCGTGAGTCCGCCGAATATCACGACAATGATAGCCGTAACCACCGGCATGATCGGCAGATGCCGCGTCATGACGTAGGACACGGCGAGCGCGGCGACCACCGCCACCATGAAGGTCGCGGTGGCGGCAAAGATGCCGTAGCGGGAATTGGCGAAGAAGAACAGCACAAGCGGCCCGAGATCGAGCGCCAGCTTCAAGAGCGGATTGAGTTGCGGCTTTTTCGTCGTTTCCATGTGGCCGGTCTATAGCGCGCACATCGGGATTGCTGGGCGAGAGGTAATGCGCCTGCGCACGTTCGCGCAAGGGGCGATGGTTTAATCGTCAAGCCCCGCGATCGCGCGGGCAAAATCGCGCGCCGAAAAGGCCGCCAAATCTTCGACGTTCTCGCCGACACCGATGAAGTGCACCGGGAGCTTAAATTGCGCCGCGAGAGCGACCAGGATGCCGCCGCGAGCGGTGCCGTCGAGCTTGGTCATGACCAGCCCGGTGACGCCTGCGACTTTCTGAAAAATCTCGACCTGCGAGAGCGCGTTCTGCCCCACGGTGGCGTCAAGGACCAATAGCACGGCATGCGGCGCCGAGGCGTCGACCTTCTTGACGACGCGCAGCACCTTCTCCAGTTCGCCCATGAGTTCGGTGCGGTTCTGCAGGCGGCCGGCGGTATCGACGAGCAGCACATCGGCGCCGCGCGCTTTCGCCGCGGTCACGGCGTCGAATATGAGCGCGGCGGCATCCGCCCCCGGCTCGCGCGCGAAAAAGCCCGAACCGGTGCGCGCCGCCCAGATCTTGAGCTGATCGATGGCGGCGGCTCGGAAGGTGTCGCCGGCCGCCAACATCACCTGTTGGCCTTCGGCGTGCAACTTTGCCGAAAGCTTGCCGATGGTCGTCGTCTTGCCGGAACCGTTGACGCCGACGACCAGGATGACGAACGGTTTTTTTGCCGCCGCGATGACAAGCGGCTGCGCCACCGGCGTCAGCACCTTTTCGATCTCGGCCGCCACCACAGCCTTGATCTCCTCCGCCGAGATCGCCGCATCGTGGCGTCCCTCGGAGAGCACGACCGCGATCCGATCCGCGGTTTGCAGGCCGAGATCGGCGCGGATCAGCACGTCCTCGATCTCCGCGATCGTCTCCGCGTCGAGCCTGCGCTTGGAAACGAGATCGGTAATGGCGCCGCCCAGCGCCGAGGAGCTGCGTTTGAGCCCGCCGGTCAGCCGCTGCCACCAGCTTTTGTTCTGTGTTTCGGTCGCGCTGTCGTTCATTCCGGTAACGCTCTCACTGACCGCAGCAACGCTGTCGCTTTAGCGGGGCCCGTGATAGCGGTTTCGCCAACGGACGCAAACCATGCGACGCAACCCATGATCCCCGAAGAGATGGTGTCGCGGCTGCTCTACCGCGACGGGCTGATGCTGGTGATCGACAAGCCGGCCGGTTTCGCCGTCCACCGCGGCCCCAAAGGCGGCGGAAAGCCTCGAAGATCATTTCGATGCGCTGCGCTTCGGGCTGCCGCGGCCACCGGCGCTCGCGCACCGGCTCGACCGCGACACATCCGGGTGCCTGGTGCTGGGACGGCATCGCAAGGCGCTGGCCCAGCTCGGCCGCCTGTTCAAGAACGGCGCGGTCGAGAAGACCTATTGGGCGGCGGTCGAAGGCTCCCCGGACGCCGAGGAGGGCACGATCGACGTTGCCGCTCGGCCGCCTCGACGTGACGCGCGGCTGGTGGATGAAGCACGATCCCAACGGCCAGCCGGCGGTGACGAAGTGGAAGCTGATGGGGCGCGGCAAGAATTGCGCCTGGCTCGCGCTCGAACCGTTGACCGGGCGCACGCATCAGCTGCGGGTGCATTGCGCGGAAATGGGCTGGCCGATCGTCGGCGATGCGATCTACGGCAACGCCCCGCGTTCCGGCGGGCCCGGCATGCACCTGCACGCCCGCGAAGTCGTGGTGCCGCTCTACAAAAATCGCGCACCGATTCGCGTCGACCGCGCCGGTGCCGGAGCCTATGCGCGAACGGCTTACGCAGTGTGGGTACCGAGAGGACCGTTCCCCGGATGCGGTGCAGTGCGCGGCGGTGCCGCGCCGCGCCCGGGAAACCAATCAATAAATCGTCTGTTTGATGCGCTCGGGCGCCAGGCGATCGTGCTTCGGCCCCGCCCATCTTGCCGTCGGTCAATTCGGCGAGAATCGCGCCGGGCGTGGGCAAGGTCTTGCGATCGACTTTGCTCGCCTCGTCCCACAGCTTCGAGCGGATGATCGCCTTTGTGCACTGGAAGTAGGCGCGCTCGACGGTGACGAGGAGCACGCATTTCGGCGCCTTGCCGTTGATCACGAAACTTTCGGTCAGCTTCGGATCGGTCGAAATTCTGGCGCGGCCGTTGACGCGCATGGTCTCGCCGACGCCGGGGATGAGGAACAACAGCGAGATACGCGGGTCGCGCACGAGATTGCGCAAGGAGTCGATGCGGTTGTTGCCGCGGCGGTCGGGGATGATGAGCGTACGCTCGTCGACGACACGCACGAAGCCGGGCGGGTCGCCGCGCGGCGAGCAATCGAGGCCTTCGGTGCCGCAAGTCGCCACCACGCAGAATGGCGCGGCTTCGATCAGCTTGCGGTATTGCGGGGTGATGCGGTCGGTCTCCTTAAAGACCGCGGGACCGTAAGGCGCGTCACGATAGAGCTGCTCAAGCTCGGCGGTCGTCGCTATCGTGTAGTCTTGCCCGTTCTCGTCCATCGGCGATCTCCGATCCGGCGCGAGTTTACCTCATGCCGCCAGCAATTGTCTGCCGTCGTGCGCCGCCATTTTCAGGTGGAGGATTTGGCCGGGCTCGGCCGGCAGGGCGAGTTTGACCTTGGTGAACTGCTCGGTGCGGCCGGTGTCGTGGCTTTCAGTGAGCACCCGCCGCGTGGCGCCGACTTCGCCGTCGAGATGGCGGATCAGCGCCGCCGCGCCGCGCTCGCGCAGCCGCCGGGCGCGCTCCTTGACGATGTCGCGGGCGACCTGCGGCATGCGTGCGGCCGGCGTTCCCGGCCGCGGCGAAAAGGGAAAAACATGCAGATGCGTCAAGCCGCACGCATCGACGAGATCGAGCGAGTTTTGCAGCATCGCTTCGGTCTCGGTTGGAAAGCCGGCAATCATATCGGCGCCGAATACCACGTCCGGCCGCAAGCGGCGCACATCATCGCAAAACGCGATGGCATCTTTGCGCAAATGCCGCCGCTTCATGCGCTTGAGAATGAGATCGTCGCCCGACTGCAGCGACAGATGCAGATGCGGCATCAGCCGTTCGTCGGCGGCGAATGCATCAAGCAGATCGCGGTCGGCCTCGACCGAATCGATCGACGAAAGCCGCAGCCGCTGCAGCTCCGGCACCCGCTTGAGGATCGCCTTCACCAGCGCGCCAAGCTTGGGCGCACCAGGCAGATCGGCGCCATAGCTGGTGATGTCGACGCCGGTGAGCACGACTTCGCGATAATCGTTGGCGACGAGCCGGCGCACATCCTCGACCACCGCCTCCATCGGCACCGAACGCGAATTGCCGCGGCCGAACGGGATGATGCAGAACGTACAGCGATGATCGCAGCCGTTCTGCACCTGCACGAAAGCCCGCGTGCGGCCGGCGAAGGCGTCGATCAGATGCGCGGCCGTTTCCCTCACCCTCATAATATCGCCGACGAACGCCTTTGGGCTATTTGTTTGATCGAGAGCGGCGCGCGCATCCGCCCACGAAGCGGGCTTCAGCTTTTCCTCATTGCCGAGAACCCGATCGGTCTCGCGCATGGCGGCAAACGTTTGCGGCTCGGTCTGCGCCGCGCAGCCGGTGACGACGATTTTTGCCTGCGGACGCTCGCGGCGCAGCGCGCGGATCGATTGCCGCGCCTGACGCACCGCCTCCGCGGTCACCGCGCAGGTATTGAACACCACCGTTTCGTCGAGCCCGGCGGCCTCCGCCTGACGGCGGATCACTTCCGATTCGGCCGCATTCAGCCGGCAGCCGAAGGTGACGATTTCGACGCTCATGACGCCGCTCCGGCGCCGGCAAGCAACGCCGCGTCGAAACGGCCTTCGTGCTCATATTCTACCGGTCCGGTCATCAGCACGTGGTCGTCGTCCGCGCGCCATTCGATAGCGAGATCGCCGCCCGGCAACGTCACCGTCACCTTGCGGCCGGTACGCCGCAGGCGCGCCGCGGCGACCGCGGCGGCGCAGGCGGCCGAGCCGCAGGCCTTGGTGAGGCCGGCGCCGCGCTCCCAGGTGCGGATCACCAGATGCTCGCGCGTGGGCGTAGCGGCAAGCGTGATGTTGGCGCGCTCGGGGAACATCGGATGGTGCTCGAGCAACGGCCCGATCTTTTGCAGATCGTAGGCGCTCGGATCGTCGACCCAGAAAATCGCGTGCGGATTGCCCATGCTGACGACGGAGGGGGAATGCAGGATCGGCGCGCCGCGCGGCCCGATTTCAAGCTCGATCCGCCGCGTGTCGGCGAATTCCTGCGCCAGCGGAATCTCATCCCAGCGAAAATGCGGCGGGCCCATATCGACCGTGAACAACCCCTCGTCCGTCCGCCAGCAGGGAATCGTCCCCGCCGCAGTTTCGAAGGCGAGCTTGGCCTTGCCGGTCTCGGCGGCGATCAGGGCGGCGACGCAGCGCATGCCGTTGCCGCAGGCGCCCGCCTCCGAGCCGTCGTTGTTATAGATGCGGACCGATGCATCGGCCCGGCCCCGCGCCGGATAAAGCGCCATCAGCTGATCGTAGGGCTCCTGGTGCGCGGCGGCGCGCGCTTCGGCCGCACCGATCGGGCTGGGCGCGCCGCGCAGGTCGACGATGACGATCTCGTTGCCGAGACCGTTCATCTTGACGAAGTCTGCGATTGGCCAGTGCGCTCACGATA
The DNA here is from genome assembly GCA_963814625.1 of uncultured Alphaproteobacteria bacterium. Classification (GTDB taxonomy): domain Bacteria; phylum Pseudomonadota; class Alphaproteobacteria; order Rhizobiales; family Xanthobacteraceae; genus BOG-931. Next base: position 128,512 of record CAWFDQ010000007.1, read on the forward strand.
AAGCCCGAATGTCAGGGACTTATATGAGAAGTTCGGTTGTGTCCGCCAGTAGCCTGAAGGCCGCTTGGGTGTGGCGGGTTGTGGGGCGGCGGAATAATCTCGCGGCGGCGGTCGGGAGCGCCATACCGTCAGGCAAGGAGACACTGATGGTCCTGCGCTTTGCGCGCTGCACTGCTATCGCGGCCGCAATCGTCGCCGCTTCGGCCGTGCTGGCGCTGCCACAGCCCTCTTGCGCGCAAACCGCACCGCCAGCCGCGCAAAACCCGTCGCCTGCCGCCGCCAAGCCCGAAAGCACGTCGCCGCAGCCGACGCCGGTCGCTCCCGAAGGCATCACCACAAAGCCGGGCGATCCGTTCGGCGTGGACGTGACGCTCGCCGCAAAGCCGATCGTTTACTTTAAGGGCAGCGGCACATGGGACAAAGCGTTTGCGACGATCAGCGGTTCGCTGAAAAAGGTCGAAGCCTACGTCGGCAAGGAGGGGCTCAAGACCGACGGCCTGCCGATGACGATCTTTCTCGCCACCGATGATCGCGGCTTCGATTACGAGGCGGCGGTGCCGTTGGCAGCGCCGCCGAAGAACCCGCCGCATGGCGAGATCGCGGCCGGTCAATCGCCGGATGGCCATGCGCTCGAATTCGTCCATCGCGGCTCCTATGAGGCGTTGGACGATACCTACGAGGCGATCACGAATTATCTGGACGAGAAGCGGCTCGAGTCGAAGAACGTCTTGATCGAGCAATATGTGACCGATCCGGCGACCGCCGACGAGAAGAATCTCGTGGTCAACGTTTTCGTATTGATCAAATAAGCACCGATCACAGTTCCCAGACTTGCCCGGGCCGCAGCGTACGGAAGCGTTCGGCCGGAATTCCGGCAACCTGCAACGCCTCGGCAAGGGCGGCGAGCGGCGCATCGATTGCTTCATCGGTGAGCTGGAACGTGCCGTAATGGTGACGCGAGCGCCAGCTCGGCGCCGCAATCGATGAACGCCTGCACCGACTCGGCCGGGATTCATGTGCTGGCCGCGCATGAACCAGCGCGGCTCGTAGGCGCCGATCGGCAGGATGGCGAGCCGCAACGGGCCATGGCGCTCGCGCGCGGCGCGGAAATGCCGCCCGTCGCCGTAGCCGGAATCGGCGACAAAATAGATGCGCCCGCCGGGCGCCTCGATCACGAACGATGCCCACAGCGACATGTTGCGGTCGGACAGGTTGCGCGCCGACCAATGCTGCGTGGGGACGAGCGTCACCTGAACTCCGGCGCCGATCTCGATCCGATCGTCCCAATCGTGGGCTTCGGCCGCGATGGCGGAATCGCGATTGCGCATGATCGGCGTCATTGCCGAGCGGGGTGATGATGCGCGGGCGATGCGCGGCGGCGAGCCGCGACAGCGTGGCGACATCGAGATGATCGTAGTGGCCGTGCGACACCAGCACGACGTCGATCGGCGGCAGATCGGCAAAGGCAATGCCGGGATCGTTCACCCGCTTCGGTCCGATGCGAGCGAAACGGCGACGCGCGCTGCGACCAGACCGGGTCGAGCAGGATGTTGAGGCCGGCGGTCTGCACGAGAAAGCTCGCGTGGCCCACATAGGAAATGCGCAAGCCTCGCGCCTTCGACCCGCGCCGGCGGACGGTCGGCATAAGGCGACGGCGCCCAGGCCGGCCACTTCGCTCTGGTGCCGCGCCAGCTGCCGGTCGATAAACCAGCGCAGCAGGTCGCGCCGGCTCCGCGGCGGCGCGCCGAAAGGGTTGAAAGAACCGCTCGCCGTCGAAATGGTCGGAAACCGGGCCGTGGTAATAGCGCGACATTGCAGCCGCACTATACAGTTTGGCCGCACCCACGCTCGACGATCACGCGGCGGTTGACGGCGGCGGCGTCCGCACCTATTTTCCGCCCGCTCTCGCAAGAGACCGAGTTTATTGACCGCCGACCGGCCCGAGAGGCCGGAGGCAACCGCCCGACAGCGCGATGCGCCCTCGGGCGTAAAGGTGTTTTCGCAAGATGTTCGACAGCCTTTCCGAACGCCTGAACGGCATCCTCGACCGCCTGACCCGGCGCGGCGCGCTGTCGGAGGCGGACGTCGAGGCGGCGCTGCGCGAGGTGCGGCGCGCGCTGATCGAAGCCGACGTGGCGCTCGACGTGGCGCGCGCCTTCACCGACGAGGTGAAGAAGCGCGCGGTCGGCGTCGAGGTGATCAAGTCGGTCACGCCCGGCCAGATGGTCGTGAAGATCGTGCACGACCAGCTGATCGAGACGCTGGGCTCGAGCGCGCAGCCGATCGACCTCAACGCGCCGCCGCCGGTCATGATCATGATGGTGGGCCTGCAGGGCTCGGGCAAAACCACGACCACGGCGAAAATCGCCAAACGCCTGACCGATGTCGCCAAGCGCAAAGTGCTGATGGCCTCGCTCGACACCCGCCGGCCGGCCGCCATGGAGCAGCTCGCCGTGCTCGGGCAAGCAGGTCGAGCGTCGACACGCTTGCCCGTCGTCGCCGGACAGACGCCGGTGCAGATCGCCGGGCCGCGCCCAGCAGGCGGGGCGGCTCGGCGGCTACGACGTGGTGCTGCTCGACACCGCCGGCCGCATCACGCTCGACGAGGCGCTGATGAACGAGGCCGCGGAGGTGCGCCGCGCCGCCAATCCGCACGAAGTTCTGCTCGTCGCCGACGCGCTCACCGGCCAGGACGCCGTCAATCTCGCCCGCGCCTTCAACGAGCGGCTCGACCTCACCGGCATCGTGCTCACCCGCATCGACGGCGACGGCCGCGGCGGCGCCGCGCTGTCGATGCGCGCGGTCACCGGCAAGCCGATCAAGCTCATCGGCACCGGCGAAAAGCTCGACGCCATCGAGGATTTCTATCCGCAGCGCATCGCCGACCGCATCCTCGGCATGGGCGACATCATTTCGCTCGTCGAAAAGGCCGCGGCGACCATCGACGCCGAGAAGGCGGCGCGCGCCGCCGAGAAAATGCGCCGCGGCGCGTTCGATCTCGCCGATCTGCGCGAGCAGCTTGCGCAGATGCAGAACATGGGCGGCATGAGCGGACTGATGGCGATGCTGCCCGGCATCGCCAAGATCAAGAACCAGCTCGCCGAGCGCAATCTCGACGAAAAAGTGCTGAAGCGGCAGATGGCGATCATCGACTCGATGACGCCGAAGGAGCGGCGCAATCCCGACATCCTCAAGGCCAGCCGCAAGCGCCGCATCGCCGCCGGCTCCGGCACCAAGCCCGAAGACATCAATCGGCTTCTGAAAATGCATCGCACCATGGCCGACGTGATGAAGGCGATGGGCGGCGCCAAGCGCGGGCCGATGGCCGGGCTCGCCAACATGCTGGGCTTCGGTGGCGGCGGCGGCATGCCGAGCCCGGAGCAGATGGCGGAGCTTGCCAAAAAGATGCCGGGCGGTCTGCCGGCGGGAATGCCCGGCGCTGCCGGCCTGCCGCCGAACATGCCCGGCCTGCCGCCGAATTTTCCCGGACTGCCGGGCGGACTACCGGGGCTTGGTCCGAAGTTTCCCGGCGGACTGCCCGGGTCTTCCCGGAGCGGGGAAGAAGAAGTGAATGACTTTTAGAACAACGAAAGGAAGCAAATGTCTCTGGTAATCCGCATGGCGCGCGCCGGCACCAAGAAGCGGCCGTTCTATCACATCGTCGTCGCCGACAGCCGTTCGCCGCGCGACGGCCGCTTCATCGAGCGTCTCGGCTATTTCAATCCGCTGTTGCCGAAGGAAAAGACCGAGCGGCTCAAGTTCGATCTGGAAAAGGCGAAGGCCTGGATGACCAAGGGCGCGCAGCCGTCGGATCGCGTCATGCGCTTCCTCGACGCCGCCGGCGTGATGAAGCGCCCGAAGCGCAACAATCCTGAGAAGGCGGTTCCGCGCAAGGAGCGCAAGGCGAAGGAAGAAGCCGCCAAGGCGGCGGCGGCTCGCGGCGCCGCGGCTCCGGCCGCGGGCGCGGCGCCGCCGGCTTCCTGATAGGGACGCGCGATGGCGGCGGCGGCGCTGCGCATCTGTCTCGGGCAAATCGGCGCGCCGCACGGCGTGCGCGGCGAGGTGCGGCTGCGCTCGTTCACCGCCGAGCCGGAAGCGATCGCCGGATACGGGCCGCTGGAAACCGAGGACGGCCGCGTCTTGCAAATCGAGTCGCTGCGGCCGGCCAAGGATCATTTCGTGGCGACGTTTTCCGGCATTCGCGATCGCGATGCCGCCGAGCGGCTGACGAACGTCAAGCTCTATGTGCCGCGCGAGCGGCTGCCCGCAGCTTGAAGAGGCCGACGAGTTCTATCACGCCGACCTGATCGGGCTCGCCGTCGTCGACCGCGCCGGCCGAAAGCTCGGCACCGTCGTGGCGATCCATAATTTCGGCGCCGGCGATCTGATCGAGGTGCGCGCGGCGACGGAAGGCGGCGCGATACCGACATTGCATGCCGTTCGACGAGTGCGACCGTGCCCGGCGGAATCGACATCGCCGGCCGGGCAGGATCGTCGGTCGATCCGCCGCAGCCAATTGTTCACAGACGCTGCCGGTCGCGCGGCGGTACGCTGACCATGTGGCGCGCCGGCGTGCTCACCATTTTTCCCGACATGTTTCCGGGTCCGTTGGGCTTAAGCCTCGCCGGCAAGGCGCTCGCCGCCGGAGACGTGGTCGCTCGATGTGGTCGACATCCGCGACTTCGCCACCGACAAGCACCGCACCGTCGACGACACGCCGGCCGGCGGCGGCCCCGGCATGGTGATGAAGGCCGACGTGCTCGCCCGCGCCATCGACGCCGCGGCACCGACGCACGCCCGCGGCTGCTGATGTCGCCGCGCGGCGCGCCGCTGACGCAAGCGCGGGTGGAAGCGCTGGCGGCCGGGCCGGGCGTCGTCCTCGTCTGCGGCCGCTTCGAGGGGGTCGACGAGCGCGTCGATCGCGGCGCGCGGCCTCGAAGAGGTGTCGGTCGGCGATTATGTGCTCTCCGGCGGCGAAATCGCCGCCATGGCGCTGCTCGACGCCTGCGTGCGGCTCCTGCCCGGCGTCATGGGCGCGGCCGCCTCCGGCGCCGAGGAGAGCTTCGCCGACGGCCTGTTGGAATACCCGCAATATACCCGGCCGCAGGTGTTCGAGGGCCGGCCGATCCCGGAAGTGCTCGCTGTCCGGCGACCACGGCAAGATCGCCGCCTGGCGGCGGGCCGAGGCCGAGCGGCTGACCCGGGAGCGGCGGCCGGACCTTTGGGCCAGGCGTACCCCGGAATCGGCAGCGACCGGTGACGGGAAGGTGACAAAACCCGCGCGGTAGCGTAGAAGCTCGCCCAACCCGCCCGAAACCCAGACCGGAACGGCGCGACGAAAGCGCAGCCGATGGAGAATTCGCCATGAACCTGCTCAAGCAAATCGAAAACGAACAAGTGGCGAAACTTACCGCCGGCAAGGAAATTCCCGACTTCCAGCCGGGCGACACGGTGCATGGTCAACGTGAAGATCGTCGAAGGCGAGCGCAGCCGCGTGCAGGCCTATGAGGGCGTCTGCATCGGCCGCGCCGGCTCGGGCCTCAACGAGAATTTCACCGTGCGGAAAATTTCCTACGGCGAAGGCGTCGAGCGCGTGTTTCCGCTCTATTCGCCGATGATCGACTCGATCAAGGTCGTGCGCCGCGGCAAGGTGCGCCGCGCCAAGCTCTATTACCTGCGCGGCCGGCGCGGAAAGTCCGCGCGCATTCTCGAGCGGCAGGATCACACGCGCACGTGCGCAGGCGCGGAGAGCGGCCGGCGCCGCGGGACGAAGGCCGGCGAGAGTAATCAGCTGCTACGCCCCCACAGCGCCTTCGACGCCAGCCGCGCGCCTTCCGCCAGCGCCGCGAGCTTCGCCCAGACCAGATCCTCGTGCAGGCGCGAGCCGAGCCCGCAATCGGTGCCGGCGACCACGTTCTCCCGCCCGACCGCGTCGGCGAAATTTTTGATCCGCTGCGCGATCAGCTCGGGATGCTCGACGAGGTTGGTGGCGTGGCTGACCACGCCCGGCACGATGAACTTTGCCGTCCGGCAGCTTGACGTCTTTCCAGATCGTCCATTCGTGCTGGTGGCGCACATTGCCGGCCTCGAAGCTGTAAGCCTGCGCGTTGCACTTCGAGCGCGAGATCGATGAACGTCCTGCAGCGGCAGGTCGTGCGTGTGCGCGCCGTGCCAGGAGCCCCAGCAGAAATGATGGCGCACGCGATCCTCCGGGATGCCGACGAGCGCATGATTGAGCGCATCGATGCGGAGCTTTCAGATAGCGGCGATATTCGGCGACGGTCGGCTCCGGCTTGATCATGTCCCATGAGGTCATGACGCCGGGATCGTCGATCTGCAGGATGAACCCGGCATCGACCACCGCGCGATATTCCTCGCGCATGGCGTCGGCGAGCGCGAAGACGAACTCCTCGTCGCGTCGCGTAGTACTCGTTGAAGATGTGATGATCGAGCCAGCCCGGCGCGAACACGCAGATGAAAGCCTCCTCGGCGCCGCCGGCGGCCTCAAGCGCCTCCTTGAAGACCCTGATCTCGCGGCGGATCGCCTCGGTGGCGCGGCCCTTGATCGGACCGGTCGACGACCGCCTTGGTCGGCGGCGAAAACCGCGGCTCCTCGCCGGGCACGCAGAACATGGTGCCGACGCGATCCATGTCGGCGTAGAGCTTCGGAAACACGTCGCGTTCGCGGGTCGCTTCCCGCGCCCGATCCGCGCTCGCCCGGCTTGCAGCGGGCGCGTCGGTGACGCCCCCGAATTGCTGCGCGTAGTATGAGAAATTCCGCCCGTTCCAGAATTCGCCGTCGCCGACGCAGTTGATCCCGAGCTGGACCTGCTTGCTGATCACCTCGGCGACTTGCCGGGTGACGTCGGCATCTCCGGCCGGCGCCACTGGCGGCAACCGGCCGGCATGGGTCGTTCTGATCGCGCCTTCGCTGCGTTGCATGGCGTTTCCGTCCCTGGCGTCTGGCGTGCAGCCTATCGCATAGCCGGCAGCTGCGACAGAATGCCCGCCCTTTTCCTCGCGCGCCTGAAGGCGCTAAAGGACGGCCCAACCACGATATCAAACGGCACGCCGAGGAGCATTTCGGCAATGGCCAAGCCCCGCACCTTCTACGACAAGATCTGGCAAGACCATCTGGTCGACGAGCAGCCGGACGGCACCTGCCTGATCTATATCGACCGGCATCTCGTCCATGAGGTGACGAGCCCGCAGGCGTTCGAAGGCTTGCGGCTCGCCGGCCGCAAGGTGCGCGCGCCGGAGAAGACGCTGCTGCGTCGTCGACCACAACGTGCCGACCACCGACCGGCGGCTGAAGAATCCCGACCCCGAGAGCGAGGCGCAGATCGCCTACCTCGCCGAGAACGTGAAATTCTTCGGCCTCGAATATTACGACGAGTTCGACAAGCGCCAGGGCATCGTCCACATCATCGGCCCGGAGCAGGGATTCACGCTGCCGGGCGTGACGCTCGTCTGCGGCGACAGCCACACCGCCACCCACGGCGCGTTCGGCGCGCTCGCCTACGGCATCGGCACCTCGGAAGTCGAGCACGTGCTGGCGACGCAGACGCTGATCCAGACGAAATCGAAGAACATGCGCGCGGTGGTCGACGGCAAGCTGCCGGACGGCGTCACCGCCAAGGACATCATCCTCGCCATCATCGGCGAGATCGGCACTGCCGGCGGCACCGGCTACGCGCTCGAATATGCCGGCGAAGCGATCCGCTCGCTGTCGATGGAAGGCCGCATGACGGTGTGCAACATGTCGGTCGAGGCCGGCGCCAAGGCCGGCTTCATCGCGCCCGACGAGAAGGCCTACGCCTATCTGAAAGACCGCCCCAAGTCGCCGAAGGGCAAGGCCTGGGACGAGGCGGTGCGCTACTGGGAGACGCTGCGTTCCGACGACGGCGCCCATTTCGATCGCGAGATCAGGCTCGACGCGGCCAAGCTGCCGCCGCTGGTGACCTGGGGCACCAATCCCGAGCAGGTCGTCTCCGTCGCCGGCCGCGTGCCGCGGCTCGAAGACATCGCCGACGACAACAAGCGCCAGGCCGCCGAGCGTTCGCTCGACTATATGGGGCTCAAGGGCGGCGAGAAGATTTCCGACATCGCGCTCGACCGCGTCTTCATCGGCTCCTGCACCAACGCGCGCATCGAGGATTTGCGCGCCGCCGCCAAAGCTGGTCGACGGCAAGACGGTCAACGCCAACGTCAAGGCCATGATCGTGCCCGGCTCGGGCCTGGTGAAAGAGCAGGCCGAAGCCGAGGGGCTCGACAAGATCTTTCGTCAAGGCCGGCTTCGAATGGCGCGAGCCGGGCTGCTCGATGTGCCTTGCCATGAATCCCGACAAGCTCAATCCCGGCGAGCGCTGCGCCTCGACCTCGAACCGCAATTTCGAGGGCCGCCAGGGCTACAAGGGCCGCACGCACTTGGTCTCGCCCGCCATGGCCGCCGCCGCGGCAATCGCCGGGCATTTCGTCGACGTGCGGGAGTGGCAGTAGGCCGAACACATCCGCAATTCCGGTCATTGCGAGGAACGTAGCGACGAAGCCATCCAGGACCGCGCCGCAGCACTGGATTGCCTCGCTTCGCTCGCGGCAACGCTGCGGATTATCCCCGCACCCACCAGCAGCGATATCGCGGATAGAGCACCGTGCCGCTCGGCCGGTATTGCAGCTCAAGCCAATCGCGGCAGCGCCGGTAAAGCAATGGGCGCGGGGTGATCTCGATACGCGGATGCGCATGGCGGGAACGCGGCGCATAGGGGCCGCCCTGTGCGGTCTGCGCCCACGATGGCGCGCAGGACGCCGCTGCAACGAGGGCCGCGACACCGGCGATCAGAACGACCTTCCTTCGCAGCATTCACACCTCGCGCAGTTGCTCCCCGCGTCCCTGGGTCCTTGGGTCATTGGGTCCCGAGGCTCCCCCATCGCGGCGCGGCGGTCAAGCTTGCGGGCCGCCGCGCGCTTGGCCGCAATGCCGAACGCGCTTAGATACGAAATATGGCCGCTTCTGCATTCGATCCGCTCGCCTGGCAGCCGTCGCAACCGCCGTCATTGGCCGAGATCGAAATGTACGCCCTTGAAGTATTTCGGCGCCTGCCGAAGCAGTTTCGCGACTTGTGCGCTGATCTTGTTATTCAGGTGGACGATTTTCCAACCGCGGAGGTTTTGCACGCGCTGCATATTGGCAGCAAATTCGGTCTCCTCGGCCTGTTTCGAGGTGTCGGTCTGCCGTTCCGCTCGGAAAGCGCCCCGCTGCAAATGCCCAATATGATCTGGCTCTATCGCCGCCCGATCCTTGCCTATTGGGCCGAACGTGACGAAACCCTCGGCGCTATCGTTCAACACGTGCTGGTGCACGAGATCGGGCATCATTTCGGATTCACGGATGCCGACATGCACGCGATAGAGCGCGCGGCAAACTGAAGTAAAGGAACGAGGCCATGAAAATCGACGGCGCCTGCCATTGCGGCTTCATCACAATCGAGGGCGAAGCCGATCCGGAGAAAACGCAGATCTGCCACTGCACCGATTGCCAGACCGGCACCGGCTCGGCATTCCGCGTCTCCATCCCGGTGCCGGGCGCCGCGTTCAAAATGACCGGACAGCCCGCGCTCTATCTGAAGACCACCGCCGACAGCGGCAGGCCGCGCGTACAGGCGTTCTGCCCGAAATGCGGCTCGCCGATTTATTCGACGACCTCGGGCGAAGGCGTGCAGCCGTCCTACACGGTGCGGGTCGGAATTCTGCGCCAGCGCGACCAATTGATTCCGCGGCGGCAGAACTGGTTCCGCTCGGCGCGCTCTTGGGTCACAGAGCTCGCCGCCGTTCCAAAGAACGAGAAACAAGCGCCGGCCTGAGACGGTTGGCAGATCCCCTGTGCTATAAGAGCGCTATCGCGCAAAGCGCCCAGTGACACGAAAGAGCATTGCCATGATTGTCACTGTTTTTCGTTCCCGCTTGCGGCCCGGAATCGAAGACGAATACGCCGCCTTGGCCGCGCGCATGAGCGAGCTCGCGCGAACGATGCCGGGCTACGTTTCGGAGAAGGACTTCACTGCCGAAGACGGCGAGCGGGTCACAATCGTCGAGTTCGAACACGAAGAAGGCTTGCGCGCCTGGCGGACAATTCCCGATCACATCGCCGCGCAAAACCTGGGGCGGCAGAAATTTTACTCCGAGTACCACATTCAGGTCTGCACGATGGAGCGCGAAGTCGAAGTTCGAGGCCGCGGACGTTGCCGGAACGGCGCGAAGTTAAACATCGCGCCGCGCACACCTAAATCACCCGGCGTTCATTCCACCTTGATGCCCGCGAACTTGATCACCTTGGCCCATTTGGCGACTTCGTCCGCGATAAACTTGCCGAATTCGGCGGATGTCATCGGCATCGGCACCGCGCCCAAATTCGCAAGCCGCGCCTGCATTTGGCTGTCGGCCAGTGCCGCGTTTATCGCTGTGTTGGATGTGGAACTGCCCGTTGGGAATGATACCGTAATTGAACTCCCAGGCCGGACCGACGCCCGATGTGCCGCCGGCGACGTCGGTGCCCGTGGTGAAGGTGTAGAACTCGTAGTGCTGATAATCGACCGGCTCGGGATCGTCGGTCATGAACGGCGGGCCGGCCTGAGCAATGCGCGGCAATAGTGCCAGTCCGATCGCAGCCACGATGCCGAACGGGATGCGGACACGATTGAGCATCGTCCACCCTGCACGTTACGAGTTATGCTGCTCGCAGTGCTCACGACGCAGCAGCGTACTTGGGTTAGTCCGCCGCAGGCAAGCCTGTCCCGGCAGCGCAGCCTTGCCTGCATTTGACCGTGTGCAATAATGAGTATGGCCGATAAACGGGCTGGAATAACGCCGCGATTGCGGTGTTCGCTGTAGACCGGCATCGCGCCTCGCGCGGACGCCGGCGGCGTCGCCCGCATGGGCGACGTTCGTCAACCGGCAGGGGAGACCATCATATGATCCGTACCGTATTCGCCGTCGCTTCTGTCGCGGCCGTTGCGTTCGGCGTGAGCGTGGCTGTCGCCCAGCAGGACGTCATCAAGGAGCGCAAGGACCTGATGAAGGCCAACGGCGCACCAGGCCAAAATCGGCGCCGACATGATAAAGGGCGACAAGCCGTTCGACATGGCGGCGGTGCACAAGATCTTCGCGACTTTCGCGGATGCGGCGGCGAAAATGCCGGACCTGTATCCCGGCCAGCTCCAAGTCCGAGACTGGTTCGCCGGCGGCGGACGACTTCAGCCCTACTGCCAAGGTCTGGGAAAACATGGCGGACTTCAAGGCGAGGTTCGCCAAGTTCGGCGACGATGCCAAGGCGGCCGACGCATCGGTGAAGGACCTGCGACAGTTTCAAGGCGGCCTTCGGCAATATCGGCAAGAACGATTGCGGCGGCTGCCACCAGATCTATCGCGCCCAGAAGAAGAGCTGAACCGGTTTATGGGTTCTAAGCGACGGGGCGTCCGCAGGGGCGTCCCGTTTTGCTATGATTGCGGTCCTTCGCCGGACGCTCCGCTTTCTGCGGCTGGCTGCCGCATAGAGTCCAGAAGTGCAGGCGAAGGCGGGACATGAGCCGGGGGCGGGCCAAAGAACGCGTCTTGTGCGGCGGCTGGCGCATCGGCGCGGCCGTGCTGATCGTCGCCGGCGTGGCCGCCTTCTGGATATTGACGATGCCGGCGACTGTTCCGGCTTCGGCGTTGCCGCGCCTACACGCCGAATCTCGCGAACGGCAAGACGATGTTCAATGCCGGCGGCTGCGCGTCATGCCACGCCGTTCCCAATGACGATCCCGACAAGGTCGACCGCACGCGGCTTGGCGGCGGGCTGGCGCTGCCTTGCCCGTTCGGCACCTTCTACGTGCCCAACATATCGCCCGATCCGCAAGGACGGCATCGGCAGCTGGAGCGAGGCCGATTTCGTCAGCGCGCTGTGGGACGGAACGGCGCCGGGCGGGCGTCATCTGTTTCCGGCATTTCCCTACACGTCCTTTCGGCACATGGAGCTCGACGACGTGCGCGATCTGTTTGCGTATCTGAAAACCTTGCCGCCGGTGCCGGGCAAGGTGCGCCGGCCCGATCTGTCGTTTCCCGTTCAATATCCGGCGCATGGTCGGAATCTGGAAGCTCCTGTTTCTGCGCGGCGGCCCGTTCGTGCCCGATCCGTCGCAATCGGCGCAATGGAATCGCGGCGCCTATCTGGTCAACGGTCCCGCACACTGCGCCGAGTGCCACAGCCCGCGCAATTTTCTCGGCGGCATCATCGAGAGCGAGCGTTTCGCCGGCGGTCCCACGCCCGACGGCAAGGGCTGGGTGCCGAACATCACGCCGGTCGGGCTGCGGCATGGCGACAACGCGAAGGACCCATGGTCGGAGAAGGATATTGCGAGCTTCCTCGACGACGGCATGACTCCGGCCGGCGATTTCGCCGGCGGCGGCATGGCCGAGGTCATTCGCAACACGTCGCTGCTCAGCACGGACGACCGCGCCGCGATCGCCGCCTATATCGCCTCGCTGCCGCCCACGGCAGGGGCCGGCAGCCGCCGAAAAAGAAGGACTGAGCGCCGCGCTCGCAAGTCATTCGATAGTCGGCAATGGCACGCTACAACCGTCGTCCTTCGATCGCGTGCGCTCGCCAATGGACGGGGAGACGGAACGACGCCATGAACACCGGCAAAGGCATCGTGCTCAAGCTCATTTCGGCGGTGCTGTTCGCCGTGATGTCGGCGTTGATCCGCTATCTCGGCGCCCGCTATCCGATCGGCGAAGTGGTGTTCTTCCGCTCGGCCTTCGCCATCGTGCCGGTGATGCTGGTCTATGCCTGGCGCGGCGAACTGATGGCGGCATTGCGCACCGAATCTCCGCTCGGCCAGGCGAGCCGCGGCGCGCTGTCGATCGTCGGCATGTTCTGCAATTTCGGCGCGCTGGCGCGGCTGCCGCTGATCGAGGCCAACGCCATCGGCTTTTCTTCGCCGCTGATCGGCGTGGCGCTCGCCGCGCTCGTGCTCAAGGAGCGCGTGCGCATCTACCGCTGGACGGCCGTCATCGTCGGCTTTATCGGCGTGCTGGTCGTGCTGTCGCCGCATCTTTCCGGCGACGAATTGACCATCGTCATGGCGAGCGCGACGAGCCTCGACCGGCGTCATCTACGCGATCGCCGGCTCGATCACCAATGCGGGCACCATGATCCAGACCCGCCACCTGACCAGGAGCGAGACGCACGTCCTCGATCGTGTTCTATTTCTCGGCGATCTGTGCGCTCGCCGGCCTGGTGACGTTGCCGTTCTGGTGGGTGACGCCGACGTGGACCGAATTTGCCGCGCTCGTCGCCATCGGCTTTCTCGGCGGCATGGGCCACATCTTCCTGACCGAGAGCTATCGCTATGCGTCCGCCTCGGTGGTCGCGCCGTTCGACTACACGTCGATGATCTGGGCGCTCGTTCTCGGCTACGCGATGTTCGGCGAGACGCCGACCTTCATGATCGTGCTCGGCTCGGCGATCATCGCCGGCGCGGGCCTGTTCGTGATCTGGCGCGAGCATCAGCTCTCGCTCAAGTACCGCACCGCCGCCGTGGTCCTGCCGGCGGCGCCCGGCGCCGCTACGACGCCCCGAATGCCTTGAAGGTGATGATGGTGCGGGTGTCGGCGACGCCCGGAATGGTCTGCACCTTCTCGGCGATGAAATGGCCGATATCGGTCGACGGATCGACGTAGAATTTCACCAGCAGATCGAAATCGCCGGCGGTCGAATAGATTTCCGAGGCGATCTCGGCGTCGGCGAGCTTGTTGGCCACCTCGTAGGACTTGCCGAGCTGGCATTTGATCTGCACGAAAAAGGGGACCATGCGCGCCTCCGGAGCGTAGTATCCTGATGCATTATGACGTAGCAGGAAGAGACGCCGAGAAATGCATGCACCGGTCGAGCTTGCCGATATCGCCGCCGACGTTCTCGCGCGCGTGCGCGACCGCTCGCCGCGCGTGCATTGCATCACCAACACTGTCGCGCAGAACTACACGGCCAACATGCTGCTGGCGGCCGGCGCGGTGCCCTCGATGACGATTTCGCCCGAGGAGATCGTCAGCTTCGTCGCCGGCGCCGACGCGCTTCTGGTCAATCTCGGCACCTTCGATGCGGAACGGCGCGGCGCCATCGAGGTCGCGCTCGGCGCGGTCAATACGGCGCGCATGCCCTGGGTGCTCGATCCGGTGTTCATCGAACAGCTCGCCGGGCCGCGCGGAGTTCGCCCGCGAACTGCTGGCGCGCGCGCCGTCGGCGGTGCGGCTTAACCCTGCGGAGTTCGCCCCGCTGTTCGGCGGCGATCCCGCCGAGGAAGCGGCCTCGCGCGTCGCCGAGGCCTGCGCCACGGTGGTGGCGCTCACCGGCGGCACCGACATCGTGACCGACGGGCCGCGCCGCGTTGCCATCCGCAACGGCCATTCGCTGATGGGCCTCGTCACCGCCATGGGTTGCGCCGCCTCGGCGCTCCTTGGCGCGGCGCTTGCGGTGGAAACCGATGCCTGGCTCGCGGCGGTCGCGGCGCTTGCGGCGCTCGGCGTCGCCGGCGAAGTCGCCGGCGCCACCGCGCGCGGACCCGGCAGTTTCGCCGCCGCCATCATCGACGCGCTGCACAGCCTCGACCGCGCGACGTTGCGCGCGCGGATAAAGGTGTCGTGACCATGAAGGTCGATCTTCGCCTCAACGCCATCGTCGATCCGGAGCGCGCGGGCGGCCGCGATCTCGCCGAGCTGGCGCGGCTGTGCGCCGAGGGCGGCGCCACGCTCGTGCAATTGCGCGACAAGGTGAGCGAAACACGCGCCATGGTCGAGGAGGCGCGCGCGATCAAGAAGGCGCTGGCGCCGCGTTCGCCGTGCCGTTCGTCGTCAATGACCGGGTCGACGTGGCGCTCGCCGCCGGCGCCGACGGCGTGCATCTCGGCCAGGACGACATGGCGGCCGCGGATGCGCGCCGGCTTCTCGGCCCCGGCGCCATCATCGGCCTGTCGGTGAAGAACGTCGATCGAGGCGGAAGCGGCGCCGATCGAGCTGATCGATTACGTCGGCTCAGGCGGCGTCTATGTCACGCTGCTCGAAGCAGCAGAAGAACCCGCCGATCGGCCCCGAGGGGCTCGCGCGCATCATCGCCGTGCTGCGCGGCCGCGCGCAAAAGCAGAACAAGGAACTGCCGGTCTGCGGCATCGCCGGCATCGACGCGGGCAACGCCGGCGCGGTGATCGCCGCCGGCGCCGACGGCGTCGCCGTCATCTCGGCGCTGTCGCTTGCTCCCGATCCGGCCGCGGCGGCGCGCGCGCTTGCGGCAAGTCGTCGACGCGATGCTGGCCAAAAGAGGCACGTGATGAGCGCTCCCATCGCGCTCACGCATCGCCGGCTCGGATTCGAGCGGCGGCGCCGGCATCGAGGCGGATCTGAAAACATTTTCGGCGCTCGGCGTCTACGGCGCCTGCGTCGTCACCGCGCTCACCGCGCAGAACACCAAGGGCGTGTTTGCCATTCATCAGGTGCCGGCGGATTTCGTCGCCGCGCAGATGGACGCGGTGTTTTCGGATCTTGATGTCGGCGCGGTGAAGATCGGCATGCTGGCGAACGCGGCGATCGATCGAGGCGGTCGCCGCCGGTCTCGATCGCCATCGCGCCCGCAACGTCGTGCTCGATCCGATCATGGCGGCGAGCACCGGCGCGGAACTTTTGCGCGCGGACGCCATGGAGACGTTGCGGCTGTTGGTCGGCCGCGGCGCGTGTGTTCACGCCCAATCTATTCGAAGCGGCGGCGCTGCTGGAGGTGCCGATGGCGCATGACGAGGGTGAGATGCGCGCGCAGGCGCAAAAGCTGCTCGCGCTCGGCGCCGGCGCGGTGCTGATCAAGGGCGGCCACGGCGGCGGGCCTGAGAGCGTCGACATGCTGGTCGATGGCGACGGCTGCGATGCGGCTTGCCGCGCCGCGCATCGCGACCAAAAACACCCATGGCACCGGTTGTACGCTGGCGTCGGCCATTGCCGCGGGTCTCGCCAAGGGGCTTCCGCTCGACGAGGCGGTGCGCGAAGCCAAGGCCTATGTGAGCGGCGCCATCGCCGCCGCCGACCGGCTCAACGTCGGCTCCGGCCGCGGCCCGCTGCATCATTTTTATAAGTGGTGGTGAGAGCTCGTATCGCTCGTCCCCGTGAAAGCGGGGACCGAGTGCCTCCGCTGCAGTCCCGCTTGTGCGGGAATGAGTGGAATTTCAGATCACACCGAGGCCGGCGCGCCCGGGCTGTTTCAACGGATGTGCGCGGGCGAAGGCGTCGATGGCCGAGAGCGAATTGACGATGCGGGTGAAGGTCGGGAACGGCGCCATGTCGACAGAGAAGAATTTCGCGCCTGCCGCCTGGCTGGCGAGGCAGATGTCGGCCAGCGTGACCGTATCGCCGTGGGCGTAGCGGCCGGTCGCCTTGTCCTGCAGATGCGTTTCGAGCGCGGTCAGCGCGGCCGTGTGCCAGTGCCGGCACCATTTCATGACCGTCGCCTCGTCGAGCTTGAATTCGTGCTGCAGATATTCGCGCACCCGCGGCACGATCAGCGGATGCGAATCGCAGGCGACGATTTGCGCGAGCCCGCGCACGCGCGCCCGGCCGCGCGGGTCGCGCGGCAACAGCGGCGGGTTCGGATGGGTCTCGTCGAGATATTCGATGATCGCCAGCGATTCGAACAAGCGCCGGCCCGTCGCCGTCGACGAGCGCCGGGATCGCCATCATCGGGTTGACCGCGCGGTAGGCCGCCTCGCGCTGCTCGCCTTTCATCAGATTGACCTGGATGACCTCTTCGGGCACCAGGCCCTTGAGATTGAGCGCGATGCGCACGCGATAGGTCGCGAGCGATCGCCAGAAGGAAAAGAGCTTCATTTGTTCCTCCAATCTCCGCCTCCCATGGAACGCGCGTTGGCGGCAGCTAATCCGCCCCCGGATCGGCCTTGAGCCCGCCGCCTCGATGCCGGCGATGGCGCACATTTCGTCCTTGTCGGAGGTGTCGCCGGAAATGCCGCAGGCGCCGACGACGTCGCCGGAACCGTCGCGAATGAGCACGCCGCCCGGATTGCTGACGATGCGGCCGCCGCTCGCCGCCGCCAGCATGGTGAAGAATTGCGGGGTCTTGGCCGCGCGGCTCGCCAGCGTGCGCGAGCCGAAGCCCATGCCGAGCGCGCCCCAGGCTTTGCCGAAGGCGATGTCGAAGCGCAGGATGCCGGATTTGTCCTCGCGCTTGAACGCGACGAGGTGTCCGCCGGCATCGAGCACGGCGACGGTGAGCGGGGCCAATTTGGCCTCGCGCGCCTTCTTCAGCGCGACATCGACGATGGTGGAAGCTTGCGCGAGCGTGATCGACATATGTGTTTGCTCCAATCAAAGGACGGATGACAGACGGCGGATGAACAGATGACATTGCGTTCGAGCCGCTGTTTGTCCTCCGTCATCTGCTTCTGGTCGACCAAAAAACCGTCTGGCGCGAGGCGTCGAACGCGCCCAGGCCATTTTTGTTTGCTTCCTCGAGCGCCGCCAGCGCGGCTTTCGCCGCCGGCATGTCGGCGCCTTTCGCCGTGCCGGTATCGACCATCGTCCGCAGGTCTTTGACCGCATTGGCGATGCTGAAGGTGGTCGCGCCGGGATCGCGATTTTCCATCATGGCGACGATCATGTCGGCGCGCATCTTCAGCCCGTTATTGGCGCCGTTGCTCTCGACGAACAGATCGAGCAGCCGCTTCGGCTCCCAGCCGACGTCGCGCGCGATGGCGAAGGCTTCGGCATAGGCCTGCCAGCCGACCATCAGCGGCAGATTGATCGCAAGCTTCATCGACGAGCCGGCGCCGACCGCGCCGCAATGCTCGACCTTGCGGCAAAGCTGTTCGAGGATCGGCCGCGCGCGCGCTGCGTCGGCGGGCTCGGCGCCCATCAGCCCGAGCAGCTTGCCTTGCCGCGCCGGTGCGGTGGAGCCGCCGACCGGGCATTCGACGAAGACGGCTCCCTTGCTCCGCACCTTCGGCGCCAGCGCCAGTCTCCACGCCCGGCGGCACCGTGCTCATCTCGATGAACAGCTTGCCTTTCACGTCGCCGGAGAGAAGGCCCGACGGTCCGTCATAAACCGCGTCGATCGCCGCGCCGTCGGTCAGGATGGTGATGATCGCCTCGCTGGCGGCGGCGACCGCGCTTGGGCTATCCGCAACCTTGGCGCCGGCATCGGCGAGCGGTTTGGTTTTCGCCGCCGTGCGATTCCAAACGGTCACCTGATGCCCGAGCTTCCATGAGACGGGCCGCAATGGCGCTGCCCATGGCGCCGAGCCCTGCGACTCCGATTTGCATCCGGCACTCTCCCGACGCTTCCATTCCGGCGCCGACATTAGGCGATCAATACGCGGCGAGAAAGCGCCTTGCGCCTCCCGCCAGCCGATGCCATAGCGTCGCCTCCCGCGCAAAGCGGGACAGAGAGGTGAATGGGGAACGCATGGCTTCGGAAAGAAACAAAAAGGAGGTGTCGTCGGCATCATCGGCCTCGGCATCATGGGCGGCGCATTTGCGCAAAACCTTGTCGCCGCCGGCTGGCGCGTCGTCGGTTACGACATCGACGCCAGCGCGCCGGCGGGCGATGGCGCGGGCCGGCGTCGAGATCGCCGCCGATGCCGGCGATGTTGCGCGCAAGGCGCGCAACATCATCACCAGCCTGCCCAGTCCCGCGCGCGCTGGCCGCGACGGTCGCCGCCATCGTCAAGGCCGACGTGCCGCGCCGCGTCGTCGTCGAAGCGTCGACCTTCACGATCGAGGACAAGGCGAAGGCCGCGGCAGCCTTGCGCAAGGCCGGCCATGTCATGCTCGATTGCCCGATCAGCGGCACAGGCGCGCAGGCCAAGACCAAGGACATCGTGATCTATGCCTCCGGCGGCTCCGCCGAGATCAAGCGGCTGCGGCCGATGTTCGCAGCCTTCAGCCGCGGCGTGTACGATCTCGGCGAATTCGGCAACGGCAGCCGGATGAAATACGTCGCCAATCTTCTTGTCGCCATCAACAACGTGGCGAGCGCGGAAGCGATGGTGCTTGGGCATGAAGGCCGGGCTGCCGCCGCAGCTCATCTGCGACCTGGTCAAGGCCGGCGCCGCCAATTCGCGCGTGTTCGAACTGCGCGCGCCGATGATGGTGAAGAACAGCTACGACGACGCCACGATGAAGATTTCGGTCTGGCAGAAGGACATGGACGTCATCGGCGGCTATGCGCGCAAGATCCGCGTGCCGACGCCGATGTTCGACGCATCGAAGGCGATCTACGACAAGGCGCTCGCAAGCGGCCGCGGCGCGCAAGACACCGCCGCCGTCTGCGCCGTGCTGGAAAAGATGGCGGGCGTCAAGCGCGGCAAAGCAAGAGGGCGTAAGCGCCGTGCGTCCTAGAAACTCGCCGCCCGCTCGCGCTCCCAATCGGCACGCGCCCGCACGCCCGGCATCCGCGATCTGCTGTTTGACGAATACCATGATCTCATCGTCGGACTTCATCAGATCGACCGGCGCCGCGCAGGGCTGCGGCACGTGCCACTTTGTGTCGATGAAGACTTCGAGGCGATTGCCCTCCGGATCGCGAAAGTAGGCCGAGATCGCATTGCCATGCGAGATCGGGCCGAGTTCGACGATCGGCTCGCGCTTGAGCGCCACATAGATGTCGCGCAGCGCCGACAGGTTCTCCAAGCGGAAGGACAATTGCTGAATCACGCTGTAGGACAGATCGGCCGGCCGGCCGGTGGCGAGAACGATCTGATGGTGCTCGTGCGGATCGAGCGTGATGAAGGCGACTTCGTTGCCGTCCGGCCGCACCGCGCGATCGCTGACGACGAAGCCGAGCACGCGGGTATAGAAATCGACCATCTTTGGCAGGTCGGTCACGAACAATCCCATGTGACTGAACGAAAGTTTGGGCCGCTCGCTCATGGCGTATCATCTCCTTCGCCTAACCCGCCGATTTTCGATCGTTATGTGGGATTAATAGCGGCGGACACTTCGCTTGTCGATGGATTGCGGGCTTGAGTTTACGGCGTCGCCGGCGCCGTATTCCCGGCACTGGCGAACGCTTCGCGCGGCCCTTTCGACTTGTTAAGCTCGACGATCGCAGAAAACGCCGGGAGGTAACGCATGTCATCGCTCGAAGGCGAAGCCCGCATGGCGCGGGCTGCGGCCGGCGCAAGATCCCATCAGCCGCGCAGCGAGATCCGCGACGGCATGCGCATCGACTGGGACGTGCCGATCACGATGGACGACGGCCTCGTGCTGCGCGCCGACGTGTTTCGCCCGATCGCCGACGGCCGCTATCCGGTGATCTTGAGCTACGGCCCCTACGCCAAGGGGCTCGCCTTCCAGGACGGCTATCCGAGCGCCTGGGCAGCGCATGGCCGAACAAGCATCCCGACGTGACCGCGGGATCGAGCAATCTCTACCAGAGCTGGGAAGTGGTCGATCCGGAAAAATGGGTGCCGCATCAATACGCCTGCGTGCGCGTCGATTCGCGCGGCGCCGGCTGTTCGCCCGGCTTCATCGATCATTTCTCGCCGCGCGAGACCAAGGACTTTTACGACTGCATCGAATGGGCCGGCGTGCAGCCCTGGTCGAACGGCAAGGTCGGGCTTGAACGGCATTTCCTATTACGGCATCAATCAATGGCACGTGGCGTCGCTGCAGCCGCCGCATCTTGCCGCCATGTGCATCTGGGAAGGCGCCGCCGACTGGTACCGCGACATGACGCACCACGGCGGCATTCTCTGCACGTTCTGGGACAACTGGTACGACATGCAGGTCAAGACCGTGCAGTACGGCGCCGGCGAGCGCGGCAAGACGAAGCCGCGTGCACGGCGAACTGGTCTGCGGGCCGGAAATTCTGTCGCGAGGCCGAGCTCGCCAAGAACCGCAGCGATTTCGGCAGCGAGATTTTCGCCCATCCGCTCGACGATGCCTATCACCGCGCGCGCTCGCCGCTCTGGTCGAAGGTGAAGGTGCCGTTTCTGTCCGCCGCCAATTGGGGCGGCCAGGCGCTGCATCCGCGCGGCAATTTCGAAGGTTTCGTCCGCGCGGCGTCGAAGAAGAAATGGCTCGAAGCGCACGGCATCGAGCACTGGACGCATTTCTATACCGACTACGGGCGAAACCTGCAGCTGCGCTTCTTCGATCATTTCCTGCACGGCAAGAACAACGGCTGGGACAAGCAGCCGCCGGTGCTCTTGCAGGTGCGCCACGTCGATCGCTTCGTCGAGCGCGCCGAGAAAGAATGGCCGCTCAAAGCGCACCAAATGGACGCGTTTCTATCTCGATCCCGCCGACGGCGCGCTGGCCGAACAAGCCGCGCCAAGGCAAAGACGGCGATCCGTTTTGCCGCCATGGGCGACGGCGTCACCTTCCTGTCACGCCGCCGCTTGCGCCAGGAGACCGAGATCACCGGCCCGAGCGCGCTCAAGCTCTACGTCTCCTCCTCGACCGCCGACGCCGACATCTTTGCGGTGCTGCGCGTCTTCTCGCCCGACCTCAAGGAGGTGGTGTTCCAGGGCGCCATCGATCCGCATACGCCGGTCGGGCAGGGCTGGCTGCGCGCCTCGCATCGCGCAGCTCGACAAGAAACTGTCAAAGCCCTACCGGCCCTATCACACCCACACCAAGAAGCAGCCGCTCAAGCCGGGCGAGGTGGTGGCGCTCGATATCGAGATCTGGCCGACCTCGATCGTCGTGCCGGCCGGCTACCGCATCGCGCTTACCGTTCGCGGCAAGGACTACGTCTATCCGGGCGGCAGCGGCGGCCGGCTGTCGAATTTCAAGAACGAACTGACCGGCTGCGGGCCGTTCCTGCACGACGATCCGCGCGACCGCCCGCCGGAAATATTCGGCGGCGTCACCGCGCTGCATTTCGGCGGCGCCGCGCGGCCCTATCTGCTGCTGCCCATTATTCCGGCAAATAGAAAATAAAAATGAGAAAATGAGCCAAGCCGCGACAATAGCGGACTTTACGGGCGGAACGGCTTATTGGATGATGGCGTGAAAACCCGTTGCATGGGCCGCGGCGGCAACAGCAATCGAGGCGCCTCGGCGAAGACCGGGCGCAAGAGGGAGGAACCGAATGTCTCGCAAAGTCACTCGCCGCACGCTTTTGGCCGGCACCGCTGCCGGCGCGGCCGCCGCGCTGGCCCGTTTCCCGACGCCCGCCATCGCGCAAGCCGCGCCGTTTAAGCTCGGCCTGCTCACCGTGAAGACCGGACCGCTCGCCCAGGGCGGCATCCAGATGGAGCAGGGCGTGCTCACTTATCTGAAGGAGAACAATTACACGATCGGCGGCCGCAAGGTCGACTTCGTCTCCGCCGACACCGGCGGCAATCCGGCCGGCACCAAGACCAAGGTCGCAGGAGCTGGTCGAGCGCGACAAGGTCGACGTCATCCTCGGTCCGCTCGCCGCCTTCGAGCTGTATGCCATCAACGAATACATCCAGCAGCAAAAGATGCCGACGCTCAGCCTGGCGGCGGCCGACAACCTCACCCAGCGCACGCCCAATCCGTATCTGCTGCGCGCATCGGCCACCTCCTCGCAGGCGATGCAGCCGATGGGGCATTATGCGGCGACCGAGCTGAAGCTCAAGCGCGTCGTCTGCATCGTCGAGGATTTCGCCTTCGGCTACGAGCAGATGGGCGGCTTCCAGGCCGCGTTCCAGAAAGACGGCGGCTGCGTCGTCAAGAAACTGTGGCCGCCGCTGGTCACGCCCGACTACACCCCCTACATCGCCCAGATCAGCGATTGCGACGGCGTGTGCCAGGGCTTTGCCGGCTCCAATCCGCTGCGCTTCATGAAGCAATATGCCAGCGCCGGTCTGAAATACCCGGTGGTCACCGGCGAGACCGGCGGCGACGACGCCCTGCTCAAGAGCTACGGCGACGAGGCGGTCGGCCTCGTCAGCTGCTGCCCCTACACGCTCGACCTTGAAAGTCGACGGCAACCAGCGCTTCGTCGAGCGGAATGATGAAGAACTACAACATCATTCCCGGCCAATATGCTGCGCTGCTCTACGTCAATTGCCAGGTGGTTGATGCGGGCCTCAAGGCGGCGGGCGGCGATGCCAGCGACAAGGCAAAGTTCATGGCGGCGCTCAAGCGGTCAGCCTGACCGACACGCCGCGCGGGCCGATCAAGTTCGATCACCTCAACAACGTGATCGGCAACTTCTACGTCCGCCGCATCGGTACGGAAGGCGCCAAATACGGGCTCAAGCTCTGGAACAAGACGATCCACACCTACGAGAACGTCAGCCAGTTCTGGACCTGGCCGGAGCAGGAGTTCCTCGCGCACCCGGTCTATTCGCGCGACTATCCGCCGCTGACGAAGTGCTGAGGTTCTCGCCATCATCCGCGAATGCGGATGATCCAGTATTTGCGGGCATAAGAGTTCTGGACCGACCGCCGTGAATATGGATGCTCCGCAGCTCGCGGAGCATGACAATTGCTGGGAGGAGAACGCTATGTCACGCACTGCCATGTCTAGCAGAGTGAGCCGCCGCACGCTGCTCGCCGGCACCGCGGCCGGCGCGGCCGCCGCATTGACCCGTTTCCCGGCGCCCGCCGTCGCGCAGGCCGCGCCGTTCAAGCTCGGCCTGCTCACGGTGAAGACCGGACCGCTTGCCGCCGGCGGCATCCAGATGGAACAGGGCGTGCTCACCTATCTGAAGGAGAAGAATTACACGCTGGCCGGCCGCAAGGTCGATTTCATCTCCGCGATACCGGCGGAAATCCGGCCGGCGCCAAGACCAAGGTGCAGGAACTGGTCGAGCGCGACCAGGTGGACGTCATCCTCGGTCCGCTCGCCGCCTTCGAACTCTATGCCATCAACGCGTACGTCATCGAGCACAAGATGCCGACGCTGAGCCTGGCGGCGGCCGACAATCTCACGCAGCGGACGCCGAATCCTTATCTGTTGCGCGCGTCGGCAACGTCATCGCAGGCGACCCAGCCGCTGGGTCACTATGCGGCGACTGAACTGAAGCTCAAGCGCGTCGTCACCATCTCTGAGGACTTCGCCTTCGGCTACGAGCAGATGGGCGGCTTTCAGGCGTCGTTTGCGAAGGACGGCGGCTGCGTCGTCAATAAATTGTGGCCGCCCTTGGTGACGCCCGACTATACGCCTTATATCGCGCAGATCGCCAATTGCGACGGCGTCTGTCAGGGCTTCGCCGGCTCGAATCCGCTGCGCTTCATGAAGCAATACGCCGCCGCCGGGCTCAAATATCAGGTCGTCGCCGGAGAGGCCGGCGCCGACGATTTCCTGCTCAGGAGCTTCGGCGATGAAGCGCTCGGCCTGGTCAGCGCCGCGCCCTATACGCTCGACCTCGAAAGCGAGGCCAACCAGCGCTTCGTCGACGGCATGCTGAAGAACTACGACGCCATCCCGGGCCAGTATGCGGCGCTGCTCTACGGCAATTGCCAGGTGCTGGACGCCGGCCTGAAGGCGGCCGGCGGCGATGCGAGCGACCGAGAGAAATTCATGGCGGCGCTCAAGTCGGTCAGTCTCACCGACACGCCGCGCGGGCCGATCAAGTTCGATCACCTCAACAACGTGATCGGCACCATCTACATCCGGCGCTTGGGCAAGGAGGGCGCCAAATACGGGCTCAAGCTCTGGAACAAGACCATCCACACCTACGAGAACGTCAGCCAGTTCTGGACCTGGCCGGAGAAGGAGTTCCTCGCCCATCCGGTCTATTCGCGCGACTATCCGCCGCTGACGCAAATGCTGAGCACACGTATAATCTTCCGCCGGCGGGTCCGGCCTTCGGCCGGCCCGACGACAAGCTCGAGCGGATGATGCGGTAATCGATCGAAGCAGTTTAAGTGTGCGCGCGGCTGGTAGGGGCCGCGACTGTGGTGATTACCGATCCTCCGCAACGGCGGAGCATGACGTTATCGGCAGCCGGGAATGAAAGGGCGGCGCATATGAGTTTCTGGCTGCTGCTGACCGTCAACAGCGTCACGTTTGGCGGTCTTTTGTTCCTGCTGTCGGCGGGCTTTTCGCTGATCTTCGGGCTGATGCGCATTCCCAATCTGACGCACGGCTCGATGTTCATGGTCGGCGCCTATCTGGGCACCTCGCTTACTCTCCGGCGCGCTCGGCTTCACGCTCAATTTCTGGGTCGCGGCGGTCATCGGCGCGCTCGAAGTCGCGGTGCTTGGCGCGCTGATGGAGCGGCTGCTGCTGCGCCGTCTCGCCGGCCAGCAATTGGCGCAGGTGCTGGTGACGCTCGGCGTCTCCTTCATGGTCGCCGATCTGTGCCTGATGGGCTGGGGCGGCGATCCGATCTCGGTGGCGACGCCGGCCGGGCCTCGGCGGCTTCGTGCGCGCGGGCGGGGCGGCTATTTCCGCTCTACCGCATGGCGGTCATCGGCATCGCGGTGGTGTTCGCCATCGCGCTCTGGCTCATGCTCGAACGCACGCGGCTCGGCGCCATGATCCGCGCCGGCGTCGACGACCCGCAAATGGCGCGCGTCGTCGGCATCCGCGTCTCGCGGCTGTTCACCATCGTGTTCGCGCTCGGCGCCGGACTTGCCGGCTTTGCCGGCATGATCGGCGCCCCGATCCTCTCGATCTATCCGGGCCTCGACCAGGACATGCTGCCGCTCGCGCTCGTGGTCGTCATCCTCGGCGGCACCGGCAGCCTGCTCGGCTCGTTTGTCGGCAGCATCATCGTCGGCTTCATCTACAATTTCGGCCAGGCGCTGTTGCCCGAGCTTGCCTATTTCGTGCTGTTCCTGCCGATGGTGCTGGTGCTGGTGCTGCGGCCGCAGGGTCTGTTCGGGGGACAGGTCTTGTGAAACGTCTTGTGAAAAATCTTGCGAACAGCCCCGTGAACAGTCGGATGAGCGTCCGCAATACGGCCATGCGCTTGCCGTCCTCGCGCTGGTCGCGCTGCCCTACGCGATCCGCGAGCCGTACTACGTCAACATCGCGAGCCAGATTCTGCTCTATGCGGTTTTTGCGCTCGGGCTGAACATCCTGGTCGGCTATGCGCGGCCTGGTGTCGCTCGGCCATGCCGGACTGTCCGGGCGTCGACCGCCTATGCGGTCGCCTATCTGCTCTGCCGCCGGCTACGGCCACCGGTCGCGATCGCCGGCGGGCTCGCGGCCGGCCTCATCGTGAGCGCGGGCTTCGCCGCGTTGGCGCTGCGCGCAACCGGCATCAGCTTCATCATGATCACGCTCGCGCTCGGCGAGATCATCTGGGGACTGGCCTATCGCTGGATCAGCATCACCGGCGGCGACAACGGCATCAGCGTCGTCGACGCGTCCGGCGCCGTTCGGACTGTCGCTCGATTTCGGCGGGCGCGTTCTACGATGCGACGCTGATCGTCTTCCTGCTTGCGGTCGGCGGCCTGCGCGATCTTCGTGCGTTCGCCGTTCGGCGCGGCGCTCGCCGGCACACGCGACCAGCCGCGCCGCATGAACGCGCTCGGCTTCCATGTCTGGATGATCCGCTTCTGGGCGTTCATGTTTTCCGGGCTGTTGAGCGCGGTCGCCGGCATTCTGTTCATCTACTACAATCAGTTCATCAGTCCGCAGGCGTTGGCGCTCACCGCCTCCGCCGAAGGTTTGCTGATGGTGATTTCGGGCGGGGCGGGAACGTTGCTCGGTCCGGTCGTCGGCGCTGCGCTGGTCGTCATCATCAAGATCGTGGTCAGCGCCTACATCGCGCGCTGGAATTTCATGCTCGGCGCCATCTTCGTCGCCATCGTCGTGTTCATGCCGGAAGGTCTCGTTCCCGGCACGGTGCGGCTCACGCGCGCCGCCTGGCGTGCGTCGAGCGCGCCGCAAGCCGGCGCCAGCCCGGCCGGCTGCAATGCGTGCCGGCGGCGCCGAGCCGCGGGACAAAAGCCATGACCGCGCTCGCCGTCAAAGCATCTGAGCAAATCGTTCGGCGGCCTGCGCGTGACCACCAACGTCAATCTGCAAGGTCGAGCCCGGCGAACGCCGCCTGATCATCGGCCCGAACGGCGCCGGCAAGACCACGCTGTTCAATCTCATCACCGGCGAGATCACGCCCGACGCCGGCGAGGTGCTGCTGTTCGATCGCGACATCACCCGCCTGCCGAGCCGCAAGCGCGCCCATCTCGGCATGGCGCGCACCTATCAGATCATCACGCTGTTTGCCCACGACACGCATCCTGCGCAACGCGATGCTGGCGCTGCTCGGGCTATCGCCGCTGCGCTGGAATCCGTTCGGCTGCGCTCGATCGCCAGCAGCACCTGCTGGCGCAAGGCGCGCGCCGCGCTCGGCCGCGTCGGTCTCGAGCACATGGCCGAGCGGCCGCTGGCGGAAACATCCTATGGCGAGAAGCGGCGGGTCGAAATCGCCATGGCGCTGGCGCAGTCGCCGCGCGTGCTTCTTGCTCGACGAGCCGTTCGCCGGCCTGTCGATCGACGAGCGCCGCGACGTGCGCGAACTGCTCAAGGCCATTCCGCGCGACGTCACCGTGGTCATGATCGAGCACGACATGGATACCGCGCTCGATCTCGCCGACCGCATCACGCTCCTGCATTTCGGCGAAGTCATCGTCGAAGGCACCCGCGCCGAAGTGGTGGCCGATCCGCGCACGCGGGAGGTCTATCTTGGCGAATAGCGCGCTCAAGCTTGCGGACATCGACGCCTTTTACGGCGACAGCCACGTGCTGCAGAAGGTCTCGTTCGAGCTCGGCGAAGGCCGCCTGCTCGGCCTGCTCGGCCGCAACGGCGCCGGCAAATCGACCTGCATGAACGTCAGCGTCGGGCTGTTGCCGCCGCGCGGCGGCGCCGTCGAAGTATTCGGCGCGCCGGTGACGCGCCTGCCGCCGGAATTGATCGCCGCGCGCGGCGTGGCGCTGGTGCCGCAGGGCCGCCGCATCTTCAAAAGCCTCACGGTGCGCGAAAACCTCATGGTGGCGGCGCGCGCCAAGGATCCGGTCAGCCGGCACGCGCCCTGGGACGCCGCCACGGTGTTCGGGATGTTTCCGCGGCTTGCCGAGCGCCACGCCCAGATGGCGGGTCATCTCTCCGGCGGCGAGCAGCAAATGCTCGCCATCGGCCGCGCGCTGATGGCCAATCCGCGCGTGCTGTTGATGGACGAGCCGTCGGAGGGACTTGGCGCCGCAGATCGTCGCCGAGGTCATGGCCACCATCCGCCGGCTTAAGGAGAGCGGGCTTTCCATCGTGCTGGTCGAGCAGAGTCCGAAACTCGTCTTCGACATCGCCGACGATATCGTCATTCTCAACTCCGGCCGCGTCGCCGTGGTCTCTACCGCCGCCGCGCTGAAGAGCGACGGCATCGATCTGCGCCAGCATCTCGGGATTTTCTGAGGACGGACGACGGACCATAACGGGGCGAATGGCGAATGACGGAAGACAGTAACAGCGGCTCTTCACGGCCGTTGTGCGATTTATCGTCTGTCCCCCGCCGTCCGCAATCCGTCCTCGGTCGCAAAACCCGGCGCGTTGTTCGCGCTGGCGCTTGCCTCGATATCGCTGATCGGTCCGCTCGCGGTGCACCTTTTCATGCCGGTCATCCCGGCGGTGAAGATCGCGCTCGCGCTTTCCGAGGCGCTGGCGCAGCTCACCTTCAGCATCGCGCTGTTTACGATGGCGTTCGCGACGCTGGTCTATGGATCGCTGTCGGACCGTTATGGGCGACGCCCCGTCTTGCTGTCGGGTCTTTGTCTGTTTCTCGTCGGCAGCGCGATTTCGGCGCTGGCCGGCTCAGTCCTCGCGCTGGTCTGCGGCCGCCTCATCCAGGCGATCGGCGCCGGCTGCGGCGTCACACTGGTTCGCGCCATCGCGCAGGACGTCTATGGCCGCGAGCGGCTGGTCAAGGCGATCGCCTATCTGACCATGGCCTATACGATCGGCCCGATGGTGGCGCCTTTGGTGGGCGGCATCCTGGTCGATGCGTTCGGCTGGCGCAGCGTGTTCGGATTCGCGCTTTTGGCCGGCGCCCTTATCGCGCTCAGCGCCTATCTTGTCGTGTTCGAAACGCGT
Organism: uncultured Alphaproteobacteria bacterium; assembly: GCA_963814625.1. GTDB lineage: Bacteria > Pseudomonadota > Alphaproteobacteria > Rhizobiales > Xanthobacteraceae > BOG-931. Next base: position 157,556 of record CAWFDQ010000007.1, read on the forward strand.
CCGCCGGCGCCGGTGTCGGCAAATCCGGCCGGGCGCAACGTGTTGAGCGATTACGTCGCGCTGTTCCGCCATTTGCGTTTCGCCGCCTTCGTCCTGCAAAGCGGACTGTGCACCGCCTCGTTCCTGGTCGCGGCCACGGCGGCGTCGAGCCTGATGAAGGAAATGCTGCATCGGCCTTCCGCCGAATTCGGCATTTATTTCCTGTTGTTTCCGTTTGGATTCTTGACCGGCAATTTCATCACCAGCCGCATCGGCACGCGCGTCGCCAACGAGACCATGGTGTTCGCCGGATCGCTGCTCGTGCTCGCCACGATCGCGGCGCAATCGAGTCTGCAGTTGAGCGGATACGTGACGCCGTTCACATTGTTTGTTCCAGGCTTCTTCATCTCGCTCGCGCAAGGCATTTCGCTGCCCTACGCGCAGGCCGGCGCCATGGCGACTAGTCCGAAACTTGCCGGTACCGCGGCGGGCGTCGGCGTATTTGTGCAGAATTTTGCTGGCGCGGCGTTTGCGCAGCTCTACGGTCTCCTCGCCGATGGCACGGTGGTGCCGTTGTCGCAGACGACCGCGATCACCGCACTCCTCGGACTTATGGTGGGCGCGGCGCCCTTCTACATGGCGAAGCGGCAGCGCACGGCTTAGTATTCGCTGACCGCTCGTCCGCTTCGCGATAGACGGCCTCGGCGCGGCCGGCGCGCACCGCTAATCGAACAGCGCCACCGCGCGCGTCCAGCCGGCGGAGCCGGCTTTGATCTTGTGCGGGAAGCACGCAACCATGAATCCGTGATCGGGCAGCTGTTCAAGACTGCACAGCTTCTCCATGTGGCAATAGGGAATCTCGCGGCCGGCCTTGTGGCCCTCCCAGATGATCGACGGATCGCGCGTTTCCAGCCAGCGCTTGCGCATATGCGAGAACGGAACGTCCCAGCCCCAGGCGTCGATGCCGGCGACGCGCACGCCGCGCGAGGTCAGATACAGCGTCGCTTCGCGGCCCATGCCGCATCCTGCGGTTAAATACTCGTCGGTGCCGATGCATTCGCTGGCGCGGGTGTTGACCAGAACGATGTCGAGCGGCTTGAGTTCGTGCTTGATGCGTTTGAGTTCGGCTTCGACCTCGGCGGCGGTCACGACGTGGCCGTCCGGGACTTTGCGGAAATCGAGCTTGACGCCGGGGCGGAAGAACCAGTTGAGCGGCACCTGGTCGATCGTCATCATCGGCTTGCCGTCGATCGACTTCGACTGGAAATGGATCGGCGCGTCCATGTGCGTGCCGTTATGCGTCGTCAGTTGAATCTGCTCGATCGCCCAGCCTTCGCCCTCCGGCAAGTCCTCGCGGCGCAGTCCGGGAAAAAGCTCGCAAAGGAGCGGCGCAGTTTCCGCATTGGTCCGATACTCGATCTTCGGCCGCATGAAAGGCGGATCGTAAACCGTATCGTTGTCGAGCGGCGACGACAGATCGAGCACGCGACTGGGCTGCTTCATTGCCTCCCCCATTCAATGTGCGATAACGTTTCGCCGATAGATTAGCGCGATATCAGAACGACGCCCATCATTTTGAGGAGCCGCATGCCGGAACAATGGAACAAATACGAACGCACCGCGGCGCGCCGCCACGGCAAGCCGGGACGGGAGCTGCGGCCGCGGAGCGTGACGATCGACGTCCATGCGCATGTCGGCGTGCCGGAAGCGGCCAAATTCGTCGAGCCGCATCTTGACTGGGCGACCATTCCGCTCGCGCATTTCGCTACCCCCGAGACGAAGGCGCTCACGGCGAAGCAGGAAGCCGACATCCGCACCCGCGGCGCCCTCGACCGCCGCCTCGCCGATCTCGACGCCATGGGCGTCGATATTCAGATCATCGCGCCGCCGCCGCCGCAATGCTACTACACCGTGCCGCTCGACATCGCGGTCAAGGCAGCGCAGATCGTCAACGACGGCGTGGCCGCGTTCTGCGCGCAAAAGCCGGACCGGCTCAAGCCGCTGTGTTCGGTGCCGATGTCCGATGCAAACGAGGCCGCCAAAGAGCTTGAGCGCTGCGTCAAGAAACTAGGCTTTGCCGGCGTCGAAGTCTTGACCAACGTCGCCGGCAAGGAATTGTCCGATCCCGCCTTCGCGCCGTTCTGGAAAAAGGCCGAAGAACTCGGCGCGCTCGTTATGATCCATCCCAACGGTTTTACCGAGGCTTCGCGGCTTTCGCGCTTTTATTTCAACAACGTCGTCGGCAATCCGCTGGAGACGACGATCGCGCTGCATTATCTGATTTTCGACGGCGTGCTCGAACGCCACCCGAATCTGAAAATCCTCGCAGTCCACGGCGGCGGCTATTTGGGCGCCTATCCGGGCCGCATCGACCACGCCTGGGCCGCGCGCTCCGACAGCCACGGCGCGCTGCCGCAGCCGCCGACCACCTATCTCAAGCGCGTCTATGTCGATACCGTCGTGTTCACGCCTTATCAGCTCGCGGAACTCGTTCGCGTCTTCGGCGCCGACCGGGTCCTTATGGGCACCGATTATCCCTACGACATGGCCGAATACGACCCCGTCGGGCACATCGCCTCCGTCGAGGGATTCGATGCGTCGACGATTGCCGCGCTCGCGGGAGGTAACGCCGAGAGGCTGTTGGGATTGTAGCGTAGCTCGTATCGAGCGGTGCGAAATACGGGCTGCGGACCGGTCAAAGATTCAGCTTTCCGGCTCGGAGCTTTTCTTCGACAGCTCTTCGAGCTGCTTCATAAGCGCCGAAATATCATCCGGGAGCTTCTCGCGCACGAGCTCGGCATACATTTTGCGGAGATCCTCGGCGATCGTGCCCTGGATGGCGTGAACGAATGGAATCACCTTGCCGGGCGGTTTTTCGTCACCTTGGTTCATCACTTCTCCCGGGTAGCGCGATTTCTCGGCCATCGGCGCGTCTTCCGCCCGCGGCGGACGTTAGCACATCCGCCGGGCGCAATAAGGCCGCCCATTGCCTGCCGTAATCGAAGCCACTATGCCTGCCGCGCAAGGGAACCCGAAAAGCGGCGCGGAAGCGGCGGAAGAAACGGCCATGGTGCGGTGGCGCATTGCTGAGGATCCGGTCTCGCGGCTTGCGATCTGGTCGCAGCGCGTCGCGCTGTTTTCGCTCGCTGCGACCTTTGTCGCCATTGTCATCGTACGCTCCGGCGCGCTCGACATCGTGCCGGCTTTGTCGACGCTTGCCGGCGCTCTGCTGCTGGCGGTGATCGCTATTCTGCTGGCGTTTTGCGCCGGCATTTTCATCTGGCGCGACGGCCTCGGCGGGTTGCGCCAGGTTGTTTCGGCGGTGCTGATCGGGCTCGCGCTGATCGCCTATCCGACGTATCTGGGGGTGCGCGCCTATCAGCTGCCGGCGATCTACGACGTCACCACCGATCCGATCGATCCGCCGCAATTCGACGCCATCGCCCGGTTACGCCCACGCGACGCCAATCCGATCGTCTATCAGGGCCTCTATGCGGCCGAGCTGCAACGCGCCGCCTATCCGGACATCGAGCCGGAGGACACCACCGTGCCGCCGCAGCAGGCGTTCGACGTCGCCATGAAAGTCATCACCAAACGCCGCTGGCGCGTCGTCGATGCGCGGCCGCCGCGTGAACCCGGAGCGTCGTCCGCGGCCGACCCGCGCGCGCCGCAGGATGTTCCGGCGCGCGACGGCATCATCGAGGCGGTCGCGCGTTCACTGATCCTCGGCTTTCCCGAGGACGTCGTGGTGCGCATCCGGCCGACCGGCGACGGTACGCGCATCGACGTGCGCTCCGCGTCGCGCTACGGACGCAACGATCTCGGCAGCAATGCTGCGCGCGTGCGCGATCTCGTTTCCGACATCGACGATATCTTGACGGTGCCGGAAGATGAGGAGAAGCCGGAAAAAAAGCCGACGCGGCCCAATCAGCCGCCGGGTCGACGCTCGGTGAGGCGATAGACGCCGCCGATCGACGGCGGTCCGTCGGTTGCGACCACGCCGCGTGTGACCAAATCCTCGAGGTGCGCCAGCGTCGACAGCGCGGCCGCGCCGACAAGGCGCGCATCGAGCCCGATATAGACCGCCTTGACGATGGTCGGGATATCGGCCGCGCCCTTGCCGAGCCGATGCAGGATGGAGGCTTCGCGCCCGTTGCGGTGGCCGATGTAGTGCTGCACGAAGCGCGGCGCGTCGCGCACCGGCGCGCCGTGGCCGGGCAGATAGGTCGTCTCGCCACGGCGCACGAGCTTTTGCAGCGACGCCATGTAATCGCTCATGGCGCCATCGGGCGGTGCCACGATCGACGTCGACCAGGCCATCACGTGATCGCCGGAGAACAGAAGATCGCGCTCCTTGAACGCAAACGCCATGTGATTGGCGGTATGGCCGGGCGTGGTCACCGCCTCCAGCGTCCAGCCATCGCCGCTCACCACCTCGCCGTCGGCGAGTGCGACGTCGGGACGAAAGCTCATGTCGGCCGAGGCGTCGAGGCGGCGCGTCTCGCCGATGAAGAGCGGCCGCGCCAGCCGGTGGGGGCCTTCGGCGTAAACCGTGGCTCCGGTCGCCGCCTTGACCTTGGGCACCGCGGGCGAATGATCGCGATGGGTATGGGTGACGAAAATATGCGTGACGGTCTCGCCGCGCACGGCGTCAAGCAACGCACCGATATGTGCATCGTCGTCGGGTCCGGGATCGAGGATCGCCACCTTGCCGCTGCCGATGATGTAGCTCATCGTGCCCTTGTAGGTGAACGGTCCCGGATTGTTGGCGACGACCGCGCGCACGCCCGGCGTCACCTCCTTGACGGTATCGGGCAGGAGATCGAACGTCTTGTCGTAGGGGATGTCGTCGGCCATTGCAGCTGTCATGCTCCGCGAGTTCGGAGCATTCAGTAATCACCGACGCGGGGTTTCGCAACGACGCGGGCTGCGGGTCAAAGCTTGCCGGCCGGTCGGGCGCACAGGCCGCCGAAAATAAATGGAGCCCCGGTGCCGGGAACTCCGGGGCTCCAGCAATCTCATGCGACACAGTGAGTGAGACCGAGATCGCAATGACAGTGATGCAAGCAGTGGGCCAAGTCTGGCACGCGCCAAAACCGGCGGATTCACGCCTGTTTTCGTATGGTCCTTGCCCGCTGGTCGCGGAGCGGGCGCTTCCTGGCTATTTTGCGGGCAGCTTCCTCGTCCGCTCACCCTTGCGAAAGCGGGGACCCAGCGTCTGGATTCCCGCTTGCGCGGGAATGAGGAATATTCGCCAAGTCGCTAAAACGGCGTGCGGCTACGGATGGCGGCGGCGAGCGTGCCCTCGTCGAGGTAGTCGAGTTCGCCGCCGACCGGCACGCCGTGGGCGAGCCGGGTCACCTTGACGTTCGCCTCGTGCAAAAGGTCGGTGATGTAGTGGGCGGTGCTCTGGCCGTCGACCGTGGCGTTGAGCGCCAGGATCACTTCCTTCACCGCCGGTTCGTGTGCGCGCTTAATGAGCGCGTCGATGCTCAGATCGTCGGGACCGATACCGTCGAGCGGCGACAGCGTGCCGCCGAGCATGTGGTAGCGCGCGTTGATGGCATGCGCGCGTTCGAGCGCCCACAGATCGGCGACGTCGGCCACCACCACGATGGCCGACGCATCGCGGCGCGGATCGACGCAGATGGTGCAAGGGTTCTGCGTGTCGATGTTGCCGCACACCCGGCACACTTCGACTTTCTCCAGCGCGGTCTGCAAGGCCACGGCAAGCGGCGCCATCAACAGCTCGCGCTTCTTGATCAGAAACAAGGCCGCGCGCCGCGCCGAACGCGGGCCGAGCCCGGGCAGGCGCGCGAGCAGTTGGATCAAACGCTCGATCTCGGGGCCGGCGGCGACGGTAGCCATCAAAACAACTTCAGCCCCGGCGGCAGCGGCAGGCCGCCGGTGAGCGCCTGCATCTTGTCTTGCAGCGCGGCTTCGAGTTTGCGCTTGGCGTCGGCATGGGCGGCGACGATGAGGTCTTCGAGGATTTCCTTTTGGTCCGGCTTGAGCAGCGAATCGTCGATGCGAGCGTTGCGCAGATCGCCTTTGCCGGAGAGCGTGATGGCGATGAGCCCGCCGCCGGCCGCGCCCTCGACCTCCATGCGCTCGAGCTCGGCCTGCATGGCCTCCATCTTCGATTTGAATTCGGCGGCCTGTTTCATCAGGTCCATAAAATCAGCCATCGGGGCACCCGTATCCGTTATCGTTCCTCATCGGCGGCATCGCCGTCGCCCTGCGCCGTCAACGGCATCTCCTCGGCATTGGTTGCAGGCGCACCGGGCGGCGGGCGCACGTCGACGATCTCGGCGCCGGGGAAGCGATTGAGCACGGCTTGCACCAGCGGATCGCCGCGCACGCCGTCCTTCAGCTCCGCCTTGCGCGCTTCCGCCTGCGCGCGCAGGCTGGGCGCGCCCGGTTCGGCGGAGACGGCGATCATCCAGCGCCGCCCGGTCCAGTCGGCGAGCTTTTTCGACAGCTCGCCGACCAGCGTTCTTGCCGCACTTGCCTCCAGCGCGATTTCGAGCTGGCCGTCTTCGAAGCGAACGAGCCGCACGTCGCGTTCGAGCGCGCTTTTCATCGCGACGTCGCGCTTTTCGGCGGCGAGCGCGACCAGATCTTCGAAACTCGCGAGTGCGCGCGCCGGTGGGGCGGCTTCGGCGCGGCGGGGCTCATTCATCGCCGCCGGCGCCGAGGCAAAGGCTGCGCGCGGTGCTCCGCGCGGCTCCGCACGTGACGCTTGCGCGCGCGGGGAGGCCGGCGCGTCGGTGCGGGTTGTGGCAAGCGCCGCATTGCCGGCGCTGTTGTCGCGCGCCGCATCGCCCAGCGAGCGGATGACGTCGTCGGGCGTCGGCAGGTCGGCCGCGTAGGCGATGCGCACCAGAACCATCTCGGCCGCCGCCAAGGGCCGGCCCGAGGCCTCGACCTCGGCAATGCCCTTGAGCAGCATTTGCCAGGTCCGCGCCAGCACCCGCATCGACAGCTTGGTCGCAAATTCGCGGCCGCGCGTGCGCTCGGCTTCGGTGAGCGAAACGTCATCGGCCAGCGCCGGCACGATTTTGAGCCGCGTGACGAAATGCGTAAACTCGGCGAGGTCGCCCAAAATCATCGCCGGATCGGCGCCGGTGTCGTACTGGTCGCGCAGCTCGTTGAGCGCGCGGGCAATGTCGGCGCGCATCAGCGCCTCGAACAGATCGATTACCCGGGTGCGGTCGGCAAGGCCGAGCATTCCGCGTACGTCCTCGGAACGTACCGGCCCCGCGGCATGCGCGATCGCCTGGTCGAACAGCGACAGCGCGTCGCGCACCGAGCCCTCCGCGGCGCGCGCGATCAGCGCCAGCGCCTCTGGCTCCGCGGACATATTTTCCTTCTCGGCGATGCCTTGCAGATGCTTGACCAGGAGCGCCGCATCCACCCGCCGCAGATCGAAGCGCTGGCAGCGCGACAGCACGGTGATCGGCACCTTGCGGATCTCGGTCGTGGCGAACACGAACTTGGCGTGCGGCGGCGGCTCTTCCAGCGTCTTGAGCAGCGCGTTGAAGGCGGCCCCGGAGAGCATGTGCACTTCGTCGAGGATGTAGACCTTGTAGCGGGCGGACACCGGCGCGTAGCGGATGGCGTCGTTGATCGCCCGCACGTCGTCGACGCTGTTGTGCGAGGCGGCATCCATCTCGATCACGTCGAGATGCCTGCTCTCCATGATCGCCTGGCAGTGCACGCCGAGCACGGGCATGGTGATGGTCGGGCCGCTGATGGAGCCGTCCGGCAGTTCGTAATTGAGCGCGCGCGCGAGGATGCGCGCCGTCGTGGTCTTGCCGACGCCGCGCACGCCGGTGAGGATCCAGGCCTGCGGAATGCGCCCGGCCTCGAACGCGTTCGAGATGGTGCGCACCATGGCGTCCTGGCCGATCAGGTCGGCAAACGTCGACGGCCGGTATTTGCGTGCGAGGACGCGATAGGCGGCGGATGGCGTGGTGGCGTGCGTTCATTATCGCGCGTTGCATGAAGGTGGGAGGCTGACGAGCGACCCGAACCGCGCTCGTTAGGGCTGCTTCCTTCCGGACCTGACCCGGTTGGCGAGTGGCTCGTCCACCGCCAACCTCCCGGGACTATATTGGCCGCGGCATGGGGGAAAGCAAGCGCCCTTGCTTCGTCATTGCCGTGGGCTTGACCCGGTCATCCATGCTGATCGTTCGCTTGCATTTCGCTGAGGCTTTTCGCGCAGTGTCCCGGCATGGATACGCGGGTCAAGCCCGCGTATGACGAATCGTGCGGATCCACATCACGCCGCCTCTCGTCCAACATCATACTCATAGAGCCAACCGACCTGGAAAGCGGTGTCGTCGCGGCCGAAGCGTTGGCGCAACGCGAATTTCACGTCACGCTTGAGCTGCGGCGAAACGTGAGGGAAGGTGATTCTCCTTGGCGCGGGCGCGCGAGCCGAGCACGGCGGCCTTGGCGCGCGGCGCGCGGATGCTTTCATAAGCCGAAAGCGCCGCATCGAGATCGTCGGGTCGTTTGGCGATCATGGCGGCGAGCACGCAGGCGTCCTCGATCGCCATCGCGGCGCCCTGGCCGAGATAGGGCAGCATGGCGTGCGCCGAATCGCCCAACAGCGTGGCGCGGCCGATGCGCCAGCGCAGAAGCGGATCGCGATCGTACAACGCCCATTTGTACCAGCGCTCGCTGCACGGATAGAGCCGGGTGAGCTGCGAATTCCAGCCCGCGTAGGTCGTCATTACTTCCGACACGTCGCACTCGCGCGTCCACAATTCCTCGGTCCAGGCGTCGCTGTCGAAATGCGCGACGATGTTGAGGAGTTCGCCGCGGCGCACCGGGTAGTGCACGACGTGGCCATGCGGACCCATCCACAGCGCGCCGTCGGCGATGTCGATGTCGCGCGGCACTGCATCGGCGGGCGCCATGCCGCGCCAGCAGATGCAGCCGGTGAATCGCGGCGCGTCGGCGCCGAACAGGCTCCTGCGCACCGCCGAATGAATGCCGTCGGCGCCGGCCACGACGTCGGCCTCGATCTCGCTGCCGTCGGCAAAGCGCGCCACGGCGTTCTTCGCGCGCCCCTCGACCGCAACCGCGCGCATGCCGGTGCGGATGTCGGTCGTCTGCAGCGCACCGGCGAGCACGCCAAGGAGGTCGGCGCGGTGCACCGACAGATTAGGCGCGCCGAATTTTTCCTTGAAATCGCCGCGGCGCGTGCGCGAAATGTAGCGGCCACTCTTCCACGAGCGGATGTTCAAAAAGTCCGATCCCGACGCGATGGCGTTGACTTCATCCTCGACGCCGAGCGCGCGCAGCGCCTTGATGGCATTGGGGGTGAGGTTAAGTCCGGCGCCGATCTCGCTTAAGCTCGACGCCTGCTCACAGACGATCGTCTCGGCGCCGCGCCGCTCCAGTGCCAACGCCGCGGCAAGCCCGCCGATCCCGCCGCCGACGATGAGGATGCGCGGTGCGCGCGGCATTCGTCTTTCTCCCGAAACTGTAGAACGGGTCGAGCGTAGCGAAACCCATCAGGCGCCGCCACCAATAATGCCGCGTCACGAGAAACGACTGCTGCAAATACGGCGGGCGATGAATTGCGAGACGGTGGGGCTCGCTCCGCTCAACCCATCCTGCCGCTTGTGCCGGCGCAAAGGCCGTCGCAAGCTGGGACGTGGTTGAGGAAACTGCAACGCAGGTCGCGATCGTCGGCGGCGGGCCGGTCGGGCTCGTGCTCGCGTTGTTTCTCGATTTTCACGGCGTCGCGTGCACGATCTTCAACACCGAGCCGGAGAGCCGCTGGCATCCGAAAGGCAACGGCCAGAACGCGCGCACGATGGAGCTTTACCGGCGCCTCGGTTTTTCCGACGAGGTGCGCTGCCTCGGCCTTCCTGGCGATCACCCGTTCGATCAGGCCTATTTCACTCGGCTCTCTGCGCACGAAATCTATCGCTTCCCGATGCCGAGCCGCGACCAGCGCATCGCCATGCAGGCGCAGATGCCGGTTACCGATCAGCTCCCGGAGCCGATGTTTCACGTCAACCAGATGTACGTCGAGCGCTATCTGCTTGAACGCGTGCGCAAGCTCAAAAGCATCGACGTCCGCTTCGGCTGGCAGGTCGACTGGTTTACCCAGAACGAGAGCGGAGTGCGGCTGCACGCGCGCAAGGCGGACGGCTCGGACGACATCATCTGCAACGCGGCCTACGCGGTCGCCTGCGACGGCGGCAACGGCTTCATCAGGAAAACATTGGGCATCGCCTATGAGGGCGACGTGCAGAAGAAGGACGCCTATTGGGCCGGGCAATTCTTCTCCATCTACATGCGCATTCCCGAGCTTTATCCGCAATTCGTCGGCCACCGCCGCGCCTGGATGTATTGGGCGGTCAATCCCGATCCGCACACCCGCGGTGTCATCTTCACGCTCAACGGCGCCGACGAGTTCATGATGCTGATCAAGCCGGAACGCGGCCACAGCGGCGTCGATACCGCGCGGGTCGCCGATTGGGTGAAGCGGACGATCGGCGCCGACATCGCGGTCGAGATTCTCGCCTACCATCCGTGGAACGCCGGCCAGGCGCTGGTCGCCGAACGCTACAGAGCAGGGCGCGTCTTCATCGCCGGCGACGCCGCGCATTTGTTCACGCCGACCGGCGGCTTCGGCATGAACACCGGCATCGACGACAGCGCGAACCTGGCGTGGAAGCTTGCCGCCGTGCTGCGGGGCTGGGGCGGGCCGCATCTCCTCGACTCCTACGAAGCCGAGCGCAAGCCGATCGGCATTCGCAACACCGGCGCCTCGCGCAAATATGCCTCGCGCATGCACGACGCCGTGGTGCCCGACGCGGTCGAGCGCGACGGTCCCGAAGGCGACGCCGCGCGCGCGGCGGCGGCGCAGCTGACTTACGTGCGCTACAATCATTTCAACCGCGCCGAGGATAAGGATGCCGTCGGCGTGCAGATCGGCGGCCGCTACGACGCCTCTGCCGTCATCATCGCCGGACGGCGAGCCGCCGCCCGATGTTTTTCCCGAAACCTACGACGAATACGTCCCGAGCGGACTGCCCGGCGGGCGCGCGCCGCATCTGTGGCTCGACGACAGGCGCGCCATGGGCGGTTCGCTCTACGACAAATTCGGCCGCGGGTTCACCCTGCTGCGCTTTAATCCTGTGGCGGCCGAGACCGCCGCGCTCGAGCGCGCCGCCGTAGCGCGCGGCGTTCCGTTCAAAGTCTTCGACGTGGCATTACCGGAAGGCCGCGCACTCTACGGCAGCGACCTCGCGCTCATCCGTCCCGACCAATACATCGCCTGGCGTGGCGACCGCCTGCCCGGCGACCTCGACGCGCTGTTCGCGCGCGTGACCGGCTTTTGATTCCGCTGAAGACGCCTTTGCCGACGAAGTCTCCGACGCGGCGTTGGAGGCCGCTTCACGCACGCGCGCGGCGGCGTCTCCATCCTTTGCTCCCGGCAGCTTGACCGTCAGTTTTGTCTGCTGCTCGGAGGCTTGACCCGTCCGCCTTCTCTGCGGCCGCACCGGGCGACTATGCGTTCACTCGATTGGCCTTCCAGGTGGCGCCGGACACCGACTTCAACGAAAGGTGCACCGGCCGCGACGGATAAGCCTGCGCGCGGGAGATCCGCGGCATTGCCGGCACGGTGACGGCGCCTACCGCCAGCTGCAAAAATCGGCGGCGGGGAAGCCTCATTCGAGCGCCTCGTCGGCGCGGAGAACGGCAAAAGATATCACGCCTCATGCGCCGGCAATATGCAAAAATCCAATAACATCAGCGCCAAAATCGGCGTAGAAAACAGCCAAAGCACGTCATCACAACCCATGCGGAGATTTACAAATGAAGTGGCTTTTCGGAGCGGCCGTACTGGTCATTCTATCCGTTCATCCTGCACACGCCACGGACTTGGGCTGCGTCAGCACGACGTTTAACGTACTTTCTCCCAATGACAAGGTGTGCGTGAGCGTCTTTGAAGATCCGCAAGTGCACGGCGTAGTCTGCCACATTTCGCAGGCTAGAAAGGGCGGCTGGGGCCAGCCCTTCGGTTTGAACGAAGATCCATCTAATTTTTCAATCGCGTGCAGACAAATCGGTCCAATCGACGTTGACCTTTCAAAGCTGCGCGAAAATGAAGAGGTGTTCAGTCAGAAAACGAGCATTTTTTTCAAGACGACCCGCATTTATCGCCTCGTGGACAAACCTCGGAACACGCTTGTCTACCTCGCTATCAGCACCAAGATAGTCAATGGCTCGCCGGCAAATGCGATCAGCACCGTTCCGATCATGGTGTGGCCAACGCGATAGCCATTTTGCCGCGTGTTGCCGGCATTCCGTAGTTCTTCCCCTTCGAATTCTCAGATGGATGTTGCGGGGGACTATGACGGTATTCGCAAAAAATTTCTCCTTCCCCTCCCTCCGAGAGTCGAGAGGGAGGAGAAGGAAGAACGATCGGATGGCCTAATCAGAGCAACGAGTTCGTGGCGACGAACCGATGCCGCACCACCGAGTTCGCGGGGTGGCACGTCACGACGGTATCGGTTGTGGCGTCATCTACCAGAAGAAGGGTACGGATTATCCGAGCAGGCTGTTTGAAAATGAATGCAAGCCCGAGTAAATCCAGTTTCTTGAGCCACGTTGTACAAGGGCCGAGTGTGGGTAGTGGCAGCAGCGTACGGATTATCCGAGCAAGCCGTCTGGAAGTGGATGCAAGCGCGAGGAGTCTGCTGTGCGAAGGCCGGGACAGCAAAGACAGAGCAAAGAACCAGCGCGCCTAGGCCGGCGCTGATCTTTGCACGCGTATTCAGATTTTTCATGGTGTTTCTCCCTTCGCAGCGGCCAGGGAAAGGGGGCAAGCTGCGAGTTTTTTGAGTGTTATGTTGAGTGAAAACGAGAAGTCTAGGTTTGGAGCAGTAAAAAACGACCGCGACCGCGTAAACGCGCCGGAAAGTACACGCAAAAAATATGCGAGAGGCCGCAATATTTACGGGCTAGCAATGGATGTAGATTTTATGAAGATGATGCGAGCTATTACAATCTCCGCAATCCCGCCGCCTTCTGGTCCATTTCGACGTTCGTTTGTAGCGCACCATATGGCGGTGGTCGGAGCAACAGCAGACGTGGCTGGGGCGCGCCAGAAACGGTGCTGTTGACCCTCTACCGACTTCTGTGGCGCCATGATGGTGTCGGGCGTAATCCGCCGCATGGCGAGATCGAAATAAATACGCTTCGCAATTCCGCCCGTTCGCAGTTCCGTCCGTCAGCTTGTGGTCGGCTGCACCTCCGATAAGAAATCGCGATCAAGAAGCTTTCCGAGGAAATCTAGTTCTTCGGCCAAGACCTCTGCGGCCGGTCGCCCGCATTCCTCTGTCCGCCCACAGAACGTGCGGATCACAAAGCCAGGGTAGTTTGGCAACATGTTTGGATCGCTTGTCTCGTCATAGAGCCGGATAGCGTCTTTCGACAATTTAATTGGCTGCAGCCAGCACGTAAACGGCTTGTAATACCAGCGATGCCTTCCATCCGCTTCTGATAGTATCTGCAACCCACAACGGCCGTCCTTGAGAAGGAAAACGCAAGCCGTTTTATTGAAGTGAGCTGGATAGTCCCTGATCGACGGGCGTAGAAACGGTCGTGATTTTGTCTTCTTCCCAACAACTCCATTCCATTCGTTAGTCTCAATAACACTATTCGGCAAATCAAGGCCCATCGCAGCAAAATCGGTGCGGCGCTGATCGACAAGCTTCTGAATTACGTTGGCAGTCTCTGCATCAACCGAAGCCCCATCGTAACAGCACGTTCCCAGGCAGGTTGACAATGAGCAGCGCGTTAGTTTGCGCTGAAACTCTTCGGGGTTGATCTCTGCGGAAGCTAGCTTCGCTCGCAGCGATTCCTGCGAGTTTTTGAAAGCAGTGAGATCATCAGTGTCAGCGTCATTGCGCTTCTGCATTTTTCCGGATAAATCCATCGTTGGGTTAGCTAACCATCAGAGCTAGTCGGTCGCTTCAACCAATTTGAAAGGAATTGATGATTCGCTTCCGTCCTGGGTGCGAGCGACGGAGGGGACTATGGCGAGGCGCGAGAAATCTGTGAAGAGATATGTTGTGCGGTTGAGCGCGGAAGAACGCGAGCAGTTGGAAGCGTTGATTCAAAAAGGGAAAAACCCCGCGCGGCGGCTGCTGAAGGCGCGGATTTTGTTGAAGGCGGATATCTCGGAAGCCGGCGATGGCTGGAGCGACAGCAAGATCGTTGCGGCCATGGAGACCAGCGCCTCCATGGTTTACCGGGTGCGCAAGCAATTGGTTGAAGAGGGCCTTGCGGCGGTGTTGAGCCGCAAGCAACGTGCGACGCCGGCAGTTGCGCCGATTTTTGATGGCGAGAAGGAAGCCAAGCTGATTGCCCTGGCGTGCTCCAAACCGCCCAAGGGACGGGCACGCTGGACCTTGCGGTTGCTGGAACGCAAGGTGGTGGAACTCAGCATCGTTGATCGCGCCAGCGACAGCACGATCGGTCGGGTTTTAAAAAAACACTCTCAAGCCCCATCGCCGCGAACAATGGGTCATTCCGCCCAAAGCCAACAGCGCGTTCGTGGCCGCGATGGAAGACGTGCTGGCCGTCTACACGCGACCGCGCGATCCCAATCGACCGCTGGTTTGCCTGGATGAGACCTCAAAGCAACTCATTGCCGAGACACGCGTGCCGATCCCGATGAAACCGGGCCGCCCGGCCCGTTGCGACTACGAGTACGAGCGCAACGGCACCGCCAACCTCTTCATGATGTTCGCCCCGCTCGAAGGCTGGCGTCACGTCAAGGTCACAGACCGCCACACCGCCGTGGATTATGCCCATGTCCTCAAAGACCTCGCCGATACTCACTTCGCCAGCGCCAAGGTCATTGTCCTGATCCAGGACAACCTCAACATCCACAGCAAAGCTTCCCTCTATGAGGCGTTCCCGGCCGCCGAAGCCCGGCGCCTGGTCGAGCGCTTCGAATGGCACTACACGCCGAAACACGGCAGCTGGCTGGATCTTGCCGAGTCCGAACTCGGCGTCCTATCGTCTCAGTGTCTCGACCGCCGCATACCCGATAAGCAAACCCTCATCGACGAAATCGCCGCTTGGGAAAAAGACCGCAATACAAATCACACCAAGGCTGATTGGCACTTCACAACCTCAAATGCACGCATCAAACTCAAGCACCTCTACCCTTCAATCTGATTGAATCGGGCGACTAGTGGGTTGCGGTACGATAGGGTTCAAATGGGACCGGCACGTGTGCGTGCCTTTGCCGTTGTTGGGCCTGCGCCCTGCGATCTGCTACTGCTAGTAGACGGGTTGCAAAGAGCTCTCAACCCCAGGGCCTGCGCGGGGGCCGATCGGCCATAATTCAACAATTCTCAAAGGGCTCGGTCAATAGGCCCAACCGTGGCCGGAGGCAGGGCGAGGCTCCGGAAGGCCCGCCTCTATAGTTCAAGGCCCGAGCGTTCGCGCAACGCGGAAGCCCACGCTGTCGAAACGGCCTTCAGCTCGGTATCCCCAACGGCTGGCGGATCGAATGTAAGGGGCAT
Organism: uncultured Alphaproteobacteria bacterium; assembly: GCA_963814625.1. Classification (GTDB taxonomy): domain Bacteria; phylum Pseudomonadota; class Alphaproteobacteria; order Rhizobiales; family Xanthobacteraceae; genus BOG-931. Next base: position 173,107 of record CAWFDQ010000007.1, read on the forward strand.
AGCTGACATAAGAGCCGCCGCGCACGACATGGCGCGTGCAGTCGCCACCGGCTATCCATGCCAAGCCGTCGGCCGGCGCGCCCACGTAATCATCGTGCCAACAGTCTTGCGTCCACTCCCAAACGTTGCCGACCATGTCGTAAAGACCAAAAGCGTTAGGGGAGAACGAGCCGACCGGCGCCGGCGTCTTGTTGTCCCATCTCGTGCCGCAATCGTAGCAGTCCGTATTGCCCTTACCAATATCGTTGCCCCACGGATAAGCCGTCGTCGTGCCGGCGCGGGCCGCATATTCGTATTCGATTTCGTCTAGCAAGCGATAGGTCTTGCCGGTCATCTTGGAGAGCCATGCCGCGTAATGTTGGGCCTCTTCCCAGGTGACGCCGATCACCGGCTGTTGGTCTCGTCCAAACCCAGAATCGCTGAGACGGGGACAATCCCCAAATATCGTACAGGTATCCCACTGGGCGAAGGTTATCTCGTCCTTCGAAACTGCAAACGGCTTAGCGATGGTCACAGCGTGCTGCGGCTTCTGGGTCGCGTCCGATCCTTTTTCGTCGCGCGGTGAACCCATCGCGAATGAGCCGGCCGGAATGACGATCATTTGCGGACATTCGCCCGAGCATTCTTTGAACGAATCCTTCGGCTTCAGTGCTAGCTCGGCGGCGGCACTGAGAACGTAGGGCTGCACCCGCGCGTTCATGTAGGGGCGCGTGACGGTCAACCAGTGCCACAGCGCATCGATCCTGCTCTGCTGCAGCCAGCCGGCTACGCCTGCGACAATGGCCAGCGCCAAGACGCCGACCAGCGTGCCAAGCCGCAGCCGCCGTGCTCGCACCGCCTTCAAACTCAAGGCAATGAACTGCCGGTCGGGCGCCGGGATATCAGCCTGCCTCTTGTGCAGCCAATTCGCGGCGTTAGTCGCGGCAAGGCCCATCAGAAGCGCAGCTTCTTTCGAATTCTGGGGTGTCGCCTCCCATGTACGGCGGGCGGCTTCAGTCCGCTCCGCCAGGCGAGGAATTCGCGCTCGCCCGCGATCCATTCGTGCAGTTTGTCCCAGCGGCGGAAGATCGTCTCGTGCGCCACCTCGGCCAGCGCCTCGCCGGATTCGGGGGTGGCGATGACCAGCAGGCGATAGGGGTGGTCGGCGAGCTGACTCACCAGCCGCCATTGCGCGTCGGTGAATTCCGAGCGAGTGGCGCGGCGCCGTGCCGACTCGCCGTCTTCACGAACGGTCGCGAGCTTCAAGGTGAGGATGCGGCGAAGTTCATCTTCCGAATGCGGGTGACTGGCGATAAAGGCGTCGGCGCGCTGCACGAGCACGTGGCCAAGATCGATCGATTTTTCCGGCAGCCGCAGCACACCGTCACCGCGCGTCACCATGCTCTGCCACATGTCGTCAAGCAGATAGGACAGCAGCGGCAGTGCGCCAGCGTCCTTGGTTGAATCCTCGGCCGTTCGCCGCGCGATATTCTCAGCGAGATTTTCCGTCTCGAAGCGGGCAGACAGCAGTGAAGCCGGTCGGCTCACCACGTCTCGCAATCCCTCCTCGCGCAGCGGCGGCACTTCGATCTGGCGGTAGACCGAATGCAGCGGCTGATCTTTCTGCAGCTCGCCCAAAAAGTCGGCGCGCAGACTCATCAGCATGCGGAGGCGCGGGTCGCTTTGGCCTTCGGAGAGGATTTCCGAGAAGCGATGGCGCTGCCGTTCCTCGGAACGCAGGTAAAGCTCTTCGCCCTGATCGACGTACAGGAAGAACGCGGGCGGCTTCGGCTGTTCGAGTTCGTGGCGGCGGCGTTCGGTGGCGTCGATCAGATCGCGCAAAGCGGCTTTGCCGTCCCGCAGAAGATCGATCCAGCCGTTTTGAATTCTCACCCGCTCCGGATCAATCGCCGCAAACAACCACGTGTCCAAAAACGCTTCAACCAGCGACTTGAGCGGATCGGTTCCCGGTCGCAGCGTCAAAAAAGCCCACTGCCGGCTTTTTTCAAAGATTTGCGGCCACGGACCCGGCGTTTCCACGTCGGTCGGCCAGGCTTGGCGCTTCAGTGCGGCGAGTACGCCCGCCTGCGCCAGAGAGGACTTGCCCACTCCCGAATTCCCCACCAGCACGGGAAGCCGGTTCGCCGCGCCGGCAAGCGTCGAGAGCACGTCGACGGTTTCGCGCTTGCGGCCGAAAAAGTAGCCGCTGTCCCTCTCCTCCATCGCCGCCAAGCCGCGATAGGGGCAGGTATAGCGCCACAGGTCGGCGGGCTTGTCATCGCTTCCCGCTGCGGCATCGAACAGGCGCCCCGCTTCGAGGTCCGATGCAGGGTCGCGCGTCACGATCCAGTGATGCCGCCGCAAGAAAGGAAGACCGGGGGCGGTCTGGCCCTCCAACAACATCATGATCAGCGGATAGTCGGCCGACTTTACGCGCTTATCGAGCGCCTCATCGTATTCGTAGACTTGCCAGTCACCTAGTCCGTGTTCGCCGACCAACAGAACAAAAGCGGTCGATTCGGCAATTTCGCCGGCAAGTTGCGCGGACCACGAACGCCCAGCGCGCAGATGCGCCGGCGCGAAAAATACGCGCGAGCTTGCGTCCTTCCTTTCAATCGCGGCCTTGAGACGTGCCGCCAGGGGTTCGTCCGGAGTGTGATAGCTAAGAAACCAGCGATGCGGCACAGCAAGTCCTCGGGAGGCCGATAATCTGATAAATACTTGCCTCCTGCAAGAAAGGCCTTTTAGCAGCGGCGCTGGCGCTCTCCAACCGAATAGAGAAGATGACAAGCAAAGAATTGTCGTTTAACGTTTCCGCTTCGCACGTCCCAAGAGCATCCGCGTTTAAACCATGCCAATCTGTGAAGCCGACCCTTGGCGGCTACAATATTTCAGGCACGTCCAGACCAGCGTTGACATACCGACTGAGGATCCTGACGCTTGGCAATGGTATCCAGCGCATCGCTGGGTCTATAACAAGCTTGAGGTGGCGCTCAGTCAAAACCTCGATGCCGGTCCGCACGGTACGGCGCCGCCGCGCTATCCGGTTTTTTCCAAGCCCATGATCAATCTGAAAGGCATGGGCGCAGGCAGCCGGGTGCTGCATTCAGCGGCCGAGTATGAAAAGTTCTATGCTCCGGGCCACATGTGGGTGACGCTGCTCGAGGGCCGCCACGTCTCCTCCGATATTGCCGTCGTCAATGGCGAGCCGCGCTGGTGGCGGCACGTGACCGGAAAGCCGACCGGTGAGGGGACGTTCGATTATTGGTGGGTACATGCCCAGCCCGACCACGACATCGAAGGAAATTGCGGCCAATGGATACGCCGGCATCTCGCCGGCTACACCGGCATGCTCAACCTTGAAACGATCGGCGGCTTCATCATCGAGGCGCATTTGCGCTTTGCCGATCAATGGCCCGATCTTTACGGCGATGGCTGGATCGACGCGCTCGTGAGGCTGTATGAAAAAGGCGACTGGCAGTTTGCTGATCACAACCGGCACGATGGATATAGCGTCGTCCTGTTCGGCCCTAACGGCCGAAGTTACATGCATCCTCCACAAGCAATGATCGATGAGATCAATCGCATGGACAGCGTTACTAGCGTGCAGATTACCTTCCACGAGGACTGGGCTCCGGAACGCCACTCTATGCCACCCGGCGGCTTTCGTCTCGCCATCGTCAACTGCTTCGATCTGGCGCGCGGACAAAGCGCTCGCGAGCGATTTAAAGAATTCTTTTTACCCTAACGCGGCCGATCCTGCGAACGTCAATTTGGAGCGCCATTTTCATCTCGCTCTCGCGATTTCGCTTTAGACCCCATTAAACGGGTGCGAACTGAGTTTAGGAAGGTTAGCCTTCCCGGCAAGCCTTCATTCGGAATTGATGAAGGTTTCAAAGGCTCACGCCGTAGTGCTCTGAGCAAATCGTTTATCTGTCTCGCAATACCTTCACTCATCACTATTTTCAGTAGTGGGCGTCGGAAATAGCACGGGAAGTGCTGGGGTCCAAAGTGGCCTACTCTAACGGATATCACTATACCCCCGCCCGCCGTGCGGGGAGAGGGAGCAGGAGCCGGCCCCGTCAACTTGACCTCGCTGCCGGGCGCGGCTTCAATCCGGGCAAAGATTTGATTTCGAGGCGCGTAGGAGCAGCACATGACCTTCCGCATCGCCATCGTGCAGCCGATTTCGCATCCGCCGGGCGAGGACGAGCGCAACGTCGCCGACGCCGTGCGCGCGGTCGAACACGCGGCCCATGAGGGCGCCGATTTCGTCTGTTTCCCGGAAACCTATCCGGGGCCGTGGCGCATGCCGGCGACGTTCGATCCGATTCCGGCGCTGGCCGAGGCTGCGGCGACGCAGAGCGTGCACGTGGTGTTCGGCACCATCGAGCCAGTCGACCGCAAGGCGGCGACCGCCCATAACCTCATCGTCATGGCCTACCCCGACGGCCGCGCGCCGGCGCGCTACCGGCGCACGCATCCGAACGGCCCGTGGATCTATACCGGCGGCAAGACCTGGGAATTCCAGTATGTGGCCGGCAACGACTATCCGGTGTTCGACACCGCGCACGGCAAGGTCGGGCTCGCCATGTGCAGCGAGGTCTATATGCCGGAAGTGACGCGCGCGCTGGCGCTGCGCGGCGCCGAGCTCATTTTCATGCCGGCGGGAGTCGACAAGAACCGGCTGTGGGCGACCTGGCGCACGCTGATCTGGGCGCGCGCCATCGAGAATCTGGCGGTCGTGGTCACCACGCAAAATCTGTTCAATCACGGCCAGCGCGGGCTCGCCATGGTGGCGGCGCCCGAGGAGATTTTGTTCGAGAGCACGGCCGCCGGCTTGAGCGTGGTCGACGTCGACCTCGACCGCGTGCGCTACCTGCGGGCGACACGCGACGAAGTCGGCTCCTCGCAAAACTGCGCCGCCAAGCAGGGCGTGCTCGGACCGCAATGGCAGCGGCCGGAGCTTTACGATTCGTTCTATCCGCGGCCGTTGCGCGAAGCGGCTGAGTGAGGCGTGGCTCCCCGCCCCGATCTCGGCCCGCCGCCGTATCTCGGCTACACGGCGAGCCGTATCGACCGCGCCGCGGCGCGCCGCGGCGATGAGGCGGCGCTGACAAAATTCGCAAGCGACCCGCGCGCCGGATTTTATCTGGTCGGCGGCGAACTCGTGCTGATGAAAAAATCAAACGACGCCTTGGAGCCGCTGTTCACGGCGGAAGAGGCGCGGGCGTTCGCAGGCGGCCGCGAGACCGTGTTTCTCGGCCTCATGGACGGAGCGCCGCGCTTCGGGCTTGGCCTCGATCCGGCCGCGGTCGAGCCGCACAAGGCGCGCGACGATCTGAAACTCACCGACCTGCGCACGATCTCGGTGCACGGCTTGGTCGATGTCCAGCATCTGCCGCCGCTCGCCGAAGCCAAGGCAGTGCTCGGCTGGCACGCCCGGCACCGCTTCTGCCCCAATTGCGGCGCACCGACCAGGTCCCTGGAGGCAGGCTGGCGGCGCGATTGCCCATCCTGCAAGGTGCAGCATTTTCCACGTACCGATCCGGTTGCGATCATGCTGCCGATTTCAGGCGAGCGCTGCGTGCTCGGGCGCTCGCCGCGCTTTGCGGTAAGCATGTGGTCGTGCCTCGCCGGCTTTATCGAGCCGGGCGAGACGATCGAGGACGCGGTGCGCCGCGAAGTGCTGGAGGAAGTGGGAATAGTCTGCGGGCGCGTCCATTACTTCGCCTCGCAGCCCTGGCCGTTCCCGATGTCGCTGATGATCGGCTGCCATGTGGAAGCGCTGTCCGACAAAATCGTCGTCGACCGCAGCGAGCTCGAGGACGCCCGCTGGTTTGAGCGCGAGGAGCTGGCGCTGATGTTGCTGCGCAAGCATCCGCAAGGGCTGACCGCGACACTGCCGCACGCGATCGCGCACCACATCATCCGCCGCTATATCGAGGAGGGCGCCGATGTCCTCCGCTGAGACGCGGGACAAAAATGCGCCGCGCGCAAAGACGCCGCGCGTGCTCTGCGCCGGCATCATCGTGCTCGACGAGGTGTTTCGCGTCGACGAGTTTCCGCAGCCGGACGGCAAAGTGCAGGCCAAGGATTTCTTTGCCGTCAACGGCGGCTGCGCGGCGAACGCGGCGGTGGCCATCGCACGGCTTGGCGGCCGCGCCGCGCTCGCCGGCCCGATGGGCGGTCCGCCGGGAACGGACGGCAATGGCGACCGCGTGCTGGCCGCGCTGATGCGCGAGAACGTCGATTGCAGCGCCTGCCAGCGTGTCGCAGGCTTCGCCACAGCGCTGTCGGCGATCTTCATCAATGCGCGCGGCGACCGCATGATCGTCACCTATCGCGACGACCGCCTCGCCGCGGTGCCGCCGGCCGATGCGGAGAATCTCGCGGCGGCAGCCGACATCGTGCTCGCCGACAACCGCTATCCGGCATACGTGACACCAATCTGCGCGGCGGCCCGCCGCCGCGGCATGCGCATGGTGCTCGACGGCGACCGGCCGACGTTCGAAGACGATCCGCTGTTTCGTCTCGCCACGCATCTGATCTTTTCCTCCGAATGCCTGCGCGAGACGACGGGAAGCGACGATCTCGCCGAAGGGCTTTTGCGCATCGCGCAGAAAACCGACGCCTTCCTCGCGGTGAGCAACGGACCCGACGACATCGCTTATCTGCAGGACGGCAAGCCGTGCCGGTTGCCGGTGTTTGCCATTCGCGCGGTCGACACGCTCGCGGCCGGCGATGCCTTTCACGGCGGTTTTGCGCTGGCGCTCGCCGAGGGCAAGAGCGAGGTCGAAGCGATGCGCTTCGGCGCCGCCGTCGCCGGCCTCAAATGCGCGCGGCTTGGCGGCGGCGCCGGTATGCCGACGCGCGCCGAAGTCGAGGCGTTTTTGACCGCGCAACGCGATCTCGCTCATTCCCGCGATAGCGGGAATCCAGGGACTGGGGCCCGCTTTTCCCCGGGACGAGCGGGAACGGTCTAATTTCCGGCTTGATTTAGAATATTTTTCTCTGCTAATCTTGCCTATCGCCGTCAATTGAAAGATTATTCTTATGGATGCCATTGACCGAAAAATCCTTGCGGTACTGCAGGATAACGCCGCGCTCTCGGTGGCCGAAATCGGCTCGCGCGTCGGCCTGTCGTCCACGCCATGCTGGAAGCGCATTCAGCGCCTTGAGGCCGACGGCGTCATTCAAAAACGCGTCGTCCTGGTCGATCAGGAGCGCATCGGACTCGGGGTTACCGTGTTCGTCTCCGTCGAGACCGGCGATCATTCGCAGGAATGGCTCGATCGCTTCGCCAAGGTCGTTGGCGCCATGCCGGATGTGATGGAGTTCTACCGCATGGCCGGCGACGTTGATTACATGCTGCGCGTCGTCGTGCCCGATATCGCCGGCTTCGACGCGTTCTATAAGCGGCTCATTGCCGCCGTGCCGCTGAAGAACGTCACCTCGCGCTTCGCCATGGAAAAGATCAAGTCGACGACGGCGCTGCCGATTCCGTCGAGCCATGCTCCGCCGGGATGACCGCCGTACTGCGATGGGCGGTTTCGCCAGGTTGCGAACGCACGCGGCGTTCGATGCCGGCTCGCGTTGTCAGTGCTGCTGCGAGCTTGCAGCTCCCAGCGCCTGGCTGTTCCGGGTGGTGCTCTCAGCGAGCGTCTTGCCGAAGTAATCCGGATCGTCGCCGAGCGTGATCCGGCGCGAACATTCGGGGGTGCAGCTATATGTCTCTCGCGCGACGCCGCGATAGACAACGACGGTGGGATCGGTCGGACCTTCCACCTCGATGGTGTGCTCGGCCAGCACGGCGCCGTCCTTGTCCAGGACAATGAAATTGGTCGCCCCGTAGCCCTTGCCGGTGATCACGGCCAGGCCGTTCGGCTGGATTGAGAGATCGGCGATGAGCGGATCGCCGACCACGACGGTCGCCGTCCGTTCGGGCAGTTTGATGAGCTTGGCGCGATCGAGTTGCACGGCGATCGGTGTGGCGGCATAAGCCGGCGCCACCAGGGAGGCGGCCAAAAGGCTGATTGCGAGCCAGACGACCGGCCTTATGGTTCCCCGGCCTCGCGCGCACACATCCGTCATCGACACTCTCCGATACGCTACGCGGATCCGACAGCCCAAAGCGCCGGCACGCCGGCAAGGCTAATTGACTGCAAATTGGTGAACGAACTGCAAATCCGCGCGGCAGTCGCCGCCGGTCTGCTGGCGCGGTGACGCTTGCTTAAGGATGACGGCAAAATACCGTCAATCGGCCGACGCCTTCACTGTGTAAACGGATGCACGAGCTGACCGCCAAAGCTTTCGGGGAAGGCGCGGTCGGCGATGCCGTAATGATCGGGCAGCTCCCCCGCCGGCATATAAAACGTGCCGAATATGACGTCGAGGATCGGGAAGGTGGCGGCAAAATTCTTCTCGCCGCCGCGGTCCGCTGCCGTGTGATGCCAGCGATGAAACACCGGACTGGCGATGACATATTTGAACGGGCCCAGCGTCCAGTCGAGATTGGCGTGTACGAACGCCGAATGGGCGATGGTGAGAGGGCCAAGCACGAGAAACACGTTGGGCGAGATGCCGGCAAACAGCAAGACGACGTCGGCTGCCACGCTGCCGAGAAAGAGATTCACCGGATGAAAGCGTGCCGCCGAGATCCATTCCAGCTCCTCGGAGGAATGATGCACGGCGTGGTATTTCCACATCGCCGCGCCATGAAACCAGCGATGCGTCCAGTAGAGAATGATATCTTCGCCGACCAGGAAGATGATCCCCTGTGCGACGAGCGGCAGCGCCGCGAGCGGGCCGTGCCCATTTTCGTAGAAAGCGACCAGGCCTTGCGCCGTCGTGATCTGGAACACGATCGCCGCGGCGACAATGAGAAGGCCAATGCGCAGGAAGCGCGTAATCACCGGAATGAAGAACCAATAGCACACGTCCGTCACCAGATCGGGTTTGTTCCACCAGGCGCGGCCCGGATTGCAGGCCCAAAACCAGGTAAGGACAGTAAACAATGCCGCGAGCCCGATCGAGATCGGGAGGTTTCTCATAAATGTTTCGCCAGCGGTGACGACGAAGGCGAACAAGTCTTCTTTCATATTGGGCGCCATGTTCGCCGATGCGGGCTCTGCATCGAGCGCAAGCAGTTGTTAGGCGGTGCCGCGGCCGCAGTCCCTACGCCGCGTGTCGACGCGCCAGCAGATATCTGGGAAGCCCTTAATGTGCTGTGAATGGTGAGCGGGCGGCTTCGTTCCAGCAAATGAATTTTCTGGGTAAACATTTATTTAATCGCGTCAAACACTCATGCGCGAGATTTCGCGACGTCGCAAAGCGGATAATTTACAATTCAAGTGCATGTTTCCCCGGATTCTAAGCCGGTTCGGTCTTGCGGTTGGCGGACCCGCAGTGCAATGGCGACGGGCAGGGTATGCTTCGCAACTTCCCAAAATATTTCGAGCGCCTAGCGAAAGAAATTTCTCGTTTCGCTCGCACCCGGCAAGGCGCAACGGCCGTCGAATTTGCCTTGATCGCCCCGCCGTTCTTGGCGACCCTGATCGCCATTTTAGAAGTGACCCTCTTTCTGTTCGGGCAAATGGCCTTGCAAAACGCCGCCAATCAGGCGGCGCGTTACTTCCTGACCGGGCAAGCGCAGAATAACAATTGGACGGCCAGTACGGTGGTAGGCAAGGTCTGTCCGACGACGATGTTCACGTGCACCAGCGTCTTCATCGCCGTGCAGAACTACGCGTCCTTTGCCGCCGCCAGTACCTCGGCGCCGGCGATGTACAGCAACGGCCAAGCCCTCAGCCAATCCAGTTTCACATACGATCCGGGCACGCCAGGCGAAGTCATGGTCGTGCAGCTTATTTACGCCTGGCCGGTTGTCACCGGACCGTTGGGATTTAATATCGGCAACCTGCAAAATGGCGCTATTGAAATGATGGGCGTGAGCGCCTTCCGGGTGGAGCCCTACGGATGACGCCGGGGCCAGCCAGCATCTGTCGACGCTTTATCGCATCGACGCGGGGAATCGCCGCGATCGAATTCGCGATGATTATGCCGGTCCTTTTGATCCTGTTTCTCAGCTCATTCGACGCGGCAAACGGGATCGCTGTTTACATGAAAGTGCGTTCGGCGACTTACACCCTGGGGGCGGTGACCAATCAATATGGGATTGGCAATGATGCGATCAGTTCCGCGGACATGACGGCGATAACCGGGGCGACGGGCGCCGTTCTCTCCCCTTATTCGAATACGCCGACCGTCGTCACCATCTCACAAATCGAAGCGAAGTCCAGTACTGCAGCTACAGTAAGCTGGAGCTACTCGCTTAACGGAACCGCCCTCACGCAAGGGGCTACCTTCACCTTGCCGACCAACTTTGCCAAAAATTCGTGCGGGGGATCCTACCCGTGTTATGTGGTCTTGGCCGCGGTGAGCTACGCCTATACGCCGGAGTTCGGCGCGTATCTTAGCGGACCAATCACTCTTTCAGACAGCCTCTACGTTACGCCACGCGTCAGCAAATGCATTCAGTACAGCGGCGTCCCGAGCAGCTGCTAGCTAAGCCGTTGGCGCCGTGTTCAGGTGCGGCCAGTCGCTTGCGCACGTGCGGCGCGTGCTGCAATGAGCTACGTCGGCGTGGGCGGGCAAGCCGGACGCGGTTTTCTCCGACAAAGAGGAAGAGGTTGGCCCGGGCAGCGGCTTTGCCTGCGCTCTGCCGAAGGCGAGGCGTTCTGACGTCCGTCGGCCCCTGGCGGCCGTAATCTTCCGGCCGGGAACGGCGCGTTCATGAGTGCTATTGCGAGATGTGCGCCGTGCTCACGGCCTGCTCGAACATCGTAATCAACGCGTTCTGGATGTCTGTCGGCGTGCTCGCCGTATAGAAAAAGTTAGGCGAAGCGCAACTCTGCAAGGCCGCCGGAATATTCGGGATGTTGGCGTTGGCATAGCCGTCTTCGTTGCTGGCAAAATTCGCATTTGGATCTGAGATTGTAGTGTAGGGGATGTAGAGAACGGCGACGGTGATTCCGCGGCTTTTCAACGTCGCGCAATAATTCGTGGTGTTAGGGCCGACAGTTTGATCATTTGGACTATAAGTAGGCAGGACGGTCGCGGAGTTTTGATGGGGCACATTTGTTGAGGATGACCAATTTTGCGAGCCCCAGCTCCCGCCCGACTGTGTTTGGTAGTCCTGTGAGCCGTCGGTGACGATGAACACGTAGGGCAGCGCATTGCTCGAGCTCGTGCCGGTGCCGATCGAGGTGATGAAACTATTCATCTCGGAAAAGGCATTCTCGAAATGCGTGCCGCCGGATCCGAGAGTCGCGTTCTGTCCGGTATCCAACAGATTCGCCAGCTGCGCGGCAAAGGTGGTGATCGTGCTCCCGGTGAGGCTGCTGGTCAAACCGACCGAGCAGGAATTGCTGCTGCCGGCACTGGCACTACAGAGATTTTGGATGAACGGAAACAGTCCCACCGCGAATTGGTTCGACACCCCGTCATTGCTCTCGGTAGTGTTCGCCTGGGACAGCAGCGCGTTGACGGCATAGCCGACTGCATCGGCGCGCAGCTGGATGCACGACGTCGTCCCGGCGGTCGAGCAGCTTGAAACCGGCGTGTTACTCCAATTTACATTCGTGCCGTTGGTTGTATTGGTGCCGCTTGTAATGGTCGCGGGGGTTGTTCCCAGTCGCGAAATGATAAATCCTTGGCAATACCCCCCAGGAGATGGATTCGGCACGTAACTCCCGTAACTGTGACCTGCGGCCGGATACGGTCCTTGCCCGGGATTCCCGCTTTGCGAGCAGGCGCCCTGCGCGGCGAAATGGCAGGCAAACTGGCAGCCCTGCGGATAGCCGTTCGATCCAGTGAGGTTGTCGGGATTGACGGCCATCAGTCTTGTCTGTTCCGTACTCGTCGACGGGAAGCTCATAGAGCCGGAGACATCGAGCATCAGGTAGAAATTGATATAGGTCGGTAGCGTAAAGCTCGCTGTGGATGAGCCCGAGACGGTGATGTTGTTGTAGCCGATGATTTTCATGAAGTAGGTGGGTACCTGATAGGAAAAGGACAGAGTGGCGGTAACCACCATTCCGGTCTTGGTCACGGTCTCGGTATTGGTCGCGGAAGGAAAAGCCGTGGTGTCGGTATTGAAGAAATTCTGTGCATAGGTTGTACCGCCGGTAACGCTGCCATTGCCGCTCATGCTCTTAGCAGTCGTAACCACCGGCGAATTGTAGGAGACGGTGGCGAGCGTCGCCGCGTCGGCGGCAGCCTCCAGCTTGGTCTTAACTTCCGAGGCCATCGAGTAGTCGATGGCGCAGCCGACGGCGCTGACGAGCGGAATGGCTGTAAGCGCTGTGATGATCGCCACGTTGCCGCGATTGTTCAGCCTGAAAGCGGCAAACAGAGACCGCAGGCGCGTCAATCGCGCGCCGAACCGAGGTCTTGTTTTGAATACGCTTTTCATCGAAGGACTCCCTGTCCATCGGCACGGTTATTGCGAATTTGAAACGCGCCGCCGTTCTGGAAACCCGGGTCGGCACTCTTGACCGCAATTGTCTTCCTAAACCCTTAATGAGTAGTCGTACCGATTCACGCGCCGCTTGTGCAGCTCCGCGGTCGCCAAGTTGCCGCTTTCAAGATGTATCGCAGCGCGAGCAAATATGGGGCGGTTCACCGGCCGAAACCGATTTTCTAACGGAATTTTCAAATCTATCGGCGATCATCGAGCAAACATGCCACATCGGGATCGCACTCAGGATCGCCGCCGAAGATCACGTCGAGGGTTACTGTGATCGTGCAGACCAAAGAGTCCTCACGGAATTTCGGCATCGGGAGTTCGCCTAGCGTACAAACCCGGCGCGTTCATTGTCATCGCGAAATACCGCGTTAACTACATCGTGGAATGACCGGAAAACCTCTTGTTTAGTTGATTGATTTAACCCGCTCGAAATTTCTCGTTGCTAGCTTCCGCCCGATCCAAATGGTCATAAAAGACCGTTGGTCACGCTCAGACAGCCACGTGTGGACCTAAGGAGCCAACATGAAGACCCTTGTGTCGCGTTTCGTGAAGGACCAGTCTGGCGCCACGGCTATTGAATACGGCCTCATCGCCGCCGGCATTTCGGTTGCGATCATCGCCGTCGTCCAGGGCCTCGGCACCAACCTGAAGAACACCTTCAGCAGCGTTTCCAGCGCCCTCAAGTAAGCGGCGTCTCGACTCTGCTACGAGAGGGCTCCGGTGATCCACCGGAGCCTTTTCGTTACGCGGCGCCGACTAACCGGTCGTCAACTTGCTTGGGATAAGCCCCACGGAAGCGACCGAGCGATTGTTGCCATGCTGAACGAAGCGATCACATTGACGTTGTTTCCAGCCACGATGGCGTTCGCCGCCTCGAGCGATCTGTTTACCATGACGATCGCCAATCGCATTTCGCTCATTCTGGTCGGCGGTTTCGTCGTTCTCGCGGTCATGACCGGAATGCCAGCAATCGACATGACGTGGCACTTCGGCGCCGGCGCAGCGGTGCTCGTCATTGCTTTCGTGCTATTTAGCTGCGGCTGGATCGGCGGCGGTGACGCCAAGTTGGCCGCGGCCACGGCGCTCTGGTTCGGTTTTGCTCATCTGTTCGAGTATCTGATCTATTCCTCGCTCCTCGGCGGGGCGCTGACATTGGCTCTGATCCAGTTTCGCATGATGCCGCTGCCGGCTATGCTAGCCGGCCGCGAATGGATCGAGCGGTTGCATCGCCGCGGCGGCGGCGTGCCTTACGGCGTCGCCCTCGCCGCTGCGGCGCTTCTCGTTTACCCGCATACCGGATGGATGACCACGCACGGCTTTTGAGAAGACGGTTCGGGGCCGCCGCGGGCGCGAGAGTAACGCAAGATTAACGCGATTTGGATACGCCTCATTAACCATGCTTTGACGTTTAGCTGGTGAAATCCAGCGATGCCGGCGTCCGCGCCGAAAGCGTCATTCGGGAAGTGAAGCGTAATGAAAGCCGCGCGTCTCGTTGTACTCGGTATTGCTGTTGCCGCCGGAGGCGTTGCCGCCTATCTCGCGAGCCGCGGCCACAATCCGGCGCCCGAAACCGCCAAGGCGCCGGTGGTGCAGCTTGAGACCGTTGATGTCTTGACCGCCAAGACAGATCTCAGCAGGGGCGAGGTGATCGAGGCCCACGATGTCGGCTGGCAGACCTGGCCGAAGGCTTCGGCGAACGGAAACTTCATCACAAAGCCGGCGCGGCCGGACGCGATAAGTCAATTCACCGGCGCCATCGTGCGCGTGCCGGTCGCCACCGGACAGCCGATTTATGATCCCATGGTGGTTTTCGCCAAGGGCTCGGGCTTTCTGGCCGCGATTCTGCCCAAGGGCATGCGCGCAGTGGCGATGGATGTCACGCCGGACAGCAGCGCCGGCGGTTTCATTCTTCCAGAGGACCATGTCGACATTCTGCTAACGCACCACGACAAGGAAGCTGAAAAAATCACCGGAACCGAGAAAATCGTTACCGATACGATTTTGCGCAATGTGCGCGTGCTCGCGGTGGATCAGGCGGTCGAGGAGAAGAGCGGCCAAAAGGTCGTCGTGGGCAAAACAGTGACTATTGAACTCACTCCGCAACAAGCGGAAACGCTCGCGCTTTCGCGTCAACTTGGCACGCTTTCGCTTTCGCTGCGCAGCCTCGTCGATTCGCAGTCCTCGACTCCGGAGGGCGGCAATGAGCACGGCAAAGCGAGATCGATCAACGCGGTGCGCTTCGGCGTAAGCACGACGGCGACGGTGGCCCAATGATGCGCACGGAGGGAGCAGCACTCATGGCGGCAAGGACAGCGATCCGCGCGACGGCTCTTGCGGGCCTCATTGTGCCCTGGATCGTCGCGCATGGCGCGGCGGTCGCGGGCGATATGGCGCTCACCGCGCCACCGGCGCAGACCGTCCGCGTCGCCGCGAACGACGGCAGTTCGCGTGCGGTGACGCTCGGTGTCAGCAAATCGGTGGTGATCGATCTGCCCGGCGACATCAAGGACGTTCTTGTCGCCGATCCGAAAATCGCCAACGCCGTGGTGCGCTCGTCGCGCCGCGCCTACATCATCGGCATCGCCGTCGGCCAGACCAACGTCTTCTTCTTCGACGCCAGCGGTAAGCAGATTGCCGGCTTCGATATCGCGGTGACGCGCGATCTCAACGGTATCCGCCAGGCGATCAAGGAAGTGATCCCCGACTCCGACGTGACCATCGAGGGTATCGACCAGGGAGTCGTTCTCTCCGGCACTGTGGCGGACGATGCCGAATTGCAGCAGGCCTACGACATCGCGGTGCGGCTCCTCAACGACGGCACGGTGAACACCGTCGGTCAGGGCAATAAGGTCGTCAACGCCATCGTAGTTCGCGGCCGCGACCAGGTCATGCTCAAGGTCACCGTAGCCGAGGTCGAACGCGACTTGGTCAAGCAGCTCGGCGTCAATCTTTCCGGCAGTCTCGGCTACGGCACAGCGGTCGTCAATTTCAACAATACCAATCCGTTCTCGGCCTATGGCCAGTCGCTTAGCGGTTCCAATATTACCGGCGGCTGGCAAAGTATCAGCGCTTCGCTGCAGGCCATGGAACAAGCCGGGGTAATCCGCACGCTTGCCGAGCCCAGCCTCACCGCGATCTCCGGAGAAACCGCGACCTTCGTGGCCGGGGGCCAATTTCCCGTCCTCAACGGCTACTCCTGTTCCGCAACTTCAAGCACTCCCGGCGCGCCGGTGACTTGCCAGCCGTCGATCTCGTTTAAGAATTTCGGCGTCAGCCTGAACTTCACCCCGGTCGTGCTGAGTGGCGGTCGCATCAGCCTCAAAGTGATGACCGAGGTGTCCGACCTCTCCAGCAACAATTCGCTGACCATCCCCGAGCCCGGCTCAAACGCGACCGCGACCATTCCGTCGATTCGCACGCGCCGCGCCGATACCACGGTTGAAATTCCCTCGGGCGGATCGCTGGCGATGGCCGGCATGATTCAGGACAACACCAGGCACAACATCAACGGTTTCCCGGGTCTGATGGAGCTCCCCATTCTTGGCCCGTTGTTCAAGAGCAACGACTACATCAATCAGCGCACCGAGCTGATGATTCTGGTGACGCCCTATATCGTGCGCGCCGTCGCGGAGAAGGATCTCTCGCGTCCTGACGATGGTTTCGCCGACCCGAGCGATCCGGCGCAAGTTTTGCTCGGCAATTTCAACCGCATCTACGGCGTCGGCGGAAAGACCGATCCGCCGCCCGATACCTATCACGGCAAGTACGGTTTCATCCTCGATTGAGGCCGCAGCAGTTCAGGAGACGAGCGATGCACAATGTCGGTACCGTGATCGCCGATCGCCGCGCCAGAGCACGGCTGGCGCTGCATGCCGCCTTTGCGATCGGATGTGCCGCGCTGGTCTGTGGTTGCACTACCGACCAGCAGATTGCAGGTTCGCCGTCTGTCCCGACCGATTACCGCCTGCGCCATCCGATCACGATCACCGAAAAGGATCGTACTTTCCAGCTATTCATCGGCGCCAATCGCGGCTCGCTGACGCCGCCGCAGCGCGCGGAGCTGCTTGCTTTCGCGCAATCCTGGAAAGATGCAGCCACCGGCGGCGTTATAATCGATCTGCCGGTCGGCAGCAGCAATGAGCGCTCCGCGGCGGACGCACTGCGCGAGATCGAATCGATCCTGGCGGTCACAGGCGTGCCGCGGCAGAGCATGGCCGTGCGCAATTACCGGGTCTCGGCCCGTACTCTGGCCACCGTGCGCATCAGCTATCCGCGGATTGCCGCGCAAGCCGGACCATGCGGGCTATGGCCGAAGGATATCGGGCCGAGCTTCAACCGCGACTATTTCGAAAATCAGCCGTCGTGGAACTTCGGCTGCGCCACCCAACGCAATCTTGCAGCGATGATCGCCGATCCGGCCGACCTCGTGCAGCCGCGAGCCGAAACGCCGGCCTACACCATGCGGCGCACGACGGTCCTGGAGAAGTATCGCCTGGGTCAGTCCGCGTCGACTACACCCGCAAATACCACTCCGACGTCAGGCAAGATCACCGACATCGGGCAATGATGATGGGAACAGATGCGACAAGCTAATCAAGCAACGGCGGAGGAGGTCGCTGTCGCCGAGGTTGTCGGCCGCGAGGAGCAGATCGCTCCGGCTCCGCGCATCTCGGTGCAGGCATTCTGCGAGACCGTGGAAACCGCCGCCGCCGTCCAAGCGGCCGGCGAGGATCGGCGCATGGCCAAGGCGCATTTGCGCATCCAGATGGGCGGCCTCGCCGCCGCGGTCGAAGCCTATCAGAACTCGCCGACGCCGAACGTCATCATTCTGGAATCGGAATGCCGCGGGGAAGACATTTTGTCCGGCCTCGATCAGCTGTCCCAGGTTTGCGACCCCGGCACGCGGGTGATGGTCGTCGGCCGCACCAACGATATCACGCTCTATCGCGAGCTTATACGCCGCGGCGTCAGCGACTACCTGATTGCGCCTGTTGGCACGCTGCATATCGTGCGCTCCGTGTGCGGCCTGTTCTCGGCGCCGGACGCCAAGCCGGTCGGCCGCATCATCGCCGTGGTCGGTGCCAAAGGCGGCGTCGGGGCGTCAACGGTTGCCCATAACATTGCCTTTACCATCGCGCACGACATCGTGCTCAACTCGGTCGTTACCGATCTCGATCTAGCCTTCGGCACTGCGGGGCTCGATTTCAACCAGGACCCGCCGCAGGGCATCGCCGAGGCGGTGTTTTCGCCGGACCGCGTCGACAACGCATTCGTCGATCGGCTCTTGGCGAAGTGCACCGATCATTTGAGCCTGCTGGCAGCGCCGGCAACCCTTGATCGCGTTTACGATTTCGGCGCCGATGCGTTCGAGGCCATTTTCGATTCGCTGCGCGCCACGGTGCCCTGCGTGGTGCTCGATGTCCCGCACCAATGGACCGGCTGGACCAAGCAGACGCTGATCAGCGCCGACGACGTCCTCATCGTCGCCGCGCCCGATCTGGCGAATCTGCGTAACGCCAAGAATATTTACGATTTCTTGAAGACCTCCCGTCCAAACGATCATCGGCCGCTCTACTGCCTCAACCAGGTCGGCGTTCCCAAGCGGCCGGAGATCAAGGCCGCGGATTTTGCCAAGGCGCTTGAGGACGATCCGGTGGCGATCATTCCGTTCGAGCCGCAGGTATTCGGCGCAGCGGCCAATAACGGGCAAATGATTGCCGAGATTTCCGCAAGCCACCGCACGGCCGAAATGTTCAGGGAACTCGGCCAACTGCTGACCGGGCGGGCGGAACCGAAGAAACCTCGGGGCATGTTGTCGCCCTTGATCGAGAAACTGCTGGGTTAGGTGAAGCGATCGTTGGAGTTGCGTCGTGTTTGGTAAGCGTCCCACTGCCGAAACTTCAGCCACAGTCGAACAGCGGCCGCCGCAGGCGCCGCGGGCGGCGGCGCCGCCGGGCGCCATGTCACCGGAGCCGCCCAGCGCCCCGGAAGGCGGGCGCACGCCGTTTCCTTCTGCCGGACTTGGCGCCCCCATTGTCGGCGCGCCGACGGCCAAGCCCAATGCGGGGCCGAAATCGACGGCGCCGCAGATCCCCGGCGCCATCAACTCGCGCCGCTCTAAATCATATTACGAGGTCAAGAGCACGATTTTCGGAGCATTGATCGAGGCCATCGACTTGGCCCAGTTGGCCAAACTCGACACCGATTCCGCGCGCGAGGAAATTCGCGACATCGTCAACGAAATCATCGCCATCAAGAACATCGTGATGTCGATCTCCGAGCAGGAGGATCTGCTCGACGACATCTGCAACGACGTGCTCGGTTACGGGCCGCTGGAGCCGCTGCTCGCCCGCGACGAGATCGCCGACATCATGGTGAACGGCTCGGGCACGGTCTATATTGAAGTCGCCGGCAAAATTCAGAAGACCGGCATCCGCTTCCGCGATAACCAGCAACTGCTCAACATCTGCCAGCGCATCGTCAGCCAGGTCGGGCGCCGCGTCGATGAATCATCGCCGATCTGCGACGCCCGCCTGCCGGACGGTTCGCGCGTCAACGCCATTGTACCGCCGTTGGCGCTGGACGGTCCGGCGCTCACCATCCGCAAGTTCAAGAAAGACAAGCTCACTCTCGAACAGCTGGTCAAATACGGATCGATTTCTGCGGACGGCGCGGACATTCTCAAGGTGATTGGCCGCTGCCGCATCAATACGCTCGTCTCCGGCGGGACAGGCTCAGGCAAGACGACGCTGCTCAACTGTCTCACGCGCTACATCGACGACACCGAGCGGATCGTCACCTGCGAGGACGCCGCCGAACTGCAATTGCAGCAACCGCATGTGGTACGGCTGGAAACGCGGCCGCCGAATCTGGAAGGCGAAGGGCAGATCACCATGCGCGATCTCGTTCGTAACTGCCTGCGCATGCGGCCTGAACGCATCATCGTGGGCGAGGTGCGCGGTCCGGAATCCTTCGACCTGTTGCAGGCGATGAATACCGGCCACGACGGCTCCATGGGCACGCTGCACGCCAACAGTCCGCGCGAGGCGCTCTCGCGCATCGAATCGATGATTACCATGGGCGGTTTTTCGCTGCCCTCGCGCACGATTCGCGAGATGATCTGCGGCTCTGTCGACGTCATCGTCCACGGCGCGCGGCTGCGCGACGGCTCGCGCCGCATCACCCACATTACCGAGGTGGTGGGCATGGAGGGCGACGTCATCATCACCCAGGATCTTCTCGTTTACGAAATCACCGGCGAGGACGCGAACGGCAACCTCATCGGACGGCACAAGTCGACCGGAATCGGCCGGCCGAAGTTCTGGGAGCGCGCGCGCTATTACGGCGAGGAAGCGCGGCTTGCGGCTGCGCTCGACGCGGCGGAAGTCGTGGCCGAGTCGGCCCGCGTACAATAACGCGAATGACGATGCAGACTTACGGGCTTTTCTTTCTGGTAGCTTTCGCGATCGGCGCGGTCGCGTGGGTGTTCCTGTATCCGTTCATCTCCGGCGAGCGGAAGGCGGAACGGCGAATGGCGAGCGTAGCGCGGTCAGAGCCGATCGCGCGGCCGACGCGGGCGGCGCAGAAGCCGCGGCGCGAACAGATCGAAGGCACACTCAAAGATCTGGAAGAACGGCAGAAAAAAGCCAGGCGCGCGCCGCTGTCGGTGCGCATCGGCCAAGCCGAACTCAATTGGTCCAAACGCCAGTTCATCATCATCTCCGTCGCCTTCGGATTCGTCGCGTTCCTGATCGCGGTGCTTGCCGCAGCCGGCCTGGTGCCGGCGCTCGCATTTGCCTTTGCGGCCGGATTCGGTCTGCCGTCTTGGCTTTTGAAATTTCTCAAGAAGCGACGGGAGACGCGATTTCTCGACGCCTTGCCCGATGCCGTCGATGTGATCGTCCGCGGCATCAAGGCAGGCCTGCCGCTGCTCGATAGTCTCAAGTTGATCGCCGCGAAGTCGCCCGAGCCGATCCGCACTGAGTTTCGCTCGATCATCGAGACGCAAACCATCGGCATCCCGCTCGGCGAGGCCTGCCTCAAGCTCTATGAGCGTATTCCGGTGCCGGAGTCCAATTTCTTCGGCATCGTGGTGTCCATTCAGCAGCGCGCCGGCGGCAATCTCTCCGAGGCGCTCGGTAATCTTTCGCGGGTGCTGCGCGACCGCAAGAAGATGAAGGCAAAGATCAAGGCGATGTCGCAGGAGGCCAAGGCCTCGGCGGCAATCATCGGCTCGCTGCCGATCATCGTCTTGAGTCTCGTCTACTTTACCAGCCCGGGCTATATCGAGCTGTTGTGGACCGATCAGTTCGGCCGGATGATGCTCGCGTGCTGCGTGATCTGGATGAGCGTCGGCATCTTCGTGATGCGCAAAATGATCAACTTCGACTTCTGAGGCGCCGATCGATGCGTATGATCCTCCAACAGCTGACCGACCCCCAGGTCCTCACCATGATGTTTGCCGCCATCGCCGCGGGCGCCACGGTGCTTACGCTGGCGATGCCGCTGTTGGTCACCGACACGCTGGACAAGCGGATGAAGGCAGTGGCGCTGGAACGCGAGAAGATCCGCCAGCGCGAGCGCGAGCGGATGGCGTTGGGCAACAGGGTCAGCCTGCGGCGATCGCCCAAAGCGTACATGAAGAAGGTGGTCGACGACTTCAATCTGAGCAAATGGGTCGGCCAGGACCATGCGCGCACTATGCTCATGCAGGCCGGCTATCGCGGGCAGGCGCCCTACGTCACCTATCTGTTCTTCCGCATGGCGATGCCGATCGTCATGCTGATCGCGTCGTCGTTTTACATCTTCGTGGTGCTGAAGCTCGATTATCCGCCGATGCTCAAGCTGGCGATGTCGATTGGCGGCGCCTATTTCGGCATGTACAGCCCAAATCTGTTTCTCAAGAACAAGATCCAGCGGCGCCAGACATCGATCAAGCGCGCCTTCCCCGACGCGCTCGATTTGTTGCTGATCTGCGTCGAATCAGGCATGTCGATCGAAACGGCGTTTCGCAAGGTCAGCGAAGAGATCGGATCGCAGTCGGTCGCGCTTGCCGAAGAGCTGACGCTGACCACCGCCGAATTGTCTTATCTGCCGGATCGCCGCCAGGCTTACGAGAACCTGGGGCAGCGCACCGGAATCGAAGGCGTGCGCGCGGTATGTCTCGCCCTGCAGCAGGCGGAACGCTACGGCACGCCGCTCGGCAACACGATGCGCGTGCTGGCGCAGGAAAATCGCGACATGCGCATGTCGGAAGCGGAGAAAAAGGCCGCCGGCTTGCCGCCGAAGCTCACCGTGCCGATGATCGTGTTCTTCCTGCCGGTGCTGTTTGTCGTCATTCTCGGCCCGGCAGCGATCCGCGTTATGGCGCTTCGGTAGCTAATTCAGCTGGAACCGCGCGGCGGCCGCACGCTCGCGTTTTGCTTCTGCAGAGCGTCCGGGCGCGCCAGCATCTGCCGCAGATACGCGACGTTGGCTGCGGCCTGATCCGGCGGCAGATCGGCGCGCGCTATGGTATCGGCCTCGGCGAAGCGGCCCTGCAATCCGACGATCAGAGCAAGATTCTGCCGCACGCGCGGATCGACCGGGTGCTGCGCCACCGCTTGGCGCAGAACCTTTTCGGCATCCGGCAGGTCGTGCGAGAGCGCATAGGACAGCCCGAGGTTGGAGAGGACCGAGGGTTCGTTGGGGACGATCTTGAGCGCGGTCAGATAATAGCGCTGCGCTTCGGCGTGGTGCCCCATCTGGTCGAGCACGGCGCCCTGCGCGGAAAGGATGTGCCAGTCGGGCTGATCGGGCGTATGAGCGCGGTTGAGCACGTCAAACGCCTGCTGATAATCGCCGTTCTCCGCAAGCGCCCGGCCGTATTCGCCGAGCACGAGCCTGTTGTGCGGGTTGTTGATCGAAGCCCGTTCCAGCACGGCAAGCGCCTGTGCGCGCTGCCCGGTGGCGCGCAGCGCTTGCGCATAGTGTAACGCGACGTCGAGGTTCGACGGGTCGGCGCGATATTGCGCGCCGTAGACCGCAATGTTGCGTTGCCAATAGGCGTCGGACTGGTCGTCGGGTGGCGCCAGCCCGAGCGACCCGGTCGTCGCCGTGCTTTGCGTCGTCTGGCATCCGGCTACGATTGCGGCGACCGCGGCGATGAGCGCGGCCGAGGCAAACAGGCGTGCAGGGCGGGATCGGCTCGAACGCATCTCGATCGCTGCGATATGGCTGCCAAGACCGCTACAAAGTCCGCGGCAAGGACCGCTGCAAATGGTGCGGCGATGCCGCCGCAGGGTTCGGTCAGCAATAGAGCGTTAACCCTAACGGGACGTTAACGGCCGGTTTTGCGCACCGGCAGCCGGGCAAACCCGAGCAAATGCACCGGGTTAGAGCATGCGCGGGAGAGTTTGATCGAGCGCAATGAGACGCCGCATGCTCGGGCAGAAAATTACAGCACTCGGGGGCAATGAGACCTCTGTCCGACCTGCCGGCTTCAATCGTAGACCGTATCGAGATAGTGCTCGGAATCGACTATCGCCTCGATCACGGTCGGGCCGCCGGCGGCCAGCGCAGCCGTCACGGCTTCCTGCAGCGCCGCGGCGCTGTGCACGCCATGCGCCGGCACGCCGAAATAATGCGCCGGCGGTTCGCAATAGTCTTCGTCCTGCAGCGCCGTGCCGTACAGCGGAAATTGCCGCCGTATCTGCTTCACCTTGATGAGCGCCAACCATTTGTCGTCGAGCACGACGATGGGCAGCGTGATGCCGAGGCGCTTTGCGGTCGCTACTTCGCCGCATGTCATTTGAAAGCAGCCGTCGCCGATCAGGCACGCGACCGGCAGATCGGGTCGCGCCAGCTTTGCCGCGATGGCGGCCGGCAGGCCAAAGCCCATCGACGACCAGCCGTTGGTGATGAGAAAGGTTTTTGGCGCGTGCGCGGTCCACTGGCTGGCGATCTGATGGGTGTGGGCGCCGACGTCGAAGGCGATGATGCCGTTTTGCGGCAACGCGCAGCGCACGGCGTCGATCGCCGCATGGGCGGTGAATGACGCACTCGCCGGCCGCAGCGCTGCCTGGAAGGCGCGGCGATGTTCATCGATTCCGTCCTCGCTCCACCGCAAATGAGTTTCCGGTTGTGCGGCCAGGCGGCGAAACGAGGAATCCAGATCGCCCACGACTTGATGCACGAGCTTGACTGTCGGCTCGATGTCGACCGGCTCGATGTCGATCTGCAGGAGCGGGGTGTCGCCTATCCATGCTTCGTATTCCACTTCGATCGTATCGTAACCGAGCCCGACGATGAGATCGGCCGAGCGCAACAGACGCCGCTGCACCTGCCGGCAGGCGCGCTCGATGCAGCCGAGCGACAGCGGATGCCGCTCGTCGATCAACCCTTTGGCCATCGTGGTGGTGGCGAATGGCAGGTTGTGATTCTCGACAACGCGCTGGATCAAAGCGGGATCGGCGATCCGCATACTCGACGCGCCGATTACGGCGATCGGGCGGCGCGCCGCGGCGATCAATTCGGCGGCGCGCTGGATTGCTTGGTCCGGAGCCGGCGCAAGTTTGGTCGGCGGCAAACGCTCCGGCAGTGGTTCATTTGTGCCCGCGAGCGCGACATCCTCTGGCAGATCGAGATGTACCGGACCCTGCGGCTCGCTCAACGAAAGCCGGATCGCTTCAGCGAGTGTCGCCCCGATCTCGCCCTTGCGCAGCGGCAGCGTCGCCTTGGTGATCGGCTTGAACAGGGCGTGATGATCGATCCACATCTGTATGCGGCGGCCGAGCTGATCGGTATTGAGATTGCAGGTGATGGCGATGAGCGGCGAACGGTCGAGCCACGCGTCGCCGATGCCTGTCGCGAGGTTGGTCGCGCCCGGCCCGAGCGTGGCAATGCAGAGGCCGGGCGCGCCGGCAAGCCGTGCGGTCACGTCGGCGGCAAAGCCCGCGGAGCCTTCATGGGCGGTGAGCACGAAGTCGACGCCGCCCTTGCGCATCGCCTCCATCAGCGGCAACACGTTGCCGCTCGGAATGCCGAAGCCGCGCGAAATTCCGGCTGACTTGAGCGTGGCGATAATCAGATCGGCATTGTTCATGTGCTGCTTCGGTCCTCGAGCGGCAGCGCGTTATGGCACACTTTCGAGCCGTAGAAAAAGTTGTTACGGTCCGCGCCCCTGCCTTTCTCGGAAAGCCTTCAATGCCCAGTAAGACCGTATCGCGCCAGTCCGCGCCGCGCCGCGCAACGTCGCAATATGTCCTCGACCGCGAACTCGTCGACGACCTTGTCGCCGCCAACCGCACGTTGGCGCGTCTCGGCGTGCTCGATGCCTTCGGCCATATCAGCGTGCGCGACCCGCGCGATCCGCGCCGTTATCTGATCTCGCGCTCGATCGCGCCCAAATCGGTGAGCGCCCCCGACATTCTCTTGCTCGACCTCGACAGCCAGGTCGTCAATCCCAAGGACGAAGGAAAACTCCTTTACCGCGAACGCTTCATCCACGGCGAAATCTACAAGGTGCGGTCGGACGTCAACGCGGTGGTGCACAGCCACTCGCCGACGGTGGTGCCGTTCACGGTCACCCGCGCCAAGCTGCGGCCGCTGCTGCACAATGCCGGCTTTCTCGGCCTCGGTGTGCCGCTTTTCGAGATCAGAAAACACGCGGGCGACGGCACCGATCTAATGATTCTGACGCCGGACCTCGGAAAAGATCTGGCGCAAAAACTCGGCAAGGACGCAGCCGTTGTGCTGATGCGCGGCCACGGCGATTCCGTGGTCGGCCCGTCGCTGCCCAACGCGGTCTTCCGCGCCTATTACACTGAGATCAACGCGCGCCAGCAGCTTGCCGCTATCACCATCGGCGGCCCGATTGATTTCATGACCCGCGCCGAGGCGCTCACCTCGAACGACGCCATGCTGCGCGCCTCGGCGCGACCGTGGGCGCTATGGCGCAAACGGGCGCTGGCGGAACGCTGAGCTTTTACAAGGAGAACGACGATGCGGCGCGTCGCAATCGCAATTGTCCTGCTGCTGTCAGCCGTGTCGGCTGCCGGCGCCGAGCCAATGGCGGATTTCTACGCCGGCAAGACGCTACGCATGCTGGTCGGTTACGGTCCGGGCGGCGGCTATGATCTTTACGGGCGTTTGGTCGCCGAGTTTTTGCCAAAATACCTGCCCGGGCATCCGACGATCGTGACCGAGAACATGCCGGGCGCCGGCAGCTTTGCGGCAGCGAAATATATTGCTGGCGTGGCGCCGAGGGACGGCACCGTGCTTGCGAGCTTGGCGCAAACCTTCCCGCTCGACAGCGCGGTCGGCAGCTCCGGCAAGACCAATGCGGCGGATTTTCACTATATCGGTCGCGTCACCACCAATATCGACGTCGGCGCGGCGCTTGCTTCCGTCGGCATCAAATCAATCGCCGACGCTCGCGGCAAACAGTACATCGTCGGCGCCTCGGGCCGCGGTTCGACCACCGATATCTACCCGGAGGCGCTTAACGCCTATGGCGGCACCAAGTTCAAGATCGTGCTCGGCTATAAGGGCACGAGCGAAATCCTTATCGCCATGGAGCGGGGCGAGGTCGATATCGACGGCGCATACGGCCTTCCCGGCATGCTGGTGACGCATCCGGGCTGGATCAATAAAGGCGAGGCGTCGCTCATCTATCAGGCGGCGCTCAAGCGCAGCCCATTGCTGCCCAACGTGCCGACGCTGCCCGAATTGGCGATCTCCGACGAGGGCAGGGCGATCCTGCGCGCCATAGCATCGACCGCTGAAATCGGCCGCTCGATCATCACCGGCCCGGGCGTGCCGGCGGATCGGTTGGCGGCTCTGCGCCGGGCGTTTGCGCAGATGGCGAAAGACCCGGATTTCATCGCCGCCTGCAACCAGCGCCATCTCATGCTCGATCCGGCAAGCGGGGAGGATATGGATGCGATCGTGCAAGACACGTTTGCACTGCCGAAGCCGACGCTTGCCAAGATCGGCGCGATGTTGAGCAGCAAGTAGCTGCAGCTCGCGCCGCGGCGGTTTTTCGGCTCGCCGCTTCGGCGCCTGCGGTGGGCTGGTGCCGTCCCAAACCATTGGACGAATGAATTTGTCTCGAGTATTTCGATCGCAATGCCTTTTTGCGTCTCTAGTGTCCAATTCCGATTCTAGTGCGGTTTTTGGATTTGAAGTTTCCATGCGAGAATGCCGCTTAATCTTGGGAACTTCAAATCCATCGTATTAGCCTGTAGGAGCATTTGGAATGTTTCGGCTCTCGGTTGCCGACCTGGATTCGCCTTCGTATTTCGTCGCCACGGCCGCCGCCGAGCTCGGGTACTTCAAACAGGAAGGCATCGAGATCGAGCTTCTCCGCGAGTTCGGAGCGAAAAGCGGACCGGAGCGTCTGCGCGAAGGAACGGTGCACTTCTTCGGCGGGCCGGCCTATGCGGCGACGCGGGCCTTTCCGAGCTGGCAAGGCGCGAGGCTCCTCTGTGCGCTGGCGCAATATTCCTACTGGTTCCTGGCCGTTCGCGCCGACCTCGACGTGAAGCGCGGCGATCTCGCCGCGCTCAAGGGCTTGCGGATTTCCTCCTCGATGGCTTGGCCGGTGATCGGCCTCAAACATCTTTTGGCCGAGTCCGGGATCGATCTCGCGCGCGATAATGTTCGCATCGTGCCGGCGCCGTCGCGCGCCGAAGGCGGACACTTTATGGGCCACGTGGGCGTCGAAGCCATTAAGCAGGATATTGCCGATGGCTATTGGGGCAACGGCATGCGGGTTGCCATCGGCGAGAAGCTCGGCGTCGCCAAGCTTCATCTCGATCTGCGCCGCGGCGACGGTCCGCCGGGCGCGCGGTTTTATAATTTCCCGGCCCTGACGACGAGCGAGCGTTTGATCGACGAACACCCGGATGTCGCCGCCGGCGCGGTGCGCGCGATTGTGAAGGCGCAAAAGGCGCTCAAGGCCGATCCAACGCTCGCCACCGGAATTGCACAGCGTCTGTTTCCGCCCGACGAGGCGGCGTTGATTGCCGGATTGATCGCGCGCGATGCGCCGTTCTACGACGCAAATATCTCAGCGGAGGCGATCGACGGCTTGAACAAGTTCGCCAGAGCCGCCGGATTGATATCCGAGACGGTCCCTTACGATCGCCTGGTAGCCACACAGTTCAGTCGGATGTGGAGAGGGTAGTCGCGCTACACCGAGGCATGCGCGATGCCCGCCTTCGCCTTCAGCACGTCGCCGGCGGCTTCGTAAAAACTCGCGCCTTCCGGCAGCACGATCGCGGCCGAGCGCACGGCGTGCGTCGCCGGATCGAGGCCGTCCGGCTCGGCGCCTTGCGCCACCGCAAGCGCGGCCTTGCGCAGCCGCGCCCGCGCCATGATCACGCCGTTGTCGGTCGAGACCAGATTTTCCTTGCTGCGGTCCTGGATCGGCCCGCAGCTTTCCTGGATCGCGGCGTCCTGCATGGCGATGCCTTTGACGCCGCAATACGACTTGTGATGTTTCTGCGCCACGCGGTCGATCATGTAGTCGTTGTCTTTGTTGACCACCGGACGGAACGAGCCGGCAATAAGATTGACGTGGATGCCGCCGCCGTTGTGCATCACCTCGAGTTCGTGCGCGGAAAGCGGTCGCGCCGGATGATGCGTGAAACACCACGACATGCAGTTTTCGTCGTCGATCGGCACGAAGGCGTGGCCGTTGAGCGCGTTGTCGCCGTAGGGCGGGATCATGGTGTGGAACGGCATCACCCATTGGGTAATGCGCCAATAAAGCTTGCCGGCCGTCGCTGGCCGCCGCACTCCGATCACCATGCCGCCCCTGGTTTCGATCACTTCGAAGCGCGCGTCGGTCTCGCGGGTGAATTCGGCGCCCTGGCCCACGTGCAGCGGATCGCTGCGCAGATCGTGTCGGTGCAGGAACGAGACGTGCACGGAATCGATGCCGCCTTCGAGGGCCTGCAGCCAGTTGCATTCCTGCGTGCGCTTGGTGACGAAGCGGTGCGCCGGACCGACATTCGCCCATTCGAAATTCGGCAGCGGCGGTTTTTGCTCGGGCTTGCCCATATAGATCCAGATCACGTCGCCGAGTTCGGCGCACGGATACGACGTGAGCTTGATCTTCTTGCAGAAGCCGCTCTCCACCGGCTCGGACGGCACCTCGATGCACTGGCCGCTAACGTCGTATTTCCAGCCGTGATAGGGGCAGCGCAGCCCGTGCTCCTCATTGCGGCCGAACCACAGCGACACACCCCGATGGGCGCAGAATTCATCCATCACGCCGACGCGGCCTTCCGTGTCGCGGAAGGCGATGAGCCGCTCGCCGAGCAGCTTCAGCCGCACCGGCGGGCAATCCGCCTCGGGGATTTCCGCCGACAAGAGCGCCGGAATCCAATAGCGCCGCACCAGCGCGCCCATCGGCGTGCCGGGCCCGGTCAGGGTGAGAAAATCGTTCTGCTCGCGCGTCGTCATTCGCCGCTCTCGTTTGTGGATTTCGTCGGAATTCTAGATCATTTGCAGCATATGGTGTAGGGGCGCCCAGCCGGGCGGTCAGGAAGGCCGCCCCAAGGGCCGTCGCTGCGAATTGGTACGCATGTGATAGAGTCTCTGTTGAATTGGAACCAGCATTATGCCCAAGCTCGTTCGCAACCACTCGCATTGGGGCGCTTTTCTCGCCGAGGTCGAGGATGGCCGCGTCATCGGCGTGCGGCCCTTCGAGCACGATCCTGATCCTTCGCCGTTGATCGAGGCGGTGCCGGCGGCGGTGCATGCCAAAGTGCGCGTCGCGCGGCCTTTTGTGCGCGAGGGCTGGCTCAAGCAGGGGCCGGGCCACGGCGACGGCCGCGGCCGTGAGCCGTTCGTTCCGGTGCCGTGGGACAAGGCGCTCGATCTCGTCGCCGCCGAGCTAGCGCGCGTGAAGCACGATTACGGCCACGACGCCATCATGGCCGGCTCGCAAGGCTGGGGCTCGGCCGGCATTTTCCACGAGGCGCGCGGACAACTACGCCGCTTCATGGCGACGTTCGGCGGCTTCGTCGACCAGACCTCCAATTATAGTTTCGGCACGGCGCTGACATTTCTGCCGCACGTCCTCGGCAGCGCTCAGCCGGTCACCGGGCCGCTGACTTCATGGTCGTCGATCGCGCACCACGCCAAGCTGATGGTGCTGTTCGGCGGCTGCAATCCAAAGAACATGCAGGTGACCAAGGGCGGCTGCGCCGGGCATTTCAACGGCGATCGTCTGGCCGAGCTGGCGCGCGCCGGCGTCAACGTCGTCGTCGTCAGTCCGAACCGCGAGGATGGTCCGGCTGGGGTGAACTCCGAGTGGATATCGATCCGCCCGGGTACCGATACCGCGATGCTGCTCGCTTTGGCGCACACGCTGATCGCCAACGGCCTGCACGACGCGGATTTTCTCGACCGCTACTGCACCGGCTTTCCGCGCGTGCGCGCCTATGTGATGGGCGAGAGCGACGGCCGGCCGAAGGATGCCGACTGGGCGGCGCCGATCACCGGCATTGCGGCCGACACCACCCGCGCACTGGCGCGCCGCATGGCGGCGAACCGCACCATGATTACCGCCTCGTGGTCGCTGCAGCGCGCCGATCACGGCGAGCAACCGTTCTGGGGCGTGATCCTGCTCGCCTCGTGCCTCGGCCAGATCGGACTGCCGGGCGGCGGCTTCGGCTTCGGTTACGGCTCGGCCACCGGCATCGCCGAGGCGCCGCTCGCCTTCCGCTCGCCGGCGATGGAGGTCTCGGCCAATCCGCTCGGCCGCGCCATTCCGGCGGCGCGCATCGCCGACTGCCTGTCACGCCCCGGCGAAAGCTACGATTTCAACGGGCGCAAGAGCACCTATCCGGACATCAAATTGGTGTACTGGGCGGGCGGTAATCCGTTCCATCATCACCAGGACACCAATCGTCTGCGCGCGGCGTGGCGACGGCCGCAAACCGTCATCGTGCACGAGCCATGGTGGACGGCAACGGCGCGCCACGCCGACATCGTGCTGCCGGCGACGACCACGCTCGAACGCAACGATTTCGGCGGCGCGCCGCGCGACCGCTTCGTGGTGGCGATGCAGCGGGCGGTCGGGCCGGTCGGCGAGGCGCGCGACGATTATGCGATTTTCACTGACTTGGCGCGCCGGCTTGGCTGCGAGAACGAATATACGCAAGGCCGCGACGAGATGGGCTGGCTGCGCCACATCTACGATCATTGGCGCGAAGGCGTGCGCACCAATCAGGCCGCCATCCCCAGTTTCGACCAGTTCTGGACGGACGGGTTTCTGGAAATCCAGCTGCGCGCCGACGAATACGTGCTGTTCGCCGATTTCCGCGCCGATCCGGAAAAGCACAAGCTCGGCACGCCGTCCGGCCGCATCGAACTGTTCTCGGAAAAAATCGCCGGTTTCGATTACGACAATTGTCCGCCGCACGCGACATGGATCGAGCCGTCCGAGTGGCTCGGTTCGGGTTCGTCGGCCGGCTTTCCGCTGCATCTGATTTCCAGCCAGCCGCGCTATCGTCTGCACAGCCAGATGGATTGCGGCCCGGTCAGCGCGCGCGGCAAGGTCGCCGAGCGCGAGGCGGTCGCGCTGCATCGCGACGACGCGCGGCGGCGCGGCATCAAGGATGGCGATGTCGTGCGGATCTACAACGCGCGCGGCGCCTGCCTCGCCGGCGCGGTGCTGAGCGATACGTTGTCGCCCGGCGTCGCCAAGCTGTCGTGCGGCGCCTGGTACGATCCGGCCGGCGCCGAGGACGGCGCGCTGTGCGCGCACGGCAACGCCAATATGCTCACGCACGACCGCGGTACTTCGAAGCTGAGCCAAGGGCCGTCGAGCGGCACCAATATGGTTGAGATCGAGCGCTGGACCGGTCCGCTGCCGCCGGTGCTGGCCTTCGAGCCGCCGAAAGTCGTGCATAAGTGAAGCGCCCGACGGCTGAAGATTTGCACTTCCCCAGGTAAAGCGCCCGCCAGCCTTGCTGGACGCTCAATAGGTCCGCCGCCAGCCGCGACCAGCGGCCATTGCCGTTTGCGAACGGATGTATGAAGACCAAGCGATGATGGAAGCGTACTGCCAACTCATTCGGACCATACCCTCGACTGGCTGAAGAAAGCGGCGCTCATGATCGGACGCGAGAAGGGCATCCCCTCTAATAGCCAATCGCCTTGCGTAATTCTGGCTTCGCCCTTGCGAATGCATCGCGAAATGCTTTGCTCTCAAAAAGAGACGCAACGATTGCCCCGCCGGCGATCTCGCCGGCATATACGTCGCTCCGGAAATGGACACCGGAGACCAGGCGGCTATAGCCGAAATCCTCAATTCGCTTGAATATTTCTTGTTTTCTTTCGGGAAGCATCCGGGCGAGGATAAGCCCGGCGACCATGCCATAGGCCGCATGCCCGGATGGATACGAGGGGCTGTCGTCGTGTCCCACTGTCTTCAAAATATGAAGTTTGTTGTGGGGCAGCATGTAGGGACGTGTTCGCCTGAACTTGGTTTTGGCTTCATGGACTTCGTGTTCCGTCGTCTTGGCAAGGCAGTCGAAGAAATGGCTCGCGAAGGGAGGTAGTTCTTTGACCTTGATGCCGATTTCACCCAAGAAGCGTTCGATCGTTCTGTGATGATCGCCACGCGCATGCTTCGCCTGCGCCGCCGTCCGTAACTCTTGCAAGCGCAAGAGTTCTTGCAATTCGGCCTTGGTTTCCGCGCTGCCTTGCTTGGGAGGCGCAAGCAATAGCGCCGACACAGGTACGCGAGGCTCGGAACAAGATGTATCCGCGCCGAAAGCCGGGACGCTGACGAGGAGGGCTAGAAACAGCGCGGATGCAACGCAGGCCTGAAGATAATTCGGCCGCATGATCGAAACTCCGGGAGTGGCAGATTCGATGAGTTGCGTTTTGGGTTCGTACGCGTTCGGCTTTCTACGGGATAAAATAGAACGGATTTGGCACTTTGAAGGTGCGTTCGGCGTGTCCGCCGGCTAAATCGCTTTCCTGATCGCCGACATTGGCAATGATCGTGACATGGAAGCGATTTTCGATTTTTCTACGCGCGTACGTCTTAAAAATCTCTACCGGACCGGCGGGATTCGTCGGTCGCATGAAAAGATGATCCAGGTTCAGGCCCAGATATCCAGTCTTGTAAAGGTTTTCGTAAGTCCATTCGGTCGGTGTTTTGCCATCGATTCTCGGGCCATTCTCTTTGCGCCCGGTTATGAAAAAGACCTGGACCATTGTGCATGGTGGCGCGATGCCACGGCATCGCGCAAGGTTATAGAGCTTGAGGGTCGGCTGGATCGCGGGCGCCCGTTCGCTCCGCTCCCATTTCATTTCGCCGCAGGCCTCCTCGCTCTTTTGGTTACGTTGTGGGTTACAGGGACCTTTTTCAATGTACTTGAAACCGTCCCTGTAAATACGCGTCCAATTGGAAAGTGCCGTTTCGTCGATGTCGAGGACGATGGCAGGGTTGTGCACCTGCGGTGCACGCTTCTTAACCCAATGCTGCGCGTGCTTTAGGACCGCCGCGACATCCGCGTCGTACCGGGTGCAGCGGTAATAGACGAGCTGCCACTCGATCTGCTCGATCGCGGGCCGATCTGAAAAATGCTCAGGGAGCGGCGCGGGAATCGGGTGGCAGCCGTCCGGCGGCCACGCAAATGCTTGGTTGATGGCGAAGGACGCGCAAAACGCGAGTGCGAGCGCCGCGCCGAGAAATCTTACGATAACAACGCGTGTAATGCCGCGCATGACGATGCCCCCGTGATTGCGCGTCGAGCCGACCGGCGCGTCACCGCATTTCCAGCGATGAAAGCGCCCGTCGAACCGGACATTAAGTTGGGCCCCAAGCCTAGGTCAGCAAACGGACGAGGCCTCCGCTGCGGGACGAAATGTGCCAGCGTTGTGCGACAACCGCAAGATGCGCGAGGCCTTGAGCCTGCCTGAAAGAGCCGACCGGCAGCATCATTACGTACTGGCGCGGCGCTATTATTCGCCGTGCTTGGCCGCTTCGGTAGAGTTTCGTTTAATGCGCGCTGAGTATTTGTCCGAGTTGCTGGATGGCACTCGTTTCGATGAGCTGCGAATTTGCGGAACGTGCCGAGTCTATGGCACTCGAGGTAGCGACAGCTTGCCTCGCGTAGAAGTGTTTATATGTTTCATGTGCCTGAATCGGCTGGTAGCCTTTGGGGGCGAAAGAGATGACAATCTTATCGAGATCGTCCCGCTGATAGCCAACTCCGCCGTTGACACCCTTGAAATTCGTGATGGTCCAGGTCGGCCCGAGGCTGGTAATGCCCTTGAACACGTCGAACGAAATGGTGCCGCCGAAGCTGTCCGGGCTGGGCGGGCCGTTAGTTGGCGACGGAACGTATTTTGCCGGTGCGGCATTTGGGTTCGCCGCCCTGTGGAAGGAGTGGAGGCCAAGGTAGATTTGATCTCTCAGACCTAAATCGCCCTCCAGATTGAAGGTGTCCCAGGCTCTAAGGTCCGCGCAAGTTTCGTGCGGAATGTTGGCGATGACGATCGTATAGGTTTGCGTAAAGACCCTGTTGCCGGCATGGTTCGGTATCGTCACGACCAGTAACATCTGGATCGGCTGGTTCAATCTTTACGCGGCAATCGGGGCGGCGGCCACCGTCGCATACGCGTCCATTTAACGTTGCGGCGATAGCGAGGACCGGCGCCGCTACTGCGCGCGACTTTATCGTTTTAATTCCGCAATCTCCTGCTCGTCCCGCTCGATCAGCGAGCGCAGATTATCGTTGTCGGCTTTGAGTTCCTGCACGGCTTTCACCAGAGGCGGGATGAGACATTCGTAATTGATGCCAAGAGGCTTGTCGATTTTCTGAGTGGTGCCGTCGGCAAGCGTTACAGCCGTCGTCCCGCCGTTTGTCTGTATGAGTTCGGGAAATACCTGTTGCCCATCTTGGGCGATGAAGCCGATTTGAGTTCGTGGACTTTCCGTAGTGCTTCGCCAGTTGAAGATTACGGGTTAGCTTGTCTAGAGCCGCAAGTCCGGCATCGTCCGACAGTGGCCGAATATTCTTCGTGAGGCGCCACGCGCGCCCCGCCGTGCAAGCGGCAATCAGCGTTCTGCGAATCCCCGCCGACGAATGCTCGGCGTGCGAGAGCCCGCTCCGACGCGAGCCGGAGGGGGCTCGGACCTCGCGGTCCAACCTCAGTTCAATGTCTTCTTCAGCAACTTCTCCGCATTGCCGGCGAAAATCTTGCGGCGGTCCGCTGCGGAGATGTCGAGCGCCTTGAGCGCGTCGATCGCCGGCTTGATTGGGCCGAGCGGCGTATCGGTGGCGAACACGACTTTGTCGGCGCCAAAGAAATCGAAGCCGCAGCGCAGCGCATGCACGCCGCCGCCGAACATGGCGGTGTCGGCGTAGAAGTCGCGCATGTAGTCGAGGTGCGGCCGTTTGAGCGACGGCAGGATCTTTGAATAATCTTCTTCCGAGGTGCGCTGTCCGAGCACGTCGAGTCCGGGGCCGATGCGGCCGTCGTAGAACGGGATCATGCCGCCGAGATGGTGGGTGATGATCTTCAGGTTGGGATAGCGGTCGAACAGGCCGCAAAACGCCAGCCGCACCATGGCGACCGAGGTGTCGTAGGGCCAACCAAAACACCACCACATCTCAAAACGCGATTTTTGCTCGGCCGGGTAATCGGTCATGGCGGCGGTGCGGGCCGGATGCAGCCAGATCGGCCGGTCGAGCTGCGCCATGGCGGCGAATAACGGCTCGAACACCGGCTCGTCGAGCGGTCGGCCGGCGAGCGGGGTGAAAATCTGCACGCCGGCTGCGCCTAGCTCTTTGATGGCGCGCTTGGCCTCCTCAACCGAACCCATCACGTCGGTGAGACACAGAGCGGCAACGAAGCCGGCGAAGCGCGTGGGATATTTTGCGCACAACTCGGCCATGGAATCGTTGGCGACGCGCGCCAGCGCCAGCCCCTGGCCGGGGGTGGCGATATCCTCGATAGGCGGGTTCGGCAGCGAAACCACCTGGCGGTAATCGCCGAACTCGTCCATTTCGCGAAAGCGCGCGTCGAGATCGTGAATCTTGCGCACGCCGCGCAGCCGCGCGGCAATGTTGCCGAGCTTCGGCGCCACTTTGTTCATCTCGTCGAGAAAGCGCGTTGGCGAAATGTGGCAATAAAGATCGATGAGCGTTTCGTCGCTCATGTGTTTCCTCTCCGTGGTGTCATTGTCTGCGCAGGCGGACGATCCAGTAAGCGCCGTTGGTGCAGCAATTCGCCCTAGGTGTGCCGGTTACTGGATGCTCCGCCTTCGCGGAGCATGACAGACCTTCCTACGTCATCACCCGTACCGGCTTGCCGTCGAGGAAACCGCGGATGTCGCCGACCACGTCGGCGAAATACGCGCGGTAATTTTGCTCGGAAACGTAGCCGAGATGCGGCGTGAGCACGACGTTGTCCATCTTGCGCAAGGGGTGATCGAGCGGCAGCGGCTCGGCGTCGAACACGTCGAGGCCGGCGCCGGCGATTTTCTTTTCGCGCAAGGCCGCGAGCATCGCCGTCTCGTCGACGATCGGGCCGCGCGAGGTGTTGATGAGATAAGCCTAGGCTTCATCAGCCCGAATTCGTGCGCGCCGACGATGCCGCGCGTGCGTTGCGACAGCACCACGTGAATGCAGACGAAGTCGGACTGGCGGAACAGATCGTCCTTGGCGACATAGCCGACGCCCGCTGCCTGGCACTTTTCGGGCGTGAGATTCTGGCTCCAGGCGATCACCTTCATGCCGAATGCCTTGGCGATGTTGGCGGTGCGCGTGCCGAGCTTGCCGAGGCCGAGGACGCCGAGCGTCATGCCTTCAAGGTCGGGGCCGATGGTGCTCTGCCAGGTTGCGCCGCCATGCAGCCGGGCGTTCTCGTAGCCGATGTGGCGTGTGAGCTCGAGCATCAGCCCGATGGCGACGCCGGAGGTTGGGCTGCCGAACGATCCGGTGCCGCAAACGGTGACGCCGCGCGCCTTTGCCGCCTCGGTGTCGATCGAGGCATTGCGCATGCCGGTGGTGATGAGCAGCTTCAGACTGGGCAGCGCCTCGATCACCGCCCGCGGAAAGCCGGTGCGTTCGCGCATGGCGACGACGATCT
This sequence comes from uncultured Alphaproteobacteria bacterium, assembly GCA_963814625.1. Classification (GTDB taxonomy): domain Bacteria; phylum Pseudomonadota; class Alphaproteobacteria; order Rhizobiales; family Xanthobacteraceae; genus BOG-931. Next base: position 209,720 of record CAWFDQ010000007.1, read on the forward strand.
CGAAGTCTTTCAGCGCCGCGATGACGTTGGCGGGCCCGCCGAGATGTGCGTTGAAAACGTTTATGTCGAGGTCGGTTTTGACCTTCGACCAGTCGGCGCTTTTGAGCGCGACGTTTTGATAGTCGTCGAGAATTGCGCAACGAACCGCCATGACGCTTCGACCCCGGTTGCAAGCCCAGGGGTGCTTCTAAAGCATGACGGCATGGAAAAGAAGCAGTCCGCTACCTCTGGACGGCAATGCGGGCGCCTAGGCGCGGTGCCCGGCAGTCTCGGGCAGCGCCGGGCTCTTCGCTGCGGCGCTCGGCATCGTCTTGGGGGCGAGGCTTCCGTACTTGGCGTGCCATTTGGGGCCAGGTCCGCGCATGTAGTGGAGGTCGGGCCGGTATGAAGTTCCGCCTTCGCCGAAGCTGCGCTGCAGCCCGCGAACCGCTTTGGTGAAGTTGCGCCACATGAAACGCTCCCGTTGGCCGTTACTGGTCGATCGGCCCTTTCGTGGGTCGTTACCCCTCCGGATCGGTTCCGCGCCACAGCGTTTACCGCTTTTTCAAACGCGCGTTTGACACTAATTGTCGGCGAGAAATCATTAAAATTTGGTGCGATTTAGGCAGCCGGAAGTTCCAATTGGTGTTAGCGTTGAGGAACCTTTACCGCGATCGCGCGCGGGCGCCTGCGACGCGCCGGACGATCGGGCATTTCGGGGATGCGGCGGGCGGCGACGAACGCCGTTCAGCCGGCCTGCGCCTGGCGAAGTTCCGCGGCGTGATCGCTGCGCAGCTGTGCCGCTTCGCCGGGTCGGCCCTGGGCGGCCAAAACCTTGCCCAGCAGCTCGGCGGCCTCCCGGGTCCAGCGATGGTCGGGGCCGTAGGCGTTCCGATGCGTATTGAGCGCCTGCGTCGCCTCCTGATGCGCTTCGTCGAGCCGCCCCATCTTCAGGTGAAGTTCCGCGAGGCTGCTCAGGATGAAGGCAATGCGGTGATGCTCGTTACCGAGCGCCGTGCACAGATTGGCCATCGCCTCGCGATTGAGCGCTTCGGCCTCGGGATAGCGGCCGGTGTCGCGCAGCAGATTGGCGAGATCGCTGATCCAGTCGCAGACCAGGATGTCCTTGCGGCCGTATTTTGCCTCGCCGCTGGCGATCGCTTCGCGGTACAGCGCTTCGGCGTCGGCGTGGCGGCCGGTCTCGTGATAAAGCATGGCGAGCTTGTGCAGCCGGGGGGCGACCCTCGCGTCCTGGCGGCCGTATGCCGTGACCGAGGTGTCTATCGCCTCGAGGTAATAACCCTCCGCTTCCGCGTACTGGCCGGTCTTCATGAAGGCGTAGGCAAGATTGTTGATGCGAGTGGCGACGCGCGGATCTTGGCGGCCGATTGTCTGCACGCCGATCGAGATCGAACTCGAAGTATTTGGCCTTGGCCTCCTCGTAGCGTCCCGAGTTCAAATACACATTGCCGAAATTGTTGAGCCAGCCGCCGACGTCGGCGTGCTCGCGCCCAAGCAGGCGCTGACCGATCTCCACGGTCTCCTTGAAGAGCGCCTCCGCATCGGCAAAGGCGCCGCGGCCGAGCAGGTAATTTGCCGCGCCGTCGAGCACAATAGCCAGTTCGCGGCTCTCGAATTTGGCGCGAAGCGCCTCTTCGCGAAGGCTCAACGCGTGCGGCAGAAGCTGCTTGCACCGTGGCCAACATTTCGGATCGCTGTAGCTCTTGTCGGGGTATGCCACAGCAAGGCGCCCGATAGCGAGACGGAGCGCATCCGTCACCTTATTCGCGGCGCGCAGACGCTGATGCATAGCGGCGCGCACCAGCCGATGTACGGCGATGGCGGGACCGTCGTCCGACTCCGGGTCATACTCCTCGTATTTGATGAGCGACGAGCGATGCAGCGCCCCCAGCCCTTCGTCGCGGTCGTCCTCCGTCAGAATCGTATCGTCGATCAAATCGCGCGGGATCTGCTCCGGCGCCAGCACGCTCAGGAAGTCTAGAAGTTTCGTGGCGGCCGGACATTCGTTGACGGCGCGCTCGATGGCGAGATTGAACGTCGCCGAGACGCTGTTCGGGGTTTTGGCGTCTTTCGGCGCCTTGGCGATCAAATCATCGGCGCGGTCAGCATAGCGGTTGAACGAGATTCCGGTATCCACGATGTATGCGCCGGCCTGTTCGAGCGCGAGCGGCAGATAGCCCAGCGTCTTTGCCAAGCGCACCGCACTCTGGCCGCTCGGCCGGCCGGTGAGCTTGAGGAGAAGCTGAATCGCCTCGAGCGGCTCGAATACGGCGACTTGCATCGGCGTCGCCCAACCGGTCCAGTTTGGCCAGCGCGTGGTAATCAGCACATGGGCGCCGGCGCTGGGAATAAGGCCACGGACCTCCTCGGGACTAACGACGTTATCGTAGATGAGCAGCCACGGCTTGCTGCCGCCTGCGAGCCGCGCCAGCGCCGCCTTGACCAATTCTTCATGATCGGGGTCTTTTTCGCCGGCGCGACGAAGTTCCGGTCCGCCAGCGTATTCATGGGGATCGAGGATGCTGGCGAGTTCGGCGAGGCTGTCGAGCAGAACCGCGCGGCTGCCGCCGACGGCCCACCACACGCCGGCGTAATTTTGCGCATATCCATGCGCATACTCTGCCGCCAGTGATGATTTGCCGCTGCCGCCCATGCCGTGCATGGCGAGCGGAGCAAGCGCCGTGGGTCGGTCGGCGGCATTGAACGCGCCATGAATTGCTTGGAGAAGTTTTGTGCGGCCGATGAAATCGGGGTTGCGCGGCGGGACGCCGCGGAACGTGGCCGTCTTGGCATTGACCTCGGTGAATGACCTGCCGGTAGCGGCCGTCAATATGATCTCGCGGCGTCGTGCTCGATCCGTCACGTCGACGAGATCGGCATAGACCCGCGCGGCGAACAACCCGGTCAATTCGATATCCTCGACGCGGATTGGGATGAGCCGGCGGGTACCGTTCGAGTTGGCGCTGATGGCGAGGAAATTCGACCACTCCTCGCGTGTGTAAGGCGAATGAATATAATCGTCAGACAGGACGGCAATGAGATGGCGGCATTGCGCCAGATTGTCATGGATCTTGGTGATGAAATTCTGCGAAATCTCTATGCCATCATCCTGCATGAACACGTCGTAGCCTGCCGCGCGCAGGACGTTCGCGATTTCGACGGCGACGTCCTTGGCCGCACCGCGACGAGAGATAAAAAAGTGGAATTTTTCCGACCCAGTCGGCATGCTCGCCCCACCCGCAAGAATCCCCGCAAGGTCACTATAAGCGCCTTGACCTGCTGCGACAATCGAAGGTTATGGGGCGCACACTGGCCGCTCTTGCCCTTCGCCCGGCCGCCCACTACATCTCGGGCGAATTTTCCCGAAACAAGCTGCTCGCTGCCAGGCAGTACCCGGTGCATTTGCCGAACCGCGCCGGCGCGAGAGCTGCCTAACCTGGACTAGGAAATGGCCCGTCAATTCATCTATCACATGCAGGATCTGTCCAAGACCTATCCGGGCAACCGCAAGGTCTTGGAGAACATCAACCTGTCGTTCTACCCGGACGCCAAGATCGGCGTGCTCGGCGTCAACGGCGCCGGCAAATCGACGCTGCTGCGCATCATGGCCGGCCTCGACATGGAGTTTACCGGCGAAGCCTGGGCGGCCGAGGGCGCCCGCGTCGGCTACCTGGCAGCAAGAGCCGCAGCTCGATGCGGCAAAATCGGTGCGCGACAACGTCATGAACGGAGTGGCGACGCAAAAGGCGATCCTCGACCGCTACAACGAGATCGCGGTGAATTACTCCGACGAGACCGCCGACGAAATGACCAAGCTGCAGGACGAGATCGAGGCCAAGGGGCTGTGGGATCTCGATTCCAAGGTCGATCTGGCGATGGATGCCTTGCGCTGCCCGGCCGACGACGCCGAGGTGAGCAAACTATCCGGCGGCGAGCGGCGGCGCGTGGCGCTGTGCCGGCTGCTGCTCGAACAGCCCGAGCTTCTGCTGCTCGACGAGCCGACCAATCACCTCGACGCCGAATCGGTGATGTGGCTCGAAGGGCATCTGCGCAATTATCCGGGCGCCATCCTCATCGTCACCCACGACCGCTATTTCCTCGACAACGTCACCAGCTGGATTCTCGAACTCGACCGCGGCCGCGGCATTCCCTACGAGGGCAATTATTCGGCGTGGCTTGTGCAGAAGCGGAAGCGGCTGGAGCAGGAAGGCCGCGAGGAAGAGGCGCGCCAGCGCACGCTCGCGCGCGAGCAGGAATGGATCGCCGCGTCGCCGCGCGCGCGCCAGGCCAAATCCAAGGCGCGCTACGAACGCTATGAGGAGCTGCTGAAAAAGGCCGGCGAAAAGCAGACGCAGACCGCGCAGATCGTCATTCCGGTCGCCGAGCGGCTCGGGCAGAACGTCATCGATTTCGACAACTGCGCAAAGGTTTCGGCAACAACCTCTTGATCGACGATCTCACCTTCAAGTTGCCGCCCGGCGGCATCGTCGGCATCATCGGCCCGAACGGTGCCGGCAAGACCACTTTATTCCGCATGATCACCAAGCAGGAAAAGCCCGACAGCGGCACCATCAAGATCGGCGAGTCGGTGCATCTCGGCTACGTCGATCAGTCGCGCGACTCGCTCGACGGCAAGAAGACGGTGTGGGAGGAAATCTCCGGCGGCCTCGATCAGCTGTAGCTCGGCAAGCGCGAGGTCAATTCGCGCGCCTATTGCTCGGCCTTCAATTTCAAGGGCGCCGACCAGCAGAAGAAGGTCGGCTCGCTGTCCGGCGGCGAAAGGAACCGCGTGCATCTCGCCAAGATGCTCAAATCCGGCGCCAACGTGCTGCTGCTTGACGAGCCGACCAACGATCTCGACGTCGACACGTTGCGCGCGCTGGAGGAAGCGCTGGAGGATTTTGCCGGCTGCGCCGTGATCATCAGCCACGACCGCTGGTTCCTCGACCGCATCGCCACCCATATCCTCGCCTTCGAGGGCGACAGCCACGTCGAATGGTTCGAGGGCAATTTCCAGGACTACGAGAAGGACAAGATGCGGCGGCTTGGCACCGACACGGTCATTCCGCATCGGATCAAATACAAGAAATTCTCGCGCTGAGCGTCGCCGGCGCGGCTGCTGCGCCGGATGACCCGTTCGCCGCAATCGTTTGTTAGGCAATGTCTGCAATGCTGGCTTTTGCCAGCATTGACGCCCTCCACTGCGTTCGTAACGATCGCGTGCGGCGGCAGCGTTCGTACCAGGCCCGGTGCGGCGTCCGGCTTGAGAAGACATTCCTAAAAACATGGGTTAAATTCCCTTGACTCGATGCCTATATTCCAGGGCGATGCTGTCTATTACAGTGAGACATCTGCGTTAACTTCGATTCGGTTCAAAGGAGACGATATTGGCGACGAAAGCCAGCGAGGCCCGGTCGAGCGAAGCCCATGCCCGCGCCGAAGCAAGTTTCAGGAAGGAAGAGCGCGCCAAGGACGGCGCCAAGGCGATGATGGAATATCAGGCCAACGGCCGGGCCGTTCGTGAAAAAATGGCGCGATTAAAGGCGCTTCGATTGGCCAAAGAGGCCGCCGACAAAGAGCGAGAACTCGCCGGCAAGGTGGCGAAAGGTAAGCGCTCAGGCGCAGGCAATTGACGCCGCAGCGGAATTTCGCCGCGCCCGCCTTGAAATCTAACACATCGCTGGTCTATATCTTGATCGCGACCTTAATAGGTTCGCTGGCGAGCCGCGTGTACGGATACCGTCAAACGGCTTCTGGCTCGCACTTTTTGTCCATTGACAGCCCAGATCGCGCGGGGGTGTCCCGTTTCACCCGCAAGGCAGAGGCCGCGGCGCATGGCGCAGCGGTCGCCCCGACGCACACAACAGAAAGCTTATTCTTTGACCGACTTTCACGACTTCAGACTTAACGACGCCATCACGCGTGCACTCGCAGAAGAAAAATACCTTACCCCGACACCGATCCAAACGCAGACGATCCCGACCGTGATGTCGGGCCGCGACGTGATCGGAATTGCCCAGACCGGAACCGGCAAAACCGCAGCATTCGCGCTGCCGATCCTGCATCGTCTCGCCGCCAACCCGCGGCAGCTGGAGCGCAAGAGCTTGCCGCGTCCTGGTGCTCAGCCCGACACGCGAATTGTCCGCCCAAATCCTCGACAGCTTCCGCGCTTACGGCCGCCATCTGCGCATCCGCAGCGCGCTCGCGATCGGAGGTGTGCCCATGGGCGGGCAGGTCCGTTCGCTGCTTAACGGCGTCGATGTCCTCGTCGCGACGCCGGGCCGGCTGCTCGATCTCGTCAAAGGCAATGCGCTCCACCTCGGCGAGGTTGAATGTTTCGTTCTCGACGAGGCCGACCGCATGCTCGACATGGGCTTCATCCACGATATTCGCAAAATCGTGGCGAAGCTTCCGGCGAAGCGGCAGACGCTGATGTTTTCCGCGACGATGCCGCGCGCCATCGCCGAACTCGCCGCACAGATGCTGCACGACCCGATCAAGGTTGCGGTGGCGCCGGAAGCCTCGACGGTCGAACGCGTCGAGCAGCGCATCATCCACGTCGATCGCGGCGCCAAGCCGGCAATCCTCATCGATCTATTGAAGCGCGAAGCCATCGACCGCGCCCTGATTTTCACCCGGACCAAGCACGGCGCCGATAAGGTGGTGCGCGGTCTCGTCCGCGCCGGCATGACGGCCGAAGCGATCCACGGCAACAAATCGCAAGGTCAGCGCGAGCGCGTGCTCGCGGCGTTTCGCCAAGGCAAGGTCAGGACGCTGGTGGCCACCGATATTGCAGCGCGCGGCATCGATGTCGACGGCATCAGCCACGTGATAAATTTCGACCTGCCGAACGTGCCGGAAACCTATGTACATCGCATCGGCCGCACCGCACGCGCCGGCGCGGCGGGCGTGGCGATTTCGCTGTGCAACGCAGAGGAGGCGGCATTCCTGCGCGACATCGAGAAGCTCATCCGCATGACCATTGCGGGGAGCGACAGACGCACTCATTCCCGGCGGACCGAGCAGCCGGTCGCAAAGACCGCCCCGGCTCGCTCCGCCGCCACAGCGCCGGGCAAGGAACGCCATTGGCATGCCCGCAAAGAGGCGCGCGGCACGCAGCGCCACGACCAGCCGAAACATGACCAGCCAAGACACGATCAGCCAAGACACGATCAACCAAATGAGGCCGGCATCGCTTCCGTCGGCTTCCTGAATCGCAATGTCCGGCCGGGTCGCGACGACGCTCCACGCGCCGCGCAGCGGATCAATCATTCGAAAGGATCGCAACGTGCCTAAGGAAGAGCTCCTGCAATTCGACGGCCTCGTCACCGAGATCCTGCCCGACGCGCGCTATCGCGTTCAGCTCGATAATGGACACGCGGTCGTAGCCTATACCGCCGGCAGGATGAAAAAGAACCGCATCAAAACACTCGCCGGCGATCGGGTGACCATCGAAATATCGCCGTACGACCTAGAGAAAGGGCGCTTAATCTTTCGCCACAAGGATGAACGCGCCGGGACGGTGAACCGCCCGCCGCAGCGCCAGCAATTCCGCCGGAGGTGAGTGCCAATGTCCGAAGATGATTCAACAAACACCGATACCGTCGTGGGACGCGGCGATCCGTCGCTGCGAATCTTCATCTTCAAATCCGAGGCAAGCCCCGATCTGCGCGCCTTCGGCGGCGATCTAATCGGCAGCCGGCTGCCAAAACAGTTCAAGCCCTGGCGCGCGGTTGGCGCCATCGGGCCGAACCAGGACCCGCCGCACAATTTCTCGCGCGATGCAATCGAATGTGCGATAAGGGACAACGGCTTTCAGCTTTGGCGGCTGAGCAAGAAAGCCGCGGACAAAGACTGAGGTGATCGCGGCCGATCAAGGCTGCCGATCCCGATGGGCATGAGGAGTATCTGCGATGTCAGATGCCATCCATAAGTTCAAGGTCGGACAGACCGTCGATCTCATCCATTCGACTTTTCGATCTGCTGCGCGAGGGAGCTACCAAATCGTAGGTCTGCGGCCGGCGGAAGACGGAAATACGCAATACCGGATCAAGAGCAGAAGCGAAGCCCACGAACGCGTGGTCTCGGAAAACGACCTCATTCTCACGGCGAACGTGAAATTCGATTGATCGGGTCTGGGGTGCCGAGTGATTGGTGGCGGAGATCATGCTCAATTTCCCAAATCAGAGCCGAGTATTTGATCCGACCCGGCGTGCCGTTCACTTCTGGGGACATGACAGCGCGATGGAGTGGTCTTTCTTCGTCACCGAAGAAGCGCTCAAACGCCTGCAGCCGAACGCGCCGCGCGACGAGGTGGGGCTACTTCTGGCGTTTGATAGAAATCGGAGCGCGATCTACGCGGCGGCAATGAAGGCGTTCAGGCAGGGGCGCAAAGGTTCCTACGAACTCGGGGAGACGGATTTTTAAGTTCGCGCCGCGTGCACTGCGGCCGGTTCATATGGCGCCGGGGTTGCGGTTATCGAGAATGCCCAGACGCTTTTGCGCGTCAACGGGCATGTCGGGCACGCAGATGATGCGGCCCATGAATGTCGCCCAAGGCTTCTCCGCGATCGGCTGGAGATGCGCAAAGTTCCAGAATTGCCGCTCCTTCATCTCGATTTCGGTAACGTCGTTATCGAGCACCCAGCTGCGCAGCATGCTGAGGCGGCTTCGTTCGGGATCGTTGAACATCGTGTCCGGCAAAGCCTTCCTCATCAGTGTATTCCTTTGCTGATGTCGCCGTTCCGAAGCAGCCGGCACCTTTAGAACGGGATGCTTTTCTTCCCGTTCTAACTTAATCGCTGGAGCATGAACTTTTCCGAAAACCGGCAAACACTTTTCGGGATTGTGCTTTAGGATAATTTTCTGCCGTCGGTGTCCTTTCCGGCAATCCGAACTGGTGTAAACGGCGATGCTGCCGGAGCGATTTTTTTCTTGTTTTTGTCTGCTTTCGGTTTCTTCTTTTCGCGATTGCTTCTTAATTGACCTTTTGCCATTTCATCCTCGCCGGTGGGGGAACGGAATATCGATTTGTGGTCGGCGTCCGTCAGCTTTCGCCGGCAAGCCGTCTGAAGTCGGCAAGCACGGCGGCGATAAGCTTTTGTCGGCGCGGATCCTGCGCGGTCGGTGTCGCTGCAAAGAGATTGAGAAGGTAACGCGCCTTCTCGGCGGCTTCACGCCAATTTGCCGCCGGCGCCGCGACCAGTTGCGTCTCCAATTCATCCTGCCGCCGGCGCAGCGCCTGCTCGTTGGCTTCCACTTCGGCCAGCATCCGACGAATGTCCGTCGACTTCTGCGCAGCCATCCCGCGATGTTGGTCGAGGTCGATGGTCTTGTCCGTCATGGTCGGGCACTGCGCCGAGCCAGGGGATATTTGGCGCTTTCGTACAATCGGCGGATTTCATCGCTGTTGAAGCGTTGCTCGTCGACTTCGAGAAAGGCGCCGGCAAGAAGGTCGGCCGGAATCTCTTCCATGGCGAAGCGGATAGCCTGGGCGGCATGGGTAAAACGCTTGTATCCCAGCGGTTGACGCCTCGGGACCCGCTTACGCGTGCCGAACAGTTCAGCCGAGGCATTGTAATCAAATTCGGCCATCGGAAGGGTGATCTCAAAAAAGAGACTAAACGTCGCCCGAATACGCGTCATCCAGGCAGTTCCAACAATATAGGCGCAAAAAGCGGCAATACCAATCCAGTCGCGACAAAATATTCGTAAAACCGCCCGAAGAACGGTCTTTAGCGGCATGGACGCTTGCTGCCGCCGCCAATAATGTGCGTGCGCCGGTGACGACCTGATTCGGCTTTATGGCTCAAGGGGAGCCTCGTCCCGTTCGGATCGTCATCGACGCCCGGGTAACAGTGCACGAAATCGATAGTGCCGGGGTTCCGGCCGCCGCCTCGGGCTTTCTGCGGATGCGGTCATCTTAAGATAGACGCATTTATGCGTCACAGTCGTTGCTCAGCCACGGAGTAAATCTTGAACGATAAACCGAACGCCGACGGCAAGTCTGCGATTATCGATATACGACGCTTGACCCAGGCGCTTGCCCGCTATCGCGAACCGCATGATGGGCGCAGCGTCATCGAGATCCTGATCACGGCCGTGCCGCTCGTTCTGTTGTGGCTGTCAATGTGGTTCGCGCTCCACTTCGGTTACGGACTTTATTTGTTGCTGGCGGTTCCGGCTGCAGGATTTCTCGTTCGCTTATTCATGATCCAGCACGATTGCGGCCACGGCGCGTTCTTCCGGTACCGCCTTGCCAACGATTGGGTGGGCCGCGCGATCGGTATCCTGACATTGACGCCCTACGATTTCTGGCGGCGGACCCACGCCATGCACCATGCGACCTCCGGCAATCTCGACCGCCGGGGCATGGGCGATGTCGATACCTTGACCGTGGGTGAATATCTTTCGCGATCGCGCTGGGGCCGGCTTCGCTATCGGCTCTACCGCCACCCGCTGGTGATGTTCGGGGTCGGCCCCGCCTATCTGTTTTTCCTGCAGCACCGTCTGCCGGTCGGCCTGATGCGCGGCGGTTGGCGGCCTTGGTTGAGCACTATGGCGACGAATCTCGGCATTTGTCTGCTCGCGGCCGGCACGATCTGGGCCGTCGGTATTGTGCCGTTCCTGCTCGTGCATCTGCCCATTATGCTGATCGGCGCTTCGGTCGGGGTCTGGCTGTTTTACGTGCAGCATCAGTTCGAGGACACGTTTTGGGCGCGCGACAAGGCCTGGAACGTGCAGACGGCCGGCCTGCACGGCAGTTCGCACTACGACCTTCCGCCGGTTCTGCGCTGGTTCACTGCCAATATCGGCATTCACCACGTGCACCATCTCTGCAGCCGGATTCCATATTACCGATTGCCGCGGGTGCTGCGCCAGCATCCGCAGCTCGCCAAGGTCGGCCGGCTTACCCTGGGGCAGAGCGTTTCGTGCGTGCGCCTGGTGCTTTGGGATGAAGCAACACGCCGGCTTATCAGCTTTCGTGAACTGCGCGCTTCGCTGCGTTCCGGACTCTTGCCGCAGGCGTGCAGCGGCACGTCCTGAACCGGGTGTGCACAGACAGTCTGGAATCGCTCCGCCGGTCGCGTGCATCGCAATTGCGCGGCGTGAGCCTATCGAGATCGGGCTTGCCGGCTGCCTTGTAAACGCCGCGAATCGCTCCTACTTACATTGATCGAGATTTGGCCGGACAATCGGGCCGTATCGCCTTCGCTGAATGCCAGGCGCACGTTCAGACCCTCCAAACATCGAGACGTCGAGCTCAAGCCGCGCGGACGCGCGTCTTGGGATCAAGTGCACCTGAATCAGCGAAAGGAAATCTCTATGAATACGGGCACCGTGAAATTCTACAACGACCAGAAGGGTTTCGGCTTCATTCAGCCGGACGACGGCGGCAAGGATGTGTTTGTCCACGCCACCGCGCTCGAGCGCGCCGGAATGCGCGGCCTTGTGCAAGGCCAGAAGGTCACCTTCGACACGCAGGAAGACCGGCGCACCGGCAAGATCGCGGTCGGCACCATCCAGGCGGCGTAAGCGTCAAGTCAATCCGCTTATGCGGAGCGAACCGTGGAAACCGCCCAATTCGGGCGGTTTCTTTTTGGTCGGCTTCGGCGGCCGACTTCTGTTCGTCATGAATACTGGACACTCCGCATTCCGCCTACGCGCTGCGAGCTACGGCGGGTCGCGGAGCATGACAGATTCGATCACTCCGCCGCGTGCAGAATCTGCGCGTCGCGGCCGGCGCGAACGAGCCGGCCGGGCAGGGCGCCGGTGTGCTCGCCGCGCTCGAAGATTGGTGCGCCGGCGGCGATGGTCATCTCGTAGCCGTCGACCTTCTGCACGAAGCGGCGGCCGTTGGCCGGCATGTCGTGTACCAGGATCGGTTTCTGTACCTGCAGCTTGTTGTAGTCGATGATGTTGACATCGGCGCGCAGTCCGGTCGCCAACCGGCCGCGGTCGGTAAGTCCGAAGAAGTCGGCGGTTTCGCTGGTCTGCCGCTTGACCAGCATCTCCACCGGCAGCTTGGGTCCGCGGCTGCGGTCGCGGCTCCAGTGCGTGAGCATGTAGGTTGGGACGCCGGAATCGACGATCGAGGTGCAGTGCGCGCCGCCGTCGCTCAGACCAAGTAGAAACGCCGGGTCGTTGAGCATCTCGCGGATCGGCTCGTGATCGCCGGTGACGTAGTTGACGACCGGAAAATAAAGATACTGGCCGTCTTCGAGGATGTAGTCGTAGGCGACTTCCTCGGGCGTGCGGCCTTCGCGCTTAGCGATTGCCGCCACCGACTTCTCTGGACCCGGCTCGTAGTCGGGCGGGTTGCCCATGATGAAGAACTTGTCGAAGGCTTTGGCGACCACCTGACGAAACTGCGCGAGCTTGGTGATTTCGGCAGCCGACGGTGTCTCGGCCAGGATCTGCCGGCGCACAGCGGGATCGCGTAGCCGCCGGCGCTGCTCCTCGATCGGCAGGCTCTCCAGTTTCTTGTAGCTCGGTCGCACCGTGAACGGGTTGAGCGCGGTGCCGACGCCCATCATTACGCCGATCGGCCGGCCAGCCATCTGTGCGGTCACCGGCAGACCCTGGGCGCGCATCTCGTGGACCGCTTTGATGATGCGGCGCCAGCGCTGCGGGTCGTTGTAGCGGTCGGTCAGCAGGAACCAGACCGGGCGGCCGGTTTCGCGCGCCTGCTTGCGAATCCAGCGCAGTTCGAACTCCTCGTCGTCGAAGTCGCTGTTCATGCCGAATGCGCCGGTGCCGGTCACGCCCAGCGCCGAGCCGATGCCGAGCAACTCATAGTCGTCGGCGTCGCGCGATGGGACAAGCTCGCCATCCGGCGTCTTGTGCGAATCGGTGCGCGAGGTGGTGAAGCCGAAGGCGCCGGCGCGCAGCGCTTCGATGGTGAGCTTGCGCATCTCGGCGATATCATCGGGCGTCGCCGGCTCGCGGCGGATCGCGCGGTCGCCCATGACATAGACGCGGGTTGGCAGATGTGCGGCCTGGGCGCAAATATCGATGGCGCGCGGCCGGCGCTCCAATTCATCCATGAACTGCGGGAAGGTCTCCCATTCCCAGCTCAAGCCCGCAGCCAGCACCGGATTGGGAATTTCCTCGACGCCCTCCATCAAATCCATCAGCGCGCCGCGATGCTCTTTCTTCACCGGCGCAAAGCCGACGCCGCAATTGCCAAACATCACCGTGGTGACGCCGTGCCAGCACGAGGGCGAAATGAGCGGGTCCCACATCGCCTGACCGTCGTAATGGGTGTGCACGTCGACCCAGCCGGGCGTAACCATAAGACCAGTGGCGTCGACCTCGCGCTTGCCGGGTCCCTGTTTGCCACCGACAGCGGCGATGCGGCCGCCCTCGATCGCCACATCGCCCGTGAAGGCCGCCTTGCCGGTGCCGTCGATGATCGTGCCGCCGCGAATAACGATGTCGTGCATGGGAGCCGCTCCTTGTTCGCGCTACCGCCATGATAATGCATTCGGCGGCTTTGCGCGCCAGGGCGAGCTGGACAATTCATAACTTTGTAGTTATGAATTGTCCATGGCCAGCGCGAGCGAGCTTTTCAGCACTCTGGGCGATTCCACCCGCCGCGCCATTTTCGAGCGGCTCTGTCGCGATGGCGAACAAACGGTGTGGATGCTGACCGAACATGCCGGGGTTTCGCAGCCCGCAGTGTCCAAGCACCTCGGCGTCCTCAAACACGCCGGTCTCGTCCACGACCGCCGTCAGGGCCGCGAGGTGCATTACAGCGCCGAGCCGAAAGCGCTCGCGCCCCTGATCGATTGGATGAATCTTTACGCCGCCTTCTGGCGCGACCGTTTCGATCGACTGGAAGATCTGTTGAAAAGGATGGGCCAATGAGTAAGCCGGAGACGCGCACGCTCGTCGTCGAACGAGAGATGCCGCATCGGCCCGAAAAAATATGGCGTGCGCTTACGCAATCCGCGCTGATCGAAGAATGGCTGATGAAGAACGACTTCCAGCTGGTCGTTGGCCATAAATTCAATTTTCGCGCCGCGCCGATGCCGTATTGGAACGGCGTTACCGATTGCGAAGTGCTGGCCGTCGAGCCGAATAAGCGGCTTTCCTACACGTGGAACGCCTCGGGCGAAGAGGCGGCGAATGGTCTGAAGACCGTCGTCACCTGGACGCTGACGCCGACGGCGCGCGGCACGCACGTGCGCATGGAACAATCGGGCTTTCGGCCCGAAGAAGAGCGCAATTATCAGGGCGCCCAATACGGCTGGCAGCGCAATATTGCGAGCCTGGAGCGCGTTGCGGGGACGCTGCAATGAGAATGGAGCTGGCGACTCGTTATCATCCGCTTTTGGTGACCATGCATTGGCTTCTTGCGCTCTTGATCTTCGCGGCGCTGATCATTGGCTTCGTGTGGCTCTCGGCGATACCCAACACCGATCCGCAGAAGATTCGTGTTCTGCTGGTGCACATGTCGGTTGGAATGCTGATTCTCGCTTTGATGATTTTTCGCTTCATCGTGCGAATGCGCACGTCGCGGCCGCCGGCAGCGAAGACAGGTTATCTTTTGGCGGATCGCCTCGCGCCACTCGTTCACTACAGCTTTTATCTCGTCGTTCTCCTGATGATCGTAACTGGCTACACGACGGCCATTCTGGCGGGCCTGAACAGGATCGTCTTTCAGGGAACGGGCGAGCCGCTGCCGCCGCATTTCGGAAAATATCCAAGCTTTGTCGCGCACTCCTACCTGGCATGGCTGCTGATGGGCTTGATCGCGCTGCATGTGCTTGACGCGCTCTACCACCAGTTCGTCAGGAAGGACGGTGTGCTGCGGCGGATGCTCTTCGGCAAGGGTATGATCGAGGCTACTTCGCCAGCAAGCCGTTGAGCACCACATCGAGGTGGGCGTCGAAATAGGTCTTCAGATCGAGCGGCTGGCGGTCGTCGAACATCATCATCCACAGATCCACCAGCGCGATCGGCGCGATGACGACCTGCGGCGAGCCGGCAATCGAGGGGGATTTGCGAATTTCGCCACGATCCATGCCGCGCTGAATCGCCTGCCGGAGTGAGTCAAGGCATGGACGAAGAATTTCGTCGTAATAGCGGTCCGCGAGTTCGGGAAAGCGTGAGGCCTCCGCAATCAGCATGCGCACCACTTCGCGCCGGCGCTTATCCTCGACGATGTGCCGATAGATGAAGCTGAATTGCGCGCGTAAAAGATCGGCGGTCGAGCCGTCAAAGGTTTCGAACATCTCCTGCACGGTCTCGTGCGCCGCCTTGGTGAACTCCCGCACCATGGAGATGAACAGATGCTCTTTATTCTCGAAGTAGACGTAGATCGTGCCCTTGGTCACGCCGGCGCGTTCGGCGATGCGGTCGAGCGTGGTGGTGGCGTAGCCGTTGCGCGAGAATTCAGCGAACGCGGCCTCGAGAATCTCCTGCGGGCGCTCCGCTTTGCGCCGCCGCCGTGTTTCCGGCTGCGTGTCCAGCATGTCGGCCATTGCAGCAGCCTAGGCGTCCACAGGGCAAAAAGTCAAGTTATTGACTAACTGGATAGTAAATAACTAGTCTATCCGTTTCGAGAGGGTGCATCGGTGGTTGGGTTCTGCCGGTTCAGGTGGCGCTGTGGCCAATGGCCGGGCGTACGGCAGCGTAGCGTCGTGCGCGGGTCGCGGCCTTTTTGGGCCGCCGGCCATCGGCAGCACGCTTGCTTTTTTGCTGGTTTCGGCCTGCGCCGTAGGACCCGACTTCAAAGTGCCGCCGGCGCCGATCGATGCCGGCTACACGCCCGAAGCTCATCCTGCGGCGACGGCGGCCATCGGTGTGGCCGACGGCGCGGTCACAAAGGTTCGACGTGGGACGCGACATTCCCGGCGAGTGGTGGACGGTTTTTCATTCGAAGGAACTCGACGGTTTGATTGCCGAAGCGTTGCAAGCCAATCCCAGCCTGCAGGCCGCGCAGGCCGCGCTGTGGCAGGCGAAAGAAAATCTCTATGCGCAGCGCGGCAAGCTCCTGCCGAGCCTAGCCGCGAACGGTTCGGGGACGCGCGAACAATTCTCGCCGGCGGAAGAAGGGCAGACCGGAGCACGCCTTTATTTTCAATTTGTTTCAGGCGACCGTAAACGTGTCCTACGCGCCCGACGTGTTCGGCGGCCAGCGGCGGCAGGTCGAAGCCGAAGCGGCGCTCGCCGACTATCAGCGCTTCGAGCTGGAAGCGACCTATCTGACATTGACCTCGAATGTGGTGACGGCGGCGATTGCGGAAGCCTCGTTGCGCGGGCAGATCGCGGCGACGCTCGACATCATCAAAACGGAGACCAACCAGCTCGACGTCGTGCGTCAGCAGTTCAACGTCGGCGCCGCCACCCGGACCGACGTGCTGACGCAGGAATCCGAGGTGGCGACGACGCAGGCGACCTTGCCGCCGTTGCAGAAGCAATTGGAACAGGAGCGCCATATGCTGCTGGCGTTGATCGGCCGTTTCCCCAATGCGCGCCGCCGCGATCGTCTGATGCTGGCGTCGCTGCGGCTGCCGACCGACCTGCCGCTGAGCCTGGCCTCGCAGCTCGTCGAGCAGCGTCCCGACGTGCGCGCGGCCGAAGCGCAACTGCATCAGGCGAGCGCCCAGATCGGCGTCGCCATCGCCAACAGGCTGCCGCAATTCACTCTCACCGGGGATTACGGCGCCGCCGCTTCGAACGCGGCGACCCTGTTTGCGCCGAGCACCATCATCTGGAGCGCCGCAGCGAGCGGCACGCAACCGCTGTTCGACGGCTTTACGCTCTTGCATCAGGAACGCGCCGCCAAAGCGGCCTATGACATGGCCGAGGCGCAATATCGCAATACCGTGCTTGGCGGCTTTCCAGAACGTCGCCGATGCATTGCGTGCGCTGCAGTTGGACGCGGCGACGCTGCGGGCGCAATACGCGCGCGCTGCGCGCGGCATCGGCGACGCTCGATCTCGCCCGCGGCCAGTATCGGCTCGGCGCCATCGCCTACCTGACGCTGCTCAATTCAGAGCGCAGCTACGCGCAGGCGCGCCTCGCGCTGGTGCAGGCGCAGGCCGCGCGCTTTTCCGATACCGCCGCCTTGTTCCAGGCGCTCGGCGGCGGCTGGTGGAATCGCATCGACGTAGAGACCAATCCGCTGAGCCCGGAGGATCCCGGCACGGCGACGACCACCGATCTCGTCACCGGCGCGCGCGGAATAGCGACGGAGCCCAAGCAATGACCAAGCGCATGGTGATCATGCTGATCGCGGTCGCCGTCGTATTCGGCGGAGTGTTCGGATTCCAGGCGTTCAAGGCGGCGATGATCAAGAAATTCATGAGCTCGATGGCCGCACCGCCGCAGACCGTATCGGCGACCAAGGCGGAGTTCAGCGAATGGCAGCCGCAAATCGAGGCGGTCGGCAGCTTGCGCGCGGTCAAGGGCGCCGACCTTTCGCTCGAAGTCTCCGGCGTCGTCGATTCGATTTCGTTCAATTCCGGCGACGACGTCGAAGCAGGGCGCGCTACTGTTGAAGCTGCGCGCCGACGACGATGCGGCCAAGCTCGTATTCGCTGCAGGCGACCGCGGAGCTGAGCGAGATCACTTATCAGCGCGATCTGAAGCAGTTCAAGATCCAGGCGGTCAGCCAGGCCACATTGGATACCGATGCGGCCAACCTGAAGAACGCCAAGGCGCAGGTCGCCGAGCAGCAGGCGGTCCTCGACAAGAAAACTCTGCGCGCGCCGTTCGCCGGTCATCTCGGCATCCGCGCCGTCGATCTCGGCCAATATCTCAGCGCCGGAACCACAATCGTCACGCTGCAGGCGCTCGATCCGATTTTCTGGATTTCTTCGTGCCGCAGCAATCGGTCGATCAGGTTCGCATCGGCCAGTCCGTGGCGGTGAAGGTCGACGCATTCAAGGATCAGACCTTCTCCGGCGAAATTTCGGCGATCAATCCAAAGGTCGATGCCAGCACCCGCAACGTTCAGGTGCGCGCCACGTTGAAAAATGCGGACCATAGACTGTTGCCCGGCATGTATGCGACGGTCGATATCGCGACCGGCGCGCCGCAAAACTACATCACGCTGCCGCAGACGGCGATCACCTATAATCCCTACGGCGACACCGTTTACGTCGTCGACAACAAGGGCGGGCAATCCGGCAAGCCGCGACTTGATCGCGCGGCAGACCTTCGTCACCACCGGCGCGAACGCGCGGCGATCAGGTCGCCGTGCTCAAAGGCGTCCACGAAGGCGACATGGTCGTCACCGCCGGCCAGATCAAGCTGCACAACGGCACGCCGGTGTTGATCAACAATTCGATTACGCCGACCGCGGACGCGGCGCCGGCTGTTCCGCTCGATCGTTAGGCGGGCGCGGTGCAGAAGTTTACCGACATTTTCATTCGCCGGCCGGTGCTTGCCTCGGTGGTGAGCCTCTTCATCCTGGTATTGGGATTGCGCGCCTATAGCGTGCTGCCGATCCTGCAATATCCGCGCACCGAGAACGCGGTCGTCACGGTGACCACCATCTATTACGGCGCCGATCCCGACGTGGTCGCCGGTTTCATCACCACGCCGTTGGAAAACGCCATCGCGCAAGCCAACGGCATCGACTACATGAGTTCGACCAGCCAGAGCAGTACGAGCACCATCACCGCCTACCTGCGGCTCAATTACAATGCCGACAAGGCGCTCACCGAAATCAATACCAAAGTCAATTCG
This sequence comes from uncultured Alphaproteobacteria bacterium, assembly GCA_963814625.1. Classification (GTDB taxonomy): domain Bacteria; phylum Pseudomonadota; class Alphaproteobacteria; order Rhizobiales; family Xanthobacteraceae; genus BOG-931. The sequence continues at coordinate 228,422 of CAWFDQ010000007.1, forward strand.
GTCCTCAATCAGCTTCCACCCGGCACGCTGCAGCCGACCCTGACCGTCAAAGTCGGCCAGAGCATCGACGCCATGTATATCGGCTTTAACAGCGATACCTTGGCGCCGAACCAGATCACCGATTATCTCGTCCGCGTGGTGCAGCCGAAGCTGCAGGCGGTGACCGGCGTGCAAACCGCTGAGCTGCTCGGGCAAAAAGTCTTCGCTTTGCGCGCCTGGCTCGATCCGAAAAAGCTCGCGGCGTTCGGGCTCACCGCCGCCGACGTCAGCGCCGCGCTCACCGCCAACGACTACATATCCGGCATCGGCAATACCAAGGGCCAGATGGTGCAGGTCAATTTGACCGCCTCGACCAGCCTGCATTCGGCCGAGCAATTCCGTAATCTCGTGCTCAAGCAGAGCGGCGGCGCCGTGGTGCGGCTGAAGGACGTCGCCAATGTCACGCTCGGCGCCGAAGATTACGAATCCGAAGTCGGCTTCGACGGCAAGCAGGCGGTCTATATCGGCATCCAGGTCGCGCCCACGGCCAATCTGCTCGACGTGATTGCCGGCGTGCACAAGGTCTTTCCGCGAAATCCAGGCGCTGTTGCCGCACGGGCTCGAACGGCGAGATCATCTACAACTCCACCGAATTCGTGAACAGCTCGATCCACGAGGTCATCCGCAGCCTGGTCGAGGCGCTGCTCATCGTGACCGTGGTGGTATTTCTTTTCCTGGGCTCGATGCGCTCGTCCGTCATTCCGACCGTCGCCATTCCGTTGTCGCTGGTCGGCACGTTCATCATTCTCTTGGCGCTCGGCTATTCGATCAATTTGCTTACGCTGCTGGCGCTGGTGCTGGCGATCGGGCTTGTGGTCGACGACGCCATCATCGTGGTGGAAAACGTCAATCGCCATCTCGAGGAGGGCATGTCGCCGGTCGAGGCCGCGCATCGCGGCCGCGCGCGAATTGGGCGGCCCGATCATCGCGATGACGGTGGTGCTGGCCGCGGTCTACGTGCCGATCGGCTTCCAAAGCGGACTGACCGGCGCGCTGTTTTCCGAATTCGCCTTCGCGCTGGTCGGCGCCGTCACCGTGTCCGGCATCATCGCGCTGACGCTTGTCGCCGATGCTGTGCTCGCGGCTGCTCAAGACGCCGGATGCGGAGCGTCGCGGCTGGGAGGCGAAGCTCACGCATTTCATCGATCGCAATTTCGCGCGGCTGCGTGGCGGCTACGAGCGACGACTGCACGGCAGCCTGAACACCCTGCCGGTGACGCTGGTATTCGCGGCCATCGTGCTCGGCGAGCATCTATTTCCTGTTCACCAGCGCCAAGACCGAGCTGGCGCCGACCGAAGATCAGGGCGTCATCATCACGCAATCCATCGCCGCGCCGAATTCGACGCTGCAGCAGCGCCAGCTCTATTCGCGTCAGGTGTACAAGATCTTCGCCAGTCATCCGGAAACCGAGCACGTCTTTCAGCTCGACGTGCCCGGCCAGTCGATCGCCGGCATGGTGTTCAAACCGTGGGACCAGCGCAAGCAAGACCACCAACGAGCTGCAGCCGGTCCTGCAGCAGGAGCTGAACAAGATCGCCGGCGTTCGCGTTGCCGCGTTCCAGCCGCCGGCGCTGCCGGGCAGCTTCGGCCTGCCGGTTCAGTTCGTGATCGTCACCACCGATCCGTTCGCGCGCTTGAACGACGTGGCGCAGCAGTTCCTGCAGCAGGCGCTGGCGAGCGGCATGTTCATCTTTCTCGACTGCGATCTGAAATTCGACAATCCGCAATCCGACATCGTCATCGATCGCGACAAGACCGCGCAGCTCGGCCTGCGGATGAGCGACGTCGGCGGCTCGCTCGCCGCCATGCTCGGCGGCGGCTATGTCAACTATTTCAGCATCAGCGGGCGATCATACAAAGTGATCCCGCAAGTGCAGCAGCGTTTCCGGCTCAACGCGCAGCAATTGCTCGACTATTACATCCGCACCGCCGACGGTTCGCTGGTGCCGTTGTCGACCATCGCCACCATCAAGACCTCGACGGTGCCGGAATCGCTCAATCATTTCCAGCAGCTCAACAGCGCCACCATCCAGGGCGTCGCCATGCCCGGCGTGGCGCAGGGCGACGCGCTCGCGTTTCTGCAGGATCTGGCCAAGCGCACGCTGCCGGCGGGCTATTCGATCGATTACGGCGGCTTGAGCCGGCAGTACATTCAGGAGACCAGCGGCTTCGTCACCACCTTCGGTTTCGCGCTGATCATCATCTTCCTCGCGCTTGCCGCGCTGTTCGAGAGCTTCCGCGATCCGGTCATCATCCTGGTGTCGGTGCCGATGTCGATCGCCGGCGCGCTGCTCTTCGTTAGCCTTGGCTTCAACGGCATGTCGCTCAACATCTACACCGAAGTCGGGTTGGTCACGCTGATGGGGCTCATCAGCAAGCACGGCATCCTGATCGTTCAGTTCGCCAATCATTTGCAGCAGGCGGGCCGCTCGAAGCGCGAGGCCATCGAGCAGGCCGCGGCGATCCGGCTGCGGCCAATCCTGATGACCACCGCCGCCATGGTGCTCGGCGTCGTGCCGCTGATCACCGCGAGCGGCGCCGGCGCCGTGTCGCGCTTTCAGATGGGCGTCGTTATCGCCTCGGGACTGTCAATCGGCACGCTGTTCACGTTGTTCGTGGTGCCTGCGGTCTATCTCGTGTTCGCGGCGGATCATCATGCCGCGCCTGCTGCGGACGCGGCTGACCCGCACGTGCCGGCGGGGGCGTGACCTACTTCCCGGGCGCCGGAGGCGGCGGCGTTGGCACGTACTTATCGGCCGGAATGACCTGATAGACGAAGGAGGTCGGCTTTTGCGTCGGGCCGAATGGGCCGGGAACCTTGTTTTTCACTGGCTTTAGAGTTTTCAGATATGCGGCGATCGCCAGCGCATCGGATTTGGTGAGGTGTTTGAACGAATCGACCGGCATCGGCGGGGCCAACATGCGGCCATCGGGTGTTTTTCCCGTGGTGATCGCGGTTGCAATCTGCTGAATGGTCCACTTGCCCAGCCCGGTGTCGTTGTCGGGAGTGAGATTAGAGCCGTAAAATACGCCCAGTCCGGGAACCTCGAAACCGACCTCCGACCCGCCGAGATAACGACTCATGTCGGGATGGCCTAGAAAGGTTCCGGGTGTGTGGCAGTCGGTGCAGGGAATGATGTCGAGGAGATACTTGCCGCGTTCGACTTGCCGGCTTGCTGCGTGGGCGTTGCCCACTAAAAAGCCGAGCGCGACACCCAAAAGCAACGCGCGCGTAGTGCTGATCATCGATGGTCCCCCTCGTTTTCCCACCATCCGGCGGCCCGGTGGACAAATAGATCACCAAATATCGGGGCCGTCGACTGCCAATTTATCGCCTGTAGGATAAGAATCGGCCCTCCGAATCGAAACCTGGAAAAGCATCGATGGAAGACTGGAGCGCACGGCAATATCTCAAATTCGAAGACGAACGCACGCGCCCGCCGCGGGATCTGCTGGCGCAGGTGCCGTTGCAGCGGCCGCAGCTTGTCGTCGACCTTGGCTGCGGTCCGGGCAATTCGACCGAGCTTCTGGCCGAGCGCTATCCGCAATCCGAAGTCGTGGGCCTCGATTCCTCGCCCGACATGCTGCGCAAGGCGCGCGAGCGGCTGCCGAAATTAAAGTTCATCGAGGCCGATATCGAGACCTGGACGCCGGAGCCGCACACCGACTTGCTGTTCTCCAACGCGGTGATGCAATGGCTGCCCGACCACGCGGCGGTTTTGCGCCGGCTCCTTGAAGCGCTGGCGCCGGGCGGCGTGCTGGCCGTGCAGATGCCGGACAACACGCGCGAGCCGGCGTTGGTATTTCAGGGCGAAGTCGGCAGAAGCGGACCGTGGGCGGATCATCCGGAAATCAAAGCCGCGTCGCGCCCCGATCTGCCGACGGTCGAGGCCTATTACGATCTGCTCAAGCCGGTCTGCAGTCACATCGATATCTGGCACAGCGTCTACAATCACGTGATGGCGTCGCCGCAAGCGATCGTCGAATGGTTCAAGGGCTCTTCGTTACAGCCGTTCCTGTCGCCGCTCGACGCGGCCGCGCGCGAGAAATTTCTCGCCGCCTACGGGGAAAAGATTGCGGGCGCCTACAAGCCGCGCGTCGACGGCAAGGTGTTGCTGAAATTTCCCCGCCTGTTCATCGTGGCGGTGCGATGAGAGTGCTGCGGCTTCTGCTATGCGCGGCAATGTTGAGCCTTACGCTTGGCATTCATGACGCCGTTGCGGATGCGGCGTTCCAGGCCTTCCTGCAATCGTTGTGGCCGCAGGCACAGGCGGTCGGCGTCTCGCGGGCGACGTTTGATGCGGCGACGCGGGGGCTGCAGCCGGATTTGTCCTTGCCCGATCTGCTCCTTCCTGGCCGGCCGCAAAGGCCGGCAGGTCAGCCGGAATTCGTTGAGACACCGGCGGACTATCTGAACGAACCGCAGATCGCCCGGCTCGCGGTGGAGGGCCGCAAGCTCTACGAACACTATCGACCGACGTTGGGCGCCATCGATCGTCAGTTCGGCGTCGACCCCACCATAGTGCTGGCGATTTTCGGCCGCGAGAGCGACTACGGCCGCGCGCGCGACACCCACAACGCGATCCAGGTGCTGGCGACGCAAGCTTATCTTGGCAAGCGCAAGGACAAGTTCCGCGAGGAATTTCTGTTCGCGTTGAAAATCCTCGACGAGGGCAAGGTCAAGCTTGCCGACATGAAGAGCTCGTGGGCCGGCGCCATGGGGCTCACACAATTTCTGCCGTCCGATTATCTGAAATACGCTGTCGATTTTGATGGCACCGGCCACGCCGACATCTGGAATTCGGTCCCCGACGCACTCGCCTCCGCGGCCAAGCAACTCCTTGGCGAAGGTTGGCGGCCCGGTGTGCGCTGGGCCTATGAGGTGCAGCCTCCGGCGAACGTCGATTGCACGATCGGCGTTCCGCAATACACGCAGCCGTTGGGCGAATGGCTCAAAAACGGTTTTGTGCCGGCCTACGGAAGAAAACTTTCACCCGCGGAACGCGCGGTGCCTGCTTCGCTGGTGCAGCCCGCCGGCCTCTACGGTCCCTCGTTCCTGGCGACGGCGAATTATTTCGCCATCAAGGAATATAATTTCTCCGACCTCTACGTGTTGTTCGTCGGTCACTTGAGCGACCGCATGCTCGACCCGCGGCCCTTCGAGACGCCGTGGGGCAAGGTCGCGCAGTTGCCCACCGCCGCTCTCGACCGCATGCAGCGCATCCTCACCGCGCGGGGCTTTTACCACGACAAGATCGACGGCAAAGCAGGCATGCTCACCCGAGCCGCGCTCGGCGAATATCAGAAACGCAACGGGCTGAAACTCGATTGCTGGCCGAGTGCCGCCGTGCTCGCGCATATGGAAGCGCATTGACGCGGCGCCGCGTCGTTTCCAAGATGCGCGGGGAGCGTGCGCCATCATGCAGATCACGGCGGCAATCGTTCGCGAAAGGTCGGCGCCTTTCGTCATCGAGAGTCTGGAGCTTTCCGCCCCGCGCGCGGACGAGCTGGTCGTCCGCGTCGTGGCGAGCGGCATGTGCCAGACCGATTTACATGGCCGCGATGGCTATTACGCGGTGACCTCATACCCGGCGGTGTTTGGACACGAAGGCGCCGGTATAGTTCACGCCGTCGGCAGCGCCGTGGGCGACTTTGCGCCCGGCGACCATGTCGTCATGTCGTATCCGTGGTGCGGAACTTGCGAGAATTGCCGGCGGCAGCGGCTAAATTATTGCCTTCAGGGGCGCAATCTGAAGAACAAAGGAACGCGCGCTGACGGCTCGACGCTCCTTGCGAAGAACGGCGCGCCCGTTTACGGCGCGTTTTTCCAGCAATCGTCGTTCGGTACTTTCGCGCTCACGCAAGCGCGCTACGCGGTCAAGGTGCGACGCGATGCGCCGCTTGAACTCATCGGCCCGCTCGCCTGCAGCGGCCAGACCGGCGCGGGCGCCGTCCTCAACGTCTTGAAGCCGAATACGGGCGACAGCTTCGCTGTATTCGGCGCCGGAGCGGTCGGATTGTCCGCGCTGATGGCAGCGAAGGTCGCCGGCTGCGCGCCGATCGTCGCCGTCGACGTGCACGATCATCGTCTCGTGCTGGCGCGCGAACTCGGCGCCACGCACACGATCAACGCCAAGCACTGCGCCGATGTGCCGGGCGAAATTCGCAACGCGGTCGAATGCGGCGTGCACTATGCTGTCGATACCTCGGCGGTGCCCAAGGCGCTGCGGGAAGCCATCGAATTGCTGATGCCGGGAGGAACCTGCGTGCTTCTCGGCAGCGCCCGCCAAGGCAGTGAGGCGTCGTTTGGAATGCCGTTCCTGCAGCAGGGCCGCGTGGTCCGCGGCGTCGTCCAGGGCGACAGCGTGCCGCGCGAGTTCATCCCCAAACTCATCGATTTGATGATGGCGGGCAAATTTCCGTTGGAGAAGACGATCAAATTCTACGACTTGGCCGACATAAACCTGGCGGCGCAGGAATCCGCGGACGGCATTGCCATCAAGCCGGTGCTGCGGATGCCCGAAAGTCCCGCCGGTTGAAATCAATCGTCGCCGGGAACGGCGAGCGGCAGGCGATCGTCGTCGCCCGAATAGCCGAGCGGCGTTTGTTTCGGCTTGATCGAGCCGGTGACGTCCGGCCGGCCGTAGTGCTGCGCGGCATATTGCGCACGGGCGCGGGCCGCCGCCACCTCGCCCGGAATGGCGGTCGGCTCGCAGATGTACGGGCGGTTCTTTCCGCCGCATCAGGTCCACGTGAATGTGATTGTAGTGATAGACGTTGGCGCCCGGCGCCAGCACCGTGGTGAAGTCCGGCAGGCGCCGCCCTGCACGTCGTGCAGAAAGCCCTGTTCCTCCGGCGCGCCGTGCCAGCCGTACTGCACGCTGATCTTATGGCCGTCGGCGAGATCGAATTCGGCGATGTCGAGCGCGTTGCCGAAGGCGTGTTCGGAAATGTGGGCGTTGGGATTGCCGTTCATGCCGCGGCAGGAATAAGAGCCGATTTGTTTGATCTCGACCACCGGCTGGCGGAACCATTTCAGCGCCGCCGGCTGCACCACTTCGCTCGACCCATTTGTCGAGCGCCGAAACGATCGGACAGGCGAGCGTCGCTGCGGGTTGGACTTGCACCGGCCCGGCGGTCGCCGGCGCGGGCGGGCCGAGTGGCGGGATCGGCTCGTCGGCGGGCGGAGCCGCCTCCGATACGCCGGGTGGCGGCGTCATCGGGTGCGGCGAGTACAAAGAGGCGGGTATGTCGACCTGTGTCCCGTTGGGCGCGTTGTAATCGGGTTGTGGTGCGCCCGGACTATCGGGATCGCTTGATGTGGGTGGCTCCATTCCAGGTGGCGAGAGCGACATCGGCGCGCCGGGTCGCGGCGGACCGTATTGCGGTTGCCCGTACGCCGCCCCGCTGTATCGCGGCGGCGTGGATGGCGGCGACCCGTATTGCGGAGAATTGTAGGGCTGCGGGCCATCGGACGGAGGCCCGTATTGCGGTTGCGCATATTGCGGCGCGCCCTGCTGCGGATCGGATTGCGGCGGCGGAGGCAGCGTGCTCGACTGGACCACCGGCCATTGCTGCGGCCCCGATCCGTCGGGGATCGAGCCTGGCGGCGCCATCGGCGCGTCGGTGTAGCCGAGCGGGCCGCTCTCGCCCAGTTCCGACACCTTGAGCGGATAATCTATTCCGCAGGCGCCCGGCCCGCTGATCGTCGAGATGCGCACCCGTCCGGGAATCGCCTGCGGCACGCCGGCGTTGAGGCAGGCGGCTTCGGCCTCATGCCGCCACGGCTCGCGCTCGGCCAGGAGATAATGGCTGCAGCCGGCGACGGCGATCAGGGCAGCGAGGACGACGGAGCCGACGAGGCACTTGCGAACTCCACGCGTCATTGCCGCAGAATGCGGGCAATTCCGTTAAGGACTCTTCAATGCTTTGCTCGCGCCTCTGCAAATATCGCGTTAACTATGCGGCCGCTGCACGGCTTGTGATAGCGCTTATGTGCAGCGAAGCGAGGAGGGCGCTGATGGACGATGGGCCTGCTCGGGGGCACCCGATGCTTTCGGCGCTCGATCTTGCCTGCCGCGATCGAAGCTGGCGAACTGACGCCGCGCGCGGTCTTCGATCGCTGCGTCGAAACGATCGCCGCACGCGACAAGGACATTGGCGCGTTTATGTACGTACCTCGACGTCTGGCGGCGCGTCGTTACTCCTGTGGACGATCCGCAACTCGCCTCCACGCCGCTCCGCGGCCTGCCGGTCGCGTTCAAGGACATTTTCGACACCGCCGATTTTCCGACGCAGTACGGCTCGCCGATCTATGCCGGCTATCAGCCGCGCGCCGATGCAACCGCGGTCGCGCTGACGCGGCGCGCCGGCGGAATCGTTCTCGGCAAGACGGTGACCACCGAGATGGCCTCGCTGGTGCCGTCGCCAACGCGCAATCCGCACAATGCCGCGCATACGCCGGGCGGCTCCTCGTCGGGCTCCGCCGCCGCCGTCGCCGCCGGAATGGTGCCGATCGCCTTTGGCACGCAAACCGCCGGCTCGGTGATCCGTCCGGCCGCCTTCTGCGGCGTCGCCGGCTTCAAGCCGTCCTATCGGCTCATTCCGCTGGTCGGCGTGAAAGACGTCGCCTGGCATCTCGACACCGCCGGCCTGTTCGGCGCCGGCGTCGCCGACGTCGCCTTTGCGGCGGCCGCGATCTTGGAGCGCGACCTGCGCGTCGACCGAAGCGCGTCCGCGGCGCCGCGCATCGCGCTCGTGCGCTCGCATCTGTGGCCGCAGGCGAGCGCCGCAATGCAGAACGCGGTTGAAACTGCCGCGCGCATTGCGCAGGCGGCCGGTGCGCAACGTCGCCGACGTGACGCTGCCGCCGCTTCTGGAAGACGCGTACAAGGCGCAATTCATCATCCAGGACTACGAAGTTTTTCGCGCGCTCGCCTTCGAATACGGTCGCCATCGCGACATGATCGGCGCACAATTGCGCGAACAGCTCGACCGCGCCGCCGTCATTTCCGCCGACGAATACGACGCCGCGCGGCGCACGGCGTCGCGCGCGCGGCAATTGCTCGCCGACGCGATGGCCGAGCACGACGTGGTTCTCACGCCGTCGGCGCCGGGCGCGGCGCCGCAGGGCTTAGGCTCGACCGGCGATCCGGTGTTCAACCGGTTGTGGACGCTGATGGGCGCGCCTTGCGTAAACGTGCCGGGCTTTTACGAGAACGAGTTGCCGCTCGGAATCCAGATCGTCGGCCGCTTCGGCCGCGACAAAGCCGCGCTCGAAGCGGCATTGTTTGTCGAGCGTGCGATTGCGCGGAAGCTGGGTCCGTGAGGGGCGCAGATGCTCCTAATGCACGGCGACGTTGCGCCGGCGCGCCTCGAAATCATCAAACGAAGATCATAACAGCGCCCCATTCTCTGTTGAGTTTCATATTCGTCCGCGTGCGACCGCGTATCGCAATCAAACGCGTGCCGTCTCAAGCGCGGCGGGGTGGGGTTGGGTGTTGGACGTTGCGGACCTGCAACGCAAGTGTGTGTGTGTTTTGCGTAACGCGTAGGTCCCCGCACGGGGAGTCAAATGGGGGCACTTTTAGCACCACAGCCGCGCGGGCTGATGGTGCTTGCGAGACCGGCTGCTATTCAATCGTTTTCTTTTCAGTTTAGGTGCATCGGGCGCATCCGCGAATTTGATTGCGGCGCGCCTCGACCGCTTCTCGATGGCCGCGTCGCGGCCGTCGCCTACGCCGACATCTTTGGGACACATCCGCCATGCCGCTGACCCATGACGGCGGCATTAGCCTGGACAATCCGCTTGCAATCGTCGAGCGCATGGCGACCCGCAACGATTGGGAGTTCTCGCACACGGTGGACGACGAGATCACGCTCGCCGTCGCCGGCGACCAGACCAACTATCAAGTCTCATTCAGTTGGATGGAGGACATAAGAGTTCTGCATTTTGCCTGCGCCTTCGAGATGAAAGTCCCGTTAGCCCGGCTGATCGAGGTGCGCGAACTTATCACCAACATAAACGAGCAATTGTGGATCGGGCATTTCGATGTATGGGGTCAGAATGGCCTCGTCATGTTTCGCCATGCGCTGCTATTGATCGACGGCGTCTCCACATCCGCGCGGCAATGCGAGGCCGTGCTTGGCGCCGCTCTGGATTTCCTGCGAGCGCTACTACCCGGCTTTGCAGTTCGTCGCGTGGGCGGGTAAATCGGCGCGCGAGGCGATGGACGCGGCGATGTTCGAGACCGCCGGCGAGGCGTGACCTGTGCCCGGGCCGATCGCCCACGGCGAGTTTTCTCTCGCGCTCGTCAACGTCGTTTCGCTGGCATTGTGGACCGTGCTGCCCGCGTTGTTGCTCGCCTTCGGCCTGCAGTCGTTCGCCGTGCGACTCACGCGGCCGGATTTTTCTCTGCGCAGATCCGAGGCGGCCGAATTGAACCGAGCGCTGCTTCTTTATGAGAAGGTTTGCGGACGCCTGAAAGAGATCGCCGGCCGGGCGCCTTATGGCTTTTGGCGTGCTCTATTCGCACGGAGGCTTGACGCAGATCCGCAACGCGCCGACGAGCACGAGGATCTAACAGCGCACGCCCGTCATTTGCGCGCAACGATCGTCAGACTGCGCCGACTGCCGCTCCAGCGTCTGACAACCTGGGTTCATATCGTGAGTTCGCGTTTCGCGCTCGGCCATGTGCTTCTCGTCCACATCGAGGCGTTCGCGTTGCTGATCCTCGCATTGTATTTTCACGGGCAGCCGGCCTGGGCGCGGGGATTGATGGCCGCCGCGCCGAGCCCGCTCGTCTGGTATCCGTTCGATCAACGCATTTTCCAGGCCAATGCCGCCGCCGCCGGATTTGCGGCGCTTTTAGCTCCGCTGTTCTATCTGTTGCGCCGGAGGCGTCTGCGCCGCGAGTACGGATTGGAATTCTGCTTGCTTCAGGAGCTGGCCGATACCGGACCGGATCAGAAGGTCGAGCAAGCGCAAGCCGATCCGGCCGATAGCGATATGTCGGTGGAATGGAATTCGGCCGCGCCGGGCCCGGACGAGTGCTGGTTCGCGATCCTCGGTGTGACGCAATCGGCGTCGATGGAGCAGGTGAGGGAAGCCTATCGGGCGCAGATCAAGCAGAACCACCCGGATCGCGTCCACGATATGTCGCCCGCGATCCGCAAGTGCGCCGAGACGGAAACGAAAAAGCTCAACACCGCTTACCAACGGGCGATAGCCTGCGTGAACTGAACGCTTCGCGGCCTCGGCGTCGAAGATGCAACTTTTTTCGGGACGCGTGCTGTTTCAAACTTCGCGGCTGTCGAACATGAAAATGTCGACGCCGCCGGTGGCGAAGGACTGCACATCGGCTACCGCAGCCTGGCCTTCGGCGCTCGCGAAAGCGTTTTGAATGGCGGCGACATCGTCGAACTGCAGGATCGCGACCAGGTGATAGTTCGAGCCTCCCATCGGGCTCACGACGGGGCCTCGGCTGACTTCGTATTTGCGCACGCCCGTAATCTTTTTGGCGAGCGGGACGTGTTTTTCAAAATAATGTTTGTCGAACGCGGCTGTATCCGGCGGGGTTTTGTACATCACTACGAGCCGAGCCATCGCGGTACTCCTTGTCATCGCTTGCCTACGCCGGCCGAGCGCCAGCACGTTTCGCCGCACGTCACCATTATTCCGCCGCGCTGCGCGCGCCCAGCGGATCGTAATTGAGAATCGGCGCCAGCCATTTCTCGGCCTCTTCGATCGTCCAGCCCTTGCGCGTTGCGTAATCGTCGACCTGATCGCGCTCGATGCGGCCGACGCCGAAATAATAAGATTCCGGATGACTGAAATAGACACCGCAGATCGATGCGCCGGGCCACATGGCAAAGCTCTCGGTAAGTTTGACGCCGATCGCCGGCTCGCCATCGAGCAGCTTGAACAGGGTCGCTTTCTCGCTGTGGTCGGGCTGCGCCGGATAACCGGGCGCCGGCCTTATGCCGCGATATTTTTCGGCGATCAGATCACCGCTGCTCAAGGTTTCGTCGGCCGCATAGGCCCAAAATTCCTTGCGCACGCGCTGGTGGAGGCGCTCCGCGAGCGCTTCGGCCAGCCGGTCGGCGAGCGCCTTGGCCATGATCGCCGAATAATCGTCGTTGGCGCCTTTAAAGCGTTCGACGACCGCTTCTTCGCCGATTCCGGCGGTGACCGCGAATGCGCCGATATAATCGGACAGGCCGCTTGCGCGCGGCGCGACGAAATCAGCGAGCGCGAGATTGGCGCGGCCGTCGCGGCGCGGACAATTGCTGGCGCAGCGTATGCAGGGTCGCGACCGGTTGCCGCCGTGCCTCGTCGGCAAAAACAAAGATGTCGTCGCCTTCGCTGTTGGCGGGAAAGAATCCGATCACCGCGCGGGCATGGAACCAGCGCTCCGCCGCCATGCCGCCGCAGCATGTCCTGCGCGTCGGCGAACAGGCAGCGCGCCGCTGCGCCGACAGCGGGATCGTCGAGGATCGCCGGGAATTTGCCTTTAAGCTCCCAGGTGGCGAAGAACGGCGACCAATCGATGTAATCGAAGAGTTCGGCAATCGCGATATCGCCGAGAATTTTCGTGCCCGTGAAGCGCGGCGCCGGCGGCACGTAAGCGCCGGACCAATTAAGCTTGAGCGCGTTGATCCGCGCGTCGGAAAGCGGCAGCCGCCTTTTGTTCTCTTCGCCGCGCGCATGCGCCGCGGCGATGCGGGCGTATTCGGCGCGGATGTCGGCGATAGTGCGCGCGGCGCGCCTCGCGCGAGAACAGCGAGGCGACGACGCCGACGGCGCGGCTCGCGTCGTTGACATAGACCGCCTGGCCGCGCCGGTAATGGGGATGGATTTTCACCGCCGTGTGCGTGCGGCTCGTGGTCGCCCCGCCGATCAACAGCGGCACCTCAAAACCCTGCCGCTCCATTTCCGCCGCGACGTGGCACATCTCGTCGAGCGACGGCGTGATCAGGCCGGAGAGACCGATGATGTCGGCCTGCTCGGTCGCGCGGCCTGCAAAATCTTCTCCGCAGGCACCATGACGCCGAGATCGACCACGTCGTAATTGTTGCACTGGAGCACGACGCCGACGATGTTCTTGCCGATGTCGTGCACGTCGCCCTTGACGGTGGCGAGCACGATCTTGCCGTTCGAGGACGTATGCGCGCGCCCGTCGCGCTCCTGATCCATGAACGGCATCAGATGGGCGACCGCCTGCTTCATCACCCGCGCCGACTTGACCACCTGCGGCAGAAACATGCGGCCCGAGCCGAACAGATCGCCGACCACGTTCATGCCGTCCATCAGCGGGCCTTCGATCACGGCAATCGGGCGCGGTGCGTTCTGTGCGCGCTTCCTCGACGTCGGCTTCGATGAAATCGGTGATGCCGTGCACGAGCGCGTGGGCGAGGCGCTTTTCTACCGGCCATTCGCGCCAGGAAAGATCGGCCTCCTTCTTCTCCTTGCCGTGGCCGCGATGCCGTTCGGCAAGCGCAAGCAACCGTTCGGCCGCGTCGGCGCGGCGGTTGAGCACCACATCCTCGCAGGCCTCGCGCAATTCGGGATCGAGATCGTCATAGACTGCGATCTGGCCGGCATTGACTATCCCTAAGTCCATGCCCGCCGCGATGGCGTAATAGAGAAACACCGAGTGCATCGCCTCGCGCAGGTGTTCGTTGCCGCGGAAAGAAAACGACAGATTGGAGATACCGCCGGAGACGTGGGCGTGCGGCAGATTTTGTTTGATCCAGCGCGCGGCTTCGATGAAGGCTAAGCCGTAGCCGTTGTGCTCCTCCATGCCGGTCGCGAGCGCGAAAATGTTGGGATCGACGATGATGTCCTGCGGGGGGAAGCCGACGCGGTTGACCAGAATGTCATAGGCGCGCGCGGCGATCGCGGTCTTGCGCTCCAGCGTGTCCGCCTGGCCCTTCTCGTCGAACGCCATGACCACAACCGCGGCGCCGTAACGACGCACGATACGGGCCTGCCGGATGAAGGCGTCCTCGCCTTCCTTGAGCGAGATGGAATTCACCGCCGGCTTGCCCTGGACGCATTTGAGCCCGGCCTCGATCACCGAGAATTTCGACGAGTCGATCATCACCGGCACGCGCGCGATGTCCGGCTCCGCCGCGACCAGATTGAGAAACGTGGTCATGGCCTTCTCGGAATCGAGCAGGCCTTCGTCCATGTTCACGTCGATGATTTGCGCGCCGTTGTCGACCTGGTCGCGCGCGACCGCGAGCGCGGCCGCGTAATCGCCGGCGGTGACGAGCTTGCGGAAGCGCGCCGAGCCGGTGACATTGGTGCGCTCGCCTACATTCACGAATGGAATCTGCGGCGTCAGCGTGAAGGGTTCGAGCCCGGAGAGCCGCAGCATCGGCGGGAATTGCGGGAACGGCGCGGGGTTTCTTGCCGGCGACCGCCTTGGCGATGGCGCGGACATGATCGGGCGTGGTGCCGCAGCAGCCACCGGCGATATTGATCAGGCCGGAAGCGGCGAATTCTCCCATCTGCGCCGCCATTGCCTCCGGCCCTTCGTCGTAATGGCCAAATTCATTGGGCAAGCCAGCGTTGGGATAGGCGCAGATCAGTGTGTCAGCGACGCGGCCGAGCTCGGCGATGTGGGCGCGCATCTGCCGCGCGCCGAGCGCGCAATTAAGCCCGATCGAAACGGGAGCGGCATGCGCGACTGAATTCCAGAACGCCTCCGGCGTCTGGCCCGAGAGCAAACGGCCGGAGCGGTCGGTGATCGTGCCCGAGATCATTACCGGGAGGCGAATGCCGCGTTCCTCCATCGCTTCGGCAATAGCGAAAATCGCCGCCTTGGCGTTGAGCGTATCGAAAATGGTTTCGATAAGAAGGAGGTCGACGCCGCCGACGATCAAGCCGCGAATTTGCTCGCTATAGGCGACGCGCAGCTCGTCGAACGTAATGGCGCGGAAGCCGGGATTGGACACGTCGGGCGAGATCGAGGCTGTCCGGTTGGTCGGGCCGATGGCGCCGGCGACGAAACGTTCGCGGCCGTCCTCGTCCTGCGCGATACGCGCGGCCTCGCGCGCGAGCCGCGCGCCTTCGGCGTTGAGCTCGTAGGCGATCTCGGCCATGCCGTAATCGCCCTGGGCGATGCGGGTCGACGAGAAGGTGTTGGTCGAGACGATGTCGGCGCCGGCGCGGAAATAGGCGAGGTGGATCGCTCGCACGGAATCCGGCCGGCTCAAATTGAGCAGATCGTTGTTGCCGCGCACTTCGCGATTCCAGGCGTCGAAGCGCGCGCCGCGAAAACCTTCCTCGTCGAGGCCAAGCGCCTGAATTATCGTGCCCATGGCACCGTCGAGCACAAGAATGCGCTCGGCAGCCAAACGGCGCAGCTTCGTTTCAGATGCGGACGAAAGTCGAGGGTTGAACGTTGGACTGGACATTGGCTAGCTCGAGGCAAGAGGGAGCGCGCGATGCTCCCCGTCGCGCGCTTTGCTCTGCTCTTGGCCCGGCCGCAGCCCCAGCAGATGGCAGATCGCGTAAACGAGGTCGGCGCGGTTCATGGTGTAGAAGTGGAAGTCGGTGACGCCGTGATCGACGAGATCGAGCACCTGCTCGGCGGCAACGGCGGCGGCTATCAGCTTGCGTGTCGCCGGATCGTCGTCGAGACCGTCGAAGCGCTCGGCGAGCCAGGCCGGGACCGAGGCGCCGCAGCGTGCGGCAAAATTTCTGATCGTTTTGAAGTTCTGCACCGGCAGTATCCCGGGCACGATCGGGATATCGATGCCGCTTCTCCGCACCCGGTCGAGATAACCGAAGTAGAGGCTGTTCTCGAAAAATAACTGGGTGATCGCGCGCGTTGCGCCGGCATCGACCTTGGCCTTAAGCATGTCGATGTCGGCGGCGACGGATGGGCTATCGGGGTGTTTTTCCGGATAGGCCGAGACCGACACTTCAATGTCGCCAAACAGGCCGTCGTGCCGCTTGATGCCGGCGACGAGATCGGCGGCGTTGCGGTAACCGTCCGGATGTGGCGCATAGCGTTCACCGGCGCCGGCCGGCGGATCGCCGCGCAGCGCCACGATGTGGCGCACGCCTGCTTGCGCATAACCGGCGATCACCGCATCGATTTCCGCACGGGTTGCGGCGACGCAAGTCAGGTGCGCGGCCGGCGTCAGCATGGTTTCGGCCAGGATGCGTTTGACGGTCGCGTGGGTGCGCTCGCGCGTCGAGCCGCCGGCGCCGTAGGTGACCGAGACGAAATTGGGCGCCAGCGGCGCAAGTCGCGCGATCGCCTCCCACAGCGCCTGCTCCATGTCCGCAGTTTTTGGCGGAAAGAACTCGAACGAGACGCGAATGCTGCGCGGGGCGCCGGCGCGCACGAAGCGGCTGGCGCGGGTCATACTCATCAGGCCACCTCGCGCGCTGCCGGCGCGGCGAGCAGGATGCGCGGGTCGCGCCCGAGCCACAGCGAGACCGCGATCTTTCCCTCCGGATCAGGCGGCAGCGTGTCTTGCCGCATGACGTCAAGACCGGCGGCTTCCAGCCATTGGGTCACGGTCTCGGCGGTGAAGCCGAGGCGGCGATGGGCGTGCTGCTCGCGCAAGAATTCGAGATCGTGCGGGGCAAAATCGACGACCAAGAGCCGGCCGCCCGGCCGCAGCACCCGCGCCGCTTCGCGGATGGCGCGGGCGCTGTCATCGAGGAAGTGCAGGACCTGATGGATGATGACGACGTCGAAGGAGTCGCGCGGCAGCGCCAGGTCATAAATGTCGCTGTGCCGCACGCTGCAATGCTTGAGCCCGGCGCGGTCGAGCCGGGCGCGCGCCAGCGCCAGCATGTCGCGCGACAGATCGAGGCCGAGGCCGCGCTCGATATCGGGGCCGAACAGTTCGAGCATGCGCCCGGTCCCGGTGCCGAGATCGAGCAGCGAGCGGATCGGTTTGTCGGCAAGCGCCGCGCGGGCCGCTCCTTCCACGGCGGCGTCGGCCACGTGCAGCTTGCGAATGCGGTCCCACTCCGCGGCGTGACGGCGGAAATAATTCTGTGCGGCGGCGGCGCGTGCGTGGCGCACCGCGGCGAGCCGTTCGCGGTCGCGCGCGATGATCGGATCGTCGGCGTCAAGCCGCGCGATCAGCGCGCGCGCGATGTCGGCCGCGCTGCCGCGCTCGCCGAGGCGAAAAAAAGCCCAAGAGCCCTCGCGGAAGCGCTCGATCAGCCCAGCCTCGGCCAGGAGACGCAAATGGCGGGAAAGCCGCGGCTGCGACTGCCGCAAGATTTCGGTGAGATCGGATACCGTGAGTTCGGTTTCCGAAAGCAGCATCAGGATACGCAGCCGTGTGGCTTCGCCCGCCGCTTTCAGTGTCCCGCTGAGAGCCGGAAAGGACAGCTGCCGATCATTCTGTGTACTAGACATAAGGATATCTTTATACCCTTATCTAGGAGCCTTGCAATGGGATATTTCCCAACAACGTGGGCGCAGTGGGCGGCCTCAATGCCGCTTCTGGCGTCTCTTCCGGGGTCCTCTTGGCGGCCCGCCTACGCGCGTGCATACAAGCGGGCGTGAGCGAGACAGGCAAAAACGACGGTCCTGCGCGCCGGGGTCCGGCGCAGGAGCATACGCACGGGCTGCGCGAGGGCGAAGTCGCCGTCGCTTTACCGGCCCAGTTCGAGGCCTCGCTCTATTTCATCGGGCGCATCCGTACACCCTGGAAACAGCGCGAACAGTGTCCGAAAAACGCGCGCGAATCCGACGCGGTGTGCACCATCGAGCTCGATCCACGCTGGCTCGAAGGCCTCAAAGGCCTGGAGAGCGTGAGCCACGTGATCGTGCTCTACTGGATGGACAAAGCGCGGCGCGACCTCGTTTTTCAGGCGCCGCGCGGCTATCGCGAGCGGCGCGGAACGTTTGCGCTGCGTTCGCCGGTGCGACCCAATCCAATTGCGCTGTCAGTGGCGCGGCTCCTTCGCATCGAAGGCAACACGCTCTCGATTGTCGGTATCGATTGCGTCGACAACACCCCGCTCCTCGACATCAAGCCGTATTTCGCCTCGACGGATTCGGTGCCGGACGCTTCCGTCGGCTGGCACGCCAAGCGCAAGGGGTGACTCTTCTCCGCTTGCTTAAAAAAGCGCCGGCACCTGTCCGACCCGGATCATGCCCAGATAGACCACGCCGTCGGAGACGCGTAACGGCAGAGCGATCGCGGGCTTGTCGTCGATTTGAGTGGGCTGGCCCATCTTTTTCAGATCGTCGATGACGCTGGCGTTGGCCCCAGCGCTGACGACCCCGCTTAGTCCCGGGCATCAAGCGGTCAAGCGCAGAAAGCCCTTGGCCGGAGGAACCGCCTGCGCCGGTGAGCCGGTCGAGACCGTGGCCGATCAGTTTGTCGAGGCCCAGTTGCGGCACGATGTTCTCGATTCCGTAGACCGCGACGCGAACTACACCGTCGAGCCTGCCGTTCTGGTTCACGGTGAGCGTGCCCGCACCGACGACGATCGCATCGCTCCGTTCGATGCGAAGCGACTTGATCTCGATATTCCCACCCGCCGCTTGCATCTCGCGGAAACGCGCGGCGAACGGCTTTGGGCGACAAGTCCTTAAAGCCGCTCAATATCGACCTCGATGTCGCCCTGTGTCGGCTCCGTGAGCAGCGGATGCAGCGTCGGCGCCGTGGCGGATGCAAAATGCAAGACTGCGTCGATCACCGGATGATTATCGGCCGTGCCGCTGACGATGCGAGCTTGAAAGTCGGCATCGTCTGCCGCGAACAGTGTCTCCGCACCGGCGCTGCCGCCATGGTTGAGTTGCGGCCGCTCGATGCGTGACGGATAGGGCGTCCGGATCGGGCGGCACCCCGCTCACGCTCATCTGCGCCAGCGACCATGTGGCCACAAAGCTGGGCGGCTGGCCTGGCGGCGCAATTGTGAGCGGACCGGTGACGTCGCCAACCAGGAATGTCGGATGGTAGACCTGCGCGGTGAAGGTGATCTCCTTCGCCGCGGCCGCAAACGGCGGCTGACTGGAATTGTGCGTGGCGGCGGCCTGGAGCGCAGCGCACCTGAATGCTAAAGGGAAAACCGCGAAATGCCCTCGAGCCGCAGGTATAGACCCTACCGGCGGCAGCTTCCCGCGCTACCCAGCCGGCAAGCGTGCGGTCAGTGACCGAAGCCGCGTAATACCATAACCCGCACCATCCGGCCGCCAGGATGGCGAGGACGGCAATCGACGCGAGAACGGCCCAAGCCGCCGCCGTCCGGCGGAAGCGGCAAAAGGCGCGTGCGCCGGCGCGCCGTGGCAAGCGCTGGCGGCCGGCTTGCATCATGCTAAGCGGAGATTTACCTGCCATCGTGCCTTTACCGCCTGCCGAGTGCGGCGTTTCCAAGACCTTTAAGCCGCCATTGTAGCGCCTTACTCGGCCTGCTAGGCGAGCGGTATAGCAGGCTCTGAGGCAACCAGCGCGATGGCGGCATTCGACGAGCGTGAAACCGGCGAGCTGTGGGTTTTCGGCTATGGCTCGCTGATGTGGCGGCCCGGCTTCGACGTTCTCGAACGCGTGCCGGCGCGGCTGAAAGGGCTGCACCGGGCGCTTTGCGTCTTTTCATACGTCCATCGTGGGACTCCGGAGCGGCCTGGCCTGGTGCTGGGACTAGATCGCGGCGGTATGTGCCGGGGCATCGCCTACCGGGTGGCGGCCGAGGCGCGCACGAAAACGGTCGCCTACTTGCGCGGCCGCGAACAGGTCACCTCCGTCTATCGCGAAACGGTACGGCGGATCGATCTGGAAGACGCGGCGCGGCGGCAGGTCAACGCGCTCTGGTACATTGTCGATCGCGGCCATGTTCAATATGCCGGGCGGCTCTCGCTTGCCGAGCGTGTGCACTACGTGCGGCAGGGTCACGGCCGGTCCGGTCCCAATCGCGACTACGTGCTCGAAGCAGTGCGCGCTTTGGAAGCGCTCGGGTATCGGGAGACTGACCTGCACCTGCTTGCCGGGCGGCTGGGCCAGCACGAAACCGTGGTCAGGCATCAGGAGTCAGGGGTCGGGATTGAGCTTCCCGATGCCTGATGCCTGTTTGCTGAATTCCCCGATCAGCCGCGCTGTCGCGTCCTCCAACACATTTTGCAGGCGGCTGAGGAACGTCCGCGTGTCCAGCCCCGGAGCGATCGGATCGAGCACTTCGACCAGAACGGTGCCGGGAAAGCGAATGAGCGATCGGCGCGGCCAAAACAGTCCGGAATTGAGCGCAAGCGGCACGCAGGCGACGCCGGCTTTGGCGTAGAGATGGGCTATGCCAGGTTTGTAGCTCGGCTCGCGCCCGGGAGGACGCCGCGTGCCTTCCGGAAAGATGATGACCTGGCGCGAGCGTTCGAGTTCTTTCTTCGCCCGCGCCGTCATTCGCGACAGCGCGGCTAATCCGGCGCTGCGGTCGATCGGAATGAGTCCGGCTTTCCACATGTGCCAGCCGAACAGCGGAATCCACATCAATTCGCGTTTGAGGATGTAGGCCGGATCGTCAAGGATGGCCCAAAGCGCGAATGTCTCCCACAAGGAGTGGTGTTTGCAGGCGACGATGCAGGCTCCTTGCGGAAGTTTTTCAACCCCACGCCACTCCACTATCGTGCCGCAGAGGACACGCAGCAGCCAGAGACTGGTGCGCGCGTAGGAGCGAATGAAAACGCGCTGAACAACACGCGGCAATACAAGTGTCGGCAGCGCCACGATCATGTGAACGATCAAGTTCACATAGAACAGTGCGTTGAACGCGAGCGAACGGGCGAGCAGGGCAGGCGATTGGGACACTGAAGCATCCAATGCGGCTGAACCTCGGGCCGGTGCGCGAATGTGGAGCCTCACACATGCCCGGCGTCGGAGACGCGGTTGCTGCTCTGCGCCGGCGCGGGCTCAAAGCGCATCCGCACTTCGGCGAAGAGGAATTTGAGGTATTCCGACACGACAACTCGCGTCGTATCGCCGTTCGACCACCATGGTTCGGTGCGCAGGCGATCGGGCAAAACAGGGTAGGGAATAAGCGCGATATCCGGCAACTGGTGGCCTAGCTCGGCGAGTGCGCGCGGCATGTGATAGTTCGAGGTGACGACGATCAGCGAATGGAAGCCGTAATTCGACGCCCACAGCCGGGTCTGTACTGCATTGCCGAGCGTATTGATGGCCGAATAGTCGAGATCCACACAGCAGGCGAGCAGCTGGCGGTAGGTCGGGTACTTCATAGGCGATGTCCGCAATCGTCGTGCCGGGATTGACCCCACTGATCAGCAGACGCTTGCCGCGGCGAGCGGCGAGCAGTTCGAGTGCATCGGTAACGCGCGATGTGCCGCCCGTCAGCACCACGATCCCATCGGCATCGCGGTCGAGCACGACTTGCTTATCGGGTAAGCGCCAAACAAAACCGGCAAAGCCGAGCACGAGGGCGAGCACGCACAGCACAGCCACTCTGATGGCGATGGACGTGCAGCGCCGCGTTCGGACCGCAGTCTTAAGACTGACCATCGCCGCGCGCGTCCCTCGCGCCTTTTGCGCCAGAAGCAGTTTGGACGACCGGAGCCGACGTCCTGATCGCCGTCATCATAGCCTTAAATTCCGACGTCAAGTCGGTCGAGTGCGACCATGGGGCGCCGCTCGTCAATCGATGGTCTCAAGCGTGCGGTTGACGGTATGGCGCGAGGCCAGCGCCGTCACCAAAGCCATCAGCACAATCTGTCCAAGGATGGTCAAAAAGCCGCTTACTCCGATGGAAAAGCTGCCGAACATCGCTTCGAACTGGTCGCCCCCCGGGGTTCCTGCGAGCCAGGCGTTCATGGCTTGCAGCACGCCGAACAGAATGATCGCCGCTCCCCCGCCGATGGCGCCGCCCTTGAAGCCGAGGATCAGGAAATGGCGCTGAAACTGGCGGGCGACAAAGCCGTCGGTCGCGCCGACATAGTGCAGCACTTCGACAATCGGCCGGTTTGTCGCCATGGCGCCGCGCGTGGCGAAGGTGACCGAGAGCACGGTGACGGCAAGGACCAGCGCGAGGATGGCAAGCCCGCCGGCGGCCGCCGCCGTCGCCATGTCGCGCATGCGGTCGATCCAGCGCCGATGATCGTCCAGGCTGGCGCTCGGCACCTGCGCCGCAAGGGTCTCACGCAACGCAGCGAAATCCGGTGGCGCGCCGGACCAGAGTTTGACCACGATCATGCGCGGAATCGGCAGATCATCGAGGTCGAGGCCGTTGCCGAGCCAGGGCTGGATCAGGCGCGCCGATTCCTCTTTGGTGTAGACGCGCACGTCGGCAATGCCGGACACGGCGCGGGTAATCTCGACGGCCTTGCGCACATCGGAATCGATGTCGCGTCCGGTGACCGGACGGACCTGGATAGTGACCTCGCGTCCGACATCGGAGCGCCAATCGCTTGCGGCGCCGACCACCATCATCACCGCTCCGGCGGTTAGCGACGCCAGAAAGGTCAGGATGGCGACGACCGCGGTGAGCGAGCGTCCGGCGATCGAGCTTTTTGGCACAATCGCGCTCGCCGTCTGCGGACCGTGCGCGCGCAACGGCGTTACTTCGAGATCGTCCCACGGCTCGGCCAGGGTCTCGATCCGACCGTCGAGCGGTTCAGTCGTAGACATGCAGCCGTCCCTCATGCAGCACCAGACGCCGGGCGTCGTACTCGTCCATCAGGGCGATATCGTGAGTAGCGATGACGATGGAGGTCCCGGATTTGTTCAGCTCGATGAACAGGCGCAGCAGGCGCTGACCCAGATTGGGATCGACGTTGCCGGTCGGCTCATCAGCAAGCAACAGCTGCGGGCGCGCGATGACGGCGCGGGCTATGGCGGCGCGCTGCTTCTCGCCGCCGGAGAGGATCGACGGCAATGCGTCGATCCGCTCGCCAAGACCCACCCATTGCAAGAGCTCGACGACCTCGGCGCGGTATTCGGCTTCATCCTTGCCGAGTACGCGCAATGGTAGCGCCACGTTCTCGTAGGTGGTCATGTGGTCGAGCAGCCGGAAATCCTGGAACACGATGCCGATCCGGCGGCGCAGCGTGGCGCGGCCGTCCTTGGAGAGCGTCGCGGTGTCCTGATCGAACATCGTGATCAGGCCGCGGGTCGGCCGCAGTGACAGAAACAGCAAGCGCAGAAGCGAGGTCTTGCCGGCGCCCGACGGCCCGGTGAGGAACTGGAACGAATGGGTGGCGATGCGAAAGTTGAGGTCGCGGAGTACCTCCGGGCCGAGCCCGTAGCGCAAGCCGACATTCTCGAACAGGATCACGCGGGTCCTCCAAAAGACCTCATGCCGCGCGGGTTGTGGCCGATCGGCAGCCGCCTGATTCGCCCTTGCCGCGAATTCTAACATTGCGGTGACGGCATAGGGTTGACCGGATGGCGTGGTTTCCAATTCGTTAACGGATCGGAAGCTAGGCTCGCCGCAACGCCGCGGTGCTCCTGATTCGCCAATGCTGATCGTCTGCCCGTCCTGCGCCACATCCTACGAGGTCGAGCCGGCAAGCCTGCAGCCCAACGGCCGCGACGTGCGCTGTGTGCGCTGCCGCACGGTCTGGCGCGCCGAGCCGAGCCAGGCCGACGAACTGCTCGCGGCCGCCGCGGCACTGGCGTCCCGAGCCCGCTCCGCTGGAAGTGCCTGTGGGAGCGGCAGTTGAAGAGGCAGCCGTCCGTGCGGCAGCTTCCGCCGACGCTTCTAGTGCACGCCGAATGGATCGAGCCTTCGCCCGATGCGCTGCCGGACGACAGCCGATCGTTGGCATGGCTGGCCGAAGCCGGTGCCGGGCCGGATCCAGGTTCAACCTCGACGGCCGATGCCAGCCCGGAGACAGGCGATGCCGTCGAGGTCGAAGCGCCCCCGATCGCGCCGTCGACCCGATGCCGGCAGGCCGCCGATCGATGATCGATGCCGATCGCGGCTGCCGCGCAGGCAAACGGCGCATCCCGAGGACATCGAGACGGTTGCGGCGCGACGCCTCGCAGCGCGGCGCCAAGCGCCAGCGGCACGCTTGGTCGCTGTCGCGCGCTGCAGACGCGATCCTTGCGCTGGTCATCGTCGATGCCATTCTCGTCGGCTGGCGCAAGGATATTGTGCGCATTCTGCCGCAGACCGCCTCGTTCTACGCCGCAATGGGACTGCCGGTGAACCTGCGCGGGCTTTCATTTGACGATGTCGCAACCAGCATGGAAGCGCACGAGGGCGTGCCGATCCTCGTGGTACAAGGCAAAATCGTCAACGACACCGGCGCGGTGATCGACGTGCCGCGGCTGAAGCTCGTCGTGCGCAACGCCGCCAAGCAGGAAATCTATTCATGGACCGCCGTTCCGCCGCAGGCGCGGTTGTCGGCCTATCAGGAGATAGCTTTTCACGCCCGGCTCGCCTCTCCGCCGCCTGAGAGCCATGACCTGCTGGTGCGCTTCCTCAATCACCGCGACATTGTCGCGGAGGCGCGTTGACGTGCCATGGCGCGCATCCTCATCGCCGAAGACGAGGAAGCCTTAGGCGCCATGTGCGCGCGCGCGCTCGCCACCGACGGTCATGACGGTCGAGACCGCGCACGATGGCAGCGAGGCGCTCGACGTGCTCACCCGGGAAAAGGGCCGCTTCGATCTCCTGCTCACCGACGTGCGTATGCCGATCATGGACGGGATCGCGCTTTCGCTCGCCGCCGCGCGCGACTTTCCCGATCTCACCATTCTGTTGATGACCGGCTACGCCGATCAACGCGAACGCGCGCAAGGGCTCGACGCGCTGATCCACGATGTGATCGCCAAGCCATTCTCGGTTGCGGCGCTGCGCGGCGGCAGTCGAAGAAGCGCTGACGGTGAAGGCGCGCGGCTAAAGGCTTCACTCGTCGTTCGCGGCCGCATAGGGCCGCGGCAGCGGCTCGACCGGCAGGTCGGGATGCGCGCGGCCGAAATCCGGCGCCGGCGAATCCTGGCCGATCTCCACGATGCCGCGGCGGATGGCGCGCGTGCGCGCGAAATGAGCGAACAAAGCCTCGCCGTCGCCGCGGCGGATGGCGCGAGTAAGTTGCGACAGGTCCTCGTTGAACGTGCCGAGCATTTCCAGAACGGCGTCTTTGTTGGCGAGGAAGACGTCGCGCCACATGGTCGGATCGGAGGCGGCGATGCGGGTGAAATCGCGAAAACCGCCGGCGGAGAATTTGAGCACCTCCGAGCGCGTCACTTCGGCGAGTTCGTCGGCGGTGCCGACGATCGTATAGGCGATCAGGTGCGGCAGATGACTGGTGATCGCCAGCACCAGGTCGTGATGCTCGGCCGGCATCGACTCGACCTTGGCGCCGAGCGCCCGCCAGAATGCGGCGAGCCGTTCGACGGCGCCAGGATCGGCTCCGTCAGGCGGCGTCAAAATGCACCAACGGCCGACGAACAGCTCGGCAAAGCCGGCATCCGGGCCGGAATGCTCGGTGCCGGCGACCGGATGGGCGGGGACGAAATGCACGCCCGCGGGAATATGCGGGCCCATGTCGCGCACGATCGCCGCCTTCACCGAGCCCACATCGGAAACGATCGCGCCCGGCTTAAGATGCGGAGCGATCTCGCCGGCGATTTCGCCGCACGCGCCGACCGGCGCGCAGACGATGACGAGGTCGGCGCCGGCCACCGCCGCGGCGTTGGTTTCGACCACCTGATCGGCGAGCCCCAGTTCGGCGACGCGCCGCCGCGTCGGCGCCGAGCGCGCGCTTGCCACGATCTCGCGCACCGCGCCTTGCGCGCCGCGCGGCGCGCGCGATCGAGGAGCCGATCAGGCCCACGCCGATCAGCGCAAGGCGGTTGAACAGCGGAGCGGATACTTTCTGTTTCGCCACAGCGTCACGCCGCTTTCTTATCCAGAAATTCCTTGAGCGCCGCGACGACGAGACGATTGGCCTCCTCGGTGCCGACGCTAAGGCGCAGCGCATTCGGCAGCTTGTAGGCGGCGACGTAGCGCAGGATCAGGCCGCGCGCGGTGAGGAAAGCGTCGGCGTCCTTGGCGGTGCGGCCCTTGCGTTTGCGGAAAATGGATCAGCACGAAATTGGCGACGCTCGGCGTCACCTTCAGACCGAGCTTGCCGATTTCTTCCGTCAGCCAGGCGAGCCAGCGCGTGTTGTGCTCGCGCGAGCGTTCCTGGTGCTCGACGTCCTCGATCGCCGCGACGCCGGCGGCGATCGCGGCGCCGCTGACGTTGAACGGCCCGCGGATGCGGTTGACCGCATCGACGATGTGCGCCGGCGCGAACATCCAGCCGAGCCGCAAATTGGCCAGCCCGTGGATCTTTCGAGAACGTGCGGCACATGACGACGTTGTCGGACGTCGCCACCAACTCGATACCGGCTTCATAGTCGTTGCGCCTGACATATTCGGCGTAGGCGGCGTCGAGCACCAGCAGCACGTGCCCCGGCAGGCCGCGATGCAGGCGTTTGACTTCGTCGAACGACAGGCAGGTGCCGGTCGGATTGTTCGGATTGGCGAGGAAGACGATCTTGGTCTTGCTCGTCACCGCCTTGAGGATGGCGTCAACGTCGGCGGTGAAATCGGTCTCCGGCACGGCGATCGGCCGCGCGCCGGTGCCGAGCGTGACGATCGGATAGATCAGAAAGCCGTGCGTGGTGTGGATCGCCTCGTCGCCGTCGGTGAGATAGGCGTAGGCGAGCAGGTGCAGCAGATCGTCGGAGCCGGCGCCGCAGACGATGCGGTCGGGATCGAGCCCAAAGGCGCGGCCGATCGCCTCGCGCAGATCGCTGGCCGAGCCGTCCGGATAATCGTGCAGATGCGGCGCGACGGAATTGTAGGCTTCGATCGCGCGCGGGCTCGGCCCGAGCGGCGTCTCGTTCGACGACAGCTTGAACACCTTGGCGACGCCCGGCGCCTTGCTCTTGCCGGGCACGTAGGGGGCGATGTCGAGCACCCCGGGCCGAGGCTGGGGACGCATCGCAGTCATTGCTTCGTTGCTCCGAATTCATCCTTGTTGTCCTTCCGCTTTCGGCGGAGAGGCGCGTTTTTCTGCCGCGACCGTATAGCGGGTCGCGTGACTGCCGACGAGGGCTGCCGAGCGGATCGAGGCGCCGAAATCGACCAGAGGCCTTGCGGACCGCGTCGATGCCGCCGCGCGCCACCGAGACCAGGAGCGCCGCGCCGTCGAACGCCTGGTCGGGCACCGCGATCACGTCGGCGCTCGTCGCCACGGCGCTGGCGGCCGGCGCGCGCCAGCCGGACACCCGCATGCTCCAGACTTCGGTTTCGGTCACCATGGCGTCGGCGGCGGCGCGCGAAACCACGAACACCGGCAGCGCCGCCGGATGATCGGAGCGTTCGACGAACGGCAGCCGGGCGATGATTTTCGGCGCGGCGGCAAATTCGAGCGCCGCCCACCAGGGTCCGGCGCCGGCAATGGCGAAGGCGGGAACGAGGCCGAGATCGCCTTTCGATTCGGTCACCGCCTCGACCACGCTCGCCGCGCCCATATGCGGCACGAACGGCGCGGTGAAGCCGAAATGGAAGCGCGCGGAATCGCGCATCGAGGCGTCGCCGGCGGAGAGATCGGCATGCACCGAGAACGGCGCCTGCACGTAGGTGAAGGTCGAAATGATGACGCGCCAGATGCCCTCGACGGTGTCGAGCGGCAGGTTGCCGTGATGGCGTTCGACCAGACGGCGCATCATCTCGGCCTCGCGGGCGGGCCGGAAGGCGGAGCCGGTCTCCTGCGTTTTCTTCACCGCGATCAGGGTGTCGATGGTTTCGCCGCGCTCCATCAACAGCGCATGCATGGCCGCGTCGATGCGGTCGAGCTCGCGCCGCAAATCGGCGAGCGAAATTTCCTTCTGGCGGGTCGATTTGGCATGAGCGCTCCCGGCTGCGCGGCCAAGGCCACTTCGGCGTGGCGAAGGCCCGGCAACGGGCTTAATTGATAGGTGCCGGCAAATCCGAAAGCAAAGAAAACGTTGACTCCGGGCGCGGACGGGCCTATTTACGCCGCTTTGACGCCGGCGCGGCGAATGAACCAAGCAGGGAACGCGTCACTCCGGGAAATGACATGGCCGACGCCATCACCACGCTCGATCTTGCCGACCGCACGCGCGAAGCGGACCAGCCGCATTCGCTGGTCGTTCGCTTTGGCGCCGAACAATCCGCTGCGGCTCGATGCCGGCGTCGATTTCGCCCCGCTGCAGATCGCCTATCAGACCTACGGCGCGCTCAACGCCGAGCGCAGCAACGCCGTGCTGGTCTGCCATGCGCTCACCGGCGATCAGCACGTCGTCAACGAGCATCCGGTGACCGGCAAGCCGGGCTGGTGGGAGACCATGGTCGGCCCCGGCAGGCCGATCGACACCGCCCGCTATTTCGTTATCTGTCCGAACGTGGTCGGCGGCTGCATGGGCTCGTCCGGACCGGCCTCGACCAATCCGGCGACCGGCATGCCCTGGGGCCTCGATTTTCCGGTGGTCACCGTGCGCGACATGGTGCGCGCGCAGGCGATGCTGCTCGACTATCTCGGCATCGAGACGCTGTTCGCGGTGGCCGGCGGCTCGATGGGCGGCATGCAGGTGCTGCAATGGGCGGCGAGCTATCCGCAGCGCGTGTTCGCGGCGTTGCCGATCGCCGCCGCCACGCGGCATTCGGCGCAGAACATCGCCTTCCATGAGGTCGGCCGCCAGGCGGTGATGGCCGATCCGGAGTGGCGCGGCGGCCGCTATTTTGCCGACGGCACCAATCCGCGGCGCGGGCTCGCGGTCGCGCGCATGGGCGCGCACATTACTTATCTGTCGGACGCGGCGCTGCACCGCAAGTTCGGCCGCCGTTTCCAGGATCGCGACAACCCGACCTTCTCGTTCGACGCCGACTTTCAGGTCGAGTCCTATCTGCGCCACCAGGGCATCACCTTCGTCGAGCGCTTCGACGCCAATTCCTATCTCTATCTGACCCGCGCGATGGACTATTTCGATCTCGCCGCCGACTACGATGGCGTGGTGGCGAACGCCTTCCGCGGCGCGCCGACGCGGTTCTGCGTCATCTCGTTCACCAGCGACTGGCTGTTTCCGACCGCGGAGTCGCGCGCGATCGTGCATGCGCTCAACGCCGCGGGCGCGCGCGTCTCCTTCGCCGAAATCACGACCGACAAGGGCCACGACGCCTTCCTGCTCGACGAGCCGGAACTGTTCGCCATCGTGCGCGGCTTTCTGGAGGGCGCCGCCAAGGCGCGCGGCCTGCCGGCGGCGAAGGTGAGTATGCTCTCGCGCCTCAAACACGATCTCACCATGGCGGAGGCCGCGCGCGGGCCGGGCGGCTCGCGCATCGACTTGCTCGTGGTCGCCGACATGGTGGAGCACGGCGCGCGCGTGCTCGACGTCGGCTGTGGCGACGGCGAACTGCTTCGCCTGCTGGAGACCCGCGGCGTCGACGGCCGCGGTATCGAACTGTCGCGCGAGGGCGTCAACGAATGCGTCGCCAAGGGACTTGCCGTGGTGCAGGGCGACGCCGACACCGACCTCGCCGATTATCCCAATGACGCCTTCGATTACGTCATCCTGTCGCAGACCCTGCAGGCGACGCGGCAGCCGCGCGTCGTGCTCGAGCACATGCTGCGCATCGGCCGCCACGCCATCGTGTCGTTTCCGAATTTCGGCCATTGGAACATCCGCCTGCAGCTTCTGTTCGGCGGTCACATGCCGCGCACCGACAATCTGCCCTACGCGTGGTACGAGACGCCGAACATCCACTTCTGCAGCATCAAGGATTTCGTCCAACTCTGCCACGCCGGTCGGCGCCCGCATGGACCAGGCGGTGGCGCTCAACGCCTGGGGCCGGCAGATGCGGCTGAAAATGCCGTGGTGGTTCTGGAATTTGTTCGGCGAGCAGGCGGTGTTTTTACTGAGCCGGCGAGGATAGGCGGCCCTGCTATATAATGGCGCGCGAATTCGACCGCGCCGCGCGCGTGGCGCGGGCCCGTAGCTCAATGGTCAGAGCTAGCGGCTCATAACCGCTTGGTTGGAGGTTCGAGTCCTCCCGGGCCCACCACTAAATAAAATCAATGGCTTAGCCGCAAAACTAGGGACAATAGTGACCGTCTTTAGGGACAGTCCGATGCCATTTTGGTTGAAGTCACGGCGCAATGTGTGAACGGTCACGTAGCTTAATGCTCGTTCGGGTCAAATTCTGGAAGCTCATCCTCGAACTCAAAATCGGCGTCGTTTCCGTGGCGACTGAACACCAGCAATCCACTCGTCTTGATTTTATCCCGTAATCCGGGTTCCGCTGTCCAGTAATCATTGATTTCTACTGCAACATCAAGTCGCCTCGTTAACTCACTGGCCCATAGTTCAGGCTCGCAGTATGCCGGAGGGGCAACGACTAGCACGTCTAAGTCGCTATCTTCTGTCGGATTACCCCATACACGGCTGCCATAAAAATATACTCTGTTCACTTCCTTCTTGCCTTGTGCCCAACACCAGCACAATTTGGCCTGACGGTCGAGCATGATTGCCACCGCAAATTTCCTTGATGAAGCTTCGTCGAATGAATAGTTGCGAGGGCTTAAACAAAGATTTCCCGAAGGTGGCATAATGGTGTGGTCCTTATGGCGGTGCGCCGCAACCGTTGTGTTCTTGGCCTCTCTCTCGGTACCAGTTCGTGCTGCCGAAATGGGGTGTGCATCGTTCTACGGCAACACGCCTGTCCCCGAAGATCGCGCTAAGAACTTATGGCCTTCGGGAGTTAGGCCAACCGCCGACACATGCAAAGCCGCGTTCATTCAAGGCGACATTGTCGAGGGCGACTACCAAAAGTTTCTCAGTCTCTATAGAAAGAACCATCCCTTCATGGAGCATGTGTCCCTTGAGTCGCCGGGGGGCACGGTCGATGACGCCATGGAAATCGGACGACTTTTTAGAAAATACCTGATTGCCGTAGACTCCCCCTGGCAGGAGGTCGTAGGCGGACAATCAGTGATGATGAGTTACAGGACCGGATTGTGCGACGGTCCAAACTGTCACTGCGCAAGTTCTTGCGCGCTCATTTGGTTCGGTGCACCCGAGAGAACTGGGGATATTGGATTACATCGTCCCCGCACTGACGACCCGGCCTTTAAGGTGCTTTCGGCTGCCGATGCTGCTAGCGCATACAGGCGAATGCTTGATGAGATTGTTCGTTATTTGCAAGTAATGGAAACGCCAAGACCAATGATCGACGCGATGGTTTCAACTAGCTCAGCAGAAATTCGTTGGGTCCGGTGGAATGACGACAAGACTGCTTCGCTGTGGCGTGCTCCGAGCTTCGCAGAATGGGCAGATGCCGCCTGCGGGCAATTCACCAACCAAGAAACTAATACGATGATCCAACTTGATATAAAAAAGGAACATCAAGCGTTATCGCAGACGGAAGAACTTCTACGCACGTTGCTCAAGGAAAAAGATGCCAAAAAATTCAATTGCGAAACGGCATTGATTTCTAGCCAAAGGGACAAGCTCCCACCGCCGTGAAGCGTGCATGAGCAAATGGCCGCTTTTTACCGGCACTATCCGCCCGGCGAAACCCGGAGATGTGGCCGCGCCGTCGCCGAAGCTGCGTAGCCTGTTCGCGCGGACGTTCGTGTTCCTGTCCGCTGCACTGATCGCTGGTCTCAGCACGTATTTTTTGCTCGCTCGGTGACGCCGAGCAACAGGGATTTTGCATCCTGCTAAGTTTCTGAATTCTCTCGCAAGTCGGGAGACAGCGCCGCCCTCCCAGATAAATCCCTGTTGCTCGGTCGCGTTCGTATCGGTATATTCACGTCACTCGACGCGTCCAACGGCACAAGCCTGCGTCGAAGTCCCCCGAACTATCAGCGACCGGAGTTTGAACATGCAACGCGAAGCCGCGTCCGTGCGCCAGTGCGCGCTAATTTTCGGGATTAACCCGCGTCATCTGTACGCGGCGATCCGCAATCAAGAAATTTCCTCGCACGCCATTGGTCGCGCGTCGGTGTTGTTCATCGCCGACGTGCGCGAGTGGTTGCGCGCTAAGCCGCAGACGAAATCCCCCACACGCATCAATGATGGAGGTTCCCATGTCGTTGCCGCCTGACACGCGCGCCGCTGTGCACGCATATTTCAAATCGCTCGGCTCAACGGACGCTCAAGCACTCGATGCTGAGACGTTGCACACCGGAAAATTCGATTGGGTCGGCGACACGCTCGTCCTGAAAGAGACGCAGAAACCCGTCACCGATCCGAGTGTGCGCGAGTGGTTTGAAACCAAAGCGCCGCACCTGTTGCCGACTGCCATCGTCGTCGATGAAGCCGATGCAGCGTTCACCGGCAAGAACCTCACGGCGCGCATGGCCTTCGCCAAAAAGAACGGCATGGATGAAGCGGATCGCGTCGCCCGGCTGTACGGCCTGCACGGTGTATCTGATACGCGATCCGGCGTGCGGCCTGCCGAAATCTCGACGGACGAGAAAAAGCCGAAGGGCGACACGAACCCATGGGCCGACAACGAACACAACGTAGATAAATTCGGCAAGTACACGCAAGCTGCATTGAACAAACAATTCGGCCTCGCCCGAGCGAACGTGCAGGCCGCGATAGGTATCGCAGCCGCAGCGGGCGCAAAGCTCGGCGACATCCGTCCTCCGGGTCGCGTCCGTAGATGGATCGCATAGGAGCGCGCGCTGTGGCCATCAAAGACTACCTATCAAAACAAGAGTGGCAGGCACAGCGTCTCGCTGGCGAAGTCGCCAGCGGTCGCATCAAGGCTACAGCCAACGTCAAGGCGTTCATTGACACACACGCGCCGACATTCGGGAAGCGCGCAGCCGTTCCGGCACCGAGCGAGCCGACTAAAACTAAGCACGTTCCCAAGGCGCGACGCTGGTCGGGAATTCCCGGCG
This sequence comes from uncultured Alphaproteobacteria bacterium, assembly GCA_963814625.1. GTDB lineage: Bacteria > Pseudomonadota > Alphaproteobacteria > Rhizobiales > Xanthobacteraceae > BOG-931. Next base: position 261,320 of record CAWFDQ010000007.1, read on the forward strand.
GCAGCGATTGCTTCGACGACGCCTCATACGATGGCCGGGGCACGCTCACCTTGAGTTTCATCGGTCCCAAGGCGGGCGTGTACGAGTACGACGTTGACGATGATGAAGCACGTGACGCTCGACAAGCGGCTCGCGATGGCGTGCTCGGCGAATGGTTCAATGAGGAAATCAAGTAGGAGGACGACATGAGCAAGTATCAGAAACACGAATTGCTCGGCACCAACAAATCGGGCAGCACAAGTCTGCGCGGCCCGAAGGGTGCGCCGCGAGTAAGCGAACCTATCGCGCATTCGCATGATCGGTCATTCGAGACCAACCCCGGCGGCTCGCTTGGTCGAGATGGCCGCGTGCCCAAGAGGCACACCGTAGCGGTGCACGACGCAATGCACCGAACGACTGGCACGAACGAAGGCGCTCCGGTCACGTCGTCTCTGATTGATGACGAGAAGATGGACATTTCGCCGACTGTGGATGGCGGCAAGGTCGGCAAGGCTGTGCCGCCAGCCTTTGCTCAACGGTCACGGACGCAAGCCAGCGAAGTTACGCCTGCCGCGCCGGGTGTCCATCACGCGGTCTCGGCATTCGGTGCTGGCGCTCTGCACGTCGCGCGCCACATCAATGCAGATCGGATCATCGGTGAAGGTCTCAAGAACGCCGGTCCCGATCATCCCGCGCGCCTTCGGGGGAAATGAATGGTCCCTGATATTGACGGGAAGCGATGGGCAATTCTGAAACGCAAAGCCAATCGCGCGCATCTTTGGTTGGAGCCGGTCGGCTTCAATCGCTACCGACTGTTGTGCTGGTCTCGTAGAGAGCCGCCGATAGTCGAGGACGGAAACTTTCGACAGATTGAAATCGCCATCGAAACCGTAGGAGGCTCAAGTGGCAAACCAAGTAGCAAAGGGAAATAGCGGCGTCGATCATTCCGGTCTCGCCAACAAAACACCGGCACCGACCAAGGTCGATCCGCGCACCGTGACTGAGTTTCAGAAAGACTACACCTTCGGTCGCGGCAACTACGGCAACAATGCCTACGGTGGGCCAAGCTCGTTGACGCCGGGCATGACCACGGATGGCATCCCGAACCTCGCGCAGAAACGCGACGCTGTACTCGACGAGATACAGGCAAGCGGCACCGCGAGAAACGTCATGACCGGCGACGCGACCGGCCGCACGTGGCCGGGCAAGGACAGCATGAGCACGCGCGGCCTCGCACAGCACGACGATGGCTTGCTTGAGGACATCGCGTCCGGCGAGCGCGGCGGCGGAGCGAAATCGCGGCCGGTGCCGGTGCACTCGTCCATGGCGAAGCGCAGCGTCGATGAAGGAAGCCCCGGCGGTAGCGTCGGCAGTGGATTGAACAACAATCAATCCGATCCAGTGCGCAAGCCGTCGTGAAGTCATGAAGCCGTTTCGACCAAAATCGCAACGGCTTCGCGATCTACAGATCGCAGGCGTCATGGGGCACATGCTCGACTGCCGATTTGAGGATGTGCCCGAAGATGCTTGGTTGAGACAGATGGCCGACGAAATTCTGCCGTGGGAAATCGGCCCCGAAGATTTAGATCGCTATCTACTACGGAGTATCCGACATGACAGAGAACCTCGCAGATTTGGACCCCGTGCTGTTCACCGGCACTAAGTCCGCCAAGTTTGTACGCCCGCCGAAGGAATGGCTCGATGTTCAATCTCAAGCAACTCGCGACGCGCTTGACGAGCTTGAGACGGCAGCGGCGGCGTTGGCGGAAGTCGATGCAGACATCACGGCCGCGCAAGCTCATGTGGTGGAATGTGCCGACACACTGTGTGCCGCACAGGAATTCGAGCGAGCGCATCCGCCGATGACGCCAACGCAACTCGCGCAAGATTACATCCGGCAACAGCGTCGGCAGTGAATTCGATTTCGGTACGACAATGCTGTCCGTACCGGAAAGCCGGTGGGGTGACAGCGGTGACGAAGCCGAGCCGGTGATCTCGTCACTTGCTCAACTGGCTTCCGAGTAGTTCCCACCGGACCCTTAGAACTTAGTGCGGCGCTGCATCGGCCAACGACACTCCGCCGCGCTGAGAACGACCGAGCCGGGTTTGTGCCGTCATTCCCGGCTCGGTCAACCAAACAACGGAGTAATACGATGTCCCTCAATCTTCGCCGCCCCTTCCTACAATCCGCCATCACCGCGTGCGAGCCGCCCGTCACCTTTGAGCGCGTCGTCGCGCTGTTGCCGGACGACTTCGCTCTTGAGCGCGCCGAGTTTGACGAGACGCTCGCCGAGAGCAGTCGAGATGGAGGCGCGCAAGCATATGGATCGTCGAAGCCGACGCCGACAGAACTTGCAAAGCCGGAAAAATCCGAAGCTCCCTCCATGGATAAGGTCGAGGTTCATGGCGAGTGGGATGTCGTCCCGCCTACCGTGGCCGAAGCACGCATCGCGCTCGACCTTGCACGTGTGAATGTTCGCGTCTTATCTGATCGGCTTCGCGTCGCGCGACACCGGATGGGCGACGCTCTGCAAAAATACATGCAGTCGCGCGGTGCCGCCGGACCTTCGCCGGACGAGTTGCGCCGAGATTTTTGCCGAGCGGAGATGGAGCAACGCCGCGCGAAGGCCGCTGGTCATGGCCCGAACGTAACGCAGGGACAGCCGGGGCCGTCGAAGTTGGATCGGATGATGTTCTACACCGGCAAAGCCGCCGGGGACATCGACGATCACGGTGCGATCCAACATGGCGGACATCGGCGCGGCGCAATGCCTGCATCACAGCGCGGCCGTCGCGTCGCGCCGCGCTGAGTGATGTGCCATGACCGCGTTCCGCCGCCCCAAACCGTGGTCGCCTGTCCGTAAGGACGAGCCGCCGCCGACACCTTGCTACGGTGACTTTCACCGGGCGAGCTTGCAGATCGGCATCCCGGACTTCGACGGCCGCGCGCTCACGCCGCGACACGAATACGTCGAGCCGTATGTGGATCGGAAGCTACGCCTCGCTCGCGAGCGCGCTGGCATCGTAGCCGTCGAGCCGGTGAAGCGGGCGCGAGTTGGCGGTCGCCGAATGCGCGTGTCGCCGTCTGTGCGCCGACAGGTGCGCAGGGATTGGTCTCGATACAGCCTTGCCAGCATCGCCCGTCATCACGGGTTGAGCCTTGACCAAATCGAGCGGATCACGCGCGACCTTGGCGCGAAGCCGAGATGCAGCGCCGAGCGCCCTGCCGCGCCCGCTGGTAAGCGCCCCGCACGCCGGGCCTGTGATGGCCGGTCGAGCCGGCGAGCCAATGGACGCCCACGGCGCGGCGGAAGGCGAGCGATTTCAGCGGTATCGAGGGTTAAGGACCGCCGGCAGCGGGGGAGCCGCAATGGCTGATTATCAAACGACCGTTTGAAATATGGTGACTGGATGCAGCTACATATTTGAAACGACTGTTTGAATTCGTATATCCCTGTTGCTTTCACCCGTGGTGGGCGTAAAAGCTTCCGAACGTGCCGTGAGGCGCGGTGCCGGCTCGGGGTTTCATTCCCCGCTTCTACCCGGCGACCGCATCAAGCCCCGGTCGGTTCCATCCTGCACATGAGCCGCATGTGCGAAGCCCCCGCGCACCACACGCAGGGGCCTCGCAAATCGTCGCCGCGTTGAAGGCGCGGCCCGCCGCTCATGTCGAGCGGTGTGCATGTGTATGGAGCACAGCACGCCATGACCGCTCCCACAGATCAAAATCGAGCGCAAGACGCTCTGCGAGCCGCCATGGCACGCGACGCGGAGGTTTTCCGCGACCGCGATGCTGCGCTTCAATCCTTTATCAGCAAAGAGCCTGTGCCGGCCCCGCCGTCGCCGTCGCGCAATTCAACGCCGCGCGGTGATGACTGCGGTCTCTATTACGATTGCGGGAGGCGGCGATGAACCCCGGCAAGCGCGTTTTGCGCAACCAACACTTCCGGCCTGAATTTCAGACGTGCAACCCACGCTCGCGAGCGAACGACATTCGCGATCCGCGTCGGCCGCGCATGATTGAGCTAAAGGCCGCTGGCCTCACACTGAAAAAGATCGGCGCTGAATTCGGCGTGAGCCGCGAACGCGCCCGCCAACTTATAGGAGCACAGTCATGAGCAAGACAGCCAAACAACTCAAGTCGCTTGTCAATGGCGGCAGCCATCTAGGTAAAGTGTCGTCGGGGTATCGTGACGCAATGCGCAACTGCGACGCCCTGACAGAACGCGCCAACGTCAACTCTGCCAAGGCTCACGATTACGAGCTTGCCAGCAAGGATATACGCGGCAGTCGCATTTATGACCCTTACGCATCGCAGGCGCGTGACTGTCATGCGATTGCGAAACTGCACCGCAATCTCGCAGCACACTGGCGCGGGAAAGCCGACGACCACCGCGATCAACTATTTCGCGGCGTCACCCGCGATCACATGCTCGGAAGTCTATGTTGCGTGCGCGACCTCAGCGATGGCCCGAAGCTAATCGGCTTCATCCTTGACCGATTTGGCGACGCATCGGGCACCGCCAGCAAGCTTCCCGCTCCGTATTTCGCGCGCATCTTTGATGTCTGCGATTACGTGCTGTGGGAAGGTGCAGGCATCGTCATGCTCTCAACCTATAGCCCGATGTCGCTCAACCTCATTGAGGATGACGCAACGGCGGGACTGTAAACGCGAAACGCGCCCGCCGGGGACAAGCCGGCGAGCGCGATGCAGATGTAGAGGTAACGTGTGATGACCAACAACATAAAGCGACCGACGCCGAAGATCAAGGGCACGCTTGCGCTCGCGCTTGCCGTCATCGAAGCACATCCGGGATGGTACATCTTCCCGATCACGCGCTATCAAAAATTCCCGCCGTGTTTTGAGGACAACCTCGCGCTGGCCAGCAACGATCCGAAGCAAATCGAGGCATGGCACCGGAAATGGCAGGCGTGCAATTGGGGCATCGCACTGGCGAAGTCCCGCCTCATCGTCGTTGACGTTGACGAGAAGGAAGGAAAGCACGGTCGCGACACGTATGTCGATCTTGATCTTGACCACGGCTTCCCGGACACGCTCACAGTCAGCACGCCGTCCGGTGGCCATCACTATTACTATCAAATTCCCGACGATGACACAGAGCACAAGCACCGTTGCGCGCTCGGCAAAGCCGGCTTCGGTCGCGACGTTGACGTGCCAAACTACGTGCTCATTCCGGGATGCCGTATCAGCGGCGGCACGTACACGGTCGAGCGCGACATCGTTGTCGCCGAGACGCCAGCATTCTTTTGGAGTTACATCAAAGAGAAGCCGAAGGCTGTCGTCAGTCAAATCGCTGGCGATGTCGAGCTTGACGCCGAGCCGAACGTCAAGTGGTTTATCGACTATCTGAAATTCGACGCGCCGCCATCAATCGAGGGCAGCGGTGGCGAGAAAGTGTTGCTCGATGTATTCGGCGTCGGCAAGGATCATGGCGTCTCGATGGACCGAGCGATTGAGCTTGTGGATGAACATTACAACTGCGCGCCGACGTGCGATCCGCTATGGCTTAATGGCGAGGGCCCTGACGCTGATCGCCTCGATGTCAAAGCGCGCAACGCTTACGGCTATCTGACAGAGAACGCGCCGGGCGAACGCACACCTGAGTTTGAATTCGGCGGCGATGCTCTGCCGGAATTGACCGCCGACGAGATTGCTCTGCGCGAGAAGCGCCAACGCGAGAAGCGCGGCGAGCTTGAGCCGCTCGTCGAAACGCCGCCCGTCGAGACGGCCCATCCGCAGGATAGCGACGACGACGGCCCCGACAAAATGCCCGACCCATTCCATCCGGTCAAATTCGGTGTCGATTGGGTTGTCGAGAATTGGGTGTGGATCATCGAGGCGGAGCGGTTCATGCACCGTAAGACCGGCGCGATGTGGAACCGCAAGCAATTCGACAGCCGCTACAACTTCCTTGGTCGCGGATCATCAATCAGCGGTGAGTTGTTCAAGACGAAAGGCCGCATCCGTCGTTTCATCAAGCTCAAGTATATCCCCGGCGCGGTCGAAGTGCTCGGCGACGATTACAATGCTTGGAAGCCGTCCGACATCGTGGCGGCCGAAGGCAATACAGCCATTTGGAACGAGCACATCAATTATCTGATCCCCGACGATGCCGAGCGCGAGTATGTGCTCAATTGGCTCGCGTGGATCATCCAAAATCTCGGTGTGAAGCCGAACCAAGCGTTGCTGATCGTCGGCACGATGACCGGCACAGGCAAATCAATAGTTTTTAAGATCATGGAGAAGATCATCGGCAAGCTAAACACGAAGCGACCAAAGAATTCCTCGCTCAAGGGTGAGTTCAATGGATGGGCACTCCATTGCAAGCTTTGCATCATTGAGGAATTGATGCAGATCGGGCGACGCGAAGTCGCCAACGAATTGCGTGACATCATCACCGAGCCGACCATCGAAGTGAACATCAAGAACGTGCCGGCATTTGAAATTGACAGTTACACGGCGATGGGAGCGACCACCAATCACCGCGACGCCTTGCCGCTTGAGGAAAACGACCGGCGATGGGCCGCTGTCAGTGCTGTGAACAAGAAACGCAATCCAGCGTACTACAAACGGCTATTTGATGGCCTAGTGAACAACCCCGCCGCCCTCGCGGCCGTCGCATGGGAGCTTGACCACCGGCCGCTTAATGGCTTCGCGCCGTTCGGCGACGCTCCGGTGTTTGCCAGCAAGGAAACGATGATCGACCGCGCCCGGCCGCTGTTGCAGTCATGGCTCAATGAGAACCGCGACGAGTACCCGCTCAATCTCAAGCTAGTGACGGTCGAGGACGTGATCGAGACCTACCCGCACACGATCCCGGATCACGAACGCAAAAAAGCTGAGAACACGATCCTCGATTTCCTCCGCGACAGTCTCGATGGTGAGAGGTTTGAAGGGCAGCACTACATTGGCAGTCGCCGTAAGGGAGAGAGCCGGCGCGTTGGCATGTGGGGCATCAACGGCGGTCGTGCTGAGTTTGCGAAAATGTTGCCGGCGGAGCGCATCACCGAGTACGTGAGACGAAAAGCGGATGTTCACAAACAACCGTCGTCGCTGGGCGACATCTTTGATGAAGCCGACTAGCGTGCACACGCGCACAGTGCACACATGGCACTTTCACATCGGTAGAATTCTCAAATATAAAGTTAGAGGGGGTGTGATGTGTGCACATGTGCACAGATTAAAGAAACGCCGATCATATAAGGATTTCTGCGTGCACATATGGCGTGCACACAGTGTGCACATATGAACTGAATTTGTTGGGTTTTTTCCGTCGCATCTGTGCACACTAAAGCCGACGATCCTACCCGATCCTGTGATGGCTGCCGCACAACGCACTCCCAAAACGGGGTCCTCAAAGGCTTCTATGTGGTTAAAAAGTTTCAACCGCTCGCCGATCTTACTGCGCCGCCGATCAGCATCGTCTCGATGACCTTATGAGCGCGCTCCCCACCGACAGGGGAAGCCGCCGCTGAAATCGCTCGCGAATTCGTGGCGACTGTCCCTAAGTGTCCCTAGCCGAGCGGTGTCATGGCCGCTCTTGGTTAAGCGTTGCGCCAACAAGCCCACGCAAATTAAGGGCATGTGGGAACCATCAAGGTTAACGAGCTACCGGGTAGGCCCCCAAAATTGACGGTGCGCCGGTTTTCTTGTGTGCCCCCTCGCCACGTGTCCGTTAGTTGGAAATCGGACCCGATGCAAAAACGTAAAACGAACAGGATAGTCGGGTTAGTCCTAGACGTGTTCCGCCTGATCGACTACATTGCCGACATCCCCCTCTGAGACGGCACGCAATCCGGCCGCCGACCGCGAAGTCAAACCCGCGAGAGGCCGTGCCATGTCCAAACAAAAAACGACAACCAAAAAGTCGCCGCGCCGCCGGCCGCCGAAGTTCACACCCGAGACGCTTGAAACGTTCCTCGACTTCCTCGTCACGACGCCGCGCCTGTCGCGCGCAGCGGAGCACGTCGGCATCCATCACAAGACGCCATTCGATTGGATCGCGCGGTCAATGCGCGGCGATCCTGAATTTGAGGTGATGTGGATGGGACGCAAGGCACAGTTCGCAAAGCACATCATCATCGCACGCGAGTTGAGCAAGGTCGCGCTCGACCATTCGGCCCGCGATCAAGGGATCAACGGATGGCGCGAATTAAAGACCGGACCGAACGGCCCGATTTGGAAAGTCGATCCGAAAATCGCCGCCGACGCGATGGCCATGACCGAGCTTGATTGGGAGCTTGAGTATTGGCCGCGCAAGCGCGCCGACGTGTACTTGCGCGACAACAAGGGCGCACTCGTTCAAGATTGGATCGACCATCCTCCGAACCCGCAACTCTTGAACAAGCTTCTCGGCTCGTTGCTTAAAGACGTGTACGGCGATCACAGCGTCGTCGAGCATGTCGGCAGCGTCGGTCATGTGTGGATCGGCGGCGAGCCGGACGCTATCGCGTCCGGGATGCCGGGCAAGATCGCCAGCACGCCGGGCGAGAATGATCCGCTCGACGCCTTCGGCATCACAACGCCGGTCGATCCAACAAAGCGGCCGAACAACACGCTCGCGCTACCCGCACCGATCAAGTCGCAGGCGGAATTCGACGCCAAGTTCATGCGCAAGTTGCTGCGTGAGGTTTCGATCTTTCGCAATCCGGCCGGTAAGGTCGAGCCGCCGCTCGATGATGACATCGTGGTCGAGGGCAGTTGGCAGCATCGGGAATTCGCCAAGGCCGGTATCGAAGTCAAGACGCACGCCGCTGTCGATCTGATTGAGGATGGCTACCGCAACGACTTTCTGTTCACGCTCTGCCCGCAAGCGGCATACGCAAAGCCGGACAAGGCGGAACTGTACGCGATCAACGAAGGTGACAGCGAGTTGGTCAAGGATATGAAGCGCCGCGCGGCTGGCGGCGTCAAAAATCCGCTGCCGCTCGACAAGCACGGGCACCGCACGATGCCGAAGTTATCCGCCGGCAATGTGAAGGCCGACGATCCGCCCGAACGCCTCTCGACGCCCGGTGTCGGCGTATCGGCGGAAACTGGCGACGCGCAGCAAGTCGGTCTCGGTCGCGAGCAACTTGGTCGCGGTCAAGTTGCGCCGGGCGGCTACAGCGCGAGCCCGCCGAACGGTCGGCCGCGCGGCTTCATTAGGTGACAGTCATGGATATGCTCGCCCGAGAGTGGCGTCGTGACGAGAGCGGCATCTATGTGCCGTTCGTGCACGACAACGACTACAAGCTCACGCAGACGGCCGCTGCGCCGATGTCGATGTCGCATCTTGCCTTCCTCAGTGCAGGCGAGCGCGAAGTCGGTCTCGCCGGCAATCGCGGCGGCGGCAAGACACGCGCCTTGCTCATGGACGCGGCAGCCAACGTCGGGCGCGGGTACGGATCGCGCGCTCGCATGGTCATCATTCGGCCGTCGCAGCGCGAATTCACCGATCTGATAAAAGAGGCCGACGACATTTTCCGGCCGGTGTGGGGCAAGCACTACGCCTTCAATCGCAACAAAAACTTTTTCGAGTGGGACACAGGCGAAGTCCTGGAGCTTTCGTACTTCGACACGCCCGACGCCTTCGGACTGTATCAAGGCAAGTCGTACATTTGGATCGGGCTTGAGGAATTGTCGCTGTGGCCCGATCTGCGCTGCTATTTCCTCATGTTCTCGGTGCTGCGCTCGACACTGCCGACCGACGTGCTCCGCAAAATGCGCTTCACCTGTAACCCGAACGGCCCGGCGCACAACGCCATCAAGTATCGCTTCGGCTTGAGCGGCATTCCAAATTCAATCTGCGGACCACGGATCACCGAAGTCGGCGAGGATGGCGTCGAGGCATCGCGGCGCATGATCTTTTGCAGCTACGAGGACAACGTTTTGCTTCGACGCACCGAGCCGCACTACATGCGCGACATCGAGCAAGCGTGCGCGGGCGACAAGGCGCAGTTGATGGCGTGGAAGTACGGCTCATGGGACATCGCGTCCGGCGGCGCATTCGACGACGTGTTCTTTGCTCACGGCGACACGATCTACGAGCCGCCGTTCGCCATCCCGCCGAGCGGTCGATGCTTCCTCGCCTACGACGACGGGCAGTCGCGGCCGTGGGCGTGTCTGTTCCTGTGGATCAATACGGAAGGTTGCGACGTGACCTACCACGACGGCACGGCGCAGCGCGGCATTCCCGGCGACGTGCACATCGTCGGCGAAGTGTACGGATGGAACGGGAAGCCGGACGAGGGGCGCAACTTAAGCATCCCTGAAATCGTCGGCGAAGTGCGCGCGTATGAAATCAAGAACGGATGGCGATGGCGTGATCCGTTGTCCGGTAAGTGGAAAGGCTTGTTCAAGGGCGGCGTTGCCGACAACGCGATCTTTAGCCCCGGTCGCGGCGACGAGATGTCCAATCTTTCGGAGGAATTCCTCACGCCGGTCAAGATCGCGGGCGAGCTACATCCCGGCATCAATTTTGAGCCGGCGGACAAGTCGCCCGGCTCACGCAAGAGGGGATATGTTTTAATGCGCGAGCGGTTGATGGCGACGGGTGTGCCGAAGGAATTGCGCCGACGTGAAGCCAAGGCGCTATTCGTCGTGAAGGATATGTGCCCGAACTTCGCGCGCACCATTCCGGTTTTGCCGCGATCAAAGAAAGATCGTGACGATGTTGCAGACGAAAGCGAAGCGCATCTTTTCGACGCTTGCCGCTACGGCTTGACCCATGAGTATCGGCCGGTGATGACAACAGGGAGGCGATGGTATGCGTGATACGATTTCAACGGCCCGTGGCGAGGAACCGCGCGATGTGGTTGCAGCCCGGATATGGCGTGAGGCGATGAAGTCTCAACGCTCGATGTCGAAGGCGCAACAGATCGCACATCTCGACGAGATGATTGCCGACGTGATCGAGACGTGGCGCAAGTGCGCAGCGATCACCGATCCGGCGGAGTTTTATCGGGCACTCGTCAACGCTCAAATGAGCTTCAAGATTGACAGCCTTGAGACCGCGCAAGCGTTGGCGTCTGGCAAGTTTGTCGATCTAGTCAAGAGCCGTGCAACCGATCTGTGGCCTAGGGAGATGTGATACGCCTTTTCAGAACGGACGCCCCTCCATGCAGATTTTATAGGCGTAGTCGGCGAACTGATCCCGCGTGCTCCATTTGGTTCGGGCAGGCGAGAACGTGACGTTCACTAATCGGCGAAGCGCATCGCGGAACTGCGGTGAGTGATAGTAGGGCGGATTGGCAGGATCGCCTTTGTCGCCAAGGGTATTCACAGTCTGCATTGAGAAGCCGGGCGCGCTCAGCATCGGGTTCGGATCGTTCGCCATGTCGTACCACGCGAACGCGAAGCCTTTGTAGCTGATGCAAATCGGCGTCATGGCGTAGTCCTGATTGCATCCGTCAATGTCCTCTGGCGCATCCGTGCGCCTGTCGTGAAGCCGAGTGCACGCGCCGTGCTCAAGGCGGTCGTTCCAAATCTTGTCCTGTTCGGATGTCTCGCCTTGATTGCTGAAAGCCACCGCTGCGATAACAGGCGCGGGCGCGGGTGCCGATTGCGGCGTGACGCAATCCAAAATATTCGGGTCGAGAACTTGGCCGCGAGAAGCGCAAAATTCCGGCCTCGGATGCTGGACAAAACTACCTGTGTCGTACATGTAGCCGGGCTGAGCGCACGCGCCCAACGCCAACGCAATCAGGATCGCACAATACTTCACAGGCGCGGCCCCACAAGAATGCCCGAGTTTCATCATATAAGCGAGATGGGCACTCGACAATGCAGGCTGGCGGGACATGTTACCTTACGGCACGACCGTCACATTCGACACGAACACTCTCGACAAAGCCGCCCGGCCAGAGCGGCACCCGCATGATCCCGCTCGCGCCGACTTCCATAAGGTCCATGACGCTCTGAAATCTGGAAGGCTCAAGGGCTTTTTCAGCGAGACCCTCGCTACGCTGGAAGCAATCGACAACAAGGACCGCATAGATGTGCTCGGCAGTACACGTCTGGAAAGCCAGTCATCCTCCCCGGACAAAAGGACGATCAATATCACCATCGCGCTGAAACAAGATCGAAAGCCGCGCAGTGACGAAATGTCAAAGAGGGTGGAAGCCGCTCTAGTGATTGGAATGCGAGCAATTAGAGGACCGGCACGTTTGGGGGTGAGCTTTCACGTCAAGGATGACGACGGCACATTTTACGCACCTGATAAATCCGTGCATGAGCTTGTGGAGCGTCGAGAGAAAGCGAACGAAGTATCCAGTGCAATAGAGGCTCGACACGTGGGGCGTTGGATCGCGGTGTCACTTGGTTTGGAGTTTAGCAAACGAGACGGCGCGTCAGGGGAGTTGTGGTTGCAGGGATTGAAGCGCGCAAAAGGCCCTCATGAAGCGGGACAAGTAAAACGAGCGGTTCGTGAGTGGGCGGATGCTGACAGCATCGCTGCCCATATCGGCTATCAGATTGATTTATTTTGCACAGGTGACTTGGGCAGGGGAGCCAACAAAGCCGGCGCGGCTTCGATCTTTGACCCCCTCAATCGCGCGTGGCTTTTTCAGACATACGGCGTCAGATTTGTCTCACTGAGCGAGCTTGCCGGAATGCTCGCGTAGCCGATGCCGATCAATTCAGTCTAACAGCCGATCTTGTCGATCCACTTTTTCAGCAACGGCACGGGGAAGCCCTCTCCGTAGCCCGCCGCGACGGTCTCTTCCTCATGGCCTAGAATTGCCCACCGAATATCTTCCGGGCAACCGGCGGCCCGCAGCCGATCTTGCGCACGATGCCGCAGTGAATGAGTGACCTTGCGCGGATCGACAATGCCGCAATCGTCTAGGAACCTAGCGAGGCGCTTCGATGCCGCGTCCGGCGGATCGGCAGTGAGCCTTGGGAACAGCGGCCCCTTGATGGTCTTAGGCAAGAACCGCAGCACAGCGGCCGGGAGCGGCACGCGGCGCAATGACTGTTCGGTCTTTTTGCCGACGACGACATAGCGCACGCCGCGTTCCTTCATTTCGCTGTCAATCTCGAATGTCTCCGACAGCCGCATCCCTGTTGCTGCTAACAACTGGAACAACAATTGATCGGTCCCGCTGAGTGTCTCCAAGTTGCGCTTGCAAGCCTTCATGTCTGCGTCGTCGAGCGGAAGGCGCGTCAACTTGTCTTTGCGGTCGGGCACGATGCTGCTAAACGGGTTGAACTTAAGCCGGCCCTCTTTGATCGCGAGATTGACCGCAGCATTGAGCCATCCGATCTTTTTCGCAATCGTCGCCGATTTCAAACCCTCACCCTCAAAGTGAGCGACCAGCTTGCGGCCATCGTCGCGGCTCGCATCCTTGAGCGACTTGCTGTCAGTCAGCGTTTTGTACAGCGCCCACACGCTCCGGGCTTCATGCTCGAAATGGCCGGTGATGTTCTTGTGCTTGAGATACGTCTCGATGATAGCATCATCGCCATCTTTCACCGCCATGGTCGGACGACGTGCCGGGCCGCTGCCGAAGTCGGCGTTAAGGTAGGCTTCGGCGAGGGAGCGCATCGAGAGCGGGCCGTCGCTGACAATCCGATGCAGCGGACCACCGTTCGGCTCGGTGCGTGTGATCGCGCCGTTATGGCCGATGTAGAAAAGCTCTTTCTCCGTGGCAAGAATTTTGCCGCCGCCCTCGCCGACGTGCTCGCGGCCCGGCTCAAGGTTGTGATGCCACGTCGTTTCCAGACGAGGCCGCGCGGCCAACAGAGCGGCTTTGTGGGCGGTGATGATCGGGCCGGCCTTGGTCTCCGCCTCAAGCTTATCGGCCGTGCCGAGCGACACTATGCGGTCACTGCCGGCCTGTTGCAGTCGGACGTACCAATTCGGCGAGCCGTTCTTATGGAAAAGATAGTCGGTCTTGCGTGCGGTCTTGGGCATGATGCTCTGATCCAATAGGGACAGTGATTAGGGACAGAGTACAACAGCCCGGAAGTGCCCGTAAAATGGATGTTACTTCAATGGTTAAGCGATCTGAAAAACGGCGCGCTTCCCGTCCTCCCGGGCCCACCACATAATAAAATCAATGGCTTAGACAATCTATTGGCGGCAGTGGCGACAGTCATTGGCGACAGTCCTTTAAAGCCTGATCTTCCAATATTCGAGTGCCGCTTTCACTTCGTCGCGCGGATAGTACTTTCCGGCGTGTTCAAGATCACGACGGATGGCCGCCCTCCGCCGCTCAGCGGAAGCCTTAATGGCGGGCGTCAGCGGCGCAACGCCCAGAGGAAGCTTCTCCCCCGGCTTTCGCGGCCAACTTTTCGGATAGGAGTCCCAATCCGCCCATTTGTCGAGCGCCGTGCTAATCGTTTGCACGCCTTCATGGTCACATTGCCAGCTATAGAGACTGCGCGCGCAGATGCGCAGCATCGCCTTGATTTCAGGCATGGTGTCGGTGAATGCCTTCAATGGTGTCGGCAGTAAAACCATGTTGCCGACGCAGGAGAAGAAACGCCGGTCCATGACCACGACATTTGAGAGCTGAAAACTCGCATCATCAACGCCCCAGATGTGACAGCAAGACCAATTGGGACGCAATTTCTTGCGAAGCCCCAGAGCGAGCGTTAGAGCTTCGTTGGCATGAACGTTCCCTTCAAATTTATGCAAGGAGTTGCCGCTAGTACGGCTCTTATTCATCTGCGGCTCTGACCAATTATTCTTGTAAAAAAATTCCCTACGCGCGTGCTCGGGAAACCAGAGCGGTAAAAGCTTGAATGTGTCTGGTGATACCCATCGAGCGGTCCGCTCGATCCAAGATGCGATTTCGCGCAAACCGATAACGGCGCGCAGCGTTTCTAACCCGTCCGAGATTTCTATCGCTGCTGGTCCGGTCATCGCTTCACCCTCCGGGAGCGACAGTCTGATCGACCGTGGCCGTTGGGAACGGCTGAAAGCCGACAACAGCATCAACCCATCCCGGATGTTGCAGCGTCGCGCCCTTGTGACCGCACACGGTACACCTAGCGCACCGCCTAAGCTTGTCGCTCGATGCGTTAGCGCCCCATCGGATCATGAGCGGAACGAACGCGACGGGCGAGTGATGCAAGCACCGCTCGCAATAGACCCACGCCCACGCGCTATGCTTTCGTAGTTCGGCCAGCGTCGGAAAGGGGCTGCTCGTATTTCCGCGCATTGGGATCGACCTGTCCTAGCTGAGGCGCGACGACAAACGGGTGTGACTAGTGCACGACAAGGCGTACAATATGCCAGCCATTTCTCCGAAGTTTTGACCCCTTGGGGAGGGGTTTATGCGCGCAGTTGCTTTTGCCGTGCTCATCACGTTGTCGGCGTTATTGACGCCTGCTGCGAATTCCCAAACCACTGATGCCCCCGCTACAAATTGCGATACCTATGCCGCGAGCGACTTGGACCCACAACGGAAAGCCAACGGTGTTCCGTTCGACAAAATCAATTCTGTTCTCGCGGTTCCTGCATGCGAAAGCGCCGTGCGAAAATATCCGAACAGCGTTCGGCTGATCTATCAATTGGGCAGGGCTTACGCCAAAAAAAACGATTTCAGATCGGCGTTCGTGCAATACCAAAAGGCCGCCGACCAAGGATATGCACTCGCGGAATATAACCTGGGCGTGTTGTACGAGAAAGGCTGGGGAGTTGCGAAGGATGATGCGCAAGCCGTTGCTTGGTATCGCAAAGCTGCCGAGCAAGGAATGGCGATGGCGCAATCCAATCTTGGAAACATGTATCGCACCGGCCAGGGCGTACCACAGGACTATCCCGAGGCCTTGAGGTGGCTGCACAAGGCGGGGGATCAAGGCGACGCTCATGCTCTGGTAGTCCTCGGCCTGATGTATGCTGAAGGCCAGGGTGTGCCGCAGGATTACATCGAAGCTGTGAAGTCCTATCGCAAGGCTGCCGAGCCAGGAGATGCGCCAGCGCAGACAAATCTTGGCAGCATGTACGGCTTAGGAAAGGGCGTGCCGCAAGACTACGCCGAAGCTGCGAAGTGGTTTCGGCTCGCCGCCGACCAGGGTTACGCCAGCGCGCAATATTTGCTCGGCCTGTTGTATGAGGACGGCGACGGTGTGCCGAAGAATATTGCTGAGGCGGCCGACTGGTACCGCAAGGCCGCTGCTCAGGGTAACGATGAGGCCCGAAGGAAGCTCGTCGGGCTAGATGCGGACGCAAAAGCTGGGCGAGCCGCAAAGGAGGCCGGTAACGCCATGCTTCGAAAGGCGCTGGCGGCGGGTAAGGCCACACCGCAGGCGTGGGAAGAGGCGGCGCTTGCGGCCGGAAGCGCGGCATTGGACGTAGAATTAGCGGCCGGACGCACACAAGAGGTAGCAAGGCAAGTAGCGCAGCAAGCCACTGATCAAGTGCGTGCACAGGCACCAAAGGTGGGCGCGGGCGAGCCGGGTACGATCACTGTCGAAATGTCCGTCGCCGCGACGCCCACAAACCCGCCGGTCATCATGGGCACCACAAATTTGCCGGACGAAACAATTTTGTCGGTGCATCTGTTAGGCGATCCGCCAGCGTGTGTTCCTGACTGCGGGTTAGAATATAATGACGCAACCGTGCAAAACGGCCGCTTCACGACTACGCTTAAAGGCCCTCACCCACTTATATCGGATGCTTACACAATAGACGTAGCGGTGGCCGGGTCTCCGCAATCTCAGAGCGTTCAATCAGCAATTGGGAAGCTCGGAGAACATCTTCGCGGCCCATACGTAGTCACGTTTGGACCACACGGCGAGTACGTGCCGGTACAATTTCCGCGAGACAGCCCGCCATCTGAGAGCGAACAGATCGTCGGCCTTATGATCCACTACACTCAGAAAATATACGTCGCTGGCGACGCATCTTCAGATGCCGCATCCAGGACGAAGGCGATTGTGGACTTTCGGAAGTGGAGCGTGGAGTCCTGCACCTCAAACATTGATGCTGTGAATGCGTTAGTACGGTCAGGAGCGGTGACGGGCCGTGAGATTATGGGCACAGAGCGACAGGCCAAAATTGATAGCTGCATAGCGAGCAGTGAGACTAAGCTCCAAGCCGGGCTTCACTCTCAGGAGCCAAATGTTCAGCCAACGGCTTCCGAACCGCCAGCACCAACGTACTCAGGCCAGTCATCTGTGCCGCTGACGCGTGTGGCAAACTGTCAAGCGATGCGGCGCAACGTCGGAGATTGGACACCAGAGAAGCAAGAAGCCTATCGGCGGCAGGGCTGTTGGCAGCGTGCCGAAGCCGACAACGGCGCGGCTTACCAAATTGATCTAGGGTTGATCCAGAGCTTCGCCGCCGGTGCTACAACCGCCGTCTACACCGACGAGGGCGGGACATTCAACATCATGAACTTGAAGAGGTGGTATTTCACTTGCGAAGGCCATTTCAGCGTGATGGAGGATCAAGGTTTAGGCCCAACGCTCTATGCGCCACCGCGTTCGGTTGCAGGGCGTATCAGTGAAATCGTTTGCGCTGGGGCCGGTGTTGAGCCGCGTAGAAACTAGGGCGTCGAGAAATGGACTCGCGCCGGCTTAAATCCCATTTTCAACGCTCCTCGACCGCACGCATTTAACAGATTGGGGCTTAATCTGTGAAAGACCCAGCAATTACCGTGTAGACAGGTGTTTCTCCGCCTAGATCGGCGAAGAGGCGCATATTGACCGCCACGAAACGCCGTTCGCTCATGCTGGCACAACGCATGTCGATCATCAGCAATGGCGGGTTATCTGGAATGGAGGGCGGAGCCGGGCATTTCCCGATAAGGTAGCTGGATAGGAGCGGGTTACGGCCGAGGATTAAATCCGGCAACGCGGGCGAGAATCCGTTAAGTCCCAGCTCCGCTATAGCGTAACCGTGAGCAATCTTGGCCAGCATTCGCAGCCATGCGTAACCGTCCAGATAAATACCAACGACTTGTTGCTCCTGAAGCCTCCGTTTTGTTTCGTCAAGTATGTCTAACCGACCAAAAATCTTGTAATCGAACTGCACCGTTGGTTCGGGAGGTCTGCCTCTTAGGACGCCAGGAAGCTCACGCAACCCCGGCAGCACGACGACATTCGGATGCATGTCTAGGGCAACCTGCGTCGGTCCTTTCAGCTCCAAGTCGAGCGTTAAAGGCACCGAGCGAGGGAGATCGTTCGGGTGACGGATTAGCCCGCTGGCTTTGCGGTACGGCAAAAGCGTCTTCCGCATGCAGATCGTCTCGAAGGTCTGAATCTCCGTCTGACAAGACCTGCAGCTCGCGCGTGGCAGAACGAGGCCACCGCCAATTCCTGCGGGAAAAATATGCTCTTTCGTGAGCGTGCCACCCCCGTCACCGCCGCAATAGATGCAGCGACCTACAGGAGGAAAGACGCGCGCTTTTGCGGCGCTGATATCCATAGCTGTCCTGTTTCCCAAATCTCTCAGGCCGCCGCAACCCGCTTAAAATATCGCAAACCCGCGAGTTTTCGGTCCCTCCGGCATTTGGTTTTTAGTCGCGCTCATTGGCGTTTTGATCATCGGTGCTGGACTGCTCATTTATTCGGTGTGGCGCACCTAACGGCGTATTTGTGATGGACGCTGATCTAACAGGCCAACAGCGAAGAAGATCAACGGCGGCGGGCATAACTCGTCGCCGTCCGCTTTTCTAGAAACCGGGTTGCTAATGGTTACCGATCGTCTTACGTTCGTATCACCTCGCCGGACATGGGTTTGGCGAAGTCCCCCGACGACTAGGACCCTATCAGATGGTGCAACGTGGCGCTTCGCCGCGTGCCGCAGCTACGGCTTACGGCATCGGCCAACATCATATGCGGCGATTGATCCGCGAAGGTTCGGTGACGCCCCGAGCAATCGGTCGGCGCAGCATCGTGCTGTTCTCCGAGCTTGTCGTCGCGCACGACGACTGCCCGTCCGTTGGCACTCAGACGCTTGCAGAGACAAGCACGCGCGGCGCTACCGACTTTGGCAGCAAATCGTCATGACCGAGAAGCGTCAATATAGCAAAGCCGAGAAGGCCGCATGGGGCGCGGAGCAGGATCGAATTCGTGCGGCCGGTGGCATCAAAGCATGGCGCGCGCAGCAAGGTATCGCCGTCGTCAACGATATGTGCGTGTGCTTCTCGACGAATTCCTTGAAGGGCCCCTCGTAGTTGGCCTTGGCCTCAATGAGCTTCGCCCGGAGAGTGTCGTCATAGTCGGCGCGCTTCCGCTCGACCGCTTGCCGCTTCTCCCATATCGCGTCGATTTCACGACCGGCGCGCTCAGCGGACCATACCAAAGCGAGCTTGGTCATGACCGCCCTCCCGCCGTTAGGAAGGCGATGCGGTGCTCAAAGAGAGCTGCGTGTTTGTCAACGATCAACGTTTGCGCGGCGCGCATTGGGGACTTCCTTCTCCTTTTGAATTGCGTGCGTCGCATGACGCCCGCCGCGTGTTTTGGACCTTCACCTTGCCGGAAGAAGAAAGATTTTCGGCAGGCTGTTGCGAGGCTTGCAGTCCGATGCCTCGTCACTTCTCAGAACGATCCCAAGAAGGGGACCGCTCTCACGCTGCGCAAAACATAGGAGGGTCCCATGCCGGACGCTAGGGGGTGCGAACCGGATTTGCTCTTTGGTTAAGGAGGGTAAACGGGAACACGATCTCAGAAATGTGCGCCGACCATCCCTGTCGGCATCGTGGTCATGGTTCCGAACGCTATACGGTGTGGGGCGGCTGCGTCGCGTGCGCCCGCGTAGGGGCAGAGTGGCGGAGACGGGAGCGCAGGCCAAAGTCAGGAAGCCGTTACCGCAAGCTCGTCACCAATGTCACTCTGAGCGGCGAGCGGCGGCGCGTAGCCGGCGACAAGAGGAATGTTGGGGGTGATAGATCGGCCCTACAGTAGGGCCGCTGGGCGGGCTTCTAATGACGTTCCTACGTGATGAATTTCGCGAAAAAGAAGTGAACATTTCGTAACGTTGCTGTTTGTTCTTTGATCGCGATGTGAACTACGCTAAGGAAAACCTCGCGGGCTTCCATTCTTTGGAGCCTCGCTTGCCAGCAGCGCCCATTCGGCACTGCGTAAGTGCGCGAACCTCGCGAAAAACATTCCCCTAAAACGAAAAACGGCCCCGCCGAAAGGGCCGCTTTCCGTAACCGTCCGGCTCGATCCCGCAAAGATCGTCCGGCACAACTGAGCGCAATGGAGGCGCTACAGTCATGACCGCAGAATCTCATAGCGCTGAATTGCCGTCAAGCGGCGTAAGTAAGGCCGACCTCATTGCCGAAACCAAGGCAATGGTTGCTTCCATCAACAACGCAAGCCGACAGGTCGCCACCAACTTGGCGACGATGGGTGATCGTCACGGCATGACGCAGCACGACATCGGCAACGCTATGGGCAAGACTTAACCGTGGGTCTCGCTCATGCTGAAATGGCACGATGACGGCTTCATAGAGGAAACGCCCTTCGGCTCATTCTCCAAAGCCTCACGCGAGAGGCGCAAGATGGAGCCCACAGAATATAAGGCGACTAATAACCCGCCGGAGCCGGGGCCGGAGGAGGCGCCAGCGCCAGCACCAACGAACGTCGTTGACCTCGACACCGCCCGGCCGTCGTCCGGCGACGCCAAATCCGACCGGAACGAGGCCGAGCTAATGGCGGCTTTCAATACCTATTGGCCGCACATGAATGCGACCAGCCGCACACGGTTCACCGCCTACGTTCTTAACAAGACCAAAGTGAGGGCGGTGTCATGAAAAGATACTCGCTTGACGAATGGCTAATAGATTTCCCCGGCCAAACGGCGGAATTCGAACGTCTCACACAAATGCTTAAAGACTACCCAGACGACGGCCCGACAATTCGCCAAATAAAGGCGCTGGGAAAAAGAGACGGGGAGGCCGTTAAAATGTTCCTGACATGGCAGGTAGTCCAGGACGCTATTGCTGAGGGCTATCTCCGCCGCGTGGAACCGTGGGATCAGGACTGCCAAGAAGCCTCTCTCCCAAAGAGCGATTGGGAGTAGCCATGACCGTCACCAAGCAACAGGTCATCGCTGCTTTCGCCGAGCTGCGGGTCAATCGGCCTCGCCACCTAGCTGACCGGCATATTCGGAATTTACTTCGAACCTATGGCGCCGGCGCCAACAACATCGGCGAGCTCTCGCCTGATTTTTATTTCCATGTGTTCGTGGCCGCTGGCCGCCTCGGATCAGTGTGCGCGCCGGTTACTGGGGGGCCATCCGAACTGCCGCCGGGAGACTGGGAGGCTGTTGAAAGGCGCAAAGGGCCAGCGCGTACGCGGTCATTCACACCGCTCGTAAAAAACCTGACCGAAAAACCTGCAACAGCGCGGGCTAAGACGCGGCGCTCGGCCCCCAGCGGTCGTGTCAATCTGGGCAACGCTTCGCGGCCGGAGGATCAGGCCGACGACGTAGCCCGTGATTTTCCGGCCGGCGAGAAATTGCAATGACCGCTTCCCGCGCCAATCATCTGCCGGCGGCACTGGCCTACGGCAAGGCCGGCCTCTTCATATTCCCTATCCTTGAAGGCACCAAGGACCAGCCGCTTATCAAGCAGTGGGGAATCCGCGCGTCGTGCGATGCCGCACAGATCACCGAATGGTGGACGCGATGGCCGCAGGCGAATATCGGGCTTGCGTGTGGCCCTTCAGGCATCGGCGTGATTGATAGCGATGTTCCGGACGGCGAAACGACGCTGAATTACCTCGCCGATTTTGAAGGCAAGGTTCTATCCCCAACCAAAACACAGCGCACGCCACGCCGTGGCAGACATCGTTTCTACCGTGGCCGACTGGCGACGACAGCGGGCAAGATTGGCTCGAATGTAGACACGCGCGGTGTCGGTTCCAACAATGGCGGTTATGTGCTGCTACCGCCAAGCCGCACCGATAAGGGATCGTATGAGTGGGAAGATAAGCGCCCCATGGCCGCGCTCGATCCATGGGTCGCCGATGCATGCGCCGCAGCAGCCCACACTGGCGCGGCCGATCAAACGTCGCTCGTCGAACAGGACACACCCGACATCGTAGAGCGTGCCCGGTATTATCTTTTGAATGACGCGCCGGTATCGAAGCAAGGCGCTGGCGGGGACGATCTATTGGTCAAGCGAGTCGCACCGACGCTCAAGGATATGGGCGTTAGCGAGGAACTGGCTGGCGAGCTTCTTGCCGAACTTTGGAATGCTCGGTGTGACCCACCATGGCTACTCGGCGACTGTGACGACAAAGACAACCTCTATGTGAAAGTGCACAACGGTTTTCTGTACTGCGTTCAAAACCCGCCGGGCATTGATACGCCTGAAGCGGACTTTTCGGACGCAGCGCCGCCGACTGATGCCGAGTTCGCTGCGATGGAGGCGGGCTGGAAAACGCCCGAGCAAAAGGCTTGGCACACTAAGAAGGCCCGCAAAGCCCGAGCGAAGGCGAAGGTTGATGCAAAGCTCCTCGCCGATGGTCAAGCATTCGTGCGGGCATTAAAAAAGGTGCCCCGATGACAGACTCCCCCGACTTGGAAAACTTCGCCGATGTTTTCGCCAGCACGCTCACACCTGAGAACCGCGCCGCACTCAGCGCACTTGGACCCGACGCCAGCATGGCGCAGGTTTGGCCGATAGTGCTGCGCAACTATGTCCGCGTGAGCAAGCCGAAAATGTTTGTCCGCCTCGCCGATAAAGAATTGATCGGCGACGGGTCGTTTAACGACCTGCATGCACCTATCGTCAATGGCGTTGTCGGCTTGCCGAAGGACTACAAGGACAAGGCCGTCAAGTACGCCATTGCCGATATGCGATTGCCGCGAGCAAATGAAGCCATCTATGAGCCGGGCCTCGGCGATTGGCCGTCGCGCACCAAATTCAATATGTATCGTCCGGCGGGCTTCGCGGAGCTTGCCGAGCGGCCCGAGATTTTTCTCGCACATATGTCGTATCTGATCCCTGACAGATACGAACTAAGTTTGGTGCTCGCGTATTTCAAATGGATGGTGCAGAACCCCAACAAGAAAATGACATTTGGACTTTTGGTAATCGGCAAGCGTGGAGTTGGCAAATCGTGGCTTTACTCATTCCTGCAAGCTCTGTTTGGTGCGCACAATGTCCTAGTGATGGAAAAGGGCGAGACGATCACCAGCAAGTTCAACAAGGACGAAGAGAACAAGCAAGTTGTTTTTGTTGACGAGCTTTGCCCCGGCGGCAAATCGGACCTTGCCCGCGCTATCGAGCCGAAGATCGTGGGCCGCAGCGTGACGATTGAGCCGAAGGGCGTCGATAAGTTCACTGTGCCAAATCGCTATAACATCGTGGCGATTAGCAACTATGAGACAGCCATCAAGATCAAGACGCGCTTTGACCGCAAATGGCTGATCGTCCGCGCCACGTCGAAAGTGTGGGGCGCGGATCGTGAGGATGCCGCGCGAGAGGCGAAGGACTACTACGACCGGCTTTTCGCCACGTCCGAAGTCGGCGCGACAGCGGCCGACGTGACGGATGAGATACGACGTTGCCTGTGGTGGCTGCGCACGACTCCCATTGTCAAGGATTGGGACACGGACGGACTGGTAAGCGAGCCATGGGAGATTGTCAGCGAGTTTAACGGGCAAGGCATCGCACCCGAGACGCCGACAAAGGACGATGTTGCGGCCATCACTGAGACGACAATCGAGACGACGCTAAACGGCGCATTCGCCGATCCGCGCGGCCCGTTCCGTTTCGAGCTTTTCGCCGTCGAGGATGTGCGCCTCGCATTCGTGGCGGAGGAGTCGGAATTCTCGCCGTCTGAGAACCGCAGCCGCGCAATGATCGACGGCGAGATTTGTGGTGTGCTGGATGACCTAGGGTGCGAACGCATCAGCGGCAGGAAGCAACCTTACATCAATGGCAAGCCTAAACGGCTTTGGGTGCGCACTAGCGATCTGTTGCCGAAGTATCAGGCCATGACGACCAAGCAACTGAGCGACACCTATATCGTGCCCCAAACCTGCCGGCTCGTGTCGCATTTGTTTGCCGCGCGCCGTCACCGTCGACAGCGCGCGCTCTGTCTCGGCCATAAGTCGTCGCACAATCTCACTTACGGACAGAATTTCGTTGATGCCGCCTGCGGTCTGGCCCGCCGTGAGTAGGCACTCGTGTTGACGGCCAGCCTGGGTCGTCGACACGATCAGAGCCCTTAAACGATCACGTTCGCGGCGCGCGTCCTCGCGCTTGGCGCTCCATTCATCCAAGAAAGCGGTATGCAGAGAACGGAGGACCGTGTGGAAGCCCGTCGTGCCCGGAAGAGGGCTGATGTCGTTGAGCACGTCAACCTTGATCGCATCCTCCGACTGAGCTGCGGTAATTGCCTGCTTCCACTCTATCGGGGCGGGAGCTTCAACGGAGGCAATGAATCGCGTCCCGAGATTGACCCCGGATGCGCCGAGCATGAACGCCGCCGCGATGCCGCGTCCGTCAAAGATGCCACCCGAAGCGACTACAGGAATGGGTGATACTGCGTCAACGACTTGAGGTACGAGTGCCATCGTACTGACATCACCGCAATAGCCGCCAGACTCGCTGCCCTGCGCGCTGATAACGTCAACGCCTCGCTCGGCCGCCAGGACGGCTTGCCTAACCGTCGTAATCTGCACCATCACACGCGCCCCAACGTCGTGGGCCTGCCGTACTAGATCGTCGCCTGGATCAGCAAGTGTGAAGGAGATCACCGCGGGATTTGCCTCCAGCGTATAGCGAAACGCCTCGGCATCCAGTGTCTGCGGGATGTGGTTGATTGCAAAAGGCCTGCTCGTCAGCGTTCGCACCACATCGATGTCGCGCTTGATGGCAGTGGTGGCTCGAAACAGCGTTCCGATGCCCCCGAGGCCGCCGGCGTTGGACACGGCCGCTGCAAGTTCCGCGGACGTGCAAGTGCCCATTGGTGCCAGGATGATAGGTGCATCGATGCCGAGCAAATCACATAGAGGCGTCTTAAACATTGTGCGGACTCCAAGCTGGCGCGGCGGGCAAAAATCTACCCGCGAAGCTCGCATAGCTCGCTGTGCTGAAAGCGCCGGAAAAGAATGGCGCCCAATACTGTTGATGTATCGCCCGCCGACAGCGTGCTCGCTGCCCGTTTCCGCAGCGATGAGTTCGGCTTCTCTCGCTTCAATGGCAGCTGGATTGAAAATCTAGCCGATTTCTTCGCCGTGGGATACATTCAAAACATTCGCTCCCGACGGGCTCTATCGTCGCTCACGCAATATCCAGAATCGTCCGCAAGCGGAAATGTCACCGGAGTCCACGGCCAGTGGGTCGGGCCACCGAGGTCGAGCGCATAGCGTTCGGCTGGTCTTAGCAGGTCATCACGCTCGCTGCCGTTGCAGCGAACCGACGCGAGTGGCCATTATTGACCGGCCCGTAGCTTGGCTGTGACACTTGCGCTCACATCAAAAATCCCTGTAATCGCCCCCCTGCCTTGCCCGTCTTCCATATTCCGGCCCAAAAATGTGCGTAGGGTCTTTGTGGGTGAGCGCCCGCCAGGGGATGCAGTACCATTGCGTCGTGCTGGTTAGGGCGTCGGCTGGGTTCCCAAACCTAAGAAGGGAACCAGAACATGCCTACGGAGGAAACTGGCTTAGATCATTCGCCTAGCCCGGCGGGCTCGAAGTCCGCTCGCGCCGACTCCAAGGATACCGCAAGCAAAGCCGGCAGCGCGTCGTTCCAGGTCCAAAGCGAGTTCTTCAACGCGCTTCAGGAGATGGGCCTTGACTGGATGTCGCGTGCGACTGCCGAAATCGACCTCGAACTCAAACTATCAAAAAAGTTGAGCGCCGCTCGCTCAGTTCCTGACGCCGTTATGGCCTATCAAGAATGGTTGAGCGAGGAGATCGGCGCACGCGCTGAAGACGCGCGCTGGTTGGTGTCCAATGGGCAAAAGCTCGTGGATACCAGCGCTCGATTTCTTTCGAACGGTTGGATGAGCGCGGGCCCGACCACGTAGCCTTGGCGTGCGCATACCTCGAAGATGGGAGCTGCGAGCAATAACAACGATTGCTCGCATGGGACGGGTCGTTTCGATGTTGGGAGGAAATCCGTGGACACCTATTTGCAAGGTCGGAAGGTCACCGCCATGCAAGACTACGGGCGGCCATCAGTGGAGGTTCTCCAATTCATCCGCAAACTTCGGTGGATGGGAATGGAGGAAGAAGCGGAACAGGTCCAAACGAAACTGTGCGACGCCACACCGACAGGCGTCGTGATCACGGTCGCGCACGAAACCGACTAGTCGCCCGATTCAATCAGATTGAAGGGTAGAGGTGCTTGAGTTTGATGCGTGCATTTGAGGTTGTGAAGTGCCAATCAGCCTTGGTGTGATTTGTATTGCGGTCTTTTTCCCAAGCGGCGATTTCGTCGATGAGGGTTTGCTTATCGGGTATGCGGCGGTCGAGACACTGAGACGATAGGACGCCGAGTTCGGACTCGGCAAGATCCAGCCAGCTGCCGTGTTTCGGCGTGTAGTGCCATTCGAAGCGCTCGACCAGGCGCCGGGCTTCGGCGGCCGGGAACGCCTCATAGAGGGAAGCTTTGCTGTGGATGTTGAGGTTGTCCTGGATCAGGACAATGACCTTGGCGCTGGCGAAGTGAGTATCGGCGAGGTCTTTGAGGACATGGGCATAATCCACGGCGGTGTGGCGGTCTGTGACCTTGACGTGACGCCAGCCTTCGAGCGGGGCGAACATCATGAAGAGGTTGGCGGTGCCGTTGCGCTCGTACTCGTAGTCGCAACGGGCCGGGCGGCCCGGTTTCATCGGGATCGGCACGCGTGTCTCGGCAATGAGTTGCTTTGAGGTCTCATCCAGGCAAACCAGCGGTCGATTGGGATCGCGCGGTCGCGTGTAGACGGCCAGCACGTCTTCCATCGCGGCCACGAACGCGCTGTTGGCTTTGGGCGGAATGACCCATTGTTCGCGGCGATGGGGCTTGAGAGTGTTTTTTTAAAACCCGACCGATCGTGCTGTCGCTGGCGCGATCAACGATGCTGAGTTCCACCACCTTGCGTTCCAGCAACCGCAAGGTCCAGCGTGCCCGTCCCTTGGGCGGTTTGGAGCACGCCAGGGCAATCAGCTTGGCTTCCTTCTCGCCATCAAAAATCGGCGCAACTGCCGGCGTCGCACGTTGCTTGCGGCTCAACACCGCCGCAAGGCCCTCTTCAACCAATTGCTTGCGCACCCGGTAAACCATGGAGGCGCTGGTCTCCATGGCCGCAACGATCTTGCTGTCGCTCCAGCCATCGCCGGCTTCCGAGATATCCGCCTTCAACAAAATCCGCGCCTTCAGCAGCCGCCGCGCGGGGTTTTTCCCTTTTTGAATCAACGCTTCCAACTGCTCGCGTTCTTCCGCGCTCAACCGCACAACATATCTCTTCACAGATTTCTCGCGCCTCGCCATAGTCCCCTCCGTCGCTCGCACCCAGGACGGAAGCGAATCATCAATTCCTTTCAAATTGGTTGAAGCGACCGACTAGGTCAATATCCCCAGAATTACACTGGAAGCGGGATTCGACCCTCAGTTACGAGTGAGTGGCCACCCGCGAGCAGGGTGGCCACCACGTTGAATTTTTTCGCGAACGGTCAGCCCACGTAGGCTACGCGCCGCTGGGCTGCAGACTCGCCAGCAGTCCTTGGCTCCGCCGGCAACTGAAGAACCGTAGCCTGCTGACCCTCCCACAGGTGTGTCAGGAGCACGATCGTGCCGTCCGGAAATTCCAGGGCATCGTGATGGGCTGCCGCCCTTTCTTTGCTGACTTGCCGAAAGATTGCCGTCTTATGATTGACTGCTCTCTCTCGCCACGGCCACAGACTGCTGGGAAAGCGCGCAACGTCGCTGGCGAACGACAACTCCGTCCCCGGCAGGACACAGACCGCCACGCTCGCATCTTCCGATGCCGCGAACCCGCGTGTGCCCGTGCCAAAGTCGCGCGTTGTAAGCTTGTCGCCCACTTTCGCAGGCCGCGATTTGACGCTGTGAAGGCTGTAGTCACACATGTCGGAACTCCCCTATTGGGAAAGCCCCTCAGCCGATTCCAAGCTTACCCCCTTTTCCGTCCTCGCGCTACGCGACGTGCGAATTGACGTTCGGGCGGCTTCGCATAGCGCACGGCCGTCTTAGCGTGTCATCACACGCGCTGCCATTCGCGTCATCGAAAGTCGGGAATGCCCCGAAAGCCGACGTTCAAGGTCTGAGCCTGAGTCGGCGCGAGGGGCCAATAGGCGACCTGAGCAACCGCAGCAATTTACAGATATATCGCCCTAACTAACGGCTTGGTCGGCTCGCCAACCACGACGAAGGGCGCCCACATTTGGGGTCTGCTTGTTCAGGATGCTGGTCGATCATCGCCATGGGCCTGGCGGCCTCTGGCTGTCGGGCCGTTTCGGCAGGCAGGAACGCATGGGGCCTAAGACGCCGATCGCCCAAGCGAGGGGGGCGCTGTCATAAAGGCTAAGACGTCGAGAAGCAGAGCGAGGACACTCAACAGGGCCAGAAGCACGCCGCCAGCGAAGGGCAAATTAATGCCGTAAGTGTAAGCCGGGTAATTCGCGATATACGCAAGCCCCGTGACTAGCGAACCGCCGTAGTAGAGGTACCTTATCCATCGCCACGTTCCGGATCGCATACTGATACCGGCCAGGAGCAAAACCGCGAGAGCGAGCACCACACTGAGCGGATACAGCACTGTGTAACTTGAGTACATCGATTGGTACGCACCGTGGATGACTGCCATCCAAAGCAAAATCCCGACGGCGCCTATCGCATGGAACAATATTGCTCTCGAAGCAGGTTTCTGCGTCGGTGAAGGATAAAGGCGCGGACCGAAAAGCCGCAGCACGATCACTGTCAGCCCGAGGAATATCGCGCTCCCGGCTATTCCAACGCGAAAATCGCCTTGGCTGTACCGAGAATTTATAACAAGACCAGTAAAGCACGCTGCAACAAAACTCATGAGGACCGTGAATGTCCAAAACAACACGCGTTTCCCGCGCTTGGACTTCGGCGCCGATTGATCGGCGGTCGTTGCGCTCGCTGACGCGGTGGAGGTGGTCGTTCGCTGATCCGGCGGGGGCGCGCGGCCTGCTGTGAGCGCCTGCAATCGCCTGCGCGCCGCCTTCATGTTGCGACCGTCCGGCACGGCAGCAATATAGGCCTGCAGCACGATTGGCAGATCGCTGTCGCGCACTTCGGCCCAGGCTTCCTGCTCCACCAGTTGCGGCAACGAACCGGCGGCTCGGTAGGCATCCGCCGCATGCTGGCCTTTGGGATGGGCCTTCAAGAAACGCAGAAAAGGCGCCGGATGCCGTTCGTTGCGGATCGCGTTCCAATCCGTCTCCTCTTGCGCGCGAAGAATCTGATCGAGCCGAACGCGGGCCTGCGCCGCGTAGACAGTGTCTGGATAGAGTTCGACGAACTCCTCGAATGGGCGGGTTGCCGTCGCCCCGGCAATCGCGAGCCAGTGATTCCGGGCGTCGCGCTCTCGCTTGAGGGCCTCCAGCTTTTGTCGAGCAGCCCGCGCATTAGCCCCTCCGGGATAGCGCGAAATATGCTCCTCGACCGCCTCGATGTCGGTGCCGTTCCTGATCCGCTCCCACGAGGCCGCCTCCATCGACTGCGCACTGAGAACCTCAATTCGCTGCTTGGCCTCCTCCACGTGGGCATCGTAGGGAAATTGGCGTACGAACTCCTCGAGCGCCGGAATTTCATCCGAGCGCTTCTGCCAAGCCTCGGCCGCCATCTTGTCCAGCTGCCTTTGCGCCAGCGGCGCCAACCTGCTGTTCGAAAAATCCTTGATGAACTTTTCGAAGTCGGCGGGTTTATTGCTTTCCTTGATGAACTCCCAGTGTTGGAGCGCGATCATGTCGCCGGCGTCCAGGCCGGCAGCGGCTTGCCCGAGCTTCTCCTTTTCCTTCTTCTCCGCTTCCGCTTTCTCCTCGGCGGCATGCGCTTGGCGCAGGCTTTCGGCTTCCTCGATCGCTTCCTTAAGTACCCCGAAGAGATTCTCCGCCTCATGCTTGAACTGAGCGTGCGACAGGCGCACCGCGTTTCGCGTCGCGAGTGCTTTGATCCCTTCCGGCAGCTCGGCTTCGCTGGGCAGCTGTGCCTCGCCGACCAATACCGGGATCACGCGCTTGCCCTGATTCAGCGCGAGTTTGATTTCGGTCAGCACATAATCGTGAGGATTGTCGAGCCTCCGCCCGCCAGCGGCGTCGCGTGCATCGATCCAGCCCTTACCGATCACTGACAGCATTACGTCGGATTGGGCGACCTGCTTTTCCAGTTCTCGAACGAAATCGAGACCCGGCTTGATGCTGTCGATATCCATGAAAAGCTGGTCGGGACGAAAGGCCTGCTCGAGGCGGGCGAACAAAGCCTGCGCGAATCCCGGATCGTCGCCGCGGCGATAATTTATGAATATTTTTCCAGCCATGCCCTCGGCCCAAAAACGCCGGGGCAAACCGTAGCGCAAAATTTGGGGCCACACCACACTATCGCGGCGTCGGTCTTGTCCGCGCGGATGCCCGTCTGTTCATCGAGCCTGCATCGCGGGTCTGATCACCATTGGAGCATTCCGCCGTGTTCTGCGCCCCGGTGCAATTGCCGGCGGCAGCATCCGAGACGACTGCGAGGCCGGTGCCTGGTGCCGGGCTGCGTCTGCAGCAAGTACGTTCCCCGCGCCGACAAACCGAAAACCGGCCAATCGCACATCGGCCGGGGCGCCACTAGATACCGCCGGTTCTTACTGAGCGCTTCGGTGCAAGTAGTGCGCGGCCGCGATTATCGGTCGTATTGCAAGATTGAGAATTTACCTCCGACGTTCGCCGTGAACGTGGACTTCCGCTTCGGGTCATTCGCTCCCGATCTGCGCGGTGCCCGCTTTGTAGAATGTCCGGAATAGGCTGATAGCGACATGTACCATCGGGCTTAGGAAGCCCATGGCGAGCGGTTCGCGCTACCGCCTTGGTGCAGATAGCGTTCGGCCGATTTACAGAGGCCACCTTGCGGTGGCGATCGCGCTACAAAGCGCGTGGCGCGTAAACTGAGGATTGCCAGAAGCCTACTGAATTATTAACGACCTAAAAAATTACAACTATCTGCGCTGACCACCCTTGTGTTTCGCGCGCGACCACCCGGCCTGTCCAGCGTACCCGGGGCTGCCGTTTGCATCACGCAGCAGACTTAGAAACCGGCCCGACGCGGCAAGTATGCGGCCGTTCGCAAAACACGGCTCGCCAGCGCATCACGCAGCGTTCGGAGCAATCGTCATGACAAAGGCTGAGATGCAGGCCGAAGCGTTGGCAAACGCTCGCGCCGGCCAAAGCGTACTGAACTATGCGGCAATCTTCGCGGGCTTCATGGCCAAGGGGATTGCGGAGTCGGATATTAAGCCGCGCGAAAACGTTTTTACCTTTCATGCCTGGAAGGCGCTTGGCCGTTCCGTCAAGAAAGGCGAGCACGGCGTTAGAGTTGTCACGTTCATTGACTGTTCGACGAATGAACGTGATCCGTCAACCGGCGAAGAGACGGCCATAAGCTACCGCCGCCCGCACACAACGACGGTTTTCCACATTTCGCAGACGGAGCCAACAAGCGAGCGGCAAACCCGTAAATCAGATTATCGCAAGCCGCGACGCTCCGCATGGGCAAGCGACGATGGTCGCTATCCTTCCATTGATCCGGGGCCAGCCATCGATCGTGATCCCGGTTATGTCGATCCCGGCGAACTCGCCGAAGATCGCTGGAACGAGTCGCATAGTTAAGGTAGGGGCAATCCAATGACGATCAATCGCGATTCCCTGCTCGATAAAATCCGCGCGCTCATGGCGAAAACCGTTGATAACGGTTGCACCGAAGCCGAAGCGCTGGCCGCGCTCGACAAGGCGCGCGCTATGATGGACGCCTACGAGGTGACGGAAGCCGACTTGCAGCTTACCAAGGCGGAAACCGCTGTTTTGCGTCGCGAGCCACCCGGCAGCAAAGACCCGCATAAGATCAAGGCGCACCTTGCCTCAGCGGTCGCTCGCTTTTGCGACTGCAAGGTCTGGCGGTCCGGCGACGGTCTAACCTTTTGCGGCTTGCCCAGTGATGCCCGCTTTGCGACGTGGCTTCTCGATAACCTGACTGCCTTTGTGCAGCGCGAGCTTGTCTCGCATCTTATCGGCAGCCTTGCCTCCGGTCATGAGCGGCGCCTTATCGTCAAGTCGTTTGCAGTCGGCTGTTGCGCACGGATCAGCCAACGCCTTGACGCCCTTTGCGCACAATCTGTCGCTTCGCAAACGTCCAATGGCCGGGCGCTTGTCGTTCTCAAATCACAAGCCGTTGCCGACAAGCTAAACGAACTGGGCATCAAACTCGGCAAAGCCCGAGCAAGCCGCACTACGATTGACGGGGCTGCCTATCGAGCCGGCCAGGCCGCCGGTGATCGCGCAAGCTTCGGCCGTCCGGTGAGCGGTGCGAATGCGGCACTGCGCATCAAATGATGACTTACGCCGCTTGGCTCCGGCCGTGCCCGCGGAAATCGCAGTACGGCCCGACAAGCTATTGGCAGGTTAGGAGGAACCTCCATGCTCAATCAGCCTTTGTGCGCGCAAGCGCAGGCTGCCTATGAGGCGGCACTTAATAGCCCGTTTCCCGACTGGCGGGCGGTCGCAGAATTGTTTCGCGCGGCGATGCAAGCCGAGCGGGTCAAACGGACTGTAAAGCCGCGATCGGGCGACCTGCCGGATTACAACGTCGATCGGGTAAAGCTTCTGTGCCGATCGCCGCGCATTGCCGTCCGGTTCATGGACGGGGAAGCCATCTTTACGCACGTGCCGTCCGCTTCCGGCAAGCCGCTCAATGTTGGCCGCGCGTTGCGGGTTGCTATTTCCATGTACCGATCGAGGAAGGGCGTGCAGCGGCGGGCGGGTTTGCGGCTACGCCGCACCACCGAAGCCCCACCTCAGCGATGGCGCCGGCGGGGCAGGATCTGTCAGTGCGCTTGGCACCAGAAGGTCATCGCCAGTACTGCTCGGTTCGCGGGTGAATGCCAGGGCTTTCTGCCGGTCGTGGTGGGGAGCGACGCTTGATCGCAGTCGAAAAGTGGCACAGCGGCCCGGTAGAGCAGCTGACTCTTAATCAGCGGGTCCAAGGTTCGAGTCCTTGTGCGCCCACCAAATAAATCAAGGACTTACGGACGCTACGCTCCGATAGAAGAAAGGCCGTGTCCGCACTGTGTCCGCATTAACGTTGCCGATGCGGGTCCGCTCGAGCGCCGGGCACCAAACTACGAATCTGGGGGTCGGAGGTTCGAATCCTTCCGGGCGCGCCAGTTCGG
Source organism: uncultured Alphaproteobacteria bacterium (assembly GCA_963814625.1). Taxonomy (GTDB): domain Bacteria; phylum Pseudomonadota; class Alphaproteobacteria; order Rhizobiales; family Xanthobacteraceae; genus BOG-931. Next base: position 294,612 of record CAWFDQ010000007.1, read on the forward strand.
TACAAAACTGGGCACTCCAAAAGCTGCCGTTTTTCCGCTCGAAGCGGCGACGAGCGTGCGCAACAGCACGCTTTTCGACCCCATGATGCGAACTTCTTTCGCGTCCACTTCGACACGTTGAGCCAGCGCCCGGAGGTGGTCGCGACGGTAGCCGCCCGTCTCGGTCCGCATGCGCCTGCGGGCCTGGCTGGCAAACGTCTTGAGCGCTTGCGGTGTGAGGCTCGGCCCGACCCGCTCAACCGCATCCTCGGCACGCTCCGCGTCAGCACGGGCCTGATCGCGGATAGCCTTGAGTTCGGTCACGCGGTCCTTGAGCATCGGGTCGGTGAGGTCGGCGATGCCGTTCTCGATCGCATCGTAGAGCCGCTTGAGCTTGGCGTCCGCTTCGGCGGCGCGCTTGCGCAATTCGGCAATATGCGAATGTCGGCGTTGTGCGCGTTCCTCGCAACGGTCCAGAACGCTCGAAAGAATCTCCTCGAGACGGTTGGGCTGCAGCAGCCGACGCTCGAGGTGGTCGGCGACGAGACGATCGAGCTTCTCCATCGGGACCGTGCGACCCTTGCAGCCGGTCTCGCCCTGGCGGGCCTTGGTCGAGCACGTGTAGTACCGGTAGCTCCCTCCCTTCCCGGTCCGCAGCGTCATCGCCATGCCGCAGGCGGCGCAAAAGCAGATGCCGGTGAGCAGTGTTGGGCCGCTGACGACGCGCGGCGCGGTCAGCGCCGGACTGCGTGACTTGAGAAGCGCTTGTACGGCCTCGAACTCGACCACCTCGATGATCGCCGGCACAGCCATTTCTACGACCTCTACTTCTGGCTTGCGCTGCCGCGTCTTCCAGAACTGGGTATTGAAGCGATGGCGCCCAATGTACGTCGTGCGCGTCAGCACCCTATGGACGGCGCCGACTCCCCAGCGCCCGCCGTCGCGGGTGCGGATGCCAGCCGCGTTGAGGTGTTTGGCAATCGATTTGACGCCCATCGGCCCCGATGAGCCATTTCCTTCGCGCGCCAGGCGGAAGATCAATCGCACGGTCTCGGCCTGGATGGGATCGATCTCCAGCGCCTTTTTGATGCGATGCCCGTGCTGTTCGGCCGCCTCGACAATGCGGTAGCCGATCGGCGGCAGCGCGCCGTTCCAAAAACCCTGGCGGGCATTCTCCTTCATGGCCCGCAACGTGTGCTTGGCGTTCTCCTTGGACTGGTACTCGTCGAACAGCGCCATAATCTGACGGATCATGTTGCTCATCGGATCGTCGCCGAGCTCCTGGGTGATCGAGACCAGGCGCACGCCGTTCTTGGCAAGCCGGCGGACGTAGAACTCAAGCTGGAACTGGTCGCGAAAGAAACGGCTGAAGCTGTGCACCAGGATCATATCGAACGCCGGCGGCTTGGTCGTCGCGGCGTCGATCATGCGTTGGAATTCGGGTCGCCGGTCATCGGTCGCCGACACGCCGGGCTCGACGTAGTCAGCGACGATCTCCCAGCCCCGTGACGCGCAATAGGCCTTGGCTTGGCGGCGCTGATCCGGGATGGAGAGGTCGCTGTCGGCCTGTCGGCCAGTCGAGACTCGCAAGTAGAGGGCTGCACGAACCGGCACGGTCATCGCGATCTCCTGGGCTCAGTGGCAAGTCGAGAACAACTCGTCGAACAGGTCGCCGAACCAGGCCGCGAACACGTCCACCTCGGCCTCGCTGACCGGCACGTCCTCGGGCCAATCGTCGGTCACGATCCAATCGCCCTCATCGGCCGGGGCGCGTCGGCCGGCTTGGCGGCGAATGGGCGCAGAGGCGTAGTCGTAGAGGTCATCGATCGGCGCGCACTGCCGCATTTTGTGAGAACGAGCCATGGCGCCAGTGTGGCAGGCACGATCAATCTACAGAACGGCCGAAGTCCACGCGGCGCTACGCTGCGGCTGCGATCTTCACTTGCGGTGCGACGGGAGCGCCATCGCTCACAGAAACCCATGATCGCTTGGCGGCCAAAAGCCGGGCCGCAGGATACCGGTCAAGGCCGCAAGCCGGCGGTGCCGGGCGCGCGCAGCGCGAGCCTTGACCGGCTTCCGGCGGTCCGGCAGCACTCGCCCCAAGTGATCATGTCTGATTGAACCATCTGACGCGCGCGAGGTGCGAACAGTCACGTTCGTTCAAGCCGTTACAAAAAATCGCAGGCTCGTGTGCGAGAACACACATCGCGCCTGGCATTTGACCTATTTGATCTTTTTTCACGTCCGACCGAGCCGCACATCGCGGCTTTTATCTTGCGGTCCATCGGTCGCTGTCTCGTTCCTGCCGATCACGCCCGAATCTTCGCCAAAATGCGATCAGACCAAACGAGATCAAGGATCACAGACGCGGGTTCCACGCATGTTTGCTGCAGTGGATATGCCCGAGTCTTTGGCGATCCGCGTGCTTCACGTGTCGCCAAAGTCGATCGAGGCCAGGACGCCGGAGCTGCGCCGGCTGAGCCCATTGTCTGCAGATCGAGTGCAGGACTGCGACAAGCACGCGGCTCTCGGCCCGACACGTAATGCCCAATCTTGCCGATTGCGGACGAGAGAAGATACCGCGATATTGACGCGAATGCCCAACAGCGGTCTGGCCTTGGGCGGCTCATCGGTAATGAAAATAATTTTCAGTCGGAAGGGCGTGGACAGTGCCGCGGGACGGTGCGCGAGTGCGCTTGTGGACGGCCGGCCGGTCAGTGTGCCGATCCCAACCTCGATGCCAACTGCGACTTGCTACGGCGACCTTGCCGAACCCACATCGACTATCGCGCAGGACCTATCGCGAGGGCGTCTTGCCTATGACCAACCGTGCCACCTTGATCCAGATATTGACGTGCGAGCGCTAGAGAGTATCAGGCCGGCAGGTTGGCGTGGAGCACTAGGTCAGGTATCAGCCTCGCTCGCGCATTTGCGCAACATGGGAGTTGGCCCTGACGACGTGTTTTTGTTCTGGGGCCTATTCCGAGCATGTGAACATCGATCAACGGGCTGGTATTACGTGGGTCCACGACGGCATCTCATATTTGGATGGCTGCAGGTTGAAGATGTTCTCGATCTCGGATCTGATGGATCCCATGTGCTGACGCAGCATCCGTGGCTCGCGCAACATCCTCATGCACGTGCCGGCTGGACAGCCAACAATGCAATTTTTGTCGCACGGGAATTCCTCAGTATCGGTGCTGCGATCCCTGGCTATGGCGTTTTGGATCGGCCAATCATGTTGACGGCCGAAGGGGCGACATCGCCGTCTCTGTGGAGTGTGCCACCTTGGCTCGATCCGACCTGCAGCGGAGTCGGCATGAGCTATCACCCTCGAAACCGATGGCTGGGTAGTGGTCATGTGATCGCGGCCGCGCGGGGGCAGGAATTCGTGGCCGACGCTGGAGATCGCGCCGATGCCCAACAATGGTTACTATCGCTGTTTGGAGAAGACCGATGCGTGTCTGGACCTACGTGATTACGTATGACGAAGGTGGGGCACCGAATTTCGAACCCCCCGCGACCACATTGACGGTGTGCAAACCGCGCATTCGACGAGCCGCGAGGCCTGGCGATCTAGTGCTTGCCTTTAATGGTGCAAGGCTCAACCATGCCGAACCGCACTCCGTCCGTTGGGCTGGTGTCGTGTCGGAAGTGATCCTAATGAAGGACTATTGGAACGATCCGCGCTTTCAGGGCAAGAAACAGGGCCGAGTGCGAGAACTACCAGACAACATCTACCGGCCAACCGACGACGGTCGGTTCGAGCAGGTTCCAAATGATACGCACACGCCTGATGCGCTGGCGAAAGATGTTGGCGGCGTGAATGCGCTGGTGCTAAAGCCGTCGTGGCGTTTTGGCCCCACAGTCGCAGTCTTGCCAGCACATTTCAAATTGCGAATGACCGGTGGTCGTAGAGTGGACCCCCACGTCGAGATCGACGAGCCCACTTGGCGCGAACTTAAGCAATGGCTAGACGACAACGCCCCCAGCACCGACCTAGAGCCTTCGATCAACCGGCGCACGCGCTGCGCACCTCAGCAGGGTTCGCGTCCCGCAGTTCGTCGCAAATGCGACGGCTGAAAGGTGATGCAAGGGCCGGGTTTAGAGGGCCGCTATGGAAGGGTAACCGGCCCCCCAAAATCGGGAAGACAACCGCCCGTGCGGCATGGAGCGGAAGCGCAGGCCGTCGCAGATTTACCGATTAGAGCGCGCGGCGGGCTGGGGTATCATAGGGGCGCGGCGAAGGAATAGTGCCCATCTTCATCGACCGTGGCGCGCCAGTTTATGAGATATCCCGTGCGAATCGCACGGCATTCGCACGGCCCCCCGTACCTGGAAACCGGGAACATGCGCGGCCGACGGTAGATGACAGGATAGTAACCTGTCACGGCACCGTCATGCCGAACGTTGAAGTCGATGCTGCGCGCGCCTTTTCCGGGCACGGGCTAGGGCTGCCCATTTGGGTACGGATTTGGTCCGCGTCGCGCCCGGTAACTTGCTTATCTTTGCCGCCGGGGTCTTCGCTTCGGGAGGTGCCTTGCTTGCTTTCAAGGGCTTGGACCGTTGGGGTCGCTTGGGAGTAGCGGAGATCGGAGTAGCAGAATTTGCAGTCTCGGCCATCTCCAGCCCGAACAGCGCCGCAACATCGCTGTCGTCAAGCATCTTCGCTGCAGCGGGCGCGGCTTTGCTCAGAGCAACATCCTGTCCGGCAATGGCGAGCAGTTCATTTTCATCCACACCTCGCAGCACGAAGAGAAGCTGGGGCTTTTCGTCGAGCCTGGCGCCAACACCATAGAGCGCCGCCGCGACGTGTTTGCACATGTCCGCCCAGTCCGGGCAGCTGCAGGATAGCTTGATTTCCTGCGGCGACGGAAACAAGCCATCGCCTTTCCGACAGACCCGGTCCATTACCCCCTTGGCCAAGCGGCCCTGCAGGAGCTCGACCAGCGAGTCGACTGTTCCGGCGCAATCCCGGCAGATGGATTTCCAGCGTGCTCGCGTGACTGGCGCAATGGCGATCTTGATCTTGTAGAGCTCAGAACCGGCAACCATCGCGGCGACCTCGCCCTTCGCGATTTGCAGGTCGAGGACGGAGCCGTTACGAACGTAGGTACGGCCACGCGGTAGCCGGTTCTCATAATCGCTGTAATGCTCCAGGTTCGTGCACCACGACTGACCCCAGAAGCTCTTGGCAATTGTCCGGCCCTCGATCGTGATGGGGGCAACGGATTGTCCCTTCTTCCTCAGCTTGGCCAACTTTCGCTCAGCCCGCCGCCGCTTCTCAGCCACCGGCACATACGGTCGCCATGCAAAGTAGCTCATCCATCAGACCTCCTTCATCGCCGCACCGAGGTCGAGAGCTACGAGCTTCAGCAATTCCTCATCTTTCATTTCGGTCAACATCATGTCAGCCGCGCCGCTGAGGAAATCTCCGGCCAATTGCTGCTTTGACTCGATCATCTGGTCGATCTTGTCCTCGACGGTGCCGCGGCAAATGAACTTGTGCACGAGTACATTCTTAGTCTGCCCGATTCGGAAGGCACGGTCGGTGGCCTGGTTTTCCACAGCTGGATTCCACCACCTGTCAAAATGGATGACATGGGAGGCCGCGGTGAGATTGAGCCCGGCGCCCCCGGCTTTGAGGGAGAGCACGAAGAACGGGACGTTCTCATCTTCCTGGAACCGACGCACCAAATCCTTGCGCTTCTTGACTTCTGTCTCGCCATGCAGGACGAGGCCGGCCCGCCCGAACACGGAGCCCAGGAACGCCAGCAATGGCGCCGTCGTCTCCCTGAACTGGGTGAAGACGAGCGCCTTCTCCTGCCGGGCGGCGATCACCTCCGTGATGTCGCGCAGACGTGCGAGCTTGCCGCTGTCCTCCTCCGCCCATGAGCCGTCGCCGAGCCACTGCGAGGGATGGTTGCAGATCTGCTTGAGTTGCATGAGAAAGGCCAAGACGATGCCCTTGCGCTGAATTCCATCCACGTCATCGAGTTGGTCGGAGAGATCGTTCACCGCCTGCTGATAAAGCGCTGCTTGCTTGCGGCTCAGGGGACAGAAGGTTTTCACCTCGGTCTTGTCGGGCAAGTCGGCAATGATGTTCTTGTCGATTTTCAGGCGCCGCAGGATGTAGGGGCGCACCAAGTCGTGGAGCGGGCCATAAGGGTTGTGCGGCCGGTCGGCGAGGCGTTTGACGAAGGACGAAAATTCCTTCGCCGATCCCAAGAGCCCGGGATTGATGAAGTCGAAGATCGACCACAGGTCGCTTAGCCGGTTTTCGATGGGTGTACCGGTGAGAGCGATGCGCGTATCGGCCCGCAGTTGCTTGACCGTTTTGGTCTGCTTGGCGGCCGGGTTCTTGATGGCCTGCGCTTCGTCAAGCACCACCAGTCGCCACGGTGTGGTCCCCAGCCAGGGTGCGCGTGCGAGAAAGCCATAGCTCGTGATGACCAAGTCGACATCCGTCAGATTGTCGGCGCCGTCCGTCGTGCGTGTCTCGGTCGGCGTCGCCGATGGATGAACCACGATCGCTTTGAGGCTTGGGGCAAATCGGGCAATCTCCGCGGCCCAGTTGGCGAGCAGCGAGGCCGGGGCGACGAGAAGGCAAGGCTTACGCGTGACCCCGGCCTCGTTCTTCAATACCAGCAGTAGCGACAAGATCTGGATGGTCTTGCCGAGCCCCATGTCGTCGGCAAGACAAGCCCCGAGCCGCAGTTGTGTAAGCAAATAAAGCCACTGCACCCCGACCTGTTGATAGGGTCGCAGCCTGCCCGCAAGGGATCGACCGGGGTCGACACGCGAAAGCCCATCAGGGTGGCGCAGCGCCGCCAGCGTCTCCGCTAGCCATGGACCGGCCACGGTCTGGCTCCAGGCCACGTCGGCTTGCCCGGCAGTTCCATCCCCGGCAATGCCGGCCCCGGCCAGCATGCGCATCGCCTCACCGAACGACAGGCCATCGGTGGCCGCCCGACGCTCGATCGCCTCGAATTGCTCCAGTGTCCGGCTCAATCGCTCGTGATCGACCTCGACCCACTTGCCACGTATCAAGGCCAAGCCGTCGGAATGCGCCAGTAGCCGCTTGATTTCAGCAGCCGAGAGCTTTTCACCGTCGAGCGTTACTTCCATGTGGAAGTCGAGCAGCGCATCCATTCCCAACTGCGACGGTGTGTTGCCCCCAACCGTCGCCTTCACCTGCGGGCGTGCGGGGCGGTTCATGCGCCAGCTCGCCGGCATGCGCACGACGACGCCGGCGCTTTCGAGAGCGGGAACGTCCTTGAGGAATTGCACCGCCTGTTGAGGGCTCCAGCGTAGCGGGTGAAAAATCTCGCCGGTATCGACCATGGCCTTCAACCATGGACAATGCTCAGCAGCGCGCTGGACGGGCATCAGCAGCGACAGCAGACGCTCTCGGTTTCGCGCACCGGAGTACTCCTGCAAGGCCTTGCCGAGCGGCAGATGCTGGGCCTTGGCCGCTGCCGAAAGTCGGGTCGTGTAAGTCGCAAGAAACGCAAACGGGGCGTCCTCGTCCTTCCGATTCTCTGCGAGGTTGAAATGCACACGCCCAACCAGGTTCCAGGCGGCATGACGGCTCTTGAGGAATTCCTGCACTGAGAGCCTGGCCTCAGCCAGCTCGGCATCAAAGGCCGCATCGATGTCTCGCCATAGATTGGCAAGGACATCTACCGTCAGGTATTCCGCACCGATCATCGGTGGGACGGCCGCCGCAATTGTGTCGAACTCGCCGCCGCCGGGGATCGGCACAGGCGGCTTGGCCTCGTCCTCTCCGATGCCCGGAAGGGCGCACAGGGCCGTCACGTAGCGCACCCCAAGCTCTCGCCAATACGACAGCACTGGCGGCAGAGCGGTCCCGACTTCGCTGGCGCCGAGCCACAACAATCCGTGCCCGGAGCCTCGTGCAAACGCCTTCTCTAACCGCAAGCCCTGCTCGGGCTCCAAAGCCAATGCTTCCCCGGTTTCCCGGAGGGTCAGCAAACCATGGGGGGTGAGAACGAGTTCCAGCGCCATTGTGAGGGTGCGTCCTTACGATCCCAAGGATGTACGCGCTCGTGGTTACAAGCCGCCCGCCTCATCGAGAAGCGCTTCCACTGGTCGGTTATGAAGTCCCAAGCGTGGTCGCGGTCAGTAATTCCTTGATCAGCGTGAACTGCCGGATTCGTTCCGCGACTGCAGCGGGACTCTCACGAAGAGGATCATCCTCGTCCAAGACGTCAACGTCTTGCTCGCTCTGCGCGCGCTCGATTTGCTCCAGGTGTGCTCCAATCTCATCTGGCGTAAACATGCGTCGCACCTCGGAAACGAACCGCGGCAACTCGCGCGCGAAGTCGGGATGTCTGGAGGCAGCATTGGCAAAATTCATCAACTTTTCACCGACAAGATACTCGAAGGCGGCCGTGAGCCCATAGCGTGCCTTGATCGTTTGAGCCGCCTCGCACTGCTCAATCCAAATCTGATGCGCTTTTCGGTCATTCATAAGTCCACCCCTACGCTCCGTCTGCATAAGGAGGCAAGTACTGGTCGTGTCGATGGCGGCGCCTGATTGCTCGCGCCAGGCGGGGACAATTGCGCGGTGCTCAACAGGCCTTTGCCGGCGGATTTGTGTACCAGCCGCAAGCTCCAAGTTTGAAGTCGATGTCCCGCTCCTGGTGGGGCAACGGCGTGCTGCAAGGCGGCTACCGCGGCTTGGTGCGGATCGTCCCATTTTTGTCGGCAGCGACACCGGCCCGGCGCAAGGCATCGGCGAGCGCGCCACCCGACGTGGGCTCTCTTCGGCTCGGCGGCGGCGTGCGCGGGCCGTCATTGGCGCGAGCGGCCGCATTGCTGGCACCGCCGGGATTGCGGCCGACCTCCTCGTCGTGACGCAACGTCAAAGCGATCCGCTTGCGCGGCTTATCGACGTCCAAGACTTTGACCCGCACGATGTCACCTGGCTTCACGATCTCGCGCGGATCCTTCACGAACGTCTTTGCCATTGCTGAGATATGCACCAAGCCATCCTGATGAACCCCGATGTCGACGAAGGCGCCGAAGGCTGCGACGTTGGTCACCACGCCTTCCAGGATCATGCCGGGTGCGAGATCGTTCAAGGTCTCCACCCCTTCCTTGAACACCGCCGCCTTGAAGGCCGGACGTGGATCGCGACCGGGCTTCTCCAGCTCGCGGAGGATATCGGTCACGGTCGGGAGCCCGAATGTCTCGTCGACGAACGTCTGTGGCGCGAGTTGGCGCAGGGTTGCGGCATTTCCGATCAGGTTCTTGATGTCGCTCTTGGCCGCCTGGATGATCCGCCGCACCACCGGATAGGCCTCCGGATGAACGCCCGAGCCCGATAACACGCACGCCTGGAAACGAGTGCTGCAGTGCGGCCGAAGCGGCGCGGAAATGCGCGCCCGTCGTGAGCACGTCATCGAACAGCCCGATCACTTGTGGATCGGGGTCCCGGAGCGTCTGGTCGATCGTGTAGTTGGCTTGGATTTGGTCAGGCGTGGGACGGTTCTCTTGATCGTGCACGGCCGCGGTGCTGGCGCGCTGGACGACGAGTTCGCGCACGTCGAGCGCGGGCTCAGCGCGAATGCCGCGCAGCATCCGCACCAGCCGGTCATCATAGAGGGCGTCGTTTTTGGATTTCGACGGCGGGACCGGCACCAGCGTTGCGCTATCGAGCCATTCGTTGTTGAGGGCGGCGCGGAACGGCGACTGGCGCAAGCGCATCTCGGCGACGATGCGCCAGACGCATGTTGCCGGCGAGAAGCTGTTCGTCGACTGGGCCGGCGACACCATGCTGGTTTTTAATCCGACGACTGGCGAGGAGCATCGCGCGCACATCTTCGTCGCGGCGCTCGGCGCGTCGAACTACACCTACGCCGAGGCGCGCTGGACCGAGACGCTGCCGGACTGGATCGGCGCACATGTGAACGCGCTGGCCACGATCGGCGGTGTACCGAAGGCGTTCGTTCCCGACAATCTGAAGGCCGGGATCACCAAACCGTCACGCTACGAGCCCGGCATCAACCGGACGTACCAGGACCTCGCCGACCACTACGGCTGCGTTGTGCTCCCCGCCCGCGTGATGAAGCCGCGCGATAAGGCGAAGGTCGAGGTCGCGGTCCAAATCGTCCAGCGCTTCGTGCTGGCGAAGCTGCGCCATCGCCGGTTCTTCTCGCTGGCCGAGTTGAATGCGGCGATCCGGCACGCCAACATCCGTGGTCGTGGCTACTACCACTGACGCACTGGATGCAGGTGAAAAGAACCCTGCGGGTGAGAAGAAACGAAAGGAGAGACGATGCTCACGCATCCCACACATGATCGCCTGGTCGCACTCGGGCTCACCGGCATGGCCAAGGCGCTGGAGGAGCAACGCAAGCAGCCCGACATGGCCGCACTCAGCTTCGAGGAGCGGCTCGCACTCATGGTCGACCGCGAGGCCATCGAGCGCGAGAACAAGAAACTCGTCAGCCGATTGAAGTTCGCAAGCCTACGTCAGTCGGCCGTCGTCGAGGACGTCGACATGAAGGCCCAGCGCGGTCTCGACAAGGCGCTGTTCGCCAAGCTCGTCGCCGGCGATTGGATCGCACGGCACCAGAGTTTGCTGATCTGCGGGCCAACAGGCACCGGCAAAAGTTGGCTTGCCTGTGCGCTTGGCCACAAGGCCTGCCGCGACGACCGCTCCGTCCTTTATCATCGCGTGCCAAGGCTGTTCGATGCCCTGGCACTCGCACGCGGCGATGGGCGTCATGCCAGGCTCCTCAAGAGCTTGGCGCGCGTCGAGCTGCTGATCCTGGACGATTGGGGCCTCGCCACGCTCACCCCCGAGCAGGGTCGCGACATCCTTGAGATTGTCGAGGATCGGCACGACCGCGGCTCGACGATCGTGACCAGCCAGCTACCGGTCGATCACTGGCACGAGGCGATCGCCAATCCGACCATCGCCGACGCCATCCTCGATCGGCTCGTGCACAACGCGCACCGGTTGACACTCAAGGGCGAGAGCATGCGCAAGATGGCCGCTAAGCGTGCCGGACTTGACGTCAAGCAGGACGCATGACCCCATGAGGCCGTCGACGGGAGCCGCTGTCCGCCTTCACCGGAATGCTGTCCGCGTTCGACCGAAATCACTGTCCGCCTTCAAATGGAATGCCTGTCCGCCATCACCGGAATCCGCATACCAGCGTTGACCTGGAGGCCGCATACGAGAACGCGACCCGAGCCGTCGGGACCGTACGATCGGTGAGCGGCAATATCGAAGAATTCTTGGAAATGCGCCCCCTCGTGGCGCGGCGCCACTACATCGAGACGGGAAACCTGCAATTCTTCGACGTGCAGTACGCGGCGGTCGATGACATAGAGGCGGTACTTCAGAAGCCGACGGTCGCCGACGGACGGATCATCGTGGCCCTGTGTGAGACGAAAGGGGAATGCGACAAGGCGGAAGAGCTTGCGCGTGGCTCCGCGTTTCAATCCAGACGCGATGTACTGCTCGCAGTTCCCATAGAGCCGCTTTCAAATCAGGCGGGCTTGATTGCCGAGGCGATGCGTTGGGACTGGGTTGTACGGAACACGCCAGAACTGGAGGCCGATCGATACGCGCGTGAAGAGGTCAGCAAGCAGCGGCAGCACGCTCGGGAGCGGCTTTCCAATCGAATTCAAGACCTCATCGGTCTGCGTTCACTCAACGGCGCTCGTGCGCTTCGATGGATGGCCGCCGGGACGTCCCAAAAGATCAGCAGCGGGCGACAACTGTTGGAAAGACTTTCGAGCCTTTGCGACGAATTATTCCCGCAAGCACCGAAGGTGAAAAACGAGCTATTAAATCGACACAGTTTGAGCAAGGCGGCAGCCGCCGCTCGGATGCGACTGATAGAGAGCCTGCTGTCGCGGGCCGATGAGCCGTATCTCGGAATGGATACGAACAAGAAGCCTCCCGAAATGTCGATGTACCTCTCGTTGATGCAGCGGGGCCGGCTGCACGTTGAGAAGGACGGCTGCTGGCAGCTCGCTATACCGCCGACAAACAAGGACCCGCTCCGCCTGGCGCCTTGCCTCATGGGAATGCGCGCGTATGTCGAAGCGCGGCCTGATCGGCGCATCAGGGTACCCAATGCCCGCCGATCATGATGGATCGCTGTTGACGCTGCTTCACCGCTCGCGGCTTTTCTTCGAGGATCTCCCCGAAATCCACCGGCGTCGCGAGAGCAACGCGCACAGCGAGGTTCTGAGCGAGGGGCCGCGCGGCAAGCGGCCCCGTTACTATCTGCAAAATCCCGACCAAGATCGGCGACTGTGCCACCGGAGATGGGCTTGCTGTCGGGCGATCCGCGCCAGCAGCCTTTCTGTTTCTGAAGGCCATTGTTGTTGAAGGCCTGGATCAAAGCTGTCTGTTTGGCCGGCGACAAAAGACTGATTGCTGCACGCCGCTTATTACGTGCGAGCAATCCGCAGATTGGTATTAGGTTGCACCCGAGCTACGCCGCGATCTCAAGCCCCGCCACTCACGTGCGCGGAGCGCGTTCACGGCATAATCCACTCGCAGACAATAATAAAAAATGACGCCGCCGGCGAAAGCCCCGAGCAACATGATGGCGACGAACGTCGGCTACTTCACGCTTTGAACTGTAGAAGAGCTGGCAGTAGAGGCCGATCCCGCTTCCGGTTCAGGGGCCGTTCGGCCCAAGCCCCTCTAGGCTGCCGTGGACGTTCCACCACTTCGCATTCGGGCCATAAGCGAACTCATGAGCAAACTCATGCGCAAATCTTATCCTCATTCGATCACCTCGTCGGCGCGGCCATAGATCCGGTGTTCGAGGAAGAAGCGCAGCATCTCCCGCGTGGCGTCCGGTCCTCGCGGATCGGTGTAGGAGCCGGCCGAACTGCCTCCCGACCAAGCGTGTGCGGCTCCATGGATTTCCCAGTGCTCAAAGATTGCGCGCCCGCTCGGGTCGGTATGGATAGTGCGGGTATAGGCATGTCCCCCAGGGACCCGACCGCGATGCACCGTCTTTCGCGAGTTCGCAATTCTCATCGACCGCGCGATGACATGATCACCGTTGCGAGGATGCACCGTGGTGTCGCGATCGCCGTGAAAAACGATGGTTGGGACCGCCTGCCCGTTTCTGAGAACCGGCGAAATGTCGCCGGACCCCAAAGCATCCGCCAAGTCACCTTGCCGCATGGCGACGAACGCAGACGGAAGGTCTTTGGCAGCCCCACAGGCAAGTCCAGAATGCACGCCGATTGCCGCATACAGATCGGGGTAAGTCGCGCCCATGACGGCGGCCGCAGCCGCTCCGGCTGACAGCCCACCAATGTAGACGCGCTGCGGGTCGACCAAATATTCGCGCATGACCTGGCGGGTGATGCCCGCCACTAGCGAAGGCTCGCCTTGACCGCGCCGCTGGTCAGCCGGGCGAAACCAATTCCAGCACTTCGCTGGGTTTGCCTCGCTGGGCTGGGCTGGATAGACCACAAGGCAAGTCTGTTCTTCGGCGATCAGGTTCATGCGCGTGCCGGCGGCGAAATCGTCAGGCGACTGGGTGCAGCCGTGCAGCATGACGACCAAGGGCAGTGCTTGCCCCTGGTAGCGGCTGGGGATGTAGAGCTTGTAGGTGCGGGTTCCCGCCGGGTTGCTGTAGGTCGCTTCAATGAACTTTCCGCCCGCCGGCACAATGTCCGGCGTCGACACCGGGCCGGGCGGCATCAAGCCCTGGAATCCTAGCCCGGAGCGACGCCTGACCCGGTCGAACAAAGCGCGCAGCACACCGAACTTGTTCGGCCGGGCAGATGTGGCCGCGCCGAAGAGCGGACGATCCGGCCCGTCAATGGTCTCGGCCTTGACGTCAATGATTGGCGGCGTGCGTCCCGCAAGAGCGACGTCACCGACGCCACCGAAACTCATGTCCGGAGCGGTCTCGCCTCGAAGCATGCGCTGAAGGAGCGCCGTGGCTTCGGTGAGCCGGCCCGCGCGCGTGAGGCGCGTGGCTTCGAGCATCATATTCGGATTCAGCATGTCGTTTATCTCCGAACCTTCCTCTTGGTCGGAAACAATCGAGCGTCCGCACCAGGGGCCCGATTTGTCTCCATTGGAATTGGCGGTCGAGATCCAATGCCGCATTGCGTGTCACCAAATCCTGTCGGCCAGCGCATCCTTGACCGCCGGACTGGCATCAAAGGATCCCAGCACGACGACTGACGCGATGGTGGCGCGAGCAAGCTCGGGCGTGACATCCAGGGCGATGCTGGCAAGGCCCAGCACATGGATTTGCAGCATCTCGCCAACTCGACGCGCCGCTTCGAGATCTTCGCGGCTGTAGTGCCGCAGACCGAGGTCCAAACTCTTGCGAACCGTGGACTGCCTGACCACGTCGGCGTGGCGTTCGAGCTGATTGCGGATTGCGGATCGAATGAAATCGGTCCGGTTCGAGTAGAAACCCTCCTGCACCATGAGGTCGATCTGCCCGAGGTCAACGTAACCCAGATTGATCGTAATCTTCTCGCTGTCACCGGGCTTTGAGCGGAGTTGATGTATAATCTGGGTCATAATGTCGCCATCCGTTTACCATCTATCTGGATGGTATATGGATGGCAGCCGCACGGCTTTCAAGGGGGAACGACCGCGGCCAATGGCATATTTGAGCCTGCAGATTTGCGATCCAAATGGAGTGAGATGCTTTGCGCAGCCAGCAAATCGATGACGACACAACACGGGCGACGGCGCGTCTGCCTGGGTTGGAGTTGAGATCGTTCACCGCTGGTCGCCGGCTGCTGACGCCGAACAGATTTCAATTGCTCTGCAAGCGGTTCCCTCGTTTGAGGCATTCGGCCGGTTCCTTCAGACAGCTAACCCGTTTGCGTTTTGGGCTCAGGCTGCGCAGATGGCGTGGTTTCCCTGGCTCGGAGCCCGCGAGCGCCCTGCTGTCGCCCTGGAGCGTCGCCTTAGCGCCGCCGAAGCTTAGCCCGGGGAATACGGAATCCGGCTTGCAGGAACGCCCGCACGCTTAGTAATGAAATTGATGAGCCCGTCTCCTATGACGCGGCATCAACCGCTGCCACCTTCGACTCGAACCAGTCATCCGAGGGCCAGGGCATGACCGACACTCTCGCCGAAAAGAACTGCACCCCATGTCGCGGCGGCATTCCGCCGCTCACGCATGATGAAGCGGAGCATTTTCAATCACAAACTCCGAATTGGGAATTGCGCGATGATGGTCACCGCATCGAACGGACCTTTCGCTTCCGCAATTTTCAGGAAGCGCTTGGCTTTGTTCGAAACGTGGGTGACTTGGCTGAAACCGAAGGCCATCACCCCGATATCAGCTTCGGCTGGGGTTACGCGACCATCTCGCTGCGCACCAAGAAGATCAAGGGACTGCACGAGAACGATTTTATCATCGCGAGCAAGATCGATAGGATTTTCGGTCGCCCGGATGGGTCCGCCGATCGCCACTAAGGTCGGGACACTTGAGCCATGGCAGCCGCGAGCGATCGTGTTGTCACGGTTTTCGGCGGAACCGGCTTTCTCGGCTGCCGTATCGTTCGGCATCTTCGTCTGCACGACTTTAGTGTTCGGGTCGCATCAAGGCATCCGGACCGCGGTCAGGCGCTGCTCCCTCCTGATGATCCACAACTTCGATTGGTCAAGGCCGACATTCATGATGAGCGGTCAGTTGCCGATGCGCTTGCTGATGCCTACGGCGTGGTGAATGCAGTCAGCCTTTACGTCGAGCAGGGACGGGAGACGTTTCATTCCGTCCACGTCGAGTCTGCCCAACGAGTCGCGGCTCAGGCACAGCGAGCCGGAGTCAAACGGCTCGTCCATGTTTCGGGGATCGGTGCCAATCTCCGCTCGCAATCGCTCTATATTCGAAAGCGCGGTGAAGGCGAATTGGCGGTTCGGGCGGCCTTTGCCGATGCCATTCTGGTCCGCCCGGCGGTCATGTTTGGACCGGATGATGGGTTTCTCACCATCATCCTCAAGCTCCTCAACCGGCTCCCAATCTATCCGATGTTCGGCAACGGCCAGATGCCATTGCAGCCAGTCTACGTGGAAGATGTTGGGCAGGCGATCGCAAAGACGGTGCAACGGGCGGAGATGCGCTCGATCATGTTCGAGTGCTGTGGTCCTCGCGTCTACTCTTACGAGGACTTTCTTAGAACCGTCGCGAGTGCAGCCGGCATCAAGCCGATATTGATTCCAGTCCCGTTCGCCGCTTGGCACGCATTGGCTTTGATGGCTGAAGCGCTTCCGAGTCCGCCAATCACGCGTAATCAAGTGGAACTGATGCAGATCGACAGCACATCATCGGCGGACATGCCCGGACTGGGAGAACTTGGAATCTCCCCGCATTCGATCGAAGAAATACTCCGGGACATACTAAGCTAAGGAGCCGCTGATTAAACCGAAGCAAGGTCTGTCTGAGAGACCAAAGCGGCGGGGACATTATCAAATGAGCGGTTCTCGAGCATGACGACTACGTCGGGCTCGCGAATAACGCCGGGTTCGGAAATGCCTGATGACGGCTAAGCCGTGCGCTGTTTGCGATGCCAATTAATCAGTCCGCCCGCGAGGATCGTATCCACCTGCTTTTCCATGAGACCATGCTTGGCGGCAATTGGCCGGCCGCATTCGAGCATGATCTCCTTGCCGGTCTCCAGCGCGCGACGCAGATCGCGCACGTGCAGGACGTCTCCCTTACGCAGCCGGTCGTAGTCCTCGGGATCAACGAACACCAGCGGCAATATCCCATAATTGATGAGGTTCTGCCGGTGAATACGGGCAAACCCTTTTGCCAGCACGACCCGCAATCCCAAATCCCGCGGCGCGACCGCCGCATGTTCGCGCGAAGAGCCCTGGCCATAATTGCGGCCGGCGACGACCGCGTGTCCGGTCGTTGCGCGGATCGCGCGCGCGCGTTCGACATAGGCCGGATCGATGCGCTCGAATGCAAAATCTTCAATTTTTTGGATATTCGAACGATAAGGCAGGACCTTGGCGCCCGCCGGTAGGATTTCGTCGGTCGATACATCGTCGCCCATTTTCAGAAGCACGGGTAACGCAAGATTGTCGGGAAGCGATCGAACTCCGGCAACGAGCGAATGTTCGGACCTTTGACAAGTTCGACCAACCGAGCCTCCGCCGCCGGCGGGGGCGGCGCCAGCAAAGCCGTGTTGACAGTCGCGGCCTCCGGCTCGGCCAGCCGCGGATATGGGATATCGAGCGAACGCGGATCCGTAATGCGGCCAAACAGCGCCGAGGCGGCCGCTGTTTCGGGCGAACAGAGAAAGACCGAATCCTCTTCCGTGCCCGATCGGCCGGGGAAATTACGCGGCGTGGTGCGCAGAGAGTTTTGCCCGACGGCGGGCGCTTGGCCCATGCCGATGCAGCCATTGCACCCGGTTTGATGAATGCGGGCGCCCGCGCGCCACTAGCGCGCCGAGCCGCCCATCGGCGATCAGCGTCTCCAGAAGCTGCCGCGAGGTGGGATTGACGTCAAACGACACGTTGGATGGAACAGTCTTGCCGCGAACGATTTCGGCGGCGACCGCAAAGTCGCGCCAGCCGGGGTTGGCCGAGGATCCGATATAGGTCTGATAGACATCCTTACCCGTGATCTCTCCGACTTTGACAACGTTGCCGGGACTCGACGGCGTAGCGACCAGCGGCTCAAGGTCGGACAGGTCGATTTCATCCTCTTCGTCATAGCTGCAGTCCGCATCTGCCGTGATCGCGCGCCAATCGGCAGCGCGGCCTTCGCTTCGCAGAAAACGGCGGGTTTCCTCATCGGACGGGAAAACCGTGGTCGTCGCGCCCAGTTCGGCGCCCATGTTGGCGATCACGTGCCGGTCCATGGCGCCGAGGCATCGCAAGCCCGGACCGAAATATTCGATGATCTTGCCGACACCGCCGGACACGCCGCGCCGCCGCAGCATTTCCAGAATGACGTCCTTGGCGCTCACCCAATCGGGAAGCTCGCCCGTTAGCCGCACACCGAGGATTGCCGGCATCGTCGTCGGGAACGGCTCCCCGGACATCGCCAGCGCGACATCCAAACCACCCGCGCCGATCGCCAACATGCCGAGCGCTCCGGCGGCCGGGCGTGTGGCTGTCAGAGCCCAAGAGCGATTTGCCGGGCATCCCGAAGCGCTGCATGTGCACCACATGGCTGATGCCGTTGCCCGGCCGCGAGTACCAGATACCGAATCGGCGGCATGCGCTTTCGAGGAAAAGATGATCGTCGGCGTTCAGATTGTCGATCTGCAAGAGATTGTGATCGACATATTGGACGCTGACCTCCGTCCTTACGCGGTCGAGGCGAAGCGCCTCCAGGGTCAGCATGACGAGGGTGCCGGTGGCGTCCTGCGTGAGCGTCTGGTCGATCTTGAGCGTGATCGGCGTGCCCGCGCGCAGCGAACCATCGACGAGGTGAGCTGTGATCAGCTTCTGGGCAACGTTCAGCGGCATCGAATCCGCTCCCGGAAGCGTCGGCGCCCCTCGGCCCTGCCGGTCCAGACTGCAGAACAAGTGTGATTGCCGCATAGAAAATCAACAGATGACGGCGCCGGATCTGGTTCAAATGCTGTGCGGGAAGCCAAATTCAATATGCTGGCGATGGATATCGGTCGGCAGGGTCGGACACTCCATGACGAATTCAACGGCAGCGGATAGGCGCCCGATCGATGACGCAAAGTGCGTGCATGGATCGCCGAGCGAGGGCTCGATCAGCACTCAGTGAGCGGCTCCCTTTTCGCATGGTTCAATTGCCCGTAAACGTACCCATAAGTGAATACGTCCGTCGGCAGCTACTCCCACCACGGGAGAGGGCTGGAAGCTAATGCATCGGCTGGTGTATCGGCGTTTCAATCGCGGCGACGCGGTTCTTAACCGCCTTCTGCACCTTTTCGAAGGCGCACACCTCGATCTGGCGCACGCGCTCGCGCGACACTCCGAACTCATCGGCTAGCTCCGCGAGCGTGAGCGGGTCTTCGGCCAGACGCCGGCTCTCGAGGATGCGCCGGTCGCGCTTGTTGAGCACACCGAGCGCGTCAGACAGCGCCTTGTGGCCGTTATTGAACTCCTCGCGCGCGGCGAGCGTCGTCTCTTGGTCCGGGGATTCGTCCACTAGCCAGTCCTGCCACTGGGCGGAATCGCCGTCCTCGCAGATGGTGTCGTTGAGCGAGGCGTCGCCGCCGAGCCGACGGTTCATGTCGATCACGGCGTGCTCGGTAACGCCGAGACGCTTGGCGATGAGCTTGACTTGATCCGGGCGCATGTCGCCCTCATCGAGCACGAAAATCTTGCTCTTGGCCTCGCGCAGGCGGAAGAACAATTTCCTCTGGTTGGCCGTGCTGCCCATCCTCACCAGCGACCACGAGCGCAGGATGTATTCCTGGATGGCCGCCTTGATCCACCACACGGCATAGGTGGTGAACCGGAAGCCCTTCTCGGGCTCGAAGCGTTCGACCGCTTGCATCAGGCCGACGTGGCCTTCCGAGATCACGTCGGCGATCGGCAGACCGTAGCCGCGATAGCCCTTGGCGATCTTAGCCACGAGACGCAAATGGCTGGTGACAAGCTTATGCGCGGCGTCGCGATCACCGTCCTCGCGCCAGCGCTTGGCCAGCATGTATTCTTCCTGCCGGTCCAACATCGGGAACCGCCGGATTTCTTCGAGATAAAGAGAAAGGCCGGATTCGGCCGTAAGGAGCGGCCAGGCGGCGGCGCGGGTCATGCTCAGCGCCCTCCAATTAGTTTCGAAACGAAATTATCAAGACCTGATCGGTTGTCAAGTTAATTTCGAAACACTATTATATTTTCAAGAGGCGATCATGTCAGCGCGCGAAACGGCGGAACTCCTGCTCCTGGTGGGGCGGCTCGTGCAAGCCGACGGCTACGACGGCGAACTTAGCCCTGCCCAATGGATGGCGCTCCGCTTCTTCGCCCGCGCCAATTCGTTCTCCCGGACCCCGTCGGCATTCGCGGAATTTCAAGCGACGACCCGTGGCACCGCATCACAAGCCATCAAGACGCTTGAGGCAGGTGGGTATTTGGTCCGACAGCGATCCCAGGCGGATGGGCGAAGCGTTACGCTCCGCTTGACGGACAAAGGTCATGAAGTGGTTGCGCGCGATCCGTTCGAAGTTCTGGTGCGCGCCGTGGAGTCGCTCAACACGCAAGAGCGAGCCGCGATGCACGACGCCATGCACCACGTGCTGACCACTATAGCCGCGAGCAGAGCGCATCAGCACTTTGGTGTTTGCCAGGACTGCGCGTACCTCGGTGGAGAAACGTACTGCAACTCGACGCGCGCGAACCGGTCGGCCCTCGGATGCCTCCTGTTCGGCGTACCGATCGAGCCGGACGACGCCGGTCTCCTCTGCGTCCATTTTCAGCCGAAGAGGAGTGCCGCGAGCACGGACATCGCGAATGAGTTCACCACTGCGATCTGCTGAAAGGACGCTTAATTGTCCTACGTCGTCAATGAGAGCTGCATACGCTGCAAAACCATGGACTGCGTCGAGGTGTGCCCCGTGGATTGCTTCTACGAGGGCGAGAACATGCTCGTGATCCACCCGGACGAATGCATTGATTGCGGGGTCTGCGAGCCGGAATGCCCGGTTGACGCCATAAAGCCCGACACCGAGCCAGGGCTTGAGAAATGGCTGTCGCTGAATGCGGAATACGCAAAAGTCTGGCCAAATATTACGGTCAAAAAAGCGCTTCCACCCGACTCTAAGGAGTGGGAGGGGAAGCCGGACAAACTTCAATACTTCTCACCAAATCCTGGTGCGGGTGATTGAGGTAGAGAGCGCCCGCACCGTATCGGTGCCGAGCCTGAGATCGGCCCAACTGATCCAACCGGGCGCAGCGGGGGCCGTGATCGCGAGCTTTTCAATCGCTTGGCTGGCGGAGATCGCAACATCACTTTCGCAGTTGGCCGGCCCTAGTGCGGGCGACGGTTTACGAGAGGAGCAAGCAACATGACCGAAGCTCTTGCCAGCAAAACCTGTACTCCCTGTCGCGGGGGAATTCCTCCGCTCACGCGCGAGCAAGCTGAGCTCTTTCATGGACAGGCCCCAGACTGGCAACCTGCTGGAGGAAGCTCATCGCAGTCCACAACCATTACAAGCGGCTGAAACACCAGGCCGAACACAAAGATGTCGAGCTAGTCGGTCGCTTCAACCAATTTGAAAGGAATTGATGATTCGCTTCCGTCCTGGGTGCGAGCGACGGAGGGGACTATGGCGAGGCGCGAGAAATCTGTGAAGAGATATGTTGTGCGGTTGAGCGCGGAAGAACGCGAGCAGTTGGAAGCGTTGATTTAAAAAGGGAAAAACCCCGCGCGGCGGCTGCTGAAGGCGCGGATTTTGTTGAAGGCGGATATCTCGGAAGCCGGCGATGGCTGGAGCGACAGCAAGATCGTTGCGGCCATGGAGACCAGCGCCTCCATGGTTTACCGGGTGCGCAAGCAATTGGTTGAAGAGGGCCTTGCGGCGGTGTTGAGCCGCAAGCAACGTGCGACGCCGGCAGTTGCGCCGATTTTTGATGGCGAGAAGGAAGCCAAGCTGATTGCCCTGGCGTGCTCCAAACCGCCCAAGGGACGGGCACGCTGGACCTTGCGGTTGCTGGAACGCAAGGTGGTGGAACTCAGCATCGTTGATCGCGCCAGCGACAGCACGATCGGTCGGGTTTTAAAAAAACACTCTCAAGCCCCATCGCCGCGAACAATGGGTCATTCCGCCCAAAGCCAACAGCGCGTTCGTGGCCGCGATGGAAGACGTGCTGGCCGTCTACACGCGACCGCGCGATCCCAATCGACCGCTGGTTTGCCTGGATGAGACCTCAAAGCAACTCATTGCCGAGACACGCGTGCCGATCCCGATGAAACCGGGCCGCCCGGCCCGTTGCGACTACGAGTACGAGCGCAACGGCACCGCCAACCTCTTCATGATGTTCGCCCCGCTCGAAGGCTGGCGTCACGTCAAGGTCACAGACCGCCACACCGCCGTGGATTATGCCCATGTCCTCAAAGACCTCGCCGATACTCACTTCGCCAGCGCCAAGGTCATTGTCCTGATCCAGGACAACCTCAACATCCACAGCAAAGCTTCCCTCTATGAGGCGTTCCCGGCCGCCGAAGCCCGGCGCCTGGTCGAGCGCTTCGAATGGCACTACACGCCGAAACACGGCAGCTGGCTGGATCTTGCCGAGTCCGAACTCGGCGTCCTATCGTCTCAGTGTCTCGACCGCCGCATACCCGATAAGCAAACCCTCATCGACGAAATCGCCGCTTGGGAAAAAGACCGCAATACAAATCACACCAAGGCTGATTGGCACTTCACAACCTCAAATGCACGCATCAAACTCAAGCACCTCTACCCTTCAATCTGATTGAATCGGGCGACTAGCGAAGTTGAATATCCTGCTGATCGGCCCGACCGGCTCGGGCAAGACACTGCTGGCGCAGACGCTGGCGCGCGTTCTCGATGTTCCTTTCACCATCGCGGACGCGACGACGCTGACCGAAGCCGGCTATGTCGGCGAGGACGTCGAGAACATTATTCTCAAGCTGCTGCAGTCGGCGGACTACAACGTCGAGCGCGCGCAGCGCGGCATCGTTTATATCGACGAGATCGACAAGATTTCCCGTAAATCCGACAATCCCTCGATCACCCGCGACGTCTCCGGCGAGGGCGTGCAGCAGGCACTGCTCAAGATCATGGAAGGTACGATCGCGAGCGTGCCGCCGCAGGGCGGCCGCAAGCATCCGCAGCAGGAATTCTTGCAGGTCGACACTACCAACATCCTATTCGTCTGCGGCGGCGCCTTCACTGGCCTCGAGAAGATCATTTCGGCGCGCAGTCGGCCGGGCTCGATCGGCTTTGGCGCCAAGGTCATCGCGCCCGAGGATCGCAAGCAGGGCGAGATCTTCCGCGACGGCGAACCGGAGGACCTGCTCAAATACGGCCTGATCCCTGAATTCGTCGGCCGCCTTCCTGTCGTGGCGACGCTTGAGGATCTCGACGAGACCTCGCTCAAGCGCATCCTGACCGAGCCCAAGAACGCACTGGTGAAGCAGTATCAGCAGCTATTCGAGATGGAGGGGGTCGATCTCATCGTAGCGGAGGAAGCACTCGTCGCCATCGCCAGGAAAGCGATCGATCGCAAGACCGGGGCGCGCGGGCTGCGCTCGATCATGGAGGCTATACTCCTTGACACCATGTTCGACCTGCCAAGCCTCGAAGGCGTCGAGGATGTCATGATCTCTCGGCAGGTTGTCGAGGGCACCGCAGGACCGCTCTACATGTACGCCAATCGGGCCGGTGGCGCGAGAGCGACCTGATGGCGCTTTCGCCGGATGGACGAGCGATAGAAACCCGACTATCGACGCGAGGCCGCCGTGGGCGGCATACGCGACAGACCATGAACTGGCGGGGGCTAAGCGCCGGGCGTGGAGAGACTGATGGCAAACAAGACCAAGTCTACCGGCCCGCTGCGCCGCCAAGCTCACCACGACCCGCGGCTGATGTCCTGGTCGTGGGTCCAGGTGGGTCCTATAATCACGACCTGGGCCTTCTCGCCGTGTTCGTTGCGCTTTTCGGCGGCATCAATCGCAAAGAGCACTGCTTCAGATTGGCTCTTGTAGGGACCGTATTCTTCGTCATCGAACTTGATCATCCAAACGTCGTTGTGGACCGTTAGCCTCTCGACGAAGTAGTGAGCAACAGCCATGTCCCCCTCCTCGTGTTGGAGCGGCTAATTCGTCCCGGCCCCCACCCCGTTTATTTTTGGCCGCTGTTTGATCAGACGTTAGTGAGCCCAGCTGTGAGTGGGTTTTTGATGTCGTTTTGTAGAACTACCGTAGTGCGCCGACAAGCTTTGGCGATCAAACAATTCAGCGCACCGTAGCCATCTCTCTGCCATGTCGCTCCATACAGTTTTGTTCTTTGGATTGTGCGTGAACTGGGCCATGAACTCGCATTCAGCAGCGAATCTCAAAAATTTCTCTGAGGTGTTCATCGTCTGGTCTCTCTGTGTTGCGTCTGGACGTTCGAGCTAAACGTAGCTCGATCGTCCTTAAGTGGACCTCATGATGGCTGCTACGCTGAGACAAATTGGTGCGGCCACGGCGACGGCAAATATGACATGCCCGATCACGATAGTATGGGGCCGCAGCGCCCTAACGCGCCAAGGGGCATTTCGTTCCATCGCCACAGCGCAAAGAGCGAGAAATTAGGGCTCGTTGGCTCGAAGGGGGGATGGCCATCCAACTGCCGCGCGCGGCTACATGCGTCGGCTCCGGGGGAGGAATGCAGCCGAAGTCTCACCAGCGGGAAATGGGGCTGGGAGGAAATGACGTTCTCGACCAGACACATCACAGCCGGCGCACTCCGACGGAACCAGCCGGGGAGCTGTGGACGACGCGCGCCCGCGAGCAGTTCGAGATGCTGAGCGAACAGACCAAGGAGTTGACAGCGCTCGGGCAGAAGATGGCCGGGGAAAGTGCCGAGCCGATCGCACGAAGCGTCAACCAGGCTTTCAAGAAAGCCTCTTGACCGCTCCGTCGGTCCCAGACGGACGCATTTTGGCGGGCCCCGACACACGTAGGGATTTTGTCTCGCGCGTAAAAAAGGTAGGCCGCTTCCTAAAGCGACCTACGCAGGTCCGTCCTCAATTATCAGCCCACGTGGGCGACGCGCTTCTGGGCATTCTTCCCGAGACTGTGCAAAATGCCCGCCATTGGCGGGCTTTTGTCCGACTGCTTGGTCTCTGTCAAAGACGAACTGAATTCCAGGGGCCATTTGGGCGGCTTTGTCTCTGGGCAAAAAATCAAATTTCCCGGGAAGCAGAGACGCGTTCGACAGAGACGCGGTTCGAGTGTGCGTTATTGCGCCGGCAGCCCGAGGAGCTGGTGCTGGCGAGACCATTCGGCCGGCAGATCGGTGAGCCGAACAACGCCCATGCCGTGAGGGAGTGTGCCGTCGATTGCGGCTTTGACAAGCTTGGGGGCAAGGAAGGCCAGTGACAGTGTCAGGTTCACTTTGCGGACGCTGCACTGCTCGCGGTTAGCAATGCTTTCCGGATTCGCTGTTGGATCGGTGATGATCTCATCGAGCCAGCGCCGGCCGCGGGCGATCGAGGCGACCAGGGTGGCCCGATTCTCCGATCGTATGCGGCGCACCTCCTGCGGCGGTATCCCTTCCGGTATCAGGATCTCACGCCGCCGCGTCGCTGCCGCTTTTTGCCAGGAAACGCAAAGCGAGTTCTTGGGTCTGGTGCTCTGATGATCGTTCTTGTCGGCTTGTGCAAACTGGATGATCAGTTGATCGATATGGACCTCTATTCGGGCGACATGAGTTCTTGATCAGGGTGCGGTCATCGATCGCCCGCTGCGGTTTGACATGCTCGCGAACCGATCTGATCACCACCGCCTCGACGTCGGCCGCGGACACCCGGCGAACCGATCCGGCGCGTTCGGATGCGCCATTGAACAAAGCCGACGACAGATAGTAGCGGTACTTAATACCGCCTTTGCGGGCGTGACTTGGGCTCATGCGATTGCCGGCATCATCGAAGATGCGGCCGGTCAGCAGAGCGTCGGACTGCAGTCGTGAAGTCGTACGATTATTCGCCTGCTCATCCAGCTTGGCCTGGACGGCCTCGAACAAATCCCGCTCAAGGATGGCCGGTTGTTCGCCCTTGAGGATCTCGCCCTTGAAGGCGACCTCCCCGATATAGAAGCGATTGTGTAAAAGGTGGGCGAGGGGGCCGCGGGTCAATGGAATGCCGCCGACTGTCTTGCCCGACTTCAGGATGCGGACCTTGCTGACAACGCCTTGCCGGCGCAGCTCGGCCATGACCAGGTCCAGGCTGCAAAGCTTCAGATAGCTCCGGAAGATGGTGCGGACCCGTTCGGCTTCGGCTGGGTTGACGGTGATCTTCCGATCCTTGGTGTCATAGCCGAGCGGGACCATGCCGCCGACCCAAAGCCCCTTGCGCTTGGAGGCAGCGATCTTGTCCCTGATGCGCTCGGAGGTGACCTCACGCTCGAATTGGGTAAAGGACAGCAGCACGTTGAGGGTCAGCCGGCCCATCGAGGTCGTGGTGTTGAACTGCTGGGTGACCGAGACGAACGACACATTGTGCGCGTCGAACAGTTCGACCAGCTTGGCGAAATCGGCCAGCGAGCGGGTCAGCCGGTCGACCTTGTAGACCACAATGAATGTGACTTTGTGAGCGCGCACGTCTTCAAGCAGCCGCTGCAGGGCGGGCCGGTCGGTGTCGCCGCCCGAGAAGCCCCCATCGTCATATTTGGCCCGCAATCAGCGTCCAGCCGGCATGGGCTTGGCTGCGGATATAGGCCTGCGCCGCATCATACTGGGCATCGAGGGAGTTGAAGTCCTGCTCGAGCCCCTGGTCGGTCGAGACCCGGGTATAGATCGCACAGCGAACGGGTTTGGCCGATCCACTCTTCATGATGAGGGTCCTTTTGCCGGCTTGTCCCGCAGGCCAAAGAAGCGCGGGCCGTTCCATCGGGTGCCGGTGATGGCGAAGGCAATCTGCGACAGACTGTCATAGGTCTTGCCGTTCCAGGCAAAGCCGTCTGCCAGCACCACAACCCGTTGCGAATCGGCCGTTCCATTCGCGGCCCAGCATAGTACCCGGGCCGCAGCGTTTAGTCCGTTGCCGGTCACAATCGCGACGTCAGCGTAACCCGTCGCCCTGCGGGATGCGATCTGCGATCGAGCAGACGGACTGTCGCGGCATCCACATCACCGAATTCGTCGGCCTGCAGCCGGTAAGCCAGCATGCCGAAACAGCAGATACCTCGAAAGGTGAGGGGGGGGCCTGCCGTATGCGGCGTGCCAGCCGCCGCGGACGCGAACCGATATCGAGATCGCGCAGCTGCGCGATCTCGATCATCAGAAGCATTGTGTTGCGGTCCGGCACGCCGGACCGATTTTTAGGCGCGGCATGGGGCATCAGGCGCCGCCGCGTTGGATGCCGCGGATGCTGAGCGTGCGGTCTTGCCGCTCTTTGATTTGGTACAGCCGATGACCGTCCACCTGCTTCGGGCGAGCAGTTAAGCCCCAGGTTCTTACGCACCACGCCGGCCAGAAAGCCGCGCACCGAGTGCTGTTGCCATCCTGTGGCTTGCATCATCGCGGCAATCGTCGCTCCTGTCGGACGACCGCAGCATCGCAAGGACGCGAGATTGCTTGGAGCTGCGATCGGGATTGGGCTTTTCAAGTCTCGGGATCGTGCGCGGCCTCATGCTCTGACCTCTTTCCGGCAGCGATCGGCGATGGGGATACCCTGACCGTTCGCTGCTTGGCTTTGGAATTACCGGCCGACGCGAAGGTTTTGCGGCGGAAACTGGCTTTGACGTCGAGGCAGCTGGTCGCTTCTTGGCAGACTTTGACATAGAGATCCTCCATTCGGTTAGTCGCGGCGTCGCGCCGCACCACCGAAACCCCACCACAGCAATGAAGCCGGCGGGGCAGGGATCTCTGGGCGCCTTCGGCGCCCGGGTTGACGACACTACCGCTCCGTTCGCATCGGAATGCCAGTCCTTTCTGCGGGTCGTAGCGGCGAGCGACCTTTGATCGCAGAACGCGAGCGGTGCTGCTGCCGGACTACGAATTCCTGGGGGTCAGAAGTTCGAATCTCTTCGGGCGCGCCAGTTTCTTGCATTTCCCATGTGATTTACACGGCATTCACACGGCGGCTCTCCTACACCGCGTGATGGAACGGTTGACACCTACCACGGGCGCATACCGTCACACTTCGCCCGTTCGAGCTGACGGTGTCACGGTTACCGGTCGACGGTGTCAATTATCTTGGCTGCGTAGTCGTATTAGTATGCCATCGGAAGGACCCGCAGATGAAAGAAAGATTTGAAGGCGATAACGGCCCGCAATTGATTGCAGCCCTGCGCCGCCAAGACTTCGCTGGAGGCGATGCAAAGATTGCCGAGGGCCTTGCTACAGTCGGTACGTTGATTGATGCCAAGCCCGGCCAGGAGATCATCGTCCAAAACCGCACAGACAATGACATCTACCTGCTCGTCGCAGGTGTAGTCGCTATCGTCGTTAATGGCGCCCAAGTCGCCATGCGCAAGGCGGGCCAACACGTGGGCGAAATGACCGCGATAGAGCCATCATTGCCACGATCGGCGACCGTCAGAGTTCTGGAGCATGTGGTGGCACTCAGGCTGACGAGCGCTGACTTCATGAAATTGGGCGAAACCTTTCCGCAAATCTGGTTGCCAATCGCTCAAGAGCTTTCAAGGCGGCTTTATCAACGCAATACGTCGATCTTCCTGCCCAACGAGACGCCAAAGCTGTTCATTATGTCGTCGTCGGAGGCGCTAAAGATTGCCGAGGGTTTGAGGGCTGGTCTTGGACATGACGTGTTTAGCACCGTCTGGACCGATGGAGTCTTTTTCGCTGGCGGTTATCCGCTGGAGGCGCTTGAAAAGCAGGTGAATGAGTCAGACTTCGCCGTGGCGATCGCGGAGCCCGACGACATCACCGAATCTCGAGGCCTTCGAGCTCCGACCGTCCGCGACAACGTCCTATTCGAGCTTGGCCTGTTTATGGGGAAGCTGACACGCTATCGAACGATCCTTGTTCACCTCAAAATAAAGGACTTGAAGCTGCCCTCGGACCTCCAGGGCCTCACCGTAATTCCTTATGAAGCGGGGGATGATGCGACGATCCTGGCACGCATCGCGCCGGTCTGCGACAAGGTGCGGGTGCTCGTGAAGGATTTGGGAGTCCGCAAGTTTACCGTAGGGTAGGCTCAATCTCCGCTGGCACGGTTATTTTATCGAAAAAATTCCAATACGCACTGGAGTATGGCGAACCGCCGAGGCGCGACAGTACCCTCGATCTCCACCTGGACGGGCTCGGAAGCGCAGCCCTTACGAAACACCGTCGCCGACAATTGCATGCCTGACCAAAGTCGAAGCCGCGCGATGATGAGCACCGCAAAGTTCACGCCCACCGCTGGATCGTGAATCAGGTCCAACATCGTGGTGCAGTCCTCACCACTCGGCAGGGGCATGAAGCGGGGATGCGAGTGCCACTCGCCAATGTAATTGAAGCGCCGGTAATCGTAACCTGTCCGTTGGAAAAAATTGTCCAAGAACGCTTTCGCTTGAATAGGATCTCTGACGAAGTGGGCCGCCGTGCCGCCGCTCAATTGAACCGAGATGTCGACTATTCGGAATGTTTCATCTTCGACGTGTTCGCCAACGAGTACGCCGCCGATTTCACGCAGCCGGCCACGAAGCTCCCGCCTCAGACTTTCAACTATCCTTATCGGCAGCAGCAGCTTCATTTGCTTGGGCTTTGAACAGATTTATCAACCTGGAGAATTCCTCGCTGATTTCTTCCTCAGAAAGCTCCGGCGCCAGTTCGCCCTGAGGAGGCGGATCGAGTTCGATGGGAAAGGTTTGGAATGGTTGGTCGAAAACCGATCCGACGCCAAGCCCGATGGCGTACACTGAATGCGGAAACAGCGAAGGCTCACGCGCGATCAACAGATCAATCGTCAGGCGGGCGGCAGGGGCCGCGATTGCAGACACGTCCGCGTCATCAGCGATGAGTGGTGGACCGTCCGCCCCAGTCTCATAGCCTCTACGTGACCGTACCGGCCGCGAACCCTTATCATCGAACCAGTTCTCGATCGTGCGCCTCATGTGCTGCGGCGACGGCTCCACGTCGGGACGGCACCGCGCAATGAGCCCGCCAATTCCACCGCCGAATACTTCGCCCCAAACTAGAGGCCGCTTACGCATTGTGGCAATCGCCGACATGAGATTCAGGATATCTGGATTGGCGGTGGCATCAAATATCAGGTCGCAGTCGCCGATCAGCTTCAGCATGGCCTCGGCCGAGGCGCTGGACTTCTGGCCGCCCAAACGCGCCCGCCATATCTCCGATTGCGCTGCTGGGTTTACAAGAGTGATCCGACGCAAAAGAGCATTAGCTTTGTGCGAGCCAACATCGCGCCAGTCGAGATCATTGCGGATGAAGTTATCCGGTAGAAGTATGTCGTCATCAACCAGAACGAAACGCGCGACGCCGCTCCTGGCCAGCATGGTGGCGACTTTACTTCCCAGGGACCCGCATCCGATCAGTGCGACGGATTTTGTACTTAGAATCCCGTGGGATTCATCAAGTCGCGGATGAAACTCCTGCGGCGGCAGGGTCGAACCGGTCGAAACCGATTGGTCCTTCTCCCACAGAAGATAAAAGTGGACTTCCTTCCCGCGTATGATTATGGCGAACGTATGCGTTGCCTCAAATCCCAACGACGCGCAGGCTGATTTAAACGACGGCAAGTCCGCTGTCGTGGGCAGCGGCGTATCACCATCGAGCTTAAAGATTGCTACCGATCGATCGCTGCCTTCGTCTACTAACGGCTTCGGAACGCCAGGATCGGTCCACGCCGCCTCGGCGGGGGCCGTCACCGTGTTTAGAACATAAGTCGAGCCCGTTACATGGTAACAGGCAACCAAATTGCCGGTGATGGTGGTGTTGGCAGGGGCGGTCTCGAAAAAAGCGGCCAGTTCGCGCGTTACCAACAAACGTAGATACGAGAGCCGCAGCTGCTGGCCCAAGGTCTCCATGTGCCGAGAGGCAACGACTGCTGGTTCGCCCTCGGTTGGATTTTCCAGGGATAGCAGCCGATGCGCGCTCTCGATTAGCTGGATGCCCATCATGTCCGGCGTCCAGTTGTCCGGACCGAACTCAAGACAAAGCTCGCCGCCGGCGCCGAATTGATGGCCTGACCATCGCGAACTGTCTCCGCGCGGGAAGACGGACGGCGGTGAGAACGGAAACATGTCGGGGTATCGCAGGAAAATCGGAAACGTCCGATTTCCGACCGCGATCTCAGCGTCCAGCACCAAACGCATGTTCTGATCCATGCGCCACGTGAGGACGCTGAACCATTCGACGGCGAGTGCAAAGGTCTCCAAACCTTCGCGCTCGCTCTTGAAACGAGCAATGTCGGTCAAATACCAGGTCACGCAAACCCGTCAGGTTTCGCCGGACCGGTCTGTCGATTGGGAAAGGCCAGCGGAGCCGCTGCGGCGCTTGCGGGTTGCAGCAGACTTGAGGCCGCCATCGCTTTCGTCGCGCGCGCGGCCTTGTCTCCCTTCGCCGACATCTCGTTGACCGCGATGTCGTAGTCGAGCTTAGCGCGTTTGCGGGTGGCGCCGAAAATGTCGCGCAGCGCGCTGGAGGCCTTTTCGCAGGCGATCGATCCAATCGCTGTTTCAGAGCCGTTGCAACGTGACTGCTCTTTTTCCGCCGCCACTACCCCGCGACTAACCGAACAGCGGATCAATTCGCCCTTCATGCCGAGGCGGGTGACGTTCATCGGACCGAATTCAAACCCGATCGCAAGGCCCAGGCTGGAGGCGTCGGTGCCCTTTTCCTTCAGTCGCTTGAGCGCGATGTCAAAGCTGCTGCGCATGGCTGCCGCGCAGAACGTCATGTTGCTGATGGTCTCCTCGACTTCGGTCGTTTGGGCGGTACCTTCGACCAGGAGCCCATGCACACAGTCGCCAATAAATCTGACCTTGCGGCCTTGAAAATCTTCGTGAAGCACCGCATCGAGCTCGGATCGCAAGACATGGAGGGTGCGCACGACGTTCTTGGCGCCGGCATCAGTGGCGATATTGGCGCCGACGTAGGCGGTGAACCCGTCCAGGTCGCCATAGACCGTTGCTGCATCTTGGCGGCGGGAATTCTTGGCGGACAGAGTTTCAATATCGAGCGTGGCGTAGGGCGGCGTGTGCCCCGTAAACTCGAAAGTCGCCAATAGGGTTGTTTTTCAGATCGTCCTTCCACTCCTTGACGATCTCGTCGGCGGTGACACCGAGATTGGCCTTGCCCTGGCTGACTTCAATTTCGGACTTGGTCAAAGGCGTGCTGTCGACAGCTCGCTACTTCCGCCAGACCAATCGCCTTGCGCGCTTTGTTGGTCAGATAGATGCCGGTCGCCGTTCCGCCGGCGGCGCGCTTTGCCGCGTGATTAGCCGGCTCGCCCAAAAAGAGTGGCTCCCGATGGCCACGCCGGCCATTGTTCACCGCCAGTGCCTTGCCTGTATCGATCCCGACACGGACTTTGGCGGAGGGGTGATCGGCATCTTCGCCGGTTTGCCCAAGGACTTCGATAATTAACTGGCCGATGGCGACTGCGCGATGCACGCGCTTGGCCTCGCTGTCATACGGCTTGGCAACGACCGAATGCAGGCGCTGATTGTGGAAATCAACCAGCATGGCGTCCACGCGCCCGATGATGCGATGAACCGCGCGATAGTGCAGGTTCAGGAAGCGCAGCGTGCGCTTGTGGCAGATTTCGCCTTCGACGGCTGTGACAGCCAACATGCCCGTAAGGTTCAGGATGTCAGCGTAGAGATGCGCACCATCAACGCGGTAAGCAACGCTGCTGGGTAGGTTTGAGAGTTCGGCGTCCCGAACATACTCCTTAATCTCGATATCCTTGACCGCAAGGCCATCGATCTTCGCGTTAATGCGCTTGGTCGCGCGATCCTTGTTCCAACTCCGGGCCGCCATGCGATACGTCTCCAATTGTGCGGCGCATCAGCGCCGGATGCTATAATCCACTTGCCTCCAGTGGCTGATGGTGCCGAGGGGGCAACTTTAGATGGTGCAAGGTGGGGCGATTGCCAGAAAGCCGGCACGCGCTATCCACAAAATCCGCGAGGCGTTTGCCGCCATACCGCAAAGCCGATTCCCCTAGAACGAAAGTGGAACATTTTCAAGGTGCCGTGCGGCAATTCCCCGGCTTATTCACCGCGATCTATGCGGTGAACACTTGTCCCTGCGGTGAATAGACCCCATAATCACCGCAGGAGACGCGGTGAATGGCAACTTATATCCACGAATTACCCAACTGGCCTAAATTCCGGTGGGCCCAGGAGGCATTGGCCAAACAGCTTGCCGCCGTTCGGCACCGCCAGGGGCGCCTGATCGGCCGAATGCAGGGGCTGGGGTTCTCGCTCCGTGAGGAGGCGGTTCTCAAGACCCTCACTGAGGACGTTCTCAAGACCAGCGAAATCGAAGGCGAAATCCTCAGCCGGGACCAAGTGCGATCCTCCATCGCCCGACGCCTTGGGATGGAGGCGGGCGCCCTGCCTCCCGCTGACCGTAACGTCGAAGGCATCGTCGAGATGATGCTAGACGCCACGCAGAAATACAAAGAACCGCTGACGGTTGAGCGATTGTTCGGCTGGCACGCCGCGCTGTTCCCCACAGGGCGCAGCGGCATCGGCAAAATCATCGTCGGCGCCTGGCGCGAGGAGAAATCCGGACCCATGCAGGTCATCTCCGGCCCCTACGGCAAGGAGACCGTGCACTACGAAGCGCCCGTTGCCGGCCGCCTCGATGCGGATATGAAATCGTTCCTCGATTGGTTCAACAGCCAGGAAGACATCGATCCGGTCATCAAGGCCGGTATCGCGCATCTCTGGTTCGTCACCATCCATCCGTTCGATGACGGCAACGGCCGCATCGCGCGGGCGATCGCAGACATGGCGCTGGCCCGGTCTGAAGACAGCCCACAGCGCTTCTACAGCATGTCCGCGCAGATCGACTCGGAGCGGAAGGCTTACTACGACATCCTCGAAAAGACGCAGAAGGATGATCTCGACATCACGCCGTGGCTGCAATGGTTTTTGGCATGCTTGGACCGCGCCTTCGATGGCGCCGAGAAGATTCTTGAAGCTGTTCTGCGTAAGGCTGACTTCTGGAAGAAGCATGCCGCCGCGCGGCTTAACGAGCGCCAGCGTGATATCCTCAATCGCCTGCTCGATGGCTTCGAAGGCAAGCTGACCAATTCCAGATGGGCGAGCATTGAGAAATGCTCGGCCGACACCGCGTTACGTGACATTACCGATCTTGTTGAGCAGGGCATACTTCAAAAAGATTCTGGCGGCGGCCGGAGCACCAGCTATTCGATTGCACAAACATAGAGCAATGGCCTGCACCCGGTTCGGTTGACACCCGCCTAAGGGCATCTGGCCTGCATCTCGAACTCCACGGGGCTCAGATATCCGATCGTCGAGTGCCGGCGTTTAGCATTGTAGAAGCATTCGATGTAATCGAACACATCTGCCTTTGCCTGGTCGCGCGTGCGATACGTTTTGCGCGCTGTGCGCTCGGTCTTGAGCGAGGAGAAGAAGCTCTCCATCGCCGCATTGTCCCAGACGTTGCCTGAGCGGCTCATCGAGCAGACGACACCGTGGTCGGCCATCAGCTTCTGGAACTGTTCGCTGGTGTTGTCCCTTCCGAAAATTCAATCCGGCCTGGATTCGCAACGTGAGGCAGAATCATCGCATGATGCCGGTCGATGCTTGCGACCCTGCATTTGCTCCTGATGTTCGTCCGCGACATCTTCAAGTCGCGGCGCAGGCTCGAAGTCGAGAACTTGTTTCTCCGTCATCAGCTCAATATC
Source organism: uncultured Alphaproteobacteria bacterium (assembly GCA_963814625.1). Classification (GTDB taxonomy): domain Bacteria; phylum Pseudomonadota; class Alphaproteobacteria; order Rhizobiales; family Xanthobacteraceae; genus BOG-931. The sequence continues at coordinate 329,098 of CAWFDQ010000007.1, forward strand.
GCGTTGCGGCGAGCATCGCCTCGCCGGCGTCTAAGGGGTATTGACCGGGCGTTGCTGGTCTGGATGACCCGGCTCTGGCCCAGCCTGCTCGACATCACTCAGGTGGTGAAGCCGGAGACGATTTTGCGTTGGCATCGCTCCGGCTTCAAAGCGTATTGGCGCTGGAAATCGCGAAATAGGGCAGGGCGCCCGAAGGTTGATCGGGAGTTGCGCGACCTGATCCGACGGATGAGCAGGGAGAATCCGCTCTGGGGCGCGCCTCGGATCCATGGCGAACTGCTGATGCTGGGGTTCGAAGTCGCCCAGTCGACGGTGTCCAAATACATGGTGCGAGGTCGCAAACCGCCTTCGCAGTCATGGCGAACCTTTCTGCGAAACCACGCCGACGCAATCGCCGCCATTGATATGTGTGTGGTTCCGACCCTGACCTATGAGCGATTGTTCGCCTTTCTGGTTCTGGGTCATGGCCGGCGGCAGCTGCTGTGGTTCGAGGTCACGCGGCATCCGACCGCCGAGTGGCTGGCCCGGCAGATCACCGAGGCCTTCCCCTGGGCATCGGCGCCTGCGTATTTGGTACGCGACAATGACCGTGCCTACGGGCAGGTCTTTACCTCCCGTGTGCGAGCCATGGGGATCCGCGACCGGCCAATCTCGCCGGGATCGCCGTGGCAGAATGGCTACGCGGAACGCCTGATCGGCACCGTGCGTCGCGAGTGCTTGGACCGGATGCTGATCTTCGGCGAGGCGCACCTGCGGCGAATTCTGCTGTTATACGCCTGCTATTATAATGAAACGCGCACTCACCTATCGCTGCACAAGGATGCGCCGTGGGGTCGAGCGGTTCAACGACACGGAGCCATTATCGCCATGCCTGCTTTGGCGGGACTGCATCATCGCTACGCGCGGATATGATTTTCGGAAAGGACACGGCGATGATGGGTCGACGGTGCGGCGATCAGGCAAGTCTGTTCTATTAATTCCGCCTCGATGAGCGCATTCCGTAGGACCACCTACTTAGGCGCATTGATGCTTTTGTGAGGGCGGCGCTTGCCGACATGCTTGGGCGTCCGTCCGCCACTTCCAAGTAGGGCAAGGAGGAGACGTCGCGATAAGACGTCGCGATAACTGATAGCGGCTGTCGCTCTCCTTAACTGCTGCGCAGCGACAATGCCACACCTTCTTAATAAAGAATTGCGGACCCTAGCTCCGCGGAGTACCGCGGTTCCACTGGCGCCAGGGCTCGCTTGCGTATTAGCCAGTGGAATAGATCCGCGGCTGCTACCCGAGCCGATGATGTCCATCGGGGAACTAGTTCCCAGCTTACCCGGTTATAAACAGCTGGCTCGCCGGAACCGGAATTTGGGGATTCTGCTGTACCGTCCCTTATTTGGCCATTTCCATTGGCTAAAATCGACGATCTTCAGCACCTTCGGATTCTCCTAATACGAGGCTCTAGATGAAGAGAGCTGAGATTGATGAGGCGAGATTTTCCGCACTTCGCGCAGTTCTCGGCGTGGCAGCCTACCTCCTCGAAATGGCAATCATCGCCGCCGGCTTTTTGGGCCTCGCCGACACGGTGCTATTGCTGCCCGCAATCAATCCGGCCGCAACGCCATTGTGGCCACCGACGGGGCTTGCGCTCAGTCTCGTTCTGCTGCGCGGCTATCGAGTGTGGCCTGCAGTATTGGTGGGATCCGTCGCTGCGAGTGCGGTTTCGTCCCGCCTAATAGCAATCGGCTCGCTGCCGGCATCGGCATTCATTGGCATCGGAGCCACGCTTGCAGCAATGGCAGGCGCATGGCTGACCGATCGCTGGGCGGACGGCCGCAAGACCTTCGCTAATCCGCCTGGCATCGCAAAGTTTGTGCTCGTCTCCGCTGCCGTTGCAATGATCGGCACCTCACTCGCCATCGCGTGCTGGCTTCTCCCCAAAGGGATTGGTCTTGCCCATCCGCCCATCGATCCGATTGCTACATGGGTGAAGTGGTGGTTCGCCGAGGCAGCCGGCATCATTCTTATCGTTCCCCTCGTCTTGCTCTGGGCCAACGCGCCATTGCGGTCTCTCTCCGCGTCAAACTGGCTGGAAACGGCGGCTCTCGTTTTTGTCGCGGCCACAATCGGCCTCATTGCCGGTAACGACATGATCGGCCGCGACTTCGACCTGCTGCCCTACCGCGACATATGCGCTCTTCTGATCTTGCCGCCGCTGACGTGGGCCGGTTTGCGCGGCCATCAACGGGACGCCGCGGCGATCGCATTTGCCTTTTGCGCATTTGTGGTCTGGGGGCTGTCGGCGCGCTTCAATCCGTTGCCTGCCGCCGAATCAAATCGATCATTGATCCTGGCTGCGTCCCTTTCGGTCGTTTTTTTGGTCGTGTCTCTCATTCTAGGAGCGACAGTCGTCGCCTATCGCGATGCCGAGGCACGCTTAGTTGCAGCGAACAGCCAACTGACCGTTCATCTGGAGCAGACCAGATCGGCGTTTAGAGGCCTCAAAAGGCATTTCGACATCTTCGTCGAAAGCGTTGCCGACTACGCCATTATTCTCTTGGACCGGTATGGTCATGTCGCAAATTGGAACCCCAATGCGGAAAGGATCATCGGATACAAAGCGGACGAAATCGTCGGCAAGCATTTTGGATTGTTGTACCGGCCGGACGAACGCCGCTCCGGCGAACCGGACCGTGCGCTGCAACTCGCAACCCAAAACGGCGGACACGAAGTGGAGGGCTGGCGCATCAGAAAGAACAGTACGCCATTCTTCGTAACCGGCACGCTGACCGCAATTCGCGGTGAGGACAAGAACCTCATCGGCTTTGCCCACGTGCTTCGCGATGCGACCGAGCGACGCGATGCTCAGGAGAAGCTGGTTGAGGCGCGAGAGCAGCTGGTGATGGCTCAAAAAATGGAGGCGATCGGCAAGCTCACCGGCGGAATCGCGCACGACTTCAATAATCTCTTGATGATCATTGGAGGCAATGCCCAGATCTTCAAGCGCCTGCTCGATCCGAAATTGCCGCGTGCGATCGAGGCAATACAAACAGCAGCCAAGCGCGGCGAGGGTCTAACCCGTCAGCTGCTGACTTTCTCCCGTCGCCAGCACCTTAGTCCGACCCTTGTCGACTTGTCTGTCAGCATCAGGAACATGCGCACGCTGATCGAAAGCTCGCTGCGCGGGAACATCGTCTACAACGAGCACATCAATGCGGATGTCTGGAAGGTCAAGGTTGACATTGCCGAACTCGAGCTCGCGATCGTCAACATAGCCGTCAATGCGCGAGACGCCATGCCGAACGGCGGCGAGTTCACGCTCAGGGCGGGCAATGTCCGGACCAAGGAATACCGAGATGGGGAGCCTCACTCTGAGGATTTTGTCGCGCTCGAGTTCAGCGATACCGGCATGGGAATCCCGCCAAGTCTTCTGTCCAAAATTTTTGATCCGTTTTTCACGACCAAGGAGGTTGGCAAGGGGACTGGTCTCGGTCTGTCGCAGGTTTATGGCTTCGCGCACCAGGCAGGCGGCACGGTGCAAGCGGAAAGCATGGTGGGCATTGGCACGACCATTACAGTCTATTTGCCTTCCTGCGCCGCCGAAGAACTTGCCGACGACGCAACAGCGAAGGTCGAGGCGGCGGGGCCGCCACGCCCAACCGTCCTTGTCGTCGACGACAGCACCGAAGTCGCGGAGGTGACATCGGTCCTCTTTGAGCAGCTCGGCTATGACACCGTCTATCGCGAGTTCGGCTGACGCCGCATTGAAGTTGCTCGCCGACGGGGCAAACGTGGACCTCGTTTTCAGCGACATCGTCATGCCGGGCACGATCGATGGCGTAAGTCTCGCGAATGAACTTCGGTCGCGGTATCCGACCCTGCCGGTCATCCTAACAACCGGCTACAGCGACGCCGCAAAGGCGGCCCCGCCGGATCTGAAAATCATTCACAAGCCATTTGATGCCGATACGCTTCTAAGCTTCATCAAGGACACGATCGCGGCTAGTTAATCGTCCGATCGCCCAAGTGCACTTGCGCGCACAGCTTTCGCGTGGTGCCGGCGTCGGTTCCGCTCGATGTGCAAGTCTTTGGGTGTGGAATTGCACTCTAACAACAGCGCTTTAAAAGTCTCTTCGATAAGGGGCGCAACTTGGCACACCTTCGACAAATCGTTCGGGCTCGCGCCCGCACTGTAGGCGCCATGCGGTTCTTCGAAGAAGTTCTTCCCTCCAGAAATTCCTCTTGGCTCGACCAAATCTGCGAGGTGGAGTGGCCAATTGCAACAACGGTGCGGATCTAAACCGGTCACAATTCAGGCTGGAAAAGTCTTTTCTCGATATGCAGATGTGGTCCATGGATCAGAGAGATCAGGGGAGACTAAGATGAGGGAACAGGTCACCGTGCCCGCCGCTTTCAAAAACTCTCTAATGGCGCCCAGAGCCGCGCGACACCGCTCGGATCAAAACAAGTATCGGTAAGGAACTGCGGCGCGTTCACCGTGGGTTCATTTTACTCACGGTAGTCCGGTACGAAGGGGAGGGTTCGGGGGTCAGTTACTAGCGAGGAGGCGATGAAGACCCCTGTTTTACTTGTACTCACGCTGGCGATCTTGCTTGGCATAGGTGACGTGATGAATAACGCCTGCAAGAACAGCCAGCATGCATGGTGTGCCCCAACGTCAGAACCGCTGCACCATATCACGCCTGCGGGTCGCTGACGGGATCATCTCGGCGCCGACAAAAGGCCCCGCCAGTCGAGCGGGGCCCAAGTGAGAGTGGAACCGCAGGCCAGTGGGGCCCGCGCTGGAAGCCTACCTGTTTCGGACCAGCGCGGTGTCCGTCGCAGCTGGCCTCGCGTATCGGCAGCGCACCCCGGCCAAATGCCTGACCCATGACGATGCGCGGCGCATCACGGCGAACCTTAACCTAGGTGTCGGATTTGCTGCGAAGGCCGCAGCGCGTACACGCGTCACTGTTTCCCCCCAAAGCGGAAATTGGATCGCAGTGCAATATCGGTAGCGAAGGGCCATGTATGGACGGCGCCCACGGTGCAAGAAGAATCTCATGTTTTGCGAAGCGTTCGGGTGCAGCCATGTATTCGGCCTTCTTCTTCGTCAACGCGACTTATATCCGCGTCAATCAGCCCCGTGCCGCAACGTCGGGTTATCGCGGGTGATGGCGAAGAATGAGACTTTACGCGCTGGGCACAGCTTGCTTAGTTGGTCCTATTGATTGCTGATTGCTGCTGATCCGCGGCGGCATCGGCGGTGAATAGGAGCCATCTCCATGAACCATCCCAGCACCACCACTGACACGCTCGACCAGGCTGACTGCGAAATCCGGTGCAACGCGGACACCAATTCCAGCGCAAGGCGGACAGCAATCCGGTGATTGCGGACAGCAGGTGATGGCGGCGTAGAGCACGCTCCCGTCGACAGTCGAATCAGCTGATCGGTCTCCCTGGCAACCAGGGAGTGACCGATGCCGGCGGAGCGAGTGTCGATGAGGAAGATACGCGAGGCGCTGCGTCTGACGCACGCGCTGGGGATGAGCCGGCGGCTTGTCGGCGAGGCGACGGGGATCGGCAAGACGGCGGTCGGCGAGTACGTGCGCCGGGCTGCCGTAGTGGGTCTCAGCTGGCCGATCCCTGACGCGATCGATGATGCCGAGCTGGAGCGGCGGTTGTTTCCGCCGGCGACTACGGCGTCGTGCACGACGCGCACCGAGCCGGACTGGTCTCACATTCATGCGGAGCTGAAGCGGCGCGGTGTGACGCTGGCTTTGCTCTGGCAGGAGTATCGCGCCGAGCACGCCCAAGGCTACGCCTACAGTTGGTTCTGCGAGCGGCACGGCGACTGGCGCAAGCGCATCTCGGCGACGATGCGCCAGACGCATGTTGCCGGCGAGAAGCTGTTCGTCGACTGGGCCGGCGACACCATGCTGGTTTTTAATCCGACGACTGGCGAGGAGCATCGCGCGCACATCTTCGTCGCGGCGCTCGGCGCGTCGAACTACACCTACGCCGAGGCGCGCTGGACCGAGACGCTGCCGGACTGGATCGGCGCACATGTGAACGCGCTGGCCACGATCGGCGGTGTACCGAAGGCGTTCGTTCCCGACAATCTGAAGGCCGGGATCACCAAACCGTCACGCTACGAGCCCGGCATCAACCGGACGTACCAGGACCTCGCCGACCACTACGGCTGCGTTGTGCTCCCCGCCCGCGTGATGAAGCCGCGCGATAAGGCGAAGGTCGAGGTCGCGGTCCAAATCGTCCAGCGCTTCGTGCTGGCGAAGCTGCGCCATCGCCGGTTCTTCTCGCTGGCCGAGTTGAATGCGGCGATCCGTGACTGCGTAACGGCCATCAACGCCAAGGTCATGCGCCGCATCGGCAAGAGCCGCAACGAACTGCTGGAGACGCTCGACCGTCCGGCGCTCAATGCGTTGCCGAACGCGGCGTACTGCTATGCGGAATGGAAGCGGGCCCGCGTCGCGCCCGATTATCACATCGAGGTGGCGGACCATTACTACTCGGTGCCGTCGAAGCTGATCCGCGAGATGGTCGAGGCGCGCATCACCAGCGCGACGGTCGAGGTCTTCCACAAGGGCCAGCGTGTCGCGAGCCATGCGTTCTCGGCCGTGCGCAGCCGGCACACGACCATCACAGAGCACATGCCGAGCGCGCACCGCCGCTACGCGGAGTGGACGCCGCAGCGCATGATGCGCGAGGCAGCCTCGATCGGCCCGGCGGCTATCGCCCTGGTCGAGGCGATCATGAAAGCCAAGCCCCATCCCGAGCAGGGCTTCCGATCGTGCCTGGGCATCATGCGCCTGGTGAGAACCTACGGGTCCGAGCGCGTCGAGGCCGCGAGCCGGCGCGGCAATGATATCGGCGCAACCACCTACGGCTCGATCAAGTCGATCCTGCAGAACGGTCTCGACAAAGCCTACGCCAACTCGAAAGCGCCGGACGGCCCGCCGATCCGGCACGCCAACATCCGTGGTCGTGGCTACTACCACTGACGCACTGGATGCAGGTGAAAAGAACCCTGCGGGTGAGAAGAAACGAAAGGAGAGACGATGCTCACGCATCCCACACATGATCGCCTGGTCGCACTCGGGCTCACCGGCATGGCCAAGGCGCTGGAGGAGCAACGCAAGCAGCCCGACATGGCCGCACTCAGCTTCGAGGAGCGGCTCGCACTCATGGTCGACCGCGAGGCCATCGAGCGCGAGAACAAGAAACTCGTCAGCCGATTGAAGTTCGCAAGCCTACGTCAGTCGGCCGTCGTCGAGGACGTCGACATGAAGGCCCAGCGCGGTCTCGACAAGGCGCTGTTCGCCAAGCTCGTCGCCGGCGATTGGATCGCACGGCACCAGAGTTTGCTGATCTGCGGGCCAACAGGCACCGGCAAAAGTTGGCTTGCCTGTGCGCTTGGCCACAAGGCCTGCCGCGACGACCGCTCCGTCCTTTATCATCGCGTGCCAAGGCTGTTCGATGCCCTGGCACTCGCACGCGGCGATGGGCGTCATGCCAGGCTCCTCAAGAGCTTGGCGCGCGTCGAGCTGCTGATCCTGGACGATTGGGGCCTCGCCACGCTCACCCCCGAGCAGGGTCGCGACATCCTTGAGATTGTCGAGGATCGGCACGACCGCGGCTCGACGATCGTGACCAGCCAGCTACCGGTCGATCACTGGCACGAGGCGATCGCCAATCCGACCATCGCCGACGCCATCCTCGATCGGCTCGTGCACAACGCGCACCGGTTGACACTCAAGGGCGAGAGCATGCGCAAGATGGCCGCTAAGCGTGCCGGACTTGACGTCAAGCAGGACGCATGACCCCATGAGGCCGTCGACGGGAGCCGCTGTCCGCCTTCACCGGAATGCTGTCCGCGTTCGACCGGAATCACTGTCCGCCTTCAAATGGAATGCCTGTCCGCCATCACCGGAATCCGCAGCTGACGAAGAAATCCTCGCCCCAGACGTATCAGATGAAGCCCTGGAGGCGGCGAGCAGCATTCCTCTTCCTACGGCCACAACGTTGGCAAGTCCTTGGCCCACCGTTGTGTGTTGCTGACTCTCAGCAGCGGGTCGAATTTCGGGGAAGACCCTAATGCCAGGAATTCAGCCGCGCGTGTCGAGTGACAGTCCCATACTGAGCGCTTTTTGCCGGATAGCGCCCTCGGTCCGCTTCAAGCTCCGGGCGATGCCTGCCGCCCGTGTTTTCCTTTTTGCGAGAAGTCTCCAAGGCGCGAACATCCGCAGGTGCCCACGCCCGGCGCTTCGATTTCTTGGCCATCTGATAACCTCCCAGTCTAAGAGAAGAGTTTGTGTAGCTGCAATTTCTCCTAAAGAGAAGCATGGATGTGACGTGGCGCGAGCCTGTGGAAAACTGAATGCCAACTCGGATATAAAATCAGGATGGAATAGCATCAGCTTTTCGTGCGAAACCGGCGGCGCAACGGTTCATACCAATCATGACGGCCGGAATCCTCGATAGCCTCTATCCGCGAGGCCATACGCGGCAGGGCAATGGTGACGCTTGGCCGGATCGTCGAGCCACGTCCAACCGGGATGCAACATGCGCCACAGCGCAACAACTTGGTCGGCGTGGCCGCGCTCAAATGAAACAGCCGATGTCATCGGAGGATCACGTGTGTAGCTACAGCCCATCCCTAGCTGCGACGTTGACACCGTTCCGGAGGAGCCCGCGTTCAATCCTTAGCCGGGTTTGTGCATGATCGCCGACTTATAGTTTCCAGCAGGCGTATGGAATGCCACATTGAAACGGTTCCAACCGTTGATCGTAGGCCTTGTCTGGTCGGAAGCGCTCTTGCATCGAAGCCTCCTCTTGCTTGCCGGTCCCTGTGCGGGCAGCCGTGGTTGGTCGCAATGATCCAACGAGGGGCTGATGCACAGAAATACAATCTTCGATCGACCGAGTTCCCCGACCTCGTGCCTGCGCAACCTCAATCTTAGTCGCAAACGGGGAGCACCAGACATGCGCACAGCTACGCCTTCACCATGGCGGACTTGCACCGTCTACCTTCCGCCGGTCTCCCGGCGCACCCGTCCATACATAACCCAACTCGGACGTGGATTGTGCACGGCAACACAGGTATCGGTTTGTGATTCTGATCAATGTCGGGGACGTAAGGAAATTGTCAGGCGGAAATTCTGGTCTCAGAGTGGTCCTGCTCGCGCATTACGTAGCCACGTCCCCAGACCGTCTCAATATAGTCCTTGCCACCCGATGCGTTGGCCAGTTTCTTTCGCAGCTTGCAGATGAAGACGTCGATGATCTTTAGCTCCGGCTCGTCCATGCCGCCGTAGAGGTGGCTCAAGAACATTTCCTTTGTCAGCGTAGCGCCTTTGCGCAGCGACAGGAGTTCTAGCATCTGGTATTCCTTGCCGGTCACATGCACGCGCGCGCCGTTGACCTCTACAGTCTTGGCGTCGAGATTGACACATAGATCATCAGTGTTGATGACCGATTGCGCATGTCCTCTGGACCGGCGAACGATGGCGTGAATGCGAGCGACCAGTTCGTCCTTGTGGAACGGCTTAGTCATGTAATCGTCAGCGCCGAAGCCAAGACCTTTGATCTTGTCCTCGATGCCGTCAAGCCCGGAGAGGATCAGGATTGACGTCTTAACCTTGGAGACGCGCAAGGAGCGCAGTACCTCGAATCCCGACATATCCGACAGGTTCAGGTCGAGAAGGATGATGTCATAGTCGTAGATTTTGCCGAGATCGATGCCTTCTTCGCCCAGATCCGTGGTGTAGACGTTGAACCTCTCGGACTTGAGCATCAACTCGATCGATTGCGCGGTGGCGCTATCGTTTTCAATCAGCAATACGCGCATGGCAGTTCAGTTCCTCATAACTTGAGGCCGGACCATTAGCCCCCCACACAGTTAATAAAAATTGAATTCGCAACCATATCGTCGAGGTCCGCGCCCCAAGTCAGCAGGCTATCGGGGGCATGACGGGGTGGCTGAAGTGGGTTCAAATCGATGACCCGGACCAATCAGTTACGTCTGCATCGCACATTGGTGCACCACCGTACGTTGTTCTGCCCACGCATCGTGGCGTACGGCTGGCTGCACAACTTGGCATTGCAATTTGTTAATCATTTGCCATCATCATTCAGGGTGATGCTTGGGGAGAAGCTACGATGCTTCCGCAGCGTCTGGAAAAGCAAAAAATCTCGCGACATCGGATGTGCCGAGCTGCCGCAACCATCTCTAGTGCTCACCGGTCACTCGTTCGCCGTCTGATTTGCAACATATCTGACGCCGTTGCGCGCATTGCAGTTGCGTGCCCATTGGCGACATTATTCAACAATTTCACTTCAGTGCGGTGCAAGAGCTCCCGTGTCCAGCGCAGATGCGAATTTATTTGGACTGACACGCGCCATGTAAGCATCCGATTTGTGTAGGCCCGTGCTTTGACGATCACTCGGCTCGCCGTCATTTTATCGGTTGGGTTCGTTGCGATTGACGTCGAGTTCAACGATCGCCGAAACGTGGTTGCGCTCTGGGGCCTTATGATCCAACTAGCGAACAGGCTTAATGAGAAGCTTTCGATGGTTACAAGCAAAATCTCACTGTTTTATTGAGGCCAACGCCAGGGTGACCAAAGGACCTACTTTAATGCGGCCCGAACAACGCAGGAGTATCCGTCGAATGGTGCGTCAAGGCGCAACCATGAATTCTTAGCGATGGCTCATTGTTGGGACCGTGCTTGATAGTCGACGTTTCCGCCGGTGGGGCGCACCTTGTCGTGAGATCGTCTGAAGAACTGCCAGAGCGTTTCAGCCTGGTCTTCTCAAGGGACGGGCAGTTACGCCGTGAGTGCTTGGTTGCGTGGCGTAAAAGGCACGCCGTAGGCGTTGAATTCATTCCGACTTCATCGGCCGCCAGAAGGTAAAAGGCGCCGCAAGTCTAAAGGTTCCGGAGAGTGTTGTGTTGGAACGTCGAAAGAATCCCGGGACACTGACATTGAAAACTGGGAAGCTTTCTATCTCAGACCGCATGCCGCCCATTGAATGCGCGATACTCGACATTACCGATACGGGCGCTTGTGTTCTGGTGCCCAATGGCGCCGAAATTCCATCCACGTTTAGTCTCGTGATCGATGGGGCACAGGACCGTTATTATTGTCACGTGAAGTGGAAAAGTCGGGCGAGACTGGGTGTCGAGTTTCAAACAAAACGAATTGCCCGGGCCGGAGCAGGGGCGGAGGAACAGGCCACTTTCCAGAATACGTCTTACGGTTCAAGTGACGACGCGATAGGCGACCCTGAGGCGGGTCAACCTTGCGGGAATTGTCATGACGAGGTTTGAAGACTTGCCGGGAAATGCGCGGGCGTTGATCTTGGCAAGGCTCGCGCTTGAAACGAAGGCACAAAAGGCGCTTAGCATCAATCATCTCGGTAAATGCGAAAAACCGACGTGGTGATCCTGTGGCGCAGCATCTGTCGCAAAGCGGGGCAGCCCATCTGCACGGTTCCTATCGAGGCGACGCAACCCCAGCGACGCGACATCGTGGCGCCTCATGCGCACTGATCGAACGCGAGCGAATCAGGCTAGCCGGCGGGAAAAGCCGATACAGTCCCATCGGAGGCAATTGCGGTGGCAACACTGGGCTGCTCTGTTCATGTCGCTTTGCGTGCTGGCTGTTATCGTTGGTGGGTCAGTGCGGACCAGCTTTTTAGCATTGAGTGTTTTTACTACTTCAGTTCGTCCAAATCGATCTCACAGTCCAATCCAGGGAAGGCACCCGCGAATTCAAATGTTGTGTAAATCAATCGTCAGTGGTGCAAAAGACTGACGTTCGATAATGACAGCGGAAAAATGCTCCAAGATATCATCCTTGCGACAATCAGGTGATTCTTGACGTCCATGGGCGACCTATACCTCTACAGAGATCCCAATTCACCACATGGATCGAAACACGTTTTGGTAGCGAGACGTATAGGTCGAGGCAGTTGGCAACGATGCGATGTTTGATCGGCCAAGTTTTATCCAGCTCCAGAGCGTGGTGTGGCCGTTGTTGAGCGCCTGGCTGATCGAGTCGATCTGGTCGTCGTATCGGCTGCCTGGGAACGCGAACAGCTCTGCCTCCAGATCGGATAGCCAGGAAGCGCGTTCCGGTAAATAGACCTGTTTGGCTTCGAATTTGGCGGAGGCAATCGCCATGCGGGTTTCCTTGTCGGGCTCGGGCTTGATGCCCGTAATGCCCTTCACCTTGAACTTCAGCTCGTCAAGAAGTCCGATCGCAGTACCGGCCTCCTCGACGAGCACCTGGTGCGCGTTCCATCGTTTAGCCTCTTCGACCACGGCTGCCTTGAGCGTGGGGTAATCTACCCGCTTGCGCCACACGTCCAGCAGGTACCAGTGCGTCATGGTCTCGAGCCAGGTCGTGCACACCGACCAGTCATTGTCAGGACCACCCTTCAGAGCAGTGTCCCAGCTCTGCAGAATAAAACTGTCCCGCGTGGTGGGGACTTCTGTGTAGCGCTGGACCCAATGCCGCTTGATCATGGCGCCGCCAGGCGGCACCGGCGCCTGCTGGTATTGGGCGGAGAACAGATCCGAGCCGAGCTGTTGCCGTAACTGCTCGAGAATGTCGATAGGTTCACGCTCCGGCGAAAGCACCTCGCCCGGTTGCCGGTGATGAACACGGTTGAAAATTAGCGGGATGGTCGCACTGGTCTCGGCGATCGCCGGCAGGCTTAGCACCGTCCAGTCGTCTGATTGGCCAAGCACGAAGCCGGTCAAGTCGTCGATGTGGACACGCTGCATGATGATTGCGATGCCGCCCGTGCGTTTTTCGTCGAGGCGCGACATGACGGTATTGAGAAACCACTGGTTGGCGGCAGTTCGCTTGGCCTCGGACAGCGCGTCGATCGGCTTGAGGGGATCATCGATGATGATGAGATCGCCACCACGGCCAGTCAAAGTGCCGCTGGTCGAGGTGGCGAGCCGAAAGCCACGGCGCGTGAGCTCAACCTCGATCTCGCTGTCCTTGTAGGGACCGATCCGGGTGTTGGGAAAGATCGACCGGTACCAAGCGCTGGCCAGAACGGCACGAAAATCGTTCGACAGCTTATAGGCGAGTTCGCTCGAATAACTCGCACAGATAATGCGCCGGGTCGGGTCGTGGCCGAGAACGAAGGCCGGCAACGCCACCGAGGCCATCATCGACTTCAGCGAACGGGGTGGCATGTTGACAATGAGCCGGGTGATCTCGCCGCGGCGCAGGCGTTCCAACTCATAGGCCAGGGCGTCGATGTACCAGCCGGGGACGAAGGTCTGACCCGGCGAGAGCGTATCAAACGTCTTGCGGACAAAGGCCGCAAAATCCTGGCGCAGGATGGCGGCGAGGAGATCGTGACTCATCGCCTATTCGCTGGCGCCGTCCGACCGCGGATTGGCGTCGGTTCTCGTGGTCTCTTCGGTGCTTTGGTTTAGCTCGCTGGCAGGAAGCCCAGACGCCTCACGGGGGCCGCCGGAGCCGACCTTGGCCAGATACTCCTCGATGATCTCGCGGTCGCTGGCATCGAGGTTCGAGGGCAGAAGGGTGGTGTCGGCACTGTCCTGATAGCGGGCCTTGAGGGAGAACAGCGCATGGATGGCCCTGGTGTCGCTGCGCGCGGCGCTGTGGACGAGGTTGCGGATGATGACCTCCTGCGCGGTCATGATCTTGGGCTTGCCGTTCACCTCAATCCTGACTGGTGTCATCATGGCTTCCTCAATAATCCGCCCGACGGTTTTTGCGCGCTTAGGCCGACCCTTCGGATTGCCGACGCCGCCGCGCCGGAAGCGCGTGGCGACCGGAGGCCGGCCATAGCCGACTTCGTAGTCCCGCTGTGGCTTGGCTGGGTCCGGCTTCGGTTCTGCAGGGGAGGAACTCATTCGCTCGCCGGCTTCGCAATCGTGACCGCCACCTCATCGCACAGCGCCGCCCAATCGCCGCCCTCATCGCCGCGGGGAGCCGCAGGTTGCTCATCGGTGATGGGCGCGACCGTGGTTGCGGAGGGTGAGGTGGTGCGGGCCTGAATCGCTAGCCGCTCAGCTCTGATTTCCTCAAAACTCCGTCCGTCGCCGGCAAGCACTGCTTCGGCCTTGGTGAAGGCCTGCCAGCGTCGAATGGCGACCTCGATAAAGCGCGGCTCGCAGTCGAGAGCATAGGTGCGCCGGCCGACCTTCTCGGCCGCTATGATTGTGGTGCCGGAGCCGACGAATGAGTCCAACACGATGTCGCCCTTGGTGGTGCAGTCCCGAATGGCGTCGGCGACTAGTGCCACCGGTTTGGTGGTCGGGTGCATGGCCAACAGTTCGGCGCGTTCGGCACCGAAGCCGACAACACCCGAATAGGGCCACAGATTGCTGCGGTTGCGGCCGTTGCGGCCGAGTTCAACATTATTCTGGTAGGATTGGTTGCCGACCCGGAACACGCCGATGAGTTCGTGCTGTGACCGATAGAAAGAGCCTTGACCGGCGACGGTCTTTGCCCAGACGCAAAGGTTCAGCATGGCCCCGTACACCGTCCGAGCCGCCGTGATCAGTTCGGCAACGTGCCGCCAGTCGCTGCAGACGTAGTGTACGGCGCCATCAATGGAGACCCGCGCCGCATTGCCTAGTCCCTGCTCCAGAAACGCGATGTACTCCAGCGGGCTCATCTCACCCGAAGCATGAGCGAATTCCGCGTGCTTGATGCGCCCGCGCCCCTGCACGCTGGCAATCCGCACGTTGTACGGCACATCCAACAACGCCATTCGGGCCCGCGCCTCGGCCATCAGGCGGTCGAGGTCGGACGGCGAACGGGCATCGCCGCACAGCAGGCGATGATCACCAAGGCACCAAAGGTCGCCGGTCCGGGTGACGGTAACCTCATCGAGCGCCGGCACGGCATCGACCGGATCGGGCTTGTCGTCCAAGTCCAGAAAGAGCGCATCGATCTCGGCGGCCTCGAAACCAGTCAGGGTCAGGTCCCAGTTCAGCGGCTCCAGCAGCGGACCAAGTTCGGCAAGCTCCCGGACCAGAAGCTCACGATTCCACCCGGCGTTTTCGGCCAGCTTATTGTCGGCCAGCGCAAATGCGCGCTTCTGCGCCTCGCTCAATCCGATTACCGTCAGCGTCGGCACCAGCCGCAGGCCGAGCAGTTTGGAGGCTTCAAGCCGGCCAACACCGGCGAGCACCTGGCCGTCCTCGTCAATGATGACGGCGCCGATGAAGCCGGCCGCCCGGATGCTGTTGGCGATCTGCCGGATCTGCTTCCTGGAGTGATTGCGCGGGTTGCGCGGATTGATCGGGAGCGAGCCCGGTGGGCGCAGCACGATCTGTTGCGGTGCCGCCGGCTGTGACATGTGCGCGGCGGCGGTCGAACGTTCAGTTGGTCGTTTGGTCTTGGGCATCACGGACTTCCTCACGGCGCATGCCTAAGCCCGCGCACAATGCGCGGCCCCTATGCGACGTGGATTCCCCTCAGACAGATGACCCAGAAAACCAAGCGACAAATGACGACAAGTCGCGAAATGTCGCGACCTGTCACCACTTGCCGCCAAGCCGAAACCCAATCAACTTTTGAGCGCACGCTGAACCGCCCGCGCAAGGTCGGTGGGCACCGAGTGACCGTTGGCGCGCAGCCATTCTTCGATTTTTCTGTTGCGATCCTTGCCAGTCAGACCATGAGGAATGCCCGATGGCCAAAGCGTATCGATCGCCAGGCGAATTCCACGCGATTTGGCACCGGTACCTGCCGCGGCGTTCGGCAAACCAGTCGGCCGGCTGGCGGCGATTTTTGCGTTTGACGTGCCGAATACCTCTTCCACGTCCTGCACCAGCACCTCAATCAGTCTGCTTGTTCTTTCGAACAGATGCATCGCTCGCGCCCCAAACAGCGAGACGGGTTCTCCGGGCCGAAGAAGTGCAGGCGACCAGTCACCGCGCGGTCGGGATTCGCTCCAATCGAAGTCAGCCGGCGACAACAGGGGTGGGACGGGAAGCTCTGGAGTCGATATCGCCTGCTCAGGCAAGCCTCGTGCTGCAGCCAGGATAATTCGCACGCCGATC
Organism: uncultured Alphaproteobacteria bacterium; assembly: GCA_963814625.1. GTDB lineage: Bacteria > Pseudomonadota > Alphaproteobacteria > Rhizobiales > Xanthobacteraceae > BOG-931. The sequence goes on from CAWFDQ010000007.1 coordinate 345,173, forward strand.
TTCCCGTCGGCGATCGCGCCGCAAAGCTGACGCTCGGCGTCGTCTTGGCTTAGCCCGGTAGCGACGACGCGGCGCCGCGCGTCCGCTATTGGTTCCCAGTCCGGAATATAGGTCACAACTCTCTTACCTGAGCCTGCCACGCGGGAAGCGTTCCCTCGCAGGTTTTAGCAGTTGGGCACCTAGCTTTGCGCCAGGGCAGACCGTGCCCGAATTCCCAGATAACGACGGAAAATTCCCATTTCCAGAGCATCGGGAATTTGACGCTAAACCACTGAAATTAGGGCCGAATGGCTGCACGCCTTTTAGGCTTCAGTGTGATTTCTGCAGAAATTCCCAGTTAATTTCCCAATTATCGGGAATTTAGCCGTAGAGACCGGTTCGATAGGGACTGCATCCTCCACCACAAAACAAAATCAATTACTTAGCAGATATTTTAGCAGCATTAGCGGCAGTCATTAGCGACAGTTTGGATCGCGTATTCTCAACCTGCGGCATCGGCGAAATGGGCGACGCGATCCGCAGCCGCCAAAGTCGCCTAAATAATTCAGGGCCAGCTAGACGGTAGGCCTAGCTCTCGGCACAAGGCTTGTTTTGCGCCGTAAACCTCTTGCGCTTGTACCTTCCGAAGATGGCCGGACGCTTCGCACGATGATGGAAGGTACTGAAAGTTCCGCAATCGAGGAACTTGACGAACCATCAACTGAGGCGCGGGAAGCATTCTATGATGACGGAAAAACCCCAGCTCGCAAGCGAGACTGGGGTTCATTGGTCGAGCACGGGGGCGACGATGTGCTCGATCAACACGAGCAGTGTATTCCCGTAATGCCATGCGGGACGAATTACAAATCGGTAATGGTCGCTGACAAAGCGTCGCAGGGTTGAATGGAACCGCGGGCCGGTGAGGACTTGACCTGCGCCGGAGCTTTTCGAGCGGGCTACAGCGCCTCGGCGTAGCGCCACACGTTACAAGCGAGCACCACTTCCGATCTTACTTCGATGGTGTTGCAAAGCGATTTTTGCTCCCGGAGCGAAGAACGACCCATCACCGGATGCAGAATAATCTATCGCCCACCTGTTCCGACAAGCACTACTCGTCCAGCGATATCAAACGCAGTCGGAAGGGGTTTTGTCGAATGGCTGTTGCAGACAAGCGAATTTCAAGTGACTCTTAATCAGCGGGTTCAAGGTTCGAGTCTTTGTGCGCCCACCATGTATTTCCACGTTGCGCCGTGGCTATCGTGAAAATCCTGGCTGATAATGCGCGCAAGCTGACCCGCGGCTCGCCGCCGCGTGTACCAAGGGAGAGCCGACAATGGATTTAGGCATGACCGGAAAGAAGGCGATCGTCACCGGAGCGAGCGAGGGCATCGGCAAGGCGATTACCTGGGCATTCGCCAGAGAAGGCGTCGATGTCGCCATCTGCGCGCGGCGCAAGGGGCCGCTCGAGGCGGCGGCCGCCGAAATCTCAAGCGCGACCAACCGCCAGATCGTTCCCATCGTCGCCGACCTGACCAGACCGGCGGACGCGGAGAATCTCATCAAACAGGCGCACGCTGCGCTCGGCCGCATCGACATTCTCGTCAACAATGCCGGATCGGCGCCGGGCGGCGTCATCGAGCATTTGAGCGAGGAGGATTGGGCGAGAGCGCTGCAACTGAAATTCATGGGCTACGTGCGTTGCATGAAACACGTTCTGCCGATCATGCAGAAGCAGAAGAAGGGCCGCGTGGTGAACCTGATCGGCAACGACGGCGTGAAGGTCTCCTACTGGGAGATCGCGCCCGGCGCCGCCAATGCCGCCGGGCAAAACCTGACGCTGTCGCTGTCGAGCCAGTACGGAAAAGACAATATCAGCTTCGTCTGCGTCAATCCCGGCCCGGTGCGCACCGAGCGCTGGACCGGGCTCGTCAAGGCGATGGCGCGCGACATGAACGTGAGCTTCGAGGAGGCCGACAAGCTTGCGCCGTCGAGCATCCCGCTCGGACGCATCGCCGAGTGCGAGGAGGTGGCCAATCTGGTCACCTACCTCGCCTCCGACCTCGCCTTCTTCGTCAACGGCACGATGATCGAGATCGACGGCGGGCAGGACAAGGTATTGATGGACAAGATACGCGACCGTTGAGGGCAAACGCCGAGTCGGCTACCGCGCCATCGACGCGTCTTAGCGGGCATCCTGCGCATCGGTATACCAGGAAGGCTTCTCTGGATAATGCGGGCCGTCATAGATTTCGATTACCACGGTCTCTTCGTGGGCGATCGCCGGACCGTGCACGTTGCCCTTCGGATTACAATAAAACGAGCCCGTGGTCAGGATGACGCCGGTGGCGGTGTATTCATAGCGACCCCGCAAGCAAAACATGAATTGGTTCGAGGCGTGGAAATGCGGTTGCGGAATCCCAGCTCCTTTGTCGAATTTGATTAATGCAATAGACGCGCCCGATTCTTCATTGCGCCACAGCATTTTCTCGGAAATGCCCTTCAGCGATTTTTCGCGCCAAGGCACCGAGTCAGATTGAACGAGAAGCTCTTCCAGCTTCGGTGCAATATTTGGAAGCATGGTGGTATTCCTTCTTATTCGGTTCGGTCTGTGGACCAGCGGATATGTTTTAGTTCGATCAGCCGCGACAGATAGGTCACGTTCGCGCGATTGGTCAGGCGGTGTACCGCCCGCATTTCATTGATGAAGACGGTCGAGCCAAGCGACTCCTCGGTTGTAATCCGCTTGCCGAAAACTGTTTCGATCTCATTTTCGCCGCCGCCAAGTGAAATCACCAGATAGGGGTGATAGTGAATATGGAAGTCGATCGTCTGCCCTGGATCGAGCCGAATTTCCCATACGCGAACGTATTCATTCTCCAGCACGATGCGCTGACCGACCTCACCCAAGGCGATGCCGCGATCGGCCGCAAGCTTCAGTCCGTATTCATCCGCCATGGCGCAGCCTTTTCGATCAATCCGCAATCACCGCGATGGCATTTATCTCGATCAGATAGTCGGGCGAGACCATCTTGGTGACTTCGACCATCGTCGAGGCGGGCAGCGGCGGCTTGAAGTACTCGCGGCGCACCTTATGGATCGTGTCGAAGTGCTCCATGTTGCGGACGTAAACGTCGACGCGGCAGACGTGGTCCAGCGTGCCGCCGGCGCCTTCGACTGCGGCCTTGATGTTTTCGCAAACCTGACGGGTTTGCGCCTCGATATCGCCGATCCCCGCGATCGAGCCGTCCGGCCGCCGCGCCGTCATTCCGGAGACGAACACGAGGCGTCCCTTTGCCTCCGTCACGGTTGCTTGCGAAAAGACCCCGATGGGCTTGCGGATGGAATCCGAGGTGACTTCACGTTTGGGCATGGTGCGGCTTCTCCACAGGATGGCGCGAGATGGTGAGCAGAGGCTCGGCGGAAACGCGTAACGACTGGGCGACGCTGATCAAGGTGTCGGCGAGGGCGCGCTCAAGGCTAACTTGGCCGCCCGCGCTTTCGCTCCGCCGCCATTCCGGTTCGCCAGGCAGATAAAGCCGGCCGACGTCCGCCGCGCGCTTGCCAAGCCGGATTTGCTCGGCCCTCGCCGCAGTTTCGGCGCGGAAGTGTGATAGATCGCCGAAATGGCCGACATCGATGGCGATGAACAAGATGAGAGCAATCGTAGGGGACGGTCGGATCGCCGTAGAGCGGCGGACTTTATCGCCCGTTGGCGCCGCCCGATAAAAGCCCGCACATCAGATCGATCATCAATGCCAGGCCGAAGCCTTTCGGGCCGCGCGGCCGGCAGCAGCATGCCGGCGATCGCCTCGGACGGATTGGTGGTGGGGCTGCCGTCGTTCCGCACCGCCCAGGTGGCTGGGATTGGCTTCCCGCCTTCTCCGCCATGCGGATCTTGCCCATGGCGGCCTCGCTGGTCGCCATGTCGAGCACGATCGGAATGTGACCATCGGACGGCACCGCGATGGCGAGCGGATTGTTGCCGACCACGCGCTCGGCGCCGCCGGGCGCCGGCATCAAGGGCCGCGTGTTGCACATGGCGATGCCGATGCAGCCGGCCTGCCGCCGCGATGCGCATAGCGGCCGGCGGCGCCGAAGTGAAACCCGTGGCGGACCGCGACAATCCCGGCACCAATGGCGCGCTTTGCCCGCGAAACCGCGATCGCGATCGCTTGGTCGCCGGTGAGATGGCCGAGAGCGTGGCCGGCATCGAGCACGACGGAGCAGCCTGCGCTCGCGAGACGATCTCTCCGGATCTCGCGTGGGCTACCGAGCCGTGGCGGAGGCGCTCGATATACAAATCGACGAGCATCACGCCGTGCGAGGGCAGACCTTCGAGATCGGCTTCGACAAGACCTTCGCGACCGCGGCCGCGGCGTCCTCGGACAATCCCGCGGCGACGAACATACGCGCGACCAGGGCGGTGAGGCCGGCGGCCGGAACGAGGATCGGAAGCGCTGGGGTCATCAGAGGATACGTGCTTGCCAACGGGACGCCTGAAATCCGACTATCCGGCGAGCGAGACCAGAGCCTCACGAGCACGCGGATTTGGGCCAACGGATCGTGAGAATTCCGGATGGTTCTCCAGCGATTCGGCGACTTTGTTCCAGCGTCCGCTCGATGTGCTCGCGATTGAGCTCGAGGGCGCGGCCGACGTCTCTGAGCGCTGCGCGCATGAATTGCTCGTGCTCGGCGACGTCATTGCGCAATGGCGCATTCGACATGATCGCGAGGGCGACATAACGCTCCGCTTTTTCGAACAGGCCTCTCGCGGATCGCCATCAAGATCGGCGAGTCGCAGGCGGCGACCAGCGCCGCATGGAATGTCGGCGATGCTCGCTGCGACCATTCCGAACTTGATCGCGTCAGGCTGCATGCGCGTCGAACTTGCTCTGCCGCGACAGCCGGTGGAAAGCGCGCAAGCAGATCGGCCTCCCATTCGACGCCGCCGTTTTCCAGCGACCAGACGCAGCGCGATGGTTTCGATCTCGATGCGCGACTGCATCAGATCGAACAGGCTCTCGCGCGACACTTCTGCGACGCGGAAGCCCTTGTTCTGTTCGAGATCGACCAGGCCTTCGGCCTCAAGCCGCATCAGCGCTTCGCGGATCGGGCTGAACCCATGCCGTATCGTTCCCGCAGCGCCTCAAGCGTCAGCCGCTCGTTCGGCATGAGCCGGCAGGTGACGATATCGGCGCGCATTTGCGTCAGAGCGCGAGGCGTGAAGCGTTTGACTTCGATTTGATTTGGCGAGCGAGACGGCATTCCAACTTCACGGAAGGCCGCAGCGCTCGGCCCGGCCCTTGTCCGTACATATCCGCAGTCATTTGCGACAAGCAATCAGATTTTCGAAAATCTGTTGACCCTTCGAAATGGCGGGTGGCAGGATGCTCGCTCGAGGGCGCGGTTACTCCGGACGCCGGCCCAAGGGGGGCGCGAAGCCGGAAGATGAACAGCTATGAAAAAGTTTGAATGGACAGTGGTGGCGGCGCATTCAGCGTGGACGTTGCGATGGGCGCCGCACTGGCCGCGGCGACGACTCGGCGCAGGATAAGCCGCTCGACCAAGATCACGTTCTCGCTCGATTTCATTCCGCTGGGCCGGCACGCGCCTTGGTACGCGGCGATCGCCGAGGGCTACTACAAGGAGGAAGGGCTCGACGTCTCGATCATCCCCTCGCAGGGCACCGCGCAGACGATCCAGGCCATCGAAGCTGGCACGGCGCAGATTGGCTTCACGGATGTCCCGAGCGTCGTACTCGCCCGCGCCAACGGCGCCAAGCTCAAGATGGTCGCCGTCAATTACGAGAAGGCGCCCTACGCGATTTTCAGCCTCAGCACCGGCGCCAATGTCACGCAGCCGAAGCAACTCGAGGGCCTCGACGCTCGGCAGCGGCGCCGGCAGCTTCACGCCGAAGGTAATCGCCGGCTTCATGACCCAGCACGGGCTCGACCCGAAGAAGCTCACGATCTCAAACGTCGCGCCACCGGCGCGCGCGACCGCGCTGCTGTCCGGCCAGGTGCCGGCCATCGAATTCTTTGTCATGGCGAAGCCGGGTCTCGAAGGCGCCGCGAAGGCGAAGGGGACGGAACTGCGCACGTTCCTGCTCGCCGACCACGGACTGAAGCTGTACTCCAACGGCATCGTTGCGACCGAAGACTATCTGGCGAAGAATCCCGACATGGTGAAACATTTCGTGCGCGCGAGCTTGCGCGGCTGGCAGTTTGCGCTGCGCAATCCGAAGAAGGCGGCTGAGGATCAGATCAAGTTCGTGCCGAGTCTCGAAGCCGACCAAGAGCGTCGCCGAGCTCGGCGATGGTCAAAGACCTCGCGGTCACGCCCGTACGTCGAAAAGAACGGTCTCGGCTCGTTCGATCCCGCCGAGATGAAGTCAAGCCTCGACTTCATGATCAAGTATGTGGGGCTGGGCGGCGACGCCGCCGAGCCGCGACCGACCTCTATGCTACGGGTTTCTTGCCGGCGCACGCCCGATAAAGCCTTGATGTCGAGGTCTGCGATCGAATGCCTATTGGAGCGGCGAAGCTATCGACACCGACTGCAGGCGTTCGGACAATTCAAGAATGTCCGTCAGGTGCTTCCGGCGCCGCCGGGCAGGAGGATTTTGTCGCGATCGAGAACATCTCGTTCGACCTGAAGGCGGGAACTTTGGTCAGCCTGCTGGGCCCAAGCGGCTGCGGCAAGACGACCTTTCTCAGGATCGTCGGCGGCTGAGTCGCGCCAGCGAGCGGCACGATCCAGATCAATGGCGACGACGTCACGAGCCGCATGCCGATTTCGGTATGGCGTTTCCAGCAGCCGAACCTGATGCCGTGGCGCACCGTGCTCAAGAACGTGCTGTTCCCGATGGAGCTGCGGGCGAAACGGGCGCGCGTGTCGCCGGCGCGCCAGAGACTTCTGAAGCTGGTGGGGCTCGAGGGTTTCGAGAGCTTATCCCGCGCAGCTGTCCGGCGGGCATGCAGCAGCGTGTCGCGCTCTGCCGCGCGCTCGTGCACGAGCCGAAACTATTGTTGATGGACGAGCCCTTCGGCGCGCTCGACGAACTCACGCGCATGGAGATGCAGGATCTGCTGCTCGATATCCGCGCTAAGACCAACGCCACGATCATGTTCGTGACGCACAGCATCAGCGAAGCGGTCTACTTGTCGGACGCATCGTGGTTTTTTCCAAGCGGCCGGCGGTGATCGCCGACTATCATCGAGGTGCGGTTGCCATATCCGCGCACGGCGGAAATCCGTTATTCCGCTGAATTCACCGAGCTCGAACATCGCGCCGGCCGCGCCTTGGGGATCACCCGATGACATCGGATCAAGCTCAGCCGGCTGATCTATCCGCTGATCGGCTTCGCTGTCATTTCGTGATCCTATGGCAGGCCTATGCGATGGTGTTTCACGTCAGCCCGATCGTCCTGCCGACCCCGCTCGATATTCTGCAAGCGTCCTGGCAGTACCATGACTCCTGTTCAGGAAACCTGGCCAACGTTCCTTGAGAGCGTCTGCGGATTTGCGATGGCACGTCGTCATCGGCATTCCAATGGCGGTCTGCGTGGCGAATTCGCGTGTTCTCAATCTGTCGCTCTATCCCATCCTTATCGCGACGCAGTCGGTCCCGAAAGTGGCTGTTGCGCCGATCATCCTGGTCTGGTTCGGGCTGGGCATGCAGTCGAAGCTCGCGATCGCCTTCCTGGTCGCATTCTTCCCCATCGTCGTCGATACCGCGACCGGCCTGCGGGAGACGCCCGCGGGCCTCATCGAGCTTGGCCGTTCTTTGCGCGCCTCGCGCTGGCAGATGTTCTCGAAGATGCAATTCCCCGCGGCGCTGCCGTTTATGTTTTCCGGCGCCAAAGTTGCGGTAACGCTTGCGGTGATCGGTGCGGTAATCGGCGAATTCGTCGGCTCCGTTGACGGCTTCGGCAATCTGCTGTTGTCCGCCAATTCGCAGCTCAATGGTCCGCTAGCATGGGCGGCCCTTGTTTGGCTCAGCCTGTTGGGCGTTGTATTATTCATCGCCGTCGTCCTGGCTCAGAAGCTGATCATGCCGTGGGCGGACGTCGCCCGGCACTGAATGGCAGAGAAGTTGCGCGGGAATGAAGAGGTGTTTAGTCAGAAAACGAGCATCTTTTTCAAGACGACTCGTATTTATCGCTGCTGGATAAAATTCGAAACACGCTCGTCTACCTCGCCATCAGTACTAAGATAATCAATGGCTCGCCGGAGAATGCAATCAGCACCGTTCCGATCATGCAGCGGCCGACGCGATAGCCATTTTGGCTTGCCATTCATCTCGATTTCGGAGGACGCACGCGATGGAGAATTGGGCCATGGGAGAGGGCGATGGTTTCGGCTGACAGTGCGGCAACCCCGCGCAAGACATTCGTTCTGGTTCACGGCGCCTGGCATGGCGGCTGGTGCTGGCGGCGCGTCGCCGATCTTTTGGAAAAAAGCGGCCACAAGGTTTTTGCGCCGACGCTGACCGGGCTCGGCGAGCGCTCGCATCTACTGCGCGGCGACATCAATCTGGACACCCACATTGCCGACATCGTGAACCTGGTGAAATGGGAGAATCTTAGCGGCATCGCGCTTGTTGCCCATTCGTATGCCGGCTTTCCGGTATCCGGCGCGATCGAACAAATATTCGATCGTGTCGCCTCGGCGGTTTTCGTCGATGCGTTCCTGCCCGAGGACGGCCAGAAAAGCCTCGACCTCGCCTCCGACTTTACGCGGAAAGCGACGATGGAGGCGCTCGGCAAGGGCGAAATTTCTCAAGCCCCGCCGCCGGCCGCGAGATTCAGCGTCAATGAACAGGACTGCGCCTGGGTCGATTCCAAGCTGACGCCGCATCCGGTCGGCGTGCAGTTGCAGCCGATCAAGCTGACCGGCGCGCGCGAACGTCTGGCCAAAAAGACCTACATCCGCGCGCCGCAATATCCGCAGCCCGCTTTCGAACGGTACTACCTCGCCAAGAAGGCCGACCCGTCGTGGCGGACCTACGAAGTGCCGTGCGGGCACGACGTCATGATCGACATGCCCAAACGGCTCGCCGAGATTCTGCTCGAAGCGGCGTAGGCCGCGGCTGGATCATCCGCGCGCGGCTGCCCGCTCATCTCCGCTTGAACGGCCGCTATCGCCACCAGCGCCGCCGCCAATAATAATGCCGGTGCCAGCCCCACCAGCGGTGCGGCCCCCACCAGGGAGGACCCGGGCGCCACCAAAGGTGCGGACCCCACCAGCGGTGCGGGCCCCACCAGGGAAAACCCGGACGCCGCCAGCACCTATAGGGGCCGCAGCCCCAGCGAACGTGCTGCAGACCGGACTGTAATGCTGGCGTGGCCTGAATGGTGGGAGTGAGATTGGCGGCCGGCATCGCCGCCGCGCCGCCGATCATGGCGGCACTGAAGATCGCTGCCGCGACAAAGGCCGATTTCAAATGCGTCATGTTTTCGCTCCGTAGAATTGTCAGCAGAGCGCCTCCACAACCAACTTGCAAGCCAAATGTGGGTTCCATTCGCGAAGCGGCAAGCGGGCGGCTGCCTTTGCTTGACTTGGGGCCGGCGCGGCGACATTGAGGCGCGCAATACTTTATCCTGCGGATTGCCCATGAACGCGCCGGCGCCAGCCATTCCGATCATTGATATTCGCGACGGCGGGCCGCCGCTTCACGCGCAGCAGAGCGCGCCGCAAGCGCGGGCGTTGCGCGACGCCTGCCTCGGCTTTTTCCCGCGCTCGCTATTGCTCGGCTCTGCCGGTGTTCGATCGCGGCGCGCGGCGCTGGCTGAAACGGTCGCGCTCGCCCTATGTGGCAGGAGATCGCGCGGATCGCCGAGATTCTCGACTTTTCCGGCGTGTGGCTGCTCAACGCCTCGTATCAATGGGCCTGCACCTCGCTGGCGCGCGAAGAGGACGGGGTGCCGTGGCTCGTGCGCACGCTGGACTGGCCGTTTCGCGGTCTCGGCCGCCATGCCGAAGTGGCGCGGATGCGCGGCCGCGGCGGCGATTTCTTCAGCATTACCTGGCCGGGCTATGTGGGCGCGCTGACCGCGATGGCGCCGTTTCGCTTTGCCGCCTGCATCAACCAGGCGCCGATGCGGCGGCTCACGCGCATCGCTGGCTGCGCCCGCTCGATTTCGCCGTCAAATACGCTTGCCGGCTGGCGATTGCGCCGAGCCGCATGCCGCCGGACCAATTGCTCCGCCACACCTTCGAAGTCTGCGAGCGATTACGGCGCGGCGCGGCGCATGCTGGAAACGACGCCGGTGGCGCGGCCGGTGATCTTCACGCTGGTCGGCTGCGCGGCGGGCGAAAGCTGCGTGATCGAGCGCACCGAGACCGGCTTTCGTCACGCGCGAAGACCGACACCAGCGCCGCCAACGACTGGGTGCCGGACCGGCCCGCGCTGGGAGGGCCGCATCGGCACCCGCCGCTTCCTGACCAGTTCCTTCGCCGAGGCCGCCGGCTACAGCCGCGCCCGGCGCGAGGCGCTGGCGGGCTGGCAGCGGTGCGCTTGCTGACCGCGCATTCGACTGGGTGCGCGCCGCCGGTTCTCAATCCCTATACGCGGCTCGCCGTCGCGCTCTGCCCGGCGCGCGGAATTCTGCGCGTCCTCGGCTACGATGTGACAGGCGCCGAGCTGCCCGAGCCGGTGACGCAAGTCTGCGAAATCGAACGCGCGCCCTCAGCCTGCAGCCGGCATAACGGGCGCGTCCTTCGCGCGCCATAACCGCGAGCGTAACGATGAAGATCGTCGATCTCTCCCACACCATGAGCATCCACACGCCCGGCTGGGTCGGCTATGCCGGCAACAAAATGTATTACGCGCAGAACCTGCAGACGCGTCGGCATCGTCGCGCAGCGCATCGAGACCTCGCTGCATGCCGGCACGCATTTCGACGGCGCCATGCACGCCACCGACGGCCGCTCCGGCGACATGGCCTCGCTGCCGCTCGATTATCTGGTCAATCAGGGCGTCGTCGTCGATCTCGCGCCGCAGGTGACGGACTGGTCGGCGATCACGCCGGAGATGATCGAGAAATCCGGCGCCGATATCCGCGAAGGCGACATTCTCATCCTGCACACCGGCTGGCACAGATATTACGAAGGGCAGAGCCGGCAGGATCTGGTGCGCTATTTCTGCTACCACCCCGGGCCGACCTTCGCCACGCTCGAATGGATGCTGAAAAAGAAGATCAAATGGTTCGGCATGGATACCGGCTCCTGCGACCATCCGATGAACACGTCGATCCGCACCATGCGGCCGGACATCGCCCGCGAATTCGAGCAGGTCATGGGCAAGAAGCCCGCGGATTATTTCGGCACGTTCGAATACGTGCACAAGCGCTCGGGCCGCAAGGTCCGAGCCGATGTGTTTCCCGTTCCACAATTACGCGTTCCAGGAAGGGCTGCTGCACGCCGAGAATCTGGGCGGCGATCTCGAAAGCGTGCTCGGCAAGCGCTGCATCATCGGCGCCTTTCCCTGGCGCTATGAAGGCCTTGAAGTCCTGCCCGTGCCGCGTGCTTGCGATCTTCGATGCCGGCGATGCGCCGGTCGAAGCGCTCGGCGATGCCGCGCGCGCCATCGTTCGCCGCTGAGCGGCGAGGGGGAGCGCTATGCCCAAGATCAAATCGACCGACGGCACCAGCCTCTATTACGAGGAGGCCGGCACCGGCACGCCGGTCGTCTTCGTGCACGAATTCGCCGGCGACTACCGCACCTGGGAGCCGCAGATGCGCCATTTCTCCCGCGCGCACCGCTGCGTCACCTACAGCCAGCGCGGCTATCCGCCGTCCGACGTGCCGGACGATCCGGCGCGCTACGGCCAGGATATGGCGCGCGGCGACGTCATCGCGGTGATGGATGCGCTCGGCATCGAGAAGGCGCACGTCGTCGGCCATTCGATGGGCGCCTATACCGCGCTGCATGTCGGCATCAATCATCCGCAGCGCTGCATTTCGGTGACCGCGGCGGGCTGCGGCTGGGGTTCGCTGCCCGATCCGGCGGCGCGCGAGAGCATGCGCAAGCTCGCCGCCGAGACCGCCAAGATGTTCACCGAGAAGGGCATGGTCGAAGCGGCCGCCATCTACGGCGACGGCCCCACGCGCAACACGCAGAAATACAAGGACCCGCGCGGCTATGCCGAATTCATCCGCATGCTGTCGGAACATTCGGCGCAGGGCCACGCGCTGACCATGTCGATGCTGCAGGCCAGGCGCCCGACGCTGTGGGACATGGAGGAGGATCTGAAAAAATTCTCCGTCCCGCTCCTGATCATCTGTCGGCGACGAGGACGAGACCTGTCTCGACGGCAGCGTCTTTCTCAAGCGCACGGCGCCGACGGCGGGCCTTCTGGTCATTCCGCGCTCGGGCCACACCATCACCAGCGAGGAGCCGGACGCGGTCAACGCGGCGCTCGCCGATCTGTTCGCCGCCGCCGAAGCCGGCCGCTGGCTCGCGCACAGGCCGCCGGCGTAATTCAATTTCGACCGCGGCGGCCTCGGTCGATTTTTCCTCTCGGACCGGGCGCTGGAGAATTCAATGTGGCTGTCAGACTTCGATAATTTCTCCGCCGGCTGTCGCCACGACAAGTCCGGTGTGTGCCAACAACGGACATTTTATCGTTGGTGAAGGGTCATTCACGTCGATTTGAGCGCGCTGCCGCCACTTCAGCTGCTGACCCGATTGCAGACATATCGCTGCACTGCTCTAAATGCAGCGAAGGACTATGCGCGGCACTTCGCACCCAACCCGCACACGCGTCTTCCGAAAGTTCGGCAAATGAGACCTAATCCTTTGACCGATGCGTTGTCTTTTCTCACGACCGGCAGTTGGACGACGCCGGTGTTTTGGCTTCTGCTCATTGGCAGCGCCGCAGCCGCGGTGCTCGCCTGGCGGGCCGATCCGGAACAGCGCTCGGTCCGGCACGTGGGCGTCTATCTGCTCCGCATCATCGTTGGCACCATGTGGTGGCAGCAGTCGCTTTGGAAAATACCGCCCCACTACGACTGGGGATTGATCCACTGGATGCAGGAGATGATCGCGCACGCCTCGACACAACTGCAAAGCAACCTCGTGCGCGACATCGTGCTGCCTAATATCGCGGTATTCGGGCCGCTGGTCTACGCGATCGAGGTGGCGATCGGCGTTTCGCTGATACTTGGGTTGATGACGCGGTTCAGCTCGGTACTGGGTGCCCTGATGGCGATCAACCTTTGGCTCGGTCTCTATTCCGCTCCCGGAGAATGGCCATGGACCTACATGTTCCTGGTTGTTATCGAGCTGATCTACCTGCTCGATCCGCCAGGTCGAAGCCTCGGCGTTGACGCACTCGTTTGGCGCCGCGCGGGCACTGCGCGCTCACCCGCGCCGTCTCTGGTCGCTTGAACCATCGCGCGCAGCGAGGTTCTCTTTGATGCAGCCTTATCGGAATAACGCCTTTGTGGCCGCTAGAATGCGGTTTCCGGCGAATGCAAGGCCTTCGCGAGTATATCAAGGATCATCAACGCATCGGCCGTTCCCTCCGCTTCGCCCTTCTCAAAGTCCCCGTCGGCGAGTCCCATTGTATTGGTGACATGCGCCAGACAAAGGATCGCCTTGTTCCGCTTGCGGGCAAACGTGTAGAGCGCCGCAGCTTCCATTTCGACTGCCAGCACTCCCTTGGCGCGCGCCGCCGCAACAGCAGCGGCCGTTTCGCGAAAGGGCGCATCCGTTGTCCAGCTCGGACCGACATAGGCGAACAGGCCCGCGTTCTTCAGAGCCTCCATCGCCGTCGCGACGATATTGGGATCGGCTTCGGCAAAAGCATCAGGCGCGGCGTAGTGATAGCTGGTCCCTTCATCTCGCAGCGCCCGGTCAATGACGACAAAATAGGGTGGGCTCGCTACCGGCACGATTTGCCCCGCCGAGGTCAGACTGATCAAGAGGCGGCATCCGCACGCGAAGAGTTCTTCGGCAACCAAAACCGCGAAAGGCGCACCAACAGCACATGCGACGATACCGGAGGTCCGGCCTGCGAGTGGAAAGCTGTAAAGGTCGGTGTGGTAGCAGGGCCAAGCGTCGAAGCGCGTTGCCCGGCCAGAGCGTTTGAGACGACGAACGACGTCGCCATCCGGGTCAAGGATGCAGACCGGCGGCACATCGATCGTTGCCAGGCCCTTTTGGCGACGCGCTTCGCGCAGCAAGGCGGTCGGCTCGAACACCGATGGCGCATCGGGGTACTTATTGTCGAGGATCGGGGGTGAAGGCAACGCAAGCTCCTGATCAGTTGAAAGGGGTGTCCTGAATTGCCAGTTAAGAACGACCAATATGCTTTCGATCCGGGCACATGGACATGAGTGACATCGAACGGCATGCCCACTGGGACAACGTCTACCAGACCAAGGGCGAACGCGAAGTCAGTTGGTTTCAAGAGCGTCCGGAGATTTCCCTCGATCTTATTCGAGCGACCGGTGTGCGTGTCGGGGCGTCAATCGTCGATATTGGCGGCGGCGCATCACGGCTGGTTGATGCTCTTCTCGATGCGGGATTTGGGGCTATCACTGTTCTCGACCTTTCCGAAAAGGCGCTCGCAACATCGAGGGCAAGGCTGGGCGCGCGAGGCCAAAAAGTGAAATGGGTTGCCGCCGACGTGACCGCCTGGAAACCATCGCAAGTCTACGACGTGTGGCACGACCGTGCAGCTTTTCATTTCCTGGCTGATCCGAAGGATCGCGCTGGCTATGCCGAACGCATCCTGCGGGCCGTGCGGCCCGGTGGCCACGTCATCATCGGAACATTCGCTCTGGACGGTCCCGAACGATGTAGCGGATTGCCTGTCGTCCGCCACGATGCCGCTTCACTCGGCAGAATACTCAGCCCTTCGTTCAAGCTCATTGAAAGCCGAAATCACGCTCATCAAACGCCGATGGGAACTATCCAGCGGTTCCAATTTAGCCGATTTCGACGCTTCGCGCCGAGCGCCTCAGGGTGAAGGGTTGAGTTAGCAATAAGCGCGGCCGGTATTATTCTCGCCGCGCACGTCGCGTGCGATTGCCCGATGAAGTCCCGCGCCGGGATCGAAATCACCGCAGGCCGCTACTTCGCGTCGTGAAAGATGATGCCGAGCGTGTGGCGGCGGCCGGAGCGGAGCCGGCTGACGCCGTGGCGCAGATTGACGCGGTAGGGACCTTTCGCGCCCTGCAGCGGGCGGTTGGCAACCGCGAACAGGACGGCATCGCCTTGCTGCAGCGGCACGACTTCGACGCGGCTCTGCATGCGCGGACGTTGTTCGGTCAGCACGAATTCGCCGCCGGTGAAATCGCGCGTCGGCGCGGATAGCAGGACGGTCGCCTGCAGCGGGAAGGCAAGTTCACCGTAGAGATCCTGATGCAGGCAATTGAAGTCGCCGGGCGTGTATTGAAGGAGCAAGGGCGTCGGCCGCAGCTGCCCGGCATCGTGACAGATTTTCAGATACTCGGCGTGCGTCTTCGGATATCGCGCGCCTATATTCATCCTCGTATTCCACTCATTGGCGATCGGCGCCACATGCGCGTAGAGCGCGGTGCGTAGTTCGCCGATGAGGTCGGGCAACGGATATTTGAAATAACGATATTCGCCCTTGCCGAAACCATGCCGCGCCATGTGAACATGGCTGCGAAAATGCTCGTCGTGCAGATAGAGCGAGGCGAGCTCCTTGCATTCGCTCACCGCCAGCAATTTTTCCATGACGACGCAGCCGTGCGCATTGAGCTCGGAGCCGATTGCGCTCCAATCGTGTCGGGCGGCGCGTATTCGCGCAGAATTTTCTTGGGCGAACTTTTTCTGGGAAAATTTTTCTTGGGCGGACCGCAAGTCGATTCTCCAGTTTTGCGTGACAATTCCGTTCTTTTCCGTGCTCATTTCGGCAGCGGGTCAATTATAGTGGCGCGAACGCCAGGAGGCCCACCCGGATCCTGCGCTCTGGAGAATGCGATGAGGACATCTTCATCGATGCGTTGCGCGCGCCATCGCTATTGCCGGAGCGTCCGATGAGTTCGCCGACCGGGGCGGCCTCGCCGCGGACGGTGTCATTCACGGCGCCGTTTCATCACACGACGTTCGCCGTCATCTGGACGGCGACGCTCGTGTCCAATGTCGGCGGCTGGATGTACAGCGCCGCGTCCGGCTGGCTGATGACCAGTCTCAATCCCGATCCCTTGATCGTCGCATCGGTGCAGGCGGCAAGCACTTTGCCGCTCTGTCTTCTGGCCATACCGGCGGGGGCGCTCGCGGATATTTTCGACAAGCGGAAATTTCTCATCGTCGTCGAGCTCCTGACGACAGTGGTGTCGGCCGTCTATGCGACGATTGTCGCGCTCGGTTTGGCTGCTCCCGGCAATGTGCTGCTGTTTACTTTTCTCATTGGCGCCGCCGGAGCGCTGACCGTGCCGGCCTGGCAAGCCGTGGTGCCGCGACTGGTTCCGAAGGACGACTTGACCTCGGCCATCGCCGCCAACAGCGTCGGCGTCAACATCTCGCGCGCGCTCGGCCCGGCGCTTGGCGGCGCGGCCATTGTCGGGCTCGGCATCGTGGCGCCGTTCTGGATCAATGCCGTCTCCAATCTCGGCGTCGTCGGGGCTTTGCTGTGGTGGCGGCAGGCGAAGGGAGCGTCCACGCTTCTGCCGCCGGAGCGTTTCGGCCAAGCCATTGGCGCCGGTCTTCGCTATGCCCGACACAGCCCGCCGCTGCGCGCCACGCTGATCCGGGCCGCGGGTTTTTTCATATTTGCCAGCGCCTATTGGGCGCTGCTGCCGCTGGTCGCCCGGGAGCAGATTGCGAGCGGCCCCGGGATTTTACGGCATCATGCTCGGCGCCGTCGGGGTTGGCGCGGTTTTCGGCGCATTCGTCATGCCGTGGCTTAAAGTGAAAGTGGGGCCGGATCGGCTGATGGCGCTTGGCCTATTGGGCACCGCCGCGACATTGGCGCTGTACGGGCTCGCCCGCGATCCGGCGACCGGGCTTGCCGCCAGCGTGCTGGCCGGCCTTTCATGGATCGCGGCGCTGGCGACGCTCACGGTGTCGGCGCAAGTGTCGTTGCCCGACTGGGTGCGTGGACGCGGGCTTGCGCTGTTCGTCACCGTCTTCTTCGGTTGCCTGACGCTGGGCAGCGTCGCCTGGGGCGAACTTGCCGCTTTGACGGGCCTGCCGGGTGCGCTTTTTCTCGCCGCGGCTGGCGCCGTCTTGGCCCTACCGGCGACGTGGCACTGGAAACTGCAAGCCGGCGCGGGCGTCGATCTGACGCCATCGATGCACTGGCCGGCGCCGGTTACCGCGCAGCCGATCGAGCGTGACCGCGGCCCCGTCCTGGTCACGGTCGAATATCGCGTCCGAGCGCAGGACCGCGCCGCGTTTCTCGAGGCACTCGAACAGCTGTCCTATGAACGCCGCCGCGACGGCGCCTTTCGGTGGGGCGTGTTCGAAGACGCCGCCGATCCGGAACGAATTGTCGAGACCTTCCTGGTGGAATCGTGGATGGAGCATCTGCGCCAGCACGAGCGCGTCACCAATGCCGACCGCCTGGTGCAGGAATGTGTGCAGCAGTTCCACTTGGCCGGCGAACCCAAAGTGACGCACTTCATCACCGCCGACTCTTGAGCGGGGTGCGTTTCAGCGCCGGGGCGGTCTGAGCAGGGCGCGCAGGCGTGCCGGCGTCACCGGCAGCCGCGTGACCGCGCCGGGTACTCCGAGCGCGTCGTCGATCGCCGCAGCGATGGCGGCGCCGACCGGATTGGCGCCGCCTTCGCCGGCGCCCTTGAGCCCCAGCGGGTTGAGCGGGCTCGGCGCATCCTCCGTTACCAATGTTTCGATCGGTGGAATCTCGCGCGCCGTCGGCATCAGGTAATCGGCGAAGCTGACGCAGAGCGGTTCGCCGCTTGCGTCGTAGAGAAATTCCTCGAAAAGCGCGCCGCCAAGCCCCTGCGCCGCGCCGCCGGCAATCTGGCCCTCGACGAGCATCGGATTGACCGCTTTGCCGATATCGTACGCGACCAAATAACGCTCGACCGCGACCGATCCGGTGTCGCGGTCGACGCGCACCACGGCGATGTGGACGCCGTACGGGTAGGCCATATGGGTCTGCTCGTACCAGCCTTCTGCGCTAAGGCCGGGCGTCGCTGCGCCGAGAAGCTTTGAAGCGGGTGCCAGCGCACGCGCCACCTCGCCGAGAGTGACCGAGGGTCCGTGCGCGGTTTGCTTGCTCACCACCTTGCCGTCGATCAGGTCGAGCGCTTCGGGTGCGCTCTGTAAGAGCGCAGCCGCGGCGGCAATGGCTTTGTCGCGAAGTTTTGTCGCCGCGATGCGGGTTGCTTCCCCGGTCATCACCGTCACCCGGGAGGCGAACGCGCCCATGCCGAAAGCGATGCGGTCGGTTTGGCCGTGCACCACGCGCACGCTGGCGTAATCGACGCCCAGCGCATCGGCGCAAATCTGCGCCAGCGCGGTTTCCATGCCCTGGCCGACCGATGCCGAGCCGGTGACGATTTCCACCGAACCGCTTTCGTCGATGGTGACCCGCACGCCGTCGAACGGCCCGAGCCCGCTTTTCTCGACGAACATGGCGAGACCCGCGCCCACGGCCTCACCGCCGGCGCGGCGGCGGCGCAGTTCATCCTGCAGCGACTGCCAGCCGATCGCCTGCAGCGCCTTGTCGAGAAGCCCGGAATAGTCTCCGGAATCGTAGGTCAATTCGGTGCCGAGCGTGTCGGAATTGCGAGCGTACGGCATGTCGGCTTTGGCGATCAGGTTGCGGCGGCGGATTTCGACCGGGTCGACATCAAGCCGCGCCGCGATCGCATCCATCAGTCGCTCGCGCACAAACGTGCTCTCGTAGCGTCCGGGCGCGCGGTAGGTGCCGCACGGCGTCTTGTTGGTGAGCCGGATGCGGCCCACCATGCGATAGGCGGCGAGACGATACGGACCCGGCAGCATGGCGGCGGCGAGATCGGGTACTGTGGCCGCATGGGTGCGCACATAGGCGCCCTGGTCGTGAAAGAATTCGCCGTCGATCGCGAGCAGCCGGCCTTCTCGGTCGACGGCGGCGCGAACGCGGAAATGCTGCTGGCGCGAGTGATTGGTTGCCAGCAAATGCTCGCGCCGATCTTCGATCCATTTCACCGGGCGTCCAAGCCGCAGCGCGCCGAGGCAGACCAGCACGTCTTCGGGATAAAGCTCGCCGCGGACGCCAAACCCGCCGCCGACATGGCCTTCGTGCAGGTGCATGGAGGAGGGCGCGCGGCCAAGCATGCGCGCAAGCGCGTCTCTGTTCCAATGCAGCACTTTGGCCGCGCCGTGCAGTTCGAGGATGCCGCGCGCCTGCCGCGCAACGGCGCCGCGCGTCTCCAGCGGCACGCCGCTGTGGCGGCCGATGGCGAGATCGAGCGCGACGACCTCGTGAGCGGCAGCAAAACTGGCTTCGACATCGCCAAAACCCTTGCGGACAAGGGCGACTTCGGTCGAATGATTTTGGTCGAATGCGCCGGGCGGCGCGTCGGCGGCAAGGAGCGGCGGCAATTCGTCGACCTCGACATTCACCAGATCGGCGGCGTCTTCGGCGAGGTAAGCGTCGGTCGCGAACACGACTGCGGCCGGCTCGCCGACATAGCGCACGCGATCCGTGGCCAGGATCGGCTGGCGGTATGGATCGAGCCCTTCGATGCGCGTGAGGCGAAAATCGATCGGCGGAATGGCGGCCACGTCCGCCGCCGTCCACACCGCGACGATGCCCGGCGCCGCGCGGGCCGCCCGGGTGTCGATTGCCACGATGCGACCATGGGCGTGAGCGGAGCGCACAACGCGCATATGCAATTGATGGGGAAAGTTGACATCGGCCGCGAACAGGCCGCGGCCGCTAACGAGCGGCCGATCTTCGAGCCGCGGCAGCGAACGACCGACGTAGCCCATCGCGCTCAGACCGATGCTTGCGAATGCGCCATCGCGTTCATCCGCTCGCCGCTATCGCGTCCAGGTGATGGGTTTCGTTAAGCCGCACAACGCGAACCTTTTCGCCATCGATGTCGATTTCGTTGAGGCAGCAGGGGGCCTGCGCGACGCGTCGATAGGCCGACAGCGACAGATCGAGACATTGCAATAGCAATACGCGGTTCACGCTGTCATGGCCGACGAGCACGATCGTGTCGTCGGGATGGTGGGCAAGAACGAAGCGCAGCGCATTGGCGCAACGCGCGGCAAGGTCCTGCAACGACTCGCCGCTGGGGAACCGCACCAGTTGCGGCGCCGCGAACCAAGCGGCGAACAGCGACGGATTATCCTGTCTTGCATACGCGAAAGTCTTGAATTGCCAGGCGCCGTAATCGATGTCGTTGAGATCGTCGCAAACGTCGGCTGCGATGCCGCAGGCTTTGGCGATAGCGGCGCCGGTGGCGACGCAGCGCCCCATCGGGCTCGTGTAGATTTTGCTGGGCCGCCAAGCGCCGGCAATGCGTTCGGCGACGAGAGCGGCCTCGCGGCGCCCGCGCGCCGTAAGCTCAAGCGGTTCGCGGCCGCGGAAGCGTTCCGGATGAATGCCTTCGACGTGGCCGTGGCGGGTGAGAAGAATTTTCGTCATGCGCGACGATCAGGGCCAACCCAGCCGCGCGCGGATCGCGTCGCCCATGATCCAGCGTTTGTCGTCCGCGGACAGGAAATCCAACGTCTCGGTGAAATGGATGAGACGCTGCCGATAGCTGCACTTATTGAATGAATTGGTGAGGTCCGTTCCCCAATAGCAGCGGCGCGGCCCGAAGGCGTCTAACAGGCGGCGGATGTGCGGGGTCATGTCGCGGAACGGATAGGATTCCGAAGAATAGAACGGCGTCGTCGACAATTTCACCGACACGTTCGGATACTTGGCGAGGGCGGCGGTTTCGCCGATGGCCTCCGCCATTTTGCCGGATTTGGCGACGTCGCCGGTGATGCCCAGGTGGTCGGCGATCATCGGCAGCTGCGGGTGCCGTTCGGCGATGCGGGCAAAGTGCGCCATCGGCGCGCCGTAGAACATCACCGGAAGGCCGAATTTTTCCGCCGCGGGCCAGAACCAATCGGTTGTTCCGTCGGTGAGCCAAGTCCACTGCGGAGGATGAAACGTCACCCTGATTCCCACCATGCCCGGCTGCTTCTTCCAGTCCGGAAACTGTGCCGCGGTTTTGGGCTCGGTGAGCGCGATGCGGCCCATCACTGCGAATCGCGTGGGATACCGGCGAACGGCTTCGAGCGCATAGTCGTTGCGATCGCCCTCCCACGATGGCGGCACGATGACGGCGCGATCGACGCCGGCTTCGTCCATCATCGGCACCAGCTTTTCGATCGTGAACGGCTCCGGCAACTGAGCGACACGCCCCGGCAGCCACGGCCGGTCCGGGGTGTTGGCTTTCCAAAGATGAACCTGAGCATCGACGATCATTTTCCGCCCTCCCGGCTGCGGATTTTTTAAGTCTGCCGCGCGCCGCCCCGCGCCGCAATACGTTCCCTGGCGAAGCTATACACGCCGCAGCGGCATCGTCCACGCAAACAGCGTGGCAATCCCGGTAAACGTCGCAATGGTGATCAAGGCGGCGCGGAAGGCGTCGGCGATTTCGGCATGCACGATCACCTGGCGCGCGAACGGCAGCGTCGCAATGACGTCCGGACCCTGCTCGATGATGGTGCCGAACAGGCGCGCGGTCTCGCGGTCATTGCCGGCAAGAATCGCGAACAATATCGCGGCGACCAGCGC
This sequence comes from uncultured Alphaproteobacteria bacterium, assembly GCA_963814625.1. Taxonomy (GTDB): domain Bacteria; phylum Pseudomonadota; class Alphaproteobacteria; order Rhizobiales; family Xanthobacteraceae; genus BOG-931. Next base: position 366,885 of record CAWFDQ010000007.1, read on the forward strand.
GGTTCCGAAGGCTGCGCCAACCGAGCGGGAGAATTGCACCATGGCCGCGCCGGTGCCTAATCGCCGCGGTCCGGCGACGGACTGCACCGTAAGCTGGACCACGCCCATGACCGTCCCCATGCACAGCGCGACGGCGCCCCACGCCCAAGGCAATTCGCCAACGCTCAGTCGCGGCGTCCAGAAGGCGAGAGCCAATAATCCGAGCGTTGCCGCCGGCAGACCAATAGACGGAAACACCGCGGTGCGGCCCGTCCTGGTCACGATCTGGCCGGTAATCATCGAACCGACGCCAATGCCGAAGGTCAGCGGCAGCAGCATCAGGCCGGTCTCTGCCGGCGAGGCGCCGCGGACTGCCCGCAGATAGATCGGCAGGAACGTGATCAACGATACCAGCGCGGCGCCGTGGCACGCGGCCAAGCCGTCGCTGCGCCAGATCGAGGGCTCTCTGAACAGACGGGGCGGAATGAGCGGCGACGTACTGCGAGCTTCCTGCCAGAGCAGCGCCGCGAGCGAGATAATTCCAAACGCCAGCAGTCCGAGCGCCATCGGCACGGTGCTCGATTCGCATGCGCTGCAATTGTTCGAGCGCCAGGATCACCGGGCTGACGAACATGATGAACAGAACAAGTCCTGGAATATCGAAGGTGGTGCGGCGGTGATCAGCCGGTCGCGACGCAAGACGCAGCACCAGCACGACGGCGACGAGACCGAGCGGCACGTTGACGAGAAATATCGATTGCCAGCCGAACGCCTGGGTCAGGTAGCCGCCGGCGACCGGACCGAAGGTGCTGGAACTGACCGATACGCCAGCAAGATAGCCCTGATAGCGTCCGCGCTCGCGCGGCGGCACGGTCTCCCCGATCAGCGCTTGCGACAGAGTCATCAGCCCGCCGCCGCCAAATCCCTGCAGCACGCGAAACGCCGTCAGCCATTCGATATTGGGCGAAAGCGCGCACAGCACCGACCCGACCATGAAGATCGCCAGCGCCATGATCATCATCGAGCGCCGGCCAAAAGTGTCGCCGATTCGTCCATAGACCGGCGCTGCGATGGTATTGGCGATCAGATAGGAAACCACCACCCAGGACGCGCGCTGGATCTCTCCCAGGTCCGACGCGATGGTGGGCAGCGCGGTGGCGACGATGGTCTGGTCGGCAACCGCCAGAAACATCGGCAGCATGATTGAGGGAAAGACCGTGAGGAACAACAGCTTTGGCGTGGGTGCCTCGTTCGCGCCGTCCGCCGCCGCGCCCGCCTGCGTGTCAGTCTGCGCGCCAGGTTCGATAGCGATGGGCGCCTCGGCTGACTGATCGACAGATTGGTTCATTGAATGTTGCTTGCCGGGTGATTCATTGTGGCACAATTCGAGTGTTCCAGTCTGCCCTGCATTCGTGCTCGGTGCATCACGAAAAATACGCGCGGAGCAAGACCTTGCCTTGGCGGGGAGCCATTGTGGCCAAACGCGGGCGGAGCGGCGCTGTCCGAGGGTATCGCGCGCCCTTCAATGCATCCGGCGAGCGCGTATATTAGCGCATTGAGGGTGGCGCCACCGCTCCTCGACAGGGGCGCCGGTGGCCGTGGTCCGAGTTGGACAACAAGACAGCACATAACGGGAGCCATACCATGCCTCAAGACAATCCACGCAGCGACAGCCAACGCGCCGAAACCACCCGCGCCGAGAACGTGCGCTCCGAACGACGCGGCGAAAGATCGTCGACGGCAAGCGCGTTGAATCCGCCGTTTGCCGAACTGGGAGCACGAAGTGTCACCGCTGGGTTGCGCCTGCAAAAGGAGATGCTCGCGCTTCTTTCAGACATCGGCCAAGAATGGTTTTCGCGGGCAACCTCGGAGGCCGAATTGGCTTTCAAACTGCCGAATAAGCTGACGGCTGCACGCTCGGTGCCCGATGCATTTTCCGCCTATCAGGAATGGTTGGGCGAATGGATGAATATGTTCGGCGAAGACAGCCGCCGCCTTGTCTCCGACAGCCGGAAGATTATCGATACCGGCGTGCGCTGCTTCGCCGAGACGTCGCCCGTGGCGACGAGCTGACGCGGGCGGGCTGACCGAAGCGGACCTTTCGCGCCGATGACAGCGGACATCCGTCCGCTGTCATAAAAAGCACCGGCCGCCATTGCCGGCGGCCGGCTTTTTATTATTGCGGTTGACGAAACGCAGTTCAGCCGACGAAGCCGACGCGTTCCTGTTCGCGCGCCTCTTCCGCCGTCGTCGGCTGCGCCGGCAATTGCAGCACGGTCGCCGCCTGGCCTTCGCACAACAGAGTCAGCAGCACGATGCGCCCATCGGGAAATTCGAGCGCGTCGTGATGCGCCGCCAACTTGTCCTTGTTGACTTGCCGGAAGATGGCGGTTTGGTGGTTGATCGTCTTGGTCTTCCATCCGAGCAGGCCGGCCGGCAGGCACGCAACGTCGCCGGCGAAGGCCAGCTCCGTTCCCGGCAGCACGCAGACCGCCAGTCCGGATCGTCCGCAGGCGGCGAACCCGCGTGTTCCCGTCCCGAAGTCACGCGTTACCAGCTTGTCGCCGACTTTCGCCGGCCGTGACCGTACGCTTTGAAGGCTAAAGTCACACATTGGCGACTCCTTTCTTCCCGGGTCTGCACGTCCCGGGTCTTCCGATGCACAGCCCCGCAACCCCTCAGACAACGACTTCAAGCAAGAATGGTGCCGTCGCAAATGCAACAAAAGACATTTCGAGCGCAGACGCGCCGCCGTAAGGCTGTCGCCAAGCCGATTTCACGGCAGCCTGGCCGTTCTTCGCCGACTATTGCTCGCTCCCGCGCCAGGGACCGGCGGCGGCAATGGCGCAAGGAGTCGTTAAAGTGCTGCTTGAAGAGGCAGATTTTGTGGCGGCCTGCCTGCGGCGCAGGCGGCCCCGGTTGCCGTAAGACATGTTGCCGCTATTTGACCGTGATTCCGCCGACCATGCCGTACCAATCGTGGTCGGCGCAGCGCAGATCATAGGTGCCGGGTTTGCGGGGCGTGAGGAAGACGTCCTTGTTTTCGCCCGGCTGCAGCAGCACTTCGCTGTGCTCGCGATTGTAAGCACATCGGGATTGTCAATATCGGCGGTGGCGAAAAAGACCGGCGCGGTGAATTCGTGCGTCTCCTTGCCGTGATTCTCCAGATGCAGCTGGTAATGAACGCCGTGCTGAAGAGTCAGATGGTCGGGCATGAACTGGTAATCGATCATGACGACATCGACTTCGACCGGCTTCGGCGCCGCTCCCGCCACCGACGCGGCGGAAAGGATTGCAGACAGCGCGAGGATGCGCCCGATCGCGTCCGGCTGAGGCACGGTACCCGGTTCCTTCCCCCAATGACCGTCCGGCCGCTTATCGCCCAAATCGGGTGGGCGTTCAATGCGTGGCGGCAGCATGGCCACTGCCGGACACGCGCCTTATCAGCAGCAGCACGATGGGGACGAGGAGTGCGGCAAAAATGGCCCAGGTGCGAAAAATGTCGATATAGGCCAGCAGCGATGCCTGTCCGCTGACCAGCTGGCCGATGTAACCGTACGCGTGCGATTGCGCCGCCGTCGGCGCAGCGCCCTGCTGCGTGAAATATTGCGTGATCTGTTTCACGGTGGATTGAAACGCCGGCGATGAAGGCACCAGGTTGCTGGCGAGCCGCGCCTGGTGGAACTGGCTGCGTTGCAAAAGTTCGGTATTGGCGAGCGAGACGCCGACGCTGCCCCCCAGATTGCGCGCGACATTCATCAGCGCGGAGCCCTGGTTGGTCTTGCTCTGCGGCAGCCCGTCATAGGCGATGGTGTTGATCGGAATGAACAGGAACGGCAGGCCGATCATCTGATAGACGCGGATCATCGCGAAAAAATTGAAACTCGCGTCGGGAACGAGAGCGGTCGAGTACCACATCGCCAGCGCGATCGCGCCAAGGCCGAGCGCGATCCAGTACTTGGGCTGCATCAGTCCGACCGCTTGGCCCGCGATCGGCATCATGACCAGCATCGCCAGTCCGCCCGGCATGATCGCAAGACCGGAGAGTTCCGCCGTATAGGAAAAGTTGGTCTGCAACAGCTGCGGCATGATCTGGGTGGATCCGAACAGGATGGCCCCGACCGTCAACATGATCAGGAACGACATGCCGAACTGGCGTCGGCAGAGCAATCGTATGTCGACGATCGGATCCTCTTCCGTAAGCTCCCACACGACAAAGAAGATGAACGAGGCGGCAGCGACAGTGGCGAAAGTAACGATCACATCGGACTTGAACCAATCGTCCTCCTGCCCGCGGTCGAGCACCCATTCGAGGCAGCCGAAGGTGAGCGCGATCAGTGCAAATCCGATCCAATCGACGCGCAATCCGCCGGCGAGGCGCTCGCGGCGCTCGCGCTCGAGCGCTTCAGGCTCGACCACGAGCCAGTGAACCAGCCCCAGCGAAGCAATACCGATCGGTACGTTGATGAAAAATATCCAATGCCAGGAATAATTGTCGGTGATCCAGCCGCCGAGCGTGGGACCGATCGTCGGCGCCACGATCACGGCGATGCCGTAGAGTGCGAACGCCTGCGCGCGCCTTTGCGGCGGAAACGTGTCCGCCAGCATGGCTTGTTCGCTGGTCGGCATGCCGCCCCCGCCAAGCCCCTGCAGGACGCGGCACACGATTAGCATGTTGAGGCTCGGCGCCAGTCCGCATAGCAGCGAACTCACCGTGAACAGCGCCACACAGATCATATAGAAGCGCTTGCGTCCGAGAACATTGGAAAGCCAGCCGCTCACCGGCAGCACGACCGCGTTGGCGATCAGATAAGTGGTGACGATCCATGTACTCTCGTCGATGCTGGCGCCGAGGCTGCCGGCGATATAACGCAGCGATACGTTGGCGATCGCCGTGTCGAGCACAACCATGAAAGTGGCGATCGAGACGACGACGGCGATGAGCCAGGGGTTGCGGTCGCCGGCCGCCGACCGGCTCGCGTTCCAGCCGCCGGATTCGCTACTGTCCGTCATTTCACCGTCACCGTCGGCACGACGGACATGCCGGGCCCGAGCAGGACGTCCGGCGGATTGTCGAACACGATCTTGACCGGCACGCGCTGCACGATCTTGACGTAATTGCCTGTGGCGTTTTCCGGCGGCAGCAAACTGAAGGCGGTGCCGCTGCCGGCCTGGATGCTGGCAACGTGGCCGTCGAATTTCCGACCGGGATAGGCGTCAACCGCGATACTCACCGGTGCGCCGGGTTTGACCGAAGCAAGTTCCGTCTCCTTAAAATTGGCGGTGATCCACACGCCGCGCGGCACGAACATCATCAATGCCTGCCCGGACGCGGCATAATTGCCTTTCGCGGCCGTCAGGCTGGTCACGTAGCCATCAACCGGCGCCTTTATTTCCGTGCGCGACAGATTGATCCGACCCTGCTCCAGCGTGGCGCGCATCTGTTCGAGCTGCGCTTGCGCCTGCAGCTTTTGACTGTCCAGCACCGGAAGCTGCTTTTCCGTGGCGGTGGCGTTGGCCTGAGCCGCGTCAAAGCTCGCCTGCGCCTGCAGAAAATTGGAACGGTATTGCTGCGCCTGCTCCTCGGTGACCGAGCCGCTCTTGGCCAGTCCGGAATAGCGCTGGTCTTGCTGCCGCGCGAAAGTCAGCGCCGCTTGCGCCTCGGTAACCTGCTTGTTGGCCTGTTCGATACGCGCCTGTTGGGCGCCGATCTGCGCGGTGATGTTTGCGATATTGGCCAGCGCCTGATCGACCTGAGCTTTGGCCTGGTCGACCTGCGCCTGATAGTCGCTGTTGTCGAGGGTCACCAGCGCGGTGCCGGCCTTGACGAGCTGGTTATCGGTTACCGCTACGTCGACCACCTGCGCGTTGATCTGGGAACTGATCGTGACGGTGCGGGCATCGATGAAGGCGTCATCCGTCGATATGTAGCCGCTGGCGTTGACCCACCAGACGACGATGCCCACGAGCAGAAGAATGCAAATCGCGGTGATCGCCAGCACCAGCGTGCGGCGCTGGCGCAAACGCGTCAGCCACGACGAGTCCTGCAACGCGTCGCCGTGTGCGGGTTCCGCTTCCCGGCTCGGCGCCGCCTCTTGCTGACGTTCGTTGGTAACGCGTTGGTCCACGGCTCGGCTGACCCATGACTTAATCAATGAACGTATGCAGTGCCCGGACGTTTCGCACCCGGCCGGCTGCGACCGGCGCAGGCAGCTGATTGGCGCGTTTTTTAGCGGGTAATCGCCACCGGGGCCAGTCGGGATGAGCCGCCCGGGGTGCAGGGCATTCGAGACCTTTGCGCCGGCTGACGCCGTCGCGGCGATCGGATTCGCTCATTGTCGATCTCCTGTGAAAGCCAAGGCGGCTTCGCCGATGAGATCGGTCAGGGGCGACCGTTATCCCCGGATACTATTTTTTTGAGCGGCGGCCGCCGCCGGCTGCTATACCGCCGCTCCGAGTCAAACGCTCCAAGCCAGAAGCCCTGCCGGGCGCGCAGACAACGCGAAGACATGCTGCAATCATCATCGCTGCCGTCGGTGGAGACGCGGAGATCGTGGATCGTCGCCAGTGTCGCGCTCATGGTCATGGCGGTGGCGTTCGGCGCGCCATGGATCACCGTGGTCGCGCTCAAGAACATTGCCGCCGAGGTCGATGGCGAGCGCTCGATTCCGGCTCTCGCCGGCGCGCTCGTATGGCTCGGTTCCGGCGTCGGCGGCATTCTCATGGGCCGCATCGCCGAGCGGGTCGGCGTGCGCTGGACCGTTATCGGCGGCGCTTTGATGATCGCCGCCGGGCTCGCCCTTTCGACCCTCGGGCCATCCGTGCCGCTTTTTGTCGGCCACGGCCTCTTCATCGGCGTGCTTGGCATCGGCGGCATCAATGCGCCGTTCTACGTCTATGTCAGCCGTTGGTTCGACCATCGGCGTGGTTCGGCGCTCGCGCTTATTTCCAGCGGCAGCTTTCTTGCGGGAGCGATCTGGCCGTCGATCTTCGAGCGCGTGATCGCGTTCGCCGGATGGCGGCAGACGATGCTTTACTACGCGATCGTGGAGCTGTTGCTGATCGTGCCCGCAGCCGCAATGGTCTTGGGCCCGCCGCCGGAAAGTCCGCATCGCGTCACGCTCACGGGCGCGGCCCGCCGCGGCGAGACTGTGTTGGGCTGGCCGCCCAATCTCGTTTTCGTGCTGCAGGCCTGCGCGATCTTTACCTGCTGCGTGCCGATGTCGATGCCGCAAGCGCATCTCGTCGCCTTCTGCAGCGACCTCGGCATCAGCCCGGTGCACGGCGCCGCGATGCTGTCGGTGTTGCTGGGCTCGGCGTTCCTCAGCCGTCAGTTCTGGGGAGTTCTCTCCGATCGGCTCGGCGGCCTCTACACGATGCTTGCGGGATCGGCGTGTCAGACCGTCGGATCTGGCGGCGTTTTTGCTCACCCAAAACGAATTCGGCCTGTTTACCGTCTCGGCGTTGTTCGGGTTCGGCTTCAGTGGACTTGTTCCCGCCAACATTCTCGCGTCGCGGGAGCTTTTCCCGGTCGGTGAAGCCTATTGGCGGATTCCGACGCTGCTGCTGTGCAGCGGCACCGGCATGGCGGCTGGCGGTTGGGTCGGCGGCGTCTTGTACGATTATTTCGGCTTTTACGCGCCCGCTTTCGCAACCGGCGTCGCCGTGAGCATGATCAATTTCGTGATCATCAGCGCGCTCGCGTTCCGGCGCAGCCAAACCATCGTCGCCGTGTGAGCGTATCCGGCCGGCGGCCGCATGCCCTGCCGGTCACATCGCGCTTGTTCCTGAATTGTTGCGCGCCGTCGTACTTGTGCGCGCCCCGTTCCTGTCGTACCAAACGATCCAACGTCGCGTTGAGTGGGTGAAGCGTTCCGATGGGAAGATTTGTCGGCGTTTCCGTGGTGCTTTTCGTGCTGGCGGTCGGGTTCGTGCTCCTGACCCAGGGACCGGAAATGGCCGCCTTGATCGGCGCTTACCGTTCCGAGCCGCTGCTGCACAAGATCGCATGGGCCGTTATCGTGCTCGTGCCGCTCGTCATGCTGCCGTTTGCGGTGTGGCTGTGGGACCGGCTGGTGCGGCAGCGCCAGGCGGCCACCGCGCTCGAACTGCGCCTCGACGGCGTGCGCGCGCGCGTCAAGGACGTGAGCAGGGCGCAGGCCGACGTCGAAGCCGACGTGCAACATCTCACCCGCACCGATCCCGAAGATGCCATCGCCGCGCTGCAGCGGCGGATCAGCGAGGCGGAGCGCTTCGCCGAAATCCAGCAAAGCCGCAACCAGACGGTCGATCTCGATTCGCGCGTCGCCGCCATTGCGCAGCCAGCAGCAGAAGCTGAAGGATCGGCTCGCGCCGGTGCTCGACACCAGGCGCTCGATCGAGCAGATCGTTCGCCGAACTTGACAGCCGCCAGAGCGACATCGAGCGGGCGCTTGCCGAGGTCGCCAGCGGCGACGACGGCACGGCGCTGGAAATTCGCCTGAAAAATCTCACCGAATTTGTCAGGCAAGGCAACGCCCGCTGCGATCAGATCGAGCAGGCGTCAAAAACGGTCGCCACATTGAAGGAGGCGTGTGCGGAGCTGCGCACGCGCGCCTCGCTCCGTTGGCGGCGGCGGAAGACGGCATCACCAGCCGCGTGCGGCAGCTGAGCGAACAGCGCGATCAGCATCGCCACCGAGATCGAAGCGCTCGAGCGCGCGCCCGACGGCGCGCTGGCCGACCGCGTGCAGAAACTTGACCGATGACAAGAAAGAGCTCGACGACGGCATCGCGCATCTGCATGCGCAGTTCTCCAAGCTGGCCGCTGCGCAGGGATGTCGGCCGGACTGTTCGCCGCATTCGACCGCGCGCTCAACACGGTCGCGATCGCCAAGACCGAGGATGGTCGCGGCCGGACATCGATGCCCGCATCGACGAAGTGTCGCAATTCATCGAGCAGACGCAAAGTCAGTTCGACGGACATCGAAGGCCGCGTGCTGCGTCCTTCGAGCAATTGAAGACCAGGCTTGGCGACCTGCAATCGCGCCTTGTTCCGCTCGAATCGGAAGAAACCGGCGTGGTCAAGCTGATCGAGCGAACTGCGAGAACATTCGCGAAAAGCTCATCGTGAAAGTCCGCAGCATCGAAGGCGGCGAGGAGGGCGACCTCGCCGCACGGGTGAAGGCTTTCGCGGAGACCAAGCGCGAACTCGAAGAGCGCGTGGCCAGCCTTGCCGATCAGTTCACGAAGCTGTCGACCATTCGCAAGGATATCGCCGGCCTGTTCGACAAGCTGAGCAGCGCGGTCAGCGCCTCGTCGCCGTGAGCGTTGCCGCAGGCTTGCCGCGCCCGCGCAACGCGATGGCGGCGCCCGCACATGGCAGCTTCACGGCCGTGGATTTCCCTTGCGGTGGGGGCAGTCGTCGGGCACATTTGCGGGCAACGATGGCGCGCGCCGGGGCAACGCGCCGCATCTTAAGGGAGGTCGCATGAAGCGCATGTTATGTTCGAGCGTTGCGGCGATGGCTGTCGCCGCATTCCTGTTTGCGGCACCGGCGCCGGTCAGCGCGCAGAGCGTCGCATCGACAGGCATGATATCGGCGGCGTGGTCACCGGGCCGCACGGGCCGGAAGCCGGCGTCTGGGTGATCGCCGAAACGCACGACCTGCCCACCCGTTACGCCAAGATCGTCGTCACCGACGACCGCGGCCGCTACGTGGTGCCCGATCTGCCGAACGCCAAATATGACGTCTGGGTGCGCGGCTATGGCTTGATCGATTCGCCCAAGGTCGAGGCCGCTCCCGGCAAGCATCTCAACCTTACCGCCGTTCCGGCGCCGAACGACGCGGCCGCGGCGCAATATTATCCGGCGATCTACTGGTTCGCGATGTTGAAGATCCCGCCGGCCAGCGATTTCGGCGGCAAGAGCGACATTCCCGCCCAAGGTCTCGCAGCAGCAGTGGCTGACCGCGATCAAGAATCAGGCCTGCGTCGGCTGCCATCAGCTCGGCCAGCTCGCGACGCGGACGATTCCGGCGGCCTTCGGCACGTTCAAGACCGGCGAAGAAGCCTGGGCGCGGCGCATCCAGTCGGGTCAGGCCTATCCGAACGATGATCAACCCGATGGGCAGCTTCAACGACGTGCCGCTCAAATATTTCGGCGAGTGGACCGACAGCATCGCCAACGGCGCATTACCGCCCGACAAGCCGCCGCGGCCGGCGGGCGTCGAGCGCAATCTCGTCGTCACGATCTGGGACTGGAGCACGGACAAAAAATATCTCCACGACCTGATCTCCACCGACAAGCGCAATCCGACGGTGAATGCCTACGGCAAGCTCTACGGCTCGGACGAGTATTCGAGCGACCATCTGCCGGTGCTCGATCCGAAGACCGCGAAGGTCGACTTTCATCACGCCGCCGGAGGACCCGAGCGTGCCCGAGGCGCTCGGGCCGGGACATGCCGCCGCGGCGAAGCCGATCGCGCCTTCGGCCTATTGGGGCATGGAGCAGATCTGGGACACGCGGGTCAACAATCACAACGACATGTTCGATTCCAAAGGCAGGCTGTGGCTGACCGGGACCAATCATGCGCCCGGCACGCCGGCCTACTGCCGCGCTGGCTCGGATAATCCCTATGCCAAGGTCGATCCGATCGACAAGAACGAACGCCAGCTGGTGATGTACGATCCGAAGACGCAGAAATTCACCTTCATCGACACCTGCTTCGGCACGCACCATCTGCAATTCGGCTTCGACAAGGACAACACCTTGTGGGTCAGCGGCGGCGGCGAGCGCGCCGGCTGGCTCGACACCAAGGTGTTCGACGAGACCGGCGACGTGCAGAAGGCGGAAGGCTGGGCGCCGTTCGTGCTCGACACCACCGGCACCGGCAAGATGACCGCCGAGTTCAACAAGCCGGGACAGCCGATGGATCCGAAGAAGGACATGATGATCGGCGGCTCGGGCACCTACGCGGTGATGCCCAATCCGGTCGACGGATCGATCTGGTACACGGTCAACGTGTTCGCCGGCCCAGGCGGCATCGTCCGCTTCGATCCGAAGACCAAGCTGTCGGAGTTCTACAAGGTCGCCGATGCCGGGCTTCGGTCCGCGCGGCGGCGATATCGACTCCAAGGGCGTGGTCTGGGTGTCGCTCGGCAGCGGCCATCTCGGCAGCTTCGATCGCTCAAAGTGCAAAGGCCCGCTCAACGGTCCGAAGGCGACCGGCGATCAATGCCAGGAGGGCTGGACGTTCTACAAATATCCGGGCCCGGGCTTTGCCGGCATCGGCGATAACAGCGCCGAGGCGAGCTACTACACCTGGGTCGACCAGCACGACGCCGTCGGTCTCGGCAACGACGTGCCGATCTCCACCGGCAACGAGAACGACGGCTTCGACGCGCTGGTCAACGGCAAGATGATCGTGCTGCGCATCCCTTACCCGATGGGCTATTACGCCAAGGGACTGGATGCCCGCATCGACGACCCGAAGGCCGGCTGGAAGGGCAGGGGCCTGTGGTCGGCCGAAGGCGACCGCACGCCCTGGCTCAAGGAAGGCGGCAAGGGCGAAAAGCCGATCGTGGTTCACATCCAGGTGCGGCCAAATCCGCTGGCGGATTGAGCGACGCCAACGCCAGTTCATGGTGACACTGCGTGATGGCCGGGCTTGTCCCGGCCATCGACGTTTCTGCGCCTGTGCGGTTTGCAGACCTGGATGCCCGCGACGAGCCGCCGAAAAAGAAGCGGTTACTGCGGCGCTGACGTCCGTCAATGGGATATATCCATCTATTCGCGCGGTCTTCGCGACAGTGGCATGTGAAGCACATTCGACCTGCTCACTTCGCCATGAAGCCGCCGGACTGGCGCGCCCACAGTTCCGCGTACAGTCCGTGACGGAGTAACAACTCATGATGAGTGCCCTCTTCAAGGATGCAGCCGTGATCGAGCACGATCAAGCGATCCATGGCGGCAATCGTCGAGAGCCGGTGTGCAATGGCAATCACGGTCTTGCCGGACATCAGGGTCAGTAGCTGCTCCTGGATCGCGGCCTCGGCTTCCAAGTCAAGGGCGCTCGTCGCCTCGTCGAGGATCAAGATCGGCGCGTCCTTCAACAGGACTCGAGCGATGGCGATCCGCTGGCGCTGGCCACCCGAAAGCTTGATGCCGCGCTCACCGACGCGCGCCCAGTAGCCCTGCAGCCCGTCCGTGTCCTCAAGGCCAGCAATGAACTCGTGCGCTTGTGCGCGTTTCGCCGCCTCTATCGCTCCCGGCAACCCTGCCTCAGGCCGCCCGTAGAGAATGTTATCAAGCACGGAGCGATGCAGGAGCGATGTATCCTGCGTCACCATGCCGATGGCCGCGCGCAGGCTCTCCTGCGTTACGCCTGCGATGTCCTGGTCGTCGATTAAGATGCGGCCTTTTTCGAGATCGTAAAACCGCAGAAGCAGGCTGACCAGCGTCGATTTTCCGGCTCCCGATCGGCCGATGAGGCCGATTTTCTCGCCCGCTCGGATCGTGAGGGATAGTCCGTCGATGACACGCGTTGGGTCGGCACCCGAAGTTCCCTTCGCGCTACCATAGTTGAACCCGATGGCATCGAAGCGGATTTCACCCTTCGTGACCACGAGTGGTTTCGCTCCCGCGCGATCGACGACGGTGTGCGGGCGCGAAATGGTCTGCATTCCATCCTGAACGATGCCGATGTTTTCAAATATGGTGGTGACCAGATTCAAGACCCAACCAGACATCTGCGTGATGCGCACGACCAAAGTCGCGACGAGTGCTATTGCGCCCAGCGATACCAAATTGCTCGTCCAGAGCCAAAGTGCCAACGCCATCGTCCCGGTAATGAGCAACGCGTTGAGCGTAGACAACGTGGCCGCCATCGCCGTTGTGAGGCGCACATAAGAATGATACTTGCCGGTCTGCTCTTCGAGCGCCGCACGGGCATAGGCATCCTCATTCTCGGCATGTGCAAAGAGCTTGACGGTGAGGATGTTGGTGTAGCTATCCACGATGCGGCCCAGCAGCGTTGACCGCGCTTCGGAGGCTTCCGTCGACCGCTTGCGGATAAGTGGAATGAACTGAGCCAGGGTGACGCCATAGGCCGCAAACCACACGAGCAAGGGGATCACGAGCAGGGGATCCGCCGCCCAGAACAGCACAATTGCGCTCAGCCACTGCACCGCTACGAATACGGCGGCATCGCTCAACGTGAGGAAAGAATCCCGTATCGCGGGCGCTGTCTGCATCAGCTTGTTGGCGACCCGACCGGCGAACTCGTTTTGAAAGAACCCAAGGCTTTGCCGGAGCATGTAACCATGAGTTTGCCAGCGCACGCGGGTCTGAAACGGCGGCGAAAGCACTTGGTTCTTGAGAACCTCGTAAACGAAAACAATCACCGGGCGCGCTATGAGCACAACGAACAGCATCCAAAGAAGCACTCCGGCGTGATCGCTGAAAAAGCGCGCTGCATTGGCGGCGCCCTTCATGAGATCGATCAACTGCGCGACGAAAGTCGCGAGCAGCACTTCGCTCACAGCCGCGAGCAGGTCGAAAAAGAGGATGAGAGCGAACACCGGCCAAATCGGCCGGACGAAGTGCCAATAGAACGACAGCAGCGCGCTTGGCGGCATGACGATGCCCCGGCGCGCGAACGGATCAATTCGGTTTTCAAACCAGCGCAACATTGAACTGCTCGGACGGATTGGCGCTTACACCTTCCTGGCGCAGGCCGCATCGCCCCACGCCTGCACTCCCTATGGCACAGTGCGGCTCAACGCGGCGTCATTCCGCCGTCAAAGAAAACATATCGATGAATGAAGTACTTAGCGGTGCTGAAGGCTCGAAGAAGTCGTCGTCCAAGATCTTTCTACTGAGCTTGGTCCGCCCGTATCCGGAGTGAGACTCCGCCTTCTGGGGGCCGTTCGAGATCGTCGAAGAGGGAGGACGTCAGATCAACGGGCGCTGCAAAATTTCCTCATCGAAATATTGCCCGATCTTCTCCAGCACGCGCGGATTGCTCAAAGTCAGCGAGCCGTTCATGCGCGCGAACATGCCCATGCGGCGCAGCCGCGCCAGCGTTTTGTTGGTGTGCACGAGGGAGAGTCCGAGCGCGTCGGCGATGTGCTGCTGGGTCAACGGAAACAGGAACGTTTCGCCGGTCACGAGCCCCAACGCCTTGGCACGCTTGTAAAGCATGACGATCAGCGCCGCGGTGCGTTCGATGGCGGTGCGCCGGCCGGCGCTCGTGAGGTTCTCGTCGACGTGACCTTCTTCACGGGAGCCGAGCCAGGTGACGTCGAAAGCGAGTCCTGGCATTTCGCCGAACAGCGCCCAGACTTTTCGGCGCGGCAACAGGCAGAGCTGCACTTCGGTCAGTGCCTCGACGCCATGTTGCGCGGCGTCGAACATGGCCGCCTGCAGGCCGACGAGATCGCCTGGCAGGAGGAAATTCAAAATCTGGCGGCGGCCGTCGGGCAGCACTTTGAAGCGGAATGCCCAGCCGGAATAGAGCGTGTAGATTTCCGGGCTGTCGTCGCCGGCGTGGATGATTTCGCTGCCGGCCGGTAGCACGAGATGGTCGCGCTTGATTTCGTTGATGGCGCCCAACTCGTTCGTGGTGATGGGCTTGAATAGACCGCAGGCACGCAATGCGCATTCGAAGCAGGGAACTTGCATGGCCGCAAATACCTCAAACTAATACCTTGGGGGATATTCGGTGAGCCGACCGCAGCGTCCGCGATTCCGCAATAGGCGGGAGCCGTCGGACGAGGGTTTAAGTTGGAGGGCGCGGGAAAGTTCCAATCCACAAAATTCGTATTTGCGTCTTTTGACGCGCCGGTTCGCGGCCTGTTCCTCGGCATAAGTCCGAAGTTCTTTCACCGAACACATGACAAGCGGCCTGCTTCAACTGCCTATCCGAACGGTCATCGAGCAAGCGAATCCGTCCGGCGAGTAATTTGGCTGTAACGTCCCGGAGAGTGACTTGACGCATAGAACGATTAGCTGGCTTCCGAAGCCCTGCTTGTTCGGGGGCTCAATCTTCGGCCCGCCGCTTTCATTCCAAGTCAATTCCAGGCTCCGACCGTCGCACTGCCACTTCACAGAAACTCGACCCGCCGCATTCGATAGCGATCCGTGTTTAGCGGCATTTGTTACAAGCTCATGAAAGAGAAGAACCAGATGCCGAGCCGTCTCGGGTTCAATATTGATTTCCGGCCCGTGTGTCGCTAAGCGATCCTTGCCGTAGGGAGCAAATTCCTGCAACAGCAGCATTTTTATATTGACCGCCTGATCCTTTCCGTCGGTAAGCAGTTCATTTGCGTATATGATTGACCGGAGGCGTCCGGAAATTTTGATGGCAAGCTCCGGGGCGTCTGCCAGTGTTCTTTGCAAGATCACTTCGATGACGGCGAAGATGTTCCTCCCCCGATGCTCCAATTCTTTGACGAGGATTTGATTTGCAAGGTCATGTCGCCGCAATCTCTTCAAAACAACCCGGCAACAATGAGCACAGTAAATTGTGAATATACAGGACACAACATACCAGAGAATGCCCATCTGATCGCCGCGGGTCAGTCCCCACTTGAATTGGAAATAGGGTGGAATGAAAGTCCACTCAACGATCAGAACAGATGCAAGCGTTACACCCGTAGCGGCCGGAACACCCGCGAGCAGCCCGGTGGCCAATATTGCCGGGAGGAACATCGCAAAGCCCAGATTAGCGTCGGCCCATCCGCCGACAGCGCGCAATGCGGTGGCAATAGCTAGGCTTGCGATGGCGATGCCGAGAGCGGCACCCGAGTAAGACGGAATGCGATCGCTGATGCGAGCGAGTCGGTCAAGGAAGTCGGTTTTTTCCTTATCTTGAAGCGACCCGGTGGGCGAAGCAACGATGGCGGCAAGGCTTTCCGATCGGGCGGTCATCCGACTACCGAGCGGTCAATACCTGCCAATTCACGGAAAGCGGCATCAGCGAGCAGCATCGGGTCACGCACGCCTTGGTCGGCTAGTCGAAGGATTGCCAAGGCTATAGTGCGCTGCAAATGTTCGTCGTCCCTAATCCGCGACGAAAGGGACTGGCAGACCGTATCGAACGCCGCCGTCATGCCGGTTATGGTTTCGGGATCGTAGGAGCGGTCTAATTTGATCACGTGCAACATCACACGCGTCCCAAGCAAAAACTCAAGCGTCCCAAGAAAAAACTCGAGGAAACATCAATGAGCGCCGAGGCGAGGGTGTCAAGGGTTAAGTGTTCAAAACGGAACATTTTTGCGGATTGGGATGTTCAAAACTGCACATGTCTTTTGACACATCAATACGGCTCCGTGGCGAGCCGCCCTTATTCTTTGCCGAGCACGACATTCAACAAAGAAGGGTGAACCTTCATGTCACCGTTGTATTCGACGAAACCCAATTTGTCGGCGTTCTGCTTCCTTTTTAATTTTGCGAGCTGCGCCCGATCGTGATGCATCCGGCCTTCCACTGCTGGGTTGCTCTGACGAAGATCGGGCTCGCGGCGAGGTTTTTGGCTTGGCTTACTCATAGCTCGGGTGCGAATCAAAAAACGCGCCGCGAGAACGATTTCGCTTATCCTCCCGCATTTTCGCGGGTGAGGATGAAGAATGGCAGCGCAAAAACGGCTGTTGTTGCCCGCCTCCGCCGCCGTCCCCCCGCTTGCCGGCACCGCGACGAAAGGATCAAATCGACTCGTTGCCTGGAGGATATGACCATGGTTCGCGAGCCTGTGCTGACGACGGTCGCCGTCGCCGATCTTCGTCCAACCCAGATCACCGTTGGCATGCGCGAGGTAATGACCAAGCGCAAGCGTTGGAGCGAGACTGGACCAAAGAAGGGCGGAAAATTTCTCGGCAGGCACATGATGCCGGTGATTCTCGGCCCAAAGGGGCGCCACTATATCATCGATCATCACCACCTCGCCCTTGCCCTGCATGACGAGGGCGTCAAGGACGTGGCCGTCACCATCGTCGCCAATCTCGGCAAGCTCGAAACCGATGCCTTCTGGGTGGTTATGGACAACCACAGCTGGATGCATCCGTTCGACGACAAGGGCCGCCGCCGCCGCTACAGCGACATTCCCAAATCGGTCACCGCAATGGTGGACGACCCGTTCCGCTCGCTCGCCGGCGAATTGCGGCGCGCCGGCGGCTTTGCCAAGGATACGATGCCGTTTTCCGAGTTTCTCTGGGCAGACTTTCTGCGCCGGCGTCTAAAACGCAAGGTGGTGGAGCGCGATTTCGAACGGGCGGTGGAAAGAGCGCTCGCATTGGCGAAAAGCACGGACGCCGATTACCTGCCGGGATGGTGCGGGCCATCGCCCGAGGATTGATCGCTAGGCCCGCTACGGTCGCCATGTGCTATGCTTTGGTTCAGCGCCGAGCCTTGAGTGGAGAGCAGTCGCATGCAGTTCGACAACGTTTTTTCCGCGCCGAAGATCGCCAAATCGATCTCGCGCCGTGCGGCGCTTGGCGCAGCGGCAGCCGTGGCGGCAGGACCGGCGCTAGCGGAGGGATGCCGCATCGGTCCGCCGGCACACGTCCAGGGACCGAGCGTTTGGCTGAATATGGACCAGGTCGAGCTCGACGCCGCCTACGATCAGTCGGTGTACGCGCCGCTTGCAGGGCAAATTCTCGCCAGAGCCGCGAGCAACAGCGAACTGGTGCGCCGGCGTCTCGGACCTCCGCAACGACAGGCCTATGGTCCGACCGAGATCGAAAAGCTTGATATCTTCCGCACCAGGCGGCCCAATGCGCCGGTCTTCTTCTTCATTCACGGCGGTGCGTGGCTGCATGGCAGCGCCAAAGACTACGCCTACGCCGCCGAAACATACGTCAATGCCGGAGCGCATTATGTCGTGCCTGATTTCATTTCGGTCGACAAGGCCGATGGCGACCTGCGCGTCATGGCGCAGCAGGTTCGCCGCGCCATCGCCTGGACCTACAAGCACGCCGCGAGCTTCGGCGGCGATCCGGAGCGGCTCTATATCGGCGGTCATTCCTCGGGCGGGCATCTTTGCGGCGTCGCCCTCGTCACTGACTGGAGCAAGGACTTTGGCCTGCCGCAGACCGTCGTCAAGGGTGGCGCGTGCATGAGCGGCATGTACGACATGAAGCCGGTTCGGCTTTCCAAGCGCGGAAATTATGTGAAATTCACCGATGCGATGGAGGAGGCGATGAGTTCGCAACGTCACATCGACCTCGTCCACGCGCCGATCGTCGTCACCTACGGCACCTATGAGACGCCCGAATTTCAGCGTCAGAACCGCGACTTTGCCGCGGCGCTCAAGGCCGCCGGGAAACCGGTCGAATTAATCGAGGCGCCAAACTACGGCCATTTCGATATGATGCAGTCCGTCGGCAATCCGTACGGCCCGAACGGGCGAGCCGCGCTGGCGATGATGAAGCTCTTACCGGCATGATCGAACACGGCCCTTATATCCAGCGATGAAGACGCGGCGCTCAGGTGCGGTATGGCTGGTGGCGGCGCTGGCGCTCGGCGGCTGCAGCGGCGGCTTGGGCTTCGGCGGGCCGAAACGGGTGGCGCCCGCTCAGGTCGTCGATCTGAACATTTATCCGGCAAACTACAGAACGCAAATTGCGAGCATGCTTTCGACGGTATTGGCTGCTCGCGAGGATTTTAACGCTCTCATCGCGCCGCCGGCGCTCAAGTCGGTCGCGAATAGCCCAAACCAGCATTACGTCGTCTGCGTGCAGTTCAGCAGGCCTGATGGGCCCAAGACCAAAGTGGTGATCTATTTGGGCGGCAATCCTACGCAATATATCGATGCCACGCCGGAGCAATGCGCCGGCGCGGCGTACCAGCCGTTCACGGAATTGACGGCCGAATTGCCGCATAAGTGAACGGGCAAGCGAACCGGCAAGCCGGCGCGTGCCGACAGGTAACGACAATACTGGAAGCAAAATGGATAGCGACGTTCTGATCGTCGGCGCGGGACCTACCGGGCTTACGCTCGCTATCGACCTCGGCAAGCGCGGCGTGCGCTGCACGCTGATCGAGCAGAAGGAACGGCCGGCCTTTCTGCCGAAGATGGAGCGCATCAACGCGCGCACCATGGAAATCTACCGCCGCATGGGGCTGGCGCAGCAAGATTCGCGCCGCGGGCCTGCGGCCCGATTGTCCCATGGACGTCTATATCGTTCTCGCGCTCAACGAGCCGCCGCTGCTTCGCCTGCACTATCCGTCGGTCGCGCAGGCGCAGGCCGAAACGCGCGCCACCAACGACGGCAGCCTGCCGCTCGAGCCCTATCAGCTCATCTCGCAATATACGCTCGAGCCGCTGTTGAAGTCGGTGGCCGAGACGATCCCGGCGGTCAGCGTCCGCTTCGGCTGCGAATTTCTGTCGCTGCGACAGGACGCCGGCGGCGTCACCGCGCGCGTGCGCCCGAGCGGCGGCGGCACGGAGGAACTGCGCGCCGCCTATCTCGTCGGCTGCGACGGCGGCACAAGCCCGGTGCGCAAGGAGCTGGGCATCAGGCTCGCCGGCGAAGGCAACACGCTGGCGCTGCGCCAGGCGCTCTATCGCTGCGACGAGCTGTTCGACCGTCTGCCGATCGGCAACGGCCCCGGAAAGGGCCGCCACTATCACGTCGCCGACGACAAGGCGACGCAGCTCATCATGCAGGATTCGACCAGGCACTGGACGCTGCATTCGATCGTCGACAGCAGCGAGGAAATGAACGCCGCGTTCGAGCGCACCGTCGGCGTTCCCGTCAAATACGAGATGCTGTCGTGCGATCCGTGGCGGCAGAACCTTCTGCTCGCCGAGCGTTACGGACAGGATCGCGTTTTTCTCGCCGGCGACGCGGTGCATCTCGTCATTCCGACCGGCGGGCTCGGCATGAATTCCGGCGTCGCCGACGCGATCGATCTGTCGTGGAAGCTCGCCGCGACGCTCGCCGGCTGGGGCGGACCGAATTTGCTGAAGTCCTACGAGATCGAGCGCCGGCAGGTCGGCGAGCGCAATGTCGGCGCCTCGCGCTACGCCACGCTCGGCCGGCGCAAGTGGCGCTCGCTGTGGCGGCCGAACATCCGCGACGATACGCCCGGCCGGCGCAGCAGACTCGCTACGTCCTATCCACCATCGCCGATATCGAGCAGCGCAAGAGCAACGAGATGATCGGCGCCGAGCTCGGCTATCGCTATGTCGACTCGCCCGTCATCTGCAACGTGCCCGGCGGACCCGAGCATCTGTTCCGCGAATATCATCCGACCACCTGGCCCGGCGCGCGGCTGCCGCACGTCTGGCTTACGACGGCACGCCGATGCAGGACCACATCGCCGACGGCTACACGATCCTGAAACTCGGCCGCACCAAGGCCGACGCGGGCGGGCTGGAAAACGCCGATCCGTTCGCGCGGCGCGCCGGCGGCGGTGCTCGACGTGCCCGACCGCATCGCGCGCGAGATCTACGGCTACGATCTCATTCTCGTCCGCCCCGACCTGCACGTGGTCTGGCGCGGCAACGCGCCGCCGGAGGACGCCGCCGAAGTGGCGGCGACCGCCACCGGGCATTTTTCGGAATGACCGGTCAATGCGCAATCTCGGCGCCGATGGCGACGTTGCAAATTGCTACCACTTCCGGCGGATCGAAGTTTTTTTCGCGCGGCGCCGCAGCATTCGCCCGCCGTGATTGCGCAACGCGGCTTCAAGTCCGCGCAATCGCGATTTGGCGGCGTCCGCAGCGGCGCGCTCGATGGTGCGATAATCGCGCACCAGTCCGGCGCCGAATTCGGTGAGCACGGCGCCGCCGCCCTGCGATCCGCCCGACTTGGCGCGCACCACGGCGTGGCGGAAACAGCGGTTGAGGTCGTCAATCAGCAGCCACGCGCGCCGGTAGGACATGCCCAAGCTGCGGCCGGCCTGCGAAATAGAGCCGCCGCGGCCGATCTCTTCGAGCAGCCGGATTTTTCCCGGCCCGATCGAGCGTCGCGAACCGAAATCCACGCGCAAGGTCAGTCTGGTATTGGACACACGAGCGGCTCCGCAGCGGCAGCGTGACGATACATCGCGCGGCCGCCAAATACCACTCGAAAGCGCGTCAACGCAACGGCCAGATCCGCACCGAATCCGGGATCGAGATCGAACCGGCACAGGCGGTCTTGGAAATGATCACCATAGCCCGAGAGCGCGTGGATCACCGCGTCGCCGAAACGGATAGCGACCTGTCGGTCCATCCGACGGGAATGATAGCTCTCGACGCGGCCCTGATAACGCCCGTGTTCGCCCAACCGGACGCGCGCCGATGGAACGCTCCAGCCGACGCGCAAGCCGCGTTGCAGTGGCGGTCCGGCAATTTTGAGCAATGCGCCGGCGCCGACCGCAATGACATCGGATTCGGCCGCGACGCCTTCCGCGACATATTCGGCGCCGAGGAGACGCGCGGCCAACTCGTTCGCCGGACGCGCGAATACCTGTTCGGTCGGACCCGATTGCAGGACGCGTCCGCCTTCGAGCACGAGCAGTTCGTCGGCGAGAAGGGCTGCTTCCGCCGGATCGTGGGTGACGAGGATGGTCGAGGCGCTGAACTCATTTTGCAGCGCCAGCATTTCCTGGCGCAGGCTCGAACGGAGCGGCGCGTCCAGCGCGGAAAACGGCTCGTCGAGCAGCAACAGACGCGCAGGCCGCACCAGCGCCCGCGCCAGCGCCACTCTTTGTTGCTGGCCGAGCGAGAGCGCATCCGGCCTCCGCGCTTCGAGGCCGCGAAGCCCGAGGCGGTCGAGCCAAAGCCTGGCCAGATCCGGGTCGGCGCCGCGCGGAAAACGCAGTTGCTCGATCACCGTCAGATGCGGAAACAGCCCATAGTTCTGTGGCACATAGGCGATGCCGCGCGCTGGCGGTTCGAGCGCGGAGATAGTTTCACCGTCGAGCAGGATAGTCCCACGATCGCAAGCTTCGATCCCGGCGATGATCTTAAGCGTCAGCGATTTTCCCGAACCCGACGGACCGAGAATGGCGAGCCGCCGCCGCTGCGGCGACCAACGCACATCAAGATGGAAGCTGCCGAGCCGCCTTTCGAGCTTGAGCTTTAAATCCATAGATCCGGTTTTGGCAGCCTGAGGCGCTGCAGGTTCAGGTGCGCCACTCGGCAGGTCCTCCGGCGCCAAAGCCGTGGAGCGCCGTCCTCGCGCATGCGTGCCGACAAGCCCGCTCAACAGCATGATCGCAAGAGCGAGCACGAGAGCCGGCACCAGAACCGGCAGCATTGCCGGAAGGCCTTGCGAGCCGAAGGCGACGTAGGTGTAGACCGGCAGCGAATAGGGATGATAGGCGACCATCACGGTAGCGCCGAACTCGCCGAAGGCGCGCAGCCAAGCGAGCAACAGGCCGGACAATATGGCCGGCCATGCGATTGGAAGGCTCACGCGAGAGAACACATAGAGCGGTCCGCGGCCGAGCGTTGCGGCAACACCTTCGAGGACCGGGTCGATCGCAGCGAACGCCGAGCGTGCGGCGATGATCAAAAACGGCGCGGCGACGAAAATCTCGGCGATGACGATGCCGGCAAAAGAATCGGTCAACGCGCCCGAGGTGAGCTGGCCGATCGGCGAGCTATAGCCGACCAGGAACAAAAGCAGGATGCCGCTGGCCAGCGGGGGCAGCGCCAGCGGCAGCTGAACGAAAAAGCCGACCGTCGCCATGGCCCGGCCCGGCAACCGCGCCAGCAGATAGCCAAGAGGAATACCGCCGAGCGCGATGATCAGGGTCGCCGTTGTTGCGCTCGCGAGCGAAACGGCAGAGGCATGAAGCAGAGCCGCTGTATCGACCGATTGCCAATCGGCTGTCCCCGCCTGCTGCGCGCCCGCGATCAGCGGAGCGATCAGATAGATCGCAAGCAGTCCTGCGAGCCAAGGTAGCGGCGCTGGAATACGGCGCGTCACTTGGCCTTATCGACGATTGATTTGATATCTTGCGGCACGGCGTTCGCGTCTCCCGAAACATCCATTTTTTACAGCGTGAGGCCGTGCTGCATTAGCAGATTCTGGCCGGCGCTCCCAAGCGGAAAGGCGACGAACCAATCGGCGCCCGCAGCGCGAGGTGCGTCATGCAGTATGGTAACGGAGTAGACTGCCTTGGGCGTGATCGCGATAGAGTGGCTGCGATGCGTACCGCGCTGGGCAATAGCAGCCTGTTGCGCGCCGATCGTGTCAATCCGCGGCCAGAAAGCATCTTCCTCTCTCCTGTGCGGCAGTCCGCTATATTCTATTGGATACTACGAAGAACACAAAATGCGATATCTCGGCACCCGTCCTGTCGCTATTTCCGGTGGAATATGGCGTAATCGAACGATAGCTGCGGGTCACTCGGAAGGCGGCCGCCAACCCTGCTTGGCCAGTTGGATTTTCGAATAGATGTGTTTGCGCAGTTCGCCGAACCGGGCCATAGACCGCGTTTCCAGCTGCGTGCGGTCGTCGGGCAGGTCGATTTCCACGTCTTCCATGATGACTGTGGGCGCATGCGACATCACCAGGACGCGCTGGCCCAGATAAACCGACTCGTCGATATCGTGAGTGACGAACAGCACCGTGACCCGCAGCCGATGCCACAAGACACGGATGAGGTCCTCGAGGTCGGCGCGCGTCTGCGCATCCACGGCCGCGAACGGCTCATCCATCAGCAGTACATGCGGCTCGTAGGCCACCGCACGGGCGATGGCGACCCGCTGCTGCATTCCACCGGAGAGTTGCCAGGGATAAGCGCTCTCCACGCCCTTGAGATCGACGGCGGACAGTGCGTTGCGCACCAGCTCTTCGCGGCGTACAGCATCCATTTTTTTCTGTTTTAACGGCAGTGCCACATTGTCGCGCACGGTCATCCACGGAAACAGGCTGCGGCCGTACTCCTGGAAGACGACCGCCATCGCCCGCGGCGGCCCGACGACCGGCTGGCCTTCCAGAATGATCTCTCCGGACGATGGCGCCAGCAGCCCCGCAATGCACTTCAACAACGTCGTCTTTCCGGCCCCCGACGGCCCGACGATGCACACCATCTCGCCCTGGCCGACGCTGAAGCTGACGTCGCGGATCGCCTCGACGGTGCGGCTGGTATCCGCATAAATCTTGCGCAGCCGTTTCACGTCGAGCATGGGCGTTGCCGCTCGGACCATGGAATTCTCTGGTGCAATCAGTTGGCGCGCTGCGACTGTCGCAGGCCGTGATACCAGCCCAACAGCCGCGCCTCAATCGCGCGCAGGATAAGCGACAGGACAATGCCGATAATGCCCAGCAGAATAATGCCGCTCCACATCTCCGGGATGGCAAATGTGCGCTGATATTGCACCAGCGCGAAGCCGATACCGTCGCTCGCTGCAAACATCTCGCTGATGACCATCAGGATGATGCCGATGGACAACGATTGCCGCAGGCCGGTGAAAATTTGCGGACTCGCCCCGGGCAGCACGAAGTGCCACAGCCGCGCCCATCGGCTGATTCGATAGCTGCGCACGGTCTCCGCGAGCACCTCATCGAGCGCGCGCACTCCGGCGACGGTGTTGAGCAGCACCGGCCAAATACAGCCGAACACGATCACCAGGGCCTTCATCTCGTTGCCGAGGCCGGCGAACAGGATCAGCACCGGGACCAGCACGGGAGGCGGAATGGCGCGCAGGAATTCCAGCACCGGCTCGAGCACGTTGCGCAAATTGCGCGAGGCGCCGATCGGAACCCCTATGGCGATCCCAAGCAGCGCAGCAGCGAGGTAACCCACGGAAAACCGCACCAGGCTTGGCACGATGTTTTGCAGGGCTTGCGGAGAAAACCAGAGTTTGCCGAACGTTTGCAGGATCGTTTCCAGCGGCGGAAAGTAGAAGCTTTGGCTGTCCGCGCTCGTGAACCACCAGGTGGCAATCAGCGTCACCGGGAGCGCGAAAACGATCGCGAGCCGGCGAGGGAGCGGAGTCACGGTGCTCTTCATCTCCGAGCCTCCACATGCTCCAAGCGAATCGACGGATGCCAAGCCAACACGCGCCGTTCCAGGGCGCGCGCACCCAGATTGACAATGACGCCGATAATGCCGGTGACGATCACATAGGCGTACATGATAGCGACGGCGCCGCCGGACTCGGTATCGGAAATCTCCTTGCCGAGGCCCTGGGTGTCGATTGCGATCTCGCTGGTGATGGCAAGGATGAGTGCCACGGCGGCGGCAAGCCGGATGCCGGTCATCAGATAGGGCAGGGTGGTCGGCCAGGTGACATAGCGAATTTGCGCCCAAGTCCCGAGGCCGTATGAGCGAGCGGTCTCGCGCGCCACCGGGTCGACATCCTGCACGCCGTAGAGCACCTGAATGAGCACTTGCCAGAACGAGGCGTAGACTACGAGCACAAGCGTCGATTGGATTTGCGACCCGAACAGCAGAACGGCGAGTGGGATCAGCGCCACCGAGGGAATAGGCCTGAGAAACTCGATGGTCGAGTGTGTCAAAGTCCGCAGCACGTGCGAACTGCCGATGGCGATGCCGATCACGATGCCTGCGACCAGCGATATGGCGAGCCCGAGCGCCCAGGCTTCGAGCGTGTCGCCGAGCGCTGTCCAGAACTCGGCGCTCATGGTCTCCCTGAACAGCGCCACCATGATGGTGCTGAACGGTGGCAAATAAAGCGGGGAGATCAGCCCGGACCGCGGCACGATTTCGAGGAGCGCGGCGAACCCGATCAGACCGGCGAGGCCTTGTATCCAAACGACGGTGCGGGCCTTGAATTTGGCCCGCACGGGAATTGTCGGCGCCGCCATCGGGCTCTACTGCGGCAGCAGTGCGGCCACGTCCGCCTTCTTGGTGATCAGTCCGTCCTCGAAGGCATCATCAGCCAGCACTTGGGTCGACGCGCGGTTCATCTCGGTGGGCCATTTCGGCAGCGTGATCTTGGCGGCGATTTCGGGAGTGATCCGCGTGTAGGTCGGAATGATCTGGCGGACTTCGTCGGTGTGGGAGTCGGCATAGGCGAGCGACTCGGTGATTGCGGCCTTGAACCGTTTGACTATGTCGGGGTTCGCATTGGCGTATTGCACTGAGGCAAAATAGACCGCGATCATTACGTTCGGCGCGATATCGACCAGGGGCCAGTTCACCGCCTTGTCGCCGCGCGACAACGCGATGGTGACGAACGGTTCCACCATCCAGCCAGCCTCGATGCGGTGATCGGCTAGCGCCGCCGGCATGTCGGGAAACGGCACCTCGATGAACTTCACGTTTTTTGGATCGCCGCCGGCGGCCTTCACGCCGGCCCGCACCGAGACGTCGCCGATGTTATTGAGGTTGTTGACCGCCACTGTTTTGCCGGTGAGGTCCTTGGCGCTTTTGATCGGGCTGTCGCCGGGAACGAGGATCGCGGAAAAGTCGTGACCGCGGACACCGGTCGACGAGACGCCCGGCGCGACGCCGACGAATTTCAGGCCTTTGGTCTGTGCGATCAGCAGCGAAGGGACGTTGCTGAAGCCGAATTGCAACTGGCCGGAGAGGACGCCAGGAATGATGGCGGCGCCGCCACCTTGTGTGGATAGCGTGATATCGAGGTTCTGTTTGGCGAAGAAGCCCTTTTTCTTGCCCAGGTAAATCGGTGCGCAGTCGGCGATCGGGATGACGGCGATCGAGATTTTGTCGGCGGTCAGTGCGCGAGAAACCGTCGGACCGGCCAGCGCCGCCGCGCTTGTCGCCGCAAGGGTGGAAATGCAGGTTCTTCTGGTAATCGACACTAAGTCCTCCCGTTGGTGAGGGTTTATAGGCTTCATCCCACATAAGTTGGCGGGCAAAACGGAGTCAAGTTGGGCCGAGGAGCTACACGGCCTGTTTTGAGGCCCGGACCTGGCTTAATGCCCGAACGGCGCCAGCGAAAGCGCTTCGCCGCCGACCGCACAGAAAACCACCACCAGCCACGGTGGCGTCTTCCACATGAAGAGCAGGAGGAAAGCGGCGACGGCGAGCGCAAAATCGCCCGCATTGGTGACACCGGAGGTCCACACCGGATTATACAGCGCCGAAAGCAGGAGCCCGACGACGGCTGCATTGACGCCGCGCAACGCGCCTTGCGCCCAGGAGCGCCGACGCAACGCGTCCCAGAACGGCAGCGGTCCAATCACCAGGAGGAAGGCGGGCAGAAACATTGCGATGAGGCACAGGATCGCGCCGAGCCATCCGTTTGGGGCAGGGCTCATGACCGTTCCGAGATAGGCGGAGAACGTAAAGAGCGGGCCGGGGACTGCTTGCGCCGCGCCATAGCCAGCGAGGAATGCATCGTTGCTGATCCAGCCCGGCGGCACCACCGAGGCTTGCAGCAAGGGCAGCACGACGTGGCCGCCGCCGAACACGAGCGAACCGGCGCGATAGAAAGCGTCGAACAATTGCAGCGCATGGCTCGGGATGGCAGCGACCGCAAACGGCAACGCGAGCAGGATGGCGAAAAAGATGACGATCGCCGCGATGGCCGTGCCGCGGCTGACCGGATGCGGCAGGCTGACGTGATCGGCCGGCGACGCCGTGCGAAATAAGACGAGACCGACAATCGCGCCGAGAACGATGGCGCCGATCTGGGCGACAGAGGTCGGCAGCACCATGACGATCACTGCCGCCACGACGGCCAAGGTCGCGCGTTCGCGGTCGGGGGCGAGTGAACGCATCATCGACAGCACCGCCTGCGCGACCACAGCGACCGCGGCGACCATCAGCCCATGCAGCCAGCCGCTATGCAGCGCATTGCCGAGCGAGGCGACGCCATAACCGAATAAAACAAGCGCGATCGCCGAAGGCAGCGTGAAGCCGGTCCAGGCGGCTAGCGCGCCCAGATAGCCGGCGCGCGACAGCCCGATGGCAATGCCGACTTTGCTTGAAGCCGGTCCGGGCAGGAATTGGCTCAGCGCCACGAGATCGACGTAGGTTTTTTCGTCGAGCCACTTGCGGCGTACGACAAATTCCTCGTGGAAATATCCAAGATGCGCGATCGGCCCGCCGAAGCACGTCAGACCAAGCCGCAGGAACACGCGTAAGACTTCGCTGGGAATGCCCCGCGGTGGCATTTGCGATCCAGAGTCGGATTGCTCTTGTATGGCCGGCATCGTTGACAAGTTATCATGCGCAGGCAAGATTTTGCCAACGTTGGATGACGCGAGAGCGAACAGCGCCGCTTATGTGAGTTGCCTGCACTCGCCGGAAAGTCGCCGCCGGCTGCATGATCGCGCTCACCAGAGAAGGATTTTGACATGACGCAGCCGAGCATGCGAGTGGGGGATGTCGAAGTGGAGGGGCTGAGCGACGGGATTCTCAAAACTTCGCTCGACCTCGTCATCGGCATGGATCGGGCGCAGGCCGATAGCCTGGTCGGCGGGACACAGAACGGCTCGCTCTATATCCCGGTGAACAACTTTCTGATCCGCCGCGATGGCAAGATCATCCTCATCGACGCCGGCGCCGGCAACACCATGCAGCCCACGCTTGGCAAATTGCCGCAAAATCTGCGCGCGGCCGGCGTCGAACCGGCTACCGTCAGTCATATCGTAATGACGCATCTGCATCCGGACCATGCCAATGGGCTCGTCGACGATTCCGGCAAGCCGCATTATCCGAATGCGGAGATCGTCGTGCACGAGACGGAAGCGGATTTCTGGCTGCGGCGCGATGTCGAAAACGATGAGGACCGGGTGAAGAAAAATCGCGAGCGCACGGCAATAAACCTGAAGCCGTATCTCGATCGCATCCGCCGGGTGCGCGACGGCGAGGAATTTTCAGGCTTTACGCCGGTGTTGGCGCCCGGCCACACGCCGGGGCATACCTGCTGGCTGCTTGCGGCGGGAGACAGCGGCTTCATGGCGTTTGGCGACGTCGTGCATCTGTCGGCCATCCAGATTTCGCATCCGGATACGGCGCTGACCTACGATCTCGACAAGAATCTCGCGATCAGATCGCGCAAGCGTATTCTCGACATGGCGGCGAGCGATCATTTGGCGGTCGCCGGCGCTCACGTCAACGCGCCGGGTTTCGGCTACGTCGTGCGCAAAGGCTCCAGCTTCGCGTTCGAACCGGCCTCCTGATCTGGAACGAGCGGCACTTCTACGTCTTGCGCCGCGCCGGCCCCGACCGAACTGGTGCGGCCCGCGGGTTTGATTGCGCGTATGATCATGTCGATCTGCTTGACGACGTTATTGAAGCTGCGGATGGCGTGCTTCACGTCGGTGTCCGATATCGTTTTTTGCTCGCACGCCCTGTCCCATGGATCGGCAAGCGCATAAGAGGCCGACTCTATTGCAAAGTCGACTTCGATGTAGAGGGCCAACGGCGTATTGGCGGCTCCCATGGCGAGCCATTCGCGATTGGCGGCCTGCGAAAGCAAAGTAATGCTTTCCTGCGTGACCGGCCGCACGTGGGTAGGGTCGCCGAGGAAGTCGTCGTGACGTGGATGCGGCACGATAATGTGGATCTGGGCGTTATCGCGACAGACCCGATAGAGCTCCTTGATAATTCCCAGATAAACCGAGGTCTCGGCGCCGAGATGCTCGAGCACGTGATACATGCGCACTTCGTCGACCGAATTGTCGGGCCACGGCCAAGGAAACCGTTCCAGGTCCACGACCTGATCGGGGCCGCAGGTCGGGAATTTGTCGACGTTAGTCCACTCGGGAAACTTTCTGCCGCCGCAGCCCAGGTTCAAGCGCATGTGCTCTCCGCAGACCCAAAGATAGCCGGCCACGAGATCGGCTGAATCAGGCATCCGCTTGTGCGCGAGGCACAACGACACGGACGCCCATGAACGCTGATTCGCAGCGTTCATATTGATCGGCCCCTTATGGTTGAGACTATGTAAAGGCGTGCCTGCGCACGCAGCGGCGCGGGTCCATCATGTCGCTCCGCAGCAAGGAAATTTTGTTTGAATCATTCCACTATGGCTCGGTGATGCCGCGAGAAATCGGCATATTTATAGAATGCCCTGCCAAGAACTAGGGAAAATGACCTCCTATATGGAAGATCATTCTTTGCCGAGGTGAGCGTTGGGTTGGCGTTTCCCGGCGCCGGCTTATCGTGCGCAAAACGCACCGATTGTAGGACCGCCAGCCGCTTAACCGAGGGCCAAGGGCCGGACTCCGTGAATCGATTCGCGTCTGCGGCTCACAATCCGGCGGCCGGCAACATTGGGCGTCTGGCCGCGAACTGGTATCTTGCGCGTCGTTTGACAAGTGAGGAAACCATGACTCCCGTCGTTGCAGTGATCGCGCCCGGCATGATGGGCGCGGCAGTCGGAAAAAGGCTCGTCGACAACGGTCTGAAAGTGCTCACATCGCTGAAGGGCCGCAGTCAGGAGACGGCGGCGCGCGCAAGCGCGGCCGGCATGGCTTCTGCGAGCGATGAGGAGATCGCGGCCGGCGATTTCATCCTTTCGATCTTGCCGCCGGGCGATGCGGTGTCGCTCGCCGAGCGCTTCGTGCCGGCGCTCAAAGCCTCCAATTCGAAGCCGGTCTATGTCGATTGCAACGCCATCAATCCGCTGACGGTCGAGCGTGTCGCCGCCGCGATCGCGCCGACCGATTGTCCGTTTGTCGATGCCGGAATCATCGGCTCGCCGCCGAAGCCGGGCGATGCCGGGCCGCGTTTTTACGCGTCCGGGCCGGCGGCGCCGCGCTTTGCCACGCTGCGCCAATACGGCCTCGACGTTCGCGTGCTCGATGGCGCGATGAGCGCGGCCTCGGCGCTGAAAATGTCTTATGCGGGCATCACCAAGGGCACGCAGGCGATCGGCGCGGCGATGATGCTGGCCGCATCGCGCGCGGGCTCCGCCGACGAATTGTTCAAGGAGCTGCAGTCGAGCCAGAAGGAAATGCTCGGCCTGGTTCAGGCGCGCCTTGTCGCCATGCCGCCGAAGGCCTATCGCTGGGTCGCCGAGATGCACGAGATCGCCGGCTTCGTCGGCGAGGACCCGACCGCGCACGAACTCTACGAAGGCGCCGCGCATTTTTACGAGCGCATCGCCGAGGATTTCGAGACGGAGAAAAAGGATGTGGCGGCGCTCAGCGCGTTCTTGGGCAAGGGTGCTTCCGGCAGTTAGGCCGGCCAGCGTTAGCGATTGAGCCACCGCCGCGCAAAGCCGAGCAGGCCCTGCGGCAGGAAGATGATCATGGCGATGAAGATGATGCCGAGCGGGATCAGATAGGGGAACTGATCGCCGAACCACTGCGACAGCAGTTGCGCGCATGAGCTGGAAAAACCCGGCGCCGACGATCGGCCCGACCAGCGTGCCGATGCCGCCCATGACGTTGTAGATCACGGTTTCGCCCGAGGTGAGAAAGTAGACGAAATCGGGCGCGGCGAATTCCTTCTGGATGGCGTAGAGCACGCCGGCAAGCCCGGCAAACAGGCCGGACAGCATCACCGAGACGATCTTGTAGCGCTCGACCGGATAGCCGATGGCGCGGGTGCGCGCTTCGTTTTCGCGGATCGATTGCAGCACCATGCCGAACGGCGACTGGGTGACCCGCCGCAGGATCAGATAGGAGCCGGTGACCACCGCCAGCACGAACCAATGCATCGTCGTCGGAATTGAACGGGCACGTTGACGAGGAACGGAATGGCGAAGTGCGGCCGGTCGAAGATCAGGCCGTTCTCGCCGCCGGTGACCGCCGTCCAGGTGAAGATGATGACGTAGAAAATCTGGCTGAAGATCAGCGTGGTGATGGCGAAATAGATGTCGCGCAGCCGGGTGGAGAAATAGGCGACGAACAACGCCGCGCCGGCTGCGCCGGCGAGCCCGAACAGGATCGCCAGCCACAGATTGGGCGGGCTCACCATCAGCAGCGCGGCCGCCGCGCCGTACATGCCGAGCCCGAAGAAGGCCGAGTGGCCGAACGACACCATGCCGGTGTAGCCGATCAACAGATCGGACGACATCGCCAGCAGGCCCCAGATCAGGCACTCGGTGAGAAAGCCGCTCCAGAATTCCGGCAGCACCAGCGGCGCCGCGATCAGCAGCGCCATCACGACGCAAAAGCCGATCCAGTAGGCGGCGGTGTGGCTCAATCGCGGCCTTGCCGAGCGGCATCGTTTTTTCGAGCGGAGCGGCTGGTCATTTCGGTGTCGCGAACAGGCCGGTGGGACGGAACAGGAGCGTGAGAATGAGCACGACGAAGGAGGCGATCACCGCCTGCGAGGGGTCGAGCCAGACCGCCGCGTAGGCCTCAAGCAGGCTGATGAAGATGGCGGCGACGATCGAGCCGCCGAGATTGCCCATGCCGCCGACCACCACGACGATGAACGCCTCCAGCACCCATTGCAGCCCCATGCTGTAATCGACCCCGCCGAACGGCGCGAACAGCACGCCGCTCGCCGCCGCCATGGCGGCGCCGAGCGCGAACACGCCGGTGTAGACGAGCGGCACCGGAATGCCCATGGCCTGCGCCATCACGCGGTCCTGCGTGGTGGCGCTGATCCAGACGCCGAACTTGTTGAATTTGAGAAACAGCCAAAGCGCGCCGATGATGGCGGCCGACAGCAGCGCGATCACGATCCGGTACCAGGGGTATTGCAGATAGAACAGCGTGAACTCGGCGCTGATCGGCTCGGAAATCTTGCGCGCCACCGGGCCGAACTGCCACAGCGCGTAATTCTGCAGCACCAGCGAAATGCCGAACGTGGCGAGAATCGTGTTCAGCGGATCGCGGCCGATCAGCGGCCGCAGCGTCACGATCTGCAAGCGCGGCGCCGAATATGCCGATGATCAGCGCGGACAGCGACCAGCGCCAGCCAGAAATTCCCGGTGGTGGCGAAGGCGATGACGCCCATATAGGCGCCGAGCATGAACAGCTCGCCATGGGCGAAATTCACCACGTCCATGATGCCGAAGATCAGCGTCAGCCCGGAGGCGACCAGCGCCAGGATCATGCCGGTGACGATGCCGTTCACCGTCTGGATGATCAGCAAGGTCGATCGGAATGGAATGAAAGAACTGGCCGATCGCGCCCACCGCTCACACCCCCAGA
This sequence comes from uncultured Alphaproteobacteria bacterium, assembly GCA_963814625.1. Classification (GTDB taxonomy): domain Bacteria; phylum Pseudomonadota; class Alphaproteobacteria; order Rhizobiales; family Xanthobacteraceae; genus BOG-931. The sequence goes on from CAWFDQ010000007.1 coordinate 399,835, forward strand.
TATTGCTTGATGACGGCATCGTTCGACGTCGATTTCGGACGCGGCGCAATGATGGCGCACGCTGCCCTTTTCCATGATGTAGACGCGCTGGCTCGCCTGCAGCGTCAGCGGCACGTTCTGCTCGACCAGAAGAATGGAGATGCCCTCGTTGTGCAGCACCTCGATGATCTGCCGGATCTGCGAGACCATGCGCGGCATCAGGCCTTCGGTCGGCTCGTCGAGCAGGATGATCTTCGGCTCCAGCATCATGGCGCGCGCGATGGCGAGCATTTGCTGCTCGCCGCCCGACAGCGTGCCGCCGGCCTGGCCGCGCCGCTCCGCCAGCACCGGAAAATAGGTGAACACCTTGTCCAGCAGCGTCTTGCGCCTTTCTTCGGTGACCCCGTTGCGGTCGAGCCCGGTGCGCAGATTTTCCATCACCGTCAGCAGGCGGAAGATGCGGCGGTCTTCCGGCACGTAGCCGATGCCCATGCGCGCCAGCTTGTGCGGCGGCAGGCCGGTGATCGCTTTGCCGCCGAGCAGACACGGCGCCGCGGCTCGGCTGCACGAGGCCCATGATGGTCTTCAGCGTCGTCGATTTGCCGACGCCGTTGCGGCCGAGCAGGCCGACGACCTCGCCGGCGCCGACCTTGAGCGAGACGCCGTGCAGGATGTGGCTCTTGCCGTAATAGGTGTGCACGTCCTCGACGCGCACCAGCGGCTCGGCGCTTTCGGCTGCGGCGCTCATGTCTTGAGATAGACCTCCAGCACCTTCGGGTTCTGCTGGATTTCCTCCGGCGTCCCCTCGGCGAGAATCTGGCCGTAATGCAGCACGGTGATGCGGTCGCAAAGCTCCATCACCACCTCCATGTCGTGCTCGACGATCAGGATGGTGAGGTCCTTGGCGATGCGGCGGATCAGCTCCTTGGTTTCGTTGGTTTCGGCCGCGCTCATGCCGGCGGTCGGTTCGTCGAGGCAAAGAAGTTTCGGCTCGGTCGCGAGCGCAATGCCGATCTCGAGATTGCGTTGTTCGCCGTGCGACAGATTGGCGGCCAATTCATCGGCCTTGCCGAGCAAGCCGACCGATTGCAGCGCGGCTTCGGCCTTGCCGTTGATGTCGGCGAAGGCGCTGTGGTGGGAGACCATGTTCCAGGCGTGCCGGCGCGATTGTGCGGCGATGCGCACGTTCTCCAGCGTGGTGGCGTTGGGCAGGATATTGGTGATCTGATAGGAGCGCGCGATGCCCTTTTGCGAAATCAAGTTGGAACGCAGCCCCGTGATGTCTTCGCCGTTGAAGACGATGCGGCCGCTTGATGGCCGCAGCACGCCGGTCAGGCAATTGAATAACGTGCTTTTGCCCGCGCCGTTGGGCCCGATAACGGCGCGGATCTCGTCGCGCGCGAGTTCGAAATTGACCTCGGACAGCGCGGCCAAGCCGCCGAAACGGACCGACAGCAACTCGGTCTTGAGAAGAGGCGACGAAGCGGCTCCCCGGCCATTGGCCGGGGAGCCTGCGTCGATCGAAGCTTCAGCGCCCACTTACGCCGAGAACGTGCAGGCTGGCGGGACGAGGGTCGCGTCCTTCGGCACCGTCTGAAGAAGCTTATAGTCGTCGTCCACGATCTTGAACAGGAACTCGCGCAGGAACGCCTGGTGGTCGGCCTTGCGCAGGGTCTTGTCGCCCTGCGGAAAGTCGTAGCCCTCCTTCATTTCCATGCCCTCGAGCGCGTCGATGAGCTTCGGCGTGTCTGCGTGGCCGTCGAACTTCGACGCCTCCATGGCCTGTTTCAAGGCGTTGAGCGCCTCGTAGTTCGACTGCACGTAACGGTCGGGCAGTGGGCCGGACGGATCGACCTTGAGCAGCCGCTTCTTGGCTTCGTCGAAGAAGGCGTGCAGATAGGGCGTATTGAGCGGGCCTTGGAAGACCGGGATGTAACGGTTGATGCCGATGAAGCCGTTGATCTTCTTGCCCAGCGCCGGCATGTTGCTCGATTCGCAGACCGCGCCGTCGCCGGCCGAGACGTACTTTTTGGTGAGCCCGAGATCGTACGCCTGGTTGCCGTAGGTCACGCCGTCCTTGCCGAACAAGATGCCAAACAGCCCGTCGAAATTGCCGGAGATCTTCGACAGGAACGGCGTCATGTCGGCGGTGCCGAGCGGAATGCCGGTGGTGCCGACCACTTCGCCGCCGTTCTTCTTGATCTCGGCGGCATAGGCGTCGCGCGTCGACTGGCCCCAGGAATAATCGGCATAGACGATGTGCCACTTCTTGCCCAATTTGGCGAGCATCGGGCCGAAGGCAATCGCCTGCGCCGGCGCGTAATCGTGCACGCGGAAGCTGTCGCGGTTGCAGTGGCTGGTGGTCGAGCGTGGTGTCGAGACACACGCTGATCATGTTGACGATCTTGGCGTGCTCCCAGACCGGCATGCAGGCGAGACAGATGTTCGACAGGAAGCCGCCGACATGGGCGTCGATATCGTCCTCCTGCACCATCTTCTCGGTCTTTTGCCGGGCGACGGCCGGAGAACTCTGATCGTCCACGATGTCGAGCTCGACCGGACGGCCGTTGATGCCGCCGTTTTTGTTGATGCGGTCGGCCGCCATTTGCAAACCGACCACGGCCGTCTTGCCGCCGATGGCGCCGACGCCGGACAGCGGCTGCTCCGAACCGATCTTGTAGGGCTTGGCGGCGCCGAATGCGGCGCCCCATGGCGCCGGCACCAGCATCATGGCGCCGATCGCGCCGCCACCCCAGCCGACAACGCGGCGGCGGGTGGCCTTGCCGCGATACCAGAAGTCTTCCGCCCACTTCTCTTCTTTCCACTTTTCAGTCATCGCAAGTCTCCCTCTGGATTTCCCATGCGCATGGAAAAGCTCGCGCCCGCGCGAGTTGGCAGATGCCGGCTACGGCCCTTGACGGGCTCTTGGCGGTCTACGGATGCTTTAGCAAACGCGATCTTGAGGGTAGTTTCAACCAAATTCGCATCGCCGATCAGTGGGACGGTGTGGCGCTGCTGCGCGTAAGATCGTCGCGGTGGCCGTATGTTTCTGCCGGCGGTTGATGATAAAATGGGCAGCAGCTCGAACACAAGACGGGAGTGCGCGATGGCCACGGCTACTTTGCGACGAGAACAGCCTCAAGAGCAGCCGGGCGTGCCGAAGACCGGCCTTGCGGCACGGTCGACGTATCAGGCGCGGCGAGCATTCCGGGCCGACTTCGGGCCTGGCGCCCGGATTCGTGCAGGCCAATCTCGCCATCCTGCCGCATGCGCTCGCCGAGGATTTCTTGCGCTTCTGCCAGCTCAATCCCAAGCCGTGTCCGCTCATCGGCGTCTCGGCGCCGGGCGATTGGCGCTTGCCGGCATTGGGCGAAGACCTCGATATCCGCACCGACCTGCCGCGCTACCGGGTGTGGCGCGATGGCGCGCGCCGTCGAAGAGCCGACAGACCTGATGCGCTGGTGGCGCGACGATCTCGTCACCTTTGCCATCGGCTGTTCGTTCTCATTCGAGCAGGCCTTGATCGAAGACGGCATCGAGCTGCGCCACTTTACCTGCAATTGCACCGTGCCGATGTACCGCACCTCGATTGAAACGGTGCCGGCGGGTCCGTTCCACGGACCGCTGGTCGTTTCCATGCGGCCGATGAAGCCGGCGGACGCCATCCGCGCCGTGCAGATCACCACGCGATTTCCCTCGGTGCATGGCGCGCCCGTGCATCTCGCCAAGCCGGAAGCGATCGGGATTAAGGATATCGCCAAGCCGGACTGGGGCGACGCCGTGCCGATTCACGACGATGAAATTCCGGTGTTCTGGGCCTGCGGCGTGACCCCGCAATCGGTGATCATGGCGGTGAAGCCGGAATTTTGCATCACCCACTATCCCGGCGCCATGCTGGTGACTGACCGCCGCAACACCGAATTTGCCATCATGTGAGCGAGCGATTGGCGACCGACAACCGGCGAATGAGCGATCTTGCGCTTCTAAGTTCGCCATTCGCTACTCGCTATTCGTGTGTGCGGCTGTTGTTCGGCCGCCGATAAGGACTTCTAATGCTCATCGACTTCCAGCAACACTACACGCCGCCGGAACTGCTCAAGGGCGATGCCGGCAAAGTCACGGTCGATCTCGATCGCGACGGCAATCCGCATTATCTGCTCAATCCGCTGCTTGCCGATCTCGCCGCGCATGTCCGCGTCATGGATGCGGCCGGCATCGACGCCGGCGTGCTCTCCTGCGGGTCGGGCTTCGATCAGCCGGACCTTGCGATCTGCCGCACCATCAACGATCGCATGCGCGAGGCCGAGAAGGGCGCATCCCGGGCGCTTCATCGGCCTGGCGCATGTGCCGGCGCTCAACGGCGCGCGAAGCCGCGGCCGAACTGAAGCGCTGCGCCGTCGATCTTGGCTTTCCCGGCGTGGTCATCGCTTCCGAACTGCAGGACCAGCCGCTCGACGCCGAGGCGCTGCGGCCGTTCTGGAAAGCCTGCGCCGATCTCGATCTCTACGTCTTCATCCATCCGCTGCCGCGCGTGATCCGCTGGGGCCGCATGGATGCCGACGATCTCGGCCGCATGCTCGGCTGGGAATTTTCGCTGATGACGGCGGCGGTGCGCGTCATCAATTCCGGCCTGCTCGACGAACTGCCGACCTTGCGCATCCAGTTCTCGCATTTCGCCGGCGGCATCGGCCGCTATCTCGGCCGCATTCGCGGCTTTCAGCAGCGCGACAAATGGGGCACCGCCGCGCTCGCGCGCCACGGCCGCCGGCCGCCGAAGCCGCTCGACCATTATCTCGATCAGCGGCTGTTCTACGATATTGCCGGCTGGGCCGGCCCCGATCACGCCGCGGAATGGGGCGCGCATTGGGTGCAGTTCGGCCTGCAGGAACTGGCGTTCTCGCAGCTCGTGTTCGCCACCGATTATCCGCAGGCCGTGCGCGAGGCGAGCGAGGTCGCCGCCTATACGGAGGCGGTGCGCACGCTTTCCGCCAACAGCCGCGCGCTTGGCCGAGGGCGCCAACGCCGAAAAGCTCATCCCCGATCTGCGCCGGCGCCTCGCCGCGCGGCGCCAAAGCCCGGTCGCAGGTGCACGCATGAACGACAAGCCGGCGAACGCACGACACTGGCGTTTTCGATCCGGCCGCCGCATGGCTGGGAGGAAATCGTCAATCACACCGCGTTCGGCGATCTCGTCGGGCCGATCTGGCGGCGCGAGGAGGCGAGCGACCGCGCTTCGGCTTTGTGGTCGCGCCGAAGCATCTCAACCGCGCCGGCAATCTGCACGGCGGCATGCTGATGACGGTCGCCGATCAGGCGATGGCGATGACGGCGCGGCGTGGCGACCGGCGGCAAGCGCCACGCCACCATCGAGCTGAACATCCAGTTTGTCGGCGGCGTGAAGCTCGGCGAGTTCGTCGTCGCCCATCCCGAGGTGGTGCGCGCGACCCGCTCGGTAGTGTTCATGCAGGCCAAGATGTTCGTCGGCACGCGCGTCGTGGTGACGACGAGCGGGATTTGGAAGATTTTGGAAGAGTAATCGCCTAAGGCGAGCGAGAACAGGCTACGCCCGATATTTTTCCAGCGTGCCGCCCTTCATCACCGAGCCGGGCAGCGGGTGGCCGACGACGTCCTCGGCGAGCCGCGCGCATTCGATCAAGGCGTCGAGATCGATGCCGGTCTCGATGCCCATTTCGTGGCACATGAACACGAGGTCCTCGGTGCACACATTGCCGGCGGCGCCGGTATGGCCGGCGAACGGGCAGCCGCCAAGCCCGGCGACCGAGCAGTCGAAGCGCGTCACGCCCATTTCGAGGCCCGGCATAGGCATTGGCGATCGCCATGCCGCGCGTGTCGTGCAGGTGCAGCGCGATGTCGAGATCGGGCCAGCGTTCGCGCAAGCGCGCCGACCACGCGCTTGATGGACAGCGGCGTCGCCCACGCCATGGTGTCGGCGAGCGTTACATATGTCAGCGTGACGCCATGCGCTGCCGCCACGTCGAGAATTTGCCCGACCAGCGAAACCACGCGTTCGACCGGAATATCGCCCTCGAAATTGCAGCCGAACGCCGCCATCAGGCTGCCGCGCTCGACCGGCACGCCATGCGCCTTATACATCTCGACGATGGTGTGCTGCGCGTCGAGCTGCTGCTCCATCGTGCGGTTCTGGTTGCGTTTGAGGAATTTTTCCGACGTGCAGAGCTGGATCGAGCCGGCGAGCGCAAGCCGGTTATCGTGCTTGAGCGCGCGCTCGAATCCCTTCTCGTTGAGCCACAGCGCCGTGTAGGCGACGCCCGGCCGCGGCGTTATCCCTTCCGCGACCTCGTCGGCATCGGCCATGCCCGGCACCAGCTTTGGATTGACGAAGGAGACGATCTGGATGTGGTCGAGGCCGGTCTGCGACAGCGCATCGATCAGCGCGATTTTGCGCGCGGTCGGAATAAAGCCCTTCTCGAACTGAAATCCCTCGCGCGGCCCTTCCTCGCTGATGTGAACGGATGCGGGCAGATCGCTCATGGCTTCTCGTCTTTCTCGCGTTTTCAGCTCGCGGCCTTGACCGCGACAATGCCGCGCTGAGAGAGCGCATCGATCTCGGCCTTATCGAGCCCCAGCTCGGCAAGGATTTCGGCGGTGTGCTCGCCGATCGCGGGCGGCTGGCGGCGCAGCCCAAGATCGTGGTCGCCGATCTCGACCGGCAGCCGCGGAAGTTTCGCGTGCACGCCGCCGGCAAAGTCGATCTCGAGCATGCGGTCCCGAGGCATTGAGCTGCGGATCGTCGAACAGGTCGCCGGGCTTGGCGACCGGCGAGAACGGAATATCGATGCGGTCGAACAATTCGGCAAGCTCGGCGCGCGTGTGCTGCGCGACGATTGCCGCGACGACCGGCAGCAGCGTCGGGCGCTCGCGCACGCGGTCCTCGTTGGTCTTGTAGGCCGGATTTTGCAAAAGGTCCTGCGCGCCCGAAATGCTCGCAGAAGCGCTGCCATTGCGCGTTGCTGGTGACGCCGACGAAAATCTGCTCGCCGTCGGCGGTGGCGAACGGCTCGTAGATCGCCCAGGCGCCTTCGCGCGCCGGCATCGGCGGCGGCGCGCGGCCGGTGATCGCCTGGCCGGCCATGTGCTGCGCCATCAGGAAGGCGGTCGATTCGAACAACGCGGATTTGACGAATTGGCCGCGCCCGGTGTGCTCGCGCTCGCGCAGCGCCGCCTGGATGGCGATCACCGCGAACGCGCCGCCCATGATGTCGACGACGGAGGTGCCGGCGCGCAGCGGCTGGCCGGGCGGCCCGGTCATGTAGGCAAGCCCGGCCATGAATTGCACCACCTCGTCGAGTGCCGGGCGATGCTCGTAGGGGCCGCTGAGAAAACCCTTGAGCGCGCAATAGACGAGCCGCGGGTTGGTCTTGGCGAAATCGGCATAGCCGCAGCCGAGCCGGTCCATGGTGCCGGGCGCGTAGTTTTCGATCGCCACGTCGGCGGTCGCCGCCAGGCGGTGCAGCAGCGCGCGGCCTTCGTCGGCCTTGAGATCGATGGCGAGGCTGCGCTTGTTGCGGTTGAAGGTGCCGAAGAAACCGGCGGCGAAGCCGGGCAGCCGCCGGGTCGAATCGCCGCCGACCGGCTCGACCTTGATCACGTCGGCGCCGAGATCGGCGAGGATCAGCCCCGCGCTCGGCCCCATGATGGCGTGGCAGAATTCGAGCACGCGGATGCCGGCAAGGGGGAGCGTGTCGGTCGTACCCGTTCCATGCGACGATCTTCGCTCGTCACCATGCCCGTGGCAATGTACGCCGGTCGGTGCCATGGTGCGCATTCGTCGTGTCGCGTCCAGTCGTGACGCGACGCTTCGACACGGACATCAGCATGGATTGCCGGAACAAGCCCGGCCAATGACGAAAGTGAAGGGACCAACCATGAAAAAGTCATTCGTTCGCGGCACCTGGCAGCAAAAGCGCGCCTATTCGCCGGCCGTGATCACCGAGGGCGCCGGCCAAGACCATCTGGGTCGCCGGCCATACCGGCGCGGTCGACGATGCCGGCAAAGTCGCTTGCCGGCGATTTCGACGCGCAGTGCCGGCAGTGCTTCCGCAACATCGAGAAGACGCTCGCCGAGGCCGGCGCCAAAGCTTTCCGACCTCGTCACCATGACGGTCTTTCTCATCGACGCGCGCCACACCACGCGGATGACCGAACTGCGCACCGAGATTTTCGGCAAGGACTTTCCGGCCAGCGCCGCGATCACCGTCGCCGGCTTCGCCCAGCCGGAGATGATGATCGAGATTCAGTGCGTCGCGGTAATTGCATCCTGAGCTAATGGCATACCGCAGCCAGCAAATCTGGCGTCAGGAACCGCTCAGAGTCAGGTTGCACAGGAATTGAGCGCCGCATCCAGCCTGGGGCAGCGATAGCTGGCCGCCTCGTTCTCGGATTCGCTGCGCGCGCGTACGATCGGGCAGCCCTTCACCCTCTCTTCGTTGCTGACAATCAGATGCCAGGTCCTGCCGCGGCCGAACACCCATTTCGCGTGAAATCCGCAATGCAAGCGGTCTACTTCCATGGCCGCCATCCTCGTGGCGAGGTTTACGCGTTCTTCTCCCGCGCCTCATGGATCGCTTTCCACAGCACCTCGGGCGTCGCCGGCATTTCGACGTGCCTGATGCCGAGCACCGAGAGTGCGTCGACCAGCGCATTGGCGACCGCCGGCATGGCGCCGACGCAGCCGGCTTCGCCCGCGCCCTTGACGCCGAGCGGATTGGTCTTGGTCGGCACCGGATTGCTGTCGACGTGGTAGGCCGGAAGGTCGCTCGCCCGCGGCATGGCGTAGTCCATGAACGAGCCGGTGAGGATTTGGCCCTGCTCGTCGAATTTGATGTTTTCCATCAAAATCTGCCCGACGCCCATGGCGACGCCGCCATCGACCTGGCCGTGCAGGAGCAGCGGATTGATCACGGTGCCGACGTCGTCGACGACGTTGTAGTCGCAAGATCTCGACGACGCCGGTCTCCTCGTCGATTTCCAGCTCGCAGACGTGGCAGCCGTTCGGATAGCTCGCCGCCTTGCCCTGATAGATCGCCGTGGAGATCAGGCCCACTTCCATGCCTTCCGGCAGATTCTTCGGATCGATCGACGCCTTGGCGACTTCCTTGATGGTCATCGTCTGGTTGGTCTTTTGGCTGGAGAAGATGCCCTCGGCAAAGTTGACGTCGGCGACATCGACTTTGAGCATGTTTGGCGACGATGGCCTTGGCCTTGGTCTCGATCTTCTCCGCGGCCAGCGTGAAGGCCGAGCCGGAAAACGCCGCCGAGCGCGAACCGCCGGTGCCTTCGGCGAAGAACACCTGGTCGGTGTCGCCCTGGATGTAGGTCACTTCGTTCGGATCGAGGCCGAGCTTGTCGCAGACGACCTGCTTGAACGCGGTCTCGTGGCCCTGGCCCTGATTGATGCTGCCGGAAAAGATCGACACCGAGCCGGTGCGGTCGAACCTGATTTCGGCGCCTTCGAGGCCGGCGGCGGCGGAGCGCTCGATGGTGTTGGAGAAGCCTAAGCCCCGCAGCTTGCCGTTCTTGCGCGAGTGCGCGCGGCGCGCCTCGAAGCCGTGCTTATCGGCGGCGTCGAGCGCGATGTTCATGTTCTTTTCGAACTCGCCGCAATCGTAGGTGAAGGTCACGCTGGTTTTGAACGGCAGGGCGCTCGACGGAATGGTGTTGCGCCGGCGCAGTTCGGCCGGGTCGATGCCAAGCTGGTCGGCGGCAAGATCGACCATGCGCTCGATGACGTAGCCGGCTTCCGGCCGGCCGTTGCCGCGATAGGGCCGCACCGGCTGGGTGTGGGTGAACACGGCGGTGACGTCGACGTGCGACGCCGGCGTGCGATAGACGCCGGCGAGCGTGCCGAGATTGCCGGTAAAGGCCGGCATGCCGACCTGCAGATAGGCGCCGATGGCGGCGATGATCTTGGCGCGGAAGCCGAGGAAGTTGCCGTCCTTGTCGAGCGCGAGCTCGGCGTCGGTGACGTTGTCGCGCGCCTGTGCGTCGCAGAGAAAGGACTCCGAGCGCGTCGCCACCCATTTGACCGGACGGCCGGTGAGCTTTGGCGCCGAGCAGCACCAGCGCGACTTCGTTATAGACGGCCGACTTCATGCCGAAGCTGCCGCCGATGTCGCCGCAGACCACGCGGATCTTGCTGTCGGGGACTTTGAGAACATAGCTGCGACAGCTCGGTCTGGAACACGTTGGTGCGCTGCAGCGTGGTGTAGATCGTGTAGCGGCCTTCGATCGGCTCGTAACAGACCGATGCAGCCGCGCGGCTCCATGGTCGCCGCCGTGACCCGGTTGATCACGAAATGATGCTTGACGACGTGGGCGGCGTTCGCGAACGCGGCGTCGGTCGCCTCCTTGTTGCCCTCGATCTGGATGAAGCCGATGTTGTTCGGGCAATCCTCCCAAACGAGCGGCACGCCGGGGTTGACGGCGTCGCCGGTGGAGACGATCGCCGGCAGCGCCTCGTAGTCGACCTCGATCAGTTCGGCGGCATCGACCGCCTGGTAATAGGTCTCGGCGACGACGAAGGCGACATAGTCGCCGATCATGCGCACGCGGTCTTCCACCAAAGCCGGATAGCGCGGCTTGTAGCCGGGCGCGCCGTCGCGGCGCTTGAGCCCGCCGGGAACGGGAAGATCGCCGAAGCCCGCTTTCTTGTAGTCGGCGCCGGTCAGTACCGCGAGCACGCCGGGCGCGGCCTTGGCCTTCGAGGTGTCGATCGAGCGGATGCGCGCATGCGCGTGCGGCGAGCGCAGCACGTAGCCGAACGCCATGCCGGGAAACACCATGTCGGCGACGTAACGGCCGCCGCCCTTTGACGAGCCGGGGGTCCTCGAAACGCGGAACCGGTTGACCTATGGCGAATTCACCCATTGCATCCTCGCATTCTGGGCGATCCGGCGATCGACTGCCGCGTGTCATGGAGGTGCCCGGCGACGGGCCGGGCACGAAAGGCGTGTCCGGTCTTACATCGACTTGCGAAGCCCTTCAATCGGGCCGCGCTGCACGCTGGCGTACTGTGCGAATGGGCATGCCGTGAACGCACCATGCCGAGACATTCGAATCCGCCCTGCAGGCCCGCGTCGACGAGATGCTCGACGCCTGCACCCGTTGCGGCAAGTGCGTCGAGGTCTGCCCGGCGACCGCGCCGGCCGGCCTCACCGCCGAAGAGCGACAACAATCCGGTCCGGGTCATCGAGGGCGTCATCGACATCCTTCGCCACGGCGAGGGCAATGAGGCGGCGCGCAAATGGGCGAGCGGCTGCGTGCTGTCGCGGCGAATGCATCAAGGCCTGCGACTACGGCGTCAATCCGCGCTTCCTGCTCGACATGGCGCGGGTCGACGATGGCGCGCGCCACGAATGATGTGACGCGCAACGCCGCGGCGGCGTCGAGAGCTTCCGCACGGTCGCGCGCGACGTCGACCCATCTGTCGCGCGCTGCAACTCGACGATGCGCTGCTTGCAACGGCTTGGGGCAGGGCGCCAAACGCGCGCGCCCGTCTTCGGCGATGCGGAGGTAGTGAGGCGGTGAGGACGCGCTGCCCGACTTTGTGTTCTACACCGGCTGCAACGTGCTCAAGACGCCGCACATCGCGCTGCTTGCCCTCGACATCATGGACGCGCTCGGCGTCACGTTATGAGGTGATGGGCGGCCCGACCCATTGCTGCGGCGTGCTGCAGATGCGCACCGGCGACGTCGCGACATCCGGGCGGATGCGGCGAAAACACGATCGACAAGCTGGCGCAGAGCAAGAGCGAAGCAGGTGGTGTCGTGGTGTCCGTCGTGCCAGGTGCAGTTCGCCGAGACGACGCTGCCGACGAGTGGAGAAAGATGCGCGGCGCAAAGCCGTTCGAGATGACGCCGTTCACGCTGTTCCTGCGCAAGCACCTCGACCGGCTGCGGCCGCTGCTGCGCGAGCGCGTGCCGATGCGCATCGCGCTGCACCGGCATCCCGGCATCCGCGGCGTGGTCGAAGCCGCCGAGGACATTTTGCGCGCCGTGCCGGGCATCGAACTCGTCGATCTGCATCAGCCGGCCGTCGGGCTGCAGAGCAACAACCTGAAAGTGCTGCCGGCCTATCGCCGCGAGCTGGACCTGGCCGAGCTTGCGGCGGCGGAAGCGGCCGGCGTCGACGCGCTGGTCGCCGTCTATCATTCCGATCACCGCGCATTGTGCGCGCACGAGCGCGACTGGCCGTTCCGCATCATGAACATGTACGAAATCGTCGGCGCCAGCATGGGACTGCACGACGACGATCATTTCAAGCGGCTGAAGATGATGCAGGATGCCGACGCGATCCTCGCCGATTGCCAGGACCTCGTGAACAAGCACGGCCTCGATCCCGAGACGACGCGGCTCGCGATCCGCACGATGCTCGCCGAGCAGCCGGCGCCGCTGCGCGGCGGCTAGACTGCTATTCGCTTCAAATTCGCTCAGATTGACTGCAGCGGATTATTAACTCTGCGCGACTGCGCCAGGCTTGCAGCGCCCGAATCTTGTCGCGTTTTTTGGCCGTGAGCTTTATCGCAATTTTAGACTCTTCTTGCGCAAAAATTTACGCGGAGGGTCCAGCCATGTATAACGACGATCGCATTCATCCGCTGGTCGTGTTCCGGCAACGAGCCGCTTTGCCCACGAAACGGCTTTCCCGCGAGAGCAACGAGTTTGCCGCATGCGCGGCGCAGACCGCTCGGCCGCGTGATCGCGGTGAGCGGTTCGCAGGTGATCGCGCAATTCGCCGCGAGCGCGGAGCTCGACGGTCGGCTCGCTCGTCGGCATCCGAAACGGCGGATACGCTCGCCATCGGAACGCTGTGCGACATTCCGCTGGAACAGTCGGCAGGCGGCGAGCGCGGCGCCGAGCGCGCGTCGGGCGGATCGATCTGCTCGGCGAGATCGTCGCCGAAAAATCCGGCGAACGGCGCTTTCCAAGCCGGTATCGCCGCCTATCCGAAGATCGGCAGCGCCGTGGTCGCGGTCGGCGGCGAGGAACTGCAGATCATTTTCGGCCTCGCTCATCCGAGCACGGTCGAGATCGGCCGCCTGCAGCAGAACGCCGCGATCGCGGCTACCGTCAACGTCGAGGAGATGGTGCGCAAGCATTTCGCCATCGTCGGCTCGACCGGCTCGGGAAAGTCGAGCGGGCTCGCGCTCATCCTGCGCAAGATCATGCAGGCGCGCAGCGACCTGCGCATGCTCTTGATCGACGCGCACAACGAATATGCCGACTGTTTCGACGGCCGCGCCCAGGTATTCGGTCCGGCCAATCTGAAATTGCCGTTCTGGCTGTTCAATTTCGACGAGCTCGCGCAGATCGTCTTCGGTTCGCGCGCGCGCGCCGAGCACGAGATCGGCCTGCTGGCGGAACTCATTCCGCTGGCGAAGACCGAATACGCCCGCGCCAAGAGCGCGCTCGCGCTCGAGCTACCGGGCGCCGCCGGCGGACGGCGGCGGCCGCTATACGGTCGACACGCCGGTGCCCTACCGTTTCGAAGACGTCATCGCCGCAGCCGAGAGCCGCATGGGCAAGCTCGAGAACGGCGACCTCGCGGTGCAGTACCAGCGGCTGCTCATGCGCATCAACGCCGCGCGCAAGAACCCGCGCTACGCCTTCATCTTCGACGATGGCGGCGAGACGAACGACTCGATGGTCGACATTCTGTGCCAGCTGCTGCGGCTCAAGGACGACGAGCGGCCGATGGCGATCGTTCAGCTCGCCGGCTTCCCGGCCGAGACGATGGAAGTGATCGTATCGGTGCTGTTCCGGCTGGCGTTCGAATTCGGCGTCTGGAGCGACGGCTTAAGTCCGCTGCTCATCGTTTGCGAGGAAGCGCACAATTACGCCAATGCCGATCGCGACAGTCGGCTTCCGCACGGCGCGGGAGGGGCTGTCGCGCATCGCCAAGGAAGGCCGCAAGCACGGCGTCTTTCTCGGCCTGGTGACCCAGCGTCCGCACCAGCTCGATCCGACGCTGATCTCGCAATGCTCGACCGTGTTCGCCATGCGGCTCGGCCACGAGGACGACCAGAAAATCGTCCGCGCCGCGGTGTCCGATTCGGCGAGCCGGCTGCTGTCGTTCCTGCCGTCGCTCGGCACGCGCGAGGCGCTGGTGATCGGCGCCGGGGTGCCGACAGTGACGCGGCTGCGCTTCGAGGAACTGCCGGACAATTGCATCCCGAGGAGCCAGGCGGTGTGGGGCGGCGACCTCGATTGCGCGAAGGGGATCGACGAGCAATCGATCGCGACGGTCGTCGCGCGCTGGCGCGGCACCGCGCCGAGCAGCAAGCCGCGCATCGGCGGCGGCGCCGCCGATCGCCGACATGCAGGCGCGCTCCGGCGATCTGGTGAATTGGTCGCGCCTCCGAACTATCGCGTGATAGACTCGGCCGCCCGCGGGCGATCAGTCGCGGATATCCTGCAAAAACCATTCGGTCGGGATTTCGCGGCCGAGGCCGGCGCGCCTGCGCCGCCTCGTAGATCTTGCCGGCGACGGCGAAGAATTGCGCGCCCTGCAGATTGCCGCGCTCCGAATAGGTGATCTGCATCGCTGCCGGTGCGGCCTTTGACTTTGCCGGTGGCGAGGTCGGCGAGCGTGACGCGCTTGTCCGGCAGCGCGTTGCCGTGACGGCGGCGAGCCGCGCCGGCCGTCGCCGAATTTCGGCCGGTCGGGCCGCGCCTCCAAGCCGAGAAATTCATCGTCGATGGCGAGTTCGGGCCGGCCGACCGGCGCCGGCGTGTCGCCGAAGCGCAGATAGACGTCGACGCGCCTCAGGCTTTCCTCGTCCGGCTTGCCGCTGCCGCCGACATTGACGATATGCGCGCCCTTTTCGAGCAGCGTGCCGTCGATCACCGGCACCGCGGAATCGGTCAAGCCGGCGACGATGTCGGCGCCCTTGTAGATGTCCTCGGGCCGGTCGCAGACCACGACCTCGATATTGTAGGTCCGCGCCATTTCGCGGCCGAATTGTTCGCGGTTCTCGCGCGTCGGGCTGAACACCTGCAGCTTCTTGATGTTGCGCACCAGCGTGAAGGCGCGCATGTGGGTGCGCGCCATGCCGCCCGAGCCGAGCATGCCGACCACTGCGGCGTCCTGTTTGGCCAGATATTTGACGCCGATGCCGCCGTCGGCGCCGACGCGCATGTGCTGCAGATGGCCGTCATTGATGAAGGCGAGCGGCTCGCCGGTCTCGATGGAGGTGAGCAGGATCAGTCCGCAATAGAGGCCCGGCCGCATGCAATATTTTTCCTGCGTGATCGAGCCGTTGTAGTGCGTCTCGTAGATGACGTCGGACTTCATGCGGATGGCGAAATAGCCGGCGGTCGAGCCGCCCTCCATCGTGCCCCATTGATAATTCTTGGCCGGATCGCGAGGTCGGAATGCGGATGTCGATGCGCGGCCGGCACACCGCCTCGCGCGCGGCGAGCGCCAGGTAGGCTTCCTCCAGCGCCGCCATCGTGGTCTCCATGGTCAGGACCTTGGCGACGTCGTCATTGTTGATGATCAGCGTCATGGCGCAGCGTTGCGGTCTGAATCGGCGTGGGCGCGCGGCCGCATCATGGCAGCGTGACCATGCCGCTCCAGAATTGCCGCCGATCGCCGGTATCGACGTCGTATTTGCGAACGAAGGAGAGCTTGCCGTCTGTCGGCGATACGAAACACACTCAGAGCCCGGCCGGCGACCGACACGATGCGCGTTTCCCTCCAGCACCGGCGCCGGCGCGATACTCGCCGCGACCAACAGGCGGCCGCCCGGATCGATGCCGAAGGTGCGCAGTTCGACGCTGTGGCCGTCGGCGTTTTGGATCAGCGTCGGCTCGCCGGTGTTTTGATCGATGGAGAAGACCGCGACGTTGTTTTCGCCGCCGATCACCGCCGGTTTGCCTTCGAAACTCGAACGGTCCGATGCGCGGTTGGTCAGATAGACGAATTTGCCGTTGGGATGCACATGGATCGCGCCGGCGGCTTGCCGCATCGTCGGCTTCGGGTCCGACAGCGTGTCTTTGACGAACATCGGCTCGCGCCTAAGCCGCGTGCCGGAGCCGAGCTCGTAAACATAGAGCTTGTTTTGCCGCTCGATCGAGACGAACACCCACGGCTTGGTCGGATGAAAGTCGAGGTGGCGCGGGCCGAAGCCCAGGCCGTTGCCGGGCGCGATCGAAGCGAGATTGCCCAGCACGCCGTTGCTGAAGGTGAACGTCTTGATTGCGCCGGGATCTTCCGCCTTGTCCGGCTTCGCGTCGTTGCCGCGCGTCACCAGCGTCACCGTGCGGTCCCGACGGCGCTTGCGAGAACCTGATGCGCGTAGATGCCGGTGTCGAGTTTATCCGGCTGTGCGACCGCTTCGCCGATCGTGCCGTCGCCGTTGAGGCGATGCACGGTGATGTTGCTCGGATCGTTATATGCGGTCAGCAGATACTCGCCGCTTGCGTCGACGCTGACGTGGATCGGGCGCGAAGGCAGCGCGGCGGCGGCGCCATGCGGCCGCAGCGTCGCCGGTCGCCGGGTCAATCAGCAACGCGTTGGCGCATATGTCTGTCGCCGGCGACAGTCCCGGGCCGCCATTGCTTGAGACGACGTAGAGATAGCGGCGCGAAGGATGCGGCCAGGCGTATTGGATGTTGGCCGGCAGCGTCACCGCGCCGCGCCTGATCAAGGCCGCGCCGTCGAGCGTCGACATCGAACAGAGAAAGCTCCGGTCCGATGCTGGCGTAGTAGACAGTTTTGGGCATGGTGTTCTCGCCGGTTCGTTGGCAATGGCCCTGGGGCAGACACCCGGTACCACGAGGCGCAATGCCGCCGCCAGCGGCGGCAAGTAATACGCACCTACCCATGCGGAAGGCTGGCAAAGCCTCCAATATGCAAAAGTCGACAAGATTCAGAACGGTTACAGGTGGCAATAGCCGGCGTCGCAATACCGAAGCCCCGCTTGGGACCTCGCCCAAACCGGGCCTTTTTCTTTTTGTCCTTGTGTCGATGCAGCGCTCGCGGGGCGCGCCTGCCTGCAAAGCCTCGGCGGCTTCAGCCGCCGCTAACCGGCTCGTTCACGCGCAACAAACTCATGACCAGCGCCTCAATTCGCGCGATCGAGCGGAAATTTGCCGGCCGCATATCGAGTTCCGGGAATTTTGAGGTCGAACTCGGCCTCGACGGCCAGCATCAGATTAACCAGATCGAGCGACGACAGGCCCGTTCTCGCCGAGATCTTCGTCGCGGCCGACGGCCCGCTCGACCAACGCTTGGCGAGCAATGCCTGGACAAGCGTGACCACGCGTTCGACTACATTGGAATTGGTGCGATCAAGCACAGTAATCTCCTCAAAATCCGCCGGCGAGCGAAGCCGGTTCTGTGATGCCATCATTTCGATTAATCGGAGGTGATTGCGACATCGCGAAATTGCACATTATGTGCGCATCCGATCGGTAACCTTGACGTAAAAGAACATCGCTAATTCCCGCTAAATGACACGATGAATTGGCGTATTCTGCGATTAGCTCCGCCGCGATACGGATCGCTGTCGAGGCCCGATTGCGAGGACGAGAATTCCGTCCGTCGAGAGCGCGTCCATGAATACCCGCACCGCGACGATTAAAGCATCGCCAAGCAACTACACGTCCGCGATGCGGGGCGCGGCGATTTAGTTCGCCGGGGCCATTGTGCCCGCTGCCGATGCGGCGGATTTGCGCGCACGTATCGAGAAGGTCGCCGCCGTCGCGGCGGCTCATGCCGCAGCGGTGGACGGCAACGTCGCGATTCCCGCGCGAGGCGATCGACGCCGCGCGCGCCGAGCGGCTGCTGGGCATCGCCGTGCCGCGCGAACTCGGCGGCGAAGGTGTTGGCACCGCCGACGTCGTCGATGTCTGCTACGCGCTCGGCCGGGCCTGCGCCTCGACCGCGATGATCTACGCCATGCACCAGACCAAGGTCGCCTGCCTTGCCCGCCACGGGCGCGGCAGCCCCTGGCATCAGCTGTTGCTGCGCCGGCTGTGTGCCGAGCAATTGCTGCTGGCGTCCTCGACCACCGAGGGCCAGGCCGGCGGCGACGTGCGCAACAGTGCGGCGGCGGTCGAAGGCGAACGTGCGGATCACGCTCGAACGGCAGGCGACGGTCATCTCCTACGGCGAAGCGGCCGACGGCATCGTGACCACCGCGCGGCGTTCCGGCCGACGCCGCCGAGTTCGGACCAGGTGCTCGTCGCCTTTCTGAAGGACGATTACACGCTCGAGCGCCTCAACGGCTGGGACGCGCTCGGCATGCGCGGCACCTGCAGCGCGGGCTTCAAACTCGTCGCCTCGGGCCTGCGCGAGCAGATTCTGCCGGCGAGCTACGAGAAGATTCACAGCCATACCATGATGCCGTTCGCGCATCTTGCCTGGAGCGGCGCCTGGGCCGGCATCGCGGCTGCCGCGGTCGACCGCGCCCGCGCCTTCGTGCGCAAGGCCGCGCATCGCTCAGGCGGCACGCTGCCGCCGGGCGCCGCGCACTTGACGCGTGCCAACGCGAGCTTGCGCACGCTGCGCAGCCTCATTGCCGCGGCGCTGCAGCGCTTCGAGCGCGCATCCGGCAGATGCGGCGAGCGCTCGAATCCATCGACTTCCAGACCGGCATGAACATGCTCAAGGTCAATGCGTCGGAGCTCGCGGTCTCGACCGTGATGAGCGCGATGCAGGCCTGCGGGCTCGCCGGTTACCGCAACGACGGCGAATTTTCCATCGGCCGGCATCTGCGCGACATCCTGTCGTCGCCGATCATGATCAGCAACGACCGCATCCTCGCCAATGTCGCGGCAGCGGCGCTTGCTGGGCGGCAGCGCCGGCATCGCTGCGCGATTGAGTCTGCGACTGCGCAAGGCTGGCAAGACTAAGAACTAGGGCGGCGAAGATCAGAGCAGGAGGCGTTGTTTCGATGAATGTGGCATTCAAGCAACCGGCCAGAGTCGACGCACTCGCTCGATTCCATAGCCGAGGCGCTGCTGCTGCCGTCGGGCATCGACGGCGTTTACGCGCGCACCGCCGATCTTCGAGCAGGTGGTCAACGGCCTCACCGACCTGATCTCGCAATACCGCGAGCCGAACACCGAAGTCTTGCGCTTTCCGCCGGTGATGAGCCGCCGCCAGGTGGAGAAGTCGGGCTATCTGAAGAGCTTTCCGCACTTTCTCGGCTGCGTGAGCTGCCTTGCCGGCGAAGAAGGCGAAATCCGCGCCGCCGTCGACCGCCACGAGGCCGGGCAGGATTGGACGCCGGCGCTGTCGCCGGCCGATCTCGTGCTCAGTCCGGCCGCCTGCTATCCGGTCTATCCGCTGGCGGCGAGCCGCGGTCAGGTGCCGGCGCAGGGCCTTGCTCTTCGACGTTGCCTGCGACTGCTTCCGCCGCGAGCCGTCGAAAATGCTCGACCGGCTGCAATCGTTCCGCATGCGCGAATATGTCTGCATCGGCACGCCCGGCCAGATCGACGCGTTCCGCCAGCGCTGGATGAAGCTCGCCGAAGGCTTTGCCGCCCGGCTGGGCTTGAGCTGGCGCATCGATTACGCCAGCGATCCGTTCTTCGGCCGCGGCGGCAAGCTGATGGCGGTAAGCCAGGTCGAGCAGGCGCTGAAATTCGAGCTGCTCATTCCGGTCCACTCCGCCGAGAAGCCGACCGCGTGCATGAGCTTCAACTATCATCGCGACCATTTCGGCACGACCTGGAACATCCGGACTGCGGCGCGGCGAGGTGGCGCATACCGGCTGCGTCGCTTTCGGCATCGACCGCCTGGCGCTGGCGCTGTTCGCCACCCACGGGCTCGAACTGCCGCGCTGGCCAACGAGCGTGCGCAAGGCGCTGACGTCTAAACGGCAGCCCGGCGCGAGGCCGGAATGTTAGACGCCCATCACCGCGTATTCGGTATAGGCGAGGTCGCCAAGCGCGGCGCGTTGCGGGCCTCTGAAATATTTCGGCATGCTGCCGCGGCGAAAGACGCCGATCAGTCCCGGGATGGGAGCCGTTCGCATCGACGATGACGAACGGTTTTCCGCGCCGCGCGAGGTACCGTCCCGATCGGACCGGCAAAGCGAACGAAGTCGGCCACGTCGCGGCAATAGATGAGTTGCGCGCACGGGATACTTTCTTGGCGCGCCGCGGCCGGAACACGAACGGATAGGCGCGTTCGGACGTGGCGCACCACAGGCTGATGCAGCCGAGTGCGGCGTGTTGCAAAAGGATTTCTTGTTCGAACGGATCGAAGGCGACCGCCGGCCGCGTCTGCGCGTCGAACACCTTTGCGTCCTGCCGCCGCCGAACAATCCATTCAGCACGGGCAGGGCGACGAAGACGCCGTCGCAATAGCGCGAAAAGCCCTGCGCTTCGATGATCGGCCTGGTGTGCGGCGCCGGCGAGACGTTCAAATAGGTCACGTCCTTGTGCGACAGCGCGCGGGCAACGAGCAAGCGGGCATAGGAGCGGAACGCGGGCTCGACATACCAGCTGGAGAGATTGCACCGCGTCGCAAGCTTGTCTCCCGTTCGCACCGTCGAGCAGATCATGAGGAGCGCGCCGACGGGCGCTCCGCCGCTCTCCAAGAGGTAACCATATTTCGGCAAGCCCCGCGGCGACTCGCGGTTGCCGAGCTGCTCCAGCGCGCTTTGCCAGAATTGACGGTCGCGGCTGGGAAATCCGCGCACGAGCAAGGCGGTGACGGCGGCGATGTCGCCTTCGGCGATCTGACGGCAGCGAATTGACGGCGCGGGAGCAACCATTCGCGTTGACCACGACCGTGTCGTGAACTTGATCGTAAGTGTTGCGCGAATATACCGGGTGCAAATGAACAAAGCGTAGGTACCGCAACGATGTCGATAAAATTAACCATAATGGATCAGATGACGCAGGTGGCGCGTGAGCACGGCAAGACTTTGGCGCCGCTCAGCGACGATCTGGCGCTGCTCGATTCCGGTCTCGATTCCCTTGGCATCGCCGTGCTGGTTGCCCGGCTGGAAGATCGGCTCGGCGTCGATCCGTTCACCGCGTCCGAGGACGTGCAATTCCCGGTGACGGTCGGCGATTTCGTCAAGGCTTATGAAAATGGCGCTCGCTGAGGCGCTCTCGCTGCGCCGTCACATCGACAACGCGCCGGCTGACCAGTTCTTTTTCGATCGCGCCGCTCGCGTTCGACCTCGCCGCTCTCCTTGCCGGCAGCAGCCTCGGCGGCCGCTTCGCCGAACTGAGCGGACGTTCGGTTCTGATTGCGACCACAAGCCAGCTCACGAGCGCTTTGGCGCTGATCGAGCTTGATGGGGTTGCCCGCCGCCTCACTATCTTGCCGCCGGATGTCGAGCGCGGGCATCTTCGCGCGCTGATGGCGGACGCCGACATCGATGCCGTCGTGATCGATGGCGAGGCGCCGGAGGCTTTCGCAGGCGTTGCCGTCGTGGTCGTCTGCACGCCAAATCTCGTGCCGGTCGCGCAGAACCCGCCGGATCGGATTCCTACCGAATGGGTGCTGCTGACGTCGGGCACGACCGGCGTGCCGAAGATGGTGGTGCACAGCCTCGGCGGCCTCACCGCGGCGATCGCGCCGCCAGCGAAAACCGAGCCCGTCGTGTGGGGTACGTTCTACGATATCCGCCGCTACGGCGGTTTGCAGATTTTTCTGCGCGCGGTTATCGCAGGCGCTTCGCTCGTTCTGTCGAGCGCCGGCGAGCCGGTCGCCGATCATCTTGTTCGCCTGGCGTCGGCACGGCGTGACGCATCTGTCGGGCACGCCGTCGCATTGGCGCCGCGCGTTGATGTCGCCGGCGATCGGCAAGATCTCGCCGCGTTACGTTCGCCTGTCCGGCGAAATCGCCGACCAGGCGATCCTCGACAATCTGCGCGCAGCTTTTCCGCAGGCCGGCATCGGCCACGCCTACGCCTCGACCGAAGCCGGCGTCGGCTTTGCCGTCAACGATGGCCTTGCCGGATTTCCGGCTGCATACCTTGACGGCGCTGCGCAACGGCGTCGAGATGAAGGTCGTCGACGGCTCGCTGCGCATCCGTTCGCCGGGGACGGCGTCGCGTTATACTCGGCGCGCGCAGCCGCGCCGCTGCTCGACGCCGATGGTTTCGTCGACACCGGCGACATGGTGGAGCGGCGCGGCGATCGTTATTTCTTCGTCGGCCGCAAGGGCGGCATCATCAATATCGGCGGCCTCAAAGTTCATCCGGAAGAGGTCGAAGCCGTGATCAACCGGCATCCGCAGGTGCGCATGTCGCTGGTGCGGCCGAAGCGGAGCCCGTTCACCGGCGCCATCGTGATCGCCGACGTCGTGTTGAAGTCCCCATGCAAGCATGCGCGAGGACGAGTCGGAGGTCAAGGACGACATTCTAAAACTCTGCCGCGGCGTGCTGCCGCGCCACAAGGTACCCGTCGCCATCAGTTTCGTGCCTGCGCTTGCCGTTGCCGCGACCGGCAAGCTGGCGCGGCGCGGTTGAGCCGGTAACGCCACCCATGACAAGACCCGCAACCGAAGCCCTGCGCAACTGTTCTCGTCACCGGTGCGAGCCGCGGGCTTGGCCTCGGCATCGCGCGCAAGCTGAGCGCCGTCGGCTATCGGGTGATCGCCGTGGCGCGCGGCAAGAGCAGGCAGATGGCGGAGGCGATTGCCGAAGCGGAGCGTGGCAACCACGCCCCGCTGCACTTTGCGCCCTTCGATCTCGGCAAGGTCGACGAGATTCCGGCTCTGGTCAAAAACCTGCGCAAGGAATTCGGCCCCTGTACGGGCTCGTCAACAACGCCGCCGTCGGTCATGACGGCGCGCTGGCGATGATGCACAACGCCAAGATCGAAGAACTGGTGCGGCTCAACACGCTTTCGCCGATCGTGCTCACCAAATACGTGGTGCGCTCGATGATGGCGCGAAGGATCCGGCCGCATCGTCAATGTCGCCTCGATCATCGGCTTCACCGGCTATAGCGGGCTTGCCGCCTATGCGGCCACCAAGGCGTCGATGCTCGGCTTTACCCGCTCGCTTGCGCGCGAGGTCGGCCGGCTCGGCATCAGCGTCAACGCCGTGGCGCCGGGTTTTTTCGATACCGACATGACCCACGGCCTTGACGGCGAAGCGCGGCAACGTGTCGTTCGCCGCAGCGCGCTTCGCCGTCTCGCCGACGTCGAGGACGTGGCAAACGCGGTAGAATTCTTGCTCGGCGACAGTGCCCGCAACATTTCCGGCACGGTGCTCACGGTCGACGCCGGCGCGACGGCGTAGGTACGCGCCGCGGCTACAAGCCATACTAAAGTCGCGCGACCGCGGCCTGTTGGCTTGGTTCCGCAGCGCGCGGCAATCTAACAGACGCTAGGGGCAAGGATGGTATTGGCCGTCATAGCCCAGATACATGCCGGTTGCCGGATTGTATGAGCGGAATTGCGCCTCGCACCAGGCGACATTACCGCCACCGCCCGCCGGTGCGACGTAGTCATACGTGTAGCCCGGCGAATAGGTATAGCCCGGATAATAGTCATAGTAGCCGGGGGCCCAGAGCGGCGAAGTCGCTGCCGCCAACGCCCCGCCGATTACGCCCGCGGCTACGGCGCCGCCCCATCCAAAACCCCGGTGCCAGCCCCACGGAGCCGCCGATGCCGGCGTGGTTGCCAGTACGGTGCAGGCCGTTAGCGCCAGCGCCGCAGCGCCACCTAAGAGTTTTGCTCTCATGTTGTCCTCCAAACTGCTGTAGCAAAGTTCCAAATCGTCAGGTTGCGAACGGCCCGAAGACTGTACCGCTGAACGTCAATCGCGCTCGCCAGCTATTGTTCCTCGCGGAGCGTTGGGCCCGCGCTCCGATTTGCCTTGGAACGACGACGCCGTCGTTGCAACCGAGGCGGACATTGCATAAGCCCCACGGGACAAATTGCTTTAAATTGACGCTTGACAGCGCGTGATGGACTCAATCCAGCCATAAAGCGCGCCATCACGTCGCACGTCGACTGCCGAGACGCATCGTCGAGGGTTGCGCTCCGTGCAGGATTCGCCAGCAGGGCCGCTGGCGCGACGTTCGACGAGCGTGTGATAAGGTGCCGGAGTTTATCGACTTCCCCATGTGCCCAAAATTGTTCTCCCAGCCGTCCACCCAAGCGCATGCGATAGAGCTGCCACGGAACCTCGGAAGAAACCCATGAAACTATTGAGCTTTGCCGTCGCCTTGTTTGGCGTCGTTGCGCTGGTGCAGCCTGTACTGCAAATGAACGCTGCGGAGGCGCTACTCGGCTTCGTCGCCCTGATCAGCGCCGTGACGACGTTTCGCTCGACCGGGATATCGAGCTTCCTCAAGATCTTCGTCGGTATCTTCTCGACCGAAACGATCCTGTTCGGGCTCGCCTTTCTGGCCGGCCGCGCCGGGCTTTGGCCGAGTTATTTCGCGCAGGTGCTGCCCCCGGAATCGCTGCCGCTTACGGTCGCGATCTTCTCGATCCTCGTCTACGTGGTGGCGCGGTTCCGGACGGTCGGACAGATCACCCGGATTGCCGACCGGTATTTTAATGCCGGCGAAATCGCCCGCGCCCGCATCTGGCCGCTCCCCGCTTATACGGCGATGGAGCGGCGCATAGCGATAGCGATGGTGGTTTTTCTCGTTGTCATCAATCAGGCCGAGGTCGGCATCATCGTGCGGCTGAATTTCTTCAACCGCGCCTGGTTCGATGCCATTCAGACCCGCAACGAGACGGTGTTTTGGGAGCAGCTCCTGCTCGTCTTCACGCCCTATGCCTTCGTTTACGTGGCGATGACGGTGATTGAATTATTCGTACAGCAGATGCTCGTGATCCGTTGGCGCACGTGGCTGACCGACCATTTCGTCTCGCGCTGGCTCACCAGTCATAATCATTACCGGATCAGCTTGGTCTCCGGCCAGACCGACAACCCCGATCAGCGTATTTCCGAAGACATTTTCCGCTTTATCAATGGCGGCAACGACGGTTCCACCCAAGCCTACGGACTTTATGATTTCTCGATTCTGTTGATCTCGACGATCACCACCCTGGTGTCCTTTTCCATCGTGCTATGGACCTTGTCGGAATCGTTCACGCTGCCCGGCACCAACATCGTTCTGCCCGGCTTTCTGTTCTGGGTCGCGCTGATCTATGCGGCCATTGGAACGCTGATCACCCATCTGATCGGACGGCCGCTGATCGGCCTCTTTTTTCAGCGCCAGCATATGGAAGCCGACTTCCGCTTTTCGCTCGCACGCTTGCGTGAATATACCGAGCAGGTCGCGCTTCTGGGCGGGGAAGACGCGGAGAAAAACATCCTTAACGGACGGTTCGCTGCATTGATCGCCAATTACCTCGCCGTCATCTTCCGGCGCATGCGAGTATGGGCCTTCACGCAGACGTTCGGCCAGCTGTCGCCGATCATCCCGTTCATCTTCACTGCGCCGTTTTACTTTGCCCGCAAGATCGAGCTCGGCACAATGACGCAGACGGCCGGCGCGTTCGCGCAGGTGGCGAATTCGCTGACCTTCTTCGTCAACTATTACACTTTCCTTGCCGGTTTCAAATCGGTGGTCGACCGATTGAATTCGTTCGATGCGGCCATCGATCAGGCGGAGACGCTCACCGCCGCCGGTCCGGCGCGCATAGCCGCGCCTGCCGGTGCGGCGGCGATCGATCTCGACAATGTCGATCTCGTCCTTCCAGACGGCAGGCACATCGTCGAGAGCAAACACCTCGAGCTTGCCGGTGGCGAAAGCGTCGTTCTGTCTGGCCCCTCGGGATCCGGCAAATCGACGCTGTTCCGCGCGATTTCCGGCATCTGGCCCTACGGCGAGGGCCGCATCAGCAGGCCGGAAGGGATTCACATCATGGTGCTGCCGGCAAAACCCTATATCCCGATCGGCACACTGCGCTCCGCCGTTACCTATCCGGCGGTGTCTGGCGCTTACCGTGACGAGGACATTCGCACCGCGCTGGTCGATGCGAAGCTCGGCGATCTTGTCGGCGAACTCGACCGCGAGGAGGTGTGGTCGCAGCGCCTGTCCAGCGGCGAGCAGCAGCGCTTGGCGCTGGCGCGCGCGTTGCTCAATGCGGCCCGATTGGCTGTTGCTCGACGAATCGACGTCCGCAGTCGAGGAGCCGCTGGAGGCGGAGCTTTATGCCGTGCTGGCGCGGCGGCTGCCGAAGACCACGATCGTTTCCATCGGCCATCGCTCGACTCTGGCCGCGCTTCACCACCGCCATCTCGAGATGACTCCGGAAGACGATCACTTCACGCTGCGCGATGCCGCCAAGGCCGCCGCAGCCGAGTGACTCGGCGACAGTGGCCGACGCGCGCCTAGAGGCGTATTGCGCCCGCCTGAATGCGCCGGTAGCGCTCGGCATCGAGCCGCACGAAGGCTTGCCGCGCCGGATCGTCGAAATAGATCGCATCCGTTGTCGCTTCGGGGTCGTAGCCTTCGCGCTTAAGCTCGTGCTTGTGGTGCTTGAACGTCGCCGTGACCTCGATGCGGTCCTTGATGCGGAGAAAAAGCGGCCGCGCATAGGACGGCAGCGAGCGGGCAAGGTGCTCGCGCAAAGCAGCAAAATCCAATGCGCCGTCGAGTAACGAGTGTCGCCATGCCGGCCGCACCTTCAGTTCCCGGCACGGCGACGCCGTACACGGTCGCTTCGGCGATGCCGGGAAACGCCGCGACCGCCGCGGCGACTTCCGAGGCCGCCACGTTTTCGCCCTTCCAGCGAAAGGTGTCGCCGATGCGGTCGACGAAATAGAAAAAGCCGTTCGGCATCCTTGCGCATGAGATCGCCGGTGCGGTACCAGGCGTCGCCGCGCTCGAACACGTTGCGCAAGATCTTTCGCTCGCGATTCATTTTCGCTGGTGTAGCCTTCGAAAGCGCCGTTGCCCGATTGCACCGCGCGTCCGCCGCCGATGCGGCCGATCGCCTCGCCGACTTCATCGGCCGTGCAGCGGATGCAGAATCCATCTGCATCGCGCGCCGGTTCGCCCGCCGCGTCGTCATATCGAACCAGCGCCAGCGGGAAGCGATGGGTGAGGAACGAAGGCACGCGGCCGATGGCGCCGATTTTGCCTTCGACGTTGTAGAGCGAGACGTTGCCTTCGGTCGCCGCATAAAATTCCAAAATCCTCGGAATGCGGAATTGTTGCTGAAAAGTTCGCCAAACCTCGGCGTTTAGTCCATTGCCGCACACTAACCGTAGACGATGTGCGCGCTCGCGCGGATTCCCCGGCGCGTTCACCAGATAGCGGCAAAGTTCGCCGATATACTGAAAGAGCGTGCAATCCCAATCGCAGATGTCCTGCCAGAAATTCTGCGTGGAAAATTTGTCGCGGATCACAACCGATCCGCCGTTGACGAGGAGCGCGCCCGTCGCCACCACTCCGCCGATCGAGTGATACATCGGCAGGCAATCATACATGCGGTCGTCGGGTCCGGTGTTCATCAGGCCGGCGAACCAGAAGCTCCATTGCAGTAGCCGGTGATGGCTGACATTGGCGGCTTTCGGCAGGCCGGTCGTGCCGGACGTATAGATCAGCAACGCGCGGTCGGCGGTGGTCGCGCCGCGGCGTTCGGCCGGCGTGAGCCGCTCGGCCGAATGCCGTTCGACCTCGCGGTCGATGCGGCTCTTCGTTCGCGCCGCCGCCGTGCATCCAGATTTTCGGCTGGGCGGAAAGATTGCCGGAACGGAGTGGAGCTCCGCGAAATAGTCCGCCGCCACGATGACGTGCTTGGGCGCCGACGATATCGATGCAATGGGCGAGCGCCGGGCCGCGCAGATTGGTGTTGATGAGCGCCACGACACCGCCGACCCGGCTGATCCCGAGCCAGATCGCCATGTATTCGGGGCGGTTCGGCATCATCAGCGCCGACGAGTTTCGCCGTGAGCGAGATTTTGCGCGAGCGCCCAGCGCGCATAGCGGTTGGCGCGTCCGACAAGTGCGCGATAGGTCAGACATTCGTGCGCCGAGAGCAAGGCAGGGGCCTCGCCGCGCGATGCTGCAAGCTCCTCGATGACGTCGAGCAGGAGGCGCTGCCGATGACGGGAGATCGGCGCCGTGGCTTCGAGCGCGCGCACCCAATCGCGCAACGCGCTGTCCCTGCCGCCGTTGTGCGGCGCCGGCCGTTGCGTTTCGATGAGAGCCATGCGCAATGATCGCCCAATACCGCGAATTTTTCGCGTCGAAATTAGATAAAATTTGAATCATTTTTCCGTCCGCGCGCCGTATGGCGCAAGGCGGTTCATCTCGCATCGCAAACAATTAAGGTTATTTCCGCGAAATCGCCGGGCGTGAATTGTTCACCTCGACGGCTACGGATAAGAAACCGAAACTGCTTACAATTGCGCGCGTTGCAAACACGCGGCGGGGAAGCATGAGACGCGAAACAATCGCCATCCACGGCGGCTACCAGACCGATCCCACCACCAAGTCGGTTGCGGTGCCAATCTATCAGACCGTGGCCTACGAGTTCGACAGCGCCGACCACGGCGCCGCCTTGTTCAATCTCGAAGCGTCCGGCTATCGCTATAGCCGCATCAGCAATCCGACCACCGAAGTGCTCGAGCGCCGCGTCGCCGCGCTCGAAGGCGGCCTCGAAGCTTTGTGCGTCGAGCACCGGACAGGCGGCGCTCAATTATGCGGTGCTCAATCTCGCCGAGATGGGCAGCAACATCGTTTCGGTTCCGCAGCTCTACGGGACCACCTACACGTTGTTCGCGCACATTCTGCCGGGCCAGGGGATCGGCGTCCGCTTCGCCGAATCCGACCAGCCCGACGCGATCGAGAAGCTGATCGACGACAAGACGCGCGCGGTTTTTTGCGAGAGCGTCGGCAATCCGGCCGGCAACATCTGCGACATCGAAGCGCTGGCTGCGGTCGCCGCACGGCACGGCGTTCCGCTCGTCGTCGACAACACCGTGGCGACGCCGTTGATGCTGCGCCCGATCGAATACGGCGCCGACATCATCGTCCACTCGCTGACCAAGTTTCTGGGCGGCCACGGCACTACGCTCGGCGGCGCCGATTGTCGACAGCGGCCGATTTCCGTGGAAGACGCATGCGCGGCGCTTTGCCATGTTCAGCACGAACCCGACGCGTCCTATCACGGCCTGGTCTATACCGAGCATTTCGGCGAAGCCGCCTATATCGCGCGCTGCCGCAGCGTCTATCAGCGTACGACCGGCGCAGTGCTCTCGCCGCTGTCCGCATTCCTTTTGTTGCAAGGCATCGAGACGGTGGCGTTGCGCGTGGAGCGCCACGTCGAGAACGCGCGCCGCGTTGCCGAATTTTTGCGCGACGACTCCCGCGTCGCCTGGGTCAATTACGCGGGTTTTTCCGACAATCCCTATCACGCGTTGGCGCAAAAATACTTCGGCGGCCGCGCCTGCTCGCTGCTCACGTTCGGCATCGCCGGCGGCTTGGAGGCGGGCAAGCGGTTCTACGATGCGCTGAAACTGTTCAAGCGGCTGGTCAATATGGGCGACGCCAAGTCGCTCGCCTGCCATCCGGCCTCGACCACGCACCGGCAGATGTCGGCGCAGGAGCAGGAAAAGGCCGGCGTGAGGCCGGAAATGATCCGGCTCTCCGTCGGCATCGAGCACATCGACGACATCCTCGCCGATCTCGACCAGGCGCTCGCGGCGGCGCAGGCGCGCCGCTCGCCGCTCCTGGCGGCCGAATGCAGGTCGGCCGGCGCCGATGACGATGCCGTCCTTCTCGATACCGCGCAGTCCGGCCCGGCAAGCGAGGTTCACGCCGCCAATTGCGTCACCGTCGGGCTGATCAACAACATGCCCGACGCGGCGCTCGCAGGCGACCGAGCGGCAATTCACCGATCTCATTCGGCATCCGCGCGCAATACCGTCGTGCGCCTGTTGCTGTTTCCGCATTCCCGAAGTTCCGCGCGGCGAGGCGGCGCGGCGCGACATGGCCGGCACGTTATCGCGACATCAGCCGAGCTGTGGGACGCGCGCCTCGACGGCCTGATCGTACCGGCACCGAGCCGCGCTCGAAGAAATTGAGCGCCGAGCCGTATTGGGGCGCGCTCGCCCAGTCTGATCGACTGGGCGCGCGAGCACACCACTTCCACGATCTGGTCTTGCCTTGCCGCGCATGCCGCGGTGCTGCACATCCGACGGCATCGAACGCCGCGCGCTCTCGGAAAAGCTCTCCGGCGTGTTCGATTGCGCGCCGGTGGCCGCCCATCCGATGCTGCGCGGCGCGGCGCTGCCGCATGCGCGTTCCCCATTCGCGCGGCAACGATTTGCCGGAGCGGGCGCTCAAGGCGGCCGGCTATCGCATCCTCACCCGCTCGGCCGACGGCCGGCGTCGACATGTTCGCCAGGCAGGAGCGGAGCTTCCACCTCTTCCTGCAGGGCCATCCGGAATACGATGCCGGTACGCTATTGCGCGAGTATCGCCGCGACATCGGCCGCTACCTGCGCGGCGAGCGAGCCGACTATCCGGCGAATGCCGCGAGGCTATTTCGACGACGAAGCGAAAGCCGTCGTCGAGGGTTTCGGCAAGCGCGCGCATGGCCGACCGCAGCGGCGATCTTCATCAGCAGCTTCCCGATGCGGCGGCTGGAAGCCGGGCTCGGCGGCGGCTGGCGTGCGTCGGCCATCGCCATTTACGAGAACTGGCTCGACTACCTGAAGGGCCGCAGAGCGGAGGTTCGCTCGCCGCTCGTGCCGATGCGGCGCGCCTGGCGCGATTGGCCGGCGCGCAGCGCGCGGCTTGCAGCCGACGGCCCCGCGACCTAAAGCCGAAGGAGTCCGGAAAGCGTTTTGCCGAGAGGTCCGCCGCGGTTTGCACGCGCACGCCTGCTGTTTACGTTTTGTTTGCGACTGCGGCGGTTTAATGATTACAGCGTTTTTCTTGGGGGGCGCCGTGTCCAAGCCGATCGTCATTGCTCGTCCTGCCGATATCGAACTCGTGGCCGACCCGCTTCGCCCGCACTCCGTCATCGACGGCACGCCGCAGGCGCGCTCGCGGCGGCTCGCTCAAAGCGCCGACGGCACCGCCTCGGTGATGGCCTGGTCGTGCAGTGCCGGCCGCTTCAACTGGCATTACACGGTCGACGAAACGCTCCACATCATCTCCGGCGAAGTTTTCGTCACCGACGAGAAGGGCGAGACGCGCCGGCTCGGGCCGGGCGACATGGCTTTCTTTCCTGCCGGTAGCCGCAGCACATGGTATGTGCCGGTCGAAGTGAGAAAACTCGCCGTCTGCCGCCACAGCATGCCGCGCCTGTTCGGCACGCTGCTGCGGGTCTGGAACAATGTGGTCCATCGCCTGTCCGGCTACTCGGCGATCTTTACCGACCCCGAAGCCGATAGCGTGCCGGAGCAGGAGCAGCCCTCGGCCGCAAGCGTTCGAGTTGAGCGCCTCACCGCCCGATAAGACGACACACTGTCATCCGTGCTATCGTTTTTGCGCTGCCGCCAAGCGCGCGGCGCCGATTAGCTCGCTCGCGCAATGCCGCGCACGAAGGACTGCCATGCTCAAGACCGAAGGCGTTCTCCACTTCACCATTCCGGTTAAAAACCTCGACCGTTCGGAAAAGTTCTACACCGAAATTCTCGGCTTTGAGAAAGTCGGCCGTACCGACCGCATCGTCTTCCTGCGTTCCGGCAACGACTTTTTCAATCTCACCTTCTCGGCAAATCCGATCACGCTCAATCCCGAAGGCGAACACCAAATCCATTCGGCGTTTCGCGTCACGCCGCAGACCTACGAGGCGACGATCAAGAGCTGCCTGTCAAGGGCGTCGAGATCTTCAAGGAAGAAGACCGGCAATCCGGTGTGTTCGTCGGCCGCAGCGCCTATATTCGCGATCCGGACGGTAACGTGATCGAGTTCATCGATTTGAAGCGCGCGCCGGCGAAGGTAGGGAGCGAGATCCATGGCTCACAAACCGATCCGCCGCGTTGTTACCGGCCACAGCGGCAAGAACGTCGCCAAGGTCGTTCGCGAGGGCAATGCAGCCAACACCAAGACGCCGCGTGAGGGTGTGGCTTCGACGCTGATGTGGTGCACCGACGCGATGCCCGCCGATATCGGCATCGGCGAGGATGCCGAGGACATGGGCGCGCAAATCCTGGGCACCGCGCCGCCGGAAAATGGCTCGCGCTTCATCGTCATGGAATTTGCTCCCGGCATCGCCTCGGACATGCATCGCACCGAAACCATCGATTACATCGCGGTGCTCGACGGCGAGATCGACATGGACATGGACAACTCCACGGTGAAACTGCGCGCCGGCGACGTCATGGTCCAGCGCGGCACCAATCACGCCTGGGTCAATCGCGGCACGGCGCCGGCGCGGCTTGCCATCGTGCTGCTCGACGCCAAGCCGCTCGGCATCGGCCAACCCCGCCTGCGCGGTCAGCAGGCGCGGTGATTGTTTGATCCTTCCTCGCTTGCGCGGGGAGGATGCAAAGTCTCTTTCTCGCGACGCGTTTTGCTTGCGCCAGAGTTATGCCAACACCATTGCCAAAATCGTCCCGCCGGGCAGGATCGCGTCATGCCTGAACCGGTGGCGGGACCGGCTTCCGACTCGATCAGGCTCGGCGAACTGCAGCTCGGCTGAGCGAAGTGGAATCCGGGAACGACATTCGCTTACGCCTGCGGACGCGGCTCGCGCTCAGCGGAGCGCGCTCGCCTGCCGGCGTTTTCCGGCGATCGGATTTTAGGGTCAATTGCGGCAAGGTCGTTGCTCGCAACATTATTACGAATAATTAACGAACATGAACGTTTGGCAGCTTGCATAATGCATCAGGGAAATTCGCAATTGGGGAACACTGCGTGAATCGTACCGCATTGATCATTGCGCTGGGCATTGCGGTGAGCGCCGGACTTGTCTTCGGCTTCTATCCGGCAATTGATTTATCGATCGCACAGGCCGTCTACGATGCCACACACGTCAGCGATAGCTCGTTCGCAGGGTCTCTGCCGCTGATGGCTTCGATTGTGCGTAAAATCGGATTTTGGATCGAGATAGTCTTGATCGCATCTCCGCTGCTTGCGTTCTTAGTCAAGCTTATCCTGCCGCGGACAAAAATGCTTGTTCCCGGCAGGGCGGTCGTGTTTCTCGTCACCAGCCTCGTGCTCGGGCCGGGCCTTCTTGTGAACGTCGCCCTCAAAGATCACTGGGAACGCCCAAGACCGGGGCAGTTGCTGCAATTCGGCGGAAATCAGCATTTTGTTCCCTGGTGGCAATGGCGCGGTGACTGCCGGAAGAACTGCTCCTTCGTATCAGGCGAGGCGGCGACGGCATTTTGGACGCTGGCGCCCGCGGCGCTAACGCCGCCATTATGGCGGCCGTTAGCCTTCGCCGCTGCGATTGCATTCGGCAGCATCATCTCGATGGAGCGTATCTTGATGGGCGGGCATTTCCTGTCCGATACGATCTTTGCCGGTGTATTCACTTTCCTGATTATCTGGCTCCTGTACGCGATCATCTACCGGTGGCGGCACAAGCGGAACGACGACAAAGCGATCGAGGATGCGCTGGAGAGATTTTCTGCGTAATGCCGCGCCGTGTGTTCCTGCAGAGTCTGAAGCAGGCCCGACCGTCCCAGCTTCGATCTAACGTCCGCGAAACAACGGCGCCGTAGGCCGCGCAACCCGCGCTAACGGCGCAGGTGCTACAAATATCTACGGCCGCCAAAGCCGATCAAGCCGACAGAGCGCAGATTTGATGATGAGCCAGCGCGTTGATTGACGGTTACTCGAACGATGGCCGGGGGCAATACTATGCAGTTCCACGAGCACCGAGAGTTCACAGCTCGATTGGCCCGTCCATCGTCACCTGCGCCGGCGCGAGCGCGGCGCTGAGGCCGGGAAGATGCGCGCGATCGCAGAAGGCGGGAATGACCGTTTTCGGCTTCACGACCTGCAGCAACGAGACGACGTCGGAAATGCGCGGGTGGACGTTCCAACGCACGAACTGGGCGCGCCCGCTCTTTGTCAACCGTTGCGCGGGCGTGGCGGGCGGCACGTAGCCGGTGAAGACGATCGCGGGTTCTTTCGTTTGCTCCCAGTGTTCGAAGAGGCGCGCTGTTGCTCCCGAGGTTCCGTCGGCGGCCGCCGCCAGCATCACGCCGCGCGCCTGCTCGATCGGCCTTGCGGTCTCGGCGAGACGTTTGATGTCCTTGGCGACGTCGGCGCGCACCGAGATGCTGTCGCTGCCGATAAGCTGCGTCAGCGCCTTTTGCATAGCGTTGTCGACAAAAATGTCGGCAAGACCTTGCCGGGCGATTTGGAGTGCAATCTCCGGGCCGCGGCCGTTGGCCGGCACGGGCAGAAGCAGCGGGCCGCGTTCGAGGAACGGTTTTAGATCGCTCCAGCACTCAGCGATCGGCTTGTCGTGCAAGGCGTACGAGCAGTCGAGCAGCGCGACGGATGCCGTCTTTGCCGGCGGATCGAAGGCATAGAGGATCGATTCCGCCGACCAATCGCCGGTATAGAGGAGGCCGCCGCCGATAGCGAAGTGCAGCCAGATGCCGCCCGGCGCATGGCCGTTGCGGCCGGTCGTAACTTCGATGCCCAAGACCTCGCCGGCGCCGCCGACCGGCAGTGGCCGCACGTCGATGCCCTGCGGCAGCCCGCGGGCGACGATGTCGGTTGCATAGACCGGCGGATTGCCGAGTTTACGCAGGAGCGGCATGCCGCCGACGTGGTCCTTGTGGCCGTGGCTCAATACCAGCGCATCGAGGGGGCCCAATCCCTCGACCGCGGGCAAAGCGCCCGGCGGCGGACCTTCGCCGAGATCGAGCATGATGCGCTTGCCGGCCGCTTCAATCACGAAGCAAGCCGGGCCCTTGGCGCCGACGCCGGATATGAGCCGCAATGCGTCCGATCCCACTTTCATAGCCGTTTGCTTTCCTTTCGCGCTCTATCGCGGGCCGCTGCCGACATTGACAACAGCAAGCCGCATCCTTAATCAACCGGCAACAGGAAATGGCCATGAAAGTCCGTAACTCATTGAAATCGCTGCGCGGCCGTCATCGCGACAACCGTCTCGTGCGGCGCAAGGGCCGCGTCTACGTCATTAATAAGACGCAGCGGCGCTTCAAGGCGCGCCAGGGCTGAAACTCCCATAAGGCGGGCAAAGGCGCAAAGCGCCGAGCCTGCGCTGTGCGGTCCTGCCGCTTGGACGTCGCTACGCTCGGCCCACCCTGCAAGATGCCCAATTGCGCCGCATTGTTCGCGGTCTCTTTGCGCGGCTTTTCGGGCTTGTTGCCGGGCCACGGGTGACTAGACTCCATGTCAATGCCTGCGCGATTCCTTTCCTTGCGCGTGCCGGCCGCCGCTCTTGCGTGCGCTATTGCGGTCGCGTTCGCCTTGCCAACGTGGGCGCAAGAAGAGAGCGAGCCGCAAGGCAACGGCTGGGCGCAGCCGCCGAGCGACTTGCCGCCGGTCGCCCACGGCGACCCGATGAGCAATCTCGATACGCTGTTTGAGGCGCTCAAGATCGCGCCCAACGAAGACAGCGCCAAGGCGATCGAGAGTCGTATCTGGGCGGTATGGATGATTTCCGACAGCGATACCTGCAGTCTGCTGATGGCGCGGGTGAAGGCCGCACTCGATGCCAAGGATTACGATCTCGCGCTCAAACTCCTGACCGCCGTCATCGAGATCAAGCCCGACTATGTCGAAGCCTGGAACGAGCGCGCCACCGTCTACTACATGAAAGACGATTACGCCCACGCGATCTCCGACCTCGGCGAAGTGCTGGCGCGCGAGCCGCGCCATTTCGGCGCGCTGTCGGGATTGGGCATGATGCTGCAGGAGATCGGCGACGACAAGGATGCGCTCAAGGCCTATCGCAACGCGCTCAGGATCGATCCCCACCTCGAACACATTCCCGACGTCGTGCGGGAATTGAGCGAGAAGGTCGACGGGAGGGATATCTGAAGCCGGAAATCAGCAGCCGGAAGTGTGAAATTCACCGAGCTTTTGCTATCCGGCTTCTTCTAATTCCGATTTCTGAAAGCCTACTCGCTTCCCCGCTGATCGCCGACAAACGCAATGCGCATCATGTTGGTGGCGCCCGGCGTGCCGAGCGGAACGCCGGCGACGATAATGATGCGCTGGCCGGCTTTGGCGAAGCCTTCCTTGAAGGCGAGGCGGCAGGCGCGTTCGATCATGTCGTCCTGATCGTGCGCGTCCTCGGCGATCACGCTGTGGATGCCCCAGACTACCGACAATTTCCGCCCGGCGGCGACGATCGGCGAGATGGCGACGATCGGACATTTCGGCCGCTCGCGCGACACCCGCAATCCGGTCGAGCCGGACGAGGTCCAGCAGACGATGGCGGTTAGATCGAGCGTTTCGGCCACCTGTCGCGCCGCCGCCGCTATTGCGTCGGCGCCGGTCGCCTCAGGCTCGGTGTGCAGAACGTGCAGCGACGGCAGGTAAATGGCGTCGCTTTCCACCTGCTCGGCGATGCGGTTCATCGTCGCCACGGCTTCGACCGGATATTGGCCGGCCGCCGATTCCGCCGACAGCATGATTGCGTCGGCGCCGTCGAAGATCGCGGTGGCGACGTCGGAGACTTCGGCGCGCGTCGGCACCGGGCTCGCGATCATCAATTCCAGCATCTGCGTGGCGACGACGACCGGTTTGCCGGCGCGGCGGCAGGCCCGCGTCATGTCCTTCTGCACGCCGGGGACTTTTTCCAGCGGCATCTCGACGCCGAGATCGCCGCGCGCCACCATCAGCGCGTCGGCCAGATCGAGAATGTCGTATAGCCGCGCCACGGCTTGCGGCTTTTCGATCTTGGCCATCACCGCGGCGCGCCCGCGCGTGATTTTCTTCGCCTCGGCGACGTCTTCGGGGCGCTGGATGAACGACAGCGCCACCCAATCGATGCCGGCGTCGAGCGCGGCTTCGAGATCGGCGAGGTCTTTCGGCGCCAAAGCCGCCAGCGGAATGACGGTGTCGGGCAGACTCACGCCCTTGCGGTTTGACACTTTGCCGCCGACTTCGACGCGCGCCACGATGCGCTGCGGACCGGTTTCGGTCGCTTTCAGGCGCAGCTTGCCGTCATCGATCAACAGCGTGTCGCCCGGTTTGATGGCGGCGAAGATTTCCGCATGCGGCAGGTTCACGCGCGTGGCAGTCGCCGGGCGCCGGGTCGGTATCGAAGATGAAGTCCTGACCCTTGTCGATCGTGGCCGCGTCGTTCTTGAAGGCGCCGAGCCGGAGCTTCGGGCCCTGCAGATCGACCAGGATGCCGATCGGCCGGTTGTGCTCGGCTTCGACGGAACGGATCATGGCGACGAGTTCGCGCATCCGCTCGTGGCTGGTGTGGCTCATATTGATGCGGAAGACGTCGGCGCCGGCCGCGAACAGCCGGCTGATCATGGTGCGGTCGCCAGACGCCGGTCCGAGCGTCGCTACGATTTTGGTGCGCCGCTGCCGCCTCATTTCGCACTTCCCGGCCTGGACGGGCGGCGCCCGCGGCGGCGTCGCGCCGGCACCGTCCGGCGGGATCGGCGATCAGCGGATTGCCCGGCAGGTAATGGCTTCGCCGGCGGCTGCTCGCTCGTTTCGGTGAGCTGCACGGTCCAGGTGCTCTGCTGGCCGGTATCGACTTCGAAAAAGCCGGTGCGATCGTAGCCGCGCGCTAGACAATTGCTGATGCCGCGGATGGTGAACTCCTTGTCGCGCGTGCACATATAGGCCTGCCCCATCCACTCGCCGCCGCGATCGTAATCGACCGCGTAGACATAGTAATAACGCGCGACAAGATTGCCTTTGAGCAGGGTCTCACAGGTGCGTGACGGCAGGTTCCACCAGCCTTCCGTGGTCCAGCCCTCGGGCATCCTTGTAGCCGATGGCGACGCCGACGCGGCTCGACGTATTGTTGCAGAGCCGGAAATTGGCGGCGGCCGGGCTCGGCCGATGCGGCGAGCACGAAGAACGCGAGCGCATGGCGAGCGCCACGCAACCCGCCAAGCGGAATCCGGCGCGGGTCCCGCTTTCGCGGGCGCGTGCAAACGTCGCCGCTCCGTGAATAATCCCCATGCCTCATTGCCGGTTCAGCTTCCTCGTCAAGCGAGGGCCTGTCAACGACGATGGCGCGGAAGTCGGTCACGTTGGTGAACGTCGGGCCGGGCCGAAACAGATCGCCGATGCCGTTGAAAAACCCCGTGGAATCGTTGTCGGCAAGAAACGCGGCGGGATCGAGGCCGGCCGCCGCGGCACGTTCGAGCGTCGTTTCGTCGATAAAAGCGCCGGCCGGGTCGTCGGGGCGGCCGCTGCCGCCGTCGGTTCCGTCGGTATCGGCGGCAAGCGCGGCAATGCCCTTGGCGCCCGGCGAGGGCAATGGCGAGCGCCAGGGCGTATTCCTGATTGGGGCCGCCGCGGCCGTGGCCGCGCAGCGTGACGGTCAGTTCGCCGCCCGAAAGGATGGCGATGCGGCGGCTCTGCGCGGAAAGGTTCGCGGGCGAGCTGGGCGTGTTCGGCCGCGACCTCGCGCGCCTCGCCCTGCAGGCGGTCGCCGAGGATGACGCATTCGTAGCCGGCCGCCTCGGCGCGCGGCTCGTGCGGCGGCGAGCGCATCGGCCGGCCGCGCCACGATCTTGTAGCTGCGCCCGGCGAAGATTCTTTCGCCCGGCTTCGGCAATTCGTTGGCCGGATCCGTCGAGCGCGCGCGTGACCGCCTCCGGCAGGGCGAGCGCGATATTTGCGCACGATGGCGCGGCGCATCGGCGAGCGTGGTCGGATCGGGCACGGTCGGGCCGGAGCCGATGACGGCCGGATCGTCGCCGGGCACGTCGGAAATCGCGAGCGTCACGACTTTCGCCGGTTGCGCGCGGCGCGGCGAGGCGGCCGCCCTTGATGCGTGAGAGATGTTTGCGCACCGTGTTGATCTCGCCGATGTCGGCGCCGCTGCGCAGAAGCGCGCGCGTCACCGCCTGCTTTTCGGCAAGCGTCAGGCCCGCGGCCGGCGCGATCCAGTTGGCCGAGGCGCCGCCGGAGAGGAGCACGAGGACGAGATCGTCCGCGCCGGCCAGCGTCGGCGAGCGCCAGCGCGCGTTCGGTGCCGGCAAGCCCGGCCTCGTCCGGCACCGGATGGCCGGCCTCGACCACCTCGATGCGCCGGGTCGGCCGGCCATAGCCGTGGCGGGTGACGGCCAGTCCGGCAAGGCGGTCTGCGGCCGAGGCCGCGTTCCGCCATCTGCGCGAGATAATGCCGTTCGGCCGCCTCGCGTCATCGAGCCCGCCGCCTTGCCGGCGGCGAGAATGATGAGCCGGCCGCGCGGCGGGAAATCCGGCAGATTCGGCGGCAGGCATTGCGCCGGGTGGGCGGCGGCGACCGCGGTGCGGAACAGCGATTCAAGCAGGTCGCGCGATGGCGTAGCCATGAGATCCCGGATTTGCGGCTATGGAAAGACAACGCCATGTGCCTCTATGTTTGCCTTAACATTTAGGCCGCGGAGGAGATCATGGCTACCGACGAGAAGACCCGCACCGAGCTCGAAGCCGCCGTCTACCGCCGACTGGTCGAGCACCTGCGCGAGCGCACCGACGTGCAGAACATCGACATGATGAATCTGGCCGGCTTCTGCCGCAACTGCCTGTCCAACTGGATGAAGGACGCCGCCGACGCCAAGGGCGTGCCGATGACCAAGGACCAGAGCCGCGAGATCGTCTACGGCATGCCCTACGACGAATGGCGCGCCAAGTACCAGAAGGAAGCGCTCCCGCAGCAGAAGGCGGCATTCGAAAAAGCACAGGCAAGCCAAAAGCATTGATGCCGCCGGCGTTACCGGCCGCGCCTGTGCGTTGGTGTGGATGAGACGCGCTCGCGCCTTGACGGAAGCGGCGGCGCTCCCGAAACCTCGCGGCTCGCCGTCATGAGGAGTGCCCGATGGCCAATGCCGCCGTCAAAGACGACCAGCCCGCCCACCGCTTCGCCAAGGATCAGCTCAAGGCGTTCGTCGAGCGCGTCGAGCGGCTCGAGGAGGAGAAGAAGGCGATCGCCGACGATATTCGCGACGTCTATGCGCGAGGCCAAGGTCAATGGCTTCGACGTCAAGGCGCTGCGATCGGTGGTGCGGCTGCGCAAGCAGGACGTCAACGAGCGCAAGGAGCAGGAGGCGATTCTGGAGACCTACCTGCACGCGCTCGGCATGCTGGAGTGACGGTGAATTCAGGCGACGCTGTCCCGAGTAAAGCGACTGAACGTGTTGCGCGCCACGGATCGCGAAGAGCGGTAGCGCCAGTTCGCGTGGAGACGCTCGCTCGGCCGATGCGCAACTGGCGTTCCGAGATTCCGTAATGCGCAGTGATCAGTGCTGCGCGGCGGTGTGGTCCGTAGGTACGGTCGACATGAAACGACGGCGCTGCCGCTGAAGCGGTCGTCTGGTCAGGCCGGGATTGGATCGGCGCCGAAGGTCATCATCACCGAGTTTGCGGGCTTCTCAACGAGCGGCGCAAGGCGCGGTAGTCCTGCGTCGCCGAGCATCAAGACGCGTGAGATAGCGGCGCACGCTCGGTGAAACCAACACGGCGTCGAGCCATGGATCGTCGAACCGCGCTCCCGCCACTGCAGCGGCGACGTGCGGACGCGCGGTGATGATCGTGGAGATCGGCTGATCGGCCGCGCGTTTCACCGCGATCGTCGTCGCCGGCCGCGGCTGCGGCAGCATCCGCTTGTGCCTCGACCCGCAGGCCGGCGATGACGATGCCGGCGTTGCAGCCGGCGGCCGTCGGTGCTCGGCTTGCGCCGCATAGGCGAGCGCGAGTTCGGGTGACACGCGATCCTCGAGCGCGCCTCGTCGGACGGTCAGCGAGCCGGTGACATCGGCGGCGCTGGCGATCGCGATGCGATGCGGCACGCCGGCGCCTGCTCGCGCCTGGCGAGCGTGCGGCGCGGTTCGCCGTCCGGCAGTTCTGCCAATAACCGCGCGCCATGATGATCTGGTTCGGCGTCAGATGGCGCCGGCGGGCGGCGGCCGTCGCTAGGACGCGGTCTGGTACAGTGCGGCGGTATTGCTCGACGGCGTGCGCCGCCAGCCGCGCTTCGTCGCGGCGGCGTTGCGCCTCGCTTCGCGTGCCGCGCTGCAAGCGCTCATCGCGCGCGGTGCGCGCGCCGGCCCAGGCGTTGCGGCGGTGCGGTTCGCTTGCCGCTTCGCGGGCGTCCGGCCTCGCGATCCGCCTCGCGTCATATCGTAGAACTGGCCGTACGGATCGGCGGGCTGATGCTCGTCGCTCGCCAGAACGATGTTCTTGCTCAGCCCCTGCCTCCTTGCGCCTGGCTTCTCGAACCAGGTCTCGGTCGGGTTCTGGCCGCGCTTTCTGAGGTCGGCGAGCGCCAGCGCATAGCCCGGCAGCGGATGTCCGTCGCTCGGGAAGGTAGACGGTGCGGCCGTCGGGGAATACGTGCAGGAGCTGGTCGCGCGTCATGCGCGGCCACATGCGCACGCCGCCGGTGTCCATGTGCACGAACGGCGAGCCGGAGGTCGGATAGAAGCCGACGCCGCCGCGCTGCAGGCGCAGGCCGATGACGCGCAGTTCTTCGAGCGGCACGCCGGGAATATAGAAGTCCACGGCGTGGCCGAGCATGTGCTGGCTGAAGCGCGCGACGCCGCTCGCTGCGCCGGCGCAGCATGGCGTTGGTTTCCGGCGAGCGATAGCCGCACACGACGTAGATCGGCTGTTTCGAGCCGGTCTCGCGCTGCACCTCCCAGAGCAGATCGATCAGGTGCGGGTCCATGCGGGTTTCCTTGCTGCGGCGCCAGTCGCGCAGGAACCAGTTGAGTTTCTCCAGCGCCGCTTCGTCGTAGCGGCCGTCGCGCTTATAGGTGATGGTGATGTCTTCGTCGGTGTGGACGTGGTGCAGTGGAGATGGTGCGCGTTTCGCCCTCGGCGACCGCGTTCTGCAATCCTCTGCAGCCGAACAGAACAATGCAGAAGAGCGAGACCGCACGAATAGCCCGCGCGCGAGGCGGAGAATCGACGGATGTTCGGACGCGCAGTACCGACGGGCACTGGCGATCTCGCGTTGACGCGTTGAGCGCCGTAACCCGCCGCGTCCCCGCGGCGAGTAACGCTAACGCATTGCTAATTTTGGGAAGGGTGAACGCCGAGATTAACCGTCACCCCACCCCCGACCCGAATAGGGCTAACGCCGCAGTGTGGCAAAAAATGGCCGTATTCGGCCTGCCCGCAGGGCCGCTGGCCGGCACCGGGCGGCGCTGCCAGGGTGGCAATATGGCTGAACGGCCGGCTTCGCTGCCGTCCGGAAACGCCTATTCGGAGCTAAAGCGGTTGTGCGGCCGGTAGGTGCGGCTTACCCGGCGTGCCGAGCCGGCCGGGCGGGCGGAGGCGGCTGCGGTGCAGAGAAAGCCGCCGAACAGCCGGGCGAAAAAGCCGCCCGGCCGCCGCCGTGGCTGCCACAGTCGGAGGGGTGTGGTCGGCGGCGCTCAGGATCTCGCCGGTGCGAGGCGGAGATCTATGCTCGACCGGGATGTCGGCGATCTTCATTTCCGGCGGATTGTGCAGGATCGCCAGCAATTCCCTGTCGCGGCCGTAGATGTCGTCGCGGAGTTCGAGCTTGCCGTCGTCGTCGACGAAGGCGGTCTGGTAGGTGACGTGGATCGGGAATGAAGGTCGGGAAGTCGATGTTGATCTCGTTCGGTCCGAACATCTTCTTGATGCGTTCCTCGGTGTAGCCGTCGTTCGGGCGCACCAGCGACAGCAGCACCTCGGCGTATTTCGCCGGATCCTGCGTGCGCATGCAGCCGTGGCTGAACGCGCGCTTGGCGATAGGCGAACATGTATTTGTCCGGCGTGTCGTGCTGATACACCAGGAATTTGTTGGGGAAGTTGAAGCGAAGGCGGCCCTCGGCGTTGCCGTCGCCGGGCGGCTGATAAATGCCGGTGACCTTGCCCCAGTTGTCGCGCTGGACCACGAGACCCATGCGCTGCATCACGGTCGGATCCTGCGCCATCGCCGGCAGGTACTCGTTGTTGATGATCGACGGCGGCACGTGCCAGGTCGGATTGACGGTGATGAATTTCATCATCGTGGTCATGATCGGCGTCGGCATGTCGGTCTTGCCGATGACGATTTTCGTCTTCCAGATGCCGCTTGCCGTCGTTAAAGACGCTCGCGGTGAAATCCGGAAGATTGATCATCACGTAGAATGTTGCCGAGGTCATGCGGCATCCAGCGCCAGCGCTCCATGTTGGCGAGGATGATGTCGATCACATGCGTCGGGCGGGGTGCCGTTGAGCGCGTCGAGCGTCGCCGCCGTGAGCGTGCCGGTCTGCTTGAGGTCGTGCTCCTTCTGGAATGTCTTCACTGCTTCGGCCAGCGCCTTGTCGTAGGTCGTGCCGCCGTCGCCGAGAACGCCGAGCTTTTCGCGCAAGCGCAGGACACGCGGTCGTCCTGTTCGCCGATCTTGAGCACCGGCCCGCTCGGGATCGGCGGCTTGAGGCCGTCGCTGTTGCCGGCGCGGATTTCGGCGAGCTTCTCCTTGAGCGCCAGATAGCCGGCCGCATGCGGCTCGTAGGCGTCGAGCGCGGCGGCCACGTCCTTGGCGTCGGCCATGCGTCGCCAGCACGCTCGCCGGCGTCCGGCGCCTTGGTGTCGTACTCGATGTTGGCGTCCACGCGCGACCAGGCCACCCGTCCGATCGAGGCATGCTGCGCATAGGTGATCACCGACATCGCGAATTTCAGCTCGGCTTCGGCGAGCGCTTGCGGATCGGTCAGCGATTTGAAATCCGGTACCGGATAATCCGCCGGGATCGAGGCCATCGGCATCGACATGGGCGAGGTAGTCGATCGCGGCCTTGATGCGGGCATTGGCGTGGCCGTCGGTGAGTCCAGATCGGCGCGTACGAGCGGCCCGAATAGAACGCCTCGATCGAGGTGCGTTCGCTCTTGCCGCCAAGGATGTGGTCGAATTTGCCGCTGGAAAGCTGGTGCAATTGGTCGGCGATCTGATCGTCGATCGTCGGCGGCGGCGTGGCGGGCGCTGCCGCGGTGGCGGCTGGCGGGCGGCTGGCGCGGCCGGAGCGCGTCGGCGGTGTCGGCTGCTGCGGCGAGGCTGGCGGCGCCGCGTTTCCGGTAGTTTCTGGAACGGTGGGCGTGTACCGCCGCGGGTGCGGCCCGCCGGCAGGAGGTCCGGGTTCGCCGTCCGGGCTGTGGCGGCAGCCGGTGGCGGGCTGCAGGCTGTCGGCGACAGCGTGCATTGGCCTTATCGGCATCCGTTGCGGCGGGAGCGGGCTTGCGCGCCGTCGGGCACGGTCGACGGCCGGATCGGTGCTCGGCGGCGTCGCCTGCTCGTGCGAACGCGCCGCCGGCGCGACAACAGAAGCGCGACGGCGGTCGAGGCAAGGAATCCATTCAGGCGGACGCCGGGCATTGCAAATTCTC
The DNA here is from genome assembly GCA_963814625.1 of uncultured Alphaproteobacteria bacterium. Lineage (GTDB taxonomy): Bacteria > Pseudomonadota > Alphaproteobacteria > Rhizobiales > Xanthobacteraceae > BOG-931. Next base: position 444,211 of record CAWFDQ010000007.1, read on the forward strand.
CTTAATGCTACCCTGCATCCCCGAAGCCTGGCGGCAAGCTGCAAAACTCCCACCCTCGGGGACGATGATCCCCAATAGTGTCATTGCTGCGAAAGGAAGCCTGTACCTCCCCTACCTTACGCGAGGCTAGCCCACATGTCCCGTGTAGAGCGGTCAAATTTGTGGCCGCAGATCACGCGATTTTCTCGGCTGTCGCTCTGCGGCAACGGCTTCGGTCCGCTTCGCCCATCTCCGGCCGTTCGGCCGCGCAGCGGGCTCAATCCGAGCGATTCCAGCTTGCGATAGAGCGTGGAGCGGCCGATTCGCAACCGCCGCGCCACTTCCGACATCTGCCCGCGGTAATGGGCGATCGCATAGCGGATAAGCTCGGCTTCGATCTCTTCGAGCGGCCGAACCTCGCCGGCTGGCATCGAGAAGCGGCAGCGCATCGAAAAGGCCAGCGGGCTCGGCGGGGGAAAGCGGCGGTTCGTCCGTCACGGTACGGCGCGAACAGGTCGGGCTCGCCGCTTCCGGCTTCGGCGGATTCCGCCAATCGTTCGCGGCTCGGCGTCTTCGCGGCCGACGCAGGAGTCTCGCGTCCGGCGGCAGGGGATTGCATTCTGCGTCGAGGCTTGCGCCGCGATCTGCGGAAATTCCGCAAGCCCGACGCTGTCGCCTTCGGCCAGCACCACGGCGCGGAACAGCGCGTTCTCCAGCTGGCGGATGTTGCCGGGCCAGGCAAAGGCGGCGAGCAGGCGCAGCGCCTCGGGCGCGATCAGGCGGATGCGCTTTCCCTCTTCGGCGGCAAAGCGCGCGAGAAAATGCCGCGCCAGAGCCGGGATGTCGGCCGGCCGCTCGCGCAGCGGCGGCACCGTGATCGGAAACACGTGCAGGCGGTAGAAAAGATCCTCGCGGAAGCGGCCGGCTTTCACGTCGGCGATCAGGTCGCGATTGGTGGCGGAGATGATGCGCACGTCGACTTTGACCGGCCTTGCGCGCGCCGACCGGCTCGACTTCGCCCTCCTGGATGGCGCGCAGGAGCTTGACCTGCGCGGCGGCCGGCAATTCGCCGACCTCGTCGAGGAACAGCGTGCCGCCCGAGGCCTCGACGAATTTGCCGGTGTGGCGCTCGGTGGCGCCGGTGAACGAGCCCTTCTCGTGGCCGAACAGGATCGAACTCGACGAGGTTTTCCGGCATGGCGCCGCAATTGACCGCGACGAACGGTTTTGCCCGCCGTTCGCCGGAGCCGTGAATGGCGCGCGCGATCAATTCCTTGCCGACGCCGGATTCGCCGGAAATCGAGCACCGGGATGTTCGAGGCTGCCGCCTTCTCCGCCATGCGGATGACGGCCGCCATGTTGGCGCTCTTGGTGATGATGTCGGCAAAGCCGAGCGTGCCGGCGCGGCTGTGTTTGAGGCGCGCTCAGTTCGCCTTCGAGCGCGCTGGTATTGAGCGCGTTGCGGAAACTCACATGCAGCCGCTCGGCGCCGACCGGCTTGACCACGAAATCGACCGCGCCCGCGCGCATCGCCGAGACGACATTGTCGATGCCGCCATGGGCGGTCTGCACGATCACCGGCACCTTGATGGTGGCTTGCCGCAGCCGCGCCAGCACGCCGAGCCCGTCGAGGTTCGGCATGACCAGATCGAGGATGACGCAATCGATGCCGCGCGCTGTCGGCGCCGGACAGCAGCGCCAGCGCCGCATCGCCGTTGTCGCGCACGATCGCCTCATAGCCGAATTTTTGCAGCATGCCCTCAAGCAGCCGGCACTGCACCGGATCGTCATCGACGATGAGAACACGCCCGCTCATGACTGTACTTCTTCGCAACGCTGCTCTGTGCCGATTTGGGGCAGTTTGCCGGCAGGAGGCTTAATGCGGTGTTAAAATAACGAGCGTGATCCAACTGTGCGCGCCATCAAACCGCTGGGACGATCTCATGACGGTCAATGCAAGGCGGCAGTTCATCCGCGCGTTGGGCGCCGCCGCGATCTGGCCGCTCGCCGCGCCGGCGTTGGCGGCCGCGCCGTGGCCGACGCGGCCGGTCACGGTGCTTTGCCCGTTTGCCGCAGGGACGAGCACCGACACGCTGATGCGTTTGATCAACACATCGCTGAGCGAGAAATTCGGCCAGAATTTCATTGTCGAGGACCGCCCCGGCGCGACCGGCAACATCGCGGCGGGAGCGGCGGCAAGAGCCGTACCCGACGGCTACACGCTGCTGATCGGCACCGTCGGGCCGATCGTCAACAACAAGTTCATGTACAAGAATCTCGACTTCAATCCCGATCGCGCCTTTGCGCCGATCGCGCTGCTCGCCTATTCGCCGCTCATCATCGTCGGCAGTCCGAAGCTGCCGGTGAGGACTCTGAAAGAGCTCGTGGCCTACGCCAAAGCCAAAAGCGGCCCGCTCAATGCCGGCACCGTCGGCGTCGGATCGCAGGCGCACATCACGATCCAGCTGCTCAACAAGCTCGCCGGCATTTCCATCGGGCACGTGTCCTATCGCATCACCTCGCAGGCGCTGCCCGATCTCGTCTCGGGTGATCTGCAGCTTTCGGTCCAGTATATTCCGACATTCGTGCCGCAAGTGCAGTCGGGAATGCTCAGAGGCCTCGCCGATCACCAGCCGCAAACGCTTGTCTGGCTTGCCGGATGTGCCGACCGTGGAAGAATCGGGATTTCCCGGCTTCGAGGCGGACGGCTGGTCCGCTCTGTTCGCGCCGGCCGGGACGTCGGCTGAGATCGTCAACAAGGTCAATCAGGGCGTGAATGAATTTCTGAAGAGCGAGGCCGGCCGAGAGCAGCTCGCCAAAATATGGATGACGCCGATGGGCGGCACCCCGCAACAGCTCGCCGACTATATCAGGAGCGAGAACGTCAAAGTGGGGGTCGATCATCAAGCAAGCAAACATCGTCCTGCAATAGCCATGTTCTGAAAATAGCCATGCCCGAACGACTGCCGAAAAATACTTGCGACACCCATCTGCACATCTTCGGCGACGCCAAGGCGTATCCGGCCGCCAATCCGAACGCGCTCTATGCGCCGCCGCACGATTGCACCTTTGCAGCGGTGAAGGCGTTGCACGATGCGATGGGCGTCGATCGGGCGGTTTTCGTGCAGCCCACCATATACGGCACCGATCACCGGCTGCTGCACGATGTTCTTAAAACCGCGTCGGGACAAAACTATCGCGGGGTCGCCATCGTCGACGACAGCGTCAGCGACGCGGAATTGGACAGGCTCAACGGCGTCGGCGTGCGCGGGGCGCGGTTTAATTTCGGCGGCCGTTTCAAATTGGCGCCGAGCCTTGCGGACTTCCGCCGCGGCTTGGATCGCATTCGTGAGCTTGGCTGGTTCGTCAAAGTGTTCGGCTTCGAAGACGACTTTCTGGTCGTCGCCGACGAGCTGCGCAGGATCGATTTCCCCGCGATCATCGATCACATGGGTGGTCCCGACTACCGGCGAGGCAGCGGGCAACCGGCGGTCCGCCTGATCCTCGATCTGCTCAAGAACGGCAATTGGTGGATCGGGTTGTCGAACGGCGACCTGCGCTCGCACGCCCGATATCCGTGGGACGATGCGGTGGAGTTCGGCCGGCTGTTCTACGAGGCGGCGCCGGACCGCTGCCTGTGGGGCACCGACTGGCCGCACGTCCATCGTTTCATCCGGCCCGACAAGAACGGGCACTCGGAGTACGGCCTCGAGCATGAGATGGAGCGTGTGGCGCTCCTCGAACGCTATGTGCCCGATCGCGCGGCGCGCGATCGGGTGCTGGTCGACAACCCGGCGCGCTTTTTCGGTTTTGGCTAGGGGTCCCCGCTGCTTGAGATATGAGCGCCAGCGCCCCACATCATTCCGGTGAGGATTACCAAGCCCATGCCCCGTTCCGCGAAGAAAAAAATCGCCCCCAATCGGACCGCCAAGGGCGCGCCAGCCCGTATCGGCGCGCTGCCCGAGTGGAATCTCGCCGACCTTTATTCCGGGCTCGACGATCCGGCGATCAAGCGCGATCTCGACCGCGCCGATGCGCAGTGCGTCGCCTTCGAGGAGGCCTACAAGGGCAAGCTCGCCGCGATGGCGCGCGCGCCGGACGCCGGTGCGACGCTCGTGCAAGCCGTGCGGCGCTACGAGGCGATCGATGATCTCATGGGCCGGCTCGGCTCCTATGCCGGGCTCGTTCACGCCGGCGACACTGTCGATCCGGCGCGCACCAAGTTTTACGGCGACGTGCAGGAGCGGCTGACGGCGGCGTCCACCCATCTTCTGTTCTTCACGCTCGAACTCAACCGCATCGACGATGCGTTGCTGCAGGCGGCGATGGCCGATCCGGCGCTCGGCCATTACCGGCCGTGGCTTGAGGACGTGCGCCGCTACAAGCCCTATCAGCTCGAAGATCGCGTCGAGCAGCTGTTTCACGAAAAGTCGGTGACCGCCTATTCGGCCTGGAACCGGCTGTTCGATGCCACCATCGCCAATCTGCGCTTCAAGGTGCGGGGAAAGACGCTCGCCATCGAGCCGACGCTCAATCTCCTGCAGGACCGCTCGGGCGCGAAACGCAAAGCGGCCGCGCAGGCGCTGGCGCAGACGTTCAAACAGAATGTGCAGCAGTTCGCGCTGATCACCAACACGCTTGCCAAGGACAAGGAGATATCCGACCGCTGGCGCGGCTTTGCCGACATCGCCGACGCGCGCCATCTGGATAATCGGGTCGAGCGCGAAGTGGTCGATGCGCTGGTGGCCGCCGTGCGCGCCGCTTATCCGCTTCTGTCGCACCGCTACTATGCGCTCAAGGCCAAATGGTTCGGCAAAAAGCGGCTGCCGTATTGGGATCGCAACGCGCCGCTGCCGCAAGTGCCGATGCGCAACGTGAGCTGGGGCGAAGCCAGGGACACGGTGCTCACCGCCTACGGCGCGTTCTCGCCGAAAATGGCGGCGATCGCCGAGCGGTTCTTTGACAAGAGTTGGATCGATGCGCCGGTGCGGCCCGGCAAGGCGCCGGGCGCGTTCGCGCATCCGACCATGCCTTCGGCGCACCCCTACGTGCTGCTCAATTATCAGGGCAAGCCGCGCGACGTGATGACGCTCGCGCACGAGCTTGGCCACGGCGTGCATCAGGTGCTGGCGGCGCCCAACGGCGCGCTGATGGCGCCAACGCCGCTGACGCTCGCCGAGACCGCGAGCGTGTTCGGCGAGATGCTCACGTTCAGAAAACTCCTCGCCGCAACGCGCGACAAGAAACAGCGCAAGGCCATGCTCGCCGCCAAGGTCGAGGACATGATCAATACCGTGGTGCGGCAGATCGCGTTCTATTCGTTCGAGCGCGCGGTCCACACCGAGCGGAAGAGCGGCGAATTGACCGCGCAACGAATCGGCGAGCTATGGCTTGCCGTACAGCGCGAGAGCCTCGGTCCGGCGATCGAGCTCAAACCCGGCTACGAGACGTTCTGGACCTATATTCCGCACTTCATCCATTCGCCGTTTTACGTCTATGCCTACGCGTTCGGCGATTGCCTGGTGAACTCGCTCTACGCCGTCTACGAGCACGCCGCCGACGGTTTCGCCGATCGCTATCTCGCCATGCTCTCGGCCGGCGGCACCAAACACTATTCGGAGCTGTTTGGCGCCCTTCGGCCTCGACGCCCACGATCCGGCCTTCTGGCAGGGCGGGCTTTCGGTGATCGAGCGGATGATTGGAGAGCTTTCTGCGCTCGATTAGCAACGTTGCAATTTGCAACGTTGACATTTAGCACATCGTTCTTATATTTCTCCAGAACGTCATGTCTCCAGAACGCCATGGAGGAAACTATGAACAGCAGCCATGCCGCCTTCTTCGAGCGTCCTGAAGCGATGCCTATTAAGGAAATTGTGACGCGGCCAGAACTGATTCCGCAATACGAGCTTCTCAGCCGGGTCGAAATGCCCGCCGTGCAGGCGGTTGTATGGGATATCGAGCCAATACTTGAGCGGTTCGACGAGGCCACGAGAAATCACGCCATCCAGTCAACCGGAGCCTTGATCGGAGACATTTTGACGAAGCGCGGGTTTCGGATCGCGCGAGGGCGCGCGGTGAGAAAAAGCGAGGTCGCGTGCGCAAGGCACGTTTCGTAAAGTCGGGGACGATCTGGGAACTGCCTGCAGATGCACATCGTGAACGGTTCGACACTGTTGTCGAAGACATCATGGTTCGCTATCGCACGACTCTGGAAGAGCTGGCTAAGTGAACAAAGAGCCTGAATGGCTCACTAAGGATGATGTGTTGAGGGCGCACAGCCGAGAGCTCCAAATCTTCGGTGGTGCGCCCGGCGTTCGCGATGACGGTGCACTCGAATCCGCTCTCGGGCGTCCTTTGAACAAATGGCAATATGAAAATGCGGAGTTTCCAGAGCTCGCAGCCGCATACGCTTTCGGCATCGTTCGCAATCATCCGTTCGCGGATGGTAACAAGCGAGCTGGCTTCCTAGCCATGTTTGCTTTTCTGCTCCTGAACAAGATTGAATTTGCACCAGACCCGGCCGAAGCAGCAGCGATCATTCTCGGCATAGCAGCAGGTGAAATCAATGAAACGGGTCTCGCACGTTGGATACGGGACAACTGGCCGAAGAACTAATGCCCAAAAGCGAAATTCCTGACCGCGAAAAGAACCGCTTATCCGCCCGCGCTGCGCGTTATGCGCGGGTCGGCGCCAATGTCGGCGGCGTGGCGGCGCGCTATGCCGGGCAGGCGGATTCTCGGCGGCGCGCCCAATCGCGCCGGCGAGGCGCTGGCGCTGTCGTCGGCGCTCGGCCGGCTTAAAGGTCCGCTGATGAAGGTCGCCCAATTGATGGCGACCATTCCCGATCTGTTGCCGCCCGAATATGCCGCCGAATTGCAGAAGCTGCAGAGCGAGGCCCCGCCTATGGGTTGGGCGTTCGTCAAGCGCCGCATGATGGCGGAGCTTGGCCCAGACTGGGAAAAGAAGTTTGCGAGCTTCGAGCATCATCCCGCGGCCGCCGCTTCGCTCGGCCAGGTGCATCGCGCCCGTTCGCTCGACGGACAGGAGTTCGCTTGCAAGCTGCAATATCCCGACATGCAGTCGGCCGTCGAAGCCGACCTGCATGCAGCTGCAAGTGCTGCTCGCGATCCGTCGCCGGCTCGACACCGCGATCGACACCACCGAGGTCGCCAAGGAAATCGGCGAACGCGTGCGCGAAGAGCTCGACTATTACCGCGAGGCCAAGCACGTGGCGCTTTATCGCGCGGTGCTCGACGGCGTCGAGGCCGTGCGCGTGCCGCGCGCGTGGCCGGCACTGTCCACCGGACGGCTGCTGACGCTCGATTGGCTCGACGGCACGCGGATGCTCGCGCACAGGAACGATCCGCTCGCCGCGCGCAACAAGCTCGCGACCGCGATGTTCACCGCCTGGTGGTTTCCGTTCAGCCGGTTCGGCGTCATTCACGGCGACCCGCATCTCGGCAATTATACGGTGTTCGAGCGCGACGGCGCCGCCGCCGGCATCAATCTGCTCGATTACGGCTGCATCCGCATCTTTGCGCCGAAATTCGTCCAAGGGGTGGTCGACCTTTATCACGGCCTCTTGCACGGCAAAGACGATCTCGTCGTGCACGCCTACGAAACCTGGGGTTTCCGCCGGCTGTCGCGCGATCTCATCGACACGCTCAACATCTGGGCGCGCTTCATCTATGGGCCGCTGCTTGACGACCGCGTGCGCACCATTGCCGATGGCGTGGCGCCGGCCGAATACGGCCGCCGCGAGGCCTTCCGCGTGCATCAGGCGCTCAAGCTGAAGGGCCCGGTGACGGTGCCGCGCGAATTCGTGTTCATGGATCGCGCCGCCGTCGGTCTCGGCGCCGTGTTCCTGCACTTGCGCGCGGAGCTTAATTTCTATCGGCTGTTCAACGAGGCGATCGAGCGGTTCGCGATGGAGCGCGTGGCCAAGCGGCAGGCCGACGCGCTCACCGCGGCGGGGCTATAATCAGCAGCAACCGCAGTCGATGCCTTCGAGCGCGACCATCGCGTTCTTCATGAACGCGGGCGGCAGGTCGTCCTCGATCACGTCGGCGAGCGGCTTGAAGACTTTGAAATGATGCCGGCCGACAGTCGGTCCAGAACACCACATGCGTTTCGATCGGCGGGCAGCCGGGTACCGCACAGGCGACTTCCGACACCATCACCGTTTCATCCTCGGTGAGCTTAAATCGCCCCTGCGTCCATGCGCGCACGCGGTCGAGCGCCGCGCCATCGGCGCTGCTTCCTGCGCGAACGCATCATCTCGAACGGGCTGGACATCGGCCTATATATCGGGTTTCAAGCCTCATATTTTAACGGCACAAAAACGAACAAGGAGCGATCTCCAGTGGCCGAGAAAGTACTGGCGGCGGTGCGCACCGGGCCGAGCAAGACCGAAATCCGCGAATATCCCATGCCGGATATTCCCGAGGACGCCGCGCTGATGAAGATGGAGGTCGGCGGCATCTGCGGCACCGACGTCAAGCTCTACAAGCATCCGCCGAGCAACGCGCCCACCATCATGGGGCACGAGAACATCGGCATCATCGCCAAGGCCGGCCGCGAATTCACCCGACGCAAAGGATTCAAGGAAGGCGACCTCGTCTTTGTCGAGCACTATGTCATGTGCGGCAAGTGCGAGTGGTGCCACGCCGGCCAGTACCGGCATTGCGAGAACACCAACTGGCGCACCAACCCCGACGCCATCCGCTACGGCTACACGTCGGCCGAGAAGGCGCCGCATCTGTGGGGCGGCTTCGCCCAGTACGTCTATCTGCCGTGGAACGCGGTGGTGCATCACGTGCCCAAGGGCGTGTCCGCCGAGCTTGCCGGGCTGGTGACGCCGATGGCGAACGGCGTCGAGTGGTCGCTGTTCGACGGCGGCGTCGGCTACAATTCGACCGTGCTGATCCAGGGTCCGGGCCAGCAGGGTCTGTCGCAGACCGTGATCTGCAAGCAGGCCGGCGCCTCGCTGATCATCGTCACCGGCACGTCGAAGGACCGCGCGCGCATCGAGGTCGCGAAGAAACTCGGCGCCGATTACGTCATCGACGTGCAGAAGGAAGATCCGCTGGCCCGCATCATGGAGATCACCGGCGGCAAGGGCGTCGACGTGGCGCTCGACTGCACCGCCGGCGCCGGCACCATTCCGATTCTGCTCGGCATCGAGGCGCTCAAGCGCAAGGGCGGCGTGATCGTGGCGCAGGGCGAGATGGCGGCCTTTCCCAATTTCCCGCTGGAAAAATTCACGGTGAAGTTCATCACCATGAAGAGCGCGCGCGGCCACAGCTACAAGGCCTGCGAACTGGCGCTGGCGCAGCTTGCCTCAAAGCGCTTTCCGCTGGAGCTGTCACCACTCACCGCTTCGGGCTCAAGGACGTCGACCTCGCGATCAAGTCGGTGGGCGGCGAGGGCGTGCCGGACGTGATCCACGCCTCGCTCATGCCGTGGATGTGAGGCTGACCTGGACTGCGCGTGAGCTCGTGGTAGATGGCGAGGCCGTTGCGGGCAGCTCAATGAACTCGTCATGGATCTTGATCTTCGTTGCGCGCGGGACGGCGGACGCGATGCCGATCTGGTTCGTCACCGCGCAAACTACCCGGACGTGCGCAAGCTGCTCGGCGCCGAGGCTTGCGCCTTCGCCGACGCCGCCGGTTTCGAGCCGAAGGCCGGCCGGCATCTGCTGCTGCCGGGAAAAAGCGGCCTCGGCGGCGTGCTGTTCGGGCTTGAAGGCGCCGGCGAAGCCAAGGATCCGTTCCTTCCCGGCCGCCTGGCGCAGCTTTTGCCCGACGGCGTCTATCGCTTCGCCAACGAGCCGCACGATGCGCGGCTTGCGGCGCTCGCGTTCGCGCTCGGCCTCTACCGCTTCACGCGTTACCGCAAGGCCGAAGCGCGCAAGATCAATCTCGATCTGCCGCAAAGCCTCGACCGCGACGAGCTGCAGCGCATCGTCGAAGGCGTGACGCTGGCGCGCGATCTCATCAACACGCCGGCGAACGACCTGGGGCCGGCGCAGCTCGAAGAGGCCGCGCGCAAGCTCGCCGCGCGCCACGACGCCGACGATCAGCGCCATCGTCGGCGACGATCTGTTGACGCAGAATTTTCCGCTGATCCACGCCGTCGGCCGCGCGGCGGCCGGCGCGCCGCGGCTGATCGACATGGCATGGGGCGAGGCCGGCCATCCGCGCGTGACGCTCGTCGGCAAGGGCGTCTGCTTCGACACCGGCGGCCTCGACATCAAGCCCGAATCGTCGCATGCTCAACATGAAGAAGGACATGGGCGGCGCGGCGACCGCGCTGGCGCTCGCGCACATGATCATGGCGCGCGGGCTGAAAGTGCGGCTGCGCGTGCTCATTCCGGCGGTGGAGAATTCCATCGCCGGGGTCGAGCTTCCGCCCGCGCGACATCTACACCTCGCGCAAGGGCATTACGGTCGAGATCGGCAATACCGACGCCGAGGGCCGGCTCATTCTCGCCGATGCGCTGGCGCTCGCCGACGAGGACAAGCCCGAGCTGATCGCCGACTTCGCCACGCTGACCGGCGCCGCCCGCGTGGCGCTCGGCCCCGACGTGCCGCCGTTTTTCACCGACGACGACGCGCTCGCCGGCGAGCTGATGCAATGCGCCGCCGCCGAGAACGATCCGCTGTGGCGGTTGCCGTTGTGGCGGCCCTACGAGGCGATGCTGGAATCGAAAGTCGCCGACATCAACAATGTCGGCGGCAGCCAGGGCGGCGCCATCACTGCGGCTTTGTTCATGCGCCGCTTCGTCACGCGTCAAATCGTGGCTGCACGTCGATCTGTTCGCCTGGACGCGCGTCCGCCAAGCCGGGGCGGCCGGAGGGCGGCGAGTGCCAGGCGGCGCGCGCGCTCTATGCGCTGCTCGCCGCCCGCTACGGCTGATCCGCCAAAGCGATGCGCCCCTTCGATCCCCGCGTCACGCCGGCTCGCGCCGATCTCGCGGCGAATGCATCTGCAAGGCAAGGTGCAGGCCGCGCGCTTTGTCGAGGGCCGCGTATGCGAAGTCGTCGAGCCGCAGGCGCCGCTGCGCCTCGAGCCGCGGCCCGACGCGCCGCTCGCGACCGAAGCGCTCAAGGGCGAGCGCGTGACGATCTATGAGACGAATGCGGAAGGCTGGGCCTGGGGTCAGCTCGAGGCGGACAATTATGTCGGCTGGCTGCCGGCGAGCGCGCTGGCGCCGCCCGGCGCGCCGCCGACGCACAAGGTTGCGGCGTTGCGGACGCTCATGTTCCCCGGCCCTTCGATCAAGCTGCCGCCGATCGAAGCGCTGCCGCTCGGCGCCACGCTCGCCGTCGCGCGCATGGCGGACCGCATGGCGGTGACGCAATCGGGCGGTTACGTGCCGGCGGTGCATCTGAAGCCGATCGGCGAATTTGAATCGGATTTCGTCGCGGTGGCGGAGCGCTTCCTCGGCGTGCCTTATCTGTGGGGCGGCAAGACTGCGCTCGGTCTCGATTGTTCCGGACTGGTGCAGGTCGCGCTTGCCGCCTGCGGCATGGCCTGTCCGCGCGACAGCGACATGCAGGAAGAGGCGCTCGGCGCGCCGGTCGCAAAAGCCGCTGATCGTTCCAATCTCAAGCGCGGCGATCTCGTGTTCTGGAAGGGCCACGTCGCCATCGCCCTTGACCGGACGAGCCTCATTCACGCCAACGCATTTCACATGGCGGTCGTGATCGAGCCGGTCGTCGGGGCTGTCGCGCGCATCCGGGCCGCCGGCAGCGAGGTCGCGAGCGTTCGGCGGATCCGACGCTAGACACCCAAGCGGCATTTCACATGGCGTTGCTCCCGCATGTGAACTACTCTGAAGCGACGAAAATGCTCGTCAACGGTTTGGAGCAGTCGCAATGAGCAGCGGAGATTCAAGCCCGGTCCCAAGTCCAACGCCCAGTCCGAGCGCTCCGCAGATTCACTCGCGGGCGCGCCACCTGAGTTTTTGGATCAGGGAGCTGCCTTTCAGTATCGTGTTGATTCTGACATTGCTCGGGGTCGCCTACATAAGCTTCTCTAAGAAGCCGATCACCGGTTATTGGGAAATCCTTGCGCCGTTGATCGCGTTGACCTGTATCGGTTCAGGGTGGCACGCCGCCGCCGATACGCGCCCGCGATTATGGTTGATAGCGAAGCAGATCTTGCACTGGCTGGCATTTCTCGTGGTTATGAACCTAGTCATGTTGTCGAGCGTGCAGAGGATATTCAGCGCGGGTGCGACCGGGTTGACCATTTTCACGTTGCTGGCGCTTGGCACTTTCACGGCCGGCGTTCAGGTCATGTCCTGGCAAGTATGTCTGCTCGGCCTCATCATGGCGCTCGGTATTCCGGCGATCGCCTGGGTCGAAAATTCGGCGTTGATTTTCGTGCTCCTCGCCGGAGTGGTTGTCGGGATCGGGGTGGTGGTCTGGTGGCATTTTCACGAATGGCGCGGCCGCCACGCTTGAACAGAGCGGCCTTCCGTTCGGCGGCGCACGCTCAGGACGCCGTTTTGGCGTGCACCGGATGCTGGCCGGCCCCTGCGGCAGGATAAGCGGGCAGATAATGATGAATGCTCCGATGCCCGCCGAGGCGATGGGGCGGCTTGGTGCCATGCCGCCGTCGCTGACCGGCTGATCGAGGAAATCGGCGACGGTGGCGCCGAGCGGCCGCGTGAGGATGAAGGCCGCCCGGAGCGAAAACACCCGTGATCTAGGTGTTGTTGACAAAGTGATTGACGGGGGAATTGCGGCTTGATTCAAAGCTGTCTCTTGGAGGGAGGCAGAATTGATTCGAGGCCGGCTGACGGATGCGGAATGGGCATTGTTCGAGCAGTTTGTGATCGAGACAGGCCCCAAGCGGGGGCGACCTCCCGCCGATCATCGGCGCGTCTTGGATGGTATTTTCTGGATCGCGCGAACTGGCGCGCCTTGGCGCGATCTGCCGGAGGAACTGGGCAAATGGAGTTCGGTGTATCGCCAATTCCTGCGATGGACGCGTGCGGGGCTGTGGGACATTGTACTGGAAGCCTTGGCGAGAACCGAGGCCGTGCCCGATACGCTTCAAATGATCGACTCCACCATCATCCGGGCGCACCATCACGCAGCCGGCGGAAGGGGGGATTCAGAGAAACGCTCTTGGCCGTTCGCGCGGTGGGTTCTCGACCAAAATCCATCTCCGCACGAATGCGGAAGGTCTGCCGATTGGCAGCATGCTCACGGCGGGTGAAGCGCATGACAGCAAAGCCTATGACGCGCTGATGAATGACGACACGCCCGATCCCAAGGTGTTGCTCGCGGACCGCGGCTACGACAGTGACGCCATTCGTGCAGATGTGGAAAGGCGTGGCGGCGTGCCGATGATTCCCACCAAGAAAAATCGGCGCGTGCAGATCGCGATCGATGGCGCCATCTATGCCCTGCGCAATCGTATCGAACGATGCTTCAACCGTCTCAAGAATGCTCGGCGTGTTGCCACTCGCTACGACAAGCTCGCCGACACATTCCTCGGCTTCATACATCTCGTCGCCGTCCGCCTCTGGCTACGGCACTTTGTCAACGCGACCTAGACTTGTCGACGATCACCCAGTGCAAACATTCCAGTGCAAACATTGCAGAAGGATTGATCAATCAGCTTTGGATTGTCTTAAACAAATTGAGCCTAGCTTCGCCGGCAGCGGAACGAGGCTCGACGGCGATGGCCTCCTATGAGATGTCCCCCGCGCCCGGCGCTGGCGCCAGGCTGGCGCGTCCGGTGGAACTCACTTGCTTTGCGCTGATTGTCGCGAACGCAGTGCTTCTCGGCAACGCCTGGTTACAGGGGCTGGCCGCGCCACACGGCACCGGAAGCGTCTACGACTTCGTCACCATATGGTCTGCGGGCCAAGTGACGCGCGCGGGCCATGCCGCAGCTGCTTATGATTGGTCGACTTTAAAACTGGTCGACGAGAGTGTGCTCGGGCATTCGTTCGACGGTTATTTGGGGTGGCTCTATCCGCCCACATTTTTGTTCGTCGCCGCCTCCTTGTCTCTATTGCCCTACGCGGTCGCATTCGTCTTCTGGGTCTCCGGCACCTTCGTGGCTTACCTCGCCGCGATTCGCGCCATTATCGGCGATCGCGTCGGCTATGTCCTCGCCGCGGCATTCCCGGCAGTGGTTGCGAACTCTGTAGTCGGTCAGAACGGATTCCTTCGGCCGCACTCATCGGGGGCGCGCTCACGTTGATGGAGAGCAGCCCCATCAGCGCCGGCGTGCTGCTCGGATTACTCAGCTTTAAGCCGCATCTCGGACTATTATTTCCAATCGCGCTCCTGGCAGGCCGTCACTGGCGGGTTTTTATCACCGCCGGCGTCGTAGCGGTGCTGATCGCCGCGGCATCGTGGGTGGTTTTTGGCAGCAACAGCTGGCAGGCGTTTTTTCCCAGCGTCGGGCACGCCCTTTATTCTAGCGGCAGCGCCGACTGGGGTAAGTTGCAGACCGCGTTCGGCGTCACGCTCGCGCTCGGCGGCAGTGAAGCGCTGGCTTGGACCGTGCAGATCGCCGTGGCGATTATCGTCGCGAGTGCCATCGCCGTACTTTGGCGCAGCCGCGCCACCTTCGAAATCAAGGCGGCCGCGCTTGGCGTCGGGACCTTGCTGGCAACGCCGCATCTCTTCGCCTACGACCTGGTGATACTGGCGGTGCCACTTGCCTTTCTGTTCCGGCTAGGCAGCACTCGCGGGTTCCTGGCGCATGAAATGACGGGCATGGGTCTAGCTTGCCTGTTGATCTTGATCTTGCCCTTCGTGAAAGCGCCAGCCGGTTTTGCCGCCGTTCTCGTGGTGGCGGCACTGATAATTACGCGCACGCTGGCGACGTGGAGCGCCCCGATAGCGATCGGAGTAACAGCAGACGTGGCTGGAGCGCGCTCAAAACAGCGCTGTTGACCCACCTCGGAGGCGCGCTCGGTACGATAAGGCTTAAGGCATTGATTTAAATAAATGGTGGGCGCTGTAGGGATTGAACCTACGACCTCTCCCGTGTGAAGGGAACGCTCTCCCGCTGAGCTAAGCGCCCGTGCCGATGGGAACGGATTTAAGGAGCGGGTCGGTGGGGTGTCAAGCGAGTGGCGCCACGCGCCACGCTTCACTTCGATCAGGCAACGCGCGAGGCGCTCGACTGCAGTGCGCGGATGCGGTCGGCGAGCGTGCTCTTTTGCTCGGCCACGGGCTCGATTCTGGCCGGTGCGGTTTCGCCGCGCGCAGCCTTGCGGGTAATGGCGGCGCCGCCCTTCGCTGGTGCCGGTGCGTGGTTCAAATCGTGTGCTCGCCCCGGCAAGCAGGGCGTCGATCGGCGATTCCGGTCCTTCCAGCGCCGCGGTGAGACGAGCGACCTCGGCGGCGACGTCGTTGATGCGCTCGCGCAAAAGCGCGTTCTCGACCCGCTCTGCCGCCCAGCCGGTCTCGGCTTCGCGGCCCATCTTCGCGACTTCGGCCTGCAACTGATCGCGCTCGCCGATCGCGGCGGCGAGTTGGGCTTCGATCTGGGCTATCCCAGATTTCAACTTTTCGATAGCCCCGCTGCTGCGCTTGGCCGCGCTTGCCATTTCGCTGCGCAGATCGCTTTCGATTTTGTGCGCGGCTTCGGCCTCGCCGCTCAGCCGCTCGATCTCGTAGTCCCGCTCGGCGAGGAGCCGGCCCTGATCGCCGAGGCGCGCTTCCAGTTCCTGGACACGCCGGCTGAGAAGTTCGGCCTCGGTGGTCTGGGCGAGAAGCTGCCGCTCGAGTTCGGTGGTGCGTACGCCAAACCCTTCGAGCTTGCCGCGCGCGTCGGTCAGGTCTTTCTTTGCCGCGGTCGAATTCGCCGCGCGCGCGGCCGAGTTGTTCCTCGGTTTCCTTCACCTTGTGTTCGTAATCGGCGACGCTGACCTTCATGGCTTCGACCTGCGTGCGCAGCGCCGCGAGTTCGACGCGCTGAGCTGTCGGCGCTGATCGCCTGCTCGCCGAGTTCGGCGACGAGCTTGGACAGCTCCGCCTCCTTGTCGGCGAGAGCACGCTCGGTCTCGCGCAGCGCAGTGCTTTTCAGTTCGAACTCCTCTTCGGTGGCGCGCAGCTGCTCGAGCAGCGTCCTTGTCGCGCGCTTCGAGCGCGAAAATCGCCGCGGTCTTTTCGCCGAGTTCTTTTTTCAGCTGATTGATGGCGTCGGTCTTCTTGCCAAGCTCGGCGAGCTGCGTCGTGGCCTTGGTCTTCATCTGCTCGACGCTCAATTCAAGGCGTCGGGTCGACATCGCAAATTCGGCGCGCAGCTGATCCTTGTCGGCGCGGATTTCCGCGATCGTCAGTGGGGTGGCCGCTTCGAGCCGCCGCATGGTCAGGCGGACGGCGCGGTTATGCACGAGCGGAATGAACAGGAGCGCGAACAACGCCGCAACCAGAAAGCCGATGCCGAAATACATGATCGGTTCGACCATGACGCTACACCTCCAACGCTCCCTCGCTTACTCGGCTGCTCACGGCGCAGACAGGAGTAGGAGAGATAGGCATCACACTGCCACGCGGGCGGCAACTCTACCACATCCACCACCGTTAACCTAAACCGGCATTGCGCCGACGCGCCATGAGGTTAATGAAAACCTGCGAACGGCGCGCGGCGAGCCGGCGCCTGGCGCATCAGAACGGGTTCCAGGTCGGACGCGAGGTGAATTTCAGGTAGCCGAGATTGGCGCCAAGCCGCAGCCCCACGCCGGTGCGGATCGGCACCAGCACGATGTCGTTGGCGGTGAGCGCGGTCATGCCGAGGCCGCCGACAAAATAGGCAGAGCCGTCGATGCCGCCGAAGCGGTCGAAAATCGCTTCGGTTCGCGGCAGGTTGTAGACCAGCATCATGGTGCGCGCGCCGTCGGCGCCGGCGTCGAAACCGATTGTCGGTCCTTCCCAGAACACGCGCCGATCGCCGGCATTCTTGGTGTAGAGCGTGCCGTCGCCGTAGCGCAGGCCGCCGACGAAAGCGCCGCCGGCTTCCTCGCCCAGAATGTAGCCGTTCGGCTGGCCCCATTGGCTGCCGGCCTTTTGCACGATCATGGCGAGGCCGCGCGACACGCCGCCGAAGAAACGATGCCCGGCGTCGATCAATTCGTCCGCCGAGAATTGGTCGTCCCGCGGTCCGGCACGGGTTGCGGCGTAGGGCGGTTGCTGCGGCGGGGCGCGGCCGGGGGGGACAGCGGCCCGGCGGCGGCGCCGGCTGGGCGATGGCCGACGCAGCTATCGAGCCGGCAAACAGCAAGGTGGCGGCGGCGAGCCTGACGGGAAAGTTCATCGACATCTCCGGTCTTAACGCCTTGCTCACGCACGCCGTTTTAAGTCTGCGACGGCCAAGTCTTGAACGGCTAAGTCAAGCTAAGTCTGAATGGCTAAGTCTTTGCTAAGTCTTGGCAAAGCCAGTCCGAATCACTTTCAGCTTTGATCAAAACTATGACCTCAGCACGGCAAAAACGAAAGCCAAGCGGCGCTCGCGTCGTGGTGGCGGCCTGTGTTCGCGGCGGTACTGGTCGCCTTCGCGCCGGCTGCGCGCGCCGGCCTGACGCAACGGATCGTGGTCGATTGGCATTCAGGCCTGGCGATCGGCGGTTACGATCCGGTCGCCTTCTTCACCGATGGCAAGCCGATGGCCGGCAGCGCCCGATCTCGAACTGCGCTACGGCGGCGTTGTCTGGCGCTTCTGCAACGTCGGCAATCGCGCCGCCTTCGCCGGTCGTCCCGACGTCTACATGCCGCAATACGGCGGCTACGATCCGGTCGGCGTCGCGCGCGGCGTCGCGGTGGCCGGCAATCCGGATCTGTGGACCATCGTCGGCGAGCGGCTTTTCCTGTTCTACAACGGCGCCCAACGCGAAAGATTCTTAGCCGATTCCGCCCGCTTTATCGCCCTATCGAAGCGCAAATGGCCGGAGTGATGCGCACCCTCGACCCGTGATTACAGATCGGTTCGCATCGCCTGAGGCGATAAAGCCGGGGATCAGCAGATCTGGGGTGCCGTAGCGAAGCGGTTCGCCGTCGGGCGCTGCGCACGTGTCCGCCCGCCGCCTCGACAATCGCGTGACCGGCCGCCACGTCCCAGTCGTGGGTTGGCGCAAGCCGCGGATAGAGATCGGCCGAACCTTCGGCGATGCGGCAGAATTTTACCGCCGAACCGCAGGCAATCGTCCGCGGCTGCCGCCAGACTGCCGAGATAGGCTTGCGTGCGCGCATCGAGATGCGAGCGGCTGACCAGCACGATCGGTTCACGCTGCGGCAGCGGCCGCGTGCGGATCGGACTTGGCGAGCAAAATCTCGCCGTCGGCGGCGAATGCCAAGCGCTCGGCGCCGCGTCCGACGATGCCGCGCCAGATCAGCCCGAGCGCGGGTGCCGCGATGACGCCGAGGACCGGCGCGCCCTTCGTCATCAGCGCGATGTTGACCGTGTATTCATCGCGGCCGGCGATGAATTCGCGCGTGCCGTCGAGCGGGTCGACGAGAAAATAGCTGCTGCCGCCGACGCGGCCGCGGGTGCTCGGCTTGTTCCTCGGAAACGATCGGCAGTGCGGGGGCAAGAACCGCGACAGGCCGTCGCGGATGGCGGCTTCCGCCGCAATATCGGCCGCGGTGACCGGCGAGCCGTCGGCTTTGCGCTGGACGCCGTCTTTGCCGGTCGGCGTCGCGGATCGCGCGCGCGGCGTGCACGGCTGATGGCGGTCAGCGCCGGCAAAAGCTCCGGCGCACGCTGCGGCATCCATCATCGGCACGCGCCGCTCCTTGCTATGCTCGGCCGCCGGCAGCCGCCGGTCGGGCAAGGGCATGCGGTTTACCACGGCCGGGACAGCGACGGCACGGTTGCCGAATCGCGCGTGGCTGTGACACCCACGAGCCGCATTCCGTCTGCGCGGAGCCTCTCATGTCCGGTCCGACCGACTCCGGCCCCATCGCGCTCGCCGCCCTCGATCTCGCGGCGCTTCTGTGCTCGCGCGTCTGCCACGACCTGATCAGCCCGGTCGGCGCCATCGTCAACGGCATCGAAGTCTTGGATGAGGACAAGGACGAGGAAACGCGCACATTCGCGCTCGAGCTGATCAAGAAGAGCGCGCGGCAAGGCCTCGGCGCGGCTGCAATTCTGCCGGCTGGCCTTCGGCGCCGCCGGCTCGGCCGGCGCGCAGATCGAGACCGGCGACGCCGAAAATGTCGCGCGCGGGCTCCTCGAAGACGACAAGATCAAGATCGCCTGGAATCTGCCGCGCGAATTAAAGCCGAAGAACCAGGTAAAGCTTTTATTGAACATGTTGATCGTCGCCGCCGGCACCATCCCGCGCGGCGGCACGCTGACGGTCGATGCGCTCCAAGGCGCGCCCGGTTTCCGCGTCACAGCGGCCGGGCTTAACGCCCGGGTGACGCCGGCCACCGTGGACTTGCTGGCGGGAAATCCGGCGCACACCGTCGATGCCCACGGCATTCAGCCTTTCTATACGGGGGTCCTGGCGCGCGATTGCGGGCTTGCGGTGACGGCCGCGGCCGAAGGCGAAACCGTTGTGGTGACGGCGCGTTAACCGACTCGGCCGGCAGCTGCCTGCCGCAACCGAAATTAAACTCTTTGGCAACAGACTGAGCGGGTCCGATCAGGCGCAGCGTGCCTGGCGACCAAGGCGCGCGTCGCGCGCGCTTTGCGCACGAGTAGGCAGATGCGTGCGCCATCCGCGAGAAGCCGCGGGTGGCGACAAGGGCGCCTGAGTATGGACGACCTGTTGCGCGAGTTTTTGACCGAGACCCGCGAGAGTCTCGAACGGGTCGACGCCGAACTGGTGCGCTTCGAGCGCGAGCCGAACAACGCCAACATCCTCGGCAACATCTTTCGCCTCGTCCACACCATCAAAGGCACTTGCGGCTTTCTCGGCCTGCCGCGCCTCGAAGCGCTGGCGCATGCGGCCGAAACGCTGATGGGCAAGTTCCGCGACGGCATGCCGGTCACCGCCGAGGCGGTGACGCTCATTCTCTCCACCATCGACCGCATCAAGCTCATCCTCGACGAGATCGAAGCCAGCAGCGGGAGCCGGAGGGCGGCGACGGCGACCTGATCGATGCATCTCGGTCCGCATGGCGCAGCAGTCCGAAGCAGCCGGTGCAGCCGGCCGCTCGCCGCGAGAGGTCGAAACGCCGCGAGTCCGCGCGAGGCCGCCCGAGCAAGCCGCATTGCAGCCGCCCGAGCGCCTCGACGACGAACGCGGCGAGCGCGTCGCCAATCATTCGATCCGCGTCAATGTCGACACGCTCGATTATCTGATGACCACGGTCTCCGAGCTGGTGCTCACCCGCAACCAGCTTCTCGAAATCGTGCGCCGGCACGAGGATTCCGACTTCAAGGTGCCGCTGCAGCGGCTGTCCAACGTGACCGCCGAACTGCAGGAAGGCGTCATGAAGACGCGCATGCAGCCGATCGGCAATGCCTGGCAGAAGCTGCCGCGCGTCGTGCGCGATCTGTGCGCCGAACTCGGCAAGGACATCGAGCTGAAAATGCACGGCGCCGAGACCGAGCTCGACCGCCAGGTGCTCGAACTGGTCAAGGATCCGCTCACGCATCTCGTGCGCAATTGCGCCGATCACGGCATCGAAAACGCCGGCCGAACGCGTTGCCGCCGGCAAGCCGGCGAAGGGGACGATCCGGCTTGCCGCCTGCCATCAGGGCGGCCACATCATCATCGAGATCGCCGACGATGGCCGCGGGCTCGACGTCGCGCGCATTCGCGCCAAGGCGATCGAGAACGGGCTCGCCGGCGAGGCCGAGATCGCCGCCAAGTCGGATGCCGAAATCTGCAATTTCATCTTCGCTGCCGGGCTTCTCCACCGCCGCGCAGGTGACCAGCATTTCCGGCCGCGGCGTCGGCATGGACGTGGTGCGCAGCAACATCGAGCAGATCGGCGGCACGGTCGATCTGCAATCCGTTGCCGGCGCCGGCACCAAATTCACCATCAAGATTCCGCTCACGCTGGCGATCGTCTCCGCGCTGATCGTCGAGGCGGGCGGCGAACGCTTCGCCGTCCCGCAACTCTCCGTGCTCGAACTGGTGCGCGCGAGCCGCGGCGGCGAGCACCGCATCGAACGGATCAAGGACACGCCGGTCCTGCGGCTGCGCAACAAGCTGTTGCCGCTCATCCATCTCAAGGACGCGCTGCAGCTCGGCGAAAGCGATGCGTGAAAACGGCTTCGTCGTCGTCGACCCAGGTCGGCAGCCAGATTTTCGGCATCGTCGTCGACGGCGTGTTCCACACCGAGGAAATCGTCATCAAGCCGATGTCGTCGAAGCTCCGCCACATCGCGGCGTTCTCCGGCACCACGATCCTCGGCGACGGCTCGGTGATCATGATCGTCGATCCGAACGGAGTTGCGCAAATGCTCGGCCGCGCCGCACAGGCGACGCGCGACGAGAGGCCGGAGCTGCGACGAGCGCGAGGAGGCGTCCGCGCGACGATATGGTCTCGCTCCTGGTGTTCCGCGCCGGTTCGCATCAGCCCAAGGCGGTGCCGCTGTCGCTGGTCACCCGGCTCGAGGAAATCGATTGCCGCAAGATCGAGATTTCCGACGGCCGACACCTGGTGCAGTACCGCGATCAGCTCATGCCGCTTCTGCGCATCGACACGCAATCCGACCTCAAGCGGGATGGCGCGCAGCCGATCCTGGTGTTCTCCGATCGCGGCCGCTCCATGGGCCTCGTGGTCGATGAGATCGTCGATATCGTCGAGGATCGGCTCAACATCGAAGTGGCGAGCGAACGCCCCGGCGTGCTCGGCTACGCGGTGATCAAGGGCAACGCCACCGAGATCGTCGACGTCGGCCATTTCCTGCCGCAGGCCTTTGCCGATTGGTTCCGCCGCCGCGATGCTTCGGCCGATCGGCTGCGCGCGACCGTGCTGCTGGTCGACGATTCGGCCTTCTTCCGCGACATGCTGGCGCCGCTGATCAAGGCCGCCGGCTGCCAGGTCGTCGCGGTCGGATCGGCGGCGGAGGCGCTCGCGGCGCTCAACGTCCGGCAAGCGCTTCGATCTCGTCATCACCGACATCGAGATGCCGGACATGGACGGCTTCGCGCTCGCCGAGAGCGCTGCGTGCCATGCCGAACACCGCCGAGCTTCCGGTTATCGCCATCACCGCCATGGTCTCGGCCGACGCGATCGAGCGCGGCCGCGCGGCCGGCTTCCACGATTTTGTCGCCAAGTTCGACCGCACCGGACTGATCGCGGCGATCAAGGAGCAGGGCGCCGACTTCGAACGGGCGGCGTGACAGCGATGAACGACAATCCGGAGTTCACCGAGTACGTCACCTTCACGACCGGCCGGCCAGATTTTCGGTCTGCCGATCGAGCGCGTGCAGGAGGTGTTCCGGCCGGCGCGGATCACGCGCGTGCCGCTCGCCGGCGCGCAGATCGCGGGCGTGCTCAATCTGCGCGGCCGCATCGTCACCGCAATCGACATGCGCAGCCGCCTCGACCTGCTGCGCGCGACGAAGGGCGAGGCGCCGATGGCGATCGGCATCGAATTCGGGGGCCGAATCGTTCGGGCTTCTGGTCGATGCGCTCGGCGAGGTGCTCAAGCTGCCCGACGGCGAGCGCGAGGCCAATCCGGTCAATCTCGACCGCAAGCTCGCGCGCGTCTCCGCCGGCGTGTACCGGCTCGACGGTCAGCTGCTGGTCGTGCTCGACGTCGACCGCGTGCTCGACCTCGTCGCCGAAGCGGCGGCGGCGTGACGGCGGAGGACGGGTGGTGAAGGTGATGCAAGGACAATGCAATCGAAGCGGGCTCGCCCGCGCAGCGTAGAGTGAGGACGCGATGAAGACCTGTTTGGTCGTTGATGACTCCAGCGTCATCCGCAAGGTGGCGCGGCGCATTCTCGAAGGGCTCGACTTCCAGATCGTGGAAGCCGAGAACGGCGAGGAGGCGATCGAATCGTGCCGGAAGAATTTGCCGGACGCCATCCTGCTCGACTGGAACATGCCGAAAATGGACGGCTACGACTTCCTGCGCGCGCTGCGGCGGCTGCCCGGCGGCGACCGGCCGAAAGTGGTGTTCTGCACCACCGAGAACGACGTCGCCCATATTGCGCGCGCGCTGCATGCCGGCGCCAACGAATACATCATGAAGCCGTTCGACAAGGACATCGTCGAGGCCAAGTTTGCCGGAAGTCGGGCTGATCTAGAGCCGGCGGCGGCGAGCGTGCCGGTGGAACTGTCAACTGCGGAAGTTTGCGTGCGAGAAGTTCGCGTATCATGAGTTCCGCCCTTGCAGCCGCGCGCTTCGCGCCCGCCGCCGAGCGGCCAGATCCGGGTGATGGTCGTCGACGACGCCGTCGTCGCGCGCAGCATGATGACGCGCTGGGTCGAGGCCGAGCCGGACATGACAGATCGCGGCGGCGCTGCGCAGCGGACGCGAGGCGCTTGACCGGATCGAAGACGGCCGATCCCGATGTCGTGCTGCTCGACGTCGACATGCCGGAGCTTGACGGCATCGCGGCGCTGCCGCTGCTTCTCGGCAAGAAGACGCGATCTCGTCGTGATCATGGTCTCGACGCTGACGCGGCGCAGCGCCGAACTGAGCTTGCGGGCGCTGGCGCTCGGGGCGACCGACTACATTCCCAAGCCGGAAACCACCTACGAGGCGATGACCTCGGCGGCGTTCCGCCGCGAACTGATCGACAAGATCCGCGGCCTTGCCCGCAAGGCGCCTGCCGCGCGCGAGCTCGGCGCCGCCGCCCTTGGCGCCCGAAGCGACGCCGCGGCCGCGACGCAGCCGGCGGCCGCAACCGTGCGCCTGAGCCCAAGCCGCGCCGCGCCGAGAAGCCGCGAAATTTCCTTGCGGCCGTTCGCCGTCACCGCGCCGCGCGCGCTCGTGGTCGGCTCCTCGACCGGCGGTCCGCAGGCGCTCACCGCGTTGTTGGAAAAGCTCACCGCGGCGATCGATCGCGCGCCGGTGCTGATCACGCAGCACATGCCGCCGACTTTCACGACGGTGCTGGCCGAGCATTTGCGGCGCGTCAGCGGCCGCGGCGCGCACGAAGCCGAGCATGGCGAGACCGGTTCTTGCCGGTGGCATTTATCTGGCGCCCGGCGGCCGCCACATGCGCGTCGTGCGCGATGGCGAGATCGTCAAGATCGCGCTCGGCGACGATCCGCCGATCAATTTCTGCCGGCCGTCGGTCGATCCGTTGTTTTCTTCGGCGGCCTCGGTGTGGGGCGCGGGCGTGCTGGCGATCGTGCTGACCGGCATGGGCTCCGACGGTACGCGCGGCGCCGCCGATATCGTCGCCGCCGGCGGCAGCGTCATCGCACAGGATGAAGCGACCAGCGTCGTGTGGGGCATGCCGCGCTCGGTCGCGCAGGCCGGGCTCTGTGCTCGGCCGTGCTGCCGCTCGATCAGATTGCCGCAAAAATTCTTCGTCTGATTGCCGGGGGACCGATCGTGACGCCGCTCGATTACGATTTCTTGCGCAAGTGCCTCAAGCAGCGCTCGGGCTTGGTGCTGTCCGCCGACAAGCAATATCTGGTCGAGAGCCGGCTGCTTGCCGGTCGCGCGCAAGGCCGGCCTCGGCAATCTGGCCGCGCTCGTCGACGCGCTCAAGCGCGGCGACGAGCCGCTGCATGAAGGCGGTCGTCGAGGCGATGGCGACCAACGAATCGTTCTTCTTTCGCGACAAGATCCCGTTCGAGCATTTCCGCATCCATCGTCATGCCGGCGCTGCTCGCCGCGCGCCGCAGTACGCGCACCATTCGCATCTGGTGCGCCGCCGCTTCCACCGGCCAGGAGCCGTATTCGCTGGCCATGACGCTCAGAGCAGATGGAGCGCGAGATTGCCGGCTGGCGCATCGAGATACTGGCCAGCGACCTTTCCGGCGAGGTATTGGAAAAGGCGCGGCAGGGCCTTTACAGCCAGTTCGAAGTGCAGCGCGGACTGCCGATCCAGCTTCTGATCAAGCATTTCACGCAAGTGGGCGAACTGTGGCAGATCGCGCCGGAAATCCGCGCCATGGTCAAATACCGGCAGCTCAATCTGCTGTCGGATTTCTCGCAACTTGGGAATTTTCGATCTGATCTTCTGCCGCAACGTGCTGATCTATTTCGATCAGGCGACCAAGATCGACGTGCTCGAACGGCTGGCGCGCGTGACCGCCGACGACGGCTATCTGGTGCTCGGCGCGGCGGAGACCGTGGTCGGGCTGACCGACAGCTTCAAGGTCGTCGGCGACAAGCACGGCCTCTACGCGCCGAACGTACGCGCCGCCCCGGCCGGTCCGTCCAGAGCCGGCAAGCCCGCCCCGCGCCTCGTCGCGGTCAACGGCGGGCGCTGATTTTTCTCTGCCGCTGAAAGCGGAGAGGGACGAGGCAAGCAAACAAAAACCCCGGCGTTCCGCCGGGGTTTTGCTCTCGGTCAGCGCCCTCACTGAAAAGCTCTAAGCGGAGATCTTCGCCTCTTCCTCGGCCGGCTCGCGCAGCACGTAGCCGCGGCCCCAGACGGTTTCGATGTAGTTCTTGCCGGCTGACGCGTTGGCGAGCTTTTTGCGCAGCTTGCAGATGAACACGTCGATGATCTTCAGTTCCGGCTCGTCCATGCCGCCATAGAGATGGTTGAGGAACATCTCCTTGGTCAGCGTCGTGCCCTTGCGCAGCGAGAGCAGCTCCAGCATCTGATATTCCTTGCCGGTCAGATGCACGCGCGCGGCTGCGACCTCGACCGTCTTGGTGTCGAGATTGACGCACGAGATCGCCGGTGCTGATGACCGACTGGGCGTGGCCCTTGGAGCGGCGCACGATGGCGTGGATGCGCGCCACCAATTCGTCCTTGTGGAAGGGCTTGGTCATATAGTCGTCGGCGCCGAAGCCCAGGCCCCGCACCTTGTCCTCGATGCCGGCGAGGCCGGACAGGATCAGGATCGGCGTCTTCACCTTGGAAACGCGCAAGCGAGCGCAACACTTCGAAGCCCGACATATCCGGCAGGTTCAGGTCGAGCAGGATGATGTCGTAGTCGTAGATCTTTCCGAGATCGATGCCTTCTTCACCGAGATCGGTCGTGTAGACGTTGAAGCTCTCGGACTTGAGCATCAGCTCGATCGATTGCGCGGTGGCGCTATCGTCTTCAATCAGCAAAACGCGCATGCCAGTCCCCTTCCTCGCCGCGCGGGCTCAAGGTCGGCACGCCGCAACGGCGGCCCCAAGAATGCGCCCTCGAAGAAACGCCCTCGAAGAAACTGATTCGAAACACTAACGGCGCTATGGTTAACAAAACCTGATTCTTTCGCGCAAGACATCTCTAGGCAAATTCCGTAGAATCGCCTTAAGAGGTTGCGTGATAGTGGTTTTTTAGCCACGCAGGCGTTCATGTTCGAGTTTAAGTTTCGGCGCTAACTGATTCAAACGACTCGCCCTCCGTCGCCGGCGGGCGAGGCTCCTTGGCCCCAAGGACGACAGCGCGATGATTAATGGCCCGGGTAAACAAGCGATTAACAAGACGGCCTCCGAGGTAACCATTTATGCGCGGCTGCGGCGGCGGCGAGGGCGCGTAGAAGGGCGAAACCATGAAAGCGCTTGCCGAACAGATTAACGAGCTTGACGGCATCGAGATCTACGGCCGCGTGGTCGGCGTGCGCGGGCTTGATGGTCGAAGTGGCCGGGCCGCTGCATGTCATGTCGGTCGGCGCCCGCGTCATCATCGAGACGGCGGCCAAGAACATTCCCTGCGAGGTCGTCGGCTTCACCGGCAATAATGCGCTGCTGATGCCGTTTGCGCCGCTCGAAGGCGTGCGGCGCGGTTGCCGCGCGATCGTGACCTCGGTGCCCGGCGCGGTGCGGCCCTCGGCCGGCTGGCTCGGCCGCGTGGTCAATGCGTTGGGCGAGCCGATCGACGGCAAGGGGCCGCTGCTGCAAGGTCCCTCGCCCTATCCGTTCCGCAGCCCGCCGCCGCTCGCGCATGCCCGCCGCCGGGTCGGCGCGCCGCTCGATCTCGGCGTGCGGGCGCTCAATACCTTTATGACCTGCTGCCGCGGCCAGCGGCTCGGCATCTTTTCCGGATCGGGCGTCGGCAAATCGGTGCTGCTGGCGATGCTGGCGCGCAATGTCACCGCCGACGTCACGGTCATCGGCCTCGTCGGCGAACGCGGCCGCGAAGTGCAGGAGTTCTTGCAGGACGACCTCGGCGAGGCCGGTCTTGCCCGCTCGGTGGTGGTGGTTTCCACCTCCGACGAGCCGGCTCTGATGCGCCGCCAGGCCGCGCATGTCACGCTCGCCATCGCCGAATATTTCCGCGACGAGGGCAAGGACGTGCTGGTGCTGATGGATTCGGTCACCCGCTTCGCCATGGCGCAGCGCGAGATCGGGCTTTCGGCGGGCGAGCCGCCGACCGCCAAGGGCTATACGCCGACGGTGTTCACCGAATTGCCGCGGCTGTCTGGAACGCGCCGGGCCCGGCACCGAGCAGGGCACCATCACCGGCATCTTCACGGTGCTGGTCGACGGCGACGATCATAACGAGCCGATCGCCGACGCGGTGCGCGGCATTCTCGACGGCCACATCGTGATGGAGCGCGCCATCGCCGAGCGCGGCCGCTATCCGGCCATCAACGTGCTCAAGTCGGTGTCGCGCACCATGCCGCGCGCGGCCGATCCGGCCTATCTGCCGGCGATTGACGCGGGCCCGCCAGGTCATGGCGACCTACGCCGATATGGAGGAACTGATCCGGCTCGGTGCTTACCGCGCCGGCACCAGTCGCCGAGGTCGACGAAGCCATCCGCCTGCACAAGCCGCTCGAAGCTTTTCTCGCCCAAGGTAAGGAAGAAGCAACCAGTCTGGCAGAAGGATACCGCCGATTGGCCGAAATCGTGGCCGATTTCGGAAACCGAACGCTAACGTTATCCGTGGCACAATTGGCACTTGAGGCGCCGCGCGCCCCTTGTCTTGCCTCCGCGCTGGGGAAGGCCGGCAAGGGGGTCGGCTGCGGGGCTCGACCGGCGCCATGGTCCCGCGGCTTCGGGGAGTAGTAGTCGATGAAGTCTCGTGACACGCTCATTCGCCTGAAGAAATTTCAGGTCGACGAAAAGCGGCGCAAGGTCGCCCAGATCGAGGCCATGATCGCCGAGTTCGACCGCATGGCGGCCGATCTCGAGCGCGAGATCAAGGTCGAGCAGGAGCGCGCCGGCATTCACGATCCCGGCGCATTTCGCCTATCCGACCTATGCCAAGGCGGCGATCACGCGGCGGGAAAACCTCAAGCGTTCGGCCGACGAACTGCGCATCCAGCTCGAGGACGCCAAGCTTGCGCTCGGCGAGGCGTTCGACGAGCTCAAGAAGGTCGAATTGCTCGACGAGCGCGACCAGGCGCGCGAGCGCGAGGCGGAAAATGCGGCCGAGCAGGCCGAACTCGACGGTATCGCGCTGATGCGCGCCCGCGGCGGCGCGCCGGCCTAGGCCTTATCCTGGAATAATCGCGGCGTTCCCGCGAAATGCGGGGAGCCGGCGCCCTGATTTCCCGCTTGTGCGCCGCAAGCGGGACCGACCGGTCTCGTCGGCTCGACTAACCCCGTTTCACTCTCGACGAGCGGCCACTTCCGCGGCGATAATCGGGTCGGGGAAAGGTCCCCGGGGGCCAGGGACCGCGATGTTATCGCAGGCAGAACTCGTCTGGCTGCTCGCAGCCGTCGCCAAGGGCGATCAGGCCGCGTTCGAGCGGCTCTATGACGCGACCCGCGCGAAACTCTACGGCGTGCTGCTTCGTATCTTGGGCAAACCGGAGCTCGCCGACGACGTCATGCAGGAAACCTACCTCAAAGTCTGGAAGATGGCCGGCAAGTTCGACCCGACGATCGCGAGCCCCATCACCTGGATGGTGGCGATGGCGCGCAACCGGGCGATCGACATCGTGCGCAAAAGGGCGACGTGTCGGTCGAGGAAACGCCGGAGGCGATGGCGGTCGCCGCCGATACGCCGCCGCCGCTCGCGCGCCGCGAGATGACCGAGGAACTGCGGCGGCTGCT
Source organism: uncultured Alphaproteobacteria bacterium (assembly GCA_963814625.1). GTDB lineage: Bacteria > Pseudomonadota > Alphaproteobacteria > Rhizobiales > Xanthobacteraceae > BOG-931. The sequence goes on from CAWFDQ010000007.1 coordinate 473,207, forward strand.
CACCTGCCTCGGCAAGCTCGACCCGGAAAAGCAGCGCATCGTGCTGCTTGCCTATTACAGCGGCTGGAGCCGCGAGCAACTGGCGCAAAAGCTCGATATCCCGGTGAACACGATCAAGACCTGGTTGCGCCGCTCTCTGCTCGAAATCCGCGAGTGCATGGGGCGCTGAACATGACCGCGAAAAAGCCAAATCCGCACTTCATTGCAATTGGACCGCGTTGCCGATCCAGCGGCCCGACCATGGCTGCGGCCGTGTTTGCGTGAGGGTGTGATGAACGACGACGATCTCGACGCGCTTGCCGCCGAATACGTGCTGGGGACGCTTGCCTCCGACGAGCGCGCCCATGCCGAGGCGCTGATCGGGATCGACCCGGGATTTGTCGAGACTCGTGCACCAATGGGAGCGCCGGCTCGGCGAACTCAATGTCATGGTCGAGGCGGTCGAGCCGCCGGCGGAGGTTTGGGAGAAGATCAAGGCGGGGGTCGGCACAGCCCGCGCCGGGCGAGGAAGTCGGCTCGGCGCCGCCGATCGCGCCGACGCCGCCGACTCCGCCGGCGACCGCCGCGAGGACGAGGCGAAGCCCGCGGCCGAGTCCGGCGCCGATGCCGAATCGCGAAACTGGAGACGTCGCCGATCCTCTCCGCGCTGGAATCGGACCTGCTTTCGCCGCAGGGCGAGGCGGAGGCAGAAAAGCCGAAGAGACGCCGGAAAGGCCGGCTGGCGGATTTACGCTGCAAGCCGCCGTCGCCGCTGGTGCCGCCGAGGTCGGAGCGCGGCGCCGACATGTTCTATCTCGCGCACCGCATGCGGCGTTGGCGGAGCGTGGCGCTCGGCTGCGGCGCGCTCGCGGCCGTGCTCGCTGCCTTTATCGTGGTCACGCAAGTCGCGCCCGGCCTCATTCCGGCCGGCCTGATTCGCGTCCCGCAATTGATTGCGCAATCGCCGCCGGCGCCGTCGGCCGCCGCGCCGGGCAGCCGGCTGGTCGCCGTACTGCAGCAGCAGCCGTCCTCGCCGGCCTTTCTGCTGATCGTCGATCCGGCGAGCCGGTCGCTGACCGTGCGCCGGGTTTCGGCGAAAGCACAAGCCGGCCATAGCTACGAACTGTGGCTGATCGCCTCGTCTACGGCCAAACCGCTGTCGCTCGGCGTCGTCGGCGCCGGCGAATACACGCAGCGCGCGCTTGCCGGCCGGATCTCGACGACCGAGCGCTGCGGGCGGCGAGCTACGCGATCTCCTTCGAGCCGGCCGGCGGCTCGAAGACCGGCGCGCCGACGGGCCCGATCCTGTTCACCGGCAAGCTGCGTTGAATCCGTGGCGCCGGCGCCGGCGCCGACGCCGAAGACCTGACGCGCGAGCGAAGAGCACCCGGCGCGCTTCGGTCGCAGTTAGCGATTGGGACGAGTAGCCGATCAGCGGATGGTCGGCAGGCGTGCCGCTCAATTCGGTCGGCTGGCCGGCCTTGACCAGCGGCGCGGTGCCGAGATCGAGCGAGCTGACATGGGCGAAAATGCCGACGGCCGCAACCAGCGTCGCGCAGGCAAGGCCAATGACCACGATCTTCAAATGGGTGCCGCGGTCGGCACTGTACATGGAATGGTTCATGACACCCTCCCGGTGCTTTGCCTATTAGTCGCGGCAGCCGGGCCAACGGTTCACTCGCAACCACTAATTGGGTACTCGGAATTTCGCTAATAAAACGCGTCTTCACCGAGCGGTGATGGCCCGTGATAACGATTGATTGGCGGCTTGGTTCCGCTAAGCGAGGGGCGAGCCGGGCAGGCAACGGCGCGCCGGCGATTTTGGGAGGAGTGAGATGGACCGTCAAATCGTAGCCGAACTTGCACCGACCGGCGTGCTTCGCGCCGGCATCAATATGAGCAACTTCCTGCTCGTCACCGGCAAGACCGCCGTCCGGCGATCCGCAGGGGGTCGCGCCCGATATGGCCGCCGAAATCGCGCGGCGGCTGGGCGTGCCCGTGCAGCTACGTGCAGTTCGAGCGGCCCTCCAAGCTTGCCGATGCGGCCGGCACCAATACCTGGGATATCGGGCTGATCGGCGCCGAGCCGGCGCGGGCGGAGAAAATCACCTTCACGCCGGCCTATTGCGAGATCGAGGCGACCTATCTGGTGCAGCCGAATTCGCCGCTATCAGACCGTCGCCGATGTCGACCGCGCCGGCGCGCGCATCACGGTGCGGCGCGGCGCCGCTTACGATCTCTGGCTCACCGCCAACATCAAGCACGCCACGATGCTGCGCTCGGATTCGGCGGACGGGCCGTTCAACCAGTTCGTCGCCGAGAAACTCGAAGCCTATGCGGCGCTGCGGCCGCGATTGCTCGACGACGTGAAAAAGCTTCCCGGCGCGCAAAATTCTCCCCGGCAATTTCACGACGGTGCAGCAGGCGATCGGCACGGAGAAAAAGAACACTGCCGGCGCCGCGTTCCTGCGCGAGTTCGTCGCCGAAGCAAAGAAGTCGGGATTGGTCGCCCGGCTGATCGAGAAGCATCACGTCGCCGGGTTATCGGTCGCGCCGTAGCGGCTGCCGTCATGTCCGCGGCGAGGCGGGCATGACAAGTGTCAAATGCTCGCCACCGTCTTCAGCCGCGCGCGCGGGTGGATTTCCGATTGCGCCAGCACGCTGGTTTGCGCGCGGAAGCGCTCGACGATGCCGCGCACGAACGGGCGGATCGCCGGGCGAGGTCACCAGCACCGGCGCCTCGCCGTCGCGCGCGGCTTGCTCGAATTTCTCGCGCACCGCGTTGATGAATTCGGTGAGTTTCGACGGCTGCATGGCGAGGCTCCTGTCGTCGCCCTGGCCGACGATCGATTCGGCGAAGGCCTGCTCCCATTTGGCGGTGAGCGCGATGATCGGCAGATAGCCGGCGGGGCTGGTGTGCTGGGCGCAGAGCTGACGGGCAAGCCGCGCGCGCACATGCTCGGCGAGGTTCGCGGGGTTGCGCGTCGGCGGCAAGCCCGTCGGCGATGCCTTCGAGAATGGTGGCCAGATCGCGGATCGACACCCGCTCGGCGAGCAGAATTTGCAGCACGCGCTGGATGCCGGAGACCGTGATCTGCGACGGCACGATGTCCTTGATCAGTTCGCTCTGCTCCTTCGGCAGCTCCTTGAGCAGTTTCTGCACTTCGCCGTAGGAGAGCAGCTCCGACATGTTGGCCTTGATCAATTCGGTCAGGTGCGTGGCGAGCACGGTGGCGGCGTCGACCACGGTGTAGCCCTTGACCGAAGCCTCTTCCTTGAGCGCCGCGTCGATCCAGGTCGCCGGCAGGCCGAAGGTCGGCTCGGTCGTGTGGACGCCCGGGAGCGTTACCTGCTTGCCCGCCGGGTCCATCACCATGTACTGGCCATGCCACACCTTGCCGGTGCCGGCCTCCACCTCCTTGATCTTGATGGCGTAGCTGTTGGCGTCGAGCTGCACGTTGTCGAGGATGCGCACCGGCGGCATGACGAAGCCCATCTCGACGGCGAGCGAGCGGCGCAGCGCTTTGATCTGTTCGGTCAGGCGTTCCGAGCCGTCAGGCGCGTTGACCAGCGGCAAGAGCGCATAGCCGAGTTCGACTTTGAGGTCGTCCATTTTCAGTGCCGCCGACATCGGCTCTTCGGCGGGCGGCGCCTTGGCGCTATCGGCCTTCTTTGTCTCGGCGGCGTTGTCGCGCTTGTGGCGGCGGTCGATCAGATAGGCGAGCGCCGCCGCTCCGCCGCCAAGCGCGAAGAACGGCACCATCGGAATGCCCGGCAGAAGCCCCATCGCCAGCATGACGGCGGCCGACATGCCGAGCGCTTTGGGATAGCCGGAGAGCTGGCTTAGCAGCGCCTTGTCGGCGGCGCCGCTGACACCTGCCTTGGAAACGAGCAGGCCGGCGGCCGTCGACACGATCAGCGCCGGAATTTGCGTGACCAGGCCGTCGCCGACGGTGAGCAGCGTATAGGTGTGGGCGGCGTCGGCGAAGCTTAAGCCCTGCTGCATGATGCCGATGACCATGCCGCCGAGGATGTTGATCAATACGACGAGAAGACCGGCGATGGCGTCGCCGCGCACGAATTTCGAGGCGCCGTCCATGGCGCCGAAAAAGTTGGATTCGTCTTCGAGCGCCTTGCGCCGCCGCCGCGCCTCTTTCTCGTCGACCAGACCGGCATTGAGGTCGGCATCGATCGCCATCTGCTTGCCCGGCATCGCATCGAGGTGAAAGCGCGCCGCGACTTCGGCGATGCGTCCCGAGCCCTTGGTGATCACCACGAAATTGACGATCACCAGGATGGTGAAAACGATGATGCCGATGACGAAATTGCCGCCCATGACGAAATTGCCGAACGCCTGGATGACGTGGCCGGCGGCGGCGGTGCCCTCGTGGCCGTGGGCGAGGATGAGCCGCGCCGAAGCGAGGTTGAGCGACAGGCGCAGCATGGTCGAGATCAACAGCACGGTCGGGAAGGCGGAGAATTCGAGCGGCGCTTGGATGAACAGCGATGTCATCAGGATCAGCACGGAGAAGGTGATCGAGATGGCGAGCGCGAAGTCGAGCAAAAGCGGCGGCAGCGGCAGGATGAGCACCAGCAGGATAGCCATCATGCCGACGGCGAGCGCGATGTCGCTGCGCCGGAGCATGGTGCCCAGATCGGCAAGGCGCGACATCGCCGTGTCGCCACCCTGCGCCGAAGATGCGTCGGTCATGCCGGTCGACTGGTCCCGTCGGTTGCGGTCGCGTGGTTCAAAGCTTTGCGCCGCGGCTGGCGGGCCGCCGGCACGGAAGAGCGGAGCCGCGCTCGCGTCCAAGGGTGACCCTCGAGTTTGCGGTTAGAAACGGTTACGCCTCCTCGGCAAAATGTGCCGGGTATATGGTTACCGGGTGGTTAACGGGCGGCTAGATCTTACCCATCGTTTGGGCCGCCGAGCCTTCGCCTAGCGTCTGCCGTCGCGTAAGCTGCGTGCCGGAAGGGTCATGAGGAAAGCATGTCGCTGTTCTGTCGCGTTGCGCTGCCTGCCGCCATGGCTTCCGCCGCCGCCTTTCTGGCGTTGCCGGCCGCGATCGCCTTCGCCGACGGTATCGAAGCAGGCCTGTGGAAAATCACCACGACCATCGTGACTGCCGGCAGGAGCGGGCCGCCCCACCAGTCGGCCAAATGCCTCACCGCGGACCAGGTGGCGGACCTGCCCGCAACCTTCTCGCCGATCGCAAATACGATCAATTCAACCTGCGCGCCGATGCAGCGCAGCTTCGACGGCAGGAAACTCAGCTGGCATCTGGTCTGCAAGGGCCAGCTCGATATGGAGTTGACCGGCGAGTTCAACTTCGACAGCCCGCATCATTACACCGGGATGGTCGAGAGCAAGGCGTCGATGGCGGGGCAGCCGATACCCGATTCGAAAAATACGGTCGAAGGCGAGTGGGTGTCCGCGTGCCCGCAATAAGCGCGCGCGAATGGCGGATAGCGAACAGGAAAGACAGGTCGGCTGATCCGTAATCGATGCGCTTCAAGTCCGAACGCACGGTTCAACCGGCCATGCGCGGCGATTATCGGGTGCTCCGCCTTCGCGGAGCGTGCCGATATCACAGCCCCAGATAAAATTTCTTGATCAGATCGTTGTTGTTGAGTTCGTCGGCCGAGCGGCCCTCGAAGGCGATCTTGCCGTGGACGATGACGTAGCCGCGGTCGGCGATGCGGATGGCCTGGTTGAAATTCTGCTCGGCCATCAGCACGGTGAGCGCGTAGCGGGCTTTCATCTCCTGGATCGCATCGATGGTGCGGCTCACCAGGATCGGTGCGAGGCCTACCGAGGGCTCGTCGACCAACAGAATCTTCGGCGCCAGCATCAGCGCGCGGCCGAGCGCGAGCATTTGCTGCTCGCCGCCCGACATGCTGCCGGCCAATTGCGCGCGGCGTTCGGCAAGCCGCGGGAACGTTTCGAAGCAGACGTCGAGATTGCGCTTGAGTTCCCGGCGCGCGGTGCGGCGGAAGGCGCCGAGCAGGAGATTTTCTTCGACCGTCAGCTTGGGAAACAGCCGGCGGCCCTCGGGCACAAGCGCAATGCCGAGATCGACGATCTCCTCGGTGGTGCGGCCGACGAGGTCGTGGTGGATGCCCTCGATTTCGACGACGATCGGTGCCCGCGCTCGGTTGCACGATGCCCATGATGCATTTCATCAGCGTCGACTTGCCGTTGCCGTTGGTGCCGAGCAGCGCCACGGTCTCGCCGCCGCCGACTTTCAGCGAGACGTCGTCGATCACGCGCACCGCGCCGTAGGCGGCGTGAACGCCGGAGAGCGTGAGGCTGTTAGCCAAGATAAGCCCTCTCCACTTCCGGATCGCGCATGACCTCTTCGGGCCTGCCGTCGGCGATCTTGCGGCCGGAGACCAGCACCACGAGGCGGCGTGAAAAACTCATCACCGCGCGCATGATGTGCTCGATCAGAATGATGGTGACGCCCCGTTCGTTCAAGCGCACGAGCAGCGCCAGAATGTCCTCGATCTCCGAATGCGTCAGCCCCGCCATGGCCTCGTCGGCGATCAGAAGCTTCGGCTCCGCCGCCATGGCGCGCGCCAATTCGAGCTTGCGCATCTCGACCTGGGTGAGGTCGCGCGGCAACTGCCGCGCCTTGGCTTCGAGCCCCACTTCGCGCAGGAACCCATGGCAACGGTCCTCGATCTGCGCACGCGGCGTGATGGGCGCCGCGCGCTTCGACCGTGTAGAGCAGCGGAATGCGCACGTTGTCGACGAGGCTCATGCTGGCAAACGGCCGCGGCAGCTGGAAACTGCGGGCGAGTCCAAGATGGGTGCGCCGGTGGGCGGGCAGCCCGTCGAGCGGACGGCCGTCGAAGCGCACCGAGCCCTGCTCGTTGCGCAGCGTGCCGCAGATGCAATTGACCAGCGTGCTCTTGCCCGATCCGTTCGGTCCGATCAGGCCGAGGCGCTCGCCGGCCGGCACTCGACAGCGAGATGTTTTCCAGCGCGACGAAACCGCCGAAGCGCTTGCCGAGATTGTCGACCTCAAGGATGCCGCTCATGACGGCGATTCCGGCGTGGCGCCGGCTTCGGTCGCGGCGCCCGGCGTAGTCGAGGCCGCACTGGCGGCGGCCGACGAAATCGTCGGCCTTGTGCCGCAGAAATTTCTGCACCAGCCCGATGATGCCGTTCGGCGCCACGATCACAAAGGCGACGAGCAGGCAGCCGACGAGCAGAAGATTGACCGCCGAGGAGATGGTCACGGTGATGATCTGCTGCAGCGAGCCGAGCAGGACGGAGCCGATCAGCGGGCCGATCCAGGTCGATGTGCCGCCGATCAGCGGCATGGCGATCGAATTGACCGCATAGTCGAGCGCAAAGGTCGAATCCGGCTGCAGGTAGCCGATGTAATAGGGAAACGGCGCCCCCGCCATTCCCATCAGCGCGCCGGAGATCGTGGTCGCGATCAGCTTGAGCCGCAGCGTCGGCACGCCGGAGGCCTCCGCCGCCAATTCGTCGTCGCGAATGGTGGCGAACCCGTAGCCGAGCCGCGAGCGCTCGATCAGCCGCGCGATCGTCAGCGCGCCGATCGCAAGCAGCATCATGACCAGGAACAGATAACGGATGTAGCTGCCGAACGGCCCGATCGTTTCCGGGCGCAGGATGTAGGCGCCGCGCGAGCCGCCGACAAAATCCCAGTTGACGACCAGCGTCTCCAGCACGACGGCGAGCGCGAGCGTGGCGATCGAAAAAAACGCGCCGCGCAGCCGCAGCGTCAGGTAGCCCATGCCGAAGCCGATGACGCCGGAAACGAAGCCGCCGACCAGCATCAGAACCGGGATCGGAATGAGGTGCGGCAGTTCGTTGTTGTCGATCAACTTGTAGATCGCGACGGTCGAATAGGCGCCGAGCGCGAAAAACGCGCCGGTGCCGAAATTCACGTAGCCGCAATAGCCGCCGAGGATGTTCCATGCCGTCGACAGCACGACATATTGCAGCACGACGTAGCCGGCAAAGTACACGTAGTCGTTGCCGGTCGCCATCGCGGCGGCAAATACGGCGCCGCCGACGACGAGGCTGATGAGGAGGAACGGGAGCGTGCGCACGCCTCAGCGCCCCAACAAGCCGGCCGGGCGAACCGCCAGCGTCAGCAGCAAAAACCCAAACGACACGGCCGGCGCCCAGGACGGGCCGTAAAACGTCGAGGTGAGGCTTTCAACGACGCCGATCAGCATGGCGGCGATGATGGTGCCGGGCAGGCTGCCCATGCCGCCGAGCACGCAGATGGCGAAGATGCGGCCGATATAGTCGCGGCCGACCGACGGTTCCACAGGCTGGATGATGATCAGGAACGCCCCCGCGAGCGAGGCGGTGGCGATCGAAATGCCGAAGGCGATGCGCTTGATGCGCACCGGGTTCACCGCCATCAGCCGCAGCGCCAGCTGGTCCTGCGCCACCGCCATGATGGCGCGGCCGATGAATGTGCGCGTGAGCAAAAGCTGCAGGCACGCGATCATCAACAGCGACACCAGGCACGGCACCAGAATGCGCAACGGAATATCGACGTATCCGAAATGCAAGCTCGGGCCGATATAGGGCGCGTTGACGTAGCGGTAGTCGACGCCGAAATAGAGTACGAGCGTCACTTCGGTAATGAACAGGAGCCCGAAGAAGAAGGCCAGCCCGCGCAGCAATTCCTGGCCGCGCTTTTCAAACGAGAGATAGTAGATCTGGTAGATGCCGGCGCCGAGCGCGTAGAACGCGGGCATCATGACGATGCTGGTGAGGATCGGATCGAATCCGAGATCGGCGTTGACGATATAGGCGACGTAGGAGCCGAGGATGATGAAGGCGGGATGGGCGATATTGACGATGTCGAGAATGCCGAACGCCAGCGACACGCCCGACGTCATCGCCGCGTAAAAGCCGCCGATCAGGATGCCGGAGATGACGGCATTGATCAGGAGATCGAAGGAAAAGATCATTATGTGGTACCCAGCCCGCGGGAGTTTGCAGGAAGCGGCCCAGCTTGGCTAGGAGAAAAAACCGTCGCAACGAGGGCGAGGCAACCTGCCGCGGTGTTCTTTCGCGGACGGTCGGGCGGGCGGCTCGGCAAAGCCAACGCGACCTTGCTGCGCCAATGTCGGGCGGGGAACCGTATCGTTTGGGTGACCGGGAATGACCGAGTCGCAGCAACAGAGTCTGGCGCAGATCGCCCAATACGAGGCGCTGGCCGAGAAGGCCTACGACGAAATGTATGACTCCCGCTCTCCGGCGGTCTGCTACGGCGATCTTAAAGATTACTTCGCGGCTGCGATCGGCGCGGCGAAGCGCGCCGGATTGGATAGCGAAGTGAAACGGCTGACGGAGCGGCTCAACCATTGCCGGGCGGTCTATCGCAGCCAGTTTGCCGGCTTTTGATCGCTGCGGTCCAGTACGGTTGCAAGACTTCCCGAACGGCGCGAACTTAAACGTGCAGCGCCTGTGCCGACAAGCATGGCGATCCTTACGCCTCGACCGGCTCCATGCCCACGATCTCGATGCCGAAGCCGGAGAGGCCCACATAAGTCATTCGGCGCGACGATGACAAAAGCCGGATCGAGTTGACGCCGAGATCTTTGAGAATTTGCGCGCCGAGGCCGACTTCGCGCCATTGCCGGCTGCGCGCCTCGCCGGAGGCGGTCTCGTCGGATTTCGGAATCCCCACAACCGGCACGCCGGCGGTGCCGTCGCGCAGCAGCACCAGCACTCCTCTGCCTTCGGCCTTGAAAGCGCGCCAGCGTTTTGTGGATTGTCGTCGCGCCGCCGAACACGTCGGCAATGATGTCGGCGCGGTGCAGCCGGGTGAGCACGTTCTTGCCGTCGCCGATGCGGCCGTGGACGAACGCCATGTGATAGACCGGATCGAACGGGGTGAGGAACGCGTAGCCGGTGAGCGTGCCGATCTCCGATTGCCACCGGAAACTCGCCGACCCGCTCGATCAGCTTGTCGCGCGCCTGCCGGTAGGCGATCAGTTCGGCGATGGTGATGCGCTGCAGTTTGTGGCGCTCGGCGAACGCGGCGAGTTCGGGGCCGCGCATGACGGTGCCGTCGTCGTTCATCAGTCTCGGCGAGCACGCCGACCGGCGGCAGGCCGGCAAGCCGGCACAGATCGACGCAGGCCTCGGTGTGGCCCGAGCGCATGAGCACGCCGCCTTCTCGCGCGATCAGCGGGAACACGTGGCCCGGGCGCACGAAATCGGCGGCGCCGCTATTGCCGTTGGCGAGTGCGCGCACGGTGTTGGTGCGCTCTTCGGCCGAAATGCCGGTGGTCAGCCCGTGGCGGACGTCGACCGAGACGGTGAATGCGGTGCCGAGCGGCGCATTGTTGAACGCCACCATCGGATCGAGATGCAGCCGGCGCGCTTCGGCCGGCGCCAGCGGCGCGCAGACGATGCCCGAGGTGTGGCGGATGATGAACGCCATCTTCTCCGGCGTGCACAGGCTCGCGGCGACGAACAGATCGCCTTCGTTCTCGCGGTCGTCGTCGTCGGCGACGATGACGATCTCGCCGCGCGCGAAGGCGGCGATGGCTGTGCTGACGTGCTGGTGGGTGCTGTCCATTTCTATTTCACTGTTTCCCGCTCGTTCCCGCGCAAGCGGGATACGTGGTCAGCGCGCCGGCGGTGGGAACGGCCATTCCGGCGTCTCGCCGACCTGGCCGCGCTGGCGCAGATAATGGTCGGCGATCACGCACGCCACCATGGCTTCGCCGATCGGCACGGCGCGGATGCCGACGCACGGATCGTGGCGGCCCTTGGTGGAGATTTCGGTGTCGTTGCCGTAGCGGTCGACGGTGCGGCGCGGCGTGAGGATCGACGAGGTAGGTTTGACCGCAAAGCGCGCGACCACCGGCTGGCCGGTGGAAATGCCGCCCAGAATGCCGCCGGCATTGTTGGACAGAAAAACCGGCTTGCCGTCGTTGCCCATGCGCATCTCGTCGGCGTTCTCTTCGCCGGAGAGCGCGGCGGCGCCAAAACCGGCGCCGATCTCGACGCCCTTGACCGCATTGATGCCCATCAGCGCCGCGGCGAGATCGCCGTCGAGCTTGCCGTAGATCGGCGCGCCGAGGCCCGGCGGCACGCCCTCGGCGACGATCTCGATGACCGCGCCGATGGAGGAGCCCTTTTTGCGCACGCCGTCGAGATAGTCTTCGAGCATGGCGGCGAGCTTCGCGTCGGGACAAAAAAACGGATTGCGCTCGACTTCGGCCCAATCCCAGCGCGCGCGGTCGATGCGGTGCCGCCCCATCTGAATGAGCGCGCCGCGCACGGAAAGTCCCGGTACGATCTTGCGCGCAATCGCGCCGGCGGCAACCCGCATCGCCGTCTCGCGCGCCGATTGCCGGCCGCCGCCGCGATAATCGCGCAAGCCGTATTTGATGTCGTAGGTGTAGTCGGCGTGGCCGGGACGGTATTTGTCCTTGATGTCGGAATAATCCTTCGAGCGCTGATCGACATTGTCGATGATGAGCGCGATCGGCGTGCCGGTGGTCACCTGCTTGCCGGTGGCCTCGTCAACAAAAACGCCGGAGAGAATCTTCACCGCGTCCGGCTCCTGCCGCTGCGTGGTGAAGCGCGACTGGCCGGGCCGGCGCTTATCCAGATAAGGCTGAATGTCGGCTTCGGCGAGCGGAATGCGCGGCGGGCAGCCGTCGACCACGCAGCCGATCGCCGGCCCGTGGCTCTCGCCGAAGGTCGTAACCCGGAACATGTGGCCGAAGGTGTTGAAGGACATGGCTTTTTAGGTCTTGGCGCATATTAAATCGCGCCAAGGGGCGCTATGGCTTGGTACCCCGTGGCGTCCATCGGGTCAAATGCGTCCAGGTGCAGAATGGCCGATCGCGCGGCCCGGAAAGGCTCACGCCGCCTCGCCCGCCGCCTCTTGGCTCAAACGAGTTCGAGCGGGCGACTGGGCTCAGACGCCAACAGTCTTTCGAAGGTCTCGATGCTGGTGCGCTTGACCGGGCGGAAGTTCTTGCTGTTGAACGCCGGCTCTACGTGGCCTTCCTCGAAATCAGCGTGCAGGCTCACGATTTCATGGAAACACAGGCCGACGAGGTCGCGCACCTCGCGCATGTCCCTGATCGTGTAAATCATATGCAGCTTGGGGAACGAACGCACCGCCCGCCGCCAGTATGGACACGGCGAGAACACGTCGTTGATGCATACGACCTGTTGTCCGATATGGAAGCTCATCGCCGTATCCTCGGTGGCGGCGGCGGCTTTAGCCGTCCGCGCGCCGCATCATGCCGTGTTGTCTCCTACGAGCGTGTTTCCTTGGAATGAAATTTTGGCAATGTTGAGTTCGACGGGTCCGGCCGCTACGCATACTTCGTCATCGTTCCGCCGGCGAAGACGTAGACGACGCCGTGGACGATGTCGGCATGGGCCGCTTCCTGGTGCGGCAGGATATTGAAGTGCGCAATGAGCGCGCGGCCGACGCCGCCATGCGCCGCCACCACGGTGTCGCGGGCGAGCGATGCGTACCAGCCGCCGACACGCGCCGTGACTCGCGATAGACTCTCGCCGCCGGGCGGCGTAAATCCCCATTTGTCGCGCTCGCGCTCCGCCAGCGCGTCCGGACTAGCGCGCCGCGATCTCGGCCAGCGTCAGTCCCTCCCAGTCGCCGAAGGAGATCTCGATCAGCCTGTCGTCGAGCGCGTAGGCGCGCCGGATCGAGATCGAGCGTCGCGCGCACGAGCTCCATGGTTTCGCGCGCCCGCTCCAGCGGGCTCGACACGTAGGCGCAATCCGCCGGCGCGCGGCCCTCGCAGCGCGAGCAGATCGCGCAGCACGCCGCCGCAATGTAGCGGCCTGGCTGCGGCCGCGCGCATTGAGCGCGGTGTCGCGATGGCCCTGCAGGCGCTGCTCGACGTTCCAATCGGTCTCGCCGTGGCGGACGTAATAGAGGACCGGCATGGTTCTGAATCGGATGACAGGCGACAGATGACAGACGACGGAATATCGCTCCTCAATTATCTGTCCTCTGTCGTCCGTCCTCCGTTTTCCGCCGCGCCGACCGCAATATCCGGCGCGTCGGGATGCTTCATGCCGACGATGTGATAGCCGGCATCGACGTGATGCACTTCGCCGGTCACCGCCGCGCGACATGTCGGAGAGCAGATACGCGCCGGCCTCGCCCACGTCCTCGATGGTGACGTTGCGCCGCAGCGGCGCGTTATGCTCGTTCCATTTGAGGATGTAGCGGAAATCGCCGACGGCGGAGGCGGCGAGCGTCTTGATCGGCCCCGAGGAGATGGCGTTGACGCGGATGTTCTTGGTGCCGAGGTCGGCGGCGAGATAGCGCACGCTCGCCTCCAGCGCGGCCTTGGCGACGCCCATCACGTTGTAATGCGGCATCCACTTCTCGGCGCCGTAATAGGTGAGCGTGAGCAGAGAGCCGCCGTTCGGCATCATCTTCTCGGCGCGCTGCGCGATCGCGGTGAACGAGTAGCAGCTGATCAGCATGGTCTTGGTGAAATTGTCGGCGGTGGTGTCGACGTAGCGGCCGTCGAGCTGGTCGCGGTCGGAAAAGGCGATCGCGTGGACGAGGAAATCGATGCCGCCCCAGGCCGATTGCAGCTGCGCGAACGCGGCATCGATGCGTCGCGGGCTGCGGCGACGTCGCAATCGCCGACCACGATGCCGCAGCACCTCCTCCGCGAGCGGCTCGACGCGTTTCTTCAGCGCGTCGCCCTGATAGGTGAAAGCAAGCTCGGCGCCGTGCGCGTGGCAGGCCTTGGCGATGCCCCAGGCGAGCGAGCGCTGGTTGGCGACCCCCATGATCAGGCCGCGCTTGCCGCGCATGAGGCCCGAGATTTGCGGCATTGCGCTGACCCTGCTGACGGTGTCCACCTCGGACCCCCTTGCTGCTTCCTATGGCATAGGGCCCGTGGGACCCAGCAAGCGCGCGCGCCGGGCTTTACGCGCGCGGCGCGGTTTGGCGGAATAGTCGGCTTTGACTGGTGTTGTTTGAGTGAGGCGGCGCGGCGCTTGCAGGACGTTCGGCGCGGAGCGGCGCGATCGCTTAAAGATTATCGTTAACCGGCGGAGCGCATGATTGAGTGAATTCCGGGTTCAGATCGAGGCGGCCATTCCGGCGTTGCGGCGCTATGCGCGGGCGCTCACGCGCGACAGCCGAGACGGCCGACGACATCGTGCAGGACACGCTGGTTCGGGCGCTGCGATCCGAGCACCTGTTTCACGGCGGCGACGTGCGCGCATGGCTGTACACGATCCTGACCAACCTCAATCGCAACCGGCTGCGCACGCTGTCGCGGCGCCCGGTGCTCACGCCGATCAAGGACAGCGACGCCGTGACCGGCGGACCCGGAATCCGGCGGGCGCGACATCACCCGCGCGCTCGACGAACTGGCCGAGGAGCCGCGCACGGCGCTGCTTCTGGTGGTGCTCGAGGGCCTCACCTATCGCGAGGTCGCCGAGGTGCAGGGCGTGCCGATCGGCACGGTGATGTCGCGGCTCGCCCGCGCCCGCATGCAGATCAAATCCTATCTGGACGGCGAGCGCCCGCCGCTGCGCCGCGTGAAATGACGAAGAGAGAAGACGATGAATGATCGAGAAGCAATTGTGTCGGAAGACGAACTCCACGCCTATGTGGACGGCCAATTGCCGGCCGAGCGGCGCGGCGCGGTCGAGGCGTGGCTCGCGGCGCATCCCGACGATGCGGCGCGCGTCGCCGCCTGGCGCAGCCAGGCCGAACTCATTCGCGCGCGCTTCGGCGCCGTCGCCGAGGAGAAGCCGCCGCAGCGGCTCAACGTGCGCGGCTCGTGCGCGTAGCCGTCGGCGCGGCGTGCTGGCGATGGCCGCCGCAGCGGCGATCGCGGCTTTTCTCGCCGGCGGCGCCGCCGGCTGGTTTGCGCGCGGCGCTGAGATCACCTCGCCGTCGGACCTGAAGCGCTTTACCACCGACGCGCTCGACGCCTACCGGCTCTATGTCGTCGAGGTCCGCCATCCGGTCGAGGTGCCGGGCGACGAGCGGCCGCATCTGGTGCAGTGGCTGTCGAAGCGGGTCGGCTCGCCGGTGCGCGCGCCCGAACTGGAAAAGATGGGGTTAAAACTCGTCGGCGGCCGGCTGCTTCCCGGGCCCGACCGGGGCCACGGCGTTTTTCATGTACGAGACCCCGTCGGGCGAGCGCTTCACGCTCTATTGCGGACACACCAACGATCAAGCGACCGCTCTGCGCTACATCGCCGGCGACCACAACGCGGCCTATTACTGGGTCGACGGCAATCTGTTCTACGTGCTTAGCGGGCCGGCCGAGCGCGAAAAGCTGCACGCCATCGCGCAGGCCGCTTACGATCAGATCGATACGCGCACGCCGCCGCAGGGCGGCTGATCGGAGAACTACGTCGTCTTCGGCCCGGCTGGAAACGCACGGTGAATCGTGGTCTCATTCCGGTTAGGATGAGCGGCAGCGAGGATCGGCCGCAACGAAGAGACCGACAATGAGCATGATTTCAACGATCGACGCCCGAGCAGACTCCACGGGGGCGCTGCGATTTACGCCGCTCACCGAGCATATCGGCTGCGAGGTCGGCGGCATCGATTTGCGCCGGCCGGTTGCGTCCGAGGCGGCGGCGGCGATCTATCGCGCCTGGCTCGATCACGCCGTGCTGTTGTTTCGCGATCAGGATCTGACGCAGGAGGATTTGATCCGCATCACCGGCATTTTCGGCGAGTTCGCGCCGCTCGGCCGGCCCAGGCACACGCTGCCGAGCGGATTTTCCAAAATCCTCCCTAACATCATGTTGATCTCGAATATCCGCGAAAACGGCGAGACCATCGGCGCGCTGCCCGACGGCGAGATGATGTTTCATCACGACACCATCCACCGCGACGATCCGCACAAAGCGACGCTGCTCTATTCGGTGGAGATTCCGACCTATGGCGGCGACACGCTGTTCGCCAGCGGCGCCGGCGCCTACGAGACGCTCGATGCGGCGATGAAAAAGAAGCTCGAAGGCTTAAGAGCGGTGAATTTTTATGTCTACAATTCGGTCAAGCGCAACGACAAGCAGGCCGTCGACGCCACCAGCCAGGCCGTGCATCCGGTGGTGCGCACGCACGAGGAAACCGGCCGCAAGGCGCTCTACGTCAACCGGCTGATGTCGGTGCGCATCGAGGGCATGGCGGAAGCGGAAAGCGACGCGCTTCTCAATGTCCTGTTCGATCATTCGGAAAAGCCGGAATTCGTCTACACGCACGTGTGGCGCAAGGGCGACCTCATCGTCTGGGACAATCGCTGCTCGAGCCACGCGCGTACCGATTTCCCCGCCGACCAGCGCCGGCTGCTGTTGCGCACCACCGTCAAGGGTGCCTGCCGGCCGTATTGATTTTTGCAGCGCGGGTGAAAGCCGCGCGTTGCAAACTGCCCGCTCACGTATCCTGGCGCGGATCGTAAGGTTTCTCGCTACGCCACTTCTTCATCAGCGCGTCGAGATCGGCGTCGCTCTTCTCGGGCAGGACGATGCGGATTGTGGCGAGGAGGTCGCCCTTGCTGGACTTGGCCGGAAAACCCTTGCCGCGCAGCCGAAAGGTGCGACCGCTATTGGTCCACGGTGGGATTGTCAGCTCGACATGGCCGTCGAGCGTCGGCACGCGCACCTTGCCGCCGAGCGCCGCCTCGTAGAGCGTGATCGGCAGATCGAGTTTCAGATCGGCGCCGTCGAGCGTGAATAGCTGATGAGGGGCGACGGAGACGGTGATCAGCACGTCGCCGGCGCTGGCTTGGCCGGGCATGCCTTGACCGGGCATGCCTTGGCCGCGCACGCGCACATGCTGGCCGTTGGTGATGCCCGCCGGAATTTTTACGTCGATGTCCTTGCCGGTCGGCAGCCGCAGGCGCCGGGTGACGCCCTTCGCCGCCTCCCGCAAGGTGACTGTCGTTTCGGCATGCACGTCGGCTCCGGCGCCAAAGTCCTCGCCCTCGAACCGTCCCCGCGCGCCACGGCCGCCAGCCGCACCGCCAAAGGCGTCGCGCAAAATATCTTCGAAGCCGCCGCCGCCCCGGCGCCGGGTCGTGCGGGTAAAGCCCTCGGGGCCGAAATTGAAGCCTTCGAAATGCGTGTCGCCGCCAAAGCCGCCTGCGCCGGGCTGTGCCCCCGCGCCGAACCCTTCGAAGCCGTGGAATTTAGGCTTGCCCTCGGCGTCGATCTCGCCGCGGTCGAAAGCCTTGCGCTTGTCCTCGTCGCCGACGATTTCGTGGGCGGCGTTCAACTCGGCAAAGCGCGTCGCCGCCTTCGGATCGTTCTTGTTGGCGTCAGGGTGCAGCTTTTTCGCCAAGCGCCGGTAGGCGCTCTTGATCTCGGCTGCACTGGCTTTGCGATCAACGCTCGAGGACCTCATAGGGATCACGCATCCCTGTGGACTCCAATTCTCAATATTTGGGGCCGGCCCCAGCCCGCCCATCTGGCACACCACGTGGCACATTTGACGCAAATGTGGGCGTAAAGCCGCCGAGTCGCAATGCGCAAGCGCAACCGCGCGCATTTACGCGTATTTACGTTCTCCGGCGATCGACCATCAGCCGGATTTAAGCGGCGTGAGGCTCTTGACCTCCCAGTCGCCGCGGGCGGTGCGGCAGGCCGATCCCTGCAGCCAGGCCTGCGAGCCTGAACTCACGTAGCTGGCGAGGAAACCGCGGCAGGGGAGGCCATCTTCGCTGTGCGAGGAGCCGAGCGGGGTAATGTTGCCGCCGACGCCGGTCTGCGGGTTTTTCCAGGGCACGCTGTTGTCTTTGCCGCCGCGCGCCAGCGCGTCGGTCGCGGCGGCGCGCGCATAAGCAAGGTCGGCTTCGGAGACTTGGGTCGCGACCGTGTGTCCGGCATGCTGTGCGCCCGGCCGGCTGACTGAGCCGGTCACCTCGGCATCCGGTTTGGAGAACATTGAATCGAGCTGGTAGGAGCAACCGGCGCAGGCGGATGCGCCAAGGATTGCGCCAAGGAGCGCGGCCGCGCCCGCAAGCCGGCGCAGCGGCCCGCATAGGCGCAGCGCTGCGGTTCCATTATATAATGACCGGCGATGCGCCTGCCGATCGGGCCACACGCGCAACCTGGAACTCCGAAGCAAATGACCGACGCGGCCCCTATTGAGCACCCGAGCTGGTTAACGGGCGGTGACTTCACCGAGGCCGACGAGCCCTTCCGCCTGTTCGCGGCCTGGTTCGCCGAAGCCAGGCGCGCCGAGCCGGTCAACCCTGACGCCATGGCGGTCGCCACGGTCGATGCCGGCGGCTTGCCCAACGTGCGGATGGTGCTGCTCAAGGGTTTCGACGAGCGCGGGTTCGTGTTCTACACTAATCTGGGCAGCGTCAAGGCGCACGAGTTGGACGGCGCGCCGAAAGCGGCGCTGACATTTTATTGGAAAGCGCTGCAGCGCCAGGTGCGCGTGCGCGGGTCCGTCGAACCGGTGTCGGCGGAGGAAGCCGACGCCTATTTCGCCAGCCGCTCGCGCATCGCGCAGATCGGCGCCTGGGCGTCGAAGCAATCGGCGGCCCTGGAGAGCCGCATGGCGTTCGAGAAAGCGATCGCCCGCTACGCCGCGAAGTTCGCCATCGGCACGGTGCCGCGGCCGCCCTTTTGGTCGGGCTACCGGGTGGCGCCGGCCGAGATCGAGTTCTGGCAGGAGCGGCTTTATCGCTTGCACGACCGCGTTGTCTTCAAGCGCGCAGGTTTGACGGCGCCCTGGACCAAGACGCGGCTCTACCCTTAAGGGGGATTGGAACAAACAAGATGGCCACGACCAACCAGCCGCGCCGCACGCTGCTTCTCACCGGAGCAAGCCGCGGCATCGGCCACGCCACGGTGAAGCGCTTTTCCGCCGCCGGCTGGCGCGTCATCACCTGCTCGCGGCATCCGTTTCCGGAAAATTGTCCCTGGGAGGCGGGTCCGGAGGATCACATCCAGGTCGATTTGTCCGACCCCGAGAACACCGAGCAGGCGATCGCGGAAACCAAGCAGCGGCTGCATGGCGAATTGCACGCGCTGGTCAACAACGCCGCCATCTCGCCCAAGGCTCCGGGCGGCAAGCGGCTCGGCTCGATCGAGACTTCGCGCGAGGACTGGCATCACATTTTTCAGGTCAATTTCTTTGCGCCGATCATGCTGGCGCGCGGGCTGCTCAACGAGCTGAGCGCCGCCAAGGGCTCGGTCGTAAACGTCACCTCGATTGCCGGCTCGCGCGTGCATCCGTTTGCCGGGACGGCGTATTCGACGTCGAAGGCGGCGCTCGCCGCGCTCACGCGCGAGATGGCGGCCGATTTCGGCGCGCTCGGGGTGCGCGTCAACGCCATCGCGCCGGGCGAGATCGACACCGCGATGCTTTCCCCGGGGACGGAAAAGATCGTGGAAAACATCCCGATGCATCGCCTCGGCACGCCCGACGAAGTGGCGAAGATCATCTACGTGCTATGCACCGACACGTCATCCTACGTGAACGGTGCCGAAATCCACATCAACGGCGGTCAGCACGTGTGAGCCGATAGGAGGCTGTTATGATTCGTAAGGCGAAAGCAGTTTGGCGCGGAACGGGCCGTGCAGGCAGCGGAACCCTTTCCAGCGATTCGGGCGTGCTTGCCCAAACGCCCTATTCCTATCGGACCCGCTTCGAGAATGAGAAGGGCACCAACCCCGAAGAACTGATCGCGGCCGCACATGCCGGTTGCTTCACCATGGCGCTCGCCTTTCAGCTGCAGGGTGCCGGCTATACCCCTACCGAACTCAGCACCGAGGCGGCCGTCACTCTCGAACCGGAGGGCCAGGGTTTCCGTATCAGCCGCTCGGCGCTCACGTTGCGCGCCAGCGCGCCGAACCTGGACGAAGCCACGTTCGCCCGGCTGGCCGGCGACGCCGAGAAGAACTGCCCGGTCTCCAAGGTCCTCAACGCCGAGATCACATTGGACGCCAAGCTGGTGTGAGGCGTCCGGAGCAAGCGGCATGGCGCAACGTGCCGCTTCCGAGCCGAGCGGGACGCATTTGAATAATGTGGCAGAGGACGCGGTCGCTGGCGGCGATGCGCGCGGATCTCACTGAGGCCGCGTGCCCATATCCGGAACGGTGCAGATCGGCTGTTTTGACAGTCGGCAGATCTGTCGCCACGCGCTCGTGACGTCGATGTGTTGTCGTTTCGCCAGCTCATAAAGATTCGCGCACCGATGCGTCCTTAGTACTATGGCGAGCTTTGCCAGCATCAACATCCTTACGTTTGCGGGTAAGTCTTCAAACTTGTTCATGTTTCCCTCCCGCCGTTACTGCGGGGCCGGAAGAAACGACAAGCCAATTCTATTACCGGTCGTCCAAACCCGGTCACAAAGGTAGATCGTGTTCGTCCGATCGACCTTCAGTACGAATGTTTGCGGGACCTCCGCCGGATTGCGTACGAGAATGCGCGCGCCGCGCTTGGAAGTTTCCAGAATTGCGCAGTCGATATCCGGAGCGTCGTTCGCGACGATGATTCTTCCTGTTCTAAACGTCAGGGTCCGGGAATTGGCGCGTCGTTCCAACATAAGGATGCCAAAGTTGCGGACCGTCCCCGCTTGTCTGGCATGGGTTAAAACGACAGCGGGGTCGCAGACCGAAACTGAAAATCGGCGACGATCGTCAATCACCGGGTCGTCGCCCACACGCGCGACTCTGCTACTGGGAGTTGAAAATTCGGTTAATGGCAAAAGTGAGCTATGCGCGCCGGGCGGCTAAATAACCGGGCTGTCGAGGATGCGGTCGCTGGCGGCGATGCGGGCCGATGCGTTTTTCGCCCATTCCAGGCGCGCCGTTGCGAGGTCCGCAGCCGTGCGCACGGATTGTTCGTCCGCCATCCATTGGTAGGAAAAGGTGTAGACGAAGGCGCAGCGCGCGTAGCGCTTTTGCGAATAGCGCAGCAGCCGCTCCTCTAATGGCGCGTCGCCGGAGACCGTCTCGCGCGCCAGCGCGTAGCCGTCTTCGGCCGCCATCGCGGCGCCTTGGGTGAGGTGCGGAGGAAACGTGTGCGCGGCGTCGCCGCCGAGAACGACGCGGCCGCGAAACCACGGCCACGGCAGGAGCAGCGGCTCTATCGGGCTATAGACGATGTCGGATTTATCATCGAGCGAGGCCGCGACCTCGGCGACGTAGCTGCCATATTGCGCCAGCCGTTGTCTGAATAAGTCCGCATAGTGTTCGCGGCTGAAAACCGCGTCCGGCGCTTCCGGGCGGATGTGGAAGACGTACATGAGATTGTCGGCGAGCGGCATGGCGCCGGTCTTGCTGCCGATGCCCTGCAAAAACTCCATGCCGCGCACGCAGTCGCGGCGCGGCACTTGCACGCGCCAGCCGCCGTAGCCGGACGGCCGCGGCGCAAACGCCGTTCCGACCAGATGCAGGCGGGTGGACGAGCTGATCCCATCGAAGCCGGCCAGGAGATCGAAGGAGGCGACGCGGCCATCGGAAAACGTGACGGTTACGCGGTCTTTTTCATCGTGGATTTCACTCATCGTCAGTCCGCTGCGCACCACGACGCCGGCGCGCTCGGCGGCCGCCAACAAAATTTCGTGCAATCGCAAGCGCGACAGCGCGCAAACCGCCGGCACCCTTTCGTCGCCGAGCAGGAATTTGTGTTCGACGATCAGTTCGCGATTGTGATCGAAGATGTACATCCGGTCGTAGGCGAACCCGCTCGCCAATATTTCCGGCAAAAGTCCGAGCGCGTCGTAGACCCGCAACGCATTCGCCGGCTGGCCGAGGCCTATGCCCGGCACATCGAAAGCCGGCCGGCGCTCGATGAGAAAAACCTCGACGCCGCGTTGCGCGAAAGACGTGGCAGCGGTCAGACCGCCGACACCGCCGCCCACCACCAGGACATTCCGGATGTCGCTCATCGGCCGCTTCCTGTCTGGTGCAAAGATGGCGTCAACTCGTTATTGCGAGACCAGCGAAGCAATCCAGTGGATACCGCCAAACTGGATTGCTTCGTCGCGGAACCTGTCATCGGGCCGGCCACTTCGGGCCGGACCCGTTGGCTCCTCGCAATGACGGTCAATGCAGAAAATCCAGCATCGCGGTTTCGGCCAGCACGGCTTGCGGAATCGAGTGCCGCGCCGAGCGGGCGCGCTCTTCGGCGCTTTGCGTTGCCTGCAGATAGGCGCCGAGGTGGCGCGCGCGCTCGATGATTTTTTTGCCTTCCGGCAGGCGCTCGGCCTCGAAGCGGCGGAGCGCGGCTTCCACATCATCCCCGTCGAGCGCCTGCGCCAGCGCGGCAGCATCGTCGGCGGCCTTGGATACGCCGGCGGCGACATGCGGCCGCGCCACGAAGGCGGCGTCGCCGACGATGGCGACGCGGCCGAAAGCAAGGCGCGGGCTTTCCAGATCGTAGATCGGCTGCAGGATCGGTTCGTCGATCAGACGGACGATGGCGCGGAATTGCGGCGGCAGCAATCGCTCCGCCGCCGCGCGCATGGCGGGCGATGGCTTCGTGGCGGATGAGCGGTGGCGGGATCGAGATCGAATGGGTCACGCCGCTGTCGTCGGTGAGCAGAAAGGGAAGCTCGCGCGCTTCGTCGGCCGGCCGATACCAGACGACGTTGCAGCGGCGGTGGCCTGGGCGCAGATCGCCGTTCGGTCCGGCGACCGGATAGAACAGGCATTGTTCGCCGGGCGGCAGGCAGAACGTCATCGACTCGAACAGCTGGCGATGGATGTCCGGCGGGATTGCGCTCTCGGGAAGCAGCGCGCGCCAGGCGCAATAGCCGGCATAGAGCGGGGCGACGTCCGGCAGGCAATGGCCGCGCACCGTGGAGCGCAGGCCGTCGGCGCCGACCAGCACGTCGGCCTCGGCGGTGCCGCCGTCGGCCAAGTGCGCAATGACGCCCGCGCCGTTCTGCGCGAAGCCTTTCAGGCCGCGGCCACGGTGATAATGTTCGGCCGGAAAGGCATCGCGCAGCAAGCGGTAGACGCGCTCCCAGGCGGTGAGCACCTGCGGGCATTCGAGCGACAGCGTCACGCGGCCGTCGATATCGAGGAGTTTGCGCGTCCTGGCGAGCACGCCGAGATCGCTGGTATCGAGCCCGAGCGCTGTCATGCCGCGCGATCAGTTCGGTCTGCGCCACGATGCCGGCGCCGCGGCCGGCAAGCTCGCTCTCCACGCGCTCGAAAACGTCGACAGTCCAGCCGCGCCGCATGCAGCATGATTGCGGCCAAAAGGCCGCTCATCGAGCCACCGATCACGAGCGCGCGGCGTTGCCGTGCCATGCCGAAAATCCGGCCGTTCCGTCAAGCTATTTCAAAAACCGCGGAGGTTTTCTATATTGTGCCCGGAATCCCCGGAGGAATGCTATGGCTCTCACCATGCTCGACAAGTCCACCGACCGCGCCGACAAATCGGCGTGGCCGCCCGCCATCGCCGCCGAATTCGAGCGTGAGAAGCAGAATCACAATGGTTGTGTCGGCTCGACGCTGTTGTCCGAGGACGACCGCGTGCGGGTGTGGATCATCCGGCTCGCCCCCGCCGAGCGGATCGGCTTTCATCGCCACGTGCTCGATTATTTCTGGACCTCGGTGTCGGGCGGCAAAGGGCGCCAGCACCTGATGGACGGCACCACGGTCGAATACACCTATAGACCGGGCGAGACGCGGCACGAGACCTATGGATCCGGCCAGTACAAGGTCCACGACCTGGAAAATCTCGGCGACAAGGAGATGGTCTTCATGACCATCGAGTTCCTCGACAGCGCCAACACGCCGCTCGCCATTCCGGACCGGGTGCGCGCCGCGGCTTAATCTCGGCGCTATCCATTAAAAACCCTCCAAGCTCGTCATGACCGGGCTTGTCCCCGCCTGCGCCGCCGTAGGGATTACGTTTGTTGTGGCGCGGCAGACGTTCGGCGCGCCGAAGGCCCGGCTATCCACGTCGTTTTGCTCGATCCAACGAGGCGCGAATTCATCAACGCGCCCACGCTGAACGCTTACGAAAAGACTGAACCTTTGCTTTGGTCTATTCCGCTGCGACCCGCGTTGTGTCGGCCTTGAGCTTGGGATTGATCTCGCATGCATCCTCCCAGCTCAGCACGTTGAGCGATTTGACGAACTTGCCGACCCCGTCGACCTCGGCGCAAAACAGGCCGAGCTCGATGATCTCTTCGTCGCTGAAATGCTCGGCGAGATCGCTATAGACCCCGTCTTTGTCGATTGCGTGCTCGCCCTGTTTGAATAGCCCCGCATAACGCAGCGCCGCCTTCTCGCGCTCGGTGAAGCGCTTGCTGCCTGCATAATCGAACAGGTCGTCGATCATGTCTTCATTCAAACCTTCCGCCTTCGCGACGTTCGAGCGTACCGTCGAGCAATAGCCGCATTGATGCGCGACTGAAATCTTGATGCGGCACATTTCTTTGAGCTTGTGCGGCAGCGTGCCCTGGTAAAGCAGCTTGTTCCAATACTCGACCCAAGCGATGCCGAGCTTGCTGCGGGTCATCAGGCTGACCACGCGAGGATCGGGTGCGCCGGTGCGTTTGGCGATTCGATCAGCTCGCCGATGTAAGGAGTCTTCTCGCTCTCCTCGATGTAGCGCAGTCTGGGCATTGTTTCCTCCGCTGCTCGATCGCATCCAGACGAACGGAGGTCGCCAGCTGGATCTGGGGTAGTCGCGTCGTTAGACCTGTTAGCCGCGAGCCAATGCGATCATGCCGCGACGGCCTTTTTGATGAGGACTTGCAGGACCTCGCGGGGATCGGCGCGGTCGCGGTAGTCGACATCCGTGTACGCGTAGATGATCGAGCTATTGCGGTCGATGACGTAAGTCGCGGATATAGGCAGTGCCCATTCGCCCGGCCTCCCATTGCGGGCCGGAATATCCAAATTGAAGCCATGGTAGGCGCGCTTGAGCTCTTCGGTGAATTCGTAGACCAAGCCGAATGCGCGTCCGACCTTTTGGCCGACATCGCTGAGCACCTCGAAACTGAGCACGTTCTTCTCCGCGGTCGATAGCGTGTCGTCGGGTTTTTCGGGGCTGATCGCGACAAGTGAAGCCCCCGCGGCCGCGATCTCCGGCAGGATCTGCTGATATGCCTTCAGTTCGAGGTTGCAGTAAGGGCACCAGCCGCCGCGATAGAAGGTAACGATGACCGGACCTTTCTTAAGCAGCGTGCCAACGTCGACGATCGCTCCCTTGGCGTTCTCCAGCACAATTGCTGGCGCATGGTCGCCGACTTTCAACATGGTGCGGGGAATGGTGCCGCGGCGCAGCTCGTCGATATGACGCTGCATGATCGCCTGCCGTTCGGCCGGAACGCGCTGGTACCAGCCGGCTCGGTATTCGGCGAGTTGCTCTTTCAACGACATCTCTCGGCTCCTGTTGGTTTTGTTTCCAAATGAAGAGAACGGTCTATCAAGCCGCTTTCAGCAGCTCCTGCACTTTTGGCCAGGGATCGGGCGCAAGAATTTTGAAGGGCGCAGCATCGGCCTCGGTCATGCGATCGAAGATCGCGGCCTTGACCGACGGCCGCGTTCGCATTCGCGCCCACCAGTCGGCGACGGACGGGTAGCGGTCCCACATGCGGCTGAGCTTGAGTAGTTCGAGCCGCAATATATAGGGAATCACGGCACAGTCCGCGTTGGAAAAACTCTCGCCGGCCAGATACGGACCGCTCTTCAGCGAGTCCGCCATCCACGACAGGAGCTTCCGGTGATGCGCCAGGGCGTCAGCCACAAACTCGGAGTCAAGCCCGTGCTCGATGACGCTGCGCTTGTACTCGGTGCGGCGCTTGAGCGGCGCCTTGTTGATTTCGGCCTGCCATGCCTCGGGCGTCATTTTCAGGAAAGCCGGGCGGAACGCAGTTGCGAATGTGAGAATAGTGCAGGAGTTGTGCACGTATTCATCGATTAGCTTGTTGTACATGCGCACGCGGTGGCGTTGGCGTGGTTGCGTAGGCATCAATTGCGGCTCAGGGAAGGCGTCGTCGATGTAATAAAGGATCAGCGAGGATTCTGTGATTGGCTCGCCATCGTGAATCAATGTCGGCACAACGCCGTTGGGATTGAGCTTCAGATAAGCGGGCTCGTATTGGTCCCCGCGTAGCGTCATGAAGTGATCTTCGGCCTCCCTGCCTTTCTCTTCTAATGCGATGCGAACCTTCTGAGCGCAGACCGAATTGATGTTGTGATAGAGTTCCAGCAAGTCATCCTCCCGCTTCAACGCCGCAAAGCGCTGTATGATCGCGCGGCTGTTCCGCATCGACCGGTGTCCCTTTCGGAAATGATTCCGGTCGGTTGGTTTAGCGTGTGGCACGCTCTTACCCTGGACATTTTGTATCGTACGATATATAATGTCAATAGAGACTGCGACGCGAATGACTATCACACGCGAAGACGCTGCAGCAGGAAGGATAAATGGCCCGGCCAAGAGAGTTTGACGAAGTGACGGCCCTGGAGGCGGCGATCGAGTGTTTCTGGCATCGCGGCTATGAGGCGACGTCTGTGCGCGATCTTGCCGACAAAATGGGGATCTCGGGGCCGAGCCTTTACAACGCTTACGGCGACAAGCGCGCGCTGTTCGCGCAGGCGCTTGACCACTATGTCGATCACTCGGCGCGGGCGTTGATCAAGCGGCTGGAAAGCTCGCTGCCGCCGAGACAGGCCGTTCGTCGTTTCATCGAGGAGATCATCGAGCGTTCGGTGAACGACCGCGAACGGCGGGGCTGTTTTCTGATCAACTCGGCGCTCGAGGTGGCTCCGCACGACAAGCAACTGGGCGCCCTCATCGCCGACCGCCTCGCCGA
>CAWFDQ010000008.1:0-344523 GCA_963814625.1 uncultured Alphaproteobacteria bacterium
AGGATGCGATCGCCGCGGGGCTGGGCGTCACTGAGTATGCCAGCGGGGGCAGGGCGGCGCAGGAAATGAAAGCGCTGTGGAATGGGCTCGCGCGCAGTTTGTGGACGTTAAAGGCGAAAGAGCCGCCGATCATCGATCCGGCCGCCAGGCGGCTGCTTAAGCCGCGCGGCGCTCAGCGCGGCCGGGCGATGAATGCCATGCGCGCCTGATTGTGCCCGATGTTCTTCGCCGCGCGTGTTGCGCGATGAATCCGGCGGCCTTCAGTTTTTCCATCATCGCCGCCTCGCTGTAATGGGTGAGCCCGATGCGCGCGCGCAGACGCCGGTAATCGGAAAACAGCGTGCGCGCGAGGCCCGCCAGTGCGGCGAGCGGAAAATCCGTTGCGTCGCGGCGAACCGCAACAGCGCGGCAGCGTCGGTCGCGGGCGTGACGTTCGGCGGGATCACGTCGCTTAGCAGCAAGACGCCGCCGCTTTTCAAGAGCCTGCGAAATAAGATCAGCAGCGACTGAGTTTGCTCCGCCGTGAGATATTGCGCGACACGGGATAGGACACGATGAGATCGAGGACAATGGTCGGGCAATCGCTCGACCTCGTCGGGCGAAAGGGCGCGAATTTTCGAGCTGGTGCACCAGAATTTCGTCCCAGGCATCCTTGCAGGCGCCGGGCGAGCCCGGCAGGCAGAAGATGTAGGTGGCGCCGGCGACGCCCGCGGTGGCGCGCGACTGGATCGCCGAGGTGCCGATCTTCGGGAAGCTCACCACCAGGAACAGCGCCGAGAAGGCGTCCATCTTCTTCTCGAACAGCGGCTCGACCGCCTCCGGCGTCACGTCGCGGCCGGTAAAGCCGGTGCCGCCGGTGGTGATGATGACGTCGATCACCGGATCGGCGATCCAGCCTTTGACGCGGGCGCGGATGGCCTCGATGTCGTCAGTCACGATGCTGCGCTCGGCGACAAAATGGCCGGCGGCGACGATCCGCTGCACCAACAGCGCGCCGGATTTGTCGTCCTTGAGATACGGGTGTCGGAGACCGTCAGCACCGCGATCTTGAGCGGCACGAAATTCTTGGTCTCGTCGATGCCGGGCATGGCTACACCTACGCAACTGCCGCTCGTCCCCGCGAAGGCGGATCCGGATCGCTCACGACAGCATACACTAAAGCGGGCTCGCCGACAGCGTATCGCAGGCGAGACTTCGCCGGAGTTGAAGCCGTTCATGAACCAGCGCTTGCGCTGCTCCGAGGTGCCGTGGGTGAAAGCGTCGGGCACGACATAGCCCTGCGTCTCCTTCTGCAGCCGGTCGTCGCCGATGGCGGAGGCCGTCTGCAGCGCCTGATCGACGTCGCCGGCATCGAGGAAGCTATGCTTCTTCTGGGCGCGGTTCGCCCACACGCCGGCAAGGCAATCGGCCTGCAACTCGATGCGCACCTGCAGGCGTTGGCCTCGGCCTTGCTCGATGCCGCCTGCTGCTGCTGCGTCACCCGCGGCAGGATGCCGAGCTCGTCCTGCACGTGATGGCCGACCTCGTGGGCGATCACATAGGCCTCCGAGAACTGGCAGGCCTTGCTGTCGGTGCAGCCGCCGAATTTGCTCTGCAGGTCGTCGAAGAACGAGGTGTCGAGATAGATGCGCTGGTCGCGCGGGCAATAGAACGGCCCCATCGCCGATTGCGCCAGCCGCAGCCGCCGGCTCCGAGCCGGAGAACAGGCGCAGCTTCGGCGGATGATAGGTGCGGCCGCTGGCGGCGAAGATTTCGGTCCAGCGATCCTCGGTGTCGCCGAGCACCAGCGCGACGAAATCGCCGGTCGGCGTCGGTCGGCGTGCCGGCGGTGACCGGCGGCGCCTGACCGGCTGCTGCTGCGTACGGGTCCGCCGCCGGTGAGAATTTGCGCGCCGTTGAACAGCACGCTCGGATCGATGCCGAAGTACCAGCTGATCAGGCCGATGATGATGATGGTGCCGATGCCGAGGCCGCCGGCGCCGCCCGGCAAGCCGCCGCGCGAAGCGCTCGCCTGCGCGATCGTCCTCGACATTGTCGCTGGGCCGGAAATCATCCGTACGCATGCTGTCATTCTCCTTCGTCGCCGACGCCGCCGACGCCGCGTTTCTTGCCGACATTTTAGACGCCGCAATCGCGCGCGCGTGCGAAGCGAATTAACCAAATGTTTCCCGGCATTTATTGCCTAGTCGCAGCGCCCGCAAGTTAAGCCGATTTTTACCTTGAGCGGCATCATCCGCTTCGTCGGTTGTAGGTCCCGCGTCGCCGACCGCGTCGCCTGAGTTCAGAGTTCTGAGTCATGGTTGTGTCGCGTCGCGGGGCGTCCGTAAGGACGCCCCGCGTGAGTTTTGAGTCCGCAGCCGTCATCGCGCGCATTGCTCGTCGGCGATTGCGTTGCCGAGATGGCGAAAGATGCCGGCGGCGTCGCGTGGATCTCGTCTTCGCCGACCCGCCGTACAATCTGCAGCTCCAAGGCGACCTCAAGCGTCCCGACGATTCGCGCGTCGATGCCGTCGACGACGATTGGGACAAGTTTGCCAGCTTCGCCGCCTATGACGATTTCACCCGCGCCTGGCTCACCGCCTGCCGCCGGGTGATGAAGCCGCAGCGCCACGCTGTGGGTGATCGGCTCCTACCACAACATTTTCCGCGTCGGCGCGCTGCTGCAGGATCTCGGCTTCTGGATCCTCAACGACATCGTCTGGCGCAAATCCAACCCGATGCCGAATTTCCGCGGCCGCCGCTTCACCAACGCGCACGAAACCCTGATCTGGGCGGCGCGCGACGCCGCCAAGCGCGAATTACACGTTCAATTACGAAGCGCTCAAGGCGGGCAACGACGACATCCAGATGCGCTCCGACTGGTTCATTCCGCTGTGCACCGGCGAGGAACGGCTCAAGGGCCGCGACGGCAAGAAGCTGCATCCGACGCAGAAGCCGGAAGCGCTGCTGGCGCGCGTCATCCTCGCCGCCTCGCGGCCCGACGACCTGGTGCTCGACCCGTTCTGCGGCACCGGCACCACCGGCGCGGTGGCGCAACGGCTGCGCCGGCGCTTCATCGGCATCGAGCGCGAGCGCCGATTACGCCGCCGCCGCGCGAGCAGCGCATCGACGCCATCGAGCCGATGGCCGAACCGTCGCTCGCCACTTTCATGACCGCGCGCGAGGCGCCGCGCGTGCCGTTCGCGGCGCTGATCGAGCGCGGCCTGGTCGCGCCCGGCATCAAGCTCGTCGACGCCAAGCGCCGGCACCGCGCGCTGGTGCGCGCCGACGGCGCGCATCGCGCTCGGCGAGGCGGTCGGCTCGATCCACCGCATCGGCGCGCTGGCGCAAGGCCTCGAAGCCTGCAACGGCTGGACCTTCTGGCACATCGAGACGCCGCGGGGCCTGACGCTGATCGACGACTTGCGCGCCAAGTGCGCTCGGAAATGGCGCGAAGCCGCCGAGTAAAGCGGCCGGCTACGTCGCCGCGTATGACCTCAGCGAGCAGTTCAAGCGCGCGTTTGGCGAAGGCCTCCATGTTCGAAAGCCGCTCGGCGCTGCCGGTGCGCAGCGTGATCGCGCGCTCGGCCGGGCCGGCGACCGCAATGCAGGTGTGGCCCGCCGGATCGCCGTAACGGTTGCCGCTCGGTCCCGTGGCGCCGGTTTCGCCGACGCCCCAGGCCGCGCCGTGCCGTTCGCGCATGCGCCGCGCAAGCGAGCAGCGCATAGGCCTCGGTCGCCGGCCGCAAGCCGTGCCATCTCGGCGTCGCCGATGCCGAGCAGCGCCGCGCGCGCCGACTTTGGTGTACACCACCGCGCCGCCGAGAAAATAGGCCGAGGCGCCGGGCACCGCCAGCAACGCCGCGGCGATCGAGTCCGCCGGTCGAGGATTCGGCGATGGCGATGGTCTCGTGGCGCGCGATCAGGCGCTGCGCGATCGTCTCGCGCCAGCGGCAGCAGCGCTTTCATAAATCCCCCCGTCCGATCTCGCAGAGCACGCGAAAGACGCCGATATCGGCTTGCGGGAATTGCTTTGCCAATCGCGCGCCGATCGCTTCCGCGCTCGTCCTGATAGAGCGTCTCGATCATCAGCGCGCCGGCAATCTTCTTGTCGCCGCCGCGCAATTTTTCTTCCTTCGACACCGGCATGCCGGCGGCATCGAGCGCGATCCAGATTTCGCCGCCGGCGACGGCCGGTGTCGGCGGCGAGTTTTTCCAGCGCGCCCGACAGCGCCGCCTCGTCCGGCTTCTGGTTGAACCGGGCGACGACCGCGAAAGCGCCGCGGAAACCGCCGCGCCGCGCGGTGCGCCGGCACACCGTGCGGTTCATGTTGACGAAGACTTCCGACATGATCGTGCGCGTCATCGGCGTCGGATGGTCGAGCCGCTCGAGATAGGGCTTCGAGGTCAGCACCTCGGGCGTTTCGACAAGATAGAAATTGAAATAGCCGCGGCGCGCCGGCAATCGCCTTGATGGCGGCGGCCGAACAGAAAGCCCGGCACGGCAAGCCGCTCGATCAGATGCTCGCCCTGGAACCAGGCTTCGAATTCCGCCTCGCGCCGGCGCGGCAATCGTTGAAGATCGCGAGGATTCCGGGCTCGGCCGTCATCTCGCCGCCACCACCATGATCTCGACCTTGTAGTCGGGCGAGGCGAGCTTGGCCTCGACGGTGGCGCGCGCCGGCGTGTTGCCGGGCGACACCCAGGCGTCCCACACCGCGTTCATCTCGGCGAAATTCGCCATGTCGGTGATCCAGATATTGGCGGACAGCAGCTTGCTCTTGTCGGTGCCGGCCTTGGCGAGAAAGCCGTCGATCTGGGAGAGGATGCTTTTGGTCTGCTCGGCCATGCTCTTGCCCTTGGGCGCATCGGCGACGATGCCGGCGAGATAGACGGTGTCGCCGTGGACCACGGCCTTGCTCATGCGCGGCCCGGTTTCGTGACGTTCGATTTTCATGTCGTTCCTTTCGCGGTTTGAGTCTTGTCGTATTCAATCTGACAGGCAGCGCGTGCGCCACGACCTTGCGCATCAGGCTCGGCAAGCGCTTCGCCGCCAAGCGTCTGCGAGCGCGACCCAGCGCGTGCCGGCGGGCGCCGGCGTGCGCGCCGGGAACATCGGCTGCATAGACAGTGAGTTCGAGCGGAAAATGCGTGAACACATGGCGCACGATGCCGGGAACGCGGCGCCAGCACGCACTTCGGCTTGTCGTTGACAGCAAAGAAACGCGGCGCGTCTTCGAGCGCTTTGCTTTCCTCGAAATCTTGCGCCCACTCCGTCGTCGGCACTTCGGTCATGCCGCCGAGCAGGCCTTTCGCCGGCCGCGTGCGCACCAACACAAAGCCGTCGGCGCGGCGCACGACGAAAGCGGCGCCGCGGCGCAGCGCGCCTTCGCGCTTCGGCGTCCGCCGCGGAAAAGTCTCGGCATCGCCGCGCGCGCGCGCCGCGCAGCTTTCGTTCCACGGGCACAGCGCGCAGGCCGGATTCTTCGGCGTGCAGATGGTGGCGCCGAGATCCATCATGGCTTGGGCGAAATCGCCGGCGCGGCGCGGCGGCGTCAGCGCGCGCGCGAGCCGGGAAATTTCCGGCTTGGCGGCCGGCAGCGGCGTCTCGACCGCGTAAAGCCGCGCGATCACGCGCTCGACATTGCCGTCGACCGGCGTTGCCGGCGCGTCGAAGGCGATCGCGGCGATGGCGGCGGCGGTATAGGCGCCGATGCCGGGCAGCGCGCGCAGCGCCGCTTCGCTTGCCGGAAATTTGCCGCCATGGCGCTCGACCACGGCGCGGGCGCAGGCATGCAGGTTGCGGGCGCGGGCGTAATAGCCGAGCCCGGCCCAGGTCTTGAGCACCTCGTCGAGCGGCGCGGCGGCAAGCGCGCCGCACGTCGGGCCAGCGCGCCAGGAAGCGCGCGTAATAGGGCGCGACCGCCTTGACCGTGGTCTGCTGCAGCATGATTTCGGAAAGCCAGACCCGGTAGGGATCGCTGCGCTCGCCCGGCGGCGCGCGCCACGGCAGGGCGCGGCGATGGCGGTCGTACCAGGCGAGCAAGCGCGGCTGGGTTGCGGCGACGGCGTCGCCGCGCGCGCGCTTGCCGCGCTGTCTCGCCGCTGGCTTTCGCTGCTAGCGTTCATGGCTGCGGCCGCTATGGCCGAGCGATGGCAGAGCCGCGCGCCATGAACAAGCCCGCCCGCTCCTTCGCCAAGCCGTTGCGCGACGTCGCCGGCAAAATCGTCGGCGAGGCCTTCGCGCGGCAGGGCTTTGCCTCGGCCGAACTGGTGACGCGCTGGAGCGAGATCGTCGGCGCCGACATCGCCGCGCACAGCGAGCCGATCAAGATCCAATGGCAGCGGCCGGCCGGCTCCGACGGCGAGCGAGCGCCAGAGCCCGGCACGCTGGTGCTGCGGGTCGAGGGCCCGGCCGCGATCGAGATCCAGCATCTCGCCAATGTGATCTGCGAGCGCGTCAACCAGTTCCTCGGCTGGCGCGCCGTCGCCCGCATCGCGCTGCGCCAGGCGCCGCTGCGGCGCGGCGAGCGCAAGACCGCCGCGCCGCGCGATCCCGCCGCGACGGCGCGCATCGCCGCGAGCCTGCCGGAAATCGGCGACGACGAACTTACGGCAGGCGCTGGCGCGGCTCGGCGCGGCGGTCAAGCGACAAGCTGAGCCGGCCGGCAACATACCGGCGACGCCGCGGGAGCTTGCAGGGACTTGGCGTGCGGGCACGCTAATGCCACATTGCTGCCGCAGGAATTCTCGCCGCTTGCCGCAGGATTTTCCGCCTCAAATCAGGAGCCGCCCTTGTCGCTCACTCGTCGCAAATTGTTCACGGCCGGCTGCGGTTTCGTCCTCGCCGCGCGCGCGGACTTTCCGGCGCGGCTGCTTCCCGCCTGATCGGCCCGGCCACAGCCGACCCGGCGGCGACCGCGCAGACTCCGGCCACGACCACGCCACCCGCCCGACGCCAACTCTCATGGCCGAACTGGCCAAGCCCGGCCCCGACGGCGACATCGTGCTCGGCTCCGACAAGGCGCCGGTGACCATCATCGAATATGCCTCGATGACCTGC
The DNA here is from genome assembly GCA_963814625.1 of uncultured Alphaproteobacteria bacterium. Lineage (GTDB taxonomy): Bacteria > Pseudomonadota > Alphaproteobacteria > Rhizobiales > Xanthobacteraceae > BOG-931. The sequence continues at coordinate 7,043 of CAWFDQ010000008.1, forward strand.
CCGCACTGCGCGCATTTCTCCGAGACGACCTTTCCCGAACTGAAGAAGCGCTACATCGACACCGGCAAGGTGCGCTTCATTTTCCGCGAGTTTCCCGTTCGACAAGCTCGCCGCGGCCGGCTTCATGCTGGCGCGCTGCGCCGGCAAGGACGGCGGCAGCGACAAATACATGGCGGTGGTGGAGACGCTGTTCGCCAAGCAGGACGAATGGGTGGTCAAGGAAATCCGGTGGCGCCGCTCAAGGACATCGCCAAGCAATTCGGATTCTCCGACGACATCGTTCAAAGCGTGCCTGACGAATCAGAAGGTGCTCGACGACATCGAGGCGGTGCGCGACCGCGCCGTCGACAAGCTCGGCGTCAATTCCACCCCGACCTTCTTCATCAACGGCAAGAAGGTCGTGGGCGACGTGCCGATCGAGACCATGGCCAAGGAGATCGACCCCTATCTCAAGACGGGATAAGGGTTTTTCGCTCCGGCCGCGGCGCGCCGGGCAGGCCCGTTTAGCGCCGCCGGCAGGCCGGCACGACGGCGAAAGTTGTAAAAAACTCGGCGCCGCTGTTGCGCTCGCGAGTCATGACGATTCATTCTCCGCGCCGATGCGGCACAAGGTCGACGCGCCCACGACGGCATGCACGGCGCGAGCCGATAGCGATTCCCTTCGCGGCCGCAGCAAGGGGAACTGGACATAAGACTCAAATGAAGCTCACGCGGCTGCGCCTGATCGGCTTCAAATCCTTCGTCGAACCGACCGACTTCGTGATCGAACCCGGCCTGACCGGCGTCGTCGGGCCGAACGGCTGCGGCAAGTCGAACCTGGTCGAGGCCGTGCGCTGGGTCATGGGCGAAGCCTCCCACAAGGCCATGCGCGCCGCCGAGATGGACGACGTGATCTTCTCCGGCAATACCGACCGCCCGGCGCGCAATCACGCCGAAGTCTCGGTCCCGGTCGACAACAGCGAGCGCAACGCGCCGGCCGCCTTCAACGATGCCGAGACGCTCGAAGTGTCGCGCCGCATCATGCGCGAGCAGGGCTCGACCTTCCGCGTCAACGGCCGCGAAGTGCGCGCCCGCGACGTCGCCATGCTGTTCGCCGACGCCTCGACCGGCTCGCGCTCGCCGGCGCTGGTGCATCAGGGCCGCATCGGCGAGATCATCCAGGCGCGGCCCGACCAGCGCCGGCGCGTGCTCGAAGAGGCCGCCGGCATTTCCGGCCTGCATGCGCGCCGCCACGAGGCGGAGCTGCGGCTCAAGGCCGCCGAGCACAATCTGGCGCGGGTCGAGGACGTGATCGGCCAGTTGGCCGCGCAGGTCGCCGCGCTGAAGACGCAGGCGCGCCAGGCGGTGCGCTACCGCAATATTTCCGGACAGGTGCGCCGCATCGAAGCGCTGCTGTTTCATCTGCGCTGGATCGGGGCGCGCGGCGAAGTCGCCGAGGCCGAGCGCGCCCAGGACGAGGCCGTGCGCGTCGTCGCCGCGCGCACCGGCGAGCAGGCGCAAGCCTCGACCCGGCAGGCGAAGCTCGCCGCCGCGCTTCCGGCCTTGCGCGAGGCCGAAGCCAAGGCGGCCGCGGCGCTGCAGCGGCTCATCGTCGCGCGCGAAACGCTCGAGCGCGAGGAAGCGCGCGCCAAGGAGCGCATCGGCGAACTCGACCGCCGGCTCGAACAATTTGCCGCCGACCTCGAGCGCGAGCGCACGCTTGCGGCCGACGCCGCGGCGGCGCTCGAACGGCTCGCCGCCGAGGAAGCCAGCGCTGAAGGCCGAAGCGCAGGCCAACGCCATGCGGCTTTCCGGCGTCAACGAGCGGGTCGCCAAGGCCGACGCCGCGCTGGCCGCATCGGAAAAATCCTTCGCCGAATTGACCGGCGCTCTTGCCGATCTCGCCGCGCGCCGCAATCAGCTGCAGACGGCTATCCGCGAGCACGGCGAGCGGGCGGAAAGGCTGCAAGCCGAGCTCGCCAACATCGAAGCCGGACTGGCGGCGACCGGCAGCGGCGAGCCCGATCTGCCGGCGCTGGCGAGCTGTGCTCGCCGCCGCGCAGGCGGCGCTCGGCCGAAGCCGAGAGCGCGGCGCGCGCGGCGGAAGCCGCGCACGCATCCGCGCGCGAACGAACTCGATGCGGCGCGGGCGCCGCTCGTCGCCGCCGAGCGCACGCGTGCAGCGGCTCGAAACCGAGGCGAAGACCATCGGCAAGCTCCTCGCGGTCGAGAGCAAGAATCTCTGGCCGCCGGTGATGGATGCGCTCAGCGTCGCCAAGGACTACGAAAAGGCCTTGGGCGCGGCGCTCGGCGACGATCTCGACGCGCCGGTCGGCGATTCCGCGCCGATACGCTGGGCGGGCGCGGCGATCGATCCGTCCGATCCGGCGCTGCCGGAAGGCGCCGCGGCGCTGTCGGACTTTCGTTCAAGCGCCGCCCGAACTGGCGCGGCGGCTTGCGCAGATCGGCGTCGTCGAGCGCGCCGACGGCCCGCGCGCTGGCGAAGCTGCTCAAAGCCGGCCAGCGGCTGGTTTCGCGCGAGGGCGATCTGTGGCGCTGGGACGGCTTTGCCGTCGCCGCGCACGCGCTGACCGGCGCGGCGCGCCGGCTCGCCGAGCGCGGCCGCTTGCAGGCGATCCAGGGCGAACTTGTCGACCGCGCACGCACGAGGTCGATGCCAAGCGGCACGCGGTCGCCGAAGCCGAGGCCGCGCTCGCCGCCGCTGCCGCCGCCGAAACGCAGGCGCGCGCCGCCTGGCGCGAGGCACAGCATGCGACCGATGCCGCCCGCGAAGAGCATGCGGCCGCCGAGCGCGAGATCAGCCGCAACGCGGCGCGCATTTCCGCGCTCAAGGAGGCGCAGGCGCGCATCAGCGCGGGCCGCAGCGAAACGATGCTTGCGCGCGACGGAGGCGGAGAAAGCGCTCGCCGCGCTGCCCCCGTCTGCCGACCTCGAAGCGAAGCTCGCACGCCATCAACGAAGTGATCGCCGGCGAACGCAGCGTCTGCGCCGAAGTGCGGGTCGAGGCGCAGGCGATCGCGCGCGAAGCCGAGCTTGCGGATCGCCGCCTGCAGGCGATCGCCGCCGAGCGAACGGAATGGAGCGAGCGCAAGGACGGCGCCGCGGCGCAGATCGCCACGATCGGCGAGCGCAGCGCCGAGGCGGAGAGCGAGCGCAGCGAACTGCAAAATCGCGCCGGCAGAAATTCGCCGAGACCCGGCAGGCGCTGATCGGCGAGATCGAAGCGCGCCACGGCGGAGCGCCGCGCCGCCGCCGACCGGCTGGCGGAGGCCGAGACCACAATTGGCCGAAGCCGACAAGGCCGCGCGCGCGGCGCTCGAAGCGGTCGGCGAGGCGCGCGCCGCAGGCCGCGCGCGAGCGAGGAACGCCGCGACGCCGCCAAGCGCCGGCTCGCCGACATCGAGCATGAAATCCGCGAGCCTGTTCGACATCGAGCCCGCGGCCGCCGCCGAACTCGCCGAGATCAAGCCGGACGCCGAATTGCCGTCGATCGCCGAGGCGGAGGAGAAGCTCGACCGCATCCGCCGCGAGCGCGAGCGGCTCGGCGCCGTCAATCTGCGCGCCGAGCAGGAATTGAACGAGGTCGAGGCGCAGCATCAAAAACTCGTCGGCGAGCGCGACGACCTGGTCGAGGCGATCCGCCGGCTGCGCCAGGGCATCCACAGCCTCAATCACGAGGCGCGCGAGCGCCTGCTCGCCTCGTTCGCCACCGTCAACGAGAATTTCAAGAAGCTGTTCACCGAGCTGTTCGGCGGCGGCACCGCCGAGCTGCAATTGATCGAGCACGAGGACCCGCTCGAAGCCGGCCTCGAAATCATGGCCAAGCCGCCGGGCAAGAAGCCGGCGACGCTGTCGCTGCTTTCCGGCGGCGAGCAGGCGCTCACCGCGCTCGCGCTGATCTTCGCCGTGTTTCTCACCAATCCGGCGCCGATCTGCGTGCTCGACGAGGTCGACGCGCCGCTCGACGATTACAACGTCGAGCGCTTCTGCGACCTGCTGCACGAGATGACCGCGCTCGACCGACACGCGCTTCATCATCATCACCCACAATCCGATCACCATGGCGCGCATGAACCGCCTCTACGGCGTCACCATGGCCGAGCGCGGCGTGTCGCAGCTTGTCTCGGTCGACCTCGAAGGCGCGGTGAAGCTGCGCGAGGCGGGCTGAGCGGGCGGCGAGCGATAGATCCCGATTGATGAGCGACGTCCGCCAGTATGGCGTGCTTTGGTGCGCGTCTGCGCGCAATGTTAGTGCGTTACAGCGTGAGCGGTAAAGATAGCTGAATGCACGCGCGGCTAAAGCGTGTCCCGCGAGGAGCCGGTACTGCGGTTCTGCGAAAAGTGCTCCTGCCCACCGGCCAGAGCCTTGAAAGACGCTCCGCACGCTCGTCTGCAAGCGCTCCGGGACCGTCCCTGCCCGCACACAGCGTATCTATCCCTCTCACGAAAGACGGCCCGATGCAGCGACGCGCTTTCGCGATGCGACGGTGGCCGTCGTAACTCCGTGGCCCAAGCAAAAAAACCGCTGGGGAAGCATCATCTTCCTCGGCGCCGTCACCGCCGCGACGCTCGTTTCCTGCCCGATTTATCTCTGGCTCAACGGCCTCACCGAACGTGACACTGCCTTTTTCGCGTTCTATGCGCTGGCGAGTATCGTTTTCCATCACGCTCGGCTACCATCGCCTTTTTTCGCACGCGTCCTTCAGGGCGGCTTGGCCGGTTCGCCTATTGGTGCTGATTTTCGGCGGGGCGGCGTTTGAACAGTCTGCGATGCGCTGGTCGGCGCTTCATCGCCGGCATCACCGCTACACCGATACGAACCGCGATCCCTACAATATCAAGCGCGGATTTTTTTACGCTCATGTCGGATGGATTCTTTTTGAAACTCCGGTCGTCGATTATTCGACGGTCCGCGATCTTGCCCGGGATCCGCTGATCCTGCACCAGCACCGGCATTACAAACTTTGGTCGCAACTATTCGGCCTCGTCGTTCCGCTTCTTGTCGGCGCCTGGATCGGCGGCTGGGCCTACGCGATTTTATTTCCGGTCGCGGCCCGAATTTTTCTGGTCCTCAATGCCGCTTTCTTCATCAATTCGGTTGCGCACACGTTCGGCGACCAGCCGTTTGATTCCGAGCACTTCCGCGCGCGACCATTGGCTTGCCGTACTTCTTACCAATGGCGAAGGCTATCACAATTTTCATCATCGTTTCCCGAGGGACTATCGAAACGGTGTTCGTTGGTACCACTGGGATCCGACCAAGTGGCTGATCTGGGTTTTATCGCGTGTCGGACTGACTTCGGAGCTCAACAGAACGCCGGCCGAAATGCTGGCGCGGCCTGTAAAAAGCTCGGTGTCCGACGTGAGGGCATGAGGCGGGGCTGCCGAGAGCCGCCGGCCTTCCGCACAATCCAACCACGTTCGGAACCACCGTCAATCGCTTCACACCGCAGTACAGGGGCTTGCAGGCCCTCTACGAGCGCTTCCAGCCACGTGGCTTTGAAATCCTTGCCTTCCCTTGCGACCAGTTCGACCATCAGGAGCCGGGCGATGCGCCGCCGCAAGCGGTAGAAACTGTTAGGAACGGAAGTCCATCAGCCTTGCGGCCGGACATGAGCCTCTGTCAGTGTCTCAATACCTGAATGATCACTTGTGACTGCTAGGCCACGAGATCGATGAAGCGCCTATTGCACCGCCTGCTGATCCTGGGGTTGGGCATCCTGAGTGTCTGGTTGATTGTTTTTGTCTTCCGGATTTACCGACAGCAGGCTGCCGTGGACGCTGGCTTTGGCCGTCACCTATTGCGTCGCGGCATATATCATCCTGCCGCGTAGCGTTCGCATGGGCCTTAAAATACTCCATCGCAAACGCGTGCCTCGCTTCACAATGACCGGAGACGGATTGCCCGGCGACCCCGTCAATCTTGTGCTCATCGGCACGCGGCGGCAGCTTCAGGCCGCCTTTACAGCCGCCGGCTGGTCAGAGGCCGATCGGCTGGGACTGGCCAGCTCGTGGCACATGATTTGGGCATTCGTATTCGACTCGTCCTATCCTACCGCCCCTTTCAGCACGCTCTATCTTTTCGGACGCGGCCAGGACATCGGTTTCCAGAAGGCGATCGATAACAGCCCACGCAAGCGCCATCATATTCGATTTTGGGCATTGAGCCTCGCGCGTGCCGAAGCCACGGCTGGGAACAGCGCAGCTTCTGGCTCAGGCACCGAACCGCTGGCGCACAGCGAACACGTTCTCTGGATCGGCGCAGGCACCAAAGATACCGGCCTCTCGCTCACCCAACTGACATTCCAGATCACCCACGCCACCGATTCGGACACGAATGCCGAGCGGGACTACATCATTGCCGAGTTGCGGCAAAATCGGGGTGATCAAGGATGTGAATTTATGTCGGGCCGGCCAACATCTGTCCGTCAAACGTGTCAATCACTACATCTCCTGACGGTGAAATTACGGTGGCGAGCCTGGCGGTGGAAGCCTGACGTTCGACCCTGTTTGGTCCCTCGGGAACGATGCAGACGATGCAGTCCGCAATGGGTCTCCCCATGCGGGCTTCCCACGACGCGTGATAATGTCCCGCTTGAGCGTGCTCAATCATTGCCGAGCTTGAACAGCCGCCGCGCGTTGGTGCGGCCGATCTTGAGCGATCGTTCTCGCTGATCGGCGCAGGCGTCGAACCAGTTGGCGGCGTGATCGATATTCTCGAACGGCCAGTCGGTCGAGAACATGATGCGGTCGGCGCCGATTTCCAGCATCGCGTTCATCAGCGCCTGGGTGCGGAAATTGCCCGACGTGGTGAGATAAAAATTGGCGGAAAAATATTCGCCCATGCCGCTTCTTCGCCGGCCAGTTGTTGCGGTTCGGGATCCAGGCATTGGAGTTGTCGACGCGCCACATCCCGTACGGCAGGTTCTCGCCCATGATGGCCGAGGATGATCTGCAGCCGCGGATGCGCGTCGAACAGGCCGGACGCCATCAGCCGCAAGCGCATGCACCGCGGTCTCCTGGCCGAACGCCCAGATCGGCCCCAGCAGCCAGGGATGGCCGTCGTAGATGCGCGCATCGCGCGGCAGCGGATTGCGCGGATGCAGATAGAACGGCACGTCGAGCCGCTCGGCCATGGCCCAGAACGGCCGGTATTGCGGCAGGTCGTAATAGAGGATGGTGTCGCGCATCGCCGACCTGCGAGAAGCCGTTCACCAGCGCGCCGCGAAAGCCGAGCTCCTTGACGCAGCGTTCGAGTTCGCGCGTGGCGCCGTCGGGGTCCTGCATGGCGAGCGCGGCGAGGCCCTGAAAGCGGTCCGGGCGCTTCTGCACCTGCTCGGCGAGATAGTCGTTGGCCTTGCGCGCGACTTCGGCGGCGCGCGCCTTGTCGGGGATGGCCTGCACCGCCGGCGCGTTGAGCGACAGCAGCATCATCTCGATGCCGTACTCGTCCATCAGCGCGAGCCGCCTGCCGTGAATGTCGGCGTTGCGGGCCGCGACTTCCGCCCGCACCGGCTCGGGAAAATAGCCCATCGAATTGGCGGCGGTTTCCGGAATTGCAAAATGTTCTTCGAGTGCAATCTTGCCCTGCATCGTTCCCTCCGCGCGCGCGGCTTTCGCTCGGCGCGATTAATCTTAACACGGCGACCGCGCGCGCGCCACTGCGTCCATGCCGCGCTTGTCGCGCCGCCGCGCCGCTGGCACGCTTCTCGCGACTACGCTGCCTTGACACTGCCGTTGTCCCATTTCGGGCCAGCGCGCGCCATTCGTCCGCATACGTCGATGCCGAGCGGCAGCGGGCGGCCGATGAACACGCATCCGAGCTACACGCTGGCGTCGCGGCCGCAGACGGGCCGGTTCCTGCGCGCCTGGGCGGTGCTGTCGCGCGGCACGTTTTCGGGCGCGATTTTTCTGCTCGACGTCGGCGCTGATCGTGGCGATGTCGTGCGTGCACCGGCATCGCCTATTGCCTCGCCGTCTATGGCGATCCCGGCGACATCTCCTCATTCGTCCAGGTCGGCGTGCTGGCGGCCAGCATTTTCGCCATCTCCAACGTGTTTCGCGGCGAATACCGGCTGCCGAATTTTTTCGCCTTCAAGCCGCACGCCCGGCGCACCATCCAATTGTGGAACGTCACGCTGATCTGCCTGCTCATGCTCGGCTTCCTGACGCAGATCAGCGCGCCAATATTCGCGCGGCTGGATCGTGCTGTTCTACGCCGCGACGCTCGCCGCGCTGATCGTCGAGCGCTTCGTCATCGTGCGCATCACCGCGCATGCGCGCGCCGCCGGGCTGATTTCGGCGCAGCGGATCTTTCTGATCGGCACCGGCGCGCAAGTCGGCGCCTTCATCAACTATTACGAGCCGTGGACGCTCGGCATCAACATCGTCGGCTGCCGCTTCCTCACGCCGGTCGCGGCGACCGCCTCGGCAGACGCGAGCGGCGCGCCGCGCTCGACCGCGATCTCGCCGAGGCGGTCGCCAGCGTGCGCAGCCTCGAGCCCGACGCGATCTTTCTGCTGCTGCCGTGGTCGGCGACCGAGACCATCGAGCGCTGCGCCGAGGCCTTCCTGGCGCTGCCGGTGGAAATCCATCTCGGCCCCGAGCAGATCCTGCACAAATTCGAGGACGTCGAGCTGTCGAAACTCGGCCCGCTGGCGAGCCTGCAGCTCACCCGCATGCCGCTGTCGCGGCTTCGAGGTGGTGCAGAAGCGGCTGTTCGATCTCGTCTTCGCGGCCGTCGCGCTGATCGCGCTCACGCCACTCTTCGATCGTCGTCGCCGTCGCTCATCCGGCTCGACAGCCCGGGCCCGGTCTTTTTCGTGCAGCGCCGCTACGGCTTCAATCAGCAGCCGTTCCGCATCATCAAATTCCGCACCATGCGCACGCTCGACGACGGCGCGGTGGTGCCGCAGGCGGTGCGCGACGATCCGCGGCTGACCCGCATCGGCCGCTGGCTGCGGCGCTGGAACATCGACGAGATCCCGCAGCTGTTCAACGTGCTCACCGGCGACATGTCGCTGGTCGGCCCGCGCCCGCATGCGCTGTCGCACGATCGCGAATACGAGCGCCGCATCTCGCTCTATGCGCGCCGCCACAACGTCAAGCCCGGCATCACCGGCTGGGCGCAGATCAACGGCTTTCGCGGCGTGACCGACACCGAGGAAAAGATGCGCAAGCGCGTCGAGTACGATCTGTTCTACATCGACAATTGGTCGCTGTGGCTCGACCTGAAAATCATCGCCCGCACGGTGCTCTCGCCCGCCGCCTACCGCAACGCGTATTGAGTCGTCATTGCTAGGAACATCTCGATGATCGCGCTCGTCCCTGCCGCAAAGCGTGGGACCGCATCACGTCTCGGCCGTGTAATTCGCCGACTGCGACTTCACGCGATCCGGTGAATGAGCGGACGAAACGGCCTACCCCGCGAACCGGGCGATGGCGGCGACCGCGCCGGCGGTGACCAGAGCAGTCGACAGCCAGAACAGCCCGATCATACAGCCACACCGGACGCGGCTTGCGCGGCAGGACCGCCATCGGATCGTCGCTCAAAGTCGCCGTCCAGGTTTCGAGCGCCGGCTCCGCCTTGCGCAATGCCAGCGGCGGCGCGCTCGATATCGGCGATGTCGCGCGCTAGCTGATCGGTATGCTCAAGCGTACCGGCTTCGCCGGCGGCCCCATAGCGGTTACCGCGAAGCGCCATGTCGAATGCGTGAACTTCGCTCAAAGCCGTGTCGCCGTCCGAGCCGCCGGATGGCGGGTAGCCGAAGATAATGCTTCGGCATGGCGCTCACCTGTTTGTCGTTTTGGCGATTCCTAAACGACCGGCAGGGTCGGCGCGACGTTCATCGAGCGCTAACCTTAACGGCGGCCGCTATCACCCCTATATTGGCCGTCGACGTCGGCCTCTTTTCGCACACAGATAAAGGGCTGCGGCCGCCGCTCGCCGCTGTCACAGTTTCCGGCTATTGTCCTACCTGCGGCCGTGAAAAGGAGCGCATCCATGAGTATTTCGGCAATCATCATCCTGGTCGTCATCGTCGTCGCCGTTTTTTGGGCGATCAGCGTCTACAACGGCCTTGTCACCATGCGGCAGCGGGTCAACGAAGCGTTTGCCGACATGGACGTGCAGTTGCGCCAGCGGCACGACCTCGTTCCCAACCTGGTAGAGACGGTGAAGGGCTACGCCGCGCACGAGCGCGGCACGCTCGATGAGGTGGTCAAGGCGCGCAACGCGGCGGTCGCCGCGCAGGGCGCGGCTCCGGCGCAGCAGGCCGCTGCCGAGAACATGCTGTCCGGCGCGTTGCGCCAGCTGTTCGCGCTATCGGAAGCCTATCCGGACCTGAAGGCCAACACCGAATTCCAGCAATTGCAGACCGAACTGACGGACCTGGAAAACAAGATCGCCGCCTCGCGCCGCTTCTTCAACAACGCGGTGCAGGAATACAACACCAGCATCCAGCGCTTCCCGGCGGCGCTGTTCGCCGCGTCGTTCGGATTTACGGCCAAGGAGTTCTTCGATCTGGGCCCCGACCGGCAGGCCGAACTGCAGGCGCCGCAGGTCAAATTTTGACAACCTATCCAAGCGTCAGACAGACGCAGTAGTCCGCCATGGCCGCTTACGGTCTCTACACGCATATCCAGTCGAACCGGCGCCGTTCGATCGCGCTGCTGATCGGCCTGTTCTTTCTCGTCTACGTCCTGGTCTATGCCGGCGCGCTTGTCGCCGAGGGGATGTCGGTCAATGCCGACCTCAATACGCTGATGCAGCTCGCCTGGGCCGACTTCATCAGCGCGATACCTTACGCGACCGTCGGCACCGCGGCCTGGGTGGTCATCGCCTATTATTTTCACCAAAACATGATCGACGCGCTCACCGGCGGCCGCGAAGTGACACGCATCGAACAGCCGCGCCTCTACAATCTTCTGGAAAATCTCTGCATTTCGCGCGGCATCACCATGCCGAAGCTGAAGGTGATGGAGAGCGACGCACTCAACGCCTTCTCTACGGGCATGAACGAGAAGCAATATTCGATCACGGTCACGACCGGACTTCTCAACCTGCTCGACGATGCGGAGCTCGAATCTGTTCTCGGTCACGAACTCACCCACATCCGCAACGGCGACGTGCGCATGATGGTGATCGCCGTCGTCATTGCCGGCGCGATTTCGTTTTTCGCCGAGCTGGTCTTTCGGCTGTGGTTTTATACCGGCTTCAGCGGCTCGCGCTCCTCCGGCGATCGCCGCGGCGGCGGCGGCGCGGGCCTCGCTATCCTCATCGCGGTTGCGCTCCTTGTGGTCGCCTACGTGCTGTCGTTCATCATTCGCCTGGCTCTGTCGCGCCAGCGCGAATATTTGGCCGACGCCGGTTCGGTGGAGCTGACGCAAAATCCGGACGCCATGATCTCGGCGTTGCGCAAGATCGAAGGCCGCGGCGAATTGCCGGGCGCGACGTCGGCGGTCATGGAATTGTGCGTCGACAATCCGCGCGAAGGTTTTGGCGAGCTGTTCGACACCCATCCGACGGTCGAGAACCGCGTCGAGGCGCTGGTCAAGTATGCCGGCGGTCATGATCCCGGCCCAATCGCGCTGCCGCCAGCGCAAACCCAGGCGGACAATGGAGCCGATGCGCCGCCGCAAACCGGCCCTTGGGGTTCGACCGACAGCGGGCAAGAGGGCGCCGCAGCGCCGGGCGAAGGCTCCGCCCCGCCCGATCAGGCTACGGGCCCCTGGGGCCCGCACAGCTCTTAGCCACAAATCGTGTCACGACCGGCATTTTCGACTCCGAGCGACGCTTGTTGTCCGTGGTGGCAACGGCGTCAGGGCTGCCGCGTTTCCTTCGCAGCGCCGCAGAATTCCGCCAAGTGACGCGAAACGTCGCACCCCGCACTCCACCCCGAGGCGAGACTTGCCGGAACTGACGAACTATTCTGGCGTTAGGCCGGATTGCTTCGCATTTGTTGCGATCGGGCGGCCTCACGAGGCAGCCGCGGCATGAAAGAAAGTGAAGGCATAGCATGACCGATTGGTTCAAGGATAACGCGCCGATCGTCTGGTCATGGGTGGCTTTGATCGCCGTCGCGGCGATCGCATTCGCTGCCAGCCGCGGCACGCAGTATCAACAATTCGGCGTCGGTCTATTGACGGCCTCGATTGCTCTGCTCGTCTTCGTGGCGGTGTTCGAGGCTATTTGGCTGGCCGCAGTGACGTGGCTCGGTCCTACGGACGACAAGGCAGCACGCGAAAGCGCCCCGAAACATCGCCGCCGCGGACAGTGAGAGCGCCGAGCTCAGCTCGGATGCGAGGCGTAAGATACGAGCCAGGCCGCTGCACCAGCTGCGGCTGAAAAATGAACGCTGCGAAACTCGGTCTAATGCCCTTCGAAGCTGATGAGGGTACGCACCGGCACGCCGAGCTTCCTCTATTTTTTTCGCGCCGCCGAGATCCGGAAGGTCGATGATGAAGCAGGCGGCAAGCACGTTGGCGCCGATCCGCTTCAATAGTTTGACGGCGGCTTCGGCGGTGCCGCCGGTGGCGATGAGATCGTCGACCAGGATCACGCGCTCGCCGTGCGCGATCGCGTCCTCGTGCATCTCCATTTCGTCAATGCCGTATTCGAGCGAATAGCCGATGCTTACGCGCTTGTACGGCAGCTTGCCCTTCTTGCGGAGGGGAACGAACCCGGCGGAAACCTGGTGCGCCACGGCGCCGCCGAGAATGAAGCCACGGGCTTCGATGCCGGCGACCTTATCGATCTTGCCGCCGGCCCATGGCTGCACCAGCTCGTCGACCGCGCGGCGAAACGCCCGCGCGTCGCCAAGGAGCGTGGTGATGTCGCGAAACATGATGCCGGGCTTCGGATAATCCGGGATCGAGCGGATTGCAGCCTTAAGGTCGTTTTCAAGCACGGTGCTGGTCATCGTCAAAGCCCCAATCTCACCCTTGTACCTTTGTCCCCGGCTTGCAGCCGGCCGCACTCTGGCGAACCATGGCGGCAGACGCAACCGGAGAACGCCGTCATGAACGAATCCACCCAGCGCATCGTCATTGTCGACCTGCGTATTCCCTTCGTCCGCCTGGTGCTGTTTTTCATCAAGGCCGCGCTCGCCGCCATTCCGGCCGCGATCGTCGTCGGCTTTCTGCTCATGCTGGCGACGGCGCTGATCGCCGGCCTCATCGGCCACGGCGGCTTTTTCATCATGCGGCAATGGTCGTTCTGACGGCGATTGGGCGCGACTCACGCGATTGCCGTACCCGGAAGGCGACGCACCGAAGCCGCGCTTCGAAGGAGGAACTCGAGAACTGGGCCTTTCGCGCTTCGAGGCAGGGCGATGGATATAGGCCGGAAAATGAAAAAGCTCGGTAAACGGGTCCCTTCGCAAGTCGACAAAGCAACCGAAAACCGCAAGCTGCGGACGCTCGGCGCATATTTAACGGCCGTAGGCGAAGCGCTCTCGGAATGGAATTCCCAAGAAGATCAAGAAGCGTTTCGTGGGCTACGCCGCTCACGAGCGAAGCGACGTCGCCCGGATTTCAATTAGAGCGGATTCCGACCAATCAATTCGCTGCAAGCCTCGGGAATCGCCGACGTACTTTGGCCGGGAACCGCGAAGAAGGGCCGGGATCTGCAGAATTCCCTGGTGGCAGGGAAGTTGAAGGCAAAGACCAATGCGCCTGCGGCGCTGATTCAACCCGACCAGAAACCGCTCTCGCTTCAACTCCGATACTCGGTGGGAGGCCGCGGTTATTCGAGTTCGGGATGCGGTTCGACCTCGTGCCACACCTTCTTCTTGGTGAAGTAGAGTAGTCCCGAGAACACGAAGAGGTAGATCATCACCTGAAAGCCAAGCCGCTTGCGCTCGTCGAGCTTCGGCTCGGACGCCCACATCAGAAAGGTGGCGACGTCGCGTCCGTATTGGTCGAGCGTTTCCGGGGTGCCGTCGGTGTATTTGACCTGACCATCGTGCAGCGGCGGCGGCATCTTGATGGCGTGGCCGGGGAAGTACTTGTTGTAGTAGGTCCCGGGAGGCAGGGTAAATCCGCCGGCGGGTTGCTATAGCCGTTGATGATGGCGTGAATGTAATCCGGCCCCTGCTCCTGATACATCGTGAAGGCGTCGATGATGAACCAGGGGAAGCCCTCATCGTAGGTGCGCGCCTTGGCGAGATCGGACATGTCCGGCGGCAATCCGCCGCCGAAAGCGGCGCGCGCAGCCTGATCGTTGGCGAACGGCGGCGGGAAATAGTCGGAGATTTTTCCGGGCCGCTGGAACATCTGGCCCTGGTCGTTCGGCCCGTCGGTCACCTGGAACGTGGCGGCGATCGCCGCTGCCTGCGCCTCGGTAAAGCCAGGACCGCCGGGATCGGCGAGGTTGCGGAACGACAAGAGTTTCAGGCTGTGGCAGGTCGAGCAGACCTCGCGATAAATCTTAAATCCGCGCTGCAGCTGCTCGGGATCGTATTGGCCGAACGGACCGGAGAACGACCAATGCTGCATCGGCGGATTCGGGCCGCTCGTCCTGGGCGTAAGCCGTCAAGCTTGCCGTGCCCACCAATACGGCCGCCAGCATGAACGCGGTCATGAAGCTACGATGGCGATACATGTCCTGCCTCCGCTATGTCTTAGCCGCCCGCCGGCGGCGGCGCGGACGCGCCGGCTGGAAGTCGTTTGCGCAGCACTGCTTCCGAGATCGAGTTCGGCAGCGGCTTCGTCTTCTCGAACAGGCCCAGCAGCGGCAGGATGATGAAGAAGAATGCGAAGTAGTAGGCGGTGAGCAAGCGGGCGGCGATGACATAGCCGCCGACCGGCTCCTGCGAGCCGAGATAACCGAGCCCGATCACGGCGGCGAACAAGATCAGCAGGAACTGCCGGTAGAGCGGCCGGTAATTCGCCGAGCGCACGGCCGACGTATCGAGCCACGGCATGAAGGCGAGCACGATGATGGAGGTGGCGAGCGCGGTGACGCCGAGGAGCTTGCTCGGGATCGCGCGCAGGATCGCGTAGAACGGCAGATAATACCATTCCGGAACGATGTGGGTCGGCGTCTGGCTCGGATTGGCCGGAATGTAATTGTCGGAATGGCCGAGATAGTTGGGGATGTAGAAGATGAACCAGGCGAAGACGATGCAGAACAACCCGACGAAGAAGGCGTCCTTGACGGTCGCGTAGGGCGTGAACGCCACCGTGTCCTTCTCGCGTCCTTCGGTTCCACCCCGGTCGGATTGTTCTGGCCGACCATGTGCAGCGCCCAGATGTGCAGCACGACCACGCCAGCGATAACGAACGGCAACAGGTAGTGCAGCGAGTAAAAGCGATTGAGCGTCGGATCACCGACCGCGTAACCGCCCCAGAGCCAGGTGACGACGCCATGGCCGACCGCCGGGATCGCCGAGAACAGGTTGGTGATGACGGTGGCCGCCCAAAAGCTCATCTGCCCCCAGGGCAGCACGTAGCCCATGAAGCCGGTGACCACCATGAGCAGGAACAGGATGACGCCGAGGATCCACAACACCTCGCGCGGCTCCTTGTAGGAGCCGTAATACATGCCGCGCGCGATGTGGATGTAGACGGCGACGAAGAAGAACGAGGCGCCGTTGGCGTGGATGTAGCGCAGGAGCCAGCCGTAATTCACGTCGCGCATGATGCCTTCGACGGAATTGAAGGCGAGATTGACGTTCGGCGTGTAGTGCATCGCCAGCACGACGCCGGTCACGATCTGCACGCTCAGCATGAAGGCAAGAATGCCGCCGAACGTCCACCAGTAATTCAGATTGCGCGGCGTCGGATAGGCGATGAACGACGAATAGACGAGGCTCGCGATCGGCAGCCGCCGCTCCAGCCATTTCATGAACGGGCTTTGCGGCTGATAGGTGGGATGTCCGCTCATGGTCGAACCTTAAGCTTGGCCGAAAACGAAAAATCGGAAAGGCAGTCGCGGCGCGTTGGCTCCGCCGTTGAGATTGCAGTCACCGTCTCGACCCTCTTTACGTCTTGCCGTTCGACCAGCCGCGCTGCAGACCGCCCCTTTTCCTGCCCCGCCCGGCAACGCAGCCGGGGAAGGAGGACGAGTCGGTGGATGGTCCGGTCGCACCGGCCTGGGGAAGGTCGGAAGCGACGCAATCCGGCGGGGTTCTATTGGCACCCTTGCCGCTTCAGTGCAAGTGTGGCTTCGCCGCCCCGTCGGGCCGGCGCACATCGGCGCAAGGCGCGGGCGAATAGCATCGACGACGCGCCGATGGCATGCGATCGCTCTCTATCAGCCCGATATTCCGCAGAACACCGGGACCATCCTGCGGCTGTGCGCCTGCCTCGGCATCGAGGCGCACATCGTCGCACCCGCCGGATTTCCGACCTCCGACCGCGCCTTCCGCCGCGCCGGCATGGACTATCTCGATGCCGTCGCGCTCGTCCGGCACAGCTCCTGGCAGGCTTTCGAGGCGTGGCGGCGCGAACAGCAACCATCGGCTGGTCCTGTTCACCACCGCCGCGACATCATCCTATCTCGATTATCGTTTATCGATCGGACGATTTGCTGCTGTTCGGGCGCGAATCGGCGGGCGTGCCGCGGGAGGTCCACGAAGCCGCCGACGCCCGCCTCGTCATCCCGATGCGGCCGGGCCTGCGCTCGCTCAACGTCGCACTCGCCGCCGCCATGGCCGCTGGCGAAGCGCTGCGGCAGACCGGCGGGCTATGACATTCTGGACAGCAAGGCGTGCGCTTGCCATTGTGGGGCGAGCGCCACGGCGGCGTCGACAAGCCAAACTTCGATGCAGCATGATAGCGGCCAGATCGAAATGCGCAAAGAGCGCGCACGGGCGTGGTTCGAAATCGCTGCGCGACCAAATCGTAGCGGCGTTCGAGGCAGTGGAGGACGCGCTGCCCGCCGGCGCGCCGCTCGCGGATCGTCCGCCCGGCCGCTTTGGGCGCACGCCGTGGAGCCGCACCGATCACAGCGGAAAGCCGGGCGGCGGCGGCGTGATGGCGATGATGAAGGGCCGCGTGTTCGAGAAAGTCGGCGTCCACGTCTCCACCGTGTTCGGCGAGTTCGCTCCGGAATTCCGCAAGGAAATTCCCGGCGCCGACGACGATCCGCGTTTTTTCGCCAGCGGCATTTCGCTGATCGCCCACATGCACAATCCGCACGTGCCAGCGGTCCACATGAACACGCGCTACGTCGTCACCACCAAGGCGTGGTTCGGCGGCGGCGCCGATCTCACGCCGGTGCTCGACCGCCGCCGCGCGCAGGACGATCCCGATACGATAGCCTTTCACGCCGCCATGAAGGCCGCGTGCGTCGCGCACGCGAACGTTGCGCCCTACGAGAAGTTCAAAGCGTGGTGCGATGAGTATTTTTTCCTCAAACATCGCGGCGAGATGCGCGGCATCGGCGGGATTTTTTACGATTGGCTGGACACTGGCGATTTCGAGGCGGACTTCGCCTTCACCCAGGACGTCGGACGCGCCTTTCTGCACGTCTATCCCGAGCTGGTGCGAAGAAATTTCGCCAAGCCGTGGACCGATGCCGAGCGCGAGGAGCAGCTCGTGCGCCGCGGCCGCTATGTCGAATTCAACCTGCTCTACGACCGCGGCACCATTTTCGGCCTGCGCACCGGCGGCAATGTGGAATCCATACTTTCCTCAATGCCGCCGGTGGTGAAATGGCCTTAAGCCGGCGATCGATATCAATCGCCAATGGCAATTTGGCAGGATGAGAAATTACTTCGCCGATCTCAGTCCAGCTATCGCCTGCGAGGCCCTGCGCCGCGCCGGAGTCGAGTGCTCGCCGGAAGACGTTGATATCGAGCGTCGCGAACATCGGTGGGCCGTCACGCTGCCGGGCGACCGTATCACCTGGTTTGCCGCGTCGGATGTCGGCAGCGAGCGACTAGACGTTGAATGCCGGGTGCTGCGCTTGCTTGCGGAGCGCTGCACGTTTGAAGTGCCGCGTCTGCTTTGCGTGTCGGAAACCGGCTTCGACGTCCGGCGTTCAGTGCCGGGCCGCTGCGACCCTTGGGATCTGTTTGATCGCTGCAAGGCCGATCCGGCTCTTGCAGCGGGCATTGGCCGCACCCTTGGCGCCATCCTTGCCCAGCAGCACACAACGATCCATGCGGCCGACGTAAGCGGCTGGCTTCGACAACGGGTCGAGTGGCCCGAACCGGTCCCTTGGATACGCGCCCGTCTTCCCGGCATCGTCGATGACGCCGAGCTCTTGCATGGGATGGAGCGTGTGATTGAACGCTACAAGGCGGTGAGCGTGGCTGCCGAAGATCATGTCCTCGTTCATGGCGATCTCGGACTGCATAATCTCGCGATCGACCCGAAAACGGATTTAGTCAACGGCATCTTCGATTACGACAGCGCCGCCTGGGCCGATCGTCACCATGACTTTCGCTATCTGGTGTTTGACGTTGGGCGCGAGGACATGCTGGACGCGGCCCTTGCGGTCTATGAACCCGTTGTCGAGCGGTCCATCGATCGAAATCGCGTGTGGCTCTACAACGCCGCGTGTGCGATCAGCTTTCTGGCACTTCGCCTGGGCACGCCGCCGGAACAGAAGTCGTGCGGACGAACCCTTGCCGAAGATCTTCGTTGGGTGCGTGCTGCTTTGACGAAGCTGACGTAAGCGCGCCGAAGAGCTACTGCACCGCGCTGAAAATCATGACCGTGCCGCCGACGATCACGACGGCATCGAGGATGGCGGCGTGCACATGCACCGGCAGCCGCTCGACGATCAATCGCGCGAGAAACGTGCAGCAGAAGCCGATCACTCCGATCAAAAGTCCGAGCGACAGCACCGTCGGCGTGATCACGCCGGCAAAGCCGAACACCGAAAGCTTGATGACGCCCATGACGACCGACACCAAGGCGTCGGTCGCGATCACGGCGGCGCCTTCGAGACCGGTCGCCATCAGGAGCGAGAGCAGGATGACGCCCGGCACCGGTCGTGCCGCCGACCACGACGCCCCAGACGGCGGCGCCCGCCGCATAGCCCTTTTCGCCGAGCCGATGGCCGCGGCTTTTGAGAAAGCGGCGCAGCGGCACGGTTGCGATCAGCGTCGCGCCGATCACCAGCGCGGCGCCGCGGCCGGACAAGCAGCGTATAGAGCCAGGCGCCGAGCGCGCAGGTCGGCAGCGCGCAGACCAGCGCAATCAGCGCGCGGCGCGTATCGAGCCGGCGGCGGAACGCGACAATGCGCGCCGAATTGGTGAACATCGCCGAAATGGCGATGATCGGCACCACCGGCTTGGCGCCGACCAGCGGAACCAGCACGAGCGGCATCAGCGCGCCGGTGCCGTAGCCGGCGATCCCGCCGGCGACGCCAGAAAAAGCCGCCAGGCCGACGATGAGCGCGAGCTGCAGAAGCGACACGTCAGGAATGAACGGCATTTGGCGAATAGCCGGGCGGATCAGCCGTTGACTTGAGACTGCTCAGTTACGAGAACAGCACATATAGGCGCCACGCCTCGATGTCGCGTTAAACGCGAGGAAGGTATTGGGGATGGATCTCGGAATTGCCGGCCGCAAGGCCATCGTCTGCGCCTCGAGCCGCGGGCTCGGCCGCGCCTGCGCCAAGCGGCTGGCGGAGGCCGGCTGCGAGGTCGTCATCAACGGCCTCGACAAGGATCGCCTCGCGGCGACCGCCGACCGAGCTGCGCAAGGAGACCGGCGCCAAGATCATTGCGGTGGCCGCCGACGTCGCCTCGCCCGAGGGCCAGAAGGCGCTGTTCGCCGCCTGCCCGGAGCCGGATATCCTGGTCAACAACAATGCCGGCCCGCCGTTTCGCGATTTCCGCGACCTCGACCGGCAAAAGATGATCGACGGCGTCATCGCCAACATGATCGTCGCCGTCGAGCTCATTCAGAAGGCGATCGACCCGATGGTCGCCAAGAAATTCGGCCGCATCGTCAACATCACCTCGGGCTCGGTGAAAATGCCGCTGTTCGGCCTCGATCTGTCGTCGGGCGCGCGCGCCGGGCTGACCGCCTTCCTCGCCGGCGTCGCGCGCTCCGTCGCCGCCTCCAACGTCACCATCAATTTCATGCTGCCGGGAATTTTCGACACCGACCGCTTCCGCTCCAACGTCGTGTCGACGGCAAAGAAAAGGGGCACCAGCTACGACGAGGCTTTGGCGCAAAACATCGACTCGGTTCCGGCGCGCCGCCTCGGCACGGCCGACGAGTTCGGCGCGACCTGCGCGTTCCTCTGCTCGGCGCAGGCCGGCTACATCACCGGACAGAATCTTCTGATCGACGGCGGGAGATTTCCCGGCGCGTTCTGAACAACAATTCCCGAAAAATACCGACCCAAGGAGACTTCCATGAAACTCGTCCGTTACGGCGCGCCCGGCCGCGAAAAGCCCGGCATGATCGATGCGCAAGGGCCGCATCCGCGACCTTTCCAAAATCGTGCCCGACATTGCCGGCGACGCGCTGTCGACCAAAGGGCCTCGCCAAGCTGCGCAAGCTCAATCCGGACAAGCTGCCGCTGGTGAAGGGCAAGCCGCGCATCGGCCCCTGCGTCGGCAAGGTCGGCAATTTCATCGCCATCGGGCTCAATTATTCCGACCACGCCGCCGAAGCCGGCATGCCGATCCCGAAGGAGCCGATCATCTTCAACAAGGCGCCGTCAAGCTGCATCTGCGGGCCGAACGACGACACCATGATCCCGAAGGACTCGTCCAAGCTCGACTGGGAAGTGGAGCTCGGCATCGTCATCGGCAGCCGCGCGCGTTATCTGTCCAAGGACAAGGCGCTCGACGTGGTCGCCGGCTATTGCCTCGCCAACGACGTCTCCGAGCGCGTGTTTCAGATCGAGCGCGCCGGCCAGTGGACCAAGGGCAAGGGCTGCGAGACCTTCGGCCCGCTCGGGCCGTGGCTCGTCACCAAGGACGAGATCAAGAATCCGCAAAATCTCGACATGTGGCTCGACGTCAACGGCGAGAAACGCCAGCGCGGCAACACCTCGACCATGATCTTCGACTGCCGCCACATCGTTTGGGCCTGCTCGCAATATTTCGTCATGGAGCCGGGCGACGTCATCATCACCGGCACGCCGCCGGGCGTCGGACTCGGCATGAAGCCCGAGCCGAAATTTTTGAAAGCCGGCGACGTGGTCACGCTCGGCATCGACGGCCTCGGCGAGCAGCGGCAGAAGGTGGTGAAGTTCAAGAAGTGAGTGGCGGCGGCTGAACTCACCCCTACCGCGCCTCCAGCACCGCCTGCAACGAAATGCGCGACCAGGCGGAGATCTTATCGCGGAAGGCGACATAGGCATCGTGCACCTTGTGCGCGGTTGGCTCTTGCCGGCGAGTTCGCCGAGCACGTCGATCGCCTGCGCCCGCGCCGCGGCGACCAGATCCAGCCGGGAACGTGCGCAGCTGCACGTGGTCGCGCGCTGATGAGCGCGGCGAGCGCCTCGATGTTGAGCCGCTCCATCTCGGCGAGCGCGTAGGACGCTTCCGCCGCGCAGGCGTCCGTGACGATCGCCTTCAGCTCGGCATCGAGGCTCGCCCAGGCTTTGAGCGAGACGATGCATTCGCCGGTGCCGTTCGGCTTGTTGAAGCCGGGGCCGTAATAGAACGGCGCGAAGCGATAGAGCCCGAGCGCGATGTCGGAGCCGGGGCCGACGAATTCGGCGGCGTCGAGCACGCCCGATTGCAGCGCGACCAGAATTTCGCCGGGCGCCGTGGTCTGCGGGATGGCGCCGAGCCGGCGATAGACTTCGCCGCCAAGCCCGAGCGAGCGGATTTTCAGGCCGCGCACGTCGGCGCGCTTTTGATCTCGCGGCGGAACCAGCCGCCCATGCACACCCCGGTATTGCCGCCCATGAACGGCTTGACGCCGAACGGCGCGTAAATCTCGTCCCACAGCGCCTGCCCGCCGCCGGCGTCGATCCAGGCGACGTGCTCGTTGGGGATGAGCCCGAACGGCACCGTGGTGAAGAACGCCGCCGCCGGCTCCTTGCCCTGCCAGTAGAACGCGGCGGTGTGGCCCATCTCGGCGACGCCGGAGCCGACCGCGTCGAGCACTTCGAAAGCCGGCACGATTTCGCCCGCGGCCGACACCGTGATTTCGAGACGGCCGCCGGACAGCGCGCCGATGCGCTGGGCGATGCGCTCCGCCGACATGCCGGGGCCGGGCAGCCGCTTCGGCCACGACGTGACCATGCGCCAGCGGCAGCTTGTCGCTTTGCGCCAACGCCGGCGCGGCCAGCGCGCCGGCGAGCCCGAGCGCGCCGCCGCGCGCCAAATCCGCGCCGCGTGATCTTTCTCATCGATCTCTCCCCTCGCAGTCGCGGCTAACTCTAAGGAATAGGCGTGTGACATCAAGTCGTTACGGAAAGTCATCCAGCCCGCCACCGAGCGAGTGCGGACTGTCAAAAACTTGCACCGTCAGGTTTTTTCGGACAGAGGTGGGCAACACGTAAGAACCGGGAGCGGGAGTCGTCCATGGGACAGCAAATTTCGGCATCGCCGGCCTGGACTGGCAGCAGCGCGTCAATTGGGACCGCCTGCGCGAATACCGCATCGAGCGCGCGCGGGCAGATGATGAAGAAGCACAAGCTCGGCGCGCTTGCTGTGCATGTACGACGAGAACGTCCGCTACATCACCGGCACGCTCACGCCCGGCTGGAACCGGCTCAAGCCCGGCCTGCGCTACGCCATGCTGTGCGGCGACGGCCGCCCGATCCTGTTCGAGCAGGGCGACCTCGGCTTTCAGATCGAGCGCCACTCGCCGTGGATTCCGAAGGAGAACGTCCGCCACTCGTTCGCCTGGATCAAAGGCGCCGCCGGTCCGGCCGCGACCCAGCAGGTGAAGAAATTCACCAAGGCGGTGAAGCAGGCGATGAAGGAAAACGGCGTCGCCGGCCAAAAGCTCGGCTGCGACTTCATCGACATCAACATGCTCAACATCTTCAAGGAAGAGAACATCAACTGGGCCGACGGCATGACGCCGATGATGGACGCGCGCGCCGTCAAGAGCCCGGACGAGCAGGAATGCTTCCGCATCGTCGGCGCCATCGGCGACGCCACGCATTGGGAGTGCATGAAGTTCCTGCGCCCCGGCATCACCGAGAACCAGGTGACCGCGCACCTGATGCAATATCTCTACAACATTCCCGGCATGGAGGACGTCGAGGACGTCATCGTCTCCTCGGGTCCCGAACACCTGGCCGAACTGGCGCAATTTCTCCGACCGCATCATCCAGCCCGGCGACATCGTGTTCATGGATTTGGCGGCGCTGACCTGGAACGGCTACAAGTCCTGCTATTACCGCACCTATTGCGTCGGCAAGGAGCCGACCAAGGAGCAGAAAGAGACCTACGAGACCGCGCTGAAGTGGCTCTACGATTCGATCGGCGCGGTGAAGGTCGGCGCCACCACGCGCGACATCGCGCATGAAATGGCCGTCGGCGATGGAGACCTGGGGCTACGAGGACGAGGACCAGGCCGCCGCCAATCTCTGGGGCCACGGGCTTGGCCTGGCGCAATACGATCCGCCGGTCATTTCGCGCATCTGGTCGCTCGATCATCCGATCGAGATCCAGGAAGGCATGACCTTTGCGCTCGAGACCCAGCACGGCAAGAAATACCGCTACGGCGTGCGCATCGAGGAAATGCTGATCGTGCACAAGAACGATATCGAGATCGTCTCCAATTTCCCGGTCAAGCAGATCACCGTGGTCGATCCGCTGCCGGGCTATGGCGATCATGTGAAGTGACGTCGAGCTTTGCTCGACGTCATCACCGAGGCGCGCCGCGAAGCGGCGAGACCCGGTGATCCACGACTTGGCTGACGCCAGTCGGAAGCCGTGGATGGCCGCCGAACAAGTCCGGCCATGACGAGCAGAGAGAGCTATAGAGCCGCTGCATGAGTGCGTTCATCCTCCCCCTCTCCTCCCCGGCCGCGACCGACGCCGATCGCGTCGGGCCGAAGGCGGCGAATTTGGCGCGGCTCGCGCAGCGCCGGACTGCCGACGCCGGGCGGCTTCTGCATCACCGCGGATGCCTATCACCGGCAGATCCAGCATCTCGGCATCGCCGATGCGGTGCGCGCCTATGCCGACGCCGATCAGACCGACGCAGCGGCGGCTCTCGGTCGAGATCAGGCTTGCGCTTTATCAGAGCGATCTGGCGCCGGATCTGCTGGCGGAAATTCTCGCCGCCTGGTGGGCAGAGCAAAAGCCCGCGGCGGTGCGCTCGTCGGCGCTGATCGAGGATCGCGCCGATACCAATTTCGCCGGCCAGTTCGAAAGCTTTCTCGGCGTTCGGCGACGATGCCGAGTTCCTCACCGCGCTGCGCGCCTGCTGGGCGGCGCTGTGGACCACCAATGCGCGCCGCTCGATGGCGCAGCACGATCTCGATCCGACCGACACCGCCATGGCGGTGCTGGTGCAGCCGCTCGTCGCCGCGCGCGCTTCGGGCGGCGGTTTGAGCGAAACCGCCGACGGCCAGATGCTGCTGTCGGCGACCTGGGGGCTCGGCTCGACGATCGCCCAGGGCGAAGTGGTGCCGGACCGCATCGTGCTCAGCCGGGCCAGGGTTTTGTGCGCAAGAACGAAGCCGGCCGCAAGCACCACCGCGAAGCTTGCGTGCATGGCGCCGGCACGCTGCCGCAGGCGGTGCCCGAAGAGCTTGCCCGCGCGCCGTGCCTCGAAGCCGGGCAGGCCACGGCGCTCGGCCGGCTGATGCGCAAGGCCGAAGACGTGCTGGGCCATGCCGGTCGAAATCGAATGGGCGCTCGACGACGAAGGATTCAAGCTGTTGCAGGCGCGGCCGCTGCGCGTCGCCGAACCGCACGTGCCCGACGAAATCTGGCTCAAGCATCCGGGCCTCAACGGCCATCCGGCCGGCATCGGCTGGGGCATCGGCCGCGCCGTGGTGGTCAATTGCGAATGCGAGCTCTCGCGCGTCGCGCCGGGCGACATTCTGGTCACCCGCGTCGCCGGCCCGGCGCTCTCGCATATTCTGCCGCGCGTCGCCGGCGTGGTCGCCGAGCTCGGCGGCTCGACCTCGCATCTCGCTTCGCTCGCCCGCGAGCGCGGCATTCCGATGGTGCTCGGCGTCAACGACGCGACGCAGCGCATTCCCGACGGCGCGCAGGTCGCGGTCGACGGCGTCGCCGGCATCGTGCGGTGGCTCGCCTGATGGCAAAAAGCCGTAACAAAAAGACCCATGACAAAGACGCCTCTCGGCCGCGCATCTTCGTCACGCAGCCGGTGTCCGAGCATGCGCTCAAGCGCCTGCGCGCGGTGGCGCGCGTGGCGGTCTTCGCCGATTCGAGCCGGATCATCCCCAAGCGCACGTTGATCGCGCAGGTGCGCAAGGCCGATATTCTGTTCTGCCTCCTGCACGACAAGATCGATCGCGCGGTGATCGAGGCCAATCCGGATCTGCGCCTGATCGCGGCGCAATCGATCACGCCGTCCAACATCGACGTCGCGGCGGCGACCGCGCGGCGCATTCCGGTCACCGTGACCGCCCCGATCACCACCGAGGCGACCGCCGATCTCACTTTCGGCCTGATGCTTGCGGTGGCGCGGCGCATGCTCGAAGGCGACCGCATGGCGCGCGCCGGCAAATTTCCCGGCGGCCAGTCGGCGCATCTGATGGGCTCTTACGTCTGGGGCAAGACGCTCGGGCCTCATCGGCGGCGGCGGGCTCATCGGCAAGGCGGTGGCGCGCCGCGCCCACGGCTTTTCCATGCGCGTGCTCTACTGGACGCCGCGGCGCAAGCCGGAGCACGAGGAACGCGAGGCCGGGCTGACTTACGTGCCGTTCGAGCAGTTGCTGCGCGAATCCGATTTCGTCTCCCTCCATTCGCCGCTCAACAAGGAAACGCGGCATCAGATTTCAGCGCGCGAGCTCGGCTTGATGAAAAAAGCCGCGTTCCTCATCAACACCGCGCGCGGCGCCATCGTCGACGAAGCCGCGCTGGTGCGCGCGCTGACGAAAAAGCAGATCGCCGGCGCCGGCCTCGACGTGTTCGAGCACGAGCCGAAGATCGATCCGGCGCTGAAGAAAATGCCCAACGTCGTGCTCACGCCGCATCTCGGCAGCGCCATGCCGGAGGTGCGCGAGGAGATGGCCGGCATCGTCGTCGACAATATCCTCGCCTTCTCGGCGGCCACAAACTGCCGAACTGCGTCAATCCGCAGGTGTTTGCGTTATAGATGACTGAGGACAGCTGACGGACGACGGATAAGAGCATCGGCTTGTTTCCGCCCGTCGTCTGTCGTCCGCCGTCAAATCCCGAGGATTTCATGCCCCGCACCTTGATCGCCATCACCGACAGCCCGTTCCCTTCGCTCGACCCGGCGAAAAAAGCGCTGGCGCGGCTCGATCCCGAGTACCGCATGGCGAAGAGCGCCTCTGCCGACGACATTTTCGCTGTCGCGCGCGACGCCGACGCGATCCTCGTCACCTATGCGAAGCTGCCGGGCGAATTGCTGCGGCAGCTGAAGAATTGCAAGGCGATCGGCCGCTTCGGACTCGGCGTCGACAATATCGACCTGCCGGCGGCGAAGGAACTCGGCATCGCGGTCAACTACGTGCCGGATTATTGCCTGCGCGAAGTGTCCGACCACGCCATGGCGCTGCTGCTGGCGCTCGCCCGCAAGGTGACGTTCGCCAACAAGCTGGTGCAATCCGGCCGCTGGGAAGTGCCGCCGATCGTGCCGCTGCGCCGGCTTGAAGGCCAGGTGCTCGGCCTCGTCGGCTTCGGCAACATTCCGCGCGCGCTGGCGCCCAAGGCCAAGGCGTTCGGACTGAAGGTCCTCACCTACGATCCTTATGTGGTGATGGAGGCGGCAGTCGCGGCTGGCGTCGAAAGCGTGAGCTTCGACGATCTGCTGGCGCGCTCCGACTTCATCTCGGTGCACGCGCCGTTGCAGCCGGCGACGCGCGGCCTGATGAACGCCAAAACCTTCGCCAAGATGAAAAAGGGCGCGTATCTGATCAACACGGCGCGCGGCCCGCTAATCGACGAAACGGCGCTGATCGCTGCGCTCGATTCCGGCCATCTCGGCGGCGCCGCGCTCGACGTGGTGGCGGCCGAACCTTTGGCCAAAGATTCGCCGCTGATCGGGCGCGACAACGTGATCCTCACGCCGCACACGGCGTTCTATTCGGTCGAAGCGCTGGAGGAATTGCAGACCAAATGCGCAAGCGACGTGGCGCGGGTGCTCTCCGGCGAGAAGGCGGTTTATCCAATCAGCGCGTGAGGCCGCCGCTTTATCTCCTAAGCGGCTGCGACCGCGATGCCTTCCTGCTCGCAGGAATTAGCCACGTCGCAGACCGTGGCGCGCTGCATGTCGCGCTTCCAGCGCAGATCGTCGAACTCGGTGCCGCGGTGCATGGTGCAGCGATTGTCCCAGATGACGAGATCGTGGACGCGCCAGCGATGGGTGTAGACGAACTGCCGCTGCGTGGCGTGGGCGACGAGTTCGTCGATCAGCGCACGCCCCTCGGCTCGGGCATGCCGAAGATGCGGCCCGCATGTGACGCGAGGTAAAGCGATTTGCGGCCGGATTCCGGGATCGTGCGCACCAGGACCTGCGGCACCGGCGGCAGGCCCTGCCGTTCCTCTTCGCTGAAATTGGTGAAGCCGAGCCGCGCGCGCGAATTGAAGATCGAATGCTCGGCCACGAGCGAGTCGAGCCGGCGCTTCATCTCCTCGGGCAGCGCGTCGTAGGCCGCGCGCTCGTCGGCGAATTCGGTATGCCCGCCGACCGGCGGGATCGTGCGCGCATAAAGCAGCGACGCCCGCGCCGGCAGCCGTTTGAACGAGCTGTCGGTGTGCCACAGCCGATTGCCGAGCTGGAACATGCGCTGGCGCGATTCCTTGCCCCAGACCTCATTTTCCGGATCGAGGTTGGAGACGTCGGCGAATTCCTGGCGCACGCGCAGCTTCGCGTCCTTGCGAAACAGCGCGATCGTGGTTTCCAGCGGTCCGAAATGGCGGGCGAAATCGAGATGCTGGTCGGCCGACAGATGCTGATCGGGAAAGATCAGCACCGCGTATTTGGCAAACGCCTCTTTGATCGCCGCAAAGTCGGCCGGCGCGATCGGCTGCGACAGGTCGACATCGCCGATTTCGGCGGCGAAGCTCGGCGTAACCGGACAGACGGTGATGGCCATGGCGTTGCCTCCAGGCGCCGTTTTCGCGGCTTGTTGCGATTAAATCACAATGGGCCGGCGCACGCAATTGCGCCTGTGCCTTCAGGACTTCTTCCCGCTCCCACACGACGATAACACAAACGACTTTGCCATCGATGTTGGGATGCGGCATCGGCGGGCTTTGCAGATAAAGCCTGTCGCCTTCGAAGCGGACGGCGCGCACCTGCTCGCTGCCGACCCAGGCCTCGTTCCACGCCGCCTCGACCTTGGTGATGACGTTGCCGTCCTCGACGCGGTAGCGGCCGGTATAGGCGATCATGGTGTTCAGCGCCTGGGCGCGATCGGCGTCGGTCTTCGGCACGGTGCGGCCTTCGCCGGTCATCAGCGCCAGCCAGCGGCCTTGCGGCGTCGCGATCTGGATGCCCTTCGGGATGCTCGCCATAGACCGGCGTGCGCACCCCGCTGGCCGACGTCCTCGTAGTCGACGGAGACGAGCTTCCAGGTGCCGACGATCTTCCGCCGCAGCTCGGCATCGTCCATCCGGCATCACTCCGCGGTCCAGCCGCCGTCGAGAACCAGCGCCGAGCCGGTCATCAGCGAAGAGGCGTCGGAGGCGAGGAACACGATGGCGCCGGTGAGTTCGTCGAGCTGGCCGAGACGGCCGAGCTTGATCTTCGACAGCACTTCGTCGCGAAACGCCTTGTTCTCGAAGAACGGCCGCGTCATCGGCGTTTCCAGAAAGGTCGGGCCGAGGCTGTTGACGCGGATGTTGTGCGGCGCAAGCTCGATCGCCATCGCCTTGGTGAAGCCCTCCATGGCGTGCTTCGACGCGCAATAGACGGTGCGGCGCGCGGCGCCGACATGGCCCATCTGCGAGGAGATATTGATGATCGAGCCGGGCAGCTTCGCCTCGATCAGCCTGAGCGCCACCGCCTGCGCCATGAAGAACGCCGCGCGCACGTTGAGCGCAAAGATGGCGTCGAAATCCTCGACCTTCACGTCGGGCAGCAAGGCCGGCCGGTTCATGCCGGCATTGTTGACGAGAATCTGGAACGGCTCGGCCGCGGCGATCGCCCGCCGCGCCGCCTCGACATCGGTCACGTCGAGCGGCAGCGCATCGGCCTTCTGCCCGCGCGCGCGGATCGCTGCGGCGGCTTCCTCGATTTCGCTTTCGTGCGCGCGGCGAGCGTCACATGCGCGCCGGCCTCGGCCAGCGCCGACGCTGCCGCAAGCCCGATGCCGCGCCCGCCGCCGGTGACCAGCGCGCGCCTGCCGTCGAGGCGGAAAGCTTGGGAGTCTTTGGCGAGATCCAAGCGGTCACTCCGCCGCCTGCGCGTAAGGGCACATTGCCGCCCGCCGTAGCGGCGCACGCGCACATTGGCCTGCTCGGCATGCGCCACGAAGCCTTCGAGCATGCACAGCCGCGAGCAGACTTCGCCGATCATGGCGCTAGCCTCGTCGGTGAGCACTTTCTGATAGGTGCAGGTCTTGAGGAACTTGCCGACCCACAGCCCGCCGGTATAGCGCGCCGCCTTCTTGGTCGGCAGCGTGTGGTTGGTGCCGATCACCTTGTCGCCATAGGCGACGTTGGTGCGCGGGCCGAGGAACAGCGAGCCGTAGTTCTTCATGTTGGCGAGGAAATAATCGGGATCGCGCGTCATCACCTGCACGTGCTCGGAGGCGACGCGGTCGGCCTCGCGCACCATCTCGGCCTCGTCGTCGCAGACGATGACCTCGCCGAAATCGGCCCAGGCCTTGCCGGCGAGATCGGCGGTGGGCAGGATTTTCAGCAGCCGCTCGACTTCGGCCATGGTGTCGCGCGCGAGCTTTTCCGAATTGGTGATGAGGATCGCCGGCGAGGTCGGGCCGTGCTCGGCCTGGCCGAGCAGATCGGTGGCGCACATTTCGCCGTCGACCGTCTCGTCGGCGATGATCAGCGTCTCGGTCGGCCCGGCGAGCAGATCGATGCCGACGCGGCCGAACAATTGCCGCTTGGCTTCGGCGACGTAGGCGTTGCCCGGGCCGACGATCATGTCGACCGGCGCGATGGTCTCGGTGCCGAGCGCCATGGCGGCGACCGCCTGCACGCCGCCGAGCACGAAGATCTCGTCGGCGCCGCCGAAATGCATCGCCGCGACGATCGCCGGATGCGGCCCGCCCTGAAACGGCGGCGCGCAGGCGATGATGTGCTTCACGCCGGCGACGCGCGCGGTGACGATCGACATGTGCGCCGACGCCACCATCGGATAGCGGCCGCCCGGCACGTAGCAGCCGATCGAATTGACCGGAATGTGCCTGTGGCCGAGCACGACGCCGGGCAGCGTCTCGACTTCGAGGTCGCGCAGCGTCTCTTTCTGCTTCTGCGCGAAGTTGCGCACCTGCGCCTGCGCGAATTTGATGTCGTCGAGATCGCGCTTTTTCACCTGGCGCGATGGCGCGCTCGACCTCGTCGCGGCGTCAGCTTGAACGAGGCCGGCGACCAATTGTCGAATTTCTGCGACAGTTCGCGCACGGCCGCGTCCTTGCGCGCGTCGATATCGGCGAGGATCTGCTCGACGGTCTCGCGCACCTTGGCGTCGGCCGCCTTGATCGCGCTCGCGTCCATTCCGCGCTTGAGGTGGCGAGGCATGGATATCTCCTCTCGGAGTTGGCATCGACGCGACGACGGACGATCCGGTAACTGGACCCGATCAAGCAGAACTGGATCCCGTTCGCGGGCATGACTCGGGTGATCGCGATCCCGGATCGGTCATCTGCTCGTCCGGATGATCGCTTCGCGGTCATTTGATCGCCTGCGGATTGAGCGGCGAGCCGGTGGCGCCGGTGATGACGAGCGGCGGGCCGCAGAAGAAGAATTCGTAGACGCCGTCCTCGTCGCAATCCTCGGCCAGCTCCTTGAGATAGAAGATCTCGCCCATGCACAGGCCCATGGCGGGGATCACCACCCAGTGCCACGGCTGGTTGGCTTCGCTGGTCTCGTTCGGCCGCACTTCGACGCCCCAGGTGTCGGTGCAGATCGCGGCGATTTCCTTCTCCTGGCACCAATAGCAATTCTCGAACTTGACGCCCGGCGCGTCGCCGCCGGCGTAGCCGCCCCATTCCTTCTCGTGCATGCAGCGCTCCATCTGCCCGGTGCGGATGAGCACGAAGTCGCCGCGGCCGATGGCGACGTTCTGCTCCTTGGCGCATTTATCGAGCTCGTCGTTGGAAATGCTCTCGCCGTCGGCCATCCACTGCACGCCGCGAAAGCGCGCGATGTCGAGCAGCACGCCGCGGCCGACCATCTTGTTCTTCGAGTGCTCGATGCCGAGCACGTTGAGGCCCCTGCGAGTCGATCAGCTTGGCGTCGTGGCCGTTATAGGCCTTGTCCTCGTAGAACACATGGCCGAGCGCGTCCCAGTGGGTGGCGCCCTGCACGCAGCAGATCAGCGTGTCGTCGGCGTAGCGGATCTTGTTCCAGTCCTGCCGGCCGGCGACCGCGTCGGTGCCGGTCGCCAGCATCTGGTGGATCGGATTGAAGCGGCCGCCGAACAGCCCGTTCTGCGGGCCGTTGGCGTCGAGCGGAATGCCGAGCGCGAAAACCTTGCCGGTGCGGATCAGGCTCGCCGCCTTGACGATATCCTCCGGCCGCACGTGGTTGAGCGTGCCGACCTGGTCGTCCTTGCCCCAACGGCCCCAGTTGCTGAGCTTCTTCGCTCGCCTCGGCGATCGCCTTGCCGCCCCACCTTGATGTCCATCGTCGCCTCCTCGTGCCGGCGGTTGATTCCGCCGGGCGTTCTGCGGTGCCGATATTGGCGCGGGCGGCGCGATTTCGTCCATGCGGATCAACTGGCCGCCGTGGACAGCGGCAATCTTGGCGAATTGCTCGCGCGCCGAGAAACGGTCTGGAATAAGCGCCGATCGCTTGCTGGTTCATAAGCAACGGGCCGCTGTTCGGAAGACCGGGACGGCCCAACAGGGGAGGAAGACATGAAGCGCGAGAAATGGCTGTTGGGCACTCACACTGGCGGCCGCCATCGGCCTTGGCGCGTCGACCGCTGCGTGCCGCATCGATCATCGACGAATGGGCGAGCGTAAAGGCGCCGCCGCCGCCGCGCTCAAGGCAGTGACGGTCGATCCGAAGACCACGGCGCTGGTGATGGTCGATTTCGTGCAAGCCGAACTGCATCCGCATTGCCCGCGCTGCATGGCCTCGCTCCCGGTCGGCCAAGAAGCTGCTCGCCGAGGCGCGCGCGGCCAAGCGTGCTGGTGGTCTATACCGGCATTCCCAAAGTTCCGAAAAGGCACATTCGTCGCCGAGGTCGCGCCGACCGGGAGCGAACCGTTCGTCGTCGCTTCCCGACAAGTTTCTCGGCACCGACCTGGAAAAAATTCTCAAGGACCACGGCATCACAGACGCTGTCATGGCCGGCGTGTCCTCGCAACGGCGCCATCATTGAAACATCGAGCGAGGCCGCGCAGAACGCGGTTTCAAGGTTGACCGTCGTGCTCGACGGCATCACGCGGCAACGACTTTACGCGGAGCAATTCGTCGCCTGGCAACTGGTCAACGGCCCGGTCATCTCCAGCAAGATCACGCTGACCACATCGGATATGATCAAGTTCTGACACGCGCGTCGCTCAATCGAGGGAGTTCGGGAATGAAACTCAGAGTTGTCATTGTTCGCCGCCGTCGCGATTGACTGCGGCGGCGATCGCTGCGAGCGCCTTCCGGCGCACGCCGCCGACATCATCGCCGAATGGGCAAACGTCAAAGGCGCCGCCGGCGCCCGCGCTGAAGTCCGGTCACCGTCGATCCGAAGACGACCGCGCTGCTGCATGCTCGACTTCACTGCAGCAGATTTCTATGCGGAAGACGAAGCCGCGTTGCATGGCCTCGCTGCCGGCGATGAAGAAGCTATTGCTGACGGCGCGAGACAACCAGGCGCGACGGTCATTTACAGCATCGCGGGCAGCATGACGGCCAAGGACATCTCAGGCCGATATCGCGCCGGCAGCCGAATGAACCGGCGGTGAACGCCCACGCCGACAAGTTCCAGCAACACCGACCTGGAAAAGATCCTCAAGGACAAGGGCATCAAGACCGTGATCGTCACCGGCGTGACCGCCGCAACGGCGCGGTGCTGTACACCGCCAGCGAGGCCGCGTTCTCGGATTCAAAGTGATCGTTCCGGTCGACGGATCCTGCCGCCGAGAATCTATGCCGAGCAGTACGTCGTGTATAATTTGGCGCACGCGCCGCCGTTCTGCCAAGCAGGTGACGCTGACCAGGTCCGACATGATCAAGTTTTAGGAAGTCGTTGCTCGGATTGAGCGAAAGCTAAATCCGGGAGCAGTTATCGGCTCAATCGCCGACCCCGGGTTTCGCTTGGCGCAACCCGGGCTACAATTCGTGCCTATTCCGCGCAACGGGGTTTCAGCATGAAGCTTCTGAGTTTCGCCGCCGACGGCAAGGAATATTTCGGCGCGGTGAGCGGCGACGGCGTCGTCACGCTCAACGACCGGGTCGGCCAGCCGAAGCCTGCGCGCCGCGCTCGCCGCCGGCGCCATGGAGGCGATGCGCAAGGCGGCGCGCGAGGCCAAAGCCCGACCGCAAGCTCGTCCGAAATCAAGTTCCTGCCGGCGATCCCGCAGCCGGGCAAGATCCTGTGCGCCGGCGTCAATTACCGCTCGCATGCGGCCGAGGTCGGGCGCGAGCTGCCGAAGCAGCCGAGCATGTTCATCCGCTTCACCGACACGCTGGTCGGCCACGACGGCGAGATGATCCGGCCCAACGTTTCCGACAATTTCGATTACGAGGGCGAGCTGGCGCTCGTCATCGGCAAGGGCGGCCGCCACATCAGCGGCCGAGCGCGCGCTCGACCATGTCGCCGGCTACACCATGCTTCGTCGACGGCTCGGTGCGCGATTATCAGAAATTCTCCGTCACCTCGGGCAAGAATTTTCCCGGCACCGGCCCGCTCGGGCCGTGGCTCGTCACCGCCGACGAGATTCCCGATCCGGGCAAGCTCACGCTGACGACGCGGCTCAACGGCGCAGCAGGTACAGCACTCGCCGACCAGCCATGCTGATCTATTCGATCCCGCAGATCATCGCCTTCTGCTCCGACTTCACCGCGCTGTCGCCGGGCGACGTCATCGCCACCGGCACGCCCGAGGGCGTCGGCCACGGCCGCAAGCCGCCGCTGTGGATGAAGCCGGGCGACATGCTCGAAGTCGAAATCACCGGCATCGGCATTTTGCGCGCGCGCATTGTCGACGAGCGGTAATGAATTGCGGCGGCCGTGCAATCAAGCGCGAGCGTGTGAGGCGGCAACGCGCAAGCGCGCGCAACGCGCTCGACATCGGGAAGAAATGCGGTCAGCAGGCCGATGAGCGGCAGGAACGAGCAGAGCCGGTAGACGAAATCGATGCTGGTCAGATCGATGAGTTCGCCGAGCAGCGGCCGCGCCAAGCCCGGCCATGCCGAAGGCGACGCCGAAGAACAGGCCCGAAACCATGCCGACGCGACCGGGAATGAGCTCCTGGGCATAAACCACGATCGCCGAGAATGCCGAGGAGATGATGAGCCCGATGACGACGCTGAGCGCGATGGTGGCGGAGAGCCCGACGTAAGGCAGCGCCAGCGTAAACGGCACGACGCCCAGGATCGAGCACCAGATCACCCGCTTGCGGCCGACGCGGTCGCCGATCGGGCCGCCGATAAAGGTGCCTGCCGCGGCGGCCACCAGGAAGGCGAACAGGCAGAGCTGCGCATTCTCGGCCGACAGCCCGAAATGGTGGATCAGATAAAAGATGTAGTAGCTGGTGATGCTCGCCAGATAGAAATATTTCGAGAAGATCAGCGCGATCAGCACCGCGATGGCGCGCCGCACCACGCCTGGCGGCAACGCGGCCGCATCCGCCGCGGACGACGATCGCGCGCGCGGCCCGCGCCGCCGAACGGCTGTAGGCATGGCCCACCAGCGTCAAGATCCCCATGCCAGCCAATGCGAGAAGCGCGAACCAGGCGATGCTGCGCTGGCCGTAGGGCAGCACGAAAAAGGCCGCCGCCAGCGGCGCCAGCGAATTGCCGAAATTGCCGCCGACCTGAAACAGCGATTGCGCGAAGCCGTGCGCGCCGCCCGAGGCGAGACGGGCAATCCGCGAGGATTCCGGATGAAAGATCGATGAGCCGACGCCCAGCAATGCGCCGCACCGGCGAGCAGCATCAGGATAATTCGGCGCAAACGCCAGCACCGCAAGGCCGAGCACGATGCAGCGCCATGCCGAACGGCAGCGAGTAGGGCTGCGGCCGGCGGTCGGTATAAGAGCCCGACCACCGGCTGCAACAGCGATCCGGTGCCCTGGAACACGAGCGTGAGCAGGCCGATCTGGCCGAAGCTCAGATCGAACTCGCTCTTGAGCAGCGGATAGATGGCGAGCAACAGCGACGTCGAAAGATCGTTGAGCAAATGGCAAAAGGTGATCGCGCCCAAAATCGAAAATGACGTGGCGCCGGCCCTTCGGCCGATGACGGCATCAGTCACTGGAAGGCGGAATCCTTTCTATCCGTTGCGGGCAAGCGCCCGCAACGGGCGGCATAGTCGCGCATGTTGCGTTAGCGTGCCATGCACTTAGACAGCAACGGGATGAATGGGAAGTAAGCGGGCCATCCCAATCTGCATTGCACCTATGAGAATGCCGGCCGGCGCGGCGATCGCCGCGCAAGCGGACGGTCGCGCACTCCCTCACTCGCCGCGCAGCATGGCGGCAAGTCCCGGTGCGTCGTCGGTGCCGATGCGGCGGATTTCGCCGGACTTAAGATGCAGTTCGACAGCATCGAGCCCGGACACGTTATACAGCCGGAAACCCGGCCGCATGCGGATGCCGAAGCCGTTCAATATGCTGTTGCGCACGATGCTGACGCCGGCGATGTCGCTGCGTGCCATGCGGTACTTCCAGGTCCCCGGCCCGAAATACCATTCCAATTCGTTTCCGTTCACCACGACGGTCAGCGACGAGAAAAACCATGCCAGGACCACAAGGCCGAGCGCTATCGCCAATCCGATCCAGCGTCCCGCCCCGGCATTTAAGAAGGCGCCAGATGCGACCACGATGGCGCCGACGATCAGCACAACAAGCGTCAAGGTGCCGCGCTGGGTATGTTGATAACGGTCGGGCATGACTGTACCTCCATAGCGCTTCGACGGGACTGACCCGTGTCGAATCACACCGGATTAGTCCGCCGTGGCGCCCGGAAGGTTCAAACGCGCCAAGGCGCCTTTGCCTGCGGAAAAGCCGCTAGGCCGCGAGCCCGAACAGCTTCACCGCGTTGCGCCAGCAGATTTTCTCGCGCTCCTCGTTCGACAGCGCCAGCGAGTCGAGCACCTTGATGGTGTCGCGGATGTAGCCCGGCCCTTTCTCCTTGTCGAACGGGCAGTCGGAGGCGAACAGCACGTGGTCGGCGCCGAAAAAATCGAGCCCGCACACGGTCGCCGCGCGCGCGCCTTCGACGGCGGTGTCGCCGTAAAAATCCTTGAAATAATCGTACGGGCGCTTCTTCAGCGATTTGCGCAGCGCGCTCGTAATCCTCGTCCGAGGTGCGCACGCCCATCTGATCGAACGAGTGCGCCACGCGGCCTTCCAGATAAGGAATGACGCCGCCGAGATGATGCGCGATCACTTTGAGATCGGGAAATTTGTCCATGATGCTGGAGAAGACGAGCCGCGCCAGCGTCACGCCGGTCTCGTAGGGCCAGCCGAGCACGCTGCAGATTTCGTATTTCGAGACTTTCTCGGTCGGATAATCCGGCATCTCGCGGGTGCGCGCGGGATGCAAGGAGGATCGGCTTGCCCGACTTGGCGATCGCTTCGAAGATCGGCAGAAATTGCGGCGCATCGAGCGGCACGCCGTTGGCGTTGGTGGCAAGCTGCACGGCGTTGGCGCCGTTTTGCAGCGCACGCTCGGCCTCCTTCGCCGCGGCCTCCGGCGCGTTCATCGGCAACAGCGCCGACCAGCCGGCGAAATGCTTAGGATGCTTCGCCGCGACCTCGCCGAGCCCGTCATTGGCGATCTTCGCCATGTCCGGCGATTTGTCCGGTCCCCACAGCCGCTCCATCGGCGGCAGGCCGTGGGAGAGAACTTGCGAATAATCGGCAAACGATTCGACGATGCGCAGCCGCAAGCTCGAGATCCGACAACGCCGGAATGCCGCGCACGCGCTTGCCGAGATCCTTCGCTCCCGCCGGCGTCTCCAGCAGCGCCTCGTAATAGCGCTTGGGAAAGAAATGATTGAAGGCGTCGATATAGCGCATGCGTTACTCCTTCAGCGCGCCTGCATCAGCCACGATGCAATGGCGAACGCATCTGCATCGCGGTCGAAATAGCCGATCACCTGCAGGCCGAGCGGCATGCCGTCGTCCTCGAACAGCGGCAGCGACAAAGCCGGCACGCCGAGCAGCGACGACGGCACGGCAAATTCCGGATTGCCGGTGACGTAAGCCCCTCCGGCGCGCCGCCCGGCGCGGCAAGCGTGATGCAGGCCTCGCAAGTCGCGGCAAGATCGGCATGGACGGCGCGGATTCGCGCGCGCTCTTTCAGATCGGCGCGATATTCGGCGAGCGTCAAATTCTCGTATTTGTCCGCGCGCTCGGCCGTGATGCGGCCGAGTTTGCTGGCGTCGCGATCGCGCATGCTGCGGAAGAACCAGCGCCCTTCGAAGCCGTTGAGGCGATGCGACAGCTCCTTGCGCGTTGACGAGCTCTTTCTCCAGCGCCGCGACGCTGGTCGTCATTGTGGCGCGTGCGGACGTCGATGCCGGCGGCTTTCAGCCGCGCGACGCATTCGGCGAGCTGCGCTTTGGCGCTGGCGGAGGCCGCGTCCCAGCCGGCAGTTTCGCAGGAGCGCCAGCGTTTGCGGCTTCCGCGGCGGCGGCGCGCTGTGCGGCCCTTGCAGGCCGGGCGTGCCGGCATCGCCGCCGACCCGCGCGACGATCTCGTAGGCGACCTGCCAGACATCTGCCAGCGAAGCCCCGAGGATGCCGGTGCAGCTCTGGCTCTGATAATCGTGACTGCCTTCGCGGTTGATCGCGTTCACGCTCGGCTTGAAGCCGACGCAGCCGCAATAGCTCGCCGGACGCATGGTCGAGCCGATCACCTGCGTGCCGAGCGCCGCGGACACGATGCCGCGTTGCGACGGAAGCGGCCGACCCGCTCGACGACCCGCCGGGCGTGTGCGCGAGGTTCCACGGATTGCGGGTGCCGCGCGGCTCCGACGCGGCGAACTCGGTCGTGACCGTCTTGCCGATGATGACCGCGCCGGCGTCGCGCAGCGCGCGCACGCAGGCGGCGTCCTTCTCCGAACGCCAGCCGGCAAACAGCGGCGAGCCCATCTCGGTCGGCATGTCGACGGTTTCGATGATGTCCTTGATGCCGACCGGCATGCCGTCGATCGGCGAGGCCGGGCTTGCCGGCGCGCCAGCGCTCGGTCGGATCGATCCGCCGCCGCGCGCGCCGCCGGCAGATTGGTGCAGACGAAGGCGCCGATCCGCGGCTCCCATTGTTCGAACAACGAAAGCGAGTCTTCGAGAAATTGCCGCGGCGTCCGCGCGCCGGAGGCGAAATCCTTTGGCCGCGGCGAGATACGGCCGCATCGCGGGCTTTTTTTGTTCAGGCGCCGGCATGGTCTGCATAGCTCTCCTTCACTGTCATGCTCCGTGAAGGCGGAACATCCAGTAGTCACCCTGCGATCCGTGCTTATCGTGCGACGGCCTGACCCGCACTGATTATCGGATCGTCCGCATTCGCGGACGAGGACGAGGACAATTCATTACTTCTTGCTCTCGTCGTAATAATGAATCTCATAGAGCAGGCAGCCGCGTTCGGACTTGAACGGGCCGTGATGGACGCCGGGCGGACGGCACGCATAGGTGGGCGCCTCGAACGGCTCGCCGCCCTTGCCCTTGTCGTCGTTGCCGACGACGAGATCGCCGGAGACGAGATACACCTCTTCCCAATGATCGTGCACGAACGGCGCCGTCGTGTAGACGCCGGGCTCAAAGCGCAGAAGCCGCGTGCGGCTGCCCATCTTGCGCGTCTCGTCGAGATCGCTCGCCAGGATTTTCTGCTGCGATGCCGGACGGATAGCCCGGCGGCGTCACCCAGCCCTTGCTCATGTCGACTTTATGGAATTCGAGATGCGGCTTGTTCATCGGCATAACGGCGGCTCCTCCCGATCGTCCGAAATACGCGGCATTTACGGCATTCGGCCGGCCGTCGCAGCGCCCGTTGCAATGGGTGGGAGCGCATTGTACATGGAGTAAAAGTTCGCGCAAACAAGCGACAGTAAAGATCGCGACAGGCGCAGCTAATAGCTGCGGGGATGCGACCTTGTTCGTCGCGGCAATTGAGGAGCCCCGCCATGCACGAAATCACCGGTCAGGTTCATTGGCACGAGCCCGCGGGCTTCAAGCGCGCCGGCTTCGGCAAGTTCAACCGGCCGAAGACGCCCTACGACCTGTTCATGGAATCGGACGAGATTCCGATCTACCGCGACATCGGCGTCAGCAAGGTGCAAAATCTGCCGCTGCAACCGTGGAAGCGCATGGGCGGCCGCGGCACCTACATCCAGCTGCACGGCACCGAGGGCAAATGGGGCTGCTACGTCGTCGAGGTGCCGGGCGCCGGCGCGCTCAATCCCGAAAAGCACATGTACGAGGAAGTCTACCTCGTCGTCGAAGGCCGCGGCTCGACCGAGGTCTGGCTCGAAGGCGACAACAAGCGGCACGTCTTCGAATGGCAGAAGGGCTCGCTGTTCTCGATCCCGGTCAACGCCATGCACCGCATCGTCAACGCCAGCTCATCGCCGGCGCTGCTTCTCGGCGGCACCACCGCGCCCAATCTGATGAACCTGATCAACAACACCGACGCGATCTTCAACTGCCCGTATCAGTTCCGCGACCGCTTCTCCGGCGCCGACGATTTCTACAAATACAAGGACGACATCGAGCCCGATCCGGTGCGCGGGCTCGCCATGCGGCGCACCAATTTCATCCCCGACATCGTCAATTGCGATCTGCCGCTCGACAACCGCCGCTCGCCCGGCTGGCGCCGCGTCGAGCCGTTCATGACCGGCAACACCTTCTATCTGTGGATCGGCCAGCACGAGAACGGCCACTATTCGAAGGCGCACGCCCACACTTCGGCCGCGGTGCTGATCTGCGTCAAGGGCAAGGGCTACACCTACACCTGGCCGGAGCGGCTCGGGCTCGACGCCGTGGAAGGACGGCAAGGCCGACGAGGTCAAGCGCGTCGATTACGAGCCGGTCGGCATGGTGTCGGCGGCGCCCGGCGGCGCGCGCTGGTATCACCAGCATTTCGGCGCCTCGAAGGAAGC
Organism: uncultured Alphaproteobacteria bacterium; assembly: GCA_963814625.1. GTDB lineage: Bacteria > Pseudomonadota > Alphaproteobacteria > Rhizobiales > Xanthobacteraceae > BOG-931. The sequence goes on from CAWFDQ010000008.1 coordinate 47,542, forward strand.
GTTCCGCCTGACCGCCTGGTTCGGCCCGCACAATCCCGGCCGCGAGCCCGGCCCGCCCGGCGAGAAGCACACCGACTACACGGCGATGGACATTCCCGAAGGCGGCACCGCCATCCCCTACTACATGGAGGATCCGTTCCTGCGGCAGGAATACGCCGAGCGCATGCAGCGCGAAGGCGCCGAGAACCGCATGCGGCCGGAATATTACGAGCGCGACTATCGCGGGCTGTTGCCGCAGGAATGAATGAATGACCCTCTCCACGCTCGTCATGGCGCGGGCTTGTCCCGGCGCATCCACAACCGCTGTTATCGCTTACAAGACGCGGATTGCCCGGCACGAGGCCGGGCAATGACGCATGAGTCATGACCGAACGAAGCCCAAGGCGGCCGCATTTTCTTTTCCTCGACCGGCCGCACGTTCGGCGAGGAGGACGAGCTGTGCGTGCTCTCGGTCGGCGTCGACATCGGCTCGTCGACCTCGCACCTCGTCTTTTCGCGCATCGTGCTGGAGCGGCTCGACAGCCGCTACGTCGTCACCGAGCGCGAAAGCTTCTATCAGTCCGACATTCTGCTCACGCCCTATCGGCCGAAGAAACCATCGACGCCGACGCGCTCGGCGCCTTCATCGCGCGCCAATACAAGGACGCCAAGGTCGATCCCGACGAGATCGACACCGGCGCGCTGATCCTGACCGGCGTCGCCGTGCGCCGCCGCAACGCGCGCGCGCATCGGCGAACTGTTCGCGGCGCAGGCCGGCAAGATGGTCGCGGTGAGCGCCGGCGACTCGCTGGAAACGGTGATGGCGGCCTACGGCTCCGGCGCCGCGGCGCGCTCGATCGAGAACGCCGCGCCGGTGATGAACGTCGACGTCGGCGGCGGCACCTCGAAAATCGCGGTCTGCGCCGACGGCAAGGTGCTCGACGTGACCGCCGTCGATGTCGGCGCGCGGCTCGTCGTGCTCGACAGCGAAGGCCGCATCGTGCGGCTCGAAGAGGCCGGCCGCCGCTTCGGCGCCGAACTCGGGCATGAAGCTCGAACTCGGATTTCAGCTGCGGCGACGATCAGGCGCAAGCGCTCGCCGCGCGCATGGCCGACAGACTGTTTGAAGCGATGGAGGGCCGCTCGCCGCGCGCCGGCGGCGCCGAACTGTTGCGGCTCGACCCGTTGAGCTGGCGCGGCAGGCTCTCGCGACGTGAGCTTTTCCGGCGGCGTGTCGGAATACATCTACGGCGGCGAGGCCAAGGCGTTCGGCGACCTCGGCCCGCAGCTCGCCGCGGAAGTGCGCGCGCGGCTTAAGGACTGGGGACCGCAACTGGCCCGCCCCGAGGCGCGCATCCGCGCCACCGTGATCGGCGCCTCGCAATACACGATGCAGGTCTCCGGCTCGACGATCTTCGTCTGGCCGCTTGCAGACGCTGCCGCTGCGCAACGTGCCGGTGATCGCGCCGAGCTTTTCGCTCGACGAGGAGACAATCGATTCCGCCGCGGTCGCCGCTTCGATCAAGGGCGGCGCTCAAGCGGCTCGACCTTGGCGGCGGCGAAAGCCCGGTGGCGATCTTCGTGCCCTGGCGCGGCTCGGCGACCTTCCGCCGGCTCGACGATTTCTGCAAGGGCGTCGCCGATGGACTGGAGGCGGTGATCGGCCACGGCCATCCCATCGTGCTGGCCGGCGACGGCGACGTCGGCGGGCTGATGGGCATTCACTATTGCGAAGAAATGAAGTTCAACAACCCGATCGTGTCGATCGACGGACTCGAGCTGAAGGAATTCGACTATATCGACATCGGCGCCATCCTCGACACGTCGGGCGCGGTGCCGGTCGTGATCAAATCGCTGATCTTCCCGACCAGCGCCGGCGTGGGCAAGGATTGGCAGGCCGAGCGCGCGGCGTCGCCCGTAACGGCCAGCGCGAGTTAGCCCATCCGTCTCACGCAGGCGCGGCGCTATCGACATGTGCGCCGCCCAAGATCGCCTGCAGTTCCGGGATGCATGAGCCGCAATTCGTCCCGGCGCGTAGTTGAGCGCCGATTTCGGCGACGCTGGCGAGCTGATGGCTTGTAATCGCGCGATGCAGCGTTTCCAATCCGACGCCAAAGCATGCGCAGATCGTAGGCCCGGCGGCTTTCTGTGCTGCGGCGCCGGGCGCACCGCCGGTGAGTACCAACGAGCGCGCCTGCGGCTCGATCCGCGCACCCAGTAACGCCGCCACACCATCTCGCGACGGCAGCGCGGTTTTCTTGCTCGCAATGAACAAGCACGCGTCCAGGCGTCTTCCGACCAAACTGGCATAGCGAAACGTCCCGCGGGCCGGGTCGGCATAAATCACCAATTCCGCCGCTGCCGTTGCGTTGAGGAGCGCGGAAACCCAAACTTCGCTGCCGCCGCCGCTGGGCAATGGTTCCCAGCCGATCAGCGTGAACGCGTGGCCCCTCTCCAGCGGGACCCGTCCCCAATAGTACGGACCATGCGGCATCTGTTCGCATGAGCGCAACAGAAGGCCATGCCAACGCGGCTTAATCGCCGTGACCCGGACCGGCGTAGCCTTGAGTTCCGGCTGTCCTGAAACGGGATCCGTCGCCGCACCGACAATCGCGTCGATCGGGCCGGCGGATGTAAACTGATCGGTCCAGTGAATCGGTGCGAACAGCTCGCCCTGGCGCAAGTCGTTCGAGAAGCGGACTGGCAAGACGGTGGCGCCGTGCGGACTTTCGATCCGCGCCAGCTCGCCCTCGGCGAGATCAAACTTCACCGCATCCGCGGGATGAATGTCGAGCACCGGCTCGCACTGATGCGCCATCAGCCGCGGCAATCTCCCGGTGCGCGTCATCGTATGCCACTGGTCGCGCACGCGCCCGGTATTGAGAACGAGCGGCCAGCGCTCGTCGGCGATCATTGCCGGCGGCCGGTAGGGCGTAGGCACGAAGCGGGCACGGCCGTCGGAGGTGACAAATCCCCTACCCTCCCCAAACAGCCGCTTCGCACTCGACCAGGCGTCCGACGTACCGCGCGGCAGCGGCCAATGGATCGGTGGCAATCGGTCGTATTCCTCGTCACTCAAATCCGAGAGCGCCCCGATATCGAAGAGGCGCAGCCGGGATTGGCCGTTTTCGAAAGCCGATAAGCTTGCATGTTCTCGGAAGATCTGAGCCGGGCTCTGATAACCGAACGCCGCCCGCCAACCCATACGCCGCGCCACTTTGGTCAACATCCACCAGTCCGGCTGGGCTTCGCCCGGCGGCTGTCGGAAGGCGCGCTGCCGCGAGATGCAGCGCTCCGAATTGGTAACTGTGCCCTCCTTCTCGCCCCACGCCGCCGCGGGCAGGAAAATTTCGGCCAGCCGCGTCGTATCCGTCGGCCAGCAATCGCTGACCACGACAAATGGACAAGCGCCAAGCGCCGCACGTACGCGCCCGGCGCGCGGCATACTCACGGCCGGATTAGTATTGAGAATCCACAGCGCCTTGATCTTGCCATCGAGCATCGCATCGAACAGGTCGACCGCCTTGAGCCCGGGCCGCACCGCCATCCGCGGCGATTTCCAGAAACGGCGTACGCGATCGATGTCCGCAGGATCGGCGAAGCTCATGTGTGCGGCGAGTTGATTGGCAAGGCCACCCACCTCGCGGCCACCCATCGCATTCGGCTGGCCGGTCAACGAGAACGGCCCCATGCCAGGGCGTCCCAAGCGGCCAGTCGCCAGATGGCAATTGATGATCGCATTGACCTTGTCGGTACCGGAAGAGGACTGATTGATCCCTTGCGAATACAAGGTCATGGTGCGCTCGGTCGCCGCAAACCAGTCGTAGAATCGGAGAAGGTCAACGGCCGCCACGTCGCAAATTTTCGCAGCATCAGCGATTGTCGGCGTCGACTCCCGGGCGGCTTCGGCCGCAGCGGCAAAATCGGTCGAGAACTCCCGCGTCCATGCTTCATCGCATGCTCCGCGTGCCACCAGATGCGCCAGCAATCCGGTGAACACCGCGACATCGGATCCCGACCGTATGGCGAGGTGAATGTCGGCAATGTCGCACGTTGGCGTGTGCCGCGGATCGATCGCCACCACTTTCGTACCGCGCATTTGCCGGGCGGCGGCGAGGCGCTGATAAAGGACGGGATGACACCACGCAGTATTGCTGCCGACCAGAACGACCAGATCGGCCGCCTCGATATCTTCATAGCAGCCGGGCACGATATCCTCGCCGAAAGCCCGGATATGACCGGCGACCGACGAAGCCATGCACAGCCGCGAGTTGGTGTCGATATTGGCGCTGCCGATGAAGCCTTTCATCAGCTTATTGGCGACGTAATAGTCCTCGGTCAGGAATTGACCGGAGACGTAGAACGCGACCGCGTCCGGCCCGTCTTCCGCTATGGTTTTCGTGAATTTCGCGGCGATGCGATCGAGCGCTTCATCCCAGGTTACGCTTCGTCCGCCGATCTGAGGGTACAGCAATCGTCCATCGGTCCCGAGCGTTTCGCCGAGTGCAGCGCCCTTGGAGCAAAGCCGACCCTTGTTGGCGGGATGATTCTCATCTCCCGAGACAACGCCGTCCGCCGTGACGCGCAACCCGCAGCCCACGCCGCAATAGGGGCATGTGGTGCGGATCACGCTGCTTGCCATAGCAGCCTCACAAGCGCCGCGTCGGCGTTAGCCGCCGGATTCGGCGCGGCATCGGCCAGCGATGGAGTGGCGCAGGCTTGCTCGACGAAAGCCTGACCGAAGACGATCTGATCGCGGAATGACGATACATCGGTCCTCTCACGCATCAATTGGACGTACCATGGGCCGTCCGTGACGCTGCCGAAGAGAACGCTGCCGACCACTCTGTCGGTGCGCAGGATCACCTTTTTGTAGAGGCCGCCATTGGCGTCGTGCAGCGTAATCTCCTCGTCGGCGTCGTCGGCCGCGGCAAGCGCTCCAGCGGAGAAGACATCGATGCCGGTGATCTTAAGGCTGGTGAAGATGGGCGGCGGAACGTACGCCGCGGCGGTGTCCCCGGCGAGCCGGGCGCCGCAGACTTTCGCCTGATCCCAGATCGGCGCGACTAAGCCGAACACTTGGCCGTTATGCTCAATGCATTCGCCGACCGCGTAGATATCCGGATCGCTGGTTGCCATGTCGTCGCCCACCAGGATGCCGCGATTGACGTCGAGTTCTGCTTTCCGCGCCAACTCGACGTTCGGCCGGATGCCGACCGCCAACACGATCAGATCGGCTGGAATTCGGCGGCCGTCGGCAAGCACAATCGCCTCCGCGCGGTCGGTGCCGACGATTTCCTCGGTCTGACTGTTGGTGAAAAACTCGATACCACGGGCTTCGAGACTGCGGAGCAGCAAGGCCCCGGCGGCAGCATCGAGTTGGCGCTCCATCAGTGTCGGCATCAGATGCACGAGCGCCACCGACATGCCGCGCCGCTTCAATCCCCATGCCGCTTCGAGGCCGAGCAGACCGCCGCCGATGACCACCGCGCGCCGCTCGCACTTCGCCGCCTCGATCATGCCCTCGACATCGGCGATGTCGCGGAAGGCCCGCACGTTGGCGAATCCGATGCCGGGAATTGCCGGCGCCAGCGGCCTCGATCCGGTAGCCAGCAGCAATTTGTCGTACGGGACGGCGCTCCCGTCGGCGAGCACGACCTGCCGCGCGAGCCGGTCAAACGCGGTGGCGCCGATCCCGGCGATGAGACGAATGTCTTGCTCATCGTACCAACTTCGTGAGTTGACGACGATTTCGCCCAGCATCTTGTCGCCCGCAAGGACCGAGGACAGGAGGATGCGATTGTAGTTCGGGTGCGGTTCGGCACCTATGACGGTAATGTCGAAACGGTCGGGAGCGCGCGACAAAAGCTCCTCGACCGCCCGCATCCCTGCCATTCCGTTGCCGACGACCACGAGCCTCGGGCGTAGAAGGCTGCTCATGGTTTTGTACTCATTCGGCCCCGGCGCTGCGGCCGTAAGCTTCGCCGATTATGAAATCGGAGAGCAGGCCGCAGGCCGCGCCCCATGCCGCCGCGAGCTTACCGAAACTCTCCTGGACCGCTTTTATCTGTTGCGGTGTCATGGCGGCTCAGACGCGCGCTTCGGCAAGGCTCGGCGTGCTTGATGTGACGGAACTCCGGCGCAAATAGAACCACCAGGTCAGCGCCAGGCAGACAGCGTAGAAGGCAAGATAGATTTCCAGCGCCAATTGGGGTCCGCCCGTTGCCGCAATAGAAGCGCCGAAGCCTCGCGGTATGAAATATCCGCCAACCGCACCGATAGCGCCGATAAAGCCGAGCGCGGCGCCGCTCTCGATGCTGGCGGCTTTGAGCGCGGCTGTGCGGCCGGCTTCGCCGGCGCCATTCGCTTTCTCCAGATTCTGCTCGCGGAAAATCGACGGAATCATCCGATAGGTCGAGCCGTTGCCAACTCCGGTCGTGATGAAGAGAATCAAGAACATCACGAGAAAGCCGGCGAAGTCCTTGGCGCCGATAAAGTAAAGGACCCCGATTGTCGCGGCGCCCATGGCGATGAAGTTCCACAGCGTCACGATGGCGCCACCGACCTTGTCGGCGAGCAGTCCGCCAAGCGGGCGCGACAAGGATCCCACGAGCGGCCCCAGGAACGCGATCGACACCGTGATCGCCGGGAACTGGGTCTTTATCAGCAGCGGAAACGCGGCGGAGTAGCCGATAAAAGAGCCGAACGTTCCGATATAGATAATGGACATGATCCAGGTGTGTTTGCGCCCGACGATGGCCAGCTGGTCTTTGAACGTCGAGCGCGCGGTGTGGAGGTTGTTCATGAAAAAGACCGCGCCGAATACCGCGATGGCGAGCGGCAGGAGCCACATCAGGCCGGCGTTCTGAACGTAGATGCCGCCAGGGCTCGGCGTTCCCTGGTAAAGATTGATGATGCCGAGTCCCATCAGGATCGGGGTGAGCAATTGCACGCTACTGACGCCGATATTGCCACCCGCGGCGTTCAACCCGAGCGCCCAGCCCTTCATGCGGTCCGGGTAGAAGAACGAAATATTGGCCATGCTCGAGGCGAAATTGCCGCCGCCGAGGCCCGCCAGCGCCGATACCAAAAGCATCGTCGAATATGGCGTATCGGGTTTGGTCACGAAATGCGCGAGCGCGGTGGTCGGAATGAATAAGATCGACGCACTGAAGATCGTCCAGTTCCGTCCCCCGAATGTCGTCACTGCAAACGTGTAGGGAAACCTCATCAGCGCGCCGACAAGCCCCGGCAGTGCCACGAGCTGAAACAGCTGTGCGGTGGTGTAATGAAAGCCCGCCTGGGGTAACTTGGTGACGACGATGCTCCAGATCAGCCAGACGGAAAAACCGACATGCTCGGCGACGATTGACCAGATGAGATTGCGTTTGGCGATGAACTTGCCTTTTGATTCCCAAAACGTCTTATCCTCAGGGTTCCATTCCGAAATCCACGACGTGCTCCGTTCGGTCATTAGAGTTACCTTTTGTTTGAAGGTCCCTGTTGTCAGGCTGGTCAGCTCTGTTTCGATGATCAGGCAAGGCATGTGCCAACCTTATGGTCCTGAAAAACGTGGATTTTGGCCGAGGCGGCACGACGGATTGCGCACTTCGCGGGCGCGCCAAGCCGCGAAATTGTGCACTGCACAATAGTCGGGCGGTCTGCGGACAAAGCAGGCAGCAGTCCGCGATGGACTGATCGTCTTCGTCAACACGATGCCCTGCGACCGAACGGTCGGCCTGGGCGTCGTACTGGTCGCGACCTCGGCCATCGGCATGGCCTTTACCCGGCGTCATGAGATCGATGCTCTGCAGGCGCCTGAAGCCAGCCTTTCAATCCGTCATCCAGCCTGCCAATATCCGCCCGCAATTGCCGGAGGAGCTTTCAGGAATGTCCACCCGTATCGAATTGACGCTGGCTTGCGGCGACTACGAGATCATGCGCGCGCTCAAGGAAGGCAGCGTGCAACCCGACGGCATCGACCTGAAGGTCGTGACCGCGATGGATTCGCCGACCCGGCACTGGCGCTTCCTGCGCGGCCACGAGTTCGAAGTCGCCGAAGTATCGTGTTCGTCCTATATCGCCGCGCGCGACAACGGGCATCCGTTCCGCGCCATTCCAGTCTTTCCGCATCGCCGTTTTCGCCACGGCTTCGCCTTCATCAATACCGGCAAGGGCATCAAGACGCCGAAGGATTTGATCGGCAAGAAGGTTGGCGTGAAGTTCTTTCTCAACAGCGCAGCGCTTTGGCTGCGCGGCATACTCCAGCACGAATACGGCGTGCCGTTCAAATCGATGGACTGGTACACCGAACTGGACGAGGACGTCGCCGAAGCCGCGTTCCCTTCCGACCTGCGCCTGTCGCGCGTGCCGGCGTCGAAAACAATCATCGGCATGCTGCTCGACGGCGAACTCGATGCTGTTCTGCATCCCGATATCATCAAGCCGCTGCGCCAAAAGGATCCACGGGTCGGCCGGCTGTTCCCCAACTACAAGGCCGACGAGGCGGCCTATTTCAAAAAGACCGGCATTTATCCGATCATGCATGTGATTGGCATCAAGCAGGAGATCGTCGAGAAATATCCGTGGGTCCCGGTGAACCTGTACCAGGCGTTCAACGAGTTGAAGGCCGCCGCCATGGAGCGAATGGAGAATCCGCGCATCGCGCCGATCGTCTGGTATCGCGAGGCCTGGGAGGAGCAGGAAGAAATCTTCCAATCCGATCCCTGGGAATACGGGTTGACCGACCGCAACCGGCACAATCTGCAAACGCTGGTGAACTACTCGCACGAGCAGGGTCTGATCAAGCGTCCGCTTCCGCTCGACGAACTGTTCCTCCCCGTGTCGCAGGGCCGCAGACGCGGGGACGAATTCACGTTCTAAGTCTTGCGCAGCTTCGCTATGCTGCCGCGAAAATTCATGCGGAGGACCGTGATGAGGAAACGCATCGTTTCCGGCTCGATGCTGTGTGCGCTCGGCGTGGCGGCATGTCTCGCTACAGCGCCCGCGCAAGCGGCCGATTTCTACGCCGGCAAGACCATCAATTTCATTGTCGGGGCCGACGCGGCCGGCGGCTACGACGTGTACGCGCGAGCGATCGCCCGGCATCTTGCCCGTTTCATCCCCGGCAACCCAACGATCGTGGTGCAGAACATGCCGGGCGCGGGCAGCGGCAAGGCTGCATCCTACATTTATAACGTCGCGCCGAAAGACGGCACCACGATCGCCGCGCTGTTTCCCGGCGTCATCATCGACCCACTGCTGCAAAGGCGCGCCGCCGGCCAGTACGATCCGACCAAATTCACCTATCTGGCGAGCGCCGACAGCGATCCGCGCGTGTGCGTCACCGGACCGTCGTCGAAGATCACGACGTTCGAACAGACCATGACGCAAAAGACCGTCGTCGGCGCCACGCAGACCGGCGGTTCGACCAGCGACTATGCCTTTATGATCAAGAACGCGACCGGCGCCAATTTCGACGTCGTCAACGGCTACAAGGGCACGGCCACCATCATGCTGGCGATCGAACGCGGCGAGGCGGAAGGCTTGTGCGGCATCGACTGGTCGAGCTTCAAGACGCAGCGGCCGCAATGGCTGCGCGACAAGACCGCGCACATCATTTTGCAAGCGGCGACGGGACCCAACGCCGAACTCGCTGCGCTTAACGTCCCCAACGTCGAATCGTTCATCAAAAACGACCTGGATAAGAAGGCCTTCTCGCTGATCGTCAGTCAGCAGATCTTCTCGCGTCCGTATGTGGCCCCGTCCGGCGTGCCCACGGAAGCGGTGAAAATCCTGCGCAACGCCTTCGCCGCCGTGCTGCACGATCCAAAATTTCTCGCCGACGCACAGACGGCGCATCTGAGCATCAATCCATCGACAGGCGAGATGGTGGCGGACACGGTCGACAAGCTTTACGGCGCCTCGGGCGAGGTTGTGCAGCGCGCCCGCCAATTGATCGCTTCGCCCGACGTACGGAAATAGCAGGCGATGCGCACGGGGGCCGAATATCTGCGCTCGCTCAAGGACGGACGGCGGGTTTTCGTCGATGGTGAGCGCGTCAACGACGTGACCGAGCATCCGGCGTTCCGTCAGGCGGCACGCTCGATCGCCAGTCTGTTCGACATCGCCGCCGACCCCACTTTGCGCGAGCGCATGACGTTTCCCTCGCCGAAGACCGGGGAGCCAGTCTGGCGCGCTTATCAGATCCCGCGCAGCCACGCCGATCTCAAGGCGCGACGGCTGTTCTGCGAGACCTGGGCGGAGGCGACGTTCGGCCTGATGGGCCGCACGCCCGATCATGTGGCGAGCTTTTTTGCCGGCTATGCCGCGGCATCGCAGGCGCTCGCGGCCGGCGGCACGCAGCAGAAATTCGCCGACAACGTGGTGGCGTTCTACGAGTTCATGCGCGACAACTTCATCTATGCGAGCTACGCGATCGTGCCGCCGCAGATCGATCGCTCCAAACCGGCGCACAAGCAGAGCGACCCGACGCTCTATGCCGGCGTCGTGAAAGAGCGCGACGACGGCATCGTCATTTCCGGCGCGCAGCAGCTAGCGACCGGCGGCCCGCTGTCCGATTACATCCATTTGAGCTGCATTCATCCGCTGCAGCCGGGCGACGAGAACTACGCCAATTGCCTCGCGGTTCCGGTCGCCGCCGAAGGTGTAAAGCTTTATCCGCGGCGGACATTCGCGCGCGCCGGCAGCGGCTTCGACTATCCGCTGTCGAGCCGCTTCGACGAGGGCGACAGCTACGTGGTGTTCGACAGCGTCTTCGTGCCGTGGGAGCGCGTGTTCATCTACCGGAACGTAGAGCTGTCTCGCGACCAATGGTTCAAGACGCCGTCGCACTCGTACGGCAACCATCAGGCGCAAGTGCGCTACGTCACCAAGCTGCGTTTCATGGCGGGCCTCGCCCAGCGCATGAACGAAATGACCGGCAACGCCGCGGCACCGCCGGTGCAGGTGATGATGGGCGAACTCGCCGCACTGGCGACGGTCTACGAATCGATGCTGCTCGCGCACGAAACCGCGGCGCCGATCAAGGACGGCGTGCTGTGGCCGTCGATGGTCATTCTCTATTCGGCCATGGCGCTGCAGTCGGAACTCAACGGCCGCATGCTGGAAATCATCCGCGAGCTTGCCGGCTCGGCCTTTATCAGCCTGCCGTCGTCGGAGACCGACTTCGGCAATCCGGAAATCGCCGCCGACCTCGAACGCTACATGCGCTCGGCCGCATCCGACGCCAAAACGCGAGTCAAACTGATGCGGCTCATCTGGGATTTTCTCGGCACCGAATTCGGCAGCCGTCATGCCCAATACGAAAAATTCTACGGCGGCGCCTCGTTCCTGGTGAAACAGAACGTCTATCGCAATTTCGAATGGAAGCGCGCCACGGCGCTGGTCGATCGGGCGCTGAAACTACCGCCGCTGGAATAGGCTCTGCACTTGTGGCAAGCGCACCAGGGAGAAGAACATTCATGACACGACATTTGTCGCGGCATTTGGCTCGCATTCTGACTTTGATTTTCCTTCTCGCGCCCTTCACCGCCAAAGCGCAGGACTGGCCCGGCAAGCAGCCGATCAAGATCATCGTGCCGTTTTCGGCCGGCAGCGCGACCGACATCATCGCCCGCACCGTGTTCAATCAGGTCGGCAATCAGATCGGTCAGACCTTCGTGGTCGAGAACCGCGGCGGCGCCGGCACCACGATCGGTTCCGCCATGGTGGCGAGGGCGGAGCCGGACGGCTACACGCTGTTGGTCAATTCGACCTCGCACGTGGTGGTGGCATCCACTTACGCGAATTTACCGTACAGCGTCGCCGATGACTTCGCCGACATATCGGAGCTGGCCGATATTCCGTTCGTTGTTGCGGCTTCGACCAAATACAACACCCTCAACGACCTGATTGCGGCCGGCAAGAAGCCGGGAAGCCATATCCTCTACGGCACTGCCGGCGCCGGCAGTTCCGGGCAATTGTTCATGGAGCACCTGCGGCTGGCGGCCGGCTTTGCCGCGACCAACGTGCCGTTTCGCGGCACGCCCGAAGGCATGAACGAAGCTCATCGCCGGCCGCCTCGACGTCTATCCGGCGCCGGTCCTGAACGCGCTGCCGCTTGCCAAAGCCGGCAAGATCCATGTGCTCGCAATCAGCGCCGCCAAGCGGCTGGCGCTGATGCCGGACGTGCCGACGCTGGCCGAGGCGGGATTGCCAAACGCGCTGTACAATTTCTGGATCGGCGCGTTCGCACCCGCCAAGACGCCGAAGCCGATCGTCGATCGGCTCAACCGCGAAGTCGTCGCCGCGCTGGAGCGCAAGGACATCGCCGAGAAAATCCGCACAGCTCGGCGGCGAACCTGCCCCGATGACGCCCGCCGAATTCAACGCCTTCGTGCGCAAGGAGATCGCGATCAACGCCGAGATCGTCAAGGAGTCCGGTTATAAGCCGCAGTAGCCGCTTCATCCGCCCGCGAGGATCGTCGCCGCCACTTTCTCACCGATCATGATGGTCGGAATGTTGGTGTTGGCGCACGGCACCGACGGCATGATCGAGGCATCGGCGACGCGCAGGCCTTCGACTCCATAAACCCGCGCCGACGGATCGGTGACGGCGCCAGGATCGTCGCTTGCGCCCATCCGGCAGGTGCACGAGGCATGCCAATGCCCGAGCACGGCGCTGCGAATCCAGTCGCGGCAGGCGCCGTCATCGTTGGCGAGATCGTCGAGGCTGGGCGCGTCGGCGATCAGCTTGTCGATCATAAAGCGCCGCAGGAGCGGCGAGGATTCCATCGCCATGGCGCCGAGCCAAGTCTGCACCACGTTGATCGGCTTGTGCACCGCAAGCCGGCGCGCCCAATCACTGAGGCTGATGGGGAACACTTGATCGACCGTCGCGCGCACCGAAGGCTCGGCCTGCAATCGGCACAGCAAACGAACGCCCGCCACCAGCCGCTCCAGATCGCGCGGGTCCGAGCACATGTTGAAGTCGATATCGAGCGGGCCCGATCGATCCGCCGACGAAAGTTTCACCTCGCCAGTCGAGAACGACCGGTTCACCCACAGCATCATGAGGCCGAGCCGTTCGCCGATCGCGTGCCAGGCCGCCTTGTTGGACGGGATGAGATACATGTCTCCGGGCGGGCAGCCGTCGAAACCGGACGACCAGCGCAAGCCCGCGAACATCTGCCGGCGCAGCGTTTTCGGGCAGCCGCGCCTCGCGCTTGAGATAAGCGCCGAAATTCACGCCGGGATGCTCCATCAGATGCTTGCCGACGCCCGGCCGGTCGGCGACGACCGCGATATCCAACGCCTTAAGCTCCGGCGCCGGCCCGACGCCCGATCGCAGCAGCAGCGCCGGCGACTGCAGCGCGCCGGCGCGACACGATCACCTCGCGCGCGCGCAGTTCGATCGTCTGCCCGGCCCGTCGGGCGCGAACGCCGACCGCGCGCGCGCCGTCGAACAGGATCCGCTCGACGTCGGTCTCCCCCATGATCGCAAGATTGGGCCGCCGCCGCACTTCGCTCGTCAGATAGCACCAGGCGGCGCCCATTCGCCTGGTATCGGTGTGGCAATAGGCGATCGGAAGCATAGCCGTCGGCGAAGTCGGCGTTCTGATCCTTGCGATCGCTCCAGCCGCGCTTCTCGATGGCTTCGATAACGCCGCGCGCAAAGCCAGGCCAGCTTTCGGCACCGTAGCGCTGCAGCCGGATCGGGCCGCTCTTGCCGTGCAGCGGGCCGTCGAAGTCGGTGTCGGTTTCGAGCTTCTTGAAATAGGGCAACACGCCTTGCCAATCCCAGCCGCGCGCGCCGGCCGCCGCCCAGTGCTCGTAATCCGACGGCAGACCGCGCAGCGAGGCCATGCCGTTGATCGACGAGGTGCCGCCGATGACACGGCCCTGGTTGTAGCGGCGGTGCGGCCGAATGTCCGGCGCGTTGCCGGGACGCGGCGAGAACCGCGCGGTCAGGTTCGGCCAGATGAAATCCGGGTTCGAATACGCGGTGGCGGCGAAAATATCGAGAATTTCAGGCGGCTCCTGGCCGGGAGTGTAGTCCTTGCCGGCCTCGATCAGCAGCACCCGGTTCTCCGGATGCTCGCTTAAACCGCGCCGCCAGCACACATCCGGCAGAGCCGGCGCCGACGATCGCGAAGTCATACGATTTTCCCGCTGGCTTCATTCCGCAGCCGCCGCACTCCAAGACGAGGTATTCTACGGTGGAATCTCATTCCTGGCGAAGCACTCTATCGCAATTTCGAATGAAAGCGCGCTACCGCGCTCGTGGATCGCGCGCTAAACTTGCTGCCGGTGGCGTTACCGTCAACCTGCAAAGCGCTCGTTGATCAATGGAGCACCCGATGCGCCTTTCGCGACGATACCTCCTTCGTCTGGCAGCAGCCGGGGCCGTGTTGCCGGCGGCGTCGCGCGTCGCCCGCGCGCAAAGCTATCCGACGCATCCGGCGCGCATCCTGTCGGGATTTCCGCCGGGCGGTGTCAGCGACACTTATGCCCGCCTGGTCGCCCAGTGGCTCTCGGATCACCTCGGCCAGCAATTCATCGTCGAGAACAGGCCGGGCGCCGGCGGCAATCTTGCCGCGGAAGGCGTGGCGAAATCGGCGCCCGACGGTTACACGCTGCTGCTCACGACATCGGCCGACGCATGGAATGCGACGCTCTATCAAAATCTCAATTTCAATATCGTTCGCGACTTTGCCCCGGTCGCTACCATGTCGCGCGGAGCTGGCGTGCTGGTGGTAAATCCCTCGCTTCCCGCAAAATCCGTTCCTCAGCTGATCGCTTACGCCAAAAGCAACCCGGGCAAGATCACGGTGGCCTCGGCCGGGATCGGCAGTGCACCGCACATGTATTGGGAACTGTTCCGCAGCAAGACGGGCGTCAACATGGTGCATGTGCCCTATCGCGGCGGCGGTCCCGCTGTCGCCGACCTCCTTGGCGACCATGTCGACGCTTATTTCGGCACCAGCGCCGCAGTGATCGGCTATGTGCGGACGGACAAGCTGCGTGCGTTGGGCGTCACCAGCGCAAAGCGGCTGCCGGCGCTGCCCGACGTCCCGGCCATCGCCGAATTCGTCCCCGGATACGAGGCGACGATCTATGTCGGTATTGCCGCCCCGCATGGAACGCCCGCGGAGATCGTCGACAAGCTGAACCACGAGATCAATCTCTCGCTTGCCGATCCGAAGATGGCGGCAAAGATCGCTGAGCTTGGCGACGCGCCGCTTTCGCTATCGACATCCGAATTCCAAAACCTCGTCATCGCCGAAACGCAGAAATGGGCGCAAGTGATCAGGAGCGCAGGCATAAAGGCGGAATAAAACCGTCATTGCGAGGTCGCCCGTAAACGACGACCAATCATTCTTCTTCACTATCAGAAAAACATCGAAAGCCCGAACTGCAGCTTTGGGCGACTTGTCAATATTGCTGACACTTGCGCCGACCACGGCGTAACATTGACAAATGATTTCGGCAAGCCAAACCGTGTAGCACCGCCTCTTCCATGACCGCTACGCCAAGTTCAATAACGTACTATGACGACCCATCGCCTATCAACGCGATGGGCCCGGGTGTACTTGCGCATGTCCTACGCGAAGGGCGAGCATGACGCCGCCGCCGACCACGGATGTAAGGAAATCGCCACGGAGTTTTGCGAACGCAAAGCAAAAAAAATTGTTCGAAGTGACAATGTTGTCGGCCCAGGGATTGGCGTTTCACCAAGCCGGACGGCTGGCAGATGCGGAAAAGATTTACAATACTGTTCTTGCGATCCAACCCGATCATTTTGACTGCTTGCATTTTCTAGGCGTAATTTTTCATCAGCGCGGCAACCATGCCGAGGCCGTCCGCCAAATAAACTTCGCCCTTAGAAGAGATCCCAAGAATGCTTATGCTTTGAGCAATCGCGGCAATGCCCTCCTTGAGTTGAAGCGGTTCGACGAGGCGCTGGCGAGCTACGACAAGGCGCTCGCGGAACTGCCGGACTATCCCGATGCGCTCTGCAATCGCGGCGCGGCCCTACACGAGCTGCGGCGCTACGAGGAAGCGCTAGCCAGTTGCGACCGCACGATCGCGATGCGGCCTGACTATGCGGAGGCGCACTCTAATCGCGGCAACACGCTCAAGGAGCTCAAGCGCTTTGAGGAAGCGCTGGCGAGCTGCGACCGCGCGCTTGCGCTGCTGCCGGATTATGCCGAAGCCCATGTCAATCGCGGCAACTCCCTGCACGAGCTCAACCGGTTCGATGAAGCGCTGGCGAGCTATGACCGCGCGATCGCCCTGCGGCCGGACTATGCGGAAGCGCTTACCAATCGCGGTGTAACTTTGCATGACCTGAAGCGGTTCGATGAGGCGCTGGCGAGTTACGACCGTGCAATTGCGGTACGCCCGGATTATGCCGAAGCGCATTATCACGAGGCGATGTGCCGGCTGTTGATCGGCGATTTTCAGCGCGGCTGGGAAAAGCAGGAGTGGCGATGGGAATCCAAGCAGATGAAACACGCCAAGCGGAATTTCGCGCGACCGCTATGGCTTGGGTCGAGCGACATCACGGGGAAGACCATTCTTCTCCATGCCGAACAAGGATTTGGCGACACAATCCAATTCTGCCGCTACGCGCCGCTTGTTGCGGAGCGCGGCGGGCGCGTGATTTTGGAAGTGCAAAGCCCACTCCATGAATTAATGAGCGCGCTCCCAGGCGTCGCGCAGATCGTATCGAGCGGCGAGACGCTGCCGGATGCCGATTTCCATTGTCCGTTGCTCAGCCTGCCGCTGGCGGTCGGGACGATACCGTCCGAGTTGCCGTATTTGCGCGCATCCCACTCGGCGGTGATGAGGTGGGACGATCGACTGCGCTCTGGAACTCGCCCTCGGATCGGCCTCGCCTGGTCCGGCGCCCCGACGCACAAAAACGATCACAATCGATCAATTGCACTTGGCTCTTTCTTGCCGTCTCTAACTGACATCGAAGCCACATTTATCAGTTTGCAGCGGGATGTGCGGGCCAATGATTTGGCCGTATTGCAAGGTCGGACCGACATTCTGCATTTTGGCGAAGAGCTGAAGAATTTCGCCGATACGGCGGCGCTGATATCTAATCTGGATCTGATTATTTCAGTGGATACGAGCGTGGCCCACCTCGCCGGTGCGCTGGGAAAACCAGTCTGGGTATTGTTGTCCTTCATCCCCGACTGGCGCTGGCTGCTCGATCGCGAAGACAGCCCCTGGTATCCAACGGTTCGCCTGTTTCGGCAGGACGACAGCCGCGGCTGGGACGGCGTTATTGCGCGCATTCACGCGGCACTGCATGACCGCGTTCACGGGCTGTAGTAATTTCTAAACTGGCATCGTCGCGGATGTCTGACTAACGGTCAGTCGCCACACATTCACAATATCCGAGCGCGGCATTTACGGCGCAACGGTGAAGCGGATGCGGGTGCCCCAAGGGTCCATCGCGGCAAATCCGCCTGGAATTGCATCGATCGGCACATCGGCCGCGCCGAGACGCTTTTTCAGGCCGTCCAATGTCGGCTGATCGTTGATTTCCATCGCGAACCAATCGAGGCCCGCCCGCTTGCCGTTGCCGGCGCCCGCGCCATTGCTGTGCCAGACATTGACAGCCACGTGGTGGTGATAGCCGCCCGAAGACAGGAAGGTGGCGCCGGTGCGGCGGCGCGTTACGTCGAGGCCGAGCACGCCGCGATAAAACTCTTCCGCCCGGGCGACGTTGCCGATGCGCAGATGGATGTGGCCGATGCGCAATCCTTCCGGCGCGCCGGGATAGGCCGCGGTCGCCGGATCGATCCCGCCGACGATCGCGTCGATGTCGAGCGGGTCGGTTTTCTGGAAAATCAATTCGCCGTCGCGGCGCCACTTCTCGCGCGGCCGGTCGGAATAGACTTCAACACCGTTGCCTTCCGGGTCGTCGAGGTAGATCGCTTCGCTCACATCATGATCGGCGGCGCCGCTAATGGGCACGCGGTTTTTCGCGGCATGTAAAATCCAGCGCGCGAGGTCCACGCGCGTCGGCATCAGGAACGCGGTATGATAGAGACCGGCTTCGCGCGGATCGTCGGGCAGCGCATCAGGTCTGTGAATCAGCTCGAGCAGGGTTATGCCGCCGACGCCGAGTCTCGCGCCTTGTCGCGTGTGCTCGTGCACGGTCAAACCGAGCAGGTCGCGGTAATAGGCGACGAGGCGATCGAGATCGCGGACCATCATACCGACGGCGCCGATGTGGATCGGCGCGCGGCTCGCGGCCGTGGGCATCGCAGAAGGGTTGGGTGCGTCCATAACGCTACAAAGCCACGACAAACAAGCGACGGGCTAGCCGCAGCATTGGTAGATAGTGCCGGCAGAAGTGACAGTCCAGGGACCCTTCCCCAGGCGGCCAAGTGCGGCCTCTAGTGCCGCGCCGGAAACGGTGGCGGTGAGGATTACTTCGTCGGCCTCCTCGAGGGGCGCGGTGGTGATGCTGGAATTGTCCATGAAACTTGCCCCCTTCGCTCGCTGCGGCAGACCGCAAGGCTGCAGCAAAAAATAAAATGAATTGACGCGCCCGAAGCCGCACCTGAGCATGCCGCTGTTGCGGTGTAAACTCGATGTTTATGCGCAACCGGCCCCTGGTTCGCATTGACAACGCGGACGGCGCTCATGCACATCAGTCGAAACAAAATCGGCGAGGACAATAATGCAGGAACGCGTGCTCGTTGTTCAGGGTGGAAAATTGATCGACGGCACCGGCCGGCACCCGATCGAGAATTCCGTCATCATCATCGAGGGAAAGCGATTCAAGTCCATCGGCAGGAGCGGCGAAGTGCCAATCCCGGCGGGCGCCGAGATCGTCGATGTCAGCGGCAAGACGGTGATGCCGGGCTTCATCGACGGCCACGCGCACCTCGAGGACTTTCACGGCGAGCTATACCTGCATCTCGGCATCACCACCTGCGCCCAGATCGAGATCTATCAGGACGGACCGTGGAGCCGCGCCCAGATGGAGGGCACCAATCTGGGCAAGATCCGCGGACCGCGGATCTGGATGAGCGGCATCGCCATGGGCGGCCAGCGCGGCCTGCACGACGCCTTCGGCTCGCGGACCGCGCGCGGCAACCGCGTCGTCACCACAGAGGACGAAGCGCGCGCCGTGGTGCGCGGCAAGAAGGAACGCGGCTGCGACATCGTCAAGCTCAACGAATATCTGCCGTTCGACCTGGCGAAAGCGACCTGCGACGAGGCGCACCGCCTCGGCATGTCGGTCGCCGCGCACAGCGTCGACGCGATCGAATTGGTCAAGGCAGGCGTCGACGCCATCGAGCACATCTGGTCGGTCGGCTATAGCTCGATCCTCTACGCTCCGGCGCGCCGCAAGCTTGCGGAAGACCGCCTCGGCGGCAAGATCGAACAGGAACTCGCCGGCGCCTACTATCAGACCGAGAATTTCGGTCGGGTGATCGAGGCGATGGTGAAGAACAATGTGGCCTGGACGCCCACGATCGCCAAATGGCTGCGCCCGCTGTCGCCCAGCGCCAAGCGCTTCCGCGAGCGGGAAAACGAGATTCTGAATAACCCGAAAGCCAATCTGCCCCCCGCCGTTCGCGTGGTCACCGATAACGCCTATGACAAGCTGCTCAAGCGCTACACGCCCGAGCAGCTCGATCTGGCAAAGATGGGCTATGAGAAGGCGAACGATTTCATCGGCCGCTTCGTCGAGGCGGGCGGGCTGCTCAAGGAAGGCTCCGATCCGCCGCGCGGCATGGCGGCACTGTTGATGCACGAGGCGATGGTCATGGATGTCGAGGCGGGCGTGCCGCCGATGAAGGCCATCCAATCGGCGACGCTCAACGTCGCCAAGACCTACAAGAAGGACAAGGATTACGGCAGCGTCGAGCCCGGCAAGGTCGCCGACCTGTCGATCGTCGAAGGCGATCCGCTTGCGGACATCTGGATGACGCAAAACGTCAAGATGGTCGTGATGGACGGCAAGCTGATCGATATCGCGTTCAGCAATTATCGGAACCCGATCCCGTCGTTCTATTCCAATCAATCCTTGCCGCCGGACATCCAGATTTCACCGCTATTCCTGCGCGAGGGCGATGGGCCGACGACCCTGCATGTCGCCGGCCAGGAGATGTGGCCGTTCCATCGCGTCATGCTCAATGGCAAGCCGCTGCCGACGACCTTCATCTCGAAAAGCCGGCTCCAGGCCGTCATTCCGCCCGAGGCCGTCGCCAAAGCGGGCACCTATTTCGTCACCATCAAGAGCGAAGGCGAGCCGCTGCCGGAATCCAACCGCGCCCATCTCACGGTCGGCTTCAGGGAGTAGCACAATCGATACGCGGAGCTTTGCACGTGGCGGCGTTCGGCTTTAACGCCAACAAGAAAAGTCCGGAACACCTGCAGGCGCTGGAGCGGGTGAAGGTGTGGACGCGCGAGCGCTTCCGCATCCCCGACGAGGCGCCGGTGCTCGTTTCCGAACTCGCCTGCACCCTGCCGGACTGCGCGCCGCTCGAAACCGTAGTGGCGTTCTGGACCGAGGACGCCGAACGGCATCACTTCAAGATCTTCAAGCCCGTGCAGTGCGTCGTGCCGGAAGACCTTCCGGCCCATTGGATCGACGATTCCCGCTTCGCCATGAACGGCGCCGGCTGCGCCTGTTGCTAAATTGACTTCGACGTCACAGCCGACGATTACGGCGTCGAGCTGCTTGGCAACCATTCGGCGCAGGCGCAAACGAATCACTCAATCCCGGCTGCCGGCTTGGAGGTTGCCAAATGAGGGATGGCGTCAGTGTGATTTTGATCACTTCCTTCATCCGAGATCCGCGATACCGTGAAATCTGAGCTGAGCTCTGACGGCAACGCTCGTTTGAAGGGAGCAGGACCATGCTAGCTGAAATTTTTTTGGTGCGGCTGAAATTCGCCGTGCAAGAGTTCGAGCACGAATGTCCTGCCTAGCAGCCGGGCCTGTTTTGTCCCAATCCAGCCATGGGTTGATCAAATTGGAGCTTTCAAAAGCCGCATGCCAACAATGATCGACAGGTCAAAACGCGACACTTTCGAGCGAGTTGACGCCTCATAGTATCGCCACTTCGGGCCAGACCCGTTGGCCTGGCCAGCGCCGGCTCTATCAACGGATGCGAGCGGCTGTCGCCCATAGCCGCGAATTCTGAACGGGTCGCTGCGATTACGGCCTTGTCAGTGCGCCGCCAGCGCCGGTGCCGCATTGGCGGGCGTTTGCCCCACCACTTCAGGCGCCGAGTGCAGCGCCTTGAGCGGATCGACGAGCCCGGCACCGAACCGCGGGTTGACGCCCGCAGCGCCGAGATGCTCGGCGGTCGATACCAGAATGGAGCGGATGTCCTCCGGCGTGCGCGTCGGCTGCTCCGCTATCAGCAATGCGGCAACGCCACTGACGTTGGCGCTTGCCACCGATGTGCCGGTGGTGAACTGCACGCCGCCATCGGGCGCCGGCACCAAAATACTCACGCCTGGTGCCGCGACGGCGATATAGGGGCCCTGGTTGGCGCCGTTGAACAGGTGGTCGTGCTGGTCGGTCGCGGTGACAGCCATGACATTCGGGTCGGCGCCCGGATAAAGCGGCGGCGATGTCGGGCCGGCATTGCCGGCGGCCGCGACGACGAGGATGCCCTTCTCGCGGGCGATTTGCAGCTCCTGAGCGAGCGCCGGATCTTGCGGTCCGGCGAAGCTCATGTTGATGATCTTGGCCCCATGCTCGATCGCGTAATCAAGGCCGCGGATGATTTTCGCCGAGGTCGCTTCGGGTGTCCCGCTGCCGCCGAAGGCGCAGATCGCCATGATCTTGGCGTCCGGAGCGATGCCCAACAGCCCAACATGCGAGGCAATCGCACCGGCCATGCCGGTACCATGCGCATCCGGCGGCGCGGCGGCGCCGCAGCCGGCGTCGTAATTGTCGACGATCCTGCCCGCCAGATCGGGCTGGTTGGCATCGACCCGCGAATCGATCAATGCGACGACGACGTCGTTGCCCTCGGTGATCTGGTGCACAGCGCCGAGGTGCAGTTTTTGCACGATGTATTGCGCCGGATCGCCGACACCCGCGTCTGCGCCGCCCCGATCCTGCATCAGGCCATAGGTGTAATTGGGTTGCGCCGCGGCGCTGAGCCCGGCGCCATCGATCTGGCGGATCACATTGGATACCGGCTGTCCGTTGTTGATACGGAAGGTATAGACGGTGCGATGGAGCACGCCGATTGTTTGCTGTGCCAAGACGGTGAGACCGAAACGCTGGGCGA
Organism: uncultured Alphaproteobacteria bacterium; assembly: GCA_963814625.1. Taxonomy (GTDB): domain Bacteria; phylum Pseudomonadota; class Alphaproteobacteria; order Rhizobiales; family Xanthobacteraceae; genus BOG-931. Next base: position 69,809 of record CAWFDQ010000008.1, read on the forward strand.
TAGCGGCGACTTGCTGGGGCGTGTTGCCATCGCCAAACTGCAACACGACTTCGCTTGAGCGGAAGCGCGTCTCGCCGATCGGCGGCAGGCCCGAGCCGGGCGGAAGCGGCATGACCCGCATGTCGATCAGACGCATGCCGGGCGGCGCGCCATTGCCGCCCCGCTGGCGGTTGGCGAGGCTGCCCGCGAACGGGTTACGGTTGCCGAACGCGTTGCGATTGCCGAAAGCGTTGCGATTGCCAAACGCGTTGCGGTTGCCGAAAGCGTTGCGGTTGCCGAAGGCGTTGCGATTGCCGAAAGAACGTTGCGGTTGCGCGAAAGCATTACGATTGCCGAAGGCGTCGCGGTTGCCGACGAAATTGACAGGATCCGCGTTTGCGAGGCTGACGGGTTACGCGCACCCAGGCCGACCGTGGGCCGGCCGTTGGTCGGACCGTTGCCAAGCTGCGGAGAATACCCGGCACTATGCGCGGCCCGGCATTTTGCTGGCGCGGCGACGGGACGTCGCGACATGGCAGGCAGCCGTGGAGCAGCACGTGGGCGTTGGACGCCGCGTTTGGCCGCCGGCTTGTCCTGCTTGGTTTGAGCGGTCGCGGTGTTGCAAACAATAAGTCCGACGCCAAGCAGACTGACGAGCGAGCAGTCCAGCGGTACTCCACAATGGAATTCGCACGGCATTCCCAAAGGCTTAAAAAACCAAGGTTATGCTACCATTAGAATGCGGCGAAATCTAGATTTTTGCTGTCCCATGTTGCGGAGCGGCGCCCGCTTCGCTCAAGCAACTGACGAAAGACGGAATAGGTTTTCAGCCTGCATATCCAGTGAAAGTGCGGTCGATCAGCACGCTGATGGCGACGCCCGCTAGCGCTGCGGCAATGCCGACGGAGACCGTCTCCATGATCGTTCGCGCAACGGCGCGTCCCGCGATCCGGCCGCGTCCGACGCCGAGCGCGACCAGAAGCGCGATGGTCACCGCCGCGGAAATCGATTCTCGCCCTCGCCACCGGAAGAAAGACAAACGGCAGGATCGGCACCGCCGCCGCGGCGAAATCCGCGATCAGCATCCACAGCGCCTGCTGCCACGGGCTGGGCGGCGCGTCCGGCGATCCATGCAGCGCGAGCAGCAGCCCATCGAGAGCCTCGCGGTCGTGCATCACCGCGCCGGTCAGCGCCGCCGATTGCTGTTGCGTCAGGCCGGCCGCCGTCAGCTGGCCGGGAAGCTCCGCGCAGATGGACGCGGCGTTGGTGGACAACGCGGATTGCAGCGCCGCACGCTTGGCTTTGCTCTCGTCGCGCGTCGTCTCGACGTCGAGGAAGACGCCGGCCATCATCGAAACCGCCGCCGCCACCGCGCCCGAGGCGCCGGCAATGAGCACCGTCCCGGCGTTTGATCGTCGTCGCGGCGACCCCGAAGATCAGGCCGAAAATCGACACCGTGCCGTCTTCCATGCCGAACACGATGGTGCCGGCGGAATCGTCCAGCGAGCCGCGCAGCCGCTTTAAGGTTGAGGCGAATGTCATTGCATACCCCCTTTGGCCGGCGACGGCGCGCCAGCCTCTGACCACTCAGCCAATTTGACGGAGTTTGCTGCTCGAATTCAATGCGGCGCTGCGCTCTCCCGCGGTGGGAGAGCGCAAAGCCTTACGCCTCCGCGTCGGCCAGTTGCGGCGCGGAGGCGGGCGACTTCTCCGCCGGCTTCGCCGGCTCGAGCGCCGCGGCGACGGCTTCCTCGACGCGCTCGAGCCAGACGAACTCCATCTCGCTGCGCGCGATCTCGGGAATGTCGTCGTAGTCGCGGCGGTTGCGCGCCGGCAGCATGACGCGCTTGATGCCGGCCGAATGCGCGGCGACGACTTTTTCCTTGATGCCGCCGACCGGCAGCACGAGGCCGCGCAGGCTGATCTCGCCGGTCATCGCGGTGTCGCTGCGGATGGTGCGGTCGGTCATCAGCGAGACCAGCGCCATGAACATGGCCACGCCCGCGCTCGGCCCGTCCTTCGGGATCGCGCCCGCCGGCACGTGGACGTGGATGTCGCTCTTCTCGAACGTTTGCGGGTCGATGCCGAGCGCGGCGGCGCGGTTTTTCACGATCGACAAAGCCGCGGCTGCGCGCTTTCCTTCATCACCTCGCCGAGCTGGCCGGTGAGGATGAGCCTGCCGGAACCGGGAATGCGCGTCGCCTCGATGAACAGGATGTCGCCGCCGACCGGCGTCCAGGCGAGCCCGGTGGCCACGCCGGGCACGCTCGTGCGCATCGCGGTCTCGCTCTCGAATCGCGGCGCGCCGAGGATCGGCACGAGATCGTCGCGCGCGATGCGGATCGGGCCGCTACTGCCCTTCGGCGATGCGCACGGCGGCGTGGCGCAGCACCTGGCCGATCTGCCGCTCGAGCCCGCGCACGCCGGCTTCGCGGGTGTAGATCTGGATGATGTCGCGAATGACGTCGTCGCCGATCTCGACCTGGCCCTCTTTCAGCCCGTTCGCCTCGATCTGCCGCCTCAGCAGATAGCGGTGCGCGATCTGCAGCTTCTCGTCGGCGGTGTAGCCGGCAAGGCTGATGATCTCCATGCGGTCGCGCAGCGGCCCGGGAATGGTGTCGAGCATGTTGGCGGTGGTGATGAACACCACCCGGCTCAAGTCGAACGGCACGCCGAGATAATTGTCGCGGAACGTGTTGTTCTGCTCCGGATCGAGCACCTCGAGCAGCGCCGCGCCCGGGATCGCCATGGATGCCAGCGCCGAGCTTGTCGATCTCATCGAGCATCATCACGCAATTGCGCGTTCCGGCCTTGCGGATGGCCTGGATGATGTTGCCTGGCAGCGCACCGATATAGGTGCGCCGGTGGCCGCGGATTTCCGCCTCGTCGTGCGTGCCGCCGAGGGAGACGCGCACGAACTTTCTGTCCATGGCGCGCGCGATCGACTGGCCGAGCGACGTCTTGCCGACGCCGGGCGGTCCGACGAAGCAGAGGATCGGCGCCTTGCCTTGCGGGGCGAGCTTGCGCACGGCGAGATACTCGATGATACGCCGTTTGATCTTGTCGAGGTCGTAATGGTCCTCGTCGAGGATGCGCCGCGCCTCCTTGATGTCGATCGGCTTCTCCTCGGGCAGCGCCCAAGGCAGTTCGATCAGCCAGTCGAGATAGGTGCGCACCATGCCGTATTCGCCGGCGGCTTCGGGCATGCGCTGCAGCCGGCGCAATTCCTTGCGTGCGGCATCCTCGATCTCCTTCGGCATCTTGGCGTTGGCGATGGCCTTGTCGAGCTCGGCCATCTCGGCGGCCTTGCCCTCCTCGCCCTCGCCGAGCTGGCGCTGGATCGCGGCCATCTGCTCGCGCAGCAACACCTCGCGCTGGCGTTCGTCGAGCGCCGCCTTGGTCTGCCGGCCGATCTCCTGCGACAGGCGCAAGACTTCGATGCGATGCGCGAGCAGCCGCGAGACCTTGTCCATCCGCGCGGCAATGTCGACGGTTTCGAGAATCTCCTGCTTCTCGTCCGGCTTGATATCCATGTAGGCGGTTGCGAGGTCGGTGAGCGCCGGGGGCGAATCGATCGACTGGATGGCGGCGAGCAGATCCTGCGGCACCTGCGGCAGCAACTGGATCGCCTCGATCGCCTGCGCCTTCAGATTGACGAAGCGCGCCTCGATCTCCGGGCCGCTCACGCCCGGTTCGGGAACGTGCAACACGCGCGCGACCATGAACGGCCAGCCCGACAGATACTCGACCACCTGGAAGCGCTGCTCGCCCTGACAGACGAGGTGGTGCGCACCGTCCGGCGCGGTGACGTAGCGAGCGATATTGGCGACTGTGCCCATGCGATGCATGTCGATCGCCGACGGATCGGCGATTTCGGGGTCGCGCTGCATAAGGATGCCGACCTGGCGTTGCTCGCGCACGGCTTGTTGCGCGGCGGCGACCGACTTCGGCCGGCCGAGCATGATCGGCAGCACCAGCCCGGGAAACAGCACGGTCGAGCGCACCGGCACGATGATCAAAGCGTCGGCCGGCACCGGCGGCAGTGCGCCCGCGGGTCCTTCTTTCGCCTGCAATTCAACCTCAGCCACGATTAGTCCCTGCTTTCTGTAACGTGATCACCAGACAACCGGCGACGGCAGCGCGGCGCACGCCGCTATAGCGTCCAGCCGGCAGCCGCACCCGCCGGTAGAAGCGGCCTTGCGGCAGTTCGAGCCGGTGGATGGTCGCCGTGCGCAGCTCCTTCGGCAGCACGCGGGTGCCGGCGATCACCAGTTCGCCGTCCTCGATGACGGCCTGCGCATTCTCGGCATCGACGCCGGGCAGCGCGACCAGCGCCAAGACCTCGTATTCGGTCTCCAGAATGTCGACCGGCGGCTCCCATTCCGGCTGCCGCGCCTGCGATCCAGCCGGCCGAAACAGTTCGCGGTGCATCCGCTCGGCGCGTGCGAGCATCTCGCACGCCTCCGACCACATCCAATCGCGCGCCACGTCGCGGGCCATGAAACTTTCCCCTCCTATGCGGATCGACTTATGTGTGGCGTAGAGGCCCGGAATTCAACGTGCCTGCACGGGCCTAGCGCGGCGGCGGCCTCGGCGCCGGCGGCTCCATGAGCCGCACCGCGAGTGGACGCGGAACAATCCCGCCCGGCGGCACCTTTCTTCGCTGCCCTGCCGGCCTATATCAAAGAGCCGGCGGACGTCGGAGCCTGTGGAGGTGCAAATGGCGCTAACAAGGGCAAAGGAGCCGGCTGGCAAGGCCATCCCGGCGCCCGACAAGATTCCCCTCACGCTGACGGTCAACAATGTTGAGACACAGCTTAATGTGGCGCCGTGGACGACCTTGCTCGACGCGCTGCGCGACCACCTCGACCTGACCGGGACGAAAAAAGGCTGCGATCACGGTCAATGCGGCGCCTGCACGGTGCTCGTCGACGGCCGGCGGATCGTCTCTTGTCTGGCGCTCGCCGTGATGCGGGACGGCGCCAAGGTGACCACCGTCGAGGGGCTGGCCAAAAACGGCGCGCTGCATCCCCTGCAGCAGGCCTTCATCGATCACGATGCGTTTCAGTGCGGCTACTGCACGCCCGGGCAGATCTGCTCGGCGGTCGGCCTGATCGCCGAAGGCAAGGCGAAATCCGCCGACGAAATTCGCGAGCTGATGAGCGGCAACATCTGCCGCTGCGGCGCCTACCCCAACATCGTCGCGGCGATCCAGCAGGCGATGGGGCGAGCATGATCAATTTCCAGTATGCGCGAGCGAGCGACGTCGCGGATGCGGTGCGCCGGATTGCGGCCGAGCCGACGGCGAAATTCATCGCCGGCGGCACCAATCTGATCGACCTGATGAAGGACGATGTCGAGCGGCCGTCGCAGCTGATCGACATTTCGCGCCTGCCGCTGAAGAACGTGGAAGAGACGGCTGCCGGCGGCGTGCGCATCGGCGCGCTGGTGCCGAATTCCGACCTCGCCTATCACCCGCTGATCTCCGAGCGCTATCCACTGCTGGCGAGCGCCATCCTCGCCGGCGCGTCGGCGCAGCTGCGTAACATGGCGTCGACCGGCGGCAATCTCCTGCAGCGGACGCGTTGCTATTACTTCTACGACATCGCGACGCCGTGCAATAAGCGCACGCCCGGCAGCGGCTGCTCGGCCTTGAACGGGCTCAACCGCATGCACGCGATCCTCGGCACCAGCGAGTCGTGCATCGCCACGCATCCGTCCGACATGTGCGTGGCGCTCGCCGCACTCGACGCGAGTGTCCGCGTCACTGGTCCGACCGGGGAGCGGGCGATTGCGTTTGCGGATTTCCATCGCCTGCCCGGGGACACTCCGCAGCACGACACCAATCTGCGGCCCAACGAGATCATCACCGCGATCGAGCTGCCACCCCGCGGCTTCACGCGGAATTACACGTATCTGAAAATACGCGACCGGCTGTCCTATGCGTTCGCGCTGGTGTCCGTTGCCGCCGCGCTCGAGCTCGACGACGACACGATCACGGAGGCCCGGCTGGCGCTCGGCGGCGTCGCCCATAGGCCGTGGCGCGATGCCGGCGCCGAGGCGGCGCTGCGTGGGCAGCGCCCGGGCCGCTTGGCGTTCACCGAAGCGGCGGACCTGGTGCTGCGCGACGCCAAGGGGTTTGCCCACAACGGCTTCAAGATCGAGCTGGCGCGGCGGACCATCGTGCGTGCGCTGACCCAGGCCGCGCAGGGCACGCCGCAAATCCAATCCACCAAGAAGATCCGGTGAGCGACATGACCGCTTACATCGGCACGCCCATCTCGCGCATCGACGGCCACGCCAAGGTCACCGGCGCGGCCAGATACGCCGGTGATTTCAACGTGCCCGGCCTCCTCTATGGCGCCGTCGTCGAATCGACCATCGCCAAAGGCCGCATCGTCAGCATCGATGCGCGCGAAGCGTTGCGGGTCGCCGGCGTGCTCGACGTGCTCACGCACGAAAATCGGCCGCGCATGGCGAAGACGGCGTCCGCCTACAAGGACGGCGTGGCGCCGGAAACGGGTACGCCGTTCCGTCCGCTCTACGACGACAAGGTCCTGTTCGGCCGACAGCCGATCGCGCTGGTCATTGCCGACGAATGGGAGGTGGCGCGCTTTGCCGCTTCGCGCGTGCGCGTCGAATATGAAACGGAGAATTTCGTCACCGACCTCTTCGCGCAGCGCGGCAAGGCCTTCGTCGTCGACAAGCCCGCCAAAGGGTGGGGCCGCGCCGATCAAGCCTATGCGGCGGCTGCCGTGCGAACAGACTCGGAATACTTCATTCCCATCGAACATCACAATCCGATGGAGTTGTTCGCCTCGACCGTGCATTGGCACGGCGACGGCAGGATCAGCGTCTACGACAAAACGCAAGGGGTGCAGAACGTGCACCGCTACCTCTGCGGCGTCTTCGGCATGAAGCCCGACGAGGTGCGCGTGCTGTCGCCGTTTATGGGCGGCGGTTTCGGTTCCGGGCTACGCCCGCAATACCAGGTCGTGCTCGCGGTACTGGCGGCGCGCGCGCTGCGACGGTCGGTGCGCTTGGTGCTGACGCGCGCGCAGATGTACGCGCTCGGCTATCGCCCGGCCACCATCGAGCGTCTTGCGCTCGGCGCGCAGTCGAACGGCAAGCTCGACGCAGTGATCCACGAAGCGACCGCCGTCACCTCGCAATGCGAAGACTTCTCTCGCAACGACACCGCGTGGTCAGGACTGCTCTATGAAAGCGCTACCGCCAAATATGTACACAGGCTGGCGCGTCTCGATCTGCCCACGTCGTCAGACATGCGCGCGCCCGGCGCGGCCACCGGCGTCTACGCGCTCGAATGCGCGATGGACGAACTGGCCGTCGCGCTCAAGCTCGATCCGCTCGAGCTGCGGCTGCGATGCTATTCAGAGCGCGATCAGAACAGCGGCGCGCCCTACACCAGCAAAGAGCTGCGCGAATGCTATCGGCAGGGCGCCGAGGCCTTGGGCTGGAGCCGGCGGAGCGCAGCGCCGCGCTCGATGCGCGACGGCAGCGAGCTCATGGGCTGGGGCATGGCCACGGGCGTCTGGGAAGCGTTGCAGGTGGAAGCCGCCGCTCGCATCGTTCTGACGGCCAACGGCCGTGCCGAGGTCGCCTGCGCGGCCTCCGACATCGGCACCGGCACCTACACGATCTTGGCGCAGGTGGCCGCCGACATGCTCGGCCTGCCGATCGAGAACGTCACGGTGCAGCTCGGCAATTCGATGCTGCCACAGGCTCCGGTCGAGGGCGGCTCATGGATGGCCGCGACAGCCTCGCATGCGATCGTGAAGACCGCGGACGCGATCCGCGGGGACTTGCTGCGCATTGCGAAGAAAATGCCGGACTCCCCGCTCGCGGCCGCGAAGGCCGAAGACATTGTCCTCGCCGACGGCCGGATCGTGAACGCCAAGGACGCCACCCAGAGGGTATCCATCGCGGACGCGATGCGTCATGGCGGCCTCGACCGCATCGAGCGCGAAACCACCAACACGTTCGAAGAATCGAACTCGTATGCCCGCAACACGCATTCCGCGATTTTCGCCGAAGTAAAGGTCGACGAAGAACTCGGCGTCATCCGTGTCACTCGCGTTGTCAACGCGGTCGCGGGCGGACGGATCCTCAACCCCAAGACCGCGCGCAGCCAGATCATGGGCAGCGTGGTCTGGGGCATCGGCATGGCGCTGCACGAAGAGACGTTGATCGATCACAATTTCGGCCGCGTCATGAACGCCAACATCGCCGAATACCATGTGCCGGTGAATGCCGACGTGCACGACATCGAAGTCATTTTCGTCGACGAGCCGGACGGCATCATCAATCCGCTCGGCATCAAGGGCTTGGGCGAGATCGGCATTGTCGGCGTCGCCGCCGCCATCGCCAACGCTGTGTACCACGCGACCGGCAAGCGGGTGCGCGACCTGCCAATTACCTCGGATAAGTTGCAGCGCTAGCCTTCCCCGACCGCTGCGGCGATGGCTGCTCCTCGTGCCGCCGCCAAGCTCATGGCCTAGTAATCTCGCGCGCATCGGCTAGAGTGGCGTTTCAAGATCGTCGGGAGTCGAGAAGGAGCAGGCCGAGGATGGCGCAGGTTTTCGTCTGCAGCGAGCTTGAGATGAAGGACGGCGACGTCCGTATCGTCCGCCAGGACCGGATCGAGGTCGGCGTCTACCGGCATGCCGGGTCTTTTTACGCCTACCGCAATCAATGTCTGCATCAGGGCGGCCCGGCCTGCGAGGGCATCATCCGCAACAAGGTCGTCGACCTGTTCGGCACGGACCGCAGCTTTCTCGGCCAAACCTACGACGAGGACGAGCCGCACATCGTCTGCCCCTGGCATGGCTGGGAATACAAGCTCAAGACCGGCGAATGCGCGCCCGATCCGAACTGCGGCTCAAGCGCCACGAAGTGGTGCAGCGCGAGGGAGGCGTTTATGTCGTCATCTGACGTTGTCGATCGCCCGGCCGATGCGCTCGCGCGCGCCGCCGAAGCGCTCGCCGCCGCGCTCGCCGATCCCGACAAGATTGCCGACGCCGATCTGCGCGCGCTGCTCGCCGCCGCGCTGCGGCTCTATGCCGTGAAGGCGGAAAACGGCATGCGCACCCCGCTGCCGCCCGGCGGCGGCGGCGTCACCATCACCGACGCCATGCTGCTAACCACCGATCTTTTGCATGCGCTGAACGTCCAGCTGTTCGAATTGTCCATGTGGCAGGCGATGACCGGCAATTGCATCGCGCCGCACCAGCGCGTCGACGCACCGCGATCCTGACCAAATCCTGACCAAATAAAGGGGAACACCCATGAACGTGATGACGCCCATCGTCCGCGATCCCAACGAGGACAAGTTCGACACCAACCGTCTGCTCGCGCACGCCGCCGAGCAGGCCGAGGATCGCCGCTACGAAGATTTCATGATCGTCGACGTCAACTCGCATCATTACGAGACCGGCTCCTACAAGGAGATCTTCCAGTACATCGAAGACCCGGTGATGCGCGACCAGTTCGTCTACACCAAGGGCCAGACGATGATGCTGCGCTCCACCGGCGGCTTTCAGGAAATGGCCGGGCGCATCACCCGCTACGAATACCGCAACAGCCGAGGCGGCGCCGCCGCGAGGCCGGCATAAGGACATCGCGCTGACGCTCAAATGGATGGACGCGATCGGCGTCGACGTCGCCTGCGTGTTCCCTACTCCGATGCTGGGCTTGGGCCTCAACCCGATCGTCGAGGTCGAGGTGCAGTACGCGCGCGCCTATAACCGCTGGCTCACCGAGCACATCCTGGCGCAGGAGCCGCGCATCGTCTCGATGCTCTACCTGCCGATGAACGATCCGGTCGCGGCGCTGAAAATGGTCGAGGAATTTTCCGGCCGCAAAGGCGTGGTCGGGTTCCTGGTCACCACGGTGCGCTACAAGCCGCTCTACAACAACGTCTACATGAAGCTCTACGCGGCGCTCGAGGAACGCGGTCTGCCGCTCGCCTTCCACGCGGCGACCAACTGGGGCGACCAGAGCATGGCCATCACCAACCGGTTCATCGCCAGCCACGCGCTCGGCTTCACCTGGTTCAACATCGTGCACATGACCAACTGGGTGGTGAACGGCATTCCCGAGCGCTTCCCGGGATTGAAATCGATCTGGATCGAGAGCGGGCTCGCCTGGGTGCCGTTCCTGATGCAGCGCCTCGACAACGAATACATGATGCGCTCGTCGGAAACGCCGTCGCTCAAGCGCAAGCCGAGCGATTACATGCGCGAGATGTACTACACCTCGCAGCCGATGGAGATGATCGGCAACCGCACCATGCTGGAAGAGACCTTCAAGATGATCGCACGCCGAGACGCAGCTGGTCTACGCCTCGGATTATCCGCACTGGGATATGGATCTGCCGTCGACGATCTACGATCTGCCGTTCCTCAGCCTGCAGGCGAAGAAGAACATTTTGGGCGAAACCGCGCGCAAGCTGTTCAAGCTCGACACGATTCTTTCGCCGGAGAAGACAGGCGCGGCTCAAGGCGCGGGCCGCCGCATGAAGCTGGGCAAGGGGTTACTCTCCAAACAATAGTTGGCGTCTAACAATTCGGCATCTTACAGGCGACCCGCAACGGTGACCCGATGACGGCTCCCCCGCCTCTTCCTTCCACCGAAGCCAAGTTCACGCTCTCCCGCAGCATGATCTTCCCCCTGGTCGGGGGCCGCTCGACGTGGAAGCAGGAGCATCTGCTGCCGATCTTCGTAACGCTCCTGGTCGGCATCGCCCTGTTCGCGGTTCCATTCCCGTGGCCGCAATTCACCGTCAACGGCAAGCCGGCTACAGCCGAGATCAATGTGGCCGGACAGATCCTCATAATGCTCGCCGTCTACATCGCCTTCATGGCGAACTATTACGTCAACCAGATGTGCGGCCGCGCCAAGCCGGGCTGGTTGCTCGCGCTCGTCGCGCTTTTCACCGCTGCGATGTTGGGCGGCGTGTTTTGGAGTCTCTGGTACGACATCTTCTATACCGTGATTCCGGGAACGGCGTTGGAGAAATCCAAGAACGTGGTGGCCAACCTCGCCGGCAACCTGTTCGGCACCGGCCTGTGCGAGGAAGGCTTCAAGGCGCTGCCGCTATTCGGATTGGCGCTGCTCGGCGCGGCTCTGCTGTCTCTGAGCCGCCGCAGCGAGGGGCGGCTGAGCCGGTTTTTCGCCGGGATGAGAAAGCGCGTCGGGCTTTGCGAGCCGCTCGACGGCATCGTTCTCGGCGTGGCCTCCGGCAGCGGGTTCTTCATCAAGGAGACCTTGGGGCAGTATGTGCCGCACGTCATGAGCCAGGAAAAATATCCCTCGGCCCAGGCGTTCGACGGATTGGTGCTGCTGCTGGCGCGCGGACTGCCGGACCTCGCCGAGCATTCCGCCTGGTGCGGCTTGTTTGGCTATTTTATCGGGCTTTCGGTGCTGCAGCCGCGCATGGCGATGTATTTGATTCCGCTCGGCTGGCTCAGCTCCGCGGCGCTGCATGGCGCCTGGGACGGCATCAACAGCGTGACCAATTCCGATCTCATCGTTGATGCTTTCCGGATCGGCGACGGCCTGCTCAGCTATGCGCTGCTGGCCGGAGCGCTTTTCAAGGCGCGCGACATTTCTCCCCGGCTCGCCGCCATGCCATCGACGCCGGTTGAAGCACAAGGGGCGATTTTCTCCGCCGCGCCCGCGACGGTGCCGATCGCGGGTGCCGACGGCGACTGACGCCGAGCATGCCGCCTTTCTCGCCACGCGTCAGACATCCGATGTCCATTGATTGTCATTCCGCGCAGAGACTGACCCAACCTCGCTGGTGCTTCTGCTGGCGCGCGGGCTGCCGGAACTGACCGCACACTCGGCCTATGCCGGCTTGTTCGGCTACTTCATCGGCCTCTCGGTGCTCCGGCCCGGGATGGCCGTGTTCTTGTTCCCGCTCGGCTGGCTGAGCGCCGCCGTCCTGCACGGCGCATGGGATGGCACCAACGATATCTTTAATTCCGGCCTCGTCGTCTTGACGCTGTTGATCGTGATCGGCGTGCTCAGCTACGGCTTGCTCGCCGGAGCGATCTTCAAGGCGCGCGATATTTCTCCGCGAGGCGCGCTGCAGTCTGCCCCGGCCGCGGAGCCAGTGTCCGCGATGCCGGCGGCTGCGCTCGCCGTCGGCGCCTCGGTCATGGTGGAAGACGATTCCGGTTAGGACAAGATCGTTCCGCCGACGCCTCGCACCAACGCACGGACAAGATCGGCAACCGCCGGCACCGTTGCCGCCGTCGCACCGCCAGCCGAATCGGAAACTCTTGCGCACTGCATCGACCAACGCCGAGCCAACGACGACACCATCTGTGCCTTGCGCGATGGCGCGCGCCTGCTCGGCCGTGCGCACGCCGAAGCCGACGCAGACTGGCAGTGTTGTGTGGCGTTTTATGCGCGCGACGGCTTCCGTGACTTTTCCAGGATCGGGCGCGGCAGAGCCGGTAATGCCGGTGATTGAAACGTAATAAACGAATCCCGAATTGTTGGTGAGCACGATCGGCAGGCGCTTGTCGTCGGTGGTCGGCGTGGCGAGGCGGATGAAATTGATGCCGGCTTTAAGCGCCGGCAGGCACAATTCGGCATCTTCCTCGGGCGGCAGATCGACGATGATGAGGCCGTCAACGCCCGCCGCCTTGGCGTCGGCCAGGAAGCGCTCGCCGCCATAGACGTAGATCGGGTTGTAGTAGCCCATGAGGACGATGGGCGTCGCATCGTCGCCGCGGCGGAATTCGCGCACCAGCGAAAGCGTCCGCTTCATATTCGCCCCGGCCTTGAGGGCGCGCAGTCCCGCCGCCTGGATCGCCGGCCCATCGGCCATCGGATCGGTGAACGGCATACCGAGCTCGATCACGTCGGCGCCGGCAGCCGGCAGCGCTTTCAAGATCGCCAGCGCAGACTCGTAATCCGGATCGCCCGCCATGGTGAAGGTCACCAGCGCGGCGCGACCCTCTTGCCTCAGCGCGGCGAAGCGCCGGTCGATGCGGGTGGTCATCGCGCCTTGCTTTCCAGATGCCGCGCTACCGTCTCCAAGTCCTTGTCGCCGCGGCCGGAGAGGTTGACCACCATGAGGTGATCCTTCGGCTTTTGCGGCGCCAACTGCAAAACCTTGGCGATGGCGTGGGCCGGCTCCAGCGCCGGGATGATGCCTTCGAGCCTGGAGAGAAGCTCAAAGGCGTTGAGCGCCTCATCGTCTGTCGCCGACAGAAAGGTGATGCGGCCGACATCGTTGAGCCAGGCGTGTTCCGGCCCGATGCCCGGATAATCGAGGCCGGCCGAGATCGAATGCGCCTCGTTGATCTGGCCGTCCTCGTTCATCAGGAGATAAGTGCGGTTGCCGTGCAGCACGCCCGGGCGGCCGCCGGCGATCGAGGCGGCGTGCATCCCGGTATTCAATCCGTGGCCGGCTGCTTCAACGCCGTAGATCTCGATGTCCTTGTCGTCGAGGAACGGATGAAAAAGTCCCATCGCATTCGAGCCGCCGCCGATGCAGGCGATCAGCGAGTCGGGCAGCCGGCCCTCCGCTTCCAGCATCTGTTCGCGCGTCTCGCGGCCGATGATCGACTGAAAATCGCGCACCATCATCGGATACGGGTGCGGGCCGGCGATGGTGCCGATGCAGTAGAACGTCGCGCCCACATTGGTCACCCAATCGCGCAGCGCCTCGTTCATCGCGTCCTTGAGCGTCTTCGATCCGGACTCGACCGGCACTACTTTGGCGCCAAGCATCTTCATGCGAAACACGTTGGCTTTCTGCCGCTCGACGTCGACCGAACCCATATAGACGATGCATTCGAGGCCGAAGCGCGCGCACAACGTGGCGGTGGCGACGCCGTGCATGCCGGCGCCGGTCTCGGCGATGATTCTTTGCTTACCCATGCGCCGCGCCAGCAGAATCTGGCCGAGCACGTTGTTGACCTTGTGCGCGCCGGTGTGGTTCAGCTCCTCGCGCTTGAGATAGACCTTGGCGCCGCAACAATGCTCCGTGAGCCGCTCGGCGAAATAGAGCGGCGACGGCCGGCCAACGTAGTGCGCGAGGTAGCCGTCCATCTCTTTCTGGAATTGCGGATCGGCCTTGGCCTGCGCATAGGCTTTTTCCAATTCCAGGATCAGCGGCATCAACGTCTCGGCGACGAAGCGCCCGCCATAAATGCCGAAATGGCCGTGTTCGTCGGGCCCGGTGCGGAAGGAGTTGAGTTGCTGCGCAGTCATGCGGGACTCGTAACCGGATAGGTGCCGAGGCGCTCGGCCGCCTGCCGCGCCGCGCGCACGAAGGCGCGGATCTTATCAAGATCTTTCACTCCCGGCGCGCGCTCGACACCCGACGACACGTCGACGCCGGGAGCGCGCGTGATGCGCAGCGCCTCACCGACGTTATCGGCATCAAGCCCGCCCGAGAGCATGAACGGCACGCCAGGATCGAGATTTTCCAGAAGATGCCAGTCGAAGGATTTGCCGAGCCCGCCGGGCCGCGTCGCCTCGCGCGGCGCGCGCGCGTCGAACAGCAGGCGGTCAGCAACGCCGGAGTAGGCGCCGACGGCAACAAGGTCGTTCTTCTCGGCAACCGCAATCGCCTTCATCACCGGCAGACCGAAGCGCTTTTTCAACGCCTCTATTCGTGGCGGCCGCTCCCGGCCATGAAGCTGCAGCATGTCCGGCTGCAGCGCCTCGACCACGTTCTCAAGAAACGCCTCGTCGGCATCGACGGTAAGCGCGACCTTCTGCGCTCGTCCGCGGACGCGGCGGCCGAGTTCACGTGCCGAACCGAATGCAAGATGCCGGGGTGACGGCGCGAAGAACACAAAGCCGACCATGTCGGCCCCCGCATCGAGCGCAACATCGAGCGCGTCGGGTGTGGCTAGGCCGCAGATTTTTACGATCAGGCTCATTTCTCCAAACGCTCGACGAATGGGATCAGTGGGTCAAGATCATCGATCAACGCATCAAGCCTATTCCTAATGACATCGGCAACGATTTCGAAGTCGATTTGCCAGTAGGAATGTACGATGTAATTTCGCAAATCGGAGAAATTTCTCCAATCTCTAGTGGGAGCAGCTGTCTCGATCTCGGCTGAAACTCTATGGAGCGTCTCGCCGATAATCACCAACTTATAGAGCGCCGCGTGTTGCGGTTGCTGCGCCACCGCCAAAGCTGCAGCCCTAAGGCTCCCGGCATTATCCTGCGCGTGCCGCGCGAAACCGCGAGCGTCGCGAAGCCGGTCGAGATCGGACCGGTTCATACCGGCTTGACGAGACGCGGAAACTCTTCGGCTTCGCGGTCTTTAAGCCCACTGACGAGAACAATACCCACAGGCCGGCCAAGCAGGTCGGAGAGGTCGTTTTCTGCCTTGACCAGCCCGAGAAGATCGAGCCCTGGGCGTTTTTCGGCCAGAAAATCCAATGCATCGTCGTCAAACACATGGCCGACACTGCCACGCGGCAGCAGCCCTATGATCTTGATCGGATTCTTGGCTTCGATCGTCGCAATGTGCATGCGCAAGATCGTGCGGTTTATGTCGGGCACGTTCATTGGCGCTCTCTTGATCAAGTCATATTAGCATATAAGCGCGATCTTGGGCCAATCATCCCGTCGGCGGCCTGAGTTTAAGCCGCGGCGGCGGATTTTGCTGGCGCGGGACGATGCTGGGCTCGGCGGCGGCGCCCTGCAGCGCGCCGAGCTTGACGCGAAGCTCGATCGCCTCGCGCTCCAGCCGGCGCGCGGCGCGTCGCCATTTGCTTTGGCCGAGCCAGGCCGCCGTGCCGCCGACCAGCACGCCGACAATGAGAAGCACGATGATCAGCGCGAACAGCGGCAGCGTCAGCGAGGCGGCCGGCGCGTTCGAACCGAACGGGTCGAGCGACACGGTCACGACCTGCCGGTTGGCCACCGCGAAGGCGATGAGTACGATAGCGAGCGGCACCAGAATCAGCGCCGCAACGATCTTGCGCAGCAACTTTTTTATTCCCTCATCTGCCGGCCGTTTATCCGCTCATCCCCGCCGAAGCAGGAAACCAAGCGCTAACATCAAGGCTGTTTCCCGAATGCGGCGCAGCGTGAAACGGTGCACCGCTGATCCGGGATCGTTCCACGCTCGGAGCTCGTAACGATTCCGGGTCGGCTCGGGCAACACAGCCATGTTTAGCGCCCAGCCGCTCGCGCGGGGACGCGCGGACCTAACTCGCAGCTTCGCCCGAGCGATTGAGCCGCTCGCGCATTTCCTTACCGGTCTTGAAGAACGGCACGCATTTCTGATCGACGGCAACGTGGGCGCCGGTGCGCGGATTGCGGCCGGTGCGCGCCGGGCGCTGCTTGACCGAGAACGCGCCGAAACCGCGCAACTCGACGCGGTCGCCGCGCGCCATCGCCGCGATGATCTCGCCGAGAATCGCGTTGACGATGTTCTCGACGTCGCGCTGGTAAAGGTGCGGGTTCTGATCGGAAATTTTCTGAACGAGTTCGGACTTGATCATATTCGCCGCCATGTTCGCCGCCTTTGGGCGCCCGCGAACGCCGCCGCCGCCGTCATTTCAGTTCGTGCCGGCAGGTTGCCAAAGCGCCAACAGACCGTCAAGGTTGAAGCGTTCGAGCGTGCCGGCGGCGTCGAGGCCGCCGAACTGGCGCGCCAGGGTGTCGAATCCCGCCGCGTGGAGCAGCGCCATGGCCGCCGCATGCAGGAACGGCAGCTCGTCGAGCCGGCTGTGCAGGCGATAGTCGCGCACCGGCAGGCTTGCGCTGATTTTCTTCTCTTTCTCGAGCCAGGCCTTGGCCGCGCGCTCGTCGCCGATCTGGTCGATGAGCTTCAGCGGCAAGCCCTGATGGCCGGTGAATACGCGGCCGTCGTCGACGGCGGCGAGCTCCGCGTCGGTCATATGGCGGCGGTCCTGCACCAAGCCTTTGAACCAGGCATACGAGTCCATGATGATCGATTGGATCGCCGCGCGCGCTTCCGGGCTGGTCGGTTCGAATCCGTTCGGCGCCGCCTTGAGCGGCGTCGATTTGATCGAATTCGACCTTGACGCCGATCTTGTCGAGCAGATCGGTGAAATTCGGATATTCGAACAGCACGCCAATCGAGCCGACCAGTGAGGTCTGCTTGGCGACGACGTAATCGCCGGCGAGCGCGGTGATGTAGGCGCCGGACGCCGCCATGCTGTCGACGACGACAGCGATCGGCTTCTTGGCGCGCACGCGGCCGAGCGCGTCGAACAATTGCTCGGAGCCGGCCGTGGTGCCGCCGGGCGAGTCGATATGCAGGATCACCGCTTTCGCCGCCGACGAGCTGGCGAGCCGGTCGAGCAGGCGCACCCGCTCTTCGTCGTCGCGAATGAGGCCGGAGATGGTGACGCGCGCGATGTAGGGACCGCTCACCAGCTCGCGCCGGCTCACCGCCGCCGCGGCCGCGCCGATCGCGAGCACGATCACGGCGACGGCGACGACGCGCCAGAAGGTGAGCTTGCGCCGCATGCGGCGGCGGTCGACGATCAGGTCGGCATCAAGCGACATGGGCTCTTCCTTTATGCTCCGCTCATTCCCGCGAAAGCGGGAGTCCAGCGGCCGCGGTGCACATGACAGGTGCACATGAGACATGGGTCCCCGCTTTCGCGGGGACGAGCGGCGGCTGGGATCACTCCGGCGACTCGTCCTTCTCGTCCGTCTCTTCCTCTTCCTTCTCGTTCTCCTCGCCCTTGCGGCGGAGCGCGGTGCCGAGAATGTCGCCCAAGGTGGCGCCGGAATCCGACGAGCCGTACTGGGCGATCGCCTCCTTCTCCTCGGCGACTTCGAGCGCCTTGATCGAGACGGTGACCTTGTGCGGTGCGGCGGTCGAACTGCACCACGCGGCCGTCGACCTTCTGGCCGACGGCGAAGCGTTCCGGCCGCTGCTCGGAGCGGTCGCGCGCGAGCTCCGAGCGCTTGATGAAGGTCGTGAACTCGGTGCCGACGATCTTGACGTCGATACCGCCTTCCTTGACCTCAGTGACCTCGCAGGTGACGACCGCGCCTTTCTTCAGCTCGCCGGCCGCCTCCGCCGGAACGCGCACCGCCGTCGGCGAGCTGCTTGATGCCGAGCGAGATGCGCTCCTTCTCGATGTCGACGTCGAGCACCTGCGCCCTGACCTTGTCGCCCTTCTTGTACTCCTCGATGACCTGCTCGCCCGGCCGTTTCCAGTCGAGGTCGGACAGATGCACCATGCCGTCGACGTCGCCGTCGAGCCCGAGGAACAGGCCGAACTCGGTCTTGTTCTTCACTTCGCCCTCGACCACCGAGCCGGGCGGATATTTCTCGACGAACACCTCCCACGGATTGCGCATGGTCTGCTTCAAGCCCGAGCGAGATGCGGCGCTTGACCGGATCGACTTCGAGGACTTGCACCTCCACTTCCTGAGAGGTGGAGACGATCTTGCCCGGATGCACGTTCTTCTTGGTCCACGACATTTCCGAAACGTGGATCAGGCCCTCGATGCCGGGCTCGAGTTCGACGAAGGCGCCGTAATCGGTGATGTTGGTGACGCGGCCCTTGAACCTGGCGCCGACCGGATATTTGGCCTCGATGCCCTGCCACGGATCGTCGAGCAATTGCTTCATGCCGAGCGAGATGCGGTGGGTCTCGTGGTTGATCTTGATGATCTTGACCTTCACCTGCTGGCCGATATTGAGCACCTCGGACGGGTGATTGACGCGCCGCCAGGCGATGTCGGTGACGTGCAGGAGGCCGTCGATGCCGCCGAGATCGACGAACGCGCCGTAGTCGGTGATGTTCTTGACCACGCCGTCGATGACCTGGCCCTCTTCGAGGTTCTGCACCAGCTCCTGGCGCTGCTCGGCGCGCGTCTCTTCCAGCACGGTGCGGCGCGATACCACGATGTTGCCGCGGCGGCGATCCATTTTGAGGATCTGGAACGGCTGCGGATTGTTCATCAGCGGCGAGACGTCGCGGATCGGGCGGATATCGACCTGCGAGCGCGGCAGGAAGGCGACCGCGCCGTCGAGATCGACGGTGAAGCCGCCCTTGACCTGATTGAAGATGACGCCGGTGACCTTTTCGTTGTTCTGGAACGCCTTCTCCAGCTTGCCCCAGCTTTCCTCGCGCCGCGCCTTGTCGCGCGAGAGCACCGCTTCGCCGAGCGCATTCTCGACGCGCTCCAGGTAGACTTCGACGGTGTCGCCGATCTTGATCTCGGCCTGGCGGCCGGGCCGGCGAATTCGCGCAAGAGCCACGCGGCCTTCGGTTTTCAAGCCGACGTCGATGACGGCGAGGTCCTTTTCGATGCCGACGACGGTGCCCTTGACGACGGAGCCTTCCTGCAGGTGGCCGTCGCCGAACGATTCATCGAGCAGCTTGGCGAAATCTTCGCGCGCGGCAGCGCCGGCGCGGCGGGCGTGCGGTAGCGAGCGGTTGCGCGGCAGCTTGAGCCATGAACACTCCGAGCCCCTTGAGATGAAAACGGTCCCGAACGTGCGGCGGCCGCCGGGCAATACCGGCGGTGGGGCTAGAAAACCAGACGATCGGAACGAAGTTGTGTTGGCGTCCGGGGCACGCTTACGAGGCGGCGAACGGGCTTACCTCCAATGACGAAAGCGCCTTATCCGCGCTTTCGGCCCGTTCGGACGGCCTCGATGATGGCAACGGCGGCCCGGAACGCCGCGTCTATACCCAAATGCGTGGTATCGAGCAAGTGCGCGTCGGGCGCCTGCACGAGCGGGGCGGCGGTGCGCCTGGAATCGCGCTCGTCGCGCCGGCGGATGTCGGCCAGCACTTCTGCTTCGTCGGCCTCCTCGCCGCGCGCCTTGAGTTCGAGGACGCGGCGGCGGGCGCGCACTTCGGGCGACGCCACCACGAACAGCTTCACGTCGGCGCCGGGCGCGATGACGGTGCCGATATCGCGGCCGTCGAGCACGGCGCCGGGCGGCTTGGCGGCGAAAGCGCGCTGATAATTCATCAACGCTTCGCGCACTTGCGGGATCGCCGCCACCACCGACGCCGCCTCGGTGATGGCCTGGGTCTTCAGCGCGCTTTCGTCGAATTTTTTCGGATCGAGCGCGGCCGCCGCCTCGATCGCGCGCTCGGCGTCGTCGGGCGAATAGCCGGCATCGAGCACCGCCTTGGCCACGGCGCGATAGAGCAGCCCGGTGTCGAGATGATGCAGCCCATAAACCGACGCGATCTGCCGCGCGATCGTCCCCTTGCCCGAAGCCGCCGGCCCGTCGATGGCGATGATCATGACAAATCCGCGCCCAGGCCGCGCATCAGCTCGACGAAGCCCGGAAAGCTCGTGGCGATGAAGCGAGCCGTCGTCGATCGCGACCGGCTTGTCGCTCACAAGCCCCATGACCAGAGCCGACATGGCGATGCGGTGATCCATGTGGGTGGTGACGAGGCCGCCGCCGGGCGCGCGGCCCTTGCCCTGCACGATCAGATCGTCGCCGTCGATCTCGGCGGTCGACGCCGTTGACGCGAAGGAGCGCGGCGGTGGCGGCAAGGCGGTCGGATTCCTTCACCCGCAGTTCCTTGAGCCCGCGCATGATCGTGGTGCCCTCGGCGAAGGCGGCCGCCACCGCCAGCACCGGATATTCGTCGATCATCGACGGCGCCCGCGCCGGCCGGCACCTCGACGCCGCGCAGGCTGCTGAACTGCGCACGCGCAAATCGGCGACCTCCTCGCCGCCTTCGTTGCGCACGTTGAGCCGCTCGATCGCGGCGCCCATCTCGGCGAGCGTGGTGAGCAGGCCGGTGCGCAGCGGGTTCATCATCACGCCGTCGAGGATCACGTCCGAGCCCGGCACGATCAGCGCCGCGACCAGCGGGAACGCCGCCGAGGACGGATCGGCGGGAACCACGATCGGCGCCGGCGCAAGCTCCGGCTGGCCGGTCAGCGTGATGCGGCGGCCGCCCGCGCCCATCGCGGCTCGACCCTGCACGCTGGGCGCCGAAATGGGCGAGCATCTTCTCGGTATGGTCGCGGGTCGCCTCGCGCTCGATCACGGTGGTCTCGCCCGGCGCCGACAGCGCCGGCGAGCAGCACCGCCGATTTGAGCTGCGCCGACGCGACCTCCGGCGGTCGAACACGATCGGGATCGGATCGCGCGCGCCTTTGAGCGTCAGCGGCAGCCGGCCGTCGGCCGACGACAACGTGCGCGCGCCGATCCGCTCCAAGCGGATCGAGCACGCGCCGCATCGGCCGCTTGCGCAAGCTCGCATCGCCGTCGAACGTCGCGGTGACCGGACAGCCCGCGACCGCGCCGAGCATGAGCCGGCAGCCGGTGCCGGAATTGCCGAAATCGAGTTTTCGCCGCCGGCTCGGCAAAGCCGGCGACGCCGACGCCGTGCACGCGCCACTGCCCGCCGCCACGCCGTTCCAGCCGGCCGCCGAGCGTCGCGCAAAGCCTGCGCGGTGTTGAGCACGTCCTCGCCTTCAAGCAGGCCGCCGATCCGCGTCTCGCCCACCGTCGAGCGCGCCGAGAATGAGCGCGCGGATCGAAATCGACTTGTCGCCCGGCACCCGCGCACGGCCTTTGAGCGCGCCATTGCGCCGGGCGGTCAGCGGAGCGGGTTGGGTCGTGCGTGTCCATGACGGAGTTCCAGCGCGCGGCTTCTAGCACAGCCGCCCGCGCCGCGCATGCGAACTCCTTCTCCCCGGCCCGGGCGCGAGGTGAGCATGAACGTACCCCGTCCGTCGTCCGCCCATGCCGTCCTCTGAACGCTATTGACAGCCGCACGCCGGCTCGCCAAGTGAAGCCCCTCCAAATCCGACCGATTTGCCGCATCAGGTTGCGAACCCGTTACGGCCCATTCAAGGCACAGCATTCATGGCGAAGCCCGAACTCGGCACCAAGCGCATCTGTCCCGAGACCGGGCGCAAGTTCTACGACCTCAACAAGGAGCCGGTGATCTCGCCCTATACCGGCAAGGTCGTGCCGGTGGAGACGCTCGCCGCGCGCGCGCGCCCGGAGCCGGTGGCCGCGGTCGCCCGCGCCCCGGCGCCGGCCGAGGAAGTCGCCGTGCCGGAGCCCGCCGAGGCCGAATTCGTCTCGCTGGAAGAGGCCGACGCCGAGGCCGCAGGCACGGCGAAGAAGCCGGGCGAGGCGCCCGGAGGCCGAGATCGAGGACGAAGAGGTCGAGATCGACGAGACCCTCGACGACGCCGCCTTCATCGAGGAGCAGGAGGAAGAAGACGCCGACGTGACCGACATCATCGGCGGCGATATAGAGAACGAGGAGGAAGGCTGATCAGGGGTCAGAGGACGAATGCAGATATCAGTGTATATCAGACGCCGTCCCTGTACTCAAATCTATTCGATCCTCTGTCATCTGATCATCTGTCACCTGATCGGGGCCATAGCTCAGTTGGGAGAGCGCTTGAATGGCATTCAAGAGGTCGGCGGTTCGACTCCGCCTGGCTCCACCAGTTTTCGCTCGCTACGCGAGCTTCGGCTCGGCAAACCAGCCGAGATCGTAATTGCGTAGCAAGTGAAGGCGGGCGTGGCTCATGCAGCTTCGCTTGCCGCATTATCGCAGCGTAGCGGGCAGCCTCGATAATGAAATACGCCTATATCCTTTAAAGCATCCCCGAATCCTTTAAAGCATCCCCAACCCGATCGTTTTTACACAGGCATCGCCGAGGACCTGAAGGCGCGGCTGGCGAAGCACAATGCCAAAACCGTGCCCCGCACCTTCAAATATGCTCCCTGGAAGCTCAAAACCTGCGTCGCTTTCTCAGACGAGAAGCAGGTGTTCGCGTTTGAAAAATATCTGAAAACAGCGTCCGAACGCGTGTTCCAAAGAGAAAACTGCCGCGCCGACTCTGAGAACCGTTAGGGGCGAGAGCACGGCCAGTCCATCCCATTCTCGGACATTGATCGCATCGCTTCCAAACCCCCGATGTTAATCTTGAGAAACATGTCAAAGGACGCAATCTTGGTTCCCTATCGACTTAAGCCGCTCTCGGCCATAACGTAAAAATAGGAAACACTTAAGAGCAGCCACGATGGGCGCTGATTTTGAGGCCGACGTCACTGCCGTTCAGCGCATCGACGCCGTTCCTCGCATTCTTCAGATTGTATGCCGTTCCACCGGAATGGGCTTCGCTGCCGTCGCAAGGGTCACGGAGGGACGATGGATTTGCTGCGCTGTTCGCGACGAAATCGCGTTCGGCCTTCGACCCGGCGGCGAATTAAGAGTAGAGACGACTATCTGTAACGAAATCCGGCAGAGCCACGAAGCTGTCGCTATCGATAACGTCGCCGAAGATAAAGTCTTTTGCGGCCATCCTACGCCGGCCATGTATGGCTTTCAGAGCTACATCTCGGTACCCATCATTCTGACAGACGGGAAGTTCTTCGGCACTCTCTGCGCAATTGATCGACGCCCGGCACGTTTGAACAATCCCGAAACGGTCGGCACCTTCAAATTGTTCGCGGAATTGATTGCGGTCCATCTCAATGCGTTTGATCGGCTGGACGCGAGCGAGGCGACGCTATCGAGCGAACGCCAAACATCCGAATTGCGGGAACAATTCGTTGCCGTACTTGGCCACGATTTGCGAAATCCCCTTGCGGCTATTGCTTCCGGCACGCGACTTCTAACGAGCGCGACATCTCTAGAAGACACCGTCAAGATAGCCGAGCTGATGCAAAAGAGCATCGACCGGATGTCGCAATTGATCGACAACGTCCTTGATTTCGCACAGGGACGTTTGGGCGGCGGGCTAATCTTGCAACGGGTGCCCACTAAAACAGTTGAAGACATACTTGATCAAATCGCGGCAGAAATTCGTTCAAGTCATATGGACACGAATATTGAAACGAAGTTCGTTGTGCAGGGGCCCATCAACTGTGATCCTCAGCGCATCGGCCAACTGTTTTCAAATCTTCTCGGAAACGCCGTTACGCACGGAGCGAAAAACAAGCCGATAGTGGCACGCGCCGCGACTGAGAACGGAATATTTGAATTGTCGGTCACGAACGCTGGCGACCCGATTCCGCCCGCTACAATGGCACGACTGTTTCAACCATTTTATCGGGGCGCCGTGAAGAGCTCATTGCAGGGTTTGGGACTGGGGCTGTTCATTACGGCCGAAATTGCCCGCGCGCATGGCGGAACGCTGGGTGTGACTTCCACAGAGGACGAAACCCGGTTCACGTTTCAAATGCCGACGGCTTAGTCCAAGCGTGCACACGACAGGCTGCAGCGTCTGACATAGCTCAAATTCGAAATCATGGGACGGGACTGGCTTGTTCAAGACTCGGGCGCAGAGCGCGTCGCGAGAACGAGATTCTATTGCGTCATTGCGAGCGAAGCAAAGCAATCCAGGGCCGCTTGCGCGGGCTGCGCGGCCGCCTGGATTGCTTCGTCACGGAGCCTGTCATCGGGCCGGCCGCTTCCCCCCGCCGCGCATGCGCGGCGGGGGCCCCTCGTGGGGGAGGATGGAAAATGGGCGGCCGTGCTATAGAGTTGCGATCGCGCAGGGAGCTGGGGCATGCGTCAACGCTTGATTCGCAAACGTTTGATTCGCACGAGGCTGATCCATTCGGGGCTTGCGGCCGGCCTCGCATTGTCAGCCGCGCTGGTTTTGGCGGCGCCGCTTTTGGCGCAGCAGGGCCAGCAGCCCAAGCTCAGTCCCGAGGACGAACTGGCGCCAGGGCAGATCAAGCAGCCGATGCCGACCCCGGTGCCGGAGCCGGCCGCCAAGCCGGGTAAGCGCACCGCCGCCGTCAAGCCCGCGCCCGGTGCCGCTCCGGAGCGGGCGCCGCCTGTTGGGAAATACCGCACCGTGATCGAATGCTCGGGTCCCTTCGCCAAGGATTCGGGCATGCTGGCGCTGGCGGTGACTTACGATTCGCGCAACATGATCTTCACCCACGAGACCGTGCAGGGCGTCCAGGTCGGCGCCACCGTGCTGTTTCCCAAGGACCCGCGGCGGCGGCTCGAAGTGTGGTGGCAGAATCCGAACCGCACCGGCACCTATCTGATCGACATCGCCGGCAAATCGATGTGGACCGCGCCGAAGGGCTTGCGGCTCGGGCTCACGCTGGAGCAGTTGGAAAAGCTCAACCGCAAGCCGTTCAAGGTCACGGGCTTCGACGCAAACGACGTCGCGAGCGTCGCCGACTGGGAGGGCGGCGAACTCGCCACGCTGCCCGGCGGCTGCAAGGCCGGCGTCAGCCTGCACGCCAACGCCAAGACCGCCGATAACGAGTTGCCGGCCAAGGACCAGTACAGTTCCGACGATCCTGCCATGCGCGCGCTCAAGCCGACCGTGAGCGAGATTTTGATCGGGTATTAGGCGCTCAGCGGGATGCTCAATTCTCCGCTCATTCCCGCGGAAGCGGGGGCGAGCGGTTGGTCGCCAAAACTACCGCTTTCGCTTCGCCTTCGGCGTCGGCCTGGTGTCCGCGTCCTTGCCGAGGGTGCGCACGTCCTGCGCCATTTCGAGGCAGGTGAGCAGTTCGGTGTAGCTCGAATCGCCGCCCATCGTGGCTTCGTTGATGCAGTGGTTCTTGTCGGCGGCGGAGAATGTCGACCAGCGTTTGATGAGTTCCTGGCGGACTTCGTTCTCGCTTTGCACGCAGTCCCGTTTTTCCTTGGGGATGGCGGGATCGTGGAACGAGCTGCCGCCCTGGACGGCGATGCCTTGGCATACCTGCTCGACGTTGAGCCGCGGTACGCCGTCGGCGACGGGCGTGAGAAGTTGCGCGCCGAGCGCCAGCAGCGAAGGCAAGATCATGACGAACTCCGCATCCGTTGGCCGCCAATATAGCACGGACGGCGGGCGAGACGAGACGGAGGAAACGGCGCAAAGCCTTCTTCATGGGCCGCTATCTCGACGTGCTGCCGAAGGCGGTGGCCGAAGGGGCGAAGACGGGGAAGAAGGGGCAGTAGCGGCGCTGCGCTGTCATTGCGAGCGAAGCGCAGCAATCCTGACTTCAGCGCGCCGAATCCTGGATTGCTTCGTCGCGGGGTTCCTCGCAATGACGAAGCTTTTATTGATCCGGTCCGATGACGTCGATCACGCGCATCCTGGTCGGATCGACGAGCACGACCTTATCTTGCTCCAGCGTGTATTCGTAGGATTTGGCCGCGTGGTTTTCGGCCAGAACCTGGTCCGGCAGCGTGTAGAGCTCGATCATCGGCGGCACCTCGGCGCCGACGGTCGGCGAAAAATGCGTCTTCGCCGCCTTGCTCTTGTCCTTGCTCGCGGTCGCGTAGATGGCGCGGCGCTGCGCGGCCGTGAGCGCGAATGTTTGTTGTTCGCCGCCGGCGCTCGTCTGCGCCTCCGTGTCGCTCGATTGCGCTGGCGCGGGGTTCAAAGCGCCGGAGCAGGCGAGCGCGCACGCGCCGATGGCCGAAAGGATAGCGATGGACAACTTCATCGGCTCCTCCTCGTCCTGCGCGGCGACGCGTGCGCCGCCTGCCAGCAGCGCACGCTTACATCGCTTCTTTGCGCGTCTATCTCTTTGGCACCGGGCGGTCAGCGCGGGAGCGCCTGCACCGCGATTCCGGTGTTCGGATCGATCACCATGATGCGGTCAGACTCGTAGACATAGCGGTAGAACGGAGTGGCGGTGCCGACCGGTGCCGGCGCTGCCGCCGGCGTCTCCACCGCTGTGTCGTAGAGCGGCTGACGGTAATACGGCGCCGTAGTGACCGGCGCGGGCGTCACATAGTCGTAGAGCGGCGGCGTGACGGCGACCGGCGCCGAGGCGATGGTGGTTGTGGTCGTTGTCGTGGTGGCGGGAACCACGCGCGTGCTCACATAGGTCCGTCGCCGCACCACGACACGCCGACGTCCGATCGGCCGGACCGTTCGCACGGTGGTCACGGTCCGCACCGTTCTGACCGACCGGGTCCCCACTGTTGCGGCCGGCGGCACCGTGACGACGGGTTGGGTGATCACCGTCTGCGCATGAGCGGCCGGCGTGATCGCAACCAGCGCCAAGCCCAATGCGGTGCAGGGGATATGAAATCGCATGACCTACTCCCTATGCTTGTTCGGAACTTCGAGCACCGAATCCAACGCGCCCTCGCGCTTCGCGTTCCTGTTTGGCGGCGATCACCCTTTAAAATGAACGGCGTCGGTTCCCGCGCCGCAAAGTTGACGCCGTCACGCCGCAGGAGAACCGTAAGTGCGCGCCAGCGCCGGCGCAGCAGCGCCGCAAGCGGCAGCGTCAGCAGCGCCACGCCGGCGACCAGGATCAGAGCGTGCGAGACCCGAACGCGTCGCCGGCGCGCCCGAACACGATCGGCGCGATCGCGCCCGAGCCGATGGTGCCGGTGTAGAAAATACTCAGCGCCCGGGTGCGCCAGTCCGGCCGCGACCAGATCGGGCACCGAGCCATAGAGCACCGACGACGTGCCGTTGAGCGCAACACCGATCAGCGGCAGCAGCAACAGAGCGGCGGGGAGCGGCAGCGGCAGCAGCGCCAGAATTCCCGCCGCGGTGAGGCTTTCGGTCAGCCACACGGTGCCGATGGCGCCGATGCGCGCGCCGATGAACGCGCAGGCGAGCTTGCCGGCCGCGCCGCCGGCAAAGACCAGCGTCATCGCCAGGCCGATGTCCTGCAGGCTCGCGCCCTTCGCGGTCAGCACGAACGGCAGGAACAGCAAAAAGCCCATGCGGGTCGCGCTGTCGAGAATGCCGATCGTCGAGCAACAGCGGGAACGCGGAAGCCTGCCGCGGGCGATCATCCGGCGGCCGCGCATCATCGGCCTTGCGCACAGCGCCGCGATCGTAGCGCGGCGTGAACAAAAAGATCACGACCGCCATCACCAATCCGACGCCGCCGAGGATGGCAAGCGCCGGCCGCCAGGGCATCGCCAGCAGCATCAGCGACAAAGCCGCCGGCACCGTCATCTTGCCGAGGTCGCCGGAGAAATTGTAGGTGCCGAGCGCCTTGAGCGAGCGCGGTCCGGCAAAGGCGCGGGCGACCAGCGCCGAAGCGATCGGATGCTGGGCGCTGGCGCCGAGCCCGCCGATGACCAGCGCGCCGAGCAGCATGGCAAAACCGGTGCTCGCGCCGGCGAGACAATAGCCGAGGCCGGCGAGCGCGGTGCCGAGCGCCAGCACCGCGGCGGCGCCGAGCCGTTCGGACAGCAGCCCGGCGGGAATCTGCAGGCTCGCCATGGCGCCGACGAACATGCCGCGCAGCAGGCCGAGCGCCGCATAGGTCAGGCCGAATTCCGCCTGCCACAACGGCAGCATGATGTAGATGAGATCGGTGTAGCCGTCATGCAGCGCATGTGCGCCGGCGGCGATCGAGGCGGCGCGCCGCTCATCGCGCGAGAATTTCGCCGCGCGCGCCGCAAATTCGTCCCAGAAAAGCCAGCGCATGAGCACCTGTAAAGCCGTCTATCGCGGACAATAGTCCAATTCGCCGCGATCATGCGTCCAAAATTCGGCAGATTGCGGCGGTTCGGCTGCAATTGACCGTGGCAAGGCCGAAGTGCAGTCTGCCGTCCGGCAGTGAGGAATTGGCGCGCGCTCTTGTTGCTCGGGAGGAAGAAGCATGTTCGGCATCGGCGATCTGTTCCAGTGGGAGCGGTTCGTAACGCCCACCGTGATCAAGGTGTTCTATTGGCTCGCCGTGGTCATTTCGTTCCTGCTTGGGATCGCCGGCGCGGTCACCGCGCTCGACACCATGGCGTTCAATCCGTTCGTCGGCATGATCTTTCTGATCGCCAGCCTGCTCGGCATCTGCATGGGCGTCATCGTCTCGCGCATCATCGCCGAATTCGTGCTCATCGTGTTCCGCATCAACGAGCATCTCGGGCGCGATCAGGAATCAGGGAGCCGGACTCGGGAATCAGCGTGCCGGTTACCGGGAGCAATGATCAGAGGTCCGGTACCGTCGTCCGATTTCTGACGTATCTACGTTGCGAAGCGGAAGTGCATGACGTCGCCGTCCTGCACGACGTAATCCTTGCCCTCGAGCCGCATCTTGCCGGCGTCGCGCGCGCCCGCCTCGCCGCCGCAGGCGACATAGTCGTCATAGGCGATGGTCTCGGCGCGGATGAAGCCGTGCTCGAAATCGCTGTGGATGACGCCGGCGGCCTGCGGCGCTTTGGTGCCGCGCGTGACCGTCCAGGCGCGCGCCTCCTTCGGCCCGGCGGTGAAGAAGGTCACGAGGTCGAGCAGCGCGTAGCCGGCGCGGATGAGGCGATCGAGGCCGGCTTCCTTGAGGCCGAGCGCGGCGAGATAATCGGCGCGCTCGTCGCGGCCGAGCAGCGCGATCTCGGCCTCGATCTTGGCGGAGATGACGATCGACGGCCGCGCCTTCCGCCTTCGGCCCGCTGCTTCGACCTTGCGCGAATAGTCGTTGCCGTCCGCGGCCGAGGCTTCATCGACGTTGCAGACATAGAGCACCGGCAGCGCGGTGATCAGCCCGAGCATGTGGAACGCCTTCTCCTCTTCGGGCTTGCGCTCGGTGAGCCGCGCCGGCTTGCCCTCGCGCAGCAGCGCCAGCGCGCGGTTGACGAGATCGAGCGTCCTTCCTCTTGGCTTCCTTGTCGCCGCCCTTGGCTTTCTTGCCGAGGCCGTCGACCCGCCGCTCCAGACTGTCGAGATCGGCGAGCATCAGCTCGGTCTCGACCGTTTCGATGTCGGCGATGCGGATCGATGCGGCCTTCGACGTGGGTGACGTCGGTGTCCTCGAAGCAGCGCACCACATGGGCGATGGCGTCGACCTCGCGGATATTGGCGAGGAACTGGTTGCCCAGCCCCTCGCCTTTCGAGGCGCCGCGCACGAGGCCGGCGATATCGACGAAGCTCAGCCGCGTCGGCACGATCGCCGCCGACTTGGCGAGCGCGGCGAGCGTCGCCAGCCGCGCGTCCGGCACCGCCACCTCGCCGACATTCGGCTCGATGGTGCAGAACGGATAATTCGCCGCCTGCGCCGCCGCGGTTTCGGTCAGCGCGTTGAACAGCGTCGACTTGCCGACGTTCGGCAGCCCGACGATGCCGCATTTGAAGCCCATGGGCTCGATCTGGTGATCAGTTTTTCTGATCGCTGGATTTTCTGTTCTTGTCGCCGTCGTCTTCGTTCTTGGCCTCGCCAAACCCCTTCGCCGCCATGGCGAGATGAACCTTGTTCTGAAAACTCGCATCCTCGCCGCGGACGAGAAGCTCGACATTGTCGGCGAGGATGCCGATCAGCGCCTCGACCCACGGCCGCTCGCTCTTGGCGAAATCGCTCAGCACATAGGCATGGACCAAATCCTTGTTGCCGGGATGGCCGACGCCGATGCGCACGCGCCGGTAATCGTTGCCGACGTGCTCGGAGATCGAGCGCAAGCCGTTGTGGCCGGCGATGCCGCCGCCGACTTTCACTCTGACTTTGCCGGGCGGCAGATCGATTTCGTCGTGGAACACCGTGACGTCGCCGAGCGCGAGCTTGTAGAAGTGCATCGCCTCGGCGACGGCGCGGCCCGATTCATTCATGTAGGTGCCGGGCAACAGCAGCAGCGAGCGCACGCCGCCGATCGGCCCCTCGCAGGCGACGCCCTGAAAGCGCCGGCGCCACGGGCCGATGCCGTGGCGCTTGGCGATCGCCTGGAGCGCCATGAAGCCGACATTGTGGCGGTTGCCGACATAGCGCGCTCCTGGATTGCCTAAACCGACCAGGAGCAGCATCGGCGTCGTCCCGCGCGCGCGGAGACCTCACTTCTTCTCGGCTGCCGCACCGCCGGCAGCCGGCGCAGCCGCGCCCGGGCGCCGCACCCGGAGCCGCGGCCGGGCAGCACGCGCCTTCGGCCGGCGTGCCGGCAGCAGCCGCGGCGGCAGCCGCAGCAGCCGCGGCGGCGGCAGCCTCCGCGGCAGCCTTCATTTCTTCCGCGTAGCCCGACGGCGGCACGACGGTGACCAGCGTGATGTCGCGGCCGGCCACGACGCGCACGCCTTCCGGCAGCGTGATGTCGCTCAGGTGCTTGGAGTGGTTGATCTCCAAGCTCGCCGACGTCGACCTCGATGGCGGTCGGAATGGCGTCGGCGCGGCAGCGCACCTCGATCGTGTGGGTGACGATGCTGACGGTGCCGCCGCGCTTGACGCCCGGCGATTGGTCGGCGTTTTTGACGTGGATCGGGATGTTGACGCGGATCGTCGCGCCCTCGCCGAGCCGCATGAAATCGACATGCAGCGGCAGGTCGCGCACGGCGTCGAGCTGGAAATCGCGGGGAATGACGCGGTGCTTCACGCCCTCGATCTCGACGTCGTGAATGGTGGTGAGAAAATGCCCGGCGATAGATGCGCTGGTGCAGATCGGCGTAATCGAGCGAGATCGGCAGCGGCGGCTTGCCGTCGCCATAGATGATTCCGGGAACGCGGCCGGCGCGACGCTCAGCCCGGGCGGCCCCCTTGCCGGCCCGCGGCCGCGCTGCGGCCTTGATGAGATTAACGGTCGCCATGATGTGATCCTGTCCTAAGCCCTGTCGATGTGAGAGGAATTCCGCGGGCAGCCTCCAGGGGTGGAGCCGCGGTCGCGGCCTCTATAGCGGCGCGACTGTTGAAAAACAAGGAACGAGCCGGCGATTGCCGCGTCAGGCCGTGCCGGCAACGGTGCCCGGACGGCGCCCGCCGCAGCCGTCCGCGGGCCGTCGCGGCCCGGTCGCGGCCTTGCCGAGCGCGGCTTCGAGCGCCGCCACGCGGGCCTTGAGCGCCTCATTCTCCTCGCGCGCGATCCGGGCCATGTCCTTGACCGCCTCGAAATCCTCGCGCCGGACCACGTCGAGTTCGCGCAGAACGCGCTCCGCCTGGCTGCGGAACAGCGGTCTCGAATTCGCGCCGCACCCCTTGCGCGGCCCCGGCCGCGTCATTCATCAACCGCGCCACTTCGTCGAAGAACCGATTCGTCGTCTGCACCATGGCTGCCTCCGAAACGCCCATCGCTGACCCGCCCGCCGCAGCGTCGGCGGTGGCCCGCTTGCTATGCGTGCAGACAATGGCGATGGTGCGCCGCAGCCGCAAGGGGCGGTGCCGCATGGCGAGACGCGGGGCGGCAACATAAGCGGGCGCATCGCGCCCGTAGGGAAATCCACCCGATGCTCGTTCTGCCGCTCCTGCCCTATCCCGCCATCAACCCGGTGCTGATTCACCTCGGGCCGCTGGCCGTGCGCTGGTACGCGCTCGCCTATATCGTCGGCATTCTCGCCGGCTGGGTCTATGCGCGCGCCATCATCGCATCCGAGCGCTTATGGGGCGGACCGGCGCCGCTCACCGTGGTCGACTTCGACGATTTCATTATCTGGATCACGCTCGGCATCATCCTCGGCGGCCGCATCGGCTACGTGCTGTTCTACAATCTGCCGCTTTTCGCCGCCCATCCGCTGCAGATTTTCGAGCTTTGGAACGGCGGCATGTCGTTTCACGGCGGCGTCCTCGGCTGCATCGTCGCCATCGTCTGGTTCGCGCTGCAACGCGAGCATCCCGATGCTGTCGCTCGGCGACGTGACCACCGCGGTGGCGCCGATCGGCCTGTTTCTTGGCCGCATCGCCAATTTCATCAACGGCGAATTGTGGGGCCGGCCGACCGACGTGCCCTGGGCCATGATCTTCCCCACTGGCGGTCCGATTCCGCGCCATCCCAGTCAGCTCTACGAAGCGGCGCTGGAGGGCGTCGTGCTGTTCGTCGTGCTCAACGTGCTGGTGCGATTGGGCGCGCTCAAGCGGCCCGGCGTGGTCACGGGCAGCTTTGCGCTCGGCTACGGCATCGCGCGCATCACCTGCGAATTTTTCCGCGAGCCCGATCCGCAGCTCGGCTTTCTCTGGGGCGGACTGACCATGGGAATGCTGCTGTGCATTCCGTTGATGCTGGCCGGCATCGCCATCCTTGCTTATGCGCGTCAAGCCGCGAACCCAAGCCGAAAGATGGCTGACGAACACTCTCCGCTCGAACAGCGAAATCCGCCGGCTCATCGGCATCGCCGGGCCGATGCCGGTCGCCGAATACATGCGGCTGTGCCTGACCCATCCGCAGCTACGGCTATTACATCAACCGCGACCCGCTCGGCGCCGGCGGCGATTTCATCACCGCGCCCGAGATCAGCCAGATGTTCGGCGAACTGATCGGGCTGTGGCTCGCTGCGGTCTGGCAGCAGATGGGCGCGCCGGAGAACGTCCGCTTGATCGAGCTCGGCCGGGGCGCGGCACCATGATCATCGACGCGCTGCGAGCGGCCAAAACGGTGCCGGGCTTTCACGCCGCGGTCGTGC
This sequence comes from uncultured Alphaproteobacteria bacterium, assembly GCA_963814625.1. GTDB lineage: Bacteria > Pseudomonadota > Alphaproteobacteria > Rhizobiales > Xanthobacteraceae > BOG-931. Next base: position 103,025 of record CAWFDQ010000008.1, read on the forward strand.
TGCATCTGATCGAAATCAGCCCGGCGCTGCAGAAGGTGCAGGAGCGGCGGCTCGAGCCGCTCGGTCTGCCGGTGCTCTGGCACGACAGCGCTCGAAGACGTTCCCGCCCGGCCCGTGCCTGATCGTCGCCAACGAATTCATCGACGCGCTGCCGGTGCATCAGGCGGTCAAACAGGCCGACGGCTGGCACGAGCGCGTCGTGACGATCGGCCCGGACGGCAAGCTCGCCATCGGCGTCGCGCGCGATCCGCTGCCCCATTTCGAATTCGACGCTGCCGCGCGGATTGCGGCTTTCTCCCGACGGCTCGATCTATGAATGGCGCGCCGACGCCGTCGCGCTCGAAATCGGACGCCGCGTGCGCGAGGACGGCGCGGCGCTGATCATCGATTATGGCCACGCCTGGTACGGCTTGGGCGAGACCTTGCAGGCCGTTTCCGGACATGCCTTCGCCGATCCGTTGCGCTCGCCGGGCGAGGTCGATCTGACCGCGCACGTCGATTTCGAGGCGCTGGCGCAGAGCGCCGAAAGCATGGGCGCGCCGCGCCCACGGGCCGGTCTCGCAGCGCGACTGGCTGCGCCGGCTCGGCATCGATCAAGCGCGCGGCGACGCTCAAGGCGCACGCGCCCTACGGCAAGGCCATCGAGATCGACCAGGCGCTGTCGCGCCTGACCGCGGGCGGGGCGCAAGGGAATGGGCGAGTTGTGCAAGGTCGATCGCGATCGCCGATCCGAAGCTCAAGTCCGCTGCCCGGATTTGAACCGCCATGATGGTCAAGGCCGACACGCTTGCGCTGCCCGGCATCCGCCACGCCTTCTTCACGCGCGAAGGCGGCGTTTCTGGCGGACTCTATGCGAGCCTCAATGGCGGCATCGGCTCGGACGACAGCGCCGCGCACGTCGCCGAGAACCGCGCGCGCATGGCGGCGGCGCTCGGTGTCGAGCCGCAGCCGCTTGCTCACCGCCTACCAGATTCACTCGCCGCATGTCGTCGTCGCCGAGACGCCATGGACCAGCGGACGCGCGGCCGCGCGCCGACGCCATCGTTACGCGCCTGCCGGCGCTCGCCATCGGCGTGACGCACCGCCGATTGCGGGCCGGTTCTGTTCGCCGAGCCGCAGGCGCGCGTCATCGGCGCCGCGCATGCCGGCTGGCGCGGCGCGCTTGACCGGCGTCGTGGAAGCGACGGTCGACGGCGATGGAGCGGCTCGGCGCCGCGCGCAGACGAATCCGCGCCGCGCTTGGGCCGATGATCCGCCAGCCCAATTACGAAGTCGGCCGCGATCTCATCGGCCGCTTTGCCGCCGAGGACCCCGCCAGCGCGGCCGTTCTTCGCCCGGCGCCGCGCGCCCGGCCACGCCCTGTTCGATCTCGGCGGCTACGTCGCGGCGCGGCTTGCGCGCGGGCCGGCGTCGGCCACATCGAGGATGTCGGCCTGTGCACCTACGCGGATCCGCCGCGCTTTTTCAGCTACCGCCGCGCCACCCACCGCGCCGAGGACGATTACGGCCGGCACGTCAACGCCATCGTGCTTGCAGGCAAGCGAATAGCGAGCGCGCGACAGGCGTTTACGAGAATCTATTCGCCGTTCGCCATGCCCCGTTCACCTCTGCGAAATCCTGGCATTGCAGCGGAAAATCCGGCGGGGACAAGGGCCTGAATTCATATTGCCAGCCCCGAAACGCGGCTTGTATCAGGTCCGCGTGAACGCGAGGACGCGCGCACGGGAGAGCGGAATGGCGGGCAATAACGGAGCGATGAAGCTCGTCGCCGGCAATTCCAACCCCGCGCTGGCCGGAGCGATCGGCGGCTATCTCGGCATCCCGCTGACCAAAGCCGTGGTCCGCCGCTTCGCCGACATGGAGATCTTCGTCGAGATCCAGGAAAACGTGCGCGGCGCCGACGTGTTCGTGATCCAGTCGACCTCGTTTCCGGCCAACGATCACCTGATGGAATTGCTCATCATCATCGATGCGCTGCGGCGCGCTTCGGCGCGGCGCATCACGGCGGTGATCCCCTATTACGGCTACGCCCGGCAGGACCGCAAAGTCGGGCCGCGCACGCCGATCTCGGCCAAGCTCGTCGCCAATCTCATCGCCCACGCCGGCGCCGACCGCGTGCTCACGCTCGATCTGCACGCCGGACAGATCCAGGGATTTTTCGATATCCCGACCGACAATCTGTTTGCTGCGCCGGTGATGATGCGCGACATCCGCGAGCGGTTCGACCTCGGCAAGGTGATCGTGGTCTCGCCCGACGTCGGCGGCGTGGTGCGCGCGCGCGGGCTCGCCAAGCGCATCGACGCGCCGCTCGCCATCATCGACAAGAGGCGCGAGCGGCCGGGCGAGTCGGAGGTGGCGAACGTCATCGGCAAGGTCGACGGCGGCATCTGCATCCTGGTCGACGACATCGTCGATTCCGGCGGCACGCTGATCAACGCCGCCGAGGCCTTGCTGGAGAAAGGCGCGAACGACGTCTACGCCTACATCACCCACGGCGTGCTTTCCGGCGGCGCGGTCGCCCGCGTCGGCAAGTCGCATCTGAAAGAGCTGGTGATCACCGATTTAATTCAGCCGACCAAGGCGGTCGAGGAGTCGCAAAAACATCCGCGTGCTCTCGATCGCGACGCTGATCGGCGAAGCGATCAGCCGCACCGCCGCCGAGGAATCGGTTTCCAGCCTGTTCGACTGATGCTCATCGCCTGATCGCCGGGCGCGTCCTTGCTCGCGCACGCCGCAGAGGCTTGCCGGTCGAAGCCCGCGCCGCATTCAACGCGCGCCGCGCCCGCGCCGCCCGCGATCGCCCCGAGTCAACTTGTCGCAGTCGTGCGCTGTGGATGGAGTCAATCGCAGCCATTGTGCCGCGGGGGCAAATCACTTCATGACTGCAAACAACGTTGGCGGTGGCGGCGCTTGCGCAAAATTGGCGCGAGGAATCTGAGCCGTTATAGTCGGCGCGCCGACTGATTCGCGGCGTCCGGTCAATCTGCGGGCGCCAGTTGTTCCTGCGTCAAATCGCAGCCGCGCAGGCTCGTGCGGCGAAGTCAAGTGGCGTGCGCATTTCCACTCATAACGAGGCTGTGGAGGCGGCATGTCCATCATCGAAATCGCCCGCGAGGAAGCACACAAGCCCGCTCGAAGTGGTCGAGCGCATGGCGGTATCCAACAATTGGCCGTTCGAACGCGCCGGCGAGGACGAGATCGCCCTCAACGTCACCGGCCACTGGACCAATTACCAGATCTCGTTCACCTGGATGGGCGACATCGAGGCGCTGCATCTGGCCTGCGCCTTCGACATGAAAGTGCCGGACCCGCGGCTCAACGAGGTGCAGGCGCTCGTCGCGCTGATCAACGAGCAATTGTGGATCGGACATTTCGACGTCTGGATGCAGAACGGCGTGGTGATGTTCCGCCACGCGCTCGTGCTCGCCGGCGGCGTCGCCGCCTCGGACCGGCAATGCGAAGCGGTGCTCGGCAGCGCGCTCGATTCCTGCGAGCGCTACTTTCCGGCGTTCCAATTCGTGATCTGGGCCGGGAAATCCGCGCGCGAGGCGATGGACTCCGCCATGTTCGAGACCTCGGGCGAGGCGTAATGCTCCGCGCCCGACGATCCACGGCATTTGTAATTCGCCGCGGTGGTATGCCGGATCATCGCGACCTGCGCGTTCGCGCATGACGGGCGCAACAATGTCTCGCGAGCGACGACGTCGCGGCAACCCGGAATGACGAGGAAGCCATGAGCGCCTCAAGCGACGTTGCAGCGACAAAATCCGGATTTACGCGATTTCTCCGGCCGTCTGGTCCTGGTCGGCGCCGGCAAGATGGGCTCCGCCATGCTCGAAGGCTGGCTGCGGCTCGGTCTCGATGCCGCGCAAGGTCGCGGTGCTGGAGCCGCAGCCGTCGCGGCAAATCTGCAGGCGCTTGCCGGCGCGCGGGCTGAGCTCAATCCGACTGCGCAAGCGCTCGGCACCGTCGACGCAGTCGTGCTCGCGGTGAAGCCGCAGATCGCGCGCGGAGGCGATCGCGCCGCTCGAGCCGTTCGTGCGCACAATCGACGCTCGTCGTCTCGATCATGGCCGGTCGCACGCTGCAATTCTTCTCCGGCGCAGTCAATGGCGCCGGCGCGCTCGTGCGCGCCATGCCCAACACGCCGGCCGCCATCGGCCGCGGCATCACGGTCGGCGGTGCCGCTTGGCACCGGCGCCGCGCAGCGCGAGCTCGCGCAGCGTCTGCTCGTCCGCGACCGGCGCGGTCGAATGGATCGAACGACGAAGCGCTGATGGACGCGGTGACGGCGGTGTCGGGTTCCGGTCCGGCCTACGTGTTCCTGCTCGCCGAAGCTTTGGCGCAGGCCGGCGTCGCGGCCGGATTGCCGCCGCCTCTCGCCGCAAAAACTGGCGCGCGAAACCGTCGCCGGCTCGGGCGAATTGTTGCATCGCTCGCCGCTCGACTGCCGCCGTGCTTGCGCGAGAACGTGACCTCGCCGGGCGGCACCACGGCCGCGGCGCTCGCAAGTGCTGATGGGGAAGAACGGCCTGGCGCCGCTGATGCGCGCGCGCCGTCGCCGCCGCCACCGCGCGCTCGCGCGAACTCGCCGGCTGAACCCTGGCTGCCTTGGAAGCGGCACGCCGCGGGCCTACATTAGAATTGTCAGGCCTTCTTTTGGCCTCCACCTCGAAAAGCTCGCTCGCAAAGACGTTCGCTCACAGGAGTTCGGTCATGGCCCGCAGACCTAGCCGCCCAGCCCGTCCCGCCCGCAGATCCAGCCCGATCCTCATCCGCGCCGGCGGCCGCCGCTCCGAGCGGCGAGCGCGAAAAAATCATCGCCGCGCTGCTGGCGTTGCTGGCGGAAAAATCCGATCGAGCAGATCGGCTTGGCGGAGATCGCCAAGCCGCGCCGGCGTATCGCTTGCGCAATTGCGCGGCGCGTTCGCCTCGCCGCTCGCGATCCTCGCCGCTTACTTCAAGGACGTCGACCGCGCCGTACTCGCTGCAGATTTCAGCGACATGGAGGAGGAGCCGGCTCGCGAGCGCCTGTTCGACGTGCTGATGCGCCGGCTCGAAGCTCATGGCGCCGCATCGCGCAGGCGGTGCGCTCGCTCATGCGTTCGGCGCGCCGCAATGCGCCGCTCGCGCTTCGCGCTCAACGCGCTCGCGGTGCGCTCGCAGAAATGGATGCTGGCCGCGGCCGGGCATCAACGCATCCGGCCCGCGCGGCGCGCTGCGCGCGCAGGGCCTCGCGCTGCTGTTTTCCTCGGTGCTGCGCACTTGGGTGCGCGACGACGATCCGGGTCTTGCCCGCACCATGGCCGCACTCGACCGCGCGCTCGCCCGCGGTCAGCGCTTTGCCGGCTTCCTCGACGATCTGTGCTTCATCCCGTCGCGCCTTTGCCGGCTGCGCTCACGCTGGCGCAGACGCTACGACGATTCCGAGGAGTCGGCCGCGGCATGACGTCTGCGCTCACAGCGCTCAATCCGCAGGACACTAGGTCAAGTGCGGGAGGCCGATATTGCGTCTTCAACCGTCTCTAATCAGAACGCTCTCGGATACAGTAATTGCTGCGGAACTGTTTCGCAGCACCTGCGATGATTAGAATAGCTATAAAGAGTGATTTTTTCTTTGCGCGCCATTATCGAGCGCGCTAGAGATAGTTACAGATCGTACCAATGCGCGCCGGGCTTGCCTGCAATGATCGTCTGCTCCTGCAACGTGCTCTCCGACCATGACGTGCGCGCGACGCTGGCGGCCGGCGAACGCGCCCCGCGCACGACCGGCCAAGTCTACCATTGCCTCGGCTGCAGCGCGCAATGCGGGCGCTGCGCGCGCACCATCCGCCGCATCATGGACGAGGCGCTTGCCGCCGCAGGTCGCCGGCCTGCGGCGAGACGGTCCTGCCGCGCTCCTGAGCTTTCCATCCGTGCGACGACAGTGCCGCTTGCAGCGATCCGCCGCACCGGCTTTCGCTCGGCGCGAAAATCAGGTTATAATCAGTTCTAATCAATGGCCTCGGCCGCGCACGATCGCGGGAGCGCGGGCACGAACGCAGGAGCACGGCCATGAAAGGCGAGCCCGGAGTCCTCGATTATCTCAACAAGGGGCTGCGCCACGAACTCACGGCGATCAATCAGTACTGGCTGCATTACCGCCTGCTCGACAATTGGGGCTACAAATCGCTCGCCAAGCAATGGCGCAAGGAATCGATCGAGGAGATGCAGCACGCCGACAAGCTCGTCGAGCGCATCATTTTTCTCGACGGCTTTCCCAACATGCAGGTGCTCGATCCGCTGCACATCGGCCAGAACGTCAAGGAAGTGCTCGACTGCGACCTCGCCGCGGAAATGTCGGCGCGCGCGCTGTACGAGGAGGCCGCCACCCATTGCCACTCGGTGCGCGATTACGTGACGCGCGATCTGTTCGAGAAGCTGATGCACGACGAGGAGGAGCACATCGATTTCCTCGAAACCCAGCTCGATCTCGTCGCCAAGCTCGGACTCGAGCTCTACGCTCAGCATCACATCGGCGAGCTCGAAGAAGACGAGCACTGAGCCGGCGCGCATCGCCGTACCCGGCGCCCTCGGCCTTCATCGTAAATCAAAACCTTAAAGTCCACGCCGCGCCGTATCGGCCTGCGAAACGCCTGCTCGGCAGCGGTCGTCGGCACGCGCCAGGATTGCCGCATGCACTGATCGATTAGGGTTAAGCGTTAAGGTTAAGAGCCGCTTAAGCAATTGCTGCCATCTTCGCTCCGAATTCCAACAACGGCCGCGCGTTCCGCATGGCCGTTTCGAGGAAAGGACGAAGCGATGGTTAGCGTTAAATCCCTCATCAGCGCCGGTGCGGCGCTACTGCTCTCGAGCTGCGGCCTATGCCGCCGATCTCGGCGCGCCTCCGCCGCCCATGCAATATCAGCCGCCGCGCGTCTGTCGAGCAGAGCGCCTGGTATCTGCGCGGCGACATCGGCGTCGGCATGGACAGCTCAAACCTCATGTTCGAGCAGAACCCGCTCAACTCGAGCAACTTCGCTTTCGATCATGCGTCGATGGCCGACACGCACGTTCATCGGCGGCGGCATCGGCTATGAAGTTGAACAACTGGCTGCGCTTCGACGTCACCGCCGAATATCGCGCCAGGACGCAGGTCAACGCGTTCGGCCAGTACACCTTCGGCGGCGGAACCTTCGGCGATCAATATCAAGGCTATTTGAAATCCGTGGTTCTCCTCGCCAATGCCTACGTGGATCTCGGCACCTGGTGGTGCCTGACGCCATTCGTCGGCGCCGGCATCGGCGGCGCGTACAACACGATGGCCGACCTGACCGACATCGGCATTGGCACCTCCGGCGCCGGCTACGGCCGCAACAGCAGCTCGTGGAGTCCGGCCTGGGCGCTCTATGCCGGTCTCGCCTACAACGTGACCGATAATTTCAAGGTCGAGTTCTCCTACCGCTACCTCAATTAGGGTTCGGTCACCGACACGCATCAATTGCATCGGCGGCTGCAATCCCGACTCCTACAAGTGGGACAATCTCACCTCGCAGGATTTCATGATCGGGCTTCCGCTGGCTGCTGCAGCCCGAGGCGACGCCGGTGGTCATGCCGCTGAGCCGCTGAGCACCCGCGGCTGACCGACCTCGATATCCGGACGACGGCAGACGGCGCGGGCAACCGCGCCGTTTTCGTTTTGCGGCCGCCCTATGCGCTCACGCCCGCATCCGCCGAGCTAACCCTCCATTAAGGTTAATGCCCGATGATCGCCCGCGATTGGCCGCTCGAGGCGGTCAGGTCATGAAAGGCCGGCAAATGCGTTGTCGTTGGGTCATTTGTGCGCTGGTGGTTCTGGGGTTCGCTCCCGCGCGCGTTCGCGCAAGATCTCGACGTTCTGCGCGGCGCCGAATCGGTCGGGCCGGCAACCTTCACGAACTGGAGCGGCTTTTATGTCGGCGGCCAGTGGGGCTACAGCAACGCCACCGCCGATTTCTCGCACGCCACAAATTCACTCGATCGCCTACAGCCTGCGCGATACAGCGCTAGAAGAGGACGACAGCGCCTCGAGCTGGCCGGTGCTCGGCAATCGCCGAGCACGACAACAATGAGCTATGGCGGTTTTGTCGGCTACAATACGCAATGGCAGAGTTTGATGCTTGGCTTCGAGGCGGATTACACCCACGCCTCCGCTTCTCGGTCGCGACGTCCTCGCCGATCTCGCGCAGCGTCTCGGACGGGCGGCAACACCTACGACGTTACCGTCGCGGGCACGCTTCGGTGCATATCGTCGAATATGCCTCGCTCCGGGCGCGGGCCGGCGTGGATTCTCGGCAACTTTCTGCCCTACGCTTTCGTCGGCTTCGTGGTCGGCCGTGGCGACGTAACCCGCACATCTTTAGTCTTCGGCCAGGAGAACCTGCGACTCGGCCCGTTCGAACCCGCGACTGCAACTGAGCTCGACCTGCGTCGACTTCGTCCGCCGACAGCCAATCGCAAAGCAATGTGCTGCTGTACGGCGGCTCGGTTGGCCTCGGTCATGGACTACGCGCTCACGTCGAACATTTTCCTGCGCGGCGAATTCGAATATCTGCGCTTTCTCCACTTGGACGATATTTTGGTGACGATGACATCAGCCCGCGTCGGCGCCGGCTTCAAATTCTGACGCAGAAACAGAGCGACAGAGTACGACGACAGCTGACGAAAGAATCCGCTGGTTGCATCCGTTATCCTTCCTTATCTCGCTTCGTCATTTGATCTCCTCCATGTGACTTGACGTTGCCCGTTTCCTTCCTTATTTCCGACGGCGGGACACCCCTCCCCAACGAGGGGCGACTATCTGGAAGGATAGATCATGACGATTGCCACGCCCTCAGTGCGGCCGCTCTGTGCCGCATTTTTCGTCCGGCCCCTGCGCCAAGCGACCCGGCTGGAATCCGCAGGCCCTCTCCGACGCCGTTCTCGGCCGCTCCCATCGCTCGAAAGCCGGCAAGGCGAAGCTCAAGCGCGCCATCGACCTGACGCGCGAGGTGCTGCAGGTTCCCGCCGCCTATCGCATCGGCATCGTGCCGGCCTCCGACACCGGCGCCGTCGAAATGGCGCTATGGTCGCTGCTCGGTCCGCAGCCGGTCACGATGCTCGCCTGGGAATCGTTCGGCGAGGGCTGGGTGACCGACGTCGCCAAGGAACTCAAGCTTAAGGACGTGACTGTCCGCCGGGCCGCATACGGCGAATTGCCCGATCTCTCCGGCATCGATCCGAGCCACGACATCGTCTTTACCTGGAACGGCACGACTTCCGGCGTGCGCGTGGCCAATGCCGATTGGATCGCCGCCGAGCGGACCGGGCTTGCCATCTGCGATGCGACCTCGGCCGCTTTCGCGCAAAAACTCGATTGGCCGAAGCTCGATGTCGTCACCTTCTCCTGGCAAAAGGCGCTCGGCGGCGAGGCCGCGCATGGCATGCTCATTCTCTCCCCGCGCGCGGTCGCGCGGCTCGAAACCTACACGCCGCCCTGGCCGGTGCCGAAAATCTTCCGCATGACCAAGGGCGGCAAGCTGATCGAGGGGATTTTTGCCGGCGAGACCATCAACACGCCGTCGATGCTGTGCGTCGAGGATTATCTCGACGCGCTTGAATGGGCGAAATCGGTCGGCGGCTTGCCGGCGCTTGCAGGCCCGCGCCGACGCCAACGCGCGGCGTCATCGCCGATTGGGTCGCGCGCACGCCCTGGATCGATTTTCTCGCGCGCGATCCGGCGCTGCGCTCCAACACGTCGGTTTGCCTGAAGGTTGTCGATCCGGCCGTGAGCCGGCTTACCGCCGACGCGCAGGCGGCGTTCGTCAAAGGCATCGCCGCGGCGCTGGAGAAAGAAGGCGTCGCCTACGACATCGACGCCTATCGCGATGCGCCGCCGGGCTTGCGCATCTGGTGCGGCTCGACGGTCGAGAGGAGCGACGTCGAGGCGCTCACGCTTTGGCTCGATTGGGCCTACGCCAAAGCCAAGGACGCGCTGGCGAAAGCGGCGTGACGCCATAGTGCCGTCATCCTGGGATGGCCGCGGAAGCGGCCCTGAGAAGGATGCGGCCAAGACATCCGGGCCAACGACTTTCGAGGCTGCCGCTCTCGGCTCCGCATCCTCGGGGTGACGGATCAAGCGAAAGGACCAATCCCATGCCCCCTCGCGTTCTCATCTCCGATGCGCTGTCGCCCGCCGCCGTCCAGATATTCAAGGATCGCGGCATCGAGGTCGATTTTCAGCCCAATCTCGGCAAGGACAAAGACAAGCTTGCCGCGGCGATCGACGGCTTCGACGGGCTCGCCATCCGCTCGGCCACCAAGGTCACGGCAAAACTTCTGGAGCAGGCGAAAGGCCTCAAGGTGATCGGCCGCGCCGGCATCGGCGTCGACAATGTCGATATCCCGGCCGCCACCGCGCGCGGGATCATCGTGATGAACACGCCGTTCGGCAATTCGATCACCACCGCCGAGCACGCCGATCACGCTGATGCTTTCGCTCGCCCGGCAGATCCCCGAGGCCGACGCTTCGACGCGCGCCGGCAAATGGGAAAAGAACAAGTTTCTCGGCGTGGAGATTTTCGCCAAAACACTTGGCGATCATCGGCTGCGGCAATATCGGCTCGATCGTCGCCGACCGGGCGATCGGCCTGAAGATGAAAGTGATCGCCTACGATCCGTATCTGTCGGCCGAGCGGGCGCTCGATCTCGGCGTGGAGAAGGTCGAGCTGGACGAGCTTGTGGCGGCGCGCCGATTTCATTACCCTGCACACGCCGCTGACCGACCGCACGCGCAACATCATCAATGCGCGAGACGCTTGCGCTGACCAGGAAGGGCGTGCGGCTCATCAATTGCGCGCGCGGCGAACTGGTCGACGAGGCGGCGTTGGTCGAGGCGCTCAAATCCGGCCATGTCGCCGGCGCCGCCATCGACGTGTTCGCCGAGGAGCCGGCGACGCACAGTCCGCTGTTCGCCTGCCCAACGTGGTGTGCACGCCGCACCTCGGCGCCTCGACGGTGGAGGCGCAGGAAAACGTCGCGCTGCAGGTCGCCGAGCAGATGTCGGATTATCTGCTGCGCGGCGCCATCTCCAATGCCGTCAATTTTCCCTCGATCAGCGCCGAGGAGGCGCCGAAGCTCAAGCCGTTCGTGGCGCTCGCCGAAAAGCTCGGCTCGTTCGCCGGCCAGCTGACCGAGACCGGCGATCGCCCGCGTCCAGATCTCCTACGAGGGCGTCGTGGCGCAGATGAACACCAGGGCGCTCACTTCGGCCGCGCTCGCCGGACTTCTTCGCCCCATGCTGCAGAACGTCAACGTGGTCTCGGCGCCGATCATCGCCAAGGAACGCGGCATCGTGGTCGAGGAGACCCGGCGCGAGGCCGAAGGCGATTACGAGAGCCTGATCACGGTGACGGTCACGACCGACCGCCAGTCGCGTCACGTGTCCGGCACCGTGTTCGCCGACGGCCGCCCGCGCATCGTCAACATCAAGGGCATCCGCATGGACGCCGAGTTCGGCCCGTCGATGATCTACATCACCAATCTCGACAAGCCCGGCTTCATCGGCAAGTTCTCCTCCACGCTCGGCGACGCCGGCATCAACATCGCGACCTTCCATGTCGGCCGCGAAGCGCCCGGCGGCAACGCCATCGCGCTGATCGAGATCGACGGCGAATTGCCGCCCGACGTGCTCGCCAAAGTGCGCGCGCTGCCGCAAGTGCAGCAGGCCAAGCCGTTGCGGTTTTGAGCGCATCACCGTCGCGTCGCCACCGTGATGCCGGCGAACACCAGCGCGTAGCCGACGGCGTGATAGAGCTGGAACTGCTCGCCAAGCAGCACGATCGCCAGCGCCGAGCCGAACACCGGCACGAGATGGATGAACGGCGCGGCGCGGTTGGCGCCGATCAGCTCGATGCCGCGGTTGAGGAACAGATAGCCGAGCAGCGACGGAAAAATGCAGACAAAGGCGAAGCTTGCGACGCTTTCGGCATCGAAGACGACGGTGCGGCCGCCGGCGAGCTCGAAGATCATCGCGGGAATGAGCATCAGCGCGCCGCCGCCCATCCCGGCGGCGAGAAACGACAGCGGATGCATGGGCGGCCGCTTGCGCAAGGCACGCCGCATAGAAGCCGTAGATCACGAGCGCGATCACGAAAACAGATGTCGCCGCGGTTGAACTCGACCGTTCGCAGCACCGCGAGGCTGCCGTGACAGACGATGACGAAGACGCCGGACAGCGACACGCAGATGCCGCCGGCCTGGCGCAGCGTCAGCCGGTCGCCGAACAGCGCGAAGGTCCACATCGCCACAAACAGCGGCGAGACCGACTGCAGCAGCAGGCCGTTGATCGCGGTGGTGTATTGCAGGCCGTAATAGGCAAGCGTGTTGTAGACGGAGAAGCCGGTGAACGCGAGCAGCGCCATGATGCCCGCGTGCTTGCGGATCGTCGGCCAATCGCGCGCCAGATGCCGAGCGGCAAACGGCAGCAGGATCACGAAGGCGCCGCTCCAGCGGATGAACGCGAGCGTGATCGGCGGAACATGGCCGACAATGAAGCGGCCGAGAACCGTATTGCCGGCCCAGAATAGCGAGGTGAGCGAGAGCAGCAGATAGGGCTGGTCGAACAGCCAGCCGCCGCGTGCGGCTCGCGCCGGCCTCTCGCGCCCACGTCATGATCGGATGTCCCCGGCAGCACTTAATCGCAGGGCGAGGAGCTAGCGCGGACTTGAGCGCGCGGACCAGTGCCGCCGCCGCATGACTGGTCCGGCCGGGCCGACCTGCGACAATCGGCGCCCGTCCATGCCGGCCTTGAGCGGCGCAGACAGCGCTAATTTTTGATTAAGGGCCTGATCTCGCCCAAATTTGCCGCGAAACCAATGATTTGCCGCACGTCATCGCGGACGGGGAGCCAAGCTTAGCTTGCTTCAAACGGCGTCATCCATTATCCGGGGCAGTCGGCGGCGGCCGGCATCCGATCCATGCGAGCGCTAGAACGGGCTGTTGGGGACAATTCCTCATGGCAAATGTTGTCGTGGTCGGCTCCCAATGGGGCGACGAGGGCAAGGGTAAGATCGTCGATTGGCTGTCCGAGCAGGCCGACATCGTCGTCCGCTTCCAGGGCGGCCATAATGCCGGCCACACGCTGGTCATCAACGGCGTCACCTACAAGCTTTCGCTGTTGCCGTCCGGCGTGGTGCGGCCGGGAAAGCTGTCGGTGATCGGCAACGGCGTGGTGCTCGATCCGCAGGCGCTGCTGGACGAAATCGCCCACCTGAAGAAACAGGGCGATCACCGTCACGCCCGAAAATCTGCGCATCGCCGAGAACGCAACGCTTATCCTGCCGCTGCATCGCGAGCTTGACGCCATACGCGAGTCGGCGAGCGCGGCGTTGCGCATCGGCACCACGCGGCGCGGCATCGGCCCCGCCTACGAGGACAAGGTCGGCCGGCGCGCGATCCGGCTGATGGACCTCGCCGACGGCGCGACGCTCGATCGCAAGATCGAACGCCTGCTCGACGCACCATAATGCGCTGCGCAAGGGTCTCGGCCTGGAGCCGATCGATGCCGGAGCGGTGCGCAAGGAACTCGATCAGGGTCGCGCCGTCCGTGCTGCCCTACATGGATTCGGTGTGGTCGCTGCTCGAACAGAAACGCCGCGAAGGCAAACGCATCCTGTTCGAGGGCGCGCAAGGCGCGCTGCTCGACGTCGACCACGGCACTTATCCGTTCGTCACCTCCTCGAATACGGTGGCGGCGCAGGCGGCGACCGGATCGGGGCTCGGACCCGGCGCCATCGGTTACGTGCTCGGCATCTGCAAGGCCTACACCACGCGCGTCGGCGAGGGCCCGTTCCCACCGAGCAGAAGAACGAAATCGGCCGCACGCTCGGCGAACGCGGCAAGGAATTCGGCGTCGTAACCGGCCGGCCGCGGCGCTGCGGCTGGTTCGACGCCGTGCTGGTGCGCCAGACCGTGCGCATCTGCGGCATCCACGGCCTGGCGCTGACCAAGCTCGACATTCTCGACGGCTTCGACGAGATCAAGGTCTGCATCGGCTATCAGCTCGATGGCCGCGAGATCGACTATCTGCCCGCCGGCGAGCACGTACAGGCGCGGGTGTCGCCGATTTACGAGACCATCGCCGGCTGGCGCGAGCAGACGGCGCGCGCCCGCTCGTTCGCCGACCTGCCCGCCCAGGCGATCAAATACGTGCGCCGGATCGAGGAATTGATCGGCTGCTCCGCCGCCGTTCTGTCGACCAGCCCGGAGCGCGAGGACACGATCCTCATGCGCAATCCGTTCGAAGGTTGACCTGGATGAAATTCAACGGGCTCAAGCGTAAGCTTTTCAGATGACCGATTATCAGCCGCTCATCGCTCGCGCCGTGGACGGCCTCGCCAAGAATACCGGCGAAGCGCGCCGCGCGCTCTACGAACGGGCGCGCGCCGCTCTGGTCGCGCAATTGCGCGCCGTCGAACCGGCTCTGTCCGAATCGGACATCACCAAGGAGCGCTTGGCGCTGGAAGAGGCGATCCGCAAGGTCGAGAGCGAGGCGGCGCGCAAGGCGCTGTGCGGAGCCGCGGACGCAGCCTCGCGCCGAGCCACGCGCGGCGGCGGCATCGCCGCGTTCGTCAGCGGGCGCGTTGCGGGCGCAAACCCCGCTCGACCTCGGCATGGCGCTTCGGCGCGAACGCTCGAACTCCGCCGCGGCTGAATTGCCGCTCCGGGGTAAGGCCGAGACGCAGCCATCCGAGCCGCCGCAATCGCTTCAGCATGAGCGCGAGACGCCGGAGGCCGAGCTGGCCCGCGCAGCCGCAAAACCAAGCGCGCGCAGCCGGATTCTGGAGGCGCGCACGTCCACGCTCAAAGCGGAAGGCCTCAAGGGCTTCCGCAATGTCGTGAGCGAGGTCGACGGCCTCGGGCGCCGCATCGGCGAAGGCGGCGCAAACGGCGCGCGACACGCGCGATTCCTATGCCCCCAGTTCGCGGCAGCGATCGCCGCCGGCCGAAGATTTTTCGCCGCCGCCTCCGCCACTGCCCGACCAGATCGAGCCGCACTTCGACGAAGAGGAATGGCCGGCCGCCGAGGACGGCGATGCTCGCAGCTGCGAGAGCCATCGAACCGTCTTATGATCTGGACGAGGAGGAGCCGACGCCGGCGCCGCGGTCGGCACGCCCGCTTCCGCCGCAGCCGAGAGAAGAAGCGAGAAGAAGAGTACGAAGAACCGCCTCCGCCGCGCTCCTATCGCGGCTGGGCGAAAGATCGCGCTGCGTGCTGATCATCGTGCTCGGCGTCGCCGCGACCGGCTTTGGAGTATCGCGTCCAATATCGGCGGCGATCTATCACTTCTTCGCGCAGATGAGGTCGCGGCCGCCAGCCCAGGCCGGCGCAGACGCCGGAGCCGCAGACTAAATTTCCGGGCCGGGTTCCCCAGGAACAAGTTCCCGGCCAGACGCCGGCCGCCGGCGCAAGCCCGGGCAACACTGAACAGGGAGCCGGCAGGTGGCGCAGCGCGCCGTACTTGTACGAAGCGGACCCGAACGATCCGCAGGGCAAGCGCTTTCCCGGCTCGGTCGTCTGGCGCACCGAAACGCGTCTCGCCCGGCCCCGGCCTGGCGCCGGAACTCGCGGTGCACGCCGATATTACGATTCCCGAGCGGCATATGACGGTGACCTGGTCGCTTCGCCGCAATACCGACAAGGCGCTGCCGGCCAGTCACACGATCGAAATCATGTTCAACCTGCCGCCTGATTTTCCCGGCGGCGGCATCTCCAACGTGCCGGGAATTCTGATGAAGGATTCCGAAGAAGTGCGCGGCATGCCGCTGGCCGGACTTGCCGTCAAGGTCACCAACGGCTTCTTCCTCATCGGCCTCAATGCCGCCGATGCCGACATGCAGCGCAACATTCAGCTTCTCAAGGAGCGAGCTTGGTTCGACATTCTCATCGTCTACAATAACGGCAGCCGCGCCATCCTGACGATGGAGAAGGGGCCGCCCGGCGAACGTGCTTTCGCCGACGCGTTTGCGGCCTGGGGACAGTAGGCGCGGCCGCTCGCGGCTTATTGGACAGTGACATCGATTGGAGCTGCGGGGGACGATGAGTGCGCCTGATGCGAGAGCGCTGAAAACGGCGGCTCAGTTCGTACATCGCCTCGGCGCTGCGCACGCTCGATGCCGAGCGCGAAGGCGTCGCCGCGCTGGCGGCCGCCATGTGCGATACGCTCGGCGCTTCGTTCGTCGCCGCGGTCGAGAAAATTCGCAGCGCCCGCGGCCGCGTGATCGTCACCGGGATGGGCAAATCCGGCCACATCGCGCGCAAGGTCGCGGCGACTTTGGCCTCGACCGGCAGGCCCGCCTTTTTCGTGCACGCCGCCGAGGCGAGCCACGGCGACCTCGGCATGATCACCTCCGACGACGTGATGCTGGTCCTGTCCTGGTCGGGCGAGACCGAGGAACTCAAGGACCTGATCAACTATTCCCGGCGCTTCCGCATTGCGCTGATCGCGATGACGGTCAACGCCGAGAGCACGCTCGGCAAGGCCGCCGACATCGTGCTGGCGCTGCCGGCGGCGCGCGAAGCCTGCCCGCACAATCTCGCGCCGACCACGTCCTCGCTGATGCAGCTCGCGCTCGGCGACGCGCTGGCGATCGCGCTCCTGGAGAGCCGCGGCTTTACCGCGGTCGACTTCGGCGTTTTTCATCCGCGCGGCAAGCTCGGCGCGGCGCTGCAAATTCGTCCGCGACGTCATGCATCCCGGTCAGGCCGTGCCGCTGATCGAGCGCGGCGCGCCGATGTCGGAAGCGATCGTCGAAATGTCGGCCAAGGGTTTCGGCTGCGTCGCCGTCACCGACCGCGACGGCAAGCTTGCCGGCATCATCACCGACGGCGATCTGCGCCGCCACATGCGCGCGGACCTGTTGCAAGCGACCGGTCGACGACATCATGACGACATCGCCGAAGACCATGCGGCCCGACCAATTGGCCGGCGAGGCGCTGCAAGCTGCTCAATTCCTCGAAGATCACGGCGCTGATCGTGGTCGAGTCGGAGCGGCCGGTCGGCATCGTGCATTTCCACGATCTGCTGCGCGCCGGCGTGGCGTGACGCGGTCGTATTCTCTGAGCACGATCTAGTCCACAAACCGGCCTGTGCACCACGATCAGGGTTCAGTGCTGGCTTATCGGGGTTGCGCTCTAATGCAAACCGCCCTGGACGTCGTCTGAATCGTTGCGCTGTTTCTCGACGGCCGGCGGCTGTTGCGCACCCGATGTCTGGTCCTGCGGCGCGGTGAAAGCCGTCGGAGCTTGATCCGTGCCGCCAGGTTTCGGATTTGCGATTGCGGCTGTCGCGGCAGGCTGCGCTTTGCCGGCCGGGAGATTGCCGTGCTTTGAGCGGGCTGTCCGTGCGCGATAAATTGGTTGTAGCCGGGAGCGCCCGGCCGCGGCGGCAGGTCATCGGGCTCGCCGCCGGCAAAGTGCGGCCAATGATCGGCAACACCATCGGAAAACGGCAGTGCACGACCCGAGCGCCAGGCCAAGGCAGCATACGCCAACGCCACCGCGAGCCAACGCTTGAGCCATCATGCCGGCCGCCGGGTCGCGCATTGATCCGCGCGCGAAATCGCTCGCAGAATTGGCGTACTGCTGCTCATGCAATCCGGCCGCCAGATGGACAGCTTTCATGGCGACACTGTGATCGGCCGTTGCCGTCCGCCATTTCTATAATCTCGGCGTCAACGATTGCCTAATTTGGCTCACGCCGCCTGCCGCACCGCAAGCGCCTGATCGACCGCCGCCACGACCTGCTCGGTCGAGAGTTCATCGAGACATTGACTGTGACTGTCGAGCCGCCGCTCGCAGCCCTCCAATTGGCACGGCAGGCAGGGCAGCGGATTTTGCACCAGCCAGACATTGCCGCGATGCTGGATCGTGCCGGCAGCGTCCCATGGCCGGTCGAGGCCGCCCACCGGCCATGGTCCCCAGATGCGAGGATCGGTCGGCCCGTACAGCGCCACCGTCGGCGCTCCGGTCGCCGCCGCCAAATGCGTCACGGCGGTATCGGGGCCCACATAAACGCGAGCGCCGCCGATCAAGACGGAAAGTTCCGGCCAGGAGAGCGCGCCGTCGAGCCGTGCCACGTCGCATTCGCGCCAGACCTCATCAAGGTATGCGCGATCGGCCGTGGCGCCGATCACCAAAGTCGCAAGTCCGCGAGCCGTAGCGCGCCAGCCAGTTTTTGCCAGCCGCCGACCGTCCAGCGTTTGTAGGTGAATTTCGGCGCAGCATGCACGACCGCATAGGGATGCGTCGGCAGCACATCGGATCGCACCGATCCCTGCGGGCAGACGATTTCGCTGCAGGCGGGAATGCCCAACAGCTCGGCGAGACGGAGGAGATCGGCGATGCGATGTTGCGCGCGGTCCGTCACGTAGGACCGGCTGAGCGCGAGGCGCTTGATCGTGGCGGATAATTTGTTGGCCCCGAGCGGACCAGCGCTTTGCCGTCCGGCAAAACAGGCCAAAACCGTCGGCCGGTCGCCGGTCTGCGTCGAAAGCGCGAGATCGTAGCGCCGCCCGAGCCGTCGGAGGAGCGCCAGAGATTCGCGCAAGTTCGGCCGTTCGGATACGGCGATGACGCCGGCGAGATCGGGATTTCCCGACAGGATTCCTTCCGTCCCGGCGAACACCAGCGCATCGATCGAGGATGCGGGAAATGCCCGCTTAACACTGCGAATAAGCGGCGTTGTCAGCAACACGTCGCCGAGCCGCCGTAACGTCACGACGAGGATGCGGGGGTCAGCGCGTAATTTGATCGGATCCATGATTTTCCCTCCGCCGGTTTCCGCTCGCGCAACGCCATGCCGCCTGCGACACCGACGCCGAAAATGTACAGCCAAGCTTGCGTGAAATCGAACAGATGCGAATTGACCAAAGAGGACACCACGTTCTGCGTCACCACGATGAGGCCGATCCAGGCCGTCAAGCCGGCGCCGCGAAACAGCATGAAATGCGCAATCCACATCGCCACCAGCACGGCCGCGCCGACAAGTCCGAGCTGGATGGCGATGGCAAGAATCTGGTCATGCGGGTTGACCGATGCAACCGCATCAGGGCCGGTTTGCCCGACTGCCGCGTTGCGAAACTGTTCCGCGATCGAGCCGGTGCCATGGCCGATGATCGGCGCTGTTTCGACGAACGAAAACGACTTTTTCAGAAACGCCAGGTGCTCGCTCGTCGAGTTCATTGCGTCCTTCGATTCATAGGCTTGCAATTCACTGATCGACCTGTCCAATCGTGCGTGCAGATAGGGCGATTCAAAGGCGGCAGCGGCACCGAGGATGCAGAAAATCATCGCGGCCCCGAACAATCCGCGCCAACGGAACTGCCGCCAACCGAACAGGAGCGCCAGCACCGGAGCCACCAGTAGACTCGTGCGGCCGGTGACGACAAAAGCAATGTTGACGAGAAAGAGAACCGTAAGCCCGAGAAGCCCCGCAAACTGGCGCCAACGGCCGGCGCGCCCACACTCAAACGCGACTGCGAAAATCGCAAACGCGCACATCAGAAAATCGCCGCTCTGCAGGATGTAGTCCTTGACCGGAACGCCAACATAGACTGTGCGCCAAGGCAACGCCGGAAACAACACGAGGGCCCAGGAGAAAAGCAGTACGCCGGTCACGGAAGCAAAATATCCGAAGAGCACGCGCATGCCATGCTCGGATCGGCGAAACTGCGCTAGCAGCAACGGAATAGCCAGCAGTCGATTGAATGGGGCGAAACCGCCGAGGCGTTCGCTCCAGCTTACATCGGCCCAGAATAAGCCAAGGCCCGCGAGGGCCCAGAGCAAAACCGGCAGGCCGCCCGCAGCGGTCGCAAGCTCGCGCCGGACGGCCGCGACATCCAATGCCGGTAGCACGGCGAGCAGCCAGAGCACGACGAGAACCCCGGTCGCCGTCGTCGACCAGGGCAGCGAAACCGCGACGGCGACGGCGAGCCAATCGGCAACGGGTTCCAACGCTCGCCGGTCCGGCGCCTTGGCGCTGAGGGTCGTCATTGTTGACATGAATGGCGTGCAAGCCTGCCTGCGACGTGCGGCCAGATTATAGCTGCTCGTGGTCGTCATTAACACAATGGCCGGGTTCTGCTTGGCATCGCGCACCTCGGCGTCGAGGCCGTTCGCCGCGCCGGCATCGCGGAGAACTCCATGCTTTACGTCGTGCGCCCGCGCCAGCCAATGGCCGAGCGATCAGTATGTTTTTGTAGTCGTTTTTAACTGTTCCCCGCGCAGCGTGGAGAGGCCTTTGGCCGCCACAATGCGATCTGAGGACAAAACTTCTTCGAGCCGACGCTCATTCTCGGGCAGGCGGGCGCGATCGGCCTCTTCATGCCACAGGTGCAGCACACCCGTTGCCCAGCGGCCATCCTTACGGCGCACTCCCGCCCGCATGAGCCGCACGAACAGATCGGAATCCTCGCGACCCCAGCCGGAGAAGCCGGCATCGAATCCGTCGACGGCGAGGAGGTCCGAACGCCAGATGCCGATATTGGCGCCGCGCGCGCCGCGCCATGCGCGCGCGTGCAATTTGCGCAACGGCCCGAGCGGCAGCGAAAACAGCGGCGCGAGCCGGTTGATTTTTCCTCGCAGCCGCTGCGCCACCCAATCCGCGATGCTCCACCGTTCCGCCGCCAACGGCTCGCGCAGGATGCGTTGCGACAGCTCGCGCGAGAGCAGGACACGATTGCCGGCCACAAACCACCCGTGGTGGGCAAGCGCCCGATGCACGGCAATAAAATCCCGACGCGCGAGGCAGTCGCCGTCGAGAAAGATGCAATAATCGCCGACAGCGGCGAGGATTGCGCGATTGCGGATCTCGGCTAGCCGGAAGCCTTCATCCGGATGCCAGACATGCACGATCCGGCGGCCGATCCGGGCTTCCCAGCCCGCAACAACGGCGGCGGTGTCCTCGCGCGAGCCGTCATCGGCTACCAGCACTTCGAAATTCGCATCGTCCTGCCGGGCAAGCGAACGCAACACCGCATCGAGCGCGTCCGGCCGGTTGTAGGTGGCGACGATGACGGAGATGAGATCGGCCACGACGGCACTGCCCCGATCAAGTCGGCGCTGACGCGTCACGGCCGAGCTTGGCCCATAGCCGCTCGCGCCACTTGCGCTTGGCTTCGCGAATATGCCGGAACGGCGTCCCGAGATAATGCTTGCGAAAAAACTGCCAGCGTCCGAACGCGCTCACTCGCATCGGTGAGGCATCCGGCACGTACCAACCGTTGAGCCCGGTGCGGCGGACCCATTTATAGCCGCGCGATCGAAGGTGCCGGTGCAGCCGCGTGTTGAATGCCAAATCCTCGATCAGAATCAATCGCGGCTGCCAGCGCGTGAGCGTCACGCCGTTGAGAACCTCGATCTCGTGACTTTCCACGTCGATGGAGAGAAAGTCGATCGGAGCAGGCGCGTTCGCTTCATCGAGGATATCGTCGAGCGTACGCACAGGCACTTCGATGATCTCCTCCTTGCGCATTGCCGGCAACAAAAAAATTCGGATCGAGCGATGAATGAATGCCGGAAACCTGAAACCGCAACATCTTGCCGGCATTTTGCGGCGACGAGCAGGCGCAGGCGAACACGGCGGCGCCGCCGCTCCGTCGGAGCTTCTGCGCCAGACGCGGCTGCGGTTCGACCAGCACGCCGCGCCAGCCCATTTGCTCCAGATGCCAGCTTTGCGACATGTCTTTCGGATCGTTGGCGCCGACGTCAACAAAAAAGCCGTCGTGCGTTCCGGCAAAGAATTCGTCCTTGAGCTTGTCCTCGACATCGTATGGAAAGATCGCCCGCTCCATAAACCGCACCGCCATGGCAAGACCGCTCTACGATGCCGCCGGCTTGCCGGCGCGGGCGGCCGGCCCGGCGACGCGGCGAACGATGTTGGTCGTCGAATGGCCCGGCACCAGATCGACGAGAATGACCTGCCCGCCGGCGGCCTCGACCACGTCGTGGCCGACCACCTCCTCGCGCTTGTAGTCGGCGCCTTTGACCAGCACATTCGGCCGCACGAGTTTGATCAGTTCGAGCGGCGTGTCCTGCTCGAAGACGACGACGAGATCGACCGCTTCCAGCGCGGCGAGCACCTCGGCGCGGCCCTCGGCCGGATTGATCGGCCGTGCCGTTGCCTTTGAGCCGGCGCGTCGAGGCGTCGCTGTTGAGACCGACCACCAGGAGGTCGCAGGCGGCGCGGGCTTCGGCCAGCAATCGGATATGGCCGCGATGCAAAAGATCGAAGCAGCCGTTGGTGAAGCCGACGCGCAGTCCCTGCCGCCGCCATTGCGCCAGGCGCTCCTCGAGCACCGACCAGTCGAATACGATCTTGTCCTCGGGCGCCAGCGAAGCCGCGGGCAGGATGCGGTGGCGTAGTTCGGCGAGCGACACCGTGGCGGTGCCGCGCTTGCCGACCACCACGGCGGCGGCGGCATTGGCGGCGCGCATGGCCGGCTCGAACGGCGTTTTCATCGCCAGCAGCACCGCCATCACCGCAGCGACCGTATCGCCGGCGCCGGAGACATCGCGGACCTTGACCGGATAGGCGGGAATGTGGACCGGCGCCTCGCCTGCGACCTGCAACGTCATGCCTTCCTCGCTGCGGGTGACCAGCACCGCTTCGCAGGCGATGGCTTGGGCCAGCTCGGCGGCCGCTTCGGCGATCTCCGCTTCGCTCGCGAGCGGGCGATGCACGGCGGCCGCCAGCTCCTTGGCGTTCGGCGTGATCAACGTCGCGCCGCGATAGACGCTGTAATCGTGGCTCTTCGGATCGACGACGACCGGCTTGCCAAGCCGCCGCGCGCCGTCGATGACCGCGCGGATGACGCGCGGCGTCAGCACGCCCTTGGCGTAATCCGACAGCACCACCGCGCCGACCTGCGGCAGCGCCGCTTCGGCGTAGGCGATCAACGCCGCTTCGCTCTGCGCGCTGATCGGCGCCGCCGTCTCCCAATCGGCTCGCATCAGATGGGCGGAGTGGTGCTCGGAGACGAAGCGCACCTTGCGCGTGGTCTGCCGCGCCTGGTCGACCACGAGATCGGGAACGATGCGCGCCGTTGAACTTGGCGAGCGCGTTGGTCAGCACCAGACCGGCCTCATCGTTGCCGATCAGCGCGACAAAAATGCAGCGCGCGCCAAGCGCGGCGATATTGCGCGCCACGTTGCCGGCGCCGCCGATCTCGATCTCGCTGTGGCTGACCGCGAGCACCGGCGTCGGCGCCTCGGGCGATATGCGCGTGACTTCGCCATAGACGAAATCGTCGAGCATGAGATCGCCGACGCAGAGAACGGTCTGCCGGCCGATGAGCTTGAGGGCTTCCTCGAAATCGAACATGCGCTATTTCGCCGCTGTCCCGGTCTCCGCGAACTGCTCACCGATAGCGGTCCGCGCGATCGAGATAACGCGTCACGTAGCGCCGCACCGCCTCTTCGAGCGCCGTGAAGTCGGCATTATAGCCGGCCCGGCGCAGATTTTCGGTCTCGGCCTGGGTGAAATATTGATAGCTGTCGCGGATCGAAGCCGGCATGTCGATATACTCGATCGCCGGCTCGCGGCCGAGCGCCGCAAA
This sequence comes from uncultured Alphaproteobacteria bacterium, assembly GCA_963814625.1. Lineage (GTDB taxonomy): Bacteria > Pseudomonadota > Alphaproteobacteria > Rhizobiales > Xanthobacteraceae > BOG-931. The sequence continues at coordinate 126,638 of CAWFDQ010000008.1, forward strand.
CATGGCGGCGATCAGATCGCGGAAGCTGCGCGCCCTGCCGGTGCCGACGTTGAAAATGCCGGAAACCGCAGGCGTGTCGAGGAGCCAGCGCACGACGGCGACCGCATCGTCGACATAGATGAAGTCGCGCTTCTGCTCGCCGTCGGCGATGCCGGCGCGATAGCGACTTGAACAGCCGGACCGGCTTGCCGGCCTTGGCGTCGTCGAAGCGCTTGGCGACGAGACTCATCATCTCGCCCTTGTGATACTCGTTGGGGCCGAACACATTGAAGAATTTCAGCCCCGCCCATTGCGGCGGCAACTTCTCCTTGCGCGCCGCGCGCTCGATCACGGCGAGGTCGAACAAATGCTTGCTCCAGCCGTAGAGGTTCATCGGCTTAAGCTGCTTGAGCGCGGTGAGCGAGCAATCATCGGAAAAACCCCGGCTGCCGTCGCCGTAGGTGGCGGCCGACGAGGCGTAGATGAACGGCGTTCGCGTCGCGGCGCACCATTCCAAGAGGCGCAGCGACAGCCGGAAATTGGTTTCGATGAGCGCATCGCCGTCGGTCGCGGTCGTCGACGAAATGGCGCCGAGGTGCACCACGGCGTCGAGCTTGCGGCCATCGAGCCAGCGCAAAAGGTCGCCCGGCGGCACGAAATCGGCGAGTTGGCGCGCTGCCGAGATTGCGCCACTTGCCGTCGCTGCCGAGGACTGTCGTTGACGGCAATGTCGGCGCGCCCGGCCTCGTTGAGGCTCGCCACGACATTCGATCCGATGAACCCGGCCCCGCCGGTGACCAATAACATCGACGCCGTCAGACCGGTTGGTAGTTGGATCGGCCACTCTGCCGACTGTCCGCTCCTTTGCCCCAGTCTGGCGCGCCGGGCAACACCTTCACGCACGAGCGCGCCGGCAAGCACGAGGCAGCGCATGTCAAAATAATGAATTAAAATTCATAATCTAATTCAAGCAGGGATCGCGCGAGTCGGGTAATCGACCTTCATGCACTCCCAAGGGAACGCCAAGGCAGCGGTATGATATGGCTTAGGTCAAGTTCCGCGCCGTCGCTTCGAGACCTCCGATTATGCAGAAAATTTCGGCTTACATCATCGCTTTCAACGAGGCTGAGAAGATCAAGGCCGCGGTAGAGAGCGTGCTCTGGGCCGACGAGGTCATTATCGTCGATTCCAACAGCACCGACGGGACCGCCGAGATCGCCGCCGGCCTCGGCGCGCGGGTAGTCCAGGTGCCGTTCCAGGGCTTCGGCGACCTGCGCAATCAGGCCATCGAGGCCTGCCAATTCGAATGGATCTTCAGCCTGGATGCGGACGAGCGCTGCACCAGGGAGGTGCGCGACGAAATTCTCGACTTACTTGCCGGCCAGCCCGCGCACAACGTTTACCGCGTGCCGCGCCGCAACTTCATGATGGGGCGCTGGATTCGCGGATCCGGCTGGTACCCCAACTTCCGCCAGCCGCAGCTGTTCCGCAAAGAGAGCATGCGCTACACGCGCGACGTCCGTGCACGAAGGATATGAAATCCTCGACGGCAAGCCGATCGGAACGCTGCACAATGCGATCTGGCAATTCCCGTTCCGCAATCTTGCGGAAGTGATCGCAAGGTCGATCGGTACTCATCGCTCGGGGCGCAGAAACTCGCCGACAAGCGCGTCACAATGGCGGCGCGCTCGGGCATGGACTATGGGCGTTCCTCAAGCACTACCTTTTCAAGCTCGGCTTTATCGATGGCTGGGCCGGCTTCGTCATAGCCTTTGGCAATTTCGAAGGCACGTTCTACCGCTACGCCAAGCGCTATGAGGCGGCGCAGAACTGGGCGCCACCGCCGAGCTGAACGGCTGACGCGTGAGCCGTGCCGGCCGTAATAATGAATTATGATTCACAATATCTGCACCCTGAAATGACCGCTGACCACGGAGCGGCAGCGGAACCCCATCCTCATCGTTCCCTACATGTGGATCGGCGACTTCGTGCGCTGCCATTCGGTGGTCGAGACTGCTGCGCGCACGCTTTCCCGAGCGCCCGGTCGACATGCTGGCGACCACGCTTTGCGCGCCGCTCGCCGACTACATGCCCGGCGTGCGCCGCGCCATCGTCGTCGACCTGCCCCGCAAGCGGCTTGCCTTCAGCGAGCATCGCACGCTCGCCGAGCGGTTGAAGGCAGAAGGCTACGGTGCCGCCCTGATCATGCCGAAGACCTGGAAATCGGCGCTGGCGCCGTTTCTGGCCGGCATTCCGCGAGCGCACCGGGTCTGGTCGGCGAGGCGCGCTTTATCATCCTCAACGACCTGCGCTTCGGCGCGACGCAAGCTGCCGCGCATGGTCGACGAATGCGCGGCGCTGGCCCTGCCGCGCGGCGCCAAACTGCCGGCGGAATGGCCCGCGCCGGAACTCAAAGTGCCGCGCCGCCGAGATCGCCGCCTGGCGCAGCAAGCACGGCCTGGCGGCGCACCACCGCCCTGCCGTCGCGCTTGCCCCGGTGCGGTCGGGCCGGCCAAGCGCTGGCCGGCAGCCGCTTATGCCGCGCTCAGCCGGCGGCTTCTTGCCGATGGGTTTGCCGTCTGGGTGGTGGGCGGCCCGGGCGAGAAAGCCTTGGCGCGCAGAGATCGTCGGCGACACGCCGCGCTCGCGATCTGACCGGCACGGACCTGCGCGAGGCCATTCTGGCGCTGGCGGCGGCTTCGGCCGCGGTTTCCAACGATTCCGGCCTGCTCCACGTCGCCGCCGCCGCTCGGCACGCCCACCATCGGAATATTCGGGCCGACCAGCCCCTGGCACTGGGCGCCGCTCAATCCGCTGGCGGCAACGATCCAGGCGCAGAACCGAACTGCCCTGCCGGCCTTGCCACAAGCCGGTCTGCCGGTCTCGGCCATCATCGCTGCATGGTCGAGATCGGCCCGGACGAGGTTTATTCGGCCACCCGCCGCGCTCTGGCGGCGGTCGCCGTCTGGCCCAATGAGCGCGGCAAGCCCGATATAACGCGGTATTCATCAAATCCGTGTAGGGCCGGCGAAGAACTAGCGAAACCAGGATCGAGCGACATGACGATCCTGGTCACTGGCGGAGCCGGCTATATCGGCAGCCATATGGTGTACGCGCTGCCGACGCCGGCGAGCGCGTGGTCGTGCTCGACAATCTCTCCACCGGCTTCGATTGGGCGGTCGCGAAGGGCGTGCCGCTGATCGTCGGCGAGAGCGGCGATCAGGAACTGGTCGCAAAAGTGATCCGCGAGCATGGCGTCGAGGCGATCATCCATTTCGCCGCGTCCATCGTCGTGCCGGATTCGGTGCGCGATCCGCTCGGCTATTACCGCAACAACACGGTCAATTCGCGCGCGCTGATCGAATGCGCCGTCAACGTGCGGCGTGCGCCATTTCATTTTTTCCTCGACCGCCGCCGTCTACGGCAATCCGGTTGAAATTCCGGTGCGCGAGGATGCGCCGACGCAGCCGATCTCGCCGTACGGCTGGTCGAAGCTGATGACCGAGATCATGCTGCGCGACGCGAGCAACGCGCACGGTCTCAAACACGTGATCCTGCGCTATTTCAACGTCGCCGGCGCCGATCCGCAGTGCCGGACCGGCCAATCGACCGCCGGCGCCACGCATTTGATCAAGGTCGCGGTCGAAACCGCGCTCGGACTGCGTCCGCAAGCTTCGAGGTTTTCGGCACCGATTATCCGACACCGGACGGCACCTGCATCCGCGACTACATTCACGTCAGCGATCTCGTGCTTGCGCATTGCGATGCGCTGCGCGAGCTTCGCGCCGGCGCGCCATCGTCGACGCTCAATTGCGGCTACGGCCACGGCTTTTCGGTCCGCGAGGTCATCGAGGCGGTCAAGCGCGTCTCGGGCGTCGACTTTCAAGGTCGAGATGGCGCCGCGGCGGCCCGGCGATCCGGCCCGAATCGTGGCCGACAGCGCGCAAATCCGCAAAGCGCTGCACTGGCGGCCGCGCTACGACGATCTAGCGACCATCGTCGGCCACGCGCTCGCCTGGGAACGCCGAGCTCAACGACCGCCGGCGCGCACGGGACGCCAACCGGGCGCAGTTTGCGCGCGCTTAAGGCGGATTTGCGCGGAACGCGGGCGCCGTCGGCGATCGACCGCGCCGCCGCATTTCACTTGAAAATTCCGCCACTTCCGGGCATGGAACGGCCGTTGTCGCCGGCCTCGCCAGCTCTGGCCGCAGCGGGGCCAAACGGATCGCGCATGAGATTTTTCGGGCCGCATCCTCCGACAAATATCCGACATACCCGCTGCTGCGGCGCCTCCTCGTCGATGAGGCGCTCGGCCACTGGCCGCGCTACGCGGCGGCCTTCGTGCTGATGGCGGTCGTCGCCGCCGCGACGGCGCTGTCCGCCTACCTGCTCGGCACGATGATCAACGCCGCCTATGTCGAGAAGAATTATCGCGAGATCGTGGCCATCGGCCTGTTCGCGATGCTGATCTTCGTGGTGAAGGCGGCGTGCGACCTACGGTTCCGTCCGTCATGCTCTCCTGGATCGGCAACCGCATCGTCGCCGACAACCAGCGGCGCATGTTCGACAAGCTCCTGCAGGAGAACATCGGCTTCTTCGCCGACCGACACTCGTCCGAATTCATTGCCCGGCTCACCACCGGCGCGGCCGCCGTCAGTCAGGTGATCAATCTTCTCATCACCGCCGTCGGCCGCGATCTGATGTCGCTGATCGGCCTGACCGTCGTGATGGTGATCCAGGACCCGGTCATGTCGATCGCCGGCTGTCGTCATCGCGCCGCCGGCCTTGTTCATCTTGCGCAAGATGGTCCGCCGCGTGCGCGGCATCGCGCGCATCGCAGTTCACCGGCGGCACGCGCATCATCGAGACCATGCAGGAAGCCCTGCAAGGCATGCGCATGGTCAAGGCCTTCGGCCTGGAAGACGAGATGCGGCGGCGCCTTGGCGCGAGCGTCGCTGCGGTCGAGCACGAATCGAACAAAATGGCGCGGGTCGCCAACCGCTCCGCTCCGATGATGGAAATTCTCGGCCGGCTTCACGGTCTGCCTGGCGATCATCTACGGCGGCTACCGCGTGATCGAGACCGGCGCGACGCCGGGCCAGTTCTTCTCGTTTCTGGCCGCGTTCCTGCTCGCCTATGAGCCGGCCAAGCGGCTGGCGCGGCTCAATCTCGACCTCAACAATTCTCTGGTCGGCGTGCGCATGCTCTACGAGGTGATCGACAGCCCGGCCGGCGAGCCGAACGACGACGACAAGCCGCCGCTCAAACTGACCGCGGCGCGCCTCGAATTCGACGACGTGCACTTCGCCTACCGCGCCGACACGCCGGTGCTGCGCGGCATGAGTTTCGTCGCCGAGCGCGGAAAGGTCACCGCGCTGGTCGGCGCCTCGGGCGGCGGCAAGTCGACGGTGCTCAACCTGATCCTGCGCTTCTACGATGTCGATTCCGGACGCATCCTGATCGACGGCCAGAACATCGCCGCCGTGTCGCGCCGCTCGCTGCGCCAGCACATCGCCTATGTGGGCCAGATCGTGCACCTGTTTCGCGGCACCATCCGCGACAACATCGCGCTCGGCAAGCTCGGCGCCAGCGAGGCGGAAATCGTCGCCGCCGCGAAGGCCGCGCACGCGCACGATTTCATCGTAGGCTTTCCGGCCGGCTACGATACCCCGGTCGGCGAGCACGGCTTGCAGCTGTCCGGCGGCCAGCGCCAGCGCATCGCCATCGCGCGCGCGCTGATCAAGGACGCGCCGATCATCCTGCTCGACGAGGCGACCGCGGCGCTCGATTCGGAATCCGAGCGCCACGTGCAGGAGGCGGTCGGCCGAACTCTGCAAGGGCCGCACGACGATCGTCATCGCGCACCGGCTTTCCACGATCATGCATGCCGATTGCATCCTCGTGGTCGAAGACGGCTTGATCGTCGAGTCCGGCCGCCACGAGGAGTTGCTGCGCAAGGGCGGCCGCTATGCCTCGTTCTACCGGCTGCAATTGAAGGAGCAGTCGTCCGACACGCGAACCCGCCGCCGCGATCGCCTAGCTCCGGCTGACGGTCGCAGTTGACCGCGATCGCGGCGTCGGCTATAAGCCGGCTGCTCTCCCACGCATCCTTTCCTCCAACACGAACACGATCCTACATGAGCACCGACGCCAAAAGCTACGTCATTCCGCCGCCGCCGCAGGCCGTCCTTGCGGTTGCCGGCACCGATCAATTTTTTCCGGTCCGCCGCCTGTGGTGCGTCGGCCGCAACTACGTCGAGCACATCAAGGAGATGGGCCAGGACGTGCGCGAGCCGCCGTTCTTCTTCGCCAAGCCCGCCGACGCGATCGTGCCGGACGGCGGCACGGTGCCCTATCCGTCGCTGACCAAGGACATGCATCACGAGGTCGAGCTGGTCGTGGCGCTCAAAAGCGGCGGCCGCAACATCCCGACCGAGCGGGCGCTCGACTGCATCTACGGCTATGGCGTCGGCATCGATCTCACCCGGCGCGATCTGCAGATCGCCTCGCGCGACATCAAGCGGCCGTGGGAGATCGGCAAGGCCTTCGACCATTCGGCGCCGTGCGGCGCGCTCAAGCCCGCATCCGCGATCGGGCATCCGTCGAAGGGCCGCATCGTGCTCAAGGTCAACGGCAAGGTGCGCCAGGACGGCGACCTCAATCAGATGATCTGGAACGTGCCGGAGATCATCTCGAAACTTTCCGAGATGGTCGAGCTCGCGCCCGGCGACATCATCATGACCGGCACGCCCTCGGGCGTCGCCGCCACCGTCGCCGGCGACAAGATCGAGTGCGAGATCGAGGGCGTCGGCACGCTCAACGTGACGATCGGCCAGCCGCTGAAATCGGAGGACGGACGACGGACGACGGACTACAGGAAGCCGTCCTCCGTCGTCGTCATCTGTACGTCCGACTTACTGCAACCCTTCCGCCTTCAGCGCCTCCTGCACCTTCGGCCGCGCGGCGACGCGATCCATATAGGCCTTGATGTTCGGCCATTTGGCCAGGTCGACCTCGATGCGCGGCGACCAGCGCAGCACCGTGAACAGATAGGCGTCGGCGACGGTGAACTTGTCGCCCATCAGGTACTGCTTGCCGGCGAGTTGCTTGTCGATCCAGTCGAACCGCTTGCCGAGATTTTCCTTCGAAATCTTCTTGAATTCGTCGGGCGTGGTCGGCCGGAAAATCGGTCCGTAGGTCTTGTGCAGTTCCGAGGTGACGAAGTTGAGCCATTCCTGCACGCGGTAGCGATCGATCGATGCCGGCCGCCGGCACGAGGCCGGAAGCCGGCTTCTGGTCGGCGAGATATTGCACGATCACCGGGCCCTCGGTGAGCCGCTGGCCGTTGTCCAGCTCCAGCACCGGCACCTGGCCCTTGGGATTGATGCTCCAATAATCCTTGCCGCTCTTGGTCTTCTTCTCGCGGTTGTCGACCTGTTCGAAATCGAGATTGATGCCGGCTTCGCGCGAGACGATGTGCGGCGACAGCGAGCAGGCGCCGGGCGCATAATACAGTTTCATGACATGAATCTCCTTGCATCCACAGGCTTGCGTCGCCCGTTCACATTGCTGCAATGCGGCGCATATAGCACGGCGGCTCGACAACGAGACAACATCGTCAGTATGGAACTCGAGACAGCTGGCGCGTTGCCAAGCCACCTGAACGACCTGATTGGAGCTCACCATGGGCGCCCGCCGCGTCATCCGCGTGCAACCTCCCGTCCCGCTCGGCGACGTCACCATGGTGCCGGCGGCATTGTCGGGCCGCGCCGAGGCCGACATGGCGCGCGCCATGGCCGCGGCGCTTGCCGAATTCGAAGTGCCGAGCGCAGCCGATGTGCTGCAGCCGCCTGCGCCAAGCCTTTCCCGCTGGCGCCGCTCGACCGCGCGCGTCGCGGCGCTCGGCATCATCATGGAGCGCAGCCGGCGTTCCGGCTGAGCGCTCGCGCTACAGCCCCAGATAGGCGCTGCGCACGCGATCGTCGGCGAGCAGTTCGCTGCCCGTGCCGGTCAGCGTGATGCGGCCGTTTTCCAGAACATAGGCGCGGCTCGCAAGCTTGAGCGACAGCGCCACGTTCTGCTCGACCAGCAGGCAGGTCAGCCCGTCGCGGTTGAGATCGCGGATGGTGCCGAGCAGTTGTGGGCAACGGCGGGCGCGAGCCCGAGCGACGGTTCGTCGAACATGATGAGTTCGGGCGCGCCCATCAGGCAGCGTCCGATCGCCAGCATCTGCTGCTCGCCGCCGGAGAGCGTGCCGGCCGCCTGCCGCTGCGCGTTCGGCGAGCACGGGAAAGAGCGCCAGCACGCGCTTGCGATTGTCTTCGCGGCCGGCCGCGCGCGCGCGGCAGCAGCGCGCCCATTTCGAGATTTTCCGCGACCGTAAGCGTCGGAAAAATCTGCCGGCCCTCGGCCACCTGGCCGATGCCGAGATTGCAGACGCGATAGCTCGGCCAGCCGGCGATATCGGTCGCGCCGAAGACGGATGCGCCCGCGCGCCGGGCGAAGCATGCCGGCGATGGCGCGGATGAGCGAGGTCTTGCCGGCGCCATTGGCGCCGACGATGGCGACGATCGCGCCTTCTTCGATGTCGAGCGACACGCGCGTCGAGCGCCTGCGCGTCGCCGTAGAACACATCGAGATTTTCGACGCGCAGCATCACACCGACCTCAGCGCCCAGATAGGATTGCACCACCGCCGGATCGCGCACGACGGCTTCCGGCGTGCCCTCGGCGATCGCCGTGCCGTGATCGAGCACCAGCACGCGCGAGGCAAGCGCCATCACCGCGCGCATGACGTGCTCGATCAGCAGGATCGTGAGGCCGCTCTCGCGGTTGAGCTCGCGCAAAATCGCGACCATGCGGTCGACCTCGGTCGGCCGCAATCCGGCGACGACTTCGTCGAGCAGCAGCAGTTTCGGCTCGGTGGCGAGCGCGCGCACGACTTCGAGCCGCTTGCGGTCCGGCAGCGTCAGCGACGACGCGGGCTGGTGGCGGCGGTCGAACAGGTCGAAGCGCCGCAGCAGCGCGTGCGCGCGCTCGCGCGCCGCGCCGACGTCGTGGTCCGGCGCAGCAGCGCGCCGACGATGACGTTATCCTCCACGCTCAAGCGCCGGAAACGGCCGCACCAGCTGGAACGTGCGCGCGATGCCGCGCCGGCACACGGCATCGGCAGGCAGGCCCTGGATCGGTTCGCGGTCGAAAATGATCGCGTCCGTCGTCCGGCGCCATCGCGCCGGCGATCAGATTGAACAGCGTGGTCTTGCCGGCGCCGTTCGGGCCGATCACGGCGAAGATCGCGCCCTCCGGCACGTCGAAGCTTACGGCGTCGACGGCGAGCGAGGCCGCGGAAGCGTTTGCTGACCCGGCCGATCGAGAGCAGCGCGGTCATCGCTTGCTCTTCATCGATGCCGAGCCGGCGCGCCAGCGGCGGCCACACGCCTTCCGGCAGCGCCACGATGACGACCAGGAGAGGCAGATGCCGTAAAAGACCTCCTTGGCTCCCGGCAGATCGAGGCCGACGGCGCTCATGGCCGAATTGAGCGTTTCCGCAAGCCCGGTGAGCACGAAGGCGCCGAGGATCGGCCCGAACAAAGTGCCGACGCCGCCGATGACGGGGCCGAGAATCATTTCGATCGAGCGGCCGATATTGAAAACCTGCTCGGGAAAAAGGTTGTTGTAGAAGAACGCATAGAACACGCCGGCAAACGACGTGACCGCGGCGGAGATCATCACCGCGTACATTTTGTAGCGGAACGTGTCGATGCCGGCGGCGCGCGCCGCCTGCTCGTCCTCGCGGATGGCGAGCCAGAAATAGCCCATGCGGCTGCGCAGCAGCAGCCGGCAGAGGACGAACGCCAGCACGGTGGCGGCGAGGATCACGTAATAGAACATCGTCGGATCGCCGCGCAGCCGCCAGAGATCGTTGTGCGCATATTGCGCGACCGGCAGGAACAGGCCGGCCGAGGCGTTGACGAAGGCCAGATGATCGAAGCCGATGCGGGCAAACTCGGCAAACGCGATGGTCAGGATGGCGAAATAGACGCCGGCGACGCCGAAGCGGAAGGCGAGAAATCCGATGATCGCCCCGCAGGCGGCGGCCACCGGCATGGCGGCGAGAAAACCGAACCATGGACCGATGCCGAATTTGGTGAACAGGACCGCCGCGACGTAGGCGCCCAATCCGGCATAGATGGCATGCCCGAGCGAGAGCTGCCCGGCAAAGCCCATCATGATGTTCCAGGCCTGCCCGGTATAGGCCGAATAGAGAATGACGATCAGCACCGTGAGCAGATAGTCGTTGACGAACCACGGCGCGGCCAGCAACGCCGCAAGCAGAGCACCGAGCAGAATGAACGTCCGGCGCGAGCACGCCGTCGGCGAGGCGTGCGATCATCGCGGCAGCCGTCATGACGGCCTCTTGCCGAGGATGCCCTGCGGCCGGAACAGCAGCACCAGCACGAGAATGCCGAAGGCGAACATGCTCTTGGCCGACGGCGTGAACAGAAGTCCCGCCATCGCCTCGGTCAGCCCGATCAGGATGCCGCCGAGGAGCGCGCCGGCCATCGAGCCGAGCCCGCCGGTGATGACGATGACGAAGGCGAGCAGCGTATAGGCCGGCCCGATGATTCGGCGTCACGTCGACGATCAGCGTCATCATCGAGCCCGCCGCGCCGACGCAAGCCGCGCCGAGCGCGAAGGTGAGCGCATAGAGCCGATTGACGTTGAGCCCGACCACCAGCGCGCCGGTGTAATTATCGGCGCAGGCGCGGATCGCCTTGCCGAGCAGGCTGAAGCGGAAGAACGCGAACAAAGCCGCCGCAAACGCGATCGCGGCGACTCCGGCATAGGCCTTGGAGGCGTCGACCAGCATCGGGCCGAGCTGAAAACTGTCGTAGGCATAGGACGTCTGCACCGTGCGGGCGTCCGGCCCGAAAACGATCAACAGCGTGTTGACGATGATGATCGCCAGCGCCACCACCAGCAGAAACTGGCTGTGCTCCGGCCGGGTGATGAAAGGATTGATCAGGCCCGCCTGCAGCGCGTAGCCGAAGACGAACATCACCGCCGCGATCGGCACGAGCATGATCAGCGGATCGAGATGAAACGCCGAGAACAGCACGACCGCGATATACATCGCGATCGACATCATCTCGCCATGGGCGAAATTGACGACGCGCACCACGCCGAAAATAACCGACAGCCCAAGCGCCATCAGGCCGTAGACCAGACCGGTCAGAACACCGGCGACGGCGACATTCAGATAAACGTCAAACGGCACCGCCGAGTCCCAGCTTTCCCCCGTACGGGGCCCCATGACAGATCCGGCTACCGCGGCATGATAGCGACCGCCGTCGAGCGGGTCACCCGCGGCTCTGATACGACTTCATCGGCCATTCCGGCTTGGCGTTGGCGGCCTCCTTCGGCGCGATCGTGACCGGCTTGCCGCCGCGGTTCTGGATGGCGCTGTCCTTGACCTTGTCGTTCTGGCCCTTGGCGTTGAACGGAATGCCCGGTCCGACGCTGACATTATCGGTGATGTTGGTCTTGCGGATCGCGTCGGCGAGCGCCTTCGGATCGGTCGAACCGGCGCGCTTGTAGGCGTCGGCGGCGACCAGCAGCGCCTCGAAGGTGAACACCTGGTTGGTGTTCATGATTGCTGCCCGGATAGGCCTTGGCGAAGGCCGCTTCGAGCGTCTGCGCGAGTTTCTTGTTCGGATCGAACCAGGGAACGAAGCTGATCGGCCCGTCGGACATCTTGCCCAGCGTCTTGAAGTACTGGTCCTCGTACCAGCCCGGCCCCATGCTCAGGATCGCCTGCGGGGTCCAGCGCTGCTTGATCAGTTCGCGCGTCATCAGCATCGCGTCGTTGAGCCGGCCGACGACGAGCAGGACTTCGGCGTTGGTGGCCTTGGCCTTGGCGACTTCGACCGAAAGGTCGCGCGCCGCCGGATCGTAGGAAATCTCGTCGAGGATCTTGTACGGCATGTTGAATTTCGGCATCAGCGCGGCGACGCCTTTCGACATGGCGGTGCCGTAAGTGTCGTTGACGCGCATGAACACCGCGGTCTTCGGCGCCACGCCGGCGAGCGCGAAGACTTCTTTCTGGTTGGCGAAGGCGTCGGCGGTGATCGTGATCGCGGTCGGGAAGTTTCTGAAATACGAACTTGTAGCCCTGCTCGGTGATGTCGGGCGCGCCGGCGATGTTGATGACGAGCGGAATGCCCTTCTGCTCGGCGACCTGGGCGATCGCGGTGGTCTGGCCGGAATCGAAGGCGCCGACCAGAAGCTGCGCGCCGTCGCTGATCAGCTTTTCGGCGTGCTCGCGCGCGGTGTCGACGTTCGACTCGGTGTCGCCGTTCATGATGGTCAGTTCCGGCAGGCCGAGCGATTTGAGGATCGGCGGCGCGATATCGACGCCGCGCTGGCAATCCTGGCCGATGCCGGCCTCGAAACCCGAGCGCGGCAGCAGCACGCCGACTTTCAGGGGCCCGCTCTGGGCGCGCACGATGCGCCGGCGCGGCGAGCGCTGCGGCGGTGGCGGCGGCGCCGGCGAGCACATGGCGGCGATTGGGCTGATGCGGCTGCGGGTCATGGCGTTATCCTCCCATGGTTTGGCGAAATGCTAGGGAAGTGCGGCGTTTAGGGCAAGCGGCGATTAGCGCGCAAAAAGCTGCGCCATGGCGCGCGGCGATGCGCAGAAGCCGATGGTCGTGGCCGTTGCGCGCGACCAGCATCAGCCCGACCGGCAGCGCCGGCGCTCGGAAGCGGCAGCGAGATGGCGCAGAGATCGAAGAAATTGATGATGGCGGTGTTGCGCAGCAGCGCGGCATTGCGGGCGGCGAAGACTTTCGGGTCCGCCACTTCGGCGATGGTCGGCGCGACGATCGAGGTCGTCGGCATGAGCAGCACGTCGAGCGCGGCAAGCCGCGCATCCATGGCGCGCACGAGCCGCGCGCGCTCGCGCATCATCTCGACGTAATCGGCGGCCGATACCGCGCAGCCGCGCTCGATGCGCGCCCGCACGTTGGGATCGATGTCGGCGGCGCGGCGGCGCATGCCGGTCGCGATGGATGGCGCAGGCCTCCGGCGGCGAGATGCCGCCCTTGGCGTTGACCGCGTTCATGTCGTCGAACAGCGGCAGTGTTTCGCGGCTGATGCGCACGCCGGCGCCGTCGAGCCGTTTGACCGCCGCGGCGAACGCCGACGCCGACGGTGTCGTCGAGCCGATCGAGCGGCAACCCTTCGGCGATGCCGAAGCGCAGCCCGGCGAGCGCGGCAGCTTCGAGCGGCACGAAGGAAAACTCCTCGCCGGCCATCACCGCGTCGGCCTTGGCGCAATCGGCGACGCTCGCGGCGATCGGCCCGATCGAATCGAGCGTGTAGCTCAGCGGAAAGGCGCCGTCGGTCGGCACCCGCTGCCGGCTCGGCTTGAAGCCGACCAGGCCGCATAAAGCCGCCGGAATCCGCACCGAGCCGCCGGTATCGGTGCCGATCGAAATCTCGCACATGCCGTCGGCGACCGCGACCGGCGCGCCGGCCGACGAGCCGCCGGGCACGCGCGCGCGGTCGCGCGGATTGCCGGGCGTGCCGAAATGCGGATTGGCGCCGATGCCGGAGAAGGCGAACTCGGTCATGTTGGTCTTGGCGACGATCACCGCGCCGCCGGCGCGCAGCCGGCGCACGATGGCGGCGTCGGCGGCCGCCGGCGCCGCCTCCTCGGCGAGGATTTTCGAGCCGGCGCGGGTCGGCTCGCCGGCGACATCGAACAGATCCTTGATACTGACGATGACGCCGTCGAGCGGCCCGAGCGAGACGCCCAGCCGGGCCCGCGCATCGGCCGCGTCGGCCGCCGCGCGCGCCGCGTCGTGATAGACGGTGAGGCAGGCGCGTGCGCCCTCTGCCCGTCCGGCTCGGCAATACGCAACAGCGCCAGTTCAAGCCGGTCGCGGCAGGATGTTTGTTTCATGTTGGGTGCAGCCATTTCGTCCGATCAGACGTGCAGCACCATGGATGGCTTGAGGTCCTTCAGCGACGGCGCGCCGACCTGCTGCATGGCGACCTTGAGCTCGGTGCGCAGGATTTGCAGCACGCGCTCGACGCCCGGCTGGCCGAAAGCGCCGAGCCCCCACAAATAGGGCCGGCCGACGGCGACGCCCTTGGCGCCCATGCACAGCGCCTTGACGATGTCGGTGCCGCGGCGGAAGCCGGAATCGATCAGCACCGGCATGTTGCCGGACGACCGCAATGATCTCCGGCAAGGCTCTCGATGGTCGAGCGGCCGGATTCGTCGGCGCGCCCGCCGTGATTGGAGACGATGATGGCGTCGATGCCGGTCTCGGCGGCGATCTTGGCATCTTCCCAGGCCAGGATGCCCTTGATCACCATTTTCATCTTGGTCAGATCGCGCAGCCGCTTGATGTAGTCCCAGGTCATGGCCGACGACTGGATGCTTGTGAGCCCGGAGAGATCGGCGCCATCGTACATCGGATCTTGTCGCATCGACGGCCGCGAGGCTCGAATTGTCGTGGCAGCGCCGAGCATTGGCGCGTGTCCAGTCGGCGCATGCGCAGCGCGGTTTCCTGATTGCGGCCGCCGTTGCGATCGACCGTGACGGCCATCGCGATCGAGCCCTGCCGCTCCATGCTCAAGACGTGGTGCTTGGCGACTTCGAATTTGTTGGTCGCGTAAAGCTGCGACCAGATCGGCCGGCCGCGCGCGGCGATCACGTCGGCGACCGAGGTGGTCGCCTGGGTCGACAGGATCATCAGGTGATCGCCGATCTTGGCGGCGCGCGCGACGCCCTCCTCGCCGTCGGGGTGATAGCCTTTGTGTCCGCCGGTCGGGTCGATGATGATCGGCGACTCGTATTTCTGGCCGAGAATTTCCGTGCTCATGTCGACCTTGCTGACGTCGACGAGCCGGCGCGGCCGGAGCTGGAATTTCAGAAAACCCTCGCGATTGGCGCGCAAGGTGACATCGTCGTCGACGCCGGAGGCCATGTAGCCGAAATGCGCCGGCGGCACGTTCTTGTGCATCACCGGCTCGAAATCGAATACGTCGAGCGCTTCTTTTGGATCGGTAATCAGATGATTGTAGTCGCGCGGCGCCCACACATAGGGATCCGGCGGCCGTACCGGGAAGTGCGCTCCTGGGCCAGCGCCGCAACGCTGGTGCCGGCGAACAGCGGGCTGGCGGCGAGAAACTGAATGAAGCGGCGGCGGCTGGTGTTCTGGTCGACGATGCGCGGCACGATTGAGCCCTCCCCGCGACTTTTGCTTGCTTGCGCAGCATCCTATCGGCTGCCATAGGCACCGTTGCAAACGGCGCCTGAAACTGCCATCATTCCGCGCGCAGCAAAGCGATCAGGGAATCTCGGCAATGCCCAAATGGCAAGCCCACGATTGCTTCATCGGCTTCGGCGAAGCCGGTCAGGCCATCGCCGCCGGCTTGCGCGAGGCCGGCGTGGAGGCGATGACGGCCTGGGACATTCTGTTTCCCGCGCGCGAGGGCGAAAAGCTCCGGCAAGCCGCCGCAGCGAGCGGCGTGCGCTGCGCCGGCTCGGCGGCCGAAGCGGTGCGCGGCGCCGACATGATCATCTCGGCGGTCACCGCCGCGTCGAGCGTCGAGGCGGCGCAATCGGTCGAGGCCGCATCTTGCCGGCACAGCCGTTCTTTCTCGACATCAACTCGGTCTCGCCCGGCCGCAAGCAGGAGACGGCAAAGCTCCTCGGCGAAGCCGCGCGCTATGTCGACGTCGCGGTGCTGGCGCCGATCCATCCGGCGCGCCATCAGAACGCCGATGCTGCTCGCCGGGCCGCATGCCGAAGCGATCGCCCCCATGCTCGGCGCGCTCGGCATGCGCGCGAACATCGCCGGCGCCGAAATCGGGGCGGCCGCCGCCATCAAGATGGTGCGCAGCGTCATGATCAAGGGCATCGAAGCGCTGACGCTCGAATGTTTTCTCGCCGCGTCGCGCGCCGGCGTGGTCGACGAGGTCGCGGCCTCGATGAAGAATAATTATCCCGGCCTCGATTGGGCGAAGATCGTGCCCTACAATCTCGAACGCATGGCGAGCCACGGCGAGCGCCGCGCCGCCGAAATGGAGGAAAGCGCCGACACGCTGCGCGAGCTCGGCGTCGAGCCGCTGATGACGATGGCGACGGTTCGCCGCCAGCGCGAAATGGGCCAGATCGGCAGGCAGCAGGCGGTGCGCGGCGCGCTGCCGCAGGGGCGCACGGCGATCTTGAGTGCGATCAGCGCAGCGGCCCGCGACCGGCATTGATCGTTATCGGCACACCGCGTAAGTCGTTGCGCGCACGAACCTCAGCCGAAGCACGGCTCGGTGGGCGCTGCGAGCCTTCTTCGGCGCGACATCGTCTGCATCCCGACGGATCGGGCGTCATCGGCGTCTTTTGCCTTGACGGGCAACCGGCGGCGCGGTGCGCACGGACCTCGTGCGGCCGCGGCGTGGCGGCGATGCAGGGTTGACCCGCGCTCTCCAGTATTCCCAGGTCCGCGACACCACGTTGGGCATCCGGCTGATGGCGCCGGCGAGCTTGACCTCGCCGGATGTAAGGGCGCCGGCGTGCCGAGCAGCAGCGCGCGCAGCTGATACTCGGCGTTCTGGCACATGAAGATCGAGCGCGACACCAGCTCCTTGAATCCGCTGCCGACCACGGTGGCGCCATGGCGGTTCATCATCACCGCCGAATGCTGGCCCAGCGCCCGCGCCAGCGAATGGCCCTCCTCCTGCTTCACGACCAGCAGGTTGGTGTCGCCGAACTCGTCGTGCTGGTCCCAGAACGGCGTTTCCTCGCCCATCGCCGCGCCGAGATGAAAAACCGGCACGATCGGCTTGCCGGCGATGGCGAACGGCATGATCGCCGGCGCATGATGATGACACACCGCCATCACGTCGGGGCGCGCCTGATAGATGCAGCCATGAATGACGCGCTCGGCGTAGAGATGCACCTTCGGCGGCTTCACCGGCTCGGAATCGAGCGTGAATTCCAAGAATATCGCCGGGCTCGATCAACGCCGGCGAGCGCGAGCGCGGCAGCAGATAACGGCCCGGATCGCGCGGATGGCGCACGCTGACATGGCCGAAGGCGTCGAGCACGCCCTCGTTGCCGAGAATGCGGTTGGCGAGCGCCAGTTCCTCGATAAGGTCTGTTCAGCTTGTTCGGCCACGATCGGTCCTCGGGTTGCGGCAGCGCCGGTCGGCTGCTTCGCGGCTGCTGTACTTAATCGTAAAGCGGGTCGACAAGCAGGCTTGCAGCTTCGCCCTCGCGCGCCGAGCAGCGCCGGCGCGCCGACCGGCACAGTGCGTGCCGTCAACGGTGAGCGACCGCCTGCACCGAAACGAGCGCGCCCGGCGGCGGCGGATTTGCTCGTCTCAAGCCGCGATCCCATCAGCGGCTCGAGCGGCTGCGCCATGCGGCAGCCCTCGACCAGCCAGGACGCGAAGCCGGAGGCAAAGCCGCGATCGCGACGGCAATTGCGCGACCGCTTGCGCGAAGTCGCGCCGCGGCCTCCCGCGCGAGCGCGTTTCGCACAAAGGTGCGCACGAGGCGCACCCACGCGCCCTTGTAGGCGACAGTCGCGCGCAGTGCGAAAGTCTTGCCCAGATGCCATCTCGCCCTCGATACGCATGAACCGCGCATCGCGCGCCAGATCGGGCGCTGCCGCGATGTAGATTTCTTCGGCGCCGAGCAGCCGCGCTTGGCGCTCGACGCGCGGCGATCATCGCGTTGAGCGTTTCGCCCTGCGCCTGCGCCAAGCGCGCGATGCGCGATCGCGGCGGCTTTGATCGCGAGCGCGATCTCCGCCGGATCGGCCTTGGCGCGCAGCTTGGCAAACAGCGCGCTCGGCGTCGGTCAGCGTCAAGATCCGGACCGCCTTCGCGCAAATCGTCGGCGATGCCGGCGGGCAGGCCGTCGAAATCGACGACGCCGACCGCGGCGTCTTTCTGCGCGGACGGCAATCTGCTGCGCGGCTTTCAGCCCGACGCGCGGCTTGTGCAGAACGTCGCCGAGGCGGCTGACGCGCTCGATCCAGGTTTTGACGCGAAAGCTCAGCGCCGCGACCAGATAGGGCGCGCCGTCGCGCGGCACCACCAGCAGCGCTTCCGACCAGTACGGCACGAAGCCGGCGAGCCACGACACGCCGGCCGGCCGCGTATTGTTGGTGTAGACGACGAGCGCGTCGAGCTGCGCCTGCCGCATCGCCGCGCGCACGCGATCAAGCCGCGCGTCGAGCACCGCATCGGGCAATTCGACCGGAGAGCGGGCGATCAGGCCGCGGCGCATCTGTTTGTCTCTTATGTCCTCTACGCGCGCGACTTCGAACAATTGGCGCGGCGTCTTGCACAACACCTCGGCGCCGGTCTCGGTCACGACGCACGGCGTCGCCGAGCACGATGTAGCCGGCGTCGGGATGATAGGTGTTGGGATGCACGATCAGCGTCATGCCCGGCTCCAGCACGGTGTCCACGTCTTCGAGGATATGCGGCTTGGAATCGGCGAACAGGCCCATGCCGTGGCCGCGCACGCGCGTCCATTGGCTGGTGGTGTATTCGCCGAGGCCGTGTTTGCGGAACACGTCGTTCTCGGCTTTGCGCCACGTCGGCGGCGCGCACGCCGGGCCGCACCGCGGCGATGCCGGCCTCCAGCGCCTCGACGAAGACGGCGAATGCGCGCCGCTGCGCTTCGCTCGCCTTGCCGACCACCAGCGTGCGGCAAATCTGGGCGAAGTAGCCTTCGACGGCGGGCGTCAGTTCGGTGGTGACGAGATCGCCGGCGGCGATGCGGCGCTCGGACGGCGGCGTCATGCCGAACACGTCCTTGCCGCCGGAGCCGATGATCATGAAATTGTCCGGGACAGCCGCGGCGCGCGCAGATGCGCTTCGATATCGGCGACGATCTCGTACTGGCGGCGGCCCGGCCGGACCGCCTTGAGGAACTCGGCATAGGCCTCGTCGGCGATCTGCGCGGCGCGGCGCACCGCCGCGATCTCGCCTTCGCTCTTGTGCATCAGCAGCCGGTCGACCAGCGCGGTGCCGTCGCTCAAGCGCGAAGCTGCGCGCCGGATCGGCAAGCCAGCGCGGCAGAAATCGCCGCGGCGCCGCGGCGAGCCGCTCGTTGGCGACGCGATCGAGCCGCGCGCCGACCGCGCGCGCGATGTCCGGCGCGAAATGACGTGCACGCGGCGGCACTTCGATCTCGGCGCGCTCGGCCTCGGTGGCGCTGTCGAGATACAGCTCGGCGGCGCCATCGGCGGCGACGAGCGCGATGCCGTGGCCTTCGAGAATGCCGAAATCGGCGCCGTAGCGCAGGTAATCGCCCTGCCAGGCATTGCCGTAGAGCACCAAGTGGCCGATGCCGGCCTCGCGCATCGCCGCGCGAGCCGCTGCCGCCGTTCCTCCGCGAGTGTTTGTCGGGTCTTTTCCATTTTTGTTTGCCCCTACTGCGCCGCTTCCTCTTGCGCATCGGCGAAGCCATAGTCGCGCCGCGCCGCATCGGGCGAGACATAGCCGGCACGGACATCATCGGTGACGGCTTGTCGTGGCCGTGCGCGTGGATCGCCCCAGCCGCCGCCGCCGGCAGTGAGGAAGGTCATGCGGTCGCCCGCCTCCATGCGCACCCCGGTCGCCTTCTTGAGCTTGCTCTCGCTGCCATCGCGGCGAACAAGCGTCGCTTCGTTGACAGCGCCGGGCTTGCCGCCGTTGAGGCCCCAGGGCGGATCCTTGGTGCGTTCGCAGTTCACATTGGCGACGCAGGGCTGCAGCGCGCGATAACTCATTTCGACACCAAGGCCGCCGCGGTGAAAACCGGCGCCGCCCGAATCTGTGCGCAGGGCGAAACGCTCGATCAGGAACGGGTATTGAATCTCCTGCAGTTCGATCGGCGCGCTGCGCACGTCGCCCTGGCAGATCGAGACGGACGCCGATTCGCCGTCTTCCTGCGGGCGGCCGCCCCAGCCGCCGCCGAAAATATTCATCAGCAAGAACCGGCGGCCGTCGGACCGAAAGCCGCCGATCGAGCAGCCGCCCATGTCGCCCTTGTGCGCGGCCGGAATTTTTTCCGGTAGCACCGGAGCAAGCGCCTTGAGAATGGTGTCGATGACGGTGGGCAGCGCGATGCTCCAGAGCCCGAGCGCGGCCGGAGGCTTGGCATTGAGAATTTTTCCTTCCGGCAGCACGATTTCCAGCGGCCGGAAGCAGCCCTCGTTGACCGGCGCGTTCGGTTGGGTAAGACACTTGAAGGCGACGCGCGCGGCAGCGAGCCCGCCCGAATAGCCGGAATTGATCGGCCCGGCCGTCTGCTCGTTGATCTGCGAAAAATCGACGACCATGCGCTCGCCGTCGACCGTCACCTGGACTTTGACACGCAGCGGCACATCGAGCGAGCGGCCGTCATTGTCGAGAAAACTCTCGGCCTCGTAGGTGCCGTCAGGGATTTTGGCGATGAAGGCGCGGGCGTCGCGTTCGGTTGCGTCCCACACCGCGCCAATACAAGTCTCTACCGTCTCGCGGCCGTAGCGGCGCAACAATTCGCCGAAGCGGCGGATGCCGAGCTGGCAGCATGCGATCTGCGCGCGCAGATCGCCGAGTGCGGAATCGGGAAAGCGCACGTTGTCGCGAATAATCTGCCACAGCGTCTCGTTGCGCTTGCCCGCCTGGTAGATTTTCAGCGAGCGAAACTGGATCCCTTCCTGATAAATTTCCCGTGGTCTCCACCGAACCGAAGCCGACGCGCGAGCCGCCGATATCGACCCAATGCGCGCGGCTCGCGGCAAATGCCACGACTTTGCCGTCGTGGAAGCACGGCGCGTAGATCACGATATTGTTGAGATGCTGGCCGCAGATTTCGCCGTGGTTCATGATCACAACGTCGCCCGGCGCAAAACCCTCTAGCCCGTAGCGCGCGATGCCGTCCTTCACCGCGATGCCGAGGTCGGCCAGGAAGATCGGCAGGCCGCCCTGATTCTGCGAGATCATGCGGCCCTCGCCGTCGATGAGCCCGCAGCAGAAGTCGCGCACTTCGTAGATCATCATGTTGTAAGCGGACTTGCACAAAGCAGTCGCCATCTCGTCCGCATAGGCGTTGACCGCATTGCGCACGACCTCGACAGTGATCGGATCGATTTTCATCGTTTTCATTGGCCTTCCCGAAGATCGATGACGATGTTGCCACACGGGTCGATAATCGCCTGATCGCCGGGGGCAATCAGCGTCGTTGAATTGGCTTCCTCGATCAAGGCGGGGCCGGAGATTTCGGTCCCGGCGGCAAGGTGCGGCCGCCACAGGATACGCGTCTCCAACGGCCGCGCGGCATCGTCGAATATGACGGGGCGCTGCTGCTCGTCGCCGACGCCGTCCGGCTGCCAGGGCTCCGTCAGCCAGCGGCTGATCGTGTCCTGCATGCGCGGCACGGTCACGACGAGGCGCAGGTTGACCACCTCGATCGATTGATCGGGCGCGGCGTGGCCGTAGCGCAGATCGTGCTGTGCATCGAAGCGCGCACGCGCACCCTCGGTCGCGCCGGTCAGTTCCTGCGCCCCGGCGACGGCGATGGGAATCGTGTGCTCCTGCCCGCGGTAGCGCAGATCGGCGGCGAAGTTGAATTCCCCGCCGCTGAGGCCATCGCGCTCCAGCGCCGCTTCGCCGGCCTTGCGAAGCTCGGCGAACGCCGTCGCTGCGGCGGCGCCGTCGATCTTTCCCAGTTCGCCGATCAGCGTGCGCACGAAATCCTGACGCCACTCCGCCATCAGCATGCCCAGCGCCGAGAACGCGCCCGGCAGTTTGGGGATGATGACTTTCGGGATCGAGATTTCCCGGGCGATTGCGACGGCATGCAGCGGGCCGGCGCCGCCGAAGGCGATCATACGCGGTGTCACGCGGATCGATGCCGCGTTTGACCGAGACGGCGCGTACCGCCAGCGACATGGCGCTGTCGACGATGGTGGCGATGCCGAGCGCTGCACGCATGACGTCGAGACCGAGTCTCCGTCCGATCTCGCCGATGGCGGCGTGCGCCCGCGCACGGTCGAGCCGCATATGGCCGCCGAGAAAACGCGCATCGTTGAGGCGTCCGAGCAAAAGATCGGAGTCGGTGACGGTCGGTTGGGCGCCGCCGCGGCCATAGCAGGCCGGACCGGGATCGGCCCCGGCGCTTTGCGGCCCGACATGCAGCCCACCGCGTTCATCGCACCAGGCGATC
Organism: uncultured Alphaproteobacteria bacterium; assembly: GCA_963814625.1. Taxonomy (GTDB): domain Bacteria; phylum Pseudomonadota; class Alphaproteobacteria; order Rhizobiales; family Xanthobacteraceae; genus BOG-931. The sequence continues at coordinate 148,835 of CAWFDQ010000008.1, forward strand.
GAGCCGCCGCCGGCGCCGACTTCGACGATGTCGACGACCGGCAATTGCATCGGCTGCCCGGAAAACGCGTCGCCGATTACATAGCCCTCCTCGATCGGCGGCACGCCGTTCGTGATCAGCGAAGTCTTGGCGGTGGTGCCGCCCATATCGAAGCCGATCGCGCGCTCGATGCCGCGGATTTGCGCGATGCGTCCCGCACCGATCATGCCGGCGACCGGCCCCGATTCCATCATCGCGACCGGCGCGCGACGCGCCTCGCCGACCGACATCGTGCCGCCGTTCGAGCACATGATGGCGATCTGTCCGGCAAAGCGTGAGCTTTGCGCGAAATCTTCGAAGCGGCTCAGATAGCGGCTCACGCGCGGGCCGACGAAGGCGTTGAGCACGGTCGTCGAGGTTCGCTCGTATTCGCGAAACTCGCGCAGGATTTCGTGGCTCAGCGTGACGAACACCTGCGGCAGCGCACGTCGCAACGCCTCGCCTGCGAGAATCTCGTGCGCTGGATTGCCATAAGCATGCAGGAAGCACACCGCCACCGCTTCGACGCCCAGGCGACCAAGTGTCTGCGCAAGCGCGACGACCTCCGTCGGGTCGAGCGGTTGCAGCACATTGCCTGCCGCATTCATGCGCTCGCCAAGCTCGAACGTGAGGTCGCGCGGCACCAGCGGACGCGGACGCTGAAAAAACAGATTGAACGCATCAGGCCGGTTGCCGCGGCCTATCGCATAAACGTCGCGCATCCCCGCCGTGGTGACCAGCGCGGTCTTGGCCCCCTTGTGCTCAAGGACCGTGTTGATGGCGATGGTCGAGCCGTGGATCAACTCGTCCACGGCGGCAAGATCGCATTCGGCGAGCTTCAGCGCCTCCGCGATGCCTTCGGTCGGATCGGCGGGCACGGTCGAGGTTTTCGAGGTGACGATGGCGCCATCCCGATAGCCAACCAGATCGGTGAAGGTGCCGCCGATGTCGACGCCGATCACAGAGGACAGCGGACGGACGTCAGACGGCGGATTGGGAAGATCGGCGGAGATTGCATTCGACATGACGAAGCTTCTTATTCTGTTTGTCCGTCTTCTGTCATCCGTCCTCCGTCGTCAGATCTCCGCGAACGCGGTCGCGAGCTTTTGCCATTCGGCGCTTCCATCAAAGGCGCCGTGGCACATGGACAGCCATTCGTCAACGCGTGCGGCGCCGAGCAGCGAATCGAGCACGCGGTGCGCCTTGTTATCGATGTCGGCGCCGCTGAGCGGATGGTCTGGATCGCCCGCGGCCGCGACGACGCGACGCCGAAACGTTCTGCCGCCCGCCTCGATCTCCACGTCGGCGGGCCAGTAAAGCGGATAGAACGGCTCCAAAGCGGCTTCCGGCACGACCTCGACCTTCGCGGAAAATTGCATCACGTCCGCATCCATCGTCCGCGTGCTGCGGTCGACGTCGTAGAGCAGCTGCGGTTTAAGCGCAGCGAGCGCGATCTGGTGCGCCACGCTCACCATGGTCGATTGTCGCGCGCCCGCTTCGGCGCGCGTTGAGATCATGCCGGCATAAGCGGGGGGCACGCGCACCCGGACTTTCACGATCGGTCCGGCGCCGATTTTCTCTTCGTCCATGATCGCGCGAAACGCCTCAACGGCGGCGATCGACTGTTTGGCCGAGCAAAACGGTTTGATGCTCAACGCCGAAAAGACCGAGCCCGCGCCGAGCCCGGCTGTCAAACGAGCGCGATCGAGCGCGATACCGTGCGTATCGGCGAGCCAATTTCTGTCCAACAGCTGCGGATCGCCGCAATAATCAGCGCGCGCCGCAGCAGCAGCCGCAACGCCCCCGGCCACCGCGTTGGCATAGAGAAACCAGCGGCCGGACGGCGCGTCGTGGATGCGGCCGACGCCGCCGGCCGCCAGCATGAAGGCAAGCGACAACGCGTGGCCGGCGTGCGCCTCGTTGAGCCCAAAAACACGCGCCGCCGTCGCGGCCGCCGCGACCGGCGCGGCCAAATAGGTCGGCCAGATACCGCGATAAAGGATTTGCGGCCCGCCGGCCGCCACACCGATCCGAGTCATGATCTCGGTACCGACCCAGATCGCGCTCGCAATCTCGTCCGGGTCGAATATGTGCGACGAAGCCGAGAGCGCGAGGGCCACCGGAACGATTCCGGCGCTTGGCGTGGTGCACGACGGCAGATGGATGTCGTCGATCTCGGTGAGCCGCGCCGCTGCCGCGCGCCGTCCTATCCGATCGGCAAGCGAAGCCTGCTCGCCAAAGCCCTGCAGCGCCTTGCCTTCGGGAATCCGCATCCCGGCGAGCGCAGCGACCACCGTATCGGTGAAATGCAGCCGGAGCCGCTCGCGCTCCGCCGCCGGTAAGGCCGAGACTTTCGCGCCGGTTACAAACGATGCAAGTTCGCCGATGACGCTCACAACACGATTGCCCAATGTGACGATGCCTGTATATCCATAACGGATTTCGAGTAGAAGCGGGCTGGCATTCGCATATGGCATTACCCCTGAACGAAACGCACGATCCGGCGCGGCGCAGCTTTGTCGAAAGCGCCAATGCGCCGGGCTGCGATTTCCCCATCCAAAATCTGCCGTTCGGCGTGTTTTGCCCGGCTATCGGCATGCCGCCGCGCGTCGGCGTGGCGATCGGCGACCAGATCGTCGACGTCGCTGCCGCGGGTTCGTCGCTCGGCGGACTTGCCGCCGAGGCGGCGCGCGCCTGCGCCGCGCCGCGCCTCAACGGTCTCATGGCGCTCGGGCCGCAGGCTTGGTCGGCCTTGCGATTGGCGCTCTCGCGCGCGCTAAGCGCCGATCGCGAAGACAAAGGCACTCGCCAGCACCTCACCCCGATGGCACGGGCGGAAATCGCGCTGCCGGTGGCGATCGGCGATTTTACCGATTTCTTCGCCTCGATCTTCCACGCCACCAATGCGGGGCGGATGTTTCGGCCGGACAATCCGCTGATGCCGAACTACAAATATGTGCCGGTGGCCTATCACAGCCGCACCTCGTCGATCGTCGTAAGCGGAACGCCGTTCAAGCGGCCGCGCGGCCAGCGCAAAGCGCCCAATGAGGAGACACCGAACTACGGGCCCTCGCGTAATCTGGATTTCGAACTTGAGCTGGGCACGTATATCGGCACGTCGAGCAAGCTCGGCGAACCCGTGCCCGTCGGCAAGGCAGCGGAGCACGTTTTCGGGTTTTGCCTGCTCAACGACTGGTCGGCGCGCGACGTGCAGGCGTGGGAGTACCAGCCGCTCGGTCCGTTTTTAGGAAAGAATTTTGCGACTACCGTCTCGCCTTGGGTCGTGACGGTGGAGGCGCTGGCGCCATTCCACACCGCGGCCTTCGCACGGCCGCAAGGCGATCCCGCCCCGCTTCCGCATCTCGACGATGCCAAGGATCGCGCGAACGGCGGCCTCGGCATCACGCTCGAAGCCCATATGTCGACCGAGGCGATGCGCCGCGCGGGGACTGCGCCGCTGCGCATCACGCAGACCTCGTTTGCGCTGATGTATTGGACGGTGGCGCAGATGATCGCGCACCACACCAGCAACGGCTGCAACCTCTGCGTCGGAGATCTGATCGGCTCCGGCACCGTTTCCGGACCGGAGAAAGCGAGCTGGGGCAGCCTCCTCGAACTCACCGCGCGCGGCCGCGAACCGCTCGCGCTGCCGGGCGGCGAGCAACGCGGCTTCATCGAAGACGGCGACGAAATTATTTTTCGCGGCTATTGCGCGAAAGATGGCTGTGCCCGCATCGGCTTCGGCGAATGCCGCGCGGAGGTTTTGCCGGCTGGATAAATTACGCTTCCCCGCGTGCAGAAGGGAACCGGCTTATGAATGGCCGGTTCTGGTCGTCATGTCGGGAATTGGGAGAAGAACGGACTCACTGCGGACTTCCCAAAACCGACGCGATGGGCCGATAGCGTTGAAAAAGTGGGATGATCTTTGGTCAGCGGTATGCCGTTGGGTGGTTTTGATGTGGCTGGCCTGGCCTGTGGTTGGTTTTGAGCCCTTGATTGGCGAGGAGGTCGACACACTGCTGGAGCGGATCTCAAGCAGATGATGTGCGCCGCTGAGCGGGTGGCGGACCGAGGGTTCGGAGCGCCAAGGTCTTGAGGTTCTGCACAGTGGCGGCGAGAACGAACTCGTCGCGTGCACCGGAAAGCCCTCGCAGCCGCATGCGTTCGAAGTGGTGGTGAACCTTCAAGTGAGCGAAGCGCATCTCGACGCGTTTGCGCTGGTCGCGCGACTTGAGGAATGCCTTTGTGCGCATCAGCCGACGTGTCACATCGCGGGCGTATTCATGAATATCACGGGGGACTTCGCGCGATGGCCCTTTGGGACAGCATTGCATTTTCAGCGCACAGACTTCGCAATCCAACTTGGAAGCGCGATAGCGAAGTTTATAGCCCTCGTGCGCAGTGCCGCTGGTGTGCAGCACCTTATTGTTAGGGCAGATGTAAACGCCCCGCCGCCGATCCCAATGAAAGTCACTACGCGAGAATGTACCGTCGTCACGCTCGCTGGCATCACGGACCGGGATGTGCGGCACAATCCGGCGGGTAACCAGCCAGTCCAGGAAGCGACTAATCCCATAAGCTGTATCGGCCGCAAGCCGCTTTGGCTTCAGGCCAAAGCGCCGCTCGGTGCGATCAAGCATGATCTTAGTTGACTCAACCTCGTCATAGGTGCGCGCCGGCGTTGGCTCGACGTCGACGATGATCGCATTCGCAATGTCGATGAGATAATTGAGTCCATAGCCGAACTGCACGCGCTTGTTGGCCTTTGCGGTCCAGGCCGAGCAGGGATCGCTTGGCGAGATCAACTTTGGTGGCTTGCGGTTGGCGTCCGGATCTTCGTCGTCGAGCCCGGCAAGAAACTCGGCGGCCGCTCGTGTCTGCAGTTCTGGCACCGACCAGTCGATCTCGTCCGGCGCCTTGCCGTGATAGCGGCTGGCATTGGCCTCCATCACGCTGGCATCGACGGCAAATCCCTCGCCCTTGACCAAGCCGTTAGCCATGCAGGCTCGCACCACAGCCTCAAAGACCTGACGGAGGATGTCGCTGTCACGGAAGCGACCATGGCGATTGACCGAGAATGTCGAGTGATCAGGCACCTTGTCGTCGAGATCGAGCCGGCAAAACCACCGGTACGCAAGGTGAAGCTCAAGCTCCTCGCACAATCGTCTCTCGGAGCGGATGCCGTAGCAATAGCCGACGATCAGCATCCGGATCATCAGCTCCGGATCAATCGAAGGCCGACCAATCTCGCTATAGAATGGCGTCAGCTTCGCGCGAAGCTCAATCAGTATCTGGGTCACGATCGGATTGATCAGGCGCAAAAGATGACTCGCCGGAATGCGCCTTTCGAGATTGAACAGGTAAAATAACTGGCTCTGATCGCCGGTCTGTCGACCCATCATGGCAAACCTCCGCCGCCGAATCCCTCAGCAGAGGGAATCACTGTTCGCCGAAAATCACGAGCCCTTTTTCAACAGCATCGACCCAAACCGGCGCTTTGCGCCCTCCAATTACCGTATTGCGAAAGACTTATTGGCCCTGCTGGTGGCCGCCTATGCGGCCGACATTCGTCTAACGACGTTTATGGAATGTCGGCTGCCAAGGAGATCGGTCTTACTCCGCCTTGATGCCGTCGGCCTTTATATCGGCCACCATTTCTCGATCTCAGCTTCTTGGAATGCGAGCGTCTCTGGCGTTTGCTGGTCGAGAGGCGGAAATTCCTGACCGAGATCAGCACGTTTATTTTGCACCGTCGGATCGGCCAAGGCATCCACCACGGCCGTGCCCATGGCGGACTTTACTGCTGCGTTTACGATCTGGTCCCAGCTTGGTAGTGTTTCGATGACAAAGGAGGGCACTTCTGCGATGGCCAACAGTGGCAGCCCGGTAGATGCCGAGTCCAGGACAAAGATTTTCATCTCCTATTCGCGCAAGGACACAGCATTCGTGGGCCGGGTTGAGGAAGCGCTTAAAGCCAGAAATTTCCATCCGCTGATTGACCGAAGCGATATTTATATCTTCGAAGACTGGTGGCAACGCATCAAAAGCCTCATCGTGCAGGCCGACACGGTCGTCTTTGTCCTCAGTCCGGATTATGTGTCGTCCGACATTTGCAAGAAGGAAATTGAGTTTGCTGCTTCGCGCAACAAACGATTTGCGCCGATCGAATACCGGCCGGTCGATTGCAAGTTTATTCCAGGCCAGCTTGAGCGGCTTAACTTCGAGTTCTGCATCGACACGGGCGAATTCGAACAAAGCATGGATCGTCTAGCGGCTGCCCTGCAAACGGATATCGAGTGGGTCAGAAAGCACACTGAATTCGGCGAGCAAGCCCATAAGTGGGTGGACGACGGCAGGCCGCGAGGCTTGTTGCTGCGCTCGCCTATGTTTGAGGAAGCCGAGCATTGGATCACTGCGCGCCCGAGGACGGCGCCGCTGCCGACTGCGGAAACTCAGACCTTTATCGCGGAAAGTCGGCGTTGGAGGCTGCGGCAGCATAATTTCCTGGCCGTCGCCTTGACAGCTGGTCTAGTGCTGGCGCTCGGGCTTGCCGGTCTCGCCTATTGGCAGCGCTGGAGCGCTGAGAAGGCGATGGCTGCCGCGCAAGCCGAGGCGGCGGCCGCGAAGCTGGCGCTTGATACGACTAAACAGATCGCAAATGAGCTCGTGCTCAATTTGGGCAAAGACCCTCGCTTACTTAGCCTGGCGCCGGATTTGGCGCGGGACATATTCGATCAGGCCATCCAGGGTTATAGTCAAGTGATCAAGTTGGATCCTGCGAATGCCATAACCTACTACGATCGCGGCAATGCGTACTTCGGAAGAGCAAGTTTGGACGGCGACGCCGCTGATTACGACAGGGCAATCGCGGATTATGATCAGGCCATCGCGCGCAACCCCAATTATGCGTTGGCCTATAGCAACCGCTGCTGGACAAAGGTTGTCGTCGCCAAACAGCTACAGCAGGCGGTGTCGGACTGCGACGCAGCGCTGCGGATTAATCCGCGAAATATTCTTGCGCTCGATAATCGCGGATTTGCGTACCTGAAGCTGGCGCGCTTCGATGACGCCATTGAAAGCTTCAATGCGGCGCTCAAAATTAATCCCGAGTTTCCAACCTCAATATACGGCCGGGGTCTGGCGGAAATGGGGTCCGGAGATTGTGAGGCTGCCGAGGCTGATATAGTCGGGGCAACGGCAATTGAGGTCGATGTAGCCGCCTATCTGGCGCGCTACGGAATTAAGGCAGTTCACCCAAATAGCTGCGATTCCCGGGAGAAAAATGGTCGTTAATCTTAGACATTCGGCGGGATCGTGCGCCCCGCGTCGCATCGATTTTAGAATGTCCGCTGTTCGGTCGCTAACGGGAATAGCCGACATGGCGAATTTATGAGTACGCGGCCTGCTAATTCACCGGCACCCATTTCTGCAGGCGCTTGCCGGTAAAAACTTCGCCGGTATAAGATTTCCCTTGGTGTCGAACTTGCCGAAGTGAACCCCAATGAATTCGCCGGCATTGCGGCCCGCGCGGCCGAACGTTCCGACGACGGTTCCGTCCCTGCGGCGGGCCACCTCGACGACATTGTTGGTGCCGTCGGTCAAGACCATATAGTCCTGCTGCTTGTCGAGCGGCGAGAATGCAATGCCCCATGTCGAGCCGGATGGCCTGGTCTGCGGGTCGATTACGAATTGCCTGACGATAGCTGCCGTCCTTGTGAAACACTTGAATGCGATTGTTGGTGCGATCGCAGACATAGACGAGCCCGTCGTTGGCAATGTGCGATGCAATGCACCGGATTGCCGAATTGCGGCGAATTCGGGTCGTAGGGCGGCAAGTTGTCGTCGGTCGGCGGCTTGCCGTAGGCGCCCCACATGCGCTTGAAGGCGCCCGTATCCTCGTCGATCACGATCACCCGGTGATTGCCGTAGCCGTCGGCGATGAACAGTTCGTTGGCATCGGCGTCGTCGGCGAAGTCCGCGACCATGCCGAACTGCGACGGTCGGTGCTGCTGGTCAGCGGCCCGGAGCGGCCGTATTCTGCGCGACGAATTTTCCGTCCTCGGTGAACTTCAGGATCATGCCGTCGTCCTTGCCGTTGCCGGCGAGCCACACGAAGCCCTTGTGGTCGACGAAGATCCCGTGCTCCTGCGCCGGCCAGTCGTAGCCCAGATTTTGCCCCGGGCCGCCCCAGGATTTGATGATATTGCCGTCGGATCAAAGACGAGAACGGAGGGCGCCGGAACGCAGCAGCTCGCGCGCGGCGGGTTGAAAGAGCGCCGGCCTTCTCGTCGGGCGTGAGCGAGCGCGGCCGTTGCAGCACCCAGATATGGTCCTGCTTGTCGATCGTAGAGGCCACCGACCTGCCCGATGATCCAATTGTTCGGCAACGGCTTCGGCCAGAACGGATCGACTTTGAATTGCGGATCCGCGGCGGATGCAGGCATGACGCCGGCGAACAGGAGCATGGCGAGCATCGCCATGCGCGCGAGTATCCTTGGGCGAACGTACATCATTGGCGCCTTGCGCCTCCCCGGCGCATTCAGGGCGTGCATTGTGCCGTCCCGGCGCACGCATATAATCACACCCGGCGGCGGCCGCGAACGACAAAGGTCGGAACGTCGAACGACCGGGAACGAGAACCTGTGAGTACCACCGACCAACGGCGCTTGGCGGAAGACTTCCGCAAGCTTCACCGCGCCCCGCCGATTCTGCTGCTGCCAAACTCCTGGGACCCGATGAGCGCGCGAATCTTCGAAGCGGCGGGATTTCCGGCGGCTGCGACGACCAGCGGCGGGCTTGCTTGGGCGCTCGGTTATCCCGACGGCGAGAAGGCGCCTTGGGAGGACGTCGTCGCGGCGACGCAGCGAATTGTCAAAGCCGTGCGCGTGCCGGTCACTGCCGATATTGAAGCCGGCTATGGCGAGACGCCCGAACAGGTCGCGCGCAACGTCACCGACATCATCGGCGCCGGCGCGGTCGGTATCAACCTTGAGGACGGCACGCCCCACCCGCAGCAGCCGGTGCGGACCATCGAGGATGCCGCTGCGCGCATCCGCGCGGCGCGCGCCGCGGCCAACGCCGCTTGCGTCCCCATCGTCATCAATGCGCGGATCGATCTCTACCTGAAGCACGTGGGCGACGAGGCCACGCGCTTTGCCGAAACGGTGCGGCGGGCGGAAGCGTATCTTTCGGCGGGCGCTGACTGCATCTTCGTATTTGCCGTTGCCGATATGGACATGATCAAAAGGTTTACCGCGGCCATCAAGGCGCCGGTCAACGTCGTTGGCCGCGCCGGCCTGCCGGGGCTCAAGGCGCTGCAGGCCGCGGGCGTCGCGCGCGTCAGCATCGCCTCGGGGGCAAGCATGGTCGTCATGTCGCTGATCCAGCGTGTCGCTGAGGAATTGCAGCAAAAAGGCGAGTTCGACATACTCAAAGCGTCGATGACGCGCATCGAGGCCCAGAAACTGTTCGCGAGGGAATGAAGGAGACGACCGATGACCATGAAGGCCCGCATGGATTTTCGCAAAGCATCGCCGCAGGGCGGCAAAGCCATGGGCGAGCTGCACGCTTTCGTCCACCGCTGCGGCCTCGAACATTCGCTCCTTGAACTCGTCAAGCTGCGCGCCTCGCAGATCAACGGCTGCGCCCACTGCATCGACATGCACACCAAGGAGCTGCGCGCCGCCGGCGAAAGCGAACAGCGGCTTTATCTGCTCAATGCGTGGGAGGAGTCGCCGTTCTACAGCGAGCGCGAACGCGCGGCGCTGGCCTGGACCGAGGCGCTCACGCGCATCACCGAGGGCCACGCGCCGGACGGTGTCTACGAGCAGGCGCGCGCGCAATTTTCCGAAGAAGAGCTCGCCAACCTGACACTGGCGATCATCGCCATCAACGGCGCCAATCGCCTCAACATCGCCTTCCGCACAGTGCCGGGCAGCCACCGCGTGCGGGTTCAGCAAGCGGCGGAGTAGCCGTCATTCCGGGTTCGCGCCCTTCGGCGCGCCCCGGAATAGCGATCAATGAATCTCCGGCTCCGCAATGGGCTCCGTGCCGCCGAGGAAATCGAAGTCGCAGCCCTCGTCGGCCTGGCCGATGTGTTCTGAGAACATCGCGCCGTAGCCGCGCGGATATTTCGGCGGCGGCGCCGTCCAGGCGGCGCGCCGGCGCGCCAGCTCCTCCTCGCCGACGTGCAGATGAATCTTTCGCGCCGCGACATCGACCTCGATCTCGTCGCCGGTTTGCACGAAAGCGAGCGGACCGCCGACAAAACTTTCCGGCGCCACGTGCAGGATGCAGGCGCCGTAGCTCGTTCCGCTCATGCGCGCGTCGGAGATGCGCAGCATGTCGCTTGACGCCGGCTTTGAGAAGTTTCTTCGGGATCGGCAACTGGCCCCATTCCGGCATGCCGGGTCCGCCTTTCGGACCGCCGTTCTTGAGCACCAGCACGTGGTCGGGCGTGACCTCGAGATCGTCGCGGTCGACCTCGCGCGCCATGTGATCGTAGTTCTCGAACGCGATCGCCTTGCCGCGATGATGCAGGAAGCGCTTTTCCGCAGCGGCCGGCTTCATCACGCAGCCGCGCGGCGCGAGATTGCCGGTCAGCACGGCGGTCGCGCCCTCGGGATAGAGCGGCGCCGACAGCGAATGAATGACATCGGGCAGATGCACCTTGGCGCCGGCGATGTTTTCGCCGAGCGTGCGGCCGGTGACCGTGATGCAGGACAGATCGAGCAAGTCCCGCATCTGCCCCATCAGCCCGCGCAAGCCGCCGGCATAGAAGAAATCCTCCATCAGATATTTTCCGGACGGCGTGATGTTGGCGATCACCGGCACTTGGCGCGAAATGGCGTCGAAGCGCGCCATGTCGAGCGCGATGCCGGCGCGGCGGGCGAGCGCGATGACGTGGATGATGGCGTTGGTCGAGCCGCCGAGCGCCATGTGCACGCGGATGGCGTTGTCGAAGGCGGCCGGCGTCAAAATCTTATCCGGCGTCAAATCCTCCCACACCATCTCGACGGCGCGGCGGCCGGCGGCGGCGCACATGCGCGGATGATTGGCGTCGGGCGCCGGGATCGAGGACGCGCCCGGCAGCGCCATGCCGAGCGCCTCGGCGATCGCCATCATGGTCGCGGCCGTGCCCATCACCATGCAGGTGCCGAACGAGCGCGAAATGCCGCCCTCGATCTCGTTCCACTCCTCGTCGCCGATGCGGCCGGCGCGCTTCTCGTCCCAGTATTTCCAGGCGTCGGAGCCGGAGCCGAGCGTGTGGCCGCGCCAGTTGCCGCGCAGCATCGGCCCGGCCGGCACGTAGATCGCCGGCACGCCCATGCTGATCGCGCCCATGAGCAGGCCGGGCGTGGTCTTGTCGCAGCCGCCCATCAGCACCGCGCCGTCGATCGGATGGCTGCGCAGCAACTCCTCGCACTCCATGGCGAGGAAGTTGCGGTAGAGCATGGTCGACGGCTTGACGAACGGTTCGGCGAGCGACATCGCCGGCAGCTCGACGGGAAAGCCGCCGGCCTGATAGACGCCGCGTTTGACGTCTTCCGCCCGCGCGCGCAAATGGCCGTGGCAGGCGTTGATGTCGCTCCAGGTGTTGATGATGCCGATCACCGGCTTGCCGACCCAATCGTCGCGGTCGTAGCCGAACTGGCGCAGCCGCGAGCGATGGCCGAACGAGCGCAGATCGTTCTGCCGAGCCAGCGGTAGCTGCGCAGCTGTTCGGGCGATTTTCTTCCGGTCGCGAGGCCATGGGTGTGCTCGCTTGGTCTTGTTCGTGTCTTGATCGCCGAGCCTAAGCGGCATCGGTGATCTCACACAAGGGTCGCGCCGGCCAAATCGCGGTGTTCGCCGACCGCCTTGCCGGACCCATTCCAGCCCGATACTTTCACGCTCCCCCAAATAGGCGAAGAAACGAGGACATTGCCATGATCGATCTTTATGCGTTGACCAGCCCGAACGTGCAGAAAATCTACATTATGCTGGAAGAAACCAAGCTGTCCTACAAAGAGCATTTCGTCGACGTGTGGAAAGGCGACCAGTACAATCCCGACTTCATCAAGATCAATCCGAACTCAAAAATTCCGGCGATCGTCGACAGCGAGGGCCCGGGCGGCAAGCCCTATACGGTCATCGAGTCCGGCGCGATCCTGATGTATCTGGCCGAAAAAACCGGAAAGTTCCTGCCGACGGACATGGCGAAGAAATACGACGTGCTGCAATGGCTGTTTTTTCAGACCTCGGGCGTCGGGCCGATGTTCGGCCAGTTCACCCATTTCAAGCTGTTCGCGCCGAAGGACAAGGACAATTCCTATTCGATGGTGCGCTATCAGACAGAAGTGAAGCGGCTCTACGAAGTGCTGGAGAAGCGGCTGGCCAAGTCGCCCTATCTCGCCGGCGACGAATACACCATCGCCGACATCGCCACCTTCCCGTGGACGCGCAATCACGACATCCAGGGCGTGAAATGGGAGGACAATCCCAATCTCGCCCGCTGGTTCAAGTCGATCGACGAGCGTCCCGCGGTGAAGGCCGCGCTCGCCAAAGTCGGCGCCATCAAATCGAACCGCGAGACCGCCAACGACGACCAGAAGGACCGCTTCTTCAACCGCGGCCACTACGCGCGGGCGTAAGCTGCGTTTCCCGGATGCGGTGCAGCGCGAGCGCGTAGCGCGCTGACGCGGGTCGTTCCGATCCGCGCTTGACGATCACGGGTCGCAGCGCACCATTGCGCTACGCTTCATGCTGCGCTGCGCCCGGGAAACGTTTATTTCGGCATCACCGGCAGGATAAGGCGCGAGGCGTGCGCGCCGTCGTGATGGATCGTGTCGGTGCCCATCAGCGACGGATGATAGGGATGCGAGAACACGCCGTCGGTCGCGGGTGAATCGCCATTGGCGAGTTCCAGCCGGATGCGGTGGCCCTTCTTGAACACGTAGGCGATCGGCAGCACTTCGATGTCGAACTCGTAAATTTCGCCGGGCGTGAGCGGCTGCGGATTTAGTGTGCGTGTAGAACGGCCGCTGCGGCTGTCGAGCGCGCGGCATCTTTTTCGCGATGCGAAGCCTTGAGCCAGCCCTTCGACACCGGCGTGATAGGCCGGCTGCTCGCCTTTGCCTCGCGCCGGCGGCATCTTGCGGGTGCTGGTCGGTCAGCTTGACGATGAACTGGGTGTCGATGGCGGTCGATGAGGCATAAAGCTTGAGCACGATCGGTCCGATCACTTCGAGATCGGCCTCAAGCGGCGCGCTGGTGAAAGTGAGCACGCGCCGCGCCGGATCGACGCGTCCGTCGGGGCCGATCACGGCGACGCCGTTGACCCATTCCCAGTCCGGATAGGTGTAGCTCGTCGCCGTCTTCGTCCGCCGCGGGCGGCTCGGTCGACAGGCGCGCCGTCATTGAGCGAAGTGACGCTCCCCGACGGTCCTTTGCGCAGATAATACGCAACGGGCGTCGCGCGCCGCGGCGGCCATTCCTCTTCCGCGCGCCAGACATTGGCGCCGCGCACGAAAAATCTTCACCGGCTCGGCGTCCATGAAGCCGTTATTGGCGCCTTTGAGATGCAGGTCGTAGAACGGCAGCAATTCCTTCTCGTGGAATTCGATCTGGTCGAACATGCGGTGCGCTTCGAACGTGTTGCGCGCGCCGGTGACCACGAGTTTCTTCGGCGCTTTCACCTCCTCGTAGCCGAGGATATTGCCGCGCAGGTGCAGGCCCATCTTGCCCCAATGGCCGATCGACAGCACCGGGCAGCTTGATCTGGTCGAGCCGCCAATAGGGCGAGCGCACGCGCCAGAATTCGTCGTCGAGCGGATGATTGATGATTTCGCCGACCAGATCGAATTTCATCGGCGGGCGGCCGTGGCGGCCGGCGAGCCGGTGCTGGTTGTCGGCGCGCAGCGACGTGTACCAGACCGAGCGATACGAGCAGTAAATGCCGCCGTGATAATTCGAGCCGCGATACTGATCGACAAGCCCGTCGTAAGGCGCGATGCAGGCGAGGCCCGGCGGGTTGTAGGTCGCCATCAGCCATTGCGCCATGGCGTAATAGGACTGGCCGATGCCGCCGACACGGCCGTTGCACCAGGACTGCCGGACGATCCAGGCGATCAATTCGACGTAATCCTGCTGCTCGTTGAGCCCCATGAACTCGAACTCGCCCTCGGAACGGCCGGAGCCGCGCACGTCGGCATGCACATAGGCGTAGCCCTGGCTCACGTACCATTCGATCGGCCCGGTCTCGCGCCACAGGAACAGCGGATAGGCCGGCACATCGTCCATCTCGTATTGGTAGGGCGAGGCGGCGAACAAAGCCGGAAAGTGGCCGGCGGCGTCCGGCCGGTAGACGCAAAGCGAGATGCGCACGCCGTCGCGCATCGGCACGGTAATGCCCCTCTCGACCTTCATGGTGTACTGCGGCACTTCGCTCCTTCCCCGCATGCTTGCCGCCGTTTGGCGGTTGCGGCATTGTTACCTGATCAAATAACAAATGCCCACGAGGGGGGACGTCATGTACCGCTGGACTCGCGCTGTCGCTCTGGTGGCGTTGCTGGCCCCGGCGCTTCCGGCCGTGGCTGCCGCGCAGAACTATCCGTCGCGGCCAATTAAGGCGATCGTCTCGCAAGGCCCCGGCGGCTTGAGCGATATCGTCATGCGCGCGATCGCCCAGGGCTTCGGCGCGGCAAATCTTGGCACGATCGTGGTCGAGGACCGCGTGGGCGCGGCAGGCACGATCGGGGCGCAGGCTTGCGCGGCGGGCGCCCCCGACGGCTACACAATCTGCATCCTTCCTGGCGATACGATCATCATCAACCCGATCATCCAGCCCAATGCCGACTTCGATCCGGCAAAGAGCCTGACGCCGATCACCAAGGCCTATTACCTGGCGCAAGTGTTTGCGGTTAACACATCGCTTGGAGTCAAATCGTTCGCCGAACTGGCAGCTCTGGCCAAGGCCAAGCCCAATACGCTCAATTATATGGCGCCTTCGCTGTCGAAGGTCGCCTTCATGCAGGAATTCGACAAGAAAAACGGCGTCGACATCGTGCGCGTGCCATTCAAGGGCGGCGGCGACGCCGTCAACAGCATGCTCACCGGCACGACGCAGATAGCGATCTTCGGCATCGGCAATCTCATCCCGTTCATCAAAGCCGGAAAGATCGTCGGGCTGGCGATCGACGGCGACACGCGATCGCCGCTCGCTCCCGACATTCCGACGTTCAAGGAAATCGGCTACAAGGAGCACATCGCGGCGACCTTCTTCGGCATTTTCGCGCCTGCCGGCACGCCAAAGCCGATCGTCGACAAGCTGAACAGGATGATCGCGAGCGTCGGCACGAAACCGGATTTCGAGCAGAAATTCCTGATCGGGCGCGGGTTGACCCCGGTGTTCGACTCGGCGGACGATTTCGCCAAGGAACTCGTGGCCGACCGCGCCGAGGGTTTGTCGGTGGTGAAAGCTTCGGGACTTTATCCGAACGTGAAGTGAGTCGGCGGCCTGCAGGTTGCGACTTTCTCACGCGCCGACGCTAAAACGCGTCGGCCAAAGAGGCATATCTGCCGTACAGGTGGTACCTAAGCGCGATGCCGGGTCGAGCGCCCGTTTTCGGGCTCTTGCAATCAGGGTACGGGTGGGTGACGTAAGGGGATGGACGCGATCGTAGATAAGCCGCCCGTCGAGGCGCCGGCTCCCGCCAGCCTCCGTGAGGCGTTTCTGATCTGGGTCCGCGTTTCAGCCGCCGGCGTCGGCGGAGCTGGCTTGCAGCTTGCGACCATGCACCGACTTCTGGTCCAACAAAAGCGTTGGATTTCCGAAGACCGCTTCTTTCACGCTCTTAGTTATTGCATCGCGCTGCCTGGGCCGGAAACCCAGCAGCTTGCCATCTATATCGGATGGTTGGTGCATCGCATGATCGGCGGCATTATCGCTGGCGGGCTGTTTATCCTGCCGGGCATGATCTGCATGATGGCCCTGTCTTTCGGCTATGTCACTGGCGCCGAGTCGCCGATCGGTCAGGCCATATTCCTCGGGATCCGGCCCGCCATCCTGGCGATCATGATCGAAGCTATTCTGCGCTTCGGCCGCCACGTCATTTACAGCAAATGGATGGGCGCATTGGCGGCAGCGGCCTTTCTCGCCGCTTTTTTGAAGATCGCTTTTCCGATTATCATCTTCATTGCGGCGCTGCTCGGTATTTGCGCCGCTGTGGCGAACGTCCCAGGCTTCGCGCGTCCCTCGGCGGCGCCGGCGGAGGACTTGACCGCCGCTCACGACCCGACGTGGGAGTTGGCCGATCACACACGACCAAACCTTGGACAATTCCTGCGCTCGCTGACCTTCTGGCTGGTGTTATGGCTCTCGCCGCCGCTCGCGCTACTCGCAATATTCGGCGTCCACAACATCTATACGCAGATTTCTCTGTTGTTTGGGAAAGTCGCCATGATGGCGATCGGCGGCGATTATGCGGTTGTGGCCTATGCCGCCCAACAGGCCGTCGACGCGCATCATTGGGTTTCCAACCACGAGATGCAGGCCGGAGTCGCGATGGGCGAAATGGTGCCGGGGACGATCATGATCGTGACCCAGTTTCTCGGCTTCATCGCCGCCTACCGCAATCCCGGTCCATTGTTGCCGCTCGTGGCCGGCGCATTCGGCGGACTGCTGGCCACCTGGATGACGTTTTGCCCTTGCTTCCTCTGGATTTCGCTGATCGCTCCTTTCATTGAAGGGTTGCGGCGAAACGCTTTTCTGAACAACACTTTACAGGCGGTCACCGCCGCGGCGGTAGGGATGATCCTCAATCTTTCCGTCTGGTTTGGCATTCGCACGCTGTTTCACCATGTCGGACACGTTGAGTTCGCCTTCGTCCGATTCGACAGTCCGATATTCTCAAGTTTCGATTTCTGGGCATTGGGACTGTTTATCTGCTCGGCCATCGCCATTTTCCGCTTCAAGATCGGCGCTCCGACCACGCTGTTTGTCTCCTGCGCGGTCGGCATCGCGCTCTATTTGTTCGGCGTTGCCGGATAACACGCAGACCGTCATTGCACGCGGCTCCGGCTCGAAAACACGAACGATTTATCCGGCCGTTCAAATCCCCAAATAGCGCGACTTGATTTCGTGGTTCGCCCACAGCTCGCCGGGCGGCGCCGAATAGACCACACGGCCCTTGCTGATGACGTGCACGAAGTCGACGAGCTTGAGCGCCAAAGCCGCGTTCTGCTCGACCAGCAGAATCGAAAGACCCTCCTGCTTGAGCTTGGCGATCGCTTCCCACAGACCCTGGATGATGATCGGAGCCAGCCCCTCCGACGGCTCGTCCATGATCAGGCAATCGGGATTGGTCATCAGGCCGCGGCCGATGGCCAGCATTTGCTGCTCGCCGCCCGACAGCGTCCTGGCGCGCTGGCTGCGCCGTTCGCGCAGCCGCGGGAACAGCGAATAGACCCGCTGCATGCTCCAGCCGTGACGCTCGCGGCTGCGCTCGGCGACCAACAGATTGTCTTCGACGGACTAGCGTCGGGAATACGCGCCTGCCCTGCGGCACTAGGCCCACGCCGCCGCGCACGATGGCGAACGAAGAAAAGCCGGTAATGTCGGCGCCCTTGAAATAGATTTTCCCGCGCCGCGGCGGCACAAAGCCGACGATCGAATTGACCAGAGTGGTCTTGCCGACGCCGTTTCGTCCGAGCAGGCCGAGAATCTGGCCCTGCTCGAGCTTAAGCGAAAGACCCTGCAGCACGTAGGCGTCGCCGTAATAGGTGTGAATATCCTGGACCTCGAGAATCGCCATAAAATCAGCCGACGCTCAGCCGGTCCCCAGATAGATTTCCTGCACCTTGGCGCTGGAGCGGATGCGCTCGGCCGGCCCGCTCTCCAGCACTTCGCCGAAATGCAGCACCGAGATGTCGCTGGCGACATCGAAGACGATGTCCATGTCGTGCTCGATCAACAGGATCGCGATTTTCGGATCGAGCTTTTGCAGGAACCGCGCCATCTCCGCCGACTCGCCCGACGACAGGCCGGCGGCCGGCTCGTCGAGCAGAAGAATGTCCGGATCGCCCGCGAGCCCGAGCACGATTTCGAGCTGGCGCTGCTCGCCGTGCGAAAGATAATGCACTTCGGTGTCTTTGCGGTCGAGGAATGCGGCGCGCTCCAGCAGCTCGTGCGCCTTGTCGTGAACGTCGCGATAAGACGACAGCGGGCGCCACATGACGAATTTCGTTAAGCCCGCCGGCCCTTGATCGCCAGGAGCACGTTGTCGAGAACCGTGAGTTTCGGAAAAAGGCTGGTGACCTGAAACGTGCGCGCCATGCCGAGCGCGGCGCGGCGGTGGCTCGGCCATGCCGTGACATCGCGGCCGCATAACAGCACCTGCCCGGATGAAGCCGGGAAAATGCCGCTGATGAGATTGAACAACGTGGTCTTGCCGGCGCCGTTCGGACCGATGATGGCCTTGCGCTCGCCCGGCATGATTTTGAGCGACACGCCGCGCACGGCCTGCAAGCCGCCGAAAGTCTTCGACAGGCCTCTCAATTCGAGCAGCGGCTCGCGGCCGTTACCCTGCGAAGACTGATTCAGGTCTTGGTTCACGCACCAACCCAGTTTGGAAGCTTGCGCCGGGACGGCTTCATCATTCCGATCCATCCTCGCCCTACCCCTCCCCCGCAAGCGGTCGCAAGCCGGGGAGGGACAGGAAGACGAAGTCCTATTCGCAGTACTTGCAGGGCGGGAAGTCGCGGCTATAGACCGGCTGCTTGAGGAACGCGTCCTTGCCGTAGGTCCAGAACTGGCTAACGTTCGGATAGGTCTTGATCACGACGTTCCACAGCTGCGGCTTGGCGTCGCCGAACAGCGTCGTCTTCTCGACCTTGCGGATGTAGATGTTCTCGATCGGGTTGCGCATGTCGTCGAACGCAACCGGCCCGCGCGCGGCGTCGATCTTCAAGCCCAGCATGGTCTGGATGAATTTTTCCGCGCCGGGGAACTTGCCGCCGTTCTTGGCGATGGCTTCGTCGACCATCTGCGCGGTGGTGTAGTTCGCTTCGGCATAGTAGCCGGGGATCTGCTCGTATTTGGCGCGGAACGCCTTCACGAAGGCCTCGTTCTTCGGCGTCTGCAGCGCGGCGCTGTACATCAACGCCGAAACGTCGCCGATCACCACGTCGCTATCGTAGGCGACGTTGTAGTCGTCATAGCTGGTGCCGCCGGCGATGATCGGCAGCTTGACGCCGGCTTCGCGCAGCTGCTTGGGAAATTGCGGCGACATCGGCCCGACCATCAGCGAATAGATGGCGTCGGCGTCACTCTTGATCGTCGGGATAAAGGGCCCGAAGTCCTTGTTGCCCAGCGGCGGCCAGATTTTCTGAATGACCTTGCCGCCGCAATCCTCGAAGGCCTTCTGGAAGCCGCCGACCAATTCATAGCCGAAGGCATAGTCGGCGGCGATGGTCACGACTTTCTTGTAGCCCTGGTCGCAGGCCCACTGACCGAGCGGATGATTGACCTGCGAGCTCGTCCAGGTGGTGCGGATGAAATACGGATATTTGCTGAGCTGGCGCTGGGTCAAATCGTCGGCCGCCGCGATCGAAGAAATGTAGACCGTCTTTTGCTCGGTGCTCACCGGCGCCAACGCATAGCCGGTCGAGGCAAGCACGCCGCCGATGAACATGTCGACATGATCCTGCAGCACGAGCTTCTTTGCCTTGGTGACCGCCTGCGTCGGGCTTGCCCTGGCGTATCTTCGACGATGAATTTGACCTTGGCGCCGCCGAGCATGCCGTGGTGCTCGGTCGAGATACAGCTGAAAGCCATGCGTCATATCTTGGCCGGTCTGCGAGAGGAATCCGGTCATCGGCGAGATGAAGCCGATGCGCAGTTCCTGTTGCGCGGCCGCCGGCGCAAGTCCCGCTGCCAAGGCGAGACCGGCTCCCATCAGCATGAAGCCGGCTCGTATGGCAATTTTGCTTTTCATGACTTTCACTCCCTCTCTGTTTGATTTCTTGTCTTTCATGAGCTGGCGGGCGCAAGTTGGTTCCCGTCGGCCGATTTCGACGACGCACGCCATTGCCGCACCCGGGCCGGAAATCCCATCACGCCCATCGGCAGATACAGGATCGTCAGAACGTAGACGCCGCCCAGAACATACTGCCACCACGGCACCAGCGTGCTGAGATACTCGCGCAGTCCGAACACGATCGCCGAGCCGACGGCGCCGCCAACGAGCGTGCCGGCGCCGCCGAGCACCACCATCAGCAGCGCGTCCACCGAGGTCGTCAATACCACGGTGTCCGGGCTGACCAGGCCATTGGTGTGCGCCCACAACACGCCCGACAAACCGCCGATGGCGCCGGCGATGACGAAGGCGATGTATTTATGCAGCCAGGTATTATAGCCGAGAATCTTCATGCGCAGCTCGCGCTCGCGGATGCCTTCGAGGCTGCGTCCGAATGGCGACCGCATCAGAATGTAGAGCACCAGCAAAGTGACACAAAAAAACGCGAAAACCAAAAAGAAGAACGTTCGTTCGTCGGTAAGATCAAGACCGAAATTCGGCCGGGCGGTGACGTTGATGCCGTTGTCGCCGTTGGTCAGCGAGTTCCAGCGATAGGCCAATCCCCAGACGCATTGGCCGAGTGCCAGCGTAATCATCAGGAAATAGACGCCGGTGGCGCGCACCGCGAAGAGCCCGAAGAACGCCGCCGTTGCCGCTCCCAGCAGCATGGCCAGCAGCACGACGAGCCAGAAATCCCAGCCCAGGCCGAAATTGTATTTGGTGGCAAGGATGGCCGTAAGGTAGGCGCCGACGCTGAAATAGGCCGCCTGGCCGAGCGAGGCCAAGCCGGCAAAGCCGAGCAGGATGTCCACGCTCATCGCCAGGATGGCGAAGACCAGCGCACGCGTGGCCAGAAGCACCACGAACGAGGTGGAATGCGGAATGATATAGGCGAGCGCCGCGAGAACGGCGGCGACGGCGAGGACCTTGGCTTTCTGGCTCATCGTCGGACCGCCCTTCACTCGCGCCCAAACAGGCCGGTCGGCTTGATCGCCAGGATCAGCACCATCGGCGCATAGAGGGTGAAATAGGCGAGTTCGGGAAACAGCGCCTTGCCGAAATTATCGGCGAGCCCGACCAGCATGGCGCCGATGGCGGCACCGCCGAGGCTGCCCATGCCGCCGATGATGACGACCGCGAAAGCAAGCGGCAACATTTCAAAATCGAGCCCGGGATAGATGCCGAGAAAGGCGCCGCCGATCACGCCGCCGAGCGCGGCCAGAAAGGCGCCGACTGCGAAGATCAGCATGGAGATGCGATTGGTGTCGATGCCGACGCCTCTTGCCATTTGCGCGTCGTCGACGGTCGCGCGCACTGCGGTACCCAGGCGCGTCTTCTCCATCGCCAGCCATATCGTAACGCCGATCACGAGCGCCGTCGCGATCATGAACGCGCGGTAAAGCGGAAAATAGACGCCGCCGATGACGACGCTGTGCGTCAGCATCTCGGGTGGATCGATCTCGAAATTGTTGCCGCCCCAGATGTCGAGCGCGCCCTGCTGGAACAGATACGCAAAGCCTACGGTCAACAGCACCTGGCGCAGCGGATCAAAGCCAAGCGGGCGCAGGAACACGCGCTCCATGACGAGTCCGATCGCCGCGACCGCAAGCGCCGCCAGCGGCAGCGACAACGCCCAAGAGCCGGTCGCCCAGATCACCGACAGCGCAATATAGCCGCCCCAGAGAAAATAGGAGCCGTGCGACAAATTGACGATCCGCATCACGCCGAAGATGAGCGACAGGCCGCTGCCGATAAGAAACAGCAGCGCGCCGTAGGAAATGCCATTGAAGGTCTGGATCAGCCAATACTGCGCACCCACACCCCTGCCCTTCCCCACGCCCTCCGGCTCGACAGCTTAGCCCAAATTCTCCGCGACCGGATAGACGCGGCCGTGCGTCCTCCAGTCGCAAACGTCGTACAGGCGGATCACTGCGCGGCGACGCCCGATTTCTTGATGATGGCGGACCATTTGGCTTGCTCGCTGGCGATATCGGCGGCATAGGCCTGCGGTGTCCCCGGCAACGTTTCGTCGCCATCGACAGCAAGCCGGTCGCGCACGGCGGCGTCGGCGAGCGCGGCGTTGAGCGCTGCGTTGAGTTTGGCGATGATCACAGGCGGCGTCCCCGCCGGCGCCACGATGCCGTAATGCAGCTCGGCTTGGTAGCCGGGCAACCCGGCTTCGGCCACGGTCGCCAGCTGCGGAAACAGCGCCGATCGTTTGGCGCCGGTCATGGCCAGCGCGCGCAAGTGGATGCCGTGCCCGACTGGCAGTAAGCGAAAGGCAAAAGCCGCGAGGCTCCTGGTAGTGTCTCAGTTTGATTTTTTCTGCCGATCTAACCGGCTTTCCCATTCTTTTATCAACCGTTGAATCCGCTCATCCCTGTAGGCGTCAACGCCTTTCAACATCAGGACTAGAACCACGAAAAAGCAATAGAGCGCAGCGAGTCCCGAAAGGGACCGCGCCCAATGTGGCAGACGCTCAAGTAGCAGAAATGCCCCATAACCAGCCAAAGCAGCCGCGAGGAAGGAAAAGACGATGCCCGATTTTTCGAGAGGGGAAAAACCGCGACCGCGATACATCAGGCCGTCTGCGTTTTGTAAGGCCCGCGCGGTCCCGCTTTGGGCAGGGTAGCGTCAATCATTTCAGCCATGTCCTTCACGCTCCAAAGCGTGTCGCTGATGCCGGACGCCATAGCGGGCGAAAGCCCTTTCAGGCTCTTGTGCTGCTTCACGTAGTTGTACCAGACCGTATAGACGGCAACCATGTGCATGTGATTGTCGAATTTCTTCGAGAACGCATTGGTGAGCCGGGTAAAGCGGCGCATCTGCATCCGCATGGTGAGGTTCTGACGTTCGGCGTAGCTGGTCGAAACGTGCTCGGGATCGGGATTGCCTTCCACCCGATGCTTGACCGCGCCGATGCACTCTGCGGGGCTGTAGCGGCCTTTGGCGCTTTCCGACGACGCGCCGTAGACCTTCACCAGCATGGCGTAATCAACGTCCGCGCCGAAAGCGCCCTCTACTGCCTCTAGGTAAGCCTTGTGGCCGTCGCTGGTGAGTTGCACGCGATTTGCCAGCCGATCCCGCACATCATCCATGAATGCTTTAGCGTATTCGCTGTCGCGGCCGCCGACCACGTGGTGATAAGCAATTTCGTTTCAGCCTCAATCGCGGTCCAGGTCCAGGTATCGCCCGCGCCAGCAACGGGCTTTTTCATGGTCGGGACGTTCTTTTGCTTCGCAGCCGTAAACGACCAGATTTCATCCACCTGTACACGCCGGGCTTTCACTCCCCGGACTTTGGCCTCATGGAACGCCGCGCATGCGTTGCCGCATCGATCAGCAGCTTGGACACCGTATTGATCGAAACGTCGGCCACCCGCGAAATCGACCGCATGGATGACCCCTCGCAGAGCATGGCGAGGATTTGAACGCGGGTTTGCAGGGGCAGCTTGTTCATGCCCCACAGTAGCAAGCCCTCTCAATATTGCAAGCATTTTTTTCAGTTTAACAAAACTGTTAACTCGATATTGACGATTGGATCGTACCGGTTTACAAGGGAAAACATCAATTGGGCGAGTGTTTATGGCCAACGACGAAGAGAGCCGACAGAGAACCCCGGGAAGCCTCGTGCGCGCAGCGATGGAAGCGAAAGGATGGAACCAAAGCGATCTCGCGTTTGCGATGGGGGCGACTACGGCCTCCATCAATCAGATTTTAAGCGACAAGCGCAGTATCAGCCACAATATGGCACAGGCGCTCGGCGCGGCGTTGGAAAAGCCGCCTGAGTTGTTCGCGCTAGTACAGGCTGAATGGGACGTGCGCCAGGCGGAAAAGCCGGACGCGGCCATTCTCGCCCGAGCGCGTATCCTTACTCGCTATCCCCTTCGGGAAATGCTCAAGCGCGGCTGGATTGATACGGAGCATCGTTCAGGCACTCTGGAACAGCAGGTGTGCCAATTCTTCGGGGTGAATTCGTTGGATGACATTCCGCACTTGGCCCATTCGGCAAAGAAAACCGATTATTCCGACGTTCCGCCCGCTCAGCTCGCGTGGCTCTTTCGCGTTCGCCAGATCGCCTCGGAAATGCATCCGAACGCCCACTACGATCCGGGCAAGCTTCGAGAGGTAATCGAGGCGCTCAAAGAAATGCGCGATGAGCCAGATGCCGTTCGGCACGTTCCGAGTTTGCTTGATGATGCTGGCGTACGCTTTGTCGTGGTCGAAGGCCTGCCAGGATGTCAGATCGACGGCGTCTGTTTTTGGCTAAACGCGGGCTCGCCCGTCATCGGCCTGTCATTCCGCTTCGACCGAATCGACAATTTTTGGTTTGTCCTTCGGCACGAATGTGCTCACGTTTTACACGGGCACGGGAAAGAACGAGCCATCCTGGATCAAAACATGGAAGTCGCGCCCTCCGCTTCGCAAAGCGAGGAGGAGCGGATTGCTAATTTCGAAGCCGCCGATTTTTGCGTACCTGCAGAGCAGGTCAAATCGTTTTATCTCAGAAAGAAGCCGTTCTTCTCCGAAATCGATGTTC
This sequence comes from uncultured Alphaproteobacteria bacterium, assembly GCA_963814625.1. Lineage (GTDB taxonomy): Bacteria > Pseudomonadota > Alphaproteobacteria > Rhizobiales > Xanthobacteraceae > BOG-931. The sequence goes on from CAWFDQ010000008.1 coordinate 173,446, forward strand.
TTGCGTTTGCAAAAAGGGTGAAGGTTCATCCTGGCATCGCGGTTGGCCAGCTACAGCGAATAGCCAATCGATATGACCTATTACGTAGGCATCTGGTGAAAGTGCGTTCGCATCTAGCCGCTTCAATGATGATGGACGGCTGGGGTGACGTTGTGCCCACAGGACCATGAGGAGCGACAGTTGAGCACTTACGACGAAAACATGCTTCGGATTTGGAAGCGGTATCAGGAAGAGATTTCTGACGATCCTACGGACCTCCGCGACATGGGCGCGTGGGCTAGAAAAGAAAGGCTTTGGGCGCCGCGACCCGTCGACGTTGACACGACGTTCGCGCGCGACATGGCAGATGTTCTGCGCAAGCAAGTGCGGACCGATAAAGCGGGCCGCACATACCGCGCGTTCATTCCCGCGAAGGGTAAAGGGCGGAGACGGTTTTCCTTTGTTCAAGTGGGCGGATATTGACCTTGCACCGCGTGCTCACGTCGAAAAGGGCATCCAAGGCGAACGTCGGTCAATCGCCAATGACTGCTTTGCCCTTGCCATGAAGATTGACCACTACAATGCGGAACATCCCTCGGAAGAACCGCTGCAAGGGGTGTTCAATTTCGAGGAAGACATTCAGGAAATGAAAATCGCTAAGGGCCTCGACGATGATAAGGCGGCCTAGCGCGACTTCTTCCACCGTGCGCTTGCAGCAGTTCGCGCGATCTCGGCTCGCTGTTCGGCAGTCAATGAGCGTGCCCGCGCCTTTCCCCCTTTAGCTCGCATCGGGGCCTTGCTCGGGGTATCCTCAATCTCCCCCGTCGCGATCCGCATGACATGGACGGCGTTGCCGATCACGTCGGCGGGGCGTTTCTCGCCTTTGGGGCCTCTAGGCATCGGCCTTTTCCCGATAGGCCGCGATGGCTTTATCAAGGTCAGCCAATACCGTCCTTAGCGTCGAACTTGCGTTGCCGGCATCAAACGCAAGGGTATTGCTGACCATTTCAATCGTGCCGCGCGCGTGTTGGAGAATCGCGACAAAACCGAGATATTCTTGCCTATCCATGGAGCACCTCTCGCCCCAATATAGGCCGGAGTAAGGGAAAGGGCGAGCGGGCGTCAATATTCCGAAAATTCAAACTGAGACACTACCTTTGATTTGTGTACCGGGATTTGCAACCACATGCTGCGGCGCACCTCCCACGTCTCACTTGGGTCAAAATGCGACCTCGTCGCCCGATCCAAGCCACGACCGCTTCTACCAAAACCGGACATTCGGCGGGCGCGTTGAAGAGGGGGTTGACCTCCCGGATCGGATTAGAGAAGGGATTGATGGCAAGCGAGCTTGTGGCGATCAAGAGCGTATAGCCGTCGGGTTTGCTTCGCGCCACGTCGCGCGTGCCGATGGTGCTGCCGGCGCCGGCTCTGTTCTCGATCACGATCGGCTGGCCGAGGCTTGTACTCATCTTGGCGGCGACGAGGCGGCCAATCACGTCGTTACCGCCGCCGGCCGGATAAGGAACGACGAGCGTGATCGGCCGCGCCGGATAATCCGCCGCCGGCGCCGCCTCGGCCAGCCGCAGGTGAGCAGACACCGCCGCTGCAAATAGGCAGGAAACCACCGCCGCGGCCGCAGCGGACGCCTGTATGGTCCTTGGCTTCGCCATATCTTTTCGTTCGATGTCTGCTTGTTAGTGCGGTGGTAAATCAGCAACGTTAGCACGGCATCTACATCTGCTTGATGCCGGCTTGATTGATGATTTGCTTGAACATGACGATTTCTTTGGTCACCCGCGCCCAGGCAGCGGCGGCGCCCTGCGGCCGCACCAGGAAACCCGATTTGTACAGCCTGTCCTTCATCTCCGGCGTGCTCAAAACCTTGAGCGTTTCGGTCTCCAGCCACTTGACGTTTGCGGGCGGCGTCTTGGCCGGGGCCAGCAGCACGCAGTCGACCGCCAAGGCGAAGTCTTTGTAGCCCGCCTCCTCCATGGTCGGCACGTCCGGCAGATCGGGCCAGCGCTCGGTGGCGCTGACCGCGAGGCAGCGCAGCGTGCCGGCCTTGATGTGCGGCAAAGCCGGCGGCAGCGATCCGGAACTGAGCTGCACCGTCCCGGAAAGCAGCGCCGTGATGGCGTCGCCGCCGCCCTTGAACACCACGTCGGCAAGCTTCGGAAGATTTCCGCGGATCTTCAAAAGCTCCAGCTGCAATTGCGCCGTCGTGCCAATCGGCGGCGTCGAGCAATTGTATTTGTCGGGATTGGCGCCGGCGAGCGCGACCAATTCTTTCATTGTCTTCGCCGGCGAAGCGGACTTCACGGTGAAAGTGTTGGGCGACGTCGCCAGTTCGCTCACCGCGACGAAATCCTTGTACGGATCGTACGGCAAGTGCCGATACAGTCCGTAATTGACCGAATAGGCATTGGTCGCCAGCAGGATGGTGTAGCCGTCCGGATCCGAATGCGCGGCATATTCCATGCCGATATTGCCGCCGGCGCCGCCACGATTGTCGACAACGAATGTCTTCCCCGTCGATTTTTCCAGCGCCGCCGTGACGATGCGGGCGACGATGTCGGAAGGTCCGCCGGGGGTGTTGGCGACCACAAATTTGACCGGGCGATCCGGATAATCGTCGGCACAGGCCGAACGCACGCGCAGCAACGCCGGCGCGGCGACGCCGGCGGCAAGCACACCCGCGGCTTTGATCATGCTTCGGCGCGAGGGCGCCGGTCGTGCGTTGAACTTGTTCATCGTGCTCCCCAATCCCGTTTTGGCGTGTGTGGCCTCAAGACTAACAGAAAGCCATCCGGGCGTCCCCAGATGACGTAGTGTCGCGCGCGCCGGCGCGAAGCTTTCCGACAATCAGAAAGCGAAGGCGTAGAGGTGGCCGTCGGCGCCCACATAGAGACGCTGTTGGGTCGCGATCAGGGTCTGGAAGTGACGCAGGCCGCTCATCGGCTGGCTGGTGACGATCGGCGCACCGGTGTCGCCGCGGAACGCATGCAACCGGCCGTCGCCTTCGGCGCCAAGCATCCACACGATCGGATTGGCGCGCCCGTCCGTTGTGGTCACGATCGCCGAACCGCGGCCATTGACCGCCGCACACCATGCCGTACCCATCGCCGGCGGCGACCCGCCGTGAATTTTCAGAACGGTCAGCCCTGCGCCGCGGCTCGCGTTAGGGCACTGCGCGCCCGGTCCCTCGAACGCAACCATCATGTCATTGCCGAGCGGGTACGCCGCAGGTGACGTGCGGATCGGGTCGGTGGAGACCGCTTGCACGGCCAACTGGCCGCCGATGCCGCCGAGGTTGTTGCGGTCGAGCAGATAGGCTTTGCCGTCTTTGCCGAGCGCGACCATCAGGGCCTGGCTTCCGCCTGGGCCGGCCACATCCAGCGGAATGGGATTGCTGCCGCCCAAATCCTCGTCGCTGTCGTCGAGAGCCTTCCAATCGGACGGCGCGAAGTAATCGCGTTTGTTGTCGCTGCGGCGCAGATCGGAGGCAACGCGAAACACCGCTTCGCCGTCGCTCCAGGTCCGCGCGCCGAACGTGTTGCCCGTCGCGAAGACGATGTCATGCCCAACAACGCTGAAGCCGCCCGGCGCCCAAATGCCGCCGCCGCGCGCTTGCGTCTCGAAGCTCACGATCCTGCCGGGATCGTGCAGCGAAAAGCCGACCACCCAGCCGTGATAGTCGCCGCAATCGCCGTAATGGCCGCTGAAACCGGCGTACACCATGCCGTCGAGCAGCGTCAGAGCGGTGCGCTGATTCTGCGTGCGCGGATCGAAATGCTTGCCCGCCTTTTGCAACGCGCCGGCGACGTCGACCGGCCAGCCCGGCAAGATGCTGCCGTCTTTGAGCGACAGCGCGAAAACTTCGTGGCGTGGCCCGCTCGCCTCTTCGACCGCCGCGTCGAAATAGATCGCTTGCGAGGACGGATCGATCACCGGCGTTCCTGTGATCCCGAGCGGATTGATATTGCCGCACGGCAATGCCGAGCGCGGCACCGGCCGCCCAACCGACCGCCGCCACAGTTCCTTTCCGGTCGCGGCATCGAAGGCCTGGACGACATTATTCTCCGAAGCCGTCAGCAGCATTGCGGTGTTCGCGCCGGGCGCGCGCCAGTAGAGCGGCTGGGCATAGAGATGGCCGGCAACGCGCGCATCGAAGGAGGAATCGAGGTGCAACGCCCGCGCCTTGTCGAAGGTGAGCGCCGGCACGACGAAATTGCCGCTCCGGCCGGCGTCACCGTGATAGGTCAGGACCGTTTGCTGCTGCGCCAGACCGCGATGTGACGGCATCACAACGGCAAGCGCCGCCGCCAGCAATGCAATGCGTGTTCTCATGGGCTACCCCTGGTCTGGGGATCATAATTGCCTTGAACGAGCCAGCACCACCGCAGTTCCGCGAATGCCTGATGACGGCGCTTCAGCCGCGCAAGAAAGCGCCAATCGCCGCTCCGGCAAAGGCGAGCCAGCCCAGAATGAGAATGATGCCGCCGGACGGCGCGGCCATCGGAAACAGGCGATGTCCGGCGAAGGCGCGCAGCGCAATGTCGCCCGAGAACAGCAGGGCGCCGACGACCCACGCGGCGAGGACCACAAGCGCCGGCCCGCGCCACAGCATGCCGTTTTGGATCAGCGCGGCCGCGCCGATGATGGCGGTGGCGTGGAACAGGAGCATAGAGGCGGCGCTGTCGAGCCCCGCGCCGGGCGCGGCATGCGCGCCCGCGGCGGCCAGCATGATGCCGGCTGCACCCATCAGTCCCGCCAGAACAAGCGGCATCGTCAACGCCACGTATATCGTCCTTCCGTGCGGGCGATTGATACACGACTGAAGAGGCCCTTGCGCAGATCGTCTCCATTCATGACAGGGATCACGAGTGCGCGTCCTCATTCTTTCTCAGCAATACGCCGAGATCGCAGGCCAAGAGATCGCCGATCTTGGCCAGCTCGATGTCGGCCGGCGGGTACGCTGCCAGAATTTCCGGGTCGTGGGCGTAATGGCCCTGCTTGGGAAACACCGTGGTCACCCGCTGGCCCCAGATTGTCTTCACCGCGGCGAGAATGCGCAGTTTGTCGTCGATCAGCACGTAGCGATCTGCCGGATAGAGCCGCTCCACATAGGATAGCTCGCGTTCCTTATGAATGTAGATGAGGACGCGGCCGTCGACGGCTTGCCACAGCCCGGAGCGCTCCACTTTGCGCGGCTGGAACACGGCGTCGCCATCGGACAGAATGACAGCCGGTCCCCATTGCTGCACGTGGGCGAGCGCGCCGAACGCGCCGGGAAACAAGCGTTCGGCGAACGGATAATCGACCAGCCAGCTCGACATCCGCAGCACTTCCGGGCGATGCATCGCCTCGACCCGATAGCGTTCCAGCGCCCCCAAATAATCCACGTAGCCGAGTTCATCGACCAGCCCTTTCAAAATCTCCCAGTAGCGGTCGCGCGCTGCGGCCCCATAATTTTCAGCCAGATGCTCGCTAAGATGCGCCTGCACGCGATCGTTATCGATCAGCGTGTTGTCGACGTCGAACAGAAAGACGATGTCATGCTTCGCGGCCATCGCGCTTCATGCCTTGCCAAGCCAGAATGCTCGCCTGCAGCGCCTTAACTGCACCACGACGTTCGACTTATTCAATATCGATATTATTTAACACATATAATGGCGTGACGGCGGCGGACCAGCCCTGCGCTCGCCACCCGTTTAAACGAACGCCCTCAGCCCGCGGCGGAATTGCGCGCGGCGGCCATTTCGACGACCACGGTATCGAAATCGGTCGGCGCCGGGCTGTTGATGACGGGCTTACCCGACAATTGCTCCGCGGGTCCATACCACGGCCGCCGGTCGCTGACGCCGCTTTCGATCGATTGCGCGATCAGGGTGCCGATCTCTTCGCCTTGCAGCGGAAGGAGCCTTCTATCCGAATCGTACCTATAGAGCTGCGGACAAAAATAGAGCGCATGAATTCGCGGATTATAGCCTTCGACGACGAGGTAATGCCTCGCCCTGAAAAAAATATTGTATTTGTTGACGACGGTCCGCTCTTGCGTCGCCCGGGCCACCCGGAGCTTCGACGGCGACGGGCCGATGATCGTGCCGGCCTCCAAAATGATGATCCAATCCTTGCTCGCGATGTTATCAGGATGAATTGAAACAAAATGATGAGGAACTTTTCTGCGGAAGATACCCATTGTGCGGACCTTACAACCGCCGACACGCGATCAACAAAATCAGAATAGCACTCCGCGTCAGGGGGTCAATCGTTGCGCCAGGGCATTTACGGCGTGGCGGCGTGGCGAATGGGTCGCCGATTTTCTCCGACTACAGGCCGAGATAGGCCGCCTGCACCTGCTTGTTGTTGGCCAATTCGGCGCTGGTGCCGTGCATGATCACGCGGCCGCTCTCCAGCACGTAGGCGCGCTGCACCAGCGTGAGCGCGCGGCTCGCGTTCTGCTCGACCAGCAGGATCGCCGTGCCCATGGCGTGGATTTCCTCGATTTTCTCAAACGTCGCATCGGTCACGACCGGCGCCAGCCCGAGCGACGGCTCGTCGAGCATCAACAGGCGCGGCTTGAGCATCAGGCCGCGGCCGACGGCGAGCATCTGCTGTTCGCCGCCGCTCATCGTGCCGGCGAGTTGTTTTCGGCGTTCGGCCAGCACAGGGAAGATGCTGAAGACGAGGTCGAGCGTGCGGCTGCGATCGGCCTTGGCGCTGGAATGTAGGCGCCGATCTCGAGGTTCTCCTTCACCGTCAGTTCGGGAAACACCTGGCGTCCCTCCGGGACATGGGCGATGCCCAGTGCGGCGATCTGGTAGGGCGGCAGCGCGGCGATGTCCGTGCCCGAGGAAGGTGATCGTGCCCGCTGTCAGCCGCACCAGCCCCGAGATCGCGCGCAGCGTGGTGCTCTTGCCGGCGCCGTTGGCGCCCAACAGGCCGACCGCCTCGCCCTCGCCGACCACGATGTCTGACATCGCTCACCGCCGGCACCGAGCCGTAACCGGCGCTCACCCCCGAGAGCGCTCAGCATCGAGCCTCTCCCGATGGCGCGCCATGCACATAGCCGGTTCCCAGATAGGCGCGGATCACCTCCGTGTTGGCGACGACGTCCTGCGGGATTGCCCTCGGCGATCTTCTGGCCATGATCGAGCACCACGATGTGGCGCGCCACCGCCATGATGGCGCGCATCACGTGCTCGACGATGACGATGGTCAGCCCGCGCTGCGACAAGCTTGCCGACGAGCGCGACGGCCTGGTCGATTTCCGCCGGGTTCAGCCCGGCCATGACCTCGTCGAGCAGCAGGAGCCGAGGCTGCGTCGCCAGCGCGCGCGCCATTTCGAGCCGGCGCTGGTCGATGGTGGTCAGGTCGCGCGCCGCAGTGTGCTCCTTGGCCGGCAAGCCCGACGAAGTCGATCGCTTCGCGGGCCTTTTGCGCGCGCGACCGTCGATCGTCCTGTCGCGCAGGAAGGCGCCGGTCATCACGTTGGCCAGCACCGTCATCTTGCCGAACGGTCTGGCGACCTGAAACGTGCGCGCCAGGCCATGGGCGCAGACGGCGTGCGGCCGCAAGCCGACCAGTTCGCGGCCGAAAGCGGCCACCGAGCCGGCGTCGGGGCGGTGGTAGCCGGTGATGAGATTGAAGCTCGTCGTCTTGCCGGCGCCGTTCGGCCCGATCAGCGCGACCGTCTCGCCTTCGTTGACCGAAAAGCTCAAGTCCTGGACGGCGCGCAGTCCGCCGAACCGCTTGCTGAGGTTGCGAACGACGAGCGCCTCAGCCATCGAGCAGGCGCTTCCCGCGTGCGCCGGGCGGGCGCCGAACGACGCGCGCGTACGCATCGCGTCAGCACGCCGAGCAAGACCGCTCGGCCGCCACAGGATCACGGCGATCAGGATCAGGGCGTAGACCGTCAACTGCACGCCGCCATGGCTGCTGCCGAGCCAGCTCTGCAGCAAGGCCGAGGTCGCTTCCAGCAGCACGGTGCCGACGACCGGGCCCCACAGCGTGCCGATGCCGCCGACGATCGACACCAGAGCCGCCTCCACCGAGATGTTGAAGCTGAACGCCGTATTGGGATCGATGAAGTAGATGTACTGGACGTAGAATGTTCCGGCGAGCGCGGTGAGGAAGGCGCTGATCATGTAGATGTGCCGCTTGATGCGCAGCGTATCCACGCCGATCGCCTCGGCGGCATCCTCGTCCTCGCCGACGGCGACCAGATAATATCCCATCCACGAGCGCTCGATCCGATAGGTGATCGCCAAGCCCGATCGCCAGCAGGGCGAGCGCGATGTAATAGTACGCGGCCTTCGCGTCGAACTGCATCATCAGCGGCGCGTTGCCGAGATTGGGTATCGTCGTGCCCTCGGCGCCCCAGGCGAAATCGCGGAATTTCAGAAACAGCAGCATCAGGACCTGCGCCGTCGCGATCGTGGCGATGGCGAAATAGGGTCCGCGCAGCCGGAAGCACAATGCGCCGATCGGCAGGCTCGCCAGCATCGCCACCACGCCGCCGGCGAACATGCCGATCCAGGGCGAGACGCCGAAGCGGATCAGCAGGATCGTCGAGGTGTAGGCGCCGAGCCCGAAATAGGCGGCATGGCCCAGCGACAGCTGCTTGGCGTAGCCGCCCATCAGGTTCCAGGCGACGCCGATGAAGGCGAACAGCAACACGCGGATGAAGATGTCGATCGCGAAGGCGCTCGACACCACCAGAGGAAGCGCGAGCACGATCACCGCCAGCGCGCCGAGCCACAGCCAGCGCGGACGGCGCCGCTTCCGCATCACCGCGTCCACCCGCCGAACAGGCCGCTCGGGCGAAGACGCCAGCGTCAGCAGCAGCATCAGGAACACCACGATCAGGCCGGAATCGGCGCCGACGAACTGAATGCCCAGCGATTCGGCGACGCCCATCATCAGGCTGGCGATCAGCGCGCCGGTGACGTTGCCCAGCGTGCCCAACACGACGGCGACGAACGCCATCAGCACGAACACCTGCCCGACCATCGGATAGGCCGGGATAGAACGGCATGAGCAGCGAGCCGGCGGCGCCCGCCAGCGCCAGCGCCACGCCGACGGCGACGCAGAACACGCGGTCGGGGTTGATGCCCATCAGCATCGCCACGTCGCGGTTCTGCGCCGCGGCGCGCATCGCCTTGCCGAGGTCGGTCGCGTGCAGGAAGACCCAGAGCGTCCCGCTGAGCGCCATGGCGACGACGAAGGCGATGAGTTTCGCCACCGGCGACATAGATCGGCGCCGAGGTGGATCGCCGTCTCGGTGTACGGGGTTTCCACCGTCCGGTAATTGGCCGTGAACAGCATCAGCGCGACGTTCATCAGCAGCAGCGACAGCGCGAAGGTGAGGAAGATCTGCGGCATGTCGCCGAGCCCCAGAACCCGGCGGATGAGAAAATGCTGCAGCAGCACGCCGACGACGAACAGCACCGGCATCGAGACGAAAAGCGACACCAGCGGATCGATGCCGAAGCGAGTCGCGAGGAAGAAGCTGATATACATGCCGATCATCACGAACTCGCCCTGGGCGAAGTTGACGATCTTCACGACGCCGAAGATCAGCGTCACGCCGATGCTCACCAGCGCATAAATTCCGCCGATGAGCAGGCCGTTGACGACGGCCTGGGCCACGGTCGCCGAGCATCGGTCGCGCGACGGCTCTAGGCTTTCATGCAGCGGCGCGCGCGCGTCTTCCTTGGGAAACACGGTCGCCAGATCGCCGTGCTGCCACTGGACGCCGACCGGATGGGCGTAGATGTTCTTGCCGTCGGGACCGAACTTCACCTTCCCGCCGGGGCACATCGCGGCGTAACCCTGCGAGACGTCGAGCGCGGCGATGGCATCGCGCACCTTTTGCGGATCGGTCGACGCCGCCCGCTCGAGCGCGTCGGCGATCATGAAGGTCTGCGCGACGAGGCCGCCGGCGTACTCGAAGAGGAATTCGCCGTACTGCTTCTGGTAGGCGGCGTTCACCTTCTGGGCGTTGGCGTCGATGTCGTGGTTCCAGTGCGCGACGCCGAGCAGGCCCTCGGCGAGTTTGCCGACGTTCTTGTAGAAGTCGGGAATGACGAACCCGCCGGAGCCGCCGTTGATGGCGATCTTGAGGTCGACCTGCTTGATCGCGCGGATGATCAGGATGAGGTCGTTCAGGTAGGACACCGGGAACAGCATGTTCGCGCCGGAGGCCTTGACCTTGTTGATCAGCGGGCTGGCGTCGGTCAAACCGGCCGAGTACGGCTCGAACAGGACGATTTCCGCGCCCTCGGCCGGCGCCTGTTCGCGCAGCCCGTTGGAGGTCGAGGTGCCGAACGCGGTGTTCTCGAACATCACCGCCACCTTCGGCTTGTCGCTCACCAGCTTGGCCATTTGCAGCTGCGCCTGCGGCGAACTGCGAGGCGCGCGCGAACGGCGTGAAGGTGTAGTGGCGGCCCTGGTTGAGCTGGTCGCGTGCTCGAGCCGGTCAGCAGCGGCACCTTCGCCCGTTCGGCCACTTCGCTCGCGATCAGCGTCAGCGCGCTGGCAAAGCAACCGTGCAGCGCCGAGAGCTTGTAGCCGCAGATCAACCGGTCGGTCTCGGTGCGCGTGACGGTGGTGTCGCTCTGCACGTCGGAGATGATCAGGTTGAGCTTGGCGCCGCCGAGCGATTTGATGCCGCCGGCATCGTTGACCATCTGCACCGCGAGCTTGGCGGCATTGACGCAGCCTTGGCCGATTTGCGCAAAGCTTCCGGTGACCGGGTAAAGCCCGCCGATATTGACCGGTTCCGCCGCGCGCGCGCTCGCGCGGAACGGCGAAACGCGGCGAGCGCGCCCGCCGCGAGCGCTCCGCCCGCGGTTTTGTTGAGGAAATCTCGGCGGCGCTGCCGCCCGTCGCATAGTGCGGCTTTTGTCTTTTGCACTGTCACCTCCCTCACAATGATCGCTTCGGCCGTAATTCCCGCGAGCGCAGCGCGCGGTTTAAATCCGCCTGTTAGTTTGCCTCGCCTTGCAATCGAAGGCCGGCAAGAATTGTATACAATATTATAATCAAGATTGCAAACGCTCAATTTCTTGCCTTATCACCGCTTCCCAGCCGCGACCAAGGATTGCGATGATGATGCCAGCAGACTGCTGACAACCGAAAAAGCCGCGCGCCGCGCGTCGAAGCGCGGGTCGCAACAGATCGCCGCGGCAGATGCGGCGGCGGCGAATGTCGCTCGCCGACATCATCGCCGCCAGCCTCGAAGAGGACATCGTCTTGGGCCGCCGCCATCCGCGCGAGCGTCTGGTCGAGCAGGATCTGTGCGATCGCTTCCACACGCATCGCGGCGACGTCCGCCTGGCTTTGTTCGAACTGGAGAAGAAGGGGCTGATCGAGCGTATTCCCAATCGCGGCGCCATGGTGCGCGACCTGACGCCCAGAGAAGTGACGGAAATCTACGCGGTGCGCGAGGAGCTGGAAGTCATGGCGGCGCGCATTCTGCCCTTTCCTGTTGCCGCTTCCGACCTTGCAAAGCTCGACGAATTGCAGAAGAAACACAGCGCCGCGGTCGATTGCGGCGATATGCTCACCGTGTTCCACACTAATCTGCAGTTTCACCAGACCATGTTCGGCCTGTGCGGGAATGCCTGCTTGATCGAGACCATCGAGCGCTTGGCGCAGAAAGTCTACGGCATTCGCTCTTACGCCAACGCCTTCCCCGAGGCGCTTGACCGGGTGCGCCGCGATCACGTCGAAATCGTCGAAGCGCTTCGCGCCTCGCGCCGCGACGAATTGATCGAACTCACGCGGCGTCACCTCAAACCCTCACCGGCAGCTTATATCCGCGCCTACGAGCGCCGTTTCGGCACTTCGGCGGCACTCTCGGAGACACCGCATGAACCGCATTCTCATCACCGGCGCCGCCGGCCAGATCGGCAAGGCCTTGCGCGCCGGCCTGCGCGGCTCCTATCCGCTCATTCGTTTACTTGACGTAGCCCCGCTCGGCGATGCCGGCGACCGGGGAGGAAGGCTTCACGGCGGATATCCGCGACATCGCGGCGATGGAGAAGGCGACGGCCGGCATCGACTGCGTCGTGCATCTTGCCGGTCAGTCCACCGAGGCGGAATGGGAGAAGGTGCTGCCGCTCAATATCGAGGGGTGCTATAATGTTTTCGAAGCCGCGCGCCGCAGCGGCGTCAAACGCATCGTCTTCGCCAGCTCCAATCATGCCATAGGCTTTCACCGCCGCGAGCGCTTCATCGACGACACGGTGGCGCCGCGGCCGGACACGCGCTACGGCGTTTCGAAAGTCTTTGGCGAGGCGCTCGGGCGCCTCTATGCCGACAAATACGGCCTCAGCGTCGCCTGCCTGCGCATCGGCACCTTTATCGTACCCGACCGTCCGAAGGACGCGCGGCAATTGCTCACCTGGATCAGCCACCGCGACATGGTGCAGCTCGTGCGCCGCTGCATCGATTACCCGCATTATCATTTCGTGGTCGTCTACGGCGTGTCCAACAATCTGCGCAGCCGCTGGGACAACACCAACGTGAAATTTTTGGGTTACCACCCGGAGGACGATTCGGAGAAATTCGCCGCGGAGATTTTGGCGCGAGGCGAGAAAGAGAACGAGATCGCGGCGCAATTCCACGGCGGCTTCTACACGCCGATGGAATTTGCCGGCGATGCCGACGCGATCGACTAGTACCACTGCACAGTGATTTTGACAGGTTGAACGGGATTCATAGCAGCTCCGGAAGGTATTTTGGCTCAACGAGCAGTTCGATGCTGCGGGCGATCCTGGACTTGCGTCTGATCAATCCGGCTCGTTCGAGGGTCAGCACCATCTGGTGAACCGAAGGCGGGCTGACCCGGAAATATTGCTGCATGTCGGCTTCGGCCGGCGGTCGGCGATGTAGACGCGTGTAGAGGTGGATAAACGCCAGATACTGGCCCTGCTTGGCCGTGAAGTTTTTTGCCGCGTGACTCACGCCGGCCATCCGATTCAGTTGTTCGTCCGCGCCTCGTACGAAGGAGGCACGGATGAATGTACGTTATCGGGTCGAACTCAGCCAAACTGAGCGCACCGAACTCATGGCGCTTCTGAGTGGCGGCAAGCACGCGGTGCGCAAGCTCAAGCGAGCGCAGATTTTGCTGGCCGCCGACGCCGGAGCCAGCGACGATGATATCGCGACCGGTGTGGGCGTCGGCGGCTCGACTGTTTACCGGACCAAGCAGCGCTTCGTGCTCGGCAACTTGGTGGCGGCGCTCAGCGAAGAGCCGCGCCCTGGCGCACGCCGCAAGCTCTCGGGCAAGGACGAAGCCCTGCTGGTCGCGACGGCCTGTTCCAAGCCACCGGTGGGCCGCGCCCGTTGGACTCTGGAGCTATTGGCAGATGAAATGGTCAAGCTCACCGCGCACGACAACGTCTCGCGTGAGACCGTGCGCCGGCGGTTGGCCGAAAACAAGCTCAAGCCCTGGCGCAAAGACATGTGGTGCATTCCGCAGGTCGATGGTGAGTACGTCGCCCGCATGGAGGACGTGCTCGACCTGTACGCCGAAGAGCCCGATCCGAAGCGCCCGGTCGTCTGCTTCGACGAGAGCCCGACCCAACTCATCGGCGAGGTCCGCCAGCCGATCCCAGCCGAACCGGGCCAAATCGAACGCTACGACTGCGAGTATAAGCGCAACGGCACGGCCAACCTGTTCATCTTCCTCGACGCGCATCGGCCCTGGCGCAAGGTCAAAGTCACCGACAACCGTGCCGCAGTGGACTTCGCCGCCTGCATGCGCGATCTCACCGACGTTCACTTCCCCAAGGCGGGGCGCATCCGGGTCGTATTGGATAATCTATCGACGCATTCGGCCGGGGCGCTCTATCAAACCTTCCCCGCTTGCGAAGCGCGACGGATACTGCACCGGCTGGAGTTCCATTACGTCCCCAAACATGCCAGCTGGCTGAACATGGTCGAGATCGAGATCGGTGTGCTGCGCAGCCAATGTCTGGACCGGCGCATCAGCACCGTAGAACGCCTCGCATCCGAGATCGCCGCCTGGGAACGGCAGCGCAATATCTCGGGAGCCCGCATCAAATGGATGTTCACAACCGCAAAAGCACGCGCCAAAATGGGGCGCGCCTATCCCAAGCTCGCTTCCGTCCGTGAACTCAAAATCAAAAAGTCATAATCACCGTGCAGCGGTACTAGTATCGACTTTCGATGATCCCTGATTCACCTCTCCCCGGAGGGGAGAGGAGGTCGGGGCGTCCGGCATGTCGTCGCATTTGGCGGGCCGTATCATGCGTCCGTGATAGTGGGCACTGGGCGGAAAGGAGGCTGTCTTGGCGCAAGAAGACAAACCGAAGCACGGGCTGGCGCGCGGACTTACCAATTACGGCGACGCCGATTTTTCCCTCTATCTGCGCCGCTCGTTCGCCAAATCGATGGGCTATTCCGCCGAGATGCTGTCGCGGCCGATCGTCGGCATCGCCCAATCGGCGAGCGGCTATAACAATTGCCACCGGCATTTTCCCGAGCTGGTCGAGGCAGTCAAACGCGGCGTGCTCGCCGCCGGCGGCCTGCCGCTCGATTTTCCCACCATCTCGCTCGGCGAAGTCTTTTTGCATCCGACCAGCATGATGTTCCGCAACCTCATGGCGATGGATGCGGAGGAGATGATCCGCGCGCAGCCGATGGATGCGGTGGTGTTGATCGGCGCCTGCGACAAGACCGTGCCGGCGCTGCTGATGGGCGCCACTTCGGCCGACGTGCCGGCCATCCAGCTCATCGGCGGGCCGATGCTGCCGATGCCGTATCAGGGCGAACGGCTCGGCGCCTGCACGGACTGCCGGCGGTTCTGGGCAAAGTACCGCGCCGGCGAAATCTCCTCACGCAACATCGACGACATCGAGGGCAATCTCGCCACCACCGCCGGCAGCTGCGCGGTGATGGGCACGGCGAGCACCATGGCCGCGATCGCCGAGGCGCTCGGCATGACGCTGCCCGGCACCGCGGCGATTCCGGCGGTGCATGCCGACCGGCTGCGCGCAGCCGAGGCGAGCGGCCGCCGCGCGGTGGAAATGATCGGCACGGCTTTGCGCCCGAGCCGGATCATCACCGAGCGATCGGTCGAGAACGCGCTACGCGTCCTTCTCGCCATCGGCGGTTCGACCAATGGACTCATTCATCTCACCGCCATCGCCGGCCGCGCCGGAGTCAAAATCTCGCTCAAACGCCTCAACGCGCTTTCGGACGAGACGCCAATTCTCGTCGACCTCAAGCCGACCGGGACGCATTACATGTCGGACTTGTTTGCCGCCGGCGGTATCGGCGCCGTGCTGCGAGAACTGAAACCGCTGCTGCATCTCGATTGCATGACGGTCACAGGGGAGACTCTCGGCGAGCGGCTGGCGCATGAGGCGCCATGGGTCGATCGCGACATCGTCCGCCCGCTTGCCGAGCCCTATCAAAAACAGGGCGGTCTCGCGGCTCTGTTCGGTTCGCTGGCGCCGAACGGCGCCATCATCAAGCGCTCCGCCGCCGATCCGCGCCTGTTCGAGCGCGAAGGCCGCGCCGTGGTGTTCGCTTCCCTCGACGATCTCGCCGCGCGCATCGACGCGCCGGACCTCGACGTCACCGCCGACGATTTTCTGCTGCTGCAGAACGCCGGGCCGAAGAGCGGCTACGCCATGCCGGAAGCCGGCTATCTGCCGATCCCGTCAAAACTCGCGCGCGCCGGCGTCAAAGACATGGTGCGCATTTCCGACGCGCGCATGAGCGGCACCGCCTATGGCACCATCGTTCTGCACGTCTCCCCGGAAGCGGCCGTCGGCGGGCCGTTGGCGCTGGTGCAGAACGGCGACCGCATCAAGCTTTCGGTCGCGCAGCGCCGCCTCGATCTGTTGGTGAGCGAAACCGAGCTCGCCAAACGCCGCGATGCGCACCGTCCCTTTGCGGCGACGCCCGAGCGCGGCTACGCGCGGCTCTACATGCAGAGCGTGCTGCAGGCCGAAGCCGGCTGCGACTTCGATTTTCTACGGAAGGCGACGCTGTTCGAGATCGATTGAACCCCTTCGGGGCCGCGGCCACAATCGGCCCGCATTGCTTGCGCCCTGACTGGCTGAAATCGGACCTTGTTAGATCGTTCCGATACTATAACTAAGGGCAAGCCGGCTTCTACAGGCCAATCTATTCGTGCGGCAAAGCGTTATGGCGCAATTGCAATCCATTCGCGAACAGCGGTACGACCAGATCTATCCCACACTCGATCCGCTGGACATCGAGCGGGTGCGCCGGTTCGGCAACGCGCGCTCCTTTGCTGCCGGTGAATCGCTTTGGACCGTCGGCCAGGTCGCTCCTGGCCTCATGGTCATCCTCACGGGCAAGGTCGCGGTCACCGAGCGCGACCAGTTCGACAATCACAAGCCGATCGGCGTCCACGGCCCAGGAAACTTTCTAGGCGAACTGGCGCTCTTGTCGAGCCGTCCGGCGCTCGTGGACGCGATTGCGCAGGAGCCCGTAGAGGCACTCATCATCCCGTCGGAGCGGCTGCGCGCGCTGATGATTGCGGAAGCCGAACTTGGCGAGCACATCATGCGCGCTTTGATCTTGCGTCGCGTCGCTATCCTGCAGGCTGGGATCGGCGGACCGATCATCCTTGGTCGCGCCGAGAACGGTGATGTGCTGCGGCTGGAAGGTTTTCTCCGCCGCAATGGTCATCCCCACCAACTGCTCAATCCCGAGACCGACCCACCGGCAAAGGTACTGATCGAGCGCTTCCACATCGATCCCGGACAATTGCCGATCGTGCTGTGCCCCGGCGGACAATTGCTGCGCAATCCCGGCGAGAACGAACTGGCGCGCTGCCTCGGTTTGCTGCAGCCCATAGATCCAAATCGCGTCTATGACGTGGCCGTTGTCGGGGCGGGACCAGCAGGCTTGGCCACAGCGGTTTATGCCGCGTCCGAAGGGCTGTCCGTCATCGTACTCGATTGCCGCTCCTTCGGCGGTCAAGCCGGCGCGTCGGCCAAAATCGAAAACTACCTCGGCTTCCCGACCGAAATCAGCGGCATGGCGCTGATGGCGCGCGCCTACAATCAGGCGCAGAAATTCGGAGCCGAGATGGCGATCCCGGACGAGGCGATAAGTCTCGCCGCGGACAGCGCTGACGGGCCCTTCACGCTGAACCTGCAAGCCGGCGAACGGGTCAAAGCGCGTTCCGTGGTGCTCGCCAGCGGCGCGCGCTACCGGCGTCTCGATATCGAGAACCTCGCTTCGTTCGAAGCATCAAGCGTCCACTACTGGGCCTCGCCGTTAGAAGCCAAGTTGTGCGGCAATCAGGAAGTCGCCCTGGTCGGCGCCGGCAACTCAGCCGGCCAAGCCGCCGTTTATCTGGCGAGCCAAGGCGTCAAGGTTTACATGCTGGTCCGCCGTTCCGATCTGGCGGAAACGATGTCGCGTTATCTGGTCGATCGCATTCGCAGCCTTGCCAATATCGAAGTCGTCACGGGTGCTACCATCAGCGCTCTTGAAGGCCGAGACGGTGTGCTCAATGCCGTGCGCTGGCAGCACCGCGCGACCGGCCAGGACGTGCGACGCGCGATCAATCATCTGTTCCTGTTCATCGGCGCCGATCCGAATACCGATTGGCTTGAGGGTTCGGGCATCGCACTCGACGCGAAGGGCTTCGTTCTCACCGGAGCCGAGGCGGGCGCCGGG
Organism: uncultured Alphaproteobacteria bacterium; assembly: GCA_963814625.1. Classification (GTDB taxonomy): domain Bacteria; phylum Pseudomonadota; class Alphaproteobacteria; order Rhizobiales; family Xanthobacteraceae; genus BOG-931. Next base: position 191,122 of record CAWFDQ010000008.1, read on the forward strand.
GCGCCATGCGCTGGAAACGGCGTGCCGCGGCGTGTTTGCCATCGGCGACGTGCGCGCGAAATCGATCAAGCGCGTCGCAGCCGCGGTCGGCGAAGGCGCCCAGGTGGTGGCGGCGCTGCACTCTTACCTGGCGGGCGCTGAACCTAATCTCGCCGGCCGTCCGGTCGCAGATCGAGCGGCCGAATAGTGACCTCAAGCCTGACAATGACCCGTGGCCATGGACCCGCGGCCATGATTCTTTGATTCGCACGAAACATGCGCGCTCGCGCTCCGCCTGATGCCAGCGGCAAAGCAAAAAAGCCCGTGGAATCAACTACAAGCCATCCGTGCGAGAATCGTTCTTAACTCGGACCGCGCGGCGAATAGAAGCGCCGGCCTCTCGCTCTCCGTGAAGGACGCCGGCCGGGTGACAGCGGTTGGCGGAGCGAGTTGCGGTGCCCGCGGGCGACGGTTCGTCACTGGCGCACTCGGGCGGCTTGGGCATCAAACCTGCCGGCACTATGACCGGCGCGCGAGGTGCTCGCTGGACTGGGACAGGTGTTTTCCGGCGCGGGTAATGCCCGCGGAGACGCGTGCGATCTTCGCCCCGGTTGGCGGTCCATAAGATCGCGTGCTCCGGATTGCTCCCGGGAAGCGTGGCCTGACGCTGAGCCTTGGGCGACGAAAGTCCCCTTGGCGAGAGCCGCAGTGGAACGCCGACAGGCGTGCGCGCTTTGCAAGGCGCGCGCCGCGCGTAAGCGCGGAGGTTGGTTACATTGCGTCTGTCGGCGTTCTGCTTCCTTTTTTATTTGTTATTGGACGCTGCTCCGATCGTGATGACCCGGCCCTCCACTGCCGGATTTATCTGACGAAGACCGGGAACGCGGCGCGGTTTTTGGCTTGGCTTGCTCATAGCTCGGGTGCGAATCAAAAAAACGCATCGCGAGAACGGGATTGCTTTGTGTCACCCTCCCCTGCAGGGGGAGGGTCGCGCGCCTTAAGGCGCGCGGGGTGGGGCAACGAAGGGCCAATCATGCGCAAACGCGACGATCCGGGCGGCCTCACGCGCGAAGAATGGCGCGCCTTGCCGCGCGGCGGGATGAAAAATGCGTGCCGGCGGCCGCAGAGCCTGTCTTCACTTCAGCTTGAGCCCGATCTCTTTGATCAACGTCGACCATTTGGTGTATTCGGCATCGATGAGTGCCGCGTGTTCCTCGGGGGTGCTCGGCTCCGGTTCGGCGCCTTCCTGTATGATGCGCTTTTGCACGGCCTTGTCGGCAAGCGCCGCGCGCAAGGCGGTGTTGAGGCGGTCGACGATCGGCTTCGGCGTCCCAGCCGGCGCAACGAGACCGTAGTTCAATGTCGCGTCGAAGCCCGGCAGACCGGACTCCGCGAGCGTCGGCAGCTGCGGCATCAGCGTCGAGTGTTTCTTCGAGGTCACGGCGAGCGCGCGGATGTAGCCGCCGTCCAACGCGGCGCGCGAGACAACGACCGGATTGAAGCCGACTTTGACGAAGCCACCCATCATATCGGTGATCAGCGGTTCCGATCCTTTTTCCGGAATCTGTTCGACCTTGACGCCGGCCTGCCGGGCGAACAGCACGGACGCGAGATAATTCACCGTGCCGATGCCGGGCGTGCCGACCTGAAAGGGTTCCTTGGCGCTTTTCATCAGCGCGATCAGTTCAGCCACGCTGTGCACCGGCAAGTCTTTGTAGACCAGGAGCAGCGCCGGCGAAGAGGCGATCAAGCCGAGCGGCGCAAAATCCTTGCGCGGATCGTAGCCGACATTGGGATAAAGGCTCGGTCCGGTCGCCAGCGTCGACGTGTAGCCGAGCAGGATCGTATAGCCGTCCGGCTTGGCGTGGGCGACCTCGCGCGTGCCGACCGTGCCGCTGCCTCCGGCATTGTGGCTCTCGACCACGATGCGCTGGCCGAGCAGGTCGCTCATCTTGTCGGAGACCGCCCGCGCCAGAATGTCGTTGGTGCCGCCCGGCGGCAGCGGAATGATCAATGTGATCGGCCGGTTCGGATAGTCCGCAGCAGCCGACGGTCGAACTGCGCCGAACATCGCCGATACAGCGATAGCCACAATGAGTGTCAAAAGCCGCCGCAAGGCATCCTCCCTTTATTATTGCAGCGCCGAAAGCTGCCGGCCGCTATAGTCGGCCTGACCGCTAACCTACCCGCTGGCGTGGCGCCGTGTCATGCTGCGCTCTCGACCGATCACGCCCAAGGAATTTGCATGAGCTGGTCCGATACGTTTCTCGGCATCCTCAAGGACAACGACGTCCGCCTCATCACTTATGTACCCGACAATGTGCTCACCCCGCTGATCAACGGCGTGAACGCCGACAATTATTTCATGCCGGTCGGCGCCACGCGCGAGGACGAAGCGGTCGGTACGGTGACCGGCGCCTATATGGCGGGACTGCGCGGCGTGGTGATGATGCAGACGTCGGGCTTTGCGCTCATCGCCAACGCGCTCGCCTCGCTGGTGGTGCCGTCGCAGATTCCGGCCCTCATGGTGATCTCGGAGCGCGGCACGATGGGCGAGTTCAACATCGGTCAGTCGCTGGTCGCGCGCACAATGCGGCCCACGCTCGACGCGCTCGGCATCGCCCATCACACGCTGAGCGACGAAGCGACCATGGCCTTCATCGTCGACAAGTCGATCAAGCAGGCGTACTCGACGCAGGCCCCGGTCGCCTTCATCCTCTCGCCGCTCCTCACTGGCGGCAATCCGGCGGCCGCCGCCAAGCTGAAAGTGTGAGAGAGTTCGGCATGAGCAGCGAGAAAGCCTTGGCGAAGACGCTGAACCGCACGGCGCTGACGCGACGCCTCGTGCAGCACCTCAAGCACGACGAGGCGGTGATCGGCGGCATCGGCAATGCCAATTTCGATCTCTATGCCGCCGGCCACCGGCTGCAGAACTTTTATATGCTCGGCAGCATGGGGCTCGCCTGCCCGATCGCGCTCGGCGTGGCGCTGGCGCAACCCGAGCGCGGCGTGATCGCGCTCGAGGGCGACGGATCGATCCTGATGGCGCTCGGCTGTCTCGCCACCATCGCCAATCAGAAACCGCGCAACCTTACCATCGTCATCTGGGACAACGGCATCTACCAGATCACCGGCAAGCAGGCGGCGGCGACCAGCGCGCTAACCGATATCGTTGCGGTGGCGCGCGGCGCCGGCATCGCGCAAAGCGAGTGGATCCGCGACGAGATGCATTTCGACCAATTGCTCGACCGCCGCTTCGACGAAGGTGGTCCGATCCTGCTCGCGGCCAAGATCGACGATGCGCCGGGCCAAGGTCAGACGCCGCGCGACCCGGCGCTCATCCGTAATCGCTTCATGAAGGGGCTGGGCAGCGGACGCGGCGATGCGCTGGACGGTTAGAACCGAGGATGGCTCGATGCGCGCCGTGACGAAGGCAGGTTGAGATGAGGCCGCGCTCGTATGGTCCGTTTCCGTATTCGCCGATCATCGAACGGCCGCGCATTCGATGGCCGAACGGGGCCCATGTCGCGCTCTGGGTCATTCCCAACATCGAATACTTCTCGCTGTTGGAACGGCCGGGCGGTTATGGAGGCGGCGGCAAGATTCCGGACGTCGTGATGTGGTCGGAACGCGACTACGGCAATCGCGTCGGCGTATTCCGCATCATGGAAACACTCGATCGTTACGGCGTCCGCGCCACCGTTGCGCTCAACAGCAATCTGTGCGCCGAGCATCCGCAGATCATCGCGGAGGGCGAGAAGCGCGGCTGGGAATGGATGGGTCACAACGAAAGCAACACGCGCCGGCTCAACGAGGCCGGGCCGGGCGAGGAGGCCAATATCATCCGCCGCACGCTCGATACCATCGCCAAGGCCTCGGGCAGACGTCCGGCCGGATGGTTGTCATCGGGGATGCAGCAGACCTGGGACACGCTCGATCTGCTGGCGGCCGAAGGCGTCGAATACCAGGGCGATTGGTGCAACGATGATCAGCCCTATGTGATGAATCTTGACGGCGACCGCTCGATCGTCGCCATGCCCTATACGCTACAGCTCAACGACAAGTCCGCCATCGAGCTGCGCTTGGTGTCGGCCGCCGGTTTCTGCCAAATGATCTGCGACCAGTTCGACGTGCTCTATCGCGAGGGCGCCGAATCCGGACGCGTCATGGCAATCGCGCTGCATCCCTATCTGATCGGCGTTCCGCACTGCATCGGCGCGCTCGACAAGGCCTTGCAATACGTCAGCAAGCACAAGAAGGTGTGGAAGGCGACCGGCAGCGAAATCGCGCGACACTATCTCGCGCAGCAAGCGAACGGCGCTTCCGTTAAAAGGAAACCCGCCAAGAGAAGCCGCTAAACAGGAGGGGCTGATGATAACGCGTGCCAAGGCCGTTCAGGCGCTGCTTGTCGCCGTCGGACTTCTGCTCGCGCCCGCCGCGCGCGCGCAGGACACTGTCGAGGTCGGGCTGGTCGGCGCGATCAGCATGACACACTGGCCGCTCATTGTCGGCTTGAAGAAGGGCTATTACGCCGCCGAACACCTTAAACTCGACTTGATCCACACCCCGTCGAGCAGCGCGGTGATGCAGCAGCTAGCGGCGGGATCGCTCGACGCCACAGTTTCGGCCGGTCTGGTCGACCCGATCTACGCCATCGACAGGGGCGCGGCGATCAGGCTCGTGCGCTTGGAGATCCAGCTGCCGCCCTATGAGATCGATGCCAAGGCCCAATACAAAAAAATCGAGGATCTCAAGGGCAAGACCGTGATGATCGATGCGCCGAAAGGCATTACCAAGATTTACCTCGAGCGCATGCTGGTCCCGCACCATGTCAACCCGAGCGACGTCGATTACGTCTACGCCGGCGCGACCGGCGCTCGCTTCAATGCGCTGTTGACCGGCGCTGTTGACGCCACCATCCTGTTGCCGCCGTTCAGCTTCAGGGCCGAAGAGGCGGGCTACAGCAATCTCGGGCTGGTGGCCGACTACGCCAAGGACTTGCCCTTCACCGGAGCTGCGGTGAACACGAACTGGGCGGCTAAGAATCCGGACGTGCTGCGGCGCTTCCTCGCCGCGCACAACAAGAGCGTCGCCTGGTTTCTCGATCCGAAAAACCGCCAGGAGTCGATCGACATGATGGTCGAGGCGAGCAAGCTCCCGCCGGAGGTGATCGCCAAGACTTACGACTTCCTGATGGCTCGGCCCTTCTTCGAGCCCTCCGGGCAAATCTCACGGGCCAAGATGGGCGCGCTGCTCGCAGCGCTCAAACAGCTGGGTGACTTGCACGGCTCGACAGACGTCGAACGCTTCGTGCTTCCGGGCGTGGCGCAGTTAAGCGACTAAGCGGAGCCGGTCGCGATGTGGGGTGCGTTGCGCCGCAATTATCTCGCCGGCATGCTGTCGGTCATCGGCGGCCTATTGTTGTGGGAGGTCGTAAGCCGATATCTCGTCGCCAACGCGCTGTTGCTGGCGGCGCCGTCGGAAATTCTCCGCGCGATCTACAGGCTGACGCTGTCCGGCGAGATGGGCCGCCACGTTGCGGTAAGCTCCGCCGAATTCGCGATCGGCTACGTGATCGCAAGCGTCATCGGCCTCGGCATCGGTTTCGGCATGGCCAATAGCCCCACCTTCCGGCAGGCGCTGCAGCCGTGGATTTCCGGATTGTATGCAACCCCGACGATCGCGTTGGCGCCGCTGTTCATTCTCTGGCTCGGCATCGGCATCTGGTCGAAGGTTCTGGTGGTCGTAACGCTCGTGCTGTTTCCGGTGACGATCAACACCGAGGCGGGACTACGCCACACCAGCGAACGGCTGATTGAGATGCTCAGGAGCTTTGGCGCCAGCCGGCGCCAGATCTTCATCAAGGTGTCGCTGCCCTCGGCGCTGCCGTTCATTCTCGCAGGCCTTAAGCTCGGCATCGGCCGCGGCCTGATTGGGGTCGTGGTCGCCGAGCTGTTCGGCGCTCGCGCGGGGCTCGGCCAGCTGATCAGCCAGTCGGCTGACACCTTCAACATGCCGGAGCTGTTCGCCGGCGTCGTCGTGCTGGCCGTCGCCGGCATCACCATGACCGCCGGATTCACCTGGCTCGAAAACAAGCTCGTGCCCTGGACCAAGGACTGAGCGTCGTGGCCCGTAAGCTCGACATCACCGGCCTGGGAAAGTGGTTCGGCGAGCTCGAGGCGCTGCGCGGCATCGATATCGAGGTCGAGCGCGGCGAGTTCATCTGCGTGGTCGGGCCGAGCGGCTGCGGCAAGACTACGTTATTGCGCATGGTGGCGGGGCTCGAACCTGCCACGTCGGGCACGATTCTGCTCGACGGCAAGCGAGTGAACAGGGCGGGCGGCAATCGCGGCTTCGTGTTCCAGAACGACAGCCTGCTGCCGTGGCGCACCGTGCTGGCCAATGCGTTGATCGGACCGGAGGTCGCGGGCCGGGTCGGCGCCAAGGAGCGACAGCGTACACTCGAGCTGCTCGAGCTCGTCGGACTTGGCGGCTTCGAGCACTACTACCCTCGCCAGCTCTCGGGCGGAATGCGCCAGCGCGTCAATCTTGCGCGGGCGCTGGCGATCGATCCCGATGTACTGCTGATGGACGAGCCGTTCGCCTCGCTCGACGCGCAGACCCGCGAAATCATGCAGAGCGAGCTGCTTCGCATCTGGGAGCAGGGACGCAAAACCGTTTTGTTCGTGACGCACCAGATCGACGAAGCGGTGTTTTTGTCCGACCGTGTCCTGGTGCTCGCGCGCCGCCCCGGCCGGCTGCAGGAAACCGTTCGCATCAAGCTGCCGCGGCCGCGCTTGCTCGACATCAAACGTAAGCCCGAGTTCGTCAACTACGTCGATCACATCTGGCGGCTGATCGAACACGACGTCCGCGCGTCCGTTATTGATGAACATCGCTAAGGCTGCGGAAGTCTTCGTCAGATGACAGATCTCGCCGCAATCGTGTGCGCGACGATCTCGCTTCAGCGCGCGCAAATCGCAGCGACGGCCGCGGTATTACGGGTACAGGAAAGGGCGAACCATGACCGGTTGCCATTGCGAGGTCCGTGACCGATCGCAAAATTTTGGATATCGTGCGGTGTGGGATTAGCCGATCGGGGAACGAATGCAATCTGAATTGAAACGCCGCGAATTTATCGCGCTCCTCGGCGGCGCAACAGCCAAACGCATGTTTGCCGGCGCCGCCCCGGCCGCGTTCGCCGCGCCGGCAGCGATTGCGGCGTCCGCCAACGCCGCCGAATTTTATCGCGGCAAGACGCTGCGCATTCTGGTCGGCTCGCCGCCGGGCGGCGGCTACGACATTTACGCGCGGCTCGTGGCGCCGGCGCTCGCGGAGAAAATCGGCGCCGAGGTGCATCGTCGAGAACAAGGCCGGCAATGGCGGGCTCGCCGCGCTGGCGACGTTGCTGGTGCGTCCGGCCGACGGGCTTACGATCATGAATGGCAGCGCCGAGGCGGCGATCCTCAGTCAGATGCTGGATCGGCCGGGCGTAACCTGGGACGTGACCAAGCTGAATTGGCTCGCCAAGCTGGCGAGCGCGCCGAAGCTGTGGTTCGTCGGCAAGACCGCGCGCTACCCCACAATCGCCGACGCACGCAGAGCAAGCCGTCTGACCTGGTCGGCGACCGGCCCGGCCGACGACATCAGCGACGTCGAGGCCATCATTTCCTACGTGCTCGGGCCTGAAATCGAAAATCGTCACTGGGCTATCGCGGCTCCGGCGACATGTCGCTCGCGGTCATCAGCAACGAAGTCGATTGCGGCCTGCTGTCGGCCGACTCGGCGCTGCCGCACATCGACTCGATCAAGCCGCTGGCGTTGTTCGGTGCCAAGCGCTGGCGACATCTGCCCGACGTGCCGACCTTGAGCGAAGTCGCGCGCGCTGCCGGCCGACAAGACCTGGATCGTCGAACTTACGCGAACAGATCGGCGAGGCGCAGCGCGCCATGGTCGCCGCGCCAGACGTGCCCGCCGACCGCGTCGAATATCTGCGCGGCGCTCTTGCCGAAGTCCTCACCGATCCCGCCGTGATCGAGGAAGGCGCCAAGACCAATCGCGAGATCGAATACATGTCGGGCGGCGATTTGCAGCAGCTGGTCGCCGATCTGATGAAAGCCGCCGGACCGCGTTTGCCGGAATTCCAGAAGATCGTGCTGGACACTTATTTCTAGAGTCATGATCCCGAAAGCGTGCCCTGGACTTGATCCGAGGGTTGGCGCCGGCTTTCGGAAAGATCATGCTCCCACGAAAATCTGATCTTCAAATCCGATAGCCGAAAATATCGCGCCCGTGAGGCTCTCGACGTGGCGGCCGAAGCGAAATTTCAGCTCGGGGCCATCGAACGGCGGCTGCTCCAGCTTTCTGCTCTTCGTCGGAAAACGGCTCGACTTCGAGCACGACGAAGGTGTGCCCCGGCGCGTTGGAGGCTTTCAACGCCGGAAAATCGCGCTCCAGCGTTTCGACGCCGGAGAACTCGAACACGCGCTCAAGCCCCATGCCGCGCGCAATGGCGGCGTAGTCGTTATGGCCTTGAAATTCGGCAGGCCGGCGTTCGACGTCGCGCCATACACGCGGTTGGACACCAGGAAATGGGTGAGGTTCGGCAGGTTCATCTGCCGCTCGACCATCAGCATGCCGGGATTCATGCAAAAGGCGCCGTCGCCCATGAACGCCCAGATCTTCAGCTCCGGCTGCGCCAGCGCGAGGCCGGAGGCGAACATGGTGGACAGGCTCATCGAGGCGTCGAGATAAAAACTGGCAATCGGAGTCGCGCGTCGCCGCCCACCAGGCCTGGCAGGAATTGCCCGCCGAGGTGATGACGATTTCGTTGGTGCGATGCCGCGCCAGGGCGCGGAAGCATTCGAGGTATTTCATCAATGGCCCCCGCGCAGCAGGTCGCGCGTGAACAGCACGACCATCGGCCGCGAATAGGTGCGCGTATGGCGATAGCATCGCGAAATCAGGCCGATGTCTTCGGGCCTTGTCGATGATCTGATACGGCATGCTGATGGCGTCCAGCACCGGCAGCAGATAAAGGCCGTTGGAAACGTGATGCTTATGATGGTCGCCGACCGCGCCGCGCAAGCGTCGCCATCAGGAACAGCGGGATTTCGTAGGTGTAGTTGATCTTGGTCAGCGCATAGATCACCGTCATGAATCCGGAGGCGCCCATCAGCGCCGCCGATCCCATCGCGCCCATATAGGCGCCCGAGCACAGCCCGATCGCGGATTCTTCGCGATTGACCGGGACATGGACGAAGCGATCGTCGTGCTCGATGGTCTTGATCAGATCCATCACCCAATTGTCGGGCAGGCTGGCGACGAGTCTTGACGCCGCACGACGCCAGCTCGATCGGCGATACGTTGGCGGCTGTCGTTGCATTTTTGTCGGACACGTTGCAGCTGTTCTCCCTTGTCGCCTTGTTGTGGTTGCTGTGCGCTTGCGCCGAGCGCGCGCCACACCGTTTCGGGCGTGATCGGCAGCGCGATGTCGCGCACGCCGAGATGCCATAGCGCGTCGATCACCGCATTGCCGATGGCTGCCGGCGCGCCGATCGTGCCGCTCTCGCTGCCGCCCTTGACGCCGAGCGGATTGCTCGGCGCCGGCGTCTCGATGAAGCCGGTGACGAAGTGCCGGCAGGTCGCTCGGCGCGCGGCATGGCGTAGTCCATGAAGCTGCCGGTCAGAAGCTGGCCGTCGCGATCGTAGACGATGTCGTTCCATCAGCGCCTGACCGATGCCTTGCGCCATGCCGCCGTGCACCTGGCCTTCGACGATCATGGGATTGACGATCATGCCACAATCGTCGGCACCGTAAAGCTCGCGCAGCGTGACCGCGCCGGTCTCGGCATCGACGATCACGACGGCAAGATGCATGGCCTGCGGATCGTTGGTGTCGGGCGGATCGTAGAACTCGGTGACTTCAAGGCCGGGCTCGAGCGAGCCATCGCGCCGGGAGTTTGGCGCCGTGATAGGCGATATCGGCAATCTCCGCAAAGCTGATGGCGCGGTCGGTGCCGCGCACCCGGAAACGGCCATGCTCGTAGCACGACATCGTCGCTTGCGCATTCCAGCGCTTCGGCGGCGAAGCGGCGCGCCTTGGCGATGATGCTGGTCGGACGCGCGCAGAATCGCGGTGCCGGCGACCGACGTGGAGCGGGCGCCCCAGGTGCCGTTGCCGAATGGAATGCGATCGGTGTCGCCCTCGACGACGCGGATATCGTCGATATCGATCCCGAGCCGGTCCGCGGCGATCTGCGCGAAGGTAATATCGTGGCCCTGGCCGTGCGAATGGCTGCCGGCGAACACCGTCACCTTGCCGTCGCTGTGCACGCGCACGATCGCGCTCTCCCAGCCGCCATGCAGGCCGCCGCGCTTGGCGAGATTGGCGCTCGGGCCGGTGCCGGCCTTGTCGATGAAGCAGGCAAGGCCGATGCCCATCAGGATGCCTTGCCGGCGCAGCTCGGACTGCTCGCTGGCGCAGCGCCGGGTAGTCCGCCAGCGACAGAAGCTTTTCGAGCAGCGCCGGCGGATCGCCGGAATCGTAGACGCGGCCGCCCGGCGCCGGATAGGGAAAGTCCGCACGCGCGATCAGATTGCGCCGGCGGATCTCGACCACATCGATGCCGAGTTCGTGGGCGCCGCGCTCGATCAGCCGCTCGTTGATCCAGGTCGCCTCCGGCCGGCCGGAGCCGCGATAGGCATCGACCGGCACGGTGTTGGTATAGACGCCGCGCACGCGCAAATGCAGGTTCGGCGTGCGGTAAAGCCCGGTGATCGTCTGCGGATAGGAATTGCCGGGAATGCTCGGCGCGAAATTGCTCAGATAGCCGCCGAGCGCCGCCAGCGTGTCGACCTGCATGGCGACGATGCGGCCGTCGTTGTCGAAGCCCATGCGCGCGTGAGCTGTCGTGATCGCGCGCCTGCGCGTCGGACAGGAAACGTTTCGCTGCGCGTCGCCGTCCAGCTGACCGGGCGGCGCAGCAATTGCGCGGCCCACACGATGGTCGAGACTTCGATGGCGAAATTGCCCTTGACGCCGAAGCCGCCGCCGACATCGGGCGAGATGACGCGGATTTTGTGCTCGGGGATATGCAGCGTGTAGACCGAGAGCCAGCGGCGCAAATAATGCGGCTGCTGCGATGTGGCGTAGAGCGTATAGCGGTCGGCTGCCGCGTCGTATTCGCACAGATAGGCGCGCGGCTCGAGCGGATTGGCGGCGAGCCGGCGAGTTGTGCAGATGAAGCTCGACGACCTTGGCGGCGCCGGCCATCGCGGCTTCGGTCTTCTCGCGGTCGCCGCGCTCGATATCGAACACGATGTTGGTGCCGAAGCGCTCGTGCACGAGCGGCGCCTGCGGTGTCGACCGCCGCGCGCAGATCCGCACGACGCAGGCAGCGCCTCGATAGTCGACCGCTACAGCCTCGGCGGCATCTTCGGCGGCAAACCGGCTTTCGGCCACGACCGCCGCGACGATGTCGCCGACGTGGCGCACTTTATCGCTGGCGAAGGCCGGACGCGGCGCGTCGTTCATCGGCCGGCCATCGCCGAACGGCATCGGATGCACGACGGTCAGTTCGCCGTGGCCGGCGCGCTTCCAATCGTCGGCCGTCAGCGTCAGCAGCACGCCCGGCATTTCTGCCGCGGCGTCGTTGACCGCTACGTTGCGAATGCGCGCATGCGCGTGCGGGCTGCGCACGAACGCGCACCACGCGGTGCCGGGCAGCGCAACGTCATCGACGAATTGGCCCTTGCCGCGCAAGAAGCGCACATCCTCGCGCCGGCGCAGCGGCTTGCCGATGTAAGCGTGACGCTCGATCACGGTTGGCTCGATGTTCATGCGGCCGCATCGTCAGTCAGCCGAACACGGCTTCGCTGCCTTGACCTTGGCCCGCGCCTCGAGCTTGCGGCAGAAATAATGCCAGCAATGCTCCCAATGCACCGGGGTCATGATCTGCTTGTGGCGCTTGCTCGCGCACGGCGCGGTCGGCATGCTGCGCCTTCAGATTTGCGGCGCGTCCGATGAGATGCGCCTCGCAGGCCTTTTCCAGGAAAATTCCGACGCAGACCGCGTGCTCGATGCTCGGTGCCGCAAAATGTCACGCCATGATTTGCCATCAACACGGCAAAGTTTTCGCCGAGCGATCTGGCAAGCTCCTCGCCCTCGCTCTTTAGGGTGATCAGCGCGACGTCAGCCTCGTGGCGCGGCACGTCGATGAAATAATCGGCATCGAGCGTGTAGGGCTGCAGCGGTTCGGTGACCGCGGAAAAAATGCTGGCGTAGAGCGGATGCGAGTGCACCACGACATTCACGTCCGGCCGCATGCGGAAAATTTCCGAATGGATCGGCCATTCGGAATGGCGTCCGCCGCTGCCCGCGATTTGCTTGCCGTCCCAATCGAGCAGCACGAAATCGTCCGGCGCCAGAGCATTTCGCCAAGGCCGATGCGGTTGCGTTTCATCCAGAAGCCGCGCCGCCGTCGGACGCGCAGCGACAAATGGCCGAGCGTCATGTCGCCGTGGCCTTCCATGTCGAGAATCCGGCAGGCGCGCGCCGCCTCGGTAAGGCGTTCGCGCGTCGCTTGATCCATCACGACGGACGACATCGGTATCTTTGTCGGCAGCTGATTTTGACGCTTAGGCCGGCCCCTTACGAGAGGCGAGAAAGCCGAACCCGATGGCCCCTGCCAGCCCGCCAAGGATAATGCCGAGCGGCATGAACGTGTAAAACACCAACATCCCCGAATAGCCCTCGAAGGAGCTCGTATGAAAGATATTGATCCACATCATGCCGAGACCGATCCCGACGATACCGCACACAATCCCGCCTAAGAACAGGCCGACAAAGCCGACCATCACGATCTTCATAACGCCCCCAAGCGGCGACGGCGCGGCGCGCGATCCCTGCCGCTTCATCCATCGGAAAAATGTTTCTCCAACCCCTGCCAGCCTTCGAAATAGTCGTGCTGCAGTTCGGAAGATTCGACGGCGTAACGCGTAAGCCGCATGGCGAAACGGCTTTCGAACATGAACGCCATGGTGTTTTCGATCTTGTGCGGTTTCAGCTCGGCGCACGTCGCGCGCTGCCAGGTCTCGGCATCGGGACCGTGCGCGGTCATGCAATTGTGCAGACTGCAGCCGCCGGGCAAAAAGCCTTCGGCCTTGGCGTCGTAAACGCCGTGCACGAGCCCCATGAATTCGGTCATGACGTTGCGGTGATACCAGGGCGGGCGGAACGTTTCCTCGCCGACCAACCAGCGCGGCGGAAAGATCACGAAATCGATGTTGGCCGCACCGGGCAAGTCGGACGGTGCGGTGAGCACGCTGTAGATCGACGGATCGGGATGATCGAAGCTCACCGTACCGATTACCATGAAGCGCGCCAGATCGTATTTGTAGGGAGCAAAATTGCCGTGCCAGGCAACGACATTGAGCGGCGAATGATCCATCTCCGCGGCCCATAAGTTGCCCTGGAATTTGGCGACCAGAACGCACGGCGACTGGCTGTCCTCGTAGGCGGCGACCGGCGCCAAAAAATCGCGCGTATTGGCAAGCCCATTCGAACCAAGCGGGCCAAGTTCGGGCAGCCGCAACATCGCCCCGTAATTTTCGCAGATGTAGCCGCGCGACGGCCCGTCCGGCAGTTCGGCGCGAAACCGCAAACCCCGCGGAATGACGGCGATCTCGCCCGGATTGGCCTCGATGACGCCCAGCTCAGTGACAAATCGGCCGCGCCCCTGCTGCGGCACGATGAGCATCTCGCCGTCGGCATTGTAGAAAAAGCGATCGATCATCGAACGGTTGGCGGCATAAACGTGGACCGCCATGCCGAGCTGCGTCGCCACGTCGCCATTGCCGCCGAGCGTCACCATTCCTTCGACAAAGTCGGTCGGCTTCTTCGGGATTGGGATCGGGCTCCAGCGCAATTGCGTCGGCGTCGCGTCGACCTCGTTGAATGGTGCGCTGCGGATCTGTCCGTTGTCGATGCGTGCGTAGGGCTGGTGCACGACCGAGGGCTGGATGCGATAGGTCCAGGTGCGCCGGTTCTCGGCGCGTGCCGTGGTGAACGAGGTGCCGGAGATGAGCTCGGCATAGAGCCCGTGCGGCGGCCGTTGCGGCGAGTTGCGCCCGATCGGCAGCGCGCCCGCCACCGCTTCGGAGACAAAATGATTGCCGAAGCCGGGCTGATATTGCAACGGCGCCTGCGACTTCGCGCGGTTTTGTTGTCGGCGTCTCGCAATTTGGTGCTGTAATTCATGAGACCTCGCAAAGCGGCCGCGCTGCAAACCGCCGTGAGCGGCGCAGCAGGCCGGAATTGGTCACGCTCGTAACTATCCGCCTTCATAGCGCGCGGCGCAAGCGGTCTCGACCTGTTTCAGAACTGCGGAACAAACCGCAATTCGCCTTGAATGACTCACATTCCGCTCAAAAAGCCGCCCCCTTGGGCGGCCAAGAGCGCCCGCTAATGAGGGGTTCACTCTCATGTTCCTAACCGTCGCGCGAGCGTCGCCGGCGCCGCGGGAGCACGACTTCGCGAGGGCCGATGCGAGCGATTCTTGCTACCGTGATCCTTTTGCTCTGTCTTTCCAGGGTGGCGCCGGAACTTGAATATTCCTTGCTGCTCCCCGTTTCTTTCCATCTCGGCAGCAGGGCGTCGATTGCGTCCTTGGTGGAAATCGAATCGTCACGGGCAAGAGGCGGCCGCGAGACCATTGCGGCGCCGCCCGCCGCAGAAATTGACGGGCAGACTCCGGCGGCAGCGGCGCAAACGCCGGCTGCGCCAGCCACAAACTCCAATTCAACGTCCGGGCAATCGCCCAATCCCAGCAAGACCGGCACCGCGCCGCAGGTTTCCCTGGACGATCTCTGCAACGCGTTGCTCACCTCCGCTCAGCACAACGATCTGCCGATTGCTTTTTTCGCCAATCTGATCTGGCAGGAGAGCCGGCTGCGCGACGACACCGTAAGTCCGAAAGGCGCCTTGGGCATCGCCCAATTCATGCCCAAGGTCGCGATCGCGTCGGGCCTGGAGAATCCGTTCGATCCGCTGCAGGCGCTGGCCGCCTCGGCACGGCTTCTGCGCGAGCTGCGCGATCAATTCGGCAATCTCGGCTTCGTTGCCGCCGCCTACAATGCCGGCGCCAAGCGGGTAAGCGAGTGGCTTGAGCGCCGGCGCACGCTGCCGCGCGAGACGCGCGGTTACGTCATCGACGTGACCGGCCGTTCCGTCGAGCAGTGGCAAAAGACGCCGCCGCAGGATGCCATCGAGTTGCGCTTCGTGCGGCGCCTGCCCTGCCGCGATCTGCCGGCCTTCACCGAACTGGAGCAGGCGCAGTTGCAACAGGCGCAGTTGGAGCGGGAGCGAGTGCAGGCGGAACAGCCGCAAAAGCCGAAAGCGCCGGAAAAAGCCAAGGCGACGACTCGCGCAAAGCAAGAGCACGTCGTCGAACGCAAGCAGGCGCGCACGCCGCGCCGGCACGAGAAAGTGCACACCGTCAAGCGCGAACATCATCGCGCCAAGCTGGAAGCCAGAGAACGCATCCGGCGCGCTCCACATGAGCGGCACAGACGCGCTTGAAGCAACAGGCGAAGTCGTCGTGTCAGCCCGCCGCGGGGGTCGAGGCCGCCCGCTTCATCCCGAGCGCGAGAATGCGGTGTAACAGGTCGGGATATTTGATGCCGTCGTGCCGCGCCGCCGCGGCAAACTCCTGGCTTTCGGCGATCTCCGGATTGGGATTGGCTTCCAGAAAATACGGCGTGCCGTCGGCGGCAAGCCGGAAATCGATGCGGGCATAGCCGTCGAGCTCCAGCGTCCGGTAGATGCGCTTGGCGATGCGCTGGATGCGGGCTACGAGTTCGGGCGCTAGATTCTTCGCCGGCCCGTGCAGGATGCCGCGGCGTTCCTGATAATCAGGATCGTGCTTGGCCTTCTCCGTCGCGATCGGCCAGTCGCCTTGCGCCATGTTGCCGAATTCCAGCTCCCACACCGGCAGCACGCGCAGCCGTTCGTTGCCGAGCACGCCGACATAGATTTCGCGGCCCTCGATATATTGCTCGGCGATCGCCGGCGTGCCGATGCGTTCGTGGATGAAGTCCGACGCGCTCGGCAAGCTTGTCGTCGGTGTCGACGACGGAGGCCTGCGAAATGCCGTAGGAGCCGTCCTCGCTCAAGCTCTTGACGATCAGCGGCAGCGCGAGCCGCGCCGGCCGCCGGACTTTCCGCCGCATCGGAAAGACCGCAAAGGCCGGCACCGGAATGCGATGGTAGTGCACCAGCGTCTTCGACAGATCCTTGCCACGCGCCAGCATCAGGCCGCGCGGATTGCAGCCGGTATAAGGCACGTGCATCAGTTCGAGATAGCTGGCGACATTCTGGTCGTAGATCGCTTCGCCGTGAAACTGCTCGAGCAGCGTCAGCACCACGTCCGGCTTCCAGCTCTCGATCTCGTCGCGGATGGGTTTTAGCTCGTCATGCACGCCGAGCGGGCGCACGTCGTGTCCGGCGCGCCGCAGCGTGCGCACCACGTCGTATTCGGTTTTCCACTCGTTGATTTCCTGCTCGCTGTACCCCTTGCTCGAGTCCGGAGGCATCAGGTCCGGGTGAACGAGCACCAGGACGCGCAGCTTTTTCATAGCGCGATCCACCTTCGCCGCGACGGACCAAACAATGCATGCATCGTTTTGGCGGTCAACAGCACGGTGAAGTCCATGACAAGCTTTTGCTCCGGCCCGACCGCGCGCAGATTAAGCTCGCGGCAGCGGGCGATCATGTCGTCGAGCACGGCGTCGAGCGTGAGCTGATATTCGCCGGTCCATTGCGACACCAGCTTGCGCACCTTGGCGCGGTTGCGCCGCAGGAACGATCGACGCGGCTTCGGAGCGGCGATGTTTCGGATCGGCGGAAAACAGACGGTGCAGATCGCGGTCATAGGTCTTCGGCGTATCGAAAGCGTAGAGCGCCTGCTTCTTTTTATAGTGTTCGCCGAGCGTCTCGGTGAGGCTGCTCGAGCGGATCGACGCGCTCGCGGTCTTTCGAGCACCGGCCGCTCCTCTGCGATTTCCGCCATCAGCTCGTCGACATATTCGAGTTTCTTCAGCGCCGGCCATCCGGCATAGCGCGTACGCCAGTTCGAGCGCGGCCGCAGCCAGACCGCGAACGTCTCGGCGAAATCCTCGTCCGGATGGCTTTGCGCGTACCAGAGCCGAAGATGCTGGACGAAATGCCGGCTCGCCGGATTGGGCCGGTAATAGCGCGGATAGCGCTGCGAGCTGGGACCGAACAGCCGCTGCCATTCGCGGCGGCGCGCAGAGCGCATAGGCGTGCTGCACGACGTGGCCGGCTTCATGGCGAAGAATGGCCATGCATTCGGGCCAGGTGCCGCCCTCGACGTCGATGATCATTTTTCGCTCGAGCCGCATCAGCCGCGGATGCGCCAGATAGAACGGAATGGCGATGCCGGGCGTGTTGTCCGGGCTGAACCACTCGCTGGAAATCCAGGCGTGCGGCCGCACGCGGATGCCGGCCTGCGCCAGTTCGTCATGCAGGGTGACCAGGCAGTCCTCGAGCCAGGTGCCCTCGACGGTGACCTTGAGGTCCTTGAGCCGGACCTCGAGTAGTCCTCGTCGGGCAGCGAGGCCCAGGCAAATTTCTCACGTGGCATGGTGCTTATACAACCTGGGAGCAAGTCGCGCGACGATGGTGTCACGACGGCGGGAAGAGTTGAACATGGAAAATCGTTCTCGCGGCGCGGTTCTTCGTCCTTCCCTGCATTAGCAGGGGGACCGCCCTGCGCAGCAGGGTGGTGGAAGGGGCGCGGGCGTTACCTGCGCCACCATTCGCGCCTAAGCGGAGCAACCCCGCTCGCCGGTCGTAACGCCGGCGGGAGGACGCCCCAGCCGCCCGAGTGCGAGGTTACGAGCCCCGCCCGCGGGAAGCGCTCCTGCTCCGCTTCAGGGATCGTCTCGAGAAGCGCCCCCAATGATTCGGTGAGCAGGATCGGTTATTAGTATCCGAACATGAGACTATTATCGAGGAAAAAGCGCCCACAAGCAGCCGACATCGAGCGAACGCAGCCCGGTGGGTCTGGTTATTATGTGGCGTTCGCCAACCTGTTTTTTTGATTTTCCGAACGGGTGGGGCTTCAGCCGAAGATCGTGGGCGGAGCGATAATCGGCCCTCAAAACGGTTCCATCAAGGCGCAGCTTGGTCCCCTTCTGAACGGACTCGTCAACTACGAGTATTGGCTGCCGGTCCCAAAGATGAGGTATCCCGGGGTCGCGGAAATGATCGAAAAATATCAGTCACTCGCTCAAAGCGCGGGCGCCGATCCTCTGGGTTACTATGTCGCTCCGCAGGCTTACGCCCAGATGCAGATCGTCGAGCAGGCGGTAGCCGGCGCTGGCTCGTTCGACGACGCAGCGCTGGCGCAATTCACTCGCGATGGCTCGTTCAAGACCGTCGTCGGTGACGTCAAGTTCGGAAAGGGCGGCGGCTGGTCCGAGGCTCGTGTCCTTCAGGTCCAATATCAGAACATCAAGGGGGCCGACCTGTCGGAGTTCAAGGATGCCAGGACGCAAGCGGTCGTCTGGCCCTCGAGCCTTGCCTCAGGCGCGCTCATTTATCCGTACGCAGAAGCGAAACAAAACGTCAAAATGTAAGGACCTGCGAAACTGGGATAGCAAACCTAGTTTCGCCTGGCGCCCGCAACCGGAGGCAGGAAGCCTATGATTGATCCCATGCTTTTTAAGGCCCCCACTGGAATAGCAGCCCTGAGATTTTGGCGTCCGGCGTGAGCATGATCCGGGAGATCATGACCCCTTTGGCGAATTTGGCCTCGTAGATATCCCAGCCGAGCGAGCCGACGCCACGAAACGAGACCGAACGCAGCGGGCCAGCGACCAGGCTTTCCAGCTCATCTTTTTCGGCAACATCGTCTCGGCCAGGATGCACTCGACGCGGCGGCGGACCGTCGCCGTACGCGCCATCGCCAACGCTGTCATGGCGCGGCTCGTCGTGCGGCCGAAGCCGAGCAGGATTTCGGCGTAGCGCACGCGGTCCTTGATGTCGGCTATTGCGGCGGCATCGCTTCGGGCTTCGGCCAGATCGGCGATCCGG
This sequence comes from uncultured Alphaproteobacteria bacterium, assembly GCA_963814625.1. GTDB lineage: Bacteria > Pseudomonadota > Alphaproteobacteria > Rhizobiales > Xanthobacteraceae > BOG-931. The sequence continues at coordinate 210,218 of CAWFDQ010000008.1, forward strand.
TTGTTGAGCCACCACGCCAACGGGCTGAACCAGAACACCGCCCGATTGATCGCGGCGAGAAACAAAATATAGAAATCGTGGCCGCTGACGTGGGACATTTCATGCGACATGACGGCCTGCCGCTGCATTGCGTCCCAGCCGGCATGGCTCTGCGGGAGCACGATCGTCGAGCCGAACGTCATCGGCACGTTGACGCGAGGACTTGCCCGCACGTCGCGACCAGCGGTCCAATCCTCGTAGATCGGTGTTGCAGACCGGCAAAGTTGCCAGGTCAGGGCCGCGCCGACGAACAGCCGAAGCGTGAGGAACGCGGCGACGCAGACATAAATCAAGGTCGCGGTGGCCACGCCAATCGACCCCCGCGATCGGCGAAGCGACGGTAGTCGCGGGAAGAAGGGAAGATGGCGAGGGCGCGGCGAAGAAAGCCGCCATGTCTGCCGGAAGCCTTTCGGGAATCGGCAGACCGGGCGAGGAGACCGGGAAGGTCGCCCAACCGATCAGGAACGGCATCAACAGAGACGCGACCAGGACCGATTGCCAGACCGCCATCTGAATGTGCGGGTTGGTCAGGCGCAGAACCTTCACCCCCAGCCCGATCACCAGCCCAAGGGCCAACGAACGCACTGCTGCTTCCAGGATGATCGGCAACATCACTTCCTCGCGCGTTTTGCCGCCTCGATTTTTGCGGCAATGACGTCTAGCTGCTCCTTGCCAAGCATTTTCGCGTCCACCATGCCGACCACGACCTCTTCAATCGAACCGTTGCAGAACCACTCGGCGATGCGATGGACGGCCTTCGCGGCGACGCGCTGACGGTCATGCCGTGGCCGAAAGACGTAAGTCCGACCCTGAGTGCTGTGGCTGACAAAACCCTTTTCTTCGAGCCGCCGCAGCACCGTGCGCACTGTCGACTCTTTGAGGCGCCGGTCGAGCCGCTCTCGCACAAGTTCCGCGGTGATCGGCGCGTGCGTCCAGACTAGTTGCATGACTTTGCGTTCGAGTTCGCCCAAATCCGGTAGTTCGTTGGCCATTTATCTGCTACCTTTATTAACGCTACATCACGTAGCACATATGCGGTGAAGCTGGCAATCGATTTTTGCAGATTGCGGAGGGCCGCCCCATGATTAAAACCACCGAAGTCCGACCGGCTTATCCGCCGCACTGGCGGAGAACAGCGTTCAATGAATGCTGGCGTTGAAGGCCACGATCGAGCAACTGTGTTTCCCTGGGCCTCCCATGCAGATTTTGACAGCATAGCTATCGGGTCCCCGATATCCCGATTTCGATCGGTATTGGAACGCGGAGGCACTGCTGACGGTCAGCGTTCCGTGGCGGGGATTTTGCACGACAGAGATTTGGCGAAACACGTTTCCCTTTCTCGGATTGTTGCGCAATGCGTGGAAACAGGTATCGCCGCTCAACAGCGTTTCCGCGGTCGTGACTGTGGTATGACCGAAAAAATGAAAATGGGCGTTGACGCAGTCCGCGAAAGCCGGCCGGCCCAGCGCAAATGCAAACAATAGCGCTATACCCGATTTTGCTGACATGGCGGGACACTCCGATAGATTGGCCGCGGCCATCGCTGACTGTGTGCTACCACTTATAACGCTATATACCGTAGCACACAGAAGCCGGCAAGGGGCTGTGTAAAAACTCCGAAGTTGAATATGCGGACAGAAAAATTCTTCGGCATCGGCCAGCAGGTGCGCGCAACATTTTGCAACTATTCGGCGGCTTGCTTCCTCTCTTTCTAGTGGTCCGATTCTAACATTCGCATCCGGGTTCGGCAGGCTCTCATGCGAATGTTAGAATCAAAGGACCACTGGCAAAATATCAGTCGTAGTAGAGCTTTGGATTCGACATTCGCTTCGCGAGTTCGCGGCCAAGTGGGTAGCGAATGTCAAATCCGCTCCACTAAGATCGCCGTTCTGTTTGCGGGGCCGTCAACGTATCATCGCGCAAAAGCCGGAGTACAAGAACGTGCAGGAAAAAATCGTACCCGTTCTCATCGTCGGCGGCGGGCCGGTGGGGCTGGCGCTCGCCGGCGATCTCGGCTGGCGCGGCGTCGCTTGCGTGCTGATCGAGCAGACCGACGGCTCGATCTATCAGCCGCGCATGGACTTGGTCGGCATCCGCACCATGGAGTTCTGCCGCCGCTGGGGCTTGGTGCCGGCGGTCGAAGCCTCGCCCTATCCGCGCGATTACGCGCAGGACAATGTCTATCTCACCAGTCTCACCGGCTACGAACTCGGCCGCGAACGTTTTCCCGGCATCGGCCAGGCGCCGCCGCCGCCGGAAAGCCCGCAGCGGCGCGAGCGCTGCCCGCAGAACATGTTCGATCCGATCCTGCGCGAATTCGCGGCTTCGCAAAAGAGCGTCACGTTGCGCTACCGCACGCGGCTCGTCTCGTTCACGCAGAACACCGATCGGGTGGTCGCCACGGTCGAGAACGCCGAGACCGGCGCGCGCGAAGAAATCAACGCGCGCTATATCGTCGGCTGCGACGGCGCGCGCAGCCTCGTCCGCGAGACGCTCGGCATCGCGATGCTCGGCAATCCGGTGCTGACCTACACCACCAACGTCATCTTCCGTTGCCCGCATCTTCTGTCGCTGCACGACAAGGGCAAGGCCTACCGCCACATCTTCATCGGCCCGGAAGGCACCTGGTCGACCATCGTCGCGATCAACGGCCGCGACCAATGGCGCTTCTCCATCATCGGCGGCGGCGCGCAGCGCGAATACACGACGGAAGAGATCGAGGCAGCGATCCGCCGCGCCGTGGGCTGCGATTTCGAGTTCGAGATTTTGAGCGTGCTGCCGTGGGTGCGGCGCGAACTGGTCGCCGAGACTTATCGCAGCGGCCGCGGCTTCATCGCCGGCGACGCCGCGCACGCCATGTCGCCGACCGGCGGCTTCGGCATGAATACCGGGATCGGCGACGCCGTCGATCTGTCCTGGAAGCTCGCCGCCACGCTCGAAGGCTGGGGCGGCGACGGCCTGCTCGATTCCTACACAGCCGAGCGCCAGCCGGTCGGCGCCCGCAACGTCGCCGAGGCGAGCGGCAATCTGCGCCGCATGCTGTCGGTCGGCGCCCATCCCGACATCGCCGACGACACGCCGCAAGGCGCGGCAACGCGCGCAAAAGGTCGGGCGCGAATTCACCGAGATGATGCGCCGCGAATGGTTCACGCTCGGCATTCATCTCGGCTATCGCTACGAGGGCTCGCCGATCTGTTGGCCGGACGGCTCGCCGGCCGCCGCCCGACGAGGCGCGAAGCTACGTGTCCGACCGCGCGGCCCGGACACCGCGCGCCGCACGCCTGGCTCGCCGACGGACGCTCGACGCTCGATCTGTTCGGCCGCGGCTTTACGCTGCTCGGTTTCGGCGCGGCGGCGGCCGAGGCAGCGCCGCTCCTCGATGCGGCGCGAGCACGCCGCGTGCCGATCGACGTTCGTGCCGCATCGCCGAGCCGCACATTGCCGCGCTTTATGAGCGCCGATTCGTGCTGGTGCGCCCCGACGGCCATGTCGCCTGGCGCGACGACCGCATGCCGGCCGACCCGCTGCGGCTGATCGATGTGGTGCGCGGGGCGGTGAGCGGTCCCGGCGTCGCTGCATGGCACGGGCCGCCAAATGCCGTTAAGATCGACTTGACCCCATGTGGTTTGCCGAGGCGCCGTCATGAACAAAATCCCCTCCCGTGAAGAACTCGCCCAATCCGGCACGCTCGAAGAGCTTTACGGCAAGCTCGGCTCAAGTCGGCATCGCGCCCGGGCTGGAACAAGGCGATCGCCGTCGCTGTGGCCGGCGCCGAAGAAGAATTCGCTGCCGGCGCATTGGAAATACGAACAGGCGCGCGGCGCGCTCGATGCCGCCGGCCGGCTCATCAACACCGAGCTGGCGGAGCGGCGCAATCTCATCCTGTTCAATCCGGCTGCGGACGAACGAGCTACGGCACGGTGCGCACGCTGGTCGCCGCCTATCAGATGATCATGCCGGGCGAATGGGCGCGCTCGCACCGCCACACGCCCAATGCGCTGCGCCTCATTCTCGACTCCGAGCCGGGCACCTATACGGAAGTCGACGGCGTCAAGATCGCCATGGAGCCCGGCGACGTGCTGCTGACGCCGAACTGGTCGAGCCACGGCCACGGCAACGACAGCCGCGCCTGCGCCTACTGGCTCGACTTTCTGGACGTGCCGCTGGTGCAACTGCTGGAGCCGATGTTCTTCGAGCCGGCCGAGGAGGAAGGCGAGAGAAGCGTCCAACGGCGCGCCGCCGACCAAGGATTCGCCGTTCGTGTTCACATTGACCGACACGCTCAAGCGTCTCGACGCCGCCGTGCCCGATCCGTCGGGTCCGTTCGGCACGCATGTGCAACTCGGCAATCCGGCGATGGACACGATCGGCCTCTCCATGATGCGGCTTTCGCCGCGCGTGCGCACGGCGCCCTATCGCGCCACGACCAACAACATCTACGCCATCGTCAAAGGCAGCGGCGCGACGACGATCGACGGCGAGCGTTTCGAATGGAGCCGCGGCGACGTGATCGCCGCGCCCGCCTGGCGGCCGCATTTCCACGAAGCCGCCGAGGATGCGCTGATGCTGCGCGTCACCGATGAGCCGGTGATGCAGCGGCTGGGCTTCCTTCGCGTCGAGGAACCGAAGCAACCCGCGCATTGATGAATTCGAAAAAGCGGATTGCCGTCATCGGCGCGGGCTGGGCGGCCTGACCGCCGCCGGCTTTCTGCAGCGCGCCGGTTTCGCGGTGAAGGTCTACGAGCAGGCGCCGGCCTTCTCGCGCATCGGCGCCGGCATCATTCTGTCCGCCAACGTCATCAAGGTGCTGCGCCGCCTCGGCCTGGAAGACGCGGATTGTCGCCGCCGGCATCAAATCGCAGAGCTACGTCAGCCGCGCCTGGGACACCGGCGAGATCATGGCCGAGTTCGTGTTCGACGCCGAGGCCGAACGGCGCTACGGCGGTCCCTACGTGCACATCCATCGCGGCGATCTGCACGCGGTGCTGGAACGCGGCGTCGCGCCCGGAACGATCGCGTTCGATCATCAATTGGTTGACTTGCAAGAGATAAACGGCGCGATGCACCTCGTCTTCGCCAACGGCGCGGCGAGCCGAGGCTGATATCGTCATCGGCGCCGACGGCATCCGCTCCAAGGTGCGCGAGATTTCTGCTCGGACCGGAGCCGCCGCAATTCGTCGGCGCCGTCGCCTACCGGGCGATCTTTCCCGCGGACGCGGCTCAACGGCTTTGCGGATTCCGGATTGCACCAAATGGTGGGGCGCCGGACCGGCATTGCCTGCCCTATTACCTGACCGGCCGGCGCGACGAGGTTTACGCCATCGGCGTCGTGCCGGCGGCGGGCTGGGACGGCGACGAACCTCGGTGCCGTCGACCCGCGAGCAATATCTGGAATAGTTTTCCGGCTTTCACGCCGATCTGCAGCGCGTGCTCGAGGCCGTCGACAGCGTGAGCGCTGTGGCCGATCTTCGATCGCGAGCGCGACGATCGCTGGAGCGGCGGCGCGACGGCCGCATCGTGCTCTTCGGCGACGCCTGTCATCCGATGCGGCCGTTCATGGCCGCAGGCGGCGCCATGGCGGTCGAGGACGCGCGCGATCTTGAGCCGCTGCCTGGCGACATTCGACGACCCGGCCGCAGCGTTTCGCTGCTACGAGGCGACGCGAATTCCGCGCGTCGCGCAAGGTGCAGGAAATTTCCATCGCCAATACCTGGATGCGCGGGCCGACCGACACCGATTGGTTCTATTGCTATGATGCCTGCACGGCCGCTCGCCGCTCGTAGGGCGGGCAAAATCGTCCACTGTATTCCGCGTGGGCATCGCGCCCGATTTTGCCACGCGGCCTGACGTAGTAACGATGCACCCTACAGAGCCAATGTTTGAACCAAAACCCGATCCGATGATCGCGCGCGATCTGGTCGGCTATGGCGCGAAGACCGCCGAATCCGAACTGGCCGGGCGGCGCTGCGATCGCGGTCAATTTCAATCTCAACGTCGAGGGCGGCGGCGAATCGACCTTGTTCAACGGCGACGACGTATCCGAAGGCATGCTCAACGACATCGGCGTGCCGGCGCAGCGCGGCGTGCGCTCGCCGCTGGTGGAATCCGTGTTCGAATACGGCAGCCGCCGCGGCGCCTGGCGCGTGCTCGACGCATTCGACGAGTTCGCCGTCAAGATGAGCATTCTCGGCGTCGCCCGCGCGCTCGAGCAAAATCCGGAACTGGCGAAAGCCTGCGTCGAGCGCGGCCACGAGATCGTCAGCCACGGCTACCGCTGGATCGATTACGGCGCGGTCGCCGGAAGAAGTCGAACGCGAGCATATCAGGCGCGCCGTCGAGATTCTGACCAAGCTCACCGGCACGCGGCCGATCGGCTGGATGACCGGACGGCCCGGCCCGAACACGCGGCGGCTCCTGGTCGAGGAAGGCGGCTTTCTCTACGACCGCGATTCGCTCGCCGACGAACTGCCCTATTGGCTGACGCATCGCCGAACCGCCCGCACCTCGTCATCCCCTACTCGTATGAGGCCAACGACAATCGCTTCAACGAGAACAGCGGCTTCTCGACGGCCGACGATTTTTTCACCTACATGCGCGACGCCTTCGACGTGCTCTATCGCGAAGGCCGGCGCGGCTCGCCAAAGCTCCTCTCCATCGGGCTGCACGACCGGCTGATCGGCCGCCCCGGCCGCTGCAAGGGGCTGATCGAACTTCTCAAATACATGCGCGGCTTCGACGGGGTCTGGTTTTGCACCGGGGCGGAAATCGCCGCAGCATTGGCGCAAGCATTTTCCGGCACAAAATCCGTAAAGGCCGATCAACGCCTTCCGACGTCCCCATAAAGATGGGCGTTATTATACTTGACAAACCCAAGCATTTGAAAAATCTTTCAGGAAAATTGTGCCGCCTAAGTGCCATTTCACTCATTTTGAAATGACGCTTTCCGTTTTCCGCAATGGTCCCGTGAGGCAGAAGCTTTTCCCATTCCACGGAGAGTTGCACCCATGCTTCGGGGGTGGCGATATGTCCTGCTAAGACAAATTCGCCAGTCGGAAAATTGCTGACGCTCTCATCGATGAAAGCTTGAAAATTAAACACTACCAATAGCCGCCTTACGGCTCTTTCCGGCGCGAGTCCTGCGACTTGCGCCCAAACGCGATCCTGAGCGGGGCTTATGCCCCAAGTGTGCTTAAGCAGGGCGTTCATCGAGAATCACCCTGCAATTTGGAGTATAGCCCAGTGGGTTTGCGAAGTAGCAAAGATAGTATCTTTACTATCTTATAGTCGCCGTGTAGTGTTGGCGATCCCGTTGGACTGCAGGAGCGATTGGCCGATGCCGGCGCAGGTAAGGGGCGATTTGACCGCCCGCATCATGTTCGCCGGCCGCTCCTCCTCGCTGTCGGCGCAGGTGGTTGCGGAGGTGCGCGACGCGCTGTTCGCCAAGCGGCTCAAGCCCGGCGATTTCCTCGGCACCGAAAAGGATCTGGCCGCCCGCTTTAACGCGAGCCGTATCGTTGCGCGCGACGCGCTGCGCACGCTGGAGGCGCTCGGCATCGTCGAAATCCGCATGGGCAAGGGCGGCGGCGCCCGCATCGCGCACGGCAATCCGCGCCTGTTCGCCGAGGCGCTCGCCGTGCAACTCGACCTCACCGGCGTGAGCGCCGCCGAGATCATGGACGCGCAGCGCGCCATCGAGACGCTCGGCGCTGAACTTGCGGCCGAGAACGCGACCGCTGACGACGTGGCTAAGCTGCGCCGGCTCCTGCGCGAGGCGGAAGCGGCAATCGGCGATCTCGACGAATTCACCAGGCTGTCGCGCGACTTCCATCTCGCCGTCGCCGAGGCCTCGCACAACCGCGTGCTCATCGTGCAACTCATTTCGCTCGAACACGTGTCGTGGCCGCGGCGCAACGTCACCGCCACGGCCAAGCTCGCGCGCCACATTCTCGAGATTCACACCAAACTTGCCGACCTGATCGAGCTGCACGATCCGAGTGCCGCGCGCGCGCTGATGGACGACCACGTCAAGATGATCCGCGCCCGGCGCGTCGCCGAGCGCTGTGCGCAAACCGGCAAACGGAAAATCAAACCGCTAGCGTCATGCCAATATTGGAGGAGACAATGGCAAAATTTGTGATCGAACCGCATTTCCGCCTGCAGGAATGGGTGGCGGAGGAGAAAGGCTATTTCCGCGCCGAAGGCCTCGACTACGAATTCCGCGAACTGGTGCGCTCTACCGACGGCAAAATTCATGACAAGGGCGACAAGGTCGGCGCCTTCCAATCGTTCGAGGAGGGCCGCAAGTCGAGCGTGAGCTGCGCCTGTCATTGGACGGTCAATGTCGCCGCCTCGAAGGGCCATGGCCGCATGTCCACCGACGTCTATTCGGTGTCGCCGGCGGGAATTTTCGTGCCCGCTGATTCGGCGGTGAAAACGCCCGCCGATCTTGCCGGCGTGCCGATCTCGGTCGGCTACCAGTCGGGCAGCCATTACGCCACCGTGCAGGCGCTGGAACCCTATCTCAAGCCCGACCAAATCAATCTGAAATTTGCCGACGGCATGTTGTTCGCGCGCATGGAGCAGCTCTTCGAAGGCAAAGCGCCGGCAGTCAACCTGTTCAGCGGCCCCTATTACTTCGCCGAGCAACTCGGCTTCCGCAAGGTGATCGACACCACCTTCATGATCGGCACCATGATCCACGGCGATCCCGATCCGGAGGATTTGCGCAAATTCTTCCGGGCCCTGAGAAAGGCGCAGCGCGACATCGACCTGCGGCCCGAACTGTACACGCACTACTATACGAACGAATTCCCCGACCGCTTCCATGCGCTGATGGACACGCGGCGTTGGGGACCCGGCGAGCGGCTGGTGTTCGAGCCTTACACCCGGGAAGTTTATGAGGAGTCCCGCGAGTGGATCGCCGACCACCATATTTTCCCGGACGGCGCCATGGGAGCCGAGCGTTATGAAAAAGCCACGCTCTCGCTGATCGCATAAATCGAAACGCTCACGGAGGAACACGCCATGGCCAGGAGCCTGATACCGGTCAAGGTTGCGCCCAAGGGAATGGGACTGAACGACTTCGTCGCCATGCAGGAGGATTTTTTCGCCGCCGAAGGTCTCGGCGTCGAATTCGACTGGAAAACCTTCCGCGGTACGCAATCGAGCTGGAAGGACTTCGACTATTTCGAGCGGCCGCAGGACCGCCCCTACACCGCGGATAAAGCGGACGTGGTGCAGGGCGCCTGCCTGTGGGGGACGATCTGCAACGCCAGCGCCGGGATGGGCCGCGCCGTCACCGAAGGTTACGGCGAGTCGCCCTGGGCGATTTTCGTGCGGCCGGAACTCGGCGATTCGCAAACCGGAAGATTTGCGCAACGTGCCGGTGGCCGTCGGCATGCGCGCCGGCAGCCATTTCAACGTTCCCTATCGGCTGGAAAAATACCTGCCGCTCGCGGACATCAAGACCGTCAACACCGGCGGCTTCGGCGCGCGACTGAAAGCGCTACTCGACGGCGAAGTGGAGGCGGCTAGTCTGTTGCCGCCGCAGATCGCCATGGCCGAGCAACTCGGCCTGCGTAAGATCATCGAGGATCGATTCAAAACAGTATGGTGGGTGCCGGCGAACGCGCCGCCGCAAGTCGTGCACGGCTATATGGGCGCGCTCAATCGCGCCGAGCAGGCGCTCGACGTCAATCTCGCCAAGTACCTGCCGCTGTGGAAGCTCGCCGTCCCACCGGAATTCGAGAATTACCACCCGTGGGATTTCGCCAAGTTCGGCCGCGGCGAGCGTTTCGTCAATAAACCGCTGCCGCGCGAGCAATTTGACGAGGTGTTTGCGCAGGTGGAGCGCTGGGGCCTCGATCAGTATCTCAAGGAGCGCAATCCCGAGACGCTAAGCTACCAGGCGTAGGTTTATCGGAACGCGGTACTGTTTCACGAGGCTAGCCCAGATCGCGGCACTATGAGAGTATGGCGGCCCACCCTTCGGCCATTCTCGCAACGCACGCCATCATGAACGCAGGCATCGGAGATGCGGTCCGCCGCAAAGAGGATTTGCGCCTCGTCACCGGACGCGGCTGTTACAGCGACGATTTCAATTTTCCCGGACAAGCCTACGCGGCCATGGTGCGTTCGCCGCATGCGCACGCCCGATCCGCGCGATCGACGTAAAAGCGGCGCGGACAATGCCCGGCGTGCTTGCGGTGCTGACCGGCCAGGACGCGCTCGCCGACGGGCTCACCCGCATTCCGCATCTCGCCGCGCCGGCACGCCGCCTGACATCGTGCTGAAGAACCGCGACGGTTCGCCGGTGCCGGCGGCGCCGCATCACGTGCTGCCAACCGACCGCGTGCGTCACGTCGGGCAAGCCGTCGCTTTCGTCATTGCGGAGACGATCGCGCAGGCGAAGGACGCCGCCGAAGAAGTGGTCGTCGACTACGAACCGCTGCCGGCGGTGATTGAGGGCAGCGCCAGCGCAGAAAGCAACGCGCCGCGGCTTTACGACGATTTGCCGAACATCATGATCGACGCCGAAGTCGGCGACGCAGCGGCGACCGACGCGGCTTTTGCGCGCGCCGCTCACGTCACGCGGCTCGACACCTGGGTCAACCGCGTGACCGGCGTGCCGATGGAGCCGCGTGGCGCCGTCGGCATCTACGACGCGGCAAGCGGCCGTTACACGCTCTACGCCGGCTCCGGCGGCATCGTGCGCCAGAAGCGGGAGATTGCGCAAATCCTCGGCGTGCCGTTCGAACTCCGTGCGCGTCGTCGCCAAGGAAATCGGCGGCAATTTCGGCACGCGAAATAGCTTCTTTCCCGAATTCGCCATGGTGGTCTGGGGCTCAAAGCGCGTCGGCCGGCCGGTGAAATGGACGGCCGAGCGTCACGAGGCGTTCGTCACCGATTATATGGGCCGCGATCTCACCGTGTCGGCGGAACTCGCGCTCGATGCCGACGGCCACTTCCTTGCGCTGCGCAGTTCGAACCTGAGCAATGTCGGCGCCCATTCCGGCTCCTACGTGCCGCTGGTCAAGGGCGTGGGCTTGGCGACTTCCGGCTATCGCATTCCGGTTTCGCATATCCGCGCGCGCGCGGTGCTCTCGAACACCATGTGCACCACGCCCTATCGCAGCGCCGGCCGCCCGGAAGTCATCTACGTCATCGAGCGGTTGATCGACAAAGCCGCGCAGGAGCACGGCTTCGACCGCGTCGCGCTGCGCAAGCGCAATCTCATTCCGCCCTCGGCGTTTCCCTACAAAAATCCGCAAGGCATCACCTACGACAACGGCACCTATCGCGCGGTGATGGACCGCGCGATGGAGCTTGGCGATTGGAAGGGATTCAAAAAACGCCGCGCCGAGGCGAAGAAACGCAAACGGCTGCGCGGCATCGGGCTTTGCTGCTATCTCGAAACCACCGGCGGTTATCCGCGCGAGCGCGCCGACATCACCGTGCAGCCGCAGGGCAAGGTCGATGTCGTGGTCGGCACGCTGTCCAGCGGGCAAAGCCACGAAACCACTTTCGCGCAATGCGTGGCGGAATGGCTCGGCGTGCCGTTCGACGACGTGCACATCAACGAGAGCGACACCGACATCGTCAAGGAAGGCGGCGGCTCGCATTCGGCCCGCTCGATGCGGCTTGCCGGCATCGTCATGGGCAACGCCTCCGACGCAATCATCGAGAAGGGCAAAAAGATCGCCGCCCACATGCTGGAAACCGCCGAGGACGATATCGCCTTTGTCGCCGGCCGCTTCACCGTCAAAGGCACCGACCGCTCGGTCGGCATTTTCGACGTGGCCAAAGCGGCGGCGCAGAGCGACAACAGCGTGCCGGAGGATTTGCGCGGGCCGCTCGCCGCCACCGCCGACGAGACCATCCGCCAACTCGGATTTCCCTATGGGGCCCATGTCTGCGAAGTCGAGATCGATCCGCAAACCGGCGCGCTCGAACTGGTCAGCTACACCGCGGTCGACGATGTCGGCCGCGCCATCAACCCGATGGTCGTGCACGGCCAAACCCATGGCGGCGCCGCGCAAGGCATCGGCCAGGCGCTGTGGGAGCTTTGCGCCTACGACGCGCAGGGGCAGCTGTTGTCGGCGTCGTTCATGGACTACGCCATGCCGCGCGCCGATCTCCTGCCGTCGTTCACCACCGACATCAGCGAGGTGCTCACGCCGACCAACAAGCTCGGCGTGCGCGGCGCCGGCGAAGGCGGCACCACCGGCGCGCTCGGCGCCGTGGTCAACGCCGTGGTCGACGCGCTCGCCGAATTCGGCGTCACCCACATCGAAATGCCGGTGACGCCGGAACGCATCTGGCGGGCAATCGTAATCAACTCCGCGCTCCCCACGCGCGGGGAGAGATGAAAACTAACAAGGAGCAACCATGCCTGATATCCTGACCAAACAAGACGGCCCGATCCTGCGCATCACCTTGAACCAGCCGGAGCGCGGCAACGCGGTGTCCGATCAAATGGTGGCGGAGCTGACCGGCATCATCGAAGGCGCGGAGAAAACTTCGAGCGTCGTCGTGCTGCGCGGCGCCGGCAATGATTTTTGCGTCGGCCGCGCCATGATGGGGCAGCGGCCGCCAACGGAGCCCGACGCCTACGAGCGCCGCAGCTTCAGCGATGTCGTGTTCGACTGCTACGGCGCCATGCGCAACGCCAAAATTCCGATCGTCGCGGTCGTGCAGGGCCGCGCGCTCGGCTTCGGCTGCGCCATCGCCGCGGCGTGCGACATCACGCTGGCGAGCGACAAGGCCGTCTTTCAGGTCCCCGAAATGGCGCACAACATCTTGCCCACCATGGTGATGTCGTCGTTCGTCGACCGCGTGCCGCGCAAGGCGATGAGCTATCTGGTCTATTCGCAAGCCGAGATCGGCCCGGAGCGCGCGCTCGAGCTTCGGCATCGTCAGCGACGTGGTGCCGGCGGCCAAACTCGACGCGGCGGTGGAGACGCTTGTGCGCCGCCATCCTCAAAGCGCCGCGGCCGGCGATCTTCGGCGTCAAGGAATACGTCAAGACCGCGCCCGACATGGCGGTGTTCGGCGCCGTCGAATTCGCCCGCAACCTGCACGCCACGGTCAATTCGTCCGGCGAGATGCGGCGGAAGAATTAGGGCAGTTACTCTAAAGAAGGCCCGGCAGATCGCTGCACTCGTGCTGGCTGCGACGCATGCTGGCGGATGTTGTATTCCGCGCGAAAACTTATAGTCTGCCGCGCCGTGACAGCGTACCTCCCCTCCCCTGCAGGCATCTTCGCGCCGCGCCCTCCGTAAGGCGCGGCGATGATCGTCGTTGCCATCGACATCGGCGGCACCTTTACCGACCTCGTCGGCTTCGACGACAAGGCGGGCCGCTTCGTCGAGGCCAAGAGCCTCACCACCCCGCACGAACTGACCCAGGGCATCCTCGACTGCATCCGCAAGAGCGGGCTTAAGGCCGCCGCCATCGACGAACTGATCCACGGCTCGACCATCGCCATCAACACGCTGATCGAGCGCAAGGGCGCCAAGACCGGACTCATCGTCACCAGCGGCACGCGCGACGTCTATATCATCGGCCGCGGCAACCGGCCGGAAGCCTACAATCTGTTCTTCCACCGCCACCGGCCGCTGGTGCCGCGGCATCTCACGCGCGAAGTCGAGGAGCGGCTGTTGAGCTCGGGCGAAATATTCCGCCCGCTCAACAAGGCGAGCGTCACCGAAGCCTGCCGCGCGCTCGCCGCCGAAGGCGTCGAAGCGGTCGCGGTGTGCCTGCTGCACTCCTACGTCGATCCCGACGCACGAGCGCATCGCCGGCGCGATGGTGAGCGAGGCGCTGCCGCACGCCTACCTGTCGCTCTCGCACGAAATCTTGCGCGAATATCGCGAGTTCGAGCGGCTGTCGACCACGGTGGTCAACGCCTATATCGGGCCGAAGGTCGGCGGCTATGTGAGCAACCTGAAATCGCGCCTCGGCGAGATACGGCTTTGCCGGCGAACTTGTCCATCATGCGCTCGAACGGCGGCGTGATGACGCCGGAAGTGGCGACCGACGCGTCCGGTGGCGATGATGGAATCCGGTCCGGTCGGCGGCATCATCGCCTCGGCGCGCGTCGGCGAGAAACTCGGCTTCGCCAACGTCATCTCCTTCGACATGGGCGGCACCACGGCGAAGACGAGCCTGGTGCGCGACGGCGAGCCGACGCTGGCGCCCGGCTATTACGTCGGCGGCTATGCCAGCGGCCATCCGGTGATGCTGCCGATGATCGACGTCGTCGAAGTCGGCGCCGGCGGCGGCAGCATCGCCTGGACCGACGACGTCGGCGCGCTCAAGGTCGGCCCGCAAAGCGCCGGCGCCGATCCCGGCCCGATCTGCTATCGCGGCGGCGGCACCGAGCCGACCATCACCGACGCCAACGTGGTGCTCGGCCGGCTCGATCCGCAGAACTTTCTCGGCGGCGAGATGGTGCTCGACGCCGACGGCGCGCGCGCCGGCATCGAGCGGAAAATCGCCAAGCCGCTGGGCGATGGACACGATCGAGGCGGCGCAGGCGATCGTCGAGATCGCGATCGCCAAAATGTCGCTCGCGGTGCGCGAAGTCTCGGTCGAGAAGGGCTACGATCCGCGCGATTTCGTGCTGGTCGCGTCGGGCGGCGCCGGGCCGCTGCACGTCTGCGCCATCGCGCGCGAACTGCACATCCCGAAAGTGATCGTGCCGCTGTTTCCCTCGCATTTTTCCGCGCTCGGCATGCTGCTCGCCGACGAGCGCCACGATTTCATCCGCACCTTCTATTGCGATCTCGCCAGCCTCGACTTCAAGGCGCTCAACGCCGTGCACGACGAAATGGCGAGCGAGGCGAAGAAAAGCCTGCGCCATGTCGCGCAACGCCGCAATGGCAGATCGCGCTCGATCTGCGCTATGTCGGGCAGGAATTCACGCTCTCGGTGCCGGTCATCCCCGAGGCGATCAAAAAGGGCGAGCGGCAGAAAATCCGCGCCGCGTTCGATGCGCTCTACGAGCATCGCTACGCGCACCAGTCGCCGGACGAGCCGGTGGAGATGGTCAATATCCGCCTCGCCGCCATCGGCAAGCGGCCGAAGCTTGCGCTTTCCGCAGGCTTGCCAAGCGCGCCGGCGCCAAGGCGTCGCGCCGCCGCGACGTTTACCTCGGCGATTCGCGCAAGCCGGTGTCGTGCCCGGTCTATCAGCGCGCGCGAACTGGGCGCCGGCGCCCGCATCAAGGGCCCGGCGCTGATCGAGGAGCACGGCACCACGACCGTGCTGTTCGGCAGCGACCGCTGCGCCGTCGCGCCGTCGGGCGAACTGATCATCGATGTCGGAGGCGCGCGATGAGCAAAAAGCCCAAAAAGAGCCAAGCGCGGCAAGAAACCGCTCGACGCGGTGACGCTCGAAGTCATCCGCAACGCGCTGCCGGCCATCGCCAACGAGATGGCCGCCGACCTGCAGCGCACCTCCTACAACATGATGATCTACGAGGTGCGCGATTTCTGCACCTCGCTGGTCAACACCAAGGGCGAGCTGATCTCGCAGAACGTCGGCGGCGTCTCGCACTTCGTCGCCGATCTCGGCGTCATCATCACCGACGCCATGAAGCGCTACGGCGCCGAAGGGCTTCACCGAAGGCGACGTGATCATCACCAATCATCAGGCGGTCGCCGGCCAGCACCTCAACAATATCGTCATCTACATGCCGTATTTCTACCAAGGCGAGCTTTTGCTGTTCGCCATGGTGCGCGCGCATTGGATCGACGTCGGCGGCATGTCGACCGGCTTCGGCGCCGGCCCGAGCGTCGCCGATCCGTGGCTCGAAGGCCTGCAGCTCGACCAGCTGAAAATCTACGAGGGCGGCAAGCTCAACGAGACGCTCTATCGCGTGCTCAAGGACAACATCCGCTTCCCGGAATCCTCGCTCGGCGACATGAAATCGCAGATGGCGGCTTGCCGGCTCGCCGTGCGGCGCATGAACGAGCTGTTCGACAAATACGGCCGAGACACCATTCTCGACGCCATCGCGCAGATTTTCGACGAGACCGAGCGCAAGTGCCGCAACGTCGTGGAGAAACTCGAAGACGGCGTCTACGAGGCGGACGTCCTTCATCGACGACGACGGCGTCAAACGCGACGAGCGCGATGCCGATCCACGCCAAGGTCACGATCGATCGCGGCAGCATGACCATCGATCTCTCCGGCTGCTCGGCCGAGCGCAAGGCGGCGATCAACTCGCGCACCTATGCCGGCGCGCGCGTCGCCTATAAGGCGCTGACCGGCCCGCTCGAACCGGTCAACGAAGGCTCGTTCCGCGCGCTCAAGGTGATCATCCCGGAAGGCAACATCATGATGGCGCGCTATCCGGCGCCGATGTCGGGCTGGAGCATGATCGTGCCGACCGTCGTCGACACCATCGTCAAGGCGCTCGGGCCGGCCATGACGGATCGCGTGCCCGCCGGGCATCACGGCCTGCTCGGCGGCTCCATCGTGTTCTTCGGCGTGCATCCGAAGACGCAAGCGCCGCTTCGTGGTGCAGAGCATCGAGGGCGGCGGCTGGGGCGGACGGCCCACCGAGGACGGCGAGTTCGGCACCGTCTCGGTCTGCCAGGGCGACGTGCGCAACGCCTCGATCGAGGGCATCGAGCTGAAATGCCCGGTCGTGGTCGAGAGCCGGGCGCTGCGCACGGATTCCGGCGGCGCCGGCAAGCATCGCGGCGGGCTCGGCCTCGATACCTGCGTGCGCAATCTGGTCGACGGCCGCTGGAATTTCGATCATCCGCAAGCCGCGAGCAATGCCCGCCGTGGGGATTGTGGGGCGGCAAGGCCGGGACGCACGGCGATTTTCTGCTGCGGCAGCCCGGCGAGAACGATTTCCGCTCCATGGACGCGACGCATTATCCGGTGCCGGTGCAATCCGAGGTGATCGTGCGCACCGGCGGCGGCGGCGGCTGGGGCGATCCGGTCGAGCGCGACCCGGCGCTGGTGCGCGCCGACGTGATCGAGGAATTGGTCTCCCGCCGCGCCGCCGAGGAGCTCTATGGCGTCGTGCTCAGGGACGATTTGACGCTTGACGAAGCCGAGACCGAACGGCGGCGAAATGCGCTAAGATCGGCGGCAAAGAGGGAGGAAGACGATGGGAGCCGTCGCCGCGACATTTGAGCCGCCGCGCCATGACTTTTCCCCTACTCCCCGTCGGGGATGGCGGGCGGGGCGAGCGGCGCCGGCAAAGTCGGCGCCCGGCACAGCCCGATCTCTCCCGCCGCCGGAACGAGGAAGCGGACATGCGCAGGCAGCGACCGCTACGCGGCATGCTCGCGAGGGCCCTTGTTACCGCGATCGCCGCACTGTTTTTGCTCATCGGGCCGATGGTGCTCATCGGCGTTGGCTGCCGACCTTCTTCGCGTCGGCAATGTCGGCGCCGTGGCGTTCTCCTTCGTGCCGACCAATGTCGGCAAGGAAACCGGCATCTTCGCCAAGAACGGCCTCGATGTTCAGATCACCGGCTTTGCCGGCGACGCCAAACTGCAGCAGGCCATGGCCGCCAATGCCGTCGATGTCGGGCTCGGCTCCGGCCCCGGCATGGCCTTCATCGTCAAGGGCTCGCCGGTCAAGGCGATTGCCGACATTGCCGGACCGCCGCTCATCTTCGCGCTCGTCGTGCGCGCCGACAATTCGGTGAAGACGATCGACGATCTCAAGGGCCACAAGGTCGGCATTTCCACCGTCGGGTCGGCGACAAGCTGGCTGATGAACGAGGTGTCGCGGCAGCACGGCTGGGGCTACACCGGTTTCGACGAGGTGCCGATCGGCGACAACGCCGCGCGCCTTGCGGCGCTGAAAGCAGGCTCGATCGACGGCTGCGTGGTCGATATCGGCTCGGCGCTCAATTTCGTCCAGCACGGCGACGGCCGCATCCTGATGCGCTTCGGCGACGTGGCGAAGAATTTCATCATGCACGTCATCTTCGCCACCGACACAGCCATGGCCGAGAAGCCGGACGATCTGCGCGCCTTCGTCAAGGGCTGGTTCGAGAGCATCGCCTACATGCGCGCGCACAAGGCAAAGACGGTCGAAATCGCGCAAAGCGTGATGCACACCGACGCGCAGACGACCGGCGGCATTTACGACGAGCTGATGCCGATGTTCACCGACGACGGCCATTTCGATGCGAAGGCGCTCGCCGTACTGCAGCGCTCGTTCGTCGAGATGAAGATACTTCCCAGCGAACCCGACATGAGCAAGCTTTATACCGAGGCGTTTCTGCCGAAAAACTAAGTCCTCACGACCAGGGAGTGATCACCGTGAAACGCACGATATCGCTGCTTGCAGCCGCGCTCGCCTTGGCGCTGCTCAGCCGCGCAGGGCGCGCGCAGCCGGTGCAGACGCTGCGCGTCGGCAAGGCCGTCCCCGAAGCGTTCACGTTCACGCCGCTCGACATCGGCATGCGCAAGGGCTTCTTCAAGCAAGAACGGCCTCGACATTCAGGAGACCGCGTTTGCCGGCGACGCCAAGCTGCAGCAGGCGATGGCGTCGGACAGCATCGACATCGGCATCGGCTCGGGGCCGGCTTTGGCCTTCATCGTCAAGGGTTCGCCGATCAAGGGCGTCGCCGCCATGGCGGGGCCGCCGCTCCTGCTCGCCATCGTGGTGCGGCCGGACGGCCCCAAGACCGTCGCCGACCTGAAGGGCAAGAAGGTCAGCGTCTCGACCGCGGGCTCGCTGACCTACTGGCTGGTGAGCGAAACCTCGCGCCGCCAGGGCTGGGGGCCGAACGGCATCGAGATCGAGCCGATGGGCGCCATGGCCGGCCAGATCGCCGCCCTCGAGCGCGGCGACATCGACGGCGTGATCATGGACATCGCGCAACGCGCTCGATCTGGAAAAGAAAGGCGAGGGGCGCATCCTCGTGCGCTTCAACGACTTGCAAGGACTTCGTCACCCACGTCATCTTCGCGACCGATAAGCTGATCGCGACCCGGCCCGACTCCATTCGCGGCTTTCTCAAAGGCTGGTTCGAAACCATCGCCTTCATGCGCGCCAACAAGGCCGAGACGGTCGCAATCGCCGCGCAGGTCCTGCAAAAGGACCCCGACATCATCAGCCGCACCTACGACGACGTGATGCCGATGTTTTCCGATGACGGCAAGTTCAACCCGAAGGGGCTCGCGGTGCTGGCCAAATCGTTCGTCGAACTGCACACGCTGCCGACCGAGCCCGACATGAGCAAGCTTTACACCGAAGCGTTCCTGCCCGCCGCTTCGAAGTAGGACGGATCGACACCGATGTTGGCGCAGTGTCCGGCGATGCGGGGAGCGTGTGCAACCGCGGTTGCCGCCTGCGTTGCAATCGCCGGCTCGCTTCTCGCGGCCAACACGGCGGACGCACAAACCATGATTCGCCTCGGCAAGGCGCAGGCCAACCAATTCGCCTTCGTACCGGCAGACGTCGGCGTCGATACCGGCATTTTCAAGAAGCACGGCATCGACTTCGTATCAGCGCCTTCGGCGGCGACGCCAAGATTATGCAGGCACTCACCGCGGGCAGTATCGACATCGCGCTGGGCGGCGGGCCGGCCTTGGCCGCAATCGTCAAAGGCGTGCCCATGAAGGCCGTCGCGGTGAGCATTAACGCGCCGAACATCATCATGCTGGTCGTGCTCAAGGACGGACCGGTGAAGAGCGTCGACGATCTCAAGGGCCGCACCGTCAGCGTCTCCACCGCAAGGCTCGCTGACCTATTGGCTGACGCAGCAATTGTCGCGCTTGCAGGGCTGGGGCGACGGCGGCATCAGGATCACGCCGCTCGGCGCCTCGCGAGGCGCAGATCGCCGCACTGAAGACACATCAGATCGATGGCGTGACCACCGATAGCGTCACCGTCTACAAATTCGTCGAAACCGGTGGCGGGCGGATCCTGGTGAGATTCGGCGACTACATCAAGGTCTTTCATTCCGGATTCATCTACGCGAGCGACAAATTGATCGAAAAAAATCCCGCTGCGGTGCGAGCCTTCCTCGCCGGCTGGTTCGACACAATCGCATACATGCGCGGCCACCGGCAGGCCACAATCGAGATCGCCGTCAAGCGCACCGGCGTCTCGCCCGCGATCGCCAATGAGGGCTACGACGACACCATGCCGGTCATGAGCATGGACGGCCGTTTCAATGCAAAGGCGCTCGACGTGCTGGCGACGTCATTTGTCGACACCCACGCGCTGCCGGCGAAACCGGACATGACCAAGCTCTTCACCGACGCGTTTTTGCCAAAATGAGCGCGGGCGACGTCGCAGTCTGCATCAAGAACGTCTCGCACCAGTTCGGCGAGGCGGGCGAAGCGCAATACGTGCGCGCGCTCGACGATACCTCGCTCGACATCGTTCGCGGCGAGCTCCTGTGCCTGATCGGCCCCAGCGGTTGCGGCAAGAGCACGCTCCTCAACATCATCGGCGGCCTGCTGCCGCCGACGAGCGGCACCGTCGAAGTCGCCGGCCGCTCGCTGCGCGGGCCGATGCCGCGCGAGATCGCCTTCGTGTTCCAGGAGAACGCGCTGTTTCCCTGGAACACGGTGATGGAGAACGTGCGGCTCGGCATGCTGTTTCAAGGCGTGCCGCAGGCCGAGCGCGATAAGCGCGCCAAACACTCGCTCGAAGCGGTCGGTCTTGCCGATTTTGCCGATCATTATCCCGGCCAGCTTTCCGGCGGCATGCGCCAGCGCGCGGCGTTGGCGCGGGCGCTTTCGCTGGAAACCGGCATCCTGTTGATGGACGAGCCGTTCGGCGCGCTCGACGAGCAGACGCGCATGATCCTCGGCGAGGACCTGTCCGTACTGCTGTCGCGCACCGAGAAGACGATCGTGTTCGTCACCCACAGCCTCGGCGAAGCGGTTTTTCTCGCCGACCGCGTCGCCGTGTTTTCGGCGCGGCCGGGCACGATCAAGAAGATCATCCGCGTGGACGAGCCGCATCCGCGCAAGCCGGGCTTCGTCACGTCGGAGAAATTCACCGCTTTGCGCAACGAGCTTTATGCGCTGCTGCACGACGAGATCCGAAAAGCCGTCTCCGAATCGGCGCGCACCCGCGACGGTGCCGGCAGCGGGGCCGCATGATGGCGCGCCGCGCGGAAAAAATGCAACGGCTCGCCAGCCGGGCGGTGCAGGTCGGCTTTCTGCTCGTGCTCCTCGTTCTCTGGTATCTCGCGACCAACTTCTGGGGCGTCAATCGCCTGTTGCTGCCGAACCCGATCGCGGTGTGGCACCAGTTCGTCGACGTGATCCGCAGCGGCGCCTATCTGCCCGACTTGCGCGTCACCGCGACCGAGTTTGCCGTCGCCTTCGTGCTGGCGACGACAAGCGGCACTGTCGTCGGCTACTTCGTCAGCCGCTCGCGCTATCTGATTCGCGTCTTCGAGCCGCTGTTCGCCGGCATCTTCTCGATTCCGATCATCCTGTTTCTGCCGCTCTACGTGCTGTTCTTCGGACTCGGCCTGGAATCCAAGATCGCGCTCGGCACCACCATCAGCTTCTTTCCCATTACGCTCGCGACCATCGCCGGCTTCGGCAATGTCGATCGTACGCTCGTTACCGCGGCGCGGTCGATGGGCGCTTCCGACTATCAGATGTTTCGTTACGTGCTCCTTCCCGCGGCGTTGCCGGTGATCATGGGCGGCTTGCGCATCGGATTCACCATTGCGCTCCTCTCCATCCTTGGCAGCGAGACCATCGCCTCGCTGGCCGGCCTCGGCCACCACATCGTCGAGTTGGCCGAGGACATGGAGATGTCGCGCATGTTCGCCTACATCGTCTTCGTGGTCGCGATGGTGGCGCTGCTCAACTTTGCCGTCTCGTATCTGGAAGCGCGCGGGAGACGCCATCGATGACGTCGATGCAAGCTGCCGGTTCCGGCACCGCTCGGCCGCGCGCCAGCGGCGGCCGCGCGCAAGAGTTCCGCCCACGCGGGAATGAGCGGACTGGTCGGCCAATTCGCAAATTCTTGCTGCGCCATCCCGGCGTGGTCCGCCTCGGCGTCGTCATCCTCATTCTGCTCGCTTGGGAGATTGCCGCGCGCTGGTTCATGGATCCGCTGTTCATCAGCCCGCCGTCGCGCGTGTTCACGTCGCTCGTTTCGGTATGGGATACGAGCGGCGTGCCGGCGGCCTTGCGCCTCACCTTCTTCGAACTCGCCGTCGCGTTTTCCATCGCCGTTACCGTCGGCCTCGTGGTCGGGCTTGCGATCGGTCTGCAGCCATTTGCGCGCAGAAGCCTGATGCCGATCGTTCTTTTGGTCTACGGACTGCCGCAGATCACCATTCTGCCGCTGTTCATTCTGTTCTTCGGCATCGGGCCCGCGTCGAAAATCGCCTTCGGCGTGACCCATGGCGTCTTTCCCATCGTCATCACCATCGTGGCCGGCGTGCAGAACCTGAAGCCGATCCTGCTCGTCAGCGCCCGCTCGATGGGCGCAAACCGCTGGCAAATTCTGCGCTGGGTGATCTTTCCCCACATGATCCCGAGCTTTTTTGCCGGCATGCGGCTCGGCATGAGCGGCGTGCTGCTCGGCGTGCTGCTCGCCGAGCTTTACGTGTCGACCGCCGGCATCGGCTATTTCACCAGATGTTCACCGAAAACTTCGATCCGACCAAGCTGTTCGGCCTCATCGCCATACTCGCCGCGATGGCGATCGGGCTCAACGAAATGGTACGCCGCGCCGAAAACAGATTCAGCCGCTGGCGCTAGGAGAATTGCGAAATGGCGAAACTGAAGCTGACCGTGGCCTGCGGCGACTATGAGATCGTACGCGCTCTCGCCGACGGCTCAGTCGCCGCCGACGGCATCGAGCTTGTCATGCTTACCGGCATGGGCTCGCGCGAGCGCCATTGGCGCATGGCGCGCAAACGCGAGTTCGACGTGTGTGAGATCAATATCGGCGGCTATTTGATGGGCCGCGACCGCGGCGAGCCGCTGACCGCGATCCCGGTGTTTCTGCACCGCCGCTTCCGCCACGGATTTGTCTTCGTCAATCGCGATGCCGGCATCCACACGCCCAAGGACCTCATCGGCAAAAAGATCGGTGGCACCAATTTTCAGCCCGCCTCCAACATCTGGATGCGCGGCATCCTCGAAGAGCATTACGGTGTGCCGCACCGGGATTGCACCTGGGTCGTCGAGCGTGAAGAGGACGTGGAGTTCACGCCGCCGCGCGACCTGCGCATGGACATGATCCCGCCGGGCAAGCGGCTCGACGTCATGCTGGCTGAGGGCGAAATCCCGGCGATGCTGTCGCCCGATATTCCGCGGCTCTTTCTCGAAGGCGACAAGCGCATCGTGCGCCTGTTTGCCGATTATAAGAATGTCGAGATCGACTATTTCAAAAAGACCGGACTCTTTCCGATCATGCATGTCACCGCCATCCGCCAGGAGATCGTCGACAGATATCCATGGGTCGCGACCAATCTCGTCAAAGCCTTCGACGAGGCCAAGGCGCTGGCCTATCGCCGCATCGCCAATCCGCGCGTGGTGCCGCTCGCCTGGATCAGGACCGCCTGGGAGGAGCAGCAGGAGGTTTTAGGCGGCGACCCGTGGGCCTATGGCCTTACCGACGCCAACCGCAAGAATCTGCAAACGGTGCAGCGCTATTGCCATCAGCAAGGCTTGATCGGACGCATGCTGCCGCTCGATGAGCTCTTCACCGATACCGATCTTGGCGATGCCGGAGGCGGAGCGGAGAATATTTAGTCCCCTCCCCCTTGTGGGGAGGGAGATGATAGAGAACACCATGCCCGACGTGCAAAAAGACGACCCGGCCTTCCTCTACTTCCCCACCAACTATCGCTGGTCGATGGGGCTGCTCATCTGCCTCGGCGGCGCGCCGTGGACCGGCGTCGACATCGACGAGGTCAACCGCGTCGGCCGCGCGCTGCTCGACAAGGTCGGCGACGACACGGCGTGGTTCGAGGAATGGGCCCGCATGGGCGACAAGATCGAAGCGCGCGGCCGCGATGCCGAGCGCGCCGGGCATAAGCTGACTGCGGCTTCCTGTTTCGTGCGCGCGTCGCGCTACTATCAGACCGGCGAGCGCTTTATTCATCCGCGATCGCAGCGCAGCATGGATGTTTACGTCAAGTCGGTGAGTCTGTTTAAAGAAGTCCGCCGCGATCATGCGCCGCCCGCGCATCGAGCCGGTGGAGGTGCCTTACGAGAACACGAGCCTGCCGGCGCTCCTAGTGCATCCGGATCCCGAAGCGGCGCGCGGCCGCCCCGCGCCGGCGATGGTGTTCTTCGATGGCTTCGACGTCACCAAGGAACTGCAATACGGCTACGGCGTTCCCGACCTCGCCGCACGCGGCGTCGGCTGCCTGATCGTCGACGGACCTGGCAACGGCGAGAGCGTGCGCTTTCGCAATCTGCCGCTCATTGCCGAGACCGAGCGCTACGCCACGCCGGTTTACGACTATCTCGCCGCCCGCAGGGAATTCGACCCAAAGCGCATCGGCGTGATGGCCTTGAGTCTTGGCGGCTATTACGCGCCGCGCGCGGCCTCGCTGGAGCAGCGCTTCGCCTGCTGCGTCGCCTGGGGCGCGCAATGGGACTACCACGAAATCTGGGCGCGCCGCCTCGAAGCGCTCGATTCCGGCAAAGTGCTCTCGCTATCGGTGCCGCCCGAGCATCTGCAATGGGTGCTCGGCGCTTCCGACCGCGCCTCGGCGCTGAAAAAACTCGAAGGCTTCCGTCTCGACGGCATCGTGCAGAAGATGACCTGCCCATTCCTGCTCCTTCACGGTGAAGGCGACGAGCAGATACCACTCGCGATCGCGGAGAAACTCTATGACGCGGTCGGCTCCAAACAGAAGGCGCTCAAAGTCTTCACGCGCGAGGAAGGTGGTTTCCATCACTGCCAGGTGGACAATCCGACCATCGGCGTGCACTACATGTGGGATTGGATCGCCGATGTGCTCAACGCCGGAATGTGATCTTAGCCATCGTCAAAGCTGCGACCGAAATCAAAGCTGAAGCGAGAGCGCAACCGAAGCGACGACCTACGCCGGTCTATGCGCGCGTACCGGGCGATGGAATCTCCCGAACTTCGCAAAAAGAGGCCGCCGACGCCGGCGGCCTCCAAATCGTCCGGCTCTGAACTCTTCCTGGTTGCCGAACTGCTGTAGCTGCGACGCGAGATGCGATGCGGCTCTGCTATCTTTGCGACCCGATGCCAAAATCCTTCCCAAAGATTTCGGTGCTCAGCATCTTGCCATCTGGCATTTTTTTATCCTCGGCCATGTAGAATTTTCCGCCGCTCACGTAGATCATCGTTCCGTTCGGCAGCCGCTTGAACTCCCGCATGATCATGGCGTGAGTGGCGTCACCGACTTGCATGTGAATCATCTTGCCATCCATAAAGAGGTATACGTTGCGTTCGGATAGCGTGGTCTCTTCCTGCGCCATAACAGGCGCCACAGCAGTGACGGCTAAGGCCGAGGCCAACAGCAATTTCGAAGCAATATTCATTTAATTCCCCTTTGCAGCAAGAAGGATCTCTTGCGCGCGCATTTATCGATTTAGACGCATCACGCTCAATGCACGTTCGCTCGTGGTTGGATCAATAGGCCGACAACGAAGCTGTCGATGCATTCACGACTTTGAGAACTGCGCGCGAGCAGTGGCGCCTTGCAGGTTCGCAGGCCGATACCGTCACTGCCAGGTGGACAATCCGACCATCGGCGTGCACTACATGTGCAACTGAATTGCCGATGTTTTGAACGCGGGGACGTTCTGCAGCCCGGATGAGCGAAGCGAAATCCGGGATCGGCGTGCGAGAAATATAATGCTCCCCGCCACGGGCTTGGGATGATCACGCGCCATGGCTAAATTTGCGACGAAAGCTCGCGCCAGGAAAGCGGCCGCGAGCAAAAAGACGGCGAAGAAGAAGGCCAAGGCCGCGCCGAAAGGTCCGCTTTATCTGACTGAGGACGACGTGCAGCGCCTCGTGACCGTCAAGGACGCGATCGCGACGCTTGAGCTGTTGTTCGAGACCTGGCCCGACCCGGCGACGGTCAATCTGCCGCGGCAGCGCGCGCCGATCGGCAAGGGCTCGTTCAACCTGATGGGTGCCGCCTGGGGAGCGTCGGAGATTTTCGGGCTGAAGGCCTATTACGGCGCCCCCGGCGGGCGCTTCCATGTCCTGTTCTATTCGTCGCGCGACGGCAGCCTGAAGGCGATGATCGAAGCCGATCATCTCGGCCGCATGCGCACCGGCGCGGCAAGCGGGCTGGCGACGAAGATCCTCGCCAATCCGGACGCGCGCACGCTGGGCGTGATCGGCGCCGGGCGGCAGGCCTTCACGCAGGTGGCCGCGATCTGCGCGGTGCGAAAGATCAGTACCGTGCGCGTTTTCACCCGTACCGCGGAGCACCGCGAAGCTTTTGCGCGCGAGATCGAGCGCAAGCTGCGCGTCGCGGCAACGCCCACGTCCACCGCCGAGGCCGCCATCGGCGACGCCGACGTGGTCATCCATCACCAAATCCGCGGAGCCGGTGCTGCGCGCCAACTGGCTCAAGTCCGGCGTTCACGTCAACGCCGCCGGCGCTAACGCTGCTTCGCGCCGCGAGGTTGATGTCGAGACGGTGCTGCGCGCGACCGTGCGCGCGACCGATCACTTGGCGCAGGCGCAAGTGGAAGCCGGCGAATACCGCGACCTGGTCGCCGCCGGCCGGCTGAAATGGCAGGACATCGTCGAACTGGGGGCCATCTTGACCGAAAAAGTCCCCGGCCGCCGCGGGCCCGCCGACATCACGCTGTTCAAGTCGCTCGGCATCGCGCTCGAGGACATCGCCTTCGCCGACCTGATCCTCCGCCGCGCCGTCGAAAGCGGCATGGGCAAGCCGATGCTGTGAGCCCTTGCCCGACCGCGAACGAACGCGATCGGTTTTCAGCTCAAGTCGCGCCGCGTAAGCGCGACTGCCTCCGCGCCCCTGTCACGACCTTGCCGCCGTCGCCCTCGGTCGCCAAAGCGCCAACCTGTGAGGCGATAATGTCGCGCAGCGCCATCACGGCGCGTGCCGTGCGCTGGTCCTTCCGGTACGCGAGGCTGAGTGTCCAGGAGAGTTTCGGTCTGCGCAGGCGGACGGCGGACAGCTGCTTTCGTTCGACCTCTTCGCGCACCGAGCTGTAAGGCAGCACGGTGTAGCCGAGGCCGGCTGCCACGAAGGCCTTGGTCGTCGTGTAACCGTCGACCTGAAGCGATACCTCGAACCGGCCGCGCTGCTCGGCCACGGCGCGCTCCAACAACATGCGCAGGCTGTGCGTGCGGTTGGGTAGAATAAGCGGCAAGCAGTCGAGCACCATTCCGCCTTTCACCGGCGGATGCCCGGCCGACGCTGCGCCCGGTCCGACGAGATACATCGGCTCGGTCAACAGCGGCTCGATTTCGATACCCTGATGACGCGGCGGGTTGTGCATCAGGCAAAGCGTGAGCTCCTGGTCGACCAGCCGTTTGAAGATGAAGGCGCTGAACCCCTCGACAAAATTGAGCCGCAGGTCCGGATACCGCGCGGTACATTCGCGCACGATCGCCGGCCCGACGGCCTCGCTGACGGTCGGACTGACGCCGATCGTGATCGTGCCGCGAATGCGCGATCCTTGCGCGCGCACGTCGTCAGCCGTTTGCGCGACTTGCCGGATCAGCGAATGCGCCCGCTGCAATAGCAAGAGCCCGGCGTCTGTCAGTTCAAGCTGCCGGCCGGCACGCCGGATCAACTCAGTGCCGAGTTCGTCCTCGATCTTGCGGATTTGCCGGCTCAATGCCGGTTGGGCAATGCCCAATTGCACGGCGGCTTTGGAGAAGCTTCGCGCCTCGGCGATATAGATGAAATAGCGGAGCGCCCGAAGGTCCATCGCATCCATGCCGAAATAGCATAATAACTATCGGTATTATATCTTAGACGATCGAATAGGGAGCGGGTAGAGTCCCGGAGACACGACACGCCGGAGCCGCCAATGGACCAAGCGACGCCACAAGTTATCGCCACCGACACTAAAGCCATGGACTTCGAGGAGGTCCGCCGCGGCCGCGTTCATATGATCCGGCGCAAGCGGCTGCCGCTTATGACCGGCGTCGCCGGCGTCACCATGGAATATTCGTTGTCGGTGGTGCCTGACGGCTATTTCACGCCGCGTCACCGGCATAATTTCGATCAGATCCGCTACACCCTTTCGGGCATTCAAAGCACCGGTCTGGGCGATCTTGCCGCCGGCGAATGCGGATATTTTCCGGAAGGCTCCCATTACGGTCCGCAAAAGCAGGAGGGCCAGTGCGAATGCCTGGTGCTGCAGTTCCAGGGCGCCAGCGGCGAGCACCTGCTCTCCAACGAGGAGATGAACGCGACCTACGAGAAGCTTTTGAAGTCCGGCGGCAAGTTCGAGAACGGCGTGTACAAGGGCTTCAAGCCTGACGGCACCCCGAAGAACAAGGACTCCTACGAGGCGATCTGGGAGGAACACGAGGGGCGCGATCTCGTCTTCCCGCCGCCGCGCTATCGTCAGCCGGTGATGATGCTGGCAAAAAATTACCGCTTCTGGCCCGATCGCAAGCGTCCGGGCATCGAGATCAAGCACCTCGGCACCTTCAGCGAGGCGCGCACCGGAATTAGCTTCTTGCGTCTTCTTCCGGGTGCCGCGATCCGAAGCGGCGTGCAAGAGGACGCTGAGCTGCGCTATCTGCTCGAAGGCTCGTGCGATTACGACGGCAAAACCTGGGGCGAAGGCACTTACATGTTCCTACCCAATGGCGCCGCCGTGAAGGATCTGCGCTCGCAGGAGGGCGCAACCTTCTTCGTCGTCACGCTGCCGGTGCTCGCGGACCTTGCCGCAGCGGCGCGCAATTCCGCCGTCAAGCATCCGCTGGCGGCGCGCGAACACGCCCACGTCTAGTCATTTATTCGGCGGCAAGCGCGCCATAGAGCGCGCAAGTCACGTTGCGGGAGGATCGGATGTCGCGCAAAGCCTGGCTGATTTGCGTTTGGCTCGCCTTGACGGCAATCGCGCCGGCGTCGAATGCCGCGGCGCAGACCAAGCTTGCGGTGGCGAAAGTCGCCAACGATTTCGCCTTGAGCATGGTGGACTACGGTAACAAACTCGGCACATTCCGGAAGCACGGGCTCGACGTCGAGGTCAGCCTCATCACGCAGGCGAAGATGGTCCAAGCGGTCATCGCCGGCAGCATCGACATCGCACTCGCCTCTGGCGCCACGCTCGCCTACGCGGCCAAGGGCGCACCGCTCACCGGCGTCGCGGCGCTGTCGGGGCCGCCCTCGATTCTGGTGCTCGTGGTCGGTGCGCAGAGCCCGATAAAGTCGCTCGATCAATTGCGCAATCGCACAGTCGCAGTGACGAACCTGGGCTCGCTTACCGATTGGGCGGTTTCGCAGATCGCGCTGCACGAGAAGTGGCCGCCCTCCGACATCAAACGCGTTTCGGTAGGCGACACGCCGGCGCGTATCGCGACGCTGCGCACCGGCGCCGCCGATGCCGCCGTCGTCGACATCGCCACCGCGCTCAATCTCGAAGAGCGCGGCAAGGCGAGGATTCTCGTCAACTTCGGCGATCTGATCGCCAAATTTCAGAACCAGATCATTTATGCGTCCGACAAGGTGATCAAAAACAACCCGAATGCGGTACGCGGCTTTGTCAGCGGCTGGTTGCAAACAGTCGACTACGCTCGCGCCCATAAGAGCGCAACCGTCGCCTTCGCGCAGCAGGAGCTGGGAATTACGCCGGGAGTAGCCGACCGCGTCTATGACGCGCTGATGCCCGGCGAATTTTTCTCCAAGGACGGGCGCTTCGATCCGGATATCCTCAAGGCGATGAGCCAGAACTTCGTCGGCATGAAGCTGCTCGATCGCGGCGTGAATTTGTCGCAATACGTCACGAACCGCTTTCTGCCCGCGGCGCACTGAGGCGGCGACAGCCGGTTGAGATCATACGCGTCCTATCGCCGGCGGGCCGTTGAACGATTGGTGCGCGCTCGACACGGCAACGGCACCTTATGCCGCGGCCGACTTCGGCCGATGGCCGCTGACCTCGGCGGCGGCGTCGGGATGCAGCGTCCAGCCGTAAAGCAGGCTCGCGAGCGCGAATAACACGGCGCCGGCGAATGCAACCTTGAAGTCGAAGGTGCCGAGTGTGGTTGCGCCACGCCAAGTGAGCGACAAGTGCAGCAACACCGCCACCGCGGAAATACCGAAGCCGCGGCTTAATTGCTGTGTCATGCTGGCGACCGATGTCGCCGTGCTCATCAGCGGCTGGTGCACGTCCGCATAGGTCATCGCTTGCGTGGCCGTGTATTGCAGTGATTGAAAGAAGCCGACAATGAGCAACAGTACGAAGATCATGTACTCCGGCATTCCGGCGTTGAAGAACGCGCACATGGCAATACCCGCCGTGCTGATAAGGCCGTTGATCAGGATCACGTTGCGGAAGCCGAAACGGCGAATGATCGGCCGCGCGGTGATCTTCATCGACAGCGAACCGGCGGCGGTGGCAAACGTGATGCTGCCCGAGGCAAAGGCGGACAGTCCGAACACGATCTGAAGCAGGAGCGGCAACAGAAAGACCAGCGTCCCTGCCCCGGCCCGGAACAGGGAACCGCCGTAGATAGCCGCCTGGAAAGTGGGAATGCGGAACACCGAAAGATCGAGCAGCGGATGCTCGGCGTTGCGCAAATGCCGCAGCGACAGCGCGCCGAACACGAAGCCGATCACGAGCAAGCCGATTGCTTCCTCAAGACCGCCGCGACCGCGCCCGATCGCCTCGATGCCGTACATGACGCAGAACGCCGCGGCGCCGGTGAGAAGAAAGCCTGATCCAATCGAGCGGGCGCCGGGTGTCTTCTTTCGGGTTATCGAAGAACAGCGTCACCAAGAGTATGCCGAGAAGACCGAGCGGCACGTTGACCAGAAAAATCCAGCGCCAGGAAAAGTATGTGGTGATGAAGCCGCCGATCGGCGGCCCGAGCACCGGGCCGAGCTGCGCCGGCACCTGCAGATAGGCCATAGTGGCGATCAGCGCCGTCTTCTCCACGCTGCGGAACAGCACCAGCCGGCCGACCGGCACCATCATGGCACCGCCCAACCCCTGCAGCACGCGCGCCGCAGTCAGCTCGATCACATTGCCGGAAAGCCCGCAGAGGATCGAGCCGAGCGTGAACAGCGCAATGGCGGCACGGAAGATGACGCGGCCGCCGAACCGGTCCGCCGCCCAGCCGCTGATCGGCACGAAGATCGCCAAGCTCAAAAGATACGCGGTGATGGCGAGACTCAATCGCACCGGATCGGCATGCAGCGATATCGCCATCTGCGGCAGCGCCGTGGTGATCACGGTGGAGTCGATCTGCTGCATGATGATCGCCGATCCGACGATCATGGCGACGACTTTGGGTCTTGGCCTCGGGCGACATTATCCGCTGGAACCGTGTTGCGGCGCAGCTATAGCACCCTGCCGCGCACGGTTGGTATTACGCGAAGTCCGGCCTGCCCCGACCGGCGCGACGCTTAGGCCGCCAGCAGCTTGTGCACTTCGTTGACCAGTTCGCGCAGATGGATCGGCTTGGACAGCACCTTGGCGTGCTTGGGCGCGCTCGAATCGGAATTGAGCGCCACCGCCGCGAAGCCGGTGATGAACATGATCTTGATGTCGGGATCGAGCTCGGCGGCGCGGCGAGCAAGTTCGATGCCGTCCATCTCCGGCATGACGA
Source organism: uncultured Alphaproteobacteria bacterium (assembly GCA_963814625.1). Taxonomy (GTDB): domain Bacteria; phylum Pseudomonadota; class Alphaproteobacteria; order Rhizobiales; family Xanthobacteraceae; genus BOG-931. Next base: position 241,991 of record CAWFDQ010000008.1, read on the forward strand.
TATCGGTCAGCAACAGCTCGAACGGCTCCTCGCGCAGCCGCTGATAGGCCGACAGCCCGTTGTCGTAGGAGATCACGTCGAAACCCGCATTCTGCAGCGCCTTGACCAGGAACCGCCGCATGTCGACGTCGTCTTCCGCAAGCAGGATTTTGGGCATAGCCTTTTCAAATCCGGCTGGCGCCGGCCCCCTTCATTCCATAAGCCGGACGGCGGGTAAACATGAGGTGAAAGTCGCACACGGCGCGCACGCTTTGTCGAAACAATCCATGAACAACCCTTGGCAAGCCGCGACTCGCTATGGACAACAGCCTTTGGCGCACGCTAGGGAGCGGTGCCGGGTCGCAAACCCTGAAAGTCCCCACCGGGCGTCATGTCGGAAAGCCAGGACGAATTCGACCCCCCGTTCGAGGCCATCGAGCCGGCGGAGTGCCGTGGTCCGGTGCTGTTCAATTCCCCGCATAGCGGACGGGTCTATCCGCGCGCCTTCCTGCTCACCTCGCGGCTCGATCTTCCGACGCTGCGCCGTTCCGAGGATTCCTTCGTCGACGATCTGATCGCCGGCCTGGTGGCGCGCGGCCATCCGATCATGCGCGCGCACTTTCCGCGCTGCTATGTCGACGTCAACCGCGAGCCTTACGAGCTCGACCCGCGCATGTTCGACGGGCCGGCTGCCATCATTCGCCAACACCCGCTCGATGCGGGTTGCCGGCGGGCTGGGCACGGTGGCGCGCGTGGTCGGCGACGCCCAGGAAATCTACGACCAGCGCATGTCGGTCACCGAGGCGCTGCGCCGGATCGACAGTCTCTACAAGCCTTACCATCGCACGCTGCGGCGGCTGTTCACGCGCCTGCACCGCGATTTCGGCGCCGCGATCCTGGTCGACTGCCACTCCATGCCGTCGACGACCGGCGGCCGGGACGAGCGCCCGCGCGCCGATCTCGTGATCGGCGACCGCTACGGCACGAGCTGCGTCGGCGTGGTGGCCGAAACGGTCGAACAGACGCTGCGCGGCTTCGGCTACGCGGTCAGCCGCAACAAGCCTTATGCGGGCGGCTTCATCACCGAGCACTACGGCAATCCGGCGACCGGGCTGCACGCCATTCAGCTCGAAATCAACCGCGCGCTCTATATGGACGAGTGCCGCTACGAGCGGTCGGCATCGTTCGAGCGGCTGGCAGGCGAATTGGCGGTCCTGGCCGACCGGCTCTCCGAAATTCCGCTGGAGGAGTTGCGGCCCTATCGCGCGGCGGCAGAGTAGTTTTCATGCGCCGCGTCATGCTGGCCGCGATAAGAAGATAAGAAAAAGGGCCGCTCACATTTCTGGAGCGGCCCAAGTCTAGGGAGGAAACGCCCAAGGAGGGCGACGGTAGCGCGAGGAGAGCCTCTCGCTACCGCACTGCAGCAATATACACCGCGTCGCACAAAAAGCAAGTGTTGCTGACCTATTGCTTTACCATTTCCCCTGCCTTTTCCCTGCGTCATATGCAGAGCTGCCCTTCCAACTCCGTAATAGCGCTTGGCTGGTTCCTTTCACATCGTTGATAACATAATAAATACAGCAGCTTAGAAATTCGCGTCAGGCTTGCTTGGATAAGCGGCAATCGTCATCCCCAGCTTGGGGCGACCGCTTCCAAGCTATGGTTTTCGGCCTTTCGCGCCGTTGCTGCTTGTTGTGCAGCCTCCGAAAACGAGCGATTGCCGCGGCCGTCACTCTTCGCTACTCGACTGCCGAGGTTCATCCGATGTCGGCAATCGATTTCGCAGCCTTCGTGGACGAGTTCGCCGCCGTCTCTGGCGAGACCATCCGGCCGTTCTTTCGCAGCGCGCTCTCCGTCGAGAACAAGAGCCGCTCCGGCGGCTTCGATCCGGTGACTGCCGCCGACCGCGCTGCCGAAACCGCGATGCGCGCGCTGATCAAGAAAAGCTTTCCCGCTCACGGCGTCATCGGCGAGGAATTTCCGGCCGAGCAGCCGGACGCCGAGTACGTCTGGATCCTCGATCCGATCGACGGCACCAAATCCTTCATCTGCGGCATGCCGGCCTGGGGCACGCTGATCGCGCTCACGCGGAATGGCGAGCCGATCTACGGCATGATGCACCAGCCGTTCACTCGCGAGCATTTTTCCGGCAACGGTGACGGCGCGCGCTATCGCGGGCCGGCCGGCGAGCGGGCCTTGCAAACGCGCGCCTGCGCGGCGCTCGGCGATGCGGTCATGCTCACCACCAGTCCGCTCTTGATGAACGAAGCCGACCGGCGATGCTTTGGCCGTGTCGAGCAGGCGGTGCGGCTGTCGCGCTATGGCGGCGACTGTTACGCCTATTGCGTGCTCGCGGCGGGACATGTCGATCTCATCATCGAGACCGAACTCAAGCCGCACGACGTGCTGGCTCTCATTCCCATCATCGAGGGCGCCGGCGGCATCATGACCACTTGGGAAAACGGCCGGCCGCATAACGGCGGCCGCATCGTCGCCGCCGGCGACCGCCGCGTGCACGCGCAAGCGATGGAACTGTTGAAGGGGTAGCTGAGCGCGCGTTTCCCGCAAACGCGCTTTCAATACGATCCCATCCCGGGCACGAAAGCATCGAACGCCGCCCAGAACTGCGCGCGGAGACGGTCCTGCTCCATGAGCAATTCGTGTTTGGCGCCGACCACGACGAGATGCGAACCGGTACGTAGCTGGCTCGCGAATTCCTCGATCGCGGCATTCGACACCACGACGTCGAGACCGGCGGACACGATCAGGATCGGCTGGCGAATACGCGAGGCGTAGCTGCGCTCGTGGATCGCGCGCATGGCGCGAAACGCGGCATCCGCCCAGGCGACCGTCGGACGGCCAAGAGCGAGCAAAGGCTCCGCTTCCAAAATGGCGGCGTTGCGCGCATAGCGCACCGGATCGGAAGTGAGGATATTGCCCGCAAAGGGCCGCGTCTCCATCACCATGGCGGCAGCGCCGGGGACGTACATGTCGCCGAATCCTGCCAGGCGCAGCACGCGGACAATCACGGCCGCAGTCGGCGTGGCCGCGGCGCCAGCAAGCCCAATGAGCGGTGCGATCAGCACCACGCGGTCGAACCAGCGGTGGCCGCGATAAGCGGCGCGGATGAGCACAGTCGCGCCGGTGGAATGACCGATAGCGAACAGCGGCGGCGGGCAATCCGGCAGCACGATCTCGCGCATGAAGGTTTCGAGATCGGTGTCATATTCGGAGAAGTCGCGCACGAATCCTTTCTGGCGATCTTCAAGCGCACGATCGGAAAGACCCTGGCCGCGCCAATCGAGCGCCGCCACCGCAAATCCGCGCGCGCGCAAGTCGCGTACCGTCTCGAAATACTTTTCGATCCATTCGCCGCGGCCTTGAAAGATGCACACAGTGCCGCGCCGTCCCGCCGGCGGCTGCCAGCGCGCAAAACGCAGCGAGACGCCGTCGGGCGTCTTCAGAGAGCCGGTGACGAAATTGTCCGGAACCGGATTGGCGGGAATCGAAATGAGTTTTGTTGGCGGCGGTTGAGGCGAGGCCGCCTCGGTCACGCTCGCCGCCGATGCGTCCTTAACCGATCCGGCCGCATGCGTGTCCCGATCTGATGCTGCAGTCATTTCCGACCCGTCATAAAATTCCGACCCGTCATAAAATCATCCGGCGAGACAATGGGTTGTAGCTCTTGCACCGTGCGCCATCCTTACCCATATCACGTTTGCGCAGGCCGTTGCCGGCTGCGCAATCACAGGCCGGGCCCACTCAGGCAGGCCATCCGCATGTCGCTTCACAAGGAGGATATGCCATGCGAACTTTCGATCTAGCCCCCCTTTATCGTTCCACCGTCGGCTTTGACCGGCTGTTCTCGTTGCTCGACCAAGGCGTCGAGAGCGCTGCGCCCGGTTATCCGCCCTACAATATCGAGCGGACCGGCGAGAATGCCTACCGCGTGTCGGTGGCGGTTGCCGGCTTCAATGAGCCGGAGCTTTCGGTCGTAGCCAAGGAGAACACGCTCATCATCCGCGGCGAGAAGAACGCCAAGGACGAGGAGAAGCGCGGCGACGTGCTTTATCAGGGTATCGCGGCCCGCACCTTCGAGCGCGTGTTCCAGCTCGCCGACTTTGTCCAGGTGAAGGGCGCGAGCCTCGAGAACTGGTCTCCTGCACGTCGATTTGGTGCGCGAGATCCCGGAGGGGAAGAAGCCGCGCACGATCCCGATCAACGGCAAGTCGATCGAACAGAAGCAGGCTGCGTAAGCCAGTTTTGCATCGGCTAAAATTCTGAACGTCTTAAAGGGAGCGCCCCGGTTTCCGGGGCGCTTTCGATTCGTTTACGCGGCATCGTAAGCGCGCGCCCGCAAGGCCGATTAATCGTTGAACGGTGCAAGCGGCGGTGTCTTGCTCGGCGCAACCGATGGCGCCGGAGCGGCGCCGGCATTGATGCCGATCGTGTTCGCGCCGGCATGCGGTTGGGCGTTTGCGGAATGCGTGTTCCCGGCGGGTTCCTTCGCCACGCCGGTCTTTTCCGATTTTTGCGCCGCCAACGCCGCCGGCCGCGGACGAGGCAGCGGCGGCGACGATGAGTGCGCGGCCGCCGCCGGCCGCGCCTTTGCCGGAGCCGTGGCCGGCCGGGTCAATTCCGTTGGTGCGCCGGCATCGGCAGGCGGCATCTGCGGAGCTGGAGCATCGTATTCGGCCGGCGCGCCATAGGGTGGTGGTGCGTAAGGCGGCGGGCCGTAGGGTGGCGAAGCATACGGCGGCGGCCCATAGGGTGGCGGCATCATCCCGTACGAATCGGAATCCGCCGGTACGATGCGGGTGACGTCGCGGATGGCGCCGGTGCGCGCATCGAGCACCACCCGCATCAGGATGCCGCGAAAATCGGTGGCGCGCAGCACGTAGATCGTGCCGTCGCGCAGCGGCGGCGCCAGGGGATCGAACCCGGCCGCACGCACGGTGCGAAGGATTTCGTAAGACGACACGAAACCGGTCACCGGTTTCGGCGAGGCTTGTACGGGCGGCGGATTTGCGGGCGTCGGCTGCGCTGTCTGCGCATGCACCGTGGCGGCGGCAACCAGCACGAATACCATAGGGACGGACACGGCTAATGTGCCGACCCCGGATACTCTCACCCAGACGCCCATGCCCCCATCCTCATCGTGCAGTTCGCCCGACCAGCGTCACGACAATGGACAAACCGTCACGCCGAATTAGGGCGGCGCTTTGGCGTAAGTCAAAAATTTTCGCACAAGTTCACGAAGCGTTCGATCTCTTCGTCCTGCGTGGCAAACGAGGTGACGAGCCGCGTCAGGACGTGATCGGCGGGGAGCGTCAGGCCCTCGCTCGGGCGCACATAATAACTCGCGCCGGCGGCCTTGAGCTTGGCGTCGAGCGGGCGCGGCAAGGCGACGAACACCAGATTGGCCTCGACCGGCCACACCGGCGGCAGCCCCAGCGCCGTGAGTTTCTGCGCCAAGCGGTCGGCCATGGCGTTGGCGTGGCGCGCAAGCGTGAGCCAGAGATCGCCGTCAAGGTAGGCGGCAAATTGCGCCGCGAGGAAACGATGCTTTGACAGCAGATGACCGGCGCGCTTGCGCCGCTCGCCAAAGAATTTGGCCTGCCCGGGATCGAAGATCACAACCGCCTCGGCCGCCAGGGCGCCGCCCTTGGTGGCGCCGAACGACAGGACATCGATGCCCGACTGCCAGGTCATCTGTGCCGGCGTGGCGTTGAGCCGAACGAGCGCATTGGCGAAGCGCGCGCCATCCATGTGTACGGCGAGCGCGCGCTTTTTCGCGACGTCGCAGAGCGCCGCGATCTGGTCGACGCGATAGATGGTGCCGGCCTCACTCGCTTGGGTCAGCGAAAGCGCGGAAGCGACCATCTGGTGAGGCGAATGGCCGCCATAGCCGGCAAGCGCGGTTTGCAGCGTTTGCGGCACGATCTTGCCGCCGTCGCCGGAAAGCACGGCGAGCTTGAGGCCGCCGCCGAAAAACTCGGGCGCCCCGCATTCGTCAGTGGCGATGTGGGAGTCGGCGTGACAGAACACGACGCCCCACGGCGGCGTGATGTGCGCCAGCGCCAGCGCATTGGCCGCGGTCCCGGTCGGCACCAGGAAGGCAGCTACCTCGCGCTCGAAGATTTCGCAAAGACGCCGCTCGACGCCGGATGTCCAATCGTCGTTGCCGTAGCCGCGGGCATAGCCCGCGTTTGCCTTCGCGATTGCATCAAGAATGGCGGGCGCGACCGGTGCGGTGTTGTCGCTGGCAAAATTCATAGGGTTTCATTCGTTATTCGCAACGCGTGCGTAGGCTGACCATTGCACTCATGCCAGTCCCGTGATCCACTCGGCAAGCGGCGTGGCAGCGCAGGCAAATGGATTGCTGGCATCCGGTAGTGGAAAACCACTTGCGGCGTTTGACCGGGAAACAACCACCTGAGTTAGAACTTCATCGCAACACTTGTGTTTGTGCCCGGAATTTGCCATGTTCAGCATAGGACAGCATTGCTGTCCCAATTCGTGACCCGCAAAGCGCGCGGTAGCCACTGCCCTTCCCGCACCATTAGGGAAGAAAGAAGGCAGCGGGAAAAGCGCGGGGTCGGCCGCCGAGGTCGAGGGCGCGTCGGACGGCGGCCAAAAGCAGCCTTTGAGCCTGCGAGCGGCACGAAGGTTGCCTGCTAGATGAGTAGATCGCCCGTGCGCGGCACCCTCCCTTTCCTCTTCGGCACACGATGAGGAACAGAGGGTGCGTGCGCGTGGATGAATGGGGAGTGCGAGGTCGACGATGAGCGCGTCAGGTTTCGGCCTGTTTGATCCGGCGCTGGAAAAGGATTCCTGCGGCGTCGGATTCATTGCCGATATCAAAGGCCGCAAGTCGCACAAGATCGTCGAAGACGCGCTGACGATCCTGCTCAACCTCGAACATCGCGGGGCGGTCGGCGCCGATCCGCGCGCCGGCGACGGCGCCGGCATTCTGGTGCAGATCCCGCACAAGTTTTTTGCAAAGCAAGCGGCCGCGCTCGGCTTCACCTTGCCGCCTCCCGGCCATTACGCGGTCGGCGTGCTGTTCATGCCGCAAGATGCGGCGTGGCGCGGCGAGATCATGGAAACCTACGCGGCGGTCGCCGCGCAGGAAGGCATGACGCTGTTGGGTTGGCGCGATGTGCCGACCGACAATTCGACGCTCGGCGAGTCGGTCAAGCCGACCGAGCCGGTGCACAAGCAGGTATTTCATCGCGCGCAATCCGAACGTCGCCACCGAAGACGACTTCGAGCGCCGCCTTTACATCCTGCGCAAGACCATTTCCGGCATCATGTACGGCAGGCGCCCGCGCAACACGTCTAACTATTATCCGGTGTCGATCTCCTGCCGCACGCTGATCTACAAGGGCATGTTCCTCGCCGATCAGCTCGGCACCTACTATCCCGATCTGCACGATCCTGATTTCGAGAGCGCGCTGGCGCTCGTGCATCAGCGCTTTTCCACGAACACGTTCCCGACCTGGTCGCTGGCGCATCCCTACCGGATGATCGCCCATAACGGCGAGATCAACACGCTGCGCGGCAACAACAACTGGATGGCGGCGCGGCAGGCGTCGGTGTCGTCGCCGAAGTTCGGCGCCGACATCTCAAAACTCTGGCCGATCTCTTACGAAGGCCAGTCCGACACCGCTTGTTTCGACAACGCTCTCGAATTCCTCACCATGGGCGGCTACCCGCTCGCGCATGCGATGATGATGATGATTCCCGAGGCATGGGCGGGCAATCCGCTCATGAACGAGGAACGGCGCGCCTTTTACGAATACAACGCCGCTTTGATGGAGCCGTGGGACGGGCCGGCGGCGATCGCCTTTACCAACGGCCGCCAGATCGGCGCCACGCTCGATCGAAACGGCTTGCGGCCGGCGCGTTACATCGTCACTCGCGACGACCGCATCATCATGGCTTCGGAAGTGGGCGTATTGCCGGTTCCGGAAGAAGACATCGTGGTGAAATGGCGGCTGCAGCCGGGTAAAATGCTGCTGGTCGATCTCGAGGAAGGCCGGCTCATTCCCGACGAGGAGTTGAAAGCGACGCTCGCCAAGAGCCATCCCTATGGCGAATGGCTGGAGCGCACGCAGATGGTGCTCGAAGAGCTCCCGCCGGTCGCCGAAGCCGCACCGATCTCGAACTTGTCGCTGCTCGATCGCCAGCAAGCCTTCGGCTACACGCAGGAAGACTTGAAAATCCTGATGACGCCGATGGCGACGACCGGCGAAGAAGCGATCGGCTCCATGGGCAATGATACGCCGATCTCGGCGTTGTCGGATCGGCCGAAGCTCCTTTTCACCTATTTCAAGCAGAACTTCGCGCAGGTGACCAATCCGCCGATCGATCCGATCCGCGAGGAACTGGTGATGAGTCTGGTCTCGATCATCGGACCGCGACCGAACCTGTTCGATCTCGAGGGCATGTCGAGAACGAAGCGCCTCGAGGTCCGGCAGCCGATCCTCACCAACGCCGACCTGGAAAAGATCCGCGCCATCTCCGACATGGGCGATCATTTCAAATCGCTCACGCTCGATGCGACCTGGCCGGCGGCTGACGGCGCCGCGGGCATGGAAAACGCCATCGACGGCCTGTGCAGCCAAGCCGACGCCGCGGTACGCGACGGCATCAACATCATCATCCTGTCGGACCGTCGCGCCGGCGCCGACCGCATTCAAATTCCATCGCTGCTCGCCTGCGCGGCGGTACATCATCATTTGATCCGCGAGGGGCTGCGCACCTCGGTCGGGCTCGTCGTCGAATCCGGCGAGCCCCGCGAGGTACACCATTTCTGCTGTCTCGCCGGCTACGGCGCCGAGGCCATTAATCCCTATTTCGCCTTTGAGACGCTCGCGGCGATGAAGGGCGAACTACCGCAAAAGCTCGATGAGAAGGAAGTCATCAAGCGCTACATCAAGTCGATCGACAAGGGACTGCTCAAGGTGATGTCGAAGATGGGCATCTCCACCTATCAGTCCTATTGCGGCGCGCAGATTTTCGACGCGGTGGGCTTAAAATCCGACTTCGTCGCCAAATATTTTACCGGCACCGCGACCCGCATCGAGGGCGTAGGCCTCGCCGAAATCGCCGAAGAAGCCGTGCACCGGCATCGCGACGCCTTCTCCGACGCGCCGATCTACCGCGCCATGCTCGACGTGGGCGGTGAGTATGCCTTCCGCGTGCGCGGCGAGGAGCACGTCTGGAACGCCGCGACGGTCGCAGCCTTGCAGCATGCCGTGCGCGGCAATTCCTATGAGAAATACCGGCACTACGCGCGCATCATCAACGAGCAGTCGGAGCACCTATTCACCATCCGCGGCCTGTTCCGCTTAAAGTCGGCCGAGGAGGACGCGCGCAAACCGGTACCGATCGAGGAGGTCGAGCCGGCCAAGAACATCGTCAAGCGCTTCTCCACCGGCGCCATGTCGTTCGGCTCGATCTCACGCGAGGCGCACACCACGCTTGCCATCGCCATGAACCGCATTGGCGGCAAGTCGAATACCGGCGAAGGCGGCGAGGAATCCGATCGCTTCAAGCCGCTGCCGAACGGCGATTCGATGCGCTCGGCGATCAAGCAGGTCGCCTCGGGCCGCTTCGGCGTCACCGCCGAGTATCTTGTCAATTCGGACATGATGCAGATCAAGATCGCGCAGGGCGCCAAACCCGGCGAAGGCGGTCAACTGCCCGGGCACAAGGTCGATAAGATCATCGCCAAGGTGCGCCACTCGACGCCCGGCGTCGGATTGATCTCGCCGCCGCCGCATCACGACATCTATTCAATCGAGGATCTGGCGCAGCTGATCTTCGACCTGAAGAACGTCAACCCGGACGGCGATGTCAGCGTAAAACTCGTTTCCGAGGTCGGCGTCGGCACGGTCGCCGCCGGCGTATCGAAGGCGCGCTCCGACCACGTCACCATCGCCGGCTACGAGGGCGGCACCGGCGCCTCGCCGCTCACCTCGATCAAGCACGCCGGCTCGCCCTGGGAGATCGGGCTTGCCGAAACGCATCAGACACTGGTGGCCAACCGTTTGCGCGGACGCATCGCCGTGCAGGTGGACGGCGGCATCCGCACCGGCCGCGACGTGGTGGTCGGCGCGCTTCTTGGCGCCGACGAGTTCGGCTTCGCCACTGCGCCCTTGATCGCCGCCGGCTGCATCATGATGCGCAAATGCCATCTCAACACCTGCCCGGTCGGGGTGGCCACCCAGGACCCGGTGCTGCGCAAGCGTTTCAAGGGCCAGCCCGAGCACGTCATCAACTTTTTCTTTTTCGTCGCCGAAGAAGTGCGCGAGTTGATGGCGTCGATGGGCTACCGCACATTCAACGAAATGATCGGGCAGATGCAGATGTTCGACCGGGTCAAGCTGATCGCCCATGCCAAGGCGAGCGGGCTCGATTTCTCCAAGCTGTTCACCAAGCCGAACATGCCGGCGAGCGTCGCGCTGTTTAATTGCGAGGAGCAGGAACACAAGATCTACGACATCATCGACCGCAAGCTGATCGCGCAATCGCAAGCCGCACTCGAAACCGGCGCGCTGGTACGCATCAAAATGCGGATCAAAAACACCGACCGCACCACCGGCGCCATGCTGTCGGGCGAAATCGCCAAGCGCTATGGCCACGACGGCCTGCCGCACGACACCATCGTGGCGCAATTCGCCGGCACCGCCGGACAGAGCTTCGGCGCCTTCCTCGCCCGCGGCGTCACCTTCGAGCTTGAGGGCGACGCCAATGATTATGTCGGCAAGGGCTTGTCCGGCGGCCGCATCGTGGTGCGTCCACCGGAGCATTCAGGCATCGTCCCGGAACAATCGATCGTTATCGGCAACACCGTGCTCTACGGCGCCATCGAGGGTGAGTGCTATTTCCGCGGGGTGGCCGGCGAGCGCTTCGCCGTGCGCAATTCCGGCGCCCTCGCCGTCATTGAAGGCGCCGGCGACCATTGCTGCGAGTACATGACCGGCGGCGTCGTGGTCGTGCTCGGCCGCACCGGCCGCAACTTCGCCGCCGGCATGTCGGGTGGCGTCGCCTATGTGCTCGACGACGACGACACGTTTGCCTCGCGCTGTAATCTCGCCATGGTCGAGCTTGAGCCAATGCCGGGCGAGGAGGACATCAACGCTCGCATCTTCCATCATGCCCGCGATATCGAAGCGCACGGGCTAGTCGACGTCACGTCCGACTTAAGCCGCTTCGACGCTCACCGGCTGCATCACCTGGTCGCACGCCACGCGCGCTTTACCGGCTCCGTGGTCGCCGCCAGGATCCTGGACGAATGGAAAACATTTTATCCTAAGTTCCGCAAAGTCATGCCGGTCGAATATCGCCGCGCGCTCAATGAACTGAAAGCCGCCGCCATTGCGGCAGAGTAAAGCGCAGTGGGCAAAATCACCGGCTTTCTCGAATACGAACGCGAGGACCGCGACTACGAACCGGTCAACGAGCGCGTGCGCCATTGGCGAGAATTCGTGCTGCCGCGACCGGAGCAAGATTACGTCACCCAAGCGGCGCGCTGCATGAATTGCGGCGTGCCCTACTGCATGGGCACCGGCTCGCTTGAACCCGGCACGCCGGGCTGCCCGGTCAACAATCAAATCCCCGACTGGAACGACCTCGTATACGGCGGCAACTGGGACGAAGCCGCGCGCAACCTGCATTCGACCAATAATTTTCCTGAAGTCACCGGCCGCATCTGCCCGGCGCCGTGCGAAGCGTCCTGCACGCTCAACATCGACGAGAATCCGGTCACCATCAAATCAATCGAATGCGCGATCGCCGACCGCACCATCGCGCAGGGACTCAAACCTGAACCGCCGGCGGAAAGAACCGGCAAAAAAGTGGCCATCGTTGGTTCTGGACCGGCGGGAACTCGCTTGCGCGCAACAGCTCGCGCGCGCCGGGCACGAGGTCCACGTCTACGAGAAATACGCCCAGGCCGGCGGCCTGCTCACTTACGGCATTCCCGATTTCAAAATGGAGAAGCACCACGTCACCCGCCGCGTCGCGCAGATGCAGGCCGAAGGCGTCACATTCCATTACAACGCCCATGTCGGCGTCAATCTTCCGGCAAAAGAACTCGTCGATACGCACGACGCCGTGGTGCTGACCGGCGGCGCCGAGAAGGGACGCGACCTGCCGGTACCCGGCCGCGAGCTTAAAGGCATTCATTTCGCTATGGATTACCTGCCGCAGCAGAACCGGCGCGTGTCCGGCGAGAAGGCCGACGACGGCGAGCCGATTCTCGCTAACGGCAAGCACGTCGTCGTCATCGGCGGCGGCGATACCGGCTCCGACTGCATCGGCACCGCCTTCCGCCAGGGCGCACGCTCGGTCACCAATTTCGAAATCATGCTGCAGCCGCCGCTGCACGAGAACAAGATGCTCACCTGGCCGGATTGGCCGCTCAAACTGCGCAGCTCATCGAGCCACGAGGAAGGCGCCGAGCGCGAATTCGCCGTGAACACCACACGGTTCTCGGGCGTAAACGGCGCAGTAAAGAAGCTTCACTGCGTGCGTGTCGACGACAAGTTCAAGGCCATGCCGGGTACCGAGTTCGAGATCAATGCCGAACTCGTTCTGCTGGCGATGGGCTTCGTGCACGCGGTGCACGAGGGCATGATCAGGGACTTAAGTCTCGCGCTTGATCGTCGCGGCAACATTGCCGCTTCGACGGACGATTACCAAACATCGATCGACAAGGTGTTTGCCGCCGGCGACATGCGCCGCGGCCAGTCGCTCGTTGTCTGGGCGATTCGCGAAGGCCGCCAGGCAGCGCACGCGGTCGATAAATTTTTGATGGGCTCTACGCTTTTGCCGCGGTGATTCCAGCGCATTAATGCGCTGCTTGCGTCGCCGCATCGGCATCGTGCGGCGGCCAAGCGAAATCGTCGGCGCGTCCCGCCGGCGCGGGAAGCGGATCGCCGCGCACGAGTACGCTCTTTGCGGTCGGATCTTCGGCGACAATCGGGCCCAACTGGTTGCCGCCACCCAAAAGGTTGCCGCCGTCGACGCCGGTCAAATGGTGGTCCCCGCCGCCGGAAGCGGTGAGCGGCAGCACCGGGCCGATCGCCGGCCGCGCCGCGCCGGGTAGTGGCGGCGCCGAGACTTGCGGCGACGGCAGCGCTACCGGCGCAACGGGGTTCGCCAAGACGCGGCTCAATTCCTGATCGACCAGATGCGCGAGTTTGAGCGCGCCGAACCTGGTGAAGTGAACTCCATCGCCCGTGCGCAGCCGGCGAGTCTGGCCTTCGAAATCCGGACCTTCCACGCTGTAGCGCCCATTCTCGTCGACAAAGCCGTCCCAGATGTCGACGTAGATGATACCCGCCTTGTCCGCCGCCGCGTGATAGAGATCGTCGAGGTAGCTCATGTCGGCCGTCGCGCGGGGGCCGCGGATCGCCGGCAGGCCGATCCAGAGCACCGGCACACCTTGGCTCTTGAGGGCCGCGATCATGGCGTCGATGCGTTTGGCATAGAGCTTCGCCCATTCGTCGGTGCGATAGTCATAGCTGGCGCCCGGGACAGGCTGCTGCCCTGTCGCCGCGTCGGCTGGCTGTTCGCCCTGCTTCTGCGCCGCTTGGGGCAAAGATTGTGCTCCGGACTTGGCGTCCTTTCCTTGTTGCGAGGGCTGCGCCGGTTCCTTGCCATCGTGCGCCGGCGCGCGCAGCGCTACGCGATCATTCAAGCCGAGCATGACCACGATGGCACTCGGTTTTTCGGTCGCCAGCGTGCCCTTGATCGCTTGCGACCATTCCAACGTGTCATTGCGCGGCTCGTAATGGATCAGGCCGGAATTCAGGCGGATATTGCGCACGATGCCGATCTGTGGCTGTTCGCCGTAAACCTCCTCGAGCCCGTAAGCGAGCCAATCGGCCATCGAGTCGCCGATGACCGCGACCGTGGTGGTGGGCTGTGTCTCGAGCTTGCGCGGCGGCGGCGCCCGGTATGATTCGGGCGGTCGATAGACTGGCGCGCCATAGGGCGAGGACGGCCGACTGAAGAACGGAAAGGAAAAGGATCTCTGCGACGGCGGCGCCGGCCGGTACGGTTGGTCGTAGCCCCAGCGCTCGCCAAAAAACTGCGCGTGCGCGGTAGGCGGAAGCGCCGCCGCCCCGGCGAGGATCGCCAAAGCAGTCGCCAAAAGCCGCGCTCTAACCCACCTCGCCTTGCGCATCGCCATGAACCGAAGACCCGAGAAAACAATTTAACCCGGATTGAGCCACTTGTCGCGCCGACCCTGCCTACCCTCGCCGTGCGACTTTCGGGGGGTCTCAGTCCACCGCAGCCCGGAGCACGTCGGAGGAAGTGCAGAGCGCTATAGCGGCCGGCGAAACACCGTGCCAAACTTTCGGCGCCTCCCGCCAAGCCAAACCAGACGCCCATAGCGGCCAAAAATGTCAATCCGAAGATGGCCAAATGCTTAGCGGCGCGAACTCCTTTTCCCAGCGCCGGAGCCCTGTCCGTGCACCCGCCAACGGCAGAAGTGAGTGCCAGTACTCGAAGGCGAAAGAGACATGCCGCCCGAAGAGTTTCTGTGCCTGGTCTCGCGTAGGGGCTCCCCACGGATCCCCAATGTGTCGCGTCTTGCATCGTCGCCACTTTCGGACTAAGTGCGCGCCATGAGCGAAGTTCGGCCGCAGCGCCCCCGGCGCATCCAATGGCAGAACGTGCTGACCGTCGTCAGCGCGGCGATCCTGATCAGCGCCGAAGTATTCGGCGCCGCCTTTGCCGGCAGCTGGGCGATCGCGAGTCTGATGGGCTTCGGCGCGCTCGGCGCTCACATCCTCGACGGCGTCTTCATGCTCTGCGGGTTTGCGGTCATGGTGCAGTTCCTGCGCGCTGCGCATCGCGTCGAACCGTTCGTCGCCGACTAAACGACGCTCGCCGCGACGCGCGCGGTGGAATGAATCTCTCGTTACCTTTTGTTAAGACCAAAACGCTTGCAACTCGTCGGCGAATGGATTATTTCGTGACTGCCCAATTTCGCACGTGCCTGTGGCCGTGTGTCGGTCGGTGGGCATCCGGACAAGAGGCCGGACAGCCGCCTAAGGAAGAGACGCTACTTCCTTGCTCCCGCGACCGGCAGCCGGAGGCGAAACCGGCATAGCCCGCTCTCAACGGGCGACGCGGCTTAAAGCAACGACGGAAGGGCTTTTTTGGTTACTGCCGGCGCCAATGCCGGGGACACCGAAAGGGCTTCGTCCTTCTTTGCCAGCAGTGCGGAACGGGATCTCCCTCATCCGGACCAAGGCAGCAATCACGGCGACGCAAGTCGGCTCCGCAATGGTGCGGAACCGCGCGCGTCGCAGGAGGTTCACCTCGGCGGCTACGCCGCCGGCCGGATTAGGGAGCTAGGTCAGATGACCGCACGCATCCGCGAATTTCTCAAGCATCGCACCCAAGACGGACCTTGCCTCGTGGTCGACCTCGACGTCGTTCGCGAGAACTATCTCGGCTTTGCCAAGGCGCTGCCGGACACCAAGGTATTCTACGCCGTGAAGGCCAATCCGGCGCCGGAAATCCTCAAGCTGCTATGCCGGTCTCGGCTGCTGCTTCGACGTCGCCTCGGTGAGCGAGACCGAAGCACGTGCTCGCCGCCGGCGCCCCGCCCGACCGCATCTCCTACGGCAACACCATCAAGAAGGAGAGCGAGATCGCCGCCGCGTTCGCGCTCGGCGTCACGCTGTTCGCGGTCGACTGCGAGGCCGAGGTGGAGAAGGTGGCGCGCGCCGCTCCCGGCAGCCGGGTGATCTGCCGCATCCACTGCGACGGCTCCGGCTCCGAGTGGCCGCTGTCGCGCAAATTCGGCTGCGAGCCGGCTTATGCGGCCGACATCCTCGAACTCGCCCACAAGCGCGGCCTCGTGCCGTACGGCGTGTCGTTCCATGTCGGCTCGCAGCAGCACAACATCGAAGCCTGGGACCGCGCGCTCGCCTCGACCGCGGCGGTATTCCGCGGCTGCGCCGAGCGCGGCATCACGCTGTCGATGGTCAATCTCGGCGGCGGTTTCCCGGCGCGCTATGTGCGCAAGACGCCGAAGCTCGAATCCTACGGCAAGGCGATCTTCCGCTCGCTCCGCAAGCATTTCGGCAACGCGCTGCCGGAGACGATCGTGGAGCCGGGCCGCGGCCTCGTCGGCAATGCCGGAATGATCGAGGCCGAGGTGGTGCTGATCGCCAAGCGCAGCCCCGAGGACGAGGTCCGCTGGGTCTATCTCGACATCGGCAAATTCCACGGCCTTGCCGAGACCATCGACAAATCGATCCGCTATCCGATCCGCACCACGCACGATCGCGACGAGACGGCGCCTTGCATCATCGCCGGCCCGACCTGCGACTCGGTCGACGTGCTCTACGAGAAGACGCCCTACCCGCTGCCGGTCTCGCTCGCCATCGGCGACAAGGTGCTGATCGAAGCGGCCGGCGCCTACACGGCGACCTACTCGTCGGTCGGCTTCAACGGCTATCCGCCGCTGCGGCAGTATGTGATCTGAGGCTGTCGGAATTCTCGCTGGCCCGTTCTTCAAGCTTCCGGGCCAGCGCCCGCAGGTCGAAGAAGACATTGGTACAGCCCGCGTCGAAGAGAGCGGAGCGCGAGAAGTGACCGCTCTGCACGCCGATCGGTAGCAATCCGGCGGCACCGGCGGCGTCCGCATCGCAGGGCGTGTCGGTCGGGCTATTGACGCGCGAATGCGCCCAAGTTCCATCGCGGCAGCGCCAGGAAACTTTTCCGCCCATCTGCCGTTGTCATCCGGCATCGCGGGAATCATCCATGTCCGATCAAACCGTCGCTCCGCCCGTGCTTCCCGCGCACGGCAGTTCTCGGCTGCCCGGCGTTCATGTCGAGAGCTACAACGTCGCGCTTAAAGACGATGAAGGTTTTGTTGGCGATCGCGCCAGCAAGGGCGCCTTTCGCGAGTTCATTGAACAATGGCGAAAGCCGCTGCGCGAGATCGGGCAGGATCCGTTCGGCGAGCAAGCAAGCGACAAAGTGACCAAGAAGCGTCTCGACGAGGTCCTTGTCGGCGGCGACCGCGAGGCCGCCGGCATCGTCCAAGGCGCGATCGAAAGCTTCGCCCAGGAATTGGCGATGGTCACGCAACAGTTTCTCAAGCTCAAGGAGTGGAAGGATGCCGAACGTCTGGTGATGGGCGGCGGCTTTTCCGGCAGCCGCGTCGGCAACCTTGCAATCGGTCGCGCATCCGTCCTCCTTAAAGCTGAGAAAATAAAAATCGAGGTCACCACGATCCGCAACGACCCGGACGAGGCCGGACTGATCGGTGCCGTGCACCTCGCCCCGGCTTGGATGTTCCACGCGCACGACGCTATCCTCGCGGTCGATATCGGCGGCACCAACATTCGGACCGGCGTGGTCGAGCTCAGTCTCAAACGCGCGCCCGATCTGGCCAAGGCCAAGGTGTGGAAGTTCGAGCTGTGGCGCCACGGCGACGAGAAGCTCAACCGCAGCGACGCGGTCGAAGGGCTGATCGAGATGCTGCGGCGCTTGATCAAGCGCGCCGACAAGGAGGGCTTGCGGCTTGCGCCCTTCATCGGCATCGGCTGTCCTGGAACGATCGAGGCGGACGGCACGATCGAGCGCGGTGCGCAAAACCTGCCGGGCAATTGGGAAAGCAGCCGCTTCAATCTGCCCGCCGTCGTCGGTAAGGCGATTCCGAAAATCGGCGAGTTCGACACTTTGATCCTGATGCACAACGATGCCGTGGTGCAGGGATTGAGCGAACTACCACATATGCAGGATGTCGAGCGCTGGGGCGTCTTTACTATCGGCACCGGACTCGGCAACGCGCTGTTCACCAACCGGCGCGCGGAATAGCCGCATACTTCAGGCGAGATCGATCAGTCCGGCCTCGCCGCTTTCCGTACCGAAGGCCATCAGCGTGCCGTCCGCGCTCCAGGCGAGCGCAGTGACCGGGGCAGCGCCCGGCTTTTTGGCCAAAATCTCGGCGCCGTCCTCGATGCGGACGATGAGGACCATGCCGTCGCCGTAACCGGCGGCGACGATATCCTGCTTAGGATGGCAGGCGACCGCCTCGACGCGCTGTTCGGCGGGCGCGAGCAGACGCGGCTGCTTGCCCATCGGGCCGTCCTTGGTCTGGAACGGCCAGAGAATGATCTGGTTGGAGCCGGAAGTCGCCAGCCAGCGGCCGCCGACGGTCCAGCCGAGCGAGGTGACACGCGCAGCGTAGCCGGACATGCGCATGTGCTGGTGATCGGCGAGCCGCCAGCCGTGCAGCATAGGCTCCTGCATCGTGGTGATAAGAAAGCGTCCGTCGGGGCTGACGATGACGCCGAGATGCGAGCCTTTCCATTCGAACTTTTCCGGCACAGCTTGCGGCGCATTGGGAAACCACAGCGTGGCGCCGTTGTAATGCGCCACCGCAAGCCGGAAGCCTTTGGGCAAAAAAGCAAGTCCGCCGACCGTCGATGGCGCTTCGAACTGGCGCAGCTCTTTGCCTTGCGCGAATGCCGTCTTGCCGGCCGACCAGGCAAGCGCACCGTCCGGTCCGAGCGCCACGTGATCGATCCAGCGATGTTTCGGATCTGTCGCAAGGACGCGGCTGGAGCCCGCGTCCGTCGTGACTACCTTGCCGTCGTCGCCGCCGCTGACGATACGTGCGCCGTCGCTGGCCGCGGCGAGGATGGCGCCGCCATGTACGTCCATGCGGCGAAGCTCGCCGTCCGGCTCGGCAAACAGCAGCGCTTCCTCGCCGAGCACGAACACCGCGGTGCGGCCGAGAAAATGTGCGCCGACGATCGCGCCGCCAGCGGCGACGGAGCGTGTGCGTTCGACGACGGAAACCGCGTCGCTGCGCGTATCGCTCATGTCACGCGATGCAGCTTTCGAATCCTTCGGCGATCTTCTTTCCCGGCAGATTGCGGCCGATGAAGACGATGCGGCTTTCGCGTTTCTCGTCCTTGTTCCAGGGCCGCTGATGGTCGCCGTCGAGGATCATGTGCACGCCCTGGAAGACAAAGCGTTGATCGTCGCTCTTGAAGGAGAGGATACCCTTGGAGCGCAAAATGTTCGGGCCTTCCTTCTGCACCAGATCCTGCACCCAGGGGAAGAATTTGTCGGGGTCGAGCGGCTTATCGCTTTTCAGCGAAATCGATTGCATGTCCTCGTCGTGGTAGTGCTTGAGCCCGCCGTGGTGATGCGCGTGCTTGTCGCTGTGATCGTGGTGGTGCTCGTGGCTATGACCGTGCTCGTGGCCATGATCGTGTTCGTCGCCTTCGAGGAAGGCCGGTTCGAGATCGAGGATCCGGTCGAGATCGAACGCGTTGCGCTCCAAAATCTCATTGAGCGGAATTTTCGCCCGCTCGGTCTTGTGCAGCCTGGCGTAAGGGTTGATAGCGCGGATGCGCGCTTCGACCTCGCTCAGTTCATCGGGCGAAACGAGATCGGTCTTGTTGATCAGGATCACGTCGGCAAACGCGATCTGGTTCTTGGCCTCCGGGGCGTCCTTGAGCCTTTCGTTGAGCCACTTGGCGTCGGCGACCGTGATCACGGCGTCGAGCTTGGTTCGCCGTCCGACGTTCTCGTCGATGAAGAAGGTTTGCGCCACCGGCGCCGGATCGGCGAGCCCGGTGGTTTCGACGATGATGGCGTCGAACTTGCCCTTCCTCCGCATCAGACCATCGAGGATGCGCACGAGGTCGCCGCGCACGGTGCAGCAGATGCAGCCGTTGTTCATCTCGAACACTTCCTCATCGGCGCCGACTATGAGGTCGTTGTCGATGCCGATCTCGCCGAATTCGTTGACGATGACGGCGTATTTCTTGCCGTGCGGCTCCGAGAGGATGCGGTTGAGCAACGTGGTCTTGCCGGCGCCCAGATAACCGGTCAGCACGGTGACCGGGATTTTGTCAGTCATTTCGTCCCTCCGTTGACCCACCCTATATAGGCATCCGAGCCGCCTTGCATCACCGCGCCAGGCCCGCGCCGCTGCGGCGTTAGATCACCGGCCTTCGGCTTGATCCGGGCCGGGCTTCTTGTATCGTTTTCGCAGCCAACAAGACCAAAAGCTGGGAGGGAACGATGCACAAGCACGCGAGCTTTGCCGCGATCATAGCCTTGACGATCGGCGCCGCTGCGGCCGCTTGCGGCCCGACCGGCGCGGCGGCGCAGTCTTACCCGGACCGCGTCGTCCAGATCATCGTTCCGGCTACTGCCGGCTCCAGCGCGGACATTTTAGGCCGCGTTCTCGCCGACGGTTTCTCGACGCAACTCGGCAAACCCTTCATTGTCGTCGACAAGGCCGGCGCCGCCGGTGTGCTCGGCACCGCAGATGTCGCCCGCGCCAAGCCGGACGGCTACACGCTGATGCACGGCGCGACCTATTCGATCACCGTGCAGCCGTTGATCGACAAGGAAGCGGGCTACACCGCAAAATCCTTTACCCCGATCTGCCAGACCTTCAAGAACGATCAGGTCGTCGTGGTGCCGCCGAATTCGCCGCTAAAGACCGCGCGCGATCTGGTCGAAGCGGCAAAGCGCAAGCCGGGCGCCGTCACAGTCGGCATTCCCGGCATCGGCACTATCCCGCACCTCGCCATGATTGCGTTTGCCGACCAGGCCAAGGTTTCGTTCAACGATATTCCGTTCAAGGGGCCGGCCGAGGAACTCCAGAACGTTCGCTCGGGGCAGATCGAATTCGCTGCCGTGCCGCTGACCGCGGCGGCCGGCAGCGGCCTGCCGATGCCCGGCATTTTTGCCGAACAGCGCAATCCATCGCTGCCCAACGTGCCGACCTTCAAGGAACAAGGCTATGACGTCGCGCCGCTGAGCTACGGCGGGCTGTTGGGGCCGGCCGGGATGCCGGATGCGGTGACCCACAAGCTCGAGGCCGCCTGCGTCGCCATCATGAAAAGCGATGCCGCCCAGCGGGTGGTCAAGCATACCTTCCAGCCGGCGGATTACTTCGCCGATGCCGCGGGCTTTACGCACAATCTCGCCATCGACGCCGCGGAGAAAAGCCGCCTCGTGCCGATGCTGCACCCGAATTGACAAGCCTGCACGTCCCGAATGCGGTGCGGCGGCCCAGAGCCGCAGGGCGCGATATTGCCATTGTAATGTTATAATATTACATATGATGGCCCGCTCGCGTCCGGCGGCGCGATGAGGAGGTCCTGCCGTGAAGACACTCATCGCTACGGTGACGGCCTTTGTCATCTCGCTGGCCGCTCTTGCGCCTGCGCGCGCCGCCGGGGGCAAAATCGCAGTGGTGGCGGCGGAGAATTTTTACGGCGATGTCGCGCAGCAGATCGGCGGTGACCTGGTTTCGGTTAGCAGTATTTTGAGCAATCCCGACCAGGACCCGCATCTGTTCGAGACCACACCGGCAATCGTTCGCCAGATCGCCGCGGCGCAAGTGATTGTCTTCAACGGCGCCGACTATGACCCGTGGATGGAAAAGCTGCTGAGCGTGACGCCGAAGGCAGGGCGCATCGTGATCGTAGCCGCCGACCTCATGCACAAGAAGGCCGGCGATAATCCGCATCTCTGGTACGATCCGCCGACAATGCCGGCGGTCGCCAGCGCGCTCGCCGCCGCCTTCTCGACCGTCGATCCCGCCCACAAGGACGGATACGCGGCGCGGCTTAAAACCTTTCTCGCCTCGCTCGCGCCGTTGAACGAGAAAATCGCCGCCATCGGCACGGCGTATGCGGGCACCCCGGTCGCGGCAACCGAACCGGTGTTCGGTTACATGGCGGCCGCGCTGAAATTAAAAATGTACGACGAGCGGTTTCAGCTCGCGGTCATGAACGATACCGAACCCAGCGCCCGCGATTTTGCTGCCTTCGAAAGCGACCTGAAGACCCGCAAGGTGAGGGTCCTGATATACAACAAGCAGGCAGCGGACAATCTGGTACGGCATCTCCTCGACGTTGCACGCGCCTCGAAGATCCCGGTGGTCGGCGTCACCGAGACCGCGCCTCCGGGGCTGTCCTACCAAGCCTGGATAATGAGCGAGCTCGACGCCACCGAAAAGGCGTTGGCCGGGCCAACCTCATGAATGTCATCGAACTCGACGGCGTGACGATCGGACTGGGCGGGCGCAACGTCCTCGTCGATGCCAGCTTTGCCATCAAAAGCGGCGAATTCATCGGCGTGCTCGGCCCTAACGGCGCCGGTAAGACCACGTTGATGCGCGCTATTCTCGGCCTGATCCAGCCGAGCGCCGGGATCATCCGCGTATTTGGCCGCGCGCCGCGGCGCGGCGACGCGGAAATCGGCTACCTGCCACAGGTGCGCACTGTGCTCCCGGACCTGCGCGTGCGTGGCCTCGACTTCATCGCCAGCTCCGTGCACGGCGAGCGTTGGGGCGTGCCATCGCTGTCGCGCGTCGACCGCAAGATGATCGCGGAGACACTGGCCGCGGTGGGCGCGCGACAGCTCGCCGAGCGTCCGCTTGCAGACATGTCGGGCGGCGAGCGGCAGCGGCTTTTGCTCGCACAGGCGCTGCTCGGCGAGCCGCGGCTGCTCCTCCTCGACGAACCGCTGATCAGCCTCGATCATCGCTATCAAGAGGCCGTGGTCGACCTAGTCCGTGGCTTTGCCCGTGAGCACAACATCACGGTGCTGTTTTCCGCCCACGAACTTAATCAACTGATCGGCGCGCTCGATCGCGTGCTCTATCTCGGCAACGGCCATGCCGCGCTCGGCACGGTGGCGGAGGTGGTGACGGCGCCGGTGTTGTCGCAGCTCTACGGCACTTCTATCAGCGTGGTCCATGCCGACGGCCATATTTTCGTGCTGTCGCGCGGCCGCGACGTCGAGCGCTCAGATCATCTGCACGACCATGGTCATGGCCACGAACACAGTCATGACCATCATCACGATCATCACCATGCTTGAATACGATTTCATGCGGAATGCCTTCGCGGCAGCCGGCGTCGCGGCCGTCGTATCGGGGCTGGTGGGTTATTTCCTGGTGTTGCGTGGACAGACTTTTGCCGGTCACGCGCTCGGCCATATCGGCTTTGCCGGCGCGACCGGCGCTGTCCTGCTCGGCATCGCACCGGTCTGGGGACTGGTCGGCTTCACCGTCGTGGCCGGGATCGGCATGGGACTGATGGGCGAGCGCATCAGCGGCCGCGATGTCGCCATCGGCGTGGTGCTGGCGCTGGCGCTTGGCTTCGGGCTCCTCTTCCTGCACTACTATACGGCATTCGCCGCCCAGGCGACCGCGCTCCTGTTCGGCAACGTGCTCGCGGCCGACCGCACGATGATCGCTACGCTCATCGGGCTCGGCGCAGTTACGCTCGTTGCGCTCCTCGCGATCATGCGGCCGCTCATTTTCGCGAGCCTGCAGCCGGAACTAGCCGAAGCCAAAGGCGTGCCGGTGCGTCTTATCTCCATCGCGTTTTTGGCCATCGTGGCGCTGGCCGTATCGGAAAGCGCTCAAATCGTCGGCATTCTTTTGGTTTTTTCGCTCATGGTCGGACCGCCGGCTACGGCGCAGCGGCTGGTTACGGGGTTGTGGAGTGGAATGGCGCTTTCGGCTCTCATTGCTTTGGCCGAGGCGTGGATTGGTCTCACTGTCGCCTATTACACCGACTGGCCGGTCAGCTTCTGCATCGCGCTTCTGAGCGCACTGGGATACTTTCTCACCCGCGGCAACTGGATGCCGCACCGGCTGCCTCAAGCCTCACAACCGTGAGCGTCGACACTGTCAGGCATTTTCGCGACGCGACCCGCGGCTGAATTGCCAATTCGGGTCGGGGCAGGCATGTTCGCGGCGGCGAAGGAATTTCGATATGACCGAGCAAAGGGCCGAAAAAACGGGCGCGATTTGCGTCGGCGAAGTATTGATCGAACTGAAGCGCGGCGCCGACGGCCGCTTCGCGCTCTCCTGCGGCGGCGATGCGTTCAATACGGCGGTCTATCTCGCGCGCGCGGGCATCGATGTCGGCTTCGCCGCGGCCGTGGGCGATGATCCTTATTCGGACAGCATTTTGGCGCTTGCGGCCGCGGAGGGAGTTTCAGCCAACCTCGTGATGCGCCTGCCCGGACGGCTACCCGGTTTGTGCCTCATCGAGAATGGAACGAGCGGCGAACGTAGCGCCCGTTGCTGGCGCGAAGGCGCTCCGGTGCGCGAGTTGTTCGAGCTGCCCGACTGGATGCGCGTGGCCGAAAGCCTGGTCGTGGCGAAGCTTATTTATTTTTCCGGAATCACGCTGTCGCTTTTTTCCACCACGGGTCTCGGCCGCTTCCTCGCCGTGCTCGAAGTCGCGCGCAAGCAGGGCGCGAAGGTGGCGTTCGACGGCAATTTCCGCCCGCGCGGCTGGAATGGCGATTTGCCGCGCACCCGCACCGTTTTCATCGAGACGCTCAAACGCGTCGATATCGCGCTGCCGACTTACGACGACGAGGCCGTGCTCTGGGGCGACCCCAGCCCGGACGCGACGGTGGCCCGCCTGCAAGCCTTCGGCATCGGCGAAATCGTCGTCAAGAACGGGCCGAACAGCGCCCTGGTCGCCGCGCCCGGCGGCCTGGAATTCGTCCCGGTGCCGGAGGTGGTGGTGCCGGTCGACCCGACCGCCGCCGGCGACGGTTTTAATGCCGGCTACCTCGCCGCGCGACTGAGCGGTGTGGAGCCTGCGCAGGCGGCGAGCGCTGCTCATCGCCTCGCCGGCGACGTGATCCGCCATCCCGGCGCACTGCTGCCGCGCGCGGCGCTTGCGATGCATTGACCGTTCCACGTTTGTGGAAGCTCAATCGGCATTTCTCCTCTTTAGTTGACCTTCGCCGAGAGCCGGTGAGCGCAACCTTTCGTCTTGCGTGTCGTCGCTAAAGCCGCCAGTCTAGAATTTCGCAGCCCGCGTATCCGACAATGGCTTGATTGAACGCGGATGCGGTCGCATTGCGCACGCCGGTGCAGCATCGCCGGATCGATGACGCGAGCGCAGACAAAGGGAGGATACCTCATGAAGAAGCATGATGAAGGCCGCCGTGCGTTCCTTGTCGGCACGGCCGCTGGAGCTGCCGCCACCGTTGCGCTTGTTCCGGAGGCGCTCGCCAAATCCGGCCAACGCGTTGCGGCGGCCAATGCTCCGGCAGGCACCATGGTGGACCAGGGAGCCGATCATCCGGCCATGGCTCCAATGTCCGATTCGCATTGCGCCTTCTTCAACGATGACGATGCCCGGACCATTAAGGCATTTGCCGAACGGTTGATGCCCGGCGCGCCAGGCATGCCGGGCGCGACCGACGCCGACGTGCTCAACTACATCGATCTCGCATTATCCGGCGCCTACAAGGATCAGCAGGACTTTTACCGACGGGGCGTCGCCCAACTCGACGCGCACTGCATTGCGACCTACGGCAAGGTATTCGCGAATCTCAGTGCGACGCAGCAGGACGAGGCGATTGCCGCCCTCGAACACAGCAAGGCGCCCGAATTCGTCTGGCCGACAGCTCAGGCGTTTTTCAACACCGTGCGCACGCACACGATGGAAGGCATGTTTGCCGATCCGATCTATGGCGGCAACAAGGATTTCGCCGGCTGGCGCCTCGTCGGCTTTCCCGGCGCGCAGATGCAGTTCACCGCGGAAGACATGCAAAGCAAGGAGGCCTTCACGCGCGAGCCCGTCGTCGGACTGCAGTCGCAGCTCAAGAAAAGAAAGGGCTGACGCCATGGCGATCGAGAAAACCGATGTTGTCATCGTCGGCGTCGGCGCCGCGGGTGGAATACTCGCAGCCGAACTCGGCAAAGCCGGCATGAAAGTCATAGGGCTCGAACGCGGTCCGCAACTCACGACCGCCGATTTCGAGCCACATGACGAGT
Organism: uncultured Alphaproteobacteria bacterium; assembly: GCA_963814625.1. Lineage (GTDB taxonomy): Bacteria > Pseudomonadota > Alphaproteobacteria > Rhizobiales > Xanthobacteraceae > BOG-931. Next base: position 267,807 of record CAWFDQ010000008.1, read on the forward strand.
TGCGTTACTTCGAACGCCAGGACCTACGCCCCGACCCGAAGCGGATGCCGGTGACCTGGCGGCCTAATACCAATGCAACCGCCCATCCGATCCCGTCGCAGAACAACGGCAATCAGGCCGGCGGCGGCACCGTCCATTATGGCTCGCTGTCTTGGCGCATGCACGAGGACGACTTCCGGGTGCGCACCAAGACCATCGAGCGCTACGGTAATGCCGCGATACCCAAGGACTCTTCGCTCGTCGATTGGCCGGTGAGCTACGCCGAACTTGAGCCGTTCTACGACAAGGCTGAATACGAGCTTGGCGTATCGGGGAAGGCCGGCAACCTGCAGGGCAAGAAAATCGAGGACGGCAATGTCTTTGAGGCCCCGCGCAAGCGCGAATATCCGCTGCCGCCGCTGATCGTGGACCAGTCGGGGCTACTGTTCGAAGCCGGAGCGAAGAAGCTCGGACAGCATCCCTTCTCGTCACCGCGCGCGATCATATCAGAGCCGTACCATGACCGGCCGGGTTGCACCTATTGCGGCTTCTGCCAGGCGTTCGGCTGCCATGTCGGAGCAAAGTCCTCGATCCTGGTTACCAAGCTGCCTGAGGCAGAAGCGACCGGCAATTTCAAGATCATTACCGGCGCCATGTGCTACCGCGTCGATAGTGACAATTCCGGCAAGGTGACGGGCGTGTCGTATTACGGGCCGGACCGCTCCGACAATACGATCGAGGCGGACATCGTGATCATCGCGCCGTTCATCTACGATAATACGCGTCTGATGCTGCTGTCGAAGACGGCGAAATTTCCCAATGGTCTCGCCAATTCCAGCGGCCATCTGGGCAGACACATCATGGCGCACATGATGGTAAGCGTCTTCGCCACGTTTGAGGACCGTTACGTCAACAACTTCATGGGCCCGAGCGCCCAGAAGCATTCGATCGACGACTTCAATGCGGACAATTTCGATCATTCCGGACTGGGCTTCATCCGCGGCGCCCAGATCTCGATCGGAACGCCGACCTTGGAAGGCGGTCCGATCAGCGCCAGCTTCATTGCGCCCCCGCCGGGGGTCCCGCGATGGGGCGCGGCGTATCGCGACTTCATTTCGCGATATTACGCGCGCCACGGCGCGATGGTCGGGCAGACCGAGAACCTGCCGTACTCCGATCAGATGATCGATCTCGATCCGCACGTGCGCGATGCCTGGGGGCTGCAGGCGCCGCGCATGACCTACGACTGGCGGCGTCCGAACGAGATGGCTCGCGTCCAATTCATCCAGACGAAGATGGAGGAGATTGGACGCGCAATGGGCGCTCCGCATGTATGGCACGGACCGCTCGCACCCGGCGCACCCGGCGCACATCACGAAGGCGGCACCCGCATGGGCACCGATGCGAAGGATTCGGTGGTCAACAAATACGGCCAGACCTGGGATCACTCCAATTTGTTCCTGGTCGGCAGTTCGACGTTCCCGACCATGGGCGCTGGGTTCAACCCGACTCTGACCATCCAGGCGCTCGCTTACTTGACGGCGGACGCGATCGTGAATCGCTACCGGAAGCATCCAGGCCCGCTGATCTAAAAACGCGGTCGCGCCGAGAAGACAAGCGCAGCCGAGCAAGCTCGGCTGCGCTTCCATCGCACAACGATTGGCGCCTTTAAGGGAGCTCATCAGCCATGACAACGGAAAAAACCGATGTTGTCATCGTCGGCGTCGGTGCCGCGGGCGGAATCCTGGCCGCCGAACTCGGCAAAGCCGGCATCAAAGTGATCGGACTCGAACGCGGTCCCCGGCTCGAAACATCCGATTTCGAAGCGCATGACGAACTGCGCTTCTTTCAGCGCCAGGACCTGCGCCCGGATCCGAAGCGGATGCCGGTGACTTGGCGGCCGAATACGAGCGCAACCGCGCATCCAATTCCATCGCAGAACAACGGCAACGAGGCGGGCGGCGGCACCGTGCATTACGGCGCGCTGTCCTGGCGTTTTCACGAAGACGATTTCCGCGTGCGCTCGGCGAGCATCGAACGCTACGGTAAAGCTGCCATCCCGCAGGATTCATCGGTCGTCGATTGGCCGCTGTCCTACACCGACCTCGAACCGTATTACGAGCGCGCCGAATATGAACTCGGCGTCGCCGGCAAAGCCGGCAATCTGAAAGGCCAAAAAATCGCCGGCGGCAACGTGTTCGAGGCGCCGCGACAGCGTGAGTATCCGCTCAAGCCGCTGCTCATCGATCAAGTCGGCGTCAATTTCACCGCGGCCGCACAAAAACTCGGCCTGCATCCATTCTCGTCGCCGCACGCGATCCTGTCGGAGCCCTACAAGGATCGGCCGGCCTGCACCTATTGCGGCTTCTGCCAGGCGTTCGGCTGCCATGTCGGAGCAAAGTCCTCGATCCTGGTCACCAAGCTGCCGGAAGCCGACGCCACCGGCAATTTCAAGCTGGTCACCGGCGCGATGTGTTATCGCGTCAATTCGGACAACAGCGGCAAAGTGACGGGCGTGGCGTATTACGGGCCCGGCGGCGCCGATAACACGATCGAAGCTGACGTCGTCATTCTCGCGCCCTTCATCTACGATAACGTGCGGCTTTTGCTGTTGTCGAAGACGGAGAAATTCCCCAACGGACTTGCCAATTCGAGCGGACACCTTGGCAGACATATCATGGCGCATATCGGGGCGCGGGCGTTCGCCGCGTTCGATGACCGCCACGTCAACGTCTATATGGGTCCGAGCGCGCAGAAGCATTCGCTCGACGACTTCAACGGCGACAATTTCGATCACGCGAATCTAGGTTTCATTCGCGGCGCACAGATTTCGGCCGGTCCAGCCGGGCTCGAAGGCGGCCCACTCGGCACCGCCATGAGCATGAACCCGCCGCCCGGCGTGCCGCGCTGGGGCGCCGCGTTTCGCGACTTCTTCGCCCAATACTATACGCGCCACACCGCGCTCACCGGGCAGACGGAAAATCTGCCGTATCCGGATCAGATGATCGACCTCGATCCGCATGTGCGCGACGCCTGGGGCCTGCCGGCGCCGCGCATGACCTACGATTGGCGGCGGCCAAACGAGAGGGCGCGTATTGAATTCATCCGGAACAAGATGGTCGAGATCGGCCAGTCGATGGGCGCGGCGCATGTTTGGACCGCGCCGTTCGGTCCCGGCTCGCCGGGCGCTCACCATCAGGGCGGCACTCGCATGGGCAGCAATCCGAAAGAATCGGTGGTGAACAAATACAGTCAGAGCTGGGACATCCCGAACCTGTTCATCATGGGCTCATCGACCCATCCAACGATGAGCGGGTTCAATCCGACGCTCACGATCCAGGCCCTGGCCTACATGACAGCGGATGCGATCGTGAATCGCTACCGGAAGAATCCGGGATCGTTGTTGTAAAGCTGAATTGTAAAGCGGCAGCAGGCTTTAGCGGTTGGCAAAATCGGCCGGGCGCAGCTCGATCGGCGTGCCATGCGGGGTGCGCTCGCAGGCGCGCTCCCAGGCATCCCGCGTGCGCGCAAGCGTTCGCGGGTCGGCGAGGCCCTTCTCGGCAACGATCCGCTCCAGCGTGGCGAGCCAGTGCTGGTAATAGGTCTCGCCGGTATCGGGATCGCCGGCGGCTTGCGCCTTTTTGATCTCCTCGCCGAGCGACTTGCGCCCATTCCTTCCAGGTGAACAGGCCGCGCTCGTTGAGCGACACAGCGAGCGCAAACGCCTGCGCTTCCCAAGGCTCGCGGAACACCGGACCTTCGGCGTTGCGCGGGATGCTTCGGACTTCCTGCGTCGCGCGCTGTGTGGCGGCGTCGGTCATGATTTACGCCGGCTCCAGATACGGTTCGAACGCCTCGATCGAGACCTTGAGCGTTGGGTCGGCTGCTCTCGCCCCACAATTCGCGGCCGTCGAACAAAACGGTGTAGAGCCATTGCGGGTTCTCGCCCTGGCCGATCGCCACCGTGTCGGGATAGACGTGACAGCCGCGCAGCGCCTCGACCACGCCGATCTTGTCGCGGGCGTAGCGCGGCAGGCGCGTGTGCGTCGCCGGATGGATGTTCTTGGTGCGTACGCGATCGCCGGGCTTGAAGCGGGCGGGCGCTTGCGCGGGCCTGGCTGAACGAGCCGCGCGACAGCGTATTCGGCACGTCGGCGGCCTTGAGGGTTCGCTTGAGGGGTTTGCCGGAACGCAGTGCGTGGCCCGCCGCCAGCTCGTCGGCGCCCGCCAAACCCAGATCCACGATCATGTTCTCAAGCCGCATCTCCCATTTTTTGTAATAGGAGCTCGTCAGATAAACATCCGGCGGCAGCCTCTCGATGCCGGCGCGCGTCTGGTCGATGGTCCAGATGCCGGTGTAGCCCATGGCGCGATTGAGCGCGAGCGTCCGCCCCTCCCACGGCGCGTGGAAGACCGGCTCGTTCGGCTCCGGCTCCACTTTGCCGAAGCCGTGCATGCCGCCCATGTCGTGGATGCCGTCCATCACGCGGCCTCCTTCGGATTTTTAGGAAGTCCGGTGCCGATCATGCTGTCGCGCGTCACCAGAGCTGCGAGTTTCTCCTCGCTCCAGCCGTCGGTGCCCGCGGGCCGCATCGGCAGCACGATGAAGCGCGTTTCCGCCGTCGAATCCCACACCCGAATTTGCATGTCCGCCGGCAGCTTGACGCCGAAATCGGCGAGCACGCCGCGCGGATCGTTGACCGCGCGCGAGCGATACGGCGCCGATTTGTACCAGACCGGCGGCAGCCCGAGCACTTCCCACGGATAGCAGGAGCACAAGGTGCAGACGATCATGTTGTGCAGCTTCGGCGTGTTCTCGACCGCGATGAGATGATCGCCGACGCGGTTGAGCAGACCGAACGAGGCCACGGCCTTGCTCGCATCCTCGACCAGCGCCCGCTTGAACGCCGGATCGCTCCAGGCCTTGGCGACGACGCGGGCGCCGGTGTGCGGGCCGACCTTGGTCTCGTAGGCCTCGATGATCGCATCGAGCGCGGCCGGGTCGACATAGCCCTTCTCGGCCAGCACGGTCTCCAGCGCGCGCACGCGCAGCTGCATTTCGGACAGTTCCGAGCCGTGGTCGTGATGGTCGTCGTGGTCGATGTCGTGATCATGCGCCGGCGCTCCATTTCCCGCGCATTCTCGATCCAGCCCATTATAGTACGTCGGGAGCCATGAGAAGCACGGCATCGCGCACGCTCGCCGACGCCATCGACCGCGCCATCGCAGCCATCGGCCGGGCGGCGGCATGGTGCTGCCTCTATGTCGTACTGGCCGAGTTCGCGGTGGTTTTCATGCGCTACGCGCTCGGCATCGGCTCGATCAAGCTGCAGGAATCGGTGCTCTACGCGCATGCCGGGCTGTTCATGCTCGCCGCCGCCTGGACGCTGCAGGTCGACGGCCATGTGCGCGTCGATATTTTCTACACACAGCTAAAACCGCGCGCGCGTGCGCTCGTCGACCTGCTCGGCGCGCTCCTCTTTCTGTTGCCGTTTGCCGTCGTGCTCGCGATGCTGTCGATCCCTTATGTCGAGCGCTCCTGGGCCATTCTCGAACATTCGCCCGAGGCAAGCGGACTGCCTTTCGTCTATCTGCTCAAGACGCTGATCCCGGTGTTCGCGCTGCTCATCGGCCTGCAAGGCGTAGCGCAGGCAATCCGCGCCGCACTCGTGCTGAGCGGGCCGCGCTGAGCCATGGCGGAAATACTCGCGGTTGCGATGGTGTTCACGGTCTGCGGGCTGCTGCTCGCCGGCTATCCGGTGGCGCTGACGCTTGCAGGCGTGTCGCTCCTCTTCGCCGCCGGCGGCGCCGCCGCGGGCTTGTTCGACCTTTCGCTTCTGGGCGCACTGCCGGAACGCATTTTCGGCGTCATGAGCAATGACGTGCTGCTCGCTATCCCGCTCTTCATCTTCATGGGCGTGATGCTGGAGCGTTCGCGCATCGCCGAGGAACTGCTGGAAACCATGGGCCGCCTGTTCGGCGCGCTGCCCGGCGGCCTCGGCCTGTCGGTGATCGTCGTCGGCGTATTGCTGGCCGCCGCCAAGGGCATCGTCGGCGCCACTGCGGTGACCATGGGGTTGATCGCGCTGCCGACCATGCTGCGCCACGGCTACGACAAGGCGCTCGCCGCCGGCACGATCGCGGCGACTGCGACGCTGGCGCAGATCTTTCCGCTGGCGACCGTTCTCGTACTGCTCGGCGATCAGCTCAGCAATTCCTATCAGGCCGCGCAATTGGCGCAGGGCAATTTTGCCCCGCAAACCGTGTCGGTCGCCGATCTGTTTGCCGGGGCCATCATTCCGGGTTTCGTGCTGGTTTTTCTTTACATGCTTTATCTGATGGGTATGGCGATCTTTTACCCAAAGAAGTCGCCGGCGATTGCGCCCGATCCGGCCGCGCTGCGCGGCCTGAAGCTGGCGCGTCGGCTCGTTGTGGCTCTCGTCGCGCCGATCGCGCTTATTCTCGCGGTCCTCGGCTCCATCCTCGGCGGCATCGCGACGCCGACCGAGGCCGCTTCCGTCGGCGCCGTCGGCGCAATCCTGCTCGCCGCGCGGGCGGAAGGAAGAATGCGGATTGGTGAACTGCTCGTGCCGGTGATGCTGCGCACGACCCAAATCACCAGCATGATCTTTCTGATCCTGATCGGCGCGACGTTATTCAGCCTGGTGTTCCGCGGACTGGGCGGCGACGACATGGTGGAGCGGACACTGACCAATCTGCCGGGCGGCGTCGCCGGCGCCACGCTTGCGGTGATGCTCGCGCTATTCGTACTCGGCTTCGTAATGGACGCCTTCGAGATCATTTTCGTCGTAGTGCCGATCGTGGCGCCGGTGCTGCTGCAAAATGCCCGGCGTCAATCCGGTCTGGCTCGGCATGATGATGGCGGTGAACCTGCAGACCTCCTACATGCACCCGCCGCTCGGCCCGACGCTGTTCTACCTGCGCGGCGTCGCGCCGCCGGAAGTCACCACCCGGCACATCTATCTCGGCATCATTCCGTTCGTGCTGATCCAGCTCGCCATGCTGGTGGCGCTGTGGTTTTTGCCCGGGCTTGCAACCTGGCTGCCGCATCGGCTTTACGGATCATAACACGCCGCTTCAAGCGATCGCCGTAAGGTTGTAGATTGCGCCCTCCTCCATCAGTCCGTTCTCGATCGCATGTCGCGCGTGCCGGGCTACCAGCCGATCAACCTTCCCAGGGATTACGATGTGAAACCCTGGTCGCCGTGAACGGCCCAGCGATCCGGGCTTATAGATCATCGAGTCCGTATTCCGCCCAGCGCTCTTTCACCCGCGCCTCGTCTTCGGCGGCGGGCTGCACCGTGGGCGGGAAACGCTCATTGGCCCATTGCGGCCGCCGCGGATTTTTCCAGGAGCGTGTGGCGTCGATCAGCATGCGATTCCACAGACCGGTGCCGAGCTGCGCCACGTCACGGTCCTCCATCGGCGTCGACGGATCGATCGGCGAACCGAAGATCCCCGGAAAGATCACCACGCCGCCTTCGCCGGCGTTGACGCGATGCGCGAATGCCCATTCGACCTGCTCGTCGTCGGACGGGTCGATATCTTCTTCGACGACGGTTACGTGCTTGTAACGATATTGCGCGGCACTGTTGCCCCACAACGCCGCCGCGATCTGTTTAGGCTGGCCCTGGTAGTGTTTTTTGATCTGGACGCGCAGATTGACGCCGTTGGTGATCGGCGGCGCATAAACGTCGAGGATACCGGGAATGCCGGCGCCGTTCAAAATATTCCAGGCGATAGCGGCGCGCTGCACCGAGGACATGACGCTGTTCTCGCTATAGGAGCCAGGCAGCGTGCCCTCCAGCGAACCGCAGAAGATGGGATCGCGCCGGTGCGTGATGCAGGAGACCTGCATGGTCGGGCGCGGCGTCGGCAGATCGGAGACGTAGCCGGTGAATTCGCCGAACGGACCTTCGCTCTCGTAGGTCGATGGATCGTCGCTGATCGTTCCCTCGATGACGATCTCGGCACTCGCCGGCACTTCCAGATCGACGGTCTCGCAGCGCACCAGCTGCGCCGGTTCGCCGCGATAGGCGCCCATGACATCCCACTCGCAGATTCCGGCCGGTATCGGCGATCCGGAAAGGAACGGCATGATCGGATCCCAGCCGATCACGCAGGCGACCGGCATCGGCTGTCCGTGGGCGGCCCATTTGACGAAATGCGCGCCCCAATGTTGGCCGCCCTTGATGAGCAGAAATGGCGCGGTGTTCTTCTTGCCGATCATGCCGCGGTACAGACCGACATTGGCGATGCCCGTCTCCGGATCCTTGGTGACGATGGCGGAGAAGGTGTGAATATAGCGGCCGCCTTCGAGGTAGTGCCATTTCGGCACCGGGAATTCGGTCTGGTCGATCGCGTCGCCGCGGACGATGACCTCTTTCACCGGCCCGCTACCAACCAGCACCGGCGGTATCTTTTCGCGGTTTTTCTGCATCACGTATTGGACAAGCTCACGATTGGGCGCGTCGCGCGGGAATCCGAGCGCCAGTGCAAGCCGCGAACGGGCGCCGAGTCCACTGACGAACAGCTTGGTGCAGCGGCCGCTGGCGTACCCTTTAATGTTCTCGAACAGCAGCGCCGGGCCCTTTTTCTCAAGCACGCGCCGCGAAATCGCGCCGACCTCGCGGTCCCAATCGACCTCGGCCGTGATCCGCCGCAGCTCGCCTTGCTGCTCCAGGCTCGCCATCCACTGCCGTTGGTCCAAGAAACCCATACCATGCCTCTCCCAAAGGAATTCGCGCACCAGCGCCGGGAACGAGGGCCCCGCCCGATCGCAATTCGAATATTCATTCCCGCAATTCTGCCGGCTTCGCAATGGTCGATCAGCGGACACGCAGGTCGGTCGCGGTGCAGGCGCACACCGCTATCGAGGAGTTCCCGCGCGTCAAGCGGCGCGGACGCCGGCGAGAAATATATCGACCTTCTGATCGACCATATCGGCGTCGCGCAACAGGCCGTGCATCTCGGCTTCGGCCATTTTGGAGGTCTCGTCGGTCTGGTTGGCGGCGTTGCGCAACCGCTCCAGCATAGCGGAGACCTGTTCGACGCGAGTTCTTGCCGAGGCCGCACTATTGGCGATCTCGACCGTTCCGGTGGCTTGTTCGTTCACGGACCCGGAGATGGCTTGCGACAAGCTTTCGACGTTGTTCATCGTCTTCACGATTGAGGCGATGCTCGTCGCCACTGTGGAGCAAGAGGAGTTCACCGCGGCAATCCGCGCGTTGATCTCACCAGTAGCGCGTTCGGTCTGACCGGCCAGCGCCTTGACTTCAGCCGCCACGATTCCGAAGCCCCGGCCCGCCTCCCCGGCTCGGGCGGCTTCGATGGCGGCATTAAGAGCCAGCAGATTTGTCCCGGCGGCGATGTCCTGGATAACGTCGACCACAGAGGTAATATCCCGGACGGCTTTGACAAGCTGCCCCATCTCGTCCCCGACGCGGTGAGTTTCCGACGCTGTGAATTTGACGAAGTTGCTAGTCTGCGTGACTTGCGCGGCGACTTCTTGCAGCGCCTGCGAAATTTGCTGCGCGGCGCTGGCTACGGTTTGGACGCTGCCTGACGTCACCTCGATCATCTGCGCCATCTCGGCGGATTGATCGCGCGTCTCCGCTGCGCTTTTGGCAAGTTCAACCGAGCTTGCCGTCATGGTCTTGGCGGTCTGGTTCAAGCGCGAGGCAATGAGCTTGACCGATGCCTCGAATTCCGCCGCCAGGGCATTCATCTCGGCCTTGCGCGTTTCGATGCTTCGCTGTTGCTCGGCGCGTCGACGACCTTCCAATTCGTTTATCTGGGCGGCATTTTGGCGAAACACCGCCACCGCCTTCACCATGCGTCCGATTTCGTCGGTCCGATGCGCATAGCCGATATTGCCAGCGAGATCGCCCTTGGAGATCGCGAGCATGCTCCTCGTCACTTCCCTGATCGGTGTGACGATCGATAACGCCACCAATATGCTTAAAAGTACGCTCACCGGGAATATGATGGCAATTCCGCCAAGCAGAATGGCACGGCTTTGCCTGGATGATCGGACCATCGAGGTTGCAAAATTCTGGCTCGACAATTGGATCGATTGGGCGATGCCATCGGTATCCTTCCTGAGCGCCGACAACAGGTCATCCACCTCGCCCAGCATCATGACAGCCATGCTCGGCTGAACGGCGCCCATTTCGGTCGAGTCCTTCGACAGCTTCTCGAACTTGCGCCAACCTTGCTTTACTCTCTGCAGGATCTTGCGATCGTCTGGGGGGAAATCGCCGCGCGCGAGAAGTTCGTCGATGCGTCGGGCGATATCGGCATTCCGCGTTTGCAGTTCGCCCTCGGCTTTTTTCAGAGCGCCGCGATCGACACCGCTGTTGAGCCACGACACGTAGCGAAACAGCAATATTTGTGTATCGGCCAATGCATCGTTTAGCCGCTCGACGGAATTCCACGTCGGCAGCTTAGATCGGGAAATCGCATCCAGGCCGTTCGCGGTCGTAGCAATGAAAATATAGCTTCTGGCGCTGAGTACAAAGAGACAGAGCAGGAGCAACGCGGGAGCAGCAAACGCCTTGACGACGATGGAGCGATTTTCAAACCACCGGAGCATGAGCGATGGAAACCTTTCCCGTGCCCGCGACCAAGCGTCTGCGACGCCTGCAAACGCCGCAGGCGTGAATTCGCATGCTAATGGTAGACTCCGACGCCGACAAAATAGTCTCCCATGCGCTCGACGTAAGCGGATTTTGCTTCGATCATCTTTGTGATCGGATTCGGCCATTTATAATCGACCCAACCGCCGCCCTTTTTGGCGGTTTCGGACAATTCCCGGATCAGGAACTTGCCGTCCTGATCTTTCAGGTCGATCAAATTCTTCCCCACCAGGGCCGGATTGGCGCCGTGCGCCACACAGTTGGTACCGTCCAGCGTGTAGATGAACGGATAGAGGTCGCGATCCTTGAACGTCTGGGCGGTGACGGCCTTAAATGTCGTTGCAGGGCCGTCCTTCTTGAACATGGCCTCGACGCTCTTGACCATCGCCACTGCCTCGTCGCGCGTGCCGTGCGCGGGTTCCACTGCGGCGGCAGCGCCGCATACGAGTAGGGCTGAGAAGAGTGCAAGAATCCTGAGCATCAAGCTCTCCCTGGATCAGATTGGATTGCATTGCAGACCGGTATTGGGCGCCTGACATTCGAACCGCAATGTTAATAAAATCTTAACCGTCTATCGCTCTTGCACAATTTTTCCTCCACTATGCTTTGTCCGATGCCTGGGAAAACCCATGACCGCAGCAGCAATATTCGAACTCACGGGCAAAGTAGCGCTGGTAACCGGCGCATCGAGCGGACTAGGCGCGCGCTTCGCCGAGATTCTAGCCGAGAACGGCGCCGCGGTCGTGCTGGTGGCGCGGCGCGCCGATCGCCTCGCTGCCGTCAAGGCGCGCATCGAGCAAGCGGGTGGGCGCGTCTTTGCGGTCGAGGCCGACGTGCGCGAACGCGCCGCCATGCAGGCCGCCTTCAACGCTGCGGAAAAAGCCTTCGGCACGGTGACCATCCTCGTCAACAATGCCGGCGTGGCGCACGCCGGACGCGCGCTGGAGCTTGCCGAGGAGGAATGGCGGCGCATCCTCTCGACCAATCTCGACGCGGTGTTCTATTGGTCGCAGGAAGCGGCGCGCCGCATGCTGGCGGCCGGCAAGGGCGGCGCCATCGTCAACATCGCGTCCGTGCTCGGCCTTGGCGTCGACAAGGGCGTCGTAGCCTACGCCACGGCGAAGGCCGGTGTTATTCAACTCACCAAGGCGCTCGCCCTCGAACTCGCCTTCAAAGGCATCCGCGTCAATGCCATTGCGCCGGGCTGGATCGTCACTGAGCTCAACCGCGACTATCTCGAGAGCGAAAAGGGCAAGGCGCTGACGCGCGAAATCCCGATCGGCCGCTTTGGCCAAGAGCGCGATCTCGATGGCCCGCTGCTTCTTCTTGTCTCCGACGCCGGCCGCTTCGTTACCGGCGCCACCATCGTCGCCGACGGCGGTCAATCGGTGGCGCTGCGCGGGTGATTGGGGGGCGCGCCCCGATAGCGCATAGGCAGGTGGCAATGGGACTCGAGCAGGTCATCATCGTGGTTGTCGGCGCACTGGCCGGCGGGCTGGTGAATGGGCTCACCGGCTTCGGCACCGCGCTCACTGCCGTGGGCCTGTGGCTCTATGCGCTGCCGCCGACCGCCGTCTCGTCCTTGGCGATTATTTGCGCCGCCGTCGCGCAATTGCAGACGTTTCCGATGATCTGGTCCACCATCCGTTGGCAGCGCGTTTTTCCTCTGCTCGTGCCGGGTCTGTTCGGAGTCCCGCTGGGAACATTTCTTCTCGCGCATATCGAGCCAAAGTTCTTCAAGATCGGCATCGGCATTTTTCTCGTTGTCTACTCGGCCTACGTGCTCGTCCGCAGCGGCGAGATCAAGGTAGCCTGGGGCGGCAGAGCCGCCGACGCTGTCGTCGGCTTCGGCGGCGGCGTGCTCGGCGGGCTCACCGGGCTCTCAGGCGTTCTGCCCGTGGTTTGGACCGACATCCGCGGCTGGAGCAAAGAGCAGCGGCGAGGCATCGTTCAGGCTTTCAATATATCAATTCTCTCGCTCGCTTTGGCGGCGCACGCAGTATCGGGCCTATTGACGCGGCAAGTGTTATTGGAATCGGCGCTGGCGCTTCCCGCCACGATCGCCAGCGCCGCGATCGGCGCGTTCATCTACCGGCGTTTAGCCGACCGCGGTTATCAGCGCGTCGTGATGCTCCTGCTGCTCGTGTTCGGTCTCACGCTGGTTTGGACGAGCCGTTGATCGGTGTCGTGCTTGCGACACGCGTCGCCGCCGGGGACTCGAAAATCACGCGCCGTTTCGCAGCAGCAAATTGATCTTTTCCAGAAGCCGCGGCAGTTCGACCGGCTTGGTATCGAAGTCGTCGCATCCGGCGGCGAGCGCCTTTTCCTTGTCCTGAACCATCGCATGGGCGGTCAGCGCGATAACCGGAATTCTTGCGGTGGCGGCGTCGGCCTTCAGCCGGCGCGCCGCCTCCCAGCCGTCGACCACCGGCAGACTCATATCGAGCAGTATCAGGTCTGGATTTTCCGAGGAAGCGAGATCGAGACCTTCTTGGCCATTCACCGCCATGACGATTTCAAAGCCGTTGCGCGTGAGCCGGCGCGACAGCATATCGCGATTCATTTCGTTGTCTTCGACCATCAAAATCTTGGTCATCGAATCTCCCCGTCCGCCATGGCCGCGCCTTTCATGTTGCGATTGCGCCCGGCGATCGCTGCAAGCGCGTAGCCCAGCTTGCTGATCGGCTGCGCGCTCTTGCTCAAGACCAGGAGCGTGCGTTCGGCCAGAAAGCTGCGCTCGTTGTCGGTCAGCTCCTTGGCGGTGAGGACAACGATGGGCAGGTCGACGAATTGCGGATTTTGCCGCACGTGGTCTAAAAATTCGAAACCGTCCATCTTCGGCATCATCAGATCCAGCAGCACGAGCGCGGGCTGCGGGTTGCCGCCAAGCCAATCCAGCGCCGCCTGCCCGCTGGCGGCATCGACTGCCTGCATGCCCACGCTCTCGATCGTCGTCTTGACCATGGCGCGGACGTCGGGATCATCGTCGATGACCAGCACCACGCCATCCACTTTAGTGGCTGCGAATTTTTGAATGAGCGCGATCAGCCGGTTGCGGTCGATCGGTTTGGTCATGTATTCGGAAGCGCCAAGCGAGAATCCCAGATTGCGGTGGTCGACGATGGTCAGCATGATGACGGGAATGTGCGCAAGCTGCGGCTCGGACTTCATGATGCCGAGCACCGACCAGCCATCCAGTTTCGGCATCATGACGTCGAGGGTGACGATATCGGGCGGGTTGGTGCGCATGATATTCAAGGCTTCGATGCCGTCCTTGGCGTGGACGATCTGATAACCCTCCTTGCCAAGCGTGGCCGCAAGCACGTCGTGAACGGCGGGATCGTCGTCGACTACGAGCACCTTGATGGCGCCCGATGACGGCTCGTGGACGACAGCGGACCGGTTGCTATCGAGATCCAGGTCGTCGTCCGCCACCGCTTTGGTCGCGCGATCCGGCAGCAGGATCGTAAAGGTCGAGCCCTGGCGCGGCGTGCTCTTCGCGTCGATCGAGCCGCCCAACATGGCGCAGAAGTGCCGCGTAATGGTCAGGCCAAGACCGGTGCCGCCGAAATTGCGCGTAGTCGACGAATCCGCTTGCGTGAACGCCTGAAACAAGCGGCCCATCTGCTCCTCGGTCATACCGATGCCGCTGTCGATGACCTCGAATCTGAGCCACGGGGCGCCCTCCCGCTCTTCGCGGGAAAGCCGTAGCGTCACCGTACCGTCCTTGGTGAATTTCGCGGCGTTACTGAGAAGATTGATGATGCTTTGTTTGAGCTTGGTGAGGTCGGTCTGCAGAGAACCGATGTTGGGCGGGCACTCAATTACCAGTTTGTTGCCGTTTTTCATCATCATCGGTTCGACGATGGTCTTCACCTCGTCGACCAGCCGGCTGAGGAACACGTGCTCCAGATAAACGTCCATACGTCCGGCTTCGATCTTTGATAGATCGAGAATGTCGTTGATAAGACCGAGAAGATGCTTCCCGGCCGCTTGAATCTTTTCCAGATCCGCCATGCTCGCCTTGTCGCCACGATCGGATGCGTCTTCCAGCAGAATCTCGCTGTAGCCGATGATGGCGTTGAGCGGCGTGCGCAATTCGTGACTCATATTGGCAAGAAACGACGATTTGACCCTACTCGCCGACTCGGCGGCTTCTTTGGCGTCGTGCAGCAGCTTTTCGGCCTTTTTGCGCTCAGTAATGTCGGTGTAGATGGCGATAAAGCCGCCGCCCGGTACCGGATCGCGCCGCACTTCAAGCACGGTGCCGTCGGGGCGCACGCGCTCAAATGAGTGCGATCGATCGAGCATCGCCAAGCGCTTCTGCAAAGCTTCCTCGATATCGACGTCGTCGCCGAATTCGCCGCGCGCGCCAATGTAGCGGATGTAATCCGAAAACGTCCGGTCGGTACCGAGGAACTCGTCGGGCATTTCCAAATATTGGCGAAACAGTTCGTTCCAAGTGACAAGCTTGTGGTCGGCGTCGTACATGGCGACGCCCTGCGACATGTTTTCCAGCGTCGCGCGCAACAGCGCGGTCTCTCGTCCGGCGCTCGCGACGTCTTTCGCCTTCGTTTTGCTGTCCACCATCCGACCCCCTTCGATCACACCGTTCGCGTCGCTCCGCCTATGCGAAGCCTGCCGGCCCCAATCCGTCCGGCAAAAGTCTATCCACCCATGGCCGCGATCGCGTCAGCGCGCGCGGGATGAATGCTGAGCATGGAGGTGAAGCCGGTGATGTCGAGCACCTCGCGGACGGGGTCCTGCACGCTGCACAGGGCAAAGGACCCGCCGGCGGCCTTCACCTTCTTGACGAGAAGTAGAACCGCCCGCAGCCCGGCGCTGGTCACGAAGTCGACGCCGGCAAAATCGATCAGCAGCTTCGGGTTTGGGCTCGTTATCAGCTCGCCGATCTTGTCGGTAAACGCAGTGCTGGCGCCGCCGTCAAGCCGTCCCTTTGCGGTCACCACGTATGTGTTGCCGATCCGCTCGTTTTGGATTTCCATTACGTTGACGTTCCCTCAGCTTACTGAACTCACCCAGTTGCAGTCCGGTTTATTACAAAAATCGTGCAATTCTCGTCGTTTCGTCTCGCGTACTCAAGGGCGCAGCTCAATTTCCGCACGAGATGCAAGCCCAGACCGCCAATTGGCCTCTCGTCGGGGGAGACGTCAAGCAAGGGCTGCGGCCCGAGTCTCGGGTCGAACGGGCGGCCGGAATCGACGATCTCGCCGGTGACTTTGTCCGGGTCGACGGTCAGGGCAACTTTGGCAGGCCGGTCAGGGCAACCGCCGTGCGTACCCACATTGGTTAAAACCTCGTCCAAGACCAGCGCGACGTGGTGCGTGGTGCGCGTTTCAACGCCCTGCTCGCTGAGAAACGCCATAACCTGCTCGGTCAGATCGGTGATGGCCTCCGGCGTCGGCAGCACGCTCTTTTCGAAGCGCGTCATGGCGGCAACTTCGGCTCGAAGGTCAGCAAAATGGCTGCTTTGTCGTCGAAGGCCGGCCGGCCGGCTTCGAAGGCGCGGACCTGACCGACCAGACGCTTCAGCGGTTCGGGCTCCGATAACTCAAGGCCGAGCAGAAACTCTTCGACCTTGCCCTCGCCATACATTGAACCTTTTGAATCATGCGCCTCGGTGAAGCCGTCGGTGACCACCAGGACCCGGTCGCCGGGCGAAAGCGTGACCGCGTCCGCCTTATAGGCGGCGGTCTCGACCAAACCGAGCGGAGGCCCACCCATGCAGCTGAGGCGTGCGAGCTTGCCGGTGCCGTTGTGGTGGAACGGCGGGATATGACCGGCGCGCACATAGGTCAGCCGGCCGGTCGCAGGCTCGAACGACGCCAACAGGAAGGTCACGAACATGCAGCTGTCGTTGCCTGCCGCCAGCGCCGCGTTAACGATGTTGAGTGCCAGCTGCGGCTCGCGAAACAACGCCGCGGCGTCGGGACGGCCGGTCAACGCGCGCAACATCGCGTGCGTACGCGCCATCATCAGCGCGGCGCCAGCGCCCTTGTCCGACACATCGCCAAGGGCCAGCACGACCATATCATCGCCGATGCAAAAATGATCGACCAAGTCGCCGCCCACTTCCTTGGCGGGCTCGAGCAGGACGTCGATCGACAACGAACGGCCGGACAGCGTGCCGGCAAATGGCGGCGGCGCCAGAGCAAGCTGCAGCGTCCGCGCCTCGTTGAGTTCCAATTGCTTGCGTCTGAGTTCCTCGCGCGTGAAATCGCTCAACGCCTTCTTTTCCAGCGTCGTCAGCACACGCGCGCGCAACAGCGTCGGGTTGAAAGGCTTAACGATGAAGTCGGCGGCGCCAAGCTCGATGCAGCGCACCACCGGCTCGATTTCACTCAGCGCCGAGATGACGAGGATCGGGATCTCGTTCACGCGGCCGTCGCGCTTGAGCGCTTCGAGTACGCCGAAGCCATCCAGTTCCGGCATCATGATGTCGAGGAGCACAAGGTCGTAATCCTTAGCTGCAATCGCCGCCAGCGCCTCGACGCCGTTCGCCGCCTGATCAATCTGCGCAAAGCCGAGCCGCGTCAGCCGGCGCAGCAGCAGGTCGCGGTTCTCGGCGACGTCGTCGACGACCAGGATTTTGGCGTCGGAATTGGTCATGCCGTCGATTCCGCCGGCACGGCTTTCGCACCCGCGGCCGGCTCGGGATCGAGCAGGATCGCGCATCTGCGTGCAAGCCAGATGAGCCGTTGGTAGTGGGCTCCTTTGAATAAGGCAGTCCACCGCACCCTCTGGCATCTAGGCCGCCCTCCCGGCATACTTGCATCATGCCAGCAAAGCGCCCAAAACGCCCCCGCGATCCCGCCCAGCTCGCCAAGCTTATGATCGATATTGCGAGCGGGAATGCTTCCGAGGACAAGAAGCCCGAAAAGGCCAATCGCCAAAATCTCAAACCGAAGCGGCTAACGTCTCGATCTGCGTCAAAAGCACCAAATGGTCATTAGTCGTAAGGGGAGCCCAAGAATAATAGACGTTCTCCTTAAACGAAATGCCTGATCGGCGCTCAATACTAAAGCGATGTGGGCGACGTATATTCTTCTTCATTTCGGGGTCAATTTCGGCAATCATACCGCTCAATTCGTAAGGCGCACCCCCAACAACTTTCGAACTGAGATGTGCTGACAAAATATTCGATAGTTTCTCGTTTGGTATGTGCACGTTAGCTAAGTTCGCATTAGCTCTCACGACGACGCAGCTTTCATAATGTTTTTCGGGCTTTGCAAGGCTCGTTGTGGTTAGACCTAATTCAATCTCAGACCATTTGAGCACATCGGCTAAGAATCTACTCGAGAATCTCCATGTTGCTGCTGGACGTCACAATAATTCCATCGCCATAAATGCGCATTTCCTGAATTTGAGCGTTATCAAATTTACCGATTTGAAAACTAAAACCCTCCTTGCCGGTGTCGTCCGGTTTAGGAATGATAGTAAAGGAATAGCGATGTTTTACCTTCTCAAAGGCTTCGGGCAAATATAGTTGCCCCCCAGGTCGGTGTACCTAAGTCAAATAGATAATACGTGACAATTCGATACTTACGAGTTCCATAGCTGCTTACAATGGCACTTGTTGTAGCTGGTTTCGTTGCGGAGGATTCGCAGTCGCCGCTCCGCGAAGCGGCGGCCTCGGCAGCTCTGGCTCTTGCTGGTCTGGAGGTTGATACTCAGCGGCTGATTTAGCAGCGCCGGAAGACGTTTCTGTATCTGCTTCTCGCGCAGCCTCTTCCTCATATTCCGGCAGAACGTCTTCGGATGCCTGAATGATAACTTGGATACGCGCGTCGAGTGCAGACGCAAATTTACGCAGCGTCGAGAAACTCCAATTTAGGTAATCGGCACTTTCAACGCGCGAAATGGCCGGCTGGCCCGTTTTCAGCTTTTTCGCCAATTGAGTTTGATTCAACGTGCGCTTTTTGCGCAGGCCGATCAGCTGTTGTGCAATTTTTGCGGAAAACTCAGCAATGAAAAATCTCTGCCGAAATGCAGGGTCATTTTTTAGACGCTCAAAAACGCCAAGATCAATGGAAGGTAGGGAGTTCATTTTTTCCTCCTGCCAAGATTTGTTCCGCTGCGTTTTTCCGATTTAACGCGATATCGTATGCGCGTTGCTCAATTTGTGGGGAGGTCTTTTTGAAAGCGCGATACACAACGATGCATTGCCCATAGACCGAAAACAACACGCAAATCTGCTCGCCGTTCACCTTCATATTCACCTGGTTGAGCCCGTGGAGCCGTCCGGGCAATGGCTTAATCGTGTACTCCTCAAGCCACGCACCGCGAAGCCGCATGGCTCTGAGCATCACCAATATTGCCACTTCCGCGTCCGGCGGGAGTTTCCCGATCTCGGATTTGCGGACAGAGGCGGGCCACTGGCGAATGTCATAGGCCATAGGTATTATAAAATTGTGCTATTTTCAAGAGTATCCCCTTGCACAATTATTACAATTTTGGTATATAGGTGAGGTCGCAATGGATAACCCCCATGAACCGCCTAACCCCTAGCTGTCAGGCCCAAGTTTTACACCTTCTTTGCGAGGGAAATTCAATCCGCGCCGTGACCCGTCTAACCGGGGTCAGCAAAAAAGCCGTTAGTCGCCTCATGGTTGAGGCCGGCGAAGCTTGCGCTTGGTATCAAGATCGCGTGCTGCGGAACCTGACCTGCAAACGAATTCAGGTCGATGAAATATGGGCGTTTGTCTATGCCAAACAGAAAAACGTCCCACGGGCCAAAAAGGCGCCCCCGCAAGCTGGCGACGCATGGACTTGGACGGCGATCGATGCAGACACCAAACTCATTCCATCATGGTTTGTGGGCGGCCGCGACAGCGACGCGGCAATCATCTTCATGGACGATCTCGCATCCCGGCTCGCCAATCGCGTCCAGCTAACTAGCGACGGCCATAAGGCCTACCTGGAGGCAGTCGAAGGCGCGTTCGGTTCTGATATCGACTACGCCATGCTGGTCAAGATTTATGGGCCGTCCTTGGAGGGCGAGAAGCGATATAGCCCCGCCGAATGTATCGGTGCAGTCAAACATCGGATCGAAGGCAATCCCGATCCCAAATATGTGAGCACATCCTACGCCGAACGACAAAATTTGAATATGAGAATGCATACACGCCGTTTTACGCGGCTAACAAATGCGTTCTCTAAGAAGATCGAGAACCACGCACATTCCGTTGCGTTGTTCGCGATGTACCACAATTTCGTTCGCATCCATAAGACGCTAAGAACCACGCCGGCAATGGCCGCTGGCGTGACGAAGCGTCTTTGGGAAGTGGCCGACATTGTGGAAGTGCTTGAGGTCTACATGATTACGACTGGACGAATGAAAGGTCCCGAAAATGACGAAGAGAACTTGCCCCCCTCCTTCCCCAATTACATCGCCGGTTATCAAACATCTCTCCGGCATGGGGATGGCCACTCCGAGCAAACTATCTAATAAGCAAGTGCAAAAGCTCGCCGCTTCTGTGCAAGCTCATATCGAACCACGGCATATCCATCCATCGAACAATAAGAAACCCAGATAAGCCTACAATTTCACAACTCGACGAACGGCCGAGCGGGGTATGCGAATTATCCCGCTCGCCTGTATTCGCTCGCGGCCCACATCGCCAAGATTCGGAGCTATCGCAAATGCCGTCTTGGTTTCGGCAATTAGAAATCCTACCGAAAGACACTGGACGATCTCAGGCACCCGGTAATCGTCCGCCCATTGCCACGCCTCGACCGGTTGTGCACTGTCCTCCCATTCAAGCATAACGAGCCTGTAGGGCAGTTTCCGATTGCGCGCCGCCGCGGCCTTATTCAAAGGAGCCCACTACCGAGCCGTTCGAACAACATCGTGGCGGCGAACAAGGCTTCCTGGGGCTTTGCCGGCATATTAGGGTCTTCCCGCAGAACGCGCCGACGAATCCGTTCCATCATTTCGTCGCGGTGCCCCAAGAGCGACAGGATCAATTCCCGCTCGGCCGGATCTTCCGATGCCGCCGCATCGACGAGAGTGTTGAGCAGGGCGTGCAGCAACTCGATCATCTGATCGGCGACGCGGCCGCTCGACGGCCACTGCCGCGCCGACAGGCAGGCGGTGACGAACTCGTCGAGGCCTTCATGCATGGCGTTCAGATTGGCGGCGCGGTGCTGCAAACGCACGACCCTGTCCCGGTCTGAGCGGCCGAGGCTTCCTTCGCTGATTACGTCGAGGTAGCCGGCCATGGCGCGCGCGATCGTGGCGCCGGCGGCGCGTAATGTCGGCGCCGGGATTGGCACTCCCTCGGCGTCGGCGCGCACCGCATCGAGCATTGTCGGCAGCCGTTCCATCAGTCTCCGTTCTTCGCGACCGACGAGCTCGATGGCGAATGACGGCTCGACCAGCGCGTCGTCGATCAGATAAGCGGGCTTCGACAGCTCCTGAAGATCGCTCGGTGGCGCTGCGCGTTCGAGCATAGTGATGATCGATCCGGCGAACACGGTGCAGACCGCCGAGCCCGCTATCTGATAGAAGAGAAATACCCATGCCACCTGTCCGGACAGCGACCCGCTTAATGAGGCGATGCTGCCTTCGATCAACGATCGACCGGTCAAATAGCCGACAACCAAAAGCGCCAGCACCACGACAAAGCCCGCCAGCTTTTGCGCAGCCTGCATCAAGGCGATTTGCGCGGCTTCCCCGTGATGAGCTTTTGCAAACAGGGCGAAGTTGAAGCCGGAGCCGAGGTTGGCACCGTAAATCAGCCAGCAGGCGCCGGTAAGATCGATCAGCCCGGCGCCGGTGCCAGCGACGGCGAGCGCGCCAGCGACCGACGACGACTGGCATAACAGGGACAGTCCGGCTCCGATAAGCAGCATGAGAGGGGGCGACTTGGCGGCGCGCGCTATGACGCCGTGCTCCATGAGATAATCGCGTAACGGCTCCGCGCCAGTCTTGAGCATCTGCATGCCGAGAAAGAGCAGACCGAGGCCAAGCAGTGTTCCGATCACAAAACGCACGCGGTCGTTGCGATCAAGCTTGAAATAGACCGAGGTGCCGGTGAGCACGACGAGATAGCTCGCGGCAAGCCGCAAATCGATCGCCACCAGGATGACGAGCACCGAGGTGCCGACATGCGACCATGTGGGAATGAGGATCGCATGGCGTTTATCGACCAAGCCGCCGCTGACCAGGCCGATGATGATCGCCGTGACGGCATTGGCGCTCTGGGTGATGACGCCGGCGGCCGTGCCGAAGAGAGCGGCCATCCAGTCATGCCGCCCCAGCGGGTCAGCATTCTGCGAAACCGACGGCCGGCGAGGGGAATGAGATTTATAGCTACGAAATGGACGCCGCAGAAGAAAAGCCCGAGCCCGGTCAGAAACGGCGCAATGGCTTGCATTGAATCGACCTACGCCAGAGGACATCGTGCGGGTGAGCGCGGCAGGCAAGCGACGATGGCCATCGTCGGCTCGTTTCAGCCTTGCGGCGCGCCGTCACGTTCGATGCGCAACAGATCGGTCAGGCCGGACGTCGTGATGACCTCGGCGACGGCCGTGTTCGGATTGAGCAGCACCAGGCGTCCACCGCGGCGGCCCACCGCCTTGGCCGCAGCAACCAGATACCGAAGTCCGATCGAGGCGACGAAAGTGACCCCGGCCATATCGATGAACAGTCCGCTTTTGCTGCCGGACAGTGTGGCGAGCGGCAGCGCGACGACCTCGGCCCCAGAAATGTCGAGCCGTCCGACCATCGTCATTGTGGCCGTCGATCCGGCGTCGTTGATTTGAATTTGCATGGCCGCTCCCCGAACCAATGAAGACTAAAACAAGCTTATATGACAGTCCGGTGACATAGCCAAAAGCGCGAATAGCGCGCTCGCCGCCCGCAGGCGATCCTAAGGCCGTATTCGCCAGTGCGCTCCCTGGCTCGCCGGTTTATTGCGGATTCCGGTGATGGCGGACAGGCATTCCATTTGAAGGCGGACAGTGATTCCGGTCGAACGCGGACAGCATTCCGGTGAAGGCGGACAGCGGCTCCCGTCGACGGCCTCATGGGGTCATGCGTCCTGCTTGACGTCAAGTCCGGCACGCTTAGCGGCCATCTTGCGCATGCTCTCGCCCTTGAGTGTCAACCGGTGCGCGTTGTGCACGAGCCGATCGAGGATGGCGTCGGCGATGGTCGGATTGGCGATCGCCTCGTGCCAGTGATCGACCGGTAGCTGGCTGGTCACGATCGTCGAGCCGCGGTCGTGCCGATCCTCGACAATCTCAAGGATGTCGCGACCCTGCTCGGGGGTGAGCGTGGCGAGGCCCCAATCGTCCAGGATCAGCAGCTCGACGCGCGCCAAGCTCTTGAGGAGCCTGGCATGACGCCCATCGCCGCGTGCGAGTGCCAGGGCATCGAACAGCCTTGGCACGCGATGATAAAGGACGGAGCGGTCGTCGCGGCAGGCCTTGTGGCCAAGCGCACAGGCAAGCCAACTTTTGCCGGTGCCTGTTGGCCCGCAGATCAGCAAACTCTGGTGCCGTGCGATCCAATCGCCGGCGACGAGCTTGGCGAACAGCGCCTTGTCGAGACCGCGCTGGGCCTTCATGTCGACGTCCTCGACGACGGCCGACTGACGTAGGCTTGCGAACTTCAATCGGCTGACGAGTTTCTTGTTCTCGCGCTCGATGGCCTCGCGGTCGACCATGAGTGCGAGCCGCTCCTCGAAGCTGAGTGCGGCCATGTCGGGCTGCTTGCGTTGCTCCTCCAGCGCCTTGGCCATGCCGGTGAGCCCGAGTGCGACCAGGCGATCATGTGTGGGATGCGTGAGCATCGTCTCTCCTTTCGTTTCTTCTCACCCGCAGGGTTCTTTTCACCTGCATCCAGTGCGTCAGTGGTAGTAGCCACGACCACGGATGTTGGCGTGCCGGATCGGCGGGCCGTCCGGCGCTTTCGAGTTGGCGTAGGCTTTGTCGAGACCGTTCTGCAGGATCGACTTGATCGAGCCGTAGGTGGTTGCGCCGATATCATTGCCGCGCCGGCTCGCGGCCTCGACGCGCTCGGACCCGTAGGTTCTCACCAGGCGCATGATGCCCAGGCACGATCGGAAGCCCTGCTCGGGATGGGGCTTGGCTTTCATGATCGCCTCGACCAGGGCGATAGCCGCCGGGCCGATCGAGGCTGCCTCGCGCATCATGCGCTGCGGCGTCCACTCCGCGTAGCGGCGGTGCGCGCTCGGCATGTGCTCTGTGATGGTCGTGTGCCGGCTGCGCACGGCCGAGAACGCATGGCTCGCGACACGCTGGCCCTTGTGGAAGACCTCGACCGTCGCGCTGGTGATGCGCGCCTCGACCATCTCGCGGATCAGCTTCGACGGCACCGAGTAGTAATGGTCCGCCACCTCGATGTGATAATCGGGCGCGACGCGGGCCCGCTTCCATTCCGCATAGCAGTACGCCGCGTTCGGCAACGCATTGAGCGCCGGACGGTCGAGCGTCTCCAGCAGTTCGTTGCGGCTCTTGCCGATGCGGCGCATGACCTTGGCGTTGATGGCCGTTACGCAGTCACGGATCGCCGCATTCAACTCGGCCAGCGAGAAGAACCGGCGATGGCGCAGCTTCGCCAGCACGAAGCGCTGGACGATTTGGACCGCGACCTCGACCTTCGCCTTATCGCGCGGCTTCATCACGCGGGCGGGGAGCACAACGCAGCCGTAGTGGTCGGCGAGGTCCTGGTACGTCCGGTTGATGCCGGGCTCGTAGCGTGACGGTTTGGTGATCCCGGCCTTCAGATTGTCGGGAACGAACGCCTTCGGTACACCGCCGATCGTGGCCAGCGCGTTCACATGTGCGCCGATCCAGTCCGGCAGCGTCTCGGTCCAGCGCGCCTCGGCGTAGGTGTAGTTCGACGCGCCGAGCGCCGCGACGAAGATGTGCGCGCGATGCTCCTCGCCAGTCGTCGGATTAAAAACCAGCATGGTGTCGCCGGCCCAGTCGACGAACAGCTTCTCGCCGGCAACATGCGTCTGGCGCATCGTCGCCGAGATGCGCTTGCGCCAGTCGCCGTGCCGCTCGCAGAACCAACTGTAGGCGTAGCCTTGGGCGTGCTCGGCGCGATACTCCTGCCAGAGCAAAGCCAGCGTCACACCGCGCCGCTTCAGCTCCGCATGAATGTGAGACCAGTCCGGCTCGGTGCGCGTCGTGCACGACGCCGTAGTCGCCGGCGGAAACAACCGCCGCTCCAGCTCGGCATCATCGATCGCGTCAGGGATCGGCCAGCTGAGACCCACTACGGCAGCCCGGCGCACGTACTCGCCGACCGCCGTCTTGCCGATCCCCGTCGCCTCGCCGACAAGCCGCCGGCTCATCCCCAGCGCGTGCGTCAGACGCAGCGCCTCGCGTATCTTCCTCATCGACACTCGCTCCGCCGGCATCGGTCACTCCCTGGTTGCCAGGGAGACCGATCAGCTGATTCGACTGTCGACGGGAGCGTGCTCTACGCCGCCATCACCTGCTGTCCGCAATCACCGGATTGCTGTCCGCCTTGCGCTGGAATCGGTGTCCGCGTTGCACCGGATTTCGCAGGTTTATCTTTTGTGAGCTGCCGAGACGCGGGCAGGCGAAGAAAAGGCGCACGAATATGCAGACTCATCGTTTGGATGCCGGCCCCGAGACGGTGCATTGGGGCTTTTTCGACGCCTCGCTCAAGCCCGCTGCATCACGATCGATCCGGGCGATACCGTCGTGATCTCCACCGTATCGGGAACGCCGGCGCAAATGCCGCCGGCCGGTTCGGGGCTTAGCCGTGCCCGCGGCGCTTCCCGCAATCCACAAAAGCGTGCCGCAGAGGCTCAACGGGCCGCACATCCTCACCGGACCGGTCGCCGTGCGCGGCGCCAAGGCCGGCCAAGTGCTCGAAGTGCGCATCAAATCGATCGAGCTCAATTACGACTGGGGCTACAACGCCATCCGGCCGCTCGCCGGCGCGCTGCCGGACGATTTCGCGACAGCCCGCGCTCATCCACATTCCGCTCGACCGCGCCCGCATGGTCGGCAAGCTGCCGTGGGGGCTCGAACTGCCGCTCAAGCCGTTCTTCGGCATCATGGCGGTGGCGCCGCCGCCGGCCTGGGGCCCGGTCGCCTCGCCGCCGCCGCGGCGCAACGGCGGCAACATGGACAACAAGGAACTGGTCGCCGGCACAACCCTCTATCTGCCGATTCATGTCGACGGCGCGCTGTTCTCGGTCGGCGACGGTCACGGCGTGCAGGGTGACGGCGAAGTCTGCATCACCGCCATCGAGACCGGGCTGATCGGCACCTTCGAACTGCATGTGCGCCCCGACATGAGCGCTGGAATGGCCGCTGGCCGAAACGCCGACGCCACGTCATCACCATGGCGTTCGATCCCGACCTCGACGACGCGGTGGTGATCGCGCTGCGCGACATGATCAAGCTCATTTGCGCGCGCACCGGCATTTCGCGCGAGGACGCCTACACGCTGTGCAGCCTCGCCGCCGACCTGCGCGTCACTCAGGTGGTCAACGGCGCGAAGGGCATTCACGTCATGCTGGAGAAGGCGCACCTGCGCGGCGCGGCCGGAGCGGCGCGATGACTGTGAGGCTCAGGCCGGCGCGGGAGGCCGACGCGAAGCATGTCGCGTTGCTGATGACCGAACTGGGCTACCCGTCGACCGAGGCGGACGTGAACGACCGGCTCGCTCGCGTCGCTGCGAAGCCAGACCAGTTGCTGTCTCGTCGCCGAATCTGAAGGCGAAGTCATCGGCCTGATGAGCGCCGAACTCGTCCCCTATTTCCCGACCGGCTCGACGATCTGCAGGGTGACGAGCCTCGTCGTTTCGTCGCGGCATCGCCGCCGCGGCGTCGGCGAGAAGCTCATCGCCGCCGCCACCGAGTTCGCGCGCGAGCATCGCTGCTCGGGGATTGAGGTCACCAGCGCGGAGCGCCGCGTCGAGGCGCATCGCTTCTACCAAAGCTCGGCTTCTCGCGCACCGCGTTCAGATTTTTCCAGGCACTATGAACTGCAGACTCTTTCACTTTGCGCCTGAAAGCGGCTGGCCACTTCGCCGCCATGCGTGCCGCGATGTCGTTTTGCGGCCAGCCGGTGAGATCGGCCAGGTTTTCCGCTTCCTTCTTGAAACGTGCCGGAAGCGAGGCGCGGTAGCTCTCGGCGGCCGGGCAGCTTGCTCCGGCATAGGGATGGTGCAGGACGTATCGCGCCTGAAAGTTTTCGCGGTCGCCGGTCTCGATGAAATTGAGGTCTTCGGGAAACGACTTGGCGTCGTAGCGCACATGCAGGCGGGTGACGAAGGCGTCAGTCGGGCATTGCCCGACGGCCATCGGTTGGCGACGAATGTTGCCGCCGCTGCCGGAACCCATTGCGCGCCCGAGCTCCGCCAGCTCTTGATTGCTCATCGGCTGCGCGGCGCAGGGATCGCACCAGCCCATGTCCCAGGCATATTCGACGAACACGCCATGCATGTTTTCGCGCGCCACCGCGCGATCGAAGGCCGCCTTGTAGACATTGGGAAATTCTTTCGGCGACGAACAGCGGCACATCGACGTCGGACGGCACCTTGACGGTGCGATAATTGGACGGCCTCGACGCGCCCGCGCCGCGTCAATGCGTAGACGATCAGATCCTGCGGTCCGTTGGCATTGACCGTTCCAAGCCGCAGCGGCAGCATGAATTTGTTGGTCTGGTAGCGGACCTGCAGCGGCCGCAAATAGGCGCGGCCCAGCTCGTTCATCCGTTTGACGTTCACCTTGGCGACGAAGAAATGCATTTTTTGCTTGATGTAGCTGCCGATCACCGGCTCGGCGCCCGGCGGAATTCTGTAGCCGTTGTCGGTCAGCCACTTGATCAGGCCGTCGCTCTGTTCGGCTGACAGGATGGAAATGTCGTATTCGGCCACGTCGTAACGCGCCTCGACCTTGACTCCGGGATAGGCGGTAGGCGGCGGCGCCGGGAGCGGCGGCCGGTGGCAAAGCGGAAGCGAAGGCGAGCGCGCGTGACATCGAGGGAGCCGCTGGCACGGATCTTCGTCGTAATATTGCACAAGCCGCGGCGCCGTGTAGGCATCGAGATGATCGAGCGTCTTCGTGATCGACGACGCTGATCTGGTCTTTCTCGATGAAGGTCGGGCACCGGGACCACAAGCGCAAATTCGTCGGGTTTGCCCTCGTAATCGCTCGCCATCGTGATGGCGGTCTCGTCGCCGTCGCGGGCAATGACGACTTTGGAAGATTTGTTGAACAATTTCGCATCGGCCTCGGCCACGTAGAAGCCGCAGAATGCGCTGGCCGGACCGGCCGTGACGGCAAGCTGGGCGAAAATGGCGGCCAGAGCGACGCCGGCTTTCAGTCGAGACCTCACAGTTTGCGTCATCGAGATGCTCCTTGGCTGGTCGGACTCCATTCGAACTCTCTTTGCCGGAATCAATCCGGTTGAGCAGGGGCGTCACCGGAGAGAGCGCGATCAGCGCAAAATAGAGCGCCGGCCGGATCTGCATGAAAAATGCGAGATAGTGGGCAAAGACCGCCACCGCCAAGGCGAAGAAGAAGCGTCCCGAGCCGCGAATCCGGCGTCGTCCGCGGATCGGAGATCATGAAGAAGGCAAAGATCAGCAGCGATCCGCTCTGCAACTGGTGCAGCGGGATGGCGAGCGGGTCGCCCAGCCAATAGCGCGCGGGCGAACAGCAAGGCGGCGTGGCT
Organism: uncultured Alphaproteobacteria bacterium; assembly: GCA_963814625.1. GTDB lineage: Bacteria > Pseudomonadota > Alphaproteobacteria > Rhizobiales > Xanthobacteraceae > BOG-931. The sequence continues at coordinate 296,159 of CAWFDQ010000008.1, forward strand.
GCCGAGAAAGAACAGCGCCACGTCCGACGCGCTGCGACGCCTGCAACACCAGAATGGCGAGGAAGGCGACCAGCGACGTCAGCCAGAGCCGTGTTGCCCCATTGCCCCGGCGAGATCCACACGCCCGTTCGAGGCCAGCAGCAGAACGACGATGGCGAAACCGGCGGGATTGAAAACGTGCCTGACCGTCGATTCGCAGCAAGAACTTCGAGGCGATGGCCGAAGACTCCGGCAATCGCCGGCAGCCACGGCTCGTTCGCCCGCAACAGCAGGCTTAAGGACAAGCCCGTGATCAGCGGCGAGCGCAGGTCGATCTGCGGCAAGCCGAAAAGGCGCGAGCAGACGATCTGGGTCAGAAGCGCGCTGGAAATCGCAAGCGCGCTGTAGAGCGGCCTGGCGCCGAAATCGATCCAGATGAAATTGACGGCCAGCAGCGACGACAGCGCTGCGATCTGAAAGTGGCGCGCATCGGACCACAAGGCTTGCATGGGCGTTTCCCCTCGCGCGCACCCATGCCGTTGCAACCTCGTCGCCGCAATGACCAAGCGATGGCCGGAATTCTGGCAATCCAAAGATCAGGCGGCTCACCTGAAGGCCTGCAAATGAGGTTGATGATTGTCGTGAAATCGGATGCAATAAGTCGCGCCGCAACGGATTCGCTTCGCTGCCATCAATGGCCTGGGAGAATTTATGTCACCTCTCGCCGCCCCGGACAGCACCAAGGTCGTCGACATCGACCTCGGCAGCAGCGAGTTTAAGCAGAACGCGCGCAGCATCATGGCGGAATGGGCGAAACGCCCGCCGTTCTACGTCGTGGCGTACGGACCGCCCCAGGTCGTATGCGGGCGCCATGCCGACGTTCAGGAGGTATTCGCCGATACCGAGCGCTTTTCCTCGGAAATGCCACGCGGCCCGGGCTTCGAGCAGTTCGACAAGTTCATGGGCGTGCAGTTCATCACCCAGATGGACGGCGAGCGACACGCCAGGATTCGCCGCCTGCTGCTGCCGGCGTTTTCGTCGCGAAGTCTGAGCCGACTTGAGTCCCGCATCGCTGAAATCATCGAGGGGATGCTCGACCGCATTGAGAGCGGCGGCAATGAATTCGACGCTATGGCCGATTACGGCGCGCAGCTTGTCGTCGGCGCGTTGTTGACCGCGATGGCCAATCTGGACGAGGGACGGAAGGAGATTTTCCTCGCCTTTCATGAAGTATTGCCGCTGACGACCTACACCAAGCCGGGCGATCCATTCGCGCCGGAATGCGTTGCGGCTTTCGCCCGCGCCGCCGACACGGTGAACGAGATCATCGCGGAGCGTCGGGCGAATCCGCGTCCGGACTTCATCAACGATCTCATCACCGCGCGCGATCAGGACGATAAGCTCACGGATCGCGAGCTGTTCGACCAGATTTTCACGATTTGCGGGGCCGCGCTCTCCGCCACCAGCCGGGCTGCCGGCGGTGCGCTCTACACGCTCTATTCGCATCCCGATCAGCTCGCCGAGCTGATTGCCGATCCGGGCCTCATCCCCGCGGCAATCGAGGAATGCCTGCGCACCGCCAGCAACGGCTATTTCACCTTCCCGCGCATGGCGACGCGCGACACCGAGCTCGGCGGCACCAAAATTCTAAAAGGCATGGTGGTGCGGCCGTCGCCCCAGGCTGCAAACTACGATCCCGATGTATTTGCCGATCCGCTGCGCTTCGACATTCATCGCAACCCGAAGCGAATCCTCGCTTTCGGCGCCGGCCCACACCACTGCATCGGCAATATTTTGGGCCGGACAACGATTACGATTGCGGTCACGCGGCTATTGGGGCGATTTCCCAAAGCGCATCTTGCCGATCCTAATTTCATTGCGTCTTATGGAGGCGCTGTCGGCGAATTGCGGCTTCGCCGTCTGCCGATGAAGATACAATGACGCCGCGGAACAGTCGTGCCGTGCGGCCAGCCAAATATTCGATCATTTGCCTGACGACTGCGCGCGAACGAGATTGACGATCGCGGAGAAATCCAACGCGCCGTGGCCCTGCTGGGCGAACTGCTCGGTAGATTTGCGCCGGCATGTGCGCCGAGGGCGGTTTGCGCGCCGACCGACTGCGCAGCCTGCCTGGCGAGGTTGAGATCCTTCAGCATCAGCGCCGCAGTAAAGCCCGCCTTGTAGCCGTTATTGGCCGGGCTCGCCGGCACCGGCCCGGGCACCGGGCAATAGCTGGTCAGCGACCAGCACTGGCCCGAAGAACGCGGAGACGACATCGAACAGCGCCTGGTGCGAAAGCCCGAGTTTCTCGCCGAGCACGAAGGCTTCGCTGACCGCGATCATCGAGGCGCCGAGAATCAGATTGTTGCAGATTTTCGCCGACCTGGCCGTTGCCGGCTTCGCCGCAATGCACGATGCGCTTGCCCATGCGCTCGAGCACCGGCTTGCCGCGCGCAAAGGCGTGCGTCGAGCCGCCGACCATGAAGGTCAGCGTCGCCGCCTTGGCGCCGCCGACGCCGCCGGAAACCGGAGCGTCGAGCGTGGCGATGCCGCGCGCGGCCGCCAGCGCATGAGCCTTGCGCGCGCTCGCCACATCGATAGTCGAGCAATCGATGAACAGCGTGCCTTGCCGCGCGTGCGGCACGATATCGTTCCACACCGACAGCACCTGTTCGCCGCCCGGCAGCATGGTGATGACGACCTCGGCGTCATCGACGGTCGACCGCGCGTTGGCGACGATCTGCACGCCGTCTCGGGCGGAAGCTTCGCGCGACGCGGCCACGACATCGAAGCCCAGCACGTGGCTCGCCCGATTTGACGAGATTGGCGGCCATCGGCGCGCCCATATTGCCGAGGCCGATAAATCCGATGGTCGACATCTGCGTCCCCTCTTAACCGTCGAATTTCAGTTCCAGAGCGCCGACCGGCCGGAAGTGACGTCGACAATATCCGGCGTGACGTCTTCGAGCTTGGCCGGCCGCCAGACCGGATTGCGGTCCTTGTCGACGATCGGCAGCGCGAATGCCTTCGATGAAATCATGCCCGGCAATGCACGCAAGCGAGATGCGGTAATCCTGCTGGAAGCTTTGCTCGACTTTGCTGAATGATAGCGCCGAGCGGATGTTTCGCAATGTGATCTTGAGCGATGTCGGCGACATGCTTTGCAGCGTCGCGAGCGCCATGCGCGCCGTCTTCGCCGCTGCTGGCGCCCAGCCGCGCAATGATTTCTTCGACATCGTCGGCGCCATAGCAAGCATCGATCCATGGCCGCGCCGACAGGCAATTTGCCGGGCGCAGGCGGGCTGGACATTTTGTCGAGGCGCGACGCGTACATCCTGCGCCGTGCGGCAATCGGCGAGCGCGCGAGGGAAGATCGGCCAGCATTTCCGCGCCGGAATGTGAACATCGGCAAGCCCGCAATAGATCGCGTCCGCGGCGCCGATGCGTTCGCCGGTGAGCGCCAGATGCGTTCCCACGTAGCCCGGCGCGCGCGCCAGCAGAGTACGACGCGCCGACATCGGGAAAATAGCCGATGCCGACTTCCGGCATGGCGATCGCGGAGCGCTCGGTCACGACGCGATGCGCGGCATGCGCCGAAAGGCCGACGCCGCCGCCCATCACCATGCCGTCCATGACGCGCGATCACCGGTTTGGGATAGCGCGCGATCAAGACGTCGAGACGGTATTCGGTCGCCCAGAATTTTTCCGGCAGCGAATTATCTCCGGCCTTCGCCGCATCGTAGAGCGCGCGCAGGTCGCCGCCGGCGCACAGGCCGCGCTCGCCGGCGCCGTCGATCAGCACCGCGCCGACCGCGTCGTCGTCCGCCCATGGACGCAGGCGCGCCGTCATGGCCACGGCCATGTCGAGCGTGAGCGCATTCAACGCTTGCGGCCGATTGAGCGTGATGCCGCCGCAGCGCGCCGCGTTCGCGAACTAAAACGTCGCCGTCGCGAATAGCCTTCTCGTTCATCGGCCGACGAGGCTTCGCGCCACGATCAGACGCATGATCTCGTTGGTGCCTTCGAGAATCTGATGCACGCGCAGATCGCGCACGATCTTCTCGATGCCGAATTCGGCAAGATAGCCGTAGCCGCCGTGCAGCTGCAGCGCCTGATTGGCGATATCAAAGCAGGTATCGGTGACGAAACGCTTGGCCATGGCGCAAAGCGCCGCGGCGTTCGGCCTCCTTGCGGTCGAGCGCTGCCGCCGCGCGCCACAGCAACGCGCGCGAGGCCTCAAGCCCGGTCGCCATGTCGGCGAGGCGGAATTGCAGCGCCTGAAATTCGTCGAGGCGTTTGCCGAAGGCCTTGCGATCTTTCATGTAGGCCAGCGACTTTTCCAGCGCCGCCTGCGCGCCGCCGAGCGAGCAGGCCGCGATGTTAAGCCGGCCGCCGTCGAGCGCCGCCATTGCGATCTTGAAGCCGGAACCCTCCTCGCCAAGCCGATTGGCGGCCGGCACGCGTACGTCCTCGAAAATTACCGCGCGCGTCGGCTGCGCGTTCCAGCCCATCTTGCGCTCGTTGGCGCCGAGCGAGAGGCCCGCGGCTTCGCCGGGCACGATGAAGCGTCGAAATTCCGCCCGCGCCCTCGCCGCCGAGTATCGCGCCATCACCACGTAAAGCGCCGCTCGCGCCTGCCCCGGAGATGAAAAGCTTCTGTCCATTGATGACGTAACAATCGCCGTCGCGCACCGCCCGTGTCTTCAGCGCCGCGGCATCCGAACCGGCACTCGGCTCGGTCAGACAATAACTGGCAAACAATTCCATCTTGCACAGGGCGGGCAGCCACTTTTGCCGCTGCTCGTCGGAGCCATAGGCGTCGATCATCCAGGCGACCATGTTGTGGATCGACATGTAGGCGGAGACCGTCGGACAGCCGGTCGCCAGCGCCTCGAAGATCAGCGCCGCGGCAAGCCGCGACAGTCCCGACCCGCCCACATCCTCGGCGACGTAAATGCCGGCCATGCCAAGCCCGGCGGCTTTGCGCATCTCGGCAACGGGAAAATGCTTGGCCTCGTCCCAGGCAATGGCGTTCGGCGCAAAAACTTCATCGGCAAAGCCGCGCGCCATGTCGCGAACCGCAATCTGATCGGCATCGAGGGAAAATTGCGGGTGAGCTGCTGCGGACTGATCAAGCATGGCGGCGTCGCCCATCCTGCTGTGCGCCGATGCCGGCCGTCAATGATACGGCCGGTGATGGTGCCGATGGCGCCTCCAGCGGGGGACGTGTGACGGACCGGGTCGATAAGCCGGATTCATGCGGCAAAAGCCGCGATTCCCGCCGATTACGTTCGGCGTACATTCTTCGACCGAATAGTATTCGCAGTCCGATTCCACGACGGCCGCCTCCAGTCTTTGTCACAGCGCACCAGGGCGCATCGCCGATGATCTGTGCCTGGCTGGACGGAGCATCGAAGCAAACTATTGCCGCGAGTGCGGCGATCGGAAGCGCAATCCGCATCATGAATACCACCTTGGTTCGCCGCGACAGGGTCGGCTCCTCGTCGCCCCCTCTGATTGAGTTATAGTCGCTGTTGGAAAAATCAATCGCACAAGCGGGCAGCGGCTCAGTTTATCGAACCCGCGCGATGCGATATGGGTGGAAAAGCCGTCGTAGCAACGGCCGGGCGAGGAGCGGCGCAAGGGGAGCGGACATGGACTTCAGCCTTCCGTCCGAGATCGAGGATTTGCGCCTGCGCATGCGCGCCTTCGTCGAGGAGCACGTACTGCCGCTCGAAGCCGACCGCACAATTTCTCCGACCACGAGAATATCCCGCACGACCGGCTTGCAGCCGGTGCGCGAAAAGGCGAAGAAAGGCCGGCCTGTGGGCGCCGCAATCGCCGAAGGAATACGGCGGCATGGACCTGCCGATCGTCGCCTGGGCGGTGATGTACGAGGAAGCCGCGCGCTCGCTGTTCGGGCCGCTGGCGATGAACTGCATGGCGCCCGACGACGGCAACATGAATGTGCTGAAAAAGCTCGGCACGCCAGAGGCAGAAGGACAAATGGCTCAAGCCCATCGTCGAGGGCAAGGTGCGCTCGTCCTTCGCCATGACCGAGCCGGCGCCGGGCGGCGGCTCCGACCCAAGCATGATCAAGACCTACGCCGAGAAGAAGGGCGACACCTGGAGGATCTACGGCCGCAAGTGGTTCATCACCGGCGCCGACGGCGCCGCCCATTTCATCCTCGCCGCGCGCACTTCCGACGACAAGCGCAAGGGCATCACCACGTTCCTGTTCCACAAGGATCAGCCCGGCTGGCGCATCCTGCGGCGCATCGAGATCATGGGGCCGGAGGAGCACGGCGGCCATTGCGAGCTCGAATTCGACGGCCTCGAAGTGCACGACGACGACGTGTTCGGCGGCATCGGCAACGGCCTGAAGGTCGTGCAGGTGCGGCTCGGCCCGGCGCGGCTCACGCACTGCATGCGCTGGCTCGGCTGGTCGAAGCGCTGCGTCGAGATCGCGCAGGACTATGTCGGCCGCCGCGAGGGCTTCGGCATCAAGCTCGCCGACCGCGAGAGCGTGCAGATGAAACTCGGCGAGGTCGGCCACAACATCCACATCGGCCGCCTGCTCACCATGCACGCGGCCTGGAAGCTCGACCAGGGCGATTACGCGCGCAAGGAAGTGTCGATGGCGAAGCTGCACGTCGCCAACACGCTGCATCAGGCCGCCGATGTCGCGATCCAGCTCAACGGCGCGCGCGGCTATTCCAAGGACACCATCGCCGAATGGGTCTATCGCGCCGCCCGCGCCGCGCGGCTGGTCGACGGCGCCGACGAGGTGCACAAGATGGTGCTGGCGAAATTCATGCGCGAGGAAGGCCGCGATTTCTGGAGCTGGAGCGCGGGCAATCGGGTGTGAGCACCGCGTTCGGCCCCGGTCAGGACCCGAACCATTCGGGGTGCTGGGTCAGCGCGACCATGCCGCAGGCAAACGCCAATACGCAGATCGCCCCCAAAAGCAGCGCCAAATAGTTTTCATCGGTCATGACCAGCTTTCATGCAATCGACGTGCCAAACCGGGCAGAATGCGCGGGAAGCGCTTGCCGTTCTCGCCTCTCGGCTTCCGCATAAATTCCAATTGGGCTACTTTTCCACAGCCAATTGCGGATAACGGTCTCATTGAATCTGGCAGGGAAATATCCAAGGAGCAGACATGAAACTCGCGTTTTTCGACAACTATAAGCTCGGCGTGGTGGTCGGCGACAAGATCGTCGACGTCTCGTCCGTGACCAAGGGCATCAAGGCGCTCGGCCCGCAGGACGTGATCCGCGGCGTGATCGAGAAATGGAGCACGTACAAGGGCAAGCTCGCCGCCGCCGCCAAAAAGGGCAAGGGCAAGCCGCTCGCCAAGGTCAAGCTGCGCCCGCCGCTGCCGAAGCCGGAAAACATCATCTGCATGGCGGTGAACTACATGGAGGACGGCACGCTGCCGGAGCCGGCGCCGATCAACGCCTTCATGAAGTCGCCGAGCGCGGTCATCGGCGACGGCGACACCATGGTGCTGCCCGACATGGCGGCGTCGATTTTCGAGGGCGAGGCGGAGATCGCCGTGGTGATCGGCAAGAAGCGCCTCGCACGTCAAAGCGGCGGACGCGATGAAATACGTGTTCGGCTATACCAATTTCATCGACGGCTCGGCGCGCGGCGTGGTGCCGCCGACCAACGTGTTCTATCAGATGAAGTCGCGCGACACGTTTGCGCCGATCGGCCCCTACATCGTCACCGCCGACGAGATCAAGGATCCGCAAAAGCTGCAGATCACGCTCACCAACAACGGCGCCGTCTATCAGAACTTCAACACCGACGACATGGCGCACAAGATTCCGCGCTGCATCGAATGGGTCACCTCGATCCACACGCTGCGAGCCCGGCGACATTCTGGCGACCGGCACCAACCATCGCGGCCTCAATCCGTTCATGGACGGCGACAAGATCGAGCTGACCTGCGAGGGCTGCGGCACGCTGCATATCAAGGTGCGCGATCCTCTCAAGCGCACCTGGGCGCGCATCACCCGCCTGCAGCATAAGCAGAGCGGCGCCGAAGGCGTGCACACCAAGCAGACCGGCGGCAAATACGCCCCGGCGAAAATAGCAAAGCGGTCAGCGGCGCAACGAGCCGCTCGCGAGTTCGGCCGCCGCGCCTGCGCTCGGTGCTCCGGCGCGCTTGCGGATGACCGGCGCGACGCTTGCGAAATTTCGGTGATCAGCTTGTTGGTCATCGCCTCGGCGAAGGTGTCGAAGTTCACGATCTGCAGCACGAAGGCGCCCGGGCCGCCGATGACGTTGTTGCGGTAGTAGTCCGGCAGGCCGCCGGGCGGATGCGTGTGCGCATAGAGGAAGGTTCCCGGGATGCCGCCGGTCTTCTCGTTGATGATGGCAAGGCCGTTGATGGTGATGCCCTTGCTTCACCGCGTCATCCCGCGCCGCGGTCACCTCGCGGCCGGAATTGTTGGTGCCGTCGCCGGACACGTCGATGACCCGGCGCACGGCGGTGAAGCCGGCGGCGGCGAGCTGCGCCACGGCATAATCGATGCCGTCGCCGATCGCCGTGCGGCCGGCGGAGGAGCGCGGCGCGTCGAGCAGGATCTTGGCGAATTCGGCGGCCCCCTCGCCGTCGCGGATCACCATCCATTTCGCGACCACGGCCTGCTGATCGGGTCCCGCCCATTCGACGAGGCAGAGCGCAACGGCCCCGTGCGCGCCCGACTGAACGGCTTGCAGGAATTGCGGACTGGTCACCGCCTTGGCGTAGCCGCGGCGCTGCAGCTCGAAATTCGTCGTCGTCGATGCTGCGCGATACGTCGGCGGCGAGAACGATCGCGGCGTCGACCGTCTGCGTCTGCGCATGCGCGCGCGCCGGCGGTCATCGCGAGGCCGCGAACGCCGCCGCCTGCAACGCGACAAAACGAGCCGCCAGTGCCGCATGGACGCCGAGCCTTCATGCTGAAGTGAGTGCGGCGTAATAGGCCGCGCCATTCCGCCGACATTGAGGCGGATCAGCGCCGGAGCCTGACGTCGAGCCTGCCCTAGCGGCCGCTGGCCGATGGCGCCTCCCGGGACCGAAACAGACGCGCGATCAATTCCGCCAGTTCGGATCGATCGCATCGAGCATCCGCAAATAGGCCGGCCAATCGGCCGAGCCGCGGCCCGAATTCGTGGTGCTCGTACTGGTGCGCGACCTTCTCGCAAATCTCCGCCGGAATCTCGATCAGTTCGCCGCCGGTCGCTTCCATCTTGAGCTGGATGTCGGCGGCCTCGATCAGCGACTTCATCAGCACGAACGCCTCGCGCGCGGTCTTGCCCACCGTGAGCAGCCCGTGATTGCGCAGGATCAGCGCACGGTTCTTGCCGAGCGCCTTGTTGATGCGCGCGCGCTCGCCGAAATCCTCGGTGATGCCCTCGTAGTCATGATAGCCGACGCGATTGTAGAAGCGCACCGCCGGCTGCGAGACCATGCGCAGTCCGTGCTTTAGGCCGGAGATCGCCATGCCGATCTCGGTATGGACGTGGACGGCGCAATTGACGTCCGGCCGCCCGGACAGACACGCCGCCGTGCAGCGTGAAGCCCGGCCGGTTGACGCCTGCGGATTCGTCGAGATCGTCGTCCATGCTCACCTTGACGAGGTTCGACGGCGTCACTTCCTCGTACAGCAGCTCATGGCGCTTGATGAGAAACTTGCGCTCCTCGCCAGGCACGCGCATCGATGAATGATTGTAGATGACGTCGCCCCAGCCGTAATGGGCGATCAACCGGTAGGTGGCGGCGAGATCGAGGCGCGCCTGCCATTCGGCGGGCGAGATATCGGTTTGCGTGACGGTCGCGAGCTTAACGTGCGTGTTCATGGCTAAATCTCCGCGCGGTATGGAGAGATTAGCATTCCACGACGCATTTGCGCAGCCCCCTTCGCGGGCGCCTCGCAGCCGCGCGGCGCGGCCGCGCCCCGGCCTTAAGGAATAAGCGCGGCGAGCGCGCGGATACTCGTTGCCGACGTAATGATGTCCATATCCATCTTCACGCCGAATTGCTGCTCGAACAGAAGACAAATATTCATGTGCTCGGAGGAATCCCAATCCGGCGTGTTGTCCATGGACGAATCGGGACCAAGCTCGTCCTCGGAAATATCCAGCGTCTTCGCAAGAAACTTCACTGCCGCTTTAATCTTATCCTGCTCCCGGTCGTCGATCATCGATGGCCTTTTCGTAGGTGATTCGGCCGTCATTGTATTTGGACAACGGTGCGAATCCGTGACTGTCGTAGAATTCAGCGACCACTTTGTTTTTCCGGGTAGGGATATATTCACCGATGATCCTCCGATGTCCGTGGTGGCGGCAAAGCTCGATCGCCTTGTCGAGCAGACGATCCTCGACCCGCCGGCCGATGACGCGACAGCTCTCAAGAAAGGTATCGATGCGGCCCTCGGCAAGGTCGACGATGGCCAAGGCGACCGCACCTTCGTCTCCAAACCGGTCCTTGTAATCGAGCATGAGCACGGCGTGCTCGTGACTGCGCACAAAACGCGCGAGATCCGTGACCTCGTAACGACGCGTCGTCAGATTGAACTGGCTGGTCTTCTGCGTCATTTGCGCGGCACGGATCAACCGATCGTTATTGTTGACGCTGATCGAGCATTCGATGCCGAGTTCGGCGAGATAGGCGTCGAGGTCGAAACTGGCGGCAAGCTGCTGCCGCGCCCTGTTGGCGCGATACTGCTCGGTCTTTGCCGCGTCTTCGTCGGAGATTGCATACTTGCCGAAGTACGCCGGTACGATCTTTTGCGTGAACCAGGAAGGAAGCTCTTCGGCGCGAGCAGGAAAGTCGGGCACCGTGACATCGGGCAAAGCCTTTCTCACCGCGTCGCGCTCCATCGGATTGTCGTCGATAAAGACGAAACTGTCCGCGCCGAGGTTGAGTTCGTTGGCGATATCGACGATGTTCTGCACTTTCGGACGCCAGTTGATGTACGCGGCGGCGAAATCCTCGCGCCGTAGAACCATCATTTTGTTCTGGTCGAAGACCTCCATGACGTCGGCTTCATTATTTTTGCTGGCGATCGCGAGCAGGATTCCGGTGCGTGTCGCCGCTTTGATGCACCGCTGAAAATCGCGGTAGCAGAGGCCTTTGCCGTCCTCGGATAACGCCACGCCAAGCGGCCCAACTTCGCCGACGATGCCGCCCCACAGCGTATCGTCGAGATCGAGGACCAGCACTTTCTTGCAGCGTTGCGCGTGGGCGTTGATCGCCTGCCGGATGGTGTCGGCAAGCAGTTCGAACATGCGCGCCGAGTAGCGAATTCGTGCCGTGTACCAGAAAGCGTTGGAAATCAGCACATCTTCGCCGTGCCGGCGAATCAGCGGATCGAGATCGAGCAGGAGCAGATTAGGACGGGATTTGGCGATGGCGACGAGCTTCGTATTCAAGTCCGCCTGTCGCGCCCGGAGCGAGTCCGCATGCAGGACATCGGCAAAACCGAGCCAACGATTGGAGCTGAACGAAAACAGATTCGCCGCCACGACCTTGTCGGCGTGTCGCGCACAGAAACCGTCAAGCGCTTGCAGGAATATTTCGCACTGCTCGGGCGGACCTTCGCCATAGAAGGCATCACCCATAAGCGTGTCGGAATCGTACAAACAAATCACATGCGTCACGCCGGCGGCGGAAGCGGGTGACGCGACCGTCGAGAGATCGACCAACATGCTGTTATAGGTTCCTACCGCCACGTCCCAAGGCCGCAGCGCGCGGACCAGCGGTTGCATGTTGATGTTGCTGAGCAGAATGGCGTTCATTGTCCCGCTCCCGAAGCTGCATTCGTCCGCCGTAGTCCATTGAGGCCGACAACAAGAACGATACCCACAACGACCAATATCAGCCCCAAAAACAGCTCGATGCTCAGCGGCTCTTGCAGGAACAGCGCTCCTGCAATAACGGCCGTGATGGGATTGAGCGGCAGCAGGATCATCGTGGTGGTAGGGGCCGTCTGGCCAAGGGACCAAGCGTACAGGAAAAACGACAGCGCGCCGCCGGCGATGCCGATATAGAGAATCGCCAGCCAGCCGGACAACTGCAAATGCGGCAACCCGTGGGAAAGGTCGATCGCCGCCCAAAAGACTAACAGTCCAAGCGCGCCCGCAGCCATGGCGATCGCCGTGACCACCAGCGGTGAATATTTTTTCAGATAAGGTTTTGAGAAGATCGCATAAATTGCGCCGAGCAACGTCGCCAGTATCATTGCCAGATCGCCGCGCCAGGCCGTGGCGGCAAAATCGAATCCGATATGTCCGATCGCGATGGCCGCGCCGAAAATCGCACAGACCACGCCGAAGCCTTTGCGGATCGACCAGTCTTCGCTGCCGGTGAGCTTTCCAAGAAGCAAAGTGGCGGCCGGCGTACAAGCGAGCACGATGGCCCCACCGGATGCGGTCGTGAATTTCATCGCGGCGCTGATGCACCAAGGGAAGAAACCGAAGTAAAGGAGCCCCAGTCCGGCAATCGGAATGAGATCGCGAAGAGCCACGCTCATGCGGGCGAAGATCGGAACAAGCGGAAGCAGACACGCCGCCGCGACCACGTAGCGCAGTGTCGCGATGGTCAAGCCGTCCGACCCCGACACCACGAAACGCGTGGCTACCAATGCAGTTCCGGTAATGACGCTCGCGAGCGCCGAGGCCAAGACCGGAAGGAGCATTGCGTTGGTCTGCTGCCGCTTTGGAATTGCCCGCATCTCCTTCCCGCCGCAATCACGGTACAGCAGTTCGCCAACTTCCGTCATGCGCGGGAAAACTTTGGAGGCCCAGCCGCAACGCTTCAGACGGAGTTTACCTTAACACGTTAATCTAGGAAACAAAATTGTCGAATTTATAAACTATGGTCATGGTAAACATTAAGGATGAAGATCATGTGGAGTGCGGCGGAATCGGATCCATAAGGTCTGATCTTGGATCCATAAGGTGAGGCAATGTCATGCTTGTTTTAGGTTATGCGGGTCACCGAAGGCACGGATGGGCGGATGATATCGACAGCAAGCTTAAGTCACGTCTTCGTCATTCGTTAAGTCATCGGACAATCTTCGGCGCGCTGACGACGTTCGGCGAAAATATCGAAGATCTCCCCCTCAACCTGTTTCCACTCGACGGAGTCGGGCATGACAGCGCCGCCGCTATTCTACAGGATGGCGAGCTCGCAGCCGCAGCAGCCGAGGAGCGATTTTGCCGGCTGAAGCACGCTACGGCGCGCGGCGGTCGCACGTTAGGCCCGCGCCGCGCCGCAGAATTCTGTTTCCGCCAGGTCGGCGCATCGTTCGAGGACGCCGAGCACATCGCATTTTATTGCGACTTCTCCGCCGAGTCGCTTAAGCAGCGGATTGCCGCGATCGGACCGCATCTGGATCCGACAATACGGCGGCGCGTGATCGATGCTTATCACGCGGTCCACGCCGGAACGGTGTCCAACGAGCGGATCGCCGAGGAGATCGCCGAATTGTTCGACGGGCGTGTCGGCGGCGCAAAAATTCACTTCGTGCCGCATCACCTGGCGCATGCGGCTTCGGCGTTTTATTCGTCCGGTTATCGCGAGAGCGGCGTGCTCACGATCGACGGCTTCGGCGAGAAATCGAGCTCGCTATTCGCCATCGGCGGACCGGATGGATTGCGAGTTGTCGAAGAGACGCTGCTGCCCGGCTCGCTCGGCGTGCTTTACATGATGATGACCGCCTATCTGGGCTTCAAGCCGCTGGATGGCGAATACAAGGTCATGGGGCTTGCCTCCTACGGCGAACCGAAAACCTACGCCAAAGAATTCGCGGACTTGATCGAGCAACAGCCGGACGGAAGCTGCCTCACCACCAAATTGGTGCGCGCCGACTTCGGCGATTACATCGAGGAACTGTTCGGGCCCGCACGCGCGTCCGGCGGTCCGGTGACAAGACGCGAGATGGATATCGCAGCGGCGCTGCAAAAAGGCTTCGAAGACGCCATGCTGCTCCGCATGGCGTATCTGAAGGATAAATACGCCATCGAACGGATTTGCCTCGCCGGCGGCGTCGCCTTGAACGTCGTGATGACCGGCAAACTCGCCCGCTCGGAAATGTTCAAGCAAACGTACGTTTTCCCGGCGGCGGGCGACGACGGCGCCAGCGTTGGCGCTGCGCAATACGTCTACCATGACATTCTGCGCCAGCCGCCGCCCGGCGCACCGCTGCGCACCATGAGCCTCGGTCCGGCGTTCGGCCGCGATCAAGTTGCCCAGGCTCTTGAAAACCACGCGGGGAAGCTCGTGTTTCATCAACTCGACAACGTCGAGGATGCCGTCGCCGACGCGCTCGTGGAGGGCAAAGTTGTGGGCTGGTTTCAGGGGCGCATGGAATTCGGCCCGCGCGCGCTAGGCAATCGCAGCATCCTTGCCGACCCCCGCACCGACGAGATGCGGGACATCGTCAACGTGCGGGTCAAGCTGCGGGAGGAGTTCAGGCCATTTGCACCCGCGGCGCTCGCCGAGCTGAGCAACGATTATTTCGACATGTCCGGCGTCGTTCGGTCCAACTTCATGGAATTTGTCGTGCCGGCGAGGAAGCTCGGCGCCGAGAATGCCAAAGCCGTGGTCCATATCGACGGCTCGGCTCGGATACAGACGGTCGAGCGCGCCGACAACGGGCCTTTTTGCAAGATTATCGAGGCGTTCCACCGCAGGACCGGCGTACCAATCGTGCTCAACACCTCGTTCAACGTGCGCGGCGAGCCCATCGTTTGTACGCCCGAAGATGCCATTCGTTGCTTCCTCTCGACCAATATCGATCTGTTGGTCATCGAGGGATACATGGTGGCAAAAAAGGTCGGGAAGGTGCTGCAGGAGGATATGGCGAGCCCTGCAATCGACGATTGACGGCGGGCGAATTCGCGCAGCCGGGCAATCCTCCATTCGATCCCGCAGGCCGGACCCTAGGCGGCCGTCACCACGCGCTGATATTCAGCGATGAATTTCAGCGCCTCGGCGGCAGGACGAGCGCGGCCGATGAGATAGCCCTGCCCCTCCGTGCATCCGGCCCGCTGCACCAGCTTGAGCTGCTCGACGGTTTCGATCCCCTCGGCCGTCGTTTCCATTCCCAGAGTTTCTCCGAGAGCCGCAATGGTGCGGACGATCGCCGCGCTGTCGGCATTCGAATCGGCGTCGGTGATAAAGGACTTGTCGATCTTGATCCGATCGAAGGGAAATTTGCGCAGATAGCTGAGCGACGAATACCCGGTGCCGAAATCGTCCATCGCGATCTGCGTGCCGAGCCCGCGCAACTGTTGCAGGGTTCCGACGATCGAATCGGCATTCTGCAGCAATGCGGCTTCCGTGATTTCAAGTTCCAGGCGCGCCGCGGAAAGCCGTGCGCTAGCCAGCGCGTTGATGACGACGGACACCAAATTGCGATTGCGGAATTGCACGGGCGAGAGGTTGACCGCAAGCCTGATCGTGGCGGGCCATTTCCTCGCGTCCGCGCATGCCTGGCGCAAGACCCATTCGCCCAGCGGCACGATCAGGCCCGGTTTCCTCGGCAATCGGAATGAACTCTCCGGGAGAAACCACCCCGCGAACCGGATGGGTCCAGCGGACAAGCGCCTCCATTCCGACGACCTCGTTGGTCGCAAGATTGATCAACGGCTGATAATGGAGATGAAATTCACCGGCACCGAGCGCTCGATGTAGATCGACTTCAAGCGCACGGCGCGCCTGAATCTGCACATCCATCTCCGGATCGAAAAAGCGCCACGAATTGCGGCCCTGGTCCTTGGCCCGGTAGAGCGCCAGATCGGCGCACTTCATCAGTTGCTCGGCAGTCGTACCATGCTCGGGCGCGAGCGCGATGCCGATGCAAATGCTGGCATGGATCTCCTGGCCTTCGATGATGAACGGGGTGGATGTCGTATTGATCAGCCGGCGCGCCATCTTTTCCGCGTCTCGGGCGCTGGCGCCCGGATGGATAATCGCGAATTCGTCGCCGCCAAGTCGTGCGATCGTGTCCTCGGCGCCGACGGTCACGCACAGGCGCTTGGCAAGTTCCTGCAAGAGTTTGTCGCCGATGGGATGGCCGAGCGAATCGTTCACCGCCTTGAAATTGTCGAGGTCGAAGCACATCACCGCCATCGCCTCTTTCTTTGCGGTGACGCGAGCGAGGCCTTCAACCATCTTCTCGCCGAATAGCAGGCGGTTCGGCAGGTCCGTCAAGGCGTCATGCCGCGCGACGCGGGCGATGTTTTCCTCGGCCCGATAGCGTTCTGTAATGTCTTCATAAGTGCCCACCCAGCCGCCGCCGACCATCGGCTGGTGGCGTACGGCGATGACCCGCCCGTCCGCCAGGTAGCGGCGCAGCTCCGGTTCTTTGTTTTCGATCAGCCGTTTGGTGAAATCGGCCAGCATTTGCTCGGCACCAATGCCGGCGCAGTGAACGCCGCGGGCGATAGAGCGGCGCATAAGCTCGACCAACGGCGTACCGGGCCGCGCTTCCTCCAAGGTAAGGCCGTAGATCTCAAGGTAACGCGCGTTCACGACGATGAGCTTCAGATTGTCGTCGAACGCACACAATCCGTGAGCCATATGATCGAGCGCGGCGTCGAGCAGATGATTGCGGTCCTGCAACGCCGCCTCGTGGCGCACTCTGCGGGTAGCGTCCTTATGCTCGGTGAGCCATCCGCCGCTCCCGATGCGCAGCGCACGCGTTTCGATGACGCGGCCGTCGCTTAGATGGAACAGGCGCGTAGCCGTTTCCTCACCGAACAATGCGGTCAAGCTCGTCCTCAAGCTTGTCGGCGGTCGCATCTGAAAAAATTCCGAGACTGGCTGCGCGCTTGAAGATGCTACCGAAGCTCACGCCGGGCTCGCCGAATGTAGGATCGAATCCGTAAACCTGCAGGAACTGCTCGTTGCACAGGACAAGGTTTCGTTCGCCGTCGAACACGCACAGGCCGTGCGAAACATGTTCGATGACTTCTTTGAGAAAGTCGGGCTGTTGCGGAGCCGCCGAAGCGGACTGTTCGTTAGGTTGTTCGCAGGTCAGGACCCAACCGAGCCCGGTCGTTGGTCGGAAATCGAATGCGATCACGGCGTTTGTGCGGACTCGCCGACGCAGGCGGAACGGCGCGCCCTGCACCAGCAGCTGCTCAATCTCGTTCCACATTCCAGCAGCTGCGGGACCGGAAGGGTTTTCTTGTTCGCCGCACGCCGCGAGAACGGCGCGCATCGGCAAACCGACGCGCACGTGTTTGCTGCCGACGCCGAGAATTTCCACGAAACGCCGATTGAAAAGAACAATCCGCAGCTCGGCATCGAGCACGCAAAGACCCTGCGCCATCTCGCTGACCGCAATTGCGTGCAGCGCAAGAATGGTGTGAAGTTCGTCGACAGCGTATTTGCCAGCTGTTTTCTTAAGGGTCGCGGTCATCGTATTTCGCCGGAACTGACCCGGCTTCAATTATCACTCGTGGATTGTTAGCCCGGCAAAACGAAATTTCACGTTAATCGCCGGTATCCGTCGTGGCTTACAAACGCCTACCAGGAATGGTTTGGAAAAGCCTACCGAGACAAAACTCCGCAATAATTTCCCGGAGACAACGGCATTTTACGGAGATGGCCGAATTGAGTAAAGTTTGAACGAGACTGATAGCTCAATATTTATCAACGGGCCGCGATCGGACTGGCGACATCAGCGATCGAATGCTTGTACAAATCGGTGGCTCGTGGATCGGCCTAGCGAGGGTTTCCCGATAGGGAACGCGCACCCGCTCGATTGCGATCGGCGGCGCGGCAGGGCTGGCCGGAGTGCGCCGGATTTGTCGACCCGAACGCCGCCGTTAGCGGTAAAGCCGGCATTGCCGCGTGGCCCGTGCGTCCCATATCACCAGTATCCCGCAAGCCCTCTGGCAATATCGGCTCCGTGAGGGCAAACTGGCCGTCGGAGGGTCAGCCGATGCCGCTGCGCGACGTCAAGCTCGACGACAAGTACGACCTCGGCCATAGCCGCGTGTTCGTCACCGGCTTCCAGGCCCTGGTGCGGCTCTGCCTGATGCAGAGGGAGCTGGACCGCCGCAACGGGCTGAACACCGCGGGCTTCGTTACCGGCTATCGCGGCTCGCCGCTCGGCGGCCTCGACAGCCAGTTCCTCCGCGCCCAGCTCGTTTCTCGAAAAGAGCGACATCCGCTTCCAGGGCGGCATCAACGAGGACCTCGCCGCGACCGCGGTGTGGGGCTCGCAGCAGGCGGAACTGCGCGGCGAAGGCAAGTACGACGGCGTCTTCGCCATGTGGTACGGCAAGGGGCCCGGCGTCGACCGCACCGGCGACGTGTTCCGTCACGCCAACCTCGCCGGCACCGCGAAACAGCGGCGGCGTGCTGGCGCTGATGGGCGACGACCACACCGCCGAATCGTCCACCACGGCGCATCAGTCCGAATATCATTTCATCGACGTGATGATCCCGGTGCTCAATCCGGCCGGCGTGCAGGAGGTGCTCGATTACGGCCTCTACGGCTGGGCGATGTCGCGCTTCACCGGCGCCTGGGTGGCGCTCAAGACGATGCACGAGACGATCGAGTCGACCGCCGCGATCGATGCGAGCCTCGACCGCATCAACATCGTCACGCCGACCGATTTCCCGATGCCGGACGGCGGGCTCAATATCCGGCTCAACGATCCGATCCTGACGCAGGAAGCGCGCCTGCACGATTTCAAGCGCGACGCCATGCTCGCCTTCGTGCGCGCCAACAAGCTCAACCGCACCATCACCTCGGGCGGCCGCGATCCCAAGATCGGCATCATCACCACCGGCAAGAGCTATCTCGACGTCCGCCAGGCGTTCGACGAGCTCGGCATCGACGAGGTCAAGTGCAACGAGCTCGGCATCCGGCTCTACAAGGTCGGCTGCGCGTGGCCGCTCAGCCGGCGCGAATTGCAGGAATTTGCCGCAAGGGCTCGATCTCATCATCGTCGTCGAGGAGAAGCGCTCGCTGATCGAAGTGCAGGTGCGCGAGGAGCTCTACGGCACCGCCAATCAGCCGGTCTGCATCGGCAAGAAGGACGAAGCGGGCAACTGGCTGTTCCCGGTCAAGGGCGCGCTCGATCCCAACGAAGTCGCGATCTGCATCGGCGACCGTCTGCTCAAATATCACCGCAACGACGAGATCGCCCAGCGCGTCGCGCGGCTGAAGGAATTCCAGCGCATCGCCGCGGAAACCAAGGACGTCGCCCAGCGCATCCCCTATTTCTGCTCGGGCTGCCCGCACAATACCTCGACCGTCGTGCCGGAAGGCATGCGCGCCTATGCGGGCATCGGCTGCCACTACATGGCGCAATGGATGGACCGCTCGACGCTCGGCTACACCCATATGGGCGGCGAGGGCGCCAACTGGATCGGCGAGGCGCCGTTCTCCAACCGCAATCACGTCTTTCAGAATCTCGGCGACGGCACCTACAATCATTCCGGCTACATGGCGATCCGCGCCGCCATCGCGTCGAACACCAACATCACCTACAAGATCCTGTTCAACGACGCCGTGGCGATGACCGGCGGCCAGGCCAACGACGGCGGGCTCACCGTGCCGCAGGTCGCGCGCCAGGTCGCCGCCGAAGGCGCCAAGCGCGTCGTCGTCGTCACCGACGAGCCGGACAAATATCCGCGCGGCACGGCAGTGGCCGAAGGGCCTCACCATCCACCATCGCGACGACCTGATCGCGGTGCAGAAGGAGCTTGCGGAAATTCCGGGCGTCACGGTGCTGATCTACGACCAGACCTGCGCCGCGGAAAAGCGCCGCCGCCGCAAGCGCCACACTTTTCCCGATCCGGACAAGCGCGTCATCATCAACGAACTGGTCTGCGAGGGCTGCGGCGATTGCGGCGTGAAATCGAATTGCGTGTCGGTGCAGCCGCTCGACACCGAATGGGGCCGCAAGCGCACCATCGATCAGTCGAGCTGCAACAAGGATTTTTCCTGCGTCAAAGGCTTCTGTCCGTCCTTCGTCACGGTGCACGGCGCCAAGCTGAAGAAGGGCGTCGGCGTCGCCGCCGATCACGAACTGCCGCCGCTGCCCGAGCCGAAGCTGCCGGCCGATCGATCAGACCTACAACATCATCGTCACCGGCGTCGGCGGCACCGGCATCGTCACCACCGGCGGCATTCTCGGCATGGCCGCGCATCTCGAGGGCCGCGGCATCGGCGTGCTCGACATGGCCGGCCTCGCGCAGAAGGGCGGCGCCGTGTTCAGCCACATCCGCATCGCCGAAAGCCCGCGAAAAGATTCACGCCATCCGCGTCGCCGCGGGCCGCGCCGATCTCGTGCTCGGCGGCGACATCGTGGTTGCCGGCACGCGCAAGGTTCTCGCCGCGGTCAAGCACGGCGCGACCGAGATGGTGGTCAACACGGCCGAATTCCTGCCCGGCGAATTCACCCGCAACGCCGATTTCTCGCTGCCCGAGCGAACGGCTCAAGCGCACCATCGTGGCCGACGCCGGACGCGACAAGACGCATTTCATCGACGCCTCCGGCATCGCCGCCGCTCTGTTCGGCCAATCGATCGGCGCCAACATGTTCCTCGTCGGCTATGCCTATCAGCTCGGCGCGATTCCGCTCTCCGCCGCGGCAATCGAGAAGGCGATCGAGCTCAACGGCGAGGCGGTCGCCATGAACAAGGCCGCGTTCCATTGGGGCCGCCACATGGCCGTCGACCCCGCCGCGGTGGAAGACCTGGCCAAGCCCGCCGCCGCAGTCGCAAGCGATGCGCGCAGCTCTGTCCGAAACCTTCGACGAGACGGTCGAGCGGCGGGTGAAGTTTCTCACCGCCTATCAGAACGCCGCCTATGCCGAGCGCTATCGCGGCTGGGTCGAAAAGGCGAAGGCCGCCGAGGCGGCGCGCGCGCCCGGCAAATGCGGGTTCGCCGACGCGGTGGCGCGTTATCTGTTCAAGCTGATGGCCTACAAGGACGAATACGAGGTCGCGCGGCTTTACACCGACGGTTCGTTCCTCAAGCAGGTCGAAGAGGAGTTCGACGGCGAGAATCTGCGCTTCGAGTTTCATCTCGCGCCGCCGCTGCTGGCGCGCCGCGACAAGACGACCGGCCTGCCGCGCAAGATGAGTTTCGGTCCGTGGCTGCTGCCGGCTTTCCGGCTGCTGGCGAAGCTCAAGGGGCTGCGCGGCACGCCGTTCGATCCGTTCGGCCGCACGCTCGAACGCCGCACCGAACGCAAGCTGATCGCCGACTACGAGGCGATGCTTGACGAGATCGTTGCGAAGCTGACGCCGGAAAATCACCACCTCGCCGTCGGCCTTGCCGCGATTCCGGAAAAAATTCGCGGCTTCGGCCACGTCAAGCAGCGGCATCTCGCCGCCGCCAAGGCCGACGAGGCGGCCTTGCTCGAGCAATTCCGCGCCGGCGCGCCGGCGCTGCTCAAGGCGGCGGAATAGCCGAGCATTATCCCGGTAGCATGATCCATGGGCCGGCGCATTGTAGTCACGTCGGCCGCCGTAACCTTGATCTGTTGGCAAATGCGGGCATGGCGCTTCACGGTGGCGCAGCGGCCTGAATCGATATGAAAGCTCAGCATGAACGAGTTGCGCCGTTCCGGCCGATGGAGGCGAGCCGACGACGATCCGTCGGTCATGACTGCGCTGACCGAAGCGCCGCCGAACCGCCGCGGCTCGCCGATGAACGGATGATGCGCCGGTGACCCGCAGCTCGGCGACACTGACTCCGCAGCCGAAACTGCGGTCCGGAACGCATGACCGTCCGGCCGCCGCCTTGAGGCCGCAGCCGCCGAGCCGAGCTTCCCGACGTGCCGAACTCGCCGAGGCGCGCCGCGGGACGGCGGTCGCGAGCCGGCGCACGACTGCAGACGGCTAGCTCCGGCTCTGCCGAAGCTCCGCGCTCGTCCCGGCGAGCGAGGAGAGCCGCCCGCACGTCGAGCCGACGTGTCGCCCACCCAAGCCGCGCTCGAGGCCGCCATGCCCAGGCGAGCCGGCGCCGGTCGAGCACGGCATCGGCGTGCTTCTGGTCAATCTCGGCACGCCCGATGCGGCCGATCCGCCCGCCGTGCGCCGCTATCTGAAGGAGTTTCTCACCGACCGGCGCGTGATCGAGAACAATTCGCTGCTCTGGAAGATCGTGCTCAACGGCATCATTCTGCCGCTGCGCTCGCGCCGCAAGGCGCGCGACTACCAGAAAATCTGGAACACGCGAGAAGAACGAGTCGCCGATCAAGACCATCACCCGCTCGCAGGCGGAAAAGCTCGCCGGCATTCTCGAGCCGCTCGGCAAGCACGTCATCGTCGACTGGGCGATGCGCTACGGCAATCCGCCGATCGCCTCGCGGCTCGAGGCGCTGATCAAGCGCGGCTGCGACCGCATCCTGGTCATGCCGCTTTATCCGCAATATGCGGCGGCGACCACCGCCACGGTATGCGACGAGGTGTACAGATACATGATGGGGCTGCGCCGGCAGCCGGCGCTGCGCATTCTGCCCGCCTACTACGAGGATCCCTATTACATCGAAGTGCTGGCCTCCTCGCTCAAGGCCGAGCTCAAGGCGCTGTCGTTCGAGCCCGACGTGATTCTTGCCTCCTATCACGGCATGCCGAAGGAATACGTGGCCAAGGGCGATCCCGTACGAAAGCCAATGCGTGCGCACCACGCAGCTGCTGCGCGAGCAGCTCGGCTTCGACGACAAGAAGCTGATGATGTCGTTTCAGTCGCGCTTCGGCCGCGGCAAATGGCTCGAGCCCTACACCATCAAGACGGTGAAGGCGCTGGCCAAGAAGGGCGTCAAGAATCTCGTCGTGATGACGCCGGGCTTCTCCGCCGATTGCCTGGAGACGCTGGAAGAGATCGCGGTCGAAAATGCCCGCGTGTTCAAGCGCCACGGCGGCAAGAATTTTGCCGCCATCCCCTGCCTCAACGACAGCGAGGCCGGCATGCTGATGATCTGGCAGCTCGCCATGCGCGAACTCAAGGGCTGGGTGTAGAGTTCGTCGTTCCAGCGAGCGCCCGTGCGAACCGGAACTTAAATCCGAAGCTGCGCTCGGGGCCGGCCGCGGCCCGTGGCATGAGCCGGCGCGCGGCCGCTGACGCCGCGATCAACCTCTCGTTAACCATAACCGTTTTAACTCCGTTAACCATCGGACCGCCGCCCGGCGGCCGGTGCTGGTCGTCGCGTGGCCCGGCGGACGGCGAGGGCGGTGCGCTCGGTCGGGACGAGGAGGTCGCAGGTGCCGCGCCGTCGCCGACCGCTCAGCGTCACCGGCTTGGCCGTCGCGGCCGCTTGCGGCGCTCGCGCTCAGCCACGACCGCGGGCGTCGCGCAGACGCCGCCGCTGCCGATTCCGGCGCCGATCTGCTTGGCGCCTGTCGCCGCAAGGAAATCCGAATACGCCGCAGCGCTTTCGCCGCCCGATGCAACGCGGCGACTGCGCAGGATCAAGCGCCTCCCGCCGGCATATTCACCGCGCCCTCGCGCATCGGCGCCACGCCGGTTTACGGCAGTCCCGCCGGGCTTCGGCGCCGGCGACACCGGCTTCGATTCCACCAATACGGGCCGGCGCAAGAAGCTGGCGCAGACGCCGACCTGCGGCCGCGCCGGCGCCAGGCGCAGCCGGAAACGACATTCGAGCCGGTGCCTGACATCCGCGCCGCCGCCGCCGCCCGCACCCGCCGTCCGCCGCCGCCACCTCGCCGCGCCGGAGGTCCATCCGCTGAAAGCCGCAAACCGGCCCGGCGCCGTACTGCCGCCGCCGCCCGACCACTTGCCGGTGAGCAATCCGCCGCCGCAGGTCTATCCGCTTGCGGCGGCGAACCGGCCCGGCGCCACCGTGCCGATCCCGCCGGCCGCCGATTTCGCCGCCTTCCTGCCGTCGGCGAAACGCCGCCGCCGGGCACGCCGCCGCTCAACACGCTGCCGCTGGGCACTGCCGCAGCGGCCGCTGCCGATCGCCGCAGGGCGACCCCTACGCGCCGCTCGGCCTGCGCGCCGGCTCGTTTCTGCTCTATCCCGCCGTCGAACTGTCGGCCGGCTACAATTCCAATCCGGAACAGCGCGCCGGGCGGCCCGTCTTCATCGCTGTTCGTCGTCGCGCCGGAATTGCAGGTGCAATCGGACTGGTCGCGCCATTCGCTCACCGCCGACATCAAAGGGACTTACAACGAGTACGGCGCCGATCTCAGTCCGTCGCTCAACCGGCCCTATCTCAACAGCACGATCGACGGCCGCATCGACGTCCTGCGCGACACCCAGATCCTGCTGGAGAACCGCTTCCTCCTCTCCACCGAAAATCCCGGCAGCCCGAACCTTCAGGCCGGCCTCGCCAAACTGCCGA
Organism: uncultured Alphaproteobacteria bacterium; assembly: GCA_963814625.1. Taxonomy (GTDB): domain Bacteria; phylum Pseudomonadota; class Alphaproteobacteria; order Rhizobiales; family Xanthobacteraceae; genus BOG-931. The sequence goes on from CAWFDQ010000008.1 coordinate 320,477, forward strand.
TCTACACCGACGTCGGCGGCACGCTCGGCCTGGCGCAGACGTTCAACCGCCTGCAGGTGACGGTCAAAGGCACTGGTCGACCGCACCAGCTACGACAACTCCGTTCTCACCGACGGCGAAGTCGTCAGCAACGCCGATCGCAACTACAACCAGTATGGCGGCACGCTGCGCGTCGGCTACGAACTCGATCCCGGCCTCAAGCCTTTCGTCGAAGTGCGGCGGCGACGAGCGCATCTACGATCAAGAGTTCGACAGCAGCGGCTTGCAGCGCAATTCCACCGGCAGCAGCGTCAAGGTCGGCAGCGACCGTCAATCTCGTCGGCTCGCTGACCGGCGAGATCGCGGCCGGATATCTCGAGCGCATCTACAAGGATCCGACGTCTGCCGAATATCGGCGGCCCGACCGCTCGACGGCTCGTTGATCTGGCAGGCAACCGCGTTGACCACCGCCAAGTTCACCGCGGCCTCGACGGTGACCGAGTTGGTCGGTGCCCGGCACGTCCGGCGAATTCAGCCGCGACTTCAATGTTCAGGTCGACCACGCCTTTTTGCTCTGGCTCATCGGCACGCGGACAGGTCGGCTACGGCCACGACGATTATGTCGGCCTCGGCACGGCAGGACAATCGTTATTTCGCCTCCGCCGGCCTGACCTACAAATTGAACCGCGAGCTGCAGCTCAAGGGCACGGTGCGGCAAGACTGGCTCACCTCGAACGTGACCGGCGTCGCCTACGATGCGACGTCGTTCCTTGTTCGGCGTGACGCCTGCAGCGGTAATAAAGCGCCGAGCGTGCCGGGGACGCTAACGGCTGATCACCCGCCGTTGAGTTCGCCGAGGATTTTCTTGATCTCGGCGCGGAAGCCCGGCGCGATGTCCTTGCGCTCCAGCGCATAGGACACGTTGGCGGCGAGGAAGCCGATTTTCGAGCCGCAATCGAAGCTGCGGCCTTCGAACTGCAAGCCGTAAAAGCTTTGCGTGCGCGACAGCTGGATCATGGCGTCGGTGAGCTGGATTTCGCCGCCGGCGCCGCGCTCCTGCGTCTGCAGAATGTCGAGGATTTCCGGCTGCAGGATGTAACGGCCGGTGAGGATGAGGTTCGAGGGCGCGCGATCGACCGGCGGCTTTTCCACCATGCTGGTGATCGCGAACATCTTGCCCTTCTGCGTCGCCGACGCCGACCACGCCGTATTGATCGACGCGCTCGCGCGGCACCTCCTCGACGGCGACCACATTGGCCTTTTCGTTCGAGCTCGTTGGCGGCGTCGAGCATCTGCGCGAGACAGCCGCGCGGATGCTGCACCAGCACGTCGGGCAACAGCAGCGCGAACGGCTCGTGGCCGATCAGTTCGCGCGCGCACCATACCGCGTGGCCCAAGCCCAGCGGCTCCTGCTGGCGGGTGAAGCTGGTCGAGCCCGGGATCGGCAGATCCTGGCGTCATGAATTCGAGCGCCTCGTGCTTCTGCCGCTCCAAGCAGCGTCATCTCCAACTCGAACTGGCGGTCGAAATGATCCTCGATGACGCCCTTGTTGCGCCCGGTGACGAAGATGAAATGCTCGATGCCGGCCTCGCGCGCCTCGTCGACGACGTGCTGGATGAGCGGCCGGTCGACGACCGGCAGCATCTCCTTGGGCATGGCCTTGGTCGCCGGCAGAAAGCGGGTGCCGAGCCCGGCGACGGGAAATACGGCTTTGCGGACGGTTTTCTTCATCTTCCCTTTCTCCTGGGATGCCGCGATGCGACTAGCGGAGCGCAGGCAGGGTGCAATACGCTGTTGTTGGCAATATGCCGGCCGGGAGCTCGGCCCGAACCCGCTATCCCGAATCCGCTATCCAAACTCTTGCCTGATTGCCGGTCCAAGCCGGAACGAAGCATGAAGCCGCGGTAGAATCCATGCCGTGCAGAATTTAGCCGCATCGCATTGCCGCAATATGAATCCGCGCGAGAGCGGCCGTCAGCTGTTCCGCCTGCAAGCGAAACGAACCGCGTGTTAAGGGTTCTCCGACACATAACAAAGCCGCGCACCGGTGCGACCGTAAATGAGCCGTAGAACCGCCCGCCATGGTCTTCTCCAAGCCGATCCTGCGCCTTGCCGCGGCATCCGCTCCTCGCCGCCGGTCTCGGCCTCGTCCGGCTACCGCGCGACCGCGCAGGACAATCCGGCCGCCTGGCTGACCCGGTTGTTTCAACCGCCGGCGGCGTCCCGCGGTTCCAGCGCCCGGCGAGGCAACGCCGCAATGGAGCGGGCAATCCGGCGCCTCGGGCGATCCGCGCATGACCGCCGACGCCATCCGCGCCGCCGCCGCCGATTTCGGCAATTGCATCGCCGCGACTGTGGCCCGATGCCGCGCGGCGCGGCATCACCCGCGCCAATTACCAGCGCTTCACCGCCGGACTTACGCCGGATCTGAGCATCATGGACAAGCTCGATGCGCAGCCGGAATTCACCAAGGCGCCGTGGGATTATCTGGATCTTCTGGTGAGCGACGACCGCATCGCGCGCGGGCGCGCAGCTGCTGGCGCAATACGCGCCGGCCTTCGCCGCGGTCGAGCGCGCCTATGGCGTCGACCGCACCATCGTCGCGGCGATCTGGGGCGTCGAATCGGACTACGGCACGATGATCGGCGACCGGCCGGTGCTTGCGCTCGACCGCAACGCTCGCCTGCGTCGGCCGCCGCCGCGAATATTTCCGCGGCGAGTTCTTGGCGACGCTGGAAATATTGCAGCGCGGCGACATCCCGCCCGACCGCCTGGTCGGCTCCTGGGCCGGCGCCTTCGGCCCGACGCAATTCATGCCGACCTCGTTTCTGCGCTACGCGGTCGATTTCGACGGCGACGGGCGGCGCGACGTCGTCGAACTCGATCCCCGACATGATCGCCTCGACCGCCAACAATCTGCAAATCGACGGCTGGGTGCCCGGCCAGACCTGGGGCTACGAAGTCGCGCTGCCGCAGAGCTTCAATTATCTCCTCGCCGATTCGCCGCGGCAGATGACCGTGCGGCAATGGGAAAGTCTGGGCCTGCGCCGCGCCAACGGCCAGCCGTTTCCGCACGCTGCCGAACGCGCCAGACTGCTGTTGCCGGCCGGAGCGCGCGGTCCCGCTTTTCTGATGCTGCCGAAATTTCCGCGTCATCATGAAATACAATCCGGCCGAGGCTTATGCGCTGGCGACCGGGCATCTGGCCGACCGGCTGCGCGGCGGCGGCCCGCTCATCCATCCCTGGCCGCGCGACGAGCGCGTGCTGACGCTGCAGGAGCGCTATGAGATGCAGCAGCTCCTGGCGCAGCGCGGCTTCAGGATCGGGCCGCCCGACGGCTTTATCGGCCCGCAGACCCGCCTCGCCATCCGCGATTATCAACGAATCCGATCGGCGAAATTCCCGACGGCTTCGCCTCGAGCGAAGTGCTTGACCGGCTGCAGCAGCCGTAAGGCGGCTCGTCTTCCGCGACGCATAGGAAGAGTTACGCCGCGTCGCGCGCGGCCTTCTGCGCGAGCAGCCCGGCCTCGACCAGGGCGGCGCGAATGCGATCGATCTCGGCGCGGGAAATCTTGACCAGCGGCGGCCGCACCACGGCGCGCGGCAGGCGGCCGAGCAGCACCAGCGCTTCCTTCATGCGGTTGTGCATGTCGACCCAGGGGTCGGCATAGAAGACGCGGGCGAGCGGATAGATGCGGTCGTTGATCCGCCGCGCCTCGGCGAGATCGTTGGCCTTCACCGCGTGGAACAGCGCCGATTGCAGGTCGGCGATGACGCTGCCGGAGCCGGAGAGGAGTCCGTTGCAGCCGAGCACCAGCGAACTCAATAGCCACGCGCTGTGGGTCGAGAGCACGTTGACCGCGGGCTTGCGGCTCTGCAGTTCGCGCACGTGCATTTCGTGCTGCGCCACGTTGCCGGCCCAGTCCTTGATGGCGCGGATGCGTCGGCACCTCCTCGCACATCTTGATGAGCGTATCGCGCGGATAGCCCTGACCGGTCGCCAGCGGATACTGGAACGCAATGAGCGGCAGGCTTGTGGCGTCGGCGATGCGGCGGAAATGCTCGACCGCCATGGCCGGCGACTGACCGAGCGTGAACGGCGCCGGCGGGAACACCAGGAGCGCCGAGGCGCCCCCCTCTTCCGCCATGCGGGCGATGCGCGCGGCTTCGAGGCTGCCGTCGGCCCAGATGCCGTTGACGATCGGCAGCTTGCCGCCGATCTCGTCCTGGGCGATGGCGAGCACGCGGCGCTGCTCGTCGAAAGTGCAGGAGGCGACCTCGGTCGAATGGGCGTTCACGGTGATGGCGGAGAGGCCCTTGACCGCCGCGACGTCTTGCAGATGCTTGCGGAAGTTCTTCTCGTCGATGTCGAGGTCGTCGGCGAACGGCAGGATGACGGCCGGAATGACGCCGTGCGGCACATAATGGGCGTGGCGGGGCATTTTGCGGCTCTCCTTCCTCGCATCGGGGTGGGGCCTGCGGACTGCAATAGACATATATCACGCCTACCCCATCATTTGCTAAGACCCTGCGATGACCCGGACCCAAACGCCCGAGAACCCCTTTTTCGCCGCTTGGACCACCCCCGACGGGGTGCCGCCGTTCGACGCGCATCGAGCCCGAGCACTTCCGGCGAGCCTATGAGCGCGCGCTCGCCGAGCACGAGGCCGAGATTGCGGCGATCGCCGCCGATCCGGTCGCCGCCGAGCTTCGACAATACGATCGCGGCAATGGAGACGAGCGGACGGGCGCTCACCCGCGTCAGCAACGTCTTCCACGTGCTGGTCGGCGCCCACAGCAACGATGCGCTGCTTGCGATCGAGCGCGAGATCGCCCCGCTGATCGCCCGCCACTGGAACAAGATCCATACCAATGCGGCGCTGTTCCGCCGCATCGACGCGCTTGCCAAGGAGACCGAGACACTCGACCTGACTGCCGAGCAGAAGCGCGTGCTCGAGCGCTATCACATCACCTTCCGCCGCGCCGGCGCCGGCCTCGATACCGCCGCCAAAAAGCGCCTCGCCGAGATCATCGAGCGGCTGGCCGCGCTCGGGCACCACATTCAGCCAGAATCGTGCTCGCCGACGAACAGGCTTTTGCGCTGTCGCTCGATGAGCGAGGCCGAACTCGCCGGCCTGCCGGAATTCATGCGCGAAGCGATGAAATCGGAAGCCGTGGAACGCGGACTCGACGGCTATGCGGTCACGCTGTCGCGCTCGAGCGTCGAGCCGTTCCTGCAATTCTCCGCGCGCCGCGACCTGCGCGAAAAAGTCTTTCGCGCCTTCGTCATGCGCGGCGACAATGGCGGGCCTACCGACAACAAGGCGATCATCGCCGAGACGGTGCGGCTGCGCGCCGAGCGCGCGCGGCTGCTCGGCTTTGCCGACTTCGCCCATTACCGGCTCGACGACGCCATGGCGAAGACGCCGGATGCAGTCCGCAATCTGCTCGACACGGTTTGGATGCGCGCGCGCAAGAGAGCGCTCGGCGATCGCGACGATCTTGCAGGCGCTCGTCCAGGAGGACGGCGGCAATTTCAAATTGGCGCCGTGGGACTGGCGCTATTACGCGGAAAAGCTGCGGCAAAAACGCTGCGACTTCGACGAGGCCGCGATCAAGCCGTATCTGAGTCTGGAGCGCATGATCGAGGCCGCTCTTCTATACGGCGCAGCGGCTGTTCGGGCTCACCTTCCGGCCGCGCACCGACGTACCGGTCTGGCATCCAGACGTGCGCGTATGGGAGGTGCGCGGCTCGCGATGGCAAGCCGATTGGACTGTTCTTCGGCGACTATTTCGCGCGGCCGTCGAAGCGCAGCGGCGCCTGGATGACCTCGCTGCGCGACCAGGAAAAGCTCGCGGGCGATATCCGGCCGCTGATCGTCAACGTCTGCAACTTCTCCAAGGCCGCCGAGGGCGAGCCGACGCTGTTGAGCTTCGACGACGCCCACACGCTGTTCCACGAGTTCGGCCACGCATTGCACGGGCTTCTCTCCAACGTCACCTATCCGGAAATTGCCGGAACCGGCGTTGCCACCGACTTCGTCGAGCTGCCCTCGCAGCTCTACGAGCACTGGCTGGAACAGCCGGACATGCTGCGCCGCTTCGCGCTCCACTACCAGACCGGCGAGCCGATGCCGGAGGCGCTGCTGCAGCGGCTGATCGCAGCGCGCAATTTCAATCGCGGCTTTGCCACGGTCGAGTACGTGGCCTGCGCCTTCGTCGATCTCGATTTCCATGCGCTAGCCGCACCGGCAACAGATCGATCCCACTTCATTTGAGACCGAGGCGCTCAACCGCATCGGCATGCCGGACGAAATCGTCATGCGCCACCGCCCGCCCCACTTCGGGCATATCTTCTCCGGCGGCGGCTACGCGGCCGGCTATTACAGCTACATGTGGTCGGAAGTGCTCGATGCCGACGCCTTCGAGGCATTCGAGGAGAAAGGCGACATATTCGATCCCGCGACTGCAAAGCGACTGCACGATTTCATTTACGCGGCCGGCGGCTCGCGCGATCCGGCCGAGGCCTACAAGGCCTTTCGCGGACGGCTGCCTAGCGCCGACGCACTCTTGCGCAAGCGCGGCTTCGCCGAGCCCGCCAATGCGGTCCCGGCGGCCTAAAAGCATGGCCGACCTGCACAGCGCCGGTCACCGACGCGGGGTTGTTTGCGCACCGCATTTTGCCGCCGTCGAAGCGGGCCGCGCCATCCTCGCCGAAGGCGGCAATGCGCTCGAAGCCATGTTGGCGATGGCGGGCACGATCGCCGCCGTCTATCCGCATATGAATCATCTCGGCGGCGACGGATTTTGGCTCATCCGCGAGCCGAGCGGCCGCGTCCGCGCCATCATGGCGGCGGGCCCGGCGGGCCGCAACGCCCAGCCCGAGTTTTATCGCGAATACGAGACGATCCCGCCGCGCGGACCGCCGGCGGCGCTGACCGTGCCGGGCGCTGTCGGCGGCTGGATGCTGGCGCTCGAGGCGGCGAAAGCCAACGGCGCCAAGCTGCCGCTCGATATCCTCCTTGCCCCTGCCATTGCGCATGCCCGCAACGGCTACGCCGTGACGCGCAGCCAGAAGCGGCTCACGGAAGAATACCTTGACGAGCTTAAGGGCGTACCTGGCTTCGCCTTGACATTTTTGCACGACGGCAAGGCGCCCGAAATTGGCGCCATCTTGAAGCAAGAACAACTCGCCGAGACGCTTTCGCACCTCGCCCATGCCGGCCTCGACGATTTCTATCGCGGCGACGTCGGGCGCGAGATCGCCAGCGACCTCGACCGCCTCGGCAGCCCGGTCACGCGCGAGGATCTTTCAAGTTACAGCGCCACGCCGGCCGAGCCGCTGCAGGTCAAGTTGCCTTCCGGCACAATCTACAACACCGACGCGCCGACCCAGGGCATCGTGTCGCTGATGATTCTGGCGCTGTTCGAGCGGTTTGGCGCCGCCGCGGCGGAAACCTTCGATCACGTGCATCTGCTGATCGAGGCGACCAAGCGGGCGCTGCGCGTGCGCGACCGCGCCGTCACCGATCCGACCCATCTTTCACACCCGCTCGAACGCTATCTCGAGGCGCGCTTTATCGCCGGCGAGGCGATGAAGATCGACCGCCGCAAGGCCGCGCCCTGGCAGTTGCGGTCCGGCGAGAGCGATACGATGTGGATGGGCGCCGCCGACGCGGGCGGGCTCGTCGTGTCGTACATCCAATCGCTCTACTGGGAATTCGGTTCAGGCCTCGTGCTGCCGCGCACCGGCGTGCTGATGCAGAATCGCGGCGCCAGCTTTTCGCTAAAAGTGGGCGCGCTCAATCTGCTCGAACCGGGCCGATTGCCGTTCCACACGCTCAATCCGGCGCTCGCGGTGCTCAATGACGGGCGCGTCATGGCTTATGGCTGCATGGGCGGCGACGGCCAGCCGCAGACGCAAGCCGCTTTGTTCACGCGCCACGTTCAATTTCGCCAGCCGCTCGCGGACGCGATCGACCGTCCGCGCTGGGTGCTGGGCCGGACCTGGGGCAGCCCGCGCACGACGCTGCGGCTGGAACCACGCTTCGACGGTAACCTCATCGACGCACTCGCCGCCGCCGGCCACGACATCGATGTTTTAGACGAGCCTTACTCCGACATCATGGGACACGCCGGCGCGGCGGTGCTGCATCCGGACGGCACCTGCGAAGCCGCCCACGATCCGCGAGCAGACGGCGGGGTGGCGGGACTTTAATGTGCGGGGCGGTAAAGACGCCTGCTTATACCAGGCCGTCCAATTTTCGACGGACAGACCGGGAATGTCGCGAAAATCGGCCTCGTTGTTGGTGACGAGAACGCAGTCGCTGCTGATCGCATGAGCGGCGATCATGCGATCGTAGTCGCGGCCTTTTGTCCACCCGCACTGGGCAATGATACGCCAATAAGCGATTGCCGCTGCGGCATCGAACGGCAGGACGGGCAGACCGCGCAGCAACACCTCCAAGCGCGCCTGTCTGATCGCCGTGAACCTTGCATCTCGGTAGAGCCCCCTCTGTTGTCACGTTGACGCGGTTCGCCCAACGAGGACATAACGGCCTCGTTTCCGCCCTACTCCACGCTAAAGTCCGCGCGTGGTGTCGGGGGTGGCACTCCGGCGGATGCGGGTGCCGATGGTCCATCGCTTCCTCGCGATCGTCGCCGTTTTTTTGACGTGCCTCTTCGCTGCTGCGGGGAGGGCGTCCGCGCACCCGCATGTCTGGGTGACGATGCACAGCGATTTCCTCTACGCGCCGGACGGCTCGGTCACCGCCGTGCGCCACACCTGGACCTTCGACGACATGTTCTCCGCCTTCGCGACCATGGGCTTTCCGAAGACGGACGGGACGTTCACGCGCGAGACACTGCAACCTCTCGCCAAGGTCAACGTCGATTCGCTCAAAGACTTCGACTACTTCACCTACGCCAAGGTCGACGGCAAACGAGTTCAAGGACGCCTTCAACGAGCCCACAGCCGACTATTGGCTCGATTACGACGCCAAGACGACGCTGTTGACGCTGCACTTCACGTTGCCGTTCAAGGCGCCGGTCAAGGCAAAATCGCTGCAGATCGAAGTCTACGATCCGACGTTCTTCATCGATTTCGGTATGGCGAAGCAAGATCCGGTAACGCTCGTCGGCGCGCCCGCGCAATGCAAGGTGGCGACGGAAAAGCCGCCGGATATCAATTTCCCGACGACGCTCCACCTCGATCAGGACCTGGTCACATCGGAGGCAAACATCGGCATGGGCGCAAGCTTCGCCAACACGATCACGGTGACGTGCCCGTGAGCACCGGCCGGAACACGCAGCGCATTCGTCGTCTCGTATTTCTGACGGCCCTCGCCGGACTGCTGCTGACCGGCGCGGCTGCAAACGCCTGGGCGCAATTCGGCCCGCTTGGCGGTATGGGCCCGGCGCCGGCCACCGGCTTATTCGGCTGGTTGCTTGGCCAACAGGCCTTCTTCTACCAGGCGCTGGCGGGAATAATCCGCCAGGCCAAGACCAACGGTTCGGCGTATTGGGCGCTGATAGGTATCTCGTTCATATACGGCGTTTTCCATGCTGCCGGCCCAGGCCACGGCAAGGCGGTGATTTCGTCCTATCTGCTTGCCAATGAAGAGACTTGGCGGCGCGGCGTGACGCTGTCGTTCGCCTCGGCAGCGCTGCAGTCGCTGACCGCCATCGCCATCGTTGTCATAGCGGCGGTGCTGATCGGCGGAACGGCCAAATTGATGGGCAACACCGTCCGCACCATCGAGACCGCGAGCTATCTACTCATCATCGTCATCGGCGCCAGAATGCTATGGGTGAAAGGCAAGAGCTTCCGCGCTACGCTGCATAAGATGAGGGAAGCAGCCGAGCCGGCGTCGGCCGGAGCGGCCGAGAGCCCCGCGCAATGCCATCACCATGAGCATTCGCACCATGAGCATTCGCACCACGACCATTCGCATGATGCGCATGCCGAACACGATCATGCGCACGATGAGCACAGCCACGACGCGCACAACGACCATGCCGCCGACGGGCATCATCACGCTCAAGACGACGATGAAGAGGATAGCGTCCTGCCCTGGGGCCACGCGCATGGGCCGGAACCGCAGGATTTAGCCGGACCGGGCGGCTGGCGGCGCGGACTGTCGACGATCGTTGCCGTAGGTTTGCGGCCCTGCTCGGGCGCCATCATCGTGCTGGTGTTCGCGCTGGCGCAAGGCCTGTTCTGGGCCGGCGTCGCTTCGACCTTCGTCATGGGGCTCGGAACCGCCATCACGGTCGGCACCATTGCCTCGCTCGCGGTCGGCGCCAAATCTCTGGCCAAGCGCCTGGCCACAACACGCGCCGGCTACGGTGCGCTGGTGCTGCGCGGCTTCGAGGTGGGCGCCGCCTGTCTGGTGATGTTCGTCGGCGTCGCTTTGCTGACCGGCTACATGGCCAGCGAGCGCATGGGATTCTTCTGATTATTTGTATATGGGTTAGCGCCGCAGCCGCGTAGCCCTAGCTCGGCTCCATCGGCTGCAAGCCCAACCGCTCCATCAGCTCGCGATCGCGGTCGCGGCCGGGGTTCGGCGTGGTGAGCAGCTTCGGCCCGTAGAAAATCGAATTGGCGCCGGCGAGGAAACAAAGCACCTGCGTCTCCTCGCTCATATCCTCGCGGCCGGCCGAGAGCCGCACCACCGAGCGCGGCATGGTGATGCGCGCGACCGCAATGGTGCGCACGAATTCGAGCGGATCGAGTTTCTGTTCACCGGCAAGCGGCGTGCCGGCGACGCGAACCAGCATGTTGATCGGCACCGATTCAGGATGCGCCGGCAGGCTCGCCAGCGTGGCGATCATGCCGACGCGGTCCTCGCGCGTCTCGCCCATGCCGACGATGCCGCCGCAGCAGACATGGATGCCGGCTTCGCGCACATGTTCGAGCGTTTGCAGCCGATCCTCATAGGTGCGCGTGGTGATGATCGTTTTGTAGAACTCCGGCGAAGTGTCGAGATTGTGGTTGTAATAGTCGAGGCCCGAGGCCTTCAGCCGGCGCGCCTGTCCGGCGGTCAGCATGCCGAGCGTCGCGCAGCTCTGCATCCCCAGCGCCTTGACGCCCTCGACCATGGCGCAGACGTTGTCGAGGTCGCGGTCCTTCGGCTCGCGCCAAGCCGCACCCATGCAGAAGCGGCTGGCGCCCGCCGCCTTGGCCGCGCGCGCCTCGGCAAGCACCGCATCGAGCGCCATCAGCTTTTCGGCGCGCACGCCGGTGTCGTAGCGCGCGCTTTGCGGGCAATAGGCGCAATCTTCCGGACAGCCGCCGGTCTTGATCGACAACAGCGTGGAAATCTGCACCTCAGCCGGATCGAAATTTTTCCGATGCACGCTCTGCGCGCGGAACATCAGTTCGGGGAACGGCAGATCGAACAGCGCGCGCACCTCGTCGCGTTTCCAGTCATGGCGGGGAAGAGCGCCTAATGGCAAGCCAGGCTGAGCATCGGCGGCAACGGAATCGGTGGCAACGGACATGGCGCGAGTTTAACCCGGATCGCCGCAAAGCAAAATCGCGCTACAATGTATGGCCGGCCTTTACGAGGAACCCATGGCCCTAGCACGCAAACTTGCCGTCGCCGTCGCGATTTCGCTCGCCCCGATCTGCGCTGTCATCCCCGCCACCGCGCAGGACTGGCCGACACGGCCGGTGACCATGGTGGTGCCGTTTCCGCCCGGCGGCGGCACCGACGTGCTCGGCCGGATCGTCGGGCAGCGCCTGTCGGAGACTCTGGGCCAGCAGGTGGTCATCGAGAATGTCGGCGGCGCCGGCGGCATGATCGGCTCGGCCCGCGTCGTCCATGCGCCGCCAGACGGTTACGAATTCGTGCTCGGCAGCAGGGCCGACGCCATCAATCAGACCCTCTACAAGCACCCGCTTTATAACCTGAAGGACGACCTGGCGCCGGTGATTCTGATTGCGGATCAGCCGATGATCCTGATCGCGCGCAAGGACTTGCCGGTCAATGGGCTGCAGGAGTTCATCTCCTACGTGAAGAAAAACCAGAGCACTATGCGCTCCGGCTCTGCCGGCATCGGCTCAACCGGCTACGTCGATTGCGCGCTGTTCAATCAGGCGATCGGCGTGAAGGTGCAGGATATCCCCTATCGCGGCGGCGGCCCGGCCTTGGTGGACCTGATCGGCCAGCAATTCGATTATTTTTGCACCTTGAGCCCGACCGCCGTTCCGCCGGTCCAAGCCGGACTGGTCAAAGCCATCGCCATGCTCAGCCGCAAACGACTGCCGTCGCTGCCGGATGTCGCCACGACTTACGAGCAGGGAATGAATTTCGAGGCATCGACCTGGTTCGGCTTTTTCGTGCCGAAGGGCACGCCGCCTGCGATCATCAAGAAACTGCACGACGCGACCGCCGCCGCAATCAACACACCGGCCGTGCAGGAACAACTCGCGGCAACGGGCACGTTCGTGGTTCCGCCGGCGCATCAAACGACGGAATACTTCGAGAGCATCATCGTTCCCGAGATCGAGAAAAACGGCGCGCCGCTGAAGGCTGCGGGCATGTCGATCGAATAGATGTGAGTGTCATCGAGGATCAGGAGAAGACATGTCCGATACCCCGCCCGATCGCCTCTCCAACGATCCGCGCAGCCCGTATTACGACGCCGAGGTGCTCAAGCGCGACGTCGGCGTGCGCTTTCAGCGGCGTGGAGAAGACCAACGTCGAAGAATATTGCGTCAGCGAAGGCTGGGTCCGCGTCCCCGCCGGCAAGGCCAAGGATCGCTACGGCAATCCGCTGACCATCAAGCTCACCGGCAAGGTCGAGCCGTATTTCAAGGACGAGAAATCGTAATCACCCGCAGGCCAGCGCGTAGATGTGCTGCACGCCGGCCGGCAGCGGCGTTTCGCGCCAGCTTTCGCCGCCGTCTGCGTGCCGAACACCTCGCCATAGCGCGCGGCGATGTAGACCTGCTTTGGCGTCGGCGTGATGCAGGCTGACCGACATCAGCGTGCCGTGCGGCTGCACCTTGTCGAAGCGCTGCCAGGTGCGGCCGATGTCGCGGCTGCGGTAGAGCGCGCCGTCCTTGGACGAGGCGGCGACCGAGAGGCACGCATAAAGCGTGTTCGGGTCCTGCGGCGACACCTTCACGTCGCGCCCATAGGTGAACGGCGAGAAGCGGTCGACGCGCAAATCCTCCCAGGTCTTGCCCTGATCGTGGCTGCGGAACAGGCCCATGCGCACCGCCAGAATGACGCCGTCGGGATCGGCGGCGCTCATGCAGATCGCGTGACCGTCGAGCATGCCCTCGGCTTCGGTGTCGCTGACGATCTTGCTGCGCAGCCGCGGCTCATCGACGGACAGGCGGATCAGATTGTCGCTGCAATCGCTCCAGCTTTCGCCGCCGTCGGTCGAGCGCATCACGCCGCCGATTTCGAGCGCGGCATAGATTTCGTCCGGCCGGCTCGGGTGGCGGGCAAAACGCATGACCCGGACCGCGAACGGCGCCTTGCCGCGATCCGGCAGTTTCGGATCGGCTTGCCGCGTCCAGCTCTCGCCGGCATCGTTGCTGCGATAGATCGAAACCGGCGAGCCGCCGGCGAGCATGCGCTTGGGATCGGCGGGATCCGGCAAGAACGACCAGACCTGCACGCCGCTGTCGGGGAAATTGGCGCGCTTGAACGTCGCGCCGCGATCGGTCGAGCGATAGATGCCGTCCTTGGTGCCGGCGAGAACGAGATTCGGATCGCGCGGATGCACGAACACCGTATAGGCCTCGGGCTCGCTCAGAACATGCTTCCAATCGGCGCCCTCGGCGTCGCGGCGGAACACGCCGGCGAGATTGCCCTCGTTGCCGCCGTAATAGCCGCCGACGCCGGCGTAACACATACGATTGAGCCATGGCGCTGTCCTCCCTGCAATATTTTGCGCGGATGATAGTTCGCGGCCGGCAGCTTCGACAATGCAGTCTCTAATGCAGCGTCGGCCGTTCCGCGACGACGTGGAGATCGAGCATGGCCGATCAAGGCCTTCCGCGCGTCCGCCTCGGCCGCGGCAAGTTCGGCCGCCGCTTCCTTCGCCGTCGAATCGTTCGAGCCCCAAACGACGATGCCGCCGAGCAACGCGGCGATCGCCGCCAGCAGCAGCCGCGGATCGAACGCGATCACGCCGAGCAGAATGGCGGCAAGCAGAATGGCGCCGCCCACGATGGCGATGCGCCCGACCAGGATGAATTTGCGGCAGCTTTCGAGCTTGGCGGCAAGTTCCTCGATCTGCGCCTCGAGGCGCTCGATCTCGTCGTGGGGGTCGGTGTCGGACATCGATGTCAGGTGTCAGGCATCAGGAATCGGATAATACTTTCCAACACAACTGATTACCTGATCCTGCGCACTGATCCCCGATCACTCCGCCGCCACCCGCGTCGCCGGATCGACCGCCTCGACCTTGCGCCGCGCAGAACTTGAATTCGGGAATTTTGCCGAACGGATCGAGCTTCGGATTGGTGAGCAGGTTCGCCGCCGCCTCGACGAAGGCGAACGGGATGAACACGACGCCGTCGGGAATGGCGTCGTCCTGCCGCGAATTGAGCTCGACCGTGCCGCGGCGGGTCGCGACGCGGATCATGTCGCCCGGCTTGATGCCGAGCTTGGCGATGGTGCCGCGCGACACCGAGGCGACCGCGCCGGGCTCGAGCGCGTCGAGCACCGTGGCGCGCCGCGTCATGGCGCCGGTGTGCCAATGTTCGAGCTGCGCGGCCGGTGGTGAGGATGAACGGATACTCCTCGTCCGGCACCTCGTCCGGCGGCTGCAGCTTGGCGGCGACCAGCTTGCCGAAGCCGCCGGGGCGCGGGAAGCCCTTGTCGAACACGACATCGCGGCCGGGCTTGTCGGGCGCGTCGGCCGGATAGGTGACGGCGCTTTCGCGCTCGACGCGCTCCCAGGAGATGTTGTCGAGCGACGGCATCAGCGACGCCATCTCGGTGTAGATCTCGCTCGGACGCCTTGTAGTTCCACCGCAGCCCGATGCGGCGGCCGATCTCCTGGATGAGCCACCAGTCGTGCCGCGTGTCGCCCGGCAGCGGCAGCGCCTGGCGGCCCATCTGCACCTGGCGATTGGTGTTGGTGACGGTGCCGTCCTTCTCCGGCCACGCCGAGGCCGGCAGGATCACGTCGGCATAGACCGCGGTCTCGGTGAGGAAGAGGTCCTGCACCACGAGATGCTCGAGATGCGCCAGCGCCTCGCGCGCGTGATTGAGATCGGGATCGGACATCGCCGGGTTCTCGCCCATGATGTACATGCCCTTGATCACGTCGGCGTGCACCGCGTCCATGATCTCGACGACGGTCAGGCCCTTCTTCGGATCGAGCTTGGTGCCCCAGGCGTTCTCGTAACTGGGCGCGGATGTCCGGATCCTCGACCGACTTGTAGTCGGGGAAGAACATCGGGATCAGGCCGGCGTCGGAGGCGCCCTGCACGTTGTTCTGGCCGCGCAGCGGATGCAGCCCGGTGCCGGGCCGGCCGATCTGGCCGGTGATCAGCGACAGCGCGATCAGGCAGCGCGCATTGTCGGTGCCGTGGGTGTGCTGCGAGATGCCCATGCCCCAGAAGATGATCGCCGATTTCGGCGCGCGCGAACTTGCGCGCCACGTTGCGCAGCATGTCGGCGTCGATGCCGCAGATCGGCGCCATTTCCTCCGGCGTGAAATCCTTGACGCTTTCGGCGAACAGGCTCGAAGCCTTCGACATAGGTCTGGATGTACTGCTCGTCGTAGAGCTTCTCGGCGACGATGGTGTTGAGCATGGCGTTGAGCATCGCCACGTCGGTGCCGTTCTTGAATTGCAGCATGTGCGTGGCGTGGCGCTTGAGCGCCTGGCCGCGCGGATCGATGACGATGAGCTTGGCGCCGCGCTTCTTCGCCTGCTTGAAGAAGGTCGCGGCGACCGGATGGTTCTCGGTCGGATTGGCGCCGATGACGATGATCACTTCGGAATTCTTGCACTCGTTGAAGGTGGCCGACACCGCGCCGGAGCCGACGCCTTCCATCAGCGCCGCCACCGAGGAGGCATGGCACAGCCGCGTGCAGTGATCGACATTGTTGGTGCCGAAGCCGGTGCGCACCAGCTTCTGGAACAGATAGGCCTCTTCGTTCGAGCCCTTGGCCGAGCCGAAGCCGGCCAGCGCCTGCGGCCCGTCGCGGTCGCGGATTTTCTTCAAGCCCGCGGCGGCGCGGTCGAGCGCCTCGTCCCAGGTCGCCTCGCGGAAATGCGTCCACGGATTCGACGGATCGATAAATTCATGCGGCACTTTCGGCACGCCGTCCTTGCGGATCATCGGCTTCAAGCAGCCGCTGCGGATTGTGCACGTAGTCGAAGCCGAAGCGGCCCTTGACGCAGAGCCGGTTCTCGTTGGCCGGCCCGTTCTTGCCGGTGACGGAGAGCGAGCTTGTCGTCCTTGATGTGATAGGTGAGCTGGCAGCCGACGCCGCAATAGGGGCAGACGCTGTCGACCGTGCGGTCGGGCTTGCCCTTGAAGACGTTGTTGTCGTCGACCAGCGTCGCCGGCATCAGCGCGCCGGTCGGGCAGGCCTGCACGCATTCGCCGCAGGCGACGCAGGTCGAGGCGCCCATCGGATCGTCGAAGTCGAACACGATCTTTTCGCCGTGGCCGCGGCCGGCCATGCCGATCACGTCGTTGACCTGCACTTCGCGGCAGGCGCGGACGCAGAGATTGCACTGGATGCAGGCGTCGAGATTGACCGCCATGGCCGGATGGCTGCGGTCCGGCGCGGGCGTTGCGCGCTGCGGGAAGCGGCCCTGCTTGACCTGCATGCTCGGTCGCGATCTTCCACAGCTGGGAATCCGGATCGTGCGCGACTGCGCGCTGGTCCGGCTGATCGGTGACGCAGAAGTTCGGCCACCATCTTGCGCGCGGTCTTGGCGCGGTCGGTCTGGGTCTTGACCTTCATGCCCGGCGACGGCGTGCGGATGCAGCTTGCCGCCAGCACGCGCTCGCCCTCGATCTCGACCATGCAGACGCGGCAATTGCCGTCGGGCCGGTAGCCGGGCTCCGGCGAATAGCACAGATGCGGCAGCTCGATGCCGAGCCGCTCGCGCGGCGCGGAAGATGGTCTCGCCGTCGCGGATGTCGATCTCGCGATCGTCGATGGTGAAGGTGTTGGGTTTTTGCGCGTTCGCGTCGCTCATCGAGCAAGCCTTTCGGTCACCAACGTCCCAGCGGCTTGGTCAGTTCGTCGGGAAAATATTTTAGCACACAAAGCAGCGGATTGGGCGCCGCCTGGCCGAGGCCGCAGATCGAGGCGTCGCGCATCAGCGCCGACAGCTCGTCGAGGAGGGCGGGGTCCCACGGCCCGTTGGCCATCAGCTGGGCCGCCTTCTCGGTGCCGACGCGGCAGGGCGTGCACTGGCCGCAGCTCTCGTCCTCGAAGAATTTGATCAGGTTGAGCGCCACGGCTTTCATATCGTCCTTGTCGGACAGGATCACAACCGCGTGCGACCCGACGAAGCAGCCGTATTTTTCCAGCGTGCCGAAGTCGAGCGGGATGTCGGCCATCGACGCCGGCAGGATGCCGCCCGAGGCGCCGCCCGGCAGATAGCCCTTGAAGCGTGTGGCCGTCGGCCATGCCGCCGCAGAACTCGTCGATCAGTTCGCGCGCGGTGACGCCGGCGGGCGCGAGTTTGACGCCCGGATTCTTGACGCGGCCGGACACCGAGAAGCTGCGGAAGCCTTTGCGCTCGTGGCGGCCCTGCGAGGTGAACCACTCGGCGCCTTTCTCGACGATGTCGCGCACCCAGAACAGCGTCTCGACGTTCTGTTCGAGCGTCGGGCGGCCGAACAGGCCGACCTGCGCCACATAGGGCGGGCGATGGCGCGGCAGGCCGCGCTTGCCCTCGATCGATTCGATCATCGCCGATTCTTCGCCGCAGATGTAGGCGCCGGCGCCGCGGCGCAGATGAATCTTGGTGTGCGTCGACAGGCCCGCCTCCTCGACCTTGGCGATCTCCTCGAGGAGAAGCAGGATCACTTCGGGATATTCGTCGCGGACATAGAGATAAGTGTCGGCGGCCTCGACGATCCATGCCGCGATCAGCATGCCTTCGATGAAGCGGTGCGGATCGCGTTCGAGATAATAGCGGTCCTTGAACGTGCCCGGGCTCGCCTTCGTCGCAATTGACCGCGAACAGCCGCGGCGCCGGCTCGGCGCGCACCAGCGACCATTTGCGCCCGGTCGGAAAGCCGGCGCCGCCGAGGCCGCGCAGGCCGGCATCGCTGACGAGCTTGATGATGTCGTCGCGCGTCGCGCTTGCCGCCGATGCAGGCCTTGAGCAATTCATAGCCGCCGCTCTTCACATAGGCGTCGAACGCAGCCGGCGTGGGATAGGCGTGCGCATGCGCGGGCTTCGCCGCGGCCGCGGCGACTTTCGCCGCATCGGCCTGCATGCACCTGCACATGGCCGACGGCGCAGACCGGCGCGCGATCGCAGGCGCCCATGCACGGCGCGCGCACCACGCGCACGTTGGCGCCGAGCTTCTTCGGCAATCCGGCAAGCAGCCGCTCGGCGCCGGCAAGCGCGCAGGACAGCGAATCGCAGACCCGCACGGTGACCGGCGGCGGCGGCGTCTCGCCTTCCTTCACCACGTCGAAATGGGCGTAGAAGGTCGCGACCTCGTAGACTTCGGTGAGCGCAAGCTTCATCTCCTGCGCCAGCGCGGCAAGATGCGCGGCCGAAAGATGGCCGTAGTGGTCCTGGATCAGATGCAGATGCTCGATCAGCAGATCGCGGCGGCGCTCGCGCTCGCCAAGCAGCGCGCGGACCTCTTCGAGCGCTTGCGGATCGACCTGGCGGCCCTTCGGCGTGCGCGGCGGCCGGCGCCGGCCGGTTTGCCCCCGCGTCTTGGGGGCGTGATGTCGGCTGGCGGCTCAGTCAGGTTCATTTCTCTCTCGAAACGCGACGGTCACCGCGGACTCCAGAGCAACCCGTTTCCCATCATGTTAATAGAGAATTTCTATTGATAAATTGATTATCCTTTGGAATTGTCGATCGTTCGACGAGTGCCAAGATAGGCATTTAGGCGGGAAATTTCCAACCAAATCGCATGGAACACGGCGACGGGGCGAATGTGATCGATAAGCTCGAATTCCTGCTGGCGCTGGCGCGCGAACGACATTCGGCCGGGCGGCCGAAACCTGCGGCGTGACCCAGCCGACGCTGTCGGCCGGCATCAAGCAGCTCGAGGAGAGTTTCGGCGTGCTCCTGGTCAATCGCGGCTCGCGTTTCCAGGATTTCACGCCCGAGGGCGAGCGGGTGCTCGACTGGGCGCGCCGCATCGTCGGCGACAGCCGCGCCATGCGCGAAGAGGTGCATGCGCTCAAGCACGGCCTGACCGGGCGGCTGCGCATCGCCGCAATCCCGACGGCGCTGGCCATGATCGAGACGCTGACCACGCTCTATCGCGAGCGGCATCCCGACGTTCAGTTCACGGTTTTATCTCACAGCGCCGAGGACGATATTTGCAGCTTTTGGAAAATCTCGAAATCGACGCCGGCGTAACCTATCTCGACAACGAGCCGCTCGGCCGCGTCACCGGCATACCGCTCTATCGCGAGCGCTATTGCCTGCTCACCTCCGCCGACGCGCCGCTCGGCGACCGCGACAAGGTGACGTGGGCGGAAGTGGCGCAGGTTCCGCTCTGCCTGCTGACGCCCAACACGCAGTCGCGCCGCATCATCGAAGGCCTGTTGCGCGACGCCGGCGGCGATCCACGGCCAAGTCTCGAATCAAACTCGATGATCGTGCTGTACTCCCATGTCCGCACCGGACGCTGGGCGAGCGTCATGCCGGCGCGGCTTGCTGCGACACTCGGCCTCACCGACGTGTTGCGCGCGATCCCGATCGTGGAGCCGGAAGCAAGCCACACGATCGGCCTGGTGGTGCCGGCCCGGCAGCCGATGAAGCCGTTGACGGCGGCGCTGGTTGCCGAAGGCAGGCGCGCCGCGCAGCTTTTGGCCGACTGAACAGAAGTCCGGTCGACTGCGAACGCTTTCGCGCAATTTGAATTCCTATCAGGCGATAGGGGAACGCTTATTGATTCAATCATATCGCGCGTCCGCACTGTGCATTGCTACGGACTCTGAACGCGTCGCGCTTGGGGCTTAAAGGCACATGTCCGCAGTCTGCAGACAACAAAAACCAAGTCGACGAGCCAGGGGAGGATCGCGCGATGAGCTTTCTCGATCGAAGCAACACGATTGCCGGACCCGGCTTCAGCCGCTGGATGGTGCCGCCGGCAGCGCTGTGCGTGCATCTGTGCATCGGCCAGGCCTATGCATTCAGCGTGTTCAATCTGCCGATGACCAAGCTGATCGGCATCACGCAATCGGCGCCGGGCGACTGGAAGCTCACCGAGCTGGGCTGGATCTTCTCGCTCGCGATTTTCTTTCTCGGCGTCTCGTCGGCCGTGTTCGGCCGCTGGGTCGAGGAAGGCGGTCCGCGCCGCGCCATGTTCACCGCCGCACTGTGCTGGGCCGGCGGCTTCTTCATCTCGGCGTTCGGCGTCTATATCCACAATCTTTGGGTCGTCTATCTCGGCTACGGCGTGATCGGCGGCTGCGGCCTCGGCATCGGCTACATCTCGCCGGTCTCGACGCTGATCAAATGGTTTCCCGACCGGCCCGGCATGGCGACCGGCATGGCCATCATGGGCTTCGGCGGCGGCGCCTTCATCGCCTGCGCCGCTATCGGTGTGGCTGATGAGCAACTTCAACACGCCGACCCACGTCGGCGTCGCCGAGACGTTCATCGTCATGGGCGTGATCTACTTCGTCTTCATGATGGTCGGCGCGGTCATCGTGCGCGTGCCGGCGCCGGGCTGGAAGCCGGCAGGCTACACGCCGCCGGTGCATGCGACGAAGCTGATCACCACGAGCGACGTCTACGTCTATGACGCGCTGAAGACGCCGCAGTTCTGGCTGATCTGGTGGGTGCTTTGCCTCAACGTCACCGCCGGCATCGGCGTGCTCGGCCAGGCCTCCGCCATGAGCCAGGAAATGTTCCCCGGCCACATCACGCCGGTCGCGGCCGCGGGCTTCGTCGGGCTGATGAGCCTGTTCAACATGGGCGGCCGGTTCTTCTGGGCGTCGATGTCCGACTATATCGGCCGCAAGAACACCTACTTCGTGTTCATGGTGCTGGGCTTCATTCTGTACTGCACCGTGCCCTATACTGGCTCGATCGGCAGCGTCGTCGGGTTCGTCTGCTGCTTCCTGGTGATCATCAGCATGTACGGCGGCGGCTTCGCCACCGTGCCGGCCTATCTGAGGGACATGTTCGGCACGCGCTATGTCGGCGCCATCCACGGCTTGCTGCTCACCGCGTGGTCGATGGCCGGCATTTTCGGTCCGGTGCTGGTGAACTACATCCGCGAGTACAACGTCACCACGGCGTGCCGAAGGCCGAGGCCTACAACGTCACCATGTACATCATGGCGGGACTGCTGGTGATCGGCTTCATCTGCAATCTGCTCGTCAAGGCGGTGCATAACCGCTTCCACATGAAGCCCGACCACGATGCGGCGGCGGACGCCGCGGCCGTGGTCGCCAGCCCGGCCGGCGCATAGAGGAGAACAGTCATGGCAAACTCAAATCAACAGGAAGGCACCGCCGTGTTGCAACTCGTGCTGGCGTGGGGCTTCGTCGGCATTCCACTCACGCTCGGCGTGATTCAGACACTCGTCAACTCGATGAAGCTGTTCCAGTAGAACTATAAGAAACGTTCAGGAACGGGCGCCGCCTCCTCGTCCTGGGGGGCGGCGCTCTTTTTGTGATTCCGCCGACGTCCAAAGAAGCGAACGACGTCCGCGTCGCGATGGCTTGCGGCCTAGAGGATGAAATTCCCAATTATGGACTTGACTCCCCAAGCCGCCAGGGGTAGCGTTGCCTTGAAAAGCCCCGCTGTCATGGGCATTTCTGGCGCGCCATGGACACGAAGCGAAGGTCGGAAAGAAATCCTAGGATTGGTTTGGCGACGGCCCGTCGAATGGCCGCCGCCGCTTGCGCCGCTTTGGAGCCGAGATGGGAGTATTTTTCGCCATACTCTCTATCGAACTTATTCGACGAACGGATGGCAGTCTCGGTCTATGAGGCCATGAACGATGCGCGCCGACGATTCGGCGTCCGGTCTGACGCTCATATTCCCGCCAAGCGATCTGCCGCGTCACGAACTCGACATAATCATTGAGGTTGAGAAAATCGTTTCTCAGCGTTTTCCAAAACTGCACGCTTTTGATTGCGTTCAACCGCCGTAAATTTATGGGCCTAGTGCTAAACCCGCCGATCGCTGGAATTTGGCTATAGGGTTTGTCGCGCTCCATGACATATCGAAATCTCATCGGCGTATGAACTATCAGATTGCGATATTCGGCAAGTTTGTCAGCTTGCGTATGCGCCCACTGTAGCCGTTTGATTCCGCCTTTGATGTCTAGCTCGGTTGGCAATTTTTCAAGCGCCGTCATGGCTAATTGCCGCTGCAATTTATCATTCTGGAAAATATGCCACATCGCCAACGCATAGGGATAATATTCTGGTTGATCGGCGGGTGGAACTAACGGCCGTTCGAGACCCATCACCACGATGAACAGGTTAAAAAATGTCTCTTGAAGGAGATTATAGGCGTAGCCAACCTCGCCTTGGGCTGTAATCAGGGGCCGAAAATGTGATAAGGCAAAATCCCAAATAGAGGAACGCTTCGCCATGGCACGCCACCCACAACGCGACAACGAACAATACAGCGACGAAGAGGCTCAACGCCGCTTCCTCGCCGCAGTCAAAGCCGGACTGAACACAAAGCCCACGCCCCTAAAGAGTATCACGCCAAAGGGCGTGCTAGCGCAATCGAAGAAAAAACAGAAACTACGGGCGCGGTCTGGTGAGCCAATCTAACTTCCATTGCATGAACAGGGCCATTGGAAATAAGAAATAATCGCGCCGATAATTAAGATCGCGGTACTAATCGCGTACATGGCATCACTCCACCACAGCCTGTCCTTTGTGGAATAATCTCATAATTGTCAACAGGAGTGCCAGCTCTCAAAATAGAAAAGGGTCCCAGAGGCGGGTTGTCACTTGAACAATGATCGCAATTTTACGGTTGATTTTCCCCCGCAGCTGATGCCGCTTTGCGAATGGCACCAACGGCAAATTGATAGCCGTCGATCACTACATCGCCTGCGTTTGGCAATTGTTCAAGACTGGCTAGTCCATGCTGTGAAACTCCTTCAAATTCGCCTAGCAATTCGGGGAATGATCGTGCCACTACTTGGGCAAAAATCATTAAAGCGTGAACCTGACCAGTAAGAAACAAGATCGAATGCGTAGCGCGTTCGGGTGGCATAATCATCTGTTCGCTCCTAGTACCGCTGCACGGTGATTATGACTTTTTGATTTTGAGTTCACGGACGGAAGCGAGCTTGGGCTTCGAGGCGGCGAGGCGATGCGCCGGGAGCTGCTCGGCCATGCGCGCAAGCGCCTGGGCCCCGCCGTCGCGCCGAAGGACATCGCCTTCCGTGAGAACCTGCCCAAGACCCGCAGCGGCAAGATCATGCGCCGCCTCCTGAAGGCGCGCGAACTCGGGCTGCCGGAGGGCGATCTTTCGACCCTGGAGAGCGAGGAGCGATGACCGACGCCGCCCTGAAGCCGCGCCTGTCGCGCGACCACGTGCTTGAGCTGCTGAGGCAGATGATCCGCATCCGCGAGTTCGAAGCCAAGTGCGCCGAACTCTACACCCAGGAAAAGATCCGCGGCTTCATGCACCTCTACGACGGCGAGGAAGCGGTGTGCGTGGGCGTGATCCCGGTGCTGGAGGCGCGCGACCGGATCGTCGCCACCTATCGCGAGCACGGTCACGCCCTGGTGCGCGGCGCGCCGATGGCCGCGGTGATGGCCGAGATGTACGGCAAGCGGGAAGGCTGAGCGGCGGGCGCGGCGGCTCGATGCACCTGTTCGACCACGCTAGCAACTTCTATGGCGGCAACAGCAATACGACGAGTCCAGCAGATCAACATAACA
>CAWFDQ010000009.1:0-100945 GCA_963814625.1 uncultured Alphaproteobacteria bacterium
ACGTCCTCCCAGCAACCGCCTGCGCCCGGCGCTCCTCCGCCGGTCGCCCGTTGAATTCAGGCAGCAACGGCTTGCTCAATCAGCTTGGCGGTGGCGGCGGCAAGACCCGCCCGCAAATACGCCCCCCACGCCCAACCCGGCCCCGCCACCGAGCGGTCCGCAGGTGCCGCAGTCGCACTGAGCGGAACGGAGCTGTCTTGGCAGCCATCCGCAGCTTGTCGCCCGCGCCATCCTGGCTGAGGTGCGAGGCAGGAGTGAGCCGTTGGAACGAACGCCATGGGTTTAATAGGTATTTCCGCATAGACAGGCGCCGCCCAGGATGCGCGGCAGACATTCCGGAAAATCGCTCGTCGAATCGGCTGGCCGGCGCTAAAGGTTAAGTCCCATGGCGCGGTACATCTTCATCACCGGCGGCGTGGTTTCCTCCCTTGGCAAAGGTCTCGCGTCCGCGGCGCTCGGCGCGCTGCTGCAGGCGCGCGGCTACAAGGTGCGGCTGCGCAAGCTCGACCCCTACCTCAATGTCGATCCCGGCACGATGTCGCCGTACCAGCACGGCGAGGTGTTCGTCACCGACGACGGCGCCGAGACCGACCTCGATCTCGGCCATTACGAGCGCTTCACCGGCCGCCCGGCGACACGCACGACAACATCACCACCGGCCGCATCTATCAGGACATTCTGACCAAGGAACGCCGCGGCGATTATCTCGGCGCCACCATCCAGGTCATCCCCACGTCACCAACGCGATCAAGGATTTCATCCGCGACGGCAACGACGATTTCGACTTCGTGCTGTGCGAGATCGGCGGCACCGTCGGCGACATCGAGGGCTTGCCGTATTTCGAAGCGATCCGGCAGCTCGGCAACGATCTGCCGCGCCATCACGCCATCTACATCCACCTGACCCTGATGCCGTTCATCCCGAGCGCGGGGGAACTGAAAACCAAGCCGACCCAGCACTCGGTGCGCGAATTACGCGCCATCGGCATCCAGCCCGACATTCTGCTCTGCCGCACCGACCGGCCAATCCCGGAAAGCGAACGCCGGAAACTCGCGCTGTTCTGCAATGTGCGCGAAAGCGCGGTGATCGAGGCGCTCGACGTCGACAATATCTACGCCGTGCCCGAGGCCTATCACGACGCCGGACTCGACAGCGAAGTCCTCGCCGCTTTCGGCATCGAAAATCCGCCCGCGCCCGATCTCGCTGACCTGGCATCTGATCAACGAGCGCGTCCGCAATCCGGAAGGCGACGTAACCATCGCCATCGTCGGCAAGTACACCGGCATGAAGGACGCCTACAAATCGCTGATCGAGGCGCTGTCGCACGGCGGCATCGCCAACAAGGTCAAGGTCAATCTCGACTGGATCGAGAGCGAGGTGTTCGAGAACGAGGACCCGGCGCCGTTCCTCGAACACGTCGACGGCATTCTGGTGCCCGGCGGCTTCGGCCAGCGCGGCGCCGAAGGAAAGATCCGGGCAGCGCAGTTCGCGCGCGAACGCCAGGTGCCGTATTTCGGCATCTGCTTTGGCATGCAGATGGCGGTGATCGAGGCGGCGCGGAACCTGTGCGGCATCGAGGAAGCAAACTCGACCGAATTCGGCGCCACGCGCGAGCCGATCGTCGGCCTGATGACCGAATGGATGAAGGGCAACGAGCTGCAAAAGCGCGGCGCTCGGCGGCGACCTCGGCGGCACCATGCGGCTCGGCGCCTATCCGGCGGTGCTGTCGCGCGGCTCGCCGGGTCGGCGACATCTACCACGCGACCGAAATCTCCGAGCGCCATCGCCATCGCTACGAGGTCAACACCGCCTACAAGGACCGTCTCGCGCAGCACGGCATGAATTTTTCCGGCATGTCGCCCGACGGCGTGTTGCCGGAAATCATCGAATACGACAATCATCCCTGGTTCATCGGCGTGCAGTTCCATCCCGAACTGAAATCGCGCCCGTTCGCGCCGCACCCGCTGTTCTCGTCGTTCATCGGCGCGGCGGTGGAGCAGAGCCGGCTGGTGTAGATCATCCCGTCATCCCGGATTCGGCGCTTCGCCGATACGACTCCAGTCAGAAACATCGGGAGGGAGACCACATGATCTACGAACTGCGCATCTACAGGCCTGCCCGGCCGGTTGCCGCCGCTGCTCAAGCGGTTAGCGAACACACCCTCAAACTTTGGGACAGCACGGCATCAGGCAGGCCGGTTTCTGGACGGTGATGGTCGGAGACGGCAACAACGACCTGCATTATCTGCTGGCATGGGAATCGCTCGCCGAACGCGAGCAGAAGTGGGAGACATTCCTGGCCGACCCGGCATGGATCAAGGCGCGCGATGAAAGCGAAAAGCGACGGTCCGATCATCGCCAAATCGAAAGCTCGTTTCTACGGCCGACTGCGTTTTCCGCGGTGAAGTAGCCCCGCCGGGAATTTCGGACGGTCGACCGCGACGGCGCTCCGCAGCCGCCGAACGGTGCATGACCCCACCACCTGGCCGTCTCCATGGTCCGCCGATGAACGCTACGCCGAATGCCATAGTGACGGTCGGCAAGGTCCGGTTCGGCAATGCGCTGCCGCTGGCTCTCATCGCCGGGCCCTGCGTGCTGGAGAGCCGCGAGCACGCGTTCGAAATGGCGTCCGCGCTCAAGGAAATCGCGGCTCGTCAGGGCATCGGCTTCGTCTACAAAACCTCGTTCGACAAGGCGAACCGCACCAGCGCCAAAAGTGCCCGTGGCGTCGGTCTCAAAAAGGCGCTCGCGGTGTTCGCGGAGCTGCGGGAAAAACTTGGCGTGGCGGTGGTTACCGACGTTCATGAGCCGGACCAGTGCGCGGCCGTTGCAGAAGCCGTCGATATTTTGCAGATCCCCGCATTCCTTTGCCGGCAGACCGATCTGCTGGTCGCCGCCGCGAAGACCGGCCGCGCGGTCAACGTCAAGAAGGGCCAGTTTCTGGCGCCGTGGGACATGACCAACGTCGTGGAAAAAATTACCGGCGCTGGCAACGGCAACGTGCTCGTGACGGAACGCGGAGTGTCGTTCGGCTACAACACGCTGGTGTCGGACATGCGCGCGCTGCCGGTGCTGGCCCGAACCGGCGCGCCGATGATTTTCGACGCGACCCATTCCGTGCAGCAGCCCGGCGGGCAGGGCGCCTCATCTGGCGGGGAGCGGCAGTTCGTCCCGGTGCTGGCAAGGGCGGCGGCGGCGGTCGGGGTCGCTGGCGTCTTTATCGAAACCCACCAGGATCCCGACAGGGCACCCTCCGATGGACCAAATATGATGCCTCTCAAGGAGATGGAGCCGCTACTTGAGCGGCTGATGCAGTTCGACGGGCTGGCCAAAAGCGGCTAGTGCACGTCGCGCAAAAGTGGAAGCCGGTTTTGCGAAAGGGACATGCGCAAACAGCTATAGCGCTTGCGCGCCAAAGCCATCGGCGCGAGCGCGACCCCTGCGAGCATGCCAGCGTTTGGGCTGCAATGAACGCCGCCACGCCCCCCGGCGCGATGCCGGCGAAGGTGTCGGACAGGGAGCGGGCGATCGTCACAGCCGGATTGGCGAACGACGTGGAGGCGGTGAACCAATAGGCCGAGGTGATGTAAAGCCCGACGGCGTAAGGCACCGCGCTCGGGCGTTGCGCGCACGCAGCCGAAGATCGTCAGCAGCAGGCCGAATGTCGCGACGGCTTCGGCGAACCATTGCCCGGGCCCGGTCGCGCACGTGCGCGAGACCTGCCAGACCGGCAGTTCGAACATCAGATGCGCGGCCCACACCCCGACCATGCCGCCGAGCGATTTGCGCGGCGATGTAGGCAGCACGCGTCTTGCCCGGCAACTCGCCGCGCAACGCAAACGCGATGCTCACGGCCGGATTGAAATGCGCGCCGGAAACCGGACCGAAGCATCAGGATCAGCACGGTAGGATCGCGCCGGTCGGCAGCGTGTTGCAAAGAAGCGCCAGCGCGGCGTTCCCGCCGGAGAGCTTTGCGCCATGATGCCGGAGCCGACGACGGCGGCGAGCAGAAAGGCCGTCCCCAATGCCTTCGGCAACGATGCGCTGCGCAAGCGGCGGCATCACGTCGGATCGGCCGCCTTCGCCGTCGCGTCGTGCATCCGGCCGATTTCCCTGAGCTTCTTCTGCAGGCTCAGCTGGTCGAGCGAGCGCAGCGGCAGCGACGCAAAAATGCCGATGCGCTGATGGAGCATGCGATAGGCATCCTTGAAGGCGAGTGCGATTTCGGCCGGGTTGCCCTTGCCTCCGCAGGATCGGGAACGCCCCAATGCGCCGTCATCGGCTGTCCGGGCCATACCGGGCAGGTTTCACCCGCTGCGTTGTCGCAGACCGTAAACACGAAATCGAGCAATGGCGCGCCGGGATCGGCAAACTCGCTCCATGACTTTGAACGAAAGCCGGACGTGTCGTAGCCGAGCGCTTGCAGCAAGCCGAAGAGTTTCGGGATGCACGTGGCCCTTGGGATGGCTGCCGGCGCTGAAGGCGCGGAATTTTCCCGCCCCGAGCTTGTTCAGGATCGCCTCCGCCATGATCGAGCGCGCCGAGTTGCCGGTGCAGAGAAACAGAACGTTGTAGGGATGATCGGCCATGGGGCGCCTCACGCCGAGGGACACCCGCATGCCGCCGGCGCCGCCTGCGGCGCGCAGCACGATTTTTCATGGGCGACGCGCGCAACGCGTTCGCCGCTGCCGTCGCCATAATCGGTGCTCTCGCCGCTCGTGAGGAACGTCTCCCACGCAATGCCGGCCGGGTCGTCGATCCAGGATTTTTCCGATTGGGCGTAGCAGCAGTTCGTTTGCCCCTGCTCGACGATGGTGCCGCCGGCTTTGCGCAGCCGCGCATAAACTTCATTCAACTCGGTCTTGTCCTCGACCTGGATGCCGAGATGATCGAGGCCGGGCTGCCGGCCGCGGGTCGAGATGGCGAAATTGACTCGCGGATCGTCGAGCATCCATTTCGCGTAGTCCGCCTTGACGACGGACGGGATGCGCTGCGAACAGCGCCGAATAGAAGCCGATCGAATGTTGCAGATCGTCGACGGCGACGTGCACATGCATGCGTTTCATGGCGAAGTCTCCTTAGGCTGCGGGCGCCGGCAACTGTCGAACTCATGGAGGCGCATCGACTCGCTCTTTCTTGCGAGACTCGGAATTTCCGCGATCTCGCATTGTGGAGCTGCGCATTGCTCCGCGCCCCCCTGGCAGCAGTTTTCGGTGAGATAGCCGAGCAGCGCATTCATCGTGTCGAAGCGCGCGGCGTAGATCATCGAACGGCCGTCGCGGCGCACCGTCACCAGCCCGGCATCGCGCAAGCGGTCGAAGTGAAAGGTCAGCGTGTTGGGGGCAAGTTTAAGCGCGCCGGCGACGCTGCCAGCGGGCAGGCCTCCGGGTCCGGCCTCCACAAGCAGACGGAAAACATCCAGGCGATTGTCTTGGGCAAGGGCGGCCAAAGCCGCCACGGCATCGCGCTTTTCCATATTTCAATGGCTATTGAAATAATGTTCCGGCGTCAAGAATTATTTCGATAAGCATTGAAATATCGGCCGTCGGCGAGGACGTGGATGCAAGCGGCGGCGATCTCGACTGCAACCGCGCTGCCGCTGTCGCACACACGCGGTTTGAAATTTTCGCAAAAAGCAGCAACTTGCCGCAGCGCTTACGCCCGTGACCCAGCCCATAGCCTTTTCCTACGAAACGCTAAGAGCCTCGCCATCCCGCCCGTTCTCAAAATCGTCAGCCTGGTCGTCTTTGCCTCGACGCTGTTCTCGCGCGCCGTCGATCCCGTCGTGCCCAAGATCGCCGCCGATCTCGGCATCGACGTGAAGACGGCGGCGCTGTTGTCAACCGCGTTTACATTTCCTTACGCCTTCACGCAGCCCGCACTCGGCACCATCGGCGATTTTTTCGGCAAAACGCGCCTAATGAACGTGAGCTTGGCGGTGGTGGTGACGACGACAGTCATCGCCGCCTTCGCCAGCAGCTTTCCGCTTCTCGTCACTCTGCGCATCATCGCCGGCGTCTGCGCGGGCGGCATTTTCCCGGTTGGCGTGGCGATCGTCGGCGACCTCGTGCCGGTCCACGCGCGGCAGGTCGCGATCGGCCGGCTGCTGGCGGTCGGGCTTACCGGCAACCTCATCGGCGCGGTGATCTCCGGCGTGATCGGCGATCTGCTCGGCTGGCGCGGCGTGTTCTTCTCGATCGGCGGCTTCGGGCTCGTCGTGGCGGTGATCGCATTTTTCGCCTTCCGCGGGATGAACGTCGGCAAGGCAAAACCTTTCAACCTCGCCGCCGCCGCTGCCGGCTTCCAAAGCGTGTTTGCCGATCCCCGCGCCAAGATTTGCTTCAGCGCAGTGTTCTTCGAGGGCATCGTCATCCACGGCATGTTTCCCTATGTCGCCCTGCTGCTCCTGGCGAGCGGTCAGACGCACTCGTCCTATGCGGGCCTCGTCATCGCCGGCTTCGGTTTGGGCGGCATTCTGCTGTCGCTGTCACTGCCGGTCCTGGTCGTACGCGTGACCGAGCGTCAATTGATGCTGGCAGGGGCCGCCGGAGCGTGCGTCGCCTTCATCCTGATTTCGCTGAATATGCCCTGGTACATCCAGGCCGCCGTGTTCGTACTGTTCGGGCTCGGCTTCTACATGCTGCACAACTGCATCCAGGTGCACGTGACCGATCTGTCGCAGACGGCGCGCGGCGCCGCGTTGTCGATGCATTCGAGCGCGTTCTTCACCGGCCAGGCGATCGGGCCGGTCTATTACGGCTACGCCTTCGGTCATTTCGGCGTGAGCGTGCCGCCGCTCATCGGCGCCGGCGTGATACTGGCGATCGGGCTCGTTTGCGCGCGCTTCTGCGGCACCGTCGGCGCGATCTGGAGTTTGCCGAAGGGCCGTAAAACACCCATTGCGTCAAATCTTCCCCGATTTGACAGTGGGACGTTGCCTGATCGTTCCTTTTCGGCCGTCGGGTACTGGCCCCTTTCCATATCTCCTGGTCCCTTTTGAGAACGAAGGGTGGTCCCTTTTGAACCATTCAGCGACGAACGAAGACAAAGGTGATGACCTAATCAATTAGAGGGAGAGCGTGTGATGCCCGAATGGTTAGAGGCAATTGGAAATGTCCTGGCTGGCGCAGGTTGGCTCGTTTTTGCTGCTGCCGTATTGTCTGGCCGAATGACGTTCTCTATCGGGACGCCACAGCGAGAACCAGCCGCCAAAAGCTAGGCTCCTCAGTTGGCGACCTCTTTCATTGGCGCGGCACGATGGCGGCGAGCGGCGACAGCCCATTTGACAGTGCGCGAAATAGTCCTTTGCATTCAATGCGTGCCGATATGGCGCTTTGACAACGCAAGTCCTTGATATTACTTGCGTAGGGCACTTCTGTCTGGGTCATTCCAGCGAAGGGAGCCGCGTTGAGCGAAACGATCCCCTCGATTACGCACACCGCCAAACGGCCGCGCGTCGCCATTATCGGCGCTGGTGTGGTTGGGCTGGGCATTGCCTGGCGGCTCGCCGGCCGCGCGGCGGTGGAGATATTCGACCGTGGCGCGGCGGGATGCGGGTGCGAGCCATGCCGCGGCCGGTATGCTGGCAGCCTGCTGCGAGGCCGAGCCCGGCGAAGAGGAGCTGGTCGCGCTCGGCCGCGAGAGCCAGGCGCGCTGGCCCGGCTTTGCCGACGAACTGTTGCGCGTCAGCGGTATCGACGTGGAATTGCGCCGCGAGGGCACGCTCGTGCTCGCGCTCACCGCCGATGATCAGGCGGAGATCGGCCATCGCCTGGAGTTCCAGCGAAGACTCGATCTGCCGCTGGAATGGCTGTCGGCTGCGGCCACACGGGCGCGCGAGCCGCATCTGGCCGGAAAAATCGCCGGCGCGTTGTTTTCGCCGCAGGATCATCAGGTCGACAACCGCAAGCTCGCGCAGGCGCTGCGCATCGCCGCCGAAGCGGCCGGAGCGACAATTCATGAGCACCGGCCGGTGAAGGAAATTCTGGTGCAGGGCGGCCGGGCGAAGGGAGTCATGTTCGACGACGGCACGACCGTCTCCGCCGACATCGTCGTGCTCGCCGCCGGCGCGTGGTCACGCGGCATTGGCGGGTTGCCGCCGGATCGCCGCCCGCCGGTGCGGCCGGTCAAAGGCCAGATGCTGGCGCTGCAGATGGATGCCGCCGCGCCGCTCCTCAATCACGTGCTGTGGGCGCCGGGCGCGTATCTGGTGCCGCGCCGCGACGGCCGGCTGATCGTCGGCGGTACCGTCGAGGAGAAGGGCTTTGACGACACCGTCACCGCCGGCGGTATGCTGACGCTGCTTGAAGCCGCCTGGCGCGCGGTGCCGGCGGTCGAGGAACTGCCGATCGCGGAGATCTGGGTAGGCCATCGGCCGGGCAGCCGCGACGATGCGCCAATCCTCGGCCGCGGACCGCTCGAAGGCCTGTTTTATGCCACCGGCCACCACCGCAACGGCATCCTGCTCGCGCCGGTAACGGCGGACGCCATGGCGCGCTTGATCCTCGATGACGTCGTCGAGGCGGCGATCCGCCCGTTCGGCCTCGAACGGTTCTTGCCGGCGCGGGCCGCCGAGTGAAGGAGGCGTTGCGATGAGTGAGGCGCAAATCCGCGTCAACGGCGAGAGCGAGCCGCTCATCGCCGCCACGATTGAGGTTCTGTTGGCGGAGAAAGCGGTCGATACCGGCCAGCGCGGCATTGCGGTGGCGCTTAACGGCGCCGTCGTGCCCCGCGCGGCATGGCACGACACGCCGCTCAAACCCGGCGACAGCGTCGAGATCGTGCGCGCCCGCCAAGGCGGCTAATCGCGCACTCCCTGGGAGCAAGCAGATGTCCGATCCGCTCGTCATTGCCGGCCATCAATTCGGCTCGCGGCTGTTTCTCGGCAGCGCCGGCTACCCCAATCGCAAAATCATGCTCGATTCTATTGCCGCGAGCGGCAGCGAGATGGTCACCGCCTCGATCCGCCGCATCAGCCTCGCCGGCGACGACGAGAGCTTGGTCGAGCTGTTGGCCGGGCGGGTCAAATTTCTGCCCAACACAGCGGGCTGCCAGACCGCCAAGGATGCCGTGCTGACCGCCGAGTTGGCCCGCGAGGCGCTCGACACCAATTGGATCAAGCTCGAAGTCGTCGGCGACCGCGAACTGC
This sequence comes from uncultured Alphaproteobacteria bacterium, assembly GCA_963814625.1. GTDB lineage: Bacteria > Pseudomonadota > Alphaproteobacteria > Rhizobiales > Xanthobacteraceae > BOG-931. Next base: position 9,148 of record CAWFDQ010000009.1, read on the forward strand.
TCTATCCGGATGTGGAAGAACTCGTTCGCGCCACGCAAATGCTGGTGGCGAAGGGATTTATCGTGCTGCCCTATTGCACCGAAGATCCGGTGACCTGCCGCAAGCTCGCCGACGCCGGCGCCGCTGCGGTGATGCCGCTCGGCTCGCCGATCGGCTCGGGGCTCGGCATATCCAACCCGCACCTGATCGAGCTCGTTTGCGCGCGCTCGCCGGTGCCGGTGGTGCTCGATGCCGGCATCGGCACAGCCTCGGACGCCACGCTCGCCATGGAGCTCGGCTGCGCCGCCGTGCTGGTCAACACCGCGGTGTCGAAGGCGCGCGATCCGGTGCTGATGGCCAAAAGCATGTGCGCAGCCGTCGAGGCCGGACGGCTGTCGCGGCTCGCCGGCCGCATCGCCAAACGGACGCACGCCGAGCCGTCGAGCCCGCAATTGGGGTTGGTGGGGACCTGAGCCCGAGTGACGCAGCGCCGTATCAACTTTTAAACACAGAGGTATGCTGGGCTCGCGCCGAATTGCGCGGGGGAACGGATATGCGGCACTTATCCGTATGGGTTCTCGAACTCGTCAAGCTGCTCGGAGGGAAGCGGCTTCATCCGCTGGTGACGCAATGTCCCATCTGCGGGCAAATGGTTCGCCTGCACGTGAACAAAGCCGGCCGCCGACATGTGTTCGCGCATGCGCGCGAACTTTACGCGGGGTCCCGGCTCTCCGAACACTATGCGGCCAAAATGAAATGCGGCGGTTCGGGCAGCCCGAAACTGTTCGATCCTCGCCCGAACGAGCATCAGCGCTTCAAGCTGCCGAATTCCCTGCTCGAAGAATAGGACCGGCATGCCAGGCGTGATGCGGCCGTTCCTTAGCCGAGCATGTCGCGCACCAGCGGGATCACCTTGCGACCATAGAGCGCGATGCTGCGCATGAGTTTGTCGTGCGGCAGCGTGCCCTGGCTGTATTTCATATCGAAGCGTGCGATGCCGAGCGCCGTCGCGGTCGCGGCAATCTTGCGCGCGACGGTTTCCGGTGCACCGACATTGAGCGCGCCGCCATCGGCCTCGTGATCGAATGAGGCTCGGGTCACCGGCGGCCAGCCGCGCTCGGCGCCGATGCGGTCGCGCGAAGCCTTGTAGTGCGGCCACAGCTCCTCGCGCGCCTGCGCGTCGCTGTCCGCCACGTAGCCGTGCGCGTGCAGCCCGACAGCTTGCGCCGGTCTGCCGAGCTGGGCAAAGGTGCGATGATAGAGATCGACGTAAGGAGAAAGCGCTTCGGATCGCCGCCGATGATGGCCAGCATGAGAGGAAAATCGTAGCGGGCGGCGCGGATCACCGATTCCGGGCTGCCGCCGACGCCGATCCAGGTCTTGAGCGCATCAGTCTTCAGCGGTCCGTGTTCGAGCGGAGGGAAGACGCGCTGGTTGGTGAGGGCAGGGCGGGTGTTGCCGCGCCAGGTTACGGCCTCCTGCCGGATCAGCGCCGCGAACAGATCAAGTTTCTCCTCGAACAACTCCTCGTATTGAGACAGCTCATAGCCGAACAGAGGGAAGGATTCGGTGAATGAGCCGCGTCCAAGCGTTATTTCCGCACGTCCGTTCGAGGCAGCATTTAGGGTGGAGAAACGCTCGAACACGCGCACCGGGTCGTCGGTGCTGAGCACTGTCACCGCGGTGCCAAGAACGATCCGTTTGGTCCGTCCGGCAATAGCCGCGAGCACGACTTCGGGAGCGGAGATGGCAAAATCCGGCCGGTGGTGCTCGCCGACCCCGAAGGCGTCAATGCCGAGTTCGTCGGCAAGCGTCGCCTCCTCGATCACGTCGCGAATGCCTTGCGCATGCGAAAGCAAACCGCCATCGGGCCCGGCGGTGATGTCGCCGAACGTATCCAGCCCGAATTCGATGTGTTGCGGCATGGCTCCGCTTATCCGGCGTCGAACAGCGCCAGCGTCGCGCCGGTAATGCCGCCGACCGCCATGTCGGGGCAGGTGCTGAGCGCAGCCAGCAGATCCATTTCGGCGCGCAACGTCACCTGCGCCCCCGGCGGCTTTGGCCGGATGCGCGAGTGCTCGAGTTCGCCGGTGTCGGCGTGGATGATCATGTGCTGAAATATATTGAATGGGCTCGGCACGTCTTCAACGGCAATGCCGTAAGGCGCCAACACGCCGCCGAGGTTCTCGGTGCAGCCGCGCGGCGGCATCTCGGAGAGCGGACGTCCATAGGTTTTTTCCCAAATTCCCTTCGCCGCCGCCAGTTCGTGCCGCTTGCGGCTGCACATGCCTTCCTGCAGATCGTGGCGGCCGTCCTTGAACGTGTCTTCGACAATGGTCATCATCGTATTGTTGAGCTTTGAAATCAGCTGATCTCCGGTCGAGATGAAGACTTTGCGCTGATTGGCCTTGGTTCTCGCCTGATCGAACCGCTCGCATAGATTTTCGCGGGTAAAGCAGACGAAATCGATGATGGTCTGCGAGGTGATGCGCACCGATTGGCCGGCTTTCACGTCGAAAGCAAAACCGGTATTGCGCGGAAGCTGGCGCTCCCACAGCATTTTGTTCGGCATGGAGTTCATGTCCTGCGGAGCTTGTGTATTCGTCCCGGTAAAAGCAACTCTCGCGGTCGCGGCTATTCGGCGATCGCCTTGGCGGCCTTGGCGACCACATCGGGCGGTATCGCATAAAGCTGGCCGAGCAGCGCGTCGATCTCATGGCCGGTCATTGGCGAGGTGATTTCCATTTTTTCCTTGGCGGCTTCGGCGAGGAGATCGGGGTCCTTCAGCGTCTCATCGAAGGCCTTGATCAGCGCCTCTTTGCGATCCACCGGGATCCCGGGCGGCGCGGCGAACGGGCGGCCCATGGCCTGCGGTGCGAAATGTAGCGAAAGGATCTGTTTCTTCTCCGGATCGTTGATCAAATCCAGCGCCAAGGGAACGTCGGGCAATTCGGGGTTCTTTTTCAGCGCCGCCTGTACCAGAAGATTGACGCTTTTTTCCTTGAGCCATTCGGGATGGGCGACCTTGATCGTGCCCCATGACAATCCGCAGATGCCGTCGACCTCGCCGCGTTCCATGGCGAGCACGATCTCGTTCGTTCCGGGATAGCCGGAGACGAGCTTGATCTTGGCGCCGAAGATATTCTTGTAAAGATGGGCGTAAATGTCGGAGTCGGCGGCCGCAAACTGGCCGCCCATGACCACCGGCATGGTCAGCATGTCGTGAAAGGTTTTGACCTTCGACTTGGCGCCGGTCAGGCACATGCTGGTGTCGCTCGACATGCTGCCGATCCAGCTGAATTTCCTGCCGTCGAAGCTCACGGCGGTTGGCGTCACCAGCGGCATAGTCGGAATGCTGCGCGAAAAAGTGCCGATCACGGAGCCGTCCTTCGGCGCCGCGGTGTAGAGATAATTGCTGGCGCGCAATCCGCCGGCGCCGGGCATGTTTTCCGGCACGATCGTGGGATTGCCGGGTATGTGCCTGCCGAGATACTTGGCCAGAACCCGGGCGTAGAGATCATAGCCGCCGCCGACGGTGTATGAGATCAACAGCGTGAGCGATCGACCGCGATAAAAGTTCGCGACATCGTCGGCTGCTGCCGGGCGCATGAACGTCAGCAGGGCGACGGCCGCCAGCAGCGTGCAGCTATTGAGCCGGAATGCTCGATAAGGCTTGTCCATGTGAGTTCAATCCCCGTGAGCCCGGCATCGCGTTAAATCCGCTGCTTGCAATGTTGCGCACTCCGCGCTTTCTAACAAGTGATCGAAAACGCGGCGGGTTGCCTGCATTGAATGCAACCCCCGAGGTTGCGAGCAAGACGCCGAGCGGCGATTGAGCGGCAGCACCAGGGAATCGTGTTGGTCGACGTCCGCGGCAACGGCGATCTTGCTGGTCGCAATCGCTTAATCGCCCGCGGATGTCGGGCCGCACCGAGTCGCTGGCAGAATTGCGATCGTGTACAGCGAGCAAAGGCCACGACTGATCCACCGGGTGCGCGTCATTGGGTCGAAGCCGCGAGCAAGGGGCGACAAATGTGCAAAAGTTCTCGCCGATAAGCCGCACGTCATCGCCATCACCCACTCCAGATCAAGACGACACTGGCGCGTCCGGCGTCAGATACTTGAGCAGCGTCCGGACGGATGGTAGCTGCTCGATGTCGACGACGCAGGCAATGAGATCGCGCTGCGGCTTGTCGCCGATCGCACCCCGGGCACAGTGCGCGAACTTTGCCACAACCTCGTCCCAGGAAAGCGGGTTGGAAGCGAACCCCGGCGTGCATTTGCTCTCAACGCTGCAGTGGCCGCCATCCGCCAAGACGGCTTCGAGGCGGCACGGCAGCCCGGTTTTGGGCGCAAGCGCCGGATCGATGGTAGCCTCCATGCGATCGATCAGGTCGATCACATCGCGATCCTGCCAACGCCCAGCGCGCAGTTGGTCGCGGCCAAAGCGACCGTCGAGCAGGGCCACCGCCACCAGGAAATAGATGCTGTGATCGGCCGCCTCGCTCGATGTCGGCTGCCGCCCATGTTCGTCGCTCAGGCGCAGCCGCGCCGGACCGCTATCGGCAAGCACGACCCGAAGCCGCTCGATACCGTGTGGCCGAGGTAATTTCGTCCGCAATTCAATGGCCGCCGAAATCGGACCTTGCGCCAACGCAAAGCAGGGGTATCGCTTAAGCCCGACCGACAAGACCCTGTCGTCCCCACCGTCCTTGAAGAAGTCGGCAAAATCCGCGCCCTGCAGAATAAGCTTGGCATAACCGCGTCGTCCTTCGAGGGCTTGTTCCGGCCCGGTCATGCCCCCGGCAGCCAACAGCGTCAGCAGGGATGCGGTATGCACAACTGCCGAATTGGCGATCGACTTGGCGCCGGATATTTTGCCGACGCGGACCTCGCCGAGCGTTGCGCAGTGCATGGCGGTGAGAGCCAACGCATTGGCGAGTTGATCTGTTGAAAGCCTCAACAGCCATCCGGCAACTCCCGCGGTGACCAGTCCCGACACGGAAACGTGGTCCCACGGGCTTTCTGGATCGCTGAGATCGAGGAGGCGCCCATAGATTTCGTAGGCGAGGCGAACGGCCTGAACGAGGTCTTTGCCCGAGCGGTCCTTCATCTCGGCTGCCGCCAAAGCCAAGCCGATATTATCGCTCGGGTGGCCGACTTGCCGCCGGCCGGTATAGGTGTCGTTGAGATCGAGCAGACGAATAAGGGCTCCATTGCAGAAGGATGCCACCGGGAGCGAACCGCGCTCGCGTGAACCGATAATCGTGCAGTCGCCGTTGCTGCCCATTCGCGGCAGGGCATCAACGATGGCCTGAGCCATTTCATCGGTACTGGCGGCAAGCGCGCATGCGATGGTGTCGAGCAGAATGGCTCTTGTGCGCTCAGCCGTTGCCGGGCTGACCGCGGACCCGCCGAAGTCGTAAATCCAGCCGGCGAGCCGGTGCGTCATTGTGCTCGCGGGCAAGGACACGTCGTCAGGACCTTCACGCATCAGTGCTCAGGCCGCGCATTGGACCTGACGCCGTATAGTTCAGCACGCCTGCACGTGACTGTAAAATCAACATCATTCCAACGCACCGCGCCGCAGTTTCCATCGGTTCGCGCTGCATCACTCTGATCCTGACGACGAAGATAGGTTGTCCTTGTGCGGCAAGCGCTCGGCGCCATCGCTCAATTCGACAAGGCGACGACGGTCGCAAAGCTGAAAGCGGCACGCGATCGGATCGAGCGCGAGACCGGCAAATGCGGCGGTCGCAAGAGCTCCGTCGAACGCGATCCGCAGATGGTCGCCTTGGCGCGTCATCTGCGCGGGGGCAATGGTCATCGGCCGTATTCGTTGCGCGACGTCGCCGCCGATCTTGCCGCCTATGGCTACACAACGCCATCAGGGGAAGCGTTACAGTGCGTCGGCAATCCAAACCATGCGCGGCGATTGAATGCGCCAGCATGATGGCGCGCACCGTGGCGAATCCTCCGTTCAGCCGATACACGTGGTATTAGGATTTTTGCCACTACTCTCAGGCGAGACATCTACGCCAGAGTGTGGGCGATATGCGTTTGCTCCTACTCATTTCGATCTTGATGCTCGGCGCTTGCGCCGGGCCAGGGGTGAAATTGCCGACGGCATGGGCTCGCGCAGATGGCCAGCCAACCGACTCGGAGGTATTGAACATCGATATTCTGGATTGCAGAGACGAAACACAGAGCCTCGATGGGACGGCCAGCGGCAAGGTGGATAAGAGCGCCGTGGTCGGCGATTTCGTTAGCTGCATGCGCGAACACGGTTACGTGCAGATCAAAAGTTAAAAGCGGCGATCTGGCGTGCCCTGCAAGATAGGAACGGCAACGTCGCCGCGTAGAGCCTCGCACGCGCGGGCAATACCGTTCGGCTGCAAATCGTGCGCTGACGGCAAAACGCGAGAAATTAGTCCCATGCCACGCAGCGAACGTCACCGACCAGCTAACAGCGCGGTACTGCGAGTGACCGAGACTAGACGAGTTTCCCGCCACACCGGCGCATCGGCAAATTCGCTGAGCCAGACGTAGCATTCACCGCACTTAAAGGTTTGAAGGTCCGGGAGACCGCTTCTAGGAGTTCGAGCGCGTTAGGTGCATCGATCGTCCGCAACTAGGACAGCATACCGGTCTCGTTGCAATGTAGTCGCTACTCGGCCCTGTACACCCTTCAATCGCCAGCACGGGACACCTCCTTTGACGGGAGGCCCCGAGCGAGGGGGCGCTACGCTCGAGGCCAACGTCTGTTGTGCGTTTTATCAAACGACCGGTTCAAATTCAAACAGATGTTTGAGTCATCGGCGCGCCCCAAATAAGGAAATTTGGTGATTTTCCATAGCCTGTAAAACCGGAACTACGTAGTGCCGGTCGACCAGCCGCGCCGACCTCATCCCGGTGTCATCCGCGCGTAACCTCCATAGGGCGCGCGGCGGTCAACACGGTGAGTGACATGCGATCGGCACACGGCGGCGGAGCGGGCAAGCATTGACCCTGAACGAGCGGCAGCGATGCTGGTGTCTGTCGTCGGCGAGCGAGCAGATGACCGCAGCAGCGTCGCAGTTCCGATACTGATAAATTCACGGTCCGTACCAAGCGAAGAACGGAACGCGCGTGAAATTGCTAGGGCAGCCGCTAGGGCACAAAGTCCGCACCGCTAAAAATGTGCACCATTCCAAATACTTGTAGAGGTAAATGGCGGAAGGGGTGTCCGCCTTAAAGGCTAGAAATACCGTAATTTGCCAAGCATTTAGGAAATTGCCGCCCGTCCTGTCCACAAACGGCGCAACAAGTCGGGGCGGGTTTTGTGCCCTTTGCCGGCCGGCCATCACGATGCGCGCGCGCTGCGTCCCCGTCTGCGCGGCCAGCGCATCGGCGTGCGCGCCGATCGCCGACGCGCAGTGGCTTTTGCGGGTTTTGTTGCGTCATCCATGATATTGCGCCGTTTGCGCGTTTTCATCGCGGCCGATGCTCGCCGCAAAACCAACGGCCGAGCCGTCCGGCCCGCAGGCGCACGCCATAGCCGAAAGCGGCGAAGCAGCCACACCGGCAACAGAAATGCAGCATCGGCCCGTCCGGCAGCACTTGCACACGCCCACGGCGGGCAGCGCAGGGTTGCTCGATACTCGGCTCGCCATTCGTGCCCGCCACGGTGCGCCCGCCAAGTGCGAACGCATCAAAGGGCGCGTGGTGTCCCAAGGGTATGCCGGCGCCGCTGGGACACTCTTGGGACATACTCTCTTGCTCGCGCTCTCTTGCAAGTATCTGGCGCGCCAAGGCTTTGAGGCTCACTGTTTCGGCCATCGTTTTATGCTCCCTCGACTTTCCCGCTGTCCCACGCCACTAGTCGGCGGGACACTGGGACACCGCGTCGAGTAACCCTTGCTCCGCCGCCTTCTCCTTTAGGCGCTGCACCTTCGACTTTGGCATTTCGAGGGCCTTACCAGCTTCGCGCACCGACATACCCTCGCGCATGGCGCCAGCAACGCGGTGGAGCTCCGCGTCGATGATCGCAGTGCGCGTCCAAATCGCGGCGCCCTCGCGCACTTCGTATCGCGCCTCAAAGGGCTGCGCATCCTTGCCGTGAAACCCTCGGGCCTTCTCAAAGTGCGCCTCAAAGCGCGCGCCTTGATCGGCTCTATAATCCAACGGACGGCGGAGCGCGATCACGGTGTCCAACACGTCTTCGCGCTTCGACGTGCCTCTCTGCGCTCCGCCCTTACCCGCGTGGTGGGCAAACAACAGCGATCGCCCGGCGCGACGGTGCGCAAGCGCCCAGTCCTGCACGGCCGCCCAGGACTCCGCCTCGTTTTCCTTGCCGGCGCGAATCAAAGTTGAGATGTTGTCCAACACGATCAACTCCGCATCGCCTATCGCAGCGTCCAGCGCGCGTTGGCCTTCGCTGGCCGCAAGATCGGGCAGGCCATCCGCGCTCGCGTCCGCGCTTAGCATCCTGAAATTGTCCGCCGTGGCTTCCGCCTCGACACCGGCGACAATTGCGGCGAGCCGGTGTTGCATTTCGGCGGCGGGCATCTCGCCGTCCACAAACAAGACGCGACGCGGCGCGGCGGCACTCCAGTCCAGCAAACGACTTCCGCTCGCGACGGCATAGGCGACGCTCAACGCGAGCAACGTTTTGCCGACACCGCGCGGCGAGTAGATCATGGCGATGGCTTTTTCACTGAGCCACGGCGCCAACATCAAGCGCCGCGGCGGCAATTCCATTTTCAGAAACTCCGCCAGGTTCAGCGGCCTGAGCGGTGGGCACGGTTCGAGCCATTGCGCGGTGCAATTGACTGCCGCCGGCGCGAACCCGATCCCCGCCGATCGCCCCGCTAGTCCCTCGCCGATGACATGCTCGACAGTCTCGCGCTCGCGCTGCGTCCCGCAAAGGTCATAGGCCGTCATCTTGTCGAGCAAATACGCAACCGCCCCGCCCCTCGCGATCGTGCCCCGCTCGATCAGCGGCGCCAGGCGCAAAGCTTCGCTTTGGAGTGCGTGCAGTTTATCGGCCGCGAGCGCGATGACTCCACCTGCCGCGACAAGCTCGGCGTGCGGGTCATCGAGCTCCGCGACGGCCGTGTCGTTCATGCCTGCGCCTTGGGCGCTGGCAGTTTGCGCGGCCGGCCACGGCGGCGGGGCAATGTCGCTTGCGGCGCAGTTGCGTCGGTGGGGCCGGCCAGGCGCGCGACACGGGCGTGGATGCTCGCCATGGTGACGCGGCGGGCGCGGCCGTCCTTATAGGCGACAAGCTCACTGTTGCCGATCAGTTCATAAAGCCGCGTGTTGCCGACACCGAGCAACAAACAAGCTTGCTTTGGCGACACGGCGAGCGGTTCAAGATTGTTACCGACAGTGCGGCCGGTGATGCGCGGATGATCTGTCGCCATGAAATGCTCCTATATTTCGTGCGCTCGCCTTCGCGTGCGGCCGTGACCTTGCGCTCGCTTCGCTGTTTTGTCACAGTGTGTTCAGCCGTTTTTTGGACGCGCGAACTCACTGATTTGCGGCGGTGAAGATTAGTGGGGACGCCCCCATAGGGGAGAAAAAAACCATGACGACGATCTATGCCGTTTTCATTTGCATGGTTATCAATGGCCAGAAAAGTTGCATGCAGACGTTCACTTTCCCTAGCAAGGAGCTTTGCGAAAAGGCGGCGCAGGATGCGACGGCGGCGGACGCGGATGGCGCCGAACCCGATGGCAAAATAGAAGCGGTGTGCATGCAAAAAACAGTGCCGGCAGTGCCGGCAATCCCCCCGGATTGGCAGCCCGCGCGGTAAGACGAGCGCGAGCTATGGGGCGCCGCCGTATTTGCGCGTGCGCACAACGTTGTCAACGCGCTCTATGGAGACATCGGCCTCCAAGATCACTTGCGCGAGCTCGGCGACTTTCTCCCGGTGCGCCTTGCCGGTAGCGCGGCGCACCGCGTCAGCGACATGCCAGATCGCCGCGTTATTTGCCGCCTCTTTATGATGCTTGTCGCGCGTCGCCCCGAGCCACGGTGCGGTTGTGTTCACAATGTACCGTCGCCCCTCGATTAGTTTGACGATCAAGTCGAGACCGCGGAGGATCGCCGCCACGATGGCGTCGCCACCGCGAAAACCTGTCCACCGTGTCAGCAAGTCGGAAGCCGGCGGCGGCCCTTTTGTTTCTTCGGCAACAAACTCGCGCAAATCGGCGATGGCCTTGTCAAGCCGTTTCAGCCGGGCCAACATTTTTTGTTCGGCCTTAATGTGCGCCGGGAACGTGCGGGCCACTTGTTCGACCTTAATGCACAACGTCAGAAAAGAAGCCTCATCCGACTTTAGCCCCTCGCAAATCTCGCAAAGCTTGGCAGCGTCGGGACTATCGGCAAGCCGATCGAGCAATGCCAGCGCCGGCTTGTCCAGCTTGTCTTTTTGCTCGGCGCGATAGGCGTCAACCGCTTCGCGCAGCCGCGACGCGCCCGCTCGCCGCGAGGAAATTACCATGAGTTCACCGCCCCACCGCGCGCAACTGTCGCGCGGGGCAAGCCGGACGGGCGGTGGTGAGTGTCCGGCGACGGGCTGCAGACCGGCCCCGCGCTGTTCGAAACTATAACCTGGGCACGGCGAACTTGCACGCGCACATGGTGGTGCGAGGGCGGGCAATGACGCCCGCACCCGCCGTCGCTATCCTAGTAGCTGCCAAGCCAACTAGGAGCGAAACTATGAAACTTTCCAAGGACGCAATTCCTGGAGCCGCTATCGCGTCATTGTTGCTTCATGAACGTCTATTGGGTCTATTAATTACAAAGAAGATTTTGACTCGGGAAGACGTTTTTGAACACCTCGAATCCGTTCTTCTTTCTGCTGAAGAGTTGCAAGCAGCTTTAGACGCCGCTCGGCGTAAACCTGGGGGTTCTGACGAATTATCTCTGCGCGCCGCCCGATCTCATATAGAAGGAATAAGATTGGGTCTTGCTCATAGATATAAAAAGAAGAAACGTCCGCGCGGCGAGACTTGAAGGCCATGATGACAAGCACCTCCGTTGCGCGGATAAGCAGCTAGGCGCGAAGGCAGCGCGACTTGATCTCGTTTTAGCGCGCAGGCTCCCACGTTTCAACGTGTTTGCTGCGGCACTCGTACCACATATTGCCCGGCGGAATTAAATAACGACCATTGTCCGGCGGGGTTATAAGGCCGCTCACGCGTTTCGCATATTGCTGACATTCCGCGAGGCTATTGAACGTCATTGCGGGCATCATTCCTGCGTATGTCATGCGGGCATGGCCTTGCATTTGGCAGATGCCGGCTGCTTGAATGCATAAAAATAGCGCGTAGATCATGCCCTTTCCTTTCCCGTGACGGTGTTTTATTTCGTGAGCCGCCCGACGTGGCGGGTGGCCCTCTGTTCAGCGCGCAAAGGCGCATCACGCCCTTCGGCACGGCTGGCGCGCCTAGGCTTGCTTGCGGAGCGGCGTGACGTTGCCCGCTTCCTGCACCGGCGCCGCGGTGCAAAACGTCGCCCATGCGTTCATCAATCGGCGCCGCTTCTCGAACAAATCAGAGCGGGCGTATGCGGCTACTGTCTTGTCGCTTACGACGTGCGCCAACGCCATTTCGGCAACCTCGTTCGGAACATTCGTGCGCTCGGCTGCCCAATCGCGGAAGCTCGATCTAAAGCCGTGCGCCGTCAGATCAGCGCGGCCCATGCGCCTCAGCGTCATAAGAAGCGCCATGTTGCTAAGCGGTGTTTGCGGCTTGCGGCCGGGGAACACAAAGGCGTCGCCGGCGTCACTTTGCCGAGCCGCTTGCATTTCATCGAGGATGGCGAGCGCCCGCGCCGACAGCGGGACGCGGTGTTCGCGGTGCGCCTTCATGCGCGCGGCCGGCACCGACCAAAAGTCTTGTCGAGTAGGTTTATTTCGTTCCACCGCAGCCCGAGCGTTTCGGACGTGCGCGCGGCCGTCAAGATCGGCAAATTCGAGCGCGCGGGCCGCGATGCCCTCTTGCTGGCGCAAGCTCGCCAGGAAGGCCGGCAGTTCGGCGTAGGGCAGCGCGGCGTGGTGCACGACTTGGCGCACCTTGGAACGCGCCGGCAACAGCTTGGCGAGATGCCCGCGCCAGCGCGCCGGATTTTCGCCGTCACGATAGCCGCGCACCTTGGCAAAGTCCAAAATGCTTTCGAGGCGCCCGCGCAGGCGGGTTGCGGTTTCGGGCTTCGCCGTCCAGATCGATTCCAGCACTTTGAGCACAAGGCCGGTGTCCACCGCCTGCACCGGCAGCCCGCCGATGATCGGATAGGCATAGGTGGCAAGCGTCGCCGGCCATTGCGCGGCGTGCTTGTCGTTTCGCCAGCCGGCGCGGTGCGCGTTGACGTAGGACTCGGCGCATTGCTTGAACGTGATCGCCTTGGCCGCGTCGAGCCGTTGCCGCGCCCGCTCAGCGCGCCGCGCCTCGATCGGGTCTATACCCTCATGGCGCTTGCGGCGGGCGTCCAGCGCCTGAGCGCGGGCTTCCTGAAGGCCATAAAGCGCGAGCGGCCCGAGCCCCATCCATCGCGGCCGGCGATCGAGCATGTAGCGCAGTATCCAATTGCGCGCGCCTTCGGGGGTGACGCGCAAATAGAGGCCGCCGCCGTCGTGGTACAGGCCGGGTTCTTTCGCCTTCTCCACTTTCAGCGCCGTGAGCCGTCCCATTGGCCGCGTCATCGCCGTGCCCTCCATTTTGTGGCGTCGGGACAGGCTGATCTACAGTGCTGTCCACAAATGCAAGCCGGATTATGGCGAAGGGCTGCGAACGTGTAAAGAGAAAAGATTTGCTCAGTTAAGCCGGTGTGGCAGGGCATTTTGTGACTTGCAGCGGATGCAAGCGAAGGATGGCGAAAAGCAAGTGGCGGAAGGGGTGAGATTCGAACTCACGAGGGAGCGTAACCCCTGCCGGTTTTCAAGACCGGTGCCTTAAACCACTCGGCCACCCTTCCACAGTCGCAAGATCAAATACTTAGCTAGGGTCGCGAGAGAACGAAAGTAGACGATTGCCACCCGATTGCCACCCGCGCGAACCTAAAATTACTCCGTGCTGGCCACCTTTGCGAACAAAGCTTCGATCGCCTGGGCCGCGCCATCGTCCGTGTTGGAGAACAAGTGACCGTAGATGTTCAACGTGACGGCCGGCGTCGCATGCCCTAACCGCCGGCTTATCGTCAAGACATCCACCCCGGCGGCGATCAGGCTCGAAGCGTGAGTGTGCCGCAGCGAGTGGAGTGTGATCGCCATTCCCGCTTCTGCCATCGCGACCGACCACTCCTTCGTCAGGGCGTTCGGGCTTCTGACGGCAAAATCCCAGGTCGGAAACACCAGGGCTTCAGCAGGCGCCTTGCCAGCGCCAAGTGCGAGCCGGCGCTCCTGCTGTTCCTTCCAGTGCGTCCGCAGCTCGGCGACCGTGGATGGCGGAATCGTAATCGTGCGCCTGCCGTGCTTGGTCTTGGGCGACTTGAAGCGCAGGCCCACCTTCGTCTGCTCGACCGACTGCTCCACCCGCAGCTTTCCGCCGTCAAGGTCGACATCCTGCCAGCGCAAGGCCAACAACTCGCCGCGGCGCATACCGGTTGCCAATCCGAGCGTCGCGATCATGTACATTGATCGGCCCCGCAGCTTTTGCAGGACAGTTTTGATCTGATCCTCGCGGATGATCTCGATCTCGGTTGAAGGCACGCGAGGAGGGCGCACCAGCGAGGCGACGTTTTGCTGGACGACGCCCCACGTCGCGGCGTGACCAAGAGCCCGATGCAGTACGCGGTGCACATGGCCCACGGTGCGAGGAGAGAGGCCATCACGCGACAATATCGCGTATAATTCGCTGAGATCGACGGCTCGGAGTTTCTGGATAGGACGGTTGCCGATGTGCGGTCCGATCTGCTTGCCAATGAGCCCGCAATAGCGCTCGGCCGTCTTTGGTGACACGTTGGTCGATGCCCAATCCCTATCCCAACGATCAAGGAAGCCGCCGACGGTTTCCGACGTAGCGTCAACATACGTGCCGCGAAGCGCCTCGGCCGTCAGCCGCGTCAACTCGGCCAGTGCCCCGCGCTTGCCTCCCTTGAAGCTGTGATACCGAGTTTCGCGCTTGCCGGTGGCTGGGTCGCGGCCAAGGTCGAATTTCAATTCCCACGATCCCACGCCGCGACGGCGGATGCTTCCGCTCATTGGTCGCCTCCTGTTGTGCGGATGCGGCGCTTCGCTTCAACTTCGATTACCTCTATCACCTGCTTGACCTGCGCGACGGCCTTTTTGATCGCCTCGTGTTCCCGCGCCTCGGGTAATTGCTCGAGCGCCGCAATCAGCGCCTCCGTCGCTCCCAGAAGACCGGCCTGCATATCCTGCTGGTGCCACACCTGGCCGTAGCGCGCCCAAATCTCCTCCATGTCGGCAACGATCATGTCGAGTTTTCGCTGCGCCTCTCGACCGAAGCTCTCCTTAAGCCTGGAAGTCATCTCGTAATTGAGGCTCACGCCCCGCCTCTTCGCCGCCTGTTCAAGGCGGCGGTGCAGGTCTTCGCGGATTCGCAAACTAGGCTGCACGATGTCGGCGGGCTTTCGCGCCATTTATCTCGCTCCGGTGACGATAGGGTGCGAGATAACACGGGCGGGATGACATCACAAGTGCATTGACATCATAAATGATGTCATATTACGACGACATCATATTCGCTGTCATTAATCGTCACCGCAGGAGACGCTTTCAAATGGACACCATCCAAGCAGAAGTAACCCGCAAGAAGCTTAGGGAGGCCACCGATGAGTGCTTGACGATGTCGGTGCCGGAAGCCGGCAGGGTACTCGGCCTTGCCCGTAACGCGTCCTATAGCGCCGCTGCGCGGGGAGAAATTCCGACGGTTAGAATTGGGAGGCTCTTGCGCGTTCCGAAGCGCGCCCTGGAGCGCATGCTGGACGCCGGCAGCGCGTAACGGCCGCCCTGGGCAGGCGGCCGTTGTCGCGCCTCGATCTCTCGGCAGAGATTTGGAGAATTTCAAGTGCATTCCCCAATGGCACCGACGCAGCCGTCAAAGCAACCGGCTCGCTTGCGGAGCAAAGCTGAGAGTGGGCCACGGACCATCCGCCCCAACTTGACTGACTGCTTATTCCGCTACATGTTTGCGAGCTTTTCACACGTTCGACTACGGATGCGTAACAGGTAAAGAGAACCACTGCTTATGGCCCCCAGCCTGCGCCGGAGCTGTGTCACGGCCGCTGGCACAATGTTTGCAGCGCTGGCCGCTTAACAGCGCTGCATGATGCGGCACAGTGAGGTGTCATGATCAACCGGCTTTTAGGTCTTGCTGCCGTAGCGGCGGCCGTTCTTACCGGTGCGAGGGCTTTCGCCGCCGACAAGGTCATTTACCAGTTGGACTGGCTGCCCTCGGGCGAAGAGACGTTCCCGTTCGTCGCACAGCAGGAGGGCTACTTCGCGGCCGCGGGTCTCGATGTCAAGATCAGGACCGGCCGCGGCACCACGGACGTGCTTACGAAAATGTCGACCGGTACCGCCGAGTTCGGCAGCGGGGGCCTCGGCGCCCTGATGCAGGCTGCGGCGCAGAACAATGTGCCGGTGAAAGCGGTGCTGTCCATCTTCAACATGCAGCCCGACGCGATCTTCACCTATGAGGGGAGCGGCATCAAGTCGCTGAAGGATCTCGCTGGTAAAACGGTTGCAACCGCAACCTTCACCTCGTCCAACGCGCTCTGGCCGGTGGTCGCGGCGATGAACGGCCTCGATATTTCCAAGGTGAAGTTGATCAAGGCCGACCCAACAGCGACCGCCGCTCTGGTGGCGAGCGGCCACGCCGATGCGCTGATCAATTGGGTGACGTCGGGCGGCGGAATCGAGTCGGTGCTCGAGCAAGCGGGAAAGAAAATGATAGTGCTGCCGTGGTCGAAATTCGGCCTTGACGGCTACGGCCTGTCGCTGTTCGCGACCGACGCCGAGATCGCCAAGCATCCCGACCTGGTCGCCCGCTTCGTTGGTGCCTGTGAGAAGGCAATCGTGTTCTCGCTCGATCATCCCGAAGCTGCGGCCAAGGACTTGAAGGCCCTGGTGCCGATGATCGATGTCAAATCGGCGCTCGTCGAGGTTAATACGACAATTCCGCTGACACGCAACGAGATCAGCGCCAAATACGGCATGGGCACGTTCAATCCGCAGCTGGTTACGGATACCTGGAAATGGATCGCCAAGTCTCAGTCATACCCGCTTAACAAGCTCGCCCCCGAGTCGGTCATCGACCGCTCCTTCGTGCCGCACTCATGACCGAAGCGCGGGATGAGAAATACCTGCGGCAGGCGATCGCTCTTGCCAAACAGTCAAGAGCGAACGGATGTCACCCATTCGGAACCGTTATTGTGAGCGAGGACAACCGCATTCTTGCGGCGTCGGAGAGCCGCAAGGAGCGCGGCGGCGACGCCACCCAACATTCGGAACTGTCGGCGGTCCGCATCGCTTCGAGTGCATTTCCCAAGGATGTTTTGGCGAAGTCGACGCTTTATTGCAGCACCGAACCATGCGCGATGTGCGCGGGCGCGATCTACTGGGGCGGTGTCGGCCGTGTGGTCTATGGATTTCCCGAGGAGCGGCTGCACGCGCTGACCGGCAATCATCCGGAAAATCCGACTCTGTCGTTGCCATGCCGCGAGCTTTTCGCGCGTGGCCAGCGCCACATCGAAGTGGTGGGACCGCTGCTCGAAGAGGAGGCGGCCGAGCCGCATGCGGGCTTCTGGGATCGCATGTGACCGCACTACGCTCAATGCTCGCTTTTAGTCGTCGATATTAAACATCCACGGCTGTGTATTGGCGGTTGCGTCAGCAGAGGTTTGCTTGCGCTCGTCTCTTTCACTCATACCTAACGTGGTCGCTGCCGCGCCTTTTGAACGTGACGTTCACCACCGTGGCTCTTGGCCGAAGCAGCTCATGGCTGTTTGAAGCCTCCTCCTAAAGGCGACTCCGAAGGGTACACCTTCATCTCTCGTATAGCATGGCGCTTGAGTGTTCTTCATGCACAATGCCAATTGCGATCTTGTCCGTATACGCAAATAGGTCCGCATTTTCTCCTCCACCGTCCCAATATGAGTTTTCGGTACAGACTAGCGCCTGCGCGGCGTCAACTCAGGATCCGGACCTTGGCAGCGACCAAGGTGCCAGAATGCGTTGCGACCAGGTGATGAGCTGAAAAAACGTAAGGCTAATCGTCACCAGGACCACCAATGCGGCGAATGCCTGATTGATCTTGAAGAACGACGTGGAAAATTGGATGAAATAGCCGAGACCACGATCCGAAGCGACAAATTCGGAGACGACGGCACCCACGATTGAAAGTGTGGTCGAGATTCGCAGCGCACTGAAAATGTAGGAAACCGCGAACGGCAATCGAATATGGATCATCTCGCGCGCTCGCCCGGCGCGCAACGATCGCGACAACTCAATCAGTTCCTCAGGCGTCGCCATCATGCCGGCGGTCGTGGTGACAACGATGGGAAAAAACGTGATTAGGAAAGTGATGACTACGCGCGGCAAATCGGAGGCGCCGAGCGTCACAACGATGATCGGTGCGATGGCCACGATCGGCATTGAGTGCACGACAACGATCATTGGATAGAGCGTGCGCGTCAGCAGACGGGATGAGGCGAGCGCCATGGCAAGTGGTATGGAGATGACGACAGCCGCCGCGTAGCCCATCAGCGCAACGCGCACGGTCGCCCAAATATTCTGTAGCCATACCATGGGAGGCTGCTGAAAGGCGCCGGCCACGATCAGGCTAGGAGGCGGCAAGACATAGACCGGCACTCGAAAGACGCGACAGCCGAGTTCCCAAACTGAGAGCAAGCTGATGAACGCGATCACCGGCGCATAGCGATTAGCAAACGCGACGCTGTGACTGCCGAGGCGAATGAGCAAGGACGCATCTTTGCGCCGGCTTGCGTCAGGCAGCATGGCGCGTGAAGAGCCGGCCGCGGATATGATTGGCGAGATCATGAAAGTTCGGCTCCGACAAGGTTGCAAGCGAACGGGGGCGGGGGAGTGGGACCTCAAGAATCTCGCGGACCGAACCAGGCCGCGGAGTCATCACGATGATCCGGTCGCTGAGCAGGACCGCTTCTGGAATAGAGTGAGTGACGAAACATACCGTCTTCGGCCGCTCCGACCATATGCGCAACAGTTCGAAACTCATTTCGTCGCGTGTCAACGCGTCGAGCGCCGAGAACGGCTCATCCATGAGAAGGATCTCCGGATCGAGCAACAGCGCGCGAGCGATAGCGACGCGCTGCTGCATACCGCCGGACAACTCATAGATCTGCCTGTCGCCGAATTCGTGAAGATCGACAAGACGGAGCAACTCGCGGGCCCGCTCGCGCTCGATTTTGCTCACGCGGCCGTACTTGTGGCGAAGCGGAAACGTCACATTGCCCAGCACGTCAAACCACGGCAGCAGCACGGGGCGCTGGAACACAATACCGATCTCGTCGCGTGGTTCGACGACCCGAGTGCCGGAGATCTCCACGTGTCCGCTGGTCGGCGCGACAAGTCCGGCGACAAGGCGGAGCAGGGTCGATTTGCCGCACCCGGAAGGACCGAGCACTGCGACGAATTCGTGCCGGTCGATGTGGAAGCTCAGCCGATCGAGCGCAGTAATGGCAGAGCCGTCGTCCTTTCGGAATACGCAGCCGACTTCGGCGAATCCGATCACGGGTGGCAGAACGCTCATGAGACCTCGGCTGCAGCCGGCATGTAAACTTCACCTCGGTATGAATGAGCGATCGACCGCCGTTTCGGGATTGATCGTGTTCAGCGCCAAGTGCTGCGCATTCGCCGTCCATTCCCACGTTTTATACAGCCGATCCTTCTGGAAGGCGCCGAGTTCCTCGGCCTTCTCAATCGGATTGTCGATCAACGGCACGATGGTCAAGAACTGCTTCTCCACGAGCGACTGATCCATTTCCGGAAAGGTCGCCTTCATCGACCGTGCCACGTCTTTGGGATCGGCCAGAGCCATCTTCATGCCCTCGACGAACGCGTCGACGAAGGCATGCAGCGCTGCTGGTCGCTCGGCGATCATCCTCTCCGACGCAAACAGCGAGTACCCGTATCCCTCGAAACCATACTTGGACCAGGGAATGATGTTCAGCTTCTTGCCAATTCCGGCAAGCGCGGTCACGAAGACCGGCGAGGCTGTCGACCAGTTGATCGTGGAGTTCCGCTTGGCCGCTCGTCAGCATGGGCACCAACGCAGCTGGATCGACCTTGATCAGCGTAATTTTGCTCTGATCGATGCCGTTCGCGGCGAGAACCAGGGGCCAGATGACGTTAGATGACGTAAACGTGGCTGTTGCGACCTTTTTGCCTACCAGATCATTAAGCGTGTTAATTCCCGATCCCTCAACCGTAAAGTTGGCGTCGGGCTGCATGGTGAAAATTGACAGGATCGCCTTAACCGGAATGTGCTGCTCGGCTCTGGCCTGAAGCAGCGCGGTGAGGCCGCCCGACCCCACATCCGCGGCGCCGGTCGCGATCCGGGTGATGCCCTCCGAAGAACCGCGAGCGGTCTGGATGGTGACGTCGAGGCCCGCTTTTGCGAACAGGCCCTTTTCCCTGGCGTAGAACGGCAGCGCCTTGTCACCGCCGGGCAGCCAATCATTCATGTAAATAATCTTCTCGGCAGCCTGTGCTGCGACGCTTGAGCCCAGCACGAGAAGGAGTGCGGCGAATATTCCCTTGGCGATGTTCACGACAAATCCCTCCATTTTGGCGGTTACTCTGGCAAGCAAGCCGTGTGCCGACATTGTGGCAAGCAAGCCGTGTGCTGACATTGTGCCTTCGGCAGTGGAAGGTCTCTGTGGTGCGGCGCTCCGTGCAGCACCGAGCGGAGATTACCGCGTCCTTAGACACCTCGCTAGCTTGCAGCAGACACCGCGCCAGCTTGCAGCGTGGATCAGGTGTACTACAATTCACCCAGGTCCAGATGGAGAACGTCCCATGCTCATGTATGCTGCCCCGCAGCGTCCGAAATCCATTCCCGTCGTCGATCTTTCTGGCGCCGACGCCAAGACGGTCTCGAGCGCCATTCATCGAGCCTGCCGCGAGACCGGGTTTTTCTATGTGCGCAACCACGGCATCGCGCCAACGCTGATTGAGGCACAGTTTGCGTGGGCGAGGCGTTTCTTCGATCTGCCGGCCAGCGAGAAGCTTGCTCTCCACATGAAGCAATCGCTGGCCACCGCCGGCTACGAGCCGATCGGCGGGCAATGGCTCGACAGCCAGGACGCCAATGCCGAAGTTGCGCCGGCGGACCTCAAGGAAAGCTACTATTGCGGCATGGAACTTCCCGAGGATCACCCCTGGGCAGTGCAACGGCTGCGCAGCTTCGGCCATAATCAATGGCCGAAGAATTTGCCGGGATTCCGCGAGCAAATGCTCGCCTACCGCGCGGCCGTGAGCGAACTCGGCGACCGGCTCCTTTCGCTGCTGGCGCTTTCGCTCGAGCTTACGCCCGACTGGTTCGTGCCTTACTTTGACATGCCCGTGAGTACGCTGCGGCTCATCAAATATCCGCCGCAGCCGGCGAACGCGGCGGCGAACCAGATCGGCGCCGGGGCCCATACAGACTGGGGCGGCATCACGATTCTGGCGCAGGATGAGGTCGGCGGGCTCGAAGTCCGTAACGCCGCTGGCGATTGGATCGAGGCGCTGCCGCTGCCTGAAACGTTTGTCGTCAATCTCGGCGACCTCATGGCGCGCTGGACCAACGGAATTTACAATTCCAATATGCACCGCGTCAAGAACAACAAAAGCGGACGCGACCGGTATTCGGTCCCGTATTTCTACGGACCGCGACCGGATGCCCTCATCGAACCGATGCCCGGCTGCGTGGACGAGGAACATCCGCGGCGCTTTGCCACCTGCACTGCGTCCGAGCATGTGAACGAGATGTTCCGGCGGTCGTACGGCTACGGACCTAACGCCGCAGCATAGCAAGCTCTGCGCTGGCAGCTTCACGCGGGATTCGCGTTAGGAGGGCGAACAGGCGGAACCTTCATTCGGTTCCATGGTCCGGACCGCGCAGCTCTCGAGCCGGCGGTTGCAACGAACTTGTTGCCAACGTTTTCGGTAGCGCTAAGCTATCGCCGCAATCTTTCACCGGCGTTTGTGATGTTCCACGCTTGAGCACCCGTCGAGGTTGGCCTCCCGACTAACTGGCTTCCGGCTGGTCGGCAGTTATGATCATTCTTTCATGTCTTTAGTTCAAGAGCCAGCAACTGAAATCCTCGCGTCGCTCAAGCGCGCTGGCATCACGCTCGTGGCCAGCCTGCCCGATCAATGGCTGGGTGAGCTGATCAAACGCTGCGACGGAGACCCGGAAATCACGCATGTGAAGCTGGCGCGCGAGGACGATGGCGTAGGTGTCTGCGCCGGCGCGTTTCTCGGCGGCCGGAGAGCGGCGCTGATCTGCCAGAGCGCCGGCGTGCTGCTGTCCGTAAACGCGCTCGCCGGCATGGCCCTTCACCATCAGATTCCTTTTCTGATTTTGGCAGCACACCGCGGCTGCTTTGATGATGGCTATTACTATCAGCTGTACAAGGGGCGTGCGACGGTTCCAGTTCTTGAGGCCCTGGACTTGCCCTATTATATCATTGAAGGTCCCGAGCAGTTTGCTGTTATCGAAAAGGCGGCACGGCAGTCTTTCCTAATGCGTCTTCCACTGGTGTTGTTGTTGCGGCGCCGCGCATTGCTGGCTGAGCGAGAGAAATCCAAATGAACCGCGTACGCTGTGCGCAGCTGGTAAAGGACCGGCTCACGGCAAAAGATATTGTCGTCTGCGGATTGGGATCGGTAGAAGCTGCTTATAAGCAGGTCGGACCGGCGGGTCCTACGTACTTTGCATCTGATCCCATGGGATTATGGGCTTCGATTGCACTTGGTCTCGCGCTGGCGCGTCCCGACCGTAGAGTGGTATTGCTCTCTGGAGATGGCGACCTCCTTATGAACCTGCAAGTGCTTGTCACGATTGCTTCTGTCGCGCCGACAAACCTGCGAATAGTTCTTTTCCAGAACGGAACATACGCTTCGTCCGGCGGCCAGTCGCTTGGAGGAGGGGATAATCTTTCCTTCGCAACAATAGCAAAAGGATCGGGAATTGCATGGACGGCCGAAACCCGCACTGAGGATGAGACTGTCACAGCACTCGATGAATTATTTAGTCGTGTTGCGCTCGGTGTTGTTGCAGTTCATCTTGAGCGCGACTTGTCTCCCAGCGAGCGGCCAGGACAGTGGTCGCAGGTAGAAGAACGAGCGCATTTCATGCGCCTTCTCATGTCGTGAGCGATCGAACCGATCAAGCCTGGCGCACCAGAAGAGCTTTTGCTGACTGACGCGCGACGTCTTCTCACAAGATTTGAAGAGCGGCGTCGTCCCGGAGGCTTTCCGTCTCCCACAGCTCGGCATATTCGGGCACTTTAGCGTCGCTTCTTTTTCCGTGCACGATGACCAGTCGGTCCGACTGTGGTCGGCTGACGATTTCATTGATGGTGCGGGCATTGAATACAATAAGACGCGCAGGCGTGTGGAGCGACAGTCGGCCATGACCTTCAAGGTGGCCAATCTGTGAGGGCGTAGCACCTACGAGTGCAGGTGCGTTTCTAAGCGGATGATCGAAATGCAGAATGCGGACCGATTGCCTGAATGTGTCGACAACGTCGTGGTCGCCGTAAGCGTAGAAGCTGTCTTGGCAATTGTCCCCCGCAGCGGCGACACGGATCCCTCGTCTTAACATCTCATGCACCACGGTAATACCCCGCCAGCGCGGCGTGCGACCCTTCTGACGATCCTGAAGGTACATGTTGACAGTCGGCAGCGTGACGACGGCGATTTCAGCTTGCGCTAACAAGTCGAGCGTCCGATCGACTTCGGCCACGGACTGCATCGCCAAGCTGCAGCAATGGCCGCAGACCACGCGGCCTCTGTACCCGTTCCGGAGCGCGGCCGAAGCGATGAATGGGAGCGTCGCCGCCATCGGGTCCTGAGTTTCATCGACATGCAGGTCGATATCAAGATCGTATCGTCTGGCGAGCGCAAACAGCCGGTCGAGCATCGCAGCGAAGTTAGCGGGCGGTGCGCCGTGGTTGCCAAGAGCGGCGCGAGTCACGCCACCGAGCAAGCCATCGGATCGAGCAACAATCGAAGCAACCTTATCGCCGAATTCATCCTGCAAGATATCAATCGGGCACAGCGACACGGCCTGAATATCGATTCTGCCGCGCCATTGTTCGCGTATCTCACGCATTACAGACCAGCTACGCTCAGCGGTGTCGGGATAGGTGTCTATATGGGTGCGGATTGCTGAAACTCCATGCGCATACGCACACCGCAGCCCGAACTCCATGCGGCGCTGCAAATCGGGTTTGGTCCAGTGTGGTCGGTCGGCAACCGCGGCAAGCCGTGCACTGTGGAATGTGCCGTCCACGTTTGGGTTACGCTCTACAGTATGGCACTTGTCGAGATGGGTATGAATATCGATCAGGGTTGGCCAGACTTGCCGACCGCCAAGGTCTATTTGAGGAGCCTCGCCATTCGCATTGCCTTGCGGTTCGATGCGCGCCAGTGTGCCGTTCTCGATCAAGAGATCGACGGACACCGCGCCTTCCTCATGATCAGCAAGGGCGGCAAAACCGGAACTATCGGTCATCAAGCAGGCCGGCACCCGCGCACCCAGAAGCCAATACTGCGACCCAGATGGCCAAGCGATGTCACAGAAGCGGATCGGCATGGCGAAACCTCCATCAGCGAACGGGGTTCGCTTTTCCAGTACGTTCTGTTGCCTTTTTTGCAGGCGTGGCGAACAAAAATGGTGCTTCTGTAAATTTCCTTATCGGTTATAGTCACTTAAGGTAGGTTGGACGCATGGCGCCAAGCGTGAGTTTAGTCGCTCAACCCTAGACGGGGTAATGGAGATCGAAATGAGCATGCGCTTTCGGATCGTGCGAATCGGCTGCTGCGGCGCTTTATTGGCAGCAATTTTAGCACCTTCGCACGCGCTCGCCGCCGACAAGATCACGTTCCTGACCAGTTGGTTCGCTGAGGCCGAACACGGCGGTTTCTACCAAGCTGAGGCTACTGGGCTTTATAAAAAGGCCGGACTAGACGTGACTATCAAGATGGGCGGGCCTCAGGTCAATAGCATGCAGCTGCTGCTTGGGGGCGAAGCCGACATCATGATGGGATGGGACATTCAGGTGCTGAACGCGATCGCAAAGGGATTGCCGGTCATAACCATTGCGACTTCCTTCCAGAAGGATCTGCAAGGAATGATGACGCATAAGGATGTTACAAGTCTGGCTGGTCTCAAGGATAAGTCGATCATGATCGCGACTTCCAGCCACACCACGTTCTGGCCGTGGCTGAAGGAAAAATATCACTATACCGACGCGCAGGTGAAACCAGACACATTCAACTTGCAACCGTTCTTTGCTGACAACAACGTTGCGATTCAGGCTTACCCATCGTCGGAGCCATACCAGGCCGAACGGCAAGGCGTGCCGGTGAACTTCTTCCTCTTTGCTGACAATGGATGGCCGCCCTACGGCACAACCATGGTTACTACCACCAAGATGGTCGCCGAAAAGCCGGATGTGCTCCAGCGCTTCGTCCGCGCATCCCTGGAAGGGTGGAAAAGCTATCTGAGCGGGGATCCGTCGCCAGCTAATGCGCTCATCAAGGCCGACAATCCTAAGATGAGCGGCGGGAACCTTGCATTCGCCATCAGGCGCTTGAACGAGCTGCAAATGGCCAACGGCGGTGATGCCGCCACCATGGGACTTGGCGTGATGACCGATCGGCGGTGGAAGGCGACTGACGACTTCATGGTCCACGCTGGCCTGCTTCCCAAAGACGTGGACTGGAAAAAGGCCTACACGACGCAGTTTGTGAACGGCTTAAAAATCATGATGAATTAGGATCTCGCTGATTTCAACCGTGACCGCGAAAGTGGGACTTTGCCGCCAGCGAGCCGTGACGAGTGGAAAGATCTAGACGAACGAGGAATAACGACGAGGGCCAACAAAGGAGCCGTGTGTCCGTGCGGTGGCGGCTCACGGCGGAAATGAGTTTTGATCCTGATACCGAGACTGGGCCGCTGCAGATAGCCTGTCCGTCTCCATCTCATGCTCACCTGGAACGCGATTGAGCGAAATATGACGCGCTGAATGGCACGACGAAGCAAACATGTCGCCTTGGCCGAAGTGATCCCGCCTTTTATGGTCGGCGTAATTATGCTCGCAGTGTGGGAGTTCGCCTGCCGCGCGCTTGCGGTTCCATCATATCTCTTTCCGGCACCGAGCGCGATCGCCCAGAGCTTTATAATCGACGTACCCGGATTGATGCGCGCGCTTTGGAGTACGCTCAGGGTTGCCTTGATCGCACTTGGCTTCGCCACTGCGGTCGGTTCCCTTGTTGCTTTTCTGTTCGTGCAAAGCAAACTGATAGAGCGCTGTTTCTTTCCATACGCCGTTATCCTGCAAGTGACACCTATCGTAGCCATCGCACCGCTCATCATCATTCTCGTTAAAAATACCCAAACCGCGCTGATAATCTGTGCGACCATTATCGCTATTTTTCCTATCATCTCCAACACGACGATCGGCTTGCGTAGCATCGACGCCGGCCATCAAGATCTGTTCGCCATCAATCACGCAACCCGTTGGCAAAACCTCGTTCATCTCCGTATACCCAGCGCGCTGCCTTTTTTCTTCGCCGGTTTGAGAATTGCCAGCGGCCTGTCGCTGATCGGAGCTGTGGTGGCCGAATTCGTTGCCGGCACCGGAGGGCGGGGTGCCGGGCTCGCCTACGAAATCCTTCAGGCTGGCTTTCAGCTTGATATCCCGCGAATGTTTGCGGCGCTGTTCCTGATCACCGTCACCGGAATTGCCCTTTTTCTTGTCATGGTCGGACTTTCCAAACTTGCGCTCGGTCACTGGCACGAGACCGAGATAGAGCGCGAAGGCCGATGATCTGCTAGTTGTAGAGATGAGCGGATGCTGAGAACACGCCACCTCCATGGGGATCGAAGGCAATGACGGCGCGGCAGCTCGGGGAGAGCGGCACTGAGCGAACACACGAGATAGATCACCTGGAACCCTGGAGTCTTCCAAGTGAAGAGCGAGCGACAGACCGTCCGTTGCTCCAACTCGCAGGTATCTCCAAGAGCTTTTCGAACGATATCGTTGCGCTCGAAGGAGTTGATCTAAGCGTTTGGCCCGGCGAATTCGTGACCCTGCTTGGTCCATCCGGTTGCGGCAAGTCAACGCTGCTTAGATTGATCGCGGAGCTGACTTCGCCCTCGAATGGCCAATTTGATTGGGCGCGATCGGATTATGGCGGCTATGGCAAACCTAATCGCTCGCTCGGGTTCGTGTTCCAGGAGCCAACATTATTGCCTTGGCGCACCGTGGCCAACAACGTCTATCTGCCGATGCAGCTTGCTGGCAAACGCAAGGGCGAAGCACACGAGCGCATCATGGAAGTGTTGGCGCAAGTCGGCCTCAGCCGGTTCGTTGACGCCTATCCTCGCGAACTGTCCGGCGGTATGAAAATGCGTGTTTCCATTGCGCGTGCGCTGCTGAGTAATCCTCGTATCCTTTTGATGGACGAACCGTTTGCGGCGCTGGATGAAATCACGCGCACGAAGTTGAACAGCGACCTGCTAGAGCTATTTGCGAGGAAGCATCTGACTGTGATCTTCGTAACACACAGCGTTTATGAATCGGTCTTTCTCTCCTCGCGGATCGTAATGATGAGCGCGCGACCGGGACGTGTAAGCGCAGAAATCGCCATCGACGTGCCGTATCCTCGCGGGGAGGATTACCGCATGTCTCTGACCTACAACGAGTTTTGCCGCCAGGTCTCTGGCGCTCTGCGTCGTGCAATGGCAGAGAACCAGATCGAACTCAAATTGATCACATTCGTAGTGAAGAGGGGTCATCACGGCGGCTCGAGGAAGACCGAATTTGCTGTCGAGGTCTGCGCACGAGACCCAGGAGTGGCGTTCGACACGCCTTATAGACTGCCAAGGAGAGTGAAATTTGGCTGACGTCAAAAAGCTCGAGTCTGTCTCACAAGACTGTTTCTCGGCTATCCGGCCGATAAATTGGACGATGATCGCAATTATATGCGGTGGAATCTAGTAGCGGTGATGTTGCTCGATGTCGGCATGACTAGTGTTGGCCGACTGCACGAAGACGGCATTTGTATCCCGACCGCGCAGGTTCTGACACCAGAATCCGAATTCACGACACAGTATTTTTGGGCGGATGGCCCGGAATGTCCGCCTCGACGATCCAATCTTCAACGAGGAATTATCGAAAAGTGGATCTAATATCTTTAACAACGAGGACAAGCCGATGATTGAAGCCCAGCAGCGTTCGATGGGCGAAATCAACGATCTGCTCTCACTGCGGCCGGTCCTTCTGGCATCGAATGTGCCATCGGTGCGAGTGCGCCGGATCATTTTGCAATTGCTGGAGGGAGAGAGTTCCACGCTGCGAGCGGCGTCCTGACGCCGACGCTTAAAGCTGATTAAACCCAGGAGTTGAGAAAATGTTAGACGAGATTTCCGTGGGCTGTAACGGTCGCGGCTTGCAGCATGTGCCAGGCACGCCGGTGCCGGTGGACGAGCAATTCCGCATGCTCAAGGAATCCGGCGTGTTCGATCATTTCGACCGCATGCCTCAGCCAGGCGAGGAGGCGGAGTATATTAAAGCCTCACAGAAATACAGCATTCCCATCCGCACCGGCTTGTGGACTTACATGGCGGGTCGTGACGAGGGGCTGCTCGAGAAAAACATGTGCATCTGTAAGGACGCCGGCGCCGAGTGCCATGATATCATGCTCCTGGCAAAAAACGTCGACGGAGCTCCGGTCTCCGACAACGAAGTCGTCGACTTTTATCTCCGGTCTTATGAAATTGGCGGCAAGCTCGGGCTGACGATCGGCTTCGAAGTCCACATCAACATGTGGTCCGAGGATTTTCGTCGCGTCACTCCGGTCGCTGAGCTTGTGCGCGCCCATGGCGTTCCGTTCAATTTCGTTCTCGATCACAGCCATATCCTGCTCAAGGTCGAAAATCCAGAAGAGCAGGATATCAGCGGCATTCGGTCGGACGTTGGGTCAGGACGTCTAGTCATCGATCCTTACGAAAACGGCAATGTCCTGGACGAGTGGATCTCACAGGGAATGATCGTGTGGCTGCAAGTGCGGCCGGTGTCGCCCAACGGTCCGAAAAATCAAGGTCAGCTCAGGGAAGGTGGAGGTTGGGGGCGCGCGTGCCAATATCCATTCGTGAAGCCGAGGCCTGAATGGTTCTATCCGTGGCACGCGTATCGAGTGGAGCCGTGCAAGGAAGTGGTGCGGCGCGTGCTGCGCCATCACCTTAGCCACCGCGACGTCAGTCCGTTGGGTTGGATCACCACCGACATGATCGACATGGCGGATTATGGCGGCGGCGTGAAATATTCGATTTTCGATCAGAACGTCGCGATCGCCCAGTGGCTCCGCGATACCTGGGCTTGTTTGAAGGAGGAGCATTCGGCGATTCCATCGCCTCTGCAGACTAATCGATGAGATGCTGAGCTCAACGCGAGATTGCGGCCAATAGGGAGTAAGCAATGGCCGGGATCGAGCACGCCGCCAAAGTCGATGCGATGCCGCCACTTGGACGCTTGAGGCGGCTGCGCCGACGGCGGAGAGGTAGACGTGGGATGCCCGTTTTCAACATATGCGCGTGAACCTTAATGCCAAGATTGGCCGCGATACCCGCCCGTTCGACCCTGCGAGAGAAGCCGGTTGCTGTGGGACTGGGGCCGCATTCCGAGACCAAGGACAAACGATGACACGATGGCCGGCGCCACATTGATCACGCAGCTGGCGAAGCTCAGCCGCGTCGGACTGGAGTAATGGCATTACTAGGTCGCGTTGACAAAGTGCCGTAGCCAGAGGCGGACGGCGACGAGATGTATGAAGCCGAGGAATGTGTCGGCGAGCTTGTCGTAGCGAGTGGCAACACGCCGAGCATTCTTGAGACGGTTGAAGCATCGTTCGATACGATTGCGCAGGGCATAGATGGCGCCATCGATCGCGATCTGCACGCGCCGATTTTTCTTGGTGGGAATCATCGGCACGCCGCCACGCCTTTCCACATCTGCACGAATGGCGTCACTGTCGTAGCCGCGGTCCGCGAGCAACACCTTGGGATCGGGCGTGTCGTCATTCATCAGCGCGTCATAGGCTTTGCTGTCATGCGCTTCACCCGCCGTGAGCATGCTGCCAATCGGCAGACCTTCCGCATTCGTGCGGAGATGGATTTTGGTCGAGAACCCACCGCGCGAACGGCCAAGAGCGTTTCTCTGAATCCCCCCCTTCCGCCGGCTGCGTGATGGTGCGCCCGGATGATGGTGGAGTCGATCATTTGAAGCGTATCGGGCACGGCCTCGGTTCTCGCCAAGGCTTCCAGTACAATGTCCCACAGCCCCGCACGCGTCCATCGCAGGAATTGGCGATACACCGAACTCCATTTGCCCAGTTCCTCCGGCAGATCGCGCCAAGGCGCGCCAGTTCGCGCGATCCAGAAAATACCATCCAAGACGCGCCGATGATCGGCGGGAGGTCGCCCCCGCTTGGGGCCTGTCTCGATCACAAACTGCTCGAACAATGCCCATTCCGCATCCGTCAGCCGGCCTCGAATCAATTCTGCCTCCCTCCAAGAGACAGCTTTGAATCAAGCCGCGATTCCCCCGTCAATCACTTTGTCAACAACACCTAGTGGTCTGATTCATTCGGACGATTCCCAAATGGTCCGAAGCAGTTCAAGCTCTCATCATGAGAGCAGGAATTGTCGTGAACGTTACCCGAGCGGATCGCCATCGGCTTAAGGCGATCATCTCGGATCGCAGCGCGCTGCAAAAGCACGTGTGGCGGGCCAATATCGTCCTCGCGACAGCCGACGGCTGCGGCACCGCTGAGATCATGCGCCGATCGGGCAAATCGAAGCCCGTGGTGTGGCGATGGCAGGCGCGGTTCATGGCGGAGGGCGTTGCAGGGCTCACGCGCGACAAGACGCGCAAGCCCGGCAAACAGCCACTTTCGACAACCACTGTGCAGAGGGTGGTTGAGCTGACGCTGGGGCCGCCGCCGGGAGAAGCGACCCACTGGACCGGCCGGATGCTGGCGAAGGCGGCGGGAGTGAGCCTGCGTTCGGTGCAACGTATCCTTGAAGCCCACCAACTCGCGCCGCATCGCATCAGCACGTTCAAGCTGTCGACGGACCCGAAATTTGTCGAGAAGTTCACGGATGTCGTCGGCCTCTACGTCGATCCTCCCGCTCATGCGGTGGTTCTCTCGGTCGACGAGAAAAGATCCCATGGGGAGTGGATAGCAACCGACGCTCGGGCAGAGTGAGGTTGCTGAGCGACTCACTCTGGAGGCAACCATGCAGATTGTCACTGACCGACCCCAAGCGCCGACCGCTATCCGCACCGACCTTGGTGCGATTTTCGTCTCGTTGGAACTCAGTCGATCGACCTGGCTGATTACATCGTTGTCACCGGGCGGCGGAGAAAAGATGTCGAAGCATGCGGTTCGCAGCGGCGATGTCACTGGACTGCGGATGCGGATCTCTCAGCTCAAGGATAAGGTTCAGGTCCGAATGGGGCAGGTCGTTCCAATCATCGTGATTCAGGAGGCGGGTTTGGACGGCTTTTGGATTCACCGATTGCTACAGGACGAAGGGGTCGAAAGCCACGTTGTTGATCCCGCTTCAATCGCGACGTCGCGCCGGCGCCGGCGGGCGAAGACTGACAAAATCGACGGGGAAGCTCTGGTGCGAGCATTGCTGGCGTATAAGCGAGGCGAGCCACGGGTGTGCGCCATGGTTCGAGCACCGACGCCGCACGAGGAGGATCGCCGCCGGATCTGTCGCGAGCGCAAAACCCTGACAGCGGAGCGGGTGCAGCACGTCAATCGGATCAAGGGGCTGCTCTTCGCCCAGGGCGTCTCTGATTATGAACCCTTGTTGCGCGAAAGACGGGCACGGCTTGAGGAACTCAGGACCGGTGATGGCCGTCCGCTGCCCGAGCATTTGAAGGCACAGATTGGACGCGAACTTGATCGACTCGAACTCACGCTTGAGCAAATCAAGTCCGTAGAGACGGAGCGGGAAGCGATGCTCAGCCCGTCGGGCGAAGGCACGCCAGCGCCAGGAGCAATGTTAAAGAGTTTGAAGGGGATTGGTTCGGAATTCGCCGGTGTCCTGTGGTCGGAGGGATTATTCCGAAGCTTTTCCAACCGACGGCAGGTTGCCTCTTATGCCGGATTAGCGCCGACGCCCTGGCGGAGCGGATCAGTAGCGCACGAACAAGGCGTCTCCAAAGCCGGCAACCCGCGGCTACGAACAACGATGATCCAACTAGTCGCCCGATTCAATCAGATTGAAGGGTAGAGGTGCTTGAGTTTGATGCGTGCATTTGAGGTTGTGAAGTGCCAATCAGCCTTGGTGTGATTTGTATTGCGGTCTTTTTCCCAAGCGGCGATTTCGTCGATGAGGGTTTGCTTATCGGGTATGCGGCGGTCGAGACACTGAGACGATAGGACGCCGAGTTCGGACTCGGCAAGATCCAGCCAGCTGCCGTGTTTCGGCGTGTAGTGCCATTCGAAGCGCTCGACCAGGCGCCGGGCTTCGGCGGCCGGGAACGCCTCATAGAGGGAAGCTTTGCTGTGGATGTTGAGGTTGTCCTGGATCAGGACAATGACCTTGGCGCTGGCGAAGTGAGTATCGGCGAGGTCTTTGAGGACAACGATGCTGAGTTCCACCACCTTGCGTTCCAGCAACCGCAAGGTCCAGCGTGCCCGTCCCTTGGGCGGTTTGGAGCACGCCAGGGCAATCAGCTTGGCTTCCTTCTCGCCATCAAAAATCGGCGCAACTGCCGGCGTCGCACGTTGCTTGCGGCTCAACACCGCCGCAAGGCCCTCTTCAACCAATTGCTTGCGCACCCGGTAAACCATGGAGGCGCTGGTCTCCATGGCCGCAACGATCTTGCTGTCGCTCCAGCCATCGCCGGCTTCCGAGATATCCGCCTTCAACAAAATCCGCGCCTTCAGCAGCCGCCGCGCGGGGTTTTTCCCTTTTTGAATCAACGCTTCCAACTGCTCGCGTTCTTCCGCGCTCAACCGCACAACATATCTCTTCACAGATTTCTCGCGCCTCGCCATAGTCCCCTCCGTCGCTCGCACCCAGGACGGAAGCGAATCATCAATTCCTTTCAAATTGGTTGAAGCGACCGACTAGCAGTGACGACAAAGGGTCTTCCGCTCGGTCTGGCAGCGATCAAATTCTGGAGCCGGAACAAATTCAAAGGCTGCAACGCTCTGAAAAGGAAGATCAACCCGACGCGCGTTCCCATTGAAAAGAAGGAGAGCTTTCGTTGGCTCGAAAATCTTCGGCAATCGGCCGCAACGCTGGGTGATCCGGCACGTTGCGTTCATATCGGCGACCGCGAGAGCGACATTTATGAGCTCTTCTGCGCGGCAAAGGAGGTCGGCACCCATTTCCTGGTACGAACGTGTGTTGATCGGCTGGCAGGCGATGGAAACCACACCGTGTCCGACGACATGGCCATGGCCAAGATCAAGGGCCGGTGTCGCGTCGCGGTTCGAGATGCCAAGTGCAACCCGGACATTGCCGAGCTCGACATCAAGTTCGAGAGGCTTCACCTCCTGCCGCCGATCGGCAAACAGAAGCAGTATCCACCCCTCGAGCTGACCGTGATTCATGCCAAGGAGCGCAGCAAGCCAAAGAACAGGAAGCCCATCGACTGGAAGCTGATCACTGATCTGCCGGTTCGCTCGCTCAAGGACACCGTGGAAAAACTCCAATGGTATGCGCTTCGCTGGAAGATCGAGGTGTTTCACAAGGTTCTGAAGTCCGGCTGCAAAGCCGAAGAGTCCAAGCTGCGGACTGCCGAGCGGCTCGTCAATCTGATCTCCGTCTTCTGCATCGTCAGCTGGCGCATCTTCTGGACGACGATGTTAAACCGCACCGCTCCCGACGCGCCGCCAAATCTCGCATTGACCGATACCGAGATGCGTCTGCTCGACCATCTCGTTCCTGACAAAAGCGAGCCAAAGAGCCGCAAATCTGTCTCGCGCTATGTCATCAAAATCGCCAGGCTCGGCGGCTATCTCGACCGCGCCAATGATCCCGCCCCTGGAAACATCGTCATGTGGCGCGGACTGTCGCGCCTGACCGATATTGAGTTGGGTGCACTGGCGGCAGCAAAAATTGTGGGTAATTGAAAGTGTTTTGACCCCACCTTTTATGGCGGCGGATTATGGGCGACTGTGTTGATCTCTGAATTGGAGATCGGCTTGTGTCTAAGCTTGACCATATGCTTGAGCCGGAGGTGACGGCGGTTCGCCGGCTTGAAGTGATTAGCGGGACTGGGCGGCGGCGTCAGTTCGCTTCGGACTTCAAGGCGCGGATTGTTGAAGAGACGCTTGTCCCGGGCGCCGTCGTTTCTGACGTGGCTCGTCGCCATGGGCTTACGCCACAGCAGGTCTTCACATGGCGGCGGCGGGCGCGCCAGCCACTTGCGAATACCGAGAGCCGGGCGCCGCAGTTCGTACCGGCCATTGTGGAGACGGCGTTGCCATCCCCCGTGCTGCAAGGACGGCGGCGCAAGCGAACTGGCCAAGCCAGCCGAAGCTCTGGGAGCATTGAGGTTGAGATCGACGGAATGACCGTTCGCATCGGCCGCGGGGCTGAGACGCTGCCCGAAGATCAGATGTTGCTCGGGCTCGAAGAGGTCGAGCAGGTTGCGGCGAGCGGCGAGGCCGAGAGCAACGCGGCCAGCGCGGCCGAGCAGGGCAATCGGTCCGCAAAGCGGCGTGTGAACCGAGGCTCGCTTCCCGCGCATCTTCCCCGCGTCGAGATGATAGTCGACATCGAAGACCGCACTTGCCCGTGCTGCGGCAAGCCGCTGCATCGGATCGGCGAGGATATAGCCGAACGTCTCGACATCGTGCCGGCGCAGTTCCGCGTGCTGATGGTTCGCCGGCCCAAATATGGCTGCCGGGCTTGTGAGAACGTGGTGGTGCAGGCCTCCGCGCCGGCGCGGCTGATCGAAGGCGGATTGCCGACCGAGGCCACTGTCGCCCAGGTCCTCGTCGCCAAATATGCCGATCATCTTCCGCTGTATCGGCAGGCTCAGATCTACGCCCGCCAGGGCGTCGATCTCGACCGTTCGACGCTGGCCGATTGGGTCGGCCGGGCAGCCTTTCTGCTGCGGCCGATCCACGAGCGCCTGCTGGCGGCGCTCAAGGGTTCGACCAAGCTGTTCGCCGATGAGACCAACGGCACCGGTGCTCGATCCCGGCCGCGGGCGCACCAAGCTCGGCCAGTTATGGGCCTACGCACGGGATGATTGCGAAATCCGGTGCAACGCGGACACCGATTCCAGCGCAAGGCGGACAGCAATCCGGTGATTGCGGACAGCAGGTGATGGCGGCGTAGAGCACGCTCCCGTCGACAGTCGAATCAGCTGATCGGTCTCCCTGGCAACCAGGGAGTGACCGATGCCGGCGGAGCGAGTGTCGATGAGGAAGATACGCGAGGCGCTGCGTCTGACGCACGCGCTGGGGATGAGCCGGCGGCTTGTCGGCGAGGCGACGGGGATCGGCAAGACGGCGGTCGGCGAGTACGTGCGCCGGGCTGCCGTAGTGGGTCTCGAGCTGGCCGATCCCTGACGCGATCGATGATGCCGAGCTGGAGCGGCGGTTGTTTCCGCCGGCGACTACGGCGTCGTGCACGACGCGCACCGAGCCGGACTGGTCTCACATTCATGCGGAGCTGAAGCGGCGCGGTGTGACGCTGGCTTTGCTCTGGCAGGAGTATCGCGCCGAGCACGCCCAAGGCTACGCCTACAGTTGGTTCTGCGAGCGGCACGGCGACTGGCGCAAGCGCATCTCGGCGACGATGCGCCAGACGCATGTTGCCGGCGAGAAGCTGTTCGTCGACTGGGCCGGCGACACCATGCTGGTTTTTAATCCGACGACTGGCGAGGAGCATCGCGCGCACATCTTCGTCGCGGCGCTCGGCGCGTCGAACTACACCTACGCCGAGGCGCGCTGGACCGAGACGCTGCCGGACTGGATCGGCGCACATGTGAACGCGCTGGCCACGATCGGCGGTGTACCGAAGGCGTTCGTTCCCGACAATCTGAAGGCCGGGATCACCAAACCGTCACGCTACGAGCCCGGCATCAACCGGACGTACCAGGACCTCGCCGACCACTACGGCTGCGTTGTGCTCCCCGCCCGCGTGATGAAGCCGCGCGATAAGGCGAAGGTCGAGGTCGCGGTCCAAATCGTCCAGCGCTTCGTGCTGGCGAAGCTGCGCCATCGCCGGTTCTTCTCGCTGGCCGAGTTGAATGCGGCGATCCGTGACTGCGTAACGGCCATCAACGCCAAGGTCATGCGCCGCATCGGCAAGAGCCGCAACGAACTGCTGGAGACGCTCGACCGTCCGGCGCTCAATGCGTTGCCGAACGCGGCGTACTGCTATGCGGAATGGAAGCGGGCCCGCGTCGCGCCCGATTATCACATCGAGGTGGCGGACCATTACTACTCGGTGCCGTCGAAGCTGATCCGCGAGATGGTCGAGGCGCGCATCACCAGCGCGACGGTCGAGGTCTTCCACAAGGGCCAGCGTGTCGCGAGCCATGCGTTCTCGGCCGTGCGCAGCCGGCACACGACCATCACAGAGCACATGCCGAGCGCGCACCGCCGCTACGCGGAGTGGACGCCGCAGCGCATGATGCGCGAGGCAGCCTCGATCGGCCCGGCGGCTATCGCCCTGGTCGAGGCGATCATGAAAGCCAAGCCCCATCCCGAGCAGGGCTTCCGATCGTGCCTGGGCATCATGCGCCTGGTGAGAACCTACGGGTCCGAGCGCGTCGAGGCCGCGAGCCGGCGCGGCAATGATATCGGCGCAACCACCTACGGCTCGATCAAGTCGATCCTGCAGAACGGTCTCGACAAAGCCTACGCCAACTCGAAAGCGCCGGACGGCCCGCCGATCCGGCACGCCAACATCCGTGGTCGTGGCTACTACCACTGACGCACTGGATGCAGGTGAAAAGAACCCTGCGGGTGAGAAGAAACGAAAGGAGAGACGATGCTCACGCATCCCACACATGATCGCCTGGTCGCACTCGGGCTCACCGGCATGGCCAAGGCGCTGGAGGAGCAACGCAAGCAGCCCGACATGGCCGCACTCAGCTTCGAGGAGCGGCTCGCACTCATGGTCGACCGCGAGGCCATCGAGCGCGAGAACAAGAAACTCGTCAGCCGATTGAAGTTCGCAAGCCTACGTCAGTCGGCCGTCGTCGAGGACGTCGACATGAAGGCCCAGCGCGGTCTCGACAAGGCGCTGTTCGCCAAGCTCGTCGCCGGCGATTGGATCGCACGGCACCAGAGTTTGCTGATCTGCGGGCCAACAGGCACCGGCAAAAGTTGGCTTGCCTGTGCGCTTGGCCACAAGGCCTGCCGCGACGACCGCTCCGTCCTTTATCATCGCGTGCCAAGGCTGTTCGATGCCCTGGCACTCGCACGCGGCGATGGGCGTCATGCCAGGCTCCTCAAGAGCTTGGCGCGCGTCGAGCTGCTGATCCTGGACGATTGGGGCCTCGCCACGCTCACCCCCGAGCAGGGTCGCGACATCCTTGAGATTGTCGAGGATCGGCACGACCGCGGCTCGACGATCGTGACCAGCCAGCTACCGGTCGATCACTGGCACGAGGCGATCGCCAATCCGACCATCGCCGACGCCATCCTCGATCGGCTCGTGCACAACGCGCACCGGTTGACACTCAAGGGCGAGAGCATGCGCAAGATGGCCGCTAAGCGTGCCGGACTTGACGTCAAGCAGGACGCATGACCCCATGAGGCCGTCGACGGGAGCCGCTGTCCGCCTTCACCGGAATGCTGTCCGCGTTCGACCGGAATCACTGTCCGCCTTCAAATGGAATGCCTGTCCGCCATCACCGGAATCCGCAGGATGATCGGCCATGGGGCGGCACCGACCCGCCAGGGGTCGCCTACGTCTATGCGCCCGATCGCAAGGCCGCGCGGCCCATCACCCATCTCGCCGGCTTTAAGGGCATCCTGCAGGTCGACGGCTATGGCGGCTACCGCGTGCTCGCCGAGCGTGGTGACGTAAAACTCGCCTTCTGCTGGTCCCATGTTCGCCGCCGCTTCTATGAACTCGCGGCCGCCGGCCCGTCACCGATCGCCAGTGAGGCGCTCGAACGCATCGCAGGTCTATATGCCGTCGAGAAGAACATCCGCGGCCGCAGCGCCGATGAGCGGCGCGCCGTGCGGCAGCACAGTAGCCGGCCGATCGTCGACGAGTTTGAGCCCTGGCTCCGGTCCAAACTTACGCTGATCAGCCAAAAGACCAAACTCGCCGAGGCGATCCGCTATGCGCTGTCGCGCTGGGATGGCCTCATTCGCTTCCTCGATGACGGCTGCATCGAGATCGATTCCAACGTCGTGGAGCGCAGCATCCGACCGATCGCGCTGAACCGAAAAAATGCGTTGTTCGCCGGCTCCGATGGCGGCGGCGAGCATTGGGCGGTCATCGCTTCGTTGATTGAAACCTGTAAACTCAATAGCGTCGACCCATACGCCTATCTCGCTGACGTGATCAGCAAGATCGTCAGCGGCCATCCCAACAGCCGCATCAACAAACTCCTACCCTAGGCATATCCCGTCGCCATACCGCTCAGAGACGTGGCCTGAAAACAGCGCTTACTGTGGAGCGACAGTTGGCCATGATCTTCAAATTGGCCGGTCTGCGAGGGCGTAGCAACCGACCAAGGCCGGCGCGTTTCCAAGTGGATGATCGAAATGCAGAATGCGGACCGTGGCCGCTGTTCTAATCCGAGCGTTCAACTCATCGCTAAGGAAGAGATGCTCGGCAGTCGACGATGAATGCCCCGGTCGCAGATTAGCTGTCGACAAGGTGCCTTAATGCTTGACCTGGTGTCCTTTGCCAGGAAGGCTGCCTCCGGCAGCATCCGTGGTTCATCGTGCAACTCCCAAACTATTTGCGGTCGAACAATATGTCCTGCGCGCCCTGCCACAGTGTGAGCCTGCCCAGTGCTGTCAGATTTTCGCGACCTTCGGTGATGGTGAGGAAATGATTTCCAGCGAGTTGACCGACCTTGCTCGCAAAAAAGACCGCGCCATACGCCAGGAGGATCTCGGTTTCGCTGATGCCGCCTGGGTAGAGAATGACGTCGCCGGGCGCCGGATGGCTGGTGTGATTCTCGTAAGATAGGCCGAGATCGAGATCGCCGAGCGGGATCCAGCAGCCTTCGCCGCTCCAGCGCACATGAATGATCTTCTGCCGAAAGGGTAGCAAGCTGGCAAATTTGGTGCACGTCTTGGGCGCTGCGG
Organism: uncultured Alphaproteobacteria bacterium; assembly: GCA_963814625.1. Taxonomy (GTDB): domain Bacteria; phylum Pseudomonadota; class Alphaproteobacteria; order Rhizobiales; family Xanthobacteraceae; genus BOG-931. The sequence goes on from CAWFDQ010000009.1 coordinate 47,651, forward strand.
TCTCTTCCAACCGCGCCTCGAACTCGTAGGAGCCCGCTTTGATTCGAAGTGTGGTCATAGTTATCCGCTTTCAAAATTGATGAGAAGGTCGAGGAGGACACGCACAGCTAGGTCCGCGTCTTCGGCAGTGATCGTTTCAAGCGGTGAATGGCTTACGCCGCCATTACCACAGCGGACGAACAGCATGCCGATATCCGTCAAGCCGTCGAACATGATCGCATCGTGCCCGGCGCCGCTGACCAGGTGGAGGGCTGCGACGCCTTGCCGCGCCACCGCAGCGGCGAGCGCCTTTTGCAGGCGCGGCGAGCACGGGGTGGGTGAGGTCTCGACCAGCTTTTCGATCCCCACCGTGACGCCTCGGCGCGTGGCGATCGCTTCAATGCCGGTAAGCACGTCGACGACTGCCGAGGCGAGCGCGTGCTTTTCGCCGGCGCGGATGTCGAGCGATAACTCGCACAACGCGGGAATGACGTTGATCGCTCCGTCCGGGACTTTCAATTGACCTACCGTGCCCATAAGCCCGGGCGCGCTCGAGCAGCGCTGTTCGACCAACGCGATGATCTCGGCGGCTGCTGCTGCGGCATCGTGCCGAAGACTTCATGGGCACAGTGCCAGCGTGGCCCGCGACGCCCCTAATCTTGACGCGGTGCCGTTCAAGCCCGGCGATAGCGCTAACGAGGGCCAGGGGCAGCCCCTCATGTAGAAGGACCGGACCCTGCTCGATGTGAACCTCGACATAGCCGAGCAGCGGCGACGGCCGCCGGATCGCGGCGATCGACTTCGCGTCGCCGCCGGTCTGGCTCAGCACCTCGCCGAGGCTATTTCCTTCGGCATCGCGCTGATTCAGGGTAGCTTGATCGAAGCGCCCAGCCATGGCGGCGCTGCCGATGAAGGGAATAGAAAAACGAATGCCCTCTTCCTCGGAGAAGCCGATGACGTCGACATGAAACGGTAGAACCGTGTTCCGCCGCCGCAACTCCTCGACAACGACGATGCCGGCGAGAATTCCGAGCCGCCCGTCATACTTCCCCGCGTTACGCACCGTGTCATAGTGCGACGCAATAATCAGAGTAGCTGCGTTGTCGCGCGCGGCCCGATAGCGGCCGATGACGTTGCCGACGACATCCTCGTACACCATCATGCCAGCGTCGGTCATCAAGATTCGCAACTCGGCGGCAGTAGCCCGATGCGCTGGCGTCATGAACGTGCAGGTCAAGCCATCGGATGTCTCGGAATGCTTGGCGAGGCGATCCGCCAACTTCAGAATGCGGCGGCCAAGCTTCGCGGCTTCGCCGTTCGAATTTTCGTCACGCGGGCGGATAGAATTAGTCAACATTGGACGATACTGGTGTCATTGGAACGGTTGGTACTTGAACACGTCTGCGAATATCTGTCATGCTAAAATCAGCTCAAACAATTGAGGTGATTTGGCTGTGCTGACCGTGCTCACGGAATGGTTGAACGTCATCTTTCGCTGGCTTCACGTTACTGCCGCGATGGCATGGATCGGCAGCTCATTTTACTTCATCCACCTGGACTACACACTCAAGCCCGGCGTGAACCTTCCGCCGCGGTCCGACGGCGAAGCATGGCAGGTACACGGCGGCGGATTCTACCAAATCGTGAAATATCTCGTCGCGCCTGCGCGCATGCCGGACGAATTGACCTGGTTCAAGTGGGAAGCCTACACCACATGGCTTTCAGGATTCGCCCTGCTAGTGCTCGTCTATTATCTCGGGGCGGATCTGTTTCTCATTGATCCGTCCGTTCTGGACATCAGCCCACTGACCGGAGCGGCGATCGCCTTCGTCAGCCTCGTCGTGTTGTGGCTTATCTATGAAGGAGCGTGCCGCTCGCCGCTTGGCCGACGTGAGGTGGCGCTGGCGCTCATAGGTTACGTGTTCCTGGTCGGGATTACCTATGGCTTCACCCATGTCTTCAGCGGCCGCGGCGCGCTGAACCAAATCGGCGCGTTGATCGGCACAATTATGGTGGCAAACGTCTTTCTCATCATCATTCCGAATCAGAAGAAAGTCGTTGCTGACCTCATTGCCGGCCGCACGCCTGACCCGACGCTTGGTGCGCAGGGCAAGCAGCGTTCGGTGCATAACAATTACCTCACGCTGCCGGTGATTTTCCTGATGCTCAGCAACCACTATCCGCTGGTCTATGCCACACGGTTCAACTGGTTGATTGTCGCGATCGTACTGGCAATCGGTCCAGTGATCCGTCACTTTTTCAACTCACGCCACCAGGGCAAGGGCAATCCGTGGTGGACCTGGGTGGTCGCCGCGGCCGGAATTGGCGCAATTGCATGGCTGACGGCGGCCGGATCGCCTGGGATGAACGTCGGGTCGCTGCCGCCGCCGCCGAAATTCGCTCAGGTTGCGCAGATCGTCATGACCCGCTGCAGCATGTGCCACACCTCAAATCCAGTATGGCCCGGTATCGATGTTGCTCCTGATGGCGTACTGCTCGATCGGCCGGACCGCATCCTGGCTCGCGCCCGGTTGATCGATCTCAATGCGGTGCGGTCACGCGCCATGCCGCCGGCCAATATTACGGAAATGACCCAGGCCGAGCGTCGCTTGCTCGCGGCTTGGTTTGCCGCTGGAAGGCCGATGTGATGCCGAACGGATATCCCCGCGATCTGATCGGCTACGGCCGTTATCCGCCCGATCCGCGATGGCCGGGGCGGGCGCGGGTCGCAGTGCAGTTCGTTATCAATTACGAGGAGGGTGCCGAGCAGTCGATTCTGCACGGCGACTCCGCTTCGGAAGCTTTCCTCTCCGACGTGCTCGGTGCCAAGCCGTGGCCCGGCCAGCGCCATATGAATGTGGAGTCGATGTACGAGTACGGCTCGCGCGCTGGCTTCTGGCGGCTATGGCGGATATTCACGGACGCGAACCTGCCCATCACTGTTTATGCGGTCGCCAATGCGCTCGCGCGCAATGCGGAGGCTGTTGCCGCGATGCAGGAGGCCAAGTGGGAGATCGCGAGCCACGGCCTCAAATGGATCGACTACCGCGATTTCTCTGAAGCCGAAGAGCGCACTCATATGACCGAGGCGATTCGCGTTCACACCGCCGCGACTGGCGCGCGCCCGCTGGGCTGGTATACAGGCCGTACTTCCGCCAACACGCTCAAGCTTGTGCTTGAGGAAGGCGGCTTTTTGTATTCATCAAATTCCTATGCAGACGATCTGCCTTACTGGGTCAACGGTCCAAAAGGGTCCCATTTGATCATACCCTATTCACTCGACGTCAATGACATGCGGTTCATCAGTCCGCAAGGCTTTTCAAGCGGCGATGACTTCTTCGCCTATCTGCGTGATGCCTTCGATGTTCTTTATGCCGAGGGCGAAAGGGCGCCGAAGATGATGTCGGTCGGCCTGCACTGCCGACTTGTCGGCCGGCCGGGACGCGCGGGTGCCCTCAAGCGCTTTATCGACTACATTGGCGGTAAGGATCGGATCTGGATCGCGACGCGGCTTGAGATTGCGCGGCATTGGCAACGTGAGCACAGTGGCCTTGCCAAAGAACGCACGAACGGCATGCAAAATCCCCTATGAGCGCGATCTCGCTCGATGAATTGAACGTCGCCGACCAGCGGGCGTTCGTCGAAGCGCTCGGCAACATCTACGAGCATGCACCCTGGGTGGCAGAGGCTGCAGCGCGCAAACGGCCATTCCGCACGCTGGCGGCTCTGACTGAGGCGCTTCAGGAAGCCGTGCAGGCCGCACCAGAGGCGCAGCAGCGTGTGCTGATCGCCGGGCATCCCGATCTCGCCCACAGGGCGGTGCGGTTTCAGACGCTGACGGCCAATTCGCGCCGCGAGCAGATCGGAGCCGGCCTCGATCAGCTCAGCGACGAGGAGTTCGAGCGGTTTCACCGCCTCAACACTGCCTATCGCGCGAGATTCAAATTCCCGTTCATCATCTGCGTGCGCCGCCACACCAAGGACTCGATCCTCCGTGAGTTTGATCGGCGTTCGCGCAATGATGTCACGAATGAGCGCAACGCGGCGCTTCGCGAAATCTTCCGCATCGCGCAGCTCAGGCTTGATCAGCACGTCAAGGGACCTGACCGGCTGAGGGTGCACGGCCGCGTCTCCACCCATGTGCTCGATACATTGAATGGTCGGCCTGCGGGCGGTATAGCGGTCGAGCTAGACATCGTCTCCGAGACCGGCGTGCGGCAGGTGATCGCCAGAGCTAACACCAATGCCGACGGCCGCACCGACCGCCCGCTGATTGCAGAAGAGCCGGTGCCGATCGGCTGCTACGAGCTGCGCTTCGCGATCGGCGCGTATTTCGCCGCGCAAAAGCTCACGCTGCCAGATCCGGCCTTTCTCGACGTCGTGCCGGTGCGCTTCTCGGTCGCGGAGGCAGAGGGCTATTATCATGTGCCGCTGCTGACGACGCCGTGGAGCTACACCACCTATCGCGGCAGTTGAGTGCGCTTCGCTGCATCGCGGCCATAAGTTTGATGGGCGGGTCATGAGTGAAAACAAGTTCATGAGACGGGCCGCCGCGCTTGCTCTGGAAAAGATGCGCGCGGATCAGGGCGGCCCGTTCGGGGCGGTCATCGTGCACGACGGTGAGATCATCGCCGAGGGATGGAATCAGGTGACGTCGACCAACGATCCAACCGCGCATGCCGAGATCGTCGCCATCCGCCGCGCCTGCGCCGCGCTCGGCGTGTTCAACCTACAGGACTGCGACATCTATACGAGTTGTGAACCGTGTCCAATGTGCCTCGGCGCGGTCTATTGGGCGCGGCTGAACCGCCTTTATTTTGCCAATACGCGTGCCGACGCCGCCAAGATTGGGTTTGATGACGAATTCATCTATCGCGAGATCGCGACCAAGATGGACGCCCGCAGCATCCCCAGCCGACAAATGGAATCCGCCGCCGCGCAGCAGGCATTTCGCGAGTGGATGGAGAGCCCGGATAAGATCCGCTACTAAAACTGAATAGCTTATCTTCGACGCGTTATCACTCTCTGCTTGCTTATCGCGCCTCCGAACGGAAAATTCATTTCACTTTTCATTGGCGCGTTTTCGGCGGCCGCGCTTATCATCTACGAGGCAGGCGCGTAAGTTATTTTCGAGCGCATCGCGGTCGACCTCGCGTCCAATGAACACCACGCGACTGTTTGGGCGATCGCCTCCCCACGGATTGGCCGGTCGGAATTCGAAGAGCCGGTGTACGCCTTGCAAGACCATTCGCCGCGGATCGTTCTTGACGGCGAGGATGCCCTTGAGGCGGAAAATGTCGTCGCCGTGCCGTTCAAGCAGGCCGCGCAGGTAGGCCTCAAGTTTTTCCTTGTCGAAGGCCGCGTCGAAGGTGAACGACACCGAGCTCAAAGACGGATCGTGCTGGTGATCGTGGTCGTCGAGGAAATGATCGTCGCTCGCCATGCTCCGCGACAGGTCGAAAGCGCCGATAGCGAGGATCTTCTCCAGCTCGACCTTAGCATAGCTCGACCGGAAGATCGACGCAGTGGCGTTGAGTTCCTCGGACGCGTTCTTCGATCGTCTTGATCTCGTCCTCGTTGACGAGGTCGATCTTGTTTATGATGATGCGGTCAGCGGCCATAATCTGGTCGATCGCCTGGTTATCGGCGCCGGCGAGCTTGGGGTCGTCCAGGTGCTTGCAGATATGTTTGGCGTCCACCAATGTTACGATACCGTCGAGATTGATCTGCTTGGCGATGTGGTCGTCGATGAAAAACGTCGCGGCGACCGGATTGGGATCCGCCAACCCGCTGGTTTCGACGAGGATGTGATCGAATTTTTCACGCCGGTTCATGAGCTGACCGAGGATGCGGATAAGGTCGGTGCGAACGCTGCCGACGCAGCAGATGCAGCCGTTTGTCATCTCGAATATTTCTTCTTCCGAGGTCAGCACCAGGCCGGAATCAATATTGATCTCGCCGAACTCGTTTTCAATGACGGCGATGCGGTGGCCGTGCCGCTCCGTCAGGATGTAGTTGAGCAGCGTCGTTTTTCCCGAGCCGAGAAATCCCGAAAGGATCGTGACGGGGACGGGCCGCGAGGCCTTTTGTTGCTCGATCGCGTTCATAAATAGCTCCGCTTGGTATTCAGGCTGCGATGTCGGGTCGCTGCGCCGCTTCGTTCTTCTTCCGCAACGCCTCGAGAACCTGCTCTGGCGTGATCGGATAATGGTGGAACCGTACGCCGATCGCATCATAGACGGCGTTGGCGATGGCCGGACCGATGGCGATGATCGGGTCTTCGGCTACGCCCTTGGCGCCAAACGGCCCGCCCGGATTGGGCGCGGTCTCGATAATAATGGTGTGGATCGGCGGCATATCCATGGACAATGGCATTTTATAGTCGACGAAGCCCGGATTGAGCGAGTGCCCGTCCGTGGTGTCGATGACGTAGTCTTCGGTCAGCGTGTGGCCGATGCCCTGCTGAATGCCGCCCTCAATCTGGCCGGCCGCCGCGACGGGATGAATTGTGCGTCCGATCTCGTGTACCGGGACGACCTTTACCACCTCGATCTGGCCGGTCTGCGTGTCGACTTTCACCTGCACGAAATGGGCAGCGAACGAATAGGACTTGGTCGGATGATAGGTCGCCGTGCCGACCAGATGCGCGGCCGGAAGGCCGAGGCGCGGCGCGACCGCCTCGCGCACGCTGATCTGATAGCCCGGCACGCCCTTGATCGAGATCAGGCCGTCGGCGATTTCAAGATCACCTGCTGCGGCTTCGAGCCGGTCGGCCGCGCGCTCCAGTAATTGCTTCTTCACCTCGGTGGCGGCCATTTGCGCTGCCCGTCCGCCCATGAAAGTCGTGTGGCTGGCGAACGCGCCGATGTCCCACGGCGTGACGTCAGTGTCGCCGTGGACGACGCTGACATCCTCGAACTTGACGCCGAGTTCCTCGGCCACGATTTGCGCCAGCGCCGTGTGCGCGCCGGTGCCGAGCCCTGTCGTTCCGGTCATCAAGGTGACGGTCCCGTCCTCATTCATTTTGACGATGGCGTTGCCCTGCTCCTTGATGCCCGGATAAGCGCTGCTGCCATGCATTTCGCAGCCCATGCCCCAGCCGTAGCGGACGGCGCCGGATGCCGGGCGCGGGCGGGCGCGCAGCTCAGACCATTTTACTTCGGTCATGCCGCGCCGGATGCAGTCCTCTAGGCCGTGTCCGGTGACGGCATGGCCTGACGGCGCGATGTCGTCGCCGCGTACAGCATTGCACAGCTTCAACTCTGCCGGATCAATCCCAAGCCGCTCCGCCGCTTCATCCATCTGGATGTCGAGCGGATAGTAGCTCTGGACGCAGCCATAGCCGCGGAAAGCGCCGGCGATGGGCGTGTTGGTATAGACGCAGCGGCCTTCGAGATGGACGTTCTCGCAGCGGTACAAGGAAGTCAGCGACGCGGTGCCGACGCCGGTCACGCCGGGGCCATGCGATCCGTAGGCGCCGCTGTTGAACGTCAACCGTGCCTGCCGCGCCGTGATCGTGCCGTCCTTCTTGAATCCCTGCTTGAGCCAGATGTGGGCGGGGTGGCGCGAGCGACCGCTCAGGAACGTCTCCTTGCGGCTGAGCTCCATCCGCACAGGGCGTTTGCTCTCCTTCGCCAGCAGCACGCAGAGGAATTCGTTCTGAAATAAATCCTGCTTGGCGCCGAAGCCGCCACCCATGTGATCAACCAGTACCCGGACATTGTTCAGCGGCAGACCAAACACCTCGGCGATGATGCCGCGGACCATGAACGGGGTTTGCGTCGAAATCCACACTGTCAGCTTGCCGTTGCCGTTCCATTGGCAGAGGCAGACATTCGGCTCCATATAGGCGGGCGTCGGCCGGCCCAGTTCGAATTCGCCTTCGATGATCAGGTCCGCCTCGGCGAAGCCGCGCTCGATGTCGCCGCGGGTGACGACGACGGGATCTGCGACCAGATTGCCGCCAGGTCCGGTATCGTGGATGAGCGGAGCGTCGGGGCGCAGCGCTTGTTCGACGGTGAATGCGGCGGGCAGCTTTTCATATTCGACTTCGATAAGGTCGAGCGCTTCCTCGGCGATCTCTTCGCTGATTGCGGCGACCGCGGCGACGCCTTCGCCCCAGTAACGCACCTTGTTGTCGAGGATGTATTGATCCTTCGTCACCGATGCCGAGCGCGGGTGCGGCGAGCCGTAATGCAGCACGCGTGGGACGTCCTGGTGGGTGAGTACGGCTTTGACGCCCTGCAGCGCCCGCGCCTTGCTGGCGTCGATGTGTTTGATACGGGCATGGGCGATGTTGCTGCGCTTGACCTTGGCGTGCAGCATGCCCGGTAGGCTGAGGTCGCCGGCATATCTGGCTTGGCCGGTGAGCTTGCCGAGTGTGTCGACGCGTTTGACGCTTTTGCCGACGACCGACATGTTCATTGCGCAGTCCCTTTGCGGGCGGAAAGTTGCTTCGCCGTTGCCGTCACGGCCTCGATGATCTTGGTATAGCCGGTGCAGCGGCAGATGTTGCCGGCCAGCGCAAAGCGGATTTCGTCCTCGGTAGGGTTCGGATTCTTCATCGAGCAGGGCCTTGGCCATGACGATGATGCCCGGCGAGCAGAAGCCGCATTGCGAGCCGCCCAATCTCATCATGTTTTCCTGCAGCGGATGGAGGCTGTCGGGGCCGGATTGAATACCCTCGATGGTCACCAAGTCGGCGCCGTTCACTTCGAGAGCCAAGACGAGGCAGGAGTTCACGGGCTTGCCGTTGAGGATCACCGTGCAGGCGCCGCAATCGCCGACGTCGCAGCCCTTTTTCGTTCCGGTCAAGCCGGCCTCATTGCGCAACATGTCGAGTAGACTGCGGTACGGCTCGACCGCAAGCTCGTGAGCCTCGCCATTGATCGTGGCCGCAACGATCTGTTTCACTGCACACGCTCCCGGACCTGCCGGATCGCGCGCGCGGTCAGCACCCGCACCATTTCGCGCCGGTACGCGGCGCTGCCGCGGATATTGCTGATCGGCCGCGACTCTTCCATCGCGGTCTCGGCGGCGGCTTCGATCAGACTGTCGTCGAGCGCGTGACCCACCACCGTGGCCTCGGCCTTTTTCGCCCGGATGGGCGTCGGCGCCACCGCGCCGAGGACGATACGAATTCTGCGACAGACCGCGCCATCGAGCGTCAACGATACGGCGACGCCGACCGTCGCCAGTTCCATCGCCTTGCGGCGGCCATGCTTGATGTAGATGCCTGCCGAATGCAGCGCCACCGCGGGAACATCGACCGTAGTCACGATTTCGTTGCGCTGCAGCACAGTCTTGCCCGGGCCGAGGAAGAAGTCCTCAAGCGCGACGCGCCGCTCGCCGCCGGCGCCGAAGACGGTGACGATGGCGCCATCGGCGATCAGCGGCGGCAAGGTGTCGGCCGAAGGGGAGGCGCGGCAGATGTTGCCGACGATGGTCGCGCGGTTACGTACCTGGATGGAGCCGACCTCGCTCGCCGCCTGCGCAAGTCCACGATAGTCGCGGCGCACGTCCGGCGAAATCTCGATCTCGCGCGCGGTGACCAGGGAGCCGAATTTCAATCCTGTCGCCGGATCGAAACTGAGCCGGTCCATGCCGGGAATTTTCTTGATGTTGACGACGTGATCCGTCTTGCGAATCTGCTCCTTGATTTCGACTAGCAAATCGGTGCCGCCAGCGAGCACGTTCGCGGTGCCATTGTGCCGGCTAAGCAGCGCGATGGCCTCGTATAGGGTCTGCGGCTCGAAATAGTCGAAACGTCTCATTGCTCCGCTCGCTGCACGAGAGCGCGAAATGGTCGCCGGTGACGATCGGCCCGGCGATCGTCGGTCTTCGGCTTGCTGTTCGCCGTCGCGCCTATTCGGCAGCCACGACTTGGCTCATTGTCGTCGCGTTGTTTTGCTCGGGCATCCCGTTGAACAAGAGGTTCAGGAGCACCGCCGACAGTGTGCCGATCAGTACGCTACTCTGAAACAGAGTGTTAACTTCGCTCGGCAGTTTCGAGAAAAACTGGTCGGCGACGATCGGTATCATGGCCACCGCCACGCTCACCGCCACGATGTAAAGGTTGTAGCGGTTGGTGGCGAAGTCGGCTTTGCCGAAAATCTTGACCCCCGTCGCCGACACCATGCCGAACATCACGATCGCCGCGCCGCCGATGACGCAGCTCGGGATCGAGGCGGTGACAAGAGCGAGTTTGGGGAAACAGCCGAGCACGATCAGGATGGCGCCGCCGGCCGCGACGGCCCATCGGCTCAGTACCCCGGTTATCTGAACCAGACCGACGTTCTGCGCAAACGTCGTATAGGTGAAGGTATTGAAGATGCCGCCAATGATGTTGCCGACGCCGTCCGCGCGCAGACCACGGGCAAAATCCTTTTCGGTGACGGTTCGGCCGCCCATGTCTGCAACCGCGAGGAATTGTCCCGTCGACTCGATCATCATCACGATCATGACCGCGCACAGTCCGGCGGCTGACCAGAAGTCGAATACCGGCAGGCCGAAACGGAACGGCACGACAATGGTGAGCCATCCCGCGGTCTTGACGCCGCCGAAGTCGACGTGACCGAGCGCGATCGAGATGACGAAGCCGATACCTATTCCCAAGAGGACGGCGAGGTTGCCCAGGAAGCCCTTCAGATAGCGCGTCATGATCAGGATCGACACCAGCACGATCGCCGCGATGGCAAGATTTTCCGGCTGACCGTAGGCCGGATTGGGAATCATACCATTCGGGCCGTGGATCATGGGCTGGCCGCCGGCGGCCCAGTTGATGCCGACGCGCATTAGGGAGAGACCGATCACCAGCATGACCGTCCCGGTCACCACCGGCGGGAAGAATCGCACCCAGCGGCCGAAGAACGGCGCGGCGAGAAACGTGAATACGCCCGAGACGATGACGGCGCCAAACACGCCGGGGAGGCCGAGTGCGGGGTTCGATCCGGTGGCAATGATGGTCGGCACCGCGGTAAAAGCCACGCCCATTACCATCGGCAGCCTGATGCCAATATTGAGGAACCCGACACACTGGATAATGGTGACGATCCCGCAAACCAGCAGGTCGGCGCTCACCAGCATCGCGATTTGCTCTTTCGGCAGGTGGAGTGCGCCGCCGATGATCAGCGGCACGGCGGCCGCGCCGGCATACATGGCGAGGACGTGCTGCAGCCCGAGTCCGAGCAGCTTAGGAACCGGCAGCACCTCGTCGATCGGGTTGGTCGCAGCCGGTGAGTTCATGACTTTATCCATAGGCGTTCTTCTTTATTGCCCGTCATCGGCACGGGATGCCTTCGGCGATGAGGCGCGTCGATTTACGGGGCGACGGGTTCCCGTCGCGGCCGGTTCGATGATTCGGAAGATGCTCGATGCTTCGCCGGTTCATATTCCGCGATCCGTCAGGCGACTGGCGCGGGCGACTTGCCGCTCAGCCGGGCCTTCGCCTCCTCGACCGTCGCCGGCGGCGGGGTCGGCTGATGCCCAGGAGCGGGCGGTGTTGTTGCCCAGGTAGCCCTCGAGGTCGTCCTCGCTCAGGTTGAGCCCCTGGGGCGGCGGGGTGCAGAGCACCTCGAGCTCGCGCATCCACATGCCCGGCTCGTTCGGCGGCGAGTCGGTGCCGAAGACGATCTTCTCCTTGGGGGAGCTCCTTGGCGAACTCGACGATCCTCGACTGCAGGCACCAGCCGGACTCGCAGTAAACGTTCGGCGTGTCCATCGCCATCCAGAAAGCCTCGAAGCAGTAGACGCCGCCGGTCTGGATCCCGAAGTGCCCGATGATGAAGTTCACGCTCGGGAACTCGCGGATGATCGGGTAGAACTGGGTCGGGATGCTGTAGGGGCCGTCGCCGGTGTGGATGAGGACCGTCACGCCGAGCTCCGCGCACTTGCGCAGCGGCGGCCGGAGCCAGTCGAGCGCCCGGTCGGGCCGGTAGGCGTGCATGTTCGAGTGGATCTTCATCATCTTGAAGCCGTATTCCTTGACGTGGAACTCCAGCTCCGCGGCGCCGTTCTCCGGACCGAAGCGGGGGTTGTAGGTGAAGTCGCCTATGAACCGGTCGGGATATTTCTGGGTCAGGCCGGCCACGTAGGCCATGTAGTCCCTGATCCCCTCGCGGCCTGTGCGATTGCCCGTCGCGCCACACGGTGTTGCCAGGCGGCGGCTGGATCAGCCCATAGTCGATGCGGCGCGGCTTGCCGTTGACGTAGAACGGCCCGTCCATCAATCTCGAGCATGCGCTCGCCGTTGAAGGGCTCGCCGTCGTGGCGCCATGCCTCGTCCACCACGTTGGTCGGGTGGAGATGGGTGTCAATAATCATGGTTCGCTCCTTGCAACGGCATCGCGCTCTCGATGGTTTGACTTGTCATCGCAGCACGGCCGACGTGCGGTCGCGGCCCGTGCGTTTCGTGCGAGCCGTCGCGACGCTTTCTGGTGATGTTGCGAATAAGGCACGGCAGACTCCAGCCGAATGCGCCACCCGGGCCATTCGTCTGTCAGCAATCTCCCGCCGAAGCTCGCGTCTGGATTGGCGACGTTCGGCTGACCGCTTCTACCGACGTGGCTTTGTACCGGCATTTTCGCAGCGCCGTCAAGGATCGAAAATGCATGCTAAATCAGCAACAGTTGCGCTACAAAAAGGGCAACACGGCGGAGTGAATCACGAGCGAAACTTCATGACGCCGGCAAGAGCCGTCCGAATTTGAGGACGAGCAATGCGCCGATGATCACAAGGGCGACGGCGACGATCCTGAGCAAAAAAGTGCAGGCAACTTGTGCGCCAGCGGAACGCCGATTGGCGTGCCCAGAACAAGGCCATGGCTCAGGAGGCCGGCAAGCCGCCAATTGAGACTGCCTGCCCAGAGATTGCCGAGTGAAGCCATCACAGCGATCGGGATCTGGATCGCCTGGCTCAACCCCAATGAAGCAAGGACCGGCGCGCCGAGGCCAATCAACAGCGGCACAAGCAGAACCGGCCCGCTGGTACCAGTCAGCGCCGAGCCTGCGCCTACTGCCGCGCCGACAGCGCAAAGGATGACGGGTGACACGGATCGGCCCAATCCGGGTGCATCAGCCTGTCGCAAGAAGACATGGGTGCCAGCGGACACGAGGGTGACGCCGACAACGGTGGGCAGAATTTGGGCATTGAGATGTGCGGCAATCAGTTCGCCGGTCAACGCTCCGGGTGCGGCCCCGCCGCACAGCTAGGTCGCCGATGCCCAATCGATCGAACCTTTGCGCGCGTAGAGCCAAACACCGATGAAGCCGTCCGGCCGTCGCTCCGTCCCCGATCAACGATCGACTGATCGGATAGGTGGCGCTTGCGATCGCCGCTCGCGCGGGGACACCGCGATTGCCCTCCGCGCTCATTGGCGCGATACTTCGCGCTCGCTATGACCAAGGCGCAACTGTCCCGCGAACAATTGGCCCGCGTCCTTTACGCCGCCAATCTCAATTACTTCGTTGCGGTGACGGAGGCCGGCTCGATCCGCGAAGCCTCGCGCCGCCTCAATATCTCGCCCTCGGCGGTCAGCCGTCAGATTCTGCAGCTTGAAGATGCCGTCGGCGTACCGCTGTTCGAGCGGCTCGGCAGCAAGCTCCGCATATCCGCGGCGGGCACTGTGCTGTTGCGCCACTGCACGGCCGTGCTGCGTAATCTCGAAGCAACAGTTGCGGAAATCGACGCTTTACAGGAATTGCGCACAGGTGTCGTGCGTGTCGGCACTGTCGAAAGCGCGTCAATCAGTCTGCTGCCGACGCTGCTCGAATTGTTCGCAGCGGAGTATCCGCTGATCCATGTCAGCGTCGTCATGGGTTCCGCCGAGTCGGTCGCGGACAGTGTCGCCGAAGGGCGCGTTGACATCGGCTTCGCCTTCAATCCGCTGCACACCGACCGGTTCAAGATCCACCTACACAAGCAATACTTGCTCGGCGCGGTGGCATCGAACAATAACAAGCTGGCGAAATCGACGAAAGTCAGCATGGCGGAATGTCTGAAATTTCGGTTAGTGCTGCCGGCGCCCGGGCTTTCAATTCGTACAACGCTCGATCGCGTCATCGGCCGCCGCGGAAACGAGCTGCGCGCTTTCATCGAGACCAATTCCCTGAATTTCATGAATCGACTGTTGCAACGAGGGAAATTCGTCGGCATCCAGACGCAGCTCGGCATCGAAGATTTGCTCAAGACCGGCGCACTAGTGTTCGTCGAGCTCACCGAGCCGGATCTCGGCGTTGAGGAATTTGCCCTCATCACCGACGCGCACTCGATGCTCAGTCTTGCGGCGCAGACCTTTTTGGATCACGCCCTCGCGGCGCTGCCGCCGCTGTTGCGGCTATGACGTTAACCGTTCTGCTTTTGAGCACGAACTGTCAACCAATTGCGGTCTTCTGCAAAAGACAGCGGCCGCCTATCCTCTTGGCATGCGATCCGTAAGACGTACAGTGCAGTTTCTGAGGCGAGGCCGAATCGTGCGGCTTGAGCACTTTCTGCCGCGCACGACGCTCCTCGATTGGCTGCGTCTCGAGGAAGGTTCGACCGGAACAAAGGAAGGCTGCGCGGAAGGCGGTTGCGGCGCCTGCACGGTGGTGATCGCGCGCCCACGCGACGGCCGAATGGTCTATGAACCGGTCAATTCCTGCATCACATTCGTCGGCCAACTCGACGGCGCCGAACTGATCACGGTCGAGGATCTAGCCGACGGCGAGCGGCTGCATCCGGTCCAGGAGGCGATGGCGCGCCGGCACGGCTCGCAATGCGGGTTTTGCACGCCAGGCATCGTGATGAGTCTATTCGCATACTATCACGAAGGCAGCGGCGCTTCGAACCGCGACGCAATCAACAACGCGCTCGCCGGCAATCTGTGCCGCTGCACAGGGTACCGCCCGATCGTCGAAGCCGGGCTCGAGGCCTGCAATGCCAGAGCGGACGACAAGTTCATCCGTGGCGCTGCGCAGCGTCTCGAGACGCTTAAAAGTGTTGACGACGCTGAGGACCTTTTCGTCGGCGACGACGTTTGCTTCTTCGCTGCACCCGCGAGCGAGAACTCGCTTGCGAGGCTTTGCTCGCAGCACCCCGATGCCACGATTGTCGCCGGCGCGACCGATGTCGGGCTGTGGATCACAAAGGAGCTCGCGCCGATCGAAAAGATCATTCACCTCGGCCGCCTGAAGGAACTTTCGCAAATCGAGGAAAACGCCTCCGGCTACGCGATCGGCGCCGTCGTTTCGCTTGCCCGGGCCGCTCCAGTACTGGGCTCGATCGATGCCGATATCGAGGAGGTGTTTCGCCGCTTCGGATCCGTGCAGGTCCGCGTCTCCGGCACGGTGGGCGGCAACATCGCCAACGGCTCTCCGATCGGCGACCTTGCTCCCGTGCTGATCGCGATGGGCGCCAGCCTTGAGTTGCGGCGCGGTGATGAGGTCCGCCAAATTCCCCTTGAGGACTTCTTTCTAGACTATGGCAAGCAGGATCGCAGGCAGGGAGAATTCGTGCGGCGGCTGCACGTGCCGAAGCTTTCGCCGCAGACATATTTTCGCGCCTACAAGATCAGCAAACGCATCGACGAGGACATTTCCGCGGTGCTTGCCGCCCTGTGCGTCGATATAGACGGCGGCCGCATCTGCAAGGCGCGGGTCGCGTTGGGCGGCATGGCCGGGGTGCCGAAACGCGCCAAGGCCGTCGAGGCGAAGCTGGTCGGATTGTCGCTCACCAACTCGAGCCGCTGGCATTCGGCCGCTGCGGCGGTTAGCGAGGACTTCACTCCGCTCACCGATCTGCGTGCCAGCGCGGAGTATCGTCGCCGCGTTGCCGGCAACCTGGTTATCAAGGCCCTCGCCGAAATCGGCGGATTGAGTAGCGACGTTACGCGTATTAAAGATCACAGGATGCTTGCCCATGCCGCCAAGTGAAGCAATCCCTGCAGCGCCCCTGCGCCACGTCTACAGGCCGCTCCCACACGACAGCGGTGCCAAGCATGTGCAAGGCTGCGCCGATTATGTCGACGACATTGCGGAGCCAGCGGGGACCCTGCACGTCGCGATCGGCGGTTCGCCGGCGGCGCGCGGTACGATCCGGACGCTCGATCTGAGCGAGGTCGCCGCAACTCTGGGTGTCGTCGCCATCATCACCGCCGCGGACGTGCAGGCCAAGAACGACATTTCGCCGTCAGCCGGCGACGAGCCGGCGTTCGCCGACAGGCACGTCATATTTCACGGCCAGCCAGTCTTCGCGGTGGTTGCGACGACACGGGATGCGGCGCGCCGCGCGGCGCGCCGCGGACGCATCGAGGTCGATGCCGAAATGCCGAACGTCACGGTCGAGGAGGGCCGCGCCGCTGTCGAGACTGTGATGGCGGACTATGCCTTCATCGGCGGGGATGCCGGGGCGGGCATCGCCGCCGCGCCAATTCGCAGCGCCGGAACGATCCGCATCGGGGGCCAGGAGCATTTCTATCTCGAAGGCCAGATCACGCTCGCCGTGCCCGGCGAGGACGGCAGCATGCTCGTCCATTCGTCCACCCAACACCCGAGCGAAGTCCAGCACATCGTCGCCCGCGTGCTCGGGCTGCCGGATTCCTTCGTGACATGCCAGGTGCGCCGCATGGGCGGCGGCTTCGGCGGAAAGGAAACGCAAGCGACGCAGTGGGCAGTCATTGCCGCGCTGGCGGCACGCAAAACCGGCCAGCCCTGCAAGCTGCGGCTCGACCGCGACGACGACATGAGGATGACCGGCAAGCGGCACGATTTTGCCGTTCAATATGCTGTCGGCTACGAGGCGAGCGGGCGCATCCGCGCCGTCAATATCGATCTCGACGCGCGCTGCGGCTGCTCGGCGGATCTCACCATCGGCGTGGTCGACCGCGCCATGTTCCATGCCGACAACGCCTATTTTCTTCCCGAATTCCGCATCCACTCGCGCCGCATCAAGACCAACACCGTGTCGAATACCGCCTTCCGCGGTTTCGGCGGCCCCCAGGGCATGATGGCAATCGAGCGGGTGATCGACGCGATTGCCTGGAAGCTGCGGCTTGACCCGCTCGACGTGCGCAAGATCAATCTTTACGGGGTCGGCCGCGACCAGACCCCGTACGGCCAGACCGTCGAAGACCACGACACCGCGACCCGACTGATCGAGCAGCTCGAGCGCTCCTCGGACTACCGCGAGCGGCGCACGGAGATCGCGGCGTTCAACGCGTGCTCGCCGATTCTCAAATGCGGGATTGCGCTCACCCCGGTGAAATTCGGGATTTCGTTCACGCTTACCCAACTCAACCAGGCTGGCGCGCTGGTCCACGTCTATCAGGACGGCTCGTTGCATCTCAATCACGGCGGCACGGAAATGGGGCAGGGCCTGTTCCAGAAAATCGCGCAGGTGGCTGCGGAAGAGCTCGGAATCGGGCTCGAGCGCGTGCACATCACCGCCACTTCGACCGACAAGGTGCCCAACACCTCCGCCACCGCCGCGTCCGCGGGCACCGATCTCAACGGCATGGCTGTGCAGCGCGCCGTTCGCAAAATTAGGGCGCGCCTAACCAAGTTCGCTAGCGAAAAATGGAATGTCGATGCGGATCGCATCGAATTCCGCGACGATCGCGTACTGATCGGCAACGAAAGCATTCCATTCGGCCAGTTGACGAAGCAGGCCTACGCCGCACGCGTGCATCTTTCTGCCACCGGCTTCTACAAGACGCCGAAGCTGCACTGGGACCGTGACAAGGCGAAGGGCCGGCCGTTCTTCTATTATGCCTACGGCGCGGCGTGCAGCGAAGTCGTCATCGATATTCTCACCGGCGAGATGAAGGTCAAGCGTGTCGATTTGCTCCACGATGTTGGGCGCTCGATCAATCCAGCGATCGACATCGGCCAGGTTGAAGGCGGATTCGTCCAGGGCATGGGCTGGCTGACCAACGAGGAACTGGTCTACGACGAGCAAGGCCGCCTGCTCACCCACGCGCCATCGACCTACAAGATCCCGGTCGCCGCTGACGTGCCGGAGGATTTCCGCGTTGCACTGTTCGAAGGCAGCAACCGCGAGGAGACGATTTATCGCTCCAAGGCGGTCGGCGAGCCGCCATTGATGCTACCAATCTCGGTGTTTGCGGCGATCGCCGACGCCATACATTCGCTCGATCCCGGTAAGCCGGTCGAGCTCGATGCCCCGGCGACGCCGGAAGCGATCCTCAAGGCGATCGGTCCGGTCGACCCAGTGGCGGCGCTGGCGCTCTGCGCCGACCGTGTGGATGTCTGAGACCCGCCATGGATGCGCGCGGTTGGGCTTGAAATGGCAGAGGTCTGGACACGCATCCGCGAGACCATCGAGCGGCACGGCGATGCCGCGCTGGTGAGCGTGATTGCCGCTGCCGGGTCGGCGCCGCGCGAGGCCGGCGCGCGCATTGTGATGCAGCCGGACGGCGCCTTCTTCGGCACGATTGGCGGCGGCAGGCTGGAATACGAGGTGCTGGCACAAGCGCGCGCCGCATTGGCCGCGGGACACGGCGCAGCGCAATTCCGCGAATGGCCGCTCGGACCCAGTCTCGGCCAGTGCTGCGGCGGCATGGTGACGATGCTGATCGAGACATTCGACGACAGCGATCTCGCCACCGTCCGTCAGCTCGAGGCGGCGGAGAAATCGGGCGTCTTCACGGTGTCGAGCCGCGTGGGCGATGATGGGCGCATCGTTCGCGCGCCCGCAGAGCCGGCCGCCGCCAATCCGATCAAGACGGTAGGCAAGAGCAACAAGCGTGGCGGCAAGTTGTCATTCCACGAAGAGTTCGGCAAAGCGGCGAAGCAGGTGCTGCTGTTCGGCGCCGGCCATGTCGGCCGGGCTCTGGTTCTGGCGTTGGCGCCGCTGCCGTTCGCCGTGCGCTGGATCGACAGCCGACCTAACCAGTTCCCGCAACACGTCCCGCAGAACGTGGTCACCGTCTGCACTGCCGCCGTCGATCGCGAATTGGCGCAAGCGCCGTCCGGCGGCCTCGTCATCGTCATGACGCACTCGCATCCGCTCGACTACGACATCAGTGTCAAGGCGCTCAAGCTCGGCACGTTCGATTTCGTTGGCCTGATCGGGTCGCAGACCAAGCGGGCGCGGTTCGCCAGCCTGGCGCGCCAGATGGGCGTTGCGGATGATACGATCGATCGCCTTGTCTGCCCGATCGGCCTGCCGCAGATCAAAGGCAAGGAGCCCGCCGTGATTGCTGCAGGCATTGCCGCGCAGATCCTCATGGTCGGCCGGTGTGCCGAAGCGCCCCCGGCGCGCAACGCCTTACAGCCGGCGTGAACGGGCAATCCGCTCAGCGCAATTGACGCGAAATCACGCTGCGCGCCCAAGCGACCGATTCCGCGGTTTGCCGCGTGCGTTCGCCCTCGAAGTTCGGTGCCTTGGTCGCATCGATCCCGACCTTCGCCGACATTCCGTCGACCGAGGAGGGATCGAGCCGGTTGCAGAACACCTTGGGCACGACGAACATGTCGGTATCGGCCTGGAATTGCGTCGCCAGCGCCCACAGCACTTCGTCCTCGTTAAAGACGTCGATGTCGTCGTCGACCGCGACGGCGAGCTTGATGTAGGAGTTGAGCCCCATCAGCAGCATCAAAGCCTGGCGCGCCTGACCTTCGGCGGTTTTCTTGAACGACATATATGCGTGGAAGTGCACGCCGGTTTTCGGATAGCTCACCGCCTTGAGCGTCGGCACCATTTCGCGCAGCCGGTAGGTGACGTGGGCCTCGCGGGTGCAGCGGCTGAGCAGCAGATGCTCTGCCGAATAGCCGGGAATGATGTCGAGGAAGATCGGCTTGCGCTTGTGCGTGATCGCCTTGACAACGAAGACGTTGCGGGTGGAGCGGTAGGTCGAATAGCCGGTATATTCGCCATAAGGTCCCTCGTCCTCGTGGACGCCGGCGAGAATTTCTCCCTCGATTACGTATTCGGCGTCGGCCGGCACTTCGATGTCGATGGTCTTGCATTTGACGAGCCTGACCGGCTCGCGCATCAGCGCGCCGGCGACTTCCAGCTCGTCAGTCTCCATCGCGATCTTTGCCGCCGCCGCGATGTAGATCGCCGGATGGCAGCCGATCACCACCGCCACTTCCATGTTCTTGCCGCGCGCCTCGCAGCGCAAAAGATGATCCCAGATGTGGCCGCGCGAGTGGAGGCTGGCACCGAAGCGGTTTGGTCCCTTGAGCTGCATGCGCTGGAAGCTGAGATTGCGCACGCCAGTGTCCGGGTCCTTGCAGATCAGGATGCCGGAGCCGATGTAGCGCCCGGCATCCGCCTCGAAGTGCCGTGAGATCGGCAGCTGCCTGGCGTCGACCTCATTGCCGAGCGTGACCACCTCGTGCACCGGCGCCTGGTTGATCATCACCGCGGGCGCAAGACTGGCAAGCGCGCGCGCCCAGGCTTGACCGAACCCGCCGGGCTTGGCGCCGACCATGCGGGCAATGCGGTCGCGATCGGCAAAAAGATTTGTCACCACCGGAACGCCGAATCCATTCGAACGCTCGATCACCACGACCGGAAATCGCTTTTGCGCCTCCAATTCGAGCACCAGCGAAGTCGGAAAGAAATCCAGGTCGACCGGTTCGGAGATCACGAGTTTTTCGTTGTTCGGCAGGCTGTCGATGTAGCTTTTGAGATCGGGCATGGTGGTCCTCGGCCGGGGCATTTGCGCAGCATTTGCCCGGTCTCTACACGAGACTGTGGGATTGTTGAACCCGATTCCCGACTTTGGCGATCAGGCCCCTTTGCGGCTTGCGCAGCGTCAATTGTGCTCGCTCGGCCCCATGATCACGATGCCTTCGGTCGCTTCCACGTGGCGCACGAAGATGTACTTGTCTTCACGTCCGTCGCTGTGCTTGCGTTTGATGTCGCGGCGGACCTGCTTGTCGACCTTCGCCACGATCACGGTGAGCGCCTGCGCCGCCAAAGCTTCATCGCAGCGGCGGCCGAACTGATCGAGATCGCGCACCGCATAGGCACGCTCGATGCCGGCGCCGCGCGCGATTGCGGCAAGATCGACGATGCCGGTCGCGGTATGCGTCGGCGGGCCGCCGATCGACTGGTAACATTCGTTGTCCCAGACGATGACCAGGAGATTTTTCGGCCGCTCGTTTGCGAGCGTCGCCAGGATACCGAGGTTGAACAGCACGCCGCCGTCGGTATCGAGCGAGACAACGCGCCGGTGCGGCAGGCCGACAGCAAGTCCGAAGGCCTCTGGAGTG
Source organism: uncultured Alphaproteobacteria bacterium (assembly GCA_963814625.1). Lineage (GTDB taxonomy): Bacteria > Pseudomonadota > Alphaproteobacteria > Rhizobiales > Xanthobacteraceae > BOG-931. The sequence goes on from CAWFDQ010000009.1 coordinate 68,848, forward strand.
ACGCAGCCGAGCTGCTGCTGGAACAGGCTCGCGTTCCGCATGTGCGGCGCGGCATTGTACCATTCGTCGACGCTGGCGCCGAGCGAAAGGATCACAAGCTCATCCTTGAGCTTGCCAGCGAGCACGCTCATGCAGTCGTATCGCGTCATCATCGCACGATGCTCCCGGACAAGACGACGGCGGAGTGATAATAGGCCGTGTGCGCCCAGGTGAAGGCGTCGTGTACGGCCTGCGCGATGTGTTCTTCACGATCGACCAGCCGGTAGGGGATGCGCATCGCCTCGAGCAGCGGCTCCATGGTCATGCCGTGCGGGATCGCCCACCAGTTGTTCTCGCCGAGGTCCCCGCGATAGCTCATCAGCATCACCACCGGGATGCCGGCGCCCATGCCCATGCGCGCCAGCGGCTCGATCGAAGCGCGCAGGCCGGAATTTTCCATCACCAGCACGGCGCGCTTGCCCGACAGCCACACGCCGCCGCAGATCGCCGCGCCCTCACCTTCGTTGCTGACGCGGATGGTGCGGATCTCTTTGTCGCGGTCGAGCGCTGGATAGAGCTCCTTGAGGAGTGAATCCGGTAGGTAGCAGGCAACGGTGACCCCTGCGGCCTTCAGGCCCGTAATGATTGTGTCTACGGTGCTAGCTCGCATTTTCGTCCATCATCCGCGCGTTGCTGCCTTCTGTAGTAGTTTCTGCCGCACGCGTAAGGTCCGAGCGGCGTACTGTTTCCGTATGCGCCGCTGTTTCCAAATAGTGGACGCGCGTGGAAAGAAGACCGAGCCAGTAGGCCTCCATGACGGGGAATTCGAACTCTGATCTCTATCGAAGCTGATGCTATGTCAATAACAGCAAAGGCATAATTACCCCAACACCCGCACAAAATGTGTCAATGCGAGTGCGCGTAATGGGCGACGAGGACAAGTGCGCGGGACAAATCCGCGCAGCGCGAAAAAAATCCCCGCGCAGCATACAAAAACTCGTAGTCGCCGTTGCCCGACGGCCGGCTCTTCCATATGCTTCGATTGTCAGTCGCGCGCCGCACGAGACCTGCGCGGCTACTCATAAAATAGACTGGGCAGCAGCGCTGCAGTAAAGCTGGCGCAAATTAGAAAACGGCATCGTACGGCCGGGGAGGGGAGAGGACGCCATGAGCCAGATTGAGAAAGACGCCACCGTTGATGCAGTCGACGCGGTACCGTCGGCTGGACAACTGGGCGCTCTCGGCTTGCAGCATCTTTTCGTGATGTACGCCGGCACAGTCGCGGTGCCCTATGTCATCGGCAGCACGCTTGGCATGTCGGGCGTCGATATCGCGCAGATGATTTCAGCAAACACGATCTTTGCCGGGCTTGGCACGATCCTCACCACCGTCGGCTTGTGGAAGTTCGGCGCGCGGCTGCCGATCGTGCTCGGGCCGTCCGCCAACGTCATCGGTCCGCTGATCATCATCGGCAAGAGCTACGGGCTGCCGACGGTCTGGAGCACCTGCATCATGGCCGGGGCAGCGATGGTGATCTGCGCGCCGTTCATCGGACGTCTGCGGCGGTTCTTCCCGCCGGTGGTCATGGGCACGATGCTGGCGCTGGTCGGCATCATGCTGGTGCCTATCGGCGTCCGCCTGATCACCAATTTCAAGCCGGAGCAGCCCGTGCTTGCGGTCAATCTGGTAATGGCAGCCGGAACAGTCGCACTGGTCGCGCTGCTGATGCGATTTCTGCCGCCAAAGTTGCGCCAGGCCGCGATCCTGCTCGGCCTCGTCGTCGCAACCTTGATCGCCTACCTGTTCGGGCGCGCCGATTTCAGCCGGGTGTTGCAAGGCGCGCTGTTCGGCTTCTCGATCCCGTCAAACTTCGGGCATTTCACTTTCGACATCACCGCCGCGATCTCAGTCGTCATCCTGATGGTTGTGCTGATGTTCGAAGTGCTGCCGCAGCTCGTTGCGGTTGGGGAAATGGTCGGCCGCGAAGCGACCGGCGAGCACGTGCAGGGCGGCATTCTGGCCGATGGCCTCACCAGTCTCGTCGGCGGCCTGTTCGGTGCGTTTCCGCTGGTGACGTTTTCGCAGAATATCGGTGTGCTCGGGCTGACGCGCACCCGCAGCCGCTATATCGCGACCGCCGCGGGCGTGTTCCTGGTTATACTCGGCCTGCTTCCTCCGCTTGGCCGGCTGGTCGCGGCGATCCCCGGGCCGATCATTGGCGGCATCGCACTGGTCATGTTCACGGCGATCGGCGTCGTCGGCATCAAGATTCTCAATCGTGTCGACTTGGGCGAGCCGCAAAATCTGTTTATCGTGGCGACCTCGCTCGGCGTCGGCTTCATTCCGATGGTGGCGCCGAATTTCTACAGCTCCTGGCCCAGGGATTTGCAAACGATCCTGAACAGCCCGGTCGGCGCCGGCCTGTTGGTCGCCATCCTGCTCAACCTTTTATTCAATCACATCCCGGGAATGGACGCAGCCAAGGACAAGAAGGCCGAAGCGCCGATGCAGCGGTAGAGGTCGTGATGCCGAGCGGCGCGGAGAACGGAATGGCGGCCAAGACGAGCAATTCGGTCGACGACCTGCGCAGCTTCATCGAAGTGCTACGCCAGGCGCACGCAATCCACGAGTTCACCACGGAGATCGATCCGGTCCATGAACTCGGTGCGGTGCTGCGCGCCTGCGAGCAGGACGGCAAAGCGGCGCTGTTCCACAACGTCAAAGGCGCTCACATGCCGGTGCTCGGAAGCGCGCTGGGCTCGCACGAACGCATCGCATTGGCGGTCGGCTGCGAGCGCGACAAGATCGGCGATGTGTTCGAAGCCGCGGTCGCGGCGCCGATCCCGTTCCGCGAGATCGATGGCCCGGCCATGTGCCAGGAAGTCGTCAGCGACAATGTCGACCTGGCCACGCTGCCGATCCCGGTCCATGCGCCGAAGGACGGCGGCGCGTTTCTCAACGCCGGCGTGGTCATTGGCCGTGATCCGGTGAGCGGACGCCACAATCTCTCCTACGTGCGGATGCAAGTGAAGGGCGCCGATCGCGTCGGAATCAATCTTAATACCTGGCGCCATCTGCGCGAATTTTTCGAGACCGCGGAAGCACGCGGATTCAATCTGCCGTTCTGCGTCGCCATCGGCGTCGATCCGGTGCTGATGATCGCTGCCGGCTTCCGCTACGACGGCGACGAATACGAGATCGCCGGCGCGCTGCGCGGTAAGCCGACACCGGTGGTTCGGGCGCGCACCTGCGACATCATGGTGCCGGCGACCGCGGAGATCGTGCTGGAAGGCGAGATTTTGGCGGGCAAGCGCGAGGACGAAGGCCCGATGGCCGAATATACCGGCCATTATTCCGGCATCCATCCGCAGCCGCTCGGACGCATCAATGCCATCACGCACCGCCGCGATCCGATCTTCCAGACCACTGCGGGCGCTTCGTTCGAACATCTTCTGCTCGGCACCGCCGTGACGCGAGAGCCCAAGCTCAAGCGGCTGACGATGAGTACGTCGCCGCGGGTGCGCGATGCCTATTTGCCCCCTTATGCCTCCGGCTTCCTCGCGCTCATCGCGATGGAGGAGCCGCGGCCAGGCGAAGTGCGCGCCGTCGGCCTCGCCGCGCTCACCGCGCATGTCAACATCAATACCGTCGTCGTCGTCGACAGCGACGTCAATATTTTTGATCCAACCGACATGTTCTGGGCGATGTCGACGAGGGTGCGGTGGGATCGCGACCAGGTCGTCATTTCCCGCACGCTCGGCAACGAACTGCACCCGTCGGCTGAGCGAACCGGCGAGATCAGCAAGATCATTATCGATGCGACGCTCGACCCGACGCTGCGCGAGTCCTACAGCAAGATCGTCTATCCGAAGGTCGATCTGGCCAAGCTGCTCGCCGCTCAGCTGAGCGGGCAACGATAGCGACCGCCCGCGCGGCCACGCATCACAAACCCCGCGAGTTTAGGTGTTGTTGACAAAGTGATTGACGGGGGAATTGCGGCTTGATTTAAAGCTGTCTCTTGGAGGGAGGCAGAATTGATTCGAGGCCGGCTGACGGATGCGGAATGGGCATTGTTCGAGCAGTTTGTGATCGAGACAGGCCCCAAGCGGGGGCGACCTCCCGCCGATCATCGGCGCGTCTTGGATGGTATTTTCTGGATCGCGCGAACTGGCGCGCCTTGGCGCGATCTGCCGGAGGAACTGGGCAAATGGAGTTCGGTGTATCGCCAATTCCTGCGATGGACGCGTGCGGGGCTGTGGGACATTGTACTGGAAGCCTTGGCGAGAACCGAGGCCGTGCCCGATACGCTTCAAATGATCGACTCCACCATCATCCGGGCGCACCATCACGCAGCCGGCGGAAGGGGGGATTTCAGAGAAACGCTCTTGGCCGTTCGCGCGGTGGGTTCTCGACCAAAATCCATCTCCGCACGAATGCGGAAGGTCTGCCGATTGGCAGCATGCTCACGGCGGGTGAAGCGCATGACAGCAAAGCCTATGACGCGCTGATGAATGACGACACGCCCGATCCCAAGGTGTTGCTCGCGGACCGCGGCTACGACAGTGACGCCATTCGTGCAGATGTGGAAAGGCGTGGCGGCGTGCCGATGATTCCCACCAAGAAAAATCGGCGCGTGCAGATCGCGATCGATGGCGCCATCTATGCCCTGCGCAATCGTATCGAACGATGCTTCAACCGTCTCAAGAATGCTCGGCGTGTTGCCACTCGCTACGACAAGCTCGCCGACACATTCCTCGGCTTCATACATCTCGTCGCCGTCCGCCTCTGGCTACGGCACTTTGTCAACGCGACCTAACACTACTTTGGCAGATTTTGAGGCGTCGGGGATTCCCATATGTGGAACGACCCCGCGGTCAAGGGCTCTCTTCAATCTGACCCCATACAGGAGCGGTGCGCCCATATGTCCGGCCTTTAGTTGCAGACCTATGGCCCGCTGGCCTCGATGACGTTCGCGATAGGACTGGCCAACCAAATCAGCGCGCTCGTCAAGCGCTTTGGGAATCGCGGCCTGTGTCTTACCGGGATGTCGTCCCGTGGGGTCATCGTTGTTTGAGTGCACCTTGCCATTGGCCGGCGGCGGTTGCGCCGACCAATTCATCAAACCGTATTCGCGTTACGCCGCCGCATGTTCTGCAGCTCGGTTCTTTCGGATGAACGTTCCGCCTTTGGTCAGCAACGCCCAGACGATCCTGGCCATCTTGTTCGCCAACGCTATGGCGGCCACTTTGGCTGGTCGACGTGCCAACAGGGCGGTTAGCCAAGGCGATATCGTGGCGCCGCGGCGGGCATGCTGCAACACTGCTGTGGCGCCCACGACGAGAAGAGAGCGCAGCGCAGGGTTCCCCATCTTGGAGATCCTTCCCAGCTGTTCCTTGCCACCACTTGAATGCATCTTCGGCGTCAACCCGATCCATGCGGCGAAGTGCCGACCCGACGTGAAGGCACCGGGGTCAGGCACCAATGCCTGAATCGTTGCTGCAGTGATCGGCCCGATACCAGGGATTGTTGAAAGCCGTCGCATAGTATCGTCCCGCCGGACCTCGGTGACGATCTGACGTCCAAGCGCGTCGACTCGCTTCGTCAATGCCTCGATCTGGTCAACGAGTAACTTGAGTGCCGTTCGCGCGGCGGATGGCAACCGCTCGTCATTCTCGTCGCGCACGATTGCGATCAAAGTCCTGACCTTGGCCAATCCCTTGGGCGCGACAATGCCGAGTTCGGCAAGATGGCCGCGCACTGCGTTGATCGCCTGGGTCCGCTGGCGGACCAAGAGGTCTCGGGTCTTCAGCACCATCAGGGCAGCTTGGCACTCGGCCGTCTTGATTGGGACGAAGCGCATGGTTGGCCGCGAGACCGCTTCACATATGGCCTCGGCGTCGACTGCGTCTGTCTTGCCGCGCTTGACGTAGGGCTTCACATAGGCCGGTGGGATGAGTCGGACGTCATGGCCGAGGGCCCTAATCTCGCGTGCCCAGAAGTGCGAACCGCCGCACGCTTCAAGGCCAACAATGCAGCGACCCAGCCTGCCAAAGAATCCAAGCACGTCGGAGCGGCGAAGTTGCCGCTTGACCGTAACCATGCCATCCGCAGACACGCAGTGAACCTGGAATATCTGCTTGGCCACATCGAGCCCAATTATCGTAGTTTCGACCATGGAACGACCTCCTCCTCTGTGGTCCAGCCACTAACGACCGGACCTCTGGCACATGATGCCGCGGGAGTGGGGTCGTTCCACACCATCAAATCAGTTTTTCTGTAACTCATGGGAGGTCGGCTTTTGGAGGGGCCGACCATGGTTGACAGAATTTCGGACTGGAAGGCGGAGCTTGCAGCCTTTCTCAAGCCGTTTTTGGCTCGATTGGGTCACAAGGCGCGGCGGCAAATGTGTCCGCTCTACGTATCGGGACTGATCGGTCCTGGCGATCGCAAGAGCATTCAGCCGATGGCGGAGCGGCTTGCGTTTGGTGACTACGATCAATTGCACCACTTCATTGCGGCCGGGATCTGGGATGCGGCGCCGTTGGAGAGCGAACTGCTTGTTCAAGCCGACAAGCTTCTCGGCGGCCGCGATGCCGTGCTGGTGATCGACGACACCGCGATTCCGAAGAAGGGCACCCATTCGGTCGGTGTGGCGCCGCAATATGCTTCGGCGCTGGGCAAAACCGCGAACTGCCAGACCCTGGTATCGCTGACGCTGGCGCGTGGCGAGGTGCCGGTCATGCTGGCGTTGCGGTTGTTTCTGCCTGAGAGTTGGACGAGCAAACGGGTGCGGTTGGAGCGCGCGGGCGTTCCAACCGAATATCGAACGACACGGACGAAGCCGGAGATGGCGCTGGCGGAGATTGACCGTGCCGTCGCGGCTGGGGTGCGCTTTGGCTGCGTGTTGGCGGACGCCGGTTATGGATCGAGCGCGCCGTTCCGTCAGGGGCTCACTTCCCGCAAACTTGCTTGGGCAGTCGGTATTCCGCGTCACCTCAAGGTGTACTCTACCGATGTACGGATGATCTGGCCGGTTGCTAGGCGCGGCCGTCCCCGTCGGCGGCATGTTCCTGACATTCTCTCGATGCCGGCCGAAGACATGCTGGCCAACGCCACGTGGCGTATTATCAGTTGGCGCACCGGCACAAAAGGAAAGCTCAAGGCCCATTTTGCTGCTGTCCGCGTGCGGGTGGCAGACGGAGCGCCGCAGCGGATCAGAGACAAAGGTCAGCAACATCTGCCCGGGGACGAGGCTTGGCTCATCGGCGAACACAGGATGTCGGGAGAGACAAAATACTATCTCGCCAACCTACCGGCGAAGACCGACCTGCGCGCCTTGGCAGCCACCATCAAGGCGCGCTGGATTTGCGAGCAGGCTCACCAGCAGATGAAGGAAGAACTCGGTCTAGACCACTTCGAAGGGCGCTCCTGGCAAGGCCTTCACCGTCATGCGCTTATGACGATGATCGCTTACGCCTTCCTCCAGCATCGCCGGCTCGCAACGGCAAGGCGGAAAAAAAAGAAACAACGGGCCGCCGCCTCAGCCAACCCTGCCCGCCGTGCGCCACGTCATCCTCGAACTCTTCGCTCAACTGCCGCCGCAACGATGCCCACATTGTCGAAAATGGATTTGCAACGGCCAGCGGCGTGAGTAAATCTGCCAAAGTAGTGTTAGGTGTTGTTGACAAAGTGCCGTAGCCAGAGGCGGACGGCGACGAGATGTATGAAGCCGAGGAATGTGTCGGCGAGCTTGTCGTAGCGAGTGGCAACACGCCGAGCATTCTTGAGACGGTTGAAGCATCGTTCGATACGATTGCGCAGGGCATAGATGGCGCCATCGATCGCGATCTGCACGCGCCGATTTTTCTTGGTGGGAATCATCGGCACGCCGCCACGCCTTTCCACATCTGCACGAATGGCGTCACTGTCGTAGCCGCGGTCCGCGAGCAACACCTTGGGATCGGGCGTGTCGTCATTCATCAGCGCGTCATAGGCTTTGCTGTCATGCGCTTCACCCGCCGTGAGCATGCTGCCAATCGGCAGACCTTCCGCATTCGTGCGGAGATGGATTTTGGTCGAGAACCCACCGCGCGAACGGCCAAGAGCTTTCTCTGAATCCCCCCCTTCCGCCGGCTGCGTGATGGTGCGCCCGGATGATGGTGGAGTCGATCATTTGAAGCGTATCGGGCACGGCCTCGGTTCTCGCCAAGGCTTCCAGTACAATGTCCCACAGCCCCGCACGCGTCCATCGCAGGAATTGGCGATACACCGAACTCCATTTGCCCAGTTCCTCCGGCAGATCGCGCCAAGGCGCGCCAGTTCGCGCGATCCAGAAAATACCATCCAAGACGCGCCGATGATCGGCGGGAGGTCGCCCCCGCTTGGGGCCTGTCTCGATCACAAACTGCTCGAACAATGCCCATTCCGCATCCGTCAGCCGGCCTCGAATCAATTCTGCCTCCCTCCAAGAGACAGCTTTAAATCAAGCCGCGATTCCCCCGTCAATCACTTTGTCAACAACACCTAACACTACTTTGGCAGATTTACTCACGCCGCTGGCCGTTGCAAATCCATTTTCGACAATGTGGGCATCGTTGCGGCGGCAGTTGAGCGAAGAGTTCGAGGATGACGTGGCGCACGGCGGGCAGGGTTGGCTGAGGCGGCGGCCCGTTGTTTCTTTTTTTTCCGCCTTGCCGTTGCGAGCCGGCGATGCTGGAGGAAGGCGTAAGCGATCATCGTCATAAGCGCATGACGGTGAAGGCCTTGCCAGGAGCGCCCTTCGAAGTGGTCTAGACCGAGTTCTTCCTTCATCTGCTGGTGAGCCTGCTCGCAAATCCAGCGCGCCTTGATGGTGGCTGCCAAGGCGCGCAGGTCGGTCTTCGCCGGTAGGTTGGCGAGATAGTATTTTGTCTCTCCCGACATCCTGTGTTCGCCGATGAGCCAAGCCTCGTCCCCGGGCAACCGCACCCGTTTGCTCGTCCAACTCTCAGGCAGAAACAACCGCAACGCCAGCATGACCGGCACCTCGCCACGCGCCAGCGTCAGCGATACCAGGGTCTGGCAGTTCGCGGTTTTGCCCAGCGCCGAAGCATATTGCGGCGCCACACCGACCGAATGGGTGCCCTTCTTCGGAATCGCGGTGTCGTCGATCACCAGCACGGCATCGCGGCCGCCGAGAAGCTTGTCGGCTTGAACAAGCAGTTCGCTCTCCAACGGCGCCGCATCCCAGATCCCGGCCGCAATGAAGTGGTGCAATTGATCGTAGTCACCAAACGCAAGCCGCTCCGCCATCGGCTGAATGCTCTTGCGATCGCCAGGACCGATCAGTCCCGATACGTAGAGCGGACACATTTGCCGCCGCGCCTTGTGACCCAATCGAGCCAAAAACGGCTTGAGAAAGGCTGCAAGCTCCGCCTTCCAGTCCGAAATTCTGTCAACCATGGTCGGCCCCTCCAAAAGCCGACCTCCCATGAGTTACAGAAAAACTGATTTGATGGTGTGGAACGACCCCACTCCCGCGGCATCATGTGCCAGAGGTCCGGTCGTTAGTGGCTGGACCACAGAGGAGGAGGTCGTTCCATGGTCGAAACTACGATAATTGGGCTCGATGTGGCCAAGCAGATATTCCAGGTTCACTGCGTGTCTGCGGATGGCATGGTTACGGTCAAGCGGCAACTTCGCCGCTCCGACGTGCTTGGATTCTTTGGCAGGCTGGGTCGCTGCATTGTTGGCCTTGAAGCGTGCGGCGGTTCGCACTTCTGGGCACGCGAGATTAGGGCCCTCGGCCATGACGTCCGACTCATCCCACCGGCCTATGTGAAGCCCTACGTCAAGCGCGGCAAGACAGACGCAGTCGACGCCGAGGCCATATGTGAAGCGGTCTCGCGGCCAACCATGCGCTTCGTCCCAATCAAGACGGCCGAGTGCCAAGCTGCCCTGATGGTGCTGAAGACCCGAGACCTCTTGGTCCGCCAGCGGACCCAGGCGATCAACGCAGTGCGCGGCCATCTTGCCGAACTCGGCATTGTCGCGCCCAAGGGATTGGCCAAGGTCAGGACTTTGATCGCAATCGTGCGCGACGAGAATGACGAGCGGTTGCCATCCGCCGCGCGAACGGCACTCAAGTTACTCGTTGACCAGATCGAGGCATTGACGAAGCGAGTCGACGCGCTTGGACGTCAGATCGTCACCGAGGTCCGGCGGGACGATACTATGCGACGGCTTTCAACAATCCCTGGTATCGGGCCGATCACTGCAGCAACAATTCAGGCATTGGTGCCTGACCCCGGTGCCTTCACGTCGGGTCGGCACTTCGCCGCATGGATCGGGTTGACGCCGAAGATGCATTCAAGTGGTGGCAAGGAACAGCTGGGAAGGATCTCCAAGATGGGGAACCCTGCGCTGCGCTCTCTTCTCGTCGTGGGCGCCACAGCAGTGTTGCAGCATGCCCGCCGCGGCGCCACGATATCGCCTTGGCTAACCGCCCTGTTGGCACGTCGACCAGCCAAAGTGGCCGCCATAGCGTTGGCGAACAAGATGGCCAGGATCGTCTGGGCGTTGCTGACCAAAGGCGGAACGTTCATCCGAAAGAACCGAGCTGCAGAACATGCGGCGGCGTAACGCGAATACGGTTTGATGAATTGGTCGGCGCAACCGCCGCCGGCCAATGGCAAGGTGCACTCAAACAACGATGACCCCACGGGACGACATCCCGGTAAGACACAGGCCGCGATTCCCAAAGCGCTTGACGAGCGCGCTGATTTGGTTGGCCAGTCCTATCGCGAACGTCATCGAGGCCAGCGGGCCATAGGTCTGCAACTAAAGGCCGGACATATGGGCGCACCGCTCCTGTATGGGGTCAGATTGAAGAGAGCCCTTGACCGCGGGGTCGTTCCACATATGGGAATCCCCGACGCCTCAAAATCTGCCAAAGTAGTGCTAGTGCGGGCATACTGTCGGGTTTGTCTTAGGACAGCCAAGCAACCCGATGTCCTTGGGCCGCGCAGCTTATCAGGTGATTGAATAACAAGACGGACTTATACCAACTCGCGGAGACGCTGACTTATCCGGCGTCGCTGCCACAACCCACGGCGCAAAGGCAACTATTTGAAATCAAAGTGTGATTTCGATCCAATCCCTGCGCGACGTCCACGTTCGAAGAGTCGGGATTTGTGCGAGTTGGTATTACAGCCCGGCCATTAGGGAAGAGCCAAATTTTGACGGTAGCGTCTCATTTTGATTGCGGCAGCCAACGAACGATCTGAGTTTCGAGAATGTAGGTCCTCGAGAACTGATCATTCGCCACAGATTGCGGGAAGCACCACCAAACCTCTGACCGCCATATGCCAACGCGACAGACTAGATTTTCATACAGCATTGCTGCCCGCTCTTCGTCTTGACCCGTATTTACCCAGAGTGGCTGTAACGAGGTTCCTGTCCAATCCGGATGTGCCGGAATGGAGCGGCGCAATGCCTCTGTTACATTCATGCGATGATTCGGAGCAGCCAAGGCGGCATCGAAGACATGAGCGTTAATCCACGCTTCTGCTTGTTGTCGTTCCTGAGCGGTTAGCTGTCCGAGGCCCTGGTTAAGATACTCAGGAAACCAGCAGTCTCGCAATTGTCTGAAATCTGGAGTGCTGGCATCCTACACCATCATTTTCTCCTTATCGCTTTTTGGCGTCGAATGTACAGGAGCGGAGCGCGCGGCTCGAGAATCAGTTGATCCAGCAGCAACAAGCGCGGCCCGTACTCGTTCCATTCCGTGGTCGTGGGCCGCCGTGAACCACGGCGGCCCAGCTCACTACGCATTCCAGACGGATTGGATCTGCGCAAGCTTGGTGGCCTAGTATCTGCCGGTGCTGGCGCCGACCAGGGCGACCCGCTGGGCGCCGAAGCCGGCTCGCCGGCTATCCAATTTGGCGCTCGGTGCCGCGGCGCCAACATAGGACATTATGACGTGGCGCACAGGAATCCAGAAAACGATGCGGCCTTCAAGTAGTCGCGCGCCAGCCACTCAAGAAGTTGAAGACCGATGAGAATGCCCTCCTTGCGCTGCTCAGTCGCTGGCGCGATGAAGCGGTGTGATCGGGACACGTGCATCACTGTGGCCTTCGAGGCCGGCCGCGCCGGCTTCTGGCTAACACGCTGGCTTCGGGGCATCGAGGCCCATGTCATGCACGCCTCGAGCGTGGCCATGTTGCGCGAGCATCGACGAGCCAAGACGGATCGAACTCGACACCGAGCTGTTGAAGCGTGCCTTTGCGGGCTGGCTGCGGCGGTGAGCGTGATCACTGCAAGACGGCCTCCATTCCGAACCTTCGGGAGGAGGACGCTAAGCGACCAAGCCGGGAGCGCGAGAGCCTGGTTGGCGAGCGAGCAGAGCCGGCTGGTGAATCGTAGGAAAGTGACATTGATCCGGCTCTGGATCCGGGGCTTCAATCTGAAGCTGAGATATGCGGAGCAGCGGCTTGAGACGCTGCGCACACACGAAGGCGAGATCCCGCGCAACACTCTGGCTGAACTCGAGCGAGACATGCAGCGCCGGCGGTTCATCTGCGACAAGATCCGAAGCATCGAGCAGGAGCGTCTTGAACGTTTGGTGCGGACACCCGACACTGAGACACATGCTATGGTGCGCCTGCTGGCACGCGTCACCGGCATCGGCATCGAGACCGCCGACTTGCTTGTGCACGAGCTGCTGCTGCGGAACATGCGCGATCGCCGGGTGGTCCCGCGCTACGGAGCGCTGACAGGCCCGCCCGAACAGAGCGGTGGCACGAACCGCGAGGAAAGGACGGCGCGATCGGGCAATGCGTGTGTGCGCCGTGGCATGATCCAGCTGGCGTGGCGGTTCCTGCTGTTCCAGAAGAACAGCGCTCTGGCGCCCGGCATGATGAACATGAGCAATTGAATTTACGTCGCTAATAGCCTGACGGTTTCGGCTCGATCCCCACCACGGTGAGGGGTTTTGGCACCATCGGCGCGAAGCACGGTGACTATCCGGCGCCTTTCCAGGTTGCAGATAATACTGGCGTATCGATGGTTTCGTCGCCAGGCCCAACCATCAATGGCCAGAGAGCTCACCGGACAAATCTGCCACCCAAATTGCCACCGGACGCCTTACCACAGGGCAGGACTGGCCGGTATGACGCGCGGCGTGCTGGCGCGGAAAAGTCAAGGAAAATGCACTCTTTGGGATGCAGCGTGACAGGTTGGGACAGCGAGAGAAGGGTTTCAAGACCGGTGCCTTAAACCACTCGGCCACCCTTCCGGTTTGCCGCTTCGCCATATCAGAAGCGTTTTGTCGCAGCAAAGCCCTTTGGATCTATGCAATAGCAGCCGCTGTTGTAGTCTGTTGCGGTCCGCCAATTAAGGCTGCTAAACCCGCCGCCGCGACAATAAAGGGGAGAGCTATGCCCAGGAGTCGAGCGTATCTTATCGCTTTGCTGTTGATCGGCCTTTGCGGCCTCGCTGCGCAGGCGCAGGCGCAGGATTTCTACAAGGGCAAGACCTTCACCATCGTGGTCGGATTTTCGCCGGCCGGCGGCTTCGATAATTACGCGCGGGTGCTCGCGCGCTACATCGGCAATCACATTCCCGGCAAGCCGACGGTGATCGTGCAGAACATGCCGGGGGCGGGGAGTCTGACGTCGGTGCGCTACCTCGATCTCACCGCGCCGAAGGACGGCACGGTGATGACCATCTTCAACCCCGGTCTCGTCACACAGTCCCTTGTGCAGCCGGATCGGGTGAATTTCGATTTCCGCAAATTCTCGTGGGTCGGCGTGGTCACGCCGGATTTCCGCGTTTGTTACGGATACGGGCCGAAGGGAATCACCAGTTGGGACCAGCTGATGCACAGCGGCAGGAAGTTCATCATCGGCTCGACCGGCAAGGGCTCCGGCAACTACATCAACGGCGCCACGCTGCGCATTGTGTTTCACGCGCCGGTCAAGCAGGTGCTCGGTTTCCCAGGCAGCGCGGAGCAGCGGCTGGCGATCGAGCAGGGCGAACTCGACGGCGATTGCGGATCGTACAGCTCCATTCCGGTCGATTGGATCAAAAAGGGCCTTGTCCACTCATTCGTGCGCTTCATTGAAAAGCAACCGCCGGAGATTCCCGCAAGCGCGGCCTATGTCGGTACATTCGCGACGAGCGACCAGCAGCGGCAGCTGCTGCACGTGCTCGACGGCGGCGACGAGGTGGGGCGGCCGTTCATCATGTCGAAGCAGGTGCCGGCGGACCGTCTCGCGATCGTCCGCAAGGCGTTTGACGATACCATGAAGGATCCTGCTTTCCTCGCCGATATGGCGAAAGAGCAGCTTCCGGTGCATCCAATGACCGGCGAGGAAGCGGAAAAAATCATCGGCGGACTGATGAGCGTTCCGGCCAATATCGTTGCGCTGGCGAAGCCCATCTACGAGTAGCAGGCACCAGGGATCGGGCATCGGGCATCGGGCAGCAAGCGTCAGGCTGCTGAAACGACCTGATGCCTGATTAGCGAATTCCCGATTCCCGATTCCTGAATAGGCAACGTCCCGTTCACTATGGTGCGGACGTTGCCGATTTCCGCCACAATGTGACCACGCTAGAATCTGATATCTCTGCCGGGGTGCGGGGTCGGGGGACTATGCGGCGGCGGGCCAGCACGGCATTTAGTCGTTCTGCGAGGCTGAGGCGGGTTGCGCCGGTCGGCGTCTGCGCCGTCATGTCGCTCATGCTTGCGCACTGCGCAAGTTCGCGAAATGAATCGCAGTATGGCGTTTCCGCGAGTCCGCGGGTGGTCGACCCCGGCGAGCCGGTGCCCAAGGGCGGCGGCACCTATCGGGTCGGCTCGCCCTATGTGGTCGGCGGACGCGTGTACGTGCCGCGGTTCGATCCGCACTACAGAGCCGTCGGTCTCGCCTCCTGGTACGGCGATGACTTCTATGGCCGCTACACCGCAAACGGCGAAATTTTCGATATGAACAGCGTCTCGGCAGCGCATCCGACAATGCCGCTGCCGAGCTACGCGCGCGTCACCAATCTCGACAACGGCCGCTCGCTCATCGTGCGTGTCAACGATCGCGGTCCCTACGCGCACGACCGCCTCATCGACCTGTCGATGCGGGCGGCGAACCTTTTGGGCTTCTACCGTCGCGGCACCGCCCCGGTGCGCGTCGAATACGTCGGTCCTGCTCCCCTCCAGGGTTCAGACGACCGCGTGCTGGCGGCGACCCTGCGGGAGAACCAGCCCGCGCCGCTCCCGAGTACCGTCAGGCTTGCCGAAGGCCCGATTTTCCCGCCGGCGCCGCCGCCTCCTTCGTCCGGTGAGGTGTTGGCAAGCGCATCGGGGCGATATCCCCCGCCCGATCCGCCCGCGGCGCAGGAGATTACCAGATCGCGGCGGGCATCGATGTCATATGCCGATCCGCCCGCCATGGACGGCACCGCTCAGTTTCTCAACGGTCGCGGCCTTTATTGATCCGAACCGCCGTCTGCGAAACCTCAGTAAGCGCGTTATTTTCGCCGACGCCCATTCGCCATGCCAATGGCCGTACCGGGCTTGCGCGGGCGTAGCGCGCGCGTGATGCTGGCATGCACATTTCTGCCGTGCAAATTTGCTATTAGGTGGCGGTGGAGGCGGGATTGCGGAAGCTACGGCAAGGAGGCGGCATGGCGGGCGGGACGGTCCGCTTGGCTGCGGCCGGTATACTGGCCGCTGCGATGACGTTCTTACTCGTCGCGGCGAGCGGAGTTATGGCGCGCGCCGCCACGAGTATGACCGGCAACAAGAACGACACATTCCAGACCAGCGTCCCCAACGCCATTCTGATCGAGCCGCAGAGCGACAGCGTGCTGTTTGAGAAGAACGCCAATCAGCCGGTCGAGCCGGCAAGTCTCGCCAAGCTGATGACGCTGGAATATGTGTTCAACGAGATCAAGCAGGGTCGGCTAAAGCTCGACGACCAGTTCACCATCAGCGAGAACGCTTGGCGCAAGGGTGGGGCGCCATCGCGCGGCTCTACGATGTTTGCCGCCATCCACAGCCAAGTCAGCCTGGGCGACCTTATTCAGGGCATCATCGTCGATTCCGCCAACGATGCCTGCATGGCCATCGCCGAAAAACTTGCCGGCGGCGAGGCTGCCTTCGGTCAAATGCTGACCAAGCGCGCCCGCGAGATCGGGCTGCTCCACTCGACCTTCACCAACTCGACCGGCTATTCGGATCCCGGCCTGCGCGTCACCGTGCGCGACCTCGCCGAACTCTCGCGCCACATCATCCAGACCTATCCGCAGTTCTATGCCTATTTTGCGCAGCGCGATTTCACCTGGAACAACATTCACCAGGAGAATCGCAATCCATTGCTGGGCATGGGGCTAGGCGCCGATGGGCTTAAGACCGGCGACACGACGGACGCCGGCTTTGGTCTGGCCGGATCGGCCGTGCAGGACGACGAACGCCTGATTGTCGTGCTCACCGGCGCGAAATCGGACAAGGAGCGTGCCGACGAGGCCCGCAAGATGCTGGACTGGGGATTTCACAACTTTCAATCGCGGGTGCTGTTTGCCGCGGGCCAGACCATCGGCGCGGCCAAGGTTTTCGGCGGCGGCAAGAATTACGTTTCGCTGGTCGCCCCGGGCGCCATTCGCCTGATGGTGCCGCGTGACGGGGATGAGCCGCTCTCCGCCCGGATCGATTATATAGGACCGGTGCCGGCTCCGATCAGCAAAGGCCAGGCGATCGGCACGCTCAAAGTATGGCGCGGCGACAATCTTGCACTTGAAGTGCCGCTTAAGGCCGCCGAAGATGTCGGCAAGGGCAGCATGTCCCAACGCGCCATGGATGGCGCAACCGAGTTAATTATCGGCCTGTTTCATGCAGGCGTCAGCCGGCTGTAATGGCGCACGGCCGTTGGACCATTGACTGGCATTCCTGGATATTCTTGGACTGGCACAACCCCCATATTGTCTGAGCTTACGCAACGCTTGCATAGCAAGGCCCAAGGCATTGATTGCGATGGATCGGCAAGTCAACGAGAGTGACGCCGGAAAGCCGAGCAGCCAGCCGCGGCAAGCCGGTCGGCCGCGGGGAAAGTTTATTACCTTTGAAGGCGGCGAGGGCACCGGTAAATCGACCCAAGCAAAGATGCTGGCGATGCGCCTGGAATCGCTTGGTATTGCGGTCCTGCTCACCCGCGAGCCCGGCGGCTCGCTGGGTGCGGAAGTCATCCGCCACGTGCTGTTGTCCGGAGCGGCAAAGCCATTGGGGCCGGAGGCAGAGGCGATGCTGTTCGCCGCCGCGCGCCAGGACCACGTCAGTTGCGCGATCGAGCCTGCGCTTGCGGCCGGAAGCTGGGTCGCCTGCGACCGCTTCGCCGATTCCACCCGCGTGTATCAGGGCGTGCTCGGACGGGTCGATCTCCGGTTTATCAAAGCGCTGGAGCGGGTTTCAGGCGGCGATCTTAAGCCCGACCTCACCTTCGTCCTCGACATGCCGGTCGAGGTTGCATTGCAGCGGGCTACTCTCCGTCGCAGCGGCTCGAGTCCCGATCGTTTCGAAGCGGAGGCAATCGAGTCGCACGAAAAGCTGCGCGATGCCTACCTCGCTTTAGCCGCGGCGGAGCCGAATCGCTGCGTGATCATCGACGCCGGCGCGACCAAGGATGAGGTCGCCCGACGCATATGGGCCACCGTGAACGGCAGGCTCGATCCGGCGATGGCCCCGGTCTATTTCGAGAACCTCGCCTCATGAGCCCGGCCCGATGAGGTAGGCTTCATGAGCCCACAGCCGAACGAAGAAGAAGCCGGCGAAGCGCCACATCCGCGCGCGAGCACGCTCCTGTTCGGCCACACGCTGGCTGAACACACCATGCTTGCCGCCTATCGCAGCGGCCGCGTGCCGCATGCCCTTCTTCTCGTAGGTCCCAAAGGCATCGGCAAGGCCACGCTCGCCTACCGCATGGCCCGCTTCGTGCTCGCCCATCCCGATCCGGCTACGGTCGAGGTTGCGGCCGCGACTTCGCTTGCTGTAGACGCCGGCCATCCGGTGGCGCGGCGCATCGCCGCCCGGGCGCAGGGCGATCTTCTCGTCCTCGAGCGTACGCCCAACGAGAAGGGTGTATTGCGCCAGCAAATCGCCGTCGACGACGTGCGCCGTACGGTATCGTTCTTCGGTTCGACGGCGGGAGAGGGCGGTTGGCGCGTCGCTATCGTCGACGCGGTGGACGAACTCAACCGGTCAAGCGCCAACGCGCTCCTCAAAGTTCTGGAGGAGCCGCCGCAGCGCGCGCTGCTGCTCTTAATCAGCCATTCGGCGGCGCGCGTGCCGGCGACGCTGCGCTCGCGCTGCCGCATCGTCACGTTGCGGTCGCTGACGGAAGCGGATGTGGCGAAAGCCGTGGCCGCAGCGACCGGCGCGGCGGCAGCCGATCCGCAGATCGCTGCAGCGGCCGCCGCCGCCGAAGGCAGCGTCGCGCGGGCGCTGGCGTTGCTCGACGAGGACGCCTTAGCTCTGCGTCAGCAAGCGCTCGATCTGCTCGATGCGCTGCCGACGCTCAACCCCAACGCCCTGCATGCGCTTGGCGATGCGCTGGCGGGCAGCGACGCGGCGCCGCTCGCCGCCTTCGTCGATACCGTCAATGCCTGGCTGTCGCAGCGCCTGCATCGCGCGAACGCCGCACACGGCGGGGGCGGGGGGCACGACGAGATCGGCCACATGGCCGGGCTTGCCGAGGTGTGGGAGCGCATCAATGCGGCCGCGCGCGACGCGGAAATCTACAATTTGGAGCGAAAGCCTTTCGTTTTTAACATCTTCGGCTTGCTTGCCGAGGCGACGCGCGGTTGATACCTACGGCAAATGTCCGACAAACAAACCTATTACGTCACGACTGCGATCGCCTATCCGAACGGTCCGCCGCATATCGGCCACGCCTACGAGGTCATCGCCACCGATGCGATCGCCCGCTTCATGCGGCTCGACGGCTACGACGTCTTTTTTCTTACCGGCGCGGACGAGCACGGCATCAAGATGCTGCAGACCGCGGCGCGCGAGGGGCTCACGCCGCGCGAACTGGTCGCGCGCAACGTGCCGCGCTTCCAGGCCATGGTGCAAAAGCTCAACTGCTCGAACGATGACTACATCCGCACCACCGACCCGCTTCACTACCGTTCGTCCGAGGCGATCTGGTCGCGCATGCAGGACGCGGGCGACATCTATCTCTCCAAGTATGCCGGCTGGTATTCGGTGCGCGACGAAGCTTATTACGACGAGAGCGAGACCCGCCTCGACGACAAGGGGGTTCGCATCGGCCCGCAAGGTACGCCGGTCGAGTGGGTGGAGGAGGAAAGCTATTTTTTCAAATTGTCCAAATACCAGGACAAGCTGCTGGAGCTTTACGCCCGGCATCCGGATTTCGTGCTGCCCAAGGAGCGCTTGAACGAGGTCGCGAGTTTCGTCCGCGGCGGATTGCAGGACCTTTCGATCTCGCGCACGACTTTCAATTGGGGCGTGCCGGTGCCTGGCGACCCCAAGCATGTCATGTACGTGTGGGTCGACGCGCTCACGAACTACATTACCGGCGTCGGCTATCCCGATACGAACTCAGAAAAATTTCGGAAATACTGGCCGGCCGATCTGCACGTCATCGGCAAGGATATCGTGCGCTTCCATGCCGTGTACTGGCCGGCCTTCCTGATGTCGGCCGGGATCGAACTGCCGCGCCGGGTTTTTTCCCACGGGTTTTTGTTCAATCGCGGGGAGAAAATGTCGAAATCGGTCGGCAATGTGATCGATCCGTTCGCGCTGGCCGACGCCTATGGCGTCGATCAGTTCCGCTACTTCGTGCTGCGCGAGGTGCCGTTCGGCCAGGACGGCAATTACAGCCACGAAGCGATCGTCAATCGCATCAATGCCGATCTCGCCAACGATCTAGGCAATCTGGCGCAGCGCTCGCTGACCATGGTGGCGCGTGCTTTTGGCGGAGCGCTGCCGAAGCCGGGCCCGCTGAGCGCCTCGGATCAAGCTATCGTCAGCGCCGCCGACGGCATAATCGGCAAGGTGCGCGAGGCCATGGCGACGCAGCAATTGCATCAGGTGCTCAACGCGATCTGGGTGGTGGTGGCGGAAGCCAATCGCTATTTCGCCGGCGAAGCGCCGTGGGCGCTGGCTAAGACCGATCCGGTGCGGCAGGGCACGGTGCTCTATGTGACTGCGGAAGTGTTGCGGCAGATCGCGATTTTGACCCTCCCGTTCATGCCGGAATCGGCAGGAAAGTTGCTCGACCTTTTGGCGGTGCCGGCCGATGAGCGCGTGTTCTCGTTCCTCGCTGGGCCGCAGCGGATCGCGGCCGGCGTCAAGCTACCGGCGCCCGCGCCGGTTTTTCCGCGTTACATCGAGCCTGAGAGTCGTGCGGCGCAATAAGAAACAAAAAGACAAAAATGCTGATCGACAGCCATTGCCATCTCGATTTCCCCGATTTTGCCGCCGAGCTTGACGCGGTGGTTTTACGTGCGCGGCAAGCGGGGATCGGGCGCATGGTCACGATCTCTACGCGCGTCCGCCGCCAAGGCGAGGTGCTGGCGATCGCCGAGCGATTTCCCGATGTCTTTTGCTCCGTCGGCACGCACCCGCATTACGCCCATGAGGAACTGGACGTGAGCGCCGCCGACCTGGTCGAGCGCACGCGCCAGGCCAAGGTGGTTGCGCTCGGCGAAGCGGGGCTCGATTATCACTATGACAATTCACCGCGCGAGGCGCAGGAGCGCGGTTTTCGCACCCATATCGCCGCCGCGCGCGAGACCGGGCTGCCGCTGGTCATTCACTCGCGCCAAGCCGATGACGACACCGCACGCATTCTCGAAGAGGAAACCGCAAACGGCGCTTTTCCCGCCGTACTGCATTGCTTTACCGGTGGGCCGGACCTTGCCCGCCGCGCGATCGCGCTCGGCCATTTCATCTCCTTCACCGGCATCTTGACCTTCAAGAATTCCGCCGCGCTGCGCGCCATCGCCGCGGATCTGCCCGCGGACCGCATCCTGGTCGAAACCGATGCGCCGTATCTCGCGCCCGGCCGCTATCGCGGCAAGCGCAACGAACCGGCCTATGTGGTCGAGACCGCGAATGTTCTGGCCGAAGCGCGCGGCGTTTCGTTTGCCGATATTGCCCGGCAAACAACCGAGAATTTTTTCCACCTGTTCGCCAAAGTGCCACGCCCTGCGGCGGCTGCATGACGGTTAAATTCACCATTTTGGGCTGCGGATCGTCCGGCGGCGTGCCGCGCCCGGCTCTGGGCTGGGGCAATTGCGATCCGAGCAATCCGAAGAATCGCCGCCGGCGCACCTCGCTTCTGGTGGAGAAACGCGAGCCCGGCGGTGTGACCAGTGTCCTCGTCGACACCCCGCCGGATCTGCGCGAGCAGCTTTTCGATGCCGAAGTCGACCGCCTCGACGGCGTCCTCTACACCCACGAGCATGCCGACCATACGCACGGGATCGACGACCTGCGCTCATTTTTCATCAAGCAGCGGCAATTGATCGACGTCTATCTCGACGAGCAAACCGGCAAAACGCTGCGCGCCCGCTTCGACTATTGCTTCAAATCACCGCCCGGCAGCGAGTACCCGCCGATCCTGCGCGAGCATCGGCTCACAGCCGGTCAGCCGGTGACGATCGCCGGGCAGGGCGGCCCGATCGTAGCGCTGCCGATCCTGCAGGCGCACGGCGACATCGCCTCCTTCGGCTTCCGCTTCGGCAACGTGGCCTATTCGTGCGACTTAAGCGGCATGCCGCACGATAGCGCCGCGGCGTTAGCCGGCCTCGACGTCTGGATCGTCGACGCACTGCGCGAGCGTCCGCACCCGAGTCATTTCGCGGTCGCTGACGCGCTCGAATGGATCGAGCGCCTGCAGCCGCGCCGCGCCATCCTCACCAACCTGCATGCCGAACTCGACTACGAGACTTTACGCAAAAAGCTGCCGCCAAACGTCGAACCGGCTTTTGACGCCATGTCGTTCACGATCGCCGAAGCCGCATAAATTCGGGGATATATTCCATAATATGTCTTATGCGAATAGGCTATTCGAGGGCGGGATGACTGGCGCGGCGGCGATGCCCTGCTTCGTCTCACCAAATTCCCGGCACAAGCCGCCAGCGCACGCGATCGGCATATTCCGGGTAGCTGGGTAATTCGGCGAGCAGCACACGGTCTTCGGTGATCGCGCGGTACAGCAGAAACGGCAGGCTGAAGACCACGAGCAGCGCCGCCGACAGCCAGGAGTCGAGAGCCAATCCGCTCGGCACCACGATGAATATGCCGGCGAGATAGCCTGGATGGCGGATGAAGGCGTAAGGCCCGTTGGTGATCACGACGTGGCCGCGATCGGATTGGATGCGGATCACCGAGGAGAAGAACCGGTTCGCACGCATCGCCCATAGGCACAACGCGTAGCCGGCCGCGACTGCGATCAGGCTCAACCATTGCAGCCAGGCGGGAACGCTGTCGCTCCAATGGAAACGGCCGTGGTCGAGTCCGGCGATGACCCAGTGCAGCACCAGGATTCCGGAAAAGAGCTGCAGTCCCAGCGGCGGCCTTTTGCCGGCCGGGCGCATCCGTTCGCGCGCGAGGTCCGGGTCGAGCAAAAGGAAGGAGACAACGAATACTGCGGCAAAGATCGCGAGATAGACCCAGTAGGTTGGGATTGCGATCGTGCCGGCCGACGCAAACAAGGCCACGGCCGCCAGAACGAAGTAGCCCACCGATTGGAGGTAAGCCGAAACAGGCATAACCCGGCCCTCGCATTTGGAATCATGCAACCAAGCTTGTTACGCCAATCTCCGGCTCTGATAATGTCCGCGCGGGTGCGAGAGCTATCAGGATTTTGTGATGACCCCTTCGCGCGATATCGGACGCCTCATTGAAATCATGGCGGCGCTACGCACGCCCAAGACCGGCTGCCCTTGGGATCTGCAGCAGAATTTCGCGACCATCGCGCCCTATACGCTGGAAGAGGCCTACGAGGTGGCGGATGCCATCGTGCGCGACGATCTCACCGACCTCAAAGAAGAGCTGGGCGATCTGCTGCTCCAGGTCGTCTTTCACGCCCGCATGGCGCAGGAACAAGGCGCCTTCGATTTCGGCGATGTCGTGCAAGGAATTACCGAGAAGCTCATCCGGCGGCACCCGCATGTCTTTGGCGATGAGCGCTCGGCGAGCCCGCAGGCAGTCGAGGGATTGTGGGAGCGGATCAAGGCCGAGGAAAAGGCAGCCAAGGGACAGAACGGCGGGCATGAAGGCGTGCTGGAGGGCGTGCCGGTGACGCTCCCTGCCCTAACCCGCGCGCTAAAACTGCAACAAAAAGCGGGCAAAGTCGGATTCGACTGGAACGATCCGCGCGCGGTGCTGCGAAAGATTCGCGAAGAAGCAGATGAAGTCGAAGCGGCGCTCTACGGCGATCAAACTGCGGAGGCGGCGGGTGAAGTCGGCGATCTCTTGTTCGCGGCCGTCAACCTCGCCCGCCACCTGCGCGCCGATCCCGAAGCGCTCCTCCGCCAGACCAACCAAAAATTCGAGCGCCGCTTTGCTTCGATCGAACATGCGCTCGCCGCCAAGGGCAAGGCGCCGCAGGATGCAACGCTCGCGGAGATGGATGCGCTGTGGGATGATGCGAAAGCAGACGAGAGGCAATAGCGAATAGCGAATGAGAACAACGACCCGTTCTGCTCGCTATTCGCCACCGCTACCCGCAAACCTCGCCCGCACCGCGTCCGCCCTACCCGCATCGGCGCGCACCGTCATCGCGATGCGGCCGCTTCTTTCATCGAGTGCTTTGCGGATGACCTCGGTGTGGCGATGCAGCCAGCTCACGCCGGCGCCGTCGGCCGGATCGAGTTCGAGTTCGATGAGGACACGGCCGGTGGCAAGGTGTGACTCGATTGCGACGCCGAGCGCATCAAGCCCCTCGCCGGTGATCGCCGAAACCAGCACCGGGCGATGTTCCAATGGCCGGCGTTCGGCAAGGTTCTTTACCCGCGCACGTTCAGCTTCATCGAGCCGATCGAGTTTGTTCCACACCTCGATCAGCGCACGCTTCTCGTCCGCGCCGTTGCCCGGATCGATGCCGAGTTGGCGCAGGACCTTTTCCACGTCCGCCAATTGCGCTTCGACGTCCTCGTGCGAAACGTCGCGCACGTGCAGGATTACGTCGGCTTCGATCACTTCCTCGAGTGTAGCGCGGAACGCCGCGACCAGCATGGTCGGCAGTTCGGAGATGAAGCCGACCGTGTCGGAGAGGATCGCGCGTCCACCGTGCGGCAGGTCGACCGCGCGCAAGGTCGGATCGAGCGTTGCGAACAGCATGTCGGCGGAGAGCACGCTCGCCTGTGTCATGCGGTTGAACAGCGTCGACTTGCCGGCATTGGTGTAGCCGACGAGCGCCACGATCGGATAGGGCACGCGGCGGCGGCTCTCGCGGTGCAGCGCGCGGGTGCGTTTGACCTTGCCGAGTTCGCTCTCGATCTTGGCAAGCCGCTCCTCGATCATGCGGCGGTCGGCTTCCAACTGGGTCTCGCCCGGGCCCCCCAAAAAGCCGAAGCCGCCGCGCTGGCGCTCAAGATGGGTCCAGGAGCGCACCAGCCGGCTCTTCTGGTAGCTCAGGTGCGCATGCTCGACCTGCAGCGCACCTTCGCGGGTGCGCGCGCGCCGCCCAAAAATTTCCAGGATAAGACCGGTGCGGTCGACGACTTTGGCGTTCCAGGCATTCTCTAAATTGCGCTGCTGCACCGGCGAGAGCGCGCAGTCCATCACCACGATGCCGGCGTCGTTGGTTTTGACCAGGCCGGCAATCTCCTCGACCTTGCCCTTTCCGAGATAGGTGGCCGGCCGCAGCGCGTTGAGCATGACGATACCGGATTGCTCGACCTCAAGATCGATAGCGCGCGCGAGCCCCACCGCCTCGTCGAGCTTCGCCGCGGGCGTGCGCTCGGCCGATGCCCTGCGCGCGCCATCGCGGAAGGCGCGCCGCAGCACCGGCTCGATGACCAGCGCACGTCCCGTCACCGAGCCCGGCGACCCAGTGGGGCTCAGCCGGTCAGCGCTGGTATCGCGGCGGTGCGGCTCCAATCAGACCTTTTCCGTGGGCACCGCGTCCTCGGCACCTTCAAAGAGCTGGACGGGGTGACCCGGCATGATGGTCGAAATGGCGTGCTTATAGACGAGCTGCGAATGCCCGTCCCGACGAAGCAGCACGCAGAAATTATCGAACCAGGTCACGACGCCCTGCAGCTTGACGCCGTTCACCAGAAAGATGGTGAGCGGAATCTTGTTCTTGCGGACGTGATTGAGGAAGGTGTCTTGCAGATTTTGTGCGCGGTCGGCTGCCATGGCCGTTGTTTCCGTTCTTGCCACGCGGGCCCCTGCCCCGCGGGGTCGTTTCTTTGCTTTTTCGTACGGTCGCGGCGCGCAGCGCGCCGAACCCGATCTACATCACTCCTGTTACAACACTTCTCTATAAATAGGGTGGGTCGAGCAAAGCGAAACCCACCACAAGCTGCAACTTTCAAAGACGGTTTTCGCTGCGTTCAACCCATCTTGCCAGGATGATCCCCACCCGTCCCCATCCGGCGTAGCCCACTCGCCATTAGAAGGCGCGGCGCGGGCCGATGCAAGCCCAAGTTGGCGCTAAAAACGTCAATTTGGCGGGGTGAACGCCGTATTATTACCCGGCCTCGGCGTAGCGGTGGTATTCCCGCCGCAGCGCGGTGACGACCGGCCCCGGCTTGCCGTCGCCGATCGGGCGGCCATCGATGCGCACCACGGGCATCACGGTCTGCGTCGCCGAGGTCACGAACGCCTCGCGCGCCGCATAGGCTTCGTCCAAGGAGAACGAGCGTTCCTCGAGGCGTCAGCCCCTGCGTCTTTATGGCGTCGAGCAATACCGTGCGGGTGATGCCGCGGAGAATGGCGTGATCGGCGTGCCGGGTCACCAGCTTGCCGTCTTGCGTGACGATCCAGGCGTTGACCGATGCACCCTCGGTCACCAAGCCGGCCTTGTCGACGAACCAGGCTTCGCGTGCTCCCTGGTCGATCGCGGTCTGCCGGGCCAGCACGTTGGGGAGAAGGCTGACGGTCTTGATATCCACGCGGCCCCAGCGGTTGTCCGGCACGCTGACGACCGAGATACCGGCAGCGGCAAGCGTTTCGATGCGCTTCGGATTGACCGGTCGCGCGGTGACGACCAGGCTCGGTGCGACGTCCGGCGCCGGAAAAGCGGGATCGCGCCGCGCCACGCCACGGCCGATTTGCAGATACACCGTGCCAAAGCCGATGCGGTTTCGGGCGACCACTTCGCGCAGCACGACGCCCAGTGCCGCCCGCGTCATCGGCATCCGGATGCGCAGGGCGCCGAGCGAGCGTTCGAGCCGGTCGAGGTGGCGCCGCTCGTCGATCAGGCGGCCTCCCCTTACCTCGCAGACTTCATAGGCGGCGTCGGCGAATTGGTAGCCGCGATCCTCGACGTGGACCTTAGCGTCGCGGAACGGGACGTAGCGGCCGTTGACGTAGGCTATGCGGCTCATCGGGGTTCAGACGACGGAGGACGGACGACGGAGGACAGATCAAGGAAACAGACGACGAACATCTTTAATTCCGTCTTCCGTCGTTCGTCATCTTAACTCAGTCGATGCCGAGCGCTTTAAGTTTCCGGTGCAGCGCCGAACGCTCCATGCCGACGAACTCGGCGGTGCGAGAGATATTGCCGCCGAAGCGGTTGATCTGCGCCAACAGATATTCGCGTTCGAACACTTCGCGCGCCTCGCGCAGGGCGAGACTCATCAAGTGCTCGCCGCCGTTGCCGTTGGGCATGTTGGGGATCATCGAGCCGACGTCCTGCGGCAGCATCGCGGCGGTGATCACCGCCTCGGCATCGCCGCCGGCGAGAATCATCAGCCGCTCGACGTTGTTGCGCAATTGCCGCACGTTGCCAGGCCAGTCGTGCGACTGCAGCACGGCGAGCGCGTCGGCGCCGACATTGCGCTTGGGCAGGCCGGTGGCGTGCGAGATCTGCGTCATGAAATATTCGACGAGTTCGGGAATGTCCTCGCGCCGCTCGGCCAGCGACGGCACCCGGATCGGCACGACGGACAGGCGGTGAAACAGGTCCTCGCGGAATTTGCCGACGGCGATTTCGGCCTCGATATTGCGGCTCGTCGAGGAGACGATGCGCACGTCGACGGTCACCTTGGTACTGCCACCGACACGCTGAAAAGTCTGATCGACCAGCACGCGGAGAATCTTGTTCTGCGTCTCGCGCGGCATGTCGGCAATTTCATCGATGAACAGGGTGCCGCCGTGCGCCTCCTCCAACGCGCCGACTTTGCGGCCCTGCGTGCCGTTGCTCGAATTCGACGCCGAATAGCTCGATCTCCATATGCTCCGGCGAGATGGCGGCGGCGTTGATCACCACGAACGGGGCGTTGACGCGCGCGGAATGGGCATGAATCGTGCGCGCGGCGAGCTCTTTGCCGCTGCCCGAGGGGCCGACAATGAGGATGCGGCTGTTGGTCGGCGCTACTTTCTCGACCGTTTGCCGCAATTGATTGGCGGTAGGCGAGTGTCCGACGATCACGGTGGGAAGCGGGGCGAACTGCTTGAGCTCTCTCACCTCGCGCTTTAGTCGCGAATTCTCCAAAGCGCGTTCGGCTACGAGCAACAGCCGGTCTGCTTTGAACGGCTTTTCGATGAAGTCATAGGCGCCGCGCTTGATGGCGGAGACCGCGGTTTCGATATTGCCGTGACCGGAAATCATTACGACCGGCAATTCGGGATGCTCGAGCTTGAGCGAGTCGAGCAGCTGCAGGCCGTCGAGACGGCTGCCCTGCAGCCAGATATCGAGGAACACGAGATTGGGCCGGCGCGCCACCACGGCGCCAAGCGCTTCGTCGCTGTCGCGCGCCGTGCGCGTAGAGTAGCCTTCGTCCTGCAGGATACCCGCGACCAACTCGCGAATGTCCGCTTCGTCGTCGACGATGAGGATGTCGGAAGGCATAATCAGGTCACCGGCTCACGGTTTTGTGGCGACGATGCGGCATGCGGGGACCTGCTCGGTGGTGAAGCGCAGCTGCATCCAGGCGCCGCGGGCGCCGGGAATCTTGTCGGCGGCGTCGCGCAACTCGATGCGTCCGCCATGCTCTTCGAGAATGCGGCCGACGATGGCGAGCCCGAGGCCGGTGCCCTTCTCCCGCGTGGTCACATAGGGTTCGAGCAACCGCGCCCGGTTCTCCTTCGGCAGGCCGATGCCGTTGTCGACCACGTCTATCACTGCTTCCTTGCCTTCGAGCTTGGCGCTGACAGTAATGCGGCCCCGTCCGAGTTCGCCGGGCGGCACCGCCCCGATCGCTTCGGTCGCGTTCTTGATGATGTTCGTCAGCGCCTGGGAGATCAGCCGGCGATCGAAGCGCGCCGGCATCGCTTCGGCCGGCTGTTCGACCTCGAAATCGATGTCGGGATGGCCGACGCGCATCAGGAACACCACTTGGCGCACCGTATCGGCCACGTCCTCGTCGGCGATCACCGGTTTTGGCATGCGCGCAAAGCGCGAGAACTCGTCGACCATGCGTTTGATGTCGTCGACCTGACGCACGATCGTGTCGGTGCATTGCTCGAACACGGCGGCATCTTCGGTGATCAGCTTGCCGTACTTGCGGCGCAGCCGCTCGGCCGACAATTGAATGGGCGTGAGCGGATTCTTGATCTCGTGGGCGATACGGCGCGCAATATCGGCCCAGGCGGAGGAGCGCTGGGCGAGAACGAGTTCGGTAATATCGTCGATGGTGATGACGTATCCGTGGTCGGATTCGGGCGCCTGCTCGCTGGTGACACGGACCGAATAATTGCGCTCCTGGCCGTCGCGGGTAACCGCGACCTGGCGCTGGATCAGGCGCTGGTTGCTGCTGCGCGCGGCGGTGAAGATATCGGCGAGTTCGGGCGCCATTTCGCGCAGCGGGTGTCCGAGCGCCTCGCTTTCGGAGCGGCCGATCAGCCGTTCCGCCGAGCGGTTGAGAATGGTGATACGGCCCTCGGCGGTGACGCCGATGACGCCGGCGCTGGCGCCCGCCAGGACGGCTTCGGTGAATCGCCGGCGGCTGTCGATGAGGTCGCGGGCGCGCACGATGTCCTCGTGCTGCGTGCGCAGCTCGGCCGTCATCTTGTTGAAGGTCTCGCCGAGATGGGCGAGGTCGCCTTCGGAATGGTACACCGGGACCTGGATGTTCAGGTTGCCGGTCGAAACATCGTTGGCGGCTCCGATCAGCCGACGGATCGGGGCGACCAGCCTATTGGCAAAATCCAAACCGATCCACGCCGAGGAGAGCAGCACGATGAGCGCGATGATCGCAAACATAAGCGCAAATGCGATCTGGATGCCGAGCCGACGCGCTTCCAGATTGGTGTATTCGGTGATGCTCTCCCGGGTTGCCGTCAGTTGTTGCACCACGGTCGGATCGAGCATCTGCGCAACGTAAAGATACATGTTGTCGTAACCGCGCAGCTTCACCGCGGCGGCGACGTGATCGCCCTGCGGAATGAGCGCAACCTGCGGCTCGGTTTCGGTGATCTTGCTGAGCAGTTGCGGCGAAGGCAGCACAACCGGCTTTGCCATGGTGACGTCGGCGCGCTCCACGGTCGAACCATCGGGTCTGATAATGATGGCGGCGGATAGCCCCCGCCCTTTGGCCTGCGCGGTCAAAAATTGGCGGAATTGATCGCGGTTCTGATCGAACAGCGGCTTGGCGCGGGTCAGATCGTAAGCCATGGCCAGGATTTCGCCGCGGATGATCTGGGCATGATCGGTCACATAGGCGTCGGCGACGATCATCGATTGCTGGATCATGGCCTGCGTGCGCGTCGAGAAAAAGCGGTCGAGGCCGCGATCGAGCGTCGTCGACGCCACCACGGATACAAGGACGGCGGGAACCGCAGCGATGACAGCGAACAGGCTGACGATCTGCACGTGCAGCCGCGAGCCTGCGCGGCCTCGCCGGCGGGCCTGCACGACGACCCAGACTTCACGGCCGATGATGCCGATCAGCAGCAGCCCGGTCACGGCATTGCCGAGCAGTAACTCCTTGACCACGGAGTTGACCGGCGCAATCGGCGTCAGTCCGGCAAGGACCAGAAAGGTGGCGGTCGCCGAGAGCAACGCGACGCCGACCGCAATGGAGCCGATCACCCGCGAAGCCGCCGGCATGGGTGTCGCTGCAGCCGGCTCGATTGGCGCGACCTGATCGACAGTCGTCATGGACGCTCGTGAAAACGCGGGACTGTTGTCGAAAGGCGGCAGAGTCGCATGGAGCCCGGCCACGCACCCTCCCCGAGTGATGCTTTTATACAACAATGTTGCCCAATTG
Organism: uncultured Alphaproteobacteria bacterium; assembly: GCA_963814625.1. GTDB lineage: Bacteria > Pseudomonadota > Alphaproteobacteria > Rhizobiales > Xanthobacteraceae > BOG-931. The sequence continues at coordinate 99,208 of CAWFDQ010000009.1, forward strand.
CGACATTTCCTGGGCCAATTGGGGAGACAAACGCTAGATTTCGATTTGCGGCCGTCCGCTGAAGCCCGCTGCTTTCGCAGCGATGCATTTGCGGTCAGCCCCCGCTGGTCCGATAGACCTGGATCTCCAGATCCCGGATTTTCTTGCGCAAGGTATTGCGATTGACGCCGAGGAGATCGGCGGCGCGGATTTGATTGCCGTGGGTCGCGGTCAGCGCGGCCGAGAGCAGCGGTGCTTCGACCTCGCGCAGAATGCGATGATAAAGGCCGGGCGGCGGCAGGCCGTCGTCGAAGCCGGAAAAATAGCGGGCGAGATAGCGCTCGACCGCACTTGCCAGATTGTCTTCGGCGCGCCCGCTGTCGCCTGGTGCGACCAGCATGGGCTGTGACAGTTCGGCATCGATTACGACCGCGGTGATCGTCTCCTGGGGATAAAGGGCGGCGAGGCGGCGCGCCAGGTTTTCCAGTTCCCGTACGTTGCCAGGCCAGCGATGCCGCTTGAGCCGGTCAAGCGAGGCCTGGTCGATCTGCTTGAGCGGCAGCCCTTCGCGCGCGACCTGGGCGAAGAAGTGGCGAATCAGGTCGGGAATGTCCTCGGTGCGCTCGCGCAGCGGCGGCAGCCGCAGCGGTACGACGTTGAGGCGGAAGAATAAATCCTCGCGAAACAGTCCTTGCTGGATGAGTTGGCGCAAATCCTTATTGGTGGCAGCGATGATCCGCACGTCGGCCTTGATCGGCGTGCGGCCACCGACCGTGGTGTACTCGCCCTGCTGCAGCACGCGCAAAAGCCGAGTCTGCGCCTCCATCGGCATGTCGCCGATTTCGTCGAGGAAGAGCGTGCCGCCTTCGGCCTGCTCGAAGCGGCCGGCGCTGCGCGTATTGGCGCCGGTGAAGGCGCCCTTCTCGTGGCCGAACAATTCCGATTCAATCAGATCGCGCGGGATCGCCGCCATGTTGATGGCGACGAATGGCCCGCTGCGGCGCTTACCATAATCGTGGAGTGCGCGCGCCACCAGCTCCTTGCCGGTGCCGGATTTGCCCGCGATCATGACAGTGAGGTCGGTCTGCATCAGCCGCGCCAGCACCCGGTAGATTTCCTGCATCGCCGGCGAGCGACCGACGAGCGGAATGGAATTCGAAATCCTCGACTTTAGCCGGCTGCCGGGGCTTCTCCTTAGGCTCAGACAGCGCGCGGCCGACGATTGAAATCAGCTCCTTTAGATCGAACGGCTTGGGCAAATATTCGTAGGCGCCGCGCTCGGAGGCGCGGATCGCGGTCATGAACGTGTTCTGCGCGCTCATGACAACGATCGGCAGATCGGGCCGCGCTTTTTTGATGCGCGGCAAAAGATCGAAGGCGCTCTCGTCGGGCAACAGCACGTCGGTAATGATGAGGTCGCCGTCGCCCTGGCTGATCCAGCGCCATAGCGTAGCGGCGTTGCCGGTCGAGCGGACCTCGTAGCCGGCGCGCGAAAGCGCTTGATTGAGCACAGTCCGGATCGCCGCATCGTCGTCGGCGACGAGAATACTTCCCGCGGGCATTAACGACCCCCTTGTGGCCGCTGGGTGCCGTCCGGCTCGGCGCCCTCAGAGGCGGTATATTTGGGCATGAGAATGCGAAAGATGGTGCGGCGCTGCTGCGATTTACATTCGATGATGCCGCCGTGGTCGCCGATGATCTTGGCCACCAGCGCCAGGCCCAGGCCAGATCCGGTGGGCTTGGTGGTGACGAACGGATC
>CAWFDQ010000010.1:0-73961 GCA_963814625.1 uncultured Alphaproteobacteria bacterium
TCGCCTGCAAAATGATTCAAGGTGGCAAACGGAGGGTCGTTTGCCATGGGCCAGGCGATTGCGGTGCGGACGGACTTTGCAGCGGGTGAAGTCCGCCGGCTTGCCAAGCGGGCGAAAGATGCCGCGCAGGCGCGGCGGCTGTTGGCGATCGCGGCGGTGCTCGATGGGGCTTCGCGGGAAGATGCGGCCAAGACAGGTGGGATGGACCGTCAGACTTTGCGGGATTGGGTGATCCGATTCAACGAGCAAGGACCTGAAGGTCTCATCAACGTCCCTTCACCGGGCGTGCCACCCAAGCTGGGCACGAAGCACCGGGCGTTTCTGGTCCGGCTCGTGGAGGAGGGTCCGATCCCAGCGGTCCACGGTGTGGTGCGCTGGCGGGCGTGCGATCTGATCATGCGGTTGCACGAGGAGTTTGGACTCTCGGTATCGGACGACACGATCTACCGCGTCTTGAAGGACTTGGGTTTCTCGCATGTGAGCGCACGGCCGAAAGCCTATAAGCAGGATCCTGACGCCATGGAGGCGTTCAAAAAAACTTTGCCGCCCGCGTGGCGGAAGTCCGTGCCAAGCTCGCACCGGGCACACCGGTAGAGGTCTGGTTCCAGGACGAGATGCGGGTCGGCCAGAAGAACAAGCTCACCTATCGCTGGGCCAAGAAGGGCTCGCGTCCCCGAGCCGCTCACGATCAGCGCACCCAGTCGACCTATCTGTTCGGTGCGGTATGCCCCGAACACGGAACCGGCGCTGCCCTCGTTCTGCCGTTCTGCAACACCGAAGCCATGCAGCTTCATCTCGATGAGATCGCCACAAAAGTCACCGCCAGCGCTCACGCGATCCTCATTCTCGATCAGGCCGGCTGGCACGGCGCCAAGGACCTCAGGATACCCAGCAATCTATCGCTCCTGCCGTTGCCGCCGCGCGCACCTGAGCTCAACAGCCAAGAAAACATCTGGCAGTTCATGCGCCAGAATTGGCTGTCGAACCGAATCTTCAAATCCTTCGATGACATCGTCGATCACTGTTGCTACGCCTGGAACACCCTCATCGATCAGCCCTGGAAAATTATGTCCATCGCACGCCGCGACTGGGCCACCATCGGTCACTCAATCTGAGGATTGGTATTATACGTCTGCGTTCGGCGGTCACAAAACCGCCCAGCCCGTAAGCCATTATCCGACCGTGCACGGGCGGGATGTGGGCCTATCCTCTTCGGTTCGCCGCTCGGCCGTGCTAGCGTTCAACGTCGGGGCGGCTTCGGATCCCGCTGATTTCGGCGGTCAAATTTGGTGGATTTGCGCTCCATGAGCGAAACGAGCAAGCGGTTCGGTGACAAGCCCGACCGGCGCCGGTTCTTACGGCGGTTTGCCGGCGCCGTGGCTTTCGCCTCGGCCGGCGCCGCGGTGCGGCAGGCTGCGGCGGCCCCGCCCGGCGGTGATCCGCTTTTTGGGTTGATGGGCGACAGCCAGCATGACGACTTCGGCCAGACCTTCGACCAGGCGTCGCGCACGATCCGCATGCCCAAGCCGACGGCGCCCACGCTGTCGCCGCAGACGGCGGAGATCACTCAGGCGGCCATAAAGACCTATGACGACATCGTGGCGCGCGGCGGTTGGCCGCAAGTGCCGCGGGTCGACGAACTGCACCTCGGCATGCGCCACCCCAGCGTCGTCGATCTGCGCCAGCGGCTATCGGTCTCCGGCGATCTCGATCCGAACGCGGTCGGCAACGATATATTCAATTCCTACGTGGAGGCGGCGGTGCGCCGGTTTCAGGCGCGCCATGGGCTAACCGCCGACGGCATCCTGCGCGCGGCGACGCTTGATGCCATGAACGTGCCCGCAGCGACGCGGCGCGACCAGCTTAAGCTCAACATTTCGCGGTTAAAGACCCTCACCACCAATCTCGGCCCGCGTTACGTTGTCGTCAACATCCCGGCGGCGCGCGTCGAAGCGATTGAGCACGACGTCGCGGTATCGCGCCACACCGCGGTGGTCGGCAGGCCGTCTCGCCCGTCGCCCGACATCAACAGCAAGATCGTCGAGATCAACTTCAATCCGTATTGGACCGTGCCGGTATCGATCATCCGCAAGGATTTGATTCCGATCATGGAGAAAGAGCCGGACTATCTGACCAAAAATCACATCCGCATCTACGATGTGCACCATAGCGAGCTGCAGCCCTCGCAGATCAATTGGTATTCGGAAGATGCAGTCCATTACACGTTCAGGCAGGATCCCGGCGATTTCAATTCCCTTGGGCATATCCGCATCAATTTCCCCAGCTCCTTCGGCGTGTATATGCACGATACGCCGGAGAAGGATCTGTTCGGCGAGGATTTCCGCTACGATTCGTCCGGCTGTTGCCGCGTGCAGAATGTGCGGCAGCTGGTTTATTGGCTGCTCGACGAGACCAAAGGCTGGCCGCCAGAGGCGATCGACCAGGCGATCGAATCGGGCGATCAGGTCAACGCGCGGCTGGTAAAACCCGTGCCCTTGCACTGGGTCTATGTCACGGCCTGGTCCGCCTCCAACGGCGTCGTGCAGTTTCGCGAGGACATATACAACCGCGACGGCCTTGGCCCGCCGGCGATTCCAGCAACGAAAACTTGAGCTCGCAGATCGGGCGAACGATCGCGTGCAGTCTTGGATCGCCGCGCGGCCTCTGCGGCCGTATCGCATCTCGACCCGGTTAGTCTTGCGCGTCTGCAATCCGCCGCTTCGCCGCTCAGGCGGCAGGCGCGACGCGAAATCCGCGTAAATTCCCGCGCTCGATAATGCGCGCAATCAAGCCCGATGCCTTGGCCTCGGCGACAAACTCGCAGATAAACGCAAGCCGCCCAGCCTGTCCTTTGGCAATCGCAATTCCCGCATTGTTGATGCCGTAACCCTCATCCAGCACGCGCGATCCGGGCAGCAGCGCGGAATAATCGAGGAGTTGCTCGCGCGGCGCCGCGAATGCATCGGCGGTTCCGGCGCCCAGCAGCGCGAAAGCCGCGTCCGGCAGTTCGCTGCCGACGAGTTCGGCATGAACGGCCTTGCGGCGGAGCGCGAAGGTCGAGGCGTGATTGAGCACGACCGCGATGCGTCTGCCGGGCCGGTCGGCATCGGCGAAGCGGTCGATCGGAGAATCGCGCGGAAGGAGAAGCGTGTAGTCAAATTGGACGAGCGGAGGCGTGAAGTCGAGTTCAGCGGTTCGCGATGGATCGATGCCGAGACACGCCAGATCGCACGCGCCGGTCTTGAGGTTCTCCGCCGCTTTAACAGGCGTTGGATTTTCGACCAGAACCAACGCGATGCCCAAGCGCGCCGCCAGCGCGCGGCCCATCTCGATTGCCACGTATCCCATTCCGATCCCACGCAATGCGCCGCTTGCCGGATCCTTGGTGTATTGCGGCAGGAATACCGCAACAGCAATTCTCCCGGCCTGCACAAGGTCAGCTACCCGTGGGTCGGTTACCATCAGTGCACGTCTCCGCGCGGCGTTCGTTGACGCAATTCACAGCCAAGCCGGATCCGCGGGTATGCCGATCTTTGGCTTAGCGGAGCGCCGTGGGCCGTTGCCTCAACCTCAAGTAGTTGGCGGAGCCGAACATCTCTGCCCAAATCTCGCGCAGACGTCCTCCCCGCTTTGCGACGTAGATGTCGGTTCTCTGTCCCGGTGCGGCGTCAATCAAGAGAGGACGGCTTCCGCCGCGATCGGTTCTGGCTTCTATGACAAGTTCGCCGTGCGGCACTTGAAAATCGACCACGCAGTCGCGCGCAACGATCCCGATACGTACGCCGTTGACGAAGATGTCATACGGCCTGAATCGGTCGTGGTATCCAGACATTCGGATTATTCGAATGGTGCAATCAGGTGGCGCGGCTTCGCGTTGCGGCGATGAACCAGGAGCAAATTCGTCGCCATATACGGGTTCTCGCGGTTCCGGTGGCAGGACCATTACCAGGAGACCGGCGATCAGCGGCGTGACGAAAAGAGCAATGAGCAGCCAGCGCCACCAGGCGCGGCCACGCAACGCTGCGATAATCGCGACGAGAATTGCCAACACAAAATATAGGTATATAAGCGCCATTTCAGCCCTCTGCCGCGGCAGGACAGTCTGCAGAATAGCACTGAACCTTCCGGGTGCTCCACCGGAAAGTCAATCCGGTTCGCGCAATGCAGGCGCGGTCTCGTGACCTGCTCGAAACTGGCGTTGTCCGCGCGAGCCTCGCAGCCTGTTGAACTCGCGTGCTGCAACGTCGTTCCCAAATTTCGCACGTGTTCCAATCTGGGTTAGATTTTCTCCATGCCATTCGCTTTGAATCTCTATCACGACCAGATCGACGCGGACGGTGCGACGGCGTCGGCACTGCCGCCTGCGCATCGCCTACTCTACGTGCGCCATGGCCGCGCTGCGATCAACGATCGATTGATGAACGCCGACGAGGCGACCTATTGCGACGGCCCGACTGGCGCTGAAATCCGCCGGCGCATGGAGCGAGATCTGGCGCTGGGAGTTGGCGCCGCCGAACGCCTCGCCGCGCCTGCACGAGGGCGCCGGCGTGTTGTCGCGCTTGCGGATGTCGCGGGTGATCGCTGGCCTCGCCATGCCGGAAGGTACGCGCTGGCTGTTCCGGCTCGACCGGATCATCAGCGCGGCGGGCCGGATCGCCGACCGCCATCAGCATCCGGGGCCGGGAATTCGCTGCCTCCTCGAAGGCACGTTCAACGTCCAGCAGGACGTCGAGTCGGCGCGCGATCTTTATCCCGGCGATGCCTGGTGGGAGACCGGATCGGACACGGTGATCGCCTGGGGATCGCCGCAGATGGCGGCGAAATTCTTGCGCGGCATGGTGCTGCCGGCCGAATGGGAGGGCAGGGTGACCGGCACCTGGCTCTCCGGGCACACGCCGCCGCGCGGCAATTGGAAGCTTTACGTCGATCGCGTGATCGAGGTGTGAGCACAAGTCTAATAGCGCGCGATTAAGCGTCGCCCCGGGATCGGTAACGATGCGGAGATTTTGACCGCCGATATTCCGGATTTCACCGACGGTCAATTCGCGCTACGACTGTTTTACATGTGCCTGTAGTGTGGGAGGGCAGCGTGAGCGATCAGATCAAATTCGTCCTCGACGAAACGCAAATTCCGAAATCTTGGTACAATCTGGCGGCCGATCTGCCGAAGCCGCTGCCGCCGGTGCTGCATCCCGGCACCAAACAGCCGGTCGGTCCGGCCGATCTCGAGCCGCTGTTTCCGATGGCGCTGATCCTCCAGGAGGTATCGGCCGAGCGCACTATCGACATTCCCGAGCCGATCCGCGACGTCTACCGCATGTGGCGGCCGATCGCCGCTGATGCGCGCGCGCCGGCTCGAACAGGCGCTCGGGACGCCGGCGAAAATCTATTACAAATACGAAGGCGTCTCGCCGGCCGGCTCGCACAAGCCGAACACCGCGGTGCCGCAGGCCTGGTACAACAAAGAAGCAGGGGATCAAACAGCTCTCCACCGAGACCGGCGCCGGCCAATGGGGCTCCTCGCTCGCCTTTGCCGGCGCGCTGTTCGGCATCGACGTCACCGTATTTCAGGTCCGCGTCTCCTACGATCAGAAACCCTACCGCCGCGCGCTGATGGAGACCTACGGCGCGCGCTGCATCGCCTCGCCGTCGAACGAGACGGAGTCCGGCCGCGCCATCCTCGCCAAGCACCCCGAACAGTCCGGGCTCGCTCGGCATCGCCATTTCCGAAGCCGTGGAGATGGCGGCCAAGGATCCGGCGGTGAAATATTCGCTCGGCTCGGTGCTCAATCACGTGCTTCTGCACCAGACCGTCAACGGCCAGGAAGCGATCAAGCAGTTCGAGATGGCCGGCGACGATCCCGACGTGATCATCGGCTGCACCGGCGGCGGCTCGAATTTTGCCGGCCTCGCCTTCCCGTTCCTCGGCCTGCAACTGCGCGGCGGGCGCAAGCGCCGCTTCATCGCGGTCGAACCGACGGCATGCCCGTCGCTGACGCGCGGCAAATACGCCTACGATTTCGGCGACACCGCGCATCTGACCCCGCTCGTCAAAATGCACACGCTCGGCTCGACCTTCATCCCGCCGGGTTTCCATGCCGGCGGCCTGCGCTATCACGGCATGGCGCCGATGGTGTCGCATATCTACGAACTCGGGCCTGATCGAGGCGCGTCGCCTATCAGCAGAAAGCCTGCTTCGATGCCGGCGTGCAGTTCGCCCGCTGCGAAGGCATCGTGCCGGCGCCGGAGGCGACGCATGCGGTGCGCTGCGCCATCGACGAGGCGCTTGCGCTGCAAGCAAGATGGGCAAGTCCGAAACGATCCTGTTCAACCTGTCCGGCCACGGCCATTTCGACATGGGCGCCTACATCAACTACTTCGAGGGCAAGCTGGTGGACCAGGAATACGACGAGGGCGAACTCGCCATGGCGCTCGCCGGCCTGCCGAGCGTCGCGGCTGTCAATCTGCGTCATTGCGAGCGAAGCGAAGCAATCCAGAACTGAGAGGCACGGTCTGGATTGCTTCGTCGCTTCGCTCCTCGCAATGACGCGGTTTGTAATGATGCGTATGAGTAAAGGAGTATTCCAGTGATCGAACCCTATAACGCGGTCGGCCTCATTCCGAGCTTCTACGGCATCCGCCGCCGCGACGACATCGAGCACAACATCGAGCATCTCAAGAGCCTGACCAAGGCGGCGTTCTGGCTGTCCAATCTCGACATCCCGGTGCGGCTCCTCGCCATCCCCGAGGGCGCGCTGATGGGGTTCAACGACGAGGTGCTCGACGTCGACCACGCCGACTATGCGAACACCTGCTGCATCGACATTCCGGGGCCGGAGACCGACGAGATCGGCAAGCTCGCGCGCGCAGTGGAACGTGTTCATCATGGCGCAGGCCAAGGCGCGCCATAAGGACTGGAAGGACCGCTTCTTCAACATCGGCTTCATCGTCGATCCCGACGGCGAGGTCATCCTGCAGCACTACAAGATTTCCGCGCTGCTGCCGGTCGAGCGCTCGGTGTCGCCGCACGACATCTACGACTGGTGGATCGAGAAATATGGCCGCACCCTCGACGCCTTCTGGCCGGTCGCCGACACCAAGATCGGCCGGCTCGGCATCATGATGGCGATGGAGGGCAATTATCCGGAAAACGGCCGCGGGCTCGCCATGAACGGCGCCGAAGTCGTCTACCGCGCCTCGATGCCGTGCCCGTTCACCGAGAACGACGTGTTCGAAATCTCCAACCGGGCGCGCGCGCTCGAAAACAACATGTACATCGTGGCGCCGAACATCGGCAGCTATCACCTCTATCCGGAAGGCCGCCATTTCGGCATCGATGCCGGCGGCGGCCAGTCGATGATCGTCGACTATCGCGGCCAGCTCGTCGGCAAGCAGCGCGACACCAACGGCTCGACCTTCGTCGCCGGCGTCATCAACATCGAGGCGCTGCGCCATCACCGCGAATCGGCGCAGGTGACCAACTGGATGAAGGACGTCCGCGCCGAACTGGCGCAGATCATCTACGAGAAGCCGATCTATCCGAAGAACCGCTATTTGGACAAAATCCCGGGCAAGCACGCCGACTACAAGCGCGAAGTGATCGACAAGCAGGTGGCGCTGATGCAGAAGCGCGGCATCTGGAAGAAGCCGGCGCATAGCCCGGGGTGATCCGCGATGTGCTCCTAATCCGACCCGCTGAGGCGACTTAACGTCCGCTTCGCTCCGAAAGCGACTGAACTCGTTGCGCGTCAGCGAAATGACGCGAAGCGCCACGAGCCGCCATTGCGGCCTGCGTGCGCCGATCTTGCACTTCGGCGATCCCCGGCGGAAGGCGGGAGGTCACCTGCGGCTTGCCATCATCTCAGGAAAAAACGTTCCCATCATACGCTCGGCATAGGTCATGCACTTCGACTGTGAACGCAAGAAATCGCGGATCGGTGATTGGATCGGTGTCAGCACGGTCGTCGCGAGGGCTCCCAGCAGCGTTGCGTCAATACTGCTCGGACGATCGCCGTGGAAATAGGGGCCGTCGGACATGGCGGCCAGCACGGCCTTCCAGTCGGACATTGCCGCAGTCATGATCTCCTTGTCGGAATGGCGCGAGGTGCCTTGCAGCCAAAGCGCTTTTCTCATTTGTCTCCGCGATAGGAACGTAACCAGGGGCCGCACCAGTGCGGGCACCGTATCGAAGAATGCGCGGGTTTCCCGCCAGCCGTCGTCGCGAATGAAATGAGTATAGAGGGTGATGAAGGCGACGTGCTCCTCAAGTGTCCGTTGCACAAGTAGCGATGTTGCGCTTTGTCCGTCGTCAAGGTGAACATCCGGATCGACCTCACGCGTATCCTTCAGGTAATCGATGATCGCCGAGCTGTCGCCCAGGCGTTGGCCAGCATCTTCGATGAAGGGAACCTTTCCTTTTGGTCCTTTTCTCGGGTCAGGCACGTCGATGACCTCATAGGGTATCTTCGTGATGCGTAGCCACGTCTCAAGCTTGCAGCAGAATGGGCTGATGTTGGGGATGCCAAACATGCGCGGGAATTGGAACAGCTTGATTGCGCCGTGCGTTACCTGTGTCATCGCCTGCTTCCTTTCGCCGTAAGACCCAGTGAAAGCCGCAATCGCGCGTGCGGTCACGCCGTCTGTCTCACAATTTCAGTTTGTCCGCGATTTGCGCAACGTGCCGACCTTAAAACGCGCGCCGATGTCCGCTGCCGCGGTGATATAGTCGATAACGACCACAACGCCGCAATCGGCCAGAAATGGCCGATTGCGCTTCCGAACTTCAGCGCCACCCGAGACGATCGAAAAATGTGGAAATTTCGGCGGCGGCCTGGTCCGGGTCCTCGCGGTGCGGGAAGTGGCCTACGTTCGGGAACGGTGCAAGGTCGAGATCGGCGAAAGTTTTGCCGAGACGATCAGTCCATGCATAAGGAAAAAGCGGATCATGCTCAGGCCACCGCACGCAGGTCGGTGTAGTGATGGGCGGCAAGTCCGGCGCCTCACCCTTGATCATGGCGATGCGACCTGCATGGCTCGCGCGATAGTGGGCAAAGCCACCTGCGAGATTTCCCGGGCTTTAGGAAGTTCTCCGTGAATTCGGCGAGTACGTCATCAAAAGCATTTTTGCGATAGGACCAGTGACGCAGGAAATGTGAGATGTAAGCCTGACAGGTCTCGCGCGACGCGCCGACAAGCGTCGGCGCCATGTCCATCTGATTGAACGATTGATACCAAATCTCGTTCAGCCGGTCCGGCGCGCCCATGCGCGGCCCGATCCCGGGATAGACGCAGCCGAAGAAGAACAATCCCGCGACACGATCTGGCGCGTTGCGCGCCAGCGGTTGCATCGCCGCGCCGCCCACGTCGTGGCCGATTACGCCCGCCCGCTCTATGCCAAGCGCGTCCAACAGGGCGAGCAAGTCGGCAGCATGGTCCGCCGGGCCGAACGGCCCGTTCGGCTTGTCGCTGTCACCGAAGCCGCGCAGATCCGGCGCAATAAGCCGGTAGCGCCCCGACAAGCGCTCCATCACGGGTTCCCAGGTCATCCAGAACTCCGGCCAACCGTGAAGCAGGAGGAGCGGCGCTCCTTCGCCTGTCTGGACCACGTGAAACGAGGCGGCATTCGCATTTAACACCGTGTGCTGCATTTGCTACCTCTCATCTGAGCTGATTGCGAGAATTACGGAATTACGGTGACACCTTACATATTGCGCCGAATTTTCGCTCCGGTATTCGCACAGGCGTCTTCGAGCGCCCTGCGCACAAAATTGCGCCCAATGCCGTTCAGCATATCCGCTTGCCAGGAGAAAAAGATGGTTGCAGCCATCGCACCCGTCACTTCGGATCTGTCTCAGGGCCGGCCGCCTGATCCTGCGCTACGTCGTCAAATGGGAGCATCAGTTGCGTTTGGATCGGATACAGAGGCAGCATGCACAGGTGGAACAGGAGCCAACAGCCATAGATTGCATCGGCGCCATAGGGAGCGCCGTCGGGCAGCAGCCCGTGCGCCAATGAGTGCCGGAGATAGGGCCCGGGCTTTCTAAGAAAGACGTTCTCAATATCCGTCGTGATCGCAAGGCCGAAAATTGAATCCAATTCCTCGCGCATTTGCTCGAACAGCGCCGAAATCGTTCGATCTTGTTGCGTCATCGTGGAATCGTCGAAGTTTGTCACGTCATGTCCGTGACTTTTCAGCACATGACGCAGAGAACTTTCAAGCAACGGCGTCAGAATGTAGAGGCCGCTGGTGAAATCGCCCTGAAAGAACCGCAGGAAGCCCCGGCCGTAGGTCGCGACTGTGTCTCTCGGGACGAACGCGCTATACAGCAGGAGATTCACGAACGCGTCGTCAGACACGTAATGATCGGTCGCAATCACTTGCCGCGCGGCTTCGATTTTACCGTAAGCGACGAGTCGCCGAACGCGCTCATGCTCGGCAATTTGCCTCTGAATTGCAGACCCGTTTTCGTCTTCGCCAAATCCGGCGCCGTCGCTCCGATGGAGGACCTTGCCTTCGCTGTCATGGTGCGTGGCGGAGAACACCGACGCCAGCGGATGCTCCCTGATCGATTTAGCCGCAGCGTCCGCCAGTCCGGTGGGATCGGGAGACCGCTCCAGCAGCGCGAACACAAACAGCTTATCCCGCAGGCTCGGCCGCTCCTTCATATGCTGCTGTGCCCGCCTCACCACCTCCTCAAGATTGATCGGCATGGTGAAGGGCGACATCTCATCGACAATTCCGGTTTGAACATCGACAAGGCGGTGCCGCAATTCCTTGCGCCGGTCTTTTTTGCCGGGGACGCCGTGAAGCTCGGCAATGGCTTCGGCGAGCATGCTGGCCGCCAACATCGCCAGCGGCTGCTGTGTGGCCATCCGCACAAGCTGCTCGGCAGCCTCCGATTAGGAGCGATGCTGGTCGCTGTCGCTTTTGGCGAGATGGAAGGCTCGGGATGCCAGACGCCAGAGATCGACGATCGCGTGGCCATCAGTGCCCGCGGGCAGGGCAGCAATAAGAGATTTCGACCCCTTTCCCGATCTCGCCGGGATCAGAAACGCCGAAGTCCAAATCCAGATGACCGAACCACAGAGCGGGAATCGGCGCCGGGTTTTCTAACGAACGTGCGCGCAAATCGGCGACGATTGCCCGCGGCCCCGACGCCGCTGTTTCGTCCAAACCCATTGCACGAGCAATCGACAATGACCGCCTCAGCAGATTGCGCGCTTCATATTTCAGCGCGCCCGGCTCGTTGTCGAAGCGAAATTTGAGAGCGCCACCATCAACTTGCTTTACGATCTCGACATAGGCCGCAATCGCCGTCTTTCCGAGCTGCGCCCGTTTCCGCTCAAGCAACCAAGAAACATCCGCCAGCCGCGCCCGCAGCACTGGATGTTCGGCGCGCGCCACCATCTCCGACAGCACAGCAACCGGCTCCCCGCGAAAATCGTCGGGCGCCGCCGACCTGCGTCCCTCAGCCCAGACGACCATTGGCCCAAACGGCTCATTTGGTTCCTGAGCCTTCAGGTGCATACCCGTCGCGGCCGCGAGCATGCTGAAGACGCGTGCGGCAGGGGTCTCGGGGCTCCCATCTGTGACGGCGCTTTCGGCTGCAGTCCGAAATAGCTGGCTGAGTTCGTTGCTATCGGCGGACTGCGATCCAATAACTGGCGCCTCGAAATCAAGATCGACCAGATCCGCCGAAGTCGCGCGCAGCCAGATCGGCGGACCTTGCGGCGCTTCGCTCTGGGCGGCCGAATTTTCCGCCGCTGACTTTTCTTCCAAATTTTCGGCTGCGTTGGTCATCCTGCCAGATAGAACGAAAAGCGAACATATTCAAGGAATATATGCGAAATGCCAATGGCTCGCGGTTTTCAGCCGGAGCGAAATTAGGGGTGCCCATGTGCCTGACGCGAATAACGGTCCAGCAGACCCGTAGCTCGATGCGGCGGATCACACGCGGATCACACGCAGAGGGAGACTCTGATCGGGCTCAAACTCAACCGGATCGGCCGCATCGCCAAGCTGCCGGACACGCCCCAGATTCGCGGCGTGATCGCCAAGGTCGCGCATCTCGTGCGCATCATCGGCCAGGAGACCGAACTCGATTGTTTCGTCAAGGCGGTTCGGGCCGAGTATCACGAGTTGATTACGACGCGCATTAGCCGCGGCGAGGTTCTATGGGCTCAGTTCGAGGCCGCGGTCGAAGCCTGCCAGGCCGATCCCAAGGACGACGATTGCCAGATCACCGAAAAGGTCAACGAGATGGCCGCGGCCAAAGTGCTGCTCGACGACCAGGCGATTACCTGGCCCATCACATACGAGCCCGACCTACTGCCCGACGGCCGCAAGATCGTTTTCGTAGTCGATCAAGTTCGGAGCGGAACGAGGGAGTTGAGTGAGGAGGATTTTTGTTTTCTGTTAAAAGCTGAAGGCTCGCCTCCAATCGGCTCGCATGTGGCATGCTCGATGCTCGCCACCCTTTCCCGCAAGGGGACAGGGTTTCGCTGCCATAATTCAAAAATGCTCGCACACTCCGCACGTTAGCGGAAAACAGTGCGAATCAAGGCAGCGTGTCACAATTACCGCGCCCGAGCATCAAACAAAGAGCCGACGAAACTCTCATCAGATCAGAGAGATGGATTCGGTCGGCGGAATTTCTTGAATTTGCTCCGCGCTACGAACTAAAAAAGCCCATCTCGCCTCCGTAAAGGACGCCGGCCGGGTGACAGCGGCCGGCGGGGCGAGTTGCGGTGCCCGCGGGTGGTGGCTCGTCACCTCCGCTCCTGGGCGGCTTGGGCATCAAACCTGCCGGCACAATGACCGGTGCGCGAGGTGCTCGCTGGACTGGGACAGGTTTTTCCGGCGCGGGTAATGCCCGCGGAGACGCGTGCGATCTTCGCCCCGGTTGGCGGTCCATAAGATCGCGTGCTCCGGACTGCTCCCGGGAAGCATGGCCTGACGCTGAGCCTTGGGCGACGAAAGTCCCCTTGGCGAGAGCCGCAGTGGAACGCCGGAAGGCGTGCGCGTCCCGCTGGACGCGCGCCGCACCTTGCAAGTGCGGCGGTTGGTGAAATTGCGCCTTTCGGCGTTCTGCTTCCTTTCTTTCTTTTCCGTTCTTCCGTGCCGTGCCCGACCGTGATGGATCCGGCCCTCCACTGCCGGATTTATCTGACGAAGGTCGGGAAAGCGGCGAGGTTTTTTGGACTGGCTTGCTCATAGCTCGGGTGCGAATCAAAAAACGCATCGCGAGAACGGGATTGCTTTGCTTCACCCTCCCCCCTGGAGGGGAGGGTCGTGCGGAAGGTGCGCGGGGTGGGGTGAGCGGCCGGCCCGCAAAACGGGTCACGGCACCGCCTTGCCGGCGCTTGCAGTGTCCTTTACGTATAGGGAAACGAACGATTTGCTTCCGGAAACTCAAGGAGGAAGCGCCGTGAACATCGAAGCCCGGCAGGTCGAGCGCAGCGCCAAGACCAAGCTGCAGATCATCGACTGCGACATTCATCCGAAAAGCTCGCTCGAGGATTTGCGGCCCTATCTGAGCAATCGCTGGTGGGATTACGCGCAGACTTACGGTGCACGCTCGCACCACGGCTATGTAAAAGGCTTTCCCTATCCGAAGGGCCAGCCGCTCGCTTCGCGCCGCGATTCTTGGCCGCCGGATGGCGGGCTCCCCGCCAGCAATTACGAGTTCATGCGCGCGCAGCACTTCGATTTCTACGGCATCGAATATGGCGTGATGAATCCGCTCTCGCCGTCGGGGCAGGGTGAGCAGAACGACGAGTTCAGCGCGGCATTGGCGTTCGCCGCCAACGAGTTTCAGCTCAACCATTGGAACGCGATCGATCCCCGGCTGAAGGCCTCGCTCATCGTGCCCTACGAAGACCCCGACGCCTCGCGCGAGGAGATCCGCCGCCGCGCCGGCGATCGCCGCTTCGCGCACGTGCTCATGCTCACGCGTACCGCCGAACTGATGGGCCGCCGCCGCTACTGGCCGATCTACGAAGCGGCTTGCGAAGCGGGCCTGCCGGTGGGCGTTCACGTCTTCGGTTATAGCGGGCGCGCCGTCAGCAACACCGGCTGGCCGTCGTTCTATATCGAGGAGATGGCCGAGCACGCCTCCGCCTGTCAGGCGCAGGTGACCAGCCTGATCATGGAAGGTGTGTTCGAGCATTTTCCAGAGCTCAAGTTCGTCTTCATCGAGGGCGGCTTCGGCTGGCTGCCCAGCCTCGGCCATCGGCTCGACCGCAATTGGCAGCGCATGCGCTCCGGCCTGCCGCATGTGAAGCGGCCGCCGTCGGACTATCTGCACCAGCATTTCTGGGTCACGACCCAGCCGATGGAGGAGCCGAAGCATCCGGCGCACCTTATCGACATCATGAAGGCGGTCGGTTTCGATCGCATTCTGTTCTCCTCCGATTACCCGCATTGGGATTTCGACGATCCGTTCGTGGCGCTGCCGCCGAGCCTCGGTGACGAACGGCGCCGGCAGATTTATTCCGGCAATGCGCGGGCGCTGTACGGGTTTGCCTGAGGCTGGCGCAACCGGCCCTAATCCCTAAATCTAGTGGCGCTGTTCGCTGAAATATCCCAAGAACTTGCGCCGCGGCTAGCATGATGCCGGCGGGCGGTGTATGACCTGCGGACATCCGGCCGGTGAGGAATGAGGTATGTCCGTACCCCGTAGCGCGAACGCAGTGGATGAGGGCTTTTTCTCCGCCCCGCTGGCCGAGGCCGATCCCGAAATCGCCGATGCGATCACGCGCGAACTGGGCCGCCAGCGCGACGATATCGAACTGATCGCGTCAGAAAATATCGTCAGCCGCGCCGTGCTCGAGGCGCAAGGTTCGGTGCTGACCAACAAGTACGCCGAAGGCTTGCCGGGCCGGCGCTATTACGGCGGCTGCCAATTCGTCGATATCGCCGAGCGGCTGGCGATCGAGCGGGTCACAAAACTATTCGGTTGCGGCTTCGCCAACGTGCAGCCGCACTCCGGCGCCTCGGCTAACGCCGAAGTGTTCATGGCGCTGATGCAGCCGGGCGACACGTTCATGGGGCTTAACCTCGCCGCCGGCGGCCATCTCACTCACGGGTCTCCCGTCAATCTCTCCGGCCGCTGGTTTAAAGTCGTGCCTTACGGGGTGCGCCGCGACGATCACCTCATCGACATGGAGGAGGTCGCGCGGCTTGCCAAAGAGCATCGGCCAAAAGTGATCATCGCCGGCGGTTCGGCCTATCCGCGCGTCATCGATTTCCGCCGTTTCCGCGAAATTGCCGACGACGTCGGCGCATACCTTATGGTCGACATGGCGCACTTTGCCGGTCTCGTCGCCGGTGGCGCGCATCCGAGCCCGTTCCCGCATGCCCACGTGGTGACGACAACTACGCACAAGACCCTGCGCGGGCCGCGCGGTGGCGCCATCCTCACCGATGAGGAGGAATTGGCCAAAAAACTCAATTCGGCGGTGTTTCCCGGCATGCAGGGCGGTCCGCTCATGCATATCATCGCCGCCAAAGCGGTGGCGTTCGGCGAGGCGCTGCGGCCCTCGTTCAGACTTTATGCCAGGAACGTGGTGGAGAACGCCAAGGCGCTGGCAGAAACGCTGAAGGCCCGCGGCTTCGATATCGTCTCTGGCGGAACCGACACGCATCTCATGCTGGTCGATCTGCGCAAGAAGCGCCTCACCGGAAAGGTGGCGGAGGCCGCGCTCGGCCGTGCCCGCATCACCTGCAACAAGAACGGCATCCCCTTCGACCCGGAAAAGCCCACGATCACCTCGGGCGTGCGGTTGGGCACACCAGCCGGCACCACCCGCGGTTTCGGCATTGCCGAGTTCAGGCAAGTCGGCGAAATGATCGCCGAAGTCCTTGACGTGCTGGCACAAAAGGCCGCCGACGAAGATGCCTTGGTGGAGGCCAGTGTGCGCGAAAAGGTCGGCCGGTTGGTAAGCCGCTTCCCGATCTACGAAGGGTGACGGCCAGAGGGCCAAGAGGACAAGGAGATGCGCTGTCCGAACTGCGGAAGCCTCGATACCCAGGTGAAAGATTCGCGGCCGACCGAGGATTCCTCCGTGATCCGCCGCCGCCGCGTGTGTCTGGCCTGCAATTTCCGCTTCACGACCTTCGAGCGGGTGCAGCTGCGCGAACTGATCGTTATCAAGCGCAACGGCCGCCGCGTGCCGTTCGACCGCGACAAGCTGTTGCGCTCGGTCCAGATCGCACTGCGCAAGCGCCCAGTCGAGCCCGAGCGCACCGACCAGATGGTGTCGAAAATCGTGCGCGAGCTGGAGAGCCTGGGCGAAAGCGAGGTGTCGTCCGAATCAATCGGCGAGACGGTGATGGCTCACCTGCGCGATCTCGACGACGTCGCCTACGTGCGCTTCGCTTCTGTCTATCGCAATTTCCGCGAGGCCAAGGATTTCGAAACGGCGCTCGCCGAATTATCCGCAGACGAAGCCGCCGAGATCGCGCGCAAGTGAGCGCTGAGCGGGCGAGTTCTGAGGCCGACACCAGCTCTGACGATCGGCGCTTTATGGGTCTGGCGCTGGCGCTTGGCCGGCGCGGGCTTGGCCGCACTTGGCCGAATCCCGCGGTCGGCGCAGTGATCGTCAAGGATGGCCTCATCGTCGGTCGCGGCTGGACGCAGCCCGGCGGCCGTCCGCATGCGGAAGTCGAGGCACTGCGCCGTGCCGGAGAGGCCGCGCGCGGCGCGACGCTGTATGTGACGCTCGAGCCGTGCTCGCATTTCGGAAAAACGCCACCCTGCGCCGACGCAATCATTGCCGCAGGCGTCTCGCGCGTCGTTTCGGCGCTGGAAGATCCCAATCCGGAAGTCTCAGGCGCGGGACATGCGCGGCTGCGCGCGGCGGGAATTGCCGTCGACGTCGGCATCGGTGCTGACGCAGCGCGCCGCGATCATGCCGGCCACATCCGCCGCATGCGCGACGGCCGCCCTCATGTGGTGCTCAAGCTCGCGGTGTCGGCCGACGGCAAAGCGGGAGCGGCAGGCCGGCAGCCAGTGCCGATCACCGGCGAAGCCGTGCGCGAGCGCGTTCACCTCATGCGGGCGCAGAGCGACGCGATCATGATCGGTATCGGCACCGCGCTCGCCGACGATCCAATGCTGACCTGCCGGCTGTCCGGCATGGCCAAAAATTCGCCGGTGCGCATCGTGCTCGACAGCGCGCTGCGCCTTCCGCTCGGGTCCCGCTTGGTCAGGACCGCGGGAGACGTGCCGGTTTGGGTGATCGGCGAAAGCCGCGGGCCGCGGGCCGCCGAGGACGCGCTATGCGCTCAAGGCGTTGAAGTGTTGCGCGCCGAGGGGAGCGGTAGTCGCCTCGATCTTGCCGCTGTGCTTACGCTGCTCGCCGCGCGCGGCATCACGCGGCTGATGGTCGAAGGCGGCCCCACACTTGCCGCGGCCTTTATCGCCGCAGATCTTGTCGATGAGGCGCACCTGTTTCATTCCCCGACAATTGTCGGCGCAGACGGCATCGATGCACTCGATAGAGCGACCGAAGCCGCGTTTATGCGGCAGCTTAGACAGGTGGACAGTGAGCCGGTCGGGGAGGACCGGCACGAATTCTACGAACGCAGGTGATTTATGTTTACCGGTATTATCAGCGACTTAGGTGAAGTTATTGAGGTTGAGGAGAAATCCGAGGGGCTACGGCGCATCGCCGTAGCCTGCGGCTACGATCCGGATTCGATCGACATCGGCGCCTCGATTGCCTGCTCCGGCATCTGCCTCACGGTCGTCGAGCGCGGCAGGACCGGGAATCGGCCATCCTTCGCGGTCGATGCCGCGGCCGAAACGCTGCGAATGACCACTGCCGGGAGTTGGCGGCGCGGCACTTACCTCAACCTCGAACGTTCGCTGCGGCTCGGCGACGAACTCGGCGGCCACCTGGTCAGCGGCCATGTCGACGGCATTGCCGAACTCATCGCGCGCGACGATTTTGTCGATATGGCGGGCCTGATCTTTCCGGGCGCCGGCAGAACTCGCCCGGTTCATAGCCGCTAAGGGGTCGGTTGCGCTCGATGGCGTGTCGCTCACAGTCAACAGCGTCGAAGGGGACACTTTCTCCGTTCTGATCATCCCGCACACGCTGAAAGTGACCACGCTCGGCGCGCTCGGGATCGGAGCGCGGCTCAACCTTGAGGTCGACCTCATGGCCCGCTACGCCGGCCGCCTTTTGCAGGCTGCGCCGCGCCCGTGAGCGCGCTTGTTCGCGTCGCCCTCGCTTGGTACGACCTGCCGACAATCGGAGCGCAGCGATGGCCGGGCCGCGGCGAGGCAAGCGAGAGAAGAGCGACGGGAAGGGCGCCCGCATTCTCATCGTTGAAGCGCGCTTCTATGAGGAGATTGCCGACGCGCTTCTTGCTGGCGCGATGCGGGCGCTCAATGCGGCGCAAGCATCCGTCGACCGCGTCAGCGTTCCCGGCGCGCTGGAAATTCCCACGGCGATCGCCATCGCAGTCGATGCGGTGCAGCGCAAGCGCCGCGCCTATGACGGCGTCGTCGCGCTTGGCTGCGTCATTCGCGGGGAGACCATCCATTTCGAGATCGTCTCGCAGCAATCCGCCCGCGGTTTGATGGAGCTTTCGCTGGCGCGCCGGCTGCCGATCGGTAATGGCATCATCACCGTCGAGAACGAGGCGCAGGCCTTCGCCCGCGCGCGCATGGAAGAACAAGATAAGGGCGGCGATGCCGCGCGCGCGGCGCTCGCGCTGGTCGCCCTCAAGCGGCGGCTCGGAAAGCGCTGACATGGCGCCCACCGATACCAAGGACATGCGCAAGGCGAACAAACGCGGCGCCGCCCGCCTTGCCGCCGTGCAAGCGCTCTACCAAATGGATCTGGCCAGCACTGGCTTGAACGAGATCGTGGCCGAGTTCCAAAACCATTGGCTCGGTGGCGAAGTCGAGGGCGACCAGTACCGGCCGGCCGAGGCGGCGTTCTTTCGCGACATCGTCGGCGGCGTGGTGCGCGAGCAAACCCGGCTCGACCCGCAGATCGACACGGCGCTTAACCGCGGCTGGCCGCTCAGACGCATCGAGGCGATATTACGGGCGGTGCTGCGCGCCGGCGCCTACGAACTTGCATTCCGGCACGATGTCCCGGCGCGCGTCGTCATGGCGGAATATGTCGACGTTGCCGCCGCCTTTGTCGACGAGGAGGAGACCGGCATGGTCAACGCCGTGCTCGATCAGCTCGCGCACCAGCTGCGCGCGGCCAAATTTTCCGGCGGCGGATAGGCCGGAGGCGCGTCAATGGCCGCCCCAGATGAAACGTCGGCCGAGGAGCGCCTGATCGCCCGCTACTTCCGTCCGCTTGCCACGCATCCGGGCGCCTTCGGCTTGGGCGACGATGCCGCTATCCTCACGCCGCCGCCCGGCTGCGACCTGGTGCTGACGACCGATGGCGTTATCGCCGGTGTGCATTTCTTTGCCGACGATCCGCCTCAAAACGTGGGCCGCAAGGTGCTGCGCATGAATTTGTCCGATCTCGCAGCAAAGGGCGCCAAGCCTTTGGGCTTCCTCATGTCCGTCGCATTGCCGGCGCGGGTCGAGGAGACCTGGCTCGAACAGTTTGCCACCGGGCTTGGCGAGGATGCGCAGCTTTATTCCTGTCCGCTTCTTGGCGGCGATACCGACCGCACGCCAGGGCCGACTTCGGTCTCGATTGCGGCCTTCGGCGCTGTGCCGCACGGAGGAATGGTGCGCCGCTCGACAGCGAAAGCCGGCGATTGTGTCGTGGTAACCGGCTCGATCGGCGACGCCGCGCTTGGCGTATTGCTACGGCGCGATCGACGGTTTGCCGAGAGATTGCGGCTGCCCGAGGCGATGCTTGTTCACCTGCAGGACCGTTATTTGCTGCCGCAGCCGCGTAACGCGCTCGCGGCGGCCGTGCTGGAGCACACTTCGGCGGCTATGGACGTCTCCGACGGACTAGCTGGCGACTTAGCCAAGCTGTGCCGTGCCTCATCCGTCGCGACCGAAATCGATATTGCGCGTGTGCCGCTTTCCGACGCTGCCCGTGCTGCGCTAGCGGCCGATCCGGCGCTGATTGAGACAGTGCTCACCGGCGGAGATGACTATGAACTTCTTTTGACACTTGCAGCCGACAAACTTTCCGCATTCCGCGCGTCTGGGCAGGCCGCTGGCATTACGGTGACCGAGATTGGGCGAAGTCGTAACCGGGGCGGGCACGCGGTTTATGCGCGACGGCGAAGCGATCACATTCGCCAAGCCAGCGTACAGTCATTTCTAGCGGCGGCGAATGGCGCGGCGGATAGCACAGCAGCCATTCCTATTTGCCATTCGCCATTTTCCAATTCACTGCGCAAACCCACTATACTGGCCGCCAAGGAGAAACGCCCATGCACGATACGATGGCCGTTGGCGCACCTGAAAAAGCAAACCTTGAAACTGTCAAGCGTGAAGCGGTCGTCCCGCAGAACAAGCCGTATGCCGGCAAAAATGCCAATCCGCGCTACGCGGAACTATACCGGAATTATCCGACCATCGACTATCTGCGCCGCCGCGCGCGCCGGCGGCTGCCGCATTTCGCCTTCGAATATTGCGACGGCGGCTCCGGCAAGGACGATGCCGGCATCAAGCGCAATTGGGCGGCGCTCGACGCGGTCGAATTGGTGCCGCGCTACGGCGTTATGCCGTCGCTGCCGCCGTGCGAGGTGGAATTGTTCGGCCGCCGCTATGCGGCCCCGATCGGCGTCGCCCCGATGGGCGGCCCGGCCATCGTTTGGCCGGGCGCCGACGTCTATCTCGCCCGCGCCGCGCAGCGCGCCCGCATTCCCTACACGCTCGGCACCGTCGGCTGCGCTACGATCGAAAAAATCGCCGAGGTGGCGCCCGACGTGTTTTGGTTTCAGCTCTATCGCGCCGCGCGCAACGACCACGCTATCGGTTTCGATCTGGTCCGGCGCGCGCAGGCGGCCGGCTGTCACGCGCTGGTGCTGACCATCGACGTGCCGGTGCGCACCACCCGGGCGCGCGAGGTCGTGGTCGGGCTTGGCGGAGCCTTCCAGGCCGATTTCAAGAAGATAATGCAGATGGCGATGTCGCCGGCTTGGACGATGGCGCTTGCGCAAGAACGGCATCCCGCGCTTCTCCAATCTGCGCGCCTATGCCGGCGACGATGTCGATCAACGACATGGTGGCGTTTGCGCGCCGCGAGATGGGCGGCGCCTTTACCTGGGAGGAGGTCGCCAAATATCGCGATCGCTGGAAAGGCACGTTGATCGTCAAGGGCATCCTGCATCCGGCCGATGCCGAGAGGGCGGTGTCGCTCGGCGTCGACGGCATGTTCGTGTCCAATCACGGCGGCCGCCAGATCGAGGCGCTGCCGGCGCCGATCGATGTGCTGCCGGCGATCGTGCGCCAGGTCGGCAAGCGCGCCACCGTGATGATGGATTCCGGCATCCGCAGCGGCACCGACGTGGTGCGCGCCTACGCGCTCGGTGCCGCGGCGGCGTTTGCCGGCAAGGCCTTTCTGTGGGGCCTTGGCGCGCTCGGCGAGGAGGGGCCCGGCCACGTCATCGATCTTTTGATCGAGGAGACGCAATCGGCGTTCGGTCAGTTGGGAGCGCACACGCCCGACGAAGCCCGTTCGGTGGTCGTCCGCCACAACGGCGCGCTGCAGTTCTGACCGCGGCTCGCTCTGATGGCCGTCATTGCCGAACCCTTGGTTGACCTGACCGATGACCGGCTCGCCGCGCGGAACGCGGTGGTGCTGGCCGTGGCGCAGGCGTTGGCCGGTGGCAACAACACCGTGATCACCGCCACAACCGCGATCATCGGCTCGATGTTGGCCCCCGATCCGGCGCTGGTCACGTTGCCGATCAGCGCCATGGTGCTCGGCATGTGGGCCGGGACAATCCCGGTCGGCATGCTGGCGAAGGCGTTCGGCCGGCGTTTTGCCTTGCAGAGTGGCTCGGCCTTCGGCGTGCTCTCCGGCCTTATTTCGTACACGGCCGTCGTCCGCGGTTCGTTTGCGATTTTGCTGCTCGGCACGTTTTGCGGCGGCCTCTACGCGGCCGCGCATCAATCCTATCGTTTCGCCGCAGCCGACACGGCGAGCGCGAAGTTCCGGCCGAAGGCGGTGTCGTGGGTCTTTGCCGGCGGCGTGTTTGCCGCGATCATCGGCTCGCAACTCGTGATCTTCACCAAGGATCTTTTCCCGGCCTACCTGTTTGCCGGCACCTTTCTCGCGCAGTCGCTGTGCGCCGCGCTCGCCGCCTGCGTGCTGATGTTTGTCAAAATCCCGCGCCCGCACGTCTCGCACTCTTTTGCGGACGGACGCCCGCTGATCGAAATCGTGCGGCAGCCGCGTTTTATCATTGCGGTGGCCTGCGGGGTCGCGAGCTACGCAATGATGAACATGGTGATGACCTCGGCGCCGCTCGCGATGGTGATGTGCAATCATTCGGTCAACGAGGCCGCGCTCGGCATCCAATGGCACGTGCTCGGCATGTACCTGCCGAGCTTTGTCACCGGGTGGCTGATCCTGCGGTTCGGCGTTCGGCCGATGATGGCGATCGGGCTCGCCATGATCGTAGCGGCTGCCACGATCGAGCTCCTTGGCATCACGCTGTGGAATTTCTGGGTCGGGCTGGCGATGCTGGGCGTCGGCTGGAATTTTGCCTTCATCAGCGCCACGACTCTGGTCACCGAGTGTCACGATCCGCACGAACGCAACAAAGTCCAGGCGTTCAATGATTTTCTGATATTCGGCTCGATGGCGGTGGGCTCGTTCTCGTCCGGCGCGCTGCTGTCCACTTATGGCTGGACCGCCGTCAACGCGGTGGTTTTCCCGGTCGTGCTCGCGGCGGCGCTGCTGCTCGGCTGGGGCTCGTTAGTGCGCCGGTCAAATCCGGCGTGAAGTCGCAAATCAGACGCGGGAGGGAAGGATCATGGCCAAGCCAAGGGGAATGCGGAAAGCGGCAAAGCGGGCGCCGGCGGTGCGAAAGCCAGGGCGGACGCCGCGCTCGGCCCGCAAAGCGCTCGGCACGCGCCGGCGCGCCAATGCCGCTTCGCAAGAAGGCAACGCCGGCGCTGCCTAAGCAGACCTTCGTCGCCAGTCACCTCAAAGCGGGCGCCTTCGAAGGCGGGCTGCGCTCTTACGCAAAATATCGCGATCTCGGTATTGCGGCGGCAACCAACGGTTTGGCGCGCGCCCACGTCATCAAGATGATTCCGCCCTGCGATCCGGCTTTGGTGTCGAAGCGGCACTATCACGACGTCGAGTTTCAGATGATCTACGTGCTCAAGGGCTGGATCAAAGGCGAGTATGAAGGCACCGGCGTGATGACCATGCGCGAGGGCTCGTGCTGGCTGCAGCCCCCGCGCATCAAGCACACAGTGCTCGACTATTCCGCCGATTGCGAACTCCTCGAAATCATCCTGCCGGCCGATTTCGAGACGGTCGAGTTGGACTGAAATAGAGCCCGGATTTCGTGGTCTGTCCGCCAAACTACGGTAGCGCCATGGAGGGGGCGAGTTCCGGGAGCGGTATTTAGGGACCAGCCCTGGGATCGCGCTGTGCGCAATCCGAGCCGGAGTTGCTCGCAATTGGGCTTCCGCCGTTGCACCCGGCGGGCATTTTATGCAATGTCCGCGCCGATTTGCGCCGGACGCGCGGGCTTGATGGCGCGCGGGACGCTTTCCACCTTCCTTCCGGGCCGGCTCCAATAGTTCCGGCCCCTCAAGACAACCGGGGTCTTTGCCATGGAAATCTTGTGGCTCATCGTTCTGTGCGGCGCTCTCGCCATCGTCTACGCCATCTGGGCCACTTATTCGGTGCTGCAGGCGGACCCGGGCAGCGACCGGATGCAGGAAATCGCCGCGGCCGTGCGCGTGGGCGCGCAGGCCTATCTCAAGCGGCAATACGCCACCATCGCCGCCGTCGGCGTCGTGATTTTCCTGATCGTCGGCTATTTCCTCGGCTGGCTCGTCGGCATCGGCTTTGCGGTCGGCGCCATCCTCTCCGGCTCCGCGGGCTTCATCGGCATGAACGTCTCGGTGCGCGCCAATGTGCGCACCGCGCAGGCGGCGATCGGTTCGCTCGCCGGCGGGCTTGAACTCGCGTTCCGCGCCGGCGCCATCACCGGCCTGCTGGTGGCCGGGCTCGCGCTGCTCGGCGTGACGCTCTATTTCGGCTTCCTCACCCACGGGCTGGATCTGGCGCCCAACGACCGCACCGTGGTCAATTCGATGGTGGCGCTCGGCTTCGGCGCCTCGCTGATTTCGATCTTCGCGCGCCTTGGCGGCGGCATTTTCACCAAGGGCGCCGACGTCGGCGGCGATCTCGTCGGCAAAGTCGAGGCCGGCATCCCGGAGGATGATCCACGCAATCCCGCGACCATCGCCGACAACGTCGGCGACAATGTCGGCGACTGCGCCGGCATGGCGGCCGACCTGTTCGAGACCTACGCGGTGACGACCGTCGCCACCATGGTGCTTGCTGCGATCTTCTTCGGCAGCGTCGGCACCGACACGGTGACGCGGATGATGACGCTTCCCGCTCGCCATCGGCGGCGTCTGCATCATCGCCTCGATCATCGGCACGTTCTTCGTCAAGCTCGGCGCCAATCAGTCGATCATGGGCGCGCTGTACAAGGGCATGATCGCGACCGCGATCCTGTCGCTGATCGGCATCGCCGGCGTCGATCTATTACCTCATCGGCTTCGGCACGCTCCCCGGCGTCGATCTATTCGGGCGCCGAGCTGTTCTATTGCGGCATCACCGGCCTCGTGGTGACCGGACTGATCATCTGGATCACCGAGTATTATACCGGCACCAATTATCGGCCGGTGCGCTCGATCGCCATGGCCTCGGTCACCGGCCATGGCACCAACGTGATCCAGGGCCTCGCGGTGTCGCTCGAAGCCACCGCGTTGCCGGCGCTCGTCATCATCGCCGGCATCCTGGTGAGCTATAACCTTGCCGGGCCTTTTCGGCATCGCCATCGCGGTGACGACGATGCTGGCGCTCGCCGGCATCGTGGTCGCGCTCGATGCCTTCGGTCCGGTCACCGACAATGCCGGCGGCATTGCCGAAATGGCAGGCCTGCCGAAGGAGGTGCGCAAGTCGACCGATGCGCTCGACGCCGTCGGCAACACCACCAAGGCGGTGACCAAGGGCTACGCGATCGGCTCGGCCGGCCTGGGCGCGCTGGTGCTGTTCGCGGCCTACAATCAGGACCTGAACTTCTTCATCGCAAACGCGGCGACCGCATCCGTATTTCCAGGGCGTCTCGCTCGATTTCTCGCTGAGCAATCCGTATGTCGTGGCCGGCCTGCTTGTTCGGCGGGCTTCTGCCCTATCTGTTCGCCGCGATGGGCATGACGGCGGTCGGCCGCGCCGCGTCGGCGATCGTCGAGGAAGTGCGCCGCCAATTCCGCGAGCGGCCGGGCATCATGAAGGGCACCGATAAGCCCGATTACGGCCGTGCCGTCGACATGCTGACCAGGGCGGCGATCAAGGAGATGATCGTGCCGTCGCTGTTGCCGGTGCTGTCGCCGATCGTCGGCTATTTCGTCATCTACTTCGTCGCCGGCGGCGGTGCGCCTGGGAAGTCTGCGGCCTTTTCCGCGCTCGGCGCCATGCTGCTCGGCGTGATCGTGACCGGCCTGTTCGTCGCCATCTCGATGACGTCAGGCGGCGGCGCCTGGGACAACGCCAAGAAGTACATCGAGGACGGCCATTACGGCGGCAAGGGGTCCGACGCCCACAAGGCGGCGGTGACCGGCGACACCGTCGGCGATCCCTACAAGGACACGGCCGGACCGGCGGTCAATCCGATGATCAAGATCACCAATATCGTCGCGCTGCTGCTGCTCGCGGTGTTGGCGCATTGATCGAAGTCGGAATTCGGAGGTCTGCAGTCAGAAGTCGGAATGTGGACACGTGGCTTTCCGATGTCCGACTTCTGATTTCTCGGTCTACGTCGTCTTGTCGAGGATGATGCGGAAGAGGCCGTTGAGCAGGCTGAGATCGGCGCCGCCGGTCGGCGTCGTGCGGCTGATGAAGTCGAAGACCTTGCCGTCCTTCAATCCGTATTCGGCGAGCCGCTTGACCTTTCTGTTGCTGTCGAAATAGACCGCGATCACCCGCTGGTCGACGACCGTCGTCCGCATGAACGAAACGGGCCGCTCGGCGCGCTGCGAAATGTAGTAGAACGCCTCGCCGCTGACGGTCGCCACCGTCGAGGGCGTGCCGAGCACGATCAGCACCTGTTCCTGCGAGGAGCCGAGCGGGATTTGCTGGAGCGCGCCGTCGGGCAGCACGTAGCCGCGCTGAAATGTCTCGCCGAAGCAGCCTCCCGGCATGAGGCCGAGCGCCAGGATGACCAGGCATGCCGCCGTCGTGCGCCGCGTTCTGCCCTGGGTGAGACTGCGCTGCCGCGCCTTGCCGTGCCTCGCATACCCGCTCCACCTTGCGTCCGCCGCCGCCTGCCGTACCCCCGAATACCACGGCTTAAGCTCTCCCGCAAGTGGAAGCCGGCTTAGCTCAATCCACCGCCCTCGGCGGTGTCGAGCGAAACGGACTATCCCCATGATCCTGCGGCCGTTTCGGCGCAGTGCCGAGAACCGCACCATCGCTTCGCTCTATGGCATGATCGTGGCGCAGGCACGATCGCCGGCCTTTTACGCCGATTACGGGGTGCCCGATACCGTCAGGGCCGATTTCGATCTGATCGTGCTGCATCTGGTGCTGCTGTTGCGGCGGCTTGGCGCGAGGAAGCGACTGGGCGCGGACTGGCGGGCGCGAGCTCGGGCAGCGACTTTTCGACACGTTTTGCCGCGATCTCGATGACAATCTGCGGGAAATGGGCATCGGCGATCTCGCGGTTCCCAAGCACATGCGCCGCTTCGGCGAGGCCTTTTATGGCCGGCAGGCCGCCTACCTCGCGGCGCTCGATGCGGCGGACGAGCGGGACTTTGAGAACGCGCTTGCACGCAATATCTTCCCGGAGGCGGCATCGACGACAGGGCGGCCCGGCTTGCGCGTTACGCGCGCGCCGTCGTTCGGCGAACTCGATGCCCAGGAGGACGGCGCCCTCATCCGCGGCGAGGTCGTCTTTCCCAGCCCCGAGGCTTTTGCAGATGCCCGAGCATAAATCGGAAAAATCGCGCCGTCGCCGTGGCGCGTTCCGGTCGCGGTCGAAGAGATTGCCGAAGACGGCCGGCAATTCGCGCTGATCGCCGACGCGGAGGTGCGCGCCGCTATCGCCCGGATGGCGGGACTGCGCGATTTGCCGCGCCTGCGAGGCCGATTTTGAGGTGACGCGGCACGGCGCCGGCGGTCTTCGCGTTATCGGCCGGGTTTCGGCAACGGTCGGCCAAAACTGCGTCGTCACACTTGAGCCGCTGGCCAACGAGATCGAAGAGGAAATCGATCTGATCTTCATGCCGCAAGTCCGCCGCGGGCGCGAACGGCAACGAGTGAGACAGATGGCAGTCAGGCCGGACGCGAAGCGGGACGATCCGGAGCCGCTGATCGGCGGCGTCGTCGATCTCGGCGCCTTGGCCACCGAGTTCCTCATCCTCGGGCTCGATCCTTATCCGCGTAAGCCCGGCGCGGTATTCGAGCCGCCGCGGGATAGCTCGAGCCGGACGGCGGTCCGTTTGCGGCCCTGGCCGGCTGGCAAAGGGCCGGGATGACCCCTGATCGCAGTTGTGTCCGGGCGCCGAACCGCTATTGTCGCGTTCGCTTCCGGCTCCCCGTCTCCCGGACCTAGGACCGCAAGGTTCAATCATTCGATGCCAGACAAGGTCCGCATTGCGCTCGATGCGATGGGGGGAGACCACGGCCCCGCCGTGGTCGTCGCCGGGGCAGAACTGGCGCTGCGGCGCCATCCCGAAAGCGAATTTCTCTTCTTCGGCAATTCCGCGCAGGTCGCGCCGCTGCTCGATGCGCGGCCGCAGCTCAAAGCCGCTTCGCAGCTCGTCCATACCGAAGTCGCCGTCCGCATGGACGCCAAGCCCAGCCAGGCGCTCCGCTACGGCCGCTGGAAGTCCTCGATGTGGCTCGCGATCGAGGCGGTGAAGAAGGGCAACGCCGATGTCGCCGTATCCGGGGGCAATACCGGCGCCCTGATGGCGATGGCGAAGTTCGAACTCAAAATGCTGCCCGGCATCGAGCGGCCGGCGATCGCCGCGCTCTGGCCGACGCTGCGCGGCGAATCGATCGTGCTCGATCTCGGCGCCTCGATCGGCGCCGATGCCGAGCACCTCGTCGATCTTGCCGTCATGGGCGCCGCGACGGCGCGCATCCTGTTCGGTCATTGACGTGCCCGACCGTCGGCCTGCTCAACATCGGCGTCGAAGAGGTCAAGGGCCTCGAGCCGGTGCGCGAGGCCGGCCGCATTCTGCGCGAGGAGAAATTGCCCGATCTCGATTATCAGGGCTTTGTCGAAGGCGACGATATCGGTCGCGGCAAAGTCGATGTCGTCGTCACCGAAGGTTTTGCCGGCAACATCGCGCTGAAGACGGCGGAGGGCACGGCGCGGCAGATGGGCGAGTACCTGAGAGCGCCATGAGCCGTTCGCTCAGCGCGCGCATCGGCTATCTTGTTTGCGCGCTCGGCGTTCCGCGAATTGAAGGAGCGTATCGACCCGCGCCGCTCCAATGGCGGGGTTTTTCTCGGGCTCAACGGCATTGTCATCAAGAGCCACGGCGGCACGGACGCCGAAGGGTTTGCCGCGGCGATCGAGCTTGGCCACGGCGTGGTGCGCGACGAGCTGTTGGGCAAGATCACGTCCGCGCTCGGCCGTCATCACGAATGCCAGCAGCGGGCGCTCGGCGGAGCGGCCTCGTGACGGTGCGCCGCTCGGTGATCCTCGGTTGCGGCAGCTATCTGCCGAGCCAAGTCCTGACCAATGAGGATTTGGCGCGCAAGGTCGACACGTCGGACGAATGGATCGTGCAGCGCACCGGCATCCACGAGCGCCGCATTGCCGCGCCGGGCGAATTGACGTCGCAGATGGCGACGCAGGCGGCGCGCTCGGCACTCGCTCACGCACGGGTCGACGCGCAATCCATCGACCTCATCGTGCTGGCGACGTCGACGCCCGACAATACGTTTCCGGCGAGCGCCGTTTCGGTCCAGGCCGAGCTCGGCATAACGCGCGGCGCCGCCTTCGATCTGCAGGCCGTATGCTCCGGCTTTGTCTATGCGCTGGCGACGGCCGACGCACTGCTCAAAACCGGCGCGTTCTCGCGCGCGTTGGTGATCGGCGCGGAGACGTTCTCGCGCCTTCTCGACTGGACCGACCGCTCTACCTGCGTGCTGTTCGGCGATGGCGCCGGCGCGGTCGTGCTCGATGCGCAGGAGCAGCCGGATACGCGCGAGGCGCGCGGCGTCCTTACCGTGCATTTGCGCTCCGACGGCCGTTACAAATCGAAGCTCTATGTCGATGGCGGGCCGTCATCGACCGGCACCGTCGGTCATTTGCGCATGGAGGGGCGCGAAGTGTTTCGCCACGCCGTCGCGATGATCACCGACGTGGTCGAGGACGCCTTCAAGGCCACCGGCTATACCGCCGACGATATCGACTGGTTCATTCCGCACCAGGCCAACAAGCGCATCATCGACGGTTCGGCCCATAAACTCGGCATTGCACCGGCGAAAATCGTCACCACTGTCGACCGCCACGGCAATACGTCGGCGGCGTCGATTCCGCTGGCGCTGTCGGACGCGCTCGCCGAGCGCCGCATCAAGCGCGGCGATCTTTTGCTGCTGGAAGCCATGGGCGGCGGCTTCACCTGGGGCGCGGCGCTGGTGCGCTGGTGAGCCGCTAAAGCCCGTTGACCCTGTCCCGACAAGCTAATATCGTTGATAATTCAGCACGATATGGGGTCGATAGATTGATCGACCGCCGTGCTGGCGGGGCTGGCCATGGCGGGAAAGACGGTCACGCGTGCGGATCTGTGTGAGGCGGTCTACCAAAAGGTCGGCCTGTCGCGCAGCGAATCCGCTGCGCTCGTGGAACTTGTGCTCAAGGAAATCACCGACTGCCTCGAACGCGGCGAGACGGTGAAGTTGTCGTCGTTCGGCTCGTTTGTCGTGCGCAAGAAGGGCCAGCGGATCGGGCGCAATCCCAAGACCGGCAAGGAAGTGCCGATCTCGCCGCGCCGGGTCATGGTGTTCAAGCCGTCGGCTATCCTCAAGCAGCGCATCAATTCCGAGGCGGAAGGCAAATCACCCGCGTAAAGGCGCCCTGCAGGCGCAACGCGTATGCAAATTCGGTGGGGAATAGCCATTGGATAAGGCGCCAGGGGCATTCCGCACGATCAGCGAAGTCGCCGACGAGATCGACGTGCCGCAGCACGTGCTGCGGTTCTGGGAGAGCCGGTTTGCGCAGATCCGGCCGATGAAGCGCGGCGGCGGCCGGCGGTTTTATCGTCCGGAGGATGTCGATCTCCTGCGCGGCGTGCGCCACTTGCTCTACGGCGAGGGCTACACGATCCGCGGCGTGCAGCGAATTCTGCGCGAGCAGGGCGCGGTCTTCGTGCAAAACGTCTGGCGCGTCGGCGCCGAACCGCCGCCGCCGGAATCGGAGGAGGATCGGGCAGGCGACGAGAGCCGCGGCGCCGTCGGCGGCGGAGCGTCCGGAGCCCGATGCTGTCGTTGTTTTCCCTTGCCTCGTCGCGCGTGCGCGCGACGCACGCGGACGAGCGTCCTGCCGAACGGCGCGAGCCGACGTTTACGCGCTGCGCCGTGCCGAACTGCAGCCAAAGCCGACCGGCATGACCGGCGAGGACCGGCGCAAACTGCGGGCGGCGCTCGATGAACTCGTCGCCTGCCATCGGCTGATCGAAGCTGCGCTGTCGGATGACGAAATCGCCGGACAGGCCGAAGCAGAGACCCGGATCGACCGCGTGAAAACTGGTCGGAGCGCCGAGATTTGAACTCGGGACCCCCAGTCCCCCAGACTGGTGCGCTAACCGGGCTGCGCTACGCTCCGAGAGTGCGGCCGGACTATAGTGAGGCGCTCCCGGGGGCGCAA
The DNA here is from genome assembly GCA_963814625.1 of uncultured Alphaproteobacteria bacterium. Taxonomy (GTDB): domain Bacteria; phylum Pseudomonadota; class Alphaproteobacteria; order Rhizobiales; family Xanthobacteraceae; genus BOG-931. The sequence continues at coordinate 31,028 of CAWFDQ010000010.1, forward strand.
TAACGCTCGCGCGCCGGACATCGATCACATAAGGTGCGTATCTCCTGCCATTGATTCCCGTCTAACCGGATCCAACGTGAAGCGGCTTTACAGCGCCACCCTCAATTCGCTGCGCGGGCTAGGATATGCCCTGCGCTACGAAGCTGCGGTGCGCGAGGAGGCGATCCTTCTGCGTTATCGCCGTGCCGCTCGGCATCTTCATCGCGCCAAGCGTCGGCTGGTATGTCGCCATGATAGGTTCGCTACTGGTCGTGCTTGCCGTCGAATTGTTGAATACGGCGATCGAGAAGCTCGCCGATTTCGTTACGCTCGAACGGCACATTGAAATTCGCCGGATCAAGGATTTCGGTTCGGCGGCGGTGCTGGCCGTGCGCTGTGCCTTGTCGGACTGATATGGCTTGCGGCGATTGCGCTGCGCTGCGGCCTTCTTTGACCGATAGTTCGCGCTCGACGGCCTGGCGCAGAAGTTCGCGATAGGGATAGCCGTCAGTATGGCGCAGCCGGAGCGTCCATGTCGCAGCAGGCGATCGAGCGAGGGCCAGGAATTCGTCTGCGTCTGCTGTAGAGATAGACATCGCCGTCGCGCAGCCCAGCGAATTCGGGAATGTCGCTGGCGACCACGCGACCGCCGGCAAGCCGTCCCTCCACCACGCAGCGGCCGAAACCTTCGCGCAGCGAATGGACCCAGATGAGCGAGTGGGAGACGATATTCGCTCGCCACCTGCCGGTCGGAGAGCCGGCCGCAGAGCCGCAATTGGCCGGACACCATGAAGCTGCGCAGCGGCTCCAATATCGGCAGGTCGCTCTTCTTGTGCAGGCCGAAGATCGAGATGCGAATAATTCCGCGCCAGCGCTTTCGGCAGGTAGTCGGCAACGAGGGTATCAAGGTCCTTGTTCGCGGTCGAACCGGAGCAAAGCAGGATTGCTGGCCTTGCGCTCTGGCGTCTCGGTAAGGAGCAGGCGCTCGAAGTGATAGAACGTGTTCGGCAGGATGGTGATCGGCGCCGCGGCCGAAAAGTCCGCTTTTGATCAGCCGCAGGCCGCGAAATGTCCGAGATGGTGAACACCGGAGCATTACGCCATTTCACCGTGCGATAGCAGGCGAGATAGTAGAGCTTGGAAAACGATAGCGGCCGATTGAGCTGTTCCAGGTCGTGCACCACGATGCGGCCGCGCCCGGTGAGCAGATCGGCGATGGCGACCGAGTTGTAGGGATAAATCGTCAGCTCCGCCCGCCGCCAAAATCCGATCGCCGGCAACAGCGTCTGTTCGACCATGACCGCGATCAGATAGAGCAGGCCGCGCGGCAGCTTGCGGCAAAAGGCAGGGGCGCGGACCACGTCGACGCGAAAGCCTTCCTCGCGCAAGCCGTCGATGAGATTGCGCACGTAGAGCGGAATGCCGCGATCGAGCGCTCCGCCGATGAAATCGTTGATCAGGATACGCAACCGTTCTGCTCCCGCGATGCCGCGCCGACGCCGCTGAAATCAGGACGCGATCGCCAGCGTGGCCGCTTCCGGCTCGCATCGACGGCAATATTCTGCCGGCGGCGGTAGATTGATGGTGGCGGCGGTCAGGCCCCAAATCAGTCCGAGCAGCAGAAAAAAGTGGCGCCAATGATCGGTGTCGACGATAAATCCCTCGCACAGCTTCGCCGACAAACGCCCCATATGCGGCGATCAGATAATATTGCCAAGGGCGTCGGAACGAGCACGGCGCGTATTCCGATCATCAGCGTGACCAGGACGAGCGTGAAATAGGCGGCGCCGCCGAGCCAGCCATAGACCAAAAATCCCTGCATGTAGACGTCGTGCTGCTGCCCGCCGAAGATGCGGCTGAATTCGAACGGTCCGAGGCCGTTGGGATGATCGAGAATCTGGCTCGATCGCCGAGCTGCTGGAACCAGAAACGGCCGCCCGGTCCGACATCGTAGGGCTGAATGGCCTTGGCGCGCTCGAGAAGCATGTCGCGCACGGATTCGATCGAGGTGAGCGCGACGACCAGCAGCACGGCCGCGAGCGCTGCGCCATGCTGCGAAAAAGATAATGCGGTTGCGCATGCGCGGATCGGGTGTGACGGCGAAGAGACAGGCCCACCGCAACAACGGCCGACACGGCGAAATGCATCCAGGCGCCGCGGGAAAAGCTCAAGAACAGCCCGCCCAGGAGCGCAACCAGCACGATGAGGCCGACCAGATTCCGGACGCCGTTGGTCATGAGGCCGATAATCAAGCAGCAGCAGCGGATAGATGAGGAACGGACCGTATACGTTCGGGTCCTTGAACGTCGCGCTGACGCGGTCGTTGTCCAAAAAGATTTGATAGTGCGGAATCAAGTGGAAAAAGCCGAGATAGCCCGCCGCGGTCGCGATCAGGGCGGCGAGAATGTAGGCGCGGCGCACGATCAAGAGGCGCGTCAGGTTGCCGTCGCAGAACAGGCAGGCGAACATGATGCCGGCAAGGCCGAGATAGACCGAAGTTCCCGCATACTGGATCGGTGTTTTCCTGGTCGCCGACCTGGACCAGCGACAAAAATCCGCCGAGCAGCCAGACGATCGTCAAGATGAGAAGCGGCACGAGCTTGCGGTCGAAGGAGACGCGGGCGGCGACGCACACGGTCAAGAGCGACGAACATCATGACGTCGTGCGGCGAAGGCTCGATGAAGGCGATCGAACTGAGCAGTACGCGTGACGAACAGCGTCACGTTCAACAGGCGCTGCGCGAGCCCGTCACGCCGGGCGAAATCTCGGCGGTCAGTCTTTCCACGGCGGCCGCGTCGGCGTCGCTCAATAGGCGTTCTCCCAGCTCAACAGCGCAAACGGCGTGCGCGCCAGGATGTAGAGATCGAACAGGATCGACCAGTTTTCGATGTAGTAGAGGTCGTGCTCGACGCGGCGCTGGATTTTCTCCTGGCTATCGGTTTCGCCCCGCCAGCCGTTGACCTGCGCCCAGCCGGTGATGCCCGGTTTCACCCGGTGGCGGGCGAAGTAGCCGTCGACCGCTTCGTCATAGATGCGGTTCGGCGGCCTTGGCATTGCACCGCGTGCGGCCGCGGCCCGACCAGCGACAGGTTGCCGGCGCACACGACGTTAAAGAGCTGCGGCAGCTCGTCGAGACTCGTCTTGCGGATGAATCGGCCGATGCGGGTCACGCGCGGATCGTCCTTAGTGACGAGTTTTTCCGCCCCGGCGTCGGTCCGATCGACGTACATCGAGCGGAATTTATAGACCTCGATCAGCTCGTTATTGAAACCATAGCGCCGCTGCTTGAAAAGCACCGGACCCTTGCTGTCGAACTTAATGGCGATCGCAACGAGGAGCATGACCGGCGAAATGCAGATCAGCGCCAGCGAGCCCACGATTTTGTCGAACAGCCATTTCATCACCACGTCCCAATCGGCGATCGGCCGATCAAAAAGGTCGATCACCGGGACGTTGCCGATATAGGAATAGGAGCGCGGACGGAACCGCAGCTTGTTGGTATGTGCGGAGAGCCGGATATCGACAGGCAGCACCCAAAGCTTTTTCAGCATCTGCAGGATGCGGGCTTCGGCGGAAATCGGCAGCGAGAAGATGACGAGATCGACGCGCGTGTGGCGGGCGAATTCGACAAGATCGCCGACGGTGCCGAGCTTTTGCACCCCTTGGCAGCTTGCCGGACTGCGCTGATCGCCGCGGTCGTCGAAAACGCCGATCACGCGCACGTCGGAATCGCGTTGCGCGGCGAGCGAATGGATGAGCGACTCGCCGTTGCCGTCGGCGCCAACCACGACGGTGCGGCGGTCGAGTCGGCCTTCGCGCGTCCAGCGGCGCACCAGAAGGAACAACCCGCGGCGGAAGGCGATCAGCGTGACAAGACCGAGGACGTAGAAGCCGCCGAGCCACGCGCGTGAGAACTGATCGCCGGCTTTGGCGAAAAAAGACATGCTGATGGCGACGAGAAAAACAACCGACCAGGCCGAGGCGAGCCGCATGTATTGTTTTTCGTGGCCGCGGAAAGCCTGGACCTGATAGATATCGGCGACCTGGAACGCCAGCATCGCCAACAGCGCAATCCCGGCGATCGCCGCGACGTAGTGCCACGCGAAGCCGTCCCTCGGCACGACATAGCCGACATAGACGGCAAGTCCGACCAGCGCGACGAGCGCAACCTCGATCAGCCGCACCGTGCCGGCGAGCACGATCGGAGAATATGCGCGCGCGAAGGGTTGGGCGGTGACTTTCAGCGCGGCCGGGGAGCAGCTGGGTCGCAGGTTTCGGCTTGGGTCGCGGCATGGTTGCGGCTGCGGATGGCACCGCTGATTCGAAAATCATGCTGTGTTCGGGGTTGGACATTGTTTACGCAACTGTTTACGCAACTCGTTCGCCGGCGATCGGGCGCGCCCACACCGCCCCCGGCAGCTAAGCCGGCAGAATAGTGAATAAAGTTCAAAAATTGGTTAGGTGGGTTGAGCGGATTTTTGCCTTGCCAGCACTTCGCGATAGGCGGCTAGTCCGCCCTCCACCATGGCGTTCACGGAGAATTCGGCGCGCACCCTGGCAGTGATCGCTTGCGCGATGCGCTGCAACTGCCCGGCATCGTCGAGCGCCGCCGCAATCGCATCCGTGAGCGCCGCAATACTGTCGGCGGGGAGAAGATGCGCGAGCTTCCGCGCCAAAGATTTCGGGAATGCCGCCAACCCGTGTCGCGATGATCGGAATTCCAGCGGCCGCGGCCTCCAGCACGATATAGGGGAGCGATTCGGCGCGCGAGGGGACGACAAGGATTCGCCCCATCGCAAAGGCCTCGCGTGCGGGCTGGTGGCCGACAAAGCGTACTTGATCGGCAACGTCGAGACGCTGGGTCAGCTCTTTCAAGGGCGGTCCGTCTGGGCCGTCTCCGGCAATGGTCGCGCTCACCCGGCGGCCGGATCGCTTGAGCGCCGCCAACGCTTCGATGAGAACATCGAATGCCTTCACGCTTCGCAGTTCGCCGACGCTGACGAGGTCGGTTGCATCGAAGCGGGCTGCGACGGGAACGAATTCGGCGTCATTGATCCCGTTGCGCACGACGCGCCTCGGCGCGCGCGGCGGCCCGATTTTTTTGCAGATACTCCTGGGCGATATAGCTGCTTTCGAACAGGAAGAGGTCGGTGCGCCAATTGAGCAACCGCTCCAGCGCGCGATAGAATCCGCCGGCGATCGTGCCCGGCGCATAAACCAGCGAACCGCCGTGCGGCGTATAGACGCGAATCGCGCCGTCGGAGCGCGGTACAAGGCGCGCTAGCGCGGCCCCCTTGGCGCCGTGCCCATGGAGCACATCTGGCGCCAGCGCGCCAATCCGCCGCGTGACGAAATGCAACGCGGCAAGGTCGCCGAATACTGAGCTGTCGCGTAATGGCGACGCGCTCCACTCCGAACGCAAGTTGCGGCGCAAGCTGCGCAAGCAAGGCATCGGCGCGCCCGCCGCCGGTTAAGCTATCGACGATCAAGCCGACGCGGTGCCCGCGTTCGGCCTGGCCTTGCGCCACATCAAGCACGTGGCGAAACAAGCCGCCAACCGGCGCGCGCAGGATGTGCAGAATTTTCAGGCTGCGCGGCGCGAAGGCGGTTGCGGGCGGCTCTGTCGTGGCGGCGCGCTCAATCGCGGCGAACGAGCCGCTAATGGGGGCGAGCATCGAAGCGGCGGGCCGCACAAACTCGCCCATGAGCCGGATCCCTAGAAGTCGGAGCAAACAATTAAGCCCGATTGAGACGTGCGGGAGTTAAAAAAGGCCTCACGTGCCGCCTCCCTTTGCTTCGCCAAAAGCGCTGGAGGGAAACGAGGAACCGGCACTGCCCGTATTCGGGCTACCCTCATTCTCGTCAGCAGCCCCTTAACCGGATGGCAACCTTAATAGATTGTGATGAACACGGGCTTGTTGGTCGGCGTTGGGAGTGATGAAATGAGCGTGGCGTCGCAGGCGGCGACGGCCTCCGGGTGGAGGCCCTTCGTTCGACGCGGAGTTCGATTTCCCCGCGCTCGGCGCGGCGCTGTGGCGCAGCAAGTGGAAAATCCTGGGTCCGACGCTGCTCGTCGCGCTGGTCACGCTCGCCGTCGTACAGGTGATCCCGCCCAAATACCAGTCGGAATCGCGGGTTCTCCTTGAGGGGCGCGACAACGTGTTCCTGCGCCCAGAGGCCGACAAGGACCTGATCGACCGCAATACTGTCGACGAAGAGACGGTGACAAGCCAGGTTCAGCTTGTGCTGTCGCGCGATCTTGCGCGCGACGTGATCGCCAGGCTCCAGCTCGACAAGCGTCCGGAATTCGATCCGGCATTGAACGGAGTTTCGCCGATCAAGGCCTTGCTCGGCAGGCTGGGCCTGATCAAGGATCCGACGCGCATGACGCCGGAAGAGCGCGTGCTCGAAGCCTATTACGATCGGCTCACCGTCTACGCGATCGACAAGTCGCGCGTCATTGTCATCGATTTTCTTTCTCAGGATCCCGAACTCGCCGCCAACGTCGCCAACGCCATCGCGGATGAGTATCTGGTGCGGCAGCGCGGCGGCCAAGCAGGATCAGGCGCGCGCCGCCGTGCAATGGTATTCCGGTCGAGATCGACGACGATGCAGAAGAAGGTCGCCGATGCCGAGGCCAAGGTCGCGGCGTTCTCGCGCCAATTCCAACCTGCTCGAAGGGCCCAACAACACGACGCTGTCGGAGCAGCAGCTCGGCGACTTCAACGCCCAGCTCGCCGCCGCGCGCGCGCAAAAGGCCGACGCCGAGGCCAAGGCCAAGATCATCCGCCAAATGCTGGGATCCGGGCAGCCGATCGAGTACTCCGATATCCTCAACTCCGAACTGATCCGCCGGCTGTCCGAGCAACGGGTGACGCTGCGCGCCGAACTCGCCGAGCAGTCAACTTCGCTCGGCGACCAGCACCCGCGCATCAAGGAACTCAAGGCGCAGATCGCCGATCTCGACCAGCAAATCAGGGCGGAGGCGGAAAGCATCGCGCGTTCGTTCGAGAACGACGCCAAGATCGCCAGCGCCCGCGTCGATTCGCTGGTGGCGAACTTCGACCAGATCAAGAACCAGGCGGCGAGCACCAACGAGCGCGACGTCCAATTGCGCGCGCTGGAGCGGGACGCCAAGTCGCAGCGCGATCTGCTGGAATCCTATCTCGCCAAATATCGCGAGGCCACGGCGCGCGACACCAGCCAATTCCGCGCCGGCCGACGCGCGGGTGATTTCGCGGGCGACGGTGTCGAACGTGCCGGCTTATCCGAAAAAACTGCCGAGCGTGCTGATCGCCACGGTGGCGACGATGATGCTGTGTTGCGGTTTCGTGCTGACCAAGGAGCTGTTGAGCGTTCCCGGCGCCGTCTGCGGCGGCGCCGCGCGCGGCAGCGCGGCGCGCGCCGATCGCCGCAGCCGCGCGTGCGCCGTCCCTGCCGCCGATGCCGAGGCGCGCCGCGATCGCTCGGGGTTCGCCAGGCGGTGCGGTCGCCGACGTCGCCCAAGGCCTGCGCCGATGCAGGTGCCGGCCGCATCGCCGTGCTCGGCGCCGTCGCCCGGCATGGAGACCGGCCGAAGACTTCGATCAAATTCGCGCGCGCGCTTGCCAAAGACGCGCGCGTCGTTCTGGTCGGATCGATCCGGAAAGTTCCGCGATCGGCGCCATTTCGAACGATCCGTCCGCGGCGGAATGGCGGAACTTGACTGCCGGCACGCGCTTCGTTCCGCGACATCATCGGCAAGGACAAGCTGTCGGGCGTTCATGTCATCACGCCTGGGCGCTCGCCGCGCGAGCGCATCTGCTCTGCTGTCCTCGCCGCGGCTGGCGGCGAGCTTCGATGCGCTAGCGCGCAGCTATGATTATGTGCGTCGCTCGACGCCGGCGCGGCCGAGGGCGTGGATCTCGAGGCGATCGCCGAGATCGCGCCGCACGCCGTGTTGCTCGCCGAGAACCGGCGAGCGCCGCCACGGAAGTCGGCGCGCGAGCGCCTTGTTGCCGCCGGCTTCGACAGACGTGATGGTGCTCGCCGGCGCGCGTGCCGGCGCGGCGACTGCGGCCGCGGCCTAGAGCTCGCAGTCAGACCTCGCCGGCCCGCCTTGGGGGCAGCGGCGGATAAGCGGCGCCATGCGCGTTGACCCTGGCCGGCGGCGACGGCAAAGGATTATCAACCAGCGCTGGAATAGTCGTCTCCGGCGAGAGGAGTTGTTCCGTGGCCGGACTGAAGCCAACGATCATCCGCGGCGGGCTGGAGTCGCTTTATTTCAGCGGCGCGCATCATTTGCTCAAGCCGCTGTTCGGCGGCGTCGGCGCTATTTTGACGCTGCACCATGTGCGGCCGCCGCGCCCCGGCCGCTTCCAGCCCAATCGCCTGCTGGAAATCACGCCGCGTTTTTTCGACCCGCGTCGTCGAGGATCTGCGCCGGTCCGGACTGGACCTCGTCAGCCTCGACGAGATGCATCGCCGCTTGGTCGAGCGCGATTTTTCCCGCCGGTTCGTCTGCCTGACCTTCGACGACGGCTATCGCGACACGCTGCAAATCGCCTATCCGATCCTCAAGAAGGAGGGCGTGCCGTTCGCCGTCTACGTGGCGACGAGCTTTCCCGACCGGCTCGGCGAATTGTGGTGGCTCGCGCTCGAAGCGGTGATTGCGCGCAACAGCCGCATCGGGCTCGCGATCGACGGCCGCAACCGCACCTTCGATTGTGCGAGCGTTGCGGAGAAGCGCGCGCTCTATGACGAGCTTTATTGGTGGCTGCGCGCGCGTCCGACCGAAACCGAGATGCGCGAGGTGATCCGCAATCTCGCCGCCTGTTACGGCGTCGATATCGCAGCGTTCTGCAAGGAACTATGCATGAGCTGGGAGGAGCTGGCCGAGCTTGCCGCCGATCCGCTCGTGACCATCGGCGCGCACACCGTCAATCATCCGATGCTGGCGAAATTGCCGGAGAAAAGCGGTGCGCTCGGAAATGGATTTGAGCCGCTCGGTCATCGAAGCGGCGCTTGCCAAGCGGCCCGAGCATTTGTCTTTCCCGATCGGCGACCGCACCTCCGCCGGTCCGCGCGAATTTGCGATCGCCGCGGAACTCGGTTTTAAGACCGCGGTGACGACGCGTCCAGGCGTGCTGTTTCCCGCCCATCGGGATCGCCTCACCGCGCTGCCGCGCATTTCGCTCAACGGCGAATATCAGCGACTGCGCTACGTGCGCGTGCTGTTGTCGGGCTCCGCTACCGCGATGTGGAACGGCTTTCGCCGCCTTGAGGCGGCATAGCCGGACGACAGACGGCAGAGGATAAACAACAGATAACCAGAATAGAAGTCGCGCTTTCTTATCTTTATCTATCGTCCGTGGTCCGTCGTCCGTCGACTTTCCTCCCGCTCATCCATGCCACGATCGGCATCGCCGGCAAGACCCAGCCGATGCCGGCGATCACGTAATAGGCGATCGACGCAATCGCATTGTCGTGAATGGCCGGGGCCTGCGCCAGCGCCATCGCCACCAGCGCCCATACGATGACGAGGACGAAGAGGAGAATGGCGCCGATGAATTTTCGCAGGCGGATCGGCATAGTGTGGGTGGGACCGAGAGCGACAAAAGTGATCATTGTGAGCCAACGGGTCGGGCTCGAAGTAGCCGGCCCGATAACAAGCTACGCGAAGGAAATCCAGTTTTTCCTTGCGACAATCTGGATAGCTTCGTTGCGTTGCTCCTCGCAATGACGTGGTTGCAGGGCAGGGGGCAGCACTATATGGTCCGCGCGCCCCATACAAGCACGCAGCATGACTGGAATGCTTTCAGGCGGCGTCCGAACGGACGTTCACACGCGCGCTGTCCGGCTTTGGCTCTACGCCGTGGCCGCGATGGTGCTCGCCATGGTGCTGGTCGGCGGCGCGACGCGGCTCACCGAATCCGGCCTGTCGATCACCGAATGGCAGCCTGTGATGGGCGCGTTGCCGCCCCTGAGCAAGGCGGCGTGGCAGGCCGAGTTCCACCGATATCAGCAGATCCCGCAATATCACGCACTCAATGCGGGCATGAGCCTCGATGCGTTCAAGACGATATTTTGGTGGGAATGGACGCACCGGCTGATCGGCCGGCTGATCGGCGTCGTCTTTTTAGTGCCGCTGCTATGGTTTCTATGGCGCGGCTGGATCGGGCCCGGATTGCGCGGCCGGCTGTGGTTGATTTTCGGGCTCGGCGCGCTGCAGGGCGCCGTCGGCTGGTGGATGGTCGCCTCGGGGCTCGTCGGCGGGTCGAAGTCTCGCAGTATCGCCTGGCGACGCATCTTGTTCTCGCCTGCGTGATCTACATTGCGATTCTGTGGACCGGGTTGCGATTTGACGGGCGACTTGGCGAAAGCGCGCCTCAATTGCCGCCTTCGCGGATACGCGCCAGTGCCATCGGCCTGCTTGTCCTGGTGCTGGCGCAAATCTATCTCGGTGCGTTGGTCGCCGGACTGCGCGCCGGGTACATCTACAACACCTGGCCGCTGATTGACGGCGCCTTGGTGCCGGGCGCATCGCGCTTATTCTCACTCACGCCGCCGTGGCGGAATTTTTTCGAAAATACACTGACCGTTCAGTTCGACCATCGCATGCTCGCTTACACGATCTGGGCTTGTGCGTTGTTGCACCTCATCGACGTGTCGAGCACCGTGAAAAAAGGGTCGACGCTCGTGGGTGCGGCGGTGCTGTTTGGCGCCGTATCGCTGCAGGCGGCGCTCGGCATCTGGACGCTGCTGATGGTGGCGCCGCTTGCGCTTTCCCTGATGCACCAGGCGATGGCGATGGTCGTGTTGACCGCGGCGACAGTACATGCCGCGTTGGTTGTGGCACGCCGGCTGGGTCGTTCCGGGGCGCGGCCGAGCGCCGCCAGCACAGGCTCCATAAGCCCCGTCTTGGCGAAAAACTAGTCCGCCAGTCCCTGCTCCAGATCGGCGATGATGTCTTCCTTGTCCTCGATGCCGATCGACAGCCGCACTACGTCCGGGCCGGCGCCGGCTTGGATCTTTTGTGCGTCAGAAAGCTGCCGGTGCGTGGTCGAGGCGGGATGAATGATCAGCGAGCGCGTATCGCCGATATTGGCGAGGTGGGAGAACAGTTTTACATTGGAGACGAGTTTCACGCCGGCGTCGTAGCCGCCCTTGAGCCCAAAGGTGAAAACCGCGCCGGCGCCGTTCGGGCAGTATTTCTTGGCGAGGTTGTGATAGCGGTCGCCGGGCAGTCCCGGATAACTCACCCAGGCGACCTTCGGATGCGCCGAAATCCATTCGGCGACGGCGAGCGTGTTGTCGCAATGTTTCCGCATGCGCAGCGGCAGCGTCTCGATGCCGGTGAGAATGAGGAAAGCGTTGAAAGGCGACAAAGCGGGGCCGATGTCGCGCAGCGCCAGCACCCGGCAGGCGATGGCGAAGGCGAAATTGCCGAACGTCTCGTGCAGCACGATGCCGTGATATTCCGGGCGCGGCTCGCACAGCATCGGATAGCGCCGCTCGCGCGACCAGTTGAACGTGCCGCCGTCGACGATCATGCCGCCGATCGAATTGCCGTGGCCGCCCAAAAATTTGGTCAGCGAATGCACCACAACGTCGGCGCCATGCTCGAACGGCTTGCACAGGTAGGGCGTGGCCAGCGTGTTGTCGACGATGTAGGGCACGCCGGCGCGCCGCGCGATCTGGGCGACCGCGGCCATGTCGGTGATGACGCCGCCGGGATTGGCGATCGACTCGGTGAAGATCGCCTTGGTCTTCGGCGAGATCGCGCGCTCGAACGAGGAAATATCGTCGGGATCGGCCCACACCACGTTCCAGCCGAAATTCTTGAACGCGTGATTGAACTGGTTGATCGAGCCGCCATAGAGCTTTTTCGACGCCACGAACTCGTCGCCCGGCTGCAGCAGGCAATGAAAGACCAAAACCTGCGCCGCGTGGCCTGACGCCACCGCGAGCCCCGCAGTGCCGCCTTCGAGCGCGGCAACGCGTTCCTCGAGCACGGCATTGGTCGGATTGCCGATGCGCGTATAGATGTTGCCGAAGGTTTGCAGGCCGAACAGCGAAGCGGCGTGATCGACGCTTTCGAACACGTAAGAGGTGGTCTGATAAATCGGCGTCGCGCGTGCGCCGGTGGTGGGATCGGGCTGCGCGCCGGCATGGACGGCGAGCGTCGAAAAACCAGGAATGCGTTCGGGCATCGGCCGATCCTCGTGGTAGGGAAAGGAGGATGCCGGTTTATAGGACCCGCCACGCGCGTCAAGGCGCGCGCGGCCGTCGTTAGCTTAATAGGGCAAGCCGCCAGCGCTCGCGGCAGTGGCAGAAAATTCTTCTGCGGCGAGGCTTGAGAGGGTTAGCGGGAGGCCGTGCGCGGATTGAAGCGCTTCATCGCCTCGCGGCATGCAGGCGAAATGCGGCTGCGGTTGGAGTAAAGGCAGCGCCCACACGCTCGCGGTCCGGAATGAATTGCCCGCAAATCGTCATGGCGTCGCCCATGCAGGCTTGCTGATCTTGTTGCTGGATCGGCGCGCACCGCCGCCGGTGCCAGCGGCAGGCAGAACATGGCAGTGCGAGTGGAATGCTGATTTTCATGGCCCCCTCCGATAATCGAGGTGCCGGCATCGTTGGCGATGCGCTGGCTCCATCCATTAGACGATAGACCAATGAAAAAGGTTCACCTTAGTTCCCGGCAATTGTAATTAAACACGCGGCCGTGACGATGGAAGAGAGACGAAGCGCCGACTAGCGTCCGCTTTCCTCGCGCTGCACGCGGTCGGCGGCTTCGGTGGCGCCGCCCTGGGCGGTGGTGCGGTTGAGCGACATGCGCTGAACGCCGCCGATCGTGCCCTTTTTCGAACTGATGGTGCGGGTATTGACGCCCATCCAGGCGATTTCCGATGACAGGCGGCCGTATTCGATCTTCGGGCAGCGGTTCATCACCACTTTCATGCCGTTCGCTTCGGCCAGCGCCGCGGCTTCGTCGTTGCGCACGCCGAGCTGCATCCAGATCACCTGCGGCCGCGGCTTGAGCGCAGCGCCTCCTGCACGATCGGCAGCGCGTATTGCGAGGCGCGGAAAATATCGACCATGTCGATCGGCTCAGGGATGTCGGCAAGCCGCGCATAGATGCGCTGGCCGAGCATCTCCTCGCCGGCATGTCCCGGATTGACCGGGATCATCTTGTAGCCGCGTTCGAGCAGGTATTTGAAGGCAAAATAGCTCGGCCGGTTCTCCTTCTCCGAGGCGCCGACCATGGCGATCGTCTTCACGGTGTTGAGAATGCCGCGGATGTAAGCTGTCGGGATAGGAATCGTGGTTCATCGTGAGTGCCAACGAAGTTCAGCGGTCTTCCCATTTCGGCTCGCGCTTTTCGATGAAGGCGGAGATGCCTTCCTCGGCGTCGCGCGCCAGCATGTTCTCGACCATCACTTCGGACGCGTATTTGTAAGCCTCGCCAAGCGGCATTTCGATCTGGCGATAGAATGCCTCCTTGCCGATCTTGAGCGTGAGCGCCGATTTGGCGGCGATCTTCTCTCGCCAGCTTGAGCGCTTCGTCGCGCTCGCTGCCGGGCGCGACCACGTGATTGACGAGGCCGATGCGCGCGGCCTCCTCGGCCGAGATCATCTCGCCGGTGAGCAGCATTTCCATGGCGTGCTTGCGCGGCACGTTGCGCGACAGCGCCACCATCGGGGTCGAGCAGAACAGGCCGATATTGACGCCGGGCGTGGCGAACTTGGCGGCGCGCGAGGCGACCGCGAGATCGCAGCTCGCCACCAGTTGGCAGCCCGCCGCGGTCGCGGTCGCCTGCACCGCGGCGATGACCGGCTGCGGCAGCGTGACGATCTGCTGCATCACGCCGCTGCACAGCCCCATGATGTGCTTGAAATAGGCGCGGCCACGGTCTTCGTCGGAGCGGCGCGCATTGAGTTCCTTCAGATCATGGCCGGCGGAAAATGCCGGGCCGTTGGCGGCGAGGATCGACCGCGCGCACGCGCGCGTCGTGGGCGATGGCGGTCAGCGCATCGCCGAGCGCCTCCAGCATCGCCTCGGAGAGGCTGTTGCGGGCCTGCGGCCGGTTGAGCGTGAGCACGGCAATGCCGCGAATATCCTCGCGCAGCAGGATCAGCTCCGAGGCGGCGGCAGCGGCTGGCGCAGCGGCTTTCACGGTGCGAGTGCTCATTGGCCTACTCTTGCGTCTTGCCGATTGGCGGTCGACTTCTGGCCATTGTATCCGATCTGCCGGGCCAGGGGAGGGCAGGCGATGAGGAGGCAGGCGGGCAGCGGAGCGAGAGATGGCCGCGCCGAAGCTCACGCGCAAGAAGCTCGAAGCGCTGCTGCGCGCCGAATTTCCCGAAATGTTCAATGCCGAGAGCGGCTACGCGCTCGAAGAGCTTTGGCATGGCGGCTGCCGCGTGCGGCGGCATTTCCACCCGAAATCGCTGCGGCCGGGCGGCACGGTTTCCGGGCCGATCATGATGGCGCTCGCCGATTTCACCATGTATCTGGCCGTTCTTTCGGCGATCGGCTGGGTGCCGCTCGCGGTCACCACCAACCTCTCCATCAATTTTCTCAAAAAGCCGGCGCCGCGCGATCTGTTGGCCGAAGCGCGCCTGATCAAGCTCGGCAAGCGGCTTGCCGTCGGCGAGATCGGCATCCGCTCGGACGGCGCGCGACGAACTGGTGGCCCACGCGACCGCGACCTATTCGATGCCGGCGGAGGTTAAATAATACCTCCTACTCAAGCGATTGAAATCATTGCGAGAATAGCGTACTTTACGCATTGACGTTCGGCCGTCGGCGCGGCTACATAGCCGCCCGACGGCCGAGCCGCTGGCCGCTTTTCCAAGATCGGATACGCCAAGATGAAGACCTATTCGGCCAAGCCCGCCGAGGTCGACAAGAAGTGGGTGATGATCGACGCCGACGGGCTCGTCGTCGGCCGGCTCGCTTCGATTGTGGCGCTGCGGCTGCGCGGCAAGCACAAGCCGACCTTCACCCCGCACGTCGATTGCGGCGACAACGTCATCGTCATCAACGCCGCCAAGGCGGTGCTGACCGGCCGCAAGGTCGAGCAGAAAGTCTATTACAAGCACACCGGCTATATCGGCGGCATCAAGGAGCGCACCGCGAAGTCGATCCTGGCCGGCCGCTTCCCCGAGCGCATCGTCGAAAAGGCGGTGGAGCGCATGCTGCCGCACGGCCCGCTCGGCCGCCGCCAGCTCGGCAACCTGCGGGTCTATCCGCACGCCGAGCATCCGCATGCGGCGCAGCAGCCGGAAAAGATCGACGTCGCCGCGATGAACCGCAAGAACAAGAGGACCGCGTGATGGCCGAGACCATCCAGACGCTGGAAGAGCTGTCGACGCTCAAGCCCGCGGCGGCGCCGGACGCCGCCCAAATACGTGCAAAAGCTCGACAAGCAGGGCCGCGCCTACGCGACCGGCAAGCGCAAGGACGCGGTCGCGCGGGTGTGGATCAAGATGGGCGCCGGCAAGATCGTGATCAACGACCGGCCGGTGGAGACCTATTTCGCCCGGCCGGTGCTGCGCATGCTGATCCAGCAGCCGCTCGTCGCCGCCAACCGCCAGGGCCAATACGACGTGGTCTGCACCGTGTCCGGCGGCGGCCTGTCGGGCCAGGCCGGCGCCGTGCGCCACGGCCTGTCCAAGGCGCTGATGCGCCACGAGCCGGACCTGCGCAGCGTGCTCAAGCGCGGCGGCTTCCTCACCCGCGACCCGCGCGTGGTCGAGCGCAAGAAGTACGGCAAGGCCAAGGCGCGGCGCAGCTTCCAGTTCTCGAAGCGGTAATCGTCATTCCGGATTGCCGCGAAACGCTGGCTCGGAATCCATATTTACATGGCGTCCGAAGCCTGCGCTTCGCGCGGCTGCGGAACGGCTTCTCAGAAAAACGCCAACGTGCGGATTTCGATGCTCTCGCGCGGGCGCGCGTGAGGCGGTGTCGTCGGGTCCTCGAACGCGGTGTGCGCGGTCCAGCGGGCGCGGCCGTCTTTCATCGAATCGAAGACCTTGAATACGTAGGCTTCCTCGCGCCGCATGCGCGGGAACCAGTACCATTTGTGCGCCGGATTGTATTTGATCGCGTAGGTCTGGCCGATACGGCCGGGAGCGCGCCGCTCCGAGACGATCATGTCGCTCGGCGACAGCGTCTGCGCGTCCGCCATGGCGAGCGGATAAGTCTCGACCGGATGCCGGATCGGCCGCCACACCTGGATGATGGCGAAGCGGCGCTGCAGCAATTCCTCCGCTTCGTCCGGCAGGATATCGCGCACGCGCTGCGGCGCCGACCATTCGGTGTAGTCGTTGTGCACGCGGCGCACGACCTCGCGGATTTGTTTCGACTCGCGCAGTTCTTCGTCGGCGGTGCGCAGCGTGTGGTCGAACACCACGACGCGTTTGGCGCCGCTCTCGGCTTTGATCAGGGCTTCCATCTCCGGATAGTAGACGCGCTTGATCTCGTCCTCGTCGTAGAAATCGACGACTTTGGTGTCGTGACGCACGAAGCGAAAGCCGTTGCGCTCCAGCACGAAGTCCTTGGCGTGCAGGCGGCCATTTTGGATGACCATGCGCCGCGGGTCGGGCGTGCCGCCGGAGCGCGCGTCGCTGCCGCCGGGACTGGCCACGATAGTGAAGACCTTGCTGCCGTCGTCTACGATGTAGTTGAGCGTCGCTTCGATTGTATCGGGGGCGACGTCGAGTTCGGCAGCCTGGTTCATCGGGACCTCCCTGTCCTTTGAACAATTTAGGCGCGGGCGGCCCGCAAGTGAAGGGTCAAGGAAGGGCTGACAGACGGTCCAGGGCTTGGCGGCGCAATGCAGCAATGGCAATCGAACAAATTGCTTAGGCCAAGTTTACCGTCGGGCAATCCTGTTTGCGCGCCATGAGTTCGCAGTAACCCCTGAGGAACGCTTGCGACCTAGGTGTTGTTGACAAAGTGATTGACGGGGGAATTGCGGCTTGATTCAAAGCTGTCTCTTGGAGGGAGGCAGAATTGATTCGAGGCCGGCTGACGGATGCGGAATGGGCATTGTTCGAGCAGTTTGTGATCGAGACAGGCCCCAAGCGGGGGCGACCTCCCGCCGATCATCGGCGCGTCTTGGATGGTATTTTCTGGATCGCGCGAACTGGCGCGCCTTGGCGCGATCTGCCGGAGGAACTGGGCAAATGGAGTTCGGTGTATCGCCAATTCCTGCGATGGACGCGTGCGGGGCTGTGGGACATTGTACTGGAAGCCTTGGCGAGAACCGAGGCCGTGCCCGATACGCTTCAAATGATCGACTCCACCATCATCCGGGCGCACCATCACGCAGCCGGCGGAAGGGGGGGATTAGAGAAACGCTCTTGGCCGTTCGCGCGGTGGGTTCTCGACCAAAATCCATCTCCGCACGAATGCGGAAGGTCTGCCGATTGGCAGCATGCTCACGGCGGGTGAAGCGCATGACAGCAAAGCCTATGACGCGCTGATGAATGACGACACGCCCGATCCCAAGGTGTTGCTCGCGGACCGCGGCTACGACAGTGACGCCATTCGTGCAGATGTGGAAAGGCGTGGCGGCGTGCCGATGATTCCCACCAAGAAAAATCGGCGCGTGCAGATCGCGATCGATGGCGCCATCTATGCCCTGCGCAATCGTATCGAACGATGCTTCAACCGTCTCAAGAATGCTCGGCGTGTTGCCACTCGCTACGACAAGCTCGCCGACACATTCCTCGGCTTCATACATCTCGTCGCCGTCCGCCTCTGGCTACGGCACTTTGTCAACGCGACCTAGCACTACTTTGGCAGATTTTGAGGCGTCGGGGATTCCCATATGTGGAACGACCCCGCGGTCAAGGGCTCTCTTCAATCTGACCCCATACAGGAGCGGTGCGCCCATATGTCCGGCCTTTAGTTGCAGACCTATGGCCCGCTGGCCTCGATGACGTTCGCGATAGGACTGGCCAACCAAATCAGCGCGCTCGTCAAGCGCTTTGGGAATCGCGGCCTGTGTCTTACCGGGATGTCGTCCCGTGGGGTCATCGTTGTTTGAGTGCACCTTGCCATTGGCCGGCGGCGGTTGCGCCGACCAATTCATCAAACCGTATTCGCGTTACGCCGCCGGATGTTCTGCAGCTCGGTTCTTTCGGATGAACGTTCCGCCTTTGGTCAGCAACGCCCAGACGATCCTGGCCATCTTGTTCGCCAACGCTATGGCGGCCACTTTGGCTGGTCGACGTGCCAACAGGGCGGTTAGCCAAGGCGATATCGTGGCGCCGCGGCGGGCATGCTGCAACACTGCTGTGGCGCCCACGACGAGAAGAGAGCGCAGCGCAGGGTTCCCCATCTTGGAGATCCTTCCCAGCTGTTCCTTGCCACCACTTGAATGCATCTTCGGCGTCAACCCGATCCATGCGGCGAAGTGCCGACCCGACGTGAAGGCACCGGGGTCAGGCACCAATGCCTGAATTGTTGCTGCAGTGATCGGCCCGATACCAGGGATTGTTGAAAGCCGTCGCATAGTATCGTCCCGCCGGACCTCGGTGACGATCTGACGTCCAAGCGCGTCGACTCGCTTCGTCAATGCCTCGATCTGGTCAACGAGTAACTTGAGTGCCGTTCGCGCGGCGGATGGCAACCGCTCGTCATTCTCGTCGCGCACGATTGCGATCAAAGTCCTGACCTTGGCCAATCCCTTGGGCGCGACAATGCCGAGTTCGGCAAGATGGCCGCGCACTGCGTTGATCGCCGGGTCCGCTGGCGGACCAAGAGGTCTCGGGTCTTCAGCACCATCAGGGCAGCTTGGCACTCGGCCGTCTTGATTGGGACGAAGCGCATGGTTGGCCGCGAGACCGCTTCACATATGGCCTCGGCGTCGACTGCGTCTGTCTTGCCGCGCTTGACGTAGGGCTTCACATAGGCCGGTGGGATGAGTTGGACGTCATGGCCGAGGGCCCTAATCTCGCGTGCCCAGAAGTGCGAACCGCCGCACGCTTCAAGGCCAACAATGCAGCGACCCAGCCTGCCAAAGAATCCAAGCACGTCGGAGCGGCGAAGTTGCCGCTTGACCGTAACCATGCCATCCGCAGACACGCAGTGAACCTGGAATATCTGCTTGGCCACATCGAGCCCAATTATCGTAGTTTCGACCATGGAACGACCTCCTCCTCTGTGGTCCAGCCACTAACGACCGGACCTCTGGCACATGATGCCGCGGGAGTGGGGTCGTTCCACACCATCAAATCAGTTTTTCTGTGACTTATGGGAGGTCGGCTTTTGGAGGGGCCGACCATGGTTGACAGAATTTCGGACTGGAAGGCGGAGCTTGCAGCCTTTCTCAAGCCGTTTTTGGCTCGATTGGGTCACAAGGCGCGGCGGCAAATGTGTCCGCTCTACGTATCGGGACTGATCGGTCCTGGCGATCGCAAGAGCATTCAGCCGATGGCGGAGCGGCTTGCGTTTGGTGACTACGATCAATTGCACCACTTCATTGCGGCCGGGATCTGGGATGCGGCGCCGTTGGAGAGCGAACTGCTTGTTCAAGCCGACAAGCTTCTCGGCGGCCGCGATGCCGTGCTGGTGATCGACGACACCGCGATTCCGAAGAAGGGCACCCATTCGGTCGGTGTGGCGCCGCAATATGCTTCGGCGCTGGGCAAAACCGCGAACTGCCAGACCCTGGTATCGCTGACGCTGGCGCGTGGCGAGGTGCCGGTCATGCTGGCGTTGCGGTTGTTTCTGCCTGAGAGTTGGACGAGCAAACGGGTGCGGTTGGAGCGCGCGGGCGTTCCAACCGAATATCGAACGACACGGACGAAGCCGGAGATGGCGCTGGCGGAGATTGACCGTGCCGTCGCGGCTGGGGTGCGCTTTGGCTGCGTGTTGGCGGACGCCGGTTATGGATCGAGCGCGCCGTTCCGTCAGGGGCTCACTTCCCGCAAACTTGCTTGGGCAGTCGGTATTCCGCGTCACCTCAAGGTGTACTCTACCGATGTACGGATGATCTGGCCGGTTGCTAGGCGCGGCCGTCCCCGTCGGCGGCATGTTCCTGACATTCTCTCGATGCCGGCCGAAGACATGCTGGCCAACGCCACGTGGCGTATTATCAGTTGGCGCACCGGCACAAAAGGAAAGCTCAAGGCCCATTTTGCTGCTGTCCGCGTGCGGGTGGCAGACGGAGCGCCGCAGCGGATCAGAGACAAAGGTCAGCAACATCTGCCCGGGGACGAGGCTTGGCTCATCGGCGAACACAGGATGTCGGGAGAGACAAAATACTATCTCGCCAACCTACCGGCGAAGACCGACCTGCGCGCCTTGGCAGCCACCATCAAGGCGCGCTGGATTTGCGAGCAGGCTCACCAGCAGATGAAGGAAGAACTCGGTCTAGACCACTTCGAAGGGCGCTCCTGGCAAGGCCTTCACCGTCATGCGCTTATGACGATGATCGCTTACGCCTTCCTCCAGCATCGCCGGCTCGCAACGGCAAGGCGGAAAAAAAAGAAACAACGGGCCGCCGCCTCAGCCAACCCTGCCCGCCGTGCGCCACGTCATCCTCGAACTCTTCGCTCAACTGCCGCCGCAACGATGCCCACATTGTCGAAAATGGATTTGCAACGGCCAGCGGCGTGAGTAAATCTGCCAAAGTAGTGCTAGTCTGCCGCGATTATTAGGCGGCGGTCGAACTCATGCATCTCGATGTGCAAACTCTCTCCGTGGTGACGGTCTTCATCACGGCGCTCCTCGGGGCGCTCCTCGTCTTCGCCGGGCTGCAGAATCGCACCATCCGCGCGCCGATGTGGTGGGGTGCCGCACACATCGTCAATGCGAGCGGTCTCGGGCTATTGACCTCGCACGGGGCGGCACCCGACTTCGTGACCGTCGATATCGCCAATGCGCTCGTGCTTCTCGGCTACGGTCTGACCTGGACCGGCGCTCGCGTCTTCGACGGGCGTGCGATCCGGCCGTCTCTGGTGCTGCTGGCGCCGGCGGCGTGGATGTTGCTCTGCCTGATTCCGGATTTCGTCATCTCGCCGAACCTTGGGATTGTGGTCGTCTCCACCACATTGGCGCTGTTTGCGGTGATGACGGCCGAGGAATTTTGGCGTGGACGCGACGAGCCGCTGATGTCGCGTTGATGTGGTGGACGACGCCCGCTCCCAGCAACGCATTGCCGGTAAGGTGATCGTTGCGCGAATCACACAGAGGAGCCGTCCACATGCAAATTACCACGATCGGTCTGGATATAGCCAAGAACGTTTTTCAGGTTCACGGCATCGACGCACAGGAAAAGGTCGTCGTCCGCAAGCAACTCCGGCGTAGCCAGGTATTGCGATTTTTCGAAGAGCTCTCGCCGTGCCTTGTTGGGTTAGAGGCCTGCGCCACGTCGCATTATTGGGCCAGAGAACTCGCCAAGCTCGGTCATGAAGTGCGACTGATGCCAGCGAAGGACGTGAAGGCCTACGTCAAGCGCAACAAGAATGACGCAGCCGATGCCGAAGCGATCTGCGAGGCGGTGCGCCGGCCAACCATGCGTTTCGTTCAAGTGAAGTCTGCCGAGCAGCAGGCCCAGCTGATGCAACATCGTGCCCGCGATCTTCTGATGCACCAGCGCACGCAGCTGATCAATGCAATGCGATCCCACCTGGCCGAGCTTGGCATCATAGCTCCGCAAGGACGTGAAGGGATCAAGGAGCTGCTGACAATCATCGCAGATGATACCACTACACATCTGCCGAATGATGCCCGGGCAAGCCTGCTCGTGCTAGCTGCGCAGCTTCAGGCCTTACAGACGACGATTGGGGCGATCGAGAAGCGGATCGTGGTGCAGCACCGCGCTAACAAGCAGAGCAGGCGACTTCAGACCATACCCGGGATCGGGCCGATTGGCGCCTCAGCGATTGCCGCCACGGTGACGAACCCCAAGATCTTCCGATCAGGGCGCGACTTTGCTGCCTGGATTGGGTTGGTGCCACGACAGATGTCAACCGGCGGGAAACCGAAGCTCGGGCCGATATCCAAACAGGGCGACCGCTACCTGCGGCGCCTGCTCGTGGTCGGGGCGGTTTCTACCCTGCGACGCGCCAAGCAGAATCCGCAGAAATTTCCCTGGGTCACGCGGCTTCTGGCACGGCGACCGTACAAGGTTGTCGCGGTTGCGCTTGCCAATAAGATGGCCCGCATCGCCTGGGCGCTGTTGATCACCGGTAAGACCTGTCGATCTGCTTGGTTTGCGGCAGCATGAGAAGGAGCTTGCCGATGCGAGTATGACGTTGCGTTAGTGCGTCGAGAACTGCAGGGGTGATGACGACATTGATGCGAAACGGTCGAGACCGTCGATTGGGAAGACCCGTGACAAGGGCCACGCGAGCAAAGAGCGCGAGCGATTGGTTGGGACCCGATCAGCGGATTACATCAGGGCCAGCGGCCACAGCGGCCGCATTCAAAGGCCGTATACATGGCTGCACCCGACCCGCTAGCTGAAATGTCAGATTTCCTCTTGCACCGCGGGCGTCGTCCATACATGGCCCTCCATCGTTGTGCTCCTTGCCTACGCGGCGGCGTTGCTCGCGCGCGTGCCGGCAACCTTACTCACGCCAGTCTTTGCCGACGATTCGCTGTTGCGCGGATTGTCTTTTGCGCTCCTTGCCTTCGGCACGCTGCTTTTTACGGTGGTCATGGCGTTCTTACAGCTCAACATGACCAAAGAACGCACTGAGCTCAAGCACAAGATCAATTCGCTGATCGACCCGTTAAGCGGCGTCGCCAATCGGCGCGCGTTTCTGGATCGCGCCGCCGCTCTGTTGGCGCGGCAGGAGATCGAGCGCGAGCCGCTGGCGGTGATGCTGTTCGATCTCGATCACTTCAAGCAGATCAATGACCGATTCGGGCATGCGGTCGGCGATTGCGTGCTGCAGACGTTCGCCGGAACGGCGACCGCCACCCTGGGCGCCGACGTGCTGTTCGCCCGCATCGGCGGCGAAGAATTCGCCGCCTGCCTTCCGGTGGGGGACATCGACGAGGGTTTCGCCATTGCCGACCGGGTGCGGCGCAACTTCGCCACCGCGGCCGTGCGCTTTGGCAGCGACGAGTTGCTGCCGAGCGTGAGCGGCGGCGTGACGCTCGGTTGCGATCCACACGCCACGGTGCTTGACCTGCTTGCGATCGTCGACCGCGCGCTCTATCGCGCCAAGGAGCACGGCCGCAATCGGGTCGAGACGGAAATTCCGCAAGACCAGATGGTGCCGGCCACAGCGCCATCGATCGTACCCATCATCGGCCCCGATCGCGCCGGCATCGGTGACGCCGCCACGCGACCATGGCGTGCCGCATCCTGACGAGAGCCGAAAGCCGGCGGATAAGTTCGCCCTTCGAAGATTGATCAGAGACATTTTCAGGCGATGTAAAATTCGTCCGCAATTTTCAATTCTGCAATTTTCTGGTTTTTTCACAAAAACCCGCGCGTTGCTTCGAACATTTGGCAAAGGCTGAAAAGCAAACGTCCAGCGCGGTGCTCGGATCGGTGATACGTATTTGTGCGGATTACCGGACAGGAGTGCCCGATCATGCTCGCCCGCCTCGCCGAAGCGTCGGCTTCGCTCGACATCGGCACGTTGTTTGTCATCGCCACCTGCGTGACTTCGCTGCTCGGGATATTCCTGCTGTTCGCCTATCTGCAGGACCGCATCGCTGCGCTGGCCTGGTGGGGCGCGGCCTATCTGATCGGCGGAGCGTCGGGTGCACTCTGGCAGTTGGGCGGACGAATCTCGCCGCCTTTGCCGGCGAGCAGCGCCAACGTTCTGCTGTTTGTCGCCGTCGGCATGATCTGGAGCGCCGCGCGGCTGTTTCACGGCCGACGGATCTCGTGGGGCGGCATGCTTCTGGGCTCCGGCGCCTGGCTTGCCGCTTGCAGTTTCCCGGCATTCGCCAATTCGGCCGCTTGCCGCGTCATCGCCAGCTCACTGATCGTCGCGATCTACACGTTTTTGATCGCCGTCGAGTTGTGGCGCGAGCGGCGCAAGCCGCTTATCCGTCGTTGGCCGGCGATTTTCGTCCCGATGCTGCACGGCGCGATCTTCCTTTTTCCAATGGCGCTGGCGACGCTGTCGCTCGATCTTGGCGGCAGCAGTGAACTCGCTAACGGATGGGTCGCAGTCTTTGCCATCGAAGTCGTCCTCTACGTCGTCGGTGCGGCTTTCATCGTGCTGATGCTGGCGAAAGACCGTGCCGTGCGTGCCTACAAGGTAGCGGCGGCGACGGATCCGTTGAGCGGGCTGTTAAACCGCCGCGGCTTCTTCGAGGCGGCCGGCGCCCTGATGGAAGGCAACAAAGCGACGATGCAGCCGGTCAGCGTGCTTGCGCTCGACCTCGACCATTTCAAATCGATCAACGACAATTACGGCCACGGCATGGGCGATGCAATGCTGCAGTTGTTTGCGAACGTGGCGCGAAAGACGATGCGGGGCAGGCGACATGATCGGGCGGGTGGGCGGTGAGGAATTCGTCGCCATTGTGTCGGGCACGCTTGCCGAAGCCGCTATTGCTGCTGAGCGTGTGCGATCCGCCTTCGCGGAGGCAACGCTCGATCCGGACGGTCACCAGATTCCCGCAACAGTGAGCGTCGGCGTCGCCTGCGGTTCTCCCAACGCCGCCATAGAGTTGCTCATCGCGCGCGCCGATGCGGCGCTTTATCGCGCCAAGGCGAATGGACGCAATCGGGTCGAGTTGGCCGACGAAGCGGTTCCGGCGCAGCAGAACGCTAGTCCGGTGGTGAAGCTGCGAGCCGCGCGGCAGCGGCTTTCGCAATCGGCTCCCGGTCACCCGGCGCCGATCCTGTTGCGGCGAGGTGGCTAGGACAGCCGGTACAGCCCCCGATGGTCTCCCATAAAAAAGGGCGCCGAGGGAAGCTCGGCGCCCGGAGTTCGCATCGCCTAGGCAATGCTGGGAGGATACGCCAGACGCTACGCGGAGTAGTACATTTCAAACTCGACCGGATGTGGAGTGTGTTCGAAGCGGATGATCTCCTGCATCTTCAGCTCGATATAGCTGTCGATGAAATCGTCATCGAACACGCCGCCGGCCTTCAGAAAGTCGCGGTCCTTGTTGAGGTTGCTCGAGGGCCTCGCGCAGGCTTCCGCATACGGTCGGGATCTTTTTCAGTTCCTTAGGGGGCAAATCGTAGAGGTCCTTGTCGGTCGGCTCGCCCGGATTGAGCTTGTTCTTGATGCCGTCGAGGCCGGCCATGAGCATCGCGGCAAAGCCCAGATAGGGATTGCACAGCGGATCGGGATAGCGCACCTCGACGCGCTTGGCCTTCGGCGATGAGGCAAGCGGAATACGGCAGCTCGCCGACCGATTGCGCACCGAATAGGCGAGCAGCACCGGCGCCTCGAAACCCGGAACCAGCCGCTTGTAGGAGTTGGTCGTCGGATTGGTGAAGGCATTGATGGCGCGGGCGTGCTTGAGGATGCCGGCGATGTATTGCAGGCAGGTGTCCGAAAGGTCGGCGTATTTGTTGCCGGCAAACAGCGGCTTGTCGGCCTTCCAGATCGATTGATGGCAGTGCATGCCCGAGCCGTTGTCGCCGTAAATCGGCTTCGGCATGAAGGTTGCGGTCTTGCCGTAGACTTGGGCGACCTGATGAATGCAGTATTTGTAGATCTGCATCTGGTCGGCCATGCGCACCATCGGGGAAAACTTCATGCCGAGCTCATGCTGGGCCGAGCCGACTTCGTGGTGATGCTTCTCAACTTTGACGCCCATTCTGGCCATGGCGGCGAGCATTTCAGACCGCATGTCCTGCGCGGTGTCGAGCGGCGGCACCGGGAAGTAGCCCTTCTTGAAGCCGATATGGTGGCCGAGATTGCCGCCCTCGTATTCGGTGTCGGAATTGGTCGGGAATTCGACCGAGTCGACGCTGTAGCCGACCTTGTAGGGCGTGACCGAATATTTCACGTCGTCGAAAATAAAGAATTCGGCCTCCGGTCCGAAGAACACGGTATCGCCCACGCCCATCGATTTGACGAGGCCGTCGGCCTTTTTGCAGATGGAGCGCGGATCGCGACTATATGGCTCGCCGGTGAGTCGGCTCGAGCGCGTCGCAGATCAGGACAAGCGTGGTCTCGGCGAAGAATGGATCGATGCAGGCGCTTTCCGGATCGGGCATCAGCTGCATGTCGGACTCGTGAATCGCCTTCCAGCCGGCGATCGAGGAGCCGTCGAACATGATGCCTTCGGCGAACGTGTCTTCGTCGACCGTCGTGATGTCGGACGTGACGTGCTGCCACTTGCCGCGCGGATCGGTAAATCGGAAATCGACGTACTTCACGTCGTTGTCCTTGATCGTCTTCATGACATTCTTCGGCGTCGTCATGGCATGCGTACCTTTCGTGGTGCTGATGTAAATTCGACGTGCTGGCCGAGTTCCGCAGTCGTCGGCCGAGCAAGCGGTCAACCTGGCAGTTCAAATGGCGTCAAGTCCGGATTCCCCGTCCTGATCCGGATGGCCTCCTCGATACTCGAAACGAAGATTTTGCCGTCGCCGATCCGCCCCGTTTGGGCAGCACGGCGGATCGCATCGACGGCCTTTTCGACCATATCGTCACCGAGCACGATCTCGATCTTCACCTTGGGGAGAAAATCGACCACATACTCGGCGCCGCGGTAGAGTTCGGTGTGCCCCTTTTGCCGTCCAAACCCCTTGGCTTCGGTGACAGTGATCCCTTGCAAACCCACTTCCTGGAGCGCCTCCTTCACCTCATCAAGTTTGAACGGCTTGATGATCGCCTCGATTTTTTTCATCACGTTTTCGTCTCCCGGCTCCAAGGCCGGCACTCTGACGCTCGGAACCGTCGCCTGGTTAGCAGGTCCCGTGCCAAGGTTGGAGCGATCCGAATAGCCTAGTCAGATCAAAGTGCTACTGGGTGTGTACGATCTTGCGTCGAAGGCCGCCTGGGGACCGTCGCCGCTGAAATAGGCACAGTGCCTATTCTCTCGTCAATAGCGACGCGGGCGCAAAAGAAAATGCTTCCCGATATGCGCCGCATGCCGCTTTCGTTATCTTCGCCGTGGCATGATCGAGCTTTTAAGTCCCTCCGAAATGGCCGAGGCCGATCGGCTGACGATTGCTGGCGGCGTGCCAGGTATCGACCTGATGGAGCGGGCAGGCGGCGCGGTCGCCGCCGCCGTGGCAGCGCGCCATGCGACTGGCAGCCGAGTGGCCGTGGTAGCGGGGCCGGGCAATAATGGCGGCGATGGCTTTGTCGCCGCGCGGCTCCTCGCCGAGCGAGGCTATTCGGTTCAGGTGCTCCTAGCCGGGGAGCTAGGCCGGCTTAAGGGCGATGCGACGCTCGCCGCAAAAAAGTGGAGCGGCCCGGTTGCAGCCGCCCAATCGGGCGGCCTAGCCGGTTCGCAAGTCATCATCGATGCCCTTTTCGGTGCCGGTCTCGACCGGCCGGTCGAGGGGACACCGCGCATGATGATCGAAGCGATGAACGCCCAGCACGCGCCAGTGGTCGCAGTCGACCTACCGAGCGGCATCAATGGCGCCTCGGGTGCGGTGATGGGCGCCGCGGTCAACGCGACCCAAACCGTTACCTTTTTTCGCAAGAAACCCGGCCATCTGCTTCTGCCCGGCCGCCTTCATTGCGGTGCGATATCCGTCGCCGACATCGGTATTCCGGACTCGGTGCTGGAACGGATTGGCCCAAAAACGCTCGAAAATGTCCCCGGACTCTGGCGCCCGGACTTTCCGGTGCCGCGTCTTAGCGGACACAAATACGATCGAGGACATGCGGTCGTCGTGTCCGGCCCGTCATGGTCTACGGGCGCGGCAAGGCTCGCCGCGCGCGGCGCGTTGCGCGCCGGCGCTGGCTTGGTGACCATCGCCAGCCCGCGCGAGGCCCTCCCGGTCAATGCGGCTATGAACCTTGCGGTCATGGTGAGGCCAGTCGATGGCGCCAGTGAGCTTGCGGCCTTTCTCGCCGACCGCCGGCTTAACGCGCTCGCGATCGGACCGGGTCTCGGCGTCGGCGAGGCCACTTGCGCGCTGGTCCTCGCCGCGCTGACCGGCACCCGCGCCGTGGTCCTCGACGCCGATGCCATCACGAGCTTCGCAAGCGATCCGCAGCGGCTCGCGCAGGCGCTCCTCGCGCGTCGCGACCGAGCCACTATTCTCACCCCGCACGAGGGGGAGTTCTCGCGGTATTTCTGGGCCTTGGACGAACGAACAAAGGTCGGGTCGAAACTTGACAGGGCGCGGCTGGCAGCGACGATGACGGGTGCTGCCGTGCTCATCAAGGGCGGCGATACAGTGGTTGCGGCGGCAGACGGTCGCGCCAGTATAGCGGCCAATGCTCCCGCGTTCCTCGCAACTGCGGGCGCCGGCGATGTGCTGACGGGAATCGCGGTTGGGCTATTGGCGCAAGGCATGCCAGCCTTTGAGGCGGCCTCGGCCGCGGTGTGGCTGCATGGCGAAGCCGCCGCCGCTTTCGGGCCGGGGCTGATTTCGGAGGACTTGCCGGAGACTCTGCCGCGCGTCTATCGGGCATTGCTCGGCTGATCGCGGTGTCGTCCGCTGGCGACACGCACTGCATCGCAGACGGCGATTCAATGGCTATTTTTGTAGTATCCAGCGTGAGCTTGCGTGATATAAACCGCGCCGCCGGGCCGCCTTGCGTGTAGCGGGCGTGGCGGAATTGGTAGACGCGCGGGATTTAGGTTCCCGTGACGCAAGTCGTGGGGGTTCGAGCCCCTCCGCCCGCACCAGCGGGGCGGGATTCTTGGGAAAACAGGCGGCCATGCGCTCGATCTTGCGCCGTGTAGAGTAGTTGCAATGCAGGTCACTGAAACTTCCGCCGCGGGTCTTAAGCGCGAATATCGCGTGGTTTTTCCGGCAACTGATCTTGAAGCGCGGGTCAACGAGAGGCTCGACGACCTCAAGGGCAAGGTGCAGCTCCGCGGCTTCCGCCCCGGGAAGGTGCCGGTCGCGCACCTCAAGCGCATTTACGGCAAATCCGCCATGGCGGAGGTTATCGAAAACGCCGTACGCGAGGCCAACGACAAGATTGTCAGCGATCACGGCTTTAAGCTCGCAACCGAGCCCAAAGTGGTGCTCCCTTCCGAAGAAGGCGCCGTGGAAGGCGTTATCGCCGGCAAGTCCGACCTCGCCTATACGGTCGAGATCGAGATCGTCCCGCCGATCGCACTGACCGATTTCAAGACGCTAAAACTCGAGCGGCTTACCGCCGAGGTCACCGAGGCCGAGATCGATCAGGCGCTGCAGGCGCTCGCCGAGCAGAACCGCCCGTATAACGCCAAGGCCGAAGGCGCAGAAAATGGCGACCGAATCACAATTTCCTTCCAGGGCACGATCGACGGCCAGCCCTTTGAAGGCGGCGCAGCCGAGGATGTACCCGTGCTGCTCGGCTCTGGGCGATTTCTTCCCGGCTTTGAGGACAACCTCATCGGCGCCAAGGCGGGCGATAGCCGGACGTTCGATGTTAAATTCCCCGATACCTATCCGGCCGCGCATCTCGCCGGCAAGGACGCGACCTTTGCGGTCACCGTGAAGGCCCTGGAAGCTCCGGGCGCGGTGACGCTGGACGACGATTTTGCCAAAACCATCGGCTTGGAACTCGCTTGCCAAACTGCGCGATGCGTTGCGCGAGCGCATCCAGCGTGAGCACACAGCCGCGTCGCGGCAAAAAATCAAGCGGGCGCTGCTCGATCAGCTTGACGAGCGCCACAAATTCGAGCCCCCGCCGAGCCTGGTCGAGCAGGAATTCAATAACGTCTGGTCGGCGGTCGAAGGCGACCTTAAGCAGCAGGGTCGCACCTTTGCGGACGAAGGGACCACCGAGGAGAAGGCGCGCGCCGACTACCAGGCCATTGCCGAGCGCCGGGTGCGCCTCGGTTTGGTGATCGCGGAGATCGGCGAGAAGAACAACATCACAGTCACCGAGGAACAGATGCGGACAGCGGTGATGGATCAGGTCCGCCAGCTTCCGGGGCGCGAGCAGCAGGTCTGGGACTATTATCGCAATAATCCCGGTGCGCTTGCGGCCTTACGGGCGCCCCTGTTCGAGGACAAGGTGGTCGACTTCGTGCTCGAGCTTGCCGAGGTCACGGACAAGCAGGTATCGCGGGAGGAACTATTCAAGGAAGACGCGGAGTAAAGGTGTTCGGGCAACTGGCCTTATGGCGCACATCTTGTCGCTTCGACTTCCGCGCATATCTGCAATAGCTGCGAGACACGTTACGTTCCGAATTCCGGCTTCGACGAGGCCAAATCCGACTCAGTCACACTGGCTGGGCACACGACAGACCCCGACAGGTGAGCGATGCGCGATCCGACCGATACCCACATGAACTATCTCGTCCCCATGGTGGTCGAACAGACCAATCGGGGGGAGCGGGCCTACGACATTTATTCCCGGCTGCTCAAGGAGCGGATCATCTTCATCACCGGCCCGATCGAGGACGGTATGGCCTCGCTCGTGGTGGCGCAGCTCTTGTTCCTGGAGGCGGAGAATCCGAAGAAGGAAGTCTCCATGTACATTAATTCGCCCGGCGGCATCGTGACTTCAGGCTTGGCGATCTACGACACAATGCAGTTCATCCGCCCGCCTGTGTCGACGCTTTGTACAGGGCAGGCCGCTTCCATGGGCTCGCTCCTGCTCGCGGCCGGCGCCAAGGACCTGCGTTTTGCGCTGCCGAATGCCCGCATCATGGTGCACCAGCCGTCAGGCGGCTTCCAAGGGCAAGCCACGGATATCATGCTCCATGCCCAAGAAATCCTGAACATGAAACGGCGGTTGAACGAAATCTACGTCAAGCATACCGGCCAGCCGCTCAAGAAGATCGAGGACGCGTTGGAACGCGATATGTTCCTAACTTCCGAGATGGCCAAGGATTTTGGCCTGATCGACAAGGTAATCGACAAGCGCCCCGAGGAGCCCTCGCTTAAGTCGGTGGAACCGGCGTCGATCAAGGGGTGAGCGGACGCGCGGACGCCGGCGAGGATGCAAGCCGGTGCCATCAAATGGGCTGATTCGTCGGTGCAAAGCGGGTCAAAGCCTCGGGTCAAGCGTATTCTCCATGGTGTGATGCGGAAAACACACTGGTGCAAAGTCGCGTTATCGTTAATGGATTCTTGGTTGGCACGCCGTTAGCATAGCGGCTTGTGCTGGATGGGGGCGGTTGCCAGTGTGGCCTCCGGCGATCCTTCCCGCGCTTCGGAGACGAAAGGCGAGGCGGCGGAGCTACGGAATGTTAGCGCAGCGCTTTGTAAGGTCTTGCGTGCGGCGCTTGTAGCCAAGAGCTTCTTGTAGCCAAGAGTTTAAAGTCGAGACGTTGGGACTGGTACGGAGATTGGAATGAGCAAGGTTGGCGGCGGCGATACAAAGAATACGCTCTACTGCTCGTTCTGCGGCAAGAGCCAGCACGAGGTGCGCAAGCTCATCGCCGGGCCGACTGTCTTCATCTGCGACGAGTGTGTCGAGCTGTGCATGGATATCATCCGCGAGGAGAACAAATCCTCGCTGGTGAAGTCGCGCGACGGCATTCCCACTCCGCGCGAGATCCGTAAGGTTTTGGACGATTACGTGATCGGCCAGGACTACGCCAAGAAGGTGCTCTCGGTCGCCGTCCACAATCACTACAAGCGGCTCAATCACCAGAGCAAGCATAACGACGTCGAACTCGCCAAATCCAATATTCTGCTGATCGGGCCGACCGGTTCCGGAAAGACGCTGCTGGCGCAGACGCTGGCGCGCATTCTCGACGTGCCGTTCACCATGGCGGATGCGACCACGCTGACCGAGGCCGGCTACGTCGGCGAGGACGTCGAGAACATCATCCTGAAGCTGTTGCAGTCGGCGGACTACAACGTCGAACGGGCGCAGCGCGGCATCGTCTATATCGACGAGATCGACAAGATATCGCGCAAATCCGACAATCCCTCCATTACCCGCGACGTGTCGGGTGAGGGAGTGCAGCAAGCCCTCCTTAAGATCATGGAGGGCACGATCGCGAGCGTGCCGCCCCAGGGCGGCCGCAAGCATCCGCAGCAGGAGTTCCTGCAGGTCGATACGACCAACATCCTGTTTGTGTGCGGTGGCGCCTTTGCGGGCCTGGAGAAGATCATCTCGTCGCGCGGCCGTTCCACATCGATCGGGTTCGGCGCCAAGGTGATGGCGCCAGAGGATCGTAAGCAGGGCGAAATCTTCCGCGAGGTCGAACCCGAGGACTTGCTGAAGTACGGGCTCATTCCGGAATTCGTCGGACGGCTTCCCGTCGTCGCCACGCTAGAGGACCTCGATGAGGCCTCGCTTAAACGTATCCTCACCGAACCGAAGAACGCGCTGGTCAAGCAATACCAGCGCATGTTCGAGATGGAGACGGTGGACTTAAAGTTGACCGATGAGGCGCTTGCGGCGATCGCGCGCAGGGCCATCGACCGCAAGACCGGTGCGCGGGGCTTGCGCTCGATCATGGAGAACATTTTGCTCGACACCATGTTCGACCTGCCGAGCCTTGAAGGCGTCGTGCGCGTGGAAATCTTCCGCGAGGTTGTCGACGGCAGCAAGCGGCCGCTCTACATCTATGCCGACCGCTCTGATCGAGCGATCGACGCCGGCAGCGCGAGTGCCTGAATGGAATCGGGCCCGCCCAGGCGGCCCAATTCGTTGCGTAGGCCTTCGCTGCGCCTCCGCAGGGCGGCAATTTGCTACACAAATTCGGCTTTCTTGACACGCTCGCGGCGCGACGCCACCTATAGCGTTGGAATGAAAGTTGCCTACCAAGAGTCGCGTGAACTACGCCGGTCGAGTTGCGTGCCTGTCCTTCGGGGCGGACCAGTACTCTCCGCAAAACTCTTGCCGGCTCACCGGCAGTCCGTCGTGACAGCGCATCCTGCGAGTCATGAGAGACGTGCACAACAATAAGGATAATGGGGCCATGACAAGTGCCGCCAAGCCCAAGCCGCTCCTGATGGCCGGTGAAAGCCGCGCCTATCCGGTGCTGCCCCTGCGCGACATCGTTGTCTTTCCACATATGATCGTTCCTCTGTTCGTGGGGCGCGAGAAATCGATCAAGGCGCTCGAAGAGGTGATGCGCTCCGATACATTCATTCTGCTGGCGACGCAGAAAAATGCCGCGGATGACGATCCCGCGCCTGAGGCCATTTACGATGTCGGCACGCTTGCGAGCGTGTTGCAGCTCCTCAAGTTGCCGGACGGCACCGTGAAAGTGCTGGTCGAAGGCGCCGCGCGCGCCCGCGTGCAGCGATACACCGGTCGCGAGGATTATTACGAGGCCGATGCGGTGGTGCTCGCGGATTCCGCGGGCGATCAGGTCGAGGCTGAAGCGTTGGCCCGCTCGGTTATCAACGAGTTCGAAGGCTATGTGAAGCTCAACAAGAAGGTTTCGCCCGAGGTCATCGGCGTTGTCCAGCAAATCGAAGATTACGCTAAGCTGGCCGATGCCGTGGCTTCCCATCTTGCTGTCAAGATTCCCGACAAGCAGATAATCCTGGAGACGCCCAGCGTCACCGAGCGGCTGGAAAAGGTGCTCGGTCTGATGGAGAGCGAAATCTCGGTCCTGCAAGTCGAGAAGCGTATTCGCACACGCGTTAAGCGCCAGATGGAGAAGACGCAGCGCGAGTACTATCTCAACGAGCAGATGAAGGCGATCCAGAAGGAGCTTGGCGACGAGGACGGCAAGGACGAGGTCGCCGAGCTCGAAGAGAAGATCAAACAGACCAAGCTGTCGAAGGAGGCCCGGGAAAAGGCGCAGCACGAGCTGAAGAAGCTGCGGCAGATGTCGCCGATGTCGGCGGAAGCCACCGTCGTGCGCAACTATCTCGATTGGCTGCTGTCGATCCCATGGAACAAGAAGTCCAAGGTCAAGAAGGATTTGACGCTCGCCGAGCAGATCCTCGAGGCCGATCATTACGGGCTTGAGAAGGTCAAGGAGCGGATCGTCGAATACCTGGCGGTGCAGCAGCGTGCCAACAAGCTCACCGGCCCAATTCTGTGCCTCGTCGGTCCGCCCGGTGTCGGCAAGACTTCGCTTGGGAAATCGATCGCACGTGCGACCGGCCGCGAGTTCGTGCGCGTGTCGCTCGGCGGCGTGCGCGACGAGGCGGAAATCCGCGGCCATCGGCGGACCTATATCGGCTCCATGCCGGGCAAGATCATCCAGTCGATGCGCAAGGCGAAGACGTCGAACCCGCTGTTCCTCCTCGACGAGGTCGACAAAATGGGCGCCGACTTCCGCGGCGATCCGTCGTCGGCGCTGCTCGAAGTCCTGGACCCCGAGCAGAACCACGCGTTCAACGACCACTATCTCGAGGTCGACTACGATCTGTCTCACGTGATGTTCATCACCACGGCGAACACGCTCAACATTCCGCCGCCCTTGATGGACCGGATGGAGATCATCCGCATCGCCGGCTATACCGAGGACGAGAAGCTTGAGATCGCGCGCAAGCACCTCATTCCGCATGCGATCGTCAAGCACGGTCTCAGCGCCAGCGAGTGGTCGATCGACGACGAGGCGTTGCTCACCATGATTCGCCGCTATACGCGCGAAGCGGGTGTGCGCAATCTCGAGCGTGAGCTGTCGACGCTGATCCGCAAGGCGGTGAAGGAACTCACGATCAAGAAGACCGAGTCGGTGCAGGTTAACGCCAAGAACATCTCCGATTATCTCGGCGTGCCGAAGTACCGCTATGGCGAAGTCGAGGACGAGGATCAGGTCGGCGTGGTGACCGGGCTTGCCTGGACCGATGTCGGCGGCGAGCTCCTGACCATCGAGTCGGCCATGATGCCCGGCAAGGGCAAGATGACCGTGACCGGCAACCTCCGCGACGTGATGAAGGAATCGATCTCGGCAGCGGCGTCCTATGTGCGCATGCGCGCCGTCGCCTTTGGCATCGAGCCGCCTTGGTTCGACAAGCGCGACATCCACGTGCACGTGCCGGAAGGTGCAACGCCCAAGGACGGCCCGTCGGCTGGCGTCGCTATGGTCACCGCCATCGTTTCGGTGATGGCCGGCATTCCGGTGCATCGCGACGTCGCCATGACCGGGGAGATCACCTTGCGTGGGCGGGTGCTGCCGATCGGCGGCTTGAAGGAAAAGCTGCTCGCCGCCTTGCGCGGCGGCATCAAGACCGTGCTCATCCCGGAAGAGAACGCCAAGGATTTGGTCGAGATCAACGACAGCATCAAGAGCGGTCTCGACATCATTCCGGTCTCGCGGATGGACGAGGTGCTGACGCGTGCGCTCACGCGCAAGCCACAGCCGATCGTGTGGGAGGAGTCGACTGCCAAGCCGGTCGATGTTCCCGATCAGGCCGTCGTGGAGGAGGACTCCTCCGGCCTCACCGCGCACTGAACCCGGCGGGGAACAGTAAGCAATACAAGGCGGCGCCCAGGAGGCGCCGCCTTTTTGATGAGGCCTCGGCGTTAAGCTGCCACAATACCGGGCAATACCGATGCGCCGTGCGCGATCGGCTTACGCCGTCGCGCTCCATCACTTGCCGCAGCGCCGCATTCAGGGGCTTCGACGCGGCAATTCAGCCGGTTGAGGGGTTCGTGTCCAAGATCATCGGTGTTAGCCTGACTGTAGCCTGCGTTACGTTCGCGGCTGTGCCTGCCCGCGCCGGCGCACCGCCGGCACAGGGCGATTTTCCGCTCATCGGAACCTACATGCAGAATGTTCCCTGCAAGGGCGACGGCAGCGATCAGCCGGCGCTAAAAGTGACGATCTCGGCGCAGCAAATCGTTTCGAATATCGGCGTGTGCACTATTCTCGACAACAAGCACGACGGCAACAGCTATAAGCTCCATGTCGAATGCAAGTTCCCCGCGGGTCCGTTGGTGGGCGATCTCACCTTCACGCCGCTCCCGAACAACACGGTCAAGTTCGTCGACCGCGACAAGACCTACAATTCGATCCTGCACCGCTGCCCGGACTGAACGGGTTCAGCTTTCATCGCCTTCGAGCTGTGGTATGAATGGCCTCGTCAATGACGAGCCTGGACAACAATGGAGCGCATGATGAGCTATTACCAAGGCCTGCAGGCCGACGTGGTGTCGTTTCGCGGGCATAATGGCGATCAGGGTGAGGCCTATTACGCGCGGCCAACGCGCGCTGGCAAATTCCCCGGTGTCGTCGTCATTCACCACATACCGGGCTGGTGCGAGTGGACCACCGAGGTCGTGCGCAAGCTGGCGCATCACGGCTATGCTGCGATCTCGCCGCACCTTTATTTTCGCGAAGGCGGTCCGAACGAAAGTCCTGACGATCTCGGCGCGCGCATACGCGCAGCCGGCGGAGTCTCCGACGCCCAAGTCATGGGAGACGTGGTGGGGGCCATGGCCTATTTGCGCGCCCAGCCGAATGCCACCGGCAAGATGGGTGTGATCGGCTTCTGCTCCGGCGGCCGCCACACCTACCTTGCCGCCTGCACGCTAAAGGGGATCGACGCTGCGGTGGATTGCTGGGGCGGTAACGTCGTTGTCGACAACCCGAAGGATCTTAACGAAAAGCGCCCAGTCGCTCCGATCGATCTGACGGAAAAAATGTCCTGCCCGCTGCTCGGCATTTTCGGCAACGACGACGCCAATCCGACTGCCGACCAGGTCAACCGTACCGAGGCGGTACTCAAGAAGTTCGGCAAGAACTACGAGTTCCATCGCTACAACGGCGCCGGCCACGCCTTTTTCAACACCTTGCGCGATGCTTATCGGCCGGAGCAAGCCGTGGATGGCTGGCGCAGGACCTTCGATTTCTTCGGCCGTAATCTGGCGACGTCAGCCGCCAACGTCGCCGCCGAATAGCGGAGGGCGTCCAAATGTGCTCTTACATTGTCGAAAAGGCCGCCCTCATTGGCAGCGCCAAAGGTCGAAAAGGCTGGATGCGGATCGATACCGCCAACGTCTATTTCGACCATCCATATCATTCCACGCTCGATCACGTTCTCGCCATCGACTTCACCAATGAGGGTGAAGGCGGCCGCGACCGCGTCGCGGTCGAGTTGAGCGCGGATTCTGCGCGCGCGCTCGTCGACCGCATCCTGGCCGCACTGGCGAGCGGGGAGGCCGCGCACGTCGTGGTCGCGCCACCGCTGCCAATCGCCGCCGAGTAAACCGAAGCGGCGACCGGGGCGGGCGGATCCGCTTCGATCGCCGCTCGATATCAATTAACATTGGCCGCGTGCGTGGCCTTTGGCTGCCTCACGCGCAATGGAGGACCATCATGAACGTCGCCGAAGCCGCCCGAAGCAAAACCGGCAAGCTCGACGTCGTTCCATTGACCAAATACATCGGTGCGGAAATCCGCGGCGTTGATTTGCGCGAAAAACCGGACGATGAGACGGTCCGCGCCATCTATCAGGCTTGGCTCGATCACTTGGTGCTGATCTTTCCAGATCAGCAGCTATCGCAGGAAGATTTGCTGCGTGCCACCGGCTTCTTCGGCGAGATCGGCAAGCTGTCGCGGCCGCCCAAATTCTTTCCCAAGGGCTATTCGAAGCTGCTGCCGGGGATCATGATGATCTCCAATATCCGCGAGAACGGCGAGCCGATCGGGGCGCTGCCGGACGGCGAGATGATGTTTCACCACGACATGATCCACGCCGAAGTGCCGAGCAAGGCGACGCTGCTTTATTCCGTGGAAATCCCCTCGGCCGGCGGCAATACGCTGTTCGCCAGCGGGTATGCCGCCTACGACACGCTCGATCCGGCAATTCGCAATCGGCTCGAGGGCAAGAAGGCGTTGCACCACTACAATTACGGCACGACCATCAGGGGTGGCAGCATGGGCACGGAGGCTTTCGCCGAGTGCATGCATCCGGTGTTCCGCACGCATGAGGACAGCGGCAGAAAGGCGCTCTACGTGAACCGGCTGATGACGTTGAAGGTGCTGGACATGCCGGAGGATGAGAGCGAGCAGCTCCTGAAAGCGGTTTTCGACCATGCCGAAAGACGCGAATTTGTCTATGAGCACGTGTGGCGTGTCGGCGATCTGCTGCTCTGGGACAACCGCTGCTCCTCGCACGCGCGCACCGATTTTCCATCGGCCGAGCGCCGGCTGATGCTGCGCACCACGGTGCAGGGCACGGTGCGGCCGTATTGAAGAGTTGATGCCTGTTACCGCACGCCGCCGGTATTGACGATTGGTCCGCTATAGCCTTCAAAGCGTTTGCGCAGCTCAACCACCCGCGACTGATTGGTCAGGAACTCGCGATAGTCGTTGGCAACCTTGTAGGAGAGTATTGGCTTATAGCCCGCCGGCGGCGGGACGTCGCTGCGTGGAGACCAGGTCGGCAGCTTCGATTGCTGCACCGGCTCCAAGAGCCAGGACAGAAATAGTTTCGCCGCGTTGGGATGCGGTGCATCCTTGAAGATCGCTCCAGTCAACGGCCAGATCGGCAATGCGTCGCCGGTCGGAATGTGGGAGTCGACCGGCATTCCCTGCCGCTGCAACCCGCCGGTGATATCCAAGATGGAATCGAAGGTGACGAGGTTTTGGCCGGAGCCGATGCTGCGCTGTTCGCCGAGATGGCCCTGGATGAAATTCGGTTTAGCCGCCATGTACTTGTCCATGTAGCCCCAGCCGTACTTTTGCACGATGTGGTAAAATACCCACAGCGTCACGTCGTCGTCGGCCGGATAGGCGGTGACGACCTTGCCGTGAAACTGCGGTTTTAGGAAATCCAACGCCGAGTTCGGCACGTCAGCGGCGGTTACCTTTTCGGTGTTGTACATATAAGGCACCACGTTGATCATGGTGGCCCAAAAGGTGCCATCCGGATCCTTGAAAGCCGCATCCATTTTATCGAAGCCGGGTGGCTTGAACGTCATCAGCCTGCCCTCATGCTTCCAGCGAACGTAGTCGGCGATGGTCTGTAATATAGCGGCATCTACCTCGAGCTTCTTTGCCGCGATTTGCTGATCGATCTTCTGGTCGAGGATGTTTGAAAAGCCACCGCCGATTGAAATCTTTATTCCAGGATATTTCTCCGCGAACGCCTTCGTTCTTGCCTCCCAAGGCGCGGTCGGTCCGCCCACGTAGAACGCAAACGCACCTTCGCTCTTGGCCTTGGCATAAAGATCGTCAAGCGACTGCGCGTGCGCGGGCGCCAAAGACGCCGGCCCGGCAGCGAGGAATGCAAGCGCGGCAGCGGTCGTGAGTCGTTGCGCAGTGGTCGCAATCATGATTGTCCTCCCGGGGTATCGTTTTATTGGACACGATCATCACCGCTGCCGGCGGCAAAAACAAGCGGAGACACGCGGGTGTGCAAGGCATGCATGCGATCGCGTTCACCTCATCGTTGCATCTCGCCAAAGCGACGGGCTCGTGCTAGTGGTCTGACTCTAACGTTTGCTTCCCGCGTTTGACAGCGGCGAGCACGCGCTTTGGATCGGCGGTCCATGCGAAGGGCTTGGGATCTGCATTTGTATCGGCGACGAAGCGATTGATGGCGAGTTGGAGGTCAACGACTGATCTGAACACGCCGCGCCGCAGGCGCTGGCGCGTGAGTTTGGCGAAGAATCCTTCGACGGCATTGAGCCAGGATGCTGAGGTCGGGGTGAAGTGGAACATCCAGCGGGGATGCCGCGCCAGCCATTGGCGCACCTTTGGATGCTTGTGGGTCGCATAGTTGTCGACGACGGCGTGGATCGACTTTTCCACGGGGACCTGCGCCTCGATCGTATTGAGGAAGCGGATGAACTCTTGGTGGCGATGGCGCTGCATGTTGCGGCCAATGACAGTGCCATCGAGGATGTTGAGGGCTGCGAACAGCGTGGTGGTACCGTGACGTTTGTAGTCGTACGTCATCGTCCCGGCACGGCCCGGCTTCATCGGCAGCCCCGGCTGGGTACGGTCGAGCGCCTGGATTTGGGATCTTTTCTCGTCGACCGAGAGAACCACCGCATGAGCGGGAGGATCGACGTAGAGGCCGACGACATCCGTGAACTTCTCGACAAATTTCGGGTCCGTCGACAGCTTGAACGTGCTGATGCGATGCGGCGCGAGTTGGTGGGCTTCAAGGATACGTTGCACCGAACGCAGGCTCACTCCCGCCGCCTTCGCCAGCATCCGGCCGGTCCAGTGGGTCGCTTCTCCCGGCGGCGGCCCCAGCGTCAGCTCAACCACCCTCTGCACAGTGGTTGTCGAAAGTGGCTGTTTGCCGGGCTTGCGCGTCTTGTCGCGCGTGAGCCCTGCAACGCCCTCCGCCATGAACCGCGCCTGCCATCGCCACACCACGGGCTTCGATTTGCCCGATCGGCGCATGATCTCAGCGGTGCCGCAGCCGTCGGCTGTCGCGAGGACGATATTGGCCCGCCACACGTGCTTTTGCAGCGCGCTGCGATCCGAGATGATCGCCTTAAGCCGATGGCGATCCGCTCGGGTAACGTTCACGACAATTCCTGCTCTCATGATGAGAGCTTGAACTGCTTCGGACCATTTGGGAATCGTCCGAATAAATCAGACCACTAGCCCATCGCCGACAACCGTTTCGCGCGTTATGGGACCGGGGGAGATCGTCCAATGCGAATGCTCGCTTATCTGCTAGCCATTATCTGCATCGTCCTCGCGGTGATGTATTACACGATGCCGGCGGGTTCGCTGCCGACATTCATGCCGGGTTACAGTGCGGGCTCATCGCATATTCACCACACTCATGCCATTGCTGCCGCAGTGGCGGCCGTCGTCCTTTTCGTGCTGGGCTGGTTTTTCGGCCGATCACGGCGGATGACGTAGACGACCGAACCGCGTCCAACTGCTGCGACGACGTCAACTGTCGCCGCGGCCAAGCTTGCGCTGCACGCGTTCGTCGAAGCGCGCCACGCTGACGATCACGCGCTGGTGGGTGCCGCCGCCGATCCGCTCGTACTCGTCGCGGGCTTCCACGCGGAACGTGACGGTGCGGCCCTCGACCCGCAAAACCTCCGCTCTCGCGGTGACGCGCAGCCCGACCGGCGTTGCTGCCACGTGGCTTACGTCGAGGTGAATGCCGAGGCTCTGATGGCCGGCGGGCAGAAGATGCTCAATGGCCGCCAGCGCCGCCGCTTCGATCACGTTGATCATGACCGGCGTCGCCAGCACCGCGATCCGGCCCGAGCCGACGAATGGCGCGGTGTGCTCGGGCGCAACGACAAGCTCGGCCGTTCCGTCGAGGCCCGGTCTAATGCGGGCGACGACGGGGCTTACGCGCTCGGTGGAGGACATGGGAAGCGACCTGCTGGTTCCGTTCGGGAATCGTGTCATAACCCGTCACACGCTGGCCTGTCGCTGTCTCCCGGAAGTTCCCTGCCGGAATCGGCGTACGGGACGCAGTTGGCCGCCCGTTCCGTAGCAAAGCCGCAAAATGCTAGACTATCACTCTCTGTCAGTGAGGAGGTCCGAATGCATCGATACGTTCTCGTAGCCGGAATATCTTGTCCGCCCTTTGCCTCATAATGCCGCCGAATGCGCCGGCGTTCGCCATCACGGCGAAACAGAAGATGGACACGTGCAAGTTCGGTGCCGACCATCCTAACGGCGGGGGTCCGAAGCTCGTTGGTAAAGAGCGCAAACGCTTCATCGACAGATGTATGTCGAACAAGAACGATCCGCGCGGTCCGGCGATGGGTGCTCCGACGACAGAAGGCGCACCGAAAGGCTAGAACGGCGAGCCGGATCGTGGCTGCTCTCGCAGTCTTGAACAATCGGCCGCGATAAGCCCAGGGCTGTCAAAGCCCGGGCCAAGTCGAAAGGGGGAGATGATGAGCATGCAAACGCAAGGGCTGCCGGCCACGCATTTCCGGCGCGGTTGGATCTATGTGCTGACTCTGGCGCTGGTCACGATCAACTACATGGATCGCTCGGCGCTTGGCGTCGTGGCGCAGGCGGTGCGCACCGAGTTCAAGCTCTCACCGGTGCAGATGGGCTATCTGTTCTCGTCGTTTCTGTGGACTTACGTCATTTTCCT
This sequence comes from uncultured Alphaproteobacteria bacterium, assembly GCA_963814625.1. Classification (GTDB taxonomy): domain Bacteria; phylum Pseudomonadota; class Alphaproteobacteria; order Rhizobiales; family Xanthobacteraceae; genus BOG-931. The sequence continues at coordinate 72,974 of CAWFDQ010000010.1, forward strand.
TCTGCCGATCGGCATCATGCTCGATCGCTTCACGCGCGCGGAGCATCAATTCGCGTCGGCATCGCGTTGTGGTCGCTGGCCATGGCGGCGACCGCAGGCGTGTGGAGCTTTGCCGACGCTGATCATTACCCGCCTCGTCATGGGAGCGGGCGAAGCGACCTCGATCCCTTCCTGCGGCCGCATCGTGCGCGAATGGATGCCGGCGAAGGAGCGCGGCATCGCCAACGTGTTCTGGAGCGCCGGCAGCTTCGTCGGTCCCGCCATCGGCGCCCTCGTCGTGGCCTGCGATCACCAGCGGCTGGGGTTGGCGCGCGGCTTTCCTCGCGCTCGGCGCGCTCGGCTTGGTCTGGCTCGTCTGCAACCTGATCTGGTTCGACCGGCCGGAAAAGGTGCAGCTGGCTGTCCGACGCCGAACGCAGAAGATTCTCAGCGAGCGCTCCGCCGGGTCGCCCGACGAGATCGGCGTTGCACGGGAGCCCGGCGGTGCTGCTCGATCTTCTCAAATCGCCGTCGAATGGGGCGCGATGATCGCGCAGGCCTCGGGCATCTATACGCTGTATCTGCTGCTGTTCTGGCTGCCGAGCTATCTGCAGGAGACCAAGCACCTCACCATCATGAAGACCGGGATCTATACCGCGATCCCGTGGGCGATTGCGGTGCCGGCGAGCATCGTCATCGGTCTCATCAGCGACCGGCTGTTGCAGCGCGACACGCTCCTCGCCGGTCACCGCCGCGTCATGGTGATGTTCTGCGTGCTGCTTGCGGCGGTGTCGTGTTCGTGCCGTTCACCAACGATACGACACTGATCCTGACATTGTTTGCCTGTCGCTGACCGGCATCAACGCGGCGATCTCGCTTAATCTCGTCGCTGGTGACCGACCTTGTGCATCGCGCCCGCGACGTCGGCAAGGCGATCAGCCTGACCATCCTCAGCGGCAATCTTTGCGGGCTGATCGCGCCGATCGTCACCGGCTACATCGGCGCAAAA
>CAWFDQ010000011.1:0-250614 GCA_963814625.1 uncultured Alphaproteobacteria bacterium
CTACTCCCTGGTTGCCAGGAGACCGATCAGTCGATTCGACTGTCGACTGGAGCGTGCTCTACGCCGCCATCACCTGCTGTCCGCAATGACCGGATTGCTGTCCGCCTTGCGCTGGAATCGGCGTCCGCGTTGCACCGGATTTCGCACAAGCGCGCCAACGACCACGACAAAGGGTTCCTGTTGGGGATTAGAAAGCCCCGCCTCATCCATAAAAACCAGGCGCACTAATTTGTCTCCTTCCAGCGGGACGCGGGAAAGACTGTATGGGCCGCACGGCCGGTTGCAGTCCGAATTAGGTTCCCGGATTAGGGGTACAATATCGCGATGGGTACGTAAAGTCTAATATCCCCATTGCCAACCAAGAACAAATCGTGTACATTGCCTGCCTTCGCCATTGCCAAGGAATGGGCAAGCAAGGGACCGGCGGGGTCCGTTGTGGGGCTGCCGAATCCCGGCCATAAGGAGCACGACCAATGAGTGCAGCGCTTCGTCTCGTCGAAGGATCGTCCATGGACAAATCGAAGGCCCTTGATGCCGCGCTCTCGCAGATCGAGCGCAATTTCGGCAAGGGCTCGATCATGCGGCTCGGCAAGAACGACAAGTCGATGGACATCGACGTCGTGTCCACCGGCTCGCTCGGGCTCGATATCGCGCTCGGCGTCGGCGGCCTGCCGCGCGGCCGCGTGGTCGAGATCTACGGGCCCGAATCCTCGGGCAAAACCACGCTCGCGCTGCATTGCCTCGCCGAGGCGCAGAAGAAGGGCGGCATCTGCGCCTTCATCGACGCCGAACACGCGCTCGACCCGATCTACGCCCGAAAACTCGGCGTCAATGTCGACGATCTTTTGATCTCGCAGCCCGACGCCGGCGAGCAGGCGCTGGAAATCGCCGACACGCTCGTTCGCTCCGGCGCGGTCGACGTGCTGGTCATCGATTCGGTCGCCGCTTTGGTGCCGCGCGCCGAGCTCGAAGGCGAGATGGGCGACAGCCAGCCCGGGCTGCAGGCGCGGCTGATGAGCCAGGCGCTTGCGCAAGCTCACCGCCTCGATCAACCGCTCCAACACGATGGTGATCTTCATCAACCAGATCCGCATGAAGATCGGCGTCATGTACGGCTCGCCGGAGACCACGACCGGCGGCCATGCGCTCAAATTCTACGCCTCGGTGCGGCTCGACATCCGCCGGATCGGCGCCATCAAGGAGCGCGACGAGGTGGTCGGCAATCAGACCCGCGTGAAGGTGGTCAAGAACAAGCTGGCGCCGCCGTTCAAGCAGGTCGAGTTCGACATCATGTACGGCGAAGGCGTTTCCAAGACCGGCGAATTGATCGATCTCGGCGTCAAGGCCGGCGTGGTGGAAAAATCCGGCGCCTGGTTCTCCTACGACAGCCAGCGCATCGGCCAGGGCCGCGAGAACGCCAAGGCCTTTCTCAAGGCCAATCCCGATATCGCCGGCAAAATCGAAGCGGCGGTCCGGCAGAACGCCGGCCTGATCGCGGAGAAGAATTCTCGCCGGCGAGGAAGGCGAGGGCGGCGATGACGACGACGCCGCGGAGGGGTAAATATTCAGCTCTCCCCGCGGTGCGCGGAGGCGACTTTGGAACCCGTTCTTTTCGAACGCCGTCCTTTCTCAGTTGCTAAGGACGCCGATGCAATGCATCGGCTAGGCGAAGCGAGGGTGAGGGGGCCTTTCCGCGATTTTAAACACGGCGGAAACGCCCGTCATCCCGATCTTCTCCCGCAAGCAGGAGAAGGAGTTGATTACGAACTGCGCCGCTCGGCGGTCCACTGCCCGAGCAGGCGCCGCCGCTCCATTGGCCTTCGCCGACATTGCCGGCAAGCCGCCCTTTGCCGGTGGCGCTCTTCTAGCCGGCGCTGACGGTCACGACGATCGCGCCGGTCGGCGCTACCTTGCCGCTGATGGTGAAGGGATTGCCGCCGGCGTTTTCCAGTACGCCGTGGGCAATGCGGACCGGATAACGGTAGCCGCGGTCGCAATCGCCCTTTTCCGTAACGATCGATACGCTCCAGACGCCGTCGTAGCGCGGCGCCGCCGCGTTCGAAGTGGCGGAAGCGGCGAGGCTGGCCGTAGCGGCGACGAGCGCGCAGGCGGTGCCGCGGGCAAAGCGGTTTCCAAGAAAGGCGATCATGGCTGTCATTCCTGAAGTCTCTGTTTGAGGTCGAAGATCGTTATTGTCGTTTCGAGTGCGGCGGGTGTGCCCGCTCCCCCATTAGTCGCCGTAGAATGGCAACTGGTTTAAAAGAAAAAAGTTCAGATCACGTTGATTTGCGCCTTAAAAATGCCGCGTTGCCGCCTTTTTTACTGGCGCGCACTCAAAAAATCATTATCTGTCAATAAGATAGACGTCAGTACAAATGATCCCTTTGCCGCGTTTGCGGCAATGGCCTGCAGCCGGGCGAGCGCTCAGGGCGTGGCAAGCCGAGAGGTTTGGGGAGGCTCAACGACGGCCGTGACGGCGGAGGCGGCAGGCGGCTGATCGGCGGAGACCAGGCGATAGCCGACCCCGAGTTCGGTAAGCAGGATGTGCGGCTGCGTCGGGTCGGCCTCGATCTTGCGGCGCAGCTTGCGCACGAAGATGCGCAGATAATGGGTATCGTCGACGTGCTCGTCGCCCCACACTTCGCGCAGCAGGAACTGGTGGGTCACGACATTGCCCGAGTGCTGCGCCAATGTCTGCAACAACCGATATTCCTTCGGCGTGAGCGTCAGGCGCGCATCGTTGACGAACACCGCGCGCGCCGTAAAATCGATGGCGAGCGGCCCGAACTTGACCACCGGCTCGCCGCGCGCGGTGCGCAGCTGCCGCCGCATTGCCGAGTGCGCGCGCGCGAGCAGCTCGGCCATGCCGAACGGCTTGACCATGTAATCGTCGGCGCCGAGTTCGAGAAGCCGCACTTTTTCGGCTTCGGTGGCGCGCACCGAGAGCACGATCAGCGGCACGCAGGACCAGGCGCGCAGCCGTTCCAACACTTCGGATCCGTCCATGTCGGGCAGGCCGAGATCGAGAATCACCAACTCGGACGGCTGCAGCGTCGCCGCGCGCAACGCTTCGGTGCCGGTCTCGGCCTCGGCCACCGTGAAGCCGTCAAGTTCGAAGCCGGTGCGCAGGAAGCGGCGGATCTGAACCTCGTCGTCGACGACGAGAACGGACGGCAGGTTTTCATTCATCGACGCTTGCCTCCGATGGCGCCGGCTCGCCCGTTGATATCGGCTCCCCCCATATGGGCTCGTCCGACATCGGTTCAACCGACGGTGGTTCGATCGATTTGGGTTCGGGCGAAACCGGTAAGCGGATCGACACCGTCGTGCCGCAGCCGGCGCCTTTGCTTTCCACTTCGACGGTGCCGCCGTTAGCGGTGATGAAGGCGTTGGCGATCCACAATCCCAGGCCCGAGCCCGAGGTGATGGCGGCATGGCGAGGGCCGCGGAAGAAGCGCTCGCCGACCTGGCCCTTCTCTTCGCCGGTCAGGCCGGCCCCGCAATCGTGCACCGAGAGCATCACGGTCTGCCTGTTGCGGTGGGCGGCGACGCCAATGGGCGCGCCTTCGGCGGAATATTTGGCGGCATTGTCGAGAATTTGCACGAGCGCCTGCTCCACTTGCGCCGGGTCGGCGCGCACAATCGGCAGATTGGAATCGAGGTCGAGCGTGACCGGATGACCGGCAAGCCGCCGCCGCCGGTGCTCGAGCGCGGCGTTGACGATATCGACCGGCTCGACCCATTGCGGTTTCGGCCGCACCTGCTGGCGGCTGATGGTCGTGGCGTCGAGCAGGTTCTGGATGTTGCTATTGAGCCGCTCGGCTTCGTCGCGCACGACGCCGGCAAGCGCCAGCAAGCGCCGGTCGGCGGCGAGCGCCGGCGCGTTGGCGAGCACGGTCGCGGCGCCGAGGATGGACGACAGCGGCGTACGCAATTCGTGCGATACCGAGCCGATCAGCGCCTCGCGCAGCAGCTCGGTCTCCGAGCGCATTTTCGCTTCGTTGAGCGCGCGCGCCACGTCGAGCCGCTCCAGCGTGGCGACCGCGTCGGCGAGCGCCTCGTCGATGCGGTGGCGCATATCGGCGAGCGCTTCGCCGGAAACGCTGCCGAGATCGACCGCGATGCTGCCGAAATCGGGCGTTTTCGGCGATACCCGGCGGATGAGCCAGACATTGCCGCTGCCGTCGTCGACCGTGCGCCCGGCCTCCTGGTCCTTTTCGACCCGCCCGACTTGCGCGCGCACGCGGTCGGGCACCTCGCCGGCATTGCCGGCCTCGAGAGCGCCGAGCAGCACCACCTTGCGCTGGACCAGATTGGCCAGATGATTCTGGATGGCGGTGAAAATTTCGGCGGCGCTTTGCGCGGCGGCGAGCCGGCGCGAGAAGGTGTAGAGATCGCTCATTTCCCGCTCGCGCTTGCGCGCGATCGTGATGTGTTTCTTGGCTTGGCTGGAGAGGTGCGAAACCACCACCGCGACGACCATGAACAGGAAAAGATTGAGCGCTTCCTGCGGCGAGGCAACCCGGAAGCTGTAGAGCTGCGCGAAGAACAGATAGCCGGACAGCACCACGCCGGCGACCGCGGTGATCAGCGCTGGAACGACGCCGTAATTGTAGCCGAGCAGCATCACCGGGACGAGATAGAGCACCGACCCGCGCAGGATGCCGACATAGTGCCGCAGCAACACGGCGGCCACGGTCGTCGCGACAATCAACAGCAACGCGACGCCGATGCCGCGCAATTCGCGCCGCATAATTGAAAGGTTCAAGTGTGAGTGCACTCGAAGCGCCGTTCGTTAAGAGGACGAGCCGCCATCCGGCTCGACTGTGCGCGCCGCCCCGGCAGCGCCCGCTTACTCTTCACGCATCCCTTTTGCAGCCGCCGCGGGCGCAACGCAACGCGCCGCCGGACGAATCTTTGTGATCGGCCAAGCAGGCCAAAGATGTTTATTTAAAATTTATGCGCGCGTTTACGCGTCTAGAGAAAATTTACCAAATTTCTGCGGCGCCAGTGCGGGCGCTATTACTGCCGCAATTATGTGCTTAACTACCGGTTGTCCTCCGCAGGAAAGGCTTCGTCACCATCTTCAGCTTTCCCCCGCAGGATTTGGCCCCCGGCGCTTCCCCGCCGGGGGCCGTTTAATTTTCGGCGAAAGGTATGCGGGGAACGGCCAAAGGCGCCGGTCGCCTGCTTCTGTTCGCCTTTCGTCCCTTTACTTGCTGCGCACGACCTCGCTGTATTCGGGGGCCGCGGTGAGGAAGCCGCGGTCCATCATCCAATCCACCTTTTCCTTAAATTCTTCAGGCCGGTAGGCATCGACGCCGACGAGTTCGGGCATCAGTCCGCCCTGGCGCTGGTCTGGCGGCAGGTCGCGCAGCACCTGGTCGCGCGAGCGTTCGTCGCTCTCGCGCAGCCAGGCGATCGCGCGGTTGAGCGCGCGCCGCAGCTTTTCCGCCGTTTCCGCGTCGACGTCGTCGCCGGCGACGATGCCGCCGCGCCAGCGCAAATCGGCGATCTGGCGCGCGCCCGCCTTGTGGGCGCGGCTCACCAGCGGTTCCATCAACGCGGCCGCTTCGGTGGTGCCGTTAAGAAGCGCTTCGAGCCGGTCATTGGCGTGAACAAGCTTGATCTCCTCGAACGGCACGCCGGCGGCCTCCAAAACCTCGATCGCCGCATAGAACGTGCCGGCGTGCCAAGTGACCGCGATCGGCACGTTGCGCAATTCGGCGACCGAGTTGATTGTGGATTTCTTCCTCACCATGAGCGCGCCGGTGCGTACCGTGGTGTCGAGGCCGATGATCTTGCCGCCGCCGAGCGCTTGCACGCGCTCGATCGCGCCCCATTCGCACACCGGATAGACCTCCAGCGCCCCCTTCTGCAGCTGCGATTCTTTCCAGCGCTGGGAAAAATCCTGCACGCGCCCGGCTGCGCCTTGTGGATTGTCCTCGAAATATTCGACCTTCAATCCTTCGTCGGCAAAAAAGCCTTGCTCGACCGCGACCCGCCAGGGGCGGTCGTGGGCATTGCTGTCGCTTTGCAGTCGGATGGTGCGTGTCATCGTTTCCTCGATTGATTGGCGTCGGACGCGAACGGTTCGGCAAAGCCTAAATAACAGGGCGGCTGCAAGCAACACGGGCGGCAGCCGGCAGTCCGCCGCGCGATCGTAAATTATTCGGAATGGTCGTCCTGGGGCCGGAAGGGCTCGTCATAACCGTGGCGGTTGGAATAGAACAGGAGCGCCATCAGCCCGCAGCCGACGACGAGCGAGAAGACGATGCCGAGCGCCATGGCGAAGTAGCCGGTTGCCGGCACCGGCGCTCCTTTGAGCGAAACCCAGGCGCCTGCGGCGAACCAGCCGGCGGCGGCGAGAATCGCGAACAACGGCACGGCAACGAGCGCGATCGTCGCCAGAGGGCCTAGCTTGGTGCGTGATACGGCCATGGCATTCAGATAGGCTCCGGCGCGGCAATTGCCAACCGGCCGGATCGCGGCCGGGTCTACCTGACTGCCTCACTTACCCTTGCGCAGGAAGACGTAAGTGGCCGAGTAGGCAACGCTCTTGAAGTCGCCGGCCTTGTCGCAGCTGCCGCTCAACGCGCCGCCGCGGGTGTCGAGCCGCTGCACGGTGGTCACCTGGGAGAGTATCCCGCGCCCCTGATGTTTGACGACGTCAAGTTTGAGCCACGCGATGTCGTTGGAGGTGGCGCCGGGAGCATTGCCCGAAGCCTTGGCGACGATCTTGCTGCCGTCGACGTCTTCCCAGGTCGGGCCGGCGTAATGGCGTCCGACCGTCTTGCCCTTGTCTATGAGCGCCGCAATCGGCTCGCGGAACGACCACGAAAGCTTGCCGTCGCTGCCGGCTTTGCACTCGTAGACCTGCGCGCCGACGCCCTGGAAAGTCGCGACTGTTTTCTCGCCGGGTGCGGTCACCGCCGCCGGTACTTGCGCGCTGGCATGGCTGGCGCAAAGCCCGATTGCCGCGACGACCACCCCCGATAGGTAGTGAGTCCTGGTCATTGGTATCCTCCTGTCAAAGACTTGCTTAGAACAGCGCTTAAGCCATCGCGCTCCGCAAATTCTCATCGACCTTGTCGAGGAAGCCGGTGGTGGTGAGCCACTTCTGATCGGGTCCGATGAGCAGCGCAAGGTCCTTGGTCATGTAGCCCGCTTCGACTGTGTCGACGGTGACCTTTTCCAGCGTGTCGGCGAATTTTTTCAGCGCGGCATTGTTGTCGAGCTTGGCGCGGTGCGCAAGGCCGCGCGTCCAGGCGTAGATCGAGGCGATCGAGTTGGTCGAGGTCTCGCGGCCCTTCTGGTGTTCGCGGTAGTGGCGCGTCACGGTGCCGTGCGCAGCCTCGGCCTCGACCACCTTGCCATCCGGCGTGGTCAGCACCGAGGTCATGAGGCCAAGCGAGCCGTAGCCTTGCGCCACCGTGTCCGACTGCACGTCGCCGTCGTAATTCTTGCACGCCCACACGTAGCCGCCCGACCATTTGAGCGCCGCCGCCACCATGTCGTCGATCAGCCGGTGCTCGTAGGTCAACTTCTTCTCCGCGAATTTGTCCTTGAATTCGCTGTCGAAGATTTCCTGGAAAATGTCCTTGAACCGCCCATCATAGACTTTGACGATCGTGTTTTTCGTCGACAGATAGAGCGGATAGCCGCGGTTGAGCGCGAAGTTCATCGAGGCGCGGGCGAAATCGCGGATCGAAGCGTCGAGGTTGTACATCGACATGGCAACGCCGCTGCCGGGGAACTGAAATACCTCCCGCTCGATTTTCTGGCCGTCATCGCCAATGAAGGTCAGATAGAGCTTGCCCTTGCCGGGCACCTTGAAATCGGTGGCGCGATATTGGTCGCCGTAGGCGTGGCGGCCGATGATGATCGGCCGCGTCCAGCCGGGAACAAGCCGCGGCACGTTCTTGCAGATGATCGGTTCGCGGAAGATGACCCCGCCTAGAATGTTGCGGATGGTGCCGTTCGGCGAGCGGTACATTTCGTGCAGATTGAATTCCTTCACCCGTGCCTCGTCCGGCGTGATGGTGGCGCATTTGACTGCGACGCCGACCTTCTTGGTCGCCTCCGCGGCATCGATGGTGATCCGGTCGCGCGTCTCGTCGCGTTTCTCCATGCCGAGGTCGAAATACATCAGGTTGATGTCGAGGTACGGATAGATCAGCTTGTCCTTGATCAGCTGCCAGATGATCCGAGTCATCTCGTCGCCGTCCATCTCGACGACCGGGTTGGCCACTTTGATTTTTGCCATGGTGTTTCGACCTTTGGGAGCGCGGATTGATCAATGAAGAGCGGCGGGGACGGCGTGCGATTGAAGAAGGCGGTCCCGCCGCACGGCGGCCGTGGCTATAGCATCCGCGGGGCAGCGGTCAAAGCCGACATTGCAAGCGAGTTCGCTGCCCTTTTGTCCGTCCGTTCGTTATACCGTTCGCGGAGGAACGATGCCCGGCGCAGGAACCGACAAAAGCAAGGATTGGGCCGCGGGAGCAGGGCCGGCTGTGGTGTTGGTCGAGCCACAGCTCGGCGAGAACATCGGCGCCGCCGCGCGCGCCATGGCGAATTTCGGCCTGTCGCGGCTGCGTCTGGTCAAGCCGCGGCAGGGCTGGCCCAACGACAGGGCGCGCGTGATGGCGGCGGGCGCCGACCGGATCCTCGAAAACGCCGCGCTGTTCGACACTCTCGAAGCCGCTATCGCCGACTGTAACTTCGTATTGGCCACGACCGCGCGTGCTCACGACCAGGCCAAACCCGTTGTCGGGGCGGCGGAGGCGGCCGCCGAAATGGCGCCGCGCATCGAAGCTGGCGAAACCGTCGCCGTCCTGTTCGGCCGCGAGCGCAACGGGCTGGAGAACGACGAGGTCGCGCTCGCTGACCGCATTGTCACCCTGCCGGTCAATCCGGCCTTTGCCTCGCTCAATCTGGCGCAGGCGGTTGTGATCGTCGCCTACGAATGGTTCAAGCTGGCGAGCGGGACGAAGCTGCCGTTCGGCATGCCGCAAAAATCCGCGCCTGCGGGCAAAGAGCAGTTGCTCGCTTTCTTTGCCTCGCTCGAACGCGAACTGGAAAAGGTCGAGTTTTTTCGCCCGCCGGACAAGCGCGCCACCATGCAGATCAACCTGCGCAATATCGTTACGCGCATGGGACCGACGCAGCAGGATATCCAGACCTTGCACGGCGTGATCATGGCGATCGCGGAAGGGCGCAAAGGACCGGCACGCGGCGGCGTGCTCGACGGCGAAGAGGCCGAGATGCTGCGCACGCTTATCGCCGAGCACGGCGGCGGCCGCGTACCAAAGGAGCGCGGACCGGTGCGCGGGCTGGCGCGGCTTTTGCGCCGCAATCCGACCGACGCCGAGCGCATACTCTGGCAGGCGCTAACCAATGACCGCCGCTTTGCCGGAAACGGCTTCAAGCGCCAGACCCCGGTCGGCCAGCATATCTGCGATTTCGTCTCGTTCCCGCTCCGCCTCGTCGTCGATCTGATACCGGCCGATGAAAGCGGAACGGCCGCCAGGGCGCGCGCGGCCAAGCGCGTGTGGCTCATGCAGCGCAATTATAGTGTTGTGGACGTCAATGCCGCCGATATCGAGACCGGGCTTGCGCAAGTGCTCGATCGATTCGAGCAGATTATCGCGGCCAAGCTCAGTCCTTGAGTACCTTCAGCGCCGCCGCTGCGCCGGCCCGCAACATGCCGAGATCGCTGGAAACGGCGAGGAATTTTACGCCGCGCTTGGCGAGTGCCGCCGCGCGCTCCGCCGAATGGCAATAGGCGCCCGGAATCTTCTGCGCCTTTTGCGCGCCGCCAATCATGCGCTCGAGTTCACGATCGACTTCTTTCGACAGCGGGTCGACGTTTTTGCCGTCCGACAGGGCGATCGAGAGATCCGACGGTCCGAGGAAGAAACCGTCTATGCCCGGCGTGGCGATGATCGCGTCGAAATTCTGCAGGGCGGTGCGTGTTTCGATCATAGCGAGCGTGATCACGTGATCGTTGGCTTCGCGCAGATACGTCGCCATGTCCGGCACGCCGCCGAGCGTCATCGCGCGGTGCGGACCCCAGCTGCGTTCTCCGACCGGCGGAAATTTCGCCGCGGCGGCGAAGGCGCGGGCGTCTGCCGGCGTATTGATCATCGGCGCGATAATGCCTTCGGCGCCGAAGTCGAGCGCGCGGCTGACCAAAGCGAAATCGCCAAGCGGTACGCGCACGATCGGGGCGCCGCCGCCCTGGCGAACCGCCGCAACGCCGGCCAGGATGCCGGCGACATCCCAGAGGCCGTGCTGACTTTCGATCGTCACCGCGGGAAAGCCGTCGCGCGCCAGTGTTTCGGCGACGATCGGATAGGGCAGGCCGCACCAGCCGCTGAATACGGTTTCGCCGGCGCGCAGCCGTCTGGCGAGAGTGAAAGCGGCGATGGCCATGAGGAAGCTCGCTCTCTGAAATAATCGGTGTGTGTTCCCGCCGTGTTATTTGCCGGCTTTGATGGCCTCGATCGCCTGCGCCATCAACTCGGTGATGTGGCGGCTGATCTGGTGGTCGGACTGGTCGACGCCCTTGGCGTCGAAATCCTTGCGGATCTTGCGCATCGCGTCGTTTTCGCCGGATTCTTCAAAAGCCGACATCACCACCGACAGCGCGTAGCTGTCGGCTTCGGCGCCTTTGAGCCCGAGCTTTTCCGCTGCCCACAATCCGAGTAGCTTGTTGCGGCGCGCGGTGGCCTTGAAGCGGAGTTCCTCGTCGTGCGCGAATTGCTGCTCGAAGGCTTCTTCGCGCCGGTCGAACGTGGTCATGCCTTCGCCCCGGTATGGCTTGGAGTGACGCAAATCATCTGCCGCCTTGCATATCGATGGTAGGCCGTCAAGGCAACCGGGATCGCAGCGAACGTCGCCGTTGCGGGAGGCGGCGCGCGGCTCTATGTCGATTGTACTCCGCGTCACCATCGGCTAGCCTTGAATCGCGGAGGGATCGCTGCGATGAGTTCGAGCCGCTTACTTCCACCGCCGCGGATCTCGAACGCGAAATTGGAGCCACGGCACACCCAATGGATTTCACCAAGCAACGGTACACTCCGATGAGCCGCCGTCGCCGCATCTATGAAGGCAAGGCGAAGGTCCTTTATGAGGGACCCGAGCCGGGAACCCTAATTCAGCACTTTAAGGACGATGCGACCGCCTTCAATGCCAAAAAGCATCAGGTGATCGAGGGCAAAGGCGTCCTCAACAATCGCATCTCCGAATACGTGTTCCAGCACTTGAACGATATCGGAGTTCCCACCCACTTCATCCGCCGCCTCAACATGCGCGAGCAGCTTATTCGCGAGGTGGAGATCATTCCGCTCGAAGTCTGCGTGCGCAATGTTTCCGCCGGCTCGCTGTCGCAACGGCTCGGCATCGAGGAGGGCACGCAGCTGCCGCGCTCGATCATCGAGTTCTACTACAAGAACGACCAGCTCAACGACCCCATGGTGTCGGAGGAACACATTACCGCCTTCGGCTGGGCGACGCCGCAGGAGATCGACGACATCATGTCGCTCGCTATCCGCGTCAACGATTTCCTCTCCGGGCTTTTCCTCGGAGTCGGCATCCGGCTGGTCGATTTCAAGATGGAGACCGGCCGGCTATGGGAGAACGATCTCATGCGCATCGTGGTCGCCGATGAGATTTCTCCGGATTCGTGCCGGCTCTGGGACATCAAGTCGAACGAGAAGCTCGACAAGGACCGCTTCCGGCGCGATCTCGGCGGCCTGCTCGAAGCCTATACCGAAGTCGCCAAGCAACTCGGCATTATGAGCGAAGGCGAACGGCCGCAGGGTACCGGGCCGGTCCTGGTCAAGGGCTGAGCGCGGGCCGCAAGACTCCGCCGGCTGCGTTCCAATGGCGAAACAACACACCATCGGCCTCGTCGTTCCGTTTGCGAAGGACGAGGTGCCGTTCGAAGGCCCGATCATGTATCCCGGCGTGCGCTTCATTCCGCGCGGCGTCGGCGTGCGGGCGCTCACGCCCGAGGGCTATGAGCCGGCCTGGAACGCCATTCTGCCGGCCGCCGAGCATCTCGCCGGTCAAGGCGTCGACGCGATCATGGTCATCGGTACCTCGCTGACCTTCTATCGGGGGCCGCAGGCGCACGACGCGTTGCTCAAGGAACTGCGGCAGAGGACCGGCTTGCCGGTGAGCACGATGAGCCAGGCCATCATCGATGGGCTGCGCGAAGTCGGCGCCAAGCGCGTTGCCGTCGCTACCGCTTATAGCGATGTCGTCAATCGGCGCCTGAAGGAGCTGTTGGCGGCGGCCGGCATCGCGGTGCCTGCGCTCGAATGCTTCGACCTGCTCGAATTCGGCGGGCCGAGCAAGAAGAGCGAAGCCGACATTATCGCGCTTACCGACAGCGCGGTCGAATGCGCCGACGGTGCGGAGGGAATTTTGATCTCTTGCGGCGGCTTGCGCACGCTCGGCGTGGCGAAACCGCTCGAAGCCCGTCACGGCATTCCGGTCGTGTCCTCGGCGACGGCGGCTTTCTGGGCGGCGATGCGGCTCGTGGGCGAAAGCGGGCGCATCGAGGGGTATGGCCGGCTGTTCGAGCAGGCCCGGGAGCCGGTGCATTAGCCGCCCGAGTGCAGTTGCGGTTGCGGTGATTCATCCATATTGAATGGGCGATGAAAGCCCGCGTCACCGTCACGCTGAAATCGGGAATTTTGGACCCGCAGGGCAAGGCCATCGAAGGCGCCTTGAAATCGCTCGGCGTGAGCGGGGTGGCGAGCGTGCGGCAGGGCAAGATTTTCGAGATCGAGATCGAGGGCGCCGACCGCGCCGGCGCCGAGGCGGCGCTCAAAAGCGCCGCCGAAAAGCTGCTCGCCAATATCGTGATCGAGAATTACCGGATCGAGCTCACGGGGTGAAAGCGGCCGGACAGGACGTGCGATGAAATCGGCGGTGCTGGTCTTTCCCGGAATCAATCGCGAGCGCGACATGGCGCGCGCGCTCCGGCTGATCTGCGGGCGCGAACCCGCCATGGTCTGGCACACCGACAGCGAATTGCCGCCAGGCACCGACCTCGTCGTTATCCCCGGCGGCTTCTCCTACGGCGACTATTTGCGCTGCGGCGCCATTGCGGCGCGGGCGCCGATCATGGGTGCGGTGCGGGCATTTGCGCAGCAGGGCGGCCTCGTGCTCGCGGTGTGCAACGGCTTTCAGATCGTGTGCGAGGCCGGGCTGCTGCCGGGCGTGCTGATGCGCAACGGACAGCTGCGTTTCGTCTGCCGCGACGTTTTTTTGCGCGTCGAGCGCTCGGATACGCCGTTCACCCGCGGCTACAATGCGGGCCAGGTGATCCGCGTTCCGGTGGCTCATGGCGAGGGCAATTACGTCGCCGACGGCGAGACCATCGCGCGGCTGGAAGGCGAGGGCAGGGTGGTATTTCGCTACGCATCGCCCGACGGCATCGTCGATCCGAACTGGAACCACAACGGCGCCATGAACGCCATCGCCGGCATCATCAACGAGCGCGGCAACGTGCTCGGCATGATGCCGCATCCGGAGAATCACGTCGAAGCCTCGATGGGCTGCACCGACGGCCGCGGCCTGTTCGCCGGGCTGGTTGATCATCTGGCGAAAGCGGCGTGACGGAAGAAGAAAAATTTAGCGCGTCTGGCAGCGCGGAGAGAGATCACGCGATCAAGGCGCTGCTGAAACAAGCAAAAGCAATCGCGGTCGCGCGCAAGGTTTGGCCAACGTGATTTCCAACGAGCCCGCCATCACGCCGGAATTGATCGCCGAACACGGCCTCAAGCCGGACGAATACGCGCGCATTGAAAAGCTCATCGGACGCACGCCGACATTCACCGAACTCGGCATCTTCTCGGCGATGTGGAACGAGCACTGCTCGTATAAGTCCTCGAAAATCCACTTGCGCACGCTGCCGACCAAGGCGCCCTGGGTGATCCAGGGGCCGGGTGAGAACGCCGGCGTCATCGACATCGGCGGCGGCCTCGCCGTCGTGTTCAAGATGGAGAGCCACAACCATCCGAGCTACATCGAGCCGTATCAGGGCGCGGCGACCGGCGTCGGCGGCATTTTACGCGACGTATTCACCATGGGTGCGCGCCCGATCGCCTGCCTCAACGCCCTATCATTCGGCGAACCGGATAATCCGAAGACCCGCCGCCTCGTCTCGGGCGTGGTCGCAGGCATCGGTGGCTACGGCAATTCCTTCGGCGTGCCGACGGTCGGCGGCGAGGTGCGCTTCCACCGCCGCTACGACGGCAATTGCCTGGTCAACGCCATGGCGGTCGGCATCGCCGAGAAAGACAAGATATTTTACGCAAAGGCCACCGGCGTAGGCATGCCCATCGTCTATCTCGGCTCAAAAACCGGCCGCGATGGCATTCACGGCGCCACCATGGCCTCGGCCGAGTTCGGCGCCGACGCCGAAGAAAAGCGCCCGACCGTGCAGGTCGGCGATCCGTTCTCGGAAAAGCTCCTCCTCGAAGCCTGCCTCGAGATCATGGAAAAGGGCTGTGTCATCGCCATCCAAGACATGGGCGCGGCCGGGCTCACCTGCTCGGCGGTCGAAATGGGCGCCAAGGGCGATCTCGGCGTGACGCTCGACCTCGATCGCGTGCCGTGCCGCGAGACCGGTATGAGTGCCTACGAGATGATGCTGTCGGAAAGCCAGGAGCGCATGCTCATGGTGCTCAAGCCGGAAAAGGAGAAGGAGGCCGCGGCGATCTTCCGCAAATGGGGGCTCGATTTCGCCGTCGTCGGCGAGACTACGCCGACCATGCGCTTTATCGTCCGGCACGGCGGCGCGACCATGGCCGACTTGCCGATCAAAGAACTCGGCGACGAGGCGCCGCTCTACAATCGGCCATCCGTGGAAACGCCGAAACATCCGATCATCGACCCGGTTGCGGTCGAAGCTCCGATCGGCGTCGCCGAGGCGCTGGAAAAGCTCATCGGTTCGCCCGACCTCTGTTCCAAGCGCTGGGTCTGGCAGCAGTACGATCACGTCATCCTCGGTAACACGGTGCAGCGGCCTGGCGGCGACGCCGCGGTGGTGCGAATCAATGAAGGCCCGAAGGCTCTCGCTCTCACCTCCGACGTTACGCCGCGCTATTGCGAGGCCGACCCCTTCGAGGGCGGCAAGCAGGCGGTCGCCGAAGCCTGGCGCAATCTCAACGCCGTCGGCGCGCGGCCGCTCGCGCTGACCGACAACCTCAACTTCGGTAACCCCGAGCGTCCCGAGATCATGGGCCAACTCGTGGGCTGCATCCGCGGTATCGCCGAGGCCTGCCGCGCGCTCGATTTCCCGGTCGTGTCGGGCAACGTGTCTCTTTACAACGAGACGAACGGCCGGGCGATTCTGCCGACCCCGACCATCGGCGGCGTCGGCCTGCTCGACGACTTCACCGGATCGATGACACTTGGCTTCAAGTCCGCGGGCGAGGTCATTCTGCTCGTTGGAGAAACGATAGGCTGGCTCGGACAATCGCTCTACCTGCGTGAGGTTTGCGGCCGCGAGGAGGGCGCGCCGCCGCCCGTCGACCTTGCCGCCGAGAAACGTCATGGCGATTTCGTCCGCGGTCTCGGTCGCGAAGGTCTGGTGACGGCGCTCCACGACATTTCCGATGGCGGTCTCCTCGTTGCGCTTACCGACATGGCGATGGCTTCAGGGATCGGCGCGGTGCTGGAAAACCCGACAAATGTTCCTGCCCATGGGTTTTGGTTCGGGGAGGATCAGGCCCGCTACGTGCTGACGGCGGGCGTCGACGACGCCAAGCGGATTGCGGTGCGGGCGCACGAAGCCGGTGTGCCGTTGCGCACGATCGGAACAACGGGGGGACACGTCCTGGCGGTGGCCAACGAACGGCCGGTCGCGGTGGCGCGGCTGCGCGATCGCTTCGAGGCTTGGCTGCCGGATTACATGAGGGGCGGCGAGCGGTAGCTCGTCACATTGGCCAATTACGTTCGAGATTGGCGACGACGAATTCATACCGACGTGGCGCTGAGCTATTCCGGCATTCCGCTGGACCTGACGGGAAAACTGCCGACACAGGATGAAATCCTCGAATTGGAGGACGGCGCGCGCAGGCTCGCCGCGTTCTTCCTCGTGCCGCGCTCGGACAAGGCGCAGTCCTCGGGCGCGGACGGCAGCGCCGTCCTGACGCTCGATTTCCGCCAGTGACCGTAAAGGCCTTCAGGCTTGGCTAGGACGGTATGCAGCGTGTATGAGATCAGGCTGCCGATCCGGCGGGCGTTGGGCCGCCCGGGGTTGCGGCCGCCTCCAGTGCAGAGAGTCTGCAACAATGGCAATGGTTGCCAGCGATATTGAGCAGCTTATCCGGGCCCGCATCCCGGACGCCGAGGTGACGATCCAGGACCTTGCCGGTGACGGCGACCATTACAAGGCGACTGTCATTGCCGAATCGTTTCGCGGAAAGTCCCGCGTTCAGCAGCACCAGATCGTCTATGACGCACTCAAGGCCGAAATGGGCGGCAAACTGCACGCGCTGGCGCTGCAGACCGGCACGCCGGAGCGGTGAAGCCGCTTCGGCCTGAATCGGGACGTTGTCCTCGCCGCGCCTTTATCCACGGGACTGCATTCTCCGTAGAAGTGGCGGGAGAGAACGCCGCCATGGCGAAATTTTTGCCATTTAGGCATGAAATCTGCGCATGACCTTTGCGCCTGATCTGCGCTACATATATTCGACGACAGCAGAATGGATTCGGCGCGGGAGATTTACCCGCGGCTTTAAGTGAAGGATGATCGCGATGTCCATCGATCAATTCATCGACAATGAGGTCAAGGGAAACCAGGTCGTGCTGTTCATGAAGGGCACGCCGCAGTTCCCAATGTGCGGCTTCTCCGGCCAGGTCGTGCAGATCCTCGACTATCTTGGCGTGACCTATAAGGGGCTCAACGTCCTTGAGAACGACGATCTGCGCCAGGGCATCAAGTCCTACTCCAACTGGCCGACAATCCCGCAGCTCTTCGTCAAAGGTGAGCTTGTCGGCGGCTGCGACATCATCCGCGAAATGTTCCAGTCGGGCGAGCTGCAATCCTTGCTCAAGGACAAGGGTGTGGTGACGAAAGCCCCGGCAACGGTCTGACCACGTCAGCGCCGCTTAGCGACCGCGTGCCGCCACGCGGTCTCCAACGCACTAGGGGCGTCGGTCGCGCCGGGAAGCGAAAGAGCGATGTGGCGGAAATCCTTCGCGGTCGCCATCACCGCACCCGTCAGGGACTCGCGTCAGCGCGAGTAATATTCGACCACCAGGTGCGGTTCCATCACCACCGGGTAGGGCACCTCGCCCAGCGCCGGTACGCGGACAAGCTTCGCAGTCATCTTGGTGTGGTCGACGTCGATATAGTCCGGCACGTCGCGTTCGGCGAGCCCGGTTGCTTCGAGCACCAGCGCCAGCTGTTTCGACTTTTCCTTCACTTCGATCTCGTCGTTGACGTCCACCCGGTAGCTCGGAATGGTGACGCGCCGCCCGTTCACCTTGACGTGGCCGTGACTGACGAACTGGCGCGCAGCAAATACGGTCGGCACGAACTTGGCGCGATAGATGATCGTGTCGAGCCGGCGTTCCAGGAGGCCGATCATGTGGACGCCGGTATCGCCCTTGAATCGCCGCGCCTCGTCGTAGAGGCCGCGGAAGTGCCGCTCCGACATGTTGGCGTAGTAGCCCTTGAGCTTCTGCTTGGCGCGCAATTGCACGCCGTAATCCGACAGCTTGCCCTTGCGCCGCTGGCCATGCTGGCCGGGGCCGTATTCGCGCTTGTTGATAGGACTCTTCGGCCGGCCCCAGATGTTCTGGCCCATCCGTCGGTCGATCTTGTACTTCGCCTCGTGGCGCTTGGTCATTCGCGTCCTCATTAAGTAAGCAACGGCTGAGGATCGCGCCCTCCTCTGTCACGAGCCCATTTCCTCAAGGAGTGGGCCGGACCGACAGGTTTTGCGCCGAAGCGCCGGCCAAACAAAACCGCGGGTCGCGAAACACCGCGCGGGCCCACTGGGTCGTCCCCTTGGGCCCGCGTAGCGCGGTGTATGTAGGGAGAAACCCGCCTTGTGTCAAACCAGCTCGCGGCCCGCGGGAAGGGCGTTTCAGTCTTTGGCGAAGTGTTTGCGGCGCATGCTGCGCAGCGCCGTGATCGCCAGCAGCGCGGTCGCGGCGTCAAGCACGGCGACGACCACGAATACCGCGGTCCAGCTTCCCGTTCGCTGATGCAGGTAAGCGGCGGCGGGCCCGCCGAGGATCGAGCCGACGCCCTGTGCGATATAGAGGAAGCCGTAATTGGTCGCCGCGAATTTTGGGCCGAACGTATCCGTCAAGGTCGACGGGAACAGCGAAAAAATCTCGCCCCAGCCGAAGAACACCAGCCCAGTCAGCACCACGAACAGCGCCGGCTGGTCGATGAAGGCGAACAGAACGAGGATCGCGGCGCATTCGAGCGAGAAGGCGAGCGCCATCGTCGCTTCGCGGCCGATATGATCGGAAACCCAGCCGAAGAACGGCCGCGTCAGGCCGTTGGTGAAGCGCGACAGCGTTAGCGACAACGGCAGCGCCGCCATGCCGAGCACCAGCGCCTGGCTGACTTTGTATTCGTTGGCGAACGGTCCGACGTTCGAGACGACCATGAGCCCGCTCGTCGACATCATGCTCATCATGATGAACAAGAGCCAGAAAATCGGATTTTGCAGCATCTCGCGCGGCGTGTAGTCGCGCTTTGCCTGCGCCGTCGACGCGGTTGCCGGCGAATAGCCTGCCGGGAGCCAGCCGTCCGGCGGGACGCGCAACCATTGCGCGGCGACGATGCCGATGATGCCCTGGATGAGGCCCCATATCAGAAGCGTGTGCGCGTAACCCGAGCTTTTGATCATGCTGTCGATCGGGAAACTGGTGAAGATCGCGCCAAAGCCATAGCCGGCGGCAGCAAGGCCGGTCGCCAGTCCGCGCCGGTCCGGGAACCAGCGCACCATCAAGCCGATGATGCCGACATAGATGATGCCGGTGCCGAAGCCGCAAATCACGCCGTAGGTGAAATAGAGCGCCCAGACGTTGTCGACATAGCTCGACAGCATCCAGCCGCCACCCGACATCAGCGCGCCGATCGAGATCAGCAGCCGCGGCCCGAACCGGTCGACCAGATAGGCCTGCAGCGGCGAGCACCAGGTCTGCAAGATGATGAGCAGCGAAAACGTCCACTGCAATTCGGCCAGCGTGGTGCCGAGTTTTTGGTTGAGCGGGCCGGTAAACAGCGTCCAGACATATTGCGGGCTGGAGATCGCCATCATGGCGATCAGGCCGAGGATGAGCTGGTTCCACCGATTAAGATACCAGGATTTTGCCTGTGGCGTCGCGACAGCGGCGGTCATTTGCGTGTCCCCCAAACCGAATGCCGGCCACCAAGCGTAGTACTGCGGGACCGAGGCAACAAGGCGAGCCGCGCCGCATTTTTTTGCAGGAATGACTTCTTTACTGGCCGAGGGTTAGTCGGCTTCGGTAGCTGCGTGCGCCGGCGCGCCAATGCCAAACCGCGCCAGCACGGCTTGCGGGGCGCGCCCCGACGTGAAAATCGCGCGTGCGCTCCCCGCGCCAACTGCCGCTTGAGCCGGGCCGATAAGGTCGACAACCCGTCGCGCGATGGCCGGCGCCGGATCAAAAAAGTCCACCGTCCATGGGGCGAGCTGCTGCAAGCGGTCGAGCAGCAACGGGTAATGCGTGCACGCGAGTACGACAGTGTCGGTGCGCGCACCGTCATCTTGGAAGCACGGGGCGATCTCGACGCCTATTTGCCCGTCGCTGACCGGCGCGCCAGCTAGCTCGTCCTCCGCATAGGCGGCGAGGTGGCGCGACCCGACCAACGTGACCTGGCAATCTTTGGCGTAATCGCGAATGAGTGCGCGGGTGTATTCGCGCGCAACGGTTGCCTCGGTGCCGAGCACGGACACGCGGCGGGTCACGGAAGCCGCGCAGGCCGGCTTGATCGCCGGCACGGTGCCGACGAATGGCACCGGGAATTTCTGCCGCAACCCCGGCAGCACGAGAGTGGAGGCGGTGTTGCAGGCGATCACCGCGAGATCGGGCCGATGGGTCCCGATCAATTCACCTATCAGCGCGGTGACGCGGGCGACTAGTGCGGACTCGGCGAGCCCGCCATAGGGAAAGGCTGCGTCGTCGGCGACATAGAGGAAATCGGCGTCGGGTCGCGCTGCGGCAATTTCCCGGTAGACAGTGAGCCCGCCGAGGCCGGAATTGAACACCAGAATGGTCGGATGGACCGCCATGACGCGACACTTGCACAAGGAATTGGGCGCCTGCAATCGCCTGGGCGACGCCCGCCGATCCTCGATCGGCGGAGCTATCAGCCGCTTAGAGCGCCGACGAGACGCGGTCCTTCCTTGGGAGCGGCGGCCGACTCTTCGCGCAGCTTGAGCTTGCGGATCGGCGGCGAAATCACGCCGCTGACGGCGGTGAAGGTCAGAACAAGAATTGCCGCCAGATTGCCGTCATGGTGATTGGCAAAGGCCACCGCGCCCATCAGATAGGCCCAGAACGGAAAAGCAATTGTCGAGACGACGGCGTTGACAATCCAGGCGTCGCCTTCCTCCCGAACAAACCAGCAGAACATCGGCGTCAAGACGACGCAACCCACGATCAGTGCGCCGACCGCGACGATCCCGACAGGGATACCCGCCATGGCGGCGTCGTTGCCGCCTGATTTGATGGCCTGTCCGAGGATGGCGTTGATCAGCATGAAAAAGGCGAGAACTTCGCCTGGAACATATTTCACCAGGCGGACGAGATAGGTGTCGCCCGGATCAGTATTCGGTATCGCTATTCCATCGAGGTCGGAGCGAAGTACGCGCTCAAGATCGGAAATGTGCTCATCCGGCGCCTGCGGCTTGCGTACCAGTCGGCTCATGATTGTCTCCCCAAAAAGTGCTTGATTTTTACGTCAGTCGCGGTGAGTCGGGCAAACAAACAAATAGGAGTGGCGAGCCGCTGACACCGGGCAACAAACCGCTAGGCCAATGGCCCGGTATCGTTGCTAGGCCAGTGGCCGGCCACGGTAGGGCAGTGGCCCACGCGGGCAATCTGCGGATTGGCGATCGAAAGCCGGAAATAAGCCGCGTTTTCAGGCGCGTCCGAACACCCGGCGGAAAATCTCGTCGACATGGGTGAAATGAAAGTCGAGATCGAAGTTTTGCTTAAGCTCCGCTTCGCTTAAGTGCTTGCGCACCTCCTTGTCGGCCTCGAGAAGCGTCAAAAAATCGGCCTCGCCGGCCCACGCCTTCATGGCGTTACGCTGGACCATCCGGTAGGCATCCTCGCGCGCGACGCTTTTTTGCGTAAGCGCAAGGAGTACGCGCTGCGAATGGATCAAGCCGCCGAGCCGGTCGAGATTCTTGCGCATGTTTTGCGGATAGACGATCAGTTTGTCGATCACGCCGGCGAGGCGCGCCAGAGCGAAGTCGAGCGTCGCCGTTGAAATCCGGGCCGATCATGCGCTCGACCGAGGAATGCGAGATGTCGCGTTCGTGCCAGAGCGCGACGTTCTCCAGCGCCGGCGTCACATAGGCGCGCACCATGCGGGATAGTCCCGCCAGATTCTCCGACAGCACCGGATTGCGCTTGTGCGGCATGGCGGAGGAGCCCTTCTGGCCGGGCGAGAAATACTCCTCCGCCTCCAGAACTTCGGTGCGCTGCAAATGACGTATTTCGGTCGCCACGCGCTCGATCGAGGCGGCGACGACGCCCAGCGTCGCGAAATACATGGCATAGCGGTCGCGCGGGATGACCTGGGTGGAAATGGGCTCGACGGAAAGCCCCATCTTCTTTGCCACATGGGCTTCGACCCGCGGATCGACCTGCGCAAAGGTGCCGACGGCGCCGGATATTGCGCAAGTCGCGACTTCCGCGCACGCCGCCTCCAGCCGCTTTTTTGCCCGCGCGAATTCAGCGTAGGCAACGGCGAGCTTGAGCCCGAACGTCGTCGGCTCGGCGTGAATGCCGTGCGAGCGGCCGATGGTCGGCGTGTACTTGTGCTGACGGGCGCGGTTTTCGATGGCGACGTTGAGTTTTTCCACGTCGGCAATGAGCATGTCGGCCGCGCGCACCAGCTGAACGTTGAAGCAGGTGTCGAGCACGTCCGAGGAGGTCATGCCCTGGTGCACGAACCGCGCCTCGGGCCCGACGATTTCGGCCAGATGGGTGAGGAAGGCGATGACGTCGTGCTTGGTTTCGCGCTCGATCTCTTCGATCCGCGCGATATCGAACTTGGCCGCCTTGCCCTTGGCCCAGATTTTTTTCGCCGCCGCTTTCGGAATCATGCCGAGTTCGGCCATGGCGTCGGCGGCGTGCGCCTCGATCTCGAACCAGATGCGAAAGCGCGTCTCCGGCGACCAGATCGCCGCCATTTCGGGGCGTGTGTAACGCGGTATCATGCCTATGCCGCGAAGCGCGCGCGGTCGTGCGACCGCAGGTAATCAACCGGCGTTCCTTTAGGGATGATGCCGTTCGGGTTGACCCGCGCGATCGAATAATAATTGATGACGTAATAGCGCGGTTTCACCGTCTCGGCGACGCCCGGCACCTGATAAAGCTCGCGCATGTAATTCGAAAGATTAGGAAAGTCGGCGATGCGATTGCGATTGCATTTGAATAGCGAGAAATAGGCAACGTCGAAGCGCACCAGCGTGGGGAACAGACGCCAGTCGGCCTCGGTGATCTGCCGGCCGAGGAGATAACGCTGGCGCCCAAGGCGTGTTTCCAACTCGTCGAGCGTCGCGAACAGCGCATCGTAGGCGGCTTCGTAAGCGGCCTGCGAGCGGGCAAAGCCGCAGCGGTAAACGCCGTTGTTGACGTTGGCATAGACGAGGTCGTTGATGCGGTCGATCTCGCCGCGCAAGGCTGGCGGATAATAATCCGTAGGATCGGCGCCGATGCCGTCGAACTCGCTGTCGAGCATGCGGATGATTTCGGACGATTCGTTGTTCACGATGTGTCCGCTCTTCCTGTCCCACAGCGTCGGCACCGTGACCTTGCCGGTGTAGTTAGGGTTGCTCGCCGTATAGGCCTCGTGCAAATAGCGAAAGCCGTTGACCCGGTCGGGCGTGCAATCCGGGAAAGCCGGATTGTCGTCGTACATCCAGCCCTGCTGTTTCATGCCGGGCAGCGCGTAGGCCACCGTAATCGCGCCGGTGAGTTTTTTGATCGCCCGATAGATCAAGGTCCGGTGCGCCCACGGACAGCCGTGGGCGACGTAGAGATGATAGCGCCCGGCTTCGGCTTTAAAGCCTGAGGAGCCGTCCGCCGTGATGCGGTCGCGGAATCGACTGTCAGCCCGCTGAAATTCGCCGGCCTTGCCGGTTTCGGCAGGCATCTCCTCGTCCCGCCATTTGCCGTCCACCACGATACCCATCAGGCAGCCTCCCCACGCGCCAGCGCCGCGGCATTGCGGATCGCCGCGATATTGGCGCGATACGAACCGGAATTGCGGTCCTTAAACACCGCCGAGCCGGCGACGAAGGCGTTGGCGCCGGCGCGCGCCACGGCCGGCGCGATTTCCGGCGTGATGCCGCCGTCGATCTCGATATCGATCGGCCGGCCGCCGGCCATGGCGCGAAGATTGCGTACCTTGTCGACCGCGCCGGGGATGAATTTTTGTCCGCCGAAGCCGGGATTGACCGACATGACCAGGATCAGATCGACGATGTCGATGACGTTCTCGACCGCGCTTTCCGGCGTGCCGGGGTTGATCGTCACTCCGGCCCTTTTGCCGAGCGCGCGGATCGCCTGCAGGGAGCGATGGATATGCGGGCCTGCTTCGACATGCACGGTGATGATGTCGGCGCCAGCCCTGGCGAAGGCTTCCAGATACGGATCGCAGGGCGCGATCATCAGATGCACATCGAGCGGTTTTTTGGTGTGCGGGCGGATCGCCTTCACCACGTCCGGCCCGATGGAAATATTGGGCACGAAATGGCCGTCCATGACATCGACATGGATCCAATCGGCGCCGGCTTCGTCGATTGCGCGGACCTCCTCGCCGAGCTTGGCGAAATCGGCGGAAAGGATCGACGGGGCGATGATGAGCGGACGTTGCACGGCGTTCTCCGGCACTGTCCGCTCGCCTAACATGCCGAAAGCGAAGCGGCAACGCGGCCTCTGCGCGGGCGGCAAGATTTGCCCGCTTCCTCGCGGCCGCGGCAGCTTTTGACCGGCTTTGGCCCACCGCTTGGGACGAAATATCTATGTTTTCCGTGGCTTGCGGCGCGGCCCTGCTTTTGCATCGGCTTTGCGCAGCAACTTGCGGGGGGACCGCCACCCCGCCGTTTCGAGGAGCGCGCCATGTCCGTCAGCGGAACGAATGCCAGTAATCCTTTCGCTTCTCTGCAGTCGCTGTGGCAGCAGGCGTCGTCGGCGACCGGCGCGCAGGCGCAATCCAATCCGCTGTCGGCGCTCTTGGCGGCGCTCGGCCAGCAAAGCGGGGGCGGCGCCTCTTCGACCAGCGGGGCAGCCTCGACCGGCGGGGCAGCCTCGCCCAGCGGCACGACAGCCGCGTCGGGCAATGCCTCGTCGCAATTCGGCCCGCAGACCTTACAGGCGCTGCTGGCGCTGCAAACCAATGGCGGGAACCAACAATCCCTGGCGTCGCAGTTTGAAAATGCAGCGAGCGGCACCGACCCGTTGTCGGAACTGCAAACTCAGCAGAGCCAAGGCCAGAACCATCATCACCATCATCACATGGGCGGCCAGACCGGCGCCGGCGGCTCCGCCACGACCGACACTGCATCGAGCGGCTCACCATCCGGCACGTCCAGCTCATCGGCGGGCGGCGCCAGCGGGACCGGCAACAATCTCCTCGAGCAATTGCTGCAGATGCAGGCGCAATTGGTCACGCCCGCGCCCACGCAGAGCATCGCTACCGCTTAGCGGTCCGCCAAACTGGCCGTCCGGCTGGACTTGGCTGCCTAGCCGCGATACCGCGTGCCCGCAGCGGAGGTTGCCGTGGCGCGCGCCGATGTCATCGTGTTGGGAGCCGGAATCGTCGGAACGTCGATCGCGCTGCATCTCGCCAAACGCGGGCTCTCGGTTGCGCTGATCGACCGCGCCGGGCCGGGGGAGGGGACCTCCTACGGCAATACCGGCATCATCGAAGGCAACACCATCTTTCCGCAAGCCTTTCCGTCCAATTGGGCGACCCTTCTGCGCATCGCGCTCAAGCGCGCGCCGGAAGCCAATTATCATCTGAGTTTTCTGCCGAAAGTGGCGCCGTGGCTGGCGGCTTTCCGCACCGCGTCGCAGCCGGCGCGATTGTTAGAAACCGCGCAGCTGATGCGGCCGCTGTTTGCCCGCGCCATCGCGGAGCATGAGACGCTGGTCGCCGAATCCGGCGCCGGCCGTTATCTGCGCCGCGACGGCTGGCTCAAGCTCTATCGCGGCGACCGCTCGTTCGCCGCGCAGGCGCGGGAACTGGAACTGGCGTCAACTCTCGGCATCGCCAACGTGCCGCTCGACGGCGAGGAGGCGCGCGCGCTCGAGCCTTCGCTTAACCCCGTCTTCCGCCACGCCGTGCATTGGACCGGTGCTGTGAGCGTCAGCAATCCACTGGCGCTCACGCGCGCTTACGCGGCGCGCTTTGCCGCGTGCGGCGGAATTGCGCTTTCCGGCGATGCACGGTCTTTGCATCGCGCCGAGCCGCATTGGCGCGTGGACAGTTCAGCCGGCCCGGTCGATGCCGGCGATGTCGTGATCGCGCTCGGTCCATGGACGCCGGATCTGCTCGGTCCCCTCGGCATCACGCTGCCGCTCGCCGTCAAGCGCGGCTATCACCGGCATTTCCACGCGCAAGGCAACGCCGCGCTCAGCCGGCCGATACTCGATGCCGAAAACGGCTACTGCCTGGCGCCCATGGAGCAGGGTATCCGCCTCACCACCGGCGCCGAATTCGCCGCCCGCGATGCGCCGCCGACGCCGGTGCAGTTCGGCCGTTTGCTTCCGGCTGCGCACGAATTGTTTCCGCTCGGCGAGCCGGTCGAGCCGGCGCCGTGGCTGGGCGCGCGTCCCTGCTTTGCCGATTCCCGTCCGGTCATCGGCCGTGCGCCGCGCCAGCGCGGGCTTTGGCTCGCCTACGGCCATGGCCATTGGGGCCTGACGCTCGGGCCGGCGACCGGCCGGCTGATCGCCGAAATGATGACAGGTACGACGCCGTTCTGCGACCCGAAGCCTTACGGCGCCGACCGCTTCATGCACTGACGGTTGTTAGTCGCCTAGTCGCCGCTGATGGTCTTCACCACGCTGTTTTCCGGGCGCGTATTGGTGACGTCCATCTTGTCCTGCTGCCGCAGCATATCGTCGTATTTCGCCAGCGTCGTCACCGGCGCCTTCGGCACCATGTGTACGACCTTAAAGCCGTTCGCCTTGAGCTGCCGCAGCAATTCCGGCATGGCCTCCGCGGTCGCGGGCTTGAAGTCGTGCATCAGCACAATGCCCTTGCCGCGCTTTTTCAGCTTGCTCATGACCGACTCGACGACCTGCTCGGGGCGATGCATCTTGAAGTCGAAGGAATCGATATCGGTCGAGAAGGTCGCGATGTTGCGCGAAGCGAGATAGGAGAGCAGCACCGGCGGCTGCTGCAGGTCGGGGAAACGGAAGAACGGCGCGATCGGCCCGTCGACGGCATGGTGCACGGCACTCACGCCCAATTCGATTTCCTGCTTGGCCTGCTCGATATCGCCGGCATAAGGATTCTTGGCCAAGTCTTTGTGCGACCAGGTGTGACTGCCGATCGTCATGCCGGCCGCAGCCACCATCTTCGAGAGTTCCGGATGCCAGTTCGCGTGCTCGCCGATCTCAAAGAAGGTCGCCTTGAGGCACTGGTCGGTCAGCGCCTTGATCACGGCGGGCGTGTTTTCCGGCCACGGGCCGTCATCGAAGGTCAGCACGACTTCGCGGTCGCGCAGGAAGTCGTATTGTTTGAAATGTTCGAAGCCGAAGGCCGGGCCGCCGTCGTGTCGATCTGGACGATGCGCGAAAGACCCATGCCGCCCGGCTTATCGCAGGCCGGGATGCCGTTGGTCGGCTTGTTGGAGGCGCTCTGATCCTGCTTGGCAGGGCGGCGTCGCGCTCTGGCCGGGCCCGATCGACGGTGCGGCGATCGGTGCCTGCGTTGAGGCCGCTGCGATCTGCGATTGTTGGCTGCGAGACTCCGGCGCACTGTTCGTGTGCGTTGCGCAACCGACAGCCAGCGCACCCGGCCTGCCCGCTTTTTGCTGCCGCTACAACTCCAAATGCCGCAAGACCCAAGGTCGCCAACGCGGCAACGACGATGACGAGCACCCTCACCGCAACCTCCGCCCCACAAACGCACGCGATACAAAGTGAAAGCGCAATCGGCAAGCAAGTCAACGGAAACAACGCGACAGAACAGCATCTATGGAGGAAAGATTCGAATTGTGGTTTCCACGGCACGTGACGGTAATGACGGCGCTGGAACGCGCTGTTCAGCCGCCGAATTGATCCGTCCAGCTCGGCGTGGCGCCGGGGAAGGGGAGCGCTGTCCGCTTCGAAGATCGCACGCGCGATCGCGCGCGCGACCACATTGGCCGCGAGCGTGCCGAGTGTGGTCATCGCGAATAGCGGGTCGGCAAGCGGCCGCCGTCCGGTCGAGACGGCGAACACGACGTCGCCATCGAGCGGCGTATGCACCGGGTAAATGGCGCGTGACATCCCGGATTGCGCCATGACGGCCAGTCGCTTGGCTTGGGCTTTGGTGAGGATGGCGTCGGTCGCCACGACCACCAGCGTCGTGCTTACGCGGGCGCTGCCTTTGGTGCGCGGATCGAGCGCGCCCGGGGGGAAACGGGTTGGGCAGCCCGCGGCCGCCGAATTCGCCGTCCTGCTCGAATGGCGCCGCCCAGAACCATGGACCGCGATCGATCAGCGACGCTGCCGGCGGCATTGACCGCAGCAAGCGCGCCGACGACGGCGCCGTCGGCAGTCTGCGCCGCGGCGGAGCCGATCCCGCCCTTGCAATTGACCGTCGTGGCGCCGCTGCCGGCGCCGACGCTGCCGAGGCTGAAATCGGCGGCAGCGCCGGCCGCCGCCGCGTAGCCGAGTTCGCGGTAGGGGGGAAACGTCCCCACTCCTTGTCGCCGCCGTTGTTGAGATCGAACAGGATCGCCGCCGGCACGATCGGCACGCGCGCGGCGCCGACGGCAAAGCCGCGGCCTTGCTCTTTCAGCCACGCCTGCACGCCGGAAGCCGCATCAAGGCCAAATGCCGAGCCGCCGGACAGCGTAATGGCGTCGATGCCCTCGACCGTTTGTGCCGGGTCAAGCAGCGCGGTCTCGCGCGTGCCCGGCGCGCCGCCGCGCAGGTCGATCGCACCGACCGCCGGCTGGTCAAAGATCACGGCGGTGGCGCCGGAGCCGAGCCGCATATCCTCGGCATGGCCAACCTTAAGCCCGGCGACGTCGGTGATGAGATTGCGCAAATCGTCCTCGCAAAATGGATGAAGCGGAGACGATTTCCGGGGGTACGTCAACCGTTTGCATCGATGCTCTTGAAGTCGACGTGAGCAGCGGGAACGACGACTTCACATCCTCGCGGCCGTTCGCGCAAGCCTTGCGCGCGATGCGCGGGCCGGGCATGAGTGCGCCATGCCCAACGTCACCATCTTTGCCGCGCTCCTTGCCGGCATGTTGAGCTTCCTGTCGCCGTGCGTGCTGCCTCTGGTGCCGCCGTACCTGGTGTATCTCACCGGGACCTCGCTCGAACGCTTGGCCGAAGCCGAAGCCAAGCCGCGGGTGCGGCGCGAGACCATCGCCGCCGCGCTTCTGTTCGTTCTCGGCTTCTCCACGGTGTTCGTGGCGCTCGGCGCCAGCGCCAGCGCCATCGGTGCGGTGGTGCGCGCCTATTCGGAGGCAGCTCGCGATAGTGGCCGGCATCGCCATCATCGTCATGGGTCTGCATTTTCTCGGGCTCACGCCGATCGCCTGGCTGATGCGGGAGAAGCGGCTCGATGTCGCCAAGCCGGTCGGCCTTTGGGGCGCTTATCTGATGGGGCTTGCGTTCGCGCTCGGCTGGACGCCGTGCATCGGCCCGATCCTGGCGGCGATCCTCGCGATCGCGGCGTCGGAGGAGACGGTCGCCAAGGGCGCCGGCATGCTCGCCGTCTACTCGCTGGGTCTCGGCGTTCCGTTCATCGTCGCGGCGTTGGCGGTGGGGCCTTTTGCCGCCTTCCTGGCCCGCTTTCGCGCTCATCTCGGCCTGGTCGAGAAGGCGATGGGCGGCCTTCTCGTCCTTACGGGCATCGCTTTTTTGACCGGCGTGGTCAGCGAAGCGAGCTATTGGCTTTTGAACATGTTCCCAGTGCTCGGCAGGATCGGCTGAACAGCAAAAAGAAGCCCGCCGCGAGGGCGGGCTTCTCGCATGGATCGGGAGCAGGGCGCCTACATCGAGCAGCCGGAATCCGGACATTGCACGTAAGTGATCTTGCCGCTTGCGTCCTTCTTCCAGATGTACATCACATAGTCGAGCCGGGTGATGTCGCCCTTCTTGTCGTAGGAAATGTTGCCGATCACGGTCTTAAAGTTCTTGCCGGAATGCATCATGTCGGCGACTTTCTTCGGGTCGAGCGATTTGGCCGCTTCCGCCGCCTGTTTGATGATCTGCACGCCGGCATAGCTGTAGAGCGTGTAGGCTTCGGGTTCGAACCCCTTGGCGCGGAATTTGGCGACCACCGCCTTGGCCTCCGGCCGGTTGCGCGGATCGGGACCGTAGGTCATCAACGAGCCGATCACGCCCGGACCGCCGACCGTGGCGTATTCGTCCGACGTAATACCGTCGCCGCCCATCAGCGGCGCCGTGACCCCCTGGTCGCGCATCTGCCGCACGATCAGACCGGCTTCGGTATAGAGGCCGCCGAAATAGACCAGATCGGCGCCCGATTGTTTGATCTTTGAGATCAGGGCCGAATAATCTTTTTCGCCGGTGTTGATGCCCTCGTAGAGCACTTCGTGCATGCCGCCGGCTTTGATCGTCTTCAAGGTCTCGTCGGCGAGGCCTTTGCCGTAGGTGGTCTTGTCGTTGACGAAGGCGATCTTCTTGCCCTTGAAATGCGCAAGGATGTAAGTGCCGGCGACTTTGCCCTGCTGGTCGTCACGGCCGCAGGTGCGGAAGATATTCCACAGGCCGCGCTCGGTGACCGTCGGATTGGTCGAGGCCGGCGTGATCTCGAGGATGCCGTTCTCGTGGTAGACTTCCGAGGCCGGGATGGTGACGCCGGAATTGTAGTGGCCGATCACGAATTTGATGCCGTCGGCGACGAAATTATTGGCGACCGAGACGCCCTGTTTGGGGTCGGAAACGTCGTCGCCGAACTCGACCGCGATTTTCTTGCCGAGAATGCCGCCGGCGGCGTTGATGTCGTCGGCCGCTTGTTGAACGCCGTTCTTCATCTGCGCGCCGGTGGCGGCGTTCGGGCCGGTAATTGGGCCGGCGACGCCGAACTTCACTTGGGCGGCGGCAGACCCCGCCAGTGCGCACGCGAAACCCAGAGCGAGGCCGAGAGTGGCGATCCTGTTCATGCTGTTCCCCTTAAGCTTAGACCGGCCGGTTCAACCTTGCAGTGACGTTACTTCAAGGCTGTTTTCGGCGCCAGCCCAATAAACCGTCCGGCGCATTGATCCAGCGATATTGAGTGACCATTTGCAAGGCGCGCGCGGTACGGAAGCCGAAAAAACCGGACGCCAAGCAGATCGCGCTATCGACGGCGTAATAATGCGGCGACAGCAGCGTGCCGCCGAACAGGGCGAAATGAATGAAGCGGACCGCGCCGCCGAGAAGAAGCGAATAAAGCACGACCTGCCACCACGGCCGCCACGTTTCCGCGACCGCGCGGCCGGCGAGCCACGCCGCGCCGCCGCCGAGAACGACGGTGACCAACAGAAAGACTCCGAATGCATCCTCCTCGTAGAAGAAGGCGGCGATCGAGGAGAACAATGCGGCAAGCTCCGTCATGTCGCTTGCTGCCGCCCGCCTTCCAGATAGGCGGATTTGACTTCGGGCCGCGCGAGCAGCTCGCGGCCGGTGCCGGACAGCGTGATCAGCCCGTTGACCATGACATAGCCGCGGTGGGCGAGCTTGAGCGCGTGAAAGGCGTTCTGCTCGACCAGGAACACGGTCAGACCGTCATCGGTGTTGAGCGTTTTGATCGCATCGAATATCTGCCGCACGATCAGCGGCGCCAGGCCGAGCGACGGCTCGTCGAGCAGGAGGAGCCGCGGCCGGCTCATCAGCGCCCGCGCGATCGCCAGCATCTGCTGTTCGCCGCCCGACAACGTGCCGCCGCGCTGAGCGAGGCGCTGCTCAAGGCGCGGGAACAGCGCCAGCACGCGTTCGAGATCGGTGGCGAATTCGGCTGGCGCGGCGACGGTCGCGCCCATTTGCAGGTTTTCCAGAACCGTCATGCGCGGAAATATGCGGCGGCCCTCCGGCGCTTGTGCGAGCTTCAGCCGTGCAATCTCGTGGGTCGGCAGCCGCGTGATGTCGCGGCCGTCGAAAAAGATCTGGCCGTCGCGCGCGCGCGGATTGCCGCACACGGTCATCATCAAGGTGGATTTGCCGGCGCCGTTGGCGCCGATCAGCGCGACGATCTCGCCGGCATTGACGTCGAAGCCTACCCCCTTGAGCGCCTGCACATGGCCGTAGAAGGCAGTGACGCCGCGCACGGAGAGAAGCGGAGCGCTCATAGACCCACCGAAGCTTCGACTTGCGCCACCTCCTCGTCGGCAACGCCGAGATAGGCTGCAATCACTTTCGCATCGTTGCGCACCGCTTCCGGAGCGCCGTCGGCGATCTTCACTCCGTAATCGAGCACCACAACGTGGTCGGAAATATTCATCACCACGCTCATGTCGTGCTCGATCAAAAGAATCGAGATGTCGCACTCATCGCGAATGCGCAGCAGGATTTCGTTGAGTTCCGCGCTTTCGCGCGGGTTGAGGCCGGCCGCCGGCTCGTCGAGGCACAGCAGCACCGGATCGGTGCACATGGCGCGCGCGACTTCGAGCCGCCGCTGCGCGCCGTACGGCAGTTCGCCCGCCGGATCGTCGGCGCGCTCGATCAGGCCGAACCGGTCGAGCCAGGAGCGCGCTTTGTCGAGCGCCGCACGCTCGGCGGACGCATAGGAGGGAAAGCCGAGGACTCCGAGTAAAGTATAGCCGGAGGCGAGCATCAACCGGTTGTGCTGGGCGACCAGCAGGTTCTCCAGCACCGTCATGCCGGAAAACAGGCGGATATTCTGGAACGTGCGGGCGACGCGCGCCTTTTGCGCCACCAGATAGTCGGGCATGCGTTCGAGCAGAAATAGCGCCCCGTCGGGCCGCACCAGGCCGCGCTTGCCGCCGTCGGTAAGGTCTTCGAGCGCGTTCCAAACCGCAGGCTCGCCCCGGTGCAGCGCAATGCGCCCCTCGGTCGGCTTGTAAAAGCCGGTAATGCAGTTGAACACCGTCGTTTTGCCGGCGCCGTTCGGTCCGATCAGCGCGGTGATGGCGCCGCTTTTGACCTCGAAGGAAAGATCGTCGATGGCAACGAGTCCGCCGAAGCGCATGGTCAGATGCTCGACGCACAACACCGTGGAGCCGTCGCGCGCCATCAGCCGCGGCCCTCCTTGACCAGATCGACGGAAATCGCCCTGCGCTTTTTCAGAAATACCGAGGGCTCGCGCGTTGCGATCAGTCCGCGCGGCCGCCAGATCATGATCAGCACCATGGCGAGGCCGAATAGCAGCATGCGGTACTGGGTCGGGTCGAAAGTGGATCCGAAAATGCGCTTGAGGAAATCGAGTTCGCGCAGGATTTCAGTGCCGCCGATCATCACGATGGCGGCAATGGCGACGCCGATCTGGCTGCCCATGCCGCCGAGAACAACGATCGCGAGAACGGTCGCCGATTCGATGAAGGTGAACGATTCCGGCGAGATGAAGGCTTCACGCGCGGCGAAGAACGAACCGGCGAAGCCGGCGAACATCGCGCCCATGGCGAACGCGGTGAGTTTGGTGTTGGTGGTGTTGATGCCAAGCGAGCGGCAGGCGATCTGGTCCTCGCGCAATGCCTCCCAGGCGCGGCCGACAGGCAGCCGGCGCAGCCGCACAGTGACGAAACAGGTGAGCAGGCCGAGCGCCAGAATAATGTAATAGAGAAAAATCACGCGATAGAGCGGCGAGAATTTCAGCCCGAACACGGCGGCGAAACCGTTGTCGTCGGCGTTGAACGGGATGCCGAAGAAAGTCGGCCGCGGAATGCCGATGATCCCGGCATAACCGTTGGTCAGCGCGGTCCAATTGATCAGGATGAGGCGGATGATCTCGCCGAACGCGAGCGTGACGATGGCCAAATAATCGCCGCGCAGGCGCAGCACCGGGAAGCCGAGCAGGATGCCCCAGAACGAGCTGAGGATGCCGGCAAGCGGCAGCAGCATCCAGAACGAAAGGCCGAAATTTTTCGCCAGCAGCGCGTACGAATAGGCGCCGACCGCGTAAAAGGCGACGTAGCCGAGGTCGAGCAGGCCGGCGAGCCCGACCACGATGTTCAGCCCCCAGCCGAGCATCATGTAGATCAGGATCTGGATGCCGAAATTGTCGATCCATTTCAGCGCGCCGGTAAATCCAACCGCGTAGATGACGATCACCGGATAAGCGATGACGAAGCCGATGGCGAACGGCACGAACCATTTTTTGAAATGGACGCGCCAGGCCGCAACGGGCTGCACCGGCCTTTGCGCGCGCCGGATGCGCCATGGCGCAAGCGCGAAGGAGTAAAGGAAACGGCCGCCCGCCGTGATGACGACGAACGCGAACAACAGCGGCCAGCGCGTCGTCAGGATCAACTCGTCGCGGATATTGGTGACGGTCTCAAAGCCGATCAGCGGCAGCAACAGGCCGAAGGCGACGAGGCCCGTGAAGGCGGCGTCGCGCAGGGCACCGGCAAAATCGACGCGTCGGCTTGGCGCGCCGGTCGCCATTTCAGACCTTTTCCACATCCGGCCGGCCGAACAGGCCCTGCGGCAGGAAGACCAGGGTGATCGCCAGGACGGAGAAGGCCGCCACGTCTTTGTAGTCGATGGAGAAATAGGCCGACCAGAGCGTCTCGATCAGTCCGATGACCAGGCCGCCGACGACCGCGCCGGGCAGCGAGCCAATGCCGCCGAGCACCGCGGCCGTGAAGGCCTTTACGCCGGGAACGAAGCCGTCCGAGAAGGTGATGACGCCGTAATACATCAGATACATTGTGCCGGCGACGGCGGCGAGCGCGGCGGCGATGACAAACGTCATCGAAATGGTGCGATCGACGTCGATGCCGAGCAGAGCCGCCATCTTTTGATCCTGCTCGCAGGCGCGTTGCGCGCGGCCAAGCCGGGTCTTGGCGACAAGATACCAGAACGCCAACAGCAGCACGGCGGTAAGGCCCCAGATGATAAGCTGCTTGTAGGACAGCGTGACCGGAAAATTGTTGTGTTTGAACAGCACGAATTCGCCCTGCACCATGGGCGGGATCGATTTGTTGCGCGGCCCTTGCGTCACCTGTACGAAATTCGAAAGAAAGATCGACATGCCGATCGCTGAAATGAGCGGCGCCAGGCGAAACGAGCCGCGCAACGGGCGGTAGGCTACGCGCTCGATAACCCAATTGACGAGCGAGGTGAACAGCATGGCCACGATGAGGACGATGAACAGCGCCAGCGTGATCGAGCCGATGCCGAGCCAGGAGGTGAGGATCAGAAAGGCGATGAGCGCGATGAAGGCCGAGACCATGAACACGTCGCCATGGGCGAAATTCACCATGCCGATGATGCCGAACACCATCGTGTAGCCGATGGCGATCAGGCCGTAGATGGAACCGAGCGTGATGCCGTTAATGAGCTGCTGGACGAAGTAATCCATGCGTCCGAGCCTTTCCCGAATCCGACCAAAGTCTTAACAGGGGGCCGCCGGAGCGGCAACGCGCGGCATTCTGTCGTGCCGCCGACCGGGCGAGCCTCCGGATCGGCGATCCATGGCCGCGGAATGTGCAATAATCGCGCCGGAATGACGTTACTTGTCGTCGCAGCTGTCGCGGGCTACGCCATGACGGCAAGGTCATGGCGGTAAGATCAGGGAGAGACCCTACATGGATCGGGTCAAATGCGAGGACGTCATTGCCGCCAAAGGGCGGCCGTTCACCGGCGCCGAATATCTGCAAAGCCTGCGCGACGGCCGTGAAGTCTACGTGTATGGCGAGCGGGTCAAGGACGTCACCACCCACCCGGCGTTTCGCAATGCGGCGCGTTCGATCGCGCGGCTCTATGACGCTTTGCACGATGCCAGGACCAAGCCGCTTCTGACCGCGCCGACCGATACCGGCTCCGGCGGCTTTACCCACAAGTTCTTTCGCGCCGCGCGCTCGCGCGAGGAGCTTATCGCCCAGCGCGACGCCATCGCGCATTGGGCGCGCATGTCCTACGGGTGGATGGGGCGGTCGCCGGATTACAAGGCGTCGCTGATGAACACGCTCGGCGCCAACTACGATTTTTACGGCAAGTTCGCCGAGAACGCCAAGACCTGGTACCGGCGCGCCCAGGAAAACGTGCTGTTCATGAATCACGCCATCGTCAATCCGCCGGTCGATCGCGCCAAGGCGGTGGACGAGGTCAAGGACGTCTACATCACCATCCAGAAGGACACCGACGCGGGAATTTACGTGTCCGGCGCCAAAGTGGTGGCCACCTCATCGGCGCTCACGCACTACAATTTCCTCGGTCAGAACGCCGCCGTGCCGCTGCACGACACCGACCTCGCGGTGATGTTCATCGCGCCGATGAATGCGCCGGGCGTGAAACTGTTCTGCCGCACGTCCTACGAAATGACCGCGAGCGTGATGGGGACGCCGTTCGATTATCCGCTGTCGTCGCGCTTCGACGAGAACGACGCCATCTTTGTTTTCGACAACGTATTCATCCCCTGGGAAGACGTGCTGCTGCATCGCGATCTGGAAAAGCTGAAAATCTTCTTCCCGCAATCCGGGTTTTTGGCCGGCTATCAGTTCCAGGGCTGTACGCGGCTTGCGGTCAAGCTCGACTTTCTGGTCGGCGTCGTTGCCAAGGCGTTGCGCGCGGCCGGCTCCGACGAGTTCCGCGGCAATCAGGCGATGCTTGGCGAGATCATCGCCTGGCGGCATCTGTTCTGGGCGCTGACTGACGCCATGGCGATGAATCCGACGGAGTGGGTGAACGGCGCCGTGCTGCCCAATCTGCAATCGGGGTCGAGCTATCGGGTGTTCGCCGGCGACGCCTATGGCCGCATCAAGGAGATCGTGGAAAAAATCGTCGCCTCCTCGCTGATTTATCTGCCGTCCTCGGCCAAGGATTTCCAGAATCCGGAGATCGATCGTTATCTGGCGCGCTACGTGCGCGGTTCGCACGGCATCGATTATCGCGCGCGCATCAAGGTGATGAAGCTTCTCTGGGATGCCATCGGCACCGAGTTCGGCGGCCGCCACGAACTCTACGAGCGCAATTACGCCGGCAACCACGAGGACATCCGCATCCAGGCGCTATGGAACGCGCGCACCTCCGGCACGATGGAGCAGATGACGGCGCTCGCCGAGCAATGCATGTCCGAATACGACGAAAATGGCTGGACCGATCCGGCGTGGCTCAATCCCGACGATGTGGCTTATCCGGGCTTGCCGGAGGAGAGGCGGGCGGCGGAATAGCAGACGACAGAGAACAGGCGACAGACGACCGAATGCGTTCCTCTTTATCCGTCTTCCGTCGTCTGTCCTCCGTCGTCCGACATGATAGAATGAATCCATGAGCTGGATCGACCAACGGCCGGACGATGCGATGGATGGCGCCTTCACGGCGGTGGCGCCGGAGCCGGTCGCCAGCATCGATCCGCCGGCGTTCCGCGAGGCGATGGCGCGGCTCGGCGCCGCCGTGCACGTCGTCACCACGGCCGGTCCGGCGGGCAAGACCGGCTTTACCGCCACGGCGGTGTGTTCGGTGTCCGATTCACCGGCGATGCTCCTTGTGTGCCTCAACCGGCGCAGCAACTCGGCGCCGCTCATGTCGCGAAACGGCGTGTTCTGCATCAACACGCTCGGGGCGGGCGAGTCGAAACTCGCCGATCTGTTCGCCGGACGCAGCGGCGTGCATCTGGAAGAACGGTTTGCCGTGGGCGAGTGGATCACCTTGCAGACCGGCTCGCCGGTGCTCGCTTCCGCCGTCGTCGCCTTCGACTGCCGGACCATCGAGATCAAGGCCGTGGCCTCGCATAATGTTATTTTCGGCGCAGTGCAGGCGGTCCGCCTCGGTCCGAGCACGCCGGCGCTCGTTTATCACGACCGCGCCTATAAGCCGGTGTAAAGCGAGGCGAAACGCGGCCGCATGGTGGCGCAGTGCCTGCGAATTGGGCGCGACGCATTGGTGATTTTCCTTATTTTTCAAATTATTGACGATAATTCGATCACCCGGAACCGGAACCAATAAGCTCGCCTCGTATTGTGCTGGTGGGCGGGAGGACCTTATCCAAACCCCTCGAAAGCACTGGAGAACGTCCAATGTCGAACGATCAACGGCAGAATAACCCGCAACGCGACCAGCAGCAGCAAAACAACCCGCAACATGACCAGCAGCAAGGTGGCGGCGGGCAGCAGAAGCCCGGCCAGCAGCAGCAGGGTGGCGGGCAGAACCGGCCCGGCCAAGGAGGGCAGCAGGGCGGGCAAGGCGGTCAGCACGGCGGCCAACAAGGCGGCCAACAAGGCGGCCAACAAGGTGGCCAGCAAGGCGGCAACCGCTAGGTTTTGAATTCGTTTTTCGGCAGCCCGTGGAGACCCACGGGCTGCCGATTTGTCGTGTATTTTTGTGCAAAGCCGGGACGGGTCTTGCCGCGGCACTTCTTCTGCAGCGCGATCGGCCTATGCTGGCGCTATGGCCGCCACGTTGCCCCTGTTCCACCTTTACGGCGATCCGCCCGACGAGCAGGCGTTCGATTTTATCCATATCGAGACGATCGCGTCACGCTCGTCGATCCACGACTGGACCATCCGCGCCCACCGGCATCGCAATCTCTTTCAAATATTGCTGATCGAACGCGGCGGCGGCGCCATGACCTTCGACGCGGCGACGCTTCCCTTTGTCGCGCCCGCCGCCATTCTGGTTCCGGCAACCATCGCCCATGGCTTTCGCTTCGAGCCGAATGTGACCGACGGATGGGTGCTGAGCTTTACCGAGGATGCCGCAGGCGCGCTTGCGGGCCGCGCCGGCGAAGCGCTGCACGCGGCTGCGCGCGCTCGCCGTGCAGCCGGTCATTCCGATCGGCGACGAGACCGAGCGGACGCGCCTGTCGACGTTATGCGTGGAGCTCAACGAAGAACATGGCATGGCGCGCGAAGGCTACCGGCTGGCGATGCGCGGGCTGCTCGTTTTGATCGCGGTCGGCGTGGCGCGGCTGGCGGCAAGCCGGGCGCGCACCGGAACGGTGACGCTTCATCCGGCCGATGCTACCGTGGCGCAATTGCGCAATTTGGTCGATGAGTTCTTTCGTACCGAGCGCCTGCTCGGATTCTACGCCGAAAAGCTGGGCATGACCGTCGACCGGCTCAACGACCACGTCAAACGCGCGACCGGCGTTACCGCCGGCCATCTCATCCGCCAGCGCGTTCTTACCGAAAGCAAACGCCAGCTCGTCTTCACCGCGCAGCCGATCCACGACATCGCCGCGGAACTTGCCTTCGCCGACGCTTCCCACTTCGCCCGTTTTTTCCGCAAGCACACCGGCATCACGCCGCACGAATTCCGCGATCAACGCGGGGGGTGAGCGCGTAGGGGCGGACCCATAAACGCGGAGATGGCCACTGCTGGAAATGATGAGACATCGACAAGGGTACGATCAGAACGCGTAGCCGATCCGCAGGCCGTAATCGTTGATTCCCGGATTACGCGTATTTGATCCCATGCCGTCGCATGCAGTTCCGAATATGGCATGGCCGTTCGACTGATGGTCGAACGTGAACATGACGCTCCAATTCTGAGTGAGATTATATCCCAATGAGCCGCCATCATGAAAAAGGTACGGGCAGCCCAGACCGGAATGCCCCGCCGGAGGGTTGATCACGTAGCCGTCATGCTTGTCGCCATCGAGGAACAGTTCAGCAAAAAACCGGTGCGGCAGCGGAAAAGTCCACAGCGCACCCGCGTAGACGGCGCTCGTGCGCCCTTCGAGATTGATCAGTCCGCCCGCATGCGGCCGCGGAATCAAGACATTCCACCAGTAGCCCTGTCCGAAAGGCAGCCGCGGAAAGACGATTTCGGGATTGAGGTCGACCGTACCCTGTTCGGCGCCTCCGACCCCGTGGGCAAAGCCGCCGAAACGAAACTCGAAGCCATGGGGATCGAATAGATCGGGAGACAAGGCCGCCGCAGGAGGAGCCGGGGGCGGCGCGGGCGTAAGATACTGATAGTCAGGGGTCTGTTGGACCGGAGGCAGATCGGCGCTACGGGCCGGCCTCAACGAACCCAAGACCGAAAGCATCACCACAAGCGCTAACAAGCTGCGCTGAACTGGCCCATCAACCATGCGAACCCACTCGCCCGCCGAGCAAATCGGCTCATGGCGGGTACCCCTAAACAATTCGACTGCATATCGGTGGGCCGGCGACTTAGGCGCCGGCGCCGCTACCGCGGTCGAGTGATCGAAAATCGCCCCCATGCGACTGCTACAGTATTCCATTTTCTTGGGGGCCCGGACCGCGGCCCGTTTGAGTACCGAGAAATACACGACCTGTTGCCCCGAAGATACACGGTCCTTCACGTGGGGGGAAATCTCCTCTAAGCCGAGTTTGATCCTCGCCGGGTGTTCCGCGACTGCCACAAAGAGTCCCTTTTGAGGCTAAAGCCGGTCATTGACCGATCGCTGCTCATCCAGCTCGTTTCGATGACTATGGGACTTAGCTCAGCAAAAACCCGAGCACCGTGTCGGCATAAGCCTGCGGCTGTTCCAGATTGGCGATGTGCGCGGCTTCGAGCACGGCAATCTGTGCACCCGGAACGTACGCCTGGATGAATTCGCAGCCCTCGAGCGGCGTGGCGGGGTCGTATTTGCCGGCGATGACCAGAGTCGGCGCGGTAATCTTTGACAGCAGCGGCCGATGGTCCATATCGCGGATCGCCTCGCCGCAGCCGACATAGCCGTCAATCTTGGTGGCCACGAACATCTCGCGCATCTTTTGCATGGCTTGCGGCGAGCGTTGGCGAAATCCCTCGGTGAACCACCGCTCCATATTGCCGTCGACGATGCCTTGCAATCCCTGCTCGCGGACGAGCTTGATGCGGCCGTCCCACATGGTCCTGTCGGGAAAATAGGCGGACGTGTTGGAGAGGACGAGTTTGTCGACTCGATTTGCCGCATTGGCGCCGAGCCACATCCCGACCATGCCGCCCATGGACAGGCCGCACCAGTGGATCTTCGCGATGCCGAGCCCGTCGAGCACGCAGATCACATCGCGGCCGAGCCGCTCCATCGTGTAGGGACCCTTGGGAACGCCCGATTGGCCGTGGCCGCGCCGGTCGTAGCGGAGGAGACGGAAGTGGCGCGTGAACGGGGCGACCTGCTCATCCCACATGTGCAGGTTGGTGCCGAGCGAGTTCGACAGCATCAGCACCGGAGCCCGCTCCGGTCCATCCACCTCGACATGAATAGAGCATCCGTCGTCGGTCTTGATGGCCGGCATTGTGTTATCCTCCCTGACGATTGCACGCACCATTAACTGCCGGGGCGCGGCGCGCCAACCCCTCGGCGCGGCTTGCCGCCCGGGTCGGCCGGCGAATGCGAAACGGTCTTTCCAGCCGGCGCGCGAGGCGGTAAGCGATTGGCTCCGGCGAGGGGCGAAGGAGTGTCGCGACATGGCAATGACGATGACCGGCGAGTATCAGCTTCCGGCGCCGCGGGAAGAAGTGTGGGCGAAGCTCAATGACCCGGCGGTGTTGAAAGTCTGCATCCCAGGTTGCGAAGAACTCGACAAGACATCCGATACCGGATTCGAGGCCGTCGCCACCATCAAGATCGGGCCGGTCAAGGCCAAGTTCAAAGGCAAGGTGACGCTGTCCGACATCGACCCGCCGAATGGCTATAAGATTTCCGGTCAGGGTGAAGGCGGCGTTGCCGGCTTTGCCAAGGGCGGCGCGACGGTGAAGCTTGAGCCGAAGGACGGCGGCACGCTCTTGAGCTACACGGTCGAGGCCCAGATCGGCGGCAAGCTCGCGCAACTCGGCCAGCGTCTGATCAACGGCGCCGCCAAGAAGGTCGCCGAAGATTTTTTTGGCAACTTCGCGAACGCGGTGACGCCGAAGAGCCCGTGATGCGGCCCCCCGCGCGCCCGGTCCGATCCGCCCCGCAGCCTTTCGCCCGCGGAACTCCCTTGACCGCCGCCTAGGCCGCGGTTCAAAGTAATTCCAGCTTCAAGGGACGAATCCGGCAAAATCGCCACGATTTCGCCCTCGTATGGAGCCGGCGGCCTAAGCCGGCGCGCAAATCGAGACGTTTGACCGCTATCTACATTTCGAGGAGGAGAGCCCATGGCAGCCGTTGCCCTGACGGTGAATGGCAAACCCGTCACCGTCGATGTCGATTCGCGCACCTTATTGGTGCAATTGCTGCGCGAGCATCTGCGGCTTACCGGTACCCACGTCGGTTGCGACACCTCGCAATGCGGCGCTTGCGTGGTTCACGTCAACGGCAAGGCGGTGAAATCCTGCACGGTACTGGCGTTGCAGCTTGAGGGCGCCAACGTGCTCACCATCGAGGGGCTGGCCGCGCCTGACGGGCCGCTGCATCCGATGCAGGAGGCGTTCCGCGAGAACCACGGGCTGC
Source organism: uncultured Alphaproteobacteria bacterium (assembly GCA_963814625.1). Taxonomy (GTDB): domain Bacteria; phylum Pseudomonadota; class Alphaproteobacteria; order Rhizobiales; family Xanthobacteraceae; genus BOG-931. The sequence continues at coordinate 41,930 of CAWFDQ010000011.1, forward strand.
AATGCGGCTATTGCACGCCAGGCATGATCATGACCGCCGTGGATATCGTGCGCCGCAAGGGCAACGACCTCGACGATCACACCATTCGCGAGGAGCTCGAAGGCAACATCTGCCGCTGCACCGGCTATCACAACATCGTCAAGGCGATCGCCGCCGGCGCGCGCGCCATGCGCGGCGCCGGCGCAACAAGCAAAGCAGCCGAATAGGGAGAAGAAGACTGCGAGCCGCATTGCCGGAGGGCAATGCGGAATCAGGGAAGTGAATTGCCGGAGGGCAATGCCATGAGCGTCACCGGTATCGGCGCCGCGGTGCGCCGCAAGGAAGATCGCCGTTTCATCACCGGCACGGGCCACTACACCGACGACATCAACCGGCCAGGACAGGCCACGATCTATTTTATCCGATCGCCGCACGCCCACGCCAAGATCAAAACCATCGATACGCGTGAAGCAGCCCGCATGCCGGGCGTCGCCGGCGTGTTCACCGGCGAACAGTTTGCGCAAGACAAGCTCGGCAACCTGATCTGCGGCTGGACGGTGCTGTCGAAGGACGGTTCACCGATGAAGATGGCGCCGCACGCCGCGCTCGCCGCCGGCAAAGCCAACTATGTCGGCGACGCAGTCGCGGTGGTGATCGCCGATACCTTGGCGCAGGCCAAGGATGCGGCCGAGAAGGTCATCGTCGATTACGAGCCGCTGCCCGCAATCGTCGACCCGGCCAAGGCTGCCGCGAAGGGCGCCCCGCTTATCCACGAGGCCGCGCCGAACAACACCATCTACAATTGGCACCTCGGTGACGCGGACGCGACCAACGCCGCATTCAAGAACGCCAAGCACGTCACCAAGCTCGAATTCATCAACAACCGCTTGGTGCCGAACGCGATGGAGCCGCGGGCGGCGCTCGCCGATTATGACGCGGCGAGCGGCAGCCTGACGCTGTGGAATGCGACGCAAAACCCGCACGTGGCGCGGCTGGTCATCTCGGCGTTCGTCGGCGTGGCGCCCGAGAACAAGCTGCGTGTCATCGCGCCGGATGTCGGCGGCGGTTTCGGCTCGAAGATTTTCATCTACCCGGAGGAGGTCGTTTGCCTGTGGGCGGCGCGCAAGCTCGACCGCGCTGTGAAGTGGACCTGCGAGCGCTCGGAGAGCTTCATCACCGATGCGCACGGCCGCGATCACATCACCAAGGCGCAAATGGCGTTCGATGGCGAGGGCAAGATCACCGCATTGAAGGTGCACACGACCGCCAATCTCGGCGCCTACATGTCGACCTTCTCCTCGGCGGTTCCGACATTCCTCTATGCGACGTTGCTGTCGGGCCAGTACGAGATTGCGCACATCTATTGCGAGGTCGACGCGGTTTACACCAATACCGTGCCCGTCGATGCTTATCGCGGTGCAGGCCGCCCGGAAGCGACCTACGTGGTGGAACGGCTGGTCGAAGTCGGCGCCCGCGAACTGGGCATCGATCCCGCCGCGCTGCGGCAGAAGAACTTCGTCAAAAAATTCCCGTATCAGACATCCGTGGCCTCGCTTTACGACGCCGGCGATTACCCCGCGTCGTTGCAGAAGGCGCTGGAGATCCACGACTATAAAGGCTTCGGCAAGCGCAAGCGCGAGTCCGAACGCCACGGCAAGCTGCGCGGCATCGGATTTGCGACCTACATCGAGGCGTGCGGCGTTGCGCCGTCCGCGCTCGTCGGTCAGCTCGGCGCCGGCGTCGGCCTCTGGGAATCGGCGGAGGTGCGGGTTAATCCGACCGGCTCGGTCGAAGTCCTGACCGGCTGCCATCAGCACGGCCAAGGCCACGAGACCACATTCGCGCAACTCGTGTCCGAACGACTTGGTATCTCCATCGATCAGATCAACATCGTGCACGGCGACACCGACAAGGTGCAATTCGGCATGGGCACCTACGGCTCACGCTCCGGCGCCGTCGGCATGTCGGCGATCGTCAAGGCCCTCGATAAAGTCGAGGCCAAGGCCAAGAAGATTGCCGCACATCTGCTCGAAGCCGCCGAAACGGATATCGTCTTCAAGGACGGCAAGTTCACCGTCGCGGGCACCGACAAGTCGGCCGCGTGGGGCGAGGTGGCGCTCGGCGCCTATGTCGCCCACAAATTCCCGACGAGCGAAATCGAGCCCGGCCTGAAGGAGGGGGCATTCTACGACCCCACGAATTTCACCTTCCCGGCCGGCTGTCACATCTGCGAACTGGAGATCGACCCGGAAACCGGGGAAGCCAAAATCGTCGGCTGGACCGCGGTCGACGACTTCGGCACCATCATCAATCCGATGATTGTCGAAGGCCAGGTCCATGGCGGGGTCGCCCAAGGCGTCGGCCAGGCGCTGCTTGAACACACCGTTTATGACGACAAGGGGCAGCTGGTCACCGGTTCGTACATGGACTACGCCATGCCGCGGGCCGATAACCTGCCGTCATTTCAGGTCGACACGACGATGACCAAATGCCCGTCGAACCCGCTCGGCATCAAGGGTTGCGGCGAGGCCGGCGCCATCGCCGCGCCTGCCGCGGTGATGAACGCAATCACTAATGCGCTCGGCACCGAATTCATCGACATGCCGGCGACGCCCGCGGCTGTGTGGGCGGTGCTGCACAAGGCCAACACAATGCCGCGCGCGGCATAAGATGAGATAGAGCCAAACGGAGGACTGCAATGTACGCCTTTACCTTTCACCGTCCACAGACGCTGCGGCAAGCGGCGAGCCTGCTCGCCAAGAACGAGGACGCCAAATTGCTGGCCGGCGGCCACACCTTGCTGCCGACCATGAAATTGCGCCTGGCCGGGCCTCCGCAATTGGTCGATCTCTCGTTGATCGACGGATTGACCGGCATCGAGCAGAGTGGACGCTCGCTCACGATCGGCGCGATGACCCGCCACAACGACGTGAACACTTCGCCAGTGGTGCAGCAGGCGATTCCGGTGCTGGCCAAGCTCGCCGGCATGATCGGCGACCCGGCCGTGCGCCACATGGGCACGATCGGCGGCTCGATTGCCAACAACGATCCGAACGCCGATTACCCCGCCGCCTGCCTCGGGCTCGGCGCCACCATCATCACCAACAAGCGCCGCATCAAGGCCGACGATTTCTTCACCGGCATGTTTTCGACCGCTTTGGAGCCGTCGGAAATCATCACCAAGGTGAGCTTCCCGATCCCGAAGAAAGCGGCCTATCAGAAGTTCCGCAACCAGGCCTCGCGCTTTGCACTGGTCGGCGTGTTCGCGAGCAAGCGCGGCAGCGAAATCCGCCTCGCCGTGACCGGCGCCGGCTCGAACGGGGTGTTCCGGGTGCCGTCCTTCGAGGAGGCGCTGAAGAAGCGGTTTTCGCCGAAATCGCTCGAGGGCATGAGCATTCCGGCCGACGGGATGAATAGCGACATCCACGGCAGCGCCGAGTACCGGGCCCATCTCGTCAGCGTGCTCGCCCGCCGCGCGGTCGCCGAGGCGATTGGAAAATAAGGTTTGCGCCTTCGCCCGTTCTCATGTCATGGCCCGCGCCGGCGGGCGATCCGGTACTCGCTGAAGCCGATGTGATTGCTGGGTCATGCGCCTTCGCAGATGATGACGTTCGGATGGGATTAGCCATGCGCGATTCATGGGCCGGGTCGGCAAGACAAATCGCGCCGCCGCCATTACATTGCCCCCATGGATAAACTGTCGCCCCGCCCATTGCCCGCCTCCATCGACGAAACCGTCGAGCTTCTCGGCGAGGCCGATTATCTGGCCGACCGCTCGCTCGGAACCGTGCTGTTTCTCGCGCTGAAAATGGGCCGGCCGATATTCCTCGAAGGCGAGGCCGGCGTCGGCAAGACCGAAATCGCCAAGGTCCTGTCGTCAACGCTCGGGCGCCGGCTGATCCGGCTGCAATGCTACGAAGGGCTCGATGTCGCCGCCGCCGTCTACGAATGGAACTACGCGGCGCAGATGATCGCCATCCGCGTCGCCGAGGCCAAGGGCGAGCACAACCGCGACCGGCTGGAGCACGACGTGTTCTCCGAGCGCTTTTTGATCAAGCGGCCGCTGTTGCAGGCGCTGGAGCCCGATGCGGCCGGCGCGCCGGTGCTTCTGATCGACGAGATCGACCGCACCGACGAGGCGTTCGAGGCGTTCCTGCTCGAAGTGCTCGCGGATTTTCAGATCACGATCCCGGAAATGGGCACGGTGAAGGCCGCCCATCCTCCCGTCGTGGTCATCACCTCGAATCGCACCCGCGAAGTGCACGACGCGCTCAAGCGCCGCTGTCTCTATCATTGGGTCGGCTATCCGAGCGCCGACCGCGAATTGGCGATCGTGCGCACCAAGGTGCCGGGCGTCGGCAAGAAGCTGTCGGAGCAGGTGGTCGGCTTCGTGCAAGCGCTGCGCAAGCAGGATCTGTTCAAGTCGCCCGGCGTCGCCGAGACGCTCGATTGGGCTGGCGCGCTCTCCGAACTCGACGTGGTGGCGCTCGACCCCGGCACAGTCTCCGACACGCTCGGCGTGCTGCTCAAATATCAGGACGACATCGCCCGCCTCGAAGGCTCAAAGGTCAAGGAGCTGCTCGACGAGGTGAAGTCGGAGCTGCGCGCGGCGGAGTAGCGGTGCTTAGACTTTCTCGTTGTTTTCACGCTGGCTCGCTTCATGACGCCGCGCCGCGGCGGCGAGCGTGAAGGAAGCGACGATCGAAACCACGATCCCGGTGCCCCACGGCAATGCGGCCGAGACCGCGTAGAGCCACGTCCCAATCGCCGGGACCTGCGGCATCCTTGAGATCGAACACAACCGAGAACGCGGCCTGATAGGTCGCCTGGGCGTTGCGCGGCGCAAGCTCGGAGACGATCGCCTGGGCGAGCGGGCCTGACAGCATGCGGGCGAACGCCAAAAGCGTGATCGCGGCGACGAGGAGCGGCAATGCCGGCGCCGGCAGCAGGAACGCGAAGGCGAGCGCTTGGATCGCGCCGCTCCACACCACGGTGGCAAAGCCGGTCATCCGCTGCGAGGCCTGCGTGACCGGCAGCTGGAAGATGACGCCGAGCGCGCCCGCATACGCGAACAGCAGGCCGATGCCCGACGCGGTCAGCGCGCCTGCGGCATTGGCGTAAAGCGGCGTGATCGCTTCGATCCAGCTCACCACGATTTCCAGCACGCCGACCGAGAGCAGCAGTCCGGCAAGCCGGCGGTCGCGAAACGCCGCGGTCAGCGCCATGAGGCTTTCGTCTTCGTCTTCGTCTTCCCGCCTCCGTCTCCGCCGCGCTGCCACGTCTCCGGCAGCAGCGCCGCGACCGCCGTCGCGCCGATCAGGATCGCCGCGGCGGCGCCGAGAAACACGAGATGCAGCGACCACAGCGCAAGCAGCGCGCCGAGCGCCGGGCCGACCACCCGGCCGGCATTCGACATGATCCGCGTCATGGCGAAATGCTCGCGGCGTTCGTGCGGCGCGGCACCACGTCGGCGATGACGGTCGCGGCGGTCGGATGCAGCACGCTCTCGAAAATGCCGATGGCGGCAGCGAAATCGCGGTCGCGATCGCGCCGCGGCGCGAAGAATAGCAGGACGAAGCCGAGGCCAACGCCGCGTGGTCGAGACCAGCAGCACCGGCCGCCGCCCGACCCGGTCGGCAATGCCGCCCGACAAAGGGCGTGGCCAGCAATTCGCCACCCGCATAGCATCCGAGCAGCAAACCGATATATTCGACCGGAATGCCGGCGTCGTTGTGCGCCCAGAGCGCGAAAAACGGCATCAGCGTGCCGTCGGCGGCGCTGGCGACAAAGAAACAGGAACGAGCCTACGCGCGCCGCGCGCGGCGCGGCGCGAAACGTGGTGAAGGCGGACGTCAGGAATTTGAAAATGCGCGTCACGTCAAACACTCCGCGCGCCCGTGCGCCTGCCGCCTGCATCATGCGGGCGATGGACCGATCGGGCGCGTTGGCTGACGTGAACGCTTACGGCGCGGCGCGAAGGCGCGCGGCCTCAGCCTTTACGGCAAGATGGTTCGCGCTGCAAGTTCGCTGGGGATGTGCGCGTCATGGCTGATGTACCAGATCCTCCGGCCGGCTCGCCGAGAACATCCTCTATTTCGCCCGCGCGCTGCGCGCCGCCGGCATTCCGGTCGGGCCCGGGCGCGGTGCTCGATGCGCTCGAAGCGCTGCAAGACGGCCGGCGTCGGCACCCGCGAGGATTTCTACTGGACGCTGCACGCGGTGTTCGTGAAGCGCCACGAGCATTCGGTGCTGTTCGATCAGGCGTTTCGCATCTTCTTCCGCCGCCGCGGCTATATCGATCAGATGCTGGCGATGATGCTGCCGCAGGCGCCGTCGGCGCCGCAGCCGCCGCAGGCCGGCGCGACCCGCGTGCACGAGGCGCTGTTCTCCGGCCTCGACGACAAGCTGAAAAAAGAGCGCGAGATCGAGCTCGACGCGCGCATGACCGTATCCGACCGCGAAGTGCTGCAGCACAAGGATTTCGCGCAGATGACGAACGCCGAGATCGCCGCCGCCAAGGAGGCGATGAAGCGGCTCGTGCTGCCGCTCGCGGAAGTGCGCACGCGGCGGCTTGCGCCGCATCCGCGCGGCCATCTGATCGACATCCGCCGCACGCTTGCGCGCGAGCATGAAGGGCGGCGGCGATTTCATCGATCTGCGCTTCATCGGCCCGAAAACCAAGCCGCCGCCGATCGTGGCGCTGCTCGACATATCCGGCTCGATGAGCCAGTACAGCCGCATCTTTCTGCATTTCCTGCACGCGCTGACCGACGCGCGAAAGCGCGTGAGCACGTTTCTGTTCGGCACGCGGCTGACCAATGTCACCCGCGCGCTGCGCGAGCGCGATCCCGACGAGGCGCTCGCCGCCTGCTCGGCGAGCGTGCCCGACTGGTCGGGCGGCACGCGCATCGCCTCGTCGCTGCGCGCCTTCAACAAGCTGTGGGCGCGCCGCGTGCTCACGCAGGGCGCCGTCGTGCTGCTCATCACCGACGGGCTTGAGCGCGACGCCGACGACACGCTCGCCTTCGAGATCGACCGCCTGCACCGTTCCTGCCGGCGGCTCGTTTGGCTCAATCCGCTGTTGCGCTTCGAGGGTTTCGAGGCGCGCGCCCGCGGCATCCGCACCATGCTGCCGCATGTCGACGAGTTCCGCCCGATCCACAATCTCGAATCGATGGCCGCGCTGGTGGCGGCGCTGCAGCGCGGCGGCGACCGCGCCGGCGATCCCAAAGCCTGGATGCAAAAGGTCGCCTGATGCGCTATATTCCGCAGAATATAGCGCATGCCAAATGGCGAGTGGCGAATAGCGGAAAGAGTGATTATTTTGCAGTCTATTCAGCTATTCGCTGCAAAACGCAATGGAGGCAGTGCATGCTCTCAACCAACGACGACATCCTCAAAGCCGCCGAGGACTGGCGCAAGGACGGCCGCGAGGTCGCGCTGGCGACCGTGGTCGAGACCTGGGGCTCGGCGCCGCGGCCGGTCGGCTCCAACCTCGTCATCGACGGCGAGGGCAATTTTCTCGGCTCGGTCTCGGGCGGCTGCGTCGAAGGCGCGGTGGTGACCGAGGCGCTCGACGTGATCGAAAGCGGCAAGCCGAAAATGCTGGAATTCGGCGTCGCCGACGAGACCGCCTGGAAGGTCGGCCTGTCCTGCGGCGGCACCATCCGGGTCTTCGTCGAGAAGGTGGAGTAGACTAGCCGCCATGAAACTCGACATCCTCACAGCGCTCAATGCCGAACGCGCCGCGCGCCGCGCGGCGATCGTCGTCACCAATGTCGAGAGCGGCAAGCAGCGGCTCGTCAAGGCCGCCGACATCGCCAAGGATCCGCTGCGAGCCGTGCTCGCCGAGCATCTGCGCACCGGCAAAAGCGGCATGGAGGAGACGCGCGGAAGGCCGCGTCTTCCTCACCGTGTATGTGCCGGCGCCGCAGCTCGTCATCACCGGCGCCGTGCATATCAGCCAGGCGCTGGCGCCGATCGGCAAGCTGCTCGGCTATGACGTGACCATCGTCGATCCGCGCACGGCGTTCGCCTCGCCCGAGCGCTTTCCCGACGTGAAGGTGATCGCCGAATGGCCCGACAAGGCGCTGCCGCCGCTCAACGTCGACCGCTACACGGCGTTCGTCGCGCTCACCCACGATCCGAAGATCGACGATCCGGCGCTCGCCCATGCGCTGTCGCGCGACTGCTTCTATATCGGCGCGCTCGGCTCGCGAAAGACCCACGCCCGGCGCGTCGACCGGCTCAAGGAGCAGGGGATCAGCGACGCCGATCTCGCCCGCATCCACGCGCCGATCGGGCTCGACATCGGCGCGGTGTCGCCCGCGGAAATCGCGGTCGCCATCATGGCGCAGATCACCGAGCGGCTGCGCGCAGGAGGACGAGGCCGAGCCGCGCGGTGGCGAAGGCCGCGTCATGAAATTCGGTGCGGTGGCGCCGCAGGACGCGCTCGGCGCGACCGCCGTGCATACCATCCGCCAAGGCGCGCTGGTGCTCAAGAAGGGCACGCTGATCGGCGCCGCCGAAGTCGCGGCCCTTGAAGCGGCCGGCATCAAGGAAATCGTGGTGGCGCGCCTCGAACCGGGCGACGTCTCCGAGGACGTCGCCGCCGCCGAGATCGCCACGAAGGTCGCCGGCGAGGGCGTGCATGTCGACCGCGCCTTTACCGGCCGCGCCAATCTGTTTGCGCAACACGCCGGCGTGCTCGTCGTCGACAAGGACGCGATCGATCGGCTCAACCGCGTCGACGAGGCGATCACGTTCGCGACGCTGCCGGCCTTCAAGCCGGTCGTCGCCGGCGAGATGATCGCGACCGTGAAGATCATTCCGTTCGCGGTCGGCAAGGACGGCGCGCGACGCGGCGCTTGCCGGCGTGCAAAAGCCGCTGCTGCGGGTCGCGCCCTATCGCATCCGCAAGGTCGGCGTGGTGTCCACGATCCTGCCCGGGCTTGTCGCGAAGGTCATCGACAAGACGCTGAAGAGTCACCGCCGAGCGGCTGGCGCCCGCCGGCGCCACCATCGTCGCCGAGCGGCGCGTGCCGCACGAGCGCCGCTGCGCTCGCTCGCGCGCTCGAAGAGGTGCTCAAGGAGGGCGCCGAGCTTGCGCATCGTATTCGGCGCCTCCGCCATCGCCGACCGCCGCGACGTCATCCCGGCCGCGCTGGAATCGATCGGCGGCCATATCGAGCATTTCGGCATGCCGGTCGATCCCGGCAATCTGCTGATGATCGGCGATGCCGCCGGCCATCCGGTGCTCGGCGCGCCGGGCTGCGCGCGCAGCCCGAAGGAAAACGGCTTCGACTGGGTGCTGATGCGGCTTCTCGCCGGCCTGCCGGTGACGCGCGAAGACATTACCGGGCTCGGCGTCGGCGGCTTGCTGATGGAGATCGTCACCCGGCCGCAGCCGCGCGAGGAGCCGGCGCCGGAAAACGGCCGCAACATCGCCGCGCTCGTGCTCGCCGCCGGCCGCTCGAGCCGCATGGGCGGCCCCAACAAGCTTCTGGAAAAGATCGCCGGCCGGCCGCTCGTGCGCATCGTCGCCGAGGCGGCGCTCGCCTCGCGGGCGCGGCCGGTGATCGTGGTCACCGGTCATCAGCGCGAGCGCGTCGAAGCGGCGCTCGCCGGGCTGCCGGTGACTTTCGTGCACAACCGAATTTCGCCGACGGGCTCGGCACCTCGCTCAAGGCCGGCATCGCCGCGCTGCCGGCGGAGGCCGACGGCGTCATCGTCTGTCTCGGCGACATGCCGCAGGTCGACGCCGCCCTGATCGACCGCCTGATCGGCGCCTTCGATCCGGACAAGGGCGCGCTGGTGGTGGTGCCGACCATCGAGGGCAAGCGCGGCAATCCGGTGGTCTGGTCGCGCCGGTTCTTCCCCGACCTGATGGCGGTGGAAGGCGATGTGGGCGCGCGCCACCTGATCGGCCGCTATGCCGAGGCGGTGACCGAAGTGCCGCTCACCGGCAACGCCGCGCTGACCGACGTCGACACCCCGGAAGCGCTTGCAGGCGGTGAAGGCGGAGCTGGAAAAGACCTAAGTCCATCCCGCTACGCTTCGCCCCGCGGGTCGGACGCAGAGAATTCACCAACTGGAAACCCTTCCCGGCTAGCGTTTCCCGCGTTCCTCGGGGGAGGGGCCTTCATGACCGGTTTGCAACGCAATTCGCGCGCTCGCCGTCGCGGCGGCGTGCTTTCTGATCGCCAGCATCGGCGCGCCGCCGCGGCCGGCGCGTTCGCCGTCGGCGCCTGCGGCGCCTATGGCTATGGCTTCGATTTCCGCAAAATGGCGGACGCCCGCGCCGCGGCGATAAAGAAATGCGCGGGCCGCGATTGCAGGATCGTCGGCGTCATGCGCCGCAGTTGCGCCGCCATGTCGGTCGATGCCAAGAATCCGTGCGGCCCCTATGGCTGGGCGATCAATTCCCATCTCGGCAAGGCTGAGAACGCCTCGATGCGCCGCTGCTACCAATACGGCGGCCACACTGCGTCGTGCGCGCTTGGGCCTGCGACGAGAAGGGGTGAGCCTGCTTAGTACCGCGGCGCTGACGCCGAGCCGCAGATAGTGACTGGAACGCCGGTCGGAAGTCGGCGTCCAGCCACCGCCCATCGGCCGTTGGATCGCATCGATGCGCAAGGCGCCTCGGCCCGGTCCACAGCGGCGCACGCCGCCACCCACGCGACCGCGATCTGCCGCGACCGAACCCCGCAACGCAACCACTGAGAAAGCTCCCCCAGGCGCTCTCATGCCCAAAACTCAACCTTCAACTGTATTATGGGCAAGTTGAGCCGAAATAGCGCTGTCAGGCTGCTGCGGCGATCGTGTCGTTTCAACGTCGAGCGGGCAAGTACCGCCTCGCACTCGGCCGATGGTCGATTGTCACCGGATTGACCTACACTCTCGGAGGCGTCCGCTTGCCTCCCATGCTTCGAAATGCAGCAGTCGGTTCCCGCGCCACGCGCCGGAACGACAACGAAAACGAATTGTATCTCGCGGCAGGGTAGCGCACACTCTACTTAAGAGGGTGATCCGAAAGGCGGGGACGGCTCGCGCTGTGGCTGTACCATCTGGTACCGCTGCGGAATTGAAGAAATCGTCCCCGGCACGGTGGGCGTTTCGGCAGGAGAGCGAACGCGTGTCATGGCCGTTCGCTATCACTCTCGGGATGGGGGAGCGCCGTGCGCGCATGGAGGTTTGCAGATGCAACGTAGAGAGAACGACCGGAATATTCCGATCGATCTGTTGCGCACCGCCGTCGCCATCGCCGAGACGGGATCCTATACCAAGGCGGCGCGCGAGCTCGGCTTGAGCCAGCCGGCCGTCAGCCTGCAAGTCAAGCGCTTACAGAAGCTCTTCGCCGGCGAGATATTCGACGTCTCCACCGGCCGCCCGCAATTGACCGCTTACGGTGAAGGCATTGTCGACAGTGGCCGGCGCATCCTCGGCATCAACGATGAGCTTCTCTCGCTGGCGAACGTCAAACCGCATGGGGCAAATCAGATCTTGGTCGGCATTCACAATAGCATCGCGACGCCGCTGCTATCGCGGCTATTTAAGAGCCTGACCTCTCATCAAGGGTACGAAGTCGTGTTCCGCAATTTGAGCACCCATTTTCTCATAAAGGGGCTCGAGGGGGGTACATCGATGTCGCGATCCTGACCGATCCGATCAGAGCGCCGCCCGTAGCCGTAATGGAGTGGTGGGAACCTCTGTATTGGGTGAGGGGACGCGAGTTTCAGATCGATCTGTCAAAGCCCGTTCCGTTGGTCAGTTCCCCCGGCGGCTTTTCCGATCGGGTCGCGATCAGCGCCCTGAAACGCGTGGGCCTGCGCTACCGGATCGCTTTTGTGAGTTCGCAGATAAATTCGCGGATTGCGGCAGTGCGGGCCGGGATGGGAGTGATGGTGCTGGCGCCGCGCTCGACCACCGAGGAAGTCGTCATCGCGGACGACCCGGATTTTCCCGAATTGCCGCGCTCGCGTTCCGGCATTTATCTGCGCCACGGGCTCGATCGATCGCAAGTCGAATGGATTATCAGCGCGCTGAGAATCCGAGCTCCGGCCGCGCGAACAGTATGAGCTGATCGCGGTCCAACCGCGGAAGCTCGCGGTCGTCAAATCCCGATAGCTGCGTTCGCAGATAGCGGCCGGATCGTCGTCATTCGACATTGAATTCCCGGCAAAGGCATTGCCTATTGCCATCGCCGGTCTGCCTTGCAGAATTCGGGTAGGCCCCCGTCTGCGCGCGCGCTATATCTCCGCGCTGCCAATGGATTTTGCTATGAGCGCCGAGCAGAGGCCCTTTGATTGATTTGTCTCCGCCGCGCCCGATCCGGTGCGCTATTTCCTCACTTTCAGCGTTTCGGGTGCAGCAGTGTCGATGATCGCCCTTCTCTACGGGCGCGGCGGCTTCGGCCTCGTGCTCGGCGCCACCGCGTTCATTGCGCTCGGCTTTCTGATCGCCGTGCTGTTGATCGCGTTCATCGCCAATGGCGTTGAGAAGGCGCGCCTGCTGCAGTCGGCGGAATAGGTCCGTCACTTATTCACGCCAGGACGATGGAATTTGTCGACTACTCGGGTTTGATGCCGGCGAACTTCACCACTTGCGCCCATTTTTCGACCTCGCCGGCCATGAATTTTTCGAACGCGGCGGACGTCATGGTCATCGGCTCAATACCCAGTCCGACAAGGCGCGTTTTCACGGCGGGGTCGGCCAAAGCGGCGCCGATCTGCTGGTTCAGCGTTTCGATGACGCCGTCTGCCGTAGCCTTCGGCGCGCCAACTCCGAGCCAACCGCTGGCCTCGTAGCCGGGAACGAATTCGCGCATCGCCGGAACCTCCGGCAGCGCGCTAACGCGCGTCGCGGTGGTCACCGCAAGCGCGCGCAGCTTGCCCGCTTGGATGTCGGCGATCACGCCGGGTATGGCGGCAAACAGGAGCTGAAATCCGTCCTGCGAGCACATCCGGAAGCATGCTGCTGCGATAGGGCACATGAACCAGATCGACGCCGGTCTTCATCATGAACAGTTCAACAAACACGTGATTGGCGCTGCCGCTGCCGGGGGAGGCGAAATTGATCTTGCCAGGATTGGCTTTTGCGTAGGCGATGAATTCGGTGACGGTGCGCGCCGGGACGGATGGATGGACCACCATCACAAACGGCGTGCGGCCGATGCTGGCGACCGCGGCGATGTCGCGGATGAAGTTGAAGTTGAGATTTGTGTAGAGCGACGCCTCGATGGCATTGCCCGCTACCGCGAGCAGGAGCGTATAGCCGTCAGGCGGCGCTCTGACGACGAGTTCGGTGGCGAGATTGCTGGCGCCGCCTGGCCGGTTGTCGACGATGAATTGCTGGCCGAGGCGCTGCGACAGCGACTGCGCAATCAGGCGCGCGCCGATGTCGGGCGTCAATCCGGGCGGCAGGCCGACGATGATATGCACGGGCCGCGACGGATAGGTTTGCGCCGTCGCGATCCGCGACAGCGCCGGCAGCGGCCGCCAGACGCAGCAATTGTCTACGGGGAGGCTTCATCGCGTCCTCCACGGCCATGATGCGGCCAATGCGCAGGTTGTCGGCGCGCCACTCGATCGACGTTCGGATGCCCTGCCGTCGCGCTGTCTATTTGTTGACGCTGGCCTCGAAGGCTTGCAGCACCGGCTTCCACTGCGCCTGTTGTGCACTGATGAACTCGGTGACCTCGGACGGCGTCATCGCGTCCACATAGGCGCCGCGCATCGCAAGCTGCTTGGCAAGATCGGGTTCGGCCAGCACCTTCTTCAAGGCGTCGTTGACTTTTTGGATATCCGCCGTCGGCGTGCCGAGCGGCGCCACCACGCCCTGCCAACCGCCGGCGGCGAAGCCCGGCAACGTCTCCGCCACCGTCGGCAGGTCGGGAAACTCGGACAGCCGGTGCCGCGACGCCACCGCGAGCGGAATAAGGGTGTGCGCCTGGATTGCGCCGGCAACGCCGGAATAGCCCTCGATGATCAACGGCACGCGGCCGCCGATCACGTCGGTGAGCGCCGCCGCAGGACCGCCGGTGTAGGGCACGACCTGCAATTTGATGCCGGCGCGGCTTTGCAGCAGAAGACCGGTCAGGTGCGTGATCCGGCCGATCCCGGTTGCCGCGAAGGAGATTTGGCCGGGCTTCTGTTTGGCGCGCGCGATCAGGTCCGGCAGGGTTTTGATGCCGGATTTGGCGCTGGCGCAAACGAACATCGGTTGGTCTAGCAGCGAGCCGACCGGAAGGAAATCGCGCGGCAATATAAGTGGAAGATTCTCGGCCTTGCCGGGCAGGGTGATGAACAGCGAAATCGCCGGCGCGAACAGCGTATAACCGTCCGGGATTGTCTCGGACGCGGCGTGCGCGGCGATCGCCCCGCTGGCGCCGGGCTGATCGACTGGCACGATCTGCTGCCCCAATACCTTGCCCAGCCGATCCATCACGATCCGGAAGGTGACGTCCACGGCCCCTCCGGGCGCGGAATCGGAAATCACCCGGATCGGTTTGTTCGGATAATCGCCCGCTTGCGCCGGCGGTGCGGCCGCGGCGGCTGCGAGCGCCAGTAGCCCGATCGCCATGGACTTGAACGGCGTTTGCATGCTTTCCTCCCAGTCGCACAGGCGCTCGGCGAAACCGCGCTCTTGCAAACAGCCTATACCAACGGCCTGTCGGACGACAGGCGGGCGCCTGCGCCGCGACGACGCAGCGGCCCGTCTTACGCCGGCTGCCGCGCCGCGAGCGCCATGCCGATCATCGCGACGCCGCCGAATATCAAATTGATTCCGACCAGCAGGCCGAGCGCCCATAGTGCCGACCCCGGCAGTCCGGCAATGATGATGCCGGCGAGGATGAGATCGACAATGCCGCTCAGCAGCATCCAGCCCCAGCGTCCGCTAAGCTGGTTGCGATGTTCGATCGCGTACATGATGGAGGCGACGCCCTCGACGATAAAGAAGGCGCTCAACACCAGCGTCAACGACAACGATCCGGTCATCGGCCAGAGCAGCAGCAGGATGCCGGCGACGATGCCGATCAGGGCCGAGAGCAGCGACCACCAGAAACCGGGTGCGTGCCGCATCCATAGCGTGGTGGCTAGGCCGACGCCGCCGGAGATCAGGAACAGCCAGCCGATGAGGATCGTGAACGTGATGGTGGCGATTACCGGCAGCAGGATCGCCGCAATGCCGAGGACGAGGAGCACGATCCCCTCGACCAGAAACAGCACCCAGTGCTTGCGAAGCGCGCTTTCGAGCGCGCGTTCGATGCCAGCTACGTCGTTCGGTTGATTCAGGGTCATTTTCCACTCTCCCGGAGTTTGGCCACGGATCAAGTCCTGGGTGGCGAGCGAAACTGCAGATTGACGTTGGACCAGAATGACATCGGACCAGAATGACATGGCAACCGGGGACAGTCTCGCACAATGCCGCCCTTGCATAAATGCCGCGCCACCACTATCTCCGGCAAAGCGGCGTTGAGCTCGAAATGGCTCCGCTGCGGGACGGCCACGGTTTCGATGGGTGACGCCGGATGTACGCGCACGATGTCGGACGTGGCCGTTAGCATTTAGACGACAGAAGCCGGCAAACGACAGCGGCAGGATGACAGACGACGGATGCATGGTCCTGGTTCTGCATCTGTCCTCCATCATCCGCCCTCCGTTATCCGCTCGATGAGCGCCATCGCGCCGGCCGGCGCGCGCACTTTGCCCTCGTGGATCACATAGGCAAACACGTCGCGCGGCGTGGTCTTTGGCTTTGCGGCCGGATCGATGCGCGGCAGGTCGTCCGGCATTTTGCCCTGCGCCCAGATCTTCAGGCGCCCGGCCCATCCTTTGATCTCGTTGGGAGGGTAGGCTTTCGGAAGCGTAGTCCTTGCCGTGTTGCAGGCGCGCATAGACGAAGTCGCCGGTGATGTCGGCGATGTTCGGATACTTAACGTGATCGGTGTACACAGCCGGCATCGCGAACCGGCGCAGCAAGGACATAAATTCGGGCGTACAAAAACTGTCGTGTCGCACTTCGATGACATGACGCAGCACGCGTCCTTCATATTTGTCGGGCAGCAATTCGAGGAAACCGCCGAAATCGGCGGCGTCGAATTTCTTGGTCGGCGCGAATTGCCAGAGCAGGGGCCCGAGATGGTCGCCGAGCTCGGTCACGCCGGAATCGAGAAAGCGTTTGATCGAATTGCCGGCGTCCTTGAGCACGCGCCGGTTGACGGCAAAGCGCGGGCCCTTAAGCGCGAAGACGAAGCCTGCCGGTACTTCGCTTGCCCATTTCCGGAAAGTCGCTGGAGTTTGCGACCGGTAGAAGGTGCCGTTGACCTCGATGGAGGTCAGGCGTTCGGCGGCGTAGGACAGCTCCTTCGCGTGCGGCAGGCTCTGCGGATAGAACACCCCGCGCCACGGTTCGAACGTCCAGCCGCCTATTCCAACATAGATTTGGCCGACGCGGATTTGGCCGGCTTTTTCTGCATCCGGAGTCATTTGGCTGTCACGCATCCATGCTACGAACGATCCGCAAGCAGCGGCGGGGGTGCGTTGAGTTTAACCCTCCGCCGTCTTGACGGCCACGGTGAGATCAGGGCGACGCCGGATGAACGCGCGCCCCTCGCTCGTGGTCGTTTCCGTTTCGGAGGATAGTGGACGGACGACAGAGGACAGATAAGCAAGGCGTTTCTGTCGTCCGTCCTCTGTCGTCTGCCGTCACGGCGCGCTATAACCCGCCGGCCATGCAGCGCAAGGTCATCATCTCCTGTGCGGTCACCGGTTCGGCCGACACGCCCGGCCGCAATCCGGCGGTGCCGGTGACGCCCGCGCAGATCGCCGCTTCGTGCATAGACGCCGCCAAGGCCGGGGCCGCCATCGTGCACGTCCATGTCCGTGATCCCAAAACGGCAAAGCCGAGCATGGACGCCGCGCATTACCGCGAGGTGGTCGAGCGGATCAGGGCAAGCGGCACCGATGTGCTGATCAATCTCACCACCGGGCCGGGCGCGCGCTTCACCCACGACGAGGCCGACCCTTCGAAACCCGGTCCCGACAGTGTGCTCAAATCGCCGCAAGAGCGTGTGCGCCACGTCGTCGAACTCAAACCCGACATTTGCAGCCTCGACATGGGCAGCCTCAACATGGGCGACCGGGTGTTTGTCAACACGCCCAAGCATCTGCAGGCGATGGCGCTCGCCATCAAGGATGCCGGCGTGATGCCGGAACTCGAAGTGTTTGAGACCGGCCATCTTCTGCTCGCCAAGCGCTTCATCGAAAACGGCACCGTCAAGCCGCCCGGGATGTTCCAGATCTGCCTCGGCATTTCCTGGGGGCAGCCGGCGACGCCGGAGGCGATGACTTACATGCGCAACCTGCTGCCGGCGGATTCACCGTGGTTCGCGTTCGGCATTTCGCTGCATCAGTTTCCGATGGTGGCGCAGACCGTGCTCCTTGGCGGACATCCGCGCGTCGGCCTTGAGGACAACATTTATCTGGAGAAGGGCAAGCTCGCGCCAAGCAATGCGGCGCTCGTCGAGAAGGCGGCAAAGATTATCGAGGTTCTCGGCGACCACGTTGCAACGCCCGCGGATGCAAGACGCATCCTTGGACTGGCAGCCGGCAACGCTTAAAGCGCCTGCCGCAGCGCAGGGCGTGAACACATAAAGTGCGTCGAAGGGGACGAATTACCAGAGTCCGCTTTGCCCCAAAGGCGGGCGGCTATCGTCTGAACATCTCATGTCGCGACGGGCCAGACCCAGACATTCATCAAGGGGTCAGGCTGAAATCGGTTTACCTGTAGCTAAGGTGGTGCGCGGTCGCTACTATTGCGATCTTATAATAAAGACGTTGATGCGCCGAAGCGGTGACCTATGCTGGAGAAGCTAAAAAAGCTTGACGTGATCGGCTGGTTGAAATGGTTGTGGTCCCCGATGGGTATGGGACTTATCTTCTTGCTCCTGGCCGCTCTTGAGGAAGATTATGTCCTTGGTGTCTTGGGTTCTAGCGCAATTGTTGGCAGCGTCGCTGAATATATTGATCGCAACAAGCACCGCACCTTAAGAAGAACGGTCTTCTGGGCGGGAGTCATCCTCCTTGTGGCAGGTGTCTACCTCGCCTTCAAAAATTACCAATTGTCGAACTTCTTTCACGACATATTCAAACCGTAACTTCACATTCCTAGCGATCAGCATCCTCGAAATGCAATAGCATTTGCTCCGGAGAGTCAGGTCGGGTCATTCGCGACCGGGTCGAGCCGGCAGCAGGTCGAGCCACGTCAGCTTCGCGCCGAGAGCGTAACTTCGGCCTCATGAGCCCCGGCCGGACAAGCGAAAGGCCCGGGATTTTGTCCCGGGCCTTCGCGTTCGCGTCGCCTGAAAACGCGAGCTTAGAAATCCGTTCCGCCGCCGCAATCGAAATCGGCTGTTGCCGACTTCGACAGTTTGAACCGGTGGCGGTTCTTGGATGGATTGCGTTAGAAATCCATCCCGCCGCCGCCCGGCATCGGGGGCATCGAGTCTTTCTTCTTCGGCAGTTCGGCGACCATCGCCTCGGTGGTGATGAGCAGGCCCGCGACCGAGGAGGCGCCCTGCAGCGCCTGGCGCACGACCTTGGTCGGGTCGATGATGCCCTTCTTCACCATGTCGACGTATTCGCCGCCCTGGGCGTCGAAGCCGTAGCCGTACTGATCCTTCTCCAGGATCTTGCCGACGACGACGGAGCCGTCCTCACCGGCATTGGTGGCGATCTGGCGGGCCGGAGCCTGACAGCGCCTTGCGCACGATGTCGACGCCGTGCTTCTGGTCGTCGTTGTGCGTGCGCACCTTCTTGAGCGCCTCGGTGGCGCGCAAGCAGCGCGACGCCGCCGCCGGGCAGGATGCCTTCCTCGACCGCGGCGCGGGTGGCATGCATCGCGTCATCGACGCGATCCTTGCGCTCCTTCACCTCGACCTCGGTGGCGCCGCCGACGCGGATCACCGCGACGCCGCCGGCGAGCTTGGCCAGCCGCTCCTGCAGCTTCTCGCGGTCGTAGTCGGAGGTGGTCTCCTCGATCTGCGCCTTGATCTGGCTGATGCGGCCTTCGATGTCGGCCTTCTTGCCGGCGCCGTTGACGATCGTGGTGTTCTCCTTGTCGATCATCACCTTCTTGGCCTTGCCGAGCATGGCGAGCGTGACGTTCTCGAGCTTGATGCCGAGATCTTCGCTGATCGCCTGGCCGCCGGTCAGGACGGCGATGTCCTGCAGCATGGCCTTGCGGCGATCGCCGAAGCCCGGCGCCTTCACGGCGGCGACTTTCAGACCGCCGCGCAGCTTGTTGACCACGAGCGTGGCCAGCGCCTCGCCTTCGACGTCCTCGGCGACGATGAGCAGCGGCTTGCCGGTCTGCACCACGGCCTCAAGCAGCGGCAGCAGCTCGTTGAGCGCCGAGAGCTTCTTCTCGTTGATGAGGATGTAGGGATCCTCCATCTCCACGCGCATCTTGTCGGCGTTGGTGATGAAGTAGGGCGAGATGTAGCCGCGGTCGAACTGCATGCCCTCGACCACGTCGAGCTCGGTCTCGAGGCTCTTGGCCTCTTCGACCGTGATCACGCCCTCGTTGCCGACCTTCTTCATCGCCTCGGCGAGGAAGTGGCCGATCTCCTTGTCGCCGTTGGCCGAGATGGTGCCGACCTGGGCGATTTCGTCGTTCGAGGTGACCTTCTTCGAGTTCTTCTTCAGCTCCTCGACCACGGCCTCGACCGCGAGATCGATGCCGCGCTTGAGATCCATCGGGTTCATGCCGGCGGCGACCGCCTTGGAGCCTTCCTTGACGATCGCGGCCGCGAGCACGGTCGCGGTGGTGGTGCCGTCACCGGCGATGTCGGAGGTCTTCGACGCGACCTCGCGCACCATCTGCGCGCCCATGTTCTCGAACTTGTCCTCAAGCTCGATCTCCTTGGCGACGGTGACGCCGTCCTTGGTGATGCGGGGCGCGCCGAACGACTTGTCGAGCACGACGTTGCGGCCTTTCGGGCCGAGCGTCACCTTCACGGCGTTGGCGAGAATGTCGACGCCGCGCAACATCTTGTCGCGCGCATCGACCGAAAATTTGACTTCCTTGGCAGCCATTTGAGTGTCTCTCCTGAGATTACGATTTGTCTCTTTGCCCGTCATCGGGCCGTGACAGGACGATCCTGCGCGGCCGCCATGACGGACACCTGGATGAGGGTGGGTTACGCGGCCTTCTTCTTGGCCGACGCGGCTCGTCGAGCACGCCCATGATGTCGGACTCCTTCATGATCAGGAGTTCCTGGCCGTCGATCTTGACCTCGGTGCCCGACCATTTGCCGAACAGCACGCGGTCGCCGACCTTGATGTCGATGGGGATGAGCTTGCCCGCTTCGTCGCGGCCGCCCGGGCCGACGGCGATGACTTCGCCCTGGGAGGGCTTTTCCTTGGCGGTGTCGGGAATGATGATGCCGCCGGATGATTTCTCCTCGGCATCGATGCGCTTGACGACGACGCGGTCGTGAAGCGGACGAAACTTCATGGTGTCCTCCTAAGCTATTGAAAAAACTGGTAAGTGTGGGTTGAGCGGCCCCGTGCGGTTCCCTTGGCTGACCGCTTAACAGCGACATAAGGGCGCGATTTGCTGCCCGCAAGAGGCGCCCGCAAATTTTTTAGCACTCACTGACGGGATTGCCAACAAAAAGTTGCGGCGTATTTATCCCTTTACAGCATTTATATTCTTGGCTAAGATTATCCCGCAATCGCAGGTAAGGGGATAGACCGATGGCCAAGGCGACCTTCAAAGACTTCCAAAAGCTATATCCCTCGGACGAGGCCTGCCTCGAAAAATTGATGCAGGTAAACTTCGGCGGGACAGAAATCGTCTGTCCCGGTTGCGCTCGAAACACCAAGTTTCATCGGCTGACCGAGCGTCGCGCATACGTCTGCCAACATTGCGGCTATCACGTTTATCCATGCGCCGGGACGATCTTCCATAAGTCCCGCACGCCGCTCACGATATGGTTCTTTGTGATGTACCTGATGACCAGCACACGCCACGGCGTCGCCGCGAAAGAGGTCCAGCGACAAACCGGCGTCACCTACAAGTGCGCGTGGCGCATGTGCGATGAATTGCGCAAACTGATGGCTTCTGCCGACTTCGGTGGCCCGCTAGGCGGCGACGGCAAGCACGTGGAGATGGACGAAACCTACACCGGCCCTCGCCAGACAGCCCGCGACCGCAGCCGACACGGGATTACCCGGACTATCGTGTTCGGTATGGTTGAGCGCGACGGCATGATGCGCGCTGGCCCGATTCCAAACAATTGGCTCACCACTATTGAAGGTGTCGTGAAGAATAACGTGAAGCGCGGTACGACCGTCAGTACAGATGAATGGCAGGGCTACAATGATCTACATTTACTTGGCATGAACCACGACACGGTGAAGCACACAGCGAAGGAATATGTTCGCGGCGATGTGCACACCAACACGATTGAAGGATATTTCGGCCACTTCAAGCGCGCGGTGCGCGGCACACACGTCCACATCTCGAAAAAACATATGTGGAAATACGTTGCCGAGTTCACCTATCGGCGCAATTTCCGGCATTCGCACTCGGTTATGTTTGATCGCCTTGTGGCCGCTTTCGCGCTGCCACGTCTACGAGACGCTTGAAATCCTTTAGGTGTTGTGGATTTTCCTCGTCGTTCGAAGAAGATGCGGCGGAACGGCCAGAAATGCGATTTGGAATAGGCGTCCCTGCGGGCCGAACACGCGTACCGTGCGCAGGTCTGTCGATAGCTTGATCCATAGAGCGTTTCATCTGCTCAGATTCCATTACGTCGAAAAGATGTTCAATTGGAAGGACGATTCCAAAGCCGGTATTGCGCTCATCAAGAGACAACTTATCAGATTCGTTTTCCTTCGTTTCAGCCGCAGCGATCTGTTGGAAGGTGGGCACTATAATTTCATCTTCACTAGACGCGGAAAGATGATAGCCGAGCATCATTCCTATACAAAGCGCCCCTTGCTCGCTATCTAATAGCTGGATGCCTCCGTCTTTAACACGCATAGGCGGAATAGTTATGCAGACAGGAGACCCGCTCAATCCGAGAATTGACCGTACTTCAACTAGATATGCTTGAAGGTATCCCCTCGTACTCATCACTGGCTCATCCGGCAACATCGCAATGTGCCCAACACGCACAACCGGAATATTTTTCGTGTGTCCGTAATGAGAGGTATAGAGGCCAATTGTAGCTACTTCATCGCCGAGATGTGGACGCCAGACCTCTTCAAGAGTGCTATTGTATTTGCCCCGATCAAGAAAAACGTAATCGGCGTCATAACCTTCATGAAGAGATGGAACAGGGAAGATCGCTAAATCTAATCGCCGATCAATACCCGGAAATTTAGCCGCCTTGGGAATTGCAATAGGCACCCCAGCCTCTCCAGATTTTGTATTCATCCTAATGTAGATTGTATCCCCGCTGACCAAATCGACGACATGATCTGCCGTCACAAAATTGAAAAAGGCATGGTCTCGATAGCGGGTCCCGGTGCAAAACCCAGTACCCAGGGGAAGGAAACTTCCCCGCGCATTTAGTCCAACGTAAACGACTGACCGCCACGTTGACGGATGAACACGCATCAATAACCCCAAGCGGTCCGCCACAAAGGCCGGGACCGGGAAAAGCTGAGGAAATTGCCCTCTCTCTGAGGCTCGCAACATGCGCTCAACCATTAAATGCTGTCAAGGGATAAATACGAAGTGGCGGTCGGCTAAGCGCCTGCGGTTCCACGGTAAACGCGAAAATATAGATGCGCTGGTGACACGAACCGTCGCCGGCGGCCTCCGTTGACGCCTTATGAGGCAACTCCGAACGGCGGTCAGCACGCACGCTGTTAGCAGGAGATGTGGGATGCTGCTAGCGCCTTGAAAATAAACAACTTATTCAATTTTTAGGCTTGAAATGGAAGAGCGAGTCTCGGAACATTCCCGCGATGGGACGGAGGGCACCATGGTGTCGAAAGAGACTGGGGTTTCGCAAGAAGGTCGGGTTTCACACGGTCGGGGTTCACAGGGTCGGGTTTCGCAGGATTTTCGCCGGCAGCTCGAAGGCTACGGACTGACCACGGCGAATATCCTCTACCGGCGGCCGGATCATCCGTGGCTGCTGCAAACCTACGTGTGGCAGGATTACGATCTGTGCCCGCACTTTCCGGCGCTCAACAAGTTCCTCAATTTCTGGCTGGAGAAGCTTGACGGCCCATTGCATTCGGTGGTCGTCGCGCACGCCAAGCTGATCAAGCCCGCCGAAATCCGCGCCATCGACGGCGAGTTCCGGCTGCATTAGCCGAGGACGGACGAGAGACGACAGACGACGGATCGCAATTTCGCGGTGTTTGCTTCATCCGTCCTCTGTCGTCCGTCATCCGGGCGTCAGCACCCCCACGATCGCGCCCAACAAACACGTCGTCAGCGTGCCGGAAACGATCGACTTTAATCCCAGCGAGATCACTTCGCCGCGTTTCTCCGGGCACATGGTGGTCAGCCCGGCGATCATGATGCCGAGCGAGCCGAAATTGGCGAAGCCGCACATGGCGTAAAGCATGATGAGCCGCGAGCGCGGATCGAGCGCGCCGGGCGGCAGCGCCGCGAGCTGCAGGTAGGCGACGAGCTCGTTGAGGATGGTCTTGATTCCCATCAGCCCGCCGGCGGTCACCGCTTGCGACCAGGGAATGCCGAGGAGCCAGCACACCGGCGCCATGATCCAGCCGAGCGCGCGCTGCAGCGTCAGCGGCGCGCCCAGAAAATCCGGCAACAGACCGAGGATGGCGTTGGCAAGATACACCAGAGCCACGAACACGATCAGCATGGCGACGATGCTGAGCAGAAGTTCAAGTCCGGACGCGGTGCCCTTGACGATGGCGTCCATGGTCGAGCTGGCGTCTTGTTTGGCCTCGTCGAGTTCGCCGCCGGTGTGCCGCTCTTCGGGATCGGGGACCATGATCAGGCTGATCAGGATCGCCGCCGGCGCGCCGAGCAGCGAACAGACGGCGATATGGCCCGCGGCATCGGGAATGACGGGTATGAGGATCGTGGCATAGAGCACGAACACCGTGCCGGCGATGCGCGCCATGCCGCCGGTCATGACGATGAACATTTCGCTGCGCGAGAGCTGCGCCAGATACGGCCGGATGAACAAAGGCGCCTCGACC
Source organism: uncultured Alphaproteobacteria bacterium (assembly GCA_963814625.1). Taxonomy (GTDB): domain Bacteria; phylum Pseudomonadota; class Alphaproteobacteria; order Rhizobiales; family Xanthobacteraceae; genus BOG-931. The sequence goes on from CAWFDQ010000011.1 coordinate 66,109, forward strand.
TGGCCGACGAAGGTGCTCGCCGCGGTGGAGAGGCCGGCGGCGCCGCCGACGTCGAGCGTCTTTTCCAGCGCCCAGGCAAAGCCGCGCACGATCGGCGGCATGATCCGCCAGTAGAACAACAGCGACGACAGCACGCTGATCACCAGCACCACCGGCAGCGCCTGGAAGCCGAGGATGAAATCGCTGCCCGGCGTCTTGATCGAACGGCGGCGGCCGCCGCCGATATAGCCGAACACGAACGCGGTGCCGGCCTTGGTCGCCGCGGCGACCGCCTCGACGCCGCGTTGATGAGTTGAACACGATCGGGTCTGCGGCACTTTCAGCATCAGCACCGCCAGCGCGAAGGTGACCGCGAGCCCGATCAGCACCGGCCGCCACGGCACCGCGCGGCGGTTCTCGCTGATAATCAAGGCAAAGCCGATGATGGCGAAAACGCCGAGCGCCGATTGCAGATTTTGCATTACGGATCGGGCCCCGATTCCCCGACGGGCTGACTTTAGCCTGCGGCCCGCCCATTCGTCATTGCCGGACTTGATCCGGCAATCCATGCAGAGCCGTCCGATCCGCCGCTACTCCGGCGCCGACGAACCCCGAAGCCTTCACCACCGGCCCCCAGCGCACGATCTCCGCCTTGATCCAGGCGGAGAATTCCGCGCTGTCAGAAACGTCGGCTCGGTGCCTAACTTGGCGAGGTCGTCGATTATTTGTTTGGAGCCCGACGCTTTGCGCACGGCGTTGCTCAACGCGGCCACGATAGCGTCCGGCGTCTTCGCCGGCAGGAAAACGCCGGACAGCGACTCCACGACCACGTCGTAGCCCTGCTCCTTCATGGTCGGCACATCGGGCAGGAATGGCGAGCGTTTTTCGCCGGTCACCGCCAGCGGGCGGATCTGGCCGGCCTTGGCGAAGGCGATCACTTCGTTGACCGGATTGATGCTGGCGGGGACGTGGCCGCCGATCAAATCCTCCATCGCCGGCGCGCCGCCGCGGTAATGCACGGCGGTCAGCGTGATGTTGGCCTCGCGCGCCAGCATGACGCCGGTGAAGTGCGGCGTGCCGCCCGCCGAGGTGTCGGCGACGTTCGCCTTGGTCCGGGTTCGCCTTGCACCAGGCGATGAAGCCCGAGAGCGTTGTCACGTCGGCGGGCACCGCCGGGCCGATGACGAAGGTCAGCAAGCCTTTGGCCGCCGCGGCGGCCGGAATGAAATCCTTGACCGGATCGTACTTGAGCGACTTGAAGCTCCACGGATAAAGCGTCATCGGAAAATCGGGCGTGAACAGCATCACCGAACCGTCCGGCGGCGCGTTTTTCACGTACTCGACCGCAAGCCGCGCGCTGGCGCCGGGTTTGTCCTCGACGATGATGTTCGACGCGTAAGTGCCGTGCAGCGCCTCGCGCCAGCACGCGCGCAACGATGTCGGTGCCGCCGCCTGCCGGAAAGCCGACGACGATGTGAACCAGTTTGTCGATCGCCTGCGCGCGGGCGCGCGAGGCAAGGCCGCCGGTCGCGAATAAACCTGTTGCGGCGCCCAAGGCTTGACGACGGTTGAGCATGGTAATCTCCCGGTGTCGCTAGGGTTCAGTTTGCAGTTCCTGCTGCGATAGTCGATCCGCGGCTCCGTTGTATTTCTCGCGCGCGGCCGTGCGACGAGGTGCGGGCACTGTAGCGGTGACTATAATGCTTGACAACTGTCCCTATTTAAGATACATTCCGACCATCGAATCTCGCTCAGTGAAGGCGATTATCTGGGACTTGACTAGAAAATGCTAGGAATTAGCGCCTAAAATCGGGTGAACATTCCTAAATTTTCGGTCGGCCCCTATCGCCTCAAATGAACGAGGTAACGGGAGATGGGACGGCAGTTATTGTGGTTTTTCGCAATCTTTTGCGGGTTCGTTGTGCTCTGGGCAGAACGCGAAGCGGTGCTTCAATTCGTTGTCTGGGATGTAGCGAAAGCAGAACAACACTTTGGCACTGCATCCGAATACGTCCACATAGGTTATTTGCCCGTAGAAATACAACCAAATCTGATGATTTTGCGCTCTTTTAATCAGGTTGATGTTGGCCGCATCCATGAAGGTGCCAAAGTGATTGGTTTCACGAGGCTCAATTACCCATGGATAGGCGCGGGGTGGCTCTCTTTGGTTGGGTTCTCCAACCGGGTAGTTAAAATTCGACGGCAGCTCTCTGCCTGGCGGCATATCCTTGACGCCGACGATCCCGTTTCCATCGAAAGCAGGGGTTTGTCCATAATTTTCTACAGGAAAAGTGACCATGTTTTCGTCGCTGTAAAAATCCGCGGTTGTCGCCTTGTTTTGATTGGTACAAGCGGCGCAATTCAGGACAATATCTTCGTTGTCAATGCCCACATAAGCCCGGAGACTGCGCCGTTCGGTATCGGCAGCGGTATTAGCCTGCTCTCTGCTGTAAATCGCAGTGCCCACAGCGGCGACCATGATTATAGAGGTAAGCACGGTGTAAGCTATTACGCCCTTGCCTGTACGTATGGCCCAACGGTGGCTTTTGCGTTCGTCCTCTGTGGGATTTTTGCGTGCGGTATCAAAATATCCTTCAAGGGACTGGAGGGCACTAGTCGCCCGATTCAATCAGATTGAAGGGTAGAGGTGCTTGAGTTTGATGCGTGCATTTGAGGTTGTGAAGTGCCAATCAGCCTTGGTGTGATTTGTATTGCGGTCTTTTTCCCAAGCGGCGATTTCGTCGATGAGGGTTTGCTTATCGGGTATGCGGCGGTCGAGACACTGAGACGATAGGACGCCGAGTTCGGACTCGGCAAGATCCAGCCAGCTGCCGTGTTTCGGCGTGTAGTGCCATTCGAAGCGCTCGACCAGGCGCCGGGCTTCGGCGGCCGGGAACGCCTCATAGAGGGAAGCTTTGCTGTGGATGTTGAGGTTGTCCTGGATCAGGACAATGACCTTGGCGCTGGCGAAGTGAGTATCGGCGAGGTCTTTGAGGACAACGATGCTGAGTTCCACCACCTTGCGTTCCAGCAACCGCAAGGTCCAGCGTGCCCGTCCCTTGGGCGGTTTGGAGCACGCCAGGGCAATCAGCTTGGCTTCCTTCTCGCCATCAAAAATCGGCGCAACTGCCGGCGTCGCACGTTGCTTGCGGCTCAACACCGCCGCAAGGCCCTCTTCAACCAATTGCTTGCGCACCCGGTAAACCATGGAGGCGCTGGTCTCCATGGCCGCAACGATCTTGCTGTCGCTCCAGCCATCGCCGGCTTCCGAGATATCCGCCTTCAACAAAATCCGCGCCTTCAGCAGCCGCCGCGCGGGGTTTTTCCCTTTTTGAAATAAACGCTTCCAACTGCTCGCGTTCTTCCGCGCTCAACCGCACAACATATCTCTTCACAGATTTCTCGCGCCTCGCCATAGTCCCCTCCGTCGCTCGCACCCAGGACGGAAGCGAAATCATCAATTCCTTTCAAATTGGTTGAAGCGACCGACTAGCGATCGGATGCTGTTTGGTGGTTGGCTGCTCGCCGTCATTGCCGCCATTATTGGAACTATCTGGATTGTCTTGGGTCATTTTCCGTTCTTTGCTGAGAACACCGATGTTTCCTCTGTTTCTTGCGACGCCTCAGCAACGTGCTATCGCCGCTCCGAAGATGTCGGTGTTCAGCCGATTGTTGTATCGGAACTCAAACTCGGCAACGTAGAGCGGCATGTATTTGGCGCTGACCTTGTGGAACGTGCCGACAACGCCGCGTTTAACCAGCGACCAGAAACCTTCAATCGTATTGGTGTGAACCGCGCCAACAACATATTCCTTCGCTTTGTGGCGAACGAAGGCATGCGGAAATTCCTTGCCGAGTTTGTCATAAGCCCGCAGATCGTCAGTGACGAGCAAACTGACCTTGTTGGAGACAGCCTCGCGGATGAAACCGACCAGCGTCTCACGGTCAAAATTTTCGATTACGCGGGCAACAACGTTGCCCTTGCGTTGACTGCACCGATGACGCCGATCTTACCGGAACCAGAACCGCCAGTCCCGCCGCTGCGCTTGTCCCAATGCTTATTCTTATCCTTCCCGCCGATGTAGGTTTCATCAACCTCAACGATCCCGGCCAGCTTGTCAGGCTTGTGCTCGCTCAAACCAGCGCGGATGCGGTTGCACATATAGAGAGCCGTCTCGTAGGACCCAAAGCCCATGACGCGCATAACTTGCAGAGCGCTAATGCCTTTCTTGCTGGTCAGGATCATGTGAATGACCTTGAACCACTCCCGGAGCGGCTTATTGGTGTTCTCGAAGATCGTCCCAACCAAGACGGAAAACCGATAGCCGCCAGCCTTGGCACACTTGCTGCATTGCCAATGGAAAGGCCGATTAGTCACCGGATAAACGTCAAGGTTTCCGCACCGAGGACAATGGACCGCGCCTTCCGGCCAGCGGCGCGCGACGAGATAAGCCTTACAGGCGTCCTCATTCGGAAAGATAGCGTCAAACTGTTGATTTGTAAGCTGTTTTATCGTCTTAACGCGGGCCATTTTGGCCTCCCATATCCAACGGAGCGAATATGGCATGCTTAGAGAAATTAGTCAAGTCCCAGATAATCGGAAGGACGCCTTCGGCCGAGGGTACCCGAAAGCGGAGCGAGTGCGGCGCCCGCGGGCGGGCTTACCACCCGTCCCGGGCGGCTCGGGCATCATGCCTGCCGGCACTATGACCGGCGCGTGAGGCGCTCACTGGACTGGGACAGGTTTTCTGTTCCGGCGCGGGTAACACCCGTGGAGAGGCATGCGATCTTCGCCCCGGTTGGGCGGTCCATAGGATCGCGTGCTCCGGCCGATCCCGGGAAGCATGGCCTGACGCTGAGCCTTAGGCGACGAAAGTCCCTTTGGCGAGAACCGCGGCAGGACGCCGACAGGCGTGCGCACATTGCAATGTGCGCGCCGCGCCGAAAGGTGCGGAGGTTGGTTACATTGCGTCTGTCGGCGTTCTGCCTCCTTTTTTCTTTTCCTTTGCTTCAGTGGCGAAGGGAACAAAACAAAGTCCTCTCCCATCGCTGAGACAGCGAATATCGAGGGGGCGAACATTTGCAACCCGCAGCGCGCAAATCAACAAAACGCGCCGCGGGAAGGAGATTGCTTTGTCACCCCCTAGAAGGGGAGGGATGAAATCAATAGCTCGACGGAGACGACGAAATGCCCACGCACCAGCCCGCACGCAAACCCAAACTCACCGGGCTGCAATTTGCCGCGCGATTTGAGGCGGAGAGGGCGTGTCAGCAGCGGCGATTTTGCGACGCCTTCGAACTGTGGCGTCGATGCGCGACCAGGCGCTGCCGCAGAGAGTACGCCTGCCGCGGCGACGCGCACGCCTGTCTCAAGCGCGCGCTCGACATCGTGCCGCACCGGACCCAATGGCAGGCGCGGCAGGATATGCTGGAGGCGACGCCGCTCAATATCGGCGCGCCCGAACGCGCGGCGCGGCTTTGCATGCCGCGCGACTATTATGCGGAGACCATTGCGGCCGCCGTTGCCGATTATTTGGCGAGGTTTAAGCCAAAGCCCTCGCATCCTCCCCGGTGAAAATGCGGGAAGGGATGACTTGCGAGAGAAATCAGCTTTCCTTCCCCTGCAGGGGCGGGAGCAACTTGAGGAGTTCGATTATGCCGCGCATCCGCTTCGACTTCGGTTCGCTCACGCTCGACGCCGAGCTGCTCGACACGCCGACCGCAAAGGCGATCGCCGCGGCGCTGCCGATCGACGGCGTCGGCGCTCACCTGGGGCGAGGAGGTCTATTTCGAAATTCCCGTGAAGGTGGCGCGCGAGGAGGATGCGCGCGCCGTGGTGACGCCGGGCGAGATCGCCTATTGGCCCGACGGCAACGCCATCGCCATCGGTTTCGGCCGCACGCCGATTTCGCAAGGCGACGAGACCCGGCTCGCCAGCCCCTGCAACATCTGGGCGAAGGCGCTGGGCGACGTGAAGACGCTGGCGAAGGTGAAGGGCGGCGCCAAGATCAAGGTGACAGCGGCCGATTGACCCGTCGCGCCAGCGAAATCATCAGATCCCAGGCGTTGCGGATATTGATGACGAGCAGCAGCAGCGCCGCGCCGGCCAGCAAATTGAGGCCCGCGGTCTTCTCTTCGAACAGAAGCAGCGCCACGACCAGGCCCGTCGCGTAGCAGAGCATCGGAATGATGCCGTAGCACAAGCGGTCGGGAAGATCGGAAATGGGATTGCGGTGCACGCGGACCGCGATGACGATCGAATAGATCACGCTGCCTGTCGCCGCGACGCCGATCACAACGCCGAAGGATTGCCAGGTTTGCGTCGGGATCAGCGCGATCAGACTGAGAAACAGGACATTGGCATAGTGGAAGACGACCGGGCTCATGTAGGTGCGCGGTATTTCTTCGGCTCTCCGGATCCGGCGTCAGCACGCTGGTGCCGATCGAGACGGCAACGAAAAGCAGCGCCACCAGCGCCGCCGCCGCGGTGCCGAGCAGTCCGTAAAATTCGTGCCAGTCGCGAGCATGGAGAGGAGTTTAGTTTGGGCATGGTCGATTTGGCGACGCCGTTACCTCTCCCTGCAAGCGGGGCGAAGTGAGGCAGATTACCCCCGCCCGACGAACGGCATCAGGTTCGCCATCACCGTCATGAACAGCACGTTGGTGTCGAGCGGCAGGCTTGCCATGTAGACCACGGCGCGGCCGACGTCCTCGGCGGCCATGCGCGGCTCGATCATCTTGCGGCCGTCGGGCTGCGGCACGCCGTCGCCCTGCACCATGCGCTCGGTGAGCGGGGTCGCGGCATTGCCGATGTCGATCTGGCCGCAGCAGATGTCGTAAGGCCGGCAGTCGAGCGCGGTTTGTTTGGTCAGCCCGGTGACCGCGTGCTTGGTCGCGGTGTAGGCGGCGGAGCCCGGGCGCGGCGTGTGCGCGGAGATCGAGCCGTTGTTGATGATGCGGCCGCCGCGCGGGTTCTGCGCCTTCATGATCTTGATCGCTTCCTGCGTGCACAGGAACAGGCCGGTGAGATTGGTGGCGACCACCGCCTGCCATTTGTCGAACGGCATGTCCTCGATCGGCGTCGCCGGCGTGCCGATGCCGGCATTGTTGAACAGGAGATCGAGCCGGCCGTAAGTGTCCTTGGTCTTGGCGAACAGCGCCTTGATCGAGGCCGGATCGGCGACGTCGGCCGGCACCACCAGCGTCGCCCCGTTGGCCTCGCGCGCCACTTCTTCGAGCTTGTCCTTGCGCCGCCCCGCGAGCACCACCGCGTAGCCTTCGCGCAGCAGCGCCAGCGACACCGCGCGGCCGACGCCCGGTTCCGGCTCCCGTCACCAATGCGATTTTCTGCGCGGCCATGCGTTGCCTCCCGTCATTCGACGCCGCGTCATCGTCCGCGAATGCGGACGATCCAGTACCCTCGGCTGTTCGAGATTGTACACTACGGCGCGCGATTACTGGATGCCCGCTTTCGCGGGCATGACAGCGCGATGCGCAAGGGCAACACGCAAAGCGCTCAACTCGCCAGCGCGATTTCCTGGTCGGGGTTGCCGACGCGGTAGTCGTCGGGGGAGGAGAGCCGCGCGCTGATGTCGGCTGCCGGACCCGGCCGGCCGAAGCGGTAGCCCTGCATCGAGTGCACGCCGGCGGCGCGCAGGAACAGATGCTGCTCGGCGTTCTCCACGCCCTCGGCCGTGACCTTCATGCCCAGCCCGCGGCCGAGGCTGACCACGGCGTGCACGATGGCGGCGGCGTCGGGCGCCTTCTCGATCGCGCGCACGAAGCTCGAATCGATCTTGAGCTTGTCGAACGGGAAGCGCCGCAGATAGAGCAGGCTCGAATAGCCGGTGCCGAAATCGTCGAGCGCAAAGCGCACGCCGATCGCTTTCAACCGCAGCATCGACAGTTCGGCGGTCTCCAGGTTGCCGAGCAGCGTGCTTTCGGTGAGTTCCAGTTCGAGGCGGCTCGGCGTCGAATTCGGTCTCTTTGAGGATGCGCTCGACCACTTCGACGAAGTCGGAGCGGCGGAATTGCAGCGGCGAGACGTTGACGGCGACGGTCAGGCCCGGCCAGTTGCTTGCCGTCGAGGCAGGCGCGCCGCAGCATCCATTCGCCGAGCTCGATGATCAGCCCGGAATGCTCGGCGATGGGAATGAACTGCGAGGGCGGAATTTCGCCCATCGACGGATGCGTCCAGCGCGCCAGCGCCTCGACGCCGATCACGGTGTCGCCGCTGGAATTGACGATCGGCTGGTAGGCGGCACGAAGCCCCTCGTTCTGGATGGCGTGCAGCAGATCGCCTTCCAGCAGCTTGCGGTTGGAGAGATCGGCGTCCATCGCCGCGTCATAGATGCAGGCGCGGTTGCGGCCTTCGTTCTTGGCGCGATAGAGCGCCATGTCGGCATAGCGCAGAATGTCGGCGGCGTCGCGCGCGGGGCGGTCGATCACCGCGATGCCGATCGAGGCGCCGATGATGATGTTGTGGCCGCTGATCGAGTAGGGCGCGCAGACCGCGGTGATGATGCGGCCGGCGATCGCCTGCAGCGAATAGGAGTCGGACGCGCAGGTGGTGATGATGGCGAATTCGTCGCCGCCGAGGCGGGCGACCAGATCGTTGCCGCGCAGGATGCGGCTCAGGCGCTGCGTGACGTTGAGAATGAGCTCGTCGCCGATATGGTGGCCGAGCGTGTCGTTGACGTCCTTGAAATGATCGAGGTCGATGTAGAACACCGCTGCCGACGGACCGCCGCCGCGCACTTCGTCCGATCACCGTTTCCAGCCGCTCGCCGAAATAGATGCGGTTGGGCAGGCCGCAGACCGGATCGTGCATCGCCAGATGCCGCAATTGCAATTCGCCCGCGGCGATCGCCTGCGCCGGTGCGGCGCATGTGGCGCATCACCAGTCCGACCAGCAGCGCAAAGCCGGCGAGCGCCACGGCGATGAACGGCAAGACGCTGATCACGATCTCGCGGCCGGGCGGGCTCGGCTTCCAGGCAAAACGCGCGATCGGATCGCCGTGCGCGTCGGCGAGTTCGGTGACATCCGTCGCCGGCCGGTGGCGCCGCGCCGCCGATCTGGTGCAGGTCGGAGAGCTGCAGATCGCTGCCGATGTCGCGCAGCATGGTGTCGTCGATATATTTGACCGAGAAGACGATCGGCGCCCCGTCGTTGCCGGAGCTCAGATCGGCGTCGGTGCCGACCGCCACCGCGGCGACGATCGCCGGCCGGTCCAGGAAATGCTGAATGAGCGCCGGTGCGCGGCCCGGGCTGCAGCGGGCTTTGTCCGGCGAGGACGTCGAACGTGCCGCCCGGCAGCGCGGTCAGCCGGCCGCGCAAGAGATCGAGGCTCGGCTGCAAGAGCGGCGCGCAGATCGGCGGGCGGAGCGTCGGGTGCGGCGCGAAAGCGTATGAATTTGACCTGATCGGCGCCGTCGACGACCACGACAACATCGTGGGCGAAGTAGGTTTGCAGCCAATTGCCGACGTGCTGGGCCACCCATTGCGGGTCGTAAGCGGCGCGGATCGCCGTTGCACGGCGCGCGGCGTGCCGGCGACGCTGTCGAGCTGCTGCAGCACGCGCGCGCCGTGATTGGCGATGGCCTGCCGGATCAGCTGCTGCTCGTGGTTGAAGGAAACCTGGTCGGCGCGTTGGGCGGACGTCAGCACCGCGACAACGACGCAGATGATCGCCACGGCGACGATGACGCCGATCGGCACGACCAGGCTCACGCGGGCGTGGTCCCACCGCGAACCTTTGGTCTCTCCGGCGATGCGCTTCTGCGCCGAAAGCGGCACGCTCCACCCTTTTGATATTTTGGTTCGTCTCGACCGTAGATAGGAAAGATTGCAAATCGCTTGCAATTTCAGCGTGTAGGCCGTTAGGCCGACGGGAACTTTTAGGAATTCGATTGCAGGCTTAATTTTGCGTAAAAGGCGTACCCGATTTGCGCAAACGGCGCTCGACGTGCGCGCTGCCGCGCTGCGGCCGTAGGGCGGGCGCGGGATGCCGATATGGGCGGCGCGCAGCGCCGCCGACCAGCGCTCGCGCAGATCGGTGAAATACGGCTCCCCCGGCTCGATGCGGTAGATCAGTTCGGCCTCGCAGGTGTCGCGCCGCACCACCAGAAGATCGATCGGCATGCCCACGCTGAGATTCGAACGCATGGTCGAATCGATGGAAACCAGCCCCACTTTGAGCGCGTCGTAGAGATCCATCTCGTAGGTTATCGCGCGGTCGAGCACCGGCTTGCCGTATTTGTGCTCGCCGATCTGCAGATAGGGCGTGTCGGTCGTGCATTCGATGAAATTGCCGGCCGAATAGATCATGAACAGCCGCATGCGTTCGCCCATGATCTGGCCGCCGAACAGGAAAGGACACGTCGAACGTCACGTCGGCGGCTTCCAGCGCCTTGCCTTCGGTCGGCATGAATGGTGCGGATCACATGGCCGACGCGCTGGGCGGCCTGGAACATGGTGGGCGAGTTCATCAGCGTTTCGCGCTCGCCGGTGTCGGGATTGTCGTAGCCTTCGGTCAGGATGCTCAGTACCGACTGGCTGATCGACAGGTTTCCCGCCGTGGCGATCGCCATGATGCGCTTTTTCGGGTCGTTGAAGACGTGCAGCTTGCGGAACGTCGAGATGTTGTCGACGCCGGCATTGGTGCGCGTGTCGGCGAACATCACCAGTCCTTCGCGCACGAGAATTCCGCCGCAATAGGTCATCGATCCGCCGATTCTCCGCTGCAAGCGCATCTTTATAGCGAGGGCAAGCCGATCGTCGCAATCACTGGCCGACCGTGATCGCGACCTCAAGCGTCTCGCCGCCGACGCCATAGCGCGTGCCGCGCAGCGGCGCGGCGCCGAGCGCATCGAGGCCGACAGCGACGCGCACGTGGGCGTCGGTCGGGCAGAAGCCGTTCGCCGGATCGAAGCCGACCCAGCCGAGACCGTCGACATAGGCTTCCGCCCACGAATGGCCCGACTGCTCGACGCAGTCTTCGCTTGCGGAAATAGCCGGCGACGAAGCGGGCCGGAATGCCGAGGCTGTGCGCGGCGCCGATGAAAATGTGGGTCAAATCCGCGGCGCCGCCGCTCTTGCGCGCAAAAGCCTCCGCCGCGTTGGCGGCGGCGTGCGCCGGATCGGGGTACGCCATTTCGGCGTGCAGCCGGTCCAGCAGCGCGTGCAGTTCGCCGAGAATCTGGCCCGCTGCTGTCGGCGCGGATCGCTTGCGCGAATTGGCAGATCGCCGCGTCGGCCTGCGTCAAGGCGGTGTCGCGCAGGAACAGGCTCGGCGGAAACCGCTCGACGGTGCCGCGCACCACGCCGTCGGTGTTCTGCGTCTCCACCACGCCGTCGACCTCGATGCGCAGTTCGCGGCAGCGGTCCGTCGGCGGTGAACACGTGGGTGATGTTGCCGAAGGCGTCCTCGTGCGCGGCAAGCCGTGCATCGGGCGTCACATCGATGCGCCAGCGCACGACGTATTGGCCTTCGTGATTGCGCGGGGTGAGCCGCAGCACCTGGATCGCGCCCGTCGCCGGCGGATCGTAGCGGCAGACCGTGGAATGGGCGATGCGGATGCGCATATCGGGAGGACAGAGACGGCAGACAGACGCAGAACAGGATCGAAAGATAGGCTGGTCAAGCTACGCGCTGTCTGCCCTCTGATCTGTCTGTCCGTCGATGTCCGCTACATCAGATATTGCTGCGCCACCGCCGTGCCGAGCCGGTTATTGTCGTCGATGAATTCGCCGATGAATTCGTGCAGCCCGTTCTGGAAGATCTCCGTCGATCTGGCTGTTCTCGAGCCGCGCCCGCACGGTGCGGGCCTGACGCTGCGCCGGCCCCTGCCGGCCGTAGGCGTTGGCGATGCGATCGAGATTTTGCACCAGATTCTCGTAGCAGTTCGCCAGCGAGCGCGGCATCTCGTCCTTGAGGATGAGCAGATCGGCGACCAGCCACGGCTTGACGTTCTCGCGATAGACCCAGTGATAGGCGGTGAGCGCCGACACCGAGCGCAGGATCGACGACCACTGGAAATAATCGAGCGGCCCGCCGACCTGCTCTTGGGCGGGCAGCAGCAGGTGATATTTCACGTCGAGGATGCGCGCGGTGTTGTCGGCGCGCTCGATATAGACGCCGAGCCGGGAGAACCAATAGGCGTCGTTGCGCAGCATGGTGCGATAGGCCGAGCCGTCGAAGCGCAGCGAGGATTCCAGGACCCAGCGCAGGAAACGCGCGAACTCCTCGCGCGAGGACGGGCCGTTGCCCCATTTTTTCAGTTCGAGCCAGGCGCCGTTGATGGTGTCCCACATTTCGATGGTCAGCGCCGTGCGCACGGCGCGCGCGTTGAGCCGCGCGCTTTCGAAGCAATTGCGGATCGAGGACGGATTGCTGGTGCGAGAAGGCCAGAAACTCGGTGACCGTCTCCTCGTTCGCCTCGTCGTGGGCGGCGAAGAACGCGTTGGCGCAGCCCGCCGTCGCGACCGCGGATTCCCACTCGTTGGTTGCTCCCACATAGGCGAGCGGCAGCGTGGTCAGCCGCAGCGTGGTGTCGAGAATGCGCGCCAGATATTCGGCGCGCTCGACATAGCGGGCGAGCCAGTAAAGGTTATCGGCGGTGCGCGAGAGCATCTATCGATCCAACACCCAGGTGTCCTTGGTGCCGCCGCCCTGGCTGGAATTGACCACGAGCGAGCCTTTTTTCAGCGCCACGCGCGTCAATCCGCCGGGCACGATGCGGATGCGGTCGCGGCCGGCGAGCACGAATGGCCGCAGATCGACATGGCGCGGCGCGATGCCCTCGTCGACGCAGGTCGGGCAGGTCGACAGCGCCAGCGTCGGCTGGGCGATGAAGTTTTTCGGGTTGGATTTGAGCTTGGCGCGGAACGCGGCGATCGTCGCCTTGTCGGCCTTCGGTCCGATCAGCATGCCGTAGCCGCCGGAGCCGTGCACCTCCTTCACCACCAGCTCTTCGAGGTGGTCGAGCACGTAGGTCGAGATGCTCGCTCTCGCGGCAGCGCCAGGTCGGCACGTTTTTAAGAAGCGGCTCTTCGCCGAGATAGAATTTCACGATCTGCGGCATGTAGCTGTAGACCGCCTTGTCGTCGGCGATGCCGGTGCCGACCGCGTTGGCGAGCGTCACGTTGCCGGCCTGATAGGCCGCCATCAGTCCCGGCACGCCGAGCGCGCTGTCGGGCCGGAACACCAGCGGGTCGAGGAAATCGTCGTCGATGCGCCGATAGATGACGTCGACGCGCTTCAGGCCTTCGGTCGTGCGCATGTAGACGACGTCGTCCTTGGCCACGAGGTCGCGCCCCTCGACCAGTTCGACGCCGAGCTTGTCGGCCAGGAACGAATGCTCGTAATAGGCGGAGTTGTGGACGCCGGGCGTGAGCAGGACGACGGTCGGATCGGCGGACGCGGTCGGCGGCGCCACCGATTTGAGCGTCTGCAGCAGTTCGTCCGGATAATTCTCCACCGGCGCGATGCGGTAGCGCGAGAACAGCTCGGGAAACAGCCGCAGCATGATCTCGCGGTTCTCCAGCATGTAGGAGACGCCCGACGGCGTGCGCGCGTTGTCCTCGAGCACATAGAAGGTCTCGGCATCGATGCGCACGATGTCGATGCCGGCGACATGCACGTAGATGTCGTGCGGCACCTTCTGGCCGTTCATCTCCGGGCGAAAAACCGGATTCTGAAACACCAGATCCTCCGGCACGATGCCCGCTTTGAGGATTTCGCGGCGGTGATAGACGTCCTTGATGTAGGCGTTGATGGCCTTGACGCGCTGCTCGAGGCCGCGCTGGAGGATTTCCCATTCCGCCGCGGACAGGATGCGCGGAATGACGTCGAAGGGGATCAGCCGTTCCTGCGCCTCCGGGTCGCCATAGACCGCAAAGGTGATGCCGATGCGGCGGAACAGCAGCTCCGCCTCGCGCCGGCGGAAGTCGAGAACGTCCGGCTTGACCTCGCCGAGCCAATCAGAGAGCGCCGCATAGGCCGGCCGCACGGCCGCCGCCGCTGCCCCCGCTGCCCCGCATTTCGTCGAACATGGCTAACCCCGGCCCGGCCTGCTCGCCGCTCGGCTACCCTGTTCGTAGCAATCTTCGCGCCACATCGCGTGGCTGCGAGGAGGCGCTGGTCCTCGCGACCGCGAGCGCCATCATTGCTCATGTTTTAGGCGACGTGACCATCGCGGTGGCGGCTAAGCTCCGTAGCGAAGCAACTGCCTGCACGCAACTATTGCGGCTGCGCCTTGTTCACTACGCAGGCCGCGAATAACGGCCAGTGACGCGCGGAAGCGAGATCGCGGGCAACGCGGTATCGAACGGATTGCGCGTCGGCGCGGGAAAGCCCGGCACAAGCTCTGCAGAGCCGGGCGATCGGCCTCCGAGCCATCGATGGCGGCCGACGCAGTCGAGCGCGGTATTCAATTCGCGTCAGGTCGCAGCCGCCGTCGCAATCATTATCAGGCGACGATCATCCAGTGACAAAGTTAGCGGCCATAGCGCTGCGAGCAAAAGCCGCCCAGGTCGACGCCCCATGGGGAATCCAGCGGCGAAGAAAGCCGCACGTTCATGCATGACGAAGGCCGTAAGACGGCGATCGCCCGTGCTGCAGCGCGTGAGAGCACGAGCGCCGCATCAGCATGCGCAGCCGCCATCTAGGCGATCTTCGATTCGAGCCAGGAATGCGAGGTGACGGTCGACGGTGCCGCCATCGATGGTCATAACGCGTGCCGCACGCAGCGCTTGCCGGAGCGGGGATTGACGACGCTATGCCCCGGCGCCGCATCTCTGCAGCGTAACGGTCGAGCCGGCGCTGGTCTCGCGCGGCTGTCGGCTGGCAGCCGGAAGCATCGCGCCGCGCCGCTGTCGCTCCGCACACAGATCGTGACGGAACGTTGAAGCGGCGCGGACGCTTCGCGCAAGCTCATTCGCGAGCCTCTGGCCTGCCCAAGTCAGCGCCGGCCGTGCAGAAGTTACCGATACCTGACGCCCATTTCGCGCCCTTACGGCCTTCTGCCGTCACGCAAGAATACAGGACGCGCGCTTGAGCCGCCATCGCTCCCGCGCTAGAGGAGACGACAAGCACGGAGTTTTGCCAATGGCGGAAAGCGGGCCGAACAGCGCGGCGAAAGCTGACGGCGGCATCGTCACCGCCGCGCTCCTCGTCATCGGCGACGAGATCCTGTCCGGGCGCACCAAGGACAAGAACATCGGCTATATCGCCGAATATCTCACCGACATCGGCATCGACCTCAAGGAAGTGCGCGTCGTCCCCGACGAAGAGGCGGAGATCGTCACGGCGCTCAACGCGCTGCGCGCGCGCTACACTTACGTGTTCACCACCGGCGGCATCGGCCCGACCCATGACGACATCACCGCCGATTGCGTCGCCAAGGCGTTCGGCGTTGCCGATCGGCTACGATCCGCGCGCCGTCGAGATCATGACCGACGCGCGTCGCGCAGACCGGCGGCGTCATGAACGAAGCGCGCATGCGCATGACGCGCGTGCCCGCCGGCGCCGAACTGGTGCTCAACAAGGTGTCGGCGGCGCCGGGTTTCTGGATCGGCAACGTCATCGTCATGGCCGGCGTGCCGCACATCATGCAGGCGATGCTCGACTACGTCGACGCCGAAGCTGAAGACCGGCGCCCGAATGCTGTCGGAATCCGTGCGCGCCGATTGCCGCGAAGGCGATATCGGCACCGAGCTCGGCGAGATCGCCAAGCAGCATCCCGACGTGATCATCGGCTCCTATCCGTTCATGGACGAAAAGATCGGCGGCAATACCAACGTCGTGGTGCGCTCGCGCGACGCGCAAAAACTCGCCGCCGCCAAGGCGGCGGTCGAGGCCATGCTGCGCGGGTGAGGGCGGAGCTCGCGGCGGGCAAAGGATAGCGGCGGCAGAATCGTGCAGCGAGGACGCAGCATGGCAATGCGACAGCCGAACCAGCAGGCGACGTGACCGCGCGCGACCGCGCGGAACGAGCGGCGCCGGCCAACCCGGAAAAGATCTTTCCGGTTTCCTGGGATCAGTTCCATCGCGACTCGCGCGCGCTCGCCTGGCGGCTCAACGGCGTCGGGCCGTTCGAGGCGATCGTCTGCATCACCCGCGGCGGCCTGGTGCCGGCGGCGATCGTGGCGCGCGAACTCGGCATCAGGCTGATCGAGACGGTGTGCGTGGCGAGCTACACCACACCACCCAGGGCGAACTGAAGGTGCTCAAGGACGTCGCGCCGGCGGTCGTCGCGCTCGGCGGCGGCGAGGGCGCGGGCGTGCTGATCGTCGACGATCTGGTCGATACCGGCCAGACCGCCAAAATCGTGCGCGCGCTGTTGCCGCGCGCCCATTTCGCCACCGTCTATGCCAAGCCCATGGGCCGGCCGCATGGTCGACACCTTCATCACCGAAGTGTCCCAGGACACCTGGATCTACTTTCCCTGGGACACCGGGCTCGCCTTCCAGCCGCCGATCCGCGAGGCCGGATTGTAGGCGCAGGACCTGTATCGGCCCGCCGCCGTTTTCTGACCGGATTTGCGCCGCAGATCTGGCTATGATGCTCCGCAGACTTGGCACCGTGACGATTTGCGATCGGCTATAAGTCGGACCACGTTGAGCGAAGGAGATCGCCATGGATGCCATCACGCCGAAGCCAAGCACGACACGCTCGATACCCATTCCCACGTCGTGCGCCCCGCCGAGATGGAATGGAAGAAGACCCGCTTTCCCGGCTGCGAGGTGAAGGGCCTGTTGTTCGACAAGGAGACCGGCCTCGTCACCGCGCTGATGCGATTTGCGCCCGGCGCCGTGCTGCCCGACCACGAGCACGTCAAGATCGAGCAGACCTACGTGCTCGAAGGCAAGCTGTGCGACAAGGAAGGCCCGGCCGAGGGTCTGACCGTCGGTCCCGGCGAATTCGTCTGGCGCGAGGCCGGCAGCCGCCATGTCGCCTGGACGCCCGAAGGCGGGCTGATGCTCGCCATGTTCCAGGTGCCGAACAAGTTCTACGAGAGGACGGCCGCGTCACCGACATTTCCGGCGCCGACTGGGACAGCCTCTGGGGCCACGTCTTCAAGGAGTGAGCATGCTGCGCAAGCTTATTCTGGCGGGGGCAGGGCGTTTCTTGCGGCTTGGTGACGCGGGCCTGCCGCTCGCAGCAGATGCCGATGCCGAGCATGACCCTCACAAGTGAGCCGAAGCCGAGCTGACCCCGGAAGAGCGGGCCAGGCAAAAGGCGATCGACGACGCCTACAGGCGCGCGACCAAGAAGATTCCCGAGAAGAAAGTCGCCGACGATCCGTGGGCCGATGTCCGCCCGATTCCGGCGCCGCAGGCGAAGAAGCAAGTGACAGACGAGCGCTCCCACTGGCGCTTACGTCGCGATGCTGCGCAATCGCTTGACTATCCGGCCACGCGCGACGAGTGCTACGTATTCAGCGGACTTCGGGTCGCTCGGCGGTCTTATCGAGCCCCCTTCGCGCTCATTTAGCGGTCCGCTCCGCGGACGTGGCGAAATGGTAGACGCAAGGGACTTAAAATCCTCTTCATTTTGTGATTATATTGTGATATTTCAATATACTTAGCAAAATTTGACATTAGCACATCTCTAGCACATAATGGAAGCTTTTAGCACACTGAAATCCCATGCGGCTAGACGATGACGAGTTGTCCGAATTATCGGCGCAAATTCGGTTCGACCAGATCAGACTGAGTTATTGAAAAGTCCTTTCAGCGTTAGCACAGAAAATCTCTTCAGCCTTTGCAACGTTTTTCCATGACGGCACGACACGAAATTCTCGGCGGAAAAGTTCAGCTCTACAAACGCGACGGGCGCTTCTGGCAATGCGCCGCGTCGGTCGGCGGAAAGCAGTACCGCGCGACCACGAAGAAAGAAGAGCTTTCGCAAGCCGAGGACATCGCGGAAGATTGGTATCTGGAGCTGCGCGGCAAATTCAAACGCGGCGAACTCGGCCAGTTGGTCGAGGCCGAACGACGAGAAGACCTTCGCCGAGGCCGCCGAGCAGTTCCTCCGCGAGTTTCCCGTCATCACCGAAGGCCAGCGGAACGAGCAGTATGTCGAGGGACATGAGCGGCGGTTGTGCAAGCACCTCATGCCCTACATCGGTGCAAGCCCCTCTCTCAGGTGACTTCAGGACTGTGCAGGATACTTCATCCATCGCGTAGAGACCGCGAAGGCGGAAAAACTGCGAAGGCAGAAGACACGGAGGCGGAAAAGGCCGATAAGGCAAAGCAAGCCCCGCCGGCGCGCAACACGATGCACCAGGAAAGGGTTGCGATCCGACAAGTGCTGAAATCGGCGCTCCGGCACGGCGATCTTCCGAGCCTGCCGGACCTCTCGCAGCCCTACGGGACCAACGGCAAAATATCACACCGGGCGTGGTTCTCGCCCGACGAATACAAGCAGCTCTACAAGGCGACGCGCGAACGCGTGGAGAATCCCAGGAAGAAGAAATATCAGGAGGACTACGAGGAACTGCACGACTACGTCCTCTTCATGGTGAACACCGGCCTGCGTCCCGATGAATCCAGACGGATTGAGTTTCGGGACGTGAAGATCGTCAACGACCGCGATAGCGGCCAACGCATTCTGGAAATCGACGTGCGCGGCAAGCGCGGCGTCGGCTTCTGCAAAAGCATGCCGGGTGCAGTGCATGCCGTTTCAGCGCGTCTTGAAGCGGCGGAATCCGAAGCCGACCGATCTCGTATTCCCGAAAACCCATCACGAACTGTTCAACACCATCCTCGGCGAACTTGGCCTCAAGATTGATCGCGAGGGCCAGCGCCGGACATTCTACAGTCTGCGGCACACCTATATCTGTATGCGTCTGATGGAGGGTGCGGACGTGTATCAGATCGCCAAGAATTGCCGCACCAGCGTTAAGATGATCGAGGAATTCTACGCCTCCCACATCAAGAACATGGTGGATGCCTCGGTCATCAATGTGCGACGCGCCAAGCCGCCGAAAGCGCGGACGCGCAAGGCTAAGCGACGCGGCAAACGCCCGACTAATCCATTGGAAGTGCGATGGCTTTCTTGGCTGAAACGCGTTCAACCGCTATACACTGCCGGTTGGTACGCGGGCGTGGCGAAATTGGTAGACGCAAGGGACTTAAGCGATTGAGTGCCCTCCGGGAAACCGAAGATGCAGAACTGCTCAAACTCGGGGAAACCGGTAAAAGGCAATCCCGAGCCAAGCGCTCCGGCCAAACGGCCGGCGCGAAGGTGTAGAGACTAGACGGGCAGCGCCTAAGGCGCGAACACGCTACGGTGAAGGTATAGTCCAGACCACGAACTCGAGCCGAAGCGCGAACGCGCACAGGCGAGGCGGCGAAAGCCGTAGTGGTATGAAAATCCCTCGGCTGGAAAAGCCGTGCCGGTTCAAGTCCGGCCGGCCGCACCAAACCGCTTATTGAATTGACTGAACTTCAGCATCAACGAAACAATTAATGATCCGCATCATCCCTCATGACGCATTGCCGCAATTCGACCTCGTCGTGGACGCCGTTTATGAAGGCGGGCACTCCGGTAATACAGGCGACGATCCAATTTCCAAAGTCCTGAAGGGGGCTGGAAATCAGGGAGGTTTCCGAGCTGCGGGGATCGGCCAGGATAAGAAATTCGTCGTTCTATATACGAGCGGTGAGGACAAGGATTGGCCAGACATCCTCGACCTGAATACAGGGCAGTTCATTTACTACGGAGATAACAAGACACCCGGCCATGAACTCCATGATACCCGACCAGGTGGAAACCGCATTTTGCGACGGGTGTTCGACCTCCTTCATGGTTCTTACCCATCGCGGGCTCTCATTCCGCCGTTTTTCATCTTCAAGAGATATCCGACCCCGGGCAGCGCGCGATCCGTTCAATTCAAAGGATTGGCTGTACCGGGCTTCACCGGCCTGCCTTCGATCTCTGATCTGGTTGCCGTATGGAAAACGTCAAAGGGCCAGCGGTTCCAAAACTATCGGGCTGTCTTTACCGTGCTCGATATTCCAGTCGTTCCGCGGTTGTGGCTCGACGAAATTTCGAAGGGCGGAGCCGTAACTGTGGGCGCCGGATGCTTGGAGCGAATGGGTTCGGACTGGCCGCTATCGAGCGCTGGCTTCCGAAAGCACAACCATCATCCGCAGCGTGGAAGCTCAAAGTCCGGATTCCCCTTCAAAAGTGGCCATTCTTGAAACGGTATTCGACCATTTCAAGGACGCACCACTAGCGTTCGAGGCGTTTGCTGCACGAATCTTCCAAATGCACGATCCGCGCGTCATCATAGACGAAATCACGCGAGGCAGCGTGGATGGCGGGCGAGACGCGATAGGCCGATACCTTCTCGGCTTGAATGACGATCCCGTGTATGCCGAATTCTCGCTGGAAGCGAAGTGCTATCGTCCGGGACTAAACGGCGAAACCGCCAACACCGTCGGGGTCAGGGAGGTGTCGCGGTTGATTTCTCGCATCAAGCATAGGCAATTCGGTGTTCTCGTCACGACATCAGCCGTTGCACGGCAAGCTTACGAGGAAGTACGCGAAGACCGGCATCCGATCATTTTTTTTAGCGGCAAGGACGTTGCGGACATCCTAGTGTCGAGTGGCTTCAACACTTCCGAATTGGTGCTCCAATTGTTGAGAAATGAGTTCTCCGTATCGCAGCAGAATGCATGACCGAACCGAATACCACGGCGATGTCCGCACCACATAGTTCAATTCGTTGTCGGGAATCTGCCCTAACATAGGGCCCCTCGATCAAAACAATGAGGGAAACGCGGATTATATTTTGGTTTCAACTTTGAAAAACTTTCGAAGTGCCTTTTCTAATCTCCCTCCCTGACGAACATCACATTCCCAAATCACGAGCACATTGAAGCCGCGCGCCCGAAGGGCCGCAATCTTGGTTGCATCGCGCTCGCTATTCCTCTTTAGCTTTTCCGACCAGTATTCTTTGTTTGATTTCGGATTCGATGCAAGTTTGCATCCCTGGTGTGAATGCCAGAAGCAGCCATGCACAAAAATCGCCCACTTGCGAAGCTTGTTCGCCAGATCGGGATTTCCGGGAAGACTGGCAACATGTTTCCGGAAGCGGAAACCGAGAGCGTAAACGGCAGCTCTTGTCAGAACCTCTGGTTTCGTGTCCCGCGACCTGATCCGGGCCATCATTTGTGAGCGCGTAAGCGGCGCGCGCTTCCGGCGGGGCAGAATTCTTGGCAAGGGCGCCATCATGCTCGAACCCACGGGGCTGCCGTCGCGGCGTCGTTCTACGGATTTTCCAGTCTTGGCAGGCTGGCCGCGGCGAGCACCACGGTCGAGAAGTCTGCGCCAATCCGGCCATCGGGCCTGATCCGTCCGCCGGCCAGACGGCAATAGGTCCCGATATCCGATGATGCCAGCTCGCCATGAACGGACTTGCGCAGCACGACGGCTTGCTCCCTATTGAGATGCTGGCTCGCCGATTGCGCCGTGAGATAGACAGTGTAGAGATCGCCGTCCGGACCCGGTTCGAGACGTTCAAGGATTCCCTCGAACGCGGCGTCGGTGAACTCCGCCAAACGGCCATCACCGAGTTGCAGCCAGAACACAGGACAGATGATCTGAAATGGACAGCGTGAGCAAGCTGAGGTAGCGGGGGCTGCCAAGTCACCGGGGGTGCTCCGGCGTTCAGCGCCGCGTTCAACGCATCAAGCGCGGCAAGAGCGGCGTCCGCTTCGGCATTGCAGGCTGCGGGGTCAATCTTGACCTCAAGAGTTTGGCCCGAGGCGGCGACAATACGTCCCGCGGCGGGCCACTTTCCTAAAGCATCGGCGATGATCACAGCATAGAGCCGAAGCTGTCGTCGGAAACTATCGGTAATCTCAGCTGCACCCGCCCACGCGGCGTCCGGAAGCGATGATTTGTATTCGGTCAGCGTATGCCCGTCGTAATAGTCAGGCCTGCCAACAAGCCTTCCGCCTCGCGCTTCAAATCTCCGCTCCGGTCCGCGAGCAGGCCCCGGCCGTTCTTGTGCTGTCCGACCTTCAGCCCCATCCGGCTTGCGCGGCGCGCCAAGCTTAGCGGCCAGCGCGAACGCCCTCTGGCGCACCAGAAAATACGATGGCCAGCGCTCAGGGGCTGCGAAGCGCCGGTCGAGCGGGTGGTTCAGCGCCGCGGCAACAGCTTCGGCGATCGCCGCATTCCATATTGACTCTGTGTGGGCCGGAGTAGCTCCGCGGCGCGTAACTTCCATCAAGCGGTGGAAGGCGCTACCGAGCCAGGCGCGCGGGTCGTGAAGCACCCAGCGGTCCGCCGCAGGCGTTGCCGCCAGCACGGCGCGCAGCCCGCAAAGCCTCATGTGAGACCAGAGAGTTGGACTCGTTCGCGCAATCGCTGAGAGCTTGATGAGCGCGGTCATGCGTCAAGCCGGACGACGCAGCGCCTCGAAAACCGATATGAAGCTCTGCTCATCGACCCTAAAGCCGCGAACCCGCTCCGCATCGTCCCACGCCGCTGCAAGCTCAGGCCCGAGCGACTGCCGCTCGATGCGCCACAGTGGATGCGTAACGACGACGACCTCGGTGCCGTTGGTCACGGCTGGCAGTCCGCCGACTAAAATGCGGTTGTATCCCGGACGCGCTGCCTGAAGCGTTAGAGCGGCCAGATCGGCAACGCCCGCCCAGAGCTGGGAACCCAGCGAAATAGGTGCGTTTGCATCAAGCGCCAGCGCTGCCATATCGATGGCAAGCCGCCAGTCCAGAAGATTGTGGTAGGCAAGGTTGCTGTAGCTTCTGAGACAGTCCGGACATGACGTTTCGCAGGCGCCGGCATGGAAAGGCGCAACCAGCCGGTCATAAAACTCGCGGCGCGTTGGCCGCGAGATCATTTCAAGAAGGTCCTGCATAGCCGCCGGCGTGCCGAGATGCGTCGCGTAGCCGGCGCCGTTCTCTAGCGTGTCCGACAGGAAGATTTGCCCGGCAACCCGGCCGATGACTGCCGGGTCCTCATGGCTCCGGATTCCCGCTTTCAGTTCGTAGTCCTGAATATCCAGATAAACCGCCGCGGCCCTGCGCAGCATGAAGGCGAGGGAGTATAGGGCTGCCGCGCCCTGAAGGGTTTCGGGGATCGGCAACGCGGCCCGGCCCGTAGTCGCGGATTCCAAAAAGCAGCATGTCTGTTTCGCTGATCGCTGCGAGAGCGCAGGCGATGACTGGTCCGGTAGGCGCCAATGGGGGTGCTGCCCGGCCGCCAATGGATGTCGCATACTTGGCGTCGGCAGCATTCGCTGCATCGACATCAATCAGCATCTGAGAGCCAGGCTGCACGTGGTGAGAAGTGAAACAGATTGCCGGCGTTGTCGTTGATGACATGGAGCCGTCCCGGACCCGAACCGATCTCGAAATTCAGATGAGTATTCATGGCGAAAGGCGGCCGGCCAACTTTAGGCCGCGCGGCCCGTGGCACGAAATCAAACACGCCATCGTAATCGCGCGCTTTGCGTGAAATAGCTGACAAAGCCCTTTGGCTGGCGGAGGTCCATGGCGCGGTAGTCCCGCTCGCCGGCCCGGCAGGCTGTCCGCACACTTGACAGAAGGGAGCTCGGGGTTGGCCGTATCGACATGCTGGCAGTTGCCGCACAGTCCGATCCGGACCTGAGGACCGAGCGGGTCTGCATCCAGCACCGCCAGGTGGCCCTGACGGCGGTAATGCGCGACGCCGATGGCTGTATGAATCGTCCGCTCTTTCACGGTCTCGGCGCCCGGAGCGAACATGCTCACGGCGAGTTCGAGATCACGGTCAACGACATGGCGAAGCGGAAAGCCCGCTGGAGCCTTGTGATAGAGAAGACGGAGGCGGGTCGGGAAACCGAACATCGGCAGAATGCCGCGATTGGCGAGCCGTTCGCTCAGTCCCTCCTGCACGAGGCTTGGGTCAGTCGTAGCGGCCGTAATCTGCGGTACGAGGGACGTAGCGATCCAAGCAAGAGCTACAGTGCGCGCGCCCTGGTCGCCAGCCAATCGCGTCCCAACCACGAGCGCGTCGTAAATGGCCTCTACTGACTGCGCGTGGTTCGTGATCCAGCCCTGGATGAAATCCGACAGGTTGACGCCAGCGTAGCCGGCAGGCGGATTTGCTGGCGGCTGGTTCCAGGCATCCGCCGTTCCAAATTCGCCGTGGACGCTGTCGCCCTGATTGCCTGCAAAAAGATTCAACTCTGAAAAGGCTTGCCGCAGAACTTCTTTGGCAAGCACACGCTGGAAGAATCTGCGGTCTCGCCGTGTCAACGTAAGGCGGCGGCGGCGGATCAGCAGTTATCCGTTCGGGACGCTGGAAATAATAGTCGTCATGGCTGCGTCCCCGGCAGAGCGTAAGAGCTAGCGATAGCGGCGCTCCGCGGCGGCCTGCTCGGCCGACCCGCTGCTGATAGTTGAACCGCATCGGCGGCATATTCGCCATCATCACAGCGAGCAGCGAGCCGATATCGACGCCGGCCTCCATAGTCGTTGTGACACTCAGAAGATCAATGTTGTCGGTCAGCGGCTGTTCTGGGGGCACAGCAATATTCTGGAACAGGCGCTGGCGGTCGCGCGCCATGGAGCTTGTCCGTCTGGCCCGTCAGTTCGGCGCAGTTCAGCCGGAAAATCGGTCCGGCATCCGTCGCCAGCCAGCGGTAGTAGTCGATTTCCACATTCTGGTCGTCGATGCCGATGCGCCGCGGCGGGCCCAGGCGTTCGTGGCATTCGCTGCAAACGCCGCCGCTGCGGTGCAGATGGATGCGCGAGCACCGGGTGACATTCGAAATACGTCGTCGCCGGGATTGCGACAAAAAGGCCGGCAAAGACGAGCAGTCCCTGAGCGAAGACACCGGCCGTCGCGAGATGCTGGCTCACATCGCGGTTAAGATCGGCGGGCAGCAGGCCATTGGCGTTCGCGACCGCTTCAATATAGTCCCGTGCATACTTCGGCAGGCGGTCGATCATCGAGGTCGCACGATGGGTGTCAATGCGGCGCCGCTTGCCTAGCAGGCGAATGCAGCTATCGGCGGCCTCGCGCACGACTGCGGTCGCGCCCGGTAGCGCACGCGATCGAACGTCACCATGCCGAGCTTCAGCGATTCAAGATCACGCCGGCCGCCTGAGAACAGCATCTCGGCAACGGCCTCGCGCGCCGCGATTTCGAATCCGTGTGCGATGCGCCTGCTCATGGCCGGAAAGGCCGCCGCGATACTCGGCGGGAAACCGCTGCCAGTCGAAGAGGCGCTGCCATTCCCCTTGATGCTCTCGGAGGATCGGTCCACATGACGCTGCGATCAACTCCGCCTGGGTTCATTCCCGGTCGAGAGAAGCCGGTGCTGCGCTTCCAACTCAATGTCGGTGACCCGTGACAGTCCGGCTCGCGCCTGCACGAGCACCTGATCGGCATGCTGCTGCATGGTCAGCCCGCCCACAGAAGGAGTGTTGCGCAGCTGCGGAAGCTGTGCCGAGAGAATGGCATGGGCGTCCTCTTGCCGCGCGGCTGCAAAGTGCCCGGCGAGTTCCGTTTCTTCCGGCGTAAGCGCCGCGTACTGCACCTGCTGCTCGAATGCGAGAACCGAACGTGTGTTGCTCTGCATGGCATCGACAGCAGCCTGGCGCAGCGCGTCAAGCCAGTGAGACTTCGCGACGCCTACAGCGAGCTTGGCGGCGTCCTGGCGGCTATCCGAAAACAGCACGAGCTTGCGTCGCGGCGTCCTCCGGCTGGCGGCCCTTCGGACTTCGCGCGGCGGCGCAATTTCGCGAAGCAGTGAATCGGAAAGAACTTGAGCAGTTTTCTGGAAGCCTGTCCGCTGGGTTCGGATTGGTGCAGCGCTGGCGAGAGCCGCCCAGTTGGCTTCGCAGTGCGGACAGAGCGAGGGCCTTTCGTTCCGGGCGCTCGGGACGGCAGCGCGGGCCGGTACGGGCGTCCTGATGCAAGTCGGGAACGTGATAGATCCAGCCGGTTGCTGCGGCGGCCTTGCCGGGCAAGCCGGATTTCTCCCGTTGCGGGATCGAAGGCTGGCTCTCTGCCACCGCCGCGTGACGCCATCTTGCGTCCAGCTATCGCGCTGAGGTGCCGCAAAGCGCCATTCGCCGTGCTCGCGAGGCCAGTACACGGCGTAGTTTGTCGTAGTTGCGGTCGTTGCTCGAATGGTCCGGGGCTTTTCGATATTCGGATCATCTGGCACGAGCGACCAGACATTCTGTTGCAGCGGTGAAGGTCGCCGGTATCCGCCAAGAAAGATGTCGCCGCAGGGCTCGCAATAGAGCAATTCAAGTACCCGCGATCCGCAGCGGCATGTGATCGTCGGCCGGTCATACAGGCGGCCGATCTGAATATCGCGATCGGCCCATGCGGCTTCGCGTGCAGACAGGATTGCTGCACGCCCATACACCCTGAACGTTGCGAAAAAAGATGTGAACCCGTACAGGAAGGAGCGGCGACCCGTTCAGCCGCTTGCGCGTGCGCAAGCGCCGCGATCAGGCCAGATGCTGCCGCTATCCGCATCATCGCAGCTATCATCGGGAAAGAGGGCCGCGGCCAGCGCGTCCGATCGTCCGCGGCACGACCGTAGGCACTCTCATCAGTGCCGCCATTGCACGCCGCTTGCATCGCTTCCGGCGCGCCCGCCTCGATCAGTGCCGCGCCAAGCCGCTGTTCGGCGGCACGCTCAGCGTCGGCTGGTGCTGCCAGACTGGCGAAGGCAAACGATGTACCGCTGCCGGATCAGGCTCGCCTGCCATTCGCCGCGTATCGCGCCCAGGCTGGTCAGCGGTCCGGCGCAAGACCGCGCAGCCTGTCTAACGCTCCTGCCGCCAGCGGCAAGGGCGCCACCGCGGATCAGTCGAAATGCCGCGAGCGGCCAAAGAACTGCTGCAGATAGTCCTGGGCGCGCGCGGCTCATCTCGCCAAGCGACGCGCTGGACGCAAGTAATCCGCAGCTGCGGATGATCGGGATGAAGCCCAGACGCTCGTAAAGCACGCGGAGGATGTAGCCGACTTCGGTGCCCGGCGTGCCGCGATAAGAATGAAGTTCGTCAACGACGAGATGGAAGACATTCGACGGATCGTCGCTCAGCCACTGGCGCGTCATATCGAAGATCGAAGCCTCGATATCGCGCATCAGCATGATATTCAGCATGCTATAATTGGTGATGAGGATATCAGGCGGCGCGTCCTGCATATCCCAGCGGCTCCACATCTCGCCGCCGTCGAATCGCGGAAAGAAGCGTTCGCGCGTCCGTGCCCGCGACGCGCGCTGCCATAGCGCTGACGTGCTGAAGCTCCGTTCGCAGGTCCGCCTCTGCGCCGTCCCGATCGGCCGTCCGGGAAATAGGCGTCCAGCCCGTGTAGCGTCCGAACCAGAAGCGGTTACCGGGCCGCCTAGCGTGGAACCAGTTTCTAGCGGCATCGCCATCAAGAGCGCTGCGCAGGCGCGCGATCTGATCTTCGGCAAGCGCGTTGAGCGGATAAAGCACGAGAGCGCGGATCGCAGCGCGCCGGCCGCCTTGTTCATGGGCACGCTGCGAGATGCGTGGATGGTAGCGCCGGTTCCTAGAGCCCGCTGGCGGAGGCATCGCCCACCAGTCATTTCTCGGCGGTGCAGGCAAGCGAGGCCACCGCAGAGATCTCCTGCACAAGCGCGGCGAGTATCGGCAGATATATGGCTTCGGTTTTGCCCGACCCGGTGCCGGTAACAATGACCGCATCCTCGGCACGCTGTGAGCTTGTCCGCAGCATCTCGACTTGATGCGTGTAAAGCTCTGTCGGCATGCCACCACGCAGCGGAGACAGACCAAGTTCAGCAAAGTCCGCCAGGTCGGCAATTGCGTTCTGAGGCCAGCCCGCTTGGGCGCTAAGAACCGCGGCGACGGCCGAACGGACATCCTGTCCGCTGCCCGCGTAAGGCGGCTGAGGCTCGACCAGCGCGTTGCGATAGAGAACGCTGTCACGATCGAGAAGCGCGCGGCGGGATTGCACGAGTTCCTCGAAACGCAAATCGAACGGGCTGTCGAAATATCTTAGATACGCTTCCTTGAGGCTGTTGAAGGTCTGGATTGGATCGGTCATGCGAGCCTCAACCCGGTTATGGCAAGCGCCAGCCGCTGCATCGACATTCCCACACCGCCAAATGAAATCCGGCGGGCTGGCCAGTCGAATTGCGGGAGAGTGCCTGTGCACAGCGCAAGCGCCCGCGCGATGAGCATCGGCGGGTAAAGTTCAACAGGCAGGCTAAAAGATTGTGTCGTGCCGTTCCATGACGCAAGCCGGAGCTTAGACGCCATGAAAAGCCGCCCCGCACGATCCTCAATGTATGAAAATCGGATGGGCTCGACTTAAGAATGCTGACCCAATCGTAATCGCGCTTGATGCGGAAGAAACCTCTACGCACCGCGTTCGCTTCGGAGAGAGACGAATTTATCCACTTCGCTTAGAGCCGGAGAAGCGGCGACCGTCTCGACGCGTCCGCCCACCATCTGGCAGGGCTGCCTCGGCCAGTCGCGGATGCCGGGAAGACAGGCGAGCAGTGTGTAGGCGGCGTTGTTCTGAAAAGGAATGCTGGCGACTCCGGCCACATCGGCAAGGTGACTGAGGGAAGGTGCGGTAACACAGATGCGCGATGGCCGGTTCGGAATCGGCGCGAGATTCAGCTGCGCACCGACCGTGCCGCACGCACTGGCGACCCGGCCGGTGACCGCCGGCGTGCGCGCACCGCAGAGAATTGCCGCAGGCATCTCGCTTTCATCGGAAGCAAGGCCTGCGAGGACTGGCGCAGCGACTTGCCACGACGACGCGTTCGGCATTTCAATATGTCCCAGCATGCTCAGGTCATCGAGCATCCGCCGTGGCGGGCCAGCCATCAGCTCCGCGGGCAATTCGTTCAGGCGGCCGTGGCACCGGAAAGACATCCATTCAAGAAGGAGATCGCTCATCGGCGCCGCCTTCTGAGGTTGCGCGCTCTGACTACGGCTGTGCGCCACGCGGCTTCGCCAGATTTGTCTGCTCCGACCAGCGGCAGCCGGCGTACCGCAGCCGCGTAGACAGCATCAGCCCAAACGAAATCCGGCGAACGATCGGCCGTGCTCCCCGGAGACGCGCCACTCTGTCCGAGCCAGATTACCTTTCCCTGGCGGCGGCGCAGTCCGGAGGTCGCAACGAGAAATGCGGGAGGTTCCGCGAGCAATGCAACCGAAACATTTGCGTCGGGGCGCTGTTTCAACGCCACCGCCCCCCGGTTCGCGCCGAGCGCGACCATCGTGGGTTGCGTTTCGCAAGCAAGTACGATTTCGCCCGCTGCTCCCCGCAGCATCGCGCCGCAGACCCCCGCGCGTGGCCACGCAGACCGCCCGGCAGGCAGCTCCTCATGTGCGTTCCAGAAGGTCCAGCCTTCTCCGTTGCCGGGATCGGCCGCGTATTTCGTAGGTCGCCGATGGTCCTGGCACGACATCAATAATGTGCTGGCCAGGTGTGTCCCAGCCTGGCGCTTCCCAGCTGCCACGCGCGTTTTGAACGGCCGCCTGGCCTCCGATCGAGACCGTCGCCCCTTGGGGCACAGGACTGATTTCAATTTGTGGCGGATGACCTTCGGCAAAAACTCGCGGGCGTAACGCCAGGCCGCCGCCGAGTGTGATGTCAACATCCGCGCCGGCGTCGAGCGGCCGGAATTCAGCTTCGTCTATTGGACCCGTAGCATGGACTGGATTGTAACCGGACAAGACACTCCAGCCCTCGGGAATGCCTTGCCAACGATCGTGCGAAACGAGTTCAGGCGAGCCAGCCTGCTGCGCAATCGCACGGATCGCTGGCACATCCTCTATTCTGCAAATTAGTGCGTGCTCGGTGCCGACGCGTACCGCAGACACCGACACGAGGTCTGGCTCGCTCGGATCGGCTGCAAAGATATGCACGCGCCGGGAGCTTCGCACCCAGCGGAAGCCCTCGACGCTATTGACGCGAAGCTCGCCCGCGAGAAGATCGCTAGTCCAAGGGATGTCGATGTCATCGTAACGGGACTCATCATAAGCCCCCACTTCAATCCCGCCATCAAGCAACAGCGCAGTGCGCTCAGGAAATCCCTCAGGCCGTGAAAGCATGAGCGACAGCGTAGCCGTGCGCCGATAGGTGTTCAGCGCGAGCCGGAGCAGTGCAGCCGCTGGAGGCAACACGGTCCGCGGCGGTGGATTTTGTCCAGTGGCGGCCGGCGGTGGCGGAGCCCGGCGTTTGCCCCTGCGGTCACGGTGCACGGTCGGACGCCACGGGCGAAGGTCATTGCCGCCGGCCTCCGGCTCTTCGGTGATTTCTGGAGATGCTTGATCTGGCCCGGCTTCGCTAGTCGCAGCTTCAATTGCTTCCAGTGCCGAGCCATCCGCATCGTCGTCAGCAGCGTGCCCCTTTGCATCGGCTTCATCCTCTGCCGATGCGCCATCGTTCGGCCGATCTGCGTCACCAGCTTGTTTCAACTCTTGCGCTTCCGGTTCGTTTTCCTTCGGCTCCTGGGGTGCCGCGGCTCTTCTGATTTCGCCTTCGGCATTGCACGAAACATCAACGGGCGGACCAGCCGTCTCAGTAGTTTCGGGCGGCACGGCTTCCGCCTCCTCGGCTAATTCCTCAGCCATCGGGGTCTCAGTCTCTACCGTGATCTCCGCGGGTACGGTTTCCTGATGATCCGCGCCGCACTTAAGTTCACTTGGGCATTCGCCATTCTCGGGTGCGGGCAGCAAAGGAGGCGCGTCGGCGGTTCCCTCAGGCAGCTCTCTTTCCGGCGTACCCGCTGTTTCCTGAACAGGACTCTCATTATCACCGTGCTTCTCTTGAGCCGTATCGTCCCGATCCGCCGAAACTGTCGGATGGGACAGCCGCGCCTCTGTGTCCTCGCCCCCTCGCACTTTCGCACGCCGGCCCTGCCGCCGCACATGCAAGTACGCGAGCACAGCAATCATGGCTGCGGCCGCAAAGGTAACGATGTAGCCGAGCGAGACCATTCCTCAATCCCGCCGCCTGGATTTTGATTTCGCGCGTGCCAACAGCTGTTTGGCAGCGCGCGCCACAGCCAGGGCCATAATCGGGGGAACGGCGTTGCCGACCTGTTTTAGCTGCTGGCATTCGCTGCCATGAAATATAAAGCCGTCGTGGAATGACTGGAGCCGCGCAGCCTCCCTTACCGTAATCCAGCGGTCATGCGTGGGATGTATCCATTCGGAAAGATCGCGATGCATTTGCGCCAGGATCGTGTAGGACGGCTTTTCAGGATCAAGCCGCCGCCACTTATGCCCACGTGTACCGTTCCATAATTTTTTAGGAAGGGAATCGCCTGTCGCGCCCGGCAATATCGCTCTGATGATCTTCCCTCGTCGAGCCTCGATGCCCTTTGTATGATGATTGTGAAGAGCGTCGAGCTTGCAGGGGCCGCGCTTTCTCGCCGAAGAAAGCAGCGCGGTATTGCAGTCGAGGCGCATAAGCCGCTGGAAGGCAGAATACTTCCGTTTGCGTTTCGGTGGATAGGAGAGTGGACCATCATCGTCCGACACGCTTTTGGGAAGATCAGAAATTGCTTCGCGGACAGAGACGATGCATTCCGCTTTCAGCTTTGCGATCAGAGCTTCGACGGTCTGCTCAAGTTCGCCCTTAAGCCGAAGGCCGTCCTTGATGCCGAACACGAATACCCTGCGGCGGTGCTGCGGCACGCCAAAGTCTGACGCGACAAGCGGAACGGCAGCTATTCGTGCATATCCAGCCCGGCGAAAAGCGCTGAGAATTTTTCCTCTGAAATGGCCGTTCTCCATCGCAAACATATTGGGGACGTTCTCCATGACAAACATGGAGGGCTGCAGGACGCGCACAACACGGACAAATTCTTTGTAGAGCCGGTTTCTCGGATCGTTCAGCTTGCGCGGACCAATCTGGCTGAAGCCTTGGCAGGGCGGTCCACCATACACAAGGTCTATGCGTTTTTTGGTCAACTCCGAGCGCCCAGGAACTCCAGGCCGGTCATCACGGAGAAAACGGGCAATGTCGCCGTCAAACAGAGCTACGTCCGCGAAGTTTGCACTGTGGGTCTGGCAAGCCGGCTTGTCTTCCTCAACGGCACATACGACCTTGAAGCCAGCAAGTTTCACGCCTTCGCAAAAGCCGCCGGCGCCGCTGAAGAGAGAAACTGCCTTAAGCATTCTGCCGTCCTGCCCCAATTCCACACAGCGCCTGCTGTTCGGCAAAAGTTGTCCAAACCGAGTTCAGCGGTGTCGCGGCTTTTCTGAATAACTCCTTCACAGGGTCCCCCCGCCGTAAGGCAGACGTACCCCAACCGTAGTTCTTGCTAACGTTGCCCCGGAGTTCAATGAAATTGCTGCGGGGGCCTACCGAAATTCGCGGCTGCCGTGGTGCCGTGACGGAATTATCAAGGATTTACAAGGCCCTGGGAGCGCTTTCGCGTTGGCGTTCCCTCCGGGATGCCGGGGATCGTCTTTCGATACCATGACGTCACCTGCGCCTGATCCCGGCGAGTTGCGAATTGCGGTCGTAAGATGTGATTTCTGTCCGTCATTGTCCTTTCGAAAAAACTACTCCCACCAGCCAACGCGTCCTCTCTTTGTGCCCGGTTCTGCCGAGGCGCGCGGTTGCTGTCAAAGCCGCTCGCTTCCGCACTGCGTTTGTGCAGCTCCGCGCCTGCGGTGTCCTTCGGACAGCTTGTGACAGCCCCGCTTTTCCGCCTCGGCCTTGAAACGGGCATCGAGGCCGCCATTGGGGCGGGCTCATAAGCGAAAGGACAAGTCATGACGAAAGAAACCAGCAAATCCCGCCCGACGCATCGCGTGTACGCGGTGACCAAGAACGGCGAGAAGAAGTTCTGGCAGCCGATCGGAGCCATGTGGGCTCACGCAGACGCCAACGGCTTCAACCTGCGGATCGATTACCTGCCGCTCAACGACGCCGAGATCGTCGTCCGGGTCGCGGGCGACAAGCAGGCCGAGACCAACGGAGACGCTCAGTGAGCGTTCCGGCTCACGCCGAAAGGGCCGCGTCCGCCGACGCGGCCCTGAAGGCTTACATGTTCCGCACGTCGTGCGACTGCGAGGACTGTCTGGCGGATTTGCTCTGCGACTTCATGCACTGGGCCGATGAAGCCGGGCTCAGTTTCGCCGAGGAGCTGTACCGCGCACGTTGCCATTACGCCGCCGAAGGGCGGGCAAGGGAGGCCGCTTGAGTGCCTCTGCCCGCCAGAGAAAAGGCCGCGCCCGTCGATGACGGGCGGATCACGGCGAATAGTCGCGCCGCGCCAAGGCCCAGCGGATATTGCGCAGGGTCAAAAGCGCGTGGTCCCGTTCGGGTGAGCCTTCGGGCAAGCTTGCCAGTGTGGTTGTCATCCGCGTGGCCAAACCGAGAAGCTCGATCCGCGTCAGGCGCATCAGTTCGGTTACGCCGCGCCCATCTGGATGACCTTCAAGCAGGCGCAGGAATTCAAGGCCCATGTCCGCAAGGGCGAGGAAGGGAGTCTTGTCGTGTACGCAGACAAGATCATCCGCACCGAGACGGATGAACATACCGGCGAGGCAGCCGAGCGCGCGATCCCCTTCATGAAGGGCTACACGGTTTTCAACGTCGAGCAGATCGACGGCTTGCCCGAACGGTTCTACGCGAAGGCGGAACCGCGCGGCGAGACCGTGCAGCGCATCGCGCATGCGGAGCAGTTCTTTGCCGCAACCGGCGCAACCGTGCGCCACGGCGGCAACCTGGCCTACTACAGTGTCAGCGCCGATCACGTCCAGATGCCGCCCATCGAGGCGTTCCGCGACGCGGAAAGCTATTACGCGACCCTTGCGCACGAGACGACCCACTGGACGCGCCACCCGTCGCGGCTCGACCGCGATTTCGGGCGCAAGCGCTATGGCGACGAAGGCTATGCGATGGAGGAGCTTGTCGCCGAGCTTGGCTCCGCCTTCCTGTCCGCCGACCTCGACCTGACGCCGGAGGTTCGCGACGATCACGCCGCCTATATCGCGTCGTGGATCAAAGTCTTGACGGACGACAAGCGGGCGATCTTCAGCGCCGCATCCCATGCGCAGCGCGCGGCGGATTTCCTGCACGGCTTGCAGAAACCCGCATCCGTTCAGGCCGACGCTGCGTAAGCGTCCGCCGTGGCGACGCCTGACATTATACTTATAGGCGGCCACGCCTATCGCTGGCAGGAGCTATGCGAACTCCGCCGCCAGCAGCTTGAGGCATCGCAAGCCGCCCAGCCCCGGCAGCTTGCCTTGTTCGAGTTGAAGGACGATTGCCGCCCGGCGTCGGAACGCACCGCCGCCGAGCGCTATCAGGAGCCGACGCTGTTCAGCCTTATCTCCGAAAGCGCCGATTCGCAAGCGCCGCGCACCCACGCGGCGCGACCAAACAAACGCTATTTGTTGATCGACAAAACCACGACGCACGCAGGTGATTCGCGCCGCGAGCGCCTTATTTGATTGATCGAATTGCATCATCATTGACCGCTCTATATGCCGTGGCATGCTTGCAACGAGGGCAGAGAAAGCCTGTCCTCGGGGTGTGACTACCTCTCGATTAGCGTTTTTGGCATCACGTTACGGTGCCGCCTTTCGGTCTTACGGCCGGGAGGCGGCGGCGAGTGTATTGCGCAAGCAGTCCATTTGGATGTCCAGGCCTTGCGGCTAAAGGCCGTCGCAATCGTCTAATCGCGATTAGTCAACTCCCGCGCCACCAGAGACGAGTTCTCTGGCGGCCTTTCCGAGCTTTCCGGGAAGGGAGTTTGCTGTGCAGCGTTTTTGCGCATGTGTTTTTCTTTTATTCAGCGTCGCTATCGCCGCGCCCGCGCTCGCCGCTTCGCAACCGGCAACAGCCCAACAAATAAAGTGCGGCAAGACCGCCGCCGACGCGCTGACCGCCGCGCGCGCAGCGCTGGCCTCGAATAATTCTGGTCGTGAACGCGCTGCGCTTAGCTGTTTGATCGACGCGATCGCGGAACTTGACGCGCGCGAGCGTAGCTTTGAACAGGGCAAGCAGAACTCCGGCGTGCTGGCGGTGCCCCAGCATTCCGACGCCAACCAGCGAGGCCCATGATCGGGCGCGCCGTCTGCTTGTTGGTTTTGGCCGGGACGCTGCTCGCGCCAGCGGCCAGCTTTGCAAATTGCTCTGTCCCCACCGGTACGGCGGGCGATTTTATCTACAACAGTACTTACAACGTCGCGCAGTATTGTAATGGCACGAACTGGATCAATATGGGAACTAATGTCGGCGGCATCGGCACGCTGACATCGCCTGATCTTTGCACAACCGACGGCACCAACGTCAATTGCACGACTCCGACGCCGCTGGCCGTGACGCTCGGAGGCACTGGCGCATCGAGCCTCGCCAATCTTATTTCCCTGACGGCGGATGTCAGCGGCGTGCTCGGCGTCGCCAACGGTGGCACAGGTGCATCGCTTGCGCAGGGCAACGGCAGCAAGGTTCAGCTTTCCACCGGCAGCGCCACCACCAATGACTGCGTAAAGTTCGACGCCAGCGGTAACACCGTTGATGCCGGCTCGGCGTGCGGCAGCGGAGGGACGGCGGCGGTGGCCTCCGGCGGCACCGGCGACACGACCTTGACCGCCGAAGGCATTCTATACGGCAACGGAACGAGCGCGGCCGGTATCACGGCGGCGGGCGCGGCGGGCTATCTCCTGCAGGGGAACGGCTCGTCGACCGCGCCCAGTTGGACTAATACGCCGTCGGGCGTCGGCGCGCTGATGGGCGTCTGGTCAAGCAGTTCTGCAAATAATTATACGATCAATTTCACCGGCTCAGCTAATAGCGCGCCATCCTTGTCCGGCACTACGCTGACGCTGCCAAGCAACACATCCTACATCGTCGTTGAACTGTGGGGAGGCGGCGGCGGCGGCAGTGGCTCGACCAATGGCACGGCTGGTGGTGGCGGCGGAACAAGCTGTTTCGGCACCACGAATACATGCACCACGAGTAATTCGATTTTTTATGCCACCGGCGGAAACGGCGGCAATGCCGCCACCAACGCCACTGGTGGCACCGGCAGTGGCGGCGACATAAACCTCACCGGCCAAGGTTCATGGGGAGGCAACGCGGCCGGAAACTCCGCAGAATATCTTTCAGGAGGCAACGGTGGTTCTGCCCCGCGCGGCGGCGGCGGCGGCGTTGGGATTACTGAATCCGCAGGTGGGGCCGGCGGGGCTTATGGCGGAGGCGGCGGAGGCGGCGGCCTGTACGCCACGAGCGGCTATAGCGGCGGCGTCGGTGGGGGTGGCGGCGGGTATGCCAGTAAATTCATCAATAGTCTTTCCAGCACCTACTACTTCACAATCGGCGGCGGGGGCACAGCCGGCACGGCTGGAAGCAATGGCGGAGGAAACAACTACAACGGCGGTGCGGGCGGCAACGGCGGCATTATGATTTCGGTTCATCGTTGACATTCTACCACACAGGAGCAGCATGGAAATATCGTCACCCATCCACATTCGTTTCCCGCAACCCGCCGCGTTGTTTATTTTATGCACGGCCTTTTTCGCATCGCCCGCGCATGCGCAAGCAATCAAAATGCTGCCGCCGACCAATTGCCCGTTCGTGACCCAGGCTCAAATCAATGCCGGTGCGTCGAATGTGTGGGGCGTGCTGGGCTGGGACAGCAAGAATCCATTAAGTTGCGTTCCCAATTTTCAGTTCAGCGATAACGGCTATACCGGCATCGGCTCGGCGGGAGCGCAGCCGCAGGCGCTGCTCGATCTTTATGGCGATTATGATTATTCCTATCCGACGCCGGGATTGAGTCATCTCGGCAATCTGCACATGGACCCTACCGACAACATCGCGCCCACCAATGACGGCTGGGGCACCGCCATTACCTTCGGCGGCGACAACGGTTACGACGCCTCGGCCGAGGCGGGTATCTATGTCCAATATTCCAATGCCATCTATGCCAACGGTTCTCCCGGCACCAAGATGTATTTCGGCACGTCGGACAGCTATCCTACCGGCGCGCAAATCCGCATGACTATCGACAATCTCGGCAATGTCGGCATCGGGACGACTAATCCCGTCGTTGCCCTTGATGTCACTGGCGGCGTGCGCGCCGGTAGCAGCACCGCCGTGACGACATGCGGCAGCGGTCCGGCGAATGGAGAGGGCACGCAACGCTATAATTATACGTCGCACCAGATGGAGTTCTGCAACGGAACGGTATGGATAGCCCTTAACGATCCCTTGGCTTCCATGAAGGCGGCGATGGGCGTGCAAAACTTTCCGGACGATGTCGTCTGCACGCAAGGGCCGCCAGCTGATGATGATGGCGTCTATAGCATGGCCGCAGTTCAGCCGGTAGCAATGCCCGATTTTTGCAGCAGGGCAGGCGTTGCTTACGCCTATCCGAGCGGGACCTCATCCGAGGCTATACTTTACAGTTACACGGGAGCTTTCGAGGCCTATTACCTCAACGGCACATGTACCTACTCGAATGTCCGTTCGGGGTCCGATGGTACCGTCACTTGCCCCGCCCAGCTTAGCCTCGATGGTCGCCTGACTCAGGGTCCATAGGCTGATTGCCGTCGTCGATGGAGCAGTCGGCCGCCGGGCATTATCTTCAGCCGCCCACTCCTCATGCATATCTGTCGCCATCGCTAATGGTGATTGCAGGAGGGCTTTTTATCTCGCCAAACCGCTCTTTGCTCACGATAGTGCCAAAAACTTAATCCGCTTTGCGGCTTGACCACGGCGGCGCTCTCGGCGGTCGCCCATTACCCTGATGATGCTTTCGACCAGAAAGCCGGCACGGCGGCTTCGAATTGATGGGGCTTATGCCCGCGCGCGCATCGCGTTCAAGGCCGCTCGCTTCGTTGCTGCGCTCCTGCAGCTCCGCGCCGCTGCGCGGTGCCCTGCGTGCAGCCTGTGAACGCGCCGCTCGATCGCGCGGGCCGAAGTGCCCCATCGAAGCCGCGCAAGGTGCATGGCTTCAAACTCAAGACGAAAGGAACATCACATGAGCAAGACCACCAACCGCCCGAGCCACCGGGTTTACGCCGTGACCAAGAACGGCGAGCGCAACTTCTAGCAGCCGATCGGGGCCGCATGGGCTCACGCAGACGGCGAGGGCTTCAACCTGAAGCTCGAATATCTCCCGCTGAACAGCGCGGAGATCGTCATCCGCAAGCCGAAGGCCGTCGAGGCCGACGCTCCGGCGGGTGAAACCGCCTAACCACTCGGGGCCGCCGTCGGGCGGCCCCTTTTCTTTCAGCACGAAAGGAGATTTCAGCCATGACTAGCTACCGAGTGTACCTGCGCAGCGACATCCAATGGACGATGCACAAATTCGAAGCCGACACGCCCGCAGAGGCCGTTGAGCTTACCCGCCAGTTCGCCGACGAGCAGTACGACGAGCTGGAATCCTTGAGCTATGAGTTCGTGCGATTGCCCTCTCAACGAGATCGAAGTCTGCGACGACAACGGCAACGAGCTTGCCGTTTGGCTCGATGACGACATGCGCCTCCGGGTTGCGGCACGGGACCTGCTTGACGCCGCCCAGAAGGTGGTTACCCGCTGGGAGCGAGGCGATCTCGCCGAGGCGGTATGCAATCGGAACCAAGGGCCGCCACCCGGATATGGCCGCGAAAACCGCATTCGGTCTCCTTCGCTTTTTTCCGCAGAGCCTCCTCTTCGGATTTCGGGAATCTTACGCCTTTCTGATTGCGCCTTTCCTGCCCAGTTTCGCCAGGGCTTGTCCTACAAAAAGCTACGCGCAAGTTGACCTTTTGGTTGCACCAAAAGATCGAGCCCGGCGAAGCCAGGGCAGGCTACACGCAAGTGCCCTTGGTGGGGCCGCCGCATGTGGCCCCACGAAAATCATGCGGACTGAAGCCCTAAGGCATGGAAGGCCACGCACCCCCGGCGGCTTGCCCTGTTCGAGCTGAAGGACGATTGCCGCCCGGCGTCGGAACGCACCGCCGCCGGGCGTTACCGGAAGTTCGACGCTTCTAAGCTGGCTCGCCGAAACTTCGCAGCGCTGATCGCTGCCGACTCGCATCGCGCCCGGCGCTTGCTCCAACTCTGCCGATGATGTGTCCTCGACTTGATCGAGGCCACCGGGGGCCTCCAACAAGAACAAGGAGGAGACCATGAAACGCTTCAGCTTCATTACGCAATACTTCGAGGCGGAGCGTTTTACCCACGACGACCGCCCGATTTGGCGCTTTTGGGTTTCGGACGGCGAGCAAGCGACGCTCATCAGCCCGGCTTCGGGCCGCATGCATGCTTATGTCTGGCATGACGGATACGGCAAGTATTACCCGACAATCATACTGCCGCTCTGGCGTGCTTTGCCGCTCATCTGGAACCGGAAAGCCATGCTGGTATCTCTTTTGCCCTTTCCGCGCCTGGCGCTGGATTTTTTCCGGTTCAGATCAGATTCAATTCTGCCGGCTCAAGAGTACGTCGAATCCGTGCTTGGGACCGGTGCAGCCTGATCGGCGGTCGGGCCTATAGCTGGCAGGAGATTTGCGAACTCCGGCGCCGGCGGCTTGAGGCCCGTAAGGCCTAGCAACCGCGGCAGCTTACCTTGTTCGAGTTGAAGGACGACAGCCGTCCGGCCGCTATCGGGAGCCTACTTTTTTGGCACTAATGGCCCCGTGCGGCGATGCCCAAGCCGCGCGGGAAAAGCCGTTTTGCGCCGCAGCAATTTTCCCGTCCCTCGACTTGGAATCAAACCCTTAGGCGAAGTCCGGAACTGTCATGAAGGAGGGATACTGGAACGACTGATAGGGCTGGTCGGGAGGTGAGTTCTTAAGAAAACGTAAATGAGAATATGGTACGGTAAAGATAGGGATTAGTGAGCTTGGCAAGCCATGTGATGTTATACGAAAATGCCTCCGGCATTCCGCTCCACATCACGCTTGGCAAGGGGCCTCCGGCCCCGTTGCATCCCTGGCCGGGAAGGGCTTTGCCCTCCCGGACCCACCGCGTGCAGGAGGCGCGCGGCAATGACCGAAGCGCCGGTTGCACGCGCGAAAAGAACCGCCCCATGGCGCGGGCGGCGGCGGGTCAAGGACCCGAAGACCGTCCCTATCTCGATTCGATGCACCGCGAAAGACCATGCGGTGATCAATGACGCGGCGACCAAGGCCGGCCTCAGCATCGGTGCCTACCTGCGGTCCCTGGCGCTCGGAACCTCCGGTCCGCGCGCGGTGCGACGGCCGCCGATCGAGCGCAAGGAGCTGGCCCGGATTTTGGGGCATCTCGGCAAGGTCGGCTCGAACATCAACCAGCTCGCCCATGCCTTTAACCGGGACCGGCTGTTGCCGGGCGTCCCGGAATTGCTCGCCATCCGCCGGCAGATCGGCGAAATGCGCGAGGCGCTGATGAAGGCGCTTGGCCGTGATCATAAAGGGTAAGTCCGTCGGCGGGGGTGACCGGCTTGCGACACACCTGACCCGTGCCGACACCAACGAGCGCGTCCTGGTCAAGGAACTGCGGGGCGTCGCAGCCGAGGACCTGCGCGGCGCGCTCCTCGAAATCGAGGCCGTCAGCGCGGGCACCCGGACGACCAAGCCCTTCTACCACGCCTCGATCAACACCGAGGCCCATGAGCGGTTGACCGACGAGCAGCGCGCCCACGCCATCGACACGCTAGAGGAGAAGTTGGGCCTGACCGGACAGCCGCGCGTCGTGGTGATCCACGAGAAGAAAGGCCGCGAGCACTGCCACATCGTGTGGAGCCGGATCGACCTCGACCGCATGGCTGCGATCAGCGACAGCCACAATTACCGCAAGCACGAGGAGGTCGCGCGCGCCCTCGAACTCGAGTTCGGGCACGAACGCGTCCAGGGCGCGCATGTCGGGCGCGACGGCGCGGAACGGCCCAAGCGGACGCCGAGCCACGCCGAAATGCTGCAAGCCGAGCGCACCGGCATCAGCCTCGATGAGGTGAGGGCGAAAATCACGGAGCTGTGGCGCAGCACCGACAGCGGCAAGGATTTCGCGGCCGGGTTGGCCGAGGCCGGATTTGTCCTGGCGCGCGGCGACCGGCGTGATTTCGTGGTGATCGACCCGAGGGGCGGGACGCATAGCCTGTCTCGCCGCATCGAGGGCGCCAACGCCAAGGACGTTCGCGCCCGCATGGCCGACATCGATGCCAGCCGGCTGCCGACCGTCGCCGAGGCGAAGCAGATTCAGCGCGACCGGCAACGCCGCGAGGACGGACGGGCGACGGAGGCGCCGAAACCGGGTTCAAGAGCGGCAGCGACGGACGCGCCCGAGGCGAA
Source organism: uncultured Alphaproteobacteria bacterium (assembly GCA_963814625.1). Lineage (GTDB taxonomy): Bacteria > Pseudomonadota > Alphaproteobacteria > Rhizobiales > Xanthobacteraceae > BOG-931. Next base: position 107,363 of record CAWFDQ010000011.1, read on the forward strand.
AGGCTTCGACCGCAGCACGGCCGAGGCCGCGCGTGCGACGCACGCGGTAGGCAGCGGCGTTGGCGCCGTCTTCGACGGGGTCGCCAGCGCGTTCGAGAGCCTGTTTGGCGGCGAGGAGCACAAGCCGCAAACACCGGAGGAGCACGCCGAGCATGCACGCCTCCAGCAGGCAGCCGCTGACGCGCGCGCGGCGCGGGCGGCCGAGCACGAACAGAGTCAGAAACAGGGCATGAGCCCTCAGGAAAAGCTGCGTCAGGAGCTTCTGCGGGAGTTCGGGCGCGAGAGCAAGGACGAGCTGCGGCGCGATCACGAGCAAAGCCGCGAGCGAGACCGATCGCGATAATCCACCCGGCGCAGGGGCAGCGTCCGGGCGGGAACAAGAAAAGCCCCGCGCCAAATCGAGGCGCGGAGGACGAGGAAGCCGAAGCGCGGGATTTTATTCAAACTTGAGACAAATGCCTTCGATCGCGCGTCGGCGCGGCGACGGAAGTCAATCCGCGAACGCGCCTGCGGCGCGAACGGCGACGCTGGGCGAGTTTTTGGGTTCCGCCCGCTGGATCGTGACCCCGATCGCCCATGCCGTGCCGGCCGAGAAATTTGCACCCGAGCATCCGCAGCCAGCGGCGCAAGAAAATTTCCTCGATACGGCCGACCTTCAGGACGCGGACGCTGCGGGGCCGGACACAGAACTTGGCCCGTTGCTCGGCGCCATCGCCGACGACGTACACGGCTGCGCCGCCGCGGCGCGCTCGGGGATCATGGCGGACTTCGCCGCGCGTGTTGCCTATGCGCGCAAGCATCTGTCGGGTCCTGCGCTGGCGGCCGTTTTAGCTACGCTCAAGCAGGCGCGTCAGACAGCACTCACATTCGTGAAGCGGAGCGCGGCGCTTGAACTCGCTGGACGCAAGAAGGCCGTCATCGCGGCGCGGCGCCGGCCCTTGCGCCCGCGACGAACCGGCGGGCGCATCCGAGATCGAGGCCGTAGCCGCTAGGCCGTTTCGCGGACGCGGCCGGCATCCAGCAGAGCTGGCACATTTTCACGCGCGGTCGATCGTGGCGCTTCGTGCTCAATCCAGCGCCGTGCCATCGCCAGTGCTTCGCCGACGCCGGCGAGACGATCCGGTTGCGGGCAAATGGCCCGATAGGCTTGTCCCCGGCGCGTGTAGATCACCGCCTCATCGGCATCGAGCGCGGCCAGCTCATGCGGTTTGATCACGCGTTCGTGCATGTGCTGCTCGCCGCCCGAACTCCCGAAGCTGACATTGACGCCGCCTTTTCCGAAGCTGACAGAATGGGAATGGCCACCCGTATCGTGCTTGAACAGCCGTTCGCCCGACAGTTTCGAGAAATATTCGCGCGTCGTGGGATCTTCCGGTCCGAAGACCACGCGCGCGCCGGCCGTGGCAAAGAAGGCTTCCCAGCCCTCTTTATAGATATTTTGTGCTTGCGCCAGAAACTGCCATACGGTCCACAGCTTGATTTCAAACTCGCGCATTTGCGCGATGTTACTTTCGATGATTGGCATTCGGCCGAGCTGCGGGAATTCGTCGAGCATGAAGAGAACGGGAACCGGTGCCCTTTCCACCGTGTCCAAGAGAGGCAGCAGCGCCGATGTCACCATCAGACGCAGCCATACGGCATGCGTAGCTAAGCGTTTTGGGGGCAGGATCAGATAAACCGTCGTCGGTTGTCTCTTGAGAGTCGCGAAATCGAAATCACCGGTTTCTTCCAGGTCTTTCACGATCAATGGGCTATCGAGCCAGTCGGTTTAAATCTTCGCCGTGCGCCGGATCGCGCCGATTTCCCTGTCGTCAGAACTGTAGCTTGTGAACTCGCCCAAGCTCGCGGCGATCGCCGGCCATGCCTCTTTTAACTCTGCTATTCGCGTTTTGTTGAAGTCAGCCAGGCCGCCCGGCGGCAGGCCCAGCACGGCGCGCAACGTACCGAGCGTGTCGGATATGCCGGGCTTATAGACGCGCAGCACCATGAGCAGGCCCTTCACCAAGGCCTGCGCGCCGAGCGGGAAGTGCGTTTCATGCGTCCCCTCGGTTGTTATGAGGGCTTCGGCGAGGGCCTTGGCGTCGTCAACGAAGGACGGACTTTGCGGACGAAGTGCGCGTAACGGATTGAAGCCGTGACTTTCGAAAATTTCCGGAAATCTGGCGAATAAACGGGGATAGTTCGTTTCAATCACGCGGAACGGATCGATCACGACGACCTTGTGATTTTTTGCGCGGGCACGCCACACGGCCGTATGCGCAGCGAGCCCTCCCTTGCTGTCAACCACGATCACGCTCCAGTCGCGCAGACCGAACGGTCGATCAGGTAGACCAAACAAATTCGGCATCAGCAACTTGCGCGTCTTGCCGCTACCCTGTGGCGCCACCGTCGCGATGTGGCCCTCGCCGACGTAGCGGTAGTTGCCTCCGTCCTGCGCCCATGTCGAGCGGATCGGGTGTTTGCGCCCGATCGAGCGCCGCCGTTCTTGCCCCGCGAGCGGCGCATCGTGATGGGTGCCGCCCTCGACCGTGCGGCCGAGATAAATTCCGCCATTCGTCGCCCAAACATCGGCGGGCGAAGCGCTCGGGACGGGCATGCTGTGTTCGACAGTCCTCGCGTTCATGACGCTTCTCCGTCAGTCGAGAATGATGTCTTGCGGCGCTGGTTCTTCGGGCGCGGAAATCGGTTTCGGCGCCCTGGCCCGATCCGCCATCTTGAGCCACTCGCCTATGAGCGCCAAATTTCCGAAGATGACGCCCACAAACAACACGAGCCCGAGTCCGGCGGCGATTTCCCGAGTGGCTTCGCTCTCGTGCTCGGCAAAGTCGAGCAGGACCGAACCCAGAAGCCCGATAATCGCTGCCGATCCCACAAGCGTGGCAAGTTCCGCGAACACGAAGGCAATCCACTCATCGAGATGACGCCGGAGATAAATCAGGCTGCCAAGCAGACAGGCGACGAAAAACCACGCCCCGGTGCTCAACGTCAGGGGTAACAGTAATGCAATCAAATCCTTGGCACCCTGCCCGGTGACGCGAGAATCTCCCAGCATCAGCATGGGTGTGCGCGAGATGACCGCGAGACAGGTCCCGAACATTCCCAATACCCAGGCCACAAAGCCTAGCTCATCTACCAAGCTTATTTGCGGCTTCGCCGGGCTTGGCGTGGCAGGCGCCGCGTCCTGGTCGAGGTCGGCCTCCGGAACTAGCGGCGGGGCGTCATGTGCCTGAAGGACGCCGCTTAACCGATGCGGCGGTTCGTAGATCGGCATTTCGTAATCCATGGCGCGTATCACCTCTTACCGGGTTGGCTGCGATTGTTCGCCTTCTTACGCTTTGCGCAGCTGGTTGAGTGACGGGCGGGCGTCGTGAAATCCTTCCCGGAAGACGTTGAAACACGACGATCAACAGGAAGATCACGATGACGACGGGCGGTCCCAACCACGTCCAGGTGGCTGTGCTCCACCACGTGCTGCCGGGCGCTCCGTCGGGCGCAAGAGCAGGCGACGCGAGCGCTGCCAGCTCTTTCAGCGCCGTGTCGTGAGCCCAGGTGCCGTTCTTCTCGGGCCATGGCGAGGGCGGTATTGAATTCGGCCTTGGCTCGTTCCCGATCACCTTTGGCCTCATAGACAAGTCCCAGATTGGTGAAAGTGGCCGCGTCTGCGGGATCGAACCTGATCGCCTGCTCGAAATCCGCGATCGCCCGCTCGTATTCGCCGTTGGCGTAGTACACGACGCCCTGGCCGGAATACGCGGCGGCGTTTTCATTATCGAGCCGGAGCGCCTCGCCGTAGTCCGCGAGGGCACGGTCGTTGTCGCCCCTCGCGTGATACGCAGCGGCGCGCAGATTGTGCGTGCCGGGGTCCCTGGAATTGATCCCGATCGCCCGATCGTAGTCCGCGATGGCGAGGCCTAACTCGCCCTTGGCCTGGTGCGCGATGCCGCGATTACGATAAGCGGCAAAGCTGCTCGGAATAATCCGGATCGTCTCCGTGAAATCGGCGACGGCACGGTCGTAGTCACCAGTGCGGTAGTACGCCATGCCTTGCGTGCTGAAGGCTCCGAAGTTGTCGGGATGGAGCCGGATGACCTCGCTATCGAGTTGAATCGCCTCGTTGTAATCCGCGAGCGCGCGGTCGCGCATGCCGATTGCGTTATACGCCGAGCCTCGGTGAAAGTAGACGGCTGCTAATTCCGCACCGTTTAGATTCCGGGAGCCGATTTTATCGGTGCAGTCGGCAATGCTTTTTTCGCCGGATTCGCTTGCGCAAAAGGGAATCCTTGAACTCCTGAACGAAGTCCCAGAAGTAATCCATGGGGTCTTTGGCTGACGCCGACGTGCAAGTGAATAAGCAGGCGAACAGAAAGACCCCTGCAACCGAGACAAACATCTTTCGGCGAATTGGATTCTCCCCGCCGTTCTTTATATGCCGTCCTAGACGCACCTCCCGCGATGCATCACCCTTTGGACGTGTTCATTGCGATGCAATGCCGCAATAATAGCAATGCAATGAAACAAATCACATTTTCTCGATCACGCGTTACCTAACGGCCACGCCTCGTCAGGCTGGCCCGGCTTGGCGTGATCGGATCGAAGAGCGGCGCTTGTCGAGACCTTAGGCGAGGCTTATTCACTCGGCTGGCGCGTCACTGTCCGCTGCGTGCATAGCCGCGAGGACGGCGCTCATTCCAAATCGAGCCGCGAGTGCATAAACCGCAAGGAACTGGACATGGAAACGCTCGTGTGGACACGTGGCCGGGCATTTCCTCTCTCGCGCCTCGAAAGCCATTTGCGCTGTCCGCGATGCGGATCGCGCAACGTCGTCGTCCTCTACGAGCCTCCGGCAAACGCAGCCGCCAGGAGAGGATAGCGCCGTGTACAATCTCTAGCTGTCGCATTCCAATCTCATAGCGCCTACAGCTTGTCACTCCAGGCCGCGATTTCTTCGAGTATTTGGTCAAATGTCGGCGGCTCACCATAATAGAGCGCGCTCGTATCCTCGTAAGCCTTTGCGTAAGCTTTGCGGGTCGCTTCATCGCTCAGGATGAAGGCTTCATTTTGCGCGATGGTTTGATTGTCGGCGCGGCGGAATCGCTTGGCCTTGTGCGCCCTATAGGCGTCCGTACCGATGAACGCCTGTACTTCTGGCTGCTGAAGCAGCCCATACACATCGTAGTAATGCCGCATGAAATCGATGGGGCGGTCCTTCGGTCGCCTGTTGCATGCGGAATTTGGTCGAGATGGTCTGCAGCTTTTCGACAAACGTATAGCCGGGATCGTAACAAGGCACCGCTTTGGCGCGGTTATCGATGATGTCGACGCGGCTGGCGGCGTAGTCATAAGCCCACGAGCTGATATCCTTCGCGGTATTGGGCGCCACGTCGTCGAATCCGACTTCCAGCAATATGCCTTCCTTCAGATCGTCGAGCGGTGCGGTGACGTTTTTGTAGAACAGCCGAATGCCGCCGCTAAACATATCGGTGCCGTCGAAAGCCGTGTCGCGCTCGACCTTGATGATGCCGTTGATGCGAATTGTTTTGGCTAGCCAGTCGTAGAAGTCCTGCCGGCTCTTGATGTGCGCGGGCTTGTCCTGGTTGCGCCCCGTCTTAACGTCCCGCCCGGCCGGCGGCTCAATACGGATATCGATATCCTCCGAAAACCGGTCGATGATCTGGTAGCCCTTCGACAGCGAGGTCCCGCCTTTTAGCTCGAACGTCATGCCGAGCTGCTGAAGGCCGTAGAGGCAATGCATGATCCAGTAGTCTTTTTCGACCAAGGCCGGATCGATGCCCTTCTGTCTGCGCGACGATGCGGATCAGGTCGGCAAATTCCGGATGATTGTGCAGATAGTCAGCCGGCATGAGGCGCCGTGCTTCCTTTCAGCGTTTCGGCGAAGAATTTCTTCGTCCGCACGTTGCCATACTCCCGCGCGGCGCGTTGCAGCCGCCGCGGCGCGTCATAAGACGCCGCGCGCTCCTTTACGCGGGCCAGCACTTCTTTCTCGCTTTCCGCAAGCCGATCGAGATTGTTCACAAGATCGACCAACAGGAATTCGCGGCTCAGCGTCCTCGGAAAGGACGGCTTCATGCGGAAGTCGAATGTGCGACCGCCCAGTGCGAAATGGCCGTGCCGTTTGTGATTGTAGACGACGGTCTTGTCGTAAAGCTGGGTCGTGCCGACGCCTAGGCCGTTGTAGGCGTTGGGGGAGGCCAGAAGAAACCGGTCGATCCTTCAGGAACGTGCCGACCAGCTTGTCGTCTTCCGCGGGCGCTTTCCCGAACACGGTCTCCTTCGGATAGGCGTAGAGTCCCCCCGCCAGCTTGGTGAGCGTTCCATCGGCCAGCAATTGCTTGAGATGCCGATCGACAGCATTCGACCAGCGTGCCAGGTCCTCGCGCCGATAGACCTGTCCGGGCCGCAGATGCGTCTTGAGTGCCTGAAGCTTTGTCATGGCACCAATATAGAGGAAAAGGCAGCAAATTTGCAACGTTTTTCATTGAAAAATCATGCAATGTGTTTAGTAACATATTGATTCAGCGGTAGTTTTAAAATCGAAGAGTATGCTGGCGCCGCCTTTAGGGCCGCCCATGAGCGCAGCCGTTAGCTTCGGACTTAAAGGGTTCGCCACACCTCCCGGCTGCGCCGAGGCTCCGTGCGGGCTCCGTTACGTCTGCGACGTGAAACGGTCGTACACGTCTTCGACCGGTTCTCGGTCGAGCTGAACGTAGCCATACCGGTTTTCCAGCAGCAACAGCGTGACGGCGAAGTCGTATTGCTCGGCGAAGATCGTCATCTCGCGCACGGGTTCGGCGAACCAGACGCCGGCCGGCAGTTCGACACCCGCGCGCCCGTCAACGACCATGTCCTGACGGCTTGCTAAGGAGTCCGGCGGGATCGCAATCGGCGGCCCCGAAGTTCGGAAGAAGGCGCCCGTCATAAGAGCCGCGCTTGCTTGCCCGCGACCACATAATGTAACCGTCCCGCGAGACCACCAACACCGCGCGGCGCGCGGTATATTGCAGCCAGCGCAGCACCGCCGCGATGAGCGATACGCGGTAGCGGTCGGCGCAGTGCGAGATCATGTCGAGATCGACCTTGTCGCGCTCGGGAATTTGCCGCCGGAAATCGTCGAAGGGCATTAGCAGTCCGGCGGAGAACACATTGGCTTGATGCTCGATCTGGCCGTATTCGCTGTCCCAGCGCACGACGTCCTGCTCGCCGCACCGGATGCCGTCGGGATAAGCGAGCCGGTGAATGAGATAATGCCCGAACTCGTGCCCGAGCGTGAAATTGACCCGTCCTTCGGACGCGATCGCGCTGTTGTAGAAAATCCCCCAGCCTTTCTTACCCGCGGGCGCGCGATAGAGCGCGCCATCAAAGCCCGGCAGGGATCGGCCGACGACCAGCGACACCGGATCATCGGGATAGCGCTGCGCGCTGTACTCCTTCGCCACGAGCACGACATCGACCGGGAAACGGTCCTTACCCAGAACCGTATTCAGCACCAAACTGATGTCGATCGCCCAACGCTCGGGCGACGGAGCGCCGCTCATTTATCGTCCTTCCACAGGTCGACCATGCGCCGAATCTTTTCCTTGGTCGCGGGTTCCATCTTTCTGTAGCGGCGGAAGAAAGCCTGGTCCGTGGCCTCCGCCACGTTGGTTTTTTGCGTCCGATCCAAGAGATAGTCCGAGGTGACCCCGAGCACCGACGCGATTTGCGCCACCTTGTCGGCGGATGGCCGGGGCGGGTCCTTGTTCTCCAGCTCCCAGATGTAGCTCTTGCTGGACTCGGTCAATTCCGCAAGTTTTTCAAGGGTGTAGCCCTTCTTCTTCCTGAGTTCACGGATCTTGTCGCCGAGCGAGGTGGACACTTCTATCTCCGTGTTCTTGTAAAGTTCAGAATAGCGTTACTTCGCATGCTTGACAACGCTTATCCTCGTGACTAGGTTCATGTTCGGAGTAGCGATACTTTCCGACTCGGTATTTTTCGCCGAGCCCTCTAGTTCTAGGGGATGGGCGGGTGGCTGACCGCCGCTGATTGTATACGTCTGCACCGCTCATACATGAATGGAACTTGGCCCGGTCGGCCGCTGGCTGTCGGGGGGCAGGTTCGCTCGAACCTTAGGAGACGACCATGACCGCTACATTGACTTTTCACCCGCTCGGCAACGCCGATTGCACGCGCCTCGACCTCGCCGACGGCAAGAAACTGCTCATCGACTACGCCGACATGCGCAACCCCGACGATCGGTGGGACCGGCGCATCGACCTGCCGGCCGAACTCCGGTCCGACCTCCGCGCCGCGCAGCGCGACTACTATAATGTCGTCGGCTACACGCATCTCGACGACGATCATTGCCGCGGGTCCGGCGATTTCTTCTGGTTTGAGCACGCAGCGAAGTACCAGACCGAAGACCGCATCAAGATTTGGGAACTTTGGGTCCCGGCGGCCGCGATCCTTGAAGACGGCCTCGACGACTGCGCCCGCATCATCCGGCAGGAAGCGCGTTACCGCCTCAAGAAGGGCTCCGGCATCCGCGTCTTCTCCCGCCCGACCAAGCTCAAGGAGTGGCTGGAGGCCAACGGCCTGACCTTGGAATCGCGCAGCGCATCTCATCACCGACGCGGGCCAGTTCGTGCCGGGCTTCTCGATCTCCGGGCCGGAGCGGGTGCAGTTCTTCATCCATAGCCCGTTCGGCTGGCGGCAGAACGACAACGAGGTTGTCGATCGCAACCAGGACAGCATCGTCTTCCAGGCGACCTTCCTTGAGGGCACCCGCCAGACCCGCGCGCTCTTCATGGCCGACATCGACTACGAGTCGATCGAGCAGATCGTGAAGACCAGCAGGCGCCACAACAACGAGGAACGGCTGCTGTGGGACATCCTCAAGAACGCGCACCATTGCTCCTACAAGGCGATCGGACCCGACAAGGGCGTGGACGAGACCAAGCCGACGGACGAGGTGAAGTGGCTGTGCGAGACGCAGGGCCAGGAACGCTGCACCATAATGTCCTCCAGCGAATCGATCCCGATCAAGGGCAGCGACGAGGACAAGGACGTTCAGCCGCCGCACCGGCAGGCCGCCGCCTACTACAAGCGCGTCGCCGCCGCCAAGGACGGGCAGTTCAAGGTCACGATGGACTTGCCGTCCGCCAGCAAGCCGAAGCCGACCAAGATCGAGATCACCGACCGCGGCGCACGGCTGCTCACGGTGTCGGCGACGGTCGGCGCCGCCAGCATCGTCTCGACCCCGGCGCGCGCGGGGTAGCATGGGCATCCACCCGTGGTGGGCCGGTTTCGGACAGGCCGTCACATCGCCGGATGATCTGACTTCCCCGGCGGCGCGCGAGTTGGCATCCGCCATCGCCGCCGGCACCGTTCCGGCCGTCACGCTCACGGGCTTGAAGGAGCGCGCGACGACCGGGCACAGCGCCGTCGCGCTTGAGATCGAGGTCGAGCGGCCCCAAGACCTCGCGCTACCCCATTCGCGCGACCGAGCCGGTCGCCGTCGTGTTCGCCGCCGAGGGCGGGCAGCCGCGCGTGCTCGCCTTGCGCGACGATTTTCCCGACACGCCGCATCAGAACTGGACGCCGCAGGGCGCGCCGTGCTCGCTCTGCATCGACGACCGGCCTTGGCCGGAGGCCAAGCTGACCTATCGCCCCGCCGATCTTATCCGGCGTATTCAGCTCTGGCTCGCCAAGGCGGCGCGCGGCGAGCTGCACGACACCGCGCAACCGCCCGACCCGCTGTTCTTCGTCTCGCAACTCGCCATCATCATCCCGCGGTCGGCGCTGCAAGCGGCCGCGACTCCTGCCGAACTGATCGGCTTTGTCCGGCGCGATAATCCCGCGCTCATCATCACCCGCGCCATCGCCGAAACGGAGCCGCGCCGGCAAAGGCCCGCCCGGATTCGTGGTGATGCAATTCCGCGCGCAACCGCAGTCCATGACGCGCCTGCGGCACGCGCCGGTGACGCTTGCCGCGCTCGATGCCGAGTTGCGGCCAGCCGGCATCAACCTCAACGACGAGATCAAAAACCGCCTCAAGGCCTGGGCGGGCATTGCCAACGACAGCGTCCGGCGCCTGTCGTCCCGCCTCGCCATCGTCGTGGCGTTTCCCGTCACCACGCCGGACGGAAAGACCACCGACGATTTGCGCGCCTTCATCTCGCTCGACACGGCCGGCCAGATCGGCGTCAACTGGGGCGTGCTGGCGAACTCAAAGGCGGCCGGTGTCGCCGGCGCTGACGATGTTTTTGTCCGCGCCGTTCCCGAGGGCGCGCCCAGCGCCGGCGAAATCAAGATCGAGCCCGCCCAGGTTCACCTCGCGTTCGACCGCGAACTCGCCGCCGCGGTGGCGGGACATGCAGCGCCCGACCGCCGTCGCGTGGTCCTGGTCGGAGCGCGGAGCGCTGGGATCGCAAATCGCGATGAACATGGCGCGCGAGGGCGCGTTTTCCTGGACCGTTGTCGATAGCGACTTACCTGCTTCCGCACAATCTGGCGCGTCACGCCCTGCTGACCGATGAACTCGGCGCTCCGAAGGCTCTGGCGCTGGCGCGGCAGATGGGCTTGCTCCTCAATGAATCCTTCACCGCCGTGGTCGGCGACGTCACCAAGCCCGACGCGGAGCTGGTGCAGGAACTGGCTCAGGCCGATGTCATCATCGACGCCTCCGCGTCGGTCGCGGTCTCGCGCCACCTTGCCGATCTGGAGAATACCAGCGGACGGCGCGTCTCTCTGTTTTTCAATCCGGCCGGATCGGCCGTGGTGCTTTTCGCCGAGAGCAGCGACCGCTCGGTCACGCTGCGGGACCTTGAGGCGCAGTACCACCGCCTTGTGCAGACCGATCCAGCCCTCGAGGATCATCTGAGCGCGGCGCCGGGCCTTCGCTACAGCGGCTCGTGCCGCGCCCTGACCAACCGCATCCCAGCCACCAACGCAGCCCTGCTCAGCGCGCTCGGCGCGCGCGGGCTTTGTCGAGGCGCTCAAGAGCGACGATGCAGGCGTGCGCGTTTGGAAGGTACCGCCCAAGGCGGGGTCGAGGTCATCGAGCATCGCGGCGGCGCGGCCGCACCGTGTTGCCCTCGGCGCGTGGACGATCACCTACGACGACGATCTACTTGCCGAACTCGCGAGGCTTCGCGATCAGCCGGCTGCCGCGTGAAACCGGCGGCGTGCTTCTTGGCATCGCCGATATGAGCCGCAAGTCCGATCCACGTCGCGCACGCCTTGCCCGAGCCGGAAGACAGCCGGGGAAGTCCTGAAGGTTTCGAGCGGGGCGTCGTCGGCCTCAAGGCTGCCGTGAGCGCCGCCGTCGAAGCCTCGTTGCATCAGCTCAGTTACGTCGGCGAGTGGCATTCGCATCCGCGAAGGTCATCGCCGCTGCCGAGCACCATCGATCTGGCGCAAATCGTCTGGCTCGGCAACGAACTTGAACACGAAGGCTTGCCGGGACTCATGGCCATCGCCGCAGACGACGGCGCGTTCGCGTTCGTGCTGACGGGGCCGAGGTCGCGCGCGCCATGAACGCGCCAGCCACCTCCAAGATCGGCTTGGCGCTCTCCGGAGGCGGCTCCCGCGCCATCGCGTTCCATCTTGGCTGTCTCCGCGCGCTCAACCGGCTCGGACTTCTTGACCGCGTCGCCGTGCTCTCGACTGTCTCGGGCGGCAGCGTGATCGGCGCCTATTTCCACGCCCACCATGGCGACTTTGCCTCCTTCGAGGCAAAAATCCGCGCCCTGCTGGCGCAAGGACTTGTGGCGCCGATGCGCCGCAAGCTGTTCAGCGCTGATCGGCATCAAGGTCGTCGCCGCCTTCATCGTGGTCGGAATCGTCGCGCTCGGCGTCGCGCTGATTAAAGCGGTCATGATGGCCGCGCGTCTGATCACGCCGCGGTCGCTTGCGGCGCATGTCGAGCGCTTCGACGTCCGGTCGCCGCTGCATCGCTTTGCCAGCCGGACGACGTTGCTCGAAGCGGCTCTCGACGAACTGCTGTTCAGGGGTGCGTCGCTGAACGACTTGCCGGCGCAACCGCATCTCGTCATCAACGCCACGGAACTGAGGACCGGTTCGGCGTTCCGCTTCGGCACGATGGAGTCCGGCTCATGGCGCTGGGGCAAGCTCCACCGCAACAATGTGTCGGTCGCGCACGCCGTCGCCGCCTCGGCGGCTTATCCGCTATTTCTTCCTGCGTTCGACGAGACCCTAACCTTCGAAAAGGACGGCGGGCTCAAGAATAGTCGCGTAATTCTGACGGATGGCGGCATCTACGATAATCTCGGCCTCGGCTGTCTCTGGCCGGACCGCTCGCCCGATGTCAGCCTGAACGTCATTCCCATCGATACGATCATTTGCTGCTCGGCAGGCTACGGCCTGCGGCAGGACCCGCCGAGCCAATTCATCTTCGCCCGGATGCTCAGCGTTTTCAGCGCGATTTTCGACCGCGCGCAGAACGCCTCGATTCACCGCCTGCACGAGGCGCAACGAACCGGGCAAATCAAGGGTTTCGTGTTTCCGTATCTTGGACAACAAGACCGGCAGCTGCCGAACCCTCCCGCGGACCTCGTGCGGCGGGAGGAGGCGCATGCTTACCCGACCGATTTCAACGCGATGTCCGAGGAATGGATCGATCGCCTCAGCTTGCGCGGCGAGCAACTGACCTTATGTCTCGCACGGGCTTATATTCCCGATTTGATCAGCGAAGAATCACCTGGATCGGATGGTTCCCATGCAGATTGAGATTTTCGATGTCGGCCACGGCCATTGCACCGCGATCACAGCGCCGAGCGGTCGGCGCATGATGCTCGACTGCGGCGACCGCTGGGGCGACGACCGCTTCTGGACCCCTTCGCTACATTTCTTCCAGCAGACCATCGATCTGCTCGCGCTGATGAATCTCGACGAGGACCACCTCAGGGACTTCAAGAACGTGATGCGCGACTGCACGGTCCCTTGGATTCTCAGCAATCCGACCGTCGGCCCGCGCGAGTTCGCGGCGCTCAAGAAGGACGGCATGGGACCCGGCGCGCAAGCCGTCGCCGCCTGGCTTGCCCAACCGAAAAATCCGTTGCCCGGACCGCAGCCGGATTTCGGGGAAGTCCAGATCCGCTGGTACTATCCCTTCTTTGTCCCTGGGGCCGAGAACAAGACCAACGATCTTAGCCTTGCGGTGATCGCCCAGTTCGGCGCTTTCAAGATTTTGTTTGCGGGCGATCTTGAGGTTGCCGGCTGGCGGCGTTTGCTCACGATCCCGGCGTTCCGGCAGGACGTGCAGAACGTCTCGGTATTCGTCGCCTCGCATCACGGCCGAGAAAGCGGTTGTTGCACCGAATTGTTCGAATTGTTCCGGCCGCAGCTTGTGATCATTTCCGACGACGAGCGGCAATACGACAGTCAGGATACCGACGACTGGTATCGGACCCGCTGCGCCGGTGCGGTATTCGTCACGAACGAGCGCCGCTACGTGGCCACGACCCGCAAGGATGGCTCTATGCGCATCGACGTCACAGCCGACGGGCGCTGGACCATCCAGCGAGTTACAGTTTGCGACTGGCCGCGGACGACTGACTCCTTCCAAGCCGCAGCTCGGGCTTGGCGCGCTCGCGGCACTCGGATTCGGGGAGAACCCGATGGCTCTGGGCGTTGGCGGCCTTCTCTCGCATTGGCCGCCGCCGGCGCCGCCCAAGCCAACCCTTGGCTTGTTGAACGCACTCAATACAGATGAGGACCCGCTTCTCAAAGCCTTGGGCCTTCTTCCCTTGACGCCCTATACCAAGCGCTGAATCGGAATCGAAGTCCGGCTGCGCTTCCCAGCGGACGACGCTAAGGGCCGCCCTTCCTCGCGCTCTCGATCGCGCCCTCTTCGATCGTCGGCTGCTCGATCTTGTGGTTGACATAGTCGACGAGAAGAACGATCGGCCTTCTCAGCTCCGCGATCGGGTCTTTGAATTCCGCGAGTTGGATCACTTCCGCCGGACCGCCATAGAGGCGCGCCATGAACGCAAGTCCATAGCCACCATTGGGACGCGGAATTGGCAGAAGGGCCAAGTTGTGACGATCGGGAAGTGCCGGACCGAGCATGTCGGTTAACTGCGCCGAGGTTTCCGGCGGGAGCTTGAGCACGGCCCCTTTGCCCTCGCGCGCATACGCCACGGCAGCCATCGAAGGCGGGTTTCCGGATCAGGTCCAGGCCCAGGAGCTTCGCGACCAAGTTCAACCCGATCTTGGTCAGCACCCGGTCGTGAACAGACATGTCGATCAGGTACCGCTGATGGAATCCGGGACGGTCGTGCGCCATCCCCGCAGCACCGACCTTGCCGGCATCCAGCAGTTCGGGGGCGTTGCGCAGCACCGTGAGGAAGAAGGCCGCATGCTCGCCGGCATCGGCCCTGCACACAAGCTGTCCTGCCGGACGCCGGAATATCCGCGGCAGCAGGACCTCCCCATCTTGCGCCGTCTCGGGCCGGATGAGCGCCTCCATCCATAGACCCGTCTTTGGTGGCCGCGCATGGGTCGCGGCCTCGCCTAGCGCATAAGCATCGTCTTTCCAGATCAACGGCGTTGTCTCGTACGCGACTTCAAAGCCGTCGCGGGTTTTCTCGATCAAGGTCACGTCGTCGGACAAAGACTTTTGCAGTTCGGACAGAAATGCAGCCGCCGTGGCGGCATCCCGGCCAGTCACCGCGATTTGTCCTGCGTTCACGATCAGGAGCTGAGCGAAGGACCTCGCTGCTTCCCCCCGCGCCGAGCTCCGCCTCCAGCAGAATCCCTGTATCCGGATCGCGAATATAGCTGGCCTTCGGCTGCACCGACGGGACGCCCGTTTTACTGCCCTTGTCCCGGGTCCGAGGCTGGAGGAACAGCCGCGCCAACGCCACCGGCGAAGAGCGCAAAAATTTCGTCTCCAGCTTCGAAAAAATGTCCGTGTTACAGACGCGGCACACGCAATCTTTCAGCAGCCATGCGCTATCGTCGCCGCCGAGGCCGGCCGATACCGCATGCTCGTCGCTGAATGGCCCCGGACTGCCGCAATAGATGCATCCGCCGTCGTGCCGGGAATTCTTTCCCTCTTGATTCATTCGATGGTCTCCGGACCCGCCTTATATCCATACTCCTGATCCAGGCCGGAAGTCCTGCACTCCATTTTATTCGCTTAAGAATCGGCGACGACTATCCCGATCTCGCCGGCGGCACCGGGATCGGCGAGTTTGCGGATCGGAAATCCCGGCGTGGCGTAGTCGTGGTAGGTGTCGGCGCCATTGATGATCCGCAGCACCATGCGATGGAACATGACCTTGAGAAGTTTTATGTCGCGGATCACGTCAAGCTCTTCGCCGTCCTCCATGGCAATGCCATGCGCCGCGTCATTACGGCGCTTCCACGCTTGTGACTCATCGGGGCCAAGCGCGATGCCAATGTCCTTCAGTATGGCGTCCATGGTATCGCGCTGATGCACGCGATTGAGCCCGCCGATGTTCTCGCGCAGGGCGCTTTTCTTTTCCTCAGGGATTTCCAGTTTCGCGATCGCCTCCTCAACCTGAGCCCGAACAACCGTTTCCAGATCGCGCGGTCCGCGATGATCCCTCGCGGAAACTGATCGGGCTTCATTGCGGCATACTGGCGAAGCAGCATTTCGATCGCGGCGCCGAAATGCACCGAGGCGATGTGCGGCGTGGCGCACAGTGCGTGCCAGTACGCCCAGCTCAGATTGCCGAAGTCAAGCGCCTTATAGTTATGAAAAAGAGTGTTGACCAGGCGCGCGAAAGGAACACGGTCAATCTCATTCTGCCAGCGCGCGCCCATCGGCGCCGGCGGCAGGACCGCTAAATCCAGAACCTTCCGGTCAATGCTGTAGGCGCTGCGAAACTTGAAGGAGATGATTTCCCAATCTTTGCTGTAAACGGCGCTTCCCAGATCGACTAGGTAGACGCCGAGCGTGAAGGAGATTGCGGTCCGAACTTTCTTGCGAAACTCCTCGTCCGGGTTGCCGACGTATATGATACAGCCCGGCTTCACGAGGTCATCGTTATCGCTGCGGCGCAGGGCGCACACATAAATTTCCGTCCCGGCGACTACGATTTTTGCGGCTGTCCGACTCGATGACTTCCCCGCGTCCGTGCTGAAAAGCGTGATGCCGTCATCGCCGACGCCGAATTTGCGGGTCGTGGCGGTTTCAATCTTTGTCTTGACGAAATCCGGCCAAACAAATGGGCTTATTGGCAGATTTTCAAGCCAGTCAATGGTGTAGCGCGCGTCGGTGCCGCCTCGCACCATGGCTTCAAGAGCATGTATCTTCGCTTCTTCGACGTGTTCGTCTTGCCCAGTCCGGTGACTGATTGAGGTGCGGACTCGATAGGGCAGAACGCCCGTAAGCCTAACCTTCACCCCACCGATATTTTCGAGGCAGGCGCATTCCGTCGTGATGCGCACGGTGCCACTGGGATGTTCCGGCGCAGTTGATTTCGCGTCGGGCGCGACCCTCGTTTCGAGTATGAGATCAAGCGCCTCATCGCGGCGTAGCGACAAGTCAAGCACGGGCGCACGCAGCGGCCCGGGATCGGTCACGCGGAAATGACCCTCATTGATAAACCACACCGCGAATTCGTGATCCCAGCCGGTCATTTGATTCCCATTTGCAACTGGTCATGCTAACCTGGTCGCGCTCGATTGTCCGCTTACCGACAGCAGGCGCAGACGATCGCGGGCATGCAAAAGCCCGCGATGGCCGAGGCCGCCGAAGCGGCGCTAGCAGGGAAGGGATGGCTTCCCGCGCTGCTGCGCAGTGCGCCTCAAGCCTGATCGTTACGGTCCCGCAAACATCGAGCCGGAGCCGCTTGCGCGGTTCCGGCCCTTTGTTTTTTCAATGCGAGGCGACGCGCTTTTGTTGCAACGATGTCTCAGGCGGAACCGTTGATAAGCACAAACGGCGATTTCGCTTTCGGGTAAGACGCCGCCGGCGCTATAACGTGCGTGCTTCGAGGCCCGGCTCAGGCTGAGGGGCAAACACGATGTGCTAGACAAAGCCTTTACCAATGGGATGCAAAATCCCTTCAGCCTGAAAGGCGAATCTGGTCCGAATTTTTCGGATGCTCTGTTTCGCCGGTTTTTAGCACGGATTTTAGCACATTCAATTTTTCTGCCAAAATGATCATTTAATATCAATGGCTTAGATAGCATACGTTAGACTTAAAATCCCTAGGGATTAACCTCCCGTGCCGGTTCAAGTCCGGCCGTCCGCACCAATAAATCAAGGGGTTAGCTGCTCTCCGCCGAAGTTCACGTAAAAGCTTAGACTCACTATAGACTCCGGCGTTGCCTCAGCGACCGGAGGCCGGGATGGATGGCCCCTATATCGCTGTTGCCGTCGTATCGGGATCATTGCCTTCGAGGTCGTCGTCTGGGTGGTCGCTACCAAAGCGGCTTGGCGGGCAATTAGGAACACCATTGCGTTCACTGGATTCGGTACCGGCGCCACGCTCGCATTCCTCGTCGTAGCTGCATGGGTTTAAGACACGCGCATCATTACCGGGCTCTTCATTACTCTTTGTGTCCTGAGCCTTTTAGTGGCCCAAGCGCTCAGACGATAGCGTATGCCTGAGGAGGGCTGCGTCTTGTGCGCGGAAATGGAAAGCAATCTCACGAAAATTGGAAGGAGAGCTCCCGGAAATTGAAACGCGAGCGCATCAAGGATTTCGTATGTCCAGGGCAATCGCTGCGGCGGTAGTTAGCCGCGAAGGTGGCGTCTGGTCTACGTTTTTGGAGCGTGTTCGCGGATGACCAGGATGCCGTTACGAAGCGTGTATCGCTCGCCGGGGTAATTGGCGATTGCGGCGTCGAGCGTGCTGCCGCAGCACAAGAATTCCGTTGCGCAGCGTGAACCGCTGATCGGGATAGTTGGCAATGGCGGCGTCGAGCGCGGCGTGTCCGACGGCGACGCTCGATGTCGCCGCAACGACCCAGCGCACGTGTTGGTCGGATCGCTCCCACATTTCAACGCGGAAGGGGAGGCGAGTAGGAATGTCGTGCAGGTTCGGATTCGCTAGCTCCCGAAGCAACTCGTCGACCCGAAAATACAGGTTCGAGGAAGTGCCCCACAGTCCCTTGCACTCCTCGCGGAGCTGTTCGAGCAGCCCGAGCGTGTGCAGCTGGCCGTCCTGGTCTGAAGGGCTTGAACTCATGGGGAACGAAAAGAGAACATTCCCCCTTGCCGAGTCAAGGGGTAGGTGGGCGAGAACCTGAAAATCTTGGCAGATATCCGGGGAACGGAAAGAAGTTGCCCGTTTCCGGAAACATTTTTCCATGCTCGTCGGAGCACGGTGAGTTTCCGTGTGGGCGCTTCACGTAACCACCACAGTATCCATAGGAGTAGGCATAGCCGTAACCACAGGCAGGGAAGCGCGGCAGGCTCGTTCCACGCCTCGCTGCCGCCGCTAACGGTCCAAGACTGGCGTCGGTCGGGGCGATCGGAATGCGCCGACGGGAACTCTGAATGTCCGATATTTGGGGCGGAGTTGACGTGAAGCGGGCTGGGCGGAAGCGACGAGAATGACCCGTCAGAGACGTGCTAATTCCACAGCCGGCGGGCAAGGCGACTGCGCCCAGCATGCCGAGAAGCTGTGCGCAAACGAAGGCAAAGACTCCGGGTGTATACTCGCGAAAGTATCCGACAACGAGCGCGCGATCGTCACGGTGGGATTGGCAAAGGACGTGGACGAGGTGAACCAGTACGCGGGCTGATGTACAGACCGATTGTGTAAGGAGTTACCGCTGGCGTTTGGGCGCCGCGTTCGAGAATGGTCAAGAGCAGACCGAAGCTGGGGGTGCCTTCCGCCAACCATTGCCCGAGTCCAGTTCGCGCCGTCAGCGAAATCTGCCGCAACGGCGGCTCGAATATCGCACGGGCAATCCAGACGCCGAGAATGCCTCCGATCACTTTCCGCCGACGGACCGACCTGCGGCAGCCGGCGGTAATTCACGGCGCAATGCGCACGCGAGCGTAGCCCGGTCGTTTTGCAAACCATCGTGCGCCGAACAGTCACAAAACCTTCACACGGCATCCCTATAAAAATCGAGAAATCTCGACGCATCGAAGCGTGTGCCCGTTCGGGCCTCGCCCTGAACTTCGGGTCCACCCCGATAAACACCCTGCCGACGAACTACCAACAATGGAGATGGCCGATGGTCCGCACCACCTTTCTCGGCGCTTGCGCGCTTGCTTTCCGTCCACAACGGACGGCGATTTTCGCGCTCGGGGCCGCAACTCTCGCGGTTGCAACCGCGACCGCGTCATACGCGGCGACGCAGATAACGGGCGCCGGCTCGACCTTCGATTATCCGTTTTTTTCGAAGGCTTTCTATGAGTACAGCGCGAAGCACCCCGAGGTGACGGTGAACTACCAGTCGATCGGCAGCGGCGGCGGCATTCAGCAATTCACTGCTCGGACCGTCGACTTCGGCGCCAGCGACGTGCCGATGAATGCGCAGGAACTGTCCCGCGCGCCGGGCAAGGTTCTGCAGGTACCGGTCACCTTGGGGGGAGAGGGAATTGCTTACAATCTGCCCGGAATTGCGAAGGGCTTGCATTTTACGCGCGAGTTGCTTGCCGATATCTACCTCGGCAAAATTACGAAGTGGACCGATCCTGCGATCGCCAAGCTCAATCCGGGCGTCAAGCTCCCCGACATGGCGATCACCGTCGTTCACCGGTCGGACGGATCGGGAACAACCTACATCTTCACCGACTTTCTCAGTCACGTGTCGGCCGAATGGAAGCAAAAGGTCGGCACGGACAAGAGCGTCTCCTGGCCCGCGCCCAGCAGCATCGGCGGCAAGGGCAACGAGGGCGTAGCCGGCTTGGTGAAGCAAACGCCCGGCGCCATCGGGTACGTCGAGTTAGCCTATCTTCTGGAGAACGATATGCCCTACGCGTTGCTGCAAAATAAGCAGGGCAAATACCTCTATCCGGATATCGCTACTGTCGCGGCCGCGGCGGCGACGAAGCCGAACGTCTCATCGACCGACTTTTCCATCGTCGATTCGGACTGCGCTCAGTGTTATCCGATCAGCGGCTATTCCTGGGTCATGCTTTACCAGAAACCTGCCGACGCACAACGCGGCAAGCTTCTCAAGGAGATCATGGACTGGCTTGTCACGAAAGCCCAGCCGATCGCGAAAACCGTGGAGTACGTGCCGCTCCCTGTGAACGTGCAGCAGCAAGCACAGAATGTCGTGTCGCAAATGCAGTAGCGATCTGCCGATACGGACTACGGCACGTTCGGCGCTCTTAACTAAAGGAAGCGGCTCGTGGCCACTGTAAATATGGTTGTCGCCGCCCAATCCTTGGGTCTCGATCAAGGATCGTCCCATCGTCCGCGCGGCTGGCTTGCGGGCAAGGTCTTCACCGGCGTCCTCTATGGCGCCGGTGTTGTCTTTGTCGCAATCATGGTCGGGCTGGTCGCTGAGTTGGTCTGGGGATCACGGCTTTCCATCGCTAAATTCGGGCTCGGCTTTCTGTGGAGCAGCGAATGGAATCCGGTTACCAGCCAGTTCGGCGCGCTTCCGTTCATCTACGGCACGGTCGTCAGTTCTTTGATCGCGCTCGCGCTGGCGTCGATCGTCGGCATTCTCAGCGGCATCTTTCTGGCCGAGTTTGCACCGAGACGGGTGGCGGCCGGTCTCAGCATGCTCGTAGAGCTCTTGGCCGCGGTGCCAAGCATTGTCTATGGGCTGTGGGGACTGTTCGTATTGGCCCCGGTGGTCAGCAATTGGATCGGGCCCGGTCTCCAAGATGCGCTCGGCTTTCTGCCGATCTTTCAAGGGACGATCTACGGCGTCAACATGCTAACAGCGGCGCTCATTCTGGCGCTGATGATCCTGCCGACGATTACTGCCATCACCCGCGACCTCCTCGTCATGGTCGATCGCAACTATCACGAAGCCGCAGCAGCGCTTGGCGCCACGAAATGGGAAAGGGTCACAAGAGTGATCCTGCCCTTCGCCTACCGCGGCATCTTCGGCGCCTGTATATTGGGGCTCGGGCGGGCGATGGGCGAGACCATCGCCACGACCATGGTAATCGGGAATCGTCCCGTCATTTCGGCGTCGCTGTTTGCGCCCGGATATACGATCGCCAGCGTCATCGCCAATGAATTCACCGAAGCCACGACCGACATTTATCTCAGCTCACTCATCGAACTTGGGTTGCTGCTATTCATCGTGAGCGTGCTTGTCGTCGGGATCGGCCGCTTCATGGTGCGTCTTCTGCTTCGCAACCAGGGGGCAATCACGCGATGAGCATAGACTTAGCGGTTATCCGGCGGCGGCGCGTCCAGAACGTGCTTGGGCAGGCAGTTGCCGCGGCCTGCACCATCGGCGCGGCGGGCGCCCTGATATTGATCATGGGCTATATCGCTCGCGAGGGGATCGGCGCCTTGTCACTTCCGTTTCTTGTCGAATTGCCACATCCCGTCGGGGTCCCCGGCGGCGGCGTCGCCAATGGAATCGTCGGCACATTCATCATCGTCGGAATCGCAGCTGTTATGGCGTTCCCCGTCGGTATTTTGGTAGGCACCTATATCGCCACCAAGAGCCATGGTCGCGTGACGGAGACATTAAGTTACCTCGCCGACGTTCTCGCCGGCGTTCCAAGCATTGCGATCGGCATCTTCGCCTACGTTGTTCTGGTCGCACCGCTTCATCATTTTTCGGCATTTTCCGCTTCCTTTGCATTCGCGGTTTTGATGCTTCCGCTCGTCATCCGCGCAACTGAATCCGCGATCCGCCTCGTACCGACGAGTTTACGGGAAGCTGCCGCGGCGCTCGGTGCGACGGACTTTCACGTGACCGTCAAGTGTGTCCTGCCGGTCGCCCGTCCGGGCATTATCACCGGCTTGCTCTTGGCGTTGGCACGAGTGACTGGGGAAACCGCGCCGCTTCTTTTCACCGCCTTTGGCAGTCAGTTCTGGGAATTAGATCCAACCAAGCCGATGGCGGAACTTTCCTTGCAAATCTTCACTTATGCAATTTCGCCGTACAAGGAGTGGCACGAGCAAGCGTGGGGCGGCGCCTTGCTTCTTGTTCTTGCTGTCTTCGTGCTCAGTCTCGGCGCGCGCGTATTGTTCCAGCCGCGTACTGGTGCAAATAGCTGAAGAAGTGAACCGGGTATAGGGGAACGACCGGTCTTCGTGAACTATTCGCCTGGCGCCATCACGCCCACCGAAGACCCGCGCTGCGCGGGGAAAAGCACGATGGAGACCGACGCGCCGAGGGCTGCCCCAACGAGTTGGGCAATGACAAAACCAGGAACGTCATGGAGCGCTATGCCTGAGAATGTCGTCGTGAAGCCACGGGCGAGCGTAACGGCCGGGTTCGCGAAGGAGGTTGAGGCCGTAAACCAGTAGGCGGCGGTGATCGTTAGGCCGACCAGCCACGGGACGGCCGAGGCGGCGTATCGCAGCCCGCCAAGGATCGCCAGAATGAGCGTGAACGTCGCGACCGCTTCCGCCAGCCACTGCGATGCGCCGCTGCGCTCCCTGATACCGATGGCAAGCGGGGCGAGATCGAACATCAAATGTGCCACGATCGTGCCCGCAATTCCCCCGATGCATTGAACGACGACGTACGGCAAGAGCTCGCGCCAGGGCATCTCGCCGCGAGTCGCGAAGACAAGCGATACCGCGGGATTGAAGTGCGCACCCGAAACCGGCGCGAAAATGGCGATAATCACGACGAGAATGGCCCCCGTCGGAATGGTAACGCCGAGCAACGCTATTGCCTGGTTACCTCCGGCCAGCCGTTCGGCCATGATTCCCGAACCGACCACCGTGGCAACGAGAAGGCATGTCCCGAGACACTCGGCGAGCAGGCGTCTCGACAATGGCGCGGGGAGTTCGCTCATCAGGCGGCCGAGGCAGGCTTGTCGCCTCTTTCCTTTGTCTTGCCGATCGCGTCGAGTTGCTTTTGCAATGTCAGTTGATCGAGTGACCGGAGCGGCAGGCTCACGAAAATATTGATACGGTTCGTCAGCATTCGCAACGTGTCGGCGAATGCGAAGCGCACTTCCGCTTCGGCGCCCGAGGCGGTCGCGGGATCGGGCACGCCCCAATGCGCGGTCATCGGCTGGCCAGGCCATACGGGGCACGTTTCCTGCGCGGCGTTATCACAAACCGTGAACACGAAATCAAGCTCAGGCGCACCGGCGCCCGAAAACTCTTTCCAGCTTTTGGACCGCAGGCCCGTCACGTCGTAATTCATTCTTTTCAACAAATCGATCGTGTAGGGATGGATCTGCCCTTTCGGCTGGCTTCCCGCCGAGAAGGCGCGGAAGTTCCCCTGGCCGGCGCGATTGAGGATCACCTCGGCCATGATCGAGCGCGCCGAATTGCCGGTGCAGAGGAAGAGGACGTTATAGGGCTCTCTCTTGCTATCGTCGCGCACGTTTGCTCCCGCCATGGTTTTCCGCGGTGGGAGGACAGCCGCACGCCGCGCGATGCGTGGCCGATCCGAGATCGCACAGTTCCGGATGGCCGTTGCAGCAATCCGTGAGCAGGAACGCGAGAAGGGCGCGCATCGTCTCCACTTCCGCACGGTAAAGAATCGTCCGACCCTCGCGCGTTCCGCGGATCAGTCCGGCGCGCGCGAGCACGCTCAGGTGCGAGGACACGGTATTATGCGGGCAGCCGACCGCTTCGGCGATGCGGCCGGCAAGCAAACCGTCCGGTCCGCGCCTGATCAACAGCTGGAAAATGTCGAGGCGTGTCGGCTGCCCGAGCGCCGCCAGCGCGGCGAGCGCCTGAGGTGCCGACAGCTGGTCTCCGGTTCCGGCCGCATCCGGGGCATTGGCCAGAGCCAGGGCTCTTCCGCCCATCGACTTTACCTCGCGAGAGAGCGCATGGCGGCCGAAACCGCGATCTTGTTTGTGCGGGAATACCAGAACTTTCGACATATACACACCTTTGTGACAGAGATGCGAAACTGTGACGGAGATGCGAAACCTGGCCGCTGATGGTTGCGCGCTTTATTTCGGCAACCCTTCGTCCGCCTTCAGCGCGTATCCGATCCGGCGCACCGTCCTGAACGCGTCCGCCCGCGCGCCGCGATTTACGGCCTTGCGCAACCGGCTGACACAGATATCGACGGTGCGGAGCTCGATTTTTGCCTTTGGTCCCCAGAGGCCGCTGACTATGTCCTTTCGTGAGAAGATGCGCCCCGGCTTTCGCATCATCAGCTTAAGCAGCCGGAATTCGGTCGGCCCGAGATGCAGCGGCCGTCCGGCCCGAGTCACGCGGTAGCGCTCGACATCAAGTTCGATGTCGCGGACGCGAAGGATCGGCCCGCTATCACCCGGCGCCGCCCGCCGCAGAACCGACTGCGCGCGCGCAAGCAGCTGGATCGGCGAAACGGGGCTTACGACAAAATCGTCGGCACCCGCGAACAGGCTGCGGAGCCCTTCGTCTTCGTCGCCGGCGAGCACGATGATCGAGATCGATGTCTTTCCCGCGTAGGTCCGCACCCGGGCGCATAGATCGGCATCGGAAGTGCCCGTCGGGCACGCGCCGATCACAATAAGGTCCGGCGGGCTCCGGCGCAGGCAAATTTCGGCGTCGGCGTCGCGCTCGACAACGGCGACCGAGTAGCCCGCCACCTCAAGGTCGTGCCCTGCCAATTCCGCCTCCGACTGATCCCGATGCCGGACCATCAGGATGCGGGCCGGGCGAACGCCGGGGGGCGAACCGAGATGCGTGGTGCTGCGCCCCGCGCCTTCGAGCAGGGCCTGGCCGTCGACGTGCAGTTGGCTCATCGCATTCTCTCGGGATGGAAAAACGCTCGTCGTATCGATAATACGAGACTTCCAAGATTATCGACTAATCGCACAATGTGACACTTTTATTGCGGCTCCGGTAAAGGCGCGTAGTGAGGCTACTTTCGCGGCTTGCGGCGGCTTGGCGCGGCGCCTGCGCGGGGGGCCCGGCCGCGAAGCGCTTGCTGAAGGTTGCAAAGCTGAGGGTGTCCCTCGCAGCAATCCGAGACGAGGAATTCCATCAGAGCGCGCATCCCTTTGACATCCGCGCGATAAACGATGGACCGGCCGGCGCGCGTTCCGTAGGTCAATCGAGCCCGGGCAAGAATCGCAAGATGCGAGGACGCGGTGTTCTGGGGACAGCCGACGGCTTCGGCGATCGCGCCCGCGGGCAATCCGTTGGGCTCATGGCGCATGAGTAGACGAAAAATCTCGAGCCGCGTCGGCTGCCCCAAAGCCGCGAGCGCAGCCAGGCCGAACGACGCCGAAGTCGGGTCCGCCGCCTCGCCTGAACCGACGTGCCCCACCACCGCCAACCTATTGCGCGCCATTACATTCTCTCCGCCGGCACATCCTAGGTAGCTGAACTCGCCTCCATCTCTCTAGACCCCGGACCGGATTTGATTTATTCTCGTTTAATCGAGATTTCTCGAAATATCGGAACGCACCGAGGTGTCGGCGCGATCCGCCACCCAGACAGAGACAACGGGAGGGAGGACACCATGAAATCGCTGCGGCGTCATGGTCGATGTTGGCCGTCGAAAATTCCTAAGCGGAGCTGGCATGGTCGCGGCAGGTGCCGCCGCCGCCACTGTCTCGATCGCTCAAGCCAAGGCGGCTCCCGCCGCCTGCGCGGGTCGAGTATCCATCGAACCGTCTCGCCAATGTAAGCGACCTCAAAGTGGATGAGCCTCTGAGCGTCGATTACCCGGACAACGACGCGCCAGGCGTGCTGCTCAAGCTTGGAACGCGTGTGCCGACCGGCGTCGGCCCTGACGGCGACATCGTCGGGTTCTCGATAATCTGTCCGCATAAGGGGTTTCCGCTTGGCTACAACAAGGCCGATCGGACGCTGAACTGCCCGGGCCACTACTCGCGCTTCGACTGCGAAGCAGGTGGCTCGCAGACCTGGGGCCACGCCACGCAAAACCTCCCGCAATACGTGCTGCGCGTCGACGACAAGGGCGACATCTACGCCGAAGGCGTCGACGAGCTTTTGTACGGGCGGCTGTCCAACGTTCTCTGAGGGAGGCAACAATGGCTTACAAGCGTCATATCGACCGGCTTCCGATCGTCCCCAAGGACGCCAAGGAATTCAACGTCGTCTGCCACTATTGCATCGTTGGCTGCGGCTATCATGCCTACACGTGGCCGATGAACAAGCAGGGCGGCACCGCGCCGGATCAGAACACGTTCGGCGTCGATCTCTGCAAGCAGCAGCCGGTCGAGACTGCGGCGTGGTATGCGCCGTCGATGTACAACATCGTCAAGCAAAACGGCGAGGATGTCCATCTCGTCATCAAACCGGATGACAAGTGCGTGGTGAATTCGGGACTCGGTTCGGTTCGCGGAGCCCGCATTGCCGAAATGAGCTATTCGCGGCAGCGCAACACGGAATTGCAGCGGCTCACCAGTCCGATGGTGTGGCGTTACGGCCAGATGCAGCCGACGAGCTGGGACGACGCGCTCGATCTCGTTGCGCGCGTCACGGTCGGCGTGATCAATGAAATGGGCGAGGATGGCCTCATCGTCTCCTGCCTACGACCACGGGGGCGCGGGCGGCGGCTACGAAAACACCTGGGGCACCGGCAAGCTCTATTTCGGCGCCATGAAGGTCAAGAACATCCGCATCCACAATCGACCGGCCTATAATTCGGAAGTCCATGCTACGCGCGATATGGGCGTGGGCGAACTCAACAATTGCTATGAGGACGCCGAACTCGCCGACACCATCGTCGCTGTCGGGACCAACGCGCTCGAAACCCAGACCAATTACTTCCTCAATCACTGGATTCCGAATTTGCGCGGGACCTCGATCAATAAGAAGAAAGCCGAGTTCGGCTCGGAGCCTGTCGAGCAGGGCCGCATCGTCATCGTCGATCCGCGCCGCACAGTGACGATGAATGCCTGCGAAGTGGAAGCCGGCAAGGATCGCGTCATGCACCTTGCCATCAACTCGGGCACCGATCTCGCGCTGTTCAATGCCTGGTTCACCTACATTGCCGAAAAGGGTTGGACCGACAAGGCGTTTGTCGCCGCCTCGACCAAGGACTTCGACAAGGCGGTCCAAGCAACAAGACAAGCCTTGACGGACGCTGCACGGATCACCGGCCTAAGCGTCGATCAAATTCGGCAATCTGCCGAATGGATCGCGCAGCCAAAGGCGGGGGGCGCGCGCCGCCGCACGATGTTCTCGTACGAGAAGGGCCTGATTTGGGGCAACGACAACTACCGCACCAACGCCGCGCTGGTGAATGTGGCGCTCGCCACCGGCAATGTCGGCCGGCCCGGCGGCGGCTGCGTGCGCATGGGCGGCCATCAGGAAGGCTATGTGCGGCCGGATTATCCGGGCCCGCGGCCGGCGTTCTACATCGACACCATGCTGATCGGCGGCAAGGGCGGCATCCATCACATCTGGGGCTGCGATCACTACAAAACGACGCTCAACGCCTTCAAGTTCAAGCAAGCCTACAAGAAGCGCACCGACATGGTGAAGGATGCAATGCTGACGGTCCCTACGGCGATCGCGACGCGATGGTGAAAGCCATCATGGCGGCAATCAACAAAGGCGGCTTGTTCGCGGTCGACGTCGACATCGTGCCGACCAAGATCGGCCAGGCCTGCCACGTCTGGCTGCCAGGTGCGACTTCCGGCGAAGCCAATCTCACCTCGATGAACGGCGAACGCCGCATGCGGCTGACCGAGCGCTACATGGACCCGCCCGGCCAGGCCATGCCCGACAGCTTGATCGCTGCTCGCATCGCCAACAATATGGAGCGCGTGCTGCGCCAACAGGGCAAAGCGATGTACGCGGACCAGTTCAAGGGGTTCGACTGGAAGACCGAAGAGGACGCCTTCATGGACGGCTATCACGGCCATGCGGCGGGCGGACAGTTCGTCACCTATGAGCGGCTGCGCGCCATGGGCACCAACGGTTTCCACGAGCCGGCGACTGACTTCAAGGACGGCAAGATCGTCGGTACCAAGCGCCTTTATACCGACGGCAAGTTCGGCACCAAGGACGGCAAGGCGACCTTCATGGAATCCAAGTGGCGTGGCCTGGAGGCGCCCGGCAAACAGGCCGAGAAGGACAAGTGGCCGTTCCTTATCAACAATGGCCGGACGAACATCACTTGGCAGAGTTCCTATCTTGACCAGGAGAACGAGTTCGTCACCGATCGCTTCCCCTACCCGTTCCTCCAGATGAATCCGGCGGACATGACCGAACTCAAGCTCAAGACCGGCGATCTGGTTGAAGTCTATAACGAAAATGGCTCGACTCAGGCGATCGTCTATCCGACGGCGACGGCAAAGCGGAAGCAGACCTTCATGCTGTTCGCCAACCCGACGGTGTACAGGGCAACGTGGTATCGCCCGGTGTCAACGAACTGATCATTCCCAATTACAAGCAGACCTGGGCGGCGATCCGGAAACTGTCGGACGCTCCCGAAGCGGTGCGGCACACGAGCTTCAAGTCGTTCGAGTATTCGACGGGTTGAAATCAATGATCGCAGCGGCACGTGCTCACGATGTGATCGACTTCTTTTGGGAATGGCAAAAGCGCCATGCCGGGAGAGGACACAATACGGTCGCAGAGTTGGCCCTCGATAAATCTGAGGAAGCGTTATGGCGCAGCGATTGGGACGGCTTCAGCTATTGGCACGGCATCTACTGCCGCGAGCGGGCAATAAGTTACACGGGTTTTGCGCGGGACTTCGCTCGCTAGCTGGTTTATGTCGGCTCGACCGCCTTTGCGATCACAGCGTCGAGGCGGCCGATTTCGCGTAGCTTCTTTTGCAGGCTCAGCTGATCCAGCGATCGCAGCGGCAGCGATACGAAAATGCTGATACGCCGCTGCAGCATGCGATAGGCATCCTTGAAGGCCAGGGCGACCTCGGCCGGCGTTCCCGCGGCCTCGGCTGGATCAGGAACACCCCAGTGCGCCGTCATCGGCTGGCCGAGCCATACCGGGCAGGCTTCGCCTGCCGCACTGTCGCAGACCGTGAACACGAAATCGAGCAACGGCGCGCCGGGATCGGCGAATTCGCTCCCACGATTTCGAGCGAAAGCCCGACGTGTCATGGCCCAGGCTGTGCAGCAGCCGTAGTCGCTTCGGGATGCACGTGCCCCTTGGGATGGCTGCCGGCGCTAAAGGCGCGGAATTGTTCCGCGCCAAGCTTGGTCAGGATCGCTTCCGCCATGATCGAGCGCGCCGAATTGCCGGTGCAGAGGAACAGCACATTGTAGGGCTCGGTCATGGCTCCCTCGCGGCGATGGATTGTGCTGCGGCCTTACGCGGCCGGACAGCCGCACGCGACGGCCGGCTCGGCGACTTTCGGGGCGGGCGCGCAGCACGACTTCTCATGGGCTACGCGTGCAACGCGCTCGCCGCTTCCATCCCCGTAGTCGGTGCTTTCGCCTGTCGTGAAGAAGGTCTCCCAGGAAAGGCCGGCGGGGTCGTCGATCCACGACTTTTCCGACTTGGCGTAGCAGCATGACGTCTGGCCCTGCTCGATGACCTCGCCGCCGGCCTTGCGCAGCCGCGCGTAAACCTCTTGCAACTCGCCTTGGTTTTCGACCTGGATACCGAGATGGTCGAGGCCCGGCTCGCGCCCGCGCGTCGAGATCGCGAAGTTCACGCGCGGATCGTCGAGCATCCACTTGGCGTAATCGGGCTTCACGACCGCAGGCTCCGCATCAAACAGCGCCGAATAGAAGCCGATCGACTGCGGGAGATCCTCAACTGCGACGTGGACATGCATGCGTTTCATAAGGGTCTCCTTCAGGTTGTTGCCTTGGCGTGCTTCGCGACCGCCGGCTTGCAGGACGCGCCGTCGGGCACGCATCCCGCGCACCGCGGCAGCAGTTTTCGGTGAGATAAGCGAGCAGGCCGTTCATCGTGTCGAACTGCGCTGCATAGATCATCGAGCGGCCCTCGCGACGAACCGTGACCAGCCCCGCATCGCGTAGCCGGTCGAAATGGAACGTCAGCGTATTCGGTGCGAGTTTGAGCGCGTTGGCGACGCTGCCGGCGGACAGGCCTTCCGGTCCCGCCTCCACCAGCAGGCGGAACACATCAAGGCGGTTATCCTGTGCAAGCGCAGCCAAGGGCCGCCACGGCATCGTGCTTTTTCATATTTCAACAGAGTATCGAAATATAATTCTGGTGTCAAGGGATATTTCAGGGCTCACTGAAATATATCTTGGTCTCCTAAGGGGCCCGTCGCGTCACTTAATGCGGCGCAGCGATTTGGTCGCTCTTGGGGTAAAGCGCGTTAGAAGGCGGCGGCACCAAAATAAAAGAGCCGTCGGGTGCGCCGGCGGCTCTTAAGTCTGCCTCGTCGCAATGGCGGGGCGGCTACCGGCGTCGAGAGCCGGATTTGTTGCTATTGCGCGGCCGCTCCTGCGGTTGCTGTTCGCTTTGATCGTCCTTCGGCGGGCGCAGAACGATCTTATCCGTCGATCGGCAAGGCTTGCAGGACGACGTTGAAGCCATCGCCATCCTGGTGCATGAACGCCGCACCAATGGCGAGCCAAAAGTCGTCTTGGCCTTCGCGTTTGACGACGGTGTAGGCACGATAGTATGGTTGCTGGTTGGCCATCGCTGGCCTCCTTCTGTTTGGTTGGGGGTTCAGTACTCGTCGGCGCGCATGATCGTGAGCACGCGCGTCGTCTTCTCGGGGTCGGCGGGATCTTCGGACCGGCCGTCAAGGTCGGGGGAGTAGTAATCGACCTTGAAGAAGTAGCGTCTCGCCGGCGAGCTCGAAGCTGCCGAAGTCGTGCTCGCCATGCGGGTCGTTATCGGCGTCGAAGTTGTTGAAGCTCTGCACGGCCAAAAGCATGCGAGCCTTGGTGTCGATCGGCAGTGCGTCGACGCCTTGCGTCATGACCACTTGGCCGCCGACGAAGGTCGTGCGGAAGTTGTCATTGAGAACGCCGGATGCGGGCCGGCGCTTCGCGCGCTGAAGCGTTGACCACGGCGGACCTCATAGGCGGCATGAAGCGCGGTCGAGCGGCGCGACGTTCTGTCGGATGATCGCTAACGCCTCATCGATCGTCTTGACGTGCTCGTGAGCGAGGTCTTGGCCGATGAACTCGAGCTGGTCTTCGTCGAGCAGCGTGGCTTGCATCGCGACACGAAAATCTCGCCGTCGATCAGCGGCGTGATTTCGATATTGATGAATTGTAGGGGATAGGGGGCCGGCGCGCGTCGCGCCGGTTGCTATGTCAAGGGGCATTGCACTCTCCGTCTTGCTCCGCCGGGGCCCGAGGAATTCAGGCGGCGGCGTGCAGGACGGAGACCTGGAAAAACTATACACCTGTATTTGTTGTCCACAAGCGAGGGGACCGGGGTGGCGTTACAATGGAGGCATGTATCTGGAGACGAGAGCGCGCGGCCGATTGTTCGAACGACCCGAGCAGCCGCGGCCGTTCCGAATGACGCAAAGGGACTTGAGCCTGCTTGCGAACCTCGCTCGATTGCGACTGGCGTCCGGTGAGCAGCTTGCGGCACTCGACGGCGGCAGTGCGCAAAACGTCTCGCGGTCGTTATTGGCGCTCTGGGAGCACGAATACGTTGAGCGTCTGCTCGGGCAGGTCGAGAAGCGCGTGCTCTATAAAGGGTCCTTTCCGCTTATCTACGGCCTGACGCGACCGGGCGCTTGGCTCCTGCGCAAGCACGGCTACGATGTCCCGGCGGCGACTCTTGTACCAGACCGACAAGCAGCGCCGAGCCGGCTGGCGCTTTATCGAGCATCGCGTTGACATTACCGAATTCATGGTCCGGCTAGAGCTGGCCTGTCGCGGTCGTTCCGATGTCGCACTGATCGATCGAAAGGAAATTTTCGACAGCGCGCCGAAGACGCAACGCGACCGGCGCGTACGTTTGGTGGTGAAGGTTCGGATTGACGGTGCGCACCAGCTGCTTTCCGTCGATCCGGACGAGCTATTCGGCTTGCGATTTCCAGCGACAGGCAAGGCAAGCTACTTCATGCTGGAGCGCGATCGCGGCGAGATGCCGGTGCATCGGCGCAAGAGCAAGGATCAAACCTACTACGCCAAGAAGATGCTGGCCTACCATGAAGCCAACAGGGTAGGGGAGCACGTGCAGGAACTCGGCCTGCAAAGCTTTCGTGTGCTAACGGTCACGACATCGCGGGCTCGGGTGGAACAGATGATCGAAGCGCAGAAAGAAATGACCGACGGGCGCGGATCGAACTTATTTCTATTTACGGATGACCGAACTCTAGTCGACGGCAATCCGCTCGACGCCTTGTGGACGACGGGGAAGGGGAGGCGAGTTCGAATCACGGATTGAGTATGATTCGCCTTAGCCGCAGTGCCACGCTACAAATGCGCGTCACGCCCGGCGTGAAGCACGCGGCCGAAGAAGTCCTTCATCGGCTCGGTCTTACCATGACACAGGCTATAGAGTTGTTTCTGCATCGCCTGATCATTGACCAGCGTATTCCATTTGAGATCGTGGCTTTCGACCCGGCGACGTATGAGCGCCTTGTGGAGACCTGGCCGAAAGAAGCTCAGGTAGCGAAGGGCCATCATCGAAAGTCGAAAGTTCCTCGACGCAACGCATAATTTGGCGTGCGGCGGTGTCCTGCAAGTCCCCCGGTAATTCTTCCAGCACTGTCATCGCTTGTTTGAGCAATTTGGTCATATGCTCGTGTATCAGAGAGCTGCTCTCTCGCGAGCGGCGTGGCGCACGTTACGAACTATAAGAACGCCGTCGACGAAGCTGAAGAAGATAAGATACCTATAGGGAAGGACCGGAGCCACTCTAACTCCGGGAGCATTGCTTTCGATGGCAATGTGCGGGAACTCGGCGACGCGATCTATCGTTGCCAAGATGGTGACTGATACCCTTAGCGCCGCACTTGAGTTATCTCTCGCAATGAAGGTGAGAATATCTTCGATTTCGGACAGGGCCGTGGCAGTGTAGCGAACCCTCATGCTCGGTTGAAGCGATGAAATACCTTCTTGACATCGTCATCCGTAGCAAACGAATTGCGCCGCACATCTTCGGCACTTGTTTTGAGCGCAGCACGATCTTCCTTTGTCGTAATATACACGCCGTGATAACGCGCTTCTATGCTGAGCATCAATTCGACAAGTTCCTCTCGTGCTTGCAAAGGCCACGCGGCGGCGCGGTTAGGCGTGGGGATAGCGAGCAACCAATGCCCTCACACCTTGCGAGCGAATGAGGCTTCTTTCATATTTCGGACCATCTCAACAGTCGGACGTATTTTAACATATCGTCGAAACGGGTAAGGCTTTCTGGTATTCGACCACCTACATCGAATTGCAATTCGATCAGCTCCGTCCTGGGTCTCGATATCAGCAAGAAAATGTAAGGCAAATGTGCGCTCTTCCTCGGGCTTGATGATGATGTACACGCCTTCTGGAGTTCGCGGGCCTTTCATGGTCGGATACATTGAGGACGCCTTGTCCTCGCTGTCCGTAAATAGATCATTCGCTCGCGCGACTTTCAGTACGGGTGGGTCAATAACGATCTCGTCTATTATGATCGTCTCGGCCGCGACGTTCTTGATGCGCAGATTTGTCTTGAACTCCGCGGGAAAAAGAAATGGAGTTGGACGGTGGCGATAGACCCGATCGTAGATGAGAAACACTGGAGATGCCAATCCGCCAAGTACGCCCAGAAACTTCAGGGCGTCGATGATGTAATTAGCTACCATCCACATCGAACGGTCTTTCGTCAAATTCGCGAATTGATACCATATCACCTAATCAGCACGTGCTCCCGTATCACATGGATGCCCTGACGCAGCGTGAAGCGTTGATCGGGGTAGTTCGCGATCGCGGCGTCGAGGGCAGCATGTCCGACGGTGACGCTGGATGATGCGGCGATGACCCAGCGGACGTGCTGGTCGCTCTGGTCCCACAGTTCGACGCGAAACGGCAGGTTCCTGGGAATGTCATGCAGGTTCGGGTTCGCGAGTTCGCGGAGTAATTCGTCCACGCGGAAATACGCATGTGAGGACGCGCCCCAGAGGTCTTTGCACTCGGCGCGAAGCTGCTCCAGCAGCCCGAGCGTGTGCAGCTGGCCCTCGCCTACGGGGTCTTGACTCATAAGAATGGAAGGTGAACATTCGGCTGGCGGGAGTCAAGCTGTCGTCGCGGTACAACCCTTGCGTTTTCGAATGGCGAACTCCATCTTTCCGGTCTCCGCTGGCGATGACCTGGCGACGACGGGCGCGTTCGGACGTTATGTTCGGTTGCGTGCGTTTCGGCGTATCACGTTGACATGACGTGACTACGTTCCTCGGTTGTCGGCTCCATATGCTTGGTGTCGCAGATAGCCGGCGGTGAACGTGGAGGCGCAACATGAGCAAAAAAAGATTTGCACGTGTAGCGCGCCTTACTCGCAGGATCGCGGAATATTTGGTGCCAATACTTATGGTTATCAAATTAATCGTCGAAATCGCGAGTAAGGCCGCCAACTGCGATGACGTATATAGAAAATTACAAGTTCAAATACCGATCGCGCGGTAAGTTCATTTTCGTTCCTACCGATCGATGCGCGCTCAAGGGGAGGCGCATACTCAAGTTCTTCGCCAAGCGTCTCGATCTGCCCGAATATCTCTACCACTATCAGCCGGGTGGGCACGTGGCGGCTTTGCATGCGCACTTGAAAAATAAGCTCTTCTTCAAAATCGATCTCCAGAATTTCTATTACTCCATCGCCAGGATGCGAGTGACGAGAGTACTGCGAGGCTGGGGTTATCCGGGCGGAAATACCGCTGCAAAATGGTCGTGCGTGGTAAATCCGGTGGCAGGTCCTCCACATGCATTGCCGATCGGCTTTGTTCAGTCGCCATTGCTGGCGAGTCTCGTTCTCATCAAGTCACCGGTAGCTGATGCGATTGAGCGAGCCATTAATCGTGGGATATGCGTCTCCGTGTACTTGGATGACTTCGTTGGATCGCACGATGACGTTGAGACGTTGGCAGTTGCGTATGAGGACATCCGCAATACGTGCGCGGCGGCGGGATTCGTCCCGAACCCGGCGAAGCTTAGCCCGCCCAGCGGTGCTATCACTGTATTCAATTGTGATTTGACCCACGGGATAGCTGAAGTGACCGACGATCGAGTTCAACGATTTTTAAGTGGGCGACGTTCGGAAGTGGCGGGAGCTGCATTTCACGCGTATCGACAAAGAGTGGCGAGCCAAAATCAAAACTGAGTGGAAAGGAATTTTGCTGATTTGGGATTGTGTGCGAGGTTGGAGCATCTCTAGAAACGGAGTTTGCGTTGGCGCTCAATTGCTCCGCGGGAGCGGCCGAAGCGCTGGCGGCTTTGCTCGCGGATCATCTCACCCGTACCCACCGCGTCATAGAGCTTCGGTTCGGCGAAGATACGGTCACGACCGAGGCCGCGGCGAAGCCACGCGGTGAACGGCTCCTGGTCGGCGAGGGCGGCCGGGTCCATCGGCCGAAATTCCGGGGCGAGCAGCTCGGCGTCGCGGCTGCCGACGCGAAAGACGATAAGCGTACTGGCGTTGCCGATGACCGCGGAGCGCACGGCATTGGATAACTGATCCGTGTACTGGTTGGCGAGGCAAAAGTGCAGCGCGAATTTACGCGCTTCAGATAGCAACGATGCGAACGCGTCCGAACTGAAGGTCTGGAATTCGTCGACGTGGACGAAAAACGGGATACGGTCCTCGGGAGCAAGTGCGGCGCGCTCCATGGCGGTGAGCTGCAAGTGCGAGACAAGGAGCGAGCCGAGCAAGTTTGCCGCCTGCTCCCCTATCGCTCCCTTGGCGAGGTTGGCAATGAGGATGCGCCGGCTGTTCATGGTGAAGGAGAGATCGAGGCGCGGCGCGATCTGGCCGAGGATGAGCCGCAGGTGCGGCGAAGCGGCGATTTGTCCGACCTTGTTGAGGATCGGCGCGACCGCTTCGGAGCGCAGCGACTTGGTGTAGCTCGGAAACTCCTCCGCCCAGAACCGCAGCGTCTCCGGATCGGTCACGCGGCCGACGACACGCTCGCGGAAGCGGTCGTCGGTGTAGAGCCGCGCAAGATCGATGAGGGTCGCGTGCTCGCGCGAGATGAGCGCGGCGATGCCATGAAAGAGGAAGTGCTCAAGTCGCGGTCCCCAGCTGTCGCTCCACAAGTGCTTGAACGCGGCGACGATGCCGGCGGCGGCGAGTGCCCGGCGCTCGGGCGCGATCCTGGTCGCGGGATTAAAGCCGACCGGATACGCGGTCTCGCCGGCGTCGAGGTAGCACACGTCGTTGATGCGCCTGCGCGGGATGGCGTCGAGAATATCCTCGGCGAGGTCGCCGTGCGGGTCGATGACCGCCAAGCCCTCGCCCGCGACAATGTCGGACATCGCCAGATTGAACAGGACCGTGATCTTGCCCGAGCCGGATTTGCCAACGATCCACACGTGGCGCTCGCGCTCGTCGCGCGTAAAGACGACACCGCCGCCGTGCGCGGTTGTCGCAATTGCAAAAGGCTCGGTCTCCATACCGTCGCGCCAGCCCCTGGTGATGACGCGCTCTGCCAGTGCAGCTCGCGCCTGCCGTCGTTGCGCACGTCCCTACTTGTGGAGGTCGGGAGAACGCGGCACGCCGAGCGACCCATGGTGAGGTGTGGTCGGCGACCTACAAGGAACCGGCGCCACGCCGTGAGACGTGGTCGTTTCAGTTTATGCTGGCCGCGAAATGATGAAGATTTGGCGATGGTGGGGATTGGTGTGTATGTGAAGTTGGATAGGCACGTGCCGGCAATCTAACAATAATGTAATCCACGGCCGCATTGCATCTGCGGGACACGTTCTTATTTTCCATCGAGTAGGCCGGCAGGGCGGCTCCCCATCCCCCGACACCCCGCCGCCCCGTCCAGAAGCCTACCCAAGTTGAGGCAACAACTCGGAACCCTAGGCGCGTAGGCTGCCTGGGGTTCTTTTTTGTGGCAGCGCCGAGTCTTATTCACGGCCTGAATTATTGCGCGTGAGTGTGATCGTTAGGACACACCACTAACGTGCGTCGGTGGCAGCGTTGCGTGCCGAAATGCCGTGAGAACCGAAACTGGCGCCGGATCATGGCTTGTGGTTTTGAGTGGTGTTCTCCGCCCCCGCTTTGTCGGAGCCCAAAGCAAGGAGCCGCGCCCCAACGCGGCGACTATGCGACGGCGTCCGGCGCAGCCGGCCGACCCCGTGCCGCCAGCCCGAGCACCGCAGTCACCGGACGAGGAGCGCAGCGGCCGCCAGCTTTGCCAGATGCATAATTGAGGACAGCTGTTATAGGCAAAGTGGCGGCGCGGGGTCGGGCGACCAGCCCGACAAAGCGGGGGCGACGTGTAAGGACAAATGAGCACGTTTTGTTTCACTGACGGTACAAATCAGGCGTACCCCTGTTGTACCTCATGGAGCGTCGTTAAATGTCGATCCTTTTTGGGATCGCCCTTATGAGGTGCATTTAAATGCTGATTCCGATCTAAAAATTCATTCCCCTACTGAGTATTATTAGAATGAGTATTCTTATATAGAGAGACCGGCAATCTTGGCCGTTCCAGTCCGGCCAGTATGGCCGATCAAGACCGGCCAATTTGGCCGGTCAGGGGTGGCCACGTTTCGCGCCAGGCTTCTGCACAACGAGGAATAGCCGGTAGAGGTTGGTCTTACCGAGGCCACGCTGAACGATCTCGAGAAGCCGGTTTTTTCGAGCTCTTCCAGGTATCGTCGGACGCTTCGCTCACCCGATCCCATGTCGTCGGCGAGTTTTGTCTGGCCCGGGAAGCAGGCGTCGTCGCCCCACGCGTATTTGAGAAGCATCGCGTACGCGAGTTTTGCGCCGACGGAAATATCCTTGTTGGTGAGAATGAAATTCGGAACTTGGGTGAAGCCGTGACGCGTCGCAAGATCGGCACCAATGATTTCGATGTTGCGTTCTTTCTGTTTGAGGATGTCGCCGATGTGCCGCTCGGAGTGGTATTCCATCACTGCCATTATACGTGGTGCACAACGCGATATGCTCCGGGTTATCCCCGTTTCGCAATTCGACGATGAAAAAAATCACTTTCTAAAGATGTCGCGACGGGGAGCGATGGGCGGCATTTTGTGAAGGAACTACACGGCCGCCCGGCACGCGCGGATCAGATTTATGAATATCATAAGCCTACAAAAGAGTGGGGCGCATGTTCCTGCAAACATGCGCCCCGATCGGCCCGCTCCCCCATCGAGATCGGAGCAAGCCGATCAATGCCGACGAAGGAGCTGAATTAAATCCTGACTAAATGCGAATATATCACGAAATCGCCATGTAACCTATAACTGATAAAAATGGCCCCGCGCTGAGAGTGCAGGGCCATGAGTCGCTATCGGAGAGTTTTTTAACGATACGATACCCAGATGTTGCGGCCTTTTGTTATGAACGAGACATATGTCGCGATCACGGTATCGACCGCAGCCGCGATCGTGAGGACTACGAACGTACCCGTGGAGGATGCAGAATTGCTTGTGTAGGGTGGCTCCCACCACTCAGGTCGCTGGCGGCGCGTTGGGCGATCGGCTTGTGCCCGTTGAGGTTCTTCGATACGAAATTCCGAGCTGCTGTACACAACCACGCCGTCTTGCACGCACGGGTCGTCGGTTCTGGGACCTAACATTGCGTCTTCCCTTCGTAAGACGCCAATGGAGAGAGGACATCCTTGACCGCAGTGTCCGAAAGACAATCCGCCGGCCACCCAGCCGTCACCGCGCTAGGCATCTCGATGGGCGATGGTCGCCGTCGAAAGTTGCAGGTCGACCGGCTGACCTTCGTCGATACCAATCCCATCGGGTACGGAATAAAAGACCAACAAATTGTTCGGGAAATTGTCGCAGAAATTGTCCGACTAACGAGGTCGTTGCCGGGCGCGTTTTTTATCGCCTCTCAGCGTTTGGGCGAATTGCCTGAGGGTCAAATTGGTCGAGTTGGTCATGAGCTTTTGAAACCATGACTGGAAGCGCTGAAGCTTAGCAGGCTCTAAGATTATATCAATCTGTCCTCGTCTCGATCGTTTTGCAGCGTGAAGCGGGCGGTCCCCTGCAAGCAGAATCAAAAAATCAACACCCTCAAGGTCCGCTTCCCGAGCCGTCGCGGTGTTAGTCTCTTCTGAGAGAAGGCGTATCGAGAGTTCTAGGCCCGTACAGATCGTCTAGATGATCGATAAAATCGGCCTGATCCGAGAGAATAGCCGGAGTGGCTTCCTGGAAAGGTCCACGGCGCTCCACGATCTTCTTTATGATTAAAGGAGATAGGTATAATTCATACCTGAAGTCTGTCCTTTTGAGGAGCGAGTGGACGACTTGCCGATTTTGGTCACCAAGGCGATTGTAGGCGACTGCAAATATCGAAGCCTCGTCAAGAGATAAAAGTTCACCAGTAACATTTTTGAATAACCCCAAGTGATGAGCCTGCATGAATTGGGGCGTCTCCCAACTGCAGGGAAGAAATTCTGCCCAGGCCGTGACCCTATTGGATTGTGGCATAACCGACCGAATAGATTGAGAAAAAATACTTGCAAATGCTGAATTATCGAGAGGGTCTAGTCGTTGAAATGTTGTTCTTCCGGTTGCGGCCGTCAGCAGCTGGCCTATCCCTGGGTAAAGTTTGTCTAAGGAACGTGTCGTGACAGCGCCTACCTTTTGTATTTTTGCAAGAGCATGTGCTGCTTTGGAATGTTTGCTTTCGGCCAGAACCGCCTCTGCGTGGCTGATTGAAGGAATGAGAGATATCGCATCGGGAGTTAAGTGACATTGCCGAGCAAGATGCTCGACGTTGAGCGCCTGGCGGACTTGATCGGGCAAGATGTTTGACTTGCTGAAGTTTGGATGTGCCTGGTCAATCTTGAAGAGTTCCATTATGAGCACGTCGAGATCGGTTCCGGTTATCGACGTGATGGCCTTTGCGAAATAATAGGAGATCCCAGTTTTCTCGTTCAGAAGGCGGCGGACGGCTTCGGGCCCGATCAGACGTTCCCCTTCCCCCTCAACGTCTACTTTTCGTCCGATGATCGTAAGGTATAGGTTGATCGAGCCTGCGTTTGCGTTCCGACGGAGAACTTCGACGATTGTTTGGTGGAGGTGTTCCTTGCTTCGGAGTTGCTCCCAAGTGCGTTGAATTGGACCGGTTCGTCGGCCGGCCCTGCCCTTTGAGCGAGAATTTCTAGGGGAAATGGATTTAGCCATGGCTTGGTAGCCTTAGCGAATTAGCCAACCGGGGAGAACTACGAGGGAGCGCTAAGTGGGGGGCGCGCATATCCGCTCCCAACACTGCGGCCTCTCGCACGTCATCAACATACAGCCTGTGATCACTGGCGCGCTATACGTCAAATTTATTCGGTCCGTAAGCCCGAAAGGAGAGCCAAAACGCGCTATTGGGTATGGTCGCGCAGCCCCTCAGACCGACCCAGTAGCGGCGTCAGCATTTTCTGCAATCCGGCAATGAGATGGTTAGTCTCCCGAGCGCGTTCGGTCAGGTCTTTGATCTGATCGTCCTTGACACCGATTTGTTGCCGCAAGAACTCATTCTCACCTTCCAGGCGCGCGACGTGGGCTGTCGCGACTGGTCGCGGCTTGTCGTCGCCGTCTTCCTCGCGCGCGTCGGGTGTCGCGTCTTGTCGCGACTGGTCGCGACTGGTCGCGGCATGCCGCGACTGGTCGGAGCTTGTCGCGGTTAGCTGCGATCCATAGGTCTCTATCGATCTCGTTGATTACAAAGGTCCCGCGGGCGAGCGCGTCATAATCGCTCGCCGTTGAATTTTGATATGCGGGAGGCGCTGTCTGCGCTGTGAGGGGATGAGTACTTGTGGGGACGCCGGCCGCGTTCGGCGCGACTTCAACTTCGTCAGGACCAACGAGCGCTGGCGAATATCTTATGTCGGCTGGATTGGCCGACGTCTCACAAACTGTAAAGGCTACCTTGCAAGGAGACGTGCTAGT
The DNA here is from genome assembly GCA_963814625.1 of uncultured Alphaproteobacteria bacterium. GTDB lineage: Bacteria > Pseudomonadota > Alphaproteobacteria > Rhizobiales > Xanthobacteraceae > BOG-931. Next base: position 148,350 of record CAWFDQ010000011.1, read on the forward strand.
TCCGTGCCAGCAGGTGTCTATTGCGAGATCCGCAGCGCTGTCTGCGGTGTCGCCGACGCTCCAGACATGCCCGCTTGGAGTTAGCACGCTGGAGTGGCACTTGGAATAGAGAAGCAATTCCCAATGGCAAGAGGAGATGCCGCGGCTGGCACAATAGGCTACCGCCTGTTCTTGCGCTTCTTCTGGATTGGGGAAGCGTAGCGCCGCGGCGCACCATAAGTTACCGCTATCAAAGCCGCACGCTATCGCCCCGGCAGCCGAGGCTTCCTGTGATGAGAGGCTTAAGGAAACGAGCGTGGCAACAAAAAGAACAGAGAAACAAAATTGTCGGCGCATCCCCCAGGGCCCTCAGCATGGATGAGGGCGCCCGGTGGCCACCGGACGCCCTCGTAGAGATCAGTCTTCGCTTCCTTCGAACTCGATGTTTTCAGGAATCGGCAGACCGTGCCGCTTGAAGTAGTCGAGAACCGCCGGCGTGTACCAGATCGGATGGCTGCTCCGATACGGACCGAGCTTCCGGCAAGCCGGGAATGCATCTTTCGCGTATGCGGAATCAAACATCAGGCGACCTGTGTGCGTTCTACCGTAGGGCCATCCCAACTTTTTCTTCAAAGCGCTCCACGTGAGGTAGAGCGGGAGCTTCACCTTGTAAGACATTCGGATTCTCCGGGTTGCGGAGACATCCGGACGTCATCCTAGGTTTTGCCATTCGCGGGCAGGGCAATTCTAAGGTTGTGCCCGCGGGGATTGCAATAGGGATTCGTTTCGCCGTGGTGCGTCATGGTGCACCAAAGTGGATAAGCTCCGGTCGTTAGGCAGCCTTCGGCAGGTTCAGAAGCCCGATCAGCTTGCTTTCCCACAGCGCGATGGCTTGGCGCATCTCTTCAAGATAGCGCGCCCTGTTGTACACGGCGGCTATGCCGCTGATCTGCCCGCTGATGTGATTGAGGAGCCGTTCGATGACGTGCGGCGCAATGCCCATCTCCGCCATGCGGGTGGCGACCGTGCGGCGGACGTCATGGATGACCCAGTGGGCGTTAATGCCGGTTTCCTTATCGAGTGCGGCTTTCGCTTGCCCCCAATTATTGAAGCCGGCGAACGTGAGGTATTGCATTGACCAGGCCGTGAGCGGAAAGGAATGCTCTCGGCCATTTTTGGTGAGCGAGCCGGGGAGGGTGCAATACTCGCCATTGACGTGCTCAGGCTGGAGCCTCGCAAGTTCGCCGCGGCGCTGTCCCGTGAGGATGCAAAGCCGGATAATGCAGTTGAAGGTGGACGGCTCCCCGGTCGCGATCCAGATGGCTTTCAACTCCATGTCGGAAAGAACGCGATCGCGGGGCGCCTGCTTGGGCTTGGTGAGGCCGAGGAGCGGATTGTCCGTAATGTAGCGGCGCTTGATGCACCAGTTGAAGAAGACCTTGGCGCTGACAAGGACGTGGCTGCGGGCGCTGGGCGCTTTGATGCGGTCGAGACGGCGGGAGATCTCGTGTGGAGTGATTTCGGTGAGCTGACAGTTGAACTTGAGGCGTGCCAGGTGCTGCCTATAGCCGTAGACGGTGCTCGAGCGCTGGGCGCGAGCCTTGTCTTGCAAGAAGAGTTCCGTCGCTTGGACGTAGCTCATTGGATGCGGACGTGTTTTGCCAAGAACGAACTCCGCCAGCATCCGCTTCGCCTCGCTGCGGGCTTTAGACAGCGAAAGTATGGGATAACGACCGATAGTGATGGTGTTACGGCCACGCCCGTGAACCAGCACGAATGTTTTGGTGCCGGCTTGAGACACGCGGCACCCGAACCCCTTTAGCGTGTCGTCACGATAGAATTTCTGGCCGCTCGGTGGTGCCGGCAGGGAGCGGATGGTTGTGTCCTCAAGGCGCATCTTAGACTCATCCTAAACTCACAACCCATGCGGGGTAGGGTGGAGAACCTTGGTAGCCAAAATGCCATAGAAATGCAATAACCATCGGCATTTCTTGGGCATGATGGGGGACGGTGGTGAACCATGGAAAACCCCGAAAAAAGGACTTAAAATCCCTTGGGGGAAACTCCGTGCGGGTTCAAGTCCCGCCGTCCGCACCAGCCGTCACCATTTATTAACCGTATCGAATTCGGTGCTCGGTAAGAGCAGCACTGGCCAGCCAATCGGTCGAAAAGCTGCAGAACTGCGCCATCTCCGGCCGCAGCTTGCCGAAAGACCCCGAAACAGTGGAAACTGGCGGCGAATAGCGCCGGCAAGGCGGTTTTCTTTGCCTTTACTTGAACCTGCCGCCGGCTGCCCGCGACTTAAATGATGAGCCGATAGCCCTGCCGATGCAAACGACTTCGGACGAGGTTCTGATCGGAAGGATCGCCAATGGCGACCGGCTCGCCATGCAGGTGCTGTTCGCGCGTCATCATGTCCGGGTTTATCGGTTCGTGCTGCGTCTGGTGCGTAACGACGCGACAGCGGAGGACTTGATCAGTGAGGTGTTCCTCGACGTCTGGCGGCAAGCCGGGAAATTCGAGGGCCGCTCGACAGTCTCGACCTGGATGCTCAGCATCGCCCGCTTCAAGGCACTGTCGACGCTGCGGCGGCGAACCGAGGACGAACTGGACGAGGAGACCGCGGGCGCAATCGAGGATCAGGCGGACGATCCGGAAGTGGCGCTGGCAAAGAAAGACAAGGGTGCCGCGTTACGGCAATGCCTGGGTAAGCTCTCGGCCGAGCACCGGGAGATCGTCGACCTCGTGTACTACCACGAGAAATCGGTGATGGAAGTCGCGGGCATTATCGGCATCCCGGAAGCGACCGTGAAGACGCGCATGTTCTACGCGCGCAAGAAATTGTCAGAGCTCTTAAAGGGGCAAGGAATTGATCGAGGTTGGCCATGAACGCGGTGAACGAAAACGAACCGGAAACGAAGTCGAACTGCTGCTGCCGTGGCATGCGGCGGGAACGCTCAGCCATCGCGACACGCAGCGCGTCGAAGCCGCGCTCGCCGAGCGATCCGGAACTCGCCCGCCGCTACGAACTGGTGCGCGAGGAACTCGGCCAGACCATTGATCTCAACGAGACGCTGGGCGCGCCGTCCGCGCGCGCCATGGAGGCTTTGTTCGCCAAGATCGACTCCGAGCCGGCGCGTGCGCCGGCGCTGTCGGTCAATGTCGGCGCACGGCTTCGCGAATTTTTTGCCAGCCTTTCGCCGCGCACCTTGGCCTGGTCGGCAAGTGCCGGCGGCGCTCGCGATCGTGCTGCAGGCCGGAATGATCGCCGGCATCGTGTTCAAGAAAAACGGCCCGGTCGGCCCCGCCAAATATCAAACCGCCTCGGCGACGACAAACACGAGCGGCGCAGGCTCCTATGCGCTCGATCCGCTTCCAACCGCAGGCCAATGCCGCCGATATCGACAAGTTCCTGGAAAGCAACAACCTCAGCGTCGCCGACGGCCCGTCCGCGGGCGGGCTCTATCGGGTCCGCGTCTCGGCGGACAAGCTGCCGCAAACGGATCTCGCCGGGTATCATGAAAAGTTACAGAAGGACAAGGTCGTCGGCTTCATCGCCGCCACGGAATAGTCCGGAGCTGCGGCGCGGCCTTGCTCCGCTTGGCTGCAGCCTCCTTGACTCGCGCAGCGGATGGCAGGCGCTGGTCTCCGCCGGCTGCCAGCTTGGTTTAGGAGCACTACTTTGGTGCGCCAATGCCGGTCGCTGCGACGACGGCGCTATGGCGCAAAAGTTGAATGTTCGGCCGGACCCGGTAGCGCGGCAAATGATGCCTGATCAGGCCGAAGCCGCCGAGCGCTAGGCTGGTCCATACGCCGAGGCTGAAATAGAGCGACATCCAGGGGATTTCGTGCCGCCAGCGCCCAATATCGTAGGTCACGATCCAATGCGTCGCTAAGTCGTGCAGGCCGGAAGCAAGGCCAAAAAACTGTTGTCCGCTTGCCAGCTCCGCCTGCCAGCGGGCAAAGTACATTGGCACATCAACCGTCACCATGAACATCAGATAGCCGGCGATGCCGGCCGCAATGCCCGCGAGTCCCCACTGCACGACGCCGCGGAAGGCCGGCAGGAGCCGCGCCAGCGCTACGGCGATCAGCAGGAAACTCACCGTCCATAGCGAGTTCTCGAAGACATTTCCCAAGTAGTCCGTCGTGATCACCGCGTACCAGGAGCAGCACTCCGCGAGCGCGATCAACGGAACGATCGCTTTGCCAACATTTTTCGCCGTGTCCGAGTCGACAAGTTTTCCGAGTTCGCGCAGGACAATGGCCCATTGCACGATGAAACAAAGCTCAGCCACCGTCGCAACTGAGCGGCCGACCAGGACGCTCGAGAGCGGGGTATCGAACAAGCAGATGCGCTGCACGTCGGCGCGCGGCAAAACCGACCGGAAGGCGCATCCGAACGCGTAAGCGCAGGCCAGGAGGAAGAGCGGCTCGCCTGCAAACGCTTGGCTTCGCCGGCCCGCCGCGCCGTTGCGCAACCGAGAGTTTAGCTTCAACAACAATGCGATATTCACCGCGCTGACGGCGAGCAGAAAAACCCACCAGACCGCAACCGGGTTTGACCAATTCATCCAGCTCATAGGGCCGTCCGCACGCGTCGCCGAACGCTCGCGTAAATGTAATGAAATCGTCACAAAGCGCCAAGGGCGCTTCGTCGCACGGCAGCGGCATTCAGCGTGCTTTTCGGGGAGGCTTTCGGCTTTTCAGGCCGGGTCTGCGTGCGCCAAAATTGCGGGATGACCGCGTTTACGGCGCCTTAATGGAGGTTGCCCTATTTTCTCACAATTGCGTTGTACCAAGACATTGCGCAACTGGAGGCTGCTGAGATGGTTGCTGCCGGAAAATCTCACGGCGGGACCGAGTTGCGTAGAAAGCCGCGGCGGCAGTTCCACTATCGGGCAAAGATCCTGACGGACGAAAAGGGGTCGCCGCGCGCCTGTTCGATCGCCGATATTTCGCAGACCGGCGCACGCATCGTTCTGGCGAGCGACGAAGAACTGCCGCAACGCTTCCTGCTGCTCCTCAGTTCACAGGGCGCCCGACGGATTTGCCGCCTCGTCTGGCGACGCGGATTGACGGTTGGAGTAGAGTTTCCAGACAGCCAGCCCTAATCGGCGATCGCTTCAACGCCGCCGTGAGGCCGGCTTTGCCGGGCTCACTTCAGCGTCTTGCAAACTTGCCGCAATTGCCAAGTAGGAAGCGGCATTCGCATGGGGAATTCGCGCAAAATTGCGCTTCGGGCGGGTCATTTTTTCATGGCATTTTGCTGCCATTTTATTTCTACGATCCGTCGCGGCGTGCGATGCGCCTGTGGGATTGCCGCCGCCGCGGGGCGAGGTGTCTGTTCCGCTGTCCGGCTGTCCAGCCCGCTGCCGTTGCATGCCGTTGCCGGCGTGCTGTTCGCCGCGGCAACTCTCGCCGGATGCGGAGGGGACGGCGTCGGTGCGCTCATGGTCGATCCTGCACGTTATGACGCTTATAACTGCAAGGAACTTATCGGCCAATGGAACGGTTTGGTCGTGCGCGAGAAACAGCTGCGCAACCTCATCAACAAAGCAGACGAGAGCGGCGGCGGCGTCGTGATTGGCGCGCTTGCCTACCGTGGGGATTACCAGACCGTGTTGGAGCAGAAGAAGGTTATGCAGCGCGCGGCTGCAGAAAAGAAATGCCAACTCGTGCCCACGCCGCCCGCGTTCACGAGCGACCAGACTATTCGCTAAGGGAACGCCCGCAAACTCACGGTAAGAGAACGGACGCCTGTGGATATGGCTCTTGTCCGGCCGCCGGCCGCAACGAAGGCGACTAGGCCATGCCGAATGCCACGAGCACGGCGATAGCGACACCGGCGGCGGCAAGGAAAACGAGCGCGGCGGCGCTGCCGGCGGTCGTCCGCCCGCCGGCGAAGGAGATGGCGTAGAACGCCTTGAGCACATTGTTGGAGGACGCCGCGATGAGGATCGCCGCTGCAAGCGCCGTGTTGGTCACGCCGGTCGTGCCGCCCTGCGCCAAGTTAAGTACAAACGGATCGATGTCGGAGACGCCGATAATCGCGGCGAGCGCGTAGATGCCGGAGGTGCCGAATTCCGTTGTAGCAAAGCTCGAGGCCAAGGACATTGCGATGAATAGGAACGGCAAAGATCGCAGCCGGGCCAAGCTCGAGCGGATTTGCGCTGTTCGCAGGCAGTATCGCAGCCTGCGGCTTTGCTTCCTTCGCGGACGGCGTTGCCCACCAATATTGCAACGCGCAGATCGACAAATCCGGCTATCGCGAGGCCGCATAGCGGCAGCACCAAGAGCCGCGCCAGCGTCAGATTGAAGATCGCGACAACCGCAGCGATCCTCAAGTACATGATACCGGTAGCGAGCGTGATGCCCGCTTGCGCCTGGCGCTTGAGCGTAGGATCGGCCTTTGCTTGGCGGGCGAGCACCACCGTAGTCGGCGGTCGACGAATAAAGGCCGCCGAGCGCCGCCATCCACAATCCGCGCGCCGCAGCGGCCCAATAGCGCTGGGCGAGATAGCTCACATAGGAAAAGGTGCACACGACGACGAGCGCGAGCCAGACTTGGCGCGGCGTGATCTTGGTCAGCGTCGTCACCGGCTCGTTCGGCAACAGCGGCAGGATGATTCCGGTCAGGATCAGAAATTCCCCGGCGGTGATGATTTCCTTCAGTTCGATGCGACGCGCCAGAGCATGCAGTTGCGCGCGGCCGGTGAGCAGCAGGACCGCGGCAACAGTCGTCGCCACGGCGATCCAGTGCGGAAAAGCCAGCGTGATCGCGCCCAGCAAATAGGCCTGGACGTTAAGCACCGGAGCGACGAGGCCGACATTGGATTCGCCTTCCTCGTCGGGCTCGCGCACGTGCTTCTGATAATAGACGAAGAGCCAGGCGCCGAGGACCAAGAGCCCGCCGGTAAACGGAATGAAATGCGCCGGATCGAATAGGTAGAGCGCGCCGCCCGCCAGCGCCAGCATCGGAAAGGTGCGAACGCCGCCGGGGCGTCTGGTATTGGTGCGGCCGAAAAAATCCTCGAATGCGAGCCCGAGAAAGAAACTCAATCCAAGAAGCAGGGCGACGCTTGTAGGGGAGGGGGCTTGGATCATGAATTCGGACCGGAATGCGGCTTACGAGGAGTGCGGCGCATATTTCGGGATTGGATTTGGGCCAAATCTAGCGACGAATGAAAACGCGGACAATCGTCGCATGCTGAATTTGCGCGGGAATTTCGGCTACGTCCTATATCGGAAGGCCGCACACATGCAAACCGAGGAAAACGGCGACGTACGTTAAGAGCGCGCCGATGACCGGTGCGTCGAAAAATTCCAGCGAGACGAAAAATAATACCGTGAGCGCCACCGCCAGTAGACTACCGCGTCCGTGGATCGCCGCCGAATGCATCATGTCGAAGAGAACCGCCCCGATCATCGCCATGGCGCCGAATTTCATGGCCTCGAGGATCTTTTGCACGATCGGCTTGTCCATGTGTCGGACGGTGACGGTGAAACCGACAGCCACCAGGGTGATGCCCGGTAGATTTAGCGCAAGAACGGCCGTGAGCAGGCCATCGATCCCGGCCACGCGATAGCCGATAACGCCGGCAATCTTGGCGGCCGTCAGGCCCGGGAACAAAAAATCCATAGCCAGCAGGGCGCTGTATTGATCGGCAGTCAACCAATGGCGGTGCACAACGGCTTCGTCACCGATCATCTTCAGCATTGAATCGCCGCCGCCCAGCGCGAACAAGCCGATTTTTCCAAAGCTCGCTGTCAGGTCCAGTAGCCCGTGCAGCAGCAGCATGTCGCGGTCTCCGGCCTATTTGGACAGCATGCCATTTACGGATGCGTGGGCGTCGGCAACTCTTTGCCGACGGGTGTGCCAGGCGCAATGTCCGTGGCCGGCGTCCAAAACGGCGCGACGACGTAGAGGGCGAGATAGACGAGGAGACAAACGATGACGGGAAGGTGGAAAAGCTCCATGGCGAGAAAGAATGCCACCGTCAGGAAAATCCCGATCCAATATAATCGCCGCTTCGCCGCCGGCCTGATCATGTCGTAAAGCACCGCCCCGATGAGCGCCATGGCGGCAAACTGCATCGCCAGCAGAAGCTCCTTTACGAGCGGAACGTGCGTGTAATTGAGGAGGAACAGGAAGCCGACCGAGGTTAGGATGATTTCCGGAATGTTGATGGCCAGCGCCACGACGATCAGACCGCCGATTCCGGCGATCCGGTAACCGATCATTCCGGACAGTTTGCAGGCCGTCAATCCCGGAAACAGGAACGTCATTCCGAGCAGCGAGCCGAATTCGTCGATCGAGAACCATTTGCGGATGTCGTACGGCTTCTTCGCTGATCATCTTGATCATGCCGTTGCCGCCGCCGAGTGCGAAAAGCCCGACGCGGCCGAAGCTGATCAGGATGCTCCAAAGATTCTCAAAATACTTGGAAGTCTTCGACATCGGCTGCTCCGCTCAAGGAAAGTTGCGCGCTATGGGTAGCGACTGTCCGGCGCCGGGTTTGGGGTATTTAGCCCCGCCAATTCTTGTATGGATTGACCCCGAGGTTTGCATTGAAATAGCGGGAATCGTCGGAGACTTCGGCCGCGGCCCAGGGTGGCACGGCAAAGCTCTCCGTCGCGCTGCTCACTTCGATCTCCGCGATAACCAGCCCGGTATTGTCGCCGTGGAATTCGTCGATTTCCCAACAATGGCCCTGGTACTCCTCGCGGTAGCGGGTCTTCTCGATCAGCGGGCGCTCGCACAATTTATCGAGCATGATGGCAGCGTCCGCGATCGGAATCGAGTATTCGAACTCAAGCCGCGTCACTCCGGTCGTCAGCCCCTTGACGGTCAGATAAGCTTTGTCGCCGGCAACGCGCACGCGGACCACCCTTTCCTTGGCCGAAGACAGATAGCCCTGCCGATATAAGACTCCGTCGGTCGAGGGCTTCCAGGCGTCCTTGTGCACGAGGTATTTGTGCTCGATCTCGTTAGGCATGTACCACTCCTACATGACCGTAATTTTGCTGTCCGTCGGCCAGGCCCGGTCCCCGTTTTAGTCCGACCGGATAACGGGAGTTGGCCGCAGGTCCGCGGCCGAGCGGAAATTTTGCCGTGAACACTGGCTCCCATAATTCCAGGCCGTCAGCATCAACTCCGCGCAGATGCTTGACGTAGAAAATATCGTCGCGAATCTTTGCGTTTTGCTGACCGCCTCGTCGGAGGAAGTAGATTTCGGCGCTTGGGTGCGGCGCTACATCGGCGAGCGGCGCCAGCTTTTCATCGATCGCTCCGAGGGTGGCGGAAAATGTGCGCCATTCCCAGCGCGGCACGATTTTGTCGCCGGCCTCTATCGTCATAACCTCAAACGTCGCAGAAACGCGGATCGATTGAAAGATACGGAAAATCGCGCATGTACTGTTCGAGATCTGTCGACAATTTGCGTCGCCATTGCGCGAACGACGGGCAAATTGCTAGTCGCGAACGTCCGAATAAATTGGCGGGTGTGTCAGGATTTGCCCGCTCCCTATTGGAAATTGGGGTTCCCGCGGAGATTCGAACTCCGCACCTTCCGTTTCGGAGGCGGATGCTCTATTCCAATGAGCTAAGGGAACTGAAAGGAAAAGCACTCGATGCCTGTCGAGCAACGCTGTGCGTCGCTTTCGAGTAGTCGCGACAATTGCCGCTGAACCTTAAGCTGACCGGCTGAGACTAAGCTAGGGGCGCTTTGGCGGCGCGGCTTCGCGTCCGGTATTGCGTGTTTTTCGATCCAAGGGCGGCCGGTCCGGCAGTACAATGAGGAGATAAAAATGGACGTTGTCAGCGCGACTTTTATTTTTATTTTGCTGCTCTTCGTTCTTGGCGCGATTCTCGGAAGCTTTTTTACGGTAAAAACTGCCCAGGTCGCGGTTATCACGCGATTTGGCAAATTTGTCCGCGTCGCCGAGCCCGGGCTCGAATTGGAAGATGCCGTTCATCGACAGCGTCGCTGGCAGCGATCAGCCTGCGGGTCAACCAGATCAATCTGACGATGGAGACGAAGACCAAAGACAACGTGTTCGTCACCATTCCGATTTCGGTGCAAAATCGCGTTCGTCCGGAGAAAGTATATGACGCGTTTTACAAGCTCTCCGATCCGGCCGCGCAGATCAAGTCTTATGTCGAACAGGTCATTCTCGGGCCACGTTCCCGGCATGACGCTTGGATGAAGTGTTTGCCAGCCAATCCAGCATCGCCGCGGCGGTGAAGCAGGAACTGGACGCCGACATGGCGGCGTTCGGCTTCGAAATCGTCAACGTGCTGGTTACCGATATCGTCCCTGACGCGAAGGTGAAGTCGGCCATGAACGATATCAACGCGGCGCAGCGCGAACAGGTCGCGGCCAACGCCAGAGGCGAGGCCGAGAAGATCTTGGTGGTGAAGAAGGCCGAAGCCGAAGCCGAGAGCAAGGCGCTGCAGGGCCAGGGCATCGCCAATCAGCGCAAGGCCATCATCGAAGGACTGCGCGGCTCGATCGAGCAATTTCGCAGCACCGTGACCGACGCTACGACGGCGGAAGTCATGCAACTGGTCATGGTCACGCAATATTTCGATACCATCAAATCCATTGGCGAAATTGATAAGACGAATACCCTGTTCCTGTCGCATTCGCCCGGAGCCGTTCGCGACGTTTCCGATCAGATCATGCAATCCATGCTGACCGCGGAACGGGCTAAGGCGCAATAGCATCCTAAAAAAGGAGGCAGTTGCACAATGCCGCGTTCAATTATTTGTTGGACGTTCACGATGTTTTACATCTCGATCCTTGCGGACCGCATTCCAACCTTAAGCAACGTCACGCCACCCGCGTGCTAAGGCGCGCGACGGCGGACGTGGCAAAGCGAACCGTGCGCAGTGAATGCGCACGACAGCGGTTGCTGGTGCGATAGATGAACCTATCGAATGCATCGGTTTCTCTGTGCGGCCGGCCTTATAAGTCGGCCAAATTTGCAGCGGAGCAAACTACAACGCAACACGCTGCAGCCGCAATGCGTTGGCGACGACGCTGACCGAGGACAGCGCCATGGCCGCGGCCCCGATCGCCGGCGACAACAAAAGTCCGAACAGCGGATAGAGCACGCCGGCGGCGATCGGCATGCCGGCGGCGTTGTAGAGAAAAGCGAAAAACAGATTTTGCCGGATATTGCGCATGGTCGCCGCGGAAAGCTTGCGTGCGCGTAGAATGCCGGCGAGGTCGCCCTTGACCAGGGTCATGCCGGCGCTCGCCATGGCGACGTCGGTGCCGCCGCCCATGGCGATGCCGACGTCGGCGGCGGCGAGCGCGGGCGCGTCGTTGACGCCGTCGCCGGCCATGGCGACGACGCGGCCTTCGCGCCGCAGCCTTTCGACGACGGCGCTCTTGCGCTCGGGCAGCACCTCGGCCTCGACATCGGTCAATTCCGAGTTTTGCGGCGACGGCGCGCGCGGTGATGCTGATTGTCGCCGGTCAGCATCACGATCGCGATATTTTGCGCTTTCAATGCCGGCGAGCGCCGCCAGCGTCGTCGGCTTCACTGGATCGGCGATGCCGATGAGGCCGGCGAGCGTGGTCGTCGACGGCGACAAAGACGACTGTCGCGCCGTCGGCGCGTAGCCGCTCGGCCTCGCTCTGCAGCGGCGTCGATGGCGATGCCGAGTTCGGCGAGAAATTGTCTCGTTGCCGATCGCTACGTGGCCGCCCGTCGACGGTGCCGACGGCGCCTTTGCCTGCCGGCGCGTCGAAATCGCACGACGGGCAGCAACCGCGATGACTCCGTTCGCGTGGCGGCCGCGACGATCGCCGGCGGCAAGCGGATGCTCGCTCGCGCGCTCGACGCTCGCGGCGAGCGCGAGCAGGGTTTTTTCGTCGAAGCCTTGCGCCGGCACGATGGCGACGACTTTGGGCTTGCCTTCGGTCAGCGTGCCGGTCTTGTCGACGACGAGCGTATCGACCTTCTCCATGCGCTCGAAGAACTTCGGCGTTCTTGATCAGGATGCCGAAGGACGCGGCGCGGCCGATGCCGACCATGATCGACATCGGCGTCGCGAGACCGAGCGCGCACGGACAGGCGATGATCAGCACGGTCACGGCGGCGACGAGCGCGTAGGCGAGGCGCGGCTGCGGTCCGAACACCGCCCAAGCCGCAAATGCGACCAGTGCGACGGCGATGACCGCCGGCACGAACCAGGCGGCGACCTGGTCGGCGAGCCGCGCGATGGGCGCGCGCGAGCGCTGCGCGGCGGCGACCATCTCGACGATACGCGCGAGCATCGTGTCGCGGCCGATTTTTTCCGCGCGCATGACGAAGCTGCCGCTGCGGTTGAGCGTTCCGCCGATCACCTTGGCGCCGGCTCTCTTTGATCACCGGCATCGATTCGCCGGTCACCATCGATTCATCGACCGCGGAACGGCCCTCGATGAGCACGCCATCGACCGGAATTTTTTCGCCCGGGCCGCACGCGCAGCCGGTCGCCGACCGCAACGGCATCGAGCGGCACATCCTCGTCGCTGCCGTCCTGGCCGCAGGCGCCGCGCGTTCTGTCGGCGCAAGGTCCATCAGCGCGCGGATCGCGCGCGGAGGTCGACGGCGCGGGCGCGCAAGTTCGAGCACCTGGCCGAGCAGCACCAGTACGGTGATGACGGCGGCGGCTTCGAAATAAAGCGCAATGCCGCCATGGGCGTCGCGGAAATCCGCGGGAAAGAGCCCGGGCGCGAGCACGGCGACGACGCTGTAGAGATAGGCGACGCCGGTGCCCATGGCGATCAGCGTGAACATGTTGAGGTTGCGCGTGACCAGCGAGTGGGCGCCGCGCACGAAGAACGGCCAGCCGCCCCAGAGGACGACCGGCGTCGTCAGAGAGCGAATTGGGCGAAGCCGAGAAGGTTGCCGGAAACGTGCCAGAGGCCGAAATGGCCGCCCATGTCCAGCACCACGACAGGCAGCGCCAACGCTGCCGAAATCCACAATCGCCGCGTCATGTCGGCGCGTTCGCCGTCCTCGGCGGCGCCGCCCGCTTCGGGTTCGAGCGCCATGCCGCAAATCGGGCAATGGCCCGGATCCGAGCTGGCGGATTTCCGGATGCATCGGGCAGGTGTAGATCGTGGCCTCGGCTGGCGCCGTTTGCGGCGCCGCGCCGGCCGCGGAGTGCAGATATTTGTCCGGATCGGCGGCGAATTTGTCGCGGCAGCCGGCGGAGCAGAAGAAATAGTCGTGGCCGCTGGCGGGCATGCCGATGCGGCGTAGCCGCCGGATCGACCTGCATCCCGCAGACCGGATCGATCTTCGGTGGCGCCGGTCGCGCGAGCCGTGGATGCGAACAGGCCGACTGGTGCATGATCGAAACCGCCTTGAAACGGGTACCCGGTAGGGGTATATAGCGGCCATGCAGCCGCTTGCCAAGTCGTCGGTGCTCAAACGCCTGAAACGGATCGAGGGCCAGGTGCGCGGGCTTGTCGCGCATGGTCGAGGACGACCGCTATTGCATCGACATCGTCACCCAGCTGTCGGCGGTGCGCGCGGCCTTGCGCAAGGCCGAGGAGGAAATTCTCGCCGACCACGTCGCCCATTGCGTCGAGCATGCGATCGCGTCGGGCAACAAGGCCGAGCAGCGGCGCAAAGTCGGCGAGTTGATCGACGTGCTTTCGCGCAGCGACCGATGAAGGAGCGGCAAAGCCGCGACGCAGAGGCGGCACGCGCAGCGCATCGCGCGAGCGGCCGGCGATCGTCGGTCGATCGCGATCAAGCGCGTCTACGATGAGCCCGCGCCGCGAGGACGGCGTGCGCATACTCATCGATCGGCTGTGGCCGCGCGGGCTGTCCAAGGCGGCGCTCAAGCTCGACGCCTGGCCGCGCGCGCTTGCGCCGTCGACCGAATTGCGCAAATGGTACGGCCACGATCCGGCGCTTTTTGCCGAATTTCGCCGCCGCTACCGCGACGAGCTTGCTGCGCACAAGGACGAACTCGCCGCGCTGCGCGCAATGATCAAAGGCCGCACGGCGACGCTTCTCACCGCCACGCGCGAACTCGATCTGAGCCACGCGGTCGTTTTGCGCGAGATGCTTGGAAGAAGATTAGCAGAATTTTTGCCGCGCCAACGCCGCGCCCTTGCCGAGCGCCTGCAGCTTCTTCTCGGCGATGTCGCGGCGCATCGGCGCCATGCCGCAATTGGTGCAGGCGACGATTTTTTCCTTCGGCACGTAGTGCATCGCCTGTTCGATCACGGCGGCGACCTCTTCAGGCGTTTCGATCTTGTCGGTCGCGACGTCGATGACGCCGATCAGCACGTCCTTGCCGTCAAGCAGTTTGAAGCACGCTCATCGGCACGTGCGAATTGATGCATTCGATCGAGACTTGATCGATGCGGCTCTTGGCCAGGGCCGGGAAGAATTTTTCGTATTGCCGCCATTCGGCGCCGAGCGCCGCTTTCCAGGCGATATTGGCGGGAATGCCGTAGCCGTAGCAGATATGCACGGCGCTCGTGCAGGCGACGCCATCGATGGCGCGGTGCAGCGCCTCGATCCCCCATCCGGCGGCTTGCTCCATGTAGACGTTGAAGGCCGGCTCATCGAACTGGATGACGTCGACGCCGTCGGCGGCGAGCCCGCGCGCTTCCTCGTTGAGCAGGCCGGCAAAGGCGAGCGCCATTTTCACCCGGTCGCCGTAATGGGCGTCGGCGATGGTATCGACGATGGTCATCGGGCCGGGCAGGGTGAATTTGAGCTTCCGCTTGGTGTGGGCGCGGGCGAGCCGCGCCTCGCGCGCGTGCACGCGCGCGCGCAGCCGCAGTTCGCCGACGACGGTCGGGCACATCGCCTTATAGCGGTCGTTGCGGATCCCCATCTCGACCTTCTTGTCGAAGTCGATGCCGTCGACCGCTTCGAGAAAGCCATGCACGAAATGCTGGCGCGCCTGCTCGCCGTCGCCGACGATGTCGATGCCGGCATCCTCCTGCAGCTTGATGGCGAGCAGCGTGGCGTCGTCCTTGGCGGTGGCCAGTTCTTCGCCTTGCAGGCGCCACGGCGCCCACAGCCTGTTCGGCTCGGCGAGCCATGACGGCTTCGGCAGGCTGCCGGCGATCGTGGTGGGGAACAGCGATTGGTGTTGCGGCGGTTCGCGGTCATGGCGAAGTCTTGTCGAAGGTCGGGACGGCGATCAGGTGAGCGACAAGGCGGCGGGCGGACGCCAATCATAAAGCCAATCGTAATGGTGCAGCAGTCGCGCGCCGCCCAGCGCTCGCATTGCCGCGTTGCGCAGCATAGCCCGCACTCCGCTCAGGTGGTAGCGGCCGCCGTTGCGTGCGGCGAGACGCTGCACTTTCCAGGCGCGCGCGCGCCGCACCGCGCAATAGGTGCGCAGCGCCGCGGCCGGATCGTCGGGCATGCGCGCCAGACATTGCGCCGCCACGGCGGCGTCTTCGATCGCCATGGCGGCGCCTTGCGCCAGATAGGGCAAGCGTCGGATGGGCGGCGTCGCCGAGAAGCGCGACCGGTCCTTGCGACCAGCGCAGGATCGGCTTGCGGTCGTAGAGCGCCCATTTCAGCCAAGCCTCGGGCGCGCCGATCAGCGAAAGCGCTTGCGGCGCCCAATCGCGCGTGGAAAGTCGCGGCAGCAAATCGGTACGCGCAGCCGGCTCGCTCCAGCCGGGCGCGTTCCAGTCGTCGTCCATGATGACGACGACGTTGATGAGGCTGCCGCCCTTGACCGGGTAGTGCACGAGATGGGCGTCGCGGCCGAGCCAGAGATGGATCAGCGGCTCGGCGAATTCCGGCGGCCACATCGTTCGCCCGAACGAGCGCGCGCCAGGCGCTGCGCGCCGGCAAAGCGCGGCGGCTCGCCATGGCCGAGACGGCGCGCGAGTCGCCGACCACAGCCCGTCGGCGGCAATGAATGCGATGCCGCGCTCCTCGGTGACGCCGGCGCGGCCGCGCGCCGAGACGGTGACGCCGTTCTGATGCACGACGAAATCTTCCACGTGCGTGCCGAGCTTCAGCGTGATGCCGAGATTTTGCGCCACCGCGCCGGCGAGCGCCGCCTGCAGATCGCCGCGATGGATCGCCCAATAGGGCGCGCCGTAACGCTGGGCGGCCGCTTCGCCGAGCGGCATGCGGACGATTTCGCGGCCGCTCTCGGCGTCGAGGACGCGCAATGCCGCCGGCGCGATCACGTGCGGCTTGCAGCCGTTCCTCCAGGCCGAGATCGATCAATGTGCGCGCGGCATTGGGCGAGAGCTGGATGCCGGCGCCGGTTTCCTCAAGCCGCTCGGCTTGTTCGAGCACGACGACGCGGAAGCCGTTGCGCGCCAGCGCCAATGCCGCGGTCAGCCCGCCGATGCCGGCGCCTGCGACAATGACGAGTGCGCGACGACGTCAGGATATTCGCTCCGCAGCGATGCTCAGACGGGACGTCGTGCAGCGCGCATTGCGCCGGCCGCGCCGCATCGGGCGCAAGCGCTGGATCGTGGCGGTAAAGCGTCGAGCAATAGGGGCAGACGTATTCGCTCATCGTCCCCCATATCGCAGAACACGTGCGGATGGTCGAACGGCGGCGTCGCGCCCACGCACATGAATTTCTTGGCGCCGATCTCGATGACCGCAACGCCCGGGTCGTTATGGAAATGCGGAACGATTTCGTCGCTCATGCTCTTGCTGTCCGACTCTGCCTCGGCGCGCGTCAAATGCGCTTTCGATGCTCGAGCGGCACCATAGCGGCGCCGTGCGCCGAATTCCTAGTAAGAGCGAGCCCTGGCCGGATCAGTGCAAATCGAGACCGCGCCAGGAGAAGCCGGAGTGCTACATAGGACAATCCGACGGGCTAGGTTTGCAATGCCGCAATTTCATGCATGACGGCGTGGAGATCGCATTTCTCGATCGAGGGGAGGGCGAGCCGATCGTGCTGGTGCACGGCTTTGCCTCCAACAAGGAGGTGAACTGGGTTTTCCGGGCTGGGTGACGACGTTGACGGGCGCCGGCCGCCGCGTCATCGCGCTCGACAATCGCGGCCACGGCGCATCGAGCCAAGCTTTACGATCCGGCCGCATATCGCATCGATATATGGCCGAGGACGTGCGCGCGCTGCTCGATCATCTTGGCCTGCACGCGCGCCGACGTGATGGGCTATTCGATGGGCGCGCGGATCACGGCCTATTTGGCGCTCGCGCATCCGCAGCGCGTGCGCTCGGCCGTGCTCGGCGGTCTCGGCATTCGGCTGGTCGAGGGGGTCGGGGCTTGTCCGGAGACGATCGCGGAGGGTCTGGAAGCGCCAGACTCTTGCGGAGGTGACCGATCCGACGGCGCGCCTGTTTCGTGCGTTCGCCGAGCAGACGCGATCGGATTTGCGGGCGCTCGCCGCCTGCCTGCGTGGCTCGCGGCAAACGCTCAGCCGGGCCGAGGTCGGCCGGATCGCCGTGCCGGTATTGGTTGCGGTCGGCGGCAAGGACCCGATTGCCGGCTCGCCGCAAGAACTTGCTGCGCTGGTGCCGGGCGCGCAGGCGCTGGTCATTCCCGACCGCGATCACATGCTGGCGGTCGGCGATAAGGTCTTTAAGGCGGCGTACTGGATTTCCTGAACAGCGCGCGACCTGATAGGTCATTGGCCTGCATTAATCGGCCGTTGACCTAGGCCGTTGGCCCATGTCGGCCAGGCCCTTGGTTTTATGCCTGCGGACGCCGATCTTATGCTAGAAGGCGATCGTCATTTTTGCCGTTACCGGGAGGCAGTCGGATGGCGCAGTATCAGACAAAGCCGGCACTCGACACAGTCGATCCAGTCTGGGCGCGCGTGCGCCGCGAGGCGGAAGAAGCGGTGCGCCGCGAGCCGGAGCTCGCGACCTTCATCTATTCGACGATCCTGCATCACGACACGCTCGAAGCGGCCATCGTTTATCGGCTGGCCGAGCGGCTCAATCATGGGCGCTGTCCAGCGGCCTCGATCCGTCAGGCCTATATGGATGCGCTCAAGGACAGCCCGTCGATCGGCGAGAGCTTTCGCGCCGACATCATGGCGACCTGCGATCGCGATCCGGCGACGCGTCGGCTGATCGAGCCGGTGCTCTATTACAAGGGCTTCCACGCCATCCAGACGCATCGGTTGGCGCATTGGCTGTGGAGCAAGGGCCGCCGCGATTTCGCCCTCTACCTGCAGAGCCGTTCTTCGGCGGCGTTCCAGTGCGACATTCATCCGGCGGCAAAGATCGGGCGCGGCATTTTCCTCGACCACGCCACCGGGCTCGTGGTCGGCGAGACAGCGGTGATCGAGGACGACGTTTCGATGCTGCATGGCGTGACGCTCGGCGGCACCGGCAAGGAAGCCGGCGACCGTCACCCCAAGATTCGCTACGGCGTCATGATCGGGGCCGGCGCGAAAATTCTCGGCAATATCGAAGTCGGGCATTGCGCGCGCATCGCCGCCGGTTCGGTCGTGATCAAGCCGGTGCCGAATAACGTCACGGTCGCAGGCGTGCCGGCCAAAGTCATCGGCGTTGCCGGTTGCCCCGAGCCCGCGCGCACCATGGACCAGATGTTCCAGGACGAAGCCTTGACCGAAGCGGCGGTTTGGCCGCGATTGTTGCCGCCGCCGTCGCGTGCTATGCGGTTTGCGCTGGAGGTGCGCGGTGGACGTACAAGAAGTCAGAAAGCTCGACGCCTATCTCAAGAAGCTGTTCGGCAATGCGCGCATTCGCGTGGTGCCGCAGCCGCGGAAGGACGAATCGGCCGAGGTCTATATCGGCGAGGAGAGATTGGGCGATCTTAACCTGGATGACGAAGACGACGACCTCTCTTACAATTTTCGAATGGAAATAGACATCGGAGAGGTAAGCGAAATCGATCAGATCAAGCGCCTGGACGCCTATCTGAAGCGAAAATTCGACAATGAGGCGATCCGTGTCGTTCCCCGCGCAAAAAAGCGGGATTCGCTTGAAGCTTATCTCGGCGACGAATTCATCGGCGTCATATTCGTCGACGACGAGAAGCGGCGCCGGTCCTACATTCTTGAAATGCCGATCCTGGACATGGACTTGGTCTGAACTGCTGGCGTGCAGCCGGCCGCTGCGCAGTCAATTTCCCTGCGGATGCAATTGCGCGATCAGCCGATCGAATCCGGCCGAAACGCCGTGCCAGTTTTCCAGCCAGTCGCGCGGAAAGCGCAGCGTAATATCGGCGTCGCCGACGACGCGCTCCTGCAATACAGATGCCGGGCATGACGCTGCTCTCGCGCGTGCAGCGGGCGAAAAATCGGTCTGGATTGTCGGCAAGGTAGATGAGGTCTTCGCCCTCGTAGGGCGTGCCAGCGCGGAAGGGGAGGATGGCGAGTCCGTCCGCGCCCCGCACTGCCTGCGTCTCGACGTAACGCGGATAGACGCTGCGTAGCCGATCGGCGGGCGGCAGGAGCGATCCCAGGGGGGCGATGGTTACAAACAGGCGCCCGCTCGCGTCGCCTGCGTCTTCGCATTCAGTGCGGCGGGATCGCCGCCGTCGAGCGGATCGAGCGGTTTGTCTGTCGGCCTTCGCGTCCGGCTGCGGCGGGTGTGAGCGACGGCCACAGAAACGCGAGATCGATGCGCTCCTGCGGCCCCGGATGGCGTTGCACAGCGGCCCGGATCGCGGCCGGCGGCACTTCGAACAGGGTCCCGGCGACCGTGATCGGAAGGGCAGGCGCATCGAGCGCAATCGGCGTGCTCGGCCAAGTCGGCCAAAGCACGTAGGCGACGAAGCTTGCGGCCGCAAGCAAAGGCGTGGCGAAGAGCGCAAACGGCAGCAGCAGAATGCCGCGCGCCTTGCGCCGGGTCATTGGTGGGGTGCGAGAGAGCCGCCTGCGCCATGCGCTCCGTGCCGATGTCGCGCGAATCAACGGTGAGTATTGCACGGCCGGCATGGCGCAAAAGTGCGTCGGGGCGCCGCTGACGCGTTAACCTTTCCTTAATCAATTCGTAGCCGCGCGCGCCATCCTCTGTAATGGCTTGGGCACAGGAGGCGCCCCAATGTTTGAATACGCTTGGCCGGTCGATTTCGCCGGAGGCGATTGTATCCTTTTTCTCGTTGGCCATCGGTTTTGCCGTCGCTGGCTTATGCGCCACCGGCTATCGTCTTTTCGCCGAACATTTCCCGAGCTTCCGTCTACTCGAAGTCGGCCCGACTGCGGCGCGCTTTGCATCGATCCCGCTTTTGATGTTCTCCGCGCCTTTCATCATCATGCGCAACACGCTGCGAGGCCGCCGCATCGAGGGCCGGCGCGCCGAGTTCGTCATGGTGGCGACGGTAATCGCCGGATTGTGGAGTTTGATGTCCGGCACGATCGTGGTCATGGCGCTGCAGGTGCTGCTCAGCACTTGATACGGAAATCAAACGACAGGCGACGGACAAATTCCAACTATCGTTCGTTCTCCGTCGTCTGTCGTCCTAAAAAGGTGCGGGCGGCTCTTGTCAAGGTACTACCGCTATCGCGTGTGTGCATGGCGCTATGCCAATGCGCATGGTTGGGAAGTTGCGCCAAGGCGGAGCCGATTGCCGGCGAGAAAGTGCGCTGCGGATCGTCGAGGCGTTGGTCCCCCCGCGCTTGCCCAAAAAAACAAAGCCCCGCACATACAGCGGGGCTTTAGACGGTTCCCGTGAGGGTGAGGGCTGGGGGGCTGGTGGGTCCCGTCCAGCCAATCAACACGCTTATCTGGCTTCCGTTCCGGCGAAAACGGACGGTTTTGAAAATGGCAGGGGCCGGTTTTGGGGGGCGGAACTGAGTGTCCAAATTTACGTTAGACACATGGGAACGGAGAATGATGCCATGAATGATTCCAACACCACCACGGACCTCGACCAAGCTGACGAAGATATCCTCGACACCGCAGTTTCCGACGAGGGACTGGAGGCTGCAGGAGGCAGGGAGAGGGGACTTTCCCCTTACTGTCCGACTTGGCTGTCGTCACACTGTCTTACTGCTGTTAGCTGATATGGGGTTTTCCACGAAGCAAAAAGGTGCGGGCGGCTCTTGGGGGAGAGCCGCCCGCGCGCGAACCCGGTCTGGGGACGGGGAGGGGTGGGGACGTGACCGGGCTCGCGGAACTCTCCTTTGCTTGTTGTGCGCTCAGCGCGAGGCTGAGGTCAGAAGCGTGGTAGCGTTGACCTAACGATTGATCCGCGCGAGATCCTGCCGGGCTTGCGTGGATAGTACGATGTCACGCGGCATCATTGGCTTGGTCTTGCACTCCGGATCGTATTCGACGCAGAGCTGCACCCGCCCCGATCGGCGCGCTTGTCTGCCGTCCGACGACGATGAACAGCGGCCGGTCCTGCGCGCTGCTCGCCGTCGGGCATCCGAGCAGCGCCGGCGACATGATGCCGGCAGCCGCACCGCGCTTGAGGATCGCCTTCGCACCCGTACCCATACTGACCCCTTACCGTCTTGTCGGGGTCACGTTTCGCACAAAGCTTTTGCGGTGCGGCTAAGTTCGTTCGTTCAATTTGAAGTAAAGACAAGTCAAGAGATGTCGAAAGACCGGCACGGGCTCAACAATATTGTGGAAAATTTGATCCATTTGAATTTGAATAAAATTGAGCCGGTCATCGCGCGGGTCGCGTCGCCAGCTGATTTTTCAACGCTATGATTTGTGCCCGCTCTGCCACACTGCGTACTGTTACTGAGGCCAAAGCACACGGCCACGGCATTGCGGCTGCGAGCGGCAGAATTGAAATTGTCAGCTTGGCGTTTACTCAACGATGACGTTGCCGCCGAATCGAGCAAAAACAAACGCGGTCGGCAGTAGCGACGTCTCATGCGATCGCGGCCGGCGCGGCAACTCGGGCGGAGCAGCGCGTTTTCCGCAAGTTATTGATAGATCAGCAACAGATGTTTTCTTCCAAAAAGTCGGGATGCTGCAGGCGGGTAAACTCGACGGCGAAGCCGTCTTCGAGATGGCGCACCACGCGGCCCTGCACCTTGCCGAGCGTGATCAGCGCGCCGAGCGGCGGTCGTTGATCGGTAGCGATGCCTGCGCCCGATTGCGACACGTCGATGATGCGGCAGGTGAGGTTGACTCCGTTCGGCATGATCAGCCGGCCGATCGGGTTGCGCGGCACGATACGGCCGTGGCGACGGTCTTCCGGGCAGACCGAGGATCTGGCGGTTGGCGAGCCAGGTCAGCTGTGCGGCGAGCTTGTCGCGCTTGCGCGCCGTCGCCGAGATCGTCATGGCGAAGCCGTTCTGAAAAGTCGCGCGCGACGTGGCCTTCGAGCCGGCCGAGGTGATCCACATAGGCGATGATGCGTTCGCCCGGCGCGCCGGCGACCGGCGCGATCAGCGCCATGCCGCCCGGCGACATGTTCACCACTTGGCAGGGAAATTCGCGCCGGTCCGCCAGCATGTAGCGGCCGAGCAGATTGACGCGCACGCGCTGAAAGCGGCGGCGTTCCTCGCTGAGCGCCCGTAAACTCGGTATTCGTTCCGCCAGCGCCATGCGGTTGTTTGCCTGCCACCGTTGCGGCGCAAGCCTAGGCGCGCCGTCTTAACGGCCCGTTAGCCGCCATCGATACCGACGCGGTATGCGTGACGGGGTGGAACGTGGCTAGGAGCGTCCGCCGTCGTAGACGACGAGAGCCGCGCCGGCTGCGCGGAGTGAGAAACCGCGGCAGCAGCCGTTTCTCCACCGCCGCGCCGACGTGCCGGCGGCTGCCGAGCGTCAATGCGCCGATCGGACTCGAGCCCGATCCATTGCGGTATCTTCAGCGGCGCCAGCACGCCAATGGTGCGGGCAAGGCTGGGCCGGCTGGCGCTCAGCGGCAGCAGCAAAAGCTCAAGTTCAACCGCTTCACCGCTCGCGTTATGCGCGGTCACTCCGGCTACCGTGCCCACCCATTCGTCGGCCAGGATGGAAAGCAGATCGAGGATCGTTCGCCGGCTCGCTTCGTCCCACAGGCCGAGGAAGGATTGGCCCTTTAGTTCGCGGCCAAACAGCGCACAGACCCGCGTCCCGGCAAGCCGAAACGGATAGCCGTCCGAGTGATCGAGCGCGAGGATGAAGGCTTCGCTCAGAATTTGCCGGATGGCGGCGGGCTCGATCTCGGCGCGCTCCGGTGCCGGGCGACGACCGCGCAGCTCCTGCCAATATGCGTACAGCTCACGACTTGCCGCGTGTTTCATAGACGCCTGCTCCCGCCCGCGCCGTTTGCAGCCATGAGCTGTCCCTGATCGGGACAGGCTTCGGCCGTTCGGCTTATGTGCGGGATCAGTGAGCAGGTCGCGTGCCGAGCGGGCGGATTTGCACCGCGGTGGCGGCCGCAACGGTGAATTAGTCTTAACCAAACGTTGACGTTGGCCGGCCGCGGGAGCCCGCCTATGAGGTGCATCTTCACCGCGCGTGTCACCGGCGACGCGTGCGGCGTCATCCGAATAAAGGGAGGCGAGGGGGTGTTGACCGGCGCGGCGCGGCTCCGGCAACGGGGGCCGCGATACGGGCGGACCTTTTCGGCCCGCAATCCTCGGCGTCGAGCATTTAACCCCCCGCACAGGGTGCAAAAGGGAGGGCTTTGCCCTCCCTTTTGTTCTTCGAGTCGCGCTCATCGCGTCGCAGTCGCCGCTTGCCGCTAGCGCTTGGCGCAGCCTATTTCGACTACACGCAGGTGCAGCCGGTGACGCAACCTTTCGAATCGCAGATCTTCCGAACCGATATTCAATGTGCCGCCGCGTGGTTATAGCGACCGTGGCCGTGCTGGTCGGCGTGCATCTGTTCCGCATGTTTGCGTTGAGTCGCCGGCCAGGACGAGCAATTCGTGCTCACTTTTGCGTTCATTCCGGCGCGTTACAGCACCGACCCGCTCATCGGCGGTTCGTTTCCCGGCGGCTTCGGCGCCGAACTTTGGACGTTTTTCACTTATGCATTTTTGCACGCCGATCTGCTGCACATCGGGCTTAATCTCGCCTGGCTGATTCCGTTCGGAACCGCGCTCGCGCGCCGCTTCGGCGCTTGGCGCTACGTGGCTTTTCATGCTGGTCACTGCGGCGGCCGGCGCGTTGCGCAGTTCATCAGCAATCCGCACGCGCAGGTGCCGATGATCGGCGCCTCGGCCGCGATTTCCGGAGCCATGGCGGCGGCCATGCGTTTTATTTTTCAAGAGCACGGTCCGCTGGAAACCTGGCGTGACGGCGCCGGCAATGGCGAGGCCTATCGGGTTCCTGCCGTGCCGCTTTTGGCGACATTTCGCGACGCGCGCTTCCTCCTATTCCTCGCGGTCTGGATGGGACTCAATGCGCTGTTCGGTCTCGGCGCGGTTTCTTTCGGCGGCGAACCGGGTCAGCAAATCGCATGGCAGGCGCATATCGGCGGATTTCTCGCCGGATTGGTGCTGTTCGCGGCCTTCGACCCGGTCGCCCCACGCGGCGAACTCGATACCGAGCCGAGCGGCTGAGGCCGACTCTCGCGCGGCCGGCGGTTCGCTCGCATGCAAGCGCCGCATTCGCCACCGATTGCCGGCAGAGTCGGCGCGCAGCTTTCGCTAGATCCCTGATCGCCTGGCTCCATGCTGCGCTGCAACCATTTGCGCAGGCCCGGCCAACGGAACTCGACGCCGACCCAAAGCATTAAATCAATACCTTCGCCGCTCCCCGTCGGTCTGCGGCGATAACGCGGTGAGGGAAGGGAGGCTACGATGACCGTCAGCACCATCCTCGCGGAAAAGGGCCGCGACGTCGTCACCATCGAACCCGGCGCTAGCCTTGCGCGACGCCGTAAAGCTTCTCGCCGAAAAGCGCATCGGCGCGGCGCTCATTCTTGGCGCCGACCGCCGGCTCGTCGGCATCATTTCCGAGCGCGACATCGTGCAGGCGCTTGCCGCACGCGGGGCCGCCGCGCTCGATCGAGCCGGTCAGCCAAACGATGACGCGCAAAGTCGAAACCTGCAACGAGAGCGAGACGATCTGCAGCATCATGGAGCGGATGACGGAGGGCAAATTCCGTCATATGCCGGTCGTCGATCAGGGCCGACTGGTCGGCATCGTGTCGATCGGCGACGTGGTCAAGCAGCGGCTGCAGGAGATGGAGCGCGAATCGGCGGCGATGCGCGACTACATTCTGACGCGTAGCGTAGCGCGACACGCTTGCGTTTGCTAACTAAGTGCGCCGACGCAAAGCGCGTTTCTCGGCTGCCGAGTTTGCGTTATGCTGCCTTTTCATCAACGGCGGGTGAGGAGGCAGGCGTGCGGAGTTTGAGTGTTGTTATGTCCATTCTGGCGGTCGGCGCATTTGCAGCCAATGCGTCCGCCGCCAACGGCGACAAAACGATCCGGCTGGCGCAGACTTCGACCACGACCAATTGCATGATGACCTGCAATTCGCAGGCGGCGAGTTGCCAGACCGCCTGCGTGGTGCCCGGCACGGCGCCGAGCAGCGCCGCCACCACGACCAGCAACGCTACCGCCAGCGTGTCGTGCTTGAGCAACTGCTCGAGCCAGCAACTCGCCTGTCAGACCAATTGCGCCCGCATCTCGCCGTCGCAATGAGGCGCGCAGGCGCGCGCAGGTGATCAGCGCAACTCCGCAATGGTTTCGCTGATCGAATCCAGAGCTTTTTCGGCCGCCGCGCGGCCGACCGCGATCGCTTCTGCGGCGCGATGAAAATCGAGCCAGCCGATATGGCCGATGCGCGGCGTGATGTGCACGTCGGGCGGATCGCCGGCGAGCCGCATGCGGGTGAGGCGGTCCTGCATGATGTTGAAGGATTCGATCATCACCGTGGAAAAGCTCGGCCGCGCCGAGCCCGGCGATCAGGTCGCGCTTGAGCGCGCGTTCGGCGCCGAACATGCTGCGCAGCCGGGTAAAGCCGTTGCGCGCATTGCCGGGTGGCGCGACCGGGTGCCCGTCGCCGGGATCGGCGCCGTGGCTGGCGATGGTGGCGCCGCGGCCAAAGCGGTCGGCATCGAGATTGACGGCGATGACAACGCGCGCGCCGAACGCGCGCGCCGCCGAGACCGGCACCGGATTGACCAGCGCCCCGTCGACCAGCCAGCGCTGGCCGACATGGACCGGCGGAAATACTCCCGGCAACGCATAAGAGGCGCGCAGCGCCAGCGACAACGAGCCGCGCGTCAGCCAGACTTCGTGGCCGGTGCCGACTTCGGTCGCGATCGCGGCAAAACGCATCGGCAGGTCCTCGATCAATGTCGCGCCGATGGATTCATGCAGTTGGCTCGCCAGCCGCCCGCCGCCGATGAGGCCGGAGCCGCCGAAGCGCACGTCGAGATAGCCGATGATGCGCCGCATGGTCAGCGAGCGCGCCCAGGACTCCAGCGCCTCGAGCTGGTTGGTGACGTAACAGCCGCCGACCAAAGCGCCCATCGACGTGCCGACCACGATGTCGGGAGTGATACCCTCGCGCGATCAGCACCTGCAGGACGCCGATATGGGCAAAGCCGCGCGCCGCGCCGCTGCCGAGAACGAGGCCGATCAACGGCCGTCCGCGCTGCCGGTCGACCGGCGCGCGGCGAGGTCGATCGTCGTCACTTCATCCTCGGTCTTTGCACGCCGGAATAACGCGCTCCAACACGATAAGGCTCCGCTCGCCGGCCTTGCGGGTGCGCATGATCGGCGGCAGGCATGCAACAAGCCGCAAGCGCAATATGGTGAAAGCGGCGTGGTCGAACGCTGGCGAAGAACAGAATTCAAAGTCGGCCAACTTTTGCTGCACAGGATTTTCCGAATCTCTTGGCCGCAGACGCTTTCGGCGCGGCCAGGTGCTGTCGCAACGTTGGGCGCCCGGCCGGCTTGAAATTGCCGCGATTGAACTCGAAAAAACCGGTCTATGTCAGGGTGGGGCTTAGGCAGATTTTGGCGCTGCGCCGTCGCGGCGGCTTTGCGCTGGTCGTTTTGTTGGCGCGCCGATCGGCGCGTTCGCGCAGGCGCAGAGCCTGATGGCCCCGCAGGCCATGGCGCCCGCGCAGCTTGCGCCGGGCACCGGATTGCCCGGCTCCAGCATCGAATTTCCCCCACGCAGGACGCACTCGCGGCGCCGCCATTTGCGCAGGCTGCACCCGTCGTCCCGGCCGGACGCGTGGCGCTGATGGTCGCCGCGCGCTACGGCCACGACGCGCCGCTGATCAGCGGCGGCCTGATCTGGCGCGTCTATGCCGCCAACCCGGACGCCGCCGGCATGTTCCGTCTGGTCAAGGAGGAGCAGGCGGCGACGCCGACTTTCGTGTTGCCGCCCGGCGATTACGTCGTGCATGCGAGCTTTGGGCTCGCCAGCGCGGCCAAAGGCCGTGCGGCTGCGCGCCGATACGGTGCGCGAGATGTTTGACATTCCGGCCGGCGGCGTGCGGCTGCAGGGACGGGTGAACGACGTCCGCATTCCGGTCGGCCAAATCAGCTTCGATATCTATCCGGGCAGCCAATTCGACACCGCCGCACCGCCGGCCGATCGCACAGAACGTGATGAGCGGCGACGTCGTGCTTCTGCCCGAAGGGCACCTACTACATCGTCTCGACCTATGGCGACGTGAATTCGGTGGTGCGCTCCGACGTGCAGGTGCAGGCCGGCCAAACTCACCGACATCGTGGTGACCCATCGGGCGGCGGTCATCACGCTCAAGCTCGTCAACGAGAACGGCGGCGAGGCGCTGGCCAATACGCAGTGGACCGTGTCGACGCCCGACGGCGACGTCATCAAGGAATCGATCGGCGCGTTTCCCCGTCTCGTGCTCGCCGAGGGCGACTATCACTTGATTGCGCGCAACGAAGGCCACACCTATCAGCGCGATTTCAAGGTCATCAACGGCGTCGACGGCGAGGTCGAGCTGCTGGCGAAGTGAGCGTGCTCACGCCGCCTTCTGCATCCGCCGCAAGTCGGGTGGCACCGCTTCCTGCGCCAGCGCGGCAAGCGCGGCATCGAGCGGCATCGTTTGCTGCTTCTCGCGAGCCCAGGCGGCGGATCGAGACCGTGCGTTCGGCGGCTTCCTTCTTGCCGACGACAAGCAGCACCGGCACCTTCGCCAGCGAATGCTCGCGGACCTTGTAGTTGATCTTCTCGTTGCGCAGATCGCTTTCGACCCGCAGGCCTGTGCGCTGCGCCGCCGCGATCGCCTGCGCGCGCATAATCGTCGGCGTCTGAAGTGATGGTCGCGACCACCGCCTGCAGCGGGGAGAGCCACAGCGGCAGGTGTCCGGCATAGTGCTCGATCATGATGCCGGTAAATCGTTCGAGCGAGCCGAACATGGCGCGGTGCAGCATCACCGGCGTCACCTTGTTCGAGTGCTCGTCGATATAGAAGGCGCCGAGCCGGCCGGGCATGTTGAGATCGACCTGCACGGTGCCGCATTGCCAGTCGCGGCCGATGGCGTCGCGCAAGCACGTATTCGAGCTTGGGGCCGTAGAAGGCGCCTTCGCCCTTGTTGAGAGTCCACGGCCGGCCCGAGGCTTTCAGCGCCGCCATCAACGCCGCCTCGGCCTTGTCCCAGACCGCGTCGTCGCCGATGCGCTTTTCCGGCCGGTCGGAAAATTTAATGCGCACGTCGTCGAAGCCGAAATCCGCGTAGATCGACAGGATCAGATCATTGACCTTGAGCACCTCCTCGGCGATCTGCTGCTCGGTGATGAAGATGTGCGCGTCATCCTGGGTAAAGGCGCGCACGCGAAGGAGCCCGTGCAGCGCACCCGACGGCTCGAAGCGGTGCACCTTGCCGAACTCGGCGATCTTGAACGGCAGATCGCGGTACGATTTCAGTCCATTCTTGAAAATCTGAATGTGGCCGGGGCAGTTCATCGGCTTGACCACGTAGGTGCGGTCATCTTCCTCTTTCGGCTCGACCAGAAACATGGCGTCGCGAAATGTCGCCATGTGGCCGGACGCGACCCAGAGCGAGGAATCGATCAGCTGCGGGGCGTTGACCTCGGCATAACCGGCCTCAAGCTGACGTCGCCGGATGTAGTTCTCCAGCGCCTGAAACAGCGTCCAGCCCTTGGGATGCCAGAACACCGAGCCCGGCGCCTCTTCCTGGAAATGAAAAAGGTTCATTTCGCGGCCGAGCTTCCTGTGGTCGCGTTTTTCCGCCTCTTCGATCTGCTTCAAGTAAGCGTCGAGTTCTTCCTGCTTGGCGAACGCGGTACCGTAGATGCGCGACAGCATTTCGCGTTTGGAATCGCCGCGCCAATAGGCGCCGGCGACCTTCATCAACTTGAACGCATTGCCGACCTTGCCGGTCGAGGTCATGTGCGGGCCGCGGCAGAGATCGAACCAGTCGCCCTGCTTATAGATCTTGATCTCCTGGTCTGCGGGGATGGCGTCGACCAGTTCGACCTTGAACAGTTCGCCCTTGTCGCGAAACACCTTTTTCGCCTGTTCGCGCGACCAGATCTCCTTGATGAACGGCTTGTCGCGCGCGATGATTTCGCGCATTTTCTTCTCGATCGCGTCGAACTCCTCCGGCGTGAACGGCTGGTTGCGGAAAAAGTCGTAATAAAAGCCGTTCTCGATCACCGGCCCGATGGTGACTTGCGTGCCAGGCCACAGTGTCTGCACCGCCTCGGCGAGCACGTGCGCGGCGTCGTGACGAATAAGTTCGAGCGCCCGCGGGTCGTCGCGAGTGAGAAATTCGATCTTCGTGTCATTCTCGATCGCATCAGACAGATCGGCGAGCTTGCCGTCGAGCGTCATCGCCACCGTGCGCTTGGCAAGCGACGGCGAAATTCCTTTGGCGATGTCGAGGCCGGTTGTGCCGTTGGGATACTCCCGACGCGCGCCGTCGGGAAAGGTCAGCGCGACCATTTCTCACTCCTGTTGCTCACTCGCTGCCTACGAATGCAGGTAAGCGCGGAAAGGGATATAGCAGCTGCTTTCCGCTATGCAACACGGCGCGAGGGCATCGCCGACGACATTGATCCAAGACCCAGCCACACGCATCGGCGGCAGCGGTCGCAGGCGCCAGAGCATGGCAGTCCGGGCATCAATGCGATGTACGCATTACAACGTATGGGCCGAGATGCGCGCCACAATTTCACAGAACAATCAAACGATTTCGAATTATGGCGGATAATTGCGGCAAGGACGCCGCGGAATCTCCCAATCGGGATCATATCCCCGCCCCATTGCCTGACGAACGTTGATGCGTGACCCGCTGGTTATGCGTACTGCAAGCAAACGCGTGCAGCTTTCAAAGCGCGGCAGGATGGGTGCCGCAACGTCGGGGTCTGCAACGCGGGTGTGTGTGTTGCATAAGGGCGTGGGCCGGCTACTCGGGGAACGTATGACGGGGGGGCTTGCGGTGGCCGCACGGGCCATTCCAGGTGATTTGCGTATTGGTCGCGGTTCTGCTGACCGCAGCCTTTTCCCTTCAATCGAGTTTTGCCGGACCCCCCGCGGCGGGCGGCCGATAGCGGATAAACCCAATCTCGGCTCGCTTGGCGAGCGGCTTGACGCCACCACCGTTGCCATCATTTCCGGCAATCCAAACGCCACTTATCCGGCGATTGCTTACGATCTGTCAGACGTGCTCGATGACGGGGATAATTTTCGTATCCTGCCGGTGATCGGCAAAGGCGGCGCAGCTCGGTTCGAACCTCGCCACACAGCAACTGGCAAAACTCGGGCGTGCCGGTCGGTGGCCGCTTCGCCCAGGAGAAAAGTCAGGCGATCATCAGCACGGCTGTCATGGACGAGCAGTCTGCGGGCGATCGTTGACGCCGCGCCAGCGGCCATAGCGCCACGGCAGGTACCATCGCGCGCTTGGCGGCAATGATTCCGGCACGAAATCGAGCCCGGCCGTGCCCCAGGGATGGCAGCGGAGCAGCCGGGCCAGCGTCATCCATCCACCTGCCCAAAGGCCGTGGCGATCGATTGCCTGGTCGGCATACTCGGAACAGCTCGGCAGGTGGCGGCATTGGAAGCCGACAAGCGAGGACAGCGTATAGCGGTAGGCCTTCACCAGACCGCGCCCGAACAGGCGAGGGGCTTTGGCGCAGCTTTTGACGACGTTGAGCAATCTACTCCGCGGCGGCCTTTGCCGCGTCCTTAGCGCTGCGCTTAGCCTCGATTTGGCCGATGGCGTCGATCACGGCATCGAAGGTCAGCATGGTCGACGCGTGGCGCGCCTTAAAGTCGCGCACTGGCTCGAGCACCGCGATGTCTGCCCACTTGCCTTCGCGCGGCGGCTCGCCGTTCTCCTTGAGCATCTTGCGCATAGTGTCTCGCAGCTCCCGCAACTCTTCGGCATTGGAGCCAACAACATGGCGGGCCATGATCGACGATGAGGCTTGGCCTAGCGCGCAAGCCTTCACCTCATGGGCAAAATCGGTAATCGTGTCGCCGTCCATCGTCAGATCGACCGTCACGGTTGAGCCGCACAGCCGCGAATGCGCGGTCGCCGTGGCGTCCGGGGTGGCGAGCCGCCCGATCCGCGGAATATTGCCCGCAAGCTCGATAATTCGGCGGTTGTAGACTTCGTTGAGCATGGCGCTGAATATATAGGGATCGGCGGCCGCGGGCGAGAGTCCGGGCCATACAGCACTTGAAAAGCCAACCGCGGTCCGGCGCATTCCATGTCCAACCAGCCAGCATTTCCACCCCCCGGCTCGACGGCCGATCTCGAAGAAGGCTCGGCGCTGACGCCGAAATTCGATGACGATGGTCTTGTCGCCTGCGTGGCGACAGATGCGGTGTCGGGCGAGCTGCTCATGGTGGCGCATATGAACGCCGAGGCGCTGGCAAGGACCGTCGCAACCGGAGAGGCTTGGTATTTCAGCCGCTCACGGCGGATGCTGTGGCGCAAAGGCGAAACATCCGGCCACACCCAGCGCGTCATCGAGATGCGCGTCGACTGCGATCAGGACGCGGTGTGGATCAAGGTCGAGCAGGTGGCGGGCGCTTGTCACACCGGCCGGCGCTCGTGCTTTTACCGGGCGGTGCCGCTTGGGCAGACAGGTGGCGCGGTGAAGCTCGAATTCCGCGACGAGCGCGTGTTCGATCCGAAGACGGTCTACGGCGCCAAGGAATAATCAGCTCTTGCGTTCGAGCAAGCGCTCCGCGCGGACAAGATGCGGACGATCGAACATCACGCCGCCGATGCCGACCACGCCAGCGCTCGGGTTTTTTGCAAACGCCTCGACAATCGCCTGCGCGCGCGCGAGCGCGTCCTGGCTAGGCGTGAACACCTCGTTGATGATCGGCACTTGCGCGGGATGTATCGCCATCTTCCCCAAAAACCCGTCGCGCAGCGCGTCCTCGCACTCGCGGCGAAAGCCTTTCTCGTCGCGGAAGTCGACATAAACGGTGTCGATCGCCGGCACCGCGGCGGCAGCCGCGCCGGCAAGGCAGAGCACGCGGGCCAGCCGGTAGGGATCGAGGAAACGGCCGTGCGCGTCGCGGTTAACTTGCGCGCCAAGCTCTGCAGAAAGGTCCTCCGCGCCCCAGGTGAGGCCGATCAAGCGAGCGCTCGCGCCGGCGAAAGTGCCGGCGACGAACAAAGACGCGGCGGTTTCGGTGGCGATCGGCAGGATCTTGATGTGGCCGTCGGGCAGATCGTTTAAGGCCTCGCGAACCGCAAGTTTGGCATCGGCGTGCATGACCGAAGCACAGCCTTCGGCCTTGGGCAGCATAATCGCGTCCGGCTTCGCGGGCGCGACCGCGTCGAGATCGGCGTCGGTAAGGCCGGTGGCGAGCCCGTTCACGCGGACAAGAATGTAAGGTCGCGGTTCAGCCGCAAGTGCCTCTTTAACAAACCCGGCCGCGCTCCCCCGCGTGCGCGCCTTGCCCTCGAGTGCGATCGAATCTTCTAGATCGACGATCAGGGCGTCAGCCCCACTCGTCATCGCCCGTTCGAGTTTTCCAGGGCTATCGGCGGGAACGAAGAGGAAAGAGCGCATTATCACTTCGGCCGCATGCGCATAAAAGCCTGGCGGCGGCACTCGGCGACGAGCTTGTTGTCCTGGTTATAAGCGCGATGGTGGAACTCGACGATGCCGGCGCCCGGGCGCGATTTCGATTCCCGCTTACTGATCACCTGCGTAGTGCAATGAACGGTATCGCCTTCGAACAGCGGATGGGGAAATTTGACGTCGGTCATGCCGAGATTGGCGATGGTCGTTCCGACAGTCATGTCAGATACCTGGATGCCGATCATCAGACCGAGGGTGAACAGCGAGTTCATCAGCGGTTGTCCCCATTCGGTCTCCTGCTCGCAAAAGTGCCGGTCGATATGAAGCGGTTGCGGATTGAGCGTCATATTGGAAAACAGCATGTTGTCCATCTGCGTGACGGTGCGCGTGTAGCGGTGTTCGACCAACTCGCCGGGCACGAAATCTTCGAAATAAAGCCCGCCGCGCTTGTGCCGCATGGTTGTCTGCTGCGTCATTTGCGCCTCCGCACTTGTTAAGCCTCCGTTTACCACAATTGTTAATAATCGGTACTGTCCGATACTGCTGGTGGGAGCTGGCGGCAATCGGCAGGGGAGTTACTTCCATGCTGGTCGATCCCGGCAATTCAGCCGCGGGCTCGACGGTGACTGGCGCTATTCGTCAGGCGTCACAGGCCACCGGCACGAGCTTTTCTTACCTGTTGGCGACGGCGCAGGTTGAATCCGGGCTCAATCCCGGGGCGGGCGCCTCGACTTCGTCAGCGCGCGGCCTGTTCCAATTCGTCGAGCAGACTTGGCTCGGCACCATGAAGCAATCCGGCGCTGAGCTGGGATATGGCCGTTATGCCGCAGCCATCACCAGAACCGCGTCCGGACATTACGAAGTGAAAGACCCGGCGGTGCGCAGCCAAATCCTCAAGCTGCGCAGCGACCCGACCGCAAACGCGGCGATGGCCGGCGCCTTCACCAAGGCCAATGCGGCCTATTTGACACAAAAACTCGGCCGCCCGCCCAGCGAGGGTGAACTCTATATCGCGCATTTTCTCGGCGCTGGCGGCGCCGCGCGGCTCATCTCGCTGGCCGCCAGCAATCCCAATGCCAAAGCCACGGTGTTTTTCGCCCACGCTGCGCATGCCAATCGATTGATCTTCTACGACCGGAAAACCGGCGGCGCGCGCAGCGTCGCACAGGTGCGCGATGCGCTCACTGGCCGCTACGATATCGCGCGTTCGCGACCTGTAGAGCCCACGGGCGCGGTGCAGGCCGCAGCGAGCTATTCACCTGTTTCCACGGCTGTTTCTGCGCCTCTTCCCGCGCCTCTTTCCCCACCTCTTTCTATCGTACCTGACACTGCGGGCATCACCAACGCGTTTGCCGCTGCCATGCCGGCCGACACCCGTCCGAACCGGCAGATTTTTCAGGGTCTATTTCAGGACAGCCATGGCAGCGCGCCGAACGGACCGGCGGTAAGCCGGCTGTGGTCGGTGCCGAATCCCGCAGAAACTGCGCCCGGCGCTGCCGCACCGCCGCCGGTATCATTGTCCAGCAGCATCCTCGATCTGTTCAAGGATCCGGCACAGAGATCGTGAGCGCTTTGGCGCCGGCGAATCGCAACGCCGCGCGAATAAATCACACATTTTCGCCCTATACGCCAAGTGGATTGCAAGTGGATTGCAAGTGGACTGTCGGGCCCGCCCGCTACGGCCTGCGCTTCTGGAGGATGCAAGCGTTGAATCCGGCCTTAACATCTTCGTAACTTCCACAAAGATTTATGGTGAACTGTTTATTAAGCCTGCATCGTTAGAGTCGCATTGACTTGGAAAAAGCGGCTTTGCGTGAACGATGATCGTCCGCCAGTTTCTCCAATGGGTCCGCAGCGCGCCCGCCGGTGAGCGGGTGGAAGCGACCGGCGCGCTGGCGCGCGCCTATCTCTATTCCGAACTTTCCCCTGACGATCTCGCCGCCGCCGAAGGCGCGATGCTGGTGCTGCTCGACGATCCCTGCGCGCTGGTGCGCCGTGCGCTCGCCGACGCGCTGGCGGCAAGCCCGGCGGCGCCGCCGGCTGTGATCTACGCCCTTGCCGGCGACCAGCCGCAAATCGCGGCGCCGGTGCTCGCGCTGTCGCCGCTGTGTGTCGATGCGGATTTGGTCGACGCTGTGGCAACGGGCTGTTCCACGGTACAGTCGGCGATCGCCAGCCGCGCCGCATTGCCGCGTTCGGTGGCTGCGGCCATCGCCGAGGTCGGATCGGCGGAATCCTGCCTCGTCCTTTTGGAAAACGACGACGCCGACATTGCGCCGTTTTCGATCGACCGCATCGTCGAACGCCACGGCCACCTTGCCGCCATTCGCGAGTCGCTGCTGGCACGGGAAGACATTTCTGCCGCCACAAAGCACACGCTGGTCACCAAGCTGTCGGAGATGCTTGCCGGCTTCGTCGCCGGGCGCCAGTGGCTCGAAGCCGATCATGCGCTGCGGGTCGCGCGCGAGGCTTGCGAGAAGGCGACAATCGCGCTTGCCGCGGAATCGCCGGAAGGCGAAGTTCGGCCGCTTATTTGCCATCTCCGCAAAAGCGGACAGCTGACTGCTGGGCTGATATTGCGGGCGCTGTTGTCCGGCAACGTCGTGATGTTCGAGGAGGCTTTGGCCGAGCTCGCGGACATGCCGGTCGCGCGCGTCTCGGGCCTCGTCAGCGACGGCGGTTTTGCCGGCTTGCGCGCGCTGTTCGACAGAGCAGGGCTTCCCGTTTCGATCTACCCCGCCTTCAAGGAGGCGATAGAGGCGATGCGCGAGGGCGGCTTCGTGAGTGAATCAGGTGGGTCCGCACGGCTGAAACGGCGCATGATCGAGCGTGTGCTCACGCGCTGCGAGGACGAAGAATTCGGCGAGCTCGCTCCGCTCACTACGCTGTTGCACCGTTTCGCCACCGAGGCGGCGCGCGAAGAGGCGCGGCTATTCTGCGGTGAGCTGACGTCAAACGATTTCGACGACGATCAGCAATCGGAAGCGGCCTAGTTGGCTCTCCCATTGCGAGCGAAGCGAACCGATCTGTAATCGCTCCCGGATTGTCTCGTTGCGCTGCTCGCAATGACGTCTTGCGCAGATCCGCCGATTTGCCGGATCACGCCCCCGTCGGGCCGGGAACGAGGGACGGGGCGAAAATGCTTTCCAGATAATCCGGCCTGAAACTGTTTACGTGCTTGAGGAATTCGTCGGTCACGTCGCGCAGGCGTGCCGTGAGCGCGCGTGCCATTTCAGCGAGATCGGGGCGGCCGTATTCGCGGGCGATGGCGCGCACGGCGTCGACGTGCTGATCGACCAGCGACTGCGGAATATGCGCCAAGTCCGGTGTGTGCTCGAGTAGCCGGCAAAGGCTGTCTGCCACCCCGGTCAAGTCCGGAAAGCCGAATGTAGCCGCTTCGCCCTTGATGTCGTGCGCAGCGCGGAACAGCTCGTCACGCGTCTTCTCGGTAAAGCCGTGCCGGGCAGCGGTCTGGCGCGCGGTTTCCAGGCGCTCGCATTCGGCATGCATCCAGGCGACGAACTCGCTCGACAGCTGTGCCAGCGCCGCTTCCGCGCGCGCTACCGGATCGTCGCTGCCGTCTGCAACGGCCGTCAAAACTTTACGCAGCTCATGAGGCGGCGTGATCACCTCGTGGTCGGCGTAAGTGGCGACCGAGGGATTTAAGTCCTTGCGGTTGACCATCTGCTCTTCGCTCCCTGGAGATCAGATTAACGCTTTCGCCTTGTCGAGCAGCGGCTGTTGGCGGATCACTTCCGCCTTGCCGTCCTTGCGCCGCTCCGGCCCCACGTAGTTCGGATTGACGTTGCGGCGCCGGTCGGGCCCGAAATAGGTCCGCGTCTTGATGAACGACCGCGGGTTGGCGACCACGTTGAGAATGCGCTCGTAGAGCGCCTTGGCGGAAATAGGCTTGGCGAGGAATTCGGTAACGCCGGCGTCCCGCGCGGTGACGATGCGCTTTTTCTCCGAATGGCCGGAGAGCATGATGATCGGCACGTAGGGATTGGCGTTGGCGCCGGGCTGCCGGATCATCTGCGTTAATTCCAGGCCGTCGAAGATCGGCATCACCCAGTCGGCGAGCACGATATCCGGCATGTAATGAGTAAAGGCTTCGAGCCCGGCGGCGCCGTCTTCGGCTTCGTAAACTTCGCGCGTCCCGAAGCCGTGCAACAGCGTGCGCAGGATGCGCCGCATGTGCGCGTTATCGTCGATGACAAGAAAGCGCAGACGATTGAAGTCGATACGGACCATGCGCCGGACGGTACGATTTTGCCGTTAAGGCGCGGTTAAGGATGTGGGAGGTCGGTGACGGATGCCGGAGGTCGGAAGCCGTCGCTCGGGGGTGAAGCGGATGGGGGATCTGACGTCTGTCATCTGACGTCCGCCCTTAGACGCCGAACTGCTCGCTCAAGATTCGCTCCTCCAGGCTATGGCCGGGATCGAACAGCATGTACATGGCGACCGAGTGATCCATGCCGATCTCGACCGAGCGTACCGAGCGTACCTCGTCGTGGTCGGCCACTGCGGCGACCGGGCGCTTTTCCGCTTCGAGCACCTCGACGGTCACGTGCGCGCGGTTGGGCAGGAGCGCGCCGCGCCAGCGCCGTGGCCGGAATGGGCTGATTGGAGTGAGCGCCAATAGCGGCGCATCGATCGGGATGATCGGCCCTTGCACGGACAGGTTGTATGCGGTCGATCCGGCCGGTGTTGCCAACAGGATGCCGTCGGCGACGAGTTGCGGAAGCCGCTCTTTGCCGTCGATAAGGACTCGCAGCCGCGCGGCCTGATAGCTCTGGCGGAACAGCGACACCTCGTTGATGGCGTGGTGGCGGTGCGCGCGTCCGGCAGCGTCTCGCGCGCGCATCAAAAGCGGATGGATGACGGTGACGTGCGCCGCGTCGAGCCGTTCGTTCAAGTCCGCTTCCGCGAATTCGTTCATGAGAAAGCCGACGGTGCCGCGATGCATGCCGTAGATCGGCTTGCTGGAATTCATGAACCGTTGCAGGGTTGCCAGCATGAGGCCGTCGCCGCCGAGCGCGACGATGACGTCGGCGGTTTCCGGCCGCGCATCGCCGTAGCGTTTCGCGAGACGCCGTCGCGCCTGCTGCGCCTCCGGTACCGAACTGGCGACGAAGGCGATGCGCTTATAGCGTGCTGCGGCGGGGCGCTTGGGCATTGGGGCGTGGACTTGGCGGCTTAGCGGCGCGATGCCGCGGGAGACGAGTATGGAACGCGCAGTTTTTGTCTATACGACCTATCCGTCAATTGTCGAGGCGGAGCGCGCCGGGCGGGCGCTGGTGGAGCGGCGGCTCGCCGCCTGCGTCAATATCCTGCCCGGCATGGTCTCATTCTACTGGTGGCAAGGCAAAATCGATCGCGGCGACGAAGCGGTCATGATCATCAAAACCCGCGCCTCGCTGGCCGACCCGGTGCGCGCGGCCGTCAAGGAGATGCACTCCTACACCACTCCCGCCATACTGGTCTTGCCGATCGAAAGCGTCGATCCGGACTACCACGCCTGGATCGTGGCGGAAGCGACAGGGGAGGGGACGGCATGATCAAGTGCCGTATACGCCGTTCTCACGGCCTTGAGCATTGTATAGGCCGGGCAATCGGTATTGCCGCAGAGCGCGCG
Source organism: uncultured Alphaproteobacteria bacterium (assembly GCA_963814625.1). GTDB lineage: Bacteria > Pseudomonadota > Alphaproteobacteria > Rhizobiales > Xanthobacteraceae > BOG-931. The sequence continues at coordinate 186,825 of CAWFDQ010000011.1, forward strand.
GACTTTTTCGAGGTCGGCGTGAGAAAGGGAGAAACGCCGGCTCCGGCCCAAAATTCTCACAGTGTCTCGGCGAAAAACTCGCGCATCAGCATGTAGGATTTGCGGCAAAGTTTTTCGTCGTACTGCGTCGCCGGCCCCTTGGCGGTCGGATCGCAAAACGAGTGCACGGCGGGCGGCCCGAACATCATCACCTGCCAATCGACCTTGGCCTTGCTCAATTCATCTTCGAACGCGTCCATCATCGGCTTCGGCGTCACCGGATCGGCGCGGCCATGGACGGCCAGCACCCTACCCTTGATATTGCACGGCGTGCCGGCAACGACCGGATTTGGATTGGTGACGTGGAACACCACGAGCGCCTTGAAGTCCGCTCCGGCGCGCGCCTGCTCGAGAGCATAACCGCCGCCCGCGCAATAGCCGATCGCCGCCTTTTTGCCGGCATCGACGATTCCGAGCTTCTCCGCCTCGCCGAAAAGCGCGTCGTAGGCCGCAGCCCCGCAGGACAGCGTGAACGGACGGTCTTTGTGAACGGCGAGCATGCCGGCGCGAAGTTCGTCCACCGTCTTCGCTTTGGCCCCGTAGCCCAGGCCGAACATATCGGCCATCAGCACTACATAGTCCGTGCCGGCGACGGTACGCGCCTGGCCGATCGTTTCGGCGCAGACGCCCTTCCAGTCTGGCTGCATGAAAATCGCCGGGCGCTTTGCGGTCACGCTATCGTCATAGACGACCATGCCTTCGAACCGCCTGCCGCCAATCTGATATGGCACCTTCTTTTCGGCCATCGTGCACTCCCTTTATTGGGCCGGATCTTTGACGCGGAATAACACGAGGAACTACAGCGTTCATAGCCGGGAAGCGCCGCTGCGCCCGGAAAAGATTGTGCGGTTATTCTGGATTGTCGGCGCGCATATTGGAGCCAATGGGCGCAGCGTGTCGAAGGCGGAGACCCGCCCTCCTAGACCGAACTGCTGCCAAGCTGCCCCGCGTCGGTCAGCCCGCCGGCACCATCCTGGGCGAGGTTGATTTCAGCGGTCTTCAGGCGGCTCGGCTGCAATTCGCCGGCCACCTCAAGCGCGGGATAGGCGACGGAGCAGATATGGGAATGAATGCGCTTGAGGTCGCGCAAAATGTCGATGTGAAGCGAACTCGTTTCGACGCTCGCCGGCCGCCCCTCGCGTAGCCGCCCAAAATGCGCCTCCGCCGCCGCCAATTCCACCTCGCGGATTGCCACTTTTTCCGCGATCAGCTGGCGCGCGATCTTGACGTCGCCGGAAATGAAGACACCGAGCGCAAGCTGGAGATTGTTAAGCACCCGGCGGTGGAAGGTCTGCAATTCCGCGGCGCCTTCGTCGGAAAATTTTAGCCGGTTTTTGATCTTCTTCTTGGCGATCTCCATCAGGTTCTTGTCGATGATGTCGCCGATATGTTCGAGATTGATAGCAAACGAGATGATCTCCATCGCGCGGCGGCCCTCGGCCTCTTCGAGGCTTTCCCTGGTCAGCCGCGTCACATAAAGCTTGATCGCCTCGTGCAACTTGTCGACGACGTCGTCCATGCGCTCGATCGAGGAGACGAGCTTCCTGTCGTCGGTCATTAGAGCATCGATGCTCTCGCGCAGCATCTTCTCGACGAAATCGCCCATGCGCAGCGTCTCGCGCGCGGCGCAGGTCAGCGCGAGTGATGGCGATTCGGTGGCGGTGGAATCAAGATAGACCGGTGTCGCCGGGTCTGCGCTCGCGGCCGGCTCCGGCAGGAGCTGCTCGAGCAACCGCGCCAATACCGGCAACGGCACGATGAAGACCGCCGCCAGCGCAAGATTGAACAGCGTGTGGAAATCTGCGATCAGTCGCACCGTATCTGGAACGGCGGCGGTCAATGCCGTGGTGATCGGGCCGAGCAACGGCAGCACCACAGCGCAGCCGAACACACGGTTGATCAGATTGCCGAGCGGCAGGCGGCGGCGGATCGGGTTTTTCAGGCCGCCGCCCTCGATCAGCGGGTTGATCGCGCTGCCGAGATTGGCGCCGAGCACCACCGCCAGCGCGGCCTCGGGCGTCACGAAGTGCGAGTAACCGAGCGACATGACGAGAAGGACGACGGTGACGCTCGAATGCGCGGCCCAGGCCAGCGCCGCGCCGAAAATGACGTTGACCAGCGGCGCAGCGGTAATCGCGTCCAGCACGGTGCGGGTGGCCGGCGCCGATTCGGCCGGCGCGAGAGAGTCGAGCAGAATGTGCAATGACAGCAGGATCAGGCCGAGACCGATCGCGACGCGGCCGAGGTCGCGCGCGCGCGTTCGCGTGCAGTATTTGAAGGCGATGACGCCCGTGGCGAGCAGCAGCGGCGCGACCCACGACACGTCGAAACTGAAGACCTGAACGACCAGCGTCGTTCCGACATTGGCGCCGAGCATGATGGCGAGCGCGGGCGTGAGGCCGACCAGCCCGTCGCCGACGAAGCCCGCGGCCATCAGCGCGGTCGCCGTGCTGCTCTGCAGGAGCGTGGCGATGCCGAGGCCGGCGAGAAAAGCGGTGATCCGGTTGCCGAGCCCTACGGCGAGCCAGCGCCGCAGGTCCGCACCGAATGCCCGCAGAATGCCGGACTGCAGCATATGCAGTCCCCACAGCAGGAGCGCGATGCCGCCGACGAGATTGAGAAGTATCGCTTCTCCCATTGCAGGCTTTGCCTTGCGTGGCGGCGCGGATTTACCACCGCATATTGATGTTCTTGATCTGCGTGTAGCTCAGGATCTCGTCGAAGCATTCTTCTTCGCCGATACCGCTCTGCTTCCAGCCGCCATAAGGCGCGCCGATATAGCGTCCGTTGGAATTGATCCAGACATAGCCGGCCTCAACGCGGTCCGCCGTCTCCATGGCCTTGGATAGATCGTTGGTAACGATCGCCGCGGTGAGCCCGTATTCGACGCCGTTCACCATGGTCAGCATGTCTTCGTAATTATCCCAGGTCATCACCGACATGACCGGGCCGAATATTTCCTGATGGCCAATCCGCATCGTCGGCGTCACCTTGTCGAACACCGTCGGGGCGACGAACAGGCCGGCGGAGAGATCGGGATTGGCCGGCTTGCCGCCGCCCGTCAGCAGCTCGGCGCCTTCAGATTTTGCCGAACTCGATGAAGCCCATCACGCGATCGTACTGCCGCTGCGACACAATCGGACCGAGGTCGTTCTGCTTCAGCCACGGCGGTCCGATCGGCAATGCTTCCGCCAGCTTGACCAGTTCTCCGATTACCGGTTTGTGCAGGGAGGCGTGCACGAACACGCGCGAGGTCGAACTGCAAGACTGGCCTTGCCGATTCATGTTCATGCCCTTGATGGCGGCTGCGGCCGCCTTCTTGGGATCGGCGTCGGGGAAAATGATGATCGGATTCTTCCCGCCGAGCTCGAGGCTCACGCGCTTGAGCGTCGCCGCCGCCTCGATGGCGATGGTGCGGCCGGTCGGCACGGAGCCGACAAAACCGATCCGCTGCACGTCGGGATGGCGTACCAGCGCGGAGCCCACTGTGCCGTCACCGGTGACGATGTTGACGACGCCGGCCGGGAAAATGCCTTCGCACAGTTCGCCGAGCCGGAGACTCGATAGCGGAGCCTGCTCCGAGCCTTTGATCACCACCGTGTTGCCGGCCGCAAGCGGCGCGGCAGCCTTCTCGGCGCAGAAGCGGAACGGATGGTTGAACGGATTGATCTTGGCGACGACGCCGTACGGCTGCCGGCGCGTCAGGTTGAGGTGGCGATCGCCCTGGGAGAACGTCTCTCCCTTGATCTCGGTGATCAGGCCGGCGCAATAGCGCAGCCAGTCGGCCGTCCAGATCATGTCGCCGTGCATGCCCACGATAGCGTTGCCGGCGTCGACCGCGTCGAACAGCGCGAGTTCGTCGGCGTTCTTCTCGATGCGATCGGCCAGAAGCTCAAGGCAGCGGGCGCGCTCCTTGATCGGCACGCGCGACCATTCCTTGAATGCGGTCTTCGCCGCCTTGACCGCGGTGTCGACGTCCTTCTCGTCGGCGGCCGGAATATCGGCGAGCTTCTCCATGTTCGAGGGATTGATCGAGGTGAAAGATTTGCCGGCGACCGGCGACACCCATCGGCCGCCGATGTAAAGGCCGCGCGGCGTGAAATTGAGTGGCGGAGAGTGCATGTCTCTGTCCTGTGTGAATTAGGGAACGATTGCGGCGCGGAGCACCGTGCGTTCCGACGCTTTCTTAAACGCGGTGTCCAGATCCTTCAGTGCGAATTTGGAATCGACGATCTCCTTGAACGGAAACCGCTTGCGGTTCGCCATGACGAAATCTAGAGCCTGAATCAGGTGCCGCGGGTGATAGTTGTGGATGCCGCGCATGGTGATCCAACGCCGCAGCAGCACGTTGGCGTCGATTGTGACATTGGCGTTGGGATTGACCAGCCCGCCGAGCACGTAGCGGCCGCCGACTCTCAGCATCTGCAAACCCTGCGGAATGACGTCCGGCACGCCGCAGACCTCGATCACCGCATCCGCGCCGTCGGGCCGGCACAGTTTGCGCACCTCTTCGATCACGGATTTCACCGGGGCGCGGCTGATGTCGATGACGTGATCGGCGCCGAATTTCCTGGCGACCTCGAGCCGGCTCGCCACGGCGTCCAGCCCGATCACACAGCGCGCACCCCGTGCTTTGGCCATCGCCGCGCCGTAAAGGCCGAGAAGACCGAGGCCCTGGATGACTACCGCGTCGCCGAGACCGATTTCGGCCGCTTCGGTCACCGACGCCATGGTGGCCACGCCGCAATTGAGCGGTGTCGCCTCCTCGTCACTGAGTTCGTCCGGCAGTTTCAGGATCCAGGTGCCGGGGAGGATGTAACAATATTCCGCAAACCCGCCGAGGAAATGCGGATCCTCGGTGGCGAGATCATGCCCGTATTTGCGCACGCCGTTGCATTTCTGTGGCATGTCGAGCACTTCGCGGTAATAGCAGTCGCCGTCGAAGAAATATTCACTCCAGGTGATCCGGTCGCCGACCTTGAGCGGATCGCCGCGCATATCCTTGTCGATGCCCTCGCCGATCTCCTCAATGATGCCGATGATCTCGTGACCGAGAATGCCCGGGCACGGATTTCGGCCGGTGTCCCTCGTAGGAATGAATGTCGGACCGGCAAATGGTCGACATCGTCACCCGCACCAGCACCTCGCCGGACTTGACGGGGCGCAGTGGATATTCCTTCAGGACGAACGGCGTGTTCGGTGCCTCGTACACGGCGGCTTTGGCGGTACGCATAGTGCGGCTTCCTTCCGGCTATTCGACGCCGTTCAAGGCGAAGTCGAAAATGTCGTAGTTGTGCAGCGTCCCCTCCTTCGCCTTCCTGCGATAGAGCGCGTTAAGCGGCCGTGACAGCAGGAACGGCACTTTCTGCTCGCCGAGGCCGCCATGCGAGCGCAGCCGATGTCCCGCGAGCTGGCTGAGATTGTGATCTTCGCGGCGCGCGCCGACCACGGTGCTGCGGTCGCTGAACACGGCGAAGTCGCCCTCCCGATCGAGTGGAAGATCAAACTGCTTGCAGACCTGCTGTTTGTCGAGCACCAGCTCGATGCCGGGCAGCGTGCGAACGAAAGCCATCATAGCCGGAATGTCACCGGGCTTGCGCAGATGCACGCGCACGAACGAGCCCAGCGCGCCGTGGTGCCGAACGAACGGGTCCGCGATCGGGCAGATCACCCGCACCGCTCCGGCGCCGAAGCGTGAATTGAGCTCGTCTTCGAGATAGATGACGTTGGGCGTACCGTCGGGCGCAGACTTGTCGTTCATGCCGTGATCGGCGGTGATGGCGACGGTCGCGCCGAGATCGATCAATTTGCCGACGATCGTATCGACCGCGTGATGGTAGGAATCCGCTTCGGGCTCGCCCGGTCCGTGCTTGTGCTGCACGTAATCTGAGGTCGACAGGTACATCAGGCCGGGCCGGTGCGCCGAGAGGATTTTCACGCCGGCATCGAACACGAACAGCGACAGATCGGCCGAATACTGGTCCGGTTGCGGCCGGCCGACCAGCTGCTCGACGTTCTCGATCTCGTTATCCTTGAGGTTGGCCTTCTGCGCGTATTCGGACGAGAAATGGATGCCGGTCATCTGATAGGCCAGCACCTTGAGCAGCTTGTCCTTGGCGGTCACCACCACGGTCTGCACGCCCGCCTGGCTCATCTCGCCGAGGATCGTCTTGCAGCGCAGCCGCTTGGCGTCGGTGATCATGATCTCTTCGCCGGTGTCGGCGTCGAGATAGTAATTGCCGTTGATCCCGTGCACCGTGGGCGGCACGCCGGTGACGATCGAGGTGTTGTTGGTGTTGGTTGTGCTCGGCATCGAGCAATTGGCAAAGCCGACGAACCCGCGCTCCTTGAACGACTGCATGACCGGCAGCGTACCGTTCGCGAAGCCATGCTCGAGATAGGCCGGGTCGAAACCGTCGACCACGATCACCACGGTCGGCCGCTTCGGGAAAGCATAGCCGCGCCCGTTCACGGTGACCGTGTCGGCGGTGGCCGGCTTGGTATTCAAAGACAACTGGCTCATTGCTTAAGCTCCGATCTGCTTGAAAATGGGCACACGAATTCCGCGCGTGTTCGCGCTCTGTCCGGGCCGGCCGCGCGCTGCTTCACGGCAAGCGACGCGGCCAACCCAAGTTCGTTTCCTCAAATAGCGCCGTCAAAACGTCCGGCGCATGAAGTACACACTGACGGCACTGATAATACCGACGATCAGCATGTAGGTCGCGACCAGCCACGGCTCGCCCCCGCCCGCGGCAAGCAGGGCGGTCGCGACCAGAGGCGTGATGGCGCTCGAGATGATGCCCGAGAGCTGATAGACGGTTGAGATACCCGTATAGCGAACGCGGGTATCGAACAGCTCGCAGAACAGCGACGCTTCCGGCCCGTAGACGCCGCCGTAGATGATGCCGAACGGCACGATGATGGCGAGCTGCACCAGCAGGATGTTTCCCGAATAGTGCATCAGGTAGAACGCGGGAAACGCTAGCAACCCGCACACCAGCGACGTCCAGCCGTACATCTGCCGGCGTCCGACCCGGTCCGACAGCTTGGCGCCGAGCGGGATCGTGAAGATCAGCAAGAACGCGGCGACTGTGATCGCAAACAGCACGTCGGGCGTCTTGTAGTGCAGCGTCTGTGTCACATAGGCGATCGTGAAGACGGCATAGACGTTGAACACCACGCCGTCGATATAGCGCGCGCCCCAGCCCATCACCACGTTCGCGAAATAGTCACGGAAGACTTCGGCGACCGGCACTTTGGCGATGTGCTCGGCTTCCTTGATCTTGGCGAATTCAGGCGTCTCGAGAATTCTCAGGCGCACGAAAAGCCCGACGGCGACGAGGACGATGCTGAAGATGAAGGCGACGCGCCAGCCCCAGGCCGCAAAATCGTCCGCCGATAGCACCGCCGTCATCAGCGCGACCATGCCGGTGCTCAGGCACAGGCCGACGGCAAGGCCGACCTGCGGAAACGAGCCGAACAGGCCACGCTGCTCGCGGCGCGCATATTCGAAGCACATCACGACGGCGCCGCCCCATTCGCCGCCGACCGCGATGCCCTGGAGAATCCGCAAGAGCAGCAGCGCGAGGGGAGCCGCGATGCCGATCGACGCGTACCCCGGCAGCAGGCCGATCAGGAACGTCGAGATGCCCATGAGCAGCAGGGTGAAGACCAGAAGCGGTTTGCGGCCGATCCGGTCGCCGAAATGGCCAAACAGGATGCCGCCCACCGGACGGCTGGCAAAACCAACGGCATAGGTTGTGTAGGCCAGCATCAGCGAGACAAAAGGATTGCTCCCTGGGAAGAACAGCTTGTTGAAGACGAGTCCGGTGACGGTGCCGTAGAGAAAGAAATCGTACCATTCAACGGTCGTGCCGATGAAGCTTGCAAAAGCGACGAGCTTCACCATGCGCGGCGTCAGCGGAGCATGGCCTACCGATGATGTATCGACGGTCGCAGCTAGTGCCATTTTTTCCCCCTGTCGGTGATTTGGCGATGGCCTTCTTATCTCGGGCCATTCCATTGAACCTTTTGTGACAATGGTTCCTGTGTCGCCGTAAGTGCGGACGTCGCTGGCAAAATTGCCGAAGGCCGCCCTTGCAAACCGTAGGGTCGCCCTTAGTGAGCTTCAATCGAATAAATTGCACATAACTGTGAGCTAAAGTAACATTGGCTCTTGGCCACGCCGACGAGGAGCACCATGCAGACCCGTGAACTTCCGCTTGTGGCGCTGCGCGCCTTTGCCGTCGCCGCGCGTTCCGACAGCCTCACCGCCGCCGCCGCGGAGCTCGGCGTGACGCACGGCGCCGTCAGCAAGCAGATCAGCTCACTAGAAGAATGGCTCGGCCAGCAAATGTTCCGCCGCGACGGCCGACGCCTGATTCTCACGCCTTACGGCCAGATCCTTGCGGACCGGCTCGGCCAGTCGATCGACGAGATGCGCGGCGCCTGCGAATACGTGCAACGGCAAAGGAACCGCTTCGTCGTGTCGGTCTCGGCACCGACCACCTTCGCTATGTATTGGCTACTGCCGCGTCTTGTCGAATTTCACACCAAAAACCCGACCATCAGCGCCTGGACGACGACGCGCCAAACCGGCGAGAATCCGGATCTTTCCGCAACCGATATTGTTATCGCCAGAGGAAGCGTGACACAATCCGACTCCCGCCTGCATGCGGCCGAACCCTTGTTCGACGAGCGCCTGACCGTCATCTCATCGCCGCAACTCCTCGAGCGGTTTCCGGTGCGTCAGCCGATCGACGTGTTACGTCATCGTTTGATCACCACGGCGACGCGCCCCGGCGAATGGGAGTCTTGGTTGAACATGGCCGAAGTCCAGCATCAATTGCTGGAAGGCGGCGACCGGTTCGACCATTTGTTTGTCGCCATGCACGCCGTTCGCGACGGTCTCGGCTCAATTATCGCGCCGTCGAACCTGTTCGGGGCTAGCATCGCAAAAAAGGAGCTTGCAGTGCCGCTGCCTAAGGTCGCCATGAAAGGCCCGTCCTATACCGTGCTGTACACACCACGCGCCGAAGGCCGGCACGTGCGTTTCTTCACCGACTGGCTTTATCGCGAAGCGGCGCGCGGCCGAACCACCGCCTGACACATCGCCCGGACGATCGTGCACTATTGTTCTCGCAACAGTCGTGGGTCAACGACCTCAACTCGATTGCGAAATTTGACGGTATGCCGCGTCATTGAACAAGCCGCGTTGACTGCGAACTAAACTATATGAATGTCTCTTATTGGCCCCTCGCGAGGCGACGGATGACAGCGCCAATCGACGCTATTGGGGGTACAGCCGACGTGCGGTCATCGGGCCGAATCGGTTGATCCTGACCCGAAACCGACATCAGCGCCGGGTGCTTTCAAGCGGGCTTCCAGTTTGTGCTAATGTCCCCTGCGGGTGGGGAGCGCCTTCATGGTGGCGGACAGCAAGCAACTGTGCGACGCAGCGTCGAAGGCCAGAATATTCATCTCCTATTCGCGTAAGGACATGGCCTTCGCGGACCGGCTTGAAGCCGCACTCAAAGCTCGCGGCTTTGAGCCGCTGATCGACCGCTCCGAGATTTACGCCTTCGAGGACTGGTGGAAGCGCATCGAGGCGCTGATCGGGCGCGCCGACACGGTGGTGTTCGTGCTATCTCCCGATGCGGTGGCTTCCGAGGTTGCACTGAAGGAAGTCGCGCATGCGACCTCGCTCAACAAGCGCTTTGCGCCGATTGTCTGCCGACATACGCCGGACAGTGCGACACCGGACGCGCTACGGCGGTTGAATTTCATTTTCTTCGATGAACCGGCCCGCTTCGAGGCGAGCGCCGATCAGCTGGCCGAAGCGTTGCAGACCGACATCGGCTGGATCAGACAGCATACGCTCTACGGCGACGCTGCGCGGGAATGGGCGATCGCCGGCCGCCCCGGCGGCCTCCTGCTGCGTTCGCCGGCCTTGGAGGTGGCGGAGCGATGGATCGCCGCACGGCCGACCAATGCTCCGGCTCCGACCGAAGACACCCAGGCCTTCGTCACCGAGAGCCGGCGTGCCGCTACTCAGCGTCGCCAAATCCTCACCGGAAGTCTGGCAGCAGGACTCGTCGTCGCGCTTGCCCTTGCCGGGCTTGCGTATTGGCAGCGCGGCATTGCCGTTGAGCAACGTGCTCTCGCTGAAACCCGGCGTGTAGCAACCCTCGCCGAGCTGGCGACGAGCGAGCGGCTGCGCGGCAATTGGGACATTGCACTAAGGCTTGGCGTTTACGCTGCCCGTCTTCTTTTTGCATTAAATCCGAACGAAGTCGAACTTTCCGAGCCGCGCGCTGCTCTCGCTGCTGCGGTTTGGCAATCCAATTTGCGGCTGATGTTGAGCGGGCATGCCGATTCCGTGCAGTCCGCGAAATTCAGCCCCGACGGATCGCGCATTGTAACGGCCTCGTACGATAAAACTGCGCGCATCTGGGATGCTGTGTCGGGGAAAGAACTTACGGTACTGCGCGGACACAAAGACCATGTGAACTCCGCCGCCTTTAGCCCCGACGGACCGCGCATCGTGACGGCATCGTTGGACAAGACCGCGCGCGTCTGGGACGCGATGACGGGCAAGGAACTCATGATTTTGAGCGGACCCGACAGCTATGTGACCTCTGCTGCCTTCAGCCCCGACGGATCGCGTATCGTCACGGCGTCGGGGGACGATACGGCTCGCATCTGGGACGCCATGACCGGGACGGTGATCACACTATTGAGTGGACACACGAGTTCGGTCGAGTGCGCTGCTTTCAGCCCTGACGGCTCGCGCATCGTCACGGCGTCATCCGACTTTACCGCGCGCGTCTGGGACGCCATGACGGGCAAGGAGCTACTTACCCTCACCGGGCATGAGTATCATGTATGGTCTGCCGCCTTCAGTCCCGACGGATCGCGGATCGTCACCGCATCAGATGACAATACGGTGCGCATCTGGGATGCGGCGACGGGCGAGCAACTCAAAGTGCTGCCCACGCACGACAGCTCAGTCTCGTCGGCCGCTTTCAACCCCGATGGCTCACGTGTCGTTGCGTCGCTAGGCGATAAGACTGCGCGGATTTGGGATGTCGCGACTGGTGAGGAAATCGCGGTTCTGCGCGGACATGAGGACTATGTTCAGTCGGCGGCCTTCAGCCCCGATGGGACGCACATCGTCACAGCTTCGAGAGATAGGACTGCGCGGATTTGGGAAGCTACTGAAGCGAAGCCCACAATCTTGCGCGGACACGAGAGTTGGGTGGGCTCTGCTGCCTACAGCCCGGACGGCTCGCGGATCGTCACGGCGTCGGGGGACGATACGGCTCGCATCTGGGACGGTGCGACGGGCAAGGAACTCATGGCCGTGGGGGGACCCGACGAGGGTATGGTGAATTCTGCCGCCTTCAGCCCCGACGGATCGCGCATTGTAACGGCCTCGTACGATAAAACGGCGCGCATCTGGGATGCTGTGTCGGGGAAAGAACTTACGGTACTGCGTGGGCACGAGAACTACGTAAATTCCGCCGCCTTTAGCCCCGACGGATCGCGCATCGTGACAGCATCGTTGGACAAGACGGCACGCATCTGGGACGCCGGCACCGGCAATGTAATCGCGGTCCTGCGAGGGCACGAAGAATTTGTGAACAACGCCAGCTTTAGCTCCGACGGGTCACTGATCGTAACGGCATCAACGGACAAGACCGCAAGAATCTGGAATGCCGCAAGCGGACATTTGATCGCGACGCTGCGCGGGCACGTGGATGCGGTGGACTCTGCCGCCTTCAGCGCTGACGGAGCCCGTGTTGTGACTGCATCGTATGACAAAACTGCACGAATCTGGGACACCGCAACCACTGCAGAGATTGCGGTCCTCCGCGGGCATGCGGACAAGGTGTATTCAGCCGCATTTAGCCCCGACCAGGCGCACATCGTCACTGCATCAGAAGACAAGACCGCACGTGTCTGGGACGTGCATTTTGCAACAATGTCCGCCAAAAACCTTGTGGTTGAGGTTTGCGCGCGGCGAATGCATGGCCTTACCACGATGAGCCGTGACGAGATGCACCTCGCCGGCTATCCAGACACGACGCCCGAGATCGACGTTTGTTCAGGGACAGAGTAAGCCGCGCATGTCGCCTATGGTCGATGCTGTTGAAAAAGGGCTCGTGATTTTCGGCGAACAGTGATTCCCTCTGCTGAGGGATTCGGCGGCGGAGGTTTGCCATGATGGGTCGACAGACCGGCGATCAGAGCCAGTTATTTTACCTGTTCAATCTCGAAAGGCGCATTCCGGCGAGTCATCTTTTGCGCCTGATCAATCCGATCGTGACCCAGATACTGATTGAGCTTCGCGCGAAGCTGACGCCATTCTATAGCGAGATTGGTCGGCCTTCGATTGATCCGGAGCTGATGATCCGGATGCTGATCGTCGGCTATTGCTACGGCATCCGCTCCGAGAGACGATTGTGCGAGGAGCTTGAGCTTCACCTTGCGTACCGGTGGTTTTGCCGGCTCGATCTCGACGACAAGGTGCCTGATCACTCGACATTCTCGGTCAATCGCCATGGTCGCTTCCGTGACAGCGACATCCTCCGTCAGGTCTTTGAGGCTGTGGTGCGAGCCTGCATGGCTAACGGCTTGGTCAAGGGCGAGGGATTTGCCGTCGATGCCAGCGTGATGGAGGCCAATGCCAGCCGCTATCACGGCAAGGCGCCGGACGAGATCGACTGGTCGGTGCCAGAACTGCAGACACGAGCGGCCGCCGAGTTTCTTGCCGGGCTCGACGACGAAGATCCGGACGCCAACCGCAAGCCACCAAAGTTGATCTCGCCAAGCGATCCCTGCTCGGCCTGGACCGCAAAGGCCAACAAGCGCGTGCAGTTCGGCTATGGACTCAATTATCTCATCGACATTGCGAATGCGATCATCGTCGACGTCGAGCCAACGCCGGCGCGCACCTATGACGAGGTTGAGTCAACTAAGATCATGCTTGATCGCACCGAGCGGCGCTTTGGCCTGAAGCCAAAGCGGCTTGCGGCCGATACAGCTTATGGGATTAGTCGCTTCCTGGACTGGCTGGTTACCCGCCGGATTGTGCCGCACATCCCGGTCCGTGATGCCAGCGAGCGTGACGACGGTACATTCTCGCGTAGTGACTTTCATTGGGATCGGCGGCGGGGCGTTTACATCTGCCCTAACAATAAGGTGCTGCACACCAGCGGCACTGCGCACGAGGGCTATAAACTTCGCTATCGCGCTTCCAAGTTGGATTGCGAAGTCTGTGCGCTGAAAATGCAATGCTGTCCCAAAGGGCCATCGCGCGAAGTCCCCCGTGATATTCATGAATACGCCCGCGATGTGACACGTCGGCTGATGCGCACAAAGGCATTCCTCAAGTCGCGCGACCAGCGCAAACGCGTCGAGATGCGCTTCGCTCACTTGAAGGTTCACCACCACTTCGAACGCATGCGGCTGCGAGGGCTTTCCGGTGCACGCGACGAGTTCGTTCTCGCCGCCACTGTGCAGAACCTCAAGACCTTGGCGCTCCGAACCCTCGGTCCGCCACCCGCTCAGCGGCGCACATCATCTGCTTGAGATCCGCTCCAGCAGTGTGTCGACCTCCTCGCCAATCAAGGGCTCAAAACCAACCACAGGCCAGGCCAGCCACATCAAAACCACCCAACGGCATACCGCTGACCAAAGATCATCCCACTTTTTCAACGCTATCGGCCCATCGCGTCATTTCGCGGCAACGCACCAATTCGGTCGCTTTCGGGGCGAAGCGGATATTGAACCGGATTTATGAGTACACGGCCTAGCACTACTTTGGCAGATTTTGAGGCGTCGGGGATTCCCATATGTGGAACGACCCCGCGGTCAAGGGCTCTCTTCAATCTGACCCCATACAGGAGCGGTGCGCCCATATGTCCGGCCTTTAGTTGCAGACCTATGGCCCGCTGGCCTCGATGACGTTCGCGATAGGACTGGCCAACCAAATCAGCGCGCTCGTCAAGCGCTTTGGGAATCGCGGCCTGTGTCTTACCGGGATGTCGTCCCGTGGGGTCATCGTTGTTTGAGTGCACCTTGCCATTGGCCGGCGGCGGTTGCGCCGACCAATTCATCAAACCGTATTCGCGTTACGCCGCCGCATGTTCTGCAGCTCGGTTCTTTCGGATGAACGTTCCGCCTTTGGTCAGCAACGCCCAGACGATCCTGGCCATCTTGTTCGCCAACGCTATGGCGGCCACTTTGGCTGGTCGACGTGCCAACAGGGCGGTTAGCCAAGGCGATATCGTGGCGCCGCGGCGGGCATGCTGCAACACTGCTGTGGCGCCCACGACGAGAAGAGAGCGCAGCGCAGGGTTCCCCATCTTGGAGATCCTTCCCAGCTGTTCCTTGCCACCACTTGAATGCATCTTCGGCGTCAACCCGATCCATGCGGCGAAGTGCCGACCCGACGTGAAGGCACCGGGGTCAGGCACCAATGCCTGAATCGTTGCTGCAGTGATCGGCCCGATACCAGGGATTGTTGAAAGCCGTCGCATAGTATCGTCCCGCCGGACCTCGGTGACGATCTGACGTCCAAGCGCGTCGACTCGCTTCGTCAATGCCTCGATCTGGTCAACGAGTAACTTGAGTGCCGTTCGCGCGGCGGATGGCAACCGCTCGTCATTCTCGTCGCGCACGATTGCGATCAAAGTCCTGACCTTGGCCAATCCCTTGGGCGCGACAATGCCGAGTTCGGCAAGATGGCCGCGCACTGCGTTGATCGCCTGGGTCCGCTGGCGGACCAAGAGGTCTCGGGTCTTCAGCACCATCAGGGCAGCTTGGCACTCGGCCGTCTTGATTGGGACGAAGCGCATGGTTGGCCGCGAGACCGCTTCACATATGGCCTCGGCGTCGACTGCGTCTGTCTTGCCGCGCTTGACGTAGGGCTTCACATAGGCCGGTGGGATCAGTCGGACGTCATGGCCGAGGGCCCTAATCTCGCGTGCCCAGAAGTGCGAACCGCCGCACGCTTCAAGGCCAACAATGCAGCGACCCAGCCTGCCAAAGAATCCAAGCACGTCGGAGCGGCGAAGTTGCCGCTTGACCGTAACCATGCCATCCGCAGACACGCAGTGAACCTGGAATATCTGCTTGGCCACATCGAGCCCAATTATCGTAGTTTCGACCATGGAACGACCTCCTCCTCTGTGGTCCAGCCACTAACGACCGGACCTCTGGCACATGATGCCGCGGGAGTGGGGTCGTTCCACACCATCAAATCAGTTTTTCTGTGACTCATGGGAGGTCGGCTTTTGGAGGGGCCGACCATGGTTGACAGAATTTCGGACTGGAAGGCGGAGCTTGCAGCCTTTCTCAAGCCGTTTTTGGCTCGATTGGGTCACAAGGCGCGGCGGCAAATGTGTCCGCTCTACGTATCGGGACTGATCGGTCCTGGCGATCGCAAGAGCATTCAGCCGATGGCGGAGCGGCTTGCGTTTGGTGACTACGATCAATTGCACCACTTCATTGCGGCCGGGATCTGGGATGCGGCGCCGTTGGAGAGCGAACTGCTTGTTCAAGCCGACAAGCTTCTCGGCGGCCGCGATGCCGTGCTGGTGATCGACGACACCGCAATTCCGAAGAAGGGCACCCATTCGGTCGGTGTGGCGCCGCAATATGCTTCGGCGCTGGGCAAAACCGCGAACTGCCAGACCCTGGTATCGCTGACGCTGGCGCGTGGCGAGGTGCCGGTCATGCTGGCGTTGCGGTTGTTTCTGCCTGAGAGTTGGACGAGCAAACGGGTGCGGTTGGAGCGCGCGGGCGTTCCAACCGAATATCGAACGACACGGACGAAGCCGGAGATGGCGCTGGCGGAGATTGACCGTGCCGTCGCGGCTGGGGTGCGCTTTGGCTGCGTGTTGGCGGACGCCGGTTATGGATCGAGCGCGCCGTTCCGTCAGGGGCTCACTTCCCGCAAACTTGCTTGGGCAGTCGGTATTCCGCGTCACCTCAAGGTGTACTCTACCGATGTACGGATGATCTGGCCGGTTGCTAGGCGCGGCCGTCCCCGTCGGCGGCATGTTCCTGACATTCTCTCGATGCCGGCCGAAGACATGCTGGCCAACGCCACGTGGCGTATTATCAGTTGGCGCACCGGCACAAAAGGAAAGCTCAAGGCCCATTTTGCTGCTGTCCGCGTGCGGGTGGCAGACGGAGCGCCGCAGCGGATCAGAGACAAAGGTCAGCAACATCTGCCCGGGGACGAGGCTTGGCTCATCGGCGAACACAGGATGTCGGGAGAGACAAAATACTATCTCGCCAACCTACCGGCGAAGACCGACCTGCGCGCCTTGGCAGCCACCATCAAGGCGCGCTGGATTTGCGAGCAGGCTCACCAGCAGATGAAGGAAGAACTCGGTCTAGACCACTTCGAAGGGCGCTCCTGGCAAGGCCTTCACCGTCATGCGCTTATGACGATGATCGCTTACGCCTTCCTCCAGCATCGCCGGCTCGCAACGGCAAGGCGGAAAAAAAAGAAACAACGGGCCGCCGCCTCAGCCAACCCTGCCCGCCGTGCGCCACGTCATCCTCGAACTCTTCGCTCAACTGCCGCCGCAACGATGCCCACATTGTCGAAAATGGATTTGCAACGGCCAGCGGCGTGAGTAAATCTGCCAAAGTAGTGCTAGTGTTTCGATAGCGGTCACAGTGTGCTCGCGCGCGAGGTCGCGCACATCGGAGACGATTTTTGGCCGGCCGCCGAGATTGCCCGACTGTCCCGGCCTAAAGCCGTCTTTGCCCGTCGGGTTCATCTTGATCTAACCTGTTCTCAAGTTCGCGTTCATGTCGTGCCGGCGCGAAAAATTTCCATTTAGCTCGGATAGATGGAGCGGGCACGGCTTGAGCGTCGGCAACGTAAATCCTTCAGGCTCGCGGTCGGCATCTGTGCGCCGGAATAGTTGATATAGTCCGCCCGCTTGGCCTGCCCGCGCGTCACCAGCTTACCGCGCACGATGATCCGGCCCTTGGTAAGGTGCGGATTCCGGTGATGGCGGACAGGCATTCCATTTGAAGGCGGACAGTGATTCCGGTCGAACGCGGACAGCATTCCGGTGAAGGCGGACAGCGGCTCCCGTCGACGGCCTCATGGGGTCATGCGTCCTGCTTGACGTCAAGTCCGGCACGCTTAGCGGCCATCTTGCGCATGCTCTCGCCCTTGAGTGTCAACCGGTGCGCGTTGTGCACGAGCCGATCGAGGATGGCGTCGGCGATGGTCGGATTGGCGATCGCCTCGTGCCAGTGATCGACCGGTAGCTGGCTGGTCACGATCGTCGAGCCGCGGTCGTGCCGATCCTCGACAATCTCAAGGATGTCGCGACCCTGCTCGGGGGTGAGCGTGGCGAGGCCCCAATCGTCCAGGATCAGCAGCTCGACGCGCGCCAAGCTCTTGAGGAGCCTGGCATGACGCCCATCGCCGCGTGCGAGTGCCAGGGCATCGAACAGCCTTGGCACGCGATGATAAAGGACGGAGCGGTCGTCGCGGCAGGCCTTGTGGCCAAGCGCACAGGCAAGCCAACTTTTGCCGGTGCCTGTTGGCCCGCAGATCAGCAAACTCTGGTGCCGTGCGATCCAATCGCCGGCGACGAGCTTGGCGAACAGCGCCTTGTCGAGACCGCGCTGGGCCTTCATGTCGACGTCCTCGACGACGGCCGACTGACGTAGGCTTGCGAACTTCAATCGGCTGACGAGTTTCTTGTTCTCGCGCTCGATGGCCTCGCGGTCGACCATGAGTGCGAGCCGCTCCTCGAAGCTGAGTGCGGCCATGTCGGGCTGCTTGCGTTGCTCCTCCAGCGCCTTGGCCATGCCGGTGAGCCCGAGTGCGACCAGGCGATCATGTGTGGGATGCGTGAGCATCGTCTCTCCTTTCGTTTCTTCTCACCCGCAGGGTTCTTTTCACCTGCATCCAGTGCGTCAGTGGTAGTAGCCACGACCACGGATGTTGGCGTGCCGGATCGGCGGGCCGTCCGGCGCTTTCGAGTTGGCGTAGGCTTTGTCGAGACCGTTCTGCAGGATCGACTTGATCGAGCCGTAGGTGGTTGCGCCGATATCATTGCCGCGCCGGCTCGCGGCCTCGACGCGCTCGGACCCGTAGGTTCTCACCAGGCGCATGATGCCCAGGCACGATCGGAAGCCCTGCTCGGGATGGGGCTTGGCTTTCATGATCGCCTCGACCAGGGCGATAGCCGCCGGGCCGATCGAGGCTGCCTCGCGCATCATGCGCTGCGGCGTCCACTCCGCGTAGCGGCGGTGCGCGCTCGGCATGTGCTCTGTGATGGTCGTGTGCCGGCTGCGCACGGCCGAGAACGCATGGCTCGCGACACGCTGGCCCTTGTGGAAGACCTCGACCGTCGCGCTGGTGATGCGCGCCTCGACCATCTCGCGGATCAGCTTCGACGGCACCGAGTAGTAATGGTCCGCCACCTCGATGTGATAATCGGGCGCGACGCGGGCCCGCTTCCATTCCGCATAGCAGTACGCCGCGTTCGGCAACGCATTGAGCGCCGGACGGTCGAGCGTCTCCAGCAGTTCGTTGCGGCTCTTGCCGATGCGGCGCATGACCTTGGCGTTGATGGCCGTTACGCAGTCACGGATCGCCGCATTCAACTCGGCCAGCGAGAAGAACCGGCGATGGCGCAGCTTCGCCAGCACGAAGCGCTGGACGATTTGGACCGCGACCTCGACCTTCGCCTTATCGCGCGGCTTCATCACGCGGGCGGGGAGCACAACGCAGCCGTAGTGGTCGGCGAGGTCCTGGTACGTCCGGTTGATGCCGGGCTCGTAGCGTGACGGTTTGGTGATCCCGGCCTTCAGATTGTCGGGAACGAACGCCTTCGGTACACCGCCGATCGTGGCCAGCGCGTTCACATGTGCGCCGATCCAGTCCGGCAGCGTCTCGGTCCAGCGCGCCTCGGCGTAGGTGTAGTTCGACGCGCCGAGCGCCGCGACGAAGATGTGCGCGCGATGCTCCTCGCCAGTCGTCGGATTAAAAACCAGCATGGTGTCGCCGGCCCAGTCGACGAACAGCTTCTCGCCGGCAACATGCGTCTGGCGCATCGTCGCCGAGATGCGCTTGCGCCAGTCGCCGTGCCGCTCGCAGAACCAACTGTAGGCGTAGCCTTGGGCGTGCTCGGCGCGATACTCCTGCCAGAGCAAAGCCAGCGTCACACCGCGCCGCTTCAGCTCCGCATGAATGTGAGACCAGTCCGGCTCGGTGCGCGTCGTGCACGACGCCGTAGTCGCCGGCGGAAACAACCGCCGCTCCAGCTCGGCATCATCGATCGCGTCAGGGATCGGCCAGCTGAGACCCACTACGGCAGCCCGGCGCACGTACTCGCCGACCGCCGTCTTGCCGATCCCCGTCGCCTCGCCGACAAGCCGCCGGCTCATCCCCAGCGCGTGCGTCAGACGCAGCGCCTCGCGTATCTTCCTCATCGACACTCGCTCCGCCGGCATCGGTCACTCCCTGGTTGCCAGGGAGACCGATCAGCTGATTCGACTGTCGACGGGAGCGTGCTCTACGCCGCCATCACCTGCTGTCCGCAATCACCGGATTGCTGTCCGCCTTGCGCTGGAATCGGTGTCCGCGTTGCACCGGATTTCGCAGTAAAGCTCACTTCCTCACGGATTTGCATCATTTCGTCCCATCCCGTCCGACGCAGAGCGGGCGTGATGAACTGGTGCAAATGTCGCGCTCGCTGAGCGTGCGCTTGTCTATGTCGGCTTCGAGAATTGCATTTCCCCCCTCTAACCGGCGCCTACTATAGCCGCAATCCCCTGGTCCTGGGCGACTGGGGTACCAAGGTCCCGGAACCCCTTCTCACCAGCGGCGAAGCCAGGAGGACCGGTGGGTTTAAACTTCCCGTGGTGATGGCCGGCTGTTTCCGGTGGGCCTGCTTGGTCGCTTGCTGGCGCACGGGACGCGGGCGCCTGGAATCCCTATTGGGGTGCGATCCGTTCCAGAAGGGTTCTCATTTCGGGGGGGAAGGCGGTGCCGGGTGAGAGGATTGAACTCCCGACCAACGGTTTACAAAACCGCTGCTCTACCGCTGAGCTAACCCGGCGCTCCAATGATTTCAGTGACTTAGGAATCCACCCCGAATTTTTTGCTCCGCTTTTGCTCCGGGTGCAACGCCTTTGTACCAAAGGTCATAAGCTACCGTGAAGTAGGCGTGTACTCGCGGATTACCAGTATTCTGTTTCGAAGTGTGTATCGCTCGCCGGGGTGGCCGGCTATCGCCGCGTCGAGGGCGGCATGTCCCACGGCGACACTCGATGTCGCCGCAACGACCCAGCGCACGTGTTGGTCAGATCGGTCCCACATCTCGACACGGAAGGGGAGGCGGGTGGGAATGTCGTGCAAATTCGGATTGGCGAGCTCGCGCAGCAACTCGTCAATTCGGAAGTATAGAAGTATAGATGTGATGACGTGCCCCAAAGGCCCTCGCACTCCTCCCGGAGCTGTTCGAGTAAGTCAGGGGCGGCATCACACTGAGCTTTTAACCGCATTGTTTCAACGGGAGAATTCGAGTGAGGAAACGCTCCGTACCCGCAGCCGTACCCTCACGATTTCTGCCTGCAACGGGAACCGAACCACCGACCAAAGCGGCGATCTGATTAAGAGTCAGCTGCTCTACCAACTGAGCTATGCGCCCTAACCAAGACAGTACAAGAGGTTAGGTCGTTCCACCATTTCTCCGTGGCACCGATTTGGCACCGCGCCGCGGTATCCCCTACGGCCCGGTCGATATAGCGGCGTGAATGCCGAGCAGCAAGGCGTATCGTCCGGAAATGCTGCGCAAAAATCAGCGTACGACCGCGGAATTCGCGGGCGGCTGGTAGATGAGGACGACGCGAGCCGCAGCGCGGACACTTGAGGCAGCCCTCCAACCTCGATAGCGGGAACGCGGCGCCGCGAGTCCATACAAGCGTTTTCATGTCCAGTTCATAGCGGTAGACGCACTCGCGTATCTACTTCATCCCGTGGCGTTTTCCCCAAGCGCACCGAACCGTGATGCGCCAGCCGAGAGAAAACGCTTGCCCGAGAGCCTCGATAGCCATAAGAACAAAGTGAGAACAGGCGTGCTGTCAACGGCTAAACGGACCGTTAACCGAATTAGGCGCGTAGATGGCCTACATGGGGGACAGGGATTTTCTGGGGGACAGGGATTTTCTGCGGATTCCGCGGACTGCTCAGGCCAGGCTGATTGCCGCCGCACGCGACACGGAGCCCGTGCGCGGCCTGACGCATGGGTTCTACAAATACCCGGCGCGTTTCTCTCCGGCGTTCGCCAGAGCTGCGATAGAGACCCTTACGAAGCCCGGCCAGCTGGTCCTCGATCCCCACGTCGGCGGCGGGACCAGCCTCGTTGAAGCGCGGGCGTCGGGGCGCGAGGCCGTAGGCGTCGACATCAGCGCGCTCGCCGAGTTCGTCGCGCGCGTAAAGTGCATTGTCTTCTCAGGAGCGGAGCTGGACACGCTTGAGGCATGGGCGAAGAGGTTGCCGGCCGTGGTGGACATCCACGGAAGCTCTATCGAACTCTCCGACTACGCAGAGCTGGGGTACTACAAGCATCTTGACCATCCGTCGCGCTGGCGGCTGCGAAAGGGAATTGAGCAAGCGCTCGCGAGCGCGATCCGTTTGCGAAAGCCGCGCCTGGAAGCGTTCGGGCGTTGCGCAGTCCTGCGAACGGCGCAATGGGCGCTCGACGGTACTCGTCTGGTATCGCTCGTATAGCCTCTTAGCTTCGGCGCACGGCGTGCGCTCAAGCTTCTCGATGAGGGCAGTGCGCTCCTCATTGGTAACCGCGTCATAGCGCGCGGTAGCCGAGTCGATGTCGGCAATCAGCAGTTTTTCGAGTTTGCGCTTTTCCTCCATGTTGAGTTTGTGCGGCTCCTGCACCTCTGCCTGTGCTTTTTCCTGAATTGGTTTGGTCATACTGATGAATGATGTTGATTGGTAATCTCGACCGCCGCAGCCCTCTCGCCGCAGCTTATCTGTCGCAGTGCGCGTCGCCGGCGCGGGGTCAGAGGCAGGGAACCCAACGAAGACTCGGAGGGTGGCAAAGAGAACTGGGGTCAAATCGGGGTAGGGAAGAGAGGGGTGCCTTGACGCCGCGCCGCGATGCGCGACCCTTAAAGATGCGGCGAGAATGTTTGAGTTTGCACGGAGAATAGAGGCCAGCGGAAGCATGGCTCACCCGCCCCCGAAGGGGCGGGTGAGAGCGCGCTGTAGCTCGCGATGATGAGACAGGGCTCTTCCGTCTCCGCCTCCTTGCGCGCGCAAACCTCCGTGCGGCCGAGGCACTGTCACCGCCAAGCGCTGCTAGCGCAAACGAGGCCGCTCCTCACAGCGCAAGCACTGCGAACCCGGCATCGCGTAAGCGGTGCCGGGCGGGAGGGTCAGTACTCCTCCGCCAGGAGGACGGTAAGGACACGCGTCGTCACCGCCTCGTCGGCGGGATCGGGCGAGCCGAACTTGAGCGCGCGATCGTAGGCATCGATCTTCCAGAAGATCGTCTTGCCGGCGTGCTCGAAGCTGCCGAAGTCGTGCTCGCCATGCGGATCGTTTTCCGGCGTGAAGTCGGCGTAGGCGAACACGCGGCCCAAGATTGCCGCCTGCTCTTCTGTCGGCAGCGCCGTGATCCCGACGGTGAACATAATGCGGCCATCTACTCCGGCCGCTCCCTGGTTGGCCTTCACATGCTTGAAGGCTTCCCACACTTCCCGTTTGGGGATGTCGAACGGCTTTGCCTTGTTCACGGGCTCCTCCCGTTGCCGGTTGGCCCATGAGCTTGGCTGAACAACGCAGCTCCTTCGGTCCGACTCCATTACAGAGCCCTCATCCCTACTACGAGCTGCTCCGCCCCTGTGCTCCGCATCGGTACTCTGATCCTTGTGGTGTGCGCCACTTGGACGTCTCCCTTGGCATCGGAGCGACAGGTTCTCACGTTCCGTTCAAGAGCCTGGTTGAGCTTCGCGCCGCCTACATGCCGGATGGCGCTTGGGCAGTATCAGGGTGTCCCCCAAGCTGATCCCGAAGGAAGGGTCACCCCCCGGTTTTGCCATCGCCTAATCTCTTTTCGACACTTCATCAGCGGTTCGCTTGCGCTCGCCTCTCTCAACCGTGCCTGCCGGAATCATGTCCCGGCGCTTCCGCAACGCTCACCACCGTTGCTTTTGACAACAGCAGCTTGCAGTGGCTTGAGATCAGCACCTGACTGCCGACCCCGGAGGGCCCTCCTCCATCTCTCGTACAGTTACGCACCGTCGTTACTCAGACGGCACTCGTGACACACGACCCTTATGCGACATGGGCCAGCGAGATTAGTTCGGCGCAAGAGACGTACCGCGATGCCAAAGATTGACTCATTCGAGATTGGAGACGCCGTTTTGCACGAGGTCCGAAGAGCTCGTTTCTGTGTGTGCTATCGGCGGGGCCGAGGCTAATCTTGGCAAGGAACGTTGAAGGCGGTCGAGATAAAGATAAATGACCGGCGTAGTGTAGAGCGTGAGCAACTGGCTCAGCGCCAAGCCGCCGACCATGGCGTAGCCGAGCGGTTGCCGTAGCTCCGATCCAGTCCCTTGCCCGAGCGCCAGCGGCAGGCCCGCCATCATCGCGGCGGCCGTCGTCATCATGATTGGACGAAAACGCTGTAGGCAAGCTTGCCGGATCGCTTCGACTGCGGACAAGCCGCGGTCGCGTTCTGCGGCGATGGCGAAATCGACCAGGATGATGCCGTTCTTCTTAACGATACCGATCAGCAGAATGATGGCGATGATACCGATGACGGACAGGTCCATATGTCCGAAGCGAAGCGCCAGGAGTGCGCCGACCCCGGCCGACGGCAGCGTCGACAATATCGTGAGCGGGTGAATATAGCTCTCATAGAGCATCCCGAGAATGATGTAGACGGCAAGCAACGCCGCGGCGATCAGCACAGGCTCATTGGCGAGCGAACTCTGGAATGCTTGCGCGTTACCCTGAAATGTACCGATAACAGTGTCGGGCAAATCGATCTCTCGCGCTGCGTCGGTAATGGCGTCGACCACTTGACCGAGTGCGACACCGGGCGCCAGATTGAACGACAGGGTAGTCGCCGGGAACTGGCCCTGATGCGTGACTGAAAGCGGCCCTACGCCGCTGTTATCGACATTCACAAGGACGGACAGCGGCACGACTTGGCCGGTCAACGGGGATTTGACGTAGAGGCGGTCGAGGGAGCTGAGGCTGTCCTGCAAATTGGGCGCAACCTCAAGGATGATCCAGTACGTATCGAGCTGGGTAAAGTACTGGGTAATTTGCCGTTGCCCATAAGCGTCATCGAGGGTGTCGTCGATCGCTTGCGCGGTGATGCCGAAGTGCGAGGCCTGATCGCGATTAATAGTCACGCGCAACCGCGGCGCGTTCGCCAGCTGGTCGGTCGAGACATCGGTCAGTTCATTCAGCGTCCGCAGCTTGGTCAGCAATTTCCGCGACCACTTGATCAGCTCGGGAATGTCGGGGTCTTGCAACGTGTACTGGAAGCTCGCCCGCGCCGAGCGTCCGCCGACGGTGATGTCCTGGGTCGCTTGGAGATATAGATTTGCGCCCACCACTTTGGCGATCTTCGGCCGCAGCCGATTGATAATTTGCGTTGCCGTCAGCCTGCGCCGATCGCGCGGCTTGAGCGCGATGAAGAACCGCGCGGTATTCGCCGTCTGTGCGAAACCGTTGCCGCCAGTACTTCCGGTCTGGGAGACAAATCCTTCAATTCCAGGATCGCGCAAAAGAATGCTGCCCAGCTCACGTTGCAGTCGCATCATTTCGGCTGGTGAAACATCCTGGGCTGCCTCCGCCAATCCCCCGATCATGCCCGTGTCCTGAATGGGAAAGAACCCTTTGGGAATTCCGATAGCGAGGAAGATCGTCAGCGCCAGCGTCGCGAAAAAGACCCCGAGCGTGACCGCCTGATGGCGCAGAACCGCATCGAGCGTGCGCCGATAGCCCCCCAGCATGGCGTCGAACACCGACTGGATCGCCAGGTACAGGCGGCCGTGCTGCCGCGATCGGCGGCCAAGGAAGCGGGCGCACAGCATCGGGGCAAGCGACAGTGACACGAAGGCCGAGACGGCAACCGCCGCCATCACGGTCACCGCGAACTCAAAGAACAAACGGCCGACGATCCCGCCCATGAGCAGGAGGGGAATGAAAACCGCAATCAGCGACGCGCTGATCGAGAGCACCGTGAAGCGGATTTGGGCCGAGCCCTCGATCGCGGCCTGCAGCAGCGGCGTGCCACCCTCGATATGGCGGGAAACGTTCTCGACTTCGACGATGGCGTCGTCCACCACGAAGCCGATAGCGATCGTCAGCGCCATCAGGGAAAGATTGTCCAGGCTGAAGCGGAACGCATACATCACCGCGAACGCGCCCAGAAGCGAGAGCGCGATGGTGAATGCCGGGACGAGGGTCGCCCAGATGTGGCGTAGGAACAGGAGAACCACGAGAACGACCAGAACAACGGTCAGAAGCAGCGTGAACTCGACATCGTCCACCGACGCCCGAATCGTGGTGGTGCGGTCAAGTACTGTGTCAATCTTCACTCCGGGCGGTACGACGGCGGTGACCTTGGGCAGCAGCGCCTTAATCCGTTCGACCGTTTCAATGACATTGGTTCCCGGTTGCTTGTAAACCGAGAGCGAGATCGCGGGCTTGTTGTCGTAGAACGCTGCGGAGAACCGATCTGTCGTGGCCGCTACCGCTCGCCCGACATCGCGGACCCTGATCGGTGCGCCGTTTTGATAAGAGATGATGACATCTTCGAACTTGTTGGCATCCGTGATTTGATCGTTGGCGTCGATTGTGAAGCTTCTTTTAGCCGTGGTCAGCGAGCCCTTCGGGGCATCGGTCGTCGCGCTCACCAGCGCGCCGCGGATGTCTTCAAGCGTCAATCCGCGCGCGGCGAGCTTGGTGGGATCGACCTGGATGCGGATTGCTGGCCTTTGCTCGCCGCCGATAGCGACTTGAGCGACACCGGGCACCTGCGAGATTTGCTGTGCCAGATAGTCGTCCGCGTATTGGTCAACGGCGATAAGCGGCATTGTGGTGGAGTGTGCCGCAAGAATGAGGATCGGCGCATCGGCAGGATTGAGCTTCTTGTAGGTCGGCGGCGAGGTCATGGATTGCGGCAGCGTCTTGCTCGCCGCGGTGATTGCGGCCTGCACGTCCTGCGCCGCCAGGTCGATATTGCGGTTTAGATCGAACTGAACCGTAATCGACGTGGCGCCAAGAGTGCTGAAGGAGGTCATTTGGGTGACGCCGGCGATCTGGCCGAACTGTCGTTCGAGCGGCGTCGCAACCGACGAAGCCATGGTCTCGGCGTCGGCGCCCGGCAGCGTGGCGGTGACCTGGATCGTTGGGAAATCGACCTGCGGCAATGGCGCGACTGGTAACAGCCGAAACGCCGCAATGCCGACAAGTGCCACTGCACTCATCAGCAGCGAAGTTGCCACCGGCCGGCGGATGAAAGGCTCAGAGATGTTCACTTGAGGAGTGCCGGCCTCGGCTTGCAAAAGGCGACATCCGCCCGATGCCGCCAAGGACGCTTAGCGATGCCTTAGTTTTTCGAAGTTACCTACGCCTCTTTCTCCGTCATGCCTTTTGGTGCCTGGACCGAAAGTCATGCTTGCAGCTATTGGATAATGCCTTTGGCGAACATTGCGCCGCAAACGTTCTTAGCTCATACTCAGCCCAAGTAATTCTTGGGGTAAGTGATGCCAGCGCGACGTTTGCCTTCACTGAACGGGCTGCGCGCCTTCGAGGCAGCCGGGCGGCACAATAGTTTCACTGCGGCGGCCAAGGAGCTGAATGTCACGCAAGCGGCGGTCAGCCGAATGGTGCGCCTTCTGGAGCAGCGAATCGGATTTGCGCTGTTTGGGCGTCAAGCAAATGCGCTGGAGCTGACTGCCCAAGGTCGTGCTTTCCTGGCCGGTCTGACCGATTCATTCGACTCCATTGCCCGGCTAGCCGAACAGGTCGCCGCCATGCGATCAGGTCCGGTGTTGACGGTCGGCGTCGGGCCAACGCTTGCGGTGAATTGGCTCATTCCGCGCTTGAACGAATTTTACCGCAGCAATCCGGAGGTTGAGGTCCGTATGGCGACTGGCGGCGCCACGCGCCCGGTGCGTGATGATTGGACCTGTACAATGCGCCGGGACGTGTCCGCCTGGCCGGGTTACGTCGCTGAGGAGCTGTTTCCAAGTGCGCTCATTCCGGTCTGTACCCCGGCATTGGCGGCGGGCTTACGCCATCCATCTGATTTGCGTAGGGCGCCTTTGATCGTCGTGCCCCACTTGTCAGGCGACTGGTCGTGCTGGTTCGAAGCAGCGGGGCTCCGGGGCCCGATTCATCGGGGCTCCGAAGTGTTGTTCGACAACAACGCCATGGCGATGCAAGCAGTGTTTGATGGCGTCGGGGTCGCGGTGGCGCAAACTCTCTATGTCGCCGGCGCGCTGCAAGCCGGCCGTCTCGTCGCACCATTCGCGATAGTCGCCAAAAAACGTGAGGCTTGGTACCTGGAATATCGGCCCAGCCGCGCCGATGATCCCGCACTCATTGCCTTCCGCAAGTGGCTGCATGGCGAGGCGGAGCGGCAGCGCCGGGTCGAGGCTGAATTGATCAAACGACCGATCTAATCGGACTAAACGCGGCTGCGAACTGTGACCGCAACCGGCACCCAATGTCTGAGTTTGGCCCGTTTCGACGGATATTGCAGTGCAAGCAATGTCAGCTTTGAGGGGCATAGCGTCATTCGGTAGAAGGCGGAGCTAAAATAAAAGAGCCGTCGGGCATGCCCGCGGCTCTTAAGTCTGCCTCGTCGCAACGACGAGGCGGCTACCGGCGTCGAGAGCCGGATTTGTTCCTGTCTCCACCTTGCTCCTGCGCGGGCTGATCGGATTGATCGTCCTTCGGTTGGCGTAGGACAATCTTAAATTGGAGAAGACCATGCGTATGATGCTGAAATTCACGCTTCCCGTAGAGAGGGGTAACCAGGCGCTCAAGGACGGCTCGCTCGGCAAAACGATGGAGTTGGTGATGAGTCAACTAAAGCCGGAGGCCGCCTACTTCGCGCCGTTGGACGGCAAGCGCTGCGGCATGCTGTTTTTCGATCTGGCTGACACGTCACGGATTGTCGAGGTCGTCGAACCGCTCTTTCTAAACCTCAATGCAGAAGTCGAGATCGTCCCGGTCATGAACGGCGACGATCTGCGCAAGGGTCTTGCGAAGGTGCAGACATAATTCTGCGCGGGTGGATTCTCACGCGACACAAGCATCGTCTTCCTCCGGTCCCTGAAGTTGGGGCTCTGGGAGGTTGCCGGATCTCGATTTGAAACCGCGGCGTGACGCGGTCAACGCGCCGCTCGCGCGTTGGGAACATGCGGTAGTGCGCTCTTTTGAAACGCCGTAATTATAAGGTTTAGATGAAAGTTCAAACGAAGTGTTTAAACGGGTTGAAATATTCTCCGAGTACAATCACGTAGTCAGCACGGAGGACCGGCATGCTCACACTTGCTTTGCGATTTGTAAAGGACGACTTGGGCGCCACAGCCATCGAGTACGGCCTTATCGCGGCTGGTATCGCAGTCGCGATTATCGCTGTCGTTCAGGGTCTTGGCACACAGTTGAATACTACCTTCTCGACTGTTTCTTCGGCACTGAAATAAGCTCCCTCCCCACGTGGCAATCAAAGCCCTGACCGGCGGTCGGGGCTTTTTGTCGTTGTGCCGCTTCCCGAGCTTCCAGCGCATCCACAATATCACCATTTCCCAAAGCTGTGACGTGACGCCCGCGGCTATCGCGGGCGTGGGGAGAAAATTGCAGGGGCTTGCATGTTGGACCGCGAACGTCTGTCGCGGTTAGCGCGGGCTGTTTTTCCACTAGCAATCATCTGTGCCCGGTGTCCAAAAGAATACTTCGTTTCCTTCTTGGTCCAGGATCCGTAAACCATCGGGGGTCTGCGGTAGGTTCAGTGTTTCAAAGAGTGACTTGGCTTTTACTTCGCGCTTTCCAGATCGGACGCGCTGTGCGTAATGCGATCGAGGGTGGCGTGCGCGTCGTCTCCTTCTCGAATGCGGAAGAACTCGATAGTGAAGGTCATGTGGCTCTCCGCGCGATGGGCGGCATGTGGGCCTTGAAACATTGAACGGCAGTTTAAGCGCGGGGGCGAAACGGATGTCCACAGCTGGCTGTGGTGGCTGTATAAAATTTGTTCAGTTTCGGCCGGAACCTTTCAGATAGATCGGAGTTCCCCCGCGTGTCCGATGGAGCACGGAGGTCGACCAATGGACGCGTCCGAGCGATTCCTGAGATTTGCCGCTGAATGCGAGTGCATGGCGAAATTCACGCCCAGCCCACAGAACGAGATGGTATGGCGTAAAATGGCCGAGAGATGGCTTCGAATGGCTGACGTGTTTGAACGCCAAACCTCACTGGGCGATACTGCATGCTCAATGAAGCGACATCGGAAACCCGAACACAATTGGGTTCATTAGAGATCTGACCAAGCGGAACCTCATTCGGATCAAGGGAGGGTTCGATGTGGGATGCTCATGGCCGTCGCAGGCTGAAGTGGGCCTTAGAATGGCCGATGGCGATACCGCATTCGACGGTAGTCAATAACGGTATGCCGACGCGTAGTTCTAGTTTGAAAACGGAACTTATCGTGCTGGCAGGCGCAATCGGGCTTGCGCTCGCCTTGGTAGCATTTCACTCGGCGTTTGGATCGTGAAGGCTCGATTGAATTAGAAAGGCCCGCGCATGCGCGGCGGGTCCGAGTTTTGGTCGCGCGAGCTGGTTCAGCGATCTTTGGGTGGTTTTTGGCGGCGGCGCCCTGTTTGCGGGTGCACATGGAACTTGGGACTATCCATTTTGTCGCGGGAACGAAGCCGAGGTTGGCGCGTTCGTCGACAGGAAGGAATGCTCCCAGTCCCCCCGACCCCCAGCATTCCGTCCAAAGCCCCGCGCGTCCTTGCGGGGCTTTATTTTTGGAAAGGCGCGGAGGGAAATGCTGGCGCAGGCGCGGGAAAAACGAGACGAGGGCGCCAACTGATGCGGCCTATTCGTCCTTAGAATCAAGGGCCTTGGGCTGAATTTGTTGTTGCTGTTGGGCAACCTGCTGGCGCGGCTCCGGGGTTTGATAAACCAGTATGGCTTCGCTGCTTTTTCTCCGCTTGATGTGCGAGATCAAGCCATACCTGCGCCATGGCCAAAAGCGACGCCCTCTGTTGGCCGTTGCAGAGGGTCTCTGCGATGCCTAGACACTCCGCCGCATGTCGGCGGTACTCTTCCGGCAACATATCCCTTCCCCTTGCCCTCTTCCCGACTGACTTGGAACTCACAACAGCCGGGAAAGTTCCGACAAATTAGGACATTCCGAAAATTAAATTAGGACAGAAGGCTCGGAATTGGGACGGTACCCACAATTCAATAAGAATGCACCGGGAACTTTTCACTGTATTTTCAAGCGGCCGCCCCGAGGATGACAAAAAAGGAGCGTATGGGGTCTCAATTCCGACAGCGTAACGTAAAGAGGTCAGGTTCCCAACAGCGGAGGGAGTCGCTATGACGCTTCAGATCCCCATGCGCATGCGTTACCTTCACGAACGGTACTTTGGCCGGCCATCCTGCCCAAGATGCGGCGAACTGATGATGGCGCCGGAATATACAGAATGCCGCAGCAAGGCTATTCGTCACTTTTGGATGTGTGACAGATGCGACAATCGATTCGAATCGATGATCAGATTCGACGACGTGTGTGCAATTTGAGTCCTTGCGCGCCAACAGGCGGGGCGAGCTCTGCCCGGACTTGAGCGATCTTGAGTTATTCAAGGAAACTCCTGAGCTCCCTCGATCGGCTCGGATGCTTGAGCTTCCGCAGTGCTTTGGCCTCGATCTGTCGAATTCGCTCGCGCGTCACCGAGAACTGCTGGCCGACTTCCTCCAGCGTGTGGTCGCTGTTCATGCCGAGGCCGAAGCGCATGCGTACAATGCGCTCCTCGCGCGCCGTCAGTGACGCCAATACGCGCGTCGTGGTCTCGCGCAGGTTCGACTGGATGGCAGCGTCGATCGGCAGGATAGCGTTCGTGTCCTCGATCAAGTCGCCGAGGTGGGAGTCCCCCTCCTCGCCGATCGGCGTTTCGAGCGAGAGTGGCTCCTTGGCGATCTTCAGGGTCTTGCGTACCTTTTCGAGCGGCATGCCGAGTTTTTCGGCGATCTCCTCCGGCGTCGGCTCGCGACCGATTTCGTTGAGCATCTGCCGCCGGGTGCGCACGATCTTGTTGATGGTCTCGATCATATGCACGGGGACGCGGATGGTGCGCGACTGATCGGAAAGCGAGCGGCTGACCGCCTGCCGGATCCACCAGGTGGCGTAGGTCGAGAACTTGTAGCCGCGCCGGTACTCAAACTTGTCGACCGCCTTCATCAGGCCGATGTTGCCTTCCTGGATCAGGTCGAGAAACTGCAGGCCGCGGTTGGTGTATTTCTTGGCGATGGAGATGACGAGGCGCAGGTTCGCCTCCACCATTTCCTTCTTCGCCTGGCGCGCCTCGCGCTCGCCCTTCTGCACCATATGAACGATCTTGCGGAACTCACCGATTTCGAGCCCGGTTTCGCCCGCGAGTGCATGTATCTCGTGGCGGTGCTGCTTGATCGTGTCCTTGTCCTTGGCGACCAAGCTTTTCCAGCCCTCGGCCGAAAGCTTCGACACGCGGTTGAGCCAGAGCGGGTCGAGCTCGGAGCCCAAATAGTTCCTGAGGAAGTCCTCGCGCGCGACGCCATGGCTCTCGGCGAGCCGCATCAGGCGGCCCTCGTGGCTGACGAGACGCTTATTGATCTCGTAGAGCTGTTCGACCAGTGCGTCGATCCGCGCTTGATTTAGTCGTAGCGATTTCACCTCGCCGATGATCTCGTTCTTCAGCTTCTTGTACTTGCGTTCCTGCGCGGGCGAAAGCGACAGTCTTTTGAGCTTAAACTGGATGTCCTGGTCCTGCAGCCGGCGCAGCCGCTTGTAGGCGCCGGCGACGGTATCGAAGATTTCGATCACCTTGGGCTTGAGCTCCGCCTCGATTGCGGCGACCGAGAGCCAATTCTCCATATCGTCGTCGTCGTGGTTGCTCTCGCTGATCGCCCCTGCATCTGCCGTCTCCTCGCCATCGGTGGGTACGCCGGCCGGCTTGATCGGAGTAGCAGTCGCTGGCGCAGTACCTGGCGTCTGCGTCTGCAATGGGTGCCCGGATTGGTCCGGGACCGCGATGCCCACGATTAACTGGCCAACTGGACCGATCACCGGCGCTGGTATGGCCTTGGCGTCAGGGCCGGCATAGGTTGCGTCGAGGTCAATGATGTCGCGCAGCAAGACCTTGCCCTCGTTGAGTTCGTCCCGCCAGATGATGATGGCTTGGAAGGTGAGCGGGCTCTCGCAGAGTCCCGCGATCATGGCCTCGCGGCCGGCCTCGATACGCTTGGCGATGGCGATCTCGCCCTCGCGCGAAAGGAGCTCCATCGATCCCATTTCGCGGAGATACATGCGCACGGGGTCGTCCGTGCGGTCGGCGGGTTCCTTGGCCCCGGACTTGGCCGGAACCGGCCGTTGCTGGACTTCGACTAGCTCGTTTTCGCCCTCACCTTCCTCCTCGGGCTCCTCGCGGGTCGCCACCTCTTCCTCAAGCTCGTCCTCCTTGGTCTCGACCACGTTGACGCCCATCTCGCCAAACTTCGCTAGGATATCCTCGATCTGCTCGGACTTGCCCTCCTCCGAGGATAGCAACACGTTGATCTGGTCGTGGGTGACGTAGCCGTGCTTCCTTGCGCCGCGGATCAGCTCCTTGACGGCTGCATTGGGATGGTCGGGTAGTGGAAGTGGCGTGTCCCGAGTCTCCGGCGCTGCTCGCATGGTGCTTAGAGGGGGCGCCTTGATATTGCTTGCCATAAGTCTCTCCTGACCGGCGCCGAGCCCGCGCCGCGTCATGATTCGGCCCCGTAGCCATCAGCCTAAAGATGGGCGGCTATACGCGGAGCGCCCGAGCTGCCGGTTCAACCGCGCCGAGATCAGCGACCTCATGCGCTCATTTGTGTAGTATTTATTCCATTGTAAGGCTCTGTTGGGGTCAACCCAGTGGTAAGAACCGTAATTAATCAATCTGTCAGGAGCGAAGCCACAGTGCTAAATTCGTTCCTTGAGCCAGAGAAAGCGCTCATGCTCCAGACCGTATCACCGCTCGTTCTCAAGCTTTCGCTATTTCTCGTGACGGCCGTCGCTACGCATTTGGTCATGTCATTTGGGCAGACGTTGATACATTATAAGGTGGCCCACCATCCAATGGGCGGCAAGATTTACCGCAATCACCTCGATTTTCATCACACCCACTATTCGGAGGATCATCTTGTCTCCGGGACCTACCTCGGTGACGAGGGCAACACGACGCCATACTTCTTCATTCCCCTTCTTCTCGTTGTAGGGTGCGCTTATTTCTTATTGCCGCTAAGCTTTTTCGCTGTGATCGTAGTCGCAAGTGCAGCGTCGTTCTACGCCCACACCTTTTTCGACAAGGAATACCACTCGGAGAGATCGAGGCTTCAGCAGTTTGCGTGGTTCAAGCGCAAGCAGGAGCTGCACTTTATTCATCACCGGCACGCTGACAGCAATTTTGCAGTAATCCATTTTTTCTGGGATAGGCTGCTCGGGACGTATCGAAATGCGGACGCTGGATAGATTTATACGAATGGAGGCTTCGTTTTTTTTGGGAATGAGAAAGCAGCGCGTGGCACAATGAAATCGCCCCGCATGGAGAATTTGCGATGCCGCTAGAGCAGGGTGAGGTGCGGGGCTACGACTTCAATCGAATGGTCGTTGAGTTCACGATGTTCAATCAAGACAAGCTGATTATTTGCGCGATCAGCACCGCCGCGATGGACGGTCTGGACGGCGGGCGTGACGTGAAGTCGGAAGAGCGCGTCGGTCAGTTTGAGCGATTGCGGGAAGCAATTGAACAGCGAGCATCACGTAAGTATTTCGAGGAACAGGCTCAGGCGGACCGCCCCGTGGTGCTGCGATCTAACGATTTCCCAAGATAGTCGAGCCATCAGGGCGTTGGCGCATGCGGCTGTGGCGCGTGACTTTTTTGAATTCTTCCGTGGCGAGTTCTGCTTACAATGGAAGTTGACGCTGCCGCGCGATCGCGGCACGGTGACGGCCGAAGCGCTGGCGGCTTTGCTCGCGGATCAGCGCGCCGGCGCCGCGCGGCTGATAGAGTTTCGGTTCGGCGAAGATGCGGTCGCGGCCGAGGCCGCGACGAAGCCACGCGGTGAAGGGCTCCTGGTCGGCGAGGGCGGCCGGGTCCATCGGGCGAAACTCCGGCGCGAGCAGTTCGGCGTCGCGGCTGCCGACGCGGAAGACGATGAGCGTACCGGCGTTGCCGATCACGGCGGAGCGGACGGCATTCGATAGCTGATCGGTGTATTGATTGGCGAGCGCGAAGTGGAGTGCGAATTTACGCGCTTCCGAGCTGAAGGTTTGGAATTCGTCAACGTGGACGAAGAATGGGACGCGCTGGTCCGGCGGGAGGGCTGCTCGTTCCATTGCGGTGAGCTGCAAGTGCGAGACAAGGAGTGAGCCGAGCAGGTTCGCCGCCTGCTCCCCTATTCGCCCCTTGGCGAGGTTGGCAATGAGGATGCGCCGGCTGTTCATGGTGAAGGAGAGATCGAGCTTAGGTGCAACTTGCCCGAGGATGAGCCGCAGCTGAGGCGAAGCGGCGATCTGTCCGACCTTGTTGAGGACCGGCGCGACCGCTTCGGAGCGCAGCGATTTGGTGTAGCTCGGAAACTCCTCCTGCCAGAAGCGCAACGTCTCCGGATCGGTCACGCGGCCGACGACACGCTCGCGGAAGCGATCGTCGGTGTAGAGGCGCGCAAGATCGATCAAGGTCGCGTGCTTGCGCGAGATGAGCGCAGCGACGCCGTGGAAAAGGAAGTGCTCCAGGCGCGGCCCCCAGCTGTCGGACCACAGGTGCTTGAACGCGGCGACGATGCCGGAGGCGGCCAGCGCGCGACGCTCGGGCGCTATCCTCGTCGCGGGATTGAAGCCGACCGGATACGTGCCGCGTTCCTTGAGCCGCGACACGACGATGTCGGTGAAATGGACTTGCGGCATAGAATTTTGCTCCGTTTTTGCTCCGCAATCGTGCGGATAGAGGCGGCTTTTGACGGAGCAGTATAGCGAAGCTAGTTGCGGCAAGTCTTTGAAATCATTATGGAAATGGAGCGCAATGGCGCACGGCGGTGAAAGGCCGGAAATTTTTACAAAACCGCTGCTCTACCGCTGAGCTAACCCGGCAAATCAATGACTTAGCGTTTTCTGGGTACGTTTTGGGTACCACTTTTTGTTCTGCATATATTCACGGAGAATTGAGGCGTGCAAGATCGTTCCAGCGGAGGGCGCTTCGCCGGGGATTTCGGTAGCAATCGGAGCAACAGCCGGCTGCCAAACCGACGCGGATGACCCAACTCGGAAGTGGAATGTGCATCGCAGCACAGGTATCGGTCCGCGAATGTAACAATGACCTATGGTGGTGACGTGATGAAATTGTTACGCGGAAATTCTGGCCTCAGCGCGGCTACTTGGTCACGATCGGCGGCGAAGCAGCTTCCGGCGCCTTCGGTGAAATCGAGAACGTCAGCCAGACGTTCCAGCCATCCGGCCGGTCGGCATTATCGAATTCCTCGTAGCCCTTCAGATTGACATAGCCCTGCATGTCGCCGACCGGAAACAGATAGCCGACTTGCGGGCCGATGCCGAGCACGCGCGACTCGAACGGGCACAGGATCGGGGCGCAGCCGCTGTCGGGCGTGAGCTGATCGTAAATGTAGCCGACCAGGCCGACCTGAAGCTGTTTGGTCAGGAATTTCGAGGCGCCCCAATCGAGATGCCCGTCGATACCGTTGGTGTATCCGGTCGATGGATTCTGAAAATTCCCGGTGAAGCCAACCGTTGCCGAGAACTCGTTACCCGCCTTCGGATCGAAATAGGTGTAGCCGACACCGCCGTCGATGGCGCCGTGGCCGAGGCCCATATTGGCAAGGTTGTTTGAATTATACAGTCCGATTGGAATGTCGCCGGTGATGTAGGTCATATAATTGTTGACGCCGGAATTCCAGCGCACCGCGAACTGCGGGATCAGATCGGTAAATCCGGTCGTGGCCTGCTCAAGAGCGATCGACCTGGTGAAGGGGATAGGACTGAGCACGGCTACGGTGCCGTTCAGCGCGGTATCATTACGGCCGTAGGCGCCGGCGATGCTGGCGGATGCCTGCCCGCCGAAAACCGGCGTTGCGAACCCGTAGGTCGGAATGACGAACCCGATGTCGCCCCTGCCGCTGACGTTGGCATTGATGTTGGCATTGACGGTCGGATTGAACTGCCCGATCGTGATTTCCTTGGACAGGGCGGCACTGCCGCTCGCCGATACGTCAGTCTGATAGTAGATCGTCCCGAGCGACCATCCGGGCTGCTGCGGCGTCGCCGCCAGACTGCCGAAGAAACCCGGCACCCAGAAGCTCACGCCGTTTTCGTCGGCCAAGGAAACAGTTGGCGCGGCTGTGCTGGCTGCCACGGCGAGCGAGACGGCAACAAGGAGCGGTGCAAGTCGCATTCGACCGGATAATCGCCGAGACAATTCAACGGCGATGCAGCGCGCGGCACGGCGGTGCGATCGCATAATGGCCCCCCGTAATTTTTCGCTCGCTCTCTCCCTTAAGCCGAACGTCGTCACACAAGCTTAATTGAGTTGGCGACGCTCAACCATTCGCGCCGCCGCCAAGCGCTGTAGGCCTATGCGAATTTGGCCCACCGTGACTTGCCGGCAACATCGGTGGCATAAGAGTTAGAATTTATTGAAGTTGGCGATGAGTGGTTACCAGCGCCAACCGATCATGGTCTTAGATGTCGCGCGCAATGTTCCATCACGAGTTCGTGACGCTCTGTGTCACACACGGCTGACAGTCTTTACGACGAAAACTTGTGGGCGCGCGAGCCGCCTAATGCGGCCGGAGAATTTCTGGCCTCGATCGTCGCACCAAAGAAATGCAGAGATAATTCTCGATTTTCGCAATAAACGGTTCGTGTTTTTGAACGAAGCTTGGCGCGACGGCCGTGAGGGTGAAACTCGTTTCGGCGCGAGCAGCTTACGGGCGACGTTGCAGTTGCGGACAGCGCGCGTGGTCACTGCATAAATTGTATCTGCTGATCGAGGCTCAAGCGATCGTTGAGGAGTTGGTGGCTTCGTTCAAGGATCTTCCGCCGGGACAGAAGCCACAGAGCTTCAACCTCGACCAGGCCATGGAGCAATTGCAGCAGCCATGGAGCAATTGCAGCATCCGGCGCAAGGCGACTGACTTCGCCGCCGCTGCTGCCGAACAGCGTGCGCCGTTCAGTCGGCGCACGCCTTCGGGCTTTGTTGTCTTCATAACCATGCGGGCACCCCGGTACTCACCCGACGCGCTCAATAGGCGTCATGGCGAAATCTTCGGGATGGTTTTTCATGATCGATATCTTCGCCTGGATCGTGCTCATCATTCTGGCGGCTAGCGCCTTGGCGATGTTCTTCATCGCCGGTTTGCTTCCCGGTTACATCGCCAAAAGCCGCAATCATCCGTGGGCGCAAGCCGTCGCCGTGGCGGGCTGGGTAACATTGATCTGCGGCTTTGCGCTGTGGCCGATCGCGTTGATCTGGGCCTATGTCGACGTGCCGGCGCCGCGCCGGACGGGGGCGCCGCAATGATCGTCGCCATTCTCAACGTCTATCTCGTCATCCTCTTTCTCCTGGTGAAGCTGAGGATCGTCCGCATCACCCTATTCTGGAAGTGCTCGCCATTCCTTGTGCTCCTCCTCCTGATGTTCGGCTTGTTCATCCCGATGGGCTGGGGCGCACCGCAGGGATCGGCGATCGTCGTG
This sequence comes from uncultured Alphaproteobacteria bacterium, assembly GCA_963814625.1. GTDB lineage: Bacteria > Pseudomonadota > Alphaproteobacteria > Rhizobiales > Xanthobacteraceae > BOG-931. The sequence goes on from CAWFDQ010000011.1 coordinate 224,897, forward strand.
CGCAATTCGGTGCCGATCGTGCCCAACGTTTCCGGCGAAGTCATCGATGTGCCGGTTCAGCCGAATGCACCGCTTAAGGCCGGTGACGTACTATTCAAGATCGATCCGGTCCCCTTTAAGGCTGCAGTCGACCAATATTCTGCCCAGCTCGCACGCGATCGGGCGCTTCTGGCCAAAGACCAAACCAATCTGTCACGCTATCAGCAGCTAGTGCAAAAGAACTCAGCCCCGCGTCAACAGGCCGAAGACCAGCAATATGTCGTCGACCAGGATGAGGCGAGCATCAGTCTCGACCAGGCCCTCCTCACCGGCGCACTACCTGATGACCATCAGGGACAAGGACCGCAAACCGCTCGACGGCAACGGCACCTATCGGCTCAACGTGCCGGCCAATGCGCCGGTGAAGCCTTACTGGTCGGCAACCGTCTATGACCGCGCCACGCACGCCTTGATCCGCGGTGAGCCCTGGTCGAGCCGCTCCTCCAATACGCCGAAGCTGCAGAGGAACGCCGACGGCTCGGTGGATGTGTTTTTCGGCCCGAAAGCGCCGAACGGGAAAGAGATGAACTGGGTGCCGACCGATGCGAACGGCCGCTTTGAAGTCTTGTTCCGTCTCTACGGCCCGGAGAAGCCGTTCTTCGACAAAAAGTGGGTGCTACCGGACATCGAGAAGATCAACTAAGTGAGCTGAGCCATGAAAACACAGATCGCGTTTTTTGCTGCCGTTACGTTCGCCGTGACGGCAACAACCGCGTCGGCGCAACAATCCACAACAGACACCGTCTCGGTCACCGTCGATAATTTCATCCGCGCCGAATCCGACTTGTACTTCGGCAATATGGTTAAGGACGGCGCCTTTGGAAAGTTCATTCATCGCCGCGAACCGGCATCAATTGACAATCAAACCGTCATCCGGCTTAACCGCGACACGCTTTACTCATCGGCGGTGTTTGACCTCGACGCCGGACCGGTGACGATCACAATGCCTGACGCGGGCAAGCGATTCATGTCGCTCATGATCATCAACGAAGACCACTATGTCCCCGCCGTGTCCTATGACGCGGGCCCGCACACGTTCACACGAGAGAAAGTTGGTACACGCTATATGGTCGTCGCCGTCCGTACGCTGGTAAATCCGGCGGACCCGAAGGACGTCGAACGGGTCCATGTGTTGCAGGACGCAATCAAAGTCGCTCAGAAAGATACGGGAAAGTTCCAGGTGCCCAGTTGGGATCAGCCGAGTCAGAAAAAGGTGCGCGATGCGCTTTTGGTCCTCGCCACCACGATGCCCGACTTCAGGAAGGCCTTCGGTACCAGACGTCAGGTCGATCCGGTTCGACACTTGGTCGGAACCGCAGCGGCTTGGGGCGGCAATCCGGACAAGGACGCCATCTACCTCAACATCACCCCGCCCAGGAATGATGGCACGACGATCTACAAGTTGAACGTCAAGAAAGTGCCGGTTGACGCCTTTTGGTCAGTCAGCGTTTATGACGCCAAGGGCTACTATCAGAAGAACCCGTATGACGCCTACACGCTCAACAATCTAACGGCGAAAAAGATGGAAGACGGCGCGATCGCCATCCAGTTCGGCGGGTGTGATGGTAAAATTCCGAACTGCCTGCCCACCATGCCCGGTTGGAACTACACGGTGCGGCTCTATCGCCCACGGGCTGTAATCCTGAATGGCAGCTGGAAATTCCCCGAGGCGCAGCCCGTGAGCTGACAAGCCCGGGGAGGTCTGTTTGTGGCCCCTCGCGACCGATATTGCGGTGCACCAGTTTGGTAGTAAGTCGTCTGTGAACAAGGCCTAAGCGGCTGATCGCGAGTCGATTTCCGGCTCCGAAGCTGGTTTGGAGATCGCAAGGTTTCGGGGTGCGAAGCCCCGGAAGCTTGCAATTTCATTTTTGGGATTCCCGCGAATCGCGAGTCGTGATTTCGTCGTCGCATCGGAGGGAGCGATGCGACCAAAGAATCCGCAGACGACGGGCGAAGGCGATCTGTTCCGGGCGCGGCTCGATCAGATCATCAACATGAGGCACGAGCTGGTGCAGCTCGCCGGCAAGGTCGATTGGCGCTGGCTCGATGAGCAGATCGCGCCGCTCTACAGCGACAAGGGCCGACCTGGAATCGCGAGCCGGTTCGTGATCGGGCTGTTTCTGCTCAAGCACATCTTCGCGCTGTCGGACGAACAGGTGTGCGAGCGTTGGATCTATGACCCCTATTTCCAGTACTTCACCGGCGAAGAGTTCTTCCAGCACACCTTCCCGCACGAGCGCTCCGACCTGAGTCATTGGCGTGTCCGGCTCGGCGATAAGCTGGAACTGCTGTTGGCCGAGAGCTTGAGAATCGCGCACCAAACCGGCGCCTTGCGCACCAAGGACTTGGCGCGGGTCACGGTCGACACCACCGTGCAGCCCAAGGCCATCACTTTTCCGACCGACGCCAAGCTGCTGCATGCGGCGATCACGGGCCTCAATCGGCTGGCCACAAAGCACGGCGTGCGGCTGCGGCAGTCGTATCTGCGGCTCGCCAAACGCGCCGCCATGATGGCGGGCCGTTATGCCCATGCCAAACAGTTCAAGCGCCAGCAGCGGCAATTGCGCTTCCTGCGCGCACGGCTCGGCCGTATCATCCGCGACATCGGCCGCAACATCGCCGGCCAGCCGCAGTTTGAAGCGGTGTTCCAATGGCCGCTGGCGCGCGCCAGGCAAATCCGCTCGCAGCAGCAGCGCCAACGCGGATGGAAGCTTTATTCCTTCCATGCGCCCGAGGTCGAGTGCATCGGCAAGGGCAAGGCCGCAGCGCCCTATGAATTCGGCGTCAAAGCCTCGATCACCACCACCAATGCCCGCGCCCCCGGCGGAGTGTTCGTGCTGCACGCCACAGCGCTGCCCGGCAATCCGTACGACGGCCACACGCTCGGCGCCGTGATCGCCGCCACCGAACAGCTCACCGGCTGCTCAATCGAGCGCGCCTATGTGGACAAGGGCTATCGCGGCCACAAAACCGAGGGCCCGTGCCGCGTCTTCATCTCCGGCCAAAAGCGCGGCGTGTTCGGCAGCATCAAACGCGAACTACGGCGCCGCTCCGCCATCGAGGCTGCAATCGGTCACATGAAGACCGACGGCCATCTCGGCCGCTGCTATCTCAAGGGCGCTGCCGGCGACGCCGCCAATGCCATCCTCAGCGCCGTCGGACACAATCTCCGCCGCGTCCTCGCCTGGCTGAGGATGCTTTTGCGCCTACTACTGATAGCGCTCGGCCGCCTCTTCGCCATCCCCACGGCGCTCAATTCGGTTTCTTAACGGTCGACTAGTGATCGGGGGCATAGCGGACGTGGCTGGGGAATGGTGGAATGCCCAGCGCGGGCGTGAAACATGGTAGACTTGAACTGTCCCGCTTTGGACTCTTTTCGGGACAGTCATGCGTCCGCCCTCAAGGAAAACCCGAGTTAAAAGCGACCATCGGCGCGGCTGGCCAAACATCGTAAACGGGACAGTACCGCCGCGGCTTGCGCCGTTCAGTAAGCGCCGGCAACGCGAATATCTGACTGTCAAGGAAGTCGGCTTGCTGATGGACACCGCGCGCGAACGCGGACGCTACGGCCATCGCGACGCAACCCTGTTCTGATCGGATACCGGCATGTTGGCGTCTGGCAATTCCGCGAATGTTGGCCAGTGAACAGGCGCCCTCCTTCTGTAGGCTCCCGATGAAACCAGGATCACTTCCATCCAAGATGGCGGCGCACGCTTATAACGTGAACGCCGTGCCCGAGCTTGTGGCGGTCGAGCGTTCCCATGCCGCCGTTAACGCCCACCACCTCGCCAAGCCGATTAAGGAGCGGTGCGCCGCTGGTATAGCGAGGCAGCTCTGCCGGCGCAGCGAAGCGAAAAACGAACGTCTCGCTGGTGATCTCGACGACCACGGCCTGAATCGTTCGCTCCCGGGCATCGAGCCCGTGATTAACGGCTAGCCAAATCGGTTCACCGACGACCGGATTCGACCTGGCAAGTGGTAAGGGCAAGAATGGAGAAGCCGGAGCCGCGCGGAAAGCCGCAATGTCACGCTGTGAGTGAGGCTCAATGGCGCCAATACGTGCATCGGGCAGCAGCAGCATGCCGCCGGCAGTCCCCAGTTCGGCCAACATCCAATTTCGCGCATACGGATCGTAAAGCTGCACGCTCGTGACGTGAGCAGGCAATTCGCGACCAGTGTAACCCGCATTATTGTCAGAACAATCAATACCCCGGAACCCGGCGAGTTCGTCCAAAATGTGCAGCGCCGTGAGCAGCAGCGGACTTCCCCCATCTTCGGCAATAACGACAAAGGCATAGCTGCCGAAGAACAATTCGCGCCCGCTGCGAAACTCAGGTCGGACCACGAAGCGGTCGGGCACGGCGGGCGCGCTCGCCGTGGGGCACGGCACGGCCAGCCAATGCGCAACTTGTTCGCGTGGAACTCCTTCGAATGCGCGAAATATATGACGACCGGGCGGTGCCTCGCGGGCTTCGGGCGGGGGATGTTTTATTTGGCCCAGCTCCAACAGACGGTAACAGGCCTGGCAAAGATCATTGTCCGGGCCTGTCGGGCACGTTCGGCATTCAAAGCGCGTGCCGACGATGGGCGCGGCGCCACAAGCGTGGCAACAACTCCAGACGTGAACCAAATCGATCCCAGGTGATGACATACAGCCGGCCCCCGTCGGATTCGCGCCAGATAGCGCGGCAGCATCGCAAATTGTGACCGGTCAAGCTCGTTCAAAATGGACAGTCGACGCACGGCAAACGCGCTGAACTCATCCCGCCCCAGTGGTCCGGAGCCAACGAGTTGCACGGCTTCCGGTTCCGCCACGCGACCCGCGTTCTTGTCACCGGGTTTTGCGAACGCATCAAGCGCAACCGGACCTCTTTCGATCCGGCACGCAAATGGTCAGCTCCGCCGGAATCCGGTAGGATATTGACGCCGAATCACTTCGCGCGAGCGCATGCAGGAGGGCGTGGAGATGACAAGCACTATCATTACGGTAGCCACGATGAAGGGCGGTAGCGGCAAGAGCACGGTCGCCAGCTGCCTCGCGGTCTACTGGCATCTTGGCGGCCGGCACCCAACTCTTATCGACGCTGATCCGCAACGCTCGATCATGCGCATAGCCGCGCGCGAACGTGCGCTCGGCGGCGTTGCCGTTGTGGAGGACGCGACAGCGGACGCCTCGGCGACGGCGCGGCGCCTGAGCCACAGCAGCGGCCCGGTGATCATCGACACGCCCGGATTTCGCTCGCAAACGGCCCTCGATTGTCTGGCGGCGGCGGACTTCGTTCTCGTGCCGGTCAAAGCGTCGCCATTCGACATCGACCGCATGCTCGACATGCTCGGTATGCTCAAGGATCGTGCCGATGGCCGGCGGCCGCTCTTCCGCTGTCTCTTGACTCAGACAACCCGAGATTCTGTTATCGCAAGGCACATCCGTTCTGAACTGGCAGAAGCCGGCCTGCCGGTCCTGCGCAGCGAGATGACGAATCGGGTTACCTATCCGGAGGCCAGTTTGTGGGGCGCTACGCCGAGTCTGATTGATCGCCGTGGGCCTGCCGCTCAGGAAATCGCTGCCGTCGCCGACGAGGTCGACTTCGTGCTTGGAACCAAACGGGCGGCCGCATGACCCGCAAGCGGCTTCCCAAGGTTATTACGCGAGCGAGCGAAAAACCGCGGGAGGTCAAGGCAGACGCCGCGACGAGCGAGCCACGCAGGAAGCCCGCCGGGCGAAGGGCGCCGAAGCCACCCCTGGATGAAGCAGTTTCTCCACCGCAACCCGCTGCGCCGCAGGATACGGCTGAGGCAGGATCCGCGCCGGTAGTTTCACCGCCGCCGCTCGAAGGAGAGTTGCTCCTTCCGTCGACGATCCATGTTGAGCCGCAGGCGGCGCGACGGCGGGCGGTGGCGCAAAATGTCGTGGAGCGGTATAAGCTCTATGCGGCTTTGGGAGGTCTTTCCCCACTGCCGATTGTGAATGTCGCCGGCGTGACGGCCGTCAATATGCAGATGGTGAAAACTCTCAGTAATCTTTATGGAGTGCCGTTCGAGCGCGACTTGGCGCGGTCCATCATCGCGGGGCTCATGGGGGGCGTTGTGCCCACCGGGCTAGGCGCCGTAACCGCGTCAACGCTGGCCTTGGCAGTTCCAGGCGTCGGATTCGTAGGCGTCGCCGTTGCCTCGCTCACGGCCGCTGCATTGACCGGCAGGATCGGTTCGGTCTTCGTTGAGCGCTTCGAAAGCGCGGCCATGCCGCCGGCCGGCGCCGCGAGCGCTGGGTGAGGCGACTACACCATCCTACGGGCTCTGGAATTTTTGGTCCCGATTGATTGCGAAGCTCGTCGGGGCGTGCCCGGATCGCATGCTAAGGATTCGCTGGTACGCAATTTGTAGTGACCGACACCTTGAACATATCAAACGACTTGATGGTCACCCGACAGCTCGCCGCTATCGTGCCGACGTCAATGGTGTCACCTACCGCCGCCGATTGCTGTTTACCGTTGATGTTGATGTTAATCTTGTCGGTCGATGGAGGACCGATCAAGCCAATGGAGAAATGACCGGTCGAAATGGGTGTCAACTCGTTGGCGCTTAAATCAATGGTCCTATACGCGAGAAAAACATCATCCAGCCGGCTCTGAGCCGTCTTCAATTGAGATTGCAGGTTTGTGATCTGCTTCGTCTGATCATCGTTCGTCTGAGTTAGCTTTTGATTATCCCCTTGGAGTTTTCCCACTTGCTCTTTCAAATTAGTAATATCGTTGCGAGCCGAGTTCCAGCCGAGAAAGTAACAACCGAACCCGACGATCACCACGACGACCACTAGGGCGCCCCATTGAGCCTTGCTCCCTAGTCTTGCCGGAAAACCCGATGGTCGTTGCATCGGTTGAGCGGTACGGGCTGCTTCCATCGTTTCGGCCACTTTGCAGTTCCTTTCGTACGTGCGCGACGCTTGCCTCTTTGGATGATCGCCGATTTGTGGGCCGGAACGCAATGAGGAAAGTAACTTGACTTACTCCGTCGCGCCATTGCCACAAAGTCTTCAAGCATATTTATTCAATGATTTGAGAAGGGTAGCGGGTTATCGTTCTCCACTTGCCTTTCGCCCTTCGCGAACTGCCGAAAGTTGAAACCTTGACCGGCAATTCCACTCTGCAGACCGCGATCGACGCGCTGTCCTTGCCGGGCATCAAGATCGGATATCAAGTCATCCTACCGGGTGACGAACACGCGCTAATGCCGGAGGAGGCCGTCGCGTTCGCTAGGAGCGTGACGGCGGTGCGCCGCGCCAGTGGCGCCGCGCGAATTGTTGCACGTCGGCTCCTGGCGCAAGCCGGGCTGGGGGAGTGTGCATTGCCGAAAGCCAGTTCCGGAGCGCCAATCTGGCCACGTGGCATTGTCGGTTCGATAAGCCACAATTCCCGTGTTGCGGTCGCGGCGATCGCAATGCGTCGCGAGTTCAGCGCACTGGGCATCGATATCGAGCCCGCGGAAGCTTTGCCGCCGGACCTGCTGGACTTGGTGGCGACGCCGAAGGAACGGGTAGAAATCGGCGAAGATCCCTGCCAAGGCCGATTGCTATTTGCTGCAAAAGAAGCCGTTTACAAGGCGGTCTATCCACTCGATCAAACATTTCTCGACCATCACGATGTAGAGATCAACTTTCCTCTTCGCCGGGCCGTGGTGCGTTACGGCCGAAGCGTTGAATTGCGCTTTGGCGTTTCCAGCCACTTACTGGCCGTGGCATTCCTACGCGCCGGCGATGAATGACGGTGGAAAAACGGTTTTGATTGAGGCCTCTACGATACCGCTTTGTGGCCGCTACTTCGAATTTTTATCCGTTGTCGTATTTTTATCCGTCGTCGTACTCTTATCCGAGTTTGTGCCCAAGGTGTCGGCGAGTCGGGAAATGATGGACTTAAGGTCCGTCAGGTCGAGCGATGCACTAGGCTTGGTGTCCGTCTTGCCGTTGTCCGTCTTGTTGTCCTTGTTATTCTTTTCGTTCTTGTCGTCCTTGTTGTTTTTGTCGGTCTTGTCGGTCGATGGCGTATTGCCGCCGGTTGTATTCGGGGTCTGATTTGGCGATGGAGTGAAATCCAAGTTGCCGAGGATAATCGGCAACCCGCCCTTACCGCTGCCGATGATGATGATTTTCGTATTCGACGACTGCGCCAGCGCAAGCGTGGCCTGAATGCCTTGCCAACGAAGATACAGAATCCGAAATGCCTTGACTGACCGTGCGCTGGAAGGCGGCGATGCCATCGGCCTCAATCTGCTTTCGCTTTGACTCCTCTACTTCGCTTTGGACGCGGTACTTGTACTCCCCCACCTTGTAAAACTGCTGCACCTTTTTATTGATCGCCTCGACTATTGCGGAGGGCAACTCGATGCTAAGCACAAGCGTATCAAGTATTTGGATCGAGTTTTGCAGCGATGTCCCGTATTTTGCCAGGTTTCCCTGACTGCTTGCCTGGGCTTGGAACAAACTATCGGCATGGAACTTGAGTTCGGTAACCGCTTGCTTGAGGATCTCGTCCTGAATTTGCTGGCGCTTTATGCTGTAGACATCTTCGGCCGTATATTTGGAGATGACAGCACGTGTCACGCTGGCAATCTCTGGAGTGAGGACGGTTTGCAAGTATCCAGGACCGATAAATTCGTGCAAGACCGGGGACCGAGTCGTGGATCAGTTGATAACGGATAGTGATCTCGGCGGTCACGCTCACTCCATCCAAAGAGATGGCATTGAATTTCTGGGTCGAGGCCTGCAACCTCAAATCGTATAGGAACAGCTTGTCCCAAGGCCAAATAATGGTCAGACCTTCATTTCTAATCTCGCTGGGATCTAGCACTGTACCGCTGGGAAGGATGCACCAGCAGTGAATGCCCGGACCGGAGAAGCGTTTCCAAAGCACGCCAACCTGCCCGCTCGGAACCGTAATCAGCATATAGGGGTAGAGTACAAAGCCGATCAGCAGCACCACCATCACGGCGACAGAAACGCCGGGCAGGTGCCGTTCAAGATAACCCCACCATCCGCGCCTCGGCGGTCGCGGTGGATGTTCCCCCCCAGACCAGGGATACTTTACCATTGGCCGTTCTCCAGCGAACGCTGCTTGACGAAACGGCCGTCGTTCATGCGAAGCCGGCGCGGCGGCGAATATAGATCATCGAGATAGCGTGAACCCCGCCCCACCGTCAGGCTCGCCCTTCGCGGCGATGCCATTCGACGCGGCTTGATGGGCCGGTCAAGAGCAGGACCGGTAACACGATGAGCGGCGTGGTGACGAGTGCAATCAAGAACGTCCCGAGAAACCCCATGCGGCGCTGACTGCCGCAGAGTCCCGTAAGAACGCAAAAACCAATGTAGATGATAGCCTCAATCATGGGGCTGGGTCTCGCCGGTCCGCAGCTATCGCGCTTCAGTGGGGAAACTGCCCCTCATTGGCTGGCACGCGACGATGCAAATCAAGAACTGGTCGCCGTCGCTCCCGAAGACGTGTCAGCGTGCTCAGAGCCGGCATGTGAAGTGCTCCCGGAAGCCGATCGCTTAACCCACATCTCCTTCTGGCCTTTGAGGAACTGACGATAGTCCGGCGGATTGAAGTCAAGCAGAGTTCCACCCGAGGAAAAGTGCTGGATGAAGACCCTGCCTATGGCGTAGGTCGCTCCAGCGGCGAGCACCGGCGTCACAAATGCAGATATGATCGTTCCAATGACGGGGATGGTCTTCAGCGCGTCGGCGGCGCCCAACCCGCTAGTCGTCGGAATTGCGGCCCCCATAAGGCTGGTGATGAGCGCCTTGCCTCTATTTTCGGTGAATGGCACGTCATAAATCTGCGAAAGGCGACGCAGCATTTGCAGCTGCAATCCGCCGACGGCAACGAGGTCGACAACGGGTACCGGAATGAGCCCGGCCGCTCCGGACCATATCGCAAATCGGTCAACAAGCTTAGAGGCCTGTTCGGCCTTAGCCTCAGCTGTCATCCCATCCGGTTTTGAAGTCGTCGGATTTGCCGTCGTCGGATTTGTCATTGTGCCCGTTTGGCCGTGCCCGGAACTACCGGGCGTTTTCGGTTCCGCTGCCATATTCAATTCCTTTCTTGCGAGGCTACATTCGAGTCCGTTGCTTAACTCGCGCAGTTCCAACCTATCAGCCCTCGGAAACTATCCGCATCCAATTCTCTTGGAACGCTATCATGAAGGGGCAGCCGGTGCCAAGTGCTTGTAGCGGCTCCAATTGGTTGTTGTGCTCACTTGGCGTTCATACGAGCGCGCACCTTGATTCGATGGCATCCACGGTTGCAGTGTATTGGGGCCAAGTTCGAGAACGCACCTTTGTGACTGCGGATATCATCCTCGTTCAGGACAGTGAACTGATCGCCACGACGGTCGAGGAGAATATTGTTCTCCTGAGCATTCGCGCGGGCGCCTATCTCAAACTGAACAAAGTGGGCGGGCAGATCTGGAACATGCTTATCGAGCCGTGCCGGGTCGGCGAGATACTCGACGCGCTCGCGCAAATTTACGATGTCGACGTCGATATCATGAGGCACGACGTCTGCGCATTTCTTGACACGTTGGTTAAGCGGCAATTGGTCCGAGTGCTCAGGTCGGACGAGATCCGATGAAGCCGAGCACGATGCGCCGCGCCTATCTGCGTGAGGCAGCGCTCACGCTCATCATCGCGCGGTTCGCGGTGCGCATTTTGCCGCCCGCGCGCATTTTCGCGTGGGTGAACCGGCCATTGAAACGTATCAGACGGTTTGCCGCAGACGAGGTGGGGTGGGTGGCCTGGTCGGTTGAGACCATAGGGGCAAAGCCGTGGATGAATGCGTTATGCCTCCCACGCGCGGTCGCAGCGCAGGCGATGTTGCGCCGTCGCGACATCGCCAGCCGGCTTTGTCTTGGGGTGGCCTGCGATGAAGGTGCGTTTTCCGCGCACGCATGGATCGAGGTCGGCCACGACGTGATCGTCGGCGGTGCCGAGGCCGCGCGTTTCACTCAGGTAACACAGTTTGGCGGAAGTACGCATCAGTCTTAGGTTCGTTACATGAGCGGCATCGCAGGGTTGCTGCGCTTCTCCGGGCAAGCCGTCGCGCGCACCGACCTCGAACGCATGGCCAATGCACTTCGTCCATACGGACCGGACCGGTCGGCCGTCGCAGTGGAGGAAAGCGTCGGCTTCGTCCACGTGTTGATGCGGATGACGCCGGAAGATCAGTTCGACCGTCAGCCACATCGCGGGTCAAGCGGAGCGATGATCACTGCGGACCTGCGGCTCGACAACCGCGACGATATTCTGACGGGTCTCGGGATTGCGCAGCGGGACGCAACAGCTTGGCCGGATTCACGAATTTTGCTGACTGCGTGGGAAAAATTCGGCGATGAGGTCTGGTCGAAACTTCGAGGACCATTCGCGGTCGCAATTTGGGAGCCGCGTAGTCGAACCCTGACGTTGGCCCGCGATCATCTCGGTCTCAACGTCGTGATGTGGCACAAGAGCGAACAATTTTTCGCATTCGCCTCCATGCCGAAAGGTTTGTTCGCGTTGCCGCAGGTGCCGCGCGAATTGAGCGAAGAGAAATTTGCCGACTTTCTGGTGCTCAATCATGCCGATCATGCGACGACACTGTACCGGCATATCTTTCGGCTACCCCCTGCGCATCTGGCAAAGGTGACGCGCGACGGATCGCTGGTGGAGCGCCGCTTTTGGTCGCCGGCCGATATCAAACCGATCCGTTTTCCTTCCGACCAGGCCTATGCCGAAGGATTGCGCGAATGCCTCGATCGATCCGTGCGCCGACAGATGCGCAGCATACACCCCGTCGGCAGTCACCTCACCGGCGGACTCGATTCATCTTCCGTCTCCGTGCTTGCCGCTCGCGCACTCTCCGAGCGGCATGAACGGCTTGCCGCCTTCACTCAAATCCCGCGGTGCGGCTTCGACGGATCGGTTGCCGACGGCTGCTACGCCGATGAAACTCCCTATGTCGAGGCGATCAAAGGCCTCATTGGGAATATCGATGTCACCTATATCCGCAACGACGCTTGCGACGACTTCGCGGAGCTTGAGCGGTTCTTTTTCGCGCTGGAAGGACCAGTGCGCAATCCGACTGCGCTTGGCGGAATACTTGCAATGGCACGCAGCGCGCGCGCGCAGGGCCGGCGGGTGCTGCTTGGCGGGGTCTTTGGTAACTACACGATCAGTTGGAATGGCTGGTCGCAGACGGTTGATCATCTGCGCTCGGGGAGGCTGATCACCGCTTATCAGCAGTGGCGCCTATTCTATCGGCGCTCGCCCTATTCGCGCCGGACCGCCTTTCACAGGCTTATCATTGAACCATTACTGCCGGCCCAACTGGCAAACTGGAACGTTCGACGGCGTCGCATTCCGCCCTGGCACAATCATGCCGCGATCCGATCGGATTTTGCAGCCGCCGCAGGAGTTGAAGCGCGCGCTCAAAGGTTGGGCCATGACTTCTTGTATCGAGTGCGGCCGGACGAACGGGAGAAGGGTCTTACTCCGGTCGATTACATCGGTGACTGGCTTGCCGCGGAGAAGGCCGTTACCGGGGTAGAATTGCGCTATCCCGCCGCAGACATCGACGTTGTCTCATTCTGCTTTGGCGTTCCGCCTCAGCAATACCTCGTGGAAGACGTCGATCGATCGCTGATCCGCCGCGCCATGTGGGGTCTGCTTCCGGAAATGGTGCTGACTAATCGGCTATCCGGTGCGCACTCGGCGGATTGGTACGAAAAGTTGCACAACCGGCGCGCCCGGTTTGCAGCGGAGCTTACCGGGCTCTCAGCGTCCGTCTTGGCGCGACGGGCAATCGACTTTGCCAGACTCGAGCGCGCCATCAAGGCCTGGCCCTCCGGCTCTTGGCACACATCCCAAGTAGCGGAGGAATATCACTTTGCTTTCACGCGCGGTGTGGCGGGCGCCCGGTTTTTGCGTTGGTTCGAATCGAAGAATTCGGCGGCAGAACGCGATCCGAGCGGCGAGGACCGCTCTCAATGCGCTCGCGCTCAGTGATTCAACCGAACACCAAGTTCATTTTTCGATGCGGCTCGATAGCGGAAACGCCCATTCGAACGAAAATCCGAGTTTTGTCATCGGCGCTGCCGGTGGCGGTGGCGCAGGAACTTGTCTTGCCCGTCCGCCGTCGCGATTCGATTTCGTTTCAGCGCCGATTTTCAGCTCAATTAAGGCCGGCGGCTCCCATGCGCGCGATCGGGCGCTCACGTTCAAACCGCTGGATTGCCGCCCGGTCATTACAGTATCCATTCAATGCGCAAACTCCTGCATACTTTTTATGCCGCGGGTTCGCGCTTAGCAAGACGCCCTTGGGAACTTCTCACCGGCGCTACAGGTTTAATGCGGCATGGCGCAGGGTTGAGTGGGTCAAGGGAACTGACTGGATCAAGGAGATTGGGCCTCCTACGCGAACGGATGAAAGGCGAGCGGAAAATGTCTGTTTCGAGCGCCCGGTTGTTCGGAGAACACGGCCAATCTCGATCTGGCGGTCTCCTTAAGGATTGAATGCGGTAACGATCCCGCTCGGGATTTCAGACGGCAGAGATCAATTGGGAGAACGACCGGCTTGATCACGAGTGCCGCGCCAAGCTCGCCATCCGTCAAGGTCATCGTTGAGAAGATACCCTGACGTTTGGGCTGGAGGCTGCAATTGCGTCGAATGCGTGCTATCGCTGTACATGGCATGGTTTTCGGCCCGGCGATAGCGCCGCTGGGCAACCCCGAAGATTATGCCACATTCATTTGCAACCACCCCGCGACGGCACTGACGGTCGCCGTGGCGGAGTGAAAGGGCCGGCATAAACTCGATGTCTTTCCTTCAACTCGTTCGTCGCGAAATGCATGGCTCCCTTCCGCGCCTGGTGTTCATGTCGGGTCTCGGAGGCATCAGCAACGCGGCACTTCTGGCGGCGATTAATGCGGGTGCGCAAGCCGCGAACAACAATAATAAACCCAGTCTGTGGGCGGCCGGACTCTTCGTCATCGCGCTGCTGCTTTTCATCAAGACGCAGAATTACATTCTTATTACCGCCACAGTCGAGATCGAGTCCATCATCCACAAATTACGAGTGCGCCTTTTGGATGGGGTGAGGCACTCGGAACTTGTCCCCATGGAGCGGATCGGCCGCGCAAGAATCGTTGCCGCCATTACCAGTGATACGACGGTGCTCACGCAAGCGAGCAACATGCTCGTATTCTCGATACAGAGCGTGGTTTTAATTTTCTTCGTCGGATTCTATGTGGCCTATTTGTCGGTGGTGGCGTTCCTGCTCAGCATGAGTATCGTCGGCACAATGGCTGCAATATTTTACTTCAAGGGCCGCCAGCTCGCTGAAGGTCAGCGTGAGGCAGCCGAGTGGACGAACCGCTTGTTCGACCGGCTGATCGACTTTCTGGACGGGTTCAAGGAGGTAAGGCTGAACAAATTGCGGAGCGACGACTTATTCGAAGATGTCGTTGAGGTGTCGAGCACGGCTGCCTATGTCAAAATCAAAACGAACGCTGAAAACTTCAAGCGAATGGTATTTTCACAGATCGCGATGTACCTGTTGCTCGGCGCGGTCGTGTTTGTCGCCCCGACATTGAGCGGCTCGGGTGGCAGCGCCGTTACGAAAGCCATATTGGCCCTCCTGTTCGTTGTAGGCGCGTCTTTCGGTCTCGTGCAGTCGATACCGATGTTGGCGTCGGCAAACGCGGCATCCGACAGAATAGAGAAATTGGAGGCCGAACTGCTGGCGACCGCGCAGTCAGCTGATGTCGGCGCGGCCGAACTACCGGCCCGTTTCGAGAAGATCGAAATGCGCAGCGTTCTTTTCCGCTATTTCGATAGGTCGGCCGAAACCACATTTCAGGTCGGCCCGCTGGACTTCACATTACGGCGTGGCGAGGTGGTGTTTGTTACCGGCGGCAACGGTTCGGGCAAATCGACCTTTCTAAAGGTACTCGCTGGGCTGTACGTGCCCGAATTGGGTGAAATTCTGCTCGATGGGATGCGGGTCAACGACGGCACGCGCGAGATATATCGCTCGCTGCTCACTGCGATCTTCGCCGATTATCACCTTTTCCTGAGGCTGTACGGCATTTCGAACCCGGATCCCGCCGAAGTCGACCGGTTGCTGACGGAATTCCGGCTGATCGCGAAAACGCGCCTTACCGACCATGAGTTTCGAACTCTCGACCTGTCGGGCGGACAGCGCAAGCGGCTGGCGCTGGTGGTCGCCCTATTGGAGAAGCGGCCCATCCTGTTGCTTGACGAATGGACTTCGGATCAAGATCCGGACTTTCGCCGCAAGTTTTACCACGAGCTAATTCCAGCCTTGAATCAAGCGGGCGCGACGATCGTGGCGATAAGTCATGACGATCGCTATCTGAGCGAGATCGACTTTCCCATCCGCAGGCTGCGCATGGATGAAGGCCGTTTTGTCGAAGAAATCGGTGCTACGCACTGATAGCGACCATAGCAGCCAGTTCTTGAATGCACTCGTGTAGCACGTAAAATATGCTCCGCCGTGATCGCTACGGAGGTCGTCTCGACATCAATGCGCCCATAGCGCGACTAGCGAATGGCAAAATACCAGCAACCGTCTTAATACGCCGTATTGGTGGGAGGCCTCCGAGGGTGCTATTATTGAGGCGTATTTTGTCATGGGGCGGGCAGTTCCGTTGTAAATGAGTTCTGATCTATCCCCATGGGCCCCAGATCGAAAGAATGGGCCCCAGATCGAAAGAGCGATACGCGATGACCAGTCCGATGTACCTGCGGCCAAACATCATGGCGGAGCCGCTTGTGGACGGTTGGTATGCGTGGACCCATCTGATTCCGCCGGCGACAGCGGCACGGAATTTGACTGAACGTCACCTGAAGATCATGGAATCGTACCTCGAGTGCTCTGAGGCGCACGATGCGGCAGTGCAAGATCCTAAGATGGTCGGCGGACCGTATATGGATTTTAAGCGCAACCGCGAAGATGACGTCAGGGCACTGCGTGATCGGACCATTCAAGAGCGCAACGATCTGATCGAACTCTCCCGGTCGATTGACAAGCTGGATGCCGTCCTGCGCGCCAAGGCCAAGGGATTCAGCCTGGAAGGGCTTTACGCGGAAGTACCGCCATGTCTGCAGGGCTTTGTCGAAATCGTTTACGACTTGAACAACCAGCCGTCGTTTCGTTTGATCGAACCGCTGCTCTATCGCAGCGCGCTTTACGACGATACCTTTCAGAGCGTCATGCTGGCCGAAATCAGCAGCGATGACCGTCCCTTCGTGATGAGCACGCCCCGTCTGGACAAGGGCAATGCGATTCGGTTGCAGATCCCCTTCGCCAGCGAACGTTACGATCAACTATTCCGCATGAAACGCCAACCAATGCCGTTCGAAGCAATGCGTGATCAGCTCGAACTGAGCGACGAAGACGCGGCAATGTTTCGAACGTTTCTAACGCCGGAACCGCCGCCGCCATATGCAAATTATAACGGCCCCGGCGCTCGCTGGCGCTATTTCGGCCACGCCTGCATCCTCCTGGAAATCCGGCGGCACGAGCTTGTTGCTCGACCCGGTACTCAGTTACTCTTACGAGAGTGAAATTTCACGATATACTTATGACGATCTTCCGGAAGTCATCGACTTCGTCCTGATCACGCACAACCATCAGGACCATATTCTGTTCGAGACGCTTCTACAATTGCGCCATCGCATCCGCACAATTGTTGTACCGCGAAATGGCGGCGGCGCATTGCAAGACCCATCTCTGCGGCTGTTGCTAAAGCAATGCGGCTTCGGCAACGTGGTCGAGCTTGCGGAGATGGAAGAGATCGACTTCGGTCATGGCACAATCACGGCCGTGCCTTTCCTCGGTGAGCACGCCGATCTCAATGTGCTGACCAAATCCGCCTATCTGGTCCGGCTGGGCAAGCACAAGCTCCTGTTCCTCGCCGATTCCTGTAACATCGCTCCAAAACTCTATGAACATATTCATCGCGAACTTGGCGACATCGACGCAATCTTTCTAGGGATGGAATGCGATGGAGCGCCCTTGTCTTGGCTTTATGGACCGCTGCTTAACCCAGAAGCTTGATCGGCCGAAGGACCAATCGCGGCGGCTGGCCGGTTCCAACTACGACCGCGCCATCGCGCATCGTCGAACAGTTCCACTGCAAAGAAGTGTATGTCTACGCCATGGGCCAGGAGCCCTGGCTTAATCACGTGATGGGCATCAAATACACCGAAAAGTCAAATCCCATCATTCAGTCGAATCGCCTGATCGAGACGTGCAGATCACGCGGGATGACGGCAGAGAGATTGTTTGGCGAGAAGGAAATTCTACTGTCCTGACGAACCCACAAATTGACCGCCGCCGCGCGCCAAACTCGCGGTTGACGGTGGTTGCCCAACTGGAGCCAGCGGCCCGCCATTGGGCCTGAACCTCGTAACGTGCCGACCTCATCGGAGAGGTTAGAACTCACCCGACGGGGGCGCCACCAAACGCGAGATTCGACCTCAATTTCCTAACAATTTTGCCTCTCGCAGGCGACTGCGCGCGTTAACAAGCTCGCTTGCAATTTCATCGTAGTCGAGGCTAACGTCTTGAGTAATGAGCGCTTAGTCGGTTTTGGTGGCTGTCGGAGATTTAGTGGTGCAGGAAGTGCTCGCTGGGTACGCGACCAATCGCATCCTTTCTACCGAAACGCGCAATGATAGTTACCCGCTTTCGGCCGCTCAACGTAGGGTCTGGCTCGCGCAGCGCCAAGATCCTGCACAGCCGGCATACAATATTGGCGAGTACATCGAGGTCTGCGGACCCATCGATCCGGCTCTGTTTGAGCGAGCGTTGCGCCAGGTTGTGGCCGAGACTGAGGCGCTCCGCATCCAAATCCTAGAGCGCGCGGACGGACCGTGTCAGGTCGTCGGCGCTGCCTCCGAGTGGTCGTTAACTGTTATTGACGTGAGCGCTGAGAGCGACGCCCAGACCGCCGCCGTGTTATGGATGAAACGCGACCTCGCTCGGCCGATGGAGCCAACTCACGACCTCGTATTCGCATATGCCCTGTTCAAAATATCTGTTGACCGCTTCTTTTGGTATGCGCGTTACCATCATATTGCGCTGGATCGCTTTGGGATGTCGCTCGTTACCCAAAGGGTGGCGGAAGTTTATACGGCACTCGCAAATGGACAAACGACTCGCTGGAGCAGTTTTGGCCCTCTGAATCTTCTGCTCGACGATGAAGCTGCTTACCGTGCGTCGGAACGGTACAATTCAGATCGCCAATTTTGGTCCGGGTGTCTGCCTGATCGCTCGGAGCCGTTGAGTTCTTAGTCGGCAGCGAACTGCCACGTCCGGCAGTTTTGTCCGGACGTCCGCGTGTCTGCAATCGTGCAATTTTGATCGGCTGCAAGCGATTGCATCTCAAACGGGAGCGAGCGCCGAAAGCGTCATCACTGCCGCGATGGCCATTTTTCTGCATCGCATGACAGGCATGGAGGATTTCGCTCTCAGTTTGCCGGTTGCGGCCCGCACCTCCGTATCACGAAGCATTCCCGGCATGGTCGCAAATCTGCTGCCGCTTCGGTTGGCGGTAAGCCCAAGAATGAGCGTGCTCGACCTCGTTAGGCAGGCCGCCGACAGAATCCGCGATGCATTAGAGCACGAACATTTCCCGATTGCCGAGATGTGCGCGCCAGATGGCCCGGCAACGTTCGGCCCCGTTGTCAACATCATGCGCTTTAAGGATAAGCTGAGTTTCGCCGGAAACCAGGGCATCGTTCATAACCTTGCGTATGGACCCGTCGAGGATTTATCGATCACGGTCCACGACCGCTCTGATGGAGCCGGCCTTCAAATCGATTTCGACGCCAACACCAGGCTCTATGACGTCGGCGCGCTTGCTGATCACCAGCAACGTTATTTGCGGGTTTTAGCGGCGGCTGTTGCTGCGCCGGAGCAGCCGATCGGCAGCCTGGACATCCTCTCCGCCGAGGAGCGCCGCACCATTCTGCGGGACATGGAACGACACTGCGCATCCGCTTGCGGCGGCGACGCTGCCTGACCTGTTTGCCGCGCAGGCGGCGCGGAGCCCCGCGGCTGTGGCGGTTGTGTTTGAGGATGAGCGCCTCGGCTACGGCGAGCTTGAGGGGCGGGCCAATCAACTGGCGCATCACCTGCGGGCGCTCGGGGTGGGTGCGGAGAGTGTTGTGGGGCTGTGCGTGGAGCGCTCGGCCGCGATGGTGATTGGGCTCTTGGGGATCCTCAAGGCCGGCGGCGCCTATCTGCCGCTGGATCCTGGCTACCCGCCGGAGCGTCTTGCCTTCATGCTGGAAGATTCTGGCGCCGCCGTGCTGGTCACCCAATCGGCGCTGCGCGATCGATTGCCTGCCCGAGGGGCCCGCATCGTGCGCCTGGATGAGCATTGGCCGGCGATCGCGCGCCGGCCCCTGACGGCGCCGCCCAGCGGGCTGCATCCGCACAACACCGCCTACATCATCTACACGTCGGGCTCGACCGGAACGCCAAAGGGCGTGGCGGTGAGCCACCGTGGCATTTCCAATCTGGTGCGCGCAGGCGAATTACGTCAGCTGACGCCGCGATGATGTCTTTTTGCACCTGGCGCCGCGAGTTTTGATGCGGCGATCTTCGAGATTGGGGCGCCTTGCTCAACGGAGCAAAGCTCGTCGCTATATCCTGCGAGCTGGGCAGCGATCTGGCGAGACTGAAGCGGGTTGATCGCGCGCGACCGGAGATCACGCATGCTGATGGTTGCTGCCGGCATTGTTCGACGGGTGGTCATGAAGACTTGCGGCCCTCGCCGACATGAGACAATTGTTGCGGGGCGGCGACTGTTCACGTTGCGCACGTCCGTCAGCTGACCGCAGGGCCCCTGCGTCGGTTGATCAACGCGCTATGGTCCGACCGAGGACGACGGTCTGCGCTGCTATGAGCGGTGCGCAAGCGGCGGCATGTAGAGCTCGTCCCGATCGGCCGGCCGATCTGGAACACGCAGGTTTACGTTTTGGATGGGGGCTTGCGGCCTGTTCCGGCGGGGGTAGTTGGGGAGCTTTACGTAGCGGGAGCGGGTTGGCGCGGGGCTATTTGGGGCGTCGGGGTCTGACGGCGGAGCGGTTTGTGGCCGATCCGTTTGGCGCCTCGGGAGCCGGCATGTACCGGACCGGGGATTTGGCGCGCTGGCGGGCGGCTGGGGTGTTGGACTTTATCGGTCGTGCGGACCAGCAACTCAAGCTGCGCGGCTATCGGATAGAGCCTGGCGAGATCGAGGCGGCGCTAATGCGTCATCCTTCGGTGGCGCAGGCTGTGGTGATTGCGCGGGAGGATGTGCCCGGGCAGCAAGCGGCTGGTTGGCCTATGTGGTTGGGGCGTCTGGGGCGGATGGTGGATGCGGCGGAGCTTCGCGGCCATGTTGGTCGGCAGCCTTCCGGAGCACATGGTTCCGTCCGCGCTTGTGGTTTTGGATTGTTTGCCGCTGACGCCGAACGGCAAGCTTGACCGTGGTGGTCTTCCGGCGCCGGATTTGACCCCGAAGGTGGTTCGTTTACCGCGCACGCCCGCGGAGGAGGTCTCTGTGCGGGTTGTTTGCCGAGGTGTTGGGGCTTGGGCAGGTCGGCATTGCGGACAATTTTTTTGAACTTGGCGGTCATTCGCTTTTGGCGACGCGGCTGATCAGCCGGATCCGGCAGGTTCTGGATGTTGAGGTGGCGATCCGAGTTTTATTTGAGGCGCCGAGCGTTGAGAGTGTTGGCGGGGCGTCTGCACGAGGGGGGTTCGGGTCGTTCTGCGCTGGTGGCGCAGCGTCGTCCCACTGAGATACCGCTGTCGTTTGCGCAGCGTCGGCTGTGGTTTCTCAATCGGCTTGAGGGTTCGAGCGCGACCTACAACATTCCGATGGCGGTACGGTTGCGCGGAGAGCTTGATGGTTTGGCCCTTGAGGCTGCGCTGGGGGATGTTGTTGGTCGGCACGAGAGCCTGCGCACGATATTCCCGGAGCGTTTTGGGGTAGCGCGGCAAGAGATACTGGATGCGGGGTTGGCGCGTCCACGGCTTGTTATTGAGGCGGTGAGCGAGGCGGGTCTTGGTGCGGCATTGGGTGTGGCGGCGCGGGCGCCGTTTGATCTTGGTCGGGAGCCGCCGCTGCGGGCGCATTTATTCAGGCTTGGGGATGGCGAGCATGTTTTACTGCTGCTGCTGCATCACATTGCGAGCGACGGCTGGTCGCTGGGTCCGCTGTGGCGGGATGTAGCGGCGGCGTATGGGTCGCGGCGTGAGGGGCGAGCGCCGGCGCTTGCGGCGTTGCCGGTACAATATGCGGACTACACGCTGTGGCAGCACCGTGTTCTTGGCGAGGAGAGCGATGCGGGGAGCACGATAGCGCGGCAGTTGGCGTATTGGACGGCGGCACTGGAGGGGCTGCCGGATCAGATTGATCTTCCGAGCGACCGGGGACGTCCTGCGGTTGCGAGCTATCGGGGAGAGGTTGTTCGGCTGCAATTGAGTGGGCAACTGCACCGGGAATTGCTTTCGCTGGCGCGGGCCGCGCAGGCGAGCCTGTTCATGGTTTTGCAGGCAGGTTTAGCGGCGCTTCTGATGCGGCTTGGGGGCGGGAGCGACATCCCGATTGGCAGTCCGATTGCGGGGCGGACGGATGCGGCGCTGGACGATTTGGTTGGTTTTTTCATCAACACGCTGGTTTTGCGCACCGACGTGTCTGGCAATCCGAGCTTTAGCGAGCTGATTGGGCGGGTGCGGACGGTTGATCTTGCGGCGTATGCGCACCAGGACCTTCCGTTTGAGCGATTGGTAGAGGTTCTCAATCCGCAGCGCTCGCTGTCGCGGCATCCGCTGTTTCAGGTTGTTCTGACGTTGCAGAACAACGCCTCTGTGAGGGTTGAGCTGGCGGGTCTGAGTGCGCGACTTGAGCCGGTTGCCACCGCCAGCGCCAAGTTTGACCTGACGGTCGAGTCTAGGGGAGCAGCGCGCGGCGGATGGCTCGCCGGCCGGGATTGCGGGCGTCATCGAATACGCGACGGATTTATTTGATCGTTTGACGGTCGAGCAGTTGGCGGCACGTCTGGTACGGCTGTTGGAGGGTGCGG
Source organism: uncultured Alphaproteobacteria bacterium (assembly GCA_963814625.1). Lineage (GTDB taxonomy): Bacteria > Pseudomonadota > Alphaproteobacteria > Rhizobiales > Xanthobacteraceae > BOG-931. The sequence goes on from CAWFDQ010000011.1 coordinate 247,066, forward strand.
TTGGGGCGCCGGAGGCGCCGATCGGCAGTCTGGAGATACTCTCCGCCGCGGAGCGTCGCACCATTCTGCGGGACTGGAACGACACTGGGCATGCGCTTGCGGCGGCGACGCTGCCTGACCTGTTTGCCGCGCAGGCGGCGCGGAGCCCCGCGGCTGTGGCGGTTGTGTTTGAGGATGAACGCCTCGGCTACGGCGAGCTTGAGGGGCGGGCCAATCAACTGGCGCATCACCTGCGGGCGCTCGGGGTGGGTGCGGAGAGTGTTGTGGGGCTGTGCGTGGAGCGCTCGGCCGCGATGGTGATTGGGCTCTTGGGGATCCTCAAGGCCGGCGGCGCCTATCTGCCGCTGGATCCTGGCTACCCGCCGGAGCGTCTTGCCTTCATGCTGGAAGATTCTGGCGCCGCCGTGCTGGTCACCCAATCGGCGCTGCGCCAATGCGTACCCGGCCATTGCGGCGTCACCGTGCTGCTGGATGCCGATTGGCCGGCGATCGCGCGCCGGCCCCTGACGGCGCCGCCCAGCGGGCTGCATCCGCACAACACCGCCTACATCATCTACACGTCGGGCTCGACCGGAACGCCAAAGGGCGTGGCGGTGAGCCACGGCGGCATTGCGATCAATCTTGCGTCAGCGCAGATTGCGGCTTCGCCATGACACTGACGACGTTGGTGTGCAATTTGCCTCGATCGGCTTTGATGCGGCGATCTGTCGAAACTTTACGGCCGTGTCTTCGAGAGCATGCGTTCCATTATTGCTCGCGGGGCCGCGGCGCAGGGAGCGAGTGAGTGCGGTATCAATCTGCGAGGCATGACCCGGTCACGAATTTGCTGAATACGGTACCCTGCACTGGCCGATACTGCTGCGACATGGATCGCACGACTATGCCGCTGCCGACATTGATTGTCGTCAGTGGCGAGACTGAGCGGATTTACTGCAAGTGATTCGTGCGCGGTCGCATGGCTGGCGGTTGATCAACTGTATGGTCCGACGGAAGACGACGGCGCGCATGGCGATGTGCGAATGGTGTTTCGCGGGGATGGTGACAGCATCCCGATCGGCCGGCCGCATCTGGAACACGCAGGTTTATGTATTGGATGGTGGATTGGGACCTGTTCCTGCGGGGGTAGTGGGGGAGCTTTACGTAGCGGGTAGCGGGTTGGCGCGGGGCTATGTGGGGCGTCGGGGTCTGACGGCGGAGCGGTTTGTGGCCAATCCGTTTGGCGGACCTGGGAGCCGGCTGTACCGGACCGGGGATTTGGCGCGCTGGCGGGCGGCTGGTGTGTTGGACTTTATGGGTCGTGCGGATCAGCAACTCAAGCTGCGCGGCTATCGGATAGAGCCTGGCGAGATCGAGGCGGCGCTAATGCGTCATCCTTCGGTGGCGCAGGCTGTGGTGATTGCGCGGGAGGATGTGCCCGGGCAGCGGCGTCTGGTTGGCTATGTGGTTGGGGCGTCTGGGGCGGTGGTGGATACGGCGGAGCTACGCGGCCATGTTGGCCGGCGGCTTCCGGAGCACATGGTTCCGTCCGCGCTGGTGGTTTTGGATTGTTTGCCGCTGACGCCGAACGGCAAGCTTGACCGTGGTGGTCTTCCGGCGCCGGATTTGACCCCGAAGGTGGTTCGTTTACCGCGCACGCCCGCGGAGGAGGTCTTGTGCGGGTTGTTTGCCGAGGTGTTGGGGCTTGGGCAGGTCGGCATTGCGGACAATTTTTTTGAACTTGGCGGTCATTCGCTTTTGGCGACGCGTCTGATCAGCCGGATCCGGCAGGTTCTGGATGTTGAGGTGGCGATCCGAGTTTTATTTGAGGCGCCGAGCGTTGAGAGTTTGGCGGGGCGTCTGCACGAGGGGGGTTCGGGTCGTTCTGCGCTGGTGGCGCAGCGTCGTCCCACTGAGATACCGCTGTCGTTTGCGCAGCGTCGGCTGTGGTTTCTCAATCGGCTTGAGGGTTCGAGCGCGACCTACAACATTCCGATGGCGGTACGGTTGCGCGGAGAGCTTGATGGTTTGGCCCTTGAGGCTGCGCTGGGGGATGTTGTTGGTCGGCACGAGAGCCTGCGCACGATATTCCCGGAGCGTTTTGGGGTAGCGCGGCAAGAGATACTGGATGCGGGGTTGGCGCGTCCACGGCTTGTTATTGAGGCGGTGAGCGAGGCGGGTCTTGGTGCGGCATTGGGTGTGGCGGCGCGGGCGCCGTTTGATCTTGGTCGGGAGCCGCCGCTGCGGGCGCATTTATTCAGGCTTGGGGATGGCGAGCATGTTTTACTGCTGCTGCTGCATCACATTGCGAGCGACGGCTGGTCGCTGGGTCCGCTGTGGCGGGATGTAGCGGCGGCGTATGGGTCGCGGCGTGAGGGGCGAGCGCCGGCGCTTGCGGCGTTGCCGGTACAATATGCGGACTACACGCTGTGGCAGCACCGTGTTCTTGGCGAGGAGAGCGATGCGGGGAGCACGATAGCGCGGCAGTTGGCGTATTGGACGGCGGCACTGGAGGGGCTGCCGGATCAGATTGATCTTCCGAGCGACCGGGGACGTCCTGCGGTTGCGAGCTATCGGGGAGAGGTTGTTCGGCTGCAATTGAGTGGGCAACTGCACCGGGAATTGCTTTCGCTGGCGCGGGCCGCGCAGGCGAGCCTGTTCATGGTTTTGCAGGCAGGTTTAGCGGCGCTTCTGATGCGGCTTGGGGGCGGGAGCGACATCCCGATTGGCAGTCCGATTGCGGGGCGGACGGATGCGGCGCTGGACGATTTGGTTGGTTTTTTCATCAACACGCTGGTTTTGCGCACCGACGTGTCTGGCAATCCGAGCTTTAGCGAGCTGATTGGGCGGGTGCGGACGGTTGATCTTGCGGCGTATGCGCACCAGGACCTTCCGTTTGAGCGATTGGTAGAGGTTCTCAATCCGCAGCGCTCGCTGTCGCGGCATCCGCTGTTTCAGGTTGTTCTGACGTTGCAGAACAACGCCTCTGCGGGGGTTGATCTGGCGGGTCTGAGTGCGCGTCTTGAGCCGGTTGCCACCGCCAGCGCCAAGTTTGACCTGACGGTGAGTGTAGGGGAGCAACGCGCGGCGGATGGCTCGCCGGCCGGGATTGCGGGCGTCATCGAATACGCGACGGATTTATTTGATCGTTTGACGGTCGAGCAGTTGGCGGCACGTCTGGTACGGCTGTTGGAGGGAGCGGTTGGGGCGCCGGAGGCGCCGATCGGCAGTCTGGAGATACTCTCCGCCGCGGAGCGTCGCACCATTCTGCGGGACTGGAACGACACTGGGCATGCGCTTGCGGCGGCGACGCTGCCTGACCTGTTTGCCGCGCAGGCGGCGCGGAGCCCCGCGGCTGTGGCGGTTGTGTTTGAGGATGAACGCCTCGGCTACGGCGAGCTTGAGGGGCGGGCCAATCAACTGGCGCATCACCTGCGGGCGCTCGGGGTGGGTGCGGAGAGTGTTGTGGGGCTGTGCGTGGAGCGCTCGGCCGCGATGGTGATTGGGCTCTTGGGGATCCTCAAGGCCGGCGGCGCCTATCTGCCGCTGGATCCTGGCTACCCGCCGGAGCGT
>CAWFDQ010000012.1:0-144934 GCA_963814625.1 uncultured Alphaproteobacteria bacterium
AGCCGAATGTATCGTCGGACCGGTTGCGCTCGAACACGGTGATGTCGTGGGCGGCATCGCGCAGCTTCATGCTGATGGCGAAATAAAGCCCGGCCGGGCCGCCGCCGAGGCAAGCGATCTTCATCCGCTGTCGCCTTCCTGCTCGAACGCCGCCGCAAGATGGCATGGACGGCGATATATTTCAAGCTTAAAGATTTAAGCTTGAAGGTTTATCCCCTGCGGACGCCATGCGCGCGGCGGGCACTCGCCCATTCGCAGCCGCCCTTTCAGCGCGGCCCGCGGTGTGCCATACGGTCTTGTATTGATTATGGTTTTCGCGCTGCTGCCAGCCAGGACAAGAGCATGAATGGTAACCCAAGTGTCGCCTCGGTGATCGCCGCGGATCTCGCCGGCTACGGCGCGCGCCGCTGTTTCGGCCTGCTCGGCACCGCGAATTTCAAAGTTTCCCATGCGCTGGTGCAGTCCCGCGTGGAGCTGATATGCGCGCGCCACGAATGCAATGCCGCCAGCATGGCCGACGCCTACGCCAAGGCGACCGGCGAACTGACGCTGGTCAGCGTGCATTCCGGTCCGGGGCTGACCAACGCGCTCACCGGCATCGGCGAGGCGGCCAAGAGCCGCACGCCGCTCCTCGTGCTCGCCGGCGACGTGCCCAACGGCGCGGTGAAAAACAATTTTTACATCGAGCAGGCCGAGATGGTGCGCGCAGTCGGCGCCGTATCGGAGCGGCTGCACACGGTCAATTCCGCGCGCGAAGACACGCTGCGCGCGGTGACCCGCGCGTTGCGCGACCGGCAGACGGTCGTGCTCTCGATGCCGCTCGACGTGCAGCACACGACGCTGCCGACGAACCAGCCGCCGCTCGAATTGCCGCCGGCGCCGGGCCGCCTGCATCCTGATCCGCGCGCCGTCGCGCGCCTTGCCGACGCGCTCCTGCAGGCGCAGCGCCCGCTCATATTAGGCGGCCGCGGCGCGGTACTCGCGGACGCCGAACCGGCGCTCCTCGCGCTCGCCGACAGCGTCGGCGCGCTGCTGGCGACATCGGTATGCGGTCATGGCTTGTTTGCCGCAAACCCATGGTCGGTCGGCATCAGCGGCGGATTCTCGTCGCCGATTGCCGATGAGCTGATTGCCGAGAGCGACTTCATTCTCGCCTTCGGCGCAAGCCTGACCCAGTGGACGACCAAAAAGGGCAAGCTGGTCGCACCGGGCGCGGTGCTTGCGCAGGTCGATATCGACGGGCCCAAACTCGGCTATCAGATGCCGGTCCAGATCGCGGTGCACGGCGACGCGCGGGCGACCGCGGAAGCGCTCCTGGCGGAGCTTGGCCGGCGCGGAGGGACCGCCACCCAACCGTCCCCCGCGAGCGGGGGAGGGAACGGAGGGGCTGGCCGACGCAGCAACGCGATGCGCGAGCGCATTCGCGCGGGCGATAATCATCATGTCCCGCACCCGGACGAATCGAACAAAGACTTCATCGATCCGCGCACGCTGAGCAAGGCGGTCGACGCCATCCTGCCGGCCGATCGCGTTGTGGCGTCGGATTCCGGCCATTTCTGCGGCTGGGTACCGCGCTACTTGCGTGTGCCGAACGCGCGCGCCTCGTGCCTGAGCCACTCGTTCCAATCGATCGGTCTCGGCCTGCCCTCGGCCATCGGTCTTGCCATCGCCAATCCCGGAAAACTCGCGGTGCTCGGCACCGGCGACGGCGGCTTTCTGATGTCCATTGCCGATCTGGAAACCGCCATCCGGCTCGGCTTGCGGCTATGCATCCTGGTCTATAACGACGCGTCGTATGCGGCCGAAGTGCATTATTTCCGCCGCCAGGGTTTTTCCGTCGACATCGTGCAATTTCCCCAAACGGATTTTACCTCCATCGCCCGCGGCTACGGCGCCCGCGGCGCCACGGTGCGCACGCTCGCCGATCTCGATCCGGTCAAGGCGTGGGTCGCCGAGGGCGCTTCCGGTGTGTTCGTGATCGACGGCAAGATCAATCCCGATCTCGAAGCCGACTGGCACGCCGAGCATTTTCCGTCGTAACCCTCCCGTTGTGAGGCGCGCTTCGCTTTGCTGTGCGCGTCAGTAATTGTCGATCCGCCAGGCGTTCGGGTGGCGCACCTTGATCTCGGCCGCCTCGGCGACCGAGCGCGCACCGACGTGGATGAGCTCGGTCTTGATCTCGTCGAGGAACAGGTCGGCCACGTGCGGCGCGCCGGCGGGGCCGAGCGCGCCGAGCCCGTAGGCGAAGCAGCGTCCGGTGAAGCAGAATTTCGCGCCGAGCGCGAGCGCACGCACCACGTCGAGGCCGCCGCGGATGCCTGAGTTCGATCATTACGGTCGCGCGCGATCCGACCGCCGACACGATCGCCGGCAGCACGTCGACCGACGCCGGCGCGCCATCGAAATGCCGGCCGCCGTGGTTCGAAACCCAGATGCCGTCGGCGCCCAGCGCCACCGCACGCTCGGCGTCCTGCGGATGCAGGATGCCCTTGACCACGAACGGCCGTTTCCAGCGATCGCGCAACCGCGCCAGTTCCTCCCAGGTGTGGCTGCCGCCCGAGCGCAACTGCATCACTTCTGCGGTCGCGTTCTGGTTCGCCTTCTCGGCGTAGGGCACGAGGTTCGCAGTGATCGGCATGCCGTTGCGCAAAAGCTGCATGGTCCAGGCCGGCGAGGTCAGCACCTGATAGGTGGTCCACGGGTTGATCGGGAACGGCACCCGGCAGCCGTTGCGGATGTCGCGCGGGCGCTTCGACTTGCCGGCGCTGTCGACGGTCGGCACCAGCACGTGCGCGCCGGCGGCGTCGGCGCGGCGCACCAAGTCGTAGGTGATGGCGTGGTCGTTATAGGGAAAGCGGTAGAGCTGGAACCAGAACACGTCCGGCGCGATCGCAGCGATCTCCTCGATCGAGGCATTGGCGGGTGTCGCCAGCACGTAGGGGATACGCCGGCGCTGCGCCTCGGCGGCGAACAGCTTCTCGGCCCCCGGCCACATCAGGCCGGCCGAGCCCATGGGGGCGACGCCGATCGGTGCGGCGTATGTGCGGCCGAACAGTTCGGTGTCGGTCGTCACCTTGCCGTCGATGCAGTAGTGCGGCAGCAGCTCGATCGCCTGGAACGCCGACGTATTGCGCGCGATGCAATATTCTTCGGTGGCGCCGCCATCAACGAAATCAAAGCCGAAGCGCGGCACCCGCGCCCGGGCGCGCCGCGCGCAGGTCGTCGATGGTCGGATAGCGCTGGCGCAGCCGCGCCGCAGCGCCATTGGTGGCTTTTTCCGCCGGACCTCGATCAACCATCGTTTCCTCCCAAGTCGCAATAACACCTGCGCGCCAAGCAAAACGGGCGATCCCATGGGCCGCCCGCAACTTTTTACTTTGCTATGGCCGGGCTTGGCTAGCAGGTGGGTTAGGCGCGGAGCGCCGTAACCCACCAGTGGATGTGCAGGTGGCTACTCAACCGGTGGGTTATGCGCCTTCGGCGCTAACCCACCCTACGCGCTAATGCAGATGCCTCAGCTTGTCGGGATTTCGCACGACATAGATTGCGGCGATCTTTCCGTCCTCGATGTCCAGCGCGGTGGTCTGCAGTTCACCGTCAGCCTCCAGCGTGACGAAGCCGGGCAAGCCATTGACGTATCCGGCACGCACGAGTTTCGAGCCATTTTCTCGGAAGTGAGCTGCCAGATACGCGTGAACCTTCATGACGGCATCGAATCCGACGATAGGCTCCAGCGATGCCGGTCGCTTGCCGCCGCCGTCGGCATGAACGCTGACGTCAGCCGCCAGCATGGCGCCAAGTGCCTTCATGTCGCCGCTGCGCGAGGCGGCGAAAAAAGCCTCGGCGAGTTCGAGGCTGCGTTGCTTTTCCACCTGGAAGCGCGGTCTCGCTTCGCGGACATGGCTGCGCGCGCGGCTGGCCAGCTGGCGGCAGGTCGCGGGGTCGCGCTGGATGGTCGCAGCGACCTCCTCGAACGCAAGCCCGAACACATCGTGCAGCAGAAAAGCTGCCCGCTCGAGCGGCGACAGACGTTCCAGCGCCAGCATCAGCGGCAAGGTGACGTCTTCCTCTTGCTCCTCTTCCACGACGGGATCGGGAAGCCAGGGACCCACATAGGTCTCGCGCTTACGGCGCGCCGATTTGAGTTGATCGAGACAGAGGCGCGTGACCGACCGGCGCAGGAACGCCTCGGGCTCGCGCACCTCGCTGCGGTCGGCTCGCATCCAGCGGATGAAGGCCTCCTGCACGGCATATTCGGCGTCGGCCACGGAGCCGAGCATGCGGTAGGCGACGCGCATGAGCCGCGGACGTAGCGGCTCGAAACCGGCCGCCGCGTCCTCGTGGCTGACGCCTGCCATCATGCGGCCGCCGCTCTGGCGGCGATGGCCTTTATCGCAGCCGGATCGGCAAACAGGCCGAAACCGACCGCGATGCGGTTCCAGCCATTGATGACATTGATCATGAGCGTGAGCTTGATCTGCTCCTCTTCGGTGAACTGGGCCTCCAGGGCTTCACGGGCACCTTCCAACTGGTGTCCTTCGGAGAGCCGCGTCAGCGCGTCGGTCCAGCCGAGCGCGGCGCGTTCGCGGTCCGTATAGCAGGGGGCTTCCCGCCAAGCCGACAGCAGGTAGATGCGCTGCTCGGTTTCTCCTTTCGAGCGCGCGTCCGCTGCATGCATATTGATGCAGTTGGCGCAGCCGTTGATCTGGGAGGCACGAATCTCCACGAGATGCATGAGGTTCGGCTCAAGGCTCGAGGCAATGGCGAGCGATGTGTTGAGCCAGTTCTTCATCAGCGAAGGGGCGGCGGCGAAGGGATCAATTTTGGCAGTCATGATTGGTTTCCTTCTGTTGGTTCCGACATCATGACGAGGCAGAATCCGCCAGTGTGACATGCACGCCGAAATTCTCGGCGTCTATCGTCAATCTCGGCGGGCAGCGTTATGGTGCAGCATCAGGTTCCACGCCGGCCGGACCGTGAATCTCACCGCGGCGCAATTGCCCGAAAATGGCGCAAAGAACGCCCTCCAACGACACCCATAAAGCAAGTGACAACCCCCATGAAGAAGACGAAGAGCGCGGCGACGAAGGCAAAAGAGAACACCTCTCCCTCCCGGCTGATCGATGCGAGAATCAAGGAGCTGGGCGATTGGCGGGGCGAGACGCTGGCCCGGGTCCGAGGTCTCATCAAAGAGGCCTGCCCCGGCGTGGTCGAGGAGTGGAAGTGGCGCGGGGTTCCGGTGTGGGAACACTCAGGAATCATCTGCACCGGCGAGACCTACAAGGCCGTCGTGAAGCTGACCTTCGCCAACGGCGCCTCGCTGGAAGACCCCTCGCACCTCTTCAACTCCAGCCTCGAAGGCAACATGCGACGCGCGATCGATATCCATGAGGACGACAAGGTTGATGAGCGCGCTTTGAAAAATCTCGTCCGTGCCGCCGTTGATTACAATCAGACAAAAAAGCAGAAGAAAGCGCCTGCGGGTACGCGAGCGCAAGGACGCAAAAGTAAAAAGACGTGAAGCAGAAGCGTTAAATATTTCCCCCCACACGGCGCGCCGGCAAATAGTGCAGGACGCGGCGCTCGACGAGGATGACGGCGAGATAGGCGATGGCGCCGACCAATGTCAGCATGACGATCGAGACGAACACCAGAGGCGTGTCGGCCTGGCCTTCGCCGAAGGTGAGCAGATAGCCTAAGCCCACATTGCCGCCGACCAGTTCGCCGACGACGACGCCGACGACGGCGAGCGTCGCGCCGATGCGCAGCCCTGCGAACATCGGTGGCATGGAGGTAGGAAATTCGACCTTCCAGAAAATCTGCGCGCGGGTCGCTTTGAAAGAGCGGGCGAGATTGATCAGATCGGGATCGACGGTGCGAATTGCGGTCAGCACGTTCACCATCACCGGGAAGAACACGATCAGGATGGCGACGAGAATCTTCGGATAGACGGTAAAGCCCATCCACAGGATGAACAGCGGCGCGAACGCCACCTTGGGCGCAATCTGCAGCGCCAGGATGTACGGCGACAGCGCAAGCTCGGCGGATGGCAACATGCCGAGCAGATAACCGACGAGGGCGCCCAGGAGGCTACCGAGAACGAAGCCGGCCAGCACCTCGGCAATGGTGACGCCGGTATGCAGCATGAGATGATCGACTTGCCAGGCGTAGACGAATTCGCGGGCGACCATCGAGAGCGGCGGCACGATGAATGTCGGCACGCCGAGGAGACCGGGTCCCCATTGCCACGCCGCGAGAAAAACCACGAGCAACGCCACGCTGGCGGCAACCCCTTTGCGCATTGAAGAGACGTGCGCGCTGCGCTTCATGCGGCGTCTCCCGCCGCCTCGCGTTCGAGCGAGGCATGGGCAATATCGAGCCGATCCATCAGCCGGGCGACATAGTCGTTGACCTTGGGATTGGCGCGCCGCGCCAGCGGATCGTCGCGTTGCGGCATGTCGATCGCGATTTCGTCGACGATCGAGCCCGGCCGCCGGCTCATGACCAGAACTCGATCGGACAGCGTCACCGCTTCAAGGAGATCGTGAGTGATGAGCAGCGCGGTCTTCTGCGCCTCGGCGAGCGTCTGCGCCAGATCGCGCTGCAGCACGATGCGGGTCTGCGCGTCCACAGCCGAAAACGGCTCGTCGAGCAGAAGCACGTGCGGATCGACGGCAAGTGTCCGCGCCAGCGCTACCCGTTGCCGCATGCCGCCCGATAATTGATGCGGATAATGGCCGGAAAATTCGGCGAGATTGAATTTTTCAAGCAGCGCCCGCGCGCGGCGCTTGCGCTCCGATGGCGGCACACGCTGGATCTCGACGCCGAACATGACGTTCTCGGCGACGGTGCGCCAGGCCAGCAGCAAATCCTTCTGCAGCATGAAGGCGACTTGCGCGTTCGGACCCTCGACGCGCCTGCCGTCGACCAAGGCCGTGCCTTCGCTCGGCGCAGTCAGCCCGGAGCCGATATTGAGGAGCGTGCTCTTGCCGCAGCCGCTCGGGCCGATGAGCGAGACGACCTCGCCGTCGCGGACGCAAAAACTAACGCCGCGCACGGCGGTCAGCGCCGCGCCGTGACGATCCGCAAACCGCATCGTCACGTCGCGGTATTCAAGCCGTACAAGGCCGGAGGCAGATAAATCGGGCATTGATTCAGACTCGGCAGATCGACCGCCAAAGCTCTCTGTTTTGGGCCGATTGCGCGCATATCGCCGCCCAGATATGACAAGTATAGTGGCAAATGCCGGGATCGCCGATAGGGCAGGGTTGGTGCGAAATTATCTGCCGCTGCTCGCGCAGCAAGGAGTTAGTGAATGCTCGTCCTTGAAACGAAGAATCCGACACGCCGCCACATGCTGCAAGGCGCTGCCGCGATCACCGTGTCGGCGGGACTTGGCAGCTTGATATCGCCGGCGCGGGCGGCGGAGAAGATCACCTATCTATTCCCGGCGCCGCCGCTTTTGCCGGCGTTCGGGCCGATCCAACTGGCCAAGGGCAGGGGCTATTTCGCGCAAGCCGGACTGGACGTGAGCTACGCGGTCGGCCGCGGCGGCGTCGATGTCGCCAAACAGGTCGGCGCCGGCAACGCGCCGCTCGGCGGCATCGTGGCCGACGCGCCCATCGTGGTCCGGCAGAATGGCGTGCCGGTAAAAATCGTCTGCCTGTTCGGCGGCAAGGGTTTTATGCAGCTCGTCGTGCGCAAGGATTCCGGCATCGAAAAGCCGGCGGACCTGAAGGGCAAGACCATTACGGTCATGTCCTATCAGGACACGACCTTCTATGCGTTGCTCGGCCTGCTGGCGAGCGCCGGACTCACCCAGAACGACGTCAACATCGAGTCCGCCGGTCCGGTCGGCGTGTGGCAGATGGTAGCGGCAGGCAAATCGGTCGGCATGGCCGGAGTGCCGGACTGGATTCCGCCGCTCGAGGCGGCCGGCGTCGCCGTCAACGTGCTGCCGACCGACGAGTATTTTCCGCACATGGCGCAGGCCGTCGCTGCGTCCGATCAAACCATCAAGAACCGGCCGGAGCTGGTGCGCTCCTTCGTCAAGGCCGCCTTGCACGGCATGAAGGACATCATGGACGATCCCGATAAGGCCGCCACCGATTTCGTGAAATTCGTGCCCGAATGGACGGGCAAAGAAGGTCAGGTGAAGGAAGCCTTCGCCTACTACGACAAGCTGGTCTATCCGGGACAAAAAGTGCTCGGCGCGGTGGATCCCGCGCGGGTGGCCAAGCTGCAGGATTTTTACCTCGCCAAGGGCATCATTCAGAAGAAGACGCCGGTGGATGAGCTCTATACCAATCAATTTGTGACCTAGCCGTTGATCGAGCGGCATGCCGAAATCGCCGGCGCGGGCTTTGCCGGGCTGACGGCGGCATGCGCGTTGGCGCAGCGCGGCTGGAGCGTGCGCGTGCACGAGCGCGCCGATCGACTGCGCACGACCGGCGCCGGCATCTACATCTACGAGAACGGTCTGCGCGTGCTCGAAGCAGTCGGCGCTTACGAGGACGCGGTGAAAGGCGCGCCGTTTGCACATACGCGCGAGGTCCGCGACGGCAACGACCGGCTCATTTCGACGCACCGCTGGGCGGGAAGCCGGGTGTTCAGCATCGTGCGCCAAAACGTCATCAATGCGCTCGCCTCCGCAGCGGCGCGCGCCGGCGTCGAGATCGTAACCAACTCGGCGGCGGTCGGCGCGGCGCCCGACGGCGAACTCATATTGGCGGATGGGCGGCGGCTCAAAGCCGACCTGATCGTCGGCGCTGATGGCAGCAATTCGCGGCTGCGCGACTCGCTCGGCCTGCTGGCGAAGCACAAATATCTGGTGGACGGCTGCACCCGCCTGCTGATGGAGAAAACTGCAGCGGAACGCGCAATGGCTGACGGCGCGACAACCATCGAATATTGGTCGGGCACGCGGCGCGTGCTCTATACGCCGTGCAGCGAGACCGACATCTATATCGCGCTGACCATGCTGGATACCGACGCGGCCGCCAAGGCGGTGCCGGTGCGCAAGGACGATTGGAAGCGCTCCTTTCCGCATCTCGAAGGGTTGATCGACCGTATCGGTGAGCAGGGCCGCTACGACCGCTTCGATCTGATAAAGCTCAAACGCTGGTCGGCCGGCCGCGTCGCCATTATCGGCGATGCCGCGCATGCCTTGCCGCCGAATATCGGGCAGGGCGGCGGCTGCGCCATGATGAACGCGCTATCGCTTGCGGTTTATCTCCAGCGCGAGGATGACGTGCCTGCGGCGCTGACGACATGGGAACGCGAGGAGCGGCCGCTCACCGAGCACACCCAGCGCATCTCCTATTTTCTCGGCCTGCCGACAACATGGCCGCCGGCAATACGTGCCTTCACGCTCCGCGTGATCGGCCGCTCGAAATGGCTCACCGCGCAGCGCACGCGCACGGCGCTGCACCGGCCGACGGGGACGTGATGACGTATCCCGCCATGAGCAAAGCGACATGCGGGAACGCCGCTCGCGGATTTTGCTCGGGCTCATCCGGGCTACATTTCAAAACGGAACGGTAATTCCATCCATCGGCGCGTCGCAATTGACGAGATTGACGCGCTTCCAGGCGATCATGATCCGTCCGTCGGCTTGCACCAATCGATGCAGCGCCGTGCCGCCGAACAACCGTTGCTGCTCGCGGCGATATTCGATCATCATGAATTTTGAACGCATGATGCAGGAACTCTTGTCGCTCGACTCGATCGTGACGTTGCTGATGATGCGGCTCGTACGCGAGCGCGGCTCCTGCGAATACATGCGCGGGCTCCCCAGCCGCCGCACGCGGGTTTCCAGCAGGCGTCGATCGTCGTAGATCAGCGAGACCGTCTCGAGAGGATCGGCCTGGTCGGGCTCGCTCGGCACCCAGTACCAGGCCTCCGGCGTGAACAACGCGAGCCATTCGTCGAAACCGCCTTCGTCAAGAAGCCGCGCCTCGTGCAGCAAAAACTGCTCGCAGCGGCGAAAGTCGAGCCCCTGCTGTCGCGGAAGCCGCGTCGTCCTCACCAAAGTCGCAAGCGGCCGCCGCCGGCGCGGCGCCGCCGGTTTTCGCGTGCGCTTTGGCCTGCGTCCCATCAGCGTGATGAAGGTTGCGGCTGACCGTTCGCCATGTAGTCGAGCCAGGCATCCATCATGTTGCGGATGTATATTTCGCTGGTCGAATTCTCGCCGCGGCGGCCGCCATGCGCATCGGGCAGGTCGCTCTGCAGACCGCGCCCGATTTCGATCCATTCGGCGCCGGCGCTGGATAAGCCCATGCCGATACGGTTGTAGATTTCCAGATCGTCGGTCAGCACCAGCGAGCCGGTGCCGTTGACGGTGTTGGCGAAGCTGATCGTGTTGCGGAACATCTGCTCCGGCGCGCCCTTGAGGCGGAAATTGTAGGTGTGAACGATCGTGCGGTCGACGGCGATCGGATGCACCACGCGCAATTGCTGGAATTGGCTCATGAAGGACAGGTTCGGATAAACGTTGCTGTTCCAGCGCCGCACTTCCAGCACGCGGCGGGTTTCCTGCTTACCCTTCTTCTTTTCCAGCGCGGCGATGTAATCGCGGAATAACGGGTCCTTGAGCGCGGCGACGAGCTTGGCATCGTCGTGATAGTCGCCGAGATAGGAATGGCCGTTGGGATAGGTCCAGATGCCGACCTGCGATTCCCAGAAACTGTAAGGCGCCCCGTTCTGCCGCATCTGGCGGATTGCGATCTCGCCGGAGCCGTCGGAAAACACCTTATCCGACTGCTGCTGGGCGGCTTCGATCGAGGAGCGGTGGGTGAACCAGGGATGGGCGGCGTCGCAGAGGTTTTCCAGATAGAGTTTCCAGTTGGCGTCGTAGGCGTGCCTAAATACGCCGCCGGCGATTTCGATCCCCCCGTCCGGCGCGCGATCGGCCATATCGTCGAGCGAGGTCGTTATATAGCCTAAGAAATCTTCCAAACTCGGTCCGTCCGCCGCTTCGCTGGCAAACACGAACCCGCGATAGCTCGTAACGCGCGGCAGCCGCACCATCGCGGTCTTGGGATTTTTCGGATCGAAATCGCGCGGGTAACCTTGCTGCAGCGGCACCGCCTTGAGCGTGCCGTCGAGATGATAGGTCCAGCCGTGATAGCAGCATTGGAATTCGCTCGTGTTGCCCTGGTCGTTGGCGACCACGAGCGAGCCGCGATGCGCGCATTGATTGTGGATGACGCGGATTTTGCCCTCGGCGTCGCGCACCAGCACGACCGGCTTGCGACCGATAAAGCTGCGGCAATAGTCGCCCGGATTTTTCACCTGGCTTTCGTGGCCGACGTAGATCCAGGCGACGCCGAAGATGCGCTCCATTTCGAGGTCGAAGATGGCCGGATCGGTGTAGATTTGCCGATGCACCCGGCCCGGCTGAACGAAGCGCGACAGGTCTTGATCCATCGATGAAATTCGCCGGTTGCTCCAAGCGCTGAAATATTTATCGCACGGGCCCGCTGCGAACAAGCCGAACCGATGCCTGGACGCAAGCGGCTGGCGGGAAGGAGCGGGATTTGCAATACTTGGCCGGTCGTGCGGAATAATAGAGAAATATTCGGATAGGGGGAGGAAGATGAGTGAAACAGCCGCGGGTCCGACCCAGCAACAGATTTATAAAGTCGCGGTCGCCAGCATCGTCGGCTCGGTGATCGAGCAATACGACTTTTTGGTCACCGGCGTGATGGCGGCAACCGTATGGGGCGGCATTTTCTTCAAACTGCCGGGCCTCGCCGCCATTGCCGCGGCGATCGGCGTTTACGGTCTAGGCATCATCATCCGACCGGTCGGCGCGTTTATTTTCGGCCACATCGCCGACCGGCAAGGGCGCAAGGACGCCATGGTGTATGCGCTGGTGCTGATGGGCCTGAGCACGTTGGCTATCGGGCTGACGCCCACCTACGACAGCATCGGCGTAGTCGCTCCGGCGCTGCTGATCCTGTTCCGGCTGCTCCAGGGCATCAGTTTCGGCGCTGAGTTCGGCACTGCCTCGACCTGGGTGGTCGAACAGGCGGCGCGATCGAAATACCGGGCCTTCTGGGGCGCCTGGGTCGGCTTCGCGATCCCGATCGGGCTGTTGCTCGGCTTCGGCTCGGTCATCTTCGTAAAATCGCTGATGACGGCGGCCGACTTCAACGCCTGGGGCTGGCGCATTTTCTTCGTCATCGGCTTCCTGGTGGCGATCGTTGGCCTGATCATCCGCACGCGCACCATGGACAGCTTCGTGTTCGAGCAGCACAAGCAGCAGGTCACGATTCTGAAATATCCTTCGAGTCAGGTCTGGCGCGAAATGCCGTGGACCATCCTGCGCACCTCGCTGGTCAACGCAATGTTCGGCGGTGCATTTTTTCTCTACTTCGTGTTTGGCACCGGTTACATGAAGGCTGCCGGCTATCCCGGCAATGAACCCGAGACCATCGGCTTGATCGCTGCCGCCTTCATGCTCGTGTTCATGATCATCGGTTCGCTGCTTGCCGATCTCATCAACCGGCGAACGATCCTGTTGACCGCCGCAATCGTCTTCCTGATCTGGGCTATCCCGTATTTTTATCTGATCAACACCGGCAGCTTCATCCTGGCCGCGATCGCCGAGATCATCGGCTTTGGCTTCGTATTCGGTTTCGGCTACGGCGCGATCCCGACCTTCTATACGGAGAACTTTCCGACCCGCTATCGCGCATCCGGCGCGAGCGCGGGCTACCAGGTCTCGCAGGTCTATGGCGGCGGACTCATTCCGATCGTTGCCGGGGTGCTGCTCAGCAAATTCGGCATCCACAGGGCCTATATCTATATCGGGCTTCTGGTGATGGTGTATGCGGTCGCGGCGATCATCGCCATCCTGCGGACGCCGGAAACCAAGGGCAAAAGCCTTGAAGATTGATGTCGCGCATCCTTGCCGGATGAGCGGTTTTGGTGAAAACCTGCGCACATCACTGAAAGCGATGGAGGGCCTCCATGGATATTATCCCGCTGGGTCCGGGTTTTGCCGCCGAACTGCGCGGCATGACGCTTGCCGATGTGGCTGCCGACGATGACGCTTACGGCCGAGTTCGCGCCGCCTTCGAGGAGCATTCGATCCTGGTATTTCGCGGCCAAGACGTGACCGACGAGGTGCAGATTGCCTATTCGCGCCGCTTCGGCCCGCTGGAGGTGACCAAGGTCGGATCGGAGGGTTTCGGCACCAACCTGGTGATCCTCAAGACGCTCGACGAAAACGGCAAGGTCGTGCCGGAGGATCATCGCCTCGCGCTGCGCAACAAGGCAAACCAGCTTTGGCACACCGATAGCCCGTTCAAACGTCTGCCGGCTTTGGCCTCGGTGCTGTCGTCGCGCATCATCCCGGGGCGCGGCGGCGAAACCGAATTCGTTTCCACCCGGCTTGCCTTCGAGCGGCTTGATCGGGCGTTGCGGGCGCGGCTGGAGAACTCGTTCGCCTGGCATGACTACGCTTATTCGCGCGGAAAAATCGCGCCCGGTCTTGCCAGTACGGAGGAACGCACGGCGTTGCCGCCGCAGTGCTGGTGCCTGGTCTGGAAAAATCCGGTCAACGGCCGCGGCGCGCTCTACATCGCCTCGCACACTTACGCGATCGAGGGCCTGGAATTGATGGCGGCGCAAAAGCTCCTGAGGGAGCTGATGGATGCCGCGACCGCGCCAGGCTTGAGCTACGTGCATACGTGGCATAAGGGCGACGTCGTCATGTGGGACAATCGCGCAACGATGCACCGCGGCCGGCCATGGCCGGCGAACGAGCCGCGCTACATGGTGCGAACGACGATCTCTGCAGCGGCGGCAGACGGTCTTGAGTTGATGCGCGCGCCGCCGCGGCAGGCGGCCGAATAGCACGTGCTCCAGCAGCGGACCATGACCGCGTGGCTTGACGATGCGCCGCCGCCGTCCCGCTTCGATGGACCCGATGAGCTCGATGACTTTTTGACGCGGCCAAGCAAAGCGCTTGCCGCCGACCTTGCCGTCGTCAACGGCGACATCATGGTGCCCGGCGTTGGCGGCAAGATGGGGCCGACATTGGCGCGGCTCGCGCGCAA
Source organism: uncultured Alphaproteobacteria bacterium (assembly GCA_963814625.1). Lineage (GTDB taxonomy): Bacteria > Pseudomonadota > Alphaproteobacteria > Rhizobiales > Xanthobacteraceae > BOG-931. The sequence continues at coordinate 14,067 of CAWFDQ010000012.1, forward strand.
GGCCGCGCCGGACAAGCGCGTGATCGGCGTTGCGCGCTTTTCCGAACCCGGCCTGCGCGAGACGCTCAACGCCTGCGGCGTGGAGACTATCGCCTGCGATCTGTTGGACCGCGCCGCGGTACAAAAGCTGCCGCAGACCCGCAACGTCATCTTCATGGCCGGCCGAAAATTCGGCGCGCAGGATAATCCGGCGCTGACCTGGGCGATGAACGTGCATGTGCCGGCGATCGTCGCCGGGCATTTTCGCGCTTCCCGCATCGTCGCCTTCTCGACCGGCTGCGTCTATCCGTTCGTCGCCATCGGCGGCGGCGGCGCGGCCGAGAGCACGCCGTTATTAGGTCCGGGCGAGTACGCCAATTCCTGCATCGGACGCGAGCGGATGTTTGAGTATTTCTCGCAAGCTTACGCCACGCCCGGCCGCCTGTTTCGCCTCAACTACGCGATCGACATGCGCTACGGAGTGCTGTTCGACGTCGCCTGCAAGGTTCGCGACAGCCGACCGATTGACGTGTCGATGGGCCACGTGAACGTGATCTGGCAAGGCGATGCAAACGCGCAGGCCTTGCGTTGCTTGCGTCATGCGACCGCGCCGACTACGCCGATCAATGTATCGGGGCCGGAAACGATCTCCGTGCGCTGGCTCGCCAATGAATTCGCCGGCCGGCTCGGCAAAAAGCCGCGCATCCTCGGCGAGGAATTGCCGACGGCATGGCTTACTGATACGGCGCAAGCCGTGCGTCTGTTCGGAAAACCGCGCGTGCCGCCGGCGCAAATGATCGGGTGGGTTGCCGATTGGGTTGGCAACGATCGCCCGAGCCTCAACAAGCCGACGCACTTCGAGGTTCGCGATGGCGTCTACTGACGTCCTGCAGCTCAGTACGCTTTCGGCAGATGATGTCGCCGGCTGCATGGCGCTTTCGGCCGAGGCTGGCTGGAACCAGACGCCCGACGATTGGGCGCTCTTTATGCGCCGCGGCACCGTGTTCGGGCTGCCGGATGCAGACGGGCATCCGCTGGCCACGGGAGCCATATTTCCTTATCCCGACGACTTCGCCTGGATCAGCATGGTGCTGGTCACCGCGAGCCGCCGCCGCCAACGCATCGGCACCCGGATCCTAAAAACCTGCTGCGCCGAGATTGCGCGGCGCGGCATGGTGGCGGTGCTTGACGCCACGCCGGCTGGCGAAAGCGTTTATCGTCCGCTCGGCTTTGAACCGATATTGAATCTGTCGCGCTGGCAAGGCGAGGGCGGCGGCGGGCGTGCGGAAATGCCGGAAATACGCGCCGGCATCAGGCCGATGACGGAAGGCGACATTGCCGCCATCGCTGCGATCGACGCCGTCGCTTTCGGCGCGCGGCGGACTTTTTTGCTCGAAAGCTTTTTTCGCCGGGCGCCGCAACTGGCATTCGTGACTGAAAACGCCGACGGTTTCGTGCTGGCGCGTCCCGGCCGCGTCGCCGCGCAAATTGGGCCGCTTGCCGCGGCCGATGAGCACGTCGCCGCGGCGTTGCTTTCCGCCGCACTCGACGCTGTCGCCGGGCCCGTCTTCCTCGATCTCTGTGACCGCTGGGATAACCTCCTGCGTCAAGTCGAACGGCGAGGGTTCACGGTGCAACGGCCGTTCCTGCGCATGGCGCTTCGCCATCGCCTCCCGTTTGGCGATATCGCGCGGACTTTCGTGGTTGCCGGCCCCGAGTTCGGCTGAGCGCGACGCTCGCCGAGCGCGCAGCCATCATCGCCGGTAGATTCCGACCAGTGTTGCTTCGGCAAGACTATGCTTGCGCGCCTCGATGTCCACGCTGCGGCAGGAGGCGCCGGCCTGAACGGACAATCGCTCGACCAAGAGCGCCAATAGACGAAAATGATAATGATGCGGCGGCCCCGGAGGCGGACAGGGCCCGCCATAGCCGGGCTTTTGGAAATCGTTGATCGCCTGTTTGAAACCGAGCGTGGCCGCGTTGTTGCCGGCATCGATCGGAAGCGATGTTTGGTCGGCAGCAATATCGTAGGCCCCCCAGTGGTGCCATGTCCCGCCCGGCGCATCGGGATCGTCGCAAAGCAGGACGAAGCTCTTGGCACCGGTCGGGACGCCGCTCCATTCGAGCGGCGGCGAAATGTCTTTACCTTCACAGGTGAAACGGCGGGGAACGGCGGAACCGTCGGCGAAGGCGCTCGATCGCAATCGCATGATAGCTGCCTTGCTCTTCGCGCATGAAACCTGCTTGCGCGTAAAAATACTGTTACGCCAAAATCGGGCGTTTTTTCAGGGGCTGTCGAGAATAATTCGTCATGTGAGGCGTCGATAGGACGCGCATCAATTTCCCGCGACGCAGACTTGATGCTGGATGTTTCGGAAGTTTGCTATAGGCGCGACGAAGAGCGACTTGAGCAAGTTTGAGGTAATGCGATGCACCCTATGCTGACCCCTTTGCCGGCTATCGGCCGGGTTCTTTTGGCTCTGATTTTTGTTCTCGCCGGAATAAGTAAGCTTGGCGCCATCGCGGCCACATCGGCTCACATGGCGAGCGCCGGCATTCCATACGCCAACGATCTGGTGTGGGGCGCCGTGGCGCTTGAACTCGGCGGCGGCATCCTCCTGATCGTCGGCTTTCTGACGCGGCTCGTTGCGGCTGCATTTTTCTTTTACCTGCTGGCGCTCGCTGTGATTTTTCACGCCTACTGGACGATGACCGGGGCGGCGGCGCACGCCCAGCATGGGGATTTCTTTCAACACCTGGCAATGATGGGCGGCATGCTGTACGTGCTGGCATTCGGCGCCGGGCCGTACAGCATCGATGCGCTGATCCGGCAGAGGCAGCCGCTGCTGCATCCGCAGCCAGCGGAATAGTGATTATTGCTGCGGCTTGCGGCGGCCGAGATACTTTCCGAGATTGGCGAGATTGGCGCGGATCGCCGCCTCGTCGACGACAAGCGGATCGAAATCCGGATCGTCCCACTCGCGCATGCCTTCGTGGTTGAGATGCAGCGGGTCGGCGATGGCCCGCAGATAGGTTTCGTAGCCCATAGCGCCGCCGATATCGGCCGGGGGACAACGGCCCTGCGCGCTGATCAAACGCGGACAGGGCGTATCGCCGTCGGCGGCGGCGATTGCCTCCACCTCGACGGTGTGCGCCCAATCCTCGCCGTAGACATATTCATAGCGAAATATTCTTTGGCCGTGCGCCAAAAGGTCGGCGAGAGTCGCGTGCTCCGCCGGCAGCGGCGAGGATTCGGGATCGTCCTTGTCGACCAGGCCCCATCTTTCAGCGGCGCCGTCGACGCGAAACTCGAATGGGTGGCAATTCTGCCAACCGATGGCGATCTGCAGCACGAAGTGAAGGTCGTCGAGACGGATGTCGAGCGGCACCTCGACACGGCGCACCACGGCGGGCGTGACCTCGTCGATCTCGATGCGCAGCCGCGCGATTTTTTCCGCCATGCGGCGAAGGTCCTCGGCGCCTATTCCGCCGCCTCGCGGAACGTCACCATCTCCTCGCGCGGGGCGAGATCGACGATCTTGCCATCCTTGATCACCCAGGTCAGGTGCTTGCCGCCCTGCAGCACGGTGATGTCGGCAAGCGGATCGCGGTCGAGCACGATGAGGTCGGCGAGCTTTCCGGGTTCAAGCTCGCCGAGTTGGCCGTCCAGCCCGACAGCGTAAGCGTTGTCGCGCGTGGCAGCCGCGATCGCCTCGAGCGGAGAGTAGCCGCCGTACTTGACGAAGATTTCCAATTCCTTGGCGTGCAGCTCGCCGTAGCGCATGAAGGTGTTGTTGCCGGTATCGGTGCCGACCAAAAGTTTGATGCCGAGTTTGCGCGCCTTGTGCATCAGCTCGCAGAGCAAGTCGAAATGCCGCTTCATGCGGTTGATGTCGAGCTGTATCTGCTCGGCGCCCACCTTGGTACCAAGTTCGACCACCATGGCGAGGAAGGTGGCGGTCGGAATGATCGGCATTCCGGCCTTGGCCACCGCTTCGAGATCGCGATCGGTGGCGAGGTCGGCGTGGATGATCCAATCGACGCCTGCTTCGGCGGCGGCGCGCGTCGAACCGGCGCCGCGCGAGTGAATGCCGACGCGCAGGTTTCGCCGGTGCGCCTCGCCGACCACCGCGGCGATCTCATCCTTCGCCAGCATCTGCAATTCGCCGGAGCGGCTGTCGGCCATTTTGATGAAATTGACGCCGTGCTTGTGCTGGCGGCGCACCTCGGTGACCATCTCGTCGGCGGTATTGCAGAGCTTGCCGATCGAGTGATCCGGCGTTCCCTCCCAGGACGGTTCGTCGTCTTCGATGCAGCCATAGGTGACGATCATGCGTCCGGCGACGAACATGCGCGGTCCTTCCATCAAGCCGAGCCTGATGGCGTCGCGCACGCCGACATCGGTGAACCACGTGCCGCCGGGAACCGAGATGCTCGTCACGCCGGAGCGCAACACCTTTTGCACGCTGCGCGCGGCTTTCAGCGTGGAGAATTCGGGACGCGTCGTGCCCCGGCCTTTGCCCTCGCCCTTGACGCTTGGGTAGCCGTAAGAGACGTGGCAATGAGCATCGATCAGGCCGGGCATGATCCACTGCCCGGCGGCGTCGACGACCGTGACGTTGCGGCGGTCGTCGAGCGAAATCTCGGGCGGCAGCGCGCCGATGCTCTTGATGCGGTTACCCTCGATGACAATGGAGTCGTTGCGCCGCGCCGGCGCCCCTTTGCCGTCGATCAGGGTGCCGTTGCGGATGACGGTCGTTTTCGGTCCGCTGCCGCTCATGAGGAATCTCCTCGATCAGCTCGCTATTGATCGCTACGAGCGGCCGGAAACCGGCGCCCGCAAAGTTGCGCAAATGTTCTATGCTCCGCAAGGTAAGTGTCAAGTTAAGTTGCCGGCTGCCCTCGAAGCGCGGAAACCGAAATGCCTAGAAGAAAAAATAGGTCTTCGCCTTTTCGCGTCGCAACGGTAATCGACGAACGTCAGGGCGAACATAATGACCGTCTGGAACTGTTGCGTCTGCGGCGGCGGCAGGTTCTCTTTCACCAGCAAAACTGTACTGTTTACGGCCATGCTGGCATTGCGCCCCGCGCTCCACTAACATGCGGGCGGCGCCACCATGGGGGCTCGATCGCACTTGCCTTCAAGGCAGTCAAATTTGGCAAATCGTCAGCCGCGGCAGCTTTGGTGCCGACGCCGACACCAGTGCGGTGCGCGGGACCGCCGATATCTCGGCGCGGCTCTTGAGCCGGCTCAGAGCTTGCCTTGACCGAGACTGTTGTCGAAATATTGGCGGCTTATCGCGCCGGATCGTTGACGCCTGAAGACATCGTAGCGCGTAGTTTTGCGCGCATCCGCGCCCACAACGATCCGGCCGTCTTCATCACGCTGCGCGAAGAGGCCGATATCCGCGCCGAAGCGAGGACGCTCACCCGCGCGGGCGATAAAGAACTGCCGCTCTACGGCATTCCGGTTGCCGTCAAAGACAATATCGATGTCAAAGGGCTGCCGACCACGGCGGCGTGTCCGGCCTTTCTCTATCGCCCGGTGCGGGACGCAACCGCGGTGGCGCGGCTCCGCTCGGCTGGCGCGCTCATTCTCGGCAAGACAAATCTGGACCAGTTCGCGACCGGCCTTGTCGGTGTGCGCACCCCCTATGGCATTGCCCGCAATCTGTTCGATCGAAAACTCACTCCCGGCGGATCGAGCACGGGTTCCGCGATCGCGGTTGCCGCCGGGTTCGCGCCGCTTTCGCTCGGCACCGACACGGCCGGATCGGGCCGCGTGCCTGCCGCCTATAACAATATCGTCGGGCTTAAGCCGAGCCGCGGCTTGGTTTCGACCGCCGGCGTCGTACCCGCCTGCCGCACGCTCGACTGCGTCTCGATCTTCGCGCTCACCGTCGATGACGCGACGACCGCATTGGGCGCTATCGCAGGACCGGATGCGGCCGATCCCTACTCGCGCGCGCGGCCATTGCGCGCCGTGGGACCAATGCCGCAAGGCGTCCGCTTGGGTGTGCCGATCACCGGCGAGCGCTTATTCTTTGGCGATAAGCTCTCGGCCGCGGCCTACGATGCGGCGCTCACGCGCCTTGCCGGCCTTGGCGCAAAAATCGTCGAGATCGACATCAAGCCGTTCTATGCGGCGGCGCGGCTCTTGTACGAAGGACCGTGGGTGGCGGAACGATATCTTGTCGTCAAAGCGCTGATCGCTTCCGCGCCTGAAGCCATGCATCCGGTGACCAGACAAGTGATTCTCGCCGGCGCACATGGCACGGCCGCCGATGTTTTCACCGCGTTCTATCAGCTTGAGGAACTGCGCCGCGTGAGCGATCACACATTTCAGTCGATCGATGCGCTGGCGCTGCCAACAGCGCCTACGATTTATCCGATCGAACAAGTCCTTGCCGATCCCATTCAGCTCAATAACCGGCTCGGCACCTATACCAATTTCGTCAACCTGCTCGATCTGTGCGGGCTTGCAGTGCCGGCGACGATGCGCGCCGATGGTACGCCATTCGGCGTGACACTGCTCGCGCCGGCGGGCAAAGATGCGGCATTGGCGGCAATCGGCAGGAAATTCCACCAAGCGACCGGGTTACCGCTCGGCGCGCTCGATCGATATGTGATGGCTTGAGCTTCGCTCGGGCCGAACGGCGATTCTACAACGGCGGGCGCTTCGCGCCGACGACGCCTTGTGTTTCCAGCGCGTGCGCGAGGCGCAAGGGCACGTCCTCGCGCCAGGGCGCGGCGATGATTTGAATGCCGATCGGCAACGGCTCAAGCGGGACAGGGACGGCGACGACCGGCAGGCCGATGAAAGAGATCGGCTGCGTATAGAGGCCAAGATTGGCTCGCACCGGCAGTTCGACGTCATCGAACATGAAAGTCTGCTGCCCGATCAAGGGCGCCGTGCAGGGTGTCGCCGGTGCCAGGATGGCGTCGACTTCTGAAAACAATTTGAGGACTTCGTCGCGATACCAGCGGCGGAATTTCTGCGCCTTGACCACCAAAGACGCCGGCAGCATGGCGCCCGCGATCAGCCGGTCGCGCACCGCCGGATCAAAGTCACCTGCGCGTGTGCGAAGCCGATCCAGATGCAGGCTGGCGCCCTCGCTCGCGGTGATGATGAAGGCTGCGGAGCGGGCGCGTTCGGCTTGGGGAATCGCGATGTCGCGGTTGGCACCGAGCGCCGCCGCAACGCGATCGATGGCGGAGACCGTCTCGGCGGTGCGGCATTTGAAATAGTCGCCGGCGACGGCGACGCGCAGCCCGTCAGCAACCCGGTCGAGCAGCGGAGCAACCGGTTCGATCGCGTGGTCCGCCGAAACCGGATCATCGGCATCGTGCCCTTGCATGGCGTCGTAGGCGAGCGCAAGGTCGCGCGCAGTGCGAGCGAGCGGTCCCACATGATCGAGGCTCGCGACGAACGGAAAGCTGCGCGCGCGGGACAGACGGCCATAGGTCGGCTTCAGGCCGAAAATGCCGCACAGCGAAGCGGGCACGCGGATCGAGCCGTTGGTGTCGGAGCCGAGCGCCAAAGGAACGAGGCCTCCAGCGACGGCGGTGCCCGATCCGCTCGAAGAACCTCCGCTCATGCGCTCAAGATCGTGCGGATTGTGCGCGGCGCCGTCGTGCACGTTCTCCCCTGTAAAATCGTAGGCGTATTCGCCCATGTTGAGCGCGCCGACCAGGATGGCGCCGGCTTCCTCGAGCCGTTCAATCAAAGCCGCGTCGCGCGCGGCCAGCGGCGCATCGCGATTGATTTTCGATCCGGCCAGCGTCGGCAGGCCTTGGACGTCGAACAGATTTTTTACCGCGAACGGAACGCCGGTAAGCGGGCCAAGCGGCTCGCCGGCCGCGCAAGCGGCGTCCAGCGCTTGCGCGCGCGCCAGCGCGCGTTGCTCGGTAATCGCGGTGAAAGAATTGAGCAACGGGTCGCGCTCGTGGATGCGGGCAATCGCCGCCTCGACGACGCTGACGGCGCTCGTGCGCCCGGACACGACCGCGGCGGCGACGTCCGCCGCCGTGCTCCACATGTGTTTTGCCGCCGTCTCAAGCATGGAAGACCGGCCCCGGCTCGGTATCATCGGCGAGTGGAAACTCATCGACCAGCGCACCGAGACGCAGGATCAATCCGAGATTGAACCTTACGCCGCCGCGCCAAGCCGGATCGATGGTCAAGCCGAGTGCCTGCGCACTTGCGGCGATCAGCGAATCGACGAAATCGCGTTGCTGCTTCTTGATCGGCGCACGGCGCGCGCGCGATGTTTTCGCAGCCGGTTTGCCACCAGCCTTGGCGCGAACGGGCTTCGGTTTGAGCGTCTTCTTCCGTTTCATGGCCGTGGCAAATAATCCTCGGCGAAATGACAAGCCACCTGCCGCTCGCCAAATCGGCGCAAGGCCGGCATTGCCGTCTTGCACGTCTCAATACCGCGCGGACAGCGGCCGTAAAAGCGGCACACGTTTGGATCGGGATCGATCGGGCTCATCGGCTCGCCGGAAAGCCGCAGCCGCTCGCCGCCGTCCTCGTGCAACCGCGGCACCGCGGCAACGAGCGCCTGCGTGTAAGGATGCAGCGGATGCGCGAATACGTCCGCGGCCGGTCCGGATTCGACAATTTTGCCTAGGTACATGACCAGCACCCGCTTGCACAGGAGCCGCACGATGGAAAGATCGTGCGAGACGAACAGATAGCTCATGCCGAATTCCTGTTTGAGCCGCTGCAGGAGCTGCAGGATAACGACCTGCACCGAAACATCGAGCGCGGCGGTCGGTTCGTCGAGCACCAGAAGGTCGGGCTCGACCGCGATGGCGCGGGCAATACCGACGCGCGCGCGCTGTCCGCCGGAAAGCTGATGCGGAAAGCGCGACAACAGTTCGAGCGGCAGGCCGCATTGACGCGCGACGGTTTCGACGCGCTCTCGCACCGCTTTGCCCCGTAGCTTGCGTAAGCGGCGCAGCGGATCGGCGACGGCATCGAATGCGGTAAAGCGCGGGTTGATGCTTTCGCCAGCATCCTGGAACACCATCTGAATGCGGGCCCGGTCGCGATCGCGAGCAAAGACGCGCGATGTCTTGCGCGATAATTCGCGATTGCCGAGCTTGACGCTGCCGTCGCTGACGTCGATCAGCCGGGTGAGCGCGCGCACCAAGGTCGATTTGCCGCAACCGAACTCGCCGACAAGGCCGACGGTTTCGCCTTTGCCGATGACGAAGCTCACGCCGTCGACGGCGTGCACCTGGGGAAGATTTTCCGGGCCGCCGGAAAATCGCCGTTTGAACCGCGCCCAGGCGCCCGGCCCGCCGCCGGCGGGAAACAATTTGGAAACTTCGCTGACGTCGAGCAGGTCCGTCATGCTGCGCTCACCTTCGGTGTGCCGATCGGTTGCGCGGGCAGGGGGTTCCAGCAGGCGACGATGTGGGAAGCGTTGGGCGCCGGGCTTGGCAACGGCTGCGCGCAACGGTCAGTCTTGCGCGGACAGCGTTCGGAATAGCGGCAAGGCGGCAGGTCGGAGCGGCGCAGGTCAGGCAGCGATCCGGGTACCGAGGCCAGCGCGTCGAGGCTCGTTGCCGAATCCGGCGTCGCTGCGATCAGTTCCGCTGTGTAGGGATGACGAGGATTGGCGAACAATTCTTGCGTCGGCGCGGTTTCGACCACGTGGCCGGCGTGCATGACAGCAATGCGCGCCGCGCGCTGGCCGGCGAGCGCGAGATCGTGGGTGATGAAGATCGTCGCCATGCCCAGTTCCTTGGCGAGATCGCCGATCAGATCCATGATCACCGCCTGCGTGGTGACGTCGAGGCCGGTGGTGGGCTCGTCGGCGATCAACAGCGAAGGCTTTGCCGCAAGCGCGATGGCGATCATGACACGCTGGCACATGCCGCCGGACATTTCGAATGGATAGGTTTTTGCACGCCGCACCGGATCGGTGATGCCGACGGCGCGCAGCATTTCGACCGCCGCCGCCGGCGCCGCTTTGCGCCTCACATTGCCGTGGCGGATGAGCACGTCGGCGATCTGGCGGCCGACCTGGCGGATCGGATTGAGCGCGGTGCGCGGGTTCTGAAAGATCATGGCGATCTCGCGCCCGCGCACGTCGGCGAGTTCGCGGGGCTTTGCGGTGATCAGGTCGAGATCGCCGAGCATGGCGCGTCCGGCCGTGACGCGGCCGGCAGGATCGATAATACCCATCACCGCATAGGCGGTGACGGATTTGCCCGAGCCCGAACTCACCGACGATGGCGATCGTTTCGCCTTTGCCGACGGCGAAGCTGACATTATCGAGCGCGCGCACAATGCCGGAGCGGGTGCGAAATTCGACGCACAGCCCTTCGACACTCAGCACGGGAGCAGCCATCATGTGCGCCTCCGCGGATCGACGATATCGCGCAGCCCGTCGCCGAGCAGATTGAAACAGAACACGGCGATCATCAGCGCGGCGCCGGGGAAGAATGCGATCCACCATTCGCCGGAGATGATATTGGCGGCGCCTTCGGCGACCATGATGCCCCATTCGGGCGTCGGCGGCCGCACGCCGAGCCCAATAAAGGACAATCCGGCGGCATTGAGAATGGCGTAGCCCATGGTGAGCGACATCTGCACCACCAGGATGGGAAAAACATTCGGCAGAATATGGAAAGCGAGAATGCGCCATTCGCTATTGCCGGAAAGCCGCGCAGCTTCGACAAAGCCCAACTCGCGGCGAACGTTGGCCTCCGCGCGCGCGACACGCGCGTAGAGCGGAAAATTGATGATCGCGGTCGCCAGCACGATGTTCTGCACCGTGTTGCCGAGCGCGGCGACGATCCCCATAGCGAGCACGAACAGCGGAAACGCCATGATGGTGTCGGCGACGCGGCTGACGATGCGGTCGGTCCAGCCGCCGAAAAATCCGGCGGCAACGCCGGCGAGGCCGCCGATCAGGAATACCAATGCGACCGAGAAGATGGCGATCGTGAAATCGAGCTGGGTCGCAGCCACCACACGGCTGAAGATATCGCGACCGAGTTGATCGGTGCCGAACAGATGCTCAAGCGAGGGCGGCTTAAGCGCCGCAGCGGTGTCGCTGGCCAGCGGATCATACGGAACGATCCATGGACCGAGGATCGCTGCGATCACGATGATGAGGAACAGGGCGAACGCGAGCCCGGTAACCGGATTCTCGCCCATGACATAGCGCGCGTGACGGATCAGCGCGGCTGTGCCGCTCGCCGGTTGGGAATGGGCTGCAATCTCGGTCATGCTTCCAACCGCACGCGCGGATCGACGACACCGTAGAGAACGTCGATCAACAGATTGAGCGCCACGTACATCACCGCCATGGTGAGCACGAAGCCCTGCACCGGCGCGTAGTCCGACGCGATCAGCGCCTCGACCGCAAACGAACCGATGCCCGGCCAGGCGAATACCTTCTCCACCAGCACGTTGGCGCCGAGCAGAAACGAGAACACCATGCCGAGTGTGGTGATGACCGGCAGCATGGCGTTGCGGAACGCATAGGTGACCACGATCGTATAGGCCGACAAGCCGCTTGCTCGCGCCGTCCGGATATAGTCGCAGGCCAGCACGGTCAGCATCGAAGCCCGCGTCATGCGCGCAATCGGCGCCAGCGAAAAGATCGCGAGCGTCAACCCCGGCAGAACGAGCTGGCTCAACGACGCGCGAAACAGCTCGAAGTCGCCGGCGATCAGGCTGTCGATCAGATAAAAGCCGGTGACGTGCGGCGGAGCGTCGTAAAATACACCGAGCCGGCCGAGTGGCGCCGGCGCCCAGCCGAGGCGGAAATAGAAAACGTAGACCAGGAGCAGCCCGGTGAAGAACACCGGCAGCGACACTCCGGCCGTCGCCACGATGCGGCAGGTGTGGTCGATCCACGAGCCCTGCTTGACCGCGGCGAGAATGCCGAGCGGAATGGCGATCACTATGGAGATGAACAGGCCGAACAGCGTCAATTCGGCCGATGCCGGTAACCTTGAGGTGATTTCGGCAAGCACCGGACGGCCGGTGGCAAGCGAATTGCCGAGATTGCCGTGGGCGAGGTCGTCGACGTAGCGCACGAATTGCTCCGGTAGCGGCTGATCCAGCCCGAGCGATTTGCGGATCTCGTCGATCGATTGCGGCGTGGCGGCGGGACCCGCGAAATACACCGCCGGATCGCCGGGCAACACGCGCGTCAGCAGAAACGTCACGATGACGACGCCAATCAACGTCGGAATCACGGTGATGAGGCGGCGCAGGATGTTGGCGAGCATGGCAGCGGCGCCGTTCTAATCAAGAGCTCGCGTGCGTCATGTTTTGACCAGCGAGCGGTAGTCGACTTGGCGGTGGAACCAGTAGCAGTAGCCGGAAATATTCTTCTGCGCGGCGACGTTCAGGAAAGGCTGGAACAGCGGCACGCGCGGCACGTCGTGATAGGCCTTGGAGACGAAGCCCTTCACGTCGGTATCGTATTTCGGCCAGTCGCCGACCGCCGCCGCGGCTCGCGCCCCGTCGATCAACGCATCCATCTCCTTGTTCACATAGCTCGGCGTGTTGAAGATCGCGTTTTGTCCCGAATAGCACCAGAAGAAGAAGTATTCCGGATAATCGAGCCAGCCGGAGAAGAAGTTCACCATCATGGGCATCGTCTTCTTCGCCATCTCGCTGCGCCAGTTGGAGCCCGGCACTTTGTTGATGGTGGTGGCGATGCCGATATGGCCGAGGCTTTCCTGAATGAGTTCGGCGATCGGCTCGCAATTCACCGCGTCGCCGAGATCGAACGAGATCGTCGTATTGATGGAGCCGGCGCCGGCTTGCGCCATCAGGGCCTTGGCTTTTTCGATATCGGCGACATAGGCGGTGGGCTGCGGCCAGGCGATGGTCGACACGTCATTCGACTTGCCGCCGAACAGCGGATTGGCGATTCCGAACATCGCCGCATCGATGATCTTCTGATAGGGGATCGCGTAGGCTACTGCTTGGCGGACTTTGTCGTTGTCGAACGGCGGATGCACCACGTTCATTTCCACGCTATACATGCCGTTGGTGATCGGATTGGAAATCAGCTTGAGCTTGCCCTCCTTCTTCATCTCGGAAAAATCCTTGGCGGGCAGATCGAAGGAAATGTCGGCGTCGCCGCGCTCCATCAAGGCGCGGCGGTTGCCGGGCGATGGGATAGTACGCCAGATGACCTTCTTCAGCTCAGGCAATTTGCCGCCGACCCAGCCGTCGTAGCGCTCGTAGACGACTTCGACGCCCGGCTTCCAGCTCGTCACCTTGTAGGCGCCGCTGCCGGCGGTGTTGCTCTTGGTGTATTCGAGCGCCCAGGGATCCTTGTCGGTGGCGTGCTTCTTGAGCAGCTCCGAATTATAGATTCCGGGCACGATCACCGCGAGATCGGGGACGGTGAGCCGGTCCTTCTTGATGAGATCGACGCGAAACGTCGAAATCGTCGACGGCGACGAATTGCTCGGGCTTGACCAGCGAGCCGGCCTTCATCTGCACGGCCGGGAATCCGCCCACGGATACCGCGCGGTCGAACGACCATTTCACGTCCTTGGCGGTGACCGACGTGCCGTCCTGAAATTTGGCGTTTTTCTTCAGCTTGAACGTGATCGACATGTCGCCGACATTCATGTCCTCGGCGAGTTCGAGCTGAAACTTGTCGCGGTCGTAGCTCAGCGAGCCGTCTGGTAGCGTCTTCTTTTCATTCATGATCAGCCGGTCGTAACAATTCCACGAAGCCTCGTAGCCCGGCCGGTTGGTGCCGAGGCCGTGGATGTCGAGATTGTTTGGTCCGTTCTCGGTGACCAGAAGCAGGGTCTCGTTGCGCGCTTGGGCTTTTGCCTGCGACCAGACGGCCGGAGCCGACAGCGCGCCGGCGGCAGTCAGAGCGGTCACCGATTTTAGAAATTCGCGGCGCTTCATCGAGGTCTCCTGGGCTAAAGCGGATCGTCTTGCCAATGCTTCCGCAAGCCGCGTGCCAGCCGCAGGCTGCCGCCGCTGCAGCAGCCTAAGGCCTTGATTTGATGGCAATTGCACACGCGGCGCGATGAGAACTGAGAGGCTTATGAGCTTCCTGAGCAACAGAAGCTCATAAATTAGGCATCACCTTCGCGCCGCACGGCTCAAATTGCGCATTTTGCGTTGGCCCTAAACTTGCCTGTTTGTGGACAAAAATAATGGGGGACCGCGATGACAAGCGTAACCGTCGAGGCTGAACCGGCGCCGCTCTCCGTCGACATCGATAGCGCGGCGCTCCTGATTATCGACATGCAACGCGACTTTCTCGAAGCCGGAGGCTTCGGCGAAGCGCTGGGCAATGACGTAACGCGGCTTCAGGCGGCGGTGGGGCCCTGCAGGGCGATCCTCGCCGCGGCGCGCGGTCTCGGCATGCTGGTCATTCACACCCGCGAAGGGCATCGGCCCGATCTTTCCGACGCGCCGCCGCTTAAGGTCGAGCGCGGCGATCCTAAAAACCGCATCGGCGCGCGCGGCCCGATGGGCCGCATCCTGGTTCGTGGCGAGCCCGGTCACGACATCGTTCCCGAGCTCTATCCCCTCGCCGGCGAGCCGGTGATCGATAAACCGGGCAAGGGCGCTTTCTATCAGACCGATCTCGAACTTATGCTGCGCAATCGGGCGATCGACACGATATTCGTTTGCGGGGTGACCACTGAAGTGTGCGTCAACACCACGGTGCGCGAGGCCAACGACCGTGGCTTTCGCTGCATCGTGCTGTCTGACTGCTGCGCCTCCTATTTTCCCGAATTCCACGAAGCGGGCCTCGCCATGATCAAGGCGCAGGGCGGGATTTTCGGCTCCGTCGCGCCATCGCAGCACCTGATCGACGCGCTTGGGACGCCGTCCTGACGCGCAGCTCGGGTTCGATCGGCACGCGCCGGCTAATCATCTCGGAAGCGTCACGCAACAGCTGTGCCGCGGGCCTCTTGCGCAATTGCTCAATACTTTGGCATCGGCCGTGGCCCAAGCGTGGCCCAAGCCATCTCAGGCGCCGCGATCTACCAGACGCCGGGCCCCATTCATCTTTGGTAGAAACATGATGTCGAAGCCACAGTGCCGTCATATTCTGCAATGGCTGACTGCAAATTGATCGGCTGCGCGTGCCAGCAAACCGCGCGAGCCACGGCCACGATTTCGAGCCTTCCGGCTTGCGCTCTTAATACCATCTAAAATCAGCAGCTTCAGCGGCAGCGTGTCTTTTTTGTCACGTGGAGCTGTTTTGATCTTGTTTGTTCGCTCGATGGCACACGGTTTGCGAAGTTCACAACGCAGTCGCTGGGGGCTGCAGGCATTTCCGGCCGCATTCCAGATTTCTCGGCCGAGACGGTTGTGCGTGGAAAAGCGGCAAGCGGCTGCCCATTGCATGGCACGGCTGAGGACCGAATAGGCAATCGCGCGCGGGGAACGAATGGTTGAGGCAATAGCAGGGGCAGAGGAGAATTCAATGTCAGTCCATAACATCGCGCGGTCGCTCGCCATCGGCGCTGCGCTCAGCTTGGGGACAGCCGGTTTCGCGTCGGTAGCGTCAGCCGCCGATATGGAGATGCCGGTGAAGGCACCCCCGCCCTCGCCGTGGGTTTTTGATGTCCACGGTGACGTCGACTTCAATTTTGCAGATACGCGTGTGACCGGCGGCGGTCTGCTTCTCTACCCGACCGGCTCCTTCCTGGTGCAACCGAGCGTCTCGGTTGATCTGGACATCTACAAAAACAAGGCCGGATTCATCAACAGCTTCTCCGTATTCGGCGGCGTCTGGAACGAGGACTACACCGATCCAAGCGGGTCCCAGGCGCTGTTCCGTCATTGGCAAGAGATGGACTGGTGGGCTGGCATCAGCGTCGGGTTCGCCGATCACTGGACCTTCAGCGCGCAGCAATTGGATTTTTCCTTTCCCTGGGACGGCACAATCAGCAACAGCGTCTTCAAGCTGAGTTTCGACGACAGCTACTGGGGTTACCCGATCACGATCAATCCGTATTTCCAGGTCTTCTACACTGAAAGTGGCGGCTCGACGGTTATTCTCGGCAGTAGGAGCGACACTTATCGTCTCGAAGCGGGCATCGTGCCGACATTTAGCTTCGCCAAACCGTATGGCGTTCCGCTGACTATTACTGCGCCTACGTTGGTCGAATTCGGCCCGTAGCGATTTCTGGAACAGGAACGACGGCACCACCAACCTGTGCGGTGCGACGGGCACGGCGTCGTGCGCGCTGAGCAACTGGGGCTACTTCTCGACCGGCTTGCAGGGGAAATATGCGCTTGACAGCGTCATTCCGAAGCGGCTCGGCAACTGGTACATCAAAGGCGGCGTCCAGTACTACCACATCATCAACGACGCTCTCCTTGCAGCTCAGGGTACTGGCGGCGTTGCTCCGCTCGCGGCCGAAACGGCGTACGGCGGCACCGCCGTCGTCAGCGGGTTCTCCTCGGCGCAAAAGAATATTGCCGTCTTCAGCACCGGCTTTGGTTTCACCTTCTGATGTCCTCGGTGGTGAGGCGTAAGTCCTGCCCCTGGCCGATTCCTCCACGGCCAGGGGCACGGTGCCTAGCAAGCCTCGTTTTCTGATGGGAGCGTGCCATGACCGATCCCGCGACGACCCCAGCACGTTACCGGCCCACGCTTTGGGTCGCCGGCGACTGGAATGCCTTCTTCGGCTTCGGCACCAACATTTTGGTCAACATGCTGACGCTGACCATTCTGTTGCGCTTCGTGCTGAAAATGCCCGACGCGATCATCTTCGGCCGCATCTTGCCGGCGATGGGCCTGATGATGTGCCTATCGACGTTTTACTATGCGTATCTTGCCTACCGGCTGGCCAAGAGCACCGGCCGCAACGACGTGTGCGCGCTGCCTTCCGGCATCAGCGTGCCGCACATGTTCATCGTTACCCTGGTGATCATGCTGCCGATCAAGCTTGCCACCAACGATCCGATCCAGGGTTGGGAAGCGGGACTGGTGTGGGTGTTCTTCCAGAGCTTCATCCTGATGATCGGCGGCTTCATCGCGCCGATCATCCGCAAGATCACGCCGCGGGCGGCGCTGCTCGGAACGCTGGCCGGCGTATCGATCACCTTCATCTCCATGACTCCCGCCTTGCAAATGTACATGACGCCGGTGATCGGGCTCACGTGCTTTGCCGTCATTATCGTCAACTGGCTTGGCGGCTTCAAATATCCGATGGGCATTCCGGCCGGTCTTATCGCCATCGGCGTCGGCATGCTCATCGCCTGGGGCTCGAACCTCTTCGGTCTCAATTACGGCGGGCTGAGCGGCAAAGGCGTGATCGACGCGTTCTCGAATTTCGGCTTCAACGTGCCGTTGCCCGCCTTCGGTCACGTGTTCTCGGGCTTCAAATATCTCGGCGTGATTCTGGTCACGGCGATACCGTTCGGCATCTACGACCTGGTCGAGGCCATGGATAATGTCGAAAGCGCCGAAGCCGCCGGCGATCCCTATCCGACCACGCGCGTGCTCACCGCCGACGGCATCGTCAGCCTGATCGGCTGCCTGATGGGCAATCCCTACATCAACGCCGTCTATATCGGCCATCCGGGCTGGAAAGGCATGGGCGGCCGCATCGGCTACTCGGCCGCAACCGGCGTCATGGTCATTATCCTGTCCTGGTTCGGCGTCATCTCGTTGCTCCTTGCCATCGTGCCGGTCGTGGCGATCTCGCCGATTCTGCTCTACATCGGTATGTTGATCGGCGCGCAGGCGTTCCAGACCACGCCGAAGGGCCACGCGCCGGCGATCATCCTGGCGCTGACGCCGCATATTGCGGCCTGGGCCAAAACCGGGATGGATGGCGCGCTGCAAGTCGCCGGGACCGACGCGGCGAAACTGGGCTTCGACAAGCTCGCCAATGTGGGCGTGCTGTATCCGGGCCTGCAGACGATGGGCGGCGGCGCCATCCTGACCGGCCTCGTACTCGCCGCAATCGGCGCCAATGTAATCGACAAGAAATTCATCAACGCCGGCGCGTTCGCGCTTGCCGGCGCGGTGCTGACGTTCTTCGGCTTCATGCACGGCCAGGCGGTCGGCATCGCGGTGTCGCCGACTGTCGCGGTCGCCTATCTTTTGGTGGCGGCATTCCTGTTCGCGCTCAGCCGCTACCCGGCTTTGGCGCCCGCGCTGACCTCATCAGAGGCGGCCGTGGCGGCAACGCCGGCAGAGTAATGCTGAACAAACCCGCCGCCCCTCCTGCACCGCAGAAGGGACGGCGGGCCGCTGCCTTGAACCCGGCGCTGAGGGATTTCAGTTGCGTTCGTCGCTATCGACGAGGCAAGCGACGCCAAGCTTTCGCTTTAGCGCATTTCAAGATTTCTCCCGCGCCTTCGCGCGCTTCGTCTTCCGACGAGGGAAACGCCATGCCGGACATCGGCTCGACCCAGACCAGATGATCGTGCACGGCCTTGACGCCGGCGACGTTTTCGACCGCGACAATGCAGGCTTCGCGTTCGCGCTCGTCCATGATCGTTCCCCAGACTTCGGCAACGCCGTTCTTGACCACGACGTTGACCGCGAACGCCCATTGCTGTTGGGCGAGCGCCGTCAGGATGCGGTCGCGGATCGCCGCATCGTCGCCGCTCGCTGGCGGTGTCTCGCGGGCGATACTCGCGAGCGCGTGCATCAGATTGGCGCGGCTGACGATGCCGACCAAGCGCCCGCTGCGCATCACCGGAAGCCGTTTGATGCGGCGGCGTTCCATGAGCTTGACGACCGTTTCCAGAGAATCGTCCTCGGTCACGGTAGATGGATCCGACGTCATGACCTCGCCGACCTTGCGTCCGGAAGTGTGCACATATTCGTCGGCAAGGCGACCGGGACCGAGCAAAAACTCGAGCCATTTCGGCCGGCGCCGGGCGGTGCCGAGCTCGCCGCGGCGGAGAAAATCTCCCTCGGTGACCACGCCGACCAGCGCGCCGCTTGCGTCGACGACCGGCAATCCGCTGATCCGGTTCTGCAGCATCAGCCGCACGGCGGTCAGAATCGGTTCTTCGGCCTTCACGGAAATGACATTCCGCGTCATCACGTCCCGCACTTGCATATCGTCTTCTCCCGTCGCGGCCGCCTCGCGCGCCCGATGGAAGGCAATTAGCCGTTCATCCGGCTCAACGCGGAACGATTGCGTAACACGATGCGCCGCGAGGTTGGCACTTCGGTCGCCGCGGCGCGTTCCAGCGAGGTGAGCGTCCGCGAAACGGTCTCGATCGTCAAGCCGCGATAATCGGCGATGTCCATCAGCCCGCTCACGGTGGAGATCTACCGCGCCAACCTCATCAACAGGGTGCAGGCGGGCAGCCTCTCCGAACTGGCGCGTATGGCGCTGATCGCCGGGATGCTGAGCGCCGACTGACGAGGCGCCGGCGAGCTAACGCTGCCGCACTGACGTCGTCTCCACAATGCGGCCATCTGCAAATTTGAATTCGTGCGTCTTGCCGCAGATCGCGCAGCGCAGCCGGATTGTCGCCGCTCGCGGCAAAACCTCGAGATCCGCTGCCTCGGCTCGGAATCCACTGTCGAATTCTTTTTGTGTTTTAGGACACCTGAATATCACCTGACCCATGCTGCAGCTCGCTTCCTTAAAGAGCCTACATTTTCGGTCGTTTTTGTGTCAACGCGTTGATATGGGTCAAAGAAAAAGCACCCTCGGCAAAGACGCATAGCGGGAGCCACCAGGCTTGCTGAGCAATTCTGCTCATTGGGAAGTTGAGCCAAATCAATGCGCTGGCGCCGATGTCCCGGCATTGTGGTCGTTTTCGACGACAATCCGGCGGTTTGCAATTCGCTGAAATATTCCCTTGAACTCGCGCATTTGTAGAAACTAGCGGCCCCCTGCGCAACATGATTGCCGGGCTCTGCCGCCGGGCGCTGGGATCAAAGTGCTATAGTCCGGCCGTAACGGGCTTCTCGGGAGGACGATCCAATGACCGTCATCGAACAATTTGCGCGCACGCATGAGGCGGCGGCAACGGCAGGAGCCGCGGACATCGATCTCGCGACCACACGGCCCGGCACGCCCGGCGGCATTTTCATGCGGCAATTCTGGCACGCCGTGTATCGTGGTCAGGATCTGCCGGCCGGACACGCCAAACCCATCCGTATCATGAGCGAAGATTACGCGCTCTATCGCGGACACTCGGGTAGCGCGCAGGTCGTCGACTACCACTGCCCGCATCGTGGCGCGCCGCTCCATCTCGGCTGGGTCGAGGACGATGCGATCCGCTGCGCCTATCATGGCTGGAAGTTCGATTGCGCCGGGCTGTGCGTCGATCAGCCGGCCGAAGAGGCGGGCTTTGCACGCAAGGTGAACTTGCGCACCTATCCGACGCGCGAGCATTTGGGCCTGATCTTCGCGTATTTCGGGCCGGGCGAGCCGCCGCCGTTTCCACATTTTCCGCACCGTACCAGCGAGGGGCTCATTCAGGTGTGGAACGTCGAGCACGTACCCTGCAATTATCTGCAGAGTTTTGAGAACAGCATGGACGAAGTCCATGTCGCGTTTACCCATCAGCCCGGCGGCTCGCATGCCAAAATGGCGGTCGACCTGCCGGTCATCACCGCGGAAGAAAGCGAATGGGGCATGCTGCGTTTCGGCAAGCGCAAGACCGGCAAGGTGCGGCAGACGCTGCACTATGCGCCGAACCTGACGCGCGTGATCGTGCCCCCGCTCGCCGGCATGGACGGTGTCGGCGGCTGGTCGGAAATTTATTTCAGCTTCACTCCGGTCGACGACGAAAACCATTTGTGGCTGATCACGAGCCAAGTCGAGGTCGCCGGCAAGGATGCGGAGGCGTATCGGCAAAAACGCGCCGAGTACGACAGGGCCGTTGCGGCAGCGCTGCCGGTGATGGACGTGGTGCGCGATCTCTGGTCGGGCAAAATCCGCTTCGCCGACGTCAAGCATCCGGACCTCGCTATCGTGCAGGACATCGCCGTGCAGGCGGGGCAGGGGCGCATCGAGGATCGCGCCAGCGAGCGGCTCGGCCGCTCCGACGCCGGAATCATTCTGTGGCGCAAAATTCTCGCGCGCGAGTTGCGCGCCATCGCCGAGGGGCGCCCCGCCAAGAAATGGACAACGCCGCCGGCCGACGTCGTGCCGACATTGGGATTCTAATGACGCGGCCAGCGCGGGGGGCGACGACCGAGGGCGGCGATGCCAAGGCCCGTGGGCTGCTTCAACGCAGGTGCTTTTCGAGGAACTTTTCCATCGCTTCATAAAACTCGAAGCGGTTCTCCTCATTATGGAAGCCGTGCCCCTCGTTTTCCTTCACCAGGTATTCAACTGCGGTACCGTGCTTTTTGAGTGCAGCCACCATTTGATCGACTCCTCGATATTGACGCGCGGATCCTGCGCACCCTGCGCAATCAGGAGCGGCGCGCGAATGTTTTCGGCATGCAGCGCGGGCGACGCCTCCGCCAGAAGCGCCTTGTCCGTTTCGGGATTGCCGACCATCTCGTAGAACATGTCGAGCATCGGCTTCCAATACGGCGGAATGGTTTTTATGAACGTGAAAAGGTTTGACACGCCGACATAGTCGACGCCGCATGCGTACAGCTTCGGCGTAAAGGCGAGCCCGGCAAGCGTAACGTAACCGCCGTAGCTGCCGCCGTAGATGCAGACGCGCTTCGGGTCGGCAATGCCCTGCTCGATGGCGTAGTGCACGCCATCGGTGACATCGTCCTGCATCTTCTTGCCCCATTGCTTGAAGCTTGCCTGCCAGAATTCGCGGCCGTAACCGACGGAGCCGCGGAAGTTCATCTGCAGGACCGCGTAGCCGCGATTGGCGAGGAACTGTACCTCGGGGTCGTAGCCCCATACGTCGCGGGCCCAGGGCCCACCGTGCGGGTGAACTATCAGCGGCAGATTTTTTCCGCCGCCGCGCGGTAGCGTGAGATAGCCTTGAATGGTGAGGCCGTCGCGCGCCCGGTAGGTGATCGGCTGCATCTCGGCCAATTGCTTTTCATCCAGCCACGGTGCGATTTCGGCAAGCTTGGTCAGCGTCCTGGATGCCGTATCGTAGAGGTAGCGAACGCCCTGCGTGCGATCGCTCCATGCCGCGACGACGAAGATATTTTCATCCTCATTGGCGCTCTGCAGATCGATCTCATAACCGGGCAATTGCCGTTCCAGGTCGTTGAAGATCGCCTCCGCTTCGGCATCGAAGAAACGGCGCTGGCGTTTCCACGTCACGAACTGCACTTCCGTACACACTTTGCGCTTGCGCGACCACGCCAGATCCGCCGCGTCGACCTCGGGATGCTGAAAAATGACGCTTTCCTCCTCGGCTGTCGCCGGGTCGAGGCGCACGACCGCAGCCTTGTCGCGGTTGATATTGGAGGCGGCGAACAACAGCTTGTTGTCGAAGTCGAAAAACAGCGGCGCAATTCTTTGCTTGAAATTGGTCGTTATCACCGTCTTGAACGGAGTGCTCTCATCTGGCCGATGCAGAATGCTGGTGTTGACTCCGTCGGTGACCATCGCGAGGCGAATGCGTCCGGCGTGATCGGTGACCCAGCCGGTAACGTTGCCGGGATTTTCCGCGATAAGCGTGAGCTCTTTGGTGTTGAGGTCGACCCGGTATGCGTCGAAGATCTCCGGGTTGCGTCTGTTCAGGGCAATGATTATTTCGTCGTCGCGATCGTAACGATCGTCGATGATCTCGGCCCGCACCTTGTCGAACGGCGTGAGGTCGACGAGATTAGCGCCGTCGGCGTCGACAGATACGACGTGGTAATTCTCGTCGCCCTTGAAGTCCTTCAGATAGACGATGCGGCGGGATCCCTTCCAGGTGTAACCGGCGACATCCCGCTCGGTCTCGCTGGTGACGCGCAGCGCGGGTCCGCCTGCGCGCGGCTGCACGAAGACGTTCAGGCGGTTGCGATAGGGTTGCACGAACGAGATGCTGTTGCCGTCGGGCGAGACCTGGAATCCAGACTTTTCCGGGTTTCTGAAGAAGTCGCGCAACGGAATGCGCTTGGTGCGCTCGGTAATGTCGACGGCGGAGGACATTTGCGGAAACCTGCGGGCTGGGGGTGCGGGCTGCTCGATCGGCGTCAGCGACATACATGGATGGCCGGTGCCAGTCTTTCAATCCGGCGGCACTGTCCGCGGCGGATGGCTAATTCGGCCCGAAAGGCCGCCCCGATCTAATCTTCCCCGGTCGCGCGCAGATAATCGGCGAGGCCCGGGCCGATATTGGGGACGAACAGTTCGTCCACGCTCATCTTGCGGCGCGTGAGCTGTTGCTCGTCGAGATAGGTCACCAGCGCCTCCAGCGTCGGCCGGCTGCCGTCGATCGAGTAATCCCAGATCTGCGGGCCGAAGATTTTGTGCGTTTGTTCGACCTCGTCGATGATCCAGGGCAGGCTGACGGTCAAGGCGTTGGTGTCGTAAGTGATGTGATAAGCGAGATCGCGCGCCTTGCAGAAGGCGCGGTAAAAGCTCACCGCCAGCCAGGGATTCTGCTCGTAGAGCTGCCTCTTCAGCACGAACGTGTGCATGATCGGAAAAATGCCGGTCTGGCGGAAATACTCGGTTTCCACTTTGCGAAAGTCGGGAAACAGCCGGCGCATGGTCTTGCCCAGGCCTTCGGGGATGACGACGGTCGCGAGCGCGTCGATCTCGCCGCGCTCGAGCATTGCCTCCAGCGTCGTGCCGGCCGGCAGCGGCTCGATGCGGACGCCTTCCGGCGGCTTGATGGCGCGCACCGGACGGCCGCTGACCCAGGTGACGTCCTTGGGATGCACGCCATACTCGTGCATGAGAAAACCGCGCACCCATACCGCCGCGGACATCTGATAATCGCCGACGCCGACGCGTTTGCCGGTAAGCTCCTGCGGCTTTTCGATCGAAGAATCCGCGCGCAGATAGAGCGCCGAATGACGAAAGATGCGCGAGGGAAAGACCGGAATGGCGACAAAGCGGGTGTCGCCTTCCGAACGGAGGATCGTGTAGGACGACAGCGACATCTCGGAAACGTCGAATTCGCCGTAGTTGAGCATGCGAAAAAACGTTTCGCCCGGATTGAGCGGCAGAGAGGTCAGATCGACGCCTTCCGGCCGACGCGCCCATCGATCAGCGGCTGAGTGCGGTCATAGCGGCCACAGGCGAGCGTAAGTTTCAGATTGGGCATGTTTTACCATCACGGTTTCCCGAGCGCAGCGCAGCACGGAGCGAGGAGCGGAGTTGCGCTGCAGACGCGGGTCGTTAATACGCGGCTCGCGGAGGTCCCGGACAGCGGTGCACCACTTCGTGCTGCGCCGCTCTGGGACAGTGTTCTGCGCCGCCTACAAGAATAATACTCGGATTGCGGATGCACTGATCGCAGTCGATCAGGTTGACCTGCTTGGCCTGGATTTTCCAATCGGCGTTGTCGCGCACGACGCGGTGGCCGGCCCAGCCGGTGAGCACGCGGGTCTCGTCGCCCCAGAATTCGCTGATCAGAAAATTGGAGCGCAGCATGCGGACCTCGTCGCTGGTCGGTGTAAAGACCTCAACGTTGGTGATCAGCCGCACCGTGCGCGAGGCGGGCGCCTGCGACCAGGCAAATCCGGTACGCAGCCGATAGATGCGGTCCTCGAGCCGGCGCCGGTCGTCGAACATGACGGAAATTTCCCGCCGCGGATCGCCGGCGGCGGCGTCGACGGCACCCAGTAGATGCACTCGGCCGCGTACATTTTCAGCCAATCCTCGTAGCGCAACTGATCGAGGAGCCGCGCCTCGCGCTCGAGCAGACGGCGAAATTCGTCGCGAATGGCCGCGTCGGTCGACGGCGCGCGCGTCGTCCTGCCAATCGGAAAAATTCAGCGACCAGTTCGCGATAGAGCGCATCGTTGACGTAGTACGAGCTGCGCGACGGATCGCGTTCCTTTGCGTTCGCTGCCGGCGCGCTCATGTCACGGCTCCCGCGTGATGGCGAGGTTTTGCGGCGACTTCATCAGCCGCTTCCATTCCTTGAAATGCTCGCGCATGAACGCCTCGTCGGTCGCCGGCGCGGTGATGCGTGCCGTCGGGATTCTGTTTGACGCGGCCGGGAATGCCCAAGCCCGCGGTGCATGTAGACCCATTCGTCCTCGACGGCCATCAATCCGCGCTGGATCTGCTCGAAATTGGCGATGTCGTCGACCTCGCCGAAATTCGGGAACCCCTCCTGCGTGCGCATGCGCAGCGCGTTGATGTCGGTCGACGGCATCGGCGGGCAGGCTGCCGTCATTGACGACCATGGTGCCGTACCAGATGGCGTTGGTCTCGCCGACGCCGACCGGCTCGAACACCTGGATGTGATTGCCGAGCAGGGAGAAGTTCGGAAACACGTTGATGTTGACCGGCTCGGAGCCGGCGAGGTCGAGCAGCGGAGAAGGCGCGGTCGCCGTAGCGGCTGCAGGAATTCGGCCTCGTAATGCTCCATGCCGGGATGCGCGCTCTCCAGCGCCCACAGCCCGCCCGGGCGCTTTTCCAGATTCGGCCGCTTGTCCTTGAAGTGGTTGCCGTGGCCGGTATAGCGCATGTACATCGGCTGCGTGTCGGGCGAGTTGCGGTAATAGGCCATGCCCTTGGCGTTCTCGCCGGCGAAACGGTTCTCGGTCTCCAAGCAGCGAGCGGTGCGAATAGGCGACGTGATAGCCGTCGCAGGAATTGTCGTAGGCGAGCTTCCAGTTGCCCTTGAAGCGGAAGCGGTTGGCCTCGCAGACGACGACCTTGCCGCCGGGATTGCGGTCGAGCCACTCGTCGATGATCTTGGCGATCGGGCCGAGATGCTCGCGAAGCGGCAGCGCATCGAGACTCAGCGTGCCGAAGATGAAGCCGCGGTAGGATTCGACGCGCGGCACCTGCGCCAGATTGTATTTCGGGTCGCGCATGTCCTCGGCATAGCCGTCGGGCCACGGCACGCCGCGCAGTTTGCCGGTGTTGAGGAAATTCCAGCCGTGATAGGGGCACTGGAACGATTTGGTGTTGCCCTTGTCCCAGCGGCACAGCGTGGTGCCGCGATGGGTGCAGCGGTTATAGAGCGCGCGGATTTTTCCGTCGCCGTCGCGCACGATGATGAGCGGCCGCAGACCCATGCGGCGGGTGATGAAGTCGTTGTCGTTCGGGATTTCGCTTTCGTGCGCCAGATAAGTCCAGGTGCCGCCGAAGATCTGCGTCATCTCGGCTTCGAAGATCGCGGGATCGGTGTAGATCAGCCGATGCGCGCGGTCCTCCTGGACCAGATAATCCCAGTCGTACAGCGCGGTGCCGCCGAGGCGGCCGATGGTGGGTTGATTTTTTCCAGAGCCGTCATGACGTGCTCCTTACTTTGCTTCGCATTGCGAGCGGAGCGAAGCAATCCAGGACGGCTTGAGCCGTGAGGTCGACGATGCTTCGTCGCTTCGCATGACTACATTGGTTCATCAGAAGAAATCGAAATACTCATTCTGCTCCCACTCGCTCGGTTCGTCGCTCTGCGGCGAGGCCGCGCTTCCTCAAGCGAGCTGCTGGTAGCGCGCCAACTCGGTTCGCTTCAGCCTGACGAAGTAGTCGACAAAAGTATCGCCGAGCGCGCGCGCGGAACAACGGCTCCTTGTCGAGCGCGTCGAGCGCTTCGGGCAGGCTTTTCGGCAGCAGCGGCCGCTCGGCCGCGTAGGGCGCGTCGTCGGGCGGCGGCGGTTGCAAGCCCGGCTTCGATGCCGGCAAGGCCGGTGACGACCTGCGACAGGATGTAGAGATAGGGATTGGCCGCGGGCTCGCCGCTGCGGTTTTCCAGCCGCGTCGCCGGATCGCCCGGCGCCGCCGAGCACGCGGATCATGGCGCCGCGATTGTCGTAGCCCCAGCCGGCGCGGTCGGGCGCGAGCGAGTTCGCCCGAAAGCGCCGGTAGCCGTTGACGGTCGGCGTGGCGAAGACGGTCGCGGGCACCGCGTATTGCAGAAGGCCGGCGAGATACGATTGGCCGAGCGGCGACAGCACCTCGCCGGGCTTCTCCGGCATGAACAGGTTCTTGCGCCGCTCGCCGCGTCGATCAGCGACTGATGCAGGTGCCAGCCGCTGGCGTAATAACCCTTCAGCGCCGGCCGGCCATGAAGGTGGCGAAATAGCCGAGGCGGCGGCAGATCTGCCGCGTCGCGGTGCGGAACAGGAGCACGTTGTCGGCGGCCTCCAGCGCCGCGCGCGGCGCGAAGGTGCACTCGACCTGTCCGGGGCCCCATTCGTTCTCGATCGAGCGCAGCCCGAGCCCGAGCGCTTCGAAGGCGTCGCCGAGCGCATCGAAACGCCGGCTGCATCAAGATCCATGTTGGATTCGGAGTGATAGTGATAGCCGGGCTCCGCCGGCCAGGTGCGGATCGGGCGGCCGCGCGTGCCGGGCGCGCCGATATTGTCGTCGCTCAAATGGTCGTCGGCGACGCGCAGCAGATACCATTCGATCTCGGCGCCGATGACGCTGGCATAGCCGCGTGCGGTCGAGCTTTTGCAGCGCCTTGCGCAACAGTTGGCGCGGCGCGAAATGAAACGGCCGGCCGTCGTTGAAATATTCGTCGCAGAGAATCCAGCCCGTGCCGGGCGCCCAGGGCAGGATGCGGAATGTCGTAGGGATCGGCGACGACGGTGAGATTGGGCGAGCCCGTCATCTCGTCGAGCCCCATGCCGCCGCCGCGCGTGAACGAGGCAAAGACGCGGGCGCCGGCGGAATCGAGCGTCGTGGTGGCGACGCCGATATTGTAGCCGCTCGGTCAGCGCCGAGACGAAAGCCGGCACCGTGAGCGTCTTCGCCCGCGAATAGCCGTGGGTGTCGCCCCAGGCGAGCCGCACATAGCGCAGCTTGTCGGCTTCGACGCGGCGCTTGATCTCCTCGGCCTGCCGCCGCTCGTCGTCGGTCCACAAGCCGTGCTTTTCGATGAAGGTGGCTGCTTGCTCATGGTCGATCGGCGCGCGAATGGCGGGGCGGATGAGTGGCGTTGCGACCTTGCCTCGCTATCACGGTTCCCGCCGCGATTCTATTGCGGCAGGCGCGCGCCGCGCATCATCATGCGGCGATCGCCGCATGCAGGCGGCGAAGACAGGAAAATTACGGGCAGGGGAAATGGCGAAAAAGACCAACAAGACGCATCAGGACCTCAAGCAGCAAATGATCATGGCCGGCAAGGTGCTGGTCGCCGAGGGGCACGACGATTTCACCCGCGGCCATATTTCGATGCGGCTGCCCGACGATCCGAAGCTGTTCTTCATGAAGCCGCACAGCATGGGGCTCGACGAGATCACCATGCAGAACATCCTGACCATCGATCTCGAGGGCAACGTCGTCGCCGGCAAGGCGCGCCGCCACAGCGAGGTCTACATCCATTCCGAAATCCTCAAGGCGCGGCCGCGACGTCAATTGCGTGATCCACACGCATTCGCCCTATTCGGTGGCGCTGTCGGCAACCGGCCGGCCGATGCGTGCTACAGCCAGCCCGGCGGCGCTGTTTTGCGGGGAGCTCGGCCTCTATACCGATACCATCGCGCTGATCCGCAGCCACGCGATGGGCGCCGGCGTTGCCAAGGCGCTTGGCCCGCACCGCGCCGTGCTGCTGAAAAATCACGGGTCCGTCGTGACCGGGAACGACATCGCCGAAGCCGTGGTCGGCGCCATCATGCTGGAAAACGCGGCGATGGTTCAGCTCGCCGTCGAAGCGGCCGGCGATCCGGCGCCGGAATTTCCGCGCGACGACATCGACAAGCTGAAAGCGCGAAATCGGCGCAGCCCGAGCAGTTTCAGATCAATTTCGATTATCTGGTGCGCCGGGTGAAGCGGCGCGGCAAATAGTTGACGTTTTGCGGTATGCGGGTCGTCCAAAAACGGGAGGAAACGGTCATGGCGGCGCTGACGCAGAGCTACGTCCACGGCGCGAGCGACAAGCCGCTCCTCGGCGACACCATCGGGCAGTTCTTCGATGCGGCGTGCGCCAGATGGGCGGACCGGCCGGCGCTGGTCGTGCGCCACCAGAAGGTGCGCATGAGCTACGGCGAGCTGAAGGAGGCGGTCGACCGGCTCGCCGCCGGGCTGTTGACGCTCGGGCTGAAGCCCGGCGATCGCATCGGCATCTGGTCGCCGAACAACAGCGAATGGGTGCTCACCCAATTCGCCACCGCCAAGGCCGGCCTCGTTCTGGTCAACATCAATCCGGCCTATCGCGATCGCCGAGCTCGAATACGCGCTCAACAAGGTCGGCTGCAAGGCGCTGATCCTCGCCGAGCGTTTCAAGACCTCGGACTATGTCGGCATGCTGCGCGAGCTCGCGCCGGAGCTTGCCCGTGCCACGCCGGGCAAGCTCGAATCGGCCCGGCTGCCGGCGCTGCGCGCGGTCGTCGTTCTCGGCGAGGGAAGCCATCCCGGCTGCTTCCGCTTTTGCCGACATTCTCGCGCGCGGCGGCGCGCGCCGAAGCAAAACGCATCGCCGAGCTTGCGCCGCTCCTGCAGTTCGACGAGCCGATCAATATCCAGTTCACCTCGGGCACCACCGGCTTTCCCAAGGGCGCGACGCTCTCGCATCACAACATCCTCAACAACGGCTTCTTCATCGGCGAGGCGATGCGGCTCACGCCGGAGGATCGCCTCTGCATCCCGGTGCCGCTCTATCATTGCTTCGGCATGGTGCTGGGCAATCTCGCCGCGGTCACCCACGGCGCCTGCATGGTTTTTCCCGGCGAAGGGCTTCGATCCGCTTGACCACGCTGGAAACGGTGGCCGAGGAGCGCTGCACCGCGCTGCACGGCGTGCCGACCATGTTCATCGCGCAACTCGATCATCCCGAATTCGCCCGCTTCGATCTGTCGTCGCTGCGCACCGGCATCATGGCCGGCTCGCCTTGCCCGATCGAGGTGATGAAGCGCGCCGTCGACAAGATGCACCTCTCCGAAATCACCATCGCCTACGGCATGACCGAGACGAGCCCGGTGAGCTTCCAAAGCTCGACCGACGATCCACTCGAACGCCGCGTATCGACGGTCGGGCGCATCCAGCCGCATCTGGAAGTCAAGATCGTCGACACGCGAGGGCCGCATCGTACCGCCCGGCACGCCGGGCGAACTGCTCACCCGCGGCTATTCGGTGATGCTCGGCTATTGGGGCGACGAGGAGCGCACGCGCGAGGCTGTCGACGCGGCGCGCTGGATGCACACCGGCGATCTCGCCACCATCGACGAAGAGGGCTATTGCAACATCGTCGGCCGCATCAAGGACATGGTGATCCGCGGCGGCGAGAACGTCTATCCGCGCGAGATCGAGGAATTCCTCTACCGGCATCCGAAAATCCAGGACGTGCAGGTGATCGGCGTGCCCGACGACCGCTACGGCGAGGAAATCTGCGCCTGGGTCAGGCTGCGGCCCGGCGTGAGCGCCAACGAGGAGGAAATCAAAGCCTTCTGCCGCGACCAGATCGCCCACTACAAGGTGCCGCGCTACGTCAAATTCGTCGACGAATTCCCGA
The DNA here is from genome assembly GCA_963814625.1 of uncultured Alphaproteobacteria bacterium. Classification (GTDB taxonomy): domain Bacteria; phylum Pseudomonadota; class Alphaproteobacteria; order Rhizobiales; family Xanthobacteraceae; genus BOG-931. Next base: position 44,497 of record CAWFDQ010000012.1, read on the forward strand.
TGACGGTGACCGGCAAGATCCAGAAATACATCATGCGCGAGCGCATGATTGCCGAGCTGGGGCTGAAGGTCGCGAAGACGGCGTGACCTTCGGCGCAGCCGCGGCGTGCGCCATTTGGCCGTGCCGGCGCAACATCAGATGCGGGCGATCCTGGGTGCAGCCGATGAGATCTGCCGCGCCGCGCCTACACTCCCAAATGCCGGTGCAGCATTTCGGGCTGATCGCGCACGGCCTTCGCCGTAAGCGATTCGATGATGATGCCGTTATTGATGATATAGACCCGATCGGCGAGCGTCATTGCGGCGGAGATGTTTTGCTCCACCAGCAAGATCGTCTGACCGGCATCAGCGAGTGTCCGGCACGTCGCCAGCAGGTCGCGCACGATGATCGGCGCCAGCCCCTCGAACGGCTCGTCGAGCAGCAAAATCTTCGGCTCACGCACGAGCGCGCGCGCGATCGCGAGCATTTGCTGTTCGCCGCCGGAGAGATCGGTGCCGCGGCTGCCGCGCCGCTCCTTCAGCCGCGGGAACATGGCGTAGACGCGGTCGAGCGGCCAGCGGTTCGGCGCCGTGAGCCCGGCGAGGATGATATTTTCCTCGACGTTGAGGCTGCCGAAAATGCGGCGGTCCTCGTGCACGAGCTGCATGCCGGCCTGCGCGATGGCGTGCCTCTTCTTGCCGGCAATTTCGACGCCGTCGAATACGATCGAACCGCTGCGCGGCGTCACCACGCCCATGAGGCTCTTCAACGTGGTGCTCTTGCCGGCGCCGTTGCGGCCGAGCAACGCCACCACCTCGTTGCGTGCGACCGTAAGCGATACATCGAAGAGGATGTGAGAATCCCCGTAATAGGAATTCAGCCCGTTGACTTCGAGCAGGCTCATGCCGCGATCACTCCGCCCAGATAGGCTTCCTGCACGGACTTATTGCCCTTGATCTCTTCCGGCGTGCCTTCGACCAGCACGCGGCCCTCCTGCAGCACCGTGACGCGCTCCACCAGCTCGAACAGCGAGCCCATGTCGTGATCGATGATGATCATGGTGCGGCCCTGGCCGATCGATTTGAGGAGCTTGACCATCTCGACGCGCTCGAGCGGGCTCATGCCCGCGAGCGGTTCGTCGAGCAGAAGCAGGCTTGGCGAACTCGCCAGCGCCAGGCCCACTTCGAGGCGGCGCTTCTCGCCGTAGGCGAGTGCAGCCACCGGACGGTCGGCGCGATCGGTAAGATTGACCAGCGCAAGCGTCCGCTCGACCTGCTCGGTGAGACCGGAGATTTTCGACAGCCGGCGGAACAGATCGAGGCGAAACTTTCCGCGCAACTCGGCGAGCGCCGCGATCGTCACGTTCTCGCGCACCGTGAGCCGTGTGAACAGCTGATTGACCTGATAGCTCTTGGTCAGCCCGAGCTGGCACACATCGGTCACGCTCATGCCGGTGATGTCACGACCGTCGAACACGATGCGACCGGAGGTCGGCTCGATCTCGCACGTCAGCATCTTGAAAAACGTGGTCTTGCCGGCGCCGTTCGGGCCGATGATGCCGCGCCGCTCACCATGCTTGACGGAAAAGTCGATATCGCTGTTGGCGACGAGACCGCCGTAGCGCTTGGTCAGACCGGTCGCCTCAATGATCGGGCCGGCGAAATGATCGCCGGTGCGTTGCGGTGCCGGCATCGGTGCCGCTGCCGGTTCGTTGGCGATTAAGGCTGGCCCGGCCCTGCGCACTTCCTCGGCGCTCATGGCGGGACGGGGGTCCGCAGCCTCCGGGTTGGCCGGCGCCGCGAAGTGCCGCGCTGCGAGCGCGTATAAATCCTTGAGGCCGCCGACAAGCCCGTGGCGCAAAAAGCAGACCAGCAGCACAAACACGAGGCCGAGCACGAGCTTCCAGGCGGCGCCGAGATGGAGCGTGGTCTGCAGGAAATCGCTCAGATAGAGCCAGACCGTGGCGCCGATCAGGGGGCCGAATAACGTGCCGGCGCCGCCGATCGCCGTCTGCATCACCAGCTGACCGGACGTGTCGAACGTGAATGCATCCGGCGGCATGAAGCCTTGCATGATGCCGAGCAGGCCGCCGGCAAAGCCGGCATAGGCGGCCGCTACGACGAAGGCGGTCAGCTTGTAGCTGTGGATGTTATGGCCCACGGCGGCCGCGCGCAGCGGATTGTCGCGGATCGCGCGCAGCACGGCGCCCACCGGCGAGCGTACGATGCGCAGCGCGATTACCATGCCGATGAAATACCAGAACGCCAGGAAACCGTAGAGCGAGGTGTCGCTGTCGAAGTGAATCGTGGCAAAGCCGAGATAGAGCGTCGGCGTCGGCACGCCCGGCAACCCGTTTTCGCCGCCGGTATAGGCCGAGAGCGGATTGAATTCGACGAAGAAAAATACTTCGGCGATCGCCACCGTGATCATGGCGAAATAGATGCCGGTGCGCCGCAGCGCGATGAGCCCGACCAGAAAGCCGACGATGCCGGCCGCGATCATGCCGATGAACAACGCCGTGATCACATGCGGAAAATTCACGACCGTGAGCAAGTAGGCGGCCACCATGCCGCCGGTGCCGAAAAAGGCGGACTGGCCGAACGAGAGCAGGCCGGTAAAGCCGAACAGGATGTCAAAGCCGATGCCGAATAGGCCCCAGACCAGGATGCGGTTAACGGTGGTCGGTGTGAATCCAAGGTAGGGCAGGATGAACGGCGCGGCGATCAGCCCGGCGGCCGTCAGTGCCTCGACAATGAAGGGACGCTGCCTGAGCATTAGCTGGCCGCGCTCATTCGCGGCCGGCGGCGCCGAGCAGTCCGTAAGGACGCAGCACCAGCACCAGGGTCATGGCGACGAAGAGCATGACGTAGGAATAACCCGGATTGAACATTGAGGTAACGCTGATGATCTCGCCGGCGATCAAGCCGCCGAGAACCGCTCCCGGAAACGAACCGACGCCGCCGATGACGACCACGACGAAGGTCTGCACCAGGATCGTCTCGCCCGCGTCGGGGGCGAGGGAGACCACCGGCGCGTTGACGATGCCGGCGAAGCCGGCCGCCATGGCGCCGATGCCGAACACCAGCATGAAGACCTTGTACACGTCGATGCCGAGCGCGCCGACCATGACGGAATCCTCTATGCCGGCGCGCACGATCATGCCGATCCGCGTTCGGTAAAGCACGAGATAGAGCGCCAGCAGCGCGACCGCGACGATGCCGAGCAGCGCGAGGCGGTAGGTCGGATAGAACATGAAGCCGAGAGACGTGATCCCGACCAGCGGCGGCGGCGCCGGCACCGCCTTCGACAAACTGCCGAAGAAGAACCGCACTGTCTCGACGAAGACGATGCCGAGCCCGAAGGTGACCAGCAACTGGTCCTCATGCGGCCTTGTGTAGAAATTGCTGATAATCACCCGCTCCGTCACTACGCCGACGATCAAGACAAACAGCGAGCCGGCGATGACCGCGACGATGAAGGAGCCGGTGTAGCTATAGGCTAGCCAGCCGGCATAGCCGCCAAGCATGAACATGGCGCCATGCGCGAGGTTGAGAACGCCGAGCGTGCCGTAGATGATCGTCAGCCCGGACGAGATCAGCGCGAGCAGCGCGCCGAGCACCAGCCCGTTGAAGCATTGCGAAATGAAATTGCCCCAATTGATCACGGGATCGTTCGCAGTTGGTGCATGCGCGTCGGCTGGCGCCCGGCATCCACCTGTTGTCTAGGGCAGACAGCCGTCAAGGGTCGCGCTCCCCGCGCGACCCTCAGGAGGGAAAGATAGCCTTTTCCGCATCGCTGCGGAGAAGTTTTTGCGACGGCGGCCGTCAGGTGTAGTCGCCGAGATTGCAGCCGAAGGCGTCTGGCTTCTGCATCACCGACTCGCCCGGCACGACCTCAGTTACCTGCCAATAGTCCTCGCTGTTCTTCATCGCCTTCGGCGCTTTGCCGCGGACGATGATCACAGGGCGCACCAGCTGGTGGTCTTGTGGGCGGAAATGCACCTCACCCACGGTCGACGGGAAGGTCTCGCCCTTCTCGTACTGTTTGATGACGGCTGGTGGGTAGAACGTGCCGGCCTCCGATACCATGCGCGCCCAGATGGCGAACGACATGTAGGAGTTGTTGGCGCCCCACTCCGGCCGGTAATTGTACTTCTTACGGAAGGAGTCGACGAACATCTTGGCCAGGGGATACTTGTCCTCCAGCGTCCACCAGAAATCGGTCGCCGCGTACACGCCTTCGGTGAGCTCCGGCCCGACTTCTTTGGCGATGAACGGAATCTGGTAGGGGATGACCAGCTTCATCTTCGGCAGGATGCCGAACTGCTTGGCCTGCTGGATCGACAGCACCGCGTCGCGTCCCCAGTTCACGTTGAGCAGGATTTCCGCGCCGGAGTTGGCGATGTTGGTGAGGTACTGGCTGAAGTCCTGCGTGCCAAGCGGCGAGACCTGGTTGGTCACCATGGTCCAGCCGCCGTTCTTGGTCAGATAGTCGTTCATCGACTTGGTCACGGTGTGGCCGTAGGTGTAATCCGGCGTCATGAACGCGGACTTGCGGTTCTTGCCAAACGCCTTGAGCAGCACCGGGCCGATAGCGTTGGCCGCAGTCTCGCCGTAGAAGTTCTGGCGGAAGCCGTAGCGTACGCAGTCCTTGCCGGTCGTGTCGTTCGAGCCCGAGATGCCGGTGAGGTAGAGCACCTTCTCGCGCTGGGCGAACTTGTTGAGCGCGACGGCGACCGCGCTCGAAGTCGCGCCGGTCATCAGCACGATCTTGTTCTGGTTGATGAAGGTCTGCTCCTCCTGCACCGCGTCGTTCGGCTTGGCGCCGCTGTCGGCGACGAGCAGGTTGACCTTCTTGCCGAGGATGCCCTTGGTCACCTTCGGCGCGATCTTCTTCAGCAGTGGATCGCCGTTGTTGATGTGCTCGACCGCGAGCTGCCAGCCCTTGAGCTCATCCTCGCCCTGCACCGCATAGGTCCCGGTGCGCGGCGTGGCCGCGCCGATATAGACGGTGTCGCCCTGCGAGCCGGCCGGCCAGGTGCCGATCGGCGGCTGGTCATCGGCGAAGGCCGCGGGAATGAGCCCGAAGCGCTGCCCGCCGGCCGAAAAGGCGCCGAGACCCGCGCCGGTTGCGACCGCTTGCCGCAGCAGGCGGCGGCGTGAAAGTCCATTGGATGAAGGCGTTTTCGCACTGGTCATGTCGACCTCCCTTGCTCAATTTTCCGCGTACTTGGCGTTTAAACCCCCCGTTGGATTCGGGGCTAGCTTTCGCAGTGCTTATTGGCCCAGATTACACCTATGACCAAGCGATAAAATCAAGTTGGACTAAAGTCGTTGCCCGGCACTCCCCCACCCAAGGCGCACCAGAAAAACCGGCTTGAGAGCAATCCGGCCTTCGGGGGCCGCAAGCTCAAGCTCGGCACTTTTCAGACCAATCTCGATTCCGGCTGCGTCATGTCGGACCTCGACGGGCGGCTGGAGATCACTTGGCCCAATACGGTCACGCTCGCCCGGCTCGGCGACGAAATGGATTTCGAGGCTCTGGTGCCGGTGGCGCGCTGGCGTGGCTTCGGCGGCGCGACCGATCCGCAGGGGCCGGGTTTCGAGACCTATACGTGGGCCGCCGGCATCGCCGGGGCGACGCACCGTTCCGGCGTGATTTCCACCTCGCACGTCGCGCTCAACCACCCCATCATCGCCGCCAAGCAATCGACCGTAATCGATCACATTTCCAATGGGCGCTACACCCTCAACGTGGTCAACGGCTGGAATTTTCCGGAAATGGAAATGTTCGGGGTCTCGCTTCTCGAACACGAGGACCGTTACGCCTGCGCCGAGGAATGGCTCGGCCTCGTCAAGCGGCTGTGGACGGCCGACGAGCGCTTCGATCACGATGGAAAATTCTACCGGATCAAGGGCGGCTATCTGCAGCCTAAGCCGATCCAGCATCCGTACCCGGCGATCATGAACGCCGGCTCATCGGAGCGCGGGAGGCATTTTGCCTGCAAGCATTGCGACCTCGTCTTCACTAATATCCGCAGCCACGACATCGCGACCAATACCGCCCATGTGGCGGCCTATCATCGGCTGGCGCGCAACGAATACGGCCGCGAGGTGCGGGTATGGTCGAACGCCACCATCGTACAGGCCGAGACCGAGAAGGAAGCGCGCGACTTCTATCATTATTATGTGCACGAGAAAGGCGATTGGGTCGCCGCCCGCCACGTCATCGACACGATGGGCGCGGAAATCAACCAGCGCGACTATCCGGAGGAGTGGCGCAAGGCCATGGCCGAGATGATGATCTCCGGCTGGGGCGGTTTTCCGCTCATCGGCACCAAGGAGCAGATCGTCGATGGTTTGATGACGTTGTCGAAGATCGGGCTCGACGGCGTGTTGTTGTCCTGGCCGCGCTATATCGAAGGCATGCGCGAATTCCGCGACGTAACCTATCCGCTGCTCATGCAGACTGGGCTTCGTGAATAGGGCTAACCTTTGCGCGCCCGGCGCGGATGCCGCATAAGGGCTGCCATGTCTGCTGCTTTGCTCAAATGTACAAGCGTGCCGGTGCAGGCTCTCGCCTGGCTCGGCCGGCAGGGCACCCGCGCGCTCGCTTCTATCGTGTTCATCGGCATTTCGGTGCCGCCGCTCGGCGCGCTGCTCAGACCATACGTCACGGCGGCGGTTTTTCTTTTGCTCTGCGTGTCGTTCATGCGCGTCGATCTCGCGGCGCTGCGCCTGCATATGCGGCGGCCGGGAATCGTCCTCGTGGCGACCGCATGGTCGACGCTCGTGGTGCCGTTGCTCGTCGGCCTTCTTTGCCTGGCGACCGGGCTCGACAGGCATTCGCCCGATCTGTTTCTCGGCATCATGCTGCAGACTGTCGCCTCGCCGATGATGGCGGCGCCGGCGCTCGCCTCGCTGATGGGCCTCGACGCCACGCTCGTGCTCATCACGCTGGTGACCTGTACGGCTCTGGTGCCGTTCACCGCGCCGGTCTTCGCTTCCGTCTTCTTCGGCGCCGAGCTGACGCTTTCGCCGCTTGCGCTTGGCGTAAAACTGTTCGCCATTCTTGCCGGCTCGTTGCTGGTGGCTGCCGTAATCCGCCGCATCGCCGGCGCGGCCGCTATCGAGCGCCATCGCGAACCGATCGATGGAATCAACATTCTGCTCATGCTGGTCTTTGTCACCGCGGTGATGGGTACCGTGGCCGGCAGCTTTATCGCCGATCCCTTGACGGTCACCGCGATCTTGCTCTTTGCCTTCGCCATGTTTTTCGCCTTGCTTGGATTGACGGTGCTGATCTTCCGCAAGCTCGGCAGGCAGAAGGCGCTGGCGCTTGGGCTGATGGTTTCACAGCGCAATATGGGACTGATGCTGGCGGCGACCCAAGGCGTCTTGCCGGGCGGCACCTGGCTCTATTTCGCGCTCTGCCAGTTTCCGATCTACGTCACGCCGCAGCTGCTGCGGCCGATGGCGCGCACAAGAACAGCCTAGTCGCCCGATTCAATCAGATTGAAGGGTAGAGGTGCTTGAGTTTGATGCGTGCATTTGAGGTTGTGAAGTGCCAATCAGCCTTGGTGTGATTTGTATTGCGGTCTTTTTCCCAAGCGGCGATTTCGTCGATGAGGGTTTGCTTATCGGGTATGCGGCGGTCGAGACACTGAGACGATAGGACGCCGAGTTCGGACTCGGCAAGATCCAGCCAGCTGCCGTGTTTCGGCGTGTAGTGCCATTCGAAGCGCTCGACCAGGCGCCGGGCTTCGGCGGCCGGGAACGCCTCATAGAGGGAAGCTTTGCTGTGGATGTTGAGGTTGTCCTGGATCAGGACAATGACCTTGGCGCTGGCGAAGTGAGTATCGGCGAGGTCTTTGAGGACATGGGCATAATCCACGGCGGTGTGGCGGTCTGTGACCTTGACGTGACGCCAGCCTTCGAGCGGGGCGAACATCATGAAGAGGTTGGCGGTGCCGTTGCGCTCGTACTCGTAGTCGCAACGGGCCGGGCGGCCCGGTTTCATCGGGATCGGCACGCGTGTCTCGGCAATGAGTTGCTTTGAGGTCTCATCCAGGCAAACCAGCGGTCGATTGGGATCGCGCGGTCGCGTGTAGACGGCCAGCACGTCTTCCATCGCGGCCACGAACGCGCTGTTGGCTTTGGGCGGAATGACCCATTGTTCGCGGCGATGGGGCTTGAGAGTGTTTTTTTAAAACCCGACCGATCGTGCTGTCGCTGGCGCGATCAACGATGCTGAGTTCCACCACCTTGCGTTCCAGCAACCGCAAGGTCCAGCGTGCCCGTCCCTTGGGCGGTTTGGAGCACGCCAGGGCAATCAGCTTGGCTTCCTTCTCGCCATCAAAAATCGGCGCAACTGCCGGCGTCGCACGTTGCTTGCGGCTCAACACCGCCGCAAGGCCCTCTTCAACCAATTGCTTGCGCACCCGGTAAACCATGGAGGCGCTGGTCTCCATGGCCGCAACGATCTTGCTGTCGCTCCAGCCATCGCCGGCTTCCGAGATATCCGCCTTCAACAAAATCCGCGCCTTCAGCAGCCGCCGCGCGGGGTTTTTCCCTTTTTGAATCAACGCTTCCAACTGCTCGCGTTCTTCCGCGCTCAACCGCACAACATATCTCTTCACAGATTTCTCGCGCCTCGCCATAGTCCCCTCCGTCGCTCGCACCCAGGACGGAAGCGAATCATCAATTCCTTTCAAATTGGTTGAAGCGACCGACTAGGAGCAAACGATGCCGCGAATGAAGGGCGCCGAGCTGATCACCGAATATCTGATCGCCAACGGCATTCCGTATGTGTTCGGCATTTGCGGGCACGGCAATGTCGGCATGCTCGATCCGCTTTACGAGGCGCGCGACCGCATCACCCTGATCTCGCCGCGCCACGAGCAGGTCGCGGCCCACATGGCCGATGCCTATTTCCGCGTCCGCCACAAGCCGGTGGCGACGCTCACCTCGTGCGGGCCGGGCTCCTGCAACATCATCATGCCGCTTGCCTGCGCGCTCGCTGATTCATCGGCGCTGCTTGCCATAACCGCCAACGTGCCGACGCAACAGTTCAACAGGAGCCCGTTTCAGGAAGTCAACCGCCACTTCCAGGCCGATTTTGTCAATATCGTGCGGCCGGTGGTCAAGCGCAGCTTTCAGCCGACGCGCGTCGACATGCTGCCGCTCGCCTTGCGCCAGGCGATGACCGCGATGCTGTCGGGCCGGCCGGGGCCGGTGAACGTCGATGTGCCGTTCAACGTGTTCCAGGAAGAGGACGAGGTCGATATGCCGCCGCCGGCACCGGCGCTCAACGCGCAAAGGGGAGGCGCCTCGCCCGAGGAAATTTCCCGTGCAGTCGATTTGATCCTGGGCGCGTGGCGGCCTGTCCTCTTCATCGGCCACGGGGTGACGCTGTCGGAAGCAAGCCGCGAACTCACCGAGTTTGCAAAAAAGCTCAGCATCCCGGTGATCTCTTCGCCCAATGGCATGGGCTGTCTCGATATGACCGATCCGCTCTCGCTCGGCTTCATCGGCAGGAACGGGGCGTTTCCCGCCAATGAAGCCGGCCGCCGCGCCGATCTGGTCATTGCCATCGGCGCGCGCTTCGACGACCGTTCCGCTTCGTCGTGGCTGCCCGGTTTTTCGTGGAATTTTCCGCACACCAAACTCATTCATGTCGATGTCGATCCCGACGAGCTTGGCCGCAATTACCCGCCCGACCTTGGCATTCTCGCCGATGCGCGCACGGTCCTGCGCCAGCTTTTGGCCGAACTTGAACGGCGCGACGCAAAATCCGCCACCAAGGAATGGCTTGCCGATATCGGCAAGTGGCGCGCCGAGTGGGAAAAATTCGTGCGGCCGAATTTCGAGGCGCACACGTCGCCACTCCGACCCGAGCGGGTGGTCGCCGACTGCCAGGCGGTGCTGCCGGACGACGGCATCATCTGCTGCGACGTCGGCGTCAGTCACAACTGGTATATGCAGTTCTGGAACGCGCGCAAACCGCAGACCATGCTCAACTCGTGGGGCTTTTCCGGTATGGGTTTCGGGGCCGCGGGCGCGCTAGGCGCCAAGCTCGCCGCGCCAGACCGGCCGGTGATCGCGGTCACCGGCGACGGCTGCTTCACCATGGTGCCGCACGTTTTGTGCACCGCGGTCGAATACAACATTCCGGTGGTCTGGGTTATTTGGAATAATTTCGGCTGGGTCTCCATCCGCGACATTCAGCTCGGCCTGTTCGGCGGCCGCGAGCACGGCACCATGTTCCATCAGGGCGCCAACAAAAAACCCTACAATCCGGACTTCGCCGCCTGGGCCAAGGCCGCCGGCGTCGAAGCGCTCACCGTGACCCGCTCGCAGGATTTCCGCGACGCGCTCGAACATGCGGTGAAGGCGAATAAGCCGTTTCTGCTCGACGTACACGTCGACGCCGAAGTGCGGCCGCCCTCGACCGGCGCCTGGCAATTGCCGCCGACGCCTTACAAGGAGCCGGTGTTCGGCCAACGCTTTCTTCCCGATACGGCACCGATGAAGTAACGGCTCATCGCCGCACAGGCGGCCGTCCGGCAGCCGTACTGCTTTCGCGGGTCATGACGGGTCGCCCGTTTCGAGCAAAAAACGGGGCCGTGAGGAATTCGGTCCCGGTCTGGCATGCTTTCACGAACGCGACAGCTTTCCGCGATTTAATGTGTTCTACAGGTCCACGTAATTTGACTTTGCCATGTTTATCGCCAGCGGCCGCCGGTCGTTTTCATCGATGGAGATAGTCATGGCTGAAATGAACCCCCAAGAACGTAGCTCTCAAGAACGCAGCTCTTCAGAGTCCGATACATCCACGCGTTCCGACATAGCCCCTTCGTCCAACAGGCCCAAAGCGCTGCGCATCCGCCGCGTCGCGCTTATGGCCTCCGTCGCCGGCTTGAGCGCTTTCGTCCTGCTCGTCGGTCCGCGTTTCTATCGGCCGGGCGGGCTTGATTTCGGCGCGCCGCCGGCCAGCGCGGGTGAAACGACGACGCTGCCGCATCCGGCGAGTTTCGCCGATATCGTCGCCAAGGTGAAACCGGCGGTGATCTCCGTGCGGGTCAAGATCGAAGGGACCGCCGATACGACGTCGCTGCGGCATAACGGCAGCGACGACGAGACGATCCCGTTCGCGCCCGGTTCGCCCTTGCAAAAGTTTTTCCAGCAGTTCGGCGACCAGAATGGGCAGGGCGGACCAGGCGACGCACCGCAACAACATAAGACGATCGTCGGCGAGGGCTCCGGCTTTTTCATCTCGCCGGACGGTTACGCGGTGACCAACAATCACGTCGTCGATCACGCCAAATCCGTTCAGGTGACCATGGCGGACGGCACCATCTATAAGGCGAAGGTCATCGGCACCGATCCGAAGACCGACCTTGCGCTGATCAAGGTCGACGGCAAGAACGACTTCCCTTATGTGAAGTTCGCCGATCATGAGCCGCAGGTCGGCGACTGGGTGATCGCCGTCGGCAATCCGTTCGGGCTCGGCGGCACCGTGACGGCGGGCATCGTTTCGGCCGAAAGCCGCGACATCGGCGCCGGACCTTACGACGACTATATCCAGATCGACGCGCCGATCAACAAAGGCAATTCCGGCGGGCCGGCATTCGACGTCGACGGCAACGTGATCGGCATCAATACCGCGATCTACTCGCCGTCGGGCGGCTCGGTCGGCATCGGTTTCGATATTCCGGCGCTAACCGCCAAACAGGTCATTGCCCAGCTCAAGGAGCACGGCTACGTGACCCGCGGCTGGCTTGGCGTGCAGATTCAGCCGGTGTCCGCGGACATTGCCGACAGTCTCGGGATGAAGAAGGCCCAAGGCGCCATCGTCGACAAGACGCAAGCGGACAGCCCGGCGGCTAAAGCCGGACTTAAGTCGGGCGACGTCATTACCGCCGTCAACGGCACGAGCGTGAAAGACGCCCGCGATCTCGCCCGCACCATTGCGATGCTGGCGCCGGACAGCTCGGTCAAGCTCGACATTCTGCGTGACGGCCAAACCCAAACGCTCACGGTGACGCTCGCAGAAATGCCGAATGAGCGGCAGGCCAGCGCCACGCATACTGGGTCGCCGACACACGGCGTGCCGCATCTCGGTCTGACCGTGGCGCCGGCGAGCGACGTCGCAGGCGCCGGCTCAAGGGGCGTCGTAGTCACCGGCGTTGATCCCAACGGACCCGCGGCCGAGGCGGGATTTCCAAACCGGCAACATCATCCTCGACGTCGGCGGCAAGCCGGTCGCCAATGGCAATGACGTGATCAAGGCGCTGCAGGAAGCGCAGGCGCAGGGCAAGCACGACGTCTTGATGCGGGTGCAGGTTGGCAACGCCACGCAGTTCGTGGCGGTGCCGCTGGGTAACGCGTAGGCGACGCCCGCCTTTCGTGTCGCCGTCTCCAGGCACGTTGGCGCGGGCTAGTCCGGGAGGACGGGCTTTTTTGGAGCCCGTCCTCATCCGTCTTTGCCCTCTTCGGAGCTGCTAACGTACGAGTTTAGAATCGACGCCTTGAGCTGCGTCAGGCAGATGCGCGCGTTTGACGCCTGGACTTCATCCGCATTGCCGTCACCGCGAAACGGAGCTACGAATCCGCGTGAGTGTGAGGGCAGGGCTGATCGCGCCCATGTTTGCGGTGGGTTCGGGAGTTCGAGGCGATGTTCCGGCAGCCGAACGGGATCACGCGCGGGACCAAGTTTTTCGGCGCGATCTGTTTGCTTGCGAGCTTCTCCGTTCCGTCGCAGATGCTGGGCCAGGGTTCCGACTTTGCCGCGCCCGGCCGCGTCGAGGGCGCCGGACCGCCGATGTCGATCGGCGTGGCGGCGACCGGGATCGTCAGCGATATTTTGGTGCACGAAGGCAGCCGCGTCCAAGCCGGGCAGCTTCTGGTGAAGCTCGATTGCGCTGCGCAGGAGGCCGACCTGCGCACGCGGCAAGCGCAGCTCGCCGCGGCGCAGGCGACCTCCGATAAATTCCGCAACGGCCCGCGGCCCGACGAGATCGCCGTGGGTGAGGCGGTGGTCAACTTTTCGAAAGCGCGCGCCGACGAGGCGGAAAAGGCGCTGCAACGCACACTGGCGCTGCAGGAGGGCGTCACGGTCACCATCGCCCACGTCCTCGAGGTCAAGCGTGACGCGAGGATCGCGGCAGCGCAGCTCGCAGAAGCGCAATCCCAGCTTAATCTGCTGCGCGCCGGATCGCGCGAGGAGGACATCCGCCAGGCGGCGGCGCTGCGCGCTGCCGCCGCCGCCGAGCTTGACGCCGCCCGCGCCCGGCTCGACCAGTGCTCCGTTAAAGCGCCGGCGGACGGCGTCGTGCTCGATGTGCTGGTCAATCAGGGTCAGTTCTTGAGCCTGGCCGTGCCGCAGCCGCTTCTGCACATCATGGCCGACGGCCAGTCGCGCGTGCGCGCTGAGGTCGGACTGGCCGATCTTCCCCACGTCTGCGTGCAGCAGCGCGCAACGGTCGCCACCGACGCGTTTCCCCATGCCGCAATCCAGGCGCAAGTCGCCTCGATCAGCCCCGCGGTCAGCCGAAAAAGTACGGGAAACAGCGCTGGCGCGGCGCCGCGTGCCAATGCGGACGAGAACGATGTCGTGGCGGTGGTGCTGACGGTGAATCGCGGCGCTCCCGCGCTGCCGATCGGCTTGCCGGTCACGGTGCACTTCGAGGCGTGCCCTTCGAAGAGCTGAGGCGCGAGTTCACAATTCCAGCTCGCGCCAGCGAGCCACGCGCACGCGCGTCAACCTGTCGGCGTTGCAGAGAAACATCGGGATTTTGAAAGCCGGCGTACCGGCATTCCGTCGGCAGTCTTTGGCACTCTTGCCATTGATTGGGTGGAGGGGCTAGCGTCATGCAGTGAGCAGGCGGGGTGTGCAATGAAAATACTGAGCAGCCTTTTACTCGGCTCCGCCGCCGTTTTGGCTGCGGTCGGTGCAGGGCAGGCCGCCGAGCTTCACGGCAAAGCCAAGACCGCCGATCAAATGAAGAATTGCAGTCTTTACGGCGCCGGATTCCACTACGTGCCGAGTACCGGCGTTTGCATAAAGGTCGGCGGCTGGACCCGCGCGGAAGCGCTCGCGGGCGGCAACGGCGACACGAGCTGGTCGCCATTCAAGGGTAATGCGAACAGCCGGACGACGGGCAGCATAGGCTCGCAGGCAAGCGGATACGTCACCACAGACGTCCGTAAAAGCACCGAATATGGCGCGTTTCGCGCCTACCTCTCCGTTGGCGCCAATCACCAGTGACTATCGACGGCGGCTTCGTGCAGGCGGTGAAGTGACATGGCGGCTGAGAGCAGACTGATCGGCCGGGTGGCGCTCATCAGCGGCGGCGGCGGCGAGATCGGCGGCGCCATCGCGCGACTGTTCGCAGCGGAAGGCGCCGAAGTTGCCGTTGCCGACCTCGATCCGGACAAGGCCGAAACGGTGGCCCGCGCCATCCTTGACGACGGCGGCCACGCCCGTGCGCTTGCCGTCGATGTCGCCGATGAGGCGAGCGCGAAGGCGGCAGTCGCGCGTAGCGTTGAAGTATTCGGCAAGCTGACCACGCTGGTCAACGTCGCCGCGACGATCACGCCCGACGGCACGGTCGAGACGCTCACTCTCGAACAATGGAACAAGGCCATCGCGGTCAATCTGACCGGCGCGTTTTTGATGTGCAAGTTCGCGGTGCCGGAACTGCGCCGCTCAGGCGGCGGCAGCATCATCAACATCGCGTCCCAGCTCGGCCATCTCGGCGTGCCGCTGCGCTCGCCTTATTGCACCACCAAGGCGGCGCTCATTCACTTCACCCGCATCCTGGCGATGGATCACGCCGCCGACAATATCCGCGCCAATACTATCTCGCCGGGTTTTATCTTGACCGAGCGATCGAGCGCGCGCAGCGGCGGCAAGGCGCAGGCGCGCATCGTCAACGGCCCTCGGCATTTGCTCAACCGGCCCGGCGAGCCCGAGGAAATCGCCGCCGGAGCGCTCTATCTCGCCGGCGACGAGTCATCCTTCGTCACCGCCAGCGATCTGCTCATCGACGGCGGCTATGTCGCCTTCAAAGGCAAGATCGGCCTTGACGGCAGGCCAGTGTTCTCTTGAAGCGAGACGTCCGCGGCCGCGAAGCGCATTCGGCTTTAGATTCAAGGAGGATGTTTCATCATGGGCCGCGCCACTGCGCTGCTTTCTGTGGGTAAACCGATCACGCTTGCCCCGGCAGCGGGGATCAGCTTCGAGATCGAGGCCGGACAGAGGCTGAAATTGACCCAGCCCGAGGGAGAACAGGTCGCCGATCTGATTTCATTCAATCGCGACGACGTGCGCGAGTTGCTGTCGATGCTTTCAAGCCGCGCCGTCAATCTCAGCTGGAAGCTGACTGCTCCGCATGTGCTCTACAGCAACTGCACCCGGCAGATGTGGCAGATCGAAGAGGACCTCACCGGCGAGAACTATTGCGGCGGCGGCTATTGCAGCGAACACCTCAACGTGACGCGCTACGGCGATATCGGCAAAGGCGCTCCGAACTGCCAGTCCAATCTGGAAAACGCGATCCGCGGCTACGGGATGGACCGCTGGAACTTCAACGTCGACGCCTGCTTTAACGTCTTCATGACGGTGGCCTACGACCAGAACGGCGTGTGGGAGATCCGGCCGCCCAAGGGCAAGCCGGGAGATTACATGGTCATGCGCGCGCTGATGCCGCAGATCGTCGCCATCTCGAATTGCCCGATCCTGTTCAACGCGTGCAACAACTTCCGGCTCAAGCCGCTGACCTTGGAGATTTTACGATAGAAAGCGGACAATGAGCAGAGTCCGTTCGTGGCTGCGCGAGGTTGCTCGACCAACGCAATCGGCGGCGGATGCGGGTGCGTGCTAGCGGCCGAGCCCGAGCAGGACCATCGAGATCGCCGGCACGTAGGTGATGATGAGCAGGGCGGCGAAATTGATTGCCACGAACGGCAGCACGCCGCGATAGATCATCCCCATCGGTACGTTAAAGATGGCTCGCGCGGCGAACAGGTTCAATCCGAACGGCGGCAGGTAGAGGCCGATGCTCAAATTGACCGCCATGATGATGCCGAAGTGGATGGCGTTGATGCCGGCGGCTTCGACGACCGGCAAGAGAAGCGGGGTGAGGATGAGGATGGCGGCCGGCGGTTCGAGGAAGCTTCCGGCCATCAGGAGGCCGGCATTGACGAATAGCAGCGTCTCCCAGGCCGGCAGGTGCATGGCGTCGATGCCGCCGATCAGGCTTTGCGGAATGCCGCTCGTGGTCATCAGCCAGGAATAGATGCCGGCGCCGGTGACGATGATCAGAATTTGCGCGATCAGATAGACCGAGCTGACAATGACCTGCCAAAGTTCCTTGAGCCCGATCTCGCGGTATATGAACATGGCGACGAACAGCGAATAGACCACCGCCACGCCGGCGGCCTCGGTCGGGGTGAAAACGCCGCCATAGATGCCGCCGAATATCACTACGATGGTACCGATCGCCCAGCTCGCCTCCTTGGTCGAGGCCCAGATGTTTTTCCAGCGCGCCTTCGAGGTGAGCGGCACAGCCTTTACGCGGGAATAGGCAAGCACATAGACGGAGTCGACAACCCCGATGAGAAGACTTGGCAGAATGCCGGCGGTGAACAGCTGGATCGCCGAAACCTGCGCCGTCATCGCGTAGAGAATCATCGAGATCGACGGTGGAATGATCACGGCGACCGCGCCCGAGGACGTGATCAGGCTCACGGCGAAACGCTCGCCATAGCCCTGTTTGGACAGCGATGGAAACAACAGCCGCCCGATGGCGACGACGGTGCCTACGGAGGTATGCGCCATGGCGCCGAA
The DNA here is from genome assembly GCA_963814625.1 of uncultured Alphaproteobacteria bacterium. Classification (GTDB taxonomy): domain Bacteria; phylum Pseudomonadota; class Alphaproteobacteria; order Rhizobiales; family Xanthobacteraceae; genus BOG-931. The sequence goes on from CAWFDQ010000012.1 coordinate 61,327, forward strand.
CAATTCCGAAGAGGCAACCGTCGTCACCGCAAGCGAGCCGCGGATGCCGCCGATCAGCGACACCACCCAATTGACGACGCGGTTGGCGATGCCGCCGCGGCCCATGATCTCGCCGGCAAGGACGAAGAAAGGCACCGCGAGCAGGGGAAAATTGTCGAGGCTGCCGAACATGTTGGTCTGGATCGCGTCGAACGGCACGTGGGCGACAAAGACGATGGCGGCCATCGAGGTCAGCGTCAGCACGACGAAAATCGGCAACCCGAGGATCAGCAAAATCGCCGGCAGAATGAAATAGACGAACGTGGCCAACATGGGTGCGCTTTCGCTCCGCCTTAATGGCCGGAGTCCTCGCGCGGTCCGATATCGGCGCGGCCGGGGCCGTGAACGATCAACCGCACCGCCATCAGGAACGCCATGAGCAGAAGCCCGAGCGGCAGGGCGGATTGCGGAATAACCAACGGGATGTTGGCGGTGTCGCTGCGCTCGTTAAGCTCGGCCAGCATGGACACGACCGGCCAGGCGAAGATCGCCAGCATGACGCAGGTCGCGATCGTGACCAGATCGGAGAAAATCTCGAAAAATTTGCGCGCCCGCGGCGGCAGCGCCAGCACGACAACGTCCATACGGATGTGGCGACCCAGATAGCCGACCGGGCCGGCGCCGAGGAACACGCAGCCGATCATGAGGAACAGCATCGCCTCCTCGGCCCATGAGATCGACACCGAAAAGACATAGCGGCCGATGATGTTGACGAAATTGATGCCGACGCTGGCGACGAGCATCGCGCCGGCGGCCACGCGCAGGGCGGCCATGAGCGCGTTGACGCAGCGCATGAGCATCTTTGTCATCGACCAGCGCCTTCGATCGTCGAGCTCGTGATCCGCTCATGCGCGCCGGGACCGTATCGAAGCCACATCCCGATTCCCGCCTCGCGGGAAACAACGGATTAGAACCTAATGCTTGGCGGCGGCGGCGCGGACCATTTGCAGCATGTCGTGCACGGCCGGCTGGTTCTTGGTCACTTCGTCGGCTACCGGATCGAGCAGCGTCTTCATCTTGGCCAGGTCGTCGGCGGGCAGCGTGTGCACGGTCCCGCCGAGCGCGGTCCAATCGCCCACCAGCTTCTTTGAGAAATCGAACTCCCATTGCTGCGTCTTGCCTTGCACGGCGGCGCCGCCGTCGAGCACGATCTTTTTCAGGTCGGGCGGCAGCGTGTCGAGCCATGCCGTGCTCACCACGGCGATGGAGTTGATGTAGGTGTCGTTGGTGACGGTGATCACCTTGATGAGATCGTTCATCTTGAAGGCGACGAAGATGGACAGGCCGCTGATCGTGCCGTCGATGGTGCCCTGGTCGAGCGCGGGCACGACTTCGGAGAGCGGCATGCCGATGCCGCTGGCGCCGAGTTTGGCCAATTTGGCGCGTTCGAGGGCGGTGCCGTTAATGCGGATCTTTTTGCCTTCGAAATCGGTCAGCCGCAGGATCGGCTTTTTGGAGCCGTAATCGGAGGCGCCGAGACTTAAGGTAGCGATGCCGGTCATGCGCTTGGGCGTGACCAGCGCGTACATTTGCTTCTGCACCGCCGGGTCTTCGACCGTCGCCGCCGCATCGGTATCGTTGCTGAAGACCATCGGCGCGCTGAACACGCCGAAGCGCGGATCGACGCCGACGAAGAAATCGACCGGGCCGATATAGCCCTGGATGCTGCCGAGCTGCACGCCTTCGATCTCGCGCGGGATCGGGCCGAGCTGGCTGTTCGGATAGATCTGCACCTCGATGCGGCCGCCCGAGGCCTTCTCGACCTCCTCCTTGTAGAACTTGAGGAACTGATGCTGTCCCTCGTTCATCGTCGCGGTGCCGAATTTCATGACGAATTGGGCGGCCGCCGCCGGCGCGGCAGGCACGAGCCCAATCGCGGCCGCGGCGATGGCGACCGTGGCGGCGGATCGCGCACCGACTGTGTTGACGCGTTTCCCCCACGCTCCGATCGTGCGAAGTGCGCTCATTGTCCCCACCCCCGATGGCTTCACGCCAATAATGTCTCACGCCATTTATTGTGCGGCGTGTATCTTATGGGGCGCCTTGGCTGCGCCATGAAGGCGTCGACTATAACTGGCCGGCGGCGCTTGCCAAGCGGCGTTTCGCCGCGAGACGGCGCAACGGGATTGCCTGACCTCTCTGAGACCGACAATTTCCAATCCGGCATGCCGATATTGGCGCAATGCTGCATCAAGGGAGGGGGCGGTGAATAGCGAATTGGCTTCACGGTCGGGTGCCGCGAGCGAACCGATTGCGGCCAACCAGAGGGGATTGAAGAGGGACGCACTGTCGTTCTTGTCGAACGTCGTCATCGGCGTTGCCTCCACGGCGCCCGCTTACTCACTTGCGGCCGCACTTGGATCGATCGTCGCCGTCGTCACTTTCAAAGTGCCGGCGATCATGGTGGCGGCCTTCGTGCCGATCCTGTTCATCGCGGCGGCCTACTATCATCTCAACCGCGCCGATCCCGATTGCGGCACCAGCTTCTCCTGGGTCAGCCGAGCCATGGGCCCGTACTGCGGCTGGATGGCCGGTTGGGCCATTATCGCAACCGACATCCTGGTCATGCCCGGCCTGGCTCAGGTTGCCGCGCTCTACTCATTCCGCTTTTTCGGCATCGATCATCCGGGATGGCTTGCCCAAGTTTTTGTCGGTGTCGGCTGGATCGTGATTATGACCGCCATTTGTTATATCGGGATCGAGCTGTCGGCCCGCACGCAGAAACTCCTGCTGGCCGCCGAAATTGCCATCCTCGCCATCTTTGCCATCGTTGCGCTCGCCAAGGTCTATGGCGCGGCTCCGCCCGCCGGGTCGCGACACGTGGCGCTTGCGTGGTTCGACCCCTTCGGCGTGAGCGATCCAGGCGCTTTCGCGCAAGCGATGTTGATCGCCGTCTTCATCTATTGGGGTTGGGATTGCGGCGCGTCGGTGAACGAAGAAACAATAAATCCGAGAATTGCGCCGGCGCGCGCCGCCGTGGTTTCGACCTTAGTGCTGCTCGGACTCTATGTGCTGGTCGCGGTCGCGGCGGTCGCCTTCGCCGAGCCCGGTCTGGAAAAATATTCCGGCGACGATTTTTTGGCTCCGCTTGCCACGAGTGTATTGCCCTACTGGCTCGCCAAGCTGTTGATCTTGGCCGTGGTCACGTCGGCCGTCGCATCGACGCAGACGACGATCTTGCCCACGGCGCGGACCGTCGTCGCGATGGCGCATGCCGGGGCGTTGCCGAAAAAATTCGGCGACATCGATCCGCGCTACATGACGCCGGCTTTCGCAACCCTGGTGATGGGGGCTTTCTCGGTCATCTGGTATGTCGCTCTGTCGTACATACCCAATGCGGCGATTCTGACCGACTCAGTCACCGCCACCGCCTTCGGCATCGCCTTTTATTACGCACTGACGGGGTTCGCTTGCGCGATCTACTATCGGCGCGAGCTTGGTAAGAGCATCAAGAACTTCATTTTCATCGGCGTGGTGCCGGGGCTTGGCGGTCTCGCCATGCTGGTGCTGTTCGTGATGGCCTGCCAAAGCTTCGTAAAGCCGGATCAGGACACCACGTCGATTTTCGGCGTTGGGCCGCCGCTGGTGTTCGGCGTGGGCGCCCTGGCGCTCGGTTTCGTCCTGATGCTATTCGCAAGATTAGGCCTGCCGGAGTTTTTTAGACGCAAGCCTGAAGTCGTCAACGCGGCGCACGTCGCTTTGGCCGCGAAAAAATAGACTTAAGCGGCGGTTGATCAACGGCGAGCGCGGCAAATTCGAAGGTCGACCAGCTAGGCTCCCGCCGTTGATTTACCGCGAATTCTCCGGCACCTTCCATTGTACGGACTTCCAAACGCCAGCCGGTCTCGGCATGCGCACGATCTACAGCGACCAGCATCGGCTGCACGTGAGCCCGGGTGAGTTCGGATTCGGCGAATTCGTGCCGGCTTTCGAGAAACCCGAGCGGGTCGAGATGATCCTCGATCGGGTCCGTCAAGTTGGCTTGGGCGCCGTCGAGCCGCCGAATGAGTTTCCGCTCGAGCATGTCACCAGTGTCCACGCCCCTTTTTTGGTGGACTTTCTGCGCACCGCCCATGCCGAATGGAGTGCGCTGCGGCGTCCGGGGGCGGCGTATCCGATCGCGTGGGCCGGAGGCGGCCTGCGTCGGGATCGCATCGGCGGCAGTGTCGATACCAAATTGGCGCGCTATTGCGTCGATGCGGCGACGCCGATCACCGCAACGACCTGGCTCGCGGCGCTTGCGGCAGCGAACTGCGCGCTGACCGCCGCCGCCCTGATTGCGCAGGGCGAGAGCGCGGCGTTCGCGCTGTGCCGCCCTCCCGGCCATCACGCCGGCATCGATCATTATGGCGGCTACTGTTTTCTCAACAACGCGGCTATCGCGGCGCAATATTTGCGCGACCGTGGTCTGAAAAAAGTCGCCATCGTCGATATCGATTATCACCATGGCAATGGCACCCAGAACGTCTTCTATTCGCGCGGTGACGTGTATTTTGTCTCGATCCACGCCGATCCCGACTTCGACTATCCTTTCCTGCTTGGCTATGCCGACGAGAAAGGCGTCGGCGCCGGCGAGGGGGCCAATCTCAATTTGCCGCTGCCCGAGGGGACCGGCTGGGATCGATGGGCCGCCGCCTTCGATCAGGCGCTTGCCGCCGTACGCCGCTTCGCCGCCGAGGCCGTCATCGTCTCGCTCGGCGTCGACACCTATAAGGGTGATCCGATCTCGCGTTTCCGCCTCGACAGCGAAGACTATCTGCGGATCGGCGAACGGCTCGCGTCGCTCAACCTTCCGATCCTTTTCGTGATGGAGGGTGGCTACGCGATCAATGAGATCGGCACCAACGCCGTCAATGTCCTGCAAGGTTTTGAGGGAGCGGCTCGCTTGGCGCCGCGGATAAGCGCATGAACGTCGTCTTCAGAGATATTTCGGATGCGCCGGAGGAACTCGATCGGCTTTCGCGGTTCTACGGCGAACTGTACATGGCCGGATTTCCCGACCCGGACGAGCGCGAATCGCTCGCCAACATGAAACGGTATCTGAAGCTGCGGCGAGACGGCTGGTATGGGCCGAATAATTATCACATCATTCTTGCGCTCGACGGGGATCAAACGGTAGGCGCTTCGGTCAGCGATTATCTGGCCACGCCCAATTGCGGCATCATCGAATTCCTGCTCGTTGCCGAAGCTCTGTGGGGGACGGGAATCGGACGGCAGTTGCACGGCGCCACCATCGCGGCGTTCGACGCCGACGCGCGCCGTATCGGCCGCAACGGCGTCGATGCAATCGTAATCGAGCTCAACGATCCGTTCCGCGTCGCGCCGCAGGATGACAATTACGATCCGTTCGAACGGGCGATGATTTGGGACCGGTGGGGCTATGGCCGCCTTAGCTTTCCCTATGTGCAGCCGGCGCTCTCTGCCGATCAGGAACCGGTGGCCTGTCTTTTGCTTGGCATGAAGCCGATTGCGGCTCATCTGCAAGATCAGGTTCCGCCAAGCATGGTTTGCGATGTGGTCGCTGGATATATGCGATGGGCCATGCGAATCGATGAGCCGGAGCTTGATCCGACCTTCGTCGCCATGAAGCAATTCCTGTCCAAATTGTCGGCAGTGCGCATCGAGCCGCTGTCCGTGTATGTCGGACGCGATCCCGTCAGGCCGCTGACCACCAAGCCCATCAAGAGCGCGATCGACCCCGATTTCAAGATGGCCGTCGACCTCTACGCCCGCGCCTTTCCGCCGGGGCCGACCGCAATCGACGTGCGCATGTTCGAACAGGCCTTAAAATGGGCGGGCGGTGCGACGGATTGGAGCTATCATCTGTGGGCGCTGGCCGACGGGCCGGATCGGCCAATCGCCGGGATGATTTCCTTTTTCGCCATGCCGCGGTTTGGGTTTGGCGGCTATATGGCGCTCGAGCCGCCGCTTCGAGGAACCGGGCGCGCGCGTATCGCCATGAAGCGCGTCGAGGAGCAGATCATTCGCGATCAGCCGGAAGCGCAAAGGCAATACATCGAATGTGTGCCGAACTCCCACGAAGAGGCAGTATTCAGGGCGCTTGGGTTTCATCCCGTACCGGTGCGCTATTATCAGCCGCCGATTTTCGACGCGGAACGGTTCGGCTCCGGGCAAGGCCCGCAAATTACCGCGCTGACGAAGCGTCTCGGCTGCGACTATGGCGACGTGGCACTGCCCTCGGAGGATTTTCTTCGGGACTTGAAGGTGTGGCTGGCGCACGTTTATAGGATTGCCGATCCGGAAGCGTCCGAAACCTTCAAAGTCGCGCGATCGACATTTGGCGCGAGATAGGCCGCATCGGTCAGTTCGTGGGGGACCATGGCCGGAGAGCTTCGCCAACCAATAGTCTTCATAAGCGCCGTGACGTCGGAGTTGGGTTCGTCTCGCGATGCACTTGCACGGATCGCCGAAGATCATGGCGCCAAGGTCATAGTCCAGCACGATTATCCTAATTCTCTGTCCGACGGACAGGCCATCCAGCGCGCCATCGATCAGGCCGAGCTTGTCGTCTGTCTGATCGGCCATCGTTATGGGGCCGAGCTCGCCAAAGGCAATCGTCCACCCGAAGCGCAGAACGGCTGCTCGTGGACGCAGTGGGAATACTTCTATGCGCGCAAGAACGCCAAAGAGCTGCGTTTGTTCTTTTTTGACGGGCCGAAGACCGCCGGCGCGGAGCCGAAGAAATTGTCGGATCAGCAGGCGAAATTCAGAAAGAGCATCGAGAAGGAGGAGATGAACAAATTCGGCGGTAAGTTTTTTCGCCGGTTCAACACGATCGAAAAGCTATTGGACGATGTCACCCAGTATCTCGGCAACATGGACGGCGTTCTGGCGCAGTTCCAGGCGGGAACGTGGTCCGTGCTCAGAGCCAAGTACCGGCGCTGCACCGTCGACGCATGGCAGCGTGATTTCTCGAATGTTTATCGGGGCAAGCGGGACACCTCGGCGGATGAAAAAGACAGGCTGATGCGCGCCGAACACGCGCCGTTCATCGCCAGCCAGAGATTTGGCATTTTGGAGCCGAAGCACGGCAAGCAATTGCACGCGCTGAGGCCCGCCGCGTTTTTGCCCGGGCGCAGCACCGAGATCGAAGCGGCGGCGCGCGAGCAAGCGACCTGGAATCCGGTGGCGCGCGCCGCACTCAAGCAAGTGCTGCTGAACGGTAACGGCGATCAGCTTGAGCTTGGCGGGGTGACGCTTCCCCAGCCGATACGCCTGTTTCTTGTCAGCGGCGGCGGTGTGGGGAAGACCACGAACATGCGCTGGCTCGAATGGATGATCAACGCGTCCGATGCTGCCGCCGACAGCCCGACGCACGGCAGTGGGCATGGCGCCGACGCCGCCGACGTCGAACAGCGCATTGAGCGGAGCGGGAACGCGTCATCATCTCCTGCTCAGGATTTTGGCGGCATTCTCGCCATCAGGGTCAATGCCGGCGCCATCGCCAGCATGGACGACGAGCAGATCCTGCAGCATCTGACCGAACGAATTGCCATCGACGTCGGCGAAGCAAGGTCGAAATGGGCGCGCGAGTCGATCGCGCGGGGGCTCGAGCGGGATGCGCTGAGCTCAGCGCCTGGTGATTCTTGTCGACGGGCTCGATCACATCGAGGCGCGAAAGGTTCCCTTTCTGCTCTCGATCCAATCGGATGCGCCCGGCCGCCGGTGGTCGCGTTGCACGGTGGTTGCGGCGGGACGACCGCACGCCATTCAAGGCTGGCAGGACGGGGTAGCGGCCTCTGAAGACAGGGTGGCGATCGGCCGCTGGCGATTTATCGAGCCGTCGGAGTTTGAAGCCGACGAGGCTGAAGTCTTCCTCGGTTTCACCGAAGGATCAAGCCGTCACGCTCTTGTCGCCACCCAGCTCGGCAGCCTGGCCCGCGTCCCGCGCGTGCTCGAATACGTTCGCACGTTGCCGGGCGGCCAATTGCACGACGTGCGAACCTCGGCGGATATCTATCAAAGAGCGCTGCGCGAGTTGATAAAGCGCACGTTGAAAGCGGGCGGCAAAATTCCCCGGATGATCGGGCCGCGGTGGGAGGACGATTGCGAATTCGACGAGCCGCCGGGGCGGCAAGTGCAATACATCATGAAATTTCTTTCGGTGCTTGCGTTTCTATCTCTGTGTCCGACGACCGACGATGATTTTGCCGAGAGGAAAAGCGACGCCTTCAGGATGAGCATCTCGGAGGACGTGCGGCGCTTCATCCGCGAACGCCTGGTGCAAGAAGGCCTCTACGACGATGCAAACCTCGATCGGGATTTCCGCGCACTGGCCGGTTTCTCGGCAATTCTCGGCAACGGCGTGCTCGATGCGACCGACTCCGACGCCGAGAACTTCAACTCGCTGGTTTGGTCGAATCGAACGATCCAGCAGTTCCTTGCCGCGTACTGGCTTGCCGTGCATGCGCGCGGCTTCGATGTCATGCGTCAGCGCCTCGAGGGCAAAACCGTCGACATTGCGCCCGAACATCCGGCGCGTGACACCGACCGCTTGCGCCACTACGTGTTTCACTCCGAGGATTCAGGTGCGGACACGACGTACGAATTCAACATGTTCCTGGCCGAGATGCCGCCCTCGACGCCGCTCAATCCGTCGAGCTGGGTGGCGTCGGCATCGGTCTGGTACGACCCCGATTTGTATCGTCACGCGGGTGACGGCGCTGTGCCGAGGCGCAAGTGGAGCACCGAGATGCTCTACCGGTCCTGGGCGACGATGCATGACATCGCCGGTTATCCGTTCGACGACTGGTGGGATGCTTCGTACGATTCCTTGATCAAGAATGCGCCCGGGCAAGCCCGCGCGACGGCCAGCGTCCACCGGACGCGCGACACCACCGGGCTGCGTGACAACCCGGCCGCCAGACGCGTCGCGCGCACCGTGCTCGACGTCTTCTACGCCGATTTTGGCGACATCCTTAAGGGCGCTCGCGGGGCAGCGCAGCAGACGGCAGCACAGGAGATGATCGCGGCGCAAAACTGGATCACCGTCCCAGGCGGCGAGTTCGTAATGGGGTCGCCGGAAGAAAAACAGGGATTCCCGCCAAAGGTGAGGGCTTATTGGATCAGGGATCTCGACGAGGTGCAGACCAAGGCCAATTCCGCCGAAGCGGTCGCGCGGCGGAGCACGAAAACGGAATGGTTCACCGGCGCGCAGGGAAAGCTGCTGCGCGAGGATGATATCGTGTGGCTCACCGAGACCTTCAGTCGGGTCGAGCCGCCGTCGGACGGGCCCCACCTCGATATGCCGAACAGGAATGCGCCCGAATATCAGGCTGCGTTGAAAATTCTCGAGGATAAATCGGAGTTGTCATGACGAGACGCCGGCTGAGAATCCACAGTGGGTGGCCTCATTTGTGATGCATCAGCTGCCGGTCTTGCACCGTTGGTATCAGCTGTTTGCTCCCGGCCATCGTATCGCCGTCACCGAATACCTGGAGCCGACGCCGCATCCGCCGGATGACCACCCGGCGATCTATATCAGTTGGTTCGACGCGTGGGCGTTCTGCCAGTGGGCGACCTGGACTGTGGAGGATCCCGCCGGGCCAGGCGGGCGCCGGCGTTTCGGCCTGCGCCTTCCGCACGAGACAGAATGGGAATACGCGTCCCGGTGGACGCGCAATGGCACCGTCCAGCCAGAACCAATTCCATACGGACAGCGTTATTGGTGGGGTAACGACTTTTATCAGCACGAGGATTCACCGGAACCCGAGCCGCTGTCGAATGAACTCGCTCACACGATCGGGGCGCCTGGCCACACGCGCGCTCCGCACGAGGCGGAACCCAACGGCCTCGGTTTTCGCGATATTCTCGGCAATGTGTGGGAATGGACCGCCAATGTGTACGAGATGCGGAAGGAGGGCGACTACACGCGCATGTTCCCGCAGCATCCAGGAGAGCGGCCCCCGGTAAACTGCCAGCGCACGATGCGCGGCGGCCTATGGTACTACCTTGATTTGCTGGCCAACTGCACGGCTCGCTTCCGCTTAGCCAGCGATGACCGCGACTACAAGATGAGTTTCCGCGCGGTGCGCGAAGAGCGCCCGATGACGTAAGACCGGCGCCATTGCCCTGGTTGTCGTTGTTGCCGAAGGACTGACCTGACTGCTCGGATAGATTTGTCCTGCTAAGCGGTCGCCGGAAACAGGTTCGGTTCCCCTGACCGCGCTAGGCCGTTTCATTGCATTCGATAGGACAGTAATCACAGGATATCAGGTCGTAAGCCTTACGGGCTGCTTCGGCCCAAGCGTAACCCCGCGACAGCGTCTCAAATTTTTCGTCCGGAGCAAGACACAATAAACCACGGAATAAACCACGGAAAATATTTCGGCGAGGCGGTGTTTTTCCCCGGAACCTTCGGCCACTCACCGCGTTTCGGCTCATGGCACAGAAGGTGGGGCCCTATGGTGAGGGGGATTCCGCGTCGGCTTGAATGCTCTCTGTGGTGGAAAGCGCTCGGACCCGGCGTAGTGCCGGGCGGCCGGCGCCGTTGCCGCCACTGGAACTTCGTTCAGTCGTGGCGGCGCAAAGGCCTTTCCCGCGCCAACAAGTCCCGCGCCAAAGTTCCGTTCAGTAGTCTTCGCCGCCTCTCTAGCGCGCCCCCCGAAACGGGGTTCGGAGATACCCATGCAAGCTCCTGAAGAAGTGGTCGATTCGCCGACCGCCAACGGTTCGTCGCCCCCCGCCGCTGCGGTTTCGGTGGAACACGCGCTCGACGGCGACGCCCACGGTCTGGCGGAACTCCTCCACGCCTTGCAGGCGATGCGGGTCGGCGATTTCTCCGTGCGCATGGCCGGCGACCGGGTCGGCATCATGGGCAAGATCGCCGACACGTTTAACGAGATCGTCGGCACCAACCAGCGCATGGCCGGGCAGCTCGAACGCGTCGGCCAGGTCGTCGGCCGCGAAGGCCGCACCCGGCAGCGCGTGCGCATCGGGCTTTCCGACGGCGCCTGGGGCGAAATGGAATCCTCGGTCAATTCGCTGATCGACGACTTGCTCTGGCCGACCACCGAAGTGACCCGCGCCATCGCCGCGGTGGCGCAAGGCGACCTGTTGCGCACGGTGAGCCTCGATGTCGACGGCCGGCCGCTCAAGGGCGAGTTCCTGCGCTCCGCCGAGATCGTCAACACCATGATCAAGCAGCTCAACGTGTTCACCTCGGAGGTAACGCGCGTCGCCCGCGAGGTCGGCACCGAAGGCAAGCTTGGCGGCCAGGCGCAGGTCGGCGGCGTGACCGGCGTGTGGAAGGATCTCACCGAGAGCGTCAACTCGATGGCGTCGAATCTGACCGCCCAGGTGCGCAATATCGCCGAGGTGACCATTGCCGTCGCCAACGGCGATCTGTCGAAGAAAATCACCGTCGACGTGCGCGGCGAAATCCTGCAGCTCAAGGAGGCCATCAACACGATGGTCGATCAGCTGCGCTCGTTTGCTTCCGAAGTCACCCGCGTGGCGCGCGAGGTCGGCACCGACGGCAAGCTCGGCGGCCAGGCCATCGTGCCGGGCGTCGCTGGCACCTGGAAGGACTTGACCGACTCGGTCAACGCCATGTGCGGCAACCTCACCGACCAGGTGCGCAACATCGCGCACGTGACGACGGCGGTCGCCCGCGGCGACCTGTCGCGCAAGATCACGGTCGACGTGCGCGGCGAAATTCTGGAATTGAAAGACACCATCAACACGATGGTGGACCAGCTCAATTCGTTCGCCTCGGAAGTCACCCGCGTCGCGCGCGAAGTCGGCACCGAAGGCAAACTCGGCGGGCAGGCGCAAGTGCCCGGCGTTGCCGGCACCTGGAAGGACCTGACCGACAGCGTCAACTCGATGGCCGGCAACCTGACCGCGCAGGTCCGCAACATCGCCGACGTGGCCACCGCCATCGCCGGCGGCGACCTGTCGAAGAAGATCACGGTGAATGTCAGCGGCGAGATTTTGCAGCTCAAGGAAACCATCAACACGATGGTCGATCAGCTCAACGCTTTCGCCGGCGAGGTGACGCGCGTCGCGCGCGAGGTCGGCACCGACGGCCGCCTCGGCGGCCAGGCCAACGTGCTTGGCGTCGCCGGCACCTGGAAGGACTTGACCAACTCGGTCAACTCGATGGCCTCGAACCTGACCGCGCAGGTGCGCAACATCGCCGAGGTGGCGACCTCGATCGCCTCGGGCGACTTGTCGAAGAAAATCACCGTCGACGTCCGCGGCGAGATTCTCGAACTTAAAGACACCATCAACACCATGGTGGATCAGCTCAACGCCTTCGCCAGCGAAGTCACGCGCGTCGCCCGCGAGGTCGGCACCGAAGGCAAGCTCGGCGGCCAGGCCATGGTGCGCGGCGTCGCCGGCACCTGGAAGGACCTGACCGACAGCGTCAATTTCATGGCCTCAAACCTCACCGGGCAGGTGCGCAACATCGCCGAGGTGGCGACCGCCGTCGCCCGCGGCGACCTTTCGCGCAAGATCACGGTCGACGTGCGCGGCGAGATTCTGGAGCTGAAAGACACGCTCAACACCATGGTGGATCAGCTCAACGCCTTTGCTGCCGAGGTGACGCGCGTGGCGCGCGAGGTCGGCACCGAAGGCAAGCTCGGCGGCCAGGCCAACGTCCCCGGCGTCGGCGGCACCTGGAAGGACCTGACCGAACTCGGTGAACTCGATGGCGTCGAACCTCACCGGCCAGGTCCGCAATATCGCCGAAGTGGCCACCGCCATCGCCGGCGGCGACCTGTCGCGCAAGATCACCGTCGACGTGCGCGGCGAAATTTTGCAGCTGAAAGAAACGCTCAACACCATGGTCGATCAGCTCAACCGCTTCGCCGGCGAGGTGACGCGCGTTGCCCGCGAGGTCGGCACCGAAGGCCGCCTCGGCGGCCAGGCCAACGTGCCGGGCGTGGCCGGCACCTGGAAGGACTTGACCGACTCGGTGAACTCGATGGCCGGCAACCTGACGGCTCAGGTCCGCAACATCGCCGAGGTGACGACCGCCGTCGCCCGCGGCGACCTTTCGCGCAAGATCACGGTCGACGTGAAGGGCGAAATTCTCGAACTGAAAAATACCATCAACACGATGGTCGATCAGCTCAATGCGTTCGCCTCCGAGGTGACGCGCGTCGCCCGCGAAGTCGGCACCGAAGGCAAGCTCGGCGGCCAGGCGCAGGTGCCCGGTGTCGCCGGCACCTGGAAAGACTTGACCGACAACGTCAACTTCATGGCGTCGAACCTGACCGCGCAGGTGCGCAACATCGCCGAAGTGGCGACGGCAATAGCGGGCGGCGACCTGTCGAAGAAGATCACCGTGGACGTGCGCGGCGAAATGCTGCTGCTCAAGGACACGCTCAACACCATGGTCGAGCAGCTGCGCTCGTTCGCCGCCGAAGTCACGCGCGTGGCGCGCGAGGTGGGCACCGACGGCCGGCTCGGCGGCCAGGCGGTGGTGCCCGGCGTCGCCGGCACCTGGAAGGATTTGACCGATAACGTCAACCTGCTCGCCGCCAATCTGACCACGCAAGTGCGCAACATCGCCGAGGTGACCACTGCCGTGGCGCGCGGCGACCTTTCGCGCAAGATCACGGTCGACGTGAAGGGCGAAATTCTGGAGCTGAAAAACACCATCAATACGATGGTCGACCAGCTCAACGGCTTTGCTTCGGAAGTCACCCGCGTCGCCCGCGAAGTCGGCACCGAAGGTTTGCTCGGCGGTCAGGCGCAAGTGCCCGGCGTCGCCGGCACCTGGAAGGACCTCACCGATACCGTCAACGTCATGGCCGCCAACCTGACGGAACAGGTGCGCGGCATCGTCAAGGTGGTGACCGCTGTCGCCAACGGCGATCTCAAGCAAAACCTTGCGGTGAAATCGAAGGGCGAGGTGGCGGCGCTCGCTGAAACCATCAATAACATGACCGACACGCTCGCCACCTTCGCCGATCAGGTCACGACTGTGGCGCGCGAGGTCGGCGTCGAGGGCCGGCTCGGCGGTCAGGCCAACGTGCCGGGTGCGGCCGGCACCTGGAAGGATTTGACCGGCAACGTCAACCTGCTCGCGGCCAACCTGACCACGCAGGTGCGCGCCATCGCCGAGGTGGCCACCGCGGTGACCAAGGGCGACCTGACGCGTTCGATTCAGGTGGAAGCGCGCGGCGAGGTGGCCGAGCTGAAAGACAACATCAACACCATGATCGACAATTTGCGGCTTACCACCGACCGCAATACCGAGCAGGACTGGCTGAAGACCAACCTCGCCAAATTCACCAACATGCTGCAAGGCCAGCGCGATCTCACGACCGTCGGCCGGTTGTTGCTCTCCGAGCTGACCCCGCTCGTCAACGCCCACCAGGGCGTCATCTATCAGATCGAGAGCGAAGAGACACAGGATCTGAGGTTGCTCTCGGCTTACGCGGACGACGGCGCCAACGGCCATCGTCAAATCGTGCGCATGGGCGAGGGCATGGTCGGTCAATGTGCGCTCGATAAGCGCCGCATGCTGATCATCGAGATGCCGGACAACGCCGTGCCGATCAGCTCGGCGCTGTTCAAGATCAAGCCGCGCAACAACATCGTGTTGCCGGTTTTGTTCGAGAACCAGGTCAAGGCGGTGATCGAGCTCGCCTCGATCCACGAGTTCACGGCGCTGCAGACGATGTTCCTCGAACAGCTGACCACCTCGATCGGCATCGTGCTTAACTCGATCGAGGCGACGATGCAGACCGAAGGACTGCTCAAGCAGTCGCAGCAGCTTGCCGGCGAATTGCAGGCGCAGCAGAAGGAGTTGCAGCAGACTAACGAGCAGCTCGAGCAAAAGGCGCAGCAGCTTGCCGAGCGCAACGTCGAGGTCGAGCGCAAGAATCAGGAGATCGAGCAGGCCCGCCGCGCGCTGGAGGAAAAGGCTACGGAGCTTGCGCTCACGTCCAAGTACAAGTCGGAATTCCTTGCCAACATGTCGCACGAGCTGCGCACGCCGTTGAACTCGATCCTCATCCTCGGCCAGCAGCTTACCGACAATCCCGAGGGCAACCTCACGGCCAAGCAGGTCGAGTTTGCCCGCACCATTCACGGCGCCGGCACCGACCTGCTCAACCTCATCAGCGACATTCTCGACCTGTCGAAAATCGAATCCGGCACGGTCACGGTCGACGCCGAGGATATTTTCTTCGCCAATCTGCTCGACATGGTGGCGCGGCCGTTCCGTCACGAGGCGGAAACCCGCCAGCTGTCGTTCGAGGTTCATGTCGACCCGAATCTCGGGCGCACGATGACGACCGACACCAAGCGCCTGCAGCAGGTGCTGAAAAACCTGTTGTCGAACGCGTTCAAGTTCACGGCGCAGGGCGGCGTCAGGCTCAATGTCAACGCCGCCGTGGGCGGCTGGAGCGCGGAGCATCCGGTGCTCAGCCAGGCGCCGGCCGTGGTGGCGTTCGAGGTCTCCGACACCGGTATCGGCATTCCGTCGGAAAAGCAGAAGATCATCTTCGAAGCGTTCCAACAGGCCGATGCCTCGACCAGCCGTAAGTACGGCGGCACCGGGTTGGGGCTCGCCATCAGCCGCGAGTTGGCAAGTCTCCTTGGCGGCGAAATCCATCTGCGCAGCGCGCCGGGCACCGGATCGACCTTCACGCTCTACCTGCCGATCAAGTATGTCGGTCCGAGCGCGCCGATCCAGGCTGCGGCGGCCGCCACGGCGCCCACGGCGCAGCTTGCCGGATTGCATCTTCCGGCCGAGCGCACCGTCGAGCCGATCCCCGACGACCGGCTCGACATTCAGGCCGGCGATAACATTCTGCTCATCGTCGAGGACGACCCGCATTACGCCCGCATCCTGCTCGACTTGGCGCGCGACAAGGGATTTAAGGCGCTGCTGGCGATGCGCGGCGACGATGCGATCAATCTCGCCAAGCAGTATCAGCCGACGGCGGTATCGCTCGACGTGTTCCTGCCCGACATGCTGGGCTGGAACGTGCTCAGCCAGCTCAAGCAGAATCCGCTCACGCGGCACATTCCGGTGCAGATCGTCACGCTCGACGAAGACCGCCAGCACGGGCTTGCCCGCGGCGCCTTCTCGTTCGTGACCAAGCCGACGACGCGCGAGGGCATCGCCGAAGCGCTCTCGCGCATCAAGGAATTCGCCCAGCCGCGCCGCAAGCGGCTTCTGGTGGTCGAGGACAATCGGGCCGAGCAGATGAGCATTCGCGAACTGCTCGGCCACGACGACATCGAGATCGTCAACGCCGGCACCGGCGATGAGGCGCTGACCGCGATGCGCGATCAGCCCTGCGATTGCGTGGTGCTCGATCTGCGCCTGCCCGACATGTCGGGCTTCGAGGTGCTGGAGCGCATGCGCGCCGACCGCTCGCTCGCCGATATTCCGGTCGTGGTCTTCACCGGCCGCGAATTGTCGGCCGAGGAGGACGCGCAGTTGCACACGATGGCGCGCTCGATCGTGGTCAAGGGCGTGGAATCGCCGGAGCGGCTCCTTAACGAGACGGCTTTGTTCCTGCACCGGGTCATCACCGACCTGCCGGCCGAGAAGCAGCAGATGCTGGAGCAGCTCAACTCGTCCGACGAGGATTTGGTGGGCCGCACCGTGCTGCTGGTCGACGACGATCCGCGCAACATTTTCGCGCTGGCGAGCGCGCTGGAGCGCCGCGGCATGAACGTGCTCACGGCCACCACCGGCCGCGAAGCGATTACGCTGATCGAGGAGACGCCGTCGCTCGCCATCGTGCTCATGGACATCATGATGCCCGAAATGGACGGCTATCAGACGATCGAAAGGATCCGGCAGAACAAGGCGTACCGCCGCTTGCCCATCATCGCTTTGACCGCCAAGGCGATGAAGGGCGACCGCGAGAAATGCCTGGAGGCGGGCGCCTCGGATTACCTCGCCAAGCCGGTCAATACCGAACAGCTCCTGTCCGCGCTGCGGATGTGGCTGCATCGCTAGGCGGATCCGACATGACCGACAAAGTCAACGTCCTTCTGGTCGACGACCAGCCGGAAAAGCTTCTCGCTTATGAAGTGATCTTAAGCGATCTTGGCGAAAATCTGGTCAAGACCTCGTCCGCGCGCGAGGCGTTGACGTATCTGCTCAAGAACGACGTCGCCGTCGTGCTCATCGATGTGTGCATGCCGGAGCTTGACGGCTTCCAGCTTGCGGCGATGATCCGCGAGCACCCGCGGTTCCAGAAAACGGCGATCATCTTCATTTCCGCGATCCAAGTGGACGACGTCGACCGGCTGCGCGGATACGAGATGGGCGCGGTCGATTATGTGCCGGTGCCGGTCGTTCCCGAAGTGCTGCGCGCCAAGGTGCGCATCTTCGCCGAGCTGTTCCGCAAGACCCGCGAGCTGGAACAGCTCAACGTCAACTCGAGCGCCGCGTCGCGGAACGCACGGCGGAACTTGAAGCCTCGAACGCGCGGCTGACGCAAAGCGAGCAGGCGCGCAGCCTGGCGCTCGCCGCCGGCCAGATGGGCTCCTGGGAATGGGAAGTCGGCAGCAAAGAACTGAAATGGGACGAGGGCCAGCATCGCATTTTCGGCGTCGATCCGCGGACGTATTTCAGCGCCAGCGATGGAGAAGATCCGCAGCCTCGTCCATCCCGACGATTGGCACGTCGCTGCGGCAGGTCGTCGAGCGCATGTCGAAGAGCGCGCTCACGCAGCACGATCGAGTTCCGCGTGTCTGCGGCCGGCAACGGCGAAACGCGCTGGTGCACCGGCACCGCGGCGGCGAGCGTCGATGCCGAGCGGCAGGGTGGTGCGCATCAGCGGCGTCACCATCGACGTCACCGATCGCAAGGAGGCCGAAGAGCGGCAGAATTTGCTGGCGCGCGAAGTCGACCACCGGGCGCGCAACGCGCTCGCCGTCATCCAATCGATCATCCGGCTCACGCGGGCCAGAAGCGTCGACGAATACGTCGCCGCGATCGAAGGCCGCATCAAGGCGCTGGCGCGCGCCCACACGCTGCTCTCCGACTCGCGCTGGGAAGGCGCCGATCTCGCCACCCTCGTCGGCGAGGAACTGGACCCCTATCGCAGCGGCAGACAAGGTCACCATCAAGGGTCCCGATATTTCCCTGCAGCCCTCGACCGCGCAGGGACTGGCGCTGGCGTTGCACGAGCTTGCCACCAACGCCGCCAAGCACGGCGCGCTGTCGTCGGAGAGCGGCAAAGTGAGCCTGAGTTGGCAATTGCGGCCGGACGTCCTGGTCGTTGGACTGGATGGAAAGCGGCGGTCCGCCGATCGCGCCAGCCGGCGGCAAAGAGCTTCGGCCTGCGCGTCATCCGCGCCAGCATCGAGCAGCAGCTCGACGGCGAGACGGCATTCGACTGGGATCCGAACGGACTGCGCTGCAGCTTTTCGATTCCCCGCCGCGACATGATGAAATCGCGCGGAATTCCCCGGCGCGCGCAAGGTCGCTCGAGCTGCATGGCGGCGCGAACGGACTGAAAATAGCCGGCAAGCCGCGCGTGCTTTTGGTCGAAGACGAGGCGCTGGTCGCCATGATGATTCAGGAATGCCTGGCCGAATTCGGCTATCAGGTCTTAGGCCCGATCTGCACCGCGTCCGAGGCGGTGGCAAGAGGCCAAGGACGGTCACTTCGAGGCGGCCGTGCTCGACATCAATCTCGGCGACGGGGCGGTCTACCCGATCGCCGACATTTTGGCCGCGCGCGGCGTGCCCATTCGTCTTCGTCACCGGCTACGACGCCGACAGCGTCGAGGCCCGATTCCGCAAAATCCCGATCCTGCAGAAGCCGATCGAACGGGAAATGCTGAAAAAGATATTCGTCGTGGCCCCGAGGGTGTCCGTCGTCGGTTGATGCGCGGCACGCCGTGCAAAGCGTAATGTTAATCCGCCGACCAAACGTCGATGATCCTGTCCTCGCCGCCCGAGGCGAGGCGGCTGCCGTCTTGCGAAAACGCGAGTGCGTGAACGCTGTGCGAATTTCCGCTCACGGTCTGTACGCGTTGGCCACTCTCGGTGTCCCATATTTCAATCGGCGCGTCACTGCCGCCGACGAATAGCCGCATGCCGTCGGGCGAGAAGGCGATCGCATCCACCTTTTCCAAATTCGAGGCGAGGACGTGCGCTACGCTTCGGGAGGCCGCGTTCCAGATCACTACGTTATTGCCGCTGCCGCCGCCGGCAATCCACTTGCCGTCCGCCGACACCGCAATCGAGAGGATTTGCCCGGAATGATCGGCGAGCGTTGCCAGTTCGCCTCCGCTGTCCATGCTCCAGACGCGAACCGTTCCGTCTGTGCTGCCGGACGCGAATGTTTTGCCGTCCGGGAAAAAGGCCAAGGCGGTGACCGCGTCGCTGTGATTTTGAGGCTGCGCAAGAGCTCGCCGCCGGTGCTCCAGATTTTTATGCTGCCGTCCTCACTGCCGGATACGACGCGCGCGCCGTCCGGTGAAACCGCGATCGACTGGACCGCGGGAATGACCTGCCAGGCGTAAGTCACGTTGGGCTTGAGCGAGCGGATCATCCTGCTCGCCGGCGTCGGCGATGACGATGACGCCGTTTGGTCCGCCGTAAACGATCTCTCTGCCGTCCGGCATGAATGCGATGGAAGAGACACCATCCGCATCGCTTAGGGTTGCCGATAGCTTTTCGCCGCTGACGTTCCAGATGTTCACCGATCTGTCGAGGCTAGCAGCGGCGATTATTTGGGCGTCGGGCGAGAACGCAAGCGCGCTCACCGGGTCCGGATTTTGCAGCGAGAACAGCTGCCGCACGTTGCCTTCACCCGAACCGCCGGGGAATAGTTCGAGGATCAGCAATGCGAGCAGGACGACGGCGGCCGCGGCGGCGCCAAGCCGCATCAACCGGCCCTGCCGGCTCTTCGGCCAAAAGATCTCGCGCCAATCGTGCGATGGCGCGATAAGAGTCGGCGCTTGCAGCTTTTGTATTTGTGGCGCAGGCGCGACCGAGGGCGCGGT
This sequence comes from uncultured Alphaproteobacteria bacterium, assembly GCA_963814625.1. Lineage (GTDB taxonomy): Bacteria > Pseudomonadota > Alphaproteobacteria > Rhizobiales > Xanthobacteraceae > BOG-931. Next base: position 81,327 of record CAWFDQ010000012.1, read on the forward strand.
CGTCGCGGCTGCCCGCCGGGAGCCGGTGTCTTTCTTGCGCGGGGCTTCGACGTCGGGTGGCGGCGGCTTTTCAGCTTTGGCCGCCGGCTTTAGTTCGGCAACGTCCGATTCCCGGCTGGGCGGCGATTTGGCAGTCTGGCCTAAGATTGCATCGATCGATTTGATGAGGCGATCGATGTGGTAGTCGAAATCGCGGCCGGTATCGACCTTCACGGCGTTGCGGAAGGCAAAATCCTTCAAACTGGGCGGCAATTGGTCGGAACTTGGCATTTTGGTGTTGCCGATCAGGATCGGTATGACCGGCACGCGGCGGCGTAGCGCCGTCTCCACTTCGACGCGGACCGGATCGCTTTCCTCGTTGATGCGTTCGGAGCCGCCGCGCGCCGCTCCGAGCCATTTCGGCCCGACGATCGCGAGCAGGACATTGGTCTTGAGCAGTATCTCGTTGATGTGCTGGCGGAAGTCGATGCCTGCCGGGATGTCGTCAATATCGCGGAAAATCGCTTCCTTGCCGTAATGCATGATGAGGCGATCAAAAATGCGGCCGGTCATCGCCTCGGAATTTGCCCGACGGTAGGAAATGCTGATTTTGGGCATCAGTGCCGGTCCTGCCAGAACTTGGACATTCCGACCCCTCGCGGCGCCGCGGACTAGTCAAGATCGCGCGTAATTTATACGATCCTGGCACGGCCGACGCCATAGCGAGGGCAATAATGCGGCGGCGCGCCCGTCTAACCTTGCCAAAATTTAAAGCTAAAGGCCCCCGGCATGGACGTGCCGAAGCGGCGGCCAATCCCCACTTTCTTTGAGCTATTACCTCGGCCGGCCCGCGGCCGCAGGCTTAATTGCCAAAAGCCGATTCATCGGGCAGAATCAGATGTAGCACGCGGGGCCGGTCAGGCGCCGCAAGGAGATCCCCATGCAGAGATTTGCCAAGGTCTTGTTGGGATCGGCGGCGGCAGTCGCGCTGATATCGGGTGTCATGACGCTCTCGACGACCCAAGCTTCGGCCCAGATTGATATCGAAGGAATGATCCGCGGCGCCATGGCGCATGGGTATCACGGCGGACATTATCGGGGCCGCCACGGCAGAGTTCACGAGACGCGGCGCGGGCGGCACTCCAAGGAGCACGAGGCCAAGGACGATGATTCGGGCAAGGACAAACATCCCGGCGATAATGGCGACCAGGTCAACAACAAGCCCGACCGCCGGCAGTTCTCGTCGCACCCGAAGGACACACCCCAAAGCGAGGCTAGCAATCCGCCGCCGGCGCCGGCGGCGCCGCAGTCACCGCAGTCACCGCAGCAGCAGCCTGATAAGGGGAGCGGCGACGTGCCGTCCTTCACTCCTGAGAAATGATCACGTTCTCAGGCCGCGCCTGCGTGTACGCTTCGGCGCTTACTACTGCCGGAAGACGCTCGGGAATTCTGCAATCCGGGGCGGCCGGATTGGCCGTTCAGTTCTTGTCCTGATTTCAGCTTAGCCGGCCGAGTGGGCGTTGCGCATCGAGGCTGCATTGGCCGGCAGCCTGATGAGAGCGAGCGATGGCCCTCTGCTCGCTCTTCCCTTACTTGTTTCCGCCGACGATAGCGCTCAGCCGATCAACGGCGCGTTGCGCGTCTACGTTGCCGTTGCCCGCGGCCTTTCGGTAATAGGCCAGGGCAATGTCATTGTTCTGTCCGGTTCCAAGCCCCTTTTCGTACATATATCCCACCATGTACTGCGCGGCCGGGTCGCTTTGATCGGCCGCCTTTTTGTACCACTCCATCGCTTCCTTGTAGTCGACAGCGGCGACGCCCAGGCCGCGAAAGTACATGTCACCGAGGTTTTTCTGCGCTTTCCTGAATCCCTGTTCGGCGGCTTTGCGATACCATTCGACCGCCTGCTTGTCGTCTGTCTGCAAACCGTCGCCGCCGGTCGCATAGAGATAGCCAAGCACATTCTCGGCGTCGGCATAGCCCTGGTCTGCCGCACTGCGATAATACTCCACCGCCTTTTGCGGATCTATTTTGGTTCCAAAACCATGCTCAAACATCGATCCCAGCCTGAATTCTGCGCCGGGATTTTTCTCGTCTGCGGCTTTGAGATACCACGACAATGCCTCGAGATAGCTTCGGTCGAGGCCGCCGAGGCCGTAGAAATACATGTCGCCGAGATTCACTTCCGCTTTGGCAAAGTTTTGTGCCGCTGCCTTTCTGTACCAATCGAGAGCTTTCGTCTCGTCGCGCGGTAGCCCGCTCGCGCCAGTGGCGTACATAAAACCCAGTGCGTTCTCCGCTTCCGGATCGCCGCGATTGGCCGCTTGGATGATGTCGGCAAGCGATTTCGGTGCCGGCGTGGACGGTTTGTTATTGCCGCTCACCGGCGGCTTGTCGGCCGGTGAAGTTGTCGACGGCAGATTCACCGGCGTGAGCGGCGGCGGCGCCTGCGGCGCGGGCGGCGTCGTTGGGGGATTTGTTTGCGAGGTTGTCGTCGGCGGCTGCGGTGGATGTGAAGCGCCGGGCCAGAACATGAAAGCGATGACGGCGAGCCCGACCGCAAGCGCGCCGCCTCCGGCCACCGCTGCTGCGCGAAGGCCCGGCCTCGCGGCGAACGGCAGCGCGGCCGTCAGTCGGTCGAACAGCGAGCGTTTCGTCGCGATCGGTGCGGACGTCGTTTGAACTTCAAGCAAGCGCGTGTCGTTGTGCAGGATTTTGGGCGCATCGAGCCGCAGCGCGGAAGCGCCGAGCGCGTCGCTGAACGCTCTCGTGGACGCAAAGCGCTGCCCCGGCTTTTTCGACAAGGCGCGCATCAGGGCGGACTCGACCGCGGGCTCCAAGCCGGAAACGCGCGGAATCAGCCGCTCGGGCCGTTGATTGATCTGCGCCTGCATCAGGTCGTATTCGCTCGTGGCGCTGAACGGCGGCGAGCCCGACAGCATCTCGTAGAGCACGATGGCGAGGCTGTAGAGGTCGCTGGCCTCGTCGCCTTCTTCGCCGCGCAATTGCTCGGGCGCCATATAGGCCAATGTGCCGACGATGCTGCCGGTGCGCGTCAGCCGCTGCGAGCCGCGCACGCGGGCGATGCCGAAATCCATGATTTTCAGCACGCCGTTTTCCGCGATCATCAGGTTCGCCGGTTTGATGTCGCGGTGGATCACGCCCATGCTGTGGGCGTAGGCTAGGCCGTCGGCGGCCTGGGCGATGATGGCGAGACTCTCGCGAGTTTCGATCGGAGCGTTGCGCTTTTTCAAGATGTCGTCGAGCGTGTGCCCGCGCACCAGCTCCATGACCATGTAAAGATTTTTACCCTCGGGAATGAGCGAGTAGATCGTGGTGATGTTCGGATGATTTAGTCGCGCCAGACTCGTCGCTTCGACGCGGAAGCGATCGACAAAATTGGCATCGTTGAGCAATTCCGGCCGCAGCGACTTTACCGCCACTTGACGCTGCAGCACGGTGTCGAAGGCCGCATGCACCTGGCCGAGGCCGCCTTCGCCAAGCAGTTCGCCGATCTCGTATTGGCCGATTGTCTTGGTCATCTGGCGAGCATTTTTGGTTGTAATCCAAAGCCCCGGTAACGGCCGTCTAGCGGCGCTCCAGAATGGGGAGCTTGATGCGGCGCGTGGTCGCCTCCAACGCTGTTTTTTGCTCGGCTTGGGCCTTCACACTGAAGACCCCGAGCGAGGCGTTATCATGGCCCCCGGCGGCAAGCGCGGCTTCGATCAAGGCATTGCACGCCTCCTGCGGCGGCAGGCGGCCGGCGATGTCGGCAATCGTCGCCTCCGGCACCATGTTGAAAACGCCGTCGGAGCAAAGGATCAACACGTCGCCGGGCTTCAGCGGAAGTCCGTTCGGGCCGATCAACGGCTGGAATTTCGGACCGGCGCCGAGCGCTTGCAGAATCACGTTCTGCACCGAGCTGTGCCGGGCTTCTTCCTCGGTGAGCGCGCCTTCGCTGACCATCTTGGCGACAAGGGTTTGGTCCTCGCTGAGTTGGGTGAGCGTACCGTCGCGAAGCAAATATGCGCGGCTGTCGCCGATATGGCCGAGCCACGCCTTGCCGTCGCGAAAGGCCAGCACGGTGCAGGTCGTGCCCATGCCCTTGCAGTCCGGATGCTCCTCCGCGTAGTCGAGGATGGCGCGGTTGGCGGCCGAAAAGGCCATCGCCAGGACTTTGGGGACCGGCCCGTTGAGATCGTAATAGACGCGGCGGATGGTGTCGGCGGCCAGTGCACTGGCGACCTCGCCGGCGGCGTGGCCGCCCATGCCGTCCGCCACCAGGGCGAGGCTGCCGTGGCTATTGGCGACGTTCTCATCCTGGGGCCTGATCCAAGCCACCGCGTCTTCGTTCCGCTCGCGCACCAAGCCCGGATCGGTGCGCATGGCGCCGACAATTTCCATGGCGGCCTCGGTTTTCCGTCGCGCGCCGGCTAGGGCGAGGCGTCGCGTTGCAGCTGCAGCAATTCGCGTACGTATTTCACCGGCGTGGCAAAGGACACGTGTTCGGAGCGCGTCGAGCCGTATGTCAGCAATCCGAGCACATGGCCGTCGGACGTCAGCACCGGGCCACCGCTATCGCCCGCGGAGGCGGAGATATCGAGTTGATACGTGTCCCCGAGCGTGCCCACGGTGGTCGAGTTGCCTGGGGATTGATCTTGACCTTGGTCTTTCCGCTGCGGACTAAGCTTGGCAATGACGCCCTCGGTTACCGTCGGCTCGGGAATGACCACGCCGCGCGTGCTCATGTGGCCGCCCTCATTGAGCCGTTGGAACAGGACGGTCTTCTGCGATACGCCGGGGTAGCCGAGCAGAATGATCTTCTGTCCTATTTGAGGGTTGTAGTCCTTCGGCACCAGATCGAGCTTGCTCAATGTATCCGGCGCGTCGATCTTGAGCACCGCCACATCGGCATCGATCGAAGTCCGCAGCAGACTGGCGCTGATGCTCATGCGGGTTCCGGGAAATTGGACGGTGAGCACCTCGTTATTGGCGAAGACGTCGCGCGGATCTTGGGAGATCAGCGTAGGCCTGCCGCCTTCGAACACATAACCGCCGCTCTCGGGGATCCAATTGGAAAGCTTTTTATCCTTGTCGTAATCCCACAAGTCTGCGGTGGAGTACTGTTTTATCCTGGCATTGACGTTGAAAATCGCGCCCCTCCATGCGCCGTTCCCGGGAAAATCCTCGTAACGGGTCTTCCAGGCGGCCGCCATGTGCTTGTTGGTGAGGATGAAGCCCCGGGCATCGATCACGAAACCGCTCCCGGTACTGTCCTCCCCGATCGGCAGAGTAGACGCCTTGTCGTCGAGCGTGAGCCAGCGCACGACCATACCGTCTTTCAGTCTCACGAAGCACGGCAGCCACTCGCCATGATCTTTTACATAGCGTTGAAACAACGGTTGTCGCCTCTCTTGATCGTAGAGCGCCCATTTGTTCTCGACGTAAACGGTGGCATCGCCCAGTATTTTGATCGTATCCGGGGTGATCCCCATTTCCTTCGCAAGCTTGGCGTCGGTCTCCGCCCTGATCGTGTCGGCATGCGCCTTCGCAGCCGCGAGCTCCTGTTCCAACTGGCGATCGACGGTATGGCTGTGCCACAGAAGCGCGCCGCCGCCAATGCCGCCAGGAGCACGATGACCGCGCTTGAGGCCATCCAAACACGGCTGGCCTTGCGCCGCTCGTCGAACAGCATGCGTTGGATCGTAGCCTTGCCGACCGGCACCTTGGCGAGCGCCGCAGTGTCGGTCGCAGCCGTCCGCTGCCGCGTGTCGGCTGCGGCATGTTCCACCGTCGCCCCGGCATTTGCCGCCGGGGCGAGGATGCGGGTGGCCGCATCGGCCGCTCCCATCTGACGCGTACGCGCCGGCAGGTTTGCCGGTCGCGGCTGTACGTCGAAGATGAACTTCGGTCCGCCGGAACCGAGTTCGACAATATCCTCCGGCAACAGCTCGACCTCGCCGCCGATGCGCTCGCCGTTGAGAAAGGTGCCGTTGCTGCTGTTGAGGTCGGCAAGGCGAAAATAAAGTTCCTTGTCGTTCTTGACGCGGATGACGGCGTGCCTGCGGCTCACTTCGTCGTCGCGCTGCAAATCAAAGGCGATCCGGGACGCGGGATCGCGGCCGATGGTGATCTCCTGCAGCCCGTCGAGGTCAAACTGCTCGATCTGGTTGATCTTGGAGCCGCTGAGATGGCGGATGACGATCCGCGCCGTCGATACTGCCATGGAATTCCCCTCGCGCTCGCGCTTTATCAAAGCGCTTCAAGCACAATCGCACCGCAAATGGCTCGGTTTAGTCCTGGCTAAAGCCGCCAGAATCGCCGGTGAGAGCCCGATGCCGCGGCAACTCCTCACGCGAGATTACTGGAAACGAGGGTCAATTCAACCGGATTTCGAGGGAAACCGCGGCTGATAAGGCCTGCGCGACTGCGGATTTTCGTCTATTCCAGGTCGAACGGGAGCTTTTCAGCTTCAATACAGCGTCAGCGCGAGGATGAGGACCAGCAACACGCCGAGCACCGCCAGGTAAAAATTCAATGTCCGGACTGCAGCGCCTCGCAATTTGTCGGCGAGCGCAAACACGGCCCGGGTGACGGGCGCGAACAGATAGGGGCCGAAGATCGGCGCGACCTCGTGGGAAAATACCAGTCTGTGCACGAAGTAACGGCCACCACGCGCTTCCCTTCTTGTCTCTTCGGTCGGACGATAGATGAAGCTGTAGAAGGTTCGCAAAGCGTTCGAGAAGGTGAGCGCCGTCGTCGACGCCCGCGCCGGATCCTGATCGAAGCCGCCGTACCAGACCGGAACGCGGCGAACCGCATAGCGCCGGTTGGCGATCACGAGGACAATCGGGATCAGCGCCAGGAGTGGCATGACGACGACCAACAGCGTCGGCGAGATGAAGGCGAATTTGGCGGTAAGCGGCACCAGCAACAGACCGTCATGCATCTCGCGCGCCGCGTTCGTGCCGAATTGGCCGGAGACCGCGCCTCGCAAGCCGTCGAGCCAGACCGGCATGCCGACGGCGAGCCCAAGGACCGCAAGTCCGAGCAATCCGACGGCTAATCCGTAGGCCTGCCCAATCGGCGCGAAAGTCCGCGTAGCGCGTCCAAGAAGCCCCACGCCGCACACCTTCACGCAGGTCGCGAACGCGATCGCCACGGTGAGTGCGAGGCCGGCGCCGGCAAGCGACATGACCAGGCGGCTCGTCAGCGTGTCGAGCCGAAAGCCCTGAAAAACGGTTTCGAACATGTACCACTCGCTGACAAAGCCGGCTTGCGGCGGCATGGCGGCGAGACTCATCGCCGCAAAGAGCACGCCGAGCCCAAACAACCACGAACTGCGCCGCAACAGATCGGTGTGCACGATGGCATAGCCCCCCGCCGCGCCGTAAACGCCATCGGCGGTGAGGAATAATCCGCCCTTGGCAAGCGCGTGCGCGGCCAAGTGCAGAAGCGAAACTGTCCATGCCAAGCTCGCGAGTTCGGGCATGCCGTGGCCGCGGAAAATCAACGCGACGCCGAGCATTGCCACCGCGATCGAGGCATTTTCTGCCGACGAGAAGCTCAACAAAGTGCGCCAGTCCTCCTGCTGGAAGGCGTAGAGCGAGGTGAGAACGGCGCTTAAGACCGCGACGATGACGATAAAGACGCCGATGCCGGCGGTGAGCGCAGCGTGGGTGCCGGGTATCCATTCCAGCAAGCCGCGGCTCAAGCCGTAGAACGCGGCGTTGAGCACAACGCCCGACATGAGCGCGCCGGTGGCGCCGCTGCCGGCGCCGTAGGCGGTCGGGAACCACTCGTAGAACGGCAATAGCCCGAGCTTGGCGCCGAAGCCGATGACGAGAAGAATGGCGACGGCGGCCAATGTCGGCGCCGCGAGCGTCCCGGCGGCCGTTGCGAATGTCGCAAACGCAAACGAGTGCGCGCTGACGGCAAGAAATAGAATCGCGATCACAAGCGCGATGGCTCCGACTTCCAGAAGACCGAGCATGAACAAAGCGGGCCTTCCGGCATCCGGCGACAATTTTTCGCTGAGAATCATTACGGCGCCGCCGAAGCTCATGATCTCCCAGGCGATGAGAAAGCCGGCGCCGTCGCGCACGCCGAAAACTCCGAGCGCGCCGATCAGGCTCATCGCGGCGCCGAACAGCCAGCCGGCGCGGCCTTGCCGTGCCGGGGTGGCGAGCGCGCAGGCCAGCGCGGCCGGCGCCAGGCCGAAACCGAGCAGCCATAGGCCGTCCGCACTCACCTGAAATTGAACCGCCGCACCGGCGAGCTCGGTCGGCAACATGACCGCGGAGGTCCCGTTCGGCAGGGCCAGGATCGCGGCGATCGCTCCGGCGACACTGCCGGCAAAGAGCAAGACGCGCGCGAGGAGTAATCCGCGCCCGGTCAGCGATATGATTGCGGCGGCGAGCCAAACGAGAAAGGCCGAGGCGAGGAGGTCATTCGACAAGGCGGCCTCCTCTGACTTTTTGCTGCGCCCGATCGAGGAACATCAGAAGCGCCTGCATGATCGCGGCGGGATTCGGCGGACAGCCGGGCAGATAGACGTCGACCGGGATGACGCCGTCGAGGCCGTGGCCGCAGGCGTAGCCTCCCTCGGCGATGCCGCCCGATACGGCGCAGGTGCCGACGGCAAGAACCCAGCGCGGCTCCGCCATGGCTTCATAGGTCGCGCGCAACGGATCGAGCATCGCGTTGGTCACCGGCCCTGTCACCATGAGCAGATCGGCGAAACGCGGCGAGGCGGTGAAGAAAATACCGAGCCGGTGCAGGTTGTAGAATGGATTGTTGAGCGCCTGCAGTTCGGATTCACAGCCGTTGCAAGATCCGGCATCGACGTGGCGGACGTGCAGGCTGCGCCGGAAGGCGCGACGCGTTTCTGCGCCGGAAGGGACCGCCGTGGTTGGAGCGTCATTCCAAATCAAGTCCGTGCGCGCGCGCGCGCCGAATGCCCAATCCGACGATGGGGTCATGGCGCCGGTCGGGCAGGCCTCGGTGCATAGCTGGCAAACGATGCAGCGGCCGTAATCGACATCCAGCCGCCCGGCGCCGCCGGTGCCGGTGGGCGCGGCGCGCATGGTGATCGCCTTGGTCGGGCAAATATCGGCACAGGCTTTGCACTCATCGCCGCACAGGTCCGGTCTGTAGCGCGGCATGCCGAGCAGGCCTTCTTGACCGTCCGTGCCTTGCGCCAGCGGCCAGGGCGCGGTCTGTTTGCCTGCCAGTAATCCCAACAGAGTCCATTGCGGCATCGGCGGCTCCTAGCGATCGCACCCGGCGATGGTTAGGCCGAAACTGGCCTCGTTGATCGCGTAATCCATCATGTTGCTGTCGTGAACGGTGAACGGAAACACGCGCCAGTTGGAAAAGGACGGTGATTTGATCTTGACGCGCGCGAGCTTGCCGTCGGCGCCGATATGGACGGCATAGAACAGCGTGCCGCGCGGGAACTCGGCGAAGCCCAAACCCTCGGTGTTGGGACGTACTTTGCATTCCGCGCGAACCGGGCCATCGGGCAACGCAACGAGCGCACGCTGAATCAAGGAAATGCTGGCGTCAACTTCGGCCATGCGCACCTGCGCGCGCGCGTGCGCATCGCCGGCGTCGCGAATGGCGACCTCCGGCGGCAACTCGGCATAGGCGGCGTAGGGATGATCGCGGCGCAGATCGCGGTCGAGGCCGGACGCCCGATCGACCGGACCGGTCGCACCCTGATCGAACGCCACCTGCCGGTCCAGCCGGCCGGTGGTGATCAGGCGATCGAGGTGGCTTGCGGTATTCTCCATGTGCTCGGCGTAGCGGGAGAACCGCCCGCGGAGCGTTTCCAGCGCGCCACCGAGCCAGGGCTTCGGCGAGATATCGCGCCGCAGCCCGCCACTGGCGAGCACGCTGCGCAGAAATCGGCTGCCGGTCAGCCGCGTGTTGAGCTGCTTGGCTTGTTCCTCCAGGAATTTGCCTTCGGCCTCGCCAACCTTGAGCGTCGTGGTGTGGCAGAGGTGACCGAAATAATGCAAGTGATTGTACAAGCGCTCCAGCTCGGCCAGCATCACGCGCAAGACGCGCGCCCGCGGCGGCACGATGCAACCGGACGCCGCTTCCACCGCCTGACAATAGGCCAGAGCATGCGCCACGCTGCCGACGCCGGAGACGCGCTCCGCCAACACGATTCCACGGCCGGGTTCGAGACCCTCGAAGCGCTTCTCCATGCCGCGGTGCTTGAAGAACAGCCGCGGATGATAGTGCAGGATCGCTTCGCCGATGTAGAAAAACAGAAACTCCGCCGACTCCACGACGTCGGCCCGCACCGGGCCGAACGGCAATAGCTGTACATCTGCTTCGGCCCCGGCGATTTCGGGAACGACTTGTCTTGTTTGGTGCACGCGCAGCGCCAGATCCGACGGAAAATCCGCATCGAATGGCGGTTTGTCCGAAATCGACGCCCTCATGCAGCACTAGGCGCTGGGGCTGCGGATGTTCGAGAAAGCGCAGTCCGAACAGATCGGTGATCTCGCGCTCGTACCAACTCAGGAGCGGAGCGACACCGGCGAGGCTCGGCACCGGCTCGCCGGCGTCGCAGCGCCAGATCGCAAACGGCGCGCGGCCGGCAGGGCTCGCGACATAGCGAAGCTCCAGCCGATGCGGCTCCGGATACCACGCATAGGCCATTTGCATGCGGCCCCCGGAGGCGAGCATCCGGCCGGCGGCGTCCTTCAATTCGCTCGGACGCAGCGATGTGGCGGTCGACGCGCTCATGGGACGGTCCCCGCCAGAGTCTGCGCCGCCGCCATGAAGTGGGTCCACAGTCCGTTCGGCCACCAGACTCCGAACACGAGCAGCGGCGCCAACGCGAGCCACATCGGCGCGATGCACCACCGGCTTACGGCTTTCGTCCGCTCACCGCAGGAGGCTTCGGCGGAAAAATACATGGCGCGAAAATGATTGAGGAAGCCGATGAAGATGACGATCAACAGCACGGCCATGAGATAGACCGCCCAGTCGAAACTGCGCTCAAAGCCGGCGCGCAGGATGACGAGCTCGCTCAGGAACAAACCGAACGGCGGCGCGCCGGTAATGCCGGCGGCGCCGGCGAGCCACATCGCTCCCAATACCGGAAACCGCACCCATACGGCGCGGATGCTGGCGATCTCCTTCGAGCCGTAGCTGCGCATGACATTGCCGGCGCCGAAGAACATCAGTGATTTGTTGAGCGAATGATTGAGCATGTGATAGAGCGCGCCGGCGATGCCGAGCGGTCCGCCGAAGCCGAAGCCGAGCGCGACCACGCCCATGTGTTCGACGCTCGAATACGCCATCAGCCGCTTGATGCCGTTCTGGCGGACGATGAACAGCGCGCCGACGAGCAGTGACAGAACGCCGAAGGCGACGAGCGCGGTGCGGGCAAGGTGTCCGCTATGCGCCGCGTCGGCGATCGTAAGGTAGCGCACGATGCCAAGCATGGCGGAATTGAGCAAAGCGCCCGACAGCATCGCCGAGATCGGCGCCGGACTTTCGCTATGGGCGTCCGGCAGCCACGTGTGCATGGGCGCAAGGCCGACCTTGGTCCCGTAACCGACGAGCACCAGCAAATAGGACAACGCCGCCAAGGCCGGGTTCATTTTCGGCGCCGCCGTGCGCAAGGTCTCCCACGTCATGTCGTAGGTCGGCCCGAGCACGAAGCTGCCGCACCAGTAGAACAGCACCGTTCCAAGGAGCGCGAGGCTGATCCCGGCCGAAACGATGATGATGTACTTCCACGCGGCCTCGACGCTTTCCGCCGCACGCTCGAATCCGACCAAGAATGTGCTTACCAGCGTCGTGAGTTCGATGACGATCCAATAGAGCCCGGCATTGTTCATCACAGCGCTTAGGAGGATGGTGAGGGCGAAGCCGGAAAACAGCGCATAGAAGCCCCAGAGCCTGTGCTCCTCGCCGAGCAGGCGCATGTAGCCGACGGCGTAGATCGACGCGAGCAGATAGACGATCGCCGCGCACAAGATCACCCACGTGCCGGTCATGTCGACGATGATGTAGCCGGACAGGTAATGGTAAGGGCCGCTGGCGCTGAGAATCGTAAGCGGGATTGCGGTCGCGAACACGACGATGCTGGCGGCGAGGTTCAAGACCTCGACGATTCGCGGCGCGCGGATGAGAATGCATCCGGCGGCGGCAAATGCCGGCGCAATCAGCATGACGAGAAGGAGCGCGCCCGTCATTGTCAGCCCACCAGCCGATTGAGATCGAGACTGCTCGTACTGCCGACGTGGGCGACGAGGTAGCGGACGAGAACGCCGAAGCAGGCGACGACGACGAGAAGATCGAACAGAATGACAATCTCGATCAGCGTCGGCATTCCGGGCACGAGAATTTGCGCGCCGAGGAAGATGCCGTTTTCAAGCACCAGCAGACCGAGGATTTGGCTTAAGGCCTCGTGCCGCACGCTGAGCATGAGGAATCCGATCAGCTTCATCGACAGCATGATGGTCAGCGCCAGCACCGCGACCGTGCCGGCGAGCCCGAGCGATTGGCCGATGTGATAGGAAACGACGAGTGCGAAAATGACGCCGATCGCGCCGGCGACCAGAGTGGAGCTTGGCTCGAGAATCTCGTGGATTTCGCGCGCCACGTTGAGCCGCTTGATGATCCGCCAAATCATGTAGGGCAGCAGCAGGCCGCGGAACACCGCGGTGAGAATTGCGATCAGATAGAGTTCGGGATAGTGGCCGTAGAAGCCGACAGCGGCGGACAAACCGGCAATGATCCAGGATTCCGCGGCGAAGGCGTAGAGATAATTGTTGAGCCAGCGCGAGCCGAGCATGACGAAGGCAAGCAGCAGACTGGCGATCGCCATCAGGCTGAACAGCGAGGCGGCAAGCGGATCGAGTTGCGCGACCAGCATGCCTACACCAGCTGCGTTCCGATGATGGCGAGGACGGCGAAGACGAACGATGCCGCAAGCAATTCCTGGTAGCGGTAGAAGCGCAGCCGGGATTGCGCGGTTTCAACGACTACGACCGCGCAGGCGACAAGCAGGAATTTGAGCATCAACGCGATGACCGAACCGAGCACACCGATGGCGGTGCCTTCACGCGACAAGCCCCAGGGAATGAGCAGCACATTGCAGAAAATGGTGTAGAGGATGAACTGCTTCATCATCGACGCCCAGCGCAGGATGGCGAGCAGCGGCCCGGAATATTCAAGGATGCGGGCTTCCTCAATCATGTAGACTTCGATGTGCGTGCTGGAATGGATCGGCAGCCGGTCGGTCTCGACGATCAGCAGCGTGAAAAACGCCAAGATCAGAAACAGGAGTGCGGGACTGAAATATACGGCCGGACTGCCGACCAGAAGATGGTTGACCACGAAGGGCAGCATCGACTTGGCAAGGAGCGTAATTCCCACGAACACCAGGATGAGCGTCGGCTCGGCCAGGATCGTGACCATCACGGCGCGGCTCGAGCCGATGCCGCCATAGGCGCTGCCGGTATCGAGGCCGGCCAGCACGATCATGAACGAGCCGAGCGTGAGAATGAGCCCGCCGCCGAGAATGTCGCCCATGTCGGACAGCGGCAGCGGAAAATCGGTCAAGACCGGAATGAGGATGGGCACCGTCAGCATCGCGGTGAAGGCGACGAACGGCGCGATCCAATAAATCCACGAGGCGGTTTCGGGAACGACGATCTGCTTGTGGAAAAGCTTCCACAGGTCGCGGTATGGCTGGAAGATGCCTGGCCCCTGCGCGAGCTGCACGCGCTCTTCGAACTGCAGAATGACGCCCTGCACCAGCGGCGCCAACAGCAGCACCGTGAGGACTTGGCAGATTTGCAGAAGAATGTCGCGGAGCATTACCCGCGTCTCCGCGTTGATGGATGCGCCGCGTGGCCGGAGCGAAAGCGCCCTGGGTAAAATCTATCGCTTTGTCCTGGAAGGCGAGCGTGGGCTTGCAAATACGAATCCTTTCGTCCGCGATCGGATGAAAGGAGTCATCAGCCCTTGGGGCGGTTTAAGGCGAACTCCATCGCCTTGCCGGGGTGACCAGCCTCGAAAGCATGAATACGGATGAGTTTACGCCGATGTCAAGCGCGGCGCTTCTCGGCGCGGTCATCTTCCGGAAACAGGCGGTCCGAGACGCCGCGTATGCGCTCTCGCCTTGGTGCAGCCTGGCGTTGTTGGCCTCGCGCAAAGCCGCGTCGGCTTCGCCGTAGAGAAAGGCGAGGAAGGCGTAGCGTCGGCCCCGGGTAACCGGCGTGACCTGGTGCAGCGCGCCGCAGGAAAACACGATGGCGCCGCCGTGCGGTGCGCGATAGGCGCGGCGGCCGAACTCGGGCAACACCAGATCGCAGCCGTCGTAATCCTTGTTGAGGTTGATGGAGACGGCAAAGCGCCGATGCTGCGCGCCGACATTGACGTTGTCGCGGTGCCGGTAGAAATGTCCGCCGACGGCGCTGTCGTAGCAGGCGACGATATAGCGATCCATGCGCGTCGCCTGGAACTGGAAAAATCGCTCGATGGCCGGCAGCCAGGCGGCGGACGATCTGGCTGCGTGATCGCGTCGCGCAGTTGCGGTGCGGCGACGACGAGATCGCTGCGCCGCTTAACCCGGTAATCGACCACGCGTGGCGGTCTTGCCCTCGACGTCGAGCAGGAAGCCGGAATCCTTGCCGCCGAGCTTGTCGATAGAAGCTCGACGAGCGACGTCGCAGAGCGCAAAATCGAAAACGCGCGGCACGATCAGCACCGGCGCGTTGAGCGGCACGCCGGCGGTATCGTCGACCGCCGGCAGGCTAGTGCAGACGTTGCGCACCGACTGCGCATGTCCGGCCGGATAATCCCAGGCGATATCGGCGACCGCGCGCAGCATCGGATCGAGCACGATGGTGCGCGGCGTCGCGGCGGCGCCGAAGCGGCGGCTGATCGCGCCGTCATAATCGGCGATGAAGAGACCGCCGGCGTCGACAGCTTGAGCGTATGGCGCGGGATCGCCGGGCGGCGCGGTGAGCACGCCGTAGAAGACGAGCCGATCCTCAGCGAACAGCTGTGCGTCGCGCAACAGCGCCGCGAGTTCCTCGTTCGACGCGCGGATCGGCCGGCGAACCGAGGAAAGCGAGCACGATCCAGCGGCCGGCGGCGACCTGCAGGTTGAAGGCGCCGCCGCCGACGAGCGGCGCGCCGAACCAGGGAGCCGGATCGCCCAGAACGATCCGGCCGTCGCCGGTTTCGCTTTTGTCCATGGCGAGAGACCTTCGCCTGCGGCGCAGTGCGGCGCCCGGCGCGATGATGCCGTTTCATGGTAAATTTTGTTCTAACCGGCCGCCCGGCGGCGATTTGCGGGGCAAGAACAACAGGCCGGCGGTCGCCGTAAGAATGAGCGTCGACATGCCGAGCATTCGCGAAGGCCCGCGTATCGAACAGCTCGATCGGCTGCTCGAGCGCGATCCCGATGCGATCGAAGGCGCGCTACGAGCGCGCCGGCCTTTTGCGCGAGCACGGTATCGTTCGAGGAGGCCAAGCGCGACTATCTCGAACTGCTGCGCCGCAAGCCGGCCGATTTCGGCGTGCTCAACGATTTCGGCACGCTCGTGCTCAAGGCGGGATACCGCAGCGCCGCGCGCTCGCTGTTCGAGCGAGGCCGTGCGGCATCATCCGGACAATCCGACTGGGTCGCGTCAATCTCGCCAATCTGTTGTTGCTGATCGGCGAGCACGAGGAGGCGCGTGCGCCATTTCGAAGCCGCCTTGCGCGCCGATCCCGGTCACATCCATGCCCATCGCGGCATGGGCAATCTGCTGGCCGAGACTCGGCGACGCGGCCGGCGCGCGCCGGCATCGCGACCAGGGTTTTGACGAACGACTTTCTGGCCACGCTTGCCTTATCGCGGCGACGGAGCGCCGGTGCGGAGTCTTGCTTCTCGTCTCCGCCGTCGGCGGCAACACGCCGACGGCTTCGCTTCTCGACGACGACGTTTTCCAGACCACCGTGCTGGTGACCGAATATTATCGACGGCGAAGATGCCGCTGCCGCCGCACGATCTCGTCTTCAACAGCATCGGCGACGCGGATATTTGCGCCGAAGGCCTCGAAGCCGCGCGCAAGCGATGCTGGCGCGAACGGCGCGCGCCGGTGATCAATCATCCGCGCGCGGTGCTCAAGACCGGACGCGCTCGCCAATGCCGAGCGGCTGCGCGGCCTGCCGGGCGTCATCGTGCCGCGGATGGCTACGCTGCCGCGGCGCGTGCTTGCGGGCGCGGACGCGGCGCCGCGTCGTCGCCGCGCAACGGTTTTTCTTTTCCGCTTCTGGTGCGCGCGCCGGGCTTCCATACCGGCCACCATTTCGTTCGCGTCGAAGCCGCGACGAGCTTGCCGCCGCGGTGGAGAAATTTCCCGGCGACGACGTGTGGCTGATCGAACAGCTCGATGCGCGCGACGGCGACGGGAATGTTTCGCAAATTTCGCGTCATGATCGTCGATCGCAAGCTCTATCCGCTGCATCTGGCGATTTCGCGCGACTGGAAGGTTCATTATTTCACCGCCGACATGGCGGACTCGGCGGACAATCGCGCGAAGGAAGCGGCGTTTCTGCACGACATGGCGAGCGTCGTCGGGCGGCGCGGCATGGCGGCGCTGCGAACGGATCGCCGCCGATGCTCGACCTCGATTACGGCGGCATCGATTTCGCGGTGAACGCGCAAGGCGACATTCTGTTCTTCGAAGCCAACGCCACCATGGTCATGGTGCCGCTGGCGGCCGACGAGAAATGGGACTATCGCCGGCCGGCCTTCGACGACGTGTTCGCCGCCGTTGCGCGCCATGCTCATGGATCGCGCAATGAGCGGCCGCTGCGAGCCACGCCGCGCACCGCTTAATCAGTGCAGGCTCCGCCATCGCCATCACAGCTTCTGCGAGATGCCGGCGTAAAAGCCGCGGCGGGCGCCGTATTGCGGCGCGAACTCGCCGATGCCGGTGCCGGTGCGCAGCTCGTAAATCTGGTCGAACAGGTTGACGACGTCGAAACGCACGGTGAGCGGTTTGGCGTCCGGCGACCATTTGAAGTCGTGCGACGACGCCTGCGTTCACCACGGCGTAGGCGGGTGCGTGCTCGGAATTGGGCGGGACTGGCGGGTCAGACTCCAGATCGCCGCTGCGCAGGCCGCTGCCGTAGATCAGGTCGGCGGTGAACAGCGTATCGTTCCAGCGGTACGACGCGCCGGCCGAGCCGGTCATGCGCTGCATGTCGTCGGTGTAATGCCAATTGGTGAGGAGATAGTTATAGTCCGCGGCTGTCGATGAGATATTGGTTCGATTCGACGTCGTTGGCCCTGGTTATGTTGTAGGAGAAATTCGCATAGGCGTTGAAGTTGCCGTTGGTGTATTTGAGCTTGAATTCGCCGCCTTCGCTGTAGCCCCGCGCATAATTGAACTGCGTCAGGACCACGGCCGCGCCGAACTGGCCGTCGTCGATCTGATCGCGCGCGTTCTTGTAATAGGCGTCGACCCCCATGGTCAGCCCGGGAAGCACCGTCTGATCGACGCCGACATCGTAATAGCTCGAGCGTTCGGGCTTCACCGGATCGGCCAAGGGGACGTCCGGCTGATTGGTCGTGTTGTTGAACAAGGCGATATCCGCGGTATAGGCCTGCGCCTGATAGGGCGGCGTGAAGTAGCGCGCATAGCCGGCGTGGAAGGTGGTGTCTTTGAACGGCTTATAGACCAGCGCCAGACGGGGGCTGAGCTGGTTGGCGTCGACATACTGATACAATTGATCGAAGCGCAGGCCGGCATTCAGCGTCAGCTGGTTGGTCAGCTTCCATTCGTCCTGAATGTAGGTGCCGAGGTTCCAGCCGAGCAGGGAGTTGCTGTCGGTGATGGTCGAACGGCGGGCCGGTGACCGCGCCCGGCGATCCGGGCAGGACGGTGTAAATGTTGTTGATGTTGGTCTGTTCCCCGCTCACCGCGAAGCCAAACCGCAACGTGTGGCGATCGTTGACGAGGTATGACGCGTCGGCCTGGATGCCGTTGAGCACGCTTTCCCGGGTCACGTCCGAGGCCACGTCGTTGAACTCGAGGTCGCCGAAGACGTCGGGGACGAAATGGACTTCGGCGTAGCGCGAATAGACCGCGATTTGCGCGTCGCCGTCGGTGCCGTGTCGCTGCCACGCCGCGATATTGGCGATGTAGGTGTCGTATTCGTTCTCGTTGAGCGTTGCCGAATTGGCGTTCGGCGAGCCGAAATCGCCGAGCGGCGTCTGGCCGGGATTGTTCGGGATCTGAAACGCGCTGTAGGACGCGGCCGAGATCACGGCAAAAGCGCGTCGATCGGATCGAGCAGCGTCGAGGCGTAGCCGAAGAACTTGCCTTGCTGCGTCTCGTCGTGGATGGCGTTGAGACGCGGGCGTCGGATTTTCCAGCCCGAGATCGTTCCAATTGCCGCGCGCGGTGACGAAATACTCGCTGTTGCCGACGCTGCCGCCGTAATCGAAGCTCGGCGTGATCGTCTGCCGGCTGCCGCCATAGAGACTGATTTCGCCGCCCGGCGCGGCGAAGCTTCGGCTGGTGATGTCGAGCACGCCGGCGGTGCGCAGCCCGTATTCGGCCGGCAGCGCGCCGGTCAGCAGCGACATGCTGCCGATGAAGTTGGTGTCGAGCACCGGGCCGAGCGACGAAACGCCCTCGGGCAGCACGACGCCGTTGATCCGCGTCTGCACGTTGGCGTACTCGTTTCGGACGTGGAAATTCGGGATTGGAGACGGCCGAGTCGTAGGACACGCCGGGAAATTGCAGAATGACTTTGTCGATCGGCGCGTTGTCGGCCTGCGGCAGTTGCTCGATCGTCTCGCGGCTGATGGTGGTGGTCGACGCGCCGATATTGGGCAACAGATTGTCGCGCGCCTGATCGAGCCCGGTCATCTTGGCGTTCAGCGCCGCCTGTGCGGGCGTCGGGCCGGTCGGTGCGGCGGGGGCGGTAGCCGGAGCTGGCGGGGCGCGTCGCCTGGCGATGCGCTTGGGCTTCGGTTTTTCTTTCGGCGCGGTGACGACGATTTCCGGAATTGAGGCGCCGGGCACCCGATTGTTGGTCGCTTGCGCCAAAGCTTTCGTTCCGGCCGCAAGAATTCCGGTCCCAACACAAAACGCGGTGAGCGCCGCGACGGCGGATTTGCGCGGGACAGCGCGTTGCCAATATTGTTGGACCCTGAGCCCCGACACCACGTCCCCCGATGTACTTTAGAACGATGAAAAAGTACAACGATTTCAATTAGTTCCTTACCACAGCAAGTATAGTCTGACAATAGGAATAGATTATCCGACGTTAGAACTGATTTGGAATAATTCGAATATAGCGCGAGTCTTGTCTATATTCGTTCTAAAGAAGGTAATACCAACGCGCTGAGTGTCTGACTGAAAAAGAAACTGAGTGATTTCAGCCAGTTGTGATTCCTTCGGATTGGATCGATTCGAAGGAGAGCACGATGGTCTGGACCAAAATCACTCGACCACAGTATAGGCGCGATGGCATGCGGTACGAAAGCGATACGACGGATGGCGAATGGCTTGTGATGGAGCCGCTTCTTCCGCCTCCCTCAGCGCTTGGGCGTCCGCGCGAAACCGACATGCGAGCATTGGTGAACGCGATCCTCTACATTGCATCCACCGGCTGCCAATGGCGACAATTGCCGAAGGATTTTCCACCCTACTCCACGGTTCAGGGCTATTTCTACGCGTGGTCGCGCAACGGAACCTTTGCCTCGCTGAACCACGCGCTCGTTATGGCGGCGCGCGAGGCGGCTGGCCGAGAGGCGAGCCCGACGGCAGGAGTGATTGACAGCCAGTCGGTGAAAACCACCGAGAGCGGCGGCCCTCGGGGCTATGACGCAGGAAAGAAGATCAAGGGCCGCAAGCGCCACATCGTCACCGACACGCAAGGCAATCTGGTCGGGCTGGTCGTGCATCAAGCCGACATTCAGGATCGCGATGGTGCCCCGTGCGTGCTCGCTTCGATCCGCTCGCTCTATCCATGGCTGCGCCATATCTTCGCCGATGGCGGCTATGCCGGCGAAAAACTGCGCGACGCGTTGAAACGTATTGGTGAATGGACGCTCGAAATAATCAGACGCTCCGACACCGCGCCGGGGTTCGAAGTTCTGCCGCGCAGATGGGTGGTCGAACGAACTTTCGCATGGCTCGGCCGCTGCCGTAGACTGGCGAAAGATTTCGAAGCGACCATCGCCAGCGCCGTTGCCTGGGCGCTGGTCGCTCACATCCGCATCCTCACGCGACGGCTCGCAAGAGCTTGAGATCAAATGAAATCATTTTGAGTCAGACTC
This sequence comes from uncultured Alphaproteobacteria bacterium, assembly GCA_963814625.1. Lineage (GTDB taxonomy): Bacteria > Pseudomonadota > Alphaproteobacteria > Rhizobiales > Xanthobacteraceae > BOG-931. Next base: position 101,629 of record CAWFDQ010000012.1, read on the forward strand.
TGAGACGCTGACTCACTTGTTGTCACGGCCACGACTCACCGCTCGCAGGCAACTATTTGAAATCAAAGAGTGATTTTGTTCCACTCCCGGGGCGACGTCCAAGTTCGAAGAGTTCAGGGTCTGTGCGAGTTGGTATAATATTGTCCGCAATGCTCGATAGATCGGCTGCTTCGAACGCTCAAATCGAGCGTCGCGATTGGTCGAAATGTCAGCCGTCAGGCGGCCGCCTTGGCGGTGCTCGCGTACTCTCAACCGGGAGACGGCCGCGCCAGCCGCCGATAGCTTGCGTAGACCGGTTCCCACATTTTCGCCCGTATGGCGGCGGCGATTTGCTCCTCCGTGAGCGGAGCCGCTAGTCCTTCGGCCAAAGCCTGCTTGGCGACCGCCACCGCGACACGGAATGAGATTTTGCGCAGTTCGACGAGCGGCGGCAACAGATTGGCCTCGGAATTGTGCCGTGCCGGCGACAGTTCGGCGATCGTGCGCGCGGCCGCGAGAAACACGCCGTCGGAGATACGCCGCGCTTTTGCGGCGACGGCGCCGAGGCCGATGCCCGGATACACGTAGGCATTATTGGTTTGGTCAACGCGGAAGTCGCGGCCGTTGCGTTGGAGCGGCGGAAACGGACTTCCGGTGCCGATTATGGCGCGGCCGCCGGTCCAGGCAAAAAGCGCTTGCGGCGTCGCTTCGCTCCGCTCGGTCGGGTTTGACAGCGGAAAGATGATCGGGCGCTGCACGTGGCGCGCCATCTCGCGGACGACATCTTCCGAAAAGGCGTGCGCTTGCCCGGAGGCGCCGATGAGCACGGTGGGACGTGCGTTGGCAACTACGTCGGCGAGATCGATCCGCGGCGGTGATTTCAACGTCCAGCCGGCGACGCGATCGCGCGGTTGCGCGAACAGCGCCTGAAACGGCTGCAGACCCGGCATGCCCTCGACCAACAAGCCTTCGCGGTCGACGAGGCAGAAACGGCCGCGCGCTTCCGCCTCGTTGGCGCCGGCTTCGATCATGGCGCGCAATAACAGCGCGCAGATTCCGGTGCCGGCCGAGCCGGCGCCGAGCACCGCAATGCGCTGCCGGCCGAGCGGCTCGCCGGTAACATTGATCGCCGCAAGCAGCGTGCCGACCGCGACGGCGGCGGTGCCCTGGATGTCGTCGTTGAACGTGCAGAGCCGATCCCGATAGCGCGCCAGCAGACGATTGGCGTTGCCGATCGCGAAGTCCTCCCAATGCAGCAACACGTGCGGCCAGCGCTCGCGCACCGCCTCGACAAAGGTTTCGATGAGCGCGTCGTACTCGGCGCCGCGCACCCGCTCGTGGCACCAGCCGATGTAGAGCGGATCCTTAAGGTGCTCCGGATTGTCGGTCCCGACATCGAGCAGGATGGGCAGGGTGGTGGACGGATGCAGCCCGGCGCACGCGGTGTAGAGCGAAAGCTTGCCGATGGGGATCCCCATGCCCCCGGCGCCCTGGTCGCCAAGCCCGAGAATACGCTCGCCGTCGCTGACGACGATCGCCTCGACTTTGTCGAAGCGCGAATGGCGGAGGATGTCGGCTATCCGGTGCTTGAGCGGCAGGCTCAAGAACAGGCCGCGCGGCTTGCGAAAAATGTGACTGAATTGCTGGCAGCCGAGCCCGACGGTCGGCGTGTAGACGATCGGCATCATCTCTTCGATGTTGCGCGTCAGCAAGGCATAGAACAGCGTTTCGTTGGAATCCTGCAGGCCGCGCAGGAAAATGTATTTTTGCAAATCGCCGCCGAGCTTCCGAAAGGCGTCGAGCCGCCGACGGACCTGCAGGTCGAGCGTCGCCACGTGCGGCGGCAACAGCCCGTGCAGCTCGAATTCCTCGCGCTCGGAATCGGTGAACGCCGTGCCCTTGTTGAGCACCGGATCGTTCAAGAGTTCGTAGCCGCTCAGCGCGGTCTCGACAATCTGCGCAGCACGATCGTTCATCGAGGCCGGGCCTCAGCCGGAACGCCGTCACCGCCCACAGAACGCAATCATGGCTTCCTTAATCTTTGCCACGGCGTAGTGGCCGAGCGTGTCCAGTTCGATATGCGGCAGGTTGGGCATCTCGTCGGCCGCCACGACGGCATCGACGATTGCCGGCCCATCGACCGCGAGCGCTTCGTTGATCTCAGCCTGCAGTTCGCCGGGTTTCGTGGCCCGAAAGCCATGGCCGCCGCAGGCGCGCGCCAGCGCCGCAAAATCCGGATTGGGAAATTCGATGCCTTGCCTGTAGGCGGGCAGACCGACGCCCTCGGCTTCCAGCGTTATCAGCCCGAACGCCGAGTTGTTGTAGACGACGACTTTGACCGGCAGCTTGTGGTGCACGGCGGTCAGGAACTCGCACATCAGCATGTTGAAGCCGCCGTCGCCGCAAAGCGCGATGACTTGGCGCGAGCGATCGAGCGCCTGGATGCCGTTGGCCTGACCGAGCGCGGTTCCGACCGCCGCGTTGTTGAACGAGCCGATGATCCGCTGCGATCCGCTCTGGCGTATCCAGTTGGCCGACCACAGCGTGTTCAGCCCGGTGTCGAGGACGAAGACCGCATCGCGCTTGGCGAGGTCGCTGACCATCCGCGCCACCGCCTGCGGGTGGATGCGATCCGTACTGCGGGCCGGATCGGCCTGCTTGTCCAGCATCTCGTCCCATTTGCGGCGCGCCTTGGTCACCTGGTCCAAGAAATTGCCGTCACGCTTGGCCGCGACCCGTTCGAGCAGCAGTTTCAGCGTCGGCCGCACCGAGCCGACGACGCCGAATCCGGTCGGCGCACGTCGTCCGAGCACCCGGGCCCGGTCGTCGACTTGAATGACGGAGCCCTTGCGCGGGAGGAATTCCGAATACGGATAGTCGGTACCGAGCATCAGAAACAGGTCGCAATGCATGACCGCGTTGTAGACGGCTTTGGTTCCGATCATGCCGATGCCGCCCATCCAGCGCGGATCATCGTAGGGCATGATGTCCTTGCCCTTGACCGAATGGATCAAAGGCGCCTTGAGGCGGTCCGAGAGCGCTCGGAGTTCGTCGGCGGCGCCGTGGCAACCGGCGCCGCACATGATCACGATGCTGTCCGCCGCATCGATCCGACGGGCGATTTCGGCGACGTCTCGCTCATCCGGAACGACTTCACTGCGCGGCTTCAAGGTGGCGATGCTCGCAACGCTGCCTACGGCATTCGCCGCTAAGATATCTTGCGGCACAGTCAGGTGTGCGACGCCGCGCCCCGCATAGGCGGCTGCAATCGCTTGATGGATGACGGCTGGCGCCTGCGCCGGGGAGGAAATCGTTTCGGTGTAAAGCGACACGTCGCGAAATAGGAGATCAGGCTCGGTGGTCTGGATGTAGTCGGTGCCGTGCATCTTGCGCGCCATGTCGCCAGACAGCGCCAGAACCGGCGCGTGGTCGCGGGCCGCTTCATAGAGGCCGGCGACGAGATGCGTGCTGCCGGGCCCGGTCGTGCCGCAGCACACGCCGAGCCGGCCGGTGAGCTTGGCCTGGCCGGCGGCGGCGAGCGCAGCGCCTTCTTCATGGCGAACGCCGATCCACTCGATCTGGCTCCGGCGCACCGCGTCGGCGAGCGGATTGAGCGAATCGCCGATCAGCCCGAAGATGTGCTTGACGCCGATCTGTTCGAGCGTGCCGACCAGAATCTCTGCGACTGTTTGGGCCATCGACGCCTCCTGTCATCGCGCGTGGTTACATCGTGTCAATGACGGCTTTAACGCATCGCCGGTCGATGCGTTCGGTCACGTGCCGTGCTTCGCGTGCGCGGTCCACGCCGTTACATGGCAGGGCTCGCCGCGCCTGCAGCGCTCGGCGCGCGACCGGTTCCGAACGCCACGCCTTTCGCTTCAACGCCGATCGCGGCCAGGATCACAATAACGACCGCGACAATGCCCGCCACCAAGGCGAGCGCGAAGGCGTAATCGTTGCCATAATGCACCGCGATGCCGGCCTGCAGCGTCGCATTGACCGACGCGATCAGATTGCCGAGCTGGTAGGTGAATCCAGGAAAAGTTCCCCGCGCGTCGTCGGGGGACAGTTCGTTCAGGTGCACGGGGATGACGCCCCAAGCGCCCTGGACCATCACCTGCATCAGAAAGGCGCCGACGGCGAGCCAGACCGCGGTCGTTGAAAACGCCCACAGCGGCAGCACGAACAGCGAGAGCATGGCGGCGACGATGATGGTGCGCCGCCTGCCAAAACCTTCCGATATCGCGCCGAAGGAGATGCCGCCGATGATGGCGCCGATGTTGTAGATCACAGCGATCAGACCGACCTCATGCGGCGTCATCTTGTGCTGCACCTGCAGGAAAGTCGGATAGAGATCCTGTGTCCCGTGACTGAAGAAATTAAACGCGGTCATCAACAAGACGGCGTAGAGGCCGAGCTGCCAATGAGATCTGAGCACAGCCAACGTGCTGCTTTGCGCTGTCGCGGGCTTCCAGGTCGGCAATTCCGGAACGCTGCGGCGAATGTAGAACACGAGCAGTGCGGGAACCACGCCGACCATGAACATGCCGCGCCAGCCGATGTATTGGAACAAAAGTGCATACACGATCGAGGCAAGAAAATAGCCGGCCGGATAGCCTGACTGGAGCAGGCCGGAGACAAAACCTCGTGCCTGTGGCGGAATGGATTCCATCGTCAAAGACGCACCGACGCCCCATTCGCCGCCCATGGCGACGCCGAAGACAGCGCGCAGGATCAGCAGCACGGTGAGGTTCGGCGAAAAAGCGGTGGCGAGTTCGATGGCCGAATAGAGCAGCACGTCGACCATGAGGGTAGGGCGGCGGCCCCAGCGATCCGCTGCGCGGCCGAAGATGTAGGCGCCGATCGGCCGCATGGCCAGGGTCAACAGGATGGCGATAGTGACTGCGGTGATTTGTGTATTGAATTCCTGTGCGATGTCCTTGAGCACAAACACCATCAAAAAGAAATCGAAGGCGTCGAGCGTCCAACCCAGGAAGCTTGCCGCGACGACGTGTTTTTGTTCACTGGTCCAACCAGATAGTGCCGCGATACGCATGGGCATTTCCTCCAAGCAGTGTCGTCAGCCGGCTTGCGCCGCTCATGGAACGGCAGGTCGCCGCCGCGGCCTCGCGTCGTGGGACGCCCATGCGGCCGGATCGGAGTCTGCCTGTGTCGCCTACACGAAGTATGCGCGCCATTGTGTGATGGCAATGTCGGCGTGCGCATAGCTATGCGGCTTTCTCGTTCACGCGCTCGCGCGCGCGACGCGCTTCGTAGGCTTTCAGGTGCGCGTTGGCGATCCGCAGCAGAGGATGGTCGTGAGATGCCGCCTCGCCGCGGCGGAGGAGATCGCCGACGATATGATCGGCCTCGATCGGCGCTCCGTGCTCGATGTCGCGCAGCATCGAAGCGGCGAAGGTTGAGCCGGGTGTTGTGAGCATGGTCCGAGCCCGCCCAAGAAAAGGTGGGCTTGGCGCAAAGCCGCGGGCCGCGGCGATGCCGGCACACTCATCGAGAAGCGCCGTCGCCAGGCTGGCCTCGTTTGCGGCGACGATGTCGCCGACGGTCGCCCGCATCAGACAGGTGATGCCGGCAACGGCCGCGATCAGGACCCACTTCTCCCACATCTCCTGCAGGATCACCTTGCTGAGCCGGGACTCGAAGCGCGCGCCCGCCAGCGTCGCAGCGACCGCTTCGGCGCGTTTCGAAACGGCGCCATCGGGCTCGCCGAAAGACAGGAAATGAAAATCGTTGAGGTGCAGAACGTGGCCTTCGGCATCGAGCGTCGTCGAGATCTGGCATTGCCCCCCGAGAACGCTGCCGGCGCCGAAGCGCTCGCTGAGATAATCCATGTGCCGCATGCCGTTGAGCAGCGGCAGGATGGCGGTGTTTTCGCCAACGGCGGGCGCGAACGAATCCGCCGCCGACTCCAGATCATAGGCCTTGCAGCTGAGAAGGATCAGATCGAATGGCTCGTGCAGCGTATCGGCCATCACAGTCGGCGGCGAGAGCAGGTTTGCATCGCCGAATTGGCTGCGGATGACGAGGCCGGTCTTGGCGAGTTGCGCGGCGCGGCGCGGCCGGACGAGGAAAGTCACGTCGCGGCCGGCTTCGCGTAATCTGCCGCCGAAATAACCGCCGATCGCACCGGCACCGACCACCAAGACACGCATCACAGGCTCCCGCACGATTACACTCTTCCGCCGCTCCGTTTGACCGCTTAGGAATGATCCTGGGCCACGTCGATCAGCGTGCCGTCGGGGTCGGCCAGTTGGAAAGTGCCGTGCGGGCACTTCTGCAAGAGCTTGAGCCGCGCGGCGCCTTCGTTATCAAACGGGATCGGCTTTGGCGCGAGCTGGATGTTGGTCTTGGCCACCATCTCGACATTGTCGGTAAAGGCTTTCATGTCGGGAACGCGAAACCCGATATGATCCATGCCCGGCTGCTCGATGCCGGCGCCGTTGAAGGATGAAATCTTCCACGGCAGGATCGCCATGGTCATGCGGCCGTCGGTCAAATGATAGCCGCCTTCCGCCGACGGCAGATTGCGCGCTTCAAGCGCGAACATGTCGGTATAAAAATCGGCAAGCCGCTCGGCCTCGCGCGCGCGGATGGCGAAATGGCTGAACGTGGTTTCCTGCTTCCACTCGCTCCTGGCATAGACCTCGGCGCGGTTTTCGTGACCGGGCTGCGACAGATCGAAATAATTTCCAGCCGGATCGTGAGCGCTGTAGCTGGCGAACGGCCGGTTGCCGGGCCGTTTGACGATCTCGATGTCGGGATATTTCTTCGCCACTTTTTGCCGGACCTTTTCCAGGTCTTCAACTTCGATGCCGAAATGATCGAGTCCGGCCTTGCGTCCGCCGCGGCGCGGAATGAGCGTCATGCCGACGTACCCGTCACCTACCGAGATGGCGCCGATTTCGCGTGCCGTGTCGCCCGAGGCTTTGAGCCCGAACGTGGCGCGGTAGAACATGCCAAGAAGGGTATAGTGGTCGCTGGTGATGGCGAGATGGTTGAGCTTGCCGAACATGGTCCGTCCTCAAACTGCCGGTGATTGCGATCGATCGGTGGCGTAATTTATTCGCGCTTCTCGTGTCGCGGTGGCCCGAAGTTTATCACGCGGTGTGCGGGCTGTCGCGCAGCGCTGGCGGGAGCCTCTCATTCGCCGGCGCCACGGCGCGGAACGATCAGGTTGCCGGTAAAAACCTGCACAGGTTCCTCATTCTGATTGTAGGTCGTCGTGCGCACCCGGATCATGCCGCGGTCGGCGCGCGACTTCGAGGGCCGCACTTCCAGGATTTCGCTCTTGGCATGCAGTTCATCTCCGGGCCGCACCGGGCGCTGCCAGCTCAGTTCGTCGAAACCGACGCCGATGATGCCGCCGGCCGGCTTGAACTCGCCGTCGGCCATGAGCCGCATGGTGAGCGCCGCCGTGTGCCAGCCGCTTGCCGCCAAGCCGTTGAAGATCGAGTTTTTTGCCGCCTCCTCGTCGAGATGAAAGGGCTGCGGATCGAATTGCCTGGCGAACGCTTTGATCTGATCGGCGTCGACGCGCAGCCGGCCGGTGGAGAAAACCTGCCCCACGGCGAAATCCTCGAAGTAAAATTCGCGGCTCATTGTTCGGTCGGCTCCGGTGGCGTCAGGCGTATTTGCGAGGGCGGGGCAGGGCGGCGAAACCATGCGCCACTAGCAACGGCCGCAGCGTTGATCAACCCGAAAGCCGCCAGCGCGACCGCCAAGGCGACGAATACGCCGGTGAGGCTTCCGCTCCACCGTAACGCCAGAAAGCCGCCGGTCGCCGCGACGATCAGCCTGGCAAAATTCGCCAGCAACGGCCACAGCAAGCGTCCGGCGCCCTGCGAGGCGAAGTACAGCGCCATGCCGAGCCCGAACAGGCCATAGACCGGGCCGACGGCGTGCAGATAGCGCGATCCGGCGTCGATCATCGCCGGATCGGTATCGAACAGCGACAACCAGGCGCGAGGAGAAGCGGCGGCGCTCAGGCCGATGAACTCGCAGAGTGCTGCAGCGATCGCGGCGCCGATCCAGGCCGCGCGCAGGGCGCGGTCGCGCCGGCCGGCGCCGAGGTTCGTTCCGACCATGGCGACGAGCGGTCCGCCGAGACCGAAGACGAGCGGAATGAGCAGATATTCGAGCCGCGAGCCGGTGCCGTAGCCGGCAATGGCCGCCGCGCCGAATGTGCCGACGAAGCCGGTCGCGATGGCGATGGTAAGATTGGTTTGCACCGTGATCAGCGCCGCGACCAAGCCGACGCGGAGAATGTCGCGAAACAGCGGCCAACGCAGACGCACTCCGGCAAAGGCGAGCCGAACGACGCTGCGGCCCGAACGCAGGTAAGCCCCGAGCACGATGCTGCCGACCGCATAATAGATCACCACGGCGACCGCTCCGCCGGCGACGCCAAGCTTCGGCAATGGTCCAAGACCGAAGATCAGGCAAGGCGACAAGCGGAATGAGCACCAGGACGCCGGCGCAGGTGACGATGGCGGGCGTCGCCATATTGCCGGTTCCGCGAATGACATTGGCGAGCGAGTTGAACAGCCAGACCAGGATCGCGCCGGCAAAAACCACTTGCGAGTAGGTCACCGCCGCGACGAGCGAAGCGCCGCTGCCGCCCATCGCCGCATAGAGGGCGCGTCCGCCGGCGAGCAGCGCAACCATAAAGGCAAGCCCGAAGACGAGCGCGATGACAGCGCATGAATCGCCAGCGCGTCGGCGTCGGCGCGGCGTCCGCCGCCGAGCGCACGCGCGATGGCCGAGGAAATGCCGCCGCCCATGGCGCCCGCCGACATCATCTGCATCAGCATCACGACGGGGAAAACGAGCGCAACGCCGGCAAGCGCTTCGGTGCCCAGCTTGCCCACAAAGTAAGTTTCAACGAGACCGACGCACGTTTGCGCGAGCATCACCAGCATGTTCGGGGCGGCGAGCCGGACAAGCGTCGATGCGATCGGTCCGTCGATCAGCGCGCGGGTGCGCGGGTCGTAGCGCGGCTTTTCCGCAGCGTCGGCGGATCGTTCCAATGGCGACGGCGAGGAAACTGCGCTGGTCAGAGCCATGAGCCGCTCCGGCCGCGGGTTTGCGGCTGGCGTAGGATTGAGCGGCACCCAATATAGGAGTATATGCACCTATATCAAGCGCGAGGAGACGATGACCTCATCTGTCAGCAATCCCGCCGGCTGCAATTGTCTGGCGTTGCGGCAGGCGGCGCGGCACGTCACGCAGATTTACGATCGGTTTCTGTCGCCAAGCGGCCTGCGCGCCACCCAGTATTCGATTCTTGCAAGGCTGAAACGCAATGGATCGATGACGATCAATGCGCTCGCCGCCGAATTGGGCATGGATCGCACCACGCTTGGACGCAACATTCGACCGTTGCGCCGGGACGGGCTGATCGCCGTCGTTAGGGGAAGCGACGACCGCCGCAGCAAGGAGCTGCGCCTGACGCATGCCGGCCATGCGCGCGTTCGCGCCGCGTCCAAGGATTGGACGGCGGCCCAGGCACGCTTTGAAAAAACGTTCGGCGTTGCTCATGCAAAAGCATTGCGGACGCTGGCGCATGAAGTTGCGCTCAGCGACATCGGCGATGATTTGCGCGGGGCGACGGAGCGATAGTTTAGCTTGTGGCCGCTCCGCCGAACGTGTTTCAGAGCGCGGCGATCGTCTGCACTTCGAGCCAATAGGCTTCGTCGGCGAGACGACTGATGATCAGAAGCGTGTGGGGCGGATAGGCGCCGTTGGGAAACATTTTAGGATAGACCTTGGCGCGCCAGGCGCGGTAGGCGGCGGCGTGCTCCGGCCGAAGGATATAGCTCGTGAACTGCACGACGTTCTTCCAATCGGCGTTGACCGAGCGCAGCGCCGTGTGGATGTTGGCGAACACTTGCGCGCACTGCGCCTCGAAATCGCCCCTGCCGACAACGGCGCCGGTCGCATCGATCGGCGTCTGGCCGGCGATGAACACCAACTCCTGCGTCTTGGCGTAGGCCACATGGCTATAGGGCGCGGGCTTGGTCATTCCGTCGGGATTGAAAATCTTGATCTCGGCCATCGGGGTTCTCCCTTTCTAATGTTCGGCTGCCAATGGTGTGTTGCGCGCAGACAGTTTAGCGGTCGGCCAGGCCCATGGCGGCCTTGGCTTTGGCGACAATGTTGGGCGGGGCGGCGACCGTCTCGTGGACGATTTGCGCCACTTCGTCGGCGCTCATCGGTTCGATGGTGAAGCGGATTTTCTCCGCGTCGGCCAGGAAAGCCGCATCCTTGAGCGTTGCGGCAAACGCGCTGCGCAGCGTGGCAAGCCGGTCCGCCGGCACGCCGGGCGGCGCCACGTAGGGCTGGCCGAGCGCCGGCGGCGACGAGATCAGCTTAAAGATTTGGCGCTGTTCGTCATTCTTGGCCAGCTCGATCAGCAGTGGAACATTCGGCAGCACCTTGTCGCGCCTGACGCCCGACTGGACGAGAAACGCCACTTTATGTTCGCTGATCCAATCGGGGTGTTGAGAGGTGATTGAGCCGATGCTGAAGGCGCGCGCCTGCACTTCGCCGCGCTCCATGCCGAGGTTGACGTCCTCGGAGCTGCGATAGCCGGTCACGATCTTGAATTTAGTGCCGAGCAGATTGTTCACCACCATGGGCAGGAGGACGATGCCGGCCCCCGCGCCGGTGCCGCCGAGGACGATCTGTTTCTTTTTCGCCTGCTCGATCGTATCGATTCCGGCAGTGTGCCAGACGAGGATGACTTCGTTCTGCGGGCCGGTCGAACCCAGCCAGTTGAATTTGTCGGCGTCGTAACGGATGCCGCCGGAATTGAGCACCTGCTGCAACGGCATGGCGCTGTGGATCGTGGCGATCGCGTGCGGTTACGGGCTCTTCCGCACGCTGCTGCTCGGGATCGGTGACGGCCAAGGTGCTGCATGACACGCCGTGCCCGGTATGGACCGGCGTGCACGTGGCAGATGCGCCGGCCGTCTCGCCGGAATTCGCCACCATTATGTGCGCCGTGGATCGCACCGAAGACAGCGTCGCCACCATGCGATTCGCTTGCCGGCTGGCGCAGGACAACCATGCCAGGCTCTTTCTGGTGCATGCCATTCCAGGCGCCGAAGTTGCGCCGGAGAAATACTTCGACACCGATCTCCGCCAATACCTGGAGCAAGACGCGCGCAAGACCATCGCCCAGTTGCAGGAAACCGCCGGCGTGGCCGCGCCGCTGTGTTTGGGCAGCGGGAGAAGTATCGCACGTGGTGCGGGACTCCGCGCTCGGTCACAGCGCCGACCTGATGGTGATTGGACGCGGACAGGCGACCCGCACGCTGGGACGCCTGCGCAGCAACGTCTATTCCATTATTCGGACGCGCCTTGCCCCGTGATCAGCGTGTAGGAGGTTACTGTTATGTTGCCCTTTCACAAGATTCTGTTTCCGGTGGATTATTCCGCGCCCTGCCAGGCCGTGATTCCCTACGTTCAGGAGATGGCCTGCCATTTCTCGGCCGAGCTTACGGTGTGCCATGCCTATGCGCCGCTGGCGGCGATCGCGCACAGCGAAGTGCTGGTCACCGATCCCGACTTGCAGAGCAAGGCACACGCCATGGAAGAAGACCGGCTGCGGCAGTTTGCCTGCCAGAGCTTTCCCGGCCAGCAAGCTGGAAGCGATCGTGCGAATTGGGCGAGCCAGGCAGAGTGATCGACCGGCTGGCCCAACAGCAGCGCGCCGATCTTGTGATGCTGGCTACGCGCGGCCACGGGCCGGTGCGGCGATTCCTGCTGGGATCCGATCACTGCCAAAGTGCTGCACGACGTCAGCTCCGCGGTGTGGACCGGCGTGGGAGCGGCGCTGTCGGATCATCCGGTGCGAATTCCTTATCAATCCATTGTGTGCGCGTTGGACGATAGCCAGGAAGCCGAGGGCGTGCTGCGCGCGGCCGCCTCCATTGCCGTCCGCCTATAGCGCGCAACTGTGGATCGTGCATGTGGTGCCGACGCCGCCCGCTTATCCGGATATCGATCTGGAAGAGCACACCAGGCAGCTCACGGAAGCTTCGCAATTCCGGCTGCGGGAACTGAAAGCCAAGCTAGGCGTGGACGCTCCTCATACCGTGATCGACGCGCTGCTAGCCGACGGCATCCATCATGAAGTTGTTCGCCGGAAGGCGGATCTTTTGGTCACCGGCCGCGGCCACTCCATTGGAACCTTCAGCCGCCTGTGGTCGCATCTTTATTCGATTATTCGCGACTCGCCGTGCCCGGTGCTGAGCGTGTAAAAGAACGCTCCCTCACGGTCGCGGTTCTGAACCCCGACCGGATGCCCTGTTAAGGGCCAAGGGAGGCCTGCCTTTTTACTTGCTTTGGATGTCGCGCAGATAACGCGCCAGGTTGTCGATTCGCACCCGCCCAAGGTCCTGATCCCGGGTGACTTGTGAAAACACCGGCCCCCAAATAGGCATGGCTCGTGTGCCGTGACCGCTCGGCAGCGTTTCTTCGCCGGAAATGATGCGGTCCACACGCTCCAGCGGAAACTTGCCGCCATTGCGGGCTGCGATACGCGTCAGGTCCGAGGTCTGGACTTTCAGCCAGGCCGCCATCGGCCCATTGCCTTTGGCATTCGCGCCGTGACAGGAGGCGCAATAAGCCTGATAGAGATTGTCTCCGCGAATGGAGATGATGAGGGCTGCTCCGGGGTTCCGGCGCGTCTGGGCATGCCACAGGACTGCGCCGGCCGCGGTCACCACTACGAACGCGACGAGTGCAAGCCATTTCTCTCGAGAACCGTTGCGGCGGTTCGGGGATGGCTCGATTTGAGGAATTTCTGTCGTAGTTGGCACTGTGTACTCCTCGATCCTAAGGCATGCAATCAGGATGCCGCTTATGCCAGGGAAAAACCCAGTAGTTTTCCGGGATAGCGTGCCTTGCCCAATGGGCTTGCGAGAAATTGCTCAGGCGCACCGTGGCGGATCTGGCGGCTGCTCCGGTTCCAGTTGCGCCTTCAGCTTGGCCACGGTGACCGGCTTGGTGAGTAGTCGTCGAAGCCGGCTTCCAGGGCGCGCTCGCGGTCGCCCTGCATGGCGAAGGCGGTCAGCGCGACCACGCGCAGGCCCTGCAAGCGCCGGATCGCTGCGGATTTCCCGCAACACCGCGTAGCCGTCCATCTCCGGCATCTGGATGTCGAGCAGCACCAGATCGGGCAGCAGCTCGCGGATTTTGTCCAGCGCCTCCCGCCCGTCGGCGGCTTCGATGATGGAACTCGCGTGCTCGGCCAGGCTCTCGCGCACCAGCTCGCGGCCGGCGGGATTGTCGTCGGCCACCAGCACGCGCTTGCCCTGTCCGGGCGTGCGCAGGCGGCGAAGCTGTCCAGAAGCTCCTGCCGCCAGCCGGCGCCTTTGGCAAACATCTGGGCGCCTTGCGCGGCCAGCGACTGGCGTTCGCGCTCGGTGAGGTCCTTGACGGTCACCACCAGCACCGGGAGCCGGCTCAGCTTGCGGATTCGCGCGGATATCGCTCAGCACTTCAAAACCGCTGCGGCCGGGGAGCAGCAGATCCAGCACCACGGCGTCCACGCGCGAGGTGGCCAGAATACGCAAGGCCTCCGCTGCGTAGCGGGCGGTCAGCGGTGTATGCCCTTCGTTCATGAGGGTGTCCGCCAGCAGTTCGCGGGTTTCCAGATCGTCGTCGACAATCAGGACCCGCAGCACGCCCTCGGGCTGCAGCACCCGGCGCACGGCTTGGATGAGCGCCGCGCCGGAGACCGGCTTGACCAACGATTCGGCGGCGCCCAGCGCAGCGCCCATTTTGCGCTCGTCGGCGGCGGAGACGATGATCACCGGAATGGCGCGCGTTTCGGGCGAAGTCTTCAGCTCGTGCAGCGTCTCCCAGCCGCTCTTGCCCAGCAGCTCCATGTCGAGCAGGACCAGATCGGGCCGCAGATCCCTGGCCTTCTGAAACGCGTCGGCGCCCGAGCCGGCGGTCTCCACGCGAAATCCTTCGTGCTGCAATTGCTGCAGGATCTCGTCGCGCCAGGATGCGAGGTGGCTGGCCACCAGCAGCAGCGGCGCGCGTCGCCATCGGCTGCGCGTGGCCGGCTGCTTCCTCGGGCTCGCTGAGCCGCAGAGTGAAGAAGAAGCGGCTGCCTTTGCCCAGGCTCGCTCTCCACCCAGATTTTTCCGCCATGATGCTCCACCAGGCGTTTGGTGATGGCCAGGCCCAGAGCCGGTGCCCTCGCGCACGCCTTTGGTGGTGGCGCTGGCCTGGCGAAAGCTTTCGAAGATGGCTTGCTGGTCCTCGGGCGAGATTCCGATGCCGGTGTCGCCCACCAGGATGCAAACCGACCCATCCACCAGCGACGATTCGATCCAAACCCGGCCGCCGGAAGGCGTGAACTTGATGGCGTTGCTGAGCAGGTTGAAGAGGATTTCCTTGAAGCGCAGGCGGTCGGCCTGCAAGCGTCAACTGCGTGTCGAGGTCGCTGTCCAGGCTGATGCCTCTTGGTGGCCGCCAGCGGCCGTACGCTGGTGAGCACTTCGGCCACGGCCACCGCCATGGGGAACTTTTCCAGACGCAGCTCCAGCCGCCCGGCTTCGATTTTGGAAAGATCCAGAACGTCGTTGATCAGTTCCAGCAGGTGGCTGGCGTCGCGCTGGATGTGGGTCGAGGAAGCGCTTCTGTTTTTCATTCAGCGCGCCGGCGCTTTCTTCGGAAAGCAGCTCCGAGAATCCGAGAATGGTGTTCAGCGGCGTGCGCAGCTCGTGGCTCATGCTGGCCAGGAATTCGCTCTTCAGCCGGTTGGCGCGCTCCACTTCCTGGTTGCGCACCGAAAGCTCCTGGTTGGCGGCCGCGAGCTCCGAAGAGCGCCGCTCCAGGCTCTGATTGAGCACGCGGATTTTTTCTTCGGTGCGCGGCGCTGGCTGACGTCGCGCAGCACGCACATGACGTGGCCGCGTTCGGTCCCTCCGAGCGGGCTCAGATTGATGTCGACGGCGAACTCGGTGCCGTCTTTGCGCACCGCATACAGATCCAGGCCCGCGCCCATGGGACGGCGCACCGGATGAGCGCCGTAATGGGCGCGATGCGCGAGGTGCCCGCCGCGAAAGCGCTCCGGAAGCAGAGCTTCCACCGGCAATGCCGACCAATTCGTCGTCGCGAGCGCTGGAACAGGCGCTCGCGCCTCCGTATTCGCCAGCACGATGCGGCCCTCTGGGATCCACTTCGAGAATCGCGTCGGGCGCCGCTTCCAGCAGCAGCGAAAAACGCTGGCCCGCGATTGCCAGCTCGCGCGCCGCGCGCTCACTTTCAACCAGATCGGCGTGAAGCGCTCGGCTTCGCGAGCTTCGGTGAGATCGGCCAGCATCGACAGCCGGCCGCCCATGCTGGCGATGGCGGCGCTCCAGACGCGGACCGGGACGCGGACGCCGTCCTTGCGTATGCGCACCGATTCCATGCCCAAACGGGCCCGGCGCTGAGATCGATCGCCGAGCGCGGCCGGTCGATCCGGGGGAAGAATCGGAGTCGGTTTGCCGATAGACTTCGCTTTCCAGTCCAGCCGAACATCCGCTCGGCACTTTGATTCCAAAGAATGACGCGTTCCTCGGACGTCGACGGCGATGATCGCCAGCGGCGAGGCTTTAATGATGGCTTCCAGCACGGCTGGAACCTTAGTTTTTATCTTAACTGGATGCGAAGAAGGTATGCATTTTCCTTTCCATTGCCGATGTGTATACTCAGTGACTGATTCTCGGCTAACATAGTGTTATCTAAGCCCGTTATGCTTCCGTCGTTAAGCTGGTCGCGATCGATGACACGCCGGCGAGCCTTGAGCTCGTGAGCGAGTCCTTGCAGCAGGAGGGCCTAACCATCTTCACGGCCACCGATCCGGAAGAAGGGTTGGACCTGATTTTCCAGGAACATCCGCAGATCGTGCTGCTGGATCTGGTGATGCCGAAGATGAGCGGCCTGGAAGTGCTGGAGCGGATCGTGGAGTTCGATCCGGCCATCGACGTGATCCTGATGACGGCGCATTACACCACCGAAACCGCGGTGGAGGCGATCCAAAAGGGCGCCAGCGATTATCTGAACAAGCCCATCTCGATTCCCGCGCTGCGCAGCCGCGTGGAAAAGCTGCTGGCCGATGTTCGCCAGCGCCAGCGCGCGCTGGAGCTGGACAGCGAGCTGCTGGAAACATCGCGCTTCGAGGGCATGATCGGCCGCAGCCCGCTGATGTGGGATTTATTTGCGCGCATCCGCCGAGTGGCGCCGCATTACCGCTCCGCGCTGATCACCGGCCCCACCGGCACCGGCAAGGATCTGGTGGCGCAAGGCGCTGCACAATCTGAGCCCGGCCAGTTCCGGCCGCTTCGTCACCTGCAACTGCTCGGCGGTGGTGGAGACGCTGTTTGAAAGCGAGCTGTTCGGGTACGTCAAAGGCGCGTTCACCGGCGCGGCCGCCGACAAGATGGGCCTGATGGAGTTCGCGCACGGCGGCACGTTGTTCCTGGACGAAATCGGCGACATGCCGCTGGCCACGCAGGCCAAGCTGCTGCGCGCGCTGCAGAATCAGGAAGTGACGCGCGTCGGCTCGGTGACGCCGCGCAAGGTGGATGTGCGCGTGATCGCGGCCACCAACCGCGACGTTCAGGATTTGATCGCCCAAAAGCAGTTCCGCGAGGATCTGTATTATCGGCTGGCGATGGTGGAATTGCGAACGCCCGCCCTGGCCGACCGGCGCGAGGATCTGCCGCTGCTCGAAAAGTTTCTTCTGGACCGCTTTTCCGCGCAGTTCAACAAGGACATTCGCGGGCTGACGCGGCGCGCGCAGATCGTGCTGGCGCGGCATTCCTGGCCGGGCAATATCCGCGAGCTCGAAAACGTGCTGGGCCATGCCTGCATGATGGCCATCAGCGACATGATCGACGTCGAGGATCTGCCAGCGTCGCTGCGCCATCACGAGCGCACGGTGGGCGCCGCGGCGGGCAATTCGCACGGCGCCGAGCCGTCGGACGCGCGCGTCCGGCGTGTCCTTCGACGAGCACGAAAAAGGTCTGCTGGCCGATGCGCTGGAGCGCTCCAGCGGCAATCAATCGGAAGCCGCGCGCATGCTGCGCATCAGCCGCGACCGGCTGCGCTACAAGATGGCGAAGTACAACCTGCGCTAGTGCGCAATTTCCAACACCGCACGCACTCCGCCGTCGGCGTGCTGGTCCATCCGAAACCCCAGCTCTCGGAATACACGCTGCATGTGAATATTCTCAGGCAGGATTTCGGCCATCACTCGCTCCAACTTTCTCGACGCGCGCGATTTCGACCAGCCGCCGCGACAGCTCCGTGCCCAGGCCGCGGCCCTGATATTCGTCGGTGATCAGCACCGCCAGCTCCGCATCGTTGGCGTCGATCTTGCGCAGGCGGCCGACCGCGAGAATCTCGCTCGCGATGCTCGGCCACCAGCGCGATATCGCGATCGTAATCGTTGAAGCAAATGCGGAGCAGGCGATCGTGCGAAACCCGCCGGTCCAGATCGATCAGATGGAAATAACGCAGGTAGACGCTGCGCTCCGACAGCTGCTCGTGGAATCGCGCGATGGCCGGTTCGTCTTCGGGGCGAATCGGACGGATCACGACTTCCAGGCCGTCCGGGAAATTTCCAGGGCTGAACGTATTGCGTCGGGTAAGGCCGGATCGCCGAACGCGGCGGAACGCACTCAAATCCGCTGGATGCAGCACCACGCGGGCGTCCAGCGCGAGCAAGCCCTCGGGCGACGCCAGCAGCGGATTGATGTCGATTTCTTTGATCCAGCTTTGTTCGGTGATCAGATAGCTGAAGCGCACGATCAGCTGCTCCAGCGCCGCCAGATCCACCGGCTTCCTTCCGCGCACGCCT
Organism: uncultured Alphaproteobacteria bacterium; assembly: GCA_963814625.1. Taxonomy (GTDB): domain Bacteria; phylum Pseudomonadota; class Alphaproteobacteria; order Rhizobiales; family Xanthobacteraceae; genus BOG-931. The sequence continues at coordinate 119,495 of CAWFDQ010000012.1, forward strand.
TTCAACGCCGTCAGGATTTTGGTGCGTTCCATCACGCGGCGCGCCAGCGTGGTGTTGAGCGGCGGCAGCCCGATGGCGCGGTCTTTGTAAACTTCAACCAGCTGTCCGCCGCTCGCCGAACAGAATCACCGGGCCGAACTGCGAATCGATGCTCGATCCCAGAATCAGCTCGTAGCCTTCGGCGCGCACCATGGGCTGCACGGTCACGCCCAGAAAATCCGACTTCGCCCGCGAGTCTTCGCGGACGGACTCCGCGATGCCCTGATACGCCGCGCGCACCGCGGCATCGTCCGCCAGATTCAGCCGCACGCCGCCCACGTCGGTCTTATGCGTGATGGTTTCCGAATGCAGCTTCAGCACCACCGGATAGCCCATGCGCGCGGCCGCCTGCACTGCTTGGTCGGCGCTGGTGGCGATCTCGGTGGCGACAGTCGGAATGCCGTAAGCCGCCAGCAGGCCCTTCGACTCGGCTTCGGTGAGCAGCGTGCGGCCGCTGGCGCGCGAACATTCGCGATGAGCTGACGCGGCCCGCGCGCGCGGCGTCATCGGAAGCGTCCATGTCGAATGCCGCGGGCGTTTCATACAGCGCTTGCAGATTCGCGCTGTAGCGCCACATCAACTGAAACACGCGCGCCGCGGAATCGGGATAAGGGTAAGCGGGAATCCCAGCCTGGTTCAGGATCACTTCGCCCGGCCGCGACATCCAGCGCCGCCCATCCAACTGGCGATCAGCGGCTTCGTGACGTCTCTTGGGCAGCGCCGCCAACTGCTCGGCGACCGCCGCGGGATCGGTCATGGCCTGCGGCGCCAGAATCACCAGCGTGCCATCGGTGCCGGGATCTTTGACCGCGATATCCACGGCCTTCGCGTAGCGCTCGGCGCTGGCGTCTCCCAAAATGTCGATCGGGATTCTGATGGCTCCAATGCTGCGGCAGGAACGCATCGAGCTGCGGTCGATGGTCTCGGCCGAAAGCTCGGCCAGTTCGCCGCCTCGCGGTGAGCAGCGCGTCGGTGGCGAGCACCGCCGGACCGCCCGCGTTGGTCACGATCGCCAGGCGCGGACCCTTGGGGCGCGGCTGCTTGTCGAGCGCTTCGGCCAGATAGAACAGCTCCGCGATGGTGTCCACGCGCAGCACGCCGCATCGGCGAAAAGCCGCGTCGAGCACGTCGTCCTGGCCCGGTCAGCGCTCCGGTGTGCGACGCGGCGGCCTTGGCCGCAGCCTCCGTGCGGCCCGGCTTGATCACGATGATGGGTTTCGAAAGCGCCACTTCGCGCGCCGCCGACAAAAAGCTCCGCGCATCGCCCACCGATTCCATGTACATCACGATGCTGCGCGTTTTCGGATCGTCGCCCAGATACTGGATCAGATCGCCCCAGCCGACATCCAGCATCGAGCCCACCGAAACGAACGCGCTGAAGCCCACCATCTCGCGCCGGCTCCAATCCAGAATCGCGGTGCACAGCGCGCCGCTCTGGCTGATGAAGCCGAGATGCCCGGGCCGCGCCATGGTGCTCGCGAAGGTCGCGTTGAGCATGCTGTGCGGGCTCATCATGCCCAGGCAATTCGGCCCGACGATGCGCATGCCGCCTTTGCGCGCTTCTTCCAGGATCTCGCTGCTCCAGCGCCGCGCCGCGCTCGCCGATTTCCCGGAATCCGGCCGAGATGATGATCGCCCCGGGCACCCCCGCCTCCACGCACTCGCGGATCACGCCCGGCACCGTGCGGCCGGCGTCGCAATCACCGCCAGATCCACCGGCTCCGGAACGCTCGCGATGCTGCGATAACAGGGCAGGCCCAGCAGCGTGTCGCGCTTCGGGTTCACTGGATAGATGACGCCCGGGAAAAGGAGCGTCCTTGAGGTTCGTGAGGATGGACCGGCCCACGCTGTGCGGCGCTTCGGTCGCGCCGATCACCGCAACACGTCTTGGGATGGAAGAAAACATCAAGCGTGCGGCGACGCGTGGAAGTCCGGGTCTGCTCCTTGGGCGGGAGAAGGCCGGATTCGGTCGGAACCATGGCCCATTATGGCATCGGGCGCCAGTCAGCTAGCCCGTCGTCAATTCAGCGGAACTGCGTTGCTCGCGTTGAGCGTCAACGAATTCGGGCCCGGCTTGAGCTGCACGGCTTGCACCCACACCAGCGACTGGTTGTTGTAGCGAGCGGAGATCATCAGGTAGTAAGTTCCCGGCGGCACGCCTGGAAAGGTTCCCGCACCGTTGGCGTCCGCCCGGACGGCCGAAGCGGCGCTAACCTTGATGGCGTCGGAAACCTTTTGACAATCGGGCGTCCCGCGGCGAGCGGATTTGCGACGCCCGGCTGAGCGAGAAATCCGGAGACAATGGAAAGGCCGCTGACTCCGGCGGTTCCACCAGTCGCCACCACCCCGCAGCGGTGCCTCACATTTTAAGTAGGGGTCTTAGCAAAGCGGCTTACGCGGCTCACTTACGCATTCTCGCTGTTCTGGGACAACCTGCGAGCTGCGCTAGCCCTCCATTTCGCGTACTACAATCTGTGCAGGATTCACTGATCGTTGCGAATTACTCCAGCCATGGCTGCGGGAATAACGGACCACGTTTGGGCCCTTGAGGAATTGGCGCAGTGACGCTACGCGAAATTGTACGCAAAATGTTCGATGGGAGCCATCCCTACTGGGGATGCTTTGTTCTTTTGGCTCTCGGCTTGATACTGGCTTGCATCGGAATAGTTTGTTACACCGTTATTACGAATTGGGGCGGCTGCGGACCCGGCACTGGCCATCCCTGCCTGTCACCTTTCAGTTAGTGTCCCCACTAAGACCCCACTACCGACATTAGAACACCCGATATCCGGTAAACTGATAACAGTGCCCGATTTATGGAACCGTCGTGGGTTTCTGCGCAGCGTTGCCGCCGGAACAGCCGGTGCAGCGCTGTGCCGTCACGGGCTCGCGCAGACCGGATCGGTGCCCCCCGTCACGCCGCTCGAAGTCACGAAGCTCACCGATAAGTTCCTCCTGATCTCCGGCGCGCCCGGCAATGTTCTCGCGGTGCTGGGTCCCGAAAGCGTTTTGCTGGTGAATGGCGGCTCGGCCGAACGATCCGAGGAATTGCTGAAGCTGGTGGCCGAAAAATCCGGCGGCAAGCCGGTCCACGTGCTGTTCAACACCTGCTGGCATCCGAGCACACCGGCTCGAACGAAACTCTCGGCAAGGCCGGCGCGAAAATCATCGCGCACGAAAACACCAAACTTTGGCTGGGCGCGGAGATCGACTTTGGCTGGCAGAAGCGCACTTATGAGCCGCACCCCAAGGCGCGCTGCCGAACCAGACTTTTTACACCGGCGTTCAAAAGATGATCTTTGGCAGGGAGCCGATCGAATACGGGTACATGCCGCAGGCGCACACCGACGGCGATATCTACGTCTATTTCCCCGGCCCGAACATTCTGGTGGCCGGCGACGTGGTTTCCGTGGACAGATACCCGATCGTGGATTGGTCCACCGGCGGCTGGATCGGCGGCATGATCGAGGGCGCAGAAGATCCTGCTCAACGTAACCAACGCCTCAGACGCGCATCGTCCCTGGAAGCGGCCCGGTGCAGACCCAGGCCGACCTCAGGCCGAGAACGAAATGCTGCGCCACCGTGAAGGATCGGCTGGTGAAGCTGATCAAGCAGGGCATGAGGCCGAAGGAGATGGTCGCCGCCACGCCGACCAAGGATTTCGACGAGAAGTGGGGCAACCCGGAGCTGTTTATCGCAGCTGGCGTATCGGGGCATGTGGGGACACGTTCGCGAGCTGGGCGGGATCGTTTAAATGAGGATCAAGACATGCGTCACTGGGTCGTGGCGGTTGCTTCGCGCTGGCAGTGCCGGTATCGTTGCCACTCGCGCCGCTCACGCTCGCCCAGCCTGCACTCCCGTCACCATCGCCGCGAACGCGCGCTGCTCGATCATTATTGCGTCACCTGCCACAACCAGCGCGCCAAGACCGCGGCTTGACGTTCGACACCATGGATCTGGCGCACGTCGGCAAGGACGCCGCCGGTTTGGGAGCGCGCGATTCGCAAGCTGCGCGGCGGCATGATGCCGCCGCCGGGCATGCCGCGTCCGGATCAGGCACCGTCGATTCGTTCGTCGAAGTATCCTCGAAACTTCGCTCGATCAGGCCGCGCTCGGCGCGCCCAATCCCGGCACCGTCGCGCTGCACCGGCTGAATCGCGCCGAATATGCAGAACGCGATCGCAGGACATGTTGGGCGATCGACGTGGACGCCGGCCGCGCTGCTTCCCGCCGACGACATCAGCAACGGCTTCGACAACATCGCCAGCGTGCTCAAGGTCTCGCCCTCGTTTCTGGATCAATACATCACCGCGGCGCGCGCGGTGAGCCGTCAGGCCATCGCGCATCCGCCGCCCACCGAGCCCGGTGAAGGTGAGTCTGCACGGCGAGCCCGGCGCCGATCCCGCAGCGACTTGCCGCTCGGCACGCAGCGGCGGAATCGTGGTCGAGCATCTGTTCCCCTACGATGGCGATTACGAGTTCACGCATCGCCGGCGCCGGATCCGATTCTGCACCTGGATGGGCTGCCGAATCGCTCGCCGGCGGCTTCGTGCACGTCAAGGCCGGCGTGCATAAAGTCGGCGCTTACCGCGCGAGCGCACAGTTTCGCCGAATCCGAAGGCATGCTGCAATCGTTCATTCCCGGCCGCGCGTACCCGGCTATGGCTTCGCTCCCGGCGGCGGGGGCCGCGGCGGACGCGGCGGCCGGCGGACCGGGCATCGAGATCACCGGGCCGTATCAGTCCCACCGGCACAGCCGGTCGAAACCGCCAAGCCGCGCAGCGGATTTTCGTCTGCCAGCCCGCCCAGCCGAGAGCGAAGAAGCTTCCTGCGCCGCCGCGCATTCTTTCGCGAGCATCGCGCACCGGGCTTTCCGAAGGCCGGTGACTCGACAAGGATCTCGCCGCGCCCCTGGCCTTCTTCAAGGAAGGCCGCGCGATCGGCAATTTCGAAGGCGGCATTCAGAACGGCATCATCGCGATTCTGGCCAGCCCCAAGTTCCTGTATCGCGCCGAGCCGCCGCCGCCGAATCTCGCGCCCGGCACCAATCTACCGCGTCAGCGATCTGGAACTCGCCTCGCGCCTGTCGTTCTTCCTGTGGAGCACCATTCCCGACGACGAGCTGCTCGGCCTCGCCGAGCAGGGCAAGCTGAAAGATCCCAAGGTTTTCGAGGAGCAGGTGCGCCGCATGCTGGCCGAGCGACAAAGTCGCGAGTCGCTGGTCACCAATTTCGCGCTTCGAATGGCTGCGCGTGCGCGAGATCGACAAGCATCGATCCCGACCCGTTCATCTATCCCAACTTCGACGCCAGCCTGCGCACCGCTTTCAAGCGCGAGATGGAGTTGTTCGTCGACAGCATCCTGCGCGAAGACCGCAGCGTGCTGGATCTGCTGACGGCCAATTACACCTTCGTCAATGAGCGCCTGGCGCTGCACTACGGCATCCCGAACGTGCGCGGCGACGAGTTCCGGCGCGTGACCCTGCCCGATTCCAGGCGCTACGGCCTGCTGGGCAAGGGCGCGGTCCTGATGGTGACGTCGTATCCCAACCGCACCTCGCCGGTGCTGCGCGGCGACTATCATTCTCGAAAGCATCACCGGCACGCCGCCCTCGCCGCCGCCGCCCAACGTCCCGCCGTTCAAGGAAAACAAGGACGGCGAAAAGCCGCATACCGTGCGCGAGATCATGGAGCAGCATCGCGCCAATCCCACCTGCAACGCGCTGCCACGGCATCATGGACCCGCTGGGATTCGCGCTCGAAAATTTCGACACCATCGGCGCGTGGCGCGACAAGGATCGCTTCGCCGGCACCGCGATCGACGCCTCCGGCAAGCTGGTGGACGGCACCGTGGTCAGCTGGCCCGGACGATCTGCGCAACGCGCTGATGACGCGGCCGCGAGCAGTTCGTGCAGACCATGACCGAAAAGATGATGATCTACGCGCTGGGCCGCGACGCTGGAGCCTTACGACATGCCCACCATCCGCAAGATCGTGCGCGATGCCGCGCCCGACAATTACCGTTTCTCGTCGCATCGTGATGGGAATCGCCACCAGCGCGCCGTTCCAGATGGAGCGAAGTGCCGGAACGCGCCGAAGCCGGCGGCCAGGTTGCACAGACCAGTAGCCGCAGATAATAAGGAGAGCCAGAATGTTCATCACCAAGAAACATATTCCAGCGCCGCACGTTCCTGCGCGGCATGGGCGCGGCCGTGGCTCTGCCTTTGCTGGACGCCATGATTCCGGCGCGCACCGCGCTGGCGCAGACCGCGGCCAATCCCACTCCGCACCTGGGGTTCATCTATTTCCCGCACGGCGCGATCATGGATCACTGGACGCCGAAGACCGACGGCGCCGGACTTCGAGATCCCGCCCATCCTGAAGCCGCTGGCGCCGTTCCAGAAGCACCTGACCGTGGTCAGCAACCTGGAAAACAAGTGGGCCACCGGCCCGCGTGCACGCCATCGCGCCCGGAACCTGGCTGAGCTGCGTGCGTCCGCGCGCCACCCAGGACCCCTGCGGCGGCCCGACCATCGATCAGATCGCCGCGCGCGCATATCGGCCAGGACACGCCGCTGCCGTCGCTCGAAGTGGCCATTGAAGGGCGCGGCGGAGGCGGCACCTGCGATCGCGATTTCGGCTGCAGCTACTCCGGCACCATTTCCTTCCGCACGCCCAACACGCCGCTGCCCATGGAGACCGAGCCGCGCAAGCTGTTCCAGCGCCTGTTCGGCCAGGGCGACACCGCGGAGGAGCGCAAGCGCCTGGGCAAGCAATATTCCAGCGTTCTGGACCTGGTCTCCACCGAAGCCACGCGACCTGCAGCGGAGCCTGGGCCCGCAGGACCGCGCCATGCTCAGCGACTATCTCGACACCGTGCGCGAAATCGAGCGCCGCATGCAGAAGATGGAAGCGCACGATCTCTCGCACGTCGACATCCCCGAGGCTCCCGCCGGCACGCCGCCGCAGTTCGAGCAGCACATCAACCTGATGTTCGATCTGATCGCGCTGGCCTATCAGGCCAACATGACGCGCATCTTCAGCATGATGATGGCGGCCGAGGTCAGCGGCCTCACCTATAACCAGATCGGCGTTCCCGATGCGTTCCATCCGCTCTCGCACCACAACAATGAGCAGGCCAAGATGGACAAGCTGGTGAAGATCCAGACCTATCACACCGATATCTTCGCCAAGTTCCTGGCCAAGCTGCGAGAAGATGCCGGACGGCGACGGCACCATGCTGGATCATTCCCTGATCCTGTACGGCAGCAACATGAGCAACAGCAATGCGCACAATCACTACCCGCTGCCGACGGCGCTGGTGGGCGGATGGAAGAAGCGTCAAGGGCGACCAGCACCTGAAGTATCCGGACCGGACGCCGCTGGCCAACATGCTGCTGACGGTGCTCGACCGCGCCGGCGTTCCCATGGACAAGATCGGCGACAGCTCGGGCAAGTTCGCGGAGGTTTAATATGCGAAATCTCCTCGCGTTGCTCGCCTTGCGTCGCGCATTCGCCTTCGCCGCGCGATCTCGGCGCGACGCCGTCGCTCGTTGAGCCGCGAAGGCGGGCGACCGCGCACGCCGCCATCGAGATGATCGATCAGAAAAGTCGACGTGAACGCGGCCGACGTCCGACGGCACCACCGCGCTGCTCTGGGCCGCGCACAACGGCGACGCCGAATTGGTCGACCGGCTGCTCGCAGGCCGGCGCCAAAGCCAAGGTCAAGAATGCAATTCGGCGCGACGCCGATGTCGGAAGCGGCGTTCAGCGGCAACGCGCGCGATGATCGAAAAACTGCTGAACGCCGGCGCCGATCCCGATTCGCCCGGCGCCGACGGCCAGACCGCGCTGATGCTGGTGGCGCGCACCACCAACGTCGCCGCGGCGAAGCTGCTGCTGGAGCACGGCGCGCACGTGAACGCCAAGGAGAACGCAGAAGGATCAGACCGCGCTGATGTGGGCCGCCGCGGAAAGCCAGCCCGCCATGGTGAAGGAGCTGATCGCGCACGGCGCCGACGTGAACGCCCGCTCGCAAGATGGACGAAGATCGTCGCCGCAGGTCAGCTCGGAGCCGCGCGCCGGATACCGCTCCTACGGCGGATTGACGCCGCTGATCTATGCCGCGCGCGAAGGCTGCGTCGATTGCGTCCAGGCTCTGAAGGATGGCGGCGCGAACCTGAACATGGCCGATCCGGAAGGCGTCACGCCGCTGATCGAGGCCATCGTGGAACGCGCACTTCGATACCGCGTCGTATCTGATCAAAGCCGGCGCGATGGTCAACAAGTGGGATTGGTGGGGCCGCAGCCCGCTGTGTCTGGCCGTGGATTACAACACCATTCCGCACGGCGGCCGCGCCGACGGGCCTTCGCTCGATGAGACCACGCCGCTGCAGGTGATCGAGCAGCTTCTGGACAGCCGGCGCCGAATCCGAATCTGCAATTGAAGCTTCTGCCGCCGTTCCGCAGCGTGGGCGCGGACCGCGGCGTCGATCAGCATGATCACCATCGGCGCCACGCCGCTGCTGCGCGCCGCCAAGGCGCTGGATGCCCCGGCCATCGAGCTGCTGCTGGAGCACGGCGCGCTGCTGAATCTTCCGAACAATCAGGGCATCACGCCGACCATGGCGGCGGCGGGATTGGGCTCGGTCGACGCCGATACGCGCGGCTGTTACACCACGCCCGATGTGCAGCAGCGGTCGCATCGCGTCGCTCGAGCTTCTGCTTGAAGGCCGGCGGCGAGATCAACGCCGGGCGGACGCTCGCGGACAGACGCCGCTGCACGGCGCGGCGTTCTGGGGCTGGAACGACGTCGTGCAATTCCTGGTGGATCACGGCGCGGATATGAACGCGACGGATCGCCAAGGGCATGACGCTGGTGGATTCCGCCATGGGCCGCGCGGGCGGCAACAGCCGCGGCGGCCAGCGCATCGACGTTCACGAAGATACCGCCGCGCTGCTGATGAAGCTGGGCGCCACCGCGTCCAACTGAACCGCGACCATAAGGGAGCGGCCGGCGAGAGGAGCGCGCCACATGCTAAATCGTTCGAGAAAACTTCGCCTGGGGCAGGGACCGTGGCGGCCCTAGTTGCACTCCTGGTCTATCGGAAGTTCGGACTAGCGCTGCTGCGCAAGGGATGGTTCAATCTGGACCTGGTTTGGGCCATCGCCTTGATCGTTACCGGCTGTGGCGCTGGTGGCTTAAGGGCTCCAGCCCGCAGGTTTGATACGCTGGAAGCGGAATGAGAACGATCTCCAAACGGACCCAGTATGCGTCCTAAGGCGGTGATTGCGCTCGGCCGGCGCTATGGCGAGGGGCCGGTGCTCATCGCGACCCTGTCGTCGGAGGAGACCATTCCTCTCAAGTTTCTGGAAGGTATTCTGCTCGATCTCAAGGGTCGCGGCGTGCTGGAAAGCAAGAAGGGCAAGGGCGGCGGCTACCAGCTGAGCCGTCCACCGTCTACTATTACGATCGGGTCTATTATCCGACTGCTGGAAGGCCCGCTCGCGCCGTTGCCCTGCGCCAGCGAAACGGCGTTCAAGCCCTGCGAAGAGTGCGTGGATATCGAACATTGCGGCACCCGCATCATCATGCGGCAGGTGCGCGACTCCATCGCCGAAGTGCTCGATAAAACCACGCTGGCCGATCTGATCCGGCAAGTGGAGACGGCCAAGCAGGAGCATAGCCGGCTGCCGCTCATGTATCACATATGAGCGCCAAGCTGATCGTTGTCGTGGCGTTTGCGTTCGCGCTGAGCGCGGCCGAATTCAGGCGACACCTATCGTCAAGAAGTAGAACAGTGGCGCGCCCAGCATCAGCGCGAATTAGCGAAGGACTTCGGCTGGCTGACGGTGGTGGGCCTGGATTGGTTGAAGGAAGGCGACAACCGCGTGGGCGCCGATCCAGCGAGCGAAGTTCCGCTTCCGCCCGGCTCCGCGCCGAAGCATGTAGCTGTGATTTCCTTGCATGCGGGCAAGGCGTGCTGCATCCCGCGCCCGGCGTCGCGCTCACGCTCAATGGAAAGCCCGCCACCGAAACCACGCTGCGCGAGGACGACGACGTTCTCGCCATCAATCATTTGAAATTTTTCGTGATCCGGCGCGGCGATCGCATCGGCATCCGATTGAAGGACAACGACAGCGCGGCGCGCAAACATTTTCAGGGACTTTCGTGGTATCCAGTCGAATCGCTCCTGGCGGATTCAGGCGAAATTCACCGCCTGGACCACGCCGCACTCCATCACGTTTCACAACACCATCGGCCAGGAAGAGAGCGAGCCGAGTCCCGGCTACGTGACGTTCCAGAAAGATGGCCGCGAGTTTCGCCTGGAACCGACCATCGACGAGGGCGAGCTGTTTTTCGTTCTTCGCGATCAGACCAGCGGCAAAACCACCTACGGCGCGTCGCGATTCCTCTATACCAAGCCGGCCCAGAATGGAATGGTCTTGCTGGATTTCAATCAAGCTGAGAATCCGCCCTGCGCGTTCACGAATTACGCGACGTGTCCGCTGCCGCCGCCGCAGAATCGGCTGGCGCTCGCGATCACAGCGGGCGAGAAAAAATACGCCGGCAGCGCGCACTGAGATCTTAGAGTTTTTCCTATCCGCGTTCATCGGTGTTCATCTGTGGCAATTTATTCTTTCCCCCTGTCACGGCCGGCCTTCGCTCGACGGCGGCACCAGTCCCTTGATCCGCAGAAACGCGCCGATAATCCCGTACATTTCGTTGTCGTGCGCGATGTTCCAATTCAGCAGCCCGAGCTTGCTCATGTCCCAGCGGAACCACTTCACTTTGGCTGCGCCGGCTGCGTCGGTCATGGAAGCGTACACCGGATCGCAATAATCGAACGACGCCTTCGAGCGACGCCACCAGATCGGCCTTGCCGGTCTTGGGCGGTGCGAACTTGGCATTGGCCGTGGTCTTCTCGCCCTTCGCCACCTGGCACATCAGCAACTGCCCATCGGCCACGTGCGCGATCATCTCGCCGAAGGTGCGCACCGCGGGAACGGTGCGGAACGAATAATCTTCGGCCGGCATTTTCTCCGCCGCTTTGAGCAGGCTGTCCTTCACCAGCGCGTAGCTCTGGCGAGCGTCGGCGCTGAAAGGATTGTCTTGCGCGTGCAATGCGCGCCGCGCCCAGCAATGCGAAAGGAATCGAGCGATAGAAGTTTCGCTTCATAGTCTTCTCATTTTCCCACCAGGTGCTTCAGATCTTTGTTGTTTTCGTTGCAGACGTATTCGAGCAGATCGGTGTCGGGCAGCAGCTTGAACGGCAGCTTGACGTTCCAGGGTTTGGTGTAGGCCTTCGGATCGTCGATGGTGATCACAATATCCATGTGCCCGAAATCTTTTCGCCGGAAACGCTCGGTGACATGCAGCGGCGTCGGTGGCCGGGCGGCCATCGTTATCCAGCCAGCCATGGTCGTTGAAGCCGGACGGTCTCGGCCACAAAATCGTCGCCATCCCAATGGCCGATCGAATAGCCCATGCCAGGTCGGATTGGGATCTTTGGGAAGCTCGCGGCCATCGGTGAAAATCTGGCGATAGCTGTGCACGGCCTCGTACAGAATGATCACCATCTTGTCGCCGTTAACGATTTTGAACGGGTAGGGAACGGCGTCGGAGCGCGGCACGCCGCCCGGAATGCAGTTTCCGGTGGGATCGTCCTATGCTCTCGGTATCGCGCCGATGCTTGAACAGCGCCGCCGCCCAGGGTTGGAAGGGCGCATCGCCGGGCTTCGAGATCGGAAGCGAGTTGCTGATGTAATGGCGGCGGAGGGCTGCCAGATGCCGCGAGATGTCGCGGCTTGCCGTCGTGCGTTTTCGGCGCGGGCGCGGAAAGATTCGCCGTACCATCCGGCAGACGCGGGATGCCGGGAGTTTTTACGTTGAGCCACTGCGCCGAAGCGAGCGAGCACGCGCCGCAGCAGCAGGACGCTAGCGACGCAAGACAGTCTTTCTGCTCTTCATGAAACTCGGTAGACCGCGATCCAGTATACATGCCAGCGACGGCCGCGAAGGCCTGCGGGGAGATACGCTGCGCAAAAAATCCTAAAACTCGGTCGCTTGCCGTCCGATAAGAGAGGGAAGAACCCGGCGTCACCATGATCTCACTGCGCAAAACCGCCACCGAGCTGGACCGCCTGGAGGAGCTGCATCGCACCGCCGTCGAACTGCTACTCGCGGGCGCTCCGCTCCACCGAACAGAACGCCATCGAGCTGGACGCCGCTCAGAAGCCGCGCACTTCCGCGCGCAGTTGCAGGCTCTGCGGAGCAGCTGCGGGCGGACGCCGGCGCCCCGCGAATTGGAGTCCGTCCAGAACTCCTTCGACACCGAATTGAAAGATTATCGCGACAAAGCCGGCGAACAGGTGCAGAGACTGCGCCGGGAGGTGCAGGCGGCCGCGGCTGCGCGTGGAATCCTTTGCCGGCTCCATCAACGAAAGCGAAGTCAATCTCGAGTCCGGCCTCAAGCGCGAACTGAACAGCCTCGATCAGAGCGCCGAAAGCGACGACATCCAGGTCATTCGCGGCGCCATCCATGCCTCGACCGCGAAAATCTCCGCCAGCATCCAGCTGATGCGGTCCTCGAACCAACTGGCCATCGCTCAGCTCAAGGACGAGATTCGGCTGCTGCACCAGGAGGTCCAGACCGCCCGCCGTTCACAGACGCCGGACCCGTCGGCCGAAAGCCAGCAGCGCATCGCCGGCCGCATGGAAGAGTTCATCAAGCAGAAAGCGCCATTTTCGGTGCTGCTGGTGGTGGTTCGCAATCTGGACGGGCTGCAGAACTGCTATTCGGCCAACATCATCGATAGCGCCTTGCGCGGCTTCCAGTCCCGCTTCGAGAACATTCTTCCGTCTTCGAGCCGTCTTAGGACGCTGGGCCAAGAGATCAATTCGCCGCCATCTTGAGCACGCGCGCCCGGCAACGCCATGGAGATGTCGGCCGATGTGGTCCGCAAGCTCTCCCAGCCGTTCTTGAAGCAGGAGAAAGGCGCGACGCAATCCATCGCCTTCAACCCGCAAGCCGGTGTCATCGAGTGCAGCCCCGGCTCGGATCTGGCGAAGTTTCAAGCCAGGCTGAAACAGTTAGCCGACACGCTGGCCGGCTAAGGAGCGTGCTGGTTCCATAGCGCAGCGTCACCATCTGCGGCTTGCCGTCCGGCTCCCAGAAGACCAGAACACGATCATCCGGTCATATTCGTCGTCCGCGAAACGCAGGCACCGGTCCTCCTCCCAGGCGTTCCACCATCAGCGGCACGGTATCGGCATGTCCCACCACCAGTACCGTTTCGTTCGTCGCCGAATTTGCGAAGCTGGCTCACCAGACCGTCGAGATCTCCTTTAGCAATGACGATCGGCGTCAGATGCAGCCGTGTGGCGATCGGTTCGGCCGTCTGCTGCGTGCGTCGTACGTCGGTAACAAAGATGCGCTTGAATTTCGCGTCCTTCAGAACCTCCGCGAGTTGCCGCGCCCGCTCTTCTCCGGCCGGACTGAGCAACGCGTCCGCCGACATCACGCTTACGCGCGCTCGGCATGGCGGACCAGAATAATGGTCGCGGCCGAGGCAAGCTGTGCCAGCCACGAAGGAAAGAAAACGCAGCAGAGCTAAACGAAAGCGAACCATAAGAGCAAGTCCCAATCCCTGCGATAATCACGGCATCCCATGAGGCCCGCGATCAGCCGGCCGGGATCCATCCTTTCCGCGACTCCGGCTCTCCGTGAAGATCAATCCCAACGCCACAAAAAGCGCCAGATCGATCAAACCCTGCGTGGTCCAATCATGACCGGTCAGCGACTTCATGACCGCCTTCAGCGGCGCATACGCGTCCTTGGCGCAGGAGATCGCGGTATTGAACAGAACCGTGATCGCGGCGGCCAGAACGAAGCCCGACGTTGCGGCTGTCAGTTTCCCGGATTCCGAACCGATGCGAATCCATCATTGAGTTCCTTTCGAAGCGCTCTGGAGCAGAGCGACTTTCACCCCGTGATCGATCACCGCGCCTGCGCCTTCCAGCGCCAGACCCGTAATCGCGATCAGCGCCGGCGACGGAAAGAACCAGCCTGCGCGCGGCGGCATTCGAATCCAGCTTTTCCCGCGCAGCGATAGGAAGAAGAAACGCCAGAATCGCGGTGACGAAAAACAGGTGCTCTTTCGTCTCCATGAAAAAGATTGTGCGCGAACGGCCAGGGTCCCTTGCAGAATCAGTGCCTTCTCCGCCGGATAAAAATGAACGTACCAATATCCGCCGCAGATCCACGCGGCCACCATGCACACCGCCACTACCAGAGCGCGCTCGTCCGGATGCGGGCCGCATTTTCCGGCCGCGCATTCAGCGCTTCCACAAACACCCACACGGCCGCCAGGCAGCCCAGTGACGCCGAAGCTGGCGTGCGCCAGAAGCAGGACGTCGCTAGCGGAGATAATGCATCAGCTTTGCCCCAGACGCCCCAGGCGATCGGAACGCGCGCCCGCGCGGTTTATCCTGATCGCCCGGTTTGTCGTTATCCGCCTTCTTGCCCCAGGTCCAATAGAGCCCCAGGTAGGCGTAGTTTTCGGTTTGTCCGACGGCGGAGTGGCCGTAACAAAACAGCAACTGAAATCCGGGATCGCGAAATTTGTAGTAGCCGCCGAAATCGACCAGCGTGGCCGGCCGCGTTTGCGGCGCCAGCGGACCTTCCGGGCCGTGATAAAAGATCTCCGTTCCCAGGGTCCACTTCTTGCCGAAATCGCGCTGCACCAGCCAGCCCGCGAACGGATAATTGCGATAGCCGGGCACGCTGAACACCGTCACGCCGCCGCCGCCGTAGGTGGTCCAGGGGCCAAAGCTTTTCTGCGCCCACAGCGGCACTTTGTACCAGGTCTTGCCCACTCCCAGGCCGCGGGCGCGCTGCCGGTCGGAATTTCGAACATCGTAAACGTGCCGATCATGGGGCGATGTTTGGTTTCCTGCACGAACCGGTATTTGATTCCCAGCTCGATGTCGCCGATGCCGAAAGCGCGCGGAGCATCGGCGGGAAAAATCGCCGCGGCGGGAACGATGATGTGCAGGTGAACGTTGGGCGCGCGCCCCAATTGAACTCGAGCGCCGGGCCCTGCGGTGTCGGTTTCGAGCGGCGTGCCGTCCGAAGACGCAAAGGTATAAAACTCATAGTTCCTGAAATCGATCGGCTCCGGATCGTCGGTTTGAAACGGAGGGCCGGCCAGGCGGCCGTGGAAGCGGCGAGCACGAGCGCCGGCCAGCCCGAATACGGCTATTTCTCTTCATTCAGCTCTCCAAATAATTCACTCACTTTGATCTTCATCGCCTTGAAGAGCCTTTCTTCCCAGCGGCGTGGCCCGATAGACTTTGCGAATCGATTGCCCGTTGCGCTTTTCGCGCCGAGCGCAGGTAGCCCTTCTTTTCCAGCCCGTGCAGGAGCGGATAGAGCGTTCCGAGACTGATCCGATAGCCGTGCCGCGCCAGCTCCTCGGCCATTTCGAGTCCAAAGATGGGCCCTTCCACGGCGTGATGCAGAATGTGCAGGCGGATCAGGCCCGGAGTAAAGATCGCGGTATTCAAAGCGATTATCGAAATCGTTTTTCGATATCGCCATTCGATAGCGATATCCAGCATAACGACGGCTGCTTCCGGAGTCAAGAGCGTCCAGTACGCGTGGACGCGTTACGTTTAGGTGAATGTTACGATTTATAACAATGCGGTTACAGTGCGGCCTTCTCTTACTTGCCGCTGCATGGGCGGTCCATGCCCAGGACAAGCCCGCCACGCAGGCCCCGGACCGGGAAGCCTACAGGCAAGCGGTCCAGCACAAGGATGCGCGCGAGCGCCTGGACGCTCTGCATAAGTTCGTAAGGGCTTACCCAAGAGTTCGCGGACGGGCCGGGCCAATGAACTAATCCTCAAGACGCTGGCGCAGGACTGGCCGGATCAAACCGGCGAGCTCGGCGATCAGGTCAAGGTAATGATGCGCGGCGTGCGCGGAGACGACCAGATCGATCAGTTCGACACTATCGCCGACATCTTAGTGAGCAACCTGGTGACCAACAAGGTCCTGCTGGAGACGGCGGAGAAGCTGGAGCGTCAGGCGTTGCAGCGCTTCGATGACAAGCGCTTTCGGGCAAAAATCAGGCGCGAGTATGCCGAGGCGAAAGAGCCCGTTTCCGAACGTGAGGTCCAGCAAATCAGCGATGAAACCCGCGCGGATTTACTCACAACTATGGGCCGAATTCAAATTGCGCGTGGCGACACGCCGATGGGCCAAACTCTGTTGCAGCAAGCTTACAAGCTCGACCCTGGGAACTCGCTCGCCGCGGCCGCGCTGGGCGAAATTGCGCTGCACGCGGGTCACGAGTCCGATGCGTTGGACCTTCTCGCCCGTGCGCAATTGAACGGAATGCTCGACACAGGACAGCGCAAAGATCTCCAGGACCTCTACGTGAAGGTTCATGCCGGATCTCCCGATGGACTCGCTGAATGGATCGATCGGATGTATCGCGAGAAATTCCCCGAATCGTTTCATGTCGATCACTATCGGCCCGCGGACAGAAACGGAAAAACCGTACTCGCCGAGCTCTTCACGGGCGCGGGCTGCGCGCCTTGCGCCGGTTTCGATGTCGCCATGGACGCTGCCATGGAGCGATACCCGAGAAGCGATCTGGCCGTTTTGATGTATCACGAGCACATCCCGGAGCCTGACCCGCTGGCCAATCCGTCCACCGTCCAGCGCCTGACCTTTTACGATGTGCGCGGCACGCCGACGCTTGAAATCGACGGCGAAGCCGTGTCGGGTGGAGGCACTCGCGACGCGGCCCAGGGCATCTTTGAGCGCGTCTCTCCGAAAATCGAAGCCGAGCTCAAGGCCTCGCCGGAATTGTCTCTCGCTCTCGAGCGCTTCGCGGGAGGACAGGACGCGTTACAGTTCATGCCCGCGTAGACCCGCATTCACAAACTTCGAAGGGCATGCGGCTGGAAATCGCCCTGGTGGAGAAGCAAATCCGCTACAGCGGCCAGAGTGGAATCCGCTTTCACCCCATGGTGGTTCGCGCGATGGCGGGCAAGGACGAGGATGGATTCACGATCGATCCGTCCCGGGCCGAAAGTTTACGATGCCACGTTCGAACTTTCAGAAATCAGCGCAGCCCTGAAATCGTACCTGGATGGTTATGAGGCAGTGAACGACCGGTTTGGTCCAATTCAGTTTTCCGAAAAGAAGGATTCGATCGACGATAGTAACGTCGCCATTGTCGCGTTCGTGCAGGATCCGGCACCAAGCGCGTGCTGCAAGCGAGTTACCTGGAGCCCGATGCGTCGCCTGCGCATTAGCGCGTCTGCGTTCCTGTTCGTCGCGGTGTTCTCCGTTGCGGCGGGCGCAGAGGATCCCGTGGCGTGGTCGGGCAAAACATCGTCGGACAAGGCGCTGCCGCGTGGCGCACGCTTCACGGTGGAACTGGAAGCTCGCATCCAACCGGGCTGGCATTTGTATTCTCTGGATCAGCCGGATGGCGGACCCATCGCGACGGAAATCTCGTTGCCGAAGGGCCAGCCGTTTTCGTTCGCCGGTACCATCGCCGCTCCCAAGCCGCATGTGGTCTTCGATCCGAATTTCAATATGCGCGTAGGTTTTTATCTGGAGAAGGCACAGTTCCGCGTTCCGCTCGAAGTAGGCGTTGCAGCCCAGGCGGGTCCTGAGACGCTGAACATCCAAACGCGCTACCAATGTTGTAACGATAAGATGTGCCTTCCGCCGAAAAGCGTGACGGTGCCGATCGCAATCCAAGTGCGGTGAGGAGGATCGTGCGTACCACGCGAGCGCTTGTGGCTATTTTGCTATTGGCCGCCAATTCCTTCGCACAAAAGCCAACCGACTCATTGACGCAGCTGGCATCCGACTTCTGGACTTGGCGCGCGCAGGTTCGGCCCTTCACCTTTGACGATGTTCCGCGCATGGAGCACACGCCGGGGTGCGCGATTGGTCGGCCGTCGCGATCGCCAAGCAACGCGCCGATCTGGCCGCGTTCGAAAGCCGCTGGAAAGCGATGCGCACAACCGGTTGGCCGATCGCGCAGAAAGTCGATTACCGGCTGATGGGCTCCGCTCTGGCGCGCGTCCGCTGGGAACTGGATGTAAATCCGCGCTGGCAGCGTGATCCCGCGTTTTATGTCGAGCAGACGGTCGGCGCGCTTCAGGAGGCGACGCTACCTCCGCCGCCCACCTCCGAGACGCAAGCCGCGGCGCGATCGCGCGAGATTGTAGCGCGCGCCGAAAACATCCCCGCCATTCTTCAACAAGGGAAGAATCAATCTGAAGCCCATCGCGCCCTTCGCGCAATTGACCATCGTGCTGCTCGCGCGAAATCGATGCGCGGCTGGCCCGCGTCGAGCGCGGTGTGTCGCCGTTGCTCACGAGTGACGATCAACGTGCCAGGTTCCGAACCGCGATGGCTTCTGCTACCAAAGCGCTTATCGATTATCGCGAATGGCTGAAGAACAATCTGCCCAACATGCCGCGCGAATTCGCTCTGGGCGGCAAGGCGTACGGATTCTTCCTCCATCAGGTGGCGCTTTTACCCTATACGCCCGAGCAATTGCTGGCAATGGCGCGGCAGGATTTCGAGCGCGTGCTCGCCGCGGAAAGCTATGAACAGCAGCGCGACATCCATGCGCCCGAATTGAAAATGCCCGCCACGGCCCAGGAGGAATCCGCTGCGCATGCAGCGCGACGACGCGAACATTCGCCGCTATCTGACGGATCACCAGATCCTGACCGTTCCCTCCGATTTGCCGCATTGGACCGTGCGCCCCGCACCGGATTACATCGCGGCCCTGGATGGCTTCGGCGAGCTGGACGACTTCACCGGTCCGTCGCGCCCGCACGAAGATGGAACGCGCTGGGTTAATCCGCCCTCGAAAAATCTGCCGTACTTCTGGAAAGCGTACGCGCTCGATCCGCGCACCACCGGCGTGCATGAAGGCGTGCCGGGACATTTCTTTCAACTGTCGTTATCACGGCGAAATCCCGATCCCATCCGCCGTCAGTATTACGATTCAGGCGTCAACGAAGGCCTCGGGTTTTACGCCGAAGAGATGATGCTGGCCGCCGGACTATACGACGACAGCCCGCGATCGCGTGAGATCATTTACAACTTTGCGCGCTTGCGTGCCTTGCGCGTGGAAGTGGATGTAAAACTCGCGCTCGGCGAGTTCACTATCCCTCAAGCGGCCGATTATCTGGCGCGCACCGTGCCGATGGACAAGGCAACGGCACAAGGCGAAGCGGCGGGCTTTGCCTCGGCGCCCGGCCTGGGCATCGCGTATGAAATCGGCAAACTGCAGATCGAGCGGATGCTCGCCGCAAGCCGCCTGGAGCAAGGCGCCAAGTTCAACCTCCGCGCGTTTCACGATTACGTGTGGAGCAACGGCAATGTGCCGCTATCGCTCCAGCGCTGGGAGCTGCTGGGTCTGGACGACGATATCAAGAAGGTGGACGAACTGGCGAAGTAAGCCCGGCGCGGTCAACTGCCATCCGGAAAACCGCCGCGATGCAGCACCATCGGGTAGTGCGGCAGAGTGTCGGGCTTGCGCACCGCAGCGCGCCAGCCGTCGGGGTAGGGCTCGATTCCCCCGAGAAACTGTCCGGCCAACTCTTGGAGCGACTCCTTGAGTTGAAGAATGGTCTTCTTGCCGAAGCGCGCCTGCCAACGCTCTTCCATGACGACGAGCAGTTGACGGTAGTGGTCCCGCACCGTTCGTCCGTTCGGCGTGAGACGCATGACCTTGGCCCGGCCGCCCGTCTGATCCGGCTCCTCGACGGCAACGCCGCTTTTGCGCAGAATGCCGGCAGCCATTCTGATCGCTTCCTTCGACACGCCCGCCAGACGCGGAAGGTCGCGGACCAGCACTCCCTTCTCATCCAGAACCCGCAAGATATTGGCGCTGATTGCCAGCGACAATTCCGATTCAGTTTCGAACTCGATGGCGAATGCCAGCAGCACCCTGGAGAGGAGAGCGGGCAGTGAGAGAGAGGAAGTGTCTCCGAACGCGGCCGGCGCTCGCTTCGTCTGATCCGGCGCTTTGCTGAAGAGCCCGTAGCCTAATATCGGGAGACAGTCGGGCAGCTCCAGATCGATCTGGCTTATCACCGCGCTCAGCGATTCTCGAAGGCGCTCGATCCGGTCCTCGCCGAAGCGCGCCCGCCAGCGCTTCTCGATATCGTCGAACAGCGGCCCCCAAACCTGCTGCGCTTTGCGGCCTCTCAGGGTGGCGCGAACAATCCAGTCGGACCGTGGAGGCTTTGGCCGGCGGTCGGCGGGATCGGGTTGGACGGTGATGTAGCCCCACCGTTGCATGCCGTGCCAATTCGTGCTGGTGTGGGCCATGCGCTCCAATTCGCGCGCGGTGATGCCCTCATCAGACACAAAGCGCATGCAGTTGGAATACATCGCCAAGGACACCAGCCAGGGCCCTTGGCGCGATCCGGCCGTCGAGCCGCGGGTGGTTCGATGCGGCATCTGCCGCTCAAATTCGTTGTCGAACTCAATGGTGAACGCAACCAGCGCGTGGGACAGGAGCGTCGACAGGGGAAGACCAGCAGCCGCCGAGCCGGGCATACGATCAATAGAGTAATGGTTCCAAGGTTAAAGCATCAACACTCTGCTATCTGAGGCCAACGCCTTATTCCTGCAAAGCTGGCAAAAACCCGAGAATCGAACTATGAGAACACTTGTCCTGGGCCTTGTTTTGGCGGCCAGCGTCTATGCCCAATACGGCCACCAGCGCTTTAGCTGGCAGGAAGCCTGTTACAGGAATTTTGGGCTTCCCCATTGCCAGGGCGTGATTTTGCGATCAAGCCTCAGCCGAATTACCCCCGGCAGTGAATGTGACGCCAGCCCAGATTGTCGCGGGCGCGATCGACTGGCGATTCGCGGATCCCGCCGCCGACTCACTGCTCGGGTTTCGCGCCAGAAGACGCGGAGACCGACAACATGCTTGAGCGACTCTCAGGCGTGGAGCAGGTAGCGACCGCGACTGGCCAAAATCAGACCCCGGTTATGATCACTGGCCACGCAAGCGATTTAACTCTTCCCCCGCTCGAGCCTGGTTGGCAGGCCGTACCGGTGGTGGAAAACGCAATGGTGTTAGGGCCGGCCGATGCCGTGGACCGTGCGCTCCAGCGCATGGCGAAAGACGATCCGCCCGGCGAGATGATGCGCTTGGCGATCGCGCGTCAGGCCAACAACGAATTTTGGGCGATCGGGTTCGCTGGGACGGCAAGTCCGGCAAGCGCGACTACGAAGGTGCAGGGCTTTTCGGTGGAAGTGTCGATCCACCAGCCTGGAAGCCAATGAAATCGACCAAAAGCTGGTTCCAATTGCGGCCAGCCCGAGCGGCGAACACATGACGGCCCTGGTGAAACCGGCGCACTATCTCCCGGTACAGGAAGCCAGTGCGCCCAAGCCGGCGAAGCCGGTCATCCATGGGCTGGAGTGAAGAGTGAATCTTGGGACGCCGCTCGGAATCGCGGACCTGGCGATATAACTCTTCTGCGCACTTGACCATCCGCGTACCACCTGTCGATACCACGATATCCGCGCCGCCTCGCTTGCCGACACATCCCGTCTCTCGCGGATCGCGCGCCAGATCGAACAGTTCGCCCGGTCCGATCCGATTTCATAGATGAACTTCCACGGCCCGTCGCGCAGGCCCAGAAGGCCCAACGAGTAATCGGCAAAAAAAAGCGCCATCCGCGGAGCGGGATCGAGCATGGTGCGACCCTGGTAATTGCTCGGCGGCGTCAATGCCCATCAGGTCCAGGATGGTCGGCGCGGTGTCCACCAGGCTGACCACCTTGCGCACCCGTCTCTGGCCGCGCATCGAGCCGGGCGCGGCGATCAGAAACGGCACGTGGACATTTTCGTCGTAGAGGAAGAACGTGTGGCCGTAATTGCCCTCGTGCTGATGGAAGGCTTCGCCGTGATCGCCATAAATCACCCAGACCGTATTCTGCTCCAGACCTCGCGCCCGCAGGCCTTCCATCAGAGTGCCCAGCGAAGCATCGCCGTAGTGCAGCGCGTTGCGGTATTGATCGATCTCGGCCGTTCCGGCGAAGGGGCCGGGCCGGTGCATCGGACGGAGTCGCATAGGGATGATGGCCGGCAATGGGCAGATAGGTGAGGAAAAATCGCTGCCCGCGCGGCAGCGCGTCAATCCAGGCCAGCATCCGCGCGACGGTGGCGGGTTCGTCCACGCCGAAGCTGGAATCGTGATTGCCGCCGATATCGCCCGCATCTTCCAGCGTCTGGTAACCGCGATTGCGGATAATCGACTCCATCCCCAGGTACCCGAAGCGTCCCGAGTGGAACAGGGCGGTGCGATAACCGGCGTCAGCCAGCGACTGACGCGACGGAACGGCAGTCTGAGTTCGCATAATCTTCGGGCTGGCTGTCGAAAGCCGGAAAGGTGGAACACAGAACCGAGAACAGTCCCTTGATGCTCTCCGGATAAACCGCGTAGGCATTGTCGAACACCAGCGCGCTGCTGCGCCAGGGCGCTCAGATTGGGCATCGACGTCCGTAAGCGCCGCCGTAGAGCGACAGATACTGAGCGGCGGTGGATTCCAGGCTGACCATCACGACGTTGAGCCCGCGGGCCGCACCCGCAAACTGCGAAAGATCTTCGGCGGCACTCGCTTCGAAAGCGCGATGCCCGCCAGTCGCTGCACGGTCCAGGCGTGCCGCACGCGGCGATGTGACGTGCCGATCAGCGCGGTGACGACGTTGCGATCCATGCCGCGCGTGTCCGCCCGGCTGCTCGGCCATCGGCCCGAGCAGAACGAGCGCCAGCGCGCCAGCGAGCCAGCGACTCCACGCCCCAAACTCCGTCGGCACTCGCCTATCAGCGAGGGAATCCCGCGGCCGGCCGCCAAGTCAGCGAGCATCAGACAGCATGTTGGTTGCGGTCAAATATTCCCGCATGGAATCGGCCAGCGGCCCACGCGCGGCGCGCAGCATGGGGCGCGTCAGCGGCGTGGCAAAGCCCGCGTCCCACCGGGATGTTAATGGCCGCGTAGATCGCAATGCGCCCAGTAAGATCGCGCAGACCGTGCGAGTTGCCGCGGCGGCTTCGAAGCGATCTCGAACGCACCAAACACGAGCGCGACCAGCGCGTCCTGCCACACGTATGCGATCGGCGACCAGCCCGTCAGCGGCGCAGCCTGGCCCCAAAAGACGACCAGTTTCGCCAGCGACGAAAACCAGAAACAGGCTGGCGCTTTTCATTTTCAGTCCTTCGCCAACTCGTCGTCGAACAAGGTTGATGCGCTTCAGCAGCAGCGACGGAAACCATCGGCGCCGCGTACCGCGGCGACGCCAGATCCAGTCATGCACCAGGACTGCCGGGGATGGCGGATACCGATAGAGCGTGCTCGCTCGCCATCAGGCACAAGGGAATTACCGTCAGGTCGCAATCGTGCGGTTCGCCAGGCAAAAAGCGCTCGTTGCGATACTCGACGTCTCTGGCCAGGAAATCGGCGCGCGATTTCCAGATTGCGCGGCATCGGAATCCACAATCGTGAGTTGCGCCTCCGGAAGGAGCCCTCTGAGGATCAGCGCCGTTCTCGGAAAAAGCCCGCCGCCGACGATAGTGACGCGTGCGAATGTCAGGCAATTCGGCAGGAGTGCGAGAAACGCTCGCCGATGAGTCCGTAGAACAAAGCGCTGCAGCGGCGTTGACCGCAGGACCAGGAATTCGAGCGCCTCCAGCGGCCGTACATCCAGCCAGCGCATGAGGGGCGGCCACGGGCTGGCTGGCATGGGCCTCACGGATGTCCGGCAGCTCGACCAGTGAATCGCCGGAGCGGCGTGGTGCTCGGCGTGGTATCCATCGTTAAAGCACAAAAAATTATAGACCCGCCCGTAGTGGCTCGTGGGCCGTCCGACGGCGTGTTCCCAATACCCTTGCAACGCGCACAACCCCAGCCCGGCCAGATAGCCCGGCAGATACACCGACAAGAAAAAACGCGGCTCGAACCACGCCAGGAGCCGCCCAAAGTCCGATCACCAGCGCTGTCTCGGCCGCCAGGCGTCGCGAAACGCGCAAGCGCCACTCCACGCCCGCATGATGCGCCAGGTGACGCTCGCGCCACAGCGTCTGCGGGATTCCCAGCAGCACACTCAACGCCGCGGAAAACAGCCGGTTCGTCGCGTCCGATCGAAAAAAGGGCCGATGGATGAAATTGTGCGCGACGGTATTCGAGTTCCACCACACGCCGAGCGCGATGACTGGCGCCACCGGCCAAAGCAACAAAATCGCCGCGTGCAATGCGGCCAGCGTCACTAGCCTCGAATCGCGCCGCGAAAAGCGCCAGATTCCCGCCCGCGGATAATGCACTGCGACGGTTGCCATCGGGTTTCAGCGGTCTTTGTAATCCAAAAGCGCCTTCGCTCTGGGTTGGTCGGAATTGATTCTGATGACGCCGTTTTCTACCGGATAATCGTCGGGGGGCCTCGCTCCCTCATACGTTTTCCTGACGCGGATTTTAGGGCCCCAAGCCGCCCCAAATCCCACCACTTGGTGCGTGCCGGCGACGGATTTCAGATCCGCCCACTCCCGCCGCGCGAGATCCTGATTGCCGCTCGGCAAACTCGGCAGCTTGAAATAAAGATATCCGCGCTGCGGCGTCGAATAGACGTTCGCATTATCGGGAGTTTCCAGGGCTGTCATGAAGACGCCCCAGATCCGAATGAGTTCCGGCTTGTCGGCATTCGGTTCGAATGTCACTTTTTCGACCAGTGCGTAGACGCCGATTGGGCCGCTGGCTTTGGCCACTCCGGGAAGGAGTGCGATCGCGAGAACCGCGGCGGCGAGAAGAAGAATGGGCTTCATTTCCGCCCTCCTGTGAAAATGCTATATCACAGGCGAATGACGTTCAATCCACCGGATTGGTTGCCTCAATCCACCGGATTGGTCGCAAAGACTGACAGTTCGGGAGTAAAACCGCGATCGTCCATTTCGAGAACAGCCTTGATCATGTGCGCGATGTCTTCGCTCTTGAGCTTGCTCGGGTGGTCCTTTTGCGGAAACCCGGCGCGGCGCGCGAAATCGGTGATCACTTCGCTTGGATTGATCAGGCAGACGCGTACGTTGTACTTGCGAAGTTCCCCGCGCCAGCACTCCGTCATCCCGCGCAGTGCGAATTTGCTGGCGTAGTAGGCCGTGCCTTTGGGCGCGCCACGCAGCGAAGCGGTGGACGAAATGTTGATCAGGTTGCCGCGCTTCCGTTCCTTGAAAAGCCTGGCTGCTTCGCGCGACATCAGCATTGCGCCCGTTACGTTGGTGGCGAACACGGCGTCGAAGCTGGCGCGATCCATCTCGATGAGCTCCTTGAACACGCCCACGACCA
>CAWFDQ010000013.1:0-130822 GCA_963814625.1 uncultured Alphaproteobacteria bacterium
TGCCCTGCGGGCGCCTCGACTACAACGTATTGCTATCTCCTCGCCGACATCGCTGGGCTGATCGACGCCTCGGGCGCGAGCAGCGTCGTGCTGATCGGCCACGAATGGGCGGGATGCTCGCCTTCGCCTTCGCCGCGCGCGGCTTGCGTCCGCTGGAGCCACGGCTGGTCGCGCTCAATAGCCCGCATCCCCGCTGTTTCGCGAGGGCGCTCCAGACGCCCGCACAAAGCGCCGGTCGCGTTACATAAGTCTGTTTCGGACGCCCGTTTTTGCCGGACTGGCTGCTGGGGCTGCGCGGCGGCGCTCTGATCGAATGGATTTTTCGCCAGACGATGCGCCGGAGCGCGTTCGACGACGAAATCATCGCCATCTACCGCGCCGACGCCTGCCGGCCCGGCGCGTTGACGGCGATGCTCGACTGGTATCGCGCCGCCGCGCCCGAAATCTTCGCCACCGAGGAGCCCGCCGCGCCGATCGAGACGCCGACGCTGATGATCTGGGGCGAGCGGGATGTCGCGCTCGATTTGTGCTGCCTCGAGGGAACCGAGCGTTCGCGTGAAGAACTTGCGCATCGAGCGTCTGCCGCGCGTCACGCATTGGACCCCGGAGGACGGCGCGAGCGAGGTCAACGCGCTGCTCGAAGAGTGGCTTTAGGCGGGCTGGCGAATGCGAGCCTTTGGGCACGCGGTTCCGACGCGCGCCTTGGACCGCGGAGCTTCGGGCTGCGCTTTCGAATTCCCAGCTACGCCTCTTGCCTTCAAGTTCGCGTGATGTAGGAATTGCCCTGGCGCATGGCGGCGCGGAGGGGAAAGATGCGCGACTATCTGAGATTTTTTTGCGTTCTCGCGGCCGTTCTTTGCACCGGCGACCTCGCGCGCGGCCAGCGAAGCCGATTGGAGCGAATGCATCGATCCGTTTGGCCAGCTCGGCGAGCCCGCCGTGGTCCTCGACCCCTGCCCACACCACGCTGGCCTTGTCGAGCGACGGAAACCCGCCGAGCCGCGTGGTGCGGAACGTCAGGCGCGGCGTGCCGGCGACCGCGTCGCGTCACGCGCATCGCGCAGCGCCGCGATCGCCGGTTCGCGGGTCCAGCCGAGGAACTTGAGCGTGACGTGGTAGTTCGCCGGGGCGACCCAGCGGACCTCCGCGCCGGCGTCCTTGCTGCGCCGGGCGAGGGTCTGGACGCGCCGACCAGCGCGTTGGTCGTCGCCAGCGACACCCGGATCCCGACGAACAGGCGCTTGCCGGCCGGCTTGTCGGGCTCGGCCACGAGGTCGATCTCGGCCTTGCGCTCGGTCACGGCAGCACCCAGCGCAACCGCGCCGCATCGGCATCCGCGCCACCACGCCGCGAGATCGCGGCATCGATCATCGCCAGCGCCCACCACGCCGCGAGCGTGCGGATCTGATCGCGCATGCCGGGCCAGCCGAGCTTCTTGGTCGTCGACGCCCGCCGACGACGCGAGCGCGAGCCACACCGTGCCGACCGGCTTCTCCGGCGTGCCGCCGTCGGGACCGGCGATGCCGCGACACCGCGACGGCGAGGTCGGTGCCGAAGCGCTCGCGCGCGCCGGTCGCCATCTCGCGCACGGTCTGCTCGCTGACCGCGCCGTGCGCGTCGAGCGTGGCCTGCGCGACGCCGAGCTGGCGGACCTTCTCCGCGTTCGAGTAGACGATCGCGCCGCCGACGAACCGCGCGCGAGCTGCCCGGCATGCGCGTGAGCAGCTCGCCGATCATGCCGCCGGTGCACGACTCGGCGGTCGCGAGCGTGCGTCCCGTGCGATCAGCCGGCGCGCCGACGCGCTCGACGAGCGTCTCGTCGCCGGTGCCGTACAGCGAGTCGCCGAGCCGCGTCGCGCAGATCGGCGTCGAGCGCGGCGAGCCGCGCGTCCGCGGCGGCTTGATCGCGCGTCGCGCACGACGAGCTTGACCAGCGTCTCGGGGAACTTCACCTGATAGTGGATGCGACGCGCCGGCGATGCCGTCGACGAGCCCGCGGCAGCGCCGTGCGAGATCTGCGACTCGCCGCGGCCGAACACGCGATAGATCCGCCGCGCGATGCGCTCGACGTGCGCCGCCGGCCTCGCGCAGCTCGGCGAGCCGCGCGCCGAGCGCCCGCGTCGAAGATCGCCGTAGATCTCGCGCGGCACGCCGGGCATGCACAAGCACGGGCACGCCGGCGATCGTGCACTCGAAGCCCGGCGCGAGGCCCGGCGGATTGCGCGAGCACGCGCGCGCCGGCGGGCACGCGGACCTGGCGCAGCTGGATCGGGCGTGACCTCGATGTTGCGCCGCGCGAACCGCGCGCGCCATCCGCTCGCGAGCCGGCTCGTCGATCACGGGCTCGACGCCGGCGAGCGGGCGACCACGTCGACCGTCAGATCGTCCTCGGTGGGGCCCAAGCCCACCCGAGCACACGACGACGTCCGCGCGCGCGACCGCCTGGCGCAGCGCGGTGGTGATATCCGGCTCGTCGTCACAGCAGCTGTCATCCAGCGCGTCGTGATGCCGAGGTCCCATAGTCGCGCGGCGAGCCACGACGAGTTGGTATCCACGATCTCGCCGCGGCACAGCTCGTCGCCGATCGTCAAGATCTCGGCGCGCACGTGCCGCGAACTGCTACCCGGAAGCGGGCCGGTTCGGTTGACGCCACGTCGAGTCGCGCTCCTATCACTTCTCGCGTGGCATCCTGCGCCATGAAGATCCGCTACGCCGCCAAGACCGACGTCGGGATGAAGCGGACCCACAACGAGGATTACTTCTCGTTGATCGAAGACGAGCAGCTGTTCCTCGTCGCCGACGGCATGGGCGGTCACGCGTCGGGCGAGGTCGCATCGAAGATGGCGGCCGAAACGATCGGCGAGTTCTATCAGCGCACGCGCGAAGACGAAGACGCGACCTGGCCGTACAAGATGGATCGCTCGCTCTCGTACATCGAGAACCGGCTGGTCTGCGGCATCAAGCTCGCGAACCTGAGGATCTTCGAGACCGCGAACCGCGACCTTCGCTACAAGGGCATGGGCACGACGATCGTCGCTGCGCTGGTCAGCGGCGACAAGATCTACGTCGGCCACGTCGGCGACTCGCGCGTCTATCGCGTGCGCGACGACGCGATCACGCAGCTCACGCGCGACCACTCGCTGCTCGAGGACTACAAGGAAGCGAAGCCCGACATGACCGAGGAGGAGCAGCGCAACTTCCCGCACAAGAACGTGATCACGCGCGCGCTCGGCATGCGCGAGACCGTGCAGGTCGACATCCGCGCGCACCAGATCAAGAGCGGCGACGTCTACATCCTGTGCTCGCGACGGCCTGTCGGGCATGGTCGTCGACGATCAGATCTGCGCAGATCGTCGACGGGCGCGAAGAGCCTCGAGCGCGCGGTCGCCGAGCTCGTCGACGCCGCCAACCGCAACGGCGGCACCGACAACATCACGACGCTGCTGCTGCAGTGTCTCGCGGCCTGAAGGATCGACGACCTTCGTCAGGCCGGCGCGCGCGCAACCGGCGGCAACACGATCGGGATCCCGAGCTGGCGAGCGCGGCGCTGCACGCTCGGGTCACCACGACGCGCGAGCCCGCCGCGCGAGACATCTTCGAGCGCGCAGGAAGATGGAGTCGGCGAACACGCTGCGCGCAGGATCGCTCCCGGGTTCGTCGATCACCGCGCGAAGCAGCGCCACCCCGCGAGCGCCGAGCCGGTCGGCGAGCGCGGTGAGGACCCGGGCACCGTGGTCGCCCTCGACGAGCTCGGTCCAGTAGGAGAGCGTGTGCGTCACGCGAGCGACCCGCGCATACTACGAGAAACCATGAAGTACGGCATCGACAGGGGCGGCTGACCGTAAGGCCCGGTCCAGCATCCACGATACGACCACCGTATGGATCGGATCTCCGGTCAGGTCGAGGCCGATCCGGAGACCCTCGCGACCGCCGGTGCAATCGCCACGTTCGCGTCGACATGACGGCGTTCGACACCGGCGACTGGATGAAGAACCGGAAGCTCCGGCAAAGGACTCGACCTCGACGGCAATCCCGCCGCGACGTTCGAGCTGCGCGCGATCAAGAACGTCGCCCCGACGGCGCGCCGCGGTTCACCGCGATGGCCGAGGGCGTGCTGCGGTGGCGTGGCAAGGAGGTCGTGCTCGCGCTCGCCGGGCAAGGTACGCTCGATGCCTTGAAGATCGCCGCATCCGCCACGTTCGAGCTCGACATCAGCAGCTCGGGCTGTCCGCGCCACGCTCCTGATGTTCAAGGTCGAGGACGAGGTCACCGTCACGGTGACCGTCCCGGCGCGGTGCGCGCTGAGGCTCGTCGCGCTCGGCGTCGTCGCGCTGGCGGGCTGCAGCGGCCGCGAGGCCGAGCCCTCGGGTGTCGGCAAGTGGCGGTTCACGCACTCGACGCTCGCCGACGTCCACGACGGCAAGTGCCAGCCCACCGACCCAAGGACGGCCGCAAGGCGACGTGGTGCTTCGCGCAGACGCCGTTCAAGGTCGGCAAGCGCCGGCGCCGCGGATGTCGAGATCGTGGGAGGCGAGCTGGAAGCCGGCGCCGAGCGTGTCGAGCGATTGCAGCACTTTGAGCCGCCGCTCGGCCGCGGGGTGATCCGCCGGTTGGCCGGCAAGGTGAGCAGCGCATAGGCGCGCAGCTTCGCCCGGCCGACGCGGCCGCGCAGCTGATAGATCTGCGCCAGCCCGAACATGTCGGCGCGGTGCACGATCAGGGTATTGGCGTTGGGAATATCGAGGCCGGATTCGACGATGGCGGTGGACAGGAGCACGTCGAACTTGCCGTCGTAGAACGCGCCCATCACGTCTTCGAGCGTGGTCGACGGCATCTGGCCGTGGGCGACGGCGACGCGCACCTCCGGCACGTTCTTGTCGAGGAACGCTTTGGTCTCGGCCAAGTCCTCGATGCGCGGGCAGACATAGAAGGCCTGGCCGCCGCGGTAGCGCTCGCGCAGCAGCGCCTCGCGCACCACCACCGGATCGAACGGCGAGATGAAGGTGCGCACGGCGAGCCGATCGACCGGCGGCGTGGCGATGATCGACATTTCGCGCACGCCGGAGAGCGCCAGCTGCAGGGTGCGCGGGATCGGCGTGGCGGTGAGCGTGAGCACGTGCACTTCCGCGCGGAGCTGTTTCAGCTTTTCCTTATGCGCGACGCCGAAATGCTGCTCCTCGTCGACGACGATGAGGCCCAGATCCTTGAACTTGACGTCTTGCCGAGGAGCGCGTGGGTGCCGATGACGATGTCGACTTTGGCCGTCGGCGAGGCCCTTCTTGACGCTTCGCCAGTTCCTTCGCGGCGACGAAGCGCGAAGCCTGCGCGACGTGCACCGGATAGTCCGCGCAGCCGGTCGCGAGAAGGTCTTGAAGTGCTGGCGCGAGAGCAGCGTGGTCGGCACCACGACGGCGACCTGCTTGCCGTTCATCGCGGCGATGAAGGCGGCGCGCAGCGCCACCTCGGTCTTGCCGAAGCCGACGTCGCCGCAGATGAGCCGGTCCATCGGCCGGCCGGCGGAAAGGTCGTTGAGCACGGCCGCGATGGCGGCTTCCTGGTCGTCGGTCTCCTCGTAGGGGAAGCCCGCGCAGAACTCGTCGTAGAGGCCGGCGCCGACCGCAAGCCGCGGCGCCTCGCGCAATTGCCGCTCGGCCGCGACTTTGATCAGTTCGCCCGCGATCTCGCGGATGCGGTTCTTCATCCGCGCCTTGCGCGACTGCCAGGCGGTCGAGCCGAGGCGGTCGAGCTCGACGTGGGTGTCTTCCGAGCCGTAGCGCGAGAGCAGCTCGATGTTCTCCACCGGCAGGAACAGCTTGTCGCCGCCGTGGTAGTGGATCTCCAGGCAATCGTGCGGCGCGCCCGCGGCCTCGATGGCGCGCAGCCCGATGAAGCGGCCGATGCCGTGATCGACGTGGACGACGAGATCGCCGGCGGACAGGCTCGTCACCTCGGCGATGAAATTTTCCGCGCGCTTGATCTGCCGGCGCGGGCGCACCAGACGCTCGCCGAGGATGTCCTCCTCGCTGATGACGGCGACGTCGGCGGTCTCGAAGCCGGACTCGATGCCGAGCACGGCGAGCGCGGTTTGCGGGCGGGGCAGCGCCAACGCCTGCGGCCAGGACGCGACCGGCGCCAGATTGTGCAGCCCGTGCTCGGCAAGCACGTGGCCCATGCGCTCGCGCGAGCCTTCGCTCCACAGCGCGATCAGCGCGCGCTTGCCGGCGGCTTGCAGTCCCTCGACGTGTTTGGTCAGCGCCTCGAACACGTTCTTGCCGGGCTCGCTGCGCTCGGCGGCGAAATTGTGCCCGGCGCGCGCGGCGATCTCGATCGCGTCGGCCGTGCCTTCGGGCGCGGCGAACGGCGACAGCCGGGCCAGCGCCGATTTGTCCAAGCCGCGCGCGCCACTCGGCTTCGGCGAGATAGAGCCGGTCGGGCGGCAGCGGTTTATAGGGCGCGCCGCCGCCGTCCTGATCGAGCGCATCCTTGCGCGCCTGGTAATAGTCGGCGATCTGCGCCAGCCGCTCATGCGCGGCTTCCTCGGCCAGCGGCTCGAGCGCGACGGGCGTGCTTTCGAGATAATCGAACAGCGTGTCCATCTGTTTGTGGAACAGCGGCAGCCAGTGCTCCATGCCGGCGTAGCGGCGGCCTTCGCTCACCGCCTCGTAGAGCACGTCGTCGGGATCGGCGGCGCCGAAGGCCGCGACATAGCCGGTGCGGAACAGCCGGATCGTGTCGCTGGTGAGCTGAAACTCGGCGATCGGGACGAGATCGAGCGCGCGCAGCTCGGTCGCTGGTGCGCTGGGTCTCCGGATCGAAGCTCCGGATCGATTCCAGCGTGTCGCCGAAGAAATCGAGCCGCACCGGAGAGTCCATGCCGGGCGCGAACAGGTCGAGGATGCCGCCGCGCACCGCGTAATCGCCGGCCTCGCGCACGGTGCGCGGCGCGATTGAAGCCGTTGAGTTCGAGCCATTGAATGATGCCGTCCATGGGCAGCACGTTGCCGGGCGCGGCGGACGAGCGATTGCCGCGCCACCGTCTCGCGCGCCGGAACGCGCTGCAGGATGGCGTTGACGGTGGTGAGCAGCACGGACGGCCGCTCGCGGCCTTTGACGCGGGCGAGCCGCGCCAGCGTCGCTCATCCGCTGCGCCACCATGCCGGCATGCGGCGACACCCGGTCGTAGGGCAGGCAGTCCCAGGCCGGGAATTCCAGCACTTCGGTGTCGGGCGCGAAGAAAGAGAGCGCGCGATGGAGCATCGCCATGCGCGGCCCGTCGCGGCAGATCACCGCCATGCTGATGGCAGGCGGCTTTTCGCCAGCCGCGATCGAGCGGGCGAGGTCGGCGATCACCAAACCTTCGGCGCCGTCGGCGACGCCTGCCAGCAACAGCGGCCGGCCGGGGGCCAGCCGCTGCGCCGGCGCGCGCTTGTCGGACTGGCGCCGTCACCGTTTGGCCTCGCCGTGCCGATGGAAGCGATGAGCTGGCGCAGCACTGCCGTATCGAAATTCTGCGGAACGCCTTCGTCGCCGGCCACCCAGGCGTAAAGCTCGGCATTGGGCACTTCGATCAGCGGCTCGAAATCGTCGAGCGCACCGTCGTCGAACTTGTCGATATAGGCGTCGGCGAAGCGGCCGACGATCAGATCGGTCTCGCGCACGCCGCGGCGCCAAGCGCGGAACAGAAGCCTGCGCCGCCGCACGTCCAATCCCTCGCTCGACCGTTCCGTCATCGTAGCGCCCATTCGTTGCTCCAACGCCAAAAGCCCGGACGTGCCGGGCGCGGTGTATATAGAGGGCGAGGCGAAAGATGTCACCGCCTTGAGGCGGTCATATTCCACGGTCGATTCCGGAGCCTGTCGATCGGGCCGAGCCACTTCGGGCCGGCACCCGTTGGCCCGGCCCCGGAATGACGCGCGGAGAGCACGCCGATGCGCCCTCCACTTCTCAATCGCCTCTTCGCGTCGGTCTCGACGCTGCCCGGCATCGGGCCGCGGCTGGAGAAGCTTTATGCGCGCCTTCTGGGCCGCGAGGACGAGAAGCCGCGCATTGTCGATCTGCTTTTCCATTTGCCGACCGGGTTTGTCGACCGCCGCAACCAGCCGAAATTGAGCGAGGTCGTGCCCGACACGGTGGTGACGGTCGCGGTCAGGGTCGAGGGTCATCGCCCGCCGCCGCCCAACCGGCCGCGCGTGCCCTACAACATCGATACGGTTGACGACACCAACACGCTGACCATCACCTATTTCAACGCGCGCCGGGACTATCTGGAAAAGCTCTTTCCCGAGGGCGAAGTACGCTACGTGTCGGGCGTCGCCACGCTCTACGACGGCCATCTGCAGATGGTCCACCCCGACCGCGTGGTCGACGAGGCCGGCCTCGCCAAATCTGCCGCTGATCGATCCGGTCTATCCGCTCACCGAAGGATTGCATCTCAACCAACTGCGCAGGGCGATCGAACTTGCGCTCGAACGCGTGCCGAAAAATCTGCCCGAATGGCAGGATGCGGCCTGGCTCAAGCGCAGCGATTTCTCGAGCTTCGCCGATGCGCTGCGCCGCGTTCATCGCCCGGAGACGCCTGCACGATATCAAGCCCGAAAGCGCGGCCTGGTCGCGGCTAGCCTACGACGAACTTGTTGGCCGGGCAACTCGCGCTCGCGCTCCTGCGCGCGCATCAGCGCACGCGCGCCGGCCGCGGCACCGCCGCCGAGGGGCGGTTGCGCGCACGGATCGTTGCCGCCCTTCCCTACTCGCTTACGCCCTCGCAAGAGCGCGCGGTGACCGACATCGTCGCCGATCTGGCCCAGCCCACGCGCATGCTTCGGCTCCTGCATGGCGATGTCGGCTCCGGCAAGACCGTGGTGGCGCTCCTTGCCGCCGCGCATGTGATCGAGGCTGGACGGCAGGCGGCGCTGATGGCGCCGACCGAAATTTTGGCGCGGCAGCATATTGCCACCATCGCGCCGCTTGCCGCCGGCTCCGGCATCCGCGTCGCCATCCTCACCGGCCGCGAGCGCGGCCGCGAGCGCGCCGAATTCTTGCGCGCGCTCGCGGTGGGCGACATCGATCTTCTCGTCGGCACCCACGCGCTGTTTCAGGAAGAGGTCGCCTTCCGCGATCTCGCGCTCGCCATCGTCGACGAGCAGCATCGCTTCGGCGTGCATCAGCGGCTGGCGCTGGCGCGCAAGGGCGAGGCGGTCGATCTTCTGGTGCTCACGGCGACGCCGATCCCGCGCACGCTGGTGCTCACTTATTTCGGCGACATGGACGTCTCGGCGCTGCGCGAAAAGCCGGCGGGGCGGCAAAAGATCGACACCCGCGCCATCCGCTCGACCGCCTCGACGAAGTGGTGGATGCCGTGGCGCGCGCGCCTCGACGAAGGCCGCCGCGTCTATTGGGTGTGTCCGCTGGTCGAGGAATCCGAAGTCGTCGATCTCGCCGCCGCCGAGGAACGCTACGCGAGAATTAAAACGCCGCTTCGGCGACATGGTCGATCTCGTTCACGGCCAAATGCGCGGCCCCGACAAGGATCGCGCCATGGCGCGCTTCGCCGCCGGCGAGACGCGGCTTCTGGTGGCGACCACCGTGATCGAGGTCGGCGTCGATGTGCCGGAGGCGAGCGTCATGGTCATCGAGCACGCCGAACGCTTCGGGCTCGCGCAACTGCACCAGCTGCGCGGCCGCATCGGCCGCGGCGCCGAACGCTCGACCTGTCTCCTGCTCTACAAGGCGCCGCTCGGCGAAACCGCAAAGGCGCGGCTCGCGATCATGCGCGAGACCGACGACGGCTTCCGCATCGCCGAGGAAGATCTAAAACTGCGCGGCGAAGGCGACGTGCTCGGTACTCGGCAAAGCGGCATGCCCGGCTTCCGCATCGCCCGCCTCGAAGTGCACGGCAAGTTTCTTGGCCGCCGCCCGCGACGACGCCGCGCTCGTGCTGACGCGCGATCCGAAGCTCACCTCGCCGCGCGGCGAAGCGCTGCGGCACCTGCTCTATCTGTTCGCCCGCGACGAGGCGATCAGGCTGCTGGGCGCGGGTTGACCTGGCCGAGGGTGGTCAAGGGATCGGGTCCGAACCTGTTCGAAGTCCTTCCGTACCGCTCGTACAGAACCAGACGATCAGCACAATCAAGCCGATGAGCGGGATGAAGTTGATCAATAGCCACCAGCCGCTGCGGTCAATGTCATGAAGTCGCCGCACCGCCACCGCGATGCTCGGCAGAAGCGTGGCGAGAGCGAATATCGGATCGATGAGCCTTATTCCGATCACCTCGTCAATGATCACCGCTACGATCGAACCGAGGACAATGAACAAGACCCAGAGCCAGTATTCCGACCGGGATGCCCGACCCGAGAAGTTCACGTAGTTGGAAAACCCTGCCGTGATTGTATCAACGAAGTTCATGGTAGCCCCCTTTGGTCATCCGTCCAGGCGCGATGATAGCGAACTTCCGCTACGGCCGAAACGGCGGGGGCCGAATCGCACGCCTTATTTTGCCGACGCTATCGGGGCACCGGCGCGGTGCTGCGCCCTACCTGGGCCGCGCGGGCGGTTTCGGCGAGCGCCGCGAGCTTGTCGTGCTGGTCGCCGCCGGGCTGGATGACGCCGGCCGAAATCAGAAGCTGCATCGCCTCCTCGACGCTGATGTCGAGATCGATCACGTCGCGCCGCGGCACGTAGAAGAAGAAGCCGGTGGTCGGATTCGGCGTGCACGGCATGAAGGCGGAGACGTGCTCGGTCGCCGGCAGACGCGCGGAAATGTCGGCGCTCGGCGATTGCGTCAGAAACACCAGCGACCACATGCCCGGCGCCGGGAATTCGACTAGACCGACCTTGCGGAAGCTCGATCCCGAGCTGGAGAACAGCGTCTGAAAAATCTGCTTGGCGGTGCGGTAGATCGGCCGCACGATCGGCATGCGGTTCAACAGGTTTTCGCCGAGGCCGACAAGCTTGCTGCCGACCAAGTTGGCGGTGAGGAAGCCGAGCAACGTCAGCGCCACAAAGGCGATGATCAGGCCGAAGCCCGGAATGTCGATCGGCAGATAGGTTTCCGGCCGATACGCCTTCGGAATGAACGGCCGCACCCAATTGTCGACCCAGGTGACGAACCACCAGATCAGCCACAGCGTCACCGCAACCGGTCCGGCAACGATCAGGCCGGTCAAAAAATAATTGCGGATGCGGCTGACGATCCCCGACGCCGGTCTGGCCGGCGGGCCCGGCTGTGCTCCGATCTTATCGCTCACGTTTGTCATCCGATCGTCAGCGGAATCTCATCGCCGACAATATATATCACGCCGCGCCGGCGTTCACTCCACCGTTACCGACTTGGCAAGATTGCGCGGCTGATCGACGTCGGTGCCGAGTGTGACGGCGGTGTGATAGGCGATCAGCTGCACCGGCACGGCGTAGACCAGCGGCGTCACCGTCGCCGGCATGGTCGGCAGCGTCAGCGTCGCCAGCGGCTGCATCTTCGACGGCCGCCGCGCGCCTTGACGTCGGTCACCAGGATGAGCTTGCCGCCGCGCGCGGCGACTTCCTGCATGTTGGAGACCGTCTTGTCGAAAACCCGGTCGTAAGGCGCGATCACGATGACCGGCGTGGTTTCGTCGATCAGCGCGATCGGGCCGTGCTTGAGTTCGCCGGCGGCATAGCCCTCGGCGTGGATGTAGGAGATTTCCTTGAGCTTGAGCGCGCCTTCGAGCGCGATCGGATAGCTGGTGCCGCGGCCGAGATAGAGCACGTCGCGCGATTTTGCCAGATCGCGGGCGAGCTGCTCGATCTGCGGCTCGAGCGCCAGCGCTTCGGCCATATGCCGCGGCACTTCGATCAGCGCATGAACGAGACGCTGCTCGTCGCTTCGCGCCAATACGCCGCGCGCGCGGCCGGCCGCGATGGCAAGCGCGGCAAGCGCCGCCAGCTGGCAGGTGAACGCCTTGGTGGAGGCGACGCCGATTTCCGGGCCGGCCAGCGTCGGCATCACGACGTCGCTTTCGCGCGCGATGGTCGAGGTCGGCACGTTGACGATCGAGAGGACGTGCTGCTTGTGCTCGCGCGCGTAGCGCAGCGACGCGAGCGTGTCCGCGGTCTCGCCCGATTGCGAAACGAAGATGGCGAGATTGCCGGGCAGAAGCGGGGCGTCGCGGTAGCGGAATTCGGAGGCGATATCGACTTCCACCGGCAGGTGGGCGAAACGCTCGAACCAGTATTTGGCGACCATGGCGGCGTAATAGGCGGTGCCGCAGGCGGCGATCGAGATGCGGTCGAGCTTTCGAAAATCGAACGGCAGCGCCATCGGCAGCGCCACGCGCTCGGCCGCCATGTCGAGATAATTGGCCAGCGTATGGCCGACGACTTCCGGCTGCTCGTGAATCTCCTTGGCCATGAAATGGCGGTGGTTGCCCTTGTCGATGAGCATGACCGAGGCCTGCGATTTGAGCACCTCGCGATGCACGACCGCGCCTTCGGCGTTATGCACCTCGGCGCCCTCGCGGGTGACGATCACCCAGTCGCCCTCCTCCAGATAGCTCACCATGTCGGTGAACGGCGCCAGCGCAATCGCATCGGAGCCGACGAACATCGCGCCGTTGCCGAAGCCGATGGCGAGCGGCGAACCCTTGCGCGCGCCGATCAGAAGATTCTCCTCGCCGGCGAACAGGAAGGCGAGCGCAAACGCGCCGCGCAGCCGCGGCAGCGACCGCCTGACCGCCTCGACCGGCAGAGGCGCCGCGCTTCATTTCTTCGGTGACCAGATGCGCGACCACCTCGGTGTCGGTTTCGGTCGAGAATTTGGCGCCCTTTGCCTCCAGCTCGCGCCGCAGCTCGGCGAAATTCTCGATGATGCCGTTATGCACGACGGCGAGCTTGTCGGTCGCGTGCGGATGCGCGTTGTTCTCGGTCGGCCGGCCGTGCGTCGCCCAGCGGGTATGGCCGATGCCGATGGTGCCGGACAGCGGCTCGCGCGCGAGCCGGACCTCGAGGTTTTTCAGCTTGCCTTCGGCGCGGCGGCGGGTCAGCACGCCGTGTTCGAGCGTCGCCACGCCGGCGGAATCGTAGCCGCGGTATTCGAGGCGCTTGAGCGCCTCGATGAGTTGCGGCGCAGCCGGCTCAGTGGCCGATGATTCCGATAATGCCGCACATCCGTCTGGTACGCTCCTCTCAAGGCTACGGTATTCAGCGCGTCAGTAATCAGAAGCGCGTGCTTCGCCGGCCGATCACTGATTAGCTGATAGCTGATTACCGTTCCCTCGACGTTAATGGTTAAAGCGCAGCCGAAAAGCTTGCGGAAAGTCAAATAACGTTGCGCTTCGTGACACGCGTTCGTCGACGGGATCGTTTGCACTGCGCGAAATGACCGCGCCACCGCTCAATCGCGCGAATGCGCTTTCTTTTGCCGATCGATTTGAGCGCGCGCAAGCGCGTTGCCCAACCTTCCTTAACGACTTGGCGGCCGCGCGCCAGCGCCAGCGCGTCCGCCGGCACGTTGGCGGTGATCACCGAGCCCGAGCCCACATAGGCGCCCGTCGCCGATCTCGACCGGCGCGACCAGCGCCGAGTTCGAGCCGATGAAGGCGTCTTTGCCGATCTCGGTGCGGTGCTTGGCGTTGCCGTCGTAATTGCAGGTGATGGTGCCGGCGCCGATATTGGCCTCGGCGCCGACAAAGGCGTCGCCGATATAGCTCAAGTGATTGGCCTTGGCGCCGGCCTCGATGGTCGCCTCCTTGACCTCGACGAAATTGCCGATGCGCGCGCCTTCGCCGAGCCGGGTGCCCGGGCGCAGCCGCGCGAACGGACCGACCGAGGCGCCCTTGCCGACATGGGCGCCGACGAGATGCGAGAACGAGTGGATGACGGCGCCGTCCTCCACGCTGACCTTCTCGCCGAACACCACATAGGGCTCGACCACGACGTCCTTGCCGAATTTCGTGTCGGCGGACAGAAACACCGTCTCCGGCGCAATCGAGCGTGACGCCGGCATCGAGCGCGGCCTTGCGCAGGCGCTGCTGCGCGACCGCTTCGGCTTCGGCGAGTTCCTTCTTGGTGTTGATGCCGCGCACGTCGTCCTCCTCGACTTCGACCGCGACCGCGGCAAGCTTCATGCCGCGCGCGATCTCGACCGCGTCGGTCAGATAGAATTCGCCCTTGCGATTGTCGTTTCCGATCCGCTCCAGGATCGCCAGCGCGGTCTTGCCGGCAAGCGCCATCATGCCGCCGTTGCACAGATCGATCGCCCGCTCGCCGGTCGCTCGCGTCGGCCTCTTCGCGAATGGCGATGAGCTGGTCGCCTTGCGTGATCAGCCGGCCGTAGCCCGTCGGATCGGCCGGCCGAAACGCAGCACCGCCACGGCCGCGCCCGCGGCAAGCGGCGCCCGCAGCCGCTTAAGCGTTGCCGGCCGGATCAGCGGCGTGTCGCCGTAGACGACGAGAATGTCGTCGGGCTGCCGCGTGATCGCGGATTTTGCCGCCAGCACGGCATGCGCGGTTCCGCGCCGCTCCTGCTGCACGAAACAGGCCGCACTCGGGCAGAATCGCGTTTGGCTTCGGCGGCAACCGCGTCCTGCCCCGGGCCGACGACGATCGGCGGTCGACGCGGCGCCGAATTCGGCGACGGCGGCGAGCACATGGCGCGAGCAGCGACCGCCCGGCGACCGGATGCAGGACCTTGGGCGCGCCGAGCGCATGCGCGTGCCCTCGCCGGCCGCAAGCACGATGGCCAGGCAGCTCCGAGCCTCCATCGCAAAGACCTCCGCGGCGCTCTCATAGCCGAGCCGGCTGCCCGCCGAAAGCCGCGCGTTGCGCCAATGGCAAACGGTGCAAAGCGTGAAAGACGGGGGCAGCCGTCGCGAACGAGGCCTCGGAAATCTGAAATCTGCTAGTTTTTTAGCACTGATTCGCCTTGCGAAATCTTCACCTCGAAACATTGCGGAGCGGCAGCGTGGCGGTTAAAAAACAGGCCGATAAAGCAATCCGCGACAGGCTGCGCCGCAAGCGGCAGGCGGCCAAGAAAACCTTCACCATGCGGCATTTGTGGCGGATGGCGCTGTGGGGCGCTACGGCTGCGAGCGCGCTTCTGCTTGCCGTGCTCACCACCCGAAGCGAGGTCGGGTCGCAGCGGATCGCGGCGCTGTTTTCGTCGTCGCATGGCCGCAGCGCAGGTCGCCGACCGGCCATTCGACGCGCAGGCCGAAACCCGCCGGCTCGCCGCGGCGGTGCACGATCTGACGGCGCAGAACGGCCAACTCAAATCGCGGCTCGCAGCCGTCGAGCACAACATCGACGACATCACCGGTTCGGTCACCCGACAGATCGAGGCCGTCAAAGCGGAGACGGCCAATCCCGTGGCCCGCCGATGCCAAGCCCGAACCGGTCACGCCCGCGGTCATCGCCTCGATCGTCAGCCCGGCGGTTCCGCCGGCCCGAATGGCTTTGCCGCGCCGCTTCCATCGCCTCCGCCGATCATCGCCCGCGACGCCGTCGCCAGGCGAAGCACCGACGCCGGCAGCGGCGCGCGACCGAGTACGGCGTCGATATCGGCAGCGCGCTTTCGATCGAGGTGTTGCGCGCGCGCTGGCTCGGCATTCGCTCCGCCCACGGCAACTCTTCGCGGGTCTGACCCCGACCGTGGTGCTGCGGGAGATTCCGCAGACGAACCGCGTCGAATTGCGGCTGGTGGTCGGGCCGCTCGCCAGTTCCGACAGCGGCGGCGCAGCTGTGCGCCGCGCTGGCGCCCTACCGGCTGTTCTGCCAGCCGACGGTGTTCGACCGCCAGCACGTCGCGCTGCAGTGACTGCGGTCGCTTAGCCGGTGCGACGATAGGATGGGGTCGTAACGATGCGCCGCCCGCTCTTTCTGCCGACCGCCCGGCAGACCAATTGGCTCCTGATCGTCGGCTTTCTCGCCGTCGGGGAGGCGATGTACCTGCGCTTCATGGCGATCGAGAATTCAAATGTCGCGCTCGCCTGTCAGGCCGGCCTGAAAACTTGGCTGTGCAGCACCTATCGGCTCAGCGATCGTGCTGTTCAATCACCAGGTGTTCGGCGCGGCGGCGCTGGCGGCGGCGCTCCTCAATCTGCATGCGGCCGTCGCTCGTGCTGGTCGCGGCTCGCGCTGGCGGCGGCCGGCTTCGGCCTGGTGCTGCACAACGTCGATCTCTCGGCGCTGGCCGTCGGCGTGCTGATCCTCAGCCTGGCGCGTCCCGCGCCAGCGCCAGAATGAACGGCAAGGCCGAGCAGGCCGGCGCAGAACCAGACCGCCTGCCAATTGGCGAAGGTTTCGTTGAACACGATGTAGACCGCCGACGCCGCCAGCACGACGGCGGCGGCCCGCTCGGCCATGGCGCGCGGTCCGCCTGGCCGTCGCGTCGAGAGCAACAAGACCAGGAACGGCACGACCGGCGGCGCACAGCGGCGCAAACGGGATATCGCGGTAGCGCGGATCGAAGCACAAGACCGAGCGCCGCCTCTACCGCGAGCAGAACAAGCACAATGAAGACGGCGCCGAGCGCCATACTCGAGACCGTCGCGGCGCTCGCCTCGGCGGCCAAGAAGCGCCGCGAAGGTCGGCAGCGGCCGCTGCGCGGCGCGACGGCCATGGCGCACACGATCGGCGCGGCGGCGGCGACAGCCGCGAAGGCAAGCGAACGCAGCCAGCCGCCCGCGCGTGATAGCTCTCCACCGGCACCGCTCTCGATCGTCCAGCCGAACAGAACGGCCGGAAGAAACGAAAGCGCCGCGATCCTCCACCACAAAAGGCGCGGCGCCGGCTTCGTCCGCCGCGGCGGCAAAGGCGCCGCCGAACATCAGCGGCGGCAAGCAGGATGCCGGCCAAGGCCTGCAGCCGCC
The DNA here is from genome assembly GCA_963814625.1 of uncultured Alphaproteobacteria bacterium. Taxonomy (GTDB): domain Bacteria; phylum Pseudomonadota; class Alphaproteobacteria; order Rhizobiales; family Xanthobacteraceae; genus BOG-931. Next base: position 16,840 of record CAWFDQ010000013.1, read on the forward strand.
ATCGCGGATGATCGGACACCGCGCCGCCGGCAAGATCGAATTTCGGCGCGCCGGTCCTGCGATCGAAAATGCCCCAATGGCCGCCGACCGATCCTTCGAGCCAGCGCTTCCAGGGCTGATCGAACGCCTCGATGACGTTGACGCGGAAATTCTCGCGCTTGCGCCAGCGCCAATGTCTCTTCGATGACCAGCGCCTGGTTCGACGGCGAAGGCAGCGCGCCTTCGCGCATGCGGCCGGCGCTCGGCCAGCCGACCTCGCCGATCATGATCTCCTTGTCCGGGATCGCGGCGGCGACGCGCTTGCGGATGGCGTCGACATGCGCGGCCGCGAGCGCAGCCGGCAGCGGGAAATCCTCCCAGTACGGCAGAATGTGAATGGTGACGAAATCGACCGCGTTGGCGACGTCGCGGTAGCGCAGCCAGTATTCCCACACGTCCGCGTAGGTGACGGGCTCGGGCACCTGCGCCTTGACCTCGCGGATGGTCGCCATCAGGTCGGTCGCCGACATTTCGCCGCGCAGCAGCACTTCATTGCCGACGACGATGGCGCGGATGGTGTCGGGAAATTCTTTGCCGAGCGCGATCGACGGTCGCGATTTGCTGGCGATTTTTCTCCGCGTCGCTGGAAAGCCACAGTCCCTGCAGGACTTTCAGCCCATGGCGCTGGGCGATCCCGGCGATCTTATCGAGCCCGTTGGCGACCGAGTAGGTGCGTACGCAATCGGTGTATTTCGACAGCAGCGCGAGATCGGCATCGATCTGCGCGGGCTCCACATGGGTCGCTTCGACCAGCGGATCCTGTCCGTCGCGAAACGGCGCGTAGGACACGCAATAGAGCTTCTGCCCGGCGGCAAGCGGCGACGGCGGCAGCCGCACCGGCGTGCCAAGCCACCACCACACGATGCCGATCGCGAGCGCCGTGAGCGCAAACAGCGCGAGCGCGGAAGCGAAAGCTTTGCGTCGTGCCGAACGAATCACGTCTCTCGCATTAACCTTGACTGCGCTTCGTGCCAAGCTTGAGCGCGAATGGCGCGCGGCTGCGCCGCGATGCGCGCTGGACAAATCGACCGAGTTGGGTTGTGGTCGTCTCGGCCTGCCGAGAGACGGCTGCCGCAATGGCGGCTTAATTTGGCGGCCAAGAAACGTCGCTGCGTAACGTCTCAAATCGGCTGGAACGGCCCAAACCAAGACGAACCATGCTCCATCGTGTGCTTAGCGTCGCCGGCGGATTGTGCGCCGCTATCTTTATTCTTGCGGCCCCGCTGGCTCCGCTCGACCTATCCGGCTCACGCGCAAAGCGCCGACCCCAAAGCCGCCGACAAGAAAGCCCGCGCCCGGACCGCAGCCGGCGCAGCCCGTCGACGAGTACACGGAAATCCAGCATCAGGTCGCCGGCCCTGCCGGCAATCCCGAATGCGTCTGGCTTGGCCGCCGGGTGGTCAGTCTGCTCTGGCGCGACGACCTCGAGACCGCCTTCCGCCACCTCGATCTCTACGACCGTTTCGGCTGCCCGGCCGGCCACGTCCAGGCGGCGTTCCGCTGCCTGATTCTGCACGCCGAGCAGCATCGATCCGAAGGCGCCCGATAGCCTCAACGGCCGGGTCGAAGCGTGCTGGATCAATCCGACCGCAGCCGGCTCCGCCGCCTCCGGCGGCATCCGCCGCGGCGCCGAGCCCCACAGCAGCAGCCATTAGCCGGACGACGGCAAAAAAGCGCCGCGGCGTCGCATCAAATAGTTTCAAAATTCTCTACGTTGTCTTGAATTTGCCATGCGCTCGGCGCTACTTATTGTCACGCCGCTCGCAAGGTGGCCTTACCCTCCTTACGACCAACGTCGAACCTTGGGGACAGGTTCGGGCCCGTGTCTTTTCGCCCCGCGTGGTTGAACTTCGATGCGCACCGTCGCTGCCGTGCTCGCGCTCGTGATGTGCGTGCATGCCGGCCTGTGGGCTTTCTCTGCGAACGCAAGCAACGGCTCCCGATATTCAAGGGTCAGCTCGCCAGCGTTTCCTACGCACCGTTCGCCGAGTTCCGAGAATCCCGATCAGCGGCGCGCGGCCGACCGCCGCGCAGATCCGCGCCGATCTCAAGGCGATTGCGCCCTATACGCGCGCCATCCGCACCTATTCATCGACCGGCGGCGCCGAGCTTATTCCGCCGATCGCCGCCGAGTTCGGCCTCAAAGTCACGGTCGGCGCCTGGATCAGCAAGGACAAGGCGCGCAACGAGCGGGAAATCCGCTCGGCCATCGAACTGGCGCGCCACAACAGCAATGTCGACGCCATCGTCGTCGGCAACGAGACGATCTATCGCGGCGAGCTGACCATCGACCAGCTGATCGCGCTCATCAAACAGGTCAAGCAATCGAGCCCGGTCCCGGTCACCACCGGCGAAATCGGCTCGGTCTGGCTGCGAACATCCCGAGCTTGCCTCGGCGGTCGATTTCGTCGCCGCGCACGTGCTGCCCTACTGGAACGGCATCCCCGCCTCCCAGGCGGCCGATTACACGGTTGAATTCTACGACAAGCTGCGCCGCGCGCTGCCCGGCAAGCGGATCGTGATCGCCGAGTTCGGCTGGCCGAGCGCCGGTTACAATTTCCAAGGCGCCAATCCGGGCCGCATCGAACAGGCCATGGTGCTGCGCGATTTCGTCTCCGCCGCCGAGGCCTACGGCATCGACTACAACATCGTCGAGGCGATCGATCAGCCGTGGAAGACGGCCGAGGGCGGCGTCGGTCCCTATTGGGGCATTTTCAACGCCGCGCGCGAGGCCAAGTTTTCCTGGACCGGGCCGATCAGCGATCCCGATTATGTCAAGCGCGCAAGCCTCGCGGTGCTGCTCGGCCTGTTGCTCTCGCTGCCGATCCTGGCGATGGCGGCGCTACGGTCACGCAGGCGCTTCTGCTTGCGCGTCTCCGCCAATCTCGCCGGCGCCTGGTTCGCGGCCGTCGTTCGATTTCTGGAAGGGCCATTATTTTGTCCCCGGCTCCGCCTTTGCGCTCGCTCTCGGCGTCGTGCTGCTGGTGCCGCTGGTCGCGATTGCGCTCGCGCGCATGGACGAAATCGCGGCCATCGCCTTCGGCCGGCCGCCGCGCCGGCTTGGCTCTTCGCCGCCGCTCGTGCCGGAGGTCTATGCGCCCAAGGTGTCGATCCACATTCCGGCCTGCTGCGAGCCGCCGGAAATGCTCAAAGCCACGCTCGATAGCGTGGCCGCGGCTCGACTATCCCAATCTCGAATGCGTGCTGGTGATCAACAACACGCCCGATCCGGCGCTCTGGCGGCCGGTCGAGGAGCATTGCCGCGCGCTCGGCGAGCGCTTCAAGTTCATCAGGGTCGACGATCTGAAGGGCTACAAGGCGGGCGCGTTGCGGCTGGCGCTGGCGAACACGGCGGCGGACGCCGAAATCATCGGCGTCATCGACGCCGACTACGTCGTCGAAGCCGGACTGGCTTAAGGATCTGGTGCCGCTGTTCGCCGACAAGGGCGTCGGCCTCGTGCAGTCGCCGCAGGACCACCGCGACGGCGACCGCTCGCTCGATGCATCGCGCGATGAACGCCGAATATGCCGGCTTCTTCGACATCGGCATGGTGCAGCGGAACGAGTTCAACGCCATCATCGTGCACGGCACGATGTGCCTCATTCGCCGCGCGGCGCTCGAAGCCGCCGGCGGCTGGTCGAGCGACACCATCGTCGAGGATGCCGATCTCGGTCTTACCCTGCTCGAACAGGGCTGGGTCGCCCACTACACCAACCGCCGCTACGGCTATGGGCTGCTGCCCGACACCTTCGACGCCTACAAGCGCCAGCGCCACCGCTGGGCGTTCGGCGGCTTGCAGATCTTGCGCAAGCACTGGCGGCGGCTGCTGCCCGGAGTGAGCGGTCTGTCCCGCGAGCAGAAGCGCGAATACGGCCTCGGCTGGCTCAACTGGCTCGGCGCCGAGAGCATCGGCGTCGCCGTCGCACTCCTTAATATTCTCTGGGTGCCGTTCGTGGCGTTTGCCGATATCGCGGTGCCCGACCGCATCCTCACGCTGCCGATTCTCGCCGCGTTCGCGGTCTCGGTCGGCCATTTCGTGGCGCTCTACCGCCTGCGCGTGCGGGCTCGCCGGCGGAGATGCTCGGCGCGGTTTGCGCGGCCATGTCGGTGCAGTGGACGGTCGCGCGCGCCGTGGCGATCGGCACTGGTCAAGGATCGTCTGCCGTTCCTGCGCACCGCCAAGGGCGGCGCCACCCGCAAGGGGCCGGACTTTCGCGGCATTCTGGGAGGCCGTCATCGCCGGGCTGTTGCTGGCCGGCGTCGGTGACGCTCGTCGTCACCAATTACAAGCAGGTGCGCGAGATCGATATCTTCGCCGCGGTGCTCGTGGTGCAGAGCCTCCCGTTCCTCGCGGCCGTGGCCATCGCCGTCATCGAAGGCACGCGCTTTAACTCCTTCGCCTTTTGGCGCGGCATCGCCGTCAAGGCGGCCGTGCTGGTGCCGCAGCCGAAGGTCATTGCCGAACCGCAGAAACTGCCGGCGGAAAACAGCATCGAGGCGGCGCAGTAGATCTCGGCGCTGCGTCAGAACATGGTGAAATAATCCGGCAGCGCCGTTTCGGCGAGCCGCACCCAGTAGGACGTGCCGACGGGAATAGCCTCGTCGTTGAAATTGTAAGCCGGGTGATGCAGCCCGGCGCTGTCGCCGTTGCCGACAAGATGAAGGCGCCCGGCCGCTCGTTGAGCATGAAGGCAAAGTCTTCGGCGCCCATGCAGCGGCGGACAATTCCAGCGTCGACTTTGTCCTTTCCGGCGATTCGCGCGCGACGCGAGGCGGCAAATTCCGTCTGCCGCTGATGGTTGACCAGCACCGGATAGCCGTTCGTATAGGTCATCTTGGCGTTGGCGCCATAGAGCCGCGCCGTGCCTTCGACCACTTCGGCACGCGCTTGTGCAAAATATCGCGCACCTCGTCATGTTAAAGGCGCGCGCCGTGCCGCGCAAATGCGCATGCTGCGGGATGACGTTGTCGGTGTGGCCGGCCTGGAACATGCAGATCGACACCACCGCGGCTTCAAGCGGATCGACGTTGCGCGCGACAATCGATTGCAGCTGATTGACGATCTGCGCCCCGACCAGGATGGTGTCGATCGACAAATGCGGCCGCGCCGCGTGGCCGCCCTTGCCTTCGAGCTCGATGGTGATGTGGTCGGCCGAGGCCATCATCGGCCCGGGCCGGATAGCGAATTGCGCCGACCGGCAGGCCCGGGTAATTGTGCATCCCATAGACTTCCTGGATGCCGAAGCGCGAGATCAGCCCGTCCTTGACCATGGCCAGGGCGCCGGCGCCGCCCTCCTCGGCCGGCTGGAAGATGACCACGGCGGTGCCGGCGAAATTGCGGGTTTCGGCCAGATACTTGGCGGCGCCGAGCAGCATCGCGGTGTGGCCGTCATGGCCGCAGGCGTGCATCTTGCCGGGAATGGTCGATTGGTAGGGCAGCCCGGTCTCCTCTTCGAGCGGCAGCGCGTCCATGTCGGCGCGCAACCCAACGACCTTGCCCGCCTTGCGCCGCGGATGACGCCGACGACGCCGGTCTGGCCGATGCCGGGAACGACTTCATCGCAGCCGAAACTCTTGAGCTTCTCGGCCACCAGAGCGCGCCGTCCGGTGCACGTCGTAGCGCAGTTCCGGGTGGGCATGGATGTCCTGCCGCCAAGCGGTGATTTCGGCATGCAGGTCGGCAACGCGATTGACGATGGGCATGGATGGCTCCTCGCTGACCAGATCATCCCGGCGGTGGCCTAGCTCTAGCAAAGCGCGGCAAGCCTTGCGACCAAGCTCTGCGGCAGGCCGGCCGATTGAGCGCGAGCGATCGGAATACGATTGAACGGACCGCGCGCGCCTCCCACATACGCGCCAGCGAGACGGCATTGCCTCGTTGCCTGGCGCGGGCTTCATCTGATACGAGGAGCCTCCCGTGCGGCGGTTCCTTCCGGCCGGAAGGAAGCAAGTTTCCAGTGAGCCCGTAGCTCAGTCGGTAGAGCACGTGACTTTTAATCACGGGGTCCAGGGTTCAAGTCCCTGCGGGCTCACCAATATAATCAACAACCTGAGGCAAAGCGCTGCAGAATTCGAAAGAAATCGTATGACCGACCATGACAGCCAGAATGGCAGCCGGCAGCGCTCAATGATCGCGCTCGGAATCGTCGTATTCCTATTCGTAATCGGATGGGTGTTGGCGCATGAACTCTACGCCAACGGCAAGCTGGAGGATTGCCTGCTTTCCGGCCGGACAAATTGCGAGCCGGTGGAACCTCCGGCCCCCCAGCCAATAAGCGCTTACGGCAGCGGCTCACGCTCCACATCGTTCGCGCTCAAGCCATCAGACCTTCACCAAGGCGTCGTCGACCGCGCCACAGAGCGCGGGCACGATGCGCCAAGTCGGGCGCGTGAGGGCTAGCCGTCGAGGAGGATCGACGATGGACGTCCAGACCGCGTGCCAAGCTTCGTCGAACGCAGACCTGAGCCGGCCGAAATGCCCTCGCTGCGGTTCGGTACTGCTCGTCGCCGAGCAATCGGCGTTCAATCCCGACGGCCGTATCCGCCACACTTGGTCCTGCGACGATTGCGGCAACGCGTTCGTGACCTCGATCAGCGTTTTGCCGCGCCAGGCGTGAGATCGGATCGGTCCATCGGATGGCGCGACTTGTTGGCGTTTGGGGAAAACATTTGACGCGCGTATAATGAATGACTGCGGGCGGCTTGCTACGCTGATAGCCGCGTTGGCAACAGCCTGCATGCAATAACCGCAACCGGCCCGGTGTTTGTGCCATCATTGCGACTGTTCACAGGGAGGACCCCCACATGCGTCAAACTTTCGCTCGTCGATCGATCCTGGGCTATTGCCTTGGCGGCGCCGGCGCCGCGCTGTTGGCGATTCACGTCACGCAGCCAAGCCGCAACCACGACCTTTAAGGCCGATCTGAAAGGATCGAGCGAAGTGCCGCCGAACACGACCGCCGGCACCGGATCGGCGAACGGTGACCCTCGATTCCGCAACCAATAAGATAACCTGGAACGTCACGTTCTCCGGCCTGACCGGGGCGGCCACCGCGGCTCACATTCACGGCCCCGCGCCGGCCGGCAAGAACGCCGGCGTGATGGTCTGGCTCTCGGAAAAGGGCAAGCCGGCCGCCTCTCCGTTGAGCGGTTCGGCGACGCTGACCGCCGCGCAAGCCTCCGACCTGATGAACGGCCAGTGCTACATCAACGTTCACACCGCCGCCAATCCGGGCGGTGAGATCCGCGGCCAGCTCGCGAAGTCATAAGCAGCCTAAATCCGCGCTGGTTCGATAGCGTTTGTACCGGCGCGAAAGCGAGTGACCCGCCGGTCCCGCGCACGCGCGCCGGCGGGTAATCTTTTCTGAAGGCCACGCGCACGCGCGGCTTGCCGCCGCGCGACGGTCGGCGTCAGGCCGCGGCAGCCGCAGCAACGCGCGGCGCGAGCGCCGTGCTTTTTCAGGTAAGCCGCCAGCGCCGCCAAGTCGTCGCCGGCAATCGGCGCATAAGGCGGATAAGGATCGCCGACCGGAACGCCGATCAGGTTCATCGCAGCCTTCATGGTCGGCGCGAGGCCATAGTGCATCCACTTGCCCGGGAACAGGCGCGAATTGAAGCTGCAATTGCGCCGCGCGTTGATAATCGCCGGCGACGAAGGCCTCGATGATGTAGCGGGCGATTTCCGCCGCCGGCGGCGGGCATGGTGGCGCCCGCGCCGCCGAGTTCGATGCTCGCAAGCAGCATCTGCATGGTGGTGAAATATTGCGCGTGACCGGCGCGGTCGATCTCGACGATCAGCCGCGACACGCGCGCCAGATCGCGCGAGCTTTCCTTGATAAATTGCACGCGCGGCAACTTGGCGATGCGCGATCGTGTCGGGGATGGAGACCTCGGCGCCAGGGCCGGGATTGAGATAGAGCGTCAGCGGCAGGCTGGTTTCGCGCGAGATTTTATCGAAATAGCCGACCAGGTCGGCTCGCGTCGGCGCGCCGGCAAAGGGGCGCAACGGCGCCAACAGCTGCAGCGCGGCGGCGCCGAGCTTCTCCGCCTCGTGCGCAAGTTCGATCGCCGTGCGAAACGACGGATGCGTAATGCCGACCATGACCGGGACGCGGCGATCGACGCATTCGACGGTCGAGCGGATCAGCGCCTTGCGGGCTTCGAAGCTCAGATAGGTGTATTCCTGCGTCTCCACGCCGGCGGCGACCACCATGGTGGGGGCGCAGTCGCGCACCACATAATCGATCTGCCGGCGCAAGCCTGCGCTCGTCGACTTTCAGGTCCGCGGTAAACGGCGTCAGCGGCGCCACGATCAATCCCGGTTGTCGCATGGATATCCTCCAGAGAGCGCCAGCATCATGCCCCATGTTGCCATTGTTTGGGAATATACGAGCATTATGGCTCGCTGATATCGTGCCTTTGCCCTGCCATTGCTCTTGATCTGCGCCGCATAATCGGCATAGCGCCCAGCCGCAATGGCGGCCCGCGCGCCCGCCACCAGGTCCTGGTAGTAGTAGAGGTTGATCAGCGAAAGCAGCGTGCCGCCGAGCGCCTCGCCGCTGCGGAACAGGTGATGCAGGTAGGCGCGGGAAAATTCGCGCGCCGCCGGGCAGCGGCTTTCGGCGTCGAGCGGCCGCTGGTCGTCGGCGTGCTGGGCATTCTTGATGTTGATCGGGCCGAACCGGGTAAAGGCGAGGCCGTGGCGGCCATTGCGCGTCGGCAACACGCAATCGAACATGTCGATGCCGCGCCCGATGGCGGCGAGAATGTCGGCCGGCGTGCCGACGCCCATCAGATAATGCGGCCGCTCGGCCGGCAGCATCGGCGGCGGTGTGTCGCGACGACTTCGAGCATCACCTCCTGCGACTCGCCGACCGCGAGCCCGCCGATGGCATAGCCGTCGAAGCCGATATCGACGAGCGCGCGCGCGCTTTGCGCGCGCAGCCTTTCGTCGTCGCCGCCCTGCACGATGCCGAACAGCGCGCGATCCGGTAGAGCGCGTTCGAAGGCGCGCTTGCAGCGCTCGGCCCAGCGCAGCGACAGCCGCATCGCCCGCTCGATCTCGGACCGTTCGGCCGGCAGCCGCACGCACTCGTCAAGCTGCATGGCGATGTCGCTGCCGAGCAGTATTTGCACCTGCGGTGGCGCGCTCGGGACTGAGTTCCACCATGGCGCCGTCGAGATGGGAGCGGAAGGTGACCCCCTCCTCCGCCACTTTGCGCAAAGCCGAAAGCGACATCACCTGAAAGCCGCCGGAATCGGTGAGGATCGGATAGGGCCAGCGCATGAAATTGTGCAGTCCGCCGAGCGCGCGACGCGTTCGGCGCCGGGGCGCAACATCAGATGATAGGTGTTGGCGAGGAGCAGTTCGGTGCCAGCCGCGCGGACGTCGTCGTGATGCACGCCCTTGACGGCGGCTTGCGTGCCGACCGGCATGAAGCACGGCGTATGCACGAGCCCGTGCGCAGTCGTCATTTCTCCCGCGCGCGCGGCGCCGTCGGTGGCGATGAGGCGGAACGAAAATGCCATCAAGTCCATCGTGCCAGGATAGGACGTGAAATTGAGCACCACGCCGTGGGCGTATTCAGGCCGAATGAAGCTGCCGTGTCGACAAGATCAAACAGCGGAATACGCTATGATCGTGCGCGCAGAATCGCACTGGCGGAGGAACGGCGATGGAAACGAGGGTGTTCGGCCGCACCGGGATGCGGCTCTCGGTGCTGGGATTCGGCTGCGGCGCGGTCGGCGGACTGATGGTGCGCGGCGATCCGCTCGACCAGGAACGCACCATCGCCCGCGCGCTCGCCGCGGGCGTGAACTACTTCGACACCGCGGTCCAGTACGGCAACGGCGAGTCGGAAAAGAATCTCGGCCGCGTGCTGCAAAAGCTCAAGCCGCGAACGTGGCCGTCGGCACCAAGGTAAGGCTGCCAGCACGCCGATTTCGGCGGTATCGCCGAGGCGGTGACGAAATCGCTCGAAGGCAGCCTGGTGCGCCTGCGCCTCGATCGCGTCGATATTCTCCACCTGCACAACGCCGTCACCGAGACCGGCGGCGGCGAGGCGCTCAGCGCCGCGCAGGTGCTCGACGACGTCGTGCCGGCATTCGAGCGGCTGCGCGCGCAAGGCAAGATCGCGTTTCCTCGGGCTTACCGCGGTCGGCGACACGGCGGCGCTGCATCAGGCGATCGACTGCGCGCGCCTTCGCCAGCGCTCAGGTCGTCTACAATATGCTCAATCCGTCCGCTGCCATCGCGCTGCCGCCGCATTATCCGGCGCAGGATTACGGCGGATTGTTCGATCATACGCGGACGGCCGGCGTCGGCGTTATCGGCATTCGTGTCCTTGCCGGCGGCGCGCTGTCGGGTTCGGCCGAGCGGCATCCGATCGCCAGCCCGCCGCCCGCGCCGATCGGCTCGGCGTTGAGTTACGACGCCGACATCGTGCGCGCCCGCCGCCTCTTGCCGCTGGTTGGACGAAGGGTATGCCGCAAGCCTGACCGAAGCCGCGACGCGCTTTGCGCTTTCGCATCCCGCAATCGGCACCATCCTGGTCGGCATGGCGACGCCGCAGCAATTCGAGGATGCGCTCGCCGCGGTGGAAAAAGGCCCGTTGCCGCAAGCCGTGCTCGACCGGCTGACAGCGCTGCGACAGGCGTTCGCTGGCGAAGCGCGGTGAGCAGCTCAAGCGCCGCGGAACAACAAACAAGCGTCGCCGTAGGAATAGAACCGATAGCCGGCTTCGATCGCGTGCGCGTAGGCGCGCTGCATGACGTCGAGGCCGCTGAAGGCGGAGACCAGCATGAACAGCGTCGAGCGCGGCAGGTGGAAATTGGTGAGCATGACATCGACCGCGCGGAAGCGGTAGCCGGGCGTGATGAACAACGCCGTCTCTCCGGAAAATTTGCCGATCGTGCCGTCCTCAGCGGCCGCGCTTTCGAGAAGCCGCAGCGATGTGGAACCGACCGCGACGATGCGTCCGCCGGCGCGTCGCGTGGCATTGAGCGCTGCCGCCGTCTCCGCGCGACACGCTGCCCCATTCCGCATGCATGTGGTGGCCCGTACTGTCGTCGGCTTTGACCGGCAGGAAGGTGCCCGGCCCGACATGCAGCGTCACGCGGCGCAGATCGACGCCGCGCGCGCACAGAGCCGCATACCAGCTCTTGCGTAAAATGCAGTCCCGCGGTCGGCGCGGCGACCGATCCCTGTTCGTGCGCGAACATGGTCTGGTAGTCGGTGCGGTCGGCCTCGTCGACGGCGAGCGGCGGCTCGGCGATATAGGGCGGCAACGGCATTTCGCCGCGTTCCTCCAGCGCCTGGTCGAGCACCGCGCCGGTAAACGCAAAGGCGAGCGTCGTCTCGCCGCCCTGCCCTTTGGCCTCGACCGTGGCGTCGAGTTGACCGAGAAAGCAGACGCGGCCTTCAGCGCCGAAGCGCACGACATCGCCGACCGCAAGGTGCTTTCCCGGCCGTACCAGGGCGTTCCAGCGCGAGCCGTCGAGCCGCTTGATCAGCGTCGCCGCGATCGGCGGCTCGTGACCGCCACTCTCCGTACGCGGAAGTCGGCGGCCGTGCAGGCTCGCCGGCAAGACTTTTGTGTCGTTGACGACGAGCGCATCGCCTTGCCGCAGCAGATCCGGCAGATCGCGGATAGTGCGGTCTTCGAGCCCGGGCAGATCGCCCGGGCGCACCACCAAGAGCCGCGCACTATCGCGCGGCGACACAGGCCGCAACGCGATGCGGTCCTCGGGTAACGAAAAATCGAACAGGTCCGTGCGCATGGTTATCGCCGTTGGGCGCCGATCGCCACTGGCGCGGCGCGTGGATTGCGCTCATATTTGCGCCATGGCGGGCCGTCCCTGCAATCCCGACTGCGACCTCAAGCGGCTTTGGCAGGTTCTGCTGCCGGCACGCCGTTTCCGCAATGCAGTGAGCCGCCAGATTCAAAGGTCATTGTCGGCGGCAGTGAAGCGCCGGACCCCGGCCGCCCAGATTCCGTGCCAGTGCCGAATGCCGTGCGCGCCCGCTAAGGGCGTGGTTCCACTTTGCGGCGTCCTGCCCTAATAGAACTCACCCTCAGTTTTCCGTGGCGAGCAACGTGACCCCAAGCGCGGTCATTCAAGCAAAACGCGGCATCGGCGACGTCATGTGGCACCTGCCGTTTATGCGCGCCATCGCCGCGGTCTCACCCGGCGGCCGGGTTACGTTTCTCGCTCCGCCGTCGAGCGGCGCGCGCGAGTTGCTGGCGGCGGAGCCTTGCGTCGCCGAGACCGTCTATTTCGAGCACGCTGGCTCCGAATTGCGCCGCGGTCTCAACCTGATCCGGCTCGCCGCGCTGCTGCGGCGACGCCGTTTCCGCACCGTGTGGATTCTCGACCGCACCATCCGCCCGGCTTTGGCCGCGTTCTTGGCAGGCATCCCCGCGCGCATCGGCGTCGGCCTCACGGCGCAACGCTTGTTCATCACCAATCGCGGCATCGCCCACAGTCATTTCCACGACTTTCCCATCGACTGGCTGGTGACGCTGTTGGCTGACATGCACGTGCCGCTGCCTTCGCTCGAGCCGGATCTGCATTTGGATGTTTCAACGCTTGCGGCGGTTGCGGCGAAATTCGGCGACTGTGCGCGGCCCTGGATCGCGATCGGGCTTGGCGGATCGCATCCCGACAAGGACTGGCCGCTCGCGCATTGGGCGGAATTTCTGCCCGCCTTGCGCCGGCTTACCACTGGGACGGTGTTCTTGATCGCAGGAATCGAAAACATGCCGCGCGCGCAAAATCTGATCGCGGCCAGCGCCGGAGCGCGTGCAATCAATGCTTGCGGCCTCAAACTCGCCGAGGCGGCGGCGCTGTTGCAGCATGCCGATTTGTTCGTCGGCACCGATTCCGGTCCGATGAATCTCGCGGCGGCCACCGGGACCGAGGCCTACGCCATGTTCGGCGCTACACCGGTGCTCACCTATTCCAAGTTCATCCACCCGATCGTGCCGGACGGCGGCCCGTCTCCCGGCGGCATGCGGCGCATTACGCCTGCGCAGGTGCTCGATCAGATCAAGCCCCACCTTTGAGGCAGCGGCGCCCAGGATGGAAACGCGCGCTGGCATTCATTGCCGCGTCTTGGCGCTGTCGACCGCACGATCGTCGACGAAGCGAATGGCGATCGGGCGGCCGGCGATCGCCCCGCCCATCCCCTTGCTGAAATGCAGCGGCGTGCAGCGCTTAAGCGCCGCATCCACGGCCTCGCCATAGATATCGCGAATGTCCACGGGCGCATCGTGGCTCGAATAGGTCCGCCGCGGCGGGGCAATGAGTTCGCCATCGCGCTTGAAGGCAAAGCGCACGGTATATTCCATGCCGTGGCGCGCCTTGTCCTTCGGCGGCGGCACCCAGCAGGCGCGCAACGCGTCGAACATCGCCCTGATCGAATCGACCCCGCGCTCGTTCGCGGCTGCAACGTGGCCGGCTCCTGTGCCAGCATCGCCGCCAAGCTCGCCCGCCGTGCCGCTCAGTCGGTGGAGACGATGGTCATTCGCAAATCCCCGCCGAGCGGCGGCATATATTCGGGAAAGCACGGGCCGCGATGGAAAACACTGCAAAACGCGGGATGGCAGGGATGGCCGCTGAGCACGCTGCAAGGCGCCTGCGCCGGTGGCAGACGCAGCTGCGCCCACGCGCCGCTTGATGCAACAAGAACGGCAAGACAGATGGCGCCGACGGCGGCGATCGTCCTGCCGCGGACAGCCATGGACGCCCTAGGACTTCGCGTCGGCCGCAACCTGCATGCGGATAATGCGATCGGGACTGGCAGGAGGCTCGCCGCGCTTAAGCTTGTCGACTACGTCCATGCCGGCGACCACCTCGCCGATAACGGTGTATTGCCCGTTGAGGAACGAGCCTTCCTCGAACATGATGAAAAACTGACTGTTCGCCGAATGGTTATTGCCGCCCTGGCGCGCCATGCCGACTGTTCCGCGTTCGAACGGCACATCGGAAAACTCGGCCTTGAGATCCGGATGTGACGAACCGCCGGTGCCATTGCCGTGCTGACCGTCGCCGGTCTGGGCCATGAAGCCCTCGATGACGCGATGGAACGGCACGTCATCGTAAAAACCTTCGCGCGCCAGTTGCTTCAGCCGCTCGGCATGTTTCGGTGCGACGTCGGCATCGAGCTCGATGAAGATCACGCCGGGCGTGGTCTCGAGGATCAGCGTATTGTCCGGATCGGCGCCGGGGGAAGCGGTCCCGCAACGCTTTTGTCATCAGCCATGTTTAGTTCCTGTTGTGCTCGTTGGTCGAACTTAAGGTGTGATCGCCGCCTTCTTGATGTAGTCGAGCTTGGGGAAATTTCTTACCAGATAGGCATTACCCTGCTTTTGGACGCGTCCCTGATCGGGTCCAAGCCCTTGCGGCGCGCCCTCGCCGTAGCCCGCGTACAGCGCGTCAACGACGTTCATGCCCGAGATCGACTCGACCGAAGGGCGAAAATCCTTGGCGGTCGAGGGCGCGATTGTCGGCGTAATTGATGAAGACCTGGGTCGTGCGCGTGTTGGGACCGGCGGTGGCAAAGGTGATGAACCCGCGCTGATTGCCCTGCCGGACCGGATCGTCCGGGATGTTGGCGTCGTGCCATACCGACGAGATTTTCGGATCGCCGTTGATGCCGAATTGCACCATGAAGCCGGAGATGACGCGGAAGAAACGGGCGTTGTCGTAGAAGCCGTTCTTGACCAGGTTGTAGAAGCGGTCGGCGCCGTTTGGCGCCCAGTCGCGATGAACTTCGAGGACGAAGGGACCCTTGCTGGTGTCGAATTTCGCCTTGTAGATCGCCGGCGCCTGGGCGTTGAGCGCCGCAGGGTTGCCGAGGCCCTGAGCGAAGGCGGGCGCCGTAATGACGAGTGCCAACAGAAAGGCAACGAAGCGGATCATGTCATCTCCCGGATGAGGCTTGAAAGGGTTTGTGGTATTTCAGGCTGTCGCGAATTTCTGTTTCAGCCGTGCGGCTACCGGCGCCGGCACGAAGCTTGAAACGTCGCCGCCCATGCCGGCAATCTGGCGCACCAACGTGGCGGTGATCGGGCGGACTGCCGGAGAAGCCGGCACAAACACTGTCTGTAGTTTGGGCGCCATGGCGGCGTTCATGCCGGCCATCTGCATCTCGTAATCGAAATCGGTGGCATCGCGCACGCCGCGAATGAGCACCGTCGCTTCCGCCTGCATGGCGGCGGCAACGACCAAGCCTGCAAAAGTCGTGCAGGCGATTTCGCAGCCGGCCGCACGGCCGATTGGGGCGCAGATCTCCTCCAACATTTTGAGCCGCTCGTCGGCGGAGAACAGCGGCGTCTTGCCAGGATGCACGCCGATCGCGAGCACCAACCGGTCGACCAGACGCACGGCAGTGCGCACGACGTCGAGATGGCCAAGCGTGATGGGATCGAACGATCCGGCAAAAAGCGCAATGCGCGGCATGGCGGCGGTCTAGCTTGCGTCCGGCCCTACCGCAAGGCGCGGTGTGCGTCCCAATCTGCTTCGGTATGCCAACGGAACCCAGCGGCCAATTGCGCGTTGTCGTTGTGAGCAGTGGAATTCCAGAGATTCGCCAACGGCTTATCGCAAGACGCCGGACCGGCATGCGAAGCAGAGATTTTATCGGTCAAGCGCGAACCGAAAACGGAGCGCGCGCGACAAATGAACAGGAAATCGCCGGCGACGGCGAAACAGGGGGTCGGTGTTATGCTCAAAATAACTTACGCCATCGTCGGCGCGGCTATCGGTGCGGCTTGCCTGGTTGCAGTGCCTAGTCTGTCGCAGCAAGTGCACGCCAGCGCGCCTACCCTTGGCGCCAAGGGCGACCGGGTCGATGCGCGGCCGCTCGGCACGGCATGCTCACATCACGAATGGCCGTATTTCGAGGCCGCGTGCCTGCGGGACGCAAAATATCCGTTCGGCGAGGCACGTCAGGTGCGCATCGTTTCAACCGATCGCCTGCCGCAGCCGGTCGCAAGCCCGGTCCTGGCGTCGCGCTAAGCCTGCCCTATTGGGCCTTAATGCCGGCCCGCGCGATGATTTGCGCCCACTTGCGCGTTTCCCCCGTCATGAATGCCGTCAATTCGGCCGGCGTGACGATTTTTGTTTCGATATCGAGCTTTTCGTAGGCTTTCAGCACTTCGGGGGCCCGCAGACTATCATTGAGCGCCGCATTAAGCTGCCGGATGATCGGCGCCGGCGTTCCGGCTGGGGCCAACAGGCCGGTCCACAGGCTCGCAGTCAGCTGCGGATAACCGGCCTCGCTGAAGGTGAGGATATTCGGAAGCTGAGCGACGTGTCGGTCGCTGGTAACCGCGAGCGCACGCAATTTGCCGGCTTCGATGTGAGGAAGCAGCACGGAGGTGCTGTCGATCATCATCTGCATTCGCCCCGCCAGCAGATCGACGACCGCCGGCGCCGCGCCCCGATAGGGCACATCGATGAGCTTGATGTTGGCGGCGAGCTGCAATTGCGCGCCCAACAGTTGCGGCAGGGTGCCGGTACCCGGCGTGCCGAAATTGAGCTTGCCAGGATTGCTCTTTGCGTAGGCAAGAAAATCGGCGAACGAGGCGACCGGAACCGATGGATTGACGGTGAGGATTTCCGGGCTCTGGGCGACGATGCCGATTGGCGCGAAGGCTTTCAGTGGGTCGTAATCGAGCTTGTAGAGCGACGGTGCGATGGTCAGCGACCCGGCTTGGGAGACGAGAAGCGTGTAGCCATCGGGATCGGCGCTGGCGACGACCCGGCCGCCAACGGTACCGGCCGCGCCGCCCGGCCGATTTTCCACGACGACGCTTTGCTTAAGCTTTCCGGACAGAGTGCCCGCCAGGATGCGAGCTACAACGTCGGTCGGGCCGCCGGGCGGATATGGCACAATGAGGCGGATCGGCCGCGCGGGATAGTCTTGCGCCGATGCGGCCATCGAGAGAGCAAAAAACGCCAAGGCCGCAAGCATTGCCAAAGCAGAAAATCGATGGCTGATCATGCTGCCGCCTCCGTGATTTCGTGCGCGAGCGTACAGGCCATTCCACCTGTTGGAGGCGGAGCAGCTACTCTAGCCCGGCGATCGGCATTTTGGCCACTTGCCAGCCGCCTTGACCCTCCCCCTGCCCGCGTCTAAGAGCGCCAGATACGCGGTGGATCGCTATGATCGTGCTTATCGACAATTATGACAGTTTCACCTTCAACCTGGTGCACTATCTGGGTGAACTGGGCGCCGAGGTCGAGGTGCACCGCAACGACAAGGTGACGAGCGCCGCGGTCATCGCCGCCGATCCCGACGCCATCGTGCTCTCGCCCGGCCCGTGCACGCCCAAGGAGGCCGGCATCTGCCTCGATTTGATCGCGCGAGGCCTCCGCGCAAAATTCCGATCCTCGGCGTCTGTCTCGGCCACCAGGCGATCGGCGATGCGTTCGGCGGCAAGGTCGTGCGCGCGCCGGCGCCGGTGCACGGCAAACTGTCCGAGATCCGCCATCGAGGCGAAGGAATTTTTCGCGGCATCAATGCGCCGTTTCAAGCGACGCGCTATCATTCGCTGGTGGTCGAGCGCAGGAGATCTGCCGGGCGAACTCACGGTGACGGCGGACACCGAGGATGGCTGATCATGGGACTGGCGCATCCGCGGTTGCCGGTGCACGGCGTGCAGTTTCATCCGGAAAGCATCGCGTCGGAGCACGGCCACCTGATGTTGAAGAACTTTCTCGACATCGCCGCGGCCTGGAATGCGGCGACCGGACGCCGCGAGGCGCTCGCGAAAATTTCGCAAACCGCGCAGAAGCACAAAAAACGCAGAGAACGCGGGCGCGGGTCAATTGAGGGGGGTGCCGTGACCGACACATTCAAGGGGCTTATCGGCAAAGTCGCGACCGGCGCCGCGCTCAGCCGCGAGGAGGCGGCCACCGCGTTCGATCAGATGATGTCCGGCGAGGCGACGCCCTCGCAGATGGGCGCGCTGCTGATGGCGCTGCGCGTGCGCGGCGAAACGGTCGAGGAGATCACCGGCGCGGTCACCGCCATGCGCGCCAAGATGCTGCGCGTGGAGGCGCCGCCGGACGCCATCGACGTGGTCGGCACCGGCGGCGACGCATCCGGCTCGTTCAATATTTCGACCTGCGCGGCGCTGATCGTGGCCGGCGCCGGCGTTCCGGTCGCCAAACACGGCAACCGCGCGCTGTCCTCGCGCTCGGGCGCCGCCGACGTGCTCGCGGCGCTCGGCGTCAACATCGATCTGACGCCGGACAAGATCGCCCATTGCATCCGCGAGGCCGGGATCGGCTTCATGTTCGCGCCGGCGCATCATCCGGCGACGAAGAACGTCGACCCGACCCGCGTCGAGCTCGGCACGCGCACGATCTTCAATCTGCTCGGGCCATTGTCCAATCCGGCCGGCGTGCGCCGGCAGATGGTCGGCGTGTTTTCCCGGCAATGGACCGAGCCGCTGGCGCATGTACTGAAAAATCTCGGCGCCGAGCGCGCCTGGGTCGTGCACGGCTCCGACGGACTCGATGAGATCACGACGTCGGGACCGACCAGCGTCACCGCGCTGGAAAACGGCGCGATCCGCAGCTTCGAGATTTCGCCCGAGGAAGTCGGCCTGCCGAGGGTCAAGCCGGAGCACCTGCGCGGCGGCGATGCGGCCACGAACGCGCAGCGCCGTGGAAGACGTTCTCGAAGGCAAGCCGAGCCCGTTCCGCGACGTGGCCTTGTTCAATGCGGCCGCCGCGCTGGTCGTCGCCGGCAAGGCCAAGGATCTCAAGGCCGGCCTGCATCTTGCTACCCACGTCGCTCGATTCCGGCGAGGCCGAGGGACGGCTCGACCGGCTGATCGTGGTGTCGAACGATGGCTGATATCCTGGCGAAGATCGCAGCCTATAAGCGCGAGGAGATCGCCGCGGCCAAGCGCAGCCGCCCGCTCGCCGCGGTCGAGCGCGAGGCGAAGATCGCGCGCCGCGCCGCGCGGTTTTTTGCGCGCCATCGAGCGGCGGCTTGCGGCGGGAGATTTCGCGCTCATCGCCGAGATCAAGAAGGCGAGCCCCTCGAAGGGACTGATCCGGCAAGATTTCGACTCCGCCGGCGCTGGCGGCGGCCTATGAGGCGGGCGGCGCCGCGTGCCTTTCGGTGTTGACCGACGCGCCGTCATTCCAGGGCAGCCTCGATCATCTTGCGCGCGGCGCGCGCCGCGACCTCGTTGCCGGTGCTGCGCAAGGATTTCATGTACGACACCTATCAGGTGGCGGAAGCGCGCGCGGCCGGCGCCGATTGCATCCTCATCATCATGGCCGCGGTCGACGATGCTTGCGCGGCCGAACTTGAAGCGGCGGCGTTCGCGCTTCGGCATGGACGCGCTCATCGAGGTGCACGATGAGGAAGAGCTTGCGCGCGCGCTTTGCCTGAAATCGCGGCTGATCGGCATCAACAACCGCAATCTGAAAACTTTCGAGACGACGCTGGCGACCTGCGAGCGGCTGGCGCGCTTGGTGCCGGCCGGCCGCGTCATCGTCGGCGAGAGCGGCATCTTCTCCGCCGACCGATCTGGCGCGGCTCGCACGGTGCGGGCATTTCGACCTTCCTCGTCGGCGAAAGCCTGATGCGGCAGGACGATGTTGCGGCGGCGACGCGTGCGCTTGCTCGTCGCGCAAACCCGCGCTCGCACCGGCGCGGTGACGGCGTTGCCGCGGCGCCGCAAACAAACTGTCGCATTTGAGCGGCGGCGGCGAAGCCCGCATGGTGGACGTTTCGGCAAAGCCCGTGACCGAACGCGTGGCGGTTGCCGAAGGCCGCGTGCATCATGCGGCCGCAGAACGCTCGAGATCGTGCGCAGCGGCGACGCCAAAAAAGGCGACGTGCTCGGCACCGCCCGCATTGCCGGCATCATGGCGGCCAAGCGTACCCACGAATTGATCCCGCTCTGCCATCCGCTTGCGCTCAGCCAAGTCGAAGTCGACGTCGTGCCCGACGCCAAGCTGCCGGGCGTCACCGTCACGGCGCGGGTCAAGGTCGCCGGCAAGACCGGCGTCGAAATGGAGGCGCTCACCGCCGTGTCGGTCGCCTGCCTCACCATCTATGACATGGTCAAAGCGGTCGAACGCGGCATGCGCATCGAGGGCATCCGCCTGGTCGAGAAAAGCGGCGGCAAGAGCGGCCATTTTCGCGCGGAGGAGTCGTAAGCCGTGGCGTTGCTGTCGGTTGCAGAAGCGCTCGAACGCGTGCTGGCGCAGGCCGAGCCGTTGCCGGCCGAGGAAGTGCCGCTCGGCCGACGCCGACGGCCGCGTGCTCGCCTACGATCTCAAAGCGCGTGCGCACCCAGCCGCCGGCCGACGTCTCGGCCATGGACGGCTATGCCGTGCGCTCCGCCGATGTCGGCCGATGCGCCGGTGCGCCTGAAAGTCATCGGCGAAGTGGCCGCCGGCCGGCCATTCGCAGCCGCGTCGGTCCGGGCGAGGCGGCGCGCATTTTCACCGGCGGCGTGCTGCCGCAAGGCGCCGAACGCGATCGTGATCCAGGAACTGACCAAGCGCGACGGCGACTTCGTCGAGGTGCAGAAGCCGACCGGCAAAGGCCGCAACGTGCGCCCGCAGGGGCTCGATTTTCGCGAGGCGAAAAGCTTCTCGCCAAGGGCCATCGGCTCACCGCCGCGCGACCTGCAGCTCGCCGCCGGCATGAACCATCCGCTCGTTCCCGGTGCATCGCCGGCCGAAGCTCGCGCTGTTCGCAACCGGCGACGAATTGGTGCCGCCCGGGACAGAGCCGGGGCCGGGGCAGATCGTCTATTCGAACGGCTTTGCGCTCGCCGCGCTGGCCCGCGAGGAAGGCGCCGACGTCATCGATCTCGGCGTGGTCCGCGACAAGCTCGACGACACCATCGCCGCCGATCCGCGACGCGCGCGGGCTGCGGCGCCGACATTCTGGTGACGACCGGCGGCGCTTCGGTCGGCGAGTACGATTTCGTGCAGCAGGCGCTTCGCCGCGGAAGGCATGGCGCTTGTCGTTCTGGAAGATCGCGATGCGGCCCGGCCGCCCGCTCATGCACGGCCGGCTCGGCGCCATGGCGGTGCTCGGCCTGCCCGGCAATCCGGTCTCGTCCTACGTGTGCGCGTTCCTGTTTCTGGTGCCGCTGATCCGCCGGCTCTGCCGGGCGCAGCGATCTGACGCGCGCCGACCGAAACGGCGCTGCTCGGCTGCGATCTGCCGGAGAACGACGAACGGGCCGATTATCTTGCGCGCGACGCTGCGCGCGGGACCCGATGGCGTGGTCGCGACCGCCCTTCCCGCATCCAGGACAGCTCGATGATGGCGCCGCTCGCCAAGGCCGATTGTTTGTTGATCCGCGAGCCGCACGCGCCGCCGGCAAAGGCCGGCAGCGCGTGTGCGATCGTCCGGCTGGCCTAACGAGAGAGCCCGGCCGTTTACGCCGGGCTCAAGTGCGTTCGCATGGAAACGCTGAGGTCGATTTCAGTACCTGGTAGTGATCGGCCCACCGATCCAGTTGAAGCGCCAGACGAGTCCCGAGGTAATCGTCTGGTTCTGTTTCAGCATGTGCTCGGCGACGCCAGACGACGCGCCTGTCGCTGCAACAAGGATCGGAACGTTGGCAGTCTGATAGCTCGCGTACCGATACTCGGTGCGCCAGAACAATCCGCGGATCGGAACCCACGGCATGTTAAGCGCATATTCGGTGCCGCCGCCGAGGAACCAGCCGTTATAGGTGTGGGCTGGGATATCAAGACCTGTAGACGCAGACGGAAGAGACGCACTGAGCAAATCTGCCTGGTCAAAGTGGGTTTGGGTGTAACCGCCGTCCACGTAGGTCAAGAGCGTAGGCGTGACCAGATATCCAAGCCGACCGCCCGCGTACCACGCTCCCGACTCTTTTTCGCTGCCGGTAACGGGCCCGGAGGGGTCGCTGAAGGTACCGTGCAGGTCCATAAAATCGTAGTCACCGAAGGCGCCGATCACGAAATTGCCCAAGCCACCCACGCCGAACTGGTAGTCGCAACCTCCGCCTAATCTGCCGAGCCATCCTCGGCCGCCATTGGTGACTTCGGTCCCGATCGGCACAAGTCCCGGAAACGTCTCCGATCTGCTATCCTGATTGTACATGCCATAGCCGATGCCGCCATCGACGTAGCAGCCGGTCCAGCTAACGGCCGGCGGCGGAGGTGGCGGCGCTTTCAGCGGCATCTGCATATCCGCCGCGAAGGCCGAGCTTGCGCTCAAGGCGAGGGAAGCAGCGGAAGCAATCAATAGCTTTTTCATGTCGCGCCCCATCGGTAAGCCCAAATCAGGCTGACACCTTAGCGCATCAGGTGCAAAATCACTGTCTCCAAGCGGCAACAGCCGCTGGAATTCGACGCCCGTCCACATCCGAGAGTGGGCGACTGAAAGGCCGAATCGGGTAGCCAATACGGGGCAAATGGCGCGGAAAATTTAGCATCGGGCGACCGACCGGCGCGAATTTTGGGAGCGATGCCGCGCTAAATCCAAGAGTTAAGCGCCTCTTCCGGCTGGCCTTCGACTTGTTCACTTCAAATTAAATGCTTGCGGAACACATATGGAACGGATAGTGTCCGTTCATGATTTGTTTCGAACTCGGGGCAGTCGAAAGCCAGCGGGTTCAGAAGGGGAAGCGTCGATGCTCACGCGCAAGCAGGCCGAGCTTTTGCGGTTTATCCACGAGCGCCTCAAGGAGGCGGGCGTACCGCCCTCGTTCGACGAGATGAAGGATGCGCTCGACCTGCGCTCCAAATCGGGCATCCACCGGCTCATTACCGCGCTCGAGGAGCGCGGCTTCATCCGCCGGCTGCCCAATCGGGCGCGGGCCATCGAGGTGATCAAGCTTCCCGAATCGGTGGCGCACGGCATCGCGTCGGGCCGCTCCCGCGGATTCACGCCAAGCGTCATCGAGGGCAACCTCGGCCGCGTGCGCACCGCCTCCGAGGATGACAGCGGCCGGCCGGTCGCGGTGCCGGTGATGGGCCGCATCGCCGCCGGCACGCCAATCGAGGCGATCCAGACCCGCAGCCATACGATCAATATGCCTTCGGACTTATTGAGCACCGGAGAGCATTTCGCGCTCGAGGTGCGAGGCGATTCGATGATCGAGGCGGGAATTCTGGACGGCGATATAGCGCTATTGAAGCGGACCGACGCCGCCGATACTGGCGATATCGTCGTGGCGCTGATCGACGATGAGGAAGCAACCCTCAAGCGCTTCCGCCGGCGCGGCGCCTCGATCGCGCTCGAGCCCGCCAACACCGCCTACGAGGTGCGCATCCTGCCGCCCAATCGCGTGCGCATTCAGGGCAAGCTGGTCGGGCTGTTCCGGCGCTACTGATATCCGTCGATCGCTGCAGCTTTTAATGCGGGCGCATGGCCGGATCATCTGATGTCCGGCCCTCGAGATGGGCAATGGCTAGTTGCAAAAGCCTGCCGCTGGTTTCGTTAAGCGCAGACACGTCCCTTACAGCATATTTGAGATACGCGACGATCAGCTGACGGTTAGGCGTGCGCGCATCGTCGCGACCCAACTCTCCAACTGCAGTACTCATTGGCGCCCCCCGGTTCGTGTATCATTGCGACTGGCAGGTCCCTTCGAGCGAGCACTATAGCCGAGCACCATTCGAGGTAGCAATCACACAACCACAGATTTAACACCCGCCGCAATCTTGCCGTAGGAGGCCACGGCCGCTCGCAGGGGGCTGCCGGCGCGAGAGCGCGATGGCCTCATATTTTCGCACAGGAGACCGGTCTGCGGTATTACGGGTCGCCCGCTGTCGGTTTTGCCTCAGACCCGCAGTGTTATTCAGGCGCCGCCGCACGGCGCACCTACTCCCGGCGCATCCGGGTCATCAATTCAACAACCGTCACCAATGCGAGCCGGCTCTTTGAATCAGGCAGTTTCGCGAATGCCTGAACCAGTCGAATTGAAAGCGGATCAGTTCGTGGCACGGATCGAGTCCCCTTGGCCGCCGGAGGCGCGTTGGCTTGCTCAAAGAAGGACGTTACGGGGACGCCGAGGATGGACCCTATTTCAAAGAGCCGCCCGCTTCCCACGCGGTTCACGCCCTTCTCGTATTTTTGGACCTGCTGAAAAGTTATTCCGAGCTTCTCCGCAAGGCTGGATTGGGACAGGCCCCTCGCCAGGCGGGCAGACCGAATGTTCCGCCCCACGGCCTTGTCCATACTCGTCGCCGACCTTGTGGCCATCGTCTTATCCATCGCCTCCGCGTGAGCGACTCGCACCATCGAGCCTAACACTTGTTCGGCGAGCCTACACGATAGCAGGCCTTTTCGTTCACACTGAAATTCCTTTTCACGTAAATCTAGCACCGGACGGTGGCTGAATACCCAAAGTTGTTTAGCTACCACTTCCAGCTACCTTCGCCCATGTATCGCGCAGTCCGACCGTACGATTGAAGACGAGCCGTTCCGGCGTTAAATCCGCATCCAGACAGAAATAGCCCTGACGCTCGAATTGCACCGCATCGTCTGAATTTCTGCCGGCCAAGGCCGGCTCGACCCGCGCATCCGCGATCACTTCCAGCGAATTCGGATTGAGGTCGGCCGCGAAATTGCCGGCGTTCGGGTCGGGGCGCGCGAACAGCGGATGGTACAGTCGAACCTCGGCCGGCCGCGAATCCTTTGCCGAAACCCAATGCAGCGTCGCCTGCACCTTGCGGCCGTCCGGCGCGTTGCCGCCGCGGGTCGCCGGATCGTAAGTGCAGTGCAGCTCGATCGCCTCGCCCGCCGCATTCTTGATGACCTCGCGGCAGGTGATGAAATAGGCATAGCGCAGCCGCACTTCACGGCCGGGAGCGAGACGGAAAAATTTCTTCGGCGGGTTCTCTAAAAAATCCTCGCGCTCGATGAACAGCTCGCGGCCAAAGCGAATGCGCCGCGTTCCCGCGCCCGGGTCCTCGGGATGGTTGAGCGCCTCGAGCTCGTCGCTGCCGTCTTCCGAATAATTCTCGATCACGACCTTAAGCGGCCGCAGCACGGCCATGCGCCGCAGCGCGGTCCTATTGAGATGCTCGCGAATGGAAAACTCCAGCATGGCCATGTCGACGACGCTGTTTGCTTTCGCCACGCCGATGCGTTTGACGAAGTCGCGGATCGCCGCCGCCGGCACGCCGCGGCGGCGTAGTCCGGCGAGCGTCGGCATGCGCGGATCGTCCCAGCCGCCGACATGGCCGCCGCGAACGAGTTCGGTGAGCACGCGCTTCGACAGCACCGTGTAGGTCAGATTGAGCCGCGCGAACTCGTACTGACGCGGATGCGAGGGGACCGGCAGGTTGTCCAAAAACCACTCATAGAGCGGCCGGTGATCCTCGAATTCAAGCGTGCAGATCGAATGGGTAATGCCCTCGATGGAGTCCGACTGGCCGTGAGCGAAGTCGTAGCTCGGATAGATGCACCATGTCCTGCCGGTGCGCGGATGCTCGGCGTGGAGAATTCGGTAGAGCACCGGATCGCGCAGGTTGATGTTGCCGGACGCCATGTCGATTTTGGCGCGCAGCACGCGGGCGCCATTCAGGAACTCGCCCGCTCGCATGCGGCGGAAAAGATCAAGGTTCTCTTCAACCCCGCGTTCGCGGTAGGGGCTTTCGATACCGGCTTCGGTCAAGGTGCCGCGCGTGGCCCGCATCTCCTCCTGGGTCTGGTCGTCGACATAGGCCTTGCCGGCGCGGATCAGATATTCGGCCCATTCGTACAGCTGCTCGAAATAGTCGGACGCGTGATAGAGGTGCTTGCCCCAATCAAAGCCGAGCCAGCGGACGTCGCGCTCGATCGCATCAATATATTCCTGGTCTTCCTTGGTCGGATTGGTGTCGTCGTAGCGCAGATTGCAGTGGCCGCCGAACTCCGCCGCGACACCGAAGTTCAGGCAGATCGACTTGGCGTGGCCGATATGCAGGTAGC
Source organism: uncultured Alphaproteobacteria bacterium (assembly GCA_963814625.1). Taxonomy (GTDB): domain Bacteria; phylum Pseudomonadota; class Alphaproteobacteria; order Rhizobiales; family Xanthobacteraceae; genus BOG-931. The sequence continues at coordinate 42,822 of CAWFDQ010000013.1, forward strand.
CATTCGGCTCCGGCGGAAAGCGGGTGACGATCGTTTTGCGCCGTCCCGACGCCAGATCGGCGCGCGCGATGTCGCGGATAAAATCCTGGCCCGCCTCGCGGATCGCAGTCTCGGCAATCGTCATGAATGGATCATTTCCGCTGGAAGCTCGGCCCAATATCGGGTGCGCTGCGTCAATTCCAAGACGCTGATGGCGACTGGCCCCGGATTGGACAAGTTGGCCCGCGGGGTCAAGTCCTCGCCAGAAGCGGACGGGCCGATTTGCCCCCTTTCACGGCTGATTGTGCTAGACGAGCGCGCCGAGGACGAACATCGAATGACCGTCATCACCCGCTTTGCCCCCTCGCCTACCGGATTTTTGCATATCGGTGGCGCCCGCACGGCTTTGTTCAACTGGCTGTACGCCCGCGGGCGTGGCGGCAAGATGCTGCTGCGAATCGAGGATACCGACCGCGAGCGCTCGACGCAGGCCGCCATCGACGCCATCCTCGATGGGCTAAGCTGGCTCGGCATTGATTGGGATGGCGCCGCAATTTTTCAATTCGCCCGCTCGGCACGGCACCGGGAGGTCGCCGAGGAGATGCTGGCGACGCGGCACGCCTACCGCTGTTATGCGAGCCCGGAGGAACTTGCACAGATGCGCGAGACGGCGCGGCGCGAAGGCCGCGCCAGGCTCTATGACGGCCGCTGGCGCGACCGCGCCCAGCACGAAGCGCCGCCGGGTGTGCAGCCGGCCATCCGGCTCAAGGCGCCGCTCACGGGCGAAACGGTCATCGAGGATCAGGTCCAAGGCCGCGTCGTTTGGCAGAACGAGAACCTTGACGATCTCGTGCTCCTGCGCTCCAACGGCACCCCGACCTACATGCTCGCCGTCGTGGTCGACGATCACGACATGGGGGTGACTCACATCATCCGCGGCGACGATCATTTGACCAATGCGGCGCGCCAAAAGCAGATCTACGATGCGCTCGGCTGGCCGGTGCCGGCGATGGCGCACATCCCGCTGATCCACGGGCCGGACGGTTCCAAGCTCTCCAAGCGCCACGGCGCGCTGGGCGTCGACGCCTACCGGGCGCTGGGTTACTTGCCATCGGCGCTGCGCAATTACCTGGTGCGGCTCGGCTGGAGCCACGGTGACCAGGAGATCTTCTCCACCGCGGAGATGATCGAAACATTCGATCTGCCGCAGATCGGTCGCGCGCCGGCGCGCTTCGATTTCGCCAAGTTGGAAAGCCTCAACGGCCACTACATCCGCCAAACTCCTGACGCGGAATTGCTCGACGCGATCGATGGGCTATTGCCGCACCTCGCCGACGGCGCGGCGCTGGCCGCGAAGCTCACCCCGCGGCTTCGCGCACAATTGCTCGCGGCCATGCCAAGCTTAAAGGATCGCGCCAAGACGCTCGTCGATCTCATCGATGGGGCATATTTTCTTTTTGCCGATCGGCCTATTCCTCTCGACGATAAAGCCAAGGCGTTGCTGGAGCCGCCGGCCAAAGCGCTGCTGCGCGACATCGCACTGGAGCTTAGTACCGTCGAGCCCTGGACAAGTGAGACGACCGAACAGGCGGTGCGCACATTCGCCGAACGGCGCGGTGTGAAGCTCGGGGCCGTAGCCCAGCCGTTGCGCGCGGCGCTGACTGGGCGGACCACCTCGCCCGGCATATTCGAAGTCCTGTCCGTGGTCGGCAAGGCGGAAAGCCTGGGGCGCATTGCGGACCGGGTGAGCCTGGAAGACGCCGCACTGCCGCCGAACTGAAGCGAGCGCCGGCGGGTGACGCTACGCGAGCGCCCCGGACTTGCGCTCCGATCGGCCGGGTGCGGTTCTCGGCCAAGTTCCCGTCCGCGCACGCCACTCCCCGCAATCATGCCACAGGCCTATATCTTGCAGTGCACACGGGCTTGAGCTACCCAAATGGGGCCGGGCGAAGTGGATGCCGCCCCAATCGCTTTAACCATTGCGGTCGTGCGGCCTTAGCTCCGGCTACCCGCATTGAGGATCAAGATCATGGACGCGAAAACCGGCGCCAACATCAAGACCGGCAAGCTGACGCTTGGCGACAAGGGCCACTCATTTCCCATGTACGAGGGCACGATCGGCCCGGAGGTGCTCGACGTCAGCAAGCTCTATGCCGAGACCGGGATCTTCACCTATGACCCGGGCTTTACCTCCACCGCTTCATGCGAATCCAAGATCACCTACATCGACGGCGATGAGGGAGTGCTGCTCTATCGCGGCTATCCGATCGAAGATTTGGCCGAGCACGGCGATTTCCTCGAGACCTGCTACCTGCTGCTTTACGGCGAACTGCCGACCGCGCAGCAAAAGGCCGACTTCGTAGACCGCGTGATCCATCACACGATGGTGCACGAGCAGATGAGCCGCTTCTTCCAGGGCTTTCGCCGCGACGCCCATCCGATGGCGGTGATGGTGGGCTCGGTCGGCGCGCTGTCGGCGTTCTATCACAATTCAACCGACATCACCGATCCGACCCAGCGGATGATCGCGTCCATCCGCATGATCGCCAAAATGCCGACGCTCGCCGCGATGGCCTACAAATACTCGGTCGGCCAGCCGTTCATGTATCCGGACAACAGGCTCGATTACGCCTCGAATTTCTTGCGCATGTGCTTTGCGGTGCCGTGCGAGGAGTACAGGGCCAATCCGGTGCTTGCCCGCGCCATGGACCGCATCTTTACCCTGCACGCCGACCACGAGCAGAACGCTTCGACCTCGACGGTGCGGCTTGCCGGCTCGACCGGGGCCAATCCGTTCGCCTGCATCGCCGCCGGCATCGCCTGTCTGTGGGGACCCGCGCACGGCGGCGCCAATGAGGCGGCGCTGAAAATGCTCGGCGAGATCGGCAGCGTCGACCGCATTCCGGAATACATCAAACGCTCGAAAGACCCGAACGATTCATTCCGCCTGATGGGATTCGGTCATCGCGTCTACAAGAATTACGACCCGCGCGCCAAGATTATGCAGCGAACATGTTACGAGGTCTTGAACGAACTCGGCCGCAAGGATCCGCTGCTCGACGTCGCCATGGAACTGGAGAAGATCGCGCTGCACGACGACTATTTCGTCGAGAAGAAGCTCTATCCTAACGTCGACTTCTATTCGGGAATAACGCTGCGTGCGATGGGTTTCCCCACCACCATGTTCACGGTGCTGTTCGCGCTCGCCCGCACCGTCGGCTGGATCGCGCAGTGGAAGGAAATGATCGAGGACCCGCATCAAAAACTCGGCCGCCCGCGACAGCTCTATACCGGCGCGCCGCGCCGCGATTATCAGCCGATCTCGCGGCGGCGGTAAAAGTGGGCGGCCATTGCGCCCGCGCTTCGACGCAATTGCGCGAGCTGGGTCGGGCGCAAAGCTGACGCGGTCCGACCTCGCGGACCGATAGCGTGGGCACAATCGCGTAGCGGCCGTCGAACTTCGACTGCATGACAGCCGACGTTGCCCACGCTACCGCGCTCAGCGCGGATCGTATGCCCAGGTCAGATAGACGCCGCCCCAGGTAAAGCCACCGCCGAAGGCCGCAAGCAGCATGCGGTCGCCGGCCTTGAGCTTGTTCTCGTAGTCCCACAAACAAAGCGGGATCGTGGCATTGGTTGTGTTGCCGTATTTGTGGATTGTAAGCATTACCCGATCGGCCGGCAGTTTCATCCGCTCGGCGGTCGATTCGATGATGCGCTTGTTGGCCTGATGCGGCACCAGCCAATCCACGTCTTTGCTCAACAGGCGATTGCGCTTCATCAGCGTGGCAGCGACCTCAGCCATGCGCGCGATTGCAAACTTATATACGGAGGCGCCTTCCTGGTGAACGTAGTGAAGACGTTTGGCTACGGTCTCTGCCGTCGGCGGCAGACGGCTTCCGCCGGCCTTTTGATGCAAGTGCTGCATACCGGAGCCGTCGGAGGAGATCACGGTGTCGATGATCCCATATTTGCGGCTTGGTTCGAGCATAACCGCGCCGGCTCCATCGCCGAATAGAACGCAGGTTGCGCGATCGGTGTAATCGATGATCGCCGACATCTTATCGGCGCCAACCACGACGATCTTACGATACTTTCCGGTTTCGATGAATTGCGCGGCGATGGTGAGCGCATAAACAAACCCGGAGCATGCGGCCTGCACGTCAAAGCTGCCGATATTGCGGATGCCGCACATGTCGCAGATCAGGTTGGCGCTCGACGGAAAGACGAAATCGGGTGTGGTCGTGGCGCAGATCAAGAGATCGACCTCGCCGGGCGCCGTTGCGGTTTTGGCCAGCAGACCGCGTACGGCCTCTGCGCCCATATGCGAGGTGCCGAGCCCTTTGCCGGCAAGAATATGGCGTTCTTTGATGCCGGTCCGCTCGACGATCCACTCGTCGCTGGTGTCGACCATGTGCGCCAGCTTGGCGTTGGTCAGCACGTCGGGCGGAACATAGCCGCATACGCCGGTGATCGCGGCGCGGAGCCGAGATTTCCGGACCGTTTTTTTCGACTTGCTCACCCGGATAACTGTACGGTTGTGCTCGCGCCGGACGTGATGCCTGCGGCCTTAGCAGGATGCTCACCGCATTGATAGAGCGGCAACGTCAGGAAGGGCCGGGCCGTTAACACGGACGTGGTGTTGCGTTGAGGGCGGCCACGTCACGGCGGCCGCGCCTCGCCAGATCGAGGACGATGGCGGCGGCTTGGTTGCTCGGGCTCGCCGTGCCGATCGCCATGGCGGCATCGAGGCGCTTGAGCGCTTCGATTTGGCGCCGCCGTTCCGCAGTGTCGAAAACGAGCGGGACAAGCGCATGAGCCAGCTTCTCCGGCGTGCAATCCCGCTGCAAGAATTCTGGAACGACATTTTCGCCGATGACAAGGTTGGGCAGGAAAATCGTGGAAATATCCGGCAACCGCATCAGGCGCGCGACGGCCTCTTCAAACAGCGATAGCCGATAGGCGCCGACGGTCGGGATCTCGGCAAGCGCCAATTCGAGCGTAACGGTTCCGGACGCCGCCAGCGCAGCCCGCGCCGAGCGAAACGCCGCCCATTTCTCGCCCGGCTCCACGACAATGCGAGGCCGCACAGTCCAGCTAGCCACTCCGGCGCTAACTTGATCGAGCAAATGCGGCACCGTCGGCAGAACCAGCTCTATGGGCCCAACCCGCGCAGCGACGCGAGCGGCGGCCGCGCCGAAGGTCGCCAGCAGCCGGCTGATTTCGCTTGAGCGACTGCCCGGCAGGATAAGGATGATCGGGGGATCGCTGCTCCGGCGCTTGATTTCATCCGCATTGGGCCGCAGCTCCGCGACGCGCTCGATCAAAGGGTGGCCGACATAAACGCAGGGGGGGCCGCCAAGCCGTAAGTGTGCCGCCGGCTCGAAGGGGAGGATCGCCAGCACGCAATCGATATAGCGGCGCATGGCGCGCGCGCGTTCGGGCCGCCAGGCCCAAACCGAAGGGGAGACGTAATCGACGATAGGGATCGAAGGCGCGGCCCGCCGCACCCGGCGAGCCACACGATGGGTAAAGTCCGGGCTATCGATGATGACGAGGGCATCCGGTTGCGCAGCGATAACCGCATCCGCCGCGTTGCGAATGCGCCGTAGGATATTGGGCAGCCGCCGCGGGATTGCGGTAAGGCCGATGATCGAAAGTTCGTCGATCGCGAAGGGACTGACAATTCCAGTATTCGCCATCGCCCGTCCGCCGACGCCTGCGATCTTGACACAGCGCTCGCGTCCGGCGAGCGCGCCCGCCAAGGCCGCGCCCAGCGCGTCGCCGGATTCCTCCGCCGCAATAAGATACAGCGTCAGCGGCCGCGGCTGCGGTACAGGTTTCATCGCGCCTCGTCCCCGGGCACGCCGAAGAGAAAGATCTTGGCGCGATCGGCGGCGGCGACGGCCTCGGCAGCATCGGCGATGATTGTGTCGCCGGCGGCGACAGCAACTCCGGCAAGGCCAGCGCGCGCCGCGTTAGCAATAGTTTGCGGGCCGATGGCCGGCAGATCGAAACGACGGTCCTGCGCGGGCTTTGGCGCCTTCACTAAAACGCCCACGCCGTATGGCGTCGTCACGCGTCCCTGCCCGCGCAGCTCGGCGACGCGAGCGAGCAGATTGTCCGTGCCTTCCGCGGCCTCGACCGCCAGTACGTGGTTGTTGGCAACGATTGCTGCCTGTCCCACATCGAATGGTCCGAGCGTCGCGATCAGATCGAGCGCGCGCGCAATATCGGATTGGTCGCGCGGTGACGGCCGATAGCGGCCGAGCACACCTTGAGGCACGATGATGTCGGGCGCCACGTCCTTGAGACCGACAATCCGCAGGCCCTCATTTTCCAACAATTGCGCAATGCCTGAAAGCAGCCGATCGTCGCCGCCGCGAAAACAGCGGGCGATGCGCGGCACCAATTTAATCGTCCGCCAGTCAAGTCGGATTTGAGTAAGCGGCGGCCGCAGCAACGTACCGATGAACAAAACATCCCGGCAATGGTCCGCCTCAGCAAGCCGAAGAAATCGACCAAGCTGCCCGAGCGCGACCCAATGATGTCGATGCTGCTCGACCAACTTCGAATCGGCCCAGCCCCTGATGGCGAACATCACCGGCCGGCGGCCGCGCCGCACGAGCGCATCCGCAACTGCGCCGGGGAAACTACCGCCCCCGCAGATGATCGCGATTGGATCGCCGAATGACGCCGTGTTTCCCGCCTGCTCGCCGGTAACGGGCTGTCTCTCAGGCTGCATCGCCGCCGCACTCATCGCCCTCGCGCCTTCCGCGCGGCTGCATCAGAGGCCGCTTGCCGCCGGCGCGGATGAACGCAACGATTTTTGCCACCAGCGGATCGTCAGCGAAATCGCGGCCGATCATAGCAATTCGCTCGGCAAATACACCTTCGCCAAAAAACAGAGTCCGATAGCCTTGGCGCAGCCGATGTAATTGCGCCCGTGTCGCACCGCGCCGCCGCAGCCCGACGACATTCAGTCCTACAAGATTTGCGATCTGACCCAGCGCGTAACCGAATGGGATGATGTCTCCTGCGGCGCCGGACAGCCCGGCCATCATCACACCCTCGCCTATGCGCACGTATTGATGAATGGCGGCATGGCCGCCGAGAAACGCATTATCGTCCACACTCACGTGACCGCCGAGCACGACATTGTTTGCAAACGTTACGGCATTCCCAATGCGGCAATCATGCGCGACGTGAGAGCCCACCATAAACAAACACCGTTCGCCAACGCTGGTCAGGCCGCCGCCATCTTCGGTGCCCGTGTTCATGGTCACGCCTTCGCGCAATTCGCAACGCGGCCCGATCGCGAGCCGGGTTGCTCCACCGCGATAATGGACCGATTGAGGCGGCGTTCCGAGGGAGGCAAACGGATAGATGACGGTGCCCGCGCCGACCGTCGTGACGCCGGTGACGTGAACGTGCGCGACCAAGCGAACGCCGTCTCCGAGCGCCACCTGCGGTCCGACAATGCAATAGGGCCCGATCTCGACGCCCTCGCCTATGCGCGCGCCCTCGGCAACGCGCGCGGTCGGATCGATCACGTTCTGGCCTCGCCGATCATGGCGCCGAGTTCGGCCTCGGCGATGACGGTGCTGCCGACCCTGGCCTCGGTCTGATACCACCACATGGAGCGACGGTTCGCTGACTTGCGAACATGATATTCAAGCCTGTCGCCGGGCACGGCCGGCCTGCGGAACTTCGCTTTGTCGATGGTTATGAGGAACATTGAACGCGACTTCGCGCAATTGCAGGAGCCGCAGCACCAGCACCGCCGCGGTTTGCGCCATCCCCTCGATCACCAGCACGCCGGGCATCACCGGATTTTCGGGGAAGTGACCGAGGAATTGCGGTTCGTTGATGGTGACGTTCTTGATGCCGATGCCGCTTTCGTCGCCGCGAATGTCGATGATGCGATCCACCATGACGAATGGATAGCGATGCGGCAACAACCGTAGAATGTCGCGGATTTCTACGGCTTCGAGGGTTTCGGCATTCATTCTCCGCCCCCATGCGGCTCTGTCGACGCATAGCCGAAACGCGCGCCGCTCGGAATGTCCGACCGCACTAGGCTATGCCAGGCGAGCACGGCGCCATCGCCGATTGCAACATTCTCGATAATGCCGGCCTGCCCGCCGATCATGACAAAATCTCCCACCGCCACGTTCCCGCCTATGCCAGCTTGCGCGGCGATCAGGCAATGCCGACCGATAATGACGTTGTGCGCGATTTGCACGAGATTGTCGATCTTGGTCCCCTCGCCGATGACCGTATCGCGGATCGAACCGCGGTCGACGGTCACATTCGCGCCGATCTCGACGTCATCTTGAATAATGACCCGCCGAGCCTGTGGAATCCTCCTGTGTCCTCGCGGATCCGACAGATAGCCGAACCCGTCCTGGCCGATGCGCGTGCCAGGACGGATGATAACGCGGTCGCCGATCATTGCATGCAAGATCGTGGCGCCGGCCCCAATTGCGCATTGGCGTCCGATGCGAACATCCGGACCGAGTGCCGCGCCGGCCGCGAGCACGGTACCGGCGCCAACCTCGGCGCGCGGCCCGATGATGGCGAGAGGATCGACGGAAACGCCCGCTTCGATCTGCGCCGAGGCATGCACGTGAGCGCCCGCTGCGCGACCGCTTGTTTCGAACAGCGATGACAGGCGCATGTTGCCGGGGAATAGCGTCCGCGCGACAGCGACGAAGGCCCGGTAAGGCTCTTCATTGAGCAGCACGGCGAGACCGCGCGGCGCCGAGGCGGCAAAATGCGGCGCCATGAAGCAGGCGCCGGCATGGGTGGCCGCCAGTTCAGGCAGATATTTTTCATTCTCCAAGAAAGCAATGTCGGCGGCATCCGCCGTATCGAGGGCGGCAATGTTGTTGATGCGGCGGTCCGCCGGCCGGCCAGGCAATAGCTTCGAGCACGTCAAGGTGGCGATCTCGCCGATCGTCAGCTCGCAACTTCCTCGCGGCAGAACCGGCTTGCGTCCGTCCGTGAAGAGACGAGCGGCCGCATCAAAAATGCGTTCCGCCGCCAAAGGCGAAAAATTGCGTCTGATCATACGACTGCTTCAAGAACGGATAGGCGAAATCGAAACGCAACGGGCCGAACGGTGAGTTCCAGATCAGGCTGACGCCGGCGGATGCGCGAATGGCGGCAGAATCGGCGTATTGCATGCCGCACTGGCATGGGATCGTCGTGCCTGGAAGAATGAAGCCGTTGTATTCTCCTGTGGCCGTGTTCTGGGTTTCTCCCTTGTAATCCCATACCGAACCGGAATCGACGAACACACCGCCGACGAAGCCGGAATCCTTAGGCAGGAAGTACAGCGGATAATCAAACTCCAGACTGGCGCCCCAGTACATCGTGCCGCCGAGGTTATCGCCATATCCATAATCGAACGGGTAGTTGGTGATATCGCGCGGGCCGAGGCCGGCGGGCGCAAATCCGCGAACCAGATTGGGCCCCATCTTGAAATCGTCGAGCATGCGCACCTCGTCGGTCCCCAAGCCGAGGATGTTGCCGGCTTGCAGATGGAGGATGCCGGTAAGGTCGGAAACGGGTTGATAATAGCTGTGGAAGTCGACGACGGAGCGCATATACCTCTCGTCACCGCCCACGCCGGCAAAATCTTGGCCGAAATTCAGATTGATTCCACTCGTCGGATTTTTGTTGTTGTCGAGCGTATTGTAGATCAGTCCATATCCTACGCTCGATGTCAGTGTGGTTCCCTGTCCAAGCTCGAGACGTACGGGAAGCGACGCCTGACCGTATGTAAGACAGCTGGTGTCACCGGCATAGGGAGAACCGGGAGTGTTGATGGCCTCCGGGGTGGGAAAAGAGGTCGATAGATTTGGATTGATATTGTTGCAATCGTCAAGGTACGTCGGCAGTTGGATTGACTGCGTGTATAGCGAATACCGCAGCTGTAAGGCCAAGTCTTCGCGCAACGGAACGCCAAGTTTCAGGGTGCCGCCGACCGATTCCGTTCCATAGGAGAAATAGCTGTTAGCCAGCGTTTGCTTTGCGAACAAACTGACGCCGGCGCTCAAGCGCTGATCGAGAAAATACGGTTCGACATAATCGAGTTCGACGGAGCGAACATACTCGCCATAGGTCGCCGAAGCTTTGGCAAAACGGCCGGTTCCCAGCAGATTGCGCTCGGAGACGGAGGCCTCTACCAACCAGCCCTGCGCCGTCGAGTAGCCACCCATAATCGAGAAATCGCCGGTCGATTGCTCGACGACATCAATATTGACTACCACCCGGTCCGGCGCCGAACCCGGCGCGGTCGTAATCTTGACCGTCTTGAAGAAGTTGAGGTTCTTGATACGCCGCTCGGCGCGGTCGAGTAAGGCGCGGTTGTACGGATCGCCTTCATTGATGTCCAACTCGCGCCGGATCACGTAATCGCGGGTTCTCGTGTTGCCGATGATGTTGATGCGTTCGATATAGGCGCGCGTGCCCTCGTCCACGACGTAAGTGACGCCGATCATTCGCGTCTGAGGATTGCGATCGCCCTGCGGCCGCACCGTGCCGAAAGGATAACCGCGTCTTGCCATCTCGACGGTAAGGTCCTCCACCGTCTTCTGAACGGCATCGCCGTTATAGATATCGCCCTGGTGCGTCAGCACGCTCGAACGCAGCGAATTGGCATCCACCGCGCGCACGTTGGATTGGACGTCGATTTTGCCGAAGTGATATCGCGGCCCTTCCTCGATCGTGAAGGTGATTATGAAACCCTTCCTGGCGGGATCGTACACTCCGGTCGCCGAAATGACTTGCACATCGGCATAGCCGTGTTGGAGGTAGAAGCGCCGCAGGAGGTCGCGATCGGCCTCGATGCGATCCGGGTCGTAGACATCCGTAGTCTGCAGGAAGCTCAGAAGATTCGATACATTGGTTTTGATCACATCCTTCAGCCGCCAATTGGAAAAGGCGTGATTGCCGACGAAATCGATCTCCTTAACGCCGGTCTTTTCACCTTCGTTAATGACAAAGATCAGGTCGACGCGGTTGTTCGGCCGGTCAACGATCTGCGGAACGACGGTGACATTGAAACGCCCACTGCGCTGGTAGATGTCGATAATGCGCTCGGTGTCCGCCTGCACCACGGGCTTGGACAACGTACCGCGCGCCTTCGATTGAATTTCCTGCTGGAGTTGCTCGTCCTTTATCCGGCGATTGCCTTGGAAGGCGACACGATCGATCACCGCCGCTTCCACCACCGCCACAATCACGCGATCGCCCTGTGTGGAGACGTTGATGTTTTGGAATAGGCCGGAGGCATAGAGCGCCTTGATCCCGGCGTTGATCTGATCCGCGTCCAAATGCTTCCCAGGCGCCGCCTTGAAATACTGGCGGATGGTGTCGGCATCGATGCGGCGGTTGCCTTCCACCACGATCTGGGTTGCCGCCGATGATTCTTTCGGCGCGGCAAACGCCACGCCGGACGCCAAGCCAACAAAGCTCACTCCGAGAAGCAAGCCAGCGACGACAAGCCCTCGTCTCACCCGCACCCACATATTCATGCGCAAAGCGCCCTTATTCCCCTCGTCGCCGCCCCCAACTGGCGGGTCGCTCAAGATCCCCTTTAGCTCTGCATCGTCATCCGGTCGTTTCGCTTCCTCGCCCTGTTCCTGTCCGCCTCGTCAACGCCCAATGGCCCACGTGTCCCATCAAGATGCCCTCAAGTGTACGATGTCATTGAACGTTGCAAATATCATCAACATGATGACGATTGCGAAACCAATGCGAAAACCCACTTCCTGGGCCCGGTCCGATAACGGCCGGCCGCGCATCGCTTCGATCGAGTAGAACAAAAGATGGCCACCGTCGAGTAGCGGGATCGGAAACAGGTTTAACAGACCGATCGAAACCGACAGCACTGCAGCGAGATGGATGAGCGCCACGAAGCTGATGCTCGCGACCTCTCCTGACATCTGCGCGATGCGGATCGGTCCCCCGAGCTGATTGGCGGCCTCGCGGCCGATAATCACCCGGCCGATGTAGGTTAACGTCTTGTCGACCACAAACCACGTTTCCTGCACGCCCATCCAGACGGCCCGAGGCGGCGAAATCGGCTGGTATTTCACGTCTCCCGGCGCCGGTGAACGCCTGATCCCAAGGAGGCCGATGCGGTGGACGTTGCCGAAAATGTCCTTTTCCTCACGGAGCTCCGGTGTCGCCTTGAGGACGATGTCGGCGCCTTTCCGCTCCACGGTGATTTGCAGGGTTTTGCCGGCGCTATCGGCGACGATGCGCTGCATATCGGCAAAGTCGCGAATTTTTTGGCCGTCGATCGCTAGGACTAAGTCGCCCGGCTGAAAACCCGCCGCCGCAGCAGGGCTTCCCGGCTGCACCTCATCGACACGCGCGCTCATCGTCTGCACGCCGTAGAACACGAGGATGCCGGCAAAAATCACTATCGCTAGGACGAAATTCGCCAACGGACCGGCGACGACGATGGCCGCCCTTTTGGGCAACGGCTGAAAGATGAAACTTTGCGCCCGGTCGCCGGCGTCCATATCCGCCAGACGCGCTCTATCCGGCGTGCTCGCTACATTTTCGTCGCCGAAGAATTTCACGTAGCCGCCCAGCGGGATTGCGGCGATTCTCCAGCGGGTTCCGTGGCGATCGTGAAATCCGACAAGTTCCGGGCCGAAGCCGATGGAGAATGCCAGAATCCGCACCCCGCACCATCGGGCGACCAGGAAGTGGCCTAACTCATGGAAAAAAACCACAAGGCTTAATACGAACAGAAACGGAACGAGGTAATGCAGGACATCCCGCCCAAGAAGCTGCAAATGCAACAGAATATCCGACAACATGACGCGTCCCGAGCCCCCGAACTTCCCAACTTAAGACCTGACTAGGATGCCATTGCGGCAATTTCGGGCAAGAGGTCGGCCGCCAGCCTTCTTGAATTATGGTCAATGGCGACGGCTTGCTCGACCGATTGCGGCTCAGCCGTTGTGCCGCTTCGCTCCGCGGCCTCCAGCGTCGCCTCGACCAGCGCCGGTATCCCGGTGAATCCGAGCCGGCCGCCGACAAACTCGGCTACGGCAACCTCATTTGCGGCGTTGAGCACGGTCGGAGCGGCGCCGCCGGCTATGAGCGCGCGGCGCGCGATGCGGAGCGCCGGGAAACGCACTGGATCGGGCTCCTCGAATGTCAGCGTCGCGATGCGAGCAAGATCGAGCCGCTGCGCCGGCGTACCCATTCGCTCGGGATAGGCGAGGCAATGGGCGATCGGGATACGCATGTCTGGCGAGCCGAGCTGCGCAATGACCGAGCCGTCGCGAAATTCCACCAAGCCGTGGATAACCGATTGCGCATGCACGACGACGTCAAGCTCCTCGGGCGCCAAGGCGAATAAATGCCGGGCCTCGATCAGTTCGAGACCCTTGTTCATCAGCGTGGCCGAATCGATCGTGATTTTAGGGCCCATCGACCAGGTCGGATGTCTTAGCGCCTGCTCCAGCGTTACTTTGCGGATTGCTTCGAGCGAAGAAGTGCGGAATGGGCCGCCGGAGGCGGTGAGTATGATGCGCCGAACGTCTTCGCGGCGGCCCGCGCTTAGGGCCTGAAAGATGGCGTTGTGCTCTGAATCGACCGGCAGCACAGTGGCGCCTGCTGCGGCGGCACGCCGCATGAACAGCGCCCCGGCGCAGACCAGGCACTCTTTGTTGGCGAGCGCCACCGTGGCGCCGCGTTCGGCGGCGGCGAGGGTGGGCTTAAGGCTTGCGGCGCCAGTAATCGCCGCCATGACCCATTCGGCCGGGCGCTCCGCGGCTTCGACCAGAGCCTCCGGCCCCGCGCCCGCCTCGATACGGGAGCCGGATAGGCCGGCCTTCAGTTCGCTGTAGGCTTTCGGATCGGCGACCGCGGCGAAACGCGCGCCGAGTTCGCGCGCAAGGCGCGCCAGCGCCGTCCCGTTGCGGTACGCGGTTAATGCCTCGACCCTGTAGCGGGCAGGATCGCGCCGCAAGAGATCGACCGTGCTCGATCCGATCGAGCCGGTGGCGCCAAGAAGCGTCACCGTTCGCGGCGCGGCGGCCAATCCGATCTTCGCGAACGGCTGCGTCTTCGTCATGGCGCTACCATACCAGCAAGCCGCGAGCGGGAGCATAGGCTCCCTGGTGGAGGATGCCGATCACGAGCGCGGCCAGCGCTGCGACCAGAAAGCCGTCGAGACGATCCATCAATCCGCCATGGCCGGGAATAAGCTGGCTCGTGTCCTTTGCGCCAAAATGCCGCTTGATCGCAGATTCAATGAGATCGCCCGCCTGGGCGAAGGCTGAAAGCAGCAACGCAATTACTCCTACTACCGCCACGCTACCTATTGCGCCCGCATAAGCGACCACAGTGCCGCCAGCAACCCCCCCGGCAAGGCCGCCGACGGCGCCCGCCCACGTCTTGTTCGGGCTCACACGCGGCCAGAGCAACGGACCACCGATGGTGCGGCCGACCAAATAGGCGCAAATGTCCGTCATCCACACCGTCACGGCCACAAACAGAAACGCCAGAAAGCCAAGTTGTATATCGCGGCGCAACAGCGCCGGACCGAGAAAGGCGATACCCGCATAGACCACGCCTCCGGCCGCCCACGAACCGCGACCCTGAGCGCTTTGTCCCGTCTCCGCAATAGCCGCGATACCCGCCAAAACCGCCCCAATCGCGATTGCGCTGGCGGCGGCGCCAGGCTCATTGCCAGCGGCCAGGGCGAGAGCGGCGAGCAAAGCGGCACAGCCGGGTGCCAGGATTCGCGGGTCGGGACGGCCAGTAACCAGCCGTGTCCATTCCCAGAGAATGCCGCCTGCTCCGAGAGCGCAGAGAACGAGAAACAACCAGCCGCCCAAATCGGCGACCGCGAGCACAATCGGTGCGAGCACGGCGGCCGATGCAACACGCAATACGAGATTGCGCGCGCCCGTACCGACCCAGCGGCCGCTTCTGCCAGCGCGTGCGTCCCGATTATGGGGCGTAATCACGATCCGGTCTGGGCGACCAGTCCGCCGAAACGCCGCTCGCGCCGGCGATACTCGGCGATGGCGGTCTCCAACGCGGCGCGGTCGAAGTCGGGCCAGTTGATCGGCACAAAAACCAGCTCACTATAGGCCGCCTGCCAGAGCAGAAAATTGGATAGCCGCTGCTCCCCGCTCGTTCGGATGATCACGTCGGGATCGGGCACGTCCGGCGAATCGAGCTGGCGCGAGAGCAGATCCGGCGTGATGGCGTCAGCCGGCAGCCGGCCGGCAGCCACTTCAAGCGCCAAACGGCGGGCCGCGCGCGCAATCTCCTGGCGAGCGCCGTAATTGAACGCCACGACAAGCGTGAGACCGGCATTATTGTGGGTCAAATCTTCCGCCTCTTGCAGCATGAGGCGGATGTCGCGATCGAGGTCGTCGCGCTCGCCGATAATGCGCACGCGCACATTGCTCTTGTGCAGATCGGCAAGATCGTTGCGGATGAAGCGCCGCAGCAATCCCAGCAAATCCTTGATTTCGGAGGCCGGCCGCGACCAGTTTTCCGAGCTGAAGGAAAAGATGGTCAAATACGAAATGCCGAGATCGCGCGCCGCGCGCACGGTTTTGCGCAACGCCTCAACGCCGCGTCGGTGGCCCTCCACGCGCGGCAGGCCGCGCGCGGCCGCCCAGCGTCCGTTGCCGTCCATGATGATGGCGACGTGCCGCGGCGTCTCGAAGCTGTCGCTCCGTGCTTGCAGCGGCTCGCTTGCCGCCTCTGTCGAGCTTACGGCGTTACTCAAACCGTCATGATCTCCTTTTCCTTGCCGGCAAGCATCTTCTCCACCTCGGCGATGGAGGTGTCGGTTGCCTTCTGCACCTCTGCGGCTTGGCGTTCTTGGTCGTCTTCGCTGATCTTGTGGTCCTTTTCCAGTTTCTTGAGGAGATCGAGCCCGTCGCGGCGGACATGACGCACGGCAACGCGCGCGGCTTCGGTATATTTGTGGGCTACTTTAACGATTTCGCGCCGCCGCTCCTCGTTCAGTTCGGGGATACGCAGTTTGAGGACCTGTCCCTTCCGTCGACGGAGTGAGACCGAGGTTGGCGGCGGAGATCGCCTTCTCGACCGCATGGACCATCGAGCGGTCCCAGACCTGGACGTTGAGCAGCCTCGGTTCGGGAACGCTGATTGTGGCCAGTTGATTGAGCGGCATGTGGCTGCCATAGGCCTCGACCTGAATATGGTCGAGCAACCCGGTTGAAGCTCGCCCGGTGCGCAGGCCGGAAAGCTCCTGCTTGAGCGAAGCGAGCGCTCCCTGCATGCGGCGTTTGAGATCGTTGAGATCGAATTCGTTGGCTGCCATGGCGTCCTCCGCGA
Organism: uncultured Alphaproteobacteria bacterium; assembly: GCA_963814625.1. Classification (GTDB taxonomy): domain Bacteria; phylum Pseudomonadota; class Alphaproteobacteria; order Rhizobiales; family Xanthobacteraceae; genus BOG-931. The sequence continues at coordinate 59,157 of CAWFDQ010000013.1, forward strand.
TCGGCCCTTCCCGGCTGGGACCCTGCTGCACTTCGCCTCACCTTACGGGAGATGGCGGGCAGGGGTTTGTGCAAATACGCGATCGTCAGCCGACGATGGTGAAGTGCCCCTTCCCGCGCAGAACGTTGGCAATCGCGCCCTGCTCCAGGATCGAAAACACGATGATAGGCATGCGGTTTTCCTGGGCAAGCGCGAACGCCGTCGCATCCATGATCTTTAGCCGGCGGTCGAGCGCCTCCTGATGGTCGAGCTGCTCGTAGCGCGTGGCGTTCGCGTCCCGCTTAGGATCGGCAGTATAGACCCCATCCACGTCGGTTGCCTTGAGAACGGCGTCGCACCCCATCTCGGCGGCGCGCAGCACCGCCGTGGTGTCGGTGGTGAAATAGGGATTGCCGGTGCCGCCGGCGAAGACGATGATCGCGTCATCTTCAAGGTGGCGGAGCGCGCGCTGGCGCTCGTAGGTCTCGCAGACTTGCGGCATGGACAGCGCCGACATGGTGCGGGCGCTCACGCCCGCCCGCTCGATGGCGGCTTCGAGCACCAGCGCGTTCATGACGGTCGCCAGCATGCCCATGGAATCCGCGGTCGGCCGCGACAGCCCGTTCTCGGCGATTTGCGCGCCGCGCAGCACATTGCCGCCGCCGACCACGACGCCGAGGCCGATGCCGAGTCCGTGCGCGGCGATCAGATCGGCGGCGAAGCGATCGATGGTCGGCTGATGAATGCCGAATTTTTCCGGACCGCTCAAGGCTTCGCCGGAGAGTTTGACGATCACCCGGCGGTATTTCGGCTTCGCCATCGAGAGTTTGCGCCCTCGTAGGATGGGTGGAACCGCAGCGATACCCAGGCCATCGCTTCGCGCAACCCAACGCTGGGTTTAGCTACGCTCCGGCCAGTGCCGCGACTTCTCCACCGAAATCGCCGCTCGGGCCGCTCGATTCCCTCGCCGAGCGCATAGCGCACGAAGCCCGCCGACCTTGATCGGTGCGCCGACCTTGCCCTCGCTCTCCTTGAGCGCTTGCGCCACGGTCTTCTTGCTCGTCGAAAATGAAGGCCTGATCGAGCAGGCAAACCTCCTTGTAGAAAGTCTTCAGGCCCGACTCGACGATCTTTTCGACCACATTGGCCGGTTTGCCCTGCGCCTTGGCCTTGCGCAAGCACGCTCTTCTCGCGCTCGATGGTTGCGGCATCGAGACCGGACGAATCGATGGCCTGCGGATTGGCCGAAGCGACATGCATCGCCACCTGGCGGCCGAACGCTTTGAGTTCGTCGGTCGTTGCCGGTCGATTCGAGAGTGACGATGACGCCGATGCGGCCGAGTCCCTCGGCCGGCGAATTGTGCATGTAGCTTGCCACCACGCCCTTGCCGACCGAAAGCCCGGCGGCGCGGCGCAGCGTCATGTTCTCGCCGATCTTGGCGATAGTCTCGGCAATGGCGTCGGCGATCGTGCGGTCGCCGATGCGCGCGGCAAGGATTTTGTCGACGTCGGGCCCGACGTCGAGCGCCACATTGGCGATCATCTTCACCAGGCCTTGGAACAGATCGTTGCGCGCGACGAAATCGGTCTCGGAATTCACCTCGACCAGGACGCCCTTGCTCGCATTGAGGGCAGCGCCGATCAGTCCTTCGGCGGCGACCCGGCCGGCTTTTTTGGCGGCCTTGGACAGTCCTTTCTTGCGCAGCCAGTCGACCGCGGCCTCGAGATCGCCGGCGGTCTCGGTCAGCGCCGCCTTGCAATCCATCATGCCGGCTCCGGTCTTGTCCCGAAGCTCCTTCACCATGCTGGCGGTGATATTCGTTCGTCATTGTTTCATCCTTTCCCATCGTCATTGCGAGCGAAGCGAGAACAATCCAGGGTTCGCGAGGCGAATTCTGGATTGCTTCGTCGCTTTGCTCGCGGACAATGACGCGCAATTTATTCGGCTTCGGCCGTCAGTTCCTTCGCCTTGGCGATCCAGCCTTCGACGCGGCCGGGAAGCCCAACCTCTTCGCCGACATTGTGCGCGGCGGTGGTCGACAGATCAGCGATCTGCTGGAAGTGGAAGATGCCGAGATCGTTGAGCTGCTTCTCGATTGCCGGCGATACGCTGGGGAGCTTTTTCAGGTCGTCGGCAACGCCGCGCGGTCCCGACAGCGGCTCGAAACCAAGCTTATTGGTTTCGGCCGGCAATTCCTCGGCGACGACCGGTTCGCGCCTGCGCGCCGATGTCGACGCCGTGCGCGCCTTGCGCCCGCGAAATCCCGTCGATCGCGGCCTTGGCGACAAGATCGCAATAAAGCGTAATGGCGCGGCTCGGCGTCATCGTTGCCGGGCACCACGATAGGTGATGCCGTCGGGGTCGCAATTGGTATCGACCACGGCCGCGACCGGAACGTTGAGGCGGCGCGCTTCCTTGATCGCGATGTCTTCCTTGTTGGTGTCGATGACGAAGACGAGGTCGGGGAGCCCGCCCATGTCCTTGATGCCGCCGAGCGCGCGGTCGAGCTTGTCGTGCTCGCGTTGCAGCGTCAGCCGCTCCTTCTTCGTGTAGCCCTGCGCCTCGTTGGATGCGAGCATTTCCTCCAGTTTGCGCAGCCGCTTGATCGAGTTGGAAACGGTCTTCCAATTGGTCAGCGTGCCGCCGAGCCAGCGCGAATTGACGTAATATTGCGCCGAACGCTTGGCGGCTTCGGCGATGGCGTCCTGCGCCTGCCTTTTGGTGCCGACGAACAGAATGCGTCCGCCCTGCGCGACCGTATCGCTGATCGCCTGCAGCGCCCGGTGCATCATCGGCACCGACTGCGTGAGATCGATGATGTGGATGTTGTTGCGGGTGCCGAAGATGTATTCCGCCATCTTCGGGTTCCAGCGATGGGATTGATGGCCGAAATGAACGCCAGCTTCCAAAAGCTGGCGCATGCTGAAGTCCGGGCAGCGACATAAAACTTCTCCGGTTGATCCGCCGCGGACCGATGAGCTCGGCCTTGCGGCCGGGCACCGGACGGCTCCCCAATGGAGGCCAAGGTCCGCGTGTGAGTTGGGCGCCTTATATAGGCAGGCGCCCCGACAACGCAACCTGTTGTTTGCGTTGCATGCCGGGCTCAGTTGGCCACCGCGATCGCCTGGGCACGCGCTATCACGGCGGGCGGAGAATGGTACAGGCGTTCGACCAGCGCCTGCACATCCTCGCCGGAAACGAAGTTAAGTTCAAGATCGATCTTCGCCGCATCGGCGATCAGCGTCCGGGTCGTGCATGGCGTCGGCGAAAGCCCTTGCGCAGCGCCGCCGCCACGGCGGGATCGAGGCCGGGCGGCGCCAAGAGCGGCCGGCCCATCAAATTGCGTGAGAAGATGAGGTCGAGCACCTGCCGGTCGGCCGGGTTTTTGACGAAATCGGTCACCAACGGCACGTTGGGCAGGTCGGGATGCCTGTTGAGTGCAACCTGAAGGATGATTTTCAGCGTCCCGTTGTCGAGCTGTTCCTTGTTGCCGGACCGCGCAACGCTCCAGGAATAGCCAACGATACCGTCAAGTTCGCCGCGCTCGATGGCGAGCATCAGCTCCTGCGTGCCCGGATAGCCGGCGACAAGCTTGAGCTTGGTGCCGAACAGTACGTTGAGCGCCTGGGTGAAAATCTGCTGATCGCCGCCGGCGCCGGTCGAACCCGACTTTCATCGACCGCGCCATTGAGCACATCCTGCAAAGTTCGTACCGGTCCCGGCTCGCGAACAAAAAAGCCGCCGACTTCGTTATTCATGCTGCCGAGCCAGGTGAACTTGGTCGAATCGAATTTCGGCGGCGTGCGCGGAGCATCCAGGATCGGCTCCATGGCGATGCCGCGGCCGACAATGGCGATCTCGGAGCCGTCACGCGGCGCCGCGTGCGCCATATAGCTCGCAAGACCGAGCGATCCGGCGCCCGGGCCGGTTCTCCGGAACGATCAGCGGATCGCCGGGAAGATATTTGCCGAGATAGCGGGCGAGCAGGCGGCCATAGGTGTCGTAGCCGTAGGCCGTCGGGGAAAATCCGATCAGCAGCCGGATTTCTTTGCCGGCGAACGTGACCGGCGCGGCGTTCGGCTGCGCCTGCGCGCAGACGCAACAAGGTGACGGCTGCGACGCAGTGCGCAAATAGCGACTGCCGCGCGCCTACTCGGCCGCACGCGGCAACGCCCACGGAATCAAGATGCGCCAATACTTCGTCGACATGCATCACGTCGGCATATTTGTGGTGCATGTCGAACAGATTGACCTTGTGGGTCAGCTCGGCGCGATCGTAGGTGCATTCCTCAACCACGCTGACGTGATATCCGCTCGAATAGCCGTCGACGACGCTCGCGCGCACGCAGCCCGAGGTGCTCTCGCCGCACACGATCAGGCTCTGCACGCCGAGAATCGACAGGTGCGATGACAGCGGCGTGCCCTGAAAAATGCTGGCACGCTGCTTGCGAGATGAGAATGTCTTCGGGCTCGACGGTCGAACTCATGATAAATCGCATAGCCGTCGAGCGGCACTTCCCGCTTGCGCCGCGTCGAAACCGCGCCGCGCGGGCGGTTGTTGGGCCGCGTCTCCTGGGTGCAGAAAAAAATCGGGAATGCCGGCGCGGCGCGCCGCCGCGATCAGCTTTTTGGTCGGCGCGACGGCTCGATGAGCGAAAACACCGCAGGTATTCGGATAACGGTCGTTGATCTCGACCGGCGGCAACGGTCCGCCGCGATAGACGAGATCGTAGAGATCGATGGCAAGCAGCGCCGGCTGCGGACCGACGAAAGTCTCGCGCCGCCATCCGGCGTAAAGTTTCAGGTCGCTGTCCGGGAACGACGTCCTTCCAGCAATGATCGTTGAATTTGTCGATGGATGCCATGGCGTTTCTCCGCAGCCCGCTTGCGCTGCCGGCTTGAAGTATAGCCATATGGAGCGAAATGTCCCACTCGGCCGCGTGTCGGCGGGCGGTGCATTCTGGTAAGAACGAGGGATGAAGCTCACCCGGCGCAATTTACTGCAGCTTGCGGCCGGCGCCGCAGCGCTTCCGGCACTTTCCGGCGCTTGCGCGCGCAGAAACTTATCCGTCCCGACCGGTGCGCATCATCGTCGGGTTTGCGCCCTCCGGCGCCGCCGACATCCTCGCCCGCCTGATCGCGCAACGGTTGACCGACCGCCTCGGCCAATCGTTCGTCGTTGAAAATCGGCCCGGCGCGGCGATGAACATCGCCACCGGACTGGTCGCCAAGGCGGCGCCCGACGGGTACACGCTGCTCAACGTGACCACCATCAACGCCTGGAACGCCTCGCTCTACAAACATCTCGACTTCAATTTCATTCGCGATATCGCATCAGTTGCCAGCATGTCGCGCGCCGGCGGCGTTCTCGAGGTTCATCCGTCCGTTCCGGCCAAGACCGTTCCCGAGTTCATCGCCTATGCCAAGGCCAATCCGGGCAAGCTCAACATGGGCACCGGCGGACCGGGCAGCGGGCCGCACATGTACGGCTCGCTGTTCGAGATGATGACCGGCGTGCAATTGGTACCGGTGCATTATCACGGCACCGGCCCTGCCCTGCCCGATCTCTTGAGCGGCCGGCTGCAGGTCATGTTCGATCTGGTCACCTCCTCGGTCGGCTACATCAAATCCGGCAAATTGCGGGCCTTGGGCGTGACGACGGCGGACCGCTACGACACGCTGCCGGATGTGCCGCCGATCGGCGAATTTGTCCCCGGCTATGAGGCGAGCGGCTGGCAGGGAATTGGCGCGCCCGCGAATACGCTGCCGGAAATCCTCGACAAGCTTCACGGCGAGATTAACGCCGCGCTTGCCGATCCCACATTCAAGGCGCGGCTTGTCGCCCTCGGCGCGCCAGTATTTGCCACTTCGCGCAGCGATTTTGCCAAGCTCATCGCCGCCGACACGGAAAAATGGGCTAAGGTGGTCGCCTTCGCGAATATCAAGTTGGATTGAAGACGGCGTATCAACGCTGCGACGTGTTGGGAGGAATTTGTGAAACTCGCTCGCAGACGATTCTCTGCGTCTGGCAGTAATGGGCGCTGCCTTCGCGGTTTTATCTCACCGCGCCATCGCGCTCGATTATCCGGCGCGGCCGGTTCGCGTCATCGTCGGCGCCGTCCCCGGCAGTGCGCCCGATGTCAGCGCTCGGCTCATCGCCGATTGGCTTTCGCGGCGGCTTGGGCAAGCCTTTGTCGTGGAAAATCGCAACGGCGCCGGCGGCAATCGCGCCGCCGAGGCCGTGGCGGCTGCAGCGCCGGACGGCTACACCTTGCTCCTCGTGTCCGCGTCGAACGCGATCAACACGGCGCTCTACACAGATCTCAAATTCAACATCGTGCACGACTTCACGCCGGTCGCGGGCGTCGTCGGCTTTCCCATGGTGATCACCGTGAGTGCGGCGTTCCCGGTGAAGACCCTGCCCCAGTTCATCGCCTACGCCAAAGCCAATCCAGGCAAGCTCAACATCGGCATTCCGCCGCTCGGCTCGCCGCAGCACGTCGCGGGCGAGCTTTTCAAGATGATGAGCGGAACGAACATCGTCCTTGTACCCTATCGCGGCGGTCCCCCGGCGATCACCGATGCGCTCAGCGGCCAGATTCAGGGCGTGATCGGCACCGTGCTTCTGACCATCGAACAGATCAGGTCCGGCGGCCTGCGGGCGCTCGCCGTGACCTCGACGACGCGTTCGCAATTGCTGCCGGAAGTCCCGCCAGTAGCCGACTTCGTGCCCGGCTTCGAGGCGAGCCAATGGATCGGCTTGGCGGCGCCGAAGGATACGCCGGTCGAGATTGTCACGAGGCTCAACGGCGAGATTAATGCCGGACTCGCAGACCCTGAGATCAAAATGCGGATTGCCAACCTTGGCGGTGCGACGTTGCCGGGTTCGGCCGCGGAGTTCGGCAAATTCACCGCCGACGAGGTCGATAAGTGGGCAAAGGTGATCAAGTTCGCCAACATCAAGGCGGAGTGACGCGGATCGCGGTTCGCGCGCACGATGGGTGACAGCATGACGTTTGTCCGCAGACGTTTCTTGCATCTGGCGGCGATCGGCGTGGCATTGCCGGTTTTTTCGCGGCGTGCATGGGCGCTCGATTACCCGACGCGTCCGGTGCGCCTGATCGTCGGCCTTCCCGCCGGCGGTACGCCCGACCTCTACGCACGCTTGATTGCGGATTGGCTGTCACAGCGGTTAGGCCAGCCCGTCGTGGTCGAGAATCGGCCGGGCGCCAGCGGGAACATCGCCACCGAACTCGTCGTGCGGGCAGCCCCTGACGGCTACACACTCCTCCTGGCCATCGCACCGAACGTGATCAACGCGACACTTGATCCCAATCTCAAATTCAATTTTCTCCGCGACACCGCTCCGGTCGCGAGCATCGGCGGCTCGCCTTTCGTGATGGTGGTCAACCCGTCGTTCCCGGCCAAGACTGTTCCGGAATTCATCGCTTACGCCAAGGCCAATCCCGGCAAGATCAACGTGGCATCGACCGGCACCGGAAATCTCACCCATATGGCAGCCGAGCTGTTCAAGATCATGGCCGGCGTCGATTTGCTGCACGTGCCATATCGCGGCGAGACTGCGGCCCAAGCGGATTTGCTTACCGATCGGGTCCAAGTCATGTTCGACCCGATACCGTCATCGATTGGTATATGTCCGCAGCGGAAAGCTGCGCGCACTGGCGGTAACCGCCGCCACGCCTATGGACATCCTGCCGGGCGTACCAACGCTCGACAGATTTCTGTCCGGCTATGACGTGACCGGGATAACCGGCATAAGTGCTCCGAAGGATACTCCGGGCGAAATCATCGGCACGCTCAACAAGGCGATCAACGCCGCCTTGGCTGATCCCAAAATCAAGTCGCGTTTTGCCGACCTCGGCAGCGTGGAGGTCGTTGGTACTCCAGCCGATTTCGGCAGACTTCTTGCCGCAGAAACCGAGAAGTGGGCCAAGGTCATCAAGTTCGCCAATATCAAGGCGGAATGATCAAGTACACCGAGCAGCCAATGCTTGGGGGAGGAATCGCCGTGAAATTTGCGCGCAGAAAATTTCTGCGGTTGGCCGCAGGCGCGACCGCCTGGCCAGCCGTGCCCCGGTTGGCATGGGCACAGGGCTATCCGACAGGGCCGGTCCGTCTCGTCGTTCCGGTCCCTCCGGGCGGCACATTCGATATTGTCGGCCGTCTGATCGCAAACGCGCTGTCAAAACGGCTTGGGCAGCAATTCGTCGTGGAGAACCGCGGCGGCGCCGGCACCAATCTCGGCACGGGCCTTGTTGCCCATGCGGCGCCCGACGGCTACACGCTTCTGCTCGCCGGCTCACCGGGCGCCATCAATGCCACGCTCTATCACAATCTCGATTTCAGCTTTGCGCGCGACATCGCTCCGGTCGCCAGCATCGAACATGCCCCGTTGATCATGGTCGTCAATCCTGCATTCCTGGCCAAGACGGTGCCGCAATTTATCAGCTATGCGAAAGCCAATCCCGGCAAGATCAACATGGGCTCGGGCGGCGTCGGCTCGACCGGCCATGTCGCCGGCGAGCTTTTCAACATGATGGCGGGTTTGCGCATGGCGCACGTGCCTTATCGCGGCGAGGCGCCTGCGGTTACCGATCTCCTTGCCGGTCAGGTCCAGGTCATATTTTCCACACCGGGCTCGGTGATTTCCGATATCAAGTCGGATACGCTGCGTGCGCTCGCGGTCACCAGCACCAAGCGAATGGATGTTCTGCCCGATGTGCCGGCGCTTGCAGAAGCTTTGCCCGGCTACGAGGCGGTTTCCTGGGCCGGCATCGGCGCGCCGGCCCATACGCCGGCCGACATCATCGACAAGCTCAACCGGGAAACCAACGCCGCGTTGGCTGACCCCGCGCTGAAGGCGAAGCTGGCCAATTTTGGCGCCACCGTGATGACCGGCTCGCCCGCCGATTTTGGCAAGTTCATCGACAGCGAAATCGACAAGTGGGCGAAGGTGATAAAGTTCGCAAACATCAAGGGCGAGTAATCCGCCCCGCCGCAAAACATCCGTGGAGGAATGCCATGAGACTTGTTCGTCGACAATTTCTCAATCTGGCCGTGGGCGTTTCGGCGCTGCCGGCGCTGTCGCGCCTAGCATGGGCGGATACCTATCCGTCGCGGCCGGTGCGTATCATCGTCGGCTTTCCGCCCGGCGCCGCCACCGACATTGTCGGCCGCCTGATAGCGCAATCGCTGTCGGAACGGCTCGGTCAGCAATTCTTTGTCGACAATCGGCCCGGGGCGGGCAGCAACCTTGCGGCGTCGATAGTCGCAAAGTCGCCCCCGATGGCTACACGCTGCTGGCGATGACGGTCACCAACGCGGTCAACGAAACACTCTATAAGAACCTCGATTTCGATTTTATGCACGATCTCGCGCCGGTGGCGCGCACGATCATTTCTGCCAATGTATTGGTGGTAAATCTTTCGGTTCCTGCCAAGACGCTGCCGGAGTTCATCACCTATGCCAAGGCCAATCCCGGCAAGCTGAATTATGCCTCGTACGGATTCGGCACCGCACCGAACATGGCGGCCGAGCTGTTTAACATGCTGGTCGGCACCAAACTCGTTCACGTGCCGTACCACTCGAACTTCATGCCGGATCTGTTAAGCGGCCAGGTGCAACTGGCGTTTCTACCGGTACCGCTGATTATAGGCTTCATCAGATCAGGTAAGGTGCGCGCGCTTGCGGTCAGCGGCGCGAAGCCTTCGGATGCGCTGCCGGGAGTCCCAACCGTGGCGCAATTTGTGCCCGGCTACCAGGCGGATATTTGGCACGGCATCGCCGCGCCGAAGGGCACGCCGGCCGAGATTGTCGATAAACTCCACGAAAACATCAACGCGATCCTCACCGACCCGGCGATGAAAGCGAAATTCGACAATTTAGGTGCCCAGCCGGCCCCAATGGCAATTCCTGATCTTGACAAGTTCGTCGCCGCCGAAGTCACCAAGTGGGCCAAGGTCATTAAGTTCGCCGACATCAAAGCGGGGTGATCCGTTGAGCGCGCGCGAATTCCGCTACGGCTGATTTCCATGTCGACTATCCATATCAACGACGCGCCGTGTGCAGCGCCGAGGACGTATCCAGAAGTCATGAGGGAGAATACGATGTTTCACATCGACCGCAGATCGTTCTCGCTGCTCGGCCTCGGCGCGATTCTGGCGCCGCTGCGCGCCTTTGCCCAAAGCGCGTATCCGTCGCGTCCGATCCATGTCGCCGTCGGCTTCACACCGGGAGCGTCCTCCGACATCGTCGCGCGCATCTTCGCCAAAGGGGCAGGCCAGACCCTCGGCCGCGACGTGGTGGTGGATAACAAACCCGGCGCCGCAGGAAGCATCGCTGCGGGTTATGTCGCCCACGCCGCTAAGGACGGATACACCTTGTTTGTGTGCCCGCTGTCGACGCTGACCAACAAAATCGTCCACCCCGATGAGCCGTTCGACATCGTCAAGGATTTCGCGCCGATTGCGCTCCTGGCCACCGGCGCCATCGTCATGGTGGTCGATCCCAAGCTCGACGTGCACAGCGTTGCCGATTTCACCGCGTTGGCGAAGTCAAAGCCCGGTCAAATACTCTTCGGCACGGTGGGCCCGGGCAGCCTGCCGGATCTCTGTGGCGAGCTGTACGCGCAGCGCGCCGGCGTGAAACTGGTGCAGGTGCCCTACCCGGGCAGCCCGCAGGTCATCATCGACCTGATCGCAGGCCGGGTCGCCATGAATTTCGCCATCGCCTCTTCGGTGCTCGGCCAGATTGCCGCGGGGCAGGTCAGGCCGCTAGCGATCGCCGCCGACAAACGTTCGGACTTGCTTGCGGACGTGCCGACCATGGCGGAAGCCGGTATTCCCGACTTCAACACGCCGCTTTGGTTCGGTCTCGTCGCCCCCGTGGGCACGCCGCGGCCGGTGATCGAGAAAATTGCCGAAGCAGCGGAGAAAGCGATGCATACGCCCGACGCGAAGGACCTGCTGCACAAGCAGGGATTTGTGCCGGAGGATATGGGACCGGACCAGTTCGGCGCCTTCATCAAGAGCGAGATCACGCGCTGGTCCGCGGTCGTGCATGCGACTGGAATGAAGACGTAGCGCGCGCGGTTGACTTACGCCGAGGCCAGCGCGCCTTCCTCGCGGGTGACGTCGCTGACGAACAGCCACGTGCGGTCGACGAACGGCGGCGGCGATGCTTTGCGGTTATTGGCGAACTGCTCGCGCGATTTTAGCGTAACCCAACTGGTGCGCGGTTGGCGTTCGGCCACATAGGCCTGCAGCGCGGTTTCAACATCGTCGCCGTGTCGGGCGAGATTGCGCGCCAGAACGTAGCCGTCCTCGATCGCCATGTTGGCGCCCTGCGCGAGCGTCGGCATCGTCGGGTGCGCGGCATCGCCGAGTAGCGTCACGCGGCCGGCCGTCCATCGCGGCTGCGGGTCGCGGTCGTAGATGCCCCATTTGAACACGTGCTCCACGTGGCGGAACATGTCGAGCAACGCTTCGTTCCATCCGGCCTTGGCGGCGATCAGCTCTTCCCGGCTGCTCGGGACCGACCAGGATTCCTCGACCCATTGCTCGGTCACGTGACCGCCGAAAATGTTGAGCTTGTCGCCTTTGACGCCGATCGGATAGCAGATCACGTGGCCGTTGGGGCCAATCCAGCCAAAATACTCGCCGCGTTCGAGCGTGACGCTGCCGCCGGGCCCGACCCGTGTCGGCACGCAATCCATCGGCACAACGCAGCGCCAGGCCATCATTTCGGTGAAGCGCGGGCGGTCGGCGCCGAAATGCTGGGCGCGGATCGCCGAGCGGATGCCGTCGGCGCCGACGACCACATCGGCTTCGGCTGTCGTGCCGTCGGCAAAGCGCGCCATCGCGGCGCCGTTCACGGTCTCTGCGCCGACGCAGTTGGCGCCGAGATGGAGCGGCGCGCCGCCCGCGGCCCGGCGCAGGAGGTTGTGCAGATCAGCGCGATGGGCGGTCATGTAGGGAGCGCCATACTTTTCGCGTGCTACCCCTTTGGAGCGGCTCACGAAAACGAAGCCGTCCTTCATCCCAGGTCAGCGATATGATGCTGAGCGGCTCGAAGGCGTTGCGCATGAGTTCGTCTTCAAGCCCAAGCGCGCGCAGCACCTTCACGCCGTTCGGACCGATCTGCAGTCCGGCGCCGACTTCTTCGAGTTTGGTGACGCGCTCGTAGATCGCCACCTCGAACCCGCGCTGGAGTAGCGCGACCGCCGCCGCCAGGCCACCGATGCCGGCCCCGATGATGGCGACGCGAAGCGGCCGCTTTACGGGGTGCTGAACCATTGTCTGCCTTCCATACAGAAATCCATTTTCGTACTCGATAGAGCGGAGCGCAACGCCGGAGCGACCCCCGCCACTTCGTCATTGCGCGGAACGTAGCGACGAAGCATTCCGGGGAGCCGTGCAAGAAAATGCTGGACCGCTTGCCTTCGTTCGCAGTGAAGCGCGTTAAAGCGCCTCCACCGTTACCACCCCGGCCACGGCCTTGATGGCGCCGGCGATTTGCGGCGAGACTTTGAAGCGCCCGGGCAGCTTGACCTCGACCTCGCTGCCGTTGTGCAGAAGGAGCACCATGCTCACTTCGCCGTCGGCCGGCTCGCCGCCGTTGCGCGCCGCGCCGTTACGGGCCGGCTCCAACCGCCGCGCCACGCCGGCGAGCGGCTCCTCGTTGCGCAGAAATACGCGCAAGCTCATTTGCATTTTGGCCGACGCCTCGTCGAGCGGCTCGACCGTTTGGATGCGGGCGCGCACCTCTTCGGCCTGCACTTCGGCGGTGAGAAAGAGCAGCACCGCCGTTCCCGGCTCCAGTAGGTCGCGATACTGCGCCAAACCTTCGGCAAACAGCACGGCCTCGTAATGGCCGCTTGGGTCGGATAGGCCGATAATGCCCATCTTGGTGCCGTTGCGCGTGCGCCGCTCGGTGCGTGAGACGACAGTGCCGGCGACGCGACCGGCGCTGGCGCCGGCCTTCACGGCGCGAGAAAATTCGGCCCAGGACTGTACGCGCAGCCGCTTGAGCGCCGCCGCATAGTCGTCGAGCGGATGACCGGACAGAAAAATCCGACCGCCTCGTATTCGCGCTGCAAACGCTCGGCCGGCAGCCACGCCTCAAGTGCAGGCAGTACCACCGGTTCGGGAGCCGCAGGGCCGGCAAACAGTTCGGATTGACCGCGCGAGGCGTTCTCCTGTGTGCGTTGCGCGGTCGCGAGAAGCGCGTCAATGACCGCGAATACGCGCGCCCAACTCGGCTCGAAAGCGTCGAACGCACCAGCAGCAGCAAGACTCTCCAGTACCCGCTTATTGAGCGCGCGCGGATTGATGCGGCGGGCGAAGTCGGCAAGGTCGGCGTACGGCCGATCGCCGCGCGCGGCGACGATGCTCTCGACCGCCTGCCGGCCGACGCCGCGCAGCGCCGCCAGCGCGTAATGAATCGCCTTGCCCTCGACATCGAATTCGACGCCCGAGCGATTGATCGAGGGCGGTTCGACCTTGATGCCGAGGCGCTCCGCTTCGGCGCGAAACTCGGCGAGCTTGTCGGTGTTGCCCGTCTCCAGCGTCATCGAGGCGGCCAGGAACTCCACAGGATAATTCGCCTTCATGTAGGCGGTCTGATAGGTCAGCAAGGCGTAAGGCGCCGAGTGTGATTTGTTAAATCCGTATTCGGCGAACTTGGCGCAGGCCTCGAAAATCGCTTCGACATCGTGCCGCGCGATGCCGCGCTCGACCGCGCCGGAGATGAATTCGCCGCGCTGCGAGGCCATCTCCTTCTTGTCTTTCTTTCCCATGGCGCGGCGCAGGATGTCGGCCTTGCCGAGGCTGAAGCCCGCCAGTTCACGCGCGATCTGCTGCACCTGCTCCTGATAGGTGATGATGCCATAGGTCGCCTGCAGGATCGGTTGCAGCTTGGGATGCAGATAATCGGTGCGCTCGTGACCGAGCTTGCGCGCGCAATAGGTAGGGATATTCGCCATGGGGCCCGGCCGGTACAGCGCCACCAACACGATCAGGTCCTCGAAACGATCGGGCCGCATGTCGATGAGCGCGCGGCGCATACCCTGACTTTCCACCTGGAACACGCCGACGGTTTCGCCGCGCGCCAACATCTCGTAGGTCTTGGCGTCATCGAGCGAAAGACGCGACAGGTCGAGGTCGACGCCGCGCTTGCGCACGAGCTTGGCGGCGATGTCGAGCACGGTGAGCGTTTTCAGGCCGAGAAAATCGAACTTCACCAGGCCTGCGGGCTCGACCCATTTCATGTTGAACTGAGTTACCGGCATCAGCGATTTGGGGTCGCGGTAGAGCGGCACCAGCTCGCTCAGCGGCCGGTCGCCGATGACGATGCCGGCGGCATGGGTGGAGGCATGGCGGTGCAGGCCTTCAAGTCTCTGGGCTATGTCGAAGGCGCGCGCCACCAGCGGATCGCGCTCGCGCTCGGCCTGCAGCCGCGGCTCGCCGTCGATCGCGCTTTTGAGCGAGATCGGGTTGGTCGGGTTCTGCGGCACGAGCTTGCACAGGCGGTCGACCTGCCCGTACGGCATTTGCAGGACGCGGCCGACATCGCGCAACACGCCGCGCGCCTGCAAAGTGCCGAAGGTGATGATCTGCGCGACCTGATCGCGGCCGTATTTCTCCTGCACGTAGCGGATCACTTCGTCGCGCCGCTCCTGGCAGAAATCGACGTCGAAGTCCGGCATGGAGATGCGATCGGGATTGAGAAATCGCTCGAACAACAGGCCGAAACGGATCGGGTCGAGATCGGTAATGGTGAGCGCGTAGGCGACCAGCGATCCGGCGCCCGAGCCGCGGCCGGGTCCGACCGGAATTCCTTGCGCCTTCGCCCACTGGATGAAATCGGCGACGATCAAAAAATAGCCGGCGTACTTCATGCTGACGATGACGCCGAGCTCGAACTGCAGCCGCTCTTGATAGTCCTCTGCGGTATGGCTGTGCGCCGGCCCGTGCCGTGCAAGGCGCGCCGCAAGTCCGCTTTGCGCGGCGCGCCGCAGTTCTTCGGCCTCCAATTCTTCGCCGGTCGCGCCCGACCCGCGACCCGTGGAAAAGCGCGGTAGGATCGGCGCCAGCGTGCGCGGGCGAAACGCGCAACGCTCGGCAATTTCGAGGGTTGCCGCGAGCGCTTCCGGCAAATCAGCAAACAACGTCGCCATCTCGGCACGGCTCTTGAAGCGGTGTTCGGGGGTCAGTTGGCGGCGCTCACCATCGGCAATGAGCTTGCCCTCGGCGATGCATAACAACGCGTCATGGGCTTCATAATCATCGCGCGTGCCGAAGAACGGCTCGTTGGTGGCGACGAGCGGTATGCCGCGCGCGTAAGCAAGCTCAATCAGCGCTGGCTCGACGGCGCGCTCGGCCGGCAGGCCATGCCGCTGCAATTCGAGATAAAGGCGGTCACCGAACAGCCGCAGAAGCGTTTCGCAGCGCAAATCCGCCAGCGCGTTCTGACCGCCGGCGATAGCGACATCGAGCGGACCATTGGGACCGCCGCTTAGCGCAATCAATCCGTTCGTCTCGCCCGCAAGCCAGTCGAGCTTGATATGCGGGCGCTCGTGCTCCCCCGTATCGAGATAGGCGCGCGAGCAAAGCCGCATCAGGCTGCGATAGCCCTCTTCGCGTGCGGCCAAGAGCACGATGCGGGCGAAACTCGCGCCTGTCGCGGCCCCCTGCTGGCCGCCTCGATTCTCCTGATCGCCGAAGTCGATGCCAAGGGCGCAGCCGATGATCGGCTGGATGCCGGCCCCCGCCAATTTTTCGGAAAATTCCAAGGCGCCGAACATGTTGTCGCTGTCAGTCAGCGCCAGCGCCGGCTGCCGATCCTTTTTGGCCAGTTCCGCAAGGCGCGCCATCGTCAGCGCGCCCTCAAGTAGCGAATAGGACGAATGCACGTGCAGGTGCACGAAGCGCGGTTTGGTAACGGCGGCCATGGTTTTATTCTTCGCGGTCTTACGATTTTGCGACCGAGAAGATGACGGATCGCAAGCGGCTGTGTCCATGAGCAGGACGCATGCGGCACGCTCCACGCACAGAAACTTATGCGCGACAAAAATCAGGCACGCATCGGCCGGCGTGGGACGAGCCGTGATCGCGTCAAACCCTAAATCACGCCAAATACTTGCGCCCAGACCGCAATCGTCGCCAGGAATAGAGTGAGCGAGGCCAACGCCAAGGCCTCCTCCAGAACCGTGCGAACCATGAGCCTACCTCCGTATAGAACGAAAGAAGAACATAGTTCCTATATTGTTCCAAGAGTCAAGAGGTGGCGAAGTTACACTTGACGACCCCAATAACTAGGTATAGTATTGAGGCCATAGGAGATTCCGATGGCCCATCCCATTTTAACCGCCCCACATTTTCACAACGAAGATGCCGCTTTCGTCTACGTCGAGGCGCACTTTTGGCCGGAAGGTCCGGTTTGCCCCCATTGCGGCAACTGCGAGGGCGAGCGCATCGGCCGCCTGACTGGCAAGAGCAGCCGACCGGGGCTGCGAAAATGCTACGCCTGCCGGAAAACCTTCACCGTGCGCGGCGGCTCGATCTTCGAGGACAGCCACTTTCCCCTGCATCTGTGGCTCCAGGCTATCCAGCTCATCGTGGCGAGCAAGAAAGGCATCTCTACCCGTCAAATCCAGCGGACCTTTAATTGCAGCATGAAGACCGCTTGGTTTTTGACCCATCGCATCCGCGAGATCATGAAGCCGAGCGACAGTTCCTCTCCGCTTGGCGGCGAGGGAAAAACCATTGAAGCGGACGTAACCTTTGTGGGTCGCAAGCCGGGAACCAAAGTCGCCAGAGGCGGCCATCGTCATATGAACCCGGTAGTAGCCTTGGTCGAACGAGAGGGAATTGCCCGCTCTGCGCATCTGCCGAACGTGCGCGCTCACAATCTTGGCGCGGTTCTGGAAAACCACGCTTCGCCCAAGAGCCATTTGATGACCGACGAAGGGCAAGAGTTTGCGAGTCTTGGTTGGAACTTCGCCTCGCTGCGCATCACACCGTCGTCCACAGCAAGGACGAATATGTGCGGCGCGAAGGCGACCGGATCATCACCACCAACGGCGTCGAGGGTTTTTTCTCGATCCTCAAACGCGGCATGTATGGAGTTTACCAGCACGTCAGCGAAGCCCACCTTCACCGCTACCTCAATGAGTTTGATTTCCGCTACAGCAATCGCGAGAAACTTGGCGTGAACGACATTGCCCGCGCATCGCGGGCGCTCGCTGGCGCAAAGGGCCGTCGCCTGACTTACGAAACAACTCTGTTCAACGGGCGCTAAGAACGAGCGGTATCCCCGACACCGCAAACGCCATTGGCAATCGCACGATAAACGCCAGTTATGGCTTCCGTTTTGGGACGGCGACGGAGAATGACTTCGCCGCCGCCATCGCTATCCTAGAAGCTGCCAAGCAAACTAGGAGCGAAATCAAATGGTCGAAATAAGGATTCCGCGCGGGAGGCACCGCGATTCTGTCGGTCGGCTCGGATGGCAGTCCGGGCCGATTTGTTTTAGTTCATACGCGACGCGCAGCCATGCAATCGACTTGTTGCTGTGCCGCCCATACTTTCAGCCTGTATTGTCTGATTAAATATGGTCGCAAATCGTTTCCGGACCCATCAGTGAGAATGAAGGAACCCGAAAGCGTTTCAGATAATTGTCGTTTCCGAAAATCAAGTTCTTCCTGCCAGTTCATCACACATACTCTCTCGTTGCTGCGCTCAGCGTCATTTTAGGCTGAGCAAGTCGGGTTGTAATCTCCTAATTTGAATTTTTAGGGGCATAGCCCAGGGTTTTTTCGACCCTCAGAAATTGCTTACCAAGCCAACCCATCGGTTCGTAACATGCCACTTCAGTTTGCTGCAGTTCCTCAAGTTCGACCATTTTCGTTCCTGACCCTGGAATAGCGACGGCTTGGTCAATTGAAAAGCGGAGAAAGGGGGGCAGTCACTTTCAACGAGTTCATACCCGTGCGCGCCCATGCATAATTCGATCTCACTGTCTTCCTGCATAATTGCGAGGTCTGCCGTCTCGCCGGATCTATTACGGGATTGGGCTTGTAGCTGACACGCGGCAAGTTGCTGCCTTTGGTCTGAATAGCAACCAGTCAATAATAAACCGAGAAAAAGCGGCAAAAAGCGGTTCATTGGGCATCCCATTTGGCTCCGCCTTCGATTGATGATATTATAGCGCCATGGGACGAAAGCCATCATCTAAACCCGACGACCCCGCGCAATCGAAGCGGTTCATCGAAACCGCCGAACAGGTCGGCGCGGATGATCCTGAGGCGCTAGAAAAAGCACTCAAGAACGTCGCGGATGATCGGCACAAGCGGTCACCTAGAAAGTGATTGGTTATGGCGCGCGACGATTTCTTCGATGTGTTCTCTCGCTAAAATCAATCCAGAGCTTAAATCGCGGTAGATAAAATCCCGAAATTGCGGATGGGCTTTCGGATTTTCCCGATCTTTAAGCCACGCCTGCGCGAATTGATAAGTTTCGCTGGCGATCAGGTCTGCGCCTTGAAGAGCGACCACATCAACGACCGGAGCAAAACTAATACCGTCGATCTCTGGGTACTTTTTAGGCTGTGCCAAATAGAGATCGGCCCATTGTTTGAATTGGTGCCGAAGCTCACGATCAAAGAAAAAATGGACCTTTTCGTGTGGTTTGCGCAATCGGATCGTATCGAGCACGCTATCAACGCATTTAACAAAACAATACTCTTCTGGCTTTCCAAACTCTTCTTTGAGCGGTCCCGTAATAAATTCATTCCATGAGTGGCGATCTACCGCCGATGCAAGTGTGACGAGCCCAACATCCAGAATGATGCTTTTGAACCGGGTATTGATCTGATCGCGCTCATCTCGACCGTAACCACGAAATTGCTCAAAGCCGCCCCGAAGCTTAGACAGACCAAATTTTTTAATTGGCATCCTGCCGGGGAGTGGTTCCTTTACAAGGGCGTCCCATCGGGGAGCAAATGCGTCCCATTCCAGCCCAATTGGCTGAATTCGTTTCCTTCATCGGTCATCAAGTGGCTTTTCGGCGACGCACGGTTCTCCAAAATCATACCGATATTATTGGCGCGCACATTCGGCAGATGAGTGGAATGGGCCATGCCGTCGCGTTCAACCAGAGCAAGCACCGGGTTCATGTGACGATGGCCGCCACGTGCGACTTTGGTTCCCGGCTTGCGGCCAACAAAAGTGGTGTCAGCTTCAATGGTCTTTCCCTCACCACCAAGCGGCGGCACTCCACCGTCCGGCTTCATAATTTCACGGATACGATGCCCAAGGTGCCAAGCGGTTTTCATGCCGCAATTGAGCATCCGTTGAAGCTGGCGCGTAGAAAGCCCCTTCTTCGATGCGCAAAGCAGATGGATCGCTTGCAGCCAAAGCCGCAGCGGCAGATGGCTATCCTCAAAGATCGTACCCTTGCGCACGGTAAAGGCCGGCCCACGGCAGGCGTAGCACTTGCGCAGTCCAATCTGCACGACGCCTTCCGGGTTCTTCCGGCTGGACTTGGAGCGTACGCCAGCCAATCGGCCGATCTTCTCTGCCGTCGAACCACAATGCGGGCAAACCGGGCCTTCCGGCCAAATCTGGGCTTCGACGTACCCAAAAGCAGCCTCTTCGCTGAAAAAACGTGGATCGGAAAGGACGGCGTTCGCCATGGCAACCTCCATTGATCGCCATACTACGCCTAGCGATTGGGTAAGTCAAGTGAAACGTCGCCCAAGTGGCGACGTTACACTTGACTTACCCCATACCCTCCAGGTCCACACGTCGGCAGGCGTGGCGGCCAGATCTTCGACCGTCCCGCTGGCAATACCCGCAACCGGTTTGGCGGCTTGGGGAGTCTCTAGGGCGTTTGCGGGGCTTTGTTATTTTGCATAGCCCTGCGACCTGAGCCAGTCGATGCGGCGGCTACCCTGCATCCAGTCGTCAAAATCGGCCTTGCTCTGTAGCCCTTTGATGTACCGAATTTCGGCGCCTGGACAGTGAGCCTCAATCTGCCAGTCGTCCTCCGCGATCCGCTTCGGCTTGAAAATGACCCTAACTCGGGGGGATTTGGCCATAGGGCCGAATATGCGCCTAAAAGCCTAGTCGCCCAATTCAATCAGATTGAAGGGTAGAGGTGCTTGAGTTTGATGCGTGCATTTGAGGTTGTGAAGTGCCAATCAGCCTTGGTGTGATTTGTATTGCGGTCTTTTTCCCAAGCGGCGATTTCGTCGATGAGGGTTTGCTTATCGGGTATGCGGCGGTCGAGACACTGAGACGATAGGACGCCGAGTTCGGACTCGGCAAGATCCAGCCAGCTGCCGTGTTTCGGCGTGTAGTGCCATTCGAAGCGCTCGACCAGGCGCCGGGCTTCGGCGGCCGGGAACGCCTCATAGAGGGAAGCTTTGCTGTGGATGTTGAGGTTGTCCTGGATCAGGACAATGACCTTGGCGCTGGCGAAGTGAGTATCGGCGAGGTCTTTGAGGACATGGGCATAATCCACGGCGGTGTGGCGGTCTGTGACCTTGACGTGACGCCAGCCTTCGAGCGGGGCGAACATCATGAAGAGGTTGGCGGTGCCGTTGCGCTCGTACTCGTAGTCGCAACGGGCCGGGCGGCCCGGTTTCATCGGGATCGGCACGCGTGTCTCGGCAATGAGTTGCTTTGAGGTCTCATCCAGGCAAACCAGCGGTCGATTGGGATCGCGCGGTCGCGTGTAGACGGCCAGCACGTCTTCCATCGCGGCCACGAACGCGCTGTTGGCTTTGGGCGGAATGACCCATTGTTCGCGGCGATGGGGCTTGAGAGTGTTTTTTTAAAACCCGACCGATCGTGCTGTCGCTGGCGCGATCAACGATGCTGAGTTCCACCACCTTGCGTTCCAGCAACCGCAAGGTCCAGCGTGCCCGTCCCTTGGGCGGTTTGGAGCACGCCAGGGCAATCAGCTTGGCTTCCTTCTCGCCATCAAAAATCGGCGCAACTGCCGGCGTCGCACGTTGCTTGCGGCTCAACACCGCCGCAAGGCCCTCTTCAACCAATTGCTTGCGCACCCGGTAAACCATGGAGGCGCTGGTCTCCATGGCCGCAACGATCTTGCTGTCGCTCCAGCCATCGCCGGCTTCCGAGATATCCGCCTTCAACAAAATCCGCGCCTTCAGCAGCCGCCGCGCGGGGTTTTTCCCTTTTTGAATCAACGCTTCCAACTGCTCGCGTTCTTCCGCGCTCAACCGCACAACATATCTCTTCACAGATTTCTCGCGCCTCGCCATAGTCCCCTCCGTCGCTCGCACCCAGGACGGAAGCGAATCATCAATTCCTTTCAAATTGGTTGAAGCGACCGACTAGGCCGCAAGGGCTTTTTCGGTCTGCCTTAATCAAAATGACCCATTACCGAAAAGGCGGCAGTGGGTCGGTTCGTGCGCGTTATGAACGCCACATCGCCAACGCCCGCGCCATTTCCGCTTCGCCCGCCATCTGCGCAAGGCCCCTCCCCAAATGCTCTGGAACTCGGTAATGTGCACGCCGTTGCGTTGTACTTTTCGTCCGCTCAAATGGTTTCGTCCAATCAAGGAGGAAGAGTCTGATGAGAAAACTCGCTCTCACTTTGACGGCCGCTGCGCTGGTACTGGGAATGACGGCGCTGACAGCCAGCGCGCAAACGCAGTCTCCGGGCGCAGCAAACCTGCACGCGCAGCTTCACAACTTCACCCCGATCGTAAAGCAAACGGCCTGCAACGGTCGTTGGGGCCCGTGGTGCGGCCCGGGATGGATACGCAGGTGCTGGCGGGGTCCCTTCGGCGTCGCCCATTGCCGGTGCGTCCCCTGCTACTGAGCGGTAATTGTCCAACACTTTCGGTTTGCGAGGCCGCCTTCGGGCGGCCTCGTTGTTTTTGCGGGACGAGTTCGCTCAGTACGATCAACAAAATGCGCGCACGGCCCGCTCGCGAGAGCGCCGAACTAAGCCTGCGTTCTCGGTGTTTATGGCTGGACGTCACGGCGCCAGGAGGCCGGCCATGAGGACTTTGCTATTCGTCACAGGGATTTTGGTTGTTGCCGGCGCGATGAGCACCCGTGCCGAGGCGCAAAATTATCCGTGGTGCGCGTATTACGGCGCGGGCACGGACGGAGGCGGCACCAATTGCGGGTTTACGACCTTTGAACAGTGCATGGCCACTCTCAATGGCATGGGCGGCTTTTGCGACCGCAACACCCAATATGTGCCGCCGGCCGGACCCCATCCCGCGCCGTCTTATCGACCACGGCACCGCAAACATCATGCGCATCTCTAACCGGATGATCGCGAACACGCAGCCACAGCATCGCGCGTCGGCGTCTGGTCGGCGAGCAGGTGTTGGCGCCAGATTTTTTGTGCCCAGGCTGGCGAAGTTTCGTTCTGGACTACTAACCGGAAGTGCGTACACGGATAGTTTATCGAATATCGAGGGCATTTTGGGTTTTTACATTGAACGATTGCAACGCCAGGAGGCATCTATGCGATTATTTCTTGTCGCGCTCGGCGTAGTCGCGGGCATGGCAACGCTCGGCAGCAGCGCCAAGGCGCAAAACTATCCGTGGTGCGCGTATTACGGCGGCCGGCAGGGCGGCGGTACGAATTGCGGGTTCACCACCTTTGAGCAGTGCATGGTTACGCTTAGCGGTATGGGCGGCTTCTGTGACCGAAATACCCAATACGTCCCACCGCCCGGCCGTCATCCAGCTACTCCCGGCGCACACCGCCATCACAAGCGCCACCCGCACTCTTGACGGATTGGGAAGGACGCTTGGCTATGCGGCTCTTATGGCTTGCGCTGGCGATAGTGCCCGCTGCGGCTGTGATGGGCAGCCCCGCGGCGGCGCAAAATTATCCATGGTGCGCCTATTACGGCCCGGATAACGGCGAGAATTGTGGCTTCTCCACCTACGAGCAATGCATGCAAGATGTCTCCGGAATAGGAGGATATTGCGTCCGCAATAACCAATATGTTCCGCCGGCCGGGCACGAGCCTAGTTCCAACACTCCTCGGCAGCAGCAACCGCCGTCGGACGAGCACTCCCATTCCTGATTTTTGTTCGGGTAGACCGCGCGGTAGCGGTCGCGCTTGCTTTAAGTCAACTCGACTACGAGACCGTCGCGGATGGTGACGCGGCGATCCATCTGCGCGGCAAGGTCGAGATTGTGCGTGGCTACGATGGCGGCAAGACCGGAGGCGCGGGCCAATTGGGCAAGCGTGGAGAACACGTGTTCGGCCGTGTGGACGTCGAGATTGCCGGTGGGCTCGTCGGCCAGCAGAAGCCGCGGCGCGTTGGCGACCGCGCGCGCAATGGCGACGCGCTGCTGTTCGCCACCTGACAGTTCTGCGGGCCGATGGGTCAGACGGTCCTTAAGACCGAGATAAGTCAACAGTTCGGCGGCGCGCGCTGTCGCTTCATTGCGCGATAGCCCACGGATCATCTGCGGCAGCATCACGTTCTCGACCGCCGAGAATTCCGGCAGCAGGTGATGAAATTGATAGACGAAGCCGATGTCGTTGCGGCGTATGCGCGTGCGTTGGATGTCGCTCAAATTCGAGGTGGCCACCGCGTTGACATAGACTTCGCCGGAATCGGCGTGTTCGAGCAGGCCGGCAATATGCAGGAGCGTCGACTTTCCGGCGCCGGACGGCGCCACCAAAGCCACCGACTGACCGGCCCATACCGCAAGCTCGGCGCCTTTAAGAATATCGAGCGTCGAATCTCCCTGGTGAAATTGTCTGTTGATGCCGTGCAGGAAAAGATACGGACGCTCTTCGTCGCCGCCGGGCCGCGCGGCCGTCTCGATTATGGTGGTTTTCTCGTCCATTGCGCCCGATCACTCGTAGCGAAGCGCTTCGACCGGATCGAGCCGCGCCGCGCGCCAAGAGGGATAGAGCGTCGCCAATAGCGACAATGCCAGCGCCATAAGCACCACGGCCGTGGTCTCGCGGACATCCATGTTGGCCGGAAGTTTGGAGAGGAAATAGAGCTCCGGATTGAACAGGTCGGTATGGGTGAGCCAGGAGAGGAAACGCCGGATTGTATCGATGTTGGCGCAGACGACGACGCCGAGCAGGAAGCCGGCGAGCGTCCCGACGATCCCGATCGAGGAGCCGGTAATCAGGAAAATGCGCATGATCGCGCCTTGGGTCGCGCCCATCGTGCGTAAGATGGCGATGTCGCTGCCCTTGTCCTTCACCAGCATGATCAGGCCGGAGACAATGTTGAGCGCCGCCACCAGCACGATCAGGGTCAGAATCAAGAACATCACGTTGCGCTCGACCTCGAGCGCGTTGAAGAAGGTCGCGTTGCGCTGGCGCCAATCGATCATGTAAATCGGCCGCGCCGCGGCGTCGCCGACGAGCTTACGGAAGCGGTCGATGTGATCGGGGTCGTCGGTGTAGACTTCGATGGCGGTGACGTCGCCGTTGCGGTTGAAATAGGCCTGCGCCTCCGGAAGCGGCATGAAGACAAAAGCTGCGTCGTATTCCGACATGCCGATCTGGAAGACGGCCGCCACCTTGTAGGTCTTGATGCGCGGCGTCGTACCCATCGGAGTGACTGCGCCGCGCGGCGACACCAGCGTGACATTGTCGCCCGCCCGCACCGAGAGCTGGTCGGCGAGCCGGCTGCCGATGACGATGGCATCCGCCTGATCGAAGCCGTCAAGCGTGCCCTGTTTGATGTTCTTGGCGATGGAGCCGAGCTTCGCCAAATCGGCGCCGCGGATGCCGCGCACGAGCACTCCCGAAGCGTTGAACGGCGACGACGCCAGGGCCTGGCCTTCGACGATGGGCGCGGCGAGACGGACGCCGGGGATCTTGGAAACGCGATCCGCTACGGCCGCCCAATCGGTGAGCGGGCGTTCGAGCGGCTGGATGAGCAGATGGCCGTTGAGCCCGAGAATCTTGTCGAGCAATTCCTGGCGGAAGCCGTTCATCACCGCCATGACGATGATCAGGGTCGCGACCCCGAGCATGATGCCGAGAAAGGAAAAGCCGGCAATGACGGAAATGAATCCCTCCTTGCGCCGCGCACGCAGATAGCGCAGCGACAGCATCCACTCGAAGAGTGCGAAGGGATGGGTGCCGGTCGGCTCGGACATTTAATTCAGGTCCCCGCGAACGCCCGGAGTTTCACACGATTCTGGCGCTTTCAAGCCGGGAATCGACGCATCCGGACGCCGCAGCGCACAACTTCATGCGCCGAACCGGGCAAGCGCGTCCGCGGGGCTCATGAGTTCTCGCCGCCCATCGGACCGCCGTTTGATCTCGATTTTGCCTTCCGCCAGCCCCCGCGGCCCAACGAGGATCTGCCAGGGAATGCCGATGAGGTCGGCGGCAGCGAATTTCGCGCCCGGCCGCTCGTCGAGGTCATGATAGAGGGTGTCGACGCCCTTGGCGGAGAGCGCCGCATAGAGTTGCTCACAGGCCCGGTCGGTGTCGCTTCCCCCCTGCTTGAGGTTGAGGATGACGACCTGGAACGGCGCTACGGGTTCCGGCCATTTGATGCCGGCCTCGTCGTGAAAGGCCTCGATAATCGCGCCGACAAGACGGCTCGGTCCGATGCCGTAGGAGCCCATCTGGACCGGATGTTCCGCCCCGTCGGGGCCGGCCACCATGGCCTTCATCGGGGCGGAATATTTGGTGCCGAAATGGAAAATATGGCCGACTTCGATGCCGCGAGCCGAGACGCGCCGGTCGGCCGGCAGCTTGGTGAAGGCCGCCTCATCGTGCTTGTCGGACGTCGCTGCATAAAGCGAAGTCCATTTATCGACGATGGCCTGCAGGGCGGCGACGTCGGCGAAGTCCACATCCGGTCCGGGGACTTCGAAGCCGAGATAATCGCTGTGGCAAAACACCTCGCTCTCGCCGGTATCAGCCAGGATGATGAACTCGTGCGAGAGATTGCCGCCGATGGGCCCGCTTTCCGCCACCATCGGGATCGAGCGCAAGCCCATGCGGGCGAAGGTACGCAAGTAGGCGACGAACATACGGTTATAGGCGTGCTTGGCGCCTGCGAAGTCGAGGTCGAACGAATAGGCGTCCTTCATGAGGAATTCGCGCCCGCGCATCAGCCCAAAGCGCGGCCGCACCTCGTCGCGGAACTTCCATTGGATGTGGTAGAGGTTGAGCGGCAAATCCTTGTACGAGCGAACATAACTGCGAAAAATCGCGGTGATCATCTCCTCGTTGGTCGGCCCATAGAGCATGTCGCGCTCGTGGCGGTCCTTGATCCGCAGCATCTCCTTGCCATAGGCCTCGTAACGGCCGCTTTCGCGCCAGAGGTCGGCGGATTGAATTGTTGGCATGAGAAGCTCGACCGCAC
Source organism: uncultured Alphaproteobacteria bacterium (assembly GCA_963814625.1). GTDB lineage: Bacteria > Pseudomonadota > Alphaproteobacteria > Rhizobiales > Xanthobacteraceae > BOG-931. The sequence continues at coordinate 85,517 of CAWFDQ010000013.1, forward strand.
CCAAGCGGTCCTGCTCCTCGCGGACGATCTGGCAGACCTTCTGCAGCACCCGGAACCCGAGCGGCAGGAACGAGTAGATACCAGCGGCTTCCTGGCGGATCATACCGGCGCGCAACATCAGCCGATGGGAAGCGATCTCGGCTTCCTTGGGCGTCTCGCGCAAGATTGGCAGAAAGAAACGGGAAAGGCGCATGCAGCTTTATAGGTTTGAAGGGTGACGATCGCTCGGGGAGTGAAGCCGCAAAGGTGCGGGAAAGACAAGCGCGCACCCGTCCAATGGGCGGTACAACGCGGCGGAGCGGTATTTTTTTTTGTTCCTCGCCGTAGCCTGATGACAAGGGTTCAAAGTTGGATTACCAATACACGAGCTATTGCGATACCGCGAGCTTGAGCGTGGTATTTCGCGATAGCGGTCCAAGTCTTGGGAGGATGGCCTTCAGAGCGCGAAGCAACGCCGCCGCCCCGCCAAAGCCTTAAGCAGCACAAAACGTAAGGCGTGGGACGAGGGCCCCGACGAGGAATTTGAGGCAGGGCATTGTCCCTGCCTTTTCTTTTGCGGGGGCGCCTGATTGCCGCTGCATTTGGCCTGCGCGGCAGCGCAAAAGTCAAATCAGGACTTACCATCAAGCTATTGATTCAATGATAGTTTTATTCCACGTAGTGCGGGCCGAAATGGGCCATCAACCCGTCGATCGTCACCAGATGCTCGGCGTAAACGACGTAGAAAACGGCGAACACCACGCCCGCGACCAGCGTCGTCCAAGCAAGTTTTCGTCCCAATTTCGGGATGGCAGGGGCTCCCGGATCGGTTCCCGGCACTACCTCGCCGCCTTCGCGCTGGCTGTGCACGCCCCAGGGAAGCACCGCAAACAGCACGACCCACCAGATGAGGAAAAACATCGCTAAACCCGTGGCCTTCGACATAGCGGTGCTCAACCCTGTTCCAGCTCGACCAACGTCCCGGCAAAATCCTTCGGGTGCAGGAAGAGAACCGGCTTGCCGTGCGCGCCCGTCTTCGGTTCGCCACCGCCGAGCACCCGTATACCGGACGCCCGCAGCGCATCGCGGGCGGCGCGGATGTCGGGCACCTCGTAGCAGAGGTGGTGCATGCCGCCGTCCGGGTTCCGCTCGAGGAACTTGGCGATCGGCGAGCCCTCGCCGAGCGGCTCGATCAGCTCGATCTTGGTATTCGGCAATGTGATGAACACTGTGGTCACACCATGCTCTGGTTGCGCCACCGCCGCCGAGACTTGGGCGCCGAGGACATCGCGGTAGACGGAAGCCGCCTTGCCAATGTCGCGCACCGCGATCGCCACGTGATTGAGCCTGCCGATCATATTTTCAAGTCTCCTGCACCCGGTCCGCACATTTTACACCGTCCAGCACGCTATCGCGTGAACCGATAAACGTCTTGAAGTTAAGCAGGTCTGAGCGCCGCTTCTGCCAGTAAGCCCTGATAAGCCCGTGGCAGTAACCGCCCGAGCCGCGCACACCACGCTCGCTGCCCGTTTTCGTCACCGATCAAATCCTGCCGAATTTCGATCAGCACATGATGCAGGAAGCGACGCTCGGCGTGCACCGGGATGGTGTAGTCCGTCGCGTCGCTTACCGAATAGGGCAAGTTGTCGCCGACGGTGAGTTCCCGTTCGGCATTGAGCAACGCCATGAGGCGGTGAGCGAATTGCGGATCGCGATTGTAGAGGACGGCGGCGTGCCACGGCCGCGCCACGCCTTTGAACACCGGCGTGAAGCTGTGCAGCGCGATCAGCGCCGCTGGGCGGCCGGCTTGCCGGCGGCGATCGAGCTCGGCTTCGATGCGTTTATGGTAGGGCCAGAAAATCGCGCGGGCGCGCGCCGCCCTGCCTGCTTCGTCCAGGCCGACATTGCCGGGGATCGGCGTGAGTTCGCTGATCTCCGGAATCGACGTTGGCGTGCCCGGCGGCCGGTTGCAGTCGATGACGAGGCGCGAGTAGTTCTGTTGTATCAGCGTGGCGTCAAGCGCGTCCGCCAACAGCCTGCCGAGGCCGGCAATGCCAATGTCCCAGGCGATGTGGCGCTCGCATTCGGCTTCGGCGATGCCGAGCCGGCCGAGCGCACGCGGTATCGTATTGCTCGCGTGGTCGGCGACCAGCAGAAACGGCGACTGCCCGTCGGCATGATAGGCCGTAACCGGCGCCGGCTCGTCTGCCGCCAGCAGATTTTCAGGCTTCTCGCTCATCGGCTTCACGATCGCCGGAAAACATGTGTAAGTTCTGACCCGGGCAATGCTCGTTGTCGGGGTATCGATTATCGTAAAGGCGATGCCGATTTTCAGCACTCGGACAGGTTACGACGCATCACTATCACCAGCCGGCGGCGTTCGGCGCACGCCGACGATGACCAGATGGTAATCCACTCCGAGACCGAAATCACTCGCATGGACGGTTTTGCCAGCAACCGCTACTGCCCCGAAAGCGATTAGCTACTCGGTTTCGGTCTGGTTAGATTTGAAATAGACGTCGACCTGCTCGCCGACGACGAGTGATCCGGGATTCGGCAAATCTACGACGACCTGCAGCACATCGGCATCGTTAAACTTGCGCGGGTCACCCGAGTTGATCCGGCTTGGCCCGACGATGCGGGCGATGGACGAAACCTTTCCGTCAAAATCACGGCCGCGAAATGCGGCGGCGCGAACCACCACACTTTGCCCGACCCGGATTTTCCCGAGATATTGCTGATCCACCTCGGCGCGCACGCGCAACGCCGATAGATCGCCCATGACAAGAAGCGGCGACGCGGATGTCGGGAGCGCCATTTCGCCTTTCTTGGCGTCGACCTGCAAGACCACGCCGTCGATCGGCGCGCGGATTCGCGTCTTTTCAAGCTCCGCCTGCGCCAGTGTCCATTCGGCTTGGGCCACGTTGAGCTCGCCCTCCAATCGGGTCGGCAATGGCGTGTCAGCGGATGCCTTGAGCTTGGCGAGCGTTTCCTGCTGTTCCCGCAGGCGATCCTGCGTACGCGACAGAGCGGCACGCGCCGCATCGAGATCGGCCTTCGTTGCGCTGCCGGCCCGCCAGTCGGCAGTGACCTTGTCCAGCGCCGATTGCGCATCGGCGACAGTTCGCCCGGAATCGGCAACCGCATCCTCGGCTTTTCGCCGTTCCGCCGCTCCTGACGGCGTGGACTGGTCATTGCGGGCGCGCTTATGCAAGGCAACCTGAGCGGCGGCTTCGGCCACTCTCGCCGACGCTTCCTCATCATCGAGGCGAACCAGCAATTCGCCGGCGAACACGTCTTCGTTGGCTTTGACCAGCACGTCGGCAATCCGCCCCGGCAAGGGCGCCGCGATCTTGATCTCACCCGACCGCGGCTCGATGCGTCCAAGCGTCACGGTTTCCCAGGACGCCGGGAGACCCGAAGCGGGTGGATCCGGCCGCAATTCCTCAGCGCGAAATTTCTGCGCGAATTCCGGAACCGTCGAAGCGACGGCCAACATAACGACCGCCCCGAGCAGCATAATCTTTCTGTTCCGCGTGAGCATGCTACTCTCCAATCAACTCGCGTATTTCAGCGCGCGAAGGGTCCCGCGCCCGCCGCCTCGTTGATCGCTGACGATCCGGCCGTCCTCGATGCGAAGAATACGATCCGCGAACGACATGATGCGCGGATCGTGCGTGACGATGAACAGCGCACGCGCCGGATCCTTGGCGATCTCTGCCAGCACCGTCATGACGGCGTGACCATTCTCGCTGTCCAATGCCGCTGTCGGCTCGTCGGCGAGAATGACGGATGCATCGCCGACGATCGCGCGAGCGATCGCCACTCGTTGCTGTTCGCCGCCGCTGAGCTCGCGCGGAAATGCGCCTGCCTTGTGCGACAATCCGACCGTCGCCAGGGCCTTGTCCGCCTTGATCCGCGCCGGCGCCGAGCGTTCGCCGCGCACATCGAGTGCCAGGCGGACATTTTCCGCGGCGGTCAAAGTCGGAAATAAATGGTAGGATTGAAACACAAACCCCACATTGTCCCGCCGCAACGCAGCCAGTTCTTCCGCGCCGAGCCCGGTCGTCGAATGGCCGCGAATCTCGACCGTGCCGCTGGTCGGAGACAACATGCATCCGAGCACGGAAAGAAGCGTGGTCTTGCCGCTGCCGGAGGGGCCCATCAGCAAGGTCAGTTCGCCGCCGGCGAGCGACAGATCGATGCTCTTGAGCGCCTCGACGCGCCCGGCACCGTCGCCCAGCACCTTCACGATATCGGTTGCCTCGATCATGGCTCTCGTCATTGTGCGAACACCACGACGGGATCGATGCGCGTCACGACCCTGATGGCGGAAATGGCCGCTATGGCGCACATCGCGAGCGTGAGCACGAAAAGGCCGAGCGTCAGCCCGGGCGTCATCACAATGGGCAAGGCGGCGTCGGCAGTCATCTTCACGAGCGTCAGGTCGATGCAGGCCGCAATCGAAAAGCCGATGACGGCGCTCAGCAGCGCCTGGCTAAGAATGACCTTGAGGATGTAAATTCGCGACGAGCCGATGGCGCGGAGCGTTGCAAATTCCTTGAGATGGTCCTTGGTGCTGGAATACAGCGTCTGCGCCACGATGATCGTGCCGACGATGATGCCAAGTATCGCGCTTCCCAGAAGAGCGGCTCCGGCGCCGGTGTCGAACAGCCAGAACTGCCGGGTGCGGTGACGAAACTCCTCCGAGGTCAGAATCTCGGCGTCAGACAGGCGCGCCACAAGCTCGCCGCGGACCGCGGCGGCATCGGCGTTCGGCGCAAGGCGCACGATGAAGTAATTCGCCTCGTTGGGCGGCACGCCCAGATAGGCTCGCGCCCGATCGAGCGACGTAAATACGTTCGGCATCGTCGTAAACGAGCGGATGCCGCTGGTGACGGCCACGACTCGCGCTTTTTGATTGTCGATCTCGGCGTGTTCACCGATCTGTGCGATCCCGAGCTGTTCGAAATACGACCGGTCGATCGCGACGCCTTCGGGCATCGACAAATCGCGGAGACTTCCTTCGACCAGATGCCAAGGCCGCAATCCTGCGGCGGTTTCGGGGGTGCCCACGACAAGGACCGGCGTCGAGGCGCCGCCATTCGGCTTTCGCCAGGACGCGTAGCCAATAACAACCGGCACCGCCGCCTTGACTCCGTTAACGGATAAGGCTTGGAGACGCTCGCGCCCGGACAGCAATGACGAGTCCTCAAAACTTTTGGTCTCGCTGGGTACGATCCAGAAATCGGCCTGTGCGTGGTCGATCATCGTCGTGACCATGCGCTCGAAGCTCAGGAAGACGCCGAGCTGAACGGTGACGAGCACGATGGAGAAGACGATCCCCACGGCTGTGGCGATCAATCTAACCCGGTCATGAAACAGATTGCGGGACGCAAGCGTGAGGATGAGCGTCATCGCGCCGTGCAGCACATGAGGTGTATGAGCGGTCGGCGAGATGACATGGCTTTTGACGAATCCCCACTGTCGGTGCGACGACGATTCGTCGCCAATGCTGACGCCACTAATGACATCGAATTGAGCGCTCTCGCGATCGGAGGTATCAAATTCTGCCCGTTATAAGGCATTGCGGACGTCCCGCTTGCCCGCGCAACAGCTGCCAATCACGAGTTGAAAAACACCAACAAAAACCATCTGGGTAATCCTCTGGTAGCGTTCAAGTCCTTCATACAAGTCAGCCATCGAACTCGAGCCATGAACTGAAAGCAACGGCGCCATGCTTGAACAGCATCGCCGCGGCAAGAGCACTGCACCCTGATTCGCACCGGATTCAGCGCGCAGGTGCGGAGCATTCACCTGCGGGGCCGCAGGCAGAACCCATACATTCTGCCGCAGTTAAACCCAATGGGGCCCGCCAAGGATGGTAAAGATGCCGGCGCGGCCCATTGAGCTGCTGTTTGCGCAATCAAATGCGGCGACAGGAAGGCGGGTTTCGCAATCGGCCATCAGGTTGGCGTTCGAACGTGAACCGAATTCATCACCGTTTGTTTTGCTCTGACGCGATCCGCTCACGCACTTAGCGACGTGACCGTGCCACCGACGGATGTTTGCCTCGTGAGAGGAGAAGCGGTCCAACCGGTCGCTCTGGACGACGTGTTTTATGCGACGACGATCGTGAACAGACTACACGATCAGCACATGCACGTGGCAGATCGGTTTCTTGTTCCAGCGTTCGGCGATGGCCGAGCGCACGGCGCGCCGCACTGCCTCGCCAACTGAATCTGGGTCGCGACGACGCGGTTTCGGCAGCGACTCGAACAACTCCTCGACCGCATCGCGGGCGACGTCGGTCATCGACGCGCCAGCGGCATCGCGTTCGGGGATACCGAACAGTTCAATTTCCGGATCGGCGACAAGCGCACCCTTCTCGCTCAGCGCCAGTGCCACCGTGACCAAGCCGGCGAAACTGAGGCGCCGGCGCGCGGCTACGGTACGCGCTTCGGCATTCACCAGGAGTGTGCCGTCCTTGTAGAGGCGGCCTGAAGGAATTTCGTCGATGATTTCTGCAGGGCCCGGAGCAAGGCGCACCAGATCGCCATTGCGGCAAACCAGGACCTGTGGAACGCCGGCGCGGCGGGCAAGCTCGGCGTGTTCGTTGAGGTGCAGCGCTTCACCGTGGGCGGGGATGAGGATTTTCGGCCGCACCCAGCCGATCATGTCGAGAAGCTCGGCGCGACGCGGATGGCCGGACACGTGCACGAGGTGAGTCCGGTCCGTGATGACTTCGACACCCTGCGCGACCAGGCCGTTGATCACCCGGTCGACCGCCTTCTCGTTGCCCGGAATGGCGCGCGCCGAAAAAATCACCCGGTCGCCGCGCGACAGCGTGACCTCGGGATGCTCGTCCTCGGCGATGCGCGAAAGTGCCGCGCGCGGTTCGCCCTGGCTGCCGGTGCACAGCGCGAGCACTTTATCGGGCGGCAGATAGCCGTAGTTCTCGGCGCTGTGAAACTCCTGCACGCCGTCGAGATAGCCGGTCTCGCGTGCGACCTGCACCACGCGCTCCATGGCGCGGCCGACCAGGACAACCTCGCGCTCGGCGGCGCGCGCAGCATCGGCGACCGCACGGATACGGTCGACGTGCGAGGCGAACGTCGTGACCGCCACGCGCGCGGGCGCGGTGCGGACAAGCTCGGCAATAGTTTTGGCGACATCCGCCTCAGACGGCGAGCGACCCTCGCGGGTGGCGTTAGTTGAATCGCCGATGAGCGCGAGCACGCCGGCGTCGCCCAGCGCCTTTAGCCGCGCCGCGTCGGTCACCGAACCAGCCAGCGGCGTGGGATCGATCTTCCAGTCGCCGGTGTGCAGCACGGTGCCGGCCGGCGTGCGGATCGCGAGGGCGTTCAATTCCGGAATCGAATGCGCGACGTTGATAAATTCGACGGCGAATGGACCGAGCGTCAGATTTCCGCGCAAGGGCACAATGTTGATGGGAATTTTCGGAGCGCCGGGTTCGGCAGCACGCTTGGCCTCAAACAGGGCGGCCGTGAAGGGCGTTGCATAAAGCGGCGTATTGAGTCGCGGCCACAGATCTATGAGCGCGCCCAAATGATCCTCGTGGCCGTGGGTGAGAACAAGGCCAACGATGTCTTTGCGCTCCTCGAGCAGATAGCGGATGTCGGGCATGATGAGATCGACGCCGGGCAAATGCTCTTCCGCCGCGAAGGAGACGCCGCAGTCAACGACGAGCCATTGCCGGCGGCGGCCGTCGCCGAAACCGTAGATCGAGAGATTCATCCCGATCTCGCCGATGCCGCCGAGCGGCGCGAAGACGAATTCGTTCTGGGCCATCACTCAACCCGCCGGCTCGGAACGCGCCGTCCGCCGCGAAGCTCAAACGGAAAAACGTCGCCTGCCGCGATTTTTTCGATGCCGCCGCAGCGAAGCTCGAGGACGAGCCGGCCGGATCGGTCGAGACCGACGAAGCGGCCGTGCTTTTCGCCGCTACCATTGCGGACCGTGAACTCTTCGCCGATGCCGTGCGCAGCGCCGAGCCAGTCGCCCAGAATGGCATCAAACCCACCGCCGCGGTCCCATTGCGCAAGACGCCGGCACATGGTGGCGGAAAGCCGTTTAAAAATCCGCGCGGGCCCGATATCGGCGCCGTGGAAGGCAAGATCTGTCGCCGGATAGGCCGCATCAGGCGGATGGCTCGCGCAATTGATCCCGATGCCGATGACCACGCTAACGCTCCTGCCCGGCTCGACTTCGCCCTCGATCAGAATCCCGGCGCACTTGCCGCCGGTGAGCAGCACGTCGTTTGGCCATTTGAGGGTAAGCTGCGGGGCAAGCGACGGCGCTTCGGCCACAATGGCATCGCGCACCGCCAGGGCGGAGACAAAGGCGAGCTCCGGCGCGCGCTCGGAAGGCGATGGCTCGCGCAGAAGAAGGCTCGCATAAAGATTGCCCGGAGGTGACGCCCACGAGCGGTTCATCCGGCCGCGGCCTTCGGTTTGCGTCTCCGCCGTAATCCACAATGGCGCGCGCTCGCCCCGCCGCGCTCTTACGCGGGCTTCCTTGTTGGTCGAGCCGACCGTGGCGAGGCAAATAAGCCGCACGCCCGCCTCGGCCGCTATTGGGGCGAGCTGCATCAGAACAGCGAGTGTGCCGCCGCGCTCGCCGCACCGACCAGTGGCCCCGGATAGAGGAAGAACAGAATGTTAAACAGGCCGCAAATCCCAAGCACCACCTTAAGCTCGACGGGCATGGCATAAAAGCCTTCGACCGCATCCTCGAAATAGATGAGCTTGATGATCGCCAGATAATAGTAGGCGCCGACCACGCTCGCCAGCACCCCGATCACCGCCAGAATGTACAATCCCGCTTTGATGGCAGCGAGGAACACGTAAAATTTGGCAAAGAAGCCGGCAAGCGGAGGCACGCCGGCCATCGAAAACAACAGCATCGCCAAGAGGAACGCCATGGTCGGATGGGTGCGGGCAAGGCCGGAAAGCTGGTCGATCAATTCCACCATGCCGCTCGGGCGCCGCATCGCCAGGATCACTGCGAAGACGCCGAGAGTCATGGTGATGTAGATCGCCATGTAAAGCAGCACGCCCTGCACGCCTTCGGCCGTTCCGGCGGCCAGCCCGATGAGCGCATAGCCCATGTGGCCGATCGACGAATAGGCCATCAGCCGCTTGAAATTGCGCTGGCCGATGGCCGCGAAAGCGCCGAGCAGCATCGAGGCTATGGAGACGAAGACGACGATCTGCTGCCATTCCGTGGCGATGCCGGGAAAGGCCACGACCGCGGTGCGCACGAACATGGCGATGCCGGCGACTTTCGGCGCCGCGGCGAAAAACGCCGTCACCGGCGTCGGCGCGCCCTCGTAAACGTCCGGCGTCCACATGTGGAACGGTACGGCGGAGACCTTGAAGCAAAAGCCGGCGAACAGAAAGACGAGACCGAAGATCAATCCGAGGCCGCCGTGCGCGGCGGCCTGGGCGATGCCGGTAAAGGTCACGGTCCCGGTAAAGCCGTAGACCAGCGAGGCGCCATAAAGCAGCATTCCGGACGACAGCGCGCCGAGCACGAAATATTTCAGGCCCGCTTCGGTCGAGCGCAGCTGGTCGCGATGGCTTGCGGCGACAACGTAAAGCGGCAGGCTCATCAGTTCGAGGCCGAGGTAGAGCGCGATCAGATCGGCGGCCGAGATCAGCATCAGCATGCCGAGCGTCGAGAGCAGGATCAGCACGGAATATTCGAAGCGCTGCTGCCGCTCGCGCTTGGCGTAATCGAGCGACATGGCGATTGCCGCGGCCGAACCGATCAGCGCCAAAATTTTGAGAAACCGGGCGAAATCGTCGACCACGAAGCTGCCGCCGAAACTGACAAGCTTGTCGCCGGGCAGCGCCAAAAGGATCGCGCCGGTGACGGCAAGGAGCGCGATTGCGGCGAAGTCGACGACGCGCACGCCGATGTCGGCACGCGAAAGCGCCGAGCATGAGCAGCGCCATGGCGCCGAGGCCGAGCACGATTTCGGGCAACAGCGGCACGAACGCGGGAACTTGTGCAGCGCTCATCGCCTCACCTCGTCAAAGCCGCCGCCTGCACGCCGCCGACCGCGTGATGATAATTGTCGATTAGCTGCGTCACCGATGCCGCCGAGAAATCGAGTACGGGCTTCGGATAGACGCCGATCACGATGGTCAGGATCACGAGCGGCGCGAGGATGGTAATCTCGCGCCAGCCCATATCCTTGATCCAGAGCAGGTTCGGCTTTTCCAGTTTGCCGAAAATGACCTTGCGGTAGAGCCACAGCATGTAGGCGGCGGAGAGGATGGTGCCGAGCGTCGCCAGCGTCGCCACCCAATTATTGACGCGGAAGGTGCCGATCAGCGTCAGGAACTCGCCGACAAATCCCGAGGTGCCCGGCAGCCCGACATTGGCGAGCGCAAACACCATGAAGACAAAGGCGTAGATCGGCATGCGGTTGACCAGCCCGCCATAGGCCGCGATTTCGCGCGTGTGCATGCGGTCGTAAACGACGCCGACGCAAAGGAACAAAGCGGCCGAGACGATGCCGTGCGAGATCATCTGAAAGATGCCGCCGGCGATGCCCTGCGCCGTAACCGCGAATATCCCCATGGTGACGAAGCCCATATGCGCCACCGACGAATAGGCGATGAGTTTTTTCATGTCCTCCTGCATCAGCGCGACCAGCGACGTGTAGATGATCGCTATGATCGACAACGCGTAGATCAGCGGCGCCAGATGCTGCGACGCCTCCGGAAACATCGGCAGCGAAAAACGCAAGAAACCATAGCCGCCCATCTTCAGCAGGATGGCGGCAAGGATCACCGAGCCGGCCGTGGGCGCCTCGACATGGGCGTCCGGCAGCCAGGTGTGCACCGGCCACATCGGCAGCTTGACCGCAAACGAGGCGAGGAAGGCGAAGAACGCCCAGGTCTGCAGCGCGCGCGGGAAAGCGTGATGCAACAGTGTCGGGATATCGGTCGTGCCGGCGTCCCAATACATCGCCATGATGGCGAGCAGCATCAGCACCGAACCGAGCAGCGTATAGAGAAAGAACTTGAAGCTGGCATAGACCCGGCGCGGACCGCCCCAAACCCCGATGATCAGGAACATCGGTATGAGGCCGCCCTCGAAGAATAGATAGAACAGCACCAGGTCGAGCGCGCAGAAAGTGCCGACCATCAGCGTCTCGAGCACGAGAAAAGCGATCATGTATTCGCGCACGCGGCGCTGGATCGCTTCCCAGCTCGCCAGGATCGAGATCGGCATCAGCGCGGTCGTCAGGATCACGAACGGCAGCGAAATGCCGTCGACGCCCATCGAATAGGTGATGGCGCCGCCGAGCCACGGCCGCTTTTCCACAAACTGGAAATCGGCGGTCGACGGATCGAAGCGCCATACCAGAATCAGCGAGATGGCGAACGTGATCAGCGTCGTCCACAGCGCCACCCAACGCGCATTGCGCACGCCGGCTTCGATCGTCGCTCAGAAAAGCGATGAACAGCGCGCCGACGAGCGGCAGGAAGGTGACGACGGAGAGGATCGGCCAACTCGTCATCCGTGCGCTCCCACGAACATGAACCAGGTGACGAACGCGGCGACGCCGATCAGCATGGCGAAGGCGTAATGGTAGAGGTAGCCGGTCTGCAGGCGGATGACGTTCCGCGTCACGTCAAGCACGCGCGCGGAGACGCCGTCGGGACCGAAGCCGTCGATGATGAAACCGTCGCCGCCCTTCCAGAACAGGCGGCCGAGCCACATGGTCGGGCGAACGAAGAGGAAGTCGTAGATCTCGTCGAAATACCATTTGTTGAGCAGGAAACTGGTAGAGCACGCGCTGCTCGCGCGCCAGCCGCCGGGCAGATCGGGCCGGCGGATATAGAACAGCCAGGCGACCAGAAAGCCGACGATCATCATCACGGTCGGCAGCGAGCGAGACGGAGGAGCGGCAGCTCTCGGCATCTCTCGAACACCGTATTGCCCGGAGCCGAAGCTGCAGGCGACCGCGAAAGAACGCGTCGGCGCCGTGCCCGGTGAAGATCGCCAGCGAACGGACAGCCGGCGGCGAGCGAGCCGATCGCCAGAACGCCGAGCGGCATCAGCATCGACCTTCGGGCTTTCGTGCGCCGCCTCGTAATGGTGCTGGTCATGCGGCTCGCCATGGAAGGTCTTGAAGATCAGCCGCCAGGAATAGAACGAGGTCAGCGCCGCGGCGGCGAGCGTCATGATGAAGCCGTAGCTCGCCATCGGAATTCTGTGCTGACGCAGCGCCGCCTCGATGATCGCGTCCTTGGAGAAATAGCCGGCGGTGAACGGGAAACCCGGTCAGCGCCAAGGTGCCGATCACCATCGTGGCGTAGGTGAAGGGAAGTTTGCGCCAAAGCCCGCCCATGTGCCGGATGTCCTGCTCGTGATGCATCGCGAGGATCACCGAGCCGGAGCCGAGGAACAACAGCGCCTTGAAGAAGGCGTGCGTGAACAGATGGAACATGCCGACCGAATAGGCGCCCACGCCCATGGCGACGAACATGTAGCCGAGCTGCGAGCAGGTCGAATAGGCGATGATGCGCTTGATGTCGTTCTGCACCAGCGCGACGGTGGCGGCGAACATCGCCGTCGTGGCGCCGATGAAGATGACGAAGGCCGGATGCCGTCGGCGACAGCGAGAACAGCGGCGACAGCCGCGCCACCATGAACACGCCCGCGGTCACCATGGTGGCGGCATGGATCAGCGCCGAGACCGGCGTCGGGCCTTCCATGGCGTCGGGCAGCCAGGTGTGCAGCAGAAACTGCGCCGACTTGCCCATCGCGCCCATGAACAGCAACAGGCACATCGACGGTCAGCGCGTCGACGTCGAAGCTGAGGAAATGGAAGCTCTTGCCGACGAGGCTCGGCGCCTGGGCGAAAATGGTGTCGAAATCGACGGCGCCGGTGAGACGCGAAGACGGCGAAAATGCCGAGCGAGAAGCCGAAATCGCCGACGCGGTTGACGATGAAGGCCTTGATCGCCGCCGCGTTGGCCTCCGGCTTGTGATACCAGAAGCCGATCAGCAGATAGCTCGCGAGCCCGACGCCTTCCCAGCCGAAGAACAGCTGCACCAGATTGTCGGACGTCACCAGCATCAGCATGGCGAAGGTGAAGAACGACAGATAGCAGAAGAAACGCGGCCTATACGGATCGTCGCTCCATGTAGCCGATCGAATAGAGGTGCACGAGCGACGAAATGGTGGTGACCACGACCAGCATCACCGCCGTCAGCGAATCGATGCGCAGCGCCCATTCCGAATGCAGATCGCCGAAGCTGATGAAGGTGAACAGCGGCACGCGCGCGTCGTGGCCGCCGAAGCCGACGTCGTAGAAGGCGTACCAGGACAGCACGCAGGAGATGACCAGCAACGTCGTGGTGATCAGTTCCGCGGCCCGCGAGCCGGCGGCCGGCGGTTCGGTCGCGTGCTCCTCCGTGTGCAAGGCGACGGTGACGGCATGCTGCTCACGCGGCGAAGGCGCTGCACGCGGATGGCTTCGCGCGACCGGCGGCGCCGCATGGTCGTCGTGCGGCGGCGGCGGGCTCTCGCCCGGAAAGCGGTTGCGCGCGCCGATGAGCGCGATCACGCCGGCGATAATGGCGCCGATAAGCGGCAGGACGACGATGGCTTCGTACATGCCGCTCAGCCCTTCATCAGATTGATGTCTTCGACCGCGATCGAGCCGCGGTTGCGGAAATAGGCGACCAGGATGGCGAGCCCGATCGCGGCCTCCGCCGCCGCGACCGTGAGCACGATCAGCGCATAGACCTGGCCGACGATGTCGCCGAGGAAGCTCGAAAACGCGACCAGGTTGATGTTGACCGCGAGCAGGATGAGCTCGATCGACATCAGGATGACGATGACGTTCTTGCGGTTGAGAAAGATGCCGAAAATCCCGAGCGTGAACAGGATCGCGGCAACCGAAAGATAATGCCCAAGCCCGATGGTCATGACAGCCCCTGCCCCGGCTTGACCTTGACGAACTCGATCGCGCTCGCCTCCGCGCGCGCCACCTGCTCGGCGATGTTCTGCCGCCGCACGTTCGGCTTATGCTGCAGCGTCATCACGATGGCGCCGATCATGGCGACCAGCAGAATGACGCCGGCCGCCTCGAAGAAATAGACGTAGCGGGTATAGAGCACGAGCCCGAGCGCCTGCGTGTTGCTGATCGTTCGGCGGCGATCGGCGCGGCGACGGCATTGGCCGACGCCCGGCCCGATCACCCAGCCGCCGACCACGAGCAGAAGCTCGGCGAGCAGGACGCGCGCCGACCAGCGCGCCGACCGGCAGATAATTGAGAAAGCCCTGGCGCAGCTCGGCGAAATCGACGTCGAGCATCATCACCACGAACAGGAACAGCACGGCGACGGCGCCGACATAGACGACGATCAGGATCATCGCCAGGAATTCGGCGCCCAACAGCACGAACAGACCCGCCGCATTGACGAAGGCGAGAATGAGAAACAGCACCGAATGCACGGGATTGCGCGCGGCGATCGACCATGACCGCCGAGGCCACGGCAACGCCGGCAAACAGATAGAAGAAAATGGCGTGGATGATCATCGGCGCGCGATCTCAGCGATAGGGCGCGTCGAGCGCGATGTTTTTGGCGATCTCGCGCTCCCAGCGATCGCCGTTCGCCAGCAGGCGCTCCTTGTCGTAGTACAGCTCCTCGCGCGTCTCGGTGGCGAATTCGAAATTCGGTCCCTCGACGATGGCGTCGACCGGGCAGGCTTCCTGGCACAGCCCGCAATAGATGCATTTGACCATGTCGATGTCGTAGCGCGTGGTGCGGCGCGTGCCGTCGTTGCGCCGCGGGCCGGCCTCGATGGTGATCGCCTGCGCCGGACAGATCGCCTCGCACAGTTTGCAGGCGATGCAGCGCTCTTCGCCGTTCGGATAGCGCCGCAGCGCATGCTCGCCGCGGAAGCGCGGCGACAGCGGGCCCTTCTCGAACGGATAATTGAGCGTCGCCTTCGGTTTGAAGAAATAGCGCATCGACAGGACGAAGGCCTGCGCGAATTCCTTGAGAAACAGCGAACGGGCGGCCTGATCAAGCTTCATGTCAAACCTCGTGCACCGCCTAGCGAAGCGCAGCGTGCCCGCCGCCGATGGCATTGCCGATCCAATAGCCCAGCGTGGCGAGGATGGCGATGTCGACGCCCAGGATCAACCGCCGCACGATCGAGAGCTTGTCCTCGAAAGCGGCGCGCTGTTCGAGCGTCTGCGGGCCGCTTTGCGCGCGCAGCTGCCGCTCGACGACGCGGATGGCCGGCACGTAAATGGCGACCGCAACGATCGTTCCGGCAAGCGCGCCGAGCCAGGCCGGCAGCGAATAATTCCATGCCGCTCCTCCGTTCATTGCGGCGCCCAGCCGGCGAATTGCAGCACGCCGGCCACGATCGCGACCATGGCCAGCGAGATCGGCAGAAACACTTTCCAGCCGAGCCGCATCAGTTGATCGTAGCGATAGCGCGGCACGAACGCCTTCACCATGGCGAACATGAAGAAGACGAAGCAGCGCCTTGAGCACGAACCAGATCACGCCCGGCACCCAGGTGAACGGCGCGCACCGGGAACGGCGGCAGCCAGCCGCCGAGGAACAGGATCGTGCACATGGCGCACATGGTGCAGACCGCCACATACTCGCCGAGCATGAACATCATGTAGGGCGTCGAGCCGTATTCGACCATGAAGCCGGCGACGAGTTCCGACTCCGCCTCGACCAGATCGAACGGCGGCCGGTTGGTCTCCGCCAGCGCGGAGACGAAGAAGATCACCAGCATCGGGAACAGCGGCAGCCAATACCAGCCGCAACAGGCCCCATGGCGATGTTCTGCGCCTCGACGATGGCGGTGAGATTGAGCGAGCCGACGCACAGCAGCACGGTGATGATGACGAAGCCGATCGAGACTTCGTAGGACACCATCTGCGCGGCCGAGCGCAGCGCCGCGAGGAACGGATATTTGGAGTTCGACGCCCAGCCGGCCATGATGACGCCGTACACGCCGAGCGAGGAGATGGCGAAGATATAAAGTATGCCGACATTGATGTTGGAGATGACCCAGCCGGCATTGACCGGGATCACCGCCCAGGCGGCCAGCGCCAGCACGCAGGTGACCAGCGGCGCGAGCAGGAACACGCCCTTGTTGGCGCCGGCCGGGATGACCGGCTCCTTGAGCACGAATTTGAGCAGATCGGCGAAGGACTGGAACAGCCCCCACGGGCCCGACCACGTTGGGGCCGCGCCGGATCTGCACCGCCGCCCAGATCTTGCGGTCGGCATACAGCACATAGGCGACGGCGATGAGCAGGATGATGAGCAGCAGCAGGCTCTCCGCCACCATGATCACCAGCGGCCAGATGTAGTCGGACCAGAACTCGGCCATCGTCACGCCCTCTACTCCGCCGCCGTCATCGGCGCGCGCGCCCTTGCGCGATCGCCGAACATTCCGCCATCACCGCCGAACAGCGCGCGATCGGCATTGGTGAAGTAGAAATCGTCGACGCTCGAGCGAAACGGCGCCTTGTCGGCGCCGCCGCCGCCGCGCACGGCGAGCTTTTGCAGGTCGGCGGCATCGCCCGGCGCGATCTGGCCGATGCGCTGCAAAGTGCGGATGCGCCTTGAACAGCGCCTGGCGCAGCGCGGCGAGCGAAGTCGTAGGGCAGCCGGTTTCCCAGAACATCGGACAGCGCCCGCAGGATCGCCCAATCCTCGCGCGCGTCGCCGGGCGGGAACGAAGCGCGCGTCGCCATCTGCACGCGGCCTTCGGTATTGACATAGATCGCCGATTTTTCCGGATAGGCGGCGCCGGGCAGCACCACGTCGGCGCGCGTCGCGCCGCGGTCGCCGTTGCTGCCGATATAGATCGACGAAGGCGCCGGGCGCGATGTCGATCTCGTCGGCGCCGAGCAGGAACAGAACGTCGAGCGTGCCGAACGCCGCCATCTGCCGCGCGCGTCAAGCCGCCCTGCCCCGGCACGAAGCCGAGATCGAGCGCGCCGACGCGCGAGGCCGCGCTGTGCAGCACGCTATAGCCGTTCCAGCCGTCCTTGACCGCGCCGAGATCGACCGCGGCCTTGGCGGCGAGCGACGCGATCGCCGCGCCGTCGGCGCGCGCGAACGCCGCCGGCGCCGACCAGCACCAGCGGCCGCTCGGCCTTGCGCAGCGCGTCGGCGAAGGAGTGCCGGGCGATGGCGGCAAGCGTTTCCGGGCCGGCGCCGAGATAATCGTAAGTGTAGGTGAGGTCCGCTTTCGGCCCGATGACGCCGATCGGGAATTTGCCGGCGCGCCAGCGCTTGCGGATGCGCGCATTGAGGACCGCCGCTTCCTTGCGCGGATTGGAGCCGACGATGAGCAGCGCGTCGGCGGCGTCGATGCCGGCGATGGTGGCATTGAACAGATAGCTCGCGCGGCCCCATGCCGGGTCGAGCGCCGAGCCGTCCTGCCGGCAATCGAGATTGCCGACGTCGAGCCGCGTCATCAAATCCTTGAGCGCGAAAATCTCCTCGACCGCGGCGAGATCGCCGACGATCGCGCCCATCCGCTTGGGATTGGCGCGCGCCACCTTGGCGGCGATGGCCGTTGAACGCTTCGCTCCAGGTCGCCGGGCGAAGCTGGCCGTTCTCGCGCACATAGGGCTGATCGAGCCGCTGCGTGCGCAAGCCGTCGACCACGTGGCGCGTCTTGTCGGAAATCCATTCTTCGTTGATGTCGTCGTTGGTGCGCGGCAGGATGCGCATCACCTCGCGGCCGCGGGTATCGATGCGGATGGCGGAGCCGAGCGCGTCCATCACGTCGATCGATTCGGTCTTGTTGAGCTCCCACGGCCGCGCCGCAAACGCATAGGGCTTCGAGGTCAGCGCGCCGACCGGGCAGATATCGACCACGTTGGCCTGCAACTCGGAACGTCATCGCCTCTTCGAGATAGGTCGTGATCTCCATGTCCTCGCCGCGGCCGATGGCGCCAAGCTCGGGCACGCCGGCGACTTCGGTGGCAAAGCGCACGCAGCGCGTGCACTGGATGCAGCGGTTCATCGAGGTCTTGACCAGCGCGCCGAGATATTTGTCCTCGACCGCGCGCTTGTTCTCGCGGAAGCGGCTGGCGTCGACGCCGTAGGCCATCGACTGATCCTGCAGATCGCATTCGCCGCCCTGGTCGCAGATCGGGCAATCGAGCGGATGATTGATCAGCAGGAATTCCATCACGCCTTCGCGCGCCTTGCGCACCATCGGCGAGCGGGTCTTAGCACTTCGGGCGAGCCGCCTTTCGGTCTCGGCCGGCAATCGCGCACGCCCATGGCGCAGCTGGCGACTGCGGCTTCGGGAGCCGACGACCTCGATCAGGCACATGCGGCAATTGCCGGCGATCGACAGCCGCTCGTGGAAGCAGAAGCGCGGAATTTCCGCGCCGCGCCGCCTCGCAGGCCTGCGAGCAGCGTGTATTCCGGCGGAACGTCGATCTCTTTGCCGTCGACGATGAGTTTGGTCATGCGGCCTGTCCGCTGGGCGCACAACGCGCCGTCTTCCACAATTGCGCGGCCGGAACGCTCTCCCAGCCGAAGGCATAGTCGGACGGGCCATGGGCGGCGAGATATTCGAGCCGCTCCTTCGCCTCGATCAGCGTCGGCAGATGACCGGCCGGAACCCACCACATGACGAAGTGCGGCCCATCGAGTCTTGTCGAACCACTCCGGGCGGCGGCCGTAGAAGCGCTTGTGCACGGTTTGCCAAACGAAGCGCTCAAGCGCCTCGACGCTTTCCCAAACCGACAAATTGACCGCCATGGTGGGATCGGGGAACGGCCGGAAATTGGTGGCGTTGTCGCTTTCGTCTTTCAGCCGCCAAACAAACCCTTGTGTGCGCTCAGCCAATCCATTCACGAGATCGAGATTATTCATGAAATCGGCCATGCGCGGATCGTCGGTCGGATAGCGAAAGCGGCCGATATTAAGCTGCGCGAGATGCTGCATTTCATTCATCGCTTCACTCCGCCGCGACCGCGACCGGCTCGGGATGCGGGTTCGCGGTGTATTGGTCGATGCGCCGCTCGATCTCCGGCCGGAAATGCCGCAGCAGGCCCTGCACCGGCCAAGCCGCGCCGTCGCCGAAGGCGCAGATGGTGTGGCCTTCGATCTGGGTGGTGACCTCCATCAGCATGTCGATCTCGCGCTTTTGCGCGCGGCCTTCCGCCATGCGTTCGAGCACGCGCCACATCCAGCCCATGCCCTCGCGGCACGGCGTGCACTGGCCGCAGCTCTCGTGCTTGTAGAAATACGAAATGCGCGCCATCGCCTTCACGATGTCGGCCGACTTGTCCATGACGATCACGGCGGCGGTGCCGAGCGCCGATTTCTTGTCGCGGCAGCCGTCGAAATCCATCAGCAGCGTGTCGGCCTGATCGGGGCCGGCGGGCACCAGCGGCATCGACGAGCCGCCGGGAATGACGGCCAGCAGATTATCCCAGCCGCCGCGCACGCCGCCGGCATGACGCTCGATCAGTTCGCGCAGCGGAATGCCCATCTCCTCTTCGACATTGCACGGCCGCTCGACATGGCCGGAAATGCAATAGAGCTTGGTGCCGGTATTGTTCTTGCGCCCGATGCCGGCGAACCAGGCCGCGCCGCGCCGCATGATGTCGGGCACCTGCGCGATGGTCTCGACATTGTTGACGGTGGTCGGGCAGCCGTAGAGGCCCATATTGGCCGGGAACGGCGGCTTCAGCCGCGGCTGGCCCTTCTTGCCTTCGAGACTTTCCAGCAGCGCCGTTTCCTCGCCGCAGATGTAGGCGCCGGCGCCGTGATGCACGACGATATCGAAGTCGAAGCCGTGGATGTTGTTCTTGCCGATGAGCTTGGCCTCATAGGCCTGCTGCGACCGCCGCTTCCAGCCGCTCGCGCTCGCGGATGAATTCGCCGCGGATGTAGATGTAGCAGGTGTTGCGCGCCCATGGCGCAGCCGGCGATCAGGCAGCCTTCGATCGAGCAGATGCGGATCGTGCCGCATGACCTCGCGGTCCTTGCAGGTGCCGGGCTCGGACTCGTCGGCGTTGATCACGAGATAATGCGGCCGGCCCTGGTGTGCTTGGGCATGAACGACCATTTCAGCCCGGTCGCGAAACCCGGCGCCGCCGCGGCCGCGCTGGCCCGACGCCTTCATCTCGTTGACGATGGCGTCGCGGCCCTTTTCCAAAATCGCCTTGGTGCCGTCCCAGGCGCCGCGGGCGCGCGCGCCGTCGAGGCCCCAATCGTGCTGGCCGTAGAGATTTTTGAAAATGCGGTCCTTGTCGGCGAGCATCGATCAGGTCCCTTTGCTGCGTAGATCGAGGGATCGGTCAGCGTGGTCGGGCCGCCGACCGGCGCGGAATTCATGCCGGTCGATCTGCGGCCCCGGCTTCGGCGTCTTGCCCGCCGACAAGATCGTTGAGGATCCGCGTGAGGATTTCCGGCGTGAGGTCCTCGTAATAATCGGCATTGATCTGCACCATCGGCGCGTTGACGCAGGCGCCCAGGCATTCGACCTCGACCCAGGAGAACTTGCCGTCGGCGGTCACTTCGTTCTCCTCGCCGATCATGCGGTGGCAGAACTTTCTTCAGTTCTTCGGCGCCGCGCAGCATGCACGGCGTCGTGCCGCAGAGCTGCACGTGGAATTGGCCGACCGGCGACAGATTGAACATGGTGTAGAAGGTCGCCACTTCGAGCACGCGGATTTTCGCCATGCCGAGCAGTTCGGCGGCTGCCTCGATCGCCTTTTGCGGCAGCCAGCCGCCGCACTGCTCCTGCGCGCGCCACAGGAGCGGGATCACCGCGGATTGCTGGCGGCCCTGCGGATATTTGGCGATCTGCGCTTTCGCCCAGGCCAGATTCTCCGGCGTGAAGGCAAAGCTCGGCGGCTGCTTTTCGGCGAGGCGGCGCACGCTCATCGGTCGACCTCGCCGAACACGATGTCGATCGAGCCGAGGATCGCCGAAATGTCGGCCAGCATGTGGCCGCGGCAGAGGAAATCCATGGCCTGCAGATGGGCGAAGCCCGGCGCGCGGATTTTGCATTTGTACGGCTTGTTGCTGCCGTCGGCGACCAGATAGACGCCGAACTCGCCCTTGGGCGCCTCGACCGCGGCATAGACTTCGCCGGCCGGCACCTTGAAGCCCTCGGTGTAGAGCTTGAAGTGATGGATCAGCGCTTCCATCGAGCGCTTCATCTCGCCGCGCCGCGGCGGCACGATCTTGTGGTCGTCGACGGTGACCCGGCCCTGGCCGTCCGGCGCATGCAGTTTCTCGATGCATTGCTTCATGATGCGGACCGATTGGCGCATCTCTTCCATGCGGATGCAGTAGCGGTCGTAATTGTCGCCGTTCTTGCCGACCGGAATGTCGAACTCGATCTCGGAATAGCACTCGTAGGGCTGCGCCTTGCGCAAATCCCAGGCCGCGCCGGAGCCGCGCACCATGACGCCGGAAAAGCCGCGCGCCCAGGCGTCCTCGAGCTTCACCACGCCGATATCGACGTTGCGCTGCTTGAAGATGCGGTTCTCGGTGAGCAGTTCTTCGAGATCGTCGCACACTTTCAGGAACGGATCGCAGAAGGCCGCGATGTCGTCGATCAGCTTCGGCGGCAGATCCTGATGCACGCCGCCGACGCGGAAATAGGCCGCATGCATGCGCGAGCCCGACGCCCGCTCATAGAATCCCATCAGCTTCTCGCGCTCCTCGAAACCCCACAGCGGCGGCGTGAGCGCGCCGATATCCATCGCCTGCGTCGTGACATTGAGGAGATGCGACAAGCAGGCGGCCGATCTCGCAATAGAGCACGCGGATGAGTTGCGCCGCGGCGCGGCACCTCGAGGCCGAGCAGCTTCTCCGCCGCCAGGCAGAAGGCGTGCTCCTGATTGATCGGCGCCACGTAATCGAGCCGGTCGAAATACGGGATCGCCTGCAGATAGGTCTTGTGCTCGATCAGCTTTTCGGTGCCGCGGTGCAGGAGGCCGATATGCGGATCGACGCGCTCGACGACTTCGCCGTCGAGTTCGAGCACCAGGCGCAGCACGCCATGCGCCGCCGGATGCTGCGGCCCGAAATTGATGGTGAAGTTGCGTGTGCGCGGCGTCCGCCATCAGTCAAGCCACTTGCATTTCCGCCGCCCTTTTGACCTTCGCGGCGACGCGCGCATTGAACTTGTCCCACATCACGACGAAGCGCTCGTGGCGGCCTTCGCCGATCAGATCGATGCCGTCATGCGCCTTGACCTTGAAGGTGACGCGGTTGCCGACGACCTCGCTGCACTTCGGCGTCGACAGTCACCGTCATGCCCGGCGGCGTCGCCGCGAGGTGGCTGACATCGACATGCACGCCGAGGCTGCCTTCGCCGGGATCGAGATGCGGCGCCAACAGCTGCGTGCAGGTCCATTCCATGAGCACGATCATGAAGCCGGTGGCAAAGACCTTCGGCATGGACGCGATTTCGGGCGCTTCCGGATAGGTGTAAGGCACCGTCTTGTTCTCCGGCACCTTGTAGGAGAAGCGATGCGTGAGCCCGGGCTTGAGCGTTGCCTTCATGTCACGACCCCTGCCCGCCGCCGGATTTCGCTTTTTCGTCGCCCGGCAGCACGTAATCGGTGCCCTCCCAGGGCGAAAGGAAATCGAAGTTGCGGAATTCCTGCGTGAGCCGCACCGGCTCGTAGACCACGCGCTTGAGCTCGTCGTCGTAGCGCACCTCGACAAAGCCGGTGAGCGGAAAATCCTTGCGCAGCGGATGACCCTCGAAACCGTAATCGGTCAGGATCCGCCGCATGTCCGGATGGCCGGTGAACACGATGCCGTAGAGGTCGTAGGTCTCGCGCTCGAACCAATCGGCGCCGGGAAAGACCTCGATGATCGAGGGCACCGGCGTCGCTTCGTCGGTCGCGGCCTTCACCCGGATGCGCACATTGTGCTTCGGCGACAGCAGATGATAGACGACGTCGAAGCGCCGCTCGCGGCCCGGCCAGTCGACCGCGGTCACATCGATCAAATTCCAGAATGGCAGCGCGGGTCGTCGCGCAGAAAGCGCATGACTGCGACGATATCGCGCGCAATCGCACGTCACGGTCAGTTCGTGATACGCGACCGCATAGCCGATCACCGAGGGAGAAAGCGCGTCCAGCGATCGTCCGGCCGAGCGTATCGAGCGTCTCATCCATGTCAGCGTTCGATCGTCGCGGTGCGGCGGATTTTCTTCTGCAGCAGCAGCACGCCGTAGAGCAGCGCTTCGGCGGTCGGCGGACAGCCCGGCACATAGATGTCGACCGGCACGATGCGGTCGCAGCCGCGCACCACCGAATAGGAATAATGGTAATAGCCGCCGCCGTTGGCGCACGAGCCCATCGAGATCACGTAGCGCGGCTCCGGCATCTGGTCGTAGACCTTGCGCAGCGCCGGCGCCATCTTGTTGGTCAGCGTGCCGGCGACGATCATCACGTCGGACTGCCGCGGCGAGGCGCGCGGCGCAAAGCCGAAACGCTCGGCGTCATAGCGCGGCATCGACATCTGCATCATTTCGACCGCGCAGCAGGCGAGCCCGAAGGTCATCCACATCAGCGAGCCGGTGCGCGCCCAGGCGATGAGATCGTCCGCCGCCGCGACAAGAAACCCCTTGTCGGCGAGCTCGCTGTTGAGCTCGGAAAAGTACGCGTTACCCCGCACCCACCGGCTTGCCGGTGCGCGGGTCGAGAATCTGCTGGCGCGGTGCGGCGATAGCGGGTTCGCTCAATCCCATTCGAGCGCTCCCTTCTTCCATTCATAGATAAACCCGATCGTCAGCACCGCAAGGAAGAGCATCATCGCCCAGAAGCCGTACACGCCGACCTTCGCCGAAGGTCGCGGCCCAGGGAAACAGAAATGTGACTTCGAGATCGAAGATGATGAACAGGATGGCGACCAGGTAGAAGCGCACGTCGAATTTCATGCGCGCATCGTCGAAGGCGTTGAAGCCGCACTCGTAGGCCGAGAGCTTTTCCGGATCGGGCTGCTTGTAGGCGACGAGAAAGGCCGAAGCCAGAAGCGCAAGCCCGATCACCGCCGCAACGCCGACGAAGACGATGAGCGGCAGATAGGCGAGCAGCAATTGACTGATCGATTGACTCATCGGGAGTCCTTTCGGTCGGCCATCAACGGACACCTCCCCTGAACGGGAACATGTCGTTCGCGGCGGGATTCCGCGGGCCTTTCTCCCATTAGCTGTCGGCGCGCGGGAGAGAGGTAAAGAGAGGGCGCTGATTTGCCGCAAAAAACACGCAGATTTCGCGCTGCAAATCGAACGCTGCGACCCTTAGCGCAGTGCACAAAAAGGTGCAAGGCGGGCCTGTGCGTCGATCCTCAACATTGACGCCCTCGGCGCTGGCGATGTTACGATCTCGCAATAATCGCAAGCGGGGAGGACGCCGATGCGCGGCGCGATGGCCCAATCGGGCGGTCTATGCGTTCTAGGGGCAATCGCCCTGGCAGGCGCCGTCGGGTTCGGCGTTCCAACGGCCGGCAGCGCCGCGACATTTCCCGACCATCCGATCAAGCTCATCGTGCCGTTCGGGGCCGGGCGGGCCACCGGACGTGGCGGCGCGCATCATCGGCGCGTACCTCTCCGAACATCTCGGCCCCGTCGTGGTCGAGAACCACGTCGGCGCCGGGGGCACGCTCGCCGCCAGGCTGGTGGCCACCTCGCCGCCCGACGGTTACACGCTGTTGGCGGGGACCGCGGGCTCGCTCTCCATCAGCCCGCAACTCTACAAGAATGCGGGCATCGACCCGCTCAAGGAGTTCACCGCCGTGGCGCTCGTCTCGTCGGCGCCGCTGGTGCTTGCCGTGAACAAGTCGGTGCCCGCGCACAGCGTAGCGGAGCTGATCGCCTACGCCAAAGCCAATCCAGGCAAATTGAATTACGGCGCCGTGATCGGAACGCCGCCGCATCTGAGCGGCGAAATGTTCAAGCACATTACCGGCGCCAACATCGTCTTCGTGCCTTACAAGTCCGCGTCGCAGGCAACGACCGACGTGGTCTCCGGGCAAATGAACATGACCTTCGAGGGCACGACCGGCATCTCCCCTTTCATCAAATCCGGGCAATTGCGCGCGCTCGCGGTGACCAGCCCGCATCGCATCCCCGAACCTACCCGATCTGCCGACCATGGATGAGCTGGGCTATCCGGGCATGCCTCCGGATTCCTGGCAGGCCATCGTGGCGCCTGCCGGAACGCCGGCCGCCATCGTCGATAAAATCAACGCAGTGGTGAACCAAGGCCTGGCGACGCCCGCGCTCGGAAGCAAGATCATCGGACTGGGCGGGCAACCGGAACCGGAATCGGTTGCGGATTTCGCCGCCTTCATCGTTTCCCAATACAGGCGTTGGGGCGATGTCATCCGCATCACCGGCGTCAGGTTGAATTGAACAAAGCGGAAAAAGGTCCATGCACTTTCTGATCACCGTGTTTCGACGTACCTCCACGCTGCTGGCGCTGGCCGCCGCGGTCGCTCTGTCGGCGATTACCTGCTCGCGCCGACGACCTATCCGTCGCGGCCGGTCAAGATCATCGTTCCGTTCGGCGCCGGCGGGCCGACCGATGTCTTACGTCCGCGCCCTCGCCCTCGAACTGCAAAAGTCCCTGCATCAGACATTTGTCATCGAAAACCGCCCCGGCGCCGGCACCACGATCGGCACCGATTTCGTCGCCAAAGCGACGCCGGACGGATACACGCTGCTGATGGCGAGCAGCACGCAAACCGTCAACGAAACGCTGTACAAGCACAAGCCGTATCGAGCTGTTGCGCGACCTCGTCCCGATCGCGCCGATGGAAGAGAACGGTCTGGTACTGGTCGTGAATCCATCGGTGCCGGCCAAAAACGTTGCCGAACTGTTGGCCTTGGCAAAAGCCAAGCCGGGGACGCTCAATTTCGGTTCGTCCGGACCGGGCTCGAACTATCACATGGCCGCCGAGCTTTTGAAGAACCTCACCGGCATCGACATCGTGCACGTGCCGTACAAAGGTTCGACCGGCATGCGCATCGATATCCTCAGCGGCCAGATCCAAATGCTGTTCGATTCGATTCCGACCATGGCGCCCTATGTCAAAGCCGGCAAAGTGCGCGCGCTGGGCACCACGCGGTCTTACCCGTTCGCCCATCTTGCCCGACGTGCCGACAATTGCCGAAACCAGTTCCCGGCTTTGAGTTCAGCCAATGGGTCGGCTTCATGGCGCCGAAAGGCACGCCGCAGCCGATCATCGATCTGCTCCACCACACCATCACCGGGATTTTGAGCCGGCCCGACATCAAGCAAGACTGGGAAAGCAAGGCGCCACGCCGATGGTGATGACGCAGCCGGAATTCGCGGCTTTCATGGCGGCTCAGGTCGACAAATGGGCCAAGGTGATCAAGGACAACCACATCACGCTGATCAATTAGGTGCAAGCATGAACGAAATGACCGACCGCGCGAACGCCGCGATCAACGGCGAAGACCACTGGACCACCAAGGACGGCGGCGTGAAGCTGTTCCTGTTCGAGAAATGCGCCGGCGATCCGAAAAATACCGCTGGCACCATCCTGTTCGTCCACGGCTCGTCAATGGCGGCGCAGCCGACGTTCGATCTGCAGGTGCCGGGCCGGCCGGATTCCTCGGCAATGGACTGGTTCGCGCGCCGCGGTTTCGACTGCTGGAGCGTCGACATGGAGGGCTACGGCCGCTCCACCAAGGACCGCGACAATAATGCCCCGATCGCGCAAGGCGCCGACGATTGTTTTGCCGCCGCCAGCTATATCCAGAAGCTGCGGGGAAAGCGCCCGCTCCTGGTGTACGGCATCTCGTCGGGCGCACTGCGCGCGGCGTTGTTCGCGCAGCGCCATCCCGAATTCGTCGGCCGGCTTGCGCTCGACGCCATGGTGTGGACCGGCGAAGGCTCGCCGACGCTCGCCGAGCGAAAGAAGAAGCTTCCAGAATTCCAGGCCAAGAATCGCCGCCCGATCGACAAGGCATTCATCCATTCGATCTTCGACCGCGACCATCCCGGCACTGCCGAAGAGAAAGTCATCGATGCTTTCGCCGACGCGGTCATCGCGCTCGACACATCGGTGCCGACCGGCACCTATGTCGACATGTGCGCCCACCTGCCGGTGGTCGATCCGGCACAAATCACCGTGCCGACGCTGATCATGCGCGGCCAATGGGACGGCATCGCCGGCTTTGCCGATCTGATGGCGTTTTTCGAGCGGCTGCCTAATCCGGACAAGCATTTCGCCGTGATGCCTGGCATTTCGCACGCGAGCTTCCAGCAGAAAAACTACGCGCTCGTCTATCACATCCTGTGGAGCTTCTTCACCCAGCCCGAACCGATCTATCGCGGCTGATTTTGAGGCGGATTTGCTCGCACAGCCGCAGCTTTCGTTCAGCTTTGCGCAAATGCCGCATGACAAGACACGCAGTGTGACGGAACTGCCGCCGCCGCCGCCAACGATCACTCCCGCGACAGCGCCTCAAAAGCCTGGTCGAATCCTTTGAACGACAGCGGAACGTTAATCTCGTGACCGGCGGCCTCCGCAAAGGAAAGCTTGCCCGTTCCAGAAGCCGCACGGAGCTTTTTCGAGACATCCTCTCTGAGATCGAACTCGGCGAAGCAACCGTTCGGAATACAGCGCGCGAATGGCGCCGTGATGCCCGGATCCGCATCGGCTATGCGAATACGGACTTGGGTGGCGAGAGATACGTTGATCGGAACCTGCACAACGAGCTTTACCGGTTGACCTCTCACCGGATGCGCGACAGCGACGCGGGAAAACGGTGCGTCCCTGCCCTGAACTTGCGTGGTCTGCGACATGTCGCAGATTTTCTGTGCCGGCGGCTTGGCCGCAGTCACGCATTGCACCACCCAATCGCCGTAAGTTGCGGTCGTGCGTTGGGGCGCTTCGCTCGGCGCGGGCTGCGCCTGCGCCAGCCGCTGGACGGGCGCCGCTGCCAGCGCAGTCGCGCTTGCGCTGGCACTCAACAAGGCGACCGCGAGCCACCGCGCTGCGGCGATATCCACGTTGAAAATCAATCTGTGTCCCTTGCTGGAATTTGTTGCGACGCCGGCGGACGCGCTGACAGGGCGCTTTCGATCGGATTTGGCTTCTGCGCGACCCTAGGGCCGCAATTGCCGCGCTTCAAGCCGTGAGTACACCCTCGGAAGGGACAGCATGCGGCGAACGCTTTGGTCACCTCGCCATTCGCCCATTACCACCTATACCGCAAGGTCCCGGAGCTGCCGTAGCCTGACATGAGCAACAAACGTCCTCCTTCCTGGTCAGTCGGGCAAACAGGCGGCCCGCCCGGCCTCTGCTGCATGGCGGGGAGCACCGCTATTTCATGCCCCATTGCGTGCTAAACTCGACCACCTCCATCTCTCCACCGAAGGGTTCTTGGCATGGCATTTTCCTCTTGGCGTGGCGTTGTCGGCATGATCAACCCGACCATGCGACCGGGTGTAACCGAAGAAGTCTGCCGGCTGCTGCCTGAAGGCATCGGCCTCATTCCGCTGTTTCTGAATATTCGGCGCGGCACCGCGGATGAGTTTCACACCATGATGCCGCACTATGAAAAGCTTGTCGCCGTGCTGGCGGAGGAGAAGTGCGATCTCATTCATCCGCATGGCGGACCGCCGTTCATGGTGCTCGGCCGCAAAGGCGAGGCGAAAATCGTCAAGGCGTGGGAAAAGAAATACAAAGTGCCGATCATGAGCGTAGCGCAGAACCACGTGAACGCGCTCAACGCGCTAAAGGCGAAGAGTTTCGTCGGCGCCACTTATTTTCCGCCGAAGCTCAATGTTGTCTTCGCCAAATATTTCCGCGACGCGGGATTCAACGTGCGCGGCATGGAGGGCATCGACGTTCCCTTCGATCAGGTGCAAAATTTGTCCGGCGAGCAGGTCTACGCCCACATCAAAAAGAATTTCCTCAAAGCCAAGGGCGCCGACGCCATCTACATGCTCGGCTCGGGCTGGCGCACGCTGCATATCATCGAGACTCTGGAACAAGACCTGCAAGTGCCGGTGGTGCATCCGGTACCCGCGCGCGTCTGGGAAATTCAGAAGCGGCTGCACGTGCGCCAACCTGTGAAGGGATATGGCCACTTGCTTTCCGCGTTTCCCTGATCAGTCGCCAAAGTGCGCAAGCCAAAAAACAGGAGGATCCGATGATTGTTGTGACACGCCGTGCCGCGCTTACGCTGCTGTGCGGCTTCGCCGCCAGCGCCGCCGTCGATCCTGCAAACGCCCAATCGGCCGTGCAGTTCTACAAAGGTCGGCAGATCACCATGATCGTCGGCACGGCGCCCGGCGGCATCAACGATATTTCGGCGCGGTTCGTGGCGCGCTATCTCGGCAAATACATTCCCGGCAATCCGACGATCGTGGTCGAGAACCAGCCCGGCGCCGGCGGCATCACTTCAGCGAACCGCCTCGCCAACACGTTTGCGCAAGACGGCTCGGTCATCGCCAAGCTTGAACGCGCCGTGCCGCTGCTTGCCATCCAGGGCGATCCGAACGTGCATTTCGATCCGCTCAAGCTCACCTGGCTCGGCAGCCTCTCCTCCTACGCCAACGACGCCTACTTGATGCTGGTCATGGCGACGAACCCGATCAAGTCGGTGAGCGAGCTCAAATCACAGGGCAAATCGATCACGCTAGGCGGCGACAATGCGGCATCAAGCAACGTGATCTACGCCACCATCGCCAAGGATATTTTGGGCCTCAACGTGAAAGTCGTGAGCGGCTATACCGGGGCGGCGCCGCTGTTCCTTGCCATGCAACGCGGCGAGATTGACGGCCAGGTGGTCGGCTTTAGCTCGGTGCGCACCGGACAGCGCAGCTTATGGGACCAGCACGCGTTCCGCGCGCTGATGCAATTCGGCAGAAAAACGCGGCATCCGGACTTTGCCGACATCCCGACCGCTTACGAGCTCACGACCGATCCGGCGGCGCGCGCATTGCTCAATTTCGCCGACCTGCAGTTCTTCATCTCGCTGCCGTTCGCGGCACCGCCCGGTATTCCCGCAGACCGCGCGAAAGCGCTGCAATCGGCGTTCATGGACATGTGTAAGGACACGGCGGTGCGCGCCGCGGCGGAAAAAATCGGCATCGACATGAGCCCGATCGACGGCGAGACGGTCCGCAATGCCATCGCCAGCGCAACCGCCACGCCCCGCGAGGTGATCGACCGCTACAACAAGCTCGTCGGATCGAGCCGGCATTGACCGGCGCAGACGAGGGCGCGAGACTGGCATGAGCAGCCGCTGCGCGGCGACGGTCAGCAATCGGAGGCAACCATGCCCTACACGCTCGCCAATTTTTGCGCCGATCTGTCGGCGACGCTCAAGGCGAAGGGGCAAAGCGGGTTGCCCGACATTGCGCGCAAACTCACCGAGCTTCTCAACAATCCCGATTTCGTCGCCGCGACTTTTTCCGATGATACGCCAATCGGCCGCCGCGAGCTTTGGCACGATCCGGATACCGACGCCTATGTGCTCGCGCACGTCCAGGAAGGCAGCAAAGTCGGCAAGCCGCATAGCCACGGCGCGTCATGGGCGATCTACGGAACCGCCCGCGGCGTCACCGAAATGACCGAGTGGCGGCGCGTCAATCCGGCGTCCGAGGAGGGAGCGGTGCTGGAGAAGACGCGGCAATATGCGCTCGGTCTCGGCCAGACCCGCGGCTACGCGTCCGGCGCCATTCACTCGACCGCGCATCCGCAGAAGGCCTGGGTGATCCGCGTTACCGGCACCGACCTCGACGCCATCCCGCGCTACCACTTCAGCGCCAAGACCGACAGAATCCTCGAACAGGTCTGACCGCAGCGTAAGCGCCAGCGTTATCGCGGAGGCGCCAAACGCGCCGGTTCCGGCGTCGGCGCGTATGCCCTAAGCGCTTAAAATCTCTAGCATATTTTTGGATATGGCGGGAGCGACGGGACTCGAACCCGCGACCTCTAGCGTGACAGGCTAGCGCTCTAACCAGCTGAGCTACGCCCCCGCGGGCGCGCTGCGCAATTAAGGCCCGGCCCCCTGCGAGTCAAGGATTTAGGGCCTAAATCGGCCCTGACCGCATGCCTTGCGCGCGCCACAGAGTACCCCGACATAGGGGGGCAATGCCGAAAACATCGGTGGAATCGGCAAAACAAGCGTGGTCAGGCGCGGCCGAATCGTCTAACTGCATCGCCGTTGTGGGTCACTTTTCGCCCACCAACGCTTCATCGAGGAGGGTCTCATGGCATCCAAACCAGCCACTACCGTGACGTTGAAACACCTTGCGGCATCACTCGCAGAGGACAACGAACTCTCGAAAAAACAGGCCGAAGCCATCCTCGGAGGTTTCGTTGGCAACATCGTCAAGCACCTGAAAAAGGGCGAGCGCATCCGCATCGGCGGCCTCGGCATTCTGCAGGTGCGAAAGCGCGCCGCGCGCATGGGCCGCAATCCCGCGACCGGAGCGCCCATTCAGATCAAGGCGAGCAAGAAGGTTGCATTCCGCGCCTCCAAAGAGCTCAAAGAAGCAATCTGAAGCCGGACGACGGACGACTGAGGTCGGAGGACGAACGATTGATGACGGGAGGTTCACCTTCCGTCGTCTTTCCTCCGTTTTCTGTTTGGTGGGCGGTGACGGACTCGAACCGCCGACATCCTGCGTGTAAAGCAGACGCTCTACCAACTGAGCTAACCGCCCTGGCATTCAGATGTATCGCCGTGCGGGCTTGGGGCGCAAGGCCTATGCCAGCGCTGCCGTACCGGCGATGAAAATCATCTTGGATAATTAAGCCAGATCGATCCGCCTCCACCGATCCGTGTTAGGCTTTGCCAATGAAGCGGCGGGCCGGATGCCCGGATGGAGGAACCATGTATCGCATTCCGGCTTTAAGTTTGGCTTTGCTGCTCGCCAGTGTGACCGTCACGATGGCGCAATTCCCACCGCAACCGGGGGCGCCGCCTATGCCGGGCAGCGAGCAGGAACGCGCCGCCTGCCATCCAGACGTGGTCAGGTTCTGTCAGGCCGAACTCGCCGCGAATCAAGACGATGTGTTTTCCATCCTCGCCTGTCTGCAGCGCAACCGCTCAAGAATCAGCCACGCGTGCCAAGAGGTGCTCAGCAAAAACGGCAAGTGACGGCAAAAACCGTCACGCGGCAATCGCCGGCGCCACAACGCTCCTGCACCGAACGGCGTTCGATCCGGAACGCCTAATCCCGGTCGTCGGATTCGGCTTCCGCAATTTCCTCGGTATCGTCCGGCAGCTCCAACGGGCCTTGCGCGACATGCTCGGCGAGGCGCACCCACGATTGGGCTAAGGTGAGCCAAAGCGCCTTGTCGCTCTCGGCATCGGCGCGCTGCGCCATCGCAACGCACTCCTCCGCATAACGACGGTGGTCGTGAGCAGTCCCCATCGAACTTCCCCTAACGTACGCAACACCGAGCCGGATATCAGTCTGCAAGTTCGGCGGTAGCAGGATCGGCCCATGGCCGAATGCGGGCAAAAGAAGCTTCGATGAAGGCGGCGGGAACCTCGTCCGCAGGGCCGCGCTGCGCAGGGCGCATGACACACTACAGAAGATTTTGGGGACTCAATAACGACACGAATCACTCAACTACAATTCGCTACAGGATCGTGTAGTTCTCATGCAAATTACTCCTAGCTGCAATGCAGCAATTAATTGTGCAATGCAGCGGGAACTTCTTATATTCGATTCGATATTTCCGGCAAAAGCCGGGGAAAGGAGCAAAATGCTCACTTCGTTTATCCGCTACGTCCGGACATGGCGGCAATATGGGGCCGCGGTCCGCGAGCTTTCAAACCTTAATGACCGCGAGCTGGCCGACATCGGAATCAACCGCTCTGATATCCCCCACATTGCCTGGGAGCATGTTCGGGACTGACTCAGGTCCGCTCCCAACCTTCTACATCGGCAAGCATGCGCCCGCCTTCGTGCGGGCGTGTGCCTTTAGGGAATATGTTATGAGCCGGCCGGCTCCATACCCTTGGATTTGATAATCGGGACCGCATGCGGACCCGCCAGGAACTTGACCAGCCCCTTCGCCGCCGCAGCGTCTGTGGCTCCACTGCTCACGCCGGCGGCGTAGACGGTGAAATTCTGAATTGCTGCCGGCAACGGGCCGACCAGCACGGCGCCCTTCACGGCTAGGATTTCGCTGATCTGGTGGATACCGATTTCGGCCTCGCCATCGACGACGTGACTGGCGACCTCACCGCCCTGCACGAGCACCGCCTTGGCGTTGACTTCCTTGGCGATGCCAAGGCGCTCCAACAGCTTGCCGACGTAAATGCCGCTTGAGCCACCGGCGGCGGGGTCGATATAGGCGACCGATTTTGCCGCCAGCAGCGTGTGCTTGAACGCTTCGACCGTGCTGATGTCGGGAAGCGGCGTGCCGGCTTTGACCACGACGCCGATGCCGGTTTTGGCGAGGTCGGCGCGGCTGCCCGGCACCACCTTGCCTTCTTTGGCGAGATTTTCGATCGCCTCGGGCGTGAGCACGGCGACGTCGAATGTCTCTTCACCGCTGGCGATCAGCTTGAGGTGCTGACCGACGGTTCGATAGGTGACATCGGCCTTATTGCCGCTCTCCTTTTGGTACGCGCCGAGAAGATCGTTGAGCACCTGCTTGAAGGCGCCGCCGCTAATGACTTTCATTTCTGCTGCCTCAGCGAATTGTGACGTGGCAAATTGCGCGAATGCCAGGGTGAGAATAGTAGCGAGGATCGATCGAGCAAGCCGCATGGGCATGCCTCGGGCCAATCGGCGTGGCCACTCTGTCCGACAAACGATCACCTTGTCACCTCACCGTCCTTAAAACTGTTGCTCGTGACCGTGAACGCCAAGGATCATTCCTCCATTCGCAAACCACGACGGCTATAGTAGGTGATCTGGATAGGCCCGCGAAATCGAGAACGCGCGATACGCAACCATAATCGGGCCCGCCGCCAGAGGAAAGGTGGCGTTGGCGGTACCCGCCGCGCGTGCTAACCGGACCGCCATGCCGGTCCTTGCGCTCATCGACGCGATCACGCTCTTGCCGGCGCGCGGCGCGCTGATCGGGCTCGATCTCGGCACTAAAACCATCGGCGTCGCTGCGAGCGATCCGGATCGGCGCGTGGCCGCGCCGGTTGAGACCATAGCCCGCAGGCGCTTCAATTTCGACGCCCGGCGCCTTCTCGATCTCGCCGCCGAGCGGCGCGCCGCCGGCTTCGTACTCGGACTGCCGATCAACATGGATGGAACCGAAGGTCCGCGCGCGCAGGCAACGCGCGCCTTTGCCCGCAACCTCGCCAAGCTGACCGAGCTTCCGATCGCGCTCTGGGACGAGCGGCTGTCGACCGCGGCGGTCGAACGTGCGCTCATCGACGCCGACGCAAGCCGCCTGAAGCGCAAAGCGGTGATCGACCAGCACGCCGCCGCCTATATTCTCCAGGGCGCGCTCGACCGGCTGGCAAACGCGGCTCGCGAAACACAAGCCGACCATCGCGCCGGCTGATCTTTCCCGTGCATCAAAATGGTATGCGGCTAAAGCAGGCTTGCAGGAGCGCTCGGATTGGGCCTATAGCAGCGCTTTAATGACGAAGGCCCTGCCGCCCACGCGCCATATCGTTTCGATCAATGACCTTAGCAATAAGGAGATCGAGACGATCTTCGAGGTCGCGCAAGGGTTTTTGCAGGAACTTGCCGATCGCAATGTGCCTTACCGCATCGGCCACAGCACCGATCTCGCCTCCAAGTGCATTCTCGCCAGCCTGTTCTACGAGCCGTCGACGCGCACCCGGCTCTCCTTCGAAAGCGCGATGCTGCGCCTGGGCGGCGCCAACATCACCAGCGCCGATCCGGCGGTCAGCTCCGCCGCCAAGGGCGAAAGCCTTGCCGACACCATCCGCGTCATCTCCAATTATTGCCGACGTCGTCGTCATTCGCCATCCGCGTGACGGCGCGGCGCGGCTGGCCGCCGAGTATTCGCAGATCCCGGTGATCAACGGCGGCGACGGCAGCCACGAGCATCCGACGCAGACGCTGTGCGACCTGTTCACGCTGCGCTCGAAGAAGAAGAGCCTTAAAAATATGAAGATCGCGATTTCCGGCGATCTTAAAGGCAGCCGCACCATCCACTCCTTCGTCTACGCCTTGGCGCGGTTCGGCGCGACCATCGATCCCCTCCCCGCTCCCGGCATGGAGCTGCCGGAGCACGTCGACCGGCGGCTGCGCGAAGAATTTCACAGCCGCATCGTTTCCAAAGCCCCCGGCCGGTCGGAGGCAGGCGACGGCGGTTCAATCGACGCCTTGTACGTCACCGCAGATCAGCCGCATCAGCTCGCGCTCATTCCTGAGCCTGAAGATTACGGCTTCATCGTCCAGAAAAAGACCGACGCGGTCTATGTAACGCGCTTTCAGAAGGAGCGCTGGGCCGAGAAGGAACGCCCCTATCCGAAGATCGACGCTAAATTCATGCGCGATGAGAAATACTCCGAAGCAAGCGTGATGCATCCCTTGCCCCGCGTCAACGAACTCGACGTTTCCCTCGACAAGGATCGTCGTGCGATTTATTTCCAGCAAGCCGCCTACGGCGTTCCGGTGCGCATGGCGCTCATCTCGCTGCTCTTGCACTTGCACAAAAGCAAATCACTGCATCAATATCCCGGCGGTTTCGCCGGGCCCGAACATTCCGTCTATGTCCAGCCGATCGGAATCGGCGTTCAATGCGGCAACGCCAATTGCATCGTCTGCGATCCGTCCGAACGGCAATACGCCGCCAACAAGTTCTACGTCGTCGAAGACAAGTCTCGCGCAGCACTGCAAGCTGCGCTGCGTCTATTGCGAGACCGATCTCAACGAAGACGCCGCCGCCCATTTCGTCGTTGCCGACACGACGCGTAAGACTTTCGCGTCGGGATTGGCCGCGCTCGCGCGCGGGCCCGCCGAGAGGCTGAAGCATCTCGTCATCTACCGCAGCGCGTCCGAGGCGACTGAGGCGGGATATCAGCCGCGCGAGACCGGCAAGAAGGCGCACGCCGGCTAAGCCGATGCCGATTTGTCGCTCGCGCCTGAATATCTCGCCGCGTTCGTCTTCGGCTATCTGTGCGGCTCAATTCCCTTCGGCGTACTGATCACGCGGCTTGCCGGTGCGCCGGACGTGCGCACCATCGGTTCCGGCAATATCGGCGCCACCAACGTGCTGCGCACCGGACGAAAGGCGCTCGCTGCCGCAACACTGTTAGGCGACATGCTCAAGGGCACCGTGGCGGTCTGGTCGTCGACCACTTCTTCGGCCGCGAGACCGCGATCGCCGCCGCGCTCGGCGCCTTTCTCGGCCACCTGTTTCCGGTGTGGCTGCAGTTCAAGGGCGGCAAGGGCGTGGCGACCTACATCGGCCTGCTTGCTCGGCTTGGCCTGGCCGGCCGCGCTGTTCTTCTGCGCGATCTGGCTCGCGATCGCCGCCGCCAGCCGCTATTCCTCGCTCGCTGCGCTGATCGCGAGCGCGCTGCGCCCTGGCTTTCTCTTGGCGCGGCGACGTCCCGGAGGCGGCGCTTTTTCTCCTGCTCTCGGTGCTGCTCTGGATCATGCACCGCGACAATATCGCGCGGCTGATCGCGCGGCACCGAAAGCAAGATCGGCGCGCATGCGATAGAGCGTTCGTTCGGCTTCTGCTCGCTGACCCGACCGGTCCGGCGACATGTGCAGGCTATGGTTGCGCGACCGAGAGAGCATGCCAATCGGCGCTCGGGGGCGATGTGAGCGAAGGGCGGGAAGGCGTTCGTCTCACCGACGAGCAACGGATCGACTGGCTGCGGCTTATCCGCAGCCAGAATGTCGGGCCGCGCACCTTCCGCGCACTGATCAATCATTTCGGCGGCGCGCGCGCCGCGCTTGATGCGCTGCCGGCACTGGCGCGGCGCGGCGGCAGCGGCGGCACGCCGCAGATCTATTCGCGCGAGCAGGCCGAGCGCGAGATCGAGGCCGCGCGCAAACTGGGCGCGGCGTTTCGTCGCCATCGGCGAAGCCGACTATCCGCACCGCCTGCAGATGATCGACGACGCGCCGCCGCTTCTCGCGGTGCGCGGCAACCGCGCCGCGCTGGCTATGCCGGCGGTCGCCATCGTCGGCTCGCGCAACGCTTCGGCGGCCGGGCTGAAGATCACCCAGCGGCTCGCGCAGGGACTTGGCGAAGCCGGCTTCGCCATCGTCTCCGGCCTTGCGCGCGGCATCGATGCGGCGGCGCATCGCGCGAGCCTCGAAACCGGAACGATCGCGGTGCTCGCCGGCGGGCAGGACCGAATCTATCCGCCCGAGCACGGCGAACTGGTCGACGCCATCCTGCCGACCGGCATCGTGCTCACCGAAATGCCGTTCGGCTGGGAGCCGCGGGCGCGCGATTTTCCCCGCCGCAACCGACTGATTTCCGGGCTTTCGCTCGGCGTCGTCATCGTCGAGGCGGCGAAGCGCTCGGGCTCGCTGATCACCGCGCGGCTCGCGCTCGAACAGGGCCGCGAAGTGTTTGCCGTTCCGGGCTCGCCGCTCGATCCGCGCGCCGAAGGCACCAACGGCCTGCTCAAGCAGGGCGCCACGCCGGTGACCGAGACAGCCGACATCGTCGCCGTGCTGCAGCCGATCATGGGCATCGAGTTGCCGGCGCGCGAGCCGGAGCCGCCGGCGGCGAGCCGGCCGAATACGTAGAGCCGGCGCCCGACGAGCGCACGCGCATCGTCGGGCTGCTTAGCCCGGTTCCGATCCCGATCGACGATCTGGTGCGGCTGTCCAAAACTTCGCCACGCGTGGTGCGTATCGTGCTTGCTCGAACTCGAAATCGCCGGGCGTTTGGAACGCCACGGCGGCGGGCTGGTATCGCTGATGTAGACGCGACGCGATGGATGCTCGTACTTGCAGAACGTTCACGATGCTGTGGCGAGGACTTGCCTGCTTGCTCGCGCTCCTTGTCGCCGCAGTCGGCGCATTGCGCAGCTGCCGAAACCTTCGATGCCTTCCTCGCCGCGCTGCGCGCGGACGCGGCGGCGCAGGGGATTTCGCCGCGCAACATTCGATTCCGCCTTTGCCGGCGTGACGCCGGATCCTGCCGTGCTCGCCGCGATGCAGCGGGAGCCGGAATACGGAAAGCCGATGGGCGCCTATCTGGCGAGCCTGGTGTCGCCCTCACGCATCGCCACCGGCCAGCGCAAATCCGCGCAATGGGCCGACACATTGCACGCAGTCGAGAAGCGGTTCGGCGTCGAGCCGGAGCATTCTCGTCAGCATCTGGGGCATCGAATCCTCGTTCGGCGAGGCGCGCGACCACTGGGATGTGTTCCGCTCGCTGGCGACCCTCGCCTATGCGCGATTTCAGCACGCCCTATTTCCGCAATGAACTGCTGAGCGCGCTTGACGATCCTGCAGCAAGGCGCAATCCCGCGGCAGCAATTGCTCGGCTCCTGGGCGGGCGCGATGGGCCAGCCGCAATTCATGCCGTCGAGCTATCTGACCTATGCGGTCGATTTCGACGGCGATGGCCGCCCCGATATCTGGACCAGCGTGCCCGACGTGCTCGCTTCGATCGCCAATTATTTGCACAAAGCCGGCTGGCAGCACGGGTCTGCCGTGGGGTTTTGAGGTCACGGTGCCGCGAGGATTCGACTATCAGACGAGCCGCGGCACGTTCCGCGAATGGGCGCAGCGAGGTTTGAGGCGCGCCGACGGCGGCGGCTTTGCCCGACGCCGGCGACGCCATCCTGTTTTTCCCGAGCGGCGCGGCGGGGCCCGGCTTTCTGGTCACGCAGAATTTCGTCGTCATCAAGTCGTACAACAATTCGGACGCCTACGCGCTTGCGGTCGGCGAGCTTTCCGACCGGCTGCGCGGGTTTGGCCGCGTTCGCGCGCGCCTGGCCGGCGAACGATTTCCAGCCTTCGCGCGGCGAGCGCATCGCGCTGCAGCGCAGGCTCGCCGAGCTTGGCTTCAAGGTCGCCGATTTCGACGGCCATATCGATTTCGACCTGCGCGACGACATTCGGCAAATGCAGCGGCGCTTCGGCATGATCCCCGACGGCTATCCGAGCCGCGCGTTGCTGGCGCGGCTCGGCGTGGCTGCGCGCTGACGGTGGCGTCGATTCAGGTGACGCGGCCGAATCGGCAGCGCTTGCCCTGTCTTTCGGTCCTCACCTTTATGTATACCTGTGAGTGTTTTGTATGCGTTTACAACTTTTAGACGTGCGTCATGGAACCTGCCCATCGTTCGCGATCCGGTGCGATTTTGTGCGCGATGCATGGCTCCCGACACCCGCCCGATTTGACAGGCGGGGCCGCATTACCCATGTTCGCGGCGGCTACGCTGGACCGAGCCGTCCGTAGGACAGAAAAAGCACCGTTAGATCATTAGGTTAGCATGGATCTTGTACTGGTAGAATCGCCCGCCAAGGCGAAAACGATCAATAAGTATCTGGGCCGCGGCTACGAAGTCCTGGCCTCGTTCGGCCATGTCCGCGACCTGCCGGCCAAGAGCGGTTCGGTCGATCCCGACCACAATTTTCGCATGCTCTGGGAGGTCGACCCCAAGGCGGCGAAGCGGCTCAACGACATCGCCCGCGCGGTCAAGGGCGCCGACAAGCTCATTCTGGCCACCGACCCCGATCGCGAGGGCGAGGCGATCTCCTGGCACGTCCTCGAAATCCTCAAGCAGAAGAAGGCGCTGAACGGGCAGACGATCCAGCGCGTCGTGTTCAACGCCATCACCAAGCAGGCGGTGACCGAGGCGATGCGGCAGCCGCGCGCCATCGACCAGGCGCTGGTCGATGCTTATCTCGCCCGCCGCGCGCTCGATTATCTCGTCGGCTTCACGCTCTCGCCGGTGCTTTGGCGCAAGCTGCCGGGCGCGCGCTCGGCCGGCCGCGTGCAATCGGTGGCGCTGCGGCTCGTCTGCGACCGCGAACTGGAAATCGAAAAATTCGTCCGCCAGGAATATTGGTCGATCGTGGCGACGCTGGCGACGCCGCGCAACGAGACTTTCGAAGCGCGCCTGGTCGGCGCCGACGGCAAAAAACTGCAGCGCCTCGATATCGGCTCGGGCGCAGAAGCCGAGGCCTTCAAGCAGGCGCTGGAGACAGCCGTCTTCACGGTCGCCGCGGTCGAAGCAAAGCCGGTCAAGCGGCATCCGCAGCCGCCGTTCACCACCTCGACCCTGCAGCAGGAGGCAAGCCGCAAGCTCGGCTTCGCACCCGCCCATACCATGCGCGTGGCGCAGCGGCTTTACGAAGGCATCGATATCGGCGGCGAAGCCGTCGGCCTCATCACCTATATGCGCACCGACGGCGTGCAGATCGCCGACGAAGCAATCAGCGCCGCACGGCGCGTGATCGAGGCCGATTACGGCGCGCGCTACGTTCCGCCCTCGCCGCGCCGTTACGAAACCAAGGCCAAGAACGCGCAGGAAGCGCACGAGGCGATCCGCCCGACCGACCTTGGCCGCCGGCCACAGGAAACCAAGCGCTTTCTCGATGCCGACCAGGCCAGGCTCTACGAGTTGATCTGGCTGCGCACCGTGGCAAGCCAGATGGAATTGGCCGAGCTGGAGCGCACCACGGTCGATATTACGGCTAAGGTCGCCGATCGCCTCCTGGAGCTGCGCGCCACCGGCACCGTGGTGAAGTTCGACGGGTTCCTGGCGCTCTATCAGGAAGGACGCGACGAGGACTCCGACGACGAAGAGTCGCGCCGGCTGCCGGAAATGAGCGCAGGCGAGCGGCTGGCGAAACGCTCGATTGCCGCCGACCAGCATTTTACCGAACCGCCGCCGCGCTACTCGGAGGCCTCGCTGGTCAAGCGCCTGGAAGAACTCGGCATCGGCCGGCCTTCGACCTACGCGTCGATCCTGCAAGTGCTCAAGGACCGCAAATACGTACGCCTCGACAAGCGCAGGCTTTACCCGGAGGACCGCGGCCGCATCGTCGTCGCCTTCCTGGAAAGCTTCTTCGCCAAAATACGTCGAGTACGATTTCACCGCCGGCCTCGAGGAGCAGCTCGATCTCATCTCCAACAACGGGATCGCTTGGCGCGAGGTGTTGCGCGATTTCTGGCGCGACTTCATCGGCGCCGTCGATGAGATCAAGGACTTGAAAATTTCGCAGGTGATCGACGCGCTCGACGCGCTGCTCGCGCCGCATCTGTTCCCGCCGCGCGCCGATGGCGGCGATACGCGCCAATGCCCGAACTGCTCGGGCGGCCGGCTCACGCTCAAGCTCTCAAAGTTCGGCGCCTTCATCGGCTGTTCGAATTATCCGGAATGCCGCTATACCCGTCCGCTGTCGCCTGCGGCCGACGGCTCAGCCGACATCGGCACCAAAAAGCTCGGCGAGGATCCCGAGAGCGGCCTGGAAGTGACTCTGCGTGGCGGGCGCTTCGGTCCCTACGTTCAGCTTGGCGAAGCCGTCGACGGCGAGAAGCCAAAGCGAGCGAGCCTGCCAGAAGGGCATGGCGCCCGAGGACGTCGACCTCGACCGCGCGCTGAAATTACTCTCGCTGCCGCGTGAAGTCGGGCGGCATCCCGAGGACGGGGAGCCGATCCGCGCCGGCATCGGCCGTTTCGGCCCCTACGTGCAGCACGGCAAGACCTATGCGAACCTGGACTCCGTCGACGACGTGTTCACCATCGGCCTCAATCGCGCGGTGACGCTGATCGCGGAAAAAATCGCCAAAGGTCCGCGCTTCCGCCGCTTCGGCGCCGATCCGGGGCGCCCGGTTGGCGAGCATCCGACCAAGGGCGGGCCGATCGTCGCCAAAAATGGCCGCTACGGTCCCTATGTCAGCCACGCCGGTATCAACGCGACCTTGCCGAGCGACAAGACGCCCGAGACCATCACGCTCGACGAGGCCGTTGCCCTCCTCGACGCCCGAGCCGAACGCGGCGCTCCAGCTCCGCATGCGCGCCCGCGGAAAGCCAAGCGCTCCGGCAAGAGGCCCGCGAACAGTGCGGAAGCAAGACCTGCTACTCCAAGGCCTGCTACTCCAAGGCCTGCCGCAAGACTTTCCAAACGGCCGGCAAATTCGAAAACCAGGCGCAAACCGCCAACGGAAGCCGCCGAATAATCTAGACGCAACGGCCCCTGGCCAAGGACACGGCCAATGAGCGGCCGATGAGACGCACCACCTTACCTTCACGCGAGGAACTTCTCGCTTTCATTCGCGAGCGTTCCGGCAAGGTCGGCACGCGTGAAATCGCGCGCGCCTTCGGCGCCAAGAACGCTGACCGCGCCGCGCTCAACCGTATGCTGCGCGAATTGGCCGAAGAAGGTCACATCGACCGGCAGCGCAAACGGTTGCATCGCGCCGGCGCGCTTCCTCCCGTCGTGCTCGCCGACATCACCGGCCGCGACAGCGACGGCGAGTTTTTGGCGCGGCCGACCGAGTGGGACGTAGAAGCGCATGGCGAGGCGCCCGTCATCCGCATCGTTACGCCGCGGCGCGCCCGGCCGGGCGAAGTGGCCGGGGTCGGCGACCGCACCCTCGTCCGGATCGAGCAATCCGGCGAGGAGATGAGCGGTCGCGTTATAAAACTCATCGATCGCGCCAAACATCGCGTGCTCGGCATTTTCCGCAGCCTTCCTGGCGGCGGCGGTCGTCTGGTGCCGATCGACAAGAAGCAGCTCGGCCGCGAACTTTCGATTTCCGCGGGGGCAACTGGCGGCGCAATCGACGGCGATCTCGTCGCCGTCGAGGTTGCGCGCCACGGCCGGCTTGGTTTGGCGACCGGCTCGGTCATTGAACGGCTCGGCTCGATCAAGAGCGAGCGCGCGGTCAGCCTGATCGCCATCCACGCCCACGGCATCCCGCAAGCTTTTTCGCGCGCGGCGCTCGCCGAAGCAGACGCCGCCCGTCCAGTCTCGATCGGCGGACACAACGAGCGGCGCGAAGAGTGGCGCGCGGTGCCGTTCGTCACCATCGATCCGCCCGACGCCAAGGATCACGACGACGCCGTCCATGCGGCGCCCGATGCGGACGCGCGTAATCCGGGCGGCCACATCGTCACCGTCGCCATCGCCGACGTGGCGCATTACGTGCGGCCAGGCTCGGCGCTCGACCGCGCGGCGGCCGAACGCGGCAATTCGGTTTATTTTCCCGACCGCGTCGTGCCGATGCTGCCCGAGCGCATCTCCAACGATCTATGCTCGCTGCGGCCGGACGAGGACCGCCCGGCGCTCGCCGTGCGGATGGTGATCGGCGCCGACGGCCGCAAGCGCTCGCACACAT
The DNA here is from genome assembly GCA_963814625.1 of uncultured Alphaproteobacteria bacterium. GTDB lineage: Bacteria > Pseudomonadota > Alphaproteobacteria > Rhizobiales > Xanthobacteraceae > BOG-931. The sequence goes on from CAWFDQ010000013.1 coordinate 128,798, forward strand.
TTCATCGCGTGCTGATCCGATCCGCGGCGCGCCTGCACTACGAACAGGCGCAGCTTGCAGTAAGCGGCCGGCCCGACGAAACCACCGAACCGATCGTGCAAAAAGTTCTCGAGCCGCTTTACGCCGCCTATCGTGCCGTGCGCCACGCCCGCGATGAGCGTGAGCCGCTCGATCTGGAAATTCCCGAACGCAAGATCGTGCTCAAATCCGACGGCTCGGTGGATCGGGTGATCATGCCGCAGCGATTGGAAGCGCACCGGTTGATCGAAGAATTCATGATCCTCGCCAACGTCGCCGCCGCCGAAACCTGCGAGCGGGCGCGCGTGCCGCTCATCTATCGTGTGCACGACGAGCCGGCGCCGGAAAAGATCAATGCGCTGCGCGAGTTCCTGGCCACGCTCGACATTTCGCTGCCGAAGGGCGGTACCTTGCGGCCGGGTGGATTCAACCGCATCCTGGCACGGGTGAAAGGCCGCGACGTCGAACGGCTGGTCAACGAAGTCGTGTTGCGCAGCCAGGCGCAGGCCGAATACTCTGCGGAGAATTTCGGCCATTTCGGCCTTAACCTGCGCCGTTACGCCCACTTCACCTCGCCGATCCGCCGCTATGCCGACCTCATCGTGCATCGTGCTCTGATCCGCGCGCTCGCACTCGGCACCGACGGCCTCGCCGGCGACGTCGATGCGCCCGGGCTTTCCGAAATCGCCGCCAATATTTCGGCCACGGAACGCCGCGCCATGAAGGCCGAGCGCGAGACCGCCGACCGGCTGATCGCGCATTTTCTTGCGGATCGCGTCGGCGCCGTCTTCGATGGACATATTTCGGGGGTCACGCGCGCCGGCCTATTCGTCGAACTGGACGAGACCGGCGCCGACGGCTTTATTCCGGCGCGCCATATCGGCGATGAGTATTTCCGCTTTCACGAGCCGAGCCGCGCCTTTGTCGGCAGTTCGCGCGCGCATCGGCTTGGTGATCCGGTGACCGTCGAGCTTGTCGAAGCCGCGCCGGTCGCCGGCGCCTTGCGTTTCAAGCTGGTGCGGCATGCGCCCGCGCCCGAGCAAAAGACTAGACACAAGCCGCCCAGGCCGCGGAGATCCGCGCAGCGCACGCATTCGCACGGGCGCAGTTAATCGGATAATGCCGTAATGAGCGATTCAATGATCGAGACCGGTATCGCGGCGGATCGGGCCGAACGGCTTACGCGCACCATCCGCGATCAGACCTTTCCGAATCTAAAACCTCGCGATTCGGCTACCCTCATTCTCATCGATCGAGCGGAAAAGGTCCCCAAAGTCCTGCTCGGCCGCCGCCACCTGCGGCACAGATTCATGCCGGGAAAATTCGTCTTTCCCGGCGGGCGCATCGAACCCGCCGATCGCCTGATGGCGGCGCTGACGCCGTTGCACGAGCGCCATATTGCCCGGCTGATGCAGCGCGTGCGACGGCCGAGCGCGGCGAAGGCGGCGGCGTTTGCGCTCGCCGCAGTGCGCGAGACCTATGAGGAAACCGGCCTGATGCTCGGGGCCCGTACCGCGGCGGCGATAAAGACCCCGTCGGGCGCATGGGAACCCTTTGCCAAGGCCGGGGTGATGCCCGATCTTCGTGCTATCCATTTCATCGCCCGCGCCATTACTCCGCCGAAGCGACCGCTACGCTTCGACAGCCGCTTCTTTGCCGCCGACGTTGCCGCGGTTGCGCATCGCGTCGAGGGCATGGTCGGGCCGGACGCCGAATTCGTCGAACTGGTCTGGCTGCCCATCACCGAGGCGCGTAGCCTCGACATGCCCGGCATCACGGCGGTCGTGCTCGAAGAACTGGCCGACCGCATCGCCGCCGGGATGAGCGCCGATTATCCGGCGCCGCTCTACCGCATGCTGCACAAACGCTTCGTGCGGGAAATCCTCTGATGCAAGCCTGCCGCGGCGGCGACTTTCTTGACATTGGGAGCGCGGTGACTAGTTTGACGGCGAGCAACCGCGCCGCTTTCGAGGTTCAACCATGGCCAAAGCCACCACCATCAAGGTC
>CAWFDQ010000014.1:0-42954 GCA_963814625.1 uncultured Alphaproteobacteria bacterium
TACTACCGCCTGAACGTCGTGCGGATCAAGATGCCGCCCCTTCGCGAGAGGATGGAGGACGTCCCCCAGATCGTGGACTTCTGCGTCCAGAACCTGGTGAAGCAGCGCAAGGCGCGCACCTCGAAGGTCTCGCCCGAGGCGATGGCCGTCCTGACGAGCCATGTCTGGCCGGGAAACGTGCGCGAGCTCGAAAACGTCGTGTACAGGAGCGCCGTCGTGGCGCAGGGAGACGCGATCCTCGTGAAGGACCTTCCCCCGAGATCCGCGGGTCCACAGGCGAGTCGGCGTCGCCCTGCGGCTGACGGTGGACTCGGCGCTCGACTTCGCGCCCGAGCAGGCGGGTCCTCGGAAAGCCGCTCATGGCGATTTGAGCGCGAGATCGCCCGGCGGGTCGTCGCGGCGCGGGCGGGGACGAGGCGGCCGCCGCCCGGCGCCTGGGGATCACCAGGCCGCGCTCAAAGCGCCTCTAGCGCGAGCCGAAGCCCCCGGGTGGGAGCGGTGCCAGTTCCAGGCCGTCGCGACGATCGAGTCGATGTCGGGGAACTTGATCGTCCAGCCGAGCTCCGCTGCGCCTTCGCCGAGTCGGCGTAGAGCGCGGGCGGATCGCCCGGGCCTGCGGGCTTTCGATCACCTTTATCTTCCGTCCCGTCGCCTTCTCCACGGCGCGGATCACCTCGCGGTTCGAGGACGGCCTGCCGGTCCCCAGGTTGTAGAAGTGCGCGGCCCCGGGCTCGGCCAGCCTGTCGAAGACCGCGATGTGGGCCCGGCTCAGGTCGTCCACGTGCACGTAGTCGCGCAGGCAGGTGCCGTCGGGCGTGGGGTAGTCGGTGCCGAAGAGCTGCGAGGGCGGGCGCCTGCCGTGCGCCGCCTCGATGGCCAGCGGGATGAGGTGGGTCTCCGGGTCGTGGTCCTCGCCGATCGTCCCGTCCGCCGCGGCGCCGGCGGCGTTGAAGTAGCGGAACGCGGCGAACGAGAGCTTCCCGGCCGCGCCAGCGCCTTGAGCGCGTTCTCGATGTCGAGCTTCGTCTGGCCGTAGGGGTTGATCGGGACCTGGGGAAGGGTCTCGGGGATCGGAGCCTCGTGCGGGACGCCGTAGGTGGCGCAGGTCGAGGAGAAGACGAAATTGCGCACGCCGGCGGCGACCATCGCGTCGAGCAGGTGGATGGTCGCCGCCGAGTTGTTGCGGTAGTACTTGCGCGGGTCGGTCACCGACTCGCCCACGTAGCAGAAGGCGGCGAAATGCATGACCACGTCGATTTCTCGCGGCCGAGCACCTCCGCGACCGCGCCTCGTCGCCCAGGTCGGCCTCGTGGAGCGGCACCCCCGGCGCCACGGCGCGCCCGGTGGCCGTAGACCAGGTTGTCGAGCACGACCGGGCGGTGGCCGGCCGCCGAGAGCTGCCGCACGCAGTGGCTGCCGATGTAACCGGCTCCCCCGACGACAAGAACGTTCATGGGTAGGAAGCTTTTATTGCGTTCCCGGCGTTGTTGGCTAGCGATTTCCACCTTGCGCAGCCATGAATCTTCCGCGGATCGTCATCACCGGCGTCGGCCTTACCGCCCCGAACGGCAACTCGCCTGGCGGAGTTCCGCGCGCAACCTGCTGGCGGGGTGCCCGGGATCGAGTGGCTCGACGTGCGCTACATGGGCCGGCTCCTGGCCGGCGTGTGCCATTACGACCCCCTCAAGTACCAGAAGCGAAGGAGGTGCGCGTCGGCACCCGGGCCGGAAGCATCAGCATCTGGTGCGCCCGCGAGGCGCTGGCCGACTCCGGCCTGCATGGAGACCTTCCCGAAGGACCGGGTGGGGATCTACATCGGCTGCACCGAGCACGGCAACGTCGAGACCGAGAACGAGATCTACGCGATTTCAAAGTTTGACTACGACACGAAGTACTGGTCCCACTACCACAACCCGCGGACCGTCGCCAACAACCCCGCGGGCGAGATCTCGCTGAGCCTCGGCATCACCGGGCCGGCCTACACGATCGGGGCCGCCTGCGCCGCCGGAAACCTGGGCCTCATCCACGCCGCGCAGATGCTCCGACTGGGCGAGGTCGACCTCGCCGATCTGCGGCGGGGTCAGCGAGAGCATCCACACCTTCGGGATCTTCGCCGGCTTCAAGTCCCAGGGCGCCCTGGCGACCAACAACGTACCCGCAAAGGCCTCGCGGCCGTTCGACAAGGCGCGCAACGGGATCGTCGTCTCCGAAGGCGGCTGCCTCTAAGCGACAGCGTGCCGGCGCAAAGAAGCCACGGCATGAGGGTGAGGCTGACGCCGGCAAACGAAGACGGCGCCATGGTCGAGAGGATGCGCGCGCCCTGCGCAAGTTTGCCTTCCAGCGTCACCGAAAGCCCACCCGCGAGCATTTCCAAATGGTTGCGGGCAACCGGGACAATGCCGTTATCGCCGATGTCGAAGGTGATGAGGCCGACGTGAGCGGAAGCATTGTTCAGCCGTTCGCGATCGAGCGGCGGCATCGGATCGAGCCGCTCGGCGGTGAACAAATCGTCGAACGGCACCACGCCATCAGGCAATTTTTCGCCAAAGGCGCACACGTAACGGATCGAGAAGACTTCGGAGGCGACCCGCATCGCCAACTGGCAATGATTGAAGCCGCCGACCTGCCGGCAAGTGATCAAAGCCTTGGCGCCGACGCGTGCCAATGCGGCGATGGCATCGGCGCGGCGCCAGAGCAATGGCAGCGGCGCGGCGATCATCCCCGCGCGCAGCACGGCGAGAATCGTCAAGGCGTTTTCGACGATATTCGGCATTTGGATGCCGACCACGGCGTCCGTTGAAATGCCCATGCGGCGCAAGCGCTCGGCGAGCGCGGAGACCATACGGTCGGCTTGCGCATAGGTGAGCCGCCGCGGCGCGCCGTCGGTGAACGCCGTTCGGTTGGGCGCATCGACCAGCGCGAGTTGTTCCGGATTCTTCAGCGCAACACGGCGAAATACGTCGTCGATGGTAACGCTGCGCTGGCGCTGCGGCGGCGCCGAGGCGGTTGTTGGATCGCCGAGTATCATTGCGCGGCCCTTATCGGTTGGTGCCACCAGGTTTCCGGCAAATAGCCGAATAGCGAAGTCTGCGCCGGATGCTCGATATAGGCCCAGCGCGCCACCCGTTGCTCGGGAAGATAAAACAGCGGCACGACGTAGCAGCCGGAGATCAGCACGCGGTCGAGTGCGCGCACGGCGTCGACGAAATGGGCGCGGCTGCGCGCCTTAAGGAGCGCGGCGATCATAGCGTCGACAGCCGGACTGCGCACGCCCATGTAATTGCGCGACCCTTGTTCGCCGGCGGCGGCCGAGCTGAAATAGAAACTCTGCTCGTTGCCAGGCGAGAGCGATTGCTCCCAACGATATTCGATCATGTCGAAGTCAAACGAGTTCAGCCGCTGCTCGTATTGCGCGTCGTCGACGAGCCGCACCTGCGCGTCGATTCCGGCACGGGCGAGATTATCAGAAAAGGCGATCGCCAGCCGCTCGTCGTCCCTGTTCGTCACCATGATCTCGAAACTCAACGGACGTCCCGTCGCGCGGTTGAGCAATTTCGTACCTTCGAGCGCATAGCCGGCAGATTGCAATAAAGCGAGCGCTCGCCGCAACGGCGCACGGTCTTGACCGGAGCCATCGGTCGCCGGCGGCGACCAGGTGCCGGCGAGCACGTCGGGGCGCACGGCGCCGGGAAAGGATGCAAGAAGCGCACGCTCCTGCGCATCGGCCGGCCGATGGTAGGAGGACAGTTCCGAAATCGTCAAAAAAGCTCGTGCTCCGCCGGTAGAGACCATAAAAGAAGTTGCGATTGATCCATTGGAAATCGAACAACGACGAAATGGCCTCGCGCACGCGGATATCGGCAAAACCCGGCCGCCGCGTATTGAATACAAAGTCGGAAGCGAGCTTGGGCAGACCGTCGGGAAACGATTCCTTGATGATGCGCCTATCGTGCACCGCCGGAATGTCGTAACCGGCCCGCCACCGGGTCGGGTCTTCTTCGTTGCGCACGTCGTAGAGCCCGGCCTTGAACGCTTCGAAGTAGGAATTGGCGTCGCGATAATAATCGAAGCGTACTTCGTCGAAATTCCATAGGCCGCGATTGATCGGAAGCGACCGGCCCCAATAATTCGGATCGCGTTTGAAGGTGACGCTTTTACCGGCGTCAACGTCGGCGACCAGGTAGGGACCGCTGCCGATCGGCTTCTTCAACGTCGTGTCCTCGAAGGTCGACACATCGATCGCATGCTCGGGCAATATCGGCATCAGGCCGAGAATGAGGGGCAATTCGCGGTTGTCGCCGCTTAAATCGAAGCGCACTTTATGCGCATCGAGAATTTCGGCGCGCACGACTTTGGAATAATAGGCACGGTGGTTGGGCCGGCCGTGGTCGCGCAAGAGTTTCCAGGAGAAGACCACGTCCTCGGGCGTCACCGGCACACCGTCGGAAAAATGCGCCGCGGGGTCGAGATTGAAGGTGACGTAATCGCGGGCATCGTCGGTTTCGACGCTGCTCGCGAGCAGGCCGTAAAGAGTGAACGGCTCATCATCGCCGCGCGCCATCAGACTTTCGATGACAAAGCCGCGGACCGCTTGCACCGGTACGCCCATGACGATGAGCGGATTAAGGCTGTCGAAGGTGCCGAGGACCCCTTCGACCAACCGGCCGCCTTTTGGAGCATCGGGATTGACGTAGGGCAGCGCCGCAAAATTCTTCGGCAGTGCCGGAGCGCCGTGCATGGCGATCGCATAGGCCGCCCCCGCGGCGTGCGGAAAGACCACGGCAAGGACCAGCGCGCCGCCTAATGCAGCCGATGTGGCGCTCAACCGAACGGCAGTCAGCATTGCCTTCATTGACGCCGACGCATTGAAACCAATTCGTGGCTTTTGCGAATGGGCATCGGTGACGTGTAACATAAATCAACGGCTCTGCCGGGCCGACGCTCCGCCGAGCGGCAGCGGGCACGATTATGACCCTTAGTCTTGCGGCAGGCTTTATCAGGCGACGCAAATGAGCTATTTGGCTCGAGGGGCGTGTCACGCTGTTGCCGTAATCTGCGTTGATTGACCGCTGAATCGGGGCACCTGCGCGACGGCGCGCGGCGATGAACGTGGGACTTTCCCCGTTTCGGACCACTTAAGCCAAGCCTGACCGGGCAAGTCGACTTACGTCGAGTTGCGGGCGTCAGCACGAAAGAAGGACTGCACCCCATGATCTATCGCGACGCGTGCGCGCCGGCTTGGCCGGTCGGCCGCAGGCTCGGTGCCATCGCCAAGACGGCAGCCCTTACCGTTGCACTCGCGATGGCGCCCGCTTCGTTGACGCTTGCGCAAACGAAGAAGCCGCCGGTCAAGAAGCCGGAGCCGGCGCAGCAGCAGGCGGCGCCGCAGCAGCCCGCGCAACAGGCGCCACAGGTGGAGTTGATCTACTCCCCGTGGACCAAGTTCTGCCTCAAGGGCAAGGACCCGAACCCCCAGCAGGTGTGCTTCACCGGCAAGGATGCCCGCATCGAATCCGGCATGCCGGTGGTCGCCGCCGTGCTGATCGAGCCACAAGGCAGCGAGAAGAAGATCCTGCGCGTAACGCTGCCGCTCGGCATGCAACTCGTTCACGGCACGCGCGTGATCATCGATCAGAGCCAGCCGATGACCGCACCTTACGTGATCTGTTTCACCAACGGCTGCATGGCCGATTACGAAGCCAGCGCGGACATGGTCGAGAGAATGAAGAAGGGCCGCGGTTTGGTGGTGCAGGCAATCAATGCGAACGGCCAGCCAATCAGCGTAGTGCTGCCGCTCACCGATTTCGCCAAGGCCTATGATGGCCCGCCGACCGACCCGAAGGTTTTCGAGGCGCAGCAGCAAAAGCTGCAGGACGAACTGCAAAAGCGCGCCGAGGAAGCGCGCAAGAAACTCGAGCAGACCCAGCCCGGAGCGTCGACCGCACCGAAAGGGAAGACGCAGTAAGCTCACAGGCGGAGAGCTACCGGCTGCCGCCGGTGGCCGACATGAACCGGGCGCTCAGTGCCGCATGACCGAGCGAGGGCGGTAGCCGCCCTTGCCGTCTTTGACAAAGACTTCGGCGACTTGCGGATGCCGCACCGGCTCGCCGCTGGTGTCGGGCAAGAGATTCTGCTCGGACACGTAGGCGATGTATTCGGTCTCGTCGTTCTCGGCGAACAGGTGATAAAACGGCTGGTCCTTGTGCGGCCGGACTTCCGCGGGGATCAATTCGTACCACTCGTCCGTATTGTCAAACACCGGATCGATGTCGAACACCACGCCGCGAAATCGATAGAGGCGGTGGCGGACGATTTGGCCGAGCTGAAATTTTGCGATCCGAATTTTGTCCATGTCGATGGGCCGAGTTCCTGCAGCGGCTGAGTTGCGACCATGCAACGACAGGATTATGGCATGCCGCGGACCAAACGCTGAACGTACGTTAATGTACGTTCATGGCGGAGAACACGCTCACAGTCCATAGCGCACGCCCATTGCCGGATCCTTGGCGGCGACGAGACGGGCCAGATCGACAAGAACCTTGGCCTGTTTCCAGGTGGCGTCGTCCTGCATTTTGCCCTCGATCATCACGGCGCCGCTGCCGTCCGGCATTGCTTCTATGATTTTTTTGGCGAACGCAACCTCGCCCGGATCGGGCGAGAACACGCGCTTGGCGATCGGCACCTGGCTCGGATGCAGCGTCCAGGCGCCCACGCAGCCCAGCAGAAAAGCGTTGCGGAATTGCGCCTCGCAGGCGGCGCTGTCGGCGAAATCGCCGAACGGACCGTAAAACGGCTTGATGCCGGAGGCGGCGCAGGCGTCGACCATTTTGGCGATCGTATAGTGCCAGAGGTCCTGCTGAAAGGCTGCGCGCGGTGCGCCCGCTGCACTTACCGGCGCCACATCGGCCAGCACTTTGTATTCGGGATGTCCGCCGCCGACGCGCGTCGTCTTCATCGCCCGCGACGCAGCGAGATCCGCGGGACCGAGACTGATGCCGTGCACGCGCGGCGACGCGGTCGCAATCGCCTCGACGTTGTTGACGCCTTCCGCGGTCTCCAGAATGGCGTGGATGAGGATCGGTTTCTTGACTTCGTGTTTTGCTTCGAGCTGCGCGAGAAGCTGATCGAGATAATGAATGTCCCAGGCGCCTTCGACTTTCGGCAGCATGATCACGTCGAGTTTTTGGCCGACGGCGGCGACGATCTGACAGATATCGTCGAACACCCAGGGCGAGTTGAGCGCGTTGATCCGCGTCCACAGCCCGGTGCCGCCGAATTCGCAACTCTTGGCCATGGCGATGAAGCCAGCGCGCGCCGCCTCCTTGGCGTCCGCGGGGACGGCGTCTTCGAGATTGCCCAGCACCACGTCCACTTCACGGATCAATTCGGGTACCTTGGCGCGTACTTTTTCATTGTGCGGCGGCACGAAATGAATCATCCGTTCGAGCGTGAGCGGCAGTTCGCGCAACGGCGTCGGCGCCCCGACCGCCAAGGGTTTGAAAAAATTGCGCGGCAATTTCATGCGAGAATCTCACAACTCCCGGTGCCCAACGGTAGGATGAACGGCGTGACCTCGCCAAGCCGTTTTTGACGGCAGCTCTGCCTACTAAATGGCGGCGTTCTACACCATCTCCCCGCGCATCAACCGAGGCTGCGACGCGGCCGGCGCAACGCCCTGGCGCATCAGAGCGCGCCGCATCACACCGATACGATCAAGGCTATAGAGGGACATTCCGCGTATGGCCTGGATCGGCACAAAATCGCTCAATAGAAACCGGTTCAACAGATCGACGGCGAGCGTGCAACCTTTGACATCGGCTGAGCGCGCCATGTCATAATGGGCCAGCAACTCCGGCGCGCCGATATCGGCGTTGCGTCGGCGCGCGTCGGCGGCGAACTCGGCGATCGTAGCGGCGTCGCGCAAACCGAGATTTAATCCCTGCGCGCCGATCGGCGGCAGCACATGCGCCGCCTCGCCGACCAGCGCAATACGTGCGCGTGCCAGCGGCCCCGCTGTCTCCACGGCAAGCGGAAAGGTGCTGCGGCCGGATTCGATGCTCATGGTCCCAAGAATCGAATGGGCGCGCCGTTCAATCTCGGTCGCAAGCTCCGCGTCGTTCTTGGCGGAAAAGTGCTCGGTCCTTGCCGGATCGCCCACCCATACGAGACTGGACCGTCTGCCGGGGAGGGGGACGAGCGTAAACGGTCCGTGCTCCGTATGAAATTCGGTTGAGGTATCCTGGTGCGGCCGCGCGTGAGAAAGACTGAGCGTGAGTGCGGTCTGTGGATACTCCCGACGTGACGAGCCGATATGAGCCGCCTCGCGACAGAGCGAACGCTGCCCGTCCGCTCCGACCACGAGCCGCACACGCATCTTTGCATCGCGCAGCTTTAGCGTCACCGCATTGGAGTCGGGCGTTATTTCAAATACCGGCGCGGCGATGCGCGCTAGCTTCAGTTCCGCTGCGCGGGCTTCGAGCGCATCAAGCAGATAGCGGTTTTCGATATTGTAGCCGAACGCTTCGAGACCGATTTCCGCCGCATCGAAAACGACCTCCGGTGCGCGAAAGAGCCGCTTGGTGTCGTCAACAATGCGGATTCTGCGAAGCGGGGCAGCCTGCGGAAGACAGCCCGGCCAAACGCCGAGTGTGGCGAGCGCCGTGACCGAACCCGCCAGCAGCGCCGTGGTGCGCTGGTCGGCTTTTGCCACAGGCGCGATCAGCACCGTCTCGACGCCCGCCGCCGCAAGCGCGATCACGCTGAGCAGCCCGGCCGGCCCGGCGCCGACGACCGCCGCTTCGGCGGCCAAGTTTTGTCCGACTGCGTTCACATTCGTTATCCGCCCAGCCGCGGATGTTACCCCGCGTGTTGTCGTCTTAGCTGCCAAGCTTAGCAATGAACGAGAGATTGCACACCGCGGGCATGCTCCCTAACCTCACACCAGAGGGTGATGGGGGATACTAAGACCGATGGACCCGATCCATGGACCGCGACGGGCCATGACGCCGCGTAGCGTCGCCGCCTTTGCCGTCCATGTTTTTACCGCCTGCGGTGCCGCCTGCGCCCTGCTGGCACTCCTTGCCGCCGTTCGCGGACAATGGCCGCGAATGTTTCTGTGGCTCGGGGTCGCCCTCATCATCGACGGCATCGACGGAACTTTCGCCCGGCGCCTGCGCGTCGCCGAGGTGCTGCCGCGCTGGTCGGGCGATGTGCTCGATCTGGTCGTCGATGTCATGAACTACGTATTCGTACCCGCCTACGCGCTCGCTGCGAGCGGGCTGTTGCCGGCCTCCATCGCCACGCCGCTCGGCCTTCTCGTCGTCGTCACCGGCTCGCTCTATTTCGCCGACCGCCGGATGAAGACCGCGGATTATTATTTCCGCGGCTTTCCGGCGGTATGGAACGTGGCGGCGTTCTATATGTTCATGCTCAAGCCGCCACCTTGGCTCGGCGCATTTCTGATTGCGGCGCTTGCGGCGCTGACTTTCGTGCCGGTTCATTTCATTCATCCAGTCCGCATTGCGCATTTGCGCGCGCCGACGATGACCGCACTCATTCTGTGGGCGTTGCTCGCGCTCGTCGCCGTGGAGGAGAATCTCGATCCGGGAATCTGGGTGGTGGCAACCCTGAGCATTCTGGCAATCTACTTTGTCGGCATCGGGTTTTTGCGCCGGCATCGTCCGTAACCGCACTGGCATGCACCCAAGGAGTCGATAATGACGCGACCTGTTCTCCTCATCGCCGGCGGCAGCCGCGGCATCGGCGCGGCGACGGCCCGATTTGCCGGCGAGCGCGGCTATGATGTCGCGATCAACTACCTCAATCGCGCCGATGCGGCGGACAAGGTCGCCGCGGCGGTGAAGAAGTCCGGCGGCAAAGCGGTCACGCTCCAGGGCGACATGGCGAAAGAGAGCGACATCGTGCGCGTGTTCGACGAGGCGACGCACGCGCTCGGACCGATCACCCATTTCGTACATTCATCCGGCACCGGCGGCAAGAATTCGCGGCTCGATGCCGCCAGCGCCGCGACTATCCGCGAGGTGCTCGACGTCAATCTGTTCGGCGCGCTGATCTGCGCGCGCGAAGCGGTGCGCCGCATGTCGATAGCCCACGGCGGCAAGGGCGGCTCGATCGTGCTGTTGTCCTCGATCGCCGCGCTGACAGGCGGCGCGACCGAATACGTGTTTTATGCCGCCGCCAAAGGCGGTGTCGATGCGCTCACCAACGGCTTGGCGCGAGAAGTGGCGAAAGAGGGTATCCGGGTGAACGCCATACGGCCGGGTCCCACCAATACGGAAATCCATGAGCCGGGACGGCTGGCACGGATCACGCCGCTGTTGCCGATGGGACGCCCGGGCGAGCCCAACGAGATCGCCGAGGCGGTGCTGTTTCTGTTGTCGGACGCCGCTTCTTACATCAGCGGCACTGTGCTCAACGTCTCCGGCGCGCGGTGACAAGGACGTGTGCTCATGCAATCGAAGTCGATGAGCAAAGATCGTTCATGTCCGCTTTGGCCTCGAAAGTGAACCTCGCATTGCGGCCGCTGCATATCTGCTAAGGCCCGGGAGGAGATCTGGTTGCCTTCATCGTCAATTCCGATTGCGGCTTTGCGATGGTTATGCCAACGCTCCCCCTTGATCAGGACATTCCGCGTGACCAGATTTTTGTCATTGCGTTGGCCGTGACGTCGGATCACTTTGCAAGGACCGATGATCCTTGTATGCGGAGCAGGGAAAAAAAGCAGAGCACGATCGGAGAGAAACATGGACGCAAAAACCGATGACAAGAACGCTGGCAAGTGTCCGGTAACGGGCGGCACCCGCGTGCACACCAACCGAGACTGGTGGCCGAACCAGCTGAACCTTCAGGTTCTCCATCAACACTCCACCCTATCCAACCCGATGGGCGAGGCGTTCGACTACGCCAAGGAATTCAAGAGCCTCGACCTGAATGCCGTGATCAAGGACCTTCATGCCTTGATGACGAACTCGCAGGAATGGTGGCCGGCCGACTACGGCCACTACGGGCCGCTGCTCATTCGGATGGCGTGGCACGCCGCAGGCACGTACCGCATCGGCGACGGCCGCGGCGGCGCCGGAGCCGGCCAGCAGCGCTTCGCGCCCCTCAACTCTTGGCCCGACAACGCCAACCTCGACAAAGCGCGCCGGCTGCTGTGGCCGATCAAGCAAAAATACGGCCAAAAAATCTCCTGGGCCGATCTTATGGTTCTTGCGGGCAACGTCGCGCTCGAGTCGATGGGCTTCAAGACGTTCGGTTTCGGCGGCGGGCGCGAGGATGTCTGGGAGCCCGAAGAGGACATCTACTGGGGCCCCGAAGGCAAGTGGCTGGCGGACGAGCGCTACAGCGGCGACCGCGATCTTCAGAATCCTCTCGCCGCCGTGCAGATGGGCCTGATCTACGTGAATCCGGAAGGACCCAATGGCAAGCCGGATCCGGTGGCTGCGGCACGGGATATCCGCGAGACATTCCTCCGCATGGCGATGAACGACGAGGAGACCGTCGCTCTCATCGCCGGCGGTCACACCTTCGGCAAAACCCACGGCGCCGGCGATGCGACGCTGGTAGGCCCAGCGCCGGAAGCCGCCGGCATCGAGGACCAAGGCCTCGGCTGGAAAAGCAAATTTGGCACAGGCAAAGGAGCCGACGCGATCACCGGCGGCCCGGAAGTCACCTGGACGCAGACGCCGACGACGTGGAGCAACCACTTCTTCGAGAACCTGTTCAACAACGAATGGGAGCTGACCAAGAGCCCGGCCGGGGCCTATCAGTGGAAGGCGAAAGGCAGCGCCGCCACGATTCCGGACGCCTACGATGCGTCGAAGCGGCACGTGCCGACCATGCTGACCACCGACCTCGCTTTGCGGTTGGACCCTGCTTACGAAAAAATCTCAAGACGCTTCTACGAGAATCCGGCTCAGTTCGCGGACGCCTTTGCCCGGGCGTGGTTCAAGCTGACGCACCGCGACATGGGCCCGATCGTGCGTTATCTCGGCCCGCTGGTTCCGAAGGAGTCGCTGCTGTGGCAAGACCCCGTCCCCGCTGTTGATCATCCGCTGATCGGGGAGCAGGACATTGCTGCTCTGAAAGCCAAGATCCTCGCATCCGGACTGTCGATCTCCCAGCTGGTCACGACTGCCTGGGCGGCGGCGGCGTCGTTCCGCGGCTCCGACAAACGCGGTGGTGCGAACGGGGCGCGCATTCGCCTCGCGCCGCAGAAGAATTGGGACATCAACCAGCCGGCTCAACTGGCAACGGTTCTTGCAAAACTCGAAGCGATCCAGAAGGAGTTCAACGCTTCGCAATCCGGCGGGAAGAAGGTCTCGCTTGCTGACCTGATCGTTCTGGGCGGCTGCGCAGCCGTCGAGGAAGCTGCGAAGAAGGCCGGGCACAACGTGAAGGTTCCCTTCTCGCCGGGGCGCGCGGATGCTTCGCAGCAGCAAACCGACGTGGAGTCATTTGCCGTACTGGAGCCGACCGCAGACGGGTTCCGCAACTATGTCTGTGGCAAGCAGCGCTTGTCCGCTGAAGAGCTGTTGGTGGATCGGGCGCAATTGCTGACGCTGACGGCGCCTGAGATGACGGTTCTGGTCGGCGGCCTGCGCGTCCTGGGCGCAAATGCCGGGGGGGCCAAGCACGGCGTCTTCACCAAGCGGCCCGGAACGTTGACGAACGACTTTTTCGTCAACCTCATCGACATGAGCACGCAATGGCAGCCGTCCGCCGGCTCTGAAGGCGTGTACGAGGGACGTGACCCGAAGACGAATGCGGTCAAGTGGACCGGCACCCGTGTCGACCTGATCTTCGGTTCGCACTCCCAGCTGCGAGCCCTCGCGGAAGTCTATGCGTGCGGGGACTCGAAGGAGAAGTTCGTCAAAGACTTCGTGGCTGCCTGGAACAAGGTGATGAACCTCGATCGCTTCGACCTCGCCTGATCTCGACGGAAAGGTTTTCCTTCAGAGATTTCTGTGGGGTGGCAGGCCAGCCCTTCGAGTAGCAGGGCTGCCGACAATTCGGCTTCCGAGATCGAAGCGGAAGCGACGTCGGTAAACTTCGATGTTCGCTTTACCTCGGAACGGACCTTTGCGCAGGGCTTATGAGTCCGCGTCCAGAGCACCTTGTGTTCGGCACCCGGCCCCCTATGATCCCGACCGAATGCGCTTGTGGCGCAATACAAGCCTTTGACAGGAGAGGAAAATGGTTGCTGCGGTGCGCGTACATAAAGTCGGCGGACCCGAGGTTTTGACCTACGAAGAGATCGAGCTGCCGGCGCCGGGCCAAGGCCAGATCCGGGTCAAGCAACACGCGGCGGGCGTCAATTTCATCGATACCTATTTCCGCATGGGCATGTATCCCTCGCCGGTCGGCCTACCGTTCACCGCAGGCAATGAAGGCGCCGGCGAGGTCGTCGTCGTCGGCCCCGGCGTGAACGACTTTAAGGTCGGCGATCGGGTGGCCTATGTGGTTGCGCTCGGCTGCTATGCCACGGAGCGCATCGTGCCTGCCGACCGCACCGTGAAACTGCCCGCGAACATCAGCTACGAGCAGGCCGCCGCGATGATGCTCAAGGGCATGACCGCGGAATATCTCCTGCGCCGCACCTTCAAGGTCGAGAAGGGGATGAACGTCTTCGTTCACGCGGCAGCCGGCGGCGTCGGCTTGATCCTGTGCCAATGGGCCAACCATCTCGGCGCCAACGTCGTCGGCACGGTCGGATCGAAGGAAAAGGCCGCGATCGCCAAGGCGAACGGCTGCCATCACACGATCCTCTATCGCGAGGAGGATTTTGCCGCGCGGACCAAAGAGATCACCGGCGGCAAGCTGTGCGAGGTGATTTATGACGGCATCGGCAAGACCACGTTTCCGGCCTCTCTCGACTGCCTCAAGCCGCTCGGCATGTTCGTAAGCTACGGCAGCGCGTCAGGGCAGATCGATGCTTTCAACATCAACATCCTGCAGACCAAGGGATCGCTGTTCGCCACGCGGCCGACGCTCAATACCTACGCCGCCAAGCGCGAGGATTTGCTCTCGATCGCCAACGACCTGTTTGACGTCGTCGGCAAAGGCGCGGTCAAAATTCCCGTCAATCAGAAATACGCGCTGCGCGACGCCGTGAAAGCGCACCGCGATCTCGAAGGCCGCGCCACGACCGGCTCGTCGATCCTGCTGCCGTGAGAGCGGCCGGCTGCCGGAAAAGACGCGCAGGCCCCATGAGAATCCGGGGCCTATCTGGCGCCGGTGCTTCCTTACTTGGCGACGTTTGCCTGGGCATTCGCCGCCTTCCTGGCCGGGCAAATCGCCGCGCTGGCCGCGCTGGTGCGTGTGGTGGCACGGCGATGTTCATGCCTCTGGCCGCGGCACAGTACGACGGCGCGGTTGTTACGCTGTCGGTGC
The DNA here is from genome assembly GCA_963814625.1 of uncultured Alphaproteobacteria bacterium. GTDB lineage: Bacteria > Pseudomonadota > Alphaproteobacteria > Rhizobiales > Xanthobacteraceae > BOG-931. The sequence goes on from CAWFDQ010000014.1 coordinate 14,413, forward strand.
TGGTGCTCAATCCGGTCACTGTCGGCGGGCTGATGCTCGCCGTGCATCTGAGGGCGCCGAACAAGCCGAATATCTCGGCGCTGATTTGGCCGCGGCTGCGCTCGGTGACGATCGGAATCATCGGCATCGTCATCATTATCGCGCTCACCGATGCGCTGCTTGTTTGTCAGCGGGCGCGCGATCGTATCGCCATTCCAGGTCATTTCTTACACCACCGCCGCCGCAGAAGGTTGGCTGCCGCTGATGTGGTTCGCGACCGTGCTGGTGGCGCCAGCCGGCGAAGAGATCATGTTTCGCGGCTATTTGTTCCGAGGCTTCGCGCGCTCGGAGCGTTCGGCGCTGGCTTGCGATCATCGTCATCTCGCTGCTATGGGCCGGGCTGCACCTGCAATACGACTGGACCGGCATGGCCGAAATATGCGTCGCCGGCCTGTTTCTCGGCTGGGTGCGCTGGCGCTCAGGCTCGACGCTGCTGACGTTCCTGCTCCATGCGCTGTTCAATCTCGAAGGCATGCTGGAAACCGTGGCGCAGGTGAAGCATCTGTTCTGACCCGCGGTGTCCGCTAAACAGCGTCGGCGAGCGCCCGTTCAACGCGCGCGCCGGCCCTGCGGGTCGGTAATGCGGCCGAGCGGCGGTCCGCCGCTCGGCTCGCCGTCCTGGCGCTTGCTGCGCGGCAGCGCCGATCACCGGCTCGGCGAAGCGGGCGATGGCCGCCACCGTGTCGTCGAGCGGAACGGTCGAGCTCGGCGTCTCGCTCACGATGATCGCCAAGACGTTCATGTCGCGCCGGTAGAGCGAATCGAGTGCGGTCAGCGTGTGGCTGATGGTGCCGAGATAGCTGCCGGTCACCAGGATCAGCGGCAGCTGCAGCGCCATCATCACGTCGAGGATCGGTACGCTCGCCGTCGAGCGGCACCATGATCGCCGCCGACGCCTTCGATCAGCAGCAGATCCTGCCGTTGCTCGACCGCGCTCCGGCAGAAGGCGATGACATTGTCGACGTCGATGCCGCGTCCCTCGCGTTGCGCCGCGAGATCGGGCGAGAGCGGCAGCGCGAAACCGCCACGGCGAAATGCGTTCGATCACCTCCGCCGTAGCCGGCAACGCCGAGCGCGCGCAACAGCACGCGCCGGATCGCTGTTGCCGGACTTGCGCCGGATCGAAGCCGCTCACCACCGGCTTGATGGCCTCGACGATGCGGCCCATCTGGCGGAAATGCCCGATCAGCGAGGCGGCGACGTAAGTCTTGCCGACATCGGTCCCGGTGGCGGTGATGAAGATCGCCGTCACGGACGCGCATCCTAACACGCGCCTGCGCACGCTGGCGGCCAGCCGCTCGATCTCGGTCGTCGGGATGTTGCGCGGTGAAGGCAAAACGCAGCCGGGCAGTGCCTTGCGGCACCGTCGGCGGCCGGATCGCGACGACCAGAAAACCGTCTTCCTCGAGCGCTTGCGCCGCCGCCGAGCGCCGCATCGGTCTCGCCGAGGATGAGCGGAACGATGGCGCTGCTGCGGCTCCGGCAGGTTCAGCGCGCGGGCAAATAGTCTCGCCTTGCGCAGCGGCTCGGCAACATAAGCCGGCTCGCGCTCGATCAGATCGATGGCCGCAATGGCGGCGGCGATTACCGGCGGCGGCAAGCCGGTCGAATAGATGAACGTGCGCGCGCGCGTGCGCATGAGATCGATCACCGGCTGCGACGCGCACAGATAGCCGCCGTAGGCGCCGATCGCCTTCGACAGCGTGCCCATCTGCAGCGGCACGTCGACCGGCCCGCCATTGGCGAAGCTCGATCCGCGCCCGCCGCCGACAACGCCCAACCCGTGCGCGTCATCGGCAAGCAGCCATGCATCGAAATGCTGCGCAAGTTCTGCCAAATCGTGGAGCGGCGCCAGATCGCCGTCCATGGAAAACACGCCGTCGGTCACAATAAGCGTTCGCGGATGCGCGGCGCGATGTTCCGCCAGGAGCGCGCTGCGCATGCGCAACGTCGCAATGGCGATAGCGGTGGACGGCGGCCCCGCTCAATTTCGCGCCGGCATGCATACAGGCATGCGACAATTCGTCGATCAGGATGAGATCGTCAGGGCCAACCAGTGCCGGAATGATCCCGGTATTGGCAAGGTAGCCGGAGCCGAACACGCACGCGGCTTCGGTTGCCTTCAGTCCGCGCCAGCCGTTTTCCAGCTCGACATAGAGCGGATGATTGCCGGTGACCAGACGCGAGGCGCCGGCGCCGACGCCATATCGTTCGGTCGCTGTCAATCGCCGCCTCTATGATGGCGGGGTGCTGACTGAGATTGAGATAATCGTTGCATGAGAACGAGAGCAAACGGCGGCCGGCGCGCTCGGCATAAAGTCCCGCGCGCGCGGTCACCACCGGCTCGCGGCGCAAATGTCGCGCGCTCCAGCGCCTCAGCTTTTCGCACGCGAATTCATCGAGCGAGCGCATCGTCTGCCCATGCGGATTGCAGCCCTTCAGTCCGCCGAAACCATCGTGACCTCGGCCGGCCCTGAGAGGCACAATGGCGGCTTGTGGCCGTTGCGGGGCATGAAAGCGCCGAATGTCAGGCAATACCAGCGAAAACGATCGATTGCCGGAGCGGCTTACCGCCCTGGTACGCCGCCGGCCTCGATCATGTCTGGCTGCCTTATACGCAGATGAAGACGGCGCATCCGCCACTTCCAGTCGTGGCAACTAGCGGCAGCCGCATCGTGCTTGCCGACGGCCGCGAACTCATCGACGGCATTGCCTCATGGTGGACGGCCTGCCACGGCTACAACCATCCCCACATCCGGCACGACCGTGGAGCGCCAGCTTGAGCGCCTGCCGCATGTCATGTTCGGCGGCCTGGTGCACGAAGCCGCGCTCACTCTCGCGCAGCGGCTTGCCAGGCTCGTTGCCCCCGCCGACCTCGACCGCGTCTTTTTCAGCGAGTCCGGCTCCGTCGCAGTCGAAGTGGCGCTGAAAATGGCGGTGCAATATTGGCGCAACCGCGGCTGCGGCGTCCGCAACCGCACCCGGGTCCTTGCGTTCCACGGCGGCTATCACGGCGACACAACCGGCGCCATGGCGGTTTCCGATCCGCAATCCAGCATGCACGCCGCGTTCCGCGGTCTGTTGCCGCAGCAGATCACGGTCGACCTGCCAGTTGACGAGGCTAGCATAAGGGCCTTGGAGGCGGTGCTCGCGGAACGCGCCGACGAAATCGCCGCAATCATCGTCGAGCCGCTTGTGCAAGGCGCGGGCGGCATGCGCTTCCATGATGCGCAGGTGCTGCGTACGCTGCGCGCCGCCGCCGACCGCTACGACGTTCTGTTGATCTTCGACGAGATTTTTACCGGTTTTGGACGCACCGGCGCGCTGTTTGCGTTCCAGGCCGCCGGCGTCGTGCCGGACATCGCACGATCGGCAAGGCGCTGACCGGCGGCACTTTGCCGCTCGCCGCCACGCTCGCGCGAAAAAAGGTATTCGAGGCGTTCTGGTCGGACGATCCCAGCCACGCCCTCATGCATGGACCGACTTTCATGGCGAATGCACTCGCTTGCGCCGCGGCCAATGGCTCGCTCGACCTGTTCGAGCGCGAGCCGCGTCTGGATCAGGTCGCAAAGATCTCGCACGCGCTAACGCGCAATCTCGAACCGTGCCGACATCTCCCTGGCGTGGCGGACGTGCGCGTATTGGGCGCCATCGGCGTGGTCGAACTTGCCCGCATCGAAAATCTCAACGCTATGCGCCAACGATTTATTGCTGAAGGAGTTTTTATCCGCCCTTTCGGGTCGGTCGTCTACCTCACACCGGCCTTTACCATCGCCGAGGATGAGCTTGCGAAACTGACCGATGCCGTGCATGCGGTGCTGAGCGAGCCGATAGGTCGCTAGGGGAGTTCGTGGACGCCCGCGCCATCGTCCTGTATGGACTTACCGCGCAAAACGCCCCTGCGGCACTGCGGCTTATGCCATTGGGAAGGTCACTGTAGCTCCCCGGGTTAATCCTCTTCATGAGTGCCAGGACATGGCGATCGCGCAAGTGAGCATGCCGCCGCAGCAGGCTCCCGGCGCCTCTCGCGCGGCATCCCCTGCCGACGGAGCGCACCATTACCTCAACGCCCACAAGGTCTCGATCGCCTATGCGGGACGAGGCGGCGAGATCGTTCTCGCCGTCGATCGCGTCGATCTTTCGCTCGAACGCGGGGAGTTCGTCTGCCTGCTGGGACCATCGGGATGCGGCAAGACCACACTCCTCAATGCCGTCGCCGGCTTCTTGACGATTTCGTCGGGTGAGTTGACCTTTGACGGCAAACCGATCAGCCGCCCGGGGCCCGACCGCGCCATGGTATTCCAGCAACCGGGGCTGCTGCCGTGGCGCGACATCCTCCACAACGTCACCTACGGCCTCGAAATGTCGGGCCGCCTGCGCGGCCGCGAAGCCGCTGCACGCTCCACTGCGCTTCTCAAACTCGTGGGGCTCGCTGACTTTGGACACAGCTACCCGCATCAGCTTTCCGGTGGGATGCAGCAGCGCGTCAATCTGGCGCGCGCCTTGGCGGTCGAACCGGAGCTATTGTTACTCGACGAGCCCTTCGCCTCGGTCGATGCCCAGACGCGGGAAGTCTTGCAGGTCGAACTCCTGGCTATCTGCAAGCGCGCCGAAGTGACCGCGCTGTTCGTGACCCACGACATCGGGGAAGCCGTGTTCCTCGCCGACCGGGTCTGCATCTTCAGCCGCCGGCCGGGCCGCATCGTGCGCGAGGTGCGCGTGCACCTGCCCAAGCCGCGCGACGAAGCGCGTCTAAAGCCAGAATTTCTGGCCTACGTGCAGGAGGTCTCCGGCGTGCTCGCCTCGGCGGCTAGGACAGGCAACAAAGCCTAAGGAGGGAGGAGAAAGTCATGGCGACGATCATCCTCGACGAGTCCGGTGCGCCCATGCGCCAAAGCGGGACCTTGCTTGCGCGCATGGGACAGCGAACCGAGCGCATCGTCCTGGGCACCGCCTTCATCGCGGTGCTGTTCGCAGGCTGGCAATTGGTGACAGCGTTCAGCATCGAGCCGCCAATTCTGTTGCCGTCTCCTGCCGGCGTGATCGCCGCATTCGTAAACCTTTTTTCCTCATCCGAGATCTGGGCCGATCTCGCAGAAAGCGGCAAGGAGCTTTTCTATGGCCTCTTGCTGGCGTGTTCGGTCGGCATCTCGGCCGGGCTTGCGATCGGCTGGTACCCGCGACTCGGATACTTTTTCGACCCGTTCATCAACTTCCTCTACGCCATCCCGCGGGTGGCATTGGGCCCGCTTCTGGTCGTGTGGCTCGGCATCGGCTTGAGCTCCAAAGTCGCGCTGGTCTTCCTGATCGCGGTGTTTCCCGTGCTCGTCAACACCAGCAGCGGCGTCCGCAGTCTCGATCAGCATCTCCTCCGCGTCGCGCGCTGCTTCGGCGCCAGCGATCTGAAGATCTTCCGCACTATCGCGCTGCCCGGTTCGGTGCCGTTCATCCTCGGCGGCTTGCGGCTTGCCGTCGGGCAGGCGCTTATCGGCGTATTCGTGGCCGAATTGCTTGGCGCCCAACACGGCGTCGGCGCCATGATCGAGAATGCAGGTCAGCAGTTCCAGACCGACGTCGTTTTCGCCGGACTATTAATTTTCGCAGCGGGCGGCTATGCTGCTGACCACAATGGTGCGCTGGCTCGAACGCCGTTTCGACGCGTGGCGTATCTGAGCCGCGAGCGGCGAGGGAGGACGACATGAAATTACGGATGCAGATAATGCGCTCTTGCGACGCTTGGGGTCTCCGCCGTGCTCGCGCCGGGTGTGGTGTTTGGTACAGCGGCCGCCGCGCCGACACCGCTTACAATCTCCTATAGCCAGAAGACGGTCGACTTTCTGCCGTTGTGGATCGCAAGCGACGGCGGATATTTTAAAAAGCACGGCCTCGACGTGACCATGCGCTATCTCCCGTCGCAGGAGGGCATTCCCGCGATCATCGCCGGGCAGGAGCAGTTCGTGGGTATCGGCGGCGCCGATGGCGCTTCCGCCGACGCTGCACGGCGCGAAGGTCAAGCTCGTGCTCACGCTCACCCCCACCTATTTCTTTCAGCTCTGGGCACACAAGCAGTATGCCAGCGCCAGCGCGCTCAAAGGTCAGCGTGTGGGTATCACCAGCACGACGGGTTCGCTTTACGCCGCTACGCTATTGGCGCTCAAGCAGCTCGGCCTGTCGGCCTCGGATGTCCTGCTCACGCCGCTCGGCGGCGTTGTCAATGTGAACAGTTCGCTCATGGCCGGCAGTGTGGCCGCGGCGTTGTCGCATCCGCCTGCAACATATAAATTCGAGAGCGCCGGACTCGTGGACCTTGTCGACCTGGCAAAGAGTCATATCCCTTCGGTGAATGCCGGCATTTGGGTTACGGATTCGTACATTCAGATGCATCGCGACGTTGTGCAAAACGTCGTCGCCGCGATTGTGGAGGCGCTCCGGCGCGAAAAATCCGATCGCGCCTTCGCCGAAAGCGAAATCACCAAGCAGCTAGGAGTCAAAGACAAGGGAGAACTCGACTTCTCCTACGATTTTTACGTCAAAGAGGTATTGGCGCCCGAACCGATACCGGAAGCCGCGCAGATCCAGTCGAATATCGACGCGCTATCCGCGAGCAATCCCAAAGTGAAAGGGCTCGATGCCGCCGCCATGATCGACCAGAGCTTCGTCAAAACCGCCGAGAAAGAAACCGCCAAGTGAGGGAGCGCGCGGGCAGCTCGTAATCCCGGTGACGACGGCAGGCGGCCGGCTACCGATCAGTAGCCGACGGCGATGCCGTGGAGGTCATAGGTGTCGGCGCGCTCAATCTTGACCGTCGCGATCTCGCCGACGCGCAGCGGCCGGCGGCTCGACACGAAGACCGTCCCGTCGATCTGCGGAGCATCGCCCTGACTGCGGCCCTTGGCGATTCCCGGATCGAGCCCCGGTAGCGGGCCGACCTGATCGATGATGACGCGCTCGTTGCGCCCAACTTTCCGTTTGAGACGTTGGCGCGAAATCGCCTGTTGGTGCGCCATCAATCGATCAAAGCGCTCTTCCTTGATGGCTTCCGGCACCAGCGCGCCCCCATCGTTTGCCGCCGCCCCCGCGACCGCCTCGTAGCGGAAACAGCCGACACGATCGAGTTCGGCCTCGGAGAGCCAGTCAAGCAGCAGCGCAAAATCGCCCTCGGTTTCGCCTGGGAAGCCGACGATGAACGTGGAGCGGATCGTGAGGCTCGGGCATCCGGCGCGCCATCGCCAGATCCGTTCGAGAGTGCGTTCCTGCGCCGCCGGACGGCGCATGCGTTTGAGCACGTCTGGGCTTGCGTGCTGGAAAGGCACATCGAGGTAGGGCAGCACCTTGCCATCCGCCATGAGCGGAATCACCTCGTCCACGTGCGGGTAGGGATAAACGTAATGCAGCCGCACCCAGACGCCGAACTCGCCCAGTTCGCGCGCCAGATCGAGGAATTTTGCCCGTACTTCGCGGCCCTTCCATGGGCTTGAGGCATACTTCAAGTCGACTCCGTAGGCCGACGTATCCTGAGAAACGACAAGCAGCTCCTTGACTCCGGCCGCAACCAGCCGCTCAGCCTCGCGCAACACCTCGGCGGCCGGACGTGAGACCAGGTCGCCGCGCAGTTTTGGAATGATGCAGAAAGTGCAGCGGTTATTGCAACCTTCTGAAATCTTTAGATAAGCGTAGTGGCGCGGCGTCAGCTTAATGCCCTCGGGCGGGATTAATTCCGCAAACGGAGCGTGTTGCGGCGGAGCGGCACGATGAACGGCGTCTAAAACGCTTTCGTATTGCTGCGGGCCGGTGACGGCGAGGATGCCGGGGTACGCGGCGGTAATTTTCTCCGGTTCCGCCCCCATGCAGCCGGTGACGATCACCTTGCCGTTCTCGGCCATCGCCGCCCCAATAGCGGAGAGCGATTCCGCCTGCGCGCTGTCGAGAAAGCCGCAAGTGTTGACGATGGCGAGGTCGGCGCCGGCATGCTCTCGCGCCAGCTCGTAACCTTCAGCGCGCAAGCGCGTGATGATGCGCTCGGAATCGACAAGCGCCTTCGGGCAGCCGAGCGAAACGAAAGAAATGCGGGCGGGGCGGTTCATCGCGGCAATGGGTCCTAGCATACGGTTCCCCTAAGTAGCGATGGGCAGCCTGCTTCGATAGACTCCCCGCGTGAGATTGCCCGATCCGCCGCTCCTTCTGGTGACCGACCGCCGCCTAGCGAGGCGTCCGCTGGCCGCGATTGTCGCTGCGGCGCTCGACGCCGGCTGCCGCTGGGTGAGCCTGCGCGAGAAGGATTTGCCCGACGACGAACAGATTGTTCTGGCCCGCCGTCTCTTGCCGATGACCCGCGCCGCCGGCTCCCGCTTGCTCCTGCACGGCGAAGCCTCACTCGCCGAGCACGCCGGCACCGACGGCGTGCATCTGCCGTCCGGGGCCGATGCCGCTGCTGCCCGCGCGTTGCTCGGTCGCCAAAGGCTTATTGGCGTATCGATCCATACTGTCACCGAAGCCGAAGCGATCGATCCGCATTGCGTCGATTATGCGCTGGCAGGCCCGGCCTTCGAAACGCCGAGCAAGCCGGGCTACGGCCCCGAGATCGGCCGCAAGGGGATTTTCGACATCGCACGCGCGGCGCGGGTGCCTGTCCTTGCCATCGGCGGCATCAATGCGGCGCGTATTGCCGACCTCGTCGCCGCAGGCGCAGCAGGGGTCGCCGTGATGGGCGGCATCATGCGCGCGGCCGATCCGGCGCGAGAGGCCTCCGGGCTCATCGCCGCCCTCAAGGGTGCCCTCGCGATCAGCGCGCCCGGTAGGTGCTGACCCCCTGATCGGGCGCCCACACGCCGGCGGGGAGTTTGCCGGCCTGCCAGAACACGTCGATCGGCATGCCGCCGCGTGGATGAAAATAGCCGCCGATGCGCAACCATTTCGGTTTCAATAGCCCGACCAGTCTCTTGCCGATAGCGACGGTGCATTCTTCATGGAACCCAGCGTGGTTGCGGAAGCTGTTGAGGTAAAGCTTGAGCGATTTCGATTCCACAAGCCAGCCGCGCGGCACGTAGTCAATGACGAGCGTGGCGAAGTCGGGCTGGCCGGTAACCGGGCACATCACGGTGAATTCGGGAAACGTGAAGCGCGCCACGTAATTGGTGTCTGGATGCGGATTATGCACGCGGTCAAGCACCGCCTCAGCGGGCGAAGCAGGTATCGTTGTAGGCCGGCCGAGCTGCAGCGATTTGGTTGCCATCGCTTACTGCATGCCTTGCTTTAGCCGGGAATGACAAGAGGCTGGCCGATCCTGTAGAAGCCCACGGCGAAACCAGCCAGTGAGCGCGCATGACCACCATCGTTGACATCATTGGCCGCGAAATCCTTGACAGCCGCGGCAATCCGACCGTCGAGGTCGACGTTATCTTGGCCGACGGCTCGCGCGGGCGCGCGGGCGTGCCTTCGGGCGCTTCAACCGGAGCGCACGAGGCCGTCGAGCTGCGCGACGCCGACAAAAAGCGCTACCTTGGCAAAGGCGTGCGCAACGCAGTCGAGGCCGTTAACGGCGAAATTTTCGACGCGCTCAGCGGCATGGATGCCGAGGCGCAGGTCAAGATCGATAAGACGCTGATCGCGCTCGACGACACGCCCAACAAGGGGCGTCTTGGCGCCAACGCGATCCTCGGGGTGTCGCTCGCTGTCGCCAAGGCGGCGGCTGCCGCCAACAAGCTGCCGCTCTATCGCTATGTCGGCGGCGTCTCGGCGCATCTTCTGCCGGTGCCGATGATGAACATCGTCAATGGCGGCGTGCATGCCGACAACCCGATCGATTTTCAGGAATTTATGATCGTGCCGCTCGGCGCCGCTACCTTCGCCGAGGCATTGCGCGCCGGCTCGGAAATCTTTCAGACGCTGCGCGCGGCGCTCAAATCGGCAGGTCACAACACCAATGTGGGCGACGAAGGCGGCTTTGCACCCAATCTGCCATCGGCCGAAGCGGCGCTCGATTTCATCCTCAGGGCGATCGAAAAGGCCGGATACCGCATCGGCGACGAAGTCATGCTTGCGCTCGATCCGGCGGCGAGCGAGTTCTTCGCCGACGGCGCCTATCAGTACAAGGGCGAGGGCAAGACGCGATCGGTCGAGCAGCAGGTCGATTACCTCGCAGAACTGACCAAGCGTTACCCGATCGTTTCGATCGAGGACGGCATGGCGGAGGACGATTTCGCCGGCTGGAAGAAGCTCACGCAAACGATCGGCAAGAATTGCCAACTCGTCGGCGACGATATTTTCGTGACCAATGTGGCGCGGCTCTCGGAAGGAATCAAAAACGGAATCGGCAATTCGGTCCTGATCAAGGTCAACCAGATCGGCACGCTTACGGAAACCCTCGCCGCGGTCGAGATGGCCCACAAAGCGGGCTACACCGCCGTCATGTCGCACCGTTCGGGCGAAACGGAGGACGCAACCATCGCCGACCTCGCGGTCGCCACCAATTGCGGACAGATCAAGACCGGTTCGCTCGCGCGCGCCGACCGGACCGCCAAGTACAATCAACTCTTGCGAATCGAGGAAGAACTCGGCGCCCAAGCCAAATTTGCCGGCCGCACGGCGTTTAAATTCCTGACGTAGCCGCGCTGGCGGCACGCTCGTCCGGCCGCTCTAATCGGCGCTCTATCGACGGTGCGGGGCGCGACAGCATCCTTCCCACCTATTTCATCGATGCCGGAGCCGTTCGCCATCTGCGCAATCGCGGCAAGAGGCTCGGCAATTTCATGCTCAGCGCGTTGCGCAATATCCTGCCGCGACGGGCAAAGATTATCGAACGCGAAAAACCTAGAGACTTTCTCTGGATCCCCGCTTCCGCGGGAATGAGCGGGTGAGGTTGCCACTCGCCTCGCATTAATCGCGCCTTAAGCGCCGCTTGGGCATGATCGCCGCATGGTCACCCGCAAACGTCTGCGCTCGATCCTCAATGCGCTCGCCCTCTATGTCATGGCAGCGCTGCTCATCGGCTATTTCGGCGTCAATGCCTATGACGGCAATCACGGGCTCAAGGCCAAGCAGGATATCGACCGCGAGATCGCGACGCTTTCGGCCGAATTGACCCAGTTGCAAGCCGAGCGATGCTCAATGGGAGCACCGCATCGCTTTGCTCAAGTCCGACGACATCGATCCGGATATGCTCGATGAACGCGCCCGTGCGCTCCTCGATTATGCCGACCCGAACGATCTCGTCATGATGATCAAGCCGGAGCGGCCGACTGCCGACCCAATCGGGCCTTGAACTCATCCCGCCGTTCCCGAAATTGAGTTTTCCGACAAGGATTTGCGCGCCGGTGGCGATCCGCCAGGCTGGACGCCGCCGACTTCCGCATCGGGGCGATTTCGGCTATGGGATGATCCGCCGGGATTTCGAGGAAAACAATGGCCGTCGCCAAGACCAAAGCCGCCGATCAAGGCGTCCAAGAACTCCACCCGGTAGACTGGGCGACGCAGCAAAGCCCCATGCCGGAATTTTCCAAGGAAGAAGAGTTCCAAGCGCTGCGGCAGATGCTCCTGATCCGGCGCTTCGAGGAGAAGGCCGGACAGATGTACGGCATGGGGCTGATCGGCGGATTCTGCCATCTCTATATCGGCCAGGAAGCGGTCGTCGTCGGCATGAAAATGGCGATGGCCGACGGCGACCAGATGATCACCGGCTATCGCGATCACGGCCACATGCTGGCCTGCGGCATGGATCCGAAAGGCGTGATGGCGGAACTGACCGGCCGGCGCGGCGGCTATTCCAAGGGCAAGGGCGGCTCGATGCACATGTTCTCCCGCGAGAAGAATTTTTTCGGCGGGCACGGCATCGTCGCCGCCCAGGTTCCGATCGGCACCGGCATCGCGTTCGCCAACAAGTATCGCGGCAATGACAGCGTCTGCCTGACCTTTTTCGGCGACGGCGCGGCGAACCAGGGCCAAGTCTACGAAAGCTTCAACATGGCGGAGCTGTGGAAGCTGCCGGTCGTCTACGTCATCGAGAACAACCGCTACGCCATGGGCACATCGGTGTCGCGCTCCTCGGCGCAGACCGATTTTTCCCGGCGCGGCTTGTCCTTCAATATTCCGGGCATCGCAGGTCGACGGCATGGACGTGCGCGCCGTGAAGGCCGCCGCCGAGGATGCGCTCGCCTGGTGCCGCGCCGGCAAGGGCCCGACCATTCTCGAAATGATGACCTACCGCTATCGCGGCCATTCGATGTCCGATCCGGCCAAATACCGGACCAAGGAAGAAGTCGACAAAGTGCGCACCGAGCACGATCCGATCGAGCAGGTGCGCAAGCGGCTCCTCGATCGTAAATGGGCGGGCGAGGACGAACTGAAGAAGATCGACGCATCGGTGCGCGCGGTGGTCAACGAGGCGGCCGAGTTTGCCACGCACGACGCCGAGCCCGATCCCGCGGAACTTTACACGGACGTCTATCGGTGAGCGCGACGATGCGCCCGACCGTGCGTACAGCCGATCCGGCATGACGATCCACGAGTAGCCGCCATGCCGACACCAAGTTCTGATGCCTGCCCTGTCGCCGACGATGGAGAAGGGCAATCTCGCCAAGTGGCTCAAGAAGGAAGGCGACACCGTCAAATCCGGCGACGTGATCGCCGAGATCGAAACCGACAAGGCCACCATGGAGGTGGAGGCGGTCGACGAGGGCAACGCTCGGCAAAATTCTCGTGCCGGAAGGCACCAACGACGTCGCAGTGAACACGCCGATCGCGATGATCCTCGCCGAAGGCGAGGACGCGACAGCGCTGAAGGACGGCAAGGCCGCCAAGGCGGAGGCCGAACGTCACCGCGCCTGCGCGTCAGGAGAAGGCGGTCGAACTCTGCGCCGCCTGCGGCGATCAAGCAGGCGGCCGCGCCGTCAAAGACCGAATCAGCCGAAGACACCGGCAAGTACAGCGATGCCCGAACCTGAGGTGCCGGAAGGCACCCAGATGGTCACGATGACCATGCGCGAGGCGTTGCGCGACGCCATGGCCGAGGAGATGCGCCGCGATCCGGACGTGCTCGTGATCGGCGAGGAAGTCGCCGAATATCAGGGCGCCTATAAAGTGACGCAGGGTCTGCTTGACGAATTCGGCGCGCGTCGCGTCATCGACACCCCGATCACCGAACATGGCTTTGCCGGTCTTGGCGTCGGCGCCGCATTCGCCGGATTAAAGCCGATCGTCGAGTTCATGACCTTCAATTTCGCCATGCAGGCGATGGACCAGCTCATCAACTCGGCGGCGAAAACGCAGCTACATGTCCGGCGGGCAGATGCGGGTCTCGATCGTCTTTCGCGGGCCCAACGGACCGGCGGCCCGCGTCGCCGCCCAGCACAGTCAGGATTATTCGTCCTGGTACTCGCACATTCCCGGCCTCAAAGTGGTCGCGCCGTCGACCGCGGCCGACGCCAAGGGTTTGCTCAAAGCCGCGATCCGCGATCCCAATCCGGTGATGTTTCTGGAGAACGAAATTCTCTACGGCCATTCGTCGCCGGTGCCGAAACTCGACGATTACGTGCTGCCGATCGGCCGCGCGCGCGTGGTCCGCAGCGGCACCGACGTGACGATCGTCGCCTGGTCCATGGGCATGACCTATGCGCTCAAGGCCGCCGACGAACTGGCAAAGGAGAATATTTCCGCCGAGGTCATCGACCTGCGCACGCTTAAGCCGATGGATAGCGAGACAATCGTCGAGTCGGTGAAGAAAACCGGCCGCCTTGTCACCGTCGAGGAAGGCTGGAAGCAGTCCGGCGTCGGCGCCGAGATCGCCGCGCGGGTGATGGCCGAGGCGTTCGACTATCTTGACGCGCCGGTCGAGCGTATCGCGGCAAGGACGTGCCGATGCCGTACGCGGCAAATCTGGAAAAACTGGCGTTGCCGTCGGTCGCCGAAGTGGTCGCGGCGGCGAAAGCGGTTTGCTACCGATGAGCGACGAAACCGCCAAGCCGGCCGAAAAGTTCGAAGCGCTCGCTGTGCCGCCGACGGCGCTGGAGCTGGGCGGTTACGAGGTGATGCGTGCGGCAATTGCCGAGGGCAATCTGCACGTCTCGCTGCGGCGCGCGTTCGACGAGCCGGAAACCTGGGGCATCCTGCTCGCCGACGTGGCGCGGCATATTGGCCGCATCTACGCACTCGAAGCGGGGATGCGCGAAGATCAAGTTGTGGAAAAAGTCTGGACGATGTTCGAAGCCGAAATGGAACGGCCGGCCGACATCGGCAAGACCAACGCAATCAGTTAAAAAATGCCCATCAACATTCTCATGCCAGCGCTGTCGCCCACGATGGAGAAGGGCAACCTCGCCAAGTGGCTGAAGAAGGAAGGCGAGGCGGTCAAGACCGGCGACGTCATCGCCGAGATCGAGACCGACAAGGCGACGATGGAATACGAGGCCGTCGACGACGGCGTGCTGGCGAAAATCGTGGTGCCGGAAGGCACCAACGATGTGCCGGTCAATCAGCTCATCGCCGTGCTGGCGCAAGAAGGCGAGGACGTGAAGGCCGCTGCGGCCGGCGGCAGGGAAGGAAACGACATCGAGCGCCGGAGCCCCCTCATCCCCACCTTCTCCCCCCCAGGGAGAAGGAGCGGCCCAGCAAGCCGCCCCGTCGGCGGCAGCCCCTCCAGCCAGGCAGGAGACGAAGTCTCCAACTCCACCCGCGGCTCCGACCGCTCCCTCTCCCCGGAGTGGAGAGGGCGGGAGTGAGGGGGTTCGGACCAATGGCCATGGCGCCGGTCCCGGCGGCACGAACAGGATTTTTTCTTCCCCGCTTGCGCGCCGCCTCGCCAAAGAAGCCGGCATCGACCTCGGCCGCGTCGAGGGCTCCGGGCCACATGGCCGCGTCATTGCCCGCGATGTCGAGGCGGCCAAATCGGGCCGCGGCCTGCGCGCGCCAGGCGGCCGCTCCTGCCGCTGCGCCGCCTCCGCTCATCGCGCCTTCGATGTCGGACCAGCAGATCCGCGCGCTCTATGAGGAAGGCAGCTACGAAGTCATCCCGCACGACGGCATGCGCCGCACCATCGCGCAGCGGCTTACCGCCTCGGTGCAGACCATCCCGCACTTCTTTCTGACCGTCGACTGCGACATCGGCAAGCTGTTGCAGGCGCGCGAAGAAATCAATGCCGCGGCGCCTAAGGACAAGGACGGCAAGCCGGCCTACAAGCTGTCGGTCAACGACTTCGTTATCAAGGCGCTCGCGCTCGCGTTGCAGCGCGTGCCGGACGCCAACGTGAGTTGGACCGAGGGCGGCATGCTCAAGCACAAGCATTCCGACATCGGCGTCGCGGTGGCGATGCCGAATGGTCTCATCACGCCGATCATCCGGAATGCGGAGACGAAATCGCTCGCCGCCATCTCCAACGAGATGCGCGAGCTCGCGGTGCGCGCCCGCGAGCGCAAGCTCAAATCTCACGAATATCAGGGCGGCACCACGGCGGTGTCGAACCTCGGCATGTACGGCATCAAGGATTTCACCGCCGTGATCAACCCGCCGCACGCCACGATCCTTGCCGTCGGCACCGGCGAGGAGCGCGCCGTGGTGCGTGACGGCAAGATCGTCCCCGCCCACATCATGAGCGTGACCATGGGATGCGACCACCGCGCCGTCGACGGCGCGCTCGGCGCCGTGCTGATCAGCGCTTTCAAGGCATTGATCGAAAACCCGGTGATGATGCTGGTGTAATCATGCCCCTGGTACGTATCGATCTGCGGCGAGGCAAGTCGCCGGCCTACAAGAAAGCGATCTGCGACGGCATCTATCGCGCCATGACCGATACATTCGGCGTCCCCAAGGATGACCGCTTCATGATCGTCAATGAGCACGATGCCGATAATTTCGATCATGCCGGAAGCTATCTCGGCATTGCCTATACCGACGATCTGGCGATCGTTCAGATCACGGCAAACGATACGCGAACCGTCGAACAGAAGCAGGCATTCTTCGCCCGCGTCGCGACCTTGCTTGCGGAAAATCCCGGCCTACGTAAGGAAGACGTATTCGTCAATCTTGTCGAATGCAAAAAAGAAAACTGGTCGTTCGGCAACGGCATCGCCCAATATGCCGCGCCCGCGAGCTAACGCATGGCCGAGACGAATTTCGACATCATCATCATCGGCTCCGGCCCGGGCGGCTATGTCTGCGCCATCCGCGCCGCGCAGCTTGGATTCAAAACCGCGATCATCGAGCGCGATTATCTGGGCGGCATCTGCCTGAACTGGGGCTGCATTCCGACCAAGGCGCTGCTGCGCTCGGCGGAGATTTTTCACTATCTGCAGCACGCCAACGATTATGGGCTCTCCGCGGGTGCCGTGACTTACGATCCGGCCGCGGTGGTGAAGCGCTCGCGCGCGGTGTCGAAGCGGCTCAACGACGGCGTCGGCTATCTGATGAAGAAGAACAAAGTCGCCGTAATCTGGGGCGAGGCGGCCATCGATGCGCCGGGAAAGATCAATGTGAAGGCCGGCAGGAGCGAAGCGCCGAAGGGAGCGCTCGGTCCGGGCTCGTATCAAGCCAAACACATCATCATTGCGACCGGCGCGCGACCGCGCGTTCTTCCCGGACTTGAGCCCGATAAGAAACTCATCTGGACCTATTTCGAGGCCATGGTGCCCGACCGCATGCCGAAGTCGCTCCTGGTCATCGGCTCGGGCGCGATCGGCATCGAGTTCGCCTCGTTCTACCGCACGCTCGGCGCCGAGGTAATCGTAGTGGAAGTGCTGCCGCAAATCCTGCCGGCCGAAGACGCCGAGATCGCCGCCTTCGCGCGCAAAAGCTTCGAGAAGCAGGGAATCAAGATTTACACCGGCGCCAAAGTGACGAAGCTCGACAAGAAAGCCGACAGCGTCACAGCAACGATCGACGACGGCAAGGGCGGCACGCAGACGCTCATCGTCGACCGCGTCATCGCCGCCGTCGGCGTCGTCGGCAACATCGAAAATCTGGGTCTGGAAAAGCTCGGCGTGAAGACCGAGCGCGGCTCGATCGTCATCGACGGCGCGTGCAAGACCAATGTGCCGGGCATTTATGCCATCGGCGACGTCGCCGGTCCGCCGCTGCTCGCGCACAAGGCCGAGCACGAAGGCGTCATCTGCGTCGAGGCGATCAAGGGTCTGCATCCGCATCCAATGGACCGCAGGCTCATTCCCGGCTGCACTTATTGTTCGCCGCAAATCGCCTCGGTGGGCTTAACCGAGCAGGCGGCGAAGGACCAAAAAATAGATATCCGCATCGGCCGCTTTCCCTTCGTCGGCAACGGTAAGGCGATCGCGCTCGGCGAGGATCAGGGTCTGGTCAAGGTGATCTTCGACAAGAAGACCGGCCAACTTCTCGGCGCGCACATGATCGGCGCCGAGGTGACCGAGCTTATCCAGGGCTATGTGATGGCGATGAATCTGGAGACTACTGAAGAAGAGCTCATGCACACCGTCTTCCCGCATCCGACACTGTCGGAAATGATGAAGGAAGCGGTGCTCGATGCGTATGGGCGGGTGCTGAATATTTGATTCGTCACTCCGGGACCGGGCCGAGCGCAACCACATCCCGGAGCAATATTAGACCAATCCTGCCATCGGTTTCACGCCGGCACTGCTGGGAAACACATTCTCGGCCAGCACGCGCTCGTCGGCGCGCAAATGGTCCCGCAGTAAACCCTTCAGCACGGCGCGCAGGTCGGTCGTGGCCTTGAGATCGCGGTTTTCGTAGAGATCGGCAGGCTTGAGCCCCGGCCAATCGGCGATCACGCGCCCGCCCTTGAGCGCGCCGCCGGCAAGGAGCGCCACCGTGCCGGTGCCGTGATCGGTGCCTTCGGTGCCATTGATGCGCGCGGTGCGGCCGAACTCGGTGACCAGCACCGCCACGGTCTCGCGCCAGGCCGGGCCCATATTGGTCTTGACCGCGCCGAGCGCAGTCGTCGAGCGCACCGAGCAATTGCGACAGCTGGCCGTTGGCAATGCCTTCGTTGTAATGGGTGTCCCAGCCGTCGAGCGCCAGCGCACCGACGCGCGGCCCGTCGGGCTGGGCCAGAAATTTCGCCGCGGTGCCGGCGACTTCGGCAAAATAGGCGCGCACTTGGCCCGGACCGGGGCCGCCCGGCTTCTGCTGCGCCATGCCGCCGGCCTGCTCGATGGCGGTGAGCTTCGCATTGTCCATAAGCGTCTGGGCGAGCTTCGGGTCGGATTGGCGATAGAGCGCGAGCAGGCGCTGCACCGTGTCCTCGCTCGCCGGCAGCACGTGTTGCGGCGACCACGACAGGACCGGCGCCGGGCCGCGCACAATGAGCGGCGTCACCGGGCCGACGGCAAAGACCTTGCCGCCTTTCGGGTTGACGCGGCCGCCAGGCGCAAGCGCGGCAAGCGCCCGATTGAGCCAGCCGAGTCTCGCTCGCATTCGGCTTGGTGAAGCCGCTTTCCAGCACGTCCTGGCCGTCGAAATGCGAGCGCTCGCGATAGGGCGTGGCGCAGGCGTGAACGATGATCGCCTCGTGGCCTGCGAACATGCGATGCAGATTCGGCATCGCCGGATTGAGCGCGAAGATAATCGTCGAGCTGCAGCGCCGGCGTCTTGCCGTCGAGGGTGAGCGCGTCGTCGCCGCGCAGCGCGCACCCAATCCGGATCGCCGACCGGCGCCACGGTGGCGAGCCCGTCGAGCGCGCCGCGCAGCACGAAGGTGAGAAAGCGCGGATCGCGGCCTTCGGCGCGCGCGAGTTTCGGCAGATAGGCCCAGGCGAACAAGGTGCCGGAGGCGAGCAGCAAGTTCGCGGCGCGAGGGCGCGTGGGGATATTTCATGGTCAGCTCCGCAGGAATTCTGGTGACATGACGAGAAGCGTCAAAGCCTGGGCGCGGCTTTCGGCGCGCGCGACCGTGTCGCGGGTCTGCGCCAAGGCGAGCGGACCGAGCGCGCTGTCGAGCAGCCCAAGCGGGTCCATGTCCGTCGCCAGGCGGTTGGCGAATTGGTTGGCGAGATCGAGCCGGTGCGGCACGCCGTCGATCCAGGCCGCTTCGCGATCCGAATAGCCGTTCGGCGCCGGCGGCCGCCACAAGCGCGGCGCCAAGCTGCGCCTGCGCACCCATGAGCAGGCCGATCGGAACGACCGCTTCGCCACCGGTCAGCCGCAGGACGGCAACGATCCACTCCGCCGGCGGCTTGAGCTTGGTCCGCTGCGGCGTCCAGGATTCGTCAGCGGCAATGAGCGTCCTGGCGACTTCCTTGAGGTTGCCGTCGCTGTCGTTGAAACTCTTCTCCAGCTTGGCGACAAGTGCGGGCGGCGGCTCGTCGGCAACAAAATGGGCGGCGAGTTGTTGCGCGATGTGACGTGCTGTCGCCGGATGCCGCGCCAGATCGGCCAGCACGGCGCGGCCCTGTTGGACGCCAGTATCGGGATACGAATTGCCCAGCACCGTCTGATCGCCGGGTTCGTGCAGGATCGGATTGAAGACAAACTCGCCGCCGTA
Organism: uncultured Alphaproteobacteria bacterium; assembly: GCA_963814625.1. GTDB lineage: Bacteria > Pseudomonadota > Alphaproteobacteria > Rhizobiales > Xanthobacteraceae > BOG-931. Next base: position 33,909 of record CAWFDQ010000014.1, read on the forward strand.
AATCGGTTCGGCACGGCGGAAACCAGGTCCAGCCGGTGAGCACCTTGGCGAAGCTGGTCACGTCCGCTTGCGTATAGCCGGTGCGAACGCCGAGCGTGTGCAGTTCGAGCGTCTCGCGCGCGAGATTCTCGTTGAGCCCCTTGTCGCGATCGATTCCGGCAATCGAGTCCGGGCCGATGGATTCGACGTTGTCGAGATAGAACAGCATGGCCGGATGGCTCTCGACCGAATGCAGCATGTCGGCAAAGCGGCCGAGCACGTGCGGCCGGATGGCTTCGCGCTCATAGGCGCCGGCCATCGCAGGTATCTTGTCGGCCGAAATGCAGAAATGATTGGACCAGAACCACACCAGCCGTTCGGCGAAATCCGATGTCGGCGTTGGTGGCGGCGTCGAAGCGCGCTTTGGCTTCATTCAGGATAAGCTGTTGCGGCAGCGGCGGCTGGCGGGGTTTTTGTTGATTTTCGGCCTGGTTTTCAACAAGCGGCGCCGCGCACGCTTCGCCCGCCAACGGTTTCTTACAGTCGAAAGGGCTTGAACCGTCCGCGGCCGCCGCCATCGTTTTTGCGCGTTGCACGAGCTTCAGTTTTGCTTGTTCCTCGGCGCGAAATCTGAATACCGCGCGCGCCGCTTCGCCGCTCGACGACAAGCCGGGCGAAATGCTGCCCGCGTCCGGCCGATCGAGTTCCGCAAGGAGCGCGCCGCGCGGGTCGGCGGCAATGCCGGCAATCGAGTCACGCCGCGGTCCGAGGCCGAACCGATGCAACGCAAGCGCTGCAGCTTGTTGTCCGCGTGCGGTCATGATCTGCTTCCTGACGCCAGTAGCCGCCGGTCGCAACACAAGCCTTCTATTGTGGCAAAAGTTCTGTTTCTGCAGGCGGAACTGTTGCGTGTTTACTTACAAGATGTTCATCACAAATCGCGCCGCGCCGTTTGCGCGCCTGGTGACATGCCCGGCGTCCGCACGCCAATTGCGCCGCCAACCACCAGCGGCAGCCTTGCGAGGCAGCAACCGGGCTCGTAAGTATCGATTGCGGACTCGTAACGCCGCGCGGAGCCATTATGGCCGTCGTAATCGACAATGTGCCGAGCGCTGCCCGCCCGCCGCGCCATCCCGAAAAGGCGCATCGGCCGGACCAGCCGGTTTTGCGCAAACCCGACTGGATACGCGTCAAGGCCCCAGTCTCGCCCGGCTACGTGGAGACGCAGCGGATCGTGCGCGCCAACGGCCTGCACACGGTGTGCGAGGAGGCCGGCTGCCCGAATATCGGCGAGTGTTGGGAGAAAAAGCACGCCACGTTCATGATCATGGGCGACACCTGCACGCGCGCCTGCGCCTTCTGCAACGTCAAGACCGGCTTGCCGGGGCCGCTCGATATGGCGGAGCCAGCCCATGTCGCCGAGGCGACCTGCAAACTCGGGCTATCGCATGTGGTCGTGACCTCGGTCGACCGCGACGATCTTGCCGACGGCGGAGCGGCGCATTTCGCCGCCGTGATCCGCGCGATCCGCGCGCGCTGCCCCAACACCACGATCGAGGTGCTGACACCGGACTTTTTGCGCAAGGACGGCGCGGTGGAAATCGTGGCCGCCGCGCGCCCTGATATTTTCAACCACAATCTCGAGACCGTGCCGGCAAAATACCTGACGGTGCGGCCCGGCGCGCGTTACTTCGCGTCCATCCGGCTTCTTCAACGCGTCAAAGAGCTCGATCCGAAAACATTCACCAAATCCGGCATCATGGTCGGGCTCGGCGAGGACCGCGACGAAATCTTGCAAGTGATGGACGATCTGCGCGCCGCCGACGTCGATTTCCTCACCATTGGCCAATATCTGCAACCCTCGCACAAGCATCACGCGGTGATTCGTTTCGTGCCGCCCGAAGAGTTCAAGGCGCTGGCAACCATCGCCTATGCCAAGGGATTTTCGATGGTCTCGGCTAGTCCGCTCACGCGATCCTCGCATCATGCGGGCGAGGATTTTGCACGCTTGAGGGCGCTGCGGGCGGCGCGTTGATCGATGCCGCAATTCTCCACCAGACGGCGGGTCGCGCACTCGGCTGCCGACATGTTCGACCTCGTCGCCGACGTCGAGCGCTATCCGGAATTCGTGCCGCTATGCCAATCGCTCAAGTTGCGCAAGCGCAGCAGCGAAAGCGGGGGAAGGGAAGTGATCGTCGCCGACATGACGATCGCCTACAAACTCATCGGCGAAACCTTCACCAGCCGCGTGACGCTCGATCGGCCTCAACTTACCATCCTGGTTGAATATCTCGAAGGCCCGTTCCGTCGCATGAACAATCGCTGGAGCTTTCATCCAATTGACGACCGAAGCTGCGAAGTCGAATTTTTCCTCGCTTACGAATTCCGCAGCCGGACGCTCGGGCTGTTGATGGGCAGCGTGTTCGATGCCGCTTTCCGCCGTTTTGCCGCGGCATTCGAACGCCGCGCCGACCAAGTCTACGGCACGCAGGCGGCGTAAGCGGCGAAGGAGTTAAGCTAGCACTGATTCTCGTTGGGGAAGGCGCAATCTGCTATCCTTTCAAGGCAACTGCAGAGAAACTACGGTGTTCAGGCAGGAGGGCCGCGATGCCAGGGTCCCGCGACGCGGAAATTCACGGCACAACCCGCAAGCTCGATTGCTTCTTCAAAGTGGACGAACTCGACGTCTCGCACCGGACGCTCGAGGGCACGATGAGCCGGCAGCGGCGGCTGGTCTTCGAGCGGGGAGACGCCGTCGCGGCGCTGCTTTACAACCCCGAGACCGACGACGTGGTGATAGTCAATCAGTTCAAGGTGCCGACCTTGGTGGCGCGGCGGCGTGACAATCCGAAAACGAAGGATGGCTGGATCACCGAGACGGTCGCCGGAATGATCGACGGGGACGAAACGCCCGAGGAGGCGATCATTCGCGAGACGATGGAGGAGACTGGTTACAAGATTCGGGATCCAGAACCGATTTGCACGTTTTTCTCGTCCCCTGGCGGGACTTCAGAGCGAATTTTTCTCTACTTCGTCAAAGTCAGCAAGGCCGATCGGGTCGCCAAGGGCGGCGGTATCGACGACGAGGACATCGCCGTCGTCCACAAGAGCGCTCATGAACTGTTCAACGAGTTGGCCAAAAAGCAAATCGAAGATCCAAAACTCGCGGTCGCGGCTTACTGGTTGCAGGAGTACATCAGGCGGATGCCGCCGCTGGAGCCTTCCACGGTGAAGTTTCAGCTCGTGGACAAGCCCGACCGAATAATAGGGTACACGACGGGCTCCATACACCAAGTGAAGGATGTGAGCATTTGGGTCAATTCAGAAAATACCGACATGATGATGGACCGCATCATCGGCAAGACGATCTCGTCACGCATCCGGTACCTCGGTGCCAGGAAGGAGGAAGAGAACAGGATCGACGAGGATACCATCCAGGAAGCCCTCCGCGGCGTCGTCGGCGAAAGGGGCCATGTGAGAATCGGTACCGTCCTGGTGACCGTGTCCGGCAACCTCGCAAACCCGCCCTGGCGGGTTGACCGCATCTTTCATGTCGCGACCGTCGAAGGCGGCCCGGGCGAAGGCGTCAAGGCCGAATTAGGCAACCTGGCAAGGTGCGTGAGGAACGTGCTCGCCCGAGTGGACTATGAAAACACCCGACTGTGGCGGATGCTGCGCAAGAACTTTCTGCGCTCCATCGTTTTTCCTCTGCTCGGCACCGGCGACGGCGGCCTCACCATCGAGAGTGTAGCCGAAAAACTAATCCCGGTGGCCATCGATTATTTGCGCGACAACCCGAACACCACGCTCAACGAGGTCTACTTCACCGCGCTGAAGACGCGGGATCGAAGCGCGTGTGAAAGGGCGTTCCAGGCCAAATGCGCGGAAGGCGTGCTGAGGCGGGTGGAGAACGAATAAGATGAACTGGCGCGACGTCCTGGCCGCGAAGTGGTACCAGCTGGGGCCGTTCTTGCAGATGCGGTTCTGGAAGCCGCTGCGCAACATGATGGCGATTTTCCACCTGTTGCCGCTCGCTGCAGGCGTGATCTGCTTCGTCTTGTTCGCGGTCGACGGACAGTTCCGCGAAATATACATTTCGTATTTGGAAAATCCCACGGGCAGTGTCGGAGCGTGGCTCGCGGGCTTGGTGGCCGCGGCGGTCTCCTTAATACTGCTCAGTGCGCTGCTCTACGAGGCGCATTTCGCGCTCAGCACGTTGCGGATCAGCGTGGTTTATTCGGGTTATTCCAATCCGGATACCAACTCGAGCCCGCGCAGCCTGCAACGCACCGCCGCATTCCTCCTTGCGCTCCTGCCCTGGCTGGGGATCGCGATCGGGCTTTTCAACGCGCGGAATTTCGTCGCAGACAGATATTGCCAATTGTTGTCGCAGATGCCGACCAGCCAGCTCCACGGGATGCAGCACCTGTTGCTCCCGGACGGTCGGATGATTGCCGTTTCGCTGATCTTTCTCGGGTCCGCGATCGCGACTTTCTCCTCTGTCGAACAAAAGACTCGCTTGGCCCAACGCACGGTGGCGCTACTTGCACCCGGGCTTGGTGCGCTGCTGTTCTTGCTATTTAGCGATTGGCTCGTGCCCGAACTTGCCAATTGGTCCGCGATCTTATTGTGCGCCGTCACCCTTGTGGTAACCGTCGCTTATTTCGTCATTTATCGATCGCTCTATGAGAGGCGTAGCGGCCCCGTTTTCATGCGCGCACACGCTAAATCTACCGATGAATCCCAAGTCGAACCGCCAATTCACGTACCCCAGACTAGAGGCGAACTTTTCCGCGCCTGGGCTTTGTCGCCGCTGTATGTCTTGATTAATCGCCAACGATTGTCCACCGGAGTAGGCTTCGTTCAGCGCCAGCGCCAAATGCTCATCCTCTGGGCATTTCTGCCCTGGTTTCTGTTGGCCGGCTACTTTGCGATCATTCAGCTCGTGCTTCCTTCTGGACAGGAAGCGGACATCTGGGCGACGATTCCGGCGACCGTGGGAAAACAGCCGCAATCGTTGTGTCCGATTGCCGGCACGTATCTGCCGATGCCAGGGCATTGGACAGTCTTTCCTGCCGCGATCTGCTGCACGATTGCTTTCGGCCTCTTCACGGTACTCTTGCTGAACTGGACTTCCGAGCAATGGCGGTGGCGCGGCGTTGTGCTCAGACGCGGATTTGCGATCGTCGGCCTGATCGCCGTACTTGCTATCGCAGCCAAGGCGTTATCTTTCTACGATCTTGATACTGTGATCAGAGTCGATCGGTTTGTCGGGCCGCTCGCGATCGTAACGCTGCAATCCCTGTTCCTCATATTGGTTTTCGCATTGCTGGCCTGGCTCTCGCAGCAATCGGGATTCCCCGTGCTCACTCTCGTCATACTGGCAATAGTGGCCTGTGTGATGTTTCCAAATCATGTTGGGCTGGTGGCGATACTGCTTGCTCTCGTAGGTGTGGGATTCGCGATCGTCGCCTTCTTGGCGCGATTTGTCGCGGTCGGAGCCGTCGCGCTCGTCCTTATACTTTTTGGCTTCACTCAATGGTACGAATTGCGGGGCGAAATCGTGAAGCAAATTTCACCTGCCGGCGGCGCTACTGCGCTCGACACACAGAGCGTCAAATTTCAATACGAATGCTGGCTGCGGCAAAGGGGAATATTGGTCACCGACTCCGACGCGGACGCGCAACTCGCCGAATTGTGCCCCGAAAAGAAACCGCCGACCGCCAATACGGGCGCGACCGCCGGCGCAAACCAACCTTATGCGGTCTATGTCATGGCGGCGGAGGGAGGGGGAATCTACGCGGCAAGCGCCGCAGCGATGCTGTTGGCGCGACTGCAGGATGCTTCGCCCCGCTTTGCCGAACATGTATTCGCCATCAGCGGCGTCTCGGGGGGCGCGATCGGCTCTACCGTATTCCAGGCTTTGGACGCGGCGGCGTCAGCACGGGGCGGCTCGGCGACAACGGCGACGCCGACGGATATCGAGCAAGGCTTGTGCGAAGCGGTTTGCCGGGAATCAAGGAAACAATGCGCAAGAAGCGCTGGAGGACAAAGTCACCTGCATTATGGAGGACGACCATTTTTCGCCGGTCGTCGGCTCGATCTTTTCCGAACTGACAGGGTCGTCGACCGGGCGCGCCGATGCGCTGGCGGCAAGCTTTGACGATTCCGTCTTCGCTTATGACCCGGCAGCAGGACGAAAACTCCACATGCCTTTCGAGCAGGCGTGGTCGTTCGGTGACCTAACGCCGGCTCTGGTCCTTAATTCGACATGGGTTGAAACCGGTTTTCGAGTAGGGTTTGCTCCCTTCCATCTGCACAACATCGATGAATCTCTTTATTCGTTCTCGGACCCGGGAATGCCCGACGAAAGCCATGAGCGGTTGATCGATGCGGCGGTAGTCAGCGCCCGGTTTCCGCTGATTCTTCCGCCATTTTCAGCGGTGATGCCCGCCGTAGCGTCCGACGCGACGGACCGCAAACGATGGAATTTCGTCGATGGCGGTTATTCTGACAATTCGGGAGCAACCACGGCACTTGATCTGTACACGGTGCTCAAGTCAGTTAAAACGGCCGGCGGGCTGGGTGTCCAAGTCCAGATCATCTTGATCACAAGCTCGCGGCCGCAGCCCGACCTTCAGGGCGCGACAATCAACGGGACCGCATTTCGCGACACGATGGGGCCGATCCGACGCGTTGATGAGCGTAAGGCAGGATTTGGGAAATCGAAGCGGTCGCACGCGCTTGCAGCGAAGTCTATCCAACCAAGAGCGGCTTTGAACGCGTGTTCGGGACTGTGTCGAGCTCCAACGGTTCCGACGCAGAGGCCAACGAGCGCTGCGCCAAGCGCGGCGACCCGTCTGCCGCTTTGCAGATTGTCGAGATTCAAGACCAGACCTACGGCTTATCTTTGGGCTGGAAAATTTCGCAGACGAGCTTCGACGTAGTCTCGTGGATGCTGGGTGGACCGGACGATGTCCGGCAACCAAAAAGCCGCAGACGACATCTCATACGTCCGATCCTAAACACGACAGTTCGACTGATGAGGAAACCACGGGGACAGGCAACGGTTCACCGAGCGGCAGCAGCGAATCCGACAATTCCCAGCTCACCAAGATTATCCTCGACCGGAATAGCTGTGTGCTGCAATCGATCATAAAAGCGGTTCAGGGCTGAATTTGCGGATATGGGCGGAGTGTCGACCGCTCACTGCGCCACAAATTCCAAGAGTTCGAGCGCTTCAGCCACCGAGCGCTCGCGCACGCGGCGCCGGCCGATTTGCCAAAAAGCCGGCGACGCGCGACGTTTGCCGTCGCGGCTCGCGGCGGCAAAATGAACGAGCCCGACCGGTTTCCGTTTGGTGCCGCCGCCCGGCCCGGCGATGCCGGTGATCGCCACCGAAATATCGGCTGCGAATTTGTCAGCGCGCCCGTCGCCATCGCGATTGCGGTTTCGGCGCTCACTGCTCCATGGCGTTTGAGCGTGGAAGCCGGACGCCAAGCATCGATTCCTTTGCCGCGTTGGAATAGACAACGAAGCCGCGCTCGACCACATCGGAGGCGCCAGCGATCTCGGTCAGCACTCCCGCCACAAGACCGCCGGTGCAGGATTCCGCCGTTGCGATCCGCAAGCCGCGCGCGCGACACAGATCGAGAAGTGCTTGGCCGCGGCGAGTAGCTCGGCGTCGATCATGCCGCGCTCCAGGGCAGGCGGACCGTCGCGGTCGCCATGGCGACAATACCTTCGCCACGGCCGGTGAAACCCGAGCTTCTCGCTGGTCGTCGCTTTGACCGCTACACGATCGGCGGAAATTCTGCGATCGCTGCAATGCGCGCGCGCATGGCGTCACGATGCGGCGAGACGCGTGGCGCTTCGCACACGATGGTGACGTCGAGATTGCCGATCACGCCGCCGCGCGCGCGCACCCGCTCGCAAGCAAAGGCGAGAAAGCGATCGGAGGAAGCACCGCGCCATTGCGGATCGTTGGGCGGAAAATGTGGCCGATATCGCCCTCGGCAAGTGCGCCCAAAATGGCATCCACCAGGGCATGCAGGGCCACATCAGCATCGGAATGGCCCGTCACGCCGCTGCCGATGCGGGATACGCACGCCGCCGAGCATCACATGATCGCCGTCGACAAAGGCGTGCACGTCGAACCCGCTGCCGATGCGCACGTCGGCGAGCGCCGCCGCGGAAAGAAGTTCGGCGCGGGCGAAATCGTCGTTAGTAGTAAGTTTCACGTTTCCTGCTTCGCCTTCGAACACGATGTACGCGATGCCCGGCCCATTCGACAAGCGCCGCATCGTCGGTAAAATCCTCACGGCCCGCCGCCGCCGCGCGCCGATGGGCGTCGAGCGATCAGAGCGAAGCGCAAAGGCCTGCGGCGTCTGCACCATGCGCAAGCGGCTGCGGTCGAGCGTTTCGGTCACCATGGCGGCTCGTCGATCTTCTTGACCGTATCGGCGATGGCGATGCCGGGCACCGCGGCACCGTGCTCCTCGCGGCCTTGATAGCGCGGCTGATAAGCGCGCCGCTGAAGAACGGGCGGGCGGCGTCGTGAATAAGCACGATCTCCGGCGCGCGCGCCTGCAAGGCCTGCAACCCCGCACGCACCGAAATCTGCCGGGTCGCCCCGCCAGCAACCGGCTCCCGCAGCTTATTCAGACCGCTGCTGGCCCCGCGGAAGAGTTCCTCATCGTCAGGATGGATGACCGGCTGCACCACGTCGATCGCGAGGATGGCAGAAAAGGCGAAAGGGTAGGGCCGATCGCCGGTGCACCCGCGATCGTCCGATATTGTTTCGGAATGTCGCCGCCGGCGCGCTGGCCCCGGCCAGCCGCAACAATAACAGCCGCGACAATGCCCATCCTGGACCGCTCCGCTCTCGTTTCCGGCACCGATTTAGCGCATGTCGGGGAAATGTGCGAACGGGCCGACCGTCTATGGATCGCGTGATCGCGGCATTGATCCCCGATATGTGCACATGTTAGCAATATTGCACTGCAGCACTTGCGTCAGCGAGACTTTTGGCTAAACTATATGCAATGACCAACGCCCGCCTATTTCG
>CAWFDQ010000015.1:0-121613 GCA_963814625.1 uncultured Alphaproteobacteria bacterium
GCGGTCGTAGGACATGAAGGCGCCGACCGTGCCCAGATGCGGCGTGATGTCCTCGTCGAACAGCGCCCAGGTGCCGGCGATGTGGTGCGTCATCATGAACTTGCCGACGAGCTCGTACTGGATTGGCGAGCCCATTCGGATGCTTGTCGGTCGCCGAGTTGAGCAGGAGGCGCGGGTTCTGCGCCGACCAGGCGGCGAGGATGACGACGCTCGCCTCCTGCACCTGCTTTTGCTTCTTGGCGTCGTAATATTCGACGCCGGTGACGCGGTTGCCGCGGCTGATTGGTGAGCACGCGCGTGACGTTGCTGAAGCGCGCGCACCTCGGCGCCGGCCTTGCGCGCCTCGCCGAGATAGGTCACCAGCGGATTGGCGAGCGCGCCGATCGGACAGCCGACTGGCACCAGCCGTCATAGATGCAGGCGGGCCGGCCCTTGAACTCGGTCGAATTCATGCCGACCGCGTCGGGATCAGATGGATGCCGTTGGCCTCGGCGCCCTTGAGCCAGACTTCGCCGGCCGGGAACGTCTTCATCGGCGGCATCGGATAGGGCTTTCCCGGCCGGCCGCCATTTTTCCTCCGCCTTGGCATCGCCGGAGACGCCGATGTCGGCCGCGACCTTGTCGTAGAACGGCGCAACATCGTCATAGGCGATCGGCCAATCGTGGCCGCGATTGTGCTCGCTCTTGATCTTGAAATCGGTCGGCAGGTAGCGCGGGAAATTGCGCGAAATAATGCAGCGCCGCGCCGCCGACGCCCCAGCCGGACTGATTGCCGTAGGCGAACGGATTCTTGCCATCGAGCAGGATCGGCGCCGCCGGCGGGCTTGAGCCGCCGGCCCCAGATATCGGAGCTGATCAGATCGGTAAGCTGCCAGTCGGGACCGTTGTCGAGCACGACGACCTTCTTGCCGGCTTTGGCGAGCACGGCCGCGAAGACCGAACCCGACGCGCCGGCGCCGACGATGACGACATCGACTTTTTCATTGGCCGGATTTTGAGTAGCATGCGATCTCTCCTCACCACTTTTTCGTCGGCGCAATGTGCGGCATGTAGGGAATGCCGAGCGCGGCATAGCCATCCATGGTCGCGTAGACGACATCGACGGCGTCGCTGCGCAGGACCGTGAAGACGAACGGCCCGGGCGGACCTTGCCAGCCATCGATCTTGTTCTGCGCGCATCAGGCGACGAAGTCGTGCTGCTCGCTCGGCGACAGCTCCGCGAACTTGCGGCCCTTAGTCTTGTTGCTGGCGCCGTCGATCGCACCAAGCGCCGCGCGATAAAAGTTCGCGAACGGCGGGCGGCACATTGAAGATACGCGCCTGCAGCAGCGCCTGCTTCCGGCGGGATCGAGATCTGCTGATCGACGAAATTGGTGATGCCGGCGTCTTTGGCGCCGGGAACGAGCGTCTCGCCGATCGCGTCGAGCGTCGCTGCCTGCTCGGCGGTGAGCGTCCGCAGCGGCACGCCTTCGCGCATGCGCCTGCCGCGGCGTGAGCATGACTTCGACGCCGCCAACGGTGAAGACGAGCGCGCCGATCCCCGCGCCCTGTACAAAGGCGCGCCGTTCAATGTCGGTCATGATGTCTCCTCCCTGCTGCGGCTTGCGGTCGTTTTCTGAGAGAGCGGCTGCCGCAACGCTGACGAAATTCAACGCCCGATTGGCAAATGAATCAAGCGGGAGGCCGAAGCGCCGAGGGAGCCGGATGCTTTGGTGTTTAGCCGCTAGGCGCTGTTTTTGCGCAGTGCCGGCGACGAAAAGTATCTCGATCTCGCATCGAGTGGGTCTTTGTCGAGTGAGCAGAGCAGTACTGATCGGCCCGGGCGCAGCGTCGAGAGCGCGGGAACGCCTCGCCGCAGCAGCGTGCAGCAAACCGACTGGCATCATCTGGAGGAACGCCGATTCGTGACGCGCGTGGCCGCCGCACTGGAGGACGTGGTTCGCAAGGGCCACGTGCCGGCCATCCTCATCGCCGCTCCGCCGAAAACGCTGGCCGACCTGCGGCGCGCATTGCATGCCAACGTCAATGCCAAGATCGTCGCCGAGGTTGGCAAGGATTTGACCAAGCACCCGGCAGGCGAAATCGAGGCTCATTTGCCGGGTGATGGGAGCACTGTCGCGCTTGCCGGCAGGTCATTTGCCGTCGGCTTGAGTCGTTCCAAGGATTTCAAGAGCTTACGGCCGATCGGCGGCGCGAGTGCGCGAGAAAGCCCGATTTTTCCGAGGCGTTTGACGCAGAATCAGCCGGAAACCCGCGCCATTGCGTGACAGATCGGTGACGCAGGCTTTTGCGGCGAGGATCCCATGCGTGGCGCAGAAGCGTGCGCAGTTTCGCGAAAGTCGCCTGCCTCGCCCGCCTGCAGCCACTTGACAGTGTAAAAGAACGAGCCGTGCGCCTGCTTCGATTTGGGGATTCCCCACGAATCTCCGATACTTGGCCGGCGGCGGCGATTCGTCCCCGCTATCCCCACATTTAGCGGTTGATTTAGATTTTCATACTAAGTCTTGACGTGCGCGGCGGCCTTGGCCTAGCCTTCGCAAGTTCGGCGCGCGGGTAAGAGGTCCGCCGGGCTCTCCACAAAGGGTTTGCGGGAAGCTGCGCGCCGCATGCGGCGCGAGCGCGGGATTTGTTGCCCTTGCGGCAGACGCCCGGACGCGTCGCAACGAAGACCCGGTCCGTTCAGCCGGGTGCGGTGGGTGTCGGACAGAACAGGGGTCGAGGCCGGACGCGGGGCGAATTCGTTCAGCCGCGTCGCGGGGAAACTGTCGGCGGCTTATATTCGAGCGGACTTCCGCTGGGCCGCCGATGTAAGAAAATGAGATGAAAGGGGCCAGAAAATGCGGATCGAGCGGCGCTACACCAAAGCCGGGACAATCGCCTTACGCGGAGATCGCGTTCCGTCTGACCACGAGCGAAATCCGCAACCCTGACGGCTCGATCGTCTTCCATGCCGACGACGTCGAAGTGCCCGAGCAATGGTCGCAAGTCGCCTCCGACGTGCTGGCGCAGAAATATTTCCGCAAGGCCGGCGTGCCCGCACGCCTGAAGAAGGTCGAGGAGGAGACCGTTCCCTCCTGGCTGTGGCGCAGCGTTGCCGACGAGGCGGCGCTTGCCGAACTGCCGGAGAACGAGCGCTACGTCGGCGAAGTCTCCTGCAAGCAGGTGTTCGACCGGCTCGCCGGCACCTGGACCTATTGGGGCTGGAAGGGCGGCTATTTTTCCGTCGGAAGCCGACGCGCAGGCGTTCTTCGACGAGCACCGCTACATGCTGGCGATGCAGATGGTGGCGCCGAACTCGCCGCAATGGTTCAACACCGGCCTGCACTGGGCCTACGGCATCGACGGCCCGAGCCAGGGCCACTTCTACGTCGACTATAAGACCGGCGAGCTGACGCAGTCCGCCACCGCCTACGAGCATCCGCAGCCGCACGCCTGCTTCATCCAGTCGATCGCCGACGACCTCGTCAACGAGGGCGGCATCATGGATTTGTGGGTGCGCGAGGCGCGCCTCTTCAAATACGGCTCCGGCACCGGCTCGAATTTCTCCAAGCTGCGCGGCGAAGGCGAAAGGCTGTCCGGCGGCGGCAAATCGTCCGGCCTGATGAGCTTTCTGAAGATCGGCGACCGCGCCGCGGGCGCCATCAAGTCGGGCGGCACCACGCGCCGCGCCGCCAAGATGGTGATCCTCGACGCCGACCATCCCGACATCGAGCAATTCATCGACTGGAAGGTGATCGAGGAGCAGAAGGTCGCCAACCTCGTCACCGGCTCGAAGATCAACCAGAAGCACCTGCGCGCGATCCTCAAAGCCTGCGTGAACTGCGAGGGCTCGGGCGACGATTGCTTCGATGCCGGAGAAAAATCCGGTGCTGCGCCGCGAGATCAAGGCGGCGCGGCGCAATCACGTGCCGGACAATTACATCCGCCGCGTCATCCAGTTCGCCAAGCAGGGCTACACCGACATCAACTTCCCGATCTACGACACCGATTGGGATTCGGAGGCCTATCTCGACCGTCTCCGGGCAGAACTCCAACAACACGGTGCGGGTGACCGACGAGTTTCTCGAAAGCCGTCGAGGCCGACCGCGACTGGGATCTGTTCTGGCGCACGAAGCCGGGAAAGATCGCCAAGACCGTGAAGGCGCGCGATCTGTGGGAGAAGATCGGCTACGCGGCCTGGGCCAGCGCCGATCCCGGCCTGCAATTCCACACCACTATCAACGACTGGCACACCTGCGCGGCGTCGGGGCCGATCATCGCCTCGAATCCGTGCTCGGAATACATGTTCCTCGACGACACGGCGTGCAATCTCGCCTCGCTCAATCTGCTTGCCTTCCACACCCGCGCGCTTCCCGCCGCCGCGACCGGCGAAAAGCTCGGGATGCGAGCTCTATGACGTCGAGGGCTACGAGCACGCCGTGCGGCTGTGGACCATCGTGCTCGAAATCTCGGTGCTGATGGCGCAGTTCCCCTCGCGCGAGATCGCGCAGCGCTCCTACGACTTCCGCACGCTGGGCTTGGTTACGCCAATGTCGGCGGGCTTGTTGATGTCGTCGGGCATCCCCTACGATTCCGAGGCCGGCCGCGCCATTTGCGGCTCGCTGTCGGCGATCATGACCGGCATCTCCTACGCCACGTCGGCGGAAATGGCCGCCGAACTCGGCCCCTTCCCGCGCTATGCCGAGAACCGCGAGGTGATGCTGCGCGTCATGCGCAACCATCGCCGCGCCGCTTACGGCGAGCGCACCGGCTACGAGCAGATGACCACGCCGCCGGTGCCGCTCGACCACAAGGCCAATCCCGACAAGCGGCTCGCCGAGCACGCCAAGCTCGCCTGGGACCGCGCGGTCGCGCTCGGCGAGCAGCACGGCTACCGCAATGCGCAGGCGACCGTGGTGGCGCCCACCGGCACCATCGGCCTGGTCATGGATTGCGACACCACCGGCATCGAGCCCGACTTCGCGCTGGTGAAGTTCAAGAAGCTCGCCGGCGGCGGCTATTGGAAAATCATCAACCGCGCGGTGCCGGAAGCCTTGCGCGTGCTCGGCTACGGCGAGAAGGAGATCGCCGACATCATCACTTATGCCGTCGGCCACGGCTCGCTCGCCGGCGCGCCGGCGATCAATCACGGCACGCTCAAGGCCAAGGGCTTCACCGACGAAGCGATCGAGAAGGTGGAGAAGGCGCTGCCGACCGCCTTCGACATCAAGTTCGTGTTCAACAAATGGACGCTGGGCGCCGACTTCCTGCGCGACAGCTCGGCGTCGAAGCCGGCCGATCTCGCCGCGCCCACGTTCGACCTGCTCTCGCATCTCGGCTTCTCCAAGCGCGAGATCGAGGCGGCCAACATCCACGTCTGCGGCGCCATGACGGTCGAGGGCGCGCCGCATCTCAAGCCCGAGCACTACGCCGTGTTCGACTGCGCCAATCCGTGCGGCCGCACCGGCAAGCGCTTCCTCTCGGTCGACAGCCACATCCGCATGCTGGCGGCGGCGCAGCCGTTCATCTCCGGCGCCATTTCCAAGACCATCAACATGCCGAACGAGGCGACGGTCGAGGACTGCAAGCAGGCCTATCTGCTCTCCTGGCGGCTGGGGCTCAAAGCCAACGCGCTCTACCGCGACGGCTCGAAGCTCTCGCAGCCGCTGCAGAGCCAGCTCATCGCCGACGAGACCGAGGACGAGGACGTCATCGAGGCGTTCCTCGACAAGCCGGCGGCGGCGCGCGCCGCCGGCCTCGCCGAGAAAATCGTCGAGAAAGTCGTCGAGCGCATCGTGGTCATGCGCGAGCGCGAGCGCATGCCCGACCGCCGCAAGGGCTACACGCAGAAAGCCGTGGTCGGCGGCCACAAGATCTATCTGCGCACCGGCGAATACGACGACGGCCAGCTCGGCGAAATCTTCATCGACATGCACAAGGAGGGCGCGGCGCTCCGCTCGCTCCTCAACAACTTCGCCATCGCGGTGTCGCTCGGCCTGCAATACGGCGTGCCGCTCGACGAATATGTCGACGCCTTCACCTTCACCCGCTTCGAGCCGTCCGGCCCGGTGCAGGGCAACGACTCGATCAAATACGCCACCTCGATTTTGGACTACGTGTTCCGCGAGCTGGCGGTGAGCTACATGGAGCGTTTCGACCTCGCCCACGTCGACCCGACGCGGCGAAGGCTTCGACGCGCTCGGCAAGGGCGTCGCCGAAGGCAAGCCCGCGCCCGACGCGCGCTTCGTCTCCAAGGGGCTGACGCGCTCGCGCACCGACCGGCTCAAAGTGATGCACGGGCGGCGCCGAATCCGTCACCCTCCCCTGCAGGGGGAGGGTCGGCGGGCGAAGGCAGCCGGGGTGGGGTGACGTCCAACGTCACCGCGCTGCCGCCGCCGCGCGCCGAAATCGCCGGCTCAGCGGCGCTGCGCGTCGCCGAGCCCGAACAAAAACTCTCCCCCGCGCAGGCGCTGGAGCAACTGACTGGAGCCGACGCCCGCGCCCACGCCAAAGCAGCCGCCGCCGAAAAACGCGCCGAAGCCCGCGCCAAAGGCTACGAAGGCGAGGCCTGCGGCGAGTGCGGGAATTTCACGCTGGTGCGGAACGGCACGTGTTTGAAGTGCGACACGTGCGGGAGCACGACGGGGTGTTCGTAAGTGCCATAAATGGGTTCTGCGTCCAGGCATAGTTTGCCCGCAGGAAGTTAAAGTTCGCCCGCGATCCGTGGCATAGTACGCCCGCTCAGTTTTCCGGCCCGCGCCGTTCAGCGCGGGCCGGCTGGCTTTTAGTCTCAGTTTTTGGATTGACGCTTCTGGGCGACGCTCATGACCAAGACGATGATAAGCCTAGAACAGCTCTTGTGGCGCTTCCAGAACGAACGCGGCCTCTGTCTATAGGGGATTAGGGTGACAGTGCATTAATTAGCAGTCGCAGCCTGAATGACCGTAGAAACATCCGGGGTCTCTGCCTCACCAAGCGGGTTTCCGCATATCGCTATGTTTTATGTGGGCTGTAATTGCATCGTCATTGCGAGCGTGGCGAAGCAATTCGGGCGGGAGTGCAGATTTTCTAGATCGCTTCGTCGCTACGCTCCTCGCAATGACGAACCCTGGATTTCATTGAGGCCCCATCCGGGCTACAATTGCTCGCATGGACGACTTCCCGATCGTTCCGCCGATTGTCATCAAGGACACGCCGAAGCCGCGGCGGCTCATCAAGCTGAGCGAGGCGCGCGCCTATGTCGACGAGGCGATGCATATCGGCCGGCCGGCGCCGTGGCGCGAGCTGTGGCACCGCCTCAAGGCGGTGACCAGCGAGGAGGACGCCATCGAGGCGATCGGCGACATGCGCGAATTGCTCGCCGAGGAAGATTTGCTCCTGCCGTCCGCCTAAGCCCACTGGATGGGTAGACCTTTGCGAAAGCCGTCATTCAGCCTTCCGGATTGACGACGGGTTTCAGTTCGTTCAACCCATCCTCCACAATGATCTAGGAGAAAAACAGAATGCGAGTTTTCCCGCGCACCAGCGCACTCGTCGCTGTCGCCTTCATCGCCGCAATCGTCGGCGTCACCTTGGCGACGGCCAGCTTCGCGCCGGCCGGTGCGCAGCCCGTTATGTCCATGCCATCCGGCCTGAAATCATCGACACCAAGATCGGCACCGGCGCTTCGCCGAAGACCGGGCAGACCTGCGTCATGCATTACACCGGCTGGCTTTATGAGAACGGCGCGAAGGGCAAGAAATTCGACTCTTCGGTCGATCGCGGCCAGCCGTTCGAAGTTCCAGATCGGCACGCATCAGGTCATCGCCGGCTGGGACGAAGGCGTCGCCACCATGAAGGTCGGCGGCAAGCGCACGCTCATCATTCCGCCCGAGCTCGGCTACGGCGCGCGCGGCGCCGGCGGCGTCATTCCGCCGAACGCCACGCTGATGTTCGACGTCGAGCTGCTCGGCATCAGATGGCGTGAGGGACGAGTTGAGTCACGAGCGATCAGGACCGTTCACCCGCCCTCGCCTTCCGGCGGCGGAATGCGCATCTCGTGGAAGCGGCGCTCGATCATCGCGTAGACCTCGCGCACCAGAATGTGGGTCGCGACTTCGTTCTCGGTGCGGCCGAGTTTCCCGAGCGTCGCCAGCAGAGCCAGGTAATTGAACGTCTCGATCGGCAGCGTCAGGCTGAGCGCCCGCGCCTCCGAACGGTTTTCGGGTCGCGCCATGGTGAACTTATCGCCTCGGATAATAACTTGGTTATAATATCGTTAAAACTCTTGGCAGGCGAATCGAATCGTGCACGTTGCGTTTCGGCGAGGGTTTTCGCTCAACAAGCTTAAAGCGGCCCGGTCTGTCCTGCGTACGGGTGTCGTTTGAAAGCTTGCGGGCTTGCAATCCGGTCAGCGCGGATGCGGCTCGGTGAGCGCGGCGCGCATGCCCGGCGCGCCGTCGCCCACCGATTTCGCGCTTTCCGGCACTTGCAGCGCTCGCGGCGCCCGTTGCGCGCGGCCTTCGCCCTGTCGGCGGCCCAGAACCGGCCGCGGCATTCGACGAGGCCGTTCGCATGACCATCGAAACCTGGACCCCGGAGCGCGTCGAACAGCTCCGCAACTTTGTCGTCACAGGCTTGACTTGCAGCCAGATCGCCGCCGCAGATCGGCGTCACCCGCAACGCCGTCATCGGCAAAATCCACCGCCTCGGCCTGTCGCCGGCGCGGCCCGCCGGGCGGCGCCCGGGCGCGTCCTGCCCTCCGCGCGCCCGGCACACGCGGCCCGCGACCCAACGCCAGCTGCTGCGCCTGATGTTCTCCGAGGCGCGCAGGAGTCGATCTCGACGCAGCCGCCGCGCTCGCAGTCGACAGCGCGCAGCCGTGCTCGCTGCTCGAGCTGACGCAAGGCAAATGCCGCTGGCCGATCGGCGATCCGGCACGGGCCGATTTCGCCTTCTGCGGCAATGAGGCGATCACGGGCTTCTCGTACTGCGTCGGCCATGCCCGCATGGCCTATCGGGTCCCGGCGCGGCGGCGCGCTTAGATTGGCGCATCGAAGGTGCAGTGCGCTTTCGATGCCCAACGCGAGCGGGGCCGCACGCTGAAGAGGCGCTCAAAAGGAAACCGGCCGTGCTTCGCAACAACATCCTCTACCTGATCATCGGCGCTCTGGTCATCGTCGTCGCCGCGCTGAGCTATCAGCTCTACCAAGATCGCCATCAGCCCGAGGGTCTGCACATCGACCTCGGCCCGAACGGCGTAAAGATCGACAAGAAATAACCCGGAGGCGGTACCGGCCGCATATTGCGCCATCGCGACCGAACCAGCCGCCGGGGCATGTCAAACAACGATGCCGCGCGCAATTATTCTTCCGGCTCGGTGGTGAAGAACAGCGGATAGCCTTTCTCTTGCCGAGTTCGGTCGCTTCCTTCGCCTTGGTTTCGGCGACGTCGCGGGTATAGACGGCGATCACGCAGGCGCCTTTGGTGTGCGCCGTCATCATCACCCGATAGGCCTGATCGGCGTTCATGCGAAAAACCGCTTTGAGCACCTGGACGACGAATTCGCGCGGCGTGTAGTCGTCGTTGAGCAGGATCACCTTGTAGAGCGGCGGCCGCTGCGTCTTCGTCTTCACCTTGGTGCGCGGCTTGACGAGGGTCTTGGTCATGGCAGATGCATGGCGAAAGCCGCTGCTGCCCGGCCGAGAAGCAAGACGCCGCATTATAGTTCGACATGCCGCGCTCGTCCCAGCCTGCCGGCGCCGAGCCTGCGCGACGCACGCCGGAACCGCGCCGCGGCTCTGGCGTTGATTCGCCGTTCCCGTGCGAAGACCATCGCCGGCACGATCAAATCATTGCGGGCAGCCCATGCACATTCTCGGCGTCATCCTCATCGGCTTCGTCGCCGGCATCATCGCGCGCCTGCTGGCGCCGGGAGCCAACAACCCGGCCGGCTTCATTCTGACCACGCTGCTCGGCATCGCCGGAGCCTTCGTCGCAAGCCTGATCGAGCAGGCGCTCGGCCTCTACGGCCCGAACCATCGCGTCGGCCTGCTCGGCGCCGTCATCGGCGCGATCGTCATCCTGTTCATCTGGCACCGGCTGGTGACGACGGGCGCGATCGCCGATCCCGGCCGGCGCCGCTGGCTCTAATGCGCGGCGCTCCGCGCGGCAACGGCGGCTAGGCGAAACGCTTCGATCGGTCTGCAGCGGCCGCCGCGGCGTCCGCCGTTCGACCACGACGGCGCGCGGCGCTGCATGCTGGCCAGCGCGGCCGGCGCGGCCGACGATGGTAATGTGGTCGACGTCCTTGCGTTGTCCCATGCGCAAGCACGGCGCCCCTCGCCTCCTCGGCGCTAATCTGCATCAGCGACGCCACGATCTCGGCCTGCTCGCTCAGTTCGTCGGTCAAGCCCTGCGCGGCGAGCACCGCCTCCTCGACCGTGGGCGGGTCGCGGCGCACGCGGCGCCGCCCGTCCTTCGTGTCCCAAATTTCGCTCATGTCACACCTTCTCGATGTCGCTTCGTTCTGTCTTGGACATCATTATCGGGCTTTTACCGCAGTGCAGCAAGAAAATTGTGCAGTGCACTCACGGAGATTTCAACAGATATTTCAACGGCAAAAATCTGCACGAACGCCGGCGCGCTGGCCGCGCCGGCGGGCACAAATCTGACCGAAAGCGTCGGCGATGCTGCCGACGCGCCGGCTAACGCGCCGGCATCTCGCTGAACAGGACGCCGCCCTTGCCCTTGGCGGTCTTCGCCGTTTCGACCAGCGAACGGTGACCGATTCGGCTGTCGCGCCGGCATTCTTCACGACCGCGGCGGTGATGTCCTTGATCAGCCCGCGCTTCTGTTCGAGCGAGCGGCCTTCCAGCATGTAGACGACGACTTCCGGCATACGGTCCTCCGTTGTTGCGATGCGGCCAATTCGGCGCAAGCGCAGCGGCCGGTCGGGCTTGCCTGCGATCGGGTGCATAATATCGGAAAGTTCGCGGGTGAGGCACAACAGGAGCTGACGATGAAATGTTTGGCCTTTGCAACTGGCCTCCTTGCCTTGACGCTCGGCTTTGCCGCCGCAACTCCGGCGCGTGCCGATTTTGCTGTGGTGCAGTTCGCAAGCGGGCACTGCCAGATTTGGTGGGACAGCGGCGCCAATCCGTGGGGCGATGGATGGAAAAAGATCGTGGTTGGGCTGCCTGATTGGACCGCTGCCCGCACGGCTCTCTTCTCCGCCCGCTCACAGGCTCTCTGCCCGTAGCGCATCCTCGCCTGCGCGGAGTGCGTATCGTCGGCGCCGGCGAAAGAACGCGCGGCCGACGATTCCCGTTGAGCGCGACGCACTTAATTCGTCGAGTGACGACGAGCCGATGCGGAAGCTGAAGAGACGAAAGAGCGGACCGAAGCCGCGGTCGTCACGCCATCGCTTCCTGCGCGTCGTTCGCCGCCTGCCAGCGGCGCGGCACCTCGGTAGCGCTCGGCCCGGCGCTTCTTGACTCGGTCTTTTTCGTCGGCGCGTCTCGGGCGCGGTGATCGATCGGGTGCTCCGGCGCAGGCGTATCACGTCGATCGGCCGGCGGCGCTTCGGCGAACGCGGTCACGTTTGCCGGCGGCACGGGCGGCGCTGCGACCGGTGTCCGGCTTGCTCGCGCTGGCGGCATTAGCTGTCGAGGGCTTGACTGGGCTGCCTGAGCGACTGTCTTGGGCTCGCTTACCTGCAGCGCCGGCGGTGCGGTTGCCGGCATCGGCGCTTGCGCCAGGCGGCCGGCAGCCTTGCCGGCCGGCGACGCTGAAACTGCCACTGGCGCTGGTCACGACTGGACGCGCTGGTCACCAGCGCATGGGCCGCGATCGAAGCTATCGTCGTCATTGGCTCCGGGGCGCTGCGACCAGCGAAACCACCACGATGGCGCCCGCCGTCGCGCCGATCGCGGTCGCCACCAAGGCGATGCGCGCCGTGCGCATGAAGCTTGGCGCCGGGGCGAGATAACCCCATTCCGGATGAAAATTTCCGGCAGAACGCATCACCACCTCCGAGGCAGTCCGAACGCTGCCCCACCCGAATGCAACAGCCGCTATCAAACCTGCAAACTCTGCACCGCCGGGCGGGTTCCTCCTTCGTCGCGGCGTACGCTTTGCAGGTTCGACGACGAATCTGAATTATCGGCGATAGCGGAACCCGGCAAGCCGGGAAACTCTAGATTTCCAATAGTGTTGCCAATTGGCACCAGCATTACCAGACACTTGTCGCGGGTTTCCGGAAGGCGGCGGCCTCAGCTTGGCGCAAATTATCCACAGCTCCCTGCAGGAGCCTCGGCGACTGCCGGCCGCTCCCGCGGGGCCGCAAATCAGTCCAGTCTCGCCTCGACGCGAATCGCCTCGACGAAGAAACGCGCTTAGTCGACCAGCGACACCGGCCGCGTCTCGGCGGTTTCGGCCGCGATCTCCGCGGTACGGGCATTGGCCGGCATTTGCAGCACGGTTGCGCGCTGGCCTTCGCGCAGCCGGGTCACCAGCACGACCTTGCCGTCAGGGAATTCCAGCGCATCGTGATGCACGCAGGGCTGGTCCATGTTGACCTGCCGGAAACGCGCCAGCCGCTGGCCGATCTTGCGGCTCGGCAGAATGCCGAGCGCCGCTTCGCATTCGACATCCTGCTCGAACGCGATCTCGGTGCCCGGCAACAGGCACACTGCGACATTGGGATTGTCGAGCGCCGAGAAGCCGCCGGTCGGCGTGTTGACGAACTTGGTGCTCACCAGCTTGTCTCCGACCTTGGCGGGCCGGCTGGCGACATGGTGCAGACTATAGTCGCACATCGAAGGTCTCCTCTTTGCTGTGAACAGCCGAGATGGTTGTCCTTCTGCGGTGGCAAGTCGAACAGCGTATGGTGGCGATCTTGTGTCGGCAAAGACCGCGTCCGCACACAATATCGTCATGCCGGAAAGTATGCGTCGCAAGGCATTCCGGTCGATAAGTAAAGCCGCTAAGTTTACACGCCGGTTCTGCGGATTCCGGTGATGGCGGACAGGCATTCCATTTGAAGGCGGACAGTGATTCCGGTCGAACGCGGACAGCATTCCGGTGAAGGCGGACAGCGGCTCCCGTCGACGGCCTCATGGGGTCATGCGTCCTGCTTGACGTCAAGTCCGGCACGCTTAGCGGCCATCTTGCGCATGCTCTCGCCCTTGAGTGTCAACCGGTGCGCGTTGTGCACGAGCCGATCGAGGATGGCGTCGGCGATGGTCGGATTGGCGATCGCCTCGTGCCAGTGATCGACCGGTAGCTGGCTGGTCACGATCGTCGAGCCGCGGTCGTGCCGATCCTCGACAATCTCAAGGATGTCGCGACCCTGCTCGGGGGTGAGCGTGGCGAGGCCCCAATCGTCCAGGATCAGCAGTCGACGCGCGCCAAGCTCTTGAGGAGCCTGGCATGACGCCCATCGCCGCGTGCGAGTGCCAGGGCATCGAACAGCCTTGGCACGCGATGATAAAGGACGGAGCGGTCGTCGCGGCAGGCCTTGTGGCCAAGCGCACAGGCAAGCCAACTTTTGCCGGTGCCCGTTGGCCCGCAGATCAGCAAACTCTGGTGCCGTGCGATCCAATCGCCGGCGACGAGCTTGGCGAACAGCGCCTTGTCGAGACCGCGCTGGGCCTTCATGTCGACGTCCTCGACGACGGCCGACTGACGTAGGCTTGCGAACTTCAATCGGCTGACGAGTTTCTTGTTCTCGCGCTCGATGGCCTCGCGGTCGACCATGAGTGCGAGCCGCTCCTCGAAGCTGAGTGCGGCCATGTCGGGCTGCTTGCGTTGCTCCTCCAGCGCCTTGGCCATGCCGGTGAGCCCGAGTGCGACCAGGCGATCATGTGTGGGATGCGTGAGCATCGTCTCTCCTTTCGTTTCTTCTCACCCGCAGGGTTCTTTTCACCTGCATCCAGTGCGTCAGTGGTAGTAGCCACGACCACGGATGTCGGCGTGCCGGATCGGCGGGCCGTCCGGCGCTTTCGAGTTGGCGAAGGCTTTGTCGAGACCGTTCTGCAGGATCGATTGATCGAGCCGTAGGTGGTTGCGCCGATATCATTGCCGCGCCGGCTCGCGGCCTCGACGCGCTCGGACCCGTAGCTTCTCACCAGGCGCATGATGCCCAGGCACGATCGGAAGCCCTGCTCGGGATGGGGCTTGCTTTCATGATCGCCTCGAACAGGGCGATAGCCGCCGGGCCGATCAGGCTGCCTCGCGCATCATGCGCTGCGGCGTCCACTCCGCGTAGCGGCGGTGCGCGCTCGGCATGTGCTCTGTGATCGTCGTGTGCCGGCTGCGCACGGCCGAGAACGCATGGCTCGCGACACGCTGGCCCTTGTGGAAGACCTCGACCGTCGCGCTGGTGATGCGCGCCTCGACGATCTCGCGGATCAGCTGTCGACGGCACCGAGTAGTAATGGCCCTCCACCTCGATGTGATAATCGGGCGCGACGCGGGCGCGCTTCCATTCCGCATAGCAATAACGCTGCGTCCGGCAACGCATTGCAGCGCCGGACGGTCGAGCGTCTCCAGCAGATCGTTGCGGCTCTTGCCGATGCGGCGCATCACCTTGGCGTTGATGGCCGTTACGCAGTCACGGATCGCCGCGTTCAACTCGGCCAGCGAGAAGAACCGCCGATTGCGCAGCTTCGCCAGCACGAAGCGCTAGACGATCGCGACCGCGACCTCAACCTTCGCCTTGTCGCGCGGCTTCATCAACGCGCGCCGGCAGCACAACGAAGCCGTAGTGATCGGCAAGGTCCTGGTAGGTCCGGTTGACGCCGGGCTCGTAGCGCGACGGCTTGGTGATCCCGGCCTTCGAGATTGTCGGGAACGAACGCCTTCGGCACGCCGCCGATCGAGGTCGAGCGCGTTGACATGCGCCCCGATCCAGTCGGGCAGCGTCTCGCTCCAGCGCGCCTCGCGTAGGTGTAGCTCGACGCGCCGCAGCGCCGCGACGAACAGATGCGCGCGATGCACCTCGCCCGTCATCGCATCAAAGACCGGCGCCGGTGCCGCCGGCCCAGTCGACGAACAGCTTGTCGCCCGCCACATGCGTCTGCCGCATCGTCGGCGAGCATGCCGCTTGCGCCATCCGCCGTAAAGCTCGCAGAACCAGCGAATAGCCGTAGCCTTCGGGCGTGCTCGGCGCGATACTCCTCCCAGAGCAACATCAGCGTCACGCCGCGCCGCTTCAGCTCCGCATGCATCTGCGCCCAGTCCGGCGCGGTGCGCGCCGCGCACGACGCCGAGCGCCTGGCGGAAACAACAGCCGCTCCAGCTCCGCATCGCCGATCCCGTCCGGGATCGGCCAGGTGAGACCCACACGGCAGCCCGCCGCACGTACTCGCCAACCGCCGTCTTGCCGATCCCCGTCGCCTCGCCGACAAGCCGCCGGCTCAACCCCAGCGCGTGCGTCAGACGCAGCACCTCGCGTATCTTCCTCATCGACATTCTCTCCCCGGCATCGGTCAGTCCCTGGTTGACAGGGAGACCGATCAGCCGATTTGAATGTCGACGGGAGCGTGCTCTACGCCGCCATCACATGCTGTCCGCAATCACCGGATAGCTGTCCGCCTTGCGCCGGAATCGGTGTCCGCGTCGCACCGGATTTCGCACGCCGGTTCTTTGGCGGGCGGCCGCAAAGCGCCTTCCCGATCTGAAGCGGCGCCAATACGCCGCACCAGCAAAGAGGATGCCTCATGACCGTCTCGATGTACAAAATTTCCGTTCCGATTTTCGTGCAATTTCTCACCAGCCTGTCGCGCCGTGCTCGACAAGACGGCGGCGCATTGCGAGGCCAAGAAGATCGATCCTGCCGCGCTGCTCACCGCGCGGCTGTTTCCCGACATGTATCCGCTCGCGCGCCAGGTGCGCGCGGCGACCGATCACGCCGTCAACGCGACCGCGCGGCTTGCCGGCGCCGAGCCGCCCTCGCTCGGCAACGCCGAAGCGAGCATTCCCGAGCTGAAGGAGCGTCTCGACAAGGCGATCGATTTCGTCAAGAATTTCAAGCCGGCGCAGATCGACGGCAGCGAGGACAAGCCGATCAAGATCACGTTTCCGAGCGGCGCCACGCGCGACTTCACCGGCCAATCGCTGCTGCTCAACAATGCGCTGCCGAATTTCTATTTCCACTGCACCACCGCCTACGACATCCTGCGCCAATGCGGCGTGGAGCTCGGCAAGCGCGACTTCATGGGCACGCCGGTTTCGCTATAGCGCGAAAGCGCGCCATTAGGAGGCGCTGACGTGCGGCGCGGCCGGGATCGAGCGTCGTCATCGCCGAAGCGATGGCCGATCCAGGATGGAATGCCGCCGATCGCCACCACCGCGTGCAGCGTCACCGAAACACGTGGCCCGGGACGGCGAGCGTCGTGCGACGAGCGAGCGATGCGTCGGGCGCGGCGAGCAGGACCGGCGCTGGCATCGACCGGCGGCCGGCGGCGAGCGCGACCGGATCGGCGCGGACTGCGACCAGCGGCGCCGCCGCAGGCGCAGGCAGCGATTGCGGCGGCAACGCGACCTCGGCTTGCGTGCGCCGGAACGCCGCTTGGCTTCGGCAGTCGAGCGACGGCGGCACGGCGTCGGCGCCGCTTCCGCCATCTTGGCATCGGCCGCTGCGCGCGCATCGGCCGCATCGGCGGCCGCGAGGCGGCTCTTCTCCGCCGCCTGCTGCGCCATCGAGGAAGTCGCTGGATCATGGCGTGCTCTTCGCGGACGAGCTGCACCATTTCGGCGGAGGCCGGGCCACCGCTGCCGCCGCGCTCCGGCGGCTCGGCGCCGCCGGGCTGGCCGAACTGGTAATGCGCGAACAGGAAGCCGCCGATCACGCTCGCCAGCGCCGCCGGCAGCACTTCAAGAACGAGCTTGCCGAAAAGCGCAGCGGCGACGGCACTTGCGCCGGGCGCAGCCAAGCTTCGTCGCGCGAACCATCCGCCCTGCTGCATCGATCCGCTCCCGTCGCGATCCATTTTTCAAACGACCGATTGAATTTCAAACACGCGTTATGGGCGGCGGCAAGGCCGGGAAAAAGGAATTTTTGCGGCGATCCCGGGGCTTTCCTGCGCGCGGCCTCAGCCGGTCGGGCCAGACCGTCGACGGTCCAGCGGCTGATCGGTCTGCGCCAGCCACTCGACCGAGGATTCGTCGAGCGAAAGTCCGACCGGCGGCCCGGCGAGCTGCTCGCGGTTGCGCACGAAAATGCTGCACTGGCCGATCAGCCAGATCGCGGCGACCAGCAGCGTGCGCTGGTCGGCATCGGGCAGAAAGCGGCGCACCAGGTCGGTCGCAAACCCCATGAAGGGGGCGGCCTCCTCGCTCAAGAGCTTGCGGAACACCGGCGTCGGCCGCACGCTTTCCCAGTTGAAAATGCGCATGTGCCGGCTCGCCTCGTCGCGGGCGAGCAGCGGCCGCAGTTGGCGGCGGATGAACTCGGCCAGCGCCTCCTCGCGCGACATCGCACTTGCCTCCGCCGCATGGGCGAGCTGATGCTCGGTGAGCCCGCGGAACGCCGCGCGCAGCACTTCGCGATAGAGCCCGTCCTTGCCCTCGAAGTGATAATTGATGGCGGCCTGGTTGACCCGAGCGCGGGCGACGATGGCGCGGATGCTGGTGCCGTCATAGCCGCGCTCGGCGAACAGCCGCTCGGCGGCCTTCATGATCCGTTCGCGGGTCACTTCCGAGGGCCGCGTCATCGCCGCTCCATTTTCAAACTCTCGTTTGAAATAGGAGATAAGGCCTGCGCGGCGGCAAGGCAATGGCCCGATCGGTCGCAGCGTCCTATTGCAGGCCGGCTGCCTGCAGGTATTGCAGGTCGACGAAACGTTGCGCCGCCGGCGGCGGCTGGCCGATCTGGCCGGCTGCGGCCAACAGTGCGATCACCTTGTCGACCCCCGCCATATTGATCTCGCCCTGTTTCGGCATCACGCCGCGATCTGGTTGGTAATAGAGCGCAAGCACCGCCCGCGCGACCTGCTCGTTTACGCCGGTGATCTCGACGACCGTTTTGGCGACCTCGTCGCGATGGGCCGGGTCGCGCAGATAGCGGAACGTCTCGCCGAAGGCGCGTGCGAGAGCGACCACGACGGCCTTATGCGAGGCCGCCCAAGAGCGGCGCGCGGCGATCACGTTAAATTGCAAATTGGGCACGACCTCGAGCGAATCACCGAGCTTGTGGAAGCCTTTCTGTTGGAAAACGATGTCGTCGGGTTGTCCGAGCGGCACGGCATCGCACGTTCCGCCGGCGAGACAAGCGGCCCGTTGCGTGCTGCCGATGATCTCTTTGGTGCGGTAATCGCCGTCCTTGAGCCCGCCCTTGGCGAGCAGCATCCGCGTCGATAACGTGATCGTGTCGGGCGGCGCCGACAGAGCGACGACCTTGCCCTTAAGATCCGCAATCGCGTGAATGTCCGGCTTGGCGATCAGACTATAGATCGTATTGGCGACGCCGCCGATCACCGCCGCAGCATCGGAGCCTTTGAGCACGGCCTGGATCATATAGGGCAACGCGGTCCCGGTCACATCGACGTCGCCCTTGTCGAGCGCCGCCACCATATGGGTCGTGCCCATCAGCGGCACCATGGTGACGGCGAGACCTTCGCGGGCAAAGAAACCTTTGCGCTGCGCCACGACGTTAGGAATCTCCGCCATGTTGCGTGCGGAATTGGCGTTGAAGCCGAGACACAACGATACCAGCGCTGGTCCGTGCTCCTGTGCTTCGCCGGCGCGCGGCAAGGCGATGCCGAGCCACGCCAGCAGCATCGCGGCGCCGGCACGCATCGCCGCGCGGCGGTTCGATCGTTTGCCTGTTTGCATGACTGCCTCCCCGTAATCTGCCTGCGCGCGGCTATACGACATTCACGCGACATACTATCCTGACTAGCATCAGCAACGGCCCTTAAGGCCGCCTTTCAACGGGAGGATACACATGAACATGCAACGGCTGCCATCGGACATCGTCGGCCTATCCAAGGTCATGCCGCCGTTGTCGCGGCGCGGCTTCTTCATGACGAGTTCGGCCGCGGCGGCCGCAGGCTACACGCTCGCCGCCGGTCCGGTGCGCGCCGACGCCATCCACACCGACACCAAAGGGCTCGATGCGGGCATGGCCAACGTCAAGGTCTCCGACGGCGAAATGCCGGTCTACTACGCCCGGCCCGCCGGCGTGCAGAATCCGCCGATCATCCTTGTCAGCATGGAGATTTTTGGCCTGCACGAATACATCAAGGACGTGACGCGCCGGCTCGGGCATCTCGGCGCCTTCGCGATCGCCCCCAATTATTATTTCCGCATGGAAAAAAACGGCGTCGACCTGACCAAGATCACCGAAATACCGAAGCTGTTTCCCTACGTGAATTCCAAGACCGACACCGAGCTTTTCTCCGATCTGGACGCCACGGTGGCTTGGGCGAAATCGCAGCACGGTGACGGCAACCGGCTCGGCATCATGGGCTTCTGCCGCGGCGGCCGCACGGTCTGGCACTACTCGACCCACAATCCCGATCTCAAAGCCGGCGTCGCATTCTACGGCACGCTTGTCGACACCAGCCCCGCCGCGCCGAAGAGCTCGATCGAACTCGCAGCGGAGGTCAAGGAGCCGGTGCTCGGCCTCTACGGCGCCGACGACGCCGGCATCAAGCTCGATCAAGTCGCGCAGATGGAAGAGAAGCTCAAAGCCGCCGGCAAGACGTTTGAGTTCATCGTCTATTCCGGCGCGCCGCACGGCTTCCACGCCGACTATCGCCCGAGCTATCGCAAGGACGCGGCGGAGGATGCCTGGAACCAATTGATCCGCTGGTTCAAGAAATACGGCGTACTGAGCTGAGGCGAACTGCAATCTTAAATCGAGCGCGGCGCTCTCAGCGCCGCGCTTTTCCGTGTAGTGACGGGTCATGCCCGCCTACATCTGCGTCACCTGCGGCACGCAATTTTCTCCTTCAGCGAAGGAGCCAGAGCGGTGCCCGATCTGCGATGAACCGCGCCAGTTCGTGCCGCCCTCGGGCCAAGCGTGGACCACGCACGAGGCGCTGGCGCGCCGCTACTGCAACACTTTCCGCCAGCACGAGCCGGGCCTCATCGGCATCGGCACGGTGCCCGCCTTCGCCATCGGCCAGCGCGCGCTGCTGGTGATGACCGAAGAAGGCAACGTGCTGTGGGACTGCATCTCGCTCCTCGACGAGGCCACGATCGCCATCGTCAAGGGGCTCGGCGGCCTCATCGGCATCGCCATCTCGCATCCGCATTATTATTCGTCGATGGTCGAATGGGCGCATGCGTTCGACGCGCCCATTCATCTGCACGCCGCCGACCGCGAATGGGTGATGCGGCCCGACCCGTCGATCAAGTTCTGGGACGGCGATACGCTTTCGCTCGCGCGCGGCGTGACGCTCATCCGCTGCGGCGGCCATTTCGCCGGCGGCACGGTGCTGCATTGGGCGCAAGGCGCGCGGCGGCGCGGCGCGCTTCTGTCCGGCGACATCGTGCAGGTGATTCCCGACCGCAAGTTCGTCACCTTCATGCGCAGCTACCCGAACATGATTCCGCTCTCGGCGCCCGCGGTCGAGCGCATCGGCGCCATGCTCGAGCCCTATGCCTTCGACGCCATCCACGGCGCCTGGTTCGACCGCACCATTCCGCACGAACGGCAAGGACATCGTCAAACGCTCGATCGCCCGCTACGTGGCGGCGGTGCGCGGCGACGGCTCGGCCGAATTGCGCTAAACAGACGAGGAGAAGGAGCCGCATGGCGCGCATCGAACGACGTCAAAAGAGAAAATCTCTCGCCGCGCCAGCAGCAATTGCACGACGATTTCTTGCGCTCGCGGCCGCGCAAAAATCTCACCGGGCCGTTCGCGGTCTTGATCCACACGCCCGACATCGCCGAGCCGGCCGACCATCTGGTCAACTATTACCGCAAGAATCCGAAGCTCGGCCGGCGCCTGATCGAATTGATCATCCTGCTTGGTGGTCCGCGACGCGACCGCCCAATATGCCTGGTCGGTGCACGAGCCGCACGCTCTGGAGTACGGATTGACGCAGGACGTGATCGACGCCATTCGCGCGCGCAAGCGGCCGGACTTCAAGCGCGAGGACGAGCGGCTGATCTACGATTTCGTCACCGAACTGCTTGCCAACAAGACCGTCAGCGCGGCGACCTTCGAGCGCGCCAAAGCCGCCTTCGGCCTCGACGGCGTCATCGAGGCGGTCACCTGCGCCGGTTTCTACGGCATGATCGGTTTCGTGCTCAACGTCTTCGACATCCCGCCGCAGCCGGGCAAGCCGCTCACCTAAGCGCGACGAAATCAATCAACTGACTGCGCATTGTTCCAGCACGGCGCGGCCGCGCGGCGTCAGCGCGATCGCGCGGCTGCCGTCATTCTCGGTGCGGACAAATCCGTCGACGACCGCATCCTCCCACACCGAAAGTGCGGGCAGGCTGTGCCAGGCTTCCACCGCCTGCTCGGGGTAGGTGCGCGGGCGATCCGCGACCCAAGTCAAAAATTGCAGCATGATCAGACTTGCCGGTTCGGACATTGTGGGCTCCATCGCCGGCGCAGTATAAGGCGAAACTTCCGTGGAATCAGTCTTGTCCACAATTTCACCGCCCCATACGGCCGAAATCGTTGCGCGCCGGCGCGCCATAACCGCCGCCTGCATGATGGCCATTTTCATGGCCGCCGTGGAAGCGACGATCGTCGCTACCGCCATGCCCACCATCGTCAGCGATTTGGGCGGCTTTGCGCTGTTTAGCTGGGTGTTCGCCGCCTATCTGCTGGCGCAGGCGGTTTCGACCCCGGTTTACGGTCGGCTTGCCGATTTGTACGGCCGCAAACGGATGTTTTTTATCGGCGCGACGATCTTTCTCGTCGGCTCGACGGCATGTGGTTTCACCTGGGTATTCAACTCTTTCGGCCTCAATCCGGCGCTCGACTGGGGCATGGTGGCGCTGGTTGTGTTCCGGATCTTTCAAGGGCTGGGCGCGGGCTCGATACAATCGATGGCGACGACAATTGTCGGCGACATCTATCCAGCCGCCGAGCGCGCGCGCGTTCAAGGCTGGCTTTCCAGCGTCTGGGGATTAGCAGCGATCACCGGACCTGTACTCGGCGCGCTCATCGTCCAGCATTTGCATTGGTCATTCGTGTTCTGGATCAACCTGCCGATCGGTGTCGTGGCGATGGCTATTCTCATGCGCTGTCTCGACGAGCACATCGAACCGCGAAACCACCAGATCGATTTTCTTGGCGCGGCGTTGCTGATGCTCGGTATCGGCGCCCTTCTGGTGCCGGCGATTCAGGCGCAGTATCTGAATGCAGCCGTCTCGGCAGCGTTGCTCGGCACGGGCATCTTTGCCTTCGTGCTGTTGGCGATAGAGGAACGGCGCACTCGTGAGCCTATCTTGCCGTTCAAGCTCTGGCGCAGGCGCATCATGGCCGGCAGTAACTTCGGCGGCCTCGCTGTCGGTATGCTGTTGATGTGCGTCGTCGCCTTCCTGCCGACTTACGTTGAGGCTGTCATGGGACGCAGCGCGACATTTGCCGCATTCGCCGTCGCCAGTCAGTCGGTGTCGTGGAGTTGCGGCGCTGTCATTGCCGGCCGGATCATGGTCATGACATCCTACCGAACCACCGGGCTCGTCGGCGCGATGTTTTTGATCGGCGGCACATCCTTCCTGATCGCGCTCAATCGCGACAGTCCTTTCCTGTGGCTGTTACCGGCGACTCTGCTGATCGGGCTTGGGATGGGATTCTGCAACCAGACATTCCTCTTGGCTATGCAAGGCAGTGTCGGCTGGAACGAACGTGGAGTCGCCACCTCCTCGTTTCTATTCTTGCGCACCATTGGCCAGTCGCTCGGCGCCGCGCTTGGCGGCGCTATCCTCAATTTGGGCGTTGCCCGCCTTGCGCCGGGAGCTGGCGACGCGATTGGAAAATTGCTTGAACCGGCACGGCGTGCGAACCTCAACGCCGAGACGGTTGCGCGTCTGAGCGCCGCGATCGCCGGCTCGTTGCACGAAGTCTACGTCATCGCCGGCGTGCTTGCGGTGCTCGCGCTCGCCATGACGATATTGCTGCCAGCGGGGCTCAGTCCGACGCAACCTTCCCATCAATAGAGGGATCTATTTTGCGCCGCGTCGAGGGCTATGTCATCGTCTCCAGCGACGGAATGATTGCCAACGCCAAGGGTGAAATGCCCGCGGCGATCCGCAACGACGCCGACCAGGAATTTTTCCAAGCCGCGCTCGATCGGGCGGCTGTCGTGGTGCATGGCCGCCATTCGTACGAGGGAGGCCCGCGTGCGGCGCAGACGCAAGCGCCTGATGCTGACGCGCCAGATCGCCGCTCTTGCGCCCGATCCGGCGCACCCCAATTCGCTGTTGTGGAATCCGGCCGGCATCCCGCTGGAAAAGGCCGTCGAAGCGCTCGGCGCGGCGGATCGGCGGCGATCGCGGTGATCGGCGGAACCGAAGTCTTCAGCATGTTTCTGCCGCTTTACGACGCATTCCATCTCTCGCGCGCCGCCGACGCACATATTCCCGGCGGGCGGCCGGTCTTTACGAGGTTGGGCCGAATGCGACGCCGGAGGACGTGCTGGCGCGGCACGGACTTAAAGCCCGGTCCGCGCCGCGACCTCGACCGCGAAGCCGGGGTCTGCGGTGGTAACTTGGGAGCGCTGAACTCGCCGACGAGAATTGGAAGCCGCTTCCCATGACGTTGCGTCCGCCACAAGGCAGTTCATGCACGACGCAGGTCGGTCGCGCTCGACTACGAGATCGCGCAGGAGCAGGCGAGCGCGCTCGGCCGGCTCGGCCGCGCACTCGAAGCGGCGCTCGCCGCACTGGCCGATCATGACAGCGCCCGCACGCAGGCTCCCTGCCCGCCCCCGCAATCGGGCAAGGATGGAGAGCGCGCAACGCCGGCCCGACTGGTGCAGGATGCGAGCGAGGCGCTGTGGTGTTTCATTGTCCAGCGCGAGGCCTGCGGCCTGCGCGACCCGCGGCCGGTGATCCGCGATTATCGCGTCCCCGCCGACGTCTATGCCCGCATGGGAGCCATCGGCCGGCGCTAAGGTTCTGCAGTGCGAAATGCCGCCTTGGCCGCAGCCTTTACCTTTCTTTAACCTGCGGCACAGCGTCCCGCATGCGCCGCCGGCAAGGCTTTGTTCACCGTTCCGGCGGCATTCTCATTGTTAGTTCAATGGCGTGGCGTTCAGAAGCTCTATGCGCACCCTCCCCCTGCTCGACGAGCTCGAGGCTGCGCTTGCCTCCGGCACCAATACGCGCCGGATCGAGATGCTCACCCGCATCACCGATCTGTTCGTCGGCGGCGCGCCGCGTTTTTCCGAAGATCAGATCGGCGTGTTCGACGACGTCATGGTGCGGCTCGTCAACACCATCGAGGCCAAGGCGCGCGCCAAGCTGGCGCACCGGCTGGCGCCGATCGGCAACGCCCCGAAGAACGTCATCCAACATGCTCGCCTTCGACGACGACATCGAGGTTGCGCAGCCGGTGCTCAGCCAATCGGAACGGCATCGGCGAGCGCGAACTTCTCGCCAACGCCGCGAGCAAGAGCCAGCGGCATCTGGCCGCCATCGCGCAGCGCAAGATCGCTGAGCGAAGCGGTGACCGACGTGCTGGTCGAACGCGGCGACCGCGACGTCGTGCAATCGGTGGTCAAGAACACCGGCGCCCGCTTCTCCGATGCCGGCTTCCGCATGCTGGTCAAGCGATCGACCGGCGACGACGCGCTGGCGACCGAGGTCGGCAGGCGGCCCGACATTCCGCGGCCGCATTTTCTCATGCTGCTGGAGAAGGCCTCAAGCGCGGTGCGCACGCGCCTCGCCGCGGAAAATCCGCTGGCCGCCGCCGCCGTCGAAGGCGTCGTCGCCGAAGTCGTCGGCGGCATCCGCAACGACGCCCGCAATTCCTCGCCGGATTTCGCCGCCGCGCAGGCGGCGGTGGAGCGGCAGAACCGCATCCGCCGCATCGGCGAGGCCGAGATCTATCAATACGCGCGCGACCGCAAATTCGAGGAAACCGCGATCGCGCTGTCGCTTTTGTGCGATACGCCGATCGACGTGGTCGAGCGGGCGCTGCTCGATCCCGGCGCCGAGATCGTGCTCATCCTCGCCAAGGTCGCGGGCCTGTCCTCGACCACGACCAAGGCCATCCTGCTTCTGCGTGCCGCCGACCGCGGCATGTCGGCCAACGACCTCGACCAGGCGCTGGCGAGCTTCAACCGATTGCAGCCCGATACCGCGCGCCGCGTGCTCGGCTTCTTCCGCACGCGCGTGAAAAAGCCGGCGGAGCCGATGGTCACACCGGCTGTCGCCGTCAATGGCTGAATATATTCCCGGCTGCGGTATCGCGGGAAGCAGGGCGTTACTGCATTCTGCGCTGAGCGCAGAAATTCAATAGCCGCAATAGCTCGGGTTGAGCGGCGGCGACCAGGCGCCGTTCGGATAGCGGTAATAGCAGGCGCCGCGATACCAGTAATAACCGCCCGGCCGCGGCTGCGCTTCCGAGGCGACGACCGCGCCGGTCGTGCCGCCGATGATAGCGCCGGCGACCGCGCCGGGGCCGCGTCCCAAGGCGCCGCCGATAATTCCGCCAAGCGCGCCGCCGACGATAGCGCCGCCGACCGGGCGCCGATCGCGTCTTGCGCCGCCGCAGGCCCCGCCGGCAGCAACGCGGCGAGCGCCAGCAATGCTCCCGCAAAAGTCCCCGCACCCAGGGTTTGCATGTCCATTCTCCCTTCCCCTCTCCGATACCGTCGATCCGCGATCCGGCGGATTGTGGCGAATGCCTTACCAGTCAGGACAATGTGACCGCATTTTACAGCATCGCGTTGGCGAAAATATGGAGTGAACAATTGGTAATGCTACGCCAACGTCTGAGCGGCTGTTCAGCCGGCCAAGCTGCGGCAGCAGCCGGAGTGCGGTTTCGCGATCGATCGAGGCGCGATCGGCGGCGCGACAGGCGGTATGCATCCAAGCCCTTCGCCGCCTCGATGGCTTCACGATAGGGAAAGTCCGAGCCGAACATGAGCTGCGAAACCGGCACCATTCTTCAACAGCGCCGCGAACTGACCCGGCTCGTTGCCCTGGGCGATCTCGTAGAAGTATTTGCGCACGATCGGCACCGGTCCGTCCGGCATGCGCGGATCCTTGCGCACCACCTGCTCGCGAATGAAGCGGCCGATCAGGAACGGCAGCGTGCCGCCGCTATGCGACCAGATGAATTTGACGTCGGGGCAGCGGAAAGCGGTCCCGCCTTTGCCGAAGATCAGGCTCGCGATCGTGCGCGTGGTGTCGGTGGCAAACTCGATCGAACTCGGGCCCACGCCGTCGGCCAAATGGGTGCAGCAGGCCGGATTGAGCGGGTGGGTATAGACCACCGCCTTGCGCCGATTGAGCTCTTCGAACACCGGCACGAAGGTCGGATCGCCGAGGTATTTTTCGCCGTAGCTGGTGAATAGGCCGATGCCGTCGGCCTTGAGCACGTCGAGCGCATATTCGATCTCGCGCAGGCTGCCTTCGGCATCGGGCAGCGGGATGGCGGCGAACAGGCCGAAGCGGCCAGGATTGTCGTTGCGCAGCTGCGCCCCATACTCGTTGCAGGCGCGCGCAAGCGAGCGTCCCTCCTCGACATCGCCGAACCATACGCCGGGCGGCACCAGCGACAGCACGGCGGTGGTCACGCCGGCCTTCTCCATATCGGCAAAGGACGATTGCAGCGTCCATTTGGGCGGGCTGCCGCCGTGTTTCGCCATCGCCTCGGCATGAACCGGCGGCACGTAGTGATGATGCACGTCGATGCGCGCCTTCGCTGCCGGCGCTTGGGCGGCAGCCGTTAGTCGGCGCTGAGACCGATGCGCCGAGACCGAGCGCAGCGATGCCGCCGGCAAGAAAGTTGCGGCGCGCCGGACTTGTCGGCGCGCTGAGCTGGACGACAGCAGGCGCAGGCGCGGAAAAGCCCATGACGCAGGGGTTTCTGTGGTGTCGCGGTCGTTGCTGCAAACGTGGCGCTCATCCCTGCTTCTCCACTTTTTGTTGGCGCGTCGGCCGGTTGCGAAGCTTACCGGCAAGCGCGCCTTCGGCAAGTCGGCGTAACCGCCGCTGGCGCCCATGACGAATCCTTGCGCACAACAAACCGAGGAACGAGACGAAGCTTTAAATGTTTTTCTCGCAGAATCCGCTTGACTCCCCGCTGTTAGCATTTATGTGGGGAATTTGCCGCTGTTGATCGGTCCGTGTGGGCTCGATCGGGCGGCATTCGCTTTCCGCGGCGCCGGCTTGCCGGCATCTCGGGTTCATCATCACTCAGGTTGGGGAGGACGGCATGAGCCAACACGCCCTCTTGCGATCGGTGAAGGGCTTGGGGATCCCAGGTACCGCCCGAAAGGAAGACAGGAAGACCAAGCTGAAGGTCGCCGCGCTGGCGCCCGCGGCAGATCCTCAGGACGAGCGCAATGACCATTTCGCCGTTCGCAACGGCGTGCGCTGCGCCGGTGTGCATCTGATCGTCGATCTGCACGGCGCCGAACGGCTTGATGACATCGAGCATATCGAGGCGACGCTGCGGCGCTGCGTCGCTGCCGCGCGCGCGACGCTGCTGCACATCCACCTGCATCACTTCCAGCCGAGCGGCGTGTCCGGCGTGGCGGTGCTGGCGGAGAGCCACATCTCTATCCACACCTGGCCGGAAGCCGGCTATGCCGCGCTCGACGTGTTCATGTGCGGCTCGGCCGATCCGGATGCCTGCATCCCGGTGCTGCGCGAGGCATTCTCCGCAAAGCGCGTCGGCGTCGATGAAATCCTTCGCGGCAAAGACGCCTGACCAGCCGGCCTAGGCCGGGGAATCATTCGAATTCATTACGAGTTTCAGCGAGCGGCCGGGCCGGGTCCCGGCCGCTTCTCTATCGGAGAGCCGGAGGTGCTGCCATGGCGGAAGAACGCTGGATTGCCGAGACGCTGTTCGATGAGCTCGGCTTCCGCATGACGTTCAAGGTCGACAAGGTGCTCTACGAGATGCAGACCGAGCACCAGCATCTGGTGCTGTTCGAGCAGCCGTTCTTCGGCAAGATGCTCATGCTCGACGGCGCCACCCAGATCACCAAGAAGGACGAATTCATCTACCAGGAGATGATGTCGCATGTGCCGCTATTTGCCCATGGCAACGCCCGCGAGGTGCTCATCATCGGCGGCGGCGATTGCGGCATCGCCGAGGAGGTGCTCAAGCACAAAACCGTCAAGCGCCTCACCCAGGTGGAGATCGATCCGGCGGTGGTCGAGTTTTCCAAGGAGCACTTTCCCGAATTCACCAAGCCGGTCTTCGCCGACAAGCGCTTCGAGAGCGTCATCGACGACGGCATGAAGTACGTCGCCCGCACCGACCGGCGCTTCGACGTCATCATCGTCGATTCCACCGATCCGCAGGGGCCCGGTAAAGTGCTGTTCAGCCAGAAATTCTACGCCGCCTGCAAACGCTGCATGAACAAGGGCGGCGTGATGGTGACGCAGAACGGCGTGCCGATCTTTCAACCGGCCGAGCTCATTTCCAGCGTGGCGAAATTCCGCAAGCTCTTCGCCGACGGCGCCTGTTACGTCGCCGCCATCCCGACCTATATCGGCGGCCACATGGCCATGGGCTGGGCGACCGACAACAAGAAGCTGCGGCAATCTCCGGTCAAAGCGATCGCCGCGCGCTACCGCAAGGCCGGCAGCTTTTCGACCAAATACTGGACGCCGGAAGTTCACGCCGCCGCGTTCGCGCTGCCGCGCTTCATCGCCGAGACGGTGGCGAAAGCTGGTAAGCCGCGGCGGTAGAGCCGCTACTTCGTATCTGCATTCTGCAAATGGCTGCGAGGCCTGCCGCTGCGCAAAACGTCAACGGCATAGCTGCAGCACTTGCAACTTATTGGCGTTTCCAGAGCTCCGTTCCCATCGTAGTACCGCCAGCGTAGGTCCAGACCCCCTTCCAGTTGCCACCATCCGCGCCATACAGCGCCAATCCGGTATCGTTGCCGGAGACATAGGAAATCGCCATGAAATCCTTGTCGCCGATCGCGGTGCCGGTATAGGTGTCGCTGCCGATCACCCAAATTACCTTGTAGGTCTGCCCGGTTTTGGTGACGGTAGCGGTGCCGGTGTACTTGGAACCGTCCGGTGAGGTGCCCTGGACATCGTATGCGCCAAGCGGATCGGCAGCGAAGGCGGTCGCGACACTCCATAATAGTATGGCTGCAACAAACAATGATCGCATGCTGGTCTCCCCCGTGTGTCGAGACTGGCGCCCCGACG
The DNA here is from genome assembly GCA_963814625.1 of uncultured Alphaproteobacteria bacterium. Classification (GTDB taxonomy): domain Bacteria; phylum Pseudomonadota; class Alphaproteobacteria; order Rhizobiales; family Xanthobacteraceae; genus BOG-931. Next base: position 29,282 of record CAWFDQ010000015.1, read on the forward strand.
GCGCGCGAGGCGTGCAAAGCACATTCAGGCGGCATGACACGCATGCCGCAAGCCCGGAAGCGGTGAAGCTTTCGCGCCCGTGCTCAATAACGCTTGTAGAAGCAATATCGGCCCACCATCTCGACGTCAGTGATTCCTCTGAGCTCCGCCTGCGCGGAGCATGACAAGGCGCGGGCAGCCATGAGCTTCTTCCCCGCCAAAGACCCCGTCCCCGGCGATGCGCGCAACGAGCGACGCGGTCGCGCAGGTGATCGTGCCGCGCTCGGTCGATCTCGGCGGCTTCCAGGTGCATCGCGCGCTGCCGTCCGGCGCAATCGCGCATGGTCGGCCCCTTCATCTTCTTCGATCATTTCGGGCCGGCCGATGTTCAAGGCCGGCGACGGCGTCGACGTGCGGCCGCACCCGCATATCGGGCTCGCCACCGTCACCTATCTGTTCGACGGCGAGATCGTGCATCGCGACAGTCTCGGCACCGCCATGCCGATCCGGCCCGGCGCGGTGAACTGGATGACCGCCGGGCGCGGCATCGTGCATTCGGAGCGCACCGCTGCCGAGCACCGCGGCGGCGGCGAGCCGCTGCACGGCCTGCAATTATGGGTCGCTCTGCCGCTGAACGATGAAGAGATGGCGCCGGCCTTCGCCCATACCGGCTGCGGCCGACATTCCCGAACTGCGCGAGGACGGCATGAGCGTTGCGCGTCGTCGCCGGCACGCTGCACGGCCTGCGTTCGCCGGTCGCGACCACATGGGACACGCTGTTTGCCGAGGCGCGGCTGAAGGCCGGCACCGCGCTGCCGCTCGATGCCGAGCATGAGGAACGCGCCGTCTATGTGATCGCGGGCAAGATCGAGATCGGCGGCGAGCAACACGGCCCGGAACAGCTTCTGGTGCTGCGGCCGGGCGACCGCATTTCCGTGCACGCAACCGGCGACGCCCATATCGTCGTAGTCGGCGGCGCGGCGATGGACGGGCCGCGCCACATCTGGTGGAATTTCGTCTCCTCGCGCAAGGAGCGCATCGACGCCGCCAAGGCCGACTGGAAGGCCGGGCGCTTCGCCATCGTGCCCGGCGACACCGTCGAGTTCATTCCGCTGCCGGAGTGAGACGCGCTAGGCCGCTGGCTGTTCACGCGGCGCGTTTCTGCGAGCGCATCCACGCTTCGACTTCGCGCTCGGCTTCCGCCTTGGCGAAGCCGTAGCGCGCCTGCAGGCGGCCGATCAATTGCTCGCGGCGGCCGCCGATGCGGGTGATATCCTCGTCGGTCAGCTTGACCCAATTGTCGCGGACCTTGTCCTTAAAATGCATCCAATCGAGCTGCAATCCGATCCCAGTTCATCGTCGTCTCCCTTGGCTTGAGGATGGACAAGCGACGCCCTCTCGCCGCGTCGTGGCGACGGCGCGATGACAGCCCGGCGATGCGGCCTCAATTCGACGATATCGGGGTCATTCGGCGAACAATTTTGGCCGCATCGGGCGCGTGCGAGCGCTTAAATTCCGGCGTGATCGGTGCACCCGCGCGCAATGCCGGCGCCTTGACGGACGCGGCGTCCTCACCGATGACACGGTATGGCCACGCTCTCTCCGCCGCACGATGTCGAGCGCCTCGCCCACGCGATCCGCGCCGGCGACCGCACCATGTTGTCGCGGGCGATCACGCTCATGGAGAGCAAGCGCGCCGATCACCGCCGCGCCGCCGCGGCGCTCACGCAAGACGCTGTTGCCGGCACCGGCAAGGCGGTGCGCGTCGGCATCACCGGCGCGCCCGGCGTCGGCAAGTCGACGTTGATCGACGCGCTCGGTTCGATGCTCACGAGCCAGGGCCGCAAGGTCGCGGTGCTGGCGGTCGATCCCTCCTCGCGCCGCACCGGCGGATCGATCCTGGCCGACAAGACGCGCATGGCGCGGCTCGCCAACGATGCCAACGCGTTCATCCGCCCGTCGCCGTCCTCCGGCACGCTCGGCGGCGTCGCCGCGAAGACGCGCGAGACCATGCTGTTGTGCGAGGCCGCCGGCTACGACGTGGTGCTGGTTGAAACCGTCGGCGTCGGCCAGTCGGAGCTCGCGGTCGCCGACATGACCGACTTTTTTCTCGTGCTGGTGCTGCCGGGCGCCGGCGACGAATTGCAGGCGCTCAAGAAAGGCGTGGTCGAACTCGCCGACATGATCGCGGTCAACAAGGCCGACGGCGACAATCTCGCCCGCGCCAAGGCTGCGGCCGCCGAATACGGCGCGGCGCTGCATATCCTGACCAGCGCCTCGCCGAACTGGTCGCCGCCGGTCATCACCTGTTCGGCGCTCACCGGAGACGGCATCGAGGAGCTGTGGAGCAAAATTCTCGATCATCGCGAACGGCTGACGGCGTCGGGCGAGCTAGCGGCGCGCCGCGGCGCGCAGCAGGTGAAATGGATGTGGACCATGCTCGAAGAGCGGCTGTTCGCGCCGTTGCGATCCGATCGTGCGATCAAGGCGGCGCTGTCGCGGATCGAGGCCGACGTTGCCGCGGGCACGCACTGCGCCGGCCGCAGCCGTCGAGGAGATCGCCGCAATGCTGAAGCTTTGACCGATGCGCGTCGTTCTTGCCGGCTTCGGCCCATTTCCCCGGCGCGCCGTTTAATCCGAGCGGCGGCTCTGGCGCAAAGCACTGGCCCGCAGGCGGCGGCCGGCTCTCGCCGGGCTCGAGCGCCATGCGCACGTGTTTGCCACGAACTACGCGGCGGTCGATCGCGATCTGCCGAAGCTGTTCGCGGACAAGCCGGACGATCGTGCTGATGTTCGGCCTCGCCGCGCGCCGGCGGCACATCTGCATCGAGACGCGTGCGCGCAATGCCGTCTCGGTTCTGTTTCCCGATGCGAGCGGACACCGCCCGACAGATCCCGTCATCGAGCCCGGCGGACCGGACGCGCGATACGGCCACGCGCCCTTCATGCGGCTCGTTGGCGCGATGCGGGCAGACCCAAGTTGCCGGTGAGACGTCGCGCGATGCCGGACGTTATCTGTGCAATTACGTCTATTGGCGCGCGTTGGAACGAGCGAACAGCGGAGGACCGCTGTTGCGTTCGTGCATATTCCGGCGGTCAGTCCGGCAATCCGTCCGCGCCGCCGGCCGGCAAACGGAACAAACACCGTCCGCCGTCGCTCGCCCAATTGCGTCGCTGCCGCCGAGCGGCTGCTGATCGCGCTGGTGGCGGCAAGCAGGCATTAACGATAGCGGCGAATACGCCGCCTGTGCCGGCGCGGGACAGGCTGATGGCACACCATTTGATGGGCGCAAGCTCGTAATCATCGGCCCGAGAGTCCCGCGATGAAATTCGATCGCCGCCGCCTGTTTGCCGCGCTCGCCGGTGCCGCGGGCATCGCCAATGCCGCGACGCCGGCGCTCATGCGCATCGCCGCGGCGTAACCCATGCCGAACCAGCGCGCGCCAGCGTCGAGGGCAGCGCGTTCGGCTCTGCGGCCTGGCGCGGCTGACGATCAGTCGAAGGCCTTGCAGCGCGCCATCGATTCCGCCGCCGCCGCGCGCGCCGTGCTGCGGCTCGCCCCCGGAGTGTATCGCGCCGGCGGCCTCAATTGCCGCCGCATGCGGCGATCGCCGGCGCCAGCGGGAGCGACGCGCATCGTCATGTCGGCCGGCGCCAAGTCATGATGTCGCCATCGGCGGCGACCACATCAGCATCTGCGGCCTCATCCTCGACGGCGGCAACATTCCGCTGCCGCAGCAGCGCGGCCTGATCCATCTCGCGCAGGCGCGCGCCGTGCGCATCGCCGATTGCGAGATCGTCAATGCCGGCGGCAACGGCATCGCGCTGCAAGCGGCTCGAAGGCGAAGTTACCGGCAATACGATCAGCGCCGCCGACGCCGCCATCTTCTCGCTCGACGCGCGGGCGCTGAAGATTTCAGCGGCAATCACGTGCGCTCCGCCGGCAATAACGGCATCCTGGTCTGGCGCAGCGCGCCCGGCGACGACGGCACGCTCGTCATCGACAACCGCATCGAGAACGATCACCAACAAGTCCGGCGGCTCCGGCCAGTACGGCAACGCCATTAACGTATTCCGCGCCAACAATGTCATCGTGCGCGGCAACCGCATCCGCAACGCCGCGTTCTCGGCGGTGCGCGGCAACGCCGCGTCTAATCTGCAAATTCTCGGCAATACCTGCACCGGCTTCGGCGAAGTCGCGCTTTACGCCGAATTCGGCTTCGAGGGCGCCGTGATCGCCAACAACATCGTCGACGGCGCCGCCATCGGCGTCTCGGTCACCAATTTCAACCAGGGCGGCAGGCTCGCCGTCGTGCAGGGCAACCTCATCCGCAATGTCGTCGCGCGATCGCCCCGCCGGCACCGATCCCGAATGACGATTTCGGCATCGGCATCGGGATCGAGGCCGACACGCTGGTGAGCGGCAATGTGGTGGAGAACGCCGCGCATGCGGGCATCGCCGCCGGCGCCGGACCTTATCTGCGCGACGTCGCCATCAGCTCCAACATGGTGCGCGGCGCCGATTACGGCATCACCGTTTCGGTCGCGCCGGGCGCCGGCACGAGCCTGATCGCCGACAACCTCATCAGCGGCGCGCGCCGCGGCGCCATCGTCGGCATGGAATGGAAGAAGCCGGTGACCGGCGATCTGTCCAAAGACGGCGCCGCGCGCTTCGCGCAGCTGACGATCAACGGCAATCGGGTGCGCTAAAAAATCTAACCCCGTATGGAGCGCACAAAATGGACTACACGAACGCGTCGGTCACCCGTAGCACACCGACCTCGAAGCCATTCCAGTTGCGCAGGCTTGGGCGTAGGAACCGCGCCAGCGCGGCACGCTCGGCGGGTTCGAGCGGAAGAAACCGCGCGATGATCGCCGCCATGACGGTTTCCGCCGCACGGCCGGCGCCGTCATCGCATTTGATGGCGATGCCGAGCCCCTGCCCCGGCAGCGCGCCGCAAAACACGCCCTCCGCGCCAGTTTTTACAAAGACGCGCGTCCCAAAGAGCTTCATGATCTCAGTGCAAAAGCGGCCAGTACCGGCGACATACCACGGTTTTACGACGCAGGCGGCGCGCAGGCGCGCGGCAGCGGCGGCGCGTTTGCGCGAAAGCCCATGACCGGAGCCGAATTTAGCGAAAGCGTGCGCGAGATTTTGCAGCGGGATCGCCCAGGTCGGTACCGAGCAGCCATCGACCGCGCAACGATCCGGCCCCAAGGCGGCGCCAGTCAAATCTTCGAGCACGTCGCGCACTTTCTGCTGCACCAGATGCTCGGGCCGCCAATAGCCGGCATGGTCCACCTCCAGCGCGCAAGCAAGGCACAAGAAATCCGGCGTGCTTGCCGGAGCAATTGTTGTGCAGCGCCGAGGGTGCGCCGGTTTTCGCCAGCGCAAAGGCCGCCGACTGATTCATCGGCCAATGCGCGCCGCAGGCGAGCGCCGACGCGTCGAGACCGGCCTTCGCCAGCATGCGCGCGACGCCTTCGACGTGCGGTGGCTCGCCGCTGTGCGAAGCGCAGGCGAGCGCCAGTTCCTCGTCGCCGAAGCCATACCGATCGGCCGCGCCGGATTCCAAGAGCGCCAAAGCCTGCAGCGCCTTGATCGCGGAGCGCGGAAAAACCGGCGCCGCCACATCGCCAATGGCAAAGACGCTCGCGCCATTGGCGTCCGCGACCGCCACCGCGCCGCGGTGGCGGCTCTCGACCAACGGCCCGCGCACAACTTCGACCAGAACCGGATTATTCATCGTTGGTATTTTGCAGTACCGTCGACGTTACCACGCTAGTGGTCTGATTCATTCGGACGATTCCCAAATGGTCCGAAGCAGTTCAAGCTCTCATCATGAGAGCAGGAATTGTCGTGAACGTTACCCGAGCGGATCGCCATCGGCTTAAGGCGATCATCTCGGATCGCAGCGCGCTGCAAAAGCACGTGTGGCGGGCCAATATCGTCCTCGCGACAGCCGACGGCTGCGGCACCGCTGAGATCATGCGCCGATCGGGCAAATCGAAGCCCGTGGTGTGGCGATGGCAGGCGCGGTTCATGGCGGAGGGCGTTGCAGGGCTCACGCGCGACAAGACGCGCAAGCCCGGCAAACAGCCACTTTCGACAACCACTGTGCAGAGGGTGGTTGAGCTGACGCTGGGGCCGCCGCCGGGAGAAGCGACCCACTGGACCGGCCGGATGCTGGCGAAGGCGGCGGGAGTGAGCCTGCGTTCGGTGCAACGTATCCTTGAAGCCCACCAACTCGCGCCGCATCGCATCAGCACGTTCAAGCTGTCGACGGACCCGAAATTTGTCGAGAAGTTCACGGATGTCGTCGGCCTCTACGTCGATCCTCCCGCTCATGCGGTGGTTCTCTCGGTCGACGAGAAAAGATCCCATGGGGAGTGGATAGCAACCGACGCTCGGGCAGAGTGAGGTTGCTGAGCGACTCACTCTGGAGGCAACCATGCAGATTGTCACTGACCGACCCCAAGCGCCGACCGCTATCCGCACCGACCTTGGTGCGATTTTCGTCTCGTTGGAACTCAGTCGATCGACCTGGCTGATTACATCGTTGTCACCGGGCGGCGGAGAAAAGATGTCGAAGCATGCGGTTCGCAGCGGCGATGTCACTGGACTGCGGATGCGGATCTCTCAGCTCAAGGATAAGGTTCAGGTCCGAATGGGGCAGGTCGTTCCAATCATCGTGATTCAGGAGGCGGGTTTGGACGGCTTTTGGATTCACCGATTGCTACAGGACGAAGGGGTCGAAAGCCACGTTGTTGATCCCGCTTCAATCGCGACGTCGCGCCGGCGCCGGCGGGCGAAGACTGACAAAATCGACGGGGAAGCTCTGGTGCGAGCATTGCTGGCGTATAAGCGAGGCGAGCCACGGGTGTGCGCCATGGTTCGAGCACCGACGCCGCACGAGGAGGATCGCCGCCGGATCTGTCGCGAGCGCAAAACCCTGACAGCGGAGCGGGTGCAGCACGTCAATCGGATCAAGGGGCTGCTCTTCGCCCAGGGCGTCTCTGATTATGAACCCTTGTTGCGCGAAAGACGGGCACGGCTTGAGGAACTCAGGACCGGTGATGGCCGTCCGCTGCCCGAGCATTTGAAGGCACAGATTGGACGCGAACTTGATCGAACTCGAACTCACGCTTGAGCAAATCAAGTCCGTAGAGACGGAGCGGGAAGCGATGCTCAGCCCGTCGGGCGAAGGCACGCCAGCGCCAGGAGCAATGTTAAAGAGTTTGAAGGGGATTGGTTCGGAATTCGCCGGTGTCCTGTGGTCGGAGGGATTATTCCGAAGCTTTTCCAACCGACGGCAGGTTGCCTCTTATGCCGGATTAGCGCCGACGCCCTGGCGGAGCGGATCAGTAGCGCACGAACAAGGCGTCTCCAAAGCCGGCAACCCGCGGCTACGAACAACGATGATCCAACTAGCCTGGTTGTGGATAAGGCATCAGCCCCGTTCGATACTGACCCTGTGGTTCCATCATCGCGTACAACTCAATGGTGGCCGTGTTCGAAAAGTGCTGATCGTGGCCTTGGCGCGAAAGCTACTGATCGCCTTCTGGAAATACGTGACTGCCGGGATTGTCTTGGAGGGAGCCGAGACAACGGCCGCATGAAAACAAAAACGTTCCATTTTCAATCTTCCGGGGCCTGATCAGCTCCGGCGGATCCAGGTGAGCGGACCGAAATTTGGCTTGGCTTGAAAAAGCCGAAGAAAAGAATGGTCCCGCCCTCCTGAGCCCTCGCCCGACGCAAGCGGGATATTGGTGCGGCCGTTAAAGCGGCGACCGGATGTGAGTTTGAAGCGGCATCGGAAACGGGCCGAGTCATGCAAACGGGCTCAGACCTTGGATACCGACCAACGAAAGGAAATTTACGATGTAATCCTGATCTGAACATCTTGACCCGCAAATCCCCATGTGAGCCAAATCCAGGCGCTCGACCGTACCCAGCCGGGGCTGCCGATGAAGCCGGGCCGTGCCGGGACGATGACGTACGACTACAAACGTCACGGTACCACCACGCTGTTCGCAGCCCTCAACATCCTCGATGGCACTGTCATTGGCCGCAACATGCAGCGCCATCGCCACCAAGAGTTCATCCGCTTCCTCAATACGATCGAGGCGCAGGTCCCCGTGGAAAAGTCGATCCACGCCGTCGTCGACAACTATGCGACCCACAAGCATCCAAAGGTGCGCCAATGGCTGGCGCGGCATCCCCGCTGGATGTTCCACTTCACCCCGACCTCAGCATCCTGGCTCAATGCCGTCGAAGGATTCTTCGCCAAACTCACGCGCCAGCGCCTGCGGCGCGGCGTGTTCAGATCAGTCGTTGACCTCCAACTCGCCATCAATCGCTTCGTCGCCGATACAAATGCAGATCCCAAGCCCTTCGCATGGACCGCCGATCCAAAGCGCGTGCTCGCCGCTGTCAAACGCGGGAAGCAAACGTTAGAGTCAGACCACTAGAATGTCGTGCCATCTTGACCTATGCGGCTCGACGTTCAAAGCTGACAGGGTGCGAACGCACAAATCCGGAGCGTCGATATGGCCGAAGGGCAGATCGATTTCTGGTTCACAATGGGCAGCACGTACTCGTATCTGAGCGTGATGCGGTTGGCGGATATCGAGCGCGCGCACGGCATAAAATTCGACTGGCGCCCGTTCCATCTCCTGCTTATTCTCCAGGAAATGAAGCACGTCCCATTCGCCGACAAGCCGGCTAAATCGCATTACATGTGGCGCGATATCGAGCGGCGCGCAGCCATGTACGGGCTGCCCGTGACCCTTCCGGCGCCCTATCCGGCGAAACAATCGGTGACGGCTAATCTGGTCGCCATCGTCGGCATGCGCGAGGGCTGGGGCGCCGACTTCGTGCGCGCCGCCTATCGCCGCTGGCTTCAAGAAGGCGAGGAAACCGGCAGCGAGCCCAACCTCTCCTCAAGCCTGCGCGATATCGGGCAAGAGCCCGCTCGCGTGCTCGCACTCGCTCGCGCAAAAGAGGCCAACGATATGTTGTTGAGCGAGACGGAGGCGGCCAAGCAATTGGGAGTTTTCGGTTCGCCGACCTTCGTCGTGGGCGAGGAAATCTTCTGGGGCGACGACCGATTGGAAGATGCGATCAGCTGGCTGCAGCACGGCAACGTCCGCCGCCAGTAAACCCGAGAGCACGTCAAATCGGACATGCCGGCCGTTTCGGCGCTCAGCCGCGCAAGGCCGCGCCTGGCCATTGCGCCGGAGCGACGCGTGCATATTGCAGCGGCCGCGCCACGTCTGCGCCCAGCGTCTGCGCGGCGTGCCAACCCCAGTGCGGATCGTCGAGAAATGCCCGCGCCATCGCCACCATGTCGGCCTTGCCCTCGGCAACGATCGCTTCGGCTTGCATGGCGTTGGCGATCAATCCGACCACGCGTATCGGCAGGCCGGCCTCGCGGCACACCCGTTCGGCGATCGGCACGTTAAATCCGGGCTCATTCGACCACCGGCTATTGGGTATGATGTTGCCGGACGAAATATCGACGTAGTCGAGCCCGGCCGCTTTGAGCGCCTTGGTTTGCGCGACCGCATCGTCCGCGGTCAGACCGCCCTCCACCCAGTCGGTGCCGGTGATGCGGGCGCCGAGCGGGGTGCCGGTCGGCACAACGGCGCGCACGGCGCGCGCTACTTCAAGCGGAAAGCGCATGCGGCCCTCGAGCGAGCCGCCCCATTCGTCATTGCGCTTGTTGGAGAGCGGCGAGACGAAGCTGTGTAACAGGTAACCGTGGGCCAGATGCAGTTCGATCGCATCGAAGCCGATCCGCACGGCCCGCCGCGCCGCCTGCGTGAAGGAGGCGCGCACGTGCGCCATGTCGTCCTCGGCCATGGCGCTTGGCGTATGCCAGCCCGGATCGAAGGGCAGCGCCGAGGGCGCAATCGTCGGCCAAGCGTCCTCGTTCGGCGCCAGCGCCTTGCCGCCCTCCCAGGGGCGCTGCGCCGACGCCTTGCGTCCGGCATGGGCGAGTTGGATGCCGAGCTTGGCGGTGCCGATGCGGCGGCAATGGCTGATAACGCGTTCCAGCGCCGCCTCGCAGGCGTCGGAATAAAGGCCAAGGCAGCCGTGGGTAATGCGACCGCGGCGCTCCACATGGGTCGCCTCGACCACCAGCAATCCGGCGCCGGAATTCGCCAGCATGCCGAGGTGGGTCATGTGCCAATCGCTGGCGACGCCGTCGGCAGCGCTGTACTGGCACATCGGCGCGACCACGATGCGGTTGGAAAGTTCAAGGTCGGCAAGACGGATGGGCGAAAACAAGGCGCTCGTCATGGATGATCACTTGCTTGGGGTGAATGGCAGAAGGGATGAGGAAGAAGCAGAGCCGTCGGCATTGCTGACACGCCGGGCCGGCGCTGTCGAAACCTGTGGGCAACACATCGGGCGGAGATTTTTCTCCGCACCCGCGCAGCGATGCCCCACCGCCAAAGTCTGAGTCAAGCCCGCTGGCGCCGCGGGACATGCAACCAGCGCAGCCGAAGTGCGGCTTTTACGGTTTGACGGCCACAATGCCCTCGATCTCGACAGAAATCTGATTAGGCAGCATGACATTGCCCACCGCGGAGCGGGCATGCCGGCCGGCATCGCCAAACACTTCGACAAAGAGATCGGAGCAGCCATTGATTACCTTCGGCGAGTCATTGAAATTCGGCACCGCGTTGACCATGCCCAATAGCTTCACGACGAAATCGACGCGGTCGAGCGTGCCGAGCGCGTCGCGCATGGCGGCAAGGAGCCCGAGCCCGACGAGCCGCGCGCGGCGATAGCCTTCCTCGATGCCGATTTCAGCGCCGAGCTTGCCGGTAAGCGAGACGCCATTCTCGTCGCGAGGACCCTGGCCGGCGAGAAACAACAAGTTACCGGCGAGCCGGTAAGGCAGATAATTGGCCACCGGTTTTTGCAGCACCGGAAGTACCAGACCCAGTTCTTTCACTCGCGCTTCTGCACTCATGGACTTCTCCTCTCCGTAAAGCACGACATCCGAAAAAGCCTCGCCTCGATAGGGGCTCTCCTGAATCGATCATGCTCATCAATAGTCGAAATCTGCGCCCGTCTCACAACTTCACCCGCAACGCGCTGGCCAGTTCGCCGACAATGCCGCGGCGAAAGGCCAGCACGCAGATGACGAAGATCGCACCCTGAATCACCAGCACCCATTGGCCGAGCTGCGCCAGATAAGTCTCCATGGCGACGATCAGGAAGGCGCCGACGACGGGGCCGAACACTGTGCCGAGTCCTCCGACCAGCGTCATCAGCACGACTTCGCCCGACATAGTCCAATACACGTCGGTGAGCGAGGCAAGCTGAAAGACCAGCGCTTTCAATGCCCCGGCGAGGCCCGCCAGAGTCGCCGACAGCACGAAGGCCACAAGCTTGTATCGCTCGGTCTTATAGCCGAGTGAGATGGCGCGCGGCTCGTTTTCACGAATCGCCTTGAGAACTTCCCCGAACGGAGAGTTGATGACGCGATAGATGAAGAGGAAGCCGGCAAGCACCGTGACAAGGACAAAGACGTACATCGTCATTTCATGCGACAGATCGAATATGCCGAACAGGCGGCCGCGCGGCACATCTTGGATGCCGTCCTCGCCGCCGGTGAAAGGCGCGCGCACGGCGACGAAATACATCATTTGCGCCAGCGCCAACGTGATCATCGCGAAATAAATGCCGTGGCGGCGTATCGCCAGGAAGCCGGCGACGATGCCGAGCACGGCGGCACTCGCCGTGCCAAACAGCACCGCCGCCTCCGGCGGAAACCCCCAGCGTTTGGCGGCGTGGGCGCAAAGATAGCTCGCCCAGCCGAAGAACAGAGCATGCCCGAACGACAGCAGTCCGACATAGCCGACCAACAAATTAAAGGCGCAGGCGAACAGGGCAAAGCACAACGCCTGCATGAGAAAGACGGGGTAGACCACAAATGGCGCCACCGCGAGCACAACCACCATGATGACGAAAGCCACTCCCAGGCTGCGCGCATTGTCCTGGCGCGCGTGGAGCGCCGGATGGTCGGCGATCGTCGCCATCACACGGTCCGGCCAAACAGTCCGGCCGGCCGTATCAGCAGTACGATGGCCATGATGACAAAGATCACCGTGCTGGAGGCTTCGGGAAAGAACACTTTGGTCAACCCCTCGATGATGCCGAGCGCGAAGCCGGTGACGATGGCGCCCAAGATCGAGCCCATACCGCCGATCACCACGACCGCGAACACCACGATGATGATGTCGGAGCCCATCTGCGGCGAGACGTTGTAGATCGGCGCCGCCATGACGCCGGCCAGCGCCGCAAGCCCGACGCCGAAGCCGTAGGTCAGCGTCACCATGCGCGGCACGTTGATGCCGAAGGCGCGAACGAGCGCCGGATTTTCCGTCGCGGCGCGCAGATAGGAGCCGAGCCGCGTACGCTCGATGGCATACCAGGTGGCAAAGCACACCGCGAGCGAGAAGACGATCACCCAGGCGCGATAGTTTGGAAGAAACATGAACCCGAGATTATGCCCGCCTTGCAAGGCCGCCGGTATCTGATAGGGCTCCCCGGCGGAGCCGTAATAATTGCGAAACAGTCCTTCGATGATAAGCGCCAGCCCGAATGTGAGAATAAGCCCGTAGAGGTGATCGAGTTTGCGCACGTGCTGAAGCAATAACCGCTCGATGATGATACCCGTGATACCGATGAGGATCGGCACGATGACCAGCGCCAGCCAATAATTGAGACCCAGATATTGCAGCAGCATATAGGCGGCAAACGCGCCCATCATGTACTGCGCGCCGTGGGTGAAATTGATGATATTGAGCATGCCGAAAATGACGGCAAGCCCGAGGCTCAACAGCGCGTAGAACGAGCCGTTGATCAGCCCGATCAGCAATTGCGCGAATAACGCCTGTGACGGGACGCCGAAAATTTCGAACATGCAGACACTCTAGCATTTACCTCCCCCGTGAAAGGGGGAGGTAATGTCGCAAGGACCATCCTTCTCCTGTCCGGAGGAAGAACTCAGAAAAAGTCACTGACCGAGCATCGGGCAGTGATCGTCCTTCATCGGCCGGAATGCCTGATCCGCCGGAATGGTGGCCTTGAGGATATAGTCGTCGCCCGGATATTTCGATTCCGCGGGCGACTTCACCTGAAACAGATAAGCCGGGTGAATCGTGCGGCCGTCGGCGCGAACCATGCCCTTGCCATACAGCGGATCGTCGGTCGGGATTGCCTTCATCTTGGCGACGACCGCTTTGCCGTCGGCGGCGCTTTTGAGCGCGGCGACCGCCTTCAGGTAGTGCAAGGTCGCCGAGTAGACGCCCGACTGCACTGTGGTTGGGAATTTTCCCGGCTCCGCGACCTGCCAGCGTTTGGTCCATGTCCGCGTGCCGGCGTTCAAGTCCCAATAAAACGGCTCGGTCAGCATCAGGCCCTGCGCGGTCTTCAGGCCAAGCGCCTGCACGTCGGCAATGAAGATCAAGAGCCCGGCGAAATGCTGGCCGCCCTTGATGATGCCGAATTCAGCGCCCTGCTTGATTGAATTGATGGTATCGCCGCCGGCATTGGCGAGGCCGATGATTTGCGCTTTCGACGCCTGCGCCTGCAGCAGGTACGACGAGAAGTCCTGCTTGTTGAGCGGAACGTTCACATGACCGACAACCTTGCCGCCATTGGCCTCGACAACCGCCGTGGTGTCGCGTTCGAGCGCATGGCCGAAAGCATAATCGGCGGTGATGAAGAACCAGGTCTTGCCGCCGGTCTGAACCACCGACTTGCCGGTGCCGTTGGCGAGCATCCAGGTGTCATAGGCCCAGTGGATCGTGTTGGGCGAGCATTTCGGCCCGGTGAGGTCGGAGATGGCGGCGCCGGAGACAAGGAAGACTTTGTTCTTCTCCCGCGTGACGTCGCTCACTGCCAGCGCCACCGCGGAATTCGGCACGTCGACGATCATGTCGACATGGTCGACATCGTACCATTGCCGCGCGATGCTGGCGCCAACGTCCGGCTTGTTCTGGTGGTCGGCGATGACCAGATCGACCTTCATGTCGTGGGCATCCGGATTGAAATCCTGGATCGCCATTTTGGCGGCGGCGACCGAGCCGGGACCGGTATCATCGGCATAAAGGCTCGACATGTCGGTGAGCACGCCGATCTTGACGGGGACGGGGTTTTGCGCCTGCGCCGCCGTCGTCATCAGCGCGGCGAGCACAAAAGCCAAGCTTACTGCTAGTCGGTCGCTTCAACCAATTTGAAAGGAATTGATGATTCGCTTCCGTCCTGGGTGCGAGCGACGGAGGGGACTATGGCGAGGCGCGAGAAATCTGTGAAGAGATATGTTGTGCGGTTGAGCGCGGAAGAACGCGAGCAGTTGGAAGCGTTGATTCAAAAAGGGAAAAACCCCGCGCGGCGGCTGCTGAAGGCGCGGATTTTGTTGAAGGCGGATATCTCGGAAGCCGGCGATGGCTGGAGCGACAGCAAGATCGTTGCGGCCATGGAGACCAGCGCCTCCATGGTTTACCGGGTGCGCAAGCAATTGGTTGAAGAGGGCCTTGCGGCGGTGTTGAGCCGCAAGCAACGTGCGACGCCGGCAGTTGCGCCGATTTTTGATGGCGAGAAGGAAGCCAAGCTGATTGCCCTGGCGTGCTCCAAACCGCCCAAGGGACGGGCACGCTGGACCTTGCGGTTGCTGGAACGCAAGGTGGTGGAACTCAGCATCGTTGATCGCGCCAGCGACAGCACGATCGGTCGGGTTTTAAAAAAACACTCTCAAGCCCCATCGCCGCGAACAATGGGTCATTCCGCCCAAAGCCAACAGCGCGTTCGTGGCCGCGATGGAAGACGTGCTGGCCGTCTACACGCGACCGCGCGATCCTAATCGACCGCTGGTTTGCCTGGATGAGACCTCAAAGCAACTCATTGCCGAGACACGCGTGCCGATCCCGATGAAACCGGGCCGCCCGGCCCGTTGCGACTACGAGTACGAGCGCAACGGCACCGCCAACCTCTTCATGATGTTCGCCCCGCTCGAAGGCTGGCGTCACGTCAAGGTCACAGACCGCCACACCGCCGTGGATTATGCCCATGTCCTCAAAGACCTCGCCGATACTCACTTCGCCAGCGCCAAGGTCATTGTCCTGATCCAGGACAACCTCGACATCCACAGCAAAGCTTCCCTCTATGAGGCGTTCCCGGCCGCCGAAGCCCGGCGCCTGGTCGAGCGCTTCGAATGGCACTACACGCCGAAACACGGCAGCTGGCTGGATCTTGCCGAGTCCGAACTCGGCGTCCTATCGTCTCAGTGTCTCGACCGCCGCATACCCGATAAGCAAACCCTCATCGACGAAATCGCCGCTTGGGAAAAAGACCGCAATACAAATCACACCAAGGCTGATTGGCACTTCACAACCTCAAATGCACGCATCAAACTCAAGCACCTCTACCCTTCAATCTGATTAGAATGGGCGACTAGTCTCATTGCTTCCTCCCTCTGCGGGGCCTTCGGCCCTCGATCTCTTTATATCAGACTCCAAGGTAGTCGTGGAGCTTGCCCATATTGTCTTTTAGTTCGGCGTTGGAGAACTGGTCGACGATGCGGCCATGTTCCATCACATAATAGCGGTCGGCAATAGTGGCGGCGAAGTGAAAGTTCTGCTCGACCAGGAGAATGGTAAATCCTTGCGCCTTCAGCGCGCCGATAGTGCGCCCGATCTGCTGAATGATGACCGGAGCCAGGCCCTCGGTCGGCTCGTCGAGCAGAAGGAGCCGCGCGCCGGTGCGCAGGATGCGCGCGATCGCCAGCATCTGCTGCTCGCCGCCGGAGAGCTTGGTGCCCTGGCTCGCCAAGGCGTTCGCGCAGGTTGGGAAACAGCTCGAAAATGCTGGGCGAGATCGAGCCCGCCGGGACGCAATTGCGGCGGCAGCAGCAGGTTCTCCCGCACGTCGAGGCTGGCGAAGATGCCGCGCTCCTCCGGGCAGATGGCGATGCCCGGCGCGCGCGATCGCGTCCGATGAGAGCCCGATCAGTTCGCGGCCGTCGAAGCGCACCGAGCCGGTGCGCTGCTCGACCATGCCCATGATCGATTTCAAGGTCGTGGTCTTGCCGACGCCGTTGCGGCCAAGCAGCGTCACCACTTCGCCCGGCCGACCTCGAAAGTCACGCCGTGCAGGATGTGCGATTCGCCGTACCAGGCCTGCAGCTCCTCGACGGCGAGCAGCCGGAGTCGGTCATGTTTCATCAGATTTTCAGTCATGGCCGGTCCCGAGATAGGCCTCGCGCACGGCGGGATCGGCCGACACCGTCTTGTAATCGCCTTCGGCCAGGATCTCGCCGCGGCTGAGCACGGTGATGCGATCGCACAGATCGGCGACGACGCTGATATTGTGCTCGACCATCAGCACGGTGCGATCGACGGCGAGCGATTTGATCAGCGCGCTGATGCGCTCGATGTCCTCGCGCGCCATGCCGGACATCGGCTCGTCGAGCAGCAGCATTTTCGGCTCAAGCGCGATGGTGGTCGCGATTTCCAGCGCGCGCTTGCGGCCGTAGGGCAATTCCACCGCCAGCATGTCGGCATAGGGCGCGAGCCCGACATCGGCGATCAGCGGCGCGGGCGCGGTCGTCGAGCGCGCGCAGCACGCCCTTGCTGCGCCAGAAATCGAACGATCCGCCGCGCCGGCGCTGCAGCGCGATGCGCACATTTTCGAGCACCGTCAAATGCGGAAACACGGCCGAGATCTGAAACGAGCGCACGAGCCCAAGCCGCGCGACATCGGCGGGCTTGAGCGCGGTGATGTCGCGCCCGTCGAAGACGATGCGGCCGCGCGTGGGACTGTAAGAATTTGCTGAGCAGATTGAAGCAGGTGGTCTTGCCGGCACCGTTGGGGCCGATCATGGCGTGAATGGCGCCGCGCGCGACGCGCAAGTTGACCGAGCGCACCGCGACAAAGCCGGCAAAATCCTTGGTCAGGTCTTCGGTTTCGAGGACCGTATCGCCAGCGCACAAGGCTTCCCCCACGCCTGCCATTCTCGGCGTATTCGGCGAAGGCGTAAAGGGCGGCCGGCGCTGAGCGCCGACCGAAAGCGGAAAAAGTCGACCCGCCCGGAGGGGACGGAGCCGGGCGGGTCTTAGAGAATCGGCGCTTGAGGGGGGGTCGGGGGGAGCGCCGATGGCGGCTTGATGGCCACCGCAGATTAGTCGCAGCGGGAGCCGGACTGGTTCGATCGGCCGGCGAGCTTTTATTGCGTTGGTTGGCGAAATTCTTCCAAGCCGCCGGCTAGCCCCAGCCCGGGACCACCCCAGCAGCCACGGACGGCCGTCCCCGCCGGCCTCTATGCCGCGGCGCTCGGCATCGCCGACTGCAGCGGCTTCTCCTCGACCAGCAGCAGGGCCAGAAACGAAATCGTCAGCGTGCCGGCCGCGGCGAGGAAGACCACGGAGAACGGCTGTGTCGAGGCGGCGGCGAAGACGCTGGCCGGCCACGCCGTCCGGCGATTGCCCGGCGCGCCAGACGAGCACGATGGCGCCGAATACGGCGACCAGAATCGGTGCCCAACAGCGTGCGGCAGAAACTCATCGTGCCGATCGCCGTACCGAGGTGATGGGTCGCGACCGTGTTCTGCAGCACGACCTGCGTCAGCGGCGCCGTCGGGCCGAAGCCGATGCCGATCAGGAACAGGATGATCTCGAATTTTCACCGGCGTCATCGTCGAGGCCGAATAGGCCAGCGCGACCACCGCGCCGATGCCCACGACCAGAAACGCGGTCGGCAGCGCCTTGTAGTGCTTCACGCGGCCGATCAGCTGGCTGGAAATCCCGGCGCTCATGTTCAAGCGTGCCCATCAGGATGATCAGGCTCAGTCCGGCATCGGTCGGCGACCAGCCGAGCGCGCTCTGCAGATACATGGGCAAGAAAATATTCAGCCCGATGAGCGAGCCCCAGCCGAAGCAGTGCGCCAGGGTCGCCAGCCGCGCCGTCGGATCGGCCAGGATGGCGATGGGAATGAGCGGCTCGACTGCGCTGAGCAGACGCAGCACAAAGGCGATGCCGAGCACAAGCGCGCAAGCCAACAGCGCCAACACGGGCGCCGAAAGCCAGGGAAAGCGCACGCCGCCGAGATTGAGCGCCAGCATGAACGACGTGCTTGCCGCCATGATCAGAACCGCGCCGACGACGTCGAGCCGGTGCGGCCGGTCATAGCGCGGCAGCCGGCGCAGCACGTTCCAGGCCAGCGCGCCGGCGATCAGGCAGAACGGAAACTTCCACAAAAAGATCAGCGACCAATGCCAGTGCTGGCAGATCCATCCGCCCACCGCCGGACCGCAGGCGCCCGCGCTGGTGAACGCGATGGAGAAATAGGCGTAGTACTTGGCGCGGTCCTTGGGCGGCGCGATATCGCCGAGCACCATTTGCGAGGTGGTGACGAGACCGCCGCCGCCGCAGCCTTGAATGATGCGCCCGCCGATCAGCATCAGCATGCTGGTGGAGGTCGCGCTGACCAGCGAGCCGACCATATAGATGCCGAGCGCGATCAACAGCGAGGCGCGGCGGCCGTGAATGTCGGCAAATTTTCCGTACAGCGGCGTCAGCGCCGTCGCCGCGATCAGATAGGAGGTGATCAGCCAGGGCAGATCGTGCACATCGCCGAACACGCGCCCGATGGTCGGCAGCGAGCTCGCCAGGATCGACTGGTCGATCGAGCCCATGAACACCGGCATCATCATGGTCATGACGATGAGCCGCCGCTGCACGGTGGGTGAGCGATCCGGCGTCGGCCGCCGGCGGAGTAGCCTTCGCCAGCGACGCGAATTCGGCCGGCAGCGCCGGGGCCACACTCGCCGCATACGGCTCGATCGGCCGCGCGCCACGTTCAACGCTCATCTATTGTCACTTCCGCTGCGGCCTGCGGCACGCGGCGCCCGGCATCGATCAGCCGTTTTCAATAACGGCAAATCGCCAGGATGTCATTTGCGCCACGCTCAATGCCGGCAGGCGCGGACGCATGGCAGCCCTGCGGGCCGCCGACGCCAGGTGCATCCCCACCGATCAGTGCTTGAGCGTATTGGCGACCTTGAAGCTCGCCTGCGGTCTTCGACTTGATCTCGTCGAGCGTCACGTCGGGCGCAAGCTCGACCAGCGTCATGCCCGAGCCGTCCTTGCGGTCGATGGTGAACACGCCGAGATCGGTGATCACCATGTCGACGACGCCGGCGCCGGTGAGCGGCAGGTTGCAGCGGTGCAGGAGCTTGGATTCGCCCTTGGCCGAATGCTCCATCACCACGACGACCTTCTTGACGCCGCCGACCAGATCCATGGCGCCGCCCATGCCCTTGACCAGCTTGCCGGGGATCATCCAGTTGGCGATGTCGCCGTTCTCCGCCACCTGCATGGCGCCGAGGATGGCGATGTCGATGTGGCCGCCGCGGATCATGGCGAACGAATCCGCGGAGTTGAAATAGCTCGTGGTCGGCAGCTCGGTGACGGTCTGCTTGCCGGCATTGATCAGGTCGGCGTCTTCCTCGCCCTCGAACGGGAACGGGCCGGTGCCGAGCATGCCGTTCTCGCTTGCAGCTGCACGCTCATGCCGCTCGGGAATGTAGTTCGACACCAGCGTCGGAATGCCGATGCCGAGATTGACGTAGAAGCCGTCGTGCAACTCCTTGGCGGCGCGCGCCGCCATCTGATCGCGGGTCCAAGGCATAGCTTACACTTCCTCCTCCGGTTCCGGCCGGCGCGTCCGCCTTCTGCCGCTTGCGCACGGTGCGCTGCTCGATGTGCTTGGTGGCGTTCGGCACGTGGATGATGCGCTGCACGTAGATGCCGGGCGTGACGATGTGGTCGGGATTGATGTCGCCCGGCATCGACCAGATGCTCGACCTCGGCGACGGTCACTTTGCCGGCGGTCGCCATCGGCGGATTAAAATTGCGCGCCGTCTTGCGGTAGACGAGATTGCCCTCGGTGTCGCCCCGATAGGCATGGACGATCGACAGATCGGCGACGAGCCCGCGCTCCATCACGTAGCGCTCGCCGTCGAATTCGCGCGTCTCCTTGCCTTCGGCGATCTGGGTGCCGTAGCCGGTCTTGGTGAAGAACGCCGGGATGCCGGCGCCGCCGGCGCGGATGCGCTCGGCCAGCGTGCCCTGCGGATTGAATTCGATTTCCAGCTCGCCGGCGAGAAACTGCTGCATGAACGTCTTGTTCTCCCCCACATAGGAGGAGATCATTTTCTTGATCTGGCGGCTGTCGAGCAGCACGCCCAGCCCAGTCGCCGTCGATTCCGCAATTATTGGAAACGACGGTCAGGTTCTTCACGCCCGAATCGCGGATGGCAAGGATCAAGGCCTCCGGGATGCCGCACAGGCCGAACCCGCCGGCCATGATGGTCATGCCATCCTTGAGCAACCCGGCCAACGCGGAGCGAGCGTCCGCATAGACCTTGTTCATGACCTCTCCATTTCTCCCGGCGCGCTCCTACGATAGCGCGCCGCGCGGTCAATCGCTAGCGCACGCTAAGCTCGGGACGCTGGGTGAGCGGGGAGAAGGTGCCATGGTGGAGGGCGGGGGGTCGAGGAGCCGGCGGCGTCGAGCGGTGGTTGCCGGAGTGCCGCACCGTCCACCGATGGACTTGACGATCGGCAGCCCGAAGTGTGCGGATAATAATTCCAGCCGACGAAGCCGATGCCGAAAAACAGACTGCGGCGATGATCGCGCCGACGAAACGGTTCCTGAACGAGATCAGGCTGCCGAGCAGGGCGGCGACGAACGCGAGCGCCGTCATCAAGCCGACGAAGATCCAGGGCACCTGCGAAAGGTCGATAGGCATTGTATGCTCCCAATAGCAAAGCGAGTGGAGACAACGCCCGCAAACCACAGTCTAGCCGACCTTGCCGGCTCGGGCGATAGGTTGGCGGCACTTCACACAGGAAGATATAGGCCCTTTCGCGGTCGTTCCATGACACAGCCGAGTTCGGTTCCGATACGTTAAGCGCATGACCAACCTGCTAATTTTGCTGACCCTGCCGGAACCGGTCCGCAACCAATATCGCGACCGCCTCCAGGCGCGGTTCCCCGAACTTAACATCGCGCTGGTCGATCATCATTCCAAGGTCGGCCCCTATATCGGCGCCGCCGACGCGCTGTTGACCTTCGCGCCCATGCTCTCCGACAGGTGCTGCAATCGGCGAACGCGGCTCAAATGGGTGCAGGCGCTCGGCACCGGCGTGGACAATCTCATCGACCGGCCGTGCCTGCGCAACGACGTCATCGTCACCAACGTGCACGGCATCCACGGCCCGCCGGTCTCCGAAGCCGCCATCGCGGCGATGCTGGCGCTGGCGCGCAATCTGCCGCGCGCGGTCCGCTCGCCAGGAGAAGCGGCAATGGCAGCGCTTCCCGGCGCAGCTTCTGCACAACAAGACGGTCGGCATTTTCGGCATCGGCGCCATCGCCGAAGCGCTGGCGCCCAAATGCAAGGTCTTCGGCATGCGCGTCGTCGGCGTAAGCTCCGCCCCGCGCGAAGCTGGCCGGCTTCGATCGCATGTATCCGAGCACGGAGCTTGCCGCGGTGGCGGGCGAATTCGACTTCTTCGTGCTGCTCACCCCGCTGACGGAAAAGACCCGCAACTGCATCGGCGCCCGCGTGTTCGCCGCGATGAAGCCGACGAGCTTTCTCGTCAATCTCGCCCGCGGCGGGGTGGTCGACGAAGCGGCATTGGTCGAGGCGCTGCGCGACGGACGCATCGCCGGCGCCGCGCTCGACGTGTTCGTCGAGGAGCCGCTGCCGGCCGATCATCCGTTCTGGGCGATGGACAACGTCATCATCACCACGCATCAGGGCGGCTTCTGCGACGTCTATATCGACCACGCCTGGCCGACCCTCGAAACCAACATGCGGTGCTTCCTTACCGGCGACATCGGCGGCATGATCAATGTCGTGCCGCATTAAATTCCGGTCCCTGAGGAGAATGCGATGGAGCAGTTGTCCGAACGCCTGCAGACGCCGATCTCGACGGCGGAGCTGGAACGCCGCTGGGCCGCGGTGCGCGCCGCCATGGAGCGGGAAAAGATCGACGTGCTGCTGATGCAGAACAACGTCGAGCAGATGGGCGGCTACGTCAAATATTTCACCGATCTGACCGCCAACAACGGCTATCCGCTGCTCGTCGTGTTTCCGCGCGACGATCTGATGACGCTGGTGAGCCAGGGTCCGTTCGGCGGCGTCTTTGACATTCCGGGCCGCAACGGCGACGGCGTGCGCCGCGGCGTCAAGCAATGGCTGACCACGCCGAGCTATTCGTCCTGCTATTACACCGCGAGCTACGATCCGGAGCTGGCGGCCAAGGCGCTGGCGCCTTACGCCGGCGGCACGATCGGGCTCGTCGGCACCTATCAGATGTCGTTCGCGGTGGTCGACTATCTGCAGAAGGGACGCTTCTCCAACACCAAGCTTCGTCGACGCCTCCGATCTCGTCGACCGCATCAAGGTGATCAAAAGCCCCGAGGAGCAGGCGCTCATCCGCCGCGCCGCCGCGATGCAGGACGGCGCCATGCGCGCCGCCTTCGCCGCCGTCGAGCCCGGCATGCGCGACCGCGATATCGCGGCCATCGCGCAATGCTACAGCCAGCGCCACGGCAGCGAGCACGGCATCTATCTGTGCGCGTCGATGCCGCCGGGCAAACCGGCGCAATTCGGCCACCGCCACTTTCAGAACCGCGTCATCGACGAGGGCGACACGGTCGCGCTCCTGGTCGAGGATGCCGGCCCCGGCGGCATGTACACCGAGCTGGGCCGCACCTGCGTGGTCGGCAAGGCATCGCAACGAGATGAAGGACGAATACGCGTTCGCGCTCGAAGCGCGCAAATTCAATCTCGGCCTGCTCAAGCCCGGCGCGCCCTGCAAGGACGATATTTGCCGCCTACAACGAATTCATGCGCAAGAACGGCAGGCCGGAAGAGAAGCGGCTGCACTGTCACGGCCAGGGCTACGATCTGGTCGAGCGGCCGCTCATCCGCAGCGACGAGCCGATGAAGCATCGAGAAGGACATGAACATCGTCGTGCATCCGACCTATATCCGCGGCGGCACGTCTGTCGTGGTTTTGCGACAATTATCTGATCGGCGCGGACGGCCCGGGCGAGCGGCTGCACCATTTCCCGGAAGTCATTACCGAGCTCGGGTGAACCGCGCCTCTCCGGAGCGGCATGGAGAGCGACAGCCACCGCGGAATACGCCGTTATTGGTTAACGCTGCCGCTTTTTGTCGTCGCTTTGCGCGAAAAAATCCGCAATTGCGTCACTCTGAAGTCACGTCGCCTGTGCGGTATGCGCCGGCAGGAGAATTTGCAAGAACAGTGATGGAGGACGCAATGCCGCATATTCGCATCGTCGCCACCGGGACGTTTGTGCTGCCTTTGCTGGCCGCTGCCATCGCGGACGCTGCGGCCGCGCAGTGCGCGACGCACCGTGCAGCCGGCAAACCGCTGCCGCTTCTGCAATTCTTCCACCACAAAAGCACAACGAAGCCGCCGGCCCATCCCCGGCTGGCGGCAAGATTGGAACGAAAGACGGTCGTCAGACGGCGCATCGTGACGCGCGCATCGCCGCCCGCACAAAGCCGATCGCGGCACGCCGGCCCACGCCGGAACCGGCGCGCGGCCGACGCCCTGCCTGATAACATGTGGCCGAGCCGCCGGACACCGCGACGCCCGGCGGACATGAGAGGCTCGTGCCAGCCATCAGGCGTCGGCCGCCGGCGATCGACCGAATCGGTGGTCGAAACGCGATCCCGAACGAGATCGTGTCCGGCGGCCACTCCGTGCAGGTCGGCCTTGCCCATCGGGCCAACCCAGCCGATCTTGCCGCCGACGATCACGAGCAAGGAAGCGGCAAACCGCGAACAACCGCGCGCCTCCGGCCGTCGCCGCAGGGCCGGTGGTGCATGCCTTGGTCGCAAGCGCTGGCGCGGGTAGCCGAGAGAAGCCCGAACCAAGCCCGATCGGCAGCGCCTCCTGGATCGCGCACGTGCTGGCCGCACTGGGCGGCGCAGTCACGGCCGGTGTCGTGGCTTGGTTCCTGATCAGGCCCGCGCCGGAGCGAACCTACGGCTAGACGCGCTCTCGCTCGCTCCACCTCCCCCACAGCGAATCGCCGATGGCGAAAAGGGCCCGATGGCCCCATCGTTCCCGACCGGCTAGTCTCTGTTATTGGCCAATTGCCGTTCGCCCGGCAGAAGCGCGGCCCTTCACCGCATTGTCGTGCGGCCAAGGTGATGCTTCGCTGGCAGCGCAAAAGGCGCCGGGAAAACGCCAGGGGAGGAAGCCATGATGAGAAAGCCGTTGCGCGGCCCATTGGTTGCCGCGTTCGCCATCGTGCTTGGGTGGGTCGCTTGGGTCAGTTCTCGGGTCGCTCGGTTTGCCATCGGTGGCGTCCGCGCAAACGACGCTGACCGTCGGCAAGGCGGCGCCGAACGCCGATCCGATCATTCCCGTCAATGTCGGCGACAAGCTCGGCATTTTCAAGAAACACGGGCTCGACCTGAAAATCGTCGATTTCAACGGCGGCAGCAAAATGGCGACCGCCATGGCCGCTGGCAGCATCGATATCGGCGACGGCGCTGGCACCGAGATGGCGCTCGTGGCCAAGGGCGTGCCGATGATCGCCATCTGCGAAAGCGCCGGACCCATTCCATTCATCGGCATCGGCGTGCCATGGGATTCGCCCATCCACTCGATCGACCGAACTCAAAGGCAAGAAGATCGGCTTCTCCAGCGCTGGCTCGCTGACCGATTGGCTGATCAAGGAGCTTGTGCGCAAGCAGGGATGGGGACCGCAAGGGGTCACCGGCGTGGCCATCGGCAACGGTGCCAGCAACATCATTTCGGCGTTTCGCGCCCACCTGATCGATGCCGATGTCGGCGTGACTTCGCTGTTCCTGGCCATGGAGGAGAAGAAGACCGGACGGCTGTTGTTTCCGGTCACCAAATATGAAGGCAACCTCGCCGCCGGGACGGTCTTTGCCTCAAACAACCTGATCAAGACCAATCCCGACGCGGTGCGCGCCTTTGTCGCCGCCTGGATCGAGACGGTCGACTACATGCGCACGCACAAGGCCGAAACCGTGAAGATCGAGAGCGGCATCACCGGATTTTCCGAGAGCGTGATGGCGAAGGATTACGATCTGACCGTCGGCATGTTCACCAAGGACTGCCAGGTTCGACGCCGAATCGATGGCGACGCTCAAGCGCTCCTTCGCCGAGCTGAAGCTCATGCCAGGACGCCGGATATGTCGAAGCTTTACACCGAGGCGTTTATTCCGAAGTGAGCGGCGGCCGCACGCCGCACCGGAGACACTCTCCGGCTCGAGCCGCCGGTACGGTGCAGGGCTTCAAATCATCCGAACAGCCAGGAGGTCGGATTTTCAATCGATCTGTTTTCGTTCAAGGCGAGCACGCCCTTGACGCAACGTACCAGCGTCCAAATGAACCACCATAGTAAGACGAAGATCCCGATGACGATCAAACACAGGACCACTCCGGCCACCAGATAGAGGAGCCCGATCCAGAAGGTCCGGATTTGGAATTGATAGTGCGAGCGCAGGAGTGGATCGGCGCGTTCGATCTCGACATGTGCGATGACCACGCCGATCACCGCGGTTATTCCGACGACATAGGAGACGAAATAAAGAATATAGACGACGAGGGCCAGCTGCTTGTCGGAAACCATTGGCTGCGGTGACGGGGACGGTGGCGGTGAAAGTTCAGTCGTCGACATGGGGACTCCCGGGCGATGGGACTATCCGAGTAATTATGGATTGCGGGCTCGCCGCTCGGCAGCGTTCCGGAATGACGTGTCAGCAATGACGCGGTCGGTATCGGCCTTGAGCGACTTGAAGAGCTCGAACGCCTCCTTCGGCTTCATGTTCTTGTGCACGACGGCGGCGACAGCGGCGATCATCGCTTGCGGCGCGTCGGACTGGAAAATGTTGCGGCCCATGTCGACGCCGCAGGCGCCCTGCTGCACGGCGTTGTAGGCCATGGTGAGCGCCTCGAGCTCGGGCAGCTTCTTGCCGCCGGCCATCACGATCGGCACCGGGCATGAGGCGGTGATCGTCTCGAAGCCATCCTCGACGTAATAGGTCTTGACGTATTGCGCGCCGAGCTCGGCGATGATGCGGCAGGCGAGACGGAAATATTTGGCGTCGCGCACCATGGTCTTGCCGACCGCGGTGATGCCCATGACCGGAATGCCGGTGCGCAGGCCGGCATCGACCAGCTTGGTCATGTTATGCACCGAACGCGTCTCGTGCTCGCCGCCGATGAACACCTGGATGCCGACGCCGGCGGCGTTCAATCGCACCGCGTCGTCCATGTCCATGGCGATCTGCTCGTCGGAAAGCTCTTCGCGCAAAATGCTCGGGCCGCCGCTCGCGCGCAGCACCATCGGCTTGTCGCATTCCGCCGGAATGAGCGTGCGCAGAATGCCGCGCGTGCAGAACAACGCGTCGCAGGACGGCAACAGCGGCACGATGGAAAGGTCGATGCGCTCGAGCCCGGTGGTCGGGCCCTGGAAATAGCCGTGGTCGATGGCGAGCATCACGGTGCGGCCGGAAGCCGGATCGAACACCCGCGCCATGCGGTTCTTCATGCCCCAATCGAGCTGGTGGATGCCTTTGAGAAAAAAGCCCGGCGTCTGCTGCGGCTGATCGACCGCGTAGCGTTCCCCTTCCCTGTCGGCTTCCGGCATGATGCACCTTTCTTAAGTCAGTCCGCGCGCGGAACCACGCTGTGTGGCATCGCCAAACCTATGCGCCATCGTCTTTACGGCGGCAAGACAGAGAGCTTTGGCAGCGGTTTTCGATGGTGCGCGCAAATCGTTGCCGCCCCGATTGATCATCCCGCCTCTTGGCAATGTTCTTGTTTTGTTCTAATATCTGCCCCTAGGAACATACAGAGAACATCCAACACTTCGCACAGTCATGCCACAACCTTACCGCCCACCGCCTTTGCCGTGGCGCGAAACCGCGCCGCCGTGATGGAGGAATTGCGCCGGCTGCTGCCGGGGATGGCGGATGCGCGCAAAACCCTGCCCTTTCGGCCTTGCCGCGCTTGATTCCTGCCTGCCGGAGGCGGCCTGACCTGCGGCGCCCTGCATGAAATCGTGCCCGCACCATACGGAATCCCGGCCGCGTTCGGTTTCATCGCGGCGATCCTTGGCCGTCTCTCTTCCCCTCCCCCATGTGGCCCCAATCCCTCGCCTCCCTCTAAAGGGGGAGGATCTTCTTCGTCCTGCCAGCCTATGGCTCTCGCGAATACGGCCGGCTGCACGGCCATGGGCTGCGCGCACTCGGTCTCGATCCGGCGCGCCTCATCCTGGTCGAGACGGCGCACCGCAAAGAGACCCTGTGGGCGATTGAAGAGGCGGTGCGCTCGGCGCGCCGGCCGCCATCGCCGGCATCATCGACAAGCTCGATCTGAAAACAAGCCAAAGGCTGCAACTCGCCGCCACCGATGCCGGCCTGCCGCTCTTTTTGCTGCGGCCGGCGCAAAATCTGGAATCGAGCGCGGCGGCGACGCGCTGGCGCGTCGGCACGGCGGAAGCCGCGCGCGACCGCTTCGGCCTCATCACGCGCCCACGATGGCACCTGAGACTTGAACGGGCTCGCAACGGACGGCCAGGCGAATGGGTAGTGGAGTACGATCATGTCGCGCATCGTTTCAGTTTGGCTGCCGCGCTGGCCGATCCTGCGCGCGCTCGCGGCGCAGACAAAAAAACCGATGCAACGAGCAAAAACTTATTGCGCCTGACCGGCCGTTCGTCCTTGCCATGGCGGGAGCCGGAGGTCCGCGCATCGCCGCCTTGAACGAGGCGGCCGAAGCCTGCGGGCTTTCGCGCGGCGAGCCGTTGGCCGATGCGCGGGCGAAAGCGGGATTTTTGCAGGTGCGCGCCGCCGATGCCGCCGCCGACGATGCGGCGCTGCGCCGGCTTGCGTTGTGGGCGACGCGCTACACGCCGACCGCCTCGCCATATGGCGAGGAGAACGGCGCCGACGGTTTTTTCCTCGACATCGAGGGCGCAAGCCATCTGTTCGGCGGCGAGGAGAGGCTGCTCGCCGATCTCTCCGCGCGGCTGGAAAAAAATTTCGGCCTGCCGGCGCGGCTCGCCGTCGCCGCCACGCCCGGCGCGGCCTGGGCGGCCTCGCGTTTTCACGATACCCCGCTGCATTCTGCCCTCGGGTGCAGAAACCGAGGCATTGCGCCATTGCCCGTCGAAGCGCTGCGGCTTCCGCCGGAAATTTGCGCAACGCTGCGCCGGCTCGGCTTCAAAACCGTCGGCTCGCTTTTGGATAAACCGCGCGCGCCGTTCGCCGCGCGTTTTTCGGCAAAACTTCTGCGCCGTCTCGATCAGGCGCTCGGCCGCCTCGACGAGCCGCTCGTGCCCGTCGCGCCGCCGCCGGTCTATCACTCGTTGCGTTATCTGCTCGAGCCGATCTTCACCCAGGAGGCCGTCGTTGCGCTCGCAAGCCGCCTGATGGGGACGCTTGCGCATGTGCTCACCCGCGATGACGTTGGCGCACGGACGCTGAAGCTTTCGCTCTATCGCGTCGACGGCGAAGTCAAAACGCTCGATATCGCGCTCGACGCTGCCGACGCGCAGCGTCGCCCATGTGGCGCGCATGATCGCACTCCGAAACTCGACGCGGCGGCGGCGGCGCGACGATGCCGGCTTCGGCTTCGAGGCGGTCGGCCTTGCCGTCATCCGCGCCGAACCGATGCCGGCGCGGCAGACGGAATTCGCGTCCGCAGAGCACGGCGATCGGACCGAGCGCTGTGCGGCGTTGATCGATGCGCTGCGCCAGCGGCTCGGGCCGCATAGCGTGCGCCGGTTCGAGCCCGTGGAGAGCCACATTCCCGAGCGCGCGGAAGTGCTGGCTGCAGTCAACAGGCGAAGGTATTGCAATGCCTGACGACGGAGCAGAAGACAGAAAAATCGTGCCCCGCCCGCTCCTGCTCTTGCCCCACGCGGAGCCGACCGAGGTTACCGCGCTCGTTCCCGACGGTCCGCCGCGGCGTTTTTGCTGGCGCGGCGTGACCTACGAGGTTGCCGGCGCGCAAGGGACCGGAACGCATCGGCGCCGAATGGTGGCGCATGCCTTATCTCTCCGCTCATTCCCGCGAAGCGGGAATCCGGACTGAATGGAGATGGAACGGATCCCCGCTCGCGCGGGAATAAGCGGCAAAATGCGCTAACCCGCGACTACTATGTCGTCGAGGATTTAAGCGGCCACCGCTTCTGGCTTTTCCGCGAAGGGCTCTACGGGCGCGAGACGGCGGCGGCGCACTGGTTCGTGCACGGGCTGTTTGCGTGAGGCCCCAAATTTCCAAGTTTTCAAATGAGAATGCACATGAGCGCCTACGCCGAACTCGCCGTGACCACGAATTTTTCCTTCCTGCGCGGGGCTTCGCATCCGGAGGAAATCGTTGTCGCCGCTGCCGAACTCGGCCTCGCCGCCATCGGCATTGCCGACCGCAATTCTTTCGCCGGCGTGGTGCGCGCTTACGGCGAAGCGAGGAAGCAAAACATCAAACTCCTCGTCGGCGTGCGGCTTGCAACCGTCGACGGTTTCGAAGTGCTGACCTATCCGACCGACCGCGCCATTTACGGCCGGCTTTGCCGCCTCATCACCGCCGGTAATCTCAAGGCCAAGAAGGGCGAATGCCATCTGACTTTCGAAGACATTCTCGCCGCGAGCGAAGGGCAGATGCTGATCGCGCTGCCGCCGCTTTGTACATCCCCGCGTGACGGAGAAGAGTCTTTCACTCACCGGCTCTCAATTTTAGCCCGCGCCGCCCCCGGCCGCACGTTTCTTGCCGGCACTCATTACCATCGCGGCGACGAGCAGCGGCGGCTTAAGCTTCTGGCCGAACTCGGCGGCCGCGCGGGCGCCCCGCTCGTCGCCGTCAACGACGTCTCCTATCACGCGCCGGAACGCCGGCCGCTCGCCGACGTGCTCACCTGCGTGCGCGAGAAATGCACGCTGGCGCAGGCGGGTCTGAAACTTTCCGTCAATGCCGAGCGGCATCTCAAATCGCCGGCTGAGATGGCGCGGCTATTCGAACATTTTCCCGAGGCGATCGCCCGCAGCGTCGAAATCGCGCAAAGCCTGCCGCTTCTCGCCCGGCGAACTCAAATACGAATATCCCGACGAGCCGGTGCCGGAAGGAAAGACCGCACAAGCGCACCTTGAAGGTCTGACTTGGGCGGGTGCACAAGACCGCTACCCGAAGGACAAATATCCGCAAGGCATTCCCGCCGACGTGCAAGAAACGACTTTGCGAGGAACTCGCGCTCATCGCCAAGCTCGACTACGCGCGTTATTTCCTCACCGTCCACGACGTCGTGTCATTCGCCCGGGCGCAGGAAAAAGAAATCCTCTGCCAGGGCCGCGGCTCGGCGGCCAACAGCGCCGTGTGCTTTTGCCTCGGCATCACCTCGGTGAATCCGGAAAAAAGCAACCTGTCTGTTCGCCCGCTTCATTTCCGAAAACCGCGGCGAGCCGCCCGACATCGACGTCGATTTCGAGCACGAGCGGCGCGAGGAGGTGATCCAGTACATCTACAAGCGCTACGGCCGCGACCGCGCCGCGATCTGCGCAACCGTGGTGCATTACCGCTCGCGCCGCGCCATCCGCGAGGTCGGCAAGGTTTTGGGGCTGACCGAGGACGTGACCGCGGCATTGGCCAAGACGGTATGGGGCTATGGCGACGGCCTGCCGGACGATCACATCCGCCAGGCCGGCCTCGATCCAGAAAATCCGGCGATCCGTCAGGCGGTTTCGCTCGCCAACGAGCTGATCGGCTTTCCCCGTCACCTCTCCCAGCACGTCGGTGGCTTCGTGCTCACGCCGCAGCCGGCTCAACGAGACGGTGCTGATCGGCAATGCCGCCATGGACGAGCGCACCTTCATCGAGTGGGACAAGGACGACATCGACACGCTCGGCCTGATGAAGGTCGACGTGCTCGCGCTCGGCATGCTGAGCTGCCTGCGCCGCGGCCTCGATCTCCTGAAAGCACATTACGGAAAGAATTATTCGCTCGCCACGCTGCCGCAGGACGACGCGGCGGTCTACGAGATGCTGTCGCGTGCGGATTCGATCGGCGTCTTTCAGGTCGAGAGCCGCGCGCAGATGTCGATGCTGCCGCGCTTAAAACCGCGATGCTTTTACGATCTGGTCATCGAGGTCGCGATCGTGCGGCCGGGGCCGATCCAGGGCGACATGGTGCATCCCTACTTGCGCCGGCGCGACGGCATCGACAAGGAGCATTACCCCTCCCCTGCCCCGCAGCATGGGCCGGCCGACGAACTTAAGGATGTGCTCAAACGAACCCTCGGCATACCGCTGTTTCAGGAACAGGCGATGCAGATCGCCATCACCGCGGCAAAATTCACGCCCGACGAGGCGGATGGACTGCGCCGCGCCATGGCCACCTTTCCGCCATACCGGCAACGTTCATCTGTTCCGCGACAAGTTCATCAACGGCATGACCGCGCGCGGCTATGACCGCGATTTCGCCGAGCATTGTTTCGGCCAGATCGAAGGTTTCGGCGAATACGGTTTTCCGGAAAGCCATGCGGCGAGCTTCGCGCTTCTGGTCTACGCCTCGGCCTTCATCAAATGCCATTATCCGGATGTCTTCTGCGCCGCCATCCTCAACAGCCAGCCGATGGGCTTTTATCAGCCGGCGCAGCTCGTGCGCGACGCACGCGCGCACGGCGTCGAAATCCGCGCCGCGGATGTGAATTTCAGCGATTGGGATTGCACGCTGGAGCCTTCGAGTTCCGCGGGCGCCGACGGGCAAACATGCCGTCCGCCTCGGTTTCCGCCTCATCCAGGGCTTGAGCGAAGACGAACTGAAGAAGCTGATCGCCGCGCGCGGCAACGGTTTTTCCTCGATCGCGCGGCTCGCCGCCATCGCCGGCGTCTCCCGCTTCACCATCGAGCGGCTGGCGGAAGCCGATGCGTTCCGCTCGCTGGGGCTCGACCGGCGCGCCGCCTTGTGGGCGGCGCGCCGCCTCGACGTGATCGGCGCGCGCGACGCCGCGCCGTCCGGTTGCCGCACCGAACGACGGAGCGCTGCCGCTGCTCGCGCCGCACTTGAGCGACGAGCTTTTTCCCGAACAACCCGTCGCGCTTCCCGCCATGCCGCTCTGCGAGCACGTGGTGGAGGATTACGTGGCGACCGGGCTGTCTTTGAAAGAGCATCCGGTGCGCTTCTTCCGCGATCGCCTCGCCGCGCTCGGCGCCATTCGCAATGGCGCGCTGCGCGGTGCAAGATTTGACGCAGGACTCGACGTCACCGTCGCCGGCCTCGTGCTGGTGCGGCAGCGGCCGGGAACGTCGAAAGGCGTCGTGTTCATGACGCTCGAAGACGAAACCGACATCGCCAACATTATCGTCTGGCCAAAAGTTTTTGAAAAAAACCGCCGCACTGTGATGACGGCGCGTTTCTTCGCCGTGCGCGGACGTCTGCAACGCGCCGGCCTCGTCATCCATGTGGTTGCAGGGAGTTTTGTCGATCTTTCCGCGCAACTGCCAATGTTACGTAACGATTGGCTGCGCGAGGGCGGCGATCTGTTTTCGCCAAAATTTTCCGGCGGCATGCTGCCGGTGGATGCTTCGCTGCCGCTGCGGAGCCGCGACTTTCATTGAATTCACTCGAACCGATCAAAGGAGCTTCACCATGTGCGGCCGCGCCAAGCTTCCCGACGACGTTTCCGAGATCAAGCTCGATCTGAAAATCGATTTCGACGAGATCGGCGATTACCGGCCGCGCTGGAACGCGGCGCCGACCTCGCACCTTCCCGTTGTCATCAGGGACGGTGAACGCACGCTCACCTCGATGCGCTGGGGGCTGGTCCCCTCCTGGGCCGAAGACATCAAGATCGGCTATTCGACTTTCAACGCCCGCGCCGAAGGCATCGAGACGCATCCAGCCTTCCGCGGCGCCTGGAAGGCGGGACGCCGCTGCCTCGTCGTCGCCGACGGCTATTACGAGTGGCGCACCGCCGACAAGCAGCCCTTCGCCGTGGCGCTCGGCAATCGCGGGCCGATGACGTTTGCCGGCCTGTGGGATCTCTGGCGCGATCCCGACGCACCCAACGCCAAGCCGCTCAAATCCTTCGCCATCATCACCACACCGGCCAACGCGCTACTCAAGCCTTTGCACGACCGTATGCCGGCGCTGCTCGCCCCCGACCGCTGGGCCGCATGGCTCGGCGAGAGCCCTGCGACCGAGGGCGAGCTTAAAGCCATGCTCAAGCCCTTTCCCGGCGCCGCCATGGCGTTTTGGCCGGTCGACCGGCGCGTGGGCAATGTCCGCAACGACAGCCCGGATTTATTCGCCCCACTGAGCGAATTGCCTCTAAGCGGCGGGGTTAATGAAGCAACTCCGGATTGCCGCAGCCGCCTCGGTTAAACCCGACATGGCAGTTGCGCCGCTTGCCGCCGATCTATATCGTCCGGTATCTGTGGAACGGCAGGTTCCCTGCGGCACGAGTGCTTCGCAATGGAGAAACCGGTTGAGCCCGCGACACCGCGTCGCCGCGGAAACGATTGGCAAGTACGGTAGTTGCGAATCGAGAAGCGGGCGTAAAGACATTCAAACATTAACGGCCCCGAAGACGGCCGGGAGGAAATAGTGCAGGCCTTCCACCAGCCTTCTCCGCGAGCTTGTGCGCAAGCGTGACTTTTACGCCGGTGGCTTGATGATTCTGATAGGGCTGGCGATCGCCCTTAAAGGGTCGACCTACCGGCTCGGCACGCTGATGCATATGGGACCCGGCTTCTTCCCGACCAGTTTGGGCGTCCTGCTTGGTACTGATCGGCATCGCCATTGCCGCTCCCGTGTCGTGCCCTCGGCGGAGGGCGCCGGGCAGAAGGAGAGCATCCTGCCCGAACATCCGCAATGGTGGGCCTGGTTCTGCATTCTCATGAGCCCGGTGCTGTTCATCATCTTTGGTCGCTATTTCGGCATGATCCCGGGAACATTCGCTTGCGTCTTTATCGCCGCGCTCGGTGACCGAAACGCGACGTGGAAGAGCACGATTATCCTGTCGACCGTCGTGACCGCGTTCGGCGTCGTCCTGTTCTCCTATTTCCTGCAGGTTCCGATGCCGATACTTCACCTGGAGGGGCGGCCTGTGATCATAACCGCAGCTCACAGACCTTTGGTACGGCTTCGGCGTCGCGCTCGAACCGCTTTTTACAATCTGATGTGGTGCTTCGTCGGCGTCCTGGTCGGCAACATGGTCGGCGTGCTGCCGGGCATGGGTCCGCTCGCCACCATCTCGATCCTCTTGCCGCTCACGTTCGGCATGAAGCCGGTTGCCGCCATCCTGATGCTGGCGCGGCGTCATGTACGGCGCCCAGTACGGCGGCGCAATCTGCTCGATCCTGCTCAATTTGCCCTGCCATCCACCGCATGCGGTGACCTGTCTCGACGGCTTCCCGATGACCAAGCAGGGGCGCGGGGGCGTCGCGCTCGGCGTCACTGTGTTCGCCTCGTTCGTCGGCGCCTCCTGGGGCATCACCGAAATGATCTTCCTGTCGCCGCTCCTGGTGAGGGCGGCGCTGCAATTCGGTCCGGCCGAGGTCTGCTCGCTGATGCTGCTCGGCCTCTTGGCGGGATCGACATTGGCGCGCGGTTCGCCGCTTAAGGGCGTGGCGATGACGCTGATCGGCCTGTTCCTCGGCTCGGTCGGCACCGACCTCGAAACCGGCTCGGAGCGTTACACGTTCGGCATGACCGAACTCGACGACGGCATCGAACTGATCGCGCTCGCGCTCGGCCTGTTCGGCATCGCCGAGTTCATGACCAGCGTCAATCAGATCGCGCCGATCAACACCGACTACACCAATGTCGGCATCAGGGACATGCGGCCGAGCAAGGCGGAACTGAAACGTGCGTTCTTCCCGATGTTCCGCGGCACCATCACCGGCAGCTTGTGCTCGCTCATTCCCGGCACCGGACCGACGATAGCGTCCTTCGTCGCCTATGCGCGGAAAAGAAATTCTCGAGATTTTTGAACGCCGGAAAAATTCGGCACCGGCCTGATCGAAGGCGTGGTCTGCCCGGAGGCGGCGACCCACTCTTCGGTTCAGGGCGACTTCATCCCGACCATGAGCCTGGGCATTCCCGGCGACGCGGTCATGGCGCTCCTGCTCGGCGCGCTGATGATCCAGGGCATCGTGCCCGGACCGCAGCTCATTTCCCAGCATCCCGACATCTTCTGGGGCCTGGTCGCCAGCTTCTGGATCGGCAACATTCTGCTGGTGATGTTGAACGTGCCGCTGATCGGCATCTGGGTGAAGATGCTGGCGATTCCGTACAAATATCCTTTATCCGAGCGCGATGTTCTTCGTCTGCATCGGCGTCTATGCCGCCAACAACGACTTCTTCCAGGTCGGCGAAGTCGTGGTCCATCGGCGCCTTCGGCTATGTGCTGTTGCGTCTCGGTTTCCACCCGGCGCCGGTCCTGCTCGGCTTCGTGCTCGGTCCGCGCTTCGAGGAGAATTTCCGCCGCGCCATGCTGATCGCGCGCGGCGATATCACGGTGTTCGTCAGCGGCCGATCAGCGCCGTTCTTCGTCGCCCTGTGCGTGATCCTGATCGGCAGCCAGCTCTATGTCAGGCTGCGCGGCTCGAAGGCAGAGCAAAGAGTCGCCGAGCAGGACATCGGCGCATCCGCCGGCAGTTGCCCGGGCATATGGCGCCGCAGCGAATCCCGGTCACCCCGGCGGAATAGTCAAGTCTGCGATCAGCCTCGTTCAGCCGCGCCGCGCGCAGGCCGCGCTCGAGCACGCGCGCGAGCCGCTCGGAAAAGAACGCGCGTCTGCCGGACGTTCGCCGTCGAGCACGCGCGCCTCGTCGAACAGACAGATGCGCCGCATCCTCCTTGAACGCGCGCTCGTCGTCGCCGAGCGCGGCCAGCGCCGACGACCAGCCGTGACGCGGGTTGATTTCGAGGATCGGCTTGGCCGCCGAAGGCAGCCGCCCGGCGCTGGCGAGGATTTTTTCCAGCGCGCGGTCCGGGCCCTGTATCGGGCGCCACCAGGCAGACCGCGCTGTCGGTCAGCCGATCGGAAGCGCGCACGTCCGAGACCGCCTCGCCCAGCGTCGACTTCAGGAAAGCGACGAAGATCTTCACTGCCGGCGCCGCCTCCGGCTCCTTCTCCTCCTTCGCGTCGAGTGCGCGGGATGGAGCGCGAGGTCGGCGGCGCCCTGCGTGACCGATTTGAACGGCTTGCCGTCGAAGGAGCCGCCGGACATCACCCAAAAGGAATCGACCGGATCGGGCAGCAACAGCACTTCGATGCCGCGCGCGCGGAATCCTTCCAGATGCGGCGAGGATTTAAGCCGATCAAGGTCGTCGCCGGCGAGATAGTAGATCGCGGTCTGATTGGGTTTCAGCGCGCCGACATAGTCCTTCAAGCTGCGCCAGTCATCGGCCGACGCCGTGGTCTTGAACCGCGCCAGCGCCAGCAGCGCATCGCGGCGCTCGAAATCCTCGTAAATTCCCTCCTTCAGCACGGCGCCGAAAGTCTCCCAGATCTTCGCGTAAGCGAGCGGCTCCTTCTCCGCCAGCCGCTCCAGCTCCGACAGCACCCGGCTGGTCGCGCCCTTTCTGATCGCGGCGAGCAGCGGGCTTTCCTGAATCTTCTCGCGCGAGACGTTGAGCGGCAGATCGGCGCTGTCGACGAGCCCGCGCACGAAGCGCAGATAGCGCGGCAGGATATCGGCATCGTCGGTGATGAAGACGCGCTTGACGTAGAGCTTGATGCGCCCCTTGCGGTCGGGATCGAACAGGTCGAACGGCCGCGAGCCGGGCACGAAGAGCAGCGTCGTATAGTCCTGCCGGCCCTCGGCGCGGAAATGCACGGTCAGCGCCGGATCGTCGAACTGGCCGGCGATGCTGCGATAGAAGTCCGTATAGTCGCCGTGCGTAATCTCGGCCTTCGGCTTGGCCCACAGCGCCGCGCCGTCGGTGATCTCGGCCGGCTCGGCGCCGGGCTTCTCCACGATCGCGATCGGCACCGGCACGTGGCCGGATTGCGCCTTGACCAGCCGCTCCAGCGTGAGGCCGCTCGGTATAGGATTTGGCGTCGTCCAGCAGGTGCAGGATGACGCGGGTGCCGCGGCGTCATGGCATCGGCCGGAACCGCCGAGACGGCGAACGTGCCCTTGCCGTCGGACGACCAGAGCCATGACGCGTCCGCTCCCGCCCGGCGCGACAGCACGTCGACCCGCTCGGCGACCATGAAGGCCGAATAAAAGCCGACGCCGAAGCGGCCGATCAGCGCGGTATCGTCGCCGCCGCAGCCGCCCTCCGCCCTGCCGCCTTCCGCCGCCGCGATACGATCAAGGAACGCCTTGGTGCCGGAGCGCGCGATGGTGCCGAGCGCCTCGACCATCTCCTCGCGCGACATGCCGATGCCGTTGTCCTCGACGGTCAACAGCTTCTTGCTCGGCATCGACGGAAAGCGTGATGCGCGGCTTGACGTCGTCGCCAAGCAGCGCCGGATCGGCGATGGCCTCGTAGCGCAGCCGCTCGCAGGCGTCGGCCGCATTGGCGATCAGTTCGCGCAGAAAGACCGACTTGTCGGAATAGACCGAGTGCACCATCAGGTGCAGGAGTTTGGCGACGTCGGCCTCGAACGGCCGGCTTTCGGATCGGCTCTCCTCGGTCATGGTCATGACGGCTCCCCGGCGAGATTTTTGTCGGCCCGGAGATGGAGAGGGTGGACGATGATTTAAGATCGCCGCGGCAGAAGCCGTGAACTTCGCAGACCAGGCGTCCGGAACAAGCTGGGCGCGTTAGACCGGCACCCGCACCGTCGCCCGCAATCCCCCGAGCGGCGAATCGCCGAGCGCGATGTCGCCGCCGTGGGAGCGGGCGATGTCGCGGGCGATGGCGAGGCCGAGGCCGGTGCCGCCCTGGTCCTGATTGCGCGCGTCGTCAAGGCGCAGGAACGGCTTGAACACCTCCTCGCGCAGCTTTGCGGGAATGCCCGGGCCGTCGTCGTCGACCGTCACCGTGAGCCAGCGGTGATCGCGGTGTCCGGTGATCGACACGTTCGAGGCAAACCGCGCGGCGTTGGAGACGAGGTTGCCGAGACAGCGCTTGAACGCCGCCGGCCGCACCGTCACGTCCGGCCGGCCGTAGAAGGCGACGCTCACGCGATGCCCGTTGCGCTCGGTATCGGCTTTGAGCTCGTCGAGCAGCGCCGCCATGTCGGTCGGCGCCGATTGCTCGCCGGTATCGCCGCGCGCGAACGACAGGTAGGCTTCGAGCATGCCCGCCATCTCGTCGACGTCCTTCTTGATCGCCTCGATCTCGGGACCGTCGCCGAGCAAGGCGAGTTCGAGCTTGAAGCGGGTGAGCACCGTGCGCAGATCGTGCGAGACGCCGGCCAGCATGGTGGTGCGCTGCTCGATCGCGCGTTCGATACGCGCCTTTCATTTCCAGGAACGCCGCCGCCGCGCGCCGCACCTCGCGGGCGCCGCGCGGGCGGAAATTCGGCGCCTCGCGGCCCTTGCCGAACGCCTCGGCGGCGTCGGCGAGCCGCACGATCGGCCGGATCTGGTTGCGCAGAAACAGGATGGCGACGGTCAGCACCACCAGCGACGTCGCCACCATCCAGGCGAGGAAAATCCACGAATTGGGATCGTAGACGTCGGCGCGCCGGGCGAACACGCGCATGATGGTGTCGGGAAGCTTGATGCGGATTTCCACGATCGACGAACGGCCGACGGTGTCGATCCAGAACGGCAGGCCGATCTGCCTGCGGATCTGGTCGGACAGCGCCTCGTCGAGCTGCGAGAAGAACGGCTTCGGCCCCGGCGGCGGCAATTGCGTGCCCGGCAGAAAATCGACCACGAGGCCGAGCCGATCCTGCGCGATGCGGCGCAGCTGCGCGTGATCGGCGTCCTGCGGATAGGTCTTGTAGACGTCGATGAGGGTGGCGATTTCCTGCGTAACCGCCGAAGCCAGGTATTTGGTGACCAGATCCCAGTGCCGCTCCATGAACATGAGGGCGACCACCGACTGCACGATCACCATCGGCAGGATGATGATCAGGAGCGAACGCGCATAAAGGCCGGTCGGCGTCAGCGCCTTGAGCCGGCGGGTGAAGCGCAGCCAAGGCTCGGCGAGCGGACCGGCGACGAGCGGCGAGCGCGCGCTGCACCGCATTCGCGGCGGCCGCCACGTGGCCGGCGGCGTTGCGCAAGTGTCCGATGCCCTGGTCGAAACTGGTCATTGGCGCCGCTCACGCGACCGGCACCAGCCGATAGCCCACGCCGCGCACGGTCTGCACGATCAGCGGATTGGCCGGATCGGTCTCGATCTTGCGGCGCAGCCGGTTGACCTGCACATCGACGGTGCGTTCGCTGACCGCCTCGCCGTTGCCGGCGAGCGCCTGGCGCGGCACCGTCTCGCCGACATTGGCCGCCAGCACGCGCAGCATTTCGCATTCGCGCTCGGTGAGGCGGATCGCTTCCTCGCCGCGGCGCAGCTCCCCGCTCGCCATGTGAAAGACGAACGGCGCCGAAGCGCACCGATTGCCCGGCGCCGCGCCGCGGCGGCCGGGCGCGCTTGAGAATATTGGCGACGCGCAGCGACAGCTCGCGCGGCTCGAACGGTTTCGCCAGATAATCGTCGGCGCCGATTTCGAGCCCCATGATCCGGCTCTCCTTCTCGTCGCGCGCCGTGAGCATCAGGATCGGCACCGTCGACGACGTGCGCAACGCGCGGGCGAAATCGAAGCCGTTCTCGCCCGGCATCATGACGTCGAGGATGAGCAGATCGAAGCTCAGCCCTTCGAGCTTGGCGCGCGCCTCGGCCGCGGTTTCGGCGGTCGAGACCCGGTAGCCTTCGGCGAGCAGAAAGCGCGACAGCAGCGCGCGGATGCGGCGATCGTCGTCGACGACGAGCAGGTGCGGCGCGTCGTCGGCAGGCTTTGCCGGCGCCGCGGCAGTCATGGGGCGCCGTCGCGCGCGCGCGAGCGCGCGCGGTCGGCATGCGCGATCATGCGCAGCACGCGGTCGCGGTCCTCGCCGTCGATCATGCCGGCGAGAAAGCGCCGCGCCGCCTCGCGCCCGCCGGGGCCGAGCTCGGCGAGAACGCCGGCGATGCGCGCGGTCTGCAGGCCGGCAAGCTGCATCGCCAGCGCCTCGCCCGCGGGCGTCACGTAGAGCAGCCGCTGGCGGCGATCGTTGGCGCCTTCGCGCTGCACGATGTAGCCCTCGTCGATGAGCTGCTTGAGCACGCGGCCGAGCGACTGCTTGGTGATCTTGAGCACGTCGAGCAGGTCGGCAACCTTCATGCCGGGATTGCGGTTGACGAAATGCAGAACGCGATGGTGCGCCCGGCCGAAGCCGAGCTTGGCCAAGCACCTCGTCGGGATCGCCGACGAAATCGCGATAGGCAAAGAACAGAAGCTCGATCAGGTCCCAGCAGGGTTCGGCCGCCGGCGTCGGGCTGTCGATCTGCAGCCGGGCCGCGGGACTTGGAAGTGGTCGTGATGCTGATGTCCGCCATTTATGTCAGCACTATTGACATATTTTGGGTTGGTTGTTAATACAAAGCACGCGTTATCACGACGGCATCTCGCCCCCCGACCCACCGGCAAACGGTGTCCGCACAGGGCGGCGGAGACCATACCGGGAGTCCCGGCCCGACGCAAAAGCACCCGTTCACCGCTCCCGCTCAGCCGGGACGGATAAAGCACGGGAACGGCGGGACATTGCGCAAGGGAGAAATGCCATGGCCGTGCCCTTCGACCAACGCTCCGACGTCATCTGGTTCGACGGCAGGCTCATTCCCACCGCCGAATGCAAGATCAGCGTGCTCACCCACGGCCTGCATTATGCGAGCTGCGTGTTCGAGGGCGAGCGCGCCTATGGCGGCGAGATTTTCCGAGGGCACCGAGCACTCCGAGCGGCTCAAGCGCTCGGCCAACGTGCTCGACTTCGAAATTCCCTATAGCGTCGCCGAGATCGACGCCGCCAAGCGCCTGGTTCTGGAAAAGAACAATCAGAAGGACGCCTATGTGCGGCCGATCGCCTGGCGCGGCTCCGAGGCGCTCGGCGTCTCGGCGCAGAACAACAAGATCCACCTCGCCATCGCCACCTGGGAATGGCCGAGCTATTTCGATCCGGCGCAGCGACTCAAGGGCATCCGCCTCGACCTCGCCGAGTACCGCCGCCCCGATCCGAAGACGGCGCCTGCCTCGCCAAGGCCGCCGGCCTCTACATGATCTGCACCATCTCCAAGCACCGCGCCGAGCAGCGCGGCTATGCCGACGCCATGATGCTCGACTGGCAGGGCCGCGTCGCCGAATGCACCGGCGCCAACATCTTCTTCATCAAGGACGGCAAGATCCACACGCCGATCGCCGACTGCTTCCTGGCCGGCATCACGCGCGCGACCGCGATCGATCTGGCGCGCCGCCACAATATCGAAGTGATCGAGCGCCGCATCATGCCGGAGGAACTCGGCGGCTTCTCCGAGTGCTTCATCACCGGCACCGCCGCCGAGGTCACGGCCGTGTCCGAAATCGCCGACTGGAAATTCACTCCCGGCCGCATCACGCAGACGCTGATGAGCGACTACACCGCCGAGGTGCAGCCGAAGGGCAAGGCCGCGGCGGCATAATAGCGTGAATGGACGCCATTTCGTTGCCAATCGCGCTATTTTGATCTGACCGGTGCGACACAATAGCCGAACGCGTCCATATGTATTGGTGGCTTGGACTGCAGCAGGCATCTGCTAGTCTGTGTCGCGACGCAACGTGATCTTGCGTCTATTGTGGGCCTGCATCACCCCACTCTGAGGAGAGCCACGGTGATCACGATCGAAGTCAACGGAACCCCCCGACAAATCGATATAGAGCCCGATACGCCGCTGCTTTGGGTGTTGCGCGACGTGATCGGCCTGACCGGCACGAAATTCGGCTGCGGCATCGCGCAATGCGGCGCCTGCACGGTGCATATCGACGGCAAGCCGATGCGCTCCTGCTCGGTGCCGATCGGCGCGCTCGATGGCGCGAAGGTCACGACGATCGAAGGTCTCTCGCCGGACAACAGTCATCCGGTGCAGCGCGCGTGGATCGCCGAGGACGTGCCGCAATGCGGCTACTGCCAGTCGGGACAGATCATGGCCACGGTCGCGTTCCTGAAAGAGTTCCCCAATCCGACCGATGCCGATATCGACGCGAATATCACCAATATTTGCCGTTGCGGAACCTATGAACGTCTGCGCCGCGCCATTCATCGCGCCGCCGACATGATGAAAGCCTAAGGGAGGCCGCGATGCACGGAACCCGCGTCGCTTCGACTCTCACCCGCCGTCACTTCATCCTCACCGCCGCCACCGCCGCTGGCGGCTTCATGATCGGCATCGGCGCTGCGCCGGGCCACGCCCGCGCTGCGACGGTCTCGGCGCAGCCCTGGAACGACGACAACGCCTATGCGGCGAACGAAATCGACGCCTGGATCGCGATCGATCCGGACGATTCCATCCTGATTCGCTATCAGCGCTCGGAGATGGGCCAAGGCAGCATGACCGCGCTGCCGATGATGATCACCGAGGAACTGCAGTGCGATTGGTCGAAGGTGCGGATCGAGTATGCCTCGCCCAACCGCAATATCCGCGAGAACAAGGTCTATGGCGACATGTTCTCGAACGGCAGCCGCTCGGTGCGGGCATCGCAAAAGAGGATGCAGCAGGTCGGCGCCAGCGCACGCGAGCGTCTGATCTGCCGCCGCCGCGGCGCGCTGGAACGTCCCGGCATCGGAATGCGCGGCAGCGCACGAGCGTGGTGACGCATAAACCGTCGGGCCGCACGCTGCGTTACGGCGAACTCGCCGCCGACGCGGCGAAGATCAAGCTCGCCAAGGAGCCGGCGATCAAGACGCCCGCTCAGTTCACCTTCATCCCCAGGCCGCTGCCGCGGGTCGACGTCGAACACAAGACCGACGGCTCGGCCAAGTTCGGCATCGACGCGCAGGTCCCGGGCATGGTATTCGCCGCGATCATGGCGTGCCCGGTCCCTGGCGGCAAACTCAAGAGCGTCGATGACGTCAGTGCTGACCGGCGCGCCGGGCGTGCTCGAAGGTGGTGAAGCTGCCGAATGCCGTGGCTGTGGTGGCGACCGACAGCTATCTGGCGCGCCAAGCGGGCACTGTCCCGGCTGCAGCCCGAATGGGATGTCGGCGCGGCCGGCGAGGTCGATAGCGAGCAGCTGTCGAGGGCGTATCGCGCGGCGCTGACCGAGCCGATGCTGACCGCGCGCAACGAAGGCAATGTCGATCAGGCGATGTCGGGCGCCGCCAAGACCTTCGAGGCGGTATACGAGACGCCTTATCTGTCGCATTCGCCGATGGAGCCGATGAATGCGACCGTCAATCTGCAAGCCGACCGGCTCGACGTCTGGGTCGGAACGCAGGCGGCGGACAGCGCGCTCAAGGCGGCGGCAAAGTTCGCCGGGCTTAAGCCGGAGCAGGTTTATGTCCACAACGGTTTCGTCGGCGGCGGCTTCGGACGCCGCGATGCCAACGACGAAATCAAGCAAGCCATCGCCATCGCTAAAGTCGTGCAGCGACCAGTGAAGCTTGTTTGGACGCGCGAGGAGGACACCCGCCAGGACAAGTTCCGTCCGCATGCGGTGGTCGCCTTCAAGGCCGCTGCCGGCTCCGACGGAATGCCGA
Organism: uncultured Alphaproteobacteria bacterium; assembly: GCA_963814625.1. Lineage (GTDB taxonomy): Bacteria > Pseudomonadota > Alphaproteobacteria > Rhizobiales > Xanthobacteraceae > BOG-931. The sequence continues at coordinate 73,035 of CAWFDQ010000015.1, forward strand.
TCGCGTGGTCGATGCGCGCGGTGACGTCATCGATCTTCGCATCGGTCGGCAGGCCTTTCCCCGCCACGAAAGTCGAGCCGCAAACCGTCGCCGGATTGGCCGACAACGGCTACAACGTGCCAAACACGCGCGTCGAGTCCCTGGTCAAGAACACGCACTTGCCGGTGTGGTTCTGGCGTGCGCCCGGCGCCAACCAGCACGTCTTCGCCATCGAGAGCTTTCTCGACGAGATTGCGTCGGCGAGCGGACTCGATCCGTACCAGGTGCGGCGCAAGCTGCTCGAGGGCAAGCCCGATTGGCTCAAGGTGCTCGATACCGCCGCCGAGAAGGGCGATTGGGGTAAGCCGTTGCCGGCGGGCACTGGGCGCGGCATCGCGATCTGCACGGATACGGACAGCCTTTGCGCACAAGTCGCCGAGGTCACCGTCAAGCCGAATGGCGAGGTGAAGGTCAATCGCGTCACCGTTGCGCTCGATACCCGCTACATGGTCAATCCGCAGACCATCGCCGAACAGGCCGAGGGTGGCGTGATTTTCGGTTTGAGCGCCGCGCTGTACGGCAAAATCACGATCAAGGACGGCGCCGCGGTGCAGGGCAATTTCGACACCTACCGCATGGTGCGCTTGGCGGAGGCGCCGAAGATCGACGTGCATCTGGTGCCGAGCGGCGGCAAGGTCTGGGGCGGCGCGGGCGAGCCCGCAACGCCGCCGATCGCCGCCGCAGTAGCGAACGCGATCTTCGCCGCGACCGGCAAGCGCATTCGTTCGCTGCCGATCATCGATCACGATCTGGCTGGGATCGGCATAGCCGGCGCATCTCGCAATCTACGCCTGGGGCGGCTCGACGGCCGCCTCATGCCAATCGACAAAAGCCGGGGGCGACGCCTGCAGAGGAGGCTGAGGGACGTGACGACAATTTCGAGGATGGTCTTCTGCGGGCTGCTTTTGCTGCTCGCAGGCGGGACATCGCGTGCCGACGAAAGCGTCAGTCCTCCAGGCAGTCGCGGCGAATACCTGGCGCGGGCCGGCGACTGCGTCGCCTGCCACTCGGTCCCCGGCGGCAAGGCGTTCGCCGGCGGTCTCAAGATGGGCACGCCGCTTGGCGCCATTTACTCGACCAACATCACGCCGGATCCCGAGACCGGCATCGGCAGCTACAGTCTTGCGGATTTTGATCGCGCCGTGCGGCAAGGCATCGCCAAGGATGGCCACCGGCTCTATCCGGCGATGCCTTATCCGTCTTACGCCAAGCTCACCGACGCGGACGTTGCGGCGCTGTACGATTTTTTCATGAAGCAGGTGCCGCCGGTGCATCAGGCGAATATGACCGACGAGATTCCGACGTATCTCAGCTTGCGTTGGCCGCTGGCGATCTGGAATCTCTTCTTCACCACGAGCGGCAGCTATGTCGCCAAGAGCGACCACAATGCCGACTGGAATCGCGGCGCCTATCTGGTGCAGGGCCTCGGCCATTGCGGCGCTTGCCACACCCCGCGCGGCTTCGCCTGGCAGGAAAAGGCGCTCGACGACAGCAGTCAGGATTATCTCTCCGGGGCGGAGCTGGACGCCTGGTACGCGCCGGACCTGCGGGGCGACCTTCGCACTGGTCTCGGCAGTTGGTCTAAGGACGACCTCGCCGATTTTCTCAAGCACGGCCACAACCGCGGTGAGACGGCGTTCGGTTCGATGATCGATGTCGTCAACAACAGCACGCCGTACCTGTCGGACAACGACATCAATGCCATCGCGGTCTATCTGAAATCGTTGCCGGCGACGTCAACGCAGCCTGCTTATGCCTATAACGACGCGACCACCGAGGCGCTGCGCGGCGGCCACGCGACGCAACCCGGCGCGACCATTTACGCCGGCACCTGCTGGGCATGTCATGGGTTCGATGCCAAGGGCTTCAGTCCGTACATACCGGCGCTGGCCGGTAATCCCATCGTCCTGGACAACGATCCGTCTTCGCTCATCAACTTGGTGCTGAACGGCTCGAACCCGCTTGTCATCAAAGGTACACCCGACGCTTACCGCATGCCGCAATTCCGGCTACAATTCTCCGACCAGCAAATCGCCGACGTTGTCACCTTCATCCGCAACGGTTGGGGCAACCAGGCGCCCGCAGTCACAGCGTCGCAGGTTGCCGAACTGCGCAAGACGACCGATCCGACCAGTGATCAGGTCATCATCCTCAAAATGCGTTGACCCTTCCAGCACCGGCACCAATTTGAGCGCTGGCGGTGCTCGGGCAAGACGTCGCTAAAGCGCCCTACGCCCGCCAGAACGGCTTGTCTGACTTCGCGAGCGGCGTCGTAGCGCGTCACCCCGATGTCGCGCAGGCATCGGTCGCAAAGCACGGCGAGTTCGCGCCGGCCGTGCGCGCGGCGGCGCCACTCGTTGAGCAACGCGCGCAAGTTTGCAAGCAACGGCTGCGAAGGCGTGCGCGGCATTGACGGCGCGTGACAAATTGGTTGTGCGACAGCCATGTTGTGTCTCCTGTCACATGTGATCCTGCAGGTCTTGGGGGCGCGATCGGATCGCTACCCCCTCACATCGCGGTGATCGAGAAAGGATCCATCGTGGCGATGCTCGGTGCAGCCGCCGCGATGAGCACCGCGTCGGCGGCCAGCACCCCGAGAAAAATGGCGATGGCGATAAAGAGTGGCGTGTTGGTGCGCGACGCACGAGCGGCGCTGCGGACCCTGCGACTGAACGGCTCCGCTGTAAACGTCGAAGACGATGTATGGACTGACGTCATTTTATCCTCCACGAGTTGCGCAGTCCCGGCTGCGAAGGGCGACCGGACTGTCGGCGCCCGTTGCGCCGGCGTTGCCCCACGCATCGACTTAGCGTTTTTGCCTCGCAGAATAATCAAGTCTATAGTAATCTTATCTATCACTCTAAGGTGATAGGTGAGGCCATGGCCGATCTGCGGACTTTGGCGATCTTCGTGAAAGTGGCCGAGCGCAGGAGTTTCGTCCGCGCCGCGGCCGATCTCGGCATCACCCAATCCGGCGTCAGCAACGCCATCAAGCGGCTGGAGGAGCAGACCGGCACGGCTGCTTGCGCGCACCACGCGCCGCGTCAGCCTCACCGAAGACGGCGCGGCGTTTTTCGAGCGCTGCCGTCAGGCGCTCGCCGACATCGAAGAGGCGGAGCTGGTACTCAAGGAGGCGCGGCTCAAACGTCCGGCAATATGCGCGTCGACATGTCGGTGGCGTTCGGCCGGCTCAAAATGGTGCCGCTGCTCAGCGCGTTTCAGGCTGAATATCCGGACGTCAGATTGAGCCTCACCTTCACCGATCGTTATATCGACCTGATCGAGGAAGGCGTCGATGTCGCCGTGCGATTCGGCGTACTGCAGGATTCAAGCCTGATCGCACGCCATTTGACCGCCGCGCAATTCAAGCTCGTCGGCACGCCGCGCTATTTTACCAAACACGGCCGGCCGAAAACGCTTGACGACCTGATCGCCCACAATTGCCTGGCCTTCACCTCGCGCGACACGCGGCTGACCAGGGATTGGCGTTTCACCCGCGCGACGGCGAAACCACGCTCACGCCGCACGGCAATATGAGCTTCAGCGACGGCGGTGCGCTGTGCGAGGCGGCCTGCGCCGGTTACGGGCTGGCGCAGATGCACGATTATTATCTCGACTCCGAGATCGCGCGCGGCAAATTGGTCTCGGTGCTCGATAAATTCAAGCCGAAGGCCGATCCGGTCTGGCTGGTCTATCCGCCGACCCGGCATCTGACGCCGAAGGTGCGCGCTTTCGTCGATTTCATGACCGCGCAGTTTCGCTCCGCGCAGATCGCGCGCTGAACAATGGGCGCCACGCTTTACTTCGCGGCCTCGCGCTGCGGCGGCGGAGCGGACCAGCGTTCCGCGGCCGCGTCATCCGCCGCCTTGGCCTCGACCCACGCCGCTCCGCCGGCCGTCTCCACCTGCTTCCAGAACGGCGCGCGCGTTTTCAGATAATCCATCAGGAATTCGGCCGCCGCAAAGGCCGCCTGGCGATGGCTCGAAGCGGTCGCCACCAGCACGATGACCTCGCCCGGCGCGATCCGGCCGTAGCGATGGATCACGATCACGCCAATGAGCGGCCAGCGCGCGCGCGCCTCCTCGACGTGGCGGGCGATCTCGGCCTCGGCCATGCCCGGGATAATGTTCGAGCGTCAGCGCCGCGATCGGCTCGCCGTTCTCGTCGGCGCGGCAGATGCCGGTGAAGGTCACGACCGCGCCGATATCGTTGCGCGCGCCGGCGAGCTTCGCCACCTCCGCGGCGATATCGAACGGCTCGCGCTGCAGGCGGATGGTCGTGGTCATCGCACTGTCGGCCTCATCCGCCCGTCATCGGCGGGAAGAACGCGATCTCGCGCGCGCCTTCGATCCTGGCGTCGGCGCGCACGTGGGTGCGGTCGATGGCGGCGCGGATCACCTTCGGATTCTCGAAGGCGTAGGCGTATAGTCTCGCCCCGCCCGGCAAGCCAAGCCATCAACTGGCCGACGGTCGCGACGCCCGCCGGCGGCTCGATCTCCTCCTCCGCTTTGCCGACGCGCTCGCGCACCCAGGCGAAATACAGAACCTTGATGCTCACGCGTCTCTCCTCGGTGAGATGGCGCAGTCCCGCCTGCAGATAATCCCACCCGGTGTAGAGCGTCAGCAGCGCCGAGAGCCACAGCAGCGTGATGCCGATCTTGGTCACGCCCGGCACGACCGCGTCGCCGGCCTCGCCGGCAATGAGAAAGCCGACGGCGATGAGCTGCAGCGTGGTCTTCCACTTGGCGAGCCGCGTCACCGGCACGGACACGCGCAGTTCGGCCAGATATTCGCGCAGGCCGGAGACGAGAATTTCGCGGCAGAGGATGACGACGGCGGCGAACAGCGACCAGCCGTGAATGGTGTTTTCCGCCGCCAGCATCAACAGGCAGGAGGCGACCAAAAGCTTGTCGGCGATCGGATCGAGCATGCGGCCGAGCGAGGATTGCTGGCCCCAGGCGCGGGCGAAATAGCCGTCGAGAAAATCGGAAATGCGCGGCGGCGACGAAGACGGCAAGCGCCAGCCCAGCGCAGCCACAGGCCGCCATGCAGGATGTTCTGATAGAACATGCAGCCGACGACGATCGGCACCGCGACGATGCGGCCGTAGGTCAGGATGTTGGGCAGCGCGAGCGGATGCACGCGCAGCCCGGACCGGGTCGTCGTCGTCGGTCGAATTCATGGCCCTAACATAGCGCCGCCGACGGCCGACCGACAGGCCTCCGCTGGCGCTCCCTTCCCGCTACGCCGCCCCGTCGTGAAAGAAGGCATAGATCCGCCGCGCGGTCTCCGCGCTGATACCATCGACCTGCATCAGGTCGGTGACGGCGGCGCGCTCGATCGCCTTGAGCGTGCCGAAGTGATGCAGGAGCGCGCGCTTCCGGCTCGGTCCGATGCCGGCGATCTCCTGCAGCCCGGCCTCGCGCAGGTCGCGCTTGCGCCGCGCCCGGTGCGAACCGATGGCGAAACGATGCGCCTCGTCGCGCAGCCGCTCGACGAAATAGAGCACCGGATCGCGCGGCGGCAGCTTGAACGAGTCGCGGCCGGGCAGAAAGAAGGTCTCGCGCCCGGCGTCGCGATCCGGCCCTTTGGCGATGGCGACGAGCGGAACCTCGACGCCGAGCGCCGCCAGCGTCTCCCGCGCCGCGTTGAGTTGCCCCTGCCCGCCGTCGATCAGCACGAGATCGGGCCAGGGGGAATCGTCCTTCTCCTCCACCTGTCTCCTTGCAAAGATCGTCGCGTCCTCCTGCCGGTCCGACTGCGCCGGATCCAGGCTGCCGCTCGAGGCCGACGCCAACTGCGAGCTTCATCGCGCTCATCAGCGCTGGAGCGCGGCGCCTCGGCCAGCAGCCGCTTGAAGCGCCGCCCCAAAACTTCGCGCATCATGGCAAAGTCGTCGCCCGGCGTAAGATCGGCGGAGCGGATGTTGAATTTGCGGTACTGGCTTTTGCGGAAACCCTCCGGGCCGGCGACGATCATGGCGCCGACCGCGTTGGTGCCCTGGATGTGGCTGTTGTCGAACACCTCGATGCGCCGCGGCGCGCGCGGCAGTCCAAAGGTCTCGGCAAGCTGCTGCAGCAGCTTCTGCTGCGAGGAGGTTTCGGCGAGCTTGCGGCCGAGCGCCTCGCGCGCATTGGCGAGCGCATGCTCGACCAGATCTTTCTTCTCGCCGCGCTGCGGCAGCAAAACCTCGACCTTGCGGCCGCTCTTGGTGCTCAGCGCCTCGGCAAGCAGGCCTGCGTCCTCGATCGCATGCGAGATCAGGATCAGCCGCGGCGGCGGCTTGTCGTCGTAGAATTGCGCAAGAAACGCAGACAGCACCTCGCCCGGTCCGAGCGAACGGTCGGCCTTGGGAAAATAGGCGCGGTTGCCCCAGTTCTGCCCGGTGCGGAAGAAAAAAACTTCGACGCAGGAGAAGCCGCCCTGCTGATGCACGGCGAAGACGTCGGCCTCCTCGACGCCGCGCGGATTGACGCCCTGGTGCGACTGGATCGCCGACAGCGCCGCCAGGCGGTCGCGGTAGATGGCGGCGCGCTCGAAGTCGAGCGCCGCCGAGGCTTTTTCCATCTCGCCGGCCAGCTCGTCCTTCACCGCTCTTGCTGCGGCCGGAGAGGAACGCATTGGCCTCGCGCACCAGCGCCGAATAATCCTGAAAGTCGATCTCCCGCGTGCACGGCGCCGAGCAGCGCTTGATCTGATAGAGCAGGCACGGTCGCGTCCGGCTCTCGAAGAACGGATCGCTGCACGAGCGCAGCAGGAACGCGCGCTGCAGCGCGTTGATGGTGCGGTTGACCGCCCAGACCGAGGCGAACGGCCCGTAATAGTGGCCCGGCCGGGTGCGCGCGCCGCGGTGCTTGAGGATTTGCGCGCCCAGTGATCGGTCGTGATCAGGATATAGGGAAACGATTTGTCGTCGCGCAGCACTACGTTGAAGCGCGGCCGCAGCCGCTTGATCAGGTTCGCCTCTAGCAGCAGCGCCTCGGTTTCGGTGCGGGTGACGACGAATTCGAGCGTGCGGGTCGAGGCGATCATGCGCTCGATGCGGGTGTCGTGGCCGGTCGGCCGTCGCATAGGCGGTCGACGCGCTTCTTGATGTTCTTGGCCTTGCCGACATAGAGCACGTCGCCGCGCGCGTCGATCATGCGATAGACGCCGGGCCGCGACGGCGCGAGCTTGGCGTAATGGATGATGGCGGCGCGGCCTTCGGCCAGCGATACTCGGCTCCTCGGCGGCGGCATTCGGCAGGATCGGCCGCATCCGTTTCCGGCAATGACTGCTCGTCGTCGTCGGCCGACGGCTCCGCAGCTTACGCCGGGCTCTTGGACGTCCTCCGCGGGCTCGATCTCCGGCTCGATCGGGTTTTTCGGCGCGCTCATGCGATGAAACAGATGCGCAAGAGTGTGCTGTTGCGAAGTTATGGGTTGCCGCGCGGCGGCCAGGGCGACCGAGATGGCTCCGTCCGGCGCCAGGCAGGCCTTGCCGGAGCCTCCGGGCGAGTGCGTACTGCAAGCGGTTCAGGGCGCTTACATCGCCCTCGCGCGGCCACAGGCGTCCAGCGAAAGTCTGAAGACCATGAAAATACATAATTCGTTAACTTTAACAACTTGGAATTACTTTGATCGTTTAGCAACGTTTAACCCGCGCTCACGATAAATTCCATCGTTGGGACGGACTGACTTTCACTCCACTTCGTCGCCATTCGGCTGGTCCGTCGTCTCTCGTCACTTTCGGGCCCGAACCGAAGTTTGCGGAGGCTCTCATGCGGACATTCGTTCGCGGATGCTTTCGACGCGACTCTTGGCGCGGCTCGAGTGCGTTTTGGCGCAGCTTTGATCGCTGGCGACGAGCGGTCTGGCGCTCGCCGCCGACCTGCCGCGGGTCCCTATTACACGACGCCCGAGCCGCTTTCCGCCTATAGCTGGGCGGGTCCCTATCTGGGCGCGACGCTCGGCTACGAATGGGGCAGCGTGGACAACAGTCCGACCCATCCGTCCGGCATCGCCGGCGGCGTCGAGGCCGGTTACAACTGGCAGCGCGGCGCCTTCGTGTTCGGCGGTGAGACCGACATCCAGCTGTCCGGCGCGGACGACACGCTGTCGCCGTTCGAGTTCTCCAATCCCTGGTTCGGCACGATCCGCGGCCGCGCCGGCGTCAGCCTCAGCAATGTGCTGATGTTCGGCACCGCCGGCCTCTCCTACGGCGACCTGCGCGCCGACACCTTCAACCTGACCGAGTCGCATACCAGCGTCGGCTGGGTGGCCGGTGCCGGCGTCGAAGTCGGCTTCACGCCGCATTGGTCGGCAAAGGCCGAGTGGCTCTACCTCGACCTGTCGGACCGTACTTTCTCGGTGACCGGCACCAATAACGGGCTCGCCGCCGATCTCCTGCGCATGGGCGTCAATTACCATTTCTGAGCGCTTGCCAGCGCGGCGTATCAGCGGCTACGATGGACACGCACGAGTTCGCTGGACGGTCAAGCACCCCGTCGCCAAAAATTAGCATATATTTTACCATCTTTTTGTCCATCCTTAAGACATATTTATCTATAAGTGTGACGCGTGACAGTCTAATCTCGCCACAATATCGTCAAAAATTAGAATAGCCGTGTGTCTTTTCTGCACTAGACGCAAGAACGACCGCGAATACTATGCCGCCACCTACGAGTTATGGAGGTTCTCTATGAAACGGGTCATTCTTGCCTGCGTCGGCGTTCTGGCGCTGGGGGGTGCGGCCGCGGCGGCCGACCTGCCGCCGGCCCCGCCCCTGCTCCGTATTACAAGGCTCCGGCCTACGCGCCGGCCTATAATTGGAGCGGGTTCTACCTCGGCATCAACGGCGGCGGCGGCTGGGGAAGTTCGCACTGGACGACGACCGGCAGCTTCGACACGTCCGGCGGACTCGTCGGCGGCACCATCGGCTACAATTATCAGATGAACCAGGTGGTGCTCGGCGTCGAAGGCGACATCGACTGGGCCGACATCAACGGCAGCACGCACAGCCGGATGCCCGTCGGCCGGCTGCAAGACCAGGGACACTTGGCTGTCGCACGGTGCGCGGACGGCTCGGCTACGCCGCCGACCGCTTCATGCCCTATATCACCGGCGGTCTCGCGGTCGGCGATATCCAAGCCTCGGTTCCCGGCTTTGCCGGCGCCAACACAACCAATGCCGGCTGGACCGTCGGCGGCGGCATCGAGTTCGCCATCGCCGGCCATTGGACCGCCAAGGCCGAGTACCTCTACGTCGATCTCGGCAGTATCAACGTTGCGGCGCGGCCTGCGGCGCAGCCACGCAGAACGTCATCGTTCACCACCAATCTGTTCCGCGGCGGCATCAATTATCGGTTCTGATGCGCCGCTGCGATCCTCCCAAACTAAGACCCCGGGGCGCGAGCTCCGGGGTTTTTTGTTGCTCGCGTCCCGCCGCTCGACGCCATCACCCCGCGGGCTTGGTCGCCGCGAAGGCGGGCACGCGCGCGGCGAAATTATCGAGCCAGGCGACAAGCCGCGGATGCTCGCTGCGCCAGCCACCGCCGAAACGGAAGTCGCGATAGCCGAGCGCGCAGGCGAGCGCGATCTGCCCGACATTGGGCACGCGGGTCGAGCGCAGGCGGCGCCGCTTCGAGCACGGCGAGCGCGCGCGAAACCTTGCCGGCCTGCAGATCGAGCCATTTGGGCTCGTGCATGTCCGGCTTGCGATAGCGGCCTTCGTAGACGGTGAGGATCGAGGCATCGAGGATGCCGTCGCACAAAGCTTGCAGGCGAAGCGCATCGAGCCGCTGCTTGGACGTCGCGCGGCACGATCTTGCCGCCGCCGGCGCGCTCGTCGAGATAATCGAGAATCACGCGCAAATCGTAGATCGCGCTGCCGTCCTCGACGATCAGCACCGGAATTTTTCCCAGCGGATTTGTCCTGCGCAGCAAGTCGTTCGGATCGGTCGTGTCGGCGCGCTCGAGAGTGACTTCGTCCTCGAAGCCAAGCAGCGCGACCGCGATCCGCACCTTGCGCACAAACGGCGAGGACGGCGAGAAACGCAAAATCATCATTGCATCACCATCGTTGGAGTTTTCGTGGAACCCGGATTAGCGTTGGAGAATCCGGCACGCGGTCTGCCGGAGCAGGAAATGCATCGCCGCAGCCGCGCCTTGCGAACGCGGCTTTACCGCAATGGCGCCCCGAATTGCGCTGACGCGCAATCCGGGTCGCGGCATCAGCCGGTGACGATGAGATTGACTGCCTTGGGGCCTTTGCCCTTCTTGTCCGGTTCGACGTCGAAACTGATCCGCTGCCCCTCTGCAAGCGACTTCAGTCCCGCACGCTCAACGGCGGTAATGTGCACGAACACGTCGCGGCCGCCATCGTCGGGCTTGATGAACCCGTAGCCGCGCTCGCCGTTGAAGAACTTCACCGTCCCCTGCATCGCCATCGAGCAACTCCTTCCCCGCGGTTGCTTCGCCGCCGGCCCCCACGGCGCGACGGCTCGGCTGGACATCCACCACGGGCAAAGAACATCGGCCCAACAGGGCCTCAGTCACTCCGCCGGCCCCCCACAGGAGGCGGAACGTCTAAGCCAGCAACAGTCCGGTCGAGAAAATTAGACTACTTTTAACCTGTGGAAAAGTGGGCAACTACGCGTTTTGAGGCGAGCCAGTCGACGCGTTGCGTGGCGCCTTCCGCCTGCGGCGCCAGCGCGCGCACAAGCGCGGGAAGCAGAATCCGCAAGTCTGCTTCAAGCGTGAAGGGCGGATTGACCAGGATCAGCCCGGAGCCCGCGAGCCCCGCATCGGCGCGCGGCGGATGCAGCATCATCTCGCAGCGCAATATTTTTGCCGATACCGAGCCTTTGCAGCCGCCGCGCCAGCGCGTCGGGTCCCTCTCGGGTCTTGATCGGGTACCACAGCATGTAGATGCCGGTCGGCCATTTGCGGTGCGCCGCCGCCAACTCCTCGGAAAGGCGGATGAAATCGGCCGCATCCTCGAACGGCGGGTCGACGAGAACGAGGCCGCGCCGCTCTTTTGGCGGCACGTAGGCGCCGATCGCGGTCCAGCCGTCGATCGCCAGCGCCTTGGCGCGGCGGTCCCCGCGCAGCGTCGCGGCGAGCAAGGCGGCCGCGCGCGGCTCGAGCTCGCAGGCGATGAGGCGGTCTTGCGACCGCATCAGCTTTTGCACGATCAGCGGGGATCCCGGATAGGTACGCAAAACGCCGCCCGGATTGCAGGCGGCAACCGCCTCCAAGTAGGGCGCAAGCAATTCGCCGACCCTGACCCGTGCGCCAGCGCCGGTTCCTTCCAGACGCGCGCAATGCCCTCGCGCCATTCGCCGCTGCGGCTCGGCTCGGCGGCCAGAAGAGATCGTAACGGCCGGCCCCGGCATGGCTGTCGATGACGCGGAACGGCGCCGGCTTTTGCTGCAGATAAATCGAGGATGCGCGCCAGCACCGCGTGCTTGTGCACGTCGGCAAAATTGCCGGCATGGAAGGCGTGCTGATAATTCACTAGGTGCGCGCCATGGCTATGCAAGTCGCAGCGTTAGCCCGAGTCCGGCGTTTGTCGGGCTCCGCGCGATGGCGGCATGAGAATTTGATCGCGCCGGCAGCTGCGCTGACGATCTGCGGACAGGCGCGGAATTTCAGGTCCTTGGAGAGACAGAGCCGAACCTCGGTCAGCCGCCTCTTGTCGCAATCAACCGCCATGTCGCCTTGCGCAAGACCGGGATTGGCCTTGATGAACGCATCCTCGACCGCGCTCGGTGCTGACGTTGAGCGGCTGCGCGCGGACCAACAAATTGCGCCGGGATTTTCACTGCGGCGCGCGCCTTGCGCACGGTGTCGAAATAGGCGCGCGGCGACAACCCTGAGCAGGTTCCATGCCGGTCCCATTCATTGAAGATAAGGCGCGGCGCCGGCATCAGATCAAGCATGGAGGACACGATGCGGCGATAGAGCCGCGGCGCCGGCACCTGGCAATATTCCGGAAAGCCGTTCTCGTATTGCGGCCACAGGCCGTGCACGACGAACCCGTAAGGACGCGCTCCGCACTGCAGCGCCGGCGTCGCGACCCGCCCCCGTTCGGCCGCGTCCGCGCAGAACGACGGCGACCACGACAGCGACAGCACGTAAAAATCAAACTGCCCGGGTTGATTCTGCCACTTGTCCTGCGCCAACCCCGCACCCGCCATCGCTCCCAGGAGACAGGCCCCAAATACCCCACGAGCAAGAAACTGGATCATGACAACCCCCCGACCACGCCGGCTTTCGCGAAGACGCGGCATCTAGCACGGAACGTGAGAACACATAAAGAACAAGATGGCAGGACAGCATACCGATCGCCGGGCCACGAACAGGCGAGAAGGACCGATGCACACCGGGCATTAAGCTCAAATCGTCACCTTGCGCCTTCGCGCCCGCGGCGCCCGTACTATAGAGCGGTCCAAATCCCGCGCGAGTCGCAACTGCTGATGATACCGCCGACCAATCGCGATGCGAAGGATACGCGCATGGCCGTCTACCGGCTGTTCAAAAACAAACCGTTCGAGCCGGATGCGATCACGGCGATGACGAGCGCCTACACGGACGTTTGCCGCACGCTCGGGGTAAACGAACGCGATCATCGCGAGGCGAATGCGGTGGCGAAGAAAGTGATCGAGTTTGCCCAGCGCGGCGAGCGCGATCCGGTCCGATTGCGGGAATCCGTACTGCAGGCGCTGCGCAATTAATCGGACGGTCAGGGAACATTGCGCCGCTACAGGTTGCACGATGAGTTCGGATACTTAGGCGGGAACGCAGCGGCGTTTTGATGCGTTTACCCACACGGACGACGTTTCGGCATGCGTGTTCCGATGAGTACTTCGCAAGAATATCGTTGGTTTGCGGCGCGCTGTCTTGAGCTCGAGCACCACACGGAAGATGCGCGAACGCGGGCGCTGATGCTGCAAATGGCGCTGATCAGTCATCGGCTCGCCGACGAGATAGACGCCGCTACCAAGGACGACTTGAACGGAGCGGACCCGGGCGAGGGCTGAGCGGACGGGCGCAAGCGAAACCGGCGTGGACCACACAGCCACGCGACAAACCGGTGAACACGGCGCCGGCCTCGATTAAGCCAGCGCCGAGATCAAGTCCGATCCACATTCCGAGAAGCTCGCCCCGTCTCTATGGCTAGTCTCCGCCAGACTTCGGCCATTTGCTCGATCGAGCCGTGCAGAGGGGGCCCTGTGCTCCACGGCGCGAACGGCCCGCGACCAAAGATCGCCAAATTTATGAGTACGATTACGTTTACCCGCTAGCGTGCACGCTAGGGACGTTACGGCCGTAGCGCGGCCGGCTCACGGAGTGAACCAATGAAGATCGGGCCGAACAAAATTCTGCTAACGGCGTTCGCCCTGGCCGCTTTGGCGGCGAGCGCTCAGGCCCAAGACATGGGTGGGGCGACAGGCGGGGGCTTCGGCGGGCGCCATCAGCAGCAGGGGAAAACAAAGAAGACCGAGACGGTGAAGCCAAAAGTTGACGAAAAAGCCTACAGCGCGGCTCTCAAAGCGCTGCCGGACAAGCAGTACGACGCCTGGCACGGCGTGCGCTAACGCCTGATCCGCCGATGGCCTGAGCCGAATGCTCCCGACGCCAAGGCGCTCTTCAACGAGCCCGGGCCGAGAAGCCCGATCCGTCTATCGACCCCGTTGGGTGTTCAGATGCATCACGGCTTTGCGGCACGACAGGCCGGATTGTAGGCCCAATTACGATCGAGGCCGACGACGCAGAAGTTCACCCCCCACCCTACGCCGATCATCCCGGTGCCGGAAGCGATCGAATAATACAGCGCATGCCGCCGCCCGTCGTTGATCAGCGCTGTGCCGCTACAGAAGCGGCGCGGAATAGACTGCGCGGCCCACGGCAGATAAGCGGTTTCGCGGATATTTTCGATGCCGACGATTTGCAGTTCGGAATCCCAGAACCGGGCCTCTTTGGTGTGGAAATTGGCGATGATCTCGTCGAGCGCCGGCGCGTAATCGCAGGCCGGCATGTCGCGGCTGTAATTCGAGCCGGACAGCCAAAAATTCTTTTCCAGCCAATTCGCCGCCCATACGCGCGGAACCGAAACGCAGCCGAGCGCCAAGCCGAGCGCCAAGGCAAGCAGCAGGTCGAGTGCAACGCGCGGAACGCGACTGAACATAGCCTTTCCCCGATGGGCGCCGTAAGCGTGCCGCGCCGCTCTACTGTGGTCAAGGTCGCGCGGGGCGCTGGCAGTGGACTTGATGGAGATCGTGACAATCCAGCAACGCCTGCGCACCGCCGAAGGCCGGCGCGACTGTGGCCGGCGAGCGACCGCGCGCAAGCCATTGAAACCCTCCACCCACAGAAATCTCCGCGCGTTACCGGGCGGTGGGCGCACTTTTATTCCGCCGCACAAGCTATTAAGCTTCCTGCGTTGCGTTACGGGGATGCTGGAGGGCGTTGCATGCGTTGGTATGCGGCCATGTCGTTGCGTCGATCATTGCGCTGACGCTTTGTCCGGGCGCCGCCAAGGCCTGTCCTGCCGGGCCGGGGCCCGGGATCACCGGCAACGACACCGGCGGCATCATCCCCTACTCCCTGACGTCGAAGGGCGTCTACCGGCAGATGGCGGCGGATTATTGCGCCAGCTGGGGCCGGCTGTCGCACATCACCAGCGTGCATCGCCGCTACGGCGACTACATCGGCTTCGTCTGCATCGACAAGCCGTGGGTGATTCACTGAACGTACGCAATGACGGACGACGGAGGACAAATGAGATGTCATTCCCCAATCTACCGTTTGTCATCTGTCATCTGTCCTCCGTCTCCAATCCCCCAGACCGCTTGAACGAGCGCCAGCGCCGCCACCGCCGCAGTGTCGGCGCGCAGGATGCGCGGGCCGAGCGCAAGCCGCACCACGTTCGGCATTTTAAGCAGCGTCGCCCGCTCGTCCTGCGGCAAAACCGCCTTCCGGACCGACCAGCACAGTCAGCGGCGAGCTTCGGCGGCACCTTGGCCAGCGCCGCAACCGGATCGGCGACTTCGGCGTCCTCGTCGCAGAAGATGAGCCAGCGGCCGGACTCGCGCGCGGCGAGAACGCCGGACAAGCGCCGCCGGCTCGGCGATCTCCGGCAGCATTGAGAATGCCGCATTGTTCGGCGGCTTCGATGCAGTTCGCGCGCATGCGCGCGGTATTGACGCGCGCGACCTGGCCGTGGCGGGTGAGCACCGGCTGCAGCCGCGAGACGCCCATCTCGACCGCCTTCTGCACCATGTAGTCGAGCCGCGCGGCTTTGAGCGGCGCGAACAGATAGTGCAGGTCGGCGGGCTCGAGTCTGGGCGCGCGTTTTGGCGCCGACATGCAGCGAAGCTGCGCGCTTCTGCAGCGTCGATCGGCGGCGTCCCACTCGCCATCGCGGCCATTGAAAACGAGGATGCGGCTGCCGGATTCAGCCGCAGCACGTGGGTGAGGTAATGCGCCTTGCGCGCGGTCGAGCGCGCACGGCGGCGCCTTCGCCAAGCGGCGCCTCGACGTAGAGGCGGGTGCTTGCGAAAATCATAGCCGGGCATCGGCAGATCCTCGGCCGGTCAGGGCAATACAGGCTCGGCTAGCCGGTAAATCGCGCCTTAACCCGCCTCCGGCCGGGCCCAGCCACACCCGGCGCGAGGCAAACGCGCCTGCCGGCTGGGCGGCTTTGCCCACGTGTCGCCGAATTCAGCGCGTCTATTATATATCCGCCCGGATTCGGGCAAGCTACGGGACGAGGGGAACGGGAAAGGACGCGATCATGAGGCTGGGGGTCGCCAGGCTGAGCATGGCAATGGCGCTGGCGCTTGACAGCGGGCGCGGCGGG
Organism: uncultured Alphaproteobacteria bacterium; assembly: GCA_963814625.1. GTDB lineage: Bacteria > Pseudomonadota > Alphaproteobacteria > Rhizobiales > Xanthobacteraceae > BOG-931. The sequence continues at coordinate 88,916 of CAWFDQ010000015.1, forward strand.
AATGACCAGCACCGCGTCAGCGCAGACGGCGCAATCGCCGTGCGACGGCTTCCTGCCGTTGCGCAACGATGCGCAGCAAAAGGCGCTGGCGATCGCGCGCCGCCGAAAAGCGCCATGCCGCACCGAAGGAACTGTGCACGGCGGTGTCGCGCTTCTACGTCGCCGAAGGCCGCGGCGCTGAAGTTCCTCGAGATCCAACAAGACCTGGTGCGGCGTTCCCGAGGCAGGCGATCGCTGCGGCCAAGGCGACGCATGAAAAGACGCTGAAATTCCGCGACGTCGTCTGCAACCCCGCGCGCGCAGCGACGCGGGCGCCAGACGCTGAGCGACGCCATCGGCGCGCCCGACCCTCGACACCGGCGAAGAACACCAAGACGGAACACCGGAACCTTCAACACGCTGACCGGCAACCCGCTGGCCAAATAAATGCGCAGGCCGGCCGGTTCGGTTGCGGATGCGACCGGCAATTGGGTCGACACGCTGGCGCCGGTCTGGCTGCGGCCTTATCTGCGGCTTGCGCGGCTCGACCGGCCGATCGGCTCCTGGCTTCTGCTCATTCCCTGCTGGTGGTCTTCGGCGCTCGCGGCGGTCGCCGCCGGCATGCGCGGGCGCCGAGCCTTGCCCATATCGCGCTGTTCTTCATCGGCGCCTTCGCCATGCGCGGCGCCGGCTGCACCTGGAACGACATCGTCGACCGCGATCTCGACGCGCGCCGTCGAGCGCACGCGCTCGCGGCCGATTCCCTCCGGCCAGGTCAGCCTGGCGCAGGCGGCTCTGTTCCTCGTTGCTGCAGGCGCTGATCGGGCTTGCGGTGCTGATCGCGTTCAACCGTTTCACCATCGCGCTCGGCATCGCTTCGCTCGTCATCGTCGCGGTCTATCCGTTCATGAAACGCATCACCTATTGGCCGCAGATCGTGCTCGGCCTGGCATTCTCCTGGGGCGCGCTGATGGGCTGGGCGGCCGCCTTCGGCAGCCTCGCGCGTGCCGCCGCTTCTGCTCTACGCCGGCTCGATCTCCTGGGTGATCGGCTACGACACGATCTACGCCCATCAGGATCGCGAGGACGATGCGCTCATCGGCATCAAATCGACCGCTTTGCTGTTTCGGCGAACGAACCAAGCCGATGCTGGCTGCTGTTCTACGCGCTCGCGGTGGTTCTGCTCGGCGCCGCCGGATTTTCCGCCGGCGGCGGCATCGTTTTCGCGCTCGGGCTTTGCGCCTTCGCCGCCCACCTCGTCTGGCAGATCGTGCGCCTCGATATCGCCGATCCCGACAATTGCCTCGCCGTCTTCAAATCCGACCGTGACGCCGGCTTGATCCTGTTCGCCGGCCTCCTGCTCGACGCCGCGCTACGCCGAATTGCATAACTGCCCGTCACTGCTGCGCCGAGCCTGCCTTGTCGGTTGCCCGGAACGGGGGCAAGATGACGTCAAATCGGCGAAGTCCGTCGATTCGGCGGCAAGCGCCCGCCCAACAAGAACAACAGAACGAATTCATCCGTAGGGAGCGATTGATGAAATCAACAGCCATGTTGAGCGTGACCGCCGCTGCTTGCGGTCTTGCTGTGCCAGGCGACTCGGCGCCAGTCCGCGCGCGCAAGCGAGCAGACGCACGCCGCGATCGCCGGCCAAGTGACCTCCGCCGCCGAAGGCGCCATGGAGGGTGTGGTCGTCACGGCGCATAAGGACGGATCGATCGTTTCGATCAGCGTCATCACCGACGCGCAAGGGCCATTACGCATTTCCGGAGAACCGGCTCGAACCGGGCCATTACACGCTCGCGATCCGCGCGGTCGGCTACGACCTCTCCGCGCCGGCCGCGACCAACGTCGTCAGCGAGCAGACTTCGAACGTCGACCTCAAGCTCGTGCCGACGAAGGATCTGCCCGGCCAACTCACCGATGCCGAGTGGATGATGAGCGTTCCCGGCACCGACGACCAGAAAGCCGTTCTACTCGATTGCACCAGCTGCCACACCCTGGAGCGCGTGGTGCTTTCGACACACGATGTCGACGAATGGATGCAAGTCATTCACCGGATGAAGGGCTATGGCAAGGTCAGCCAACCGGTGAAGCCGCAGCCGATGCTGGACCAAGCGCGCGCCGGAACGCCTGAACAGTACCGTAAGCTCGCCGAATATCTGGCGACCATCAATTTGAGCGCGACCGACAAATGGGCCTATCCGCTCAAGACGCTGCCGCGGCCAACCGGCAGACTCCACGCACGTCATCATCACCGAATATAATCTGCCGCGGCCCACCATCGAGCCGCATGACATCGTTCTCGATAAGGAGGGCAACGTCTGGTACACCGACTTCGGCGAGATGTTCGTCTCCAAGTTCGACCCGAAGACGCTCAAGCTCACCGAATATCCGATCAAGCAGTTCAAGCCCGACGCGCCGGTCGGCCTGCTCAGCCTGAATGCGACGCAGAAGGCAAGTTCTGGTTCGACACCATGTACCAGGCGCGCTCGGCAGTCTCGACCCGAAGACCGGCGAGATCAAATATTATCCGGTGCCCCCGCAGTGGAACGACAACCGCGTGCAGCTGAACTTCGTCGGCGTGCGCCACGAGGTCGACGGCAAGGTGTGGACCAAGAACGTCGGCACGCAGGACGTCTATCGGCTCGATCTGGCCACCGGCAATTGGGAGCGATTCCACCCGACCGATTCGCTGCCGGATGCCGCCCACCATCACTACGGCATCTATCAGGTCATATCGGACGCGCAGAACAATCTGTGGATGGCCGAATTCAGCCAAGGCTATCTCGGCAAGATCGACGCCAAGACGCTGCAAGGTGACCTGGTACACGCCGCCGACGCCGCACGCGCGCCTGCGCCGCATGGAAGTCGAGCCCAACGGCGACATCGTCGTCACCGAATATCGCGGCAACAAGGTCGCGGTGTTCGACCCGAAGACGGAAAAGTTCACCGAATATCCGCTGCCGCCCTACACCTATCCGTATCGGGCCAACTTCGACAAGAACGGCGACATCTGGGCCTCCACCATGAGCACCGACCGCGTGGTGCGCATGGATCCCAAGACCGGCCAGACCGATCAATATCTGATGCCGTCGGACACCAACATGCGCACGGTCTACGTCGACAACACGACGAAACCCGGTCGGCTTCTGGGTCGGCAGCAACCACGACCACGCGCTGGTCCACGTCGAACCGCTGGATTGAGTCATTAGGCCGCCGAAGCGCTGCCGCAGTAAGCGCACATCTCCCCTCCCGCCGCGCGTGAGGGGACGCTCACGGCATCGGCGGCGGGGCGCAGACTTCAAGCGATCGGTGCCAACATCGACCGCGGGCATTCACGAAGGCAGTTGAAAAGATGTTCAAGGGTCTCTTCTCCACAATGTTCGGGGCCTTGTTCGTTGCGGCGATCGTTGCTGCGCCGGCGAGCGCCGAGGACATCGCGTCAAAGCTGGAAATCTGCAGCGCGTGCCATGGCGCGAATGGCCAGCCGACCAATCCCGCCACGCCGATCATCTGGGGGCAGCAAGAGAACTATCTCTATAAGGAGCTGCACGACTACCACAGCGGCGAGCGTTCCAATCCGATCATGGGGCCGATGGTGTCCTCCTTCAGCCTGGACGATCTGCGCCAGGTGGCGGCTTATTTCGCCGGCAAGACATGGCCGGCCCGCCAGGCTGCCGCTCCGGCGGCATCACCGCCGGAAGGTATTGCGATGTGCCGGGCCTGCCATGGCCAAAACTTCGAGGGCGGCGCGCCGGCGCCGCGGCTGGCTGGGCTCAGCTATGATTATCTGATCGGCGCCATGCGCAGTTTTGCCGACGGCAAGCGGACCAACAATCTGGACATGCCGGGCTTCATGAAAGCGTTGTCCGACAGCCAGCGCGAGGCGATCGCACACTATCTCGTCGTCGCTGTGATCCGTTATCGCCGACCAGCTCGGCTGGGGCGATCACGATGCCTGCGCCGCACTCGCGCCCTACTGGCGCGGGTTGAACTCCTGGTTTGGAAACGCCGAGGCTCCGGTGGCTTGATCACCACGAACGGATGATCGAGCGCGGTATGGCAGGCATTGCAGCCCGCCGTGAGCTGAGCGTAGGCGGCGGCGAACTTGTTCGGATCCTGCTCCTTGATGGCCGCGTCGACGGCGTCCATCGGCTGGCCCAAGCCGCGTCGACGAGTTGCGCGACCGGCAGCCCGCGAAACGTCGGCATCGCCTTGACGATGCCGGCGAAAGCCTGGCGGATTTCCACCAGCGCGTATTGCGCGAGCGGCCAATTCTGCGCCCGTCCTGCCAGTCCGAGCTTGGCGTGACGCGGCTGAATGAGCGTGTTCATCATGTCGGCCAGCGTCATCGTATAGGGCGCCGGAGCGGCGCTTGCCGGCGCCGGAGAGGCGATGCGGCGCGAGCCTGCGGCCAGAGCGGCGCCGGCGGCGGCGGCGAACAGCAGCGCCAATGCACCGAGGAGTAAGCGGGATGTTTGTTCATGGGCCGAGCTCGGATTCGAACGTTCGCGAGGCGTTGGGCTGATGCTCACTGCTTCTGCAGATAGCAGTCGACCTCGATCGGGTCCTTCATGTCGCCGGCGTTGTGCGAGCGGCGCACCACGTTGGCCTGCTTGTAGCCGTCCTTGGCACAGGAAATGATGACGTCGTCGGGATTGACGTTCGTGCCAAAGCCCGGGAGCTTGTAGAGGCCCAAAATGTCGGTGGTGGTCACCAGCGCGCCGCCTTTGAGGTCGCCGGTGACCTTGGCGTCATTGATGCCGACACCGCCGACTTCGCGCACGAAGCCGAAGAACGGCGGCCCTTCCGTCCCGGCTTTGATATCTTGGTCGAGCAGGCTGGCGCCGCCGGCGCGGCGAGAGTTCGGAGCGAGAATAGACGGCGGCGAAAATGATGGCGAGTGACAGCCGAGCCATGCGAATACTTCCCGGACGTTTTCCGTCCCTGCCGCGCGCCGCATCAGAAGCATAAGCGTCCGTACGTACTGGCATTTAGTGTGTCAGATAGCCGGGCGGAAGATAGGCGATCACAGCGACCATGCACAAGGGTCCGCATGCCAATTTGCAGGCTGCAGATCGCGCCGCGCATAGCAGGACATCGGCCTCACAGTCCGGCTAACCCCGAATACACACCGAAAATCACCGTCGCGGCGATCACCAGCGCGACCAGTACTGCGTAAGCACCTCGCAGCCGATGAACCGGCGGTAATCGTCGCGCCAGCAAATACAGAAAGGTCAGCACAATCGGCAGCAGCAGCGCGTTCATCACCTGCACACCAACGCTGAGGCTGACCAAGTTAACGCCGGAGACGACGATCAGGGCTCCGACAACAAGTGTCGCCGTATAGATGCCATAGAACCACGGGGCCTCGTGCGGCTCATGCTCGAGGTAATGTTTTGCGCCGAGAACTTCGCTGACGGTACGCGCGGCGGTGAGCGTCACCACGATGGTGGCCACCACCGCCGATCCCGACAGACCGAGGGCAAACAGCACCTCGCCCGTCGTCTTGCCGAGATAAGGCGTAATTGCATCGGCAATCTGCTGGACCGTATCCAGCGAAGCGACATGGTTGGCGTTACTCAACGTCGCCGCCGTCGCGACAAGAACCGCGGCCATGATCATTTGCGTCACCACGGCGCCGATCGCGGTGTCGAAACGTTCCGCCGGCAGGTCGTCCACCGTCAGCCGTTTCTCGACGACGGCGGACTGCTGGTAGAACACCATCCACGGCATGATCACCGCGCCAATGTTTGCGGCCACAAGGTAAAGGTATCTCGGCTCGTGCCACGGGATCGTCACCAACCCTTCGGCCAACGCGGTGACATCCGGCTTGGCTTGCAAGGCCACCAGCACGAAGACCAGTTCGAAAGCGCCGACTGCGATCGCGATTCGCTCGACGGACAGATAGGAGCCTTTGTAAGCCATGAAGACGAGCGCGGCCACGATCAATGTCATCGTCACCGGCGCGGGTACTCCGAAGAGAGTCCGACGCCCGCCAATCCGCTCAACTCGGTGAGCAGCGCGCCGATGCAAGCGAGGGCCAACGTCGCGACCGACAGCCAAGCCCAGCCGCGGCCGAAATGCTCCTTGATAAGCTCGGCATGGCCCTTGCCGCCGACGATCCCCAGGCGGACAGTCAGTTCCTGGACGATGTAGAGAACCGGAATGAGGACGAGCTGCAGCAGCAACAGCCGATATCCCCATTCGGCTCCGCTCTGCGCCGCCGTGATGATGCTGCCGGCGTCCGTATCGGCGAGCATGACGACGAGGCCTGGACCGGCCACGAGCGCAAAGCGCAGCCAACGAGAACGTGAAGAAGAGTTGAGCTTCGCTCCGGGGGTGGCATCCATGGAGTCACATTAGGCGGTCGATCTTTGCAATGTAAGGCGCGAATTCTGACCGTGTTTTAGAAGTAGAAGAATTCTAATCAGACGCCAGGCAGTTGGTTCCCCGAGCAAGGTCGTCTAACGATCGCGCCATCTCTCTCGCTTGCTGCTGGGCAATAACTGACGTGCGGCCCGTGCGATCGTCGCCCGATGGTTCGCGACCCTCCTGCGCAGGGTGAGAGGTGAATTTGCATAGCGGCGATGCGAAGGCGTTGGTGCGGCATTGGGCGCTGCGCCAGCGCTCGACAAACGAGGTGGATGGGCTAAAGTCACGGAAACTTATCAACGCGTCAAAAGCGAGGGGGAGGGATCATGAGCGGTGTTCTATCGGTTAAAGCGTTCTGGACGACATTGCTGTTTGTCCATCTAATTTTGGCGCTCGGCCTCCTCGGCGCACTCACCCATCAGGCCGTGGCGGTCGCGTTGCCGGCGCGTCAAGCGAGCGGCGACGGCATTGTTGCCCGTTACCGCTCGGTGCGCGCCTCCGGCTACGCCACGGCGGTCTGCACGCTATGGGTGCTCACCTTCTTCGTCGGCTCCTACATCTACACCGCCTATACCATTTACATCAAAGATTCCGCTTATCGCAGAGCATTATTTCAAGACGGGAGCCTTCTTCGATTTCAAGGAGCATGTCGCATCGCTCGGCCTGCTGCTGCTGCCGGCCTATTGGTATTTGTGGAAGAACGCCGATAACCCGGAATATGACAATGCGCGCAAGGGGGTGACCATCGTGCTCGCCTCGTTCTGCTGGTTCCTCTTCCTCGTTGGCCACTTCCTCAACAACGCACGAGGATTCGGATCATGAGCCAGACCATGACAACGAAATCCGCGAGCGCAGGCGCTGCAACGGGAGCCGCCAAACAAGCGGCGCCGCGATCGTCATTGGCGGCGTCAAGCAAGTTCAGGGCCTTCGTCACCACCTTTTCAATCACCGGGCCCGTGGTCTATTGCCTCATCGTGTTCCTGAAGCTGCCGCTCGTGACCTATTTTCCGGCAATCGAGCGGCTGGTCTGGGGCGCCGCAGACGTGCATCCCGACACCGGCCCGAACATGCTGTGGTACGGATTTACGTTGACGACCATTCTGATATCGGGCGGATTCGGCATCATCGCCATGTTCCTGCCCGAGCGCATCACCGGAAAATACCCGCTCGCGCTGCTCTGGATATTGCCGATCCTGGCAATTCCTTACGTGATCTATTCGCTGATGTTTTGGTGGCGGCTCGCCTTCGGAGTGTGAGGCGCCGCCAGGGTGCTTTCGAAGCCGCTGAGGGACAGGCTGGGTTGCGCGCGTGCTGCCTCCGCTTTCCTAGGGGCGGTTCGTGGCACCCGTGATTTGAAGGGCGCGCCGCCGCAAGAGCCGCGCTCGCTACTCAACGCCCGCTTCGTGCAGGTATTGCAAGTCGACAAAGCGCTCGGCCTTCGGCAGCGGCGCCTTGAGTAGGCCTGCTCCTGCCATCATCGCAATCACCTGCTGCAACGCCTTCAGATCAATCTCTCCGCGCTTGGGCAGCACATCGCGCCCCGGCTTAAAGAACAGATCGAGCGTTTGGGCGGCGATCACATCGGTGCAGCCCGTTGTCTCCGCAATAATCTTGATGACGCTGTTGCGATTGGCAGGATCGCGAATGAACTGAAATGTCGCGGCCATTGCACGCACGTAACGCGCGACGATCTCCTTGTGCGCGTCCGCCCAAGAACGCCGAACGGCCGCGACCGTGTAGAGAAGTTCCGGCACCGCCTCGTCGGAGCGTCCGAGCAGAGAATAACCCTGCGCGATCGCCTGCAAATCCTGCGGTTGACCGAGCACCACGGCGTCGCAATCGCCGTGGAGCAGGCAATACAAGCGCTGCGGCGTTCCATCTTGGGTCTTCACAAGGTAGCTGCCGCCAGTCAGCCCATGCTGTGCCAGCAACTTGCGCATGGAAATCGTGATCGTCCCCTGCTCGTCCGCAAGTCCCACGAGCTTTCCCTTAAGATCCGCGTAGGTTTTGATCGTGGGCTTGGCGACCAGGCTGTAGACCGGGTTCTTGAATTCGGTGTCGACGGCAACGGCGTCGGAGCCCGCCATGGCGGCGCGAATGAGGAACGGCGTAGCGATATGCGTGACGTCGACCCAATTATCGTCAAGCGCCGCAATCATCTTGTCGGCGCCGCCGGGGATCGGGATGACGACCTGTACGTTCAGTCCTTCGCGTTGGAACAAGCCCTCGCGTCGTGCAACCGAAACGGGCAGCGAAAAGATGCTGTGCGCCGCCGAAAAAGCCTGGCCGTAGCGCAGGCTCAGCGTCTGCGCTGCGGCGGCGTGAGCGAAGCCCGCAACCATCGTGGCCACGAAGAGAATACGCGCCGAGAACCGCCACATCCGTTCGACCATCGCTGCTCCCTTCGATCGTCGCGGAGGCTAGCGCGGCAGGGGCGGAATGTCCCAGGACCCCTCCTAGGCTTGCTTCGCGAACCACGGGATCGGTCCGCCCAAGCGCGGAGCGCGCAGATGAAAGCGCATAGTGCGGAGTTCCCTTGGCGCACCTCATCAATTCACTCGGCGCGCGATATGCAACCTAAAGTGAAATATAATTATAATTCCCTCTAAGAGGGTAAATTCTTCTAAATCTGTTTCGTTGTAGGTCGGAAATTTTGCACCCGAATCTAATGCAAAATCGTGAGGCGTAAATCCTTCGCTAACGGGTAGCCGCATACACTCGCTAATAGGCGGAACTGTCAAACTCAAGCAACGCGTTTGGTCCGCCAAAGCCTGACCATGTACCAACTGACCGTCATCGCCGATTTGCGCGCCAATACCGATGTACTGCGAAAGCAGCTCGCGGGCATATTCGATATTGATCTTCAACCCTTGGAGGAAGCATTCCGTGCGGCTCCAGGGGCGGCGACTGTATTCGATATCGACCTTCGCGATGAGCTATCCCTCTTAAAATTGAAGTGTTGGCTTGGGCGCAAAGCGGCGAACGCGAAGGCAATATTTCTCATCGACAAGTCTTCGCACTTGCAGCAGGCAAGAGCATACGCGCTCGGAGCGACCGACGTTCTGCATCGGCCGATTGACGGCCGCGAGCTTCTGACCAAGTTGTGGGGCGACGTCACATCGCTATCGAGCGATCCCGGCAATGCGGCAATTCGCAAATCGCCGGCGGTTTCTGCGGCCATCGACACCTTGCAAAACATCTTCTCGTCGGCATGCCTTGGAGAGCCACTCGATACTCCATCGATCAACTCCGCCGGCGACGGCGTTGTCAGTCATGTTGAGACGCATGGCCTTATGGCATGGATCGACACGGTTCGGACCCACCACAGTGCAACGTATCAGCATTGTCTGCTTGTCACCGGATTGGCGGTAGCCTTCGGACAACGGATCAAGGTTTCCCGCGCTGATCGGCAGCGCCTGTCTTTTGCCGGCATGCTTCACGACATCGGCAAGGCACGGATTCCACTCGCCATTCTCGAAAAGCCAGGTCGCCTGAACGAGGATGAGATGGAGGTGATGAAAAAGCATCCGCAGTTCGGCTTCGACGCGTTGGCGACGGCGCCCGGGCTGCCGGCCGAGATGCTCGACATGGTGGTTCATCACCATGAGTATCTGGATGGCTCCGGCTATCCGCATGGCCTTGGCGCGAAAGAGATTTCCGACTTGGTGCGAATGATTACTATTGCGGACGTATTCGGCGCGCTCATTGAACGCAGGTCGTACAAGCCGCCCTTATCAGGATCGGCCGCGTACAACATTCTTCTCGATATGGGTCCCAAGCTCGACAAAGATCTGGTTCGGGCATTCCAACCCGTCACCAGTCTCGGACTGCAGAACTAGGCTGATAACGGACGGCCGTCTTCGCAATCGACGTGCCGTCGATCGCGACACCCCACCGCTTCCTTGCGGCGCGGCGATGTGTTTACACTCGCCGCATGACAACCCCCGCGCGAACACGCGTACTCGGCGCTAGAGCCGCGCCGCACCCGCGCGCGCGGCGGCATGGGCGCCGAATTGGCGCGCGCTGTTCGCCGCGGCGCTGACGCAGGAAATCGACGGCCGACGGTTTTTCCTGTGGATACCGGTGGCCGCGATGGGCGGCGTCGCGCTCAACATGTCCGCCGACCGCGAGCCGGTCCTCTGGCTGCCGGCAATGCTCATAGCGACTCTGCGCCGCGCTCGCCTGGCTCTGCCGCGCGCGGCCGCTCGCGCTCGGCATCTGGGTCGGCCTTCGCCGCCCTTTGCGCCGGTTTTCTGTCGATGGGACTTGCGCACCGCGCGGGTCGAGACGCCGATGCTCGATCATGTCCGCACTGTCAAGTTGCAGGGCTTCGTCGACGAAGTCGACATCCGCCCGACGGGCGGCCGCTTCATCATCCGCGTCGCCGGCGCCGGCAACATGCCCCTGCTCTGGTGCCGCATCGCGTGCGCCTGACCACGCGCAAGACGCCCGATTTCGCCGCCGGCGACTATGTCGCGCTCACCGCGCGGCTGTGGCCGCCGCCGCGCGCGGTACTGCCCGGCGGCTACGATTTCTCGCGCGACGCCTATTTCGAGGGCATCGGCGCCGTCGGCACCACGTTCGGCACCATTTCCGTCCTGCCGCCGCCGCACGACGCTCCGTGGCGGGAGCGCTTTTTCGCCGCGATCGACCGGGCGCGCAATCGGCTGGCGGTGCGCGTCGACACGATCATCGGCGGCGACGAGGGCGCCATCGCCGCCGCCATGGTCACCGGCAAGCGCGATTTTCTGTCCAACGACGCCAAGGATCTCATCCGCGAGGCCGGCATTTTCCACATCATCACCATTTCCGGCCTGCAGATGACTCTGGTGGCCGGCATTTTCTTCGTCGTGGCGCGGCGGCTATTGGCGCTGTCGCCGACGCTTGCGCTGAATTACCCGATCAAGAAATGGGCCGCCGGCGTCGCCATGCTCGGCTCGCTCCTCTACGACCTCGGCACCGGCTCGCGCGTCGGCACCGAACGGGCGCTGATCATGACACTGATCGTGCTCGGCGCCGTCATTCTCGACCGCCGCGCACTCTCCATGCGCAATCTCGCGCTGGCGGTGCTGGCGATCGTCGCACTCGAGCCCGATGCCATCCTCGGCGTCAGCTTTCAGCTCTCATTCGCCGCGGTGGCGGCGCTGGTTGCCGTGATGGAGGCGCGGCTTGCGGTCCTCGACCGCAGCCCCGATCCGTTCCTGCCGCCGCGCGGCCGGCCCCAGCGGCGCGGCGCATTCGCGACGCATTTCGTCGATAAGCCGCTTCGCCTCCTGCTCGCGGCATTTTTCGCGACCTGCGCCACCGCCTCGTTCATGGCCTACCATTTTCACGATCTGAGCCCCTACGTGCTGATCGGCAATCCGCTGACGCTCGCCATCATCGAATGCTTCGCCGTGCCCGGCGCGCTCTTGGGCGCCGCGCTTTATCCGCTTGGCCTCGATGCGCCGGTCTGGCTCTATGTCGGCTTCGGCATCAAAATCATCCTGTTCATCGCGCGCTTCATCGCCGCCGCGCCGGGCTCGACGCTGCATGTACGTGCGTTTGCGCCATACGCGCTTCCGTTCCTGAGTCTCGCGGTGATAAGCGCCGTGCTGTGGCGCAGCTGGCTGTTTCGCGCCAGCGCCATTCCTCTGGCGGTGATCGGCATCATCGGCGCGCTCAACGGGCCGCGCTACGACGCCATCGTCGCGCCCTCGGGCGATCTCGTTGCCGTGCGCGGCGCTGACGGCCGGCTGCAAATCGTCGGTAAACATTTCAACGCGTTTACCGCCGAGCAATGGTTGACCGCCGACGGTGACGATCGCGATCCGGCTTCGGCGCGCGATCCGCATGCGCTCTGCGACCGCGACGGCTGTATCGCCGCGCTGCCGCAGGGCCGCTCGCTGAGCGTGGTGTACGGCGGTTCCGGCATTCGAGGAGGATTGCGTGCGCGCAGCGGTTCTGGTGAGCGCGCTCGCCGCGCCGGCCGATTGCCCGGCGCAAGTCTTCGACCGCGAGCGGCTCGCTGCAACCGGCGCGGTCGGCCTGACCTGGAACGGCTCGCGCTTCGTCGTCGCCACCGACCGGTCGCAGCTCGAAGACCGGCCGTGGTCGCCGGCGCCAGCACGGTATGCAGAACGAGCGAACGATACCGCCCGCCCTCCGGCGGAACGCCCGGCGCCGACCCGGCGGATCCGTGATGGCCCGCCGTATTGGCGACTTTTTTGTGACAGAACTTTGCCGAAGCGCCCGTCTATGTACGAAAAACATGTCGGTTTGATTGACTGACATCGCCATCTCGACAAATCCCCAAACAAACTTCATCGGGGCTGCGGCCAGCCGCGAAGTCGTCACATTTTCATGCGGCCATTCAGCGTGGTGGAGCCGCCCGAACGGGGCGGACAACGGTACGGGGGTCTCTCATGAATGTTCTCAAGACGCGTGGTTCCGCCGACCTTGATAAGTCGCCGGAAGTCGAAGTCGAGGGCAATATTCGCGAATTGGTGCGGCGGGACAGCACCGCGTTGCGCCACGCCGACGGCGACAGCGAACTTGCCGCCAACAGTCTGAGTACGCTGCTGCGGCGGGTGTCGGGAAACTCGGCACGCGAGATCGACAATCTGATCGGCGAACTGCGGATCTTGCGCGACAAGCTGCAGGCCGACAGCAGTCGCGTTGAGCGAGAGATCGTCGAATATGCGTCACTGAGCCAATCGGTGATCCAATTGACCAAGATCATCGCCGAAGGTGTGACGCATGTGAAAAAGGTGCCTGACGCTCCGAGCATCAGCGAATAGCATCAAAATTCGACGAGCGCCGCCGCCGTGGATCAAACTTCGCGATCGCGGCGCTGCGAGATGCTGAATCTTAGCTCCGCGCGATGATTTCGCGCTCGTCGCGATGCACGAGCGGCGTTTTCGGCAGGACGCCGGAGCGCCGGCGCATGAACCGTGCGGGGCGGCGCCGCGCGATGGCGCTGCGCCGCCGGCGGCGCCAGCGTCGGCGCCTCGATGCGCAAAGACGCGCCGAGCGGGCGAAAGGCTCGCGCAGCGAGCCGTCGTCTTCGGCGACCAGGAGCGGCAGACCGAGCACGCGGCCCCAGGACTGCCATTCGGCGACGATGTCGTCGCTTTCGGTCGCGCGAACAGCGGCAGCGACAAAGACGGGTCGCCGTGCTCGAGCACCACGGCGATCGAACTCGGGAGCTTGCTCGGCTTCGGCGAAAAGCAGGCCGGATGGCGACGCCGCGGAATGCCGCGACCGGCAAATTCAGCGCCATGCGCATGCCGCGCACCGAGCGGCGCAGCACCACGCGCTCGCGATGCAGGTCGACGACGCGCAAGCGCTCGTCGGCCGCTTCGTCGGCGGCGGCAAAGCGCACGGGCAAGGAGAAGGGGTCGAGCCGCACGGGGGCGCCCATCGCGTTTGCGCGATGGGACTGTCCCCGACGCTTGCGGCCCGACCCGGCAGCGAGCCTGCCGGCTTCCATTCGACGCCCCGAAAAACTCGTCACTCCCGCCGGGCTGTTGCCGCCCGGTTGCCGCAACAATGCCAGAGCGCGGTCGCAATGGGCTTAACAACGCTGGTTAAAAGGTCGTATTTGCTGCGTCCGAACGGTCTGCATGATTGACGAGGCGTTGCCGGAAGCCGGACAAATCCTGCCGAAATTTGCGCATAGCCGTCCGTTTTGCGGTTGAATCGCGCCTCGCGCAGGCACATGTTCGCCTCGCCGCCGCGTCATCCGTATCAACCCGATAGAACCTCCAAATGCACTCGCTGCTCGATCAATCCGCACTGTCCGATCTCGCCGAACGCCTGGTCGCCGCCGCCCGGCGCGCCGGAGCGGACGCCGCCGACGCCATCGCGGTGCGCGGCATCTCGCTCTCGGTCGACGTGCGCGACGGCGCGGTGGAGGAATCGCAGCGCTCCGAGGGCGACGATGTGGGCTTGCGCGTTCTGGTCGGCAAGAAGCAGGCGGTGGTTTCCACCAACGACATCAGGAGCGATGGCCTCGATGCGCTGGCCGAGCGCGCGATCGCCATGGCGCGCGCCGCGCCCGAGGATCGCTTTGCCGGCCTGGCCGACGAGGCGCTGCTGGCGCACGACTTTCCGACGCTCGATCTGCTCGATCCCGACATGGCCTCGGTCGACGTTTTGGAAAAGCGCGCGCGCGAGGCGGAAGCGGCGGCGCTGGAGGTGACCGGCGTCACCAAATCCGGCGGCGCCTCGGCCTCGTCCGGTATCGGCGGCATGGTTTTGGTCACCAGCCACGGCTTTCGCGGCGCCACGATCTCCTCAAGCCATTCGATCTCGATGTCGGCGATCGCCGGCAACGGCACCGGCATGGAGACCGATTACGATTACACCGCGACGCTGCACGCGGCCGACCTGGAAAGCGCGCGGCAAATCGGCCGCAGCGCCGGCGAGCGCGCGGTCAAGCGGCTCAATCCGCGCAAAGTGGCGACACGCCGGGTGCCGGTCGTGTTCGATGCGCGCATTTCCGGCTCGCTCGTCGGCCATCTCGCCAGCGCCGCCAACGGCAGCGCGATCGCGCGCAAGACCAGTTTCTTGCGCGAGAAACGCGGCGAGCAAATATTTCCTCGCGGCATCGACATTATCGACGATCCGCTGCGCAAGCGCGGCTTGCGTTCGCGGCCGTTCGACGCCGAAGGCGTGGCGACAAGCGTGCGCGCAAAATCGTCGATGACGGCGTGCTGAAAACCTGGCTTCTCGACTGCGCCACCGCGCGCGAGCTTAACTGCAGACCACCGGTCACGCCCAGCGCGGCGTGTCGTCGACGCCGTCGCCGGGTCCGAGCAATCTGCATCTGACGCCGGGCACAAAACCGCCAGGAGAGTTGATCGGCGAAATCGAAGACGGCTTCTTCGTCACCAGCCTGATCGGCATGGGCGTCAATCTGGTGACCGGCGACTACAGCCGCGGCGCCTCGGGCTTTTGGATCGAGAACGGCGAATTGACCTATCCGGTGAGCGAAGTGACGATCGCCGGACACTTGCTGGAAATGTTCAAGAGCCTGAACCGGCGAACGATCTCAGTCTTCCGCTACGGCACCAATGCGCCGACCTGCGCGTGGAGGGTCTGACTGTTGCCGGCCATTGAGGCACTTCGACACTGCGGGCGCGGCCGCGAACGCCTTGCCGCGTGCGTGCGCGAGGCGGGCGTGCTGGCGTTGTCGATGTTCGGCACGCCGCTGAAGAACTGGACCAAGGGCGCCTCGTCGCCGGTCTCCGAGGCCGACATCGCCGTCGATACACTTGCTGCGCGAGCGGCTCGGCGGCGCCGAGCCCGGCATCGGCTGGCTGTCGGAGGAAAGCGCCGACGATCCCGCGCGGCTCGCCTCGTCACTTATTTGGATCGTCGATCCGATCGACGGCACCCGCGGCTATATCGCCGGCCTGCCTGACTGGGCGGTATCGGCGGCTTTGGTGGAAAACGGGCGGCCGGTCGCGGCGTGCCTGTTCGCTCCCGTAACCGACGAATTCTTCATGGCGGTCGCCGGCAAAGGCGCAACGCGCAACGGTGAACCCATCACGGCCACGCCCGGTGCCGAGCTTGCCGGAATCGCGCATCGCCGGGCCGAAGAATTTTCTCGAACAAGTGGCCGCGATAGCTCCGCCATTTTCCGTCGTGCCGCGGATCCACTCGCTGGCGCTTGCGCCTTGCCCGCGTCGCGCAGGGAACAATCGACGCCGCCATTGCCGGCGGCAACAGTCACGACTGGGACCTTGCGGCAGCCGATCTTTTGGTGCACGAAGCAGGCGGCGCGCTTACGCCGTTTGGCGGCGAGCCGCTGACCTATAATCGCGCCGTGCCGCGGCACGGGATGCTTGTCGCGGCCGGGCGCGACCGGCACGCGGCGCTTCTCCAACTCCTCAAGGATCCGCGGCTGGCGCCGCCGCCAAGCGCGTGACGAGCGTGCGGATCGAACGATATCGAATCCCATGTCAGACACCGTCTCCCAGGCAAAAGCCGGCAAACAATTGCTCCACCTCGTCTTCGGCGGCGAGTTGGAGAGCGTCGACGGCACCGAGTTCAAGGATTTGCAAAAACTCGACATCGTCGGCGTTTATCCGAACTATGCGGGCGCCTATGCGGCCTGGAAGGCGAAGGCGCAAGGCACCGTCGACAATGCCCAGATGCGCTATTTCATCGTGCATCTGCATCGCCTGCTCGATCCGGCGAGTACCGCACCGCAGCGCTAAAGAACGGCGCATGCATTGATCGAAAGTGGCAGACGGGCTGCCGCTGACGTGGCAGACTACCCGGTAAGCCGCGCCCAGCCTTGCGAGAAGATGCAGCACGGTCGAACGTGCCGATGACCGCGTTGGGGAGTGTTGAGTTTGCCCGATCGCCTGCCGTTTGCGCTGCGCCTCTATCGGTTCGCTACGCGCGTTGCGACGCCGCTGGCCCCGCGTCTTCTTGCGGAGCGGCTCGACCGCGGCAAGGAACACCCGACGCGCCTCGCCGAGCGCCGCGGTGAAGCGGAGCCTGCCGCGCCCGGCGGGGTCTTTGATCTGGGTGCACTGCGCCAGCGTCGGCGAAATGCTTGCAGTGGTTCCGCTGATCGAGCGCATCCGCGCGCAGGATTTCGCCGTCCTGGTAACGCTCCGGCACCGTCACCTCGGCGGCGCTCGCCGAGCAGCGCCTGCCGGAGGGGGTGATCCACCAATTCGTCCCGCTCGACGCGCCGTCCTTCGTCTCCCGGTTCCTCGACCATTGGCGGCCCGACCTGGCGTTGTTCGTCGAGTCGGATCTGTGGCCCAATCTCATCCTGGCCTGCGCCGAGCGCAAAATCCCGCTGATCCTCGTCAACGGCCGCGTATCGGAACGCTCGTTCGGCCGCTGGCGGCTCATTCCGGGCGCGATCGCCGCGCTTGTTAAACCGCTTCGATCTCTGCCTCGCCCAATCGCCCGCCAATGCGCAGCGCTTTTCGCGGCTCGGCGCGCCGCGCATCTCTTCGACCGGCAATCTGAAGCTCGACGTTCCCGCTCCGCCGGTCGACCAACCGACGTTGCACCGTTTCAACGCACTGATCGGGCTGCGCGCGGTCGTTGCCGCCGCCTCCACGCATCCGGGCGAGGAAACCACCATCATCGCCGCGCATCGGCGGCTGCGCGCGAAATTTCCGACCCTGCTTGACCGTGATCGCGCCGCGCCATCCGGGGCGCGGGCCAAGCATCGCCGAAATCGCCAAGGTGGCCGGGCTTTCGGTCGGGCTTGCGCTCGCGCGGCGATCTGCCCAAGCGCGACGTCGACGTTTACATCGCCGACACGCTCGGCGAACTCGGCCTCGTCTACCGCATCGCTCCCATCGTGTTCATGGGCGGCTCGCTGGTGACCCACGGCGGCCAGAATCCGATCGAGCCGATCCGGCTTAGGCGCCGCCGTACTGCATGGTCCGCATGTTTGGAATTTTGCCGAAATCTACGCGACGCTCGACGAAGCGCATGGCGCGGAACTGGTCGCCGACGAAGAGGCTTTGACGGCGCGTTTGGGCGCCTGGCTTGCCGATCCGGCAGCGCGCGCCGCTGTCGCCAATGCCGCCGCGGAGACCGTGGAAAAGCTCTCCGGCGCGCTCGAACGCACGCTCGCCGCGCTCGATCCCTATCTGATGCAGCTTCGGCTTGAGCAGCGGGCATCGTAATGTAGCATGGTCGATGTCCGCGCGGATGATGCTCTCATGCGCGCGCCGTCGTTTTGGTGGAAACCCGGCCGTGGCCGTTTGCTCAGCCCTTTGGCGGCCATCTACGGCGCGGCGGCGTGGCTGCGCATGCAGGCGGCCCGGGCGTAGCGCCGGCCTGCCGGTCATTTGCCTCGGCAATCTGACCGTCGGCGGCGCGGGCAAGACCCCGGCGGCGCTCGCGGTCGCGCGGATCTCTGCTCGCCGCGCACGAGCGTCCGTTCTTCCTGAGCCGCGGCTATGGCGGCAGGCTCGCCGGCCCAGTGCTGGTCAACCGTTCGGTCCATGGCGCGGCCGATGTCGGCGACGAGCCGCTCCTGCTCGCCCGCCTTGCCTCGACCATCGTGGCGCGCGACCGCGTCGCTGGCGCGCAAGCAGCGCGGTTCGGCGGCGCCAATGTCATCGTGATGGACGACGGCTTTCAAAACCCTTCACTGAAAAAGGATCTTTCGATCCTCGTCGTCGACGGACGACGCGGCATCGGCAACGGCCGCATCATTCCGGCCGGCCCGTTGCGCGCGCCGCTCGAAACTCAGATCGCGCGCGCGCAAGCTGCTCGTCATCGTCGGGCCCGGGCGAAGCCGCCGAAGCTGTCGATCGCGGATGGCCCGCCGCCACGGCCTTGCGATCTTTCATGGCCGCCTCGAGCCCGACCGCCACAGCCTCGCGGCGCTCGCGCGGCCGTAAAGTTTTGGCTTTCGCTGGCATCGCCGATCCGCAGAAATTTTTTGCAACGCTGACCGACGCCGGCATCGCGGTCGCCGAGCGGCAGAACTTTGCCGACCATCACCGCTATACGGCGGCAGAGGCGCAAACGCTACTCGCCCGCGCCGACGCACAAAATCTCGTCCTGCTCACCACCGAAAAGGATCACGTCCGTCTCGCCGGCGATCCGCAACTTTCCGCGCTCGCCGCCCGCGCCGGCGCGTTGCCGGTGCGGCTCGTCATCGACGAAGAGGAGGCGTTCCGCGAGATGGTATTGAAGACGGTACAGCGCAGTTAGCGCCCGTCCGTTCGCTTGCCGCGCGTAGGCGCCGGCGTGCCGCTGCAGCACGGCTTCCGGCGAGGCGTAGGCCTCCTGCAGATCGACGCTCCAGTATCGCAGTTCTTCAAGCGGAATTTCCACGCCGGTGATGGCGCAGCGCACGAAGGCGCCAGGCCGGATGACGCGAAAATCGCCGTCGAGATATCTGACCTCGGCCTCGCCGGGCATTGGGGCCGGACGATCGGTGCGATTGAGCAAATCGGGTCTCCCTCTGCGGCCTGCCAAACGTCGCGCAAGCAGGCAACATAATCGCTCGGCGCCGCGGCGAAACCCTCCGACTTCTGATCGGCAGCAAGCTGCGGCTGCGCGTTCTGCCCCGTGGTATGGTATGGCGGGCTGTCGAGCGAATATGCCACCATGACGTTGCCGCATGGTTTTCAAGTACTTTCTCCGCGCGCTTGTCGCGCGTGGCGCTCTGGGCCACAGCCGGTGCCGCAGCGGAAAAAGTCGGTATTCCCGACGGCGAACTGACACTGCAGGCGACGCTTTACCGGCCGGAGGGGCCCGGGCCCGTTCCCGGCCGTGATCGCGCTGCATGATTGCGGCGGGCTGCAGCCCCGCGGCGCACCGACGCAGCTTTACGGCGAGTGGGCGAAGGTTCTCGCGGCCAACGGCTTTGTCGTGATTTTTCCCGATTCCTTCGGCTCGCGCGGGTTCGGCGCGCAATGCCGCGTGCGCCAGCCCAAGGTACGGGCGTCGCGCGAGCGGGTCACCGATGCCAATGCGGCGCGGCGATGGCTGCAGACGCAAAATTTCGTGCGGGCGCGACCGTATTTCTCTGCTCGGCTGGTCGAGCGGCGGCATCGCCGCGCTCTGGGCGGTGCGGCCGAACGCGGCGCCGCGCGACGGTAGCGCCGATTTCCGCTCGGCGGTCGCGCTCTATCCCGGATGCCGGCGCCTGCGCCAGACCGCATGGAGCGCGCGCGTCCCGACCCTTATCCTGATCGGCGCGCCGACGACTGGACGCTCGCTTCGACCTGCCAGCAGATGGTCGCCGGCGCGCGCGGCCGCAGCGCCCGCGCCGAGATCGTGGTCTATCCGGGCGCCCATCATGAATTCGATCGCGCCAATACCCCGCTGCGGCTGCGCACCGGACTAGCGCAAACTGCCGATCCATCGGGCCGGGCGCATCGCGGCACCAATCCCGCCGCGCGCGCTGATGCGCTCAAGCGCGTGCCGCAATGGCTAACGCGATAGCGCTATCGGAAATCGGCCCCCGGAAATCAGAAGTCAGAAATTGGAAACCGGGCGGCAGAAAGGAACGGCGGGTGGTCAAATTCAATGACGCTCGCGCGCAATTGCTGCCCGATAGAGGTCGGCAATCGCATTGCCGACCAATGAGCCGGCAGCTATTCTCGCGGCTGTCGCTTCGCGGTTCGGCAGGCCGGTCGACGAAGCACGTAACCGAGCAGCGAATCGGACGCCTCGGTTGGGCTTGAGGGGGCGGCGCATTATGGCGCAGGATTCAGGTGCCGAATTCGACGTTTTCGTGAGCTACGCTCATGTCGACAATGAGCCGATCTTTCCGGCCCAATTCGGCTGGGTTTCCGCCCTCGTCCAGAATCTCGGTCATTACCTCGCCAAGCGGCTCGGGCGCAGGGAGGCGTTTTCGAATTGGTATGACCAGCAACAATTAAAGGGCAACCAGGCGATCCGGGACCACATTCCCGAGCAGGCCCGCCGGTCGGCGGTGTTCCTCGCCGTGCTGTCGCCCGGTTACGCGACGTCCGAATTTTGCTTGCGAGAGCTGCAAGCATTTCTCCAGGCCCATGCCGATTCTCTTGGCGCGCGATTGTTCGTCGTCGAGCACATGCCGCTTGGCGACACACAACGGATGCCTGAGGCTTTCGTCGATATTCGCAAGTACCGATTTTACAAGTTCGACGAAAATCAGGTGCCACGAACGCTGGCAATGCCGCAGCCGCTGCCGGACGAACGTGAGTATTTTCAAAAGGTCGATGATCTGGCGCGCGACATCGCGGTCCAGCTCACTGCGGTCGGACCGGAAAGCAACGCGGGCCCGGCAGTCTTCCTCGCTGACGTCACCGACGACCTCGAAGTGCGCCGTGACGAGGCGCGACGCTACCTGGATCAGACTGGAATCAGCGTTCTGCCCAGCGCCCCGTATCGTCTGGTGCGCGAAGATTACGAGCGTTCTCTCGCGGCCGATCTCGCCAAATCCGTGCTGTTCGTGCAGCTCCTTGGACCGGTCGCCGGCAAACGTCCGCCTGACGTCCCGGACGGGTTCGCCTGGCTCCAACTGGAATGCGCCAAGCGCGCCAATATACCGATCCTGCAGTGGCGCAGCCCCGATCTTGACCCTGCAAAAGTCGAGCTGCCACTGCAAAAGCGGCTGCTCGAGCTCGACACGGTTCGAGCGATGCCATTCGAAGATTTCAAGAGCTCGATTGTCAGTACCTACAAGGCGCTGATGGCGCCGGCAAAAACGCCTGCGCCCGCGCAGCCCGCGGCAAATGCATCCTCGGTCGTGTTCATCAACGCCGACAAGGTGGACAAGGCGACCGCCGACGCAATCAGGGATTCGCTCGGCGACAAAGTCGGCTGGGCGATGCCGCTCTCGCTCGTCGTGACGGATGCGAAACCGGACGAACTGCAGGAGGATATGGAGTCAAATCTGATCAATTCGGAAGGGTTGGTCATTGTCTATGGCGCGGCCCGGCCCGCCTGGGTGACCGGCCAGCTTCAGCTCTATCGCAAGCTGGCCTCTCGCCGGGCAAAAAGCCCGCGCTTGCTTGCCGTAGTCAAGGCTCCTCCAGAGCCAAAAGCGCCGATCTCAATCTCCCTGCCCGGCATGATGACGATTGGCGTCGAGCGCATCGCTGAGATTGTCAATAGTGTGCTGACTCTGTGACCGCTCCTCTCATAACGGATGAACCGTATCCCGGGCTTCGGTCGTTCCGTCGCGACGAAACGCACATCTTTTTCGGCCGCGAAACGTGCATCAACGATATGGTGCATCGTCTGGCGGCGCACCGTTTCCTCGCAGTAACCGGAACCTCAGGCTCCGGCAAATCTTCGCTCGTACGCACCGGCCTCCTCGATGCACTCGATCGCGGCCTCTTGGCGGCGGCCGGCGCCGATTGGTGCTTTGCCGATTTCCGGCCCGGGAACAATCCGTTGAGTGCATTGGCGGCGGCGCTCACCAGCGCCATCGGTATGCCGGACTCGGAGCAGGACCGGCTGCGCGTCGAGGCCATGCTGGCGCGCGGGCCGTTGGGGCTCGTCGAATGGATGGAGAGCACCGACCTGTCACCGGACACCAGCCTCTTGGTGCTGGCCGACCAGTTCGAGGAGATTTTTCGTTTCCGCCGCGGCCGAACCGGCGACGACATCAATGCGTTCGTGGCGCTGTTGCTCGCCAGCGCCGGCCAGAGGAAGCGGCCGATCTACGTGGTCATCACCATGCGGTCGGATTTTCTCGGCGAGTGCGCGCAGTTCACCGGCCTCGCCGAAGCCATCAACGACGGACAATATCTGACGCCGCGCCTGACGCGAGAGCAATGCAGAAGCGCGATAGAAGGCCCCGCCGCCGTGTTCGGCGGCCGCGTGGAGAGTGCGCTAACCAACCGGCTTTTGAACGACATGGGCACGAATGCGGACCAGCTGCCGCTGGCCCAGCATGCCTTGATGCGCATGTGGCGCATTGCATCGACGCGAACGGGTCCCGATGCGCGCGTGCTCAAGCTTGAAGATTATGAAAAGCTGGGCGGCATCGGCTCGGCGCCCGGCGCCGACGGTGCGACAGCCGGCGGTCAAGTGAACGCGCTGTCGGCGCATGCCGACGAGATCCTCTCAGGGCTGACCGCGGATCAACAACACTTGGCGTCCATCCTGTTTCGCGCATTGACCGAAAGCCACGGCGCCGGCGGTCGCGACGTGCGCCGCCCGATTGCGCTCGGCGAAGCCGCTGCCGTCGCCGGCGTCGCGCCCGAACAACTGATCCCGGTGGTGGATGCCTTCCGTGCGCCGGGCCGCAATTTGCTTACACCGCCGATCAACGTTCCGCTGACCCCGCAAACCGTGGTCGATATCAGCCACGAAAGCCTGATCCGGCAATGGGGCACGCTGCGCGAGTGGCTGCGCGAGGAAGCCGACGCCGCCCGGATCTACCTGCACGTCGAAGCCAACGCCAAGCTATGGCGCGAGGGCAATTCCGGGCTGATGACCATGCCCTATCTCGGCATCGCGCGCGCTTGGCGCGAGCGCGAGCAGCCCAACGCGCCCTGGGCCAAGCGCTACGGCGATGATTTCGACCTCGCCATGGAATTTCTGGACAAGAGCTTCGCGACGGAGCGGCAGCATGTCGAGGCGGAAGAAGCGGCCAGACGGCGGTCGGCATGGCGAACCCGCGCAGTTGCGATCGCGATGACGGTGCTGGCGATTATTGCCGGAGGATTTGCTTATTTCGGCTTCCAGGCGGCGAACAAGGCGCAAAAGAGCGCGGAGGAGGCCAGTCGGGCGGAGGCGCTTGCCAACGTGATGTCCGATCAAGCCTTGAAGGATCGGGACAGTGCGCAGAGAGGACAGTCCAATTATCTCGCGGAACTCGCGCGCGAGCGCTCCAAGGATGGCGACCTCCTGTATTCGCTGCTCTATTCGGTCGAGGCGCTGCCGGACCAAAAACACAATGTGAGCCGCCCGGAAATCCGTGAGGCCCGGGAAATGCTGATGCAGAGCTACCTTCAGCTCGTCACCCAGAAATCGCCCCTGACCCACGCGACCGCCGTCAACAGCCTACGGTTCCTCCCCTCCGGCGCTCGCGTGCTCAGCGCGTCTGATGACGGCACCGCACGCATCTGGGATTTGCACGGCCGGCCGGTGTTTGTATTAGACGGACATCTAGGTCCCGTAACCGGCACCGATGTGACGCCCGACGGCAAGCTGATCGCCACCGCGTCCGTCGACGGTATCGCTCGTATCTGGGATGGCGGATCGGGCCGACTGCTCACTCAGATTCCCGGGAACATCCGCCTCCGCGGGATCTCAATCCGCAGCGACGGCAAGGCCGTCGTGACGGCAGGATCGGACGGAATTGCGCGGATCTGGGAGATTGCGACGGGCCGGCAAATCGGGGAACTCAAGGGTCAATCGACCGAGATCAAATCGGCGCATTTCAGCCCGGACGGCTTGCAGGTGCTGATCGTCACCGACAAGGTGGCGCAGGTGTGGGACCCGGAAAGCGACAAACTACTCAAGGAAATAAACTTCGGGTACGAAAGCATTTCGCGGGGTGCGTATGCCGCGAATGGGGCCCGCATTGCGCTCCTTGGCACGTACGGAACGGCGGAACTCTGGGATGCAAAAGCGCTGAAGTCCATCGCGAGCTTCAAGCGGGGCTGCTGCAACTCCAATTTTGCCGTCAGCCCCGACGGATCGCTGCTGGCGATTGTGGGCGGCATGAACGATGTGGCGGAAATTTTCGATGTGCAGACCTTAAAGAAAATCTGGTCGACTACCACCCAGCATATTCAAGACTTGGCGTTTTCTCCCGGCGGTTCGCAGTTGATCACCTATTCGTGGTCGGACGATGCATTCACGATGTGGGACGCGCGAAAGGGCGGCCAGATTTCCGCGATGAAGACGGACCTGCGTGTCCGTTCGTTCGCCGTCAGCCCAGACGGCAAGCATATCGCCGCCGTTACGGACCCAGGAAATTTGACCTTCTGGAACGTCACGGAGAAATCTCTGAGCGACAATTCGGCGGTCAATAAAAACGAGGGCGCCCTGATTCTCAGCGGCGATGGGCGGCGATTTCTATTTGCGCAAAACGGGGGCTCCGCAACCGTCTGGGACGTTTCGGCGCAAAAAATGCTGGGAACGCTGCTCTCTTCGCGCAGCACTCCGTTGGGAGCTTTCGATCCGAAGGGTCAGTGGATAGCTGCGCAATCCGCAGGCAACGGCGTCGGCATCTGGGAAAACGACAATCTCCATCATATCGCGGATATTACCAATGTCGCCGCGTCCGCACTCGCCTTCGATCCCGGCGGTCGCGTTCTCGTCGCCTCTACAACCTCCACCCAATTCGATGTCCTCGATGACAAAGCAGGAGTGCACAGCAGCGAGGCGACGGAAGGGCTAAGCGGCGTAAAATTCGCCGTACTGAGCCGAGACGGCCAAGAGCTATTCCTGGTGGGACCTGGATCCATCGGCCAGGTTTGGGACGTCGACAAGGGCCGTATTGCCGCGACAATCGTCGAACCCGGACTATTCAGCGACAATGCGATATTCAGTCCCGACGGCACTCGGCTCGTGACCCAGGCCGAGAACGGCACCGCGCGGCTCCTTGACGCGCGGACCGGAGCGCAAGTGGCGCTGTTGCAGACCGATGGCGCGGGATTCCGTTTCAACGCGTCGGGCGACAGGATGATTACGAAGTCGCAAACCGGCGAGGCCAGAATTTGGGATCTGTCGAGCGGAAAGCCGCTGCTGCAGGTCGCCAACGCCGGCACCAATCTGATGATGAGTAGATACGGCGACACAGCGATCTTCTGGACCGATCAGCAGCTTAAGGTTTTGGACACAAGGCTCGGGCGCGAAATCGGAAACATCAAACTGGAATCATCGAGCTTTCCGCAAATCAGCGAGGACGGCAGCCGCATCGTCATCGAGCACGGCGCCACGGTCGCAATTTGGGACGCGCAGACCCTGCGCCAAATCTCAGCGCTCGCGGGGACCTGGGAGGCCGTACAGAATATCGAAGTCTATCCAAACTCCGATGCAAGCCGGCTCGTCGTCAAAGACGACAAAGGCGCCGCGCAACTCTTCGACGGCGCATCCGGAACCAAGATGACGACATTGGATGAGCAGTTTCAGGACGGCGTCATTGTGTTTGCGCGTGACGGATCGCGATTGGTGCTGGCCAGGCATGACGGCCGGATCGATCTTTGGGACGTTGTTGCCGACAAGCGGCTGGCCACCCTCAACCCGGGCGGCGCCGGCTTCCGGCTTGGCGTGAACTTCAGCGACGATTCCAGCATCCTCGTCACCACCACCCCGGGTCCCATGGCGCGCCTGTGGAATGCTCGCACCGGCGAGCATATTGCGGACCTGACCGGGCACAAGGCTGAGGTCGTCAGGGTGTTGGTCAGCCCGGACTCCAGGCGCATCGTCACGCTATCAAAGGACGGCGTAGCGCTCGTGTGGGATGCCCACACGGCCGCCAAAATCGCCGGCTTCACTACGCCGCAGATCACGCGCTCAATTCTCTTCTCGGCTGACGGAGCGCGCATCATCAGTGTCGACGGTCAATCGCAAACCGACCTCTTCAAAGCCGGCACATGGAAGGCGATGGGACATTTGGCTGGGCATACGCCGAACCCGGCAACCGCCTTCAGCCCGGACGGCCAGTATCTGCTCACCGCGCTTGGAACGGAT
Organism: uncultured Alphaproteobacteria bacterium; assembly: GCA_963814625.1. Lineage (GTDB taxonomy): Bacteria > Pseudomonadota > Alphaproteobacteria > Rhizobiales > Xanthobacteraceae > BOG-931. Next base: position 115,397 of record CAWFDQ010000015.1, read on the forward strand.
GTAAAGGTTTGGGAGATTGCGAGCGGCCGCGTCCTTGCCACCCTGCACGGTCACACCGCAGACATCGACGATGCGTCTTTCAGTTCCGACGGCGGGCTCATTCTGACGGTATCCGAGGACAAGACTGGCCGCATTTGGAACGCCAAGACCGGCGCAGCTTTGGCGGTACTCAAAGGCGACGCCAGCCCGATCACAAAGGGGCAGTTCAGCCTCGATGGCAAGTACGTGGTGACCATTTCCGGCGGCGGCGAGGCCAAGCTTTGGCGGACCGCGGACGGGAGCCTGGCGTCTAATCTCGGGCCGGGAAAGAACTACAACACGATGGTGCTTGATCCTGACGGAAAGACCGTCGCCCTGTTTACCGGACACGACATGACCGAGTACGAACTTGACGGCCAGTACGCCGGCGGAAAGGTCACGACGTCGATCAGTCTCGTTGAAGGCACGCAGTCGGGCATCAATTATGTGAACGAACCCTTTGCCAGCCTTGTGACCAGCACGGATCGCTCGATCATGAATTCCGGCAAACAGCTTTGGCGTATGCCATGGTCGACGCAAGATTATGTCGACCAGGTCCACAAGATGCTGCCGCGCTGCTTGACGCCGGACGAGCGTCGCAAGGCCTATCTCGATCTGAAGCCACCGGCCTGGTGCATAGACATGGGAAAATGGCCGTATAATACCCCGGCTTGGAAGCAATGGCTCGCCGACAAAGAAGCGGGGAAGGACACGCCGATGCCGCGAGAGCACTGAGCATTAGGCTTTTGCGCGAATCGCCTGGCCGGGAGCCATGACAGCGAACCCCAATTCGAAAACCTTTGACTACATCATCGTTGGCGCCGGCTCGGCGGGCTGCGTGCTGGCCAATCGGCTGACCGCCTCGGGGCGCCATCGCGTGCTGCAGCTCGAGGCCGGCGGGCACGACCGCCACATGTGGATTCACATTCCGCTCGGCTTTGCCAAGTTGTTCAACGACGCCAAAGTCAACTGGCTCTATAAAAGCGAACCCGAGCCGGAGCTCAATAACCGTCAGGTGATTCAGCCGCGCGGCAAGGTATTGGGCGGCTCGAGCTCGATCAACGGGCTCCTTTATATTCGCGGCCAGAAGGAGGATTTCGACCACTGGCGGCAGCTCGGCAATGCCGGTTGGGCGTTCGCGGACGTGCTGCCGTATTTCCGCCGCGCCGAGGACCAGGAGCGCGGCGCCGACGACTTGCACGGCATCGGCGGGCCGCTTTCGGTCTCCAATGTATGCGAGCCGCACCCGCTCTGCGAAGCGTTTGTCGCGGCGGCGGAAAAGGCCGGCATTCCGCGCAACGACGACTTCAACGGTCCGCAGCAGGAAGGCGCCGGCTATTTCCAGCTCACGGCGAAGAACGGTCGCCGCTGGTCGACCGCCGCCGGCTATCTCCGCCAGGCGCGGCGGCGGGCCAACTTGGCGCTTGAAACCGACGCGCTGGCGACACGCGTGCTGTTCTCCGGGCGACGCGCTATCGGCGTCGAGTATCGCCAGGCCGGGACGACGCATACCGCCTACGCCGATGCCGAAGTGATCCTCGCCGGCGGCGCATTCAATTCGCCGCAGCTGTTGCAGCTCTCCGGGCTTGGCCCGGCGGAGATATTGCGTGAACTCGGCATCGAGGTGATCTCAGACATGCCTGGCGTCGGCGCCGATTTGCAGGATCACCTGCAGGTTCGCATGCAATTGCGCTGCACCGAGCCGATCACCGCCAACGACGTGATCAACCGTTGGCCGCAGCGCTATGGCGCCGGCTTACGCTACATCCTCTCGCGCAAAGGGCTGTTGAGCGTCGGCGCCGGCTATGCCGGGGCGTTCCTGCGCACGCGGCCGGAACTGGCGACGCCTGATGTGCAATTCCATTTTCTCATCTTCTCAACCGAAACCGCGGGCGCCGCCGTGCATCCATTTTCCGGCTTCATGGCGTCGGTCTGCCAATTGCGACCGGAAAGCCGCGGCTTCGTGCGCATCAAGTCGAGCGACCCGAGCGCGGCGCCGGCGATCCAGCCGCGCTACCTGTCGAGCCGCACCGATTGCGACACGATCGTCGCCGGATTTAAGAGACTGCGAGCGGTCATGAATGAGCCGGTGATGCGCCGCTACATCGCCGAGGAGCGCCTGCCAGGACTCCATTGCGTGAGCGACGCCGATATCCTCGCCTATGCTCGGGCAACCGGCACGACGGTCTATCACCCGACCTCGACCTGCCGCATGGGCTACGATTCAAACGCTGTCGTTGACGAGCGCCTGCGCGTGCGCGGCTTTGAGCGCTTGCGCGTCATCGACGCTTCGATCATGCCCACCGTCGTCTCCGGCAACACGAACGCCGCCACCGTGATGATCGGGGAAAAGGGGGCGGATATGGTGCTGGCGGATGCGGGGGCGAGTGCTGCCGTTGCGGTTTCGGCCTGAAGGCATCGCGCCGTATCAGCCTACTCACCCCCCTTTGGCGCCCGCCATCAGCCGTTTCATGTAGTCGAACACTTCCGGCGAGGCATGCGTCATGTCGTCGAGCGCGCGGCTGATGGCGGCGGCAGGAACCGGGCTGATGTCAATACCAAGCTTCTCGCCCTCGGCGAGAAATTGCGGATCGCGGTGCGCGGCGTCAAACGCCGAGCGTAGCGCCGCCAAGCGGTCGGCCGGAAGATCTGGCGGCGCCACGAACGGCCGCGCCATGGTGAGGAGTGGCGTCTCTGCAAACACGATCAACTCGCGCGCCTTGGCGTTGAGCGCCAGTTCACGCGCCGTAGGGACACTGGGCAAATCCGGATGCCGCGTGCGCCGGGCGAACTGCACCAGAATGTGGAAGCCGCTGTCGGGCTTGAGCCATTGCGGCTTCGCTGTCTTGACGTAGGAATAATCGAACATGCGGCCGTCGACTTCGCCGCGTTCCACGGCGAGCACGATCGTCGGCGTCGAGGTATAACCGAGCACCTGCTTGATGTGGATGCCGATTGTGTCGCGCAGGATTTTCGGCACGTCGGCGTCGGTGCCGCCTTCGCCGGTGCCGCCGAGCACGAGCGGCGGGCTGTCGGCCTTGCGCGCCTCGTCGATAGACTTGACCGGCGATTTTGGTCCGACGATCAGGACGTAGGCGTCATTGGCGTAACTCGACGAGGAGCCGAGCCAACTGAATTTATGCACGTCAAACTGGACGTTGGGATCGACGCCGAGCAGTCCGAGCAACGGCATGTCGCGCGCAATGAGCGCAATGGTGGTGCCGTCCTTGGGCGCGTTGACATAGGTGTAATTGGCGGCGCGCATCGAGCCGGCGCCCGGCATGTTCTGCACCACCACATCCGGGTGGCCGGGAATGTACTTGCCGAGATAGCGCGCTACGAGGCGCGCGGTGATGTCGTAACCGCCGCCGGGGCCGTAGCCGACAAGGAGCGTGAGCTGCTTGCCGCGATAAAAACCCGCAACCGAATCCTGGGCGTGAGCTGAACCCACGATAGACGATGCCAGCAATGCGGCTAGTACCGCTGCACGGTGATTATGACTCTTTGATTTTGAGTTCACGGACGGAAGCGAGCTTGGGATAGGCGCGCCCCATTTTGGCGCGTGCTTTTGCGGTTGTGAACATCCATTTGATGCGGGCTCCCGAGATATTGCGCTGCCGTTCCCAGGCGGCGATCTCGGATGCGAGGCGTTCTACGGTGCTGATGCGCCGGTCCAGACATTGGCTGCGCAGCACACCGATCTCGATCTCGACCATGTTCAGCCAGCTGGCATGTTTGGGGACGTAATGGAACTCCAGCCGGTGCAGTATCCGTCGCGCTTCGCAAGCGGGGAAGGTTTGATAGAGCGCCCCGGCCGAATGCGTCGATAGATTATCCAATACGACCCGGATGCGCCCCGCCTTGGGGAAGTGAACGTCGGTGAGATCGCGCATGCAGGCGGCGAAGTCCACTGCGGCACGGTTGTCGGTGACTTTGACCTTGCGCCAGGGCCGATGCGCGTCGAGGAAGATGAACAGGTTGGCCGTGCCGTTGCGCTTATACTCGCAGTCGTAGCGTTCGATTTGGCCCGGTTCGGCTGGGATCGGCTGGCGGACCTCGCCGATGAGTTGGGTCGGGCTCTCGTCGAAGCAGACGACCGGGCGCTTCGGATCGGGCTCTTCGGCGTACAGGTCGAGCACGTCCTCCATGCGGGCGACGTACTCACCATCGACCTGCGGAATGCACCACATGTCTTTGCGCCAGGGCTTGAGCTTGTTTTCGGCCAACCGCCGGCGCACGGTCTCACGCGAGACGTTGTCGTGCGCGGTGAGCTTGACCATTTCATCTGCCAATAGCTCCAGAGTCCAACGGGCGCGGCCCACCGGTGGCTTGGAACAGGCCGTCGCGACCAGCAGGGCTTCGTCCTTGCCCGAGAGCTTGCGGCGTGCGCCAGGGCGCGGCTCTTCGCTGAGCGCCGCCACCAAGTTGCCGAGCACGAAGCGCTGCTTGGTCCGGTAAACAGTCGAGCCGCCGACGCCCACACCGGTCGCGATATCATCGTCGCTGGCTCCGGCGTCGGCGGCCAGCAAAATCTGCGCTCGCTTGAGCTTGCGCACCGCGTGCTTGCCGCCACTCAGAAGCGCCATGAGTTCGGTGCGCTCAGTTTGGCTGAGTTCGACCCGATAACGTACATTCATCCGTGCCTCCTTCGTGCGAGGCGCGGACGAACAACTGAATCGGATGGCCGGCGTGAGTCACGCGGCAAAAAACTTCACGGCCAAGCAGGGCCAGTATCTGGCGTTTATCCACCTCTACACGCGTCTACATCGCCGACCGCCGGCCGAAGCCGACATGCAGCAATATTTCCGGGTCAGCCCGCCTTCGGTTCACCAGATGGTGCTGACTCTCGAACGAGCCGGATTGATCAGACGCAAGTCCAGGATCGCCCGCAGCATCGAACTGCTCGTTGAGCCAAAATACCTTCCGGAGCTGCTATGAATCCCGTTCAACCTGTCAAAATCACTGTGCAGTGGTACTAGTCGGTCGCTTCAACCAATTTGAAAGGAATTGATGATTCGCTTCCGTCCTGGGTGCGAGCGACGGAGGGGACTATGGCGAGGCGCGAGAAATCTGTGAAGAGATATGTTGTGCGGTTGAGCGCGGAAGAACGCGAGCAGTTGGAAGCGTTGATTCAAAAAGGGAAAAACCCCGCGCGGCGGCTGCTGAAGGCGCGGATTTTGTTGAAGGCGGATATCTCGGAAGCCGGCGATGGCTGGAGCGACAGCAAGATCGTTGCGGCCATGGAGACCAGCGCCTCCATGGTTTACCGGGTGCGCAAGCAATTGGTTGAAGAGGGCCTTGCGGCGGTGTTGAGCCGCAAGCAACGTGCGACGCCGGCAGTTGCGCCGATTTTTGATGGCGAGAAGGAAGCCAAGCTGATTGCCCTGGCGTGCTCCAAACCGCCCAAGGGACGGGCACGCTGGACCTTGCGGTTGCTGGAACGCAAGGTGGTGGAACTCAGCATCGTTGATCGCGCCAGCGACAGCACGATCGGTCGGGTTTTAAAAAAACACTCTCAAGCCCCATCGCCGCGAACAATGGGTCATTCCGCCCAAAGCCAACAGCGCGTTCGTGGCCGCGATGGAAGACGTGCTGGCCGTCTACACGCGACCGCGCGATCCCAATCGACCGCTGGTTTGCCTGGATGAGACCTCAAAGCAACTCATTGCCGAGACACGCGTGCCGATCCCGATGAAACCGGGCCGCCCGGCCCGTTGCGACTACGAGTACGAGCGCAACGGCACCGCCAACCTCTTCATGATGTTCGCCCCGCTCGAAGGCTGGCGTCACGTCAAGGTCACAGACCGCCACACCGCCGTGGATTATGCCCATGTCCTCAAAGACCTCGCCGATACTCACTTCGCCAGCGCCAAGGTCATTGTCCTGATCCAGGACAACCTCAACATCCACAGCAAAGCTTCCCTCTATGAGGCGTTCCCGGCCGCCGAAGCCCGGCGCCTGGTCGAGCGCTTCGAATGGCACTACACGCCGAAACACGGCAGCTGGCTGGATCTTGCCGAGTCCGAACTCGGCGTCCTATCGTCTCAGTGTCTCGACCGCCGCATACCCGATAAGCAAACCCTCATCGACGAAATCGCCGCTTGGGAAAAAGACCGCAATACAAATCACACCAAGGCTGATTGGCACTTCACAACCTCAAATGCACGCATCAAACTCAAGCACCTCTACCCTTCAATCT
>CAWFDQ010000016.1:0-23725 GCA_963814625.1 uncultured Alphaproteobacteria bacterium
TGGCGGAATCGCGCTTTCGGGTAACAGCGCGCGCCAGGCGCAATAGCCGGCGTAGAGCGGGGTGACGTCCGGCAGGCATTGGCCGCGCACCGTGGAGCGCAGGCCGTCGGCGCCGACCAGCACGTCGGCCTCGGTGGCGCCGCCGTCGGCCAAGTGCGCAATGAACGCCCGCGCCGTTCTGCGCGAAGCCTTTCAAGCCGCGGCCACGGTGATAATGTTTTGGCCGGAAAGGCATCGCGCAGCAAGCGGTAGACGCGCTCCCAGGCGGTGAGCACCTGCGGGCATTCGAGCGACAGCGTCACGCGGCCGTCGATATCGAGGAGTTTGCGCGTCCTGGCGAGCACCCCGAGATCGCTGGTATCCAGCTCCGAGCGCTGTCAATGCGCGCAATCAGTTCGGTCTGCGCCACGATGCCGGCGCCGCGGCCGGCAAGCTCGCTCTCCACGCGCTCGAAAACGTCGACAGTCGAACCGCGCCGCATCCAGCATGATTGCAGCCAAAAGGCCGCTCATCGAGCCACCGATCACGAGCGCGCGGCGTTGCCGTGCCATGCCAAAGAATCCGGCCGTTTCGTCAAGCTATTTCAAAAACCGCGGAGGTTTTCTATATTGCGCCCGGAATCCCCGGAGGAACTGAGATGGCTCTCACCATGCTCGACAAGTCCACCGACCGCGCCGACAAATCGGCGTGGCCGCCCGCCATCGCCGCCGAATTCGAGCGTGAGAAGCAGAATCCGCAACGGTTGTGTCGGCTCGACGCTGTTGTCCGAGGACGACCGCGTGCGGGTGTGGATCATCCGGCTCGCCCCCGCCGAGCGGATCGGCTTTCATCGCCACGTGCTCGATTATTTCTGGACCTCGGCGTCGGGCGGCAAAGGGCGCCAGCACCTGATGGACGGCACCACGGTCGAATAACCTATCAGACCGGGCGAGACGCGGCACGAGACTTATGGATCCGGCCAGTAAAAGGTCCACGACCTGGAAAATCTCGGCGACAAGGAGATGGTCTTCATGACCATCGAGTTCCTCGACAGCGCCAACACGCCGCTCGCCATTCTGTACCGGGTGCGCGCCGCGGCTTAATCTCGGCGCCATCCATTAAAAACCCTCCAAGCTCGTCATGACCGGGCTTATCCCCGCCTGCGCCGCCGTAGGGATTACGTTTGTTGTGGCGCGGCAGACGTTCGGCGCGCCGAAGGCCCGGCATTTATGTCGTTTTGCTCGATCCAACGAGGCGCGAATTCATCAACGCGCCCACGCTGAACGCTTACGAAAAGACTGAACCTTTGCTTTAGTTTATTCCGCTGCGACCTGCGCTGCGTCAGCCTTGAGCTTGGGATTGAGCTCGCGCGCCTCCTCCCAGCTCAGCACGTTGAGCGATTTGACGAACTTGCCGACCCCGTCGACCTCGGCGGAGAACAGGCCAAGCTCGATGATCTCTTCGTCGCTGAAATGCTCGGCCAGATCGGCGTAGACCTCGTCTTTGTCGATTGCGTGCTCGCCCTGTTTGAACAGTTCCGCATAACGCAGCGCTGCCTTCTCACGCGCGGTGAAGCGCTTGCTGCCTGCATAATCGAACAGGTCGTCGATCATGTCTTCAGTCAATCCTTCTTTCTTTGCGACATTCGAGCGTACCGTCGAGCAATAGCCGCATTGATGCGCGACTGAAATCTTGATGCGGCACATTTCCTTGAGCTTGTGCGGCAGTGTGCCCTGATAGAGCAGCTTGTTCCAATACTCGACCCAAGCGATGCCGAGCTTGCTGCGGGTCATCAGGCTCACCACGCGCGGATCGGGTGCGCCGGTGCGGTTGGCCGATTCGATCAGCTCGCGGATGTAGGGTGTCTTCTCGCTTTCCTCGATGTAGCGCAGTCTGGGCATTGTTTCCTCCGCTGCTGATCTGCACCCAGCCAGAGAGGCACGCCGCCATCTGGGTCTGCGGCAGACGACGTTTCGTTAGAACCGTTTGGCCGCAAGCCAATCGCGCTTATGCCGCGACGGCCTTTCTCGTTAGTACTTTTAGGACATCACGAGGATCGGCGCGGTCGCGATAGTCGACATCCGTGTATGCATAGATGATCGAGCCATCGCGGTCGATGACGTAAGTCGCCGATACCGGCAGCGCCCATTCGTTCGGCGTGCCATTGCGGGCCGGAATATCCAAATTGAATCCCTGATAGGCGCGCTTGAGCTCTTCGGTGAATTCGTAGACCAGGCCGAATGCGCGTCCCGACCTTCTGGCCGACGTCGCTGAGGACTTCGAAGGTGAGCGCATTCTTCTCCGCGGTCGATACCGTGTCGTCGGGCTTCTCCGGGCTGATCGCGACCAGCGCAGCCCCCGCGGCCGCGATCTGCGGAAAATCTCCTGATACGCCTTCAGTTCGAGGTTGCAGTAAGGGCACCAACCACCGCGGTAGAAGGTGACGATCACCGGACCCTTCTTGAGCAGCGTGCCGACGTCTACGGTCGCTCCCTTGGCGTTCTCCAGCACAATTGCCGGCGCTCGGTCGCCGACTTTCAACATGGTGCGCGCGATAGCGCCGCTGCGCAGCTGGTCGATATGGCGCTGCATGATTGCCTGCCGTTCGGCCGGAACGCGCTGGTACCAGCCGGCTCGGTATTCGGCGAGTTGGTCTTTCAAGGACATCTCTAGGACTCCTGTTCGGTACCTATCTTAGTGACGACAACGGTCCATCAGGCCGCCTTCAGCAATTCCTGCACCTTCGGCCACGGATCGGGAGCGAGGCTTTTGAACGGAGCCCAGTCAGTTTCGGACATGCGATCGAAGATCGCAGCCTTGACCGAGGGCCGCGCGCGCACGCGCGCCCACCATTCGGCGACGGCCGGGTAGCGGTCCCACATGCCACTGAGTTTGAGGAGTTCAAGCCGCAAGATATAGGGAATTACGGCGCAGTCCGCGTTGGAAAAGCCCTCACCGGCCAGGTACGGGCCGCTTTTCAGCGAGTCCGCCATCCACGACAACAGCTTACGGTGATGCGCCAGCGCTTCGGCTACGAACTCGGAATCGAGCCCGTGCTCGATGACGCTGCGCTTGTACTCGCCGCGGCGCTTGAGCGGCGTCTTGCTGATTTCGGCCTGCCAGGCCTGCGGCGGCATCTTCAGGAAGGCGGGCCGGAATGCAGTCGCGAAGGTCAGGATCATGCAGGAATTGTGCACATATTCGTCGATCAGCTTGTTGTACATGCGTACGCGGTGGCGCTGACCCGGCTGCTTGGGCATCAGCGGCGGCTCGGGAAAGACATCGTCGATATAATAAAGGATCAGCGAGGATTCGGTGATCGGCGTGCCGTCGTGGATCAGTGTCGGCACCACGCCGTTCGGATTGAGCTTCAGATACGCGGGCTCGTATTGGTCCCCGCGCAGAGTCATGATGTGGTCCTTGGCCTCTTGCCCCTTCTCCCTCAACGCGATGCGAACCTTTTGGGCGCAAACCGAATTGATGCTGTGATAAAGTTCCAGCACGTCATCCTCCCTTTTTACGCCGCAAGCTGCGCTCGTTCATGCGCCCTGTCGCAGATCGTCCTGCAATGCCGCGATCGAGCGAGCCTTGGACCGCCGCCGCTTCAAGTGTAGACATTTTGTATCGGACGATACATAATGTCAATCGAGAATCGACCAGGCGATCGCGCGCGAAGCAGTGCGGCAGGAAGGCGGAATGGCGAGACCGAGGGAATTCGATGAAGTGACGGCGCTTGAGGCGGCGATCGAGTGTTTCTGGCAGCGCGGCTATGAGGCGACGTCGGTGCGCGATCTTGCCGACAGAATGGGGATCTCGGCGCCCAGCCTCTATAACGCTTACGGCGACAAACATGCGCTGTTCGTGCAGGCGCTTGAGCGCTATCTCGATCACTCGACGCGGGCGCGGATCAGGCGGCTTGAAGACTCGCTGCCGCCAAAACAGGCCGTTCGCCATTTCATCGAGGAGATCATCGAGCGATCGGTGAACGACCGCGAACGGCGGGGATGCTTTCTGATCAACTCGGCGCTTGAGGTAGCGCCGCACGACAGGGAGCTGGGCGCCCTCATCGCTGAGCGCCTGGCCGAGATCGAGGCGTTTTTCTACCGCTCGATCAAAGCGGCGCAGGCCGAAGGGGCCGTTCCTCGGGACCGCGTCGCAAAAGATATCGCGCGTTTATTGCTCGGCGTCCTTCTCGGCATTCGGGTGCTCGCCCGCTCGAAGCCTGAGCGGGTCTTGCTCGAAGGTGTCGCCCGGCCCGCGCTCGCCCTTCTGGACTGAGATTTCTGCCGGGGAACCCCGACGATGGTCGACCTCTAATACTGGACCACGCTCAACGGTCACAAGGTCACGATTTTTCTCGAACAGGCCGGCGAAACCGCGGGGTCCCGGCGTGGCTCACCCTTTTTCCAGCCGTGCCACGATCTCGACGTGTTCCGAATAGCGGAACTGATCGACCGGGGTGACGTCGAGCAGCCGGTAGCCGCCGCGCACGAGTTCGGCGGCGTCGCGCGCGAATGTCCCCGCGTTGCATGAGATCGCGATGACGCGCGGCACGCGGCTTGCCGCGAGCGCCCGCGCCTGCGCCAATGCACCCTGGCGCGGCGGATCGAATACGACAGCGTCAATTTTTTTCAGCTCCGCGCCGGCAAGCGGATCTCTGAACAGATCGCGCGTCGCGGTCTCAATCGGTTTTAAGCCCGTCGCGGTCGCTGCGGCGCGTTTGAGCGCGGCCACGGCGGCTTCGTCGTTGTCAATCGCAAGCATGCGGGCGCGCGCGGCGAGCCGCAACGCGAACGGCCCCACGCCGCAGAACAGATCGGCGATGCGTCTTGATCCCTCGCATGCGGATAGAACGAGCCGCGACAATACGGCTTCGCCTTCTGCCGTCGCCTGCAAAAATGCGGCCGGCGGCAGCGACACGGTCGCCGGACCGATGCGCACAGTCGGCGCGCGCGATTGTGCGATCAGTTCGCCGTGGCGCGTGAGCCGCGCCAGGTTTCGCGCCGCGGCGATGCGGGCAAGCGCCGTCATTAGCGCCGGCTTAAGCGGGCCCGAGCCGCGCAGGTCGACGTCAAGGCCGTCATCCGTGGCCGTGACCGCAATGTCGAGCGGCTTTTCCGCGACATTGAGCGCTTCGGCGATCGCCCAGGCCGCGGCCAAGGCGCCATCGAGATTTTTGGCGAGCACCGGGCAGCGATCGATGGAAACGACACGGTGCGTGCGCGCGGCCGAGAACCCGACCTCGAGCACATCGTGGGCACTGCGGCGGGCGTGGAACACGGCGCGGCGGCGGCCGTCGCCGTGCGCGTCGATGAGATCGCCGATCGGCGCTTCGATCCCGGCCTGCTGCAAGGCCCCGATGACGAGACTGCGCTTCCACGCGCGATACGACGCAATCTCCCAATGCTGCACGGCGCACCCGCCGCAGACCCCGAAATGCGGGCAGATCGGCGTGGCGCGCTCGGCGCTCGGCTGCTCGACGTTCAACAATCGGCGCCGGTCGGGATGGCCGGGCCATGCTTCGACTACGACCGTTTCGCCGGGCAGCGCATCGGGAACATAGATCGGCCCGTCGGGCCCATCGGCGATGCCGTCGCCGCGATGGCCGAGCGCGACGATCGTGAGCCGCTCAACCACGCTCGGCCTCGATAAAGAACTCGCGGTTGCCGTCGCCGCCGAGAATAGGCGAGGGGATGACGCCGTGAACGCGCCAGCCGCGCGCTGAGAGAAACGCCGCGGCGCCGGCGCAGATTGCGGCGTGAACGGAAGGATCGCGCACGATGCCTTTCTTAAGTTCGCGCCGCGCCGTCTCGAATTGCGGCTTGATCAGCGCGACCACAATCGCCCGCTTGTGCAGAAGTGTTTCGATCGCCGGCAGCACCAGCTTGAGCGAAATGAAACTCACGTCCACGCTGGCAAAATCCGGCGTCACGCAAAGCCGCGACGGGTCGAGCGCGCGGATGTCGGTCTCCTCGATGGAAATGATATTCTCGTTGCCGCGCAGCCGAACATGCAGCTGATCGCGTCCAACATCGACCGCATAGACGCAGCGGGCGCCGCGCTGAAGCAACACTTCGGTAAAGCCGCCTGTCGAGGCGCCGACATCGAGGCAAACGCAGTTTTTCAGATCGAGCGCAAAATGGTCGAGCGCGAAGGCGAGCTTGACGCCGCCGCGCGACACATAGGGATGCTCGGCTGCGGCTTCGATGATCGCCGTGTCGGAAATTTCCTCCGACGCTTTTCGCACCGTTGCGCCGTCGGCCATCACGCGTCCGGCGGCGATCGCGGCCTGCGCGCGGGCGCGGCTCTCGAACAAGCCGCGCGCGACCAGAAGCCGATCGGCACGTTGTTTGGTCATGATAATGGTAGGGCGGGCATTGCGCCCGCGCTGCCTGACCACGTGGGCAAAATCGTTCGGCGCAATACCCACGCGGTCGTTAACGGAAGACGATTTTGCCCACTCTACAAGGGAATTACCTGACGAGCTTCACCGTCTCGCCGCGAATGTTCTGTCCGAGCGCCGCGAACGCCTTGGCGACGATGCCTTTGGCGTCGAGGCCGGCTTTGGCATACATGGCGTTCGGCGAATCCTGGTCGATGAAGATATCGGGCAGCACCATCGCGCGCACTTTCAGCCCGCGGTCGAGCGCGCCGTGCTCGGCGAGCGCCTGCATGACGAAAGCGCCGAAGCCGCCGATCGAGCCTTCCTCGATGGTGAGCAGCACCTCGTGCTCGCGGGCGAGCCGCAGCAACAGATCGACGTCGAGCGGCTTGGCGAAGCGCGCGTCGGCGACCGTTGTCGACAGCCCGTAAGTGGCAAGCTCGTCGGCGGCCTTGAGGCACTCGTGAAGCCGTGCGCCGTAGGAGAACAGCGCCACCTTGGTGCCTTCGCGCACGATGCGGCCCTTGCCGATTTCGAGCGGCTTGCCTTCCTCCGGCAGCGGCACGCCAGAACCTTCGCCGCGCGGATAGCGCAGCGCCGACGGCCGGTCGTCGATCGCGACCGCGGTCGATACCATGTGAACCAGTTCGGCTTCGTCGGCCGGCGCCATCAAAATGAAGCCGGGCAGGCAGCCGAGATAGGCGACATCGAACGAGCCGGCGTGCGTCGGCCCGTCGGCGCCGACGAGGCCGGCGCGGTCCATGGCGAAACGCACCGGCAGGCGCTGGATGGCGACGTCGTGCACGACCTGGTCGTAGGCGCGCTGCAGGAACGTCGAGTAGATGGTCGCGAATGGTTTATAGCCTTCAGTCGCGAGCCCGGCCGCGAAGGTGATGCCGTGCTGCTCGGCAATGCCGACGTCGAAGGTGCGCTCGGGAAATGCCTTCTGAAAAAGGTCGATGCCGGTGCCCGACGGCATTGCCGCGGTGATGGCGATGATCTTGTCGTCCTTGCGCGCTTCCTTGATCAGGCTCTCGCCGTAAACCTTCTGATAGGCGGGCGCGGTCGGCTTTGACTTGACCTGCGTGCCGGTGGCGACGTCGAACTTGACCACGCCGTGGTACTTGTCGGCCGATTTCTCCGCCGGCTCGTAACCCTTGCCCTTCTGCGTCACGACGTGAACGAGGATCGGCCCGTTCTTCATGTCGCGCACGTTCTTCAGAACCGGCAACAGATGGTCGATGTTATGGCCGTCGATCGGTCCGACATAAAAGAAGCCGAGTTCGTCGAACAGCGTGCCGCCGGTGACCAGCCCGCGCGCATATTGTTCGACCGCCATTGCGCGCTGCTCCAACATTCTGTTCGGCAGGTGCTTGGCGATGCTGCGGACGATCTTTCGCACGCGGTGATAGCCGCGGCCGGAAACACGCCGCGCCAGATAGGCCGACAGCGCGCCGACCGGCGGCGCGATCGACATGTCGTTGTCGTTGAGCACGACGATCAGACGCGAGTCCATCGAGCCGGCATTATTCATGGCCTCATAGGCCATGCCGGCCGACATGGCGCCGTCGCCGATCACGGCGATGACGTTGGTCTGCTTGTGCTGCAGGTCGCGGGCGACCGCCATGCCGAGCGCCGCCGAAATCGAGGTCGATGAATGTGCAGCGCCGAACGGATCGTATTCACTCTCGGCGCGCTTGGTGAATCCGGAAAGCCCGCCGCCTTGGCGCAGAGTGCGGATGCGGTCGCGGCGGCCGGTGAGAATCTTGTGCGGATAGGCCTGGTGGCCGACGTCCCAGACCAGCCGGTCGGCCGGCGTATTGAAGACGTAATGCAGCGCTACGGTCAGTTCGATGACGCCAAGCCCGGCGCCCAGATGACCGCCGGTGGTGGCCACCGCATCGATGGTCTCCTGACGCAGTTCGTCGGCGACTTGGCGCAGCTGGCTCGGCTCGAGGCGTCTTAAGTCGTCGGGGGTCTCGATAAGATCGAGCAATGGGGTTGAGCGAACGGTCACGCTAAGCTCCACTATTATCGGCCTAACGGCCATTATTGGGGTTGAGTGCGCGCCCAGTTACTACCGGAACACGTAAATTTCGTTGCTTTTACACCATATTCGCCTAGGCAGGCAATTTTGGCAGTCCCCCGGGTAAGGAACTCCCGAGCCCGATATCGGTTCATAAGCGTTAGGTCTCCCAAGCGCGGCCGCCGGTTCATATTATGGTAGGGAGGCGAGCGAGTTTTTGCCATGGCGGCGACCGCCAAATGACGGAATTCTTGCAATTATTGTTGACGGCAAAACGCCTTAATCGACCGGGCTGAGGCGTCGTGGCGCTCGAAATTTACCGCAAAAAGCGAAAGTTTGGGGTCACGCCGGAGCCGCGCGGTCGCAAGGAGCGGCGTGGCGGCGACCGTTACGTCATCCAGAAGCATGCCGCGCGGCGGCTGCATTACGACCTGCGGCTCGAACTGGACGGGGTGATGAAGAGCTGGGCGGTGACCCGCGGCCCCAGCCTCGATCCCGGCGAAAAGCGGCTCTCGGTCCACGTCGAGGACCACCCGATCGCATACAACGCCTTCGAGGGCACGATCCCGGAGGGCGAGTACGGCGGCGGCACGGTGATGATCTGGGACCGCGGCCGCTGGGTCCCGGAGGGCGATCCGCACGAGGGCTACGCCAAGGGCCACCTGACCTTCGAGCTCGACGGCGAAAAGCTGCATGGGCGCTGGCATCTCGTGCGCATGCGCGGGCGCGCCAACGACCGCCGCGAAAACTGGCTCTTGATCAAAGGCAAGGACGCGTCTGCCCGCGAGAGCATTGACGCGGAGAATTTGGAGGAGGAGGCGCGCTCGGTCGCAACCGGCCGCACGATGGAGGAGATCGCCGCCGGCAAGGGCAAGAAACGCGTTTGGCACAGCGATCGCAAGGCGAATGGCGCGCGCGACCCGAAGCAGCAGTCGCAGCGCGCGTTCAAGGAGGAGCTGCGCGCGGCCAGATCGCAAGCAAAGCCGAGAGCGCAGGCAGATAGATCGTCCCGGGCGCGGCCGAAATCGAAAGCAAAAGCCGGCGCGAAAGCGGTCGCGCTGAAGAAGAGCGATCCGACCCTGCGGTCCAGTGCGGGGGGCGCGCGCTTGCCGGACTTCATTCCGCCCAGTCTCGCCACGCTGCACGCAAGCGCGCCGAGCGGGCCGCAATGGTTGCATGAAATCAAATATGACGGTTACCGCATCGAGGCGCGGCTCGATCATGGCAAGGCGCATCTGCTCACGCGCAACCGGCAGGATTGGACGCATCGCTTCAAACCCATTGCGAATGCGGTCGCTGCGCTGCCGGCCAAGACCGCGATGCTCGACGGCGAACTGGTCGTGGAGGACGAGAACGGCATGTCGAATTTCTCGCTGCTGCAGACCGACCTGAAAGAGGACCGCAACGACCGCTTCGTCTATTGGGTGTTCGATCTCCTGCATCTCGACGGCCGCGATCTGAGCGAACTGCCGCTGCTCGAACGCAAGGCGGCGCTTGAACGGCTGTTGAAGAAAACGCAGGGCGGCCCGATCCGCTACGCCGAACACTTCGATGCGGACGGGCCGACGATTTTCAGGCACGCCTGCGCGATGGGCCTCGAAGGAATCGTGTCGAAGCGGCGCGACGCGCCGTATCAGGCCGGCCGTTCGGAAAACTTCATCAAGACCAAATGCCACAACGCCCAGGAGTTCGTCGTCGTCGGCTTTGCGCCGTCGACCGCGATGCCCAAGGCCATCGGCGCGCTCGCCGTGGCGTTCCATGAGAACGGCAAGCTTCGTTATGCGGGCCGCATCGGCACCGGCTATACGCACGACACCGCGCGCGATCTGTGGCGGCGGCTCGTCAAACTGCGCACCGGGCGGGCGCCGGTCGTGCCGCCGAAAGGCGAGCGGCGGAAAGATGTCATCTGGGTGAAGCCGCAGGTCGTGGTCGAAGCCGAATACCGCGGCATCACCCATGATGGGCTGCTGCGGCAGGCCGCCTACAAGGGTTTGCGCGAAGACAAGCCGGCGCGCGAAGTGGTGCGCGAGGCGCCGGTCGCCGCGGCAGCCGTGCGCAAACCGGCAAGACGGCAGGCCGTGCCGGCGGCGGCGCGGTCGCAGCGCGGCGGCGTGATCGGCAATGTGCGGCTGACGCATCCGGACCGCGTATTGTGGCCCGACGCCGGAGTGACCAAGACCGACCTCGCCGAGTATTACGTCAGCGTCTGGGATTGGATGAAGCCGCACATCCTTGGCCGCGCGCTCTCGCTGGTTCGCGCTCCGGAGGGAATTGGCGGCGAGACTTTCTTTCAAAAGCACATCGCGGCAAATGTGAAATCGTCGCCGCTGCGCCACACCGTCCCCGGCAAGGATCACGACGTGATTGCCGTCGAGACGCTCGATGATCTGCTTGCGCTGGTGCAGTCGGCGGCGCTGGAAATCCACGTGCGCGGCTCGCGGCTCGACAGTCTGGAGGCCTGCGACCGCATCGTGTTCGATCTCGATCCGGGTGAGGGCGTCGCCTGGGCCGCGATCGTCGCCGCGGCGCGCGAGGTCCGCGACCGGCTGCGGGAGCAAAAACTCGAAAGCTTCGTCAAGCTCTCGGGCGGCAAAGGCATTCACGTGGTGCTGCCGATCGCGGGCGCCGATTGGGACGCGGCCAAGGACTTCTCGCAGGGAATCGCGCTCGCCATGGCCGCCGACAGCCCGCGGCGCTACGCCGGCAAGATGACCAAATCGCTGCGTCAGGGCAGAATCTTCATCGACTATTTCCGCAACACGCGCGAGGCGACGTCTGTCGCGCCCTATTCGACGCGCGCGCGCCCCGGCGCCCCGGTCTCGGCGCCGCTGTCATGGGAGCAACTCGGCCGCACAACGGCCGCCAGTCAGTTCGCCGTTCTCAATCTAAAAAAACATTTCCGTCAGGATCCCTGGCGCGATATCGGCAAGGTAAGACAGAGGCTAGTCGGTCGCTTCAACCAATTTGAAAGGAATTGATGATTTGCTTCCGTCCTGGGTGCGAGCGACGGAGGGGACTATGGCGAGGCGCGAGAAATCTGTGAAGAGATATGTTGTGCGGTTGAGCGCGGAAGAACGCGAGCAGTTGGAAGCGTTGATTCAAAAAGGGAAAAACCCCGCGCGGCGGCTGCTGAAGGCGCGGATTTTGTTGAAGGCGGATATCTCGGAAGCCGGCGATGGCTGGAGCGACAGCAAGATCGTTGCGGCCATGGAGACCAGCGCCTCCATGGTTTACCGGGTGCGCAAGCAATTGGTTGAAGAGGGCCTTGCGGCGGTGTTGAGCCGCAAGCAACGTGCGACGCCGGCAGTTGCGCCGATTTTTGATGGCGAGAAGGAAGCCAAGCTGATTGCCCTGGCGTGCTCCAAACCGCCCAAGGGACGGGCACGCTGGACCTTGCGGTTGCTGGAACGCAAGGTGGTGGAACTCAGCATCGTTGATCGCGCCAGCGACAGCACGATCGGTCGGGTTTTAAAAAAACACTCTCAAGCCCCATCGCCGCGAACAATGGGTCATTCCGCCCAAAGCCAACAGCGCGTTCGTGGCCGCGATGGAAGACGTGCTGGCCGTCTACACGCGACCGCGCGATCCCAATCGACCGCTGGTTTGCCTGGATGAGACCTCAAAGCAACTCATTGCCGAGACACGCGTGCCGATCCCGATGAAACCGGGCCGCCCGGCCCGTTGCGACTACGAGTACGAGCGCAACGGCACCGCCAACCTCTTCATGATGTTCGCCCCGCTCGAAGGCTGGCGTCACGTCAAGGTCACAGACCGCCACACCGCCGTGGATTATGCCCATGTCCTCAAAGACCTCGCCGATACTCACTTCGCCAGCGCCAAGGTCATTGTCCTGATCCAGGACAACCTCAACATCCACAGCAAAGCTTCCCTCTATGAGGCGTTCCCGGCCGCCGAAGCCCGGCGCCTGGTCGAGCGCTTCGAATGGCACTACACGCCGAAACACGGCAGCTGGCTGGATCTTGCCGAGTCCGAACTCGGCGTCCTATCGTCTCAGTGTCTCGACCGCCGCATACCCGATAAGCAAACCCTCATCGACGAAATCGCCGCTTGGGAAAAAGACCGCAATACAAATCACACCAAGGCTGATTGGCACTTCACAACCTCAAATGCACGCATCAAACTCAAGCACCTCTACCCTTCAATCTGATTGAATTGGGCGACTAGCCGCTGAAGGCTAGATGCTCATTGGAATTTGGGTTTAGATGAGCGCCGATAGCAGCGACCCTGAAACAGAAGCGCGTGAGCATCCATTAAAACCCACGCCGGTGGCGCGGCCGGAGAGGGACATGACTGACCGGATCGGCACGTTTGTGTTGGCCGCTGCGACCATTGTCGGGATAATGGTCTGTGTTCTGTTGGCGGCGCCCTTTCTCAGCGCTTTTACCTGGGCTCTGACGCTCGCCATTTTGTTCGCCCCGCTCCACGCAAGGATCGAGGCAAGGCTCAAGCGCCGCAATGCCAGTGCGATCCTTTCAGTCCTGCTCATCGCGCTGGTCGTCAGCGTACCGGCCGCTTTCGTCGTGGAACGCCTCGTCGAGCAAACGGCCGCCAGCGTAACGCTGGTTCAAGCAAGTATAGAGTTCCGGCGCGGTCCAGCACTTCCTCGACAGCCATCCAAGTATCTCGCCGATCGGCAGTTGGATACAGCAACACTTCGATCTGCGCGCCATGTTGGCGAGCGTTGCAACGTGGCTGAGCAACGCCGGTGCCTCGTTTGCGCGAGGGTCGGTCCTCAATTTCATCGGAGTCCTGCTCACATTTTATCTGCTCTATTATTTTCTCCGCGATCGTTCCGCGGCCGCTCGCGCGCTGCAGGATTGGCTGCCGCTCACGAAGGCCGAGAGCGAACATCTTTTTTGGCGTGTTATCGACACCGTTCATGCCACGATCTACGGAACGTTGGCCATGGCAGTGGTGCAGGGCACGCTTGGCGGATTGATGTTTTGGCTTCTCGGCCTCTCGACACCGCTCTTCTGGGGACTATTGATGGGGCTATTGACGATCGTGCCGGTGTTAGGCGCCTTTATTGTCTGGCTGCCCATGGCGATTGTCTTGGCGCTCGGCGGCAGTTGGGGCAACGCGGTGATTCTGACCATATTTGGGGTGGTCGTTGTCATCGGTGGCATTCACAATGTCTTATATCCGATGTTTGTTGGAAATCGGCTCAGACTTCACACTGTTCCGGCCTTTATTTCCATGATCGGCGGGCTCCTCTGGTTCGGCGCCGCCGGCTTCATCCTGGGGCCGTTAGCTGTGACGATCACAATATTGCTGTTGAATGTTTGGAGACAGCGAATCCAAACAAGAAATCTGCAATATCCGCAATAACTCGACAGCAACGAGTTTATTCCACGATCCGCATCGATGTAATGAAAGCCGGCGAGATGCGGCCGGCCAACGATCACCCCGCGAGCTTGAACCGCTCGTCCTTCGGCTCGAAGCGCGCGCGAAAGATCTCGGCATCGAGCGGATCGGCGAAGCAGTAGCGCACGAAGGCGGCGTAGTCGTCCTCCACGTACATGTCGAACGTGCCGACATATTTGATCAGGAATTCCATGATCGCGCTGTCGTCGGTCAACTGCCGCCGCGGCAGCACCACCTGAAAGGGGCATTCCTCGTCGAGCTTGCGCAGCCACGCGCATTTTTTGTCCGGGCCCATGATTCGCTTCCTTTGCTTGGACACAGACGGCGTACTGTTCACTTTATGTTCCGGTGTGTAAAGAGCCACAAAATCGAGGGGTTCGAGTCCTCCGGATGGCCCAAGGCGTAGGGGTAGTCTCTGATAGTAGGATAATTGTTGACTTCCGTCCGCAATTATCTGGTTGACACCACAGACACACACTCTAGTATATTCAAGCGTTTATGGTGCTAAATCGCTCGAATCACAGGGGTTGTTGCAAGTCTGTTGTCGCAGGATTAGATACTACAGCATGACCGATGATCGCTCCATAGACGCTGGCGCGCCCGAAATCGAGATCACGCCTGAGATGATCGAGGCGGCAGAAACGGCTATTTTTTCTTTCGGCGTAAGACCCGACCTTTCGACCGCCGGTTGGGCCGCCTCTCTGGCAGAGCAGGTCTATCGGGCCATGGAACGGGCGGCGCGGACCACGCGAACTCGATCGCAATCGCATAATCGCGGAGCATAAGAATTCGATCTCTGGCGTATCGAGATTCTACAAGTAGGTCGCGCTCATTCTTTTCGATTTTTAACGCTCTTGGATTTGCAAATCCCGTTTGAGGGACCACTACCTGCTTCTGCAGAAGGAGTATGTCGTGAACTGAAAGTATGTCGGCAGAGTTCAGGATGTCTCCAACGTATGTGTCCTTGAGCGGGGTGTGTGCGGAGTTGTCGCGCCAATCTTCGAGCTTATTTGCCGAGTCCAGTATCCAAGTGATCTCTTCGACGAGCTTAGGTCGCGCTCCGGTGATAGATCCGTCTGGATGCGCGATCCGCGGCCCCGGATCAGGCGAATTTGCAAGCGCTGATCGGAGCAGTTGTCTTTTGCCGTAATCGCCTCGTATAGCATGCCAGATGGATAGCGAACGTTTCCAGTGACTCGACCCCAAGGCCATAACGAAAAGGGTGGATAGATGCTCATGAAGATCGTTCCATGCGAGCAAAAGGGCGCCGATTGACTTTGCGTAGCTATCAAAATGCGGCTCGGTAAAACGAGGGCGCGGAATCAAATGTGCGCCCGATTGCCTAAACCAAGCGGATAGGTTCTTTGGCCCTTTCATGCTATCCTTCCCCGATGGACAGCAAATCACACGATAAATTCAGCGCACAGGAGACGCAAAAGCGTTTTGAGGCCGCCCTGCGTGGTGCCCGCATTGCCGGCGCACAGCACAAGGAAAGTGTGACTCCGAAGCAACCCAAGTCGCAATGGAAAAGGCGCAAGAAAGCTAAGTCCTAGAGTACTTTTTACGCCAGCGAATGAAGCGTTTTGCCTGCGCTCTAAAGTCGGGTTTCGTTAGTTCCCCGGTACGTGAGACGCTTACCGGCCGCGTTTTTCACGGCAAGCGCCGCACGATCGCCATCGTTGAAGCCAAGCGCGATGCGGTGATTATAGCGGAAATCGTATTCCGCCAAGTAGCGATGCAAATGCTTCTCTTTGCAGTGCTGATAAACGCCCCGCATGCCGCGCTTGAAGATTGAGAAATAGCCTTCCGCCGTATTGGTGTGGACGTCGCCGCGCACGTATTCCTCTGCGCTGTGGCGCACCGTTTCGTGCGTCGAAAAATGCTGATCCGAACCAATATAGAGGCGGCTTTCGTCAGTGTGCAGACGCGTTTCGCGGGCGATATTATCGCGCACGATCTTAGTCACGCTCACCTTGTCGGCGACTGGAACGTGGAATGTGCGGACATTGCCGCCGCGTTCTACAAGCGCCACGATAGGACGTTTGTTGCCTTTTCGATTAGCCCGAATACGGCCAGCCTTGTTCGCCCGCAGTTTCGGATGATCGACATTGCCGTAATAGGTTTCGTCGGCCTCGACGATACCACCACCGCCGCCAAGCGGTGCTAAGCCCCCAGCGCGCATGGCCTCGCGGATGCGGTGCGCCATGAACCAAGCCGCCTCGTAGGTGATGTCGAGCGTGCGGTGAAGCTGGTGCGCCGAGACGCCTTTTTTTGAACTACAAATAAGGTGGAAGGCTTGCAGCCACTTGTGCAGGGCGATCTTACTGCGCTCCATGACGGTTTTCATCGTGACCGTGAAATCCTTGCGGCACTCCTTTTCGGCGCAGCGGTACACGCCAGGGCGCTTAGTGGCATAGGCGTGGTTGATGACGCCGCAGTGCGGGCAGATCGGACCATCGGGCCACAGGATCGCCTCTAGGGCCTTCCGAGCCTCGTTATCGTCGCGAAATTGAAGGGCTGAAAATGCGTCCATGACCATCACCTTTCGATGATCGTAATCTATACCTTGGGGCTTGTGGTGTCAAGCCGATAATCGCGCTTCCGTCTCCTATTGAGTTACCATCGACTCAAATCTCGCCCACAAGGACGTGTCCGGGAGACAGACCTGGGCATAGGGGCGAGTGCGGCGCCTGCGCGCGGGCTTGTAACCCGCTCCCGGGCGGCTTTGGGCATCAGCGCTCCGGTACTACGGCCGGGGCGGGTGTTGAGACCCTGGACTGGGACAGGCGGGCGCGGGTAACGCCCGTGGAGAAGCGTGCGGTCTTCGCCCCGGTTGGCGATCCATAAGATCGTGCGCTCCCGCCGAGTTGCAGGACGCATGGCCTGGAGCTGAGTTGGGAGGTGACAACCGCCCAACGAGAGCCGCGATGGAACGCCGAGAGGCGAGCGCCCCCGTCTTTGGGGCGCGCCGCGCCCGCAAGCGCCTGCAGGTGGCAACATCTGCGGACGTGGCGCGGATCAGTGAGCATGCGTCTCTCGGCGTTCCATTTCCTTATTTTCGTTCGTCATTGCGAGCGCCAGCGAAGCAATCCGGGGTCGGCTGACGGACCTCTTTGTTGTTCTGGATTGCTTCGTCGCTATCGCTCCTCGCAATGACGAAGGCGAGCGTGGAATTTGCTGTTTCACAAACCTCGGGCGCGAAACGCGCCGCGAGAACGATCCTGCATGTCATCATTGCCGGATTTGATCCGGCCATTCATGCTGGGCGATCGGTCTTTGAATTCATCGTCAGGGAAAGTCCATGTACGAAAAACCGAATCTTGCGGATTTGCGCCGGGCCGCGCAGCAGCTCGGCATGAATCCGAGCGAAGATTATCTGCGCGCCGTCGACGAGATCACCGCGCCGCTTTCCGCCGCCTATGCGGCGCTCGACGCCATGCCGGACGAATTGCCGCGCGGTGAAATTTCCGCGCGGCGCCCTTTCATCGCCCGCATGGCGAAGAGAATCGTTACGGCGCCTGGTATGTGAAAACGTCGATCAAGGGCAAGCCGGGCGGCCCGCTCGCCGGCCGGCGCATCGCGCTTAAGGACAACGTCTGCCTCGCCGGCGTGCCGATGATGATCGGCGCCGATATTCTCGAAGGTTATGTGCCGGATGTCGACGCGACCATCGTCGAGCGCATTCTCGATGCCGGCGGCGAGATCGCCGGCAAGGCGGTGTGCGAATATTATTGCGTCTCCGGCGGCAGCCACACCAGTTCGACCGGGCCGGTGCAGAATCCGCGCAAGCCGGGTTACACCGCCGGAGGCTCGTCCTCCGGCAGCGCCGCTCTAGTCGCAGCCGGCGACGTGGACATGGCGATCGGCGGCGATCAGGCCGGCTCGATCCGTATTCCTGCGAGCTATTGCGGCATCGTCGGACTAAAGCCGACTTTCGGGCTCGTTCCCTATACCGGCATCGCGCCGCTCGAAATCACGCTCGATGCGTGCGGGCCGATGACCGCGAACGTGCGCGACAATGCGCGTGCTGCTGGAAGTCGATCGCCGGACCGGACGGCATCGACTCGCGCCAGCGCGGCGTTGCCGCCGGCCGTTACACGCAAGCGCTCGACGGCGGCGTAAAAGGTTTGCGCATCGGCGTGCTAAAGGAAGGATTTGGCCATCCGAATTCCGAGCCCGATGTCGATGCCCGCGTGCGTAACGCGGCCGCGCGCTTCGCCAAGCTTGGCGCGAGGGTCGCGGAGGTTTCGGTGCCGGCGCATGCCGAGGGCTTCGCGGTCTGGGCGGCAATCCGCGGCGACGCCGCTTACGTGACGCTGTTGGAAATGAACGGCGCCGGCGATCAACCACGAGGGGCTCTACGTCACCAGCCTCATCGAAAAAGCCATGGCTTGGCGCAGCCGCGCCGACTAGCTTTGCCGACACGCTGAAGATGGCGACGATTTTCAGCAAATATACGCTCGAACGCTACGGCGGCCGCTATTATGCCAAGGCGCAAAATATCAGGCGGCGGCTACGCACGGCCTACGATGCCGCGCTTTCGGCGCACGATCTGTTGCTGCTGCCGACCAGTGCCGATGAAGGCGACGCCGATCCCGGAAAAAGGCGCGCCGCCGCAGGAAATCACGCGGCGAAGCTGGGAAGCGACGCGCAATACCTGTCCGTTCAACGTCACCGGCCATCCGGCGATCAGCCTGCCGTGCGGCATGGAAGACGGCCGCCCGATCGGCATGATGCTGGTCGGCCGTCACTACGACGAGGGCACGATCTACCGCGCCGCCGCGGCGTTCGAGCGCGACGGTGATTGGACGAGATGGTGACGCCAATTTGGACGACGAGAACTCTCCAGCATCGTCATGGCCGGACTTGTTCCGGCCATCCACGTCTTTGCGTCGACCAGGTTAAGAGGTGGATGCCCGCGACAAGCGCGGGCATGACGAGTTAGACTCCATCGGCGTTTGTATTACTCGACGTCCAGCGGTTCGGTGCCGGTCGGGTTGCCCTCGGCGTCGAGCGTGATCTTCTCGACGCGCGCTTCGGCCTGGCGCAGCAAGCGCCTCGCAGCGGCGTTTGAGCGCCTCGCCGCGCTCGTAGATGGCGACCGATTCTTCGAGCGGCACCTTGCCCTCTTCGAGCCGCTTGACGATCGATTCCAGCTCGGCGATCGCGCGCTCGAACGGCATCTGCTCGATTTCGCTGGTTTCTTTGCTTTCTTGTTTTCTTTCTGCGCCATCGCCGGCTCTCCGATCCGTCAAATTAGTCTAGCTCTATCCGCGCATCAGCGCGAGCACATGCGCGGCGGCCGAATTGCCCAACGCCTGCAGATCGTAACCGCCTTCGAGCAGCGAGACGATGCGGCCGCCGGCGAAGCGGTCGGCGACGTCCATGATCTTCTGCGTCGCCCAGACGAAGTCGGCCTCCTCGAGATTGATGTTGGCGAGCGGGTCGCGCATGTGGGCGTCGAAACCGGCCGAGATGACGATCAGCTCGGGGCGAAAATCGGTCAGCCGCGGCAGGATGCGGCTCTCGAAGGCGGCGCGGAAAGCTTCGCCGCCCGTCGCCGGGGCGAAGCGGCGCGTTGACGATGGTGTTGTGCTCGCCGGATTCGCCGACCGCGCCGGTGCCGGGAAACAGCGGCATCTGGTGCGTCGAGCAATACATCACCGATTTGTCGACCAGAAAATCTCCTGCGAGCCGTTGCCGTGATGCACGTCGAAATCGACGATGGCGGCGCGGGCGATGCCATGATGGTTCTGCGCGTGGCGCGCAGCGATGGCGGCGTTGTCGAAGAAACAAAAGCCCATCGGCCGCGCCGTTTCGGCATGATGGCCGGGCGGCCGCGTGGCGACGAAGGCGTTTGCTGGCCTTCTTCGCCAGCACTTCGTCGACCGCGTGCACGGCGCCGCCGACCGCGCGCAACGCTCGCCTCGAAGCTGCCGGGCGACATCGAGGTGTCGGCGTCGAGCCGCACCAAGCCTTCGCGCGGCGTGGCGTCGCGGATCTCCTCGATGTAGTCCATCGGATGGCACAGCGCGATGGTTTCGAGCGGCGCCGACGGCGCGCTCGACGCGCGCGAGCGACTGGAATTTCTCCGCCTCCAGCGCGCGCTCGACGGCGCGCAGCCGGTCGGGACGTTCGGGATGGCCGGGCGGCGTTACGTGCTCAAGGCAGGCGGGATGGGTGATCAGCAGCGTGGGCATTCGTGCCAATGTAGGATGGGTTGAGCGTGAGCGAAACCCATCATTTGCGCCTCACGCGCGGTCGCGGTTCTCGATCCGTGAAACAAAGCACGCGAGCGCGGCGTCGGCGCCGAGCAGGCCCGGCGCGCCTTCGACGACGGTGCGTTCAAGACCGCCGGCTTGAACCGCGAAGTTCTCGGCAAAGAACCGCGCCAGCGCGACGCGCGCGCGCCGCCTCGTCGCCGAGCCGCATGCGCCGCCAACGCCTGCTTGCGCCAGCAAACAGCCGCCGGTGGCAAGCCCGAACAGCCGCAGATAGGGCGTCGCGCCGGCAAGCGCCGCGTCGGCATCCTTTTCGCGACGGCCGAGCATCCAGTCGGTGGCGCGCGGCAAGGCTTTCGACGGCCTCGCGCAAGCCGCACCGGCGTCCAGCCGAACGCCGGATCGTTGCTGGCGTCCAGCGCCTCGACGATGCCGCGCAATTCCTTGATATGCGCGGCGACCGTCGCGCCGCCGGAAAGCGGCAGCTTGCGCGTCACCAGGTCGATCGCCTGGATGCCGTTGGTGCCTTCATAGATCGCGGCGATCCGCGCATCGCGATAAAGCTGCGCCGCGCCGGTCTCCTCGATAAAGCCCATGCCGCCATGCACCTGCACGTTGAGCGAAGCGACCTCGTTGCCGACGTCGGTGGAGAACGCCTTGGCGACCGGCGTGAGCAGCGACGCGCGCTCGTGCGCGGTCTTGCGCGCCGCTTCGTCGGCGCTGCGCTCGGAGCGGTCGAGCGCGATCGCGGTGGCGTAGCAGATGGCGCGCGCGGCGCCGGTGAGCGCGCGCATGGACAGCAGCATGCGGCGCACGTCGGGATGGGCGATGATCGGCGCCGATTCCGTCGCCTTCATTCCGGTGGTGCGGCCCTGCCTGCGTTCGCGCGCATAGGCCAGCGCCTGCTGCGTGGCGCATTCGGCGACGCCGACGCCCTGCAGGCCGACGGCCAGCCGCGCCCGGTTCATCATGGTGAACATGCAGGCCATGCCGGCATTTTCCTCGCCGATCGAGGTAGCCGACCGCGCCGCCCTGATCGCCGAGAATCATGGTGCAGGTCGGCGAGCCGTGGATGCCGAGCTTGTGCTCGACCGAATGGGCGCGCACGTCGTTGCGGGCGCCGAGCGAGCCGTCGGCATTGACCAAGAATTTCGGCACCAGGAACAGCGAGATGCCGCGCGTGCCCGGCGGCGCATCCGGCAGCCGCGCCAGCACGAGATGGATGATGTTGTCGGTCAGGTCGTGCTCGCCATAGGTGATGAAGATCTTCTGGCCCTTGAGGCGATAGGTGCCGTCGGCGGCGCGCTCGGCGCGCGTGCGCAGCGCGCCGACGTCGGAGCCGGCCTGCGGCTCGGTGAGCTGCATCGTGCCCGTCCATTCGCCGGACACGAGCTTGGGCAGATAGGTGCGCTTGAGCTGCCTCGCTGCCGTGGGCGTGCAGCGCGTCGATCGCGGCCATGGTCAGCATCGGCCCGTCGGCGAAGGCCATCGGACGCCGCATGCCACATCTCGATGCAGGCGGCGTTGACGATTTGCGGCAGCGCCTGGCCGCCCCATTCGGCCGGCGCGGCAAGGCCGTTCCAGCCGCCGCTGCACCAGCCGTTATAGGCTTCCTTCCAGCCCGGCGGCGTGGTGACGACGCCGTCCTTGAACGGCGTGCCGAACTTGTCGCCGACGCGGTTGAGCGGCGCGATCACTTCGCCGGCGAAGCGGCCGGCTTCGGCCAGCACCGCATCGACGTCGTCCATGGTGAGATCGCCAAAGAGTCCTTCGTCGATCGCGGCCGGGAGGCCGGCGCGCGTATTTGAGGGCAAAGCCGATGTCGGCGAGCGGCGCGCGATATGTCACCGGCGGTCTCCATAGGTTTCGACCGTTTGCACATTGGGCGGCGGCGGAATGTCGTCAGGCAGGAAGAAATCCTGCGCCAATGGTTGCGTGGGATCGACGCGATAGCGGTCGAAATCGGTGACGCCGCGCTCGGCAAGGAAGGTGTCGTCGATCAGAAAGCGGCCGGTGAGTTCGCGCGACGGGCTTGTCGAAAATCGCATAGGCGGCGTCGGCCATGATCTCCGGCTTGCGCGCCTGGCGCATCCGCTCTTCGCCGCCGAGCAGGTTCTGGATCGCCGCGGTGGCGATGATGGTGCGCGGCCACAGCGCGTTGACCGCGATGCCTTGCTCGCGCAACTCGCCGGCGAGCCCGAGCACGACGAGGCTCATGCCGAACTTGGCCATGCTGTAGGCGGTATGCGGCGCGAACCATTTCTCCTTCATGTCGAGCGGCGGCGAGATCATCAGGATGTGCGGATTGGCCGCCTTCTCCAGATACGGAATGGCCCATTTGGACACGACGAAGGTGCCGCGCGCGTTGATCTGGTGCATCAGGTCGAAGCGCTTCATGTCGGTGTCGGCAACGCTGGTCAGCGAGATCGCGCTGGCATTGTTGACGACGATGTCGATGCCGCCGAATTTTTGCGCGGTCTGGTCGAGCGCGTTCTTGACCATCGCTTCGTCGCGGACGTCGACGACGAGCGGCAGCGCCTTGCCGCCGGCGCGCTCGATCTCTTCGGCCGCGGTGTAGATGGTGCCGGCGAGCTTCGGATGCGGCGCGGCGGTCTTGGCGGCGATGGCGATATTGGCGCCGTCGCGCGCCGCGCGCAGCCCGATCGCAAGCCCGATGCCGCGCGAAGCGCC
Organism: uncultured Alphaproteobacteria bacterium; assembly: GCA_963814625.1. GTDB lineage: Bacteria > Pseudomonadota > Alphaproteobacteria > Rhizobiales > Xanthobacteraceae > BOG-931. The sequence goes on from CAWFDQ010000016.1 coordinate 22,685, forward strand.
GGTGATGAACAGCGTCTTTCCGGCAAGCGACATCGCCGCCTCACTTCTTGCGCGAAGAAAAGCGGCGAACGCGGCGCGCGCCTCGTCGGATTGCAGGCGCTCGTGAAAGTGCTCGCTTCGGTATCGATCTGCCGGTCGACATCGTCAAGGTCGCCGCGCATCAGCCGCGCGATACCGCGACGGCGCCGGCGGGAGCGCCGCGATCTCCTGCGCCGCCTTGATCGCGGTGGCATCGACCGCGGCGGGATCGACCACCTCGTTGACGAGGCCGGCGTCCTTGGCCTCCTCCGCGGACAGCGGCCGGCCCATCACCAGCATCGAAAAGGCGCGGGCATAGCCCATGCGCATCGGCGCCAGCAGGCTCGATCCGGCTTCGGGCATCAGGCCGAGTTTGAGGAACGGCGTCGTGAACGTCGCGTCGCGCGGCGACGACGTAGTCGCAGTGAAACAGCATGGTCGTGCCGATGCCGACGGCGAGGCCGCCGACCGCGGCGACCAGCGGTTTCTTGTTGCGCGCCAGCGTGTTGAGAAACTCGAGCGTTTCGGCCGCAGTCCGCCGCTTTGCGCCGATTCCAGAAACTCGCCGATATCGGCGCCGGCGGAGAACCGCCATGGCCGCCGGCGATGACCACGCAGCGGATCGAGTCGTTGGCCTCCGCCTCGCGCAGCGCCTGCGTGATCGCCGCATACATCGGTTGCGTCAGCGCGTTCTTCTTCTCCGGCCGGTTCAGCCGGATGCTCGCGCACCGCGCCGTCATCGGCTACCACAACTGGGTCGGGCATGGTCTTCCCTCTTAGGCCGCGTGCGAACGGCGCTTACCGCGGCGCCGGCCCGAGACATTATTATACGGACGTCACGATGATAGAGCCGCACGGTCTGTGGAAATCCGCAGCCACCGTTGATCCGCCGGGCGGGCACCGCTATGTTGCGCCGCCGCCGTCGGCCGGCGGCATCCGAGCGTGCTTTTGGGGCGTAGCCAAGTGGTAAGGCAGCGGATTTTGATTCCGCCATTCGGAGGTTCGAATCCTCCCGCCCCAGCC
>CAWFDQ010000017.1:0-895547 GCA_963814625.1 uncultured Alphaproteobacteria bacterium
ACGCTCCCTGGGGCATCTGGGGCGGTCAGGGAGCCGATTTTGTTCAGATCGGTGCTTGACGATCGCAGAAACTAAGGTCGCACTGACAATCGCGCTCATCCCGACCCCTTTCCACACAGCCTGGGCCCCGCGCGTCCGATGTTGCAGCGCAAGCGAATGTCGGCTCTCAGGGGAATTGCGGAAGTGGCAGGCGCTCAATCGAAAGTCCCACTGGAGATATAGAACAGCAGCCCGACCAGCCCGAGCAGCGCCAGCGCCACGATCACTTTCAGCAAATCCGCGCGCTGTTTCGCCTCGACATCGCGGCCGAGGCGCTCCTCCTGGGCTCGCTGCCGGGCCTCAGCCTCCGCTCGTTTGTGGCGTCCCGCTTCGTCCGCACGCCGCTTGGCTTCGGTATCCTGCTGCTTACGCTCTTCTGCGATGCGTTGCGCGTCGGCTTCGTCCTTCGTGCGTCGCGCGTCTTCCTCGGCGTGTCGCTTGGTTTCGGCTTCCTGCTGCCGTCGCTGGTCCTCGTCGCTGCTTGGCTGCGGCCTCCTCGCGCTGCTGGCGTTCCTCCGGCGATTGCCATGAATGATGCAGCGCCTCGACGATCTTGAGGCAAAAGCGCCCAACCGCCTCCCGCATGGCGGGCGTATTAACGTCGGAATAACGGAAGGTCTGCCAATCGACATATTGCCGCTTGGCGATCGCCGAAAGCACGGGATGGTCGCGCCATTGCGCCTCGTTTGCAGCGCCGGAACCGGAACATAGAGGATCGGAAAAACCAGGTCGGCCCGCCCCAGCGCTCGCTCGCGCGCCAGAAACGCTTCGAATTCAAACTTGCAATAATTGCTATTGACGGCCCGTGGCGTGACGATCGGAATAAAAAATACCGATTGCTCGACCGCCGCCGGTGATTTCCTGTTCCCACAGCCGGCCTGGTGCGATCGCCTCCCGGTCCTGCCATAGCCGGAACGTCGTCCTGGAACGCCCAAGCTGCGCGCCCAATTCATCGCTGGATGGCTTCCCGCAACGCCGACAGCCGTCCTTTGTAAGATTCATCGTCCTCGCGCGAATAGCTAAAGAAACCGATGACTTCGGGAAGCTCCGCCAAAGAGGACATGTCTGTGGACTGCTATCTGACTGTGCAAGAGTTAAAGGCTAGTCGCCCAATTCAATCAGATTGAAGGGTAGAGGTGCTTGAGTTTGATGCGTGCATTTGAGGTTGTGAAGTGCCAATCAGCCTTGGCGTGATTTTTGTTGCGGTCTTTTTCCCAAGCGGCGACTTCGTCGACAAGGGCTTGCTTATCGGGTATGCGGCGGTCGAGACATTGGGACGATAGGACAGCGAGTTCGGACTCGGCCAGATCCAGCCCGCTGCCGTGTTTCGGCGTGTAATGCCATTCGAAGCGCTCGACCAGCCGCCGGGCTTCGGCGGCCGGGAACGCCTCGTAGAGGGAAGCTTTGCTGTGGATGTTGAGTTGTCCTGGATCAGGACGATGACCTTGGCGCCGGGGAAGCGAGTCTCGGCGAGGTCTTTCAGGACATGAGCGTAATCCACGGCGGTGTGGCGGTCCGTGACCTTGACGCAACGCCAGCCTTCGAGCGGGGCGAACGTCATGAAGAGGTTGGCGATGCCGTTGCGCTCGTACTCGTAGTCGCAACGGGCCGGGCGGCCCGGTTTCATCGGGATCGGCAGGCGCGTCTCGGCGATGAGTTGCTTTGAGGTCTCGTCGAGGCAAACCAGCGGTCGATCGGGATCGCGCGGTCGCGTGCAGACGGCGAGCACGTCTTCCATCGCCGCTACAAACGCGCGTTGGCCTTGGGCGGGATGACCCATTGTTCGCGGCGATGGGGCTTGAGAGTGTTTTTTTAAAACCCGACCGATCGTGCTGTCGCTGGCGCGATCGACGATCTCGAGTTCCTCCACCTTTCTTTCCAGCAACCGCAAGGTCCAGCGTGCCCGTCCTTCGGGCGGTTCGGAGCAGGCCAGGGCAATCAACTTGGCTTCCTTCTCGCCATCGAAGATCGGCACAACCGCCGGCGTCGCGCGTTGCTTGCGGCTCAACACCGCCGCAAGGCCCTCTTCCACCAATTGCTTGCGCACCCGGTAAACCATGGAGGCGCTGGTCTCCATGGCCGCAACGATCTTGCTGTCGCTCCAGCCCTCGCCCGTTTCCGACACATCCGCCTTCAACAAAATCCGCGCCTTCAAAAGCCGTCGCGCCGGACTTTTCCCTCCTAAATCAAAGCTTCCAACTGCTCGCGTTCTTCAGCGCTCAGCCGCACCACATATCTCTTCACAAATTTCTCGCGCCTCGCCATAGTCCCCTCCGTCGCTCGACCCAGGACGGAAGCAAATCATCAAATCCTTTCAAATTGGTTGAAGCGACCGACTAGTGGTCTGATTCATTCGGACGATTCCCAAATGGTCCGAAGCAGTTCAAGCTCTCATCATGAGAGCAGGAATTGTCGTGAACGTTACCCGAGCGGATCGCCATCGGCTTAAGGCGATCATCTCGGATCGCAGCGCGCTGCAAAAGCACGTGTGGCGGGCCAATATCGTCCTCGCGACAGCCGACGGCTGCGGCACCGCTGAGATCATGCGCCGATCGGGCAAATCGAAGCCCGTGGTGTGGCGATGGCAGGCGCGGTTCATGGCGGAGGGCGTTGCAGGGCTCACGCGCGACAAGACGCGCAAGCCCGGCAAACAGCCACTTTCGACAACCACTGTGCAGAGGGTGGTTGAGCTGACGCTGGGGCCGCCGCCGGGAGAAGCGACCCACTGGACCGGCCGGATGCTGGCGAAGGCGGCGGGAGTGAGCCTGCGTTCGGTGCAACGTATCCTTGAAGCCCACCAACTCGCGCCGCATCGCATCAGCACGTTCAAGCTGTCGACGGACCCGAAATTTGTCGAGAAGTTCACGGATGTCGTCGGCCTCTACGTCGATCCTCCCGCTCATGCGGTGGTTCTCTCGGTCGACGAGAAAAGATCCCATGGGGAGTGGATAGCAACCGACGCTCGGGCAGAGTGAGGTTGCTGAGCGACTCACTCTGGAGGCAACCATGCAGATTGTCACTGACCGACCCCAAGCGCCGACCGCTATCCGCACCGACCTTGGTGCGATTTTCGTCTCGTTGGAACTCAGTCGATCGACCTGGCTGATTACATCGTTGTCACCGGGCGGCGGAGAAAAGATGTCGAAGCATGCGGTTCGCAGCGGCGATGTCACTGGACTGCGGATGCGGATCTCTCAGCTCAAGGATAAGGTTCAGGTCCGAATGGGGCAGGTCGTTCCAATCATCGTGATTCAGGAGGCGGGTTTGGACGGCTTTTGGATTTACCGATTGCTACAGGACGAAGGGGTCGAAAGCCACGTTGTTGATCCCGCTTCAATCGCGACGTCGCGCCGGCGCCGGCGGGCGAAGACTGACAAAATCGACGGGGAAGCTCTGGTGCGAGCATTGCTGGCGTATAAGCGAGGCGAGCCACGGGTGTGCGCCATGGTTCGAGCACCGACGCCGCACGAGGAGGATCGCCGCCGGATCTGTCGCGAGCGCAAAACCCTGACAGCGGAGCGGGTGCAGCACGTCAATCGGATCAAGGGGCTGCTCTTCGCCCAGGGCGTCTCTGATTATGAACCCTTGTTGCGCGAAAGACGGGCACGGCTTGAGGAACTCAGGACCGGTGATGGCCGTCCGCTGCCCGAGCATTTGAAGGCACAGATTGGACGCGAACTTGATCGACTCGAACTCACGCTTGAGCAAATCAAGTCCGTAGAGACGGAGCGGGAAGCGATGCTCAGCCCGTCGGGCGAAGGCACGCCAGCGCCAGGAGCAATGTTAAAGAGTTTGAAGGGGATTGGTTCGGAATTCGCCGGTGTCCTGTGGTCGGAGGGATTATTCCGAAGCTTTTCCAACCGACGGCAGGTTGCCTCTTATGCCGGATTAGCGCCGACGCCCTGGCGGAGCGGATCAGTAGCGCACGAACAAGGCGTCTCCAAAGCCGGCAACCCGCGGCTACGAACAACGATGATCCAACTAGTCGGTCGCTTCAACCAATTTGAAAGGAATTGATGATTCGCTTCCGTCCTGGGTGCGAGCGACGGAGGGGACTATGGCGAGGCGCGAGAAATCTGTGAAGAGATATGTTGTGCGGTTGAGCGCGGAAGAACGCGAGCAGTTGGAAGCGTTAATTCAAAAAGGGAAAAACCCCGCGCGGCGGCTGCTGAAGGCGCGGATTTTGTTGAAGGCGGATATCTCGGAAGCCGGCGATGGCTGGAGCGACAGCAAGATCGTTGCGGCCATGGAGACCAGCGCCTCCATGGTTTACCGGGTGCGCAAGCAATTGGTTGAAGAGGGCCTTGCGGCGGTGTTGAGCCGCAAGCAACGTGCGACGCCGGCAGTTGCGCCGATTTTTGATGGCGAGAAGGAAGCCAAGCTGATTGCCCTGGCGTGCTCCAAACCGCCCAAGGGACGGGCACGCTGGACCTTGCGGTTGCTGGAACGCAAGGTGGTGGAACTCAGCATCGTTGATCGCGCCAGCGACAGCACGATCGGTCGGGTTTTAAAAAAACACTCTCAAGCCCCATCGCCGCGAACAATGGGTCATTCCGCCCAAAGCCAACAGCGCGTTCGTGGCCGCGATGGAAGACGTGCTGGCCGTCTACACGCGACCGCGCGATCCCAATCGACCGCTGGTTTGCCTGGATGAGACCTCAAAGCAACTCATTGCCGAGACACGCGTGCCGATCCCGATGAAACCGGGCCGCCCGGCCCGTTGCGACTACGAGTACGAGCGCAACGGCACCGCCAACCTCTTCATGATGTTCGCCCCGCTCGAAGGCTGGCGTCACGTCAAGGTCACAGACCGCCACACCGCCGTGGATTATGCCCATGTCCTCAAAGACCTCGCCGATACTCACTTCGCCAGCGCCAAGGTCATTGTCCTGATCCAGGACAACCTCAACATCCACAGCAAAGCTTCCCTCTATGAGGCGTTCCCGGCCGCCGAAGCCCGGCGCCTGGTCGAGCGCTTCGAATGGCACTACACGCCGAAACACGGCAGCTGGCTGGATCTTGCCGAGTCCGAACTCGGCGTCCTATCGTCTCAGTGTCTCGACCGCCGCATACCCGATAAGCAAACCCTCATCGACGAAATCGCCGCTTGGGAAAAAGACCGCAATACAAATCACACCAAGGCTGATTGGCACTTCACAACCTCAAATGCACGCATCAAACTCAAGCACCTCTACCCTTCAATCTGATTAAATCGGGCGACTAGCCTGGTTGTGGATAAGGCATCAGCCCCGTTCGATACTGACCCTGTGGTTCCATCATCGCGTACAACTCAATGGTGGCCGTGTTCGAAAAGTGCTGATCGTGGCCTTGGCGCGAAAGCTACTGATCGCCTTCTGGAAATACGTGACTGCCGGGATTGTCTTGGAGGGAGCCGAGACAACGGCCGCATGAAAACAAAAACGTTCCATTTTCAATCTTCCGGGGCCTGATCAGCTCCGGCGGATCCAGGTGAGCGGACCGAAATTTGGCTTGGCTTGAAAAAGCCGAAGAAAAGAATGGTCCCGCCCTCCTGAGCCCTCGCCCGACGCAAGCGGGATATTGGTGCGGCCGTTAAAGCGGCGACCGGATGTGAGTTTGAAGCGGCATCGGAAACGGGCCGAGTCATGCAAACGGGCTCAGACCTTGGATACCGACCAACGAAAGGAAATTTACGATGTAATCCTGATCTGAACATCTTGACCCGCAAATCCCCATGTGAGCCAAATCCAGGCGCTCGACCGTACCCAGCCGGGGCTGCCGATGAAGCCGGGCCGTGCCGGGACGATGACGTACGACTACAAACGTCACGGTACCACCACGCTGTTCGCAGCCCTCAACATCCTCGATGGCACTGTCATTGGCCGCAACATGCAGCGCCATCGCCACCAAGAGTTCATCCGCTTCCTCAATACGATCGAGGCGCAGGTCCCCGTGGAAAAGTCGATCCACGCCGTCGTCGACAACTATGCGACCCACAAGCATCCAAAGGTGCGCCAATGGCTGGCGCGGCATCCCCGCTGGATGTTCCACTTCACCCCGACCTCAGCATCCTGGCTCAATGCCGTCGAAGGATTCTTCGCCAAACTCACGCGCCAGCGCCTGCGGCGCGGCGTGTTCAGATCAGTCGTTGACCTCCAACTCGCCATCAATCGCTTCGTCGCCGATACAAATGCAGATCCCAAGCCCTTCGCATGGACCGCCGATCCAAAGCGCGTGCTCGCCGCTGTCAAACGCGGGAAGCAAACGTTAGAGTCAGACCACTAGTGCATCCAACACACTCTTCCAGACCTTCGGCTATGGCGTCTTGGTCACTAATCCTTCTAACACGTTTACCTCATCGGTAGCTTGGACCTCGCAGAGCAAAGGTATCGAGCAGCTCGTTGCGAATAACGTTATCTCCCCGCCCGGTGGGAATCCGGTCGTAGCTGTCGAGGATAGGGGGGTGTTCGAAATCGATGACCCTGATGCGTTTCCTTTACCCTCGCAAGAAGGGCCTACGAGTACTCCGTTTAGCCAATATGCGGCCTGGGATATTGACTACGCTTCAAACAATCCAAATTACATTGCCGGGCTCATAAACTGGGCCACGGATGACTCCAGCTACTCCACCAATGGCGGCCAAACATGGACGCAGTTTGCGACGATGCCTCCGAACATCGAGGGTGGCGTACTTGGTGGTTCTATCGCTGTTGCGTCCTCTACCGACATCGTGGTGTTGCCTTCGCAAAACAGTGTGCCGTACTACACGCTCGACGGAGGGAACACCTGGAATCCAATTTCTATTTCTGGCGTACCCACCAGTGGCGAGACCGGTTGGGGATACTCCGAGTATATCGATCGGGAGATAGTCGCGGCTGATCGAGTCAATATCGGGACCTTCTACGCATACAACTATGGGCCGACGGGATATCCCTCGGCGGCCGGCGTCTACAAATCGACCAACGGTGGTGTTTCCTGGACTCAGGTATACAGCGGCGACCTCCCTGATTTTAGTTTCAACGCCCAGATGAAAACTGTGCCGGGAATTGCGGGAGAGCTTTTCTTCACCGGTGGGCCACAGACTCCCGACGGAACCAGCACACCTCAAGACGAAGGTTTTATGGAATCCACCAACGGCGGAGCCACGTGGACCGCGGTGCCGAACGTGCTTGAAGTATACAGCTTCGGCTTCGGCAAAGCCGCTCCCGGTACAACGACGCCCGCCATCTACATCGCCGGATTCGTCAACAACAAGTACGGCATATACGAGTCCGATAATAATGCAGAGAGTTGGACGCAGATCGGGTATTGGCCAGACGGCAGCCTCGATCAGGTCAGGACCGTTTCCGGCGACATGAACGCCTATGGTCGGGTATATATAGGATTTGGCGGCAGCGGTTACATCTACGGCGACACTGCCAACGCCGAGATCCCGCCCATCATCAGTGACATTTCATCCGGCACCCCGACCGCGACGGCCGCTATTGTCACGTGGACGACGGATCAGTCGTCCAACTCTCAAGTTGTGTACGGCACCACTACGAGCTACGGCTCCGCATCGAGCAGCGCCTCACTCGTCACCTCGCACTCAATCACGCTCACCGGCCTCTCCTCGGGAGTCACGTACCACTACGCGGTCGTCTCCGCTGATGGGAGCGGATACACTTCCACCTCCACCGACCAGACCTTCACCACATACAACGCAACTCCTCCGTCGGTACCGACCGGACTCACGGCAACTGCGACTTCTTCCAGCGCAATCGATCTCTCCTGGAATGCCTCAACAGGGGACGGCACCTACCCGGTCGCCGGTTACCAGATTTTCCGCAACAGCACGCAGGTCGCGACCGACACGAGCGGCACGACGTATGCGGACACCGGCCTCGCCGCTTCGACTACCTACAGCTACACCGTGGACGCGTACGACACCGAGGGGAATGTCTCCGCACAGTCAAGCAGCGTCAGTACGTCAACACAAGGCGGCGTTAGCTTTACGCCAACGGCCGACCCGCCCATACAGGAACTCAGTTATAGTGGCACTACCGCTACATTCTCCAACGTCAATATCGGCACTGCATCCGCTGGCCGTGTCGTCGTTGTTGGTGTGTCCAGCGATAATGATGTCTGCTCCCCCTCAGGGGTGAGCATCGGGGGCACAAGTGCGACCGACGTAGTCCTGTCGTCAAGCGGCTCCGACTATGATGCCAGCCTCTGGTCTGCCGCGACCAGTTCGGGAACAACAGCAAATATCACAGTGACCTGTTCGGGGGGCGCCTATGATCTCATCGACATCCTCGTCGGATATCTAACCGGTGCCGCGTCGGCCACACCAAGTGCCACCGCCATACACTATCCCAATGCTTCGGCCGATCCACAACTGATTCCGACCTCAACTCCTATGACGGTTCCCGCCGATGGTGCGGCAGTCATACTGGGCACGGGTCAAAGTACCGGAAATAATACCGTCACGTGGACGAACACGACCAATACAGGCGGCGACTACTACAATGCAACATCAACTAGCAATTCCATGTCGGCCCTCATGGCTCATTCGTACGCCGCGGGTTCGGAGTCGTACTCCGTCGAAGGTTCCGTCGGCAACGGCTTCGGCTTTGGCGGCTTTGCGGGAGTGGTCGCGGCGTGGGGGCCATAACTGATCGTTCAGTCCCGGACGCCAAGACCCCCGTCAATATCGGGCCCTTAAACAAAAAGACGCCGCCATCATACGGATTCCATCTGCTATTATGTACTTATGGGCTCAAAGAGGTGCCTGTCAGTTATTCCCTTCCTCTTAGCCCTCCTTTTTGTATTCCTTCCCCACGCCGCTTTTGCGCAAGTAGTCTGGACCCCCACTGCAGACCCGGCACCTCAGGACATCGCCTTCGGTAGCAATCAGGCGAGCTTCTCAAGTGTAAATATTGGTACGCCTTCCTCGCAGAGAATTGTGGTTGTTGGAGTCGGGCAAGATAATCACACCTGTCCCGTCATATCTCTTTCTGTCAACGGCATTTTTGCCACCGAAGCCGTGGACGACGGCCCGGATTCCTATAGCAGCCTCTGGTATATCAATGTCACCTCTGGCACCACTGCAAACATCGTGGTGACGTGTCCCTCCGACGGCGCTTTTGGAGTGGTTGATATTCTGGTCGGCACACTGACGGGGGCATCTCTCACTCCAACCGCAGTTGCAACTCATCCTACTGATTCCACGGACGACCCGCAGGCAATTCCCACCTCTGGTTCAATCACGGTACCAACCAACGGGGTTGCAGTGGTTTTCGCAGGGCAGCCCGGTAGCAGCGGCGACAATACTGTTACGTGGACTGGCGCAACCGGTGACTACTATGTCGAGACCTCTACTGAAGGCGATGGCGAGTCTGTACTCCTGGCACATTCCTACACGGCGGGCTCTGACTCGTTCACTGTGTCCGGTTCCGTCGGCAACGGTTTCGGCTATGGCAGTTTTTCTGCTGTAGTTGCCGCGTGGGGACCCGGTTCGATCTCCTCCGCTCAGCTTCAGATTGACGGTGAAAACTCGGTCGACGATGGGGGAGGGAACACGACTCCCTCGATAACACTCACAACAGCAGAGCCGAACGACATCGTCGTCGTCCAAGTAGCGAATGAAGCGGCAGATGATACTACCCCCGCAACGGTCTCTTCGATAGCCGACACCGATGACCTTGTGTGGCATGAACGGTCGGCCACGACTACCCCCGATATGGACGGATACGGACCGGGGTCATTGGATACCGAGGTATGGTGGGCGTACGCGCCTACGCCACTTTCGTCCGACACCATCACAGCCACAATGGGCGATGTCGGTGGCATTGACTGCATAGGAATGACGGCGTTCGGGGTCTACGGCGCCAACACCAGCGACCCGTGGGATACCAATATCTCCCTACCGGCGATCGCGATAAATGAAGATAACGACGCGATACCGTCCGTCTCTCCCGTCTCAACCAATGCAGCCAATACAATGCTGTTGGGATTTTGGACGACAACGTCAACCCCTGGTGCAGCCGGCGATGACGGCGGCAGCGGGTATCCGACCGCCGCCAGCGGGTATACGCAAACCGCAGCATACAATAACATTGAGGATTGCAGTTTGTCGGCACAGGAGTTTGTTGAAGACGAAGTAGTATCACAAACCCAATCGAACGTTGCGGTCACCCTCGCATCGCCAAGCCCTAATTGGTTTATGGTCGGCGATGCCATCCAAGGTGCCACCCAGCCTTCCGTTGCTACCGGCCGCATCATCCGCATCGTCGGCGGCACGCGCCTCGTCGGCGGCATACGGCTGGAGTGACAGCGTTGCCGACTTAAAAGGTTGCGGTACAATGAATTGAATGAAAGGCGGATATCGTCTGGTCATTGGTTGTTTGATTGTTCTCGGAATTATTACCGGATTTGGCCTCCTGCAATTTGGTCATGCGACAGCAAGGGCTGCTCAGGCCGCGAGTCCAGCGCTTGCGCTGACAACCAATGACGCATCATCTACAACACCGGAGGCGGCGGACACGGTCGTTCCGCCGTCCGGGTACCTTTTGTATCGCAACCAACAATACCACTTTTCGGTCTACTATCCCCCGAACTTGCAGGTCCACACGTACAATGAGCAGGAAGGCGCATTCACCGTCGCCCTGCAAGACCCGACAACCAACGAAGGCTTCGAGGTGTATGTCACGCCCTATAGCGGCACGCAGATAACCCAAGCGCGCTTCAAGCTCGACGAGCCCTCCGGCGTCATGGACGACCCGACCAATGTCGTCATTGACGTCGTGCAGGCGACGATGTTCTACGGGTACAATCCGATCGTGGGCGACACGTGCGAGGTCTGGTTCATCAAGGGCGGTCTCTTGTACGAAGTCGCTACCTTCAAAGCGCTCGACGCATGGCTCGCGCAGATCATGCAGACTTGGCAATTCATATAAGCCCCCCGGTACAGACGGGCACGCGGTGGATCCAAACGCACTCCCTCCAGCTTTTTTCTCTCCGAAGGCAATGTAAAACACACCGCGCAAGGAGCGGTTCAACTGCGTCTATGCTGCCTGAAGCGTTGCGTGACCTTATTTCCCATCTTCACTGCCCTCGCTCCCAGCTTCGTTTCCTTTCCGGCAATAGATTGCCGGCCCGAGGCCACCTTTGTCCCAAGCCCAGAATATGCAAAAATCGGTATAATGGATGTCTCTGAAAATATCCCGGTAACAAACCCGGCCGATAAAATAAATCGCCGACTTACCATTCTGCACATTGGCTAATTGCGGCCCGGTGATAGAGTCACTAGCGTCCGTGTCGGGAAGGGCATTCTTGCCAAAATACCATTTTTGGTTATTCGGTTTGTCAAGGATGCTCGAACATTGATCCCACGTCTTTTCGGTCCTCTCGAAACTCGGATATCCCCGAACGCCTATGCCCGAGGTCCATACGCTGTCATACACGGGGGTCTGCCCCATATTCTCGAAAATTGCTTGAATATGGGGTCTTTCACTTTCCCCAACGTTAGTGATCTTTTGCGCGCTGACAATGACATAGGCCCGTAGCTGTCGCTTTTCGGTATCTCTCGCCACCGACACGGCTTGCTGGCTAGCGTGCAAGGCAAGAAAGGCGAAGACAGCACTCGTCCCGGCGGCGCCAACTGCAAACAAAGTGAGGAATATATAAGCGTACCAAAACCGCCGTTCCTTACGATGGTGGTCGCGCTGCTCGGCATCCCAATGCTGATTTATCCATGGCCCCGATGAGCCTCGGTATGAGGGGTATCCTGTGTGTTTCCTCGTCCTTTTTGCTCTTCACGTTGCTGATTTGGCTTCTTGGAAGTCAATAGGATGCCTGTTCCAATAATTCCCGATGCCAGGAACAACGCCAAAATATCTTTTGCTTTCATTGAGAAAGTCTCCCAGCCCCATCGGTCGCATGTGGTTCATCGAACTCCACACCCTCCAGCAATTCCTCTCCACGCGAAGTCCGCACCATCGTCATCGTGGCGTGGACGCGTGGGGCGGGGGTTGCACCCGAGAGCTGCTGTCGTCAAAATGGCGCATTCACAACTAAGCCATTCAGAGATCACCAATGCGCAAACCTAAAGGTCGAGTGCCCGATGGTCGCGTCTTCGAAATACGCGACATCAAGGCAGACACTCGGTACCTCCATACAGACTATCAATACGTAGTAGGAGATGGAAGTCTTGCAGACAACGACAGACTTCTCGTATTTGAGCTACGTCCGAAAATATCAGGCCTACCATCGTTCGCAGCACGATGGGACGGCGGCAATCGATCCGTTCCCCGCAAAATCCAGTACGCTCTGGACATCGACATCACCGGAGACGTTTCACCCCAAGATAAGAAGCAGTTTAAGACGAGAAAAGGCGGCTATTTTGGCCACCACACAAAACAGGTTGGTAGTGAAAACAAATACATCGTCTACCTAACAGTTCCCACTGCCCTCATCTTCGATGCAACAGTAACGTTCAGTAGGCACCACAAGCTTCTTGCAGCGGCACCGGTGGGTAGTGAGGTCACGATTACGCCTATAAAAACCAAGCCAACATTCTCGCAAAGCTAAAGACTGGTATATTGCGCCTATATCAGCGAGCCCGTTCGAAGGTGCGCCTGAAAAACAAAAGAGCCCCGAAGGGCTTAGTCGATCTTGAACAGCGTAGGCTCGCTATAGCGACCATCGGCCGATGATTGCGACGCCGGCCGCCGATCTTCTTTCAATTCAGAGATCGCGAATTGCCTCTGCCTGCTGCACTAGTGTTTTCCGCTGCTCCCGGCGTTATCAAAAATGAAATCCTAGAGTTTTATGAAAAAACGAATTCGATCCGCCTAGCAATTGGTCGGGGTTCCGCACCACCGAATTCGGACCACCCCATATTTGCGCCGGATTGCGGACAATAGAATTCGGACCTCCGAATATTTGTCCAGGATTATTGAACATGGAATTAGGCCCTCCCCATATCTGTGCGGGATCGCGAAAAGCCGAATTCGGTCCACCGAAGATTTGTCCAGGCCGATTGAGCACAGAGTTCGGGCCGGCGGTGCCTTTCCAGAAGGCCCGAACAAGTTGTACGATGGTGTTGTTATTTCCGAAACAGCCTTCGCGCCCGATCCCTACCGTAAAGCACTTCTGAAATTCATTTATTGTCAGCTGTCCGGTCGCACAGGCTGCAAACGCATACGGCTGCAAGCCCGTTTCAATCGCGCACTCAGCAAAGACGTGCTGCTCGGGCGTGAGTTGCTGCCCCCCGACGCACATGGCGGCTCCCCAAAAGTTATCCGCATTCGCAGCAACGCAGCCAGCTAGGCGCATAGTCTCTGGGTTAACGCCCATTGGGCCCGCGCACGTCGCAAGCATTTGCGGAGGAGCATTGGAATAGGCAACGTTTAGCGCACATTGCGCAACTGCCTGGCCGGCAGGGGAGAGGTTCCTGCCCGCCATACAAAATCCGGCAGTGGCCCAATTGCCATTCATTATGATGCAGTTTCCGATCTCACGCTGCTGCGGGGACGCCATTTGCATGATCCAGCAAGCGGAGAATTTATTCATGTCGCTACCATAACCCGCGTTCATACAATTGCTGGCAGCCAATGTCGGATCGCCATTCGACGTAAGAGGTATTTGTTGCGCGTGCGTTCCGTGGGCAGCAATCAATAAGAGCGGCACTAGCAAGCCGCTCAGGACCAACCTGCAACAACTAATAATTCTAGCGATGCGTCTGCCTACGGCGAGCAAGACGCTTGCCCAAAATACGCCAAGTAGCTTCGCGGACATAGCTACGCCCCCGCCACAAACACCGCATCATTCTTAGGATTGCAGCTTTTGCCCCCTGCACCCCGACATGCATCCAATCTCAAACAATTTTCGCGTGCAAGCCAATAAGTTGTAGAAAACGTAAAAATCTATCGTTATTGCATTAAAGCCACAGGGTGCGTTACATACCCCGACAAACGTGCATCGCGCATCTCGCCCGCCGCACGATCGAACCGCATCCGCGCCCGCAGGGCCGCTCACATGTGGTTCCTCGAAATGCACTCCCTCCAGCAATTCCTCCCCGCCCCTGGGGACTGTCATCTGCACTTCATCGCTTTGACGCACGGCGCAGATTCACTGTAACGCACGTCACAGCCGGAACATTGAACCTCAGGCAGGCTGGTTTCGACATATCCCTAAAGTACGTGTGAGGCGTCATGAGCGAGTCCTCCGTGCCACTCAGGCGGCGCCGGCTTGCGCAGCTGTGGCCGCTCACGATCATTTCCCTCGGAATTGTCCTGACGTTTGGCTGGGCCGCTCTTTTGGCGTGGCTCTTGGTTTGCGCGCTCGGCGGATTAATCTGAATGAGGCTTTTCCGGCCGCCCGCGTCACCGGTTAAGGCTAACGGTGGATCTGCATTGCCTCTGCCGACCACATCGTATTTGTTGCTCATTAGGCAGACCCGGCGGCTCCCCATCCCCGACACCCCGCCGCCAGGTCAATAAGCCTAAGCCGTATTGCAAACTGAAGGGCCCCAAGCGAGCAAACTCCTTGGGGTTCTTTTTGTCTGGGCGTGGCCATCACCGCCAGAACGTCGTAGAGGCATACGCAACAAACATGCCTCCGCGGCTCAACAGAGCCTGCCGAGACTTCAAACCCTTCCGAAACCCGCGACGTGAATTTCAGCCCGTCGGCGCTGGACCGCTCTCACACCGCCCTGAACCTATAATCACAGTCGTCACAGATCCTTTCGTCGTCGAAATTGCGTAGTTCAAAATTCCATTTTTGCGGTCGAACTCGTAGGAACCATCGTCGCTGCTGGCGCTGATCCAATTATCACCGAATCGCGCAACCGTCAGCGCTGTACCATCAGCGAACATGATACTATTCGCCGCTTCGTCGACCCGAAAGCTGATATTAGTTTCCCTAGCTGATGACGAGGGTTCGCTTGACCCGCTCACAATCACCACATCTCTGGTTCTGCAATTGAGGTACGTCCTGGCCAGCGCCGCACGAGAAAGATCGGCGAGCGCGAAAATCAGCAGCGGCGCGATGACCGCGCTATTTCTCAACATTACGAGCACAACAGAACCACCTCAGGCCCCTTCCAACGCCGGCACAAGGGACAGCGCCGCATCTTCCTCCGCGCCTTGAGGCATCTCGGCTCGTAATCGAAACATGACCGTAGACGCCCATTGCTGCGCGTCGGCTTCATCGTAGCCGAGCGCACGCGCGGTTTTGAGATAGCTTTGTTCCGCAGCCTCTAGCGCCCGCGGGCGTCTTTCTTCGGGAAGGGCCGCGATGAGTTCAGCGACTTTCGGGATACCCGCGATCACATACGAAAGAACTGTATCGGTTTTCAAATCCAGCACCATCGAACTGCTCCACGCATACAGACCTCTCACACGCAGCTCACCAGCAAAACACGGCACAATGGTGGCGCCTTCGGCTTCCCGAGCGCGATCAGCCGCGATCGAATTTACGTGGCGCCTCCATCCGTACCGATGGTATGGTTGCGGCGCCCACGTTATCCGCGGGTATGTCTAACCTTGCGACGCGGACGACTCTTGATGCACGGGGTCGCTCCCCATAGGTGCGGTCAAGGCGCTCGTCGATTGTTAGGCGGAGGAGCCGGAGGTCGCTCCCCCGGCTTCCTTGCCAAAGGCGCCACAGAGCAGCTCGAACCAATCCACCGCCGTGGCTCAACAGAGCCCCGCTACCCCCTCCCCACCATCAAAATACGTGACCTACACCGCTTTCAAAATCCGTGCACAAAATTTCCAATTTTCGTGAGCTATCCCCACGCCCGCATGGTGCGCGCGCATGGGGCTCATCGAACTCCACTCCCTCCAGCAATTCCTCTGCCACCGCACCGAGCAAATCGAGCGGACAAAACCACACCGTTGTGCGGCTGAATAGTGAGCAGTTGCGTTCTCGCTCCTCAGCCCATCACAGTAACCTTCGTCGGCATTGCGCGGGTTTTGGTTTACGTCCAAACTCGCCACGTGGAGTACAGAGGGATACGATACACGGTCCGCGTCGGCATCGAGCCACAGCTATGGCGCGTGACCATTTATCCTGCGGGCGTTGAATTGGCCGGCAAGGCCGTTACCGGGCCACGTGAACGCGCAACACTGCAGGCTCGTTCTCTAATAGACCGCTGGCTCCGAGAGCACCTGCGCAAGAGCAATGTAGACTTGACGAGCAACCCGCCTCGATAGTCTTACTATCTCTCACACAAACGAAAAGAGTCCCGAGGGGCTCAATCTATTTTGAACAACGTCGGCTCGCTATAGCGCCCATTCGCGCTCGGCAAGCACGCGGAGACGTGGGAGTGGAAGGAAGTAAACGCGCCTAATGCTTCAGCGCCAAAAGCTGAAGCACAAAGCCAAGTGCGGTGATACTCCACCCAAATCCGCTAATCCATCTATTCCACCAAAGCGCTTTTCATCTGACGATCCATTCCGGCGAAATACACCATAGGCGCCGTTGTTGGCGTGATAATTGTTTCAATCGCAAAATCGACTGTCGAAACCCACAACCGCACGAGCCCCCGGGCAAATGCTGAGGCTAAATTTATTTGGTGTCCTTATTGAAGCCCTTTTCCCATTCACCGATTCCCTCGCTTACCTCCTCTTTACGTGTTTTGAAATAACACGACCACCACTGGGCTCGAAGCTGATCGGAATCTCGGGTCTGGAAAGTGTAACTGCCGCACCGTGCATTCACTAATTCAGCTAAATATGGCGATCCTACCCCTATCATCGGCCGTATCTCTTGCGGTGTTAAGTACCGGATTTCGTCCGAACCGAAGGCAAATACTAATTGCACAATTGCATCAGGAACTCCCATTTTTTTGAGATACACTTTATCCTCGTCCATCGCTCTATCGTAAAGCGCTTCCGCGGCCGCTACGGACAAATTGGCATACATCTTCGGGTCAAACTTTATACGATGTATTCCAAAAACATTTCCGTTTCGGCCGCGACCTGCTGCCCAAATGAAAAACACGCACTGGCACACGTACATCGCGGATCGCCTCTGTGTAGTTCCGGATAGTATTCAAGGCTGGGCCCGTGTCCTTGACACACAAAGTGATGAGGCTGTCCAGGACTGCTTGTGTTGATAGGAGCAAACGTACTTGCCCGGAGTGTATAAATCTGTTCGCCAATATTCAGAGCAGCGGACATTGCGCCACCGGGAGATATTACATACACGCGTTCAATCCACTTTCGTTGTGCGATTATTGTTCGGATTTCATTGCGAACTTTCACTTCATCCCCAGGTAATATCTCTCCAAACAGCACAACATGAACACCTGTTCCTGGAGCCCCGTCGCTGTACCAAAACTCGGCCGCATACGTGTGATATGTCGCTACCAAAAATACAAAAGTGGCTAGGACGCATCGCGCAATGGCACCCATGGCACCCTCCCTTTCCAACGGATTACCACTCCAAACATACCTATGCAACAATAACGACGATTTCCTTCATCACGCCCGATGGAAACATCGGGGAGAGGTTTTGTGTCTGACGCATTGCATCCTCCCTGGCTAAAGCCCGTTGCGAGCGTACTCAACCTGGAACCCGAAACAAAAGAGCCCCGAGGGGCTCAGTCGATTTTGAACAGCGTCGGCTCGCTATAACGTCCATCCGCAGATGATTGCGACGCCGGCCGTCGATCCTCTTTCAGCTCGAAAAGCACAAGCTGCGCACGTTGCTCTTCATTTCTTTGCTCTCGCCGCAGTTTGAGAATTTCTCGCCACAGATACCGCTTGCCCTCGATCTCCACAAACCTCCGCATCGGTGAGCCTCCACACATAACATCAGGCTCACCCAATTCTACCACCCGCCTCCCGCAGGGCAGGGAAGCGCGGACGACGCCGCTCCCGTCCCCTGTGCGTCAACAACAGCCATCGCTCCGACCGCTTAGCAGAGTGCCGCCAACCGACACCATCGACTACGTCGCCGCCGATCAAAACGGCCTCACCTCTTCCAGCACAAGAACCGTCATCGTCCAAGCTCCCTCAATCGTCCCGACCTACGACGCGTCAAGTACGGTCGCAACAACTACGGAGGCGACGACGACCGCCCAATGGCCGAGCCTCTCATTTCGCAGTGGGCATGGTTATTGTCATCCTCTGAAGGACCCGGTAGGTTTAGTGTCTGAGCTGCTATCGGGAAGTGCCGAATTCTCCGGGGCGACAGGCAGCGACGTGCCGTCGGCAGGCATCCCCCAACTTTGAAATACCAAACGCACCGAACCACCGCGCGCGTCTGCGCCGGTCGTTGGCATGTGTTCAACATTATAGGGAGACCACCATGAGGCAACTGATCACGCCGGTGCTCTGCACGCTGGCCGGCATTGCCATCGGCGCAACGGCCATCCAAGGCCTGCACGCGCAGGCCAAACCCCCCGTATATTTCGTCGCGGAGATAACGGTGACCAACCCGCAGGCATACGGCAAGGACTACGCGCCCAAGGCGCAGGCCAGCATCAAGGCGGCGGGCGGCAAAATAATAGCTCTCGGCGGCGCCGGCGGAGCCGGAGCGCAATCGGTCACGGGATTTGACGGCACTCCGCCAAAACGCGTCGCAATACAGGTTTGGGACAGCATGGAGAAACTCAAGGCCTGGTACAACTCGGCCGATTATCAAGACCTGAGAAAAATCGGTCATAAATACGCGACGTTCCGCACCTACGCTGTCGAAGGTCGGCCACAATAAACGGCGCAGCGTGCCGCAGAAAAAGAATTGAGCCCCAACAGGGGCTCAGTCGATTTTGCACAAGGTCGGCTCGTGCAGCGCGCTCTTCAGCTCGTTGCTCTCGCCGCAACCAATCAACGGCCTCACCTCCACTAGTCGCCCGATTCAATCAGATTGAAGGGTAGAGGTGCTTGAGTTTGATGCGTGCATTTGAGGTTGTGAAGTGCCAATCAGCCTTGGTGTGATTTGTATTGCGGTCTTTTTCCCAAGCGGCGATTTCGTCGATGAGGGTTTGCTTATCGGGTATGCGGCGGTCGAGACACTGAGACGATAGGACGCCGAGTTCGGACTCGGCAAGATCCAGCCAGCTGCCGTGTTTCGGCGTGTAGTGCCATTCGAAGCGCTCGACCAGGCGCCGGGCTTCGGCGGCCGGGAACGCCTCATAGAGGGAAGCTTTGCTGTGGATGTTGAGGTTGTCCTGGATCAGGACAATGACCTTGGCGCTGGCGAAGTGAGTATCGGCGAGGTCTTTGAGGACATGGGCATAATCCACGGCGGTGTGGCGGTCTGTGACCTTGACGTGACGCCAGCCTTCGAGCGGGGCGAACATCATGAAGAGGTTGGCGGTGCCGTTGCGCTCGTACTCGTAGTCGCAACGGGCCGGGCGGCCCGGTTTCATCGGGATCGGCACGCGTGTCTCGGCAATGAGTTGCTTTGAGGTCTCATCCAGGCAAACCAGCGGTCGATTGGGATCGCGCGGTCGCGTGTAGACGGCCAGCACGTCTTCCATCGCGGCCACGAACGCGCTGTTGGCTTTGGGCGGAATGACCCATTGTTCGCGGCGATGGGGCTTGAGAGTGTTTTTTTAAAACCCGACCGATCGTGCTGTCGCTGGCGCGATCAACGATGCTGAGTTCCACCACCTTGCGTTCCAGCAACCGCAAGGTCCAGCGTGCCCGTCCCTTGGGCGGTTTGGAGCACGCCAGGGCAATCAGCTTGGCTTCCTTCTCGCCATCAAAAATCGGCGCAACTGCCGGCGTCGCACGTTGCTTGCGGCTCAACACCGCCGCAAGGCCCTCTTCAACCAATTGCTTGCGCACCCGGTAAACCATGGAGGCGCTGGTCTCCATGGCCGCAACGATCTTGCTGTCGCTCCAGCCATCGCCGGCTTCCGAGATATCCGCCTTCAACAAAATCCGCGCCTTCAGCAGCCGCCGCGCGGGGTTTTTCCCTTTTTGAATCAACGCTTCCAACTGCTCGCGTTCTTCCGCGCTCAACCGCACAACATATCTCTTCACAGATTTCTCGCGCCTCGCCATAGTCCCCTCCGTCGCTCGCACCCAGGACGGAAGCGAATCATCAATTCCTTTCAAATTGGTTGAAGCGACCGACTAGCACCAGAACTGTCATCGATGCGCCATCGATCGTCCTGACCGACACCGCATCATCGACCAGCCACAGCAGCGTCACAGGAGACGCGACCACTTCAAGCAACGACGCGGCAACCTCAACGCCGCCTGAAAACATCGCGACCACATCCGCCTCCCGCAGAGCGGCGCTTCGCATTCCTACTGATGTGGCCCAATTGCAACACGGGCCCCGATTTCGACGCCAATCACAATTCGGACCAGAAATAGCCTCTTGTCCTTTCCAACATGGCCGGGTCGGGAAAGAGGGGAACGAAGGTGGGGATACGGAAGACGGCCTCGGTCGCTTTGACAAACTCGGGGGTGGCGACCGGGACCGCTCCTCTTGCGATCACGGTGGCTCGGCTCTTTGGTCTTGATGCCGGCGACTGGTCAATGATTCTCCTCGGCCTCGCACTATCAGCGTTGCTACTAACGCTTGCCTGATCCGGCAATTTGCCTCCGCGGCCGCCGGCTCGACCGCATGTGGTTCATCGAACTCCACTCCCTCCAGCAATTCCTCTCCACCCGCAAAACACACAGCGAAGCGGCAGGGACGACCGCAGCAGCCAGCATATATTTACTGCGAGGCTTGCCATTCGGTTGATCGTAATGAACGTCAATTCTGAAATGCCCATAAAATCAACGCAGAGTGAAAACAGAAGTCAACAACAGGCCATTCTTCGGGAGTTTCTCGACCCAATTCGACCACAGGTTCGGTGGAATCTGAACTTGGCCCAATGACAAAGCCCGGAGGCACGCGGCACGACTGTCAATCGTCTGTTAGAACTCCGCATTTGAGCCCGAAGAGGTTGCCCGAATGACAACCGCTTACGAAGACGCCTTGCGCATCCTGCACATCAGCAATCGGTCCGGGAGCCTGTGCGAGGTGCTCGCGAAGATGATTATTCAAGTCGCCCAGACGAGCGAACGTGATCCGAAGCGGATCCGACAACGGGCACTAAGTAACCTTGGTATTTGCGCCACCGAGTAAGCCGCACGCCAGCCCTCCTGCAGACGCCGTTCGTAAAAAGGATGTTGCATTAACCCGCTCCGCGGGAGGAGGCCGCGGCGACGGAATGGGATACGCTTCAATCAATTATCCGGACAGTGCTCACCCTACGAACTCGATTTAGCAGTTTTCAACTACGCCCTGCGACTTAAGCGAAGATGGTCTTGTGCGGATAGATCTCGCGAAGTGTGGCCGCGACCGCAGGTACATCCTCCACCAGATGCAGCCGCGGGTGCTTGAACTCATGGGCGTGCTTGTGGACCAAATATCGAGTGCGGGTTGCCCAGCCTTGCAGGTCCTTTTCCAGTTCCTCACCGGCGTTCATCGCGGTGAGCGCAGGCGGCAGACTCAGTGGAAAATCAAGGTCGATCTGTAGAATGAAGTGCTGATTGCGCTCTACGCAGCCGAGCGCTGCCCAGCCTGATTCGGCCAAACCCGCGAACGTCGGCGAGATTTTGTTGAACACCATGACCACCGTTTCACAGCCCGCCATATATTCGGCTTCGATGTCACCGGCCTGGTGTGTCCATCCGTCAGGCTGTACCGGATTGTAGTACGTCACGCCAAGTTCGGTGAGTGTCGGGATGACGTGCCGTTCGCGCCATTCACCGTAAATGGAGCCGAACAGGACGACCTGTGGAATGACTTTCATGATCTCACCCGTGAGGTGATGGTACGGATTGTAGCTGGGATTCCGCCCACGAGACTCATCGATACTGCCGATAGGGAAGTGGCTCAGTAGAGCCATTCTTGATACGTCGCACAAGATAAGCAGTTCCGCGCCACCGATGACCGGCTCCCGCGACATCGCCGCGGCCCGCCAGTCAGCAGTCAGCAGTTACGGTAGCAGCGAGGTGTGTGATAAAAAGTTAGAGTCTCCCCTCTCAGTGCCCGCTGCAGCTTCCAGTGCTTCGTCGGTCACTGTCGAGGCCGTCGGTGTTGATGCAGCAGTCGTCCAAGGGTTTGCTCAGGTGCTCTAGCAAGCCGCCGGAGAACAAGTGCCGCAATCGAGAGTCCAAGCAGCGGTCAGCGCCCGGCCGCCTGTACCAGCTGCGGCTTCCAGTGCTTCGTCGGAAACGGCGGTGGTGAGGATCATCTCTTCGTCAGCCTGGTCGAAGGTGGCAGCCGTGGTGCTGGTATCGTCCATTGCAATCGCTCCGTAAACTGAAAAGCCGCCCCAGCCCGACCATACTCAACTCCCGGACCCAATCAACCCCGCCCGTCTCGGCTACAACAGACCGAAATCCACGCCTCAACCAAGGCCCGAAACACTCTCCCCGCCATCAAAATCCGTGAGCTACACCGCTTCCAAAATCCGTGTACAAAATTTCCAATTCCCGTGAGCTATCCCCGCGCCCGCATGGCCGCCCGCACGTGGTTCATCGAACTCCACTGCCTCCAGCAATTTCTCTCCCACCGCACTGAGAACATTCGACGCACTATCAAAGGCGCCGGATTGTGATAATTCTGCAGGCTTTCAGCATCGGAGGAACGCTGTGCCAAGGTCACCCAACCCAACCGACGAGCATGTGGGCACCCGAGTGCGCATGCGACGCCTCATGCTCAATCTGAGCCAAACGCATCTCGCCGACGCGCTCGGCATTACGTTCCAGCAAGTCCAAAAATACGAGAAAGGTGCCAACCGGATTACCGCCAGCAGACTTCAGCACATAGCCACCTTCCTCCAGGTGCCAATCCCGTTCTTTTTCGAGGGCCTGCCTGGCCCCTCAAATAAGCCTTCCAAAAAAGATGGCGCCATAGTTCCGAATGATGTCTTCCAGTTCCTCGCCACCACCGATGGCGTGGCACTCGTCAAGTCGTACATGCGAATCAAAAGCCCGAATATCCGACGCGCTATCGTGCATCTCGTCGAAGGCCTATGAAGCAAAGCGTCCCAATAGTCCGATCGTCTTTCTCCATGTGAGCGAAAGAGCCCCGAAGGGCTCAGTCAATCTTAAAGAGCGTCGGCTCGCAAGGTCGGGAAGAGTTTGTATCAGTCACAACCAAAGCCCTCTGGACCAGATATGTACGCCGAGATAGGAGAGAAAGGACAAGGATAGTTGCAGAGCCCCCTATCCCTATCCGTGCCTGCGGCAGCTTCCAGTGCTTCGTCAGAAACTGTGGAGGTGAGGATTTCTTCGTCAGCTTGGTCGAGGGGGATAGGAGTAGTGCTACCATGATTCATGGGCAAACTCCGGTGCTCGCGACAGCGCCACACGGCCGCTGGTCAACCAAGTCATTACGGCCGCCAAGATAACGGCTGCTACTCGCTTACCCGCATCGCGTGGCTGAGGAGACGGAAGGCGAGAAGGTAAAGCCACACCAAAATACAACGTGTAATGTAACTGCCGCTCTGCCTTTACTCGAAGCAACTACCTCGAGGGCTTCGTCGGAAACTGTGGCGCTGAGGATTTCCTCGTCAGCCTGATCGAGGGTGGCAGTCGTGGTGCTGAAATCGTCCATGGCAATTGCTCCGTAAACTCAAACGCCGCCCCAGTCCGACCATACTCAACTCCGAACGCCGAGAAAGTTGGCATTTTGTCGCGATGCAAAACAAGAGCCCCATAGGGGCTCAGTATATCTTGAACAACGTCGGCTCCAGGTAGCGCCCGTCCGCAGACGATTGCGACGCCGGCCGCCGATCTTCTTTCAGCTCGAAAAGCACAAGCTGCGCACGCCGCTCTTCATTTCTTTGCTCTCGCCGCAGTTTGAGAATTTCTCACCACAGATACCGCTTCCCATCAATCTCCACAAACCTCCGCATCGGTGAGCCTCCATACACAACCTCAAGGCTCACCCAATTCTACCACCCGCCTCCCGCGGGGCAGGGAAGCGCCACACAACACAACCGGCATCCGCCGCTTAACAGCGCCGCAACATCTCCCTCCCGCCTCCAAAATCCGTGACCCGATTGCTTTCCAATTTCCGCGACCTATCCTTCCAAAATCCGAGACCTGCCGCGCGCTCCGGGCGTCGCCCAGCCGATGTGTTATACTTGCCCATATGGCTGCAAAGAAATCGCGACGCACACCGGTCACGCTCAACTCTCTTGCGACGCTCATAGCGCACAGCGCCGCTTCGACCGACAAAAAATTCGCCGCCCTCGCCGACGACATCGCTGACATAAAGTCATCGATGCCCAGCAAAGACGACATCGCCCGTCTCGACAGGGGAATGGCGAGCCTCTCCGAGCACATCAATGGCATCGAGCGGGAATTGAAATCGATCCGCCGCGACCTCAACGACCTCACCGACAAATTCGGGAACGTCGCCGGCTACCGCAAAGAGATCGACCACCCCCTTGAGCGCATCGCCGCGATAGAGAAACACCTCGGCCTCGACAAAAAACTCGCCGCCTAACCGACACCATCGACTACGTCGCCACCGACCAAAACGGCCTGACCCTCGACCAGCGCCATAACCTTTCTGTAGAGTGTTGCTCAATTGGATGCTGAATGCATCTTCGGAATTGCTCGGGGCAAAAAGCTCCGATCCGGCACCAATCGTCGGGGAGGATACACGAGAGGTTGGCCATGAAGACTCTGACGGCCGCGATCAGCATTTTGGTCATCGGGGAAATGCTCAACACAGGCGCGCAGGCACAAAACTATCCGTGGTGCGCCTATTTCACCGGCGGCCCCGTCAATTGCCAGTTCGCGACCTTAGAGCAGTGCATGGAGGCGATCCACGGCAAAACGGCTCTTTGCAACCAGAACGCCGAGTATGTCCCGCCCGCCAATACTCAACCCACCCAGACGCAAAGCAAATCGGCGCATCGGCGGCGACACGGCTCGAATCGCTAGCAGCGGTCGGGTACATCGGCATGGTCACGCACATGTGGTTCCTCGATATGCACTCCCTCCAGCAATTCCTCTGCCACCGAAGGGAAATGGCTCAGGGGGTCGTTAGGAAAATTCTTGATCTACAGTGCCCCTAACGTTGGAACACAATTCTAGCATTTGCAAATCCAACGGCTCCAATGTTTCGTCTGATCGGTCCTCCGGAACTGTATAATCCCGAGCTCATTTATTCGGACATGAGCGGACAACTCTGGCGGTATGGCAAGGCATTTTGGAAACGTCTTTTACTGATCGCGTTCATTGCATTCGCAACAGGTGTAACGATTGCCTGGATGGCGCTGCTCGCATTTGGCGCCATCCAGTTCATTGGCTGGGCGCTTTAGCGGCCCGACTTACCTTGCCCCGATTCTCCGTTCTCGTGCTGTTACCTAATCCCCCGATATTCCGCGCACCAATAATTTCGATGCGTGCCCCTAGCAATTCCTCTCCGACCGGGGACTGTCATCTACGCTTAATCGCTTTGACGCACAACGCAGATTGACTGTGACGCACGGCACAGCCGGAACATTGAACCTCAGGGAGGATTGTTTCGACAAACTCCTAAAGTACCCGGTGAGGTGTCATGAGCACGATTTCTGTGCGTATCCGATGGCAGAGCCTTGCGCGGCTGTGGCCGCTGACCGTCATCTCGCTGGGCATTACCATTTCATTTTTCTGGGCGGCCTTTCTGACTTGGCTGATAGTCTGCGCCTTTGCCGGACTGATCTGAACGCCGCAACATGCAGCGTACAACGCTTGAGCTGACCGCTATGCCTGACCGTGACGTGCCTTGGTTGCTCCGCGCATGGCTAATTTCAGCGTTAGTCGCGGGTACGCTGGGCTACATAATACATCTGTATTTCTGACCGAATCCCGCGCTACAGATCACCCCTCACCCACTACGGCCGCATCCGCGCAGGCATGGTCACGCACATGTGGTTCCTCGAAATGCACTTCCTCCAGCAATTCCTCTCCGCCCGACGTGTGAAAATCGACCACACCATTCTGTGCTAAATGGTGAGCCCCGCCGACTGCGTTGGTTCGACGGGGCTCTGGAGGAGTCCATGCTAACCCCAAAAAGGGGCACAACAATGTACCACGGGATCCGCTTATACTAATGCCCCTTTTTTGGCGGTCTGATTACGCACCGGGCAGAGCGTCGACCAAGGCCGTAGCAGTCCGCTTTTGGCAATCGGTTCGCCCTTGTCCGGTCATGCTGATCTCTGCACTTTGTCACAGACGACGCACTCGTTGGAACTCGACCCGCAGGAAAACGCATATTCAGACATGGCCAGTCTTGTGACAGTCATGTTTGATCCGAGGCCCGTTAGGGTCGGCGCCAGTTGGCGGCTCATCGCCACCCACCCAAGCGGACACCAGGAGGACATCGCCGGATTCCACACGGAGACAGAAGCAATTGATTGGCTCTCAAGCAATGCTTGTGCCGCCTGGCTCCGCACTCGCGGCTACAGCCCCGAAGCCTTCGCGGGCCGCAGCAATTGACTACCATCTCCTACGTAGCCACCGACCAAACCGGCCTCACCTCGACCAGTACGCGCACTGTCATTATCAAAGCACCCTCGTTCGCTCCGTCCGACACCGCATCATCAACTGACGCCACCTCAACGGACGACGCCACGACCACCACCACCTCGCCGTAGGCCGCGTATGGTGCTGCGGAAGCATTTTCGTCGCGTGAACTGCTGTAGGCAGATTGATTTCGAGCGTCATACGCGTCGAAAGCTCGCGGTCTGGAAGCGTCGGTCACGGCTAAGATGGAAAGTAGACTGGGGACCATACGCGGCGGCCGTGGTGGAGGCCAAGCAGGCAAGGGCAATTTGGCGGGACCGACGACAGGCTCGATCTGCGGCCAGCGACATTTGAGACCTATCATTCAACGCTCACGCTCGCCGGCCGATCATGGCTCTCGCACGAATAGTTTGCTCAGGGTGTCACTGCGGACGCGTTGACGCTCGTGTCTTTCCCAGTGCCTCGGTAAGATCACGGGCCTGCATTCGCCGCAAGATTTCTCGCTCGTACGCGTCGGAAAGTGGGGTCGTGATACCGTTACGCTTTGCATTGATCAGGTAGGTGATGCCGTCGCGGCCATCTCCAACTTGGCGCGCGCTTTCGATTGCAAGCTCAGCGAGACTTTCTGCAGTGAGCGGCACGATGTTTGCTGAAAAGCGCGCGGATAGCACCACTCTAATCCCTTCTAAGTTCTCATGGCGGTCGATAATCAGTGTGTTGGGGCCCGGATTGGCGCGATGTTCGTAGTGCCCGCCTCGGCCGACTTGATTCACCTCGCGACGCCAAAGCCGATCCATAGCTTCCTGCTCACTGATATTCAGAACCAGGATCACGCCAGAAACCGGACAGCCACCCAGCTGGAGAGGTACAAGCGTGGGTGCGCCGCCGCGTTTGGTACGGCGCCCCATCGATCATGAGCTTCAGGTAGATGTGATGGTTCGGCAGCTGGACCAAGTCGGTTTCGCTCGAACACGTCGGTGAACTCGCGGGAGAGGTACGGCGCATCCTCGGCGCCGACGCGGAAGGAGATGATCGTGCCGGTATTGCCCAAGACGGCATGCCGTACGTCCGGCTCCAGCTGGTGCAGGTACTGGTGGGCGACCGTGAACCCGAGGCGGTACTTGCGCATCTCGGAAAGCATGTTCGCCATCGCGAGTGTGGTGAAGCTCTGGAACTCGTCGACGTAGACGAAGAAGTCGCGGCGTCTCGCAGGATCGATATCGGCCCGGCTGTAGCCGGCAAGCCCGATGGTCGTGACCAGCAGGCCGCCGAGAAGCGAAGAGCTGTCCTCGCCGATGCGGCCCTTCGCTAGGTTCACCAAGAGCACCTGCCCTTCATCCATTATGCGTCGAATATGCAGGTCCTGCTTTGGCGCCGTGAGGATGCGGTTCAGCAGGGGATCGGCCAGAAACGCTCCGACCTTATTCTGTATGGGCGCGATGCCGTCGGCCCGATAGCCGAACGTGAAGCGGTCGAATTCCTTTTGCAGGAAGGTGCGGACGGTCTCGTTTTTCAGCGACGCGGCGATCGACTTCCGGAATTTGGTGTCGGAGATAATGCGCAGAACATCGTGCAGCGTTGCCGACGGCTGCTCTAGGAGGGCCATGAGCACATTGCGCAGGATATGCTCCATGCGCACGCCCCAGGCCTCGGGCCACATCTTTGCGAACACCTCCATCATGCCGGACGCGGCCAGCGCGATGCGATCCGACCGGACATGACGAAGAGGATTGTATCCATACGGCTGGGTCGGATCGGCGGCATCAAGGTAGACAACATCCAGCAGTCGTTTAGCTGGAATGCGATCGGCGATCCGCTCGACCAAGTCGCCATGCGGATCGATGAGCGCAAAGCCGTTGCCGCGCTCCAGGTCCTGAAGCGCCATGCTCTCCAATCAGCGTCGATTTGCCGGTGCCCGTCTTGCCGATGATGTAGACGTGCGAGAAGCGATCCTCTCGCTTTATGCCGAACAGCTGCGTTGACCATTGCGAAAATCCGTTCTGACCGAGATACGTGACATCGTTCGATCGAAGCATCCGGCAACGATACCGATCCGCGACACACAGCATGACGCGATTGTTTGCCGGGACGGCGACATCGCGCGATCGACGCTGGTCTACTTTCTGCCTAATGGCACAGACGCGTGTCTTGGCCGCGATGTACCGCGGGCAAAATGGCAGGCAGATAATATCAACGAAGCTCGGCCTCGTCGCTTCGGCGTCCCATCAGGGTTGGGTGCCGATAGCGGGGCGGAGTGGCAAGCAACGGCGGCACCTTTATTAGCTAAGGCCTTGAGGCCTCCGCCTCGCCATCCGGCATCCGAATGTTCGGCTGCCGGCCAGCGAGGAGGAGTGCCAATGCCACCTAGTTCTTACCACCAAAGCCAGAAGCTGATGAAGCTGTGCGAGGTCGAGGGCTACAAAAACGCCCACGATCTCGTCGAAGCCGTTTGGTGCGACAGCGTGTGCCCGGCCACCCTGCGCAACATCCGATGGGTTCTTGCGCAGCGCGACTTATCTCCCTAGTCGCGCAACGCCCCTGCCGGTTCGCGCCGGCAGGGGCAACGCCGATCAGAAGAGCGAGGCTTGCCCTGGCTCGTCCTTCACGGTTCTCCGCGACTGAAGCAGGGACAGCGCGACCTCGCGGGCGAAGTCTTGCGGACTTGCCGAAGCATCAACGTCCGCCATCGCCGCGAAGTAGCTGCGATAGCCGGATTCACTAACCGGAATCCGGCGTCGAGGATTATGCGGGCTGCGGAATTCGAAATGACCAATGTCGGTCATCCAATGCGCTCGATAATCGACGACGATCTCCTGCGCGTCGATCACGATGGTGAAGGTCTGCCGCCCGTCAGTGACGGGCGGAGCCTTCGGGCGGCGGGTGGAGGCGCTCATTGAGCGCCTCCGTTGCCCTCGGCCTGCTTGTCACCTGAGACCCGGACGACGATTTCGGCGTCGTTGAGCGGCAGGTAACCCAATCGCGGCCATTGGGTTTGCAGCGAAGGCAACCCCACTCGTTCCGGGCCACCTCTAAGCAATGCTGGAGGACAGCTAGCTCACGGCGTACAGTGCCGCCACTCACGACTGAAAGCCGCTGGTCGCGGTAAGCGGCTATTTCGGTTGCGGTGAGCCTTTCGAGCGATAGTTGGGAAATGGGATGCGCAAGCAAGACGCGAAGCTTATAGCGTTCTTGGGGAGCGCCGCGCTTTCGAGGGGTCACAGTGTCGCGGTAACGCTCTAGTAATCTGGCAAGCGTGATCGAGCGCAAGGCCCGATGATCCACCGGCAACTCGCCGCGATCAATCTCAGCCTCCCGTTGGCGTGCCCACAGGTCAGCGTCAGCCTTTAGGTGGAAGGTTCGAGTGAATGGACGTGAACCTTGGCGGCGCACCTGGACCTGCCAAACGGCACCACGCCTCCGAATGCTCGCCATGTGCCTCTCCGCTGTGACAGCGTTGTGGCAGACCGGCTATTCGGGTGTTTCGGTTAGCGAGCTAGACCGCAAAAACCCTTTAAACACGGGGCTTTTTTGGTGGAGCCGAGGGGATTTGAACCCCTGACCTCCGCAGTGCGATTGCGGCGCTCTCCCAACTGAGCTACGGCCCCGCCGCGGGCTTCAAAGTCGGCCCATAGGGTGGCCGGCTTCTGGCGAGTGCGGGCCATTTAGGGTTCGGCAAAGGGCCTGTCAAGGACGCGCGGCTGCGCTGCTCTATTTGCCGCCCCCGGCGAGCGCAAATCGGGGCAAACGCCCCTTTTCTGCAACCGCGCAAGCGGCTATTCGTCTGTCGCGCCGTCACGGCGACCGCGCGGAGACCTCGATGGAAAATCCCTTTCTCTGGCTCGTCGATACGCTGATCCAGCTCTACATCTGGATCCTGATCGCGACCGCTATTTTGTCCTGGCTGATCGCCTTCAACGTGGTCAATACCCGCAACCACTTCGTCGCCGCGGTGGCGAATTTCTTTTATCACGTGACCGAGCCGGCGCTGCGCCCGCTACGCGCGATCCTCCCCAACCTCGGCGGCATCGACATTTCGCCGGTAGTTTTGATCATCGCTTTGTTGTTTCTCGAACGCATTATCTTCTGGCTCTACTTTAATGTGTTCGCCTAGGTGAAAGCCACGCACGAGCGGCCGTGGATGCCGATGCCGGACGGCGTGCTCGTCGACGTGCGCCTGACGCCACGCGGCGGCCGCGATGCCATCGAGGGCATCGCGCACGGCGCCGACGGGCGCGCCGTGCTCAAGGTGCGGGTGGGCGTGCCGGTGCACGAGGGAGCGGCCAATACGGCCACACGCTTGGCCAACACAGGTGCGAAAACGGATTCATGAGCGCAAAGATCATCGACGGTAAGGCGATCGCTGCCGACTTGCGCGCCGCCGTCGCTGGCGAGGTGCGGCGCCTCCATGGCGAGCACGGCCTGCAGCCAGGACTCGCGGTCGTCCTTGTCGGCGACAACCCGGCGAGCAAGAGCTACGTCGGCAGCAAAGCGCGCGCGCTGCTCGACGTCGGCATGCGGTCGTTCGATTTTCATCTTCCCGTCGCGGCCGAGGAGGCCGAGCTGCTCGGCCTCATTGCCAAGCTCAACGCCGATGCCGACGTGAACGGCGTCCTGGTGCAGTTGCCGCTCCCACCGCAGATCAACACGACCCGTATCATCGCCAGCATCGATCCGGACAAGGATGTCGACGGATTTCACCCGCTCAATGCCGGCAGGCTGATGAGCGGGCTGCCGGGCCTGGTGCCGTGCACGCCGATCGGCTGCCTCAAGCTGATCAACACTATCCATAAGTCCCTGATCGGCGTCGATGCCCTGATGATCGGCCGCTCGCACATCGTCGGCAATCCGCTCTCGCAGGTTCTCCTCAACGAGAACGCCACCGTCACCGTGGCGCACACGCACACGCGCCATCTCCCGGAGTTGTGCCGGCGCGCCGAGCTCATGTGTGTGGCCATCGGCTGCGCCGAATTTATTCGCGGCGACTGGATCAGGCCGGGCGCGACCGTCATCGACGTCGGTATCAATCGCGTCACCGTCGGCGGCAAATCCCGCATCGTCGGCGACGTGAAATTCTCCGAAGCCGTCGAGGTCGCCGGCGCCATCACGCCTGTGCCCGGCGGCGTCGGGCCGATGACGATCGTCTGCCTGCTCGTTAACACGCTGCGCGCGGCCTGCATGCAGGTCGGCCTGCCGCCGCCTTCTGTGTAAGGGCTACAGCAAAGTCATTGCGTGCGGCGCGAACAGGCCGAGGGCGAGGAGCAAAATCCCGGCCACGCCCAACGCGCCGGCGAACCAGGCGAGCGCGACGATGCCGGTGATCACCGTCGCCGACGCGAGCACGATGCCGACCTGAAACGCCGCGGACGCGAGCTCGTAGTGGTGGTATTTCGCCAGAGCAAGATCGCGTTCTTTCTCCTCGGCCCTTGGCGTGAACCGCAAGTTCCTTGCGGCCCTCGCCGGTTTTCGGGTCCGATTCGTAGCGCGCGGCGGTCTGGCGCCAGGCGGCGATCTGCTTGTCGATGGCGGCCTTGGCGGTCGGATCGGTCGATGTTTGCCGCGAGCAGCGAGCGTCTGATCGGCGGCCGTCGTCAATGTCGTCCGGCGGATGTCCTTGGCCTGGTAGAAAGCCCAGGTGTCGGACGACTTGACGTTGGCGTCAACGGCCTCGGTCTGCGCGCTCTTGCCGAGCGTTTCCGAGAACGACAGAGACAGCGCCAGCACCGCAATCAGTAATGCGATCTTTTTGCTCCAGCCGGCGATGTGCTCGGCATGTTCCATGTGCTCGTGTACTTCGGACATTCTGTTCGCCCCTCGTTGTCTGTAGGGCGGGTCAGCCGAAGGCGTAACCCGCGATCTCGTTGCAATCGAACGGCGGATTACGCTTCGCCAATCCGCCCTACGCTACGACGCTACGCTCCAAATGGCGGATAGCATGGATTCGCTTACGCGCGCGGGTGTGCGCTGCGGTAGGCCGCGATCAGGCGTTCGGCGTCGACTTCGGTGTAGATCTGCGTGGTCGACAGCGAGGCGTGGCCGAGCAGTTCCTGGATCGAGCGCAGATCGCCGCCGCGGGCGAGCAGATGCGTGGCGAAGGAGTGGCGCAGCGCATGCGGCGTCGCGGTCTCCGGCAGCCCGAGCGCGCCGCGCAGCCGCGCCATCGCGAGCTGCACCACGCGCGGCGACAGCGGCCCGCCCTTGGCGCCGACGAACAGCGGGCCGTCGTCGGGCAGATCGTACGGACACAGCGCGACGTAATCGGCGGCGAGTTTCTGCACCTGCGGCAGCACCGGCACCATGCGCTGTTTGCGGCCCTTGCCGGTCACCGTGATGGCGTCGCCCGCGTCCGCATCGGCGCGTTTTAGCCCCAGCGCTTCGGAAATGCGCAAGCCGGAGCCGTAGAGCAGCGCCAGCACCGCCGCGTCGCGTGCATGAATCCAGGGTTCGCGCTCGTCGCCGGCGGCAACGTCGGGATCGGCCATGCGTTTGGCTGCGGCGGCGGTCAGCGGCCGCGGCAGGGTCTTGGCGATCTTCGGTGCGCGCACCGCCGCGAGCGCGCCGACCTTGCCCTTGCCGCTGCGTTCGAGAAAGCGGGCGAAGGCGCGCGTGCCGGCAAGTGTCCGCATCAGCGAGCGGCTGCCGATACCTTGCGCGCGCCGCGCCGCCAGGAAGGCGCGCACGTCGGCGGGCGTAAGCGCCGCGAGTTGTTTGAGCGACGGCGCGCCGCCGAGATGCCCGGCGAGAAAGCCGAGAAATTGCGAGCACGTCGCGCCGGTAGGCCTCGACGGTCTTCGGCGACATGCGCCGTTCGGCGCCGAGATAGCCGAGCCAGCTTTCGATCTCGGCGGCGACCTGTGCGCGAGAGAAAGTCTGCTTTAACGGTCGGAGCCATCTTCCGCTTGTCCCCGCGCAAGCGGGGACCCAGTTCTTTTGCGCTGCGCTGTCGGTACTCGATTCCCGCTTTCGCGGGAATGAGCGCAGATTAGCTTCGCAGCCGTTTCCGCTTCCTAAACCGCCCGGAATCGGCCCAAAATCCGGCATGCCCAGGCGCGTCGTCGATGTCCTCGTCCCGGTCGCTCTCGACCGGGCCTATTCGTACCGGGTGCCGGACAAGCTCGAGCTTGCGCCGGGCGACGTCGTCACCGTGCCGCTCGGCGCCCGCGAGGCGACCGCCGTGGTGTGGGCGGACAATCCGAAGCCCAATCCGCGGCTCGACAATCGGCTCAAGGACATCGAGGAAAAACTCGAAGTGCCGCCGCTCAAGTCCGGAGCTGCGCAGCTTCGTCGATTGGGTGGCGAACTACACATTGAGCTCGCGCGGCATGGTGCTGCGCATGTGCCTGCGCATGGGCGAGCATCTGGGCGCCGAGCGCGAGCGCGTCGGCGTGCGGCTTGCCGGCGCGCCGCCGCAGCGCATGACCGCCGCGCGCGCGCGCGTGCTCGAACTTCTCGCCGACGGCATGGTGCGGGCAAAGAGCGAGGCCGCGCGCGAGGCGGGCGTCAGCCTCCGGCGTGATCGACGGCCTGATCGACGAAGGCACGCTGGAAACCGTCGTCTGCCGCCGGAGCCGGTCGCGGAAAAGCCCGATCCCGATTTCGCGCAGCCGGATTTTTCGCCCGCGCAGGGCGCCGCCGCGGCGGCGCTGAAAGCAACGCTCGCCAAGGGCGGCTATTCGGTCACGCTGCTCGACGGCGTCACCGGCTCGGGCAAGACCGAAGTGTATTTCGAGGCGGTGGCGGACGCGATCCGCAGCGGCCGGCAGAGCCTGATCCTGATGCCGGAGATCGCGCTCACCGCGCAGTTTCTCGACCGCTTCGCCGCGCGCTTCGGCCACGAAGCCGGCGGAATGGCATTCGCAGCTCACTCCGCGCCGGCGCGCGCGCACTTGGAGCGCCGTCGCCAACGGCGAAGTGTCGGTCGTGGTCGGCGCGCGCTCGGCGCTTGTTCCTGCCCTACGCCGATCTCGGGCTGATCGTCGTCGATGAGGAGCACGACCCGGCCTACAAGCAGGAAGACGGCGTGCGCTACCACGCCCGCGACATGGCGGTGGTGCGCGGCCACATCGCGCACATTCCGGTGGTGCTGTCCTCGGCGACGCCGTCGGTGGAGACCGAAGTCAATGCGCGGCGCGGCCGCTATGCGCGGCTCGCGCTGCCCGAGCGCTTCGGCGGCCAGCGCCTGCCGTCGATCGAGGCGATCGATCTGCGCCGCGCGCCGCCGCCGCCGCGGCATTTCATTTCGCCGGTGCTCGCCGGCGCGATGAAGATCATCGCTGGAACGCAGCGAGCAGGCGCTGCTGTTTCTCAATCGCCGCGGCTATGCGCCGCTGACGCTGTGCCGCGCCTGCGGCTTCCGCTTTTCCTGCCCGAATTGCGACGCCTGGCTGGTCGATCACCGCTTCCGCCGCCAGCTCGTCTGCCACCATTGCGGCTTCGCCATGCCGCATCCGGCCGCGTGCCCGCAATGCCAGGCGGTCAATTCGTTCGTGCCCATCGGGCCGGGCGTCGAGCGCCTGGAAGAGGAGGTGCGCGAACTGTTTCCCGGCGCGCGCGTGCTGGTGCTCTCATCCGATCTCGTCGCCTCGGTCGAGCGCATGCGCGAGGAATTCGCCGACGTCGCCGCCGGCCGCTTCGACATCGTCATCGGCACGCAACTTGGTGGCCAAGGGCCACCACTTCCCGATGCTCAATCTGGTCGGCGTCATCGACGCCGATCTCGGCCTCGCCAACGGCGACCCGCGCGCCGCCGAGCGCACCTTCCAGCTCCTGCATCAGGTGATCGGCCGCGCCGGCCGCGAAGCCGGCGCCGGCTACGGCTATCTGCAGACGCACCAGCCCGAGCATCCGGTGATCCGCGCGCTGATCGCGCAGGACCGCGACGCGTTCTACGACGCCGAGATCGAGCTGCGCGAGCGCACGCAATATCCGCCGTTCGGCCGGCTCGCCTCGATCGTCGTCTCCGGCCCCGACCGGCACGACACCGAATCCTTCGCCCGCGCGCTCGCCCGCGCCGCGCCCAAAGCCGATGGCGCAACGAGGCGACGATGTGCGCGTGCTCGGCCCCGCCGAAGCGCCGCTCGCTCTGGTGCGCGGCCGCCACCGCCTGCGTTTGCTGGTCAAATCGCCGCGCGCTTTCGACCTCTCGGCCTATTTGCGCGAATGGCTCGCCGCAGGGCCGAAGCCGAAGGGCTCGATCAAGCTCGAGATCGACGTCGATCCGCAGAGTTTTTTGTGAGTTGGCGTCATTGGCGCTGTCGTCAGCTTATCGCCGCCGACGCTCTGGCAGCAGGCAGAGCCCGGACTGAGCGTCAGCGAAATCCGGGGGCAGCCTCGTCGTCCATCCTGGGTTTTGCATCGCTCGACCCGGGCTACTTTTTCGACCGCTTACGCGTGCCCCGCCTGTTCGGTGCAAATTTCTTGCGTTCCGCTATCGCGAACGCCCGGCCGCGCCCACACCGCAAGCTCATCGGGATCGTCGTAGAGCCGCTCCGGCAGGCGCCAATAGGGCAGCGCGTGCTGGCTCGGGCGGCCGGTGTTCTTGCCACGGTTGTAGGTGAACGGCTGGCTGCCTTCGCGCTCGAAATCCGCAAGGGTAGTATCGTCCACCTTTAGATAGATGACGTCGCGGACGATCAGCCCAAACATCAGGCCTTCGGAAAAAATCCCGGCGCCGCTGAACATGCGCCGCACGGTCACCGGGCCGAATGGCGCGAACAGGTCGCGGATGAATTCCGGGTCCAAGCGGGCGATCCTCCCGCAAGATTATCGTTTTTTCCTCTTCGTGTTTTTCTTCGCGAAAATCGCGTTCCAGTTTTCCCTGTAGGCCGCGGTGACCGGTTTTTGACCCTCGCCCCGGCTATAGTTGGCAGGCGCCGCGCCGGCTGTCTCTCCAGCCCCGGATTTGGGTGCGTCTTTGGGTGCGGCTTCAGCCGCACTGCCCTTGACCTTCGCGGTGGCGTCTTTTTTGGGTGCCGTTTCGGATTTTGTCTTTTTGCTTTCGCTGGCCATCGTTTTCCCTTGCGCGGGCTGCATTACCGCTCAGTCTTGCCCGGCCACCCGGGTCCGGCCTTTGGCCGGCCCGAGTGCAAGCCTGTGCCGGGCATCCACGACTTTACGAAGCTGCGGATACAAAGACATGGACGGCCAGGTCAAGCCCGGCGATGACGATCGACTTATTCCGGTTCGCTCTCCGGCACCGGGACGTTAAAGCCGTTCAGCGTCACCGAGACCAGACAATAGAGCCCGACCAGATAAATCAATTCCGCCGCGCCATGCTGGCCGAACGCCTTGACTGCCGCCCGGTAGCTCAGTTCGGGCAGCGTGCCGTGATGCAGGAGCGACGAGGCGACGTCGTAGGCGACCCCCTCTTCGTGGGTCAGATCGGCCGGACGCTGGCCGGACACGATGGTGGCGAGCTTGTCGTCGGACAGTCCGCGCCTTTCCCCGGCAATGACGTGGGCGTAGAGCTCATAGGATGAATGGAACGTCGCGCCGGTGACCAGGATAGCCACCTCCCGCACCGTGCGCGGCAGCGACGGCGATACCGACAAAGCCAGCGTCAGGTCCCAGATCGGCTTGCCGAATTTCGGCTCATGCAGCCACGGATTCCAAGGACCCAGCAAGGCGCCGTTTTCGGCGATCGTCTTGAAACCCTGAAAGTTCTTCTCGATGCCGGCCTTCATGTCTTCGTAGACCGGACGCTGTTCGGGGGTCAGTTGGTCGGGCGCGATCAAGGGCAGGAGCATGAACTTCTCCTCGGGAAAGACAGCTTCGACGAATGCAACGATCTGCGACGAATGTAGCGCCACGATGACGGCGCGCAGCATGAGGATTGATGATAAATATTCACGAGCCCAATATTCACGAGCCCTTCGGTGAGCCAAAGCTGCAATAATGACGGCAACAATCCAGACGATATTGCTGCTGCTCGCCGTGCTGGTGGTGGTGGCCATCGTCGCACGGCGGCTCAATATCGCACCCTCGATTCTGCTGGTCATCGCCGGCATTGCGCTGGCGCTCATCCCCGGCCTGCCGCGGATCGAGCTTGACGCCGGAACTGGTGCTGCTCGGCATCCTGCCGCCGCTGATCTATTCGGCCGGCGTCGCCATGAGCTGGCGCGAATTCCGCTTCAACCTGCGCCCGATCACGCTGTTGGCATTCGGCTGCGTGCGTCTTCACCACCTGCGCGGTGGCGGCGGCGGCGCACTGGCTGCTCGGCATGCCGCTTGGCAATCGGCTTTGTGCTCGGCGCCATCGTGGCGCCGCCCGACGCGGTCGCGCCGCTCGCCATCGTGCGCCGCCTCGGCGTGCCGCGCCGGCTCGTCGTCGTGCTCGAAGGCGAGGGTCTCGCCAACGACGCCACCGCCTTGATCCTCTACCGCTTCGCCGTCGCCGCCGTGGCCACCGGCGTCGTTTTCGTTCGGCGAGGCCGCCGGCACCTTCGTTCTCATCGTCGTGGGCGAAATCGCCTACGGCATCGGCGTCGGCTGGCTCAGCCTGCGTCTGCGCCGCTGGGCGCGGGACCCGCGCGTCGAAATCACGCTGTCACTGCTGACGCCTTACGCCGCGTTTCTGGTGCCGCAGCAATCTGGGCGGATCGGGCGTGCTGGCGACGGTGGCGGCCGGCCTGTATGTGAGCTGGAACGGACCGCTGCTCATTCCGGCGGCGACGCGGCTGCAAGGGATCTTCTTCTGGGATCTGCTGGTCTATTTGCTCGAGGGAATTGTCTTTCTGGTCACCGGCATGCAGACGCGAACGCTGCTCGAGCGGATGGATACGGTCGTTGCTGCGCCAGCTCGTGTTGGCGGTGCTGCTTACCGTCGTCGGTGGTCATCGTCGCGCGGTTTATCTGGGTTTATCCGGCGGTCTATCTGCCGCGCTGGCTGGATCGGCCGCTGGCGCGCCGCGATCCGCTGCCGCCACGGCAATGGGTGTTCTTTCTGGCTTTCGTCGGCGTGCGCGGGGTCGTCTCGCTCGCGGCGGCTTTGGCGATTCCGCTGACCACTGCCGCCGGCGCGCCGTTTCCCGACCGCGATCTCATTCTCTTCGTCACCTTCGGCGTCATCGTCGTCACGCTGATCGGTCAGGGCCTGCTGCTGCCGGGCGTGGTCCGCTGGCTCGGCTTGGCGCAACACGCCGCCGACGAACGCCGACGCGAGCGCACGGCCGAGCTTGCCGCGCGGTCGCAAGCATTGAAAGTGGCGCAAAGCCGGCTGGAGCAATTCGCGGCCGACGGTCAAATCTCGCCCGAGGCGCTGGCGATCCTGCGCGCCCGCCACGAATATCGCCTCGGGCGGCTGCCGACAGATACGGCGGATGGGCGTCGATGCCGCTGTCGCGGCGGCGGAGTGCGCAGCGGAATTGATCGCCGCCGAGCGCGAATACATCTACCGGCTGCTGCAAGAGGGCCAGATCACCGACGAAGCGCGCCGGCGCATCGAGCGCGAGCTCGACCTGGAAGAGGCGGGCATCGCCTGCAAGAAAGAAGGCGGCGCGGAGCCGCCGTTATAACCCAGTCATCAGTATCTTCAGCAATATCAGTGCGGCCGACCTCCGGCGTCAAATCCGCTTTTTCTTCTTCTTTTTCTTTATCGGCGGCTGCAGCGACGCGGCGTGCGGCTCGACGTTCTGCGCCGGACGTGCCCCGACTTTCGCGCGTTCGAGGACGAAGCGGGCGTAATCGTCCATGTCGCCGGCAAACGCCTTGACGCGGCCGTCGGCGGCGAGCCACAGCCGGTCGGTCACGAGTTCGATCAGCGAGCGGTCGTGGGTGATGAGAATCACGGCGCCCGCGTAATCGTTGAGCGCATCGAGGAGTGCGCGTCGGCTTTCGATGTCGAGGTGATTGGTGGGCTCGTCGAGGATCAACAGATGCGGCGCCGCCATGGCGACGAGATTTAACAGCAGCCGCGCCCGCTCGCCGCCGGACAGGTTGGCGATTGTGGTGTCCTGCTTGTCAAAGGAAAGTCCGAATTGAGCGAGCCGCGACCGGCGGGAGGCTTCGCTGTCATCCAGCAGTGCGCGCCTGATGATCTCCAACGGCGTGTCGGCCGGGTCGAGCGATTCGATCTGGTGCTGATGAAACCAGCCGACCTGGATGCGGCTTTCGCGTTTCATCTGGCCCGCCAGAAGCGGCAGCGCGCCGGCCACCATCTTGGCGAATGTCGTTTTGCCGGCGCCGTTGACGCCGAGGAGCCCGATCCGATCGTCGACGTCGAGCCGCAGATTGAGGTTGCGCAGAACCGGAACGCCGTCATAGCCGACCGCAGCGCCTTCGAGCGCAATCAAGGGCGGCGCCAGCGGCCGCGCCGGCGAGGGGATGGTGAAAGCCGCCACACGTTCCTCGACCACCTCCGCGATCGGCTCCAGCTTGGCCAGACGCTTGATGCGCGACTGCGCCTGCGCCGCCTTGCTGGCCTTCGCCCGAAACCGGTCGATGAACTTTTGCAGATGCGCGCGCTCGGCGTCCTGTTTCGCTCGGGTGGCGGCCTGCAGCCGCGTCTTTTCCGCGCGCCGCCGCTCAAAGGCGTCGTAGCCGCCGGTGTAAAGCTCGAGCTTGCCGCCGCTCAGATGCAGGATGTCGTCGACCGAATTGTTCAGAAGCTCGCGATCGTGGCTGACGATGAGCGCGGTATGCGGATATTTTTTCAAGCGCGCTTCAAGCCAGAGCGCGCCCTCGAGGTCGAGATAGTTGGTGGGCTCGTCCAGGAGCAGCAGATCGGGCTGCGCGAACAGCGCGGCCGCGAGCGCCACGCGCATGCGCCAGCCGCCCGAGAATTCCGCCATCGGACGGTCGAGATCGGCATTGGAAAAGCCCAGCCCGGTCAAGATTTCCGCCGCTCGCGCCGGCGCGCTATCGGCGTCGATCTCGATCAGCCGCTGGTAAATCTCGGCAAGCTGTTCGGGTTCGGCGATTTCCAGCTTCGCGTTCAATGCTTCCCGCTCTTGGTCGGCGGCGAGGATCGTGTCCAGAAGGGAAACCGGCGTCGCCGGATGCTCCTGATCGACCGATCCGATTCTGGCGCCCTTCGGCAGCACGATCTCGCCGCCATCCGGGATGAGGTCGCCCAGGATCAGCCTGAACAGCGTTGATTTTCCCACCCCGTTGCGTCCGACCAAGCCGACCTTGGCGCCGGCCGGAATCATGACGCTCGCGGAATCGAAGAAGCGACGGCCCCAGCCGTTGAAAACGAGATTGTCGATCACAAGCATGTTGGAGGCTAGACGGTCTTTACAAAGGTGGCGCTAAGGCATGCGGCTCTGTATTGTGCGCTTATGGAACCACGCGGCCTTTATCGAGAACGCAATGGCTGGGTTACGCAAGACTCTGCCCACGTCAAATACGACGAGCGTCAAGAGCTCGACGTGTCCGAGGACCGCTACCGTGCGCGCGGCTACCAGCCGCCGTTCGAGCAATTGCCGTGGAAAGACGAGGCCGGAGAGCGGGGGTCTTAACGGAACTTCGTCACGATGACGCGGCAGGCGCCTCGACCAGCGTGTTCGAATTATCGACGCTGTCGTAAACCGACACCTGCACGATCGGA
Organism: uncultured Alphaproteobacteria bacterium; assembly: GCA_963814625.1. GTDB lineage: Bacteria > Pseudomonadota > Alphaproteobacteria > Rhizobiales > Xanthobacteraceae > BOG-931. The sequence continues at coordinate 41,032 of CAWFDQ010000017.1, forward strand.
TATTTCTTTTTGATGACCAGAGCCACCTCCTGAGCAGCTTCCGAGGTGGTGTAGGAGCCCTTCGTTTGCCGGTCGACTTGGAGCAAATATCGGCCGCGCTCCGGCCGTTTGCGTTGCGAGAACACTTCCTCGGGCTCTTTTTCGGAATCGTCCTTTACCGGCATTTTGATTTGGCGCGTGGCCATTCGCGGCTCCTTTTTGGGGGATGTCCTAGGGGGAATGTCCGTATGTAAAGGCTGCGCCTATCCGGCGCCAGTCCCAAATGCGGCCCGTTCAATGCTTCCGCGCGTCGACGCGGTAGCCGACGATTGTCGTCTCGCCGAGCGCCTTGGCTGCTTCCAGTCGGTGCAAACCCTCGACCAGCACGAAGCGCGCGCCATCGGGCCGCACCAGGATCGGCATCTGCTGCCCGTTTTCCAGCATGCTGGCGGCGATGTCGTCGACGCGCTTCTGCTCCAGCGTAGCGCGCCGCTTGACTGGCACGTAAATGTCGTCGACGGGGAAAATTTCGCGCTTCATCGGGCTCCGAACCCAAAGTCCCGCAGCGAAAGATTAGCACCTTTACAGGCGGTCGCCACCTGCCGTGATATCGACCGGTAAGACGGATGTTCGGGGATCAGAAACGAGGCGCGCGCGTAGGGCCGCTTCTTCCGCCCGCCCCAGGTGCCGGCCGCGGCTTCATCGGCAACAGACCCTCGCGCTGCAATTTTTTGCGCGCGAGCTTGCGGGCACGGCGGATGGCTTCCGCCTTCTCGCGGACTCTCCGTACCGACGGTTTTTCGTAATGGCCGCGGAGCTTCATTTCGCGGAAAATGCCCTCGCGCTGCATCTTCTTTTTCAGCGCCTTGAGAGCTTGATCGACATTGTTGTCACGGACGAGAACCTGCACGCGGCGTTCCTCTTCGATCGAGCGGTTGACGGGGCGGCCGGCCGTGGCGCTCGGCCCACTGGCGCGGATATGCAAAATTGGGTGCGACGGCGCCCGCGGCAAGAGCTTCAGGTCGATATTTGCCGAGGTCGATCGCTGATCGCGCGCCTGCCCGATAGGCACCTTGGCTGCCAATTGGCGGAACGGAGACTTCGGTACGTCGCCGTCTTCTGGGCAGCTCCACGGCCAAGCTTATGCTTGCCGATGTGGATGTCTATATAGACATCGACAAATTTGTCAAAGTTTATGTCGCGTCAGTCAGGGAACTCGCTCAAAAGCAAGCTGAGCGCCTTTTTTCCCGCGCGTTGAGCCGCCGCCATGGACTCGAAATAAACCTCGGACTGCTCAATCGGGCTGCTTCTGCCGGCGCGATAGATTTCCCAGCGCCACGCTTTCGGCGGCGGTGCACGGTGCTTGACGACAACGGAAAAGTCGGCGTGATCGATCATGGACACTCATATTATCACAAAACGCTACGCGCTAGGTTCGCAACACGAGCTTTGAAAAATAACGGGGATCGTCGACGGAATAGTTTCAAGTCTACTTATCGAACACCTATTGAATGCCGATTAGCGCCGAACTCGTTCAATGGCGTTTTTCGCGTCGGCGGACTCGCCGCAATCCTCGCGCTGTTCGGCGTCACTTTCGCACTGCGCACGCGCCTCGCCCGATCCACGTTTCGCGCCTCGCCCGATCCACATTTCACGTCGAACCGGCCCGGCGCGGCTGCCCGCCACGCTGGCGCAGCGCCGGATCGTCTGCCTCGACGACCATCTTGCCGATTGGCCAAAGCGCGATTCCGGCGAGTTTCAGATGCGCCCAGGCGAACGGGATGCCGATGACGGTGATGGCGAGGATAAACGCGGTGATCAGATGGCCGATCGCCAGCCACCAGCCGGCGAGCACAAGCCACACGATATTGCCGACGAGACCGAGCGGTCCGGTGCCGAAATCTTCCACGCCAAGATATTCGGCGCGCGACACCGCTCTGCGGCCGAACGGCAGCAGCGCGTAGGAGGCGATGTTGAACGCTGCGCGCGCCCAGGGCAGGCCGATAATCGTAATCGCCATGATGACCGCGGCGACAAGCCAGCCGATCGCCATCCACAGGCCGCCGAAAACGATCCAGAGGACATTGAGCAACAGAGAGACCGGAGACATGGGGCGTTTTCCACTTTCGGCAGCGACCGCGTGCCGCCAGGCAGCTGCGCTTTAATTTAATCATCAAAGCGGCCATACGCCAGTCGTGGACTGGATCGCGTCCCGCTACGCGCACTTCTTCCAGCATGCTAACGTCGCCACGCGCGGGAGAAACCCGGAGGGATTTCATGGCTCGCATCCGCCACTTCGCTATCCTGACCGAAGACGTCGACAGGCTGGTGAAGTTCTATAAGAACTCATTCGGGCTCACGATCGTCAAAGGCGTCGGCACGGCCACCTATCTGACCGACGGCCATATCAATCTGGCGATCATCCCGATCGGGCCGGAACGGGACATCGAGGGCAATCAACTGAAAGAAGGGATCAATCATTTCGGCTTCGAAGTGGACAGCGTCGCCGACCTGGTTCCCGTGTGCAAGCAATGGGGCGCCGCCACCGATACGCAGAAGCGGCCGCCGAACCGGGAGGCGGAATACCGGGTTCACGATCCCGACGGCAATCCGATCGATCTGTCCCAGCACGGCTGGCCGCATTAGCGCCGCGCGCGCCGGCATTCGGCGCCAAGACGGAGCAATTCCGCCGATGATGATGACCTTACTGCAATAGCGAGATTCGCCAGGCGGAAACGGGTCGCAATGCGTCTTCGCACGATTATCCTCGGCGGACTTGTGGTCGTCGATCTCTTTCGTCGCCGCGACGCTCGTCATCGACGTGCTGTGGCCGTCCACGATCCAGCAAGGACAGGTGTCGCTCACGCTGCCGCCGCCGCTGCAGCCGCTGACCGGCACTTCAACGGTGCTGGCGCCGACTGCTATTTCGCTTGCGGCGATCCGCGAGTCGCTTGACGCGCACGCGCCGCGCGATTTCTCCGGCAAGCCGCGAAATCCGCTTTCGAAATTTCTCTCCAACGCCCAATTGAAGTTCGCCGTCGCCCGCGGGCCGGTCAGCGTCACTGGCCAGCCCGGAGTGCTGGTCGTCACCACGCCGCTGACCGGCTCGTTCGAGGCGCTGGGCCGCTAGCACGGCGTTACCGGCGGTGCGCTGCGGCAATCTGCTCGGCGGCAACGTCGGCCAGCAGGTCGAGAATCTCGCCGGCAAGGCGTTCGATGAGCACACCAACATCCAAGGCACGGTGACGACGACATCGCGTCCGACGATTGCGCCGAACTGGCGGCTGGCGCCCAATCTCGCCGCGCAGGTCAAGGTGGCCGACGTCACTCTCCCGATCGGCGGACTCAAGTTCAACGTCGGTAATGCGGTGAAACCGGCCCTCGGCAGGCTGGTGCACGATCAGACCAACAAGCTCGAAGCTTATCTGCGCAGCGATCCGTTTATCGAGAACGCCGCGCGTGCCGAGTGGGCCAAGCTGTGCCGCGCCATTCCGTTCGGCGCCGCCACAGCAAGGCATGCCGAACCTGTTTCTCGAAATCCGGCCGGTGCGCGCGATCGCGGCGCAGCCGAAGATCGACGCCCAGGCGGTCACGCTTCTTCTCGGCCTGCAGGCGCAGACGCGTATCGTGCCGAGGGAAACCAAGCCCGATTGTCCGTTTCCACAGCAGCTCGATCTCGTGCCGCAGGCGAACGAAGGCACGGTCAACATCGCCGTTCCGATCGACATTCCGTTCGTCGAAGTGAGCCGCCTCCTCGAGGCGCAGGTCGCGGGCAAGACATATCCCGAGGACGGCAGCGGCGCATTCGCGGTGAAGATCAAACGAGCCGCCGTCGCAGCCTCCGGCGATCGCCTGCTGATCTCGCTTTTGATCAATGTGAGGAAACGCGGCTTGTTCGGTTTCTTCGGCGTGGACGCCACGGTAAACGTGTGGGGCCGGCCGGTCCTCGACCAGCAAAATCAAATCCTGCGCTTCAGCGACGTCACGCTGGATGTGCAATCCAATGCGGCGTTCGGGCTTCTCGGCGCAGCGGCGCAAACCGCCACGCCGCTTCTGCAAAAGACGCTCGCCGACGAGGCGGTCATCGATTTGAAACCGTTCGCCGCCGACGCCAAGAAGCGCATTGCCGCAGCCGTTGGCGACCTCGCCAAGCAGAGCCCCGGCATGACCGCCAACGTCGCCATCAACGACCTTCGTCTGGTCGGCGTCGCCTTCGACGACAAGACGCTGCGCGTCATCGCCAACGCCGACGGCGCGGTGAATGTGACGATTTCGTCGCTGGCAAAATAGGCGCGATCAGAAAAACGCCTGGATCCCGGTCTGCGCGCGGCCGAGCACCAGCGCGTGGATGTCGTGCGTGCCCTCGTAGGTGTTGACCGTCTCCAGATTGCAGAGAACGCGCATGACGTGGAATTCCTCGGTGATGCCGTTGCCGCCATGCATGTCGCGTGCGATGCGGGCGATGTCCAACGCCTTGCCGCAATTGTTGCGCTTGAGCAGCGAGATCGCCGGCGGCGAGGCCTTGCCCTGGTCGATTAGCCGCGACAGCCGCAGTGCCGCGTGCAGGCCGAGCGCGATCTCGGTCTGCATGTCGGCGAGCTTTTTCTGAATAAGCTGATTGGCGGCGAGCGGACGGCCGAACTGCTTGCGGTTGAGCACATAGTCGCGGGCGCGGTGCCAGCAGAATTCCGCGGCACCCATGGCGCCCCAGGCGATGCCGGCGCGCGCCACGTTGAGGCAGCCAAACGGGCCGGCCAGGCCGGAGACGTTGGGCAGCAGATTCTCCTCGGGGACCACGGCGCCGTCGAGCACCACTTCTCCGGTGATTGAGGCGCGCAGCGACAGTTTGCCTTCGATCTTCGGCGTGGAAAATCCCTTGGTGCCGCGCTCGACCAGAAAGCCGCGGATTTTGCCGTCGAGCTTGGCCCAGATCACCGCAATATGGGCGACCGGCGCGTTGGTGATCCAGGTTTTGTTGCCGGTGAGGCGGAAGCCTCCCGGCACTTTCTCGGCGCGCGTCGTCATCGAGCCGGGATCGGAGCCGTGGTCGGGCTCGGTGAGGCCGAAACAGCCGAGCAGTTCGGCGGTCGCCATTTTGGGCAGGTATTTTCGCCGCTGCGCCTCGTTGCCATAGGCGTAGATCGCCTGCATGGCGAGCGAGGATTGCACCGACATGGCGGAGCGGAAACCCGAATCCACGCGCTCGAGTTCGCGCGCGATCAGCCCGTAGCAGACGTAATTGAGTCCGGCGCCGCCGTATTCCTGCGGGATGGTCGAGCCCAGCAGCCCGAGCGCGCCCATCTCGCGCGCGATCGCCGGGTCATAACGCTCCTCGCGGTTGAGCGACAGCACGCGGGGAAACAGCTTCTCCTGCGCATAATCGCGCGCGGTATCGCGCACCATGCGCTCCTCTTCGGTGAGTTCGCCTTCGAGGTCGAGCGGATCGTCCCATTGGAACGCCGCATCCTTGATGAATGCGCTCTTGGGCTCGAGCTTTTCCGTTTTTTCCGCGAGTTGCGTCATGGCGTTGTCCTCGGCTGACCCGCCAAGCTTAGGAGGCGCCCGTGCGCCCGGCAAGCGCCGGCCGTTGCCGCCGCGGCGGCATTTCGCTATCTAGGCGCACGACCCATCGTCGGCGCCCGTAGCTCAGCTGGATAGAGCGCTGCCCTCCGAAGGCAGAGGTCACAGGTTCGAATCCTGTCGGGCGCGCCAAATTTCAAGCACTTAGCAAGCACCGCCAACACCATCCACCTGCGCGGAAGCACTACGGAAGCACGCGACGGAAGGTAATCGGACAGTCAATCGCATCGTAGTCGGCATGAGATGCTGGCTAGGTACCTTGCTTGCGTTTGGTCGTTTCCGTGCCCATTTATTGGCACCATGAACGCACCGCGCGACCACCACTTCATACCGGCCTTCTACCTCAAGCAGTGGGCCAGCCGGGATGCCAAGCTCATCGAATATACCCGCAAGGGCGGCAAGCTCATAGCAAAGCCGGTCGGCCCGCGCTCGACCGGCTTCGAACGCGACCTTTACGCCTTTCCCGAATTGCCACCTCATCAGGCGCAATTCATCGAGCAGGCGTTCTTCGCCTATGCCGACCAGAAGGCATCCGATGCCCTCGACATTCATCTTGGGCTGGCGCCTTCGTTCTGGTCGGCGGAACTGACCAGCGCTTGGTCGCGTTTCGTGCTCGGCATCCATTTGCGCCACCCGGACGCGATGTCCGAGTTGCGCGCGGGCGCCCAGAACATTTGGGGGGTAAGCGGCCAAGATTACCAGGCTCGCTATGAGGCGATACGCGAGCCCGGTTATCCGCCTACATTCGACGAATTTCTTGAGCAGCGCGATCCGCTCACGCCCGTCAAGATGCAAGTCAACCTTATCCTCAAGGCGCTGGACAATGAGGTTGTCGGGGCGCACCTCAATCAAATGAAATGGGCGACGATCGACCTTTCGGCGTCGTCTTTACGGTTGCTGACCTCCGACCGCCCCGTCGAAATCTTCAATCTCAAAGAGCCGAATGGCGTCCTTTCTATCCCAATCAGCCCCACCAAGATGTTCGCCGCCGTCAACGACGAGGCGACCTTTGCCAAATTGCGCGGGGCCGATCCTCGCCGGATCGTCGCGGATATAAATTTATTGATCGTAAGCCGCGCGCGGCGCTTCGTTTGGGCGCAGGACAGCTCGCAGGACCCGTTCATAGCGGCCCAGATGTCCACAAGGCTGGAGCCGATCCCGCTTTTCCCGAATGTCGGCCGCTACGAGCCGCCTAGGATGACCGAACCATTAGAAGATCTGGCCGAGACCTAACAAGCAATGCCTATCTGTACCTCAACGGCAATTGCATTACGGGATTCAACCAGCCCTCAGCGCGCATTATTACAAATATATCTAGGGGTCAAACCGTAGGCCCTTTGCGTTCTGTGCCTTAGCTGGCGGAGACTGCGGAGGTTGCGGTCAAAAGGTCCAGATAGCGGGCGATCGAGGGTCACGGGCATTATGCGGCCGCGCCTCGCCCGCTCAGTCGAGCCTCTAGGTCGCGCGCAGATGCAATGCCGGACCGAACAAGCACGTCGAGGCACTGGCTGAGATCATCGCGCAGCTCGGCAAAGTTCTCCGCGCCGGCAAATTCGTCGTCCATCGCGCGATTTATCCATTCACAAATCCGGTGGCCGACGCGGTGCTCGTTGTTCCAAAAATGAGCGCCGACGGCGTGCACACGACGCCATGCCGAACAGGCCTGAACCATCGCGGGCAAGAGAGTGGGGCAAGGATAGGTTTCCATAAGCGTCAGGAAGACAACGGCTAGGTACCCCGATTGCGGAAAAGAAACCAAGAGCGGCATCAGGATCGGGGTGTTTTCAAGCAGGCCGTTCCAACTGTCAGGCACATGGGGACGGGTCCGTACGAAACTTGCCGGCTGATAAAAGAGGGCGTGCAGCGCGTCGCCAAGATGGTGTTCGGCAGTGAACGACTCGCGGTCGCTCAAAGAACGTGCCCGGTGACCCCGCAGAAGCCGCTCGACAAACAATGAGCGGACGCCGGCAGGATTTTCCGGTTGCGGCATGTCGGTCGCGATTGTCGCGCGGTCGAAGCCTCGTAGAAAGGCGCCCGTCGCATCGAGGAATGGTTCCTCGTGAAGCGTCATGATGCGCTCGATAAACAGGCCGCACGCGTGCTCAAGCGGAAGCACGACGCACAAGATACCTACGGCATCGAAATAGCTGGCGTTCCAGTGGAACGGTCTGTTTTCGCGCTCACCGCGGTCGTCGCCCGGCGGCCCGTTATTCGCTTCGATGGTCCACGCCATCAGATGTGCGAGCAGCGAGATGATCCAACCCGGGACCCCGTCGATCATAAGTCCGATCAGATAATTCGCCAGGATCCAATCGCGTGCTCATCGACATAAATTTCGGGCGGTAATGCGGGCGGTTCCGGCTCATCCTCGATTCCGTGCGGCCCAAGGCGGATGCTGCGGCGCCGCCGTTGCGAATGCCACGCCGCAAGTGCCGGCCATGGTGGCTCGGTATCGCGTCGCCACCAGCCAACGCTTCTCCGCCTCGATCGCTTCGGCGATTCTTTGGCGTTGCGCTGGCGTTGCGCGTTTCCGCCGGCGGGATTCACTATGCGGCGGGGATGCATCGCGCCTTGCAATCGCCAGGCGCGCCAAGGCGCGCGGAAAGCGCTGCGTCTGCGCGATTGAATTCGCGGAAACCCCCGCCGAGGGCATGCAGCACGGGATGATCTTGACGTGCCGCTAGCGCTGAGCACGGCATCGCGCGCGCCCTGTCCTGGCTCCGGCAATAAAGAGCCCGATAACCGATCGCGGCAATGGCGGTCTTGTTGGACCAAATCTGGTTCGCCCGTGCGTGCGTGAAATATCGTCGGTTTGCTCCGTCGCCGCACCGTGCAAGAATTGCACGGCTCCACGCCTCAACATCGTCGCGATCCGCTCCCTCATAGTCGCGTGCGGCAAGCGCCGCCGCCATAACGACAGCGCGCGCCTGCCATTGCGCATCGAAATCTTCTGCCTGCCAGGCTGGCGTCTTTTCCTGCCCAAGCGATGCCTTGCGCGATCAGTTCCGGCGTCGCGTGTTGCGGTTCGGTCAGACGCCCTTTGCAGGCCGAGCCGGATATTAAGTTCGTGCGATATTCCCGTTCGATTCCTGGACCGCCGCCTGCCGCAATTCGATCTCTTCCGGCCGGATAGCTGATATTGCCGAACTTCGATTTCCTGGCCGTCAGGCCGGCGCATCATCGCGGGATGCCAATGCTCGGCGTGGTTCATGCGCAGCGCACGTTCGGCCGTCGCGCGCAATCCGAGAATCGGTCCGTTCGTCCGTATGGTTCGCCGTGCGCAACGCGATCGCGCGCCGCATCAAGCGCATCGCGCAGCTTTGCCTGAACGCGGCAGGCCCATAAAGCGCGTAGTCGCCGGCCTTGTCGATCACCTCCCGTCGCCGCGAGGGGCGGCGCAGCAAATCATCTGTACTCACCGGCCAATGCTGCGGTTCGCGTTCGGTCGCGAAAAAGCTGACCCATCCCCGATTGGTCTTGTCGCCAATCGCATGTGGTCGAATTGCAATAATTCCGGCGCCGCCAGCATCGGCCACGCGGCTTCTTTCATCGCCTGCCAGTGCGACAGCACAAGTCGACGGCGACGCACACGAACGCGATGCTGGAGCCCGACGGGTCCCAAGCACATCATGCAGCACTTCGCCGGCGGAGCGGCCCGCTTCGATCTGCCGATGTGCCCACGCCTCCAGCGCCATCAGCGCCGAGGCGACAACCAGCGAGCCAGTGCCGCCCCGCGCCCATTGATAGATCCCGAAGTCGCCCGTCAAACGACTTCGCGCCGTCGGGAAACGGGATAGTCATGGTCGGAAATGCCCGGCCTTCCTCCTCGTAGCCTTCGCGAACTGCCACTGCGTTGCGTATTCGACGATCCCGCGCACAAGCCGCAGGCCGTCCTGCGCGCGATTCTTCAAGAAGCGTGAAAAACGGACCCTGGCCCGGCGACACCGGCATAAATCGGAGTCGAATATGCCGAACGGCCCAAAGCGATCGCGCCGCGCGCCGATAAGAGACTGTCCTCGTCCTCCTCCGGGATCAAGCCGCGAGCGCGAAATCGGCCAGCGCGGCGGGCGCCGCCTTGGCGGCCGTTCCCGGAAAATTTCAGGATATCGCGCGCGCCGTGGTGCCAGCTCCGGCTCCGTCTCGGCGAGATAGCGCTCGCCGATTGCGGGATTCAGATGGCAGAAGGAAAGGAACGTCATGCGGATATCTTCGTGCACCTGATGGAGGTGCTCGAAGTTGAGGTCCAGTTCGCGCGCCTCGCGAGGGTCGGTGATCGCGATGGGCCGCTTGGCGTCCTCGATCCGTGTCAGCCATTCGTAGAGCCGTTGAACAACAGCTGATTGATGTCCGGGTGTCTGCGATTGCGATCGCGACCAGCCACAGACTGAAAGACTTTCGCGAGATCGGGAATGAGGGCGCTCGGCAAGCCGGTCGGACAACGAAGCGCAGCCCATGCGACGACCGGCATCCAGGTCGGACCCGGTTGGCACGACCATCCGCGCCGCATATCGCATTCCGAGATCGGCACGGGCTGTTGAGCGCGAGCAAGAATTTGCGCGACACGGCACCGTCTCGACGGCAAGCATCAGCTGGATGATTTCTTTCAGCCGCCGGCCTTTGTCCGCAACGAGCGCCGGCTTCAGACGCGCTCGAATAATTCGAGCGCGTTCTCCGATCGCGGCAAGGCCATGAGGACAGGCCGGCGCCAGCTGCCGTGGCACCCATCGCGCTCGAACTGCCGCGAGCAGCGCCAGCCACCGAGCGCCCGTCGAGTCGCTTTGCAGCGCGAGACGCGCGGCGATTTCGAGGCCGCGCGCGAGTGCTCCGGGCAACGGCCGGTCGGCCGGCAGCGTCGGCTCGCAGATCCGGCCTTTCATCCAGCAGAAAACCGACCGTCCAATCGCGTAAGCGTGTCGTGCCAAAAGGCGACGCGTTGCGCCGGCCCGGTCTTCGCGCAGCGTCTCGACGTGCAGAAGTTCCTCGACCGTCTTTGACTTCAGTTCGTCGGCGGCGAAGGCCGCAAGCCCCGGTCGACGGATGAGACGTTCGCCGAGATCGCGCAACAGCTTCAGGCGCTCGAATTTCCCGGCTTCCGAGCGGCCGCCGCCGAAGCGCCACCACAAGCGCGCGAGGTCGAGTTCGTTGGCGAGCGGCAGTTCGCTCGGACGCGCGCCAAATCCACCAAGCGCGACAGATAGAAGAGATTGCGCGCCATCGCGCGCGCCGGATGATCGCCGGCCAACAAGGCGGCGAGAGGCCGGATTGTCGTCGCGCAACACATCGGCTTCCGCATCCGATAGGGGATCGACGCGAACGCGTGCGCAAACGGCAATTGCCGCATCTCATCAGGCAGATTGGCCCGCCATTCCTGATCGCTCCGACCGCACAGTAAATACCGCGTGCCAGCCCGGCACACTCCAGCACGCCGCGCAGCAGGTCGCGCAAGGTAAGCCAGGCCTCGGCGTCGTCGATCTGGTCGATGTTATCGACGAACAGAGTGGCGCCGCCGCCGCAGCCCAATTCGTTGAACAGTTCATTGCGGGCCGACCGGGACACCCGATGACCTGCGCCATCTGTGGCCAGCCGCCGCCGACGATGCGGCCCGGCGCAAGGACGAGAACTGTTGCCTTCGTTGCGCTGATGCGAGGCGAGCGCCTTAAGCACGGCGGATTTGCCGACGCCCGACGGCGCCGACGATTTGCACCACTGGCTCTTGCTCCAGCGCCTGATGAGCCTCCTCGATCAATCCCGCGCGCGACAAGCCGCGCGCCGCCGATATTGTCGCTAATGTCGGCAAGGGCGTGATCCGCCGCTTCCGAAAGCCGCGCGTGCACGGCGCGAAGATCGGGCCTTCGGCCGAACCTTAGCCCATGTCTTTTGTTCGAGATCGCGAATGAGCGTCGGCGCGATCGACTTCACCGCCTGCCGCGTCGCACGACAGCGCTTCATCGGTCAGGATCGACCAGAGATCGGCCGCGCGGCCGTGCCTGATCCGGCGCAAGGACCGTCCGGCCTCGTTCCCGCGCGCGATGATCGTAGTCCGATCCCGGCGCTTCAAAGTCGAAAACGAGAATCTGAAACCGCCGCAAGAGGCGCCAGACCGTCTCATCATCGTTCGGAGGCGCCGACGGCCGCGAGATGATGCCGGAAGGCCTCAACGAAATCGCGCATGCCGTTCGACGCAAATCCCGGCCGCTGCATGTGCGCGGCAAACGATTCGCCGCTCGGCGAGCTGCCGCGCCCATTGCAAGCACTTGCTGGCAGTCGCGCTCGATGCGTGTCGAGGTCCGCGCGACGGCGACCGCCATCTCATAGCGCGCCGTCGTGAATTGCTGCTTTTGCGAGGTCGCCCACAGGCGCCGAACAACATCGGCGAAGTTCTCATCCGCCGCGGGTGAAATTGATCGTGCGCTTGGCTTGAATGTCGAGGAAGGCGTCGCGAGCCGTCGGCATTGATCGCGTCGATCGTGACGTCATCGAGCGGCCGGCCGATGCGGCGATTGCTGGAAGCGAACCGCCCGAACGGTCGCACCAGGAAGGCCGCGCGGCTCGCCGCGCGCGAGCAGCGCAAGGAAATAAAATGCACCGACCTTGCCCTCAAAGCGCGCGCCCGCCGGGCCGGCTGCGGCCGGGGCGACGAGGCGGGGGGGATTGGCGTTATCTTGGCTCACGAGCCTATTGTGTTCCGTATTTGTTCGCCGCGCAACGGCGGGTTCGAACTCTGCGGCCGGTTGCCGCGCCTTTGGGCGACAAGCTTCTGAATGGCCAATAAAAATTGCGCATTTGGGCCTAAAGGGCCTCCAAGGCGCTAAGTTCGCTAAAGTTTGCATAATTTTACCCATTAAGTCAATGAAAGTTTGCTATATTGACCGTCAGGAGGCGCTTAAGTGGCCCAAATTTCCCTCAAGGACCCGCCCGAGGTTTTCGTCTCGACCGCCGCCATGTCGGCGGCCGTCTCGCGCGCCGTCGCCGCCGGGAAGCTCCGGCGCCTGGGCTCGCGACTTTATACTACGAACCGCAGCGAAGGATGCGGCCTCTCTCATTCGGCGCCACCTTTGGGAGGTCGCCGCCGGTTTCTTTCCCGGCGGCCTCGTCGCCGACCGCACCGCCCTCGAACACCAGCCTGCGCCGGACGGGTCCGTGTTTCTCGTGGCATCGAGAGGCGGAAAAGTCGCGCTACCCGGCGTGACCTTGCGCGCGCGGCGCGGCCTCGGCCCGCTGCCCGACGATTTCAATCTGCGCGACGATCTCTACTGCATGTCAACGGCGCGCGCGCTCATCGAGAATATGCGCCCGACACGCGCACGTTCCGGCGCCGCCCCGACCTTGAAGCGAAGCGAGATCGAGACCTGGCTTGAGCGCTTTCTCCGCAACAGCGGCAAGGAACGGCTTAATGCTTTGCGCGATCAGATCAAGACGCTCGCGCCGACGCTCAAGATGGAAAAGGCAGGCGCGAGAACTCGACGCAATGATCGGCGCCCTGCTCGGTACGCGGCACGCCAGATTGTCGGCGCCGGTCGCGAAAGCGAGGGCGCGCGGGGTCGTCGTTCGATCCGAAGCGCATCGCGTTGTTTGAAAAGCTGCACGACGCCTTGCGGCGATTCCCGCCCGAGCCCGCGCGTCTTTGGCACCCCACCGGCCGCGCGGCAATCAATCAGGCTTTCTTCGAGGCGTATTTCTCCAATTTCATCGAAGGAACGGAATTCGCGGTCGAGGAGGCGAGCGCGATCGTCTTCGACGGCGTGATCCCGCGCCAATCGGCCGGCCGATGCGCACGACGTGCTCGGCACGTTCCGCCTGGTTTCTAATCCCGAGGAAATGAAACGCTTGCCGAAGAACGCCGACATGCTTTCTCGAGCTTTTGAGGCAGCGCCACCGCACCATCATGGAAGGCCGCGCCGAGAAAGCGCCGGGCGAATTCAAGCAACGGCCGAATCAGGTGGGAAGCTTCATATTCGTGGCGCCCGAAGATGTGCACGGTACCTTGATCGAAGGTTTTCGTATCTATCAGCGCCTCGCCGAGCCGCTTGCATCGCGCGATCTTCATGATGTTCCTCGTCTCCGAAGTGCATCCGTTCGCGGACGGAAACGGCCGCGTCGCGCGGGTGATGATGAACGCCGAACTCGCGGCAGCGCAGCAAGTGCGCGTTTTGATCCCGATCGTTTATCGCTCGAATTACATCTCAGCCCTCGCGCGCGCTAAGCGCTAATGCCTGGCCGGAGCCGATCATAAAGACGCTGGCCTTCGCGCAACGCTACGTCGCGGCCGTTCCTTGGAACGACATGGAGCACGCACGCACCGTGCTGACCCGCACCAATGCGTTCGTGCGTCCGGAGGAAGGCGACGACAAGGGGATCAGGCTCCTCATTCCCGACGCCGCCGATCTTGCAGGAGAATGAGACATGAGATCCTCGCCGCTTTCTTTTGGATTGTGCGAATACGCTATGAAAAAACCGCGTACGGCAGCGCATTCCAATACAATTGTTCCATAAGGATGCGTTGGACTAACATTTAGGGAAACAGGCCCCGCGTGGTATCCTTGAACAGCCCCCCCAATTTTCTTCCGAATAAGCTGGACTGGACCGTCAATCGACGGGACCGGACATTCCATGCTTACGTTGTTGAGCCGGCGCTGTACGAGCCGAAATCCCATTCGAATATCTTCGATGCGACGATCAATCTGTTCATTGAGAGTAGGCCCAGGCCGATAGATCCCTATGCTCAGGACGTGTCGGTACGATCCGCCACTACGGTTTGATTTGGTCACCTTCCCGGAGGCGTTTTTGCCACCTGAAAGGTTGCTCGAAATTCTACGATATATTGGTCAACTCGACAGTTTCGGTTGCGTTCATGTCGGCCTTCGACCATCTGCGACCGACCGTAACCATCTGTTTCTTGTTCCTGCCCTTGAAAAGCTCGTAGAAGAACTGAGGAGCGTTGAAGGGATCGTCCAAGCGGATTTGGACGCGTTTCAAACTTGGCTCATTGGGCAAGGTAGAGACGCAAGGTTTAACGTCGGCTGTTTGTTCACGGTCGACGCCGATCGGCAGGTTCGTGTGTGCCTTCATCCGAAAATGGTTCAGTCTAAATATGAAGGTAGCCCACTAGAAGAAAAAAACATGGAGGAAGCTAACCTGCTGACGGTCGTAATCCTCCGGCCGGCGAACAAGGCTTTTAAGACGGTCATCGTTCAACCGTTGCTCTGTTCTGACGCCACGCACCTGCCCACGAAACGCGGCGGCAGTAGGCCGCTCGAAGCGCTACAACGCGACGCCATTTGTCTGGGAAACGACCCGCCGGATCATGTGGACGTCGTATCGGTAGCGACATGCACACCGCAAGTACCTGGACCATCTTCAAAGGCTCCGAAATACCGAATTTGGCACGACAAATTCAGGGATACATTTGAGCGAGCTGCCGGCGATGACGCTCTCGGTCGTCACCATTTCGCGACCTTCGTCCTTTCCAATTTTCAAATGGTATCGCGGCACGAGCCTGGCGGACTCTCAGGCGCATTCCTGCCGGTCCCACCCGGGCACGAGCAGTTTCCCGAGTATGTTACGATCTCGTGTTATGGCAAGCCGCTGGATTCAAACGAAAATCGCTGGTCGCGCCCCGACGAGGATTGCCTTACGAGGGGCAAATGGCAGCCTCGTGGATATATTGCCGCCTTAAGCCCATTTATTGGCAAACCGGAGGCGGTTGCGCGCATGTTCGGCTTCGCGGTCGATAAGCTACCCCGCGACCGGTCGCTCTGGGATTCGAACATCGGGTTGACGGGCTGCACGCTTAACGTTGGCGAACTTCAAGGAGAGCCACTTTCGCTCCAATTCGCTCGGTATTCACCGCAATTGACTTCGTAGGCGACCATGCCGGAACCGAACGCACTTCGGAAGCAGCACTTTCAGGCTAATTGTCTAGCCTGGATCGCGCTGAATCATTTTCTTCCGGCACATCTTCTCCGAGAGCTATCGCTTGTGCTCGTTGACGCTGTTGGGGGAGGACAGTTCCGATTAGACCAATTATTCGAGGAGAGGATTATTGCCGGCGTGGACGGACTCGAAACGTGGGCGGTGCGTCCGTTAGATGTCAAACACCGAATCGCGCAGTACCTACAGAACCGTATTCGGTATCTTATTTGGGCGAACGACACTGACCTCTTTTACGACCAAAGCCAGCAAGAGCCGGCAATGGGAATCCTTACTCCGGGCGAAGTCGAAGATGCTATTCGGTTAGGGCAATGCGATTTGCGCGGATTCGTAATGGTCGCCAGCCGGCTAAAAATTCCGTCTCAGACAAGCATAGAGAGTTTGCTCTTTGCCGTCAGAATGACGCGAGAACTCCTCACAGCGCACGATAAGGACGAGCTCACAATCAAGATCGTCGAAATGTGCGACACTATCGCGATGCCGCTTGCAGCCGTCGTCATGAAACACCTTGGCGATCTGTGTGTCGACGCTGACGAATGGGCAGCAGCGCTGGAATTCTACCAAATCAGCTTCGAGCGCCTGGAACACGCGAACATAGATGGTTGGACTGGATATATCGAACTTCTAAAGGCTATCACCACTCAGTCTGTCGCCGCTGCTTTGAGAGCTGCGCAAGGGCCCGGACGGGCGGCGGTCCACTTGGCCCCCAAGCTTGAAGCGGCCACTCTCTCGAAGTCTCTATTTTTCCTCCTAAATGCTTCCCTGGATTCTTATGTGGCGGAGTCTTTAGCAGCTGCGCCGCTTCAATTCCCGCCGGACCGGCGCACCTCAATGTCGAATGAACCGCTGCTCTTACGAACGCGCGACCTCACTTCCGCTTTTGAAGCGTCGACCGAACGGGAATACCGCACCGCGTTTGGTTATTTTTGGTCGGTGCTCCGTCGCCAGATCGCGTTAGGGTCGGCAAATGATACGCGCGTAACCCAAGCCTACTATGCCATCAGCGTTTTTAGTTCGCTGGAGCACACTATCGACGGCGAGATCGATCGAAACTGGTTCGTCACGGGGGTTCGCTTATTAGTGCAGAGCGAGCAGACGCGATCGGCGGAGAAACTGAGGTGGGGCGGCAAACTGGTGCGCGCCTATGTCGATGATCACGTCATCACACTTCTTTTGTCCCAAATCGACGCTGTCCCGGCGTCCCGAGAGGAAAGACTTGGAGTGGCCGTCGAACTGATGCGAGGCTGGTGTTTAGTTCTCCCGGCCGAACGAAACGACCTCGCGACACGCATGCTTTCCTTTATTTCGAAAGTCGCGGAAAGCCATAAATCCGCATTTTCCGGCCGAGATAATGTCGGCGGCCGTAGTATGGAGGTGCTGCGCGAGGTCGCCCAACGGCGTCCAGAATTTCGCCGTAGCGCGGCGGCAGATGTCGTGCCTGCGATCCTATCGAAGTTTGAGCCCGGAGAATGGTGGACCGGTACGGCCGAGGCATTCAAAGTTGCTTCGGAATATCTCGATGTCCTTCAGCCGGAGGACGTGAGACGAATCCTTGATGCTGTCTTAGCCATGCTGGAAAAGGCCGACCCTGCCCGAGCCGGCTGGGTCATTGTGCAGCCGGCGATCGATTTACTCGCCACGACCCCCGCTCAACGCCTTGCGAAGGAAGACAAGGATTTCGATAACCGGATCGTGGCCACCATTTTGCGTTTCGGACTTAATCAAGAGACGGAGTACACACGCCTACTTTTCTACCTTTATCAATTCGATTTGAAAACGGTCTATCAAGAACCGGCGGTCACCCAGCTTAGAGGGGTGGTTCAGCAAGTTCGAAAGCAGGCTCTGACCATTCATGCCAGCAACGCGATGGAGAACGTTCGGGCGCTTCTTCTTGCGCCAGCGGCGGCCGGGTCGGACGGAATTAAGGATGCCCTGAAGGCGATTTCGGATACCTTGAATACGGCATTCGGAGACACTCGCCAGTTAGCTTTAGCATTTCCGTTTGCGTACGAAACATTCGTTGTCCTCGCTCAGACACAGGAGTCAATTGCGAAAGCCCTCTCCCTGAGCACGGAGGAATTCCAGAACTGGCTTCGTCCGCTTGTTGAGCAGATTGTTGCTGTTTGGGGAAAGGCTGCAGAAGATCCAGGGATATTCGCACCGATGGCGTTTCCGCGTCGCACGACTCCGAGCCCCGTCATCGTGCATAATTGGGCTTTTGGTTCGATTGCCCTGGCACGGTCGCTCGGGGAGCAAGGGAAGGTAGCCGCAGCACTCGATGCCGCCGCCGCGAAAGAGCCAGCGCTGGCAGGTCCAATCGCCACGGCGCGTGCAGCTCGGCTCGGATTGGGAGAGTTGGAAAGTCTTCATCCCGATTCTGTTCGATTCGACAATGCTGACGCCTTTTATTCGGCGCTGGGCCAACGGCTCGTCGCGGTCCAGCACGTTTCCTCCGAGTTGCGCGACAGGGTCATAGACGCGTTGCTGGAGCAGTGTCTGCGGCTTGGCCCGAACGGCTTGGATGCGGCGGTGTTCGTCGCGGCGGGTGATTTTAAACTGCAAAATTGGCGCAGCACTCCTGAATTTACTGATTATTTCAAACGTGTCGAAAATAGCCGAGAGCTTCGGCTAACACTTATGCCGTTCCTTGCAAGGCCTCACGAGTAAGAAGCGCCGGCATTATACGGACCTTTACGAATAACGCTTGTCGATTGTGATCGCAATTGGCCCCGCCGGATATACCGCTTCAAGGGCGTACGGAAACTGTGACACGCCGTGGTGCAATGGGAGCGCACCTAATTGGCATCCATTGACCGCAATAACGTAACCATCATTCGCGCCTACCACTCCTTTGGCGCGGTATTCCTTTAGCTTATCACATTTGGCCTTGATGGCTGTCGTCCATCGTAACAATACCTCGTTATGCGGGATGTCGCCAACTTTGAATTCACCGGGCTTGGGAGCGTCCATAAACTCTTGTGGCAAGCCGATTGGCTCCGGACAGACTGCCTCAACCCAAATCACTTTTCCCTCATGCTCGATGCGAAAGTCCGGTCTGTCGTCCGCAGTAGTTATTCTATATCCTTGTGCATCAAGGTGCCGCGCGAGCATCATTTCCCACGCGCGCTGGGACATCACAGATTTTTTGCCGCTGGTGAATTCCGAAACGAAGTGGGCGGTTGGCAGACCAAGCTCAAGGAATTTATCCCATAACGCGATCAACGACGCTTTGTAATGGGGCGCATTTGCATAATGCGTTTCTAGAAAATCCTTCACTTCCTTATCGCACCGGGCAAATCTCGCTTTCTTGCTTTGCTCTACGGTTCGCGGATTCATAAATCGGTGTCTAAGGATACGAGGGAATTTTCCATGCGGGTGCCTCTTGGACCAACCAAGTACCATTTGCAGATAGCGCTCACAGCGAACCTGACATCGCACAAACGAACTCAATAAAGCGGTCGGGCCAGACATATCGCGCCCTCCACGCTTGATGCGCTCAAGCCGCTTCGTTTGGCGCGCAACGCGTTTCTTGGCGCGATCAAGACGCAATCGCGCATCCGATACATAACGAGGTTCTGAGTTTCTACGCATTAGCGACACCAGCCACACTAGGAATTCTACAGTTTGGCTGCACAATCGAACTTCGGGCCCAACGGTACACCGCCGATCGTGGCCAGCGCGTTCACATGTGCGCCGATCCAGTCCGGCAGCGTCTCGGTCCAGCGCGCCTCGGCGTAGGTGTAGTTCGACGCGCCGAGCGCCGCGACGAAGATGTGCGCGCGATGCTCCTCGCCAGTCGTCGGATTAAAAACCAGCATGGTGTCGCCGGCCCAGTCGACGAACAGCTTCTCGCCGGCAACATGCGTCTGGCGCATCGTCGCCGAGATGCGCTTGCGCCAGTCGCCGTGCCGCTCGCAGAACCAACTGTAGGCGTAGCCTTGGGCGTGCTCGGCGCGATACTCCTGCCAGAGCAAAGCCAGCGTCACACCGCGCCGCTTCAGCTCCGCATGAATGTGAGACCAGTCCGGCTCGGTGCGCGTCGTGCACGACGCCGTAGTCGCCGGCGGAAACAACCGCCGCTCCAGCTCGGCATCATCGATCGCGTCAGGGATCGGCCAGCTCGAGACCCACTACGGCAGCCCGGCGCACGTACTCGCCGACCGCCGTCTTGCCGATCCCCGTCGCCTCGCCGACAAGCCGCCGGCTCATCCCCAGCGCGTGCGTCAGACGCAGCGCCTCGCGTATCTTCCTCATCGACACTCGCTCCGCCGGCATCGGTCACTCCCTGGTTGCCAGGGAGACCGATCAGCTGATTCGACTGTCGACGGGAGCGTGCTCTACGCCGCCATCACCTGCTGTCCGCAATCACCGGATTGCTGTCCGCCTTGCGCTGGAATCGGTGTCCGCGTTGCACCGGATTTCGCACTCTCGGTATCGGACGACACGATCTACCGCGTCTTGAAGGACTTGGGTTTCTCGCATGTGAGCGCACGGCCGAAAGCCTATAAGCAGGATCCTGACGCCATGGAGGCGTTCAAAAAAACTTTGCCGCCCGCGTGGCGGAAGTCCGCGCCAAGCTCGCACCGGGCACACCGGTAGAGGTCTGGTTCCAGGACGAGATGCGGGTCGGCCAGAAGAACAAGCTCACCTATCGCTGGGCCAAGAAGGGCTCGCGTCCCCGAGCCGCTCACGATCAGCGCACCCAGTCGACCTATCTGTTCGGTGCGGTATGCCCCGAACACGGAACCGGCGCTGCCCTCGTTCTGCCGTTCTGCAACACCGAAGCGATGCAGCTTCATCTCGATGAGATCGCCACAAAAGTCACCGCCAGCGCTCACGCGATCCTCATTCTCGATCAGGCCGGCTGGCACGGCGCCAAGGACCTCAGGATACCCAGCAATCTATCGCTCCTGCCGTTGCCGCCGCGCGCACCTGAGCTCAACAGCCAAGAAAACATCTGGCAGTTCATGCGCCAGAATTGGCTGTCGAACCGAATCTTCAAATCCTTCGATGACATCGTCGATCACTGTTGCTACGCCTGGAACACCCTCATCGATCAGCCCTGGAAAATTATGTCCATCGCACGCCGCGACTGGGCCACCATCGGTCACTCAATCTGAGGATTGGTATTACACGACAAAGCGCGCCGCGCCGTCGAGGCCGGCGAACACAAATTTCGTGAAGCCGCCGAATATCTCGCCGCGGCACATAAGCTCGGCGCGACACAGCGGCAGAGCGCCAAGGCCATCGGCAAGTCGCCGGCATGGGTCAACGCGCTCTTAAAATGGCGAAGCGCCGGTTACAAGGAGACGCCGTTCGGCCCGCAATCGAAGGCCAAGCGCGCCGCTGTTCAGTCGCCTAAACAATCTCGGCGGCCGATGACTGCCGAAGAAGCCCTTGCGCAAAAGGCGCAAGCCGAATTTCAGACGGCGCGGGCCGTCGCCGTCGCGACGATGTTCGGCGCCGACACGAAACGGATTCCCAAAGGCGCCCGCAAGGAATTGCTCAAGGCGCTTGCCATGCTCGGTTCGGATCACGCCGCCGAACGCGCCAGCGCCGCGCTCATTGTCGAGCGGCAACGCGCTCGCCTCAATCTGACATGGGATGACTTGATCGTCCCGGCCGAAGTCGAGCACGAGCTGAGCGAAGCGGCATGACGGCGCGGCGGACCAAGAGCCGCTTTGCATCGCGACCGCTCAATGGTCAATCCGCGTCACTGCCAGCGCACGATCATCCGGCCATCATGGAGGGTCGCACGATCTTTCCCGGCACGGTGCGGCCGGCGCGGAGTAGTGACCGTTGGGCGCTTAAACGCGGCGAGCACTCGCGCAAGATCGGCGGCGCGATTCTCAGGAGCAAATAGAAGGGCTTTCCAGTCTATACGTTAACAGAACGTACCTAAGACATGGGTGACAACCTTGGGCCGGACGGGTTGTCGAGAGGCTGTAAGGTTTTCTGCTCCGGGTCGAAATAACAGAAACCCATGAAGTTAACGAGCCAAATATGGCCGCTCGCTTGAACTAAACTCCGAGATACCGCGCCTTAGTCTGCGCATCCGCGGCGAGCTCGGCCGGCGTGCATCGATGCACGATGCGCCCTTTGCTCATAATGAAGACCACGTCCGCGTACCGTAACGCGAACGCGAGCTGTTGCTCGATCAGCAGGATGGACGTGCCCACCTGCTTGAGTGATTCAATGGTGCGTCCGAGCTCGCGCACCATCATTGGCGCGAGTCCCTCGGTCGGCTCGTCCATCACCAGCAGCGCCGGATTTGCGACCAGCGCGCGTCCGGCCGCCAGCATTTGCTGTTCGCCGCCGCTGAGCTTGCCGGCCAAGCTGCGCATCCGGCTTCGCAGATTTGGAAATAGTTCCGCAACCCTGTCGAAATTCCAGTGGCCGTGGCCGCGTGCGGTTACCTGCAAATGCTCCTTCACCGTCAACGAGCGAAACACTTGCCGTCCCTGGGGCACCAGGCCGATACCCATCTGGGCAATCCGGTGCGCCGGCATGCGGGTGATATCGACGTCCTTGAACAGGATCGTGCCGCGCTTTGCCGGAGTGAGCCCGAGAATGGATCGCGCCAAAGTCGTTTTGCCGACGCCGTTGCGCCCCAAGAGGGCGACGACCTGCCCAGGCGCGAGGTCAAGCGTCACGCCTTGCAGGACGTAGCTGTCGCCATAGTAAGTATGGACGTCTTGGACGCTCAGCACCGCGCCGTCCTCGCTCGCGATGGACCGAAGGCGATCGATCCGGCCTTTCCCATGCTTCCTCCCGGAACCGAGAGAGCCGTGCTGACGCGGCGCGGCTAATCGGCACCCAGATAAATTTCCGCGACTTGCGGATCGTTGCGGATCGCCTCGACATCGCCGTCGGCGATCAAGCGTCCTTGATGCAGGACTGTGATCCGGTCGGCCAGTTCGAAAGCCACGTCCATGTCGTGCTCGATCATAAAATCGTAATCTCCCGCGGCAGCCTGCGAATAATGTCCACGACACGCACGACCTCGGCGGCCGACAGGCCCGCGATCGGCTCGTCCAGCAGTACGACTTTAGGCCGTGTGGCCATCGCCAGGATCAAATCGATCTGGCGTTTCTCGCCGTAGGAGATTTCCTTCGCAGCTTTCTCCGCGATCGCGGCCAAGCCCCAATCGTCGAGCAGCGAGCCGGCTCTGTGAAACAGAGGTTCGTTGGCGCGTAGACGCCGATGCAGAGAAAAGGCGCTCTTGTCCGCGGCCTGCAGCGCGAGAAGAACGTTTTCGAGCACCGTAAGGCGAGGAAACAGATTGGTGATCTGGAAGGTGCGCGCCAGGCCCATCCGCGCCCGCTCATAGGGCGGAAGCTGCGTGATGTCCCGGCCGAACAGAAGCATTCTGCCGCTGGAAGCCGGAAACGTGCCGGTGAGTACGTTGAACAGGGTGGTCTTGCCGGCGCCGTTCGGTCCGATGATCAGATGGCGCTCGCCGGGTTCGACCGTGATGGAAACATTGGAGAGCGCCTGCACGCCGCCGAAGTTCCGGGACACATCGCTGACGACCAGGGCGCTCATGCTTTTAATTTCTTCGTGCGACGCTTTAGTCTGTTCGCGCGAAACTCCAGGAAAACGCCGACAAGGCCGTTCGGAGCAAAAAGCGCGACGAAGACGTACACCAGGCCCAGTATGAGCAGCCACCGTTCGGTGTAAGCGCTGATGACGTTCTCTACGAGCACGATCAAGGCGGCGCCGACTGCCGGTCCGATCAGCGTGCCGGCGCCGCCGAGGATGACCATCAGCAGGACTTCTGCTGAACGCGCCACGTGCAGGTAGTCGGGACTGACGAAGCGGTTGTAATAAACGTAGAGGGAGCCCGCGAACCCGGCAAACACGGCCGCCAGCACGAAGGCAACAAACTTGTAGCGCCAGACGTTGTAACCGAGCGCCAGCATCCTCGTCTCGCTTTCGCGTATTCCGCGCAGCGCAAAGCCGAATGGCGAATTCACGATGCGAACAAGAAGAAACGC
This sequence comes from uncultured Alphaproteobacteria bacterium, assembly GCA_963814625.1. GTDB lineage: Bacteria > Pseudomonadota > Alphaproteobacteria > Rhizobiales > Xanthobacteraceae > BOG-931. The sequence goes on from CAWFDQ010000017.1 coordinate 64,518, forward strand.
ACCGACGGCGACGGCGAACAGGACGAAATAGTAGAATGGCGTGCTGTCGGCCAGCGACCAGGAAAGGTGCAAGTGGAGGCCCAAGTCAGGCCGCGGCACATCGGGAAGGCCGTCATCGCCGCCGGTCAGCGTCCGCCAGCCAAACGCAATTCCCCACGCGACCTGCGACAGCGCCAGAGTGATCATTAAAAAATAACTGCCGCGCGTGCGCAGTGCCAGCAAACCGAACAGCGCCGCAGTAAGCGCGGCGGCGAGCAGTCCGGCCGGAAGCGCGAGCCATACGTCCCAGCCGAGCCGCAACGCGAGGAGCCCGGTGGCGTAGGCGGCGACGCCAAAGTAGGCGGCATGTCCCAGTGACGCCATGCCGGCGTAGCCGACCAGCATATCGAGGCTCATCGCGAACAGCGCAAAAATCATCATCTCGATGGCGAGCCCGATATAATAGGATGAGAGGAAATAGGGCAGCGCCAGGAGCGTCAGGATGCCGAGAAGCGAGACGGCGGCAAGCCCGGGCGAGACGCTGTTGCGTTGCCGAGACTGTGGTTTCATTCGCGTCCGAACAGGCCGGAAGGCCGCAAGGCCAGAATGAGCGCCATCGGCGCGAAGACGGTGAACAACGCCAGCTCGGGAAAAAAGACTTTGCCGAAATTGTCGAGCAGGCCGACAACCAAGCCGCCAAACAAGGCGCCTTTCAAGCTACCCAGGCCGCCAATGATGACGACAACGAAGCCGAGCAGGAGAACATCGAAATCGGCGCCCGGGTAGATGCCGACGATAGGTCCGCCCATGACGCCGCCGAGAGCGGCCAAAAAAGCTCCAAGCGCAAACACCAGACTGAATAGGAGAGATACGTTGATGCCGAGCGCGCGCGCGACTTCCTCATTGTCGACGCTGGCGCGCAGCATCGCGCCCACGCGCGTGCCTTCCTGGAGCCACCACAGGAAGGCGGCAATCACCAATCCGAATGCGATGATGAACAATCGATAGGAAGGATAATAAAAGGCGCCAAGCTGCACCGAATAATCAAACATCGCCGGCTTGGGCATCGTTTTCGGGTCGCTGCCCCAGATCACCATCGCGAGATCGGAGAATATGAAGAGGAAGCCGAAGGTCAGCAACGCCTGAGGCAATTCCTGCAGATGAAAGCGCCGCAGAAAGAAGCGCTCCATGACGACGCCAATGAGGGCAATCGCAAAAGCGCCGGCGAGCGTCGCCAGGACAAAACTTCCGGTCACCCGGACCACGGTCAGACCGATATAACCGCCGAGCAGATAGAACGAGCCGTGCGTCAGGTTCAAAACCTTCATCAGCCCGTAAATGAGGGATAATCCCGCGGCGAGCAGGAACAGCAGCATGCCGAAGGAGATGCCGTTCAGAGCTTGGATGAGCCAGAACGTCATGGTGACGAGATCCGCGTATCCATCTCGGCGCCGCGCCCGCGCCTTGCGATTAACGCAATATGGCGGCGGTTTCCACTGACAGGATGGCGCAGTCGCTGCGTCCCCTTGTCCGACCGCGAGACCAGCGCCGGTATGCGGCTGGTCGCGATAAATCTCGCTCCCGCGACCGCGCTCGATAAGAGCGGGAGCCTTTTCACGTCGGGGCGATCGATAGCTGCCGCTGCGACACCCGATCGCCTTAAGGGAACATCGCGTATGGGTCTTTCACCTGCGGATCACCTGCCCGCAACGGTTCTGCAAATGTCCGTCCGCGCCTTTCTCCACCGTGAGTTCGTAAAAATTGGCGACCATGCCGTGATGTTCGTCGAAGCTTGCCTCGCCCATCGGACCCTTGACATGGACTTTGCCCAGCGCGTCGATAAAAGCGTCCTTATCCTCGACCTTTCCGTTGATGTTCTTAAGCGCGGCGATCACCATTTTGGCGGCCATATAGCCCATATACGTGTAGGAGCCCGGCATCGCGTTGTTGTGTTGCGCCTTGAACTCGTCGACGAATTTCTTGTTCTCCGGCGTATCGAGCGTGCCGCAATAGGTGTATGCGCTGCGGACCCCCACAGCCTGCGGCGGCATATCGGTCAGCAGTTCCTCGCTGGTGAACGAAGCAATTCCGAAAATCGGCATTTTCTTGTTCAAGCCGTATTCCGCATACTGCTGGACGATCCGCGGCGCATCGGCGCCCCACATGGCGGCGAATATGCCGTCTGCCGGTTGCGCATCCATCTTCGTGAGATAAGGCGCGTAGTCGGTGGTCCCGACGTTGGGGAACATGGCGTCGACGATATTATCGGCGCCGAAGATTTTTTTCACGACCTGGTACGATTCGTGAGAGGGCGGCGCGTTCCAGCCGATGAAATAGACTTTCTTCCAGCCGAGCTTTTTGCCGCTTTCGGCGGCGACTGTCGCAAATTGATACGAGGACGGCACGAAGCGGAAGATGTACGGGCTTTTCTGTGCGCGCGTGAGGCTCGCCAGCGCGACCGTACTGATCCACGGCACCTTGTGTTCGGCGACATAGGGCGCCATTGCGGCCCCGACCGAACTCACCAGTTCGGACAGCAACAGATTGACATTGTCGCGCTCTACCAGGGCCTTGGTTTTGGTCAATCCGATGTCCGGCTTGGCGGCGCTATCCTCGTAGATCAGCTCGATCTTGCGCCCGGCGACAACATCATGCTCCTCATCGAACGCTTGCTTGATGGCGTCGCGTTCGGGCACGCCTTGCGAGGCGAGGGGGCCGGTCAGTGGAAACATCACGCCGATCTTGATCGGCTCCTGGCTCAATACCGGCTGCATCGACGCGCCAAGCGCGCCCAGCCCGAGCAGTGCGATGATGCCGAAGTGACGCATTTGTTTTCCTCCCTTTATTACAGGCTAAGACATTTGAGCCGTGATACGCAAGTGAGGCTGCAGCAAGCTGGTGAAAGGACACATACTGGGCAATCGCTCTGCAAATCGGGACTGAAACCTGACTTCGCGCGCTAAGATTTGCGCAGCTGCAAGGATAATTCCTTGGCGCCCAGCGACACAATCTTTCGAATATTGCCAAGACCGTATTCGGTGAATCGGTCCGCCGGGCCGAAACAGGACAAGATACCGATCAAATCCGTCGCAGCAGCGAAAACCGGGACTGCAAGTGCGGTGGCTCCCGTAACCCATTCACCTCGATTGACGGCAAATCCGTTCTTTCGCGTCGCCGAGAGATGGGATAATTGAACATCGACAAAGGATTTTCCCTTTTTAAGCTGCTTCTGCAGCTGGCGCAGCACGACGCGCGCCTCTGCCTCCTGCCGCGCTGCAAGCGCAATGAACTGCAGAGCTGTGAGCCCCTTTCCCATCATGATAACCCGATCGATCGGGAAAGATTGTCCAATGGAAAAAAACACCACCCGTACCGGATTCGGCGTCTCGACCTGATCGAGCACGATCAGGTCGTCATGGTCGACGACAGCGAATATGACGCTTTCATTCGTCTGCTCGACGATATTTCGCAGGATCGGCCTGACCAGGCGTTGCAAAGCATCGAACGGCTTGGTCCGGCGCGATACCTGCCAGAGCTTTGCAGACAGCAGATAGCGTTCGGTGCTCGCTTCTTGGGTGACGTAACCGCATCGGGACAGAGTTTGCAGCAAACGATGGACGTTGCTTTTGGTAAGCGACAGCTGATGAGCGAGTTCCGATATGCCGCGCGGCCCCTCGCATTCCGATAAAGCCTCCAGGAGTTGAAGGCCCTTGGTGAGGGTCTTGTCGCTCGGCGCGGCCGTGGCGAGCGAATTTTTTCGCGCGATTTCCGTTGTCATTTATCGAGCGCTGACGAGGCCGGAAATGGAGCCCTCACGCCTGGGCAAGGCATCGAGCAGAACAACCGCGAGCCGGCAAGGCTTGTCGCTGCGATTCGCCCAGGCATGCAGCGTTCCGCGCTGAACGAGAACGTCGCCGGCCCGCAGCGTAACAAACCGCGAGGAATCGAGGAACATGTCTATTTCGCCGGAGATGCAGATGACGTAGTCGACCGTGTCCGTCTGATGCAGGGTTGCTTCATTTCCGGGCTGGAATTCCATCATGGTAAAGCGGCTGCCGTTAGGCGGCGGCGCTGAACCGAGAGTACGGGCGCCTTCATCTTCATCCCCGAAAATCCGGGTTGGGCTCGCATCCGTCGACCACATCAATGTCGAGGTGATCTTTTCGTTCGGAAACTTGTGATTGTCCGCTTCGCCGTCGATCCAGATCGCCGGCTTGCCATTGGCATCGTGCCCGGTGACGACGCGGCGGAACTTCGGTGCGGCGCGTTCGGCTCCAGCCATCAGCAGATCCTCTGCAGATCGTATGAGAAAGCGTGCAAGCTGCGCGCTCCAGTCTCGGTGATGACCACGGTATCGGCGAAGACGGCGCCGGTTTCGCCGCCGCGCCATTTCGGATCGAAGAGGTCGATATTGAAGGCGAATACCATTCCGGTTTTGAACTCGTCGCCGATTTTCGCCAGCGCGGCTTGATCGGCCTTAAGCGCATGGAAGCGATAGCGGGGATATTCGAGCGAAGCGAGGCCGTGTCCGTGGATTCCGGTTTCGCAAATGCCAAGCTGCGCATCGTCGATAACCCGCTTGACCTCGTTCATACAGGCCACGATGGATTTGCTCGGGCCGAACAGCTCCATGCCGCGTTTGAACGCGGCGAGGCAGCCGTCGTAGATGCGCTGCAGCTCGCGCTCCGGCTCGCCAAGACAAAACGTGCGCTCCACGTGGGTGAAATAGCCGCCGATTTTCGGGTGTATCTCGCAGGTTATGACGTCGCGCGGTTCCATCGGGCGTGTCGTGGGCAGACGAAACGGATGCGGAAACGGGTAACGATCGCATGCCCAGAGAAACAAGGTCGGCTCTTCGCCGCCGTCGGCCAGCATGGCCGCCATCATGTGCGCATAGACTTCGGATTCGCGCACTCCAGGGCGCGCCCGGCTGTTGCATGCGTGCAGCATCTTGTCACCGAGCCCCGCCGCCTTTTCGAGCAGCGCGATTTCCTCCGCGCTCTTGATCGATCGCGTGGTTTCCAGAAGATCGCCGAGCTCCACGAATCGCGCGTCCGGCAGCGCCGACTTCAGCGATTCGACGACGCTATGCGGCACCCAGCCGTCCGGATCGAGCGGGCCGGCAAGTCCGTCCATGCCGATCGTTGCATGATCGAGTCGCATGTCCTTCAATCGCGCGACGACGGTTTCCGCCCACGAGCCGCGGCGCGATCGAACGTCGCCGACCCAATCCTGCGCACGCTTCCAATATTCGATGAAGGTCGGCATGAAAACGAACGAGGTCGGCTCGCCCTGCAGCGGAAAGATAAGCGTGTTGTTTTCGGCATTGCCGCCGATCGGCGAAAGATAGCGTGCATTGGCGGTGGCGAAATCCCACATTGCCGGCCATCCCCAGAGAACAAGGCAATCGATGCCGCGTTCCTGCATTTGCCGGCGTGTTTTGGACCAACGCCTGTCGCGCTCCGCGATGGACATCCGAGGCAGTTCGAGACGATCGCGCATGGTGCAGCTCCGTTGATTTTGGCGGACGGTTCAGGCGGCCGGCTCGCAACGCTTCCGGCGCTCAGTTTCGCTCGACGGACCCGGTGAGCCTGTTGATTGCGCGTTTGAATCGGCAGCGGGAATCAGGCCTTCCAGTGCAGCCTTGATGAGCAGGGCGGTATACCGGGAATACGCCCGCGCCCCCGGAATTCCTCCGCCGGAAATGTAGAAACCCTCTTGAGCGGTCCGCGCATACATGTTGCACAGTTCGCCGTCATCGCCGATTCCCCAAATCGGACCGACGCGATCCGCCACTTCGTTGCCCAACATCGCCCTTACCGCTTCCTGCAGCGGCTTATAGCCGCTTGCAAGCACGACAATATCCGCGTCGAGAGCGGCGCCATCGGAGAAGATGACCTTCCTGCGCTCCAGCCGTTCGATATCGACGCCGGCCTTGAGTTTGATCTTTCCCGCGATGATGAGATCGGATGCGCCGACATTCAAATAATAGCCGGCTTGACGACGCAGCAATTTCAGGAAATAGCCGGTGTCGTCTTCGCCGTTGTCGAGAAGAAAGCCGACCCGTCGAAGTCCGTCGAGCAGATCCTTATCCTCTTCCGCCATTTTCCGGCTGAGCGGTTTATGCAGGCGCGCAAGCAGATTATAGGGTACGGACGCGGCCATAAGGTCAGTGTCTTCGATGGGGCGAACGCCGTCGTTCTGCCGATATAATTCGTAGGGGCGAACCGAGCTTGGCTCCAGGCTGACGACTGTTATCGACGAACGTTGCAGCATGGTCACGTCGGCTCCGCGTGCGTGAAGCTCCTGGGCGATATCGTGACCGCTGGTCCCGGCGCCCACGACCAGAACCGATTTGCCGTTCACATCGAGATTGTCGATGCGGCCGCTCGAATGAACGATCGGCCCTGCGAAGTCGTTCTGTCCCGGCAATGTGGGAATATTCGGCAGGCCGCTGACGCCCACGGCCATGACGATGTGGCCGGGCCGCATGATTCTCATGCTGCCGTCTGCTAATTGCAGCCGGGCGGTCCATCGCTTCTGCGCCTTGTCGTATTCAGCTCCTGCAAATGTCGTCCTTGTCCATACATTCACTTCCATCGACTCGGCATAGAATTCCAACCAGTTCGCGAGCTTGTCTTTGGGAATATATACGGGCCAGTTGTCCGGAAACGGCATATAGGCGAAATGGTTCATGCAAATTTCGTTGTGCAGTTTCAAGGAGCGATAGCGGCTGCGCCAGACATCGCCGATGCGGTCGGTCTTTTCGACGACGAGCGTACCGACGTTGAGTTGACCCAGGCGGGCGGCGAGCATCAATCCGGACTGGCCCCCGCCAATGACGATAACTTCCGGATCCCTGTCCCTAAATTCGCTCGCTTGGTTTCGGCGGTCGAGCCAATTTTCTACTTCGCCGGACGCGGCCCGCATGTCTTCGCGCGGCCGCCTTCGCCCTACGGCCTCCGGAAACGCTTTGAGCTCCTGCATGGTTGTTAGAACGGTGAACGCCTTCAGGAGTCCCGGCGCAGTGCGGTCCTCAACCAGCCTGACAAATCCACGAGCGAGCGCGATGCCGGTTTCGAATGTGAAGAAAAATTCCAGCGTGGAATTGTGCTCACCGATGCCGCCGGTAGACGGCTCACCTTGCAAGCGAAAATCATATGGCGGATTCGAGCCTACTGCTTCGGACAGCCAGGCGCGGATGGCATCGATGCCGTGAACATTCTTGAATATCCAACCGAAGGTCAGCAAGTCGCGCCAATAACCGTCCGCATGCATCATGGCGGCTACGCGCATGTAATTGTCGTGCTGCAGTGCGTCGCCAAATTCGGCGAGCCAGGTCGCAGCCATCCGATGCCGTTCCGCGGGTGCGGCGCCGCTGAAGCCCTGCAAGCCGTTCCTCCGTTTTTGCAGCGATCGGCTGTTCGCCCCAACCGAGGTGTGGATCCGTCGGCAAGCTCGTTCCATATTTTGGAACTAGGTTCTAAAAATTGAACCAGGAGCAACGGCAAGTCAACCGGCGTGACCGGCGAGCGAATAGCGGGGCCGACGCTTTTGGGGCCAGTCCGAGGATTGGTAACCAGATCATTAACACAAGTGCAACAATTGTGACGCACCATGCGGCGTTCCGATGGGGCGGGGAACGGCCGGCATGGCGACGACCGAATCACTTCAGGCGTTTGATGCACGCCTTGTTCTGTACAGTATCGACGAGCGCGCCCGGCGCATCGTCGCGGAAACTTGGCCGGTGATCGCGCCGAGCCTTGACGGCGCCATCGAGGAAATTCTCACGGCCATAAGCACGTTGCCCAACGTCGGACAAATTGTTGCGAACAATCGGGCGCTTCTGCAAAAGCTCGAAACGGCCCACTTCAAAGCGCTTTTAGGCGGCAATCTCGATGTGCATTACGTCGAACTCGTGCCGCCACACGGTTGCGCAGGAAGCCGCGCTGGGATTCGACGCGCGCATGCGCAGCACCGCCGGTAGTTACGTGCTCAAGGCGGCGCTCGACGCGCTGGCCCGCAAATACCGCTTTTGCCTCCGCGACGGTTGCCGAGCGCGGCACGATCGTCTCGCAGTGTCGTCAGCTTCGATGTCGCGAACGCAATGACGTTGCATCGGCAGCGGGCCGAACAGGCGGCGCTGGCGCGGCGAAACGTGATCGATGACGCGATCGCGGATTTTGCCGGCGCCATCGGCGACGTGGTCGAGGCGATCAAGGAAGCGTCCGTTTCGCTGACGACGACGTGCGCGACGTTGACGCGGGTCGCCGAAGATACGCGCGGCCGAATGACTGCTGCCTCCTCGGCGTCGGCGGAAACCGCGCGGCGCATGGACGCGACCGTGGTAGCCACCGAGGAACTGTCCGGCTCGATCGAAGAAATCGGCCGGCAGGCGACCCGCGGGCTTGGTATGGCGCAATCGGCGGTCGGCGACACCGAGCGCAGCCAGGGCGCCATCCGTTCCTTGGACGCCGCTGCCGAGCCGCATCGGCTCGGTGGTCGACGCCATTTCCGCGATCGCGGCGCAGACCAACCTGTTGGCGCTCAATGCGACCATCGAATCTGCGCGCGCTGGCGAGGCGGGCAGGGGTTTTGCCGTGGTGGCGGCGGAAGTCAAGACGCTCGCCAACCAGACCTCACGCGCCACCGAGGATATCTCGCAGCAGATTACCGCCATACAGGAAGCGACCAAACGCTCCGTCGCGGAAATAACCTCTATCGCGCGCGCCATCGGCGAACTGACCGGCGTATCGACGAACATCGCGACGGCTGTTGAAGAGCAGAGCGCGACGACCCACAGCATCGCGGAAAGCATTCACGGCGCCGCCGGACATACCGCGCGCGCGTCGGCCGAGATCGGATCGGTCGAACAGGCCGTTGCGCTCGGCGCCGCAGCCGTCGGCGACATCACCGCCTGGACGTCACGGCTTTCTTCGCGCGCCAACGACCTGGAAACGAAGGTGGCGGACTTCTTCAGCCGCGTGCGCGCGGCGTGAAGCGCCGTACCTAAATTGCGCGACGCGCATCACGGCGAAACACCGCCGCTTAATCCGGACCGCGAGTTACTCCGCCGGCTGCTTCGGCTTGGCTTTTCACGAACGTGCTCTTGAGATTGTCCCAGAGCTGAATCTTGGCGCCGTTGCGGTGCATGATCACGCTCTGCTGGACGACCGAGAGCGAGTTGTTCCAGGCCCAATAGATCACCAGCCCGGCCGGGAAATGCGCCAGCATGAAGGTGAAGATCAGCGGCATCCAGTTGAAGATCATCTGCTGGGTCGGATCGGGCGGCGCCGGATTGAGCTTCATCTGCACCCACATGGTCACGCCCATGATCGCCGGCCAGAAGCCGAGATGGAGGAAGCCGCCGAGCATCGGCAGAACCGACGGATCGAACGGGATCAGTCCGCCTAGCGTGAAGATGTTGGTCGGGTCGGGCGACGACAGGTCGTGGATCCAGCCGTAGAACGGCGCGTGCCGCATCTCGATGGTGATGAACAGCACCTTATAGAGCGAGAAGAACACCGGAATCTGGATGACCATCGGCAGGCAGCCGGCGACAGGATTGATCTGCTCCTTCTTGTAGAGCTCCATCATCGCCTGCTGCTGCTTCATCCGGTCGTCGGCATAGCGCTCCTTGATCATCGCCATTTGCGGCTGCACCGCCTTCATCTTCGCCATCGAGGCGTAGGACTTGTTGGCGAGCGGGAAGAACAGGGTCTTCACCAGCACGGTGACGATCAGGATGGCGATGCCGAAATTGCCGACCAGATGGAAGAAGAAATCGATCGCCAGGAACATCGGCTTGGTGATGAAGTAGAACCAGCCCCAGTCGATCAGGAGATCGAAATGATTGAGATGGAGCGATTTGTTGTAGCCGCCCGGGCCCGAACGGGAAATCGATGCCGACGAGCGAGACTTCCTTGGCGCCGGCGAACAGCCGCGCGTCGGCGCTGGTGCTTGCGCCCGGCGCGACGGTCTGCGGCTGCCGCAGATAGTCGGTCTGGTAGATCTTCTGGCCGGCGACTTCGGTGGCGGAGAAGCGCGCCTTCACCTTGGCGTCGGTGTCGGGCAACAGCACCGCCGCCCAATATTTGTCGGTGAAGCCGAGCCAGGCGTCGGTGGCGTCCCAGGTCTCGCTCTTCTTGTCGGCGATCTTCTTGTAGGTCTCTTCCTGCAGGCCCTGGTCGCCCATCACGCCGATCGGACCCTCGTGCAGGATGTAATAGCCCAGCACTCGTCGGCGTGCCGTGGCGCGAGATCAGCCCGTAGGGATAAAGCGTGACCGGCGTTGCCGCTCTTGTTCTGCACCTCGTCCTTGATGCTGAACAGATAATGGTCGTCGACCGAAATCGGTGCGGCTGAAGATCAGTCCCTGGCCGTTGTCGTAGCTGAGCGTGACCGGATGATCGACGCCGAGCGCGCCGCTGCCTTCCTGTTTCCAGATCGTATCGGGTCCCGGCACCGGCTCGCTCGTGCCGGAAGCCGGCACCCAGCCGAATTCAGCGTAATAGGCGTCGGGCGCGCCCGACGGCGACAGCAGCACGATCGGCGGCGAGTTGGGGTCGGTCGTTTCCCGATATTGCTCGAGCGACAGATTGTCGATGCGGGCCGCCTTTAAGATCGATGCTGCCGCGCAGCCGCGGCGTGTCGATGTCGACGTGCGGCGAAGCGGCGATCACCGCCTCGCGCGTCTGCGTCGGCGGCTGCGCCGAAGGCGCATTCGGCATTTGCGGCGTGCCGGTTTGACGGCGCTGCCGGCGGCGTCGCCGGCCTCGCCGCTCGGCTGCGTCTGTTCCTGTTGCTGCGCCTGCTGCTGCAGCTCCGGCTTGGCGAAGAAATATTCCCAGCCGACCACGACGATCAGCGACAGCACGATGGCGAGGATGGTGTTCTTGTGCTCGTTCATTCAATGCTCGGGCATTGGCGGATTTCGGCGCGGTTTCGGCTGCGGCGTCGGCCGCGCAGCGGCTGGCGAACCCGCCTCATGTAGGGGGCGTGCGGGAGCGACACCAGTTCCTTTCCGCTCGCGGGCATGAATGCGGTCGAGCGCCGCATCGAGTTCCCGCATCATCTCGCCGAACGGCAGCTTCGAGCGCCGCCCGCCGCCCGATCAGCACGTAATCGTGGCCGGCGTGCAGACTGTCCGGCACGCGGCGCAGCCTGACCAGCTTCGCGCAAGCGGCGCCGCACCCGGTTGCGCTCCACCGCATTGCCGACCTGCCGCGACACGGTAAAGCCCACCCGCACCGCGCCTTCGTCTGCGCGCGCGGCGCGCCTGCAACACAAACGCGCCGCCGGGCGCCCGCGTGCCGCTGGCGGCAGCCCGAAAGTCCGTCCGGCGCTTCAACCGCTCCATGGCAAGCCAAAACTCGGCAAAGAAAAAAACTGGGCAAAACTCGAACGGGAAACGTGCGCCCGTCACGCACTGAGCCGCTTGCGTCCCTGCGCCCGCCGCGCCGCCAAAACCTTGCGGCCGCCTTTGGTCGCCATGCGGGCACGAAAGCCGTGGCGGCGCTTGCGCACCAATTTGCTCGGCTGGTAGGTCCGTTTCACGAAGCTGTCTCCGCTAACGCGCTCGAAATAGGCCTATTTGCGCCCGCTTGGGCGCGCAGGCGCGCAATTGGCGCGGCTTATACGGGAGCGCCTCCTGCGCCGTCAATCAGACGACTCCCGCGACCAAGCGGCGCTTGCCAGGAACTCGCTGCTCTGTGACGGTTGGTCCCATCGTGCTGGACTCTGCGTCATCATCGTTTCGCTGCGGGCGCAGGTGTATCGAAGGCAGGTGTATGGAAGGACGTGTATAGAAATATGTGTGACGCGACCGAGACTTTGACAAATGCCCGCTTACGTGCCGAGCGACGATGATTTTGCTTTGCGTTTTGCATACGATTGCGGTGAGTTCGGCCTCCCGATGGCGCAAGAGAATAGCGAACTGAAACCGGACATCTGCGTGATCGGGGCCGGAGCGGGTGGGCTCGCCGCCGCCGCGGCCGCCGCCGCCATGGGCGTGCCGGTCGTGCTCATCGAAAAGGGCCGTATGGGCGGCCAAAGCCTCTAATAGCGGGCTCGGTGCCGTCGAAGGCGTTGCTGGCGGCGGCCGAGCACGCCAACGCGCTGCGCAGCGGCGCACGCTTCGGCGTCAAGAGCGTGCGCTCCGGCATCGATTTCGCCGCCGTCAACGCCCACGTGCGCCGCGCCATCGCGGCGATAGCGCCGCAGGACTCCGCCGAACGCTTCGCCGGTCTCGGCGTGCGCGTCGTCGCCGGCGCTGCGCGATTTAGGGACGCGAGCACGGTCGCGGTCGGTGATCTCACCATCAAGGCGCGCCGCTTCATCGTCGCGACCGGCTCGTCGCCGGTCATTCCGGCGATCGCGGGCTTGACCGAGACGCCGTACCTGACACCTGAAACGATGTTCGATCTCACCGATTGTCCGCGCCATCTCATCGTCATCGGCGCCGGACAGGATCGGCCTCGAACTGGCGCAGACTTTTCGCCGTCTCGGCTCCGACGTCACCGTGCTGGAAGCGGCGACGCCGCTCAAGCGCGAGGATCGCGAATGTGCGCAGATCGTGCTCGATGCGCTTGCCCGCGAAGGAGTGAGGCTGCGCACCGGAGTGCAGATCGCCCAGGTGCGCCGCGTGCTGGCGCGCATCCAGGTCGTTATCGCCAAAGCCGACGATGCCGTTGCGGATGGTGAGGAAACGATCGAAGGCTCGCACCTTCTGCTCGCTGCCGGCCGCCGTCCGAATGTCGACGATCTCGATCTCGACGCCGCCGGCATCCGCCATGGGCGCGAACGGCATCGTGGTCAACAAGCGTCTGCGTACCACCAATCAGGAAAGTCTATGCGATCGGCGATGTAATCGGCGGGCGCCAAATTCACCCATGTCGCCAATCATCATGCCCGGCTCGTCGTCCGCAACGCTTTGTTCCGGCATCCAGTTGCGATCGACCATCGCGCCATACCGCGGATCACCTTTACCGATCCGGAGCTTGCCCAGGTCGGCTTGCTGGAGGACGAAGCGCGCGCGCATGCCGGCGCCATTCGCATCCTGCGCTGGCCCTACCGCGAGAATGACCGCGCGGTGAGCGCGGCAGCGACCGACGGCCACATCAAGGTGATCACCGACCGCAGCGGTGCGAATTCTGGGCGCCACAATCGTGGGCGCGGCGGCGAGCGAAAATATCGCCGCTTGGGCGCTCGCCATCGGCCAAAAGCTCAATATCGGCGCTTTTGCCGGGCTCATGGTGCCCTATCCGACCTATGCGGAGGTGGGAAAACGGGCCGCCATTACCTATTTTATGCGGGGTTTGACGAGTGCTCGGGTGCGTCGCATCATAGGGTGGCTGCGTCGTTTTGGCTGACGCGCGAGGCTCAGGCAGATGACCGATGAGTCCGCCGCGCGGCCGGAGCCGGTCCGTGCGCCACGTTTTGGGCTGTCCGGCAAAGCTCCTCCTTCTCACGATCCTGTTCGTGATGATCGCGGAGGTGCTGATCTATGTGCCGCTCGGTCGCCAATTTCCGCGTCAATTGGCTGCGCGACCACCTGGAAGTCGCCAAGACTGCGGCGCTGGTGCTCGAGGCGGCGCCGAACGGCATGGTGCCGGATCCGCTCGCCAAGAAAATTCTCGGCTCGATCGGCGCGCGCGCCGTCGCCATGAAGATGGGCGACACCCACTACATGCTGCAGCCGAGCGACGTCACGCTGCCGCCGATCGCCGACGTCTTCGACATGCGCCACGTCGGCACAGTTCACGGCCGTGGTCGACGCGTTCAAGCACGATGCTCAACGACAAGAAAGACGTCATGCGCGTCGTCGGCCCGGCGCCGATGGGCGGCGAATACATCGATCTCGTCATGGACGAGCAGCCGCTGCGCGCGGCGATGCTGCACTATTCGGTCGACCTCTTGCTGATTTCGCTGCTGATTTCCGGCTTCACCGCGGCTCTGGTTTATCTGGCGCTGCATTACATGTTCGTGCGGCCGATGCGGCGGATCACCGACAACATGATGGCGTTCCGCGCCGATCCGGAAAACGCCGACCGCATCATCGCTGCCGTCGGACGCGCGTCGACGAGATCGGCATTGCCGAGCGCGAGCTGGCGGCGATGCAGACCGAGCTTGCCTCGATGCTGCACGCCGAAGAACCGCCTCGCCGCGCTCGGGCTCGCGGTGTCCAAGATCAATCACGATCTGCGCAACCTGCTTGCCTCCGCGCAACTGTTCTCCGACCGGCTGGCGAAGCTGCCCGATCCGACGGTGCAGCGCTTCGCGCCGAAGCTGATGCAGGCGCTGGAACGCGCCATCGCCTTCTGCCAGTCGACGCTGTCCTACGGCCGGCTGCAGGAGCCGCCGCCGGAGCGGCGGCAGATATCTGCTCGAACCGCTGGTCGAGGAAGTGCACGAGACGCTCAATCTCGGCCCTGACGCGCCGATCCGCTGGATCAGCGCGGTGGAGCGCGGGCTCACCGTCGAGGCCGACTACGACCAGCTGTTCCGCATCCTGCTCAATCTTGCGCGCAACGCCGTGCAGGCGATGGAAAGCCGCGCCGTCGCGCGATCCCGGCCGCGACCAGATCCGTATCACCGGCCGGCGCGAAGGCGCGGTCGTGGTGATCGAGGTGTCCGACACCGGGCCCGGCTTTTCCGAAAAGGCGCGCGCGCACCTGTTCGAGGCGTTCCAGGGCTCGACCCGCCCCGGCGGCACCGGGCTCGGCCTCGCCATCGCCGCCGAACTGGTGCGCGCCCATGGCGGCGAAATCCGCCTGGTCGAAGGCACCATCGGCGCCACGCTCCGGCTCACCATCCCCGACCGCGCCGTGGAGCTTTCCGCCCACCGCGGCGCCCGCGCGCACGGCTAAAGCGCTGATTCGCCACTCGCCTTGCCATCGACGCTTGCCGAGCCTATAGCTATGGCGCGCGCCGAAGCCGCTATGGCTGACGATTTCCGCGGTGCCAAAGCGCCCGTAGCTCAGCTGGATAGAGCACCAGACTACGAATCTGGGGGTCAGGAGTTCGAATCTCTTCGGGCGCGCCACTTCGGTACAAAACTGGGCACTCCAAACATTGCCGATTTTGCGTTCGACGCGGCGACGAGCGTGCGCAGCAATACGCTTTTCGAACCCATGATGCGAATTTCTTTCGCATCGACTTCGACGCGCTGAGCCAGCGCGCGCAGGTGGTCGCGGCGGTAGCCGCCGCCCTCGCTGCGCATGCGCCTGCGAGCCTGGCTGGCGAACGTTTTCAGTGCCTGGGGTGTGATGCTCGGCCCGACCCGCTCAAGCGCATCCGCGGCGCGCTCTGCGTCAGCACGGGCCTGATCGCGGATAGCCTTGAGTTCAGCATTTCGGTCTTTCAGCATCGGGTCGGTGAGATCGGCGATGCCGTTCTCGATGGCGTCGTATAGGCGCTTGAGTTTGGCGTCTGCTTCGGCGGCCCGCTTGCGCAATTCGGCAATATGCGATTGTCGGCGTTGTGCGCGTTCCTCGCGTCGGTCGAGAACGCTCGAAAGAATCTGTTCGAGGCGCTTGGGCTGCAGCAGCCGATGCTCGAGATGCTCAGCGACAAGGCGATCGAGCTTCTCCATCGGGAGTGTGCGACCCTTACAGCCGGTCTCGCCCTGGCGGGCCTTGGTCGAGCATGTGTAGTACCGGTAGCGCCCTCCCTTCCCGGTCCGCAGCGTCATCGCCATGCCACAGCCCGCGCAGAAGCAGATGCCTGTGAGCAGTGTTGGGCCGCTGACGACGCGCGGCGCGGTGAGCGTCGGACTGCGTGACTTGAGAAACGCTTGGACAGCCTCGAAATCGGCCACCTCGATGATCGCCGGCACGACCATTTCAACCACTTCGGCGTCGGCCTTGCGCTCACGCGTCTTCCAGAACGTCGTATTGAAGCGATGGCGGCCAATGTACGTCGTGCGGGTCAGCACCCTGTGTACGGCACCGACGCCCCAGCGCCCACCGTCGCGGGTGCGGATGCCAGCCGCATTGAGATGCTTGCTGATGTTCTTGACGCCCATCGGCCCCGAGCTGCCGTCGCCTTGGCGCGCCAGGCGGAAGATCAGCCGTACAGTGTCGGCCTGGATGGGATCGATCTCCAACGTCTTCTTGGTGCGATGTCCGTGCTGCTCGGCCGCCTCGACAATGCGGTAGCCGATCGGCGGCAGCGCACCGTTCCAAAAACCCTGGCGGGCATTCTCCTTCATGGCCCGCAACGTGTGCTTGGCGTTTTCCTTGGACTGGTATTCGTCGAACAGCGCCATGATCTGGCGGATCATGTTGCTCATCGGGTCGTCGCCGAGCTCCTGGGTGATCGACACCAGGCGCACGCCGTTCTTGGCAAGGCGGCGCACGTAGAACTCAAGCTGGAACTGGTCGCGGAAGAAGCGGCTGAAGCTGTGGACCAGGATCACATCGAATGCTGCCGGCTTGGTGGTCGCGGCGTCGATCATGCGCTGGAATTCGGGGCGCCGGTCATCGGTCGCCGACGCGCCGGGCTCGACGTAGTCGGCGACGATCTCCCAGCCGCGTGACGCGCAATGGGCCTTGGCTTGGCGGCGCTGATCGGGAATGGACAGGTCGTTGTCGGCCTGCCTGCCGGTCGAAACCCGCAAGTAGAGAGCAGCACGAACCGGCGTCGCCATAGTGGTCTCCCCCGTCAGTGGCGCGGCGAGAACAGCTCGTCCAAGAGTTCGCCGAACCAGGCCTCGAAAACGTCCACCTCCGCATTGGTGACCGGCACGTCTTCGGGCCAATCGTCGGTCACGATCCACTCACCCCGATCAGCCTTGGTATGTCGGCCAAGTCGGGGGCGAGCGGGCACAGACGCGTAGTCATAGAGGTCATCGATCGGCGCGCCGTGTCGACGCAATTTGTAGGAGCGGGCCATGGCGCCAGTGTGGCAGGCACGGTCAATCCACAGAACGGCCGAAGTCCACGCCGCGCCACGCTGCGGCTGCGATCTTCGCTTGCGTTGCGACGGGAGCGCCATCGCTCACGCAAACCCATGATCGCTTGGCGGCCAAAAGCCGGGCCGCGGGATGCCGGTCAAAGCCGTAAGCCGGCGGAGCCGGGCGCGCGCAGCGCGAGCCTTGACCGGCATCCTGCGGTCCGGCAGCACTGCCCAAGCGCTCATGGCTGATTTAGATCGCCCCGACGCACGAGGTGTCAACAATCCCACTTTTTCAGGTCGTTACAAAAAATCGCAGGCTGGCGTACGAGAACGCACATCGCGTCTGGCACTTGACCTATTTGATCTCTTTTCACGTCCGACCGGGCCGCACATCGCGGCTTTTATCTTGCCATCGCTCGGTCGCCGGTTCCGTCATCGCCGATCCCGCCAGAACCTTCGCCAAAATGCGATCAGCGAAAAACAGCATCAAGCATCACGAGACCATTTCGGTGCGTGTTGTTGCTGTCGATATGCCAAGTCTTTGGCGAACCACAGGTGCGTCACGTGTCGCCATTCGATCAAGGCTAGGACGCTGAAGCCGCACCAGTTGCGCCGATTGTTTGCAAATCGAGCGCAAGGCGGCGACAAGCAATGCGCGCCTCGGTCGGACGCGGTAATGTCCGGTGTTGTGAATAGCGGACAAGAGAGCTGACATGGCCATATCGACGCGAATGACCCATCTGAGCCATCGGCGGCACAGGATTGTTGCAGCGCAAATCGACCAGAAATTGAGCTTTGAGATCATCCGGTGACCGGTTACAAAATGCCCGACATGCCTGCTGCCTGATCCCCGACAATTCAGTATGCTGCCTCGCTCGCAGGGGCAACAATATTTGCTCGCAACCGCGCAACTGAGGCCAAGCAGAAATGATCTACTTCTACGCCTATCTCTGCATTGGCGCGCTGATCCTTGTGTTCGTCCTGGCGGATCATCTTTGGAAGACCGCCAAGAAAACGGGGGACTTCAGTGACTTGCTCGATAAACTGCATCCTGAACGAAAAACCATCAGGTATTTAATAGTTGTCAAACTTTTAGAGCCCGCCCTGACGGGGTTGTTGATATTGGTCGCGTGGCCGATCGCGGGCGCAATGATGCTGAGGATGAAGCTCTCGAAGAAAACTGGATCGATATACGATTCGGATGCATTCAGCGCGGTGGACGAAATCGAAAAGATCCCCAAAGCGTGGCTAAAAGAAAAGACGACCGTCGCAGAGGCGGAAGCGGCTCACCCTGGCATAAAGGGTGAACGCGCGGAGCGCTTTCCGGATGCCGCTAAGCCGTTTGGCTTTCAGAATCGGCAGTGGGAAGATTTGAAAGCGCTCATGTTGCCGAGGGATGAAATATGGAATTTTTGCAGTCCGCCGGAATCCTGGGAGCACTTGGCGGGTCGTGCCGGCGTCGCGCTGGTGCGGGACGGCGTTCCAATCAGGACTATCGTCAGCATGATGAATTGAATGATATACGGTTTTGGATATGATGGCATAATGGACCCTGAGGACAATAAGCATAACTGGCCGCATGCCACCGTCATGCTGGTCGATGCCTTGCGAAGTTATATTCGAATTTCAGAACTGACCCGTAGAGACCTACTGGAGCTTACGGGCCATACTAACATCGACGAGCGGCACCTTAATCGGTGCCGTGCTTTGCTGAAAGAAATCGAGGAGAAGCAAGTCGATCCATATGTGAATGATAATCGTGGTCCATCCGATGAATTGCCGCCATGACCGCACTACCGAGACGAGGTGCAGCCGAACGAATGGACAGGAGGTCGGCAATGCGACTTTGGGAGCGCCTGTTCCCGAGATCAGATGTTCGGAAGGCCTTTCGGGAAATCGATAAACTGGAACAATCGTTACCCTCGAACGGTCTCTTTATGCAACTTGGATTTGATGCAATCAAAGTTGAGCTTCGCCAACGTTTGGCACAAAATCCGGATCGGCTTTCTTGGGCGCTACAACATGGTCAAAAACTTGAACATATCGTTCTTATTCAAGCACGAAACATTGCGTTGGATGAGCTTGCATCGGGTATGCATATGACATTCGGAACTCGTAAAACGATGGCAGGAGATGGTCTTGTTTTTCTGTTTCACTTCCTAACGTCTCGCTTTGAGGAAGAAGGGATTGAAACGCCGGAGCAGGGCAAAGAAGCGAAGATTGGCTTGCAGGAAATGATCAATGAGCGGTTTGGACCATAACCATCATCCATATCGCTACCCTCCGCTGCTGCACCTGCTCACGGCAGAAGTGGCCCATGACGTCGATCCCGGCGTTTGTCGAGAGGTCCGCTATGGAGGGGTAAACCGGACCTCCCGCAAAGCGGGGAAGGCAGCCGCCCACGAGGCGGAGCGCAAAGCCGAAGGATGTCGCGGCTTTGGCGGTTGAGACGCGTGGCGGGCCAGGGCATCATAGGGAAACGGCGAACGAATAGTGCCCATCTTCATCGACTGTGGCGCGCCAGTTCACCTTCCATACGGGGGTTCGCGCTAGCTCTCTTTGGTGCCATAAGCGGTGCGCCGTTTGTCTCGCGTTGGGACTAACGGAAGGTCCAGGCAGAATCGCGTCATGGAAGTCGACGCCACAAACATTCCCGGCGTGCTTTTGTTGAAGCCGCGTTATTTTCACGACGCGCGCGGCTATTTCATCGAAACCTACAGCGTGCGCGCGGCGCACGCCGCCGGCCTGGACGCCGAATTCATTCAGGACAATCAGGCGCTGTCGCGGAAGCGCGGCACCGTGCGCGCACTGCACTTTCAGGTGCCGCCGAAAGCGCAGGCCAAGCTCGTGCGCGTTTTGCGCGGCAGCGTCTATGATGTCGCCGTCGACCTGCGCGCCGGCTCGCCGGCTTACGGACGTTGGGTGGCTGTGACGCTGACTGCGCAAGGCGGCGAACAATTATTCGTTCCGCGTGGCTTCGCGCATGGCTACTGCACGCTCGAAGACAGACACCGAAGTCGCCTACAAGGTCGACGACTATTACGCGCCCGAATGCGAGCAGGGGCTGGCCTGGGACGACCCGACGCTGGCCATCGGCTGGCCGGTTTCGCCTGCCGATGCGGTGCTCTCTGACAAGGACCGCAAACTGCCGCGCTTTGCTGACTTTAAGTCCCCGTTCCGCTATGATGGATCCCGATGACGAAGCGATTTCTCATCACAGGCGGCGCGGGCTTTATCGGGTCGGCCGTTGTCCGCCACCTCGTCCGCGAGACCGATTATCGCGTCTGCGTAGTCGATAAGCTCACCTACGCCGGCAATCTGGCGTCGCTGGCGCCGATCGCCAATAATCCGCGCTATTCGTTCGTGCGCGCCGACATCGCCGACGCCGCACGAATGAAGGACGTCTTTTCCAGCTATCGGCCGGACGTGGTGATGCATCTTGCCGCCGAAAGCCACGTCGATCGCTCCATCGACGGACCCGCGGCGTTCATTGCAGACCAATATCGTCGGCACCTACACGTTGCTGGAAACGGCGCTCGCCTATTGGCGCGGCCTGCCGGACGGTGCGCACGCGCGATTTTCGCTTCCACCATATTTCGACCGATGAGGTATTCGGCTCGCTCGAAGCCGGCGGCTGTTTCAGCGAGGCGACCGCCTACGCGCCGCGCTCGCCTTATTCGGCATCGAAGGCGGCGTCCGACCATCTGGTGCGCGCTTGGCATCACACCTACGGCCTGCCGGTACTGATCACCAACTGCTCCAACAATTACGGCCCCTATCACTTTCCCGAAAAGCTCATCCCGTTGACGATCATCAACGGCCTCGAAGGCAAGAAACTTCCGGTCTACGGCACCGGCGGCAATGTGCGCGACTGGCTTTACGTCGAGGATCATGCCCGCGCGCTGCTCGCCGTGGTCAACGGCGGGCGGCTCGGCGAGACTTATTGCATCGGCGGCCGCAGCGAGCGGACCAATCTCGACGTGGTGAAGGCGATTTGCGCGCTGCTCGACGAACTCGCCCCCAGCAGGGCGATCGGCACACCGCGAAGCCCTCATCGCTTTCGTCGCCGATCGTCCCGGCCACGATCTGCGCTATGCGATCGATCCGACGCGCATCTGCAGCGAGCTCGGCTGGCAGCCGCGCGAGACATTCGAAAGCGGTTTGCGCAAGACGGTCGAGTGGTATCTGAACAATCGCTCGTGGTGGCAGGCGATCCGCGAGGGCGTCTACGGCGGCGAACGCCTGGGGGTGCCGGCGTGATCCTCGTGTTCGGCGGCAATGGTCAGCTTGGCCAGGAGCTGACGCGCGGCGGCGGCGCTGCGCGGAATATCCATGCACGCGCTGTCGCATGCGGACGCCGATATTGCCGATGGCGCCGCGGTTGCGGCGGCGCTCGCGCGCTGGAAGCCGGACCTCGTCGTGAATGCGGCGGCCTATACGAAGGTCGATCTCGCGGAGAGCAACGTCGAGGAGGCGCGGCAGGGGCAACGAGATCGGCCCGGCAATCGCTCGCCGCGCGCTTGCGCTGCCGCCGGCATTCCGATGGTGCATATCTCAACCGATTATGTGTTCGACGGCAGCAAAGGACGGACGCTTATCTGGAAACCGATCCGGTCTGTCCGATCGAGCGTCTATGGCCGCACCAAGGCCGCGGGCGAGGAGGCGGTGCGCCGCGCGCTCAAACACCACGTCATCCTGCGCACCGCCTGGGTCTACAGCGAGTTCGGCCAAAATTTTCTCAAGACGATGCTTCGCCTCGCGGGAACACGCGATGAATTGCGCATCGTTGCCGATCAGCACGGCAGTCCCACTTCGGCGCGCAGAAATCGCCGAAGCGATTCTGCACATTGCGCCACTACTGCTGCGCGACCAAAGCCTGTCGGGCACATATCATTTCACCGCCGAAGGGCGTGACCACCTGGCATGGCTTTGCCAGCCGTGTCGTCGCGACTGCGGCGCCGCTCACCGGCCGCAATCCGCGCGTGATCCCGATCTCGACTGCGGATTATCCGACGCCGGCGAAGCGTCCGGCCAATTCGCGATTGGACTGCCGTTTGTTTCGCAAACTTTCGGCTTCTTGCCGCGGCATTGGACCGAGGCCGTCGACGCAACGACCCGGGCGCTGGTCGGCACTGCGCAACGGGCGGAAAGCCATGTCGCGTAAGGGCATCATTCTCGCCGGCGGCGCCGGCACGCGGCTGCATCCGCTGACCATGGTCACCTCGAAGCAGCTGTTGCCGGTCTACGACAAGCCGATGATCTATTATCCGCTGTCGGCGCTCATGCTGGCGGACATCCGCGATATTTTGATCATCACGACGCCGCAGGACCAGCGCCGCGTTCAAGCATCTGCTCGGCACCGGCAAGCAATGGGGCGTTAAGTTCGAATATGCCGAGCAGCCGGTCCCCAACGGTCTCGCGCAGGCCTTCGTCATCGGCGCCGACTTCGTGCGCGGGCATCCGTCGTGTCTGATCCTCGGCGACAACATCCTATACGGCCACGGACTGCCCGACGCGCTGCGCCGCGCCGGTTCGCGCACGCAAGGCGCCACCATCTTTTCCTATTGGGTCGAGGATCCGCAGCGCTACGGCGTGATCGAATTCGGCGCGCGACGATGAAGTGCTCTCGATCGACGAGAAGCCGCAAAATCCGAAATCGAACTGGGCGGCGATCGGCGTCTATTTCTACGACGAAGAGGTGGTCGATCTGGTCAAGGAGCTGAAGCCGTCGGCACGCGGCGAATTGGAGATCACCGACCTCAACGTTCTCTACATGCGCAAGCGCCGGCTCAAAGTCGAACGGCTCGGGCGCGGCTTCGCCTGGTTCGACGCCGGCACCCACGATTCGCTGCTGGAAGCCGCCGAATTCGTGCGCGTGCTGCAGCGCCGGCAGGGTCAGCTCGTCTGCTGCCCCGGACGAAATCGCCTTTCACAACGGCTGGATCGACGCCGACGAGCTGAAGGAGCTCGCGGCCAAAGCCGGCAAGACGCAATATGCGCGGCGGCTGTTGGAGAATTTGCGCTGAGCGCTGGCGACTTGTTAGGCCGCGATCGCTTCCAGCCGCCGCCTGGTCACCGCGGGGCCGAAGCCGCCGATGACGACGAACACCACCACCATGGCGCCGGCGATGAAGCCGAACACGCCGAATGTGCCGTAATGGCCGAGGAAGAAGGCGATGATGAAGCCGGAGAAAATGGCGGAGAACCGGCTCCACGAGTAGACGAAGCCCACGGCCTGGGCGCGGATGCGGGTCGGGTAAAGCTCGGCCTGATAGGCGTGGAACGAGAACGACATCCAGTTATTGCATAGCGTGATCAACAGGCCGCAGATGATGACGCCCACCGCGCTCGACTGCCAAGCGAAGAGCAGGCCGAATACGGCGATGCCGATCGCCGCCCAAGCGATCTGCCATTTGCGTTCGAAATGGTCGGCGAAAAAAACGCCGATCAGCGGACCGATCGGATTAGCTACTGCGATGATGAACGTGTAGGCGAGCGACTTGGTGACGCCGACGCCTTGCGCAATGAGCAGCGTGGGGACCCAACTGGAAAAGCCGTAATAGCCGATGGTCTGGAACAGATTGTAGATCACCAGCATAATGGTGCGGCCGCGATAGGCGTCGTTCCACATCTCGCTCCAGGCGCCGGTCTTGACTTCGGCTTCGCCCGCAACGATTTCCGGCGGCGGCAGGTCCTTGCCGCTGTCGGCGCGGATCTTTTGCTCCAAATCCGCAACGATCTTTTCCGCTTCTGCCACGCGACCGTGCTGGGCGAGCCAGCGCGGCGATTCCGGCAAGCTGCGGCGGATCCACCAGATCACCAGGGCGCCGATCGAGCCGATGATGACCACGACGCGCCAGCCGTCGAGACCGAAAATCTTCAGCGGCACCAATTGCCAGGCAAGGAACGCGACAATCGGAACGGCCGTGAACATGACGAACTGATTGTAGGCGAACGCCGGCCCGCGCTGGCTCTTGGGCACCAGCTCGGATACGTAAGTGTCGACGTTCACCAGTTCGACGCCAAGCCCGATGCTGGCAATCAACCGCCACAGATCGATGCTCTCCGGCGTATGCTGGAACGCCATGATGAAGGCGCCGACCGAGTACCACAGCAGCGCAAAGATGAAGATCGAGCGCCGGCCGAAGCGGTCGGACAGCCAGCTGAAGGCGAGCGTGCCGATGAACAGCCCGGTGAACAGGGCGGCGACGAAGCTGGCAAAGCCTTGCAGGTCGAACAGGCCCTGCGTGGTCGGCTTGAATAGGCCGGCCTTGAACAGTCCGAGCGCCACGTAGGCGGTGAAGAACAGATCGTAGAACTCGAACCAGCCGCCGAGCGACACGAGCGTGATCAGCCTGCGCGTGTGGCGCGAAGCCGGCAGTCGATCGAGCCGCGCCGCCACCGTAACCGCCGTGTCCGCCATTTCGTCCCCCCGTCTATTTCAGGCCCTGCCTGCGGATGAAAGTCCGTTCGAACGGGCCGCCGCTTAGAGCGATGCGAGCAGCTTGCCGTAGCCTTCGATCGGGCCCGATACCTTGCCACGTTTCATGGCGCTCCAGATCCAGGCATTCATCCAGGTTACCACCGTGGTGTCGAGGTCCCGCTCCAG
This sequence comes from uncultured Alphaproteobacteria bacterium, assembly GCA_963814625.1. Taxonomy (GTDB): domain Bacteria; phylum Pseudomonadota; class Alphaproteobacteria; order Rhizobiales; family Xanthobacteraceae; genus BOG-931. The sequence goes on from CAWFDQ010000017.1 coordinate 89,002, forward strand.
CAAGTCGACATTGCGGATACTGCCCCAGCCGCCGCAGGGAATGTAGATGCCGTCGGGAGGCCTGTCGCATTGCAGGTAGGTCTTGCGCGCCAGATTGTATTCCACCGGGATCGGCAGGCGGCGAATCTCGGTGTTGCGTTCGATGCCGAGCGCGTTGTCGTGCGCAATTGTGATCTGCTCGGAGGCGAGATATTTCTTGATCCGTTCGTTGATGAATGGCCGGAACGGCGTTGCCATGGCGAGCGTGCGCAGTTTCAGGGCTCGCATCGCCTCGATCACGGCGGTCATATCGGTGATCACAGGCAAGCCACAGGCTTGCGACAGCCGGTCGGCGAGCTCGTTCGCAAATCCCGGGCCGCGCGCCACCACCGGCGGCACGCCGCCCTGGTAGATCACATCGGCGTCGAAATTAGCGAGCTGCTTGGCGGCGCGCTCCATGCCTTTGATCGCATCCTCCATGTCGGAGTCGGTCAATTGCGCGATAGTGAGCGAAACACAGGTGATGTCGATGCCGACGGGCACCACCTCGTACCACTCGCGGACTGCGCGCGGCGGAATCGGCGTCGGAAAAATGACGCCGACATGTAGCCGCCACCCGGTGATGCCTTCGCCCATGAGGTCGCTCCATTATTGAATTTTTGCGCCGGTCGCCTTGATGACCGCGGCCCATTTTTTGGTGTCGGCGTGCATCAACGCCAGCATCTCCGCTGCCGTACTGCCGACCACGTCCAGTCCGACGATTGTCATCTTGTCGCGGAACCGCGGATCGGCCACGGCCTCGTGCACCTCCGCGTTCAGCCGGTCCAGCACCGGCTTTGGCGTCTTCGCCGGCGCCAGAATGCCGAACCAGCCAGTCACATCGTAACCCGGTACTCCCGAATTCATCGATCGTCGGCACGTCGGGCATCAATGGATGTCGTTGTTTGCCGGTTACCGCAAGCAGTTTGAGCTTGCCGCCCGCCGACATCGCCTTCGCCGAGGGTGGACCGGTGATCATGATATCGGCGCGCCCGGCGACCACGTCGGTCATGGCCGGCGCGGTGCCGCGATACTCGATCTGCGTGATCTGAGTGTTGGTCATGAGCTTGAACAGCTCCATGCCAAGATGCGCCTGTGTGCCCAAGCCGATCGAGGCATAGTTGAGCTTGCCGGGATTGGCCTTGGCGTAAGCGATCAGTTCACGCACGTTGTTTGCCGGCACCTTGGGATTGGCCACCAGCACGAGTTCGGTCTTGGTCAGCACGCTGATCGGCGCGAAATCGCGAAACGGATCGTACGGCAGATCACGATAGAGTGTGGGATTGACCACGAGATTGGTGTCGACCGCCATGAACAGCGTGTAGCCGTCGGCCGTCGAGCGCGCGACATCGCCGGCGGCGAGCCCGCCGTTTGCTCCCGGCCTGTTCTCCACGATCACGGGCTGTTTCATCTGCTCGGAAAGCCGCTCGGCAAGCGTGCGAGCGATCAGGTCGATCGCTCCGCCGGGGGGCTGCGGCAGAACCAGCCTGATCGGATGGGAAGGATAATCTTGCGCCCGCGCCAAGTTCGCTGGCGCGGACACCCACATGAGCGCTAACGCCGACAATACCGCCGCTGCCAGTCGGTTCATCCCGCCCCTCCCTTAACAATCGCCGACGTTCAACGCGCCTTCAGGACGCGTGCGCCGGCATCTTTGTCTTCATTTTCTCCAGCGGCTGGAACGGCAGCCGCAAACCCGCTTGCTCCAGCAGCGGCAGCACCTCGGCGTTCCATTGCGCAAGCTCGGTCTTGTAATCGACCCAGGAGATCAGGCAGCCGTCGACGCCGATGTCGGCAAGCTTGCAAAGCTCGCTGGTGATCTGCTCCGCGGTGCCGACCAGAGGATAACCGCCATGTCCGGCGATGAAGTGCGCCTTATGGCTGTCGAGCATCGCTTTATCCAAGGTCTCGGTTTGGATGCCGAAGATGCGCAGCAGGTTGCCGGCGGCTTCCCAGTCGCCTTGTTCGTAGACATAGCGATGGAGGTAGTCTTTGGCTTCCTTCTCGGTATCGCGGCAGACGACATAGACGTGGATCCAGATGCGGGTCTCGCGCCCATGCGCGTGCGCCAGAGCTTTCAGATGGGCGATCTGCTTGCTGGCGCCTTCGAGAAAGGTGCGATCGCGCAACAGCACGAAATTCATGTCGCAGTAGCGCGTGGTGAAATCTTGCGCGGCCGACGAGCCGCCCGCATTCATCACCGGGGGATGCGGCTTCTGCAATGGCTTCGGCTGGCTCCAAACGCTGTGGGCGTGAAAATTCTCGCTGTCGAAGTCGAATTCCTTGTCGTCGGTCCAGGCTCGCTTCAAAAATTCGAGCCATTCGGCGGCATACTTGTAACGGTCGTCGTGCGGGCGCATCTTCGCGCCGAACATGTCGAACTCGTTCTTGAACCAGCCACAGACGACATTGAGGGCGAAGCGGCCGCCGGAGACATGATCGATGGTCGACGCCATCTTCGCCACCATCAACGGATGCACCAGCGGCACGTGACAGGTCGCGAGCACCGTCACGTATTTGGTCAGCGCGCCCAGCGCCGAGGCCCAGGTAAAACTCTCGAACGTCGTGCAGTTGAAATCGGACGGTCCGCCATAGCCGCGCCAGCGCCCGACCGGCAGCAGCGCCTCCATGCCGGCGCGATCGACCGCTTGCGCGATCTCGATCGAATCGGCCCAATCGAGTTTCCACGCCTCCGGTACCGTCGTGATGGTCGAGCCGTGGCTGCAATTGAACGCCATGACGCCGAGTTTCATGCGATTGCCGCCGAACAATCGCGCGCGGGCGGTCATTTCAGATGGTGCCGTGGAATGCATGCTGGGCGCCACTACAGCAAAGGGGCATCACCCGCGCAAGAGCGCGCGCCCGCTTCATCCATGAGGCGGAGACATGGCCTCTAGCGGGACGCAACGTCCATGAGTGCGTTCGGCGCGGACGTTGTCTCCTCCGGAAAGCGAAAGCCGTCGTAGAGCCAAGCCAGGCACTGAACGGTGTCGGTCTCGCTGCGTTCGCCCAACATCTGCCAGTAGACTTCACGCGCGATGCTGTCCGCGTGATAGACGTCCCAGATGTAGCGGGATTCGAGCGTCACGCGCGCCGTGCGCACCGAGCGGGCGTTTTCGTAGCGCCGGAAGGCCGCTTCGTAGTCGCCGTTCGCGCCGGCAATGCAATCGGCAAGGCAGACCCCGTCTTCGATCGCCATGCAGGCGCCCTGCGCCAGCGATTGCAGGGTCGGATGCGCGGCGTCGCCGAGCAAGACCACGCGGCCCTTGTGCCAATGCCGGATCGGATCGCGGTCGCCGACCGCCTGACGCCGGCGCAGATCGAGCATCGCCAGCAACGCCTTCATGGTGGGATGCGCGTCGCGGTAGACGTGCTCAAGCTCGGCCCGGTACGCCGCCTCATCGCCCCGCTCCGAATGAGCCGACCTTCGGAACACCGCCGCGATATTGAACAGCGTGCCGTGACGAAGCGGGTAGTGCACGATGTGGAAGCCGGGCCCGGCCCACAACGCGACGACGTCGCGCTGCACGTCACACCTGACATCAGCCATCGGCACGATGGTGCGAAAGGCCATGAAGCCGTTCGGCAACGGGTCGCCGTCATTGAACAACTGTGCGCGCGTGCGCGAGCGGATGCCATCGGCGCCGATCAGCACGGCGCCTTCAAAGCGGCGGCCGTCCTCGGTTCTCACCGCTACGCCATCGCCGCGATCCTCGCATCGCATCACCATGGCTTGAGGTTCGAGCGTGACCAGCGGATCGTTGCGGCAGGCATCAAGCAAGACGTTATGCAGGTCGATGCGGTGGATGATGATGTAGGGGTGTTTGAATCGCGCGCGGAACGACGGCCGTCCGGTCGGCACCCGCGTCACTTCCTGGCCGTTCAGGGCATCCAGCATGAGTACGCCGGGCGGCGAGTCGGCGTTTTCCAGAACGGCCGCGCTCACGCCGATGCGGTCCAACGCGTGAAAGACATTGGGACCGAACTGGATGCCGAAGCCGATAGCACCGAATTCCGGCGCGCCCTCGAGCACGCGCACCGTAAAGCCGTGGCGCGCCAATGCCAGCCCCACGGTCAGCCCGCCGAGCCCACCGCCGGCAACGATGATGTGATCTTTGCGCTCCATCGGCCGATCTCTCCTGGGATGCGCTCGCTTATTTACGCTCTATTATACGCAACGATGAGCTATATTTGCAGCCGACGCTCCACTCATCGGGATTGGCAATGCGCATTTCGACGGATGACTTAAGCATCCTCGGGGAGCTGGAGCGCAAGGTGCTTTGGCTCGCTAGCTGGACGATCCATCACGCCAATCATGTGCGCGAGAATACCGACGGACTGAAGGTCGGCGGCCACCAGGCTTCTTCCGCCTCGCTCGCCACCATCATGACGGCGCTTTATTTCCGCGCCTTGCGGCCGGCCGACCGCGTCGCGGTAAAGCCGCACGCGTCGCCGAACTTTCATGCCATCCAATATCTGCTCGGCAAGCAGAGCCGGGAGAAGCTGGAAAACTTTCGCGGCTATCACGGCGCGCAGTCCTATCCGTCGCGCACCAAGGATAGCGACGACGTCGATTTCTCCACCGGATCGGTCGGCCTGGGCGTGGCGCAAACGCTGTTCTCCTCTTTGGTGCAGGATTACGTGCGTGCCCACGGCTGGGGCCTAGAACGGCCCGAGGGCCGCATGGTGGCGCTGATCGGCGACGCGGAACTCGACGAGGGCAACATTTTCGAGTGCATACTCGAGGGCTGGAAGCAGGGGTTGCGGAACTGCTGGTGGATCGTCGATTACAACCGGCAGAGCCTCGATGCCGTGATCCGCGAAGGTCTGTGGCAGCGCTACGAGCAGCTGTTTCGCAATTTCGGCTGGGATGTCGTGATCCTGAAATACGGCTCGCTCTTGGAAGCGGCTTTCCGCGAGCCCGGCGGCGAAAAGTTGCGGCAATGGATCGATAACTGTCCCAATCAGCTTTATTCAGCCCTGGTGTTTCAGGGCGGCGCGGCATGGCGCAAGCACCTCAACGATGATATCGGCGATCAAGGGCCGATCAGCAAACTGATCGAGTCGCGCTCCGATGACGAACTGGCGCGGTTGATGACCAATCTCGCGGGCCACGATCTGCCGTCATTGCTTGAGGCTTTCAGCAGCATCGATCACGATCGGCCGGTCTGCTTCATCTGCTACACGATCAAAGGCTACGGACTGCCCTTCGCCGGGCACAAGGACAATCACGCCGGGTTGATGACGCCGGCGCAGATGGAAACTTTCCGTCAGGCAATGAACATTCGCCTCGGATACGAATGGGACCGCTTCGAAGGTTTGCGGCAAAAACCCGAAGCGCTCCAGAACTTCCTCGACGGCGTGCCGTTCGCCGCCGGCGGTGTCGCGGCGGCTCACCGCGCCGCGCTTTGCGGCGCCGGAAAAGCTTACCGTGACCATCCAGCCAGAAATGTCGACGCAGACCGGCTTCGGCGCGCTGCTCAACGAGCTGGCGCGGGAAAAATCCGAACTCATCGACCGCATCGTGACGACCTCGCCGGACGTGACCGTGTCGACCAATCTCGGCGCCTGGGTGAACCGGCGCGGGCTGTTTGCGCGGCAAGCGCTGGCCGACACGTTTCGGAGCGAGCGCATCCCGTCGACGTTCAATTGGGATTTTTCCGCGAAAGGCCAGCACATCGAACTGGGCATCGCCGAGAATAATTTGTTCATTCTGCTTTCCGCGCTCGGCCTGTCGCACGCGATCAACGGCGAGCGGCTCATTCCCATCGGCACGCTCTATGATCCGTTCATCGCCCGCGGCTTGGATTCGCTCAATTATGCCTGCTATCAGGATGCCCGTTTCATCCTGGTGGCGACGCCGTCGGGCGTGACGCTGGCGCCCGAGGGCGGCGCGCATCAGTCGATCGCCGAGCCGCTGATCGGCATGGCGCAGGACGGTCTTGCCGCGTTCGAGCCGGCCTTTGTCGACGAACTCGCTGCCATACTCGCCTTCGCGCTCGACTACATCCAGAAAGACGCTGGCGACAGCGGCGAAGTTTCCGAGCGCAATTGGCTGCGCGACGAAACCGGCGGATCGATTTATCTGCGGCTGTCGACGCGGCCGATCGAGCAGATGCAGCGGCCGATGACGGCGGTGTTGCGCCAAGCCATCGTCGACGGCGCTTATTGGCTGCGTCCCCCCGGACCGAATTGCCAAGTGGTCGTCGCTTATACCGGGGCGGTCGCGCCTGAGGCCATTCAGGCTACCGGCTTCATGGCCGAAGACCGCCGCGACGTGGGTCTGCTCGCCGTGACCTCGGCCGACCGGCTCAATGCCGGCTGGACCGCGGCGATGCGCGCGCGCGAGCGCGGCCTCGTGCACGCGCGCTCGCACATCGAGCGGCTTTTCGCCGAGCTGCCGCCGCATTGCGGCATCGTCACCGTGCTCGACGGTCATCCGGCGACGCTCGCCTGGCTCGGCGCGGTGGGCGGCCATCGCGTACGCTCGCTCGGCGTGGAGCATTTTGGCCAGACCGGCTCTATTCCCAAACTCTATCGCCACTACGGCATCGATGCCAACGCCATCATTGCCGGCGCGCAGGCTCTCACGCCGGGGGCGCCGATCCGGCATTTACGGGCGCTGTGAGGCGCCGCCGTCTTAATTTGCCAGCATGGCCCGCCGCGCCTTGGACGAATTGAGCGCCTCGTGGATGACGCGGCCGAGCGCGGACAATTGATAGGGTTTGCGCAGCACGGGAAATTCCGGCTCACTCTCGAAGACTTTCGAATAGCCGGTCGTCAGCACGATCGGAATTTTCGGATAGCGATCGGCGACCTCGCGTGCCAATGCCACGCCGTCGGTGCGGCCAGGCAATACGACGTCGCTAAAAAGCAGATTGATCTGGTGCCCGGCCGCCAAAGCGGCGAGCGCGGCTTCGGCGTCCTCCACCGCTATGGTGTGATAGCCAAGCTGTTCGAGGAGCGACACCGCCACGCTGCGGACATCCTCGTTGTCCTCCACCACCAATATCCTCTGCTGGCCAACGGCCCGGTATTGCGCCGTGTCCTCCGGCGAAGTGGCGACAAGCGGCGCGTGATTACGCGGCAGATAGATCGTCACCGCGGTGCCGCGGCCGACTTCGCTCGCAATCAGCATCGTGCCGCCCGAGCGCCGGGCAAAGCCGTAGACCTGGGACAAGCCGAGGCCGGTGCCCTTGTCGGGGCCTTTCGTGGTGAAGAACGGCTCGATCACGCGCGACAGTACGTCGGGCGCAATGCCGCTGCCGGTATCGGCAATCGTGAGCGCAACGGCATCGCCGGTAAGGCCCTCGGGCGTGTCGCCCGTGGCGAGCCGCACGTTCCTGGCCGCGATCGACAGACGACCGCTATCCGCCATCGCATCGCGCGCGTTGACGGCGAGATTGACCAGAGCGAGCTCAAGCTCCGGCTTGTCGACGCACACCGTCCACGTGGTGTCGGGAATGTCGATGACGAGCTCGATATTGACGTTGAGCGAGCCGGCGAGAACGTCGCGCAGACCGTTGACGGCGTCGGCAAGATTGAGGACCGTCGGATCGAGCGGCAGGTTGCGCGCAAACCCCAGAAGCTGCCGCGTCAAGTTCTCGCCGCGCGAGGCGGCAAGTTGGATGGCCTGCACGGCGCGGACGTCCTTGGCGTCGGCCAATCGATTTTTCAGCCGCTGCGCATGACCGCTGACGATCATGAGAAGATTGTTGAAATCGTGGGCGATTCCTCCAGTGAGCTGGCCGATCGCCTCCATTTTCTGTAGATGCGCGGCGTACAGCTGCGCTTGTTCGAGCGCCGCCGCGGCCTCCTTTTCCGCGGTGACGTGACGGCCAGAGACATAGATGAGGCCGTCGTGTTCCGTCATCGTCCATTGCAACCAGCGCCAGCTTCCGTCCCTGTGGCGAAATCGGTTCTCCATGCGGACCGTGGGCACGCCTTGCGCAAGCTGGCGTACGCCCGCGAGCGCGTTGGCGGCATCGTCCGGATGGCGCAATTCGTTGACGTGCATGGATTTGATTTCGGCTTCGCTCCAGCCAAGCAGCCGCGTCCATGCCGGGTTCATGCTGAGGAAATAGCCGTCGAAGTTGCGCACCCCGAGCAGGTCTTCGGAGACGTTCCAGACGCGATCACGCTCGAGCGTGCGCCGTTCGACTTCGGCGCTCAGCTCTTGGCTGAGTCTGCGCAGCTCGGCTTCGGTGCGCTTGCGCTCGGTGACGTCGAGCAGCGATGCAATCCAGCCGTCGACATTCCCGTTCGTGTCCAATTCAGGCCGGTAGGCGATCAGCAGACAACGCCGTCCAACTTCGCGAAAATCGATTTCGCATTCGAATTCGACCGGCGTGCCCTGCAGCACTTTCACGATGTGCGGGCGCAGCGTTTGAAAGCCTTGCTCGCCGATCGTCTCCGCGATGGTCGTTCCCAATACCTCATCGCGCGGGTGGCCGATCCACCGGGCATAGGCTTGGCTGATGAAGCGGTAGCGCAGATCGCGGCTGCAGCGTACCAGCATGAACGGCGTCTGATTGATGACGGTTTGCAGTTCCGCTTCGCTGGCGCGCAATGCCTCTTCCGCCCGTTTGCACTCGGTGAATTCCTGAAAGCTGCAGACGGCGCCTTCGACGTGGCTGGCGGGGTTCTGCAGCGGCGCGACATTCATCAGCACCGGCACTCGCGATCCGCCCGGCCGTTCTATGGTAAGCTCCGCGCCGAGCAGAGTTGCGCCGGTGCGCAACGCTGCGGCGACCGGCGAGGCGGCGAATGGCAGGGTGCTGCCGTCGGCCGCATAGCGGCGAAAAGCGCCACCATCGAGCTCGGCCGGATCGTTAAGCCGGGGCGCGCGTCCCCACAGCTCGACGGCGCGCTGGTTGTACTTGAGCAGCACGCCGTCGGCCCCGCACACGCACAGACCCGTTGGAATGGCGTCCAACGCGCTCTGGTCGATGGCGAGAAAGGCGTTGAGCCCGGACGGCAGCACAGGTCCGGGTCTGCGAACGTCGCTCATGACAGCCCCCTTCGGCCGCAATACAAATCCGCCGAGAAGGTTTCAATTCTTAGGCCGATTGGATAGAGCCCAATTATGCGGCTTTTTTCGGCCGCCGGCCTGGAGCCAGCGCGCGCCGTGGGTGGGGTCGATTCCAGGTAAGACATTGAAATAACTATTAAAAGTCGAAACTTTAGCGAGACTTTGGCGGTTGCTGTGCGTTCAGTTTGCCTGGCGCCAAAGGTCCGTTCAGGTCCGCGGGCCGTAATACCACTCGCGAAGCTGCAAATACGTGATCGGCTCGTAGAGCTGCGGCCGCTCGGGGCTCCGGCAGGTCGGCAGCACCTCGATCAACGCATCGCCGCTCGGACCGAAGAACACCGGAATCGAATAGCGGTCGACCTCGTTGGTGTTGATCACGCGGTGTTTGGTCGACAGATATTCGTCATTGGTCCATCGCACGAGCAGATTGCCGGTGTTTACCAAAAGCGTGCCGGGCACGATGTCGACCGCGCGCCAGTGGCCGGATGGCATGCGCACGGCGAGCCCGGGAATGTCCTTCTGCGCCAAGAAGGTCATCATTGCATTGTCGGTGTGCGGCGCGATTCCGTACTGCCGGGTGCCGATCTCTTTCTGCGGCGGGTAGTACAACAGGCTCATCGTCAGGTGCGGTGTGGCAAAAAACTTATCGAAATAGTTCAGGGGAAGCTTGAGGGACGTGGCCCAGAGCGGGAGAAACTGACGTCCCAACTTTTCGACGCGGCCATGATAGTCGACAAGCGTCTCCTTGAAGCTGGGTAGGTTCTCCGGCCAAACGTTCACGCGCGCGCGGCGCTCCTCGTCCGTCATGCTGAGTCCGCCGGAGCCTCCTTCTCGATTTATGGAAAACTTGGCGAGGAGGTTCGGTTTTGCGTTGGCGATGATGTTGATGTTGGTGCGCTGGTACTCGTCCTTAAAACAGGGCTGGTACCCCGATTTGAAGCTGCCGGCGTCGAAGTAGGGAATTTTAGATTTGGTCTCGATCGGCAGGGCATGAAAGCGTCGTGATTGCTCGAAAACGCGATTGATCAAGTCCTCGGGGATGCCGTGACCCTTGAGGTAGAAGAAACCTACCGTCATGCTGATCTCGCGCAATTTCGCGGCGGCAGCCTCGCGTCCGCCAGGCATACCGGCAAGATAAGGCGCGATATCGAGCGTCGGAATCTCTTCGTCGGAATCCGGATGATCCATCAGATAGATGGTCTTCTCGTCGTCGCGGATTTCGCCGCGCATATCATGCGCCTTGGCGTCGCGCGTTTTCAGGTCCATGTTGGCGTCCATCGGATTAATCCGTTCCAAGCAAACGAGATCGGTGCTGCTTTTGCACAGCAAAGACTGTGCCATGGAAAAAAGGCGCGGTAAATGGACCGCTACGCGCAGGCCGCATCCAGCGGGCGGTTAATCTTGGGCGGACCAGCCGGCCCTTTCGTCGGCCACGGGCCGATGCTAGGAGCGACACGTCAATCGGCGCCGCTCGATACCCGTCGGCGGCATCGCCGATGCAAGTACGGTGTGCTCATGTGTGATCTTCGTTGTCCATTGGCGTGCCTTCTCGCCCTCGCGTTGAGCCTGGCTGGCATCGGTAAAGTCGCCGCCCAGCAAAGCACAACCGCGACCTACGACGACTGGGTATTGCAGTGCCAGAGTTCGGCAGGGCCGACGCCGCAAAAAATCTGCGACATCGCGCAGGTTACCGAGGTTCAGGGTAAGAACCTGCCGGTATCGCGCGTCGCAATTTCGCGCCCGGCAAAGGGTCAGCCATTCCGCCTCGTCGTGCAGGTGCCGGTAAACGTCTCGTTGCGCGCCAACGTTCTCATCAAAGTGAATCAATCCGACCCGGGCTTGGCCGCGCCCTTCGATCGCTGCCTGCCGGGGGGCTGCTTTGCCGATTTCGAACTCAAAGAGGACGTCATCAAAAAATTCCTCGGCGGCACTGCAGCAGGCAAGATCACGTTCAAGACAGCGAACGAGCAGACCGCCACCATTCCGATATCGTTTAAGGGTTTTGCTCAAGCCTTCGACGCGCTCATCAAACAGTGAGAGGCGGCGGTCACGGCGCGCCGATAAGGCTACGCACCTTGCTGGCCGAGATCGCTTCGGTGGCCTCATCGAGCACGATCCGCTCAACATTGTAGCCGACGTCGCGGCCATAAAAGACGTTGGTGATATTCGGCAGCGGCACCACAACGAAACACCCCGCATGGGCCGAAAGCGCCGCCTCGATGCGCTGCTTCACGGCAAAGAAGGGCAGTGGATTTTTCGCGTCGATTCCATGGGTGTCGCGCACCGCAATGCAGACTTGACCGACCCGCCGCAGGCCCTCCTCGATCAGGCGTTGATGGCCGCCATGGAACGGCTGATAACGGCCGATGAACAGCGCCGTCGGTTTTTGCGGATCGAAGGCCGGCCGCAGCCGCGCCAGCGCCTGCTCGGCCCAATATTGCGGCGTGCCTTCCGGCGTCACCCGCAGATCGCAATGCTCCGGATGGACGAACATCCGATTGGTGTCTTCGAAACGGCCGGCCTCGATGCGGTCAAGCCAAATGGTGAAGGCGTCGCCGAACGCCGCGCGCGTCTCCCTCGTCGGGCAAATGAAATCGGCGATGACGGTGCCGCCCGCTTCGACGACCCGGTCGCACATCCAGCCCATGCGCCGCGCGTGCTCGACGCGGTCTTCGCGGGAAAAGCCGAGGTCGCGTGAGAGATTGGCGCGTACGGCGTCGGCATTAAACACGACCGCGTTGAGGAGCGGCGCCAACGCATTGGCGAGCGTCGTCTTGCCTGCGCCCGGAAGACCCATGATGAGGATTTTTCGCCGCATCATAAAATGCAACTCCTTTGCGCCGCGACCGACGTCTGCGAGACCGTTTACAGTGATGCGGCTGGGCACTCAAGCGCCGCAACCCGGCGCCTCGGACTGCACCGGGCCTAATTCCTTGATGCGCAAGGCTTCGTGTGCGGTGCGCCCGCCGCGGCACTCCCGAACCGGCCGGCTGCGCACAGCGCTCGGTCGCGGCGGATCGCTTTGCTAATCGCCGAAATTCGCCGCGAGATAGTCGGTAATAGTCTTGGCTTCGTCCCCTGTCACCGGGGCGCCCCAGGCCACCATGTTGGCGACGATGGGCGTCCAGTCCTGCTTTTTGCGCTTGACCGCGGCGATACGTTCCAGGTCGTGACATAGGGCGCAGCGCGTCTCGACCAATTGCTTGCCGCTTCCGTCGGGGAGCGTGACGGGCTTCGGCGGCGGAAGATTAATTCCGGGCCCAAGATTGATCGCGAGATAATTCACGACCTTATCGACTTCGGCCGGAGTCAACTGCGCGCCGCGCAGCACCATGTTGCTGACATATACGCGCCAGCCGGCGGCGCCGTCGCGTATTTTCGCAATGGTGCCGAGGTAATGGCATTGCGAACACGCCACCGCGACGATGTCGCGGCCATCGCCTGGCGGCAACGGATTGGTGTTTTGTTGCGCGCGGCCGGGCGAAGCGGCGGCGATCAGCGCGGCGGCCAACGCAAGCGCGAACAGGACTGAGGGCACGGCACGCATGATTACACCTTTCGTGTCCGCAGAGCGGCGATCGAATAGGGCGGATACCAATCGGAGACCGCGCCGAGGCCTTCGCGCCTGATGTGGATGTCGAGCAGATAAGGCCGCCCTTCCACCATTGCGGCCTTGGAGCGCGAGAACGCGCCGGCAAGAGCGGCCGGCTCCTTGACCGTCTCGCCTTCGACGCCGAACGCATCGGCGGCCTTGGCGAAATCCACGTCCGGGTTGCCGTTATAGCAGGTCATGTCGCGGGCGGCCTCGAACTGCCGGCCGGCGCCGTTCCAGATGCGGTTGCGTTCGTTGTTGTAGCTGTGATTGTTGAGCACGATGACGGTGACCGGCGCTTTGTAGCGCGCCATGCTCCAGAGCGGCTGCGGTCCGGAGAACAGGAAGCTGCCGTCGCCGACGACCGAGACGACCGGAACGTCGGGCCGCGCCAGCTTGACGCCGAAGCCCGCCGCCATGCCCCAGCCGAGCACGTTAGGACCGGTGCCGAAATAGTGCTTGTCGTCGCCGCCGAACGCCATCAGCGGGTCCATGGTCTTTCCCGAATCGACATCGGCCACGTAGCAGGTGTCGCGGTCGAGATTGTTTTCCAGCTCGAGCCCGAGCCGCTCCATGCTGACCGGCGTAGAGTCGGCGAGAGACCGCGCGATCGCCTCGCGTTCCTGCCGCATCTGCGACGAGTAGGCGCGTGCGCGCTCGGCGCGCTCGCTGGCGATGTCCTTGAGCAGCGAACCGGTCGCCATGCTGCGGATCGCCGCGGTAAGATCGGCGATGGCGAGTTTCAAATCCGCCACCATCGCTAGGTCCACCGGCGCCTCGCGCGCCAGGCTCGTGGGATCGAGCCGGATGGAAATCAGCTTGGTGCCTGGCGAAGCGATCTCGCCCCAGCGATTGCCGAGGTTAAGGAGCACGTCCGGTTTGCCCGGGAATCGCATGGTGCGCAGCACGGTGCCGATGTACAGTGGATGCCGGGTCGGGAACGGCTTCGACCAATAGCCGAGCGATCCGGCCTCTCCGGCGACCGGAGCGCCGAGGAGTTCGGCAAGCTCGATCAGCTCTTTCTCGCCGCGGCACCACGTGATCTCGTCGCCGACGCTGAGCAGCGGGTTTTTTGCTTCAATGAGCATGCGCGCCGCTTTCTCCACGTCCTCCTTGTCCGGACGAATGCGCATCGGCACGTCGAATTTGCTGCCCTCCCAGATTTGCGCCTTGGCGTGCTGCTCGAGCGTGTTGGTCGGCAACGACAGGAACACCGGCCCGCAGGGCGGCGTGGAGGCGAATTTGAGGGCGCGGCGCGTAGTTTCCGCCATCGCGGCCGTCGACTGTGCCTGCCAGAACCATTTGGTGATCGGTTCGGTCATCAATTCGTGGTGGTCAACCTCCTGCCATTGATCGCGGCCCAATTCGTTTTGACCGATCGAGGCGACAGCAACCAGCATCGGAATCTGATCCTTGAACGTATTGACCATCTGCGTCATCGCGTTCGGCAGGCCGATATTGGCCACGACGACAACGCCGGTGCGCCCCGAGGCGCGCGCATAGCCGTCGGCCATGGCGGTGACGGCACCTTCCTGAATGCCCTTGATGATCTTGATCTCGGGGACATCAACGAGCGCATCGAATATCGGATGGTCGCCGGTCGACGGATTGAAGAAAATGTACTCGACCCCGGCTGACTTGAGCTGCTCCACGAACAGCTTGCCGCCATTGCCCTCGATTTCGCGGATCGCCGCGGGTGCGCCCGCTGGACTCGCGGCCGGGCCGGCGCCTTGGCCGAGCGGTGCGAGATTTTGCGCCACCGCCTTAGCCGCAACGGTGCTCATGCCAAAGGCGCTCAACCCGGATACGAGCCGGCGGCGCGATATGCCTTGATCGAGGTACTGCTTGATCAATTGTTTCATCGAATCCTCCCTCGCGTCTTATCGCGGCGCTTGGCTGCCGGTGCATTCGTTGCGCGCACTTGCCGCCAGACTAGCACCGGAGGCGCCGCCGCCAAAGTCGGCCGATGTGCCGGAGATGTGCCGGAATCGATTGACTACGGTCCGAAAATTGCATGGAAATTGATCGGTTGTCGGGGCAAACGGCCCGCTTGCGTGTAACGGCATGTCAATCCTCGTCGGGCTTCATCACTCAACACGCTACACCTACGACCGGGCGGTCCGCCTGGGACCGCAGGTGGTGCGGCTTCGCCCCGGCCCGCACTGCCGCACCCGCATTGCGCGCTACGCACTTGCGGCGAAGCCGGCGCAGCACTTCGTGAACTGGCAGCAGGATCCAAACGGCAATTGGCTCGCGCGCTACGTTTTTTCGGAGAAGACAAAAGAGCTTTCGATCGACGTCGATCTGATCGCCGACATGAAAGTGATCAATCCGTTCGATTTTTTCGTCGAACCGTATGCGGAAACTTGGCCGTTCGAGTTTCCGGGCGAATTGCACGAGGACCTTGCGGCTTACGCCAAGCCGGAGCCGGCCGGGCCGCGCCTCGCCGAATTTCTGCATACGATTGCGCGCGAGAAGCGCAACACCGTCGTTTTTCTGGTCGAACTCAATCATTGTCTGCAGCAAGAAATCCGCTACGTCTCTCGCATGAGACCGGGCGTGCAGACGACCGAGGAGACGCTTGCTTCCAGCGCCGGTTCGTGCCGCGATACCGCTTGGCTGTTGGTGCAAATCCTCCGTCACATCGGCCTGCCGGCGCGCTTCGTCTCTGGCTATTTGATCCAATTGCGGCCGGACGTGAAACCGCTCGAGGGCGCAGCCGGCGCTACGGAGGACTTCACCGACCTGCATGCCTGGGCCGAGGTCTATCTGCCGGGCGCGGGTTGGATCGGGCTCGACGCCACGTCCGGACTGTTGTGCGGCGAAGGTCACTTGCCGCTGGCGGCGACGCCGCACTTTCGTACTGCCGCGCCGGTGTCGGGCTTCGTCGAGCCCTGCGAGGTCGGCTTCAGCTACCACATGAGCATCGCGCGGATCGCCGAGCAGCCGCGGGTGACCGCGCCGTTTTCCGACGAAGCGTAGATCGCGCTCGACGCGTTCGGCGCCGCGGACCGAAGCGGCGCGGCTGCAGGGCAGCGAGGCGATGCATGCCTGGGTGCTGTTGTGGTGCGGCACGCTCCCCGAGGGGGTGATTTTCACGCAGCTGCAGCTTTCGATACCGCGGCAAGCGCCGCCGCCATGCGTTGGGTAATTTCGCTGAACTTCCCGTCCAAGCCATGGCGGCCGGCGAGCCAGGTCGGCTCATTGTACGACAGCCAGACTTTTCGATCCTGATCCTCCCAGGCTAGCGCCTTCAACGGCAAATCGATGCCCATGGTCTGATCGGCCTGCATCAGCGGGGTGCCGGCCTTGGCGCTGCCGAAGATCAGAAGCTCGGTCGGCCGCAGCGGCATTCCGGCTTCCTTCGCGCCGGCCGCATGATCGACACGCGCAAATACCGTCATGCCCTTGGATTTAACTTCCAATTCAAGGCGGTCGATGGTTTCCTTGGCGCCGTGCGCGCTCGGCAGCGTGGTCAAACCGTTCACATTCATGGTCGATCTCCAACTCGACGCCCCACCATCGCCGCGCGTTCATTGACGCATATCAAAGGCGATCGTTACAAGTCTGTTATCGGGTGGTCATGGGCGGCCATAGTCGAAACCGTAAAGTCATCATCTTTGGCGGTCGCGCCGACGCAGTTAGGTTGACCCGCGCCGCCCGCACTGGAATAAAGCCCACGACGCCGCGAGCGAGACCAGGGAACAAGGAATGTCGGACGCCGAAGACAAAAAAGACAACAAGCCGGAGGGCCACACGCTCGCCGACCACCTTTACGGTCAGAACATCGTGCATGAGCACGACGAGTATTCCGATCACGATCATGACCACGACTACGATTTCGAAAACGACGAGGTGCCACTGGAGGACAATCCGCTCTGGCGCCAGGACAACGTCTCGCTGACCACGGTCGGCATCGACATCGGCTCCTCGGGAACGCAGGTCATTTTCTCGCGCGTTCACCTGCGCCGCCTCGCGGAGGATTTGACCAGCCGCTATTACGTCGTCTCGCGCGAGACCTTGTTCCAGTCGCCGGTTGCGCTCACGCCGTACCAGAGCGAGGAGCGCATCGACGATGAAAAACTCGGCGCCATCATCGACGACGCCTATAACGGCGCCAATCTGCATCCCGATCAGATCGATACCGGCGTGGTCATTCTCACCGGCGAGGCACTGCGGCGCGAGAACGCGCAGGGCATCGCTGCGATCCTCTCCGAACAGGGCGGCGAATTCGTCACCGCCACCGCCGGCCATCACATGGAATCGATGCTGGCGGCCTACGGCTCCGGCGCCGCGCGCGTCTCCAGCGACGAAAACAAGCGCATCCTCAACATCGACATCGGCGGCGGCACCACCAAGCTCGGTCTGGTCGAGAAGGGCAAGGTGATCGCGACGGCGGCCGTGCATATCGGCGGCCGCCTGCAAGTGGTGGAGAACGGCAAGATCGTGCGTCTCGATCCGGCGGGGAAATATCACGCCAAGCGGGCGGGGTTTTCCTGGAATCGCGGCGACGTCGATCGATCCCGCCGACATGCAGAAAGTCGCCGAAATCATGGCCGATACGTTGGTCGCCGCCGTCGCGACGTCCGGCCATGCCGCATGATGTCGAGCATCTTTATCTGACCGATCCGATCGCCGATCTCGGCCGCATCGACGGCATCATGTTCTCTGGCGGCGTCGGCGAATACATCTATCAGCGCGAAGACCGCGATTTCGGCGACATGGGTCCGCTCCTCGGCCGCGCCATCCGCGCGCGCATCGAGGCGGGCGCATTCCCCTGGCCGGTGCTGCCGGCCGGCGAATGCATTCGTGCCACGGCGCTCGGCGCCTCCGAATACTCGGTGCAACTCTCCGGCAATACCAGCTACATCTCAGCGCCTGGCACGTTGTTGCCACGCCGCAATCTGCAGGTGCTGCAGCCGCCGTTCGAGTGCGGCGAGAGCATCGATTCGCAAAAACTGGCAGACGCCATCGCAACCACATCGTGGCGTTCGATCTGCAAGCCGGCGACCGCGAGATCGCGCTCGCGCTTGCGCTGGACCGGCATGCCGGCCCACGAGCGGCTGTTGGCTTTCGCCGAAGGCATCAAGCACGGGCTAGCCGACCGGATCGCCAAGAAAGAGCCGGTTTTCATCATGCTCGACGGCGACGTGGCGCAAACGCTCGGCCATATCCTGCGTGACGAACTCAACGTCGACAGCGAGCTTGCTGGTTATCGACGGCGTGGTGTTATGGGATTTCGACTATATCGATCTCGGCCGCATCCGCATGCCGTCATACACTGTGCCGGTGACCATCAAATCGCTGGTGTTCAACGAGGATCCGCGCGGTCCGCGCCCGCGTCAGCGGCTGCATCATCACGATCGATGATCATGAGCACACGCATGATCATGATCATGCATCACCATCACGGTGATCACCATCACCACGATCATGATGACCACGAGCACGATCATCTCCACGGGCATGCGACGCCGACGCAGCGTTGATCACGCCCGCAGCAATTTGTCTTCCAGCCAATTCCACATGATGGCGGTGCCGAGCGAGAGATAGTCGCGCTGGCAGTGCTGCGCGCCGCCTTCCTCGGCGGTGAACACGCGCAGCGTCTTGTCGGCCGAGCCGCTGGCGTCATAGAGCGCCTGCGCGTCCTTGAGCGCTATTTGCTCGTCGTCCTCGCCATGCACGACCAGGAACGGGCAGCGCATCTTCTGCACCACGCCGTCGAGCCGGAACGGTTCGAGCTTCTTTAAGCGCCGCATCGAGCGTATCGACGCCGAGGATCCACATGATGTGATGGCCGGGCACCGACATCGACGCCTTGAAGCCGGCATCGATACGTTTCTTCCAGGTGCCGTAATAGTCCCAGATCGCGCCCCAGGCGATGCAGGCGGCAAAGCGCGGCTCGAGCGATGCGCAACGCGGCGCGTAGTAGCCGCCGAGGCTGATGGCGATAATGCCGATCCGCTTCGGGTCGACGTCGGCGCGCTGTTCCAGATAATCGATGCAGGCGCTGCCGGCTTTTTCGTAATCGTGGCGCAGCGGCATGCCGCGAAAGCGGATCGCCTCGCCGGTGCCGGGTCCGTCCATCACCAGCACCGAAATGCCGCGGCGGACGAGATCGGGCACGCCGCGCAGAAACTGGATTTCCTTGGTGATGTCGAGGCCGTCGAAGAACACCATGCAGGGCGGACGCGCGGATTTTGCGTTCTGCGCCGGCACGAAATAGCCCGGCAAGCTTTTTGCCTTCGAACGGCACGTCGACGATTTCGATCTTACTGAGCCGGAAAGCGCGACGAACTGGTGAAAGCAATCGACGGCCGTGCGATAGGCATCGAGCGCGCGCGCATCCTTCGGCGTGCGGAAAGCGCTCGCCCATCTGATAATAGTGACAGGCGCGCAGATAGAACGAAGCGGCCGACATGCGGGATGACCGCTCGGCGCGGAATTTCTCGGCGTGGCCGCGCACGGTGTCGGCGACCTTGACGCAAGCGTCGAACCACGCCTCGTCGTCCTCGCCGCTCTTGCCTTCGAGCAGGCGGCCGATTGCATGCAGTTCGCTGATGTCGACGCCGCCGAACGGCGCCGTGCCCAGCATGTTCACGAATGCCGCCGACCAGCGGTAATTGCCGGGGAAGTACATGAAGTATTTTGGCGCTTTGGACATTTCAGGCTCCCATGAACATCCATACTCTGACCGCCATGGCCGTGCGTGTCACGATCATCCACGTCTGTCTTCTCGTCCAAAGACGTGGATGCCCGGCGCAAGGCCGGGCATGACGAGGAATGAATGCGCCGGTCTGAGACATTACACATCCCATACCGGCGCACGGCCCGTGGGATTGGCGATGCGGCCGTCGGGGCGCGCCAGTGCGCCGATCCGGCGCATGTCGTCGTCGGCAAGTTCGAAATCGAACACGTCGATATTTTCGGCGATGCGCGCGGCGTTCGACGAACGCGGGATGGCGGCGATGATGTCCTGTTGCATCAGCCAGCGCAACGCGACTTGCGCAGGGTCTTTGCCGAAGTCGGCGATCCCACGCCGGAAAGCACCGGATCGCCCTTAAGGCGGCCGCGCGCCAGCGGGCAATAGGCGGTCAGCACCAGGCCGCGCTCGCGGCAGGCTGCGATCACCTTCGACTGGTCGAGATAGGGATGACATTCGGCCTGCAGGGTCACCAGCGGCTCCGGGCAAAGCGCGGATCGCCGTCGTCGAGCATCGCGATGTTGAAATTGGCGACGCCGACATGGCGGGTGAGGCCCTGCCCGCTTCGCTTTGGCGAGCGCGCCCATGGTTTCCGCAAGCGGCGTGTTTTTCTCCGGCCAATGCACGAGCAGAAGGTCGACGTAATCCACGCCGAGCGCCTTCGAGGCTTTCGTCGACCGAGCGAGCGAAATCGTCGGCATGCAGGTTTTCGTGCGAAACTTTCGTGCAAACGAAGATCTCGCGAGCGTGGGATGCCCGAGGCGCGGATGCCTTCGCCGACGGCAGGTTCGGTGCCGTATTTTCGGGCAGTATCGATATGGCGATAGCCGGCTTTCAGCGCCGCGGCCACATGCTCGGCGCGGACGTAGCCCAGGCCCGGAAGTGCCAAAGCCGATGGCGGGAATTTGGGCACCGTGGGCCGCAAGCGTGGGAGCGATGGGCATCGCCGCCATCCTAAGCACGCGTCGGATGCCCATGACCGGCGACGTGCCCGATCTTGGCCACTCATGAAACGCAAGGCGGACATTCGCGCAGCATCCGCAGCCTAGCTTTTCCTTGACCGCGCCAAAAGCGGGGGCAGAAGATGTTGTAAGCTTGCGCGCAGCGCCAGCGGCTCGGGGGACGAGCGTGCCCGCTGTGCCGGGCATCAAGCGCGCACACGTGCAAAGCTTAATTCGGCCGGGGGGCAAACCCTCGCATAGGATGCCACCAGGGAGGTTTCGAACAATGTCCAAACATCACCACGCCAGTAGGCCGCCGCACAATTCTCAAGGCCGGCATTGCGCTCGGCGCCAGCCAAGTCATCGGCGCGCCGTACGTCGTCGCGCGCTCGGCGACGAGCCGGTCAAAATCGGCATGGTCAATCCGCTGACCGGCGTGCTGTCGGCGCTGGCGCAAAGCGAAGTCGACGGCGCCAAATACGCCGTGGCCGAAATCAACAAGAAAGGCGGCATTCTCGGCCGACAGGTCCAGCTCCTGGTCGAGGACTCGGCCAACGACGTCGGCACCGGCGTGCAGAAGACGCGCAAGCTGATCGACCGCGATCAGGTCAACGTGATCCTCGGCGACGTGAATTCCGGCATCGCCTACGCCATGTCGCAGGTGACCTTCGAAAAGAAGGTTTTCCATATCGTGCCCGGCGGCCATACCGATCCGATCACCGGCACCAATTGCAAATGGAACGTATTCCGCGTCTGCAACACCACCACCATGGACGCCGAGGCGGTCACGCCCGAATTGGTGAAGAAGTTCGGCAAGAAATGGTTCTTCATCACGCCCGACTATGCCTACGGCCATACCCTGCAGGAAGCGTTCATCAAGGCGCTGACCAAGCTCGGCGGCACCTACGAGGGCGACATGCTGCCGATCAACAACACCGACTTCTCCGCTACCTTGATCAAGGCCAAGGCCTACAAGCCCAACGTTCTGCTCAACAACATGGGCGGGCTCACGCAGATCAATTGCATGAAGCAATTCACCCAGTTCGGCATGCAGAACGAAATGGCGCTCGGCGGCGCGCTGTTCGAGCTGGAAAGCATCAAGGGATGTCCCCCGGAGGCGCAAGCCGGCTGGTGGGACATGGAGTGGTGGTGGAATCAGCCCAACGTGCCCGAAGTCGTGAAATTTGTCGCCGACTTCCGCGCCGCGACGCAAAAGACGCCGACCGCGCGCGATTGGTTCGGTTACGTGTCGGTGCATTCGGTGCGCCTCGCGGCCGAGAAGGCGAAAGTCGCTCGAAGGTCCGAAACTCGCGCTGGCGCTGGAAGATCTCGAACTGCCGCCGGATGTGGCGCTGCAGCCCGGCAAGGTGCGTTATCGCAAGGGCGACCACGAACTGATGCCCAATATCTTCGTCGGACGAAGTGCATCCGCCGAAGGGAAACCCGGACGACGTATTCACCGTTGCCAATCTCGTCTCCGGCGAACAGGCCGCCGGCTCGGTTGCAGAACCGGATGCAAGATGGTGGAACCGAGCTGATCTGCTGTAGCCTGCAACGAGGCCCACTTTCCCGTCATTGCGAGAAGCCAAGCGACGAAGCGATCCAGAACTTCACTGCATCACTGGATCGTTTCACTTCGCGCGCAATGACGGGTGATACGCAGAGGCGCCGATGACGCAGCTCATACTGTTCAACGTGACCAATGGGCTGATCATCGGCGCTTTTTATGTGCTGATGGCGCTCGGTCTGTCGCTCATCCTCAATCTGTCGAACGTCATCAACTTTGCGCACGGCAATTTCCTGGCGCTGGGCGGCTACCTGGCGTTCACGCTGTCGCCGACGCTTGGCTATTGGGGCGCGCTGTTGGTCTCGCCGCTGCTCACGGCCCTGATCGGCGTCTTCGTCGAGCGGCTGATGCTCCGCCGCATCTACAACCGCGATCCGGTCTATAGCCTGCTCTTCACCTTCGGCCTTGCCTTCGTGATGCAGGACTCGGCGCGCTATATCTGGGGCCCGAACGGCCTGCCGATGGGCCTGCCCGCCGTTTTGGCGCAACCGATCACGCCGAGCCTGTTCTTCATCACCTGGTATCGCGTGTTCATGGTGACGGTCGTCATCGTGGCGGTGATCGGGCTGTTCACTTTCCTGCGCCGCTCCCGCATCGGGTCTGCGTATTCGCGCCGGAACGCTCGATCTCGAAACGGTAGCGACTCTGGGCGTCAACGTGCGCAATCTGCGGACTTTCAATTTTGCCCTGGGTTGCCTGTTGGCGGGCTTAAGCGGCGTGCTCGCCGCCGGGCAGATCGGGCTCAATCCCAATATGGGCGACGACCTGTTGATGCCGAGCTTCATCGCCATCATCGTCGGCGGCGTCGGCAGCCTGATCGGCACGCTGTTCGGCGGGCTGCTGATCGGGATGGCCGCGGCGCTGACCACAGTGTTCTATCCGTCGGCGAGCGAGGCGGTGATCTACGGAATCATGATGCGGTGCTTCTCATCCGGCCGCGCGGGCTGATGGGCGAGGAGGGAATGCTGTCGTGAGCATCGCGCTCCCCTCGGTCGAAGCGCGGCGCCCGATTGGGCGCGATCATGCTCATCCTCGCCGGCATCTGGATTGTTCTGATTACCGTGCCGTTCTGGCTGCCGCTCCTTGGCGGCTATACGGCGCTCGCCGGGCGCGTCCTGGTGTTCGGCCTGGCGGCGATGGCGCTCAACCTGCTGCTTGGGATTTACCGGCGTGTTGAGCTTTGGGCACGCGGCCTATTTCGGGCTTGGCGCCTACGGGGCCGGACTCACGCTGCGCTATCTCGTGCACTCGACGCCGCTCGCCATGCTCGCCGGCACGCTCCTCGGCGGCGTGGCTGGCACGCTGTTCGGCCTTCTCATCGTGCGCCGGCGCGGCGTCTATTTCGCGATGTGCACGATCGCCTTCGGGCAGCTCTGGTACTATCTCGCCTATAGCTGGAACAGCTTCACCGGCGGTTTCGACGGCTTGCGCGATTTCCAGCGCGCGCCGATCGCGCTTTGGTCCGCTCACGCTCGACATCACGACAGGCGGGGCGACGTTTTATTTTTTTCTGCTCGCCGTCTTTGCCGTTGCTGTGGCCTTGATGGGCCTGCTGCTGCGCTCGCCCTTCGGCCGCACGCTGATCGCGATCCGCGAGAACGAGCGCCGCGCGCGCTTTTTGGGCATTCCGGTCGAGCGGCATATCTGGCTGTCGTTCTCGATCTCTTGCTTCTTCACCGCGCTCGCCGGCACGCTCTACGCGCTGCTCAACAACTTCGCCGATCCGATGACGCTGCATTATTCGCTGTCGGGGTATTTCGTGGTGATGACGGTAATCGGCGGCATGCGCACGTTCTGGGGCCCGCTGGTCGGCGCCGCCGTGTTCGTCATGCTGCAGGACTACATCTCATCGATGACGGTGAACTGGATGTCGTTCATCGGGCTGATTTTCATGTTCGTCGTGCTGTTCTTTCCGCGCGGCCTCTTAGGCACAAAAAGAAAGCCGGCGAAAGGCTGATCGATCTGTCGCGTTCTACGATCGCAACGCCGGCATCACGTCCTTGGCGAACCAGCGCAGCTGCTCCTTGAATTCCTTGGGCGAGAGTCCTTCGGCCCAATGGATCATGAAATGTTCCAGGCCAGGATATTTCGCCTCCACCGACTTGATGCCGTCGATTACGTCCTTGGGCGGACCGCAGAACCACGCTTTCTGCTTCACGCCATCGATGAGCTTGGGCACACTCGTCGGCGCGCCGGGCGAGCCCCAGGTGCGGCCCTGCTCGTCGGCATAGCGCACGAAGCCGAACGGCGCGAACCATTTGAAGCGTTCGTCGTGCGCCGGCTCGAGCCGGCGGATCGCCTCGTCGCGGCTGTCGGCCAGATAGACGCCGGCGCCCCAGATCACGTCCTCGCCGAGCTTGTTCGGCCGGCCATATTTGTTGCATGCGGCGTGAAAGGCGCGCACCACATCGTCGAGGATTTTCTCGCCGTTGAGCGTCACCATCGCTTTGAGCCCGTATCGCGCCATCATCTCGATGGTCTTGCCGCTGGCGATCGGCATCCAGATTTCCACCGGCAGATGCTTCGGCCGCGGCACCATCGTGATGTCGGTGAGCTTGTAGCCGCGATAATCCACTGGCGGCGGACACTCGTAGTATTTGCCCTTGTGGTGAAACGATTGCTCGTTGAAGCAGGTCAGCAAGAGCTGCAGCTGTTCCTCGAAGAATTCGCGGTTCTTGTCGGCGTCGAGCAGCGGCGCGCCGAAGGTTTCGACCTCGCGGGTGTGATAGCCGCGGCCGACGCCCATGATCACGCGGCCGTCGGTGACGATGTCGGCCATGGCGTAGTCTTCGGCCAGGCGGATCGGGATGCCACATCGGCAGCACGTTGAAGGCGCAGCCAAACTTCAGCCGCTTGGTTTGGGTGGCGAGCCACAGCCCGAGCTGGATCAGGTTGGGAAAGACCTCGTAGCCCTCGCGCTGGAAATGATGCTCGGCGGTCCACAGCACGTCGAAGCCGAGCTCGTCCATGAGCTGCGCCACGTCGCGCGCGGTGAAGAAGGCCTCGCGCAGCCGCTCGTCGGAATAGCGCCGGTCGTTGGCCGGCGTGCCGCTTAAGCCGACATTGTCGAGCTCGATCTGGCCGACATATAGGACATGGAATTTCTTGATCATGTGTTCCTTCCCTGGGCTTATTCCGCAGCGGTTACAGTGCGGAGTCAACACCGTTGTCTAATCTGCTGCGCGCGCCGGGAATTTGCCGATGATTCCCGCCGCTTGCATCCATTATAATTTCATGCAGACGTGTTCCGCTCCCGCATTTTGCGGCCGGGATCGATGTGACGGACGAGGTCAGGGAGGTTTCGCTCATGTTGACGCTTTATTATGCTCCAGGCGCCTGTTCGATGGCGGCGCACATTGTGCTCGAGGAGAGCGGCGAGAAGTATGAGGGAAAGAAGGTCGACCTTGCGGGCGGCGAGCAGCGCACCGACGCGTACCTCAAAATCCATCCGCTCGGGCGGGTTCCGGCGTTGCGCCTCGACGATGGCGAGCCGCTCACCGAGAACACCGCCATTCTGCCCTATCTCGGCAAAAGGTTCGATCTCTGGCCCAAGGATGCGCTCGCCGACGCAAAGGCGCTGTCTCTCATCGGTTTCTTTGCTTCGAGCGTGCATCCGGCGCACGCCCATGTCGGCCGTCCCGAACGCTATACGGCCGATACCACCGCGTTTCCGGGCATCAAGGAAGCCGGCCTGAAGACTTTCCACGGCTATCTGAAGCAAATCGACGGCATGCTTGCGAACCGTGAATGGTTCTCCGATCGCTACTCGGTGCTCGATCCTTACGGGTTCGTCTTCTACGCCTGGGGCGCGCGCCGCGAATTGCCGATGGGCGAGCTGAAGAACTACACCGCATTCAAGGACCGCATGCTCAAGCGGCCCGCCGTCGGGCGCGTGGCGGCGGACGAGAAGATCAAGGTGTGAGGATTCGCGAACGCATTCACATAAAAGGTAAATCGAAAACACAAGGAGAAGGCTCATGGCCAAAATCACTTGGGACCACATTCATCTGCGCACCGCCAATCCGGAAGGCATGGCGCAGTGGTTCGAGAAGATGCTCGGCGCCGAGGTCGTCCGCACCATGCAGCAGGGCAAGCCGCGCATCGATCTGAAACTCGGCGGCGCCAACGTCTTCATCGCGCCGGTGGCGGACGGCGACGGCACCAACGCGGCGCCGGCCATCCCCTACCGCGGCCTCGATCACTTCGGACTTTCGGTCAGCGGCATCGACGCGATCGCGGCCGATCTCAAAGCCAAGGGCGTCGAATTCACCCGCGAGCCGACGACGGTGCGGCCGGGCGTGCGCGTCTGCTTCATCCGTGCGCCCGAGGGCGTATCGATCGAACTGCTCGACCGCGACCCCAAATACGCGAGCGCGGCGTAAATACGATTTGCAGGCAGCCGGCGCTATTCGAGATATTTGCTCGGCGGGTAATCGCGCGAGAACGGCGGCTGCTTGACGAATTGCGCCGGATTGTAGGTCCAGAACTGGCCGACCTGCGGATAGGTCCTGAGAATGGTGTTGACCAGCTTGCCGTTCGTGCGCGCCACTTTGCGGATGTAGATGTCGAGGATCGGCGTGCCATAATCGTCGAGCCGCACCGGTCCGATCGGCCCGCGCGTCAGGCGGACTTGATGCATCGCCTTGAGGAACGCCGCTGCGTCGGCGGTGTTGCCGGCGGTTGATTTGAGGGCTTCCTCGATGATGAGCAGCGCCGTGTAGGGACCGGCGGTGTAGAATCCGGGATCGTGGTGATAGGCATCGTCGATGCCGGCGACGAATTTCTTGTTGTCCGGCGTGTCCAGTCCCGCGGCGTACCAGCCGGCGGTGTAAACGCCGACCGCCTCGTCGCCCATCAGCTTGAGAATGCCCTCGTCGGTGCTCGTGGTATTGCCGAGCACGCCGAGTTTGCCCTTCAGTCCGTACTCGCTGAACTGCTTGAGGAAGCGCAGCGGATTGATGCCGGCAAACCCCATATAGATGCCGTCGATGTTGCTTTTGATCTGCGCCAGATACGGGGCGTATTCCGGCGCGTTGAGCGGCGGCCAGAGCTTCTGCACGATCTTGCCGCCGGCGGCTTCGAACGCGAGCTGAAAGCCGCCGGCGCCCTCGTAGCCGTAGGTGAAATCCTCGGCGACGATCGCCATGCGCTTATAGCCAAGCGTCTTGGCCGCATAATCGCCAAGCGGATAGGTCACTTGCGGCGCCGTGCCGAAGGCATGCAGCACCCATGGGTTAACTGGGTGCGCCTTCAGGTCGACGGTCGCCGCCGAGGTCGTGGTGATGATCGGCACTTTGGCCTCGCGGACGTAGCCGTCCATCGCCAGCGCTTCGTTGGTCGCCAGCGGACCGATCATGACAGGCACTTTGTAGCGTTCGACCAGCTCCTGGGTCTTGGTCCTTGCCAGCGAAGTGATTGCCCGCGGTGTCCTGTTTGATCAGCTCGACTTTGCGGCCCGCGATCATGCCGCCGCGTTCTTTGAGAAAAAACGCGGCGCCTTCCTCCTGCTGCTTGCCGCCAGCAGCGAGCGGACCGGTATCGACCGTGAGAAATCCGATCTTGAGCGGCTCCGACGTCTGCGCAAATGCTCGCCGCTGCGGCAGCGCGCCGAGCGCGGTCGCGCCCGCGAGCAGTGCGCGGCGCGAGATTGCAGGTTTCTGGTTGCTGTCCGGCATCCTTCCCCTCCCAAAAAGTTTTCTTCTGCTGTTTGCGCGAAAGGTAAAATATACGCGCCGCGGACGCTATTCACTGCGGCTGGCGCAGGCAATGATGACTTTCGTCACACATAAATTTTTCGTCGCGGCCGCTCCTACCTCACGCCGTGGCCGGTGGAAATGCCGCGCCGCGTCTGCGGCGCCACGACCTTATCGGAGACATGGATGTTCCACACCTCCGCCTTGTCCTGCGCCTGATAGGCGTCGAACAGCCCGTGCAATTGGTCGAGATCGGTGATGGTGGTGCCGCGCAGGCCAAACCCTTGGGCGATCGCCGCAAAGTCGGTGTAGCCGAACACCGAGCCGGAATTGTCGACGCCGTCGGCGCGCAATTTGTGGATCTCCGCACCGTAGGCGCCGTCGTTGAAGATGACGAACAAGAGCTTGAGCCGATGCCGCGCCACCATTTCCAGCTCCTGGATGTGCATCAGAAAGCTGCCGTCGCCCTCGAACAGCGCCACCCGTCCGTTGCGTCGCGCGGCGGCCACGCCGATGGCGTAGGAAATGCCGCTGCCGATGGCGCCGAAGGCGCGGATGGCGTGATAGTTTTCCGGCTTGCGCCCGCGCATGACCGAATGGAAGTAAGACTGGTGGCCGGAGCCGCTTACCGAGTTGAAGTCCTTCGGGATGATGAGGTCGAGCTCTTTGATGACACGGCGCGGATCGAGCGTGCCGCGGTCGACGGCGAATTCGGCGGCGTCGGCCGGCTCCTCCTTGATCCGGCGCGCGAGTTCGCTGGAGCGGACGTTGGCCGCGGTCTTTGCCCCCGGCGGCAGCGTGTTCAAGATCGCCGCCGCCGCCAGCTTGGCGTCGGCATTGATATGCAAGTCACCCGATTTCATGCCGTAGGCAAGGCCGGCCGGCTCGATGTCGATCTGCACGATCTCGGCCTTGGGAAACATGCTGCCGTTGTCGACGGTGTAGTAGTTGAGCGAGGTACCGAACGCGACCACAAGATCGGCCTTCGCGCCCATCTCGCGCGCGATATCGCGGGCGAAGCCGCCGGAGACCCCGAGCGAGAACGGATTGTGGTCGAACATGCCGCGAGCCAGCAGCGTCGTCGTCAAGAGCGCTCCGGACCGCTCGGCGACCTGCTCGACTTCGGCGGCCGCGCCGGATGTCAGCACGCCGCGGCCCGCCAGCACGATCGGGCATTTCGCGCGCGACAGTTTCTCGACCAGCTGTTCGATCTGCCGCGGATGCGGCGGCAGCGGTTCGACGTGCGGCATCACCGTGGAGGAGGGCTGGTAGGCGCCGATATTCGGCAGCGGCTCTTTCTGCAGGTCGTAGGGCACGCCCAGCACGACCGGCCGACGCTCATGGCGCGCGCGATAAAACGCTTCACGGACATATTGATACATGCGCCGCGGGCTGTGCGCGGATATGTAGGGCACATCGCAGGCGGCGGCGAACGGCGGCTGGTCGACCGCCTGATTGTACCATTTGGCATGAATCGGCGCTTCGCCGGCGAACACCACGAGCGGGATGCGCCCGCGCGCCGCCGTGGTCAGCGCCGTCATGATCTGGGTAAAGCCCGGCCCGCAGGTGACCGAGGCGATGCCGACCTTGCCGGTCGCCAGGTGATAGCCCATCGCCATGGCAGCCGCGCAGTGCTCGTGCCGCGCCGAGAATGTCACCATGCCCGGAAGCTGCTGCATGGCCGAAACCCAATGCATGTTGCCGTCACCCATCAGCGTGAAATGCGTGTCGACGCCCTCGGCGGCAAAGGCCTGAGCCAAAGCTTCGTAGATCGGAACATTTTGCATTGTTGCCAATTATCTCTGGTGGGGTAACGCCTGCGGGTGCCGGATGATAGCCCGCGGCGGCCTGTATCGGGAAGATGGGGCTTCGGCCAAGTGCACCTCAAAGGTCCTGATCTTGCCGAGGTGCGAGGAATTCTGCATGCTATACCGTCTGGGGGACAGTTCATTGAGTAGCAACTCCGAAAAACCATTGGCCGGCCAGCGCATCCTTGTGGCCGAGGACGAGGGCCTGATCGCTCTTGAGCTTGAGAGAATTCTGCAGGACTTCGGCTGCGAAATAGTCGGGCCGTTGGCGAGCGTCGAGGCTGTGCTGGAGAACGCCGCTCGAGGCGGCTTCGATGGCGCGTTACTCGACGTTAATCTGCGCGGCCGGCTGATTTTCGAGATTATGCCTGAGCTGAAGAAGCTCGGACTTAAGCTGATCCTCACCTCCGGCTACAATGACGTGACGCTTTTCCCGGCGGCGTTTCGCGCGACACCGCGCATCGCCAAGCCGTTCGACGAGAACGATCTGCGGCGAATTTGCGAAAGCACCTTTGGAAAGTCCGCTATTGAATACCAGAGCCCGGTGTCCTGACGGACGACGCGGCTTGGTCTTGTATCGGAAAGGTAATCGTGCAGCAGACGCCGGCTGGATCGAAATCGATCTTGGTCGCTCCATCGAGGTCGTGGGACACGACGCGATCGATCAGCACGGTACCGAATCCGGAATGAGTTTCGCGCGCGACGGTCGGGCCGCCACGCTCAGTCCAGATCAACTCGACCTTGCGGCCGCTGTTGCCGCCGATCAGCCGCCAGTCAATTTCGATGCGGGCGCCCTGCACCGACAGCGCACCGTATTTTGCGGCGTTCGTGGTCAGTTCGTGCAGCGCTATGGACAACGGCACGACCGCGCGGGCCGGAAGCAAGATCGCCGGCCCTGCGATCTTCACGCGCCCTTCATCGGGGGCGCGATAGGGCGCGAGCACGGTGGTGAGCAGTTCGTTCAGCCCGATCCCGATCCAGCGGCTTTCCGTCAGGATGTCATGAGCGACCGCGAGCGCCTTGAGGCGGCCGGTAAATGCCTCGGCGAAATTGGCCGGCGATCCGGATGAGCGGACGGTCTGCGCCGCCACCGATTGCACGATGGTCAGGATGTTTTTGACGCGGTGATTGAGCTCAGCGACCAGCATGGTCTGCTGCTCTTCGGCGCGCTTGCGCTCGGTCATGTCGGTCAGCGTCACGATTGAACCGACCGAAACCTTGCTGTCGTCGAGAAGCGGCCCGGCGCTGAGCAGGAATGCTTCTTTGTCGTGGCGGTTGCCTCGCAACTTCACTTCGACGCCATGGAACGGCTTGGTCGCCAACAGCGTGTCGAGGCTTGCGGCGGAAAGACGCGTCAGGGTTCCCGCCTGCGCTTCGCTTTGCGGGTCGAGCGGAAACGCCTCGGAAAAGGTGAGGCCGACCGGCGGCTGTTCGGCGAGCTGTTCGGCCATCCAGCTCGCATGCGTGATACGGCCGTCGGGCGCGAGAACGATGATGGCGTCGGTCGCCTGTTCGAGAACGGATCGCGCAAAGCGTTCGGCTGCGGCAATCTGTTCGGCGCGGCGATGGACGGAAAGATCGGTGAGCGTGATCAGCGTGGCGATCGCATCGCCGATCGAGAGCGGACGCGCCTGAACCGAGACCGGCAGGGACGTATTATCGTTGCGCAGCAGATTGGCCTCAAGCGAGACGTCGGGAGCGAGTGTGGGAGCCTCGCCTTCGAACAATGTGGCGACGTCGCGGTCGACGAGCTGTTCGACAGGATAGCCTGTGAGCTCGGAAAGCCGCCCGTTGACATAGAGGACGACGCCGTCCGGACCGAACGTCAACGCGCCTTCGCTCATGTGCTCGACAAGAACCCGATACGGTTCGTCGGCGCCCTGTAGAATGATGACCTGCGGGGTCTCCCGGTCTCTCATCACGACGATGGCATCGACGTCGCCATGATGGATGGCCCGGACGGTCTCGTCGGCATCCTCAAACGTGGATGGCTTGGTATTGCGCTCTAACTCTGACATGGACTGCCTGTTCAGGTCGGCCGGATATCAAGGCCGACCAGCACTTTTTCTATGTTGGACAGATCGCCGATGATGCGCTTGAGAGGCTCCGGTAATTGGCGGATCAGCGTTGGAATGGCGATGATCTGGTGGCGCTGGGCGAGCATAGGATCTTTCATCAGATCGACGACCTCGATTTCGTAGCGGCCGGGAAGGTGCTTTTCGCAGATTTTCTTCAGGTTTGCGATTGCGGCGATCGATTTCGGTGTCTGTCCCGCCACGTAGAGCCGAAGATTGTATCCATCATGTTCGATCATTGGCTTTCCCATCGTTTCTTCGGCTTGGCGGCCAACTTTTTGGCTATAGCTTGTGTGGAGTGCCGGCTCGTCCCCATGGCAACGCGGTCGACGGCAAGTTGATCCTCGCGCGCGGTGCCTTCGCGGTTGACGAGATCCTCCTCCGCCACCTCGCTGACGAGCTGGGCCTGCAGGATTTCGATCTGCGCGGCAATCTCGCGCCGTTTGCGTTCCAGCTCGCGGGCGCGCCGTTCCATTTCCCGCTCGTGGAGCAGGCGCGCAGCCCTGTCCTTGTTCTCCTGGACGAGTCGCGCCGAGCCGGTCAGCACACCTTCCGCTCCCAGGTAAACGTCGCGGAGCGTGACGCCCTCGGCGGACAGGATGAATTCGCGGATCTGGTTGGAGTGCGCCATGCCGCGCGATTTGAGCAGGTAGAACTGCCGATTATGCTCGCCGTTGGCTTCGCGATTGTAGAGCAGCAGCCAAGTATCCATCAGCGAGGAAATCTGCATTTCAGTGGTGGTGGTCTCGGCGGAACCGATGCCGAGATTGGTGAACAATGCCGTGGTGCCGCGCGCCTTGAGGAAGTCGACGAGGCGAAGGACCATCGCATGCACGTCGCCCATGCCGCCGGCACTCATCAACGCCGACAGGGGATCGACGACGACCGCGGCGGGATCGAAATCGCCTACGTCGCGGTGCATCGCAGCCAGATGCGTCTCAAGCCCGTAAAGGCTCGGTCGCCGCGCGCAGAACTTCAGCAAGCCCTTGTCGATCCATTTTTGCAGCTCAATCCCGATCGAGCGCATGTTGCGGATGATCTGCCGGGGCGATTCTTCCATCGCAAAATAGACACAGCGCTCGCCCGATGCGCAGATCGAATCGGCAAACGTCGCCGCGATCGTGGTTTTGCCGCTGCCCGCCATGCCGGACACGAGAATGCTGCAGCCTTTGAAGTAGCCCTTGCCCTCGAGCATCGCATCGAGATCGGTATGCCGCTCGAAACCCGTTCGGTCGAGGCATCATGCGCGAGCCCGCTCGACGTGATCGGCATCACTGTGATGCCTTGCTCGTCGATGATGAACGGGTACTCGTTGGTGCCATGCGCCGAGCCGCGATATTTGACGATGCGCAGGCGGCGGATCGACAGCTGATCCTGGATGCGGTTATCGAGCAGGATGACGCAATCGGCGACATATTCCTCGAGGCCGTAGCGCGTCAGCGTGCCTTCGCCGCGCTCGCCGGTGATGATGGCGGTGACGCCCTTGTGCTTGAGCCACTCGAACAGCCGGCGCAGTTCGGAGCGCAGCACCTGTTGGTTTTCAAGACCGCCGAACAATGTCTCGATGGTGTCGATGACGACGCGCTTTGCGCCTATCGAATCGATCGAAAAGCCGAGCCGGATGAAAAGGCCTTCGAGGTCGTATTCGCCGGATTCGGCGATTTCATTGCGGTCGATGTGGACGTGATCGATCACCAGCATCTTGTCGGCGATCAGCTTCTCGATGTCGTAGTTGAGCGAGCGGACATTCTGGATGAGGTCTTTTGGATTCTCCTCGAACGCCATGAAGACGCCGGGTTCATTGAATTCGACCGCGCCGCTGTAAAGGAATGTCATGCCAAACAGGGTCTTGCCGCAGCCCGCGGAGCCGCACAGCAATGTCGGCCGCCCCGCCGGCAATCCGCCAAAGGTCACTTCATCGAGACCGGCTATTCCGGTCGGCGATTTCGCAATAGGCGTCGGCTCGCGGGACCTTGCGCGTGCCTTCACATCCGCTTTCATAGGGACCCCCCGGCGGTCCGGCCTTGCTGCTTCTTAAGGACTAATCGGCAGCAACCATGTGGCAGACCTTTCCCTCCAAGGGGGGTTAATCGCCAAAATGCTGAAAAGTTCCCTCTCTGGATCCGAATAAATGAAGGGCCGGCTCGGCCAAGATTCCCGGTCCTTCAGTGCCGCCTGACGAAATCGAGGACCGTGTCGTTGAACGCGCCCGGCTGCTCCCAGGCCATGGCGTGGCCGGCGTCGTGGATCACGGCCCATTCGTGATTTTGCAGGTGCGCCGCCCAGATAGCGCATCAGAGCCGGCGGCGCCAGCAGATCGGCGTCGGCGGCGATGATGAGCGTCGGCGTCGGAATGGTAGCGATCTTGGCGAGCGTGTTCGGGGTGCGCAGCGGCGGCTGAAAGGCCACGCCGGGCTGACGCGAATGCTCGTCGATCTCGATCCAGCGCCTTGTGCCTTCCGGATTGGCGCCCCGATAGGACGGCGCCGATTTCCCGGTAATGCGCCGACTGCTTCCTGATATCGGGAATGGCGATGCGGGCGATGAAATCGCCGACTTCGTCGATCCTCGATGGCGCCGGTGCTGCCGCCGACGATGAGGCTGCACAGTCGCTCCGGATGCCACGCCGCATAATCCAGCGCGGCGAAGCCGCCGCCGGCGACGCCGAGCAGGTGAAATTTTTCGAGCTGGAGATAGTCGACGAGAGCGTGAAGATCGCCGGCAATGCTGCCCGGCTGCGGGCCGGATGCGGGATCGGGCGTGCTCTTGCCCCAGCCTCTGCGGTCGAAGGCGATGACGCGATAGCCGGCCTGCGCGAAGCCTGTGATCTGCGGCTCCCAGATCGCGACGGTGCCGGTGTTCGGGTGCAGGAGAACGATCGGCGCGCCGTCGCCGCCGGTGTCGGTGAACCACAATTTCACGCCGGGGAGTTCGGCGTAGGCGCCGCTGTGGGCAGTCGGCGGTCATTCTTTGCTCCGCAGTTTCTGCTGACGCGCTACGTACCTACACGACCGGCGATACAGTGTTCGAGCACCTGCGCGCGCGTTTCGATCGCGAAGAAGATGGCGACGACCGCGCCCATCAGCGCGAACAGGCCGAACATGACGAATACCGCGTTGATGCCGTAATGCGGCAGCACCCAGCCGACCACGGTGGTGCCGACCACCGAGGCGCCGCGCTGCCAGGCGCTGGCGACGCCGCCGCCCAGCGCGCGCAGATGCGTCGGATAGATCTCGGCCGTGTAGGTCGCGAGCGACAGCAACGTGGAGCTGAGAAAGAAGAACCCGCCGGTGGCGACGGCGAGCGTTCCGGCGGCGCTGAGCTGCGGCAGGAACGCGAAGGAAAGAAGAAACACGCAGCATCCGCCGAGGCTGAAGATGAACATCCGGCGCCGCCCGATGGCCTCGATCAGATAGAGCGCGAGAAACGCGCCGCACAGCCCGACGGCGTTGTTGATCAAGCCATAATTCAGCGACTGCTGGATGCTCGAGATGATAGACGGTGCGGAACAGCGACGGCATCCAGGCGGTGAGGCCATAGGAGACGAAATAGGCGCCGATCCACAGAAGCCACACCGAGATCGTGCGGCGCAGATAGATGCCCTTGAACAGATCGGCGATGCGCGGCTGCGCCTCGGTCACCACCGGCAGGTCCGCCGGCAGCGGCGGAACGGTCTTGCCTTCGCGCGCGGCGATGTCTTCGATCCGCGCGACAGCGCGCGGTCCGCCTCGTCAAAGCGGCCCCGGCTGGCGAGCCAGCGCGGCGATTCCGGCAGCATCGTGCGCATCGGAATCGCGATCAGCGCCGGCACGGCGCCGATGATGAACATCCATTGCCAGCCCCAATGCGGCACGACGTAGACGCCGACGAGCGCCACCGCCAGCAGGCCGATCGAAAACAGAACCTGGATCGAGAGCGAAAAGCGGCCGCGGCCCTTGGCCTTGGCGAATTCGTTGACATAGGCGGCCATCAGCGGCACTTCGCCGCCGAGGCCGATGCCCTGGACGAAGCGCAGCCAGAACAGCATCGTCGTAGCTCGTCGCGAAGGCGCAGGCGAAGGCGCCGAGCGTGAAGATCAGCAAGCGTCACCAGCATCGAGCTGCGGCGGCCCCAGCGCTCGGCGATCCAGCCGAAGGCGATGGCGCCGACGAGCTGGCCGGCGAAGCCGATGCCGATCAGCGAGCCGATCTGCTGCGGGTCGAGATGCCACATGCCGATCAGCGGCGGCAGCACATAGGCGATGGCGATCGAATCGAAGGCGTCGAAGAACCATGCGGTGCAGATGATGAGCCGCATGTTCCGATGCCACGAGCAGTAAGGCAGCCGCTCGAGCCGCGCCACCACGTGGCGCATGTCGCCGCGCTCGCCTGATGCGCGATGTCGGCTCCGTGGCCGCAATGTCGGTCATGGCACCCTCCCCTTCCCGCCGTCGTTCGCAGCCTGCGCAAACCGCGGTCTTCGTCGCCGCGTGGCGCGCCCCTACCGGCATGCTGCCTAAACCATACTCCGCAAGCGACGTTGCGCCCAAGCCCTGCGGCTGGTGGTAAAGCGCGCGGCGAAGTGATATGCTTGCAAAAAATCCGGGAGGAAAATTCGATGAGACAAACATTTTCGGCTGCCGGCCTTGCCGGCGCAGCCGCGATTGCCGCGGCCGTATTGGCGCTTGCCGGCCTGGCGTGCAGGCGCAGGACAATTATCCGTCGCGACCGGTTCGCATGATCATTCCGTTCGCCGCCGGCGGCCCGACCGACATCGTCGGCCGCATCATGGGCGCGAAGATGGGCGAACTGCTCGGGCAGCAGATCATCGTGGAAGACCGGGCAGGCGCCGGCGGCAATATCGGCGCCGATTTCGTCGCCAAGGCCACGCCCGACGGCTACACGATGCTGATGGCGACGGTGTCCACGAACGCCATCAATCCCGGACTGTACAACCACATGCCCTACGATCCGATCCGCGATTTCGCGCCGATCGGACGGGTCGGTGTGACGCCGACGCTGTTGCTGGTGAACCCTTCGCTTCCGGCGACCGACGTCAAAAGCCTCATCGCGCTGATCAAGGCCAATCCCGGCAAATACTCCTACGGTTCCTCCGGCGTCGGCTCGATCCTGCATCTGTGCGGCGAAGAATTCAAATCGCTCGCCGGCGGGCTCGACATCGTGCACGTGCCCTACAAGGGTTCGGCGCCCATGGACACCGACTTGATGGGCGGCCAAATCGCGATGGCGTTTGACGCCACGCCGACCGCGATGCCGCTGGCGCTTGCCGGCAAGGTTCGCGCGCTCGGCGCCGGAATGGCGACGCGCATCCCGGCGATGCCAAATCTGCCGACATTGCAGGAGCAGGGCATGAAGGGCTTACGAGTGCTACACGTGGAACGCGATCCTTGCGCCGGCCGGCACGCCGAAGCCGATCGTCGACAAGCTCAACGCCGCCATCAACAAGTCGCTGGCCGATCCCAAAGTATCCGACGCCCTGGAAAAGACGGGCATCGATCCGACGCCGGGCTCGACGCCCGAGATCGACGGCTGAGTTCATCAAGGCCGAGCTGCAAGAAGTGGGCGCCGATCATCAAGGCGTCCGGCGCGCAAGTCGATTGACTGTTGTAGCCGTAGCGGCGCCGCTTCCGAACGATGCGCCGGTACAGACCGGCGGCTCATCCGGCGCTGTCGTCTTCGGCGGATGTGATTCCGATCCGGTCGGGATCGTTCTCATCGTCGGATGAGTTCGGCATGTTGAACTGGCGCTCCAAATGCTGCGCCTTCTCGACAAGCTCGAAACTGATGATCTCCAATTTTTTCGCTATCGCCGGATCGTGGCAATCGCGCGCCATGCACGCACATCTGACGGACAAATGACGAAGGTATTCCGCGACGGAAAGCGGCACAGGACCCCCAATGAAGGTTGCGGGCCCAAGCCCGATGATGGTTTCGTTTGAAACCATGCCAGATCGCGTCCGGCCGCGGAAGAAATTAGCCGTTAAATGGGTGCAAGTTGCGGATGGAATTACGAAGAATCAATGGGATAGGCCGGTATCGCGCCCTCGGATCCTTTGCCGTGGCGAGCCGCCACCTCAATGGTGGTCGGTCAATCCCGCCGCGCCGAGAGCCTGCGCCAGTCGATCGATGACCGCCGGCGCGTAGAAAAAATTCGCCAGCGTGCCGCGCGGGTCGTCCCGCCAGGCGGGGTTGAGCGCCACGAGCTGGTCCAGTGCTCGCCGCGCCGCGCCGCGGTCTCCTCTCGCGGTGGCGGCCAGCGCGCGTGCGATCAGCCCGAGCTGGAAGCTGTTCCCGGTGAGCTGGTCGTCGTGGAATGTAGCGTCCTTCAAGTCGCCGCGAAGATAGTCGCCGAGAAACACGAAGAACTCCTCGAACGGCGGCCGCACGGTGCCGTCGTCGCCAGCTTGCTGCAACATGGCCAGGCCTTGCTCGACGTTGCCGCTCGCGATCAGGCGTGCTCCGTACGCGCCGAGTGAGCGCATGTCGTATTTGTTGAGTGCGATCGCTTTGTTTGCCGCATCAAATGCCGCGGCGAGGTCGCGGCGCGCAAACAAGATGACGAACAGCATCTCATAGGCGCGCGAGGATTCCGGCTGCAGTTCGACGCCTCGCCGTGCGGCGACGAGGCCGTGTTCGAGCCGCGGCGCGCCGCCGGCGTCATATTGATACTCGCGCAAATCCATCGCCGCGAGGTAGGTGAAGCCGAGCGCGAAATTCGGGTCGTGCGACGTCAACTGTTCGAGGCAATCGCGGCCGTGCGCATGCTGTGCCGGGTCGAAACTGGCGAACGAATTGATCACCACGACGAGACAGCGGTAACGCGGATCGGTCGGAGTCCCGGCCAAAACCTTATCGCGCTGGTGGGCGTAGATCACGCCGAACGGCTGCAACAGCGTTCCAGCAAGCACACGGACGATTTTGTTTTCGGCCGCCGATTGGTTGTCGTCTGCGGGCACGCGGTCGAAGACGCGCGACCAGACGATGCTGCCGTCGCTGAGGTCGAGCAGCCCGAACAGCAGGCGCGCAGCTCCATCGTCGCCATATTCGACCG
Organism: uncultured Alphaproteobacteria bacterium; assembly: GCA_963814625.1. Classification (GTDB taxonomy): domain Bacteria; phylum Pseudomonadota; class Alphaproteobacteria; order Rhizobiales; family Xanthobacteraceae; genus BOG-931. The sequence continues at coordinate 127,480 of CAWFDQ010000017.1, forward strand.
AGCCGGTAAATCGATATTTGGCATTCGCGCTGGCCGCTGTTGTCGGCTCGGCTCCCGTCGGCGGGACGTCGCCGGGCTCAAGCAGAATGTTGACAAGATCGAAATGCGAGAACGCATCGCTGAGCGTGTCATGCAGCGATTTGGCGGAAATGCTGCGCGGCCCGGGCGTGCCGCGGACCTCGAAAGACGGCATGAAAACATTTGGCATTCCGTTGCCCGCCGGCAGCGAAGCCGCCGGGCGCCCTGCCTGCGGCGTGGCTTGGGATCCTGATGCCGTGGGGTTTTGACCCGGTGCGGACCGATAAAGCACGGCAACGGCGACGATCATGGCGATGATGACGAGCCCAGCAGCGGCGGCAAACAACGGACGGACTGGCTTCCAGCGCGCAAAAAATTGCTGCTTGGACGCTCCCATCGGCGCAGCGGAGGCGATAACGCGCGGGCTGAACGTCGGCACGTAGCTGCCGCGCGGAATATCGATGCGGATCGCGTCGCCGGCTCCCGGCCCGGCATAATAACGATCGATGGTGCGCCGCAGCCGCGTTGCCTCGACGCGGACGATGGGATCGACCTGCGGATCGAATTTGCTGTCGCGGCGGAGCACTTCAACGCCGATCGTATAGGCCTTGATGCGGTCGCTCTTGCCCTGCAACACCGCATCGACGAGGAAGCGCAGCAGGGCGCCGAGTTGCGGCGAGCGGGTGAATTCGCTGCTCGCGATCATGCGGTCGACCTGCGCCCGGATCTCCTCGGGGGCAGGCGCTGCGCGGACTGGCTCGTCCATCGACCTGGATTTCCCCCGCCGGGACCCCGGTTCGCGGGGTCCATGTTAGGGCCGATCAATCAGCGGACTTGATCCCGTGAGGGATCGCGCTTGCCTGGACTGCGCGCAATCATACTACGCCGAAAACCGAGGCGATGCGGTTATTTCGCTACGCCGCAGCTTCTAGCGGAGCGGCGTCGGGTCCTCGATCACCGGGTTGGACAGCACGCCAAGCCCGTCGACTTCAACCTCGCAGACGTCGCCGGGACGCATGTGCAGCTGGCCGGCAACGATGACGCGGCCGACCGGCTTCTCGGGCTGCTCGCCCGGCCGCAACGGCAACGCTCCGGGCGAGCCGCTGACGATGACGTCGCCCGGCTGCAGCGTGTAGCCTTCGGACAGATATTCGATCAGCCGCGGCACCTCGAACAACAGGCCGGAGATTTTGGCGCGCTGGCGCTCGATGCCGTTCAATCGCGTGATCAGCGTATGATCGGCGGGATCGCCAAACTCGTCCGGCGTCACCAGCCACGGCCCGAAGCTGCCGGAGCGCTCGAAATTTTTTCCCAAGCCGAATTGTCGATTATGACCTTGGTACTCGCGCACCGAGCCCTCGTTATAGCAGGAATAGCCGGCCACGTGTGCGAAGGCTTCGTCGCGTTTGATGAAGCGGCCCGGTTTGCCGATGATCACGGCAAGCTCGCCTTCATAGTCGTAAGCCTCGGCGATTTTTTTGCTCGGCGCCCACAGCGGCTCTTTATGGCCGACCTGACAGATCGGCATGCGCAGGAAAATCTGCGGATAGACCGGCGAGGTGGTAAGGCCGGTCTCTTCGATGTGGAGCTTGTAGTTGAGCGCGAGGGCCCAGGTGGCGTGCGGCTCGCGGATCACCGGGTCGAATGCGACATCGTCGAGCGAAAGATCGGCGGATTTTCCGCGCGTCGCCGCGCGCACGCGCGAAAGCGTCGGATCGATCTGCAAAATCTTGCGCAGGTCGCTGGGCAATTCCGGCGCGGCGTTTGCCAGCGCGACGATGCCCTTTTGGCCGACCACGACGCCGACGCCGCGTTCGCTCCCGTGGCGATAGGAAACGATTTTCACGTCAATCCCCTCGTTATCCCAGTGGGCGTGCTTCGCGTATGATACCAGTTAACCTCGATTGAGCGCTGCGAAATCCCGCGGGATAATCGGCGGGGCCGCAGCAGCCTGGACGTGTCCGCGGCGCGATCACGACCACGCTTGCTTATTGCGCTTGCTTGCTTATTGCGCTTGCTCTTGGCAAACGCTCAGACTCGGGAGGAATCGCCATGAAGCTTCCACGCCGCAGCTTTCTCAATCTGACAGCGAGCTTTGCCGCGCTGGCGCCAATTCTGCCTGGAATGGCGCGCGCGCAAAGCTATCCGACGCGGCCGGTGCAGATCATCGTCGACCTTCCGGCCGGCCTTGCACCGGACGTCGCCGCGCGCCTGATCGCTCCGCCGTTATCGGAACGGCTCGGCCAGCCGGTCGTCGTCGAGAATCGGCCGGGAGCGGGCGGCAATATCGGCGCCGAGGTCGTGGTTCGAGCCGCGCCGGACGGCTACACGCTGCTCCTGGAAATTTCGGGGAATGCCGTCAACGCGACGCTCTACCCTAACCTGACTTTCGACTTTCTCCGCGACATTGCGCCGGTCGCCTTCATTGGCGTTACGCCCTTCGTGCTGGCGGTCAATCCATCGTTTCCGGCCAAGACGGTCCCCGAATTCATCGCCTATGCGAAGGCAAATCCGGGCAAGATCAACATAGCCACGGCCGGCGTCGGCACGGCGCCGCATCTCGCCGGTGAATTGTTCAAGATGATGACCGGCCTCAATTTGGTTCAAGTGCCCTATCGCTCGAACTACATGCCTGACGTGCTCGGTGGACAGGTGCCGGTTGCCTTCGTGGCGGTCGCGGCGGCGCTCGGATATCTGCGCAGCAGAAAGCTGCGCGGGCTTGGGGTGACGAGCGCGGCACGCATGAGCGCGCTGCCGGACATTCCCCCGATAGACGAGTTTGTGCCTGGCTATGAGGGCAGCGGTTGGCTGGGAGTGGGCGCGCCAAAGGGCACGCCAGCCAGCATCATCGACAGGCTCAACCAGGAGATCAACGCCATAATCGCCGATCCAGGCATGAAGGCAAAGCTGGTCGGCCTCGGCGTCGAGCCTCAGCCGATGAATCCGGCGGAATTCGGCAAACTGTGCGCCGACGCAACCGAGAAATGGGCGAAGGTGATCAAGTTCGCCGGCATCAAGGCGCAGTGATTAGAGCCGGCACCGCTGTTGCGAAGTGCGGTGCCAATCCGTGTCCAGTCACTGGGCCTCGCACCGCACGCGGCGTGTCAGCGCCCAGATGAAAAACGCCAGGCATCCCATCGCGGCGATGGTGCCGGCGACCGGCCAGGCGGAGCGGCCGAGAAACGCGCCGATCGCGGCGGCGGCGATCGCGGCGCAGGATTGCTGCGAAAAACCTAGCAGCGACGAAGCGGTGCCGGCGCGGTCGGGAAACGGCGTGAGCGCCCCCGCCATGGTCTGCGGCATGGCAAGCCCCATGCCGGCGAGATAGATCGTCATCCCAAGAACGAGCCAGGCGACGTCGGTCATGCCGAGCGCCGTCACCGCCGCCATCGCCAAACCGCCCGCCGCCATGATCGCGGTGCCAAGGCCGATCATGCGATCGAGGCCGAGCCGCATCACGATGCGCGCCGCGATGTTGGTGCCCAGCATGTATCCCAGCGAGCCGACCGCATAGGTCAGGCCGAACGCGAGCGGCGAAAGCCCGTACACGCCCTGGATCACGATCGAGGCGCCGGAAACCCAGGCGTAGAGCCCGACGAAGGTCGTGGTCATGATGCCGAGATGCGCCAGAAAGCTGCGATGCTCGAGCACCGAGCGATAGAGACGGCCCATCGCGGCGAATGAAAACGGGCCCGGCGTGGGTTTGTGCAACGTCTCCGGCAGAAGCCGCGCGGTGGCCGAGCCCGCCAGCACGCGCAATGATGACCAGCAGGATGAAGCTCGCGCGCCAGCCGAACGCCGTCTGCAGCGCGCCGCCGATCACCGGCGCCATGATCGGCGCGAACGCCTGGATCGATCCCATCAGCGAGAGTTCGCGTCCGGCGCGCACGCCCGAATAAAGATCGCGCACCACGGCGCGCGCCAGCACGATGGCGCCGGCGCCGCCGAGCGCCTGCACGGCACGCAGCCGCGATCAGCGCCTCGATCGATTGCGTCGCCGCGCAAATCACACTGCCGATGCCATACAGCGTGAGCGCCGCCAGCAGCACCGGCTTGCGGCCGAAGCGGTCCGAAATCGGCCCGTAAAGAATCTGACCGGTGGCAAAGCCGACGCAGGTAGCTCGAAATAGTCAGCTGCACTTGCGCGGTCGGCGCGTGCAATGCGCGGCCGATGTCGGGCAGCGACGGCACGTACATGTCCGTCGACATCGGGCCGAGCCCGGTCAAAGACGCAAGCAGCAAAGTGAGCGCAAACGTGCCGGGACGCAGCATCAGGCGGAGTCTCGCGGCCGACGCGCGCGGGGTGCGCCCCGCAAAAATTGCTTATGTTTTCGGCGCAAACAGCTGGCACCAGCCGCTCGGGCTGATCGTGCCCTGTACGAATTTGCAGGCGTTTGGCGGTTGGAAGTTCACGCAAACGGCGCAGCTTTGCTGCCCTTTCGGGGTGCTTTGGTATTTCGCATCCGCCTGGCTGATCTTCTGCTGCGCGGCGGCTCGCGTGACCGCGACGCCGGCGGCGGCCGCGCCGAATGCGAGCGCCGTGCCGGCGAGGCGCTACGCGCCGTGAAATGCGTTGCGGATTGTCGTTGCTATTGGTCATGATCGGCTCCGTTCAGGCTCAATAAGCGCGGCGTCAATTCCGTCCGCCGGCACTGCAGAAACGCACATGACTCGTTAATTGTTCAGAGATGCCAGAATGGATGCGGCATGGCTGCCCAGAATCGTATCGCGATCCGTCGCCGGAATGTCAAGCGAACGCACGTGCCGCACGCAATCCATCATGCCCATGTCGTAGGGATAATCGCTGCCGAGGAAGACACGGTCGGCGCCGGCCGAGGAGATAAGAAATTCGAGCGAGACCTTCGAGTGACAGAATGGTGTCGTAACGGAAACGCTCGAGATATTTCTCCGGCGAGTGCTTCAGGTGCACCTTCGGTTCGGGCCGCACGTGCCAGCCGTGCACCCAGCGGCCGCCTTGATAGGGCGTGAACCCGCCGCCGTGCACCATGACCGGCTTGAAGTTCGGATAGCGTTCCAGCACTCCGCCGAAGATCAGGCAGGCCGCGGCGATGGTGGTGTCGAGCGGATTGCCGATCAGGTTGTTGAGATAATAGGAGCGCAGCCGGTCGGCGCCGGCGACATTGCCGGGATGGATCATGAAAAAGGCGTCGAGCTCGGCCGCTGCCGCCCATAGCGGCTCGAAGCTCGGATCGTCGAGATTCTTGCCGCCGACATTTGAGCCGATCATGGCGCCGCGCAGGCCGAGCTTTATCATGGCGCGGCGCAATTCGTCGGCGGCTTTTTCCGGCGCCTGCATCGGCAGCGTGGCGATGCCGGCAAAAGCGGTCGGGCTTTTCCTTCACCAGCCGCGCGATGCCATCGTTCTGGATGGCCGCCGCGGCCGCGCCAACCGACGCCTCCTGGCCGTATAGCCAGGTCTGCGGCGACGCCGAAAGGACGTGCATGTCGACCTCGGCCGCATCCATGTCGGCGAGCCGCCGGTCGATGTCATGGCCGCCGCGCGGAAACGGCCGGTACGGCACGCCGGCGACTTCGAGCACGGCGTTATCGGCGTCGAACGGCGTGAGCTTCAGCCCGAGGCTCGGAATCTCCTTCTGCAGAAGCTTAATCGTGTCGTCGGCAAGCACGTGCGTGTGAGTGTCGATGGTCTTCATTATCACTCCCGGGATGGCGCCTCTTAGAGCATGACCCCAAAAAGTGGAAACCGATTTTTGGAAGAGATCATGCTCAAACGAAAGGTGTAGTGCGCATAACCGGACCAGTTGGGCAAGATCGGCTCCGCACATGGCGCCGATGCAAATTGCCCGTTATCTGCCGTAATAGAGGGTCACGACGTGCTTGGCCTCGGCAAAGAACAGCCAGCGTTCGACCAATAATCCGGCGGCCTGGGCGATGACGGCGATGGTCGCGGCGATTGCGGCCGTCGGCGGCGCCGACGACAGCGCAATTGCGATCAGCACAACCGGGATAGCGAACGCGAAGATTTGAACGAACAGGCGCAGCTTGACCGCATGTTTGCGCGCAATCCGGTAGCCCATTTCCTTCATGACGTAGTTTTCTTCCGTGTGCGGCCATTCGATCGATCTTATCGTGCCGCCGCTCAATCCCGTCGCGCTGTTTGCCGACACGCAAGAGCCGAGCGCGTCGTTGTGCCGCCAGGTGGCCGCCTTCCAAATCGAGCCGACGGCGGCGCCGACCAAAGCCGCAAGTGCGGTCCAATTTCTTGCCGGCTGACCCGACAGAAGCTCGAGCGCGTAAAGGAGCGTCGCGCCGCTCATGCATGCGTATATGATGTAGCCTGGCACCGTATAGTTGCTGTGCCATTGCGGAATGGGCTTCAGCGACGCATAGATCATTCCGGTGGCGATCAGAGTGGCGGCCGCGCAGATCGCGGTGGCGATGGCTGCAAGCTCCACTGCTCCATCGGTTCGTCCAAACAACACCCAGCCAATGCCGAAGAGAGCGGCCGGAACGTAGGTGACGATGCTGGCAACGCCCTCGCGCGAGAGCCACGACGAGCGCCATTGCGAAAACGCCCGCCACGCGCGCTCGGGCCGGCCCAAGTGCAGTGTCGACGACAACAGCCCGGCCGTAATCAATGTGAGCGCGGCGCCAAGCGCCAACAGGCCGAGGAGGGAATCGGGCGGGAGCTGTCCGAGCGCGGCGAGCAGCGCCAACATGATGAGGAGGCCGTAGCCGGCGCCGCTCGCCGTGGTGAAGAAGATGACGGAGAAGGCTGGATGCATAATTAACGCGACAGCATCCTGTCGATCCAACTTAAGAAGCCGCCTTCGGCAGCGGCCAGTTCCTGCTCGGGCGCCGTTGTCGTTGCTGCAATGGCGGAGCGCCCGCGCGGCGGCAAATATTTGTTGACTGGCCGGTATCCCATTTCTGGCATTAGATCGACGCCGCCGCGTTCCGCGACAAGCCGCGCAACGGGCGAGGCGGTGTCGCCAAGATCGCCGAAGTGGCGGGCGCCCGTTGGGCAGGCCGCGACGCAGGCCGGAACGCGATCGGCTTGCGCCAGATTTTCATTGTAGATCCGATCGATGCAAAGCGTGCACTTTTTCATCACGCCGACGGACACGTCGTACTCGCGCGCGCCATAGGGGCAGGCCCAGCTGCACAATTTGCAGCCGATGCATTTTGACTCATCGACGAGGACGATGCCGTCGGAGGCGCGTTTATAGGATGCGCCCGTGGGGCACACCGTCACGCAGGCCGGCTCGTCGCAATGCAGGCAGGAGCGCGGAAAGTGCACGGTGCGGCTGCCGCACCCGGTGTCCTGCTCGTAAGTGTGCACGCGGTTGAACCAAACCCCATCGGGCGCGGGGCCATAGGGATCGATGTCCGTCAGCGGCGCCATGTGGCCGCCGGTGTTCCACTCCTTGCAGCTGGTCACGCAGGCATGGCAGCCGACGCACGTGTCGAGATCGATGACGAGCCCGAGTTTTTTTTCCGTTGCGGCCGGCAGGCTGGTCATGGGCTCTCCTCGCGGCTGCGCCGAAACAACTCGCCGAAACTGAGCTTGCGCGGCGCAGGTGGAAGACCGGGAGGAGAGACGAGCGCCGCAAAGTGCGGTTCCGAGAATCCGCGTTCTTCCGCCGCGCATCGCCTTATACGCACGCGCAGATCGAACCATGCGGCCTGTCCGGTTATCGGATCGCTGTTGAGACGGCGGGAACCGTCCTTGTCGGGCGGCAGCAGCTCGCTGATGGCATGATTGAGCAGAAAAGCGCGCTCGAATTCTGGCGCGTCCGGCTGCAGCATCCAGGCGCCGCGATGCTTTCCGATGGCGTTCCAGGTCCACACCGTGTTGCGGATTCACCCCATCGACGAGCCGCACCTGACCCTTGACCCGCGCGTGCGCGCTCTCGATCCACACCCAGTCGTCATCGGCAATGCCGAGCCGCGCCGCCGTGGCTTTATGCACGAATAGCCGGTTCTGACTGGTGATCTGGCGCAGCCAGGCGTTCTGCGATCCCCACGCGTGATACATATGCATCGGGCGCTGCGTGATGGCGTGCAGCCCGTAGCTGTCGGCATCGCCGAGCTGATCGGCAAGAGGGGCGTACCAGATCGGCAGCGGATCGAAATAGCGCGCCAGATGCTCGCGCTCGCCTTGTGGCGGGAGAATTGATCCGCGGCCCTGCGCCGCAAGGCGGAATCGTTGCAACGGTTCGCAGTAAATCTGAAAGACGATCGGCGCCGCTGTGTTGATAAAACCCATGCTCACTGCGAAGTCCAAGTAAGCGCGATTCGCCATCTTGTAATATTTTTGTTCGTCCCGAAGCTCATGCTGCCAATAGCTTCCGTTGGCGATGTAGCGCGTGAGCTGATCCGGATTCGGATCGCCTTTGCCGAAGCTGTTGCCGTCGTCGCCGCGCCATCCGGCGAGTGGACCGATTTTCGGTTCGCGCTGGTGATGAACGATGTAATCGGCGTAGTCGCGATAGCGTGCACGGCCCAACTCGTCGACGAAGCCCGGCAAGCCAAGGCGGGCGCCGAGGTCGAGCAACACCGACTGGAACGGGCGGACGTCGCGGTCCGGAAGCACGACCGGATGACGGATGGCGTCGGCCGGCCCGTCGGCCTGACTGATCGGGCGGTCGAGCAGGCTGATGCAGTCGTGGCGCTCGAGATAGGTCGTATCGGGAAGGACGAGGTCGCTGTAGGCGACGGTCTCGGAAAAGTACGCGTCCGAGTAGATGATGAAAGGAATTTTGTACTCGCCGGCGGCATCCTTGTCGGTGAGCATAGCGAGCGTACCCGCCGTATTCATCGACGAGTTCCACGCCACATTCGACATATACAAAAAGAGCGTGTCGATCCGGTACGGATCGCCCCGCCAGGCGTTGCGGATGACGGTGTGCATCAGGCCATGCGCCGCCAACGGCGCTTCCCACGAATACGCCTTGTCGATGCGCAAGGGTTTGCCGCCTGCATCGATCAACAAATCTTCGGGCGCGGTGACGAAGCCGAGCGGCATTCCCGGCAGCGGCACGTTCGGCCGTCCGCCGTCCTTGCCGGTAGGTTTGGCGCCCGGCGGCGCCGGCTTGGGATAGGGCGGCTTGAACCGGAAGCCGCCGGGCACATCGATCGTCCCCAACAATATCTGCAACAGGTGGATCGCGCGGCACGTTTGAAACCCGTTCGAATGCGCGGAAATTCCGCGCATGGCATGCATCGCGATCGGACGGCCGCGCATCGTTTCGTGTCGGCGTCCCGCCGAGTCGGTCCATGGAACCGGCAACTCGATCGCTTGTTCGAAGGCAACGTGCGCCAATTCCGCCGCCAGCTTTTTGATCTTGCCGGCGTCGACGCCGCATTCTCCCGCGACCGTATCGGGTGAATAGCGCGCGTCCGCATATTGTTCGGCGACAAGCTGGAAGACCGGCACGCAGGTCCTTCCCTGTACGCTAAAGGTGCCGTGGAGCGCTGGCTCGCAGCCCGGAGCCGACGCGGCGGTCGCGCGTGCCGCTTTGCGATCCCATGCGAGCAGCCCGCCGTTTCCGTCGCGCAGGAACAGGCCGTCATCGGCGGCGTCCGCTTCGCGAATGACGAGAGCGGGCGCATTTGTGTAGCGGATCAGATAGTCGAGGTCGACGCGCCCCGCTTTGAGCAGCTCATGAACGATCGACAGCACCAGGAGGCCGTCGGTCCCCGGGCGGATGCCGATCCATTCGTCGGCGATGGCGTTGTATCCGGTGCGGCACGGATTGATCGAGACGATCTTGACGCCGCGCGCTTTCAGCCGGCCGAGCCCGATCTTGATCGGATTGGAATCGTGGTCTTCGGCGACGCCGAACAACATGAAATAGCGGGTATGCTCCCAGTCGGGCTCGCCGAATTCCCAGAACGAGCCGCCGATCGTGTACAGGCCGGCGGTGGCCATGTTGACCGAGCAGAAACCGCCATGGGCCGCGTAATTAAGCGTGCCGAATTGCGCGGCCCACCATCCGGTCAGCGACTGCGACTGATCGCGGCCGGTGAAAAATGCCAATTGCTTGGGATCCGAATTGCGGATGCGCGACAATCGCTCCGTCGCGATCGACAGCGCTTCGTCCCACTCGATCTCGCGAAACCTGCCGGCGCCGCGCTCGCCCACCCGCAACAGCGGCTTGCGCAGCCGGGCCGGGCTGTAATGCTGCATGATGCCGGCGCTGCCTTTGCCGCAGATCACCCCGCGATTGACCGGATGGTCGCGGTTGCCTTGGATGTAGCGGACCAGTCCGTCTTTGATGTACACGTCGATGCCGCAGCGGCATGCGCACATGTAGCAGGTGGTGTGCAGGACCTCGTCGGAGACATTCGGCGAAATATCGACGCCGTCACCCTCTGCGGGCGCACTGGAGCCGAGCGGTCGCTGGGTGGGTAAGGAGTTGGCACCGGTCCGGCTCGTCATGACCCTAGAAAGCTATTCGCTTTTAACTCGCAATCAAATGATTTTATTCTCGCAAACTTCCCCTCAAGGAATATTGCGGCGCGGAATGCAGAACAGAGCAGGGACAGCCGCCGTAGCCGTCCCGAGCGACCATCCGGCCATGGAGCCTTTGTGAGTTTCCGCTATAAAGAGCCGCCGAAATTCACGGTGAGAGCAGCTGGTATCGAGCATGGACGCCACTACGACCGAATCTAAGACCGATCAGCACGCGCCGTTCCACGGCCGCGTCGAAGACAACGCTCTGGTCCGCGGCCACGGACGCTATATCGCCGATGCGCCGCTACCGAACCAAGCCTACGCCTATTTCGTTCGGTCCCCGCACGCCTTCGCTCGCATTGTCAGCCTCGATGTTTCCGCCGCGGAGAAAGCGCCCGGCGTGGTCGGCGTGCTGACGGCTGTGGATTTGGCGGGGGTCGGCGGCATCGGCCGTCATCCGCCGCTCCCTGGCCGCGGCGGTAAGGCGCTGGTCGTGCCATTCCGGCCGGCGCTCGCGTCCGAGCGGGTCATGCATGTCGGCGAGCCGGTCGCCATGGTGGTCGCCAGCACCGCGGCCGCTGCGCAGGACGCCGCCGAACTCGTCGTGGTCGAGTATGAGATGTCCACCCCGGTGACCGATGCGCGCGCGGCACTGCGTGACGGCGCCCCTCAATTATGGCCGCAAGCGCCCGGCAACCTCGCCGTCGACTGGCCCGGCCCGGCCGCGGATCCCGACGCCAACGCCGTCGCCGTCGAGGCGCTGTTCGCCGCGGCCAAGTTCGTCGCCAGGATCGAGGTGATGAATCAGCGCATGGTGATCAATTCGATGGAGCCGCGCGGCGCCACCGCCAGCTACGATCCGGCGACCGACAGCTACACTGTGCGCGCCTGCTCGCAGAGCGCCGGCACGCTGCGCGAAAACATTCTCGGCATCATGAATTTGCCGAAGGAGCGCGTGCGCGTCATTACCGAGGACGTCGGCGGCGCGTTCGGCCTGAAAACCGGTGCGTACCCGGAAAACATCGCGCTTTTGGTCGGTGCAAAAAAATTCGGACGGCCGATCCACTGGATGTCGAGCCGGTCCGAAGCGTTCGTCAGCGACAATCAGGCGCGTGATACCCACTCGGAGGTCGAACTCGCGCTCGACGAGAAAGGAAAATTCCTGGCGTTGCGCATCCGCAATGTCTGCAATGTTGGCGCCTACCTCGGTTCGATTGGCGCCGCCATCCCCACGCTGAGCTTTTCCCGCTGCCTGCCCGGCATGTACGACATCAAGCATATCGACATCGGCGCCAAATGCGCCTTCACCAACACGCTGCCGACTGCGCCTTATCGCGGCGCCGGACGGCCGGAAGCAAGCTATGCGCTCGAACGCGTGGTCGACGAAGCGGCGCGCGTTTCCGGCATCGATCCGATCAAGCTGCGCCGGCGCAATCTGATCAAAAAGTCGGCCATGCCGTACAAGACGCCAGTTGGAACGACCTATGACAGCGGCGATTTCGAGCCGATCCTCGATAAGGCGCTTGCGCTTGCCGATTACGACGGCTTCAGGCAGCGCCGGCGCGAGGCGAAGAAGCGCGGAAAATATCGCGGCTTAGGCATCTGTTGCGTGCTGGAACATTCCGGCGGCGCACCCACCGAAACCGCGCTGCTTACGTTTCCCGGCAACGACACATTGCAGCTCAGCCTCAACGTGCAGAATACCGGCCAGGGCCACGCTACGGTGTTCCCGCGCGTGATCGCGGAACGTCTCGGCATTCCGGCCGAGAAGATCCCGCATCGCCACGGCGATTCTTCGCTCGAGCTTCCGGGCTACGCCTCCGTGGGATCGCGTTCGGGGATGACGGTCAGCCACTCGCTGGTGAAGGCCATCGATGCAATCATCGAAAAGGGTAAGCCGGTAGCCGCCGCAATGCTGGAAACCGGCGAAGCGGACATCGCCTACAAGGCCGGACATTTCGAGGTGGTCGGCACCGATCGCCGCCTATCGCTGTTCGATGTCGCGTCTCATGCTGCCGCGCTGAAGAAGCGCGGGGAGATTGCGGAAGACCTCGATACCAAGACCACGACCGAGACGCCGCAGACCTTTCCCAACGGCGTGCACATCGCCGAGGTCGAGATCGATCCGGACACCGGCGCCATGACGGTCGCGGCCTACGCGGCCGTCGACGATTGCGGCAGAGCCCTCGACGCGAAGATAGTCGAGGGTCAATTCCATGGCGCCGTGGTCGCGGGGCTGGGACAGGCGCTGATGGAGCGCACGGTTTACGATGCCGACAGCGGACAGCTGGTCACCGGCTCGTTCATGGATTACGCCATGCCGCGCGCCGACGACGTGCCGCCGTTGCGTGACGCGCTCCACAACGTGCCGGCGACCACCAATCCACTCGGCGTCAAGGGTGTCGGCGAGGCCGGCACGACAGCGGCGATCGCGGCGGTGATGAACGCCGTCGCCGACGCCATCCCCGGCGGCGCCGGCGCGCATCTCGACATGCCGGCCTCGGCGGCGCGTCTGTGGGAAGCGTGCCGGCGGGCATCGCCCGCATAAGCGAAATCAGTCGGCGTTGATAAGGACGGCGAACGCGCGTCGAGCGTTTGGCTCCACGCTCGCGGGTCGCCGTCACCGCCGATCCGGCATGCGTCAAGCCGACGATCATGTCATGCCTTTGCCGAGCCCCGCCGATAGTCGCTTCCGTTGAACCAAGAACCTATTCTGCACGAGCGCGCGTCGCTGCGAAATAAATGTAGCGGCCGATCCAGGCAAGGCTGCGGAGGTGCTCCATGACTGAAGTCGCGCCGGCGCGGGATGAACCGCTGCCGACATCCGTGCCGATGCTGCTCAGCTTCGTCGCCGGCTATGTGGACAGCTACACCTATCTGGCGTTGTTCGGACTGTTCGCCGCGCAAGTGACGGGCAGTTTCGTCATTGCCGGAGCCGAGATCGCGACCCACGATTACGGCATTGCCGGCAAGCTGATCGCCATCGTCGCATTTGTTATTGCGGCGGCCCTGACGGCGGCTTTGATCGCGTTGCTGCCCGACACCGGCCGCACGACATTGCCGTTGATGCTCGGGCTGGAAACTGCGCTGCTCGGTATCTTCGCGGTGATGCTGCTGTTCGGCAGGCCGATCGAAGGCGCCGCCGACTGGTACGGCATCGTTGCCGGCCTGTTCGCAGCCATGGCGATGGGCGCGCAGAGCGTGCTGGTGCGCCTATTGATGAAGGGTATTCCGCAAACCAACGTGATGACCGGGAACATGACACAACTCGGCATCGAAACGACTGCGCTTGTCCTCGCCTGGCGCCGGCTGGCGCGCGAACCGGACAACGACGCCGCAGCCCGCGAGTTCGCTGCGGTCCGCGCGCGGCTGTCGGTCGTGCTATCGGTCGCGATCGGCTTTCTTTTCGGCGCCGCAATCGGCGCGGTGGTTTTCGCCGTGACAAATGTGCGCGGCGCGCCGGTTGCCGTTGCCATCGTCGGTGCGCTTGCGCTTTGGTCGCTATATCGCGAAAGAAGAGCGTGAACTCGCAAAATTGATCATGGAGTCCGCTATGCCACAGCATCCCGAAGCGATTCTCGAAGGCAAGAAGCGCCCGTTCACCGGCGCCGAATTTCTGGAATCGCTGCGCGACGGCCGTGAGGTCTACATCTACGGCGAACGGGTCAAGGACGTCACCGCGCACCCGGCTTTCCGCAACGCCGCCGCCTCGATCGCGCTCCTTTACGATGCCCTGCACGACGCCAAAACCAAGGATTTGCTCACGGCGCCGACCGACACCGGTGCCGGCGGCTACACGATGAAATTCTTCAAGGCGGCGCGCTCGAGCGAGGAGGTCGTGGCGCAGCGCGACGCCATCGCCGCCTGGGCGCGCATCACCTATGGCTGGCTCGGGCGCAGCCCCGATTACAAGGCTGCGTTTCTCAACACGCTCGGCGCCAATGCCGATTTCTACGGCAAGTTCGCCGATAACGCGCGGGCCTGGCACAAGCGCGCGCAGGAGGCCGTGCTCTATCTCAATCACGCGCTGGTCAATCCGCCGATCGACCGCAACAAGCCGGTCGAGCAGGTCAAGGACGTCTACATCACCATCCAGAAGGAGACCGACGCTGGAATTTATGTTTCGGGAGCCAAAGTGGTCGCCACCAATTCGGCGCTCACCCATTACAATTTTCTCGGCCAGAACATGGGCCAGGAAATCAACGATCCGGCCATGGTGGTGATGTTCATCGCGCCGATGAACACGCCGGGCATCAAGCTCATCTGCCGGCAGTCCTACGAGTTCGCCGCCGCGGCCACCGGCACGCCGTGGGATTATCCGCTGTCCTCGCGCTTCGACGAGAACGACGCCATCTTCGTGTTCGACAATGCCTTCATCCCCTGGGAAAACGTGTTCATTCACCGCGATGTCGAGCGGCTGAAAAACTTCTATCCGAAATCGGGTTTTTTCAACGGCTTCACCATGCAGGGCTGCACGCGCCTTGCGGTCAAGCTCGATTTCCTCATCGGCCTCCTCTACAAGGCCGCGCGCGCCACCGGCGTCGAGGGGTTCCGCGGCGTGCAGGCGCAGATCGGCGAAGTGGTCGGCTGGCGCAATCTGTTCTGGTCGCTTACCGACGCCATGGCGTACAATCCGGAACCCTGGGTAAACGGCTACGTGCTGCCCAATTCGCGCGCCTCGAGCACCTATCGGCTGTTCATGACCGAGGCCTATCCGGCGGTGCGCAACATCATCGAAAAGGTGGTGGCTTCCGGCCTGATCTATCTACCGTCCAATGCCCGCGACTTCAAAAACCCGGACATCGACAAATATCTGGCCAAATACGTGCGCGGCTCGAACGACATCAATTACAAGGACCGCATCAAGACCATGAAGCTCCTCTGGGACGCCATCGGCAGCGAATTCGGCGCCCGTCACGAACTCTACGAGATGAACTATTCGGGCAGCCACGAGCTGGTGCGCATCTTCCCGCTGCAGCAGGCGCAGTTCAACGGGGAGTTCAAGCAAATGATTGGGCTCGCCGAGCAATGCATGGCCGATTACGACGAGGACGGTTGGAAGCATCCGGCGTACCGGGATGGCAAGGATATTTCAGTGCTAGGGAAAAAATAGAGCGCGAGTGCGATAGAGCAAAAAGAGGGAAGATCAATGAAAGTTTGCCGTCGGATTGCGTGGCCGTTGTTGATAGGTGTGGGCGCCGTCGCAGTTTTTTTGACGGCCCCGGCGAGCACCCAAGAGACAGGTTGGCACGGCGCCGCGCAGGTGCCGCATTACCAGGAACAAATTTTTCCGCCCTGGTCGCACGGCGACAATAGCGATGTCACCGACAAGGGTTTGCAGTTTACGGTTCCGGAGGTGAACAGCCTCGCCGATTTTCACGGCGACATTACCGATCCTGCGCTCGTGCTCTACGTTGCCGGCAATTATTATTTTGCGATGGGTCCACTGGTCCATACGTTCGAAGCGAGCCACCCGCAATATCGCGGGCGCATCTATTACGAGACCATTCCGCCGGGCCTTCTGCTGCAGCAGATGAAGGCGGGCGGCCGGATCACGTCGGGCAATATGACCTGGGTCGCAAAGCCCGACGCGTATCTGGCTGGGCTGAAGAACGTGCGTGCGCTGATCGACGGCGGAATGCTGACCGGCGAACCCGTGACCTATGCCACCAACAACCTCACCATCATGGTGGCAAAGGACAATCCTGCGCACGTCGCGACGCTGGCCGACCTGGGCAAGCCGTTGGTGCGCCTCGTCATGCCCAATCCTGCTTTCGAGGGCGTCGTGCGCCAGATCAAATCCACGCTGACCAAAGCGGGCGGCGAAGCGCTGGTGAAAGCCGTCTATGGGGACAAGGTCGCAAGCGGCACGACGATTCTGACCCACGTCCATCATCGGCAGACGCCGTTGTTTCTCATGCAGGGGCTTGCCGATGCGGGGGTGACCTGGACCTCCGAAGCTATTTTCCAGGAGCAAGTCGGCCATCCCATCGGTCACGTCGACATACCCGCGGCGGACAATACGGTGGCTGTCTACGCCGGCGCCGTGGTCAAGGGCGCCGCCCATCCGCAAGCCGGCCGAGCGTGGCTCGACTTCATCCATTCGCCGGAAGCCCTGGCGATTTTCGAAAAGTACGGGTTCAAGCCGTACCAGGCGGCGGCAAAGGGTCAATGAAAATGACCGAGTCAACCAGAGTGGATCATCTCAAGCGCGTCGCCGACGAATTCGGCCGGCAGGCGCAAACGTTTGAGGTTTGGGCGGAGCAGGTTGACGCCGACGTTGGCGCCCGCTTCAGCTCCGCGCTCGGCAAAGCGGCGCGCGGACGTTTGATTGATGTCGCCTGCGGGCCGGGTGTGGTGACCGCAGCGCTGGCGCCGAATGCCGCCTCAATCGTCGCCTTCGACGCAACCGAAGCGATGCTGGAGAAGACTAAGGCGCGTTGCGCCAAGGCGGGTCTGCGCAATGTCGAATTCAAAAGCGGCGATGCCGAGCACCTGCCGTTTGCGGATTGTGTATTCGACGGCGCCGTGACGCGCGCCGCGTTGCATCATTTTGCCGAGCCGCAACGCGCGATCGACGAAATGTTCCGCGTCCTGCGTCCGGGCGGCGTCGCGGTGTTCGCCGACGTTATTTCATCGGAGGACGCCGAGGAATCGCGGTTGCACAACGCCATCGAGCGGCTGCGCGACCCTTCCCACGTCCGCATGTTGCCGGCATCCGCACTCGATTCCGGCGCAAAGCGGGCCGGCTTTCGCGGCTTGGGAGCGACGACTTGGGATATGACGCGCGAACTCGAAGAATGGCTGGCGATCGTAAGCGATCCGGCGCGGGTCGAGCCGATCCGGACCATTATCCGAGTACTTGCGGAAGCCGGCCGTACTGCGGGAATCGGGCTATCGGTTAAAGAAGGACAGGTCGTGTTCTTCCATCGCTGGCGGGTGTTGACGGCGACGAAGCCCAGTGAACATTGAGCGGGCAGGCGGACAGCGGCAAGCGCGTATCTTCCCCCTGCAAGCAGGGCAAGGTAACGGCGAGTTCAAGCGAGCGTTGCCGACTACGACCAAGACGGCTGGAAGCATCGACGTACCGGGACGACAAAGATGTGTCGGCGATGGCGAAAGGTGAACAACAGCGATGAGAGACGGCTTCCGCCAAAGTCGAAGCTAAGTGCTAGCCGTTCCGACGTCGGCGCCACGGCGCCCACAGCGCTTTGGCGCACCGCTGATGAGACCGTCCGTCACTTTTCCTGGCGCTACGGGCCAATTCATGGTCGGGGCGGCCAGCGCACGATGCGCTAACGTGCAATTTCGAATCCAACCGTGATCCGCACGCGCAATGTATCCTCGCCGGGGGCGATCGGCACCGACGGCGATGCTGATAGAAATCGCATTGCGCCCGTCGGCGACGGCGGGCTAAAGCCCGGCTCCTCGGTGATCCACGCCACGCCGCCAAGCTTCAGGCCCGCGGCCTGCGCGTAGATTGCAGCCTTGCGCTGCGCGTCGGCGATCGCGGCCTGCCGGGTCTGGTCGAGCGCCTTCGAGACGCCGGAATGCAGAAATTGTACGCTGCCGGCGTCGGTCGCACCCGCCGCGATCAGCGCATCGAGAATCGCGCCGACCTTGGCGATCTGCCGCACCTTGACCCTGACCTGATTGGAAACGGAATAGCCGACGAGCTTCGGTGCACTATTCGGCTGCGGCGTGCCATAGACGGGCGCAACCGAGAAGCGCAGTGTTTGAATGTCGTTTTGCGCAATGCCGGCATTCTGCAGCGCCGTATTCAGCGCCGCCATCTGTTTCGAATTGGCGTCGGTCGCCTCCTGAGCGGTCTTGGCCCGCGCCGTCACCCCGCTGGTGATCTCCGCGTAATCGGGCTCCACGGTGACGCTGCCTTCGCCGGTGACGATGATGCGCGCCGGTGGCAGAGGTGCCGGGGACTGCTGAGCCTGCGCCGGCACGGCGGCAACAAAAACAAAAGCCGTGAGCAACGCGATGGCGAAAGCTTTAGTCGGGTGTGTTGCGGCCATGTCGGCCTCCATGGCTTTTAAGTCGGATACTTTGTTTGCTTCCGCTTTGCGGAACCAATAAGGCGGCGCTGGTTTTTGCGCGCGGCGCCATTGCGCCATAAGCTTATTAAAAAGTTTCGATTTCGTGGCTCATTCCCATGTCCGCCGCAACACGCGCAGCCAATTGCGAAAGCACAATTTCTCGATCAGCGTGAGGCCAAACCCGCGCTCGCGCAGCGCCTGCACCAGTTTTTGCAGCCCGGCGGCGTTGCCGAGTTCAGCCGGCATCTGCGCCCCGTCGAAATCGGAGCCGAAGCCGACGCCGTCTTCGCCCAAAAATTCGAGCATGTGCTCGATGTGCTGGACGATCAGTTCGATCGGCGTGTTCTTGTCGCGTCCGCCATCCGGGCGCAGGAAGCTGGTCGCAAAATTGACTCCGACCAGGCCTGCGCTCTCGCGAATTGCGGCGAGTTGCCGGTCGGTGAGATTGCGCGAATGCGGGCTTATCGCGTGCGCGTTGGAATGGGTGGCGACGAGCGGCGCAGTGCTGATTTGGGCAACGTCCCAGAACCCGCGCTCGTTGAGGTGCGACAAGTCGATCAGAATCTTCAGCCGGTTGCAGGCGTCGACCAGCGTCTTGCCGAGATCGGTCAGGCCCGGCCCGGTATCGGGCGACGACGGGCAGCGGAACGGCACGCCGTGGCCGAACGCGTTGGGCCGGCTCCAGACCGGCCCGAGCGAGCGCAATCCCGCCGCATGCAACACGTCCAGAACTTCGAAATTCGCATCGATCGCTTCCGCGCCTTCGATATGAAGAACGGCCGCCAATGCGCCCTGGTCGAGGCAGACTTCAATATCGCCGACGGAGCGGCAAACGCGAACGCGGCCCTCCGACTGCGCTTCGATGCGGTAGAGCAGCGACACCATGGCGAACACGCTGCGCTGCGCCTCGGTGATGTCGACGCCGGGCGGCAAGGCAGCGCCGGCCGTGTCCGGCGCGGGCACTTCGTTGCTCGTGCCGTTTTTTCTCTCGGTCGAGGGAACGAAGATCGCGAACAAGCCGCCGGCTAGTCCGCCCTCTCGCGCTTTCGGCAGATCGAGCTGGCCCTTGTCCTCGCCTTGCAGGAAGGCCGCAACAGGGTCCGCGCCCGCGCGCCGGTGCAGCCGCAGCAGCGCGTCGTTGTGGCCGTCAAAAACCGGAATGCGCTGAGGCGATGGCACGCTATGGCTTTGCCGCAAGCTGTTTGCGCAGCGCCTGAACGAAGGAGGTGCGATCGCTCGGCGCGGCCACGTGCGTCGCCAGTCGCTCGCAGAATTCGTCGGACGATTGTGCTTCGCTCGCGGCCTTCTCAACGAACAGTTTTGCGATCGGGCCGATGTGGCGCGCGAGCAAGGCTCTTATCGCCTCGAACTGCGGGGTGTCCGAAGCGATAATCGGAGCGCGCGGCGCCGGCGCGGCTCTTTTGGCTGTTGACCGTTTGCCGGATGCCGGCGAAGGACGCAGCGGCACATCGATCTCGTTTGCTCCCGGGCCATCGAGGGCGCTTTTGATCGTCTGCGCTAGCCTGGCGAGCGCGTAGCGCCGATGCGGGAAAATATCGATCCATTGGCGGACCGCCAGCTCGTAGCGCAAAGCGCCGCTTGGGGCGATCGGGGAGAGCCGCAACGGAAACACCGGCACGTTCATGCTGCCTCCGATCGACAGCTCCTTCTTGATTTCCAGCGATTTATTCGAGTGCTCCGAAAACAGGAAGACGATGCCGCTCGCCGCCTCGAGGGCATGAACGATGGCCTCCTGATAATTCTGCCCGGGCAAAACGTCGCGAAAGGAGATCCAGCACGTCAGGCCGTCGGCCTCCAGCGCCTCCACGACCTCACGGGCAACCGCCTCATCCTTGGACGAAAAGCAGATGAAAATGTGGTACGCGGCCACGGGCACAGTTCCATCGATGGCAGGCTTTACAGCGGTTGAATCGCGTTGACGCTAGCAACGTTATGTGCCGCTGGCAACGCGGAACTTCGTCGCCCTTTGCTGGAACAGAGCCGATGCGCTTATAATGGTTTAACAACGCCAGACACCGAGAACCGGGAGTTCGGAATTATGGGTCTGCGGGCCAAGTTCAACCTTTCGATTCTGGTCGCCTTCCTCATCGGCTTCGGCATCGCCGCTGCGGTTTTGCACAGCGTCTTCATCGACAGCGCGCGCGACCAGGTGTTGCAAAACGCCCGCATCATGATGACCGCAGCGAATGCGATCCGTAGCTACACCGCCGACGATCTCGTGCCGCTGCTGCCGATGGAACACAACGGCAAATTCGTCGCCGAGACAGTCCCGGCCTTTGCCGCGCAGACCAATTTCAAGGACGTGCAGGCTGCATTCCCCGGCTACACGTATCGCGAACCGGCGCTCGATCCGACAAATCCGACCGACCGGGCGCAGGATTGGGAGGCGGACATCATTCGCGGGTTCATCAACGACCCGAAGCGGACGGAGCTGGTGGCGGAACGCGACACGCCGCTCGGCGAGACGCTCAATCTGGCGCGGCCGGTCACGATCACCGACCAGGCCTGTCTGACCTGCCACAGCACCGCGGCTGCGGCGCCTCCGGTCCTGATCCAAACCTACGGCTCGGCTAACGGCTTCGGCTGGAAGCTCAACGACACCATCGGTGCGCAGATCGTATCGGTGCCCATGGCGGTGCCGCTCGCGGTCGCTCGCAGCGCCTATATTACTTTCCTCGTCATCCTGGTTATTATCTTCGCGATCATCTTCCTGATCCTGAACCTGTTGCTGCACTATCTGGTCATCGCCCCGGTGAAGCGAGTGACCGCCATGGCGGACGCCGTCAGCCTGGGTGACGAAACCGTCGAGTCCTACGTCAAGCTGGGCAAGGATGAGATTTCATCGCTCTCTGTGTCGTTCAACCGCATGCGCGAAAGCCTCAAGCGAGCGATGGAAATGCTCACAAGCAATCGCTAGCGACAATCCTTCGGACCGGCCCCACGCTTTCCTCGCTGGCGATGTGCCTTGCGTTGAACGCGCCGCCGCCCGTGGCGAAAAATTCAATTTTCAAACAGCGCAAGCATACTCCTTCTCGCGGCGCGTTTTTGATTCGCGCCCGAGGTGTGTGAAACAGCAAATTCCACGCTCGCCTTCGTCATTGCGAGGAGCGATAGCGACGAAGCAATCCAGAACAACAAAGAGGTCCGTCAGCCGACCCCGGATTGCTTCGCTGGCGCTCGCAATGACGAACGAAAATAAGGAAATGGAACGCCGAGAGACGCATGCTCACTGATCCGCGCCACGCCTGCAGATGTCGCCACCTGCAGGCGCTTGCGGGCGCGGCGCGCCCCAAAGACGGGGGCGCTCGCCTCTCGGCGTTCCATCGCGGCTCTCGTTGGGCGATTGTCACCTCCCAACTCAGCTCCAGGCCATGCTTCCTGCGACTCGGCGGGAGCGCACGATCTTATGGACCGCCAACCGGGGCGAAGATCGTGGGCTTCTCCACGGGCGTTACCACGCGCCCGCCTGTCCCAGTCCAGGGTCTCAACACCCACTCCGGCCGTAGTACCGGAGCGCTGATGCCCAAAGCCGCCCGGGAGCGGGTTACAAGCCCGCGCGCAGGCGCCGCACTCGCCCCTATGCCCAGGTCTGTCTCCCGGACACGTCCTTGTGGGCGAGATTTACCCGCCCCGTTACGCCTACGACGGACGCAGTCAACAGATTCGTCGTTCATGTGGCGGACAACTAAACCTTGTATGCCGGCCACGCCGTCACCCGCTTTATTTTGAAGTTCTTCGACGCGTGGCGCGTGGAGTGCGCGACGCGCCGACTTGCACTCGCAAATCAAGCCGATGCAGCAGCCGGCAATCGGCACTGAAGCGACGCGCGGCGCTATTCCCAAATCAAGATGTTGGGCAACGAAGCATCGGCACGGCGCAGGCAGCTATAGCCGACGCCGGCGAGGCCGCGGAACAGTCCGAGGTTGAATTGGCGCTTGCCGACGTTGAACCGGTAATCGCCGGCGGTGTGTGCGGAGTCGACAACCGCGAGCATGCGTCGCGCCGCGATGTCACGCAGATCGCCGCGCCCGAGCGCGTCAGCGGCCTCGCAAAAGAATTCGATGCTGCCCAGCGTGCCGCAGCACATCGTATCGACATGATTGGGCCAGCCGCGCTCCACGCCGCCGAGCGCGTTGTTGATGTCCGTTGCCAAGAACTTCTCGTCCAGTTTGCCTGGCTTGAAATCCCACACGCCCCGCTTGCTCATGGCGATGCGCGCAAGCCCGATGCCGGGAGCGCCGTGACACCATTGGCAGGGAAACGACGGCTCGCCGTCGCCGCGCAAATCCGGCCAGTTGCTGCGCTCCGCATCGTAGCGGGAATTTTCCAGCGCGATGCATTCCGAGGCTGCACCGGCGAACTCCTCGCGCCCGCTCGCCGCCGCCAGGCAGGCGAGCGCATAGGCGAACCCTGCCGCGCCGTGCGACATGCCGTTGAGCGGGTTCTCGCCGCCCCCTTGTCCGATCCAGCTGCGGCGCCCGTCCGTGCCGATGCGCGGCTGCGCCAAAAGATGTTCGCCGCATTTGATCGCGCGCTTGAGCACGTCGCCGGATTGGCTGTCGCGATGAAGCCGCAGCAGCGCCAGAATGGCGCCGGCGCTGCCGCCGAGGACGTCCAGCAGTTTGTCCGCCGCAATCAAATCGTCGGTAAACAGCGCGGCGGCCAGATGCGCGTCCGCCAGCAGGCCGTCGTCGCGGAGACATTTCGCCATCACCGCGAGGGCGTAAACGACCGAGCCCAGGCCGGCGCCGCCGCCGATGCCCAGCGAACGGGTGACGCGCGCGACGTTGCGGCTCTTTAAGTTCTTGCGAAGATGCGCCACGGCGGCAAGCGCCAGCTCTTGCGACGCGTTGCGTCCGGTGACGGCGGTGTGCGCGGCAAGAAAGACCGCAATGCCGGATATTCCGTTGTAGAGATCGGGGCCGAGCGTGACCAGTTGGGCTACTTCCGAATCTCCCAGCCAATCAAGACCGATCCATGCTGCGCCCGGTCCGCGGCGAACGGCATGGCGGGCCAGTTCGTCGGCGATGGTGTCGGCCTCGGTGACGAAGACGTCGCGTGCCGGCGCCGCATCCGCCGTCGCACGCATGAGCGTCCGCGACTGGACGGCGGCGGCAGGCTGTCCGTCGGATCGCAAAACCGTACTGGTGTTCTGCCGGATCACGGCGATCTGCCAGGCGAGGTCCTGCTCGTCAAAATTTTCCACGCGGGCGCGGGCGCGCGCAAGTCCCGGGATCGCCCCGGTGCGAACCGAAATGCCCGCCGCATCGGAAATTTCGTGGCCGTCGCTGGGCGATACGAAATGCGGCACATTCAGCTGCACCAGAGCCAGACGCTCCGATCGCTGCAGCGGCCAGAGCAGATCGGAATCCCGCTCCCAATCCGCCAATCTGGCCAAAAAATCCGCTTGCGCCGACCAGACGATGCCGTCGTCCATGGTCTTATGATTTTTCAGCCGCTGCAGCAGCATGTAATAGAAGCGGGTGGGACGAACGACCTTGCGCACCGGCAGTCCGGCGAAGTTTTCAAACAGCCCGCCCTGCGCCGCATCGCGGCTCAGGCGCAGCAGGAATTTTGCGTAATCCTCAAAGCCCGCGATGAAGTCGTGGATATGGTCGCCGAACTTTGCGTAGCGGCCATCGACGTGCGGCAGGTTCGGCACGGTTTCGCCGGCGCCCTTCGCCTTTATCGGCTGCATCTTGTCGGAATTGATGTCGTTCCAGGTCAGATTCATCGTGGCCGTCCAGCCCGAGGTCATGCCGCCGACGGCAAAGACTTTGTTGTCGGGCGATTTTCCGTAGGCCGGGAGCAGGCCGACCATCATCACCGAGTTGGCGACGCTTTCCATGGCGGCCTCGAAGGCCTGGGCTTCGGCGTCGTGCGACTTGTTCTCCTCGGCCGCGGCTTGCAGGATCATTTCCAGATCGATCGGCACCGGATGTTCGCCCGCGGCGATCATGTTTTCCTGGTGCATGTCGCTGCCGGCAAACAAATGGAACAGCGCCAGCCAGGCGCCGGCGCGGCGGAAAAACCGCTTCACGCCGTTTAAGTCAGCGCATCCCGTATGATCGATGAACTCGGTCCAGCCGTAGCCGTCGCGCACGAGCGCGTGCACCGCCTTAAGCTCGACCGGCGGATCGGCGCGGTTCAATCGCTCGGCCAGGGCATGCCAGGCGGCGTCGAGGCGCAGATCCTTCGGCTTGTAAACGACGCGGGTGCCGTCCTCGAAGCGCACGATCTGCACCGAATGACCGCCATTGTGCGGATCGGACAGGTCGCCCTCGATCGCCGCAATCCGGCTGCGCGCGCTTGAATGCAGAATATCGCGGCGGATATCGTCCAGATCGGCATCGAGCCGCAGCACGCATTCGCGCGTCGTGTCGATCCATTGCCGCGTTGTTGCGGCGATCAGGCGCAACAGCACCGGCTTGTCTTCGAACAATTGCCGCAGGCCGCCCGCCTTCAGGCCGGCGATGAAGCGGTCGTAAAGCGCGGCGCCGTTTGCTTGTTGCTCCTCGGTTCGGCCGCGCGTTGCGGCCTCCTTGCGCGCCTTGACGAAGCGTTCGTACAGTGCCGGAGCGCACAGGCTCGACAGCGCCGTGAGCAGGGCGTGGCGCAGGCCGGCGTGGGCGCTTTCGTTGAAGCTGGCGGATACCCGCGCATCGATGCCCGACCACAGCCGCGCGTCGGCCTGCTCGACCAGCGGCGTGAACAGAGCCTCGAACGCGCAAGGCTCGAACGCATGAGGCTCGAGCCGATCGTCGCCGACGGGACCGGGCGCGTCCTTGTTCGGGCTGCGCAGCGCCGCCTCGATCCAAGCTGCGTCGTCGATCCAAGCGGGCGGCGCTGCTGCGGCGCTGCGGCGGACTGTGGCCAGTCGCGTCAGCACCTCCGCGATCGATAGTCCGTCGCGCTCAAGCCGCCGGGCAAACAGCGACCAGTCGCCGCTGGCGCAGGAGCGGCACCAGGCGGCGAGCCGCCGCGCCGCCATATCGGTATCGCCCTTCTGGCCGGGCAGCGGTTCGAAATCGCCGGACAAAAGTTCGGCGATCGTAGCGGTGCGCACGATCAAGGATTCAAAAAATGCATCCATGGATTATGGCTTTACTGCTGCAGGGCGGTCTTTAGCGCCGATTGCTGCGCCGGACTGGGCGCGCCGAGGTAGGAAATGGATTTTCCTTTTTCCATGAAGGCGCCCCACGCCTGCGCACCGCCCGGCGAGAATATCACTTCCAATTTGCTGTCGGAACAATCGTGCGGCTTGCAGGTATTGAAAAGCTCGTATCGTGTCCCGTCGACGGTCGAATAGACGACGGGAGTACCGACATAATCGCCCGACGTCTTCAAGACTTGTTTGGTCCAGGTCGGCAGGTTGCGGGAACTCTTGAGCAAATTCGTCAACGCCCGCAGATAGGATGGAGTCTTGATCGCGTCGGTGAGATAGGTATCGTTTGCCGCCACGGCGGCCGAGCAGACCGTACACACCAAAATGAAAGCCCAAAAAAGCTGTCGCATCGTTACGGCCCTGGTGGATTAAGGTGCGAGCATAACCGGATGGCAGGCTGGGCAAGCAACGCGAGCGCGAACGACGCATTTTGCCGCGATTTGTTTGCACGGCTTCACCATGGGCCGCCTGCGCAAGCCGGCGGTGACGAAAGGGCGAGGTCAACATGCGGATCTTCCTCACCGGCGCGAACGGCTATATCGGCGGCGCGGTTGCGGCGGCGCTGATCGCCGCCGGCCATCGGGTGCGCGGTCTCGTGCGCGACAAGTCCAAGGCCGAGGCGGTCGCGGCTTATGGTATCGAAGCGGTCGTAGGCTCGCTCGACGACGCGGCGCTGCTGCAAGCCGAAGCGCGCGAAGCCGACGCGGTGGTCAATACGGCGAACAGCGATCATCGCGGCGCCGTCGAGGCGTTGATCGCCTCGCTTGCCGGTCCGGGCAAGTGTTTCATTCATTCGAGCGGCTCGAGCATCGTCGCCGATCTGGCCATGGGCGAACCGTCGGATAAAATTTTCTCCGAGGACACGCCGGTCGCGCCGGTTGCCGACAAGGCCGCGCGCGTCGCGATCGACCGGCTGGTGCTTGCCGCGCAAGGTGACCACGCCATTCGCGCCATCGTGCTTTGCAATACGATGATCTACGGCAATGCGCTGGGTCCGCCGGCGCAGAGCGTGCAGATTCCGGCGCTGGTGCGCCACGCCCGCGCGTCCGGCATTGTGCGTTATATCGGCCGCGGCCTGAACCGCTGGTCGAATGTGCATATCGCCGATGTCGCGGCGCTTTACGTCCTGGCGCTGACGAAAGCGCCTGCCGGCGCCTTCATGTACGTGGAAAGCGGCGAGGAAAGCCTCGGCGCCATCGCTGACGCCATTGCGGCCCGTCTCGGGCTCGGTCCGGCGCAATCCTGGTCCGCCGAAGAAGCGATCGCGGCCTGGGGCCGCAACATGGCGATGTACTCGCTGGGCTCCAACAGCCGCGTGCGCGGCAAAGCGGCGCGCGATCTCGGCTGGGCGCTGACGCACCGCTCGATCACGCAATGGATCGCCGAAGAACTGACGTAGGTGCAATGGCGATCACCGCGTCCGACCCTGATGTCCGTCGAGCCCGACGCCCTTGAGGTGGCCGAACAAAGCCGCAAGCTTCTTGCGGTCGGCCTCCGGCAACGGCGGCTTGAGCAGCGACTCGACGTTCGTCCGTAAGTGCGCGGCGTCGCCGGTGCCGAAGAGAACGACGTCGACGCCCGGTTCGTGGCGCACGAAGCGGTAGGCGGCGTCGATCATGCTGGCCGCACCGCCCGCATGGACGAGGAAGCCGAGCGGATCCTCGGTGTCGCCCAGCGATTTCTCGATCAAACCCCTGGCGGCAAGCTCCTTCATCTCGCGGGCGACGCGCGGCGGATCGGCAAAGATGCTGCGCACTGCGAACATGATAAGCGTGCCGATGCCCTTCTGCTGCGTGAACGGAAACACGTTCGTTCGCGCGCCCTGGTGCATCATGTGGAAGCCCACCATGTAGACCTCCCACACCGAATCGGCCAATGCGCGCTTGAGCGCCGCGTTGGTGAAATCGACGATCGGGTTCTCGGTCAGACCGATATGCTTGATCTTGCCCTTCTCTTTTTGCGCGACGAGCGCGGGCGCCAGGGTGTTGAGCGCGTAATCGTATTCGTGCGCCTCGACGGCGTGCAGATTGAACACGTCGACGTAATCGGTGCCGAGGAGGCGCAGCGAATTGTCGAGGCTTTTGACCACGCGCTCCGGCGTCCACCATTCGTCGTTGCGGTGAACGGTGGATTTGGTCGCGACTATCACGGATTCGCGCGGGATCGACTTGAGCGCCCGGCCGACCACGCCCTCGGTGCCGTAGGGCGGCGCGGTGTCGATGAAATTGATGCCCAGCTCGACCGCATCGAGGATCAGCCGCGCGGCCTCGTCCTCGCTCTTGCCGGACTTCAACCCCATCCGCGAAAAGCCGCCGGTGCCGAGACCGGCGACGCTGACGCGGAGGCCGGTGTTGCCGAGGGTGGTGTATTGCATTGAAGGCACTTTGGTTTAGGCGGCGCGCAGCAAAACATCGACGCGGATCGCGTCGAACGGAAACACAATTCGGCCGTTCTCCGTTTTGTGCAGGATGCCGGCATTGAGCAGCGCGTGAACGTCACCGTGTACTGCCTTGACGTCGCGGTTCACCCGTCGCGCTGCCGCACGGATCGTCAGCGGTCCGGCGCCCGCCATGGCGCGGATCAGTTCCCAGCGCTTGCCGGTCATGACCCGGAACAGCAATTCAGGAGACGCGAAGCTGATGCGTGCGCCATGCCTTTGGTTCTTGAACGCCTCGCGTGCGCGGCGTTTGACCTCGTCGAGATCGGAAACTTGCAGCGTCACGGTTTTCATCTCAGCGTCTCCAAGCTGCAACGTTGCAATACCGTGCCTTGTTGTCAATCAATCCAACAGTAGGGATGGCAACCGGGGCGTCCGTCTGGAAGATATGTAACCCGTGCCGCCGTTTATTGCGCCGTTGACCGGCAGCGGGCTTTCGTGTCACGTCGCCGCGCTTAAATAATGCCGGAAACGACTGCGAATCCAATGCCCACCGAACGCTACAACGCCGCCGAGGCGGAGGCCCGCTGGCAGAAAGTCTGGGACGAGCGCGGCATCTTCGCCACGCCCAACCGCGACCTCGGCAAGAAATACTACGTGCTGGAGATGTTTCCCTATCCGTCGGGGCGCATCCATATGGGCCACGTGCGCAACTACACGATGGGCGACGTGGTGGCGCGGGTGAAGCGGGCGATGGGCTTTTCGGTGCTGCATCCGATGGGCTGGGACGCCTTCGGCATGCCGGCCGAGAACGCCGCCATGGAGCGCAAGGTCCATCCCAAGGCATGGACCTACGACAACATCGCGGCGATGAAGAAGCAGCTCAAGTCGATGGGGCTGTCGCTCGACTGGAGCCGCGAGATCGCGACCTGCGATCCGGCCTATTACAAGCACCAGCAGAAGATGTTCCTCGATTTTCTGCGCGCCGGCCTGGTCGAGCGCAAGAAGTCGAAGGTGAACTGGGACCCGGTCGACAACACCGTGCTCGCCAACGAGCAGGTGATCGACGGCCGCGGCTGGCGCTCGGGCGCTTTGGTCGAGCAGCGCGAACTGACGCAATGGTTCTTCGCCATCACCAAGTTCGCGGAGCCGCTGCTCGATGCGCTGGACACGCTCGACCGCTGGCCGGAAAAAGTTCGGCTGATGCAGAAGAACTGGATCGGCCGCTCGGAAGGGCTTTTGGTCCGCTTCGCGCTCGATCAGAGAACCACGCCGAACGGCGAAAGCGAGCTGGAGATCTTCACCACGCGCGCCGACACCCTGTTCGGCGCCAAGTTCATGGCGCTGTCGCCGGATCATCCGCTGGCGCAAGCGGCGGCGAAGAAGAATCCGGCGCTCGCCGAATTCATCGCCGAGTGCAAGCGCCACGGCACCGCGCAGGAAATCATCGACAAGGCGGAGAAACTCGGCTTCGACACCGGCATCAAGGCGGTGCATCCGTTCGATCCGAACTGGACGCTGCCGGTCTACGTGGCGAATTTCATCCTGATGGACTACGGCACCGGCGCCATCTTCGGCTGCCCGGCGCACGACCAGCGCGACCTCGATTTCGTCAACAAATACGGGCTCGGCAACACGCCGGTCGTTTGCCCGCCGGACGTCGACCCGAATAACTTCGTCATCACCGACGCCGCCTATGACGGCGACGGCCGCATGATCAATTCGCGGTTTCTCGACGGCATGACGACCGCAGAGGCGAGGGAGGAAGTCGCGCGGCGGCTGGAAAAGGAACGTCGCGGCAATCACCCGGTCGCTCAGCGCCAGGTCGAATTACCGCCTGCGCGACTGGGGCATCTCGCGGCAGCGTTATTGGGGCTGCCCGATCCCGGTCATCCATTGCGAGGATTGCGGCGTCGTGCCGGTGCCGGAAGAGGATCTGCCGGTGACGCTGCCGGAGGACGTGACCTTCGACCGTCCCGGCAATCCGCTCGATCATCATCCGACCTGGAAGAACGTCGCTTGTCCGCAATGCGGCGCGCCGCGCGGCGCGAGACCGATACGATGGACACGTTCGTCGACTCGTCCTGGTACTTCGAGCGCTTCACCGATCCGTGGATCAAGACCGCGCCGACCGACCGGCCGATGGTCGATGCCTGGATGCCGGTCGACCAATATATCGGCGGCATCGAGCACGCGATTCTGCATCTGCTCTACAGCCGCTTCTTCACCCGCGCCATGAAAGAGACCGGCCATGTCGGCCTCGACGAGCCGTTCGCCGGCCTGTTCACCCAGGGCATGGTCGTGCACGAGACGTTTCGCAGGAAGAACGGCGAATGGGCCTCGCCGGCGGAAGTGAAAATCGAGGCGAACGGCGACGCGCGGCGCGCCACCTTGATCGCGACCGGCGAGGAGATCGAGATCGGCCCGATCGAGAAAATGTCGAAGTCCAAGCGCAACACCGTGGACCCCGACGACATCATCCAGGAGTACGGCGCCGACGTGGCGCGCTGGTTCATGCTGTCGAACTCGCCGCCCGAACGCGACGTGGAATGGACCGAGCGCGGCGTGCAGGGCGCCGCGCGCTTCGTGCAGCGGCTGTGGCGGCTGGTCGGCGAGGCGGGCGAGATCGCGCGCAATGCGCCGGCCGAGCGCCCGGCGCAGTTTTCGCCGGCGGCGCAATGGCGCTGCGCAAGGCGACCCACAAGGCGCTGGCGAATGTCGGCGACGACGTCGAGAAGCTGCACTTCAACGTCTGCGTCGCCCACATCTACGAGTTCGCCAATACGCTCACCGAGGCCATCGGCGATATCGACTGGAACCCGACAGTGCGCGTCCCGACTTGCGCTGGGCCATGCGCGAGGCGGTCGACATTCTGGTGCAGCTGTTCGCGCCGATGATGCCGCATCTCGCCGAGGAATGCTGGGCCGCGCTCGGCCAAGCACGGCTGAGACGCTGGTGGCGCAGGCGCCCTGGCCGAAAGTCGAGCGCGATCTGTTGATCGAGGACACGATGACGCTGCCGGTGCAGATCAACGGCAAGAAGCGCGCCGAAGTCACCGTGGCGCGCGACGCCAGCAACGCCGAAATCGAAGCCGCCGTGCTGGCGCTCGACGCGGTGCAAAAGGCGCTCGACGGCAAGAAGCCGAAGAAAGTGATCATCGTGCCGCAGCGGATCGTCAACGTCGTGGCGTAAGCTTCGCTCATGACCGCCATCAAAGCCGCCGACGTCGACGCCTTCATCGCCCGCCCCGATCCGGCGCGGCCGGTCGTGCTCGTGTTCGGTCCCGATGCCGGCCTGGTCAGCGAGCGCGTCAACGCGCTGGTCAAGGCTTCGGTCGACGATCCCAACGATCCGTTCGCGCTGGCGCGGCTCGAAGGCGAAGAGCTTGCCGCCGAGCCGTCGCGTCTGGTCGAAGAGGCGCAGACCATTCCGCTGTTCGGCGGCCGGCGCGCGGTGTGGGTCAAGGCCGGAAGCCGCAACATCGCGCCCGCGGTCGAGGCGCTGCTCGCCCTCCGGCTGCGAATGCCGCGTGGTGATCGAGGCCGGCGATCTGCGCCGCAATGCGCCGCTGCGCACGCTCGTCGAGCGCGCCAAGAATGCCGCGGCGTTGCCCTGCTACGCCGACACCGAGCGCGACCGCGGCGCGGCTGATCGACGAGGAGATGCGCGAGGCCGGCCTGACGCTTGCGCCCGACGCGCGGGCGCTGCTGATTCCGCTGCTTGGCGGCGATCGCGCCGCCTCGCGCAGCGAAATCCGCAAGCTCGCGCTCTATGCGCGCGGACAGGAGCGCGTCGGCGTCGACGATGTCGCCGCAGTGGTCTCCGACGCGTCCGTCGCTGGCGCTCGACGACATCGTCGACGCGGCATTTGCCGGCAAGCCGGCGGAGCTGGAAACGCAGCTCGCCAAGGCGCGTACCGCCGGCACGCCGGGCGGATCGATCTTCTTTGCTGCTCAGCGCCAGGTCGCGCAGTTGCACAGATGGCGTACGGCGATCGAGTCCGGCGCGCCGTTTTCGCTCGATGCCGTGCAGCCGCCGCTGCACTTTCGCCGCAAGGATCTGATTGCAGCGGCGCTCAAACTATGGAACGCCGCGCGGCTCGCCGCCGCCATGGCGGAACTCGCCGACGCCGTCCTCGAATCGCGGCGCAACTCGGCGCTCGCCGACACCATCGCCGAGCGCGCCTTGCTGGCGATCGCAGTGAAAGCGCGGCGCAGCGCGGCTTAGCGCGTCGGCGAACCTGCCGACTTACTGCGTCACCACTCTGTTGGCGCGCGTCGCCGGCCAGTCTGCCAGCGTTTTGCGGCCGGCCGCCGACATGTTCACGGTCGCGGTGGCGAGGGCGTCTTGAAAAACCTGGAAGAAATGGTCGCGCGCCGCACTGGTTTCTGCCATCGTGGCGCGCACCGCCGCCGGATCGAACGGTTCGGCCCGCAGGCTGTCCGGACCGCTTCCTCCGACAGGCGAACCTCAGCCTCCGCCGCCGCCAACTTGACCGCCTGGGTGCGAAATTCCGCACGCATGATCTTGGCGTCGCTGGTCGGCAAGCTCGCCGCAATGCGATCGAAGCGGTGCTCCATGCCGTGCTTGATACCGACAACGGGCTGCAGCGGCGCCGGGTTGGAATGTTGCAAGGCCATGGCGCCCGCCGCTCCCGCAAAGACGAGATTGAGCGTCAGCGATCCGAGCAATAGATAGCGCCCGCGGCCGCCAATTTTCGCGTTTTGTAACAAGGACATCGTCGCCTCCTTCGATCAGGCAGCTTTGCCTGCAAGATGTGCACAATCAGGTCTGTCTGCGCGATCATACGCGGCAGCGGCGGAACCGCACGAGTTTGCGCTACGTCGGGTTCTCCAGACTGAATGTGCCCGAAATCGTCATCATACGCGTAAATCTCGGCGAAGCGACCCCAGGCGGTCACCGCACGAAGGGAATTCTCTGCATCCTCCGTGCTCATATGATCTTCGAGTTCGTCAAGAAAACGGCTCTTTGGCGCCACATGATTGGCGCGCTCCTGCAGCACGCGGCGAATGTGGGCGGCGAGCGGAACGTAGGTCAAAAGCTGGCGCTGGAACAGCTTCTTGCGGTCGTCTATTCCCAATTCGGCGAACTGCTTGCCGGCATCCGTAAGCTTGATATCGCCGCCTTCGACTTCGACGAGATGCAGCATCTGCAGCAACTCGACGACCGGGAAGAGATCGTCCACCTCCATGTGCAGTTCGTCGGCGAGCACCGGCAAGTCAGCCTTGCCGATATAGGGCGGGGCGGCCAGCGTTTCGATGAGGCCGGAGAGGAGGTTGGCCGACACGCGCGGCAAGACCGTATCGAGCGTCGCCGTTCGCTCCGCCGCCGTCCCGATCTGCGGCGGGGTCGGTTTGCGTGCGGTCATCGCCACGTAGATTTTCTCGACCAGATCGCGGAACTGCGGATCGAGCCGGTTGCGCGGCTGGCGCAGGTCGACCTTGATCTCGCTGATGATGCGCGCCGGGTTGGTCGAGAACAGAAGGATGCGGTCGCACATCAGCACCGCCTCCTCGATATTGTGGGTGACCAGAATGACGCCCTTGATCGGCAGCTTGCCTTCGCCCCACAGGTCGAGGAAATCGGTGCGCAGCGTCTCCGCGGTAAGAACGTCGAGTGCCGAGAACGGCTCGTCCATCAACAGGATGTTGGGATGAACGACCAGCGCGCGGGCAAAGCCGACGCGTTGGCGCATGCCGCCCGATAATTCGCGCGGATAGGCCAATTCGTAGCCGTCGAGCCCGATCAGATCGATCGCCGCCAGCGCGCGCCGGCGGATTTCCGCCTCTGGCAGGCCGAGCGCCTCAAGTCCAAGCTGCACGTTTTCCAGCACGCTCAGCCACGGGAACAAGGCGAAGGATTGAAACACCATGGCGATGCCGGGCGCCGGTGCATGCACAGGCTGGCCCAGATAGGTGATGGTGCCGTCAGACGGTTGCGCCAGGCCGGCGATGAGCCGCAGCAGGGTCGACTTGCCGGAGCCGGTGCGGCCGAGCAGTCCGACGATCTGCCCCTGCGCCAGTTCAAGATCGATGCCGTCGAGCACCAGGTGCTCGCCGCCATCGGCGCGCGGAAAGGACTGTCGCAGCCCATGAATGTCGAGGAGAGCGGGGGCGGCGGTCATGGCGTTCCTCATCCCATCCGGAACTTCCGCTCGGCGTAGAAGTAGAGCGGACGCCAGAACGTGCGGTTAATGACGACGACGAACAAACTCATCACGGCGATGCCGAGTACGATGCGGTGGAAATCGCCCACCTCGGTCTGGTGCGCAATATAGGCGCCGAGGCCTGCCGCATGCAGATGCTCGTCGCCCCAGGACGCTACTTCGGCGACGATGCTCGCATTCCACGAGCCGCCGGAAGCGGTGATCGCGCCGGTTACATAATAGGGGAACACGGCGGGCAGTGCGATCCGCCGCCACCATAGCCAGCCGCGCACGTGCAAATTGTCGCCGACCGCGCGCATTTCGGCCGGGATCGCCGCGGCGCCGGCGATCACGTTGAACAAAATGTACCATTGTGTGCCGAGGATCATCAGCGGGCTGAGCCAGATGTTCGGATCGAGCCTCCAGGCGACGATGAAGGACACCACGATCGGAAACAGCAGATTCGCCGGAAAGGCGGCGAGGAACTGCGCCACCGGCTGCACCATGTTGGCGACCTGCGGGCGCGTGCCGACCCAGACGCCGATCGGCACCCAGATCAGACTGGCGATCGCGATCAGCACGATAACGCGCGTCAGCGTCGCCAATCCGAGCAGCATGGCCGTGCCGACGTCGGCGAGAGTGACGCCCTCGGTGGCGAAGCGGACCACGTACACGAAGGCGGCGGCGGCAAGGATGAACACGATCCCGCCCGAGGCGAGCGCAGTCCAACTCCGCCCGTCCTTGGCCTGCGGCTTGGCCGCAGCGCCCTCGTCGAGCCAGCGCGTTCGCAGCGAACGCCGCCACAAGGCGGAGCACGGCTGGGTGAGGCGATCGACCAGGCGCGAGCGTCTGAGGGTATCGAGCACCCACGAGCGTGGCGGCACTATGCCGGCTTCCTGTTCGAAGCGGAACCGATCCGCCCACGCCACCAGCGGGCGGAACAGGAGTTGGTCATAGATCAGAATTACGATCAGCATCGTACCGATCGCCCACCCGACCGCCGACAGATCGCGCCGCTCGATGGCGAGCGCGATATAGGAGCCGATGCCGGGCAACGTAACCGTGGTATTGCCGACGCTGATCGCCTCCGATGCGACGACGAAGAACCAGCTTCCCGACATCGACATCATCATGTTCCAGATCAACTGCGGCATGGCGAACGGCACATCGAGGCGCCAGAAATTCATCCATGGGCTCAGCCGGAACGTGCGCGACGCCTCGACGAGCTCGGTCGGCACCGTGCGCAGCGACTGATAGAAGCTGAACGCCATGTTCCAGGCCTGGCTGGTGAAAATCGCGAAAATGGCGGCGAATTCGGCGCCCAGCACGCGCCCGGGAGCGAGCGCCATGAAAAACACCACCGTCACCGAGATAAAGCCGAGGATCGGAACGGACTGCAGAATATCGAGGAGCGGGACAAGCAACCGCTCGGCCCGTTTGCTCTTGGCCGCGAGTGTCGCATAGGTGAAGGTGAAGAGAAGCGACAGCACCATGGCGATGAGCATGCGCAAGGTGGTGCGCGCGGCATATTCGGGCAGGTGGCGGGGGTCGAGCGATGGCGGCTGCTTTTGCAGTTCCGTCAGCGGCTCGAGCAGATGCCGGCTTGCCTCGGCAAGAAATACCAACAGACCGAGGACCAAGAGTACGGCGAGAACGTCCCAGCGGCTGAACAAGCGGCTCCAACCCCCGACGGAAATTGGGACGATCACGCGCATGCAGGATGTCCGGCTGTCACGGAACAGTCAAAAAAACCGCGGCCTCGCCCAGTCGAGAGCCGCGAGCTGGCGGCGACGACATAACACCCGCTATGCTGTTTTCAAAACCTTATTGCGACACTGAGGCAATTTGCTTCTCGGTCGGGAAGGGACACGAGATCCCGTTCTCGCGATGCGTTTTTTGATTCGCACCCGAGCTATGAGCAAGCCAAGCCAAAAATCTCGCCGCGATCCCGATCTTCGTCCGATAAATCCGGCAGTGGAGGGCCGGATGCGGCCAGTTAGTCAAGCATCGGGTTTGGCCGGTCGTCCGGTCAGCAGGAATAAGACACCCAGTCGTGCGTGACGCCCGCCGCGGCCTCTAACGCTTTCGCCTCCGTGCCCGCTGCAGCTTCCAGCATATCGTCGGAAACTGTGGAAGTGAGGATTTCTTCGTCAGCCTGGTCGAGGTAGTCAGCGGTGGTGCTGGAATCGTCCATGGGAATTGCTCCTATTCGCCGACGACGCAGCCGCAGGTCACCAGCAAGGTTATCTGAGGTCAATTGCCAGCCTGGTCGAGGTTGTCAGCGGTGGTGCTGGAATCGTCCACGCTGAGTGCTCCGTGAGTGCTCCACGTCGCTTTGCCGCGGCCGCCGGTCAGCAGCAAGGTGGCGTCCACCCGGATGGCATCGCCAGGGTGTGGTGGCAAAGTCCCCCGCTCACCGCGCCCGAAGCAGCTTCCAGTGCTTCGTCGGCAACCGTGTCAGTGAGGATTTTTTCGTCAGCTTGGTCAAGGGTGTCAGTGGTGGTGCTGGAATCGTCCATGGGAATTGCTCCACATCGCTTTGCCGCCACTTACCGCCAATCGATCATGCAATACCCGTTCATGTAAAGCCTTATTTTCGCCGATCGGCCGGCATGCGACAATGCGATATGGAACTGATTGACGCGGATAAACCGCTCGGCCTGGTCGAACAAATCGGACCGCAGGATCGTCATCTCCACAAATCAACACAGGCAGTGCTGCGATGCACATCTCATGTCCGTTGCGGGTCAATCAGGTCGCTTTAGCGATGTCGGCGCAATGTCCGTTGTTCCCCCGATTGCCGTCGTTGGCCCTGATCAGCGCGGCGCAATCGTGCTCGCTGCAACCTCCAGTGCCTCGTCGGAAATTCTGGGTGAGAGGATTTCTTCGTCAGTCTGATCGAGATCGTTCACAGCGCTTGCCTCCGCGTTGCCGTTAATCAACCGCGAATCAGGACACTCGGTTCCGCAAATTAGGGACAAACCCCTCGGAATTGACAGCCGCCCTGAATAGGAACAAGACCGCAAAACCGGGAACGCAGCATGTATCGTCAAGCTCCGCTTCATGCCCGTCAATGAACGCTTCGGGTCACGAACGACCGAATCGCGATGGTCGGGCGACTTCCGCTTCACCCCCGAGAGCGACCAAATCGCTGCGCCGCATTGAGTGGCGCGAAGGGCCAACTTCTGCCGTAAGCATCTGCAAAACGCCGTATGGACAGGTTAGAGTTATTGGCGCACCAAAACCAATTCTGCCCAAGTTCGGAAGTATATGCCGCCGAAAACGATCGGAATCACAAAAAGCCACAACTGTTGAAAATCGCCTCCCTCAGTTCCAAAGGGAACGACTATGAGCGCGAGCATGAGCGTTGATACTATGCACGGGACCAGCCACTGACGAAAGAGGGCCCTGGTCAAATCAGAACTCCAAGAAACAAAAGATATGCAGGCAAGCGCCCAAAAGACAGATTCAGATAAAATAAAAATTCGATACCGAAAAACGGCCAGTGAGGCGGATAAACCTAAAACAACAAAGCCCCAACCCACTATCTTCCTAAGCCGGGAAACGGGTTTGTAGCCACGCGGGCCCGGCGTGCCAT
This sequence comes from uncultured Alphaproteobacteria bacterium, assembly GCA_963814625.1. Classification (GTDB taxonomy): domain Bacteria; phylum Pseudomonadota; class Alphaproteobacteria; order Rhizobiales; family Xanthobacteraceae; genus BOG-931. The sequence continues at coordinate 165,314 of CAWFDQ010000017.1, forward strand.
CTTCCAAGTATAACAAATCTCGAAGCGGCGCTTGCAGAATTATAAAAAGAATGAAGCCAAGTACGGCTAACCAGGCCCGAAGAAACTGGCTCGCGCCAAAATAGGCAAACACTGTCGCAAAGTCGTTTCCGCCGCCGTTAGGTTGACTCGGCCCTCCCATGCCCATCATCTGAAGACCAAGGTAGGGCAAATTAACGATGGTCACCCAGGTTAGAAAGTAACGGCGCCACGATCGCTTGAAAGGTCGACCTTTCAACCAAAAATAAGTTCCGCAGCCCAGCACGAAAAAACTAAAAAGAGGGGCGATTCCATTCATGACGGCGAGTTCGCCTGCGGGGTATTTTGGAACGTCGGCCACGGGAATACCGACTGCCGTGAAATCGAGAAATCGGGCTGGAATTCCCATAAACCGCGCAGTCAACAAATGGACCAACTCGTGGATTTCGCCCGAAAATACCAACGACACCGTCGCGACGAGCGTTTTTAGAGGCAGATCAAATTTGGATTTAAACGCTTCGGGCATTGAAGGGATGTTATCCGTGGGACGTTTTGAACCAGCTTGTTAGTTGGATTCCGGGCCGCTCCGAACTCCTGAACCGACTATTGTTCGGCTGTGTTCGCACGGCGCACTATGCCTCACGCTATGCGCTCCTGCATGGGGCAATTCGTCACCCTGCGCTGTGCTGTGCGATCACGGGCAGCCGTATCCGAGCCACGGTTCCAGGCGTCTTACCTCCGCACAACTTAAGATGATCCGGAATCGCATCAGGGCCGCGAGGTCTTCGCTGCACTGCGACGTTGGGCTGCGAGAATTGTCCGAGTCGGGTCACGAACGACCAAATCGCGATGGTCGGCGACTTCCGCTTCACCCGTGAGAGTGACCAAATCGCCGCGCCGCATTAAGTGGCGCGAAGGGCCAATCGGCGACATGGCAGCACGTGCCCGAAATCGGTCGCAAAGCGCCATACCGGCAGTCGCCCGTCTCGCTCGATCACCTCATCTGCGCAGGCAAGAACCGTCGCCGGCATATCGACGCCGAGCGCCTTGGAAGTTTTCAGATTGATCACGAGCTTGGACTTGGTCGGCACGACCTGAGCGCGGCTTGTTCAGCTAATCAGTTTTGCGCGACGATCAACCCTGGCCAATTGAACTTGTAGTTCACCCCAAGCTTGAAGAAGTCGATTGACTGCCTGACGCCGATGCTTTGGGTGTTGATCACCGCGACCGTCGGGAACGGCACCGTGACACTGTCCAGGCTAACATGATCGTATTCGAAACTCGTGGTCCACTGATTGGTGAGCGCGTATTCGACGCCGCCGCCCGCGACCCAGCCTGATGCGGTCGCATTGGTGCTGCCTGTGCCGAGCGCAAGTGAACCAGTATTGCCGTTGAGATTGTACGTCGTCTCTGCCCAGGCGGCGCCGCCCTTGGCATAGAGCAGCGAACGATTCCATGCGTAGCCGAGGCGGCCGGTGGCCGTTTCAAGGTCTTTGACCACGTGCTCGCAGTTGATGCCGCCGAGCCCCGAGAAGCAGGTGTTGTCGCCGCGCAAATCGGCGGCGCTGGCGTCGGCTTCGGCGCCGAGGACCCACTGGCCTATTTGCCAATTGGCGCCGATCTGGCCGCCGCCCAGTGGACCGGTCGCGTGCGTCGCGTCGCCGAAGCCCGGTATATTCGGCGCCCCGCTGGGGCTGATCGTCGTGCCGAATGGATCCGACCAGTGCGCGTCGCTCCAGCCACCGCCGAGGTGCCCGCCAACATAGAAGCCGGTCCAATTCATCGGGCCGGCGACGGCGATCGGCGCCTTGACCGGCATCGCTACGTTGCCCGCAGCGGCCGGATCCGTGTCGCCCCAGTGATAATCCGACTGCAGGAAGACGCCATAACGCTCCGTCGAAAAGCGGGCAAGGAATGTGGCGGGTGGTCCGGCTCCATTAGTATTGTCTATCTGTGTTACGGTGCCGGTGCGCGTGTTCATAGCCCAATAGCGCCCACCGACGCCCACATTCCAGGCGTCGGTGATATTGTAACTGAGCAGTCCTTCAAGCATGGCGCCGTCGCCGTCGGACCCCGATTCAGGGATGAGGAGTGCGCGAGCGTTGTGATTGTTAACACCGTTGAAATCCACCCACGGCAGATACGCCGCGTCGGCCACGAACTTCAATTTGTCGGTCAGCATGAATTCGGCTGAGAGACCGACGCGCAGCGAGTTGAAGCTAACATCCTCCGAAACGATGAGGTAGTTCGGAACAATACCGGTACAGGAGGAGCCCGCCGCGATTTGCGTGCAGCCGAACGCATTGGCGTGCTGGGTGAGATAGTTGTAGCCGACGAAGGGGCCAAGTTTGGCGCCAGGCGACTTCAAGAGCGAATAGCCGAGATCGATCGTGGCATAGCCGAGGCTTCCTGTACTGGACGAATACGTATTGGAATACGCGGACCCTGGGGTGTCCGGGAAATCCTCGTCGTTCAATTTTCCATTGTAGATACCGCCAGCACCCAAAAATCCCTTCACGAACCAACCGCTGACGTGATCGACGCGGCCGTAGGTTTCGCCGGACAGGGCGTCGAGATCGGCCCAGATGAGCCTCGACTTCAGGTGTTGCGCATCGGACAAAAGGGGGTTCGTTGCGCCCATGACCCCGTCGCTCCACCAGGTCCGCGTCCCGACATCGAATTCCCAATCGGATTTGTTCCAAACCGGCGCGACCAACGGCGGTTCCTTGACCGCCATGGGTGACCCGGTATCAGCGTATGCCGACGCCGCATCGGCGCCCCCCCAGCGATAATTGAGACCGACGCGCACCAGATTGGCCTTCAGGTCAGCGCTTTGCGTCGGCATCAACGCGGCATCGTTGGTCGCCGTCTGCGTCGCGGTGGAGCGGCCGAAATCGACATGAAGGTATTCCGCCTTGACACTCCACCTTTCATTGATCGCTGTCTCGACGCCGCCGCCGACCGCGTAACCGATCGAAACATTATCAAGGTGGCTCGATTGCTGGTAAAATGACCCGTTGGGGGGCGGATTGGGGGGCGGCGGATCAACGCCGGTCAATGCGAAATCGTCCTTGAAATTGGTGACGGCAACACCGCCGGTCGCGTAGAGCAACCAATTATTGGCGGCCCAGCCGATGCGCGGGCGCACCGTCGCCAGCCAATTGGCATCGCCGTAGGCACTGATCACTGCCGTCGAGATGCTTGGCGGCACGTAAGGAACGAAGGTCGTGGCGGCCCCGCTCAAGTGGAGATAGCTGAAATCCCCCTCGATGCCGGCGACCCAATTGCCGACCTGCCAATTGTAGCCAGCTTGCGCACCGCCGCTGAAGCCGAGGGGCTTGATGCTCTGGTTGCCGAGCGAATTGATGACGGCGGCGGAGGCGGCACCGATCACACCCTTATCGGCGTTGGTCACCAGTTGAGGATCGTAGGATCCCCATGCCGCTCCGGCATTGAGCCCGGTGTAGAACCCACTCCAGTTGTAAATCGCTGCTTGAGGCTGCGCTTCTGCAGGCAGGGCCTTTACGGGCAAATCGCCGGCGCAAGCAACCTCACCGGAAGCGAGGAAAAATACCGAAACCGCAACTCCACCCCAGAGAGAAGGCCTCATGGCGGTGCCCCCAGGGGTGCGAGTAGCGGTGCCCCCAGGGGTGCGAGTATCGGGCGCCGTCCGCTCGGGACAAGCCTAGAACCCTTTATCAAATGACAATCCCGTCATTTGTGACAAAAAGGACACAATTATTGCAACCGGGACACGAATGATCGGCACTCCGTGATTACTGAACGCCATCGCGTTAGACGCGCTACCTTGACCACGCTTGTCGCACAGACGGGCTCCGACAAAAGCCGACGAGCGACGATATCCGCTTCGGGTCAATCAGGTCGCTTTAGCGATGTCGGCGCAATGTCCGTTGTTCCCCCGATTGCTACCAAATCGCTGCATTACGGCAGGTGCCGTTAATGGAATGGTCCGGTCGCGCCCCGCCAGCGATCAAAGCTGGCAAGGGGCGCCAAAGACAAGGAGCACGCCATGTCTCAGAAGCCAAACGTCGGGATCGCGATAGTCGGCATTGATATCGGCAAGAACTCATTCCACGTCGTTGGCCTTGATCAGCGCGGCGCAATCGTGCTGCGGCAGACGTGGTCGCGTTGCCAAGTGGAAGCGCGGTTCGCCAATATGCAGCCGTTTCTGATCGGCATGGAAGCATGCGTCGGCGCGCGTCATCTGAGTCGGCGGCTTAAGGCGCTTGGTCACGATGCCCGGCTGATGCCACCAGGGACTCGGGGGTCGTTAGGCCGAGCGCCGCGGCCGGTCTTTAGATGTCCTGTTGGCAAAAGTTATCTTCGGCGTACAGTTCGCCGACGGAATCGAGATCGTCAAATTGCAGGTTCAAACCGCTGCCGTCGACCTCCCTCTATCGCACCCCCGAGAAGCTTCCGATATGCTCAAAGCGTACTGGGCCTACGACTTGACCTGCGACCAACCGATCGAAGCAATTCTTGCCGCCTTTAATTCGGCCGGCCCATGGCAGTGGGTTTTGGGTGAAAGCGCTGTCTACGGAGACTATCTCAACTGCCGGCCAAAGGAGCACGTTCGGGTACGACTTCATGAATACCCTCAGATGCTATTCGTCGGATTTCGCGACAAAGGCTTCTCGGCATTGCTTGAAATCCATGCAGAGAGCTTGGCGACACGGTTCGAGATCGATGGCGTCTTTCGACGCTTGCTGCAAGAGATCGATGCGACGAACATAACCGAGATAGAGCCTTATGATTGATGTAGATGCGTGCGCACGTAAAAGATGCCGTTCAAAACATCGCGCACGTTGATTGAACGCCTGCGCCCGCCATGTTTTGCCGGCGGGATCAGGGGCTCGACAATTGCCCATTCGGCGTCGGTCAGATCACTGGGATAGCGGAGACTGCCGCGGTTCGCAGCGCGGCGCTGCTCGGGTGTCGACATCGGGCGCTCCCAAGCGCCCAACAAAGAATCACTACTGATTCATCAGACTCAACCACACTTTTGGATATCGGTTCTTAGACATTCGGGTGATAAACTTGCTGCCTACCATTGGCTGCAAGGCTGTTTCGAGCGCTTCCGCTATCTCCTCAGCGTAGACCTGATTACCGTCAACATAGATTGCAAAGCATTTAAGGTGCTTTGTCCTCTTTGCGGGATTCTCAATTGTCGCCTTGGTCCACTCATACAGCGGATAATCTTTGGGGCCACGTTCTTCCGCCTCCGCAACATAGCCGGCGAATAAATCCAACTCACATTTCATTGTCGCGTGATGTTTGGTAAGGATGTCTGTCAGCGGCGCAATTGCCGGATCATAAGGATTGCGCTGTGCCACCTCTGCAAAACCCTCAGCCAAGTAAATCCGTATCCGATACTGCCATTGATCGGTCATGGCCGATGTTCCTTGACTGTTGCGGTGAACTCACGTTGTCGATTTACCAGTGTCAATACCCGTTGGTCACGAACCGCCGCGCCTGTAATGAGCCGGCGTGGCAGAAATACCCCCTCGTAGTCGACACGAAAGCGGATATTTATTTATGCCGGTGCGAACGGATTTGCCGAAAGCTTCGGATGAACAGCGTGCTTGCGTGAATATTGGCGGGAAGGCCACCCTCCCGAAGGCCGGCGCTACCGCGCCGAGACCTGCACCGACAATGGAAACGCGAAGTACAGATTGCAGGCGGCAAGCTCGATGCCGTTCGCGCCGATACGGGAGAGGGAGACGCTTGCCGGCGCTTCGACCCGCGCAGTCAGGCTGCCGTTGCCACTGGTCTGGAACGCAACGAAGGCATCATAGATCGTACGGCGCTCGCTCACGGATGCCTGCTTGGGGGTCTCCGGATAATAGAACGGAATTTTCAGAATCAGAAAATCCATTTGGCACCGTGGCGCCGGTATCGCAACGGCCTTCCTGCGGAGCGCGATCTCGAAGGCGCCCGAGCCTTCATCGAATCCGGCAGCCCAGGTGCGGCGGGTGCGCAATTGCGTGAGCGCCGCACCGATGAGGAAGTCGGTTGGACGCAGCACGATCGTCCAAGCGGCCTTCTCGGCCGAGGCAGCCGCCGGCGGATAAGTCAGGATCGACATCGCCGCGAGGGCGGCCAGCATCGTCCGCATGCGGAGCATTGTACCAGGATCATGATCGTGTGTGACGCCGGCTCGGCAGGCGACGACCGGGTTGACCAAGCATTCCATTATGCAGGTATCGCGCCGCAGCATTACGCCACGGCGGCTGCGCGAGGGCGAATGGATACGTTCTCGTTACGCTCGACGCCGATTTCATAGAACGCGGCGCTGGCTAGGATTTCGCCTCCGGTGGCGTGCGCGACGCCGCTGGCGTAAAGGCTTGCAAAAACTCGATCGGGAACGGGAACACGATGGTCGAGCCGCGCTCGTTGGAGATGTCGAACAGCGTCGCCGAGATAGCGCAGCTGCATCGCCTGCGGCACACTCGCCAGGATGCGGGCGGCCTCGACCAGCTTCTGCGCCGCCTGCTGCTCGCCCTCGGCGTTGATGATCTTGGCGCGGCGCTCGCGTTCGGCCTCGGCCTGGCGGGCGATGGCGCGGACCATGCTCTCGTCGAGATCGATGCGCTTGAGTTCGACGTTGGAGACCTTGATGCCCCAGCCTTCGGTCTGCTTGTCGAGCACGTCCTGGATGTCGGCATTGAGCTTGTCGCGCTCGGCTAGCATCTGGTCGAGGTCGTGCTTGCCCAGAACCCAGCGCAGCGTGGTCTGGGCGAGCTGGCTGGTCGCCGCGAGGTAATTGCTGACCTGGATGATCGCCTTCTCGGCATCGACGACGCGGAAGTAGAGGACGGCGCTGACCTTGACCGAGACGTTGTCGCGGGAAATCACGTCCTGCGGCGGCACTTCGTCGACCACGACGCGCAGGTCGACGCGCACCATCTGCTGCATGAACGGATAGAGCAGGATGAGGCCGGGGCCCTTCGTCCCGGTATAGCGGCCGAGCGTGAAGACGACGCCGCGCTCGTATTCGCGCAGGATGTGGATCGAGGCGTAGAGAAACATCAGAACCAAAGCGCCGATGACGACGACGACGGTGATGAACATGGCTGTGCTCCTGGTTGCTGTTATCCGCCGGTGCGCGCCGTCCCGCTTGCGCGAGCATGAGCGGAAGGCGCGCTATGCGGGCCGTATCGCTTCGACGCGAAGAACGAGGCCGTCGCGCCCGACGACTTTGACGCGGCTGCCGGCCGCGAGCGGCGCAGTCGGCACGCGCCCGCCAGATTTCGCCTGCACCCGCACCCGCCCTTCGCCGTCCTCCAGGCGACCGCCTCGCCTTCGGCGCCGATCAGCGCCTCGCCGCCGGTGACGACCGGCCGCTTGCGCGCGCGCAGCAGCGCCGCGAGCACCAGCAGGATAAGCGCGGCGCTGGCGATGGCGGCGCCGATGACGACGCCGGCGGAGAGCGAAACCCGGCGCCGCGCGCGGGAAACATCATCAGCGCGCCGATGACGAAGGCGGCGATGCCGCCGACGCCGAGCGCGCCGAAGGCGCCGATATGGGCCTCGGCGACCATCAGCCCGATGCCGAGAAGCACCAGCGCCGCGCCGGCATAATTGATCGGAATGAAGGCGAGCGCATAGAGCGCGACCAGGAGCGAGATGATGCCGATCAGGCCCGGCGCGACCGCGCCCGGATTGAAGAATTCGAGAATAATCCCGTAGATGCCGATCAGCATGAGGATGAAGGCGACGTCCGGATTGGTGACGAGGCCGAGAAGCTCGGTGCGCCAGTCCGGCGGCTACGTCCACGACGCGTCAGTCCGGCGGTGGCGAGATGCTGCGGCTTGCCGTTGACGGTCACCGTCTTGCCGTCGATCTGGCGCAGAAGATCGGGAACGTCGTTGGCGATGACGTCGATGACGTGCAGCGTGAGCGCCTCGGTGGCCGGCACGCTCACGGCGGAGCGCACGGCATCGGCGGCCCAATCGGCATTGCGGTTGTTGAGCGTGGCGAGGCTGCTGGATATAGGCGACCGCGTCGTTGACGATCTTGCGGGTCTCGGTGTCCTCGCGGTTCGCGCAGGTTTCTTGCCCTGCTGCTTCTGTTCCGAGCCGCCGCCGCCGGAAGCAGCGAACCGCCGCCGAGCTGAACCGGCGTGGCGGCGCCGATATTGGTGCCCGGCGCCATGGCGGCGATCGCGCTCGCATAGGCGATGTAGGTGCCGGCGCTGGCCGCCCGCGCGCCGCCCGGCGCGACGAAGGTGGCGACCGGCACCGGCGAGGCGAGGATGGCGCTGATGATCTGGCGCATCGAGGTATCGAGGCCGCCCGGCGTGTTCATGCGCAGCACGACGAGGCCGACGTCGCCGGCGTTCGCGGCCTTGCAGTTCGCGCACGATGTAATCGGCCATGGCCGGACCGATCGCGCCGTCGACGTCGAGCACGACGGCGCGCTTGGCGGCGCTCGCCGGTGCGGCGAGCAGCGCCGCCGCCATCGCCGAGAGGATTGACACGAGCAATCGGCAGAGCACCGTCGCCGCGCGCAATCGCATCATGGCCATCGTCCGGGAACGAGCCCGGTTGGCGGCGAATTCCTCATCGCCTGCCGGTAATGGTCGCATCCGGCCATTATATCTCGGTCCTGCGGCTGCGTCCCACGGCGCCCGGCGCGGACAGTTCAACGCAGGCAGGGCGGCTTTTCGGAACTTCAAGCCCAAGCCGCGAGTTGACTGCCCAAGACGCGAGTTGACTGGGGCGTGACATTTCATTCATCGCGGAGGGCTTTGTGGCCCAGAACGAATTTTCGCAAACGCGAACCGCTCAAGCGCCGCTTCACGCGACGCCGCCGAGCAGAACGCCAGAGCTCGACCAGCTGTGCATCGACACCATCCGCACGCTGGCGATGGACGCCGTGCAAAAGGCGAAATCCGGCCATCCCGGCACGCCGATGGCGCTGGCGCCGGTGGCCTATACGCTGTGGCAGCGGGCGCTGCGCTACGATTGCGACGATCCGAAATGGCCGAACCGCGACCGCTTCGTGCTGTCGAACGGCCATGCCTCGATGCTGCTCTACGCGCTGCTGCATCTGGCGCGGGTCCGCGATCCCGACGAAGGCGGCCGGCCGGCGGTCAGCCTCGACGACATCAGGCAGTTTCGCCAGCTCGGCAGCCGCTGTCCCGGCCATCCGGAATACGGCCTCACGCCGGGCGTCGAAACCACGACCGGGCCGCTCGGCCAGGGCTGCGGCAACAGCGTCGGCATGGCGATCGGCGGCCGCTTGGCTGGCCAGCCGGTTCAACCGGCCGGATTTTTCGCTGTTCGATTTCAACGTCTACGCCTTCTGCAGCGACGGCGACCTGATGGAAGGCGTGGCGAGCGAAGCGGCTTCGCTCGCCGGCCACCTGCAATTGTCCAACCTGTGCTGGATCTACGACAACAATCACATCACCATCGACGGCGGCACCGCGCTCACCTTCACCGAGAACGTCGCCGCGCGCTTCCGCGCCTACCGCTGGAACGTCCTGCACGTCGCCGACGCCAACGACACCGCAGGCCGTCGCCGAGGCGCTTGAGAGTTTTCGCAAGACCAGCGACCGGCCGACGCTGATCATCGTCGACAGCCACATCGCGTTACGGCGCGCCGCACAAGCAGGACACCAGCGCCGCTCACGGCGAGCCGCTCGGCGAAGAGGAAGTCAAGCTCGCCAAGCGCGCCTATGGCTGGCCCGAGGACGCGGCGTTTCTGGTGCCCGACGGCGTCTACGAGCATTTCAGCCGCGGGCATCGGCGAGCGCGGGCGCAGGCTGCACCGCGAGTGGAAAGAAAAATTCGCCGAATATTGCCGGCGCTATCCCGAACTCGGCGAGCACTCTGCGCGCCATGCAATCGCGCGCGCTGCCGCCGCAATGGGATGCCGACCTGCCGTCGTTTCCCGCCGACGCCAAAGGCGTCGCCACGCGCGAATCCTCCGGCAAGGTGCTCAACGCCATCGCGCAAAACTATCCGTGGCTCATCGGCGGCGCCGCCGATCTCGGCGCCTCGACCAAGACGCCGCTGAAATTCGAATCCGCCGGCAATTTCGAGCCGGGCGAATATGCCGGCCGCAATCTCAATTTCGGCATCCGCGAGCACGCCATGGGCGCGGTGCTCAACGGGCTGGCGCTCGACGGCCTGCGCGCCCTTCGGCTCGAGCTTCTTGATCTTCTCCGATTACATGCGGCCGCCGATGCGGCTCGCATCGATGATGCGCCTGCCGGTGATCTACGTCTTCACCCACGATTCGATCGGGCTGGGCGAAGACGGGCCGACGCACCAGCCGGTCGAGCAACTGATCGGGCTGCGCGCGGTCCCCGGCCTGATCGTGATCCGGCCGGCCGACGCCAACGAAGTCGTCGAGGCGTGGCGGGTGATCGTCGGCCTTAAAGACGCTCCGGCCTGCCTTGTGCTGAGCCGGCAGCCGCTTCCAACGCTCGACCGCAGCCGCTACGCTGCCGCGTCCGGACGTGGCGCGCGGCGGCTATATTTTGGCCGATGCGCCGGGCGGCCGGCCCGACGTGATCCTGATCGGGACGGGCAGCGAAGTGGCCCTATGCGTGGCGGCGGCCGAGATGCTCGCCGGCGAGAATATTGCGGCGCGTGTCGTCAGTCTGCCGTCATGGCAGTTGTTCGACCGGCAGGATGAGAGCTATCGGGAGAGCGTATTGCCGAAGACCGTCAAGGCGCGCGTGTCGGTCGAGGCCGCCTCGACGCGCGGCTGGGAGCGTTATGCGGGCGCGGACGGCGCGATGCTCGGCATGGATCGATTCGGCGCCTCGGCGCCGATCAAGGATCTGATGAACGCGTTCGGCTTTACCGCCGACACATGTCGTCGAGGCCGCCAAGGCGCAGATCGCGAAATGGAAGACAGCCATGAACCGGTTGCGGGCGCTTGCGGAAAAGGGCCAATCCGTCTGGCTCGATTTCCTGTCGCGCGAGATCATCGAGAACGGCCACCTGAAGCGGCTGATCGACGAGGACGGTCTCGCCGGCATCACCTCCAATCCGTCGATCTTCGAGAAGGCGATCGGCGAGACCGATTTTTACGACGACGAGATCAAGCGCCTCGTCGGCAAGGGCGGGGCGTCGCGTCAGCGCGATCTACGAGCAAATCGCCACCGCCGACATCGCCGCCGCCGCCGACATGCTGCGCCCGCTCTACGACAAGACCGAAGGGCGGCACGGCTTCGTCAGCCTCGAAGTATCGCCCTATCTGGCGATGGACACCGCGGGCACGATGATGGAGGCGCGGCGGCTGTGGATCGCGGTCGCGCGCGAGAACATTTTCATCAAGGTGCCCGGAACGAAGCCGGGAATTCCGGCGATCCGGCAGCTGCTTGCCGAAGGCCTCAACATCAACATCACGCTTCTGTTCTCGCAGCAGGCTTACGAGGAGGTGGTCGAGGCCTTATCTGTCCGCGCTCGAAGACCGTGTCGCCGCAGGGCCAGCCGATCGACCGCATCGCCAGCGTCGCCAGCTTCTTCGTCAGCCGCATCGACACCGCCGTCGACAAGCTGCTGGACGAGGCCGCCGCGCGCGCAGCGAGCGAAGCGGAGCGCGCCGAGCCTGCAAAGCCTGCGCGGCAAGGTCGCGATCGCCAACGCCAAGCTCGCCTATCGGCGCTGGCAGCAGCTGCTTTTCCGGCGCGCGCTGGGAGCGGCTGAAGAAACTCGGCGCCCGGCCGCAGCAATTGTTGTGGGCCTCCACCGGAACAAAAAATCCCGCCTACAGCGACGTGCTCTATGTCGACGGAGCTGATCGGTCCCGAGACCGTCAACACCATGCCGGAAAAGACCATGGATGCGTTCCGCGATCACGGCACGGTGCGCGACACGCTCACCGCGGATGTGGATGCCGCCGCGCAGACGCTGGCCGCGCTCGAGCGCGCCGGCATCTCGCTCGACGCGGTGACGACCAAGCTCGTGGCCGACGGCGTGACGCTGTTCTCCGATTCATTCGACAAGCTCAACGGCGCGCTGGCGGAAAAGCGCCGGCGCATCTTGGGCAAGGCGCTCAACGACCAGGCCGTCGTGTTGCCGGAGCCGCTGAAGAAGACGGTCGGCGAAGCGGCGGAGACCTGGCGCGCGAAGGGAAACATCCGCCGGCTCTGGGACGAAGATGCCTCGCTGTGGACCGGGCAGCGACGAAGGCGATTGGCTGGGCTGGCTCGACGTCATTGATGCGCAATTGCGCGACATGCCGAGCCTGAACGAATTTGCCGCCGAGGTGCGGGCGCAAGGATTCAGCGACGTGCTCCTTCTCGGCATGGGCGGTTCAAGCCTCGGCCCCGAAGTCTTGGCGGAGACGCTCGGATCGGCGCCGGGCTTTCCCACGCTGCACGTTCTCGATTCCACCGATCCGCAACAGGTGAAGAGTTTCGAGCGCAAGATCGATCTGAGCGCGCACGCTGTTCATCGTGTCGAGCAAATCCGGCACGACGCTCGAGCCGAACGTGCTGATGGAATATTTCTTCGACAAGGCGTCCGGCTGCCGATCGGCGGCGCCGACGCCGCGCGGCACTTCGTCGCCATCACCGATCCCGGCTCGCAGCTGGAAAAGATCGCCAAGCAGCGAGGCTTTCACCGCGTCTTCCACGGCATTCCCAGCATCGGCGGACGCTATTCGGTGCTCTCGCCCTTCGGCATCGTGCCGCTGGCGGCGATGGGCCGCGACGTGCGCGCATTTCTCGAATCCGCCCGCATCATGGCGCGCTCCTGCGGCCCCGAAGTGCCGCCGGCGCAAAATCCCGGCGTCGAGCTTGGGCTGGCGATCGGCGTCGCTGGCGCAGGCGGGCGCGACAAGGTCACCATCGTCGCGCTCGCCGTCGCTCGCGTCGTTCGGCGCCTGGGCCGAGCAATTGCTCGCCGAGTCGACCGGCAAGCACGGCAAGGGCGTCATCCCGATCGCGGACGAGCCGCTGGGCGATCCGTCCGTCTATGACGCGCATCGGCTGTTCATCTACCTGCGCGACGCCGCGCACGCCGATGCCGCGCAGGACAGCGCATGGTCGATGCGCTGCAGCAGGCCGGACAGCCGGTCGTGCTGATCGGGCTCGCATCGAACGGAGCACCTGGCCCAGGAGTTCTTCCGCTTCGAGATGGCGACCGCCGTCGCCGGCGCGGTGATCGGCATCAATCCGTTCGATCAGCCGGACGTGGAAGCGAGCAAGGTCGCCGCGCGCGAACTGACCGACGCCTATGAGAAAACCGGCGCGCTCGCCGCCGACAAGCCGGTGTTCAAGGAAAACGGCGTCGCGCTCTATACCGACGAGCGCAACGCGCAGGCGTTGCGGCAGGCGGGCGCCAATTCGACGCTGCAGAGCTGGCTCGGCGCGCATTTCGCGCGCATTCACGACGGCGATTATTTCGCCATCCTCGCCTATCTGGAACGCGGCGATGCGCAGATGCAGCCGCTGCAGGAGCTGCGCACGGCGGTGCGCGACGCAAAACACGTCGCCACCTGCCTGCAATTCGGGCCGCGCTTTCTGCACTCGACCGGACAGGCCTACAAGGGCGGCCCGAACTCCGGCGTGTTTTTGCAGATCACGGCGGACGCCGCCGACGATGTGAAGATCCCGGGCCGCAAGGCGAGCTTCGGCGTGATCGAAGCGGCACAGGCGCGCGGCGATTTCCGCGTGCTCGACCGAGCGCGGCCGCCGCGTATTGCGCGCGCATCTTGGCGAGCGACCTTGATGCCGGACTCGCCGCGCTCAACAAGGCGGCGCGGTCGGCGTTGCGATGAGGTGAGGCGCATGCAGCTCGGCATCGTCGGTCTCGGCCGCATGGGCGGCAACATCGCGCAGCGGCTGATGCGCCACGGCCATTCGTGCGTCGTCTACGACAAGAGCGCCGAAGCGGTCGCATCGATTCGCCGGCAAGGGCGCGACCGGCAGCCACGGCCTCGACGATCTGGCCGCGAAGCTTCCGGCGCCGCGCGCGGTCTGGCTGATGCTGCCCGCCGGCAAGGTAACCGAAGACGCGGTGACGCAGCTGCAGGGCGTGCTGCAATCCGGCGACATCGTGATCGACGGCGGCAACACTTTTTATAAAGACGACGTGCGCCGGGCGCGCGAGCTGAAAACGAAAGGCATTCATTACGTCGATGTCGGCACCAGCGGCGGCGTCTGGGGCCTCGATCGCGGCTATTGCCTGATGATCGGCGGCGAGCAGGAGGTCGTCGCCCATCTCGATCCCGATTTTCTCCGCGCTCGCGCCGGGCCTCGGCAACATCGAGCGCACGGCCGGGCCGCGACGGCCGCGATAAGCGGCCGGAGCGCGGCTACATGCATTGCGGGCCGTGCGGCTCCGGGCATTTCGTCAAGATGATCCACAACGGCATCGAGTACGGACTGATGCAGGCCTATGCGGAGGGTTTTGCCATCCTCAAGGGCGCCACCTCGGAGTCAGCGGCCGCCGGACGAGCGCTACGATCTCGATGTCGCCGATATCGCGGAAGTATGGCGGCGCGGCAGCGTCATCTCGTCGTGGCTCCTCGATCTCACCGCGATCGCGCTGGCGGGCGATCCCGAAGCTCGACGGATTTTCCGGCGTCGTCGAGGATTCGGGCGAAGGCCGCTGGACCGTGATGGCGGCGATCGAGGAGGCGGTGCCGGCGACCGTGCTCTCGGCGGCGCTCTATGCGCGCTTTCGCTCGCGCGACGATCACGGTTTTGCCGACCGGCTGCTGTCGGCGATGCGCAAGGGATTTGGGGGACATATCGAACCGAAAGGTCGCTGATCATGGACGTCGCCGCGCCCGGGTCTCGTTGCCGCCGCGCGGCCGCGCGCCGCGCCGCGCCGATCCCTGCGCCTTCGTCATTTTCGGCGCCGCCGGCGACCTGACCAAGCGGCTGTTGCTGCCCGCGCTCTATAATCTCGCCGCCGGACGGACTTCTCTCCGACGCGTTCGCCATCGTCGGCGTCGCGCGCGCCGACTGGTCCGACGACGAATTTCGCCGGCGAATGCGCGCCGCACTGCAGGAATTCGCGACCGACGGAATTCGACCGGAAACGCTCGACGATCTGATCGGGCGTTGCCGTTATGTGCGCGGCGATTTCGACGATCCTTCGACCTACGGCCGGCTCAAGGATCGAGCTCGCCGAGATCGCACGCGCCGCGGAACACGCGCGACAATTGCCTGTTCTATCTCGCGACCCCGCCGGATTTGTTTGCTCATGTCGCGCGTCTTCTCGGTGAAGCCGGCCTCGCCAACGAGAGAAACGGATGCTGGCGGCGGCTCATCATCGAAAAGCCGTTCGGCTTCGACCTCAATCGGCCTGCGCGCTGAACAAAGAACTGCTGCGTTTCTTTTCCGAGAGCCAGATTTATCGAATCGACCATTATCTCGGCAAGGAAACGGTGCAGAACATCATGGTTCTGCGCTTCGCCAACGGCATGTTCGAGCCGATCTGGAACCGGCACCACATCGACCACGTACAGATCACCGTCGCCGAGACGGTCTCGGTGGAAAATCGCGGCAAGCTCTACGATCACACCGGCGCGCTGCGCGACATGGTGCCCAATCATCTGTTCCAACTGCTGGCGCTGACCGCGATGGAGCCGCCGAGCCGCTTCGAGGCCGACGCCGTGCGCGCCGAAAAGCTCAAGGCGATCGAGGCCATTCATCCGCTGGCGAAGGACAACGTCTTCGCCGACGTGGTGCGCGGCCAATACATTGCGGGGCGCGTGAACGGCAAGGCGGTGCCGGCCTACCGGGACGCGCCGGGCGTCGCGCCGCACAGCGTCACCGAGACCTACGTCGCCATGCGCTTGATGATCGACAATTGGCGCTGGGCCGGCGTGCCGTTCTATCTGCGCACCGGCAAGGCGCTGCGCCGCGCGCAAAACCGAAATTGCCATCAAATTTCGCAGCGCGCCGTTGGCGCTGTTTCGCGATATGCCGGTCGAGAGCCTTGCACAAAATCTGTTGGTGCTGCGCATTCAGCCCGATGAGGGCGCGGCGCTGCATTTCAACGCCAAGATTCCCGGACCCGAGATCCGCATCGAAAACGTGCGCATGAATTTCAAGTACGAGGATTATTTCGATGCGGCGCCGTCGACCGGCTACGAAACGCTGATCTACGACTGCATGATCGGCGATCCGATGCTGTTTCAGCGCGCAATCGACATCGAGGCTGGCTGGCGCGTCGTCGACCCCATTCTCCAAGCGTGGCGGGAGGCCGACGGTCGCGATCTGTGCTCCTATCGAGGCTGGAAGCGACGGGCCGGAGGCGGCGGAACGATTGCTGGCGCGCAGCGGGCAACAATGGCGGCCGATCGCATGAGCGCCGGCGCCGACCCGCAATGCCGCATCTTCGCCACGCCGGAAGAGCTGGCGCAGGTCGTTGCCGATTGGATCGTCGAGCGTGCGCGCGAGCAGCGGCGTCGTTTCGCGCTATGTCTAAGCGGCGGCGAGACACCGAAGCGGCTCTACGAACTTATCGGCGCCGCGCCGCGCCGCGACCGTTTCCCGTGGGAGCGGACGCATTGGTTCTGGGGCGACGAGCGCGTGGTTCCGCACGACGATCCGCGCAGCAATTTTCGCATGGCCTGGGAGGCGGTGTTGCGGCATGCGCCGATCCCGCCCGGCAACATCCATGCGATTCCAACTGAGCAAATAAGTCCCGCGGCCGGCGCGGCCGAATACGAGGCCGCGCTCAAGCTTTTCTATGGCGCCGACAAACTCGACGCCGGCCGGCCTCTTTTCGACCTGACGCTGCTCGGTCTCGGCGAAGACGGTCACATCGCTTCGCTGTTTCCGGGCAGTCCGGCTCTTGCGGAGACGGATCGATGGGTCGTGCCGGTCGTCGGCGAGGGCGCTCGACCGAATCACACTGACTTATCCGGCGCTCGCCAGCAGCGCCGCCATTGCGTTTCTTGTCGTCGGCGCGGCGCAAGCGCGAAGTGCTGGCCCGCGTGCGCGCCGGCGATCCGGCTTTGCCTGCGGCGCGCTTGCGGCCGGACGGCGCCGTCTACTGGTTTGCCGACCGCGCCGCGGCGGCGATGCCGGCGTTCAGCGGAGAGTAAAGCGATGGATATTGTGCAGCCGGATTTGCAAGCGGACGTGCACCCGCATGTTGCGTCAATCGAAGCGACCGCGGCGTTGCCGTCGATCCTGGTGGTAATGGGCGTGTCGGGCAGCGGAAAATCGACGATCGGCACCCAGCTCGCCTTGCAGCTCCGCTGGGAATTCGAGGACGGCGATTGGTTTCACCCGGCCCGCAATATCGACAAGATGCATGCCGGCATCGCGTTGACCGACGAGGACCGCGCGCCATGGCTCATCGCCATCGCCGACTTCATCGACCGGGCGCGCTGTTCAGGCGCGCACGCCGTCCTCGCCTGCTCGGCGCTCAAACGCCGCTACCGCGCCGTCATCATCGGCAACCGTCCCGACGTGCGGCTCATTTATCTGAAAGGCGATATGGAGCTGATCGCCCGCCGCATCGCCGCGCGGCACGAGCATTTCATGCCGCCGAGCCTGCTGCAGAGCCAGTTCGAAGCGTTAGAGGAGCCCGGCCCCGACGAAAAGCCGATTGTCGCATCGATTGAACCGCGTCCCCGGGAGATTGTCGGGCATATTTTGGCTGAGATCAGGGAGCAAATTCAGCAGCCTGACGCGGTGTCGAGCCGATAAGTCGCGCGCCGCCGTTGAGCGTCGGCGCGGTCAGGCCCATCCACAGGGCCAGTGAGGTCAGCGCTGCGGCGAGCCATAGCGCCCAGCGCCGCGGCAACGGCCCGTCCGCGGCCACCAGGCTGCGGTCAATGCTGTCGAAATCCGCGCTCGGAGCCCTAACCCAGCTCACATAGGCCAGCGCCGAATGGAAACTGAGCGCGATCAGTCAGAATGACGATGCCGCGCAAATTATTGAGTGCGAGGCTCGTGCGCGACGTTGCGCGTCCACGCGCCGCCGACGCCTGATTCCGACCAAAACGCAACAATCCGGCTGCGCCCGGCTCAGCCATGAAAACGCCCCTGGCCCCTGGCCGCTTGCAGCGGCAGCATTGCAATGAGCCAGCATGGCCGCATGCCCAGCAGGACAACGGCAAAGCTCGGATTGAGTTACCGGCGCGGCCCGAATAGGCGGCGCGGCGCCGCCGATGACGGCTCCGGGGGTGAACAAATCGGAACTTCCGGCTGTTCCCGGGGCGGCTTTGGAGTCGATTTTGCGTCCTTAAATCACCTCATTGTCGGGCGAGAATGTCTGCGCCATCAAGGTTGTAGATTGATTCTCTTGTTGGGAACGAGGATGGAGGCGTGATGATTGGGCGATTTCGCACACTTGGATTGGCGGGTTTGCTGGCGCTAGCGGCCGTCAATTACGCCGCCGCTGCCGAACCGTCTGTGGCCGGTCTGTGGCAGAAGGTCGACGGGGAGACCGGGAAACCGGTCAGTTGGTTCCTCTTTGTCCAGAAAGGCGGCCTCTACGAAGGGGTTATTGCGAAATTCTTTCTGCGGCCGGGCGACCGGCCGGACCAAGTCTGTTCGAGTTGCAAGGACGACCGCAAGGACGAGCCGTTGCTCGGTCTGCAGCTGATCAGAGGCATGCAGCGAAACGGCTTGGCCTACGAGAACGGCAACATCCTCGATCCGCGGGACGGCGATATTTACAATGCCGTGATGCATGTGAGCCCCGACGGCCAGACGCTGACCGTTCGCGGCTATCTCGGCCTCGAATTGTTCGGGCGCGACGAGGTCTGGTACCGCCTGCCGGACAACGCGTTCAAGCAACTCGATCCGGCGATTGTCGCCCGCTATCTGCCGGGCCGGACAGTCACGGGATCGACTGCCCTGCTGCGTGCGGAAAAGACCGCACGCTCGGGAAATCCGCCCCGATAGATCGGTGGCGGACCGGCACGGCGATCAGTACTCGCCAATGCCGAATTCGCAACCCGGCATGGCGTAATGGTAGCGGACGACGCCGTAGCGGTCTTGTCTGATGGAAGGCCGGCAGCGGTCGACCCAGCGGCGGTCGTGCTCTCTCGCATGAGCTTGAGCATCCGGCGTGGTCGGCTGCGGGGCGAGCCTGAGAAACGGATCGCTGGGCGCCGCCCAGAGGTCCGCGCAGTTGAAGGTTCCCCAGCTCGCGATGCAGCCGCCGGTCTCGATCACCTGAGCATCCGCCGGATTCACCAGTGCGGCCGACGCGATGAACGACAACGCAAAGGCGGCGGCGACAATGGCCGCGGACCGCGCTGCCCCATGCACTTTGGCACAGCCGAAGCTTGACACGACACTCTCCCTCGAGCGCGTGCCGATCCGTTTCGATCGGTTTGCGCCCCGTTGTTAACGGCGTTGTGCGCGCACTTTCGGGAAGCCAATTCCAGCCGTTCCAGAACATGCGGCAAGCGCCAGCCAGGAGAGAGCAATGCCGGGGCCAGCCAAGCTGCCCTATTTTGGCACAGCGGCCGGCGCAACGATCGCAGTTAGGATGTGTTACCGCCGGATGACGACCGATGCGGGCAGCCGGCGGCGCTCCCATCCACTCTGCTCGAGTTCGGGGATGGTGTCGTCGGTCTGCGGATAGCCGAGACAGAAGTAGCCGATGAATTTCCATTCCGGCGGCACGTCGAGCGCCGCGGCGACCACCGGCGGATCGAGGATCGAGACCCAGCCCATGCCGATGCCCTGTGCCCGAGCGGCAAGCCAGATCGTATGCACGGCGATGACCGCCGAGTACTCGATCATTTCCGGCATCGTGTGTCGGCCAAGGCCGTGACCCTGTGCGGTCGCGCGGTCGGCGAACACCGCAAGATGGCAGGGCGCTTCCAATAGCCCGGAGAGCTTGAGTCGTGCGTACAAACCGGCGCGTTCCTGATCCTGCGCGGCGAGCGCGGCGGCGTTGCAGATCTCGAAATTGCGCCGGACCGCCGCGCGGCGCGCTTCGTCCTCGACAATGATAAAGCGCCAGGGCTGGCTCAGACCGACCGATGGCGCCAGGCACGCCAGCTCGATGAGCGCATCCAATGTGCCGCCCGGCAACGGATCGCGCCGGAAACGCCGCACGTCGCGGCGCCAGATGAGAAGGTCGCGAAGGCGGCCGCGGAACGTATGATCGAAACCTATCGTCCGCTGCGCCGCCCCCTGCGCAAGCGGGGGACGCTGCGGAGGGGGTAGGCCCCGCGAACGTGAAGGCGCGCTCATGGACGAAAGCTTAGCCGTTGCGACGGAAAGCGGCCAACGCAATTCGCAACCGTCGCCAGGCATCTCGGTTTGCCGGCAGACCAAAGCGCAGCCAATCGGCATTATCCGGGAACGCTGCGCATCAAAATACCGGCGCGTCCGAGATGGCGAAACAATTTGTCGGCGGCCGGCGTGCGCACGAGACGGAACAGCGACGTTCCGCCGACGATTGTCCAGCTCCGAGCCGGTCAGCATGGCATCAAGCCTGCGCGCCGATCGTCGCCAGTCGCGTTCGGGTTCTTTCGATCCACGCCGCGTCGGCCAGCGCCTTGGCGCCGATGGCCAGCGCCGGCCCGGAGACCGCCCAGGGCCGAGCATTGCCGCAGATCCGCGCCGCGATCGTGCGGCGCCGCGAGCGCAAAGCCGAGCCGGAGTTCCGGCAAGGCCGAAAAATTTGCCGAACGAGCGCAGCACGACGATGTTGCCGCGGCGACTTCTGCCGCCAGGCTTTCGCCGGGCGGCCCGACATCCATGAACGCCTCGTCGACGACGAGCAGCCCGCCGCGCGCGGCGCAAGCGTTCGGCGAGCGCGATCAGATCGTTCCTCGCGAACAGCCGGCCGTCGGGATTGTTGGGATTGCCGACAAAGACGAGCTGTGCGTCGCCGGCGTCGGCAAGCTTGCGCACGTCCAGGACGCTGATGTCCGGCGAGCGCCGCGGCGCGGGCGAATTCGCCATAGGCCGGGGGACAAGATCGCGGCGCGGCCCGGCGGCGCCAGGCCGGCGACAAGCGGCAGCAAAATCTGCGTGCCCGGCGCCGGCACGACATGTGCCGCCGACGGAGCGCCGTACGCGCGCGCGGCGATCTCGGCGAGAGCGGAGGCGGCGGCTGGACTCGGCAAGCGGGTCGAAGAGTTCGGCCGGCAAGGCGCGGCAGCCGATACGGAATAGGATTGATCCCGGTCGACAGGTCGATGAAAGGTTCTGGCGCGTCAGGAAACAGCCGCCGGGCGGCGGCGAGGTCGCCGCCGTGAAGGAGCGGTTCGGTTTCGCCGCCGCAAGGCAAAATGTCGGCTTACGCTTGCACTTTTGGCCATGCTGATCGAACTCGCCGCCGGTTATCCGCAGCGGCTGATGCGCGCGATCGGCCATCCGGTGACCTGGATCGGCTGCGCTGATCGGTGCGCTCGACCGTCTGCTCAATAGCGATGCGGCTGCGGCGGATCGGCGCGCGCCGGCCGGCATTGTCGCCGTCTTGCTCCTTCTCTGGCATCGTCGGAGCGATCGCGCTTCGTCGTGCAGCGCGAGCTGTCTTCGCCTGCCGTTCGGCATCCTCGCAGTCGCGGTTCTCGCCAGCACGCTGATCGCGCAGCGCAGCTTGCACCGGCACGTGGCCGACGTCGCCATCGCGCTGGAGAAAGACGGCGTCGCCGCCGGCCGCGCCGCGCGGTGGCGCAGCATCGTCGGCCGCGACACCGCGACGCTCGACGAAGCGGGCGTCGCCCGCGCGGCGATCGAAAGCCTTGCCGAGAATTTCTCCGATGGCGTCGTCGCGCCGGTGCTGTGGCTGGCCATTGCCGGACTCCCTGGCGCCGCACTCTACAAGGCGATCAACACCGCCGACAGCATGATCGGCCACCGCACGCCGCGTTACCAAGCGTTCGGCTGGGCGGCGGCGCGGCTCGACGATCTGGTCAACTTGCCGGCGTCGCGGCTCTCGGCGCTGCTGCTCGTTGTGGCCGCGGCGTTCTCAGACGACGCCTCGGCGAGCGATGCGTGGCGCACGGTGCTGGCGCGACGCCTCGCGCCACCGCTCGCCCAATGCCGGCTATCCGGAAGCGGCGATGGCCGGCGCGCTCGGATCTGTCGCTGGCCGGCCCGCGCGTCTATGGCGGCGTGCTCGTCGACGACGCCACTGATGGGCAATGGACGGCGGGACGCCAAAGCCGCCGACATCCGCCGCGCGCTGGCGCTTTACCGCTATGCCGATGCGATTCTGATCGCGTCGCTCGTCGCAGATGACCGCTGCGCTCATCGGCTCAATTTGAGCAGCCGATCGAGATCGAGATGCGCGGCGAGGTGCGCCGCAAGCGCGTCGAGCGTTTGCTCGACCAGATCGCTCGTAGGCGATGCGTGCCGGACCCGCGGCAAGGCGCGCAAGCCACGCCGCGCGCTGCCGGTCGTCGGCGAACAGGCCATGGACGTAGGTGCCGGCCACGCGCGCCGTCGGCCGAAACCGCGCCCTCGGCGGAGCCGTCGGCAAGGCGCGCGAACGGCCGCGCGCGATCCGGCCCTTCGGTCACGCCCATGTGCATCTCGTAGCCGGCAAACGGCGCGCCGTCGCTGGTCGTTCCGCGCGCCGGTTCGAGCCGCTTTTCGGCCGACAGCGTCGTCGCGACGTCGAGCAGGCCGAGGCCGTCGACTTTCGCCGGGCGGGCCTTCGATGCCGTCGGGATCGGCGATCGTTCGCCCGAGCATCTGATAGCCGCCGCACAGGCCGAGAACGATGCCGCCGCGGCGCCGATGCGCGGCGATGTCGATGTCGAAGCCGGCCGCGCGCAACGCCGCAAGATCGGCGATCGTCGCCTTCGAGCCGGGCAGCACGATGAGATCGGCGTCGCCAGGCAGCGCGCGCCGGGCCGCACGCGAACGAAGTTCAACCGCAGGCTCGGCATCGAGCGGATCGAGATCGTCGAAATTGGCGATGTGCGGCAGGATCGGCACGGCGATGCGCACACGCGCTTGCGTCTTTCCGGCCGGCTTTGCTCCAGCGCCAGCGCGTCCTCGGCCGGGAGGAGCCGCGCGTCGGGAAAGAACGGCACAAGGCCGAGCGCCTCCCATCCGGTCAGCTGCGCGATGCGCTCCATGCCGGCGGCAAACAGCGCCGGGTCGCCGCGAAATTTGTTGACGATGAAGCCGCAAATCAGCGCCGCGTCCTCGGGCGCGATCACCGCTTTGGTGCCGACGAGGCTGGCGATGACGCCGCCGCGGTCGATATCGCCGATCAGCACGACCGGCACGTCGGCGGCGCGCGCGAATCCCATATTGGCGATGTCGTTTTCGCGCAGGTTGACTTCCGCGGCGCTGCCGGCGCCCTCGACCAGCACGATGTCGGCCTCGCCGCGCAGCCGCGCGAAGCTGTCGAGCACGAACGGCAAAAGATCGCGCTTCATGTGCTGATAGGCGGCGGCCTTGGCGCTGCCGAAGACGCGGCCCTGCACCACGATCTGCGCGCCGATTTCGCTCTGCGGCTTGAGCAGCACCGGGTTCATGTGCACGCTCGGCGCGACGCGCGCGGCGCGCGCCTGCAGCGCCTGCGCGCGGCCGATCTCGCCGCCATCCGCCGTCACCGCCGCGTTGTTCGACATGTTCTGCGGCTTGAACGGCCGGACGTTCAGGCCGCGCTGCGTGAAGGCGCGCGCCAGCCCGGCGACGATGAGCGACTTGCCCACGTCCGAGCCGGTGCCCTGAAACATCAGCGCGCGCGCCGGCATGCTTTAGAACTCGATGCCGGGCTGCGCCTTCACGCCGGCGGCGAAGTGATGCTTGACGAGCGTCATCTCGGTGACGAGATCGGCGGCGGCGATCAGTTCCGGCTTGGCGTTGCGGCCGGTGACGACGACATGCAGGCCGGCCCGCCGCGCGGTCAGCGCCGCGACGACGGCGGCGAGATCGAGATATTCGTAGCGCAACGCGATATTGAGCTCGTCGAGGATCACCAGCGCAAAGCTCGGATCGTCCATCAGTTCGCGCGCCTTCGCCCAGGCGCGCTCGGCGGCGGCGACATCGCGGGCGCGATCCTGCGTCTCCCAGGTAAAGCCTTCGCCCATCGTGTGCCAGACGAGCTGATCGGCGAATTTTTGCAGCGCGTCGCGTTCGGCGGTATGCCAGGCGCCCTTGATGAACTGCACCACGCCGACGCGATGCCCGCGCCCGAGCATGCGCAGCGCCAGCCCGAAAGCCGCGGTCGATTTGCCCTTGCCGGCGCCGGTATGCACGATGAGCAGGCCCTTCTCGACGGTCTTGCCGGCGACTTCGGCGTCCTGCACCGCCTTGCGCTTTGCCATCTTGGCGCGATGGCGCTCGGCTTCGTGTCTGTGGCTCGGTCTTTTCGCTCATAGCGTTCCTTTCAGCGCGAGCGGCAAGCCCGCGACCATGAGCACGACGCGGTCGGCGCGCGCGGCGATGCGCTGGTTGAGCACGCCCTGCAAGTCGCGAAATTTTCGGCCGAGCGGATGATCCGGCACGATGCCGGAGCCGACTTCGTTGGCGACCAGCACCACCGGCGCCGCCGCCGCCGCGAGCGCCTTTTCCAGCTGTGCGATCTCCGCATCGATATCGGCCTCGGCCAGCATGAGGTTCGAAAGCCACAGCGTCAGGCAGTCGACGAGGACCGGCATCGTGCTCGGCAGGCCGCAGCGCCGCGGCGAGATCGCGCGGCGCCTCGATGGTCCGCCAGTCGGCGCCGCGGCGCGCGCGGTGCGCGGCGATGCGCGCGGCCATTTCGTCGTCGCCGCGCTTCCGCCGTCGCCACATAAGCCCACGGCGGCGGCAGCGCCGCGATCAAGCTCTCCGCATAGCGGCTCTTGCCCGAGCGGGCGCCGCCGAGAACGAGAGTAGTTTCGGACACGCTCGGACATTACGTTGCGATCGGGTTGCACAAGTCGCGCGCCAGATTGACAGTCCGGCCTACCGAAATCTATCACTAGCGCATCGACGGTCCCTCGTCAGAGGGCGAAAAGGGAATGCGGTGCGGAACGCAGCGTTCCAAATCCGCAGCTGCCCCCGCAACTGTGAGCGGGAAGTCTCGTCCGAATGCGCCACTGGCGGCAGCGTGCCGCCGGGAAGGTGGGGCGAGGCGCCGATCCGCGAGCCAGGAGACCTGCCGTCGGTCCGAGTCGACGCGACAAACATCGGTCGGGGTGTACCGGTGGATGATCCAAAAGGCGTAAAGTCTTTTGGTCCTCGCTCGCGCCGGCGGCAGACGGCAGGTCACGCGAGGACCTTTCGTGCTTACTTTCCTGAAAATCGCGGTCGATGACGCGTCGGCCGATCAGCGCGCCAAGATCTCGGCGATTTATGTCTTGCTGCTCGCCGCCAATGCGGCTGATCTGGATCTGGGCGCTGATCGCGCTGGCGGACCGGCCGACGCTGCTCGGCACCGCCTTTCTCGCCTACGTGCTCGGGCTGCGCCACGCCGTCGACGCCGATCACATCGCCTCGATCGACAACGTCGTGCGCAAGCTGATGCAGGAGGGCAAGCGGCCGTTCTCGGTCGGCCTGTTCTTCTCGCTCGGCCATTCGCTCGCCATCACGCTCGCGGTCGCCGGGATCGCGGCGGCGGCGTTCGCGCTGGCGGGCCGCTTCGCCGAACTCAAGGCGATCGGCAGCATCATCGGCACCGGCGCCTCGGCGTTTTTTCTGCTCGCCATCGCCGTCATCAATCTCGTCATTCTGCGCGGCGTCTGGCGCAGTTTTCGCCGCGCCCGGCGCGGCGAGCCGGTCGCCGAGCAGGAGCTGAACATGCTGCTTGTCCGGCCGCGGCTTTCTCGCCCGCATCTTTCGTCCGCTGTTCCGCATGGTGTCGCACAGCTGGCAGATGTTTCCGGTCGGCTTTCTGTTCGGGCTGGGCTTCGATACCGCGACCGAGATCAGCCTGTTCACCGTCGCCGCGAGCCAGGCCTCCGGCGGCATGACGTTCGGCACGGTCATGATTTTCCCGGCTCTGTTCACCGCCGGCATGACGCTCGTCGACACCACCGACAGCGTGCTGATGGTCGGCGCCTACGGCTGGGCGTTCCTCAATCCGATCCGCAAGATCTGGTACAATCTCACCATCACGGCGATTTCCGTCGTCGTCGCGCTGCTGATCGGCGGCATCGAGGCGCTCGGGCTGATCGCCGACAAGCTCGGCCTCGAAGGCGCGTTCTGGAGCGGGGTCGGCGCTCTCAACGGCGGCCTCGCCAATTTCGGCTATCTGGTCGTCGGCATTTTCGTCGCCAGCTGGGCGGTCTCGTATCTGCATCTATCGCTGGCAGGGCCTCGACCGGCCGCTCGCCGAGCGCGCCTAGATGGCAGTCCGGCGAGCGCACCCGATAGCGACGCCGAGCGCGATGCCGGCCGCCGCGGCGCCGGTCATCTATGTCTGCATCACCTGCAAGCGCGCCGGCGAGCCGGACAGCGAGCCGCGTCCCGGCGCGCTGCTCGCCGCCGCGACCGAACGCGCGGCCGCCGGCACCGAAGTCGAGGTGCGCCGGCTGCGCTGCCTCGCCAATTGCACGCGCGGCCCGAGCGCCGCCATGCGCTGCAACGGCTCCTGGACCTATGTGTTCGGCGGCCTCGATGCGGCGTGCGCGGATGCGCTGATCGCCGGCGCGCGCCTGCTCGCGCGCGCCGCCGACGGCATTCTGCCCTGGCGCGGACGTCCCGAAATCCTCAAGCGCGGCCTGATCGCCCGCGTTCCCCCCATCGGCTTTGAAGGAGATTGACGAATGAACGGCTCGCTGGCGCGCATCCCCTGCACCATCGTCACCGGCTTTCTCGGCGCCGGCAAGACGACGCTGATCCGCCACGTGCTCGGCAACGCGCAGGGCCGCCGGCTCGCCGTCATCGTCAACGAGTTCGGCGACGTCGGCATCGACGGCGAAATCCTCAAAGGCTGCGGCAACGAAGCCTGCCCGGAGGAGAACATCGTCGAACTGGCCAATGGCTGCCTGTGCTGCACCGTCGCCGACGAATTCGTGCCGGCGCTCGACGCCATCCTGGCGCGCGAGGGCGTCGAGCACATCGTCATCGAGACCTCCGGCCTCGCGCTGCCGAAACCGCTGGTGCAGGCGTTCCATTGGCCGGCGATCAAGAGCCGCGTCACCGTCGACGGCGTCGTGGTCGTGGTCGACGGCGCGGCGCTCGCCGACGGCCGCGTCGCGCACGACCTCGACGCGCTGGCGCGGCAGCGCGCCGCCGATACCGCGCTCACCCATGACGATCCGATCGAGGAAGTGTTCGAGGACCAGATCGCCTGCGCCGATCTCGTCGTGCTCAACAAGCGCGATCTGCTCGACGACGCCGGCATCGCCAAGGCGCGCGCCGCGATCGCCGGCGCGCTGCCGCGCAGCGTGAAGATGATCGCCGTTGCCGACGGCAAGGTCGATGCGACGCTGCTGCTCGGGCTCGGCGTCGGCACCGAGGACGACATCGCCAACCGCCGCACCCACCACGACGCCGAGGAAGAGCACGATCACGACGATTTCGACTCGTTCGTCGTGCCGCTCGGCGAGGTCGCCGATCCTGCGGCGCTCGCCGCGCGCGTCGCCGCGCTTGGCGGAAAAATTCGACGTGCTGCGCGTCAAAGGCTTTGCCGCCGTGGCCGGCAAGCCGCTGCGCCTGCTGGTGCAGGCGGTCGGCGCCCGCGTCGACGCATCAATACGACCGGCCGTGGAGCGCGGCGGAAAGCGCGCGAAGGCCGGCTCGTGGTGATCGGATTGAAGGGACTTGACCGCGCCGCGGTGACGCGCGCGCTTGCGGATTGAGGACTGGAGCTGAGCGATGCACCTGCTCACGACGACGTTCGACCAGTCTCGACGAGATCGTCGAAGCGGTCGATCTCGGCCAGCCGCCGGGCGACATCGCCGTGCTGTCGTTCGCCGACAGCGACCTTGCCGGCCTTGCCGCCGCCTGGGAGGCGGAACGCGCGGCGCTTGCCGAGCGTGCGGCTCGCGCATCTGCGCGAGCTTCGCCATCCGATGTCGGTCGATCTGTGGATCGATCGCGTCGGCGCCCACGCCAAGGTGATCGTGGTGCGCCTCCTCGGCGGCCTCGATTGGTGGAAATACGGCATCGAGCGGCTCTCGGCGCTGGCGCGCGAACGCGGCATCGCGCTCGCCGTGCTGCCCGGCGAGGATCGCGACGATGCCCGGCTCGCCGCGGCCTCGACGCTGCCGCCCGACGAGCTTGACGCGCTGTTGCGTTATTTCCGCGAAGGCGGCCGCGAAAATTTGCGCGCGCTGTTGCGCCGCCTCGCCCGCCACGCCGGGCACGATCTGCAGGCGCCCGCTCCGCGGCCGGTGCCGCGCTTTGCCGGCTATCTGCCGGGCGAAGGCGCGGTCGATCTCGACCGGCTTGCAGCAGCCCTAATGCCCGATCGACCCGTCGTTCCCATCATCTTCTATCGCGCCATGCTGCTCGCGGCCGACACCGCGCCGATCGATGCGCTGTGCGCGGCGCTTTCGGCGCGCGGCCTCGCGCCGGCTCCGCTCGTCGTCACCAGCCTGAAGGACAAAGAGGCGGCGGCATTTTTGCGCGACGCATGCGCGCGGCTGCGTCCGGCCGCTCATCGTCACCATGACCGCGTTCGCGGCCGGCGGCCAGATCGGCGAGCCGACGCCGCTCGACGCGTCTGACGTGCCGGTCCTGCAGGTGATCAGCGCCACCACAAGGCGCGCGGCCTGGCGCGAAGTCGTCGCGCGGTCTCGGCGCCGCCGATCTCGCCATGCATGTGGTGTTGCCCGAGCTCGACGGCCGCATTCTCGCCGGCGCCGTGGCCTTCAAGGACCCGCTGCCGCCGCAAGACGCGCTCGCCTTCACCGCGCTGGCGAGCCGGCCCGAGCCCGACCGCATCGCCATGGTCGCCGACTCGCATCGCCGCGCTCGTGCGCCTGCGCGCGCTGCCGCGCAGCGAACGCCGCGTCGCCATCCTGATGCCGGATTATCCGGGCGCGGCCGGCCGCACCGGCTACGCGGTCGGGCTCGACGTGCCGGCGAGCGTGCTCGCGCTGCTCGATGATCTCGCTGACGCCGGCTACGCCGTCGAAGGCGCGCCAAAAAATTCGCGCGACTTGCTCGATGCGCTTGCCGCCGGCGATGCCGCCCTGAGCTTGGCGCAGTACGAGAGTTTGCTGGCGCAGGTGCCGGAAGCGGCGGTCGCCCGGGTGCGCGACGCGTGGGGCGAGCCGGCGGACGATCCCGATTGTCGCGACGGCGCATTCCGTTTCCGCGCCAGGAAATTCGGCAAGCTCTGGGTCGCGCTGCCGCCCGATCGCGGCCGCATCGGCGGAGCGCCGCGCCGATTATCACGATCCGTCGCTGCCGCCGCGCCACGCGCTGGTCGCCTTCGGTCTGTGGCTGCAGCACGTGGCGAAGGCCGATGCGCTCGTTCACATGGGCGCGCACGGCACGCTGGAATGGCTGCCCGGCAAGGCGGTGGCGCTTACGGCGGAATGTTTTCCGGAAATCGTCACCGGGCCGCTGCCGGTGATCTATCCGTTCATCGTCAGCAATCCGGGCGAGGCGGCGCAGGCCAAACGCCGCATCGCCGGCGTGACCATCGGCCATCTGCCGCCGCCGCTCGTCGCCGGCGCGCCTTGTCCGGCGACGCGCGCGAGCTCGAACGCCTGATCGACGAATACGCGCAGGCCGACGGCCTCGACCGCCGCCGCCGCGAGCGGCTCGCGCAGCTCATCGTCGAGACGGCGCAGCGCAGCGGGCTGGCGCGCGAAGCCGGAATCGACGGCGCGGCCGCGCCCGATGATGCGCTGCGCCGCATCGATGCCTGGCTGTGCGATCTCAAAGACCTCGCCGTCAAGGATGGCCTGCACATTTACGGCCGCGCGCCGACCGGCGTTGACGATCCGCAATGGCAGGCGAGCGCGCAGGCCGAACGCGCGGCTTTGCTCGCGGCGCTCGACGGCAGGCGCGTCGCGCCCGGCCCGGCCGGCGCGCCGGCGCGCGGGCGGCGCGACGTGCTGCCGACCGGCCGCAATCTGTTCACCGCCGATCCGCGCACTTTGCCGACGCCGACCGCGATGGATTTCGGCCGGCTCGCCGCCGACGAAGTCGTGCGCGCGCACATGCAGACGCACGGCGAGATGCCGCGCGCGGTCGTGATCGATCTCTGGGGCAGCGCCACCTTGCGCACCGGCGGCGAGGAGATCGCGCACGGGCTTGCGCTGCATGGGCTGCCGGCCGATCTGGGAAGCCGCGAGCGGCCGCATGACCGGCGTCGAAGTGCTGCCGACGGCGGCGATCGGCCGGCCGCGGGTCGACGTCACCTGGCGGATTTCCGGGCTGTTCCGCGATCTCTTCCCGGCGCAGATCGCGCTCATCGACGCCGCCGTTCAGGCGGTTGCGGCGCGCGACGAAGACGATGGCGAAAATCCGCTCGCACATGACGCGGCGCCGCTGCGGATGCCGCCGCGGCTTGACCGCATCTTCGGCAACGCGCCCGGCAGCTACGGCTCGGGCGTCGAGGATTTGCTCGGCGGCGGCGCCGACCGCAGCCGCCATCGGCGCGGCCTATCTCGCCGCAGCTTCGCACAGCTACGGCGGCGCGGCGGGAGAGGCGGCGCGGCGCCGGGCGCGTTCGCGCAACGCATCGCCGGCGCCGATCTCTTGCTGCATCCGAGCGACGATCCCGGCCGCGATCTTCTCGAAGGCGCCGAGGACGCCGCCTTCGTCGGCGGCTTTGCGGCGGCGGCAAAGATGCTCGGCCGCGCGGCCGACCTCGTCATGCTCGACGTCACCGATCCGCAGCGGCCGCGGGCGCGACGCTATCGGCGGCGCTGGCGCGCATCGTGCGCGCGCGCGCGATCAATCCGCGTTTCATCGCCGGGCAGATGCGTCACGGCCCGCGCGGCGCCGCCGAACTGGCCGAAACCGTCGATCGGCTGTTTGCTTTCGCGCAAACAACCGACGCCGTCGCCAGCGAATTGTTCGATCTCCTGCACGACGCCTACGTCGCCGATCCCGACGTGCGCGACTTTCTGCTGCGCGAAAACCCGCAAGCCGCCGGCGCCATCGCCGAACGGCTCGATGCCGCGCGCCGTCGCGGCTTTTGGCATCCGCGCCGCAACGATGTGGACGCCGGACTCGCCGCGTTGCGCGCGGAGGCTGTGCCATGAATGCACCGCGCCGCCGCGGCGCCTGCCCGGGACTTTCAGCGCCGATGCAGACCGGCGACGGATTGCTGGTGCGCCTGCTGCCGATCGGCACCATTCCGCTTGCCGCATTCACCGGACTTTGCGCGGCGGCGCGCAAGCTCGGCAACGGCATCGTCGAAATCACCGCACGCGGCAGCATTCAGGTCCGCGGCTTGGATATCGCATCGGCGCCGCGCTTCGCGGCTGCAATTGGGGCGCTTGGCATCGCGGCGGCGGACGGCATTCCGGTGCACACCAACCCGCTGACCGGACTCGATCCCGATGAGATTGACCGACGCCGCGAAGCTCGCCGCGGATTTGCGCCGCGCGCTGGCGCACAGCAATCTCGCGGCACGGCTGTCGCCGAAAATTTCTGTGGCAATCGACGGCGGCGGCGCGCTTGGCCTGGACGAGCTTTCCGCCGACGTGCGGCTTCGCGCCGAACTGGTCAACGGCGATGTCGCGCTGCGGGTCGGCATTGGCGGCGATGGCGCGAGCGCCATGCACCTTGGATTCGTCGCCCCCGCAGATGGAGTCGAAACCGCAATTCGGCTGCTTGAAGTCATCGCGCAACGCGGCCGCGCTGTCCGCGCGCGCGATATTCTTGCCGGCGAGGGTATCGCGCCTTTTCAGCAAGCACTCCCGTCATGCGCAAAAGACGTGGAAGGCCGGGATAAGCCCGGCCATGACGGCGCTGGCGCCGGTCGAGCGGGTCGTCGGGCTGCACCGGCTGCGCGATGGGTTGTTTGCTTACGGCCTTTGCGCTTGCCTTCGGTCATGCCGACGCAATTTCGCTTGAAGATCTGGCCGACGCCGCCGCAGCGGCCGGTGCGGTCGGAATGCGCGCGGCGCCGGGACGGGCGCTCATCGTCATCGGACTGAGCCGCGAATCGTTGCCGGCCTTCGTCGGTGACGCCGAACGGCTGGGCTTCATCGTGCGTGGCGACGATCCGCGCCGGCGCGTGATCGCCTGCGCCGGCGCGCCGGTCTGCGCGTCCGCCCATATCGCCGCCCGCGCGATGGCGCCGCGCATCGCGGCTGAATGCCGCGCGGTTCCTCGGCGGGTCGTTCACTGTTCACCTTTCCGGCTGCGCCAAGGGCTGCGCGCATCCCGCGCCGGCGGCGCTGACCGTCGTCGGCACGCGCGAAGGCTGCGCACTGATCGCCAACGGCGTCGCGCGCGATGCGCCGTTCGCGGTCGTCGCGCCAGATCAGCTGACTGCCGCGATTGTCAGATACGCAGGCGCATTGACGAGCGAGGATCGTCATGTCTGAGCGTTTGGCCTATCTGCGCGACGGCGCGGCGATCTACGAGCGCTCCTTCGCCATCATCCGCGCCGAGGCCGATCTGTCGCGCTTCTCCGCCGAAGAAGCCGAGATCGCGGTGCGCATGATCCACGCCTGCGGCGTCGTCGAGGCGGCGCAGCACATTCGTCTTTGGCGGCGATTTCGTCGCCGCGGCGCGCGGCGCGCTCTCGGCCGGCGCGCCGATCCTCTGCGACGCCGAGATGGTGGCGCACGGCATTACGCGCGCGCGATTGCCCGCTGGCAACGAGGTGATCTGCACGCTCAACGACCCGCGCGTGCCGGCGCTCGCCAAAAAACTCGGCACGACGCGTTCGGCGGCGGCGCTCGATCTTTGGCGCGACCGCCTCGCCGGCGCGGTCGTCGCCATCGGCAACGCGCCGACCGCTTTGTTTCGTCTGCTCGATCTCATCGACAGCGGCGCGCCGAAGCCGGCGGCGATCCTCGGCATTCCGGTGGGCTTCGTCGGCGCCGCCGAATCCAAGGCGGCGCTCGCCGCCGATCCGCGCGGCGTTCCGTTTCTCACGGTGCGCGGGCGCATGGGCGGCAGCGCCATGACGGCCGCCGCCGTCAACGCGCTGGCGAGGCCGGGGCTATGAGCGCGGCTGCCGGAAAACTGATCGGCGTCGGCGTCGGTCCGGGCGATCCGGAGTTGCTGACGCTCAAGGCCGTGCGCGCACTCGGCGAAGCCGACGTGATCGCGTTTTTCGCCAAGGCGGGGAACGCGAGCCATGCGCGCACAATCGCCGCGCGGCATCTGCGCGCCGGAATCATCGAACTGCCGCTGCTCTATCCGCTCACCACCGAGCTGCCGAAATGCAGCGCCGATTATCGCAACGCCCTCGCCGATTTCTACGACGGCGCTGCCGCAAAGATCGCCGCGCACCTCGAGGCGGGATGCCGCGTGGTCGTGCTCTGCGAGGGCGATCCGCTGTTCTACGGCTCCTACATGCATTTGCACGCGCGGCTCGCGTCGCGCTTCGCCACCGAGATCGTCGCCGGCGTCACCGGCATGTCGGGCTGCTGGTCGGCGGCAGGCTTGCCGATCGCGCAGGGCGACGACGTTTTCACCGTGCTGCCGGCGACGCTGCCGGAGAGCGAGCTTGCGCGCCGGCTCGCCGACGCCGACGCCGCGGTGGTGATGAAAGTCGGACGGCATCTGCCAAAACTGCGCCGCGCGTTGCAACGCAGCGGCCGGCTCGATCGCGCGATCTATGTCGAGCGCGGCACCATGGCGGACGCGAAGATGATTCCGCTCGCGAGCCAAGTCCGACGACGAGGCGCCGTATTTCGCGGTGGTTCTGGTTCCGGGCTGGGAGGATCGGCCATGACCGGGCATCTTGCCGTCGTTGGAATAGGTCCCGGCGATGCCCGTTATCTCACGCCGGAAGCCGATGCGGCGCTCGCCGGCGCGCAGGCGCTCTACGGTTACGGTCCTTATCTCGATCGCGTGCCGTTGCGCGCAGGGCAGAGCCGGCAGGCTTTCGACAACCGCGAGGAACGTGCGCGCGCCGCCGCCGCGCTCCGGCACGCCGCGCAGGGTGCGCGCGTCGCGCTCGTCTCCGGCGGCGATCCCGGCGTGTTCGCCATGGCGGCCGCAGTCTGCGAGGAGATCGAATACGGCGCGCAGAGCTGGCGCGCGCTCGACATCGCTTTCGTTCCCGGCATTACCGCGATGCTCGCGGTCGCGGCGCGGATCGGCGCGCCGCTCGGCCACGATTTCTGCGCGCTGTCGCTGTCCGACAATCTCAAACCCTGGGAATTGATCGAGCGGCGGCTCGACGCCGCGGCGAGCGCGGGCTTCGTCATCGCGCTCTACAATCCGGTGTCGCGGGCGCGGCCGTGGCAGTTTGGCGCCGCGCTCGAGCGGCTGCGGCGGCATCTGCCGGCCTCGACGCCGGTCGTGTTCGGCCGCGCGGTCGGACGGCCGGACGAAGCGCGTGAACGTCACCACGCTCGAAGCCGCGGAGGCCATGCCCGCCGACATGGCGACGCTCGTCATCGTCGGCTCGCGCGACACCCGCGTCATCGAGCGTCCCGGGCGTTCTCCGCTCGTCTACACGCCGCGCGCCGTCGCCGAGGTGAGCGCATGATCGAGCCAGGCGACGGCATCGTTCACTGTCTCGACCGCGGGCGCATCGGGGGCGCGCGGCCGGCGCAGCATGATGACTTCGATGACCGAGCGCGCGCGCGGCGGCGATCTTGCCGTAAGCTGCAGCTGCCGCCGCTGTTCTTCGATATGACGATTTCGATCTCGTGCGCTTGCATCAGCGCCCGGTCACTCGGCTTCGCTGAACGGGCCGCGCGCGGTGATGTAGGTGACATGCGGCAGCGGCAGCGGCGGATCGACGGGATCGACGCTGCGGATCAAGATAGCGATGCTGCGGCGCGCCGGCGAACGGCGCGAGTTCGTTGCGGCCGAGGGCGACGAAGACGCTGCGGCGTTCCTGCTCCAATGGCGTCCACCGCCGCGCGCGTGTCGTCGACGTCGATCCAGCGATCGCCCTCGGCAGCTTTCCACGGCGGCCGGCGCAGCGCCACGAATGGTACGGCGGCTTTGCGCGCGGCGGCTAGCGGCGTTTTCCGAAATGATATTCGCGTAGGGATGCGTTGCGTCGATCAGCGCGTCGATGCGCTGCGCGGCAAGATGATCGGCCAGGCCGTCGCGCGCCGCCGAAGCCGCCGACGCGAACCGGCACCGCATGGGGAACCGGCGAAGCCGTGCGGCCGGCGAGCGACAGGGTCACGTCGAGATCGGCGCGTTGAGCGAGCCGCTCCGCCAATTGCCGCGCTTCCGTCGTGCCGCCGAGAATGAGGATTTTTGCCATGCCGCTTCCTGACGCGGATCGAGCGCGAGACTGCCGCATCGCCGCGCTGGCTGTCCATCGTCGGCATCGGCGAGGACGGCGTCGACGGCTTGAGCGCCGTGGCGCGCCGGCTTGATCGGCGCGGCCGAAATCGTGTTCGGCGGGCGCCGGCATCTGGCGCTGGCTGCGCCGCTCATTCGCGGCGCGGCGCGGCCGTGGCCGAGCCCGTTCGACGGCGCGGCCGACGAAGTGCTGGCGCATCGCGGCCGGCAAGTCTGCGTGCTCGCTTCTGGCGATCCGTTTCAATACGGCGTCGGCGCCGTGCTGGCGCGAAAAATCGATGCGCGCGAGATGAACGTGTTGCCGGCGCCTTCGGCCTTCAGCCTGGCGGCGGCACGGCTCGGCTGGTCGTTGCCGCAGACCGTGCTGCTTTCGCTGCACGGCCGCACGCTCGATCTCGTGCGTCCGCATCTGCAGCCGGGCGCGCGTATCCTGGCGTTGACGTCCGACGGCGAAGGCGCCGGCCGCGCTGGCGAAACTGCTGACCGAAACCGGATTCGGCGCTTCGCGACTGGCGGTGCTGGAAGCGCTGGGCGGTCCGCGCGAGCGCATCCGCCATACGACGGCGGCGGCTTTCGATTTCGGCGCCATCGATGCGCTCAACACGGTCGCGATCGAAGTCGACGGCTGCGCCGGGCGCGCGCGTGCTGCCGCGCGCACGCCGGCCTTGCGGACGATTTGTTCGAGCACGACGGCCAGATCACCAAGCGCGAAATCCGCGCGGTGACGCTCTCGTCGCTGGCGCCGCGCCGCGGCGAACTTCTCTGGGACATCGGCGCCGGTTCGGGCTCGGTCGCGATCGAATGGATGCTGGCCGATCCGTCGATGCGCGCCATCGCCATCGAGCGGCGCGCCGATCGCGCCGCGCGCATTTGCTCGCAACGCCGCCGCGTTCGGCGTTCCCGGCCTTGAAATCGTCGAGGACGCAGCGCCTGGCGCGCTTGGCGCACTGCCGGCGCCGGACGCGGTCTTTGTCGGCGGCGGCGCCAGCGAGACGGATGTGCTCGACGCATCGGCGCGCGCGCTGCGGCCCGGCGGCCGGCTGGTCGTCAACGCGGTGACGCTGGAAACTGAAGCGTTGCTGCTCGCCCGCCACGCCGCGCTCGGCGGCGAACTCATCCGCATCGCGATCGCGCGCGCGGATGCGCTGGGCAAGACCGCCGCTTGGCGGCCCGCGATGCCGGTGACGCAATGGGTGTGGACAAAGCCATGACGGTGCATTTCATCGGCGCCGGTCCGGGCGCGGCCGACCTCATCACCGTGCGCGGGCGCGATCTCATCGCGCGCTGCCCGGTCTGCCTCTACGCCGGATCGATCGTGCCGCGCGAATTGCTGGACTATTGCCCGCCCGGCGCGCGCATCATCGACACGGCGCCGCTGTCGCTCGATGAGATCGAGGCCGAGTTTGTCTCGGCGCACGCCGCCGGGCTCGACGTGGCGCGGCTGCATTCGGGCGATCTGTCGATCTACAGCGCGCTCGCCGAGCAGCTGCGCCGGCTCAAGCGCCGCGGCATCCCCTACACGCTTACGCCCGGCGTGCCGGCTTTCGCCGCCGCGGCGGCGGCGCTTGAGTGCGAGCTGACCGTGCCGGAAATCGCCCAGAGCGTGGTGCTCACCCGCGTCTCGGCCGCGCTTCGCGCATGCCGGAGACAGAAAAGCTCGCGACGTTCGCCGCAAGCGGCGCGACGCTGGTCATGCATCTTGCCATCCACGCCATCGAGACGATCGTGCAGGAGCTGACGCCGTTCTACGGCGCCGATTGCCCGGCCGCGGTCGTGTTCGCACGCCAGCACGCCGGCGAGCGCATTCTGCGCGGCACGCTCGCCGATATTGCCGCGCAGGTTTCTGCTGCGCGACGATCGATCGCACCGCGCTCATTCTCGTCGGCCGCGCGCTCGCGGCGCAGAATTTTCGCGACAGCGCGCTCTACGACGCCGACTATCGCCGCCGCTTTCGGGGAGGTGCCGGATGAGCGGGGAGGGGGCAGGTCTTGCGCGCCGGCGACGTCACTACGGGAGCCGCGCATGACCGCATGGGACGCGCTCGCTGCACGGCGCACGGGGATTCCGGTTTTCGCGCCCGGCCACGTCTGGCTCGCGGGCGCGGGCCCCGGCGATCCCGGGCCTGCTGACGCTCGACGCGCTCGCCGGCCTGGCGCAGGCCGACGTGATCGTGCACGACGCGCTGGTCGACGCCCGCGTGCTGGCGCTCGCCGGCGCGCAGGCGCGGCTCGAATTTGCCGGCAAGCGCGGCGGCAAGCCGTCGGCCACGCAGGCCGACATCAGCCAGCGCCTCGTCGCGCTGGCGCGCGCCGGCGAGCGCGTGCTGCGGCTCAAGGGCGGCGATCCGTTCGTGTTCGGCCGCGGCGGCGAGGAAGCGCTGACGCTTGCCGCCGCCGGCATTGCCGTTCCGCGTCATTCCCGGCGTCACCGCCGGTCTCGCGGCGCTGGCGGCGGCGTGGATTCCGGCGACGCTGCGCGGAATCAACCGCGCCGTGATCTTCGCCGCCGGCCACGGCGCCGACGAAGATTTCGATTGGGCGCCGCTCGTACGCACCGGCCAGCCGATCGTGCTCTACATGGTGATGCATAATCTGGAGCGGATCACCGCCGCCTTGCGCAAGGCCGGGCTTGCCGCCGACACGCCCGCCGCCGTGATCGCTTCGGCGACCACGCCGAAGGAGCGCATTCTTGTCTCCACGCTGGAAAAACTTGCCGCCGCCGTGCGCGAGCAAAAAATCGAGCCGCCGGCGATCGTGGTCATCGGCGAGATCGTGAAGATGCGCGAACGGCTTTTGGGTGAAGGCGCCGCTTCCAAAAAGGATCGGCGTGACCGCGCGCGGGCTGATCATCGCGGCGCCGCATTCGGGCGCCGGCAAAACGACAGTGACGCTCGCGCTGCTTGCCGCGCTCAAGCGCCGCGGCGTCGCCGTGCGCTCGGCGAAAGCCGGACCCGATTACATCGATCCGGCTTTCCATGCCGCCGTGACGGGCGCAGCCAGCGTCAATCTCGACTCCTGGGCGATGCCGGCAAGACTTCTCGACGCGCTCGCTGCGCAGGCCGCGCACGGCGCCGATATTTTGGTCATCGAAGGCGTCATGGGCCTGTTCGATGGCGCGCCGGGCGCGTCCGGCCGCCGCGGCGCGACCGCCGATCTCGCCGCGCATTTCGATTTGCCCGTCGTGCTGGTGCTCGATGTTTCGCGCCAGGCACAATCGGCGGCGGCCCTGGTGCGCGGCTTTGCGGCGCACGATCCGGCCGTGCGCATTGCCGGCGTGATCCTCAATCGCGTCGGCAGCGAACGGCATCGCGCGCTTGTCGCCGACGCTATTGCGGCGCTCGGCATTCCCGTGCTCGGCGCCGTGCCGCGCGAGCAGGCGTTTGCCTTGCCGGAGCGCCATCTCGGCCTCGTACAAGCCGGCGAGCATGCCGATCTAAAAAATCTCATCGCGCACCTCGCCGCCATGGCCGAGCGCCATTTCGATCTCGATGCGATCGTCGCCGGCGCCGCGCCGTTGTCGATCGATGCAACGCTGTGCGCGCCGGCACTGCCGCCGCCCGGCCAGCGCATCGCGCTCGCCAGCGATCGGGCCTTCAGCTTCGTCTATCCGCATCTGATCGAGGCGTGGCGGCGCGCCGGCGCCGAAATATTTCCGTTCTCGCCGCTCGCCGACGAGCCGCCGCCGGACGATGCCGATAGCTGCTGGCTGCCGGGCGGCTATCCCGAGCTGCACGTCCGAAGCGCTCGCTGGCGCGCGGCGTTTCTCGAACGGATTGCGGCGTTTTGCGCAAACGCGCCCCGTCCACGGCGAATGCGGCGGCTACATGGTCTTGGGCCAAAGCCTGGAAGACGCAGCGGGACGCACGCACGCCATGGCCGGATTGCTCGGCCATTCCACAAGCTTTGCCAAACGCAAGCTGCATCTCGGCTACCGCAGCGCGCGGCTTTTGTCCGACTCGGTCCTCGGCCGCGGCGGGACCATCGTGCGCGGCCACGAATTCCATTACGCGTCCCTGCAATCCGACGGCGCCGATGAGCCGTTCGCTGAGATGCGCGACGGCGAGGGCCGCCCACTCGGAAAAGCCGGCGGGCGGCGCGGCCGCGTCAGCGGGACATTTTTTCACGCCATCACGGCGGCGGACGCCATGTCGACCGTTTAACTTGCGGCTTTCGGCTCCTGTGCGCTGTCGTCAACCGGCTTGTCCGATACTCCCGCCTCCGCAAACGTCGCCATTCCGGTGTGGCAGGCGAGCGCGGCGCGCAGGATGAGGAGCGCCACCGCTGCGCCGGAGGCTTCGCCGAGCCGCATGTTGAGATCGACGAGCGGCTTCAGGCCCAGTTCGTCGAGCAGCATGCGGTGCCCGGCCTCGGCCGAGACATGGCCGGCGAGCGCGTGGGCCAGCGTGTCGGTGCGCAGTTTGGAAAGCGGCGCCGCCGCGGCGGTGCAGACGAAGCCGTCGAGCAGCACCGGAATGTTTTTGCGCCGCGCCGCCAAGACCGCGCCGAGAATGGCGGCAAGTTCGCGTCCGCCAAGCGCTGCGGCGACTTTGAGCGGATCGTGCAGCACGCCGGCGTGACGGGCGAGCGCGCGATCGATGACGGCGCGCTTGCGTGCAAGTCCGTCGTCGTCGACGCCGGTGCCGCGGCCGGCCCAACGCGCGCCGCCGCCGCCGAACAACGCCGCCGCGACGGCCGCCGCCGCGGTGGTATTGCCGATGCCCATTTCGCCGAGGCAGATCAGATCGCACTGCGGCGATACCGCCTGGTAGCCCGTCGTCACCGCGGCGATGAATTGCTGCTCGGTCATCGCCGATTGCTCGGTGAAATCCGCGGTCGGCTCATCGAGCGCCAGCGGAATGACGCGCAATGCGGCGTCGGCCGTGCGTGCCAGTTGATTGATGGCGGCGCCCCCTGCGGCAAAATTCGCCACCATTTGCGCGGTCACCTCGGCCGGAAAAGCCGATACGCCCAGCCTGGTCACGCCGTGATTGCCGGCGAACACGAGAATCTCCACGCGCTGCAAACGCGGTGGCGAAGAAC
The DNA here is from genome assembly GCA_963814625.1 of uncultured Alphaproteobacteria bacterium. Lineage (GTDB taxonomy): Bacteria > Pseudomonadota > Alphaproteobacteria > Rhizobiales > Xanthobacteraceae > BOG-931. The sequence goes on from CAWFDQ010000017.1 coordinate 205,582, forward strand.
CCTGCCAGTGCGCGAGGAAGCCGACGAGGTCTTCGAGCCGGCCAAGACTGCGGGGCGGCTTGGTCAGCACGGCTTCGCGCGCAGCCACCGCCGCGCTCGCAGCCGGATGCCCGCTCGGAAGGTCGAGACAGAGCGCGCGCAGTTGCGAAAAACAGGTAAAATCCGTCATCACCGATCGGTCCTATGCGGCTAAGCTTTAGCTTACGTCTAGCAAATCGGTGCTGCCGCCGCCATAAATGCCGCGAGTGAACCGAGAACAACAATGACCATCGACGAGACTTGGCTGAAGCAACGCGCCGACGATCTCAAGGCGAGCATTCTGTTTTTAACGCGGCTGCGTTTCGGGCCCGCAATGCCGGTCGGCGGCGTCGCGATTGCGCAGGCAGCCTGGGCGTTTCCGATCGCCGGTGTTCTCGTCGGCCTCATCGGCGCTTTGGTCTATACGCTCGCGTATCGGGTGGGATTGCCGGCTTGGCCTGCTGCGGCGCTCAGCGTCGCGGCGACGATGGTGGTCACCGGCTGCCTGCATGAAGACGGCCTCGCCGACACGATCGATGGCTTCGGCGGCGGCAGGACACGCGAACTCAAACTCGACATCATGCGCGACAGTCGGATCGGCGTTTACGGCGTCGCCGCATTGACGCTGTCGATGCTGCTGCGCGTGAGCGTGCTTGCGAGCCTCGGCGCGCCGGGGTTGGTGGTGCCGGCGCTCATCGCCGCGCACGGCGCCGCGCGCGCGATGGTGCCCGCGTTCATGTTTTTCGTGCCACCGGCGCGCGGCGACGGACTTTCGGCCGGCGCCGGCCAGCCGCCGCGCGAGAGCGCCGCCGCCGCGGCCGTTTTGGGCGTGTTGATTCTCGCGCTCTGCCTCGGCGTGTTACCTGGATTTGCGGCGCTGATTTTGCTGCTGATCGTCATCGCGTTCCTGGCGTGGTTGAGCCTCGCTCAGATCGACGGGCAAACCGGCGACGTTTTGGGCGCGGTCGAGCAGGTGAGCGAAATCGTCATCCTGCTCGTCGCCTTGCGGTGAGGCTTCGGCATCATCGATCGCGAATGGGCGCCGACATCAAAGGGACGCGCGCTCGACCCCGCGCGCGGCCATGAGCTGAGCCATGTGTTTGCGCGCATAGTACGCCCTCGTCTTCACCGTGTTCTGCGGGATGCCTATGATCTGAGCAACTTCGGCGATGGATTGCTCTTGATAGTAGATCAGATTGATGATCTCCCGATGCGCCGGAGATAATTGCCTGAGGCAATCGCGGAGAAGCGCGGCGCGTTTCTTTTTCTGCGCGGCGACCTCGGGATCGTCGGCTGGGTCTTCGAGCAATTCGATGGCGCTTTCATCAAGTTGATCGCAGCAACGTCGCCGGCGCGCCGAAGCCGCCTTGTACCGCGCGATCGCCAAGATCCACGTCGACACTTTCGAGCGCGCCTCGAACCGGCCGGCGCTGCGCCAGACCTCGATAAAAACCTCGCTGACCAAATCCTCGGCCGTTGCCGCGTCGCCGAGAATGTGCGTCAAAAAGCGGAATATCCGCACGTTATGCCGGACGAAAAGAGCGCGCATGGCGTCCTTGTCGTGCGCGGCGATCAAAGCGATCAAAATTTCGTCCGGCATCGTTGTCAGGAACGACCCGCCGACTGGTTCGGCCGCCAACGTTGAGTGGTGATGTTTCATCGTTGAAACTCCGTCTCCCCTGCGCGCGCTTTTTTGCGCGCCGTTATTTCTCGCCGAGCGGCATGTCGCTTTCGGACATCCGACGGCGATCGGAGCTTTAATCATGTCGTGTGCTGAGGGATGTGACGCACGACACTACGCGGTGCGGTCAGATCACGATTGTGCGGATTCCGTATCGTGTGTGAGGCCGCGTCGGCGCGCCGTTCATGCGAAACGCCAAGGCGCGGGACGCCTGGCACACCGATCGGCGACCGGGCCAAGCCAAGCCAAGCCAAGCCAAGCCAAGCCAAGCTAAGCCCAAGCTTGCGCTGTGATGCGCGGCACAGACGCGGAATCTCCGGCTGATAGGTTTTGGGTGCGCAAACACAGGGGTTCACCCGGATGAGTGAGCCGCCCTAGAACGGAGTGGCACCGATAACTCAATTATCCCCGATCAATCTCCAACCCTTCGCAAGGTCCAGCGTTCCTCGTCATGCATCGACGATGCATGGGTCGGCGAACTGGCTCCGCTGGAAGATCAAACACCGTGATCTGATCGTCGTCGTCGCATTCTGCGCGATTGGCCTGATCCTGACGTTTGGCATCCTGGCTCAGATGCCGGATTTCTCCGCGACGACCGGGGAAATCAGTTTGATTCCCTGAAAAGAGCCAGGGAATTTCCGGCTACTAAATTCGATCGTAGTCGCGCGCCGCTGCCGTAGTCGCTGCGGCGCGTTTTTATTTGTCTGTAACGCGCGTTCGCGGCGGCACGGATGCGCCGGCACCCGGTGCGCCCACAATCTTTGATTGATTTTATCATATTGTACAATCATAACGACAGAATCGAGAAGATTTTTTCCAGAGCATCAGGCCGGTGGCGTTAACGAGAGCGCAAGCACGCGGAATCTTTTTGACACCTCATGCTCGCATCAATCCTCGTGCCCTGGACACGTCAATTGGGTTCAACGATGATTGCGCCTAGCTGGAATTAGAGCGCCATTATTTTTGGCCTCGCCGCTGCGTGCGCCGCCGCCAACCGGAAAGCGTCTTCACGCGACGGCGTTCGCGACAAGCGATGGTTCTGACGCGAACAACGCCGGATCACGGTGATGTCGGGAACGATGCCGCGTATTCGTTCTCCCGACCGTCACAAGGAGGCGATCATGAGCAACGTGACGACCGAGCGGGCGCGTAAACTGCTGGAGCGATGCGCTCTTTTCAGGGCGTTGGACGAGCGGGAACGGCACGATCTCGCCGCGCATGCTCAACCTCGCACCTTCGCCGCCAATGAGCCGATATTTCACGTCGGAGAGCCGGGCTACAGCATGATGGGCGTGGTCGTCGGAACCGTGCGCATCTCGCTGCCAACCCCGAAGGGCCGAGAAGTCATCCTCGCCGATCTGCCGGCCGGAGAATTGTTCGGCGAGATAGCCCTGCTCGACGGCAAACCGCGTTCGGCAAGTGCGACTGCGCTCACCAACTGCGAACTGCTGGTTCTGGAGCGGCGGGACGTGTTGCCGTTTCTCGAAGGCAGTCCGACTGCCTGTCTGAACCTCATGCAATTCCTCTGCGCCCGGATTCGTCGCTCCGACGAGCGCATGGCCGAGATCGCTTTCTTCGACCTGCCGGCGCGCCTTGCCAGAGCTCTGTTGCGTTATCCGGCGCAAGGCCATGGCCCGCAGAAACTGTCCCTCTCGCAGCGTGAATTGGCCGAAATGTCTGGCGCGACGCGGGAGAACGTCAACCGCTGCCTGCGTGAATGGCAGCGGCGCGGTATTTTGGCGCTGAAAGATCGTTGGACCATAATCCTCAAGCCCGAAGCGCTGCACGCGATCGAGGAGCCCTACTAGCGCGCACTCTTTCGCGATCCGCTTTGAGCGCCGCACCAGCGCTCCGACATCATAAAAAGCGCTTGCAGCCGCACGATCGCGGCAGTCTCCGAGTTTTCCATCCGCAAAGCTGCCCCGTATGTCGTTTCGCCGGCACGGGCGACTTGCTATAATATCTTTGGTCAGAATTCCGGAGGACCGAATAATGCGGCCGGTGGATGCGCGGGGCTGTTGGGCTGCGCTTCCTGTGCCTCCGGCCTTATTCGTCAAGGTAATCTTGCCGTTACTTGCAGGGAGCCCCCAGGCGTCTCAGGAAAAACCGACTTTGCCGCAGTCTCTGCGGAGGCATGGATGAAACGGCGCGGTCGAGCAAGCGGTCGGGCGCCCGAAAGCGGGCCCGGCAAGGCCAGCCCTTCGTCGCCGCGTCTTCCGCGAAAGGTCGCCCGTAGGCGCAGCGACGCTGCGGAACGGAGCGGCAATCCCGCGGCGAGTCCGGTTATGATCGCGCAGCTTCAGGACGAAATTGAGCGCTCCGCCGAGCAGCTTGCGGCGACCTCGGAGGTGCTGCGTATTATCAATAGTTCGCCCGGCGAACTCGATCCCGTTTTTCAGGCCATATTGGAAAACGCGGTACGCATCTGCGGAGCTAAATTCGGCACGCTGTTCCGCTTCGACGGCACGCTGTTCCAGTTTGCGGCCGAGGTCGCTACGCCCGAGGAATTCGCGAGGTTCCAAAGACGGCGCGGACCGTTTCCTCCGATCCCGGGAACCGTTCTCGACGAGGTGATGCGGAGCAAGGCGGCCTCCCATATTGACGACGATGCCGCCAGCGCCAGCCCCAGCGCGCCGACCAGGCTCGCTGGCGCGCGCTCCATGTTGGGCGTTCCAATGCTCAAGGAAGATCGGCTCATCGGCGCGATCGTCATTTACCGACAGGAGGTTCGCCCGTTCACCGAAAAGCAAGTCGCGCTGGTGCAGAATTTCGCCTCGCAAGCCGTCATCGCCATCGAGAACACGCGCCTGCTCAATGAATTGCGCGAGAGGACTGTCGAGCTTGAACGGTCCTACGAAACGGTCCGGCAGCAGGCGAGCCAGTTGGAGGTGCAGTCGCAAGAGCTTCGGCAATTGAACCAGCAGCTCGAACAACGCGTCGCCGAACAGGTCGGCGAAATCGAGCGTCTGGGCAGGTTGCGGCGGTTCCTGCCGCCGCAGGTGGCCGACCTGATCATCTCGTCCGGATCGGAGAAGGAACTGGAAAGTCACCGGCGGGAAATCGCCGCTTTGTTCTGCGACCTGCGCGGCTTTACCGGCTTTTCGGAAAGCTCGGATCCGGAAGACGTCATGGCGCTGCTTCGCGAATATCACACGGCCGTCGGCAGGACCATTTTTGCCTACGGTGGCACACTGGAAAGATTTGCCGGCGACGGCGTCATGGCGATTTTCAACGATCCGGTCCCGGTGCCCAACCCGGCGCTGCAGGCCGTGAAGATGGCTCTGGAAATGCGCGAGGCGATCAGCGCGTTGATCGAAAGATGGCACCGGCTCGGCCACGACCTGGGCTTTGGCATTGGCATCGCGCACGGCTATGCCACGCTCGGCACGATCGGCTTCGAAGGCCGCTTCGACTATGCGGCGATCGGGACCGTGTCCAATGTCGCCTCCCGGCTGTGCGACGAGGCGCAACCAGGCCAAATCCTGATCAGCCCGCGGGTCCTGCTGGCGGTCGAAGATGCGGTAACCGCCGAACCGGCGGGCGATTTCGCACTCAAGGGCATCCGCCGGCCGATGACGGCTTACAACGTCATTTCCACCACACGGTCAAAAATGTGAGCCGGCCGACGATCTTACCGGATCGTGTCGGCGCGGCCCCGGACACGTCTGGGAATGCGCAGGCCGAGCGCTCTGGCGGTGTTCAGATTGATGACGAGTTCGCACTTCTTGTCCTGCTTGACCGGGATGTCGGCGGGCTTTGCGCCGCGCAGGATCTTGTCGACGAGATTGGCCGCGTCGCCGAACATGTCGCGAAAGTCCGGTCCATACGAGATCAGTCCGCCGGACTCGATATGGTGGCGGAACGCCTGCATCGTCGGCAGCCCCGCGCTCATCGCCAAGGTATTGATGCTGATCCGGTGATGCGTCACGAACGGATCGGTGCAAACGTAAAGCGCGTCCGCCTTGCCCTTCAAACGCTTGATCGCGGGAGCGATCTCCGGCTCTTTCTTGATGTAGACCCTGATCGTATCGATCCCAAGCTTCCTGGCGGTCTTTTCCAGCGCGTCCATTTCCAGCTGGACGTTGCGGCTCGCGCGATTGCCCAGGATCGCCAGTTTCTTCAGATGCGGAACAGCCGCGTGGAACATATCGAGCCGTTTGCCGGCAAGATCGGTCTGGCCGTTTGACAGGCCTGTGACATTGCCGCCGGGATGCGCGAGGCTGCGGACCAAGCTGGTGCGCACCGGATCCCCGGCCGCGGCAAAGACGATCGGGATTGCCCTGGTTGATTTCTTGGCGGCGAGGACTGCGGGGGTTCCCGCCGTGACGATGACGTCAACTCCGCGGCCCACAAAAGCTTTTGCTATTTTTCCAAAGCGGTCGGACTGTCCGTCCGCCCAGCGATAGTCGATCTCCAGATTGTGACCGTCGATCCAGCCCAGCTCGCGCAGCCGGTGCTCAAAAGGCGGAATGAATTCGCTCCAGGCTGATTGTTTGGTCGCGCCGAGAAAGCCGATGGTTGCCGGCCGTTCCCAACGCTGTTGTTTGATATAGCCGCGCGCTGGCATGTTGCCCCTCCCGTGATCCGCTTCCCGTGCCGTACAGATAGCCGGGAGCGCAAATGACTAATAAGCTCCGCCTTGGGGCATCGCTCGTCAAGGTCTTTGACGGCGAAATTTGCCATTCAGCCGTGTACCAGGCGTGGGCCTGATGGCTGGCGATATGGAGTCAAAAAGCCGAACGGCAACTTGATTATGAAATTATGCCGCCGCGCTTTGGTCCGGGTCGAGCGGCAGCTTCACCGGCTGCTTGAGCTTCGCCGAGAGATCGAGCGCCTTGGTCAGCATCAGCCGGTTATGCGCTTCGGCGGCGGTGGCGGCCTGCGTCGGCAGGCCGAGCGAGACGCGGTTGAGCCACGACACGGTTTCTTCCGCCATCGGCCCGCGCAACTCGCCGAGCGCCATGTCGCCGGGCGGATAGGAGCCCATGAAATCGACGAGCCGGGTCGCGTCCGGCGCGTAGCCCTCGCTCTGCGGCGCCGATACGGCGAGCACGATATCGCGGTGGGTGTCGTCGATGGTGAGCACCCCGTGGGTGCCGTTGATGCCGACTTCGAGGCTGTAGACCGCGCCCGGCCAGGTCACCGGCAGCGCCCAGGAGATGGAGAGCGTATGCACCGCGCCGTCGGAGAACATGATCATGCCGGCGGTGGCGTCGATGCCGTGGTAGAGCGGGCCCAACACCTTGTCGACCGAGCGCGCGTAGCATTCGACCGGCGTCTTCTTTTCCAGGTACCACATCACGATGTCGAGCGCGTGCGTGCCCGAAATCACCATGGGCGAGATCGTTGCCGGATCGTTGGTGCGCTTGTAATTGTCTATTGCCACCAGCCGGTTCATGAAAGCGCGCGAGGAGACGAGCGTCACATCTCCCAACGCACCGGTGCGCACCTTCTCCTTGGCGCCGAGCCATTTCCTCCGGAAGCGCTGGGTGTAGCCGACCACCGCGTCGAGCTTGGCGTCGGTGATGGCCTTGAGCACGCGCGCGGATTGCGCGAGGTCGGTCGCCAGCGGTTTTTCGATCAGCATCGGCACGCCGCGCTCGACCGCCGCCATGACCGGCTCGACATGCAGGTGCTCGTCGGTGGCGATGATGGCACAGGTCACTTCCGGCCGCGCCAGCAGCTCGCGATGGCTGGTGGTGATGAAATCGGCGCCGATGCGCGCGCCGACGTCGCCGCCGCGATTGTGATTGAGCTCGGCGATGCCGATCCATTCCACCGCCGGATGGCGCGCCGCCACTTCGCCGCGGAACAGCCCGACGCGGCCGGCGCCGACGATGGCGAGCCCGATGCCTTTGGCGTTTTTCTTCATACGTTCAATCCCGCGCGGTTCTTGGCTTTGAGTTCGGCGATGCCGGAAATCGTCTCGTTGCTAAGCGGCAGGTCGACCGGCTCGTTCCTATCGGCCGACAGATCGGCGGCGCTGTAGGTTTCCATCACCCGCCGCGCGCTCTCCGGCGTCACCATCACCGCGGTATCGCGGATGCAGGCTTCGAGGAAATGGATCGTCTCCGGCCCGATGCCGCCGGCGAAGACGTGATCGACCCATTCGCCCGGCATGGTCGACATCGGGAATTCCTGGCCGTGTTTGACAGTATTGAGCCAATTGTCGCGCTGGGTGTCGTCGAGAATGAGCGCGCCCTCGGTGCCGGTGATCTCGATCCAGCTGGCGCAATAATTCGGAAAGCTCGGCGGCAGATTCCAGCCGCCGCCGATCATCACCACGACGCCGTTGTCCATGGTGACGGTGGTGAACATGATGTCGTGCGAGCCGTTGATCGGCCGCATGTAGCCGTAAGCGCCCTGGCTGTAGACGCGAACGGGCTTGGCAGGCTCCAGGAGCCAGAACACGAAATCGAGATCGTGGGTCGATTCCATCACCACCGGCGACAGCCGCACGCGGCTTGCGATCTTCTTGCCGAGTTCGCGCGACAGATGCCGGCTGACCAGCACGGAGACGACGTTGCCGAGCGTGCCGTCGGTGATCTTCTTCTTGGCGAAGGCGATCTTCGGATTAAAGCGCTGCGAGTAGCCGATGGTGAATTTCAGATTGCTGCGCTTGGCGAGCTGGATCAGCTCGTCGGCCTCCCACAGCTCCAGCGCGATCGGCTTTTCCAGCATGACGTTCTTGCCCGACTTCAGGCAGTCGCGCGCGATCGGATAATGGTTCGCCTCCGGTGTGGTCGAAACATACACGACTGAAATTTTCTCGTTGTTGATGATGTCCTGATAGTCGAGCGTGGCGCTTGCCGGGTTGAAGAGCTTCTTCACCTCGGCGAGCCGGTCCGGCTTGATGTCGCACAGATGCAATTTATCGACCAAAGCCGTGCGTGCCAGCGCTTCCGCGCGCAAGCCGCCGATCCAGCCGACGCCGATCACGCCTGCTTCCACCGTTTGCACTGAGAGTTTCCCCCTGTTTCGTGCGGATAGATAAAGACCATGACGGGGCGGGGCGCAACGGCAGAAATCGTCTCCGCCCTGTCATCGTCCGCGCAGGCGGACGATCCAGCAATCGCGATCGAGGTATTCCTTCAAGGGTTGTGAGTACTGGGTGCCCCGCCCTCGCGGGGCATGACAACACCAAATACTTTTTTGGCAAATTCCGGATAGACCTCCGCCAGCATCGGGGCGACGACAGTGCGGAGCACGTGCAGCGTGTCGGCGGACGGTGCGGGCGTGATCGGCACATTCGCCGGCCGGTCGAAATCGAAGCCGGTGTTCTCGATAATCTCGGCCACGCTATGCCCCGGATGCACGCTGGCGAGGCGGAAGCGGCGGCGCCTGCGGTCGAAGTCGAACAGGCAGCGGTTGGTGACGAGCGCGACCGGGCCGCCGCTGCGATAGACGTTGTCCGGGCTGCCGCCCGGCGCGCTGATGAAATCCACCTTCGGTACCAGCGTGCGGCGCGAGTGCTCGGTGCGAAACAGGATCACTTTCGGCACGACGTAATAGAGATAGGCGGAGCCGAACGAGCCGGGAAACCGCGCCTGCGGATGATCGTAATCGCCGACGGCTACGAGATTGATATTGCCTTCGCCGTCGATCTGCCCGCCGGAGAGGAAAAACACATCGACGCGGCCCTGTCCGGCGCAATCGAACAATTCGCGGGCCCCGTCGGTGAAGAACGTGTGCTCGCGGCTGCCGAGCAGCGAAACATAAGGCCGGCCCAAATTGTGCAGATTTGCGCGTTCGCGCGCGAGCAGCGCCGCCGTCGCCGGGATCGGCGACTGCGCGCCGACCGCGACATGGCGCACGTCGCCGATGAGCCGGCAGATCACGTCGGCGAGCAATTCCTCGTCGCGGAATTTTCCTTCAGGCGGCGCGCCGCTCATGCACGTACCGCTGCAAATACTCGGCAAAGCCTTGGTCGCTCGTGGCAAGCCGCGCATATTCGGCCATGTGCGCGGCATCGATGCCGTAATGGTCCGGCAACGGCAGCGGCCAGGCGCCGCGCGGCTCGACCGCGACCGCTTCGACGTAAAAGCCGGGCAGCGTGCCGGCGGCGAGCAGCGGATCGCGCAACAGATCGCCGTCGTGAATTTTTTCCACGGTGACTACGGTCTTCGCCGCCGCATGCGCCATAGCGACCAGCTCGCGCTGCGTGCCGATGAAAACATTGCCCGCGCGGTCGGCCATCGGCGCATGGAACAAGGCCACATCGGGTTTCAGCGCCGGCAACAGCACGATCGGATCGCCGTTGCCGAATGGATTGTCGATCGTCTTCCAATCGGGGCGGTGGGCGAGCACGTCCGAGCCGATGAGACCACGCAGCGGCATGAACGGCACGCCCTTCTCGGCCGCCTGGAACTGCGCGTGCAGCGCCGGGCAGGTGGCGTCGCGCATGCGGATCGCGCCGGACAGCATCGCGGCGGTGAATTGCGGCGCCGGGCCGAATTCGCCGAGGCTGATGGCGGACGTCTCCAGCGTCTCGACGCAGCCCGCTCCGATCAACAGGTCCGCCTGCAGGCTCGATGTCGGCAGCGTAACCAGATGCAGGCGTTTGACGCCGTGCCGGATCAGCGCGCGCGTTGCCGCCATCGCGACGCCCGAGACTTTCGCGCGGCACCGCCAGCACGCAGCCATCGCCGATCGGCGCGATGGCTTCGTCGAGCGTGCGGGCGATCATCGGCTACGACAACGACGACTTCACATTGTCGGGCGTGAACGGCGCCCGGCGGATGCGCACGCCCGTGGCGTCGAACACGGCGTTGGCGATCGCGGCCGGCATCGGCCGGCTCGCCGCTTCGCCGGCGCCCGACGGCGCGATCTCCGGATGATCGATCATCACGATGTCGACTTCTTCGGGCGCCTCGGTGACCTCGAGGATCGGATAAGTTCGCCAATCGACGCTGGTCACGTCGTCGTTGTCGAACTTGACCTCCTCCCACAGCGTGCGGCTGGTGGCCTGCACGACGTTGTTCTCGATGGCGTGATGCAGCCCGTTCGGATTGATGATCTGTCCGCAATCGTGGGCGACGGTGAACTTGCGCGCCCAGATCTTGCCGGTCGAGCGGTCGACATCGACCTCGGCGATGACCGCGACCCGCGTCGGGCCGCGTTGCGCATAGGCGATGCCGCGGCCGGTCACCTTGTCGCCGGTCTGATCGTTGCGCGGCGACGGCCGCGATTGCCAGCCGGCCTTATCCGCCGCCGCCTTGATGACGGCGATGTCGCGCGCATCGCGCACGTAGCGCAGCCGGAATTCGACCGGATCGACCTTGAGCGCCGCCGCCAGTTCGTCGATGAACGATTCGCTGGCGAAATGGATCTGCGGCCCGACCGGATCGCGCATGTGCGCGCTGCGCAGCGGCGAAGCGCGGTCAAGGAGCGGCGCGATCGTCTCCCAGGCGGTGCGCTTGTTGGCAAAGCCGTAGGAGTCGCCGGGCACGCCGAAGCCGTCGCCTGACTTCAGCGCGACGCCGAGCAGTCTGCCCCGCGAGCGTGTCCTTCGGCTGGCTGCCGTTGGTGTCGACATCGATGCGGGAAAAGCCCTTGCTCAAAAAGTCGTAGGCAATGACGTTCCCCGACGCATCGAGCGCCGCGCGCACGCGATGGATCGACGCCGGCGCCTTCGGGTCCCAAGCCGTGCCCTGATCGCGCATGTATTGCAGGCGCACGGGCTTGCCGACGGCTTTGGCGAGAATGGCGGCGTCCGCGGCGCAATCGTCGGCGTCGCTGCGGCCATAGGAGCCCGGACCTGTCGTCCAGATCACGTGGACGTTTTCCTGCGGCATTTGCAGGATGTTGGCGAGGCCGGTCTGCACGAAGTGGGCCTTCTGCGTGCCGGTCCAGCAGGTCACGTGGCCGTCCTTGATCTCGACCAGCGCGCAGCCCGGTCCCATCCGCGCGTGCGACTGGAACGGCCACTCGTATTCGGCCTCGATCACCCGCGCCGCGGTCTTGAATGCGTCGTCGACATTACCCGCTTGCTTGCCGACCTCGCGTTTGCGCGTCGGCGCCTTGCGGATGTGATCGTAGAGCGTGGCCTGATCGGGAAACGGCGGGCTTGCGTTCGACCACTCGACCTTGAGCAGCCGCGCCGCCTTGATCGCGTCCCACTCCCACTCCCTGTCGGCGACGACGCCGAGAAAGCCCTTGTCCAACACTACCTTGGCCGAAGGGATGTCCTTGATCGAACTTTCGTCGACCTTTACCGGCACGGCGCCGGCGATGGCGGGCCGGATCATGCGGCCGTGCACCATGCCGGGGACTTTGACGTCCATGGCGAAATCGGCTTGCGCAAAAACCTTCGGCGCGATGTCGTCGCGCGGAATAGGTTTGCCGACGACCGTGTAGTCCGTCGGGGCCTTCGGCTTGGCCTTGCCCGGCGCGTAGAGCGGGTTGCCGTATTTTCCGTTCCAATCGAGATGAACGTTGAAGAAGCGTCCGCCAATAAGCTCCGCGTAGCTGATCTTCTTCGTCGCGTCGCTCGTTAGCGTGAACGACGCCGTCCTTCACCGTCAATTGCCCGGCGGGAACGCCGAGTTTTTCGGCCGCCATTTCGACCAGGATGCGCCGGCCCTCGGCGGCGGCCATGCGCATTTGCTTGCCGCCGTCCTGGATGCCGGTCGAACCGGACGCGCCGCCTTGATTGACGCTGGTATCGGTGTCGCCGATGTAGAGCTTCATGCTCGCGAACGGAACGTCGAGTTCTTCGGCGATCATTTGCCGGATGGCGACGGACAGTCCCTGGCCCATGTCCATCTTGCCGAAATAGGCGGAAATGGTGCCGTCGGCATTGATGGCGATGTAGGACGAAAGCTGATCGGGCGTGAGCAGCGGTTTCGTCGCCACGGCCGCGGCATTGTCGGCCGCGCGGGCGGCGTCGAATGTGACCGGCGCGCCGACCGAGATGACAAGGGCGCCGCCGGCCTTGAGCATAGCGCGGCGCGAGAAGCTTGCGGGTTTTTCGTGCTTGGTCATGACGGCCTCCCTCAACCCATCATCGCGGCGGCGCGCTTGACGGCGCGCAGGATGGCCATATGGGTGCCGCATCGGCACTTGATGTGACGCAATGCGGTGCGGATTTCATCATCGGTCGGCTTCTTGTGGTCGCGCAGGAAGGCGGCGGCGCTCATGATCCAGCCGTTGATGCAATAGGCGCATTGCGGCACCTGTTCCTCCACGTAGGCCGTTTGCAGCGGATGCGGATGCTCCGGCGTACCGAGGCCGGCCAGCGTGACCACCTTTTTGTCGCCCACCGCCGCAATCAGCCGCCTGCAGGAGTGCGCCGGCTTGCCGTCGATATGCACGGTGCAGGCGCCGCATTGGCCCAGCCCGCAGCCGAAATGCGGATTGTTGACGCCGAGATCGTCGCGCAGCACATAGAGCAGCGGTGTGTCCGGATCGGCCTCCACCGTGCGGTCGGCGCCGTTGACGTTGAGCGTGAATTTTTTGTTCATGGCGGTCGATAGCCTCCCTTGAGGGTGCGAGCAGCAACCCGGTCGCGAGTCCTTGCGGTGTGGTACAACGCCGCAGATTGAGGCGGCGAGATTATTCCGAAAGCAGGGGCAAGGGAATGCTTGCGGCGGACAATGCCGCTATGCTTCAGTCACAAAAAAGCGACGAAGGATTGTTCCATGAACAGGATTTACGCGGCTTTTATTGCAGTCTTGGTCTCGTTGGCCTGCATCGGCCAGGCCGCCGCCCAATCGTCAAAACCGTGGCGGCACGGGCTGATCATGCCCAAGAGCGATGCCGGAATTTTGCTGATGGCCGCGGAGCGCGGCTTTTTCAAACAAGTGGGCCTCAACGTCAAAATCGTACCGATCAAGGACGACGAGATTCTGCTCAAAGCGCTGATTGCCGGCGATCTCGACAGCTTCGAAGGTGGCCCGAGCGGTGCTTTGATCGCCGCGGCGCACGGCGCCGATGTGAAGGTCATCGGCTGTACCTGGCTGGTCGTACCGCACGGGATTTTCGTCCACGACGACATCACCTCGATGGAGCAGCTTAAGGGCAAGACCATCGCTATTTCCTCGCCCGGAGCCTTTCCCGACATTTTCGCCAAAGGCGCGCTCGCCCATTACAACATTCCCGCCGACGCCGTGAAATATGCGAGCCTCGGCGGCGATCTCGACCGCTATCGGGCGCTGGTGGCGCACGTCGCCGATGCCGCCGTGGTGTCGGGCGAGTATGTGCCGATCGCCGCCAAGGAGCATATCAAGATGCTGGTCAGCGCCCAGGAGGCGCTGCCGCTGTTCGTGCGCATGTGCCTGCATTCGACCGGCAAGACGCTGGCGGAGCGGCCGCAGGACGCGGCAAAATTCCTCGCCGGCGAAATGCTCGGGCTGCGTTACGCCGTCGCCCACAAGGACGAGGCGGTGAAAGTCGCGGATGAGGTCGCCAACATCAAGCCGGACGATCCGCGCCCCGCCTATATCTACGACTTGGCCATGCGGGAGCACGCTATCGGCACCGACGTGCCGATCCCGATGGACAAGTTCAATTGGCTGAACAACGAACTGGTGAAAGTCGGTAGCCTTTCCAAGCCGATGGACCTGTCGAAAGTGCTCGACGACAAGCCGCGCGAGGACGCGCTCAAGCTCATCGCGCAGATGCATTGAGCGTCATTGCGAGGAGCGTAACGACGATACGCTCCACTGACTAATTTCAGTGTGGGACAGAGCGGGACATAGCGGGACATAGCGGGCCAAAATCCATATTTTATATGCCCTTCCAATCCTTTACTATGTGTCACTCCCGGCCTTGCGCGGGACAGGCAGGGACAGCATATTGTGTGGGACGGTGTGGGGGATTGGAGTTTGTCCGTATGTTGCATAGACCCGAACACGTCAAGGCCGAGATTGCCAGAGGGCAAGATCGGCGCGTCGCTTGTGGCAACAGCCTCTATCTTCTCGTTCGCAACGGCAAGGGTTTCTGGGAACTGCGCTACCGCGATGGCAGCGCCATCCGCAGCCACGGCTTGGGACCAGCGAGCGGCGAGAACGCGGTAACGCCCGCAGCCGCACGACGCGCACGTGAGGCATTCATGGCCGACAAGCGGCGCGGCATTGTGGTCGTTCCGCGCCGGGTCAAGGGTGAGGCGTTCGGTGTGGCTGCCGCCGCGTATCTCGACAATCACGCGGATGAATGGTCGCGGCGCACCCGCGCGGATAACAAGGCGCTGGTCCGCAAGTACGTCCCGGCTGATTTTTCCGCGATGCCAGTGACCACGATCACCGCCGAGCACGTCGCCGATGTGCTGCGGCCCATCTGGAACGGTCCCGGCAACAATCGGGGCAGTCGCCTGCGTCGGCTCATGGCGGGCATCCTCGCCGCGAAGAACGTCCATCCGAACCCCGCACGCTGGAATGATGGACCCTTACCGGAATTGCTTTCGCGCAAGCGGGCCGACGTGAAGCACCGCGAGGCTATGCCGTGGCAGGACGTGCCGGCATTCGTTGCTACCCTTGGCGATAGCACTGAGGATCGCGCCGGCAAGTTCGCCATCTTGACCGCCGTGCGTCGGAAGGAAGCTCTTGGGGCACGCTGGGGCGAGTTCGATCTTGCCAACCGCGTTTGGACCATACCGGGCGAGCGCATGAAGAAACCCGGCGGCAAGGTCCCGCCGCCGCATTCCGTGCCGCTCACGGATGCGATGAGCGCGTGCCTTGGCAAACTCGGCGAGCCGGACACTTTCGTTTTCCCGTCATTGCGCACGGGCGGAATGCTCGGCAACAAAGCGTGTGACAAGGAATGGCACAACCTTGCACCATTCACCTTGCACGGTTTCAGGACCAGCTTCGCCACGTGGGCGGAAGAGCAGGACGACGGTCGCTTGTATCCTCCGTCCGTGATCGAGGCGGCACTTGCGCACGCCAAGGGTAAGGACAAGAGCCAAGGCCACGACAAAGGCAACGCGACTACGCAAGCGTATTTGCGCAGCGATTTTTTCCAAGCGCGCCGCAAGCTCATGGAGGCATGGAACGAATATGTAACCGAGATCGCAGCCCGCTTGAGCGAATCAAGTCCGCTTTTGGGGCGAAGCGGACATCAACTCGCTGGCAAAGCCGGCTGAATCGTTCGAAAGTGACCCAGTTGGCGACCTTACGTGTTCGTGCCTGGGCCCTATGTTCGACTACCCTTCATTGACGACCTTCAGGGTGGTGCTTGCGGCATAAACAAAATCGCGTCGGACAACTTGGTTGCCCGTCTGATGCCAACCGGCGCAGTGCGACCGTTCCGACCGCACGAATTGGCGCAAGGGAAACCTGTGCGCCCCGCACAGGAAGTGCGTCAGCCTATTTGGCGCGCTTCCATATGTTTTCAGCAGTCCCGCCCCCCGTTGACAGTTGAGGGATGCTCCATTTCAGCTCGTCACCTGCAAGCGTGATGGTGCGTTTCAAATCCGTGTTATCCCAGTTGGGAAACGAGTTGCGCTCCACATGAAAAGTGAGGGTGCGGCCCGCCGCGTCCACAGAATATGTGCCGTAAACAGCCTGCGTCCCCTTGGCATTGGCCTTGTCCTCCTCGCACGTTCCTTGAAGGCGATTGTTCGACGCGACTTTGCGGCGCGCATCCCCCGAGTATTGGATCGAAAAGTTACCCATGCGGTCGAGCATGAGAATGCCCTTCGGGTTATCGCCGAACGGTTCGAACGGCGTACCATCGGAGCGCGTAGCTACGTCCGAGACGAGAAACCAGGTGCCAACGAGTTGTTGCTTCACGCTGTCTGTTTGTTGCTGCGCGATCCCAGGGCTTGCCATACCCACGGCGAGCGCGAGGCCCATAAATGCCGCGTGGACCATTCTGTAAATTGCTTTCATGATGCTTCCCTCCTTTGCTTGAACGGCTTGATCCCAGTTTATTATTTTGCACCCTCTATTGCGGAAAGCAACGGCATCGCTTGCCGGCGCGTTCGTTATGTCGGGTAATGGCACATCGCGTGATCGGCGGCGATGCAGCACTTCGGTCGCTTTTGGGGCGAAGCGAGCATTGGTGATGAAGTCCAACCGTAATCCTTGCAGCCAATTCTTTTCTCATTGTAGCGTCGGCACATACGCGAACCCCAACCCCCCATTTCACGGTTTCCTATTGCCCATTCGCGTGAATTCTGCTATACGTTCTTTCAGAGTCCCCCTCGAAAATTTGGTGCTGCAATGACGCAACTCGCGGGCAACCCGCGCGAAGTCGCGCGCGCGTTCGGACTCAAGCCTCACCACATCTATCGGCTCATCAGGTCGGGCGCGGTGCAGTCGCACGCCTTCGGCCGCCGCTCGATCGTGTTTTGTGCCGACGTTGAACGGGCGCTGCGCGAGTTGCCGCCGGTAAAATCCCCGCAATCCATGGAGGCGTATCATGCGTAACTATGCGCTTGAAGGTCGTATTAGAGAAGTCGCGCGCGCGTCTGGCGCACTCGAAACCGCGCTTGAAGATTTCGTGCTCGACTATCAGAGCTACGCTTTCACGTCGGAAGCCGAGTTGCCAGCATGGATTGAGAAATGCCGGGCGGAGAAGTCGCACCGTTTCGTTATCCAGAGCGATCACGAGGCTGAACTTTGCGCGGCGGCGTTCGTCGTCAAGAACAAAACCGCCGAAGGCCGTTTGTATCGCGCCGTTGGACCGCAGCGGTTCGCCGAATTGAAAGACCAATATGCGAACGGCGTTCCAGAATCGGCACGGAAACGCGGCGGCACCGACCATTCAAAGAACCCGTGGGCTGCGGTTGAAAACAACATCAACCCAAAAACAGGTCGTTTCACTGAGGCTGCCATTCGTCGGCAGTTTTCGTTCGTCCGCGCGGCCGGTCCGCATAAGGCCGCCGAAGTCGCGGCGGCGGTCGGGGCCAAACTTGGCGATCTGTATGCGCCCGGTTTCAGGTCGCGTGCGGCGTGAGGACGCCACTATGCCCTATTAGGAGGCCAACATGCGCAACCGTCATGGCAATGGGAAATTCGCGCCGGGCGAAAGCACCGGCACCTATCGCGGCGTCATGAAGCACGACGCCAGCACGGAGGCGATCAAGGATCGGCTGCACACAGTGCAGGCGCGCAAGCCGGTCACGGCGCACGACGGCGCTCAGTCCGTGAACGCGGCGGGCCGCAAGCCAACGCCGCATGATTGCGCAAGCGCTAGCGGACCCAACAGCGCGGCGAATGCCGAATTCAACGCAGCGACGAAGCCGCCGCGTATGCGGCCGAACTTCATCGCGATCACCGGGAGGTAACGTGCCATGGCATACCAAGGTCCAACCCGGAAACCCGAGCAACAGCCGACGAGCGGCAAAATTCTGCGTACGCCCGCACCGGACGCGGTGGACAATATCAGGTCGCCCAGCGGTGTCGGCCAAGGCCAAAACGGGCCGCAGAATAGGTCTTGGTATGCGCCCGGACATGCGGTCGAATCTCCGCTGGCGAGTAACTTGCGCCAGTCTCAAGCCGACAGCGAGGATGTGCTGTCGCAGGTGATCGCCCATGGCGTCGCCGGCCGTGACGACAATCTCCCCGCCGATGGCGTCGATTGGCAGCGGAGGAAAATCGACCCGACGCCTTATCCGCCCTCTTACGGCATGGCCAAGCGCGGTAGTATGTCCGGTTCACCCGGCGGCGTTGTTCCGGCCGATCCGGTGCGACAGCCGAAGTGATGTGCCGTGGCGCGCGACGACTACACCAAGGCACAGCGGGACATTTGGCAACGTGCCCGTCTGCGCGATGACATCGCCAAGGGGCGTGTTTCATCGACCGAGAATATCAATCGGTTTCTCGCGGGTAAGCCGCCGCTCAAATTCAAGCCACGCGACGCATTCGCCGACCTGAACCAACAAATCAATAAGTCGATCCGGGAATCGCTCGGCAGGGAACTGGCCAAGCATGGTCCGACGCGAGGTCAAATCGACCATGCCGTCAAGGCTCATAAAACGCTTGTAGCGACCGCGCCGTCAACGTGCTTCGACAGCCTGACTTGGAAGGACGGCGTCGCGACTGCCGTCTTTGCAAAAGACGGAAGCGTGTACGACTACCCCATGGATGTTGATGACTTTCTGGATTGGGCAAATTCCGGCTCGCTCGGGAAAACATTCAACGATGAAATTCGCTGATGACTTGGTGTAGGGCCGAGGCGGTCGATTTGAACTCGCTGCCCTATGCCGAAGTGGTGTGCTGGAGACGGGATTTCCCGTAAGTCTTTGTCACCCTGTAAGTCTTTACGATTAAATATCGGGTTGCGGGTGGTTCTGAAAGAGCGTAGGAAAACCACCGATCCGGCGGGCCGCTGCGTGAATCAGATGACCCGATGAAATGCCGCCGGTCCTGGCCCTGACGCAATGGGCCTAGTACGCGCCCGCACTCAGCCGCGCAACGCGATTTCCAAAACAGAGACTTCCTGAAAACGGAAGGACCACGCCCGACCGGCGTGGCCCTCGATCCGTTTCGGAAACGTTGCCCGGCTCGATCTTGCAGGATCGGCATGGGGCTTCAGCACATGGAGGTATGTGCCATGAATCCCACTACACGTTCAAATTCCCCCACGCAAGCGGGGAATGCCAAAGACGCGCTCATCGCTGAGACTAAGGCGATGGCCGTCGCCCTCGAAAACACCGCGCGCCAAGTCGCCGACAACCTCGCCACTCTGCGCGATCGGCACGGCGTGAGCCAACGCGACCTTGCCGCCGCGATGAATAAGTCGCCCGGATGGGTCAACGGGCTGCTGGCGTGGCGAGAAGCGGGCTTCGCAGAAGGCGGTCCTTTCGGCGGCACTGAGCGCCGTAAGAAGGAACGTGTTCAGCGCGCTGAACACCGAAAGGCCCGACCCCGCGAGGCTAAGACTAACGAGGCGAAATCCTCTACGTCGGGAAATCGGCTGTTTGAAGCGGCAGAAGGCTTCTACAAATCCGAACTTGCGGGCATAGACGATAAGACATTCGATCGGGTGATTGGCCTGTTGGTCGAGTGGCGACAGGCTTCCAAAGCCAAGGCTTCCGGCCAAACCAACGATAATAAGCAGGCAGCCAACAGCGCCGTCGCTGGCAAGATCGGCAAGGAGCCGGTGAAGTCGCGCGAGGGCTTCAGCGAAGCCGCCAAGCGGCCGATTGCCGCTGCCGTGTCCGGTAACGACATTGACCCCGAGCAGTCGGCTGCCAACCGCAAGGCGGCAAACTCCAATCTCGCCATCCCGGATGACGGCTCAATCCCGCCCTTTCTGAGGCGTGAGGCCGCCTAACCGAACCAGCCCGCGCGGTTCGCCGCGCGGGCCGTTCCAGTCCGAGCCACAGGTCAATGTCCAGCATCACCTATGAACAGGTCCGCGCCGCGTTGGACGCGCTCCACATTGGGCGCACGCCCGGCGCCGCGAAACGCTATGCCTGGAGCCTGCTGGCCCGCTACGGTGACGGCGCGGCCGACATTGAGCATCTGGCCCCAGCGTATTTCGGCGCCGTCTTTGCCGCGGCCGGAGGTAATCTCCCGCTGGTCAATCCGTCGCCGCAAGTGTATCGACACGGCGGCCATCGCATTCGACCGCGCACGCCTCTCGTATTGGACCTTGAACGGCGTCTGCGGGAAGGGCCGAAGAATCGCCGCCCAATGGTGCCTGTTGATTACGGCAATCGTTCACTGCCCGGCGAGCGGAGGGACTGACTATGACAACCGCCGCGCCATCGCCAATGCTGAAAGCCGCGCTGGCCTACGGCCGCGCCGGCTTGAAGGTCTTTCCTATTCTGGAATTGACCAAAGACGAACCCCTTGTGAAGTGGGGCGTTCGCGCGACGAACAACGCCGAACAGATAATGGCCTGGTGGTCGCGCTGGCCGAATGCCAATATCGGATGCGCGACCGGGCCATCCGGACTTGGTGTACTCGACACCGACAACAAGCCGACCGGCAATGGCGAAGCCACGTTACGCGGCAAGCCACCGCTTACGCCGACGCGGATGGCGCGCACGCCATCGGGCGGCATTCACAGATACTACCGGGGCGAGCTTTCGAACACGGTGCGCAAGATCGGACCCTTTGTCGATACGCGCGGCATCGGCGGCTATGTACTGTTGCCGCCGTCGCGCACGCCGAAGGGCCGCTATGTCTGGATTGATCGGCGCCGACTCGCAGACATTGACGCATGGGTTATCGAGGCGTGCGCCGCCAGCAAGGTCGAGGCCGCTCCCCAAGAGCCAGCGATTGATTGGGACATGGCGGCGAATGTCGAATGGGCGCGGCATTGGCTCGCCAACGACGCGCCCGTTTCAATCGAGGGCCAGGGCGGTGACGACACTCTCGTCAAGCGCGTGGTGCCGGTTCTGAAAGATCATGGGATCAGCGAGGAAACCGCTGGAGAATTGTTGGCTGAAATCTGGAATGGCCGATGCGATCCGCCGTGGCAGTTGGGTGATTGCGCTGACCGCGACAACCTCTTTGTGAAAATTCACAACGGATTTTTATATTGCCGCGGCACGCAGCCCGGTTCGCACTCTGCCATTGCCGATTTCGCCAACGTGCCGTTGCCGACCCAAGAGGAAATGCGCCAGCAAATGGCGCACGCCAACATAGTTCGCCGCTATCCGCGTCGCGTGAGGAGAATCTGACATGAGCGAGAACAAACAGACGGCAACGACCGAACCTAACGTGCTACGCGCGCCGGGAACAGGCTTTGTGGACTTTGAGGGTAGGAGCACGCTCCGACGCTGGCGAATGCCCGCATCGCCATTCACATGCTTGGCTTGGATTGCTGGCACGACCTGTTCAAGAACAAGAAGTTCATCGGCGGATCGGAACTTAATTCGGATGTTGGCGGCCAAGTGACCGACGACCTTGTGTCGGCAATCCGCGTGATGATCCGCGACCGCTTCAAGTTCGATCCCGGCAAAAACAACACATGGGATGCGGTCAATCTGTTGTGCCGCGAACATGCCGTGCATCCGGTGCGCGACTATCTGGAAACCTGCCATCGGGATTGGGAGGACTTCGACTGCGTCGCGCGAATCGACACGATGCTAAGGGACTATTTCGGCGCGCCGGATACGGACTTCATCAGAGGCGTCAGCCGCATTGTGATGATCGCATCGTGCCGCCGGATATTCGAGCCGGGAGCGAAGTTCGATTACATGACGGTGCTGGAAAGCCCGGAGGGTTTCAACAAATCGTCGGCGCTTGCCGAGCTGTACGGACCCGAGTGGTTCTCCGATCAGACCATTCTCGGCCTCGACGACAAGCAACTCGCCGAGACCCTGCGCGGTCGATGGTGCATCGAATGTGCGGACTTGAGCGGCATGAAAAAAGCCGAAGTGGAAAAGGTCAAGGCGCAACTGTCTCGTTTCGAGGATCGAACGCGACCAGCCTACGGGCGCGCGGTCATCGACGCGCCGCGCTCTTGTGTCTTTTGGGGAACGACAAACGACACCGAATATCTGCGGAGCCAAACCGGCAACCGTCGGTTCTTCCCGGTGCCGGTCGGCCGCATTGATGTTGCCGCCTTGCGCCGCGATCGGGACCTGCTTTGGGGCGAGGCGATGGCCGCGCACCTGACTGGCGAAAGCATCATGCTGCCCGAGCCGCTTTGGGCGGCGGCGGCCATCGAGCAGGAGGCGCGCACCTATAAGGACCCGTGGGCAGACTTTTTGCCGAACGTGGCGGTGCTTGCCGAACGCTACATGCAAAACCGGGCATTGGACGACGACGCTATGAAGCTCGGCACCGTGTACGAGGTTCGCGACGGATGCCAGCGCGTCACGTCGGCCTATGTGCTGGCGAAGGTGATCGGCATTCCGCCGGATCGGCAAACCGCCGAACACGGCAAGCGGCTCGGCTTTGAGATGCGCAAGCTCGGATGGCAGGGTCCGAAAGCGTTGTGGTTGGATAGCCGCACGGTCAAGGGATATGAGCGTCCGGCAATCGACGATGCCGCCGCCTAACCGTGGCTTACCGTAAAAACAGGGGGGTCACACTATAGTCTCTGTATTTTTCCTGATACTCTATACCCCTTAATTTCAGAGTAAGTCACGGTTAGGAATAGAGGCGAGGCTATCGCCGACATGGTGCCAAAGCACGGCCGTTCCGACCGCGCGGCGGCAGCTTCAGCCGGCTCTGGCGTGGTCGCCCTCGCGTTCTGTTAACCCTACTATTCGAAAGCCGCCGCGCTTGCCCCACGTCGGCGAATGCTGCCAGCCGCCGGCCCCGGATGCCTGACGTGTGGGACGCCGGTGTAGGATTTGGCGAATTCCACAATGACGCCAACGCATCGGAGCGCATCCGCCGTTCGCTCCCGTTGGTTACGAGGCTCATAAGCGACCTGTTCAACCGGATGGTGACCACGCGAGGTAGGCCGTAGGCCCCAGAGCTTAACCATGGTCGGGCGGGTTGTGTGGCACGCTCGCAATGGCTGGATGACCCGGCAGCCGAACCCCGCGAGTTGGAATTGACGGTCGGATTTTTGGGGCGGGCTAATCGCTAAAAAGAGCAGTCGGACATTCGAGACCCGGAGCAGAAATTCCGGGAGCCGAATTTTTTTCTGAGAGCCGGGTTGAAATCCGACTCCTGGTCGGCTATTTGCTCGTTTGGAAGTTCCCCACATCGTTGACCGACACGGCGCCCGCACGGGCGCGGGAGCTTTCGTCATGGGTTCACGAAAAATCACCAACGACGTTTGGGTCGATATTCTGAACCGCGTCGTCCTCCGGCCCCGGCTCAAGCCGGCCGCAAGAGCCGCCGGTATCGACCCGAGTTCGCTCTTTCCAAAAGATCAAAGACAGCATCGCTGCGCCTGACGCGCACATCGTCGAATGGCTGGGCACCAAAGCGGCCTTCCATGAGCACATGACCACTGCGCGCAAGCTCGCCATCGTCGAGCTTGACCGTGCCGCGCTCGAAATGGCCTTGGAGGGACATTCTCAGCCCCGCTACGACGCGGCCGGCAAGCCCGTCTGGAAAACCGATGCCCAGGCGGCGGCCGACGCGCTCACGCTCGACGACTTCGATTGGGAAATGAAATACGGCCCGTCGCGCCGCCGCGACGACGTGTACGCCAGAGACGCCGATGGCAAACTGATTCAGGAACAAATCGTCACGCCTGCCAACGGCGCTCTTGTCAGTAAGATTTTGTCCGCGCTCATTCCTGCTTACAAAGAGCACTCGACGGTTGAGCACCATCACACCGGCAGCGTATGGATTGAAGGTCAAACCCAAGCCGCCGCGCTGGAGCATGGCGACAGTTTGTTAGGTTTCGATGCACCTGCCGATCGGCGCGAGCGCCCGCCCAATCTCTTGGCGCTGCCTCGCCCATGCGCGAACTCCGAAGACTTCGACAAAAAATTCAGGAAGCAATTGCTCCGCGAAGTCGTGCTGTTCCGCGACGCCGATGGCAAATTGTTGCCGCCGCTCGCCGACGACATTCTGATTGTCGGCACGCCGCAATATCGCGCGTTCCTTGAAGCCAATTTGCTCGACGGCGCGAGGGTCATGACGCCGCAAGAGGCGCTCGACGAAGGATACCAAAACGATTGGCTGTTCGATCTTGCGCCCGGCTACAAGCCGAAGATCAAGCCCAAGCCGCAGCCGGAGCGGATGCCGTCCGAAGAAGTAGCGCAACAAGTTGCCGCAAAGCTTGCCGAGCCGCCCGGCAAGGCAAGCGCACGCTTCGACGCGGAGAATGTCGGCTACGGGCATCCAAAGCCGGGCGGCTTTCGCGTGGTGAAGTGACATGTTCGTCTCTGAGTTCCATCTCAACGCCAATGGCGTCTTTGTTCCGCATGTGCGCGACGAACAACGGCGTTTGCAACAAGTCGCCGCTGCCGCGATGCCGGGTCCGCAGTATTGGTTTTTGTCTGCACCGGAGAAAGAAATTGGACTGGCGGGCAATCGGGGCGGTGGAAAATCCGAAGCTCTCGTATTGCGTATCCTGTCCGGCATCGGACGCGGCTGGGGCAGCAACTATAATTGCGTGTTGCTGCGAAGCTCGCTGCGCGAAATGACCGACCTTGTTACGCTCATTGACTCAATCGCTCGGCCGATATGGGGCAAAACGGTCTCGTACAACCGCTTGAACCACGTCTACGAATGGCGCACAGGCGAGCGGCTTGAGCTGAACTACTACGTCGATGAAGGCACGTGGCAGCTATATCAGGGAAAGAACCACGCCATCATTGCGTGGGAAGAACTCACGCTGCAAAAGAACCTTGATGGCTATCTGAAAATGTTCAGCACATTGCGCAGCGCGCTGCCCGAAGAAGTCATGCCCCGTCACGTGCTGTTCACTTGCAATCCCGGTGGCCTGTCGCACAACGCGGTGAAGCACCGTTTCCAGTTGAGCGGCATCCATCACGGCGTCGGCCCGTGCATCCGCGATGAGAATGGACAGACGCGACGAATGATCTTTTGCTCTTATGAAGACAATGCATTGTTGCGCAGAGCCGAGCCGCACTACATGTCGAGCATCGAAACGGCGTGCGAAGGCAACGCGCCACAGTTGCAAGCGTGGAAGTACGGCAATTGGGGTATCACTGCGGGCGGCGCACTGGATGAAGTTTTCTTCAAGTACGGGAACACAGTTTTTGTAGAGCCGTTCGATATTCCAGCTTCATGGAAAGCCTTCGCATCGTATGACCATGGCAGTACACGGCCTTACGCTTGGCTTGCTTGGGCCGAAAGCGACGGCACCGATTTGCTGTTGAGGAACGGACGCACCCGCTCGACGAGGCCGGGCGACTTATTCCTGATTGGCGAGGTTTATGGATGCACCGGGGAACCCGACAGCGGCACCCATGAATCAATTGCAGAAATCACCACAAAGATACAGCAATACAAGATTGCGCGCGGCTGGCGCTATCCCGACACGTTCCAGCCGAACAAGTGGCATGACCTGTTCCGGCGCAATTATGCTGACAGTGCTATCGGCGAGGAAATGAACGAGTTCAGCGTTGTGGAAGAGTTCAAGCGGCCGGTGACCATCAATGGCATCCGGCATCCGGGCATCAATTTCGAGCTTGTCACCAAGCCGCCGGGCAGCCGCGAAACCGGCTTCGCATTGGTGCGCGAGCGACTGATTAATACCGCACCGCGTCCCGAAAGCCGGATACGTGAGGGCAAAGGGCTATTCATTGTCCGCGACGACTGCGCGAACACCGCGCGCACGCTGCCTGTGCTACAGCGCAACCCCAAGAACTTGGACGACGTGGACCCCAATAGCGAATCCCACATCTATGATGCGATCAGGTACGCCCTACAGGCGGATCGGTCGCCGCATGTCAGGTTCCGGCGCGTGGTGTGGTGATTTGGCGTAAGTGGGCCCAATAGCCGCTTCGACCGCCGCGCTGCGGCAACAAAACTTGATGGACAATTTGGAGCGCGCAGCGGGCCGCATAGTGGCGCACTGACTCTATTGGAAGCTTCGAAAATTGGCTTTAGAGATTAGCGAACAACGCCACCATCTCGTCCGTCAACGGAAACTGCGCCGCCAGAAAGAGCGATGTGAGAAGGCCGATCACGGAAAATGCGCAAACCGCGACAAAGCTCGAATCTCCGGCCAGTGCGGAGATAGAGCCCCAAACCGATTCGTCGGTTTGATTGCCGCTCCTGGAGAACGGCGGCAGCGAAAGTTCGCCTCGCATGGGCATCGTGAACGACTCTCCGTTGTGTGGTGGCAAGCAGGAAGCAGCTCGCAGTCGCGCATTACGCGCGTGCGTCGCCTGCCTCGTCCTCTTAAGGTTGCCTGGGGCTGCCCAAGCCGTGGCCTGGACGATAGGTAGTGCGCTTGGTCCGGGCATCCCCCAAATGGGGGATTTCACGAAATATCACCCGAGGCAAGATTAACATCGGTTGCTACTGACTTGCTCTCTAATGAGGAAGGCGTGACAACCCTTCCGGCGTAGTCAGACTTGCAATGATGCTGATTACAACCGTTGTAGACGGCGGTGGCGGCCTTCTCTATGTATTTCCTTGGTGCCACGTTCCAAGCGCAGAGGAAAATCGCCCGTGCTCGACCTCGACAATTTTTCTCAGGCTGTCGCAGGAGTCTACGACGCCTCCATGAATGTCGAGCGCTGGGCCGACACCCTATCGCTGCTCGCTAAGATATTCGGCGGCAGGGCAGCACAAATTGCTGTTGCTTCACCGCGGCAGGAGGTTGCGTTTGTCAAGATGTGGGGCTGGACCGACGAAGAACTGGCCAGATTCTTGCCGGCATATGTAGCCCTGACGCCCACCGATCCACGATCGGCCATGGCCGCGACGCCGTACAAGGCGGTGCATTGCCGACAGGTCATTGCTGATGAAGTGCTGCACGCAAGCGAAATGTACAAGCAAGTCTTGGGCCCAGGCGGCGTCGAATATTCCATGGGCATCTCCGTCCCGCTCGAACAAGAAATGTATTGTGTCCTTTCAGTGATGCGAGGGCCCCACCACGCTCCCTTTACGGCCGGCGACTGCGAGGATTTTGGCCGCCTCGCCCCGCATGTCGGTCGCGCCGTGACCATGCATGGCACGTTCCAGCGCTGCCGCGAGGAACTGGCGATGGTCAAGGCGCTGCTCGATGGGGTGCCGCTCGGCATGATGGTGGTCGACGACGATGAGCTGAAAGTGGCCAACCGCGCCGCGCACACGCTGCTCGGCGAAGGCGACGCAATGCGCCTACGGAATGGCCGGCTGTGCGGAGCCACTCGGCGCGGCGATACCGAGTTGCGCGACGCGGTGCACGAGGCGCTCAACGGCACCGATCAGGCGATCGGACTTGCCCTGCCGATCGACCACGCCGAGCCGGTGCGGGCGGTGGTCCGCCGGTTGCATACAGCCTCGGCTGGCATGCTCGGGAGTCGAAGCGAGGCGGTGGCGCTCTACGTGACCGATCCGCGCAAGCAGGTCGAGACACCTGAGGAGATATTGCAGCGACTATTCGGCCTGACGCCCCGGGAAGCCTCGGTGCTGCGCATTCTGGCCGAAGGCGAGGATTTGCAAAGTGTGGCAGCGCGCCTTGGCATCGGCATCCAGACGGTGCGCAGCCACGTCAAGCACATCATGGAGACGACCGGGGCGAGCCGCCAAGCCGAGTTGGTGCGCATGGTGTTGTCGAGCCCCGCCTGGGTCGCGGGACGAGGAAAGTCCACGGACAACAATCACCAAGACATGGAGCCTGGCTAGGAAAAGCCGTCCCCCGGCTGATCATGGGTTCACGGCCTAGTCGGTCGCTTCAACCAATTTGAAAGGAATTGATGATTCGCTTCCGTCCTGGGTGCGAGCGACGGAGGGGACTATGGCGAGGCGCGAGAAATCTGTGAAGAGATATGTTGTGCGGTTGAGCGCGGAAGAACGCGAGCAGTTGGAAGCGTTGATTCAAAAAGGGAAAAACCCCGCGCGGCGGCTGCTGAAGGCGCGGATTTTGTTGAAGGCGGATATCTCGGAAGCCGGCGATGGCTGGAGCGACAGCAAGATCGTTGCGGCCATGGAGACCAGCGCCTCCATGGTTTACCGGGTGCGCAAGCAATTGGTTGAAGAGGGCCTTGCGGCGGTGTTGAGCCGCAAGCAACGTGCGACGCCGGCAGTTGCGCCGATTTTTGATGGCGAGAAGGAAGCCAAGCTGATTGCCCTGGCGTGCTCCAAACCGCCCAAGGGACGGGCACGCTGGACCTTGCGGTTGCTGGAACGCAAGGTGGTGGAACTCAGCATCGTTGATCGCGCCAGCGACAGCACGATCGGTCGGGTTTTAAAAAAACACTCTCAAGCCCCATCGCCGCGAACAATGGGTCATTCCGCCCAAAGCCAACAGCGCGTTCGTGGCCGCGATGGAAGACGTGCTGGCCGTCTACACGCGACCGCGCGATCCCAATCGACCGCTGGTTTGCCTGGATGAGACCTCAAAGCAACTCATTGCCGAGACACGCGTGCCGATCCCGATGAAACCGGGCCGCCCGGCCCGTTGCGACTACGAGTACGAGCGCAACGGCACCGCCAACCTCTTCATGATGTTCGCCCCGCTCGAAGGCTGGCGTCACGTCAAGGTCACAGACCGCCACACCGCCGTGGATTATGCCCATGTCCTCAAAGACCTCGCCGATACTCACTTCGCCAGCGCCAAGGTCATTGTCCTGATCCAGGACAACCTCAACATCCACAGCAAAGCTTCCCTCTATGAGGCGTTCCCGGCCGCCGAAGCCCGGCGCCTGGTCGAGCGCTTCGAATGGCACTACACGCCGAAACACGGCAGCTGGCTGGATCTTGCCGAGTCCGAACTCGGCGTCCTATCGTCTCAGTGTCTCGACCGCCGCATACCCGATAAGCAAACCCTCATCGACGAAATCGCCGCTTGGGAAAAAGACCGCAATACAAATCACACCAAGGCTGATTGGCACTTCACAACCTCAAATGCACGCATCAAACTCAAGCACCTCTACCCTTCAATCTGATTGAATCGGGCGACTAGTCTAGTGTGTGGCGCGCGGCCGATGATACCTACCTGTGATCGGATGGACGAACACGATAGGAGCGTGATCGGTTTTGAGCGGCAACGAGTCGTAGTAGGCTTTCAGCGACGCCACATCGACCAGCGTGCGAGGACCGACCTTTCGGGCGGCAATCTTGTTGGCTCGAATGAGACGCGAGAGAGTGCGCTTGCTGACTCCGATAAACGCGGCAGCGTCGCGCGGTGACAATGCAATCGGTTCAAGGGCGCCCATGGCATACCTCTCCCGTTTGCACGGCTGGCCGAGACGTACGGAAGAGAAGGCCACCAAGGGCGGAATGCGGTCGCACAGGATGATCGGCGAATTTACCCCGGCCTGTGCCCGCGCCCGAAGGTTGCGCAAAGGCGGTCGGAAACTACCATGGCTGGCGAGCGCGTCAATGGTTAGGATCGGAGCCTGCTGGGCCAATACGTGACACCAAGATGGCCGGGCTGGCGATATTACTGGAGGCATCGCGATGAAACTTCCCCGCCGGAAATTTCTGCATCTGGCTGCGGGCGCTGCCGCGCTCCCGGCCGCATCGCGGACCGCATCGGCGGATACTTATCCGTCGCGGCCGGTGCGCTTGATCGTCGGTTACGCAGCCGGCGGAGGGAACGACATCGTCGCGCGTCTAGTGGGGCAATGGCTTTCGAAGCGAACTGGTCAGCCATTTATTATCGAAAACCGGCCCGGTGCGGCCACTAACGTCGCCACCGAGGCCGTCGTGAATGCATCCCCTGATGGCTATACGCTGCTCCTGGCTGGTCTTCCGAACGCGATCAATGCGACGCTCTACGACCAGCTCAATTTCAATTTCATTCGCGACATCGCGCCGGTCGCGAGCGTTGTCCGCACGACCCTTGTCTTGGTGGTCAATCCAGCCGTTCCGGCTGCAACGGGTCCCGAGTTCATCGCCTATGCCAAAGCCAACCCCGGCAAGCTCAACATGGCGACGAACGGCAATGGCAGTGTACCCCATCTTGCTGGCGAGATGTTCAAAATAATGGCTGGCGTTGACATGCTTCAGGTACCCTACCGTGGTACGGCGCCCGCGATTACCGCTTTGCTTGGCGGACAGGTGCAGGTCATGTTTGCTTCCATGCCGGGATCGCTTGAATACATCAAGGCGGGCAAGCTACGTGCTCTTGCGGTGACGACAGCGGCACGTTCGGACGCCCTACCAGACATCCCGACCGTTGGGGAGTTCGTTCCGGGCTATGAGGCGAACCAGTGGTACGGCATCGGTGCACCTAAAAACACGCCCGCCGCGAGCATCGACAAGCTGAACCGGGAGATCAACGGCGGGCTCGCCGACCCCCAGATGAAGGCGCGATTTGCCGACCTAGGGTCAACGGCGCTTCTTGGTTCCCCCGCCGACTTCGGAAAGCTCATTGCGGAAGAAACCGACAAGTGGGGCAAGGTGATCCGGGCCGCCAACATCAAGCCGGAGTAAGCCAGCACTTTGCCGCTGACATTTGATTGGAGGGATAAATGAAACTTCCCCACCGAAGACATTTGCTGCATCTGGCCGCGGGCGCTGCCGCGCTGTCGGCCATCTCGCGGGTCGCATTCGCGGAAACCTATCCGTCGCGACCGGTGCACTTGTTCGTCGGCTTTCCGCCGGGTGGCCCGGGCGACATCATCGCGCGCCTGATGGGGCAATGGCTCTCGGAGCGGCTCGGCCAGCAATTCATCATCGAGAACCGGCCGGGTGCCGCCAGCAATGTTGGCACTGAGGCGGTCGTGCGTGCAACTCCGGACGGCTACACGCTCCTTCTGGCCACTTCATCAAACGCGATCAACGCGACGCTCTACGACACCCTCAACTTCAATTTCATCCACGATATCGTGCCGGTGGCAGGAATTTCCAGCGAACCATGCGTGATGGAAGTCAATCCATCGTTTCCAGCAAAGACTGTTCCCGAGTTCATCGCCTATGCGAAGGCCAATCCGGGCAAGATCAACATGGCGTCGGCTGGCAACGGCAGCGTGCCACATGTAGCCGGCGAACTGTTCAAGATGATGACCGGCGTCGATATGATTCACGTGCCGTATCGCGGCGCCGCACCTGCACTCACCGACCTGCTCGGCGGTCAGGTACAAGTGATGTTCGATCTTATTGTTTCCTCCATCGCGCACATCAGGGCCGGTCGGCTGCGTGCGCTGGCGGTGACGGGTGCAACGCGCTCGGAGGAACTGCCGGACATTCCGACCGTGGCCGAGTTCGTGCCGGGCTACGAGGCGACTGCGTGGCAAGGTATCGGGGCGCCAAAAGGCACGCCGGCGGACATCGTTGACAAGCTCAATCAAGCGATCAACGCTGGGCTCGCCGACCCCAACATGAAAACGCGCCTTGCCGACCTCGGTGCCACGCCAATGCTCATGACATCCGGCAAATTCGGCAAGTTCATCGCCAACGAAACCGAGAAGTGGGCGAAGGTCATCAAGTTCGCGCACATCAAACCGGTGTGATCCGGGTGACGTTCCATAAATGTCGTTAGGCGAATCCGTCAACGCGCTAAGATTGGATCATGCCGAGCCAGAGCAGGACCGCCAAACCGACGAAAAATGTGTGGGACTCGGGTGTGGGACAAGGCGAATTTCACAACATTTTCAACGTTGCGGTACACAGCGACGAAGCAATCCAGTCGTGCCTCGACGCGTCGCAAGCGACTCTGGATTGCTTCGCTTCGCTCGCAATGACGGGGCAAAAGTCATGGTGCAATGCGGCTTTGTACGCTGTGATATGATTCTAACGTCCTAAACACTGAACGGGACTGAGTGCGCATGGGCGAAGTGAGTCTGATCGATATTTCCAAGCGCTTCACGCTGCGCGTCGACGGTGGCGTGCAGAACGTACAGGCGCTCGAGCGGCTAAGCTTCACCGTACGCGATGGCGAGGTGGTGGCGCTGATCGGTCCGTCTGGCTGCGGCAAGACCACGGCGTTGCGCATCGCCATGGGGCTGGAGACCGCAAGCGGCGGACGCGTGACCGTCGACGGCACGCAGATCAGCGGCTGCGGCTATGACCGCGGCATGGTGTTCCAGCACGCCGAATTGCTGCCGTGGCTCACCGCCTTGAAGAATGTCGAGTTCGGACTGGAAATGAAGGGCATGCGCGGGGCGGCTTTGCGCGACACCGCGATCAAATATCTGACGCTGGTGGGCTTGGGCGCGAGCGCGAACCGGCGGCCGTACCAGCTCTCCGGCGGCATGCAGCAGCGAGTCGGCATCGCGCGGGCGCTGGCGATCGATCCCAAGGTGCTGTTGATGGACGAGCCGTTTGGCGCGCTCGATGCGCAGACGCGCGAGACCTTGCAGGGCGAGCTTCTGCAAATCCACGCCCGCACCAAAAAGACGATCCTGTTCGTCACCCACGATCTCGACGAGGCGGTGCTGCTCGCCGACCGGGTCGTGGTGATGCAGCACGGCAGACTGCATGAAATCGTCGACGTGCCGCTGCCGCGCCCGCGTGACGATCTCGCTAAAATCCGCGGCTCCGAGGCATTCGCGCAAACCCGCTATCACATCTGGCAGGCGCTGCACGACGGCGCCGAAACGGTGCATTGAGGGCGAGATGGTCGACATTGCCGAGCGGCGCAATGCCACGGATGCGGAAGGCAAGATCGTGCAAGCCAAGCGCGCCGTGCCGCGTTGGGTGATCACGCTTGCGGCGCTCTGCGTCTTTCTGGCGTTTTGGGAAGTTTTCGGCCGCCAGATCAATCCGATCTTCGGCTCCTATCCGAGCGCGATCTTCGCGGCCTTCGTCGAACTCGTGCGCAACGGCAAGCTCGCGGCCGCGCTCGCCCAGAGCCTGCAGCCGTTCGTCGTCGGCTATGGCATCGCCATTCTGATCGGCGTGCCGCTCGGTCTCGTCATCGGGCGCTTTCGAGTGGCGGAGGCCGCGCTCGGCATTTTCATCACCGGCGGCTACGCCATGCCGCTCGTCGCTCTGGTGCCGCTGTTGATCCTGTGGTTCGGACTGGGCTTCGCGGTGAAAGCTGCCGTCATTTTCCTGATGTCGATCTTCCCGATCGTCATCAACACCTGGCTCGGCGTGAAATCCGTGCCCAAGGCGCTGATCGAAGTCGGCAAATCGCTGGTCGCGTCCGACGCCGTCATCCTGCGCCGCATCGTGCTGCCGGCGACGCTGCCCTACATCATGGCCGGCATCCGGCTTGCGGTCGGCCGCGCCGTGGTCGGCATGGTGATCGCCGAGTTCTTTACCGAGATTTCCGGTCTCGGCGGCATCATCATCAATTCCGCCAACAATTTCGACACCGCCACCATGTTCGTGCCGATCATCGTGCTGATGGTGCTCGCGGTCGGGCTCAATTGGCTGATCGGCTGGCTCGAGCGCCGCATCGCGCCGTGGCAGGCGGAGATCGCGGGACGAGATCAGAGTTAAGCCGTGTCGCAGGCTGCGCGGCATTGCCGTGCGCGGCATGAGGAGCTATCATCCACGCGGGTTGGAACTTATACGAAGAACTGCGCACAAGAATGGCGGCGATGATCCTTGGCGGTGGGATATCGGATGAGTAGCACGCTCAGCGAACCTCTGAGGGGCCGGGCGCTCTTTGACAGAATCTACAAGTTTGCGCTGCGGCGGGTGTTGTTTCCCGTCTGCGTGCTGGTCCCGTTCGCCTATTTCTTCCCCAAGATTGCGTTGTTCTATGCAGCGTGTGGCGCGTACGACCTCAGCCGCAATGCCGGACTGAAACCGTCCACGCTGCGACGCTATTTCATCGGTAACGGGTTCCTCGTCTGGATGCTCTCGCCCATCAATATTCTGCTGGATTTGCTGTCCCTGCCATACGTCAACAAGGGCGTCTATCGCCTGGAAGATCTGCCGCCGGACCATCAGAACGAAGTGCGGCGGCTGATCAAGGTCGCGAACGAGGCCGATCTCGTTCGTCAGGTCGAGGAGCAGTCAAAAAAGCATAGGCGTGCGATGATTTTCTGGCGCTCCTACGGCGTCAAATGCGACGCAGTCGTGAACGTTGCCGCCTTCTATGAGCCATGGAAATACATCAAGACCATCGGGCTCTCCGTCTTCAACACGAAGAGTTCGACTTCTCCTCACTTCGGCTGGCTGCGGCCGACCCTGCGGATTTTATACAACATCAACGACATCAAGGATAAGTCCGCTTACATCGTGGTCGGCGATAAGACCAACTATTGGCGCGACAACAAACTGTTCATTTTCGACGATACGCTGCTGCATCTGTCCGCCAACGAGACCGACCAGCTGCGCTATTGCATGTTCGTGGACATTCTCCGCCCTTCGCCGTTCCCGCGCGTCATGGCCGCGGTGGTCGCGCTCGAGGGCTTTATGAACAAGAAGTTCAAATTCATCACCTACAGCGGCTGGACTCTCGTCGAACGCTAACCGCCGGTCGCCGCCGCATGGCTCCTGCGGCGCATTCGGCCGGTGCGCGTGCTTCGCGATATTCGATATCGCGTGGCGGGACAGATGACGTTGAGGGCTTTGACGCTGCCGCTTTGGATCAGCGCCGAGACCGTGGTGTAGCTTCTCGTGCGCTAGAGGCTCTCGCCAAATGTCCGTGGAATCCGCCCAGCCGGCGCATTGCTTATTGCCTCGAGACCTAGTCGAATCGGTCGGGCAGTGCAAAGATGGGCGAACTGCATTGCCAGCTCCAGGGGCTAGGTCTTGCGCGAGAAAGAACTCCGTATCGCGCTCGTCTGCTTTGGCGGCGTTTCGCTCGCCATCTACATCCATGGCATCTGCAAGGAAATACTAAAGCTGGTGCGCGCTTCAAGCGCGCTGCATAAAATCACCGACCGCTCGCAGCGCGCCAAGGCCGAATTTTTCGATCAGTTCGATCCGGACGACGCGGAATACGACACCGAGGCCGACTACTTCGCGCTGCTGCGCGAGATCGGCCGCAAGCTTGAGCTGCGGGTCATCGTCGATACGCTTTCCGGAGCGTCGGCCGGCGGGATCAACGCCAGTATGCTGGCGCGTGCGTTGAGCCACGATCTACCGACGGAGCAGCTTCGCGATCTCTGGCTCGACAATGCCGATGTCACCAAGCTGCTGGCGCCTGAAGCGCGCGCCGGAGCATGGAGCAAGTGGGTCCTGAAGCCGGTTATCTGGGCCGCGGCGGCGACAGGCAAATTCGATCCGGTCAAAGACAAGGAGGTGCGTCAGAAGTTTTCGCTGTTCGTGCGCTCGCGCTGGTTTAAGCCGCCGTTTTCCGGCCAGCTCATGGCGGTGCTGATGTACGAAGCGGCCGTCGCCATGGGCGAACCGAAAACGCCCACGGCCTCGCTGCTGCCGTCGGGACAGGGCCTCGATTTGTTCGTGACGCTGACCGATTATCACGGCTACCGCCAGCTTCTGCAGATCCACGATCCTCCGCTCATCTACGAGCTCGAACATCTCCACGTGCTGCATTTTCAGTATCGCCGGCGGGCGGACGGCGCGGTGGAGAGCGACTTCGATCTGGACAACGCGCCGGCGCTCGCCTTCGCTGCGCGGGCCACCTCCTGCTTCCCGGGCGCGTTTCCGCCGGCGCAGATTATCGAAATGGACGAGGTCGTTGCGAGCCGCGGCGCCCGCTGGCCCCGCCGCGAAGAGTTCATCATGCGCAATTTCGAACGGCACCTTCGCGCCGACGTCGATCCGGCCACGGCTGCGTTCATCGACGGCGCCGTGCTCAACAACCGCCCGTTCCGCGAGGCGATTGCTTCGGTCTACAGCCGGTCCGCCTATCGCGACGTCGACCGCCGGTTGGTTTTCATCGATGCAAAGCCCGAATCGGTAAAGTCCGCCACCCGCAACGCGCTGCCCAATTTCTTCTCGACCATAAAAGGAGCGCTCTCGGACCTGCCCTCGGAGCAGCCGATCGCCAACGAGCTTGCCTGGGTCACCAATCTCAACGCCCAGGTCCGCACCATCAAGTCGATCATCGAAGACGCCCGGCCGCAGGTCAGCGCACTGGTCGGCGACATCATCGATAAGCCGCTCGATTGCTCGTTCATGCCGGATGACATCCGTGGCTGGCGCGAAAAGGTCAACGACCGCGTCGCGCGCGAAGCCGGCTTCGCCCACGAGGGCTATGTGCGCCTGAAGCTCGCCTCGGTTCGCGGCTTTGTCGCCCGCGTGATCGCGACGATCGGCGGCGCGCCGGCAAACTCGCCGGCCGCGCGCGCCATGGAAGAGATCATCAACGCCTGGACGGTTCATCGCGGCATCGTCTACAGCAGGGTCGAGAGCGAGGCGCTCAAGCACGAAGCGCCGGCGCTGCCGCGGCTGCCGCAGTGGGTGGAATTCTTCCTGGCTTTCGACGTCGATTATCGAAAGCGGCGATTGCATTTCCTGATCGAGGGTCAGAACCGGCTCTATCGGCTGCTCGACGAAGGCCGCTTTCCCGGCCTTGACCCGGCCGTGGTCGACCGGCTCAAGCGCGAGTTTTACCTGCGGCTCGATATTCTGCAGCAATGCGAGGAGCCGAAATTTTTCAGCCCGCGCATCCACGCGCTGGTGGAGAAACTGTCGCAGAATGCGCCCTCGGCGGCCGAGGCGAGAGACCTTGCCGCCTATGCGCGCGCGGTGGTGGCGAGCGAGGACGTCAAGACCATCGGTGAGTTGGTGGAGACGCTGGGAAAGGAAATCGATCTCAACGCGACGACGCGCGACCTGGATGAGCTCCTTGCCTCACTCGATCCGGCGTCGTGGCATCCGGACGCCCGCCACGAGGTCCTCGTCAATTATCTTGGCTTTCCGTTCTGGGACGTGCTCACCTTCTCGGTCACCACGGGGCGCGGCACCGGCGAACTGCGCGAAATTCTCGTCGACCGCATCAGCCCCGAGGAAGTGCACACGCTGAAAGGCTTTGCCGGCGCCAATAGCCTGAAGGGAGTAGGCTTCAACAATTTTGCCGGGTTCTTCTCCCGTCGCTACCGCGAGAACGATTATCTGCTCGGCCGCTTGCACGCGATCGACCGGCTGATGGATATCGTCTGCAACTCGGCCGGAATGGACCTGCAGCGCTGCGGCATCGACGTGCTTGCACTTAAGCGGCAGGCATTTGCGCGCGTGCTCGACGCCGAAGAAAGCCACCTCGTTCACAGCAAGGAGCTGATCGCCGCGCTGAGAAGCGCCATTGCGGAGATCGGATCGTCCTGATCGGGATTGATCGTCTAGACTTCTCGCCAGCGCCTGCACGGCGGCGAACAGCTCGCGCACCTGCCGCTCCGCGATCTTGCGCGTGATGAATACCATGCGGCTCTTGCGGTTTGCGTCTGGCCAGGTTTCGAGTTCGACCGGCGGATGGGCGAGATGCTGCACGTACTGGATCACGACCGGCCCGCGGCAGCCCGCGATATTGAGCAGCCCCTTTACGCGCAGCAGATCAGCACCGCGCAGCGCGGTCAGCGTTTCCATCGTGCGCGCAAAAGTCGGCCACTCGATCGGCTCGGCCATTTCGATGACGAAGCTCGCGATGCCGTCGCTGTGCTCGGCCTCGGCGACGAAGCCTGAACGCTCGGCGGCGACTGGCGCGATCATGCGCTCCGGGTCGAGTGCGCCCGCAATGGCGATGTCGATCGCCGCGCGCGGGTTGAGCTGCATGCAGGCGCCGCGTCAGCCGTTCGACGGCGGCCGGTTCGGCGAGGTCGGTCTTCGAGATGACGAGGCGGTCGGCGAGGATCACCTGCTTGCGCGCCTCGGCGGCGGTTTCGAGGTTCGCCTCGCCGCTCACGGCATCGACCACGGCGAGCACCACGTCGATATGAAATTCGCCGCCGAGTGCGCGGTCGGTGGAGAAGGTCTGCAGGATCGGCCCGGGATCGGCGAGCCCGGAGGTTTCGATCACGACGCGGCCGAACGGCGGCACGGTGCCGCGCTCGCGGTCGAAAATGAGCCGGCGCAGCGCGAGCTGCAGATCGCTGCGGGTGATGCAGCAGACGCAGCCGTTGCCGAGCAGAATGGTTTCGTCGGCGCTGCCGCGAACAAGCGCGTCGTCGATGCCGACGGCGCCGAACTCGTTGACGATGACCGCCGTACCCTGCGCCTTCCGGCGAGCGAGAGAAAGCGGCGCAGCAATGTCGTCTTGCCGGCGCCGAGAAATCCGGTGACCACGGTGACCGGAATGCGCGCGCCGCGCTCGCGCTTAAGCCGTCGCCCGAACGGGCCGGCTTCGCGCGAGGGGAAGAGGTCGAGCATGGACGTGGTCAGAAATCCATCTCCAGGATGTACAGCCCGCCGACATGGCGATCGACCGTGTAGACGATGGCGCGCTCGTCGACGAACACGTCGTTCATCTGGATGGTGCCGGTCGGCGCGCCGGGCGGCGCCGGCGGCATGAACACGCCGACCTCCTTGGGCTGGTACGGATTGGAAATGTCGTAGGCGCGCAAGCCGCCGTTGAAGAAGGTGCCGAGCACGATCTGGTCGTTCTGCCACGCCGTCGGCAGCGGCACGTTCTCGTGGATGTTATGCGCGCCGAAGCGGCCGGCCTTGGCGTAGATGGTGTGATCGGGCAGCGGGCAGGTCGAGATCGGCACCAGATTGGTCTCCTCGCGCGCGTCCAGCACCCAGATCAGCTTCGGCCAGTCCTTGGCGTTGTTCTCGGTCGATTCGTCGGTCACCAGCATCAGCCCGCGGTCGAACAGCGGCACGATGGTGTGCATGAAGCCGGTGTAGGGCGGCGAATTGGTCCACTGCGAGACTTTCTTCGGATTCGCCTTGTCGGAAATGTCGAGCACGAACATGCCGCCGTCGATATAGGCGAGATAGCAGCGGTCCGGCCGCTGCGGATAGACGTTGGTGTTGTGGGCGCGAAAGCCCTTGTCGAGCTGGTGGCGCGTCGGCGGCATGACGTTGTCGCCCTGGCGTGTGCCGGGCATCCACCAGCGGCCGACCTCGACCGGCTTCGACGGGTTGCGCACGTCGACGCAGCGGTAGAACTGGTCGTCCTGCGGATGCGTCGGCGCGAAATCGCGCGAGCCGGACGCGCAGTGCACGTATTCGCCGTCGCAGAACCAGAGCTGGTGCACGCCGCGCGAATGCGGCCCGGAGCAGTCGAAGAACGAGATCGATTTCGGGTTTTCCGGCTTGGAAATATCGAACAGCTCGAAGCCGGCCGGCTGCACGTCCTTCTTCTGCGTCTGATAGGCCACCGCCATCAGGTTGCCGCAGGTCTCCAGCGAGTTCGAGCGCATAGTTGGCGTGCGGCAGATCGGTCTGGCACACCACCTTGGGCTTGCGCGGATCGGACACGTCGACGGCGGTGAAATTCTTCGGCGCGCTCTCGTGCGCGAGCCAGATGATGCGCCGTCCGTCGGGCGCGATCTGCACCGACATGCCTTCGCCCATGCCGCCGAAGCCCGCGAGCATGTCGTGCGCCAAAAGCTTGAAATTCCAGACGACGGGTTGATAGCTCGCGGTCAGCGGGCTTGTTTCAGTGGCGGCCATTCAGCGTGTCTCCTCTGGGTCAAACAGACTTACGTCATGCCCGGCGTTCTGCCGGGCATCCACGTCTTTTGTCGGTTGGAAGTATCTAAGACGTGGATGGCCGGGACAATGGGGTCCCCGCCACGCTCGCGCCGCGGGGTGACCCGATCCGGCCATGACGATGATGCGAAGTTTTGACGATCGCGCCAAGCTCGATATTACGCCCCCGCCCTGGCTTTTTCCATGAAATCCGGCCGCAGCGCCTTGCTCCAGTCCGGGATGGTTTTGATCGTCTTGTTCTGCACCAGGATTTCCGCCTGCTGCTGCATGTAGGACTTGAGATCGGGAAAGCCGGGATTGACCTCGACGCGCGACAGCGCGGTGGCGAACGCCTCCGGCGACATCTTGTAGCCCTTGCTGGCGTAGAACGCGTAGATCACGTCGTCGACTTTCTTCGGATCGTTCTTGAAGTCGTGCGCGGCGTCGAGCCAGGCCTTGAGATAGGCGACGATGACGTCGGGGCGCTTCTCCACCATCTCGGCGGTGGCGGCCATGAACACCGGCATCGGATCGAAGCTGGAAAAATCGACGAGGTCGCGCGCCGATGCCGTCGGCGACCGCGATGACATTGTAGGGCTCGACGTTGACCATCGCGTCGACGGTCTTGGCGGCAAGCGCCGCCACCATGTTGTTCACGTCCATGCGGATTTCCTGGTAGTCGCCCTTGTGCAGGCCGTAATGCGGCAGGACGACGTCGACAAGGTCGTTGCCGACCGACGAGCCGGTCAGGTTGGCGATGCGCTTGCCGCGCAATTGTTCGACCTTGGTGATGTTGAGGTCCTTGCGCGTGGTGATGCGCGCGGTCTTGCCGACATTCTCGATCACGGCGATCGCCACCAGGCCGCCCTTGACGTTGCCGATGATGAAGGACGGGCCCGCATAGGTGCCGAGGTCGACCTGGCCGGCGACCATCTGCTGCATGGTGATGTTGCCGGACGGCACGGCGAATTCCTCGACCGAAAGCCCGTGCTTCTCCAGATAGCCGGACTTCATCAGATAATAGGTCGGCATGCCCCAGATGTTGGTCTGATAGCCCTGGCGGATGGTCTCGGCCGCCGCGGCGCGGCGCGTCGCGCCAAGCCCGAGCGCCAGAGACGCCGGCGCCGGTCGCGGCGAGATAGTGCCGTCGGGTCAATGTCGATTGCTTGGTCATCGTGGTGTCCTCCGGAGTTGCGTGCTTGTCGTTTTCTAGTCCTGCTGCAGGCCGAATTCCTTGAACGGCCGGCACGACGTCGTCCAGCGTCTTCTGCATGATCGCGCCGAATTCCTGCGGCGTCGACGACACCGCGATCGAGCCCGGCATTCTCGATCAGCGCGCGATAATCCGGCGAGGCGACGATGGACACGATATGCTCGTTGAGCGTCTTGATGATCGGCTCCGGCGTGCCGGCGCCGGCGCAAACGCCGAGCCAGCCGAAGCGGACGAAATCAAAGCCCGGCCTCTTTGAGCGTCGGAATCTCCGGCAGGGTGTTCGAGCCGCTCCGGACTGGTGGTGGCGAGAATCTTCAGCTGCTTGGCCTTGGTATTGCGACATGATGGCCAGCGTCGGCGACGGATAGAGATCGACGCGGCCGGCGATCAGCTCCTGCACCACCCGAGTGCCGCCGCGAAACGGAATGCGGTTCATGGTCACGCCGGTGAGCTTCTCCAGTTGGCGCGCCATGATCTCCTGCGCCGAGGCGGCGCCGACCGTCGCGTAAGTGACTTCGCCCGGACGGGCCTTGGCGTAGGCGACGAACGATTTGAAGTCCTGCGCCGGAATCGCGTTGGCCAGCGCCAGGCCGTAATAATATTTGGCGATCAGCGAGATCGGCGCGATGTCGCTGAGCTTATAGCCGGCATTGCGGTAGACCGCGGTATTGGTCGCGTCGAAATGCGTGCAAAGAAAGAGCGTATAGCCGTCGCGCGGCTGCGCCAGCACGTCGCGCGTCGCGACGATGCCGCCGGCGGCCGGCTTGTTCTCGACCACGACCGGCTGGCCCGAGCGCGGCGCCGAGCTTGTCGGCAATGAAGCGGGCCGGAATATCGGTCGGCCCGCCGGCGCCGAAACCGACGACGAGGCGAATCGGCCGGCTCGGATAGGCGTCCGCGGCACGCGCCGGCGAGGCGCGCGCGCGATCGCACGGCGAGGATCGCAAGGGCGCCGCGCAAGGCCGACAAACGCATCGCCTGAGACCGGACACGGCATTGCGGCTCCCCGTCACCTCGTCGTCATCCGCGCCGCGCGGCGTCCTGGCCGAGCAGGCGCAGCAGCTCTTTCTGATGGTCGAGGAATTCGATGCTCAGCGGATCGCGCGGGCGCGGCAGCCGGATCGGCACTTCGGTCTTCACCGTGCCCGGATGCGGCGTCATCACCACCACGCGGTCGGCAAGATAGACCGCTTCGGCGACATTGTGGGTCACGTAGATCACCGTCTTGCGCGTCGTGCGCCACACGTCGGCGAGAAGCCGCTGCATGTCGTCGCGGGTCAGCGCATCGAGCGCCGCGAACGGTTCGTCCATCAACAGCACCGCCGGATTGTAGGCGAGCGCGCGGGCGATCGCGACCCGCTGCTGCATGCCGCCGGAGAGGTGGTGCGGATAGGAGCTGGCGAAGTTTTCGAGCTTGACCAGGCGCAGTTGCTCGAGCGCGATCGTCTCGCGCTCGGCCTTGGGCATGCCCTTCATTTCCAGGCCGAAAGCGACGTTGCCGAGCGCGGTGCGCCAGGGAAACAGCTGGGCGAAGTCCTGAAAGACCACGCCGCGGTCCATGCCGTAGCCGCGCACCTTCTGGCCGGCGACGCGGATTTCGCCGGCGGTCGGCGCGAGGAAGCCGG
Source organism: uncultured Alphaproteobacteria bacterium (assembly GCA_963814625.1). Taxonomy (GTDB): domain Bacteria; phylum Pseudomonadota; class Alphaproteobacteria; order Rhizobiales; family Xanthobacteraceae; genus BOG-931. The sequence goes on from CAWFDQ010000017.1 coordinate 247,996, forward strand.
CGATGATGTTGAGCAGCGTCGATTTGCCGCACCCGCTCGGCCCGACGATGCAGAGGAATTCCGATTCCTCCATGCCGAAGCTCACGCCGCGCACGCCGGGCACCGCGCCGCGCGGGCGTGTCGTAAGTCAGCGTGATGTCGCGCGCCTCGATATGGGGCATCGCGTCCGCTTCCTCAGCTAACGCTTCGTGCCTCAATATAAACTTGCGCTGGCGCGGGTCTTGTGCCAGAAGCGCTGGAGCAGCCAGACGGGAAAGCGGGGGAGCGCCATGAGGATCATTAGCAGCGTTATTGCGGCCGGCGGCAATCGCGGCCGCGACTTGCGGCGCGCAGTGCTGCCGGCCTGGGCGCAGGCCTATCCGAGCCGTCCGATCCACCTGATCGTCAATTTCCGCCGGGCGGCGCCGGCGACATCCTCGGCCGCATCATCGGCAACCAGCTCGGCATCGAACTGCACCAGTCGGTCGTGGTGGAGAACCGGGCCGGCGCCGGCGGCACCATCGGCGCGCGCGACGTCGGTCAATGCGCCGCCCGACGGTTACACGCTGACGGTCGGGCAGACGCCCGAGATCGCCATCAATCCGTATTTCATGAAAAATGTCGGCTACGATCCGCTGAAGGATCTGCAGCCGATCGCGCTGGCCGGCGTAATGCCGCTGGTGCTGGCGGTGCCGGCGAAATCGCCCTACGCGACGGCGGCGCAATGGGTGGCGGCGTTGCGCGCCGGCAAAGCGATGACGTTCGCATCCGCCGGCGTCGGCACGCCCGGCCATCTCGCCGGCGAGTTGTTGAAGCTCAAGCTCGACAGCAAGCTTGTGCACGTGCCGTATAAGGGCGCCGGTCCGGCGTTCAACGACGTCGCCGGCGGGCAGGTCGATTTTTATTTCCCCGCCTATCCGAGCGCGGTGCCGCTGGCGCAGGGCGGCAAGATCAGGCTGCTGGCGGTGTCGACGCGTCAAGCGCTCGACGGCTGAGCCCCGACATTCCCGACCGTCGCCGAAGTGACCGGCATCGCCAATTTCGATTTTCCGCTGTGGGTCGGGTTCTTCGGTCCGCACGGCATGCCGACGGACATCACCGCAACAGCTCAATGCGGCGATCAACAAGATCATTCTTGAGCCCGCGATCAACGCGCGGCTGAAAGCGATCGGCGCGGAAGTGTCGGCCTTGTCGATCGATCAGTTCGCCGCCTTCGTGCGCGCCGATATCGCCAAGTACCAGGCGATCATCAAGTACGGCAATTTGAAGCCGGAGTAAGAGCCGGCGCGTCCCGGATGCGGCGCAGCGCAAAGCGAAGCGGTGCACCGCTAATCCGGGATCGTTCCGTACTCAGCGTTCGTAACGATCCAGGTTCTGCAACGCATCACTTCGCTGCGCCGTGGCGCGGACGCGCGTGAACGCGCTTTTGCTGCGCAGCGTCGGGGAAACGCAAGCTGTCGTGCAGAGGCCCCCTTAGAGCCCGCGCGGAGCGCAAATTCCTGATTTGATCTGCACAAGCGGTAGACTAGCGAGACTACAGGCGAATGCTCTCGCAAGGCTTCTGCTCCAGCGTGGATAATTTGTTCATCAAATCGGAAACGATGGTGTCTGCAGTGGATGTCGGCAGATCGCCTTCGATCGTCACGTGAACCGCCCAACCTTCCTCGTTATATCTCACGACCACGCCGTTAACGTTTATCCTTCGCACCCGAAATTCGCCCTTTTTGTCCGGGATTTTTTCGTGCGGAACGGGCGGCGCGTACAGTTTTTCATAAAGATCGAGATCGGGCCGAAAGCCCAACTTCTTCTCGAGCCCCTCCATGTACTGTGCCTGCTCGTTGACGCGGTTCTTGAACCCGCATGCGAATCCAATCCAAGACAGCTGGTTTTCGCCACCATCGATGCGGCGTATGTTAAACCGTTTCCATTCGCGTCTGGTCAACCGCTCCCAGCGCTGATCGGTGAGATGCAATTTCCAATCGTCGATATTTTCCACCAGTGGCCGGTCCGGATCATCTCTCACCTCGAGGCCGCCGGTAATCACGATGGCGTTTTCCTGCGGCACATAAGCCGCATCATGTTTGTGCAACCATCCCGGTGCATCGCCGGTGCAAGGCGTGGCGCCGATGCTGAAACTTCGCAAATCGAGCTTGTAGACCGGCGTGGCGCCTGGTCTTCGCTGCGTCGTATAGCCGAAGCAGCCTACGACGATGATGCAATCGTCGAGAAGCGTGGCGGAGTGAAAATCGGTCGGCGCGAAAACGTCCTCCGGGTAGCCGTAAATCTCGATGCCCTCGTCCGGACGCCGGACGACCACGTCATTGTAAATGCAAAAATCGGGATCGTAGGAATCCTCGTGCTCACCGCCGATCAGGACGACGCGGTCGTCCGGCAATTTTGTCTTGCTCTGCCCAAACCGCCGAAAGCTCCAGCAGGGTCCGGCCTCGAACGAGGATGGACCGGTGAATTCCTCGTTGGCCCAATAGGCGGAGACCCTGCATCTGACCAGCCATTCCCAGACCGGATTATTCATGCGCTCGGGGTTGGAACGGCCGAAGCGCGGCGACCGCCAAGCCTCGAACAATTTCGGCGTGACGGATGCATCGGGCTTGGAATTGGCCCGGCCAGCAGGGTCCAAGAGAATACCGTCCGAATCGTCTTCCATGTGATCCTATTTTTTTCCCCATGCGCCGTTCGTGGGTCTGTTCCTGCCACTCGAATTTCACTCCGGCAGGTCGGCCTTGCGCAAGCCTTCCGTGAGCCTTGCCAGGTCTTCGGGTCCCAGGTCTTCGGGTCTACGCAAGCGGCGCCCGGCGCCGGAAAGTTGTAGGCCGCCGGCAGCGTCGCCGTGAGCTGCAGGTTCGGCGCGCCGCCATAATTGAACCGTAACGCGTATCATGCTTGTCACTCGCCGCAACGTTAGCAACTCCCTCTGTGCGGCGCTACATTCGAACCGAAACCGCTGCGAACGTTTCCCGCGGTGTTCCACTCAGGCAATTCCCGATGAAATAACTGAGGCAAGATGACGAACCTCATCGAGCGGTCCGCGAGCAAAGTTCCCGAAGTCACGCTCGTGTTCTGGATCATAAAAATTGCGGCGACGACGCTTGGCGAGACCGGTGGCGATACCGTTACCATGACGCTGAACTGGGGCTACCTCCTCGGCACGGCGCTGTTTCTGTCGCTTCTCCTGGTGCTGGTCATCTCGCAGATCGCGGCGAAGAAATTTCGTCCGTGGCTGTATTGGGCGACGATCGTCGCCTCAACCACCGCCGGCACCACGATGGCCGACTTTGCCGACCGTTCGCTCGGCATTGGCTATGCCGGCGGATCGTTACTTCTGTTCGCCTGCCTCATCGCAACGCTCGGCGTTTGGTATTGGTCGCAGGGTTCGATCTCGGTCACGACCGTCGACACGCCGAAAGTGGAAGCGTTCTACTGGATCGCATCGTCTTTTCGCAGACCTTGGGGACGGCGTTGGGCGATTGGACGGCCGACGATACCGGACTTGGCTATGACGGCGGGGCGCTCTTTTTCACTGCCGGATTGGCAACACTGGCCGCAGCCTATTTTTTTACCAACACGTCGCGGGTCCTGTTGTTCTGGGCCGCTTTCATCCTGACGCGACCGCTCGGTGCGACAGTTGGAGATTTCCTCGACAAGCCGGTCAGCGATGGCGGTTTGGCATTGAGCCGGCCGATTGCGTCCGCCGTCATCGGCGCTTTTATCATCGGCTGCATTCTCGTTCTGCCTCAGCGGGCGGGCCGGCATCCGGGGCAATCCGAAACGGCGACCTGAGAGGTGTTCTCCAAACTGCACCGGAATGAGAGTTCACGGAGGTTCTGACATCCGTCAGGACCTGACGGAATGTCTGTTTGATAGCCCTTTTCGGCCGCGCCGACCGTCCCCCGCCATGCTTGCGAGAAACGGAGAAAGAGCTAAGCTCCAGGATGCAGAGCCGGGTGTCGATGATGCCAAACACATACACATCGATCGGGACGTTCAGGGCGACGTCTCCTAGGACGATGGTGCTGCTGCTCGGTATTGGCGTCGCGCTCGGTGCTTGCAGTACTCCCCCGCCACTCGATCAGGCTATAAAATGCGACCAGTTCAAGCGGTCGCCCGACGGAAGCTGGACCAGCATCACCGACGTTTCACTCGACTACACGCAGAACGGCACTCATTGGCAGGAGAATTTCAGCAAGGGTGTAACCATCTCGGCAAGCCGCGGCGGCCAAGGTGCTGCGATTGTTGCGGCACTCGAGAAGAAATGTAACGCGAGCAAATAGAACGTCCGAGATTACGGATCGCTGCCGTTCGATTGCGCAGCGGGCGGCGGATCAGCGTCAACCGAGCGTCATCTTCGAAATCCGGACGGCACCGTAGAGATGCACATAATTAGCTTCGCATCCGATGCGGACTTTCAGAATTATCTGAATGATCCTCCGCGCACAGCGCAAGCCTGGTTGTTGGAAAAATCATCTGCGAAGTTGGAATTGCTTCCGATGACGAACGTCTCTTAATGAGGCAAAAGGAGAAGTGCCGTGCTGACAGCTTCTCCCTTCGGCCGGCCACGCTCCAGGGGTAACGATCAATCGCGAGAACGTCGCGCAGCGCCCGGGAAACGCAACAACTCACTTCCTCGCCATGCGCGCCATGCCCCAGCGATAAATCGTGGCGCGTTCGAGCGAGCCGAAGACGAACCGCTCGGCGCCAAATCCGATCAGTCCGATCACCAGGATCGAGGCCATCATCACGTCGGCGTTGAGAAACTGCTGGGCGTCGAAGATGACCCAGCCCAATCCCCAGGCCGACGCCGCCAGCATTTCGGCGCCGATCACGGCGATCCATGAGCGCAGAAAGGATTGCCGCAATCCGGCGATGATGAACGGCGAGGCGCCCGGCACGATCACCTTCCAGAACAGCTTGCGCTCGTCGGCCCCCATGGCGCCGGCGGCGCGCAGCCAGATCGGGTTGACCGAGCGCACGCCGGTCCAGGTGTTGAGCAGCATCGGAAACAAGGCCGCGTAGAACACGATGAGCACCGTCACCGTGTTGCCGAGCCCGAACCAGAGAATAAAGAGCGGAATCCAGGCGAGCGACGGTATCGGCATCAGCGCGCTGGCAAGCGGCAGCACGAACAACTCGACCGACCGGAAGCGGCCCATCAGCACGCCAAGCGGCAGCCCGACCGCAACGGCGAGCCCGAAGCCGAACAACACGCGATAGAGCGTGGCGGCGGCGTGCAGAAACATGGTGCCGTCCGCGAGCATGCCAAAGAGCGTCTGCGCGATCGTTTCGAGCGTCGGCATCAAGGCCGGCGCAAAATAGCCGCTGCGCGCCACCGCTTCGTAAAGCGCCGCCACCACGACGATACTCGTCGCGCCACGCCTGATCGATCGGAAGCGGTCCGCGGTCATGACACCATCATGCCCCAGCGCACGACGGTGAAATTCTCCAGCGGCTGAAACACCAGCTTCTCCAGGCCGACGCCGATCACCGCGATGACCGCAATGCCGGCGAGCATCACGTCGGTATTGAGGAATTCCTGCGCGCCGAAGATCATCCAGCCGAGGCCCCACGGCACCGCGGCGAGCATCTCGACGGCGACCAGGATGCGCCAGGCCTGCGCCAGCCCGAGCCGCAGCCCGGTCATGATGTAGGGCAGCGCTCCCGGCAGGATGACGTGGCGAAACAGCCGGCTATTGTCGGCGCCCATCGCGTGCGCGGAGCGCACCCAGATGTCCTTGACGGCTTTCACGCCGGTCCAGGAATTGTAGATGATCGGAAAGGCGGAAACGAACGCGACCAGGAGAACCGAGGGGACATTGCCGGGACCGAACCACAACAAAAAGAGCGGCGCGTAGGCGAGCCCCGGAATCGGTGCGCCGATGCTCACGAGCGGCAGCAGGTAGTCTTCGGCGCGGCGCGACCGCCCCATGAGCACGCCGATGCTGACGCCCGCAATGGCCGCAAGCGCAAAGCCGGCGATGAGACGGATGAGCGTGTCGAAGGCATGATGCGGCAGCACGCCGGAAAGCGTCAGCCGCACGAAAGCGCCGGCAATCGTTTCCAGCGATGGGAAGAATTGCGCCGGGAACAGCCCGAGATGCGCGACCGCCTCCCACACCGCGCCGACGACAATGAACGGGAACGCGTTGCGCAAAACGCGCCGCAACGCTCCCGTCCCGCCGGCGACCGGCTTTGCTGCGATATCGGCAAGCTGCGCGACCTGTTGCATGCTGCGAACCTACAAATCCGCCTCCCGCGCGGCAAGACGGCAAGACGTTGCAGGGCCCGTCCTTCCTCTATAATCGCCGACGACGAGGTGATAGGAAGCGGCCGACAGCAAGGGAGTAGGCGATGGCCACGAAAAATACGCAGAAAATCGGCTGGATCGGCATGGGCCGCATGGGTCAGCCCATGGCCGAACGGCTCATCAAGGCGGGCCATGACGTTTCGATCTGGAACCGCACGCGCGCCAAAGCCGAACCGCTCGCCAAAATCGGCGGCAAGGTCGTCGACCACCTGTTCGAACTCAAAGACGTTGACGTGCTGTTCTCGATCCTCGATACCGGCAAGAGCGTGCAAGCGGTGCTCTACGGCAAGGACGGCGTGTGCAGCCAGGGCGGCCGGATGCCGCCGATCGTGGTCGATTGCTCGACCATCGCGGTCGAGGAATCCGCCGCCATCCGCGACAAACTCAAGCAGCTCGGTTCAGACTTCATCGCCGCGCCGGTGAGCGGCAACGCCAAGGTCATCAAAGCCGGGAAACTCTCCGCCGTCGTCTCCGGGCCGGAGGCGGCTTGCAAGACGGCGATGCCGCTGATCGAAGTGTTCGCTCCGCAGGGCGTGTCCTATGTGGGCGAGGGCGAACTCGCGCGCGTGTGCAAGATCGCCCACAATGTCATGCTCGGCGTTGTCATCGAGAATTTGATCGAGATCACGCTCCTCACCAACAAGATGGGCGTACCGCGCCACGCCTTTCTCGCCTTCCTCAACAACGGCGTGATGGGCTCGATGTTCACGCGCTATAAATCGCCGGCTTTGGTCAATCTCGACTGGACCACGACGTTCACGCCGGAGCTGCTGCGCAAGGACCTCGATCTCGGTCTGGAACTGGCCCGCGAAATGGACGTGCCGATGCCGGTGACGGCGGCGACGCGCGAAATGCTGCAGAGCCATTTCGGCGCCGCCACGCTGCAGAAAAATCCGGAAGAATATCTGCAGAAGGATTTCGCCGCACTCGCCGAAACCATGGCGCTCGCCGCCGGCATGAAGCTCACCAGCGAGAACAAGAACGTGCCGACCGGGCTGGAAAGCTAGAGGCGGATTGCCGAAAATCGAATCGGAGCGCGCCCTAGGCATTCACCCAGGGCATCCGCCTTTAATGCCGGCGCCAAGGGGGAACATCATACGTCTTAAGCTGCGCCAACATCGCCGCTTTCGCCCAGGTGCTCGGTATCAAGCCGATGCAATGAGATGGAGCGGCGGCGCGTCGTCCCGCGCGCCGCATCACTTGCGGTGGCGGTAATAGTGGTGATGAACGTACCTTCGCCGTTCGTGATGGTACGGCCGCCGCTCCTTTCGCCCGCCGCGTATGGCGGTCCGGCAAGCTTCACTAAGCTCGCCGCGCTTTCGTATCATGCAGGTCTTGACCTTTTCGGCATCCGGAATGAATTCCGAGCACAGCCGCATCGCATCGGGCGTGCAGGCCTGGCGTACGGCATCGCTGTCCTGGGCGCCGGCGCTGTTGATGCTGCCGATAATCAAGCCGACCGGCAACGCCAGCCAGCAGACGAAACGCATGGTCCGCATGTGTCGCTTTCCCCAATCCTGATCTTCGTCGGTTGGAACCGTAGCGTTTGTCGAAAATGCAGTCGACGGGTTCAACTAAAACTTTCGCTTCTGCACTAACGGCCGTCCGCTGCTCGGGTGCCAAACGGCGACGGGCCACGCGAATAAGGTTATAAAAGGGCGGATTTGTCGGCGGTCGCCGGTTCCGGTTGGGAATGCGGGCTGGAAAGGTTCCCCGGCGAACTACATCCGTGCCGTCATCGCGAGGAGGCCCAACGAGGCAAGGTCGGAGCGCATTGCCCGGGATGCGCGAACGTTCGTCGGGCGAGAGCGCGTGCTCCGGCGGGCCACGGAACCGGCTTCGTTCAGTGTGCGCCCCATTTGAATTTGGAGGACGAGCCCCCGGCCGCGGCGTCCATGGAATCCGACAAGGTTCGATGGCGCCCTCGGTGACTTCGCCTGTCACATTGTCAAAAGACAGATGACGGCAAAACACGCCGTCCGGCATGGTGTAAACGATGTCGCCCTTGCCGTTGGCATCGCGTGCGGCGCTGGCGCGGTTCAAGAGCGGTGCCGATCGCGGCGTGGCCGCCGAACATGATTGCGGCGGCGAACAGGACGAAAAGCAACGTGGTGGTAACAATGAGCCCGAGCGAATGCGCGCGATCCTCATCGCGGCGGGACCGCAAATGGACGTGCCTGCCCGAATCCGCGGCGGCGCGGTCCGCTTCGACATACCAGTCGATACGTCCCCGAGCCTGCGTCTTTGCCCGCGCTCATATCGGCATGAAACGATAGAAATCTTGCGCCGCCGATAAGAAAATAATTTCGAATTGATTCGAAATTCGCTGCCGCGCCCGGGACCTGGCCATTAGCGCCCGGGTGGGCGGCTTTTCCCCCTCCCGGCCCGCCGCAAGAGGTGAAATAATCCACTACGGCTGTGGCCGCAGGACGGCCGCCAGGGAGGAAAAACGTGCTCACCGCCGCGCGCAACGAGGTGCTTACCAAAGTCGGGCCCGGCACGCCGATGGGCGCGCTCCTTCGCCGCTATTGGCAGCCGATTGGCGGCGCAAGCGAGGTCGACGGCAAAAATCCGATCAAGCCCGTGCGGCTCCTCGGCGAGGACCTCGTGCTCTATCGCGACCGCGGCGGCCGCTACGGCTTGATCGACCGCCATTGTCCGCACCGCCGCGCCGACATGGCCTATGGCTGGGTCGAGGATAAAGGCATCCGCTGCTCCTATCACGGCTGGCTCGTCGACGAGACCGGAACGCTGCCTCGAACAGCCCTACGAAGACACGACCAATCCGAAGCCATCGAAGGCGGGCTGCGAGACCAAGGCCTATCCGGTGAAGGAATGCGCCGGCCTGCTGTTCGCCTATCTGGGTCCGCTGCCGGCGCCCGAACTGCCGGTGTGGGAGCCGTTCACCTGGAGGAACGGCTTTCGCGAAATCGTGCTCGCCGACGTGCCGTGCAACTGGTTTCAGTGCCAGGAGAACTCCTGCGACCCGGTGCATTTCGAATGGATGCACGACAATTGGGGCGCCCGGCTGCGCGGCGGCGACAAGAGCGCCGCGCCCAAGCATCTGAAACTCAGGTTCGAGGAATTCGAGCACGGTTTTATTTACAAGCGCGTGCGCGAGGGCCAGAGCGAAGAGGACCGCTATTGGACGGTCGGCCGCGTCGCGCTGTGGCCGAACGGCTTCTATCTTGGCAGCCATTTCGAATGGCGCGTGCCGGTCGACGACGAGAACACGCTCTCGGTCGCCTGGTTCTTCATGCGCGTGCCCAAGGGCCGCGAGCCCTATGTGCAGAGCCGCGTGCCGGTGTGGAAAAGCCCGATCCGCGACGAGAGCGGCCGCTGGATCACCAGCCACGTCATCAACCAGGACATCGTCGCCTGGGTCGGCCAGGGCCGCGTCGCCGACCGCACCAAGGAGAATCTGCGCTCGAGCGACATCGGCATCGCGATGATGCGCAAGCGCTTCTTCGAAGAGATCGAGGCGATGCAAGCGGGCAAGGAACCGGGCGGCGTCATCCGCAGCGCCAACGCGGCGGCCTGCATCGCGCTGCCCAACATGGCGCGCGAATTCAACACCGAAGGCCTCCTGCTTGCCGATTTCGACACGGACCCGCTGCTGCGCCAGCGGCTCAAGGAATTCCGCCACCATTTCGGTCAGCCGCCAGAGGTGCGCCGCGAGTTCGTCGAGGCGATGGGGATCGCGGGGGCGTAAGGGAATTTCCTCCGCGCCCGCCCGCGTCGCTGGCTAATGCGCACCCGGCTGGTCGCGCCATTGCAGAAACTGGCGAAACAGGGCGTCGCGTTCGGCCGCGTTGGCGGGTGCGCCCGGACGGTTGTTCAAGAAGGTCTGGAAATCGGCTTTCTGCTGTTGCTGCTGCTTGGCCTCGAACTGCTGCAACATGTCATCGGCAGGGGCCCATCTGGTCCAGCCCGGGACCGTCGCCGCCAGATTCACGTCGCGCCATTTCGGATGGTACGGCGGATGCTGGAAGGTGTCCCAGCGATCGAACAAATATTGGACGAAGCGTTGCACCTTGCGGTAGCGATCGCTGTCTTTCGGCCAATTGTAGACCGCCAGCACCGCCGGAACCGCGATCGTGTCGATGCGATCCTTGCCGTCGAGCAGATTTGGGTAGTCCTTCTTGGTAAATTCGCCGAGCGTATAATAGTCGTTGAACATCTTGGTGAACGGGATGTTCACCAGATGCAGCCCGGAATTCGGCGGAATTTTTGAGAAAAAATCGACCGGCTTGGGTATTACCCGCGCGATGGCATCAATCTGGCCCGATTCCAGTTCTTGCAGCGCGCTCGCCTGATTGATCATGACTTGTTGAACGTCGATGCCGAGCCGCTGGAATACGATGGTGCCGGTCAAACTCGCGCCCGTTCCCGCCGGGCCGAAATTGACCTTCTTGCCGCGCAGGTCCTCCAGGCTGTGAACGTCGTCGCGGGCCAGGATATGCAGTTCCGAGATCGGCAGGCGGATGATGTATTGGACGCGGCGATCGAGATTCGGCGTCTTGCGCACGGTGCGGAAATATTCGAACACGTCCGACTGCGTGATCGCCAAATCCACCCCATGCAGATAGAGCAGATCGTCCAGATTGGATGCGGCGCCGAACGACACGATCGGCAGAACCCGCAGATTGTCGCCGTCGTCGAGAGCCGTCGCCATTTCGGCGGCGAGGCGCATATAGGTTCCGGTGAACAGCCCGCCGACGATGCCGACCGTCCAGGCATTTTGCCGGCCGCGCAGCGCGGCATCCGTGCCGCCCTGCGATAACGACTTGGGCACGACCTGGGCGTGGAGATTGAAGCTGAACAATCCGATGATCGACGCGACCAAACACGCAACGACAAAGCGACCGCGCATGAACGCCCCCCTTACGCTGGGCACAAGATCCGACGTGGAATTTTGACCAGAGAATTGTGGCCGGCCTGGGACGCACGCCGTCGGTTTGCATCAAACATCGTGCGCGAATGAATTTTCGCCGTAATTGATGCGATGGATTTATGTGTTGTTTGCTCTACGTCCTCTGCTGCGAACTTGTCATGCAATGACCCAAGGCAAGACGTGATCTTGCCATAAAGAGTAGCCACGCTCACCGCGCCACAGAACTGAACCATGCGGCGCGCAAGTCGGCAAAGAGCGTGTGGCCGCGCCGTTCGCGAGTTTCGGGGGAGTAGTGTCATGCGTAATCTGCCGACCTTCTGATCTTTGGTTCAATCCGAACTTTAAACACATTCGCGAAGCCGCACGTGCAGCGGGGCAGGCGTTCATGCCGACCGCGCGGCGGAGCCATTGGCGCGATGAATTGACGAGCGCACAGCTGCGCGGCTCGCCTGGGCGCCGTCATGCCGAAACCGACAGGAGCGCATCATGCGAAGACATTGGATCGTGGCGGCGCTGGCAGGTGTTTTGGCCGCCGTGGGAGTGGCGCACGCGAGCAACTGGCCGACGCGGCCGGTCACCATGGTGGTGCCCTTCGCCGCCGGCGGCCCGACGGATGTGGTCGGCCGCATCCTGGCGGGACGCCTGAGCGAAATCCTCAAACAGCAGGTGATCGTCGTCAACGTCGGCGGTGCCGGCGGCATGACCGGCGCCGACCGCGTGGCGCGGGCAAGGCCCGACGGCTACGAGGTTCTGCTCGGCACCGTCGGCACCCAGGCCTACAGCCAGACGCTCTACAAAAAGCCGCTCTACAGCGCGACCAAGGATTTTGCGCCGGTCGTGCTCGTCGCCGAGCAGCCGCTGGTGCTCGTGGTGCGCAAGAATTTCCCCGCCAACTCGCTGCAAGAGTTCGCCGCCTATGCCAAGGCGAATGCCCCGAAGCTGTCATTCGGCTCCGGCGGCGCCGGCTCGGCGACCCATCTCGGCTGCGTGCTGCTCAATTCGACGCTCGGCATCAACGTCCAGCACGTTCCCTATCGCGGTTCGGCGCCGGCGCTTGAGGACCTCATGGCCGGGCGTATCGACTACATGTGCGACGCGGTCTCCACCGAGTTGGCGCCGATCAAGGCCGGCAACGTGAAGGCGCTCGCCGTGCTGGCGCGCCAGCGCTCGGCGGTGCTGCCGGATGTGCCGACGGCGCAGGAGCAGGGTTTTAAGGGCTTCGACGCCAACAACTGGATCGGCCTGTTCTTTCCGCGGCACACGCCCGACCCGATCATCCACTGCCTGCGTGACGCCACCGTCGAGGCGATGAATACGCCAAAGCTGCGCGCGCGCATGGAGACGATCGGCACGGATCTTGTCGACGCCGACCGCACCAGCAGCAGCTATCTCCAGCGCTTCGTCGCCAGCGAGATCAAGAAGTGGGCCGCGCCGATCAAGGAAAGCGGCGTGTCGGTCGATTGAGCGGCGAAGGTCAAATGCCGTGACGCGATCAAGAAAACTGTCCAAAGGCAGGTGCGACTGACCCGGCCCAAACATACAGGAGATAACAACACCGGCGCTTTGTAAGAGTCGACCGCGAGGTCGAGGGAGGCGAGTATGAGTACGCCGATTTCGCGAAACAATAAGCTGCAAGGTCTCGATCTGTACGCGCCGCGACACGCGCGGGAGCGGTCGTTATTCGACGACCAGGCTGCGAGCGCGGAAGCGTCGCGGCAACAGGCAAAGCAACAGCCGGAAAGGGAACAAACCCAAACGGGAGAACCCCAAAAGGAACAACCCCAAACGGGACAGTCCCAAGCGGAACAACAAGAGGGGGAACAGTTCGACAGCGAGCAGGCGGCGATACTTGACGACGCGGACCGCCGCAATGAAGCCGACGAGACGGAACTCCTCGACTGGGTGGACCAGGCGATCCGCGCAGTGATTGAGCTTGAGCACGCAACGGGCGGTTCGAAGGCTCCTCGGGTCGCCGATACGCCCTCTCCATCCGTGGCGCCGGCCCAAAGCGAGGGCGATGAAGTCCCGCCGCCATCACCCGGCTTGCGGCGGCAGGATCGGGGCGCCGGCCGCGCCGCGCCGCCACGGCCGCCGCGCCGTCCCAGTCTTGATCCCGAAATCGTGCCGGAGCCGCCGGCGGCAGTGCAGCGGAACAGCTTCCTGCCGCTGTTCATGCGGCTTTCGCTGGTGACCGTCTTCGCCGCGATCGTGGCCTATGGGCTCACCGCGCTCGCTTCCTTGCAGCCGAGTACGCCGCCGCTCAAAGGCGCCGGCGACCGCGTTGCCGGGATCGCGCCGCAATCGCCTCAGGTGCAGCCGGACACCCAGCCTCCATCGCGGCTCGTCGTCGCAGACCGGCAGGCATTTGCCAACGAGCCGCTTTCGCCCGCGGTCAATGTCGCGGACGCAAGACAGAACGAGTCCCTGGTGTTTGATGGCTTGGCCCAGGGCACGACATTGTCGGCCGGTGCATCGGCGAGTCCGTCGAGCTGGCAATTGCCGTCCGACAAACTGCGCGGGCTCTATCTCTACGCCCCAAAGGATTTCGTCGGCGTGATGAATGCGACGGTCGATCTGCTCGGGGCCGATCGACGGGTGCTCGACAGCCGTTCCATGCAGCTCAAATGGATCGCCAAGGAACCGAAGCCGGTTTCGCCGCCGGCGCCAGTTGTGCCGCCATCGCTTATAACGGCATCCGCCGAGGCGACCGCCGGCGGCCCCATCGGCGCCGCCAACCCCGTTGTGCCGGCCATCGAGTCGGTCGACCCCGGCGAAGCCGCCATGCTGATGCAGCGCGGCCGCAATTCGCTCGGTACCGGCGACATCTCGGCGGCGCGGGTTGCGTTCCGCCGCCTGGCCGATGCCGGAATAGCCGATGCGGCTTTGGCGCTCGCCAACACCTACGATCCCGATTACCTCGTCGCGCACAATGTCGTCGGCGTGCAGGGCGACCGCGCCGAGGCGCGCGCCTTATACCAGCGGGCGAAGGAATTAGGCTCGACCGAAGCCGGCCGCATCCTCGCGCGCATGGCCGCGCAATGAGATCGGACGACCCGAAGTCCGATCAATCGGGCGGCGAAAACACGAACGTCATGTCGCGCATTTTCTGCGGCGCAGTGCTTCGTGGGGCGGATTAGCCGAAGGCGTAATCCGCCATCTGGTTTCCGTCCAATGGTGGTTATCTGTAAGGCGAACTCACCCTATTGTTGTTAGCATCCGTTTGGAACGAAGGCGCGTCGATAATTCGGCATGGACGCAGCACCACGTAGGCGGATTAGTGAAGCGTAATCCGCCATCTCGTTTAACAAGCTTTTCAACAGGAAACATGCGTCGCAGCTGTTTCGGAAGCAAGCTCCGGGGCGAATGAACCGTTACGAAACGCGCCGCTTCGGCGAGGTTGAATGGCGGAATACGCTGCGCTATTCCGCCCTACGGGCTGTGCCGTGTATCACAGCAAGCGTCGAGGTGGTGAGCCGATTGCGTAACCCACCGTTCCGGCAAGGTTGAATGGCGGAATACGCTGCGCTATTCCGCCCTACGGGCTGTGCCGTGTATCACAGCAAGCGTCGAGGTGGTGAGCCGATTGCGTAACCCACCGTTCCGGCAAGGTTGAATGGCGGAATACGCTGCGCTATTCCGCCCTACAAGCTTGGCAAAAAATCGCTTGGCAAAACGCGGGCGCGGACAAACGCGCCATCGGAGCGGATTTTATTTGCTAATAGTAGAGACTGAATAAATATAAGGCCATCATGCGCACGCAAGTCGCCATTATCGGCGGTGGCCCGGCCGGACTGCTGCTCTCCCATATTCTCGACCGCAACGGCATCGATAGCATCGTGCTGGAGCGGCAGACCCGCGCCCACGTGCTGGAGCGGATTCGCGCCGGCGTGCTCGAGGCCGGCACCGTCGCGCTTCTGCGCGAGGTCGGCCTCGGCGCGCGCATGGACCGCGAAGGGGCGCCGCACGACGGCTCGTGGATCGCCTGGGAGGGCCGGCCGCGCTTCCTGATCGACACCAAAAAATACACCGGCAAGCCGATGATGGCCTATGGCCAGACCACCATCACCGAAGACCTGTTCGCCGCCCGCGATGCCGCCGGCGGCAAGATGGTCGACCAGGCCGACAACGTGGCGCTGCACGACCTGACCTCGGGCCGGCCCTACGTCACCTATGAAAAAGCCGGAACGGCGCAACGCGATCGACTGCGACTATGTCGCCGGCTGCGACGGCTTTCACGGCGTCAGCCGCGCATCGATCCCGGCCGCGCTGCTCAAGACCTACGAGAAGAGCTATCCGTTCGGCTGGCTCGGCATCATGTCGGAGACGCCGCCCTATCCCGACATCTGTTATTGCTACCACAGCCGCGGTTTCGCGCTCGCCTCGCAGCGCAATCCGATGCTCAGCCGCTACTACATCCAGTGCGACCTCGACATCAAACTCGAGGATTGGCCGGACGACCGCTTCTGGGAGGAATTCAAGGCGCGCTGCCCGAAGGACATGGCGGACAGCATCGTCACCGGCCCGTCGATCGAGAAATCCATCGCGCCGCTGCGCAGTTTCGTCGCCGAGCCGATGCGTTACGGCGCGCTGTTTCTCGCCGGCGATGCCGCCCATATCGTGCCGCCGACCGGCGCGAAGGGGCTTAACCTCGCAGTCTCGGACGTTTTTTATCTGTCGCGCGCGCTGATCGAAGCCTATCGCAGCGGCAACACGGCCTACCTCGACACCTATTCCGACACCGCGCTGCGCCGCGTGTGGGGCGCCGCGCGCATGTCGTGGTGGCTGACGATGCTGCTGCACCGCTTTCGCGGACGAGACGCCGTTCGAGCGAGCAGATGCGGCTCAATCAGTTCGATTATCTGCACGCCTCCGAGCACGCCGCGGCGTCGCTGGCGGAGCAATATGTCGGGCTGCCGTATTAAAGCATGATCCTGAAAATGGTTACCGGTTTTCGGAAAAGATCATGCTCCAATGACATGTTGGATCGGGATGACGCTTCGAAGACGCGTTGTCGCATCGGCCGTCTCGGCTCGAGTTCAGGTTACCAAAAGCCCTTGCTTGAGCAGCGACGAACACAACGGGTTCTCCTCGACGCGCGCAGGAGCCCGCGAGCGGAATTGATATGACAGCGCTCCGGCGCGGAGCGAATTGGCGAACCGCCGAACGGTCGCGCGCGCCGGCGCGCCGGTTTGGATGGCGGCGGCGTTTCTCGTTTCGCTGGCACTGGCCGCGATCGTGCTCGCCGTTTCGGCGCCGGCGAACACGGCACGGCGCAGGCGCTGCGCGTCACCGCGCGCTGGTGCTTTCTCTGTTCTGGCCGGCTTACGCCGGCGGCGCGCTGGCAAAGTTCTGCGGGCCGCGCTTTGCGGTTCTTGGCGCGCCATGGCCGCGAGTTCGGTCTCGCCTTCGCGGCGGCGCTTGCCGTTCACGTCGCGACTGGTGCTCTGGCTCATCCATGTCACCGCCGATCAGCGCAGTCCGATGCTCTTCTTCTGGGCCGGCGTGTTCTGTACCTATGCGCTCGCGCTGTTCTCGCTGCCGCGGCTGCGCGACGTGCTCGGGCAACGCCTCTGGCGCATGGCGTGCGAAGCGCGCGCTGCAATACATCGCGCTCGTCTTCGCCGTCGATTTCATCGTCGAGCCGCTGCAGGCGGGCGGAGCGGACAAATATCCGCTGAGCTATCTGCCGTTCGTCGCCACGCTGTTTGGCGGCGTCGCGCTGCGCCTTGCCGCGCACGCTACGGCGGCAATCGGCAGCAGGTAAACCTTAAGCCAAACTCTTTTTCCTCGCCTTCGCCTGCTCGGCGAGAAAGCGCGACAGCCGCGCCCGTACCGCGTCGGCCTCGCCCGGCGCCCATTTGCGCAATGCCCTCGCCGGTCTTCATGCCGAGCTTGCCGGCCTTGACCTTCTCGCGCAGGAACGGGTGCGGCCCCGGCGTGCGGTCGAGATGCGCATACAGCACCTCGGCGATGTCGAGCGTGAGATTCGAGCCCGACCAGATCGGACTGCTCCATCGGCCCGAGCACGGCCGTGCGCGCGCCGAAGCCTTCCTTGACCACGATGTCGATCGTCTCGGCGTCGCAAACGCCGGCGGCGACCAGCGCGATCGCCTCGCGCTTCATCGCGTGCTGCAGCCGGTTGCCGACGAAGCCCGGAACGTCGCGGCGCACGTGCACCGGCGTCTTTCCGGCGTCGCGCAGCAAGCTCCATCGTGGTGCGCACGACCGCGTCGCTGGTTTTTTCGTTCTGGATCACCTCGACCAGCGGCACCAGATGCGGCGGATTCCAGAAATGCGTGCCGACGACGCGCTCGCGATGTTCGAGGTCGCGGCCGATTTCGGTCGTCGGAATGGCCGAGCTGTTGCTGGCGAGGATCGTATCCCGGGCGCAGACCGCGCTTTCCAGCTCGGCGAAGATGCGCTGCTTGAGCGGCAGTTTTTCCGGCGCCGCTTCGAACACGAATGCTCGCGCCCTGCACGGCGGCGCCAGCTGATCGTGCGCGGCGATGCGCTTGCAGCAGCGCCGCGTCGTCGCCGAGCAGATCGACGATCGCCTGCAGCCGCCGCGGCAGCGAGGCGCGGATCTCCGCCTCCGGCTCGAACACGCCGACTGTCATGTCCCGCCGCGGCCAACAGATAGGCGATGCCATGACCCATCAGGCCGCCGCCGATCACGCCGATTTTCTGTTCGTTCATGTCCGTTTGTCCATGTCTGCCTGTGCATGTCTAACTGTTTGCATGTCTATCTGTTTATGGCCACCTGAAGCGCATTTTTGGAACGTTCGGGCGACTCAAACGTTAAATAACAGAACGCCAAATTATTGGCCGATCTACATAAGGAGAATGGTCATGCCTGCTCTGATGTGGGTCGCGTTTTGGTCTTGTATGATGGGGAGCGCAGCATGCTGGGGCGAGCAGCCCCATTCGATACGTAAGAAATCGTCAAACCATCGCGAGCAATCATCCGGCGGTGTAGCCGCCATCGACATACATCACCTGCCCCGTGCAGAAATCTGACGCCGGCGACAGCAGATAAATCGCCATCCCGACCAGATCCTCCACTTCGCCGAGCCGGCCGAGCGGAATGCGCGACAGCGAGCGCGCGCGCGTCTGCTGGCCGAGTTCGTTGTCGCCGTACATCCAGGCGGTGAGCTTGGAGCGGAACACCGTCGGCGCGATCGCGTTCACGGTGATGCCGTATTTGGCCCATTCGGTCGCCAGCACGCGGGTGAGCGAGTCGGTCGCGCCCTTCGACGCGCAATAGCCGGTATAGCCGGAAATATTGCCGTGGCGGCCGCGCACCGACGACATCAGCAGCACCTTGCCGCGGACTTTCTTCTCGATCCAATAGGTGCCGACCGCCTTGGCCATGAACCAGATGCCGCGCACATTGGCGTCCATCACCGCCTGCCAGTCCTCGTAGGCGAGTTCGTGAATGAAGCCCGGTTTGTTGTAGCCGGACGCGACGACGAGCTGATCGACCCGGCCGAACGTGGCGAGCGCGGAATCGAGCATCGCCTCGGCGTCCGCCTGGCTGTCCGGCCGGCGCACCACCGTCGCCGGCTCGCCGCCGAGTTCTCGCACCTCGCGCGCCACGTCTTCCAGTTCGCTCTTGCTGCCGGAGGCGAGCAGCACCTTGCCGCCGAGCGCGGTCAGCGCCAGCGCGGTGGCGCGGCCGAACGTGCCCGAGGCGCCGGTGACGATGGCGACCTTGTCCTTGACGTCAAACAGCGAGAGCGGATTGCGCAGCGGCTCGGAGATCATGGTGCATTCCGTATCTCGGTCAACTGCGTCGTCCTCGCGAAGTGCGGGGACCCGTAATCACACGCCGGTGTCAGCGACCTTGCGGAGTGCGACGGGTTCATGGGTTCCCGCGTTCGACGGGAGATGACAGGATGGATTCACCGCCCCGTCTCAAACCGAAACGCCTGCTTCGGATCGAGCACGGCGACGACGCGCAGCGCGCAGCCTTCGCCTTCCGGCCAGCGCCACGGGAAGGCGAAGAACGTGCAGCGCTTGCCGGTGATCTGGTCGATATCGCCGCCGATATTCTCGATGCCGGGAATGCCGTTGGTCATCATGATCTTGTGCGCCGGCTCCCAGTACGGAAAGTCCTCGATGATGTGGCGGCCGGTCTCCGCCTTGTACTCGACATCGAGATGCGGCTGCGCCGGACCCGGCCCGTGCGGACCGAGGAACGTGCCGAGCGGATGATCGAGCGCCTGCACGTCGATGCCGACGAGCTTGACGCCGCGCTCGACCAGCCATTCCGCCGCTTCCTTGTAGAGGCCGGGCGAATAGGCGAAGTAGTCGGGATTGTCGCCGTAATTGCGATGGCTGCCGGTATTGATCATCACGATGTCGTTCTTCTGGATCTTCGGCTGCGGCCTTTTCCAGATCCTTCGGCGTGATGACGCCCCACTTGCCCTTCGGGATCGACACCGCGACGCCGGTGCCGAAGAAGCGCCAGAGCGGATAGCCGGTCAGCGACGGCTGATTCTCGGCGACATGGATCGGCGCGTCCATATGCGTGCCGCGATGCATGATGCCTTCGAATTGCTGCACCAGAAGCCCGTCCTTGGCGTGGAATTCAACGACGCGGACGTTCAGATTGGCGCGCGAAGGCCATTGCGGCATGCCGTGACCCCACGGATGGCTGAGGTCGAAGAATTGCAGGTCGCTCTCGCTTCTTGCCGCGAGCTGCGCGTCGCGTTCGTTCGTTGTCCGCCGCCTTGCGCGCCGCGCCGGACTCCAGCCGCATATTTCCCTTCGGATCGAGCATCGCGACCAGGCGGATCACGCAGGCATCGCCCTCGCGCCATTTCCACGGAAAGCCCTGAAACGTGCAGCGCTTGCCGGTGAGTTCGTCGAGATCGCCGCCGACATTCTCGATGGTCGGAATGCCGGCTTCGAGCAGCGTGCGGTGCGCCGGATTCCATTCCGGGAAATCGTTGATCGCCTCGCGGCCGGTCGCTTCCTTGTATTCCGGCAGCAAATATTTGATCTGCGGCCCGTTGCGATGCGGGCCGAGCGAGGTCGCCAGCGGATGATCGACGCAGGCGGTGTCGACGCCGACGATCTTGACGCGCTTTTTCACAAGCCACGCCGCCGCGTGTTTGCTCAGGCCCGGCGCATAGCCGAAATATTCCTTGCTGTCGGAATATTTGCGGTGCCAGCCGGTATTGATGAGGACGATGTCGCCGGCCTTGATCTCCGGCTTGGCGCGCTCGAGGTCGGACGGCTCGATCAGCTGCCATTTCTTTTTCGGGATCGAGAGCACGACGCCGGTGCCGAAGAACCGGTCGAGCGGCAGCTCGCCGACCGCCGCGGCGCCGGGAACGAGATGGATCGGCGCGTTGACGTGCGTGGAGGTGTGAAAGATCGTCGTGATCTTGTGGGTCATCACGCCTTGTTTGGCGTGATGGGTGATGCGTTCGAGCTTGATCTCCTCGTAGCCGGGAAAGATCGGCGTATACATGCCCCAGCGATGGCTGAGCTCGTAAAGTTCAAGCCCGCTCACGGGATCGACGATGGCCGGCATTTCGCACCCTCACTCGACGCGCACTGCGCGGTTATCGTCGCCGCCCGCATTGCACGCTATTGTATTGCAATTCGGACCCGGCTGTGTCACGATCCAATCGCGTTGTCGCAAGCGCTCCGCATAGATGCCGCAAAGGCGCGCGGAATTCCAACGGGAGGAACCGACATGCGTCATCGCGCAAGAGCTACATGCTGTCAGTGGCTATGCTCGGAGCGGTCGGTCGCCGCGGTCTTTGCCGTAACCGGCAGCCAGGCCCAGGCCGATGACCCCAACAGCGTGCCACAATCCGGTACCATGTCGTCAGCAACTGGGCGAAGCTGCCGGAAGGACGGCACTGGGGCATGGCGATCGGGGTCGCCATCGACCGCGACGGCACCAGCGTGTGGGTGTTCGACCGCTGCGGCGGCAAAACTTGCGATGGCTCGAATATCGCGCCGATCCAGAAGTTTGATGCAAGCGGCCGGCTGGTGGTGAGCTTCGGCTCCGGCCTGTTCAGCTGGCCGCACGGCCTGTTCGCCGCTCCGGACGGCACTATCTGGGTCACCGACGGCAGGAATCAGACCGTCATGCATTTCGCCCCGGATGGACGCCTGCTGATGACGCTCGGCAAGCCCGGCGTTGCCGGCGACGGTCCCGATACGTTCAATTCGCCGTCCGATGTCGTTGTCGCGCCCGAACGGCGACATCTTTGTTGCCGACGGCCACGGCGATTATCCGGTGCCGAAGACGAACGACCGCATGGTCAAGTTTTCCAAAGACGGCAAATTCATCAAGGCCTGGGGCCACCATGGATCGGCGCCGGGCGACTTCGACGTGCCCCACGGGCTTGCCATGGATTCCGCCGGCCGGCTCTTTGTCGCCGACCGGGCGAACAATCGCATCCAGATATTCGATCAGGACGGCAAGCTTTCTGGACGATATGGAAGCAATTCGGCCGGCCGAGCGGCATCTATATCCGCAATAACATCCTCTATGTCGGCGACTCGCAATCGGACGACAAGACCAACCCGCCATTCCGTCAGGGCATCCGCATCGGCAGCGTCAAGGACGGCAAGGTGACGGTATACATCCCACCCATAGACCCGAAGATCTCGATGCCGGAAGGTGTCGCTGCCGATAAGGACGGCAATGTGTTCGGCGGCTTTGCTACCGGCATGGACTTCAAGAAGTTCGCCAAGAACTGACTTCGCCGATCCGAACTCGGTACCGCAAACGGGGATACGGTCCTGTTGCAGCAACAGGACCCCGCCGGTATCTATACGCGCCCTTTTTGCGCCGGCACAAAACGCAGCTGGCGCGTCCATTTTGAAAGAACGCATCGACCGTCATGGCCCGTCTGGTGATGAAGTTCGGCGGAACCTCGGTCGCCGATATCGAGCGCATCCGCAACGCCGCGCGCCACGTCAAGCGCGAGGTCGATGCCGGCCATGAGGTTGCGGTCGTGGTTTCGGCCATGGCCGGCATGACCGATCAGCTGGTGGACTGGTGCGAAACGGCGCTGCAAGGAGCGGCGCATTTTCGATGCGCGCGAATACGATGCCGTCGTCGCCACCGGCGAACAGGTGACCGCCGGACTTTTGGCGATCGCGCTGCAGGACCTCGATATCAACGCGCGCTCCTGGCAGGGCTGGCAACTGCCGATCTCTACCTCAAACGCGCACGGCTCGGCGCGCATTCTCGACATCAACGGCGAGGAACTGATCCGGCGCTTCAAGGAGCGCAAGGAGGTGGCGGTCATCGCCGGCTTCCAAGGCGTGCACAAGGAAACCGGCCGCATCACCACTCTGGGCCGCGGCGGATCGGATACTTCGGCGGTGGCGGTGGCGGCCGCGATCCGCGCCGACCGTTGCGACATCTATACCGACGTCGACGGCGTCTACACGTCCGACCCGCGCGTCGTTCCGCACGCGAAAAGGCTCGACAAGATCGCGTTCGAGGAAATGCTGGAGTTTGCTTCGCTCGGCGCCAAAGTGATGCAGGTGCGCTCGGTCGAGCTCGGCATGGTGCACAATGTGCGCATTTTCGTGCGATCGAGCTTCGACCGCCCGGAAAGCATCGACCCGCACGGCAACCCACCCGGCACCCTTATCTGCGACGAGGGGGAGATCATGGAACAGCAAACGGTCACCGGCATCGCCTTCTCCCGCGACGAGGCGCAAATTTCCATCCGCCAGGTGCAGGACAAGCCGGGCGTGGCGGCGGCGATTTTCGGCCCGCTGGCGGAAGCCAACATCAACGTCGACATGATCGTGCAGAACGTCTCGGCCGACGGCAAAACCACCGATCTGACCTTCACCGTGCCGGCGGCGGACTATCAGCGCTCGCTCGACACCATCGCCAAGGCGAAGGAGGTGATCGGCTATGCGCGGCTCGACGGCGCCACCGATGTGGCCAAGATCTCGGTGATCGGCATCGGCATGCGCAGCCATGCCGGCGTCGCCGCGCAGGCATTCCGGGCGCTTGCCGACCGGGCGATCAATATCCGCGCCATCACGACCTCGGAGATCAAGTTTTCGCTGCTGATCGACGCGGCCTTCACCGAGCTTGCGGTGCGCACGCTGCATTCGCTCTACGGCCTCGACAAGGCGACTTAAGCCTCTATCCGCCGCCGTTTTGCGCTGCAGCGGAACGGACAACGAGAAATTCTTCTAAAATCCGCTGTTGACACTGCAGCGCAAAATTTCCGCACCGTCATCGGCCCGTCTTTGGCTTGCGGTTTGCATGGCGCGTTCGATATAGGCTGCAGGATGGTCGCTGCGGGCGCGGGCCCCGGCGAAATCCTCTTCGATCAGGCCGGCGCGAAGCGGGCGACGTTCCGGCCACGGCAGAGAGCCCGAGGGAGCTGCCGCCATGCGTGGCGCGCTCGGCGGTCCGCGCGTGTTGTTGCGCCGACTTCGCGAAGTGATGGCGGAGCCGGTCAGTGCGCAGGATCGCCTCGACAAGATCGTGGTGCTGATCGCCGCCAACATGGTCGCGGAGGTCTGCTCCGTCTATGTGCTGCGCGGCGATTCCACGCTCGAACTCTACGCCACCGAGGGCCTGAAGCGCGAAGCCGTGCACCAAACGGTGCTTGGCTCCGACGAGGGCCTGGTCGGCCTGGTCGCGAGCCAGGCGAGCGCCATTAATCTGTCGAACGCGCAGGCGCATCCGGCGTTCTCCTATCGGCCGGAAACCGGCGAGGAGATCTATCACTCCTTCCTCGGCGTGCCGGTGCTGCGCGCCGGCAACACGCTCGGCGTGCTGGTGGTGCAGAACCGGGCCCGGCGCACCTATTCGGAAGAAGAAGTCGAGGCGCTGCAGACCACCGCCATGGTGCTCGCGGAAATGATCGCCTCCGGCGAGCTGTCGGAACTGGCGCCTCCGGGCGACGAAGCTCGCCGCGCGCCGCCCGGTTCATCTCAAGGGCGCCGCCTTGAGCGACGGCATCGCGCTCGGTCACGTCGTGCTGCACGAGCCGCGCGTCATCGTCACCAATTACATCGCCGACGACGTCCAGAGCGAATTGAAGCATCTGCGCGCGGCGATCGAGACATTGCAGTCCAATCTCGACCAACTGCTCGAACACGGCGACGTGGTCGAGGGCGGCGAGCATCGCGATGTGCTCGAAGCCTATCGCATGTTCGCCTACGACCGCGGCTGGGTGCACAAGCTCGAAGAAGCGGTGATGACCGGGCTCACCGCGGAGGCTGCAGTCGAGCGCGTGCAGTCCGACACCCGCGCGCGCATGCTGCGGCAGACCGATCCGTTTTTGCGCGAGCGACTGCACGACCTCGACGATCTCGCCAATCGACTGATGCGTCAGCTTACCGGCCGCGATCACGCGCCTTCGCGCGAAAGCTTGCCGGAGAATGCGATCGTCGTCGCCCGCGCGATGGGGCCGGCGGCGCTGCTCGACTACGACCGCAAGCGCTTGCGCGGCCTCATTCTCGAGGAAGGCGGCGCCCACTCGCACGTCGCCATCGTGGCGCGCGCGCTCGGCATCCCTGCGGTCGGCGAAATCGACAACGCCACCGGCATCGCCGATCCGGGCGACGCCATCATCGTCGACGGCTCGACCGGGGATTTGCACATCCGCCCGCTGCCGGACATGGAGGCGGCCTATGCGGAGCGCGTGCGGCTGCGCGCGCGGCGCCAGCAGCAATACCAGGCGCTGCGCGACCGGCCGTGCGTGACCAAAGACGGCGTGCAAGTCAGCCTGATGCTCAATGCCGGCCTTGCCGTCGACCTGCCGCACATCGCCGACACCGGCGCCGCCGGCATCGGCCTGTTCCGCACCGAACTGCAGTTCATGGTGGCGCCGAACTTTCCGCGCACTAGCGAACAATATGCGCTCTATCGCGCGGTCATCGACGCCGCCGGCGACAAGCCGGTGGTCTTCCGCACCCTCGACATCGGCGGCGACAAGGTGCTGCCCTATATGCGCAACGTCGAGGAGGAAAATCCGGCGCTCGGCTGGCGCGCGATCCGGCTCGGTCTCGACCGGCCCGGCCTGTTGCGCTCGCAGCTGCGCGCACTGCTGCGCGCCGCCGGCAGCCGCTCGCTGAAAATCATGTTTCCCATGGTCGCCACCGTCGAGGAGTTCGAGCAGGCGAGCGAACTGGTCGAACGCGAGCTGACGCATTTGCGCCGCCACGGCCACAAGCTGCCCGACGAGGTTCAGGTCGGCAGCATGGTCGAGGTGCCGTCGCTGCTCTATCAGCTCGACGAACTGCTCGAACACGCCGATTTCCTCTCGGTCGGCTCGAACGATCTGGTGCAATTCCTCTACGCGGTCGATCGCGGCAATCCGCGGGTCGCCGGCCGCTTCGATGCGCTGTCGGCGCCGGTGCTGCGCGCGCTCAAGGAGATCGCCGACAAGGGCCGCGCGCACAACAAGCCGGTGACTTTGTGCGGGGAGCTTGCCTCGCAGCCGATCGGCGCCGTCGCCCTGGTCGCGATCGGCTACCGCGCGCTGTCGCTCACGCCGTCGGCGGTGGGACCGGTCAAGGCGGCGCTGCTTGATCTCGATTGCCGCAAGATGGCCGAATTTCTGTGTCCCGCTGATCGAGAAGCCGGACGTCGGCAAGCCGATCCGCGCGCGCCTCGAGGAATTCGCCGCCAAACAAGGCTTGCAGATTTGAGACGGATTTCTTATGTCCAGGTCGTTGAGCAAAATGTTGATGTCATCGTGCGACCAGACGACCTCCGGCTCAACTCGGCGCCGACGCTAGAGTCCGTTCGGCTTTGCGGTTACCGGATGCCCGCCGGCGCGGGCGTGACAACGGAAATTTCGATGCTTCCCGACCAGAAACTCAACGCGCTTGTCGTCCGCCATGCGGCGCTGGAACGCGACCTTGCTCGGCGTCTTGCCGCCCGAGACCTTCGTGAAGCTCTCGCGCGAATTCGCCGAGCTGGCGCCGGTCGTGGAGGCGGTGAAGTCGTATCGCGCCGCGCAGCGCGAACTTGAGGGGCTCACGAGCCTCATCGCCGATCCGTCGACCGATGCGGAGATGCGCTCCATCGCCGAGGCGGAAAAGCCCGAACTGGAAGCGCGCCGCGCCGAGCTTGAGCAGCAATTGCGGCTCGCGCTCATCCCCAAGGACGCCATGGACGAGCGCAACGTCATTCTCGAAATCCGCGCCGGCACCGGCGGCGACGAAGCGTCTTTGTTTGCCGGCGATCTGTTCCGCATGTACGAGCGCTTTGCCGCCAAGCAGGGCTGGAAGGTCGAAATCATCAGCATGAGCGAAGGCTCGATGGGCGGTTTCAAGGAAATCATCGCCGAAATCCGCGGTCGCGGCGCCTTCGCCAAGCTGAAATTCGAATCGGGCGTGCACCGCGTGCAGCGCGTGCCCGACACCGAGGCCTCCGGCCGCATCCATACCTCGACGGCCACCGTCGCCGTGCTGCCGGAGGCGCAGGAGGTCGATGTCGCCATCAACGAGGCGGATCTGCGCATCGACACGCTGCGCTCCGGCGGGGCCGGCGGCCAGCACGTCAACAAGACCGAATCGGCGGTGCGCGTGACGCATATTCCGTCCGGCATCGTCGTCATGATGCAGGAAGACCGTTCGCAGCACCGCAACCGCGCCAAGGCGCTCGCCGTGCTGCGCACGCGGCTTTACGATCTGGAGCGGCAGAAGCAGGACGCCGCGCGCGCCGCCGAGCGCCGCGGCCAGGTCGGCACCGGCGACCGCTCCGAACGCATCCGCACCTATAATTTCCCGCAAGGCCGCGTGTCCGACCACCGCATCAATCTGACGCTCTACAAGCTGCCGCAGATCATGGAGGGCGAGGCATTGGGCGAGATCGTCGACGCGCTGGTCGCCGAACATCAGGCGGCGCTGCTTGCCGCCGAGGACGCAGCATGATGGAGTTGGGCGCCGATCGCGCGGCAATTGCGGTCGTCACGCCGACGCGGAGCGGGACCGCGCTTACCGTTGCCGAAGCGCGGCGCGCCTGGGCGCAAAAATTTCGCGCCTGCGGCATCGATTCGCCCGAGCTCGATGCCCGCATCCTGGTCGGTCACGCGCTCGGCCTCGATCATGCCGCGCTTGCGGCGCCGATGCGCGCAGGCTTGGCGTCGACGAAGAAAACGCCATCGCCGCGCTGCGCAGCGCCGGCTGCGCGCGCGAGCCGGTTGCCCGCATCGTCGGCATGGAAGGAATTCTGGAGTCTGCCGCTGCGCATCGACGCGGCGACGCTGGTGCCGAGGCCGGAGACCGAAACGGTCGTCGAGGCTGCGCTCGCCGCAATCGATGCCGCGCGGCGCGCGCTCGCGAACGCTGCGCATCGCCGACCTCGGCACCGGTTCGCGGCGCGATCCTGCTGGCGCTGCTTGCCGAATTGCCGAACGCGTTCGGCGTAGGCAGCGACGTAAGCGCGCGCCGCGCTTTGCGTTGCGCGCGACAATGCGCGGCGCCTTGGATTGGCACGCGCGCAATTTGTCGCCTGCGACATGGCGGCGGCGCTGCGCGGAACCTTCGACCTCATCGTTTCCAATCCGCCATACATCGCGTCCGCGCGACATCGCGGCGCTCGCTCCCGAAGTGCGCGATTTTGACCCGCGCCGCGCGCTCGACGGCGGACCTGACGGGCTCGATTTTTATCGGGCGATTGCCGCGGCGGCGCCCGCCCTTGCTGGCGCCCGGCGGCGCGTTGATCGTCGAACTGGGCGCCGGCCAGGCCGACGCTGTCGCCGCACTCTTTGCCGCGGCGGGGCTTGCGCCGTCGCCGCCGCGTACCGATCTTAACGGCGTGCCGCGCGCGCTGATCGCCGAAAAGGGCATGAGCGCGGAGCATTGGCCCCCAAAAAGCACCCAGGCAAAAAAGCACTTGGAATGTCGCGCGGAACCGACTAGCTTGCGGGCACGGAATCGGCCCGAGATGAGGGCTGCCGCGTTGCCTTAAACACCCGGAGCATTGCTCCTTAGAGGTTGGCGGCGCAGGCCAGGCAGATAGCTGGATAGCGAAAGCCGGATCGGACGGCAGACGGGATCGCCAGATTCAGATCGAGAACGTTTCATCGGTAAGGCGCGCATCGGTATGGAATGATCGCGCGCATGACGAGGGTGCTCAACACCGCGGCAGGATCGCCGGTGCGAGCCGGAGAAGGGATTCGTGTGGTCCGACAAGTGAGTCGGAGCGCACGAGAGAACGATTGTAAGCGAGCGCGGTGGTTGATGCCGATAAGGGCAGATAGCGATTCCACAGATTTGCGCCGTCGCGGACCGTTCGCTCGACGTCGGCGAGCATCAGGGTGTTAACGAACGGAAGCGTTGCGCTGAGAAACGGCGGCAGTCCGCGCCGCCGCAAATAACGGGGGTTGGCAGAAAAGCAAACCATGAGAAACGGTCAGAACAAGCGCATGCGGGGTCGCAACCGCAAAGGTGGTGGCCATCACCAAAATCCATTGTCGCGCATGTACGAGTCCAATGGACCGGACGTGAAAATTCGAGGAACGGCGTCCCACGTTGCCGAGAAGTACCTGCAGCTCGCGCGCGACGCGCAAAGCTCAGGCGACCCGATCGCCGCCGAAAATTACTACCAGCACGCCGAACATTATTTCCGTCTGATCGCCGCCGCTCAGGAACAGTTTCGCCAGAGCCAGCCCTATTATCAGCAGCAGCAGGGCGAGATGCGCGGCAACATGTCCGACGACTCGTTCGACGACGGAGAGGACGAGCAGCCGCACATCGGCGGCGAGCCGTTTGCGCCGCGCGAGCCGCAGCCGTTCTATCCGCGCGAGCAGCACCAACCGCAGCCGCAACCGCAACCGCAGCCCCAACCGCAGCATTTTCAGCCGCGCCCGCAGCACGTGCCGCCGCCGACCAGCGAAGCCGACGTGGACCGGTTGCCCTCGTTCATTACCGGCGGTCAGCCCGCCAGCGCCGCAACAGAGCCAGGCCCCGACCGGCTCCAACGGTTATGACGGCCAATCGGATCGGTTTCCGCTGCATCGCCGCCGCCGCCGTCATCGCGGTCCGCGCGATCATACGATGCGGGGCGACAACGATTTGCCGACATCTGCCGGGCCGGGCCCGATCGAAGATTGACGTCGTCCATTCCGGCCGGGCCGCGAGAGCCGAAATTCATAGTGACTCGTGAAGTACGGCTCTCAGGCGAGAAGTCTGCTCGGCTTGTAGAAATGGATTCCGGGTTCCTCGCTGAGCTTGAAGGCTGGAACCATTGGCCTGGCCCCGGAACGAAGGTGCCCTCAGTGCGCGCGCGGGGCCTTGGCCAGGCGCACCAAAATCCAGATCGGAACGACGATCACCGCGCCGAGCAGGAAATAGCGCCACAGCCAGCGCACGGCGTCGAAGCCCATGTTCCAGATGTGCACGATGAGACGGCGGACGGAATCGATGATGTTCCAGGGGTCGAGGCCGATCGCGGCGAGGATCACGCCGACCAGGATCGACAGCAGGATCAGCCGGCCGATGACCGCCAGAGGCGGACCGCCGAAGAAACGGTTGAAGGATTGGTGACCATATTGGCGATCGAATTCCTGAGCCATGAAAGCCTCCCGCCTTACGATTGCGTCAATTAGGAACTTGAGCGTCGGCGCGCAAGCGTAGCCTGCGCGAACCGGCGGCCTTTGCCCAGGCTGCGGACTTCTCCCACGTCTTGCGGACGGCGTTGCCTCGGCTTCGCAAGTGGCGCTAAGTTGCGTCCGCCCAACGCGGATTTCGGGCTTTTAAGAGGATCGCCATGGCCAAGGTCGAAGACCGCGCGCCCGCCTCGGCGGCGACTCTCAATGACGATATCGGCGAGGAGACGCGGCTTCGCCTGTATCGCATGCAGGTCGAGATCCGCGAGGCCGAACAGCGCGCGTTCGATCTTTTTCTGCAGAACCTGGTCAAAGGCACGAGCCACCTTTCGCTCGGCCAGGAGGCGATCGCCGCCGGCTTCGCCGCCGCCATGCAAGCCCGGCGATCTGTCGTTCTGCACCTATCGCGGCCACGCCCACACGCTCGCCCGCGGCGTGCCGGTCGAGAAGGTGTTGGGCGAACTGATGCAGCGCGACAACGGCCTGATGCGCGGCAAGGGCGGCTCGATGCATCTGACCTCGGTCGACCACGGCGTCATGGGCTCCTACGCGATCATCGGCGCGCATCTGCCGATCGCCTGCGGCGCGGCCTGGCGCGCGCAGTACAAGGGCCAGAAGGACGTCTCGGTTTGTTTCTTCGGCGACGGCACCACGAATATCGGCGCCTTCCACGAGGCGCTCAATTTCGCCGCGGTGTGGAAGCTGCCGGTGATCTTCGTCTGCGAGAATAATCTCTACATGGAATATACGCCGATCGGCGACGTCACCGCGGTGACGCATCCGGCCGCCGACCGCGCCGCTTCTTACGGGCTGCCGCGCATCGTGGTCGACGGCAATGATGCCGATGCGGTTTATCGCGCCGCGCAATGCGGCCTACGCCAAGGCGCGCGAGGGCGGCGGACCGTCGCTGATCGAGTGCATGACCTACCGTTACAGCGGCCACTCGCGCGCCGACCCGGCCAAATACCGGCCCGAAGGCGAACTGGAAAAGTGGAAGGAGCACGATCCGATCAAACTCTATCGCGAGCGGCTCAAACAATTCGGCGTCGCCGAGGCCGTCATCGCCGAGATCGATGCCGACGTGCGCCGCCAGGTCGACGAGGCGACCGAGAAATGCAAGGCGGCGCCGATGCCGCCGCTCGATATTCTCACCACCGACGTCTACGCCGACGGAGGTTTCGCATGGCGGAACTGACTTATCGCGACGCGGTGGCGCGCGGCATCGCGCAGGAGATGACGCGCGATCCCGACGTCGTGTTTCTCGGCGAGGACGTGGCCAAGGCCGGCGGCGTGTTCAAGGCGACCGTCGGCTTGTTCGAGCAGTTCGGCCCGCTGCGCGTGCGCGACACGCCGATCTCCGAGCAGGCGATCCTCGGCGCCGCCATGGGCGCGGCGATGACCGGCCTGAAGCCGATCGCCGAAATCATGTTCTCGGATTTTTTCGCGGTCTGCTTCGACCACATCGCCAATGAGATCGCCAAGAGCCGCTACATGTCGAACGGGCAGCTCAAGTGCCCGCTGGTGATCCGCACCGGCAACGGCGCCGGCTCGCGCTTCGGCGCGCAGCATTCGCAGAGCGTCGAGAACTGGTGCATGATGATTCCGGGCCTGAAGGTCGTGGCGCCGTCGAGCCCGCGCGACGTGATCGGGCTTCTGGCGGCCGCGGTGCGCGATCCCGATCCGGTGATCTTCTTCGAGCACAAGTCGCTCTATGCGACCAAGGGCGAAGTGCCCGACGGCGAGATCGTCGATACGCTCGGCACGGCGAACATCGTGCGGCCCGGCAAGGACGCCACCATTCTGGCGCTGGCGCTGATGGTGCCGCGCGCGCTCGCCGCGGCGGAGAAGCTGAAAAGCGAACACGGCATCGACTGCGAAGTTGTCGACGTGCGCTCGCTGGTGCCGCTCGACACGCAGACCATTCTCGGCTCGGTCGCGCGCACGCACCGGCTGTTCACCGTGGAAGAAAATCCGCGGCTGTGCGGCTGGGGCGCCGAGATCGTCTCCATCGTCGCCGACGAGGCGTTCTACGATCTCGACGGCCCGCCGGTGCGCATCACCACGCCGCACATCCCGCTGCCGGCCGCCGATATTCTGGAAGACATCGCGCTGCCGACGGTGGAGCGGATCGCGGAGCGGGTGCGGAAGTCGTTGGAGAGTTGATACTGACAATCGTCATTGCCGGACTTGATCGGGCAATCCATCAGCGGCGACGGCTCATGGATGCCCGGGTCAAGCCCGGGCATGACGAAGAAAGAAGGTGCACCATGGCCATGTACGACAATCTCCTCGCCAACGTTCCGACCGATCTGTGGATCGGCGGCCAATGGCGCAAATCGTCCGACGGCGGCCGCTTCGACGTGATCGATCCGGCGACCGAGAACAAGGTCGCCTCGGTCGCCAGCGCCACGGTCGAGGATGCCATGGCCGCGCTCGATGCGGCGCAGCGCCGCGTTTCCCGGCTGGGCCGGCAAGAAGCCGCGCGAGCGCGCCGAGATTTTGCGCAAATCCTACGAACTGATCATGCGCGACGCCGAGCGGCTGGCGAAACTCATCACCATCGAGAACGGCAAGGCGCTGTCGGATTCGCGCGGCGAGGTCGCCTATGCGGCCGAGTTCTTCCGCTGGTATGCCGAGGAGGCGGTGCGCAATATCGGCTCGAACACGCTGGGTCCGTCCACCGGCGCGCGCATCTTCGTGCAGCACAAGCCGGCCGGCATCGCCGTGCTGGTGACGCCGTGGAATTTCCCCGCCGCCATGGCGACGCGCAAGATCGGCCCGGCGCTCGCCGCCGGCTGCCCGGTCGTGCTCAAGCCCGCCTCCGATACGCCGCTCACCATGCTGGCGTTGATGCCGATCCTGCGAGGAAGCCGGCGTGCCGGCCGGCGTGGTCAACGTCATTCCGTCGCGCTCGTCCGGCAAGGTGGTCAGCGCCATGCTGCACGATCCGCGCGTGCGCGTGGTGTCGTTCACCGGCTCGACCGAGGTCGGCCGCAAGCTCCTGCACGAAGCCGCCGACAGCATCGTCAAGCCGGCGATGGAGCTCGGCGGCAACGCGCCGTTCATCGTGTTCGACGACGCCGATATCGACGCCGCCATCGACGGCGCCATGATCGCCAAGATGCGCAACATGGGCGAAGCCTGCACGGCGGCGAACCGCTTCTACGTGCACGAGAAGGTGCACGACGAATTCGCCAAGAAGCTCACGGCCAAGATGGCCGGCCTGAAAATGGGCAATGGCCTCGACGACGGCGTCGCGCTCGGCCCGCTGGTCAACAAGGACGGCCTCGACAAGGTGATCGAGCTGGTCGACGACGCGGTGAAGAAGGGCGCCAAGGTGCTCACCGGCGGCAAGACGCCGGGCGGGCCGGGCTTCTTCTATCCGGCGACCGTGCTGGCGAACGTCTCCGACGATTCGAAAATGCTCAACGAGGAAATTTTCGGCCCGGTCGCCTCGATCCAGACCTTCAAGTCCGAGGACGAAGTGATCACCCGCGCCAACGACACCGAATACGGCCTCGTCGCCTATCTCTACACCAAGGATTTGAGCCGCGGCATGCGCGTGTCGGAAAAACTCGACTTCGGCATGATCGGGCTCAATCGCGGCCTCGTTTCCGATCCGGCGGCGCCGTTCGGCGGCGTCAAGCAGTCCGGCCTCGGCCGCGAAGGCGCGCACGAGGGCCTGATGGAGTTTATGGAGACGCAATACATTTCGGTGACGTGGTGAGCGAGCGAGCGCAAAAAGAACATTCGGCGCGGGAACGGCTGATCGGTGCGTGGCGCTATGTCGGCACGCGCATCAACGGCGGCAATTGGGATCGCGGCGCCAATCCGAAAGGGATGATCTATTACGGTCCACACGGCGAGATGTCGGTGCAGATCGCGCCCGACATAAAACGCAAGCGCGCCGGTGCGGTGATGACGCCGGAAGAGGCATTCGCCGCGCTGAAGGATTACATCGCTTATTTCGGCACCTACACGGTCGACGAAAAGGGCGGGCACGGTGACGCATCATCGCGACGACAACCTGCAGCCGGGCGAGGGCGGGGATCTGGTGCGCCGCTACGAATTCGCGGGCGATCGACTGGTTTTGCGGCCTCCCAATTCGACCATGGAAGTCACTTGGGAACGGATCGAATAATTGAGGAAACGGATCAAGTGAGCGGGCAAACGCATCTGACAAGCAGCGCCTGATCGGCTCGTGGCGCCATATCGGCTCGACCGTGAACGGCAAGCCGCGGCCCGGGCAGGGCGCGAAGCCGAAGGGCATCATCATCTACGATGCGCACGGCCACATGGCCTGCCAGGTCGCGCCCGACCGCGAAGTGACCAAGGCCGGCGACAAGCCGACCGGCGAGGAAGCCAAGGCGGCGCTCGACGGCCACATCGCCTATTTCGGCACCTATTCGGTCGACGAGACGGGCCCGCACGGTCACGCATCATCGCCAGGGCAGCGTGCAGCCTGGCGACAAGGGCGACCTCGTGCGCGCTTACGAATTTGTCGGCGACCGGCTGATCTTGCGTCCTGTCGGCACGACGGCGGAAGTGATGTGGGAACGGATCAAATGAGCCGGCAGCAGAGAAATTGTCCATGGACGTACTGATGCCGCAACTCGGCGAGACCGTCGCCGAGGGAAAGATCACCAAATGGTTCAAATCGGCCGGCGAGGCGGTCAAGCCGGGCGACAATCTGTTCGAGATCGAGACCGACAAGGTTTCGATGGAAGTGCCGTCGACGACGGCCGGCGTGCTTTCTGAAATTCGCGTGCCGGCGGGCGACGTGGCGCCGGTCGGCGCGATCGTGGCGGTGATCGCCGATGGCGCGGGCGCAGCAGCGAGTCCGCCGGCAGCGCGACAGTCCAGACCTGCCGAAGCTGTGCCTGCTGCGTCCAGCCTCCGCTTAGTCCCGCGCCAGCGGGAATCCAGCCGCTGGTTCCCCGCTTTCGCGGGGACGAGCGGAAGAAAATCCCGCTCGATCCGTTCTTCGAAGTGCGCACGCCGGAGCGCAATTTCGGCCCGGCGCGGCTGCCGGGCGGAATCGCGGTCACGCCGCTGGCGCGCCGGCTCGCCGCCGAGCGCGGGATCGATCTTTCGCGCATGCGCGGCTCCGGTCCGCATGGCCGCATCGTCGCGAGCGACGTCGAACACGCGCCGCGAACAGCGCCGACGCCGCTACTCGTCGCGCGCGGAAGGTCCGAGCGCCGCGGAGATCAAGGCGCTTTACGCGCCCGACAGCTACGAGGAAGTGCCGCTCGACGGCATGCGCCGCACCATCGCGGCGCGGCTGACGCAAGCGCAGACCGTCCCGCACTTTTATCTCACCGCGGACATCGACATCGGACGCCTGATCGCGCTGCGCGAAGAGGCCAACGCCGGCGCCGCCAAGGATGCAAACGGCAATCCGTCCTTCAAGCTTTCGCTCAACGATTTCTTCATCCGCGCGCTGGCGCTCGCGTTGCAGCGCGTGCCGGCGGCGAATGCGGTATGGGCCGGCGACCGCATCCTGCGCTTCAAACATTCCGACATCGGCGTCGCGGTCGCCCTCGACGACGGTCTGGTCGCGCCGGTCATCCGCAACGCCGAAACCAAATCGCTCAGCGTCATCTCGGCCGAGATGAAAGACCTCGCCGCCCGCGCGCGGGACAAGAAGCTCGCGCCGGCAGATTATCAGGGTGGATCGTCGGCGATCTCCAATCTCGGCATGTACGGCGTGCGCGAGTTCTCCGCCATCATCAATCCGCCGCACGCGACCATCCTCGCGGTCGGCGCCGCGCGCCGGCAGGCGATCGAGAAAGCCGACGGCGGCGTCGCCTTCGCCAGCATGCTCAGCGTGACGCTGTCCTGCGATCACCGCGTGGTCGATGGCGCGCTCGGCGCAAAGCTGCTCGCCGCGTTCAGGGCGTATGTGGAAACGCCGGTGAGCATGCTGGTGTGAGCGGGGGACGAGTGATGCAAGGCGACAAAAGGGAAGTGTTGCTGCTCGGTCCGCTCAAGCCGGTGGTGGTGAAAGGACTTGAAGCCGCCTGCACGCTTCACAAGGTTGCCGCGGCGAAGGACCGCGATGCCTTCATTGCCGGCCACACCGACGTGCGCGCCATCGCCTGCAGCGCCACGACGGAGCGAATTCCCGGCAGCTTGATGGCGCGATTTCCCAAACTACAGATCGTGTCGAGCTTCGGCGTCGGCTACGACCACATGGACGTCAAATGGGCGGCCGCGCACGGCGTCATCCTCACCAACACGCCGAACGTGCTGACCGAGGAAGTCGCCGACACCGCGCTCGGCCTGCTGCTCTGCACCGTCCGCGAATTTCCGCAGGCCGAGCGTTACCTGCGCGCGGGCAAATGGCGCGAGCGGCGATTATCCGCTCACGCAAGGCGTCGCTGCGCAACCGCACCGTCGGCCTGGTCGGCATGGGCGCGATCGGCCAGGCGATCGCGCGCCGGCTCGACGCCTTGCAGGTGCCGGTCGTCTACCACACGCGGCAGCAGCGGCCCGAACCTACCCTACCGTCATTACCCGAAACTTATCGACATGGCGCGCGACGTCGACATCCTCCTGGTGATCGTGCCGGGCGGCGCGGCGACGCGGAACATGATCAACGCCGAAGT
This sequence comes from uncultured Alphaproteobacteria bacterium, assembly GCA_963814625.1. Classification (GTDB taxonomy): domain Bacteria; phylum Pseudomonadota; class Alphaproteobacteria; order Rhizobiales; family Xanthobacteraceae; genus BOG-931. Next base: position 284,368 of record CAWFDQ010000017.1, read on the forward strand.
GCTCGACGCGCTCGGTCCCGACGGCATTCTGATCAACATGGCGCGCGGCTCGGTGGTCGACGAGCCGGCTCTGATCAAGGCGCTGCAGGACAAGCGCATCATGTCGGCCGGCCTCGACGTGTTCGCCAAGGAGCCGGAAGTGCCGCAGGAACTGATCGCGATGGAGAACGTCGTGCTGTTCCCGCATCTCGGCTCGGCCTCGGTCTGCACCCGCGAGAAGATGGATCAGCTTGTCGTCGACAACATTCTGGCCTGGGCGGCCGGCAAGCCGCCGCTGACGCCGGTTGACGGAAACGCCGTGGCGGTCGTGGAACAGCGCAGCCGCCCGTTGACGAAACGTGACCGTCCGGCGCGAGCGTGGTAAGGCCCGGGCGGAATATCGGCCATCCGCCATTTGAGCCGGGGCTATTTATGACCGATATTTGCCGCTACGATACTCACCCCGATAGACCCCAACTCGGCTAAGAGACCGGTGTCCAAAGCGCCCACTCCGAGGTCCCTCGCGCCGCTCTATTGGGGACTCCTCGTCAGCACCGTTCTGGCGGCCGTGATCATGCTCGCCACGTTCTGGCTTGGCGGGCGCGCCGAGAACGAAGATCAGTGGGTTCGCCACTCGCTTGCGGTTCGTAATGAGCTGCAGATGATCCAGATATTGCTATTGCGCGCCGAAAGCAGCCAACGCGGCTATCTGGTCACGGGCCGTGACGAATATCTTGCTCCCTTCGATCCTGCCGTCGCGGCAGTGCGAAATGCGATCGACCAGGCCCGGACTTTGGTCAGCGATGATCCGCAGCAAATCCAGGCACTGGCCGTGCTGCGACCGCTGATCAGCGCAAAGCTCGACGAGCTGCAGCGGACGATTACTCTGCGCAAGGCCGGCCACTCCGATGAGGCACTGGCGCTCGTCGACACCGGCCAAGGCCGGCGCACGATGGACGCGATCAGCGGCCAGATCAGTTCCATGCAGGAAACCGAGGATCGGCTGCTGGCGGAACGCGAATCGGTGGCGGCCTCGTTCACGTTTCTCCTGGAAATAGGTTCGGTCGCCGTCTTCCTGTTGATCTGCGGGGTTGCCGTTCTGGCCGCCTTTTTCGCGAAGCGTTCCGTATCGGCCATCCGTACTGCAAATACCCGGCTGTTGCTCGCCAATCAAAACCTGCTGGAACAGATAAACCAGCGCGAGCAGGTCGAAACCCAGCTTCGTCAAGCGCAGAAAATGGAGGCGGTCGGCCAGCTCACGGGCGGCATGGCCCATGATTTCAACAACATGCTTGGCGTGATCGTCGGCGCGCTCGATCTCATGCGGCGGCGCCTGAAGACCGACGAGTTCGGCATCGGCCACTTCATCGATTCGGCAATAAAGGCGACGGAACGCTCGACCGCCCTGATCCAGCGTATGCTCGCGTTCGCGCGCCAGCAGCCGCTCTCGCCGGAATCCGTCGACGCAAACAGGATGATCGCGGACATGTCGGAATTGTTGCGTTCGACGCTGGGGGAGCAAATTCGGATCGAGACGGTCCTCGCCGCCGGCTTGTGGAAAACCAAGGTCGACGCGCATCAGCTCGAAAGCGCCATCGTCAACGTCGGGATCAACGCGCGGGATGCCATGTCGGAAGGCGGCAAGCTGACGATCGAGACCGGAAACGTCTATCTCGATGAAGCCTATTGCAGCGAGAACGCGGAGGTGGCGCCGGGCCAGTACGTGATGATCGCGATCAGCGACAAGGGCTCGGGCATGACGCCGGAGGTCGCGGCGCGCGCTTTCGATCCGTTCTTCACCACCAAACCGGTCGGTAAGGGAACCGGGCTTGGGTTGAGCCAAGTCTTTGGCTTTATCAAGCAGTCCCTCGGCCACATCAAGATCTATTCGGAGATCGGCACCGGCACGACGGTGAAAATCTATCTGCCGCGGCTCCGCGGTCAGATCGAGGAAGTAAAGCGCTTCGCGCCTCAAGTCGTGGACGGGGACGCGAGCGAAATCGTGCTTGGTGGTGGAAGACGATCCCCTCATGCGCCGGCTCTCCGGCGATTCGCTGCGGGAGCTCGGCTACACCGTGGTCGAAAGCGAGAGCGCCGCCGATGCGCTCGCGATTCTGGGCGACACGCCGGGCGTCAATCTATTGTTCACCGACGTGGTAATGCCGTAAATGAACGGCAAGAAGCTCGCCGAGGAAGCGTTGAAAATGAGGCCCGATCTGAAGATTTTGTTCACCACCGGCTATACGCGCAACGCCGTCGTGCACGGCGGCGTGCTCGATCCCGACGTCAATTTTATCACCAAGCCTTTTACAGTCCAGCAGCTTGCGGGCAAAGTGCGTGCGGTTCTGGATGCATGAATTCAGTTTTTGATCGTGCTGCGCGTGTGTGAGGTCTGGAAAATGTTTCACATCGGAAAAATCGACAGCCGGCTCGGTCGCCTGAGCCTGTGGGTGTTGCTGAGCATGGCGGCAGCCGTCTGTGCCGTACGCGCGGATCCGGTCTCCGACTTCTACAGCCGCAAAACGTTGACGCTGGTCGCCGGCTTTCCGCCCGGCGGCGGCTACGACACCTATGTGCGCGTGCTCGCCCGCCATTACGGCCAGTTCATTCCCGGCAAGCCGTCGGTCGTGCCCGCGAACATGCCCGGCGCCGGCTCGCTGAACGCGGCCAATCACATCTACAACGACGAGCCGAAGGACGGCAGCGTGCTCGGCATGTTCGCGTCCTCGGCGGTCATGGAGCCGCTCCTTGGCGACAAGGCTGCCCGTTTCGATCCGGCAAAATTCAGCTGGATCGGCAGCATGTCGCAGGACATCGCCTATTGCGGCGTGTGGCAGACGCCGGGCGCGGCGGCGACGTTCGACGACATGCTGCGCCAGGACGGCAAGGAAACGATCTTCGGCGGCGGCGCCCCGGCGGCGATCACCTATCAGCATCCGATGATCTTGAAGAACGTGCTCGGCGCGCATATCCGCGTCATTCCCGGCTATGCCGGCACGCGCGATATCGACCTCGCCATGCATCGCGGCGAAGTGAACGGCGAATGCGGATTTTATGCTTCCTCGATCAAGGCGCAATTCCTCGACGACGTGAAATCCGGCCGGCTGAAGCTCGTGATCCAGATGGGGCCGCACAAGTCGAACGAGTTCGGCGATATTCCGAGCGTCTTCGATTATGCCAAGACCGACGAGCAGCGGGCGGTGCTGGAGCTGTATTTCAAGCAGCTCGTGCTCGGCCGGCCGCTGGCCGGGCCGCCGGGAATTCCACCGGATCGTCTCGCGGCGTTGCGTCAGGCATTCATGGCGACGATGAAGGACAAGGATTTCCTCGCCGAGGCGGGCAAGGTGGGCCTCGACATCGATCCCGCGACGGCCGACGAGGTCGAGCAGCTGTTGCAGCACTTCGCGAGTTTCTCCCCGGAGATTTTCGCCAAGGCGCGGCAGGCCATAGGCCGCTGACGAATACGCCCGCCAATCCCAACGGCCTTTGACTTTGAATCGATCCGCCAGAAAAGGTTGAAGCGTATGAACAAACGCCATCAAGTCGTCATCGTCGGCGGAGGGCCGGTGGGTGTCGCGCTCGCGGTCGAGCTCGGGTTGCGCGGTGTCTCATGTGCGGTGGTCGAGCGGCGCAACGAGCCGCAGCGCATCCCCAAGGGACAGAACCTGACCCAGCGCGCGATGGAGCATTTCTATTCCTGGGGCATCGCCGACGAAGTGCGCGCGTCGCGGATGCTGCCGCCCGAATATCCGATGAGCGGCATCGTCGCCTACCGCGATCTGAGCAGCGAATACTGGTATGCGCCGCCGCTGCGCGAAATCGTCAACTCCTATTATTTCCAGAAAAACGAAAGGCTGCCGCAGTATCTCGTCGAATATGTTCTGCGGAAGAAATTGGCGCAGCTTGAAAACGTCGAGGCCCGCTTCGGCTGGTGCGCTGAGGCGGTCGAGCAGGATGTGGACGGGCGCTCGCGTCGCCATCGCCGAGGAGAATGGCCTCGGCCGGGAGATCTTATGCGCCGACTACGTCGTCGGCTGCGACGGCGGCCATTCCATCGTGCGCCGGCAGATCGGCATCGAAAGGAGCGGCGCGGATTTCAATGAGCTCATGGTCCTGGCGCTGTTCCGTTCGAAGGAGCTGCACGAAAAACTCAAGCACTTCCCGCCGCGCTCGACTTATCGCGTGCTGCATCCGGATCTCAAAGGCTACTGGCAGTTCTTCGGCCGCGTCGATGTCGGCGAAAGCTGGTTCTTTCACTCGCCGGTGCCGCCGAACACGACGCGCGACAATTACGACTTTCACGGCCTGTTGCAACGGGTCGCCGGTTTCAATTTCGCCTGCGATTTCGACTATGTCGGCTTCTGGGATTTGCGCATCGAGGTCGCGGAAAAATATCAGGCCGGCCGCATCTTCATCGCCGGCGACGCCGCGCACTCGCATCCGCCCTACGGCGGCTACGGCCTCAACAACGGGCTCGACGACGTCGCCAATCTGGGCTGGAAGCTCGCCGCCAAGCTCCAGGGCTGGGGCGGCGATGCCCTGCTGGCGACCTACAGCGAAGAGCGGCGTCCGATCTTCAAGGAGACGGCTGAGGATTTCATTGCGGCCGGCATCCAGAAGGATGCGGCTTTTCTCGCCCGCTACAGTCCGGAGAAGGACCGCGCGGAGTTCGAACGGGCTTGGAAGGAGCAACAGGGCGGCGCCGCCCCGCGCGTTCTCACTTACGAACCGCACTACGAAGGATCGCCGGTCGTGTTCGGGCCGCCGCACGGCACGTCGAGCGCTCGCGGCGCACACACGTTTACGGCCCGCGCCGGTCACCACCTGCCGCCGCAGCTCTTGAGCTCCGGCCGCGACGTGTTCGAGGAGCTTGGGCCGTATTTCACTTTGCTGGCGTACGACGCCGAAGACCGTGCCGTTGCGTCATTCGCTGAAGCAGCAAAAGCGCTGGGTGTTCCGTTGAACGTCGTCCGCGACACCTATCGCGACGTGCGCCAAACCTATGAGGCGAAATTCATTCTGGTGCGACCGGACCGTTACGTCGCATGGGCCGGCGAGTCGGCGCCCGTCGATGCGACCGCGATCATCCGTAAGGTGGTTGGCTGCGTGTAACGCTCGGTCAAATCAGCTTCAACCCCTTCAAACTCGCGTGCCCTTCTTTGCCGACGATGATGTGATCGTGCACGGCGATGCCGAGCGGCGACGCCACCGCGATGATCTGCTGCGTCATCTGGATGTCGGCGCGCGAGGGTGTCGGATCGCCGGAGGGATGGTTGTGCACCAGGATGATCGCGGTGGCTGACAGTTCGAGCGCGCGCTTGACCACTTCGCGCGGGTAGACCGGGGTGTGATCGATGGTGCCGACCTGCTGCAATTCGTCGGCGATGAGCTGGTTGCGCTTGTCGAGGAACAGGACGCGGAACTGCTCGCGGTCGGCGAACGCCTGCGCGCTGCGGCAATAGTCGAGCACCGTCGACCAGGATGACAGCACCAGGCGCTTTTTTACTTGCCCGCGCAAGAGCCGGCTGGCCGCGGCCTGCACGATCTTCAGTTCGGTGATGCTGGCTTCGCCAATGCCCTCGACTTCGGCGAGCCGCTTCTCCGGGGCCGCAATGACCTCCGCGAACGAGCCGAATTTTTCCAGGAGCGCCTTGGCGATCGGTTTCATATCTCGCCGCGGCTGGGCGCGGAACAAAAGCAGTTCCAGAAGCTCGTAATCCGAGAGCGCGTCAGTGCCGGCCTCGCGAAAGCGTTCGCGCAGGCGTTCGCGATGGCCGTAATAGTGCGGCGGAGCCTCGGCGAGGCCTCCTTCGCGCTCGCGCTTCTTTTCCACCATGGAACTTGGACGCACCGCCTACGCCGCGCTGCTGCGGCAGTCCCAGCGTGCAAGGATGCCCGGATTGCAGGATTTTGCAATCTCCCCGTGCGCAACATCTGGCGCAGGTGAGGGAGATGCGAACCGGATCGAGCCGGCTCAGGCCGGGTAGGGCGGCTTGTCGAGCCCCTTCGGCGACAGGGTGAAAATCTCCACGCCGGACTGGGTTACGCCGACCGAGTGCTCGAATTGCGCCGAGAGCGAGCGATCGCGGGTCACCGCGGTCCAGCCGTCGGAGAGAACCTTCACGTGCGGGCGGCCGAGATTGATCATCGGCTCGACGGTGAAGAACATGCCGGGCTTGAGCACGATGCCTTCGCCGGGCCGCCCGACATGCACGATGTTCGGCTCGTCGTGGAACAGCCGGCCGACGCCGTGGCCGCAGAAATCGCGCACCACGCTCATGTGCTGCGCCTCGACGTAGGATTGGATGGCGTAGCCGATATCGCCGGTGGTGGCGCCCGGCTTGATGGCGGCGATGCCGCGCATCATGCCCTCGTAGGTGACTTCGATCAGCCGCTCGGCGCGGCGGGGAATTTCGCCGATGGTGTACATGCGGCTCGAATCGCCGTGCCAATGATCGAGGATGAGCGTTACGTCGACGTTGAGGATGTCGCCGTCGCGCAACGGCTTTTCCGAAGGGATGCCGTGGCAGACCACGTGATTGACCGAGGTGCAGGTGGCCTTGCGGTAGCCGCGGTACATCAGCGTCGCCGGCAGCGCGCCGTGGTCCATGCCGAACTCGTAGACCAGCCGGTCGATCCGCTCGGTGGAGACGCCGGGCTTGATCTCGCCGACCAGCATGTCGAGGCATTCGGCGGCAAGCCGGCCGGCCCTGCGCATGCCTTCGAAGGCGGCAGGACCGTGGATCTTGATCTGTCCGGTTTTGCGCAGCGGCGCCGAGGCCGCTTCGACATAGGTCATGGTGCTAGAAGTTCAGCCGCGAGGAGAGCGGCTGCAAGCCGCCAGTCGCACAGCAATGTAAGCATGCGCGCGCGCAACGCAAGCAAAACGCGTCGTCGTCATGCAGCTCGTCGACGATCGGAACCGGCTCGACGATCGTCGATGCCCTCGACCTGATCACTGGCAGCACGCCAGGCCAGAATTTCGACGCCTGCTGCGCGCGCGCGGTCGAAGGCCTCCGCGTAGGCGGGATCGATGTCGCGGGCGACGGCGAAGCGGTCCGCCGACGGGATTTGAATGACGAAGAGCAACACCGCGCGCGCGCCGCTGCTCGACCATGGCGGCGAGGTCGTCGAGATGTTTGGCGCCGCGGGCGGTCACGCAATCGGGAAATTCCGCCAGCCGGGGCTTGCGCATGAGATGAACGTTCTTGACTTCCAGGTAGCAGGTCGGCCGCTTGCCGTCTTCGAGCACGAAATCGGCGCGCGAGTTGGAGCCGTATTTCACCTCGCGGCGGACCGTCGGATAATCGCGCAATTCCGGAATGAGCCCGGCCTGCGATGCGCTTCGGCGACGAGCAGATTGGGCTGGATGGTGTTGACGCCGACGAGTTCCGGAGCCGCTGCCGAAATCGGCTTCGACCAGCTCCCAGGTGTAGCGCAGCTTGCGCAGCGGGTTCTCCGAGTCGGACAGCCAGACCCGCGAATAGGGCTTGTCGAGGCCGGTCATGGCGCCCGGATTGGCGACGTGCACCGTCGTCATCTCGCCGGAATCGAACATCACGTCGGCGAGAAAGCGCTTGTAGCGGCGCGCCAGCATGGCGGGAATGAGCGGAGTGGCAAATCGCATGGCGGCAACACATAGACACTGACACGAGGCGCGTGAAAAGGGCTTTGACGGCGTCCTCACGGCGGCGATCTTGCCGCCCAGTTCGTCCTCGATATGCACGCGAATGATCTCGTCGAAAGACGCTTTCGGCGCGAAAGCCGAGCGCGAGCGCGCGGCGCGGATCGAACTGGCGCGGCCAGCCGGCGACGATGCGCGCGACGAGCGGGTCGGGCACGCGGCGGATGCGGGCGGCGACTTTGTCGCCGGCGATGCGGCGCAGCGCGGCGATCTGCTCGGCGACGGTGCAGCAGACGCCCGGCATGGTCAGATTGACGCGCGGGCCGAGTTGTCTCGCCTGTCAAGTCCTGCGGCGTGAATGAGAAACCTGACGGCCGAGCGCGGGCTGGCGTGCCAGTGCATGACGCTCTCCTCGACCGGCAGCACGGCCTCCTCGCCGGCCAGCGGCTCGCGGATGATCGAGGAGAAAAAGCCGGACGCCGCCTTGTTCGGCCGGCCCGGCCGCACCGAGATGGTCGGCAGCCTGATGCCGACGCCGTCGACGAAACCGCGGCGCGTGTAGTCGGCGAGCAGTAGTTCGACGATCGGCCTTCTGCGTGCCGTAGGAGGTGAGCGGCGTCAGATGAAAATCGTCGGCGATCGTTTCCGGGAACGGCGCGCCGAACACCGCGATCGACGAGGTGAAGACAAGTCGCGGGCGATAGCCGTCGCCGCGTCTTGCGGATGGCTTCGAGCAGCGCGCGCGAGCCGTCGAGATTGACGCGTGTGCCCTTTTCGAAATCAAGCTCCGCTTCGCCGGAAACGATCGCGGCAAGATGGAAGATCACATCCGGCCGTCCGGCGACCGCGCGCGCGCGCTGTCGCCGGGTCGCCGATATCGGCCGCGAAGGTGTCGACGCTGCCGGCAAATCTCTCAGGGCTTCTGCGGCGCGCTGATGTCGGTCAGCGTCAGCTTCTCGATGGTGCGGCCGTTGAGTTCGCCGCCAGCGACCAGGCGCGCCACGAGCTTGCGCCCGATCATCCCCGCGGCGCCGGTGATGAGAATGTGCATGGTTCAGATGACGGACGACGGATGACGGACGACAGATGTAGAATTTTCTGCTGCTCCCAGCCATCTGTCATCTGTCCTCCGTCCGTCCGTTCTTCAGAGCGCCATCCCGCCGTCGACGAGATGCGCCTGGCCGGTAATGTAGCTCGCCTCGTCGCTGGCGAGGAAGAGGGCGAGCGCGGCGACTTCCGCCGGCGTGCCCAGCCGGCCCATCGGCTGGCGGGCGACGAAAGTCCTGCTGCACTGCCTCGAACGAACGGCCGGTTTGCTTCGACAGCGCGGTGATGCGCTCGTCGAGCGACGGCGATTCGATCGTGCCCGGACAGACGGCGTTGCAGCGGATGCCTTGCTTGATGAAATCGGCGGCGACGGCCTTGGTCAGGCCGATCACGGCGGCCTTGGTGGCGCCATAGGCGTAGCGGTTGGGCACGCCGCGGATCGACGACACCGCCGAGGAGATATTGACGATCGAGCCCGATTTCTTCTCCAGCATCGCGGGCAGGAAGGTCTTGATCGTGCGGTGCATGGATTTGACGTTGAGGTCGAAGGAAAAGTCCCAATCCTTGTCGGAGCATTCGAGCACCGTGCCCTGGTGCACGTAGCCGGCGCAATTGACCAGAATGTCGAGCGCGCCGAATTCGCGGCTTACGTCGCGGGCAAGCGCCTCGATGTCCGTCGGCGAGCGCACGTCGAGCTTGCGGCGCTGCTTTGACCTTGAGGTCCGTCGAGCTTGTCCTCGGCAAGGTCGGTGGCGACGACGGTTGCACCTTCGGCGATGAAGGATTCCGCGATGGCGCGGCCGATGCCCTGGCCCTGCTGCGGTCACCAGCGCGATCTTGCCTTGCAGCCTGTTGCTCATTTTTGCCTTATGCTTCCTCCCTCACGCCTTCTGCCCGTTCAACGCCGCCAGACTGAGTTTCTGCCGGCCCTCGCCGTCGAAATTTTCCGGATGCGAGCCAGCGCTCGAAATTGCGCCTTGCGCTCCGGCCATTCGCTGTCGAGCATGGAGAACCAGGCATTGTCGCGGTTGCGGCCCTTGGCGATCATGTACTGGCGGAACGTGCCTTCATAGGTGAAGCCATAGCGCAGCGCCGCGCGCCACGACGCCGCGTTGAGCGCATCGCATTTCCATTCGTAGCGGCGGTAGCCGAGACGTCTCGAACACGTAACGCGCGAGCAGGTATTGCGCTTCGGTGCCGAGCGGGGTGCGTTGCAGCGCCGGCGAATAGAGCACATGGCCGACCTCGATGACCCGCATGCTCCGGCACGATCCGCAGGAGCGTGAAATAGCCGATGGCGCGGCCGGACGTATCGATGATCGCATAGGCGTAGGGATCGATCGCCGCCGCGCGCTTGTCGATAAACGCCGAAAACTCCCCGAAGTTCGCGAACGGCCCATCCGTCGAAATGTAGGTCCAGACATGGTCATGTCCGGCGAAGACCTTCCACAGGTCGGCGGCGTGATCCGGCCTTAAGCTTTTCGAGATGGCCGTAGCGGCCCTTCAGCGATCACGGGTCCGGGACGCTGCGCCGGCGTCGCGGTATCGACGCGCAAGCCGATCGGCTGGTCGGTTTGCGGATGAGTTTCTGAATTGCTCATGGTGAGAGCTTTTTGTGGTCATCGCCGAAGAATTTGTTCAGCTCGGCATTGGTGATCAGGCCGGCGAAGCCGTCGAACTTGCCGTCCTTGGCGATCTCCGTCGCGGTGCGGATGAAGGCGTGCATCGCGACGCGCGCGAGCGAGCCGCCGACGCTGATGCGGCGCACGCCCATCGCCGCGAGGTCGCTCACCGTGAAGCCATAGGCGCCGCTGTTGAGGAAATTCACCGGCTTCGGCGCCACCGCCTTCACAACCGCCTCGATCTGCTCGCGCCTGTTGATGCCCGGCGCGTAAAGACAATCGGCGCCGGCTGCGGCATAGGCCTTGAGCCGGCGGATCGCGTCATCGAGATCGTTCACGCCGCGCACGAAATTTTCCGCGCGCGCGGTGAACACGACATCGCCGCCGGCGCGGTCGATCGCCGCGCGCGCCGCTTTTACGCGCGCGACCGCCGTGTCGAGATCGTAAAGCGGCGTCTTGCCGTCGTTCGGGCGAATCCTCGATCGACAGTCCGGCGACGCCGGTTGCGATGCAGCGTGTGACGCTTTCGTCCACGCCGTCGGGACTGTCGGCAAAGCCATCCTCGAAATCGGCGTTCAGCGGCACGTCGGTCGCTGCCGCGATTTCGGCGAAATGGGCCAGCACCTGATCGCGGCTCTGCTCGCCATCGGGATAGCCCTGCGAATGGGCGTGGCCGGAGCTGGTGGTCGCCAGCGCCTTGAAAGCCGAGTCCTTGCAGGTAGCGCGCGCTGCCGACGTTCCACGGATTGGGAATGACGAAGCAGCCTGACTCGTGCAGCTTGCGAAAAACTTTGCGCTTCTCGGCGGTCGATGGACGCGAATTGGTCATGGAAACACCCGGCTCTTGCTAAGCGGCGCGAAACTGCCACGGACGCGAGTGGCAGCAACAGGTCTAGCGGATGACGGCCGCCTCAGTGATTGTCGCGCGGCACGAATTTTGCGCCACGCGCTGATATTTCGACCGCCGGCTCCAAGCACCATGCCCTCGGCGAGCTGATCGACCATGGCGCGCTGGATTTCCTGCCACGGCGTCTGGCTCGCGCGGATACTGATAGCCGCCGCTTTTCTTCAGCGCTGCCGCCCGCTCCGGCAAGTTCCGCCTGCGAGATCAAGATATCGGCGGTGCCTTTGTTGAGATCGATGCGCACGCGGTCGCCGGTCTTCAGCAGCGCCAGCCCGCCGCCCGCTGCCGCCTCGGGCGAAGCGTTGAGGATGGACGGCGAGCCCGATGTTCCCGATTGCCGTCCGTCGCCGATACAGGCCAGCGAGGTCACGCCCTTTTTGATCAGCGCCGCCGGCGGCTGCATGTTCACCACTTCGGCCGAGCCCGGATAGCCGATCGGTCCGGCGCCGCGCATGAACAGAATGGAATGTTCGTCGATGCCGAGCGCGGGATCGTCGATGCGGTGGTGATAATCCTCCGGGCCGTCGAACACGATTGCGCGGCCCTCGAAGGCATTCGGATCGTTTGGATTGCACAGATAGCGTTGGCGGAATTCGTCGGAGATGACGCTCGTCTTCATGATCGCGGAATCGAACAGATTGCCGTGCAGCACCTTGAAGCCGGCATGCGGCTTCAGCGGCTTGCCGTAGGGCCTGATGACTTTGGCGTTGGTCGCTTTGGCGTGCGCGACGTTCTCGGCGAAAGTCTTGCCGTTGATGGTGAGCGCGTCGCCGTGGAGCCGTCCGGCCGCCAGCAATTCGTGCATCACAGCCGGCAGACCGCCGGCGCGATAATAATCCTCGCCCAAATATTCGCCGGCCGGCTGCATGTTGACGAGCAGCGGCACGTCGTAGCCGATCGTCTCCCAATCGTTGACCGCAAGCGGAACGCCGATATGCCGTGCGATGGCGTTGAGATGAATCGGCGCGTTGGTCGAGCCGCCGATCGCCGAGCAGGCGACGATGGCGTTCTCGAAGGCGGCGCGGGTCAAGATATCGGACGGTTTTAGGTCCTCGCGCACGATTTCGACGGCGCGCACGCCGGTTTCATAGGCGATGCGGGCGCGCTCGCGGTACGGCGCCGGGATTGCGGCGCAGCCGGGCAGCGACATGCCGAGCGCCTCGGCCATCGCATTCATGGTCGATGCGGTGCCCATGGTGTTGCAGTGACCGATCGAGGGCGCCGACGAGGCGGCAATATCGATGAATTGGTTGTAGTCGATCTTGCCGGCGGCAACGTCCTGGCGCGCCTGCCACAGCACGGTGCCGGAGCCAGCGAGCTTGCCGTCGTGATAGCCGTCGAGCATCGGTCCGCCGGACAGCACGATCGCCGGGGTGTTGACGGTCGCCGCCGCCATCAGACAGGCCGGCGTGGTCTTATCGCAGCCGGTCATCAGCACCACGCCGTCGAGCGGATAGCCGAACAGCACCTCGACCAGGCCGAGATAAGCGAGGTTGCGGTCGAGCGCCGCGGTCGGCCGCTTGCCGGTTTCCTGAATCGGGTGCACCGGAAATTCCATGGCAATGCCGCCGGCCGTGCGGATGCCTTCGCGCACGCGTTCGGCAAGCTGGAGATGATGGCGGTTGCATGGGCTGAGATCGGAGCCGGTCTGGGCGATGCCGATAATCGGCTTGCCGGAAGTCAGTTCCGCCCGGGTCAGGCCATAATTGAGGTAGCGCTCCAGATAGAGCGCGGTCATGCCGGGATTGTCCGGATTATCGAACCACAATTGCGAGCGCAAACGCCGCTGCGCGCCGTTGGAACCGTTAGGCTTCGTCATCGCTGTCTTTCCGTCATCATGCTGGCAGTGAGGAGTCTGCACCGCGCCGATCGCAATGGGTAGATCGCAATGGGTAGATATGGAGAGTTAACGCCGGCGCGAGCTTTGCAGCCGCAGGAGACCTAAAAGTGCACGGACGATGACGAATCCTGGGCCGCGCAGCGCAGCGATTTTGCCTCAAACAGCGGCCATGGAGCCGGGGACGGCCTTTATTGCAATGCACAATATCGACGTAAATTCGTCAATAAAATTTCTATTAATACATTGAATTTAATAACATTTTATGTGACTCATCAGTGACTAGATCGGCCCTTGTGCACTGCGAAATCGTAGATAGTTTTCCGACCAAGGGGCGCTATTGCAAAAGAGAGATCGCAACAATGAAGATCGTCTCAACACCAAGCTGGTTCTGTCGGCTCTCGGCATCGCGATGCTCGCGACGCCAGCCTTTGCGCAGCGGCAGCATTGGCAGCCATCCAATCAGGGCCTGTACAACTATCAAGGCGCGGGCAATCAGGTCGGCACCTATCCGAATCCGGTGGCCCGCAGCGGCAGCGCAGAACAGGTTCAATCCGGCGCCGCATTCGACCTGGGCCGGGGCTACTGAGCCGTTCCAGCCCGTCGATCTTTGTCGTGCTCAGGAGCCCCGGACATGTTCCGGGGCTCCTCGCTTTCCTCGCCATGCAATCGACCGGACGATCTGACGTTTGCATTTGAGCGGCGGTTGGGCTGAATTGCCGGCCGTTAGTGAAACGCCGGGGGAACTGCCATGCTGAAGAACCGTCGCCGCCTTCGATCGCATCGGCGAGGAGAACGCTTTTGCGGTGCTCGCGCGCGCGACGCAGCTCGCGGCACAGGGCCGCGACATCATCAATCTCGGCATCGGCCAGCCCGATTTCCGCACGCCGGATTTCATCGTCGAGGCGGCGGTGAAGGCGTTGCGCGACGGCCATCACGGCTACACGCCGGCGGTCGGCATCCTGCCGTTACGCGAAGCGGTCGCTGCCGACCTCGACAAACCGCTTCAAGGTCAACGTGTCGCCCGACGAAGTGATGATCATGCCGGGCGGCAAGCCGACCATGTACATGTCGATCCTGATGTTCGGCGAGCCGGGCGCCGATATTCTCTATCCCGATCCCGGCTTTCCCATCTACCGCTCGATGATCGAATACACCGGCGCGCGGCCGATTCCGGTGCCGATCCGCGAGGAGAACAATTTTGCCTTCTCCGCCGAGGAAACGCTCAAGCTGATCACGCCGCAGACCCGGCTTCTCATTCTCAATTCGCCCGCCAATCCGACCGGCGGCGTGACGCCGAAATCGGAAGTCGACAAGCTCGTCGCCGGATTGGAAAAATTTCCCGACGTCGCCGTGATGTCGGACGAGATTTACGATCACATGGTCTATGACGGCGAGACCCATGTGTGCCTGTTGTCGTATCCGTCGATCCGCGACCGCCTCATTCTGCTCAACGGCTGGTCGAAGACCTACGCGATGACCGGCTGGCGGCTCGGCTATGCGGTGTGGCCGCGGAAGCTTTACGATTACGCGCGCAAACTCGCGGTGAACCTTTATTCCTGCGTCAATGCCGCCACGCAATATGCCGGGCTTGCCGCGCTCACCGGCCCGCAGGACGAACCGGCCAGGATGGTCGCCGAGTTCGATAAACGGCGCAAAATCGTCGTCGCCGGCTTGAACAAGCTGCCCGGCATTTCCTGCGCCACGCCGAAGGGCGCGTTCTACGCGTTCCCCAACGTCAAGCGCACCGGCTGGAAGGCAAAGCCGCTCGCCAACGCGCTCCTCGACGATGCCGGCGTGGCGCTGATCGGCGGTCCCGATTTCGGCATCCTCGGCGAAGGCTATATGCGCGTGTCCTACGCCAACTCGACCGAAAATATTTTGCAAAGCGCTCGACCGCATGGGCGATTTCTTGGCCAACCGCAAGGCGGCGTAACTCCCTGACGCCGGGCATGACGAGGCAGGGGGAACTTCAATGTCCACCGATCTCTCCGAAGAACAGCGGCTGATGCGGCAGAGCTGCCGCGATTTCGTCGACGAGGTCGTCATTCCGTTCATTCGCGGCAATTGGCAGCGCGAATGGTCGATGACTCCGGAAGACCGGCTGCCGCCGGAAATCCTGCAAGGCGCCGAAAAGGTCGGCATCCGCACGCTCGGCGTGCCGGAAGAATTCGGCGGCATCGAGCTTGACCGGGCGAGCGAGGTGCAGACCTTCGCGCTGATCGCCGAAGAAATCGCGCGCGGCGATTCCGGCCTCGCCGACAAGCTGGTGCAGAACTGGAAAGTCGCGGTGCTGTTGCGCAATCTGGCGCCGCGCCATTTGCAGGAAAAATGGTTCAAGCGGCTCATCGACGATCCGCAATTTCTGCTCGCGCATTGCCTCACCGAGCCGCGCGGCGCCTCGGACCGCTGGCTGCCCTATAACGTGCCGGAAGCCGCCATGCAGACGCGCGCGGTGAAGAAGAACGGCGAATGGGTGATCAACGGCCGCAAGCAATTCATCTCCAACGGCTACGACGCCGGCCTGTTCGTGGTCTACGCCAACACCAATCCGCAAGTCGGCATGCTGCAGGGCACGTCGAGCTTTCTGGTGCCGCGCGGCACGCCGGGGCTGACCATCGCGCGCTGCAACGAGACCATCGGCTGCCGCTTCATGAACAACGGCGAACTCGTGTTCGAGGACATGCGCGTGCCGGCCGATCATCTGCTGGTCGAGGGCGACGCGCTCGGCAAGGCCGCGGTCTATTTCCGGCCGGGAAAGATCATCCAGGCGGCGAAAAATCTCGGCGTCGGCGTGCGCGCCTTCGAGGTCACCTGCCGACTATGTGCAGAACTACGTGCAGGGCGGGCGCATCCTGATCAAGCATCAGGCGGTGGCGCTGCGGCTTGCCGACATGGCGACGCGGATCGAGGCGGTGCGCGCGCTTCTCGCAGCGCGCATCGCAAGCCGTCGACGACAATGCGCCGGACGCCGACACGTTGTGCAACATGGCCAAAGTGTTCGCCTCGGAGGAAATCCTCAAAGTGGCGCAGCACGCGCTCGAACTGCACGGCGGCAACGGCGTCATGCTCGATTTCGGCGTGGAAAAGATTTTCCGCGACGCCGCGATTTTTCTGCACATGGACGCCACCGTCGATATCTCGCGCTTCAAGATCGTCAAATCGATGTTTCCGCACACGGCCGGCAAATATGCGGGGCCGGAAAATTAGCTGGTCTGCGTCAGCCGGAAGCCGGCGACGACGATCGCAAGCCCGACGAGCTGCGAGACGCTCGGCACTTCGCCGAGCGTCAGAAATCCGATCAACAGCGAGAACGGCGGCACCAGCGACGGATAGAGCGCCGCCCGTCCGGCCCCCAGCAGGATCACCGCGCGGGTGAACAGATAGATCGCCGCCGGGCCGGCAAATACGCCTTGCACCACCGCCTGCAGCAAATTCTCATAGAAGCCGGCGGCGAGAAAATTGCCGTAGGCGAAGAAGCAGTATCGGCAGGCCGACGAGCGACAGCACGCTGGTGACCGCGGCCGCGCTGCATCGGCGGAATCCGCCACAGTCGCAGCAGCATGCCGAAAATCGCAAACGAGCTGCCGGCGGCGACGAACAAGAGATCGCCGAGGAGCCCCTGCCGAGCCCATCGTCCGCAACGCCTCGGCGCCGATCACGGCGAGGCCGAGAACGATGGTCAGCGGCGCCGGCGATGCGGCGCGGCGGCAGCGGCTCCTTGAGCGACAAGCCGCGCCAGGATCGAGTCCGCCGACCGCGGCGCAGGAAGGTTGAATGATGCTGCCGTGGCCGAGCGGCACGTACACGTAGCCGATGTAGCTCCACAGCGCGAGCGGCAGTCCGCCGAACGCCGTGATCGCGATGCCGCGGCGCCAGCCCAGGCCGCCGAGATCGCGCAAAGCCGTTCGCGGCGACGACCGGAAGGAGCGCCAAGCCCGGCCAGACGAAGCGGTGCAGCGCCAGCACCAGCGGCGACATGCCGATCAGGACGCCGTGCCGCGCGGCGACAAAGCCGAGGGCCCAGAACAGAGCCGAGCCGGCGCCGCACAGCACGCCCAGCGCAGTTGCATGTTTGACCGGCGGCGGCGAAGAAAAGTCCATCGCGAATCATAGTCCGCCGCGGTTTCGCCGGACAACACGTGATTATTCATGTCAGGCTTCGCCGGGCGCGAAGTCCGCGCGGGACGGCGACGGCTTGACCTTCTGCAGGTCGCGACGTGCTATCATCTCGAGGCGGATGAGAAGGAAGCGAGGGGAGGGATGGCCGAGGCGAAGCCGATCGAAGGCGAATACGACTACGTGATCGTCGGCGCGGGCTCGGCCGGCTGTCTTCTGGCCAACCGGCTTTCGGCCGATTCCGGCCGGCGCGTGCTCGTGCTCGAAGCCGGCGGACCGCGACAATTGGATCTGGTTCCATATTCCGGTCGGTTATCTGTTCGCCATCGGCAATCCGCGCTCGGACTGGTGTTTCAAGACCGAGCCCGAGGCAGGGCCTCAACGGCCGCGTCCTCAACTATCCGCGCGGCAAGGTGATCGGCGGCTCGTCCTCGATCAACGCCATGATCTACATGCGCGGGCAGGCGGCCGATTACGATCATTGGCGTCAGCTCGGACTATCGGGCTGGGGCTGGGACGACGTGCTGCCCTATTTCAAGCGACACGAAAATCATTTCCTCGGTGAAAGCGACAAGCACGGAGCGGGCGGCGAATTGCGCATCGAGCCGCCGCGCGTGCAGTGGGCGCTGCTCGACGCGTTCCGCCAAGCGGCCGAACAGGCCGGCATCAAATCCATCGCCGATTTCAATACCGGCGACAACGAGGGCTGCTGCGCCTTTCATGTGAACCAGAAACGCGGGCGGCGCTGGTCGGCGGCGAGCGCATTTCTCAAGCCGGCACTCGATCGCGGCAACCTGCGTCTCGAGACCGGCTGCCTGGTCGAAGGCATCGTGTTCGAGCAAAAACGCGCCGTCGGCGTGCGCTGGCGCAAGGATGGCGAAACGCGCTTCGCGCGCTGTCGCGGCGAAGTGATTCTCGCCGCCGGCGCGATCGGTTCGCCGCAGATCATGCTGCTGTCCGGCATCGGTCCGGCGGACCATCTGCGCGAGCGTGGCATTCCCGTCGTGCTCGACCGGCCGGGCGTAGGCGCCAATCTGCAGGATCATCTGCAGCTGCGGCTGATCTACAAAGTCGACGGCATCGCCACGCTCAACGAGCGCTATTACGCGCCGTTCGGCTTTCCCGCGCATGTTCGCCGAATATGCGCTGTTCCGGCGCGGCCCGCTGACCATGGCGCCGTCGCAGCTCGGCCTGTTCACCCGCTCCGATCCCGATCAGGAGCGCGCCAACCTGCAGTACCACGTGCAGCCGCTGTCGCTCGATCGCTTCGGCGACGCCGCTGCACAAATTCCCCGCCTTCACGGCGAGCGTCGCCAATGTGCGGCCGACGAGCCGCGGCGTCGTGCGGCTGCGTTCGCGTGAGCCGTCTGACGCGCCGGTCATCAAACCGAATTATCTGACAACCGACCAGGATCGCCGCATCGCTGTAAGCGCCATTCGGCTGACGCGCCGCATCGCGGCGCAGCCGGCGCTGGCGCCTTACCATCCCGACGAATATCTGCCGGGCGCGCAAGTGCGCGACGACGAGCAGGCGCTGCAAAAGGCCGCCGGCGATATCGGCACGACCATCTTTCATCCTGTCGGCACCGCCAAAATGGGGCTTGCCAGCGATCCACTGATGGTGGTCGACGAGCGCCTGCGCGTCGCCGGCATCGAGCGGCTGCGCGTCGTCGATGCTTCGGTGATGCCGACGATCACCTCCGGCAACACCAATGCGCCGACCATGATGATTGCGGAAAAGGGCGCAGCCATGATCCGCGCCGCGGCTTAGCAAAAGTCGCCGACATGAACCGGTCCTGCGCGCACCAGCGATCCTCATCGATCCGCCGGCCGGATGGGAGCGGATCGAAAAGGAGGCAGGCGACGTCGCCGATTTGCTGTTCCGCTACGTCGCGCCGCTGGCGCTCGTTCCGCCAGTTTCCGGATTCGTCGGCGTCTGCATCATCGGCGTTATCGTGCCGCGCGTAGGTCCGGTGCGCGCGCCGCTGTTGGCCGGTATCTTCGGCGCCATCTTCGGCTACCTGGAGTCCATTGTGCTCGTGCTGCTGCTCGCGCTGATCATCAACATCGCGGCGCCGCTCTTCGGCGGCCGCAGGAGTTTTGCCAAAGCGTTCATGCTCGCGGTCTACTCTTACACGCCGGTGTGGCTCTCCGGGATTTTTCTCGCTGCTGCCGGGCTTGCGCTTTCTCATGCTGACCGGCTTCTACGGCGCTTATATCCTGGTCGCCGGCTTGCCGCTCATGATGAAATCGCCGCAGGAGAGGTCGCCAGGCTTCGCCGCGCTGATTCTCATTTTTGCTTGCGCGCTGACATTTATCGCGGCGGCGCTGCAAAGCGCCTTGTTTGGGACGCCCGACCTCTAGGCGTTGGAGCATGATCTGATCGGAGAACCGGCCTCAACCCTCGGATCAAGGTCCGAGGGCAGGCTTTGTCCGGATCATGCTCTGGAACCATCAAGGCGCCTTCACCACCGCGCGGCACGCCGGCGGCAGGCCGGCAAGCGTCATCGCCCGCCTCGGCTTCCCCGGCACTTTCGGCGGCGGCGGATGCAGAATGGACGGCCTGAACCAGTAATCGAGCGCGTGGCCGCAGCCGTCGCCCGGCGGCACCGGCGGCTGCTCCTTGCATTGCGGGCTGTCGGGCGGACAGACGAGGCGGACGTGGAAGTGCTCGGCGTGTCCCCACCACGGCCGCACCTTGGCGAGCCAGGCGCGGTCCGTTCCGGCCTCGCTGCACATTTCCTTTTTGATCGCCGCGTTGACGAAGATGCGCGACGACCTTGCGGGTCTTCCGCGGCGGCTTTCACCAGCGCCGTGCGCGCCGGCGTCCACACCTTGTGATCGACGTCGAGCCCGTCCGGCGCGACCATGTTGACGGCGCCATCCATCTCGCGCTCCTCGCGCGTCAGCACGTGGTCGGGCATCGGCGTGAACCAGATATCGACATCGAGTCCGATCTGATGGCTGGCATGGCCGCTGATCATCGGGCCGCCGCGCGGCTGCGCCATGTCGCCGATCAAAAGGCCGTTCCAGCCGACCTTCTTGGCGTTCGCGCCGAGCCGCTCGATGAACTGTGATGAGTTCCGGATTACCCCAGTTGCGGTTGCGCGACAGCCGCATGACCTGCCAGGTCGGCCCGGTGATCGGCAGCGCGACCGCGCCGGCCATGCAGCCGTCCGCATAGGACGCCGATTGCGCGCGCCGGTCCCGGCAGCGGCGTCAGCTTGCGGGCGAACAGCTCCTTCGCCGGCATCTTCGGGGAATTGGGATCGGCAAGCGGCGGCAGCGGCTTGGGGTTGAGCGAGCCTGGCGGCGTCGTATCGATCGTGCTCGCGGCTCGCGTGGTCGGCGTGATCGGCATCCTGCGCCAGCGCCGGACCGATTCCGGCGGCAAACGGCGATCAAACAAAAGCGAATCAAGTGCGGACATCATCGTTTCTCCGCTCCGGCATTCGCCCCCATGGACATGGTCTTGGAAACGGTCTTGCCCGATACGCAACCGCGCGGGCGCGGCGGCGATACGCTGCCGCAAGCCGCTCGCCCTGTCCAGTTACGAACAGATCGGCGTCCGGCCCGCTCAACGCCAACAGCCGCTCTTCGGTCGCCGCGTGCGGCTCGATGGTGCCGTCATGCAGAATGTGGCCGACGGTAACCCGCGCTCGGCGAGCGCGCGCGCCACCAACAGGCAGCGATGGCAATCGAGCGGCTCGCGTTCCGCGCACATCAGGCAGACGCGCTGCCGCGCCGCGAGCTGCAGCAATCGGTCGAGGCCGGCGCAGAATTCCGGCCGCTTCGCCATCGCCTCGTAATCGGCGACGCCGTCGCAATAGAGATCGGCGATGGCGCGGGCGGCCGCCGAGCGCGTCGCCGAACGGCGCATAGAGCATGCCTTCCTGCTGCAAGCGCGGCGCAAGGGTTTTGCCGGAGAACCAGGGAAAGCGGCGCGAGAGCGGCGTCGAGCGCACGTCCGCAATGGCGTCCACGCCGGCGCCGCGCAGCATGCCGACGAAGCGTTCGGCCGCAATGTTGGAGTGGCCGATGCTGAACAGATCGAACGATTGCATCGCAGGATCTTAACCAATGCGTTTCGGCAAGTTCATGGCCGTCGCCGTTGTATTGTGTAGCACGTTGCCGCAACCGTCAGTGCGGGGCGATCGCAACGTTGCGCGCACCTTGGCGACATCCGCATTTGATGCACGAATTCATTCCGGCTGCGATTAACTGTCGTTGTGTTGTTCGCTTTACAAGCACAACGTCTTGCCGCAAATGCGTGTGACGGGCACGGTGAGGGAATATTCCGGGGTTTACGATGCGTCGCTTGCTTTGCGCGTGCGCGACTGGCCGCGCTGTTCGTCTTCTTGTCCGCGGCCGACCGTGCCAACGCCGAAATCCTCGTGCAGATCAACCGCTCGTCGCAGACGATGGAAGTCATCGTCGACGGCTATGCCGCGTTACAACTGGCGGGTGTCGACCGGCCGGCGCGGCTGCCGACGCCGGCCGGCATCTTTCATCCGCAGCGGCTGGCGGTGCGCTGGTTCTCGCGCAAATACGATAATTCGCCGATGCCGCACTCGATCTTCTTCCATGGCGGCATCGCCATTCACGGCACCTACGAGACCGCCTATCTCGGCCGGCCGGTTTCGCACGGCTGCGTGCGGCTCGATCCGTACCAACGCCGCCTTGCTGTTCGATCTCGTGCAGCAGCGAGGGCATGGGCGCCACCACGATCGTGGTGCATTACGCCGCTATTCTCCCGCGATCGCCTTGGCCTTCGCCACCAGATCGGCCGGCGTGGCGTAGAGTGCGGCGACATCGCGCGCCACGTCGTCGCCGCTCATCGGCGTCACGGTGAGGCGGAGCTTTGCGGCGTCGCTGCAGGAAGGCCGGATCGGCGACCATGGCGTCGAAGGCGCGGCGCAGCGCGGCGACGCGCTCGGCCGGCACGCGGCCCGACACCATGAACAGCCGGCCGAGTTTTTCCGGCGCCATGAGGAAATTGAAGATCGCGCGCTCGCGCGGGTTCTTCGAGAAGATCGCCGGCGAAGGGAACGCGCTTGTCCATGCCGGGCAGCAGCGTCGGCGACAGCCGCACGACGACGTTGATCTTGCCGTCGCGCAGCCAGTCGTCCGGCGTGTCGCGGTCCAGCCGCCGCAACTGCCGTCGACCTCGCCCTTCTCGACCGCAAGCCGCATCTCGGCGCTGCCGCGGTAGCCGTTGACCTGCTTGAGATGCACGCCGAACAGTTCGCGCAGCATGGCGGCATCGACAAAGCCCGCGGTGCCGGGGGCCGAGGCGGAGAACACGACCGTTGGCGCGCCAGCAGATCCTGCCAGTTGCGCACGCCGGTCGTGTGCCAGAGATAGCAGATGCGCGCGTCCTCGCTGACATTGCCGATCCAGCTTTCCGGCGGAAATCGATCTTGATGCGATCGGGCGAGGTGATGGCCTCGGTGAGCAGGCCGGAGCTGAACGTCGCCATAGCGGTGCCGTCGGCCGGCAAGGAATAAAGATACGCCACGGACTTCATGCCGCCGGCGCCGGGCACGTTCTGCACCATGATCGATGGCGCGCCCGGCAGATGGGCGGGCAGGTGGCGCTGCACCAGCCGCGCATAGGCGTCGGCGCTGCCGCCCGGCGGCAGGCCGACGATGATGTTCAGGGTCTTGCCGGAGTAGAACGACGCGGCATCCTGCGCACGAGCTGGATGGTTTCCAAGCGGGAACAAAGACAGCGCGAACAACACGCCGCTCGTCCCTGCGAGGAGTCCCCGCTGCGCCAACGCGCGATGAGCTACCCCGTAAGCGGGGACCCAGCTGCGGAAATATCCCAGCAGGCGGCTTCTGGTTTCCCGTTGGCGGGGGAATGAGCGGAGGTGAGGCGCCATGCGGTTCGGCTGTGTCGCACGATGCGGGCTACACTTTCGCCGGTTCGCGAGCGCCGGCGGGCGCGCGGTAAAGCTCCTCGCCCATCTGCGATTTGACGCCTTCGCGCTTGAGCGTCTCCTCGTATTCCTTGCGCAGGAACGGGTCCTCCAGCCAGTACGGAATGGCGGTGCCGCCCTCGGTCACGTCGATGGCGCCCTCGTCGGTATCCTTCTCGCCGGGCACGCCGGGCTTGTCCTTGCGATGATTGTTGGGGCCGTACCAGCCGATCAGCCGCAGCGGCTCCTTCGATGATGCCGAAATGGGCGTGGAACCAGTCGCCGCCATAAGGCGCGGCGGTGACGAGGCCGACCGGCTCGTAATCCTGCCGGTAGATGTTTTTGGTCTTGCCGTCCTTCCACGGCGTCATGCCGTCGCTGCGCGGCCAAGTGTAGGTGTAGCCCTTGCCTTTCAGACAGACGAGCACGGCGGCCGACATGTGCGCGTGCGCCTTGGAATAGCGGCCGGTCTTGTGCTCGCCGACGAAGCCGTAGAACACGTTGTTGGCCATGCCGGGCTCGACGCGCGTGTAGCCGGGCGAGCGGCGGTTATCGAGATAAAGATCGGCGTTCATGATGTCGGGGATGAAATTGCTCTTGCGCAGCGCCAGCCCGCGCAGCGGATCGGGCACGATGTCGTCCTTGGCCTTGAAGAAATCCGCAGCTCCGTCGAAGCGCGAGGGGAACGCGATCGGGCAATTGAAGATCCAGTCGCGGTCGCGGAAGATGTTCATCACGTTCGGCGCCGTGGAGGCGACCAGAATCAGCGCCGGGCTCGACGCCGCGTTGACGATGCGGTGATTGGTGTTGAGCGGGATCGAGAACATCGAGCCGCGCTGCCACTCGAACGTGTGCGGCTTGGCCTGGCCGTCGGCCCAGATTTCGGTGGTGCCGCGGCCTTCGACCACGACCATGATCTCTTCGTACATGTGCTTTTCGGGATTGAGCGCGCCGGCGGCCGGCACTTCGACCACGTAGCAGCCCCATTTGCCCTCGGTGCCGTAGAGCTGGATGAAGGTGCCGCGGCCGCCCATGCGCGGCCAGGGTTTGAGCGGCATGTCCTGCACGCGGCGCACGCCGATGCCGCGGAAGATCGGCACGCCCTGCTCTTCCATGAAATCGTCATAGGGCGTGTTCGGCCGCTTCCAGGCGCCGTAGCCAGCGTTCTTCAGCCCCTCCGGTTCGTGCCAATGGTCGCCGGTGACTTCGTGCATGGTTGTTCTCTCCTGGGCCGACGTTTGTGGCCTGCCGCCGTCACGAAACTTTCGCAGTTAGCCGCGCGAGCCACAAGCGCAAAAGGGTGAGGGAGCGATGCGCCGCTGTCATTGCGACGCGCGCACGCATCCGTTCTCGCGACGCGTTTTTTTGCGCCCGAGTTATGAGCAAGCCATTGCCGAGAACTTCGCCGCTGCCCGGCCGATCCGGGTAACACTCGCCATCGCATCGAGGGCGAGTTGCCTCACGTAGGGAAGGACATACGGTCTTGCTGACAGGATCAAAAAATGCCGACGCTTCGCAGGCTGAAAGTGCAACAGAGAGGGTATGTATTCTTAAGCTGAGGGTGACGCGTGAGGATTGCTCAATGTCCGTTCTTATTTCAAAACCGAACATTCCTCGGAGCGATCTCGCAGTCCGCCGAGGCCAATCGCGACCGAATTCAGTCCAACAAATACCGTGGTTATTCGATCACCTCGCCGGCGGGCGCTTGACCATCGACGGGTTTCGAAGGGGTTGATTTACATGGAAATCGTTGCCGGTAACTTTTGCCGCAGCGACCCGGAAAGGATCGGTCTTGACCGAAGACGTTCGAGAAGCATAGCCTGCAGCATTCGCATGGCTGATCTCCAATTCGTGCAAGGCTGGCAACGGCCATTGAGAACAGGAAAAGAGCAGGCGGCGATGACAATCTTGCGGCTGAACTCGACGCAGATTCCCTTAAACGGTGGTCCTGCTGGCTGACAACAGCCGGCAGGGCGCGCCGCGCGCACTATTGCGCGCGTCAGCCAAGAATTGGTGCCCCGATGCCGGGCACAAACTTGGGAGGTAGCGCATGTTTCACCGTTACGGACTGGCACTCGCCAGCACGCTTTTGTTGTCATGGCCGCTTGCGGCCAGCGCAACGGACACGATCAAGATCGGCTTTCCAATCCCGCTCTCCGGTCCAACGGCAGTCTATGGCAAGCCGGTTCTGGCTGGGGCCCAGATGGCGGTCGCCGAGATCAATGCCAAAGGCGGCGTTCTCGGCAGGAAGCTCGAAATACTGGCGCGTGACAGTAAGGCCAACGCTGATGAGGCTGTCCGTCTGTCGCGCGAACTGATCATCAAAAATGGCGTGGATTTTCTGGTCGGGACCCTGACCTCGGCCGAGGCGCCGGCGGTGTCGACGGTTGCCAAGGAAAACAAGATCGTCTTCATCGCCCCGACCTCCAAAAGTACCGTGCTGACTGATGCCCAGCACATTCATCCGTACATCTTCAGGGTGTCCTCAAACACCGATGTCGAAGGGTTGGCGGGCGCGACCTTGATGGCAAAGTGGAAGGACGTCAAAACCGTCGCCACCATCGCCCCCGATTACGCCTATGGCCGGGACTTCGATCGCCGCCTTCATCGCAGCGCTGAAAAAGATCCGCCCCGACATTCAGATCGTCGATCAGCAATGGCCGAAACTCGGAGAGCCCGACTTCACGGCCTTCATCACTGCGCAGATGGGCAAGAAGCCGGATGCGGTCTATTGCTCGCTGTTTGCCGGCGATTTTGTCACCTTCACCAAGGAGGCGACGCCGCGCGGCTATTTCAAGGCGATCAAAAACCGGATGGTTGACGGCGCGGAGGTCGGCACGCCCGACGAAGCGCTGGCCTTGGGTAGCGACTATCCGTACGGAATCATCGGCGACAGCTACGACCCGGTGCTGTGGGGCAGCAACGAGCCGCCGGCCCATAAGACGTTCATCGAGGATCTAAAGAAGTTCACCCACGCGCAATATGCCTCGGGCTGGTCGATTGTCGGCTACCAATCGATCTACGCGCTGGCCGCGGGCATCAAAAAAGCCGGCAGCACCAATTCGGACGCGGTTTCCAAGGCGCTGGTCGGCTTGACCTGGAACACGCCGGTGGGCGAGCGCACCTTCAGCGTCAAGTCGCACGAGACCTTCGCCCCGGAATATTGGGGTCAAATGGTCAAGGAAGCGGCCTATCCGTTTGCGATCATCAAGAATCCGGAAATGCTGCCAAAGTCGTTCCCGGCAACGAACTAGGGGCCGGGCAGCAAAGACGCGCCGCTCGCGGTCAGCCGAAGGGCGCGAGCGGCGCTCTCCTCGCAAAAGACGGATAAGCGGTGTCGGCATCCTTTCTGTTCAGCCAGTTCATGGGTGGCCTGACCACCGCTATGTTTCTGTTCCTGATCGCCTCGGGACTGTCGCTGGTGTTCGGGGTCATGCGCGTCATCAATTTCGCGCACGGTTCCTTCTACATGGTCGGCGCTTATCTGGCCTGGCAGGCGGTGCAGTGGCTGCACCCGACGGGCGGTGGATTTTGGCTGGCGGTGCTGTTCGCGGCGGTCTGCGTCGGCATCCTGGGAGCGCTGACTGAGCGGCTGTTCTTCCGTTCGCTCTATGGCCGCGAAGAACTCTACCAGCTCTTGTTCACCTATGGACTGGTGCTGATCCTCGACGATGCCGCGAAGTTCATATGGGGTACCGACCAGCTTTCGGTATCGGCCCCGCCGACGCTCGCCGGCAGCGTACAAATTTTCGGAACGACGCAGCCGCTCTACACCCTGTTCATTATCGCGATCGGTCCGGCGATCGCCTTTACCCTTTGGCTGGTGCTCAACCGCACCGGCGCCGGACGGATGGTGCGGGCGGCGCAGATGGACCGCGAGATGCTCGACGCTCTCGGCGCCAATGTTGCCATGATCTATACCGCGATGTTCGCCTTGAGCGCGTTTCTCGCCGGATTGTCCGGCGCGCTGGTGACGCCGATCGAAAGCATCGTGCCGGGAATGGACGTGCTGATCATCGTGCAGGCCTTCATCGTCGTGGTGATTGGCGGGATGGGGTCGTTGTGGGGGACGTTCTGGGGTTCGGTCATCTATGGCCAGGTGCTGTCATTCGGTATCCTGATCTTCCCCGGCTTTTCGCTGTTTTCGGTGTTCGCGCTGATGGCCGTCATCCTCATCGTGCGGCCCTGGGGCCTGTTCGGGCGGCCGCTATGACCGTCGCCGCCGCCACAGCGGTGCTACGGCGCCGCGCCGCCGCCACGACTGCGCTGCGGCGCCGCGTCTTCTCTGGCCGCATCCCATGGACCCTGGTCGTCTTTATCATCATGGCAACGGTGCCGTGGATCGGCTCGCGTTACGACACGTTCCTCGCGGCGCAGATCGTCATCGACGCGTTGTTCGCCGTCAGCCTTAACTTGTTGCTCGGTACGACCGGCCTCGTCTCGTTCGGCCATGTCGCGTACTTCGGGGTCGGCGCCTATGTCTGCGGCATCCTCATGAAGACGTACGGGGTGCCGTTCAGCCTGGCGTTTCCCGCCGCAGGGCTCGGCGCCGCGCTGTTCGCGCTGATCTCCGGCTATTTCTGCGTGCGCCTCATCAAGCTTTATTTTGCGATGCTGACGCTCGCGTTTTCGCAGATCGTCTGGGCGATCGCCTATAAATGGAACGACGTCACCGGCGGCGACCAGGGCCTGCCGGAAATCCCCTACCCCCATCTTGACTGGATGACGGCGATCCCCGGCTTTGGCGATCTGGCGATCGGCGCCCGCTTCTACCTGCTGACGCTGGTCTTGGTGGCGGTGTCGCTTGCAATCGTGCACCGCGTCATCCGCTCGCCGTTCGGCCGGGTCTTGACGACGATCCGCGACAACCCCGAGCGAGCCGCCTTTCTCGGCGTCAACGTGCGTCTCTATCAGCTCGCTGCTTTTGTCGTGGCGGGCGGGTTCGCCGGGCTGGCCGGCGCGCTCTACGGGATCTTCAGCCGCGGCGTCTTCGCCGATTATGTGTTCTGGTCGAAATCCGCCGAGATCCTCATCATGACCATCCTCGGCGGCGCAGGCTATTTCTGGGGACCGCCGGTCGGCGCCGCGGCGCTGGTCTGGCTCAATCAGGAGATCACTGACTACACGCAATACTGGTCGTTCGTGCTCGGCGCCATCCTGCTCGTATTGTTGTTCGGCTTTCCTGGCGGCATCGTCGGCGGCCTCGATCTATTGTGGCAGCGCCTGAAGCGGCTGCGCAATGCTTGAAGTCTCCGACATTTCCAAGTCGTTCGGCGGATTTCGCGCGGTCTCGAGCGTCAGCCTGACCGTCGATACGAGGCAGATCGCCGCGATAATCGGTCCTAACGGCGCAGGCAAATCGACACTGTTCAATCTGATCACCGGCCATCTGCGGCCCGACACTGGTATGGTGCGGCTCGACGGCCGCGACATCACCGGCGCGCCGCCGCACCGGATCTGCCGCATGGGGATCGGGCGTTCGTTCCAGCGCACCAACATCTTTCCCCAATTGACGGTGTTCGAGAACCTGCAGGCGGCCTTTCTCGTGCACTATGGCCGCGGCCGCAATTTCTGGACCCGCGCCGATACGCTTTACCGCGACGAAACTGGCGACCTGCTTGCCTCGATTGGGCTGGCCGGTCAGGAAGGCACGGTCGCCGGCACCTTGAGCTACGGCAACCAGAAGCAGCTTGAATTGGGCCTGGCACTGGCGAGCGGCCCCGCCGTGCTGCTGCTCGACGAGCCGACCGCCGGCATGTCGGCGACCGAGACGCATGAGACGATCCGGCTGTTGGAGCGCATTGCCGCCGAACGCGAGCTGACCCTGCTTTTTACCGAGCACGACATGGAAGTCGTGTTCTCGATCGCGCAAAAAATCGCCGTGCTGCACCAGGGCCGTATTATCGCCGAGGGGCGGCCCGAGGAAGTGCGCGCTGATCCTGAAGTACGGCGGGTCTATCTGGGGCACGGGCTCACGCACGCGCAATGACAATGACAGCCCAGCCGCCGCTGCTCGCGATCGAGGAGTTGTACGCCGCGTACGGCCTGTCGCGTGTGCTGTTCGGCATTTCCCTGCGAGTAGAGGCCGGCGAATGCGTGTGTCTGTTGGGCCGCAACGGAGTCGGCAAGACGACGACGATGCGTTCGGTGATGGGCTTCTTGCCGCCGACCGGCGGCCGCATCCTGTGGAAGGGCACCAATATCGCCGGCTGGTCGCCGCACCGCGTGGCGCGCGCCGGCATCGGCTTCGTGCCGGAGGACCGTCGCATCTTCGCCGAGCTGACGGTATGGGAAAACCTCGATGTCGCGACGCGTGCGGCGCGGCGCGGCGGCAACTGGACGATCGCCGCGGTCTACGAGTTATTCCCGGTATTGCGCGAATTGCGCGACCGACGCGGCGGGTTTCTCTCAGGCGGCGAACAACAGATGTTGACTATCGCGCGCACGCTGATGGGCAACCCCGAGCTCTTGCTGCTCGACGAGCCGTCCGAGGGGCTGGCGCCTCTCGTCGTCGAGACGCTGCTCCACAATGTCCGCGCGTTGAAAAAGCAGGGCGTGACGATCCTACTGGCCGAACAGGGCGTCGATTTCTCGCTGGCGCTCGCCGACCGCGTCTACGTCCTCGAAAAAGGCACGATCCGCTATACCGGCCCGGCCGCCGAACTACGCGACGATCAGGACCTTCGCAGCCGCCTCTTGTCGCTTTAGGCCGGGCCGCGCTCAATCGCGCCCGCTCGACTGCGAGACGCTCGATCTTGTCCCACTCGTCAACGCGGTGACCAAAATGTCATTTTTGTCTTTTCAAGGCCAGATGCACGTTGTCCCCTTCGTGCCGACAAACAAGAGATTGTATGCTCTTAAGGTTGGATCGATTAAGGTTGGACCAATGTCACCGGCGTCGGGAGGAAAACAATGACAATAGTTGGCAGGGGCGCCGCGCGCGCAACCGTGTTGGCATGCGCGCTTTTCGGTTTGCTGCCGTTGAGCGCCATCGCCGCCGGCGATTATCCGAGCCGCCCGGTGACGATCGTGGTGCCGTTCACGCCGGGCGGCTCGACCGACATTCTGGCCCGCTATGAAGCCGACGTGTTGCAGCGGACGCTGCATGGCACTTTCGTCGTCGAGAACCGCTCGGGGGCGGGCGGCGAAATCGGTATCGCCTATGCGGCGCGTGCCGTACCCGACGGCTATACGCTTCTGCATGCGCCGAGCGTCATTACCTTGCTGCCGTATCTGAAAAAGTCGGTCTCCTACGATCTAGCCAAGGATTTCGATCCGATCTGTCTCATCGGGCTTACGCAATTCGGCCTGGTGGTTAGTCCATCGCTGCATGTGAACTCGGTTGCCGAACTCATCGCGCTCGCCAAGGCTCAGCCGGATGCATTGACCTATGCGTCCGCCGGCATCGGCACCCCGCACCAGATTTTCGCCGAGCTGTTCAAGACCATGACCGCTGTCAACATCCGGCACATTCCCTACAAAGGCTCAATCCCGGGACTGACCGACGTGGCGAGCGGCAACGTGTCGATGGAATTCACCGATCTTGCTCCCGCGATGCCGCTGGTGCAGGCGGGCAAGCTGAAACTCATCGCTCTCTTGGGCAATGCGCGCGATCCGGCCATGCCCAACGTGCCCACGGTCGGCGAAACCGTACCCGGCTATGTCGCGCAGTCCTGGCAAGGTCTCTTTGCCCGCGCCGGCACGCCTAAGACAATCATCGAGGAGATCGCCACCAACTTGGCCGCCGATCTCAAGCGGCCGGAAACGGTGGCGCGCTTCAAGGCCATCGGCATCGTCGCGCAATCGGACACGCCCAAACAGTTCCGCGCCTTCATCGCCTCCGAGAGCGCCAAATGGGGCAAAGTGATCCGGCAGGCCGGGATCGAGGCGCAGTAACGGCAATAAACTCTGCCTCGTCATGCCCGCGACGTGTGTATGGCCCGGACACATCATTGACGGGTGTTCGGGGACATAGCTGACACATCGTCGCATCGATTCGGCTTTGAGGGAGGCCTTCCACGCCCTGGCGAGAGGTGTCGGTTATGGACGAGCGGAGTGAGTTTGCGCGTATCGTTCGCGGCGTCCGCTTGGGTTCTATGCTCAACCCATTCTACAACCTTGCAGAGCCGTTGAGCGCGGCGCCGCGCGCGTCTAATATTCGGCC
Source organism: uncultured Alphaproteobacteria bacterium (assembly GCA_963814625.1). Lineage (GTDB taxonomy): Bacteria > Pseudomonadota > Alphaproteobacteria > Rhizobiales > Xanthobacteraceae > BOG-931. Next base: position 315,584 of record CAWFDQ010000017.1, read on the forward strand.
ATCAGGAAGGAAGCCCGCCATGCAACAGAAAAAATACGACCGCGCCGCCGAGGACCTCGGCAACATTGTCGGCATCGGACACGTCAACGTTTGCATCACCGACCAGCACCACGGCACGGATTATTATGTCACCGGGCTTGGCTATACGCGCGACCCGTTTCTCAACACCGCCTCGGGTAACATGTGGATCAACGTCGGCATGAGCCAGTTTCACCTGCCGATGGGCACGCCCGACGTGCTGCGCGGCGTGGTCGGGTTGGTCTCGCCGGATCGCGAGGCCTTGCTGCATCGGCTCACAGGGGTGCGCAAGAAGCTCGAAGGCACCAAGTTCGAGTTCCGCGAGAGCAACGATTGCGTGGAGACCGTCTGCCCCTGGGGCAACCGCATCCACGTGCATACGCCGGACGCTGAGCGATTCGGCCGCATCCAGCTCGGCATGCCCTATATCCGCTTCGATGTGCGTCCCGGCACGGCCGAGCGCATCGCGCGATTCTATCGCGAGATCGTGCACGCGCCGTCGCAGGTGCACAAAAACGGCGCCGGGCCGGAGGCGAGGGTGCAGGTCGGCGAGAAGCAGTATTTTTATTTCCGCGAGACCGATGCGCCGGAGCGCGCTTACGACAAGCACCACGTGCAGATCTACCTCGCCGATTTCTCCGGTCCGTACCGGCGGCTCCTCGACCTCGGGCTGGTCACCGCGGAGAGCAACCAGTACGAATACCGCTTCAAGGACGTGATCGACCTCGACACGCGCGAAGTGCTGTTCACGGTCGAGCACGAAACGCGCAGTCAGACCAACCCGATGTACGGCCGCCCGCTCATCAACCGCAATCCGGTGGCGACCAACACGGACTACAAGCCCGGCCACGACGGCATGTCCTGGGCGATGCCGTGACAGCTTGCTCGGCGTTCGGCTCCCTCTCCCCTTGTGGGGGAGGGGAATAAATGCCCCGCGCCCTCGTCGTCGGCGGCTCGCTCGGCGGGCTGATCGCGGCGCACCTGCTGCGCTCCACCGGCTGGGACGCCGTCATCTTCGAGCGCAACGAAGAGGAGCTGGCGAGCCGCGGCGTCGGGCTTGGCACGCATCCGCAGCTCATTGCCATCCTGCGCCGCGCCGGCATCGCCTTCGACGAAACGATGGGCATCAAGGTGCCCAAGGTCGTGTGCCTCGATCGCGACGGGCGGATCGTTGTCGCGCAACCGACCGTGCGCACCATGAGCGGTTGGGCACGACTCTATCGCGCTCTGCGCGACGCGCTGCCGGCGCAAAACTATCGGCTCGGCAAAAATCTGCGCCGCGTCGAGCAGGACGGCACCGGCGTCACCGCGTTTTTCGCGGACGGTGCGCGCGAGCACGGCGATTTGTTGGTCGGCGCAGACGGCATTCGCTCAAGCGTGCGCGAGCAATACCTGCCGCAGGCGCAGCCGGTTTATGCCGGCTATGTGGCCTGGCGCGCGGTGCTGGACGAAGACTTGGTGCCGCCCGAAATCCGCCGCGAGATTTTCGACCTGTATACGTTCTGCCTGCCCGAAGGCGAGCAATTGCTCGCCTATCCGGTGCCGGGGCGCGACAACGACACCGCGATCGGTCGCCGCGCCTACAATATCGTCTGGTACCGGCCCGCCGATGCGCGGGCGCTGGCCGATCTCTGCACCGACGCAACCGGCCGCCATCACGGCGCCGGCATCCCGCCGCCGCTGATCCGTCCCGGCGTGATCGCACGCATCAAGGGCGAAGCCCAGGCGCTGGTGGCGCCGCAGATCGCGGAGATTTTCGCGCGCACCACGCCGTTCTTTCAGCCGATCTACGACCTCGAATTCGACGCGTCTTACTTTCGGCCGCGCCGTCCTCGTCGGCGACGCCGCTTTCGTGGCGCGGCCGCATGTCGGCGCTGGCACGACGAAAGCGGCAATCGACGCGGCGAGTCTGGCCGATTCCATCCGCGACGCCGGCGGCGATCTCGATGCCGGACTGGCGCGCTACGAGCGCGTGCAGCTTCCGTTCGGCAGCGAGATGGTTGCGCTCGGCAGGGAGCAGGGCGCCTATTTGAGCGCACAGCTTAAGCCGAGAGAGCAGCGCAGCGGGATCGAGCTTGACCGCGACATCGACGACGTGCTGCGTGCCCACGGCACGCGCAGCGATCAGGTGCGCGACATCGTCAATGCGCGCGGCCTCGATGTTCATGTCCATTCGCCGTAGGGTGGGGTAGCGGCGGCGTGATCCGCCGGCCGCCGATGTGAAAAGGCAAACGTATGCAGTTCGGAGTGCAATTTTTCCCCAACTTCCGGCCGACCGACAAATCCGCCGCGGAGTATTTCGGGGAGTGCCTCGACATGGCCGAGGAGGCGGACGAGCTCGGCTATACCCACGCGCGGTCGGTCGAGCACTATTTCGAGCGCTACGGCGGCTATAGCCCGAACCCGATCGTGTTTCTGTCTGCGGCTGCGCAGCGCACCAGCAAAATGCGGCTTGTTACCGGCGCGGTGGTGCCGGCGTTCAACAATCCGCTCAAACTTGCCGGCGAGATCGCCATGCTCGACGCCATCTCGCAGGGCCGCTTCGACGTCGGCTTCGCCCGCGCGTTCCTGCCGCACGAGTTTCGCCGTTTCCGCATTTCGCCCGACGAATCGATAGCGCGCTTTCGCGAAGGGTTGGAGCAGATCGAACTGCTGCTGACGCGGGAGAACGTCAGCCATCACGGGCAATTTCATTCCTTCGACGACGTCACCTCGCTGCCGCGGCCGACGCAGAAGCCGCGGCCGAAGTTTTATATCGCCTCGACCCGTACGGCGGATTCGTTCGAATTCGCCGGTCGCGCCGGCCATGCGCTGATGTCGATACCGATCGGGCCGCTGAAGGACCTCATTCCGATCTATCGCAAGGCGTGGCGCGACGCCGGCCATCCCGGTGACGGCGAGGTCATGGTCGCGTTCCACATGTTCTGCCACGAGGACGCGCGGCAGGCGCGCGGAATTCCTCGCCCGCAGTTCGAGGATTATTTTGTGGCGTTGTTCGAATCCGCGGGCGAATGGACGCAAGGCACCGCGTCGAAGGACTACAAGGGCTACAGCGAGTCGATCGGCCGGATGAAGAATTTCACCCTGGAGAACCAGATCGAAGCGCGCGGCGCGCTGGTCGGAACGCCGGACGAGATCAAAGCGATCATTCGCAGTTTGGAGGAGAAGATCGGTAAATTCGAGCACGCCTCGCTGCAGATCAATTTCGGCACGCTGGATTTCGCCGAGGCGCAGAAATCGATGCGCCTGTTCGCGCGCGAAGTGATGCCGGAATTTTCGCGATCCGGCTGATTTCCATTTCCTGCGTGAGAATACCAAATGGCTGGACCTTTAGCCGGCATCCGCATTCTCGATCTGACGTCGGTTGTTGCCGGCCCGCTGGCGACGCAAATGCTCGCCGACATGGGCGCCGACGTGATCAAGATCGAGGCGCCGGAGGGCGATGCGCCGCGGCATACCGGCCCGGCGCGCTCGCCGGGCATGGCGGCCTTGTTCATGGGGCTCAATCGGGGCAAGCGTTCGCTCGTGCTCGATCTGAAAAAGGATGCCGCGAAAGACGCACTGTGGCGGCTGATCGCGAACGCCGACGTTCTGGTTCACTCGATGCGGCCGCAAGCGATCGGAAAACTCGGCTTCGGCCACAAAACCGCGTGCGCGAAACATCCGCGCCTCGTCTATGCGGCGCTGCACGGCTATCGCGACGGTGGGCCTTACAGCGGCCAACCGGCCTACGACGATGTGATCCAGGGCCAGTCGGGCATTGCCGCTTTGATGGCGCAGATGGCCGGCGAGCCGCGTTACGCGCCGATGATCCTCGCCGACAAGACCTGCGCGCTCGCCATCGCCGGCGCGGTGTGCGCGGCTTTGTTCGCGCGCGAACGCAGCGGAAGCGGCCAGTTCGTTGAAATCCCGATGTTCGAGCAGATGGTGGCGTTCGTCCTCGGCGAGCATCTGTTCGGCCACAATTTCGTGCCGCCGCTCGGCCCGCTTGGCTATACGCGCGTCACCGCTCCTTGGCGCCGTCCGTACAAAACCCAGGACGGCTATCTGTGCATGATGGCCTACACGCAGGCGCATTGGCGGAAATTCTGGACCGCGATCGGCAAGCCGGAGATGCTGAACGATTCGCGCTTCGACACGATCGCCTCGCGCGCCCACAACGTCGTCGCGCTCTACGAGCTTGCCGGCGCCTGTATTGCCGGCAAAACCACGGATGAGTGGCTCGCGCTTCTGCGCGGGCTTGAAATCCCGGCCGCGCGCATGTCGAGCCTCGACGATGTTTTGGCCGACCCGCAGCTTGCGGCGAGCGGCTTCTTCAAGCGCGCGACCCATCCGAGTGAAGGCGAGATCCTCTATACCGACCTGCCGGTGCGCTTCGGCGGCGCCAGCACGACTTCGCAGCGCCTGCAGCCGCGGCTCGGCGAGCACAGTTTCGAAGTTTTGCGCGAGGCCGGTTTCGGCGAGAACGAGATCGAGGCGTTGGCCGCGTCGGGCGCGACCGTCGATGCTGACGCCAAGGCTCAGGCGGCGGAGTGACGCTGACTTGTGATGCCCGCGAAGGCGGGCATCCAGTAAGCACGGCGCGTGACCTAGACCTACCGCCACGCCGAAGATCAGCTTTTACTGGATCATCCGCTTTCGCGGATGATGACACTGGAAATGGCGGACAGCGCGATCACGACTCCAGTACGCTCGGCGCGTATAGCTCGTCAGCTTGATCAGCCGGGGGGCGAAGCCCTGTTCCAGTGAATATTGCGCAATAGATTTCTCAGGGTTGGCCTTGATGCCGTGCCGCGATAGCAAACGGCGCATCGACTTGGCGCGGAAAGCCGGCATTTGTGATTTCAATGCACTTGCAGACCAGCAATTTCCACCGTGCAACCCGGGCCGTCCGCAATCGTAAAGCGGAAACCATGCAATTTGACGATCGCGGCGACCAAGCTCAGGCCCAGACCCAACCCCTCGGTGCGCCGGCTTTTGTCCGACCGATAGAAGCGCTTGGTCACCGCTTCACGTTCGGTCTCCGGGATGCCGGGACCTGTGTCGCTCACGCGGATGATGTTCTCGGATCCACGGTGCAGCAAGGCGAGTTCCACACGTCCGCCTGCGGGGGTGAATTTCACGGCGTTGTCGACCAGATTGGCGACGGCCTCGAAAAGGAGATCGCGGTCGCCGTGCACCGTGATCTCATCGGCAGCTTCGACCCGAAGAGTGACGCCCTTGTCCTCGGCGATCGGTTCGTAGAGATCGCCCACCTCGCTCACCAGAGGGGCGAGCCGCACCTCGCTAAATCCGTCGAGCCGACGACTATGTTCGATCTCGGCAATGCGCAATAGTGCGGTGATGATGGTCAACGCTTGGTCGAGACCGGTGATTGCCTGATCGGCGGCCGTCTGTGATTCCTCCAGCGTTTTGGCGTGCTCGCGCCCGCGCTCGAGGCGTACCCGCACGCGGGTGAGCGGCGTGCGCAAGTCATGGGCAATGTTGTCGCCTATGCCGGCGATTTCCTGGATGAGAGTTTCAATCTCGCCCAGCATCCGGTTGACACTGACGGCAAATTGATCGAACGGGTCGTCGCCCCCGCGGGTCGGCAGGCGCTCCCGCAAGTCCCCCGCCACGATACGTTGGATTCTCCGGTTGACCTCCGAGAGTCGATTTTGAGCACGCGAGCTCAAGACCAATCCGATGCCAACAGCCAAGGCGAACGCCGGCAGCAGACCCAGCGTGAGGGCCCGCCGGACAATCGTCGCAATCTCGGCTATGTCGTCGACGTTCCGGCCGATCACGAGAGTTTCGCCGCTCGGCAGCAATTCCGTCGCGAGCCGCACGTTCTCCATATCGCGTCCGCGGGCGTCGACCCGAACGACCATCGCGTTGGCCGGGGTGTCCGACGCCAGGCCGGACGGTAGGCTTTCCAGATTACCCGCAATGCGATGACCGTCCGCACCGAACAGCGCGGCGATCCTGATGCGACGGGGATCGTTGCGCAATCGTTCGTCGATCTGTTCCAGCCGCCGCTCTGGCGTATCGGCCGCGATAATGTGCAGCTCCCCGGTGATCAAATTATCGAACGTGGACGTCATGTAGGCCGCCGTCTGCCAGTAGACGAAGCCGAACAACAGCAAGGTGCACAGGACGAACGCGCCGGCGACGGCAAGCGTCCAGCGAAACGTGGTCGTGCTTACGAAATCAGGCAGGCGCACGGAGGATGAATCCCATGCCGCGCACATTGTGAATCATGGCCGGCTCGTTCGGTTCGTCCACCTTGCGCCGCAGCCGCCCCATATGAACATCGACGAGGTTGGTCCGAGGGACGAACTTGTAGTTCCATACCTCTTCCAGCAACATGGCGCGCGTCAGCATCTGGTCTTTGCGACGCATCATGTATTCGAGCAGGCGGAATTCGCGCGGCAGGAGATCGATCGCGCGGTCACCACGCTTGGCGGTGCGCTCGATGAGATCGAGCTCCAGCGGTCCCACCTGCAGAACCGTATCGCGGTTTTCTGCCGGCCGGCGCAACAGCGCCTCGACCCGGGCGACGAGTTCGACCGTTGCGAACGGCTTGGTCAGATAGTCGTCGCCTCCTGCGCGCAATCCGCGTACCCGATCGTCCACCGCGCCGAGTGCGCTCAGAACCAAGACCGGCGTGCGCAGGCCCTCGCGCCGCAAGGCTTCGATGATGGTGAGACCGTCCATTCCCGGCAGCAGGCGATCGACGATGATGGCTTCTGCTTCGACCGAGCGTGCTTTATCCAGCCCTTCGATGCCATTTGCGGCCCAGTCGACGTCAAAGCCGCGATCGCCAAGCTCGGCCCTGATCTCGTCGGCGGTCTCCCTGTCGTCTTCGATGAGCAGCAGTCTAGCCATCGACAGATTCCTTGGCGCCATATCCCTCGGCGCCATATCCCTCGGCGCTATGTCCCTACACGCGATGGCGATCGTTTCGTGACCCACCGTCTCCGGAGTCGATATCCGCCGCCCGCCCGTTTCTCTATCTACGCCGGAATTGTCGTTCCAGCCATCATGCAGCGGTAACATAAGGTTTTCCATCAGCCGACAGGCGATTGCACCGTCGCTTGGCAGGAAGATAAATCCGCGATGACGGGGCACCATTAAAATGGCTGTTAGAGTGACTAAAATGGTTGTTAGGATCCAGTTTTCCTTTCAGGCGCCGAAGCAGCAGCTTGCGGCGACGTGTTCGCGCGCGAGCGGGGTCGTATTGCCGGCCCAAGCTTCTCAGATAAATTCGAATTTAGTTTTCTGAACGCCAATTTAATGGCGTCGCCAAGCCGTCAGCTTATCTTCGGTGGTGCAGCCAAGGGCTGCGTACCGCAAAAAGTGCGGATCAATCGCAAACTAGGAGAAATCCCATGAAAACGCTTAACACGAAGTTGGTTTTGTCTGCCCTCGGCATCGCGCTGCTCGCGACGCCGGCCTTTGCGCAGAAGCCGGATCGTCAACCGTCGCAGTTCTCGCAGGTCGAGCAGCAGTACCCCAACGGCGGTCCGGTGACCGGAAGCGCAGCGAACCAATTCGAACACACCACCGGCGCATACGCCACCGGCTCCGACCAGTAAAGCATAGCAAGCATGCCGACCAATCCGGAGCGCACGCGTTCCGGTCCACGAAAAGCCCGGGGGTCACCCCGGGCTTCTTCGTTGATGTAGCGCGTGAATGGCCGGGACAGGTGTTCAACCCGGCCGTGACGGTGTTAATGGTTGCGCGCTGTCACGACTCCAGCACGCTCGGCGCGTACAGCTCATCCACCTTGATCAGCCGCTGGGTCAGGCCCTGCTCCAACGAATATTGCGCGATGGTCTCGATCACCTTGCGGTTGGCTTTGAGGCCGTGGTTGACCAGCGGCGTTTTGGCGTCGCCGGCCAACAGGCCAGCGGAGAGGTGGTACTCCACATGCTGCTGGCGCCGCGCGTTGGCGACGTCGTTCGCGGCGATGAAGGCCTTGAGCATGTTCTGCGCCACCCACGGCTCTTTTTCGTAAATCTCGCGCCGCACCACCGCCTGGTGATTGATCGGATAGATTCCGGTTTTGCGGTAATAGCGGATGCCCTCCGCGGCCGAATCCGGGAACAGATATTTGAAGTCGAGATTACTGATGAGATCGGCGCGGCTGCGATCGACCAGGTTGTTGCCGGAGAGATAGTGCAGCGCGGCGTCGAGTTCGCCCGCGAGCAGCATCGAGCCCATGCTTTTCTCGGCGGGAATCTGGTTGACGGTCACGCCGGGCGGCGGCTTGAAGCCGGTGGCGCCGCCGTGGCTTTTTTCCGGCGTGCGCTCCATCCAGAATTCGACGTCCTTGGGATGCACGCCGAATTCGTGCTGCAGCACCCCGCGCGCCCACAGCGCCGCCGTCTGCTGATATTCCGGCACGCCGACGCGCTTGCCTTTGAGGTCCGCCGGCGTCTCGATGCCGGCCTTGCGCCGCACCAGAATGTGGGTGTGGTAGAAGCGCCGCGTCGTGAAGATCGGCAGGCCGACAAAGCGCCGGTCGCCCTGGCCGGTCACGATCATGAACGACGAGCACGACATTTCCGAAACGTCGAATTCGGCGAAATGCAATTGCCGCCAGAATAGCTCAGACGGATGCACCACGCTCGGGATGAGATCGATGCCGTCCGGCTTCACCGTGCCGTCGAGGATGGGCCAGGTGCGCGGATTGTTGGTGATGCCGATGCTCAGTTGCAGATTCATGATGGGGTTCTCGCGGAAGGGGGGACCGCATCTTACACCAGATCCGTATCCTTGCGACTGGCTGTGCGCTTTACCGCTTGCACCGTGCTGCGAGCACGCTCGACCTCGCCGGCGGACGCCGCGATCGCCTGCAGATAGATCGCGAGAACACGTTCGGCCTCCGGCAGGAGCTTCATCGGCAGTCGCGCGATCGCGAATTGAAAGCCGATCCCCTGGATGAGGCTCAAGAACGTTGTCGCCGCGTCCTGCGGTCCGAGCAAACGCGAGATCGTGCCGCCCACTCGTCCTCGCTCGATCACCGCGCGAAGACGAGCCGTGTAAGCGCGATGAATTGCGCCAAATCGCGTCTGCATGCGTGGATATTGCAGGTGCAAATGATCGGATAGGACGAGCTTGGCCAGCGCGGGATAACGCTCGATCAGCCTGACATGCTGGAGAAACATGCGGCTGAGCACGATGAGACGATCTGATGTTTGCGCGTGTCCGCAGGGAAGCGGTCCGCGAGCTTTGCCGGTGCCATGACGCTCCTTGACACAGCGCGCAGTCACCAATTCGGCGCGCGCTTTTCCAGGAACGCGCGTATCCCTTCTTGCGCGGCATCGGTGGTCGCGGCATTGCAGAAATCCTCGACCGCATTGGCGATGCTGCGCCGATAATCGAGATTGTTCTGGCGCATGAACGCGGCGCGGCCAAGCCGCATGACCGTCCGGGATTTGCCGGCAAAGTCCGCCGCGAGAGCAGCAGCGGCCGCATCGAGTTGCGCGTCGGGAACGAGTTTGCCGACGAGGCCGAGTTCGCGGGCCTCCCGCGCGTCAAAACTCCGTCCGCTAAACAAGAGCTCGAAGGCGCGATGCCGCCCGGCGATGCGCGGCAAATGGGTGAAATGAATTGCCGGCAATACGCCGATGTTGATTTCTGGATAGCCGAATGTGGCGCCCTCTCCGGCAACAATGACATCGCAGGAAATTGCCAAGGTCATGCCGCCGCCGCGCGCGGCGCCGCCGACCACGGCGATCGACGGCTTGCCGAGGTTGTACTGAGCATCGTGCAGCGCGACGTAGAGCTCCTGCAACAGCTCGCGGACCTGTTCGCCGGATTTGCCGAGCAGCAGCGCGAGATCGAGGCCGGCACAGAAGCGCCGCGGAACCGCGCTGGCGAGCACCACCGCCCGCGCATCATCGTCCGCCGCCGCACGCCGCAACGCGGCGACGATCGCGCGAATCATCGCCAGGTTCAGAGCATTGACCGGCGGTCGGCTAAGCGTGATGTGCGCTATCCGACCCGAGATCGAATAGCTGACGCCGGACTCAGACATGCTCGCCTCTTTGCTTGGCCGCTTTTTCCCGACGAGCAAAGAGGACTCGCGCCTAATAGCGGTACGGCGCGATTTCCAGATGCGGGAAGGCGGAAAAGATATGCGCCGGGATTGGTCGGCGCCGCGATATGCAGATAGGACGGATCGAGCTTGCCCAAGCTGGTCACGCCGAGGAGGCCCATCGAGCGCATTACCTCGTCCTCGAGGAGCTCGAGCATGCGCACGATGCCCGCCTGGCCGGCCGCGGCGAGGCCATAGCATTGCATGCGGCCGAGGCCGACGAGACTGGCGCCGAGTGCAATCGCCTTGACGATGTCGCTGCCGCGATAAAAGCCGCCATCGACGATGATCTTGGCGCGGCCGGCGACGGCCTCGACGATTTCCGGCAGCACATCGGTCGAGCCGCGGCCATGGTCGAGCTGGCGGCCGCCATGATTGGAGACGTAGACGAAGTCGACGCCGTGATCGAGCGCGATCTTGGCGTCCTCGGCGGTGGCGATGCCCTTGATGGCGAGCGGAATCTTGAAGTTCTTCTTGATGCGCTCGACCGTGCGCCAATCGAGCGCGGCCTGGAATTCGCGCCCGCTGGCGCGGCGGCGGCCGCCGGTAATGTGGCGCTTGGCGATGTCGCGCTCGCGCCGGCTGTAATGGGCGGTATCGACGGTCAGACAGAATGCCGCGTATTTGTTGGCGATGGCGCGCGCGACATAATCGTCGACCCAGGCGGCGTCGCCGCGCACGTAGAGCTGAAACATGCGCAGGCCGTCGGGCGCCGCCTTGGCGACGCCTTCCAGGCCGGGATCGCACACCGACGAGAGCATGTGGGCGACGCCGAACTCGGCCGCCGCCTGGACCACCGGCGCGGCGCCCTCGGGATGAAAGCTTTCCAGCGAGCCGACCGGGCAGAGCACGACCGGCAGCCGCAGCTTGCGCCCGAGAATTTCCGTCGAGGTATCGACCTTGCTCACGTCACGCAGCACGCGCGGGCGGAAGGCGATCGAGTCGAGCGCCATGCGGTTGCGCCGCAATGTCGTCTCGGTTTCGACGCCGCCGACGATGTAGTCCCAGGCGTTCTGGTTGAGATTCTGCCGGGCTTTGTGGACGATCTCGTGCAGGTTCATGAAGTCCGGGCCGGCCGACAACTGCGCCAGTGTGGCGGCTTCGTCGCGTTTTTCGCTGGACATTTGCTTACGTGTCGCTCGTTGCGGCCCGCTGGCCGTCAGGGATTGGCACCTTGCGCTTGCAAGGATGGGCCGGCACGGTACAGGGCGGCACAGAGCGAATCAAGAAACCGGCGCGGCATAAATCGGATCATTGAAATCAGCTGGCGGTCCCGGGAAGACTCGAACTTCCGACCTTCGGTTTAGGAAACCGCTGCTCTATCCGGCTGAGCTACGGGACCTCATTGATGTTTATACACTATTTTTGGCCGCGAGACTTTTTTGCTCCAATTTTGCTCCTATCCAACCGGGCTCGGGGCAATCGCGACCACTGCAAGAGGCTCGATTGGGCGCGGTGTCATCCGATGTCGATGAATGCGGGAATGCCAACTCGCTCGGGTGGAGGTGCATCCAGCACATTGATGCGAACCTGCGGCTGGTTTTCACCGGGCTGCCCCATCACATCATCCATCAGAAGCCTGATTAAGCCGTAAAAAAGCGCGTGCATGTGCAGGTTGACCTTAGCGGCCTCATCCAGCGCGATCTTTGTGCCCTTGAGAACGCGACCCGCGTGATCGTCATTAGGCGCTGCATTGGCCTTATCCGCGATCATGGCGAAGGCGGCCCGGAACACGAGAGCCGAGCCCATGTAGTACAGCGAGTTCGCCGGATGCTGAGCGAGGTACAGACTGTTCTCGCCGGCAGCTAGGTTGTCGGCTGCCTCGGTGAGATTCAGCCGGTCATAGTGGAACGCGGTCTTGTCGCGGATGATCTTGAGCGCGCTGTCCTTGAACGGTTGCCGCTTGCCGAAGTAATCGGTCAGCCAGTCGAGGCTTGCTTGATGCGCCGATTCCAGGCGCCCGACGACATCGGGCGGATTTGACTGCAAGAAACGCTCATTGAGCATCACCCACGTCTCGAACAGCTTGGCCGCAAGCAGTTGCAGCATGAACCACATCTGCACCGACTGCGCAGAGTTGTGTAACTCACCGTCGCCCGTGTCATTCATCGTGAACATCAACAAGCGATTGAGGATCGTGAGTTCGTTGTGCGCGTGCATGCAGCCGACGAATTGATTACGCGTGCGGTTGCTGGCGCCTTTTAGGCGCCCCTCATCGACCGTGAGATGGATGAGTTGGAAGTCCTTTGCCATTGTCTGCTCTCAGGTTAACAGCGCCATCACGGCGCATCTAATTGACCATCGGAAATATACTGCGGGTCGAAATTGGCAAGTGCATCGTTAGGATCGATGAAGTTGCCCCACAGCTTGCGCCGCTCTCTCTCGCTCAGCGCCCAAAACGCTTGCAACGCTGTGGTATTGCCAAAATGCGGCCACAGATTGTGGTCGAGCAAGATACGCACAAGCGCGCTGCGAGCGATGTACTCCATCATCTCCAGCTTCTTGACGAGATCGAGCCGCGCGTTGCGGTCGAAAACCTCAAGGTGCTTGTTCTCGTGCAAGTGTTCCACATCGCTGCGCACGGCATAGGTATCGCCCATTAGTGTGTAATGGCGCGGGCCTATGAACAGCTCTGTCCGGCTCTTGAATTGCGCCTTGGCTTCACCCTGCTTCGACACGATCAGCCCATCGATGCAGCGGCAGTATTGATGCAGCCGGTCCATATTGTCCCGGATCGCTCGCGCTTCGAAGTACAGGTGGAAAACCCGAAATAGTCGCCAGTGGCCACCGTTTAGCGGTGCAACTTCAAGTGCGGCAATCTGCTCCGCTAGCTTGGCGGCCAACTGAAGATCAGCGAGCGTGACCGGCGGATAGTGGTAGACCATGCTCGGGATGGCCGGTTCATAGTCATCCTGCGACCGAACACCGATCTCGCCATCGCGGCGTGATCCCGTCAACATCACCGGGCTGTGCGCAGGCGCAAACGGGCTCGCCAGCAAAAGCACACTGTAAAAGTGCCCTGCTCTTCGTTTCAGCTCGACATTCTCGCCATCGAGAATGTCGAGCGCTTGCGACCGCATCCTGCTGAGCAAGAACAGACTGCTGCCTTCGACTTCCTGCGTCCGAATCGAGCCGAGCCAGTCGCGCCAGTGCGGTGGCATATCGAAGCGCTTATCCGCAAACACCCAATGGTGCGGCGTCATCTGCTGGAGCGGCACCGGATCATCGAGCTTCACGGCCAGGGCGATTACGGCATACTTGTCACCGTCATCGATCCAGGGCGCGGAATTACGCCCGCCTTTTTCCACTGCATCACGCTCGGTTGTCGGCATCGTCATGTTTCCTATTTGCCGCCTCACCTATAGCTCGTCCAAGTTTGCCGGCACCTCACCGAACGTTTTTAAAATGGTGGCGTCCGCGAAACTTCCGACATTCGGATCGCCGCTGCGCTTGAATGCAAGTGCGCCTGCATTCGCCGTATCCCTTGACATCGCCTCGGCTCGGCGGATCGCGGCACCTTCGTTAGGCATCTCTTGCGCCTCGCCGGGTGCCACACCGTCTTCCGTCCTCATGAACGGTAGCGCGACGTAGTAGGTGACGGCCATTACTGCCTCCAATGCGATCCTTCTATCTGCCGCCCTTGTTAGGCGGATACTCGCGAATGAGCATCGCCCCCTTGCGGAGCGCCAGGCGCTGCCCGGGATATTGGCCCACCGCGGCGTCAAACGCCGCGTGACCGATCGTAATTGAAGCTGTGGCGGCGACGACCCACCGGATGCGCTCTGTGCCCTGATCGCATAATTCCACCTGGAATGCGCTGGTGGAGAAAATCTCATGCAGGTTCGGATTGGCCAGCTCGCGCAGTAATTCGTCGATTCGGAAATACAGCTCCGACGACGTGTCCCACATGCGCTTGCATTCGGAGCGCAGTTCTTCGATGAGCCCGAGGGTATGGAGCTGGCCGTCTTCCTCTGTCGGTCGGGCATGCATTAGAACAAAATGAGAACATTTCAGGCGAGAGTCAAATCGGACACTTAATCCTAATTGACTTAGGGCAATACGTCCTATATGTAAAGCATCATGATGACCTCGATTGAGTTAGAGCAGACGCTTCTTCGGCTTGGTATCTCGCAAACCGAGGCTGCCCAGCTTCTGGGGGTGGCAGCCCGGACAGTCCGGCGCTGGCTGGAGGGGGAGGAGATTCCGGGCCCTGCTGAGCAGGCGATCCGCGCCTGGGTGCGACTGCACGATCGGAAGCTGGCGTGGCGGCCGGATAGCATGGCGATCGCCGAGGCGGACCCGGATCAGATTGCGCGGCACAGGGCCCACGCCATCAACCTCGCCGATATTCTCGCTCGCGTTGACGCGCGAGGCGGGCCTCGGCTGCCGTGGATCGTTGACCGCGAGCGCTCCCGGGCGACGCTGGGGGCAATGGAGGTCTCCTTCTACGCGCTCGCGAACGGAAGCTTCTCGCTTGGAAATTACACTCGCAAAGACGGCGATCCCGACGTGCGGCGCGACCAGGAGTTTATCGAAGACGCCGCCTATTGCATCGCCAGAGAGTTCACAACCGGACCGGTGACGCTTGTGTCCAGCGACCGTCCTTGGAGGAGCGGCGTAACAAAGCCGGAACACAGAAATTTTCCGTCGAAGAGCGCCGCGATACAGTACGCGTGCGCTAACTTTGGGGCCGACAATTTCCACGATCCCTTCATCATGGGGGGCGTTGATCCGGAGCCGCTCATGGACAAACAGGAGCTTCGCCGGGAGTGCGAGCGGCGCAGAAAAAGCGCCGCTGCGCTAAGAGCGGTTGCGGATTACGTGGGCCGGCACTCCTCTCTTTTCGCGAGCGATGGGCCACAGATGCTGACCCCCGAGCAGAGAACACGGCGGATACGGCAAATTGAGACGGTTGGTGAAAAGCTCAGCTCCTTGGCCATCGCGGTAGAAGACGAAGGCGTGAGCTATCAACAGTTCGAAGCTCTCCTTGGCGAGCTTCATAAGCTTGGATTTTTTCCGACGACTTCGCTTGTGTCAGATGTCGCCCGCGCGTTTGGACCCATCTAAAAGCGAAAAAGATGAGCAAGCCACGCCGGAGATCGCGGCTCAAACTGAAAGTAGAGCCCATGCCGGCGCTGCTTTGGCAGCAGAATCTCCGAACTGCGCTTGGCAAGAGCCGCTGGGATACGCTGCGTAGAAGCGTGGCAAAGAAAAGCTGTGCGATCTGCGGAGGAGCGGAGCAGCTGGAAGGTCACGAAGTGTGGGAGTATCAGGAAAGGCCACGTGTTTCGGTCGCCAAGCTTCTGCGGGTCCAGACGACATGCAAGAAATGCCACTTACTCATTCATTGGTTCAATACCTTTAGGTTAGTCGATGCCGGCAAGATTAACCAACGCGCTTACGGTTAGACGCTTAACTGGGGGCCTCGGCCAACACTGCGAACAATACCATGACAGACGATGAATTGAGGAAATGGGCGAGCAAAATCTCGTCCGAGATCGTAAAGAGCGAGGGCGCAGCCCTGGCTCTCTCCGCATCTGATCGTGACGAGCCCGCTATAGAGGCTGACAGCAATTTACCGGGCGTAGCAATCGCGCAAGCGATCATGGAAGTCTATCGAGCTGGGGTAGCCGCAATGTCACCGCGGAAATCGTAGTGTTCCAAAAATGGCATTGTTGGGACAGTGGAGTTTCGACAGCGTCTACTCTTCGGGTTGGTCGCTGAGACGCGGGAAATGTCCGGACTTGGGGCAGTTCATGCATGCGGCCCTTCGCCTTTTCCTAGTACGGGAACAAGAGCATCTGTAAAGCGTCGCGAGGTATCATCAACAAATTTTTCCAACTTAGTCAAAGCATTCGCGCTTACCTCTTCCAGATCAAACTCGCGGTTGGAAGATCGGAACAGCCAGACGACCGCTAGCGTCTTCCAACTGTGCCCAAAATATTCCGGCTCCGGGACGCCCAAATGCTTTACCGTTGAGTAGATTCGACGGCGCACCTCATCCGGGCCTGGTCCCAACAAAAGTGATGCCCGTAAATCGTTTCTCCCTTTTCCTGCGCGAACAACTTCGTATCGCAAAATACGATTGCTGGGGCCCCACGCTCCCTTCCGTAAATCAGGAATCTCATCCCACGCTAGCGGAAGAAACCGAAAGTAATTCGGCGCTTCACTATCAAGTGTCAAACGTAACCGACCATCAGCTCCACCGCTGTTGAAAGGTTCAATGAAGGACCGGAGCTTGTTCAAAAGGTCTGCGATTTCATCGGGCCGTCTATCAGCAAGAAATTCCAGAGCATCGCGGTGCTTCGACCAGAGCTGACGAGCGAGATCATCCAGTTCGGTTCCACTCATGTGATGTCTCCGGATCATGTCACGATAACCCCATCGCACAGGGACGTGCTCGGCGCCACGGAAACGTATCTTCTTGAAACGTTCTCAATGCCGCTGCGCGTCGTTGCAAGCGCCTAATGGCGCTACGCGGAGGAGATGCCTCCGTAGTACTGCTTGAGCTTTTCGTGCTCTGAAAGGTTCTCAGGACGATACGGTTTCATCTCGTAAAAATGCGGCACACTCGCGGCCGCGAACCTTGCGTATACGGTCGGATGCAGTACTGCGTCCGGATTAACGGGCCGCAGCCCCTTGGTGTATTTGATCAATCCCCAAACGTATCCCGGCTCTCTCGCGTCGTGCTGCGGCCCGCGGAGGTCTGGGTTCAGGTGTAGAAACCCGCTATCAACCTTAATTCCATTGCCATTAGGGGTCGTACCATCGGGAAGATTTTCAGCGGCGCGGACCATCCATTCGAGAGCGATGTCAGACAGCCTGGACTCGTTTTCGGCATAGCTGCCGCCGATGTCGGAATGCACGCCTGCAAACCAGATTTGGTCAAGCCAATCCGGGTAGCTGTCCGGCCGGGCCGGCCCGGTATTTCTGGCGCTGCCCCATTCCACCCGAGCGAAATCCGCTCTGTTCTCGTCGATCGACATTGCATGGCGCGCGTACCACACGGCGTTGTCCAAATGTTTGTCGTAGAATTGCATCTTCGGCGCTGTGACGTGCAGTGTTTGATAGAACTTGTAGCCGGAAAGACTGACCGCGTACTGCACATGCGTAACGGCGTACCAAATCGCGACGATAACGACCGAAGCGGCGAGCGAGAATGAAAAAATAAACCCGAACGAAAACGCCAAAAGCGAACAGAGAAAACTGAGGACGGCGAGAATAATGAGGGCGGCACCAACCAACAGAGCGGACGTAATATAGCTGCCGAGCGCCGCGACCGTATCGAACACGCCTATGAAAAATGGATTGACATTCGCAGTTCCGTTCTTGTCCGATTCGTATTTTTGTCGGAACTGAAGTGCGAGTGCTTTCCGTTGTTCCAAGTATTTCGTATCCTTCGGCGAACTGACATGCTGGTATACTTTCTTGACCGCTTCTTTGGCAATTTTCCGAGTGGACCCTTCGTCCCGGAAAAGGGGAGTACGGCCGTCAGACATGGTGGTCGGTATTCCGCAAAGGGACAACACAGCGGCCACGCAGCGCACAGTGTATGCGCCTCGACTGAATCCGAAAAGGAATATGCGATCGCCGGTCTGCCACATCCGCAAAATCGCGGCGTAGCAGTCGATGATGTTCATCGTTATACCGAGGCCAGTCGCTTGGCTCACGACATTGTGGAGCCAGCGATAGGCACGCTCAAAGAAAAACATGCCGCTGTCAGGTTGAGAGCCTACGCCTGGGTCATAGAATGTCAGTTGCGTTCGCGGGTCGATCTCAGATTCCGGACCGCAACGAGTAGCGCAGTACAGCTTATAGATGTTGCTGACGTTTTCGTCGGGAGTGAGCCCGCCAGCCTGCCCGGTGCCATCTGAAAAGATTAGAATATTTTTGGGCATGACACTTTCACCTTCTCACATCCCGTCGCCATGCGGCTTCTTGCCCATGTGTGGTCTCCTTAATCCGGGGCAGCAATATCCGATTCGCAACTTCAGCGGGAGTCTCTGCTAGGCGCTGTGCTCCTTTGCGCTTTTGTCCCGCGCCGCGATCGAGAGGCAGCGCCGGATGCGATTCTGACAACGCCGTAACATGCGCAGCGGGCTATTTCTCTTGACCACCACTCCGAACGCCTCCGTCTCTAGGAGACTATCCCGCATCCGGTTTTCTATACGTACCGAGAATCCTATCCCAGAAAAAATGGATCACCGCGAAATTACTATCCGCGTGCCGGTGATGAACGAAATGCAGCTCTTGTTTGCGTCTGAACCATGCAAACGGATGAAGCCGCGATTTCTCCGAGTGGTATTCCTTGTCGAAAAAGGTGTGGGCGTAGAACGACGCCGCACATGCGACTGCCATCACCACAAAAAGATGCAGCGGCAATACCCAATAGACGCAACCGCCGACTAGAAACACCGGAATGAAGAAGTTGGGAGTAGTGTTGCCTTCGTCACCGAGGTACGTCCCAGAGACAAGATGATCGTCGCAATAGTGAGTGTGATGGAAGTTGATGTGGTTGCGGAAAATCTTGCCACCCCTTGGATCGTACGCCACCTTATAATGTATCAACGTCTGCCCAAATGATATGACCAAATGCGTTCCGACAGCCGTCACGAGAAATAGCGAAAGCTTCGGAACGAGCGGTGATACCGTCTGGAGCATGAGCGCTTCCTCCGGCTTAGGGATCGAATTTACCGCCGCAGTCTCGTGCTGACAAATCGATAATTCCGATCCTTACTGCTGGGTTCCCGAGTCGTGCGTCCAGCCAGCCTACCTTGACGGCAGGCGTCCTCTTGCGACGCCACAGACGCATGCCCAAATACAATATACGCAGGCCATTCGGCTGCGTGATACGAAAGGTCAGGCCCTGAGGCGGACCGTTCGCATGTCGCTCAAACCAAAGAGGTCATGCTATGCGTTCATTTGATTTTGCTCCATTCTATCGTTCAACCGTCGGCTTTGACCGGCTGTTCACCATGCTCGACCAGGTCGGCGGGGTGGAAGGGTCGGGGCCGAGCTATCCGCCCTACAATATCGCGCGGACCGGCGAGAACGACTATCGCATCTCGGTTGCAGTCGCTGGCTTCACCGCCGCCGATCTGTCGATCGAGGTGAAGGAAAACGTGTTGACGCTCAGTGGCGAGAAGCAGACCAACGACGAAGAGAAGAGCGGAGACGTGCTCTACCAGGGCATAGCCGCGCGGAACTTCGAACGTAGTTTTCAACTCGCCGACTATGTGCAGGTCAAAGGCGCGAGCCTAGAGAACGGTCTCTTGCACATCGACCTCGCACGCGAAATCCCAGAGGCGATGAAGCCTCGGGCGATCCCGATCGTGAGTACCGGCAAGGTCCTAGAGGTTCAGGCGACTAAGCTCGCCGCCTGACGGTCTGACCGGATACCATTTCGGAGCGCCCCGGTTGTCGGGGCGCTTTCGTTTTATTCGAGCGCCAACCTCGCATCAGATTCTAGATGCAACCTCGCAGGCAATTCCAAATCAGCAACATCGTTCGGATGCTACAATGCGCAACATCGTGCGACAGAATAATCCCGGCAGCATCGAGACAGCGCACAATCTCACCACGCCACACATTTCCTAAAAGTCAAGTCTGCAGCATTTTCCCCCAAGTCAAGCGCTCAGCATTTTCCCTAACGCGCGTCGCGCGTTGACAACGACACCCCCGCGGAAGTCATCTGCAATGGTCGCGCGAAGTCGATCAATCCGAAATTCGAGTGGTTTGGAAAGATACGAATTTCCACTTTCCATCGCTCTTGCATGCGATCTGAGTTGCATAAAGCCTCGTCTTGGTAGACTCAGCGCCGCCGCTACCCGGGGCTATATTGATCATCTCGCCCGTAAGAATCGCAAAATCGCCATAGACGCGAATTTTTGGCGAACGCGGCGCGACAGTGCGCGGATTCTTCCGGACATGATTGAGTAGCGCCGCCTTGTCGTGAACGAGCCCGGTCCCGTGCACGTGAATATAGTCATCAAAGATCAGCTCGCCCAGCGCCTCGATATCCTCTGCAGCCAGGGCCGTACGTCGATCTTCCTCCAGCCGCGCGACTTCCGTTTCACCCGCCATATATTCCTCCTACGATCCCGACATACGTTAGAAGCCTAAAAAAAGACCGTTGACCAATCGGCTTTCAACTGACATCGGATCCATCGTCGAAAAGCCCACATCTTCCTTAAAAGTCAAGCGCCCAGCATTTTCCCCAACGCGCCACAACGCGTTGATCGCGACAGACATTCGCGGTCTCTGATGGAAATCCGGGCGACTTCCCAGGGCCCCGCCTCAGTGGCCCGCCGGGGGCTGGTCCATATTCCTTGGTCGCGTGAGAATGCAACCTTCGCTGTTTTAATTTTCCAACGGCCCAGGTATCCTACGCACACTACGATCTCTGACCGGCACGGGGGAAACTATGCCGCTCAAGGCAGTTGATATCGCACGCACGCTGGCAGTAGCCGCCAGTCTTGCTGCAATAACACCTCAAGCCAATGCGGCCAATGCTCAAGTCGAACGGGGGAAATACCTGGTCACGTTGGGCGGCTGCACCGATTGCCACACGCCCGGCAGCTTTTTCGGCAAACCCGACATGACAAAGTATCTTGGAGGGTCCGATGTTGGTTTTGCAATTCCCGGGCTCGGGGTCTTCGTTGGCCGCAATCTCACTCCCGATAAGGAGACCGGCCTCGGGTCGTGGACGCGGGCGCAGATTGTTACCGCCCTCACCAAGGGAAAGCGGCCCGATGGGCGCATACTGGCGCCGATCATGCCCTGGAGGGCTTTTTCGAAATTGACAAAAGCGGACGCAACCGCAATCGCCGCTTACCTGCAAAGCCTGCCTCCGGTGAAGCACGCAGTCCCTGGACCCTTTGGACCGACCCAGAAAGTCACAGTCTTCGTCATGGATGTGTTGCCCGCAGACGTCTACAACGGCCTGCCGGCACCAGGCGGACCGCAACCTGCTCCAAAGTAGCATCGCGAGAAATAATCGTTCTGTGAATTTTCAGGCTCGGCAGCAATGCTTGCGCCCGAAATTCGGCGCCGCCACGCGACGACTGCCGCGCTGACCGCGACGAGCACGCCGCGGTCTCGATGGAAATCCGGCAACCTCCCAGAGCCTATCTCATGGACCCGGCGAGCGCTGTTAGAATGTTCGACGAGTGCGACCGCGCCTGAGTTACTCAAGAGAATTTAAATGATTATTAGGTCTTTGCATTAGCACAGGTTACACACTTGGCTCATATGATTAATCTTGCAATCCCACGCGACTCTACGAACACTCCTGTGCCATATAGCAATCTCGTTTCCGATCTTGAACAGGCACTAACGGCTCGCTCAGGCGAGGCCGCAGCGATGCTGCACCAGATAACGGAGCTTTTTCTGCAGCACGTAGGCCATTACTCGGCTGAACAGCTCGATCTATACGACGGGATCTTAAATGAACTAGTTGCCAAGGTCGAAATTGCCGCGCGCATAAAGCTTGCCCAGCGACTTGCATCGATAGACCGCGCGCCAACTAAAATAACCCATTCGCTTGCACTTGATGATGCGATTGAAGTCGCCGAGCCGGTCCTGGCTCAATCAAGCGCATTGGACGACGATACTCTCATGCAGTGCATAGCAATTAAGGGGCAAAAACATCTCCATGCTATTGCTACCCGCAAGAAAATCAGCGAACCGGTCAGTCATCAGTTAATTACAAAAGGCGACGGGGTAGTTCTAGGAACCCTAGCCTGCAATCCGGGCGCGGCAATCTCCGATACAAGTTTCGGTTCGAAAAGGAGCCGATGACGAGTGGCTATTGGAATGCGTCGCTGGAAGAAAAGACATTCCTTCGCACCATCTCCGCGAGCTGCTATCGAAGGCATCAGAAACCGTGCGGGAGAGATTGACGAAGGCCCATCCAGAGCTTCGTGGGATCATTGAGGGGATTTTTCCATCCCGTATGTCGTCGACCGGCAGACCGGCGGTCCTATCTATCGACCACAAGGCGGCAGAGCGCGTAGTTGATTCGCAGGAGCTGACCGAGGCGGTAGTAAATGAGTACGCGAGCGCAAAGCAACTTGGAGAAATAATAGTGTCAATTGCGCGGCTATCTGGTCTTTCTATCTACGAGATTGAACGGTTGTTTTTAGGTAGGTGGACCAGTCCGGTCGCGATCATTTTAAAATCAATTGGTTTCCAATTGCGGACGGTCGATGCAATTTATCGCGCGCGCCTGGCCACCCATCAGGCAGTCGAAGACGATTTAACGCAGACAAAGGCCGAGTTCATTGCCATTCGGCGTCCTACTGCAGAGCGTATTGTGCGCCATTTCTATGCGAAACGGGCTGTCAAGATCTCCAACCTCAGCGTAGGCTCGTTGGCAGGTCGCCACGCCAGTTAGATATCAGCCATCGCCAACTAGAATTTGCCCGCTCCAATTAGGCGCCGGCTCGCGGAAACCCAAGCAGCGAGTTTATAGCGCCCGCATAAAGCTGGCCAGAGGGTCGAATGCCAGCAAAGCCTGCCGCCCCATCGCGCGTCTCCCGCAACGCGAAAGTCCGCACCTCTTCGTCGATTGTGTTCAGAGTGCTGCCCGCCGGGGGCACAATCGCCGCCTTTGACTTTGCAGAACGTCGGCACGTTCCGCTGGCAGCTCAGCGACGAGCCTACATTAATGTGAAGAGGGGAGCCAGCGAGAACATCACTTGGAATTTTCAGGCACCTGCACAACCAAGTTGACGGCGGCATCGCACGGCCGACAGCGGTACAGGTCGACAGTGCGGTCAGGCCACTGCCGCACTCGACCAGCGTAAATCATGGCGCGCCCACATGACGGACACGGCGGCACTTCGTCCGGGCCGTCTTCCATTGGCAATCACCCGATGGGCCTACACTTTCAGAGGTGGTGAGCCCTCCCGCCGTCCGAAGGAGGAGCAGAAGCTGTCGCGTTGCCATGTGCTGCCGAGCGGAAGGGCTCGAACCCAACGTAGCACGGGTCGAACAGGAATTTGCGCGCTAATTTCCGGCAAGGCTGTCAATTGTGGCCGCCAGCAAGACGCCCTAGCCTTCCTCTGGACACGGCCTCATGACGCTCCGTGCGGTTTCTTCCGCCAGCTCGATATGTTCTGCCGCCAGCCGCATAAGCGCCGCTGACGTGTCCGGATCACGGGTTGTCTGTGCAAACCGAATGAGCGTGGCCGCCTGGCGGCGGTGATAATCCGAATCTAGCGCCAAGCCGTATCCCCCAATGAATCCCGCACCGCCCCGCACCGGCCAATGCCAATTATTGGGATTAGATCCAAAAGTGGAACACAAAGTTAAGAGTGCCGGGGATTCAATCTGGCACAATCCGACGTCGTTGAGGCACAAGCGCCACAAGCCCTCGACCGACGGAAAAACTCCGGCAACATCGGAAACGCACAATCTCACCTCGCCCTACATTCCTTAAAAGTCAAGCGCCCAGCATTTCCGGTAGTGGTACAGTTTGAAGTGCCGGGAGTGCCTAGGGGTGCGCCAAGACAGTCCCGTTGCTCGGATCATAAAGGCACTGGCAATGGCCGCATCTAATAGCATTTCGTTCGTGCGCCACTCTTGTAGCCCGGCCGGGTATACTTTCTTCGGCTCCAACCGCATGCTGATTGGTTGTTTTATGACACTTTGGGCACTCTATGGTTTTCGACATTGATCGTCGTCTCCCTTTTCCCTTTTCACGTTGCCAGCGCGAGCGCGAAGCTCCAACTCCTTCGCGTCAAGCCACAAACGAAATAGGCGCAATATTCTGGCTTCTTTGCGACCCGAAGTGGCTGGCCGAATTTTCAGCAAGTAGAAAGAATTTAGAACGCAAGCAGCGACCCAACCGTATGCAAACCAAGGAGGATGGCCTCGTTCCGTCATCATTATGTAAATAATAAATCCAGCCGTCCCCGCCGATGAAATCAACAGTAAATATCGAAGCAATTTCATGCGGCAACCTTCAATGCTTCCCAATCTTCAAGCACTTTCACCATGTCGGCCATTTCCCAAAGCTTCGATGTAACGCCAGCGGCCATCGCGGGCGTAACTTTCAAAGTCTGATGGATGCGCACGAAATTGTAGTGCATGAAATAGATCGCCATCATGTGCGCGTGGTTCACGGCTTTCTTTGAAAAGGCATTCGTGAGTCGCGTCATGCGGCGGTTGCCCATTCTGATATTCAGATTTTGCCGCTCGGCGTAGCTGGTTGAAACGTGCTTGGGATCGGGATTGCCCTCAACGCGATGCTTTACGGCGCCGATACATTCGGTCGGGCTATAACGTCCTTGGCCTTCAGGCGCGGGTCCATACACTTTGACCAGCATTGCGTAGTCAATGTCGGACCCGAACGCGCCTTCAACTGCCTCTAGGTAAGCCTTGTGGCCGTCGCTTGTTAGCTGCACGCGATTTGCGAGTCGCTTGGCGAGGTCATCCATGAAAATCATCGCCGCTTCGCTATCGCGTCCGCCGACGTACCATGAGACAGCAAGCTTGTTTTGGGCATCGAGGCCAACCCATGTCCAAATATCGCCAGCGCCCTGAGGGGCGGCTTTCGCAGTCGGCACGTTCTTTTGCTTGCAGTAGTTGAATGCCCACGCTTCATCGACCTGTACCTCCACGTCACTCCAACCGGCTACTTCGGCACGCTCACGCAAGCAGCCGTGCAAGCCTTTCAGAGCGCCGAGGGCATCGTCTCTGCAGGCACTCCTGCAACCACCGGATACGGAGCGGTCGGTCCCAGAACAAGAGCCGCCATCGCATCGCTCTCTTCCTCCTGCGCGCAGGGAGGCATCTCCTCCGGCATCACCGCCCCGACGACCACGAGCGCCTCGTCCACCGCAACCTCAACCGCAACGACCACTCCCGTCATCGTCCCCATCACCATCCTCGGCGGCGGCGGTGGAGGTGGTGGTGGTGGCGGTGGGGGAGGCAGCGCTCCCGACACGACGCCGCCCAGCGTCCCCGCCAACCTCGTCGCGACCATCGCTTCTTCGACCGAGATCGACCTCTCGTGGAGCGCCTCGACCGACAACGTCGCGGTCGCAAATTACGAAGTCTTCAGGAACGGCACCCAAATCGCCGCGCCCACCGGAGTGACGTACGACGACACCGGCCTTTCGCCGGACACGCCATACAGCTACACGGTGCTTGCCGTCGACACCTCCGGCAACAACTCCGCGCAGACAAGCGCGGTCGTCGCGACCACCTCCCCCGTCACCGCTCCCAGTGTGTCGCTCACCGCGCCCTCCAGCAACGCAACCATCGCCGGCACCGTCATCTTGACCGCCACCGCCTCCGAATCCGGCGGCACCATCGCGAACGTGCAGTTCGAAGTCGACGGCACCAGCATCGCCACCGTCTCCTCCTCGCCATACACGACGAACTGGAACTCGACTGGCGTCGCCGACGGCACGCACACTCTCTACGCCGTCGCCAAGAACTCGTCGGGGAACTACGCGACCTCCTCAATTTCCATCATCACCGAGAACACCCCCGTCAGCATCTCTTCGATATCGTCCGACACCCCAGGGAGTTCCTCCGCCACCATCACTTGGACCACCAACGAAGCGGCCTCCTCCACCATCCTGTATGGCACCACCGCGTCATACGGCTCCGCCTCTTCCAACACCTCCCTCGTCACCTCGCACTCGATCACCCTCTCCGGCCTTGCCGCAGGCACGACGTACCACTTCCAAGTGCAGGCGACGAACGCCGCAGGGGATTATGCGACCTCCACCGACCAGACATTCACGACCGCCACCAACCCGCCCGCCATCTCCTCGATCTCAGCCTCCGCGACCACGACAAGCGCCACCGTCACCTGGACCACGGACGAGTCATCCAATTCAGAAGTCGTGTACGGCACCACCACGTCATACGGCTCCGCATCAAGCAGCGCCGCAGACGTCACCTCGCACTCCATCTCGCTCACCGGCCTCACCAACTCGACCACGTACCACTACGAGGTTGTCTGCACCAACGGCAACGATCAAACCTCCACCTCGACGGACCAGACGTTCACGACGGGCACCACCTCGCCGACCGTCTCTTTGACCGCTCCCGCAAGCAATGCGGATGTTTCGGGTTCATCCGTCACGCTCACCGCAACTGCATCTGAAATCAGGCGCCACCATCGCGCACGTCCAGTTTGAGGTCGGCACAACCAGCATCGCCACCATCTCCTCCTCGCCGTACACAACGACGTGGAACAGCACAGGAGTCTCGGACGGTTCGTACACCCTCTACGCCGTCGCCAAGGACACCTCGGGGAACTACGCGACCTCCTCCGAATCGATCACGGTCGACAACGGGCCGCCCACCGTTTCCTTCAGCGCGCCCACAAGTGGCGCGACGGTCGGGGGATCGGCGGTGACCTTGACCGCGACCGCCTCCGACGACGTCGGCGTCGCGAGCGTGCAGTTCCAGGTGGACGGCAGCAACATCGGCTCCGCCCTCACCTCCTCGCCGTACACGACCACGTGGAACTCGACGGGAGTCTCGGACGGCTCGCATACCCTGAAGGCCATCGTCACCAACAAAGCCGGCGTCAGTGCCTCGACCACCGAGCCGATCACGGTGCGCAACAGCCCTCCGGTCCTCTCCTCCATCTCCTCGGGGACGCCGGGGCAAACGAGCGCCACCGTCACGTGGACGACCGACGAGAACGCAAGCTCCAAAGTCGTCTATGGCACCACCACGGGCTACGGCTCCGCCTCCTCAAGCGCCTCGCTCGTCACCTCGCACTCCATCTTGCTCTCCGGCCTCTCCGCCTCGACGACGTATGACTATGAAGTGGTCTCCACCAACTCGGTGGGGAATACCGCGACGTCGAGCAACGAGATGTTTACGACGGCCGCTTCCATCACCGCCCCCACCCTCGCCACCAACGCCGCCTCGTCAATCGCGAGCACCACCGCCACCCTCAACGGCGCCATCACGAATACCGGCGGCGCCAACGCCACCCAGTCCGGCTTCGCGTACGGCACGAGCGCAACGCTCGCAACCGTCATTGCCACCTCCACCCTCGGCGCAGAGAGCGGCACGGCATCCTTCTCGCAAAACCTCACTGGCCTCACCGCTTCCACCACCTACTATGTCCGCTCCTACGCCACCAACTCAGGCGGCACCGGGTATGGTTCTATTGTGTCGTTCACGACCTCGACGAACGCGCCCGCCATCTCCGACGTCTCTTCCTCGGCGACCACGACCAGCGCGACCATCACGTGGACGACCGACCAATCGTCCAACTCCGAGGTCGTGTATGGCACCACCACGTTATACGGCTCCGCATCAAGCAGCGCCGCGGACGTCACCTCCCACTCCATATCACTGACCGGCCTCACCAATTCGACCACGTACCAGTACGCCGTCGTCTCCACCAATGCCGGGGATCAGACCTCGACGTCGACGAATGAGACGGTGACGACGGCGAGTTCCGGCGAGGCGGACACGGCCAACTTCACGTGGCAGCAATTGCCCGTTGGAGCTGGTGGCTTCATCACCGGTATGAGCATCGCCAACGATGACACGATGGTGATACGAACTGACACGTATGGTGCCTACCTCTGGAATGGTGCGGAGTGGGAGCAGCTCATTAACTCCACGAGCATGCCCGCCTCGTTCGTGGCGAACGCGCAACTTTACAACGACGGCGTCTTCGCAATCCAGGTCGCCCCGAGCAACTCAAGCGACATGTACATGGTGTATCCGGTGTATGGGGTGGACACTTCTTTCTCAAGCGTCTACAAGAGCACCAACAAGGGAACAACGTGGACGCAAACCAATTTCACGCCAATCGATAACTCATCCGACTTGAACGCGAACGGCCCCTACCGTATGTGGGGCCAGAAAATGGCCATCAACCCGACCAACCCCGACAACGTCTATTTCGGAACGGGGTCAAGCGGTCTCTTCGTCACCACCGACGGCGGCAACACATGGTCCACTGTGAGTGGTGTTCCCACCGCGACTTCGGATGGCAACGGCAATTACCCCGGCATCACAGGCATCCTATTTGACCCTGGCAACACGAGCGTCATCTATGCCGCGAGCTATGGCAATGGCGTCTATCAAACCACCAACGGGGGAACGAGTTGGTCGCAGATCAACAACGGCAGCGGGCCGACAACCGTCACGTACGCGGCGATCTCAAGCAACGGCACTGACGGAATGTATTTCGCGATCGACGACGATCAAAACCTCTGGGTCTATGCAAACGGTACGTGGACGGAGCCGCTTTCATCCGTTACCGGAGTAGCCGTCGACCCCAACAACGCCAGCCATGTTATCGCATCAGGTTCTGGTTCTTACGATAATTTAAACGAGAGCGACAACACCGGAAGCACCTGGGGCGGGTGGTCAGCCACCCCAACGCTGGTCTCAAACGACATTCCCTGGCTGCCTCTCCTGGGCGCAGCTGGGGCTGCCCCAGTTGGCCTCCAGTTTGATCGAGTGGTTCCGGACAAGTTGTATGCGAACAGCGACAGGAGCGTTTGGAACGCGACCTTGTCAGGGAGCATTACGGCCGGCTCGGCAGTTACGTGGACCGATCAGGGTGTTGGCATCGAACAGCTGGTCGCCAACGAGATTATCGTCCCGCCGGTGGCGAGCAGCACGCCGCTCGTGGCTTCTTGGGACACAGCCGTTTTTAACCCGAATCTGACCTCATACCCTTCGACCTTCGGTCCCGTCGCGGACGGCAATATCACCGCAGGCTGGTCCATCGATTATGCTTCATCAAACCCGGATTTCATCGCCATACTTGCTGACGGTTTCTATCTGGGAGGGCCGCAACGGTCGAGCTACTCGACGAACGACGGTCAAACATGGACGGCCTTCCCGTCATTGCCATCGAACGCGTGGAACGGTTCATCCGGAGTCGGGGGTGGCGACATCGCAGTCAGCACGCCTGACAACATCATCTTCGCGCCCTCGGGCGGAAACCAGCCGTACTACACGACGGACGGCGGGAATACCTGGAACGCGATCTCTCTTCCGGGAGTTTCCAGCTGGAGCGGCTTCATGGGGGCATACTATTCGAATGCGGAAGTCATCACCGCGGACCGCATGCTTGCAAACACGTTCTACTTATTCTTCAACGGCGTCGGCGTGTTCAAGTCAACGAACAGTGGCGCCACGTGGACGCAAGTCAACAACGCGAGCGGCATCACCGATTACGGCACAGCCCAGCTCAAGGCAACGCCTGGGGAAGCCGGCGATCTCTGGCTTTCAACGGGGACTTGTAGCAATGCAGGCGCCCAGCCGTGTTTGACGAGCCTCTACCATTCGACGGACGGTGGGACGACATGGACGGCCATCCCCAGCATCGGGGAATCGTACACCGTCGGCTTCGGCGCGCCGGCACCGGGACAGAGCTACCCGGCGGTTTACACGGTGGGCTGGATCGTTGGAACGAGTACGACGAGTGTGACAATCGGGACCGGGTCGCAGACCCTCGCCGTGCAGCCCAGCTTAGCGTATCAAGCCGGCGACGCGATACAGGTACTTGAAACATTCAATGAAGGCAACGACTGGATGGACGGGACCATAACTTCGTACAACAGCAGCACCGGAGCGCTCGTGGTCAACATCACCTCGGACGCAGGCTCGGGAACGAGTACCGACTGGACGACTGCAGTCTACGGTGGCGTCTTGGAGTCCGACAACGAGGGGGCCACCTGGAAGCGGTTAGGGCAGTGGCCCTTCGGCAGTCTCGATACTGTTAGAACTATTTCCGGCGATCCCAACATCTACGGCCAAGTGTATGTCGGACTTTCCGGTTCGGGATACGCCTTCTACTCTGGGGACGGCCCCCGTTTGAGAGCAATAGGTATCTCGCCGTCGAGCGGTACCGAAGACACCGGCTCCACTGTCACGTTCACGCTCGGCTTCAGCGAGCCGGTAACGGTCGCCGGCGGCACGCCGACGCTCACGCTCAACGACGGCGAAACTGCGACCTACACGAGCGGTTCGGGCAGCGGCGCACTTACCTTTACCTACACCGTCTCATCGGGGGATACTACCTCAAGCCTTGCGGCCACCGCGATCAATCTCAACGGTGCGACCATTACGGACAACGGCGGTAACGCCGCCACCCTGTCGCTGAGCGGTCTGACCCAGACTGGGCCACGGATCGCTGCCGTGCCGGCGACCGTCGACGCGGTCGTCGAGTCGCCCTCAAGCGGTGTTCTTGAACCCGATGGCACGGCGACGCTGACGCTCGACATGAGTAATTCAGTCACGGTTGCCAGCGGCACCCCGACACTCTCTCTCAACAGCGGCGGCGCCGCGACCTACACGAGCGGCTCCGGCACCGATGCTTTGGTGTTCGACTACACGGTCGGCTCAGCACAGACTGCCTCCAGTCTCGCAGCCACCGGAGTCAATCTCAATGGATCGACCATTTCCAATACCGAGGGCAACGCGAACCTGTCGCTGAGCGGCCTGACCCAGACCGGCCCGCAGGTGGTGGGGACGACCACCCTAGCGGTCGATGCCATAAACCTCACTCCTGCTTCCTATACGAATTCGCAAAGCGTCACCTTGACGACAGCGAACCCCAACGAAGTTGTTATGCTGTTCGTGGACGCTGGTGATTCGCCTACGGCAACTACAACTAATTCGGTCTCCGACACGGCTGGTCTGAATTGGCATGAGCGCGCCGATGCCTATAATTATGCTTTGTACGAATACTACGCCATTGCAACCGGCACCCTGTCGGCAGACGTCATTACTGTTACCCTCCCCACGTATGGAAATCCTACGCTGAACGCATTTAGTATCGTTGACGCGAATACGTCGTCCCCGTTCGACCCCAATGCTTCGCTCCCCGCTACCTCTACGAACGCGACCGTGTCGGGATCCACGAGCAACGCGAACAATCTCATATTTGCTGCGTATAATTCATGGGGTACGGCGACAATGGCGCCCGGCTCTGGCTGGAGCACGATCAGCGATCCGAGCGGCCAGTACTACGTTTCAGAGTACAAAATCGCGACAACGACGCAGTCGGGACTGACGGCAACGGTATCTGCCGGAGGGAGCACAATAGGCAGCGGAATCATGGATGCGGTCCAACAAGCACCGTAGTCTGGTCAAGCGCGACAGGGAAACGGGGACTAAGCTCGGAGGAGCCGTGAATTTTTAGGATAGAATACTACTAATGAGGCATAGACGGTCACTGTTTCTGCTGGCGCTGGCCTTACCCATATTTTTTTCGTTTCCCCATGGGGCATTTGCGGCGCTTGCGCTAGATGGGTCGGCGTATGCTGACACCACGTACGGTCAAGCAAGCACCTCGACCGCCCTTACCACCACACAGGCGAACGACGTCATTATTGTAGAGGCGTTCGTAGGAAATAACGACACCATCACATCCGTCAGCGACACCGCAGGCCTCGCGTGGCAGAGGAGGATACAGTACATAAATAGCGGCAACAACGGCGTTGACATGGAGGAGTGGTATGCGACGTCGTCGTCGCCTCTCTCTGCTGACGCGATTACCGTTACGGCAAGCAATGGCACCGGCGGCTTGTACTTCGACGCATTCGGCGTGAGCGGAGCCAACACGTCTATCCCGTTGTTTGCCGCATCACCGGTCGGTAGCAGTAGCGGTGGTAGTGTTTCACTATCGACGTACGACGAGCCCGCAATGGTCATCGGCTTCGGCGACGACTACGACGGGGGCACTTGTACGGCGGGATCGGGCTACACCTTGATTAACGGGTCTGGCCAGACCCTGGAATACGCGATCGAGCCGACGTCGCAGTCGGGCGTGAGCGTCACAGTGGGGTCGTGCGCAGGCGCGACCGACACGACGATTGCCGATGCGATCGCGCCTTTTAGCGCGTCGCCTTTGTTAATCGACGGCGAAAACTCCATCGACGATTCGATGGGTGGGCTCGGGAACGATAACGGGTCCCCCTCGATAACACTCACAACAGCAGCGCCGAACGACATCATCGTCGTGCAGGAAGTAAACGCAACGGGATTTGGCGGCGCTCCCGCTGCAACGATATCTTCGATTTCCGACACAGCTGGACTCACCTGGCGTCAACGGACAGCGACCAGTACCCCAGATATAGATGGATATTCCTACGATGTGGCATTTAATACCGAAGTATGGTGGGCTTATGCGCCCAGCCCACTTTCTTCCGATACCATCACAGCCACGATGACCGGCAATACTGCCGACATTGACTGTATTGGATTGGCCGCATTCGGTGTGAACGGTGCCAACACGAGCAACCCGTGGGATACGAATACCTCGCTGCCAGCAGCCGTGATAAATGACGACAACAATGCGATACCGTCCGTGTCCCCGATATCTACAAATGCAGCTGATACGATGCTGCTGGGCTTTCTGGCTACGCCCGAATACTCGGAGGGTGGAAATGAAGATGGTGGTAGTGGAGATTATGCTGTCGGCAGCGGGTATACGCAGATCGCCTACAACAATATTGGATCCTGCGCCGATGCAGCACAGCAACTCATCGAATACAAGGTGGCTTCATCGTCACAATCGAATGCCGCGATCTCTTTTAGTGCCACGGCACCGATCTCCTCCTGGGTCATGATCGGCGATGCCATCCAAGCCGCCTCCCAGCCCGCTCCTTCTACCGGCCGCATCATCCGCATCGTCGGCGGCACACGCCTCATCGGCGGCATCCGGCTGGAGTGACAACGTTGCCGACTTCGAAGGGTGCGGTACAATGGATTGAATGAAAGGCGGATATCGTCTGGTCATTGGTTGTTTGATTGTTCTCGGAATTAGTACCGGATTTGACCTCCTGCAATTTGGTCGTGCGACCGCAAGGGCTGCTCAGGCCGCGAGTCCAGCGCTTGCGCTGACAACCAATGGCACGTCATCTACAACATCGGAGGCGGCGGCGATCGCTGCGCCGTCCGGGTACCTGTTGTATCGCAATCAACAATACCACTTTTCGCTCTACTATCCTCCGAACCTGGCGGTCCACACGTATAATGAGGCGGGAGGCGCATTCACCGTTGCCCTGCAAGACCCGACAACCAACGAAGGCTTTGAGGTCTATGTGACGCCCTATAGCGGCACGCAGATAACCCAGGCCCGCTTCAAGCTCGACGAACCCTCCGGCGTCATGGACGACCCGACAAATGTCGTCATCGACGGCGTGCAGGCGACAATGTTCTACGGGTACAATCCGATCATGGGCGACACGTGCGAGGTCTGGTTCATCAAGGGCGGCCTCTTGTACGAAGTCGCCACCTTCAAAGCGCTCGACCCGTGGCTCGCGCAGATCATGCAGACTTGGCAATTCATTTAATTCTTGATGTTACCGCCGCTACTTTGCCGAGCCGTGCTCCTGCCTCGGGTTCGCGAGGCGCAGCGCTCGCAGCCGATGCATGTTATCGATGAGCGCCGCGCGGCGAGCGGCCTCCTTGCTCAACGCGTCCTGAACTTCCGGAACGCGACCGCGCTCGTCACGGAATGCTGATTCTGCGACTTCGCGCTTTTTCTCGTCCAACATACTTCCTAACCCAGCGGTAAGCTGGGCCTCCTTGCAAACAGTCGCTCTCCGCGTGGGGATGCCGATCTAACGCTTCAAATGGGCGAACGTTCCGCCAACAGGGGGTACCTTTGGGACTAGACCCGCTTCCGCCTAAGCCGCACCACCACGTCGATGCGGACGATTTCGTATCCCTCCGGCGGCGTCGGCGGCCGGCCAACCAGCAAATCATGCGGCTGAACGTCTATGAGATCGTTGCTATCTTCGATGAAAAAGTGGTGGTGCAGGGAATTGTTCGTATCGAAATAGGTCCGCGACGCATCAACCGCGACAGGGCGCAACAGGCCCACCTCAGTGAACTGATGCAGCGTGTTGTAGACCGTGGCAAGCGACACCGCCACTTTCGCGCGAATTGCTTCCTCATGCAGCATTTCCGCGGTCACATGCCGATCGCCCTTGCCGAAGAGAAGCCAGCCCAGCGCCATGCGCTGGCGCGTCGGACGCAAGCCTACTTGGCGCAGCCTCGCCCTAACATCGCGCCAAGGACACCCCGTGAGGTCGGCGGCGATGGCGATCTCGCGACCGTCTCGTACGCCAGCAAGCACTTGAGTCATCGGCGGCACACTCCTCGTTCATCCGCAACAATCTTCGCATGCACATTGTCGCAAATAATTCCGCACAGCAATCAATTCCGTACCGTCTTACATTTGAACAATTCAAATCTGGCTTTTGCTCGCGGCACGAAAAGATCGCCGCGCAACTGATGTCGCCCGCATGTGGTTCATCGAACTCGACTCCCTCCAGCAATTCCTCTCCGCCCGCTCCGTATCCGCGTCCCCTGATCTCGATCAAGCTGCCGGTCGATAAAGGGCTTTCGGACTCTACTGGCGCCATAGACCAACAAAGGGTACGATCGTGTATTCACGGGAGGCCGCCATGGCCAAAGCAAAGAGACGCGTTGCAGGCAAAAGTTCGAAGCGCGGCAAGGGGCGCGCCACGTCTGCGCGTAGGAAAGTACCCAAGCGCGCGGCGCCGAAAAAGGCGAAGTCCAAGCTCCGCAAAGTAATCCGAGGCGCCCGGAAATCGACCCCCAGGAAAAAACGGTCACCGAAGACTACGGAGATAAAGGCACTAAGACGACCGTCACGACCAACGGTCGCGGCGCCGGTCGAGAATACCATCATCGACGTGGCTGATAAGCCGGCCCCCGGCGTGGTTCGGGTGACGGAATACGAAACAGTTCGAACGATCGCTCCAGAGCCCAACGGCGATTCCGGGACGAAAGAAGAATAATCGCTCCAGTTACTTCATCCGCGGTTGAAACGCTCCCAAGCGACAGCCCGACCTACGATCTCGATCTGCGACGCCGCCAACGGCTCGCACCTCTCAACCGAATATCTCGCCCGTCTCGCACGAGCCAATCGCATCCGCGCCCGCATAGTCCGCTCGATGAAGCAAATCTCTGCTGTCCATCGCCCAGTGAATAGGTTGCAGCTGTACTAACACCATCCATGCCGACGCAAGTTTAGCCATGCCTCCTGGTCTTTCGGGTTAGCCAGCGTTTCGGCCTTGCGGCGGCACTCCTCAGCCCCTGTTCGACACTTGTTCTGATTACTCATACGCATCCCCATACGCTACTCAAACAGACATAAATCATGCCGCAACCGGCAGCCTGCAGTCAATGCGAACATTCCAATCTCAATGACATCTCGCGGGTACAGAAGGCGGTCGCACCCGACACCATCGATTTACTCTCGTCACCGACCAAAACAGCCTCACCTCGACTCAGCCCGCACCGTTCCCATCGAAATGCACTTCCTCAAATCGAAGTGTCCAACCCCAGCGAGCCATCTCGTTGCTGATTTCCTCGCGTGCCTTTATCCGCCCAATTCTCGCCACAACCGTCCACACTGATTGGCGTGCTACTCGTGATTGGGGGGCGGGGAATGGGCTCTTGGATCAAGCGATTACTGATCGCGCTGTTTGCGTCAGTTCCGCTGTACCTCCATTCTGATATAGCGCGTTCGGAGGTCGCGAGCATCTACGGTGGACGCGACGGGCTTTGTGGCCATCGTACTGCAAGCGGAGAACGTTTGAATTGCGCTGCCTTGACCGCGGCGCACCGCACATTCGCATTTGGCACGCTCGTTCGCATCTGTCATGTAGGATGCGTTACCGTAAGGATCAATGACCGCGGGCCGTGGGTCCGCGGTCGCGATATCGATCTCTCGCCCGCCGCAGCGCAGGCGATCGGCCTAACCCGCACAGGCCGAGTCACCATTTCTTTGGACAGCGCCTCAGTCCCCTTGGTGGCCCGCTCTATCGTGCCCCGCCGCGGAATTCCGCGCAGCGGCGCCGCACGGCCAAAGGCATCCCGAAGCACCGCTCCGGCTTCTCTATTGTCTCTATTCAATAAGCCTCTGTGACGTATTTCCTACGCGGAATCCAGGGACACGCAACGTGCCGTAACGCACTTGGCGCGTCGCCCCCGTTCTCTCCTTCCGCACATGGTTCCTCAAAATGCACTCCCTCCAGCAATTTCTCTCGCCCCGCTCCGTATCCGCGTCCCATGATCTCGGTCAAGCTGCTAGTACCACTGCACAGTGATTTTGACAGGTTGAACGGGATTCATAGCAGCTCCGGAAGGTATTTTGGCTCAACGAGCAGTTCGATGCTGCGGGCGATCCTGGACTTGCGTCTGATCAATCCGGCTCGTTCGAGAAGTCAACTTTCAAATTAGAATTGTGCCAGCCGATGGCATTTCGCTGCCGGTGGGCAAACGGAGACTTCGGCACGTCGCCGTTTCGTGGGCAGCTCTCGGGCAAGCCACTGCCTGCCAAACTCAATGTATCTGTGGTGCCGAGATCAAAGCACAATGGTGCCTCGGGAATTTAGACTAATTCGCGGTCGAGGAGGCTGTCGCGGTGTTGGTTGCTGCTTCGATGATAACGGTTCTCGTGCTCGTGGCTGTGAGGCCGTTATTGTCGGTGGCGACGTAGTCGATGGTGTCGGTACCTTAAGCAGGCCCACAGTCCCGTCAATACGTACGGAATCTAAAACTCTTTCCAACAATCTTCTCTCCAATTGCGAAGGCGCCTACTACGAAAAACACCAATACGACAAGCACAGACATTGGTACAATGTAGCGCTCAAAAACGTACACGCCGCAACCCAAGAGGATGACCAACGAGGTCAGCACCAGATATTTGATGTATTTCTCCACGACGAATCCCGTCTCTATCTGGAATTCTCCAGATGAATCCAGAACTGGAGTACAGATTTTCGCGCTTGCCTGGAAGACTGGTGCGAGGTCCTTGCACGGTTTTATTAAAGCAAGCGCGGAATTGTAAAATACTCAACTATCCTCTGAAAAGTAACAAAGGCTGTTGTTTATTCCGGCGCGCGGGGCGCCGCTTGGCCGGTGTCTCTTCGATCTGCGCCTGCGCTTCCTTGGTTAATCGGAGCGCTTTCAAACGTGCAGTCTTTGCGCGGATAATCTTTGCTCGAACTTCGTAGCTCACCGTGAGATTGACATTCTCCCGCGCGGTCTTATCCAACCGCGATTGCACTCGCGTGTTCTTCGGATCAGCGGTCATCGTTCGCTTCTTGAAGCTCAAAGAGCTATCACGGTCTGCGCTTCTTTAGCTAATCGAAGCGCTTTCAAACGTGCGGTCTTTCGAAGAGTTGCGCGAGCTTCGTTTTCATATTCGATCATCGCCGCTCGACCATCCCGCGCGCGCTCTTCCTTCTTGAAAACTGCTTCTGCCCACTTCTTCTGGGCTTCCTTCGAATTGTTCTTCACCTTTATCTCCTTTTCGGCGCGTCCGTTCCGACATAAGCCTTTACATTGCGGCGTTGATTGAAGCTGGTACGGGCACGGAACCTAATATAGTCGGTATATATATGCACGAAGCGCGATGGAAAAAGCCCCGACCTAGCATTACAGTTGTAATTTTTTGCTGGCGCATTTTGTTGATTTCTAAATCCATGGATCACCATGATTCGGAGATCATGGATGACGGGAGCATCGATTGAGACGACGCTCGAGTTGTGGGCATCGTCGCTTCGAGAGGTGAAGAAACGGCTGCGTCCACTGTTCGGGCAGGAACGCACAGCTTTGAACGCGGGCCTATTCGTGGACGGTCTGCTTGGCGACGAGCGTCGCAAAACCGGATGGATGCGGGCGGAGGCGGCGGGCGATCCTGGGCCTTGGCGGCAGCAGGCGCTTTTGGGCCGTGATCAGTGGGACGCCGATGGGCTGCGCGATCTGGTGCGCGACTATGTCACTGAGCATCTTGCCGACGAGAATGCAGCGCTGGTGATCGATGAGACCGGCTTTCTCAAGCAGGGCAAGGCATCGTGCGGAGTAGCGCGGCAATATACTGGTTCGGCGGGCAAGATTACCAACTGTCAGATCGGTGTTTTTGCTGCCTACGTGTCGCGTCACTGCCATGCCTTGATCGATCGGGCGCTCTATTTGCCGAAGGGCTGGACGGACGATCCGGCTCGCCTGAAGGCCACATCTGTGCCGGACAACGTCAGCTTTTCGACCAAGCCTCAGCTTGCGGCCGAGATGATCGAGCGCGCTCTTGCGACTGGCGTGCCGTTCCGCTGGGTTGCGGCCGATAGCGTCTATGGGATCGGCGATATCGAGCGGGACCTCCGCCAAGCCGGTAAAGGCTATGTACTCGGCGTCAATTCCAATCATTGGTTTGCATCGTGGGGCAAGCCGCAACGGGTTGCCGGCACCGCCGAGGAGATCGCCAAGACGCAGCGACGATCTGACTGGCGGCGTCTGTCGGCCGGTGCCGGAACCAAAGGACCACGATTGCATGACTGGTGCTACCTCGAACTGGCCGATCTCGACGGCGAAGAGTCCAATCATCACAGCCAGGTCCTTTGGACACGAGGCTTGCTGATCGAGGGCGCGGGGCGTGGAATTGCCCGCGTGATCGGCAACAATCAGGATCGGGACAGGCCGTTTTCGTTGTAAACTGTGACCGGCGCCAACTCATCGGCCGCCAACAGGCTATCGGGCATCGCGTTCATCAGCGCTCACGCTCTTGGAAACGAAGACGGTACGGTGGAGACCCGTATTGGCCCGGAAAATGCACGGTATTGAACTGACACTGGCAACATTGTGGGGCTGCAATGCCGATCCTTACCATCAAGCATGTCACGACATATCACTATAAGCGACCGGTCGCTTTCGGCGAGCACCGTATGATGCTGCGTCCGCGCGACGACGAGGATCAGAAGGTGCTCGAATCCGAGCTCGCAATAACGCCCGAGCCGAGCCATCTTTCCTGGACCCAGGATGCCTTCGGCAATCATGTCACGACCGCCCGTTTCGCACACCGGGCCTCGGAGCTCCGCTTCGAAAGCGCTATTCGTCTCGACCACGCGTCGGCCGGCTTCTGCGAAGCGGATATCGAGGGTTTCGCCCGGACCTATCCGTTTGCTTACGGGGCGGAAGAAAGAGCCGGCCTCGCGCGCTTCGTCGCGCCGCCGCCCCCGTGCCCGGCGCTCGATCGCTGGGCCGCAAGTTTTCTGCGCCCCGACGGATCGGCCGACACCCACGACCTTCTGGTCGAAATGACGCAGACCATTAACCGGGCCTTCACGCACGTGGCGCGGCACGAGACAGGAATCCAGGACCCGGCCCGGACCCTGCAAGTCATGAGCGGGAGTTGTCGGGATTTTGCGATGCTCATGATCGCGGCGCTCCGCTCGCTTGGAATCGCTACGCGGTTTGTGTCCGGATATCTGCACCTTGCCGATGACGACGACGATCCCGTCACCGGCGGCAACACACATGCCTGGGTCCAGGTCTACGTTCCCGGTCCGGGCTGGGTCGACTTCGATCCTTCGAGCGGCAGGGTGGGGAATCAGGACCTCGTGCGCGTCGCGGTCGCGAACGAGCCGCGCGAGGCGATTCCACTGCAAGGCTCGTGGATCGGGACCGCGTCGGACCATCTCGCCATGAAAGTCGCGGTCAAGGTCGCCGCGCAGCCGGATGCCGGCACCGGCCTGGGACGATGACTCCGACCTGCGTCGATTGTGGCGGCCCCATATGCGGTAGGGCTTCGTTGTGCGGAGCGAAGGGGTTTTCGATGAAGATCCGGGCGGGTTACGAGATTTCCTATGACTGTCCGCAGCCGACGCCCAACCGCAGCATCCACTCCGTCTCTCGGCCCGCACAAACGGATGCCCATAACGGTGACATGAGGCTTTGCCTCGACGGCAAGCCTGATCGCGTCGCCTTAATCACGCTCAAAACGGGCGCGTCACGTGGTGGGTGTTAATATGCCCGATAATACCGGGATCAATCGTGATGACGGTTCGTTTGAAGGCAGAGCATTCATTCTGGCGGCACTTCATCTGCCCAGACGCGGAACCCCGACAAGGTTCCTGGGCCAAAGGTATGGGTTAGAGGCACGTCCGCGGCGTCGCGGCCCCGCGCGATGAGGACGCGCCCGATCCGGGGGGCATTGTTGCGCGGGTCGAACGTGTGCCAGCGGCCGCCGAGATAGACTTCGATCCACGCTGCAAAATCATTAGGCGGGTAGGGCGGTGGAAGGCCGACATCGGTAAGGTAACCGGTGCAATAGCGTGCCGGGATGTTCAAGCAGCGACAAAGAGTGACGGCAAGATGAGCGTAGTCACGGCACACCCCGCTGCGCTCTCCGTATGTTTCAAATGCCGTTCTGGTTGCACGCGAATGCTCGTAACCGAATGTTATGTGATTATGTACGAAGTCGCAGATTGCCTGCACCCGCGGCCAACCAAGCGGCGTTTTTCCGAAGAGGCGCCAAGCCTCGTCGGATAGACGATCGGTCTCACAGTAACGACTGCCAAGCAAAAACAGTACAATTTCCGCCGGCAAGTGCTGAACTTTGTGCTGCAGAGCGTTCAGATCGATCGGGTCCGACATGCCCGAAGTCACGAACAATAGCGTTCGTGCCGAGGTTGAAATGGCCGCCGGGCGCAACGAGGCGACTGCGCCAATTTCCGAAGCTGTCGCGGTAGCCTTCAACGGGAACCGAAGGGTTCGTTATCAGATAATCTGGACGTTCCAGTTCGGAGACGCGCGAGAAGTGCACGTTCAACGTTACAATCATAGGCGTTGTTTGCGGAAATTCGAAGCGGAGCTCGCAACCGACATGAATACGCATGAGATCTTCGATTCTGAATAAGCAGCGCTTCGTAGCCACGCGTGATTTATTTAATTGACGGGGTGCCAACTGAGGCACCCTTACGCCACCCGTTTAAGTTCCTTTGTACCGACCCCTTTGCAGGAAGGGCAGACGAAGATGAGCGTTTCCGGACGCACTCCAAGTTTTGGGATCGTGCGGAGGTGCTTCATGGTGTCGCCGCAAGAGAGGCACACTAGGGTCGGCGTGTTGTCAGGTATTAGGGGCGAGCGTTCGATGGCGTGGGTTGAGGGCGTGTAATACGGCATGTGCGACTCCACTGAAACAGGCGGGAGCGCTACCGAACTCTCAGCCACCGACGTCTGGCCGGGGCCGCTCTCGGTGATGAAGAATATGTAAGACTGATTAAGACAGTTTAAGACAGTTGCGAGGTCAAGTTTTAGACAGAAGGCTCGGAATTTGGGCAGCACCAAAGGGGTCAGTATCCGAAAAAAGAAGGAGCCAGCGGCCCCTGTGTCTGCGAAATCCGGTGCAACGCGGACACCGATTCCAGCGCAAGGCGGACAGCAATCCGGTGATTGCGGACAGCAGGTGATGGCGGCGTAGAGCACGCTCCCGTCGACAGTCGAATCGAGCTGATCGGTCTCCCTGGCAACCAGGGAGTGACCGATGCCGGCGGAGCGAGTGTCGATGAGGAAGATACGCGAGGCGCTGCGTCTGACGCACGCGCTGGGGATGAGCCGGCGGCTTGTCGGCGAGGCGACGGGGATCGGCAAGACGGCGGTCGGCGAGTACGTGCGCCGGGCTGCCGTAGTGGGTCTCAGCTGGCCGATCCCTGACGCGATCGATGATGCCGAGCTGGAGCGGCGGTTGTTTCCGCCGGCGACTACGGCGTCGTGCACGACGCGCACCGAGCCGGACTGGTCTCACATTCATGCGGAGCTGAAGCGGCGCGGTGTGACGCTGGCTTTGCTCTGGCAGGAGTATCGCGCCGAGCACGCCCAAGGCTACGCCTACAGTTGGTTCTGCGAGCGGCACGGCGACTGGCGCAAGCGCATCTCGGCGACGATGCGCCAGACGCATGTTGCCGGCGAGAAGCTGTTCGTCGACTGGGCCGGCGACACCATGCTGGTTTTTAATCCGACGACTGGCGAGGAGCATCGCGCGCACATCTTCGTCGCGGCGCTCGGCGCGTCGAACTACACCTACGCCGAGGCGCGCTGGACCGAGACGCTGCCGGACTGGATCGGCGCACATGTGAACGCGCTGGCCACGATCGGCGGTGTACCGAAGGCGTTCGTTCCCGACAATCTGAAGGCCGGGATCACCAAACCGTCACGCTACGAGCCCGGCATCAACCGGACGTACCAGGACCTCGCCGACCACTACGGCTGCGTTGTGCTCCCCGCCCGCGTGATGAAGCCGCGCGATAAGGCGAAGGTCGAGGTCGCGGTCCAAATCGTCCAGCGCTTCGTGCTGGCGAAGCTGCGCCATCGCCGGTTCTTCTCGCTGGCCGAGTTGAATGCGGCGATCCGTGACTGCGTAACGGCCATCAACGCCAAGGTCATGCGCCGCATCGGCAAGAGCCGCAACGAACTGCTGGAGACGCTCGACCGTCCGGCGCTCAATGCGTTGCCGAACGCGGCGTACTGCTATGCGGAATGGAAGCGGGCCCGCGTCGCGCCCGATTATCACATCGAGGTGGCGGACCATTACTACTCGGTGCCGTCGAAGCTGATCCGCGAGATGGTCGAGGCGCGCATCACCAGCGCGACGGTCGAGGTCTTCCACAAGGGCCAGCGTGTCGCGAGCCATGCGTTCTCGGCCGTGCGCAGCCGGCACACGACCATCACAGAGCACATGCCGAGCGCGCACCGCCGCTACGCGGAGTGGACGCCGCAGCGCATGATGCGCGAGGCAGCCTCGATCGGCCCGGCGGCTATCGCCCTGGTCGAGGCGATCATGAAAGCCAAGCCCCATCCCGAGCAGGGCTTCCGATCGTGCCTGGGCATCATGCGCCTGGTGAGAACCTACGGGTCCGAGCGCGTCGAGGCCGCGAGCCGGCGCGGCAATGATATCGGCGCAACCACCTACGGCTCGATCAAGTCGATCCTGCAGAACGGTCTCGACAAAGCCTACGCCAACTCGAAAGCGCCGGACGGCCCGCCGATCCGGCACGCCAACATCCGTGGTCGTGGCTACTACCACTGACGCACTGGATGCAGGTGAAAAGAACCCTGCGGGTGAGAAGAAACGAAAGGAGAGACGATGCTCACGCATCCCACACATGATCGCCTGGTCGCACTCGGGCTCACCGGCATGGCCAAGGCGCTGGAGGAGCAACGCAAGCAGCCCGACATGGCCGCACTCAGCTTCGAGGAGCGGCTCGCACTCATGGTCGACCGCGAGGCCATCGAGCGCGAGAACAAGAAACTCGTCAGCCGATTGAAGTTCGCAAGCCTACGTCAGTCGGCCGTCGTCGAGGACGTCGACATGAAGGCCCAGCGCGGTCTCGACAAGGCGCTGTTCGCCAAGCTCGTCGCCGGCGATTGGATCGCACGGCACCAGAGTTTGCTGATCTGCGGGCCAACAGGCACCGGCAAAAGTTGGCTTGCCTGTGCGCTTGGCCACAAGGCCTGCCGCGACGACCGCTCCGTCCTTTATCATCGCGTGCCAAGGCTGTTCGATGCCCTGGCACTCGCACGCGGCGATGGGCGTCATGCCAGGCTCCTCAAGAGCTTGGCGCGCGTCGAGCTGCTGATCCTGGACGATTGGGGCCTCGCCACGCTCACCCCCGAGCAGGGTCGCGACATCCTTGAGATTGTCGAGGATCGGCACGACCGCGGCTCGACGATCGTGACCAGCCAGCTACCGGTCGATCACTGGCACGAGGCGATCGCCAATCCGACCATCGCCGACGCCATCCTCGATCGGCTCGTGCACAACGCGCACCGGTTGACACTCAAGGGCGAGAGCATGCGCAAGATGGCCGCTAAGCGTGCCGGACTTGACGTCAAGCAGGACGCATGACCCCATGAGGCCGTCGACGGGAGCCGCTGTCCGCCTTCACCGGAATGCTGTCCGCGTTCGACCGGAATCACTGTCCGCCTTCAAATGGAATGCCTGTCCGCCATCACCGGAATCCGCACCTGTGTCAATGCCGGGCCAAAAATGCATCGGTTACTTAATCGCTTCGTCGGGCCCGCTCCGTAAAAAAATGTTCTTTACAGAACGGATTCAACGCGGATGTCCGCCCGCACCTGGTTCCTCGAAATGCACTCCCTTCAGCAATTCCTCGCCGCCCGAAATCCTGCCGCAGCGTCCACGCAGACGTGGGAGTGGAAGGAGGTTGACGCTACCGCTCCGCCCGCAGCTACTTCTTAGGAAGGTCCCTTATTAGTTGGCGAAGCGACGGCTCATCTAATCGATGGAGCACATCACTGAGCTTTGTATTGGGAGATTCTCCCACCGCAAAGTTCGCACCATAGGTAAGACGCAACGTTGAAATGAGCGTGTTCCCGTGCTTGCGACCAATCTCACCGTTCTTATCGCGATGTCGATTGTCCAGACCTGGCTCTTTCATGGTATTTCTCCTGGTTGTAGCCAGGGGGTATCACACCCAAAAATAGGCTACAATAGGGCACATGTGAATTGTCCCCCGAAAGGGGCTCTTATGGCCAGAAACTAATCTTCGAGAAACGTTGGCTTATAATCGAATTTCTTTGCAAACGCCTTAGCGGGGCTCATGATCGCTCTGATGGGAGTTCGGCAAAGAACGCAATGGTCGGCGATCAGGTAGAGGTCGTCAGAATGCGCTTAAGTCTCACGAGCGCATCGTCGATTGAGGCGACGCGCTCGTCGATAATTTTCATCGACGGTGCTCGCGACCGGCGGGACCACAGCTCTCGAACTCGGGAACATTGCCAACAATGTCGTCAACGTGAAGAGCTTTGGGTCCACCGGCAACGGTGTAACTAGATCACCGTAAGTGGATGAGGAGCGGCAATAATATAGCGATGAAAATTACCAGCAACAGTGTGCCCAACCGCGTCGGCTCACCAATCCAGCTCATAGCCGCAATTGCGACAAACGGCACTTCCGCTGAGACCCTGCGCATAATCAGCCTCTTGCCCTTCGCTCATCTCCGACGTGTCCTCTTCGATTAATCGGAGCGTGTGGGAGCCGCAGGACGGGCACTTCGTCGGCATGAGGTGGCCGGGACCCATTACGTGGT
The DNA here is from genome assembly GCA_963814625.1 of uncultured Alphaproteobacteria bacterium. Taxonomy (GTDB): domain Bacteria; phylum Pseudomonadota; class Alphaproteobacteria; order Rhizobiales; family Xanthobacteraceae; genus BOG-931. Next base: position 360,563 of record CAWFDQ010000017.1, read on the forward strand.
AGTCACCCGTGCCTGCGTGCATTGGATTGGCAGCCGCCCAGGCCACCTTTGCATCGGCCGCTTCCTTAACTACCGACCGATACCTGCCCCAATCAATGCGCCATTTAGTGAGAGATCGGGAATTCAAAATTGCAAGGCTCTCAAATATGTGTTGGTCGAACTCTTGCTGAGTACACTTGTTGACTATGCGAAAATGTCTTCGAAGCGCCAGATAGGCGCGTTGGCTGATCTTCCCCGCATCGATTAGGCCCGCCCCAGCATCTGTTCGTAAATCGCCTTTACCTGTTCGACCTCTTCGTCGCTTTGTTGGATGTTCCCATCGTGTTCAACGCCAAAGAAGAGCACGCCGCTTTCCTTTGCCACTATAAAGGGTCCAAGACCGCGCTCTGACCTACGAGGATCACAGGAACGCACCGCCAACTGTTCAGCAGGGAGCTCACGTCGGCATTGTTGGCTGACGAGGCCCATCGGGAAGCCGACGTGGTCGCCAGCTACCCGATGGAAGTGATTACCGCTGTTGGTTGCTTTTGGCATTCGCGGTTTTGGAATGCTCACTTGCGTTCTGCGCGTGCTGCTGGGCTTGGGTAGCGTGCTCCTTACCCTTGGTGTGGTCGTTCCTGCCGTGCGCATCGGCGGCGGCGCGATGGGACTTCGCCGCGGACTCGTGATGTTCCGCCGCTTTGTTGTGCTCGTCTTTCATGTCGTTTTCTCCTGTGGGCCGGAAATTTTGGCGGTCACAGCTAGCGGCCTCAATAGTGTTCGTGCGGAGTGCCAATCGTGGCGTTAGTGAGTGCGGCTGCGGGATTTTTTGGCGTTGAGACTATTTGAAGCGCAATTTCGGCTCGCGCCTTAATAATGAGCTGCGAAGACTGCGAGGACTCTTACGCAAAGCTGATCACGTGTATGGTGGAAAGGTCACGGAAATTGGAAGCGGCTGCTCCCTTTCGTCGCGCTACTGCGCGGCGGTGGCGTGTCTGTTTGTTATTCGGCGTGCAATTTTGGCTCTGACGCAATTTTGATGATGGATAAGGTCGCTGGGAGCGAGTTTCTGGAGTCGATTCAACAGCATAACGTGCCGAAAGAAGGGGTTACTACCAGTTCGGCCTCGCAGGCCCGACCACCGAGCGCCTCACCGAAGTTTCGAGAGTCATTTCAACGGGATCGGCTTCCGCAGCGCGCGCCGGTTCTTCCGAGCCGTCAACAAATTTGAGTCAGAGTGCGCCGGGAGACCGGACGAGGAGTAGAAGGTGAAAGTCCTTTATGGTGAAGGCGTAGCGAACCACACCAGCCCCGGGTCATGCGTGCTGGGCCGCGAGGCCGGCATCGAAGCGTTGACAGGGGAACATGTAGGCTGGGTATTGAGCCGCGAAAGAATCAATCGGGACGCCGACGCCGTTCTGACAGCGGAAGGCCACACGACGAAGTGCGATAGCGCGAGCGCTTCGCCGGTCCCGCGCGGTCCGAGACCCCAGCATGCATGCACGCGCCTCGTTCGGGAACCGGGAGATCTCCGGGTCGGCCGCCGGCCTGACCAGCGGTCCGCATCGGGAAGGCGATAAGCCGGAGCCGATGATGCACGATCCGGAGAAGTCAGACCTGCCCATAGTAGCGTTGAAGCCGGCGAACGCAGCCGCGCCAGCGGGTGCGGAGTCGGTGGAGCGATCCGATTCGTCGAACATCGCATCGGCGACCAGCGCGTCATTCGCCTGATCCGCAAATGGCTGAAAGCCGGAGTGCTGGAGGACAACAAGATCGAGATCGCGGAGACGGGAACGCCGCAAGGGGCAGTTATCTCACCGTTGCTGGCGAACATCTATCTCCACTACGTCTTCGATCTCTGGGCCGAACGCTGGCGACAGCGCGCGGCCACCGGCGACATGATCATCGTGCGCTATGCCGATGATATCGTCGTCGGCTTCCAGCATCGGCAAGAGGCCGAGCGATTTGTGGACGAACTGACGCAGCGCCTGGCAGACTTCACGTTGCAACTGAATCTGGACAAGACACGTCTCATCGAGTTCGGTCGCCACGCAGCGTCGAACCGGAAAGGCCGGGGTCTTGGCAAGCCAGAGGTATTCGACTTCCTTGGCTTCACCCACATCTGTGGGCGCTCACGGAAGGGACGCTTCCAGCTCCGGAGACAGTCGCGCCGCGACCGCTTGCGCGCAAAGCTGCGCGAAATCAGGGAGACCTTGTGGCAACACCGGCACGTGCGGATCGAGGAGCAGGGCAGCTGGCTGAGGCATGTCATGACAGGCTGATTCGCCTATCATGCTGTGCCAGTCAATGGCCCATCGCTTCGCCTCTTCCGGGACGGCGTGATCTGGCACTGGCGGCGCGCGTTGCGGCGCCGTGGCCAGCGCGACCAAACTTCCTGGAAAGCGATCACGACACTTGCCAACCGCTGGCTTCCACGACCGCGCATTCTTCATCCCTGGCCCAGCCAACGTTTTGCCGTCACGCATCCAAGGTGGGAGCCGTATGCCTTAATCGGGCCCGTACGGTTCTGTGCGGGGGGCGCGCAGTAATGCGCGTCCCTACCGCGATGCCAAATTTGGAAACGATTGACAGTCTGTTGTCAGGGCGGCGGCGTTTGCTGTGTAGGGCCGCTCGCGTCGTTCTATTGCGATTGCGAGGATTCAAACTGGAGTTCTGCGCGATCAGGCAGTGTGGCCGTCGAAGGCGCCTGTCTTGGGCATATTCTTTTCCTGTTGCGGCGTCATTTTCGCATAATCGTGACCGCCCGGCACACCGCGAGGCCCGAGTTTTCTGCGGGCGATATCATCTTCGGTTGGCCGTTCTTCATCTCGGGTCGCGGGTCGCATCTTACGCCTCCACGGATTTTGGATGTCGCACTGCGCCGCCTGATCAATCCGCTTTGGTTGCCCCCGCCGTGGTGCTTGTCAAGGCAGGGCGGCTGGGGCTTCCATCTTCGGGATAGTTACGCAATACAACACTGACGCTACGCACAATCCCGGTTACGGTCTGTTTCAGATATGATTTAGGCAGCAGCGGCGAAATGGATGCTGGGCGAGCCCACGACGCCGCTCTTCTCGAACGCCGTCTTCATTTCAGGTGAGCCCAACCAGGTGCGGGCTTTTGATACGTCGGCGACATCCGCAAGGATCACGACGTCATTCTGATCATCGGCGCTGCGGAACACCCTTCCATTCGTGATGCCGGCGGACGCGCGGTTTTGCTCGTGTCCATTGTAACTCGTACGCCATGCGTTGAAGTCCTTGACCTTAAGGTGGATAGTCAGGTTCTCCTTATTCATCGGTGCTCTCCAAAACCTTTTGTGAAGTGCTAATGAGTGTTATCACTCAAGTAGCTCACTCCACCTAAGCTACATTGCAGGTAAAACTAGAGATTTTGAAAAAGAAACATGCCGATAGATGGCGAAGAGTTCCATTTGGGCAAGCGACTGCTACGTCACGAATTTTAAAGGACAATGCCCCTGACGTAACTTTACTGAGACGTTGTCGAAGCTGCCGAAAACTTTGAAAGAACGAAAGCCGAAGCCGGTTTAGGGCTTTTCAGTCCATTCGCGGCAATGGGTCGGGCGCACGTCGATCCACTTCTTCGAGCCGGCATTCATCCATCCGCCGGGATCCGGACGGCACGGGAAGACCAGCGCGTGGTGCTCATCTTTATGCAAGACGGAGAGTTCAACGTCGCGGTCGAACGGCGCGGTGGATATCGGCTGCAACATTAAGAAATGATGCAACCTCGGAGCAACGGGCCGCATTGATCCAGATCAATAACGTGCCTGAGCTTCCGGTCTTTGGTCAATGGGCGGTAGGGCCTTAGGTATAAGGCGGCTTGATCGGATTTCGCTCCAAATCTTCCTTTTGCAAGGCAACGTGACGCCACTGTTGGGCGAGTTCGATGAATGTTGCTTTGGCGTAGTAGCCTTTTGCCTGCGACGCCCTCAAATCGCATTCCTTCGGCCTGTCGAGACACTGCTCAGTGCTGTATCTCATGTGGCAGCCCCACGAATCCCGGCGCCTTCGAATATGTGCACAATATCACCGATTGCTCGAAGGCGATCGGTCACAACGTGGCTGCTGGGACGGTAGCTGAAGCAGTGTCGTCTCCGCTCGCGCTTCCCTCCCTGCGAGCCGACGCTGTTCAAATTTGACTGGGCTCTGCGGGGCTCTTTTTATTGTTCCTAGTTGTTGAGTGGCCGGCGCCGAGCGCACCGGAGCAGGCGCGTTGTTTTGGTTACGAAACTGCCTCCTTATGGATTGACTTTGCGCGGTCACGATGCGCTCATGGAGGCGTCAACTTGGAGTTTCACCATGTTCAAGCTGTCACTGTTCGGTCCGCTCGGCGTGATTTGCCTCGGCGCAATACTGGTCGTGGCCTTGTCAGCCTGGTACGTTGACCACATCAACAAGCGCGACCGTATCGCCGAGCACTGATGCGGCGGTTGTTTCGCGCGAGGTGGGCGAGGTATTCGGATGAAAGGTTTGAGCCCGCGGCGGCGTCTTTGATCGGGATGTAGGTGAGGCCGTCGAAGATGAGCGGCTCGGTCATTGGGCGGTCGCGACGCCAGCGTGACGAGTGGGGCACGTATCGCTTCTCAGGCCCAGGAACCGAATTTGTGCTCGACGCCATGGGCCTTGCACCAGTCGCGGAACGCATTGACCGCACCCAGTTGCCACGCGAATTTCTCGCGCAATAGTTCGAAGGCGAGCTTCGGCAGCGCAGCCGGCGCGATGTTCACCCAGAATTCGTAGTCGCTGTCGCCCCAGATTTCCTCGACGGTGGGGCCCAATGTCCTGCGCGTCCATTTTTATCCCGCCGTCATTCTCAAGGGTAAGGCGCACGGAGCGGAACTCTGTTCCCTCCCGCGGGCGATCTCTATTACGTGGCTGCTCATCTGCGTCTGCCTCGGAAGAGTCGTGAATCATTTATTGCACTAACCCGCTCCGCGGGAGGGAGCAGGATCACTGCAAGTGGGCCTGCTTCTTTAGCTTCTTCACTCGATGCTTCTGATAATTGAGGATGGATGCGGCCAGCGGCATGGAACGCGAGACTCGAACGTGGGTCAGCGAGATAATGATCGCCGCTTCGTCTCCCGGCGGAACGATATGACACATGATCCCACCTTCGTCACCGAGATACGATAAGTCCGAGACGGTCTGACGCGTTTGATGAGCGGCAGCGACTTTGTCAGCCTGTAGCTGCTTGACCACCATTGGCGGCAGTTCGACTTCGAACGGCACGGCCGCCTTGAGCGCGGCCAACAGGTGCGCGGTCTTCTCTGGATTGTCGAGCATCGGTGGCAGTCTTTTCAGAATTGAGCTTGGTGATTCGGCGATCCCCAATAATAGGGAATACGGCTCAACAGAGCCATTCTTGATACTTCGCACAAGATTACTTTCGCGAAGTATGGCTTGGGCAGGGTCTGGCGGCCGTTCTGTCTGTCAGGATTGCACGTTCAGTGCAGTCCATCAGACAGGAGTATTCCATGTCCCAGCAAATCTCAGCGCTGCGTCAGCGCATGATCGAAGACATGACGATCCGCAACATGTCGCCGAGCACTCAGAAGATTTACGTTGCTGCCGTAGCGAACTTCAGCAAGCATTTCGGCAAGTCGCCCGATAAGCTGACGTTTAAGGACGTGCGCGACTATCGACTGCACCTCATATCTCGGGGCCTCAAGCCAAACTCAATCAACCCGATTATGGGCGCCCTGCGATTCTTCTACCGTACGACACTGGGCCTGAAGGAAGTACCCGAGCAGATTCCCTATGCGCGCAGGGCAGACCCGCTGCCGGCCGTGTTGGCGCGTGACGAGGTCGAGCGTTTTTTGAAGGCAGTGCCCGATCTCAAGATGCGGACGGCCTTCATCACGATCTACGCTGCCGGTCTACGTGTCTCCGAGGTCGTGAAGTTGACCGCCCGCGATATCGATAGCGCGCGGATGGTCATAATCATTCGGCAAGCCAAGGGGCGCAAAGATCGCTATGTCATGCTGTCCGAGCAGCTGCTCGGCATTCTTCGCGACTACTGGAAGCGTGCGCGTCCACAAAACTGGCTGTTTCCAGGATACCCAGGACGGCGGATTTCGACGCGCCAGCTGCAACGCGTCTGCCATCGCGCCGTTGAGGCCGCGGGGCTCGATAAATCGATCACCGTACACACGTTGCGGCACAGCTTCGCCACCCATCTTCTGGAACAGGGCGTCGACATTCACGTGATCCAGGATTTGCTCGGCCATCGTAACATTGCGTCCACCACCCGCTACGCACGGGTGGCAATCAACACCATCCGGCAAATCCAGAGCCCGCTCGAACTTCTGAACATGGAGGCGGCTGCGCCGGCCTGATACGCCGGCGATGCCTCGGCCAATCCTGGAGGTGGCGGATGTTTTCCGCCGCCACGGGGCCGCCTGGCGCGCGGCTAACGCGGCCCATCTGAGCCTCGCCCAACGGCGCGTCATGACGGCCATAGAGATATGTCGCACCGCCGCGCTCGGCGGACACGTCGAGCGATGCGAAGACTGCGCCCATACGCGCATCGCCTATAACTCGTGTCGGAATCGGCACTGCCCGAAGTGCCAGTGGAGGGCGGCGCAAGCCTGGCTTGAGGCCCGCGAGGCCGAGCTGCTGCCGGTGCCGTACTTCCACGTTGTCTTCACTCTGCCGGCACAAATCGGCGCCATCGCCTACCAGAACAAGGCCAAGGTCTATGGCCTGCTGTTCAAGGCGGCGGCTGAGACGCTCACGACGATCGCCGCCGATCCCAAGCACCTCGGCGCCGACATCGGCCTCACCGCGGTCCTGCACACCTGGGGACAGAGCCTCGATCACCACCCTCACGTCCATTGCATTGTGCCTGGCGGAGGTGTCTCCCCCGACGGCGCGAGCTGGGTGCGATGCCGTCCAGGTTTCTTCCTGCCAGTCCGAGTGCTGTCGCGCCTGTTCCGGCGTTTGTTCCTCGAAGGTCTCGTGGCAGCTTTCGATACTGGCGAGCTGCAATTCTTCTCCGATCTCATTGCGCTTGAAGACCCGAAGGCATTCAAGGCCTACCTCGCTCCCCTGCGCACACGGGAATGGATCGTTCACGCCAAGCGACCATTCGCAGGCCCGAGGCAGGTCTTGGTCTATCTTGCGCGGTACACTCACCGCGTCGCCATCGGCAACAGCCGGTTGCTTGCTCTCACCGATGAGCATGTCAGCTTTCGCTGGAAGGACTACCGTGAGAATGGCGACCACAAGAACAAGGTCATGAAGCTCGCCGCTGGTGAGTTCATGCGCCGTTTCCTGCTGCACGTGCTTCCCGATGGGTTCCATCGGATACGTCATTATGGTCTGTTCGCGAATGGCCACCGTGTGGACAAGGTGACGCTGTGTCGAAAACTGCTCGACGTATCCCCTACTCGCAATAATAGTGAGAGCGGCACTCGGGGAGGTTGTCCGGCATCTTCGTTTGAACCGCCACCTTGCCCATGCTGCGGCGGACGCATGATGACCATCGATACCTTTGATGGACCGCTGTGCCGCCCGTATCACGTTCGCAGGTTTGACAGCTCATGACCTCGCTCCCCCGAGCCGCACACATCATCGTCTGCACGTCGTGCCGTGCCGCCACCTACGGCATCGCACGGCTCGCTTTGCGTTGTCACGACGGAATTCGGTATTTTGGCGAAAGACCGTGCGAAGCACCGCCTGTACATTTTCTACCGATTGTCCGAATGGCATTGCCACCGGCGACTCGGGAGGACCTGGCTCGATCCCGCGCGGCGACCACCATCACCAAATCCCCATAGCTGGACTCGCTGCCCGCGGGTTCGTGCAACAAGGTTTCTGCAACGCCGCCCCATGGCGCACACCATGGTCTCGCGCTCGATGCAAGGCATCGCAGAAACCTCATAATTATACTGCGCCGACGGCACACAATCACAGGAAGGTGCTGCGGATTTGTGCGGCTGCCGCTGTTATTGGGCGATGGTCGTGGCGTCCGTGGATGCGGCGACCGTAGTTGATGCGTCTGTTGAGGATGCGTCGGACGGAACGATTGAAGGGGCTTCGATGATGACGATGCGGGTGGAGGTGGACGCGAAGCCGGATTGGTCGGTGGGCGATCAGACCAGAAAGATCAGCAAGGCGACCGGCGTGAGGCCCAGGAGGAGCAGAGCCCAGTCCACTGTGCAAAGCCCGAATAGTCGGCCTGTCGTCGCTTTTCGTAGGAAAGCCTCACTCACGATTTGCCCGAAAGAAAGTGCGACCAATTTTTAATACGCGCTACATGGCGCTCTGTGTCGCTGCGGTACTTGTATAGACAAGACTTCGAACAAAATTGTTTGAGTGCAAACCTGTGGCGAATCAGCCCGAAGCGCCCATCGCACTGGTAGCAGCGTGTAGCTCGAGACCCTCTGAGCGAAGGAAGTGGCAGGTGCATTGTGATGTACGCGCTTAGTTGGATGGTCTAGCAAACACCTCACTACCGACACTGATTGAGGCCTGCATTCGCAGCAATGGGTTGAGGCGCTGCACTGCCATGGAATTCGGGTTCACCGTTACGCGTTAGGGTTACGACCACCTGTGGCGAAGGGACCTCTGCCTCAGAGAAAAACCCCAAGCGAGGGATACCGCTTAGGGGACGTATCCGGGCTCGGTTGGGCGGCAGATGGGGATTGGTTGCCCCAGCCGGGGTCGGGGCGGGGAATGGGGGCTGGGGCTTCCGTCTCGGGACGGCTACGGAACTGTACTCACGTTCCGCGCCATCCCGGTTGATCTGTTTGAAGCTAGGAATTAGGCCGCGGCCCGGATGCTGGGCGAGCCCACTACGCCGCTTTTTTCCATCGCCGACTTCATTTCACTTGAGCCGTACCAGGTGCGGGCCTTCGATACGTCGGCGACATCCTGGAGGAGCAGCACATCATTGGGATCGTCAGTGCTGCGAAACACTTTGCTTTTCGTGATGCCGGCAGAGGTGCGATTTTTCTCGTTCCCATTGTAACTCGTCCGCCATGCGTTGAAGTCCTTGACCTTGAAGTGAATAGTCAGGTTTTCATTATTCATTGGAACTCTCCTTTGTGAAGATTTCTTCAGTACGCGCGCAACCCGGGTCGCGCACGCGGCTCATTTGCGCATGCCGACGGCATGCGCCGTGAGCCAAGATCAAATTTTCGATTAGTCTAGGGGGCTCTGCAACTATCCTTGTCCTTTCTCTCCTATCTCTCCGTACATATCTGGTCCAGAGGGCTTTGGTTGTGACTGATACAAACTCTTCCCTACCCTGCGAGCCGACGCTCTTTAAGATTGACTGAGCCCTTCGGGGCTCTTTTGTTTATATGAAGGACAGAAAGACTATGGAAACGCGTTGCGCGCCAAATCTTCGACAAGGCTAACGATGGAGCACCGAAGCTCTGGGCTTTTGATTTTCATGTACGACTTAATGAGCCACAGCCCGTCTGAGGTGGCGAGAACCTGGAAGATGTCGTTCGGATCCGGGGTGGCATCATTTTTCGTCGGTTTATCGGAGGAAGTAGGCAGGCCCTCGAAAAAGAACGGGATTGGCACCTGGAGGAAGGTGGCTATGTGCTGAAGTCTGCCGGCGGTAATCCGGTTGGCGCCTTTCTCGTATTTTTGGACTTGCTGGAACGTGATGCCGAGAGCGTCGGCAAGCTTGGTCTGGCTCAGGTCTAGCATGATGCGGCGCATGCGAACGCGGCTGCCGACGTGCTTGTCGGTCGGGTTGATTAACTTAGGCAAATCAGCGCTCCGCAGCTGTGAGCCTCAAGACTTATCACAATTCAGCGGTTTTGGTAGCGGGGCCGATTTGCTCGGGCGGCCCCGGCCGATCGTAGGGTTTTCTTGCTGTGGGGAGTTTAGTAAACTCGGGGTAGGCGGCGTTGAGGCAGGGGTCATCTGCTCGTGCAAGATATTGTGGCAGCGCCGGGCGTCGAGACGAAGACGCGGGTCTTTATCTCCTACTCGCGCAAGGACCTGGCGTTTGCGGGTCGTCTCGAAGCTGCGCTGAAGGCGCGGGGCTTCGAAGTCTTGATCGACCGCGGAACAAAGTTATCTTAGAACCACGCGTGCGGTCGGCTACGATGAAACTGAGGCGCGGCAATGGGCCTCTGCGGTCATGTTTCGATTGCGGATTGAGGCGGCGCTGACAGTTGGGAAAGAGGTTGAGGCGGTGGCCTAGTCCTCGCTGAAGGCTGCGTGGGGATTAGTGGGACGTGCGGCGGCGAGGACTAGCCTTAGAATGCCAGCTCGAGCAGCTCGAAAAGTCCGTATGCGATTGAGCTGATCCAAGCCGCGGTTGCAATCAATCCAACAGCGATAGCTGTCGGCGGCCAGACCCGATCAAGGTACGAAATTCTATTGACGGAGAAGTGCGCGGGCGGCGTTAAGGCCGTAAGCGTTACAATCACTTGTGCTTCAACAATCATGGTTGCCGTCCTGCTTATTTGGTATTGTTGAAAGCGACAACCTCGTTGCAAGAGGGAATGTAATGAATGGTGATCAGGCCAGCAAAATTAGTAAGCCGACCAGCGCGAGCCCGACGACAAAGATTGACCAGTCCCCGCTGTCAAAGCCAAGAAGCCGTCGCTGGGTCCTTATCTGCGCGAACATGTTTCAACGCCCCCTACTTAACACCGCCAACTTGGGACGATAGCACGGAAGTGGATGGAATAGTGTTGCGCGCGGGCAACGACCGTCGACGAAAGAATTGGCCATATTTGAAGGCACGGATTATTTCCCGTCATATCAAAAGATTAGGAGATCGGTCCTCGAACGCCAGCGACCATCACCAAAAGATATTCGGAAGTGTTGCATTTGCGCATCGGCGTGCCGCAGCCTGCGGCTGCCGAAAAAGAACCCCAAGCGGTTTTCGCGCCTGGGGTTCAAAGTGTACCACACAACTAACTAAGGCTTATTGGCCGGGGCGGCGGGGTGTCGGGGACTGGGGAGCCGCCCGGTCTGCCTAATGAGGGAGACATACGAGTGTGGTCGGGGGAGGCAAGGCTGATCGCCGGTTAGCCTTAACCGTTGACGCGGTCGGCCGGAAGAAGCCGCATTCAGAATAAATCGCCGAGCGCACAGACCAAGAGCCACGCCAAAAGAGCGGCCCAGCCAAACGTCAGGACAATTCCGAGGGAAATGATCGTCAGCGGCCACAGCTCTGCAAGCCGGCGCCGCCTGAGGACTGCGATCAAGCCATACTCACCGCCGCATCCTGAATACCAGTCGGTAGACGTCTCGGTCCGTATTAGCGCCAAGAGATCAGGCGTTGCTCGGCAAGGGTGCGGCCCATGTCAAGGTTATGCAGTTGTGATTATAGGGTAGCTACGCACTCCTGGCAGCCCCAAGCTTATCGAAATGCCAACTGTGCTCGCATTCAATCTCGGAGCTACTGTTGCCTTTGCGCTCCTCGCGTTTACGGCGCAGCGAAAGGGCCATCAAATTATAGGTGCGGTTTTGGCGGCGGCGGCTTGGATTTTTCTCGCCTTTAGCGTTGCGGTCTGGCTCTACAATAGGACCGCATGATCGCCCGTATGTGGTTCATCGAACTCCACTCCCTCCAGCAAGTCCTCTCCGCCGCAAAACTCGGGCAGGTTCACCATCGCCGCCGTATGGGGAACGGAACACCGAACTTCGGGGTTTGCTGGTATTATGCAACAGCCGAGAGCCGGACTGTGGCGTTACATGCTGATTTATTCCGAACCGCTGCCGCAGAGTGTTATGCAGCGGCGCAGAACGCCCAGGATTCGATCATTAAGCAGGCCTACCTGGAGCTGGTGCAGGGCTGGCGTGTGCTTGCCGACGAGGCCGATCGGTTGAAATCGCCACCACCCGCTCGGTATGAGCCTCTTATCGCCGGCGGTGGCTAGGTCGCGGCGTCGGTTCCACAAGGAAATATTTGAGCACGAACTTGCCGTCGCGTCCGTCGAGCGGCGCGTCGCAATTGATGCACACGATCTCCGGCTCATTCGCTGTGAGCGGCGCCTCCTCCCGGACGACGTGATACTCGGCGCCGCACGCCGCGCAGTTGAAGCGTGCTTTCTGGGGTTTGGGCATCGCATCCAATGTATTTCCATTTTATGACACATATATTTCGATAGGTGGGAGACCCCGCCTAGCGCCATTCGCAGATCATGGACAATCAGTCGCGATCGGGCTCTTGTGGAGCGGGCTGCACGATCGAAATCGGATCGGATGGCGGAAAGGTATTTTTCAGCGCGTCGTCAAGCTCCTCCTCTTGGTGCCTTCACCGCCATCCTCTACCTCGCCCAGCCCGTGGATTGTCATCGAACTTTTATCGTTTCGACGCACGCGAGCAGTAGGCAACCGGTCAGTTCTTCGATTGGTCCACTGTGACGCACGTCACAGCCCGAGTATTGAACCGTCAGCAGAATTACATCAACCAATACTTCAGTACTGGGTGAGTTGTCATGAGCGAGTCCTCCGTGCCCCTCAGCCCATTCGCCCCCCACCAGGCTGAGAGATGGCGTACGATGTATTTTGTTCAGTTCGTGTTGTATCGCTTCGCCTAACAGGAATTGCGCTTCAACTAAAAGAGAAACCCCAACTTGCGACTCTGCTTTTTGGAACTCTTTGATACTCTCGTGTAATAACGAATTTATCTCTTCCCGAATATCTTCGAGCGATAGCGTGTTCATTCGCATATCCCCTTGTACGCAACTGGTACGAACCCCAGTGAATAGCCCGTCTTCTGAATGTGCTGGTAATAAGGCACGGGCCGGGTAAACCAGTGGTGGTGTGGAAAACTGACGAAATCTCAGCGTCCATCAACAAGTATCATGAGTTGCGCCGAATGAGGTGGGGGCGAGGCCGTTTTGGTCGGTGACGACGTAGCCGACGGAGTCGGTCGCGGCTTGGGCGGTACGAAAAGAGAAAGCCCCGCGCACGGAATGTGGCGGGGCTGAACTCGATTTATGCATGCAGAGCTGCGAAAGTGTGAGATGTGTTTGGTCAACCGCGCGAGTTGAGAGACAATCCCATACTGAAAGCCTTTTGTCTGGTCGCGCCCTCACTGCGCTTCAGTTTTTTGGCAATCCTTCCGGCGGATGTTTTCTTCCGCGCAAGCGACTTCAGCTCACGAATATCAGCTGTGTCCCAAGTACGTCTTTTTGCTTTCTTAGCCATGTTGTTTCCTCCGATTTTAAAGAGCACTTTGCTTATAGGCCTAGGTGATTTCAAAAGAAAGCCCCCCGGCGGCAAGCGAGAGAACGGGCGATGATCGTTTAATCCATCATTACACGTCCGAATTGTGGAGCTGCAAAGATGGAAACGATACGGGCGCAAGTGCTCGGAACACAATCTATTGGGTGGCGCGCTTGGCGCGTCTGTTAACCGACTTTCTTGTTGCAGATCGGATCGAATTCGAGAATTAAATCTTTCTCTCGGTTTTCATCGTTGGTTGCGACTTCATCAATGTAGTGCGTTGGCTTCTCGCGAGTAATGCATGGATTTTCACCGTTCAGGTGCGATAGTAGCCGCGCCCTAATATCACCGCGACCGATGTAGATGAATGCATTTGGGCGAAACAGACCATACACCCCGATGGTTCCGGGTCTTATTGCTTCAATATTTTGCTTCGTGAATGCACGAGCGCTCTGCTGTGGAAACGGCATTGGGCCACTCCCTGCCAACACCGGAGGTTGCAGCCTATCGCCATTTTCGAGCGCTGTCTAATTTTTGTCATCCTGGATTACCCAAAATTGCCGCAGACGATCTAGCGCGATCGGACTCGGCCGCGGTGGAGACGTGTGAATTTGTCGAGTGCGATGGCAAACTAAATGAATTGCCAGGTTTGCATGATCTGCGCGAGCCACGGGTCGAGCGCTTTGAAGGTGGCGACTTCGTACAAGAGGCCGCCCTTGATGAACCAGACCTTGCACGTGTCGCCCATGATCGGATTGTACCCGTAGAACATCGTCGCCTGCACGCCGTCGATGACGATATTGGTCGGGTCGTCCATGACGCCGGAGGGCTCGTCGAGCTTGAAGCGCGCTTGGGTTATCTGCGTGCCGCTATACGGCGTGACATACACCTCGAAGCCTTCGTTGGTTGTCGGGTCTTGCAAGGCAACGGTGAATGCGCCTCCCGCCTCATTATACGTGTGGACCGCCAGGTTCGGAGGATAGTAGAGCGAAAAGTGGTATTGTTGATTGCGATATAGCAGGTACCCGAACGGCGCAGCGATCGCCGCCGCTGGCTCCGATGTTGTAGATGAGGCGTCAATGGTTGTCAGCGCAAGCGCCGGGCTCGCGGCCTGAGCAGCCCTCGCTGTCGCGCGACCAAATTGCAGGAGGCCAAATTCGGTGATAATGCCGAGAACAATCAAACAACCAATGACCAGACGATAGCCGCCTTTCATTCAATCCATTGTACCGCAACCTTCGAAGTCGGCAACGCTATCACTCCAGGCGGATGCCCCCGACGAGGCGTGTGCCACCGACGATGCGGATAATGCGCCCGATGATTGATGTGGATGCCGGCTCGATTGACGCAGCAAACTCAGTCCAATAGTCGCCGCCGTCGAGGGAATTGACATTCCAATACATCGTAGTGATGCTGGTGGTTGCTGATTGGACACTCTCGCCGACATTGTCACAAGAATAGTCGTCGCTGTGATCTAAAATAGCTATGGTATTTTGGCTCGACGAATCCACCGAACCCCCTGCGCAAATGGCGTCAAATACTAAATCCCCCGAAGCACTTGACACAGAACCCGTAGCGGACAGGGCAGGTGTTCCTCCATCGTCAGTGGCGTTGCTCGCCCGTATGGGCGTACTTTGATTTGCCCCGGTAAAAGAAGCCGCGGTACTTATTGCTGCCAACGATCCTGTGGAGCCTACAGCGGCCGAAAAAGCTATAACTATCGGGTTATTACCCGACGGAGGATCAACGAGATACCAAAGGTCGGCATAGGTTGCATTGCTGGGCGCGCTGCAAAAGTCGGGGGTGTAGTGCGAGGCGATTTGCGTGAGTGAAATACCGTCGTACGTTACCGCCGTGGTCGACGCTGCACCGAAACCGTTGTTGCTGGTACAGTCCTGGGTGTATTCATCAGTTGCAACTATGAGAAGCCGGTTGGCGCCGCTCCCTACCGTGATATTGTAGGTCATTTGGAAATACCCGGAGCAGTTATTGACACTGCCGTTGCATTCAGAGGTGCTTGTTGCGTCAACCGCGATCGCCGCATGTGCATGCGCGGGAAATGCAAGAAAAGAAGAAAACACGAGAACGCAAACAACGAAAAAGAATTTGTCCTTGCTCTGGATCACACTCTAATTATAACAGAATCTGGCTCAAAGACCTTTCTCCTTTGTTAAAAACAGGGAACCATCACTGGCACTGGCTCGATATTGAGGCAAGGCTGACAGCATCGTAGTTGCCATACCAGTTGCAGGTGAAAGAGCCCGTGCCCTCCTCCATCGCGCTGTAATTGACTGAGCCTGCATACATCGCATTGTTGGACAGGACAAAACTGACGGGTTGATTGCCGCTACCCTGGTTGCCGTAGGCGTAGAAGTCGTACTGCAGTGTTTGGGTCGGATCACCCATCAGGTTGTCGTTGATTGTAACTCCGCCAATCGGCCCGTTGTCGGTGGACATGAAAATGGCGGCGGTTTGTACCAACGTATTCAGCAAGGTATTGTGCTGGATTAGAATAGTGGGATTGCCGTCGCCCTCTTGATTGCCGCCGTAATAGATGTCTTCGAAATGAGCATCCGGCCCCGCAGCCAGGCCCCATATATAATTGTTCTCGATGGTGTATGTGCCGTTGCCGGATGTCCCATTAAAGTGAATCCCGTGACCTACCCCATGGATATTGTCGTAGGTAAGCGAAACATTGTCGTTGTAAGCGAATGTTATTCCCTCTGTATCATACTCTTGCGTCGTGGAACTTCCCGGTCCGACGATTTCAGTGTGGTCGATGGAAATGTCGGTCAGCCCGTCTTGAGTGAAGTTCACAAAAATATCATCAGTATCGTCGCTGGAGCAGTCGATCTTCGAGTTCGTTATCGTTACGCTGCTGGTACTAGGTGTTGTTGACAAAGTGATTGACGGGGGAATCGCGGCTTGATTCAAAGCTGTCTCTTGGAGGGAGGCAGAATTGATTCGAGGCCGGCTGACGGATGCGGAATGGGCATTGTTCGAGCAGTTTGTGATCGAGACAGGCCCCAAGCGGGGGCGACCTCCCGCCGATCATCGGCGCGTCTTGGATGGTATTTTCTGGATCGCGCGAACTGGCGCGCCTTGGCGCGATCTGCCGGAGGAACTGGGCAAATGGAGTTCGGTGTATCGCCAATTCCTGCGATGGACGCGTGCGGGGCTGTGGGACATTGTACTGGAAGCCTTGGCGAGAACCGAGGCCGTGCCCGATACGCTTCAAATGATCGACTCCACCATCATCCGGGCGCACCATCACGCAGCCGGCGGAAGGGGGGAATTCAGAGAAACGCTCTTGGCCGTTCGCGCGGTGGGTTCTCGACCAAAATCCATCTCCGCACGAATGCGGAAGGTCTGCCGATTGGCAGCATGCTCACGGCGGGTGAAGCGCATGACAGCAAAGCCTATGACGCGCTGATGAATGACGACACGCCCGATCCCAAGGTGTTGCTCGCGGACCGCGGCTACGACAGTGACGCCATTCGTGCAGATGTGGAAAGGCGTGGCGGCGTGCCGATGATTCCCACCAAGAAAAATCGGCGCGTGCAGATCGCGATCGATGGCGCCATCTATGCCCTGCGCAATCGTATCGAACGATGCTTCAACCGTCTCAAGAATGCTCGGCGTGTTGCCACTCGCTACGACAAGCTCGCCGACACATTCCTCGGCTTCATACATCTCGTCGCCGTCCGCCTCTGGCTACGGCACTTTGTCAACGCGACCTAATGAAGACTGGGCAACCGAAGAGCAGGCTGCTGTAGGTGCCGGGGCTTGAAATTGTGTCGGACGACGCAGCGGTGAGGGTGCCCGTGTAGCCGGTATTAGAAGCATTCGGCCAGCTTGAACCGCTTGTCGTGAACGTCTGATCCGTCGATGTCGACGTTTGACTGTTGCTGTTGGTCGACACCACCTCATAGTAGTAGGTAGTGGATGAGGCAAGGCCGGTGAGCGAGACGGAGTGCGAGGTCACGTCGCTTGCGGATGACGATGCGGAGCCGTAGCTCGTCGTCGTGCCGTATACGACCTCGGAGTTGGATGATTGGTCGGTCGTCCAGGTGATGGTGGCGCTCGTCGTGGTCGCCGAGGAAGAGACGTCGGAGATGGCGGGCGCGTTCGTCGAGGTCGTGAACGACACAATAGAACCATACCCGGTGCCGCCTGAGTTGGTGGCGTAGGAGCGGACATAGTAGGTGGTGGAAGCGGTGAGGCCAGTGAGGTTTTGCGAGAAGGATGCCGTGCCGCTCTCTGCGCCGAGGGTGGAGGTGGCAATGACGGTTGCGAGCGTTGCGCTCGTGCCGTACGCGAAGCCGGACTGGGTGGCGTTGGCGCCGCCGGTATTCGTGATGGCGCCGTTGAGGGTGGCGGTGGTGCTCGCGATTGACGAGGCGGCGTTGGTGGCGAGGGTGGGGGCGGTGATGGAAGCGGCCGTCGTAAACATCTCGTTGCTCGACGTCGCGGTATTCCCCACCGAGTCGGTGGAGACCACTTCATAGTCATACGTCGTCGAGGCGGAGAGGCCGGAGAGCAAGATGGAGTGCGAGGTGACGAGCGAGGCGCTTGAGGAGGCGGAGCCGTAGCCCGTGGTGGTGCCATAGACGACTTTGGAGCTTGCGTTCTCGTCGGTCGTCCACGTGACGGTGGCGCTCGTTTGCCCCGGCGTCCCCGAGGAGATGGAGGAGAGGACCGGAGGGCTGTTGCGCACCGTGATCGGCTCGGTGGTCGAGGCACTGACGCCGGCTTTGTTGGTGACGATGGCCTTCAGGGTATGCGAGCCGTCCGAATTCCCGTCGAGTTCCACGTGGTCGTGTACGGCGAGGAGGTGAGGGCGGAGCCGATGTTGCTGCCGTCCACCTGGAACTGCACGCTCGCGACGCCGACGTCGTCGGAGGCGGTCGCGGTCAAGGTCACCGCCGATCCCCCGACCGTCGCGCCACTTGTGGGCGCGCTGAAGGAAACGGTGGGCGGCCCGTTGTCGACCGTGATCGATTCGGAGGAGGTCGCGTAGTTCCCCGAGGTGTCCTTGGCGACGGCGTAGAGGGTGTACGAACCGTCCGAGACTCCTGTGCTGTTCCACGTCGTTGTGTACGGCGAGGAGGAGATGGTGGCGATGCTGGTTGTGCCGACCTCAAACTGGACGTGCGCGATGGTGGCGCCTGATTCAGATGCAGTTGCGGTGAGCGTGACGGATGAACCCGAAACATCCGCATTGCTTGCGGGAGCGGTCAAAGAGACGGTCGGCGAGGTGGTGCCCGTCGTGAACGTCTGGTCCGTCGAGGTGGAGGTTTGATCGTTGCCGTTGGTGCAGACAACCTCGTAGTGGTACGTGGTCGAGTTGGTGAGGCCGGTGAGCGAGATGGAGTGCGAGGTGACGTCTGCGGCGCTGCTTGATGCGGAGCCGTATGACGTGGTGGTGCCGTACACGACTTCTGAATTGGATGACTCGTCCGTGGTCCAGGTGACGGTGGCGCTTGTCGTGGTCGCGGAGGCTGAGATCGAGGAGATGGCGGGCGGGTTGGTGGCGGTCGTGAATGTCTGGTCGGTGGAGGTCGCATAATCCCCTGCGGCGTTCGTCGCCTGCACTTGGAAGTGGTACGTCGTGCCTGCGGCAAGGCCGGAGAGGGTGATCGAGTGCGAGGTGACGAGGGAGGTGTTGGAAGAGGCGGAGCCGTATGACGCGGTGGTGCCATACAGGATGGTGGAGGAGGCCGCTTCGTTGGTGGTCCAAGTGATGGTGGCGGAGGAACTCCCTGGGGTGTCGGACGATATCGAAGAGATGCTGACGGGGGTGTTCTCGGTGATGATGGAAATTGAGGAGGTCGCGTAGTTCCCCGACGAGTTCTTGGCGACGGCGTAGAGAGTGTGCGTGCCGTCTGAGACGCCGGTCGAGTTCCAGCTGGTCGTGTACGGCGACGAAGAGACGGTGGCAATACTGGCGCCGTCGACCTCGAACTGCACGTTCGCGACCGCGACGTTGTCGGAGGCGGTTGCGGTCAGGGTGATTGCGCCGGCAACCGTGGCGTCGCTTCCCGGCGAGGTGAGAGAAACGGTGGGCGGCGTGGTGTCGGGCGCGGGCGTGCTGCCTCCTCCTCCCCCGCCTCCCCCGCCTCCACCACCACCTCCTCCACCACCACCACCACCACCGCCTCCACCGCCGCCGCCGAGGATGGTGACGGGGACGATGGGGGTCGAGGTTACGGTCGAGGTCGCCGTGGCGGATGCGCTTGGTGCGGGCGGTGTGGCGATGGCAGGCGCGGTTCATGGCGGAGGGCGTTGCAGGGCTCACGCGCGACAAGACGCGCAAGCCCGGCAAACAGCCACTTTCGACAACCACTGTGCAGAGGGTGGTTGAGCTGACGCTGGGGCCGCCGCCGGGAGAAGCGACCCACTGGACCGGCCGGATGCTGGCGAAGGCGGCGGGAGTGAGCCTGCGTTCGGTGCAACGTATCCTTGAAGCCCACCAACTCGCGCCGCATCGCATCAGCACGTTCAAGCTGTCGACGGACCCGAAATTTGTCGAGAAGTTCACGGATGTCGTCGGCCTCTACGTCGATCCTCCCGCTCATGCGGTGGTTCTCTCGGTCGACGAGAAAAGATCCCATGGGGAGTGGATAGCAACCGACGCTCGGGCAGAGTGAGGTTGCTGAGCGACTCACTCTGGAGGCAACCATGCAGATTGTCACTGACCGACCCCAAGCGCCGACCGCTATCCGCACCGACCTTGGTGCGATTTTCGTCTCGTTGGAACTCAGTCGATCGACCTGGCTGATTACATCGTTGTCACCGGGCGGCGGAGAAAAGATGTCGAAGCATGCGGTTCGCAGCGGCGATGTCACTGGACTGCGGATGCGGATCTCTCAGCTCAAGGATAAGGTTCAGGTCCGAATGGGGCAGGTCGTTCCAATCATCGTGATTCAGGAGGCGGGTTTGGACGGCTTTTGGATTCACCGATTGCTACAGGACGAAGGGGTCGAAAGCCACGTTGTTGATCCCGCTTCAATCGCGACGTCGCGCCGGCGCCGGCGGGCGAAGACTGACAAAATCGACGGGGAAGCTCTGGTGCGAGCATTGCTGGCGTATAAGCGAGGCGAGCCACGGGTGTGCGCCATGGTTCGAGCACCGACGCCGCACGAGGAGGATCGCCGCCGGATCTGTCGCGAGCGCAAAACCCTGACAGCGGAGCGGGTGCAGCACGTCAATCGGATCAAGGGGCTGCTCTTCGCCCAGGGCGTCTCTGATTATGAACCCTTGTTGCGCGAAAGACGGGCACGGCTTGAGGAACTCAGGACCGGTGATGGCCGTCCGCTGCCCGAGCATTTGAAGGCACAGATTGGACGCGAACTTGATCAACTCGAACTCACGCTTGAGCAAATCAAGTCCGTAGAGACGGAGCGGGAAGCGATGCTCAGCCCGTCGGGCGAAGGCACGCCAGCGCCAGGAGCAATGTTAAAGAGTTTGAAGGGGATTGGTTCGGAATTCGCCGGTGTCCTGTGGTCGGAGGGATTATTCCGAAGCTTTTCCAACCGACGGCAGGTTGCCTCTTATGCCGGATTAGCGCCGACGCCCTGGCGGAGCGGATCAGTAGCGCACGAACAAGGCGTCTCCAAAGCCGGCAACCCGCGGCTACGAACAACGATGATCCAACTAGCCTGGTTGTGGATAAGGCATCAGCCCCGTTCGATACTGACCCTGTGGTTCCATCATCGCGTACAACTCAATGGTGGCCGTGTTCGAAAAGTGCTGATCGTGGCCTTGGCGCGAAAGCTACTGATCGCCTTCTGGAAATACGTGACTGCCGGGATTGTCTTGGAGGGAGCCGAGACAACGGCCGCATGAAAACAAAAACGTTCCATTTTCAATCTTCCGGGGCCTGATCAGCTCCGGCGGATCCAGGTGAGCGGACCGAAATTTGGCTTGGCTTGAAAAAGCCGAAGAAAAGAATGGTCCCGCCCTCCTGAGCCCTCGCCCGACGCAAGCGGGATATTGGTGCGGCCGTTAAAGCGGCGACCGGATGTGAGTTTGAAGCGGCATCGGAAACGGGCCGAGTCATGCAAACGGGCTCAGACCTTGGATACCGACCAACGAAAGGAAATTTACGATGTAATCCTGATCTGAACATCTTGACCCGCAAATCCCCATGTGAGCCAAATCCAGGCGCTCGACCGTACCCAGCCGGGGCTGCCGATGAAGCCGGGCCGTGCCGGGACGATGACGTACGACTACAAACGTCACGGTACCACCACGCTGTTCGCAGCCCTCAACATCCTCGATGGCACTGTCATTGGCCGCAACATGCAGCGCCATCGCCACCAAGAGTTCATCCGCTTCCTCAATACGATCGAGGCGCAGGTCCCCGTGGAAAAGTCGATCCACGCCGTCGTCGACAACTATGCGACCCACAAGCATCCAAAGGTGCGCCAATGGCTGGCGCGGCATCCCCGCTGGATGTTCCACTTCACCCCGACCTCAGCATCCTGGCTCAATGCCGTCGAAGGATTCTTCGCCAAACTCACGCGCCAGCGCCTGCGGCGCGGCGTGTTCAGATCAGTCGTTGACCTCCAACTCGCCATCAATCGCTTCGTCGCCGATACAAATGCAGATCCCAAGCCCTTCGCATGGACCGCCGATCCAAAGCGCGTGCTCGCCGCTGTCAAACGCGGGAAGCAAACGTTAAAGTCAGACCACTAGATTCGTATGTGAAGTTGCCGTTCGATCGCCGCTCGGCTTCCCGCGGATACGGTTCGGCAGGGGCGTTGCAAGGGCGCCGAAGTAGCCGCCGCGACACAAGGTCGTTGTGCCGCGGCGTATCGTTCGCCAACCGAGTTCAGCATCTCATCGCCCGCGCTCGGGAGCGGACGCGAGCGCAGATCACTGAATTGCCGGCGCCGCCGCGCGTCGCGCCGCTGCGGTCACGATCCCGTAGGCGGCGGCGAGCGCCGGGTTCTTCGCCGAAACGTCGCTGCCGACGGTGGCGAGGGTTTCGAGCATGTCGGCCTGCTCGGCTGCCGGCAGCTTGATCAATTCGCCGCCATGAGCCAGCCAACCCTTGACCGATTTCGCGATGATCGCTTCCGCCTGCGGATTGATGGCGATGGATTGCGCGGCGGCGTCACGGGAGACGATCTTCTGCAAGTCCGGCGGCAGCGCGTTGTACCATTTCTGATTGACTTCAACGATGATGAAGATCGCCGGCTGGTGAGTCATGGTGATGTATTTCGCCGCGTCGAAGAAGTGCATGCCGCTGAACACCTGGATGCCGGCGACGGCTCCGTCGATGGCGCCCTGCTGGAGCGCCGGCAGCACGTCGCCGAGCGACATCGAGACCGGCGTGACGCCCAGCCTTTCCATCGCAACGGTCTGGAAGTCCGAAGCGAAAACCCAAATCTTCTTGCCCTTGAAATCGGCAAGATGGCGGATCGGCGTCTTCGAGATGACCTCGGACTGCTCGGCCATGAACAAGCCGACGCCGTGGAGGCCCTTGTCGGCGCCGAGCGAGAGCATCAGCTTCAGCACTGCCGGATCGGCGGCCACCTTCTGCCCCTGCTGCAAGGAACTGACGAGGCCGGGGGCGGCCAGCACCTGGAAGCGCGGGTCGACGCCGACGAAGAAATCGGGTGGAATGACTGCGCATTGGATGGCGCCGAATTGGGTGCCCTCGATCTGGCGTGGGATCGATCCCAATTGGCTCGCCGGAAACACTTCGGCCTTGATGCGGCCGCCGGAATCTTTGTTCACCGCGGCGGCGAGGTTGCGGGCGTAGGTGTCGGGGGCCGCGTTGATGGTGGGCGTCGTTATTTTCATCACATAGGTTTTGCCGGTTGTCGCGGCGTGAGCTGCGGCGGTCGGCAGTGCGAGCGCCGCGACGACCGCACCGACAGTGCATAATGCACGCGCCGAGATTGCTCGTCTCGCCGGGTGCGACTGTTCGAGTCTCATATTGTCCTCCCTGGAAGGTGTTGTCGGACATGCCCGGCCGCGTTGATGCGAACACGGCAGCAACAGAAGCCGGAGGCGGACTGTTTGTTGTTTTGTGGACTGCCGGGCCGGTCTTGGCGCGGCCCGCCTCTACATGTCTGACTTCGATGCTAATTCACGCCCATTAGCCTGACAATTGTTTATTTCTTTCCAGCCGCGGTCGTTTTGCCGCCGCGACCACAGGCCGCACGGCGGACGAAGCAGCAGATCAGGCCGGCGATCGGCGCGCCAACATGGCGAAGGCGGCGATTTTATACGTAGCCAAGTGTGCTGCCTCGGGGAAAATGCTGGGCGCTTGACTTTTAGGGAACGTGTGGCGGTGATTATTCAGACACAACAACTGTGCGTAATTTCAATGCGCTAAGAATGCTCTTGTACGGCGGCTTGTGACCGTTGAGAACGCTATTCAATAGCGATCGATTAATGCCTGTTTTTTTGGCCCACGCTACTTGACCGCCCGCTCGCTCTACTTCGGATCGGAGGAGAGAAATAATATCTTTGCGCTCAAGGACGCGCATTTACGATGCCTTCCCAAGCCTCCCGCACATCCACAATATCACCAATTTCCCAAAGCCGCCTGATCGCATTTGGCGACATCGCCGGCGTGCGGGGAAATTGCAATGGGCTTGCATGTTGGACCGCGAACGTCTGTCGTGATCAACGCGTTGTCGCGCGTTGGGGAATTGCGGGCGCTTGACTTTTAAGGAATGTGTGGCGTGGGGATGGGCTGCGACGCGGCTTTCATGTGGCAAAACCGCATTGCAAGGAGTTCAGAGCGCGGCTAGGCTTCCCTGCGGATGCGGTAGGTATTTTGCATCAACTATGAATTGGAGAAGGCAATGCGTATGATGCTGAAATTCACGCTCCCCGTAGAGAGGGGTAACCAGGCGCTCAAGGACGGCTCGCTCGGCAAAACGATGGAGTCGGTGATGACTCAACTAAAGCCGGAGGCCGCCTACTTCGCGCCGTTGGACGGCAAGCGCTGCGGCATGCTGTTTTTCGATCTGGCTGACACGTCACGGATTGTCGAGGTCGTTGAACCGCTCTTTCTAAACCTCAATGCAGAAGTCGAGATCGTCCCGGTCATGAACGGCGACGATCTGCGCAAGGGTCTTGCGAAGGTGCAGACATAATTCTGCGCGGGTGGATTCTCACGCGACACAAGCATCGTCTTCCTCCAGTCCCTGAGTCGGGGCTCTGGGAGGTTGCCGGATCTCGATTTGAGACCGCGGCGTGACGCGGTCAACGCGCCGCTCGCGCGTTGGGAGAATGCTGCAGACTTGACTTCAACGAAATGTGCGGCGTGGTGAGATTGTGCGTTTGTTTGAGCAGCCGTACTGCAGGTTCAATCCGCAGGCTGTGACGTGCGTCACAGTCAATCTGCGTTGTGCGTCAAAGCGATTAAACGCAGATGACAATCCCAGTGGTAGAGAGGAAATGCTGGAGGGAGTGCATTTCGAGGAACCAGGTACGCGCGCCGATGCAGGCGTGAAGGCGAGCGAGGTATTCGGTGGAGAGGTGTGAGCCGGCTGCAGCGTCTTTGATCGGGATGTAGGTGAGGCTGTCGAAGATGAGGGGCTCGGACACTGAGCGGCCTTCGTGGCGTTCGTGTTTGATCGATCTGTTATGGTCCCCACGCCGCGGCAACTCCCGCAAAGCCGCCGAAGCCGAAACCGTTACCTCCCGAGCCGGAAACCGAGTATGACTGGGCTCCTGCGCTAAGGGAGTGCGCCAGCATCTCGGTCGTTCCATTGCCGGTACTGGTAGCAAGGTAGTAGTCGCCGCTTGAGCTGGTCGTATTCGTCCAGGCACCCAGGGTGATCGGCCCGTATCCTTCCCCACTGAATATGACCGCAGCGCCGTCGGCCGGGACCGTGATGGTGCCTATGGTGGGGATGATTTGTGGATCACCGCCGTCGTTGGCGTACGAGTGAGTCGACGTGGCCGTGGGGGGCATTCGACGATGCGCCGGTTATGGTGATGCCGTATTTGTTCCTGGAACCCATTAAACACGAGGAGCGCGGTCCTGTCGCCTGCCACCCGAGCGCTCTGCGTTAACTCACGCAATCGTGAAAAGGCGCGGCCGAACCGCATCGGGCCTGGGCATTGTTGTAAATACGACACATCGCATTGTGCCGTTGCGATGAGGTGCTGTTATGTGGTTCGAGATTGGTATCAGTATATTGATTGGAGCGGCACTCGCTCAGCGTTTTGATGTTTTTATTCTCATTCCGACGATCGTTCTTGCGACGATTATTACCGCGCTTATAGAAATAGCCCATGGCGCTTCCGCATGGGCGACTGTCGGGACTATCGCGTTGGTCTGCACGGCACTACAGATGAGTTACCTGATTGGGAGCATCGTACCTGCGGCCGTGGCGAGGCGCGTGCGTGTGCCAATTCTGAATCCGCTGGTCATTAATATTCAGCAGCATATGGAAGTAGTGGGTTCGGATGGCCAACATGTCGGAACCATCGACCACACAGAAAATGCGAGCCGAATCGTATTAACCGCCGATGATCCGAAGGCTGATGGGAGACCTCATCTCATTTCTGTGAATTGGGTCGACTACGTGGACAGCAAGGTTCACCTTAACAGGACATCGGGAAAAGTCGTCACAGAATGGCAGGTAGCGGCGTAAGTCGTCGGCGGGTTCGTCTCGGAAGAGCCGGAGCGCTAAAGCGCCCAGCCGATGAGCTGGATGGCGCAATATGCAAGAAGCGCTGCCCAGGCCAAAGTGACCGTTGCCGCGATTACTCCTAACACGATCAGTGAAAGACGTTTCAAAAATGCTTTGGCATCCGGCCAGAGTCTCATATTTTACTAATGGAGATGGACTTAGCCAGTTCCGGAAAGTTCCGTCGGTTGGCCGGACGGAACTTTCGGCCCTCACCCCCCTTTTGTTTGCAAGTGCTTGAATGCTCTTCCCCCTCTGAAGTAACTTCCATCCTCGTATCCTGCGTGCACTCGCGAGCGCGCGAGCGGGGAACTCGGAGTGTTTCGCTAGCTTCCCCTCTTCACGTTAGTGTAGGCTCGTCGCCTGATCCAAGGCACGACTGCTTTTAGCCCCAGAACCGGACATTCGGCAGGCACGTTGAAGAGGGGTTGACCTCCCGGATCGGATTACAGAAGGGATGGAAGCCGACTGGCGGAGAAAGCGAAGCGTCTCCGTTCACGACAGCCCGGCGCCGGAACGGCAGACGCTGATAATTCGGAGGGAAAAACGGCTGGGAGCTACGATGCTTTTATCAATTCATTTTCGCGCACAATGCGTTCGTGTGGTTCATGACTATGCCTGACTTGATATTCACGCTTACCGTGATACTCCGGCAGCCTTCTGATGACGATGTACGTGCCTCCCGGAATATTTTGGGCCGGTGACGCTCTGAGAACAACTATTTCTCCGATCTTATATTTGTGTGTCATGATACGCTCCTACGCAACCAAACAAGCGCGGTGATCGTACACCATGAGGCCAGTGAGATAAAGGTTTTGATTGGTGCGTAGAAGACCCCGCGTCAGGGATGAAAGCCGGATGGCCGCAACCAAAGACGGTTACGGTTTACGAGAGCCTGGCGCCGGAGGCGGACAGCAGACGTGGGGCTGAATTGATGAAAATGGCGCGACCAGGAATTTGGGATTAGCATCGTGGGTGCCAGTCGACCGCGGATGACATAGTGAAAGCGCCCGCGCGGGATGGACAAAATTGATGAGTGTCGATTGGAAACCTCTGCCAGCAATGTGGACGAGCCCAGCGGTGTGGACCGATGTCGGTGATTTAATGTTGTTGGTGTTTATGCAAAACGCCGTCCCGACATGGGAAGTTCATAGCAAAGCGAAAATAGAAACCAACGGTGTGGCAATAGAGGTGAGTTTTCCGGACTTGATCGAGGAGGTTTTCGTAAGCCCTTCCGCAACGCCGTGGTTCGCGACGGTCGTCTCGGCAATGACAGTGAAATGTGGATACGCCTTAGCGCAAAACTTGCGGGGACGATCGCGACAAGCTCACACGCTCTGCCCGGACTTGAGCGATCTTGAGCTATTCAAGGAAGCTCCTGAGCTCCCTTGATCGGCTCGGATGCTTGAGCTTCCGGAGCGCCCTGGCCTCGATCTGCCGAATTCGCTCGCGCGTCACCGAGAACTGCTTCCCGACCTCTTCCAACGTGTGGTCGCTGTTCATGCCGAGGCCAAAGCGCATGCGTACGATGCGCTCCTCACGTGGGTTCAGTGACGCCAGCACGCGCGTCGTGGTCTCGCGCAGGTTCGTTTGGATCGCAGCATCGATCGGCAGGATTGTCGGTGAAATGGACTCGTGGCATAAAATTTTGCTCCGTTTTTGCTCCGCAATCGTGCGGATAGAGGCGGTTTTTGACGGAGCACTATAGCGAAGCTAGTTGCGGCAAGTCTTTGAAATCATTGTGGAAATGGAGCGCCATGGCGCACGGCGGTGAAAGGCCGAAAATTCTTAGGAAACCGCTGCTCTATCCGGCTGAGCTACGGGACCAGCGAGGAATTTTGTTTCTTGGTACTATCCGGGTACTGGTTTTCGCTCACGTAACATTTTCCCGCGTATGGCACCACGGGGTGGCGCTCGCATGCCAGCGTCGGCGGCGCCGACGCCAAGCTGTCCCGCCGAAGTTCCGGCCAATGGATCGCCAGCTGACCGCGACCAACATGCGCGCGGTTTCAGATGGACATCCGGTGGCCTCTCCGAGCGCGAGCCTCGCCTCAGTGGGCCGGAGGCGGATGGTCCTCGCTCCTCGGCCGGGTGAGAATGCACCCGCAGGGCACGATTGCGATCATTGCGACAAGAATAATCCAGAGAGCGACATCGGTGAACATTTTGTGCTCCGATCCGGCAAATCAAGGCGGCGTTGCGCGTCTTCCGCGAATGCGAAAGATCGCTACTTATCGTCGATTGTCTTCAGAGTGTTGCCCGCCGGGGGCACAATGGCTGCCTTTAACTCTGCAGAACGACGGCACGTCCGCTGGCAGCTCAATGGCAAGTCTACACTGAGGTGACGATTGGAGCCAGCGATAAACGCCGTCCACGACGGCGCGAGCAAAGCCGCAGCCAAGACCGGACGAACGCAATGTGTGACCACCCCACAACCAGGATCCCGCACGTCCCAGGACTGGAGTAAGATCGGCCGGTTGCACGCTGCTCACCAATCTCAACCATGGAGGTTTTCTCATGTCGCCGATATCCAAATTTGTTGCGAGCATACTCGCCGCTGCCGCGCTGGCGTCGCCGGCCGCCGCTCAGGGCGTTCTCACGCAGAAGAATGTGTCGCTGGCGTTGGCGCAGGAGATCGCCAATGCGGCGATCGCGCAATGCCGGAGCATGGGATACCGGGCTTCCGTCTCGGTGCTCGATCGCGACGGCTTGCCCATCGTCATGTTGCACGACGACGGTGCCGGGCTGAGCACCAACGAGGGCAGCGACCGCAAGGCCTACACCGCGGCCTCGTTCAAGCAACCGTCGGCCGCGTTTGTAAAACGTCTGCAAGATCGACCCGATACGGTCGGCTCGCGGCATTACACGCGCATTCTGGCGCTGGCCGGCGGTCTGCCGATCAAGGTCGGCGACGACGTGATCGGCGCGGTCGGCGTTTCCGGCACGCCCGGCAAGGACGACGTGTGCGCGCAGGCCGGCATCGACAAGGTGGCGGCTCAGCTCAAGTAAGCGCCGGCGCCCTCGCTAGCAAAAAGACGTTAACCTCACCGGCGTCGTTTCATGACGCCGGTGCGCCGGCGTGCGCCCGTTTACAGCCGCTTAAGATTAATCGTTGCATGTTGTCCCCCCTCTTCGGGTGTGAGAGTGGGGATCAGGATGAGTACAGTAAGTTCCGTATCCTTTAGGCGATGGGGACCAGCCGACGCATTGCGGCCGGCGCGCGCGCCCGCGATCGCCATCTAGATAATCCGCTTCGAGTAGCGCGTATTATGCCGTCTCGGGCCGCGACGTTTCCTGACGTCACAGCTTTCGATGCTCGTGGTTATGCCGCCCGCGATTATCGCCGGGCTGTTTTTGGCAGCGCCGTCGTCGGGCTGGGAAGCGTAAGCGCGGTCGCCGTCATGGCCGGCACCGTCGCCGTGGCCGCCGCGTGGATGGTGTCCGGTTCGCTTGCCCGAAATCCCGGTTTCCGCGCCAGCGCGCCGTTCGCGCTGGAAACGGCAGCCCTGCCGGCGCCGCCGCGGCGGCTGGCCGACCCGGCGGATATGTTCGGTTCAGCGCTCGCTTCGGCCAATCCCGCCTATGCTCCCGAGGTGACGCGCGAGGCCGAGCTTGCGCCGCCAGCCGCGGCTCCGGTGTCGGCGGCCGCCGCCACGCCGCAATCGCCCTCGTGGCAACCCGCCGAACTGACGAGCAATGTGCCGCTGCCGGCGCCACGCCCGTTGCATTTTGCGCACGTTCGGAGCGAGCCTGAAATGGCGCTCGCTCCCGTACTCGCCACCGCGCCCCCCGCGACGATCGCTGCGCACGATGCTCGCTCGGAAGCGACACCGACGCGCGAGGCGAGAGCGCCTTATCATAGGCAGAGCGAGCCCAAGGTCGCGGCCGTTTCTGTTGCGCCTTCTGCGCTCGACACGACCGGCTCGATCAAAGCCGTTTCGCAGCCTGCTCTGCCGCGGCTCGCCTACAACAATCCGGACGTGCCGTCCGCACGCGACAGCCGCACGGCGATCTACGACATCGTTGCGCACACCGTTTACATGCCCGATGGCGAAAGGCTCGAGGCGCATTCGGGTCTGGGCGGAATGCTCGACAATCCGCGTTATATTTCCGCAAAAGGCCGCGGCCCAACGCCACCGAACGTGTATGCTCTCACCTTGCGCGGCGGCCTGTTCCATGGCGTTCAGGCCATTCGCCTCAATCCCGTCGCCGACAGCAAGATGTTCGGGCGCGACGGCATTCTCGCGCATACTTACATGCTCGGGCCGAGCGGCCAGTCGTTCGGCTGCGTGTCGTTTCGCGATTATCGGGAATTCCTGCACGCCTTTTTGCGCGGCGAGGTCGACCGCCTCGTCGTCGTGCCGCATCTGCAGAACCCGCCGCCGGGCGTTCGCGCCAGCCGCGATGAGAGCAAACGCTACGCCTTCAACACTGGCACTGCCCGTTAGCGAAGAAGCGCGGGCTCGCGAGCAAATAAACTGGTGCTGCCGGTCAGGATTGAACTGACGACCTCTCCCTTACCAAGGCGGCCGGGAGAAGCAAAATCAATCACTTAGACGACCATTTGAACACATTGCCAGCACCAACTGACAACAGCAATTTTAGGTTAACGGGAATCCTCTGCTAACCACTACGGCGGATCGCGCGCCCTAGATCGCATGGCGCGTCTATATTGTGCGCAGCCGGCGAGCATTGGCGTGCCCGCCGGCCACTTGAACGGGTCGGCCGTTCTAGGAGCCGTAGAGCTACCTCCGAACAGCGTTGCCGTCCCGAACGTCAACCTAGCGCCCTTGGCGGGGCGCGCAACCGTAGAGCACTTCAATGCACCGCGATTTCCAGCGGCGGCACATGGCCGCCATCGCCACGATTCTGAGGCGGGCAAAGTTGCGCCCGAACGATAGCGTCACCGAATGCCTCGACGATCTTGAACGCGACTTTGCGGACATGCTCGCCAAGGCCAATCCGAAGTTCAAGCCCGGCCGCTTTCATCAAGCGTGCGATCCGTGCGCGGAGGGCGGCACGATCCTCCCGAACAAGTCCTACTCAATCGAGCATGGTCATGGCGTCAATGTCATCGTGCGGCGGGCGCAGCCATGAGCGAACACGCGCATGGACTAGCCAAGCTCTACTTCCATGCTGAGCTTGTGCACCACGTCGTCGCGGATCATCACTCGCGCCGATACGTGAAGGATACCGAAACGCGGCTCGTTGCGCATCTGACAAGATGCCCGGACGGTCGCGCCGAACATGAAGGGCTGACGATGCAAATGCACACCGTCAGCATTGAGGGGAAGGTGAGCCATTACGTGAAGTTCACCGGCTCGTTCCCGGTGCACGATCACAGCACCGTCAGCATCCGCGCCGGGATGAAATGGAAACGCGGCTCCGATCTAGTGAAGGTCGATATTGGCGCGGAGCACGTGAAGCGCGTCACCAACAAGCTCAGAAAGGAAGCCGTCGCGCATCGCTGAATTCCTGCGAAGCAGTCTCGACTTGCCCGCCGCACATCGCGGCGGGCTTTTCATTTTAGGGCCGTCGCTGTTGGCAAACCCCGTACAAAAGCCCCCACACTTTTCGGAATGAAGAACCGGGTTGATATTTCCGGCCGCTCGAATTCATCTTAGCGGAGGCTGAGAACGGGCGCGCGGTGACCGCCTGCCGCTGAGCGCGTGAAGCGCCGGCAACGTTTGCAGCAAAAGAAGTCCCCCAAATTTGGAGCACGTCATGTCCGCACGCATGAAGCGGCCTATTGCGCCGCCTGCGATGACAGTCGCACTCATTGCCGAATGTCTCGGCATCGACCGACACGTCGTCTATGCGGCGATCAAGGCCGGCGAGCTTGGCCCCGTCTATCAGAAAGGCGTGCGCCGCGTGATCCTGACCAGTGACGTGATCGCGTGGATTAAAACTTGGAGAGTAGTGTCATGAGCAAACTTGACGACGAACTTGCGCGCATCGACCTTGCGAGCCGTGCAACGCATCTATTCCGTTCACTCGGTTGCGCGGACGAACAAGCGGCCGATGCCTACGCCGCGCTCGCGCCGAAGTTCACCTTCGACGACGGCGTGCTGAGCTTCATGGGCAAGCCGGCCGATGCCGACACGATGCGCGCGTATCTGAAAGAGAGCAATCGCGGATATTTTTTGCCGGCGGATTCGACCAACAACAAATTGAACAACACTGCCGACGTGAAGGCGCCGAAGATGGATGCTGCGCTAGTCGCATCGGCGAAGGCCGGCAATCTCACGGCCAAGGGGCAGTTGGTGAAGGCTCACGGCTTGGCCGCCGTTGACGCTGTACTCGCCGGCACCGCTGGCGATCACAAGTCGGATGCTGATCGGCGCGCACGTGCTGCACTCACCGGCCGCGACGATACCGGGCAATTCACCGGCCCGTCGCCGGCTGAGCGTGAGGCCGGCAAAAACAATCCATGGGCGGAAGGTCAGTGGAATGCGACGCGCCAATCTCAAATCGTGAAGGCATTGGGCATGGAAGCCGCGCAACGGATCGCCAAGGCGGCCTCGTCCTATGTGGGCGCCACAAAGCCGGCGAAGGCCGCGTAACGGGGGCGTGTCATGAGAAAGAAAGCTCGCAAGGTCGGTGAAGTGCGGCCGGGTCGCATCCCGATCTATGACCGCAAGGGCAACCTTCGCGGCAATGTCGGCAAGCAAGCAACGAGCGCGACCGTAGCTCGATTCGTTGGTGAGTACGGCGCGAAGCTCACAAAGAAGGACGGCCGCGATTCATGGTCGTTCCCGAAATGACGACGCCAAAGGAACGAGACAGACAACGCCGTCGCGCCAAGTGGGCGCGTGAGCAATCACACGGGAGGAAATTATGCGCAACCGAACAGGACAATTCGACCGGCTCAAAGCCGGCACGGGACACGACGGCAAGTCGCGAGCCTTCGCCAAGCCGGGCGAAGCGACGATGACGGCTCACCACGATCCGAACGAAGCTCGACGCGGCGACCTGCCCGGCGCACCGGCTCACGCGCTAGGCCATCGCGGCCACGCGACGGGCGCCGTTGTGGATGGTCAAACCGTCCGCGCACCCGGCGCGCTCGATATTCAGCCGCGACAGGGCACGCCTAAAGCGATGCACCCGGTAGCGACCCACGTGGGGATGACAAGCCGACAGATTGCCGGCGCGGGCATTGGCGGCATGGGTCACTCGTCCGCCGCCGTCACCGATGGCGGACAGGTGACGACAGTCTCCGCAGCGGCACCGATGGCCGATCACTACGGCGGCGCACTGCCGAAGTCGGGACGCGACGTGAAGGTCGCACAAGGTATGCGTGACCGTAGCGTCGAATTCGGCTCACGGCGGCCATCCATTTGCGGGTCCGATTACGGCTCACAAGCACGCCGATGCGCAACACGATCAAAACAAGGCGTTGGGTCGCGCGATTCTTGACGAGGCGCTTTCCGGGACCGCGCGCCGGCACGGGATTGATACGACCGTTATCGACACCCTGCCGCGCAAGGTGAAGTAACGCCATGGCTAAAACGCCGAACCATATGAGCGGCATCGACGCATTGCCGCGTGTGTCTAGCTGGCAGCAATCGCGCCTCGACGCGGAGGCGGATCGCGGCCTCTATGGCGGCAACCGCTATGTGAATGGTCAGTGGGTCACTGCCAATGGACAGCCCGTCACACGGCCGGCGAAGCCGCCTAGGGATGCGGAGTTGTCGTAGTGTGTCGTAGCTATGTCGTAGTTGTCGTAGTCGGCGAAATATCATTGCGGTTTCAATCAGTTCTTTGACCCGACATTCAATGTCGTAGCAATGTCGTAGTGTCGTAGTTGTCGTAGCTTGTCGTAGCTGAATGTCGTAGCTGATCGACCAAATTGACCGCGCTGCCGCATCAATGGACGGTCAAAAACGGGCGCGACGTTTCTGCGCGCTCATTCAGAATTTCTTAACCATGTCGCGCGAATCCGTTTGACAAAGCCGCGCCAGCGGCGAACGCGAGCGGCGATCCGGCCGCAATCGAGGGCGATTGACAACAATTGACAGCACCCGGCGACCTAACCCATTGATCGCGCTCATGGCACGCGCCCGTGCGGAGGGAGCGGCTGCAAATACCGGCCTCGGCGGTAACAATTCGTGCACCATGATCGAAGATCGGTCGCCGGCCTTTAAGTCGAATTGTAGCTATCGCTCATTGATGGCGTTTGATTCGAGTTGTCGCTATCGCCAGAGGCCAGCGCAAACGCGCTAGGCGCGTCGCTGGCGCGCGTCTCTTTGCGCGCTGTCAGGTGTGCGAGGCTCATAAGGACTGTGCGCGTGGGAAGGCGCGTGCGAGCTACGGGGTAGGTCTGTTTTGGAGGGTGCATTGCCGCGCAGTAGTGGGGCCTTACAGCGTGCCCGCGCGTATTCAAAGCGTCGAGGGTCAAAACAAAAACTAAAAAGAACGGAATTTTCAAACTGCTGAGCCGACCTTGTCGAGCGCGGGGTGTGCGCCGATCTAACAATCATGCCGCAAGGTTTTTGGGAATTGAAGCCGGGACACCGACGCGGGCGCAAGCCTATGACGCCAGAGCGTGCGCGCCAGTGGTTCATTGACAACCGAGACGCCGCACGCGCCAGCGCCGCGCGCAAGTACGGCTACGCCCCTCCGCCGTTTGAAAAGGATTGTCCGCCACGGCCGCCGGTCGGTTGCCCATGCCCGGAGTGCGGCACGGTCCCGACGCGCAAGGGCAAGCTGGCACCGCTCGATATGGACCACGACCACGATACGGGAGAATTTCGCGGATGGGTTTGCCGCCCGTGCAACACATCGGCTGAGCGGCGATCCGCTTATGGACAGTTCGGGCGCGATCTTTCATCACTGTCGCGGCGTAAAACTCGTTAACTTCCGAACCGTCGCACCGACGACGCGAGCAAACAAACTATTGAGGGCCGCGACCGACGCGCCTAGGTGCACCGAACGAGGGCGGCAGATGCACAGCCGAGCGCGACGCTCCTAACAAATAGCAATATCCGAGACAACGCTGAGCGTTCGCACACGATGAAATATCCGACCTTCACGTGGGGCGGTCACCATGTCGCCGGGCATCAAGGCCATGAACACACGTTCGCCGGTTCGCGTCCCAGCGCAGGAACGTTTTTATTCTTAGCGCGTTAGGATTCCCTGTCAGTCCGCAGGTTGAATGGAACTTTAGCCGAAAAAAAGCCGATCCAGTCACGTCCTTTTGCTATATCCACGGACGCCGACCTAGCGTAGAAATTAGGGGTGTGGGTGTCGTTTGGGGTGCAACGATAGGGCGACGTGCGTCATGTCCAGAGTCCTCGCAAAACACGTGGTACAAAAGTGCAATGAAGCGTTAGCGACCGAGAGCGGCCATCTGCCTGATGAGGTGCTAAATGCATTGCCCGCCGCTGTCTATCTGACCGACAAGGCAGGGCGCATCACGTTCTATAATGAAGCCGCCGCTACGTTATGGGGCTGCCGACCGACAATCGGCACCGCAGAATGGTGTGGCTCGTGGCGGCTGTACTGGCCGGATGGAACCCCGCTACCTCACGACCAATGTCCGATGGCAATGGCATTGAAGGAAGAGCGGGCCATCAACGGGATGGAAGCCGCCGCCGAACGGCCGGACGGAACCCGCATTCCATTTTTGGCATTCCCTCAGCCACTTCGAGATGACAAAGGCACCGTTGTTGGTGCCATCAATATGCTGGTCGATATTTCCGAGAGGAAGCGTATCGAAGTGCAGGCGCACGAGGCCGAAGAGCGATTTCGGAGATTATTTTCAACCGCGCCAATGGCTGTGTTTGTTTGTGACAAAGACGCGGTTATTGTCGATTTCAACGAGCAGGCTGTTGAACTTTGGGGCCGAGAGCCGGTGAGGGGCGTTGAAAAGCACTGTGGCTCCGTAAAATTGTGGCTCCCGGATGGGACACACCTGCCGCATGAACAAAGTCCGATACGAAGCGTTCTCAGCACCGGCATTCCAGTCCGCAATGTCGAGGTAAGTATCGAAAGGCCGGATGGCTCTTTGTTGCCTGTGCTGGTGAACTTCGCCCCGCTGTGGAATGCAGACGAAGCGATTACGGGCGCGATCACCTCCTTTGTAGATATTTCCGAGCGGAAGGGCGTTGAAGAGGCCGCGCAAAGGCTGGCTTCAATAGTCGAGTCGTCCGACGATGCGATTGTCAGCAAGGACCTGAGTGGCATCATCAAAACTTGGAATACCGCAGCGGAGCGGCTTTTCGGATATTTGGCCGAAGAGGTAGTCGGGAAATCCATAACGATCCTAATCCCGCCGGATCGTGAAAATGAAGAGCCTGCTATCCTTGAACGCCTCTCGCGCGGCGAACGCATCGACCACTATGAGACGATTCGCAGACGCAAGGACGGCACCTTGATAGATGTTTCCTTGACCGTTTCACCCGTCAGGAACAGGGCGGGAAAAGTTATCGGTGCTTCCAAGATCGTGCGAGACATTACTGAGCGCAAGCGGAAGGAAGCGCAGATCGCCCTTCTGACGCGCGAGGTTGACCATAGGTCAAAAAATTTGCTGACGCTTGTGCAAGCCGCCGTCCATCTATCGAACGGCGATACACCCGAGGCAATCAAGGATTCAATCACGGGACGCATTCAAGCTCTCTCAAACGCACATTCGTTGCTCACGCAATCGCGGTGGGAAGGCGCTGAGCTTGATCGGCTGGTTAAGGAAGAGCTTGCGCCGTACCTTAAAGACGGCGCTGCTCAGGCGCGAGTTTGCGGTCCGCACATAATGCTGGAACCGGAAGCAGCACAGTCAATTGCTGTCGCGTTGCACGAACTGACGACGAACGCCGTAAAGTATGGTTCGCTTTCCACGCCTAGTGGCGGTGTCAGGGTCAGTTGGCGCATCGCGAACAACCGGCTTGCCATTTGCTGGACAGAGACAGGCGGCCCGCCAGTGAAAGCCCCATCCCGTCATGGGTTCGGCACGCGTGTTGTCGATCAAATGATCCGTCTCCAATTAAAGGGAGAGGTTCGTTTTGACTGGCGCAACGTCGGGGTTGTTTGCGAAATCAATATTCCAAGAGGTTAGGGGACGCTTAGTAACGAGACGATCCGGCGGGACACAATACGCTGAGCGGCGCGCATACCTGCCCCGACGACAAGATCATCTTGGCGACGGAGCCCGGCGGAAATTCCGTGCGGTACATGGCAGGGCCTTTCGTTGTTCGCACCCTAGAGGATGCTAATTTTGTCGATGTAGGTCTTGAGCTTGCTAATGGCAAAGCCCTCGCCATAGTTGTCGCCCGTGTCCTTGCCATCGTCGCGGCCGAAGATGGCCTCGCCGATCTTCTCCGGGAAATCAAGATCACGGGCGCGATCCTTGGCGCGATGGCGCAGTGAGTACAGCACCTTTTTCGGGTCTTTGATCTTGACCGTCTCACGCAAGAATTCGGTGAAGCGGCGGGACGTGGCTTTAATATCGCCAACGAACAACGGCGCGTTGATCGTCGTCGGCAAGTGCTGCAACACGCTCTTGGGAAGCGGCACGCGGCGCAAGCTGTTCTCAGTCTTGTTGCCGACGATGACAAAGCGCGGGCCGCCGTTGCGAGGTTCCTCACTCTTGATCTGGAACGCTTCCGACAACCTCATGCCAGTTGCTTCTAGCAACCGGAACAAGAGTTGATCCTTGTCGCTCAGCGTGCCGAGCTTCGCCTTGCACGCCTTCACGTCCGCGTCGTCGAGCGACTTGCGCGCGGCGGCTCGCTTTTCCTGCACGGTACGTTGCGGCACGATGCCTGAGAACGCATTGAACAGCGCCGGTTGATCGGGCTTCTTCTCGGCGTTGTAGAATTCGACCATCGCGCACAGCCAATTGATCTTCTTTTGGATTGTCGGCAGTGTCGGTTGCGGCTTTTGTTTCTGATACTCCGCGACCAGCAAGCGGCCATCGTTACGGTCGCAATCCTTCAACGCCTTGCCGGGGGTCAACTGACGGAACAGTTCCCACACTGCCGTTGCTTCCTTCAACGGGTAGCCGTCGAGGCCGCGACCCTTGCGGGCGCCGTGCTTCACATAGTTGTCGAAAATCGCATCGTCGCCAGTCTTGGCCGCGACGGTCGGACGCGCCGCTTGATCGAATCGCGACGTGCCATCGTCGTTTAAGAAAGCCGCCGCAAGCCGCGAATTGCTATCGCCGACGTTCTCATTGTTGGTGACCAACTGGAACGCCCGGCCGCCGTTCGGTTCGGTTCTCAAAAACTCGCCGGCCGTATTGTAGAACGTCAACTCGCGTTCGCTGGCGACGATCTTTTCATCGTTCGCGTCATAGGGTTGCAGCCGTGGCGCGTATCGCTGTTTCCACACCGTTTCAAATCGCGGACGAGCGGCCTGCAATTTCGCCTTGTGAGCGGCGATCATGGGCGATGCGGCAATTTCCGCTTGGAGCTTGTCCGACGTATGCAGCGATTCGACCTTACGCTTGTCCGGCGAGCGCAATTGCACGTACCAGTTCGGCGAGCCGGGCCGCTGAAAGATGTAAGAGCCGTGTCGAGCGCGAGCGGGGGAAGCCATTGTCGTCAACTCCATTGATGCTCCCCGAAATCTAATTGACTACAGGGGATGACAACAGTGGATTGACAACAGTAATTGACAACACAGTTAAAATCGAGTAAATGCCTGTGCCGCAAGGGTTTTAGTGGTGCTGCCGCTCAGGATTGAACTGAGGACCTCTCCCTTACCAAGGTCATGGTGCCTTTATTTCTCAATAGGTTAGCAGAGCTATTTGGTGGCGTAGAGACAGCTTTTACAGGCACGTTTCGATTAGGCCCAATCACGCGCGCCGATCAGCGACGATGGTCTATTGCGCATGTCTGCAATTATGGTCGCGATCGGGGGCGAAGGCGACATGGCCAAAATAGGCCAAAAATAACGCCGATGACCCGTATGAGACATCGTTTCCGTCATACCCAGTGCCAGCCGCCCGTCCAGCCTTGCCGGGCCGAGGAGGTTTTCGTCAAGCGCATTGGGCTTCGTCTTTACGGGGAGTCGCCAATGTTTCATTCCAGCGGTTCGACGCTCGTTGCGCGGAATGGACCGAGACCGTCCATTATAGTTTCTCATATCTCATAAGAAACGGCCTTCTGAGGCGATTACCGGTTATTTTTGACTAGCGTCAATGCATTCACGGTCGCAAGCCGCAAATGCGCAGAATAAGGCAATGACAGCCGGCGCGGAAAAAGGAAAGGCGACCGTCATCGTCCTCGCAGAAAACGATAAAGTCCTGGTGCAAGAAGTCAGACTCAAAGTCGGTGACGTGAATGAGAGCCCATCACCCAAAATGCGTGTCGTTCGTGCCCTGAAGGGAGGGACTCTCACTCGGACTTTTGCTGACGGCACGACCGACAAGCTGGAGTTGAAAACCGGACAAGTGAGGATTTAGCCACCCGTGCAAAAATATACTGCGAAGAACACCGGAAAGTCGGAAATCGTCCTTTATGTCGTTGTACTGAAATAGCGCCGCATGTCATCTAAAAGCACAGTTCAAATATGTCATCAAAGAACTCAGTTCAAAGAACAATATCGACAGGAGGCGAGCAATGAAAGTACGCGGCGAAATAAGGTCTAGTGCATTGTTATTGATCGCGCTTGGTTTCAATATGGCGCTTATTTCAAGCCCTGGACTAGCACAGTCAGCTGCTAATACCACCTCCACAACGGCTTGAATTGGGTTCTTGGAAGGTGGGTGGCGGGGGGCATGGCTAATGGTTTTCCTCCTTTCCGAGGTGTGATTCGCTGGCGCCATCTGATTCGGGGGAAACAGATGGTCAAATGCAGCAAAGCGGCAGTGCGGCGGCCGAAAACGGCGCTGCGGTGGAAGATACCGGCAGCGCAGCGCCAACGCATCCAGATGGTATTGTTGCGTGAGAGCGGTATGACGCAGCCCACGATCGCAGAGGCGATGGGCGTGTCGCTGAGCACAGTGAACCGCGCGCACATGGCCTATGACGACGGCGGCATCAAGGCCCTAAAGTCCAAGCCGAACGGCGGACGCAAACATGAGAACATGACGTTGGCCGAAGAACAGGCCTTGCTGGCGCGTTTCGCCAACGCAGCCGGCGCTGGCGAGATACTGAACATCCATGATCTCAAGGCGGCCTACGAGAAGGCGATACGCCATCCGACCAGCGACAGCACGGTTTACAACCTGCTGCACCGACACGGCTGGCGCAAGCTGATGCCGCGCCCGTTTCATCCCAAGCGCGACCTCGTGGCGCAGAATGCGTTTAAAAAAACAGCTTTCCTGATGCTGTGAGGAAAGCCAGGCGGGCCGCTGCCCGGCGCGGGCGGCGCTTGCGCATCATGTTCACTGATGAGGCGCGCTTTGGGCGCATGAATCGCATTCGCCCGTGCTGGGCACCGATCGGCACGCGGCCCGAAGTGGCCGCCCAACTCATCCGCGAATACATCTACTTGTACGGTGCGGTCTCTCCCAAGGACGGCACTTGCGTCTATCTGATTATGCCGACTTCGAATACGGCATGCTTTCAGGCCTTCCTCGACGTGCTGGCGCGCAAGTTTGCTCGCCAGGATATTTTGCTGGTTCTCGATGGTGCGCCCAACCACCGCTGCGGTGACCTTGTCGTTCCCGACAACATCACGCTCTTGTATCTCCCGCCTTATTCGCCGGAGCTCAATCCGAAGGAAAACCTGTGGGACGAAATCCGTGAAAAAGTCTTCAAGAACTATGCGCTCAAATCTATGGACGCCGTACGGACCAAGCTCAGGCAGGCCATCCTCTATATCGAGCGCAATCCAAAACTGGTCCGCTCCATCACCTCTTTCCCCTATATCCTGAATTCACTCTGATGCAGAATTGGTATAAGGACATCGTTGGCACGTGGTTACTCGTGAGCGCCGCTGCCTACGGTCCCAATCCGATAGGCCAGTTCACCTTCGATGCCACCGGGCATTTCTCATCCATGCTGGCCTACAACGTTACTCGCGTGATGAACATA
Source organism: uncultured Alphaproteobacteria bacterium (assembly GCA_963814625.1). GTDB lineage: Bacteria > Pseudomonadota > Alphaproteobacteria > Rhizobiales > Xanthobacteraceae > BOG-931. The sequence continues at coordinate 401,354 of CAWFDQ010000017.1, forward strand.
GTAGGCATCCAGCCGCTCATCGCGGGGATCCACGCATAGCCGAACCCGCAGAATACATGCACCTTGACCGAAGTAATTTTTGCGCTCGATGAACGGTTGCGCCGCCACCAAGCGATTGTCGAATACAGTTCTCATGCATCGTGCATTTTTCGGCTCCATATTGCGCAATCGAGCCGTGCGCTGACGTTGCGTGACGGAACCCAAATAAGGGTCGGACAGCGCATGGCCGAGCTTCATTTTTGGAACGCGCACATTCCACCGGCTTGGCAAAACGGCGCGACAATCGGGTGGGCGCGAAAAATGCAGAAAAATATTTCTACGTCACTCTGCGAGCTGGTGCGTTATCTGGCATCGCAGCCAAATCTCCGCGACGTCTCCGTGATCTACGCGAATGTACCGTCTGCCACTGAGGCCCAATGGCAGCAGATTGAGCACATCATGGCGTATTACGGGTTCGAGACGATAATGGACTTCGGGCGGCTGCCGCTGCGCGGCCGGGTCCATCGGCTGGGCGAGAATATCCTGATTGCTCTCACAATATTTGCGCAAAATGCCGTAGCCCTACGTGTCGACACTCTCATGCGCGTGCGTGTGCCGATTTATCTTTCGCGTAGGGAGCTTGAACGGAGATTTGACGAGTTGGACGAGAGGAGCCCTGAGAGGTCATGAGTTTCGTGCAGTGTTTACGGGCGAGGAACTATTGGCAAGAAGCAACAGGGCGTGCCGATCGAGCAACCTAAGAGTCCGCGCGTACGAAAGTCGTGAAACCTCATGGATGCGCTGAGGCAGAGCGTTCAGGCCGAGCCACCATTTGAGTGATCTCTGCGGCGCGTCCCATAGTCCGAACTGGGAGCGTTACGGCGTGGCGCATATTCGGTGTTGCGGTTGCAGAAACCGCCATTCCCGCTCAACGCCGCCATGCATTGGTCGTATGTAGAAAAGCCGCAATTACGGGCGCCGCCCATAGTACCAGCTGTATTCTGCGCACCAGGGATAGTTTTGCGCCTGAACACTGGTGCTGATCGCAGCAGAGCCGATCAGAATTCCCAGGACGCACAGCGAAACCTTCACGGAACGCCTCCTACGTTATCGCATTTACAAATATTTAACATTCAGCGGCTGACCGCACATTGATCTAAATCAACGCCAGATTGCGGTTAACTTTCGCGAGTGAGCGGCACTGGCGCGACAAGTGCCCGGCGTGATGTCGTATAATGAAGAGGGTTTCGGCTAGCGGGCCATGAGTGAGTTGGGCATGCGCCGCCGGGCCGGCGTCCGAAAGCCGTCAAGGAACGAACCCGCGGTCGATAGTACGGAGAGTTGGCGCGCTTGACTATGGGGAATTGGTTTTGATGCGGAAGTTGCGCGATGTTGGCGGTGCTGAGCTTTAACGCGGCCCATGACGTGGCTGCCGGCTCGCACCAGCATGCGGTGATAATTGCAATGCTCGACGGGCATGGCGGTTGCGGGCTGAATTTCTTGGTTCCTTTGGCCATAGCGACGAGAGCGCCTGTTGCGGCCGATCTGAGATCGACAATAAAGAAGCGCGACGGGTAGTTCTGGCAACAGCACGATTGTTCTCATGAGGTATCGATCCTGACGGCGAACGTTGGACCGCTCAGCCGATGGCGAGGCGTCTGGCCCCGCGTTCGAAGGTCTGGATGACGATCATGCGGCCGCCGCAGTGCGGGCAGGCATGCGCGTCGTTGTCGTTGTCCGCTTGGTCATCGCGGCGTTAATTTTTGCGAGCCTCTGATTGTGGCCAATAGGGGCGAGCCGCAAAGTTGTTCGTACGCCGGAGAGCGCCGCTTTTTAGAGCGATACCTTCAACTGGTCGACCTTCCACAAACACAATGGTAATGCCAGGTCATCTCTTATATCCGAGATCCCTTAAAAGCATGGACCTGCTCTGTTTCTCACCCTTGCTTTCTATTGCGCGCGATGGGAGGCCATCGACAATACCGATGACTGAGCGGCCATTCTCGATCTTGGCAACAATTACTTGTACGGGATTGCTAGTGGTCCGATTCTAACATTCGCATCCCGTTTCGGCGCCCCATCATGCGAATGTTAGAATCAAAGGACCACTAGCAACTATAAGTGCTAGTGGAGCTTTTGGATTTGACATTCGCTACCGAGTTCGCGGCTGGGTGGGTAGCGAATGTCAAATCCGCTCCACTAGTAGCGCAATAAATCGCAGCAACTTCGCTCACATTTCGCACATTGGTTATAACATTTATGGGGTATGCCTCCCTGAAGAGAATGAGAAATGTATGCCCCGCGGCTATTTTGAGAATGGTTCTTTCAGCTTGCGCTATCAGGTCCTGATCATTTCCTTCGCTCCGTACAAGGCAGGGGCCGCTAGCCTCCGCGAAAGCTATTCCGAATTTCAGTCCTGGAACCGAGCACGCCATAGCCTCGTAAAGGTCTTCTACGGTCTTTATGAAGCCAGCGTGTCCCAGTATTGCGCTGGTGGCGTCATCCTTTTCAATCGGTATGCATTCAAATTCTAGTCCCATGGACTCACCCATCTATGCTGAAAGAGGAAGCTTCTAGGCTTGGACATTGCCGCGGTGGTCCGTCAGAGAGATGGCTGTCATGTCCCTTGGCGTGGATATCGGGACCGAGATCAAAAGAACCACCCGCCAGACTCTTGCGCTACCGCCACCTCATCTCGGCAATTCGGGCGACCCGATCCAGAAGCGGTTACAGACGCGCGTGATGATGTCCGGCTGTGCTTTTCCCGCGAGCCGTTGTTCCGCCTCTTGATACGCAGCGAAGCCCGAATGCCCCTCGAAGTTCAGGCGGAAGCAAAGCCGCTGTCAGCGTGCGATACTAGGCCGGTATGGGCAGCCAGGTGTTCGGGTGGAGCTGGCAACTCCTCCACCACGGCTACGCTATGTCGGACCGTGCCAGACCGGAGAGGCGGAATAACTGACCAACCGAGCGGCCAATGGCCCCTGACAATACCGGCCTCGGTCAATTCAATCTGGACGGGCTGCCGCCAGTGCCGCGCGGCGTGTCGAAGATCGAGGTTACCTTCGATATCGACACCGACGGCATTCTCAATGTGACCGCGAAGGATACTGCCAGCCAACGTTCGCAGTCGATCCGCATCACGGGCTCGATCCGCCTGCCCGAAGCCGAGAGCGTATGATCGATCAGGCGCAATAATTTGCCGAGCCGGACAAGAAACGGCGCGATGAGGGCGACAAGCCAATAACGCTGATTCGATCTGCTACGAGAGCGAGCGCATGCTGGCCGACTTCGGCGCGAGCTTTCCGATGATCTCCGCCGGCGCGTCGAGGGGGCGATCGCCTTGGCATCGAAGGCTCGTTTCAGAACGAAGGCCCGGTAGAGTCGCATCCCTTCGGCCGGATCGCGGGCGAATGCGGGCTGTCCGACGATTTTTCCCTCGTGACCGAGGCACGCGGCTGTGCGCAATCTTCATTTCCAAACCCGACATGACGGGAATTCCAAGCCTGGGCCGCTGTGGGAGAGATCACGCCAGACGGCGCCTAATTGACCTGCCTCATTCCCCAAGTTGGCAGCCCGGGAAGGCTTGAATTCTTGCCGCCCCGGGCACCATTTCCACCCTGAGAACGTTGCCGCGAGTGCAGTTAAGTACCGGCCGGCCCGTTCGATTTTCCGCCATTACACATCTGCGGCGTTTGACGCCGACGATCGTGGGCTCAGGTGAGGGCAAGGGGCTGCTTTTTAGCGTCCTGCCCATCAGGGAAGCGTCGCCAACGGGTGCATTTTGATGAGTAACGTTTTTGATGAGAAAACATTGTTGCTGGACCGGCCATATGACGGCGATGCTGATGACTCGTTTCTCGAAGGCTCGGACCGCGCCGCTGGAAGTCTCGATTTCGAGCCGCTGATGTTTGAAGAATCGGAATTGGCCCCATTGGAGCCAATGCCTCCCGATCAACTGCCGGCCCAGACCGGGTTCAGCGATACCGGCATACGCATTCCTAAAGGTGGCGCCAGCCACCACGTCGCTGCCTCAAGTGCGACCGCGTCTCAAGATGCTGCATCGTTCTCGCGCGGCTTGGTCGACACCTATTTCCGGCAGATGGGCGACGCTGCGTGGCTGTCGCGCGAAGAGGAGGTCGCGCTCGCCAAGGGCATCGAGGCATGTCAACACGCTATGCTAACCGCCTTGTGCGGCGTCCCGGTGCTTGTAGCGCGAATCGCCAACTGGGGGCGCGAAATTGCCGAGGGGCGGTTTCGTTTGGCAGACATTGTCGAGCTGTCCGTCGCGGGACTCGATCCGGGCGTCGATCCGCCGCATGGTGACGTTGCCGTGGCCCTCCACGATAGAGAGCCAACGGGGCTCGCAAAACGCCAAGCTGGGCTAGCATCCACTCAGATCGCGCGCCTCGATACAATCGCCGCGCTCGCCGATGAGTTCGGTTTGCTGAGCAGAAAGCGGTTCGCAGCCGTCGCCCGCGGCCGAGAGCTGGCCAAGGGCAGCCGAGCGCGTCTGCACGTGCTCACGGCTAGGCTTGCTGACGAGGTGGCAGCGGTCGGGCTGCGTCCCGAGCGCCTGTCCGATCTCATCGAGGAACTGGAGCGGCAGCAACGAGTATCTCGTGGCGCTGAACACCAGCCATCGCCAGCTGCGCACGGCGCCGGCCTGCCGCCTTCCGAACTCCGCGATGCTATGGCCCAGGTCGACCAGGCGCGGCGAGAGATCAAGCGGGTGCGCGAGCGGATGGTGAAGGCCCACCTCCGTCTGGTGGCTTCGATTGCGCGGAAGTATCGCCAAAAAAGCTCGTTGGACTTTCTCGATCTAATCCAGGAAGGCAATATGGGCCTCATGCATGCGATCGAGAAGTTCGACTACCGACGCGGCGTCAAGATCTCGACTTATGCCGTCTGGTGGATCCGTCAGGCGATTGCGCGCGCCATTGCCGACCAGGCGCGCACGATCCGCATTCCCGTCCATATGACCGAGCACGCCACCAAGGTGCTCCGCGAACGTCGCCGGCTATATCAGAGCGAGGGGCGAGAACCGAGGCCGGCCGAGATCGCTGCGCGGATGGGGATTCCTGTGGCACGCGTGGAGCAGGTGCTATCGATGGTGCAGGAGCCCACCTCGCTTGATCTTTCAGTCGGTGAAGATGGCGATGCGACCCTGGGCGATCTGATCAAGGCGCCCGAGGGTATCGATCCACACGCGGCTGCCGAGGCTAGTGCGTTACAAAAAATCGTCGGCGAAGCAATCGCGGGTCTCACGCCGCGGGAACAGCGCATCATGCGCATGCGCTTCGGCATCGGCGAAGCATCCGATCATACCCTCGAAGAGATCGGCAAGGAATTCGGCGTGACCCGCGAGCGCATTCGTCAGATTGAAGCCAAGGCATTGGAGAAACTCCGCGATCCGGCACGCGCGTACAAGCTTGCGACCTTCGTCGAGGACTGATCAGCAAGGCGGTCCGAGCCCACCGCACCATCACTCCGCAGCCGCGGTCGACCTGTTTGACCCGAAGCGGTTTCGCGAAAAAGGAAATCTCGCCGACCGCACCATCGTTGACCGCACCAGCACAGCGCCGCCGGCGGCTGCGCGCGCGCGTGTATAGAGCAATTAAAGATATTTCGCGGCGAATTCGGCGATCGGGGTGGTTGCGCATAGTAAACCCCAACGCGTTGCGGATCGATCTTTCTCCCTATCCAGATATAGTTTGCCAGCGGAAAAAGGCTTTCGATTTGATCAATATCAAAGGGGTTGTATCTGCTGATTGCGATACCGACGAGCCGACCTCATTCGACGGCTGGTGTAATCGTCATACCGCGGCTGCTCGGGAGCAAATCGCCGAGACCTTTGCGTCCGAGCGAATTCTCAAGGAGAAAGAAGATGGCGATAGATACCCGCACTTCCCAGAACACTGAAAACGAACGCATGGTGTTGTCGGCGGCAAGAAAAAGCGGCGGCATGCCGCTGTTCACGGCGCTCGCGCAACGGCACTCGGTACGCGCCTTTGGACCGCAGGCCGTTCCAAAGAACGTGCTCTCCGATCTGCTTTGGGCGGCTTTCGGCATCAATCGACCAAGCAGTGGCGATCGCACCGCGCCTTATTGGCGCCATGTAATGGTCATCGACCTTTGCAGTGCCCGATGGCGTCGACGCCGACAAGATCGAGGCAAGCTTCACGAAGGGCGTGCTTTCAGTAACGCTGCCCGAGAGCGCGGAAGCGCAAAAGGCGGTGAAGAAAATCACGGTTAAAGCCGCCAAATTGTATTCGTTTCGTCGGCGCTTTTTTCGGCCCGGTTGCGTCGTAAGACGGCGTCCGGGCCGCATGTTTGTTCGACCTGCTTGGCTGCTGCCCTCATTTGGCCTCAACGTCGACTGGCATTTTCACGAGCTTGGCAAGGATGCGGCAACGGCGCCGGATCGGCACCCATTCGTAAAGAAAGATCTCCAGTGGCCGCCACATCGCCACCCAACCGATGATCAGCATGCCTTCGCCGACAATGTCGGACACCGCACCGGGCTCGAAAGAGAATGCCAGTTCTCGCAACACCATACAGCATAGCAAAAATATCAGCCCGGTTACGAGCGCTATGCGGCCGTCGCGAAACAAGGTGCGGAGCCGCCTCTCCTCGTGCGCGGCGCGGTAAGAAAAATAATTGTGAATCGTCTCGCCAAGATCGTGCGGACCGGATTGCGGCACTTGGTCGGCGGGCAGATGGATCACTAGTCGCAGTGGGCGCTGGCGCGCTATCTCTTCCGCCGAACCGATAATATATTCCTCGGCGTCCTGATCGAGGTCCCGCTCGTGAAAAGGAGATGGATCAAGCGAATTGAACAGCTGCGCCAAGCGGCTGAGGCGCATCTCGATCTTGGCCTCTGCCATCGATGAATCTGGGGAGTGGTCAGCCATCGCAGCCGGAATTTCCACCAACGCTGCTCGTTTTCTCAATGCAATTCGCTCGCTCCATATTACAGCGAGCGTTTTGACCGGGATCAAGGACCCGAACCAGCGTAGAGCATAGCTGGATAGCTGTTCGATCGGCGCGTGTAAGGGAGCTATCCATGAAGGTAAAACTCGAGGTCGTGAAGGAGGGCAAGCGCTTGCACCAGGGTAATTACGAGGTCGACGACAAGGCGAGCTTCGGCGCCGCATGCGCTGACGTCTGGTCCGACATCCGTGAACATTGCATGGCCAAAGCGACCAGCATCGGCGATCTGATGGATACGGTGAACGAAAGCGTCATTGAGGAGCTCAATGATGCCGAGATCAAGTTGACGAGGCTTTGAGACCGGTCGGTATTTTGGTTGTCATTATCATTTTCGCCTGACTATTCTCGGTCACCGCTTTTGCGAGTTGCGCGTCTCTCCTGCTTCCAATGCCGCTTGTTCGGATTCGACCGCAAGCAGCGGCACGCCGTGCAACGTCGAGAAGGAAGGGGGCGCGCCGTCCAAGAGCCGGCGCGCGATGACCCGAAGCCGCTCCTTCGATTGGGATGATGTGGGGAGCGGTGTCGGGACAATGGCGGCCGCCGCGCCGGCAGTCAGCTGTTCGACTGATACGCCGAGCTGTTCCGCTTCGGCGGTAATTTCAGGCGGCAACAGAGCGCCGGCCGGGGCCACGACAATTAGCCGCTCCTTGACCGCAGCCGCAATCTGAAGCGCAACGCGAATGCTGGCGTCATCAGTGCCGCTGGCCAGCGCCATAATGGGTCCGCTGGTGCGAGCGATGCGTCTGGGAACGAAGAGAATGGCGGCCGCCGTCTCGAACGTGGCATCAACGAGAGCGGTGAATTGCCGGGTGATGCTCTCGCCCGGGTGGGAGGGTTCGACAATGGCGACGATATCGCCGGCTTGGATGAGCGCCGGTATCGCCTCGACGCCGCTGAGCACGTCGAAAGCTGTCTTGATGGTGCGGCTGGCGATACTCTTGTCGAAGCGACCGCGCGCAATCGTGGCAACGTCTTCTAACTCGCGCGAAATCCGCGCCACATCGAGCGACTGCCATTGCTGGTCGAAAATGCGCAATTCCCGCATGGCAGGAAAATAGGCGAGCTCGAAGAGCGCCGCGTCGTTGATAAAGGCGGCGAGAAGCTCGATCTGCAGAAATTCGGCCAAGCCCACGGCGGCTTGCACCGCCGATAGATTGCCCATGCCTTGCGGTAAGCCAACAACCATGCGCTTGTACCGCGGGCTGCTCATGTGCGGCTCGCGGCCGACGCATAGTCGTCGCGGCCAAAACTTTGCCGGATGCGGGCGAACGCATGCAGCCGGTCTTCGACTGCGCGGTTGAGGCTTTGCGCCGGATAATGCGCATCGCTTCCGCGCTCGCCAGCGGGACGGCCGGTCAGAAGCTCTATGCCCTTGTCGATCGTGGTGACCGGATAGATGAAGAATTGGCCGGCCGCACACGCCTCGATCACATCGCGTCGCAGCATCAGGTGCTGCACGTTGGAATCCGGAATGAGCGCGCCCTGAGTGCCGGTCAAGCCGCGCTTCTGGCAAACGTCGAAAAAGCCTTCGATTTTTTCGTTCACTCCGCCGATCGCTTGCACTTCTCCCTGCTGATTGACCGAGCCGGTCACCGCAAGGTCCTGACGCAGCGGAAGCTCGGCGAGCGCCGATAGAAGCGCATAAAGTTCGGCCGACGAGGCACTGTCGCCTTCGACACCGCCGTAGGATTGCTCGAAGACAAGGCTGGCGAACAGCGACATCGGCGTATCCAGCGCGTAGCGGCCGGCAAGAAAGCCGGAAAGAATAAGCACGCCCTTGGAATGGATCGGACCGCCGAGCTCGACCTCGCGTTCGATATCTACCACTTTGCCGCTTCCAGGCCGCACTCGGCAAGTTATTCGCGTCGGCCGGCCGAAGCGAAAACCAGCAAGCTCGGCGACGCTCAAGCCATTGACTTGGCCCACGCGCGCGCCGCTGGTGTCGATCAGCGCGACATGCTCCAGGATGCTCTCCTGCGCCCGATCGCGCAGCCGCGAAGACCGGCGAATTTTTTGCTCGATCGCGGTTTCGACGTCGGCGCGCGCGATAACGGCGCGGCCGGCTTTGCTGGCCCAAAAATTGGCCTCGGCCAGTACGTCGTCGAGCTGGTCGACGACGAGCGTGAGTTTGTTGGCATGATCGGCGAGCCGCGCGGCATGCTCGATCAACAGCGCCGTGCCGGCTCGATCGACCGGCTTGAGATCGTTGCGTCGCGCTAATGCGGCGATCAGGCGCGCATGGGCAGCTTCACTGGCGGGTGTTCGCTCGACGTCGTCTTCAAGATCGGCAAGCACTTTGAAATGCTCGGCCAGATCGGGATCGAAGGCCGCCAACAGGTAGTAGAGGAGCCGATCACCGAATAGCACCACTTTGACATCAAGCGGGATTGGATCTGGCTCAAGCGAGACAGTGCTGGTCAGGCCGATAAAGCGGCCCAAATCTTCGATCCTGATCTCACCCTGGCGCAGCGTGCGCTTCAACGCCGTCCAGCTGAACGGCTCGGCCAAAAGGCCGCGGGCATCGAGCAGCAGAAAGCCGCCGTTGGCGCGATGGATTGCGCCAGCCTTGATAAGGCGAAAATTGGTCGCCAGCACGCCGTGTTGCGAGACGTACTCGATGCTGCCCAACAAGTTGGGCAACGTCGGATGCAACTCCTCAACGATCGGGATGTTGGGTTCGCCGCCGGTATGACCGACAAGGACATTCACCGAGTAGCGGTCGAACGGTCCGCCAAGCTGCTCCTCCGTTCGTTGCCACTCCTCGCCCTCACCTTTGAGAACGAACATTGCGACATTCTCGATGAGATGGGCGCGAATTGCCTCAAGGTGTTCGACGATCTTCTGGATATCGGTGAAACGCTTCTTTGCGGTGTCGATAAAGTGACCGATGGCGAAGCCCGCCGTCTCGCGGTTGAGCTTGCGCACGGCATCGCGTAGATCCGTCTCCAATTGCGGGAGTTGTCGCACAGCATGCTCAAGGTCCTTTTCGAGGCCCTCGATGGTCGCCTCGGTTTCTCGGCGCTGGGCTTCCGGCCAAGTGCGAAATTCGTCCGGTGGGACCGGCTGTCCCTTGCGCAGCGGAGCGAGTGCAAAGCCCATCGGCGTGCGCAGGATGCCGATGTCCTTGGCGGCGGCTTTTTCGTGCAAGGCCGTGAAGGCTTCGGCTTGCTTGGCCTGAAAGGCTTGATCGATGGCGCCGCGCCGCGTCTGGTAGTCCTCGCTTTCAAATACTGCGGGCAGCGTTGTTTTCAAATCGTCAATCAGCCCACGCATGACTTCGCTGAATTCGGCGGCTCGCCCCGCTGGCAATTCTATGGCTACCGGCTTCCGCGCATCCTTGAAGTTGTTGACATAGACCCAGTCGGACGGGCGGCGACGCTCGCCGGCGGTTTCGGCAAGAATTCGCTCGACGGCGCGCTGCATGCGCATGCCGCTCGGCCCGATGACAAACAGGTTAAAGCCCGGCGTGCTGATGCGGGTTCCGAACGCGATCGCGTCGAGCGCACGCTGCTGCCCGACAAGTCCATCCGCAGGCTCGATGTCGGCCGTCGATGCAAACGAAAGCGCCGATAGGTCTGCCGCACGATAAAGCCGCTCGGCAGGCAGCGGCCGCACTGACATGGAAACTTCTTCGCTCCCGCGCTCCGGCGAACCGAAGGCTGATGACGATCTCAATTCCAACTCGGTCATGATCAATTTCCCGGCCAAAGATTGCAATAATGTGCGCTTGATCTCCCGCAGTGTGCTGGCTCGTAATTTAAGTCTATCGTCTCGCCTTCGCTGGCGAGGTCGGATTTGGCGCCGAGCAAATCCAAAGTGGCCAGCGCGCCCGCTGCGGGGTTCGCGTTGACCGCGTAATAGAGCGTTGCGTCGGGAAACAAGGCGAGGAGCGCTGCGTACTTGGTGCGCACAACGTCGAGGTCTACGACCAAGCATGGCGGGTCGGGCCGGTCGGCCGCCAGGAAACGATCGATTTTCTCGGTAGCGTCCGGCGTCGGCGTTTGCTCCACAACGAGCGGCTTGTGCTGGGTCATGGCTCGTCCGCCGCTCAACTTGCCGCCGGCACAACGGTCAAACGCGGCTCCGTTGGGGGACGCGGAGAGCGGATGGGCGGAAAATCGTCGGCGGTCAGGGTTTCGCGCTTGAGCAACAATTCTGCTCCCGCATCGAGATCGCTGCGCCGCTTCTGCAGAATCTCGCGCGCTCGGTCGAATGCCTCGGCCACCAGGTCGCGCACCGCAACGTCAATCTCGCGGGTGGTAATTTCAGCTGCCTGGACATGACTGGCCATTGGCGCTGGCATGAACGGCTGCGGCTCCGGCGCATAGGTGCGCTGACCTACCTTCTCGTCCATTCCAAAACGGGTGACCATTTCAAGAGCTATTTCCGTGGCGCGCTGGAGATCGTCGGCCGCGCCGGTGGATATGTCACCGTCAAACACGAGTTGCTCGGACGCGCGGCCGCCCATGAGCACGGCAATGCGATTCTCCAGATTGACCTTACCGAGCAGGAAGCGATCCTCGGTCGGTCGCTGGATGGTGTAACCGAGCGCGCCGACGCCGCGCGGAATGATGGAAACCTTTTGCACGGGATCGACCCCCGGCAGCGTCGTCGCCACCAGCGCGTGGCCCATCTCGTGATAAGCGACGCGGCGCCGCTCCTCGGCGTTGAGCACGCGGCTCTTCTTTTCCAGGCCGGCGACGATACGTTCGATCGCCTCGGTAAAATCGCTGGTGCTGATCGAAGTGCCGTTGCGGCGCGTGGCGACGATAGCGGCTTCGTTCACCAGGTTGGCGATATCGGCCCCGGTAAAGCCCGTCGTCATCCCGGCAACTGCGTCAAGGTCGAGGTCTGGCGCAAGCTGCACCTTGCCGCCATGAACTCTTAGAATCTCAAGCCGGCCCTTGCGGTCGGGACGGTCCACCAGAATCTGGCGATCGAACCGGCCGGCGCGGAGCAGCGCCGGGTCAAGAATTTCCGGCCGATTGGTCGCCGCCAAAAGGATGACGCCTCCGCTCGGATCGAAGCCATCGAGCTCGGCAAGAAGCTGATTGAGCGTCTGCTCCTTCTCGTCCATGCCGCCGCCGAAGGGGCCGGCGACACGGCTTCTGCCCAGCGCGTCTAGCTCGTCGATGAAAATGATGCAGGGCGCGGCCTTGCGCGCTTGCTCGAACAGGTCGCGTACCCGCGCGGCGCCGACACCGACAAACATCTCGACAAACTCGGAGCCGGAAATGGAAAAGAATGGCACGCCGGCTTCGCCGGCGACAGCTTTTGCCAACAGTGTCTTGCCAGTTCCCGGAGGTCCGACCAGCAGAACCCCCTTTGGCACCCGCGCGCCCAACCGGCCATAAGATCTCGGATCACGCAAAAAGGCGACTAATTCCTGTAATTCAAATTTCGCTTCATCGACGCCGGCAACGTCCTTGAACGTCACCTTCGTATCAGTCTCGACATAGACCTTGGCGCGCGACTTACCCACCGTCATGAGCCCGCCAAATCCTCGCTTGTCGGCGAGGCGGCGAAACAGGAACATCCAGACCAGATAGAAGATGACGACCGGAACGACCCACGACAGAATGGTCTGGACCACGCCGCTCGGCGCAGCGCCATTCACCACGACCTGATGGGCGGCGAGTTTGTCGAAAATTTGCGGATCGACGCGGACGGCATAGAACTGAGTCTTGCCATCCGGCAACGCCGACTTCAACGTGCCCTGAATGGAATCCGCTCCGACGGTTACATCGGCAATCTTGTTCTGGTCGAGTAGTGTCTCGAATTGGGTGTAGGAGATCGTCTCGACCACCGAGTAGCTCGACCAGAACTGCTGAAACAGCAGAACGCCGAACATGGCGGCGACCACGTACCAGATGATAACCTGGCGTTTGCGCGCATCCGGTTCCATGGCCATACGATGCTCCGCCCATGAACGACATTCGCACATTGGCAAGCGCGGCGATGTCCAACATTGATTTGCCGCAAATCAGCAGGGCGAAGCTTCTGCGACCGGAAAATCGCCCAGCCCTCACAGCGATTGAGATAAGGTCAATGCGCGCTGGCCCACCGGTGGCGTTCCGCCGCGCCAGAAGAACCAAACGCACGAGTTCTTGGGGGATATCCGTTGATTTAAGTCAATGGAGTCGGCATGAAACGGGAGCAGGCTTTTTTAGTCAATCCGGAAACGAAGCGTCATGCCATTCAAAGATCGCACTGATGCTGGGCGGCAGTTGGCGAAGGCGCTTGAAAGGTACCGGAATAAAAAGCCGGTAATCCTCGCCTTACCGCGTGGCGGCGTTCCCGTCGGTGCCGAGGTCGCGACCGCGCTTGATGCGCCGCTCGATTTGATCCTCGTCCGCAAGATCGGGGTACCGTCCAATCCGGAACTGGCGATGGGCGCCGTCGTCGATGGCACTGCTCCGCTCATAGTTCGCAACGACGATGTGATCCTGATGGCGGGCGTCAAGGATGCCGACTTCAAAGCCGTGTGTGCCAGCGAACTTGCCGAGATCGAGCGTCGTCGTTGCCGTTATCTGGGCAAGCGCGAGCGCATCGATGTGACAGGCCGCACCGCGATTGTGGTCGACGACGGGATCGCCACCGGGGCGACCACCCGCGCTGCCCTGCAGGCGACACGCATGCGCAAACCGAAAAAGCTCGTTCTGGCGGTGCCGGTCGCACCAACGGAGACTATTGCCGCGTTACGGCGGGACGCCGATGAAGTCATCTGCCTCGAAGACTATGAACGCTTTGGAGCAATTGGCTTCTATTATGGGGATTTCAACCAGGTCTCTGACGAAGAAGTGATCAGGCTGCTCGAACAGTCAGGGGGGCGCGATCGATCAGGCTCCCGGCAAAGCGCTGCGTGAAAAACGCTCGCAGCGCGGTCCGTCAGGCCGCGGCATCGATCACGCCCGGAGCCCGTGTTTGCCGAGAAGCCGCACTGTCGTCGCTTGCGGCCCTTTTTCTCCCATTTCCTCGGCGAAGGTCACCCGCGTTCCGACGTCCAGGTGCGCAAATCCGTCGTTAAGGACGCTATTGCGATGAAAGTATATTTCCTGGCCGTCGGCCGCTTCGAGAAATCCGAACTCGCCGGATGGATCAAGCTGCACGACGGTTCCGATTGGCTCGGCCTCATGGTGTTTGACCTGACCCTGCGTGCGGCGAACCTGGTCCTGAAGCTGCCGCCGCGCATGTTTGAACGCGTCGTCGATTGCAAATGTCAGATCGGCGTGACGCTTGTCCGCGGTCGGCGTCCTCTGGACGTTTACTTCGCGGCCGTCGGGAAGAGCCAGCCGGATATGGAATTCGTATAATCCGCCTTGCCGATGGTGCTGGCTCGGAGCTTTCAGTACGACACGGCATGCGGTGATACGGCCCCAGCGTTGCTCAAGGTCGGCCACGTGCTTGGTAATGGCATCCTCGATTTGTGGGCTCGCCGTGATGCCTTGAAACTCGATCTCCAGTTCGGTTTGCATTGATGACTCCCAAATGAGTTTGGCTTCGGCTGACCGATCAAGCCCTGCAACTTTCCAAAACCCAGAGGCAGGTGTCTTTGACTCATATCAATCCGTAAAGGGCTTATTACAACACGATAATGGAGCCGCCTCGCTATGCTCTTGACCTACGTCAATGCGCCCACGCCGCCATGCCATAAGCATTGCGCCATCCGACGCCGACGCAGGAAAAATCCAGATGCTTAAGGAATTAAGCGTAGCGCAGGTCCACTTCATTGCGCTTCTAGTCAGCGCGGCGCGTGCGCACCGGGATTCGATACTTGGCAATGTGCCCGAAGCGAACTTGGGCGGCGTGATACCCGCACGCGGCGCGCACAATCCGATCGCCGAACTCGGATTTGAGACGCTTGCGGTTAACGCCCCTCAGGCCGAGGCGCTTCGAGAGGCTGTTACTTCGCTTTCGCCATTGGCCCGGCAAGAGCTCTACGCCTTGATGCGTATCGGGCAAGGCGGCCTAGGGGCTAAGCAATGGCATCGCGGACTTTCCGAGGCCGAATCGCTCGGGGACGAGACCGTGTCCGCCGCCATCATGGAAAATGCCGACCTGCACGACCAGCTCACAAAGGGGCTCTACGAGAGCAAACTTTCTTGACGATGCCGTTTCGCAGGCCCTCACCCCACGCGCGCCGATGCTTGAAAGCGCAAGGAGAAAACTAATGGAGCACACTCGCACAGATATCGGCGGCATGTTGCCGGAAACGTGGTTGAGTTGCCGCGGCTGGTTGATGATATCGACGGCCGCCGTATGTTTTACACTTCTGTGCGTTCCACGATCGCCGATGTCGAACGGGTAGCCCTGCGGGCCCGGCAACGACGGCGACGTCCGCGCCGTTCGCGGCTATCCGCCGAGCGGTGTCGCCGATCGCCCGCGCCGGAATGCGTATCGTACGGCTCTGCCATTAAGAGGTGATCCAATGCCCCACAAACAAGTCCTGTTCCGCTCGGCCGCGCGCGAAAAAATCTTGCGCGGCGCCACTCAGCTCGCAGACGCGGTTCGCGTTACCCTCGGTCCCAGATCGAAATCCGTACTGATCGAGAGAAAGTGGGGAGTGCCGATCGTCTGCAATGACGGCGTCACGATTGCCAAGGAGTTCGACCTTAAGGATGCGGAGGAGAACTTGGGTGCACGGATGCTGCGTCAGGCCGCCGAAAAGACCGGCGATATGGTCGGCGACGGCACCAGTACCTCGACGATTCTGGCGCAGGCAATCTTTGCGGACGGCGTACGCAATGTGGTCGCCGGTGCGAGCGCGATCGACATCAAGCGCGGCTTGGATCGCGCGACCAGGCGCGCTGTTGAGGCGTTGCGCGCGCTGTCCCAGCCGGTAAAGACGCGAAAGGAAAAGGCGCAAGTCGGCACCATCTCTGCGCATAACGATCCTGCGATTGGCGAACTCGTGGCCGATGCCATGGAAAAGGTCGGCAGCGAGGGTGTGATCACCGTCGAAGAAGCGAAGACGACAGAGACCGCACTTGATGTGGTGGAGGGAATGCAGTTCGACCGCGGATTTCTCTCCCCCTATTTCGTTACCAACCCCGACAAGATGGAAGCGGTGATGGAGGATTGCCTGATCCTGTTGTCGGATCGCCGGATAAGTTCCCTGAACGACATGGTCCCGCTTCTTGAACAGGTTGCGAAGGCCGGAAGTCCGCTGCTCGTCGTGGCCGAAGACGTCGAAGGCGAGGCGCTCGCCACCCTCATCGTCAATCATATCCGCGGCGCGTTGAAGAGCTGCGCCGTCAAAGCGCCCGGCTTTGGCGATCGCCGCAAGGCCATGTTGCAGGATATGTCAGTGTTAACCGGCGGCCAGGTCATTGCTGAGGAAGCGGGGTTGAAGCTGGAGCACGCGAAGATCGAGCAGCTCGGTCGTTGCAAGCGCGCCGTCATCGACAAGGACAACACCACGATCATCGGCGGGGCGGGCGAACGCAAGCAGATCGAGGGGCGCATTGAGCAGATCCGGCGAGAAATCGAAAAGACGACCAGCGAATACGACAAGGACAAGCTGCAGGAACGGCTGGCGAAGCTGGCAGGCGGCGTCGCCGTCATTCGCGTCGGCGCGCCATCCGAGTCGGAGATGAAAGCAAGGAAAGAGGCGTTCGACGACGCCATTAGCGCGACCAAGGCTGCAGTCGCCGAAGGGATCGTTCCCGGCGGCGGCCTTGCGTTGCTGCGTTGTGTCGAAGCGGTCGCACAGGAAGAGGCCAAGTGCGAAGGCGATGAGAAGACCGGCGTGCAGATCATCCGGCGCGCGCTCGATGCACCGACCCGGCAGATCGCCGAAAACTCCGCGATCGACGGCGGGGTGGTGGTCGCCCGCATGCTCGAGGGAAAAGGCAATTACGGCTTCGATGCCGCGCGCAAGGAATATGTCGATCTTGTCGAAGCCGGCATCGTCGATCCGACGAAGGTCGTACGCATCGCGCTCGAAAACGCCGTCTCGGTGGCAGGCGTGCTCTTGCTCACCGAGGCCACCATGACGGAAATTCCGGAGGAAAAACCGGAGCGCAATCTTGGGCCGGAAATGGCTGCATGACGGCCTGACGATTTGGGCATGGCGGAACGAGACGCGCAACGAAACTCCCCCGTCATATCAACTAATGGAGTTCGATCGGGATTTTTTCCTCGGCTCGCCAGCGACGTGCAGGAGACATAGAGCCGGCCGGAACGGCAGATCCGTCCGGTTCGGCGTTCTCGGCTAGACGATCTCCGGTACCTTCAACCGCCTTGATCGGACGCGATGGCCGACTAGCCATCCGCGATCGACGTCTCCTCGCTGCGTTGGTGATGTTTGATCAGAATCAAGGCCCTTGTCGCGTCCGAATAGATGATGACCTCGCTTTTTCGCAGCAGTCTCTCGGGAGCTCGACATGAAGGTAAAGCTCGAAGTCACGAAGGCCAACAAGCGCCTGCACCAGGGCATCTATGAAATCGACGATTCGCAAACCTTCGGCGCCGCATTCGGCGACGTCTGGGTCAAGGTTCGCAAAGATTGCATGGCTGAGGCGAGTAGCGTCGGCGCATTTATGGATACGATGCATGAAGGCGTGATTGATCAGCTCAATGGTGCGACGATCAATCTGGTACGGGTCTAGCCTGCACCCGTTTTGAGCCTATCGATGGCGGCTGCGGACCACTCACTGGAAGCACGGCTGGCGGCGCGGCCGCCGACGCTGTACGAAAAAGTCACGTTTTTGCAGCGGGCCGGCAGTTACGGGCCGCTCGTTACCGAGGTAACGAGCCATGAAACCCATATGTCACTGGTATTTCTGGCCGGCGATCGCGCCTACAAGCTGAAAAAGCCGGTGCGTTTCCCTTACCTCGACTTTTCCACAGTGGAGCGCCGCGAGACCGCATGCCGGGCCGAACTCAAGCTCAATCGTCGTCTTGCCCCGAACATTTACCTCGATGTCGTCCCTCTGACGTATTCCGAACGCGGTCTCACAATCGGTGGTGAGGGTAAGGTGGTCGATTGGCTGGTTGTGATGAGCCGTCTCGACCGGGCCCAGATGCTTGACCGGGCAATCGCCAACGGTTGGCTGCGGCGCTGGCAGCTCGACCGCGTCGTCGGTACGCTCGTTCGGTTCTATCGACATGCCAGCGCCGAATTGATTGCGTCAACCGCCTACGTTGCGGGATTCCAGCGGAGCTTGGCCTACGACCTGCGCATTCTGCTCGACCCGCGTTTCCGACTCCCCGCCGGCATGGTGCGCCACATCGCATGCATACAGCGGCAGTTTCTCACCAAGCGGACCGGCCTGCTGGCCGAACGTGTGCGGCGCCGGCACATTGTTGAAGGGCATGGTGACCTGCGGCCTGAGCATATTTTTCTCGACGACCCGATCCGCATCATCGATTGTCTGGAATTCAATGCGCGATTGCGCATGGTCGATCCGCTCGACGAAATCGCATTCCTATGCGTCGAGTGCGAGCGGCTGGGTGCCCCCTGGGCGGCAAGGTATTTGCAGCGGCGCTTTACCCACCTGCTCGACGGCAGTTACCCGGATGAGGTTTTCACCTTCTATCGCTGTCATAGAGCAACGCTGCGGGCGCGCCTCGCCATCGCCCATTTGCTCGAAAGTGCGCCTCGGAGCCCGGAAAAATGGCCTGTGCTGGCCCGCTCCTATCTTCGGCTCGCCGCCATGGATGCGATCAAGCTGGAACGAGCTCTCAAAAGACCAGGAGATCACCGAGCGTATCGCCGGCATGCAGACGGCGGACAGCTTCGGCCAGGAGCGGCGCCACCGGCAGGATATCAAGCTTGGCACGCGCGGCGCCCGAACCGAGCCGGAATGCCGGAACGGCATCGGTAATGACAACGCGGTCGATGGCCGGGTCCGCAAGAACAGCCTCGGCCCCCGGCATGAACAGTCCATGAGTTACCAGTGCTATGATGCGCGTCGCTCCGGCCTTCCGCGCGGCGTGCGCCGCGCGCACGATCGTGCCTCCTGTGCTGATAAGGTCATCGACGATAAGCGCGGTTGCGCCAGCTACGTCGCCTACGAACAGGTCGCCCGACACCACGCCGGCGCTGCGCCGCTTGTCGGCGAAGCCCTTTCCGATTGGCTTTCCCAGCGCGGCTTCGAGAGCCTCGTGGAGCAAATCCGCGCGCTTGGCTCCGCCGGTATCCGGAGATACGACGCAGAGTTTTTCGCTTGAAAATCCCTTGACGTAATCGATAAACAAGGGTGCTGCGGTCAATGCCACCGTCGTGCAGCGAAAGGCATTCTCGAAGGCGGCGGGGTTGTGTACATCGAGAGTGACGATTGCATCGGTGCCGACGGCTTCGAAGAGGCTTGCCACGTAGCGACTGCTTACCGGGTCATTGAGCTTGGTCCGGCGATCTTTGCGTGCGTAGCAGAGATAGGGCGCCAGTGCCGTCACCCGCGCGGCGCCGGCATCCTTGAGTGCTCCGACAAAGAAAAGGAGCCGGCACAGCTTATGGTCGGCACTCAGCTCTGGTCCACCGTGCAGGCTATGCAGGACGAATACGTCGGTATCGCGCACCGTCTCAAGAGGGCGCGCCTTGTGTTCGCCGTCTTCAAATTCCCGCTCCTCGTGGTTGGCTAACGGTCGTCCAAGCAACGCTGCGATCGCCGATCCGAGTTCGTCGGTTCCGTGCAGCGCGAAGAGGAGCAGATCTTGCCGAGGCATTGGTCGTCCGATTGATCGCGGTGTGCATTGGCCTAATTCGTTTGGGGCAGCAGCACGCCGGCAGCATTGATATAACGCAAATAATCGGTGACCTCGGGGGCGCTGTCGATGATGTCAGGCACAGGTCGGACAACTGGGCCTTTTGACTGCCGAGAACAACCAAATCATCCGATGTTGGGGGCTGATTCGACGTCCAGGCCGCGTAGAAACTGGGGCTTGCGGTCAAGCTGGAACTTTTTGACCTGCGGCGGTTGGCCCTCACAGGCCCGGCCCCCCCCTCAATGCGCCAGGAACGCACATTGCGGGGATCGCATCAGAAGATCGCGGGTAAAACCCCCGAAAACCCATTCACGCACGCGCGCATGACCATAGGCTCCTGCGACAATGAAGTCCGCGCCATATTGCCAAAGCTTTTTCATCGGCTGTTGGTCATCGGGAAAATGGAAAACCCGAGCAGATGCTTCAATGCCATGATGGCCAAGCCAAGACACCACGTCGTCAAGCGCACCATGCGCGGCGGTGCGATCGGACTCATTCTCAATGACCTCGACCACAACTACTTCCTCTACCTTGTGTAGGAGCGGCAAAGCATTATTTACGGCGCTTCGCGCCTCTCGCGTGTCCTTCCAAGCAATCATGGCGCATTTTAGCTTTAACTTTCCCGCGTCGGGAGGAACGACCAAAACCGGCCGTCCGGCTTGCATGACGAGATCGCCGGGATCAAGACGCCAAGGTTGATCGAACGGCAAGAGCCCGTCACGATTTGCCCCAGCAATGATGAGGTCCGCGACGCGCGCCTCGCGCGCAATGAAACCCATCGGCCACGCCATCGCCGATCGCCACTCGACATGTCGCGGGCGCGTCCCGGCTGCGGAGCGAAAGCGCGCCTCGGCTTCCATCATCTGTTTTGCGGATTGGGAGCGCAGGTCTTCGATCACGGTCTGGGATAAAATCGCGTCTTCTTCGAACGGCACCTGCATGGTGAATGCGGCAATGCCGATGAGTTTGGCGCCAAACTGCTCAGCGAGATCGACAGCGATGGGTAGGCACGCATTGTTGGAGCGTTCAAAGTCGACATGAACCATTATGGTGGAAAAGGTCACGATCGACTCCATCCTTGAGAATCACTCGACGTCTCTGCGTCGCTGGCGATTGCTGTTCCGCTTATGCCGCATTGTGCCCTCGCGACATAATATGCCTTACAGAATATGCCTTACAGAGCGGCCTTCCGATTTGATCTTGATCAAGTGGCGCAATCAGCATCTCGGCTAACCGTTAGGACTTCGGCGATGAGCTGCGGCTTCACTGTCACGGCGAAGATCGTATCCAGAGAGATCTGAGGATCATTGACAAAAGCACGGGGCCCAACCCCAGTGACCATGCGTCGTAACGGGTTATAGTTTTGATGGCCATTCCACGCACCCTGCAGGAACTCCGCAGTAAAATCGCGGCGCAAGGAAACCTCGCGGCAATTGTTGCTTATGCTGGCGGGAGTGAGGAAATTTGGTCGTTCACGGAGCTGGCTGGCGTTTCCACGAGGGCCGCCAATGGACTTGTGCAGCGTGGCATTGGTCGGGGCAGCGGCGTCGCGATCATCGCCCCTAACAGTCCACGGTGGATCGGCGCGTTTTGGGCCATTGCCGCAGCTGGTGCCACCGCTGTTCCACTCGATCTTCAGACAAACGATGACGAGTTGGCGAGAATGCTCAAGATCGCGGGTTGCCGATTGGTTTTCACCACTTCGGCAGCCAGACAACGTCTCGCCACCCTTGCGCCGTCCTGCCGACCGATCATTCTTGACGCCGACAACAACGACTCCACGGCTGAAACGTGGGCAAACCTGCTCGCCCAACCGGGCGCCGAATTTCCAGTCGTTACCGCGGCGGACGAAGCTGTGATCGTTTTCACATCGGGAACGACCGGCACCCCCAAAGCAGTGCCGCTGACCCACACGAATTTGCTAACCAACGTAAACGCAATAGCCGCCGCACGCCTGGTCGGGCGCGGCGATCGCGCGCTGCTTCCTTTGCCGCTTTATCACGCGTACCCGCTGACGATTGGCATGCTGACGCCGCTTGCTCTTGGTTGCGGTATCGTATTGCCCGCCGGGATTAGCGGTCCGGAGATCGTCACGGCGATGCGTCAGGGGCACGTTACCACTCTGATCGGCGTGCCACGGCTCTATACCGCGCTTCTTGACAATATGCGGCGTGGCATCGCATCCCAACCATTCCCGATGTCTGCGCTGATATCTACTTTCCTTGCCGTCGCAGGCTGGGCAAAGCGCCAGGGCATTCATTGGCCCGGAAGGATACTTCTTGGATCGATACGCCGGAAAGTCGCGCCCGAACTTCGTTTGCTTGTCAGTGGCGGTGCGCCAGTCAGCGTAGAAGTCGAGGAAGCGCTTGGCGCTATCGGCTGGGAGATGCTCACGGGCTACGGGCTTGTCGAGACATCGTCAATGCTCACTTACAATCTTCCAGGAGCAACCCTTCTGGGGTCTGCCGGTCGGCCTATTCCCGGCATGGAGGTGCGGATCGCCAATGCCGGCGGCGACAGCATTGGCGAGATCGAGGTGCGCGGCCCATCGGTTTTTTCGGGCTACCGCGGTGATCCGATGAAGACGCGGGAAGCTTTTACTGAAGACGGCTGGTTCCGGACCGGCGATCTGGGTTCAATCGCCAACAAAGGCTTTCTCCACATCGAAGCGCGCAAGAGCGACACGATCGTGCTGGCCGACGGTAAGAAGCTTTTTCCCGATGAATTCGAAGCGATTTATGCCGCCGCGCCTCTGGTCCGTGAAATTGCCCTGCTTGGCCAAAATGGTGTGCTTGTCGGCCTAGTCGTACCCGACTTTTCGGCCGCCCGTGACTTTGGCACTCTGCGCCTTGGCGATGCCATTCGTGAAGGGCTCGCGACTAAAGCGCAAAGCATGCCAAGCTATGCGAGACTGACTGGCTTTGCCGTCGCGCACGATGCTCTGCCGCGCACGCAACTCGGCAAGATCCGGCGTCATCTACTGCCGTCGCTTTATGCCGCCGCGCAACGGCACGAAGCGCCGCCCGCTGCGGCGGCTCTTTCCGGCGAAGATCGTGCCTTGCTCGACCGGCCGCAAGTCGCGGCCGTATGGGGGTCGCTTCAGCGGCGCTTTCCCGACCGGAGTTTACAACTCGATTGGAGTCCGCAGATCGATCTCGGCATCGATTCCCTCGGTTGGGTTGAGTTGACGCTGGCGCTCGAACGCGAGCTAGGCGTTGTCTTGAAGGAGAGCGATATTGCTCGCATCGTCACTTTGCGCGATCTTCTGCGCGAAGTTGCGGAAGCGCCGAAAACGGAAGCAGGCGCTGCACCCGCGGATGCCGAAGCGCCTTGGCTGGCGCCTCTGAGTCCCGTCTTCGCCCTTGTGCGCAAGTTTGGCGAATTCCTGCTTCGGTTGGTGATGCACGGAGTCTTCGATTTGCAGGTCGAAGGCCTTGAACTCCTTCCGTCGAAGGCGCCTATGCTCATCTGCCCGAACCATGTAAGCTACTTAGACCCTTTTGCCTTGGGTGCCGCACTCCCGGGAGGGATTGTTAGGCATACCTGCTGGGGTGGATGGACGGGTGTAGCCTTTACGAGCAGGTTGCGCCGGCTCTTCAGTCACGCGGCGCGCATCATCCCGATTGATCCTGACCGCGCAGTGGCCTCAGCCCTAGCAATGGCAGGTCTTACGCTCGAGCGTAGGTGGAATCTCGTCTGGTTCCCGGAAGGTGCTCGAAGCCCCGATGGTACCCTTCAGCGCTTCCTACCCGGTGTCGGTGCCCTTATAGAGAAGCATCCGGTCCCAATCGTTCCCGTTTACATCGACGGCAGCTTCTCCGCTTGGCCAGCCGGTCGGAAATTCCCACGACCTCGTCGTGTCACTGTACGTTTTGGAAAGCCGATTCAACCTGAGTCATTAATCACTGGCAGGGCAGAGCGAATTCGCGATGAAGAGATCGCTGGGGCGATAAGGGCTCGTGTTGTTACCCTGGCAAACGTTCAGTACGAGCAGCGCGCCGATTATCACGGCCGTTAACCGTTGAGCGATCGCAATCAGCAACACGATTGTCGCTTCCAGCATTCAGGGCACGGGCGCCCAGAAGTGACGCGCTATCCTTCTGAGAGGATGAACGGGGTCAGATTCAGTGCGCCGCCGCGGCAGAGACCTTCCGAACTGGACGGATTGTTGATTGGTCCTTGTTCGGAGTTCTCATTCATCAGAGCAGAATTTCTACGATTTTGAGGATAAAGGTTCTACTCGTGTGTTCAGCGGTCTTTTCTAAGGCTTCTGCTTCGGCAATTTCCGCAGCAAGCGGGCTGTTCGCTTTCGCTCTCGTTCCAAGCAACCAGTCGCCCAATGATCCAACAGCAAGGTCATACGCCCGGTTTTGTGTTTCGGGCCGTGGTCGATATCCATGATCAAACGACTCGAAACCATCGCGTCGTGTGCGGTAATTGACACAAGGACGATATCAGTCGCCATTGAAGGATGGAGCTTCCCAAGCTTCATTTCCGGCGGACAAACAGCGTGCCAGCGATGCCAAAGCCTGCTTTGATGAGCGTGTCGGCGAACCAAGCTGTCTTCGGAAAAAAGCATTGTCGAGGCCGAATTTTCTGAAGCACCAACTATGTTCGCTGGTATTGCTCGAACTTTCGATCTGTTCATCGTCGCCAGACGGGCTCGCATAATCGCATGGCAAACAACCTGATGATCGAAGCCACCCTGTTCGAATCCGGACATCCGCTGGTCGTCGTTCCGTATATCCAGAAAACTCGACACGCCTTGGATCGAGTAATGGTCTGCTGGGACGGCAGCCGCAATGTCGCCCGGGCGGTCTGGCCTGCACCCAGTCGCTGACTCTGTGCCATTTCTGGTGAAGGCGAAAAACATCGAGGTAGTGACGCTGACTTGGGGGCGTCGAAAAGCAATTATTTGAATGACGTCAAGAGGTCTGTAATGCTGGCTATGGTGCTAGAAAAGCTGCGCGAGCCACTGAAACTTCTAGAGCGGCCCGATCCACGGCCAGCACCGGACGAGGTTCGGGTTCGTGTCTCGGCCTGTGGCGTCTGCCGCACTGATCTTCACGTGGTTGACGGCGAGTTGCCGAATCCGAAATTGCCCATCGTTCCCGGTCATGAGATCATCGGTCGGATCGACCTCGTCGGGCATGGCGTACTCGGGCTCGAGGTCGGCATGCGCGTCGGCATTCCTTGGCTGGGGCGAACCTGCGGGCATTGTGAATATTGCCGCGACGGCCGAGAAAACCTCTGTAACGAGCCGCTATTCACCGGCTATACGCGCGACGGCGGCTTTGCCACCCATGCCATAGCCGATGCGAAATTCGTCTTTCGCCTGCCCGAGACTGACAAGGATGCTGCGATTGCGCCGCTGCTTTGTGCGGGACTAATCGGTTGGCGCTCGCTGAGGATCGCGGGCGAGGGAAATCGGATAGGCCTTTACGGCTTCGGCGCTGCCGCCCACATCATAGCCCAGATTGCGCGGCGGCAGGGCCGCGAGGTGTTCGCCTTTACCAAGCCGGACGATACAGCCGCACAGGCTTTTGCACTCAAGCTCGGGGCGAAGTGGGCCGGAAGCTCGGAGGCAAAGCCGCCCGATCAGCTCGACTGCGCGATCATCTACGCTCCCGTCGGGCCACTGGTCCCACTGGCGCTGAGCGCTGTCCGGAAAGGCGGCCGCGTGGTCTGCGCCGGGATCCATATGAGCGATATTCCCGCTTTTCCCTACCGGCTGCTGTGGGAAGAGAGAGAACTTAAGTCGGTAGCCAACTTGACCAGAAGAGACGGCGACGAGTTCTTCGAAGTGGTTGCAAAGGCCCCTGTGGTTACCGAGACCGTCTGTTATCCGCTAAAACGCGCCAATGAAGCCTTGTCAGACCTCAGATCGGGGCGCTTGCAGGGGGCTGCGGTTGTCGTGCCCGAGGCATCGTAAGTCAGGTCGCTGAATTGACCGACAAGACGCGGACCAGCCGTAAGGCCGAACGCCGCAATAGGCTTACACCGATTTGCAGCACAGAATAGAAAAACGAACGCCGACAGCCGATGGACGTCATCCCGATCTCAGCGACACCGATTAGGGCGCAAGTTTGAGCGCCGTTTGATAAAAATGACACGATCGAGGTTGTGGATGATTGGCGCACCATGGTTGCCACAACAGAAGAAGCGCACGTTCATGTCAGATGATCGATGCCGACACGGCTTTCTTGAAGCCGTTCGTGCGTCTTTCCGCGGGCATCCTTGCTCAATCCGTCGGCCCGGATACCGCTCCTGGCCGCCGGCTTCCTGCAAGCCCTTGGCTGAGTTCTTTCTCGGCCCACAACGAGTGGTGTTGCTTCGCCCAATTCAAATCGACTTCTCCGCCGGCCATTGCTTCCCAACCGCCCTCCATACCAACGGCCCCGATATAGATGTGCGCGATAATGAGCGCGACATAGGCGATAGCGATCAGCGCGTGCAGAACCTGTGCGATCTGCATGCCGAGGATGTTGGTCCAATAAAACGGAAACAGCAAAAATAGTCCCGTAATCGTTACGCCGGCGGTGCCCAGCATCGCGCACCAGAACAACGCCTTCTGGCCGCCGTTGAATTTCTCTGCTGGCGGATGCTTGTGTCCAATCATGCCGCCGCCTTCCTTGAACCATCGGATGTCGATCGCGGTCGGGATATTCGCTTTGGCCCACAGTGCAAACATAATGGCGACACCGAGCACAAATGGAAAGCTCGAAAAATCATGCGCGTATTTCGCCATCAGCGACCAACGCGAAAAAGCTTCGGGCCCAACGAGCGGCAGCAGAAATTCCCTACCGAACGTGATGTTCAAGCCGGTTACCGCGAGAACCACGAAAGCAACGACAATCAGCCAGTGCACGAATCGCTCGAGGCCATTAAAGCGCAGGATGCTGCGGCCGGAGCGGCCGCCCTCGATCATCAGGGGCCCGAGGGTGAAAAAGGCCAAAGCCAGGAGCGCCACGACACTGAGAATGGCGAGCGCACCGATCCAATGCATCCACGCGCCAGTAATCAGCCGCCAAGTGCGGCCGAGTGGCTGCTCGATGACATATGATTTCGTGTCCGCAATGGTGCCCCGGCCGCTGATGAAAAAGTGCTCCTTCAGCAATTGCTGTTCCTTGACGGCCTGCGCGTTCGGATTGACGACGCTCGATGTTTGTGCGGCGCCGGGGACGAGACCTGCGAAAATCAGAAAGCCGATCGCGGCGAGGACGAGCCGGATTTCTCGAGAAAGCAATGTCATGGAGCGTCTCTCCTCGTTCGGTGGCAGGTCCGGGCTCAGCCCGGTATGTCCTCGTCGTAGGCGGTTTTCCAGCCCCAGGCGCCTGAACCATAGCCGCGCGTCGTCACGCGATTTTTGTAGATTCCCTCAACGGTGTCGCCATCGCCGGCTAGCAGCGCCTTGGTCGAACAAACCTCGGCGCACATTGGCAGCTTGCCCCGTGCGAGCCGGTTGGCGCCGTATTTTTCGTATTCGGCCGGCGAATTGTCGGGCTCGGGACCGCCGGCGCAAAATGTGCATTTATCCATCTTGCCGCGCGAACCGAAATTGCCGACGCGCGGATATTGCGGCGCGCCGAATGGACAGGCGTAGAAGCAATAACCGCAGCCGATGCACAGATCCTTGTTGTGCAAGACCACACCATCGTCCGTCGTGTAGAAACAATCGACCGGACATACGGCGGCGCAAGGCGCATCGGTGCAGTGCATGCAGGCCATCGAGACCGAACGTTCGCCGGGCTCGCCATCGTTGAGCGTTACCACCCTGCGCCGGTTGATGCCCCACGGCACTTCGTTCTCGTTCTTGCAGGCGGTGACACAGGCGTTGCACTCGATACAGCGGTCCGCGTCACACAAAAATTTCATCCGCGCCATCGTTCGCCTCCCTATGCTGCGCTGACCTGGCACAGCGTGGTCTTCGGTTCCTGCATGCCCGTTGCCGGATCGTAGCCGTAAGTCGTGAGTGTATTGGCGCTCTCGCCGAGCACGATAGGATCTGTGCCGGCCGGGTAGTTGGCGCGCAAATCCTTGCCGTCGAACCAGCCGCCGAAATGATACGGCATCCAGACGACGCCTTTGGCCACGCGTTCGGTCACCAGCGCCTTGACCTTGGCCTTGGCGTTCGGTCCTGTCACCCAGATCCAGGTGCCGTCTTTGACGTTTCGTTCGGCGGCATCTGCAGGATTGATCTCGGCGAACATCTCCTGCTGCAGTTCAGCAAGCCATTTATTCGAACGGGTCTCCTCACCACTGCCCTCGTATTCGACGATGCGGCCGGTGGTGAAGACCAGCGGAAAGACGCGGCTCAGCCCCTTATCGACACCAGCTTTTTGCAACGAAGCGCCGACGTTAGGAAGACGAAACTGCTTGCCGTCGGGATAGGTGGGATATTTGGCGACGAGGTCTGGCCGCGGCGTGTTGATCGGCTCGCGATGCACCGGGACTGGATCTGGCAGGCCAAAGGCATTCATGCGTGCCTTGGCATTGCCGTAGGGGACACAGCCGTGCTTGAGCGCCACGCGGATGATGCCGCCGGACAGATCGATTGACCACGACACAGTATCGGGATTCGTTCCCCCGATCGCTTGAATTGTCGCCAATTCGGCCGCAGTGAGCTCCGTGTCCCAACCGAGCTTTTTCAGCACCGCGTAGGTAAATTCAGGATACCCATCCTTGATGTCGGACCCTTTCGAATATGATCCTTCGGCTAGCAAATTAACGCCATTATATTGGACACCGAAACGCGCGCGGAACGTGCCGCCGCCGTCCATGACGTGCAGATTGGTATCGTATAGATTGGGCGAGCCCGGATGCTTGACCTCCGGTTTTCCCCAGCACGGCCATGGCAATCCGTAATAATCGCCCTTACACGGGCCTTCGGCGGCGCGTAGCGAAACCAGATCGAAATCCTTCTGGTTCGCCATGTGCAGTTTGATGCGCTCGGGCGACTGGCCGGTATAGCCGGTGCTCCAGCCGGCCCGGTTTATCTCGCGGAGAATGTCTTCCGGAACGGGCCGATCGCCTTCGACGGCGATGTTCTTGAACATCGTGTCAGCGAAGCCGAGCTTCTTCGCCATGAGATAGATGATCTCGTAGTCGTCCTTGGTCTCGAATAGCGGCTTGACGATCTGTTCGCCCCATTGGATTGAGCGGTTCGAGGCCACACGCGAGCCGGAGCTCTCGAACTGGGTACAGGCAGGCAGCAGATAAGTGCCGTCCTTGCGCCCGGCCTCAACCGAAAGCGAAGCCCAGGTGGTCGGATGCGGATCGACCACTACCAAAAGATCAAGCTTGGCCATTCCTTTCATCGCTTCGGGAATGCGGCCGATGGCATTGCTGCCGAAGCCCGTAGCCCACAAGGCGCGCACATTGTCCTTCTGGTCGACTTGGGCTCTGGGCAGAAGCACGCCGTCGAACCAGCGGCTGATCGGAATCCCCGGCGTCTCCATGTTCTGCTTGGAAACAAAGCGCGACTGCAGCCAGCTGTAGTCGACCTGCCAGACGCGTCCAAAATGCCGCCATGCGGCTTCGGTCAGCCCGTAGTAGAACGGCAGCGACGTCACATCGACGCCGCAATCAGTCGCGCCCTGCACGTTGTCGTGGCCACGAAAAATGTTGGCACCGAGGCCCGGGCCGCCGACATTGCCCGTGAGCAGAAGCGCGATTGATGCTGCGCGCACGTTGGCGGTTCCGACGCTGTGCTGGGTGACGCCCATGCACCAGATCAGCGTTGCCGGCTTTTGCGTCGCGAACATCTGCGCGACCCGCTTGAGCTGTTCGGCGGGAACGCCGCTCACCCGTTCGACTTCCTGAGGCGTCCACTTTTGGATTTCCTTGCGGACCTCTTCAAAGCCATAGACGCGCTGTGCAATGAATTCCTTGTCCTCCCAGCCGTTCTGCAGAATGTGCCACATCATGCCGTAGAACACCGGAATATCGGTGCCGGGGCGCAAACGGACATACTCGGTGGCATGCGCGGCGGTGCGCGTGAGCCGCGGGTCCACGACGATCAAATTCGCCCGATTGAGCTCGGCGCCTTCCAAAATATGTTGCAGTGACACCGGATGCGCGCGCGCCGGATTGCCTCCCCAGATCAGAATAGTCTTGGAATTGCGGATGTCGTTGTAGCTGTTGGTCATGGCGCCGTAGCCCCAGGTATTGGCGACGCCGGTAACCGTGGTGGAATGGCAGATGCGGGCTTGGTGGTCGACGTTATTGCTGCCCCATAAGGCCGCGAATTTCCGAAACAGATAGGCGCCCTCGTTGGTCATTTTGGCTGAGCCAAGCCAGTAGGCTGAATTGGGCCCGGACTTTTGGCGGATGTCCAACAGCTTGTCGCCGATCTCGCCGATGGCTTGCTCCCAGCTGATCCTGGTCCATCGCCCGCTGACGATCTTCATTGGATATTTAAGGCGACGCTCGCCGCTAACGAGTTCGCGTACGGCCGCGCCTTTGGCGCAAAACGAGCCGCGGTTGATCGGACTGTCCCAGGCCGGCTCCTGGCCAATCCAAACATCGTTGGTAACCTCAGCCAAAACCGTGCAACCGACGGAACAATGCGTGCAGATGCTTTTGCGCGTCGTTACCGCTGCGCCCGCGGGCGGCGGCGCTCCCGCTGCGGACCTGCGTACCGAGCCGAGCGAGAGCGCGCCGAGCGTAGCCAGCCCGCCGGTGAGGCCGGAGCGGCGTAGGAACGTGCGACGGTCGAGGCCGCCATCGGGAGGCACGTCCTGGAACAAGCCGCCTTTGCGCGTCCGACGATCGCTTCGCCTGATCAACACCGTTCTTGCCTCATTTTGGATAGCGGTTGACGCGGTAATAGGTCTGCACTTCGGGCGAATTGGCCCGGTACCGGGATTTGCGCTTCTCGTCTTCGTTTTTAGGTGCCGCGTCCACAGCGTCGGGCACTGAGGCTGTTATTGCGGCACCCGCACCGGCACCGAACGCGCGCAAGACGTCGCGTCGCCGCGGCAAAGTCTGCCGGCTGCTCGTCTTGTTCGGCATTACGTTGCTCCAATCACCTGCCATTTTCTTCGTCGGCCAGCTTAAAGGCTTGACTCTCGATCTCGACGAATTGCTGCCCCAAGACACCAACGCGGCGATAAAAATTCGCATTCTTCGCCGCTTGCAGGTCCGTAAAGAAGCGACCAATCCAAGGCGCGAGATGCTTCTCGAACACGTTGCGATCCGCTTCGGGGCACGTATTGAAACGTCGATCCACCAAACCCGCCATGGTCTCGCACAGGAGCGCGGCATGATCCTCCGGTTCGCTGCAGCGCTCCGCGCGCGACAGGCCAAGCGTCGCTAAGTCGGCGCGCAACCGTGCCAGCGGTGCTGCATGGAGTGTGCCGGATATGTAGTAGGAGGCGTACGGCATAAGCTCTCCGCGCCCGACACCGATGAACAGATCAAAAAATTCGCGTTCGACCTCCTCGCAATCCGCTGCCGCAGCGGCCTGCGCGAGAGCAGCGTGCGTCTGACCAAGGGGACTTATGTCGCCCGTAAGATCAGCAATTTCGGTGAGGAGATCGGCATTCGGCGCTCCGGCAAGCAAGGCTGCCAGCAGTGCGTATTCTTGCGCTCGAGCCCGTTCGATTTCGTCGATAATGGCGCCAGAGTGATCGGAATGCACCTTCGGCCTCACATCGCCTTATCCTCACTGCTTTCGCAGATGGGAATTTATTGATGTTTAGCATGTAGTGCCGAGCCATGAGCCTAAGGGATTCTACTTAGACGGATCGTTTGATCGGGTCGACGTCGCGGCGCGCGACGCGTCAATTCTCCCCTCCGGCAGCGTGTCTTTAGGCTCCGTCGGATCAGGCGACTCTTTCCCGGGTGCGGTCCGAGCCGGGGGGAGTGCCGTATGGAAATCGCCGAACAATTCGCCAACCAGGCGTTCCAGCTCAGGTGTAAGCCTGAGTGGACCGAATCCCGGCACGCCATCGGGCTTGGTGAAGTCCCATTGGTTATCGGCAATGCCTATGAAATCTCGAATTGCCGGATCAGCCGCCCAAGCACGCCGCAATGCGGCACGCGTCAGATCCGCCGGGACGTCGGCCTTAAGAAAGGCACGGACGTCGGTGGCAGCGCCGATTGTCTCGACTGGCGGCAAACTATCAGGGATCACTGTCGGCGGCGCGCCCTGCGGCGCCGCCGCGCCGCCGTCATCGCGCGGCTTGCTCGTGGCGTGTGTGACGTCGGGCTTGCTTGCCCGCTTGCGGCGGGACCATCGCTGCAGAAATGTTTCGACAGACGACAATGGCTTTCTCACTTGCGAACCTCAACGGACGTCTGCCAAGTTTTCATAAAAGGCAAGGTATTTTGCAGGACATGTGATACGCTAGCGCTATAGTTATTGCGCACTCTGTGTTGCGGCGAAATGCCCCGCTATTTCCCTTTGATCAAGCCATGACCGAAAACCTGCCAAACATTCTGCTTTGCTCGTGTGAGGACACGATGCCAATCGACGCGGACGCCGTGCGGCGAAGTTGCCCCGGCACGAGTGTCAAAAACGGAAGACAGCTCTGCCGCGCCGAGCTCGAACGCTTTCGTTCCGCGATCGCGGAAGGTAAGCCGCTTATAATCGGCTGCACGCAGGAAGAGCCGCTTTTCCGAGAGACGGCCGGCGAAATCCGCACCGCCGATATTTCGTTCGTCAACATCCGCGAAACCGCCGGCTGGTCCGACCAAGCGTCGGATGCCGGGCCGAAGATGGCCGCACTGATCGCCGCCGCGGCCGAACCCGATCCGGACGTGCCGTTCGTCCGTCTGGAAAGCGCCGGTGTCATCCTCATCTACGGCCGCGACGAGCAGGCAATCGAGGCCGGAAGGCTGCTTAAGGATCATCTCGACGTGACCGTGCTGCTCAGCCGGTCAGGCAATATCATGCCTCCGCGGGTGGCCGACTTTCCGATGGCGAAAGGCTCGATCCGAACGGCATCGGGTCATCTCGGCAACTTCGATATCGTTGTCGATGACTTCGCGCTTTCCGCGCCATCCTCGCGCGATACGCTCGCATTCGCCCCGCCGCGTGACGGGGCCAAATCACATTGCGATATCTTGCTCGACATATCCGGCGGTCCGGCTCTGTTTGCCGCGCCCGATCTGCGCGATGGTTATGTGCGGGTCGATCCGGGCGATCCGGCGGCAATATTGCGCGCTGTGCTCAAAGCGCGCGATCTGGTCGGCACCTTCGACAAGCCACGTTACGTCACCTTCACAGCGGATCTGTGCGCGCATGCGCGCTCTGGCATCGTCGGCTGCCGGCGCTGCCTCGATCTCTGCCCGACCGGGGCCATCATGCCGGTAGGCGACCGGGTCACAATCGACGAGGCAATCTGCGCAGGCTGCGGGGAATGCGCCGCCGCTTGTCCGACCGGTGCGGCTGCGTACGCATTACCGCCGTCCGACGCGCTCATGCGCAAATCGCGCACCCTGCTGACGGCTTATCGCGAAGCCGGTGGCAGCAAACCGATCCTGGTCATTCACGATAGCGAACATGGCGGTGCACTGATCGACGCATTGGCGCGCTACGGTTCTGGCTTGGCGGCAAACGTTCTGCCCGTCGCCGTTAATGAAATAACTCAGATCGGGCTCGAAACTATCGTCGCGGCGTATCGCTTATGGCGCCAGCGACGTGCGCCTGATCGCGCGCGGAAAACCCCGACACGATATTGTCGGGTTGCGCAAGACTGTTGCGCTGGCCGAACCGATCCTCGACACCCTGGGCTACGGCTCTCATTGCGATCATTGAAACCGACGATCCGGACGTGCTCGGCGACGCCCTTCGAGCGATCGATGCACATGCGCCATCACAACGGCCGGCAAGCTTTGTGCCGGTTGGGCAAAGGCGTGAAGTGCTGCGATTGGCGTTGCGCTTCGCTGCACGGCGCGGCGCCGAAGCCGGCCGACGTTGTTTCGCTGCCGGCAGGTGCACCGCTCGGCGCCGTCGAAATTGACGCTCAACGCTGTACGCTGTGTCTCGCCTGCGTGAACGCTTGTCCGACCGGCGCACTGAACGACAGCCCCGAAGAGCCGGTTTTGCGTTTTACTGAGGATGCGTGTGTGCAGTGCGGCCTATGCGCGGCGACCTGTCCCGAAAAAGTCATCACCCTGGTACCGCGTATCGATTTTGGCGCCGCGAACGCCCCGGCGCGTGTGCTCAAACGGGAAGAACCATTCACCTGCATCGGGTGCGGCAAGCCGTTTGGCGTCAAAAGTACGATCGAGCGCGTGAGCGCGAAGCTTGCCGGTCAGCATTGGATGTATCCGGGCGGTTCGAAGCGTCTTGACTTGATCAAGATGTGCGATACCTGCCGGATCGCGGCCGTTTCCGAGGATGAGTTTGATCCTCATGGCGCTCCACCTCGGCCACATGTCCGTACCACCGACGATTATTTGCGCGAGCGATCACAAAATAAGGAGAGGAAGTGATCGGCGCTGGCGTGCGATTTGACGCAAATTGCAAGGCTTTGATCTATCTCAAGCCGCGCATCGATCTCTAGAATTAATGTATCATCGTACTGGATAACCGATATCGGGGAAATCTCATGCGAAAGTCAAAACTTATTCTCACCAGCGTCGCTGTCGGCATGCTGTCGATAACCGGGGCATCTGTTTCGCCACCACTCCGACAAGCGTGCGCCCAGCAGGCGCAAATGAGTTACGCTGAGGATATTGCGCCGATCTTCAAGGGTTGGTGCGTTTCCTGCCATCAGCCCGGCGGCCAGGGCTATAATGCCAGCGGGTTTGATCTGACGAGCTATGACGGACTGATGAAAGGTACGAAATTCGGGCCGATGGTGCTTCCGGGTCAACCCGACAGCAGCAATCTGGTCGTGCTGATCCAAGGTAAGGCAAAATTGCAAATGCCTTATGGGCACAAGCCGTTGCCGTCGTGTCTGCAGCAAAACATTTGGACCTGGATCTTCCAAGGTGCCAAGAACAATTGAGGTCTGACGCCTCGGTATCGCTTGCACGACGCGATCGGCTTGGTCCATCATGAGGTTACATGCGCGACGTTCCGGAGCCGTCCCGGCGCGACCTTTGGATCCATTGGCTGGTCTATCCCGGACATTCCTTGCCGACCGCAGCAGCGCCGGTGCTGGTGGCGATGGGACTGGCCATTCACGATCACGTTTTCGCGCTGCTTCCGGCAATTTTGGGATTCATCGCAAGCTTGCTGATCCATATTGGCGGGCTGGTCACCGACAATTACGAACTCCTGGTCCGGCATCGCAGCGTCAATGAACATCCAGAACTGGTTGAAGCGCTCAACAAAGGTACGCTGACGCTTGCCGGTCTCCGCTACGCGATTGCGGCCTGCCTTGGGCTTGCCGCGCTGACGGGCCCCTATCTTCTGCACGTCGCCGGCAGCCCGGTCATCGTCATCGGTGTCCTGGGCATGGCGGGGAGCTTGATCTATTCGGCGGGCCCGTTTCCATTCGGCAAATACGGACTTTCCGACCTGCATTTCTTTGTCATGTTCGGGATTTTCGCGCCGGCGGCCGCCTATTACGTGCAATTTGCCGCACACCACGAGCCGGCATCGTACTGGCAGCTCTTGTTTCACGACATGCCGTTGCGGGCCTTCGTCGTCGGCCTGCCGCTGGGCGCCATCGCGGTCAATATTCTTATCATCGATGACATCAGAGACCGTGAGTTCGACGTCGCCAAGGGCTGGCGTACCGGACCGGTCCGCTTCGGTTTGGCGTGGAGCCGGACCGAATATGTTCTGATGTCTGCTTTTATTTACATCATGCCGTTCTGGTTCTGGCTTCGCTGGGGGTTCGATGGCTGGGTGCTGTTACCGCTGCTGACGATGCCGTTTGCCGCCGCGATAGCCCGAAAAGTCTGGACCGAAGACGCGCATGACTCGCTGTTGCCGCTAACGCCTATGGCGGCATTCCTCTGCCTCGGTTACGGAGCGCTGCTTGCGGCGGGTGTCGCGCTCTAAGATATCCCGAAATACGACCACAGACTGAACCCGACCGCGAAGGCGAGGGCGGCGCGATCATCCCGACGAATAAGACTTTCGCGCCGGATCGCAGCCAGCTTGCAGGCGACCAAGGGCTTTTGATCGTCCCCACAGCAAAGAAGGTCGCACCCGAAGCGGCCGCGCACACAGGCAAGCCGTTAGGGCAGCAGATAAGTGAGAAGAGGCATGCACCCGCATGCCAGGAATGCGACGAACGTACTCAGCGGGCCAGAATGGGCGACCTCAGCGTTTGCGACAGACCATATTCCTCTGCCGCCATCGTTTCTGCCCAGAGTTTGGGATCGGCCTGCCTTGACCAAAATCAATGCCGGTATCCGCCGACGCTACTACCCAGAGCCAATGAAAAGGCTGAGGCTTCGATCGACAGTCGTCGTCGCTGCGCTGGTTGCGGCACAAATAGGGATATCCTCGGCCGCCCCACAGCAGCTGCGCTGTGCGTTGGCGAGCAGCCAGACGGCGGCGCAGAACCAGCCGATCGTCGTCGTGTTCGACGACGCCGCCAAGACTTTGCAGGCGCAATCGGGTACCCAGACTTACAATTTCACCGATGTCTCAATCAGCAATGTCGCCATAAGCGGGAATGCGGGCACCGTCAGTCTCGGAATTGACCGCTCCTCTCTCGGCATCGTGTGGCAGCAGTACGCGGCCGAGAAGACGACAATTGAGTATGGACAGTGCCAAAACAGCGCGGCGCCGACCGCCGACCACTGAACATCGGAAAGCGGCGAGCCGTTGAGGAAACTCCCGGTTGCGCCACCCCATCTGATCGCGCTCGAATGATGCAGCCTGCACAAACATTCATCGGCCCTTATCTTCCGGGTCTTTCGGGGCCGTCTAACGTGCGGGTGAATCGTTGATGCAAATCAATGTGCTGCCTGCTCCTGTCAGGCAGGTAGATGCAGGATTATCACACTGGATAAGCAAATTTCCGGATGCAGCCTGCGGCTGCTTCCAACGCACGAATGCAGGAAGCCACCATGAGCGTTAGCTTCGATGCGCCACATGTGGAGACCCGCGGCAAGGTGCTGCAATTTCCAGGATCGGCCGCCGCGGCACGGAAGCTGAAGTCGGGCTTGCGAAAATACTGGACTGTTGGTGCCCTCATCATTGTCGCGTTGCTCATCAGCATTGGCGCCGTATTCTGGTTCCTCGGCACGAAAAGCAGCGTGCAATACGTCACCGCGCAAGTCACCCGTGGCACGGTGGCGCGCACCTCAACGGCGACCGGGACAGTCAATCCCGTTCTGACGATCATTGTCGGAACCTACGTTTCTGGCGTGATCCAAAACATCTATTGCGATTACAACACTCACGTGAGGGCAGGCCAGGTCTGCGCTAAGATCGATCCGCGACCATATCAGGCGATACTCGATCAATATTCCGGGCAGCTCGGACGTGATCAGGCCATACTCGATAAGGATCGCAAAAATCTCACGCGCTATCAACAACTCGCCCAGCAGAATTCGATTGCGCGGCAGCAAGCCGAGGATCAAGCTTACGTCGTTAATCAGGATGAAGGAACGGTCAAGCTCGATCAGGGACTCGTAGGGAGCGCAACGCTCAACCTTGGCTATACCAACATAGTCTCACCGGTGGATGGCACGGTTGTATCGCGCAATGTAACCGGTGGTCAGACCGTCGCCGCGAGCTTCCAGACGCCGACGCTGTTCCTGATTGCCACCGACCTCAAGCAGATGGAAGTCGATACCAATACCAGTGAAGGCGATATCGGCGGCATTAAGACCGGCGACAAGGCGACGTTTACTGTCGACGCTTACCCGCAGCGCGTATTTGAAGGCGTGGTCACTCAGGTCCGTCAATCGCCGAACACTGTGCAAAATGTTGTTACCTATGACGTTGTCGTTGGCGTCAACAACAGCGATCTGGCGCTGGTGCCGGGCATGACCGCCTCGACCGAGATCGTCGTCGACCAACGCGACAACGTGCTGCGCGTGCCTGATCAGGCATTGCGCTACTCGCCGGGCGGTCTGGCGGCAACCGGGCGGCGCCAGCGCGCCAACAGGGGGGCAGCAGCGCGTCTTTGTGCTCCGCGAGGACAAGCCGGTCGCGGTTCCCGTCACGACCGGTCTCGACGACGGAAACTTCACCGAGATCGTCAAAGGCGATCTACAGCCGG
Organism: uncultured Alphaproteobacteria bacterium; assembly: GCA_963814625.1. Taxonomy (GTDB): domain Bacteria; phylum Pseudomonadota; class Alphaproteobacteria; order Rhizobiales; family Xanthobacteraceae; genus BOG-931. Next base: position 439,174 of record CAWFDQ010000017.1, read on the forward strand.
GTGATCGGGTGATCACCGCCGAAACGAGCGGTACTGGGGGCGGCCAGCTGCCAGCGGCGCCCGCGCCACGCCTGTGAAATTGACGCTCCGATGCAACCAGAAGCACACGCGCTGGCGCAGCCGGTCATCAAGGTCGAGGATCTCACGCGCACTTTCGTTATTGGAGACGTCAAGGTCGAGGCGCTGCGCGGTGTAAGCCTGACGGTTCAGCACGGCGAATTTGTTGCCATTATGGGCTCGTCGGGATCGGGCAAGTCGACGTTGATGAACATTCTCGGCTGTCTCGACCGGCCGACAAGCGGACATTATTTGCTTGAGGGTGTCGACGTCGCGACGCTCCACGAACCCGACCTCGCAGGCATCCGCAGCGAACGACTCGGTTTTGTGTTCCAGAGCTTCAATCTGTTGGCGCGCACCAGCGCGATCGAGAACATCGGACTGCCGCTATACTATTCCAGCGCAGGGCCGACGCGCAGCGCGGTTCGAATTGAGCGGGCACGCGCGGCACTGCGCTTCATGGGCTTGGGCGAGCGCGAGCGCAACACGCCGGGCCAGTTGTCCGGTGGCCAGCAGCAGCGGGTCGCAATCGCGCGGGCGCTGATCAATTCGCCGAGCCTGCTACTTGCCGACGAGCCGACCGGCAATCTCGATACCAAGACCTCGCACGAGATCATGGAGACGCTGGTCTCGCTCAACCGGCAGCAGGGGCTGACGATCGTCCTCGTCACGCACGAAGCTGACATTGCCGCTTACGCGGACCGCATCGTGACGATGCGCGACGGCCAGATCGTTTCTGACCAGCGCGTGAGCAAACCGACTCCCAGTTGGCAAGGAGATCGAGCGCTTTGCGTTCCTGCAGCAGCGGGACAAGGAGCACTCCGTGGTAACGACAGGCGCCCATCTGTCGTTCGGCCTCATGGTGCTTGCCACCGCGGCCCAGGCGATCGGGCGCAATAAGATGCGTTCGGCGCTTACCATGCTTGGTGTGTTCATCGGCGTCGCCGCGCTCATCACCATGGTCGCCATCGGTCAGGGCGCCAATGAAGCGGTGCGCAAACAGATCCAGAGTCTCGGTACCAACATGGTCGTGATTGTCCCCGGCGCTATCACGACAGGCGGTATCCGCGCTGGTTATGGCAGCGCCAGCACTCTGACTGTGGCGGACGCGCGCGCAATGCGCCGCGACGATCCTGCGGTGGCACAGGTCAGCTATATGATTCGGCAGCAAGGCCAAGTGCAGTACGGCAGCCAGAATTGGACCACGAGCATCCAGGGCGTGAGCGAGAGCTATCCGTCGATCACAAACTGGCAAATCGCCGCGGGACGCGGCATCAGCGCGGAAGACGAAAGCAAGGCGGCCTTGGTAGTCGTCATCGGTCAGACGGTCTATCGCCAGCTGTTCAGCCCCGGCGAGAATCCGATCGGCGCCCTCATCCAGGTCAAGAGCGTGCCATTGCGGGTAATCGGTATGTTCGTCGCCAAGGGTCAATCGGCTTTTGGCACGGATCAGGACGATTTGGTCATGATCCCGTTCACGACCGCGCAACAGAAGGTGCTTGGCGTCGCGGCGCCGACCCAGCAACAGACACCGCTCAATTGGCCCTATTTGCCGCCGCCCAATCCCTACAATTTGCAGCCGCGGCTGACCGGGTTTGTCAACTTTATCTATGTGCAGGCAGCAGCCGAACCGTTGGTGCAAACAGCCATCAATCAAGCGACTGCGACGCTCAGGGAACGCCACCGCATCAAGCCTGGCGATATCGACGATTTCCAAATCCGCAACTTGAGCCAGTTCGTCGAGACTTCGGAAAGCTCGAGCCGGATCATGGCGATTCTGCTTGCTGCCGTTGCCTCGATCTCCCTGATCGTCGGCGGCATCGGCATCATGAACATTCTGCTCGTGTCGGTCACCGAGCGTACGCGAGAAATCGGGCTCCGCATGGCGATCGGCGCACGCCGTCTGCACGTGCTGCTGCAATTTCTTGCGGAGGCCATCTTTCTCAGCGTCAGCGGCGGTCTTGCCGGCATCGTGATGGGAATCGCGTGCTCGGTCGGAATTTCACTGATTGCGGGCTGGCTCGCTCCGATATCTCTTACGGCGGTGTTCGGCGGCTTTTTGTTTTCCGCCGCCGTTGGCGTTTTCTTTGGATATTATCCGGCCCGCAAAGCCGCCCGGCTCGATCCAATCGAGGCGCTCCGCTACGAGTGAAGTCGATACTCCCAGAATACCACGCCGCGCGGCCGCTGCAGGTAGCCTAATTTTTGGCACAGGCCAATCATCGGCTGTTTCGTACTGCTAATTGTACGCAACGCATGGAGCGAGTCTATGCAAAACAGTCGACAGACAGTTTACGGGGCGCGATCCTGCTCGCGCTCGGCATGCTGGTTGGCCTCTATATGGCCGGGACGCAGAACTTCAAGATCGGCTCGGTGCATGCCCATCTCGCTATCTTCGGCGGTGCCGTCTTGATCATCTACGGCCTGGTTTATCACGCCGGCATGGCCAAGAACGACATCTGGGCTACCGTCCTGCTGTGGGTCTCGGTGATCGGCGCCATCGCGTTTCCGCTCGGCGAATATTTCGCGATTACCGCGGGCGCTCATGTTGCGGCCGGCATCGCCTCGTTGATCGTGATGGCGTCGGGACTGCTGTTTTTATTCAACGTGCTGCGCGCCTGACGCGCAGTGCAGAGCGGTTCAGGGACGCGCGGCCGCTGGCGGCGCGTGAGCGATATTGGCGTGGCAAGTGATGCAGGTGACGTTGCCCTGCGCCAGCATTGCATGTGCGGACTGACCGGCGGGGCTCGCCGGACGAATCTGCGCCGGGTCGTGGCACTTGCGGCAGGTCACGCTGTCTTCGCGCCGCATTTCGTCGCGCACGCTGCTGGGCCAGTGCAGGTAACCGCGCCGCCCATGCCGCCGGATCGTCGAAGTTGCTGGTGTATTCGGCAATGCCGTCGCGGATACCGTCAACGACGTGCGAGTAGGTTTCGACGAACCAATTGTCCGACCGAACATGGCAATCGGCGCAATTTGCCAAGACGCCGGCGGCGTTATTCCGATGCGCCGACTGCAGATAGTGCGGATCGGCGGCCACATTCGCCATCGAATGGCACGACGTGCAAAAAGCCTCCGTTGAGGTGAGCTGATTGACGACAGTGCTGGCGACAATCGCGCCAGCCCCTAGTACTGCTCCCACCACGAGCAACGCGAAAATCGCAAGCCATCGCCGCATCGGAAGCTCCCTAGGGATGGAGACTGTCGCACTGGTGCCGCCACAAGCCTGATTAGAGCAAACGGTCGGCCTCCGGCTTGATCTGTATCAATGCCGCTCCTGCACCGCTCGGCAAGACTGCGCGCGTTGCCAAGGTGAGCGCTGTGTTTCGCAACGTCGGCACAGTAAGGGAGAGCCACATATGACCCTGAAAAGGCGAGATTTGTTGCTCAGCGGCGGTGGCATTGCCGCCGGTCTTGCCGCCGGCCAGTTTGCGGCGCCTGAAAGCGCTTCGGCGCAGGCCCCGCAGACGCCGGCGGCATGGCAACGCGAGGCCGATGTCGTCGTCATCGGCTCGGGAGCCGCCGGTCTTCCCGCCGCCATCGTCGCCCGCGAGGCCGGCGCATCGGTCATTCTGGTCGAGGCCGAGAAGGATATCGGCGGTCACGCCATCACCAGCGGCGGCAACGTTCCGCTCGGCGGCGGCACCAGCGTGCAGAAGAAATACGGCATCAACGATTCGCCGGATCTGCTGTTCCGCGATTTGACCGACTGGTCGGTGGTCGAAGGTAACGGCTTTCCCGACTATCGCTACAACGATCGCGAGATCATTCGCGCCTTTGCCGACAACAGCGCGCCGACCTTCGAATGGCTCGTCGCGCACGGCGTCATCTTCGTCGACAAGGCGCCGGACGAGTTCGGCGGCACCTCGGTCGGCAATTCCGTGCCGCGGGAGATGCACAGCGCGGTCATGAACTGGCCGATGGTGCAGACCGGCAAGCCGGCCGATCCGATGATCCAGAAGATGCTCTCGTCGGGCAATGGGCTGATGCGCCCGCTCGAGGCCGCAGCCAGGAAAGCCGGCGTGCAAATCCTGCTCGAACACAAGATGACCGCGATCTACCGCGAGCAGCCGACTTCCGGCCGCGTCATCGGCATCGCTGTCGACAACAACGGCAAAACTCTGAACATCCGTGCCCGCAAGGCGGTGATCGTCGCGACCGGCGGTTCGACCGGCAACGTCAATTTCCGCCGCATGTTCGATCCGCGACTGACCGAGGAATATTGCGGCTTGTCGGGCATGCCGTGGTCGAACCAGGATGCCAGCGGCGAACTCGCCGGCATGGCGATCGGCGCTTCGCTCTGGGGACTTTACAATCAGACCGGCGAATTCGGCTCCAATCTCACCAAGCCGGGCACGATCGGCAGCCAGTACGGCTACGTCAATCTGCAATGGATGCCGGGCAGTCCGGTGTTCGACCGTGCTCGCGCTTCAGGGCTGTCGGTCGCCAATTGGCAGGACGTCATCCTCGTCAACATGATTGGCAAGCGTTTCTATGACGAGACCGGGCCGCAGTTCACCGCCAATGACTACAACTCCATCAAGGACTACAAGCAGGGCAGCTATCTCAACGCCAAGAACCAGAAATACAATCCCAACAACTTCATCAACGCCGCGCTCGCCGGCATCGGTGACGGCCACAATGGCGGCGGACCGATCTGGGCGATCTTTGATGCCGATGCGGTCACTCGTGAGAAATGGGATCCGAAGCCGCCGAACGTCGACGTCCAGGCCGGCTTTTTCTTCTCGGCTGACACGCTCGGCGATCTCGCCGGGAAAATCAAAATGCAATATCAGCGCGTTCCGATGCCGTCGGAAAATCTCGAACAAACAGTGGCGCGCTACAATTCCTTCGTCGATTCCGGCGTCGATGAGGATTTCGGGAAGCCGAAGCCGCTGCACAAGATCGCGAAGGCGCCGTTCTATGCCGCTTGGGCAACGCCGGTTGTCCACGACACCCGCGCTGGCTTGCGCATCAATGCCAAATGCCAGGTCATGGACATGAACGCCAACGTGATTGCCGGCCTGTATTGCGGCGGCGAATCCGCCGGCGGCTTCTCGCAGCACGGGCTCGCTCGCGCCGCGTGCCAGGGTTATATCGCCGGCAAGAACGCCGCAAACGAAGCTGGCGCCGGCTAATCGAGACGATCAGTGGGACCTGTCATCCAGAGACGGCAGCGAACTGTTCCTCTGGATGAGGGCGAGTGCGAATAACGATGTTACGGCGTCTTCAGATCAAAGTTGTGGCACTGCGAGCAGTAAAGTACCGAGGCCTGATGTACGTGATGGCAGCTGGTGCACGCAATCTCGCCCAGGTGCGAGGCATGAGGATTGGGCTGATCTTTTGCGGTTTTCGCGGCGAGTTGGGCGTTAGTGCCGTGGCATTTGATGCATGCTGCCTGATCCGGCTGTTTTGACGGCGGACTCTCGGCGTGACAGGCGGCGCAATTGAGCCCGGCCGCTACATGCTTGTCAATCAGAAAACCGTGTCCTGCGCCCGGCGCTCCCGCGGCAGCCGGCGCCTGAGCGGCGGCATGGGTGAGCACGGTGGCAGCGAGTCCGCCTAAAACCGCAAGTGCAAGGAGCCAGGATCGTTGCATCATTGTGCTTCTACTTTGGCGGTGAAACCAATCTACCATGCTACACCGCCCCATGCGGGTGAAGGGTCGCGTAATTGTGCAATATCTTCACGTAGCTTGCTCGGCCGAAAAAGTCCGGGTTGGTGTAGCGGTGCTGGCTCAGCAACCCGCGGATCTCGTGGAGCGACTCGAAATCACACGCCGACAACCAAGCCATCGTTCCGGTTAAGAGTTCCTTCATATGCTGTGGACCGTGCCGCAATAGCGCCGCCGTGGTCATCACGGCATCGGCTCCCGCCAGCAGGTATTTTACCACCTGTTCGGTATCCTCCACGCCGGTGCTCGCGGCCAGCGACGCGTCAACGCGTCCGCACAACAAGGCGATCCACAGCAGGGGAAGCCCGAGTTCGCTCGCATTGCTTAACTGTAAATCATTGCGCAACCGAAGCTGCGCTAAATCGATGTCCGGCTGATAGAAACGATTGAATAACACCAATGCATCCGCACCCGCGCCGGCAAATTGCGTCGCGATCTGCCCAACCGAGCTGAAATATGGACTAAGCTTAATCGCCAGCGGAAGCGCAACTTTCCGTCGCACTTGGCGCAGAACCTCAAGATGGGACTCTTCGACCTCGCTACCGGTCAAGGATAGATCCGTCGGAATCAAATAGGCGTTGAGTTCAAGCGCGGCCGCGCCGGCTTCCTCGATCAATTTGGCGTAGCCGGTCCAGCCCTCATCGGTCGTGCCGTTGAGGCTGGCGATGATGGGAATATCGACGGCGGCAACGGCGCGTCTGATGAGGTCGAGATATTGTTCGGGGCCGGCTCCCTCCGATTCGGCAAAAGCGCGGCGCGCTTCAGGTGTACTTTCCAGGCCCGTCGCAGTGAGAACCTCATGCGCGCGTGCCTCCGCCTCGATCCGCTCCTCGAATAGCGACGGCAGCACGATAGCGGCGGTCCCGGCATCCTCCAGACTGCGAATGTCGTCGAGGTTCCCGGTGAGCGGAGATGCCGAAGCCACGAGAGGGTTCTTCAGTTCGAGGCCCATATAGCGTGTCGTCAAATCCATGGCTTTGTCCCGTCACCAAATCCTCGTACTGTCCCGGTCGCTACCGACTATAACGCCCGGGCTACACAAGATTATTTCCGCTCGCCTTCGAATTGATCGAGCGCGGTCAGTGCATCGCAGGCATACATGGCGGCCGGCCCGCCGCCCATTAGCACGGCAACGCCAAGCGCATCGAGTACTTCCGCTCGCGCGGCGCCGGCTGCGAGCGCGGCATGGACATGAAACGCGATGCAAGAGTTGCAGCGAACGGCAACCGCAATGCCGAGCGCGATCAACTCCTTGCTTTTGGCATCAAGCGCGCCAGCGGCGGTTGCGGCCTCGTGAAGGCCCGCAAATCCTCGCATGGTGCCGGGAATCTCACGGCCCAGCCGCCCCATGAGTCCCTGAAGCTCGCGTCGACGTTCCGGATAATTCGCGGTCATCACCGTGTCTCCTAGATTGCAAGCCTGGCTGGATCTTTGAGCTGCAGTGCGAGCGTCTCGAGAAAGCGTACGGCATCGGCGCCGAACACGACACGATGATCGCAGGCGAGCGTGCAGAGCGCACCGTGTGGCCGTGACGCCGCGACCGACAAAATCGCGGAGGCGCCAACGGGAACGATCGAGTCGAAAGCGTAGACGACCGACGATGCTCCGAGGTTACTCAAATAGAACGTCGCGCCGCTGTAGTCGGCCGGCGCCAGTCGGCGGGTTTTGACGTTATCGCGCAAGCTCGCCCATTCCTGCTCTAGCGCCGCCATCGACCTTTCGGCAGCGTCGCGCAGCACCGGCGTGATGAGTCCGTCGCCGCTATCGACTGCGATGGCAATGTCAACGCGATCGCGGCGCACCAGCCCATCGGGCGTATAGGCTGTGTTGAACAAGGGGTGCGCCGTGATCGTCAGCGCACAAGCGCGCGCCAACAGGAGCGTGAACGATTGCTGCCGTTCCGCGGCTTGCTTTGCCAACGAATCCAGCGGCAATTGCGCTGTCACCCGGAAAATCGGCGTCGCGGCGCTGGCAATCATAGTCCGGGCGACGGCCTCGCGCAGACTGGAGGCGCGCTCAAGCCGATATGGCGGGCCCAGCTCGATCGCGACCGCTGCCGGACTTTTTCCGCGGGTCTCCGGCGCGGTAACTGCAGGACGGCCGGCTGCCAGCGAAATCTCCGCAGAAGGAACTGGTCGCCGTGCAGAGAATGGCCGCGACGACGCCATAGACGCGGCCAGGACTGCCGAGACCGCCGGCCTTTCGGCGGCGGGATTTGCGGCGACATTGCCGCCCTCGGCCGGCCGCTCTGGCGCCGTGGACTCGACGCCTTGGATCTCATTCAGATTATCGGCGATGTATCCAATGATCTGGCCGACCGGCGCTTCGCTGCCTTCCGCCGCGAGGGGGCCGCTCAGATAGCCGTCCTGGAAAGCCTCGACCTCCATCACCGCCTTGTCGGTTTCGACCTCGGCGATCACATCGCCCTTTTTGATCTTTTCGCCCGATCTTTTTGGTCCACTTGACTAGACGCCCGGCGCCCATCGTGTCCGACAGCGCCGGCATGGTGACGACCCCTCGCATGATTACGCCGCTTTCGGCTCTTGCGCGGCTTGGCACAATTGCCGCGCCGCCGCCACGATATCGGCCACCTGCGGAATGCTCGCCGCCTCAAGTGCGCCGTTATACGGCGTCGGGATATCGAGGCCGGCGAGACGCTGCACTGGCGCATCGAGCGAGTAGAAGCAGCGCTCGGTCAGCGTCGCGGAAATTTCGGCGCCCGCGCCGGCGAAGCGGCAATCCTCTTCGACGATCAGCAGTCGATGGGTCTTTTCGACAGACGCCGCGCAGGTATCCCAATCGATCGGCTTGAGGCTGCGCAGATCGATAACCTCCGCCTCGATACCGCCTTGGCGAGCTCAATGGCCGCGTCCTGCGCCAGCATCGCATGACGCGAGTAGCTCACGATCGTGAGGTCGCGGCCTTCGCGCCTCACGACGGCGCGATGGATGGGTGGCGCCTCGGCGACAAAATCCACTTGTCCCTTGGTAAAGTAGAGCAGCTCATGCTCCAGAAGGATGATCGGGTCGTCGCTGGCGATGGCTTGACGCAGCTGCCAATAGGCATCCTGCGGCGTCGCCGGCACGGCGATACGCAAGCCGGGCACGTTCATTAGCGTGTGCTCCAGCCGCTGCGCGTGCTGCGCCGCGAGTTGCCGCGCAATTCCTCCGGGCACGCGCACGACGAGCGGCATCTTCAATCTTCCCCCCGACATGAAGGGAATCTTCGCCGCGCCGTTGATGATGGAGTCGAGCGCCAGCAGCATGAAATTGATGGTCATGATCTCCACCACCGGGCGCATGCCGACCAGGGCTGCGCCGACGCCGAGTCCGGTAAAGCTGTTTTCCGAAATCGGCGTATCGCGAACGCGCCATTCGCCGTATTTCGCGTAAAGCCCTTCGGTGACGCGGTAGCTGCCGCCATAGAGACCGACATCCTCGCCGAGCGTGAACACCGACTCGTCGGCCGCCATTTCATGATCCATGGCGCGATTAAGCGCCTGCCAATAGAGCAATTCCTGCGACATGGTCGTCTCCTACATCAGCACTTCGTGCCGGTGGCTTTGGTTCAGATAATCCCAAGCGGCATCCATGGTGGGCTGCGCGCTTTTGATGCAAATTGAACGGCGTCGTCGACGATTTTTTGAACGTCCTGCCTGATTTCCTCGACTTCCGACTTCGACGAGCGTGCTCGCCGTCGATAAGATGATCGGCAAACAGCTTGATATTGTCCGGCCCAACCTCGCGCCAGTTCGTCGGGCGTCGGATACTTGAACTCCCACTCGCGGACGGCCGCGGCGATCGGATCCCAGGTCTGGTAGGCCTTGAGCTCCACGGCCGGCCGATAGGTGCCGGGGTCAGCCATCGAATGGCCGCGGTAGCGGTAGGTCTCGCATTCGATGAATTGCGGTCCGCCGCCGCGCCGATGCGGTCGAGCGCCGCTTGGTGGCGTCGTGGACTTTCAGCACGTCCATGCCGTCAATTTTTTCTGCTGGAATATTGTAGGCGGCAACGCGCTTGAAGACTTCGGGCACCGCCGAATGGCGGTGGATTTCCGTGCCGATGGCGTAGTGGTTATTCTCGCACACAAACAGCACCGGCAGCCGCCACAGCGACGCCATGTTGAGCGATTCGTGGAAGGTGCCTTGGTTCACTGCGCCATCGCCGAAGAAAGCAGATCACGACTTCGGGCAATCCCCGCATCGCGATCGCATAGGCGATGCCGATCGAGCTATCGGGCAGGTCTGGCCGACAATGGCGTAGCCGCCCATGAAACGGCGCTCGCGGTCAAACATGTGCATGGACCCGCCCATGCCGCCGCTCATGCCCGTCAGCACGGCCAAACAGTTCCGCCATGACCTCGCGCGCCGGCGTGCCGCGCACCAGCGCATGACGCGTGTTCGCGATAAGTACTGACGATGTAATCGGACGGGCCGGTCGCATTGATAACGCCGGCAGCGACCGCCTCTTCGCCGGGATAGAGATGCAGGAACCCGACGATATTTCCTTTGCTGTATTCTTCCGCAGCGCGCTCCTCGAAGGTGCGACAGAGCAACATATCGCGAAGCATGCGGTGTAGGGTTTCACGTTCCATGTGGAGCCCTCCGGTCGATCGGCTCAACATTCACTGAAGCGGTGGTGTGAACGGGCGGGGCCGCAAAGCCCCGCCCGCTGCGCTCAGCAGCAGCCGCGGAAGCGGCCCTTGCTGACGGCATACCGGGCTTCCTGACGTTCCACGAAGAACTCTTCGTAGGTCATGATCGGCAGTCCGGGGTGGTTGACCTGGCGGTGCTGCACGTAGGTGTCGTAATCGGGAACTCCGACCATCAACCGCGCGGCGCGGACACTCCAGGTTCGTCACGATTCTGACCCCGTTCCTTCCATTCCGCGAACTTGATGGAGAAAAGATCAGGCATTTCGCCCTCCTATCGCCGCACCGGCGAACTCGACTTCGACGGCAGTCGCCTTCGGAGTCCCGAGCGCTTTGCGGATGTCGATAAAGGCGTAGACCACCATGGCGATGACGACGGCAACGAACAGCGCAGCCAGCGTCGCATCAAGGTAATCGTTGAACACGAGCCGGCTCATCTCACCGAGCGAATGGGCCGGCGCGAGGACTTTCCCCGCAGCGATAGCCCTGGACAAAGTCCGGGCATGGGCGATGAAACCCACGGCCGGATCCGGGCTATGAACGCCTTCTCCAGGCCGGCGGTCACGGTGCAAGCACACGAGCCAGGTGGCGGGCACGATCGTCACCCAGGCAAACCGCTCGCGCTTCATCTTGAAGAGCGCGACCGTGCAGAACACGAGCGCGATGGCAGCCAGCATCTGGTTCGAGGTGCCGAACAGCGGCCACAGGGTCCAGATGCCGCCATTGGGATCGATCACCCCTTGATACAGAATGTAGCCCCACAACACGCAAGCTGCAGCCGAGCCAATGATGTTGTTGGTCCACGACTTTGTTTCCTTGAATACCGGGATCGCGTTACCGATGAGATCCTGGATCATGAACCGCAACACGCGAGTACCGGCATCGACCGTGGTGAGGATGAAGAGCGCCTCGAACAAGATGGCGAAGTGGTACCAGATGGCGGTCAGCGCCTGTCCGCCGAACAGGCTGGACAGGATCTGCGCCATGCCGACCGCGAGGGTGGGTGCGCCGCCGGTGCGCGACAGGATCGAGATTTCACCGACGTCATGGGCGACCTGCGCTGAGCTGATCAGGCGTAACCACGAAGCCCATGTTGGAAACCACCTGCGCCGCCTGGGCGGCCGTGGTGCCGATCAGCCCCGCCGAGGTGTTCATGGCGAAATAGACGCCAGGATGCAGAACGGAAGCGGCGATCATCGCCATGATGGCGACGAACGATTCCATGAGCATCGCGCCGTAGCCGATGAACGGGATTTGGTTCTCGTTCTCGATCATTTTCGGCGTCGTGCCGGATGCGATCAAGGCATGCCAGCCCGACACTGAGCCGCAGGCGATGGTGATAAATAGGAACGGGAACAGGCTGCCCGCCCACACTGGGCCGGTCCCGTCGACGAACTTGGTGAGCGCCGGCATCTGCAAGTCCGGCCGCACGATGATGATCGCCAGAGCCAGAAGAGTGACCACGCCGATCTTCATAAACGTCGACAAATAGTCGCGCGGCGCCAGCAACAGCCACACCGGCAGCACCGAAGCGACGAAGCCGTAACCGATGATCACTAGCGCCAGTGCTGGGCCGCTGAGATTAAAGTACGTGGCGAGCGAAGGCGTCTGCGCAACCGTCTGCCCATAGACGAGGGCCGCCAAGAGCAACACAACACCGATAAGCGACATCTCTGCTATGCGGCCGCGCCGGATGTACCTGCCGTACACGCCCATGATCAGTGCGATCGGCACCGTACAGAACACCGTAAAGGTGCCCCACGGGCTGCCGCGCAGGGCTTGGACGACGACGAGTGCCAGCACCGCAAGAATGATGACGCAGATCAGCAATATGCCGATGCCGACGATCGTCCCGGCTATGGGTCCCATCTCCGAGCGCACCATGTCGCCGAGCGAGCGGCCGTCGCGCCGGGTCGAAAGAAAGAGGACAGTCATGTCCTGTACCGCGCCGGCAATAACGACCCCGGCGAGAATCCACAGCGTACCGGGCAAGTAGCCCATCTGCGCTGCGAGCACCGGCCCGACCAGTGGGCCCGCACCGGCAATGGCCGCGAAATGATGGCCATAAAGCACGTACTTGTTGGTCGGGACGTAATCGAGACCGTCATTGTGACGGACTGCCGGCGTCGCCCGGCCGGCATTCACGCCCAAAACTTTGTTAGCGATGAAGAGCGCGTAATATCGGTAGGCGATGAAATAGACGCAAATCGCAGCGATCACCATCCACGCCGCATTGACGGGCTCGCCGCGACTTAATGCGACGATAGCCAGCGACACAGCGCCAAGCACAGCGATCGCGCCCCATAGCAGCTTCATCGTAATTCCATTTCCATTCGACGCCAGCGCGGTCATGTTTCCCTCCTTGCATTGATGTTCTTCGGAACGGATCGCGCGAGTGCAACGCCATTCTCCGAGGCCTAGGCCCGGCTACTGGCAGTTATTCGCATTGAGGGAGCGCGCGCTTTGACCAAGATCAAACGCCCACCGATTCCTGCAATTCATGGGCGGCGCGGCCTAATATTTATCTGTCGTCGGCATCGGTCTTGTTGTGCAATGCACAAAATCAGCGCGCTTGGCGCCCTGGGTCTGCCTCGCAATAGGCCGACATTCTAGCTACTTTCCGGCGCAAAATTGACGCTTCCGGCATTGTGATCAACTGCGTCCGGCAAGGCAAAACCCGCCGGGGCGAGCGGCGGGACTTGCCGAGATTGGTGTGCCGGCGCGATTAAGGGGTCGCTCGCTTTGCCATAGCGCGACCGATGTTGACGACATTGTCGGCGATGACGCCGAGGCCGACCCAGCGGTCCATTCCGACGGAGCCCTTGTATCGACAGCGGATGAGACCGTGTCGCCGTTTGACGACGCTGATGCGTCCTTCGCATCCGGTACGCCATTTCTGGCCGTTGCGGAACCAGCGCTTTCTCTGTTCGCGTTTACGTTCAGGGCTTTTGGTCGACCGATTGGGAATGCAAACGCGCTTGACACCCTTCTCCTTCGCCGCCGCCTCGTTCTTCATGGAATAGAATGCGGCGTCTGCCGCTACCAGGCGCGGCACGCGTCCCAGCAGTGCTTGATGCTTCTCGATGGCGGCGACCAACAGATCGGAATCGTAAGGTCGTCGCGCGTAGACCTCGTAATCGGTGATGATCTGGTTCTCCGCCTCCTGCAACTTCACCATCTTGCCGAACTCGTTAGGCTTACCGGCTTTGCCCTTGCGGATCACTTCGGTCGAGGGTTCGAACAGGCTGAGGAGCTTGCCCTCACTGCGCGTGTTACCGTGGAAAATGCGTGCCCTGGTCTGTTTGATCACCTGCCGGACGCGCGGTGTCATCAGATCGATTTCTTGCCGTAAGCCCTTCAATGCCAATTGATCCAGGATGCTCATCGCCCCCTTCACGCCTTGGGCGATCTCCTCGGAGAAGCGCCTCGCTTGTCCTACCACCCGGCTGGTCGCATCCAACAGCCGGCGATAGCGTTGCTTCAACTTGTCCTGGTTCACCGGACCTTTGGCGCGCGCCACTCGCCCGATCTCCAGCAGCCGGAACTTCACACTCCGGCTGCGGTCGCGCAGCTTGGTGCCGGCCGCACCCGCGATCTTTGTGACCTTCTTCATCACGCGGGTTAGCACCCGAACGCCATCTCCCAGCAAGGTACTGTCGGTCGGATGGTGAATGTCAGTTTCCACCACTGTCATGTCCACCCGCATCCGCTGGCCCCTCGTCACCCCTTTTTCCAAGGCTATTTTCACCATTCGCTCGTGAACCTGCTCGAACACCTGCGGTCCGAGCGCCGTGCCCCAGCGGCCCATCGTCTTGGCGTCCGGCATCTTGCCGCCGCCCACGCGGGTAAAGTCCCGGTACACCAGGTTGGCCCGCACCTCGCGTTCCAATACCTCGTAACTCCAGTTGCGGATATGCTTGAGGACCAACAGACGCAGCACCGTCTCCGCCGGTGCGCCGCGCCGGCCGCGGCAACGGCTCTTGGGATGCCGCTTCGCCAATGCCTCGTATACGGCTGCGACAATGTCCTCGTCCGCCAGAACCGCAGTCGGCGTGCGTCATCCAGCTTTCGCGAAGATCGCTGATTTCTTCTGAAATCAACCCGTCGCCGAAACTGAGCTGTCTTCGCCGCATCTCAATCATGCTGCTTCCTCCGCGCTTTTGATGCAGCCCGCTCCGGGCGCAGCAAATCATGATTGAGTTCGCAAACGGCCTCGATCGCCTCCTTCAGTTCCTGATAATTGCTCAGCCAGCGGCGTACCTCGGCAACCCGCTCGCGGCGCACGCTGAACTGACGCGTGCGCCCGCCCGGATAAGTCACCGTTAGTACGAAAACGTGGTGGCCGTCTCCGCGCGCACATTTCGGACAGTCCTTGGTGTGCCGGATGGTGCGCTCCAAAAGCGAGCCGCGCAGCAACTCGCCGGTAATCGGCAGTTTGCCGACTAACCTCTGGCGCGCTCGGAGAGTCTGTTCACGAATCATTCATATGAATAAATCAACGGCGGCCACCAAAGTCAATCCAGTTCCGTTCGCCCTTGCAGTTTTCTAGCCGCCAGCCGATTCTGCGCCATCACCTCAGGCGCGCAATTTTGCGCCGGGAAGTAGCTAGGATTCGCTCGTGGTGCGGGGGGCGCCGGCTTATTCAAGTGACTTGCGGAAGCGCAGAATGCTCGTCGTGAGCAGCACCGCGGCGATGGCGGCCATCGCCGCCAGTTCCGGCCAAAGCACGCTCAAGCCGACGCCCTTCAGGAACGTGCCGCGGATGACTACCAGATAGTAGCGCAGCGGATTGACGTAGGTGAACCACTGCAGCACTTGCGGCATGCTCGAGATCGGAAAGCTGAAACCCGAAAGGATGAAAAACGGGTTGAGTATGAAAAAGTTCATCGAAAACGCCTGCTGCTGCGTCGTGCACAGCGTGGAGATGAGAAGACCCAGCGCCAGCGTGCTGAGCAGAAACAGCGCGCTGCCGAGCAGCAGCACGAACGGATTGCCGACGAACGGCACCTGGAACCACAGCATGCCGACGGTGACGATCAGTGCGACCTCGCCGAGACCGATGACGAAGAACGGCACGGTTTTACCGAGGATGAATTCGGCCGGCCGGATCGGCGACACCATGATCTGCTCCAACGTGCCGACTTCGCGTTCGCGCACGATGGCAAAGGCCGTCAGATTGACGATGATGACCAGAGTGAGCGTGCCGATCAGCCCCGGCACGAAGAACCATCGGCCGTTGAGGTCCGGATTGAACCACGGCCGCTGTTCGAGCGTCACCTGGACTTGCTTCATGCCTCGCACGCCGAGGGTTCGCTCGGCCAAGTCCGTGGCGTAATCCTGCGCAAATCCTGCCGCGATCGTGTTGACGTAGCCGAGCGCAATCAGCGCCGTATTGGAGTTTGTGCCGTCGACAATGACTTGCAGCGGCGCGTTCTTGCCCCTTGCGCAGAAGCTCGGCGAAGCCGGCATGGATGACAAGCGCCACCGCCGCGCCGCTGCCGTCGATCGCCTTGGTGACCTCGAGCCTGCGACTGCGCCACGGCGACGTCGAATCGACTGCTGAACGTGAACCGCGACACAAGTTCGCGGCTTTCCTGGGAGTGATCGAGATCGAGCACGACCGTCGAGACATGATAGACCTCGTAAGTTGCCGCATAGCCGAACAGCAGCATCTGCACGAGCGTCGGCACGATCAGCCGGAAGCGCGCCCACTTATCGCGCTTGAGCTCGATGAACTCCTTGACCACGATCGGAATGATGCGCGCGAACATGGCTCAATCCAATCGCTTGCGGAAGGCCCGCGCGGCAAGCAGCATTACCGCCGCCGCATAAACGACGAGAAACACGATCGGCGTCGACAGCTCGGCGAGGCTCGAGCCTTTCAGGAACAGAGTCTTTGACAATGGAGACGTAGTAGCGCGAATAGATCAAATAGGTGATGCCCTGTATCACCTTTGGCATCTGATCGATCGGAAAGATGTAGCCGGAGAGCAACGTGGTCGGCAGCATGGTGACCAGGAGCGCAATCTGGCTGGCGCCGACTTGGCTGCGAATCAGCACCGACATCAGATAACCGATGCTGAGAACGACGATGAGAAACAGCGAAGTGGTGACGAAGAGCGCAAACAGCGTGCCGCGATAGGGCACGCCGAACCACAACGCCGCAAGCATCAGGCAAAAGGCGGCATCAAGCCAACCAAGCACCAGATAGGGTGTGAGCTTGCCGAGCATCAGTTCGATCGGCTTTACCGGCGTGGAAATGAGCAGCTCCATGGTGCCGCGTTCCCACTCGCGCGATATGGTCAGCGAGGTGAGCTGCGCCCCGACCAGCGCCATGATCATGGCAACGAGGCCCGGAATAATGAAATTCCGGCTTTCCAGGTCTTCGTTGAACCAGACCCGCGATTGCACCACCATCGGCTGCATCTGCTGCAGCGTCTTGCCCTGGCGCTCCATCCAGGTCACCGAGACATCGTTGGAATAGCCCTCGACGACCGCCGCCGCATAACCGAAGGCGATATTGGCGGTGTTGTCGTCGGTACCGTCGAGGATCGCCTGGACCGGGGCGTTACCGATGTCGTTGAGCCGTTCGGAGAAATCGGGCGGTATGACGATGGCGAGGCCGCATTGGCCGTCGTCGATCGCCGCCGTGACTTCCGCGTAGGTTTTGGCATCGTGGACGATAGCAAAATACTGCGTCGCCTGAAAATGCTTGAGCAGAGCTTGGCTGAGCTGGCTGCCTTCGCGGTCGAACGTGCAGACCGGAAGATGCTTGAGATCGAGATTGACGCCATATCCGAACAGAAACATCTGCGTGAACGGCAGCAACAGCGCGATCATCAGGCTGCGCGGATCGCGCCAGACCTGCAAAATCTCCTTGACGGCGATGGCCTTGAGCCGGCGGAGGTTCATGCCGCCAGCCTCCGTTCTTGGCGAAATCGACGGCGATGAGCTGCACGAATACGTCCTCAAGCGACGGATGGATGCGGCGCAGACGGACCGGAGGTAGATTCTTTTGCTCGAGATAAACCGGCAGGTCGCGCAGGCTCTGTTCGGCGTCGCCGACGAGCACGTGCAGTGCGTTGCCGAATACCGAACAATCGAGGACGCCGGGCGCATGCTCGAGCTGCGGCGAGCGTCGGCCCGAGCGCCTCGCATTCGAGCAGCAGAAGCTCGCCGCCGAGCGCGGTGCGCTTGAGTTCTTCCGGACTGCCGATGGCGATGATCCGGCCCTGATTGATCAGGGCGGCGCGATGGCAATATTCGGCCTCGTCCATGTAATGGGTCGACACCAGCACGCTGACGCCGTCGGCGGCGAGCGAGTGGATCAGATCCCAGAAGCGCCGCCGCGATGTCGGCTCGACGCCCGAAGTCGGCTCGTCGAGAAACAGGATCGGCGGGCGGTGCAGCACCGCGCAGCCGAGCGCCAGCCGCTGCTGCCAGCCGCCGGCAAGCGTCGACACCAGCGCTTTCTCGCGCCCGCGCGAGCCCGGCCATGTCGATCGCAAAGCGCATCCGCTCGGGCAAGCTCATCGCGCGGCACGCGATAGATGCCGCCGAAGAATTTCAGATTTTCCTCGACGCTGAGATCGCGATAAAGCGAGAATTTCTGCGACATATAGCCGATGCGCTCGCGCACCCGCTCGGGATCGCGCGCCACGTCGATGCCGGCGACTAGCGCGCGACCGGCCGTCGGACGCAGCAACCCGCAGAGAATGCGGATGATCGTCGATTTGCCGGCGCCGTTCGGACCGAGGAATCCCAAAACCTCGCCGCGCCCGACACTGAAAGCTCACGCCGATCGACCGCAACAAAGCTGCCAAAGCGCTTGACGAGGTCCTCGGCAACGATCTGCGGCTCGCCTTGCTGGTCACCGTTCATTGCGCCGCTCCGTTGTTTTCAAGGAGCGCCACGAACACATCTTCGATGCTCGGTTCGCCGACGCGATATCGGCAAACGGAACGTTTGCCCGCCGCAAGGCTTCGCGCAGCTCGTGGAATGCGCAACTGCGCATCGTCGACGACAGCGTGAACGCCGTCGCCGACCAGCATGACATTGCTCACTCCGCCAAGCTCGGCGATGGCCCGCCGCACTTCGCGGCCGGCGGGCGAGGAAACGACGACGAGCGCGCCCGGCATGCGCTCCTTCAGCGCAGTGGGCGTGTCGCAATAGAGGACACGTCCGCTGTGCAACAGCGCCAGGCGGTTGCAGCGCTCCGCCTCGTCCAGATAGGCGGTCGTGATGAGGATCGTCACGCCTTCTTCGCGCAAACCATAGAGGATGCGCCAAAAATCGCGGCGCGACACCGGATCGACGCCGGTGGTCGGCTCGTCGAGCAATAAGATTTTCGGCGTATGCACCAGCGCGCAGGTGAGTCCGAGCTTCTGTTTCATGCCGCCGGAGAGCTGGCCGGCGAGGCGGGAGCGGAATTGGCTCATTCCGGAGGCCGCCAGCAGCCGGCTGCGCGCGCTCCTCGCGAACGGCGGCCGCGACTTCAAACAGGTCCGCGTAGAAGCGAATGTTTTCGTCGACGGTCAGATCCTCATAGAGGCCGAACCGTTGCGGCATGTAGCTGATGTGCTGTTTGCCCTCTTCCGGATCGGCGACGACGTCGACGCCGTCGATGACGATGCTGCCGCCATCGGGCGGCAGCACGCCGGCGAGCATCCGCATGGTCGTGGTTTTGCCGGCGCCGTCAGGCCCGACCAAACCGAAAATCTCGCCGCGGTCCACGGTGAAGCTGAGGCCGTCCACCGCGGCGATGTCGGCGAAGCGCTTCGTCAGCGCATCGGCTGCGACGATGGAGATCGGCCTGCCCATTCATGATTTGCCCGCAGGAAGCGCTTTCAGCACCGCGTCCGCAGGCATGCCCGGAACCAGTTCGTGCGTGGGATTTTCGATATCGATGCGGATGCGATAGACGAGCGTGACCCGCTCGGCGTGCGTCTCCACGCTTTTCGGCGTGAACTCCGCATTGGCGGAAATGAAGGAGACGCGGCCTTTGTAGATTTTTCCCGGATAGGTGTCGGTAGTGACGTCCGCTTCCTCGCCGTAGCGGACTTTTCCGATGTCGGTCTCGTTGATGTAGGCGCGCAGCCAGACGTGATCGAGATCGGCAAGCGTGACCACCGGCGTGCCCGGCACCATGATTTCGCCGAGTTCGGCTTGCCGCACCTGGATGACGCCGGAGAACGGCGCGCGTCAAAACCGTATAGCCGAGCACGATCTGCGACATTTTCAGCGTCGCTTGCGCGCTTTCGATCGCGGCTTTGCCAGCTCGACTTGCCGCGCGGCGGCGTTTTGCAGCGCGACATCGCGCTCATGGGCGGCGGTGGATTGCCGCAAGCGCCGCATAAGTCTGATCGCGCTGTTCGACGGTGCCCGAACCCTGTTTCAGCAGCATAGCAGCGCGGTCATATTCCTGCTGCCGGAAGGTCAGGTCGGCGGCGTCGCTTTCCACCGTCTGCGCGCGTGGCCGCGAGATTCTGCTCGGCCGCCGCGAGCTGGCGCTCCTGCATGTCGAGCGCCGCCTGGTTGATCACCACCTGCTGGCGATAGTCGGCGTCGTCGAGCCGCGCGATAAGCGTGCCTTTATCGACCCATTGTCCCTCGTCGAAGGGAAGCTCGACGATGCGCGATTGCACGGTTTTGAAGCCGAGCACGCTCTGGTGCGCTTCGATATTGCCGGAAACCAGGATCGTGGCCGCTAGCCGCGGTCCGGCAAACCAATCGTAAAGCGTGCCGCGCTCGAAATAAGCCGCCAGCGCCGCGCCGGCGAGCACGATCGCAATCAGCCAGACTTTTGGTGCGATCCGCTTGCGCGCGATGACCTCGGTCTTGTCGGTTTTCGATCGCAGAACCAACGGCGCATGCATCCGCTCGCCTCCATAAACGTCTTCAATCCTTATGCCCGCGATGGCGGCCTAAGGCTTTGATCCAAATCATTTGATTCATGTCAGAAGATCGTTTGCGCCAGCCGAGCCTTGGGGGGCTTGACCTAGATCAAGGCCGCAGAGCGCCGGACGCCTAAGCTGCCTTGGCGATAAGGCGACAAGCGTGGGAAGTTTATGCGGAGCAGGACGTGGTGAATGACCTATCGCGCCGGTCGTTTCTTCGCGGCTCCGCGGTGACGACCGCTGGAGCGACAATGATCAACGCGGCCCAACCGATGACGGCACACGCGCAAGACAGTGGAGGCGGCGCACTGTTGGACGGTGCGCAGTCGGTCGCCGTCAAACTCAATATCAACGGGGCAGTACGAACGGCGCATGTTGCGGCGAGTATGACGCTGGCCGAAGTTTTGCGCGGGCCGTTGGGGCTGACTGGCACCAAGATCGCCTGCAATCGCGGCGCCTGTTCGGCTTGTACCGTATGGCTCGACAGCGTGCCGATTTGCGCCTGCATGATGCTCGCCATCGACGTCGGCACGCGAAGCGTTACGACGATCGAGGGCCTCGCGCAGGGCGAAACGCTCCATCCCGTGCAGCAAGCCTTCATCGATCACGATGCACTGCAATGTGGGTTTTGCACGCCGGGCATCATCATGAGCTGCGCCGCGTTACTCAAGCGGAACGCCGAGCCAAACGCCGACGACGTCCGCGCCGCGATCAGCGGGCACTATTGCCGCTGCGGCACCTATCCGCATGTCATCGCCGCAACGCTTGCTGCAGCCAAAGTGGACAGGGGATGAACGTGGCGAAGCAAGCAAATCTGCGCGCTGCGACGTTTCCCTCGGGCATCGTCAGCGTCGGCCTGAGCACGGTTGAGCGTCAGATACCTGCCGACGAGCCGCCGCCGCTGCCTCCGAACAGCGAGCTCAGCGTCATCGGCAAGTCGTTCCCGCGGCCCAACGGCCGCGCCAAAGTGACCGGCGCCGTCCGCTTCACCGTCGACATTTCACTGCCGGGCATGCTGCACGCTCGCGTGTTGCGCTCGCCGCTCGCACATGCGGTTGTGCGATCAATCGATGTGTCGGCAGCGGCCCGACATCCCGGCGTACGCGCGGTTCTAGCGGTCGCCGATCCCGCCGACCCGAAAAGTGCAAAATTGCGCTACGTCGGCGCGCCTGTCGCTGCTGTTGCGGCCGTTTCGCTGCCAGCCGCCGAAGAGGCGTTGCGCCTCATTCACGTCGACTATGAAGCGCTGTCGTTCGTTGCCGACATGGCGACGGCGCGCGCTCCTGCCGCCCCCTTGGTCCACGATGGTACGACAGCACCGCTGGGGCACCCTTCGGGTTTCCCAGCAGCGGCGAACTTGCCGCTTAATGGCAACGTACGTGGTCCTTCAATCACCAAACGCGGCGACGTGACCGGGGGGTTTGCGGAATCCGATGCGGTGGTTGAAGCCGAATATAGCACGAGCGTCCAAACCCATTGCTGCATCGAGCCGCATGCGATCGTCGCCGATTGGCGCGCCGATGGCCTTACCGTTTATATGTCGACGCAGTTTACCGCTGGCGTTCGTGACGAGATTGCGGAAACATTCAGCCTGCCGCTCAATCGTGTCCGCGTCATCGTCGACGCGATGGGCGGCGGATTTGGCTCAAAGTCGTCGCTCGGCAATTACGGTTATTTCGCTATTGCTCTTTCGCGGCAGGCCAAAGCGCCGGTGCGCCTTTTCCTTGAGCGCGACGAAGAGCAGATGGACGCCGGCAATCGGCCCGGCACTTGGCAGCGATTGCGTATTGGCGCCAAGCGTGACGGTACGCTCACCGCGATTTCGCTCGTGAGTTACGGCACCGCCGGGATCGGTCTTGGTGCTGGTGTCGGTAGCAACGCAGAGGCGCTCTATTCCTGTCCTAACTTCGAGGGTGCTCAGCACGACGTGTTCATCAACGCGGGGCCGGGCTGCGCGATGCGCGGGCCGGGGAATACGCCCGGCGCGTTTGGCTTAGAACAGACGATCGACGAACTGGCGGAAAAGCTCGGCATCGATCCACTGGCATTGCGCGACCGGATCGACCCGAGCCCAGTCCGGCGCGAAGAACGGCGAATCGGCGCCGAGCGCATCGGCTGGTCGCGCCGGCGACGGCCAGGTGCGGACTCTGGCCCCGTAAAGCGCGGCCTCGGCGTCGCTCAATCGCTCTGGGGCGCCAACGTGCAGACCAACGCCGCCTGCGAGGTGCGGGTGTTGCGCGACGGCACGGTGGAAGTGCTCTCCAGCGTGCAGGATATCGGCACGGGAATCACAACCGTACTGGCGCAAACCGTCGCCGAGGTGCTTGGACTGCGTCCCGACCAAATCACTGTCCGTATCGGCGATACCGAGTTTCCGCCGGGCGGCCCGTCCTACGGCAGCCGCACCACGGCGTCCGTCACGCCACCGGCGCGCACCGCCGCGTGGCGCGTCCTGCAGCAGCTTTTTGCCGAGGCGGCACTCCTGCTCAACGCAGCCCCCGAAGACCTGATTGCGCACGAGGGCAAGATCCTCGTACGCCAGGATTCCGATCGCGCCCTCAGTTTCAAGGACGCCGCGGCGCATCTGCGCACGGACCGCGTCGCCGCAGTCGCAAGCCGTAGCGATGATTACGGCGGCTTCCAGCGGCGCGCGGGGCAGGACGCCGCGTTGGCGCAGCGCGATCTCGGCGGTGTGCAATTCGCTGAAGTCGCGGTCGATACGGAGACCGGGATTATCCGCGTCGAGCGTGTCGTCGCCGTGCAAGATTGCGGCCGGCCGATGAATCCGCGGCAGATCGAAAGCCAAGTGCAAGGCGGCGTCCTGATGGGCGTCTCATACGCCTTGTTTGAGGAACGCATCCTCGATCAGGCGACGGGGCGCATGGTCAATCCGGATCTGGAACAATACAAGCTTGTCGGTGTGCGCGAGACGCCGCAGATCGACGTCGTAGTGTTGGAAAATTACCAAGGTCAGAGCGCGACCGACGCTTACGGCATCGCCGAGCCAGCAAACATCGCCACCGCACCGGCCATTGCCAACGCCGTCTACAACGCCATCGGCGTTCGCTTGCGCAGCCTACCGATGAATCCGGCAGCGGTGCTCGCTACGATGGGCAAAGTCGCGCACAGGAGTTGACGGTCATGCAGCGCTTCGCGCTTGCCACCCCGAAAACGGTCGCCGAAGCCGCCACAGCGGCGTCCGCGACCGTCGCGCACGCCATGACATCGACTCCCGACCTCGCGGGCCAGAACGACGTATCCGTCATCAAAGCCGGCGGCATCGATCTGCTCGATCTGCTCAAAGAAGGCTTGCTGGGGCCTTCCCAGGTGATAAACTTGCGCGACGTGCCGGGTCTCGACACCGTCGTCGAAGAGGAAGATGGCGGCTTGCGCATCGGGCCGATGGTCACGTTGGCGTCGCTCTCTGCTGATCCGCATGTACGACAGTGCTATCCAGCACTCGCCGCCGCGCTCGGCAGCTCGGCCAGTCCGCAGATCCGCAACGTCGCGACTTTGGGCGGCAACCTCCTGCAGCGTCCCCGCTGCTGGTATCTGCGCTCGCATGCATTTCGTTGCCTGCGCAAAGGCGGCGGTCACTGCTTTGCCATCCATGGCGAAAACCAATACCACGCAATTTTCAATAACATGCCTTGCGCCATCGTGCATCCTTCGACGGCAGCGACGGTGCTGGTGGCTCTCGGCGCGACGGTCGAGATCACCGGCGCCGGCGGCGCTACGCGCCGTCTCTTGCTGGAAAACTTCTTCGTTTCCGTCGAACAGGATATGCAGCGCGAGAATTCTCTCGAACCGCATGAAATCCTCGCCGCAATCCGCCTGCCGCGACTGCCGCCGGGCGTCCGAATGGCCCACATAAAGCAGGGCGAAAAAGATTCGTTCGACTGGCCGCTTGCCGATGTCGCTGCTGTGCTCGATCTCGATGCGAGCCGCGTCTGCCAGCACGCCGCAATTGTTCTCGGCGCGGCGGCGCCGGTGCCGCACCGGGCCAAGACGGCCGAAGCTGCACTGGTCGGGCAGCGGATCGACCAGGCAACCGCCGCTCGAGCCGCGCACGCGGCGCTTGACGGCGCCACGCCGCTCAGCAAAAATGCCTATAAGCTGCCGCTGTTTGAAGCCCTCGTGCGGCGGACAATCATCCAAGCCGTAAGCTAGTGGTCTGACTCTAACGTTTGCTTCCCGCGTTTGACGGCGGCGAGCACGCGCTTTGGATCGGCGGTCCATGCGAAGGGCTTGGGATCGGCATTTGTATCGGCGACGAAGCGATTGATGGCGACTTGAAGGTCAACGACTGATCTGAACACGCCGCGCTGCAGGCGCTGGCGCGTGAGTTTGGCAAAGAATCCCTCGACGGCATTGAGCCAGGATGCTGAGGTCGGGGTGAAGTGGAACATCCAGCGGGGATGCCGCGCCAGCCATTGGCGCACCCTTGGATGCTTATGCGTCGCATAGTTGTCGACGACGGCGTGGATCGACTTTTCGACGGGGACCTGCGCCTCGATCGTATTGAGGAAGCGGATGAACTCTTGGTGGCGATGGCGCTGCATGTTACGGCCAATGACAGTGCCATCGAGGATGTTGAGGGCTGCGAACAGCGTGGTGGTGCCGTGACGTTTGTAGTCGTGCGTCATCGTCCCGGCACGGCCCGGCTTCATTGGCAGCCCCGGCTGGGTACGGTCGAGCGCTTGGATTTGGCTTTTCTCGTCGACCGAGAGAACCACCGCATGGGCGGGAGGATCGACGTAGAGGCCGACGACATCCGTGAATTTCTCGACGAATTTCGGGTCCGTCGACAGCTTGAACGTGCGGATGCGGTGCGGCGCGAGTTGGTTGGCTTCAAGGATACGTTGCACCGAACGCAGGCTCACTCCCGCAGCCTTCGCCAGCATCCGGCCGGTCCAGTGGGTTGCTTCTCCCGGCGGCGGCCCCAGTGTCAGCTCAACCACCCTCTTCACAGTGGTTGTCGGAAGTGGCTGTTTGCCGGGCTTGCGCGTCTTGTCGCGCGTGAGCCCTGCAACGCCCTCCGCCATGAACCGCGCCTGCCATCGCCACACCACGGGCTTCGACTTGCCCGATCGGCGCATGATCTCGGCGGTGCCGCAGCCGTCGGCCGTCGCGAGGACGATGTTGGCCCGCCATACGTGCTTTTGCGGCGCGCTGCGATCCGAGATGATCGCCTCAAGCCGTCGGCGATCCGCTTGGGTAACGTTCACGACAATTCCTGCTCTCATGATGAGAGCTTGAACTGCTTCGGACAATTTGGGAATCGTCCGAATGAATCAGACCACTAGAAGAGATCACGCCGCTGCTCGCCGTACCGGCCGCATGCGCCGGAAGGCTGGCGGTCCGGCCAGTCCGCGAAAAACGCGAATTTCACCGGCGCGCTACCCAATCGTTGCCGAGCTTGACGTAGGACCGCTTCACGGCAGCCCAGGCAATGCGATGGGCGGCCTCTTCCTGCCGGCCTTCGCCGGCATGCGCGGCCCAGGCGTGGTTGAACGCCTCGCGATAAATGTCCTGCGCATGGGGCGGCAGATGAGTGCGAACCGAGGGCGGCAAGCTTTCATTGCTGACGTACGGCATGCAAAAGGCTCCTCAGCCAAGCCTGCCCAAGTTCGTCTTCCCAAAGTCCGTCAGGCTCATGCCAAAATGTGCTTTTCGATCTCCCAAACCGGATGCTTGGTTAGGTCCTTGTCGATCTCGGCGATAATGCGCTTCTTGACGTCGGCGTGAAACACGTGCCGCAACTCGGCAAGCGTGCGCGGCGGCGCGACCACGATGATCTTGCTTATATTTTTGTCACGCACAAGCTTTTCCAAAGCCGTCGCCACACGATCGGCAAAACGTTCCTTCTCGATTTCATGCCAGTCGGTTGGCTCGACGCTGCTGTGGCGATGGGTACCGCCACTCTCGACGTTGCGACCCGGCCGGTCGGTGCCTTGTTCGTGCGTGGGTGGATTGTCATCGCTGAAGACGCGCTCGGTCTTCAGATTGGGAAATTTGTCGTCTCCGGCATTGCGCAGGAAGAGCGCTCTTTGGCCATCACCGACAAATAGAACGGCGTCGTGAGGAATGGTAATTTTGTTCATGTTGCGCCTCCAATGCGCTGGAGAGAATAGACAACTCGCAGCTTAACATGTTGATCCTCGTCAAATGCAACGCGAGATGAAATCCAATGCGCGTTATAAGCTTACGCATCGATCCAGCGGATCTCCGGCTCCTTGCGCGGAACAGGCGCGGGCTCGGACTTTGGATGGCCAACAATGATGGGCGCCCCGGGTTTATAGGCGGCCGGGAGCTTCAACGCCGCCTTGCCTTCCGGCGTGCCAAGAAAGCCTTGAGCGAAGCCGATCCAGCAACTACCAAGTCCCGCAGCGCGCGCCGCCAGCATGAGATTTGCCGCGGCCAGCGCGCAATCTTCCACCGCCCAGGGGATATCGGCCACGCTGCAGATCACGATGAGGACAGGTGCTTGATAGAAAATATTGAAGCTTTCATCGTTTAGGATATGAGTGAAATGATGCGAGATAAGACCGATTGGAGTGCTTTTGAGCATCTGCGCCTTGGCTTCGCGGGATATTCTGCCGAGTAACACCTTATCGCGAATTACGCAAAATGACCAAGGCTGCGCATTCACCGCGCTTGGCGCCTGCACGGCCGCGTCGATCAGCGCCCGTACTGTTTTTTCGTCGACCGGCTCCGCCGTGAACTCCCGCGTCGCCCGGCGCGAGTAGATTGCTTCCTTTAGATCCATTTGCTGCTCCTCTAGCACGATGTGAAAGAGACTTTGCGCACCACTGCGGAGCGCCCCCGATGTCTCCGCAGGAGCGGTTTCCCGCCCCCGCGCAGAGCGCTATGACGCAATGCCGACGGAAAGGAACGCCTCGGCGCGCTCGACAAAATCACGCTTGATGCTCTTGATGTCGGGTGTGCCGGCCAGCCGCATCACCATATTGAGCTCGTTCTTCAGATGCGTGTGGACCGTTTCGACCCCCTGCGCGCCGCCGAGTGCGGAGCCGTAGAGGGTAGGGCGCCCGATCGCGACCGCGCTCGCGCCGAGTGCCAAGGCACGAAATACATCCTGGCCGCGGAAAATGCCGCCATCGATGATGATCGGCACTCGTCCCTTCACCGCAGCGGCAACCGCTGGCAGGGTCGTCATGGGTGCCGGGGAATTATCGAGCTGTCGGCCGCCGTGATTGGACAACCATACGGCGGAAATGCCGTGTGAGAGTCCCTGCTGCGCCTGTTTTGGCGACAGGATGCTCTTGATGATGACCGGCAGCCCGGACTCCTTGCGTGCAAATTCTATGTCGTCCCATGACATGTTGCCCTTCATGTCCATGGCGTTGCCGCCTTTTCCGGCGTCGGTCTTCGGTACGTTGCCCATGCTCAAGTTGGGCAATGCCGCGCCCTGCAGTCGCATCGAACGTTCGCGATTGCTGGTGACATCGACGTCGGCGGTGATGATGATCGCCTTGTAGCCTGCCGCCTTGGCGCGCTGGAGCATTTCGCGTGCAAAGCCGCGATCGCGCGGAATGTACAGCTGGAACCACTTTGGCCCGCTACTGGCGGCCGCGAGAGTTTCGACACTTTGCTGGGCGACCGAGCTGACGCAATACAACGTGCCCGCCGCTGCAGCCCCCTTGACGTTGGGAATGTCACCCTGCGCGTGCACCGAGCCCTGATTGCCCATCGGTGCCGTGATCACCGGGTAGGAAACTTTATTGCCGAGAATTGTTGTCGTCGTATCGGCGCCACCGGTGCCGTTCATAAAATCGGCGTTGATGACCCAGCGGTCGAACGCGGCCATGTTCTCGCGCATCGTCCATTCGTCGCCGGCTCCGCCGGACACGTAGGCATATCCAAACGGTGCCATCACCTTCTGCGCCTGGGTTTCCAGGTCGCGAAGCGTGGCGATGTTAATTTTCTTCTCGTTGTTCGGCACACCGCTGGTATCCGCCGGCTTCTCCGGAATGGACTGGGCGGGTGAATTCTGTGCGACTGCAGAACCAGCAAGTGTCAGCGCAGCTGCGGCGCCGCTGCCGCCCAACAGCAGGTTTCTTCGGTTGAAGCTCATGGCATCCCTCTCTGATTTCGAAAATTGCAGGAAGCCTCAAACTTAGCCTTCAGCTAAAAAAACCGATTGACGAAGATCAACCCGACGTGTTGCGGCAATGGTTTGGGTCATTCGCCTGCAATTACAAAGCGTTGGCCGGCCGCAAAAATCGCCGCTTTCCCGGCGGGTCTGGCGGTGTCTTGGCGATCCTCCGGGATATTACTTAGGGACAACATCTGAATTTTTGACCTCGCGACGGGGAACTACCAATGCCTTCGAAACCTTCGGAGGCACGTCGCATGCTTACCCAGACCACAATCCGTCATAACGCTTTCCATCCCGTACCGAAGTCCGCTCGCGGTATCGCATCGGCATCCGCCGGGTCCGTCAAAACCGCCGATGAGCCGTTGGCGCAGACGATGCATCTGATGGGTGCCGTCATGTCGCACGCGCGTAACTGCGAAATCTTTGGTGAAAACGAACCCGCCGATTATCTCTACAAGGTGATGAGCGGTTGCGTGCGCACTTACAAAACTTTGAGCGACGGTCGCCGTCAGATCGGCGGCTTTTATCTGCCCGGCGAAGTGTTTGGTCTGAGTTTCGATGACGACCACACCATGTCGGCGGAAGCGATTGCCGACAGCAAGGTGCTGGTGATTAAACGTAGCGCGGTCAATGCACTCGCCGGGCGCGATCCAGCAATCGCGCGAGAGCTTTTCATGCTGACCGGCCGCGAATTGCGCCGCGCGCAGGACCGCGTGCTGCTGCTGATCAAAAGCGCCCAGGAGCGCGTTGCGGGATTTCTCCTGGAAATGGCAGGCCGTACGACTGCTGATAACGATGTTGAGCTGCCGATGTCGCGCCAGGACATCGCCGACTACCTTGGCCTGACCATCGAGACGGTGTCGCGGACCCTTACTGCGCTGGAATGCTCCGCGGCGATCGAGTTGCCGACCTCGCGACACATCGTGCTGCGCAACCGTGCCGCTTTGAACCGGCTGGTGAGCTGAACATCATTTCGATACGGAGGAATTACCATGATGATGCAAGTTCGCGATGTGATGACGCGCAACGTGATTTCTGTTCACGCTCGCCAATCGGTGCTCGAAGCGGCGCAGCTGATGCTACACAACAGGGTCAGCGGTCTGCCGGTGGTGGATGCCGCCGGCGCGTTGATCGGCATCGTGACCGAAGGCGATTTTCTCAGGCGCGGTGAGATCGGCACGCAGCGGCAGCGGCCGAAATGGCTGGAATTCCTGCTTGGTCCCGGGCGTTTGGCCGCAGAATATGTTCACACCACCGGCCGAATGGTCGAAGAAGTGATGACGCCCGATCCGGCGACGGTCAGCGAGGACAACTCGCTGGAAACCGTGGTCGAGCTGATGGAACGCCGCCATGTCAAACGGCTGCCGGTACTGCGCAATGGCCGCATGGTAGGCATCGTCAGCCGCGCCAATCTCATGGACGCGATGACCGAACGAGCCCGCTACACCCACGGACCTGCGCCTGATGACGGGACAATTCGCGATCGGATTTTGGCGGCATTGGCCGATGTAAATTGGGCGCCGAACGTCAACGTCGCGGTCCATAATGGCGTTGCCGAATTATCCGGCATCATCACCGACGAGCGCGAACGCAAGGGGCTCATTGTTGCTGCCGAGAATGTCACCGGCGTCAAAGAGGTTCATGATCATCTCGTCTGGGTCGAGCCGATGTCGGGGATCGCCATTCCGTCCGCGGAGGATGAAGCCAAAGGCCAGAATAACGACAGACAAGTCGTTCATTGAACCGCTCCGGGCTCGGCGCAGATCAATTCCCATCGGTTGAGTAGTCTCGTTTTGACGGCTCGTTGCGAAACGTCGCATCGTCGCGTCTTTGTAAACATGCGGAGCTATTCCCATGACGGTACCTGTGCGTGGACGCGTTCTGCGGCAGATAACGGTGACGGATGAGCCAGTGGCACCAGCCGAAATCTCAGCTGTAGCGCCGATAACGGCCGATCGGCCGCAGATGGAGGCAGGGGCCCAGAACCCTGGGATCGAGGCGGACGAGCGCGACTCCTATAGCGTCACCGCGTTCGCCGATGTCGCCGATCGCACGCTTCACGCTGCTATGGCACGCATGACCGGAGGGTTGTCGCCGGCCGCGCTCGCCCAAGCCTACTGGGATTGGGAGACACATCTTGCCGCCGCACCCGGCAAACGCATGCAGCTTGCGGATAAGGCGTTCCGCAAGGCTATGCGCTTCGGCAACTATGCCCTTCGGTATGCCGCCGAAGGCCCAAACGCGGAACTTTGCATCAAGCCGCTGCCGCAGGATCGTCGCTTCCGCGATGAAAAGTGGCGGCAATGGCCTTTTAACTTCATCTATCAGAGCTTTCTGCTGCAACAGCAGTGGTGGCACAATGCCACGACCGGGTTGCGCGGAGTATCAAAACATCACGAGGACATGGTGGAATTCGCCGCGCGACAGCTTCTTGACATGACCGCGCCGTCGAATTTCCCGCTGACCAATCCGGAAATCTTGTGGCGCACAATAAGCACCGGCGGATTCAATCTGGTGCGCGGCGCGCAGAATTTTTTTGCGGATTACGAACGCGTGCTCGGCGGCAGGAAGCCCGTTGGGACGGAGCAATTCAAGGTCGGCCGCGATGTCGCGATAACCCCCGGTAAGGTGGTTTTTCGCAATCGCCTGATCGAGTTGATTCAATACGCGCCCGCGATGCAAGAGGTGAGACCGGAGCCGATCCTTATCGTGCCCGCCTGGATCATGAAATATTACATCCTCGATTTGTCGCAGCATAATTCGCTGATCAGGTACCTGACCGAGCAAGGCTTCACGGTCTTCATGATCTCCTGGAAAAATCCCGGGCCGGACGACCGCGATCTCGGCATGGACGATTACCGGGTGCTCGGCATCATGGACGCGCTCGACGCCATCGGCCGCATCGTGCCGAACCGCAAAGTGCATGCGGCCGGCTATTGCCTCGGCGGCACACTGCTCTCGATCGCGGCCGCGGCCATGGCGCGCGACCGCGACAGCCGGATCGCGACGCTGACGCTGCTCGCCGCGCAGACTGATTTCACCGAGGCTGGCGAATTGATGCTGTTCACCGACGAAAGCCAGGTTTCATTCCTGGAAGACATGATGTGGGAGCAGGGCTTCCTCGACAGCCGGCAGATGGCTGGCGCCTTCGAAATGCTGCGGTCGAATGACCTCGTCTGGTCGCGCTTGGTTCACGACTATCTGCTCGGCGAGCGTGAACCGATGACCGACCTGATGGCCTGGAACGCGGATGCGACCCGCATGCCATATCGGATGCACTCTGAATATCTGCGCCGGCTGTTCCTCGACAACGACTTGGCGGAAGGCCGTTGCTTGGCGGGTGGCAAGCCAATCGCGCTTGAGGACATTGGCGTGCCGGTGTTCGTCGTCGGCACCGAGCGCGATCATGTCGCGCCCTGGAAATCGACATATAAAATCAATCTGCAGCTCGAGAGCGAAGTGACCTACCTTCTCGCCAGCGGCGGCCATAATGCCGGCATCGTGTCGGAACCCGGCCATCCGGGACGCAGCTTCCGCGTCAGAACCAAACAAGCAAACCAGCACTATCTCGATCCGGAACGATATGTGGCCGAGGCCCGGCGAAAGGACGGATCGTGGTGGCCAGAATGGACTGCCTGGCTCAGCGAACGCTCAGGGCCTCCCGGCGGAACACCGCCGATGGGCGCGCCGCAGGCGGGCTACCCGCCGCTGTCCGACGCACCGGGCGCCTATGTGCGAATGCAGTAGAACACTCTAATCGGTGTCGAATGGGCCGGCGAGTAGAGTACATGGCGGATCTGCGCTGCGCAGAGCAAGCTCCATTCGATTGGCCTCACTCTCCATCCCCATCCAACGCAACTTCAGAATTCGCATCATGAGATCATGGGATGTACGCTCCTCGGCAGGAACGTCCGGGCGCACCTGAACAGTCGCTCTGATTTCCATTGCGGCCTCCCTACAGGCATTTTTCTTTTCGGCATTGCTTCCCGAGCGATTCAAATTCAAGCACCCGGCGAGAGTTGTAAACGCTGCCGCGTCCCAAGCGCGGACGCGCAGTATGACTCCCGGCGGGCAGAGCGCCCGATCTCTATGTGCCCGCGCCTGGCCGGTCGGACCACCAGCCCTTCGATAAAAGCCGCGCGCTCGTCTCCATGAACTTTTGCGTATCGGCAAGGAGATGCTTGCCGTCGTCAGCCATCATCTCGAACCGCCGACTCGTCCATTCCTGACAGGCAGACATCGCGTCAGGGATCGAACGCGCTGCCGATAATTTAGAAGCAAATTCGGATACCAAATTTGCCTCCGATTGTACGCGCTCAATCCACTGCCGATTCGATTCCCGAAGCTTCTCGATCAGCTCGGTCTGCGCTTTGGTGAAGTCCTCGAAACGTTTCCGCCCCGCCGCCGCGAACTCCGCTGGCATCGAGCTCAGCGCGGAAGTCTCCGTCCGTTCATTTTGGGATTTTTTGTCATAACACCCACTCCTTGAATCGCGCGAAAACAACTTTCAAATTTAAAAACCGAGAAGTCGCTTCAGCATTGATCTGGATCAAATGTAGTCGTGACCAGGAATAAACGCCGTTGCCGCAGTCTTAGCTCTTCGGGTAGCCAATCGACTGCGCAAATTGGATGATCTGTCCTGCAGGAAGTTGCAAGGCCTTGGCCAGCGCTGGCGGGACGCTCTCCCGGAATACCGTCGCGAGCCCGGCCGAAGCGCAGTAAAGATAGACGTTCTGTCCGGTCACGCCGGCAGTGGCGCCGACGGTCGCATATTTATCGCTATCGGACTCGCCTTTGATCTTTGCGGTGTCGACGGCGTAAGCGAGATTGACCGGCGCGGTTGCAACGAAGGGCTGCCCGGTTGTCGTCTGGCCTCTGAGATCGCCGGCCATGTGGAAGACGAGCCGGTGGGTCTTGGGCTCATAGAGCCAGACGCCATCGGCCCGGATGACGTAAATGTCCAGGAGATAGGCGTCGCGCCAGCGCGGTGCTGTGCGGCCATCGTTTTTTGTGCGATTGACGCCCCAGGCGGCCCACAGGACGTTGGAAAGATCCTCGTTGGTCAGTGCCCGGTCCGCATATTCGCGAATTGACTGCCGCGCTTTCAGCGACTGCATCAGCGACTTCCCGCCTTCCATGGATGGCGGGGGCAAAGCAATCGACTGAGGGCTCTGCGCAAAGCTCTTTGTGGCGGTCACGGTAGCCGCAACGGTCGAAAGTATGCCAACATTGACTTGGCGGCGTGTGGCCATTTGGATGCTCCTCTTGCGAAAACCATTGGCGTTGAAGCGCCTCTCAATCCGTATGGTCGGAGCGGCCTGCGGTCGCGTTGATGCAGATCAAGGCGGCTACGCCCGGTCATGATCCTCCAGGCCGAAGCCACGGCGACCAGCGGCGAATCTCAGTTAACCGGCTTGTCCTCGGCGGAGGCGGTTCGCCGGCGTGCCGAATTCGGCCCCAACGCCGTCGTGGAGGAGCACGTCCATCCTCTGGTCCGGGTGGCGCGGCATTTCTGGGCGCCCGTACCCTGGATGCTGGAAGCGACGATCGTCCTGCAAATCGCCATCGGTCAGCGCCTCACCGGCGGACTGGTTGCTGCGCTTCTGATCCTAAACGTGGCGCTCGGCGTGTTTCAGGAAAGCCGCGCGAGTACCGCGCTGGCGTTGCTCAGGCGACAGCTGGCGTTGCAATCACGCGTCAAGCGCGATGGCGTTTGGATCGATCTTCCGGCGGCCGATCTTGTCCCCGGCGATATCGTACAGGTTTCGATCGGCGGCGTGGTGCCAGCCGACATCATCCTGCTGCGCGGCTCGCTGTTGGTCGATCAGTCGATGCTAACCGGCGAGTCGATGCCGGTGGAGGTGGAGAGCGGCAAGACGACCTTTGCGGGCGGCCTCGTCCGCCGCGGCGAGGCTGACGCCAGAGTGGTGGCGACCGGCACGCGAACCTATTTCGGCCGAACCGCCGAACTCGTCAGCACCGCCCACGTCGAAAGCGCAGAGCAAAAGGCCGTGCTGGCCGTTGTCCGCAACCTGACCGTTATCAATTTCGCGGTGGTCGTCGGCATTGTCGTCTATGCGGTCGTGCGCAACATCAGCCTGCAGGAAATCACCTTGCTTGTGCTGACCGCAATGTTGTCGGCCGTGCCGGTCGCGTTGCCGGCCACATTCACCTTGGCGGCCGCGCTGGGCGCCAGGACGCTCGCGGCCAAGGGCGTGTTGCTGACCCGGCTGTCGGCGTTGCACGAGGCGGCCACCATCGACGTGCTGTGCTCGGACAAGACCGGAACGCTGACGTTGAACGAAATGTCGGTGCGTGAGGTTCGGCCGCGCAAGCCTGGTTACGATGAGGCTGACGTTCTCGACTTTGCCGCGTTGGCGAGCTCCACGGACGGCCAGGATCTGATCGATTCGGTGATCCGCAAGGTCGCCGGCGAACGCAAAGGCGGCGGCCGCGCGCCGCCAATAGCCGCGAGCTTTAAACCATTCGATCCCACCGCAAAGATGGCCGAGGCGATCGCGATCGATCAGGGCCGAGAGATCAGGATCATTAAAGGCGCGCCTGCGGCCGTCAGCGTCTTCGCGCCAATCAGCGCAGAAGCCACTGAACAGCTCGAGGCGCTCAATCGCGCCGGATATCGAACGCTTGCCGTAGCGGCCGGTCCGGACGGTGCGCTCGAGTTGATCGGCCTTATCGCTCTTGGCGATCCGCCTCGGCCGGATTCGGCACAATTGCTGACCGAGTTGCGCTCGCTGGGTGTCGTTCCCATCATGGTCACCGGCGACGCGCCGACGACGGCCGCGGCCGTGGCGCAGAGCATCGGGCTCGACGGCCCAGTCTGTCCGCCGGGCAGCATCCCCGAAAGCGTCGGCCCGGGCGATTATGCCGTCTATGCTGGAGTGTTTCCCGAGCAGAAGTTTCAGTTGGTCAAGGCGTTCCAGCGCCAAGGTCACGCTGTCGGCATGTGCGGCGATGGTGCCAATGACGCGCCTGCGCTGCGCCAAGCGCAGATGGGCATTGCCGTGTCGACCGCAACCGATGTGGCCAAGGCGGCGGCCGGGGTGGTGCTGTGTGAGCCGGGACTGTCCGGCATCGTCGCCTGCATCACCGAGGGTCGCTCGGCGTTTCAACGAGTCTTGACCTTCACCCTCATGATCCTCGTCAACAAATGCGTCACGCTACTCGTTCTCGGTTTTGGGTTGATCGTGACCGGCCACGCAGTTCTCACGCCCTTTCTGCAGGCGCTGGCGATGCTCACCAACGACTTCGTCACCATGGCCCGCGCGGCGGATCGCACGCGCCCGTCGCCCTATCCCAATGCGTGGCGCGTGCGCAATCTGATGTTTGCTGCGATTCCGCTCGGCTCGTTCAGGCTGTTCTATCTGCTGGCAATCCTGAGCCTGTGCTGGTTCACGATCGACCTGAACCCGCAACAGATGCAGACGCTGACTTTCGTGATGTTGGGTTTTGCCGGACAGGGCAATCTCTACGTGCTCCGCGAACGCGGCAGACTCTGGCGCTCACGTCCGGCACCGGTCATGGCGTTGGCTTCGCTCTGTGACCTCACGCTGATGGGCGCTTTTGCCACCTTCGGCATTCTGATGACGTCGCTGCCGCTGTGGATCATCGGCATGCTCGTCGGCACAACACTGGTGTTCACGCTGGCGATGGATTCGATCAAGCTCGCCGTATTTGCACGGCTGCGGATCGATTGATGACCTGGCGGTCCGCACGCGAGCAGTCGGACAGACGCGCCGAGCATGGCGGCCGCGCGGTCAATTGGCGAACAGGATGGGCACCTTGCTGCCGGTGAGAAGGGAGCGGGTCACGCCGCCGAATATCCATTCGCTCAGTCGGCTGCGCCCATAGGCGCCGGCGACGATCAAATCGGCCTTCCGCTCGTCGGCCAGCCTAAGCAGAACGTGAGCGTCGGCCTCGCGCGTGGATGTCGCCACCTTTGCGCCCATCCTCACCCCATGACGCTGCAGGTAGTTGGCGACGTCATCGACCTGTTCGCGCAATTGCGCCTCGATGTCTTGAGGGCCGATGGCCGCGATAGTGACGTTCTCCGCATTCTTCAGCAGCGGCAGGGCATCAGAGACCGCGCGGCGCGCCTCGCGTGTATCTTTCCAGGCGATCAGAACGCGCGAGGCTCGGAGTCTATTGATGCCGCTCGGCAACACCAACACTGGCCGGCCACATGCCAAGATGACGGCTCCCGGAGCGAACGTGTGGAAAGCATCGCCCCGCAACCGATCACGCCCGATGATAACGAGGTCGGCCGCCCGGGCCTGCGCAGCGATCACTTCATTTGGGAAATGAGGTGAAGAGCGCCATTCAATGCTGCGCGGCGCCGATCCGGCACAGCGCCGAAATATTTCGCCAAGCCGCTCAAGCTCCTCTGCAATTTTTACCTGCAGATATTCTTCGGTCGGAGGATATTCCGTATCCGAATGGGCCAGCGAACCGGATTTGCGCAGCGGCCAGCCGGCGACACCGATCAGCGCCGCATCGAATCGATTTGCCAGCTCCGCCGCAGCGCCGATCCGCACTTCTGATTGCTCGTCGAGATCGACGCAGACCATGATTGATTTGAATGTCATGGCTCACTCCATCGCTGCGCGGTCTGCCGGCGCTTCGCGGAGCCAGCGCGCAATTCCCGGCCAAACGTCCTCCAGCGTCCTTTTGCCAATGAACAAGCCGATGTGACGGCATGGCGCGATCGCCTTGCGCAGATCTTGGGCCGGAGTTCCAATCAGACGCTCCACCGCATACAGTTGTTGCGGCGCCACCAGTTCATCATCGCGCGCCGCCAGCAGGAATAGCGGGATTTTGATCGACGCGAGATCAATCGTCTGGCCCAAGGCGGCAAAACGACCGCTCGCGAGTTCGTTGTGCTTGTAAAGCTTTTCCACGCACTCGAGAAAGAACGCTCCGGGCAGATCGACGGTGAATGAATTCCAGGTTTCGAATGCGGTTTGGAGGTGCGCGAAGCCAGGCGAGCCGATCGCCTGATCGGTTTGCAGGAGACGTCCGATATCCTCGGCGCCGACCGAGTCCGATCCCCAGAATTTCAGCACGCTCCTGCCGGGCAGGAGACCGTCGCCGAGCCGCACGAGCTCACGATAGATCGCCAGCGGCGAGCTCTCGGCGAGCGCCGAGAGTGCGGACGGTGCGGCGGCGACATCGATCGGAGCGCCGGCAAGGACCAGTTTGCGAACCTTGCCCGGGAACCGGGCGGCGTAGACCAGCGACATCCAACCGCCTTGGCATAGCCCGATCAGATCGACCGGAGCACCAACCGCGTCGACGAGGACATTGAGGTCGGCGAGGTAGTCGTCGATGCCGAGAAAGCGCATATTCTTGGTCGCGGAGCGCCAGTCGGTTACTAAAAGACTCCGCAAGCCCGACTGTTGCAAGGCCGTGACGAGACTGTACCCGGGCGCGAGGTCCGTAACTGCCGCGCTATGCAAGGCAAATGGAGCGCACAACAATGTCGGCGGCTGTTCGCGGGCGCCGATCGTGAAATCGCGGAGCCGGACTGTCTTCAGCTCAAGGGCAACAATATGCGGGGTCGCCCATGTCGGCTCGCGTGCCGACTGGCCATCGGCGCCGCCGATGGCGAATTCGGCAAGTTGCTTGGCGACCAGACTGGCCATATCGCCCGCCGCCGCGGCTGCAAAGGCCGGCCACAGGAATGCCAAGTTGGGAGAAGGGCGTGCTGCGGGATCGTACATGGAAAGAGAGCACCTCGTTTGCTTGCCGGGGTCCCCCCCTCGATGTCCGCCGAAACTGCGAGCAGAACGGAAGGACCGCAAACGCCCGATTAAAACAAAAACGTCATCCCGATCACGTCGACTTTCCTTGATTTGCATCAATCGCGGTGCGCCTACGTTCGGCCGCAGGCATGACTTGATGCAGATCAACGTAGAGCCGCGGAGCTGGCGCTTAGATGCGCGTGGTTCAACCTCAATGGAGGAAGTGTCATGGCCGACCCCACCAGCAAAGTTCCTGTGAAAACCGAGAAACCTGCGACTGCCCTGGCGCCAGTATGGCGGCCGTTCGAGAGCCTTCGCCGCGAAGTCGATCGCCTGTTCGACGATTTTGACGGCGGTTTCTGGCGCTCGCCGTTCCGCAACCCTTTATTCGACGTCGCCCCATTCCGGCGCGGCGAGCCCGCTTTCGCAGCGATGCCTGCGGTCGATGTCTCGGAAACCGACAAGGCCTACGAGATTACCGCCGAACTACCCGGCATGGACGAGAAAAACGTCGAGGTGAGGGTCGCCAATGGCGTTCTCACCATCAAAGGCGAGAAGCAGGACGAAAAGGAGGAAAAGAAGAAGGACTATTATATGCGCGAGCGCAGCTTCGGCTCGTTCGAGCGCACCTTTGCGGTGCCGGACGGCGTCGACAGCGACAAGATCGAGGCAAACTTCAAGAAGGGCATACTCTCGGTGTCGCTGCCCAAGAACGCTGAAGCGCAGAAGGCGGAAAAAAAGATCGCGGTCAAAGCCGCCTGATCCGAGTTCTTTATGCTAGCTTTGCGCGACCCGGGTCGCATCAGGCGCTGTCCGGGCCGCGCCGCGTGGCAATTTCGCTGAAAGCGAAGGAATTGATCATGCGCGCATTTTTAGTGGCATGTGTGGCATTCGTCCTCCTGGGTATCGGGACCTATTTCTCACTCAACACCCTGCAAGAGCCGTCAGGTGCCGCCTATACGCAGCAAACGGCGCGGATCGATCCAAGCTGGAGCTGGCGGCTCGCGACGACCACTTCACCGGCACAGACATGCAAGCCGCGCACGGTGTCGCAATGGTTTTTTGTCGATTTTCGCGATCCGGCCGGCGAATTGGCCGTTTGCAAGGATTTGCAATAGCACGCGGGGCAAAACGACGGTTGCAGAATTGTTGAAAGATGCCTCGCCGTATGCGGACGCTTGTCGCCAAGGACGGACTGAGCCCGTCAAACTGCCCCCGCTCGGAAATGCGGTAGCCGAGTTTGCGGCGCTCGAGGATGCGCGAAGGCGCTGTGGATATGCGAGGCAAGGTGAACGTAATTACCGGTGTGGCTCACTCCGCTGTCGCGTCAATTTCACCAGCCGTTCACTTCACGTAGACAAGGGCGCGGCTGGAAGACGGCAAGGTTCAGCTGGGCTCGATCGTCGTCGCCATCGTTGCGCCGCCGCCATCGGTCTCGCCGTTCTCTAATTCCGGTCTCTAGGTGTCAAGCTCACTTCAACGATCCTTGCTGGGTCCACCGTTCTCTGCGCGGCAGTTTTGTGACTTATCGAGAGAATAGCACCGTAAATTGCGGGCCCCGGTTCTTTTCGCCTCGATCAATCTGCAATTCACCGCTGATCTGTTTGACAAGAGATCGAATAATCCTCATTCCCAGTCCTTTGCCGGCGGCTGGATCAAATCCCTTCGGTAAAGCTGGCCCGTCATTAGCCACCGACAGCGCGTAACCCTTTTCTTGATTGGCTTCCAAGCTGGCCGTGATCCGGCCTGTGCCGTATTTAGCGGCGTTCGTGATCAGTTCGTTGGCAATGAAGCCAAGCGGGATGGCAGTGGCTGCCGACAGCGTGATTTCGATCCCGTCGACCACGATCACTCGCTCCGGGCGGTCCGCAAATAGCATTATTGAGAAATCGCGACAAAGGTCTTCAAGGTATTCCTTGAGCGCAAAGGTTTGGACGGCATCCTTTGAGTGAAGTCGGTGGTGAATGCGCCCGATCGTGGCAATGCGATCAGCCGCGGCAGCCAATTCCGCGGCGACTTCTTCACTTTTCGATGCTCTGCCTTGCAGCGACAGCAGGCTCACGATCATTTGCAGGCCGTTCAGCAGGCGATGATCGGACTCCTGGCTCAAGACCGTCTGTTGTTGGATCAGCTCGTCCTGTTGACAAAGCAGAGCCTCGTCTCGGGCGAGTGCCTGGCGCAGACCGCTTTCCGTACGCCTGTGTCTTATCAGCTCGCGCTCGTAAGTCGCGACCGCACGGCGATCGCGATTTTCAAGAATGCCAATCACCGGCAAGTCTGTGCTGGACGGCGAATATTCGATCGTCATTTGTCGTCCCTTCCTGTACCCCGACTTTGCTGCCTGGACGCCCGAACGTAGATAAGTTTCGAGCCGAAACGGCCAAGCCACATTGATCCAAATCAATCATGTCCGATACCGGACATTGGGTTTGCCGTGCCGGTCGTTTTTGCTGTGCCGCCAGTCTTTTATTTTTTGTCATCAAGCCGACACAGGACACGCGCCAAACCACCCGTGGCGACGAAGCCTCGGTTACACAGATATTTTCTTGTTTCGCCCCGGTACTGTCTCTGAGCAAGAGACTTGGTGGGCGCGTGTGTCGGTCTAAATGCCGGCTAAAGACCCGCCGCGACGCATGCTCTCTAGCGCAGCGTTCCCTACTATAGCGTGCCAACTATAATCAACCTGCGCTTATTGCCGGGCGAAGTCGAGTAAAATGTCCGGTACCGGACATTGAGCTTGCCGCGCCCGCTAAAAAGGCGCAGCGTAATTGTGGGTGTCCGCTAGCCCCTTTGGAGGCTGCAATGGATGCAATGGACAGGTTCGTCACGCGAGAAAATATTAAACGCTATCGCAAGCTTGCCAGCGCAACGACGGATTCGACCGAGCGATCACGAATCCTGAAATTTCTGTCCGACGAAGTGGCTAAGGTCAAGGCGGAACTGAGGCGCCGAAGCGACGCTCCGGAAGAGCGACCACCCGTCCACGCGCAACCGAGGCTCGGGTAGGGCATGACGGAGAGGAGCAGCGGCGTAGTGGCTAGCCGCAAGGCTGCGGA
The DNA here is from genome assembly GCA_963814625.1 of uncultured Alphaproteobacteria bacterium. Lineage (GTDB taxonomy): Bacteria > Pseudomonadota > Alphaproteobacteria > Rhizobiales > Xanthobacteraceae > BOG-931. The sequence goes on from CAWFDQ010000017.1 coordinate 480,384, forward strand.
CCCGCCTGCCAACCGGTTGCTCGGTTTGCTGCCGCCTAAGGATTACCAGCGGCTTCGCCCGCATCTTCACCGTATGCCGCTGGAATACCGGCGGTCACTCTACCGTGCTCATAGGCTCATCGGATTTGTCTATTTCATCGAGACTGGCGTCGGCTCTCTGGTGAACACCATGGCGAACGGACAGGCGGCCGAGGTCGGGACGATCGGCAACGAGGGCGTGGTGGGTTTGCCTCTCGTGTTGGGCGACGACAGGGCGCCCACCAGCGTTTACATCCAGGTTCCCGGTGTTGGCCTGAGAATGAAGGCATCGCTATTCAAGAAGGAATTGGCGCGAAGCGCTTCGATGCGAACCGTGATGCTTCACTATGCCCACGCCTTCTTCAACCAGGTCGCGCAGTCGGCCGCGTGCAATCAATTTCATTCCATCGAGCAACGATGCTGCCGCTGGATGCTGATGACGCACGACCGCATGCAATCGGATGAGTTTCTGCTCACGCAGGAGTTCCTGGCCATGATGCTGGGGGTGCAGCGGACTGGCGTTACGGCTGCGGCGGGCGCGCCTGCAGCGGGCGGGCCTCATCCGCTACCGACGCGGCAATGTCACGATCATCGACCGCCGCGGCCTGATCCGCCGCTCGTGCGAGTGCTACGGCGTTTCCAAGAGGGAGTTCGATCGTCTGCTCGGCGGTCGAGCGCTATGCAAGTTTCAATCCGGCACAAGGTAGGGCAATTTGGCTGATGGGGTGGACGGCATGTCACCTCGCGAAACCGCAATTGGGACGCTTCGGTCAACGGGGTGGAAGTTCGCCCTGCTGGGCCGAGCGTCCGCTACGCTCGCCATTGCGTTGGGGCTGTTTGCCGTTGCCGCGATTGCATTAGCCGTTAATCTAACTCTGCAAAGAGACAGCTTTGGCTGGGTCGAGCATACCAATGAAGTCCTTCGCACTGTTTCCGCTCTTGAAAGACGCATTCTTGAAGCCGAGTCAGGGGAACGCGGTTATCTGCTGACGGGAGAGAGCAATTATCTCGACAGCTACAACCGCTCGCAAGGTGACGTTCCCAAATTGCTTGAGGAGTTGCGACACCTTATTTCCGACAATCCAAATCGGGTCCAGCTCCTTGATGAGTTTCGCCCGATCGTCGAAGCAAGACTGGCCGAATTCAAGCAGGTAGTCGAGCTTGGCCCGGCACATTCGAACGATGCCCTCGAAATTTTGCGAAATGCCCGATCTCGACAATTGACCGCCCTCATCGAAGAGAGGTTAGGACAGTTCAGACAGGCGGAATTGAATCTTCTTGGCGAACGCCAACAACGCGCCAGCCGCGAGACCATCGTGGCGACGTTGATCGCCGCGGTGATGGCCGTTTTGGCGATGCTAAGCGCGTCAATGGGTGCATTCCTTCTTAGAAAACAACGGTCCGCAAGCCAGCTTCGTGTTGCGAACGAGGAACTTGCGATCAGCCACTCTCACCTTCAGTCCATTCTGGAGACTGTCCCGGACGCGATGGTGGTCATAGATGAGATGGGGGCAATCCAATCCCTTAGCGCAACTGCGGAGCGCCTCTTCGGATTCGCCATCGATGAGGTTCAAGGACGGAACGTCAGCATGCTAATGCCTGCACCTTACCGTCATGAGCACGACAGCTATTTAGATCATTATCTGACCACCGGGGAGCGAAAGATCATCGGCGTCGGGCGTATCGTCGTCGGGCAACGAAAGGACGGCAGCACATTCCCAATGGAGCTATCGGTGGGTGAGGTTGCGCTCGAAGGCAAACGGCAATTCATCGGCTTTGTGCGCGATTTGACCCAGCGCCAGGACCGCGAGCGGCTTCTCCATGAGGTGCAATCGGAGCTTCTCCATATTTCACGGCTGAGCACCATGGGCGAGATGGCATCCGCTCTTGCGCACGAGCTCAACCAGCCGCTTTCGGCCATTGCGAACTATCTCCAAGGATCGAAACGGCTGCTGCAGAATATTGCTGACGATCGCACATCCACAATTATGGCGGCGATGGACAAAGCTGCCGAGCAGGCTATTCGGGCCGGGCAGATCATTCGTCGTCTGCGGGACTTCGTCTCGCGTGGAGAAACGGAGAAGCGGATCGAAAGCGTTAAGAAGCTTGTGGAAGAAGCCAGCGCTCTCGCCCTCATTGCCGCGAAGGATCAATTGGTTCGAATGAACCTGCGACATGACTCGTCGGTCGATCTTGTTCTCGTCGACAAAGTGCAAATTCAGCAAGTCCTGCTCAATTTGCTGCGCAACGCTCTCGAAGCAATGCAGACCTCGGAACGCCGCGAGCTGACCGTTTCTACCAGTCCAGCAGAGAACAATATGGTCGTCATCAATGTTGCCGACACAGGTTGCGGCATCGCGCCAGAAATAGAGGCGCAACTCTTCAAGCCTTTCGTCACCACGAAACAACATGGCATGGGGATTGGGCTATCGATATCGCGTACCATCGTCGAATCCCATGGCGGACAGATTACAGTGAAGCCCAATCCGGGCGGTGGAACTATTTTTTGCTTTACGCTTCGCGGCGTCGATCCGGAGGACCTCGCCGATGGCCAGTAATCCCGTGGTCCACGTCATTGACGATGACGATGCTACGCGTGACGCTCTTACATTCTTGCTCAGTTCAGCGAATTTCTTGGTTCGCGCCTACAAATCCGCCAAGGCATTCTTTACCGACGCTTCTACCGACGGAACCGGCTGCAGGCCATTTGAGGGACAAAGGAAGTTTTAGTAAAGCGGGTGTCATTTTCATGTGCTCAGCGAAGTGACCTACAATGAGCACACAGAATGTTATCGGACAACCGTGCCCAATAAGTTACCGATACCGGAAGTAAGAGCCATCGCCAGCGCGCCCCAGAATATCACCCGGAAGGTGCCGCGCAGGGCGTTTGCACCTCCTACTTTGGCCCCTATAGCGCCCAGAACGGCGAGAAAGCCCAAAGACGCTGCAGATACGATAGGAACAAGTGCATTCACGGGCGATATGATCACCATGAGCAAGGGCATGGCCGCACCTACAGAAAACGATATGGCCGATGTCAGTGCGGCTTGCACCGGACGCGCGGTTGTGATCTCCGAAATCCCAAGTTCATCGTGTGCGTGGGCGCTTAAGGCGTCTTTCGCCATCAGTTGCTGGGCGACTTGCCGCGCGAGGTCCCGATCGACACCACGCTTGACGTAGATTTCGGCAAGCTCATCGAGCTCAAATTCAGGACCATCGCTCAACTCCTTTCGCTCGCGCGCGAGATCCGCTCGTTCGGAATCGGATTGCGAGCTCACGGATACATATTCGCCAGCGGCCATCGACATGGCGCCAGCGATCAACCCCGAGACACCCGCGATCAAGACGGCATTCTGCGTCGTAGAGGCTGCGGCAACGCCGACGATCAAGCTCGCGGTCGAGAGAATGCCATCGTTGGCTCCGAGTACCGCCGCTCTCAACCATCCGGTGCGATCGACGAAGTGGATCTCCGGGTACAGTGGAAGAGGGCTCATCCGATATTCCGCCGGTCAGATCAAAGCCGCCCCATCAGAACCAGAACGACGAGGATGATCAGGATGATGCCGATAACCCCGATGCCGCCGTGACCGTAGCCATAGCCGTAGCCGCCGAAGCGGCCACTGAAGCCACCCAGGAGGAAAATGACGAGGATGATGACAAGAATCAGTCCCAAGGACATGGAATCGTCTCCTTCAATAGGTCTAACCGAACATTGGCGACAATGAATGAAATTAACTACGTCCTATATCAGACGTAATTGACTTGGATCAAAGCATCCAGAGTCCTTGGTGTAATTATTACCGTGTGAGCCGAAACTCGTCCTGCAACCTTACAATGATTCCGATGCAATTGCTTCGCTCGACGAGATGGCCAATGCTGCTTACTGCATGCCCTCGCCCAGTGTACTTATACCGGGTAGGCCACGGAGGGATCTTCATGCAAATCCCAACGTCGGGAGTTTGAATCATGTCGAACAAAATGCCACCGGTACCGCCTGCTAGTCGCAGCAAGCACGGTCTGAAGAGGAAGCCCGAATTGTCGAAAGACGACAAATTGGTGAAGCATGAGCATCATTCCAACCCCAGGGAAGAAGGCGACACCGCCAGTATCAAGAACAACACTACGAACGAGGGCTACTTCCGCGGCCGGCGGCAGTCCTGATAATGTATCGTTTTCTCGAAGACACAGCGGATCAATACATGACGCGTGCCGTAACGACGGTGACGCGACGGACAACCATGCGTGAACTGGAGGCGCTATTCGAAAGACACGATTTCAATTCTTTCCCAGTAGTGGAAGAGGGAAAGATGTTGGGGATTGTTACAAAATTCGATTTCCTTCGGGCCTTTGCCTTCACCACCGGTCAGATGGTGCCCCATTACGACGAATTGATGCGGCGGGCGGTCGGCGAAATGATGACCGAAGCCGTCGAGCATGTCGAGCCGGCAGCACCATTGACGCGAGTTCTCCAGTTAATGGTGAGCCTTAAGTGCCGCAGCTTCCCTGTTATCGAGCTCGATCGTCAATTGGTAGGAATGATCTCTCGCGAGGACGTGATGCGCGCACTGAAAGACGCGACACAGGACATTGGAAAATCCCGCTAGATCATCTCGGCGAAGAAATGACAGCGAGGCAAGGGTTGCGTGAATAAGTCCAGCTTGACAGCAATAACGCCGATCCTTGCCCATGGGCAGTCCTCAGCCAACACACCCGAAGGGTCGGCCGCAAGCGGAAAAGCCTTGGGCGAAGTCGCTTGTCTTTCGCCCGACGCTGCATTGCAGCGACTTTCAAGCACGGCGGGCGGCCTCACATCCGACCAGGTCGAAGAGCGGCTCCGTTCGGCGGGATTGAATCAAGTCGCTCACCAGGCGCGACATACAATTCTCGGCGAACTCATCGGTCGCTCGATCAATCCATTGAATCTACTTTTGCTCTCGCTCGCGACTGCGTCCTACTTCCTGGGCGACCAGCGTGCCGCGATCGTGATTGCCGTCATGGTGATACTGAGTATCTCGCTGAGCTTCATTCAGGAACATCGTTCCAACAATGCCGCCGATAAGCTGCAGAGGATGGTGTCGATAACTGCGACCGTGCGTCGGCAGCCTTGTGGCGAGGGACACGATCATGTTGATGTGCCGGTCGAGCAGCTCGTGCCCGGCGATATCGTCTTGCTGTCTGCGGGCGACATGATCCCCGCCGATCTCAGGCTGATCTCGGCGAAGGACCTCTTCATTAACCAGTCGACGCTCACCGGCGAGGCGATGCCGCTCGAGAAGTTCGCTGCCGCCCACGTCGGTACGGCGGAGACGCCGTTTGATCTCCCCAACATCTGCTTCATGGGTAGCGCGGTCGTCAGCGGCATCGGCTGCGGCGTCGTCGCGCTCACCGGCCCGCGCACCGCCTTCGGCCTGGTGGCGAGCGCAATTGCCAAGCAGCGGGTGCTCACGAGCTTCGACAAGGGCATCATCCGGTTTACCTGGTTGATGCTCGGTTTCATCGTGGTGATGGCTCCTCTGGTATTCCTGATCAACGGCCTGACCAAGGGCAATTGGCTCGAAGCACTGCTGTTCGCGGTCGCCGTAGCGGTGGGTCTCACGCCGGAGATGCTGCCCATGATCGTGACGGTCAATCTGGCCAAGGGCGCGCTGGCGATGTCGGGCCGAAAGGTCATCGTCAAGCGCCTCAATTCAATCCAGAACTTCGGGGCGATGGACGTGTTGTGCACGGACAAAACCGGCACGCTCACGCAGGATCGCATCATTCTCAAGCGCTGCCTTGATATCAGGGGCGACGAATCGACGCGCGTCCTCGAATACGCCTATCTGAATAGTTTCCACCAGTCTGGTCTCAAGAACTTGCTCGACGTCGCCGTCCTGCAGCATGTCGAGCTCGAGGCCGGCCTCAAGGTGCAGGCCCGATTCCAAAAGATTGACGAGATGCCGTTCGACTTCGAGCGGCGCCGGATGTCAGTCGTTCTCGGGCGCAATGACGGGGTTCATATCCTCATCTGCAAGGGCGCAGTCGAAGAAGTGTTCGCGACTTGCAAGCACTATGCGATCGGCGACGAGACCGGGCCCCTGGATACCAGCCACTTCACTGCGGCGATGGATACGACTGCGAAGCTCAACGCCGATGGGTTTCGCGTCGTCGCGGTCGCTTACAAGGAGATGCCGCCGACGCAGACGACGTATTCAGTCGCCGATGAGGCCGATCTCACGCTGCTCGGCTACATCGCCTTTCTCGATCCTCCGAAAGAGACCTGCGCCGTCGCACTCGCGACGCTTAAGGCCAGGGGCGTGGCGGTTAAGATCCTGACCGGCGATAACGATATCGTCACGCGCAAGATCTGTCACGAAGTCGGCCTGCCGGTGGACCGCATTATTCTCGGCAGCGAGATTGCAGCGATGTCGCCGGACCAATTGGCAAGCCTAGCCGAGACGACGGCCGTGTTCGCCAAGGTTTCGCCATCTCAGAAGGCGGCAATCATCGATGCCCTACACCGCAGGGGCCACGTCGTCGGGTTTCTCGGTGATGGTATTAATGATGGACCGGCCCTGAAGGCCGCGGACGTCGGCATATCGGTGGACAGCGCCGTCGATATCGCCAAGGACTCCGCCGATATTATATTGCTCGAGAAGAGCCTGGCGGTGCTCGGTGATGGCGTCATCGAGGGCCGAAAGGTCTTCGGGAACATCACCAAATATATCAAGATGGGCGCGAGCTCCAATTTCGGCAACATGTTCAGCGTGCTCGGTGCCAGTATCTTCCTGCCGTTCCTGCCGATGACGGCCATCCAGGTACTCACCAATAACCTGCTTTACGACTTCTCACAGACCACCATCCCGACAGACAATGTGGACGCCGACTACTTGGCGGTGCCACGGCGATGGGACATCGGCAACATCGCGAAATTCGTGCTGTTCATCGGCCCGATCAGCTCGATCTTCGACTATATCACGTATTTCCTGATGCTTTATGCCTTCAATGCCTGGAACAATCCCGCGCTGTTCCAAACCGGCTGGTTCGTAAAATCTCTGCTCACGCAGACGCTCATCATCCATATCATTCGTACGGCGAAGATTCCGTTTTTGGAAAGCCGCGCCAGCACGGCGCTCATCACGACGACCATTATCATCGCCGCGATAGGGATCGCCCTGCCGTTCACCTGGCTCGGCGGGTTTCTGGGCTTTGTCCCGTTGCCTCATGCATATTGGATCGCGCTCTGTCTTATTCTGATGAGCTATGTCGTCCTGACACACTTTGTGAAGACATGGTTCATTCGACGGTTCGGACTGAACTAAATGCCTGCATCGCTATGGGACTCATTATCGCTGGCGAATGTTTTCGTTTGGACTGGCATCGCGCTGTGCATCGCTCAATCTGCTATTTTTTCAGGTCCCAATCTGGCAATTTTCAGCATCAGCAAATTGCGACTGGAGGTCGAGGCGGCAGGAGGCAACAGTGATGCCTCCGGATTGCTCGCTTTGCGCAAGGATTCAAACCTCACCTTGGCTACGGTCCTGTGGGGTAATGTTACGATCAACGTGCTTCTCACGCTGCTGTCGGATTCCGTCCTCGCCGGCATTGGAGCGTTTGCGTTCTCGACGATCGTCATCACGCTGTTCGGCGAAATTATTCCGCAAGCTTATTTTTCCCGAAATGCGCTGCGCATGGCGGCGCGGCTCACGCCACTGCTGAATGTGTACCGGGCGGGACTCTTTCCGATAGCGAAGCCGACAGCGATTATTCTCAATTGGTGGCTCGGACCGGAAGGGATCACCTTTCTGCGGGAGCGAGACTTTCGAGCGCTTATCACCAGGCATGCGGGAGCTGCGGGCGCGGACGTTGGACACTTGGAGGCTATCGGCGCGCTAAACTTTCTTGACCTCGACGACATCCTTGTGGTGGATGAGGGGGAATTGGTTGACCCGCTCAGCATAATCACCCTTGCCATCGATAACGAGCGGCCTGTGCTGCCGAAATTCGAATGCTCGCCAGACGACCCGTTCTTGCGGCGCATAAATGCCTCCGGGAAAAAATGGGTCATCATTACCGATACCTCAGGGCGGCCATCATTCGTATTGGATGCGCACCACTTTCTGCGCGATTTACTTTTCAACGCAACGGTTGCCCCGGAGTTCTATTGGCATCGCCCAATCATCGTGACGGACATGAGTATGCCTTTAGGCAGCGTGATCGGTCGCATGAAGGTAAAAGCCGAACATCCTGAAGATGATGTCATCGACAACGATCTAATTTTGGTCTGGGACGACCAAAAACGCATAATAACCGGAGCCGCTCTTTTAGGGCGACTTTTGCGTGGAATCGTGACGCAAGATGCAGATCGGAATTAGATCACCCGAGGCCGCACGAAAACTGACCGCTTGGGTTCAATCGCTACAGATCGACGAGTTGGCTCTGGTCGGCCCAGGCTCTCGTGCGTCCAGTGCGGTCTGTTAGGGGCACTACACTCATATGCCTGAGCTCCGAAAGCTGCGCATCACCGCGAAGCTCCGTTAGCCTCCGCCGAGGACCGCCTTCCTGGATCACGACGTATCGGCGAGTATGACGTGATCCTTGGCGTCGTGAGGGCGGGAAGTGTCCACAAAGCCAGTTATGGACACAGGTGCGAAGGAGCGGCGGCGGCACCGCTCGTGGCCTGAGGCGCTGAAGCGGGAGATTGTTAGGGCGTCGTTTGCTCCGGGAGCGTCGGTCTCGGTGGTTGCCCGGCAATACGACGTTAATGCGAACCAGGTGTTTAGCTGGCGCAAGCGCTATCGCGATGGTCCATCTGCGTCGTCCGATCCATCGGCCTCCCAATTGATGCCTGTGGTGATTGCCACGGAGCCGGATGGTGTCGCTGGGCCGCCGCCGACGGTTACGGAGAAGATCGAGATCGATGTCGCCGGCAAATACCGTGTCTCTGTCGGCAGCGGCTTCGATCGGCAAGCCTTGCGACGTGTACTCGACGTATTGGAGCGACGATGATCCCGGTCCCTTCCGGCGTACGGGTGTGGCTGGCGGTTGGGCGCACCGATATGAGGCGCGGCATGAACGGCCTTGCTCTTCAGGTCCAGGAAGCATTGCAGCGTGACCCGCATGCCGGGGATTTGTACGTTTTTAGAGGCGCCCGGGGTAACCTGATCAAGATTCTTTGGCATGACGGTTTGGGTATGTCGCTCTATGCCAAAAGGCTGGAGAAGGGTCGCTTCATCTGGCCGTCGCCGAGCGGCGGAGTGCTGGCGATTTCGGCCTCGCAGCTTGCCTACATGCTCGACGGGATCGATTGGCGGAATCCGGTTCATAGCTTCCGACCGGAGCGTGCGGGATAATGGCCGGGGTTCTAATTTTTTAGGAGTCAGCCGCCGAGATTTGTGATTCTATTCGTTGCATGGATTCTCGCCGTGGTGCAGTTCCGAACGACATCGCAGCGCTGAAGGCGGCGCTAGTCGCTGAGCGCGATGAACGCATCGCCGAAGCCGCCCGAGCGGCGCACGCCGAAGCGGAGCTTGCGGTAGCGAAGGCCAAGGCCGCGGATGATCAAGCCCTGATCGCTCATCAGCAGCTGCGGATCGAGAAGTTGACGCGCCAACTCTACGGGCCTCGCTCGGAACGCGCGTCACGGCTGCTCGATCAGATCGAGTTGCAGTTCGAGGAACTGGAAAGCTCGGCCACCGAGGACGAGATCGCCGCCGAGATGGCGGTGGTCAAGACCACGAATGTGGCGGCCTTCACTCGCAACCGTCCCGCGCGCAAGCCGTTCCCCGATCATTTGCCGCGAGAGCGGGTGGTCGTACCGGGACCGACCGCGTGTCTTTGCTGCGGCGGCAATCGGCTGCGCAAGCTGGGCGAGACCGTGACCGAGACGCTGGAATCGATTCCGCGCCAGTGGAAGGTGATCCAGCATGTGCGCGAGAAGTTCACTTGCCGTGACTGCGAGAAGATCAGCCAGGCGCCGGCGCCGTTCCATGTGATCGCCAGGGGCTGGGCCGGTCCCAGTCTGCTGGCGATGATCCTGTTCGAGAAGTTCGGGCAGCATCAGCCGCTCAATCGCCAGGCCGAACGCTATGCCAAGGAGGGCGTACCGCTCAGCCTGTCGACCTTGGCCGACCAGGTCGGAGCCGGCTGCGCGGTGCTGGAACCGATCCTCAGGCGGATCGAAGCGCATGTCTTCGCGGCTGAACGGTTGCATGGCGACGACACCACCGTGCCGGTCCTGGCCAAAGGCAAGACCAACCTCGGGCGATGCTGGGTTTACGTGCGCGACGATCGACCATTCGGCGGCCCCGCGCCGCCGGCGGCGATGTTCTATTACTCGCGCGACCGGGCGGGCGAGCATCCCCAGGCGCATCTGGCCAACTACGCTGGGATTTTCCAGGCTGACGCTTACGGCGGCTACAACAAGCTCTATGAAGCCGATCGCAAGCCGGGGCCGATCCTGGAAGCGGCCTGTTGGGTCCATGCCCGGCGCCCGTTCTTCGTCATGGCGGACGTGGCCGAGAATGCCCGTCGCAAAGCGCAGGGCAAAACGCCAGCGGCAATCTCGCCATTGGCCGTTGAGGCAGTCCGGCGGATCGATGCCCTGTTCGAGATCGAGCGCACGATCAATGGCCAGCGTGCCGAGCAGCGGCGGGCTGTCCGGCAGGAAGTCAGTGCTCCTTTGGTCGCGGATCTGGAAAGCTGGATGCATGAGCAACGCGCCAAGCTGTCGCCTAGCAACGATGTCGCCAAAGCCATGGGCTACATGCTCAAACGCTGGCCCGCATTTACTCGTTTCCTCGATGACGGCCGCATCTGCTTGTCAAACAATGCGGCGGAACGCGCCCTGCGCGGTATCGCCCTCGGCAGAAAGTCGTGGTTATTCGCGGGCTCCGATCGCGGTGGACGCCGTGCAGCGGCTATGTACAGCCTCATCGTCACGGCCAAAATGAACGACGTCGATCCGCAGGCTTGGCTGACAGATGTGCTGGCCCGCATTGCCGAGCATCCAGTCCAACGGATCGACGAACTGCTGCCTTGGAACTGGCGACCTTTGCAAACGCGTGCCCGTCAGGCCGCCTGATCTTGCCTGCGGTCCTCACCGCATGCTGACGAAGCTCCACGCAGTTCCTTGTTTCCAAGAGGCTTGACGCGCTTCGAGAACCGCGCGGCACACTCATTGATGCCGCCTTGCCGTTTGATAAATCTGGCCAGGCCGTCGGCCTTCGGCTTAAACTGCTCGGCGTAGCGCAGGGCCCGTGCCCACTTTGATCTGGTCCTTGTATCCACCTTACTTGGATCAGAGCGGCTGAAAATGACTACACCAAATGGTTCGCGATTCCGAACCTTATTGCCACCCACAGCCTTCTTCAGCGCCAGATGCGTTTTGGTATCGACTACGTCCTGCTCTTTCCACCGACGAACTATTTTTGAAGACCGCCGCAAGATATGGGTATATTGCATCGCGTCGGCGGGTTGATTGATATTCCTTCCACGCTCTGCGTGCCTTATCGAGCTCATCCTCAAGGATGAAATTGCGGGTGCTGATGGTCAAGAGATTCTTGCGTTGGGGCGCAATACTGAGGTGCTTGCTCACCTCAAGCATCGCCCGAGGCGGGCGCACATAGTTATCATGGATACGAACTTGTACTGCACCACAAGAGCGACGACCATTATCAGGTCACGATTTTCGATTCCAAGCATAAGCGGATCGCCTCGACCGGCACGCACTTGGAGCGACAGGGTGCTCTTACTGAGGCGTGGCGACACATCGATCACCTTCTCGCGCAACGATCAGCGACTTGAAGCTGCGACACAGTCGCTACCCGAAGCTCTACCCTTGGAAATTGCTGGATTTGTTCGCGTCAACGTGCACAATTCCGCAATCAATTGGCCGCACGATGGCGACCATGCAGGAACGTAGAAGAGTTCCACGCACGCCCGTGTGTATCACCGCGAAGGTAATCGCGGGCCGCCCTCCATCTGCTCACAACTGCGTCGTACTGGACATTTCATCCCTCGGCGCGCATCTTGAACTGCCGAATACCGTGGCGATTCCTAACATTTTTTGAGATGACGCTAGATCGCGGCCATAACTTTCGCGTCTGCCACGTGGCGTGGCGAACGCCGACGCATTTCGGCGTTGAGTTTTCCTTTTCTGGGGCAGCGTAGACGCCCAACGAAACGGCTGTCCCATTAATGGGCTGGGGTTAATCGCGCCGACTATGACCGCTGGGCGCCGAACTCATATGCCGATTGTCGTAGCTCAGTCGCATTGGCGCGATCTTCGCGGTTCACCGTGCGCCGCTGCTTGCCTTCAATATTGAGACTCGGTTGGTTCGAAGCGTTGCCAAGCCGCGTTGCCGGTACGAATAGCTTCGGACATCGTTTCGAAATATTCGGATAGTCGCACTGGCTTGTTCTTCCCTGCTGCGTATATTTCCCATCGCCATGGTTTCGGTGGACGTCCTTTGTTTTTGATAGCAAGGGTATAGCCGTACACCGCACATTTCCCGACATTAGCGTCCACACCCATTCCGGCAGGTATCAATTGGATGCGATGCCGAGATGTCACTACAAGCCTGCCGAAAGGTTCGGAGAGGCCTTAGTAAATACGGGCTGCAAATAGCCATGACCGTCCTCTAATATGCGCTGAGCGAATACTCTTCCCTACTAAGCCAATCCAATTTCATCGCCCGCATCTTTTTGCTTCAGCCGCTCTTCGGCAAGCAGATGGAGTATTTTCTGTCGATCTGATTCGTCAGTCACATGCTCTAGGAGACGATGATAAAGCCGAACGTTTTGGCGTCGGATAAACCATTCCATGCAGGGCTCCGTTCGTACTCCCCTCGCTTGCAGGCTTTCTCATTCGGAGGAGGCAGTCTGAGCAATTTTGACCGCTTCCACCGCTCGGATTCATCAGGGTAGCCCAATACAAAGCTTCCTCTGGATCATCTTCGACCGATTAATAACGCGCCCGTCATTGGTGCTCGACACAGCGTCGAAAAGCCCCAGCCGGGGCTGGGGGGCTTGGGGCTGGGGCTTCCAACTTCGGGATGGAACGTAGCATTTACTCGCGCTACACTTCACCCCGATTTGAATGGTTCCGGGTTTAAGCAGCCTTCCTCGGTGCACTCCCAGTCGTGGGTGGGGCACCTGTCTTGATAGCGATTGTTTTAGTGGTCTTTATGGCCTTCGCGGGCTTCTTGATCGTGAGATGAAGCACGCCCTTGTCGAAATGAGCGGCGACGGCTCCGTCTTCTGGCTCAAATGGTAGGGAGATTGATCGGTAGAATGAGCCGTAGCTCCGCTCCTCGACATGCCAGTCTTTTTTCTTTCGTGCCCCCCGTTAACCTTGTGGGTCGCTTATCCTCGCGCGCGAGAGGCGCGGCGCGATCGCGGGCGGCGGCGAATTTCTTTTTCGTGAATATCAGGTGGTGCTGCTCAGCTACGGGGTCGAGTTCGATCGACCCCCGCTCGACCGATCGCGCCGCATGGGCCCCCGTTAACCTTGTGGGTCGCTTATCCTCGCGCGCGAGAGGCGCGGCGCGATCGCGGGCGGCGGCGAATTTCTTTTTCGTGAATATCAGGTGGTGCTGCTCAGCTACGGGGTCGAGTCTCGATCGACCCCCGCTCGACCGATCGCGCCGCATGACTCACAGGCGTTCTCTCGCTCCGACATTTCGCGCCGACATTTCGCGCTGGGATTCCCGCTGGCCGGATGCTGCTCTTTATCCCTTGGCGTCGGCGCCGCCGCCGCGCGCCGACAGGCACACGGTCGGGCAGCAGACACTAACCCGCTCGCGCCGGCTGCTGGCCGCCGGCGCCGATTGTTCTTTTTGGTGTAATTCTGAATCGGGGCGAACGCTGGAGCTTGGGCGATCGGGCGGCACGCTGCTGACGTCGGCGGCCGCCGGCGACGCGAGCTGCGGGGTCATCGCCAACGGCCCGGTCGACATCGCCTGGCGTGGAAGGGCTCACAGGCGTTCTCTCGCTCCGACATTTCGCGCCGACATTTCGCGCTGGGATTCCCGCTGGCCGGATGCTGCTCTTTATCCCTTGGCGTCGGCGCCGCCGCCGCGCGCCGACAGGCACACGGTCGGGCAGCAGACACTAACCCGCTCGCGCCGGCTGCTGGCCGCCGGCGCCGATTGTTCTTTTTGGTGTAATTCTGAATCGGGGCGAACGCTGGAGCTTGGGCGATCGGGCGGCACGCTGCTGACGTCGGCGGCCGCCGGCGACGCGAGCTGCGGGGTCATCGCCAACGGCCCGGTCGACATCGCCTGGCGTGGAAGGGCTCACAGGCGTTCTCTCGCTCCGACATTTCGCGCCGACATTTCGCGCTGGGATTCCCGCTGGCCGGATGCTGCTCTTTATCCCTTGGCGTCGGCGCCGCCGCCGCGCGCCGACAGGCACACGGTCGGGCAGCAGACACTAACCCGCTCGCGCCGGCTGCTGGCCGCCGGCGCCGATTGTTCTTTTTGGTGTAATTCTGAATCGGGGCGAACGCTGGAGCTTGGGCGATCGGGCGGCACGCTGCTGACGTCGGCGGCCGCCGGCGACGCGAGCTGCGGGGTCATCGCCAACGGCCCGGTCGACATCGCCTGGCGTGGAAGGGCTCACAGGCGTTCTCTCGCTCCGACATTTCGCGCCGACATTTCGCGCTGGGATTCCCGCTGGCCGGATGCTGCTCTTTATCCCTTGGCGTCGGCGCCGCCGCCGCGCGCCGACAGGCACACGGTCGGGCAGCAGACACTAACCCGCTCGCGCCGGCTGCTGGCCGCCGGCGCCGATTGTTCTTTTTGGTGTAATTCTGAATCGGGGCGAACGCTGGAGCTTGGGCGATCGGGCGGCACGCTGCTGACGTCGGCGGCCGCCGGCGACGCGAGCTGCGGGGTCATCGCCAACGGCCCGGTCGACATCGCCTGGCGTGGAAGGGCTCACAGGCGTTCTCTCGCTCCGACATTTCGCGCCGACATTTCGCGCTGGGATTCCCGCTGGCCGGATGCTGCTCTTTATCCCTTGGCGTCGGCGCCGCCGCCGCGCGCCGACAGGCACACGGTCGGGCAGCAGACACTAAGAGGGAACAAGGCGACTGTTACCAATCGCCCCTGCTTAGGCCTTGTCTGCAAAGAGTCCGTTTCCAAAAGAACGTCTACGCGTCGGCAATTGGATGGGTAAGACTCTTGTCTGGTTGCGAGGGAAGGTGTTCGGTCTCGCCAGAGGTAGATGATAACCCGCTAGGCTCTCTCTAGTCTACGAGGTCGACGCGATGATCGCCTGCGGTATTTTGTACCGTCAGCCCAAATACGCTGCAATCAGCACGGCAAGTTTGCATGAGACTGCAAGGCAGTTCGACGAAGGTCGCGCCGTTTCGCAATGCCGAACTTTTTGGATTGCGTGAGAGGCGAGAGGCCGATTGGCAGAGGACGGCGCATCGCTGCGTCGGCGCAATTGGAGATGCCGCGATCCGGTGCATTACAGAATGACTTCAGCAGGATTTTCACCGATTGTCATCTTCGGAAGCCGCACCCTAATCCATCGCGTCAGGAACCTAAATATGAAGATCATGCCACTTGACGCCCTTTTTGCCCGCGCAGACGGGCGTCTTTGGTGACGCGGTCGGGGCGGCCTCGAAGCAGCATTGGGTGGGAGACCCTGCGATCTCAGTAAGGAGTGACCTTCCTTCATTCGTTAGAATCTGACATTGCCGGCTCGATAGCGCCGTTCGAAACAAAGACTACTAGGACTTTGCATCACCGATCTTCTTCGCAAACGCTTTCCACCTTCTGGCTTTGACGCTTGCTGCGACGCTTGCTGGCGAACTATTTTTAGGCTTCTGGGTGTTTTGCCCGACGACAAGTACCCCAGTATGATGCGGAACCTTGCGCTTTGGATGCTTGCCCCATTTCTCCGGATAGCGCCACGCCAAGAGATACCGCACCATTTTAAAATTCGGTCGGTAAATTCTCTCCGGAATAGGGTTTCCGTACTCATCCCTCAGATAGGCATCTGGGCCTTGGCAACCGAGACCCAGAAGATCTGGGTCGGTCTTGTAGATCACCCCACCCATTGCCATACGCCACGCCTGCCCGACGACAAGGTCATGGGCCGCCTGAATGGCTATTTGGCAATGTTCGTGAAATCTCAATTCGATGCCTTCGGACACGACGTCGTATCCGGCATCACCGGCCTCGCTGCGCTTGATCCAATACGCCACTGTTTTCGGGTGAATACCCGCTGAGCGGGCGGCATGGGATAGGACGGGATTTTTCCTGAGGCTGTCGAGGACAATCTGCATGCGCTCAGGCGAAAGCTGGTGCCCCCGCCTGCGGCCTCGCTTGCGGCTTATAATCCCGAGTAGTGGAGTGGTCTCGTCTTCAGGCGCTTTGGCTCCGCTTATCGCCGTGACACCACGCGGCGGTTCGGCTGTCGTCGGCTCGGCGAGCCGATCAGCGTTGTTTAAAGTAGGCATGACAGTGATCCTCTCGAATTCGAGGCTTCGCCGTCATTCATCTCGTCGGGGAGACACGGCGGCAAGTCCGAAGCTTGGAACATGAAACGGAAAAGACCGTTTCGGCTTCGACTGGCCCGAACCCATGTCCAGGTTGCAGCGCTAGCTGCTACTTGTCTCGCTGATGGTTTCGCACCACCGAACCTATCACCGATAGGCCCTTACGCATCCTGCCGCGAAACACCTTAAGTCAGTGCCCTTCTATCGATTTATGCCGATTTTGTCAAGAGAATCCGCCATGGTCGGCTTTGCACCTGATAACGATCAAAAATTGTACGCTATAGAAGGTCCGGGTCGGCCCAAGTTGGGCTCTCGAACAATGCGCATAGCAACAGCTGTCAATCAGCGCCCAAATTTGCATGCCGAAACACAGGCTGCGGACTTTCGCACTCTGCCGTGGCGTTTGGCTGCCTTCAAAATGGCCGACCCACGGGGAATGAAACGCTACCAGCGCGTCGTCGGCACCGAGGTCGGTTTTTTCTGTGGGTGCCTACGACCCCGTGTTTTAGTTGGACCCGGAATCGCTGAGCACCCCGGATTGTGCCAAAGGTCGACAACGACCTGGGAGCACGTTTGTTAGAGTTCATTCAACGGGGATTCCAAGCCGGCGGCGCGCTAGGAGGGGACATGGAAGTTCTACATCCACATTGCGCCAGTCTGGACGTGCATAAGGAGACGGTGGTCGCCTGTGTGCGGCACATGCTGGGCAGCACAGTGAAGCGTGAAGTCCGCACATTTGACACTACCACCACCGGGCTGCTTGCCCTTTCGGATTGGTGGCCTCGGAAGGCTGCACGGATGTGGCCATGGAGGCGACCGGCGTCCATTGGAAGCCGGTCTGGCAGCGGAAGCAAAGTGCACGCGCAAGCACGGAAGATTTTAAGCTTGCTTAGCCACAACCTGGCCGAGAATCCACAAATGTCTTGCGACGACTTAAACGCCGATCGAGAGTTTGCGCGTGTCAGGCCCGTTGGCGCGGCGCGATCACGCGGTAGCCGGGTCGAATTTGACCATGGCGTCGAAGCGGTTTGTGCAGCCCTCGCAAGTCCAAAAGTGCACGATGAGGGACATCCGTTGCGATAATTCAGCTCTTCCTCGCATGGTGTCTGCCGACGAAATACTTTTACTCGCTCTGAGATGCAGCCTACGGGCCGCTGAGGTGTCGCAGCTGTTTGCAATGATATTACCGTAGCGAGAAGCGGATCGGCACCGTTAGGCTGAGCTGCGCTTCAGACATGCTCGGTGGGAACGCCGGCATTGGCTGGGCGCGCATGATAAGCGCCATCGCCTCGTCGTCCAGTGCTGTGTAGCCTGAACCTTGCATAACGCGCCGCGATGTAACGTGGCCGTTGCGGTCGATGCTGAAGGTAAGCGTCACGACGCCTTGCTCGCCGCGCGCCCGCGCCTCGCTCGGATAGCGCTTGGCCTGCTGCAGCTTGCGAAACAGTCGGCTCTCCCAGGAAGGCTCGATCCGCGGCGCGCCGCCTTTGACCGGGGCCGCCGTCACCGGTGCGGGCGGCCGTTGCTCCTCGACCTGGAGCGGCGGCTTTTTCTCCTCCGGCAGCGCGATGGTCGATGGCGCCGGCTCGGGCGGCGGTTGCTCTTCGACCTTGGGCTGCTCCGGCTGTTTTACAGGCTGCACCGGCGTTTCTTTCTGCTCAACCATTTCCTCGGGCGCGGGTGCAACGTCGGTCTGCTTGGCGTCCGCAATGCTGTCGATCGGCGCAAGCTCAAGGGTAATGACAGACGAATCGTCACCGATGCGGTCGGATTGCGGCCACCACAAAAGCAATACCGGCGGCGATTGCAGCATAGCCGCAGAGCACCGCGACGCCGGAAATGATCCAGCGCCGCCGGGCGTGCGGATCGTCATCAAGCCAGCTGAGTGCGGACGGAATGTCATTGTGCGGTGCGTGCTTCGAGTCCGACCAGGGCGATTTTAAGGTAGCCGGCGCCGCGCAGTTCATTCAGCAGCCCCATGACGTCGCCATAGGGCACCGCACGATCGCCGCGCAGAAAAATGCGTTTGTCTTTGTTGGAGCCGGTCGCGCCGTCGAGCGCGGCTGGCAGCGCGCTGCGCGCCACCGGGTCATCGCCAAGCGTGATGCTGCCGTCCGCCTTGAGCGTCACATAAATCGGCTTATCGGGCCGAGGCTGGGGCTGCGCCGTGGAGGAGGGCAGATCGACCGGCGTGTCCACGGTAGCGAGCGGCGCCGCGACCATGAAGATGATCAGCAGAACCAGTATCACGTCAATGAACGGCGTGACGTTGATGTCGTGGACTTCGGTGAGTTCGTCCTCACCGTGATCGAGACGAATGGCCATGGCGTTCGTCTCCGTCTATTCGGCGGCTTGGCGAGCGGCAGTCTGGCGCGGTCGAGATCGCGGCTGACGAGCCGCATGACCTGCGCCGAGGCGTCACCAAGCAGTGCGCGGTATTGCGCGGTCTGGCGCGCCAGCACGTTGTAGATCATCACCGCCGGAATGGCGGCGATCAATCCCATCGCGGTTGCCATCAGCGCCTGCGCAATACCCGGCGCTACGACCGCGAGATTGGTGGTGTGCGCGTTCGAAATGCCAATGAAGCTGTTCATGATGCCCCACACGGTGCCGAACAACCCGACGAACGGTGCCGTCGAGCCGATCGTCGCCAGCACACCGGTGCCGCGCGACATCCTGCGGCTGAAGCCCATTTCAAGCCGCTCGAGCTGCCAGGAGATGCGCTCTTTCAGGCCGTCGCCCCGCACGTTGGCGGAGAGGTGTATCTCCTGTGCGGCGGCTTGCATTAATTGTCCCGCGGCTGTGTTGCTGTCGCGCAATTGCTGGTGCGCGTAGGCGAGCGTCGGCGCTGCGAGCAGCATCCGTACGTCGCGGCGCACTTGCAGCCGCGCTCTCGCTATTTCCCAGGTCTTGGCGAGCCACACCGTCCAGGTCACGAGCGAGGCGAAGGCAAGCCCGATCATCACTGCTTTGACGACCCAATCGGCGTCCAAAAACATGCGGGTGTAGGACAGCTGCCGCGGCAAGAGGTCGCCGCCGATCGAGCGGCCGCCGGAGGCCGGAGCTGGCGCGACGCTGGGCTCGGCCGAGCGAGCCGGAGGCGCGGCCTCTGACGGTGCTGCGGGAGCCTGAATTTGCGGTGATGGCGATTGCGGGACAGGAGCCGCGGCGGTCGGCGAAGGCTGAGCCGGCGTTGATGGGGCAGGAGCGGGCGCAGAAAGAGTCTGCGTGGCGGGAACTTGCGCAGCGGGACCTTGCGCGGCAGGCGCCTGTGCGCGGACCGAGTGCACAAGTGATGCGGCGACGAACAGTGCGCCCAGGGACGCGAAGGCGAGTCGGCGACGACGCGAATACACGCCGATTTTGCTGGATGTTCGCGTCTTTCGTTCAGTTCGCATTGCGTATTTCCTAGGCTTCGATTCGTTGTTGGCGCGTTGAAGGTATGCCGCGGCTCGAAGGCGTCCGAACAATGGACACATTTAATTTCCGAATTCTGTCGGGCTGAGGCACCTACGCGTGCGCGGCTCGCGATAAAATCCACGCTCACGTCCAGCAAAGCTTCCTTGTTGGGAAGGTCCTTCGTGAGGCGGGAGCACAGTTACGTGAGAAACAAACGGACTCGCCTTCCCGTGCGCGACGCCCGTAGCGAACGACATGAAGATCAGCAGCAGCGGTGCAGAAAGAAACAGTCGACGGCCTGTGCGCGCCGCTAAGCATGACTGCATAGGGAACCTCCGCGTCCTGGGATGTGCCGTCGTTCCAAATGTGAGTTCCTCGACTCCTGAATTTAGATTTTCTTCGACACGCCGACGAAATAGCCGCGGCGCGGGCCATATTGCGGCGCGAATACGCCGATGCCGCTGCCGCTTCTGATCTGGTAGATCGTGTCGAATAGATTGACGACGTCGAAGCGCACTGTGAGCGGGCTTGCCGTCGGGCATGGCGAAGTCGTGCGAAGCGCCGACATTGAACTGCGTGTAAGGCGATTCGCTGCCAGTATTGGCGTCGCCGGTGCGCAGGCCTGAACCGTAGATCATGTCGGCCGAGTAGCGGGTGCCGTACCAGAGGTAGGACACTCCGGCCGAGCCGGTCACGAACTGATTGTGGTCGGTATAGATCCAGTGCGAGTCGATATATTGCAGTTCTGTCAAACCGCCGAGATCGGCGAGCGGCGTAGCGTTGTCGAACAGATACTGGTTTGACACGACATTGGTGGCCTTCTCCTGGCCGACGGCGAGGTTGCCGTAAGCCTGGAAATTGCCGCTGTGGTACTTGGCGCTGAACTCGACGCCCTCGCTGATGCCCTGCGCATAATTGAAGGCGCTGAGCACCAGCGCCTGGCCGAAGGTGCCGTTGTCGAGCAGGTCGCGCGCGATCTTGTAGTAAGCGTCGACGCCGAGTTCGAGCATGCTGCAGTCGGGCGCGGTGGTCGAAGCGCAGCCGAATGGAATCTTTTGATCGACACCGGCATCGAAATAATGCGATCGCTCGGGCAGCACCGGATCGGTGCCGCCGCTGGCCGGTAGCGCCGGTCGTGTTCGCGAACAGCGCGATGTTGGCGGGCGCCGCCTCGACCAGCACCGGAGGCGTGAAGTACCGCGCGTAGCCGATATGGAAGGTGGTGAACTCGAACGGCTTGTAGGTCAGGCTGGCGCGCGGGCTGAGCTGATTGGCATCGATATACTGCCACATCTGGTCGAAGCGCAGGCCGTAATCGAGTTTGAGGTTGTTGGTGAGCTTCCACTCGTCCTGGACGTAGACGCCGGCGAGCCAGCCGAGCTTTCGAAACGTTGTCGGTGACCGTAAAGGGCGCGTCGATCGGATTGCCCATCGGGATCGACCGGCTCGACCAGCGATTGATTGCCGACCGCGGTCTGTTCGCCGCTGACGGTGAAGCCGGCGCGCAGCGTGTGTGCGTCGTTGACGATGTAGGATGCGTCGCCCTGGAGGCCGTTGCTGAAGGATTCGCGGGTGATGTCGGAGGCGATGCCGTTGATCAAGAGATCGCCGACCTGGTCCGGCATGAAATGCAGGAAGTTATAGCGCGTGAAATAAGACAATTGCCCGTCAAAGCCGTTGGCCGAACGCTGCAGCGCGAGCACGCCGAACTGGGTGTTCTCATACTGGTTTTCGTTGAGCGTCGACGAGTTGAAATTCGTGATTCCGAACGCGCTGGTCACCGGCGGATTTCCGTTCAAGCCGACGGGCTGGCCGGGGACGTTGGGAATCTGGAACCAGCTGGTGGACGTACCGGCGATCAGGCTCAGGCGCGTCACCGGGTCGACGAAGGTCGACATGTAGGCGAAGCCTTTGGCCTGCTGGGAAAAGTCGTGAATGGCGTTGAGGCTGGGGATCGGATTTTCGATGCCCTCCGTGGTTTGCAGATAGCGGCCGGTAAACAGGTACTGCACGCCGGGGAAGCAGTCGGTCGTCGAGGACGACGGTGCTGCTTTGGTGGCGAACGGCGCTGCGGAGGAGTTGGTGCGCGGCTGGCGCGGTCGAAGGGCAGGTGTTGCCGAAGGTGCCGCCATACTCGAAGCTCGGCTGGAAGGTGCCGCGGCTGCCGCCGTAAAGGCTGACGCTGCCGGAATTATTGAAAATGTCGTTGCGCGTGGTGATGTCGACGAGGCCCACCGTGCGCATGCCGAATTCCGCCGGCAGCGCGCCGGTGATCAGCGACATGCTGCCGATCAGGCTCGGGTCCAGAATGCTGCCGAAGCCGGTGACGCCGTCGGGCAACATGACGCCATTGATGCGGAATTGCACGTTGGCGTGATCGTTGCGGACATGGATCGAACCGCTTGCCGCTGAATCCTGCGACACACCCGGCGCTTGCAACAGAATTTTTTCGACCGGCGCATTGGTGCCTTGGGGCAGCGCCTGGATGGTGTCGTGGCTGAGCGTGTCCGACGTCGTGCCGGCCGTGGTGAAAAGGTTGCTGCGCGCGGTATCGAATGCGTTGTTCTTCGCGGTCGCCGCATTGACCGGCGTGGCCGGAGCCGGTGGCGTGGCGCGCGCGGCGACGGCCGGCGCCGGTGCGCGGCGCCGCACGGCACGCGGTTTCGGCTTGGGCTTTGCGCCGGTGACCTTAAGCTCGGGAAGCGCCACCTGCGCTCTCACAGTTGCGCCAAAACCGGTCACCGCCAAAAGCGCGGCAACCAGCGAGTAACGCCGCGCGAGACATGAAACTCAAACGATGAACGTGACTAGACATTGTCCCCACCCATTATCCTGAACGGAATTCGCCATAGCGCCGCAAAGAGTGCGGTCGTGCTGTCGCGAGCGGAGGAACTTTATTGTCAGGCAACCGCAGGCGCTCTCGTGGCGGCCGCATGCGCGAACGCACGGTAACGCCACGGAATTCAGCAACGATCGCGGAGGGTCAGGCGGTGGGTGGGGCGCGGGATTGGAAGGGGGCGCGCCGCGGTGCGACGACAAATGCCGCGG
Organism: uncultured Alphaproteobacteria bacterium; assembly: GCA_963814625.1. Classification (GTDB taxonomy): domain Bacteria; phylum Pseudomonadota; class Alphaproteobacteria; order Rhizobiales; family Xanthobacteraceae; genus BOG-931. The sequence goes on from CAWFDQ010000017.1 coordinate 503,341, forward strand.
GCGCGACCGCGTGCTCGGCACGCCGAGACGAGAATGTCAGCGGCTGGACTCCCGGAGCATCAGGCGTGAAGGATGTGCTGAGGAAATAGATCGTTTCGCAGATCGGGCACAGCCCGTCACCGGTGTACCACGGCTGATCGGGAGGAATGGCGTTGAACGATTCCGCCGCAGGCAGATTGACCGTCTCGGCAACAGACAACGCCTGGCCGACCGGTCCGTAGATGTCGTCGGGATGGATGTGCGCGAAGGACAGGTAAAATTGCAGCGCCAGCGCGAACAGCGCCAATCGGCCGCCGAACCTCCTGTATGCCCTGAACCAACCCATGATGCCGATCCGTCCGATAGTCTACGACAGTTCGTTCATGAATGCCCGCCGGCGCGAGTCGATTGCCGAACACCGTGACACGCGGGCTACACCTCAGTCTGAGCCGCTACGGTCTGACTGCGTATTGCATCCTAGTCGCCCAATTCAATCAGATTGAAGGGTAGAGGTGCTTGAGTTTGATGCGTGCATTTGAGGTTGTGAAGTGCCAATCAGCCTTGGTGTGATTTGTATTGCGGTCTTTTTCCCAAGCGGCGATTTCGTCGATGAGGGTTTGCTTATCGGGTATGCGGCGGTCGAGACACTGAGACGATAGGACGCCGAGTTCGGACTCGGCAAGATCCAGCCAGCTGCCGTGTTTCGGCGTGTAGTGCCATTCGAAGCGCTCGACCAGGCGCCGGGCTTCGGCGGCCGGGAACGCCTCATAGAGGGAAGCTTTGCTGTGGATGTTGAGGTTGTCCTGGATCAGGACAATGACCTTGGCGCTGGCGAAGTGAGTATCGGCGAGGTCTTTGAGGACATGGGCATAATCCACGGCGGTGTGGCGGTCTGTGACCTTGACGTGACGCCAGCCTTCGAGCGGGGCGAACATCATGAAGAGGTTGGCGGTGCCGTTGCGCTCGTACTCGTAGTCGCAACGGGCCGGGCGGCCCGGTTTCATCGGGATCGGCACGCGTGTCTCGGCAATGAGTTGCTTTGAGGTCTCATCCAGGCAAACCAGCGGTCGATTGGGATCGCGCGGTCGCGTGTAGACGGCCAGCACGTCTTCCATCGCGGCCACGAACGCGCTGTTGGCTTTGGGCGGAATGACCCATTGTTCGCGGCGATGGGGCTTGAGAGTGTTTTTTTAAAACCCGACCGATCGTGCTGTCGCTGGCGCGATCAACGATGCTGAGTTCCACCACCTTGCGTTCCAGCAACCGCAAGGTCCAGCGTGCCCGTCCCTTGGGCGGTTTGGAGCACGCCAGGGCAATCAGCTTGGCTTCCTTCTCGCCATCAAAAATCGGCGCAACTGCCGGCGTCGCACGTTGCTTGCGGCTCAACACCGCCGCAAGGCCCTCTTCAACCAATTGCTTGCGCACCCGGTAAACCATGGAGGCGCTGGTCTCCATGGCCGCAACGATCTTGCTGTCGCTCCAGCCATCGCCGGCTTCCGAGATATCCGCCTTCAACAAAATCCGCGCCTTCAGCAGCCGCCGCGCGGGGTTTTTCCCTTTTTAAATCAACGCTTCCAACTGCTCGCGTTCTTCCGCGCTCAACCGCACAACATATCTCTTCACAGATTTCTCGCGCCTCGCCATAGTCCCCTCCGTCGCTCGCACCCAGGACGGAAGCAAATCATCAATTCCTTTCAAATTGGTTGAAGCGACCGACTAGTGTAATATTGTAACATAATAAATAGCAAGCATCTGGCGCCAACACCGGTTGGATTGCACGGCTTTGAAGCCAATGTCGGATTGGAACCAACCTTTCGCCAATAAGATCACAGCGACTGCGGCGAGCATCGCCGATCACAAGGGTACGCGCAAAGCCAGTTCGACTGGAGAATTGATCCGGTGCGGGTAAGATCCGTCCTTCTGAAGATCGTCAATATCCTTAGCCTCTTAATCATCGCCATCGCCTTGTCGGCGTCGCTCCCATCCTTTGCCGCGGCGCAACCCTCAGACCTGCCGAGCTGGCTAAGCGTCCATGTCGGCGATGGCGAAGGTCAGATCGCGCAAGTGGTCTTGCAGCGGGCGCGCGCGCTTTATCTGCAAAAAGTGCACGAAGGCGTGGTGAAGAATCCCTGCTATTTCGCGATGGATGCCACGCGTCCCAACGATTTGGGAAATGGCAAATTGGGGCGCCGATTTTACATTATCTGCAAATCCAACGAGACGTTTCGTGCGATTTCGGCAGGACACGGCAGCGGTCGCGATTTGAAAGGTTTAGCGGATTTCGCAAACGGAAGACAGTGCGCGAAGAACTTTGGCAACGCGCTGGATTCGAAGCTGACGGCGGGCGGCGCCTATGTGACACGTGAGACGAAAGCATCTTTCAAAGGCTATTATCGCGTTTCAGGGAAACCGGATGCGGTTTTGGTGCGTTCGTTCATCCAGTTTGACGGCGAAGGCGAGACCGCAAACGCCAGAGAGCGCGAGATCGGCGGGCATGCGGCCGAATTGTTGAGGAACGTCTGTCTTCGCAAGGACCCGCATAGTCCGTACGCGGACCGCGAGGGTTACGTTCCGTTTGGACAGCTGGTGGATTACGCCGGCGGCCGCAGCGACGGTTGCACTAGCTGGTCGCCGTCGGACGCGCGGCAGATCGTCACGATGGTGAAGAACGATCCGACCACGCTGTACATCTATCCCGACGCGGCCGACATCGACGCAGTCGCGCGAGCGGCGGCGGCCGGTCAGTCGCTGTCGCGTACGGGATTATACTGGAACACTTCCTGTCTGAAAGAAATCCGCTCGCCAAAATTCTGGCCAAAGGAAACCCTCGAACCGATCCTCGCTCAATATAAGAAGGATCATCCGCCGCCGCCGCAACAACGGCCAACGCCAATTTGCAGGACGCAATGAAATTTGCCTCGTATTCGTTGCCTCTTGTACTGCCTATCGCTATCGGGAAGGAATGGGTACGGAAGCCCTCAATCATAGGATGCCTGTGATCGGTTGCGCGATCGCGTTGTGCCTTTGAAATCACGGCTAAAAGGCAATCCGCCCTGCTGCGTTGCCCTGTTAGCCCGCCTTCGTCTGGCGGGCGCTCGGGCGAACCGTGGACTTTGCGCGGGGCTTCTTGCCCTTGCCAGCGATCGGAAGCAGCATTTCGGTCTGTCCGTCGATACGCTTGCGGCCTTTCGCCGGAACGAGCGGACGCCGCTTGCTCCTGCGCGATGCTGCGGCGAAGCGCGCCCATGAGGTTGACCACGTTATGGGTTCGCGGCGCGGCCTGCTCGCGTGATACCGCCAAGCCTGCCTGCTTCTTTTTGAGCATCTCGACCACAGCTTCCTCGTAGTGATCGACAAACTGGGATGGATCAAAGTCTGCTCTCTTGCTTTGGAGAATGTGCTCGGCAAGTTTGAGCATGTCCGGCTCTACCCTTACCTCGGGGATGTCGCCGAAATACTCCTTCGCATCCCTGACCTCGTACGGGTCGCGAAGGGTGGTGCCTATCAGTCGCTTGTCCAGGGCTCCAATATGATAACGCGTTCGCGCTTGGAGAGCACAACACGACCGAGGGCGACCATGCCCTTGCCGCGTATGGCTTCCCGGATGACCGTAAACGCGTCCTGTCCCGCTTGGTCATTCGGTGCGATGTAGTACGGAGTATCCAGGTATCGTTCATCGATCTGCTCGCGCGGTACGAACAAATCGATCTCGATGGTGTGGTTGCTCTCGATCGCAATGGCGTCCAGTTCGTCATCGTCGATCGGGATGTAGGCATTCTTCGCGTATTTCGGCTGAATTTCGTCATCGATCTAATACCACTGCACAGTGATTTTGTTGATCGGCGTGGGGTTTGGACGCCGATCGGCACGCCTAAAGCATTGATAATCCTGAGATCGGAAGGGTCAACGTTCGGCGCTTATTCACACCTAGTTCGCGCGATATTCCTCCGTGCAGATACGATCGTGACGGCGGTCGGTGACAACAAGCAACAGATAATGCGCTGGGCAATGGCGATGGATGATCCCTTCGCCGTGTTCGATGCAGACTTCAAGTCGAAGCGTATCCGGACGGAGGCCACTCGGCTGGCAATCCAAGGATATCAGCGAGCCGCGTTCCGTCAGCTGCCTTTATGGAGCCGTCGTCCCCGACCGTGAAACCAGGAAGCGGCAGCAATTCAGACGGGAGCGGCCTTTCGGCCCAGGGGTTACGCAGGTGAAGGGGTTGCCAGCGATCTTCGCGCAAATCCCAAAGATGTGGCTTCGGCAGCAGCACCATCCCGCTTACGTTACGGTGGCGAGGAGCGGAGGGCGTACCCCAATAGCCGTCTTCAATGCGAACGTCCTTGATTTCCTGCTGGCCGTCCGGAAGCGCCCGAACGTGCGTGACGACCGAACCAAAAGCGGCGTCGATGAGCGCGTCCGCATTACGGTCGCCTCCCGGCAGTTCCTCCTTGCAGTCCGCAACTATGACAACATAGGGCGCATCCAGCTCTCCATACCGTTTGCCCTTGTCCGCGACGGCTTCACGAATTTCCGTCTCGGCCTTCACGATACGGCCTTCACCCATTGCAGAGGCAATCGCATGATCCGGAGTTGTGTCTTCCTGAAATCCGCCGAACAGCACGATTTCGATTTTCCAGTCGTCGATCTCGAACAGCTTCGCCGGCGGATCACTCGGATCAACCGTCTCGACGCTTGCTGCCCAGTCTTCGATCCTGCGACGAAGTGTTTTCAAGCTCGGCGTACGCGCGCCGTGCTTGGTGATGTCGAGGCCTAGGCGGCGGCTAGCCGGCACCTTGGCTTTGTCGATGCCGTTGTAAATATCCGCCGCGCGCTTTTGCTTTCCGATCAGCTCACGCGCGGGGCCGAACGTTGTCACCTCGACATAGGCGAGTTTTTTGCCACCCGCCTCTTTAAGGAGAAAGTCGGGTTTGCGATCAGTCGTATCACTCTCCGGATGGACTTCGATTGTATAACTCTGCCGTTTGAGCGCAGCATGCACGGTGAGTTCGGCGAGCGCGCGCTGATATTCGGAGACTCTCATTCTTGCGAAAACGTGGCAGCAAGTCTTTCTGCGCACTTTCTGGCATCTCTTCGAGCCAGCCGTTCAAACGCGCCCGGTAGTCGTCATACCCAGGAAGCGCACAAGAATCGTAGAACGAATAATCGTCCTCGCCCTGCCTTTTGGGCTCCATGCGTGTGCGTTCTTTGTCTTCGAACAGCTTCATAGCTTTCAACCGGCGGCGCTGGCAGTCACACAAACGTTGTCGGATATTCACCTATTCGCCTTTTCATGCACTCCCGGATACGTCGATGACGACCACCGTCAGGCGCTTACGCATATCGGCGGGCAGAAGCGACACCAGCATGGCTTCTATTTCCGCCGCCGTCTTTGGACGCGCCATTCCGTTTGGAGGCGCAGGAATATCGCTTGGCCGTTTCGCTCCAAACCAGAATACCACGTAGATGCCAAATCCCTTGGCATCCGGGTCGTGAGCGTAGAAGCGATCAAGCTGTCCCATCATCGCCATCCAGACTTCGGCGTGATAATCCCGCTTCAGCTCGCAGAGGATCTTTCGCCCCGGCATGGCCACCGAGATATCGGCACGTTTGTCATGGGCCATATGCCATTCCGGCTCGACCAGCAGGCCTAGCGGCAACAGGCTCGGCTTCAAAAGCGCTATGAGATCGTCGCGGCATGCTTCCTCGGGTCGCGGCACGGTCGGCCTTGCGTGCGCATCCAAATTCCAGAATTGCTTAAAGAGGTCGATGTTCTCATGCGCGATACGGTGCGCGAGATCGCGAAGCTGAGCGACCAACAGCGCATGAAGGTCGGCAGCGGTTGCAGGTGCGCGATTGGCCAGCGCTTTGACCGTTTCCGGCCAGGCAGGCCGATCATATTCCGCGTCCCTGCGGCGCTGCCGTTGGCTGGCAAGCGCCAAGCGGAGATCAGCCTGATAGGTGGTGAGTGCGGGATCGGCTTCCAGACGTACGAGGGCGTCGGTCGCCGCGGCGCTCGCCGACGCAGATATCCTGCCGATCAGATTGCGAAAATGTTCCGATGCGTCCCATGGATTTGTATCGCCGCCCCAGCCGCCTACGGGATGAGGCGTGCTCGGAAAGGCCGCCCCGGTCAGGCGCGCCATAAACTCAAGCATGGGTAGGGGAAGATCATGCTCCGGCTGTGCCCGACGCGCAAAGCCGCTTCGGTCGCGCAGACCGAATACCAGCTCGGGCCGTGTCGTGGCGCGGGCTGCTACAGCTGCCTCGTAGACCGAAGGCGCCACCAGATAAGCCGTCACAAGCCACAAATCGCGCTGCGGTTCGTCGACGACCACCGCACCGGAAAGGACAGGGGCCGCGAGACGCAGAAAATCCGCATGCGTCGAAGGAAGTACGCTGACCGCATCCAATAATTCACCCAGCCTGAACCGGTCCGCATTGGGAAATTGCTGAAGCAGGTTGATCACGAACGCGGACCGGTAAGGTTCAAAAGCTGGATTTTCCAGCAGCTCTCTCACGCCCTCGACGGCCTGCTCTTTTGCAGACAACCGCAGCTGTGCGATCGTAAGATAAGCATCTCGAGCGATCTCTGGCCTTGCCTCGATCACGGCGCTGCGGCACGACGGTTCGTTCAACGACCCGGTGATGTCAAAGACCAGCATGCCTTTAAGGAAATCATCAGAGAGGTCGGCGAAGCCATCGCCCGCGGCAAGCCGCTCATCCAAGCCGGCCAGCGCGGCGTACCACCAATCGTAATGTTGATGCTTGGCCGCGAGTGCCATCACGTCATTGAAATCCGGAAGATCGGGCCGCAAGAGCGTCGCCCGTAACGCTTCCACGGCGGCCGCCACGCGTTCCTCGCCCAACCAGGCAGCGAGCCGTTCGCGGGGAGAAAGTTTGCGGTCGCAGTCCGAGTAAATTCCGTAATAGATAAATGCCAGGTGCTTCAACCAGCCGAGATGCGCACCGCTCCGAATCTGCTCGATGTCCGCGTCGAATTCCCGTTGCTGCCGGGACCGGCTTTCCGCGCTGTCCACTTCCTTCGTCGAGCGCCCGCTGAAATAATTCGCGGGCAGTTTCGCCACGATATACGCATCGCGTGCCGGGCGGAGCGCGGGATCTGTCTCCGCGCGCTCGTACATGTCCTCAAAATGGGCCGTCGCCTGCGGAAGAGGCATTTGAAAGGAGAGGCTGAAACTTATTTCGTAAAGGAAGACCCGCCTGTCGGGCGCGATCCCCACTTCATCCATCAACGCGGCGGCAAGCGCTGCCAATGCTTGAGGGTCTTGCTCAAACAGCGTTGCTTCCCGAAAACGGCTAAAGGCCAGCCAACGCTGATCGTCAATGGGAACGTGCCTCAAAAAGTCCTCGGCCAGCGCCGGGAGTCGCCTCGGCGCAGCTTGCATCGCTGCCCGCAGTCCTTCGGCACGACCTTCGCCGAGGCCGCCCCGGAACGCGCGCCGTTTGTTCAACCAGGCCAGCACGCGTGCGGGAGCAAATACATCGGGACTGCCCCAGGCCCGCTGCAAGATACGCGCGTAAAATGAGCCAGCCCCCCCACCGGGACGATCCGCTCCGCTATCCGTTGTTGGCGGTGTGATGCCGTCGAGGATCGCGGGCAAATCTCGATCCGGGAGCTTCTCGCCCAGGCTCCACAAGGTCCCCGTCATTGTGCTGTCGGAGGCGAGCGAGGACTGGACCAGCGCAATCACGGCGTCCGGGCCATAGGGATCTCCGTAGAGGACTTGGAGGATAGCGGCGCGCACCCGAAGATCATTGTCTGATGCGCCGAGCTGGCCATCGAAAACAGTACGAATGGCCGTTTTTCCAGCATTGCCCAACCGCAACAGGGCTTCGAACGCGCGCAGGCGCTCGGCGAAGGGCGAGGCTTGGCGCGCCAACACGGCCTGAAGGTCCGACACCATGTCGGGCAACGGTGGCCCTAACGCCAGTGCATCGACCACGACCGAGCGGACACCGAACCCAGACGCCGCATCGTTCAGGATTGCACGAAACGCACCGACCATGTCGGACCGCGCCAGGGCGCCGATCGGCCGCGCTTGCCACGCGCCCGAGCGAAACCAGGGATTGGTTTGTGAAAGCTTCGCCAGCGCGCGAATAAGCGTCGTGCATGAAGACGTCGAAAGAGACCCGGCATCGCCATAGGTCAGCACGCCGTATGGATCGGCTTCAATCAACGCGTCGGCCTGTTCCGGCAAGTGCACGGCCAACCACGCGTGGAGGCCACGCAGCTCCGACGCCGGCTGCCCATCGACGCCCATGAGAGCCACAACACGACCGAACGGCAAACCCTCCCGAACGCGCGATGCGAGGAATTCGGCGGCAAGGAATTCAGCCGTGGTGCGGTGTGCGTAATCAACCGCTTCCGGCACAGACGCCGCGTCGAATATGCGCCTGCCAAGAGCCGCCTGTACCCACTCGGGCGGAAACAAATCCATCGAACGGTAGCCGGGAATTGCGGGCGACCCTTCCTGATCCGTCAAGCTGACCGCTTCAACGTCGCTAATCAGCCTCGCGGCACATAACGCGGCGGCAACCGGCCGTAATTCCGCGGCCGCGAAGGTGCCGCTGCCTGCGCGCGCCCGCTCGGAGTTGGACTCCTGGAGCATGAGCCCCGTCGAAAGCTCGAACAACTCCTTGCGTGTTCGTGGCCATGAGCCTGTCTGTACGGCCCGCCAAAGCATGATGAGGTTTTGTGGGTTCTCAAGAAAATCGCCAAGGCCCTGGTCGGCCGCTTCCACGAGGAAGCGTCGCGCCTGATCTCCCGCGACGCTTTGCTCCGCCAGCACTGCCACCTGTTCGTCGTGCGAAAAACTCTCAAGATAGAGCACGACCGCGCCGCCTTGCTGATCAAAGTACGGGGACAGGGCCGCAAGATCGCTTTCGCCGAGCCAGTCCGCCCCACGGCAGGAGATCCGCACCTTTTGCGGAGCCACGTCGAAAAGTTTCGCCACCAGGGCATCGACCGTGTCGCGGTCGCCGCGCCCGGCACGCTTTTCGTCGAGGCCGTCGATAAACAGCTCGGGTCCGCGTAGCGCGGTGGCCGGCATGTTAAGGAACGCCCGGGCGGTGACGAAGCGCGCGCGCTCAAGGGCGGCTGCCGCGCGAAACAGATGCGTCTTCCCGGCCCCCGGATCGCCCAAGAGGACGATGTTCGGCTCCGGCGAAAATTCCACAAAAGGCCGCGGCGCGGCGTTCTCGCGCCGGCCAAGCCCCACACCCATCTGTCGGACCGCTCGCGTCATTATTCCCCCAAGGGCGCAAGGTTGGCGGGAGTGCCAGTTGCAAGTCAAGAAACGTCAGGTCGGGGGCATCCTGCTTCGCTCGGGGGTGCGAGGGCGCTGCCCTGGCACCCCCAGCAAGAACAAAATCGGTCTCCCCCAATCTTTGCTCGCTCCGCTCGCTGCCAAATTGGGCGGAAAGCGACCCCTCCGATTTTGTTCTTGCTGCCCCTCACCCGGTCTCGCGGAAGGGCAGGGGTTCATGCACGGCTCTGCGCCCCTGTAACCAGAGGAGAAATACCACGAGCGACTGAACCAGCATCGCGGCAGCAAGCAAGGACATTGTTTTTGTTACCCTCTGCAAGCTGAAAAAGTCACCTAAGAATGTCAGGCAAATTCCGGATAAGGCGGACATTCAGGCCCTTGCCGACAGCATCCGCGCCGTCGGCATGCTGCAATTCCCGCTTGTCGAGCCGGACTTCGGGCCAAAGGGCAAACCGACCGGCCATTATTTTGTCAATGCCGTGGGAGGCCCACGCCTCGCTCAGCTTCTTCGCGCCAAGCGCAAGGAGATCAAGGCCAACGAGCCCGTGCGCTGCATCCCTCGATACCGAGCAAAACGCCACCGAGGCCAGCTTGGCCGAGAACGCAATCCCGTACCGAAATGCACCCGGCAGACCGGGACGAGGCTTTCGCCAGCTGCATAGCGAGGGGGGCATGAGTGCCTAGGATATCGCCGCGCGTTTCGGTGTCACGACCGCTGTGGTCCGGGAGTGGATCAAACTCGGTGCCGTCAGCCCCAAGCTGATGGAGCTCTACCGCGAGGGCAAGATGAGTCTCGATCGGCTATCGGCTCTCACCATCACCGAGGATCACGAACGGCAGGAGCGCGTATGGCAGGAATTGCCCTCCTTCAACCCCGGGCGCGAGGCGATCCTGCGGGCATTGAGCGAGGGACAGGTGCGTTCCGACAATCGCCGTGCGCTCTTTGTCGGTCCAGCGCCTACGAGCGCGAGCTCGTGCTCAGCTGTTTCTGACTTAAAAAGCTTCCTGCAACATTAATGACCTGCTTTCCGGCTTCACATGCCAATCTTGTCAATTGCTTCCTTGAGCATCTTAATCGGGAAGCCCCGGCCATGCTTGTTGCCGTATTTCCGCGATGTCTTTTTCTTGCCATCCGCCCAACCGCCGATGGCTTCCCGCAAGGCTTCATCGGCTACAGCGCGCCGCAGGCGTTGCGCTGCGCGATGACGGAACGAATGCATCGGCGCTTTGTCGCGATCCTTGATCCCAATCTCGTACAAGAATTCGCGCAGCCGCTTGCTGGCTGAGTCCTTGCGGCCAGTAATCAGCGGTCCCGTGATCTTCTTCGGTAAATGGGGCAACAGGTCTTTCGGAAATGGAATGCGTCGTATTGATTGCGGGGTCTTGGTGCCGACCACGCAATAGCGTATCCCGTCCTCGCTCTTTTCGCCGTCGATCTCAAACGCCTCCCCGCGTCTCATGCCGGTTGTCGCCAGCACGCGCAGCAGCAATTGGTCATTCGGATCAAGCCGGTGAAGGTTCGCGCGAATGAGCTTCATGTCATCGTCGTCGAAAGCTTCGCGCTCGTCTTCATCCTTGCGATCAGGCACTACTGACGAAAATGGGTTGAATTTGAGCTTGCCTTCATCAATGGCGAGATTGACTGCCGCGACCAGTGGCACCATGCGACGGCGGAGCGTCGCGCTTTTCGGTGGTTCATCGTCGTCCGCCTGATCTTCAAGGTGGGTCACGATGGCGCGGCCATCATCTCGTGTACACTCACGTAGTGGCTTGTTTACGACCGTTCGGAAGATGCGCCACATTTCGCGGGCTTCGCGCTCACGATAGCCGGCAATGCCCTTATGTTTGATATAGGTTTCCAGCAAGGCATCATCCGCGGAAGATTTGGCAGCGACGAATTTGGGCCGTTGATCTTCAATCGGACCTTCGCCGATCTTGCCGTCGTAGGCATCGTCGAAGGCTTGGAACTCGCGAGCCGCCGAAAGTGGCGCGCCGGTCAGATAAATTGGAGGTCCGCCATTCGGTCGCCGCGTACCGTCTGAGAACGTAAGATCAGTCTCGGTCGCCATGACGTGCCCGCCATTAGGCAACATGTGCAAGCCCGGCGCATATTCGTGCGTCCAAGGACCATGCACCACGCGGGCAACGCGCGCTTGCCGCCGCTGGTACATGAAAGCTTTGTGCTGCTTGATTAGATCGGCTGCCGCGATCTCTGCGGCCCTCAAGTCGGAGGTGCCGAGTGATCGTTCAACGAGCTTTTGTCCAGGCGGTTGTAGCCGGACATAGTAATTTCCGCCTTGCTGACGCCGGTACAAATAACGCATTGGGTGACTCTAAAATCGTGTTTTACAGGCACCATTTACAGACACTGATTTAGGGGCACAATTACAGGCAGTCAATAGGGCCAAAAATGGCCGATTTTATTGGAGTTTTCTGGTGCTGCCGGTCAGGATTGAACTGACGACCTCTCCCTTACCAAGGGAGTGCTCTACCACTGAGCTACGGCAGCGCCGCCAGCGTCGAATTTGAGCTCACGAAGAGGCGCGGCGATCCTTGCCATATGGAGATTCCGGGCGCAAGCGCGCCCGGCCTCGCAGACGCCGTCATCTGTTGCAGGGCCATCGGCGCCGTGCTTTGAATTTGGCCCATGAAGAAGCCCGGCAAAGCGGAGAAATGGGCGGCGCGGAGCGAACGTCTGTCGGCGGCATTGCGGGAAAACCTCAAGCGGCGCAAGGCGCAAGCGCGCGGCCGCGCCCCCACCTCGGAGCCTGGCAACAATTCGGCAGAGGAAGCCCGCGGGCGGGAAACGAAAGCTCCCGACTTTCGCCGCAATCGGGGCAACGAGTAGAGACTTAACGACGTTTCGCCATAGACCGATAACCGTGAGCGGCAGCGCGCTTTGCGCCGCCGCCGCGCCAGGTCCATAAAAACTGCGGTGAAACCGGCCGGGGATGGGCCGTAAGGGGTGACAATGGATCGGATTCGCATCGTGGGCGGCCGCCGCCTCGAGGGCACTATCCCGATTTCGGGGGCAAAGAACGCCACGCTGCCGCTGATGATCGCGAGCTTGCTCACTGAGCAGACGCTCATCCTCGACAACGTGCCGCGGCTCGCCGACGTGGCGCTGCTGCAGCGCATCCTCGGCAATCACGGCGTCGACATCATGGTCGGCGGCAAGCGCCCGGGCGAGACGGCAGATGACGGCCAGACGCTGCACATTTCGGCGGCCAACATCGTCGACACCACCGCGCCCTACGACCTGGTATCGAAGATGCGGGCGAGCTTCTGGGTGCTGGCGCCGCTGGTCGCCCGCATGGGCGAGGCGCGGGTGTCGATGCCGGGCGGTTGCGCCATCGGCACGCGGCCGGTCGACCTCCTGATCATGGCGATGGAGCGGCTCGGCGCCAAGATCGACATCGAGGCCGGCTATGTGGTGGCGCGCGCGCCGCACGGTCTCAAGGGCGGCGAGATCGTGTTTCCCAAAGTGACCGTCGGCGGCACCCACACGGCGATCATGGCGGCCTCGCTGGCCGACGGCGCGACCGTGATCGAGAACGCCGCACGCGAGCCGGAAATCGTCGACGTTGCCGAGTGTCTCAACAAGATGGGCGCGCGCATTTCCGGCGCCGGCACGCGGCGCATCGTCGTCGACGGCGTCACCAAGCTCAACGGCGCGCGCCACGCCGTACTGCCCGACCGCATCGAGACCGGCACCTACGCCATGGCGGTGGCCATGGCCGGCGGCGACATTCTGCTGCAGAACACGCGCGCCGGAACTCCTGCAAGCGGCGCTCGATGTGCTGGAGCAGACCGGCGTCGCGGTCACGCCCACCAATCAGGGCATCCGCATCGCGCGCAACGGCTGCGGCCTGGCGCCGATCGAGGTGACCACCGCGCCGTTTCCCGATTTTCCCACCGATCTGCAGGCGCAGCTCATGGCCTTGATGACGCGCGCGAGCGGTACCTCGCATATCGTCGAAACGGTGTTCGAGAACCGCTTCATGCACGTGCAGGAGCTGGCGCGGCTCGGCGCCCGCATCCATCTCGACGGCGAGAAGGCGACGATCGAAGGCGTCGAGCGGCTCAAGGGCGCGCCGGTGATGGCGACCGATCTGCGCGCCTCGGTGTCGCTGGTGATCGCCGCGCTCGCCGCCGAGGGCGAGACCATCGTCAACCGCGTCTATCACCTCGACCGCGGCTTCGAGCGGCTCGAAGAAAAGCTCGGCCGCTGCGGCGCCGCCATCGAGCGGCTTTCGGGATAGCGCGCGAGTTCGTTAGTATCAGCTTGTCCCGGCGAAAGCGGGGACCCGGCGGGTTCCACCCTAGCACCTCAATCTCTCTCTGCGATTCCCGCTTGCGCGGGAATGAGCGGTTAACAGCATGACACTGCGCATCGGCACGGCAGAGCGCGACAGCACCTTCTTGAGCCAGGGGCAGGCGCTCAAGGTCGTGCTCGAACGCAATCCCGTGCTCGCTCCGGTCGACGTCAGCATTTCGCCGACCGCCAGCGTCGAGAACGCCAACCGGCTCGCCGCCGACGATATCGACTTCGGCTTCATGGCGGCGAACTGGATCGGCCGCGCCAAGAACGGCGAGGCGCCGTTCCCAAAAGCAATCGATCTGCGCATGGTGGCGCCGATGAATGCCGGCCCGCTGTTCTTCATTGTTCGCGCCGACTCAAGCCTGCGCACGGTCACGGACCTGCGCGGGCGGCGTCTCGTGGTCGGGCCGGAAAAGAGCGGCATGGCCCAGCATGCGCGCGTGATGCTCGGCGCGCTCGGCATGACTTTCGTCGGACTTCGTTCCGGTCTATCTCGATTTCGCCGCCGGCGCCGACGCGCTCGTGCGCGGCGAGGTGGATGCGCAATTGCAATGCCCGATTCCGAACAAAGTGATGACCGCGCTCGCCGAGCGGATCGCGGTGCGCGTGCTGCCCTACGCGCCGGGCGATCTGGAAAAAATGCTGCGTGCCGTGCCGTTCTACCGGCGCATCGTCATGCGAAAGAGTGCGATCCGCGGACTCGAGGCCGACGTGGCGCAGGCCGCGGTCGTCAATGTGCTGGTGACGCACGCGCGCATGCCCGAAAGCATGGTACGCGACGTTGCCGCCGCGATCTTTGCGGCACGCGACGAGCTGCCGCGCTTGAACGCATTGTTCGCAGGCTTGAGCGACCTGTTCGAGCCGTTGCGCTCCGACGGCGCTCGCGCGCTCGAATTCGGCGGCGTGGCGCTGCATCCCGGCGCGGTCGCCGCCTACCGGGCGGCGGAACTATTGGGCTGACTGCCGGATCGATGCACCCTCTCTGCAAGACGTCCGTCGCCTATTCGGCGGCGACGCGCTGCACCTGCCATTGGGTGATGAGCGCCCGCAGCGACGCCGGCTTGATCGGCTTGTTGAGCAGATGGGCGGCTTCGCCGGCGGCCTCCTCGCGCACATGCGCCGAGCGGTCGGCGGTGATGACGATCGCCGGGATGTGGCGCTGAAGCCGCCGCCGCAATTCGGCGATCGCCGCCACGCCGTTGCCGCCGTCGAGGTGGTAGTCGACCAAAAGCCCGTCCGGCTCGACGCCGCTTCCTCCATCGCCGCGAACGCCTCGCCGAGGTCCGCGGCCTTGAGCACGCGGCAGCCCCAGCCGCCGAGCAGCGTCTCCATGCCGTCGAGAATGGCGCGCTCGTTGTCGATGCAGAGCACGACCGTGCCGGCGAGCCGTCCGGCATCGATCCGCGCGACACGGATGCGCGACGGAACCTCGCGACAGCTGGCGGCCGAGCGCGGCACGTCGACGGAAAAACGCGAACCGCGGCCGGGCGCCGATTGCAGCGAAATCTCGGTGTCGAGCACGCGGGCGATGCGCTCGACGATCGACAGGCCCAAGGCCGACGCCGCGCGCCACCCGCGCGCCCTGATCGAGCCGGTGAAATTCCTCAAAGACCGCGCGGCGTTTGGCATGCGGAATGCCGATGCCGGTGTCGCAGACATCGATGCGCAGCTGCGCGCCGCGGCGCCGGCAGCCGACCAGCACGCGGCCCGCCGGCGTGTATTTGATCGCATTGGAGACGAGGTTTTGCAGCAACCGTCCCGAGCAGCCGGCGATCGGAGCGCACGTGAAGCGAACACGGCATGAAGTCAGATCGAGGCCCTTCTCGGCCGCGAGCGGGGAGAATTCCACCTCCAGCCGCTGCAGCAATTCGTCGATGCGGAAGTCGGAGAATTCCGGCTTCATCGCGCCGGTGTCGAGCCGCGAAATGTCGAGGAGCGCGCCGAATATTTCTTCCACCGCTTCGAGCGAGGCGTCGATGTTGGCGACCAGATCGCCGTCCTCGCCGGCGCGCTGGCGCTCGATCAGGCTGGTCACGTAGAGGCGGGCGGCATTGAGCGGCTGCAGAATGTCGTGGCTCGCGGCGGCGATGAAGCGGGTCTTGGAGACATTGGCGTCGTCGGCCTCGGCCTTGGCGCGATGCAGCTCGGCGTTGAGCCGGGTCAGTTCCGTCGGTGCGCTCGCGGACGCGGCGCTCCAGCGTGGCATTGGCGCGTTCGAGCGCTTCCGCCGCCTTCACGCTCGGGCGTGATGTCGGTGAAGGTGGTGACCAGGCCGCCGTCGGGCATGCGGTTGGCGCGCACCTCGATCACCAGCGCCGCGTTCGGCGAAGCGTTCGAGGAACGGCTCGTCTTCGGCCGTGTATTTGGCGATGCGCTCGGCGACGAAGCGCTCGACGTCGGCGCCGTCGCGTTCGCTGATGCTGCGCCATGTGGCGGAGAATTTCGTCGAGCGCGACGCCGACGCGCGTCAGCTCGTGCGGCAGATCGAAAATTTCGCCGAACTGCCGGTTCCAGCAGACGAGGTTGAGGTCCTTGTCGAAGACCGCGATGCCTTGGCGGACATGATCGAGCGCGGTCTGCAGGATTTCGCGATTGTAATGGATCGCCGCATTGGCGTCGTCGAGCAGCTTGAGCGCCGCCTTGGTCGACAGCGTGCGCTTGCGGATGAGTAGCGACAGCACGAGCCGCGACGAGGCGGCGCCGATCGCCGAGGCCAGCAGATACTCGCCGTGCTGCAGCAGCGCAATGTCGGCCTCGGCCTGCGGATCGAGGCTCGATGCGGCGCGCAGCGGCAAAATTCTCTGAAGAATTCGCGCGTGCGCTCGCCGCCGAGGTAGCGGGCGACGGTGGCGATCAGTTCCTCGACGGTGACCGAAGCGCGGCGCAGCCGGAAGCTCGGCGCCCGCGGCGCCAGGATCGGCGGACAGCGTCGAAGGGCACGAACAAATCGGCCTGCACGCGTTCGATCGGCCGCGGCGTTCGGCTCAGCGAGAAGCCGATATAGCAGGCGATATTGAAGGCGAGGCTGAGCAGCACGCCGTGCACGAGCGGCGGCAGATCGATGCCGAACAGCGCCTGCGGCCGCAGCAAAGCCAGACCCCACGGCCCGTCGGTCAGTATTCTCGCGCCGACCATGCCGGCATCGAAAATGCTCGGCAGCAGCAGCGTGTAGACCCAGACCAGGATGCCGGCGGTCATGCCGGCAATGGCGCCGCGCGCGGTGCCGCGCCGCCAGACCAGCCCGCCGAAAAAGGCCGGCGCGAACTGCGCGATGGCGGCGAACGAGAGCAGACCGATGGAGGCAAGCTGCGCGTCGCCCGCGGAGCGATAATAGGCGTAGGCGAGAAACAGGATGACGAAGATGGCGATGCGCCGCGTGGTCAACAGCCGGGCGCCGGCATCGCTCGGTTCGCCGTTGCGCGTGGCGCGGCGCTTGAGCAGGAGCGGCACCACGATGTCGTTGGACACCATGATCGCCGAGCGCGACCGATTCCACGATCACCATGGCGGTCGCCGCCGAAAGGCCGCCGACGAAGGCGATGAGCGTCATCAGCGTCGAATGGGCGGCGAGCGGCAGCGCCAGGACGAACATGTCGCCGTCGTAGCGGCTGACCGGAAAATCGAGCAGGCCGGCCGTCGCGATCGGCAGCACGAACAGATTGATGAGCACGAGATAGAGCGGAAACAGCCAGGCGGCGCGGCGGATTTCGGCCTCGCTGTGGTTCTCGACCACCGTGACGTGGAATTGCCGCGGCAACAGAATGATCGCGAACAGCGACAGCGCGGTCATCGCGCAGAAATCGGCAAGCGGCGGGGCGCTGCGTGAGCAGCGCCGCCGTCTGCGGCTGTTCGAGCGCGCGCGCGAACAGCGCCAGCGGGCCGGGAAACATGACGAAGGTGACGAAAATGCCGACGGCGAGAAACGCCACCAGCTTGACGATCGATTCGGTGGCGATCGCCAGCATCAAGCCGTCCTGATGCTCGGTGGCGTCGGTGTGGCGCGTGCCGAACAGCACCGCGAACGCCGCCATGAACAGCGCGACGAACAGCGCGCTGTCGCCGAGCATCGGCTGCAGCGCGCCGCCCGGCGCGGCTTCGCTCATGATCGTGCCGACCGAAGACGACACCGCTTTGAGCTGCAGCGCGATGTAGGGGATCATGCCGACGATGGCGATCAGCGCCACGGTCGCCGCCACCGCCTGGCTCTTGCCGTAGCGCGCCGCGATCAGGTCGGCGATCGAGGTGATGTTCTGTCCCTTGGCGAGCCGCACGATGCGCGCGATCAGCGGATAGCCGAGCCCGACCATCAGCATCGGGCCGATATAGATGGCGAGAAAGTCGAAGCCGTTGCGCGAGGCGAGCCCGACCGAGCCGAAGAACGTCCACGACGTGCAATAGATGGCGAGCGACAGCGGATAGATCCAAAGCCGCGAGGCGGCGCCGCGCGTCAGCGCGCGCATGCGATCGCCGTAGCTCGCTACCAGGAACAGAAACCCGATATAGGCGAGCGCAATAAGGACGACGACCCAGCCCTGCAGCACGACGTTCCCCTTGCGTCACTGTGCGGTGTTCTGTTCGGCCCGCATTTGTTGCGCAAGGTCACCACAGTTTTTGGGCCTGTCCATCGGCCGACTAGCAAAAAGATACTGCTTCCGCGGCCTTGCGACGGTTCCCAAGTACGTTTTTTAGATCGCCGTCGCCGGTTACCTCGGTTCGCGCGCACACGATGCTATTTTAGTTCAGGGCGAATTGTTTGCACGTGTAGGTGCAAATTGGGGCTTAGGTCTTGGGGCGGATCGCACAGGGCGCTTCCAACAAGGAGGCGGGCAGGGAGCTCGGCATCTGTCGGCGCGTCGCATGGCGCAGCAAAAAGCCAGGCTGCGCGATTGGCAGCGATAAAACGCCGGCGCCTCGGTACGCTTACTTGGCAAGCTTTCGCCCGACCAGCCGCTTTTGGGTGTGCACCATGAACGCCATGGCGAACAGCGGTGTCGCCAGATTGACGACCGGGATCGACACAAAGACGGCGATGACCAGGCCGCCGATATAGACGGTCGTGGCATTCCCTTGCGCAGCGCCTTCGCCTCCACCGGCGGGCGAAAGCGCATGGCGGCAAGCTCGAAATAAATCCGTCCGAGCAGCCAGGCGGTGGCGAGGAAGAAGATGACTGCGCCTAATCCGGCGACGAGAAGAAACGGGACCGCGCACACATAAACCGCGATCGCGAGCAGCGCCGTCCTGCCGCCCTCGAGAAGCGCGCGCCATAGCGGCAGTGCGGTTCCCGGCGGATCGGCCGGATAGTGCTCGCGCTCGACCTGTTCGGCGATCTGGTCGCAAAAGAAGCTCGCCACGAAGGAGGTGACCGCCGGCATGAGCATGACGCTGCCGGCGACGATGCCGAGGCCGGCGGCAATCGACAGGAGCCAGGCGATGGCTTCCACCGGCAGGTGCGCGTGCGGCCCGAACGCGGTCTCCGCCGAGTTGCCGCCGGCGCCGACCAGCCATACGATCAGCCGGTCGAAAGCGATGGCGACGACGACGATAAGCGCCAGCGCCAATGCGATCGATTTCCACAGCACCGCGCGTAACGGCGGCGAGAACATCTGCGTGATGGCTTTGACCGCGTCGTCGAGCATGTGACCCTCTGCAAACGATGCAGAGGTAGCGGCGGCGCTTGGCAGGCACAAGAGACGGTCAGGCCGCGACCGTGTCGGCGTATTCGTCCGCTGGCTCGGCCTGCGGAGCGAGCAGCGCCTGCTTGGGTTCGCTCGGCTGCGGCAGGTCGGTCCATTGCAGCGCCTTATAGTCGAAACCCTTGGCGACGGTCGGCTCGCGCGGTTTCGCCGCGTCTTTACTCGCAAAAATTTTATGCGATCTCTGTTGCAATTCGGTTCACAGGAATGCGGTACTGGTTACTGGAATTTAAGCGCGAGGTTCGCCCGCCAAGTGGCCTTCGGGCAATGTGCATCAGGTCTGCAAAGACATTCGAAACCATGCCGCGACTAAGCCGCCGCTCGTTTCTTGCCGCTTCCGCTGCGCTTGCGGCGCGTCCGGCGCTGGGCGCGCCACTGCCGGCTCCGGCTGCGGGCGATGTCGACGTCGTTATCGTCGGGGCCGGTGCGGCCGGGATCGCCGCCGCGCGCCGGCTCGCGGCCGCCGGCCGCCGTTACGCCCTGATCGAAGCGGCCGATCATATCGGCGGCCGCTGCATCACCGACACGACCAGCTTCGGCGTACCCTTTGACCGCGGCGCGCACTGGATCCATTCGCCGGATTCCAATCCGGTAGCCAGGCTTACGCCGGGCCAGGGAATCGAAATCTATCCGACGCCGCGAAGTCAGAAAGTGCGCATCGGCCTGCGCTATGCGCGAGAGGGCGAGTTGGAAGATTTTCTCGCCGCCCAGGTGCGCGCCACGCGTGCGATCGACGAGGCCGCGCGCAAGGCCGACGTCGGCTGCGAGCAGGCGCTGCCGAACGATCTCGGCGATTGGCGGTCGACGGTCGAATTCGTGCTCGGCCCGTTCGCCTATGGCAAGGATTTGGCACAGCTGTCGGCGGCCGACTTCGCCCGCGCGCCCGAACGCAATTCCGATGCTTTCTGCCGGCAGGGGTTTGGCGGTTTGCTCGCCGCGCGCGCCGCAGGCCTCGCGGTTCAACTATCCACACCTGCAAGCGCGATCGATATCGGCCGCAATGTTGCGGTGCAGACGCCGAAGGGCACCATCGCCGCCCGCGCCGGCATCGTTACTGTGTCCACAAACGTGCTCGCCTCCGGCGCCATTCGATTCACCCCCGAATTGCCGCGGCGCGTGAGCGAAGCCTTTAATCGCCTCTCGCTCGGCAGCTATGACCACATCGCGCTCGAACTGAACGGTAATCCGCTTGGGCTGGACAGTGACGATCTGGTGTTTCGAGAAATCGGCCGACACGCACACTGCCGCGATCCTCGGCAACGTGGCCGGCACGCAATTGTGCCTGATCGAAGTCGCCGGTTCGTTCGGGCGGGAGCTTTCGGCGCAGGGGCAGGCCGTAATGGTCGATTTCGCGGGCGATTGGCTGGCGAAGCTTTACGGCGCAGAAGTGAAAAAAGCGGTCAATCGCGCCAGCGCCACGCGCTGGAACGCCGATCCGCTCGCACTCGGCGCCATGTCGGCCGCAGCGCCGGGCGGACACGCTGCGCGCGGCGTACTGGCGGAGCCGGTCAACGACGCCGTCTGGTTCGCCGGCGATGCGGTGCACCAGACGCTTTGGGGTACGGTCGGCGGCGCCTGGGAGTCCGGCGAGCGCGCGGCCGACGCGGTGCTACGGCGGTTGAGCGGGGCGCGAGAGCCGGCGGCGGAACAGCCGCGGCCGGTGCGCAAGCGCAAGCCCGTTCGCCGGCGCCGTAAGCCGTGAGAATTTCACGGCGCGCCGCGCATCATGCGCCAGGAATGCTGAACGTCCTACAAAAAGGCACTTGATTTCAATATCGCGAATCGCGATATTGATCTATGAAGCCGGTCGCATTTACCCCGGCGAGCACTCGGCAATGGGTGAAGCTTACGGCGCAAGTCCGTCAGCGAATTGATGCTCGGCTGACGGAATTTGCCACAAGCGGCAAGGGCGATGTAAGGCGACTTAAAGGCCGCCAAGGTTCACGACTAAGAGTGGGCGACTGGCGCGTGATCTTTTACGAAGAAGAGGGCTCGATCATCATCGTTGCCGTTGGCCATCGACGAGAGATATATGACTGA
Organism: uncultured Alphaproteobacteria bacterium; assembly: GCA_963814625.1. GTDB lineage: Bacteria > Pseudomonadota > Alphaproteobacteria > Rhizobiales > Xanthobacteraceae > BOG-931. Next base: position 524,664 of record CAWFDQ010000017.1, read on the forward strand.
GGAAAGATGTCATGAATGTTCGCTTTCAGAAGACAGCGCGCGGCGAAGTCGCGATCCTGCCGCGCAAGGAGTATGAATCCCTTGTCGCGAGAGCCGCCGACGCTGACGAGGACCGAGGGACGGCGCACTTGGTGGCGCTGGCACGTAATGCGATCAGCGGCGGCGCTCCTTTATTGCCGAAAAACGTAGTAGATCGCCTCGCTAATGGAGAAAATCCAGTACGAGTGATGCGCGAATGGCGCGACGTGACACAAATGTACTTGTCCTTCAAGACCGGTCTCAGTCAAGGATACATCTCGGATGTTGAGACCGGGCGGCGGAACGGAACGACGGCCGCGCTGCGTCTCATTGCCGACGTGCTTAAGGTTCCCCTTGACCTTCTCGTCTGATATTGAGCGGCGCGTAGTCTCTTACCCCCGCAGCACGCCGCCGGTGCGCTTGCCGACTTCGGCGACGATTTTTGCCGCCAGCGCCTCGATCTCGGCATCGGTCATGGTGCGCTCGCGCGGCTGGATCGTGACGGCGATGGCGATCGATTTCTTGCCCGGCGCGATGCCGGTGCCTTCGTAAACGTCGAACACGGTGACGCCGGCGATCAGCTTGCGGTCGGCGCCCGCGGCCGCGCGCACGATGTCGGCCGCCTTGACGCTGCGCTCGACCACGAAGGCGAAATCGCGCTCGACCGGCTGGAACGGCGAGAGATCGAGCGCGGGCTTGGCGCGCGTCGCCTTGGCTTTCGGCTCGGGAATGCGTTCCAGAATGACTTCGAACGCGACCAGCGGGCCTTCGGCATCGAGCGTTTCGAGCGCGCTCGGATGCAGTTCGCCGAAATGGCCGAGAATATTTTGCGGGCCGATCTGGATCGTCCCGCAGCGGCCGGGATGAAACCAGGGCGGTCCGCCCGGCACGACTTGCAGCGCCTGCGGCGGCGCGCCCGCAGCGGCCAATACCGCGAGCGCATCGGCCTTGGCGTCGAACGCATCGACCTCGCCGTCGCGCTTGCGCCAGTGGCGGCCGATGCCGGAGGGCTTGGCCAGCGCGCGGCGCACGCCGGCGGCGGCCGTGAGCTGATCGGCTGGTGCATCGCCGCGAAACATTTGGCCGACTTCGAACAGGCCGACATCGGGAAAACCGCGGTCGGCGTTCTTCTGCGCCGCCGCGATCAGGCCGGGAATGAGGCTCGGCCGCATGTCGGAGAGGTCGGCCGCGATCGGATTGGCCAGCGCCAGTTCAGGCTTGCCGCCGCCGAACAGCTCCGCCTGCTTTTTGTCGATGAACGACCAGGTCACCGCCTCGACCAGGTTGCGCGCGGCGAGCGCGCGCTTGGCCTTGCGCGTGCGCAATTGGATCGGCGTCAGCACCGGCTTGCGCGGCGCCTCGCCGCGGTCGAACGGCGTCGAGCGGCACGCGGTCGACGCCGAGGATGCGCACCACTTCCTCGACGATATCGGCCTTGCCGTGCACGTCGGGCCGCCACGACGGCACCGCGATCTTGACCCGCTCGCCCTGGCCGGCGGCGAAGAAGCCGAGCCGCTCGAGCACGCGGCGCATCTCCGGCAGCGGCACGGCGAGGCCGGCCAGGCGCTTGATCTCGGAGAGCGGAAAATCGATGACGCGCTCGGGCGCCTCTGCGCTGCCGGCGACGGTGACCTCCGACGGCGCGCCGCCGCACAGGTCGAGCACCATGCGCGTCGCCAGTTCGAGGCCCGGCAGCATGAAGGCCGGATCGACGCCGCGCTCGAAGCGGTAGCTGGCGTCGGAATTGATGCCGAGCTTGCGGCCGGTCTGCGCGATGTTGATCGGCTCCCACAGCGCCGATTCGATCAGCACGTCGGTGGTGGTCTCCGAGCAGCCGGTTTTTTCGCCGCCCATGATGCCGGAGAGCGATTCCACGCCGTCATCGTCGGCGATGACGCAGATCGTGTCGTCGAGCGTGTAGGTCTTGCCGTCGAGCGCCAGCAGCGTCTCGCCGGCGCGCGCGCGGCGCACCGTGAGATTGCCGCGCACTTTGGCGGCATCGAACACGTGCAGCGGCCGGCCGCGGTCGTAGGTGATGAAGTTGGTGATATCGACCAGCGCGTTGATCGGGCGCAGCCCGATCGCGGTCAGCCGCTTTTGCAGCCATTCCGGCGACGGGCCGTTCTTCACGCCGCGCACGAGGCGCAGCGCGAAGGCCGGGCAAAGCGATGGCGTGGCGCCGAATTCGATCTTCACCGTGACCGGGCAGGGAAACTCGCCCTTGACCGGCTTGATCGCCGCGTCCTTGAACTTGCCCATGTCGGCGGCGGCAAGATCGCGCGCGATGCCGTGCACGCCGGTGCAGTCGGCGCGGTTCGGCGTCAGATTGATCTCGATCATCGGATCGTCGAGCCCGGCCCATTGCGCGTAATTGGCGCCGACCGGCGCATCGTCGGGCAGATCGATGATGCCTTCGTGATTGTCGGAGATTTGCAGCTCGAATTCGGACACCAGCATGCCGCGGCTCTCGACGCCGCGGATGGTGCCGACCGCGAGCGTCATGTCCTTGCCGGGGATGTAAGCGCCGGGCGGCACGAACACGCCTTTCATGCCGGTGCGCGCGTTCGGCGCGCCGCACACGACCTGGACCGGATCGCCGCTCGCCGGTATCGACCATGCAGACGCGCAGCCGGTCGGCGTTGGGATGCTGCTTCGCCTCGACCACGCGCGCGATGGCGAACGGCGCAAGCTGCTTGCCCTTGTCCTCGATGCGCTCGACCTCGAGCCCGATCATGGTCAGCTTGTCGGCGATCTCGCCGAGCGGCCGATCGGTGTCGAGATGCTCCTTGAGCCAGGCGAGGGTGAATTTCATCATGGTCGCGTGGAATCACGCGCTCAATCCCCCCGCCAGCGTCGGGAAATCGAGCGGGCGGAAGCCGTAATGGGAGAGCCAGCGGACGTCGGCCTCGAAGAAGGCGCGCAGATCCGGCATGCCGTATTTGAGCATGGCGATGCGGTCGATGCCCATGCCCCAGGCAAAGCCTTGATATTCGTCCGGGATCGAGCCCGCAATTTCTCAGCACGTTCGGATGCACCATGCCGCAGCCGAGGATCTCCAGCCAATCGTCGCCTTCGCCGAAGCGGATTTCGCCCTTGTCGCGGCGGCACTGGATGTCGACTTCGAGCGACGGCTCGGTGAACGGAAAGAACGACGGACGAAAGCGCATGCCGACGCGATCGACCTCGAAGAACGCCTTGACAGAATTCCTCCAGAATCCATTTCAGGTGGCCGAGATGCGAGCCCTTGTCGATGACCAGGCCCTCGACCTGATGGAACATCGGCGTGTGCGTCTGGTCGGAATCGCAGCGATAGGTGCGGCCGGGAATGATGACGCGGATCGGCGGCTTTTGCGCTCAGCATGGTGCGCACCTGCACCGGCGAGGTGTGGGTGCGCAGCAGGAGCCGCGTGCCGTCCGGCTTCGGATTGAAGAAGAACGTGTCGTGCATGTCGCGCGCCGGATGGTCCGGCGGGAAATTGAGCTTGGTGAAGTTGTAGTCGTCGGTCTCGATGTCGGGGCCTTCGGCGATGGAAAAGCCCATATCGGCGAAGATCGCGGTCAGTTCGTCGGTCACCTGCGTGATCGGATGCACGCGGCCCAATCTCGAACGGCGCCTCGCGCACCGGCAGCGTGACGTCGACGCTTTCGGTGTTGAGCCGCGCCTCGCAGCGCCGCGCTCTTGAACGCTTCGCGGCGCGCGGCGAGCGCCGCGTTGACGCGATCTTTGAGGCCGTTGATCAGCGGCCCCTGGATTTTGCGCTCTTCCGGCGGCAGCGTGCCGAGCGTTTTCAACAGCGCGGTGATCGAGCCGTTGCTGCCGAGCGCCGCCACGCGCACCGCTTCGAGCGCCGCCTCGTCGCCGGCGGCGGCGACCTCGGCGAGGATTTGCTGTTCGAGTTGCGCGGTGTCGGTCATGGGTTCTTCGGCGTTCAATCCGGCATGAACGGCAGATCGGTATCGCTCGGCCGGCCGCCGGCCTGCGTCAGCATGCGAATGGACCTGGCCGCGATGATGGGTCTGGTGATTGAACATATGGGTGACCAGAACCCAGCGCGGCTGCGTCCATTCGCGCTTGGTCGCGCCGGAATAATAAGGTCTGATCGGCGGCGAGCCAGGCGTCGTCGACGGTGTCGGCCCAATCGAGGATCGTCTGGTCGAACGCCGCGCGCTCGGACTTTAGGTTTTCCCAGTCCGGATAGAGCGCGACGGACTCCGGGATGCCGACCGTGCGGCCGCGGCAAGTCGGTGAAGCGGCTCATCCAGCTTCGGTCGCCCCACAAGATATGACTGAGCGTCTTGTGGATCGAGCCGAACCAGGCGCCGCGCTCCTTGCGGCGCTCGGCGTCGGACAGCCGTGTCGGCGACGCCGTAGAGGTTTTCGTTCTGCCAGCGATTGTAGCGCGCCATGCGCTGCACATAGGCGCGATCGATCATGACATTCCCGACCGTCATGGCCGGGCTGTCCCGGCCATCCACGTCTGCTGCGGCGAAGAAGGCGTGGATGCCCGGCACAAGGCCGGGCATGACGAAAGCGTCTACGCGAGCGCCGACTTGGCCTGGCCGACGATCGCCTCGAACGCCGCGGGCTCGGTGATCGCGAGGTCCGAGAGCACCTTGCGGTCGACCACGATGCCGGCCTTGGCGAGCCCGGCGATGAAGCGGCTGTAGTTCAGGCCGAACGGGCGCACCGCCGCGTTGAGGCGCTGGATCCACAGCGCGCGGAACGTGCGCTTGCGCCGCTTGCGGTCGCGGAAGGCGTATTGGCTGCGCCTTCTCCACCGCCTGCTTGGCGACGCGGATCGTGTTCTTGCGCCGGCCGTAATAGCCCTTGGCGGCTTTGAGCACCTTCTTGTGCTTGGCATGGGCGGTGACGCCGCGTTTGACGCGTGCCATGACTGATCTCCTTTGAACTCGGTATAAATGCAGGCGGAGCCGCCTGTCAGGGAGCGGCAATCGCGCGGTCAGCCGTTGGGCAAAAAGTATTTCTTGATGTTGTCGCCGTCGGTCTTGAACAGCACGTTGGTGCCGCGCAGCTGGCGGATCTGCTTTTTGGTGCGCTTGATCATGCCGTGGCGCTTGTGCGACTGCTGGTAGAGGACCTTGCCGGTCCCGGTGACCTTGAAGCGCTTTTTGGCGCCCGACTTGGTCTTGATCTTGGGCATTTGGCTCTCCTTTGGCGGCAGGCCATCGGCATCGCGCCCGGCGCCGGCGATATGCTCGATAACGAGCTGATTGTGCGTGAGCACGTCACCGCCGCCACGGCAGCCCTTTTCAGCCGGGCGGCGGGAGGGCGCGGTTATGGCAGAGGAGGCCGAATATGGCAATCGGCGCTTGCGTCCGGGCGTAAGCCGGGCGGGACGCCAGGTCTTATCGCCGCGTCTGGCCGGCCTTAGAGCAGCTTCTGAGACGAAACTTGAGCTTCCGGCCCTTGGGTCATGCGTCGTTCAGGTTGCCGAAAGCCCGGTAACCTGAGCTTCCGATACATCGTGGCGCCTGGAACTTGTGCAGAGGTTGAATGCCGACGCAGCGCTTTGACGGCGGGCAAAGGCTTCGGATTCCTGTCGCAAGGAGCTTGGATGCCTGATCTCGATGCCCGAGCTTCTTGCCGGAACGTCGAGCGCCGTCCGCGTACAGCGCATTCGTAGTCGCATCCGTGACCAAGTTCGCGGACGCTGGCACCGGTCGCGGTATCAGCGTAGCCGGATGGCAAGACGGCTTGTAGTTTGCAGGTCCGCCATTAGCCTCGTATGTAGAGCTACGCATCTCGCAGAGCATGGGTTCGACGATCGCCTTCGAAGGCTGCGCGGTCGGTTCGTCGAGCGTCGAAGGGTCGGCCTGGCTAGGCATGGCTTAGCGCGGCGCCAGCACCATGACAACTTGGCGGCCCTCGAAGCGCGGTTCCTGCTCGATCTTGGCGATCTTCGAGGTGTCGCCCTTGACCCGGTCGAGGAGCTTGTAGCCGAGTTCCTGGTGCGCCATTTCGCGGCCGCGGAAACGCAAGCGTCACTTTGACCTTGTCGCCTTCCTCGAAAAACCGCTCCATGGAGCGCATCTTCACGTCGTAGTCGTGATCGTCGATCATCGGCCGCAGCTTGATCTCCTTGATCTCGACGACCTTCTGCTTCTTGCGCGCCTCGGCGGCTTTCTTCTGCGCCTGGTATTTGTATTTGCCGTAATCGAGAATTTTGCCGACCGGCGGGACCGAATTGGGCGCGATCTCGACCAGATCGAGCCCGGCCTCCTGCGCCATGGCCAATCGCGGCGGTGATTTCAGTGACGCCCTTGTTGGCGCCGTCTTTGTCGATGAGTTGGACCTCGCGGACGCGGATCTCCTCGTTGATGCGCGGTCCCTCCTTGGGAGCGGGCTGCGCGGATCTGATCGGGCGACGAATGGGTTTCGGTCTCCTTCTATCCGTTGCAACGTGCCGTTGGCATCCGTATGCGGACCATGACGAAGATGCATCCGCGGATTGCTTCATCGGCAAACGCGGAAGATCGGTAGTTTCCGAGCATAAGTCAACGACAATGCACGGTAAAAACGCGTTGCGCGATCGACTGTTCCGATCACGCTCGCTTGCCTTGGCGCGCCGCGCCGGGCTGCGGTGGGGCGAAGCCCGGTGAAGGCAGCGCCGGCGTCTTGCGCGAAACCGCAATTTGCGGCGAAAGATGCGGCGCGCTAAGCCAACGATCCATGCCGCTGCCGAGACCCCAATGAACGATAAGAGCGCTGAAATTCCTGCAAATTGGCGAAGGCAACGAGCGCCGCGCCATTGCCGTGCGCCAGCAGGACGGGGCCATGCCCGGCCTGTTCTTTCTGTCCGGCTACAAGTCCGACATGAAGGGCACCAAGGCCGCAGGCGCTGGCGGATTGGGCCGAGCGTGCAGCGCCGCGCCTGCGTCCGGTTCGATTATTCGGGCCACGGCGAATCGGAGGGCAAATTCACCGACGGCACGATCGGCCGCTGGCTTGCCGACAGCCTCGGCGGTGTTCGACGCCTGCTGCCGCGGGGCCGCAGATTCTGATCGGCTCCTCGATGGGCGGCTGGCTGGCGCTGTTGATGGTCCGCGCCTTGCGAGCGCGCGGGCAAAGCGGGACGGCCCCGGTGGCCGGCCTGGTGCTGATCGCGCCGGCTGTCGATTTCACCGAAGAACTGATGTGGAAGCGTTTCACGCCGGAGATCAAGCGCGAGCTTGCGGAAAAGGGCGTGTGGGAGCGGCCGTCGGCATATTCGCCCGAGCCCTATCTCGTCACCAGGACAATTGATCGAAGAGGGCCGCAACCATCTTCTGCTCGGCGGCATGATCGAAACCGGCTGCCCGGTACGCATCCTGCAGGGCGTCGAGGATCCGGACGTGCCGTGGCAACATGCGGTCGAGCTGTAGTCGCGGCTCGCCTGCGACGATGTCGTGCTGACGCTGGTCAAGGATGGCGATCACCGCCTGTCGCGGCCCGAGGATATCGAGCGCCTCATCGCGCGCGGTGACCGAGTTTTAGCTCTCGGCGGCCGGCTTCCTCGAACGTGCACCCCGAGCCGATCGTTGGTGCGCCAGATGACGCGGCAAGAGCGGCGCGTGCGGCCGTGCTCGAAGGTCAGATCGAAGGTCGCCGGCAGGCCGTAGGTGTTGGCCAGGGTCAGGCAGGCGCCGCTGCTGGTGATGTCCTGAACGGTGCAGTGAATCACCGGCTGAGTTCCGCGGCACGAGGATCTTGGCGTTGCGCAGTACGCGGGTGCGCTGAACGGTCGCGGCGGTTATTCATGGGTCGTCCATGATGCGATCGCCTGCGACGCCGCGCGCGCGCAAGCGCGCGGCGCGACGGCTTCTAGCGGCGAAGTCTTACGGATCGTCGAATGGGCCGATCCGCAGAAAGGTTAACGGACACTGAAGATTTCGACGGCCGAAGCTTTCCGGTCTGTTCGGTCCAGCGACGCCATTCACAAAAAAGCGGGAGGCCGAAGCCTCCCGCCGTTTCATTCGGTTGAATAAATTTCTCTCAAACTCGGCTGTGGCTGGCTCTTGCCGACCACGGTCAGCGTCACATGCGCCAGGCCGGAAAAGCCGATCGCACGGCGCGGCGGCCGGCAGTCAGATCGATGATGCGGCCGCGGACGAACGGTCCGCGGTCATTGATGCGCACCACGACGGAACGGCCGTTGTGGTCGTTGGTGACCCGCACCAAGGTGCCGAACGGCAGCGAGCGATGCGCGGCGGTCAGGCCCGAAGGGCTCGCCCGTTCGCCGTCGGCGGTCCGTCCGCCGGAATAGACCGAGGCTATTCCGCGACTGCGCCGAAGCGTCATTGGCATTGCGATAGATGGAAGCAGCAAGAGTTGAGACGATACAACAGAGCTTTCGTTCAGGCTAAAGCCAGCCATGATCTACCTTCTTCGTTGTTGATGGGATAGGATAGAATGCGGCTGCACTTTGATCTGGAGCCGAGGTCGCGCTATAGGCATGGCCAGATATGTGTTCATTATGCGGCGTGTCAACCGGCCCTAAGTCAATATTTAGTGCAGCAATGCGTTAATGGAACTATTGGGCAGGATTATTATACATGTTAAGCAATTTTGATTCAATGAGGGATTACTGAATCGAAGATAACTTGGTTAATCATCAGTATGCTTACACCGCATCGGCGACATGCGCTGCGCAGCCAGAGCCCAGGCAATCGACCATGATTTTGCTGCTGCAGAATTCGGCGTTGGGACGAATTCTGGTGCTGGGACGCATAACGACCGATGGCGGAATGATAAGCCTGCGGCTGCCGGCCGGCAGCACGTAATTCCTGAAGCGCTCGCGCAGCGCGGTTTTCTGGATCTTGCCGGTCGCGGTGTGCGGGATTTCGTCGACGAAGGCGACGTCGTCGGGCATCCACCACTTGGCGATCTTGCCTTCGAAATAGCCGAGCATCTCCGCCTTGGTCGCCGACTGGCCCTCCTTGAGCACGATGACCAGGAGCGGCCGCTCGTCCCATTTGGGATGGCGCACGCCGATCACCGCGGCCTCGGCCACTTTGGGATGGCCGACCGCGAGGTTTTCCAGATCGATCGAGGAAATCCATTCGCCGCCCGATTTGATCACGTCCTTGGAGCGGTCGGTGATCTGCATGTAGCCGTAGCGGTCGAGGGTGGCGACGTCGCCGGTATCGAAATAGCCGTCGGCGTCGAGCACGCCGGTTTCTTCCTTGAAATAGGCGCGGGCGACCGACGGCCCGCGCACTTTCAGCCGGCCGAAGGTCTTGCCGTCGCGCGGCAGTTCGCGGTCGCTGTCGTCGACGATCTTCATTTCGACGCCGAACGGCGGATGGCCCTGCTTCATCTGCACGTCGAGTCTGGCTTCGCCGGTCAGCGCCGCATATTCGGGCTTGAGCGTGCCGAGCGTGCCGAGCGGGCTCATCTCGGTCATGCCCCAGGCATGGCAGACCTCGACGCCGTAGATCGTCTTGGAATTTCTGCGATCATGGCGCGCGGCGCAGCCGAGCCGCCGATCACCACGTGCTTCAGGTAGGGCAGCTTGCCGCCGTTGGCTTCGAGATGCTGCAGCAGCATCAGCCACACCGTGGGCACGGCGGCGGTGAAGGTGACGCGATACTCGTCGAGCAGCTCGTAGATCGAGGCGCCGTCGAGCTTGGCGCCCGGCATCACCATGGCGGCGCCGACCATCGGCGAGGTCAACGCGAGCCCCCAGCAATTGGCGTGGAACATCGGCACCACCGGCATGATCACGTCGCGCGAGCAGACGCCCATGGCGTCGGGCTGCGCCGCCATCATCGAGTGCAGCACGTTGGAGCGGTGCGAATAGAGCACGCCCTTGGGATTGCCGGTGGTGCCCGACGTGTAGCACATGCCGGCGGCGGTGTTTTCGTCGAACGATTTCCAGGCAAAATCGCCGTCGACCTCGGCGATCCACTCCTCGTACGGCACGGCATTCTTCAATGCGGTCGCCGGCATGTGGGCGGCGTCGGTCAGCACCACATAGCGTTCGATCGGTTTGAGCTCGTCGGCGAGCTTTTCCACGATCGGCAGGAAGGTCGTGTCGACCATCATCACGCGGTCTTCGGCATGATTGACGATCCAGGCGATCTGGTCGGGAAACAGGCGCGGATTGACGGTGTGATAGACCGCGCCGATGCCCATGATGCCGTACCAGCATTCGAGGTGCCGCCAGCGTGTTCCAGGCCAGCGTCGCCACGCGGTCGCCGAGCTTGATGCCGTCGCGGTCGAGCCGCTGCGCCACGCGCAGCGCGCGGGCGCGGATCGGCGGCATAATTCGTGGTGTGGATCGGGCCCTTCGATCGAGCGCGAGATCACCGGCCGCTCGGCATGATTGAGCGCGGCGTGATCGATGATGCGATGGCACAAGAGCTGCCAATCCTGCATCAGCCCGAGCATGATCGTCCTCCCACGACAGTGTTTTTGCCGCCGCAGCCCGATGGCGGCGGCGGCCGGCTCCAAGGTTACCCGCGCGCGGCGGCAACGCAAACGCCTTCAGTTCCGCAACGCGGCTGACCGGGGGAGCCTTGACGCTTGCGAAAGGCCGCTGCCGGGCCTAGTAATCGGATTCCGGCTCGTCGCGCCGGCGCGCGAAATCCGCCTCAATCGGCATGCAGGTTCGTTGCGTGACCCGTCGCTTAAAGGCGTTCTTCATCCTCGCCGTCGCTTGCCGGGGCGAGCCGGCCACGTGGCTATGGCGCAGCAGCGGCCCGGCATCTCGCCGCACAGGCTCAAGCCGGTGCACGCTTGCGCACGCCGGCCCGGCCGATCGCAATTCCGCAGCAGATCGCCCCGCCCCAGGAGGCCTTCGCTTCGCTGCCGGAAAAAGACGCCAGCGACGCCGGTCAGCGCCGTCGGATTGCGACCAGGCGGCTGGCCAAGATCGCGGTCGTGCAGCCGCTCGGCGAACTGATCGCGCCGGGCGAATGCGGCGCGCCGGACGCCGTGCGGCTGGAGAGCGTGATTTTGCCGGATGCGAGCAAAGTCGCGATCACGCCGCCCGCGACGCTGCGCTGCACGATGGCGGCGGTGGTCGCGCAGTGGGTGCGCGAGGACGTGGCGCCGGCGCAGCACAAACTCGGCGCACCGCTGCGCGGGCTGGAAAATCTCGGCTCCTACGAGTGCCGCGGCCGCGACCGCGTGCGCGGCGCGACCTTGAGCGAGCACGGCCGCGCCGACGCGCTCGACGTGCGCTCCTTCAAGCTCGCCAACGGCGAGACGCTCGTGCTTGCCGATCCGAAAGTGTCGAAGGATTTTCGCGACGCGGTGCGGGCGAGCGCCTGCGCGCGCTTTATGCCACCGTGCTCGGTCCCGGCTCCGACAGCGACCACGCCGAGCACGTCCACATCGATCTCGAGCCGCGGCGCAACAATTACAAAATATGCGAATGGGACGTGCGCGAGCCGGTCGGCGCAGGCAGAAGGCACGCCGATTCCGATCGACGAGGTGCCGTTGCCGCGTCCGCGGCCGGTCGCGGCGAATGCCGGCCGGATTAGCGTAGCGTGCGACGCCAACCCGCTCGGTCATTCATTCCGCCGCCGCTTTCTTGAGGATTTCGTCCGGCGTCGAGGAGACGACCTCGACATATTTCGGCACGAACTTGTGGCCCTCGATGTATTTGATGAATTCCGGCTTGATGTCGTTGGCGAGGATTTTGCGGATGCGCGCGTGCTCCTCGATGTCGGACCATTCGGCGATCAGGAAAAAGCGCTGCGGGTCCTCGGTGTCGCGGCAGAGCACGCCGTCCTTCACCTGCGCCCACGACTTGTGCATCGGGTTGCCGTCCGAATAGTCGAAGGTTTCGAACAGGCGGATGAATTCGTCCTCTTTGCCTTTCTCCACGCGGAAATCGTAGATGTGCAGATAATTGCCCTTGGTGGCGAGCGGTTCTTGCGCCATGCGGTTTCTCCTTGATCGGTGCGGCTTTAAGCGTGCGCCGACGGATTGCAAAGTCGAACCCAATTGCAAGCCTAACGCAATCGGATATGCTGAAAAAATCTCCCGAACTCGGCATGGATGATCCCGATGGCATGGCAAAAGGTGGCATGTCTCGATGATTTAAGCGGCCGCGATGCGATTGGCGTCGAGGTCGCGGGAACTCCGATCGCGCTGTTCCGGCTCGGCGGCGAAATCCATGCCACGAGCGGCGTGTGCACCCACGAGTTTGCGTCTGCTGGCCGACGGTTATGTCGAGGCGGCGGACGGCAGCGTCGAGTGCCCGCTGCATCAGGCGCTGTTCGATATCCGCACCGGCCGGGCGTTGTGCGCGCCGGCGACGGAAAATCTCCAAGTCTATCCGGTCAGAGATCGAGGGTTCCGATATTCTGATCGATCTCGACGGCGCCGCAAGTTCGGCAGGCACAGCGCGCGACGCTCGTCGCGGAAGCCGCGAAGTCGAAAGCGCCGGCGTCTGGAAATGGCGCACGCGGAGGCACGGACGTCTGCTGTGGCTCAAACGGCGGACCGCCTCTGGGCCGCGACTATGTCTGGCCCGGCGACGATCTCACGCGTCATTCCGGACTGGGTCTACACCGATCAAGCCATCTACGAGCGCGAGATCGAGCGCATCTTCCACGGCCGCACCTGGAACTACGTGGCGCTGGAAGCCGAGGTGCCGAACCCCGGCGATTTCATCCGCTCCAATGTCGGGCCGACGCCGGTCGTGGTGGCGCGCGCCGCCGACGGCTCGATCAACGTGTTCGAAAACCGCTGCGCGCACCGCGCCTCGGAATTCTGCCGCGAGCTGTGCGGCATCGGCCAAGGAATTCGTCTGCCCCTATCATCAATGGACCTACGATCTGAAAGGCAACCTGATCGGCATTCCGTTCCGCCGCGGCGTCGGCGGCAAGGGCGGCATGCCGGCGGATTTCGACACGGCAGGAGCACGGCCTGCGCCAGCTCGCCGTGACCAGCCATCGCGGCGTGGTGTTCGCCTCCTACGCCGACGACATGGAACCGCTCGCCGACTATCTCGGGCCGGAAGTGCTGCGCGAATTCGAGGCGACGTTCGACGGCCGCAAGCTGAAAGTGCTCGGCCATTACCGCCATTCGCTGCCGGGCAACTGGAAGCTCTATCACGAGAACCTCAAGGACCCTTATCACGCCACGCTGCTGCACACCTTCCTGGTGACGTTCGGGCTTCTGGTCGTCGGCAACCGTTCGCTGATGCTCGCCGACAAGAGCGGCCGGCACGGCGTGATGGCGTCGGCGAAATCGGACGCCAAGGCGATCTCCGGCGACGCCAAGAAGGAAATGCGCGCCTACAAGGAAGGCATGACGCTGCGCGAGGCGCGCTTCATGGATTTCATCGAGGAATTCGACAGCCCCTGGTCGGTGACCATGGCGACGATCTGGCCCAACCTGATCGTGCAGCGGGAAATGAACACGCTCGGCGTCCGCCAGATCGTGCCCGACGGTCCGCACGAGTTCATCATGAAATGGACCATGTTCGGCTTCGAGGGCGACGACGAGGAAATGACCCGGCATCGCCTGCGCCAGGGCAATCTGATGGGGCCGGCCGGCTTCCTCGGGCTCGAAGACAACGAGGCGATCAAATTCGTGCAGGACGGCATGCGCCGCGTGCCCAACGGCAACGCATCTGGTGAAGCTCGATCCGCAAACGCCGGCAGGCACCGCCGACACGCTGATTTCCGAAGTCCGCCATTCGCGCCATGTACCGGCATTGGCGCGAAGCGATGGCGCTTTAGGCTGTCCGGATGCAGCATCGCCGTCATCCATCGCGTCAACGACCGGCGCCTCGAAGCGCTGTTGCTGCATCGCGAGATCGAGGACTTCAACAGCGCCTATGCGGCGGCGCTCGACGAGCGGCGGCTGACCGACTGGGCGGAGATGTTCACCGACGACGCCTTCTATCTCATCATCTCGCGCGAGAACGCCGACCGCGGCATGCCGGTCGGCCTGATCTATTGCGAGAACAAGGGCATGATCTACGACCGCGCCTTCGCCACGAGAAGACCGAGATGTTCGCGCCGCGCTATCTGCGCCACATCATCGGCAACACGCAGGTCTTGGGCGAGGAAGACGAACGGCGACATCCGCGCGCGCGCCAATTACGTCGTCGTGCAGGTGTTGTTCGATCGGCCGGAGGCGAAGCTGCACCAGGTCGGCGTCTATCACGACAAGTTCCGCCGCGTCGGCGAGCAACTGAAACTCGCCGAGCGCCGCTGCGTCTACGACAATCTGCTGGTCGACAACGCGCTCTGCCTGCCGGTGTGAACGTCGCGATGACGATCCGCACGCCGTGCTTTGCGGAAGCTGCCGCCTCGCGTATAGTGTGAAGACTAAAGACAGTTATTACGCGGGCTGCCCGGCAGGATGTGCCGAAGTCCTGTATGCCAAGCGGTAGCCTTCTGAAGTGCCGTCGGCGGGCTTCGCACTCGCAGCAGATTTAGACTTCTTCAGTCCAAAAATTGCACCGCGCGCGGAACGGTTTGCCGTGAGCGATGCACGGAAAACCAGAGGGGAGGGCGCGCATGATCATTTCGCGTCGTCGGGCTCTGCAGCTCGCGGCGGCCGCGGCCGGGATGCCGGGCGCAGCACGCTTAGCCCAGGCGGATACTTTTCCCTCGCGGACGATCACGCTGGTGGTGCCGTTTCCGGCCGGCGGGCCGACCGACACGCTTGCCCGCATCGTCGCCGGCCCCATGCAATCGGCGCTCGGCCAATCCGTCGTCATCGAAAACATCAACGGCGCGGGCGGAATCGTCGGCATGGAGCGGGTGGCGCGCGCGGCGCCCGATGGTTACACGCTGTGCGTCGGGCACTGGGGAACCCACGTCGTGCTCGGCGCGACCAAGAAGCTGCCCTTCGATGTATTGAACGATTTCTCGCCGGTGGCGCTGCTCGCGGACACGCCGATCTGGCTCGTGGCCAGAAAGGATATGCCGGCGGAGAACCTCAAGGAATTGATCGCCTGGCTGAAGGCAAATCCGGGCAAGGCGCTTGCGGGCTCCGTCGGCGTCGGCGGCGCGGCGGACCTCAATGCCGCCTACTTCGAAAATGCCACCGGCACGAAATTCCAGCTGGTGCCGTATCTCGGCGCTGCTCCGCTCAATCAGGATCTCTTGGCCGGCCGCCTCGATCTGTTTCTGGGCATGGCGGCGGCGACCTTTCCGTTCGTGCGCAGCGGCCAGATGAAGGCCTACGCGGTGATGGCGAAATCGCGCTGGTGGGATGCGCCGGACGTTCCGACCATGGCGGAAGAAGGCGTGCCTGGACTCTACGCGTCGTTCTGGCACGGGCTCTGGGCGCCGAAAGCAACGCCCAGAGAAATTGTCGCCGAGCTGAATGTTGCGGTACGCGTGGCCCTGGCCGACCCCACGGTCAAACAGCGATTTGCCGAGCAGGGCCAGGCTGTGCCGCCGCCCGACCAGCAGACGCCCGAGGCGCTCGGGCAATTGCAGCGCGCGGAGATCAAGAAGTGGTGGCCGATCATCAAGGCCGCCGGCATTGCGGCGGAGTGAGGCAAGGCTGCTACTCGTTTTCGATGTGGAGGAGTCATGAAACTTGCACGCCGCAGTTTTTTGCAACTCGCCGGCGTTGCTGCCGCGGCTCCCGTGTTTGCAAACGCTGCGTCGGCGCTCGATTATCCGGCGCGGCCGGCGCGCATCATCGTCGGCTTTCCGGCCGGCGGCGCGGCCGACACCGTCGCGCGGTTGATCGCTCAGTGGCTGTCGCAGCGGCTCGGTCAGGAATTCATCGTCGAAAACCGCCCCGGCGCCGAAACCAATATCGCCACCGAAGCGGTGGTGCAGGCCCCGCCCGACGGCTACACGCTGCTTCTGGTCACCACATCGAACGCGATCAACCCCGCTATATGCCGGCATCTGAATTTCGATTTCCTCGGCGACATCGCGCCGATTGCCGGTATCGTCCGGGTGGCCAACGTCATGGAGGTGAATCCGGCCGTGCCGGCCAAAACGGTGTCCGGAGTTCATCGCTTACGCGAAGGCAAATCCGGGCAAGATCAACATGGCCTCGGGCGGCATCGGCTCGACGCCGCACGTTGCCGGCGAGTTGTTCAAGATGATGGCCGGCGTCGATCTGGTACATGTGCCCTATCGCGGCGACGCGCCGGCCCTGATCGACATGGTGGGCGGGCAAGTGCAAGTGATGTTCGACCTGACGTCCGCTTCGATCGGGTTCATCAAGGCCGGCAAGTTGCGTTGCGCTGGCGGTGACTTCGGCGACGCGCTCGCCGTTGTTGCCGGATTTGCCTACCGTCGGCGAATTCCTGCCCGGCTATGAGGCGACGTCATTCCAAGGGCTCGGCGCGCCCAAGGACACGCCGCAGGAAATCATCGAGAAGCTCAACAGAGAGATCAACGCCGGCTCTCGCCGACGCCAATTTCAAGGCGCGGCTGGCCGATCTCGGCGGCGACGGGCTGCCGGGCACGCCCGCCGACTTCGCCAAGCTCATCGCCGCGGAAACGGAGAAGTGGGGCAAGGTGATCAAGTTCGCGCACATCAAGCCGGTATGATCCGGCGCGCAAGCATACGCGCAAGACTTTGACGGAGGGACTGCGATGAATTTTCCACGCCGTCTTGTTCTGCAATTTGCCGCGGCTGCCGCCGCCGCTCCCGCGTTTCCCCTGCTCGCCGCGCGCGGCGCTCGATTATCCGACGCGTGCCGTGCGCATCGTTGTCGGCTTTCCGCCCGGCGGTCCGACCGACATCTATGCGCGGCTGATCGGGCAATGGCTGTCCGAGCGTCTCAATCAGTCCTTCGTGGTCGAGAACCGTCCCGGCGCCGGCAGCACGATCGGCGTCGAGGCCGTCGTCATCGTCGCCGCCCGACGGCTATACGCTGCTTCTGGTCAGCACGTCCGCCACTATCGCGGCGTCGTACTACAAAAATCTCAGTTTCGATCTCATTCGCGACATCGCGCCGGTGTGCGGCATTTCGCTGGAGCCGCTGGTCATGGTCGTCCATCCGTCGTTGCCGGCCAAGACCGTTCCCGAATTCATCGCCTACGCGAAGGCCAATCCCGGCAAGGTCGTCATGGCGTCGGTCGGCAACGGCACCACGCCGCATCTCGCCGGCGAGCTGTTCATGATGATGGCGGGGGTGAAACTGCTGCACGTTCCCTATCACGGCGCCGCGCCGGCGCTGACCGATCTTCTCGGCGGACGCGCCGACGTCATATTCGAAGCGATGACCGATCTGGTCGGCTACATCAACACCGGCAAGCTTAAGGCGCTGGCGGTCACGACGGCGAAGCGCTCGCCGGTGTTTCCCGATGTTCCGACCGTCGGCGAGTTTTTGCCGGGCTACGAAGCAAGCGTCTGGTTTGGCATTGGCGCACCGAAGAAGACGCCGGCGGAGATCGTCGAACGGCTCAACAAGGAGATCAATGCCGGCCTCAAGGATCCGACGATCAGCGCGCGGCTCAGCGAGGGCGGCGGCATCCCACTCACCGGCAGCACCGCCGATTTCGAAAAACTGTTTGTCGACGATGCGCGGAAGTGGGCTAAGGTGATGCGCGAGGCCAACATCAAGCCGGAGTAAGGCGCCGGCCGCGACAGCGCCGGGCCGCGATGGAGGGACTGGATGAGACTTCTGCGCCGTCGTTTTCTGCAACTCGCCGGAGCGGCCGCCGCAGCGCCGGCGCTGCCGCGCGCCGCCTCGGCGGCGATCGATTATCCGACCCGGCCGGTCAAAATTCTGTCCGGCTTTTCCGCTGGCGGCGCCGTCGACATCGTCGCGCGGCTGATAGCGCAATGGCTGTCGGATCGCTTCAAGACCCAATTTATCGTTGAGGACCGGGCTGGCGCGGCCAACAACATCGCGACCGAGGACATGGTCAGGTCGCCGCCCGACGGCTATATGCTGCTTCTGACCAACCCGACCAACGCCATCAACGCGACGCTCTATCCGCACCTCAAATACAATTTTCTGCGCGACACCGAACCGGTTGCCGGCATCATGCGCGTGCCGAACGTCATGGCGGTTGGCGCGCAGGTCCCGGCAAAGACTATCCCGGAGTTCATCGCTTACGCCAGGGCCAATCCCGGGAGGGTGTATTACGCCTCGCCGGGCAGCGGCACCTCGGTAATGATGTCGGCGGAGCTGTTCAAGATCATGACCAACATTCCGATCTCCGGCATCACTTACCGCGGCATGAACGGCGGCGGCTATACCGACATGCTCAGCGGGCGCGTGCAGGTCGCCTTCGACAATCTGCCGGGTTCGATCGGA
Source organism: uncultured Alphaproteobacteria bacterium (assembly GCA_963814625.1). GTDB lineage: Bacteria > Pseudomonadota > Alphaproteobacteria > Rhizobiales > Xanthobacteraceae > BOG-931. Next base: position 542,891 of record CAWFDQ010000017.1, read on the forward strand.
TACATCCGCAACGGCCAATTCCGCGCGCTCGGGGTAACGACGACAGCGCGTTCGGCCGAACTGCCCGACGTGCCGAGCATTTCCGAATTCGTCCCGGGCTATGAGGCGAGCGCGTTCTACGGCCTCAATGCGGCGAAAGGCACGCCGCCGGAGATCGTCGACAGGTTGAACAAAGAGATCAACGCGGCGCTGGCCGATCCGGCGATGAAGGCAAAGCTCCTCAATCTCGGCGGCATGATGATGCCGGGCTCTCCGGCGGATTTCGGCAAGATGCTCGCAGCCGAAACCGACAAATGGGCCAAGGTGATCCATCAGGCCAAGATCAAGCTGATGGACTGAGTATTTTCGCGTGCCGGCATCCTCTCTTCCGATCATCGTTATCGGCGGCGGCATCGGCGGGCTGACCACGGCGCTTGCGCTGTTGCAGCGCGGCCTCGATGTCGCCGTGTACGAACGCGCGCCCGTGCTCAGGGAAGTCGGCGCCGGTGTGCAGATCGGCTCGAACGGCACGCGCGTGCTCTATGCTTTGGGACTCGAAGCGGCGCTGCGGCCCTTGCAAGTGCTTCCGCCGCGGCGGCAGTTGCGACACTGGCGGACCGGCGAGACCTGGGACTGGCTCACTCTCGGCTCGGCATCGGTCGAACGCTTCGGCACGCCGCACATCCTCATGCATCGCAACGACCTGCACGGCATCCTCGTCGACGCGGTCCGCAAACTCAAACCCGACGCCATCAAACTCGGGATGCAGTGCACTGCGGTGACGCAAAATGCCGACGCCGCATCGGCCCAGTTCGCCACCGGCGAAGCGGTTTCGGGAAGAGCCATCGTCGCCGCTGACGGCATCCACTCGCAGGTCCGCCAATGCCTGTTCGGCGCCGGCAAACCGGAGTTCACCGGTTGTATCGCCTGGCGCGGCCTCGTGCCCATGGACCGCCTGCCGCCGCACCTGGCGGAATTGCTCACCACAAATTGGCTCGGGCCGCACGGCCATGTGCTGCATTATCCGGTGCGCCGCGGCGAACTGATGAATTTCATCAGCATCGTCGAGCGCGACGACTGGCAGGTTGAATCCTGGATCGTCGAAGGCACGCATGACGAACTGGCCGGCGATTTCCGCGACTGGCACGCCGACGTGCACACGTTCATCGACAACATCGACACGCCGTACAAATGGGCGCTGCTCGCGCGCGGGCCGATGGAGCGCTGGTCGGAAGGACGCATCACGCTCCTCGGCGACGCCTGCCATCCGACGCTGCCGTTTCTCGGCCAGGGCGCGGTGATGGCGATCGAGGACGCCTACGTCGTCGCCGCGTGCCTTGCGGAATACCGGGACGATCCGGAGCGCGCGCTGGCGCGTTACGAAGAGATCCGCAAGGAGCGCACCTCGGCGGTGGTGCGCAAGTCGCACGAGAATCGCAGCCATGTGTTCAGCCCCGCGCTCGCCGATGCCGGTGCGCTGGCGAGCGAGGTGGCGCTCTATTGGCGGCAGGAGCACGTGCGAGAGCGGCTGGATTGGCTCTATCAGTACGACGCGACGGCGATCGCGGTGTGAGGGACGCCCGCCTTTGACGGCGCCCGCCGCGGCGCGTCACAAAGTGCGCCTGCGAATCCGAAAGAACTGCGAAGGAAACCGCATGCCACCGCTCAGCAACCTGGCGACGCGTGACGTCGAGACGCTGGTGCATCCGTATATCAATCTTGCGAGCTTTCGCGAGCATGGTCCGCTGATCATCGAGCGCGGGCAGGGCGTCACCGTCTACGACACCGACGGCAAGCCTTACATCGAGGGCATGGCCGGGCTGTGGTGCACGGCTTTGGGCTACGGCAACGAGGAGCTGGTCGAAGCCGCCGCCGCGCAGATGCGCAAGCTTTCGTTCGCGCATCTGTTCACCGGCAAGAGCCACGACCCGGCGATCGAGCTTGCGGAGAAACTGAAGGAGATCGCGCCGGTGCCGGTCTCGAAGGTCTTTTTCTGCAATTCCGGATCGGAAGCAAACGACACGCAAGTCAAGCTTGTCTGGTATCTCAATAATGCGCTCGGCCGGCCGCGAAAGAAAAAGATCATCAGCCGCGCGAAGGCCTATCACGGCGTGACGATCGTTGCCGCCTCGCTCACCGGCCTGGCCGGCAACCATCGCGATTTCGACCTGCCGCTGCCGGGCTTTCTCCACGTCTCTTGCCCGCAAGCCTATCGCTTCGCGCAGGACGGTGAGAGCGAGGAAGCGTTCGCCACCCGCCTTGCCGGCGAACTCGATGCGCTGATCGTCAACGAAGGCCCCGACACGGTGGCGGCGTTCATCGCCGAGCCGGTGATGGGCGCCGGCGGGGTGATCGTGCCGCCCAAAACTTATTTCGAAAAGATCATGGCGGTGTGCGCCAGGCACGACGTATTCATGATCGACGACGAGGTGATCTGCGGCTTCGGCCGGCTCGGCAGCATGTTCGGCTGCGAAAAACTCGGTTTCAGGCCGCATTCGCTCTCGGTCGCCAAGGCGATGTCGTCGGCCTATCTGCCGATCGCCGCGGTGATGATCCCGGAAACGATGTATCAGGCGCTGCTCGCCGAGAGCCAAAAGATCGGCATGTTCGGCCACGGCTTCACCTATGGCGGCCATCCGGTTTCCGCCGCGGTGGCGCTCAAGGCGATCGAGATTTATGTGCGCGACCGCATCGTCGAAAAAGCCGCCGCGCGCGCGCCGCAATTTCAGGCACGGCTTGCCGCGCTCAACGCGCATCCCTTGGTCGGCGAGGCGCGCGGGCTCGGGCTGATCGGCGGCGTCGAACTGGTCGCCGACAAGACGACGAAGCGTTCGTTCGCCGCGGCGCACATGGTCGGCGCGCGGGCGGTGGCGTTCGCGGAAGCCGAGGGATTGATCGTGCGCTCGGTGCTGGGCGACGTACTCACGCTCTGCCCGCCGCTTGTCATCAGCGCGGCGGAAGTCGATGAGCTGTTCGACCGCCTCACGCGCGCGCTCGATCGCACGCTCGATTGGGTCACCCGCGAACGCCTGGCCGAATCTTGATGCGCCGTCAGTCATCAATCGGGCTCAACACTTTGGCGCCCTGTTTGCTTGGATAGTCCCGACCATTCGGCCACGCAGCGTTCGAGATCCTTGAAATTGTGGTGCATCTGCTCGAGCGCAAATCCGAGCGCGAAGAAGCTTTCCACCGCGCCGCCCGGGAGACTTTGCGTGGCACGGTCGCGACGAAGCGCGGCGACCTCGGCGGCATAGGCATCGAGAGCCGATTTCATGGCAGTGAGCGACGGCGGACCCCGACCCGCCAGCAGCGCGGCGCCGCTTGCCCGCAGGTAATCGGCGAAGGCCGCGCCGACACGCGCCAGCGGTGGTTCGAGCCGAGCCCTGAAGGACCTCGGGCAGCGGTGTGATGGCCGCTCTGCCGATCATCACGAGGTCGTGGCGCAGCCGCAGCAGCGTGCGCAGCAGCGGCCCGGTGTCGGGCCCGACGGCGAGACGCGCCGACCGTTCGCGCTCGGCCTCGCCCCCGGCGACGTTCATCTGCACCAGAGCCTGGCCGATGCCGTCCTGAATGCGGTGCAGCGCATCCACGTCGAGGCCGTGCGTCAAGCCCGCGAGCAGTTCGCCGAGAGCCCGCGCGATCTGATCGAGCGTGCGGGCGGCCGCCTCCACGACCAGCGAATGGGCGTTTGACGGCAGCAAGAGAAACGAAACAACCAGACCGGTGACGCCGCCGAGCGCCACCTCGATGACGCGATCGAATGCGGAAGCGATCGGACCGGCGCTGGTGAAGGTGGGGACCAAGAGAACGATGATGGCGGTGATCGGCGCGACGGAGAATCTGGGGTTTAGCGCCGCGAAGAAGGCCAGCGGGGCCACGGCGAGGGCGAGAGCCCCGAACAGCGCGATTTCGTTCGCATGCGGAACCAGCACGCCGATGGCGCCGCCGTAGACCGCGCCGCCCAGCGTCCCCATCAGATAATCGAACGCCGCCTTCAGCGAGCGGCCGACGCTGAGCTGCGTCACGATGACGGCCGTCAAGACCGCCCACAACGGCAAGGGAAGGTGCAGGAACTGCGCCAGCGCCAGCGCCGCCAGCGCCGCAATCGTCGCCCTGACCGCAAGCGCCAACTGCACGCGACGCTGATGGACCAGGACGCCAAGCCGCGCCCGGAAACTTGCGATGCGCGTCACGACCGCCGGCGCCGCGCGTCAGTCGAGATGGATGTCGGCGGCCTGGATCACCTTGCCCCATTTCTCGGTGTCGTCGGCGAGGAGCTTGCCGAACTCGGCGGGGCCCATCGGCATCGGTTCGGCGCCCAGATCGGCCATCCGTGTCTTCATCGTCGGATCGACCAAAGCCGCGGCGACCTCCTTGGCCAGCGTATCGATGATCGGCTGCGGCGTTCCTTTCGGCGCGCCGAGCCCGAACCAGCCGGTGGCGTCGTAACCCGGCACCGTCTCGGCGATCGCCGGCACGTCCGGCAGCGCCGCCGAGCGCTTCGCCGAGGTGACCGCGAGCGGGCGCAGCTTGCCGGCCCGCACGTAGCCGATCGACGAGGTGATGCCCTCGAACATCACCTGCACCTGGCCGCTGAGCAGATCGACCAAAGCCGGCCCGCCGCCGCGATAACCCACCACGTTGAGTTTGACGCCGGTCATGTACATGAACAATTCGGCGAACATGTGCGGCGGGCTGCCGTTGCCGGCGGTGCCCAGGTTGATCTTGCCCGGATTGGCCTTGGCATAGGCGATGAACTCGGCGGTGCTCTTGACCGGCACCGACGGATTGACCTCGAGCAGCGAGGGCGCCTGCATGATGCCGGCGATCGGCACCATGCTGGCCATGTAGTTGAAATTGAGGTGCGGATAGAGCGTGGCGTTGATCGCGTTCGACGAGGTGACCAAGAGCAGCGTGTAGCCGTCCGGGTCGGCGTGGATCGCCGCCTCGGTGGCGATGTTGCTGCCGGCGCCGGAGCGATTCTCGACGACGAATTGCTGGCCGAGGCGCTGCGACAGCCATTGTCCGATGAGGCGTGCGCAGATGTCGGTCGGGCCACCGGGCGCATAGCCGACGAGCAGCAGCACCGAGCGTGTCGGGTAGCCCTGCGCGCGCGCGATCCGCGGCAGCGTCGGCAGCCCCACGGCGCCCGCTGTCACACCGAGCAGTTTTCTGCGGGAAAGCTTTGCCATGGGCGTCCTCCAAGTTTTCCTGTCAGTTGGCCTGTTGCCGGCTCGTCTTTATTCGCAAGCTTATCCCGCTTCCGCATTCGCGCGTAAGGGGGCCGGGAGCGGCGGAAACGCCGCGGGCGTCGACGCCTGTGCACGGCTCAAAGCTCTCTCCTCGCGCGAGGCTTCGCGCTCCCTCTCCGCGGTGACGGGAGAGGGACATGCAAATTCGTTCTCGCGGCGCGTTTTGTTGATTCGCGCGCTGCGGGTTGCAAATGTTCGCCCCCTCGATATTCGCTGTCTCAGCGATGGGAGAGGACTTTGTTTTGTTCCCTTCGCCACTGAAGCAAAGGAAAAGAAAAAAGGAGGCAGAACGCCGACAGACGCAATGTAACCAACCTCCGCACCTTTCGGCGCGGCGCGCACATTGCAATGTGCGCACGCCTGTCGGCGTCCTGCCGCGGTTCTCGCCAAAGGGACTTTCGTCGCCTAAGGCTCAGCGTCAGGCCATGCTTCCCGGGATCAGGCCGGAGCACGCGATCCTATGGACCGCCAACCGGGGCGAAGATCGCATGCCTCTCCACGGGTGTTACCCGCGCTGGAACAGAAAAAACCTGTCCCAGTCCAGTGAGCGCCTCACGCGCCGGTCATAGTGCCGGCAGGCATGATGCCCGAGCCGCCCGGGGACGGGTGGTAAGCCCGCCCGCGGGCGCCGCACTCGCTCCGCTTTCGGGTAACCCTCGGCCGAAGGCGTCCTTTAGTGAGCGAGATTCGATGGCTCCATGTAACTGAAGAAGGGACTTATGTCAAGGAAAAATGTCGCCACTAGTGCGACGAAAATCAACGCAGCGGCTGCAGTCCTGCGGCTTTGCAATCGGCTCGAATAGGGCTAATCGGAGCCGGTGAAGCGCGGGGAAATAGGGCTTGGCAGGTAGAACGCTGGCGGACGCCGTCTCGGCTTACGGCGCAAGCGTCAAGGCAAAACTGGCAAACGCTGCCATTTCTGGCGCACCGGAGGATCAGCTCCGCGGCCCGCTGGAAGCGCTCATTCGGGAACTCGCTGTCATCGAGGGAATGCCGCCTAACGCGGTTGAGTTCGTCGGCGAGACGACACTCTCTGAGCTGAAGACCAGGCCGGACTTTGCAGTGACGGTCGGTAAAGCTCTGGTCGGCTTCATCGAGGTCAAGGCGCCACGGAAGGGCGCCGATCCGCGGCAATTCAGCGACCCGCACGACAAGGATCAGTGGGACAAACTCAAGTCGCTACCAAACTTGCTCTACACCGACGGCAATTCGTTCAGCCTTTGGCGCGACGGGAAGTCTGAAGGCAGCATCGTCCACCTGAAAGGAAACATCGAATCATCGGGTGCGAAACTCGACGCGCCGGCAACATTGCTTCCGCTCATCAGTGATTTTCTACGATGGGCGCCTATTCCGCCTAAGACAGCGAAACAGCTTGCCCAAGTCAGCGCCCGACTCTGCCGTCTGCTGCGCGACGAAGTCATCGAACAGATGGCGCTCGGTAGTCCGGCGCTGACTGGCCTTGCGCAAGACTGGCGCAAGCTTCTGTTTCCACAAGCGGACGATGCGCAGTTTGCCGACGGCTACGCACAGGCGGTGACGTTCGGGCTGCTGATCGCGCGAGCGCGGGACATTTCCTTGTCGGGCGGGACGGAAATGGCCGCGCAGGAACTGAAAAAATCAAACTCGCTGATCGGGACCGCGCTGCGACTGTTGACCGAAGACCCGTCAAACCAGGAGGCGCTCAAGACGTCGCTCGGGACGCTCACGCGTGTGCTTGATGCGGTCAATTGGCACACGATCACAAAAGACGATCCGAAGGAATGGCTCTATTTTTATGAGCAATTCCTGGAGGTCTATGACAACGCCCTGCGCAAGCGGACCGGCTCCTATTACACGCCGCCCGAGGTGGTGTCGGCCATGGTGAACCTGGTCGATGAGACGTTGCGCGGCCCATTGTTCGACCGAGCGGCGGGCTTCGCCGCAGCGGACGTGATCGTTGCCGATCCCGCCGTCGGCACCGGGACGTTTCTGCTCGGCGTGCTCCGGCGGATCGCGGCAACGGTCGCCGAGGATCAAGGAGCGGGCGCCGTGCGCGGCGCGATCGAGGCCGCGGCGAAGCGCATTATCGGCTTTGAAATCCAATTCGGTCCGTTCGCGGTCGCACAGTTGCGGCTGATCGCCGAACTGCAGGCGCTGATGAACAAGCCGCCGTTGCCAGAGCTTCGTCTATTCATTACCGACACGCTCGGCAATCCGTTCATCGAGGAGGAGAGACTCGGGCAGACCTACGAGCCGATTGCAGTTTCACGTCGCGCTGCGAACAAGGTCAAGAAAGAGGAACGGATCACCGTCGTCATCGGCAATCCGCCTTACAAGGAAAAGGCGGAAGGGCGCGGCGGCTGGATCGAAAAAGGCTCTGGCGGAAAGCTGGTCGCACCGCTCGATCGCTGGCGGCCGCCGTCGGAATGGGGCGTCGGCGCGCATCTCAAACACCTGAAGAATCTGTACGTCTATTTCTGGCGTTGAGCCACCTGGAAGGTCTTTGGGTCCGGCAACTACGCGGCTACGGGCAATCCCGACAAAGACGAAGAAGGCATCGTCTGTTTCATTTCTGTCGCGGGTTTTCTCAATGGCCCGGGATTCGAGAAAATGCGCGACGATCTGCGGCGCTCGTGCTCCGAGGTTTGGGTCGTCGATTGCTCGCCGGAAGGCCACCAGCCCAATGTCCCGACGCGCATCTTCCAAGCGGTGCAGCAGCCGGTCTGCATCGTGCTGGCCGCCCGCAAGCTCAGCAAAAGCGACAAACAGCCGGCACGGGTGAGATTCCACGCTCTGCCGAAGGGCCTGCGCGAGGAAAAATTTGCGGCTCTTGCTAAGCTGTCGCTTTACGGTCCTGGCTGGACTGATTGTCCGAGCAGTTGGCGCGATCCGTTCTTGCCAACGGCGGCTGGTGCATGGTTGACTTTTCCCGCACTCCAGGACTTGTTTGTTTATGACGGTTCCGGCGTCATGCCCGGGCGCACTTGGATCATTGCGCCAGATGTGGATTCGTTGAAGGCGCGATGGTCCCGGCTGATTGCTGAAAAAGATTCCGACAAAAAGGAACTGCTATTTCACCCGCACCTTCGCAAAGGCAAACCGGGGGATAAACATGTTAGAAAGGTTCTCTCAGAAGGTCTAACCGATCACGAAGCTCGACTCGAAGCTGTGGTCCGAGACAACAAACCCGTTATCGAGCCGATACGTTATGGGTTTCGATCATACGACCGACAGTGGATCATTCCGGATGCGCGGCTTATCAATCAGCCAAATCCCACGCTCTGGAAAAATTATTCAGCGCGGCAAGTCCATCTCACTGCTCCGGAGGATCGCACGCCGACGGCAGGTCCGGCACTGACACTTACCGACCTCATTCCTGATTTGCACCACTACCATGGGCGTGGAGGTCGCGTGTTTCCGCTCTGGCGCAACAGCGACGCCACGCAGCCAAACGTCAAACCTGCGCTGCTTGCACATCTGGCCAACGTCTACGCGCAGCCCGTCAAAGCCGAAGACGTTATGGCGTATCTTGCCGCCGCGATGGCGCATTCGGCATTTACCGCGCGCTTCAACGCCGATCTGGTCCGGCCCGGCCTCCACTTTCCTTTGACGGCCGACGCCAATCTATTCGCCGAGGCCGTCTCGCTCGGAGCCGAAGTGATCTGGCTGCATTGTTATGGCGAGCGTTTCGCCGACCCCGCTGCCGGCCGGGCAAGGCAGGCGCCACGCCTGCCGAAAGAGGTCGCACCTTTTATTCCGGCCAAAGGCGCCATTCCCGGAGCGCCCGAACCGCTACCGGACACAATGGACTACCACCCAGCAGCGCGGCGGCTGAAAATCGGCAAGGGCTATATTGAGAATGTCACGCCGGAAATGTGGGCCTACGAGGTCTCCGGCAAAGAGGTCCTCTGGCACTGGTTTAGCTATCGTCGCCGCGATCGTAGCCGACCAATAATCGGCGACCGGCGACCGCCTTCTCCGCTTGACTCGATCCAGCCGGATCATTGGCTACCGGAGTACACCAGCGACTTGCTCGATCTTCTCCATGTGCTCGGGCGGCTGATCGCATTGGAGCCGAAGCAGGCCGATCTTCTCGAACGTATCTGCGGCAATCTGTTGTTGAGCGCCGATGAGCTGCGCAACGCCGGCGCGTTTACGGATATGGACGAGAAGGCAGCTCCAGCGAAACGCAAGACCAAAAGCATAGCTTGAAACGCCTGTGGTGAGCTACGGGGAAAATTCGCCCACGCCACTCGCGCTGAGTCCCGCGATCGCGCATCATTCAACCGATTCGGCGACCGAACCGTTCATGGCCGGACTTTTCCGGCCATCCACGTTTTCATGGAGTCGTCGCCCAAAGACGTGGATGCCCGCGACAAGCGCGGGGCATGATGAGTCACAGGATATTATGCCTAGTATGACTGCTCCCCGCCAAGGCGACCTCTTCGGACATGACGGGCCGGACCCGTCCGACGACGATTTCGAAACCCCGGTCTATTACCCCGATCCGGACAAGGTTCGCGAGGAGCTGCACAAGATTCTGGCCGAAGCGCGGGCGGCAAAGGCGATGCCTTGGGACGCCAACCGCGCCGCGCTCTATCGCACCATTTTTCCGCAGATGACCGGTTGCTTGCCGGAAGACGAAGGCGCGCAATTGCGTTTTGATTTCGAGGCGGAATTGGCGCGGCTCGAAGCGGCGTGAAGAGGTTCGTTCTCGCGCCGCCACCACAGGGCGCAGCCACCACTGGGTGAGGCGGAGAGCTACGACCGATCCATTTTCAGAATTCGTGCCTGATGCCGGCAGAAAAGCCCTGCGCCAGGAGCGAGGTGGTGGCGAACTGGAATTGCGGGCGCTGCGGGCCGCCGCCGGGAACGCCGCCAGGGGACGGTAACAGCAGGGGATTGATCGTAGTGTCGATCAGGGCGCCGGCGCGCTGCACGCCGGTCCAATAAAGCAAGTCGTAGTCGGCAACGAGCCGCCATGACGGCGCGAACTCATAACCGCCTTTCAGCGAAAAGTGCGGCACCGCGGCGAAGCGAACCTGCGTGTAATCGCCCATGTTGCTCGACAGCGCCAACAGGCCGCCCGGCAACGTGGTGGTCACGCCGCCGAGCGTCACCGCCGTTGCGCCGCTGATCTGCGCTTCGTTGATGTCGGCGCCGAGCGCAACGCCGGCGCGCCAGTCGAAGCGCCAAGGTCCGCGCTGCGACTGGCCGAGGAGGCCGAGGTCGAGCCCGTGGAACATGTTGGTGGCGGCAAACGAGTCGCTGGGCGAGGCGGTGGTGCCCGCCGGTACGCCGCCGCCGACGCTGGTGACAGTGGCCGTGCTGGAGATGTCGAGCCGGTCGGATTCATAGAGGAAGCGATAGCCGATGAGCGCGCTGATCTGCTGGCCGCTCCACGTGCCGATGTCCTGGCGATAAAACGCGCCGGCGCCGAAGAGGCGCGAGCGGTCGCTGACATTCACCGACCCGGCGAAGGCGCCGGGGAAAGCGATGAGCGACGAACTCTGCAGGCCGGTGGTGGCGTCGATAAACGGCCGCGCCAGTATCGGCGAGCCGGACGAATTGGCGGCGAAATTCGTCGTCGCATCGGCGAGGCCGAAGACATTCAACTCGACAGCTTGCGTGTGGCCGGGATCGAACCAATAGCCGGCGGTGATTTGCCCGCCCGGCCGCCAATCGTTGTTGACGGCGGAATTGCCGAACAGGATCGCGGTGCCCGACGCGCCAAGGACGCCCGCGGTCGCCTGCGGCGCGGTGCCGGTGGTCATGAGCGGCGGCAGCTTGTCGCCGGTGACGCTCCACTCGAGATAGTCCATGTCGACCCAGAACGGGCTCGCGGTCGCGGCAGGCGGCGGCGCCTTTGCCGGCAGCGGCAGCTCGGAGGCAACGGCCGGAGCGCAACCGCATGCCGCGCCGACGGCCAGCATCACGGCCGTCAGCGGAAGGACGATCGAACCGGAGTTTTTGTGCATGGCCGACTCGGAAGGCCAATGGAGCATAGGCTTTGCACACTGACAATCGCGGTGACGCAACGGCGCGCGCCACGCGCTCTACAGTGCGGGAGCCGCCTGAGTTACGGCGCGGCTTGACCACGTGCCTCGCGGACTCGTGATGGCGCGTTAACACAGCGAACTCCCCGATAGGCTATCAGGCGGCGGTCGTGAACGCGGCGTTCATGACTGAAGCGATATCACTCGCGCGATCTCACTTGCGCGCCAAGAGGCCTTCATGAATGCGGATGCGGGCGCCGCGCCCGGGCAGGACTTCATCGTCGGCGACGCGCGCGGGCGTGACGCGGCGGCGCGTGCTGACCGCGGCCGCGGGGCTTGCCGGCCTCGCGGCGAGTTCGACCGCGGTCTATGCCGGCGCGATCGAGCTACAGGGCCTCGTGGTCACGCGCTATGCGCCGGCGCCGTCCAACTGGCCGGCGGGACAAAAACTTTCGATCACGGTGATTGCGGACCTGCACGCCGGCGGTCCCGACATGCTGCTGCCGCACGTGCGCGAGGTGGTCGACACCGCCAACCGTCTGCGCTCCGATCTCATCGTGCTGCTCGGCGATTACATGGCGTGGTACCGCTTCAAGACGACGCGCGTGCCGGACCCGCTGTGGGCGGCCGAACTCAAGCGCCTCCAGGCGCCGCTTGGAACCTGGGCGATCCTCGGCAACCACGATTGGTGGCACGACATCGTCGGCGTGCGCAGCGCGCTCGACGGCGTGCACATTCCCATCATGGAGAACGACGCGGTGCTGCTCGGCGCGCCGGGGCGCAAATTCTGGCTCGCCGGCATCGGCGACCAGCTCGCCTATCCGCTCGGCCACGGCCGCTTCCGCGGCGTCGACGACCTGCCGGGGACGATGGCGAAAATAACCACCTACGATCCGGTTCTGCTTCTCGTGCACGAGCCCGATATCTTCCCGCGCGTGCCGGCGCGGGTGGCGCTCACGTTCGCCGGCCATACCCATGGCGGGCAGATCCGCCTGCCGCTGATCTGGCCTTTCTTCGTGCCGTCGAAATACGGCGCGCGCTACGCCTACGGCCACGTGGTCGAGGACGGCCGCCACCTGATCGTCTCCGGTGGGCTTGGCACCAGCATCATTCCGGCGCGCCTCGGCGTGCCGCCGGAAATCCTGCACATCAAGCTTGGCGCGTAAGTGCGGCGCTTGCGCTTAGTCCGCACCAACGAAAACGGCGCCGACCAGGTCGGCGCCGCAACTGTCGTTCCTGTATCTAAAACTCTTTAGTTCAACGGCGAGATGGGCCCCGAGGCGACTTGCTGCTGACTCAAGTCGGTTTTCGGCTTGAGCACCACGACGATCGTGCCGATTTTCGCGCGCCTGTAGAGGTCCATCACGTTCTCATTGGTCATGCGGATGCAGCCCGACGAGATGGCTTGGCCGATATATTCCGGCTGATTGGTGCCATGGATGCGGTAGAGCGTGTCCTTGCCGTTGGAATACAGATACATCGCCCGCGCGCCCATCGGATTTTGCGGACCTCCGGTCACGAAGGCCGGGAACGGTCCAAGCCGCGCCTGCTCGCCCGGGGTCGGTATCCATGGCGGCCATTCCTGCATGCGGCCGATCTTCGCTATGCCGCTCCAGGCTTGCGCCTCTTCGCCGACGGTGATGCCGTAGCGGATCGCCTTGCCGTCCGGCAGCACGTAATAGAGGAACTTGTTGTCTTCATCGATGACGATGGTGCCGGGGGATTCCTTGCGCGTGTAGTCGACAATGTGCCGGCGATAGGGCTCGGGGATATCCGCCTGCGCGTACGGCAGATTGGACATCAATTCCTTGTCGCGCGAGGTCCAGCCGACTTCGCTCGCCGGCGCAATGGTTTCCTCCATGCAGCCGCCGAGCATCAGGCCGATCAAGCCGATGACCACAAAGGCAATCGTGCGCATTCCCATAGCTGACCTAGCCTCGCCGCTTGCGCATTGACCCGAAGGTCCGCTTCCGCAGGTTTTCATAGCGAAATCGCCGCGCACATGCCAGCCTAACTCTTGTGCGGCACGATAGTCTGTGCCGAGTGTTGCAGGAATGCCGCACTGACGGCGATTTCCTCTGGATAACGCGACAAATTCTTCGTCAGGTCCGCGCCCCGGCGCCTGCGGACCAGTATCGCCGGCACAGATTAACCTGTGGTTTACTACGCCCGGTAACCAGGCGTTTACGAAGCCGAGACCATTGCTGCCGGCCGGATTGGAAATGTCACGCGAGCGGACGATTTGCCGCCCATTTCCGCCGCACTGTCTGCCTAGGCTTGCATCATCGCCACAACAAATGGGAACGGGGTTCGAGAATGACGTATGTGACTGCCGAAACGGCCAAAAAGACCGCCAAAAAAACCGTCAAAAAAACTACGCAAAGAACTGACAATACGGCCACGCTTGCGGGCGGGGGAACCGCGCTCGACGGCCGCTACGGTCAGATCGGCATTTCGGCCGTTGCGGCCGCGGTGCGCTATCAGGGCGCGGCCAAGAACCCGGCCTATGCGCCCGTTGCCAACCGCTGGGACGATCGCATCGAAGAGGCCGCGTAGCGGCGCCGCTTTCCCGACGCAAAAATTGTAAGCCGGAAGTCAGACTTCCGGCTTTAAATTTCCGATTTCCGATTTCTCGCCTTCCGACGTCCGGCACGACCAAGCCTCAAAAGCGGCCAGCGTCGCCACGATCATTCCGATCGCGACGTCGATTGTCATCGCTTGACTGTCCTGGAAGCCGAGCAGCCAGGGCGATACGATGAGGCCGAGGCCGGCGACCAGGTTGAGCCATTCCTCCCACACCGCGAAGGCGGCGAGCGCAGCAATCGACAGCACCGCAATGATGATTCCGACAATCGAGGCGGTCTGCCATTGGGCGCCGTTGGATAGGTTGAACAGCCAGGGCGAGAAGAACAGCACCCCGCCGAGTGATAGATTCACGACGTCGCACAGCCGCACGCTCGACCAATCGTCCATGAAGTCCTCCCGCGCGGCGGCGGGCCGCGCTTGCAGGGGGCAGCATCATCGCCGGCATGCCCGCAGCGCCGACGCGTCTCGGCGCTGTGAGAACCGCGCCCGGCTCTTTTGGTTCCTGGTCCGGCATGCCGGTCCGGGGCCGTCTTACGCTTTGAGCGCCGCCATGAACACGGCAGCCGAGCTTGCCGACGGCTTCTCCGCCGCCGAGATCGAGGCCGGACGCCGGCTGTTTGCGGGGGAGTGGAACTTCCTCTCGGCGGCAAGCTCGCTCGCGTCATTGCCGCCGATGGCGGGGCCCGAGATCGCGTTCGCCGGGCGATCCAATGTCGGCAAGTCGAGCCTGATCAACGCGCTCACCGGCCGGCGGGCGCTGGCGCGCACCTCGAATACGCCGGGCCGCACCCAGGATCTGATCTTTTTTGCCGGCGGCGGCGCTACCGGCCGCCTCGTGCTGGTGGATATGCCGGGCTATGGCTATGCGGCGGCGGCCAAGAGCAAGATCACCGCCTGGACGCGGCTCATCCACGATTACTTGCGCGGCCGCAGCACGCTCGCCCGCGTCTATCTGCTGGTCGACGCCCGCCACGGTCTGATGGCGGCGGACGAAAAAATTCTCGTCACTCTCGACCAGGTGGCCGTGAGCTATCAGACCGTGCTCACCAAAGCCGACCGGGTGGCGCCGGCCGCGCTGGAAGAGCAACTATCGTCGTTGCACGCTGCGCTGGCGCGCCGGCCCGCCGCCTATCCGGTCATTCTCGCCACCTCGGCGCAGACCGGCGCGGGCATCGCCGAATTGCGCGCCGCTATCTGCCGCCTGCTGCATGAACGCGGCTAGTTCCGCACCAATACGAAAAACAAACCCCGACGCGCGGCGGGCAACCATCTGCCGCGCAGCGGGGACTGCAGACAGGCCTTACTCGCGAGAGGAACTTTTTCGCGAAGCTCGCGCCAGTTCCATATCGCCCTCGCACGCTGCCTGCGCCATGCGCGCCTTCTGCTCAAACAACGGTACGGACGTTCGTGCGTTGGCGCGGCATCGTCGCCAAATGCCCTTTCCCCAGGCGCTGCCGGCCGCTAAATAGCGTTGCCGGTCCAAGGAGTTCCCGATGGAGGTGTCGCCCTACCAGCAGGCCCGCATTCTGGCGGAGGCCCTGCCCTATATGCAGCGCTATGACGAGGCGATCGTCGTCGTCAAATACGGCGGCCATGCCATGGGGGAGGAGCAGCTGGCGCGCGATTTCGCCCGCGACATCGTTCTTCTGGAGCAGACGGCGATCAATCCGGTCGTGGTGCATGGCGGCGGACCGCAGATCGAGGCCATGCTCAAGAAAGTCGGCGTGCAATCGCAGTTCGCGGCGGGGCTGCGCATCACCGACGAAAAGACGCTGGAAATCGTCGAGATGGTGCTGGCCGGACTCGATCAACAAGCAGATGGTCGGCTACATCAACGAGGCCGGCGGCAAGGCGGTCGGGCTTTGCGGCAAGGACGGCAATATGGTGGTTGCGAGGAAGCTGACGCGCACCGTCGTCGATCCCGATTCGCATATCGAAAAGATGATCGATCTCGGCTTCGTCGGCGAGCCGGAGAAGGTCGATACCAGCGTGCTCGCGCAGATTCTCGGCCGCGATCTCATTCCGGTGCTGGCGCCGGTCGCGGCGGCGGCAAATGGCGGCACCTTCAACGTCAATGCCGACACCTTTGCCGGCGCCATCGCCGGCGCGCTCAAGGCCAAGCGCTTCCTCTTGCTCACCGACGTGCCCGGCGTGCTCGACAAGTCGAAGAAACTCATCAAGGAGCTCTCGGTCGACGAGGCGCGGCGCCTGATTGCCGACGGCACCATAGCGGGCGGCATGATCCCCAAGGTCGAAACCTGCATCGACGCGCTCGATCGCGGCGTCGAGGGCGTGGTCATCCTCGACGGCAAGGTGCCGCACGCGGTGCTGCTCGAATTGTTCACCGAACTCGGCGCCGGCACGCTCATCCACTCCTGACCGTTTATGACATCATCCAAAGCGCGCGAGCGGCGTTTCGCCCTTGGCCCCGGCGTTGTCGCCGCGGCCTCGTTCGCCGTCTCCGATGTCCTCGCCAAGCTTGTTTTTGCCGCCGGCGGCGACGTGCTGACGCTCGCGCTTGATCCGCGGCGTCGCCGGCCTTGTCATTCTCTTCGTCTACCTGCGCCTCGGCCCGCCGCTTAAGCCGGATACCGCGCGCACGCGGGCGATCGCGCTCGGGCTCGGAGTGCTGTTCGCCGCCGTCGTCTATGGCCTGTTCGAGGCCATCGCGCTGATCACGGTGCCGATCGCGGTGCTGACGTACTTCATCTATCCGCTGCTGACCGGAATCGGCGGCTGGATGTTCGGCGTGGAGCGGCTGTCGTGGCAGGGCGCGGTCGCCGCGATCGTGGCGTTCTGTGGCCTGGCGCTGATGATCGGCGCCTATCCGCAGCATCTGTCGACGCTCGGCATCGCTTTCGCGCTCGGGGCCGCTTTATCCCGCGCGGTGTTTCTCCTGGTCGCCCGCACCGAGCTGCAAGACGCCGATCCGCGATTGACGACGTGGAATTCACTGATTTCCTCGACCGCTATTTTCGCCATCGCGGCGCTTGTCACGATGAATTGGCATCCGCCGCACAATGCCGTCGGATGGTTTTCGGTTCTCGTCGTCAGCGTCACCACAGCGAGCGGGATATTGATGCTGTATGTTTCGACCAGCCGGATCGGGCCGTTCCGCACCGCGCTGATCATGAATCTCGAGCCGCTGTTGGCGAGCCTGCTCAGTGCGCCGCTGCTCGGCGAAATCATCACGCCCCGTGCAGGCGGTGGGCGGCGCCATCATGCTCGGCGCTCTGGTCGCCTTTCAATTGTGGCGCTGACGCGCGCCATCCGGCGTATATTATCGACAAGGCACAGGTCGGGAGGAGGCAATGGTCAAAGAGACAAACGCGCCGGCAACGCATGGCCAACAGCCGCGCCGGCGGTTCTTCGGCTGCAGCTGCTGCGAGCCGTCGCGGCGGCAATTTTTAGCCGGCGCCGCGGCTTTCGGCGCGACCGCAATACTGCCCGGCGGCGAGAGGCCGGCGCAGGCCGCTCCGGAAAAGCTGATCGACACGCATCATCATTTTTATCCGCCGGCCTACCAGAAGGCGTGGGCCGCTTGGGCGGACCAGCGCAAGATCCCGCATCCCGGCGTCCAGCTCGCCTGGACGCGCGACAACGCGTTCGACGCCATGGACAAGGCCGGCATCACCGCCGGGGTGTTGTCGCTGCCTTCGACGCCGGGCGTGTGGTTCGACGGCGGCGCCGGCAAGGCGCACGATATGGCGCGGCTGTGCTGCGACTTCGGCGCCGAAATGGTGCGCGACCGTCCCGGCCGCTACGGCCTGTTCGCGCCGTTGTCGATGCTCGATATCGACGCGACGCTCAAAGAAACCGAATACGCCTTCGACACGCTTCATGCCGACGGCGATCAACCTGCAGACCAATTACGGCGACAAGTGGCTGGGCGATCCGGTCTACAAGCCGGTCCTCGAGGAGCTTAACCGCCGCAAGGCCGTCATCTTCGTGCATCCGCTGGTGGCGGCGTGCTGCACCAATATCAAGGACGGCACGTTTCCCGCCGTGATCGAAGTGCCGCTCGACACCACGCGCACCATCGTCAGCCTGCTCCTCTCCGGCACGTTCGCGCGGCTGCGCGACATCAAATGGCTGTTCTCCCACGGAGGCGGCACGATTCCTTTTCTCGCCGGCCGCATCGAGGCGTTCTACGATAAAAAGGCCCGCGTCCCGGGCGGA
This sequence comes from uncultured Alphaproteobacteria bacterium, assembly GCA_963814625.1. Lineage (GTDB taxonomy): Bacteria > Pseudomonadota > Alphaproteobacteria > Rhizobiales > Xanthobacteraceae > BOG-931. The sequence continues at coordinate 560,862 of CAWFDQ010000017.1, forward strand.
TTCGCGCCTGACGGCATCGAGGCCGAATTCCGCCGGCTCTATTACGACACCGCCAACGTCACCCATCCGGCCGCGATGGCGGCGCTGCAAAAGCTCGTGCCGGTGTCGCAGCTCAGCTACGGCACCGACTATCCGTACTTTCCGCTCGATCAGATCGACAGCCTGCGGAAGCTCGGTTTGCCGCCTGCCGATCTGAACGCGATCGCGAGCGCCAACGCGGTCAGGCTCATGCCGCGGCTCAACGGATGATATGACCATCGCTTAACGGCTTGCCGATGAGAAAAAGCGGCCGACAATTGTCCACGCGGTTCTGGCTGGCCGCGCTGTTGGCGTTGATGCTTGTCGCAGCCGCGAGGCCGGCGTCGGCGCAGAACCAGACAACGCCGCCGGGCGGCAGTCCGGCGCAGACCGGCGTTTCGGTCGCGCTCGTGCTCGCTGTCGATTGCTCTTTCAGCGTCAGCAATGACCGCTTCGAACTGCAAAAGCGCGGCTATGCGGCGGCGTTCCGCGATCCGCAAGTCTTGAGCGCGATCCGCTCGCTCGCCACGCAATCGATCGCCGTCACCATGTTTCAGTGGACCGGCCCGCTGCTGCACGTCGTGGTCGCCGATTGGACGCTGATCAAGGACGAGGCGAGCGCCAACGCGTTCGCCGACACGATCGCGGCCGCGCCCCGCCAGTTGTTCCGCGGCGGCACCTCGATCAGCGGCGCCATCGATTATTCGCGGGTGCTCCTTGCGCAAGGTCCGTTCAAGGGCACGCGGCGCATCATCGATATTTCCGGTGACGGCTCCAACAATAGCGGCCGGCCGGTGACGACAGCGCGCGACGAAGCGGTGGCCGACGGCATCGGCATCAACGGGTTGCCGATCCTGACGGTCGAATCCGATCTTGACGTTTACTACCGCGACAACGTCATCGGCGGCCCGGGCGCGTTCATGATCCCGGCGGCGAATTATGACAATTTTGCCGATGCCATTTTAAAGAAATTGATCAATGAAATCGCCGCCGAGGAGCCGGGCGCCGATCAAACGCTTATGAGGCAAGCGTCACAAACTCGGCTAAGTTTGCGCGAAGACTCCGCCAAGTCGGCAGTGCTCAAATCGGTCATGCCCAAATCTGCAGCACCAATGTCCCCAACACGGTGAGATCGGGTCATGCGCGGGTTCCACTCCAATGCCTTCGATCCGCAGACGCTGGTCGTCCTGGAAACCGCCTTCGACGAGGCGTGGCTGACGCTCAAGTCGATCGGCAACACCTCCATAAAGCCCGACGAACTGGCGCGCTGCATGCTGCGGCTGGCGATGGAGGGCGAGCGCGATCCGGTGCGCCTGCACGACGGCGCGCTCAAGGGATTGATTCCGGCAACGGCTTGGCGCGAGGCGAGCTGAGGGCGTGTGGACCGGTCAAGAATGCGCCGCCAGCATCGCCATGCCGGCAACGAGCGCGGCGGCCAAAGTGCCGAGAAATATGGCCACAAAGAACGGCAGCGTTTTCCGCAACTTTCTGCGCATCGACTATTCCCCCGGCCCCGATTGTCATTGCAAATGAATGGCAACTGATTCGGCAAGTGATTGACAAGGCCTGGAAGCTTTCTCGCTGTGAAAGATGGCAATAACAGAGCCGCCGGAACCGAAACGCTGCGCCGGGCGCGGCTTTGGCGGGATCGAGACCTGGGTCTTCGATCTCGACAACACGCTTTATCCGCATCACCTGAACCTGTGGCAGCAGGTCGACGCGCGCATCCGCGACTACATCGTCGATTTTCTCCAGATCAGCCATGACGAGGCGTTCCGGCTGCAGAAGGACTATTACCGGCGCTACGGCACGACCATGCGCGGCCTGATGGAGGAGCACGGGCTCGAGCCGGACCAGTTTCTCGAAATCGTGCACCAGATCGACCACTCGCCGCTGACGCCGAACCCGGCGCTCGCCGCGGCCATCGCCAAGCTGCCGGGCCGCAAGCTCATCCTCACCAACGGCACGCGCCATCACGCCGAAGCGGTGATGCGGCGGCTCGAAATCGACCAGCACTTCGAGGATGTGTTCGACATCAAGGCGGCCGAGCTCGAGCCGAAGCCGCGGCCCGTCGTCTACGAGCGCTTTCTCGCGCGCCACCACGTCGATCCGCAAGCGCGCGGTGATTTTCGAGGACCTCGCGCGCAATCTCGAAGTGCCGCACGCGCTCGGCATGATCACGGTGCTGGTGGTGCCCAAGGGCGCCGGCGTGGTGCTGCGCGAGGAATGGGAGCTTGCCGGCCGCGACGAGCCGCATGTCGATCACGTCACCGACGATCTCGCCGAGTTTTTGCGCGGTATTGCCGCGGAGATGTAGCCAGATAAGCGGAGCGAAACCCGGGCTACAATGCTTGACATCGCTCGCACGCGTCCTCCGACAAACCGCGGCAGCAGGGGATTGCCTTCATGTCCGCAGCCGAACTTGAAAAGACCATCGACGCCGCGTTCGAGAAGCGCGACGGCATCGGGCCTTCGACCAAAGGCGCGGTGCGCGAGGCGGTCGAAGCGGCGCTCGATCTGCTCGATCAAGGGCAGGCGCGCGTCGCCGAACGTCAGACCGACGGAGCGCTGGCACGTCAATCAATGGCTGAAGAAGGCGGTGCTGCTGTCGTTTCGTCTCAACGACATGAGCGTCATTCCGGGCGGGCCGGCGCATGCGGCCTGGTGGGACAAGGTGCCGTCGAAATTCGACAATTGGGACGACAAGAATTTCCGCGCCGCCGGCTTTCGCGCGGTGCCGGGCTGCGTCGTGCGCCGCTCCGCCTATATCGCGCCGGGCGTGGTGCTGATGCCCTCGTTCGTCAATCTCGGCGCCTATGTGGATTCCGGCACCATGATCGACACCTGGGCGACGGTCGGCTCCTGCGCGCAGATCGGCAAGAACTGCCACATCTCCGGCGGCGTCGGCATCGGCGGCGTGCTCGAGCCGCTGCAGGCCGGCCCGGTGATCGTCGAGGACAATTGCTTCATCGGCGCGCGCTCGGAAGTGGCCGAGGGCGTGATCGTGCGGCGAAGGCGCGGTGCTGTCGATGGGCGTGTTCATCGGCGCCTCGACCAAGATCGTCGACCGCGAGACCGGCGCGGTGATGCAGGGCGAAGTGCCGGCTTATTCGGTGGTGGTGCCTGGCACCATGGCCGGCAAGCCGGGCAGGAACGGCGACGCCAGGTCCAAGTCTCTACTGCGCCGTCATCGTCAAGCGCGTCGACGAAAAAACCCGCGCCAAGACCAGCATCAACGAACTGCTGCGCGATTGATCGCGCGTGCGCCGATGGATTGGCGCTATCTCCTCGACAGCTTTCCACGGCCGCATCGGCCGCAAGACGTTCTGGATCGCGATGGGCGTCGTCGGCGTCGCCAATTTTCTTGCGTGTCATGCCGCCCAACAGATCGAAGGCGACAAGCTCAACGCCATCGTCGATCTCGTCTTCAACTATCCGGAATTCGCCATCGCGGTGAAGCGCGGCAACGACCGCAATCTGCCGCTCTGGCTGATCGGCGTTTTCTTCGCCGGCAGCGTGCTGCTCGACCTGTTCTCGGTTATCGGCTGGGCCGGCACCGACGATGCGCCGAGCACGCTCGCCATGATCATCGCCGTGCCGTTCACGGTTGCTCGGCCTCGGCTTGTTGGTCGAGCTCGGTTTCCGCAAAGGCACGCCAGGTCCGAACCAATACGGGCCGGACCCGCTGGCGAATGTTAGAGGAACGGCGCGGGATTGATGTGCGATCCCTTGGCCTCATAGTCGTTGCGCCATGACCGCTTCGCCTGCCGATCCGACGCCATCGCTCGCGACCTGCTGCGCTGCCCGTCGGTGACGCCCGAGGAGGGCGGCGCGCTCGCCTATCTGCACGATGTGTTGGCGAAGGCGGGATTTAACGTTCATCGCATGACGTTTGCCGAGCCCGGCACTGCGCCGATCGAAAATCTTTACGCACGCATCGGCGGCGAGCAGCCCAACCTCGTCTTCGCCGGGCATACCGACGTGGTGCCGCCGGGCGACGAGAAGGCGTGGCGGCATCCGCCGTTCGCCGGCGCGATCGAAGGCGGGATGCTGTACGGGCGCGGCGCGGTGGACATGAAGGGCGGCATCGCCTGCTTCGTCGCGGCGGCGCTCGATTATCTGGCGGCGAATGGCGGCAGGCCGAAGAAAGGCTCGATCTCGCTCCTGATCACCGGCGACGAGGAGAGCGTGGCCGTCAACGGCACCATAAAGCTGCTGCAATGGGCGGCCGCGCGCGGCGAAAAATTCGACCATTGCGTTCTCGGCGAGCCGAGCAATCTGGAAGCATTCGGCGACACCATCAAGGCCGGCCGGCGCGGCTCGCTCAACGGCACGCTGATCGTCCACGGCCGCCAGGGCCACGTCGCTTATCCGGACCGCTTCGACAATCCGATCCGCGGGCTCACGACGTTGATCGCCGCGCTGCAGGCGCCGCTCGACGAAGGCAGTGCGCAATTCGATGCGTCGAACCTCGAATTCACCACGGTCGATGTCGGCAATCCGACGGTCAATCTCATTCCGGGGCAGGCGCGCGCGCGTTTCAACATCCGCTATAACGACCTCCACAGCCAGACCTCGCTCAAAGCGCTAATCGAGGAGCGCGCAAAGGCCGCCGCCGCGGGCCGCATCAAATATTTCTTCGAATGGCCGCCGTCGAACGCCGACGTGTTCGTCACCAAGCCCGGCCCGTTCACCGATCTTGCCGCCTCGGCCATCGCCGAGGTGACCGGCCGCATGCCGAAACTCTCCACCACCGGCGGCACCTCGGACGCGCGCTTCATCAAGGATTATTGCCCGGTGATCGAATTCGGCCTCGTGGGACAGACCATGCATGCGGTCGATGAACGCGTGCCGGTCGCCGATCTCGTTGCGCTCACGGCGGTATATCGAAAGATTATCGAGAAGTATTTCGCCTAACCGAAGCTCAATAGGCCCGCCGCAAGAGCGGTTTGCCCCGGAAGCGGACATTCTGTTAGCGACGCGATGGGGCAGTAGCGGAAGTCAACATGACTGCGCCAAATCGACATTGAGTGTCGGGACGGGCACGCCGCTTCATTGCGCTTGAAGATCTTGTCATATGTTTCAAATTGACCTGGTCGCCGATCCAATTTGTTTCCGCAGATGCTTGATGAACGACACCGCGACCGGACTAAGCGTTCGGTTCCTCAGCGTGACCAATGCTACCGGAAAACGGCGAACCGGCAATTTGACCGGCAGCACCTTGAGGCCAAAAATTTCAGCGTTGGCCTGCAGCACAGAGCGGGGCATCGCCGCCACATATTCGCTGGTCGCCAGCAAATGGGTTCGCAAGTGGACCGAAAACGACGTCACTACGACCTTGGGCGGCTTTAGCTGGTTGCGTTCGAATGCCTCGGCGATCAATTCCGGATTGAGTGATCCGGCGGGTGTCAGAATCCACCGGGCTTCCGCGAGGTCTGAGAGTTTGATCTTGCGTTGACGCGCCCAGCGGCTCCGCGCGCCCGCCGCAATCACGACCTCATCATCGAAAAGGATTTCCACATTCAAGTCGTTGTCCGGCGGATCGTCCGAGTGGGGCAACCGCGTCAACGCCAGATCCAGCCGGCGCGCACGTAACGGCGGAAGATTGAGGGCCGGGGTGGTCAACAGATCGACGGACAAGCCAATTCCCGGGTAAGCGGACGCGAATCTCTCGATGACTGCTGGCAAAAAGCCGCCGGCGATAGATTCCGGACATCCAATTCGCAGTTCTCCAACGGTCGGATCGGCCAGGAATGCGACGTCCTTGGCGCCCTGTTTCAGTTCGTCCAACACGATCAGGGCCCGGTCAAGCAGCACCCGGCCGTAAAGCGTCGTCTCGATTCCGTGAGGACTTCGATCGAACAGACGCGCGCCAAAAGTACTTTCAAGTGCGGCAATGATTGCCGACACAGCAGGTTGAGTGACGCCGAGTTGCGCCGCTGCTTTAGCCATGCTGCCGCATTCGACGACGGCAAGAAACACTTGCAGGTCGCGGACGCGCAAACGTCGTCCGATGTGGTCGAGCGTGTGCGCTGTCATAAAAAACTCTTATATCGTTAAAACTAAATCGCCGCTACCGCTTATATCAGAGCGCTGCAATATGGCGGTGTCGATGGCCTCCCGCTGAGCCATCGAGCGACCCGCGTCACGACCGGTTCGTTTCTGGGGCGAATGGAGGAATCTCCATGCTCAATCGCCGCCGTGCGCTTCAAACCTTGATCACTCTTACGACCCTTGCGGCTTTCTCGCGCACCGCTTTGGCAAATCCGACGCGCTCCGTCCGAATGATTGCCGGCCTGTCTGCCGGAAGCGCGGCAAAACTCATGGGAGCAATGCAATGAAGCTTCCCCGTAGGCAATTCCTGCATCTTGCAGCTGCTGCATTGACGCTCGGAGCCGCGCGCGCCGAGGACAGCAAGTACGTGATGAAGATAAGCGGTCCCACCATCAACGACGCGCCGCACCTGTTTATGAAAAATTATGCTGCCGCCGTCGAAAGGAATTCTGGCGGACGTATCAGAGGCGAGGTCTATCCGGCGAGCCAACTAGGCTCGATCCCCCGGCAGATTGAAGGCGCCCAGTTCGGCGCCATCCAGGCGGTGAGTATCCCGCCCGAGTTTTTTGTCGGCGTGGACGAGCGCTTCGAGGTGATGGCAGCGCCGGGATTGGTGGATTCCATGGAGCATGGACAGCGCGTCGCGGCCGACCCCGCCGTGTTGAAGCTCATGCTCGGCCTTGGCGCCAATAAGGGCCTTCATGGTGTTGGGCTGTTCATCGCGCAACCGTCCTGCATCATATCGAAAGCCCCGATCCGTCATCTTGCCGACTTCAAAGGCAAGAAGATTCGGGTCTTTGCCTCCAAGTTCCAAACGACGGCATTGGAGCGGCTCGGCGCAACGCCGGTGGCGATGACCTTGGGTGACGTTCTCCCGGCACTGCAACAGGGAGCCATCGATGGCGCGGTTGCCGGCATTGGCCCCTTCGCGAGCATGCATTTCCAGGATGCGGCCAAATACGTCGTCGAGACCAATCAGCCAGCCATCTTCGTGATTTTCGAAATCAGCCAAAAATGGTACGAGCTCGCTGCCCGAGGACTTGCAGCAGATTATTGATCGAGACGGCCGGTCGGAGTCTCTGGCGATCAATACGTCAGCACTCAAGATGTATGGCGACCAACGCAAGGCCTGGGTGGCCAACGGCGGGGAACTGATCAGCCTGCCGATCGATGAGCAGGCGACGATGATGAAAATGCTCAACAGCGTCGGGGAGGACGTGTCGCGAAAGAAATCGGCGCTGTACGAAGCGTTTGAGGTCTTGGCCGACGCAGCCAGACGAACGCGGCAGGCGCCGAGCTAGTGATTCCGGCCTATCTTGTCGCGATCCGGGTTTCGACTAAGTTCTCGCCTTTTTCACTGCGCTAGGACGTTGCGTAGCAGGGTACGGGACGACCCACGTCAGCCTCAACGTGTCCCGCCAGACCGAAGTCTCTTAAGGGTCATTCACTACAAATCTTCGACCGTCACCGAAGCTCAATAGGCCCGCCGCAAGACCGGTTCGGCCCGGAAGCGGACATTCTGTTAGCGACGCGATGGGCCACAAGGCGGCGTCGGCATGCTATAATTGCAGGTCCGGATCTTGCGAGGCAGACACAGCATGGCCAGTCAGGTGATCGAGATCGCCCGCCAGGAGGGAACCGAATTCCGCCGCGTGGATCTGATGCTCAAGGACGACGGCACGATCGTGCTGGAAGGGCAGGACATGGGGCCCACCGTCGAGGAGGTCTGGGGCGACACCGACTACGAATACTGGGTGCGCGTGGCGCCGCCGTCGCTGCCCAAACTCGCCTTCGAGCTGTTGCGCGAGAAATTCGCGGGCCGGTTGGATGCGGTCCAGGCGTTTCGGGATTGGTGTCTGGCGCACGGTGTCGAGCACAAATTCGGCAACTACGCCTGACATCCCGAGAAGCTTCCGACATGCTCAGAGCGTACTGGGCCTACGACTTCACCTACGACCAACCGATCGAGACGATGCTTGCCGCCTTCAATTCGGCCGGCCCGTGGCGGTGGGGTTTGGGTGACAGCACTACCTACGGGGACTATCTCAACTGTCGGCCAATGGAGCACGTTAGGGTCCGAGTCCATGAATACCCTCAGATGCTATTCGTCATCGGATTGCACGACAAAGGCTTCACGGCGTTGCTTGAAATCCGCCCAGAGAGCATGGCGACACAATCCGAGATCGATAACGTCTTTCGACGCTTGCTGTACGCGATCAACGCAACGAACATAACCGAGATAGTGCCTTATGATTGATGTAGATGCGTGCGCAGAGTGAAAACTACCCGTTTGCCGAGTCCACGGTGCCTTAACCCGGTTTTCTCAGTCTCACTTAATGGATGATCGAATGACCATGGAGCAAACTTAATGCAATGCAGCGATGTCCGAATCGGGTCAATCGCGCCGTTTCGGCGATGTCTGCCCCATGTCCGCTTATCCCCCAATCGCTACCGAAATGGTGCGCCGTTGAAGCGACGCGATGGGCCAATTGCAGAAGTTCGCGAGGTTGATACTCTCATTTTAGCGATCGATGCTGAATAGCCCTCAGTTTGGAGCTCCGGCAGGTGAAGACCACCCTTTGCGACCGGCTTGGCATTGAAGTGCCGATCATTCAGGCTCCCATGGGTGGTGGCGTCGTCGGTCCGACCCTTGCGGCGGCCGTCAGTAATGCCGGTGGACTTGGTATGCTGGTGCCGTGGCGCGCGGACCTCGCCACGGTTCGGCGGCAAATCCAAGAGACGCGCGCCCTTACCTCAAGGCCCTTTGGCGTCAACCTCAACTTGGAATTTCCACAAGAGGAACGGCTGGAAGCCTCTCTCGACGAAGGCGTTCGCATCATTTCGTTCTTCTGGCGTGATCCGGCCGCCCTAATGCCGCGCGCCAAGGCAGCAGGGGCAACCGTCCTGCACACGGTGGGATCGGCCGCGGATGCACGACGCGCCGCGGATTGCGGTGTTGATGTCATTGTCGCTCAAGGTTGGGAGGCAGGAGGCCATGTCCGAGGCAAGGTGGCGACAATGCCGCTCATTCCCGCCGTGGTCGACGCCGTATCACCCGTTCCGGTCGTTGCCGCGGGTGGGATTGCCGACGGCAGGGGCCTCGCCGCGGCTTTGGCGCTCGGGGCAGCAGGCGCGTGGATCGGCACCCGTTTTCTCGCGAGCCAGGAGGCGGCCGTCCATCCGCGCTATCGCGAGCTTCTGTTGAGGGCCAGCGAGAACGATACGGTTTTTCTCGAAGGGTTGTTTGACATCGGCTGGCCAAACGCACCGCATCGCGTCTTGCGCAACAAGACCGTGGACAGCTTGGAAGGCGGCAGGATGCCCGCCGTCGGCAAGCGCCCAGGTGAGGGAGAAGTGATCGCAACATCGCGGTCGCTCGGCCCTCTCGTTCGTTATCGGGTCTGCACGGCCAGCGCCGATACGGAGGGTGACATTGATGCCTTGCCGCTGTGGGCGGGACAGAGCGTCGGCCTCGTGTCGAACCTCAAGTCGGCCGGCGACATCGTGCGTGAGATTGCCGAGGAAGCCGAAGCGATTCTTCGACGCTTGGCGCAATGACCGCTAAGGGTCAATCAGGTCGCTTTAGCGATGTCGGCGCAATGTCCGTTGTTCCACCGATTGCTACCAAATCGCTGCGTTACGGCAAGCGACGTTAGGGGCCGGGAAGCGACATGCGCAAGCTAACCCGCTGGAATTGTTGGACCGCAATTCTGGTGCAAAATTTTTGACTTCTGCACCGCTCAAAAACTCGCAAGCGGTCAGCGCAAGCAAAGCTGGAACACACAAAGACGGCACTTAGGTGTTGTTGACAAAGTGATTGACGGGGGAATCGCGGCTTGATTGAAAGCTGTCTCTTGGAGGGAGGCAGAATTGATTCGAGGCCGGCTGACGGATGCGGAATGGGCATTGTTCGAGCAGTTTGTGATCGAGACAGGCCCCAAGCGGGGGCGACCTCCCGCCGATCATCGGCGCGTCTTGGATGGTATTTTCTGGATCGCGCGAACTGGCGCGCCTTGGCGCGATCTGCCGGAGGAACTGGGCAAATGGAGTTCGGTGTATCGCCAATTCCTGCGATGGACGCGTGCGGGGCTGTGGGACATTGTACTGGAAGCCTTGGCGAGAACCGAGGCCGTGCCCGATACGCTTCAAATGATCGACTCCACCATCATCCGGGCGCACCATCACGCAGCCGGCGGAAGGGGGGATTCAGAGAAACGCTCTTGGCCGTTCGCGCGGTGGGTTCTCGACCAAAATCCATCTCCGCACGAATGCGGAAGGTCTGCCGATTGGCAGCATGCTCACGGCGGGTGAAGCGCATGACAGCAAAGCCTATGACGCGCTGATGAATGACGACACGCCCGATCCCAAGGTGTTGCTCGCGGACCGCGGCTACGACAGTGACGCCATTCGTGCAGATGTGGAAAGGCGTGGCGGCGTGCCGATGATTCCCACCAAGAAAAATCGGCGCGTGCAGATCGCGATCGATGGCGCCATCTATGCCCTGCGCAATCGTATCGAACGATGCTTCAACCGTCTCAAGAATGCTCGGCGTGTTGCCACTCGCTACGACAAGCTCGCCGACACATTCCTCGGCTTCATACATCTCGTCGCCGTCCGCCTCTGGCTACGGCACTTTGTCAACGCGACCTAGCACTACTTTGGCAGATTTTGAGGCGTCGGGGATTCCCAAATCAGTTTTTCTGTGACTTATGGGAGGTCGGCTTTTGGAGGGGCCGACCATGGTTGACAGAATTTCGGACTGGAAGGCGGAGCTTGCAGCCTTTCTCAAGCCGTTTTTGGCTCGATTGGGTCACAAGGCGCGGCGGCAAATGTGTCCGCTCTACGTATCGGGACTGATCGGTCCTGGCGATCGCAAGAGCATTCAGCCGATGGCGGAGCGGCTTGCGTTTGGTGACTACGATCAATTGCACCACTTCATTGCGGCCGGGATCTGGGATGCGGCGCCGTTGGAGAGCGAACTGCTTGTTCAAGCCGACAAGCTTCTCGGCGGCCGCGATGCCGTGCTGGTGATCGACGACACCGCGATTCCGAAGAAGGGCACCCATTCGGTCGGTGTGGCGCCGCAATATGCTTCGGCGCTGGGCAAAACCGCGAACTGCCAGACCCTGGTATCGCTGACGCTGGCGCGTGGCGAGGTGCCGGTCATGCTGGCGTTGCGGTTGTTTCTGCCTGAGAGTTGGACGAGCAAACGGGTGCGGTTGGAGCGCGCGGGCGTTCCAACCGAATATCGAACGACACGGACGAAGCCGGAGATGGCGCTGGCGGAGATTGACCGTGCCGTCGCGGCTGGGGTGCGCTTTGGCTGCGTGTTGGCGGACGCCGGTTATGGATCGAGCGCGCCGTTCCGTCAGGGGCTCACTTCCCGCAAACTTGCTTGGGCAGTCGGTATTCCGCGTCACCTCAAGGTGTACTCTACCGATGTACGGATGATCTGGCCGGTTGCTAGGCGCGGCCGTCCCCGTCGGCGGCATGTTCCTGACATTCTCTCGATGCCGGCCGAAGACATGCTGGCCAACGCCACGTGGCGTATTATCAGTTGGCGCACCGGCACAAAAGGAAAGCTCAAGGCCCATTTTGCTGCTGTCCGCGTGCGGGTGGCAGACGGAGCGCCGCAGCGGATCAGAGACAAAGGTCAGCAACATCTGCCCGGGGACGAGGCTTGGCTCATCGGCGAACACAGGATGTCGGGAGAGACAAAATACTATCTCGCCAACCTACCGGCGAAGACCGACCTGCGCGCCTTGGCAGCCACCATCAAGGCGCGCTGGATTTGCGAGCAGGCTCACCAGCAGATGAAGGAAGAACTCGGTCTAGACCACTTCGAAGGGCGCTCCTGGCAAGGCCTTCACCGTCATGCGCTTATGACGATGATCGCTTACGCCTTCCTCCAGCATCGCCGGCTCGCAACGGCAAGGCGGAAAAAAAAGAAACAACGGGCCGCCGCCTCAGCCAACCCTGCCCGCCGTGCGCCACGTCATCCTCGAACTCTTCGCTCAACTGCCGCCGCAACGATGCCCACATTGTCGAAAATGGATTTGCAACGGCCAGCGGCGTGAGTAAATCTGCCAAAGTAGTGCTAGTCGTCGATTGCCTCAATACCAAGTTGCTTAAGTCGCTCAATGTGGTCCTTCATGGCCTTGAGCGCTTCGGGGGAGTGCCCCTGCCAATCCGTGACTCGCCCGCGACCCGTAGCGGCTTGCGGGAGCGGTATGACTTCGTCGGATTGCCCGGGTATTTCTTATCCGTCAGATTGGGGTCATCCATAATCGGGCCGGTCGGTTCCACTCTGTAGATTCTGCCGGGACCTTCGCCGAGCGCCAACTCCGCCCCCCAGATGGCTGCATCCAAGGTGCCGGTCAGATAGACGTAGGTCGCTTTCTTCTTCTTGCCGTAGTTAGAAGTGTACCCGGACTCGATGAGGTCTCCGGGCTTCAAGTCAGCCCGCGTGCCATGGTAGAGCCGCTGCGAACTCAGATCGCCGCTATCTGCCGCCGGCTGCTTTGCAGTCGACTCAATATCGACAGGGCCAGACACTGAAACGGATTTACTTGCCATGATTACCTTCGGTGATTGTGGCGTTGCCTCCGGACATGCCATTCAATATTCCACCCGCACCAGATAAAGCCCGTGCGGCGGGGCGACTTGGCCGCAAGCGGTGCGGTCGCGCGCGGCGAGCGCAGAGGCGAGATCGGCGGCGCTCCATTTGCCTTCGCCGACATGGATGAGCGAGCCGACCATCGAGCGCACCTGATGCTGCAGGAAGGAGCGCGCCGCGGCGGTCACCCGCACTTCCTCGCCCTCGCGCACAACATCGAGGCGATCGAGCGTTTTCAGCGGCGATTTCGCCTGGCATTCGGCGGCGCGGAACGTGGTGAAGTCGTGCCGGCCGAGCAAGAGTTGCGCGGCGTCGTGCATGCCGCCTGCATCGAGCGGGCGCGGCACGCGCCAGACGCGGTTCTGGTCGAGCGTGAGGTCGGCGCGGCGATTGACGATGCGATACAGATAATGGCGCTTCTTTGCCGAGAAGCGGGCATCGAAATCCTGCGCAACCTGCTCCGCGGCAAGCACGGCGACCGGCCGCGGGCGCAGATGAAAATTGGTCGCGTCGCGCACGGTGTCGCCATTCCAGTCTTTGGTGAGATCGACATGGGCCACCTGGCCGAGCGCGTGCACGCCGGCGTCGGTGCGTCCGGCGCCGGCGACGGTCGCGCGCTCGCCGGCAAAGGCCGCAAGTGCGTCGGTCAGAACGCCTTGCACCGACGGGCCGTTGTCCTGCGCCTGCCAGCCGACGAACGGCGTGCCGTCGTATTCGATGGTGAGCTTGTAGCGGGGCACGGCTTCAGCTCAGCACGGTCGCGGGTGCGATCTGGCGCCGCGCAAGAACTCTTCCGTCATCATCGGCTGTCGGCCGGCGCGCTGCAGCTGCAGAATGCGCACGGCGCCTGTGCCGCAGGCGATCGTCAGCTTGTCATCGAGCACGCGGCCGGACGGTCCCTCGCCGATGCCCTCGGTCGTGCGCAGAATTTTGACGCGGCCGGCGCCGCCGAGTTCGCACCAGGCGCCGGGAAAGGGCGACAGCCCGCGGCAATGATTGTGCACCTCTTGCCACGGTTTGCTCCAATCGACGCGCGTCTCGCCTTTGTCGATTTTGTTGGCATAAGTCACGCCCGCGGTGGCTTGCGGCCTCAACTGCAGCGAGCCGCGCTCCAGCGCACCGAGCGCGACGAGCATCAGGTTTGCTCCAAGCCGCGCCAACTCATCATGCAGATCCCCGGTTATCGCATCGGGTCCGATCGGCGACGCGACGCTCCATCGCAATCGGCCCGGTATCGAGACCTTCCTCCATCTTCATCACCGTCACGCCGGTCTCGCGGTCGCCGGCCATGATGGCGCGATGGATCGGCGCCGCCCCGCGCCAGCGCGGCAGCAGCGAGGCGTGCAGGTTGAACGAGCCGAGCGGAAAGGTTTCCAGTATCGCTTTCGGCAGGATCAAGCCGTAGGCGACGACCACGGCCGCATCGGCGCCGTGCGCGCGCATCGTCTCGGCGGAGCTGGGCTCGCGCAGGGTTTCGGCGTAAGGACCGGAATGCCGAACCGTTCGGCTTCGCGCGCGATCGGGCTCGGCTTCGGTTCCAGGCCACGCCCCGCCGGGCTGCGGCGCCCGCGTGTAGACCGCGACGACCTCATGGCCGCCGCCGACAAGCTCGACCAGCGTGGGCACGGCGAAATCCGGCGTGCCCATGAAGACGAGGCGGAGCGCCAATCACGCCTCCACTTTCTTTATTCCTTGGCGGCTTTGGCGAATTTCTTGATGACGCGGTCGCGCTTGAGCTTGGAGATATGGTCGATGAACAGCACGCCGTTGGTGTGGTCGATCTCGTGCTGCAGGCAGGTCGCGAACAGGCCCGAGGCCTCGATCTCGTGCGCCTTGCCGTCGAGATCGAGATACTTGACCTTGACCTGCGCCGGCCGCTCGACCTCCTCGTAGTATTCCGGGATCGACAGGCAGCCTTCCTCGTATTTCGATGTTTCCTCCGACTTCCAGGTGATCTCCGGATTGATGAAGACCTGCGGCTGGTGGTCGCTTCTGCTTTTTCGACAGATCCATGGTGACGACGCGCTTGGCGACGCCGATCTGGATCGCCGCAAGCCCGATGCCGGGCGCGTCGTACATGGTCTCGAACAGGTCATCGACCAGCTTGCGGATGCCGGAGTCGATGCGCTTGACCGGCTCGGATTTGAGCCGCAGCCGCTTGTCCGGCAGTATGATGATCTCGCGCACCGCCATGTTCGGCGATGTAAGGGGTGCATAAAGCGCGGTCAATCGGCGCGAACGGTTGCGCCCTTGGGCGCGAACCGGATATGACCGTTCGCTCTTCGTTCCAGCGGGCGCGAATCGCGTAAGCTCAGCCGATGACCGATACCCTGGCGATCCTTGCGGTTGTGGCCATCATCGCCGCGCTTGGCGGCGTGCGCAGTGCTGGGCATCTTGCTCTGGCGCGCCCGCAATCTGGGCCGGCCGCCGGAAGCCGTCGATCGCCGATCTGGCGCAGCAGCAGAGCGACGCCGTGGCGCGGCTGCAAGGCATGATCGCTTCGCTGCAGCAGGGCCAATCGCAGCTGCAAAAGGCGGTCAACGAGCGGCTCGATTCGGTCTCGCATCGGCTCGGCGATTCGCTGCAGAAGACCACGCAGCACACCGCCGATCATCTGCAAAAGCTCCACGAACGGCTCGCTGTCATCGACGGTGCGCAGAAGAACATCACCGAACTCGCCACCCAGGTCACATCGCTGCAAGGCGTGCTCGCCAACAAGCAGTCGCGCGGCGCCTTCGGCCAGGGCCGCATGGAGATCATCGTCCGCGACGGCTTGCCGAAGGAGCTGCTACGAATTCCAATACACGCTGTCGAACAAGATGCGCCCGGACTGCGCCGTATTCCTGCCCGGGCAAGCGGCCGCTGATCGTCGACGCCAAATTTCCGCTGGAAGCCGTCACCGCATACAGCGACGCCAAGAGCGACGAGGAGCGGCGCGCCGCAGCCGCGCGCGTGCGGGCCGACATCACCAGAGCATGTCGCCGACATCGCGGAAAAATATCTGATCCCCGGCGAGACCCAGGACATCGCGTTGATGTTCGTGCCCTCGGAATCGGTCTATGCCGAGCTTGCAGGAAGGTTTCGACGACATCGTGCAAAAGGCCTTCCGCGCCAAGGTCGTCATCGTTTCGCCGTCGTTGCTTATGCTGGCGATTCACCTGGTTCAGCAGATCCAGAAAGAGGCGCGCATGCGCGAGGCGGCCGGCCAGATTCGCGACGAAGTCGGCCGGTTGATCGAAGGATGTCGCGCGCTTGCGTGAGCGCGTGCGCAAGCTGCAAGGCGCATTTCAACCAAGCGAGCGAAGATATCCGGCAGATCGTGATTTCGGCCGAAAAGGTGGAGAACCGCGGCGCGCGCATCACTGAGTCGAGTTCACCGAGGATGGCCGGCGCTAGTGACGTCGTTCCGCTCCCGATTGCCCGCAAGCTGGAAGCGGGCGAATAGCACGCGCGTTGGCAGGCACCGCCAAATCGGCTAGGCGGTGCGCATGAGCGCAACGCCCGACGCCGTCGGGGACGACAGCCAAAGAGCGCCCTTCGCTGCGGGAAACGCTCGCCGTCTATCTGCAAGCGGCGGGTGCTGATCGTGCTGCTGCTCGGCTTTTCCAGCGGGCTGCCGATCGTGCTGATCGGCTCGACGCTGCAGGCGTGGATGACGCAAAGCGGCATCGACGTGCGGCACCATCGGCCTGTTCGCCGCCGTCGGCATTCCCTACAGCATCAAATTCCTCTGGGCGCCGTTCGCCGATGCGCTCGACATTCCGCGTGCTGTCGCGGCTTTTGGGCCGGCGCCGCGGCTGGCTGTTGTTCACGCAAATCTGGCTCATGGCCGCCATCGTGCTCCTCGGCTTCTGCGATCCCGCCGCCTCCGCGCTCGGTCGTGGCGATCGGCGCGCTGTTCGTCGCCACCGCCTCGGCGACGCAGGACATCATCATCGACGCCTTCCGGGTCGAAAGCCTGGAGGAGAGCGAGCAGGCCGCCGGCTTGGCGTCCTACATCGCCGCCTACCGCATCGGCGCGCTGGTTTCGGGGGCCGGCGCGCTGCTCCTGGTGACCGGTTTGCGCGGCCTGCATCTCGGCGAGCGGACGGCGTGGGGCGCATGCTACGCGGTCATGGCCGTGCTTATCCTGATCGGCATGGCGGCGACCTTGCTGGCGGCCGAGCCGGAACGGTCGGATGTGGTGGGGGCCGGGACATGCGCGAGGAAGCGGCGCGGGAAAATTGGCTCGAACGCGCGTTCTGGTCGGCGGTCGACAGCTTCCGCGATTTCCTGTCGCGCGATCTCGCCGTCGCCGTGCTGCTCTTCGTGACGCTGTTCAAGCTCGCCGACGCGCTCGCCTTCTCGCTGTCGACGAACTTCATCCTCGGACTCGGCTTTTCGCTCACGCAGATCGCGACGATCCGCAACGGTATCGGCTTTCTCGCCACGCTCCTTGGCGGCTTCACCGGCGGCTTCATCGCGCGCGCGCTGCCGCTGTCGGCATGAGCCTGTGGATCGGCGGCATTCTGCAGACGCTGATGATCCTGTGCCTTTTCGCTGGCAGGCCTACGTCGGAATGAACGCGACGATGCTGACGCTGACCACGACGATCGAGTTTTTCGCCGATGCGGTCGGCACCGTCATTTTCGTCGCCTACCTGTCGGTGCTGTGCAAGAACCCGCTCTATACGGCCACGCAATTCGCGCTGCTTGAACGCGCTCGCGGCGCTCGGCCGCACGTTCTTCTCGCTCGGCAGCGGCTACATCGAGCACGTCACCGGCTGGGTGTGGTTTTTCGTCGTCTGCGCGCTCGCCGGCGTGCCGGCTTTGAGCATGCTCGCCTGGCTGCAAAAGCGCCGCCATTTCGACGGATTATCGCCGGCATAGCAATAGCTTAAGTGGCAGCCGGCTGGGCGTGCCGGAACGGCCGTCACAGTCATGTCGCACCGGCGACCCTAAAAAAAGTCTTTTTGTAAGGATCGGATGGCTATATTCGCCGTTCTAAATAGGTTGTCGCCCCTCCAACCTGGCCTGCTCGCGCCCCGCCGCGCCCCATGGACACCATTCTGGTAAAGATTTTTGCGACCGCGCTGGCGCTCAGCGAGGTCCTGACCCAGCCGCAGGCGGTCAAGACGCAAGTTCGATCCGGTGGCCGATCAGGCGCAGGTGGTGCAGATCCTGCGCAACGGCTGCGCCCACATGCGCCAGGCCTTCGACATCGAATCGATCAATCTCGACGAACTGATCTCCACCGCGCTTGACGATCCGAAGGCGGTCGGCGCCAACGCCGAGGTCTTTCACGGCATCAGTTTTGCCGACCTCAACACCGCCTATCATCAGTTCTGCAAGAACGAAGCGATCGACAAGCCGGTGGTCGATCTCGGCCAGGTGATCGACTATCTTCAACGATGCGGCGGCCGATCTGCCGGACCAGGCCGAGCTCGACAGCGCTCAAGGACAAGAAGCTGCCGAGCATGAGCACGGTGCTCGACGGCAAGGGCGACAAATTCGCCGACGTTTACCAGCCCGGCAACCGCCGCATCTGGGTGCCGCTCTCCGATGTTCCCGACTTCGTGCAGAAGGCGTTCATCGCCGCCGAGGACCAGCGCTTCTATCAGCACCACGGCATCGACGAACGCGGCATCATCCGCGCCTTCATCGGCAATCTCGCCAATCCGGGCAGGCCGGAGGGCGGCTCGACCATCACCCAGCAGGTGGTGAAGAATCTGCTGGTCGGCGACGACGTCACCTACCAGCGCAAGATCCGCGAGATGATCGTGGCCTCGCGGCTCGAAGACACGCTGAGCAAGAACGAAATTCTCCAGCTCTATCTCAACTCCGTCTATATGGGCCGCGGCTCGTGGGGCATCGAGATGGCCGCGCGCAGCTATTTCGGCAAATCGGCGAAGGACCTCACGCTTGCCCGAAGCCGCCATGCTGGCCGGCCTGCTCAAGGGGCCGAGCTATTACAATCCCGACCGTCATCCCGCAGCGCGCCAAAGAGCGTCTCACCTACGTCCTCGACCGCATGAAGGACGATGGCTTCATCACCGCCGAGCAGAAGGACCAGGCGCTCGCCGCGCCGCCAAAGCTCGTCGCTTTCACGCGGCTGCACCGCGACAGCGGCTTCGCATTCGTCGATTATCTCGGCCATGAGGCCAAGACCGACGGCGTCGATAGCCTGACCGCCGCGCCCTACATCGTGCACTCGACCATCAACACCGCAGCTGCAGCGGCAGACCGAAGCCGCACTGCAGGAGGGTTTGGCGAAATACGAAATATCGACGGGCCGCATGCAGTTTCACGGGCCGGAAGCCAACATCGCCGACGCGGTGCAGAAGACTCACATCCGGCAAGCAACGGGCAAACAAGCCGGACATGCCGGCTTGGCAGCAGGCGCTGCTCGCCGTGCACCTGCCGCTCTATGACGTGCACTGGACGCCGGCCGTCGTCGTGGACAAGGGCGGCAAGAAGGGCGACGGCGTCATCCGCGTCGGCCTTCCCGACGGCCGCATCGTGCCGCTGACCACTTATACGTGGGCGATCCGGCGCAGTCTCAGCCTCTACGACGTCATCTACGTCAACGTGATCGAGCCGCAAGGCGCCGGCCGACCAGCGAGCCAACGCGGACCGAAGACCGAGGCCGGCTCCCCACCGCGCGCGCGGAAATCCGCGTGCGGCCGACGGTGCAGGGAGCGGCCTTGGTGCTGGAGAACAAGACCGGCCGCATCCTCGCCATGACCGGGGGCTTCTCCTATCCGTTGAGCCAGCTCAACCGCACTTGGCAGACCGAGCGCCAGCCCGGCTCGGCGATCAAGCCGATCACCTACCTCACGGCGCTGCAGAAGGGGCTGCAGCCCAATACGCTCATCCTCAACGACCCGATCACGCTGCCGCCGGTCGGCAGCGGCGGCAAGCCGGCGAGTCATCGCGCTCGGCGGCGCCGATCGCGAGGAGGATTATTGGTCGCCGCGCAATTACGGCGACCAGATCGGCGGCCTTTACACGCTGCGGCGCGGTCTTGGAGCATTCGGTCAACGTCGTCACCGCGCATCTGCTCGACGGCGGCATCGACGCCGACCCCGAGAAGAGCCTCGACGACGTTTGCGCGACGGCGGTCGCGGCGAAAATCTACACCGATTGCGTCCGCTATTATCCGTTCGTTCTCGGCGCGCAGCCGGTGCGCATGATCGATCTCGCCGCCTTCTATGCGGCGGTCGCCAACGAAGGCATGCGTCCGCAGCCGCACGCCATCGATTCGATCGAGCTGGACGGCAAGACGATCTTTGCCAATATCCCAAGGTGCCGCTGTTCCCGACGCATCGGCGCCGCCGACCGGGCGAGCTTCTATCAGCTCAAGAGCATCCTGCAGGGCGTGGTGGCGCGCGGCACCGCGCGCGCCATCACGTCGCTGTCGCCCTACGTCGCCGGCAAGACCGGAACCACCGAGAATTCCGTCGACGGCTGGTTCGTCGGCTTCACCAACGACGTAACGGTTGCGGTCTGGGTCGGCTACGACAACGGCGACGGCAAGCGCCGCTCGCTCGGCTCCGTCGACGGGGCGCGGGTGGCGCTGCCGATCTTCAAGCCGATCATCGAGGATGTATGGGCGGACAACATCGCGCCCAAGGCGCCGCTTGCGCGGTCCCTCGCCTGAGGCGCGGCGCCAGCTTGTCGACGTGCCGATCGACTACATGAGCGGCAATCCCGTCAGCCGGCGGCCGCGGCGACTTCATCGAGCACTTCCGCATCGAGCCCGACGGCCACGTGGCCGATACGCAATATGACCTCGTCTCACGCGAGGAGGCCGATGAACAGCGCGAGCAGCAGACACAGTATCAAGACAGCAACAACGATCAGGGCGATTACGGCAATTACGGGACTTACGGGGGCTACGGGCCTGACGGGAGCTACCAGCGCGGCCCCGGCTACGGCGGGCGGTCCTATTATCCCAATCAAGGCTGGCAGCAGCGCCGCCGCAGCCGCCTCCACCGCCGCAGCAGCGCGGTCTGTTCGGCAACTGGGGCAGTCCCGGCTATCAAAGCGCAGCCGCCGCCGGCCCCGCCCCAACCGACCGCGCGTGGCTTTATTTACTCCTTGGGGCAATAATCCGCCCTACGGACGCCAGCCGCCGCAACGCGATCCGGATTATTTCTGGGGCGGGCATTTCAACTGAACCCTGAGCGAGGGAAAATTGACGATGTGGATCCGGCACGCTGTCGTGCTTGCCGCTCTGATCGGTTCCGCTCTCCGCCGCCAGCGCGCAGGCGTTCCACATCGAGGACGTGGCCTCGGCGCGAGACACCGACGTGACGCAACTCAAGCCCGCGACGGTCGCGTTCAGCGATCAAGCCCGGCGGCGACGCCGCCGACGCCAGTCTGGACCTGATCCATTTCGACGATTGGGCGACCAAGCATCCCAACGAGAAGAAGTTTCTGGCGCTCTTTCCCTCCTATACCGAGCCGACCATCGGCAAGGCGGAGGAACGGCGGCAAAGCCCGAGGTCGAGAAGCTCTACATGTACGTGGCGCAAGCGCGCTTCGTCCTCGACCGGGCGCCGGGCGCGATCGATCTGTCGCATTATGTGACGCTCGATTTCCTCGAGCGGATCGATCCGGCGATCAAGCACAAGCTGATTACCCCCGCCGACGTGGTGCCGTTCACCGACGAGGCCGGCACGGGCAATCAAAATCCCGACCGCAAATGGTGCACCGGGCGGGCGAACTTGATCTGCCTGCAATCGACCTACACGCTCGAAGGCAAAATTCCGCTCGGCATCATGCTGGTGAACAAGCTGCGCGAGAACTGCGAAGAAGGTTTCCGACCACATCGACTTTCAGAGCGAGTTTTCCGCGCTGGCGCCCGCCGATCTCGATCAGGCCGGGTTGCAGCAATTGACCAAGCTCGATACGCCGGTCGAGCGGCGCGCTCGAGCAGGATATTTTCTACGTCAATCAGATCATGAAGTTCGGCAAATTCTTCGCCGTGTTCCAGGCCCACCCGACCGATCCCGGCAAGACGGTCGTCACCGCCTTCATGACGCTGGCGATCAATGCCAACGTGCTCGACGAGAAACGCGGCTACGAGAAAGTGCCGGTGCTGCGCAATCTGGTGCCCGCCGACGTGCTGATGGGCCGCTCTTCGTTCAACTCCGGCAGCTCGATCAGCGCCGGCCTGCCGCAATACGCGCGCAACGAGATCACGACCGTCGCCGGGATTTTGGAGAAGGATGTCGCGGCCAAGTGACGCCGCGCTTGCCGCCTGCGGCTGTCCCGGCCCGCAGCTCAGCGAACACAGCGGCGGCGAGTGACCCGAGAGAAGCATTTCGCTCTCGGCCAGCCTGTTCACCAGCCGCGACGGCAGCACGCACGGGCCATCGGTCGGCCAACGACGTCGTCCCCTGGCCAAAGTTCATCAGGAAGGCGCGAGGTCTAAGGCGTATTGCGTGCAGTACCGCCAACGCGCCGGCAGTGAATTTATCCGTGTCGAAGTTTCTGACTTCCGCAGCGAGGCGGCTTGCCGCGTTGCCAATGTAACGTCCGGCGGCTCGCCAATCGACAGTCCCGATCCACAGCGCGACCTTTGCGGCGAGCCGGTTTGCCTCGTCGCGGATATACCGTTCGGCGACCTGCGAGTCGCCGGTTCCGATCCACAGCGTGATCGGGATAAGGAAAATTCCGATGAAGATAAGCTCTAATCCCAACGCGAACCCCGCCGTCTGATCGACAGGCCAACGCCAAAATTCCTCGAGGTAGTTTGCATTCTTGAAAATCTTTTTCACCAGGCTGATCTTGACGCAATCTGATCTAAGAGCCTGCTCTTCATCGTTGGGAAATCCGCCGAGCCCGAGCGTAGACAGCATGTCGTCGTCAAAATCGCCTTTCTGGCTCGCCAGTTTGCTATCGCGGCCGGAGTATGCTCCGAAGCTCCTCCGCGCGGATTCGCTGAGAATAAGCCGTTGATCCGCGACCTTGGTCAATCGCTGCTGCCACTGGTTTTCTTCCAGCTCGAGTTTGAACACATTGGCATACCATTCCGCGTATTGAACGTGTAACTGTGCGATGTACTCCCGGTCTGGAGTGCCGTGCTGACGGCTGTCCGGCTCAGCCTTTACGAGATGGTACCAGCCGGTCTGTGCGGAAGACTGCGGAAGGCTGAACGGGCGATTGAGCCGTGCGCGCACCGCCTCAGGGGCGAAGGCGTAATAGGCTTTGAGCCGAGCTTCCGATCGCAGCAGCGCTCGGGCGAAATATGGCCGCACGCAGCCGCCTGACACTTGCCAGACTTCCGCAGTTTCAATCGCGGGACTATTCGACGAGTTGACTGCTACCCACGTGAATTGATCCCCCGCATGCAGGCTTTGCGCCCAATAAAAGAGAGATGCGCCCAGAACCGCGCAGCCTAGCGCGCCAACGGAGAGGCGGATTCGCGAAACGTTACTACGCAACATACTATCCACTACTAAATGGCTAGCGACGAATTTGGTGGTTGCTCGTCAAGTCTTCGAGCGGCGTGACCTGCGGGCCGTTCACGCGAGGCTTAAGGATGGCAATTCGAAAAACGGACGCCCCTTACGCGGCGTCCGCACGATGGGCTGACGGCCGCACCGCTCCTTACCGCAAACTCAATTGACACTCGGGCATGACTGCGCTCCCCCTCGGCTCCCCCTCGCTGACCGCCACCGACCCGGCCACAGTCGGACCACTTTGAGCCAGAATTAAGCAACGTGCGACCGGGATTCCTCCAGAATTCGCTGGCCGTGTTCATGCCGTCAGATGTGGGTTCTGCGGCACGTCGCTGACAGCGAGGAAATGTCAATTTTCAATGCGCATCGGACTTGCGGCGACTTGATTAAGCCCCGCTTGCACCGGGCAGCGGCGCGAAAAGTTGCTCGATCGGGACCGCTTGCGGGATGAAATGCTGCTCGGTCATGTAGCGGACCAGCGCCGTCGGCGTCGGCCGGTTCGCTTCGACGCCGCAGAGGAATGGATCGCCGCCGGGAAGGACTTCATCGATTTCCTCGAGCTCGTCCTGCCGGCGGGGCAGCATCTGGTGTCAATCGCGGCCGCCGTTGCGCGCGATCTTGACCACGCCAAAATTTATCTCAGGCCAGGCGCGCCCGCAGATTGGCCGACATCCGCTCCGCGCCGAGCACGATAACGAAGATGATGATCAGCAGCAAAGAGACGTCCTGATACTGAAACAGGTTCATATCGGACAGTAATTCAAATCCAATGCCGCCGGCGCCGACGAAGCCCAGCACCAGCGAAGAACGTATGTTTTCGTCCAAACGATAGAGGCTGATCCCCAGCAACGACGGCAGGATGGTTGGAACAATGCCGTGGCTGAAAACTTGGATGCGCCGTGCACCGGTCAGCTCCAGCGCCTGGATCGGCCCCATGTCCATCTGCTCGATCGTTTCCGCGAACAGCCGGCCGAGCATTCCCACCGAGTGCACGCCAAGGGCCAAGCCGCCCGGAAACGGACCAAGTCCAACCGCGGTCACGAACAACAACGCCCAGACGAGGTCGGGCACGGCGCGCGTGAACCCGATGATCGCCCGTGCCCCGTAATAGGCATAACGCGAAGGCGTCATGTTCGTGGCCGCGAGGAGAGAGAGCGGGACCGCAAGAATTACACCGATGATCGTGCCGAATAGCGCGATGTCGAGAGTCTGCAGCGTCGGCCAGAACGCTTCCGGCAGTTGGGCGAAATCTGGCGGCATGGCGCGCCTGATGATGTCGGCCATGCCGTGGATTCCGGTAATCAAATCCTGCGGCCGCGCCTCGACCACGATGAGCATTTGGATAATGATGGCGAGGCCAAGCAGAGCGAGAACGCAGCGAACCGCGATTGTGAGGGCGCCGCCCCAGCCGCCCGAGCCGAGGGGAGGGTTGCCGGCGGGACGTGCCATATCGAGGCTCATGCCGCCTCGTGGATATAAAGTTGGTGCACGGCCTCACGGGAGACCTGGCTCTGCGGCAGATTGAAAGCGATCCGTCCGTCGCGGATGCCGACCACCCGGTCGGCAAAGGCGTAGGCCAGTTCGACCTGATGCAGCACGCAGAGGACGCCGAGCCGCTCCGACCGCGCGAGGCGCTGCAGCAGACGCATGATTTCTTTGGCGGCTTCCGGATCGAGGCTCGCGACGGGCTCGTCGGCCAGCAAGACGCGAGGCTGTTGCGCCAGCGCCCGGGCGATCGCGACGCGTTGCGCCTGGCCGCCCGAGAGAGTGCCGGCGCGCTGCTCGGCCAAATCCGCAAGGCTGACATCGGCGAGATAACCGCGCGCCGCCTCGAGTTCAGACGCGGGCAGGCTTCCGAACGCGGTCCGCAAGGTGTAATGACGGCCGAGCGCGCCTGTCGCCACGTTGGCCAAAACGCTGCGGCGGCCGACCAGACTGGCATGTTGGGAGATCATCGCAAGCGGAAGTCGCGCCCGCCGCAGCTTCTCGCCCTCGAGCAAACAAAGATCGGTATCGCCAAGCCAGATCTCGCCCGCGCTGGGCTTCAGGGTCCGGTTGATGCAGCGCAGTAGCGTGGTCTTGCCGCCGCCGTTGCCGCCGAGAACGGCGACAAGCTCGCCTGCCTCAACCGTCAAATCAAAGTCGGTCAGCGCGAGCTTGCCGTTTGGATAGCGCAGCGAAAGGCCGCGAATACGCAACATCGTTCGTCTTTCCCCGAAGCGCTTAACTCAGCTTCTGCAGATCGATGTTGAGCGTCTTCACCAGATCGCGAATGTTATCGTAAGCGTGGTCGGCTTGCGGCACGAGCTGGGTGATGCCGGCGCCGACCATGATCTTACGGTCGGCCGGATCGAGGCTCGTCAAGTCGAGATGCTGCAGTACATCCGTGAGTTTCTTTTTGAACCCATCGGGCAGATTGCCGCGAACCGTGAACGGATCGGTCGGAATCGGGTTAGACTTCCAAAGGAATACCAGGTCTCCATCCTTGTAATGGCCGCGCTGCTTCGCCAATTCCATTTGCTCGCTGTTCAGTTCGCCGGCATCGACCTTGTGATTGTAGATCGCCTCGAACGACGCCGTGTGGCTCCCTGCGTAGACCGCCTTGATGTCCTTGTCCGGATCGATGCCGGCCTTGCGCAGGCCATAGGCTGGAAATAAGTGACCGGACGTCGACGCCGGGTCGGAAAACGCGAAGGAGTGTCCGCGGATCTCGGCGACGGTCTTGATGCCGGATGACGGATACGTGACGATGCTGGCCCAGTAGGTATCGGGCTTGCCGTCCGCGGTGCCAAACGCGGCGACCGCCTCGGCCTTCGCCACTTGATGCGCCAACACGTAGCCGAGAGGACCAAACTCGCCCAACTCCAGCTTGCCATTGCGCATGGCTTCGATCTCGGCGTTGTAGCTCGTCGCCACGTAAACTCTGACCGGGCAGCCGATCTTGTCGCCGATCAGCTTTCCAACCTTCTCGTATATTGGCACCAGCCGCGCCGCCGTATCGTACGGCTCGACCCCAAAGCGGATCGTTCCGCCATCTGGGCAGCTATCATCGGCCCTTGCCGGAGGCGCAGAAGCCGCCATCGAAGCGGCGATCGCCATTGCGGCAGACGCGCAAAGAAGCGTGACGCCGCCAACACGATAAGATTTCCCGTTCATTCTCATGCTCCTGTTATCGCAATGTTGTGTGATTTGCCGGCGCCCAATGGAGCAGCACCGATCGATCGCTTCTGTTTGGAGACGACCACGCGTTCAGCTCACGCACAAAGGGGGTCAGCGTGCCTTGCCCCCGCACGCGTAGAAGCATTCGTTAGAACTCGACGGAGACTTTCCGCCAAGAACCCGTGAAAACGGCCGGCTCAGGGGTTATGCTGCTTCCGATCGTCCTTGATTGAGGCTAGTGCGAGCGTATGACAGGGAAATGAAAACGGCCCGGTATGCACAGATGGCGGGATATTTTCGTGTCGGAATATCGCCGCAACAGATCGGGGCCGTGGCGAGATGGTAAGCCCCACTGAGCCATCCGCGTTCAATGTCGCTCTCCGGCGCGTATCGACAGAAATTCCGTTATTGGATTCGCAGCGAATTGCTGCGGACAAATTAGGTCCCGCTCGCGCCCGGGAGCGGAACGAAAAGTTGCTCGGTCGGGATCGCTTGCGGGATGAAATGCTGCTCGACCATGTAGCGGACCAGCGCCTCCAGCGTCGGCCGGTTCGCTTCGACGCCGTAGGGGAATGGATCGCCGCCGGGGAAGATTTCATCGATTTCCTCTATCTCGTCCTGTAGCCACGGCAGCATGGCGGCGAGCGAGCCGGCGTAGCGCAATCTTGCACGGGCGATGCGTTTGGATTCGACGAAGGCCGCGTAAAGGCTGTTGGCGATCCAGGGATGCCGCTCGTAGAGCGCGCGGCGGATGGCGACCAGATGCATGATCGGAAAGATCCGCTCGCGCTCGTAAAGCTCGCGCTCAAGCGCGTGATGGTTCGGCAATAGCCGTACCACGTCGGGATGAGTGCCGAACGAGGGCGGCTTGCGCGAACCCAGATAGGCGTCGATCTCGCCGGAGGCGAGCAATTCGCCGAGCGGCCGGCCGCTGCGATTGATCTCGATCGGTACCGGGCGCAGCAGCGGCGGCGCGTGCGGATTGCCGTGAGCGCCGCCGGTTTCAACCGCGCCCTGCACCCAATGGATGCTGTCGATGTTGACGCCGAACTGATGCATCAGGTGGCCGCGCAGCCAGATCGAAGCCGTCTGCGTATAGAGCGGCAGGCCGACGCGGCGGCCTTCGAGGTCCTTGGGCGTGCGGATGCCGGAGCGCGTGTTGACGAAGACGTAGCCGTGGCGGAACACGCGTGAGGGAAACACCGGAATGGCGACGAACCGGCTTTTGCCGTTTCCCGTCAGGCTGATGAATTCGGAGGCTGACAGCTCCGAGGCATCGAATTCCTCGCCGCCGACCATGCGGTCAAAAATCTGCCGGCCGGAGGGGAACACGATAACGTTGAGATCGATGCCTTCGACTTGCACCTCGCCGGCGCGCAGCGGTTCGATGCGATCGTATCGGCAGCTGGCGTAGGTGAGGGGCAGGGGGGCCATTTTTGCTTCGCGCTTCTCTCTTGGTTGCCATGCGCAGTCGGACGATTGGCGCGCTGCGCATTGTGTGCCATTGGATGACGTGATGGCGCAACCGGCTTTTGGTGCAACAGATGCACGAGACCGATTTTCTCCACGAACACGCGATGACCGAGGCCGAGCGCGCCGCGCTCGCGCGCGCGATCTGGAGCGAGGAGAACATCGAGTTCAAGACGGTCGGCATCGATATCGGCAGCTCGACCTCGCATCTTCTGTTCGCCAAGGTCGCCTTGCAGCGGCAGTCGCAAGGGCTCTCCAGCCGCTTCGTCGTCATCGGCCGCGAGATCGTCTGGCGCTCGCCGATCCTGCTCACGCCGTTCCTGCCCGACGGCACCATCGATGCGCACGCGCTCGGCGAGTTCATCCGCGGCTGCTACCGCGACGCCGGCTTTACGCAGAGCGAAATCGACAGCGGCGCGGTGATCCTCACCGGCGAGGCGATCAAGCGCAAGAATGCCCGCGCCATCGACGAGCTGTTCGCCGCCGATGCGGGCAAATTCGTCTGCGCCACCGCCGGCCACAAGCTCGAATGCCGGCTCGCCGCGCATGGCTCGGGCGCGGTGGCTCTGTCGAAAGCGCGCGACGCCTGCATCCTGCATGCCGATATCGGCGGCGGCACCACCAAGCTCGCGCTGATCGATCGCGGCACGATTGTCGGGCTTTCGGCGTTCGCGGTCGGCGGCCGGCTCATCGCCACCGACGCAAGCGGCGCCTGGACCCGCATCGAGCACTCGGCGCAGCTCGTCGCCGACGACTTGGGCATTGCGCTGTCGCCGCAGGCGCTCGCCGATGCCGGCGGTCCGGCAAAAGATCGCGCGGCGTCTGGCCGCGGTGGCGGCCGATTATATCGTCGGCGCGCCGCTCGACGGCCTCGGCGAATCGCTGCTGCTGACCGAGCGGCTGCCGCGCGCCTGCCGCCCGACTGCGATCACGTTCTCGGGCGGCGTCGCGGAGTACATGTTCGGCCACGAGCAGCAGGAATTCGGCGACATCGCCAAACTGCTCGCCAGCGAGTTGGCGCACGAACTGAGCCGGCGCAGCCCGCTGCCGCTGATCGATCCCGGCCAGCGCATCCGCGCCACCGTGATCGGCGCCTCGCAATTCACCGTTCAGGTCAGCGGCAAGACCATCTATCTGCCCGACCCCTACGTGCTGCCGGTGCACAACGTCCCGGTCGTTCACGTCGAACTCGAGTCCGGCGGCGTCATCGATGCACCGCGGCTTATCGCCGCATATCCGCGCCGGGCTCGACGAGATCGATCTCGAGCGCAGTCCGCGCGTCGCGATCGCCTTCTCCTGGCGCGGCGATCCAGAACATGCGCGGCTGAAGGCGGCGGGCGAGGGCATTTTGCACGCGCTCGCTCCGCTGGCCGACCGCATCAAGCTCCTGCTGCTGATGATCGACGGCGATATCGGCAAGACGCTCGGCCGGCATCCTGCATCGCGAACTGCACTGGCCGGGCAAGATCGTCTCCATCGACGGCATGGAGCTGCAGGAACTCGATTATGTCGACGTCGGCGAACTGATCGCCCCGCCCGGCGTCGTGCCGGTGGTGATCAAGTCGCTGTTGTTTGCATAGCTCGCGCTAGGCGCAGCGGTGTACTCTCGGCGGCTTCTAAGCCCGCCCGGAGGAACACATGAACATCCGCGAAGTCCCGCAATCCCCCACTCTTCCCTCCCCGACAGCGTGGGGGAGCAGAAGGGTGGCGGTCGTTACGGCATCGATCCCTATCTCGACTGGCTCAAGGGCGAGGGCATCCCGCTCACCGAGGATTACGGCGTCTACCTGTTCGACGTGCCGACCGCGCCCTGGCCGCGCTACGGCGTCAACGGCGCGGCGGTGCATCTGAAAGGCCGCGGCGACTTCGCCAACATGTTCGTGTTCGAGATCGCGCCGGGCAAATCGACGACGCCGCAGCGGCATCTCTACGAAGAAGTCATCTACGTGCTCGAAGGCCACGGCTCGACCCAGCTCGAATTCGCCGACGGCAGCCGGCGCAGCTTCGAATGGGGCGAGAAGAGCCTGTTCGCCATCCCGCTCAACGCCAAGCACCGGCATTTCAACGGCAGCGGCACCGAGCGCGCGCTGCTGGTCTCGACCACCAACCTGCCGATGGTGATGAACGTCTTCCACAACGAAGCATTCGTGTTCGGCAACGATTTCGATTTTTCCGAGCGCACCGGCAAGAAGGAATATTTCTCCGGCGAGGGCGATCTCATCACCGTGCGGCAGGGCAATCACATGTGGGAGACGAATTTCGTCCCCGACCTCACCGCCATCGAGCTGAAAAGCTGGGGCGACCGCGGCGGCGGCGGCACCAACATCATGTTCGTGCTCGCCGACGGCACCATGCACGCGCATATTTCGGAAATGCCGGTCGGCACCTACAAGAAGGGCCACCGCCACGGGCCGAGCTTCCACGTCATGTGCGTGGTCGGGCTCGGCTATTCGCTGATGTGGTTCGAGGGCGAGAAGGACTTCCGCCGCATCGACTGGAAGCACGGCATGGTGCTGGTGCCGGCCGACCGCCAGTTCCACCAGCATTTCAATACCGGCCCGCAGCCGGCGCGCTATCTCGCCACCGCCGTCGGCGGCCTGCGCTATCCGACGACGCTGGCAAACCGCATCTCGCTTCTCGGCGCCGGCGGCGACGACAAGCCGGCGGTGTCGAAGAGCGTCAAGGAGGGCGGCGACCAGATCGAATACGAGGATCAGGATCCGCGCATTCACCGCATCTGGCTCGCAGAGATGCGCAAGAACGGCGCGCCGCCGAAGATGGAGAAATTCATCCCGACGCCCGAGGATATGAAAGCGCCGGCGGCTTGATGCGGGCTGTCATCTTTTGGCTCGTGTCCGCGGGGTTGCGACGTGGATCTCGAAGCATCCAAGAACAAGGTCGCGGCGCTGACCGCCCCGCGCAATGCGGTGCTGGTGGGCGCCAGCGACCGGCCGGGAAGCTGGGCGGCGCGGGTCTGGCGCAATCTTCAGCGCTATGAATTTCCCGGACCCGTTTATCTGATCAATCCCCGGCGCAGCGAGATCTGGGGTTCGCCCTGTTATCCGCACTTCGCTGCGCTGCCCGAGCCGCCCGATCACCTCGTCGTCCTGGTGCCGGCGCCGGGCGTGCCGGAAGTGCTGCGCAGCGGCGCGGCAGCGGGCGCGCGCAGCGCGACCGTGTTCTCGTCGGGCTTCGGCGAAGGGTTTGACGCCGATGGCGCCAAGCTCGGGCGTGAACTCGCCAGTGTGATCGCCGAGACCGGGCTCGCGGTCTCTGGCCCGAATTGCATGGGGAATGTCTGCGCCAAAAGCCGTCTGGTCACGCTCACCGAGGATCGGCCGCTGCGGCTGCGGGCCGGACCGGCGGCGCTGGTCGGCCAGAGCGGCGGCATGATGCTGTTTCTCAATCAGGCGCTCGAAGAGCGCGGCATGGACGCCGCCTATCTCATCACCAATGGCAACGAGGCCGGCCTTACGCTTGCCGATTACGTCGCGTTCTTTGCCGACCAGCCGGAACTGAAAGTCGTCATCATTTATATCGAGGCCGTCGCCGACCTGGAAAAGTTCAAGGTCGCCTGCCGGCACGCGCGCGCCGCCGGAAAATCGATTATCGCCGTCAAGCTCGGCCAATCGGAGCGCGGCCGCAACGCGGCAATGGCGCATACCGGCTCGCTCGCCGGCGCCACGGAGGCGTTCGACGCCGTCGCCGGTGAACTCGGCGTCATCCGCGCCGAAACGCTCGACGATGCGGTGGAGATCACCGAGCTTCTGGTGCACGCCGACGCGCCGGTCGGACGGCGGCTTGGCGCCATCACGCTGTCCGGCGCGCTGCGGGGGCTGCTCTTCGATGCCGCCGATAAGAACGGTTTGCAATTGCCGGCGCTTGCCGAGGAGACTGTTGCAGAACTCAATGGCGTGCTCGGCGTCGGATCGCTGGTCAGCAATCCGATCGACGGCGGGTTCAGCGTGCTCACCAGCGCCGAGGCCTACAAGGCGTCGATCGAGGCGCTTCAGGCCGACCCGAACATCGACATGATCCTGCTGCAGGAAAATGTGCCGCGCGAACCGGGCGGCGACCGCGCCGAGCGCTACATGGCAATGGTCGAGAGCATAGCCGCTTCTGGTGCGTATTCGAAGCCGCTCGCGTTGCTCATGCCGATCTCGTTCAGCCAAACGGAATTTAGCCGGGCGCTGCGGGCGAAGGCGCCGCATGTGCCGATCCTGCAGGAAGCCAACAAAGCGTTGCGCGCTATCGCCAGCGTGGCGCGAGGCGCCGAGCTGGAGCGGCTGGCGGCGGAGCCCACGCGCGTCGTTGCCACGCCGGCGCAATCCGCGGCCGGTGAAAAGGTGCGCGCCTTGGTACGCGCCTTGGCGCGATCCGGCGTGACAGCGCTCAACGAGATGCAGTCCAAGAAACTGCTGCGCGCTTACGGGATAGCCGCGCCTGCCGAGATCGCCGCGCAGACGGCGGAGGAGGCCGTGAAGGCGGCGGATGAGATCGGCTACCCGGTGGTGCTGAAGGCGGTTTCGGCGAAACTTCCACACAAGTCGGACGCCGGGGCGGTGGCGCTGCACTTGCCCAGTGCCGACGCCGTGCGATCCGCTTATGCGCGCATAGCCGAGAATGTTCGCCGCGCCGGCGTCAATACGCTCGATGCCATGCTGGTGTGTCAAGAGGTCGGCGGCGGGCTGGAGCTTGTGCTCGGCCTGCATCGCGATCCGGAGATGGGTCTGGTCGTCATGGCCGGCAGCGGCGGCGTGCTCTTGGAGCTGAGCAAGGACGTAGCCTTCGCGGCGCCGCCGATCACGCCCGAGAAGGCGCGCGCCATGATCGAGCGCACCCATGCGGCGCGGCTGCTGCGCGGCTATCGCGGCGCTGCGGCGCTCGATGCAAATGCCGTAGTTGATGCGCTCCTCGCGCTCGGCCGCATCGCCGGAGATTTGGCCGACATCGTGCAATCGATCGACATCAATCCCTTCGTTGTGCTGCCGCGCGGCGGGCTCGCGCTCGATGCGCTGGTCGTGCCGCGGGGCTAACACACGAAAGAACAGGAGACCGGCGATGGACGATAAATGGCGCACGCTCAAGCAATGGCCGGAACTCATCCTCGAGCAGCTCGAAGACGCCGGCGTCGCCCGCGTCATTCTCAACCGGCCGGACAAGCGCAACTGCCTCAACGAGGCGCTGGTGGCGGCCTGGTTCGAGGCGCTCGACATCGTGCGCGCCGACCGCGACATCAAGGCGGTGATCACCAAGGGCGCCGGGATTTGCTTTTCCTCCGGGCTCGATCTGCATTTTCTGCGCAAGGTCAGCGAAGAGCCGCGCGACTGGGACCGGCCGACGCCGACGGTGCAGATGGCCGAAACCTTGCGCGGCTTCCCGCGCATCATGATCGCGCAGGTGCACGGCTATTGCCTCGGCGGCGCGCTCGGCATCATGAACTGCCACGATCTCGTCTTCGCCGCCGACGATGCGCAGTTCGGCATGCCGGAGATTCTGCGCGGCAGTTTCGGCCAGCTCGTCACGTCCACGCTCGTCCACGGCGCCATTCCGATCAAGAAAGTGGCGCTGATGCAGCTCGTCGGCCGCAACATTTCCGGCGCCGAGGCGGACCGCTGGGGCATTGTCTCACAGGCTTTGCCGGCGGCGGAGCTGGAACCCACCGTCACCGGCATCGCCCGCGAAATCGCCGCGCGGCATCTCGCTCCGCTCGAACACGCCAAGATCACCGTTCAGATGGGCCGCGATCTGTCGTTGTCGCAGGCGATCCAGCTCGATCAACTGGTCTCTGCCCGCATGCGCCGGGTCATGGACCCGACCGCGCACGTTGATTCATATTTGCAATCGCAGAAGGGCGGGCCGAATTTGGAATACAAACGGCCGGATGTATAATTACGCCGCCGCTTTCTTCTTATCCCCGCGTTCCAGCGAGGCCAGCACCTCGTCCACGGTCTGCACGTCGCCGAACTGGCCGTAGAAATTCGACAGCGTGGCGTTGTGTTCCTCGTCCGTGTGGGTGGCGAGCCCGTCGGCCACCATCACGACCTTGAAGTTGAGCATCATGGCGTCGCGCGCGGTGCTTTCGCAGCAGACGTTGGTGGCGGTGCCGGTGATCAACAGCGTGTCGATGCCGCGCTCGCGCAAATGGCGCTCGATGTTGGAGGAATCCCGGATGAAGGCGCTGTAGCGCTTCTTGGTGATCTGGGCGTCCTCGGGCCGGATGTCGTTCAAGTGCCAGTATTCGTAACCGTCCTCGCCGACTTCCATCGACTTCAGGCGCCGCTCGGCGCGCTCGGGGCTTTGCAGGTAATTGTGGTAGTTCGACCAGCTCTCGCGCGTGTCGTCGGTGCCGTTGCGCACCCAGACCACGTGGCCGCCGCGCCGGCGCAGCTCCGCGCCGAGCCGATTGATGTTGGGCACGATCTCGCGCGCCAGCGGCACCTCGCTCTGGTGGCCCTGCTTGACGAAGTAGTTCTGCATGTCGATCACGACCAAGGCGGTCTTGCGCGGATCGATTGCGTCGAACGGATGCAGCTTGCCTAAGCGCATCTTCAGGCGGTCGGTATTGGCCTTGGAAATCGCGATCTTGTGCATCCTTATTTCCTCAACTAGTCGTCTTGGTTGGGAGTCTTGGCTGGAAGTTTTGGTTGGTAGCTTTGGCGCGTCGTTCGCGCCCATTGTGACATAGATGAAGGGCGAGATCGAGCGCATGTCGGACACGTTGGGCGGCACTTTGGGCGCTACTTGGGAATTCTGGATCGATCGCGGGGGCACTTTTACCGACGTGATCGGCCGGCGGCCGGACGGCGCGCTCGTCACCCATAAGCTGCTGTCGGAAAACCCCGAGGCCTATCGCGACGCCGCGGTGGCCGGCATTCGCCACCTGCTCGGCCTCGCCCCGGGCGCGCCTATTCCCAGCGAGCGCATCGGCGCCGTGAAGATGGGCACCACGGTCGCCACCAACGCGCTGCTTGAGCGCAAGGGTGAGCGCACGATGCTCCTTATCACCAAAGGTTTTCGCGACGCGCTGCGCATCGGCTACCAGGCGCGGCCGAAGATTTTTGCCAAGCACATCATCAAGCCGGACATGCTGTACGAGCGCGTCGTCGAGGTTGACGAACGTGTGCGCGCCGACGGCACGATGGAACGCGCGCTCGATCTCGATGCCGTGCGCCGCGAGCTTGAGCGCGCCAAAGCCGACGGCATTCTCGCCGTCGCGGTCGTGCTGATGCACGCCTATCGCTACAGCGATCACGAAAAACGCGTCGCCGCATTGGCGCGCGAACTCGGCTTTGCGCAAGTGTCCGCCAGCCACGAAGTCTCGCCGCTGATCAAGCTCGTCGGCCGCGGCGATACCACCGTCGTCGATTCTTATCTCTCCCCGATTCTGCGCCGCTACGTCGCGCAGGTGGCGGGCGAGTTGGTCCCCTCCCCACAAGGGGGAGGGGAGGAACAGCCCCGCCTGATGTTCATGATGTCGTCGGGTGGGCTGACGGCGGCGGAATTGTTCCGCGGCAAGGACGCAATCCTATCGGGACCGGCGGCCGGCGTCGTCGGCATGGCGGAAACTGGTCGCGCGGCGGGATTTGCGCGGCTGATCGGCTTCGACATGGGCGGCACCTCGACCGACGTGTCGCATTACGCCGGAGAGTACGAGCGCGCGTTCGAAACCGAAGTTGCCGGCGTGCGCATGCGCGCGCCGATGATGCTCATTCACACCGTCGCGGCGGGCGGCGGCTCGATCCTGCATTTCGACGGCGCGCGCTTTCGCGTCGGCCCCGATTTCGGCCGGCGCCAATCCCGGGCCGAAATGCTATCGCCGCGGCGGTCCGCTCGCCGTGACCGACGCCAACGTGATGGTCGGCAAGCTGATCCCCGATTTCTTTCCGAAGATTTTCGGTCCGCAGCAGAACCTGCCGCTCGACGCCGACGCAGTGCGCGCTGCGTTCGCCGCCATGGCGAAAGAGATCGGCGATGGCCGTTCGGCCGAGCAGGTCGCCGACGGCTTCATCAAGATCGCGGTCGAGAACATGGCCAATGCGATCAAAAAGATTTCGGTGCAGCGCGGCTACGACGTGACCCGCTATGCGCTCAACTGCTTCGGCGGTGCCGGCGGCCAGCACGCCTGCTTGGTCGCCGATGCGCTGGGCATGACCAGCGTTCTCATTCATCCGCTGTCGTCTTTGCTTTCGGCTTACGGCATGGGGCTCGCCGATATCCGCAGCGTGCGTCAGCAGGCGATCGAGGAGCCGTTCGGCGAAAAGGCGCGCGCGACATTGCAGAGCGTAGCCGGCAAGCTCGCGAAGGAGGCGATCGCGGAGGTCGAAAGCCAGGGCGTCGCGCCGGACAAGATCAGGCTGCATGTGCGCGCGCACATTCGCTACGCAGGCACGGATGCGCCGCTGATTGTCGATGCGGGTGTCTTTCACCCGCCGCTGCGCGGACAGGTGAAACTAGTGGCGCTTGCGAAAATGAAAGCCGCCTTCGAGCGGGCGCACAAGGCGCAGTTCGGTTTCATCGACCGCAGCAAGAAACTGGTGATCGAGGCAGTGTCGGTCGAGGCGGTCGGCGGCGGTGCGACGTTCAAGGAAAGGGCGCGCAAAGTTACCCGCAGCAAACTTCCCGCGCCGGCGCGGCGCACGCGATTCTTCTCCAGCGGCAAATGGCAGCGCGCGCTCGTCTATACGCGCGAGTCACTGTCGCCGGGCCATAAGATCAAAGGTCCGGCCATCATCATGGAGCCGCACCAGACGGTGGTCGTCGAGCAGGGCTGGCAGGCGGAGCTGACGGCGAAGAATCATCTGGTGCTGCGGCGGGTGCAAAAACTTGCTCGCGCGCGCGCCATCGGCACCCATGCCGATCCGGTGATGCTGGAAGTCTTCAACAACCTGTTCATGTCGCTCGCCGAGCAGATGGGGGTGTCGCTGCAGAACACCGCCTATTCGGTGAACATCAAGGAGCGGCTCGATTTTTCCTGCGCGGTCTTCGACGGCAACGGTTCACTCGTCGCCAATGCGCCGCACATTCCGGTGCACCTCGGTTCGATGGACCGCACGGTCGAGACCATCATCCGCGAGAACGAAGGAAATATCCGCCCTGGCGATGTGTACGCCATCAACGCACCTTATAACGGCGGCACGCATTTGCCGGATATCACCGTTTGCACGCCGGTGTTCGACGGCCGCAAAATTCTCTTCTGGGTCGCTTCGCGCGGCCATCATGCCGACGTCGGCGGCATGTCGCCGGGCTCGATGACGCCGAACGCCATCAATATCGAGCAGGAAGGCGTCTATATCGACAATTTCAAGCTTGTCGACCGCGGCCGTTTCCGCGAGAAGGAGCTCTACGCGCTGCTCAATGGCGCTACATATCCGGCGCGCAATCCGCTGCAGAACGTCAACGACATCAAGGCGCAGATCGCCGCCAACGAGAAAGGTGTGCAGGAACTGCGCAAGATGGTGCGCCATTTCACGTGGCCTGTGGTGCGCGCCTATATGCGGCACGTGCAGGACAATGCGGCCGAAAGTGTACGCCGCGTCGTCGACCGCCTGCACGACAGCGCGTTTGAGGTCGAGACCGACCAGGGCGCGAAAATCAAGGTGCGTATCGCGGTCGATAAGAAGAAGCGTGAAGCCATCGTCGATTTCACCGGAACGAGCCCGCAGCAGCCTACAAATTTCAACGCGCCGGCGCCGGTGACGCGCGCCGCGGTGCTCTACGTGTTCCGCGTCATGGTCGACGACGATATCCCGATGAATGCCGGCTGCCTGCGGCCGATCCGCATCGTCGTGCCGAAAAAGTCGATGCTGTCGCCCGAGTTTCCCGCCGCTGTGGTCGCCGGCAATGTCGAGACCTCGCAGGAGGTGACCAATTGCCTGTTCGGCGCGCTTGGCGCCATGGCGGCGGCGCAGGGCACCATGAACAATCTCAATTTCGGCAATGCGCGCTATCAGTATTACGAGACGATCTGCTCCGGCTCGCCGGCCGGTCCCGGCTTTCCCGGCACCGACGCCGTGCACACCCACATGACCAACACGCGGCTGACCGATCCGGAGATTCTGGAGTTCCGCTATCCTGTGCTGCTGGAAGATTTCCACATCCGTAAGGGCTCCGGCGGGCGCGGCCGCTGGAATGCCGGCGACGGCATCATCCGCACCATCCGCTTCCTGGAAAAGATGGAATGCACGATCCTCTCCGGTCACCGCCGCGTGCCGCCGTTCGGGCTTGCGGGCGGGCAGGATGGCCAGATCGGCGAGAATCGGGTGCGGCGGAACGACGGAAGCGTCGAGAATCTGCAAGGCTGCGACGCCACCGTCATCGACGCCGGCGAAGCCATCATCATCCAGACGCCGACGGCGGGCGGATACGGCAGACCGGGTGCCGGCTAACGACGCGAGAGAAAGCCCTTGCTGGACGATCTTCGCGGTCCCGAAGCTGGCGCGCGGTCATGCTGCAGCAAGATCCGGAACACGAGACCGTGCGTTATCAGCAAAAGCGGAACGATCGCCGTGGGAATGAAATAGGCGGCGAGCATGATGCTCTCCAATCGCGACGCGCTTCGAATATTGCCGTCGCCCCTGCGCTGCCGTCGCCCCTGCGCTAATGACCTCCTGCGCCGGCTGCGGCAGCCATCGGGTCCGGCCGGCGCATCAGCACGGTAAATCCGGCGAACGATACGTAGAGAAGAGCAAGCAGCAGGAAGACGTCGGCGAAGGCCATGACGACGCCTTGCTGGTGCACGATCATAAAGAGCTGCTTGAGCGCCATGTTTTGTGCATCCGAACCGGGCATGCGCGCCGCGAGACCGTTCAGAAGTCTCGGTCACCGGCTGCCGCGACCAGGTGATGGCGTCGTGCAGGCGCGCGAGATGCAGGTCGGTCCGGTCGTTGAGCACGGTGTTCAGCGCAGCGAGGCCGACCGCGCCGCCGAGATTGCGCGTCAGGTTGAACAGCCCTGACGCGTTCTTCAGCCGATCCGGCGTCAGCGTGCCGAGCGCAACATTGGTGATCGGCACGATCGCGAGCATCAAGCCGAAGCCGCGCAAGACTTGCGGCACGAACAGCTGCGCGAAATCCCAATCGGACGTCAAATAAGTTGCTTGCCAATTGCTCAGACCGAAGATGAGGAAACCGGCGGCGAGCAGCAGGCGCGGATCGACAATGGTCACCAGCCGGCCGACCAGCGGCGCGGCGAGAAACATCGCGGCACCGGACACAAACATCGTCTTGCCGATCATCAACGCGTCATAGCCGCGGATCTCGCCGAGATAGACCGGATAAAGATAAGTCAGGCCGTAGAGACCGATGCCGAGCACGAACGAGAACATGCTGCCGAGCGCAAAATTGCGGTCGAGGAACGCTCCCAGGTCGACGATCGGACTGCGCGCCGTGAGCACGCGCGCGAGGAAGACAACGGCGGAGATGGCGGAAATGACCGCCATCAGCGCGATCGTGGAATCGTCGAACCAATCGTAGCGCGGTCCGTCTTCGAGCACGTACTCGAGCGCGCCGAGGAACGACGCCATGGACATGAGCCCGACCCAGTCGAAGGTCTCGAACAGCGAGAAATTCGGCCGGTCGAAATCGATCAGCGTCAGCGCCGCGATGGTCACGATGATGCCGGGCACGACGTTGATGAAGAACAGCCAGTGCCACGACAGGGTATCGGTGAGATAACCGCCGACCGTCGGACCGATGGTCGGCGCCAGCGTCGCGATGAGCCCGATCATCGGCACCACCACGTTCATGCGCGAGCGGGGAAAGATGATGTAGGCGGAGGCGAACACCGTCGGCACCATGCCGCCGCCGATAAAGCCTTGGATGGCGCGCCAGACGATCATCTCGTTCATCGACGAGGTGAAGCCGCACATCAGGCTGGCGACGGTGAACCCGGCGGCGGCGACGGAGAACATGATGCGGGTGCCGAGCGCACGCGACAGGAAGCCGGACAACGGAATGGCGACCACTTCGGCCATCAAATAGGAGGTCTGCACCCAGGTGATCTCGTCGCTCGAGGCGGAGAGACCGGCCTGGATTTCGGACAGCGATGCCGACACCACCTGGATGTCGAGGAACGCCATGAACATGCCGAAGCACATGGCGAGGAACGCGATGAGTCGCGCCGGATCGATGCGGTCGGCGTCGGCCGGCGCGGACATCGGCTGGCCGGAGGAGGTGAGTGTGGCGGATGTCATGACAAGCCTCGGGGCGGATCAGCGCGACGCTTGGTTCTGCGCCGCCGAACTCAGCGGCGCCTCTTTGGTATTGACGCTCACCACCACGGACATGCCGGGTCGCAGTACGCCTTCGCTGGCGACCGTGGCGGGCACCTGGATGCGCACGGGCAGCCGTTGCACGATCTTGGTGAAGTTTCCTGTGGCATTGTCGGGCGGCAGCAGCGAGAACACGGAGCCGGAGGCCGGCGACAGGCTCTCGATCGTGCCGTGGATGTCGTGCTCGGGCAGTGCGTCCACTGCGATCGAAACCGCTTGGCCCGGCCGCAGCCGCGAAAGCTGCGTCTCCTTGAAGTTGGCATCGACATAAACGTCGTCGAGCGGAACGAGGCTCGCCAGCCGCTGGCCGGGCTGCATGTAGTCGCCGACCTGCACGGCGCGATTGCCGATCACGCCATCGATCGGGGCGCGAATGATTGTGAACGACAGGTCGCGCTCGGCCTTGGCGAGTGCGGTCTTCAGTTCGGCGAGCGTGTCGGTCGCCTCCTGCTGCTGGCCCTTGAGCACAGCGACGTTTGCGGTTGCCGAACTCGATCGCGGCCTGGGCGGATTGCACGGTGGCGACCGCCTGGTCGCGGCTGGCTCGCGTCTGCTCTAGCGTCTGCCGGCTGGCGAAATCCTTCGTCGCCAGAAAGTTCTGCCGCGACAGTTCCAAGTCCCAGCGCTTTGCCGCGGCTTCTGCCGAGGCGAGCTGCGCTTTGGCTTGCGCTACGGCTGCCTGTTGGGCGTCGATCTGATGACCGATGCGCTTAATGGTCGACTGCTGCGTCGCGGCTTTCTCGCGCGCGGAGTCGACCGCAAGCCGGTAGTCGCCGTCGTCGATCGTGGCGATCACGTCGCCGGCATGGACGCGCGTATTGTCGGTCACCAACACGCTCGCGACATAGCCGGGCACTTTCGCGGCAATCGTCGTGTTGTAGGCCCCGACATAGGCGTCGTCGGTCGAGACCGTGAACCGGCCGATTGTCCACCAGTCGTAGCCGAACCAGCTTGCGCCGCCGAGGGCGAGCGCCAGCGCAGCGCCGAGCGCGAGTTTTCTCCCGCGCAATCGCCGTGCCCGATCCGCTCCGACCGGCGCCGCCGGCGGCGCCTCTACCGGAGCTGCCGCCGGGTTCGGCTGCCTGGGGGAGGGCGATCGGGCCTCGGCCGTTTCCTTCGAGGCCGATTGCTCCGTGGATTGCGGGATGGCGCCCCCAACAGTCTGACTTACGGGTTCAGGCGCTTCGCCCGGAACGACTGCGAGGCGGGCTGAACCGCTGTCCCAATCCTGTTTGCGATACATGGTCGTCTTTCCTATTTGCGGTCCAGGCGATTCGTTGACCGAACGGTTCGGTCATTAATAATGGAGGACAACGGCAATGTCAATATTGACCGAACGGTTCGGTCATATTATGTCTTTGGATAGAGGACTTACCGATAGATTTCCGCCGCTTAGAGACAGGAAAGTTCATCGGAAAACGCTAAGAGGACTGGAAAATGGCAGAGCAAGCCGTGCTGCAACGGGCCGCGCGCGTGCTGGGTGAAGAGGACGGCGCCAAGCGGCGCCAGATCATCGAGGGCGCCCGGGCGGTGTTCCTGGGACAGGGATTCGATGCGGCCAGCATGAACGACATCGCCCGCGCCGCCGGGGTCTCCAAGGGCACGCTGTACGTTTATTTCGAGAACAAGGAGCAGCTGTTCGAGGCCATCGTCGAGCAGGAATGCGACGCGCAGGCCGAAGGAATCTTCAATCTCGATCTGGACGATCACGACGTCGAGGCTGTGCTGACACGTCTCGGCGTCGCTTACGTGAAATTCCTTTGCCGGCCCGAGAAGGCATCCGCCATTCGCACCGTGATCGCCATCGCCGACCGCATGCCCGAAGTCGGTAGGAAGTTTTACGAGTCGGGGCCGGCATCAGGGATCGCCCGGCTCGCGGCCTATCTTGCGGCGCAGGTCGATGCCGGCGTGCTGGCGATCGAAGATTGCGAAATCGCCGCCGCGCAGTTCATGGAATCGAGCCACGCCATGCTGTTCAAGCCGATCGTGTTCAACTTCGCGCCGGCGCCGAGCCAGGAGCAGGTCGAGCGCGGCGTTCGCATTGCCGTCACCGTCTTTCTCGCCGCCTATCGGGCAGCC
The DNA here is from genome assembly GCA_963814625.1 of uncultured Alphaproteobacteria bacterium. GTDB lineage: Bacteria > Pseudomonadota > Alphaproteobacteria > Rhizobiales > Xanthobacteraceae > BOG-931. Next base: position 602,976 of record CAWFDQ010000017.1, read on the forward strand.
GCGAAGTCATAAGACGTCGTGCATCGGCGTTGTTCCCGGCGCACCGAGCGACGAACCCTTCGCCGCCTGGCGGTGGATCGAATAGCGCATGTCGGCCTTGTCGCCTTGCCAGTAGAAGGTGTAGTCGGCGACGACATTGGCGCCGTCCGGCAGCGGCATGACCGCATTGCAGACGACTTTGTCCTTGCTCGACGAAACCGTCTTGATCGGCGCGTAGCGCACCGGCTCGAGTTTCAGCTCCTTGAGGACCTGCGCCAGCGTCTTCCTGGCCGTGTCCGAATCGCATTCCGGAAGCACGATACGCGTGTGCAGTCCGCGGTACAGAATGAAGACTGCGACGGCGATGATGGGGATGCCGAGGAAGCGAAAGACCAGGCGGTAGGGGCTGCTCGACGATGATCGTTGCGGAGACCAGCGGCTTGCGCGCCGCGGGGCAGGGGAACTGGGCGGGGTGTTTTCTGTCGTCATCTCCAGAGCCTCTCATGCGAGGTCCGGATATAGATCAGATTCTGCTCGGCCCCGCGCAAGCGACGCGAAAGCGGGGATCCAGGTCTTTGCAACGCGAACGGCTACTGGATTCCCGCTTTTGCGGGAATGAGCGGAGTGTTCCCCGCTCATACGGCCTTGGCGATCTGTTCCGTCATCTTCTTGGCGTCGCCGAGCAGCATCATGGTGTTGTCGCGATAGAACAGCGGATTGTCGATGCCGGCATAGCCGGATGCGAGCGAGCGCTTGTTGAACATGACCGTGCCGGCCTTCCACACCTGCAAGCACCGGCATGCCGTAGATCGGCGATTTCGGATCGTCTTCGGCGGCCGGATTGGTCACGTCGTTGGCGCCGATCACATAGGCGACGTCGGCCTGGGAAAACTCGGAATTGATGTCTTCCAGCTCGAACACCTCGTCATAGGGCACGTTGGCCTCGGCGAGCAGCACGTTCATGTGGCCGGGCATGCGGCCGGCCACCGGATGGATGGCGTATTTGACCTCGACGCCCTCGGCTTTGAGCTTGTCGCCCATCTCGCGCAGCGCGTGCTGCGCCTGCGCCACCGCCATGCCGTAGCCGGGCACGATGATGACCTTCGAGGAATTTTTCAGAATGTAGGCGGCGTCCTCCGCCGAGCCGAGCTTGACCGGCCGCTGTTCGGCGCCGGCCGCTCGGACCCGCCACCTCGCCGCCGAAGCCGCCGAGGATCACCGAGATGAACGAGCGGTTCATGCCCTTGCACATGATGTAGGACAGGATCGCGCCCGAGGAGCCGACCAGCGCTCCGGTGATGATCAGCGCGGTGTTCTCCAGCGTGAAGCCGATGCCCGCCGCCGCCCAGCCCGAATAGGAATTGAGCATGGAGATGACGACCGGCATGTCGGCGCCGCCGATCGGGACGATGATGAGCACGCCGAGCAGGAACGAGACGCCGGCGATCGCCCAGAAGCCGATGTGCTCCTGCGTCTCGAAGAACCAGACGATGAGCGCGACGAGGCCGATGGCGAGCGCGATATTGATGACGTGGCGGAGCGGCAGGATGATCGGCTTGCCGCTCATGCGGCCGGAGAGTTTCAGGAACGCGATCACCGAGCCGGTGAAGGTGACGGCGCCGATGGCGGTGCCGAGCGACATTTCGATCAGGCTCTGGCCGTGGATGGCGCCGACGGTGCCGATGCCGAACGCGGTGGGCGCGTAGAGCGCGCCGGCCGCGACCAGCACCGCCGCCATGCCGACCAGCGAATGGAAGGCGGCGACGAGTTCCGGCATCGAGGTCATCGGCACGCGCCGCGCGATCACCGCGCCGGCGCCGCCGCCGATCGCCATGCCGACGATCACCAGCACCCAGGCGGAAAAGCCGACCGGCGGATGCGACGCGAGCGTGGTGACGATCGCGATCGCCATGCCGATCATGCCGAGCAGATTGCCGCGCCGGCTGGTTTCCGGATTGGACAGGCCGCGCAGCGCCAGGATGAAGAGGACGCCGGCGACCAGATAACAGAGTGCGGTAAGTCGGCGCTCATCGCTTCTCTTTCCTGTGGAACATGCCGAGCATGCGCTGCGTCACCAGAAAGCCGCCGAAGATGTTGACCGAGGCGAAGGTGAGCGCGACGAGACCGAGCGCGCGCGCCCAGATCGGCCCGGTATCGGTGCTCACCAGCGCCACGCCGACCGCAAGCAGCGCGCCGACGACGATGACCGATGAGATGGCGTTGGTGACCGACATCAGCGGGGTGTGCAGCGCCGGCGTCACCGACCAGACGACGTAATAGCCGACGAACACCGCGAGCACGAAAATCGAAAGGCGAAAGACGAACGGATTGACGACGTCGCCGCGCCCGGCAGCGGGACGCCGGCGCCATGGTTGACCTGGGCAGGATCGAAAGCGCCATCGAAATCTCCACTCTTCTCGTGCGAGGGATTGAGGCGAGGAGCCATCCGCGAGCTCATCCAGGGTACCCTCACCGTCCTTCGCTCGACCTCTCCCCGCTAGCGGGGAGAGGTGAAAAACTCACGCCGCGCTCTTCGGCCGGAAATTCGGATGCACAATGGCGCCGTCGCGGGTGAGCGCCGTGGCCTTGACGATGTCGTCATCCCAATTGATCGCGAGCGTCTTTGTCTTCTTGTCGATCAGGATTTCCAGGAACGGCAGTAGAGATTCTTGGCGTACAGGCTTGAGGCCGTCGCGGCGAGCCGGCCCGGCACGTTGCGATAGCCGATGATCTTGACGCCGTTGTCCTGCGGCGACCGCGTCCGGCTTTACGCCTTCGACATTGCCGCCGCGCTCGACCGCGAGATCGACGATGACCGAGCCGGGCCGCATCGACTCCACCATCTCTTTCGAGATGAGCCGCGGCGCCGGCCGGCCGGGAATGAGCGCGGTGGTGATGACGATATCCTGCTTCTTGATGTGCTCGGCGACCAGCGCGGCCTGCTTGGCCTGATACTCCTTCGACATTTCCTTGGCGTAGCCGCGCGGCGGTCTCGGCGGCCTTGAATTCCTCGTCCTCGACGGCGAGGAATTTGGCGCCGAGGCTCTCGACCTGCTCCTTGGCGGCCGGCCGCACGTCGGTCGCGGTGACGATGGCGCCGAGCCGGCGCGCGGTGGCGATCGCCTGCAAGCCGGCGACGCCGGCGCCCATGATGAAGACTTTGGTCGGCCGGCACGGTGCCGGCCGCGGTCATCATCATCGGCAGCGCGCGGCCGAATTCGGCGGCGGCGTCGATCACGGCGCGGTAGCCGGCGAGATTGGCCTGGCTCGACAGCACGTCCATGGCCTGGGCGCGGGTGATGCGCGGCATCAGCTCCATGGCAAAGGCGATGATGCCGGCCTCGGCCATGGCGCGCAGCGCATCGTCGTGGCCGTAGGGGTCCATGATGGCGATGACGATCGCGCCCTTCTTCAAGCGCGAGAGCGTCGCGCGCTCCGGCCGCCGCACCATGAGCACGACGTCGGCGCCGTTCGACCGCGTCGGGCGTCATCGTGGCGCCGGCGGCCGTATAGTCGGCATCGAGGATGCCCGACTTCACGCCCGCGCCCGGCTCGACGGCGACTTCCGCGCCGAGCCCGATCATTTTCTTGACGGTTTCAGGGGTCGCGGCGACCCGCGGCTCGTCCGCGTCCGTCTCGGCAACAACCGCAACCTTCATGAGTTCCTCCGAGGGCTGGCGATGCGCGACCGGCTGCGAGGCCGGTACGGGCTGGCCGCGGCGGTCGACCGCGATCGGCCGATGCGGCCGGCTCAGCTTAGGTCAGGAAATAGGCCATCAGGATGACGATAATGGTGACCACCACGATGCTGACCTTCACCAGCGTTACGAAGGCGCGATACGTCTGCTCGTGAGCAGGGTAATCGTTGCCCGTCGCAGTCGCGTATTCGAGCTCACCGTGGTCGGCCATCGCAGTCTCTCCAAACCTCGCCCCGGCGGCGCCGACTTAGCGTAATTGCGTGTGCAGGGCAACCGCAGCGCGCACGACGCGGCGGTCAAGGCGCGCGCTTGCCGGGACAACGCCAAATCCCTACTTTCATAGAACACGATCGATCACGGACAAATGCAATGCTCAGAAAAGAACAGAACGAGCTTTTGACCCAGACCGGCCCCGGCACGCAGATGGGCCAATTGTTCCGCTGCTATTGGCTGCCGGCGCTGCTCGCCGAGGAATTGCCCGAAAACGATTGCCCGCCGGTGCGGGTGAAGCTTCTCTCCGAGCGCCTGCTTGCCTTCCGCGATTCCGAGGGCCGCTACGGCCTGATCGACGAATTCTGCGCCCATCGCGGCGTGTCGCTGTGGTTCGGCCGCAACGAGGAGGGCGGGCTGCGCTGCCCCTATCACGGCTGGAAATACGACGTGACCGGCCAGTGCGTCGACGTTCCCTCCGAGCCGGTCGAGAGCGGCTTCTGCAAGAAGGTCAAGCTGACATCCTATCCGCTGGTGAAGCGCGGCGCGGTGCTGTGGGCCTATATGGGTCCGCCGGACAAGAAGCCGCCGCTGCCGGAATGGGAATTCGCCATGGTGCCGCCGGAGCAGACCTTCGTCTCCAAGCGGCTGCAGGAATGCAATTGGCTGCAGGCGATGGAAGGCGGCATCGATTCGAGCCACGTCTCGTTCCTGCACCGCGGCGACCTGCATTCCGATCCGCTGTTCAAGGGCGCCAAGGGCAATCAATACAATCTCTCCGACATGCAGCCGCATTTCGAAGTGGTCGAGATGCCGGGCGGACTGTTCATCGGCGCGCGGCGCAACGCCGAGAACGGCAAGTACTACTGGCGCATCACGCCCTGGGTGATGCCGTGCTTCACCATGATCCCGCCGCGCGGCGATCATCCGATCCACGGCCATTTCTGGGTGCCGATCGACGACGAAAATTGCTGGGCCTGGTCCTACGACTTCCATCCGGTGCGGGCGCTGACCAGGACCGAGGTCGACGCCATGAAGGACGGCGCCGGCGTGCATTGCAAAGTCGACGCCGCGTTCCGGCCGCTCGCCAACAAGGACAACGATTATCTGATCGATCGCGCGGCGCAGCGGGCCGGCAAGACCTATAGCGGCGTGGCCGGCTTCGCCATGCAGGACGCGTCGCTGCAGGAGAGCATGGGCCCGGTCTGCGACCGCACCAAGGAGAATCTGGTCTCCACCGACAACGGCATCATCATGGCGCGGCATCGCCTGATGCGCGCCGCCAAGGCGCTGGCCGACAAGGGCGTGACGCCGCCCGGCATCGATCCCGCGCACCAGAAGAATCCGTTCGTGCTCGATCGTGCTGCCGCCGGATGTGGCGTTCAAGGACGGCGCCAAGGAAGCGCTCACACCGGCCAAGCCCGGCATGGCGCAGACGACGGTGTAACGCGATCGGGGCAAACCCGAATGACCGAGCAGGGTGCGCGCCGGCGAGCGGAACCTGACCGGGGATTTGGAACGGCCTCTATACCTACCAGGACGGCAGATCGACCTCGTTCGTGGCGACGCTGATCGAGAGCGGCGGCTCGCTCAGCGGAACGACGCACGAGCCGAGCACGCGGGGCGCCAGCCCCGGTGCGCCGCTCTGTGCGAGCCTGCTCGGCTCCCGCCGAGATTGTGCGGTCACTTTCACCAAGACCTACGACCAGCCCGATGGCTTGCATCGAAGTCCGATCCTCTACGAAGGCGCGCTCAACGGCGACGGCACCGAGATCGAGGGCCGCTGGACGATCGTCAAAGTCTGGTCGGGAAAATTTCTGATGATCCGCTCGCCCGGCCAGGAGATGAAAGCCTCGCGCAAGGCGTTCGAGCGGACTTAGGTCGCCTTGTCGGTGACGGCGTTTTTGCCGGCGATAAAGCCCTGACAGGTGGCGCGCGGCAGGCCGTGCATGGAAAAGCCGCCGGCGGATTCGCCGCCGCAATAAAGGCCGGGGATCGCCTCGCCGCTGCATGTCGATCACCTGGCAGCGCGCATTGATGCGCAAGCCGGCGCGGGTGTCGTGAATGACCGGCGTCGCCCAGGCCGCGTAGAACGGCGGCTTTGCGATCTTGTAGAGCGGCGTGGGCTTGCCGAAATCGGCGTCCTTGCCGGCATCGACGAATGAATTGTAGCGCGCGACGGTGGCGGCGAGATTTTGCGGCGGCATCGGCACGCGCTGGTATTTCATTTTGATCTTGGCGGCGAGCGTCGCCGATCGAGTCCGCGCTGAAGAAGAAGCCGGCGTCGCAGTCGACATGCGGCGGCTGCGGATTCCAATTCTCGCGCGCCGCCGCGTCGGCGTCGAAGATCGCCCAGATCGGGCCGCCGCCGTTATGGCCGTCGCCGATGCCGGCGAGCGCCGCGTTGATGAAATTGCTCGGATTGTATTTCTGACGTTCTTGGCGTTGAGATAGGAGTGCGGGCTCGTACGGGATCGATGCTCTGATAGGTGTTGTAGTTGAAGTGTCCGCGCGGTCTCGTCGTAGAAGCGCCTGCCCAGCATGTTGACCAGGATGACGTCCTGCCAGTCCGCGACCGCAAGTCCGATCGCGCGCGCCTTGTCGAACACCTCGCTGCCCGGATACCAGCGCACGTTGACATAGCCGTACTGGCAGCCGATAGCGCCCGGCTTGGTGATGCCCGAGCCGAATTCGCCGGTGTAGTTGAACGCGCCCCACAACGCGGCGCCGATATCCATGGCGGCGAGTTCGCCGCTGGCGTCCTGATCGGACCACGGCATGCCGGCAAGCCCGCAATATTCCTCGGTGAGCCGCGGATCGAACATGCGGCGGAAGTTGACGTTGCCGGTCGAGCCGCCGGTGGCGATGATCACCGCCTTGCGGGCGCGGATGTTGAGTCTGGCGCCGTTGCGATCGACGGCGATGCCGGTGACGCGGCCGGACTTCGGCGTCTCGCGGTGGATCGCGGTCATGCGGTGCTCGAGCAGGATTTCGACGCCGGCCTTGCGCGCCGCGGCTTCCAGCGGCCGGATCAGTCCGGCGCCGGCCCTGATTTCGTCGTCGTCCGGATGCGGCCGGTCCGCCGGTGTGGACCATCGGCCAGTCCTCGACCGAGATCTGCATGGTGCGCAGCACCGAGACGCCGATCTCGTGCCCGACTTTGTTGGGTGGCCGGTCGATGACTTTGACGCCGTGCGCCAGCAGGAACTCGAACGTGGCCACGCTGTTGTCGGCGAAGGCGCGGATGATCTCGCGGTCGTTGTAGCGGTAGGGCGGAAAGCCGTTGGTCTCGACCACCGACCAGTCGGTCAAATCCTGGAAGAACAGGTCGGGCGAATCCTCGATGCCGTATTTCTTCTGATAGGAGGTGCCGCCGCCGAGCGGCAGATTGCCGCCCGAAGTGATGGCGTGGCCGCCGACATGGTTCTCGGCCTCGACCATGATCACCGACGCGCCGGCTTCGCGCGCGACGATGGCGGCGGGCAATCCCGTCGCGCCCGATCCGATCACCACCACGTCGGCTTCGCGGTCCCAACTCTCGACACTCATGAACCCCTCGTTCGTCATTGCGGCTCCGCCGCAAGGCGGCGGGCAGACTAACAGCATTGCGGTATTTTGTGTCATTGGGGGAGTTGAGTTCGCCGAATTTGCTCGACGCTGCAATGAGGATTGCCTGCCATGGCGGATTTCGTCGCCACCCACAGGCTCACCGAGGAAGCAAGCCTCAAAATGCTCCAAGCCGGAATAGCCAAGGCCAACGCGCTCAACTGCAAGGTTTCGCTCGCCGTGGTCGACGCAAGCTGCCGGCTGATCGCGTTTCTGATGATGGACGGTGCGCGGCATTTCTCCATCATCACCACGAAAAGGAAAGCGATCACCGCGGCCTCGCAGCGGCTGCCGACCGGCTATGCGCCCGAGGAGAACGCGCTCTCCATGGCGGTGCGCATGGGCGACTTCACCAACGTGCCGGGCGGATTTCCGATCGAGGTCGGCGGCGAAGTCATCGGCGCCGTCGCCGCCGGCGGAGCGAAGATCGAGCAGGATGTCGAAGTGGCGAAGGCGGCGCTTGCGGCGCTCAATTTATAGATAGCACCGGACGGTGGAGGATTGGCATTGCCCAATAGCTTCGCATCAAAAGGCCTTTTCCAATCCGGCCTCCTTGAGAATGCCGTTTGCCGTGAACTTCGATCTCAGCTTCCGATCGACGGTCACGCGCCCGCCCGTTCTCGGATTCCACCAGATTTCGTGATCGCCGCGTCCTTGCCGCTTGAATTCGTAGCCGGCATCTCGCAGCAAGCGGACGACGTCACGATAATAGTCCGCCATAGGTGAGCTACTCAGCGGCGATGAGCCGATCGCTCGCGCGAGCGATGATTTCGATCGATGCCGGAAGGTCGGAGACGCCATACTCCTCAAGAAGATCGAGGATCATGCCGGGTAATTTCGCCCGCAGCGCCTCCATGGTGTCCGCTTCGGTGACGAGACCTCGCAGGTCGTTCGTCGTCGCCACCCAGACCGCCGCATCCGGGTCCCAGTCCGCGTGAATAACGATGGGGCGAGCCATAAGCTGATCCTCTCACTCATCACGGCGCTATTATAGTCTGCCGGTGCGCCTTGAGCGAAGCGAAACCCTGCGTGTAGCCTGGCCGCCAAGCAGTGGGTTACGCGGCACTGCCGCCAACCCACCTACTTTCGCATCTGGTCGCGCGCCGCCTTCACCGCCTTGATGATGTTCTGATAGCCGGTGCAGCGGCAGAGGTTCGAGGCGAGCACGTCGAGCAGCTCTTCGTCGTCGATGTGCGGGTTCTTCTCCAGCACGTTGGTCGCCAGCATCAGAAAGCCCGGCGTGCAATAGCCGCATTGCAGGCCGTGATTGTCGATGAAGGCCTGCTGCAGCACGGAAAGCTTGTCGCCGTCGGCGAGGCCTTCGACGGTGCGGATTTTCTTGCCGGCCGCCTGCACGGCGAACATCAGGCAGGAGCGCACCGCCTCATCGTCGACGATGACGGTGCAGGTGCCGCAGACGCCGTGCTCGCAGCCGATATGGGTGCCGGTCTGCCCGCAATCGTCGCGGATGGCGTCGACCAGCGTTTTTCGCGGCTCGACGCGGATCGGATAGTCGCGGCCGTTGATAGTGAGCGTGATGTCGAATTTTTCGGTCATGTTGTTTGAGGCTCAGTGAATTTATCTGCTCAGGAGCCGCAGTAATGCACTGCATCATCCACGCGGCAAAACATCGGAGAACTTCCCGCGCACGTGGTCCTCGACCTCTTTGCTCGCGCGCACCACGATCGGGAACGTGTCGCGGCGCTTGAACGGCTTGCAGGCGTCGATCACCACGCGGGCGTTGCGCGGGTCGTCGCTGGCGTAGGCCATCGGATCGAGCACGGTCGACCAGCAGCCGCGCAAGGTCTCCATGCCCTCGCGCGGATCGAAGCGCGTGCACATCGCCCATACCACCTTGTCCATGTCGGCCGGATCGATGTCGTCGTCGACCACGACGACGAAGCGGTTGGCGTAGGCGCCGGCATGGCATTGCGAGGCGATCAGCCCCGCCTGCTTGGCGTGGCCGGCATATTGCTGCTTGATCGCGACGGTGAGCCAGAGCCGGCTGCCGCCGGCGGCGTGCGCCCACACGCCTTTCACCTCCGGCACGCCGGCGGCTTCGAGCTGATTCCACACCGCGCCGGAGCGATAGGTGCCGCGATAGAACGAATCGTCGTCGGGCGGGATGCCGGGAATGGCGCCGAGCAGGATCGGATCGTCGCGGTGCATGAAGGTTTCGATGCGGATCACCGGCTCCTTCTTCAGGCCGCCGGCGTAATAGCCGGTCCATTCGCCGAGCGGGCCTTCGTCGCGCAGATCGTTCGGGATGAATGAAGCCCTCGAAGGCGATCTCGGCATGCGCCGGAATCGGCAGCCCGGTGCGCGGCCCGGCGATGACCTCGATCGGCTCGCCGATCAGGCCGCCGGCGGCGTCGTATTCGTTCTTGCCGTAGGGAATTTCCAGGCCGGCGATCATGAACATCGCCGGGTGCATGCCGGCGACCACCGCGATCGGGCACGGCTCGCCGCGCTCGTGATAGCTGCGCTTGATGATGTCGCCGTGCTTGCCCTTCGAGAACATCACGGTGGCGACGTTGCGCTCGTGCGCCTGCACCCGGTAGGCGCCGTAATTGATCCAGCCGGTGTCCGGATCGCGCATGATCACCATGTCGCCGGTGCCGATGTAGTAGCCGCCGTCATGCTCGTGCCAGCGCGGCACCGGGATTTTGAAAATGTCGATGTCTTTGCCGGTGCGGACGTTCTCCATGACCGGGCCGCTCTTCACCGTGACCGGCGAAATGGCCTTCGCCTCTTTCATGTAGCGGCGCCAGTAATGCACCAGTTCGACGGCGCTGGCGTCGGGATTTAGCCCGAGCGTGATGTTGATGCGCCGCACCGAGGTGAGGATGTTGGCGAGGATGCGGTGGCCGCGCGGAAAGCCGGGCACGTCGTCGAACAGCACCGCCTTGTTGCCGATGCGGCGCTGATAGATGTCGACGATGCCGCCGATCTCCTTCTCGCGCTCGGCGCCCTTGATGTCCTGCAATTCGCCCGCGGCGCGCAGTTGCGCGATCCAGGCGCGCAGGTCCTGGCGCGCATTCGCTGCCGGTTTCTTTGCTGTGCGAGTTTTGACCGCCGTGTCCATTTAATTCCCGTCATCACCGGGCTTGACCCGGTGATCCATGTTGAAGTGCGGCTGCCGCGAACCGGCGGCAGGTTCTCAATCACCTTACCGCAGCATGGATTGCCGGCAAAGACTAGCGAAGCGACGGTGTCCTTCGGACGACTAGGCCCGGCAATGACGATTGGGAATCACATATCCAGCACCAGCCGCTCGGTCTTGCAGCCGCAGCAGCAGATCATGACTTTTTCGTTGGTCGCCTGCTCTTCTTCGCTGAGCACCGAATCGTGGTGGATCGGGGATGCCGGAAATGACCTTGGTCTCGCAGGCGCCGCAAATGCCGAGTTCGCAGGAATAGTCGACGTCGACGCCGGCCTCGAACAGCACTTCGAGGACTTTCTTGCCTTCGGGGATGAAATATTCCTCGCCGGAACGCGCGAGCTCGACCCAGAAGCCGCCGAGCTTCGCCGGAGGTTTCCTCTTCCTTGGGCGTGAAATATTCGACGTGGATGATTGCGCGGCCGGCCGGCGGCGGCGGCCTCGAAGGCCTTGAGCATCGGATTGGGGCCGCAGCAATAAATGTGCGCGTTCGCCGGCGTTGCGGCGATGGCGGCGGCAATGTCCAGAACGCCGCCGGCATCGTCGTCGAAATGCAGATGCGCGGATTCGGGGCCGAGCTCTTTCAGCGTTTCGAGAAACGCCATGTCGGCGCGCGACCGGCAGGCATAATAGAGCTTCCAGGAGCGCTGCGCGCGGCGAGCTCCTGCGCCATGCACCAGATCGGGGTGATGCCGATGCCGCCGGCAAACAGCGTCACCTGCTCGGCGTCCTCGACCAGCGGGAAATTGTTGCGCGGCGCGCTGATCTTGATCTCGTCGCCGACTTTCATCTTCTCGATGATGTAGCGCGAGCCGCCGCGGCTGTTTTCGTCGCGCTTGACGCCGACCGTGTAGCTCGTCGGGATCGGCGTTGCGGAACGACCAGCGAGAATTGCCGGACAAGTCCGTTGGGCAGATGCAGGTCGATATGGGCGCCCGGCTTGTAGGGCGGCAGCGGCGCGCCGTCGGTGCGGCGGAAGGTGTAAAGCTTGGTGTCCCGCGCGACCGTCTGGATCTCGGTCAGCCGGGCGGCGATCAGGTGCGAGGCCGCGGCATGGGTAAGATGCGCCTCGTCGGTCGGCGGTGCGTGGTATCCATGCGCGGCTTAGATAGGCGGCCAAGGCGAGGGTTCCGCAACCTGTTCTTTGGACAAGCAAGTTTTTGCTCCGCGTGGGCCGATCCGGGGATTATTCGGCCGGTTTTGCGGGCTTTTCCACCACGCGCACCGAGGTTTCCGGCATGACGCCGCGCGCTTGCGCGCGAGCGTCTCCGAGCCGGACAGCTCCCAGTCGCCGGCGGCGGCGCGGCGGGCGAATGTTTCCCAGCGCTCGATCCAGTCGCCGAGCTGGTAGCCATGCCAGGGCGAGGTGACGGTGAGCGGGTGCAGCCCGAGCTGCTCCCACAATTGCCGCGCGTGCTCCATGTGCTCGCGGCGTCGGTAGCGCCAGCGGCGCCATCGGGCGCTTGCGCGTGGCGTCGATCAGCATGCTCGAATCGGACTGCTCCGGGCCGTATTGCGCGCCCTGCACGCCGCCGCGATAGGGCACGAGCTGCACGTCCTCGCGCGGATTGGAGCGATAGGCGAGCGACCACAGCACCGCGTCGACGCTCGTCGGATCGATGTCGTCGCTCACCGCGACGACGATCTTGCCGCAATTCGACATCAGCGTCGAGGCGCCATCGAGCGCGCGCCACACCTCCGTGCGCGGCGTGCCGTAGGCGATCTGCAGGAAGATCACCGGCCGCAGGTTGGTCAGCCGCTCGTGCATGGCGACGCGGCGGACGCCCTTGATCGCCAAGCGTGTCGCGCAGGTGCGAGAGAAACAGCGGCTCGTAGGCGACTTTCTTGATCACGCTCGATTCGCTCGGCGTGACTTGGCTGATGATCGAGCAGAACACCGGCTTCTGCTTGCGCGTGATCGCGGTGACCCGCATCGGCATGTTGAAGGCTTCGAGCGCCACATAGCCGTTGCTCTCGCCGAACGGCGCCTCGGGCTCGAGCACTTGCGGATCGATCACACCCTCGATGACGATTTCGGCGTCGGCCGGCACGTGCAGATCGACGGTCTTGCACTTGACGGTGCGGATCGGCTCGCCGGCCAGCGCGCCGGCGACGCCAAGCTCGTCGAGGTCGATGGCGAGCTTTTGCGGGCCGGTGAACATGACCACGGGAGCGGCGCCGATGACGATGGCGATCGGCATCGGCTCCTTGCGCTCGCGGTATTTGAGCCAATGCAGAAAGCCGCCGGCGCCGGTCGCCTCGCGCGCCACCATGCGCACCACCAGCCGATCGGCGGCTTTGAGCGCGGCGCGATAGGTGCCCATGTTCTGCACGCCGGTTTCCGGATCGCGGGTGACGCAGAGCGTCGCGGTCAGATACGGCGCCGAGTCGAAACCGGGCGTCGACACCGGCACCGGCAGCGCGGCAAGGCCGCCCGGCGCTTTCAGCTCGTCGCCGGTGATGACGACCTCCTGGCACGGCGCGGAGCCGACCATGACCGGCGCGATCGGATGCGCGATCGCCGCCATCCAGGCGTCGCCGATCTCCTCGACCTTGCGGCCCATGCCGATGGCGTAAATTTCCGGCGACGCCGCCAGCGCCCCGACCACGACTGGAATGTCGTAGCTGCGGCCTTTGGCGTCGGTGACGTTGGTGAAGACGAAGGCGCGGCGCTTGTCCTCCGGCACGCCGCCGACGAACTGCCAGCGCACCAGCGGATGCAGCTCGGTGTCCTTGTTGACGGCGCATCGATGCGCTCAACGAGACCGGCGGCTTCGAGATCGGCGAGATGCTCCTGAAAATCGAGCCGCGGGCCGGTGCCCTGTGAGTGCGTGCGACGAACGTCGGCGGCTTGGTCGAGCATGATGGAGCGGCACCTTTTGGCGATGCCAGACCGTATCACGCCTACCGCGCCGCGGACAAAGTGGCAGCGGCGCTTCGGTCTTGCATGGCTGCCGCTTCGATATATTCCGCAAAAACCCAGCCGATCATCACGACGAGCGGGCCTGATCGCGGCTCGGCGGCGAGCCGCGCTGGAAGATCGGCGATGGTCGCGGCGATGACCCGCTCGTCCGGACGCGTCGCCCGCTCGACCGCGACCGCGGGAGTTTCAGGATCGAGGCCCGCTTCCACGGCGCGGGTGACGAGATCGGGCAACGTCTGGGTCGGCATATAGACGACTGTCGTCACCGCCGGGTCGGCGATGCTCGCCCAGTCGATGTCGGCGGGCAGTTTGCCGTCGCGACCATTTCCGGAGCCATGGCCGGTGACGTATTGCACGCGGCGCGCTTTCGCGCGGCGCGTCAGCGAGACCAGCGAGGCGGCTCGCGGCGCCCTGCGCGGCGGTGATGCCGGGCACGACTTCGACCGCAATTCCGGCCGCGCGGCACGCGGCAATCTCCTCGTCGGCGCGGCCGAAGATCATCGGGTCGCCGCCCTTGAGCCGCACCACGCGCCGCCCGGCTTTGGCGAGCGAGATCATCAGCGCGTTGATGTCGTCCTGCCGGCAGGAGGGGGCGTGGCCGGTCTTGCCGACCAGCATTTTCTTCGCCTCGCGGCGCGCGAAGTCGAGAATGTCGGGCGAGACCAGATCGTCGAACAGGATCACATCGGCCGATTGCAGCGCGCGCACCGCGCGCAAGCGTCAACAAGCTCGGGATCGCCGGGACCGGCGCCGACGAGCACGACCGAACCGGTCGCCGGCGGCGTCCGCTGGGGCGAGCAGTGCTTCGCAATCGGCTTCGTATCGGCGCGGCATTCGGAGCCGTAATCGCGCGCTGCGGTAAATCGCTCCCAGAAATTGCGGCGGCCGCGGAACGGCAACGCGAGCGCTTGCACGCGCGGGCGCCAAGCGCGCGCCGCCTCCGCCCAGCGCGCAAAGCCTTTCGGGATCAGCGCTTCGATCTTGGCGCGGATCGCCTGGCCGAACACCGGCGCCGCGCCATCGGTCGAAATGCCGATGACCAGCGGCGAGCGATTGACGATGGCGCCGAAGGAAAAATCGCAGAATGCCGGGCGATCGATGACGTTGACCGGCACGCCGGCGGCGCGCGCGGCGGCGGCGAACGCGCTCGGCTTGCCCAATCGTCGGCGCAGTCGGCGACGGCGATCGCGGCGCCGGCAAAATCGTCTGCACTCCAGGCGCGTTCGTGAATCGCCACTGGGCCGCGCGGCGGCGAGCGGGCGAGCGCCCGCATCTCTTCTCCCGGCGCCGCCGTATAGACATCGACGCGAGCGCCCGCGGCCGAGAGCAATTCGGCTTTCCAAGCGGCGGCCGAAGTGCCGCCGCCGACGATCGCGCGCTTGCCTTCGAGCGCGAAGAACACCGGCAGCCGCGCCAAAGGGCCGATGCGCGGCGACGGGAACGTCGGCAGGTGAGCGGTCGGCGGCCACGCGGGTTTCCTTCCTAGTAAACGTCGGTCTGATAGCGGTCGCTCGCTTTCATCTCGCTGAGAAATTTCAGGCCTCGGCCGGCGAACGGCCGCCATGTTCGGCAATAATGTCGACAAGGGCCGTTTCGACATCCTTGGCCATCCGCACCGCATCGCCGCAGACATAGACATGCGCGCCGTCATCGAGCCACGACCAAAGATCGCGGCCGGCCTCGCGCATGCGGTGCTGCACGTAGACTTTCTCGTGACCGTCGCGCGACCAGGCAAGCGACAGTCGCGTCAAAAATCCGGCCGCGTTCATGGCGAGCAAGTTCGTCCTCGTAGAAGAAATCGCAGCTTGCTGCGCTGGTGGCCGAAGAACAGCCAGTTGCGCCCGGGCGCGCCGATGGCCTGCCGCTCGTGCAGGAAGGCGCGAAACGGCGCGATGCCGGTGCCGGGCCCGATCATGACGATCGGCTTGGACGGATCGGCGGGCAGGGCGAAATGTTGGGCCTTCTGCACATAGACCTTGACTTTGCTCGCCGGCGCGATACGGCCGCCGAGAAAGGTCGAGCAGACGCCGTGGCGCACGCGCGTCGCCGATCTCGTAGCGGACCGCGTCGACGGTCAGCGAGACGCCGGCCGGGCTCGTCTTCTGCGATGACGAGATCGAATAGAGGCGTGGCTGCAGCGGATCGAGCGACTCGATGAAGGCCTCCGGATCGGGCCTCAATGCGCGGGAATTTGTGCAGGGCCGCGAGCACGTCGAGCGTGGCGGCGTCGCCGTCGGGATCATGACCGGCCGCCAGCCGCTTCGCCTTCTGCTTGCGCTCGCCGCCGGTGAGATGGGACATGAGCTCGAACAACATATCGGGGGCGGGCGAGAGCGAGACGCCGTCGATCAGCTCTTCGCGCAGCGTGCGGCCGCCGATGGGGAAATCCGGCGGCGCATCGATCGCAGCGAGCACCGCCTCGACCAGCGCGGGATCGTTGGCGGAAAGATCCCAAACGAATCGCCGACCGCATAGTCGAGATCGGTCCCGGCAAGATCGATATCGATGTGCCATGTTTCCTTCTGCGACCCGGCTTTGTTCAGCCGCCGGCGCGACAGGAAGGTTGCATAGATCGGAGTGTCGCGCGCGCGTCCGGGCCGCGCAATCGGCGTCGATTTTGCCGGCGCGGGTACGGGCGCGGCTTCGGCGGGCGTGCTCTCCAGCTCCTGATAGAGCTGCTTGAGCATGCGGGAGGTTTCTTTGCCGCCTGGGACGCAGAGGTTCAGCCGCTTCTCGGATTTGGCGAACAGCACATTTGCATAATCGTTGCAGTTATAGCCGCACTGGCCGCAATCCTGCTGCGCCATCGCCGCCATGAGCCGGCGCGGCAACGGCTTGCTCGTCGGCCAGCTTCATGCGGTCGGGCAACGGCATCGCCGGATCGTGCCAGGGAGCGCCGTCGTCCACTTCAGCGTCCGCCGGTGCGCCGGCGCAGCGGCGCCGGCAAGAAGGCCCGGCAGTAGCTTGGCGGCCTCAGCCGAAGAGAGCGGCGTCACCGACTCTTCAAGCCCAAACAGTCCGGCGAAAAGTCCATTGAGCCATGTGCGCTGTTCCGCCGTGAACGGCGCCGATTTCGGGAATGAACGAAGGGATCGGTGGCCGCTGCGTCATGCTCATTCAGCGGCCTCGAGTTCGGTCATGGTCTTCAAGGCGTCGAGCATCGTGCCGCCGCGCGAAGGCGAGGAAACGTCTCCTCGCGAGATGCGCGGTGCGCCAGATAGGCCGTGAGGATGCGTTCGACGGTTCGCGGCGTATCCTCGGCGCTGACCTCGCGGAAAAGCTCGCGTCCGAGCGCGGCGTCCGGCCCGAAGCCGCCGCCGACGAGCACGTGATAACCTTCGACCGGTTCGGCCTCCTCATTCGCCTGGATTTTGCATGCGAGAAGTCCGATCTCCGATATGAAATGCTGCGCGCAGGAATGATGGCAACCGGTCAAATGGATATTGACCGGCACATCGAGGGGAACGCGCGTTTCGCACCAGCGCGCAATCTCCTCGGCGTGGCGCTTGGTGTCGGAGGCTGCAAACTTGCAGCCCGTATTGCCGGTGCAGGCAACGAGCCCGGAGCGGATCGCGTTAGTTTTGATCGCGAGGCCAAGCGCTTCGACCCGCTCCTGCGCGGCCGAGAGTTTTTCGGTCGGCATGCCGGAGATGAGCAGATTCTGCCAGACCGTGAGCCGCAGATCGCCATCGCCGAACTCGCGTGCAATGGCGGCGAGGCCATGCATCTGCGCCACCGAAAGGCGTCCGACCGGCACGACGATGCCGATCCAATGCAGTCCGTCCTGCTTCTGCGCGTGAATGCCGATATGCGCGGTGCGATCGAAAGCCGGGCGCGTGGCGATTGCGCCCGGCACCGCGTGGTCGAGCTTGCGGCCGAATTTCTCTTCGACCAGGCCGAGGAAGTTTTCGACGCCCACGGCGTCGAGCACGTATTTGAGCCGCGCCTTGGTCCGGTCGCTGCGATTGCCGTGATCGATGAACACGCGCACCACGGCATCTGCCACCATGCAGGCGTCCTGCGGCGGCACCAGCACGCCGGTTTCGCGCGCGAAATCGTGATGCCCGGTGAGCCCGCCCAGACAGAGCTTGAACCAGATTCCCGGCGATAGCCCGAAACCTTCGTTCACGCGCACGGCCTGGAAGCCGATGTCGTTGGTGTCCTCCAACACGGCGATAGTGCCGGCGCCGTCAAAGGCGACGTTGAATTTGCGCGGCAAGCCGTAGAGCGAGCGATCGTTGAGGATGTGGAAATGCCATTCGCGCGCGTAAGCGCGCGTGTCGATAAGCTCCTGCGGGTCGATGCCCGCGGTCGGAGTGCCGGTGACGTTGCGGATATTGTCGGCGCCGGATCCGCGCGAGCACAGTCCCAGATCCTGAATCGCCTCAATCGTGGCGACGGCATCGCGGGCTTCGACCTCGCGTATCTGGAGATTGGCGCGGGTCGTTACATGCGCGTAGCCGCCGCCGTAGCGCTCGGCGAGATCGGCAATTCCGGCAAACTGTGCGGCCTTGACGATCCCGTTGGGGATGCGCAGCCGGCACATGTACGAATTCTGATTGGGTGCGACGTAGAACAGGCCGAAGAAACGCCAGCGGAAATTATCCGGCGGTTTCGGATAATCGCCCTTGGCCGCATGCTGCTTCAGCCGCTCGTAGGTATCGAAGGGGTGCTGTTCGCGTTTGAATTTCTCCGGATCGGACAGCTTGCCGCCCGCGGCGAGCACGCGGTTCTGCGCCCGCAAGCCCGCCGCGTCCGGCCCAGTAACCTCGGGCGCCGCATTTGCGGATACGCCGGGCGTTGCGGTTGCGGCGCCCGCGACGCCTTTCGCCGCCTTGGCGATCTGCACACCGGCTACGAACCCTTCCAGATAGCGCTTCTGTTCGGCGTTAAAGTCGCCGGTGTCTGCCGCAGGTGGTTTGAGGTCGGCCTCACTCATTCAGCCGGCACTTGCGTCGACGCGGTTAGCGGTGCCGGCGCCGCGATGCGGGGCTTATGCGTGATGTAGAGCGCGAGGCCGGTGAAGACGAAGCCGCCGATCAGATTGCCGAGCGTCACCGGAATCTGATTCCACAGCCACCACTCCGCGATGCTGATCTTGGCGCCCATCATCATGCCCGTCGGAATGACGAACATGTTCACGACCGAGTGCTCAAAACCCTGGGCGAAGAAGATGAGGATCGGCATGTAGGCGCAGACGATCTTGCCGATCGTCGACGTCGTGGTCATCGCCGCGACGATGCCGAGGCAGACCATCCAGTTGCAAAGCACCGCCTTGACAAAGACGGTGATCATTCCGGCGAAGCCGAGCGCCTCGTAGCCGGTGGTTTTGGCCTGTGCGATGGCGATGATTTTGGCCGCTACGCCGGCGGGAGCGGCCGCGCCGAAATTTGTCAGCGTGATCGCCAACAGGCCGCCATAGACCACGCTGCCGATCAGGTTGCCCAGAAATACCAGGCACCAGTTTCCGAGCATGGTCTTGGCGCCGACCTCATTTTCCATCCAGGGCAGCGGCAACAAGCCGAAGCTGCCGGTAACGAGATCGAGTCCGAGCAGCACGATGAGGATGAGGCCGACAGGGAAGATCAGCGCGCCGACCAGCGGCTGATTGGTCTGTACCATTGCCGTAAAGGCAAGACTGGTGGCGGCGGCCAGGATGGCGCCGGCAAGGCCGCCGCGGATGATGAGATCGGCCGGGGAGAGCAAGAGCTTGCTCCGCCCGGCATTGACCATGGCGGCGGCAACATCTGCGGGCTTCACGTAATCCATGTCTCGGCTCCGTTTGCGAAGGCCAGCCGCAACGCCCCGGTGAGGCGATAGGCAGGCCTGTGCCCAATCTTGCTGCAACGCAGCAAATTGCGTGCCACATGGAGCTATTTGATTATGCTTGATTAATTTTGTTTCGCGCCGGCCTGGTGGCGCATGCTGCTGCACCGATCGCCGCAACCTTCAGCAGGTGCGGCTCGGCTTTCGTCCGTCGCCTGGGAGGTGCGACGCCGCCGGCCAGACTTGAGAAATTTGGCGGGCGCCCGGCGGGGATTCCGCCGGGCGCCCCTACGTCGTGGTCAGTCAGCCTATAAGCCGGGTTCTGGATGGCATGCGGGAAGTGCCCGCATACGTGACGGCCATTCCTCTTGGACGCCGGTTGCCCGGCGCCTCCAGCAACCAACCCGGACGGCAGGGTCTGGACATCGACCCCGGCGCTGTCGCGCGCTTTCGCGCGAAACGGGCCGCGCCGTCCCTATGCGGTCTTGCTCCCGGTGGGGTTTACCGTGCCGCCGGCGTTGCCGCCGACGCGGTGCGCTCTTACCGCACCGTTTCACCCTTGCCGCGGCTATTTACGCAACGCGCCGCGGCGGTCTGTTCTCTGTGGCACTATCCCTAGGCTCGCGCCCGCCGGATGTTATCCGGCACCGCTTGTCCACGGAGCCCGGACTTTCCTCCCCGGTTTTCACCGGAGCGGCCGTCCGGCCGACTGACGGAACAGGGATGGGGACGTTCGCCGCCGGCGTCAAGGGGCGGCAAGGCGCTCGAAAGCGCGCGCGCGGGCGGCAATATTTCTCGGCCGGGTGCGATGGGCGAGAAGTTCTTGCAGCGTCTTCTGCGTCGAGGGGTCGGCAATGCCGTCGATCCGCGCCGGACGGAAATGGCGCTGGAAGGCCGTCACCACGTCGCGCATCGCGGGATCGTAAACGCCGTTGGCCGCGATCCCGTAGCCATATTCAGCGAGCAATTTCTGCATCGCCGCGACGGCATCGCCGTGATCGCCCGGCGCGAGCGTGCCGCCGTCCTCGGTGATCGGCTGCGGCTTGACCCAGTGGCCTGCTCCCGAATCGTGCAAGGTGCGCCACGGGAATTTTTCGCCGGGGTCCTGCTTGCGCGAGGGCGCTACGTCGGAATGCGCGAGCACGCGCACCGAAGGGATCGTGAAGCGGGTGAAGATGCTGCGGCACAACGCCGTCACCGCTGCGATCTGCCGGGCGGGAAAATTCGGATAGCCGAATTCGTGGCCCGGATTGGCGATCTCGATTCCGATCGAGCAGGAATTGATGTCGGTTTCGCCGGCCCAGAATGAAGCGCCGGCGTGCCAAGCGCGGCGGCCTTCCTCGACCATCTGAATGATGCGGCCGTCTTCGAACACGAAATAATGCGCGGAAACCTCGCTGCCGCTTTGCGTCAGAAGGGCAAGCGCGGCGTTCGCATCCTGCATTCCGGTGTAGTGCAGCAAAATCATATCCGGACGTCGCCCGTCTTTGCGCTCGCCATAATTGGGCGAAGGCACGACGTCGGCCACGACGCACGAATCCGGAAAAAACGCTGCACGCGGCATGTCGCGACATTACGGCAACAGGTGTTGCATACAAGCCGATTTAAGGCTTGAAGCGGGCGCCTGTGGAAAAAGGCAACATGCGTTGCGCCGGAGCAACGCCTTTCTCCTGCCGGCGACTCTTAAAAAACGCACCCGGCCGATTTCGTGCGCGCGCGCAGCTCCCGGTCATGGTGCAGCGTCTTCATGTTCGAAGGCAGCGAAAACGAATCCAACCTGCGGCTATTTCTCAACCTTTCCTTAAGCTTGCCGCTCGCTAATCGGATACGAGCAAAGCCGCGAATTCGGCGCCGCTGGTGCGTTGACGCCCATATTGTCCCATGATAACCCATATTTTCCCATACAGGAATTCAGCGCTCGGGATCGAGGGAAAGCCGCTGCCTGACCACTGGGATTCCAAGCGATTTACCGCTCGGCGAGGAGCGAGATGGACCCGTTTGTGTCCCATTACGTGCTCCGTCTGGACGCCAAAGGGCGTGTATCGGTGCCGGCTTCCTTTCGCGCCGTGCTGGCGCGCGACGGCTTCGACGGTCTCTATTGCTATCCGGCGCTCGATCGGCCAGCGCTCGATGCCGGCGGCAACGCCTTGCTCAAGCAGATCGACGCACTGATTGCCGGCTTTGTGCCCTATTCGGAACAGCGCGAGCAATTCGCGCTGGCGCTCTACGGCACGAGCGAAACGCTGAAAATCGACGGCGAAGGACGTGTCGTACTCACCGATATGCTCAAGGCGCATGCGGGGATAACCGACACGGTCACGTTCGTCGGCCTCGGTTACAAATTTCGAATCTGGGAGCCCGGACGCTTTCGCGCGGAACTGGCGGAGGCCACCGACAAGGTCCGCGCATTCAAGCAGGAACTTGGCGCCCGGATCATGGCGGTGCCGGAAAAGCCGCTCGGAGCACGGGAATGATGGCGGGCAGCGACAGCAATGCTGTCGCTGGCGGACTGGCCCGTCACATTCCCGTGCTTGTCAGCCGCGTCGTGCGCTGGCTCGACGTGCGCGACGGCGGACTCTACGTCGACGCCACCTTCGGCGCCGGCGGTTTTGCCCGCGCGATCCTGGCGACGGCCGGCGCGCGCGTCATCGGCATCGATCGCGATCGTAACGCCGTCGACCGTGGCGCCGGCCTCGCCAAGGAAGCGCAAGGCCGCCTCGATTTGATTGAAGATTGCTTCTCCAATTTGCAGCAGATCGCCGGCAAAAGCAGCGCTGCCGCGATCGACGGTATCGTGTTCGACCTCGGCGTTTCCTCCATGCAGCTTGACGAGGCGGCCCGCGGATTTTCGTTCCGATACGATGGCCCTCTCGACATGCGCATGGGCCATGAAGGTCCGAGCGCGGCCGATGTGGTTGCACGCGCGAGCGAACGAGACCTCGCCGCCATCATCGCCACATTGGGGGAAGAGCGCCATGCCCGCGCGATCGCGCGCGCAATCGCCAAAGTGCGAGCGGAACGCAGCGTCGACTCGACTCGCGCGCTCGCCGAACTCGTTGCGCGTGTGGCGCCCGCGCGCCCCGGCGCACTGCATCCGGCAACGCGCACCTTCCAAGCCTTGCGCATTTTCGTCAATGACGAGTTGGCCGAACTGGCCCACGGGCTCGCGGCTGCCGAGCGCGTGCTGAAACCTTCCGGACGACTCGTCGTCGTTGCCTTCCACTCGCTCGAAGACCGCATCGTCAAAACTTTCCTTGCCGCGCGCAGCCGCGCGCCGGCTTCCTCGCGCCATCGGCCGCTTGTGGTTTCGCCCGCACCGACGTTCCGTGTGCTCACGCGGCGGCCGGAGACCCCTGACGAGACCGAGATCGCCACCAATCCGCGCGCCCGCTCCGCAAAGCTGCGCGCCGCCGAGCGAACCGACGCTCCCGCGCAGCCCGCGACGATTGAAACTCTGCTGCCGCGACTGCCGTCGCTTGCGGACATCATGCGGGGGCGGCCGTGATCCTGCGGGTACTCAATTTTATTGTGATCGGCGCGCTCGTGCTGGCGGCGGCGTACGTCTATCGCATCAAATTCGAAGCGACGGTCCAAGCCGAGCGTCTCGCCAAGTTGCGCGACGAAGTCAGGCACGAACGCGACAAGATCGCCGCCTTGCGCGCGCAATGGGGCGAACTCGATGACCCGGCGCGCATCGAGGCGCTGGCGAAGCGCTTTCTCAAGCTCAAGCCGGTCGCGGCCACACAATTCGACATGCTCGATCACCTGCCCGACCAGCCGCCTGACTATATGCGCCCAGGGAGCAGGGACCCGATCGGCGGCATGATCGAACATCTGGAGGAGCCGGTAACGGTGACGGGAAGCATTCCGGCACCGGCCGCGCCCACCGCCAACCCGGCTGCGCCGCCGTCCGTAGGCCGGGGCGAAACGCCGGCCCCAGCTTTTGCCGGCGCAATAGCGGCTCCGGCCGTTGCGCCGCCCGCATCTGGAGCGCACAGCCCATGAGTGCGATTGCGGAAACGAGCGCGATTGCCGAAACCTTGCCGGCCGTGCCTGTCCGGCCGGTGGAGCCGTGGCCGCGGCGGCTCAAGCGCACCCTGCTTTATGGGCGCAACGTTGACCGGAGCGCCAAGGCGCGGGCGCGCGTGGGTCTGGCGATCGTCGGCTTTGTCGGCGTTTATAGCATCATCGCACTGCGCCTCGTCATGTTCGGAATCGTCGCCGACAGCCGCGCGCCGCACCGGGTCATCCTCGATGATGCGGTCGCCACGGCCCGTCCCGACATCCTCGATCGCAATGGCGAGATTCTAGCAACCGATGTACGCGTCCCGTCGCTCTACGGCGAGCCGCGACGCATCATCGATGTCGACGAAGCCGTCGAACTGCTGACCGCCGATCTGCCCGATCTCGACGCCACCGAACTGCGCGAGCGCCTTTCGTCGAAACGCGGGTTCGTCTGGCTCAAGCGCGACATCACGCCCGCGCAGGAGAAGGAGATCTATCGCCAAGGCCTTCCCGGCATCGGCTTTCTGAACGAGAACAAACGCACCTATCCGGACGGCCCGGAAATCTCCCACCTGATCGGCCTGGTCAATATCGACAATCAGGGCATCGCCGGCATGGAGAAGTGGCTCGATAATCACGGGCTTGCCGCTCTTCACATGGCGGGTCTTGCCACCGACCGGCTGCAAAAGCCGGTCGTGCTTTCGGTCGATTTGCGCGTGCAGCACGCACTGCGCGATGAACTCGTCGCCGCGCGCGCGCAATTTCATGCGCTGGCAGCCGCCGGTCTGGTCCTCAACGTCAACACCGGGGAGGTCGTCGCCCTGGTGTCGGAGCCGGATTACGATCCCAACGATCCGCGCCAGGCGAATGATCCGTCGCGCATCAATCGGCTGACGACCGGCGTCTACGAGATGGGTTCGACCTTCAAGGCGTTTACCTGGCGATGGCGCTCGATTCCGGCAAGGTCACCCTCAATTCGTCTTTCGACGCGCGCGCGCCGCTGCGCATGGGCAGGTTTCTGATCCACGATTTCGAAGCGCAGCATCGCATTCTCACGCGTGCCGGAAATTTTCACCTATTCCTCGAACATCGGCGCGGCGCGTATGGCGCTGTTGCTCGGCAGCGGCGCGCAACAGGCGTTCCTGAAAAAAATGGGCCAGCTCGATCGGCTGCGCACCGAACTGCCGGAGAGCGCCGAGCCGATCCTGCCCAGGCGCTGGAGCGATCTCACCACCGCGACCGTCGCTTTCGGGCATGGTCTGTCGGTGGCGCCGTTGCAGGCGGCGATGGGCGTCGCCGCGATCATGAACGGCGGCATTCTGATCCCGCCCACGTTCCTCAAGCGCTCGCGGGCGGACGCCGCGGCGTTGGGCAAGCGCGTCATCAAGCCCCAGACCAGCGAAATGATGCGCTACCTGATGCGGCTTAACGTCGAGAAGGGCACCGCGAGGAAGGCGGACGTGCCGGGCTATTACATCGGCGGCAAGACCGGCACCGCCGACAAGGTCGTCAACGGCCGCTATTCCAAGAGCAAAGTGCTGACCGATTTCATGGCGATCATGCCCGCCGATCATCCGCGCTATCTCTTACTGATCATGCTCGACGAGCCCAAGGCAACGCCGGAAACCCATGGCTTCACCACGTCGGGTTGGAACGCGGTGCCGGTCGGCGGCCGGGTGGTGGCGCGCATCGCGCCGCTCCTTGGCATCGAGCCGCGCATGGACCTGCCGCCGGCCGATCAGCTGATACTGGCCTCCTGAAGGAAAGCAGGTAAGGCGGTGTTGCCGACGGCGCGCCATGAAGCTTCGCGAGATTCTGCCTGCTGACGCCGAAATCGCGGCAGGCCATGCCGACATCGAAGTCGGCGGGGTCACTGCCGACAGCCGCGCGGTGAAGCCCGGCGATGCTTTCGTCGCGATCGCGGGCGGCAAGACCGACGGTCTGCGTTTCGTCGCTCCCGCGCTTAGCGCCGGCGCGGTCGCGGTGCTGGCCGAACGAAGGCCGGATCTGCCGTTGCCGGCGGGTGCCGCTTTTGCCCGGGTCGGCAATGCCCGGCGCACGCTCGCTTTGGCGGCTGCCAAGCTTTATCCGCGCCAGCCGCGCACGATCGCGGCCGTCACCGGCACCAGCGGCAAAACTTCGGTCGCGGCGTTTACGCGCCAGATCTGGAGCACGCTTGGCTATAGCGCCGCCAGCATCGGCACGATCGGCATCGTTTCGCCGCGCGGAGAAACTTACGGCTCGCTGACGACGCCGGACCCGGTGGCGCTTCACCGCTCGCTCGACCAGCTTGCCGGCGACGGCGTTACCCATCTGGCGATCGAAGCCTCCTCCCATGGCCTCGATCAATATCGGCTCGACGGACTGCACGATTGCGGCGGCGGCTTTCACCAATATCACCCGCGATCACCTCGATTATCATCCGAGCTTCGAGGCTTATCTTTGCCGCCAAGCTGCGGCTGTTCAAGGAGTTGGTCGTGCCGGGCGGCGCGCGCGATCATCGAGGTCGATCACGACCATGCGGACGCGGTCGTTGCCGCCGCCAAGGCGCGCGGCTTGTCGATCGTCACTGTCGGGCGTGCGGGAAGCCACGATCCGCCTCGTCGAATGCGACGATCGATGGTTTTTCACAGCAGCTGCAGCATCGAACACGGCGGCAAAAATTTCGCCGTGCGCTTGCCGCTGGTCGGCGAGTTTCAGGTCGAAAATGCGCTGGTTGCCGCCGGGCTTGCCATCGCCACCGGCGGCGATCCTGCCGTCGGTATTTGCAGCGCTCGCGCGATCTCCACGGCGCCAAGGGCCGGCTCGAACTTGTTGGAGACAAACCGCGGCGCGCCGATCTTCGTCGACTACGCGCACAAGCCGGATGCGCTCGCCAAGGCGCTCGACGCGCTGCGGCCCTATGCGGCGGGCCGGCTGGTCGTGGTGTTCGGCGCCGGCGGCGATCGCGATCGCGGCAAGCGGCCGCTGATGGGCGCGGTTGCGGCCGCCAAGGCCGACCGCGTTGTCGTCACCGACGATAATCCGCGCAGCGAGAACGCCGCCGCCATCCGCGCCGCCATCATGTCGGCCGCGCCCGGCGCCATCGAGATCGGCGACCGGCGCGAGGCGATTCGCGCGGCGATCGCCGATCTGCGCCGCGGCGACGTGCTGCTCATCGCCGGCAAGGGCCATGAAACCGGCCAAATTATCGGCGACCGGATCGTGCCGTTCAGCGATCACGAGGCGGTTGCCGCGGCGCTCAAGGAGCTTGCCGCATGACGGCGCGCGCGCTTTGGACGGTCGACGCAATGGCGGCGGCGATGGGCGCCGAACGGCAAGGCGCGCTGCCGCAATCGGTGTCCGGGCCTTTCGATCGACAGCCGCACGATCGCTCCGGGGGAGGCATTTTTTGCCATCGCGGATCGGCGCGACGGACACGAATTCGTGGCGTCCGCGCTCGCGGCTGGCGCCGGCCTTGCGGTGGTTGCCGCCGACGGCGCGCGCAGTTCGCAAAGGACACGCCGCTGCTGGTCGTGCCCGACGTGCTGGCGGGCTTGCGCGATCTTGCCGCCGCCGCCCGCGCCCGCACGCTGGCCAAAGTGATCGGCGTCACCGGCTCGGTCGGCAAGACCGGGACCAAGGAGGCGTTGCGGCTCGCGCTCTCCAAGGACGGCGAGACGCACGCGTCGGTCGCCTCCTACAACAATCATTGGGGCGTGCCGCTGTCGCTCGCGCGCTGTCCGGCGAGCGCGCGCTACGCCGTTCTCGAAATGGGGATGAATCACCCGGCGAGATCGCGCCGCTGTCGCGGCTGGCGCGCCCGCACGTGGCGCTGATCACCACGATTGCGCCGGTGCATCTGGAATTCTTCGGCTCGCTTGCCAAGATCGCCGACGCCAAGGCCGAGATTTTCCTCGGCCTGGAAGCGGACGGTGCCGCCGTCATCAACCGCGATATCGCGCAATTCGCGCGGCTCAAGCGCCGCGCCAAGGAAGCCGGCGTCGCCCGCATCGTCTCGTTCGGCGAGCACGCCAAGGCCGACGCGCGCCTCGTCAAATGCGCGCTGCATCCGCACTGCTCGACTGTGGTGGCGCAGATCCTCGGCACCGAACTGACCTACAAGATCGGCGCGCCGGGCCGTCACCTCGTGGGCAATTCGCTCGCGGTGCTGGCGACCGCCGTGCTGGTCGGCGCCGATCTCGCGCTGGCGGCGCTCGCGCTCGCCGAACTCAAGCCGGTTTCCGGCCGCGGCGCGCCGATCGAAATCGATCTTGCGCGGGCGGGCCGGCGCTCGTCATCGACGAGAGCTACAACGCCAATCCGGCGTCGGTCGACGCCGCGCTGGCGCTGCTCGGCCAGCGCCAAGATCGGACCGCACGGCCGGCGCATCGCCGTGCTCGGCGACATGCTCGAACTCGGACCGAAGGGACCGGCGCTGCACCGCGCGCCTGGCCAAGCCGGTCGCCGCCAACGCGGTCGATCTCGTGTTCTGCTGCGGGCCGCTGATGCGCAATTTGTGGCGGGCACTTCCCGCCAGCCGTCGCGGCGGCTATGCAGAAGAACTCCGCCGCGCTCGAAGCGCAGGTGTTGTCCGCGATCCGCGCCGGCGACGTGGTGATGGTCAAGGGCTCGCTCGGCTCGCGCATGGCGCCTATCGTCAAGGCGCTGCAACGCACGTATCCGCGCCAGGAAGCTCGAAGCGCTCGAAGACCACACGCTCGAAGGCGCGTCCGCGCAAGGTTGATGCGATGCTTTATTGGCTGGTCGATCTGTCGGACAAGCTTTCGGTCCTCAATGTCTTCCGTTACATCACTTTCCGCACCGGCGGCGCGATCATCACCGCGCTGCTTTTTGTTTTTTTGTTCGGTCCGCCATCATCGGCCGGCTGCGCCTGTTGCAGGGCAAGGGCCAGCCGATCCGCCCCGACGGCCCGCAATCGCACATCATCGCCAAGGCCGGCACGCCGACCATGGGCGGGCTGATGATCCTGTCCGGCATGCTGGTATCGACGCTGCTGTGGGCGAATCCGGCCAATCCCTACGTCTGGGTGGTGCTGCTGGTGACGCTGGGCTTCGGCATGGTCGGCTTCTACGACGATTATCTGAAAGTGACCAAACAAGCGCACAACGGATTTCCCGGCCGCACGCGGCTTGCCATCGAAGCAGTGATTGCCGGCCGCCGCCTGCATCGCGCTGGTCAAGCTGGCGCAGGTGCCGACGGCGCCGACCTTCGCGACCTCGCTGGTCTTTCCGTTCTTCAAGGAGCTGGTGGTCAATCTCGGCTGGTTCTTCGTCATCTTCGCCATGTTCATCATCGTCGGCGCCGGCAACGCCGTGAACCTGACCGACGGCCTCGACGGCCTTGCCATCGTGCCGGTGATGATCGCCGCCGCGAGCTTCGGCATGATCGCGTATCTCTGCGGCAACGCCGTGTTCGCCGATTATCTGCAGATTCATTACGTCGCCGGCACCGGCGAGCTGGCGGTGCTGTGCGGCGCCGTGGTCGGCGCCGGCCTCGGCTTTCTCTGGTTCAACGCGCCGCCGGCTTCGATTTTCATGGGCGATACCGGTTCGCTGGCGCTCGGCGGCATGATCGGCGCGGTCGCGGTCGCCACCAAGCACGAGATCGTGCTCGCCGTCATCGGCGGCCTGTTCGTGCTCGAGGCGGTCTCCGTCATCGTGCAGGTGGTTTCGTTCAAGCTGACCGGCAAGCGCGTTTTCAAGATGGCGCCGATCCACCATCATTTCGAGCAGCTCGGCTGGACCGAGCCGCAGATCGTCATTCGCTTCTGGATCGTCGCCGTGGTGCTGGCGCTGGCCGGGCTGTCGACGTTGAAGCTGAGATAGGTTTGCCGTGATCCCGATCACGACCTTTGCCGGCAGGAAGGTCGCGGTGTTCGGGCTTGGCGGCTCGGGGCTGGCGAGCGCGAGCGCGCTGCTCGCCGGCGGCGCCGACGTCGTCGGCTTCGACGACGATGCGCAGAGCGTGGCGAAGGCGAACGCCGCCGGCATTCCCACCGCCGATCTGCGCACGGCCGATTGGTCGAAGATCGCGGCGCTTGCTGCTCGCGCCCGGCGTGCCGCTCACCCATCCAAGCCCGCATTGGGTCGTTCGACTGCGCGCAGCAGGCCGGCGTCGAGATAATCGGCGACATCGAGCTGTTCTGCCGCGAGCGGGCGCGCGCTTGCGCCCGACGCGCCGTTCGTCGCCATCACCGGCACCAACGGCAAATCGACGACGACGGCGCTTGGTCGCGCATCTCGCGAATTCGGCCGGCATGGACGCGCAGATCGGCGGCAATATCGGCACCGCGATCCTGTCGCTGCTGCCGCCGCGCCAATGGGCCGCGTCCACGTCATCGAGTGCTCGTCCTATCAGATCGATCTCGCGCCCTCGCTCGATCCTTCGATCGGCATCCTGATCAATCTGTCCGAGGACCATCTCGATCGTCACGGCAGCATGGAACACTACGCCGCGGTGAAGGAACGCCTCGTCGCCGGCGTGCCGGCGGACGGCACCGCCATCGTCGGCGTCGACGACGAATGGTGCAGCGCCATTGCGGAGCGGCTCGCGCAAATCCGGCAAGCGCGTGGTGCGCATTTCGGTGCGGCGCAAGCTGAGCGACGGGCTCTATGCCGAGCGGCAGCGCATCATGCGCGCGGATGGCGGCCGGTCGTCGCCGCGATTGCCGAGCTCTCCGGCATCGGCTCGCTGCGCGGCCTGCACAACGCGCAGAACGCCGCCTGCGCTGCGGCGGCCGCGTTGGCGCTCGGGCTCGACGCCGGCGGCGATCCAGGCGGGACTGCGCTCGTTTCCCGGGCCTCGCCCACCGCATGGAGGAGGTCGGCCGCCGCGGCAAGGTTCTGCTGGTCAACGATTCCAAGGCAACCAATGCCGATTCGGCGGCCCAGGCGCTCGCCTGCTTTGCCGACATTTTCTGGATCGCCGGCGGCAAGCCGAAGACCGGCGGCATCGAATCGCTTGCGCAAGTTCTTTCCGCGCATTCGTAAGGCCTATCTGATCGGCGAGGCGGCGGAGGAATTTGCCGCGACGCTTGGGCGCGAGCGTGCCGCACGAGATCGACGGCACGCTCGACAAGGCGCTTGGCGGCGGCCGTTCGCGATGCCGAAGCGTCCCCGCGTCGCCGAACCGGTGGTGCTGCTCTCGCCCGCCTGCGCCTCCTTCGACCAGTATCGCAATTTCGAGGTGCGCGGCGACGCCTTCCGCGACCTGGTGCGGGCGCTGCCGGGGCTCACTCCGGCGAATTCTTAATCCCCCTTAAACCACCGCGGTGTCACCACTAGGCCGGGACTTCGGGGGACAGGGTTATGGGCTCCCGCGCGCAACGCACGGCGTTTAACGAATGGTGGTGGACGGTCGACCGGCTGACGCTCGGCGGCGCTGGTCGCCTTGATGCTCGGCGGCATCGTGCTCTGCCTGGCCGCAAGCCCGCCGGTCGCCGCGCGCATCGGGCTTGACCCGTTCCATTTCGTCGACCGCCAGGTGCTCTTTCTCATTCCCGCCGCCGCGGTCCTGATCGCGACGTCGTTTCTGTCGCCGCGCGAGGTGCGCCAAGCTCTCGCTGGTCGTCTTCGTCGTGAGTCTCGTCCTGGTGGCGGCGACGCCCTATTTCGGCGCCGAGATCAAGGGCGCGCGGCGCTGGCTGGTGATCCTCGGCGTCAATGTTCAGCCGTCGGAGTTTCTCAAGCCCGCTTTCGTGATCCTGATCGCCTGGCTGTTCGGCGAATCGGCGAAGCGCCCGGAAATGCCGGCCAATCTGTATCGCGCTGGCGCTGCTGATCCTCGTGGTCGCCTTGCTGGTGGTGCAGCCCGATTTCGGCCAGACCATGCTGATCGCGCTGGTTTGGGGGGCGCTGTTCTACATGGCCGGGATGCGCTTCATCTGGGTGATCGGGCTTGCCGCGACCGCGGGCGTCGGGCTGATGACCGCGTTCTACACCGTTCCGCACGTCGCCCAGCGCATCAGAGGCTTCCTCGATCCCGCCGTCCGGCGAACTCGTTCAACGTCGATATCGCGACCGAATCGTTCATCCGCGGCGGCTGGTTCGGTCGCGGCCCGGGCGAGGGCACGATCAAGCGCATCCTGCCCGAGGGCCATACCGATTTCGTGTTCGCGGTGGCCGCGGAGGAATTCGGCATCGTGCTCTGCCTTATTCTGGTCGCGCTGTTTGCCTTCATCGTGATCCGCGCGCTGCTAAAGGCGATGCGCAACGACGATCCGTTCAGCCGTTTCGCCGCCGCCGGGCTTGCGATCCTGTTCGGACTGCAATCGACCATCAACATGGCGGTCAATCTGCACCTGATGCCGGCCAAGGGAATGACGCTGCCGTTCATCTCCTATGGCGGCTCCTCGCTGATCTCGCTCGCCTACGGCATGGGCATGTTGGTGGCGCTCACCCGCGAGCGGCCGCGCGCGCAGCTCCCCGGCGATATCGTGATCACCGGGAGCCGGGTGTGATGCAGGCGCCGGGCCGGGCGCCGGTTCTTGTCGCGGCCGGCGGAACGGGCGGCCATCTGTTTCCGGCCGAGGCGTTGGCGGCGGCGCTCGCGCAGCGCGGCATTAGCCGTTCATCTCGCCACCGACCGCCGCGCCGCGCGCTACGGCGGCGGCATTCGCCGAAGACGCGATCCATGTCGTATCGAGCGCAACGCTGCGCGCGCGCAATCCGTTCGCGATGGCCAGGACCGCCTCGCTGCTCGGCGTCGGCTTCGTTCAGGCCTATGCGCTGATCGGCCGGCTCAAGCCCGCTGCCGTCATCGGCTTTGGCGGCTATCCGACCATCCCGCCGGTGCTGGCGGCAGCTGGCGCGGCGTTCCGAGCCTCATTCACGACGCCAACGCGGTCATCGGCCGCGCCAACCGGCTGCTGGCGCCGCGCGTCACCGCCATCGCCACCACATTTCCCGATCGTGTTCGGCGCGAGCGCCGGCTTGGCCGCCAAGGCGACGCTGACCGGCAATCCGGTGCGGCCGGCAGTCGTTGCCGCTGCGGCAACGCCTTATCCCGGCCGGCGCCGATCCGTTGCGGCTCTTGATTTTCGGCGGCAGCCAGGGCGCGCGCATCATGGCCGAAATCGTTCCGCCGGCGATCCGGCGGCTCGATGCCGCGCTGCGCGCACGCCTTGCTATCGTCCAGCAGGTCGCGCGAGGAGGATTTGCCGCGCGTGCGCGAGGCCTACGCCGATCTCGCCAGTCGCGGCCGAAGTGGCGCCGTTTTTCTCCGATCTGCCGGCGCGCATGGCGGCGAGCCATCTGGTGGTGTCGCGTTCCGGGGCGTCGACTGTCGCCGAACTTGCCGCCATCGGCCGCCCGGCCATCCTGGTGCCGCTGCCGCACGCGCTCGATCAGGACCAGTTCGCCAATGCCGGCGTGCTCGAACGGGCGGGCGGCGCCATCCGCCTGGTGCAGGAAACCTTCACGCCGCAGCGGCTCGCCGACGAGATCGCCGCCTTGGCGGCTGCGCCGGCACGGCTCGCCGCATGGCGGCGGCGGCGCGATCGCTCGGCCGGCTCGATGCCGCCGACCGCCTGGCCGATCTGGTCCTGAAGGTGGCGGCGAGCGGCGCAAACAAGTAGGTTCGCCTCGCCGTTTCGATTGAGGGAGTGCTCTATGAGATTGCCGCGCGACATCGGTCCGGTGCATTTCGTCGGCATCGGCGGCATCGGCATGAGCGGCATCGCCGAGGTGATGGTCAATCTCGGCTATACCGTGCAGGGCTCCGACCAGGCCGAAGAGCGCCAACGTCAAGCGGCTGCGCGACAAGGGCGTGAAGGTCGCGATCGGGCACGCAGCGACGAACCTGGCGCGCGCCCAGGTCGTCGTCGTCTCCTCGGCCATCAAGCCCGACAATCCGGAACTTCTCGCCGCGCGCGCCCACCGTCTGCCGGTGGTGCGCCGCGCCGAGATGCTGGCCGAGCTGATGCGGCTCAAAAGCTGCGTCGCCATCGCCGGCACCCACGGCAAGACCACGACCACCTCGATGGTGGCGGCGCTGCTCGATGCCGCCGGCTTCGACCCGACCGTGATCAATGGCGGCATCATCAACGCCTACGGCACCAACGCGCGGCTCGGCGCCGGCGAATGGATGGTGGTCGAGGCCGACGAATCCGACGGCACCTTCCTCAAGCTTCCGGCCGATATCGCGATCGTCACCAACATCGATCCCGAGCACCTCGATCATTTCAAGACCTTCGACGCGGTGCAGGATGCGTTTCGCGCCTTCGTCGAGAACGTGCCGTTCTACGGATTCGCGGTGATGTGCATGGACCATCCGGTGGTGCAGAGGCTTATCGGCCGCATCGAGGATCGTCGCATCGTCACCTACGGGGAGAATCCGCAGGCCGAAGTGCGGCTGCGTCGATCGTCTCGCATGCCGGCGGAATCTCGCTGTTCACGGTCATGTTCAGCGACCGCGCCGGCAATCTCGTCCACGAGATCGAGAAAATCGCGCTGCCGATGCCGGGGCGGCACAACGCGCTCAACGCCACGGCCGCAATCGCGGTCGC
Source organism: uncultured Alphaproteobacteria bacterium (assembly GCA_963814625.1). Taxonomy (GTDB): domain Bacteria; phylum Pseudomonadota; class Alphaproteobacteria; order Rhizobiales; family Xanthobacteraceae; genus BOG-931. Next base: position 636,830 of record CAWFDQ010000017.1, read on the forward strand.
GCACGAGCTTGGCATCGGCGATGAGGTCATCAGAACGCGCATTGGCCAATTTCGGCGGTGTGCGGCGGCGCTTTACCCGCACCGGCATCTGGAACGGCGTCGCCATCATCGACGATTACGGCCACCATCCGGTCGAGATCGCTGCCGTGCTCAAGGCGGCGCGCGAATCGACCAAAGGGGCAGTGATCGCCGTCGTGCAGCCGCATCGCTACACGCGGCTTGCCGCCCTGTTCGAGCAGTTCTGCACCTGCTTCAACGACGCCGACGCCGTGATCGTCGCGCCTGTCTATCCGGCCGGCGAAGCGCCGATCGAAGGCGCCGACCGCGACTCGCTGGTGCAGGGCTTGCTCGCCCACGGCCACCGCCAGGTCTTCGCGCTCGAGGCTCCCGACAAGCTCGCCGGTCTGGTCGCCAGCATGGCGGAGCCGGGCGACTATGTCGTCTGTCTCGGCGCCGGCTCGATCACCCAATGGGCCTACGCGCTGCCGGGGGAATTGGCGGGGACTCCTAAAGTGACGGCCGGGTGATGATCAAGAGCTGTGTGGCGGTTCGCCACGTCGCCTTCGAGGACCTCGGACTTTTAGGTCCGCTGGTTTCCGCGCGCGGCTACGACATCCGCTACCACGATGCGGGCATCGAGCCCTTCGACGCTGAAACGCTCGTTGCGCCCGATCTGGTCATCGTGCTGGGCGGTCCCATCGGCGTGTATGAGATCGAAACATATCCATTCATCACCGACGAAATCGCCGCCGTCGCGGCGCGCCTGCATTCAAACAAGCCGATCCTCGGCATCTGCCTCGGCGCGCAGATGATGGCGGCGGCCTTGGCGCGCGCGTGGCGCCGGGACCGGTCAAGGAAATCGGCTATGCGCCGTTGACGCTGACCGCGGCGGGTCAGGCATCGGTGCTGGCGCCGCTCGGCGGCGCGCCGGTGCTGCATTGGCACGGCGATAATTGCGAGTTGCCGGCGGGCTGCGAATGCTTGGCGTCCACGCCGCATTGTCCGGTGCAGGCCTTTGCCCGCACGCCGACGCAGCTTGCGCTGCAGTTTCATCTTGAGACCGAACCGGCGCGGTTCGAAGCCTGGCTCGTCGGCCATACCGTCGAACTCGGCAAGGCCGGCATCGATCCGCGCAGCTCTGCGCGAGCAGGCGCGCACGCTGGGGCCGGCGCTGCGCGAGGTCGGACACGACGTGCTGGCGGCGTGGCTCGATTCGGTTGCGGGAGGCGCGGCATGAGCTTTCCCGACATCGTTGCCCGACGCTGAAGGCGAAGATGCCGGCGCTGCGCGGCCGCTTGCTGAGCAACCAGTCGCTCGCCGAGCTGACCTGGTTTCGCGTCGGCGGGCCGGCGCAGGTTTTGTTCATGCCGGAGGACGAAAGCCGATCTTTGCTATTTTCTCTCGAATCTCCCGCCGAGATCGCCGTCACCGTTATCGGTCTCGGCTCCAACCTTATCGTGCGCGATGGCGGCGTGCCGGGCGTGGTGATCAGACTGGGCCGCGGATTCAACGAGATCGCCATCGAAGGACTCGATGTGCGCGCCGGCGCGGCGGCGCCTGACGTGAAAGTCGCGCGCGCGGCGCAGGAGGCGGCCATTGCCGGATTGTCGTTCATGCGCGGGATTCCGGGTGCCGTCGGCGGCGCGCTGCGGATGAACGGCGGCGCCTACGGACGCGAGACCAAGGATGCGCTTGTCGAGGCGCGGGCGGTCGATCGGCGTGGCCGCATCCACATCTTGACCAATGCCGACATGGGCTTCTCCTACCGGCATTGCGGCGCGCCGGACGACTATATTTTCACGCAAGCGCTGTTCGCCGGCGAGCGCGGCGAGCCCGCCGTCATCGCTGCCGAGATGGAGAAGATCACGGAATCGCGCGAGGCGACGCAGCCGATCAAGAGCCGCACCGGCGGCTCCACGTTCAAAAATCCGCCGGGCGGAAAGGCTTGGCAGCTCATCGACGCCGCCGGCTGCCGCGGCTTGCGCATCGGCGATGCGCAGGTCTCGGAAATGCACTGCAATTTTTTGATCAATCGGGGCAATGCCACTGCCGCCGATATCGAGACGCTGGGCGAGACGGTGCGTCGGCGCGTGAAGGAAAATTCAGGCGTCGAGCTGGAATGGGAGATCAAGCGGATCGGCCTGCCCCACTCGGCGACTTTACAAGCCATCTAGAACTCTCGACGTTTCGCGAATTGTCGATTCTATTGGCGCTGGCGCGAATCAGCGGCCGGCTTAAGGCAATTGTCCGAACAATGACCAAGCACGTCGCCGTTCTGATGGGGGGGTGGTCGGCCGAGCGCGAAGTTTCGCTGCGTTCGGGCCAAGCCTGCGCCGATGCGCTGCGGCGGCTCGGCTATCGGGTTTCCGAAATCGACGTTACCCGGGAGATCGCCGCTTCGCTCGCCGCCGCCAAACCCGATGTCGCGCTCAACGTCCTGCACGGGCGGCCCGGCGAGGACGGCACGCTGCAGGGCCTGCTGGAAATTCTCGGCATTCCCTACAGCCATTCCGGCGTCTTGGCTTCCGCGCTCGCCATGCGCAAGGATTTCGCCAAAATGCTGTTTCGCGCCGCCGGCGTGCCGGTCGCGGCGGACCTGCGTGGCGTCGCGCTTCGAGGCGGCGAAACGCCATCTGATGCCGCCGCCCTATGTGATCAAGCCGATCGCCGAGGGATCGAGCATCGGGGTCTTCATCGTCACCGAGGCGCATCCGCATCCGCCGCAGGAGCTTTATCGCGACGACTGGCCGTTCGGCGAGACGGTCATGATCGAGCGCTACATTCCGGGCAAGGAACTCACCTGCGCGGTGCTCGGCGACCGCGCGCTCGACGTCATCGAGATCGTGCCGGCCACCCGTTTTTACGATTACGAGGCAAAGTACGCCGCCGGCGGCTCTAAACACCTCCTGCCGGCGCCAATTTTACCAAATGTTTACCAGGAAGTCCGCAGACTCACTTTGGCTGCCCATAACGCGCTCGGCTGCCGCGGCGTGAGCCGCGCAGACTTTCGCTACGACGATCGGGGGACGGGTGAGCTGGTTTGTCTTGAAGTCAATACACAGCCGGGCATGACCGAGACCTCGCTCGTGCCCGAGCTTGCCGCGTACGCTGGCATCACGTTCGATGAGCTGGTGCGATGGATGGTGGAGGACGCCTCGACCAACCGCTGATGCGGTCGAGGCATGCAGCTGGGGAACGGGTCGGCGCGCCGTTTGACGAGCCGACGCAACGTCGCGCGCGCAGGCTATCGCCGCGGCGTCGCACGCTGTTGCCGCGCTTGGCTTTCCGCATGAACTAACGTCCTCGCTTCCGCCGTGGCTGGGCGCGGCTTATCGCTGGAGCGGACGCTGGCTCGCAAGGATCGTGCGTCTGCCGCCGCCGCGCGGCGTCGGTATTGCCGCGTCGGTTTTGCTGCTCGCCTCCGCGCTCGGCTACGGCGTCGTCGAGGGAGATCATCTCCCCGCGGTGATCGAATGGGCCAAGGATGCGCGCGACGCGGCGGCGAATTCGCTGGGCTTTCGCATCGCCGACGGTTTCGCTGTCGGGCGAGAAAGAAGTCAGCCGCGAAGAAATATTGACCACGGCCGGCGTGACCGGCCGCGCTTCGCTGTTGTTCCTCGATGCCGATGCGGCGCGCGCACGCCTGATGGCGAATCCCTGGATCGCCGACGCGGCCGTGCTCAAGCTTTATCCGGACCGCCTGCAGATCACGATCACCGAGCGTCAGGCGTTTGCGCTGTGGCAGAAGGACGGACGCGTCAAAGTCATCGCCGCCGACGGCACCGTGCTTGAGCCTTTTGTCGAGCGCCGATACATCAAATTGCCGCTGGTGGTCGGTCAGGGCGCCGAGCGCGAGGCCAAGGATTTCCTCGACGTCCTCGATCGGCATCCCGACGTTGTCGTCGCAGGTGCGCGCGTCGATCCTGGTGGCGCAACGGCGCTGGGATTTGTTGCTGAACAACGGCATCGAGTTCGAGCTGCCGGAGACGAATGCCGCGGCCGCGCTCGATCGCCTGGTCGCGCTCGATCGCGACAAGAAAGCTCCTGTCGCGCGACATCACGATCGTCGATCTGCGCCTGCCCGATCGTGTGACGGTGCGGTTGTCCGCCGCCGCCGCGCAGGCCCGCAATGACGCGCTCAAGGACAGCGAAAAGAAGAAGAAGGGGGGCAACGCATGAACGCCCTCCATTACGGCCTCACGCCCAAGATGAAGCCGATCTCGCCGCGGCGAAGCGCGCTCGTCGCCGCGCTCGATGTCGGATCGAGCAAGGTCGCCTGCCTGATCGCGCGTCTGCGGCCGCATCCGCCGCAGCAGGTTCTGACCCGACAGGAGCCATGCCGTCGAGGTGTTGGGCTTCGGCCATACCGGCGCGCGCGGCATGAAGGCGCGGCGGCGTAGTCAATCTCGCGCAGGCCGAGGAAGCCATACGGCACGCCGTCGACGCCGCCGAGCAAATGGCGTCGGTCGAGATCGAGTCGGTGGTGCTGTCGATCTCGGCCGGGCGGCTTCGCCAGCGAATTGTTTGCCGCCGACGTCGACGTCGTCGGCTCCGCCGTCTCCGAAGGCGATATCGCGCGCGTGCTCGCGGCCGGCAGCCGGCATTCGCTGCGCGATGGCCGCGCCGTGCTGCATTCGCTGCCGGTCGGTTACTCCATCGACGGGGCCGACGGCATTCGCGATCCGCGCGGCATGCTGGGCAGCCGGTTCGGCGTCGACATGCACGTGGCCACGACCGATATCGCGGCGGCGCGCAATTTGATGCTGGCGGTCGAGCGTTGCCATCTCGCCGTCGAGGCCATGGTCGCCAGCCCCTACGTCGCCGGTCTTGCCGTCCTTGCCGACGATGAGGCCGATCTCGGCGCCGCTGTTGTCGACCTCGGCGCCGGCACCACCACGATGGCGGTATTCTTGAACGCCCGGCTCGTTCATCTGGAAGGCTTCGCGCTGGGTGGCCATCACGTTACCACCGACATCGCGCGCGGCCTGAACGCCCGCGTCGCCGACGCCGAGCGAATCAAAACGCTTTATGGCAGCGTGTTGATCGGCGGATTGGACGAGCGCGACATGATCACGGTGCCGCCGATCAGCGAGGACGAACGCGATGCGGCGCAATTCGTGTCGCGGGCGACGCTCGTGCAAATCATCAAGCCGCGCGTGGAAGAGATCCTCGAAATGGTGCGCGACCGCCTCGCCGCCTCGCCGTTCGCGGCCGAGCGGCGCGGACACGTGATCCTCACCGGCGGCGGCGCTCAACTCACTGGATTGCCCGATCTTGCCGCGCGCATTCTCGACCGCCCGGTGCGCATCGGCCGGCCGCTCGGATTTCGGGGCTGCCCGACGCCGCCAAGGGCGCGGCCTTCTCGGTGGCGGCGGGACTTCTGGTTTATCCGCAAGCGGCGCAACTCGAACATTTCGAGCAGCGGCGCAAGCGGCAAGTAATGAACGGCACGGGCGGCGGCTATTTCGCCCGCGTCGGACAATGGCTTCGCGAGAGCTTCTGATGGCCCCCAGATCGCAAGCTAGAGACTCACAACGGCCGGTGGCGGACCGGTCGGGGCAGGGCGTGGACAGCGCCCGCGCGAGGAAGAAGAGGCAAACATGACCATCAATCTGAATATCCCTGACATCCGGGAGCTCAAGCCGCGCCTGACAGTGTTCGGCGTCGGCGGCGCGGGCGGCAATGCCGTCAACAACATGATCACCGCCGGCTTGCAGGGCGTGGATTTCGTGGTCGCCAATACCGACGTGCAGGCGCTCACCATGTCGAAAGCCGAGCGCATCGTGCAGATGGGCGTGCAGGCGACCGAAGGTCTCGGCGCCGGCGCCCAACCCGAGGTCGGACGCGCCGCCGCCGAGGAGGTGATCGACGAGATCCGCGACCATTTGTCCGGCGCGCACATGGTGTTTGTCACCGCCGGCATGGGCGGCGGCACTGGCACCGGCGCCGCCCCGGTCATCGCCAAAACGGCGCGCGAAATGGGAATTCTGACCGTCGGCGTCGTCACCAAGCCGTTCCATTTCGAAGGCCAGCGCCGCATGCGCGTCGCCGAAGGCGGCATTACCGAACTGCAGAAATGCGTCGACACGCTGCTCATCATCCCTAACCAGAACCTGTTCCGCGTGGCGAACGAGAAGACGACCTTCGCCGACGCGTTCGCCATGGCCGACCAGGTGCTCTATTCCGGCGTCGCCTGCATCACCGACCTGATGGTCAAGGAAGGCCTGATCAATCTCGACTTCGCCGACGTCCGCTCGGTCATGCGCGAGATGGGCAAGGCGATGATGGGAACCGGCGAGGCCGAGGGCGAGAAGCGGGCGCTCACGGCCGCCGAAGCGGCGATCTCCAATCCGTTGATCGACGATGCGTCGATGAAGGGAGCAAGAGGATTGCTGATCTCCATCACCGGCGGCCGCGACCTCACGCTCTACGAGGTCGACGAAGCGGCGACCCGCATCCGCGAGGAAGTGGATCAGGATGCCAACATCATCGTCGGCGCCACCTTCGACGAGAGTCTCGACGGCATCATCCGCGTGTCGGTCGTGGCAACGGGAATCGATCAGGCCGTGGTGCAGCGCTCGGCGCCGGCGGCGGCCGAGGCGCGCATCGCCGAACTTGCAAGCTTGGCTCAAGGCTGACGAAGTCGAACGAACCGGCGAGCGCATCGAGCGGCCGCGAGCCGGCACATCCCGCGCCTGCGCCGCAGCAGCGTCCGATTGCCGCGTCGCCCGCGCCGGCTTCGGTCAACGCCTCGATCGAATCGGCGGCCAAGGCGGCGATCGCGGCTGCGGTCGAAGATGTCAGCATCCGCCCGCTTACGCTCAACCCTCGCTATTCGCCGAGCCTGCACCGAGCGGGGAAGCAGACGCAGGAGCCGGAGGAGTTCATCCCGCCGCAGGCGGAGCGATTGCCGCCGCGAGCGCCGCGCATGCCGCGGCTCGATGAGCTGCCGGTCCCGGCGCAGAATGAGATTCTCGCCCGGCGGGGCGAACTGCCGCAGGAGGAGCATCCGGGACGGCGCAGGTCGCTGCTGGAGCGGCTGGCGTCCGTTGGCCGTCGGACGCCGCGAACAGGGCAAGGACGAGCGAGGCGCCGCTGCCGCGGATGCCCCAAGACGTTCAGCAGCCAGCCGAGCGGCTTGCCGGTCGTCCCATGCCGCGTCCGTCCGAGCCACGCCCGGAACCCGTCTCCGAATACGCCAAGCGCGCCGCGCCGCAGGGGCTCGATCAGCACGGCCGGCAAACTCCTGTGCATAACCAGGACGAAGAGGATCAGCTTGAAATCCCGGCATTCCTGCGTCGGCAGGCGCACTGACGCGCTTCCGGACTGTTGACGCAGCTCGGCGGTCAGGTCCGACGGATAGCCGGTCTGTCGAAGTGCTGAATTCGCTGTACAGGCAAAGGGAGTCCGGCCCCAAGGGCGTGCTGAGGGACTGGCGACAGCGGCCGTGGCCTTTTGCGGCGCCTTGCCGACAAGAGTGCGGCCAGAAAATGGTAACAGTCGGTAAGAAACCGTGAGTTGGCGTCGACGCCCTTCGCCGGTAAGGTTTGGCGTGTCAGAGGGGTTATGTCGGGTAACGTCGGGTAACGGGGTTCGGCGGTCCAGTGGACCTCCCCGGAACGACAGGCGGACCTGCATTCCCTTCAAGACGGGGTCGGCGGCGATTGTGTTCGCACAGCGTCGCCATCGGGTGTGGGACGAGGGCATGAGCTGGGGCTTGCAGGCCGGCAGGCAGACAACTCTGCGTGATCAGGCGACCGTAACCGGGATCGGCGTTCACTCCGGTTCGCCCGTTACGTTGACACTGCATCCGGCCGAGCCAGACAGCGGTATCGTCTTTCTGCGCAGCGGGAGGGGCGGTCGCGAAGACCGCGAACTCAAAGCCCACTTCGGCGCGGTGACGGCGACGGAATTCGCAACGGTGCTCGGCGATCACAGCGGGCCCGCCGTGTCGACGACCGAGCACGTGTTGGCGGCGTTGCGCGGCCTCGGCGTCGATAATGTCGTCGTCGAGGTCGACGGCGCTGAAGTTCCGATCATGGATGGCAGCGCGGCGCCGTTCGTCGCCGCTATCGATCAGGTCGGCATCGCCGCCCAGCCGGCGGCGCGGCGCTACATTCAGGTGCTCAAGCCGGTACGGGTCGGCAAAAACGGCTGCTGCGGCGAGCTGCGGCCGCATTTGCGGGGCTTGCGAATTGAAGCCGAGATCGAATTCGATCATCCGCTGATCGGACGGCAGTCGTTCTCCGTCGACGTTGCGCCGGATGTTTTCCGCCGCGAACTCGCCCGGGCACGAACCTTCGGCTTCATGCGTGACGTGGCAAAGCTGTGGAGCGCCGGCTATGCGCTTGGCGCCTCGTTCGACAATACGGTCGTCGTTGCCGAGGACCGCGTCCTCAATCCGGAAGGCATGCGCTTCCCCGATGAGTTCGTGCGCCACAAGGCGGTCGATGCGATCGGCGATCTGGCGCTGGCCGGCGCGCCGCTGCTCGCCGCCTATCGTTCGGTGCGCGGCGGACACAAGCTCAATCATGCCGTGCTCACCGCGTTGATGGCCGATCCGAGCGCTTGGACCTACGTCGAGATGCCGCAGCCCGCTCGCCGTACGCGCGGCCACGCCGATCTCGCGGCGGCCTTTGCGGCGCCGGCCTACGGGCCCGACGTCTCTTGATTTGCTTAACTTTTTCGCCTTAATCCCGGCCGATTGTCGGCCATAATTGCAGTCGAGCATGGGGTTGCGGAGCATCTGCCGCGGCGGCACGGGACGCGCGGCAGGGGGCGGACGCATCGTCGGGACCGGAACGTAAATCAAGCTCATGATGCTGCGAGTACGAGGATCGGGACGGTCCGGTAGCAGGCTGCGTGCGCTGGCGGGTTGCCTGGCGCTGGCGCTTCTCGCCGTGCCGCTGATCGGCTGCAGCCTGTTCAACAAGGACCAGGATTACGTCCCCGATACGCCCGCCGACAAGCTCTATAACGAGGGGCTTTTCCTGCTCAACGACAAGCAGGACTACAAGGAGGCGGCGAAGAAGTTCGACCAGGTCGACCGCGAGAATCCGTATTCGGATTGGGCGCGCAAGGCGCTCTTGATGTCGGCCTTCGCCTATTATCAGTCCGGCCAGTACGACGATTGCATCAATGCGGCGAAACGCTACGTGACGCTGCATCCCGCCAGTCCCGATGCGGCCTATGCCCAATATCTGATCGGTTCGTCCTACTACGATCAGATTCTCGACGTGTCGCGCGATCAGGAGCGGGCGCAAAAGGCCATCGACGCCTTCGAAGAGGTGGTGCACAAATATCCGGACAGCGAATACGCGCTCGCCGCGAAGAAAAAAATCGAGATGGCGCGCGACCAGCTCGCCGGCAAGGAGATGGAGATCGGCCGCTTCTACCTGCAGAAGCGCGACTTCCTCGGCGCCATCAACCGCTTCAAGGTGGTGGTGACGCAGTACCAGACCACGCGCGAAGTCGAGGAAGCGCTGGAACGGCTGACCGAAGCCTATGTGGCGCTCGGCATCATCGACGAAGCGCAGACCGCGGCCGCCGTGCTCGGCCACAATTTCCCGGACAGCCCCTGGTACAAGGACGCCTATAATCTGTTGAAGGGCGCCGGCGGCGAGCCGAACGAGAACAAGGCTTCCTGGATCAGCCGCGCGTTCAAGAAGCTCGGGATGGGCTGACGGCGGACGACGGAGGACAGACGACAGAGGACAGAACGCAGAATCAACGAATAGAATCCGTCGTCCGTCATCTGTCATCCGTCTGTCCGATGCTGTGCCCGCCTTTCCATTCGCGACATCGTTCTGATCGATCGGCTGGACATCGATTTCGGCTCCGGCCTTGCCGCGCTTACCGGCGAGACCGGCGCCGGTAAATCGATCCTGCTCGACGCCTTTGCGCTCGCGCTCGGCGCCCGCGGCGAGGCGGCGCTGGTGCGCGCCGGCGCGGAACAGGGCCAGGTCACCGCCGCGTTCGAGCTTCGGCGAGATCATCCGGCGCGCCGCGTGCTCGCCGAGAACGATCTCGGCGGCGAGGACGAGCTGATCGTGCGCCGCGTGCAATTCGCCGACGGCCGCACCCGCGCCTTCGTCAACGATCAGCCGGTCAGCGTGCAGGTGCTGCGCGCGCTCGGCGCGGCGCTGGTCGAAATTCACGGCCAGCACGACGAGCGCGCCTTCGTCGACGCGGCGACCCATCGCGCGCTGCTCGACGCCTATGGCGGCATCGAGAGCGACGCCGCCGAAGTGGCGCGGCTGTGGCGAGAGCGGCGCGCGTGCGAGGCGGCCGTCGCCGACCACCGCGCCGAGGTCGAGCGCGTCAGCCGCGAGGCGGAATGGCTTCGCCATGCCGTCGACGAACTCGACCGTCTCGCGCCGCAGGCCGGCGAGGAGACTTCGCTTGCCGAGCGGCGCGCCGCCATGATGCAGGCGGAGAAAGTCGCCGAGGATTTGCGCACCACGCACGAAGCCGTCGGCGGGCCGCAATCCCCGGTGCCGCCGCTCGCGACCGCGCTGCGGCGGCTCGAGCGCCGCGCCGCGCAGGCGCCGGCGCTGATCGAGCCGGTGGTGAAAGCGATCGATGCCGCGCTCTCCGCGCTGGAAGAAGCGCGCGCACATCTGGAAGCGGCGCTGCGCGTCGCCGAATACGATCCGAAGGAACTCGAGCGCATCGAGGAGCGGCTGTTCGCGCTGCGCGCCGCCGCGCGCAAATACAATGTGCCGGTCGATGAGCTCGAACGCGCTTGGCACGCCGCTACGCGGGCGATCTCGCGTTGATCGATGCCGGCGCCGAGCGGCTCGCCGCGCTGGAGCGCGAGGCGCAAGCTGCTGTGCTGCGCTATCGCGAGGCGGCGCCAGAAGCTCTCGGCGCAGCGGCGCGCGCGCCGCTGCCGCGCTCGACAAGGCGGTCAACGCCGAACTCAAGCCGCTCAAGCTCGATCGCGCCCGCTTCTCCACCGAGATCGCCGCGGCGGACGAAGGCCCGGACGGCATCGACCGCGTCGAATTCTGGGTGCGCACCAATCCCGGCACGCGGCCCGGACCGCTGATGAAGATCGCTTCCGGCGGCGAACTCGCGCGCTTCCTGCTCGCGCTCAAGGTGGCGCTCGCCGATCGCGGCTCGGCGCCGACGCTGATCTTCGACGAGATCGATACCGGCGCGGGCGGCGCGGTCGCCGACGCCATCGGCGTGCGGCTGGCGCGCCTTGCCTCCGGCGTGCAGGTGATCGCGGTGACGCACGCGCCGCAGGTGGCGGCGCGCGCCGACCGGCATTACCTCATCACCAAGGACGCGCTCGGCGGCGGCAAGCGGGTCGCCACCCGCATCCTCGAACTTGAAGACGAGCGGCGCAGCGAAGAAATAGCGCGCATGCTCGCCGGCGCCGAAATCACCGCCGAAGCCCGCGCCGCCGCCGAACGCCTGATCCGCGCCGCGGCGGGTTGATATCGCCATGGCCCGTCGCGAAAAGATCTGAAACTACCGTCGATGACCTCACCGAAAAGCAGGCGAAGGCCGAGCATGCGCGGCTCGCGGCCGAGATCGCCGCGCACGACCGGCGCTATTATCAGGACGACGCGCCGACCGTTTCCGACGCCGAATACGATGCGCTGCGCTAGCGCTACAACGCGATCGAGGCGCGCTTCCCGCAATTGCGCACCGCCGAAAGCCTGACCCAGCATGTCGGCGCCGCGCCGGCGGCGCGTTTCGCCAAGGTACGGCACGCGGTGCCGATGCTCTCGCTCGACAACGCCTTTGCCGACGACGACGTCGTCGATTTCGTCGGCCGCATCCGCCGCTTCCTGCGGCTGCCGGACGACGAGGAAATCGCTTTCACCGCCGAGCCGAAGATCGACGGCCTGTCGATGTCGCTGCGCTACGAAGACGGCGAGCTGGTTACCGGCGCAACGCGCGGCGACGGCACCGAGGGCGAGGACGTCACCGCCAACGTGAAAACGCTTGCAGGACATTCCGCACCGGCTCAAGGGCAGGGGCGTGCCGCGCGTCTGCGAAGTGCGCGGCGAGGTCTACATGACCAAGGCCGCTTTCCTCGAGCTCAACCGCAACGCCAGGCCGAGGCCGGCGAGCAGCTCTATGCCAATCCGCGCAACTCCGCGGCCGGCTCGTTGCGGCAGAACGACCCGACGATCACCGCATCGCGGCCGCTCGGCTTCTTTGCTTACGCCTGGGGCGAGATGAGCGAGATGCCGGCCGACACGCAATCCGGCATGATCAAATGGTTCGCCACCTGCGGGTTCAAGACCAATCCGCTGACCAAAATGTGCCGCTCGGTCGAGGAATTGCTGCGCTTTCACCGCGAGATCGAGCTGCAACGCGGCAGCCTCGACTACGACATCGACGGCGTCGTCTACAAGGTCGACCGCCTCGATTGGCAGGAGCGGCTCGGCTTCGTCTCGCGCTCGCCGCGCTGGGCGATCGCGCACAAGTTCCCCGCCGAGAAGGCGACGACGATCGTCAAGGACATCGAGATTCAGGTCGGCCGCACCGGCGCGCTTACGCCGGTCGCCAAGCTCGAGCCGGTGACGGTGGGCGGCGTCGTGGTGCAGAACGCGACGCTGCACAATCGCCGACGAGATCGCCCGGCTCGACGTGCGCATCGGCGACACGGTGACGATCCAGCGCGCCGGCGACGTGATTCCGCAGGTCTTGGACGTGGTCGAAAACCGGCCGCGCGGCGCCAAGCCTTACGAATTTCCGAAAAAATGCCCGTGCCCGCTGCAAGACCGATGTGGTGCGCGAGACCATCGCGGGCGGAGAGGCGGGGGCGCGCGCCCGCTGCACCGGCGAATTCGCCTGCCCGTATCAGTCGATCGAGCATCTGAAGCATTTCGTCTCCCGCCGCGCCTTCGACATCGACGGGCTGGGCGAGAAGCAGATCGAGCTTTTTCACGAACAGGGCTGGGTCAACGAGCCGGCCGATATTTTCACGCTGCAGGCGAACGCAACGGCAAAATCCGCCTCGAAGAGATCGAAGGCTTCGGCGAGACCTCGGTACGCAACCTGTTCGACGCCATCGAGGCGCGGCGCGAGATCGCGCTGGAACGGTTCATCTACGCGCTCGGCATCCGCCACGTCGGCGAGACCACGGCGGTGGCGCTGGCGCGCGGCTACGGCAGCTGGGAGGCCTTTCACGACGCCTGCCTCAAGCTCGCCAAGGGCGACGAGGAGACCAAAGACGAGATGGATGCGCTCGATCAGATCGGCGAAACGGTGATCGAAAGCCTGCGCGACTATTTCGCCGAGGCGCACAACCGCCGGCGCATCGAACGCCTGGCCGCGCAGGTGCGCATCCTCGACGCCGAAAAGCCGCGCACCGATTCGGCGATCGCCGGCAAGACCGTGGTGTTCACCGGCACGCTGGAAAAGATGACCCGCGAGGAGGCCAAGGCCTCGGCCGAGCGCTCGGCGCCAAGGTGCCGGCTCGGTTCGAAAAAACCGACTACGTCGTCGCCGGCCCGGCGCCGGCTCCAAGCTCGGCAAGGCCAAGGAGTTCGGCGTCAAAGTCTGACCGAAGACGAGTGGGCAAACCGATCGTAGCGAGCGTCGCTCGGCGCCCGGCAGCCTGGCGGCGTCCTGTGAGACTCGCCGGCCGTTAAAGTCGCCGCTACAGCGAGAACGATGACGATGATCAGAATGAGGCCGAGGCCGCCGCCGGGATAATAGCCCCAGCCGCGAGTATGGCCAGTCGGCAACGCGCCGATCAGCAGCAGAATAAGAACGATGATGAGATCGTGAGAGCATGACGTTTCGCTCGCCCGAAAACGTGGCGCAAAAGTCCTCCGGAGCCGCCGGATTGCTGCGAGCACGGTCACGCGAGCGCTGCACGGCCGTCGCAGCGCGATAAGTCAGGCGCAATGCCGTGCCGCCAGACCATCGCGTCGAAGCGGCGCCAGCGCGTCGCGCACGCGCGCGTGATAGGCGTCGAGCCAGGCGATCTCCTCGTCGGTCAGCATCGCCGGCTCGATCAGGCGGCGGTCGATCGGCGCCAGCGTCAGCGTCTCGAAGGCATTGAGCGGCTTTTCCGCGCCGGCGACGGCGCGGCTTCGGTCACCAGGACCAGGTTTTCGATGCGGATGCCGTAGGCGCCGGTGCGGTAATAGCCGGGCTCGTTGGACAGAATCATGCCGCGCTTGAGCGGCGCAGTGCCGAGCTTGGAAATGCGCGCCGGCCCTTCGTGCACGGAGAGATAAGAGCCGACGCCGTGGCCGGTGCCGTGATCGAAATCGAGCCCGGCGCGCCAGAGGAATTGCCGCGCCAGCGTATCGAGCTGCGCGCCGGTCGTGCCGTCGGGAAACACCGCGCGTGCGATGGCGATATGGCCCTTGAGCACGAGCGTGAATTTCGTCGCGAACATCGCCGGCCGGCGCGCCGACCGCGACCGTGCGCGTGATGTCGGTGGTGCCGTCCTCGTACTGGCCGCCGGAATCGAGCAAAAACAGCTCGCCCGGCGCGATGCGGCGGTTGCTCTTGCGGGTGACGCGGTAATGCACGATGGCGCCGTCGGGGCCGGCGCCGGAAATTGTCGGGAAGGAAACGTCCTTCAGCAGCCCGGTGTCGCGGCGAAAACTCTCCAGCGCTTCGACCGCGTCGATCTCGGTCAAGCGTCCGCCCGGCGCTTCGCGGTCGAACCAGGCCAAGAAACGCGTGACCGCGGCGCCGTCGCGGTCCTGCGCGGCGCGCGCGCCGGCGATCTCGGTCGCGTTTTTCACCGCCTTCATCGGCGCGATCGGATCGCTCCCGCGCAGGATTTTGCCGCCGTTGTCGGCGACGAGGCGCGCGATCGCGTCGGCGCACACGGCAGGATCGAGGCGCACGGCGCGCCGCTCGGCGCCGAGCGCCGCCAGGTCGCGCTCGAAATCGGCCGGCGCGCGCACTGCAACGACCTCTTCGAGCCGGTTGCGGATAGCGTCGGTAAGCTTGCGCGCGTCGACATAGAGCGCTGGCCGGTCTTCTTTCGGCACTAGCGCGAAGGCGAGCACGACCGGCGTATGCGGAATGTCGCTGCCGCGGATGTTGAACAGCCACGAGACGGCGTGCGGGTCCGAGACCACCAACGCGTCCGCTGCGGCTTTTTGCATTTCGGCGCGGACCCGCGCGACTTTTTGCTGCACCGCCTCGCCGGCATAGCGCAGGTCGTGCAGCACGACGGCGCCGAGCGGCGGCGGCCGGCCTGTCGGTCCAGATCGCGTCGATCGGATTGTCGGCGACCGCCACCAGGCTTGCGCCGGCCGCTTCGCAGGCTTTGGCGAGCCACTCGGCGCCTTCGACCGTGTGCAGCCAGGGCGAATAGCCGAGTTTCTTGCCGGCCGACACATTGGCTTCGATCCACGCCGCCGGCGGCCGCTCTACCAGATGCTCGATCGCAAAAATCGCGCGGTCGACCTCCTCTGCGACCTGCACCTGATAGCGGCCGTCGACGAAAATCGCCGCGCGATCGGCCAGCACGATGGCGACTCCGGCGGAGCCGGTGAACCCGGTCAGCCAGGCGAGCCGTTCGGCGCAGGGCGGCACGTATTCGTTCTGGTAGCGGTCGGCGCGCGGCACGATGAAACCGTCGAGTCCGCGCCGCGCCAATTCCGCCCGCAGCGCCGCGACCCGCGGCGCAGCTTGCGCCGCGGTCGGTCCGGTCATCGAACGATTGGAAATGCGCCTCGAACATGCGCGGTAATTTATGGAGCGCGCGCTTCGTGCAACGACGGACCGCGACGAGACCGCGCATAAGCACCAGCGTCGTCCAGCCGTCGAGCTCGATGCGCCGTTCGAGCGCCAGCGGGCGATAGGCGGCAGTCGCCGCGTTGGCCTGCGACGCCAGCAAGCCGGAGAGGATCACGCGCGCGCCGGGGGCGGTGAATTTTATCAGCGGCGCTGCCAGAAGCTGCAGCGGCCGCAGCAGGATGTTGGCGAAGACCAGATCGAACGGCGCCATGGCGCGAAGGCGTCGCGCCGTAACGCCGTCGGCATGCACAGCCTCGATCATCGCACCAACGCCGTTCAGCCGGGCGTTGGCGCGCACGACGCGTACCGCTTCGGCGTCGACGTCGGTTGCCAGCACGCGCTGCCGCAAGGCGCGCGCCGCCGCAATGGCGAGCACGCCCGAGCCGGTGCCGAGGTCGAGAATGCGCAGGCGTCGCCCGCGCCGCGATTTGCAGATGCGGTCGAGCGCCAAGAGGCAGCCGCGCGTGGTGCCGTGGTGGCCGGTGCCGAAGGCGAGCGATGCCTCGATCTCGATGCCGATCCGGTTGACCGGAATGCGGGTGCGGTCGTGGGCGCCGTGAACGACAAACCGTCCGGCCCGAACAGGCTGCAAGCCGGCGAGGCTCTCGCGCACCCAGTCTTTCGCCGCGATGCGTTCGAAGGCAAGCGCCTTCGCGGCCTCGGGTCCTGCGGCCGCCGCGGCCAGCGCGCGCACCGCCTTTTCGTCCGCCGATGCCGGAAAATGGATTGCGACGGTCCAGCGTCCGTTGCCGCTATCCACAAGACTGACCGCTACATCTCCATCCACAAAGCACTCGGTAAACAACGCGGCGATTTTGCGCGCCGATTGTCCATCGGTTTCCAGCCTTGCGGTTGTTGCAGCAGGACTGCGAGCGTCAGAAGTCATCGGTTCATCAATGCTTTTCGCTTGTGCAGGGAATTCACAGGCCGCGATGCCGCGGCGAAACTTGATCGCTAAAATTGCAGACTTATCCACACACTCATCAAGCATTATTCCACAGGCTCTCCACAATATTTGCGAGCCGTTTTCACGGCATTGTCAACCGCGCCCGCGGGCTTTGGCGATAGCATGCGGCGGAAAGCTCAAGGCCGGGAGATATCGATCCATGAACGCGAAGTATGCCTGCACGCATTCAGCCATTGCCCTCCTCGTCGCCGGCCTCGCCGCCGGCGTTTATTTTTCCCCTCCCGGCAGCGCGCAGGCGCAGGCTCCCGCGCCCGATTACGCCAAGATGCTGGCGGCGCCGGACCGCAGCGACGCCGATCGAAAAGCCGACAAGCGCCGCGACCCGCTGCCGTTTCTGCAATTCACCGGCGTGCGCCCCGGCATGAAGGTGCTCGATATGGGCGCCGGCGGGGGCTACTCGACCGAACTGATGGCGCGCGCGGTGGCGCCGAACGGCACCGTCTACGGCCAGAACCCGCCGGACATCGGCGACAAGCTCAAGGCGGTCTTCGAAACGCGCTTGAAGACGCCGGCGATGAAGGATGCGGTGGCCGATTACCGCCCGTTCGACGATCCGATCCCGCCGGGCGTGCAGGATCTCGACCTCATCACGTTCCTCTTTTTCTATCACGACACGACCTACATGAAGGTCGACCGTGCTGCGATGGACCGCAATATGTTCGCGGGGCTCAAGCCCGGCGGCTATCTGGTGGTCGCCGACCATTCGGCGCTGCCGGGGCAGGGCACCTCGGTCGGCCACACGCTGCATCGCATCGAGGAGTCGACGTTGCGCAACGAAGTCGAAGCCGCCGGCTTCAAGGTGGTCGCCGAAGGCAATTTCTGGCGCAATCCCGCCGATACCCACGACTTCCCCAGCTATAAGCCCAACATGCCGGTCGACAATTTCGTGCTCAAGTTTCAGAAGCCGATGTGAGACGAGAAGTTTTCGGCATGCACCGCGTCGCGGCGTAAGCCATCGGGACCCGTCATGCCCGCGCTTGTCGCCGACATCCGCGATTTCAGCACGAGCTAAAGACGTGGATGGCCGGGGCAAGCCCGGCCATGACGTTGTGAGGGTGAGGCGGGGCTGACCGCGCCGGCTCAATACGGCCGGTAGCCGCCGTAGGGCTGATAGCCGGGTCCATCGTAATAGGACGGGGGAGGCTGCGGCGGGAACGTCTCTTGGCTGTATTGGCCGTAGGTCGGCCGGCCGTAATAAGGCTGCGGCGGCGGATAGGGCTGCGGCTGTCCGTAACCCGGCGCGATCGGCGGCGGCGGTTCGTTCGCGGCTTCCTGGGTCGGCGTTTGCCGCCGCGCCATGTACGGACCGCCGCGGGCCGGAATGTGGCCGTTGATATCGACCGTGGTATTGGCCATGCCTTCCTGCTTGACCAGGCTGAACAGCACGGCGGCGTTCGCCGGCGACAGCCGCACACAGCCGTGCGACACCGCCATGCCGAGGTGCGGGACGTCGTTGAAACCGTGAATGGCGTGGCCCTTAAGGTCGAAGAACATCGAATCCGGCATGAACGCGTCTTCGTATTCCTGGGAATGGTGATCGGCGTCCATGCGGTTCACCTTGAAGACGCCGCTCGGCGTGTCGTAGCCGGCGCGCCCGGTGGACACCGGCCAGTCGTAGCGGGTCTGGCCGTCGACCGCGACCAGCATGCGCTGCGTGCTCTTGTTCACCGAAATGACGATGTTGGCGTAGGACGCCGAGGAGAACGACAGAGTAAGCCCCGCGGCAAACAGCGAGGCATAGACGATACTTTGCGGACGCATGGTTTTACACCTGTGCGATTGTGCGATGGGGACCCGATGTTCGGCTGAAGAACGCTCAAGATGGATATAGGTAGGCGCGCCCCGCTTACTATTAGAAGTGTCTCCCCGGCAAACGGTTCATGCCAAGTACGTAAATATGCGCATGGGCGAAATGGTGAATGAAATGCGGCGGCAATGGTGAACGGACGTTGCTTCGCGTTCACGATTGCGTGGTTTCTTTGCCTCTCCCGCCCCTGGGAGAGGCCTATGCGCGCCTTGGGGCGCGCGGGTGAGGGCGCTGTAAGGAGCGCCGAGCGTTCTGAACGCGGGTGTGCTAACCGGCCGCCTTCCCGAACCCCGCGCGCGTCAGCCGCACGATGGCCTGGTCGAGTGCGGCGAGAAAGGCGGAGCGGTCGCGCGGCGCGAACGGTTTCGGGCCGCCGGTGATCTCGCCGGCCGAGCGCAACGAGTCCATCAGGTTGCGCGTCGCCAAGGTCATGCCGACCGAGTCCGCGGTGAAGCGCCTGCCGTTCGGCGCGATAACCTCCGCGCCTGATTTGACGCAGCGGCTCGCCAGCGGCACGTCCGCCGTGATGACGATATCGCCGCGCTTGGCGCGCTCGGCGATCCAGTTGTCGGCCTCGTCCATGCCGGCGCCGACCACCACGCGCTCGATCATTTCATCCCGCGGCACTGCGATGGGGCTGTTGCTGACGACGAAGACCTTCAGCGCCGTGCCCTTGCGCGCATGGCGCTCGGCGACGCGATAAATCTCCTGCTTCACCGGGCAGGCGTCGGCGTCGATGAAGATCGAGATCATCATCTTGCTTCCACCCGCAGTCGTCATGGCCGGTGCGTTTTTCCTTTTGAAGACGCCTTAGTGCGAGTTCGTATCGTAGCCAAGCCAGCGCGAAGAACTCACATCCTCTCGACGAAAGAATCCACCACGCGCTTCTCCCCGGCGCGGTCGAACTGGATCGTCAGCTTGTTGCCGTCGATGGCGGTGACGTTGCCGTTGCCGAATTTCTGGTGGAAGACGCGGTCGCCGAGGGTGAAGGCGGAGACGGTGCCGGTGGATTTGGCGACCAGTTCGCCTTCGATGGTGAGCGGGAGGCGGCGGGGGTTGGCGGACGGCCGTGAGGTCCGAACCCCCTCACCCTCGCGCCCGGCCGATAGAATCGGCGGTCGCTCGACCTCTCCCCTGCGGGGAGAGGTGGCGGGGGATATCGCCGGCCTCGTATTCCGGTCGTCCGGCTTCGGAAAAGCCGTCGCGGCCGTTGTCGGATTTTCCGCTTTCTGCCTGCGCGCGCTGCCAGCCGGGCGTGTTGTAGCTGGAGCCGAACGAGGTCGCGGCGTCGAAGCGCGAGGCGCCGTAGCCGCCATAACCGCCGAAGCCGCCTTGCGCCTCGGTGACCTCGACGTTGGCTTCCGGCAGCTCGTCGAGAAAGCGCGACGGAATGTTGGTCTGCCACAGTCCGTGCATGCGCCGATTGGTGGCGAAATAGATTTTCGCCCGCTTGCGCGCGCGGGTGATGCCGACATGGGCGAGGCGGCGCTCCTCTTCCAGCCCGGCGCGGCCTTGATCGTCGAGCGCGCGCTGGTTGCGGAAACACGCCTTCCTCCCAGCCGGGCAGAAACACGGTGTCGAATTCGAGGCCCTTGGCCGAGTGCAAGGTCATGATGTTGACGGCGTCGGCCTCGGCGGCCTTCTCGTTGTCCATCACCAGCGAGATGTGTTCGAGAAAACCCTGCAGGTTCTCGAACTCCTCCATGGAGCGGACGAGCTCTTTCAGGTTCTCCAGCCGGCCGGCGGCGTCGGCGGAGCGGTCCTTCTGCCACATCTCGGTGTAGCCGGATCTCGTCGAGAATGATCTCGGCAAGCTCGGTGTGCGGCAGCGCATCGCGCTGCTTGCGCCAGCGGTCGAACGAATTCGAGCACGCCGCGCAGCGCGCCGCGCGGCTTCGGTTTCAGCTCGTCGGTCTCGATCATGGCGCGCGCGGCTTCGGTGAGCGGCACGCGGCGCTTGCGCGCGTGGTCGTGCAGAAGCTGCACGGTGGCGTCGCCCAGCCCGCGCTTGGGCACGTTGACGATGCGCTCGAAGGCGAGATCGTCGGCCGGCGAATTGACCACGCGCAGATAGGCGAGCGCGTCGCGGATTTCGGCGCGCTCGTAGAAGCGCGGGCCGCCGATGACGCGATAGGGCAGGCCGAGCGTGACGAAGCGGTCCTCGAATTCGCGCATCTGGAACGAGGCGCGCACCAGGATCGCGATCTCGTTGAGCCGGTGGCCGGCGCGCTGCAGCTGCTCGATCTCCTCGCCGATGGCGCGCGCTTCCTCTTCGCGATCCCAGGAGCCGGTGACGGAGACTTTCTCGCCCGCCACGTCGTCGGTGCGCAGAGTCTTGCCGAGCCGGCCTTCGTTGTGGGCGATCAGGTGCGAGGCGGCGGCGAGGATGTGGCCGGTCGAGCGGTAATTGCGCTCCAGCCGGATCACCACGGCGCCGGGGAAGTCGTGCTCGAAGCGCAGGATGTTGTCGACCTCGGCGCCGCGCCAGCCGTAGATCGACTGGTCATCGTCGCCGACGCAGCAGATGTTTTTGCCTCCCTCTCCCCCTTGCGCGGAGAGGACTGATCGCGCGAAGCGCGATCAGGTGAGGGCCGGGGCTGGGCCGCAGCGCTCAGGCCCTCACCCGGCTCGCTACGCTCGCCACCCTCTCCCGCAAGGGGAGAGGGAGAAGAGGCATGTCTGCGCGTTCGTGCGCTGCGCCAGCAGCCGCAGCCACAGATACTGCGCGACGTTGGTGTCCTGATATTCGTCGACCAGGATGTATTTGAAGCGCGCCTGATACTGGCGCAGCACTTCCGGCTGCTCGCGGAACAGCCGGATGCATTCGAGCAAGAGGTCGCCGAAATCGGCGGCGTTGAGAATTTTCAGCCGCTCCTGATAGGCCTTGTAGAGTTTCGAGCCCCTTGCCGTTGGCGAAGGCCGACGGCTTCGCCGGACGGCATCTGCTCGGGCGTGAGCCCGCGGTTCTTCCAGCCGTCGATCAGCATCGCCAGCACGCGCGCCGGCCAGCGCTTCTCGTCGATGTTCTCGGCTTCGAGCAGCTGCTTGAGCAGCCTGATCTGGTCGTCGACATCGAGGATGGTGAAGTCGGTCTTGAGCCCCACCAGCTCGGCGTGGCGGCGCAGGATCTTCACGCCGATCGAGTGGAAGGTGCCGAGCCACGGCATGCCCTCGACCACGTGGCCGACGATGTCGCCGACGCGCGCCTTCATCTCGCGCGCCGCCTTGTTGGTGAAGGTGACGGCGAGGATTTCGCCCGGGCGGGCGCGGCCGGTCGCCAGAATGTGGGCGATGCGCACGGTGAGCACGCGGGTCTTGCCGGTGCCGGCGCCGGCCAGCACCAGCACCGGGCCGTCGAGCGTCTCCACCGCAAGCCGCTGCTCCGCGTTGAGCCCGGCGAGATAGGACGCGCCGCCGCCCGCCGCCGCGCGCGCCCGCGCGGCAATGCCGCCCGGCGCAGGGGCCGGCGGTTCGGCAGGCTCGAATTGACGCTTCAGCGGGTCAGCCAAGGCTTCAGCCAAGCGGCGCCTTGCCGGTGATTCTCATAGCCGAACATGGCATTTGCGCATGGCTTTTACGAGGTGGCGTCGGCGGAAGCGGCGAGTTTGCAGACCCCCACCTATCCTCCCCCTTTCAGGGGGAGGAAGAGATCGCGGCACCGCTTCGTCTAATTGTGTCGTCTGCACGAGCCGCGTAGCGAGCTACTTTTCCTCCCCCTGAAAGGGGGAGGATCAGGAGGGGGTCGCGGGCCGGCACCGCAACATCGAAGTTCCTGCCGCAGCAGCGCCGCTCCTGATCAGCCGATCACCACTTCCCCGATCAGCCCGGCGTCGTATTGGGTGAAGAACAGGCGGCCGTCGGCGAAGCGCGGTGATGCAGCGGGCGCCGCTTTGCGGCGTCGGGATGTCGTATTCGCCGCGCACGCTGCCGTCGGGCGCCATGCGGCCGATCTTGTTGGCGGCGTTGGCCGTGTACCAGAGGTCGCCGTCGGCGCCGACGGCGACGCCGCGCAGCGAGGAGTTCGGCGTCGGCACCTTGTGCTCGGTGATGCGGCCATCGCGGTCGATGCGGCCGAGTGCGTTGGTCGAGGTCTCGACGAACCAGATCGAGCCGTCGGGATGCGCGGCCATGGCGCGCGGCTGGCTGTCATGGCTCGGGATCGGAAACTCGGTGACCTTGCCGTCCGATGGTGATGCGGCCGATGCGGTTGCCGGCGGCTTCGGAAAACCACAGCGCGCCGTCGCGCACCACGATCGACAGCGGCCGCGCGCCGAACGCTGATGCCGTCGCCGAATTCGGTGATCTCGCCGTCCGGCGTGATGCGGCCGATCTTGCTGATCTCGGACTCGGAGAACCACACATTGCCGTCGGGGCCGAGCGCGATGCCGTCCGGGCCGGCATAGGGCGAGGGGAGTGTGAAACTCGGCGATCTCGCCGCGCGGCGTGATGCGGCCGATCCGGTTGACGGCCTTTTCGCAGAACCACAGATTGCCGTCGGCGCCGGCGGCGATGCCGATCGGCGTCGCGGTCTTGGCGGCGAGCGCGAACTCGGTGAAGGTCGCGCGGTCCGGATCGAAGCGGCCGATCTTCGCGGCGCCGCTCT
The DNA here is from genome assembly GCA_963814625.1 of uncultured Alphaproteobacteria bacterium. Taxonomy (GTDB): domain Bacteria; phylum Pseudomonadota; class Alphaproteobacteria; order Rhizobiales; family Xanthobacteraceae; genus BOG-931. Next base: position 659,942 of record CAWFDQ010000017.1, read on the forward strand.
CGCAGAACCACAGCGCGCCGTCCGGTCCCTCCACGGCGATGTAGGGTTTGGCGTCCGCGCTCGGGATCCGGTGCTCGCGGATGGTGACGCGTGAAGATGTCATCGGAACAGACTCCGGATTTCAGCCGCCGCGACGCGCGGCAAAGACGTCACGCTGTCAATCGGACGCTCATGTCCTCGGATTTCAGGGGGCGGCGAGCGGCCCTCGGAGGATGAGCATCCGCGCCTCGGCCGTCCCCCTCGGGGCTCGGCGATTGGGTCGGCGAGCAGCTCAGGGTGACGGTCAATATGAAGTGCGATCGGCATTAGTCCCGTAGCTCTCCGGGAGGAGAATTTCAGGTGAAATGGCCGTTCTCATTCAGCGCGATCTTCAGCCGCAACCCGCGGGGCCGCTGTCGCTGACGCAATGCCCGCAATGCGGCCGGGAAATGGTCCTGGTGGAAAAGTTCACGATGACCGGCGACGACATGCGCACTTATCGCTGCGAGCACTGCCAAAAGGAGCACATCGTGAACTGCGGCACCGCGATGTGGAAACTGATGTCCGACGCGAACAAATCCAAGGACGATCCGCGTCTAATTGCTCGCCGCCCGGCACCGCCCGACCTCGAACTCATCCGAGCGGCCCGCGACCCCCACCTTGATCCTCCCGCTTTCAGGGGGAGGAAAAAGAAGTCGGCGTCGTTGAGAGCAGAAACGCCGCGAAAGCCGCTTGCTCTTCTTCCCCTGAAGGCGGAGGATCGGTGGGGGTCTGCTGACTTGCCGAATAATGATGGGTCGGGCGCGAAGCGATTACGCCTTCGCCATCGCGATCCGCCGGCCGGCGCCTTGCGGCAGCGGCAGAAGGTCATGCGCGGCCTTCATCAGCGAAAGCCGCTCCATCGACGTGGTCGGGAAAGGCCGCCGTCTTCTTGGCGGCCATATTCACATTGAGCGCCATGTTCTCCGACGTGGCCGACAGCCAGCCTTCCTCGGCGTGAAAAAGCTGCTCGAAATAGTGCATGCGCTTGTGAGTCGAAGCCGAGCAGCTGGAAGGTGACGCGCACCGGCGTATCGACCAGAAGCTCGCGCAGATAGCGCACATGCACTTCGGCGGTGAAGGTGGAGTGCTTCGTGGTCTCGACGTAACTCAGGCCGAGGCCGAGTACCTCATAGACCTCGTCGACGGCACGGTCGAACAGCACATTGTAATAGGCCATGTTGAGATGGCCGTTATAGTCGATCCAGGCCGGCTCGACCCGCATCACCGAGGAGACGAAAGGCGAAAAGAACGGGGGCGCGAGGTCGTTGCGGCTAAGCATGTGGCGGTCGAACATGGCCTGCTGTCTTCCGGCAGCGATTTCGTCTTATGCAGCCGCTAAAGGTCGAGTTCTCCGAGGTCAATAGCGCGCAGCCTGCGGCCGAAGGTTAACATCTCATGATCGGCCGCAGGGCGTTGGCGCCGCCGGCACCAACCTCCTTGACCGCGCGCGCCGCAAATCGCCACGTTCGGTGCAACAAAAGGATCGACGATGGTATTAGCGGAGGTAACGCGCGGGAGCGGTGCGACCGGCAAGGCCGCCGAGGCCGTGATCGCCAAGCTCGCGCAGAAGTTCGGCAACCGGCTGGTCACCTCGCAAGCGGTGCGCGCGCAGCACGGCAATACGGTCGACCTGGATCGACAACCAGCCGCCGGACGCGGTGGTGTTCCCGCAGGCGACGGAAGACGTGCAGGAGGTGGTGCGGCTGTGCGCGGCCGCGCGCGTGCCGGTGATCGCGTTCGGCACCGGCACCTCGCTCGAAGGCCAGGTCAACGCGCCGCGCGGCGGCATCTGCCTCGATTTCCGCGACATGAACCGCGTGCTCGCGGTGCACGCCGAGGACCTCGATTGCGTCGATCGAGCCCGGCATCACGCGCAAGCAGCTCAACGAGCAACTCCGCGATCAGGGCGTGTTCTTTCCGATCGATCCGGGCGCCGACGCCTCGCTCGGCGGCATGGCGGCGACCCGCGCTCCGGCACCAACGCGGTGCGCTACGGCACCATGAAGGACAACGTGCTGGCGCTCAAAGCCGTGCTCGCCAACGGCGAGGTGATGACGACGGCGCGGCGCGCCAAGAAATCCTCGGCGGGCTACGATCTGACGCGGCTTGATGGTCGGCTCGGAGGGCACGCTCGGCATCATCACCGAGCTCACGCTCAAGCTCGCCGGCATTCCGGAGGCGATATCCGGCGGCGTGTGCCCGTTTCCCTCGGTCGAGGCGTGCTGCCGCGCCACCATCCTGACCATCCAGTCCGGCATTCCGGTGGCGCGGATCGAACTGCTCGACGCGCTGCAGGTGCGGGCGGTCAATCTGCATTCCAAGCTCGGCCTGCCCGAGACGCCGATGCTGTTCGTCGAATTCCACGGCACGGAGGCGGGCGTCGCCGAGCAGTCGGAGCGCTTCGGCGAAATCGCCGGCGAGTTCGGCGGCGGTCCGTTCGAATGGGCGACGCGGCAGGAGGACCGCAGCCGGCTGTGGGAGGCGCGCCATCACGCGCGCTGTCGTGCAAGGCGCTGCGGCCCGGCGCGCAGATCGTCGCCACCGACGTCTGCGTGCCGATCTCGCGGCTGGCCGAATGCGTGGTCGAGACCCAGCGCGATATCGCCGAGAGCAGATCTGTGGCGCCGATCGTCGGCCATGTCGGCGACGGCAACTTTCATCTCGACACTGCTGGTGGACATCGACGATAGCCGACGAGGTGGTCGCGCGCCAAGCGATTCGTGGAGCGCCTGGTCGAGCGCGCGCTCGCCATGGACGGCACCTGCACCGGCGAGCACGGCGTCGGCCAGGGCAAGATGAAATATCTTCTGGCCGAGTATGGCGAGCCTGCGCTCGCCGCCATGCGGGCGATCAAAAGCGCGCTCGACCCGCTCGACATCCTCAATCCGGGCAAGATCGTCAGCCTCTGATAAGCGGCCGGGCCGGGGACACAGAATAGCCCTGAACGCAGCCGACACGCTGCGAATGACGTGCAAAAACCGGCAGCCTGCTTTAGGCTTTAGGCGGAAGCGCAGGCGGAGTTCGTAGAAAAGATCGAAGGACGCTCGGAGGCGCCGTGCAGACGACGCTGCTCGGACTGGCAATCGCGATCATTCTGGCGCTCGTTCGGCGCTGGTGGCGCCGCTCGTCGTCGATTGGAATCACTACCGCGCTCCCATCGAGGCGGAGGCGAGCCGGCTCACCGGCTTGAACGTGCGCGTCAACGGGGCGATCGACGCGCGCTTTTGCCGTCGCCGGTCATCACGCTGCGCGATGTCGACGTCGGCGCAGCGGGGCAGCCGGCGCAATTGCGCGCCGGCACGCTCAAGCTCGAACTGTCGCTCGGCCCGCTCCTTCGCGGCAAGGTGCAGGCCATCCGAGGCGCACCTCATCGGGCCGCAGATCAGCCTCGCGCTCGACCGTTCCGGCGCCATCGAACTGCCGGCGCTGTCGCCGTCGTTTCATCCGCAAGCGCTCTCGATCTCGCACTTCAGCGTCGACGACGGCCGCGTGACGCTTACCGACGCGGCGTCGGGCTCGCGGCTCGTTCTGCAGAAGCTTTGGTTCAATGGCGACATCGCCTCGTTCGCCGGGCCGTTCAACGGCCAAGGCGCCGCGGTCTTCGGCGACGAGCTTTACGGCTATCGGATCTCGGGCAGCGCAGCGGAGCGCGGCGGCATCAAGATCAGGCTCGGCATCGATCCGTCCAATATTCCGCTGACGACGAGTTCGACGGCACGCTCACTTTCGCGCACGGCGTTCCGCAATTCGACGGCACGCTGGCATTGGCGCGGCCGGTCGGCGCCGCGCTGGCGAACGGCAAGCGGGTGGTGAGTGAACCTTGGCGCGCCACCGGCGCGATCCGGGCAACGCCCGCGTCGGCTTCGATGCGGAATTTGGCGTTCCGCTACGGGCCGGAGGAACGCGCCATCAATTTCACCGGCAGCGGCCGATCTGACCTTCGGCATGCATCCGCATCTCGCCGGCAAGGTCGCGGCGATGCAGATCGATGTCGATCGTGCGCTCGCCGCTCCTGAAGTGACCGACCGTCCGCCGCTCGTCGTGCTCAAGAGCTTCCTGCAAGGCTTTCGTGGCGGCGGCTAAGCCGCCGATGCCGGCGCAGATCGGTTTGAGCGTCGACGCGCTCACGATCGGCGGCACGACCATCGAATCGCTGCAAGGCAATCTGAATTACGACCGGGGCGGATGGAGCCTGGACAAACTTGAATTCCATGCGCCGGGCGTGACGGACGTGAAGCTGAGCGGCCGGCTCGCCGGCGCCGCGCAGGGCTTCGCGTTCAGCGGTCCGGCGACGCTGGCCTCGGCCGATTTCGAGATGCTTGTTGAAATGGCTGGACGGCCGCGGCGGCAACCGCGCTTCCGGCGGAAGCCAGGACTTTCAGCGCGCAGGGCGACGTGACCATCGCCAGCGACCGCATGGCGGTCGAGCGGCTCGACGGCGTCCCTCGATCAGGAGAAAATCGAGGGACGGCTCGCCTATGATTGGCCTGCCGGCAAGCGTCCGGCCCGGCTCGATGCCGAACTGCGCGCCGGGCGAACTCGATCTCGACGCGCTCTCCGCATTCGCCAAGTCGGCGGGCGGCACGAAGGATTTGCGCTGCCGCAGGAAGCCACGCCTCCGTCTCGACATCGACAAGGCGACGTTCGCCGGCGTCGACGCGCAAGCGGTCAACGCCCAGGTCAAGTTCAATGCCGGCAAGCTGCAGATCGACCGCCTGTCGGTCGGCGACTTGGCCGGGGCCAAGCTCGATATCAGCGGACGGATCGACGAATTATCGTCGCAGCCGCGCGGGCAGATGACGTTCGATCTCAACGCCAGCGCGCTGGACGGCGTCAGCGACATGGCGGCCAAGCTGATGCCGCAGGAAGCGGATTCGCTGCGCCGGGTCGCCGCCCGGCTGGCGCCGGCGAAAGTGCATGCGGTGCTCAGCGTTGCGCAGTCGGCAGCGACGCCGGCAGCACCGCCGAACTTCAGGTCAACGGCGATTTGGCGGCGATGCGCGTTGTCGTCGACGGCAAGGCGAGCGGCGAACCGGCGCATCTCGGCGCCGCCACCGTGCACATCGACGGCCGCATCGATGCCGATGACGGCACGGCGCTGGTGGCGCTGCTCGGCCTCGATCGTGTGCTGGCGGTCGATCAACTGCCCGGCCAGCTCACGCTTTCGGCCGACGGGGCCGGTGAACGGAGATATTCACGTCGACGGCAAAGTCGCGACCAGCGGTCTCGATTCCACAATTGCCGGCAGCATTGCGCTTGACCGGCGATCGCGCGCCCTTCGGGCAAGTTGCAATTGCAGGCGGCAGCGGGCGATCTGCGGCCGCTGCACCAGGCGATGACCGGGCAGCCTGGCATCGCGGTTCCGGTCTCCGCGCGCGCCGAAGTGGCGGTGGACGGCGGCGAAACTCTCGTTCACCCAAATCGCCGCGACCGTCGGCAAGAGTTCGGTGACGGGACACATCGCCGTCGATTGGGCAAGCCCGATCGGCATCGACGGCGACATCGAAGCGGACGATGTCGATGCCGCAAGCGTCACGGCGATGTTGCTCGGGCTGCCGACCAATGCACCGGACACCGGCGCGCTTTGGTCAAGTGAGCGGATCGGCGCCGGCGCGTTCACGGCGATCAACGGCGCCGTGACCTTCAAGTTCGATCGCGCAGCGTTTACGCCCGCTTTGGTCGCGACGCGACTTCAAGGGCGATTGCGCGTTTCGGTCCCTCCGGCGATTTCCTGGATAATATCGACGGCGGCTTTGCCGGCGGGCGCGTGAGCGGCTCGCTGGCGTTCCAACCGCAATCCGGATGGGCTTGCTGCTCACGTCGCGCTCGATCTTGCCGATGCCGCCGCCGCAACGTTTCTGGGCCCGGCTATGAATGTCACGACTGGGCGGTTGACGCTTGCAGCTTTCGACCGACGGCTTCGGTGCCAGTCCGGCTGCGCTCATCGGCTCGCTGCAGGGCAATGCGACGGCGACGTTCAAGGATGTGCAGTTCGCCGGACTGGATGCGGCGGCGTTCGCTGCCGCCAGGCAGGCCGCCGGTCAGACTGGCCCGATCGATATGGGCAAGGTGCGAGGCGCCGTGAACGCCGCGCTGGCGAATGGCCATCTTACCGTGCCTCAAAGCGATGCGGCCGTCGGCGCTGGATTCAGGAGCGATCAATCTGAACCATGTGACTCTGCAGGGTGCGGATGGGGCCCAGCTTGCGCTGAGCGGCGCCATCGATCTCGGCAGTGCCGCGATCGATATGCGCATGACGCTCTCCGAAGCTTCGCCCGCCAATGCGTTGATCGCCGACGCGGCCTGAGCTTTCAGTCAATGTCAAAGGTCCGCTCGCGTCCCCGCAACGCACGCTCGATCATCTCCGCACTCAGCAGCTGGCTTTCGCTGAGTGCCGCCGAGTTGCAGACCCGCCGTATCGAATTGATCGAGGCCGGCCGAGCGTGAAGGCGCGGCCGGGCAGGATGCCCATCCGGCCGCGCCGGACGTGCGCTCGTCTCGCCCGGCACGATGGTCGAATCGGCGATAACGCCGAACCTGTTGGCGGCGCCCCCTGACCGGCGGACGCGGCATCGAGCGCTTGCAGCCGCCGCCGGCTGCGCCATCGCTCGTCCCGGCTCCGCCGGTGATCGGACCGAGCGGACCGCGCGCCCGCAACAGCCCTGCCGCCACGGGTGCAGCGCAGCCGAATCCGCGCCGGCCCATCCCGCACCCGGCGGGTCAGAGCGTGCCTCCCGCCGATTAGAGCACAATCGCTTCAGATTGAATCGATTGGGCGCCATCCTTGATGCGTGGAGCATGATCTTTCCGGAAAACCGGTTTCCACCCTCGGATCAAGGTCCAAGGGCGGGCTTTTTCCGAATCATGCTCTCAGCGTTGGCGCTGCGATCGACTATTCCGGCCGCAACACCGACGGCACCGCGGCCGGCGCCGCCGCCATCATCGCATGGGTCGTCTCCGCGCCCTCGCGATGTCCGCCATCGGCGCGGACGTCGGTCCGCGCCTGAAAATGGTCGAGCACGAACAGCCGGATGGCCGACGACAAATTGCGGTGCCGGCGATCCGTAGTCGATCGATGCTACCAGGTCGGACAAGGTCATGTGGCGCGCCAGCGCGATATCCTTCAGCCCTTTCCAGAACGCGTCCTCAAGACTGACGCTCGTCTTGTGTCCGGCGATGACAATCGAGCGCTTGATGACCGGCGATTTCATGGCCCGTCTTTCCTTTCGATGCGGTGACGGTCGAGATCTCTCGCGGGCATTCTCGCTCTGTGTCCGCTGCAGCGCTTTTTCGGCTTTCGAACGTCCATGAGCAAGGCGGTTTTGCGCCGCCTCTTGCTCGGCCCGACGCCGTTTGGCCTGTTTGCGCGCGGTGCGAAGATTGACGATGGGGCCCATGTGAGGCTCGACGGTAGACCAGATGCTGTTGCCCGGGGCCATCCTGGCCCGCTTGGTCTGGAATAATTACGCCGTCATGCTTGCATCGGAAAAGGGTCATTGCGCTCTGCGGTAGCCGCCTGTATCCGCGTCAACCAGTCCCCTGCCGCAATGTCGGCCCGGGCCGGCTGATGGCGAAGAATGAGACTATGCATGCCGAGAACGGCGTGGTCGAATGTGGCTGTCGCCGCCACTTCATCTTCATTCATCATTGCTGTTGACTGGCGACTGCGGCAAAGCGACGTGGAGCACTCCCTGTGGACGATATTAGCACCACCACTGCCAAGCTCGACGAGACTGACGAAGAAATCCTCACCGACACGGCTTGCGATGAGGCACTGGAGGCTGCCGCGGGCACGGAGAGGGGGGACCCTCTCTCGCTGTTCTCTCTGTGTGGGGCTACCTGCAAACCACGGCCCGCAAAGAAAGCCCAGTTTCCGCTGGCTCATTGACTTGATTCACTCCACACCGCGGCCTCTAAGTTTTTATAAATCAACCTGATCGGAATGTGCTGTGCTCGACGATTACGCAGGTCGCGATTTATGAATGCGCGCCTTCGCCATCTCTGCAATCACGGCTCCGGCCGCGTCATGCGCCGCGGCTGCACCAGGCGGTCGAATTCCTCAGCCGAAACATAGCCAAGCTTGACCGCTTCCTCCCGCAGCGTGGTGCCGTTCTTGTGCGCCGCCTTGGCGATCTGCGCCGCCTTGTCGTAGCCGATACGCGGCGCCAGCGCGGTGACCAGCATCAGCGAGTTCTGCATCAATTCACGGATGCGCGGCTCGTTGGCGCGGATGCCGGTCACGCAATGGTCGGTGAACGAGTTCGCTGCGTCGGCAAGGAGCCGGATCGATTGCAGCGCCGCATAGGCGATCACCGGCTTGAACACGTTAAGCTCGAAATGGCCTTGGCTCGCCGCCACCGTGATCGTGGTTTGGTTGCCGAACACCCGGCAGCAGACCATGGTGAGGGCCTCGCACTGGGTCGGGTTGACCTTGCCGGGCATGATCGAGGAGCCCGGCTCGTTCTCCGGCAGGATCAATTCGCCAAAGCCCGAGCGCGGACCGGAGCCGAGAAAGCGGATGTCGTTGGCGATCTTGAACAGATCGGCGGCGAGCGCGTCGAGCGCGCCGTGGGCGAAGGCGAGCGCGCCGTGCGAGGCCAGCGCCTCGAATTTGTTCGGCGCGCTGACGAACGGCAGCCCGGTGAGCGAAGCGACTTTCTTGGCAAACAGCTTGGCGAATTGGCGCTTGGCGTTGAGCCCGGTGCCGACCGCGGTGCCGCCCTGCGCCAGCGGATAAAGCTCCTTGAGCCCCAGTTTTGACGCGCGCGATGCCCGACGTCACCTGCGCCGCGTAGCCGGAAAATTCCTGGCCGAGCGTGAGCGGCGTTGCGTCCTGCGTGTGCGTGCGGCCGATCTTGACGATGCGAAGCAAATGCCTTGGTCCTCGCCTCGAGCGCCGCCTGCAGATGCGTCAGCGCCGGGAGGAGCCGCTGCACGATTTCCTGCGCCGCCGCGATGTGCATGGCGGTCGGAAAGCAGTCGTTCGACGACTGGCTCATGTTGACGTGGTCGTTGGGATGGATCGGCGATTTGGCGCCCAGCTTGCCGCCGAGCATTTCGTTGGCGCGGTTGGCGATCACCTCGTTGACGTTCATGTTGGTCTGGGTGCCGGAGCCGGTCTGCCAGACCGAAAGCGGAAATTGGTCGTCGAGCTTGCCGTCGATGATTTCCTGCGCCGCCTGCAGATCGCCTTGGCGCGCCGCGCGTCGAGCGATCCCAGCTCGAGATTGGTTTCCGCCGCCGCGCGCTTGACGATGGCGAGCGCCGCGATCAGCGGGCGCGGCATGCGTTCCTCGCCGATGCGGAAATTGTTGCGCGAACGCTCGGTCTGCGCGCCCCAGTAACGATCGGCCGGCACTTCGATAGGACCGAAAGAATCGGTTTCGGTGCGGGTACCGCAGGGACCGATCCCGAGTGACGCGAGCGGCCGATGGAGGAATCGGTTTTCGCTCCGTCCTCCGCTCTTCCGCCGCATCTGTCTTCCGTCCTCATTTCTTCCTGAACCGGTCGAGACTGACGACCTCGGCGCCCCGCCGGTCGGCGTCTCTTGCTGGCCGTCAGGGGCCGGCACGGCATCGGCCTTTTTCGTTTCGGCGGCGGACTGGGCAAGCGGCCGGCCGGCTGTTCGGGCGCTTTGGCGGCGCGCCCGCTTCGCCTGCCGGCGCGGCCTCGGCCGGTCTCGAACTGGAAGCCGAATTGCACCGCCGGATCGAAGAACGCGGTCACCGCGTCGAACGGCACCGTCAGCTTTTCGCGCGACGCCGCCGAACGACAGGCCGACATCGAAGGCTTCGTCGCGCACGGCCAGATCCCAGAACTGGTGCTGCAGGATGATGGTCATCGCTTGCGGATATTGCGCGCGCATCCGCTCGGAGAGGCGGACGCCGGGCGCCGCCGGTGGCGAAGGTAATCTTGAAATGATGCTCGCCCGGCAGGCCGTTCTTGGCGGCATCCGCCAACACGGTGCGCACCACCCCGCGCAAGGCGGCTTGGGCGAGCAGATCGTAGCGGATGTGATCTTCGGACATGGCAGATCAACGGATGACGACGCAGATGACAGATAGGTGGGTCAATGATAGAGGTCCAGACTGATTCTGTCCTCTGTCGTCCGTCCTCTGTCGGCTGGAAAGTGGAGGCTTCTGTTGCCAGGTGCCTCCGAACCCCGCCTGACGGAGCTTAACCCGCCAGGGCTTTAAGTCGGTCTTTCGAGCTGCTTACGCAGCCAGAGCAACCGGAGCATAGTTGTCGTTGGCAACTATGAATTTGGCCCGATAACGCCGGAACCATGCCGGGCAAAAGCACGCCCTTTACGCCCTCGTCGATCCTATTTCGACCCCGTAAGTGGAGGACAAAGGACAGTAAGGCGGAATGACAGATGGAAGCACGTCATTCTGTCGTCCGTCATCCGTCCGTCCGTCTTCCGGAAAATGGTGGAGTCGCCGGGTACTGCCCCCGGGTCCGAAAGGTTTATTACGACGGCCATTTATCGCCATAGCCGGCTTGCGCCGGCGCATGGAATATAGGCGCAAAAGGTTACCGAAAAAAGGGCATGCAAAGGCTCATGAGGCTCATCTCTGGCGGTCAATCCGGGGTCGATCGGGCGGTGCTCGACATGGCGGTCGCGCGCGGCATCCCCTATGGCGGCTGGTGTCCGCAGGGCGGCTGGGCTGAGGATTTCCCGGATCCGCCGGGACTGCTGGCGAAATACCCGAATTTGCAGGAGACGCCACTCGCCGATCCGGCACAGCGGACCGAATGGAACGTGCGCGATGCGGATGCGTGCTTGATCGTCGTCGATGCCGGCGGCCTTAAGGCCTCCGCGGGGACGACGCTTGCAAGCGAACTGGCGCATCGTTACCGCAAGCCGCTGCTGATTGGGCGGCTCGGCAACGCCGATGCGCTCAAGCACGCCGCGCTTTGGCTCCGCGTGCAGCGGGCAAGGCACGGCGCCGGGCTCACTCTTGCCATCGGCGGGCCGCGCGCGAGCGAAGCGCCGGAGATCTACGCGCGTGCGAAGGCCTTCATCTGGGCGCTCATGGACTCCGCCGGCGCGGGCCCGCAAGATCAGCAGATGTGAACCCGGCAGGATTGAAACAGGACGTCATTGAAACAGGAACTCATGGACAACGGCGATCGTCCAAACGCGATGGCGCAATGGATGTGGGACGCGCGGCAACGGCGGCAGCCCTATTGCAACCTGCCGGCCGAGTTGCGCCCAGCATCAATCGCCGAGGCCTACGCCGCGCAGGAGGCTTATTACCGCTTGGCGGAGCCGCTCTATGGCGCGGTGGCCGGCGCCAAGATCGCCACCACCACGAAAGTGATGCAGCAATTGATGGGCATCGCCCATCCCTGCGGCGGGGCGATCTTTGCGCGCACGATCCATGCCTCGCCGGCCACATTGCGGACAGGCGATTTTGTCAACTTGCGCATTGAAAGCGAAATTGCGCTGCAACTTGGCGCCGATTTGCCGGCCTCCGGCGCGCCGTGGACACGCGAGGCGGTCGCGCCGGCTATCGCAGCGGCGATGCCCGCGTTCGAACTGATCGAGGATCGTCATGCGGATTACGCGCAGACCGAGGCTTCATCGCTGATCGTCGAGAATTGTTGGAACGGCGGCGTTGTCGTCGGCACGCCCAAGACCATCCCGTTCACCGCGCTCGTCGGCATCGCCGGGCGTTTGACCCTAAACGGCAAAGCCGCGGGCGAGGGCAGGGCCGAGGATCCTTGCGCGACGCTCGCCTGGCTTGCCAATCATCTGGCCGAACGCGGACGGGATCTGAATGCGGGCATGGTGGTCATCACCGGCAGTCTCATTCCGACGGTGTCGATTGCGAGCGGCGAGCGCGCGGTGTTCGCGGTCGACGGACTGGGCCAAACCGTGCTGGATGTCCTCTAAGGCGGCCGGCAGGACCGCTATCCACCGCGATCTTGCGCGCGCTTCGTGCGCGCCTCATTTGGCGTTAGAATCGCGCCAACTCGGCGGAAGAGCGAACCAGACCGATGCGCCAATATCTCGACCTTATGGAACGCGTGCTCGAAGAGGGCGTGGAAAAGCGCGACCGCACCGGCGTGGGCACGCGCTCGATCTTCGGCCATCAGATGCGTTTCGACTTGTCCCGCGGCTTTCCGCTGGTCACGACGAAGAAGCTGCACGTCAAGTCCATCATCTACGAGCTGCTCTGGTTTCTGCGCGGCGACACCAACGTCAAATATCTCAACGAGCACGGCGTCTCGATCTGGGACGATTGGGCCGACGAGCACGGCGACCTCGGCCCGATCTATGGCCGCCAATGGCGGTCCTGGCCGGCGCCGGACGGCACTCATATCGACCAGATGAAGAACGCAATCGATGCTATCCGGCGCGATCCGGACTCGCGCCGCATCATCGTTACCGCCTGGAATCCGGCTGACATGCCGAAGATGGCGCTCTCGCCATGCCACTGCCTGTTTCAATTCTACGTCGCCGCAGGCCGCCTGTCCTGCCAGCTCTATCAGCGCTCGGCCGACGTTTTCTTCGGCGTGCCGTTCAACATCGCCTCCTATGCGCTGCTCACGCTCGCGGTCGCCCACGTGAGCGGACTTAAACCCGGCACGTTCATTCACAGCTTCGGCGACGCGCACCTTTATCTGAACCACCTCGAACAGGCGCGCTTGCAGCTCACGCGACAGCCGCGCCCGCTGCCGACACTCACGATCAATCCGGCGGCGAAGGATCTGTTCGCGCTGCGTTACGAGGATTTTGCCCTCGAAGGCTACGACCCGCATCCGCACATCAAGGCCGCGGTCGCGGTGTGATGCTAATCCCCGAAGAGCGCGGCGCCGGCGGCGACCTGCGCGGGCATGATATTTCGCAACGCAAACAGCGGATCGGGATCGGCGGCGTCGCGGCGGCATTGCAGTGCTTGTTCGATCGACATCAGATCGAGCCCCGCCGGCGCTTGCTCGCGCAGATACGCAACCGCGTCGTCGCTCGAGCCCATCAAGCCGGCCATGTAACTGTAGCAGAAGCGCGCGGGATAGAGCAGCGTGCGCAAATATCCCTTGCGGTCATTTGGGTCGAGCGTCGAGGCGGCGGCGAACTGCCGGGCGCGATTGGCCCAATTTGCAAATGGTGCGCCGCGCAGGTAGGCGCGAATCTCGCCGAGCGTGGGCCGCGCCGGCCGCACATGTTCACGCTCCGTCAAAATAACCGAACGATCGAGATAGTCGATGCGATCGAGCAGAGGAAATCGGCCGATGCTGAAGCGCCGGTCGGTCCAAAACACGGAAATCTTTGGACCCCAATTCGACGAAAGCGCGCCGGCCTCGCTGCACACCCGATCAATCAGCAATGGCGAAAGCCCGGCCTCGGTGATCACTGCAGTATCGATGTCGCTGTATCGCCGGCTGAAGCCGCCATGGGCCAAGCTGCCGATGAGATAGACACCCAAAAGCTCCGTTCCGAGCGCCGCCTTCCAGCTGGGGATGAGATGGCGCGCAAAATCCGTCGCAGAGCGACGTGCAGCTTCGTCGGGATTGGTCGGCGTCATCTCTGGCCAAAGCGGAAGCAAGTGACGTATCTGTATGGATTAGCGTTGAAATACAAGCACTCGCGCCGAGCCGAAAGGCGGCTCTCGTTCGGTAGATCACATGGATATCACTCTCGTCGCCGCCGTCGCCGAGAACGGCGTCATCGGCCGCGGCAATGCGCTGCCGTGGCGGCTCAAGTCGGACATGGCGCATTTCCGCGCGCTGACCATGGGCAAGCCGGTGGTCATGGGGCGCAAGACCTACCTGTCGATCGGCAAGCCGCTTAAAGGCCGCACCACGATCGTGGTGAGCCGCGACCGTACCTTCGCTGCGCTGGGCATCGTGGTGGCGCCGAGCCTCGATGCAGCGTTGACGACGGCGCGCGGCGATGCGCTGCGGCGGGGTGCGGACGCGATCGTTGTCGCCGGGGGCGCCGATATTTATGCCCAGGCCATGCCACAAGCCACGGGCCTCGCCATTACCGAAATGCACATGCGCGCCGAGGGCGATGTGCGCTTTCCGGCAATTGACGCGAAACTCTGGCGCGAAATCGGACGTAGCGAGCATGAAGCCGGCGCGGAGGACGATGCCGGCTTTGCATTCGTGAGTTACCAGCGCGTCGCGGGCGGCGTGCCTGCCGCCGCCGCGCAAGCCACGGGGCGGGATTGAGAATTCGACCCGCCGCGGCAGCGCAAAAGGCTTTGCGTTGCAACGGCCTGCCCACTCCCCTATATCCCCCGAAGCTGGGGGCGGCGCAGCGCCGGCTCGCCGGCGTTCAGGAGAGAATTGATGCCGTGGAGCAATCAGCCCGGCGGCCCGTGGAGTTCGGGGCCGCGGGGACCTTGGGGCTCGGGTCCGCAACAGCAAGGCCCGCGTCCGCCCGATCTGGAAGAATTCCTTCGCCGCAGTCAGGATAGGTTGCGCCGCTTCCTGCCGGGAAATTTCGGCGGCCGCGGCATCGCGCTGATCGCGCTCGCCGCCGTGGCGCTGTGGGGCTTTTCCGGCTTCTTTCGCGTCGAGCCCGACGAGCTCGGCGTGGTGCTCCGCTTCGGCAAATACGTGCGCGAGGTGCAGCCGGGACTTAATTATCACCTTCCCTATCCGATCGAGACCGCGCTCACCCCGCCGGCGCTGCGCGTGAATAAGACCGACATCGGCATGCGTCTGAGACGCGCGACCGGCGAAACGCGACGTGCCGGAAGAAAGCCTGATGCTCACCGGCGACGAGAATATCGTCGACGTCGATTTCTCGGTGCTGTGGAAGATCGATCCGACCAAGGTCGGCGATTATCTTTTCAACATCCAGAATCCCGAAGGCACCGTGAAGGCGGTGGCCGAAAGCGCCATGCGCGAGGTGATCGGGCAATCGAACATCCAGCCGATCCTCACCGGCGCGCGGCAGAAGATCGAGACGGCGGTGCAGGTGCTGCTGCAAAAGATCCTCGACAGTTACGGCGCCGGCATCCAAGTGCAGCAGGTCCAGCTGCAGAAAGTCGATCCGCCGGCCCAGGTCATCGACGCCTTCCGCGACGTGCAGGCGGCGCGCTCGGATCTGGAGCGCCTGCAGAACGAGGCGCAGACTTACGCCAATCGCGTGGTGCCGGAGGCTAAGGGCCGCGCCTCCAAGATCATCCAGGACGCCGAAGCTTATCGCTCGCAGACTGTCGCTGACGCCAAGGGCCAGACCTCGCGCTTCCTGCAAATCTACGATCAGTACAAGAAGGCGCCCGACGTAACCCGCGAGCGCATGTATCTCGAGACCATGGAGCGCGTTCTTGGCGGCGCCGACAAGACGATCATCGATACCGGCGCGCAAGGGACCGGGCGTCGTGCCTTATCTGCCGCTCAACGAACTCGGCAAGCCGCCGGCACGCGGCAACGCCGCCGACGGGAGGCAAACCATGAGATTGAGCCTTACCGGCGGCGCCATCGCCGTCATTCTCCTCATTGCCGTCGTCGTCGGCTACGGCACGTTCTTCACCGTGTACCAGACCAGTCAGGCGCTGGTGGTCCGGCTCGGCAAGCCGGTGCGCGTCATCACCCAGCCTGGGCTCAACGTCAAAGTGCCGTTCATCGACAGCGTGATCGATATCGACAAGCGCATCCTCACCATCGAACAGCCGGCGCAGGAGGTCATTGCGTCAAGCGGGGACAATGCGAATGCGGGTGCTGGCCAAGCCGGAGAGCGGCTCGTGGTCGACGCTTTCGCGCGCTACCGCATCACCGATCCGCTGAAGTTTTATCAGACTGTCGGCCCGGCCGGCGCCAGTTCGCAGCTCGCAATCCTGCTCAATTCGACGCTGCGCAGCGTGCTCGGAGAGGCGACGCTGACCGATGTGGTGCGCAACAAGCGCGAGGAGCTCATGGCGCGGATGCGCGATCAGCTCGATCATGATGCGCAGCAGTTCGGCATTCATGTGGTCGACGTGCGCATCCGCCGCGCCGACCTGCCGGAGCAGAACAGCGAGGCCGTCTATAAGCGCATGCAGACCGAACGTCAGCGCGAGGCGGCCGAATTCCGCGCCGAGGGCAGCCAGAAGGCGCAGGCGATCCGCGCCAAGGCCGACCGCGACGTGACCGTGATCATGGCGGACGCCAATCAGCAGTCGGAGCAGATCCGCGGCCAGGGCGACGCCGAGCGCAACGGCATCTTCGCCCAAGCGTACAGCCAGGATCCCGGATTTTTCGCGTTCTATCGCTCCATGCAGGCTTATGAAAAGAGCATGCCAAAGGGCGACACGAACCTGGTGCTGCGGCCCGGATTCGAACTTCTTCCGCTATTTCGGCGATCCGTCGGGACGAGGCGCCGGTGGCAGGCCGGCGCATCGCCGCCGACGCCGGCGCATCCCGACGCCCATGCCGGCGCGACCGGCGCCGGCATCCGGCGGTCAGGATGCGCGCGCCGCAGCCACGGCACCGGTCAAATAGCTTCGCGCAGCTTGGGACCGGATACCGGCAATAGCACCGCCTCGCAGCGATGTCGGATTTTCTCGCCGCGCTCGGTCTACGTTTTCGCGATCGAGGGGATTTGCCTGGCGGCGTTTCCCCTCGCTGCCAAACGCGGCATGAAAGGCATCCTCGCCATGCCTGACGGCGCATTGCGCATCGCCGGTATGGTCTCGGCGCTCATCGGCGTCGCCATCGTCTGGTTGGTGCGCGGTTGAACACAAGTCGCTTTTCCGCCCCAATCGCGGTTCCTTATGGCTGGATTGGCCGGTTGGCTGGATTGCCCGGTTCCTCCCTTGCGTCCCGAGCGGGCCGGGAGCACTTAATCCAACTCAGCATGAGCCCTGTTCAGGAGCGCTGACATCCATGCCTCGCCAGTTTTTGCTTCCGCCAGCTCTCCCGCTTCGTGCGGACGGACGCGGCGATCGCCGCGGTCGTGGCGGCGATCATCGTTCTGCCGCTGCCGCACGCCGCATGCTGCCGCCACCGCTGCCGCTAGCTGCACCGCCCGCGACCACCGTGACGCGCGGGCCGGACAACATCGCCGACGTTGCCGAGCAGGTGATCGACGCCGTGGTGAACGTGTCCACCTCGCAGAAGGTCGACCCGCGCATCGGCGAAGTGCCCGATCTGCCGCCCGGCTCGCCGATGGAGAAATTCTTTCAGGATTTCTTCAAGCACCACCGCGGCGAGGGCGGCGGGACGGCGATGACGCGACGCCGAGCCGCGCCGCATCAACTCGCTGGGCTCGGGCTTCATCATCGACCCGTCCGGCCTGATCGTCACCAACAATCACGTCATCGACGGCGCCGACGAGATCAGCGTCATTCTCAACGACGGCACCAAGCTCAAGGCCGAACTGGTCGGCAAGGATTCAAAGAGCGATCTGGCGCTGCTGCGCGTGCACTACGACAAGCCGCTCAAGTTCGTGAAGTTCGGCGATTCCGACAAGCTGCGGCTGGGCGAGTGGGTGATCGCCATCGGCAACCCGTTCAGCCTCGGCGGCACGGTGACCGCCGGCATCGTCTCGGCGCGCAACCGCGACATCAATTCGGGGCCGTACGACAATTACATTCAGACCGACGCGGCGATCAATCGCGGCAATTCCGGCGGCCCGCTGTTCAACCTCAACGGCGAAGTCATCGGCATCAATACCGCGATCATATCGCCGTCCGGCGGCTCGATCGGCATCGGCTTTGCCATTCCGTCCGACAGCGCCATCCCGGTGATCGATCAGCTGCAGAAATACGGCGAGGCCCGGCGCGGCTGGCTCGGCGTGCGCATCCAGGAGGTGACCGATTCGCTCGCCGAGAGCCTGAACATCGGGCCGCCGCGCGGCGCGCTGGTCGCCGGCATCGACCCCAAGGGGCCGGCAAAGCCCGCCGGCCTGCAGCCGGGCGACGTCGTCATCAAGTTCGACGGCCACGACATCAAGGAGATGCGCGACCTGCCGCGCATCGTCGCCGACACGCCGGTCGGCAAGGAAGTCGACGTCGTCGTCATCCGCAAGGGCAAGGAACAGACCCTCAAGGTCACCGTCGGCCGGCTCAAGGAAGACGAGAAGGTCGCCGAGACCGAAACCAAGAAGGACACCGCGCCCGAACACAAGTCCGTCGTGCAGAAGACGCTGGGGCTTGAATTGTCCAGCCTGACCGACGGACGTGCGCAAGAAATTCAGGATCAGGGACAGCCGTCAAGGGCGTCGCTCGTCACCGGGGTCGATCCGAATGCGGCGAGCGATCAACCGGACAAGCACCTTGCAGCCCGGCGACGTCATCGTCGAGGTGCAATACCAGGCGGTGGGCACGCCGGCCGATCTGCAGAAGCGGGTCGACGAGCTGAAGTCTCAGGGCAAGAAGGTGGCGATTCTGCTCGTCTCCAACGGCGACGGCGAGACGCGGTTCGTGGCGCTGACGCTGGAGTAGCTGACGACGGAAGGACAGAGACGACAGACGACGGCATTAGTCGTTCTCCGTCGATCCGTTCAATCCAGCACATGGCTGACCATGCCGTCGGCAAGCTTGGGCTCGAACCAGGTCGATTTCGGCGGCATGATTTTTCCGGCGTCGGCGACCGCCATCAGATCGTGCATCTGCGTCGGATAGAGCGCGAACGCTACCGCCATCTCGCCCGATGACACCAGCCGTTCCAGCTCGGCCAGTCCGCGGCCGCCGCCGACAAAGTCGATGCGCTTGTCGGTGCGCGGATCGGTGATGCCGAAAATCGGCTCGATGACGTTGCGCGTCAGAAGCGTGATCGGCAGCCGCCCGATCGGGTCGCCGGACTTCGCCTGGCTTGCCGCGTCCGCCGTGCAGCATCAGACGGTACCAGCGTCCGGCGAGATACATGCCGACCTCGCCGGCGGATTCTGGCCGCACCGGCCGGTCGCTTGCGTCGACCGTGTAACGCTGGCGCAATTCCGCAAGCAGCGTCGGGCGGGCTGCGGCCGTTCAAATCCCGCAGCACGCGATTGTAGTCGAGGATGGTCATCTCGGCCTGCGGAAACAGCACGGCGAGGAAATAGGAATGCGAACCTTCGCCGCCGCGCGAGTTTGCGACGCGCAACGCCGCGGCCGAGCGGTGATGGCCGTCGGCGATGTAGAGCGCCGGCAAGGCATCGACCGCGCGGGTGAGGCTTTCGATCTCCGCGTCGTCGGCGATCACCCAAAGCTGGTGGCGCACGCCGTCGTCGGCCGTCACGTCGACCGCGGCGGCGCCGGCGGCTTCTTGCGCGAGCAGGGCGTCGATCTGCGGCGCGGTCGGATAGGCGAGCATGACCGGGCCGGTCTGCGCGTTGACCGCCTCGATCTGGCGCACGCGGTCGTCTTCCTTGGCCGGCGTCGTCAGTTCGTGCTTGCGGATGCGGTTATTGGCGTAGGCGGCGAGCGAGGCGACCGCCGCAAGCCCGGTCTCGACGTGGCCGCGCCAGGTCAGCCGGTAGACGTAGTAGCAGGGCTTGTCGTCGCGGATGAGACACGCGGCTTCGATCATGCGCCGCAAATTCTCGGCGGCCTTGGCATAGACCGCGCGGTCGTACGGATCGGTCGCCGGCGGCAGATCGATCTCCGCCTTGGAGACGTGCAGAAAGCTCCACGGCTTTCCCCTGGCGCGCTCGCGCGCCTCGGCGCTGGACAGCACGTCATAGGGCGGCGCCAGCACCTCGGCGGCGCGCCCCGGCGCCGGCCGCAGCGCGCGGAAGGGTTTTATCAGGGTCACGGAGCCTCGCTCGTATGCATTAATGCTCAGTGCCAATGTGGCTGAGGCACATTCCGCCCGCATCCGCCGTTTAATTCGCGGTAACAACGCACTACGTCAAGCCCGTGAGCAAACCGGAAATCATCCTCATTGCCGGGCCGACCGCGAGCGGCAAGTCGGCGCTGGCGCTTAAGCTCGCGGAAAAGCTCGGCGGCGTGATCGTCAACGCCAATTCCATGCAGGTCTATCGCGACCTCCGCATCATCACGGCGCGGCCGAGCGTGGAGGAGGAGCGGCGCGTGCCGCACCGGCTCTACGGCCATGTCGACGCGGCGGAGAATTTTTCCGTCGGCCGCTGGTGCGAGGAAGCCGCCGCCGTGCTGGCGGAGACGCAGCGCACGGCGCGGCCGGCCATTCTGGTCGGGCGGCACCGGCCTCTATTTCAATGCGCTCACGCGCGGGCTAGCCGCCGTGCCGCCGATTCCGGCAAAAATTCGCGAAGAGGTGCGCGCGCGGCTTGCAAGCGACGGCGCCGCCGCTCTGCATGCGGAACTGAAATGGCGCGATCCGGCGGCGGCGGCGCGGCTGATGCCCGGCGACCGCGCCCGCATCACCCGCGCGCTCGAAGTGGTGCTGGCGACCGGCCGTTCGCTGCTCGATTGGCAGGAGGACAATAAGCCGGCGGGCGTTGACGCCGCGCGCGCGGCCAAAATCTTTCTCATGCCCGAACGCGACGAGCTCTTGCGCCGCATCGATGCGCGCTTCGACGCCATGATGGCGGCCGGCGCGCTCGATGAGGTGCGCGCGCTTGCCGGCGCGCAGTCTCGACCCCGACCTGCCGGCGATGAAGGCGCACGGCGTGCCGTGGCTCATCCGCCATCTTCGCGGCGAGATCGCGCTTGAGCAGGCGGTGGAGGAGGCCAAGCGCGATACCCGCCAATACACCAAGCGGCAGGCGACCTGGTTTCGCAATCAGCTGCCGGACTTCGTCTGGGTCGAGCCGGAGCGCGCGCTACAAGCGCGGAGGTCGGCGCGCGCAGTTGCAGCAGGCCTCTGGCGCGTCTGATCGCTTCCCGTGCGCGAATGCATCGCGGTCTTGGCGCGGTCCGCGATAAGGAGCGTGCCATGCTCTGCCCGGCCTGGATGGCAGCCCGCCGCCGCGGTAAGACATGGGCCGAACAACGGCAGCGAGCGAGGTCGCGACATGTTCCTGCGCAATGGCTGGTACACGCGCGCTCTGGTCCCATGAACTGAAAGACAAGCCGGTCGCCAAGACTTTTCTCAATGAGAAGATCGTGCTGTTCCGCAACGCGGGCGGCGATGTCGGCGCGCTGGAGGATTGCTGCTGCCACCGCGCCGCGCCGCTCTCGCTCGGCGAGGTTACGGGCGAATATCTCGCCTGCGGCTACCACGGGCTGAAATTCGACGTGGACGGTCAGATGCGTCGAGATTCCAGGTCAGACCCAGGTCCCGTCCGGCGCCAGGGTGCGCAGCTATCCGGTTGCGGAAAAATGGAACGTCGTGTGGATCTGGATGGGCGATCCGGCGAAAGCGGAGCCCGGTAAGATTCCCGACATGCCGTGGCTGTCGGAGCCGAAATGGACGGCGACGCCCGGCCGGCTGCACGTGAAATCGAATTATCAGTTCATCGTCGACAACCTGCTCGATTTCACCCACGTCGCGCATGTGCACAAGCGCACGATTGCGGGCGACCCGCGCGAAGCGACCGAACCGCTCAAAGCCGAACGGCTCAACGACGGCATTCGCGTGAGCCGCTGGCTGCTCGACGTGCAGCCGCCGCCGCTGTTCGCCAAGGCGGGCAACTTCAACAGCAACGTGGACCGCTGGCAGCTGGCGCGATGGCATCCGCCCGGCGTGGTCTATCTGGACGTCGGCTGCGCCAAGGCCGGAACGGGAGCGCCGCAGGGCGACCGCAGCGAGGGCATTTCGATCTGGTCCACCCATCTGATAACGCCCGAAACCGAGCTTAGCCAGCCACTACATGTTTTGCTTCTCGCGCGACTTCAGCCTCGAAGATGCGGAGATGTCGAAGCTTCTTTACGAAGGCTCGCGGGCGACGTTCCTGGAGGATGTGGATTTCCTCGAAGCCGTGCAGACCAACCGGGTCGACGGGTCGCTGGATGGCCTCATTCACATCGCCGCCGACGCCGCACAGCTGCAGGCGCGCCGCATGCTCGGCAGCATGATCTCGGCCGAGCAGGCGCAGTAAGAGGTCGGACTCGCAGTTATCAGTGCGAGATGTATTGCAGCCCGGCCGAATAGGTGGCGCCGCCGATCACGCAGGGTAGTCCGAGTTCGACCTGACCGGCGGCCGCGGCGACGATGCAGCCTACCGCCAGCGCGCCCTGGCCGATCTGCCCGACGCCGGTCAGTTCGCGCTTTGAGTTCGGCCCTTTCTGCTTGAGTCGTCGATTGCCGCCAGCGATTGCTTGCGCATGTCGGCGGTATCGACATTCTCCGCGGTCACGATCACTTCGTTGAGCACCTTGGCGGTCTCTTTCGGCTGGTGCTTGAGCCGACCATTTGAGCATGGTCAGAAGACTTGAGATCGCGCACGGCGTTGCTGGCGAGCGTGAATTTGGCGGCGCTGCCGGTGGTGAGATTGTCGACGCTTTCCTTGTCGTCGGCGAGCGGCAGGAGCTTGATGATCTGCCCGATCGGCTTATAGGCGCCGGTGGCGAGATAATAGCCCCAGAGCACGTCGATCAATTCCGGGCTCGGCTCGAGCGCCACGGCATTTCGTTGTTGCCGCCGATTTTGAGCGCGATCTTGATCTTGTCGAACATGCCGGGCTTCGCCGACTGGATAGGCGATCTGGTCGAGCGTCGGCAGCTTGCCTTCGAGATAACGGTTGATCATGGCGCGCCACTCGGGCATGCGGTCGGCGAACGAGATGAGCAGCTCCTTCCAGTTCGCCAGACCCGAATAGGCGATGGCGCGCACCAGCACCCAGCGGTCGGCCGGAGCGATCGGCAGCATCTTGGCGACGAGACTTTTGGCGCGCGCCGGATTAGAGCCAAGCACGCCGGCGATGAAGCCGATATAGGCGCCGCAGGTCTCGGAATCCTTGAACGCCTGCATGCTCGCTGAGCGCGTGCACGAGCACCGGAAGCCGGTCCGGCTCCGGCCTGATGGCGGTAGTCGTTGATCCATTTGAGGATCGTGTCGGTGGAAGGCGGCGCGCGTTCGCGCGCCGGCGCCGCGGGCAATGACGCGACGGAAAGCGAGCAAGGCGAAAAGACCGCCCGCGGCGCCGCGCAAGACTCCTGCAACCATGTTCCCCTCCAGCGCAGACAGCGGCAGCGCGTCGACGGTGCGCGCACGCCCTGGTCGGCGGCGAATTGAACAATCCGGCCAGGCAATTTGCGGGCCCGCCCGTTGCGAAATAGCGGCTGCGCTGTGACATGTGAGAGTGCTTAACAGATGACGGTTTTGCGCGATTTGCCGATTTCAAACGCACGTTTGAAGGTGTGCGGCCGTCGCCGAGCAATCTCGGCCGCATTCGGCTTGACCACCGTTGCCGCAATGTCTTATAAAGACGGTCGGAAAAGGAAGGGTACTTCGTTGCGGACCTTTGTTGCTACGTCGCTGATTCTCGTAGGAAGGCGCACCGCCGCGGGTGGATGACCCACCCGCGAGACGCGGCGGTGCGCTATGTTAGGGGCTCTTGAGCCCCTTTTTTATTTTCCGAATGCCTTCGCCCGCCTTCAGCCTCCCCAGCCGGCGGGCGAGGGTGGCGAGGCGGGGTAGAGAGTGGAGCGGACGATGACTGAAATGACCGGCGCGGAAATGGTGATGGCGGCGCTTGCCGACCAGGGCGTCGAGCACATTTTCGGCTATCCGGGCGGCGCCGTGCTGCCGATCTACGACGCGCTGTTTCAGCAGGACAAGGTGCGCCACATCCTGGTGCGGCATGAGCAGGGTGCGGTGCATGCCGCCGAAGGCTATGCGCGCTCGACCGGAAAGGTCGGCACCGTGCTGGTCACCTCCGGGCCGGGCGCCACCAACGCGGTCACCGGCCTGACCGACGCGCTCTGCGACTCGATCCCGCTGGTCGTCATTACCGGCCAAGTGCCGACGCATCTCATCGGCAACGACGCCTTCCAGGAATGCGACACGGTCGGCATCACGCGGCCCTGCACCAAATACAATTATCTGGTCAAGACGGTCGCCGAACTGCCGCGCGTGCTGCATGAGGCGTTTCATATCGCCGCCAGCGGCCGGCCGGGTCCGGTCGTGGTCGACGTCCCCAAGGATGTGCAATTCGCCAAGGGCGCCTATTCCAAGCCGAAGGAGTTCCAGCACAAGGGCTATCGGCCGAAACTCAAGGGCGACCCGGAGAAGATCCGCCAGGCGGTCGAGATGATGGCCGCGGCCAAGCGCCCGTTGTTCTACACCGGCGGCGGGGTGATCAATTCCGGCCGCGCCGCGAGCGAATCCTTGCGCGAATTGGCCAAGCTCACCGGCTTTCCGGTCACCTCGACGCTGATGGGGCTTGGCGCGTTTCCGGCCGCCGATCCGCAATGGCTCGGCATGCTCGGCATGCACGGGACCTGGGAGGCGAATTGGTCGATGCACGATTGCGACTTGATGATCGCGGTCGGCGCGCGCTTCGACGACCGTATCACCGGGCGGCTCGATGCGTTTTCGCCGGGTTCGAAGAAAATCCACATCGACATCGATCCGTCGTCGATCAACAAAAACGTCAAGGTCGATCTCGGCATCGTCGGCGACTGCGCCAACGTGTTGCAAGACATGGTGCGCGTCTGGCGCGCCGGCGGGTTTGCGCCCGACAAGAAGGCGATCGAAGCCTGGTGGGCCCAGATCGGCAAATGGCGGGCGAAGAATTCGCTCGCCTATCGCAATTCCAACGAGATCATCAAGCCGCAATACGCGATCCAGCGCCTCTACGAGCTGACCAAGGACCGCGACACCTACATCACCACCGAAGTCGGCCAGCACCAGATGTGGGCGGCGCAGTTCTATCAGTTCCAGGAGGGCAATCGCTGGATGACGTCGGGCGGGCTCGGCACCATGGGCTACGGCCTGCCGGCCTCGGTCGGCGTGCAGCTTGCGCATCCGAACTCGCTCGTCGTCGACATCGCCGGCGAGGCTTCGGTGCTCATGACCATGCAGGAAATGTCGACGGCGGTGCAGTACGACCTGCCGATCAAGATCTTCATCATCAACAACCAGTACATGGGCATGGTGCGGCAGTGGCAGGAATTGCTGCACGGCGGGCGCTATGCGCATTCCTATACCGAAGCGCTGCCCGACTTCGTCAAGCTCGCCGAGGCCTACCACGCCCACGGCATCCGCTGCACGCATCCCGGCGAACTCGACGAGAAGATCCGCGAAATGATCGAGGTGAAAAAGCCGGTGATCTTCGACTGCGTGGTGGATTCGGCGGAAAACTGCTTCCCGATGATTCCCTCCGGCCGCGCCCACAACGAGATGCTGCTCGGCGACGCGGTTACGCGCGTCGAGGATGCGGTGACCGAGGAAGGCAAGATGCTGGTGTGAACGAACTGTCGTCCCCGCGAAAGTGGGGAGCCAGTAGCCACCGAAAAGGAGGTGATTACTGGATCGCCCGCGACAGCGAGCGATGACAAGTCAGGGAGGACATCGAGCCATGAGACTGGCGATTATCGGCGGCGCGGTCTGGGCCGCGACTGGGCGTTCGCCCGCATCAGACGCTAAAGGAGAACGACCGTGAACGCCAATATCGCGACGACGCATTATCCGGCCGCCGGGCTCAGCGAACGCGTGGAGAAGCGCACGCTGTGCGTCCTCGTCGACAACGAGCCCGGGGTGCTCGCGCGCGTCATCGGGCTGTTCGCCGGCCGCGGCTACAACATCGACTCGCTGACTGTTTCAGAGACCGAGCACGAGAAACATCTCTCGCGCATCACCATCGTCACCAGCGGTACGCCGATGGTGCTCGAGCAGATCAAGAACCAGCTCGACCGCCAGGTGCCGGTGCACCGCGTGGTCGACCTGACCACGGCCGGTCCGGCGATCCAGCGCGAGCTGGCCATGGTCAAGGTGCACGGCAGCGGCGATCACCGCATGGAGGCGCTGCGGCTTGCCGACGCCTTCCGCGCCCGCGTCATCGACGCCACCACCGAGAGCTTCGTGTTCGAGATCACAGGCGCTTCGGAAAAAATCGAGAGCTTCATCAATTTAATGCTGCCCGTCGGTCTGGTTGAAGTCTCGCGCACCGGCGTGGTGGCGATCGCGCGAGGGCCCGAGGGGATGTGAAGTCATTGCGCGGAGCAAAGCGACGAAGCAATCCAGAACGCGAGTGCGACAAGACTGGGTTGCTTCGCTTCGCTCGCAATGACGAGCGCGAAGCGCGTTATGCCGATTTCCCCGACAGCTTCTCCACCAGCGTCGCAAACCGATCGACGAAGCCCTGTAAGAACTTACTCGTACTCTCGTCGGCGATGTTGCCCTGGTCGTCCACCAGATTGGGTTTGAACTGGACGTAGGATTCCCCGCCGAGCAGGGTCATGCCAAGGCCGAGCATGACGGTGCGCAGGTTGGCTTGGACGAGGGCGGTACCGATCGCGCCTGGCGATGTGCCGGTGATGAAGCCGGGCTTGCCGGGCCAGACGCTGGTGCCGAAGGGACGCGCGCCCCAATCGATCGCGTTCTTGAGCGCCGTGGGCATTGAGCGATTGTGCTCGGGCGTGACGATTAAGACCCCGTCGGCCTTTTTAATCTCGTCCTTGAAGCGCGCCACTTCGGGCGGCAGGCTGCCTTCGTTGTCCTGGTTATAGATCGGCAGATCGTCGATGCGCACGAAATTGGCGTCGAATTTCCCGGCGCCGAGCTTGGCCAGCGCCTGGGCGAGCTTGCGATTGATGGATTCGCGGCGGTTGGAGCCGACGATCACGGCGACTTGCGGCTTAGGCATGTTGCAGTCCTTGGGTTGAATTCGTAACTAAGGCTAGATAGGTGACCATAGCCGAGAGGCACAAGTAGGCACATCGATGAAACCGAGACACACGCATTTGCCCGCCGATTGCCGCGCCGTCAGCGATGTGCTCGCCCGCATCGGCGATAAGTGGTCGGTCCTCGTCGTCACCCGGCTCGGCGAAGGCTCGATGCGCTTTAACGAATTGCGACGCTCGATCGGTGGCATTTCGCAGCGCATGCTCACGCTCACGCTACGCGGTCTCGAACGCGACGGGCTTGTCACGCGGACGATCTTCCCAACCATTCCGCCGCGGGTCGACTATGCGCTAACGCCACTCGGGCGCGATCTGTTGCAGCCGGTATCGGCGCTCGGCGCTTGGGCCATCCGCAACCAGCCGAAAATCGCGCGCGCGCGCGAACGGTTCGATGGCAGCATCCAATGAGAGCACGTGCGTCCGCGGTCTGGGGAGCCCGTTCAGAGTGGACAGGTGGGCGCCTTGGAATACATTGTGTATCAACGCGGAAATCGTGCCATGAAAGTAAAAATCGCCAAGTGGGGTAACAGCTTAGGATTAAGGTTGCCAAAGGCGGCTGTTCAGGCCACAGGCTTGAAGGTCGGGGCGGAATTTGATGTGTCCGTTGAAGGGCGCGACCTGCGCCTGAAGTGCGTATCCAAGATTCCATATTACCGACTGGGTGACCTTGTTGCCGAGATGGATCGGCTCGGCCCTGAAAATCGTCCCGAGATTGTCGACTGGGGACCAGACGTGGGAGCCGAGATCATCGATGACACTTGATCGTACCAAGTGTGGACTTCGCTCGGTCGGTCGCCTGCTTGACGAAGTGTTGAATGAAGTGCGGGCAAGGCTCGCGACATTGCTTGGCATTAACCTCATCGCGATCGAACGAGACAGCGAAGTGTGACAGCCTAGCATCGTCGGCACGACGCTCTTGTCGCGAGCGTGCATAGAACCTAAAGGAGTGCTGGAAAAAATAGGTGCCAGCCCAGCTTCGAGTTTAGCCGGAGGAGAGTGAGAACCATGCGTGTGTATTACGACCGGGACGCCGATCTGAACCTGATCAAGGGCAAGAAAGTCGCCATCATCGGCTATGGCAGCCAGGGCCACGCCCATGCGCTCAATCTGCGCGATTCCGGCGTCAAGGAGGTCGCGGTGGCTTTGCGCAAGAACTCGCAAGGCGTGAAGAAGGCGCAAGGCGAGCAACTGCCGGTGAAGGAGGTCGCCGAGGCCGCCAAATGGGCCGATGTGATGATGATGCTCACGCCCGACGAGCTGCAGGCCGACATCTATAACAATCAGCTCCACGCCAACATGAAGGAAGGCGCGGCCTTGATGTTCGCGCACGGGCTCAACATCCATTTCAACCTGATCGAGCCGCGCACCGATCTCGACGTGATGATGATCGCGCCCAAGGGGCCGGGCCACACCGTGCGCTCCGAGTACCAGCGCGGCGCTGGCGTGCCCTGCCTGCTTGCGATCCACAAGGACGCGTCCGGCAACGCCCACGATCTCTGCCTGTCCTATGGCGCTGCGATCGGCGGCGGCCGCGCCGGCATCATCGAGACCACATTCCGCGAGGAATGCGAGACCGATCTGTTCGGCGAGCAGTCAGTGCTATGCGGCGGTGTCGTCGAACTGATGAAGGCCGGATACGAAACCTTGGTTGCCGCCGGCTATGCGCCCGAAATGGCCTATTTCGAGTGCATCCACGAAATGAAGCTGATCGTCGACCTCATCTACGAGGGCGGCATCGCCAACATGAATTATTCGGTCTCCAACACCGCCGAATACGGCGAATATGTTTCCGGCCCGCGGGTGATCAACGATGCCACCCGCGCCGAGATGAAGAAGATCCTCGACGACATCCAGTCGGGCAAATTCGTCAAGGACTGGATGCTGGAGAACAAGGTCAATCAGACCTCGTTCAAGGCGATGCGCACCAAGCTCGCGGCGCATCCGGCGGAGGCGGTCGGCGCCAAGCTGCGCGAGATGATGCCGTGGATCAAGCAACGGGCGCTGGTCGATCGGTCGCGGAATTGATCCACGGCATAAATTGACCGGGATTTTTTTGTCGCATTGGTGTTGTTCTCAAAACTGCCGCTGGCTACACTCCAGGCGCACAACAATCGAATAAAGGGAGGAACGAACATGCGTGCTAAGAGACATTTATTCGCGGCCGCGGCCGTGACGCTGGCGTTCGGGCTGGGCGCCACGACGGCGAGTGCCGCAGGCCTCTTTACGTTGGCATCGAAGACCTTCGCGGACGGCCATCTGATGCCGAAGAAGGTGTCCAACGTCAATGCGACGGGCAAAGCCCCGAACTGCGTCGGTCAAAACGTCTCACCGGAGCTGCATTGGCGCAATGTACCGGACGGCACCAAGAGCCTCGTCCTGTTGATGTTCGATCCCGAGGGCCGCGCTCCGTTCGGCGTCAGTCACTGGGTTGCCTACGGCATCGACCCCGGCAAGGTCACCGGCTTTGCCGAAGGCGCAACCAGCAAGGATTCGAGCCAATATGTCGGCGGCAAGAGCCTGATGGGAGTCGGGCATTATTCGGGACCCTGTACGCCTCCCGGCCAGACGGCGCATCATTACACGTTCACGCTGATCGCGACCGACTTCGCACCGGGCGAATTGCCGTCCGGTCTGACGCGTGAGGAGTTGACGGCCAAGTTCGGCACGCCGCCGTCTCCGCATATGAAGGGCGTCACTGGCCTCATCGGGTTGTTCGTCAATCCCTGGCATAAGTAACCGCCTTGGAGCGCCGCAAGCCGCCGTGACGCCGTCGAGCGCGCCGGACCTTGAGATCGTCGCGCTCGATCGGGCCGAGATCACTTTCGAGCCGTGGTCATG
The DNA here is from genome assembly GCA_963814625.1 of uncultured Alphaproteobacteria bacterium. Lineage (GTDB taxonomy): Bacteria > Pseudomonadota > Alphaproteobacteria > Rhizobiales > Xanthobacteraceae > BOG-931. The sequence goes on from CAWFDQ010000017.1 coordinate 689,431, forward strand.
GCCGTTTGCCGCCGAGCGGCGCGAGGAGATCGAGGCTTATTTTGCCGACCTGCGCCGCAGGCGTTGCGGCGTCTGGAACGGGCGCGTGTTGCTGCTCAACGCCTACGCGATCGAAGGCCGCGCGCTGCGCGGCACCTGCTTCGAGACCGATTACGCCAGCTTCTGTGCCTGGCGCGATTGGGGTTTTCCGGACGCGAGCGTCTATAACGTCTTTGCCGCGGCGGCGTTGCTCAGCGCCGATGGCGCTTTCCTGGTCGGCGAGATGGCGTCGTCGACGGCGAATGCCGGCCTGCGTCAACTTTCCCTGCGGGACGCCGGAGCCGAGCGACCTCGATGCTGCCGGTATGCTCGACCTCGCCGGCAATCTCGGCCGCGAACTTGTGGAAGAGACCGGGATCGCCATCGACGAACTGCAGCGCCGAGCCCGGTTGGACGATGGTGCGCGACCGCTGTTACCTCGCGCTTCCTGAAGGTCGTCACCGCGCGGGAGAATGCCGACGCGCTTCGCGCGCGCATCATGCATCACCTCGCACGCGAGCGAACGGCCCGAATTCGTCGATATCCGCATCGTGCGCTCGCCGGCCGATTTCGATCCCGCCATGCCGCGCTTTGTCACCGCGTTTTTGCGCGACCTCTGGTCGTGACGCGCGGCTGCGGCTGCGGCACGGGCTTGCGGCATCCTTGGGTCTTCCTGTACAAGAATGTAGTCCTACGTGGGGTTAACGCGGAATTCACCATGATCCGCGACCTTGGGGACATGACGAGGACTGTGGCAATGTCGACGCGCCCGCATTTTCGCGCGATGACCCGGGAGGCCGAAGAGGCCGCGTCCGGCGCTGCCCTCGTGCTTTGCAAGCTTCTTGGCGGGCTCCTGCTTCTTAGCGTCCCCTGAGGGCCGGCTGGGCGTTTGCGCCTGGGCACTCAGGGGTCGACCGCAGAAACGGAACCCAGGAGCGCCCTAAACCCGAACGGGCGGGCGCAACGAGAAGGACCCAGTCATGACTACACCAGCCAAATCCTCGCCGGCCAAATCCGAGCCAACGAAATCCGAACCAGCCAAGTCCGAGAAGGACCGCGTCGTCATCTTCGACACCACCTTGCGCGACGGCGAGCAGTGCCCCGGCGCCACCATGACGCACGAGGAGAAGCTCGAAGTCGCCGAGCTGCTCGACCAGATGGGCGTCGACATCATCGAGGCCGGCTTTCCGATCGCCTCCGACGGCGATTTCGCCGCCGTCAACGAGATCGCCAAGCGTACCAAGAACGCCGTCGTCTGCGGGCTTGCGCGCGCCGGCTTCAAGGACATCGACCGTGCCGGCGAGGCGATCAAGCCGGCGAAGCAATCGCGCATCCACACCTTCATCTCCACCTCGCCGGTGCACATGAAGTGGAAGCTGCAGCTTTCGCCGGAGAAGGTTTTCGAGATGGTGATCGCCTCGGTGACCCGCGCGCGAAAATACACCGACAACGTCGAATGGTCGTGCGAGGACGGCACCCGCACCGAGCACGATTTTCTCTGCCGCTGCGTCGAGGCGGCGATCAAGGCCGGCGCCACCACCATCAACATTCCCGATACCGTCGGTTACACGGTGCCCGAGGAATATTTCGCCCTGATCAAGATGGTGCGCGAGCGCGTGCCGAATTCAGACCAGGCGCGCTTCTCGGTGCACTGCCACGACGATCTCGGCATGGCGGTGGCCAATTCGCTCGCCGGCGTGCGCGCCGGCGCGCGGCAGATCGAATGCACCATCAACGGCATCGGCGAACGCGCCGGCAACGCCTCGCTGGAAGAGGCCGTCATGGCGATGCGCGTACGCAACGACGTGATGCCGTTCTGGACCGGCATCGACGCCACCATGCTGACGCGGGCCTCGAAGCTCGTCTCCGCCGTTACCTCGTTCCCGGTGCAGTACAACAAGGCGATCGTCGGGCGGAACGCGTTCGCGCACGAGAGCGGCATCCATCAGGACGGCATGCTCAAGCACACGCAGACCTACGAGATCATGATGCCCGAGGACGTCGGCGTGAAGCAGACCTCGCTGGTCATGGGCAAGCATTCCGGCCGCCACGCCTTCGTGCACAAGCTGGAGGAATTGGGCTACAAGCTCGCCGGCAATCAACTGGAAGACGCCTTCGTGCGCTTCAAGGCGCTGGCCGACAGGAAGAAGCACGTCTACGACGAGGACATCGAAGCTTTGGTCGACGAGGAGATCGCCACCGCGCAGGACCACATCAAGCTCGTCTCGCTGTCGGTGATCGCCGGCACGCGCGGGCCGCAGCGCGCCACCATGAAGCTCGACGTCGACGGCAAGTCGATGATCGAGGAATGCGAGGGCAACGGGCCGGTCGACGCGATCTTTAACTGCATCAAGGCGATGGTGCCGCACGAGGCGATGCTTGAGCTTTATCAGGTGCATGCCGTGACCGAGGGCACCGACGCGCAGGCCGAAGTCTCGGTGCGGCTGTCGGAGAACGGCCGGTCGGTGACGGCCAAGGGTGCCGATCCCGACACGTTGGTTGCCTCGGCCAAGGCCTATATCGCGGCGCTCAACAAGCTCGTCGCCCGGCGGGCGCGCAGCGGCAAGCTCGAGCCGCTCGCCGTCGCCGAGCGCCGCATCCACTCGACGGACGCGGTGTAGGCAATCCATTTTCCCTCCCCCTCGCGGGGCTTGCGGAGAGGAGGGGGGAGGGGTGGTCAGCCTGAGGCAAGGCGAGGCGAGTAGCGTCAGTGATATGCCCGCATGATGCGCACGGCGACCGCCGGACCAGGGCAGGCGGCAAGCTTTCGTTTACCTTGTTTGTTTACCAGTCGTTAGCGGGCGACGTCGGGAGCGATCCATGCTGCTGGGCAGCCGCATTTCCATCGGGCCGTTCATCCCCGAGGATTTCGCCGCGGTGTTTTGCTGGTTCAACGATGTCGCCGCCGCGCGCCTAGATCTCGCCTATCGTCCGGTCGACATGATGACGCACCAGCAATGGTGGCAAGGGCTCGGCAAGGATCCGAGCAAGGTCGTGTTCGCGATCCGCAAAACCAGCGACCCCGTTATCATCGGCTTCGTGCAGATCGCCGGCATCAACGGCGTGCACCGTTCGGCGGAGATGGGGGTCAGGATCGGCGACGAAAAAAATCGCGGGCAGGGCTATGGCAAAGAAGCGCTGCAGCTCGCTTTGGCTTTTTGCTGGAACCACCTCAATCTCAACCGGGTGCAACTGACCGTCTTCAAGCACAATCTCCGCGCCATCGGCGCCTATAAGGCCGCGGGCTTTCGCAAGGAGGGGTGCTTGCGCAAGGCGGCTTTCATCGGTGGCGATTGGGTCGATTTGATCCTGATGGCGGCTCTGCGGCCGGCGCAAAGTCGGCGCCCGCGGTCGAATGGCTCCGCGGCGCACGTCGTCGCCTTGGCGGCGGATTCGCGTTCCATCCCGGATACATGTGCCGCGTAGCGGAGGCTGCGCGGTGTGCCGTTACTGCGCTGGGGCAGCCGCGCCTTGCCGATCAACTGCATCGCCGCTATATCCTCCGCTCGGCCCGGGCGCATAGCTCAGTTGGTAGAGCAGCTGACTCTTAATCAGCGGGTCCAAGGTTCGAGTCCTTGTGCGCCCACCAGCCTTCACCCGCGATGCGAAGGCGGGCGGAGCAAGCTGCCGCGAGCTACGGCTCGGCAGGCCAGCCTTCGCAAGAAAAACGCCACAAAAGCCACCCTGCTTGCGTGCCCTATTTTTCGCTCACGCTTTGCTCGCGTATCGCCCGCCAAATGCGGTCCGGCGTGTAGGGCATATCTAGTTTGCGAACGCCCAAGGGTTTGAGCGCATCGAGAACCGCGTTGGCCAGCGTCGGCACCGAGCCGGTGGCGCCGGCCTCGCCGGCGCCTTTGGCGCCGAGTGCATTCGACGGCGACGGCACCGCGCAATCGATGAGTGTGATCGGCGGAAGATTATCGGCGCGCGGCATGACGTAATCCATGAAGCTTCCGGACAACAGCTGGCCGCTCTCACGATCATAGGCGATGTGCTCGCCGATCACCTGGCCGAGTCCCTGCATCAGCCCGCCGTGCAATTGGCCCTCGACCAAAGTGTGATTGTAGATATTTCCGCAATCGTCGGCGGCGATGTAATTGACCACCGCAAGCTCTCCGGTGTCCGGATCGATCTCGACCTCGGCGACATGCGCGCCCGAGGGAAAGGCGTTGGCGAGATCGATGGTGGTGTTGGTGTCGAGCGGATGAGTGGGCTCGCTCCATTTGCGCTCGATCAGCGTCTGCATGCCGATTTTCAGGTCGGTGCCGGCGACCTTGTACTCGCCCTTCTCGAACACGACATCGCCCGCCTCGACTTCGAATTCCGCTGCCGCGAGCTTGCGGCCTTTCTCGACGATTTCCTTGGCGGCGGCCTGCAACGCGCCGCCGTGGCTGATCAGCGAGCGCGAACCGAACGAGCCGGTACCCAACATTTTCGGCGCGGCGACATCGTTGTAGCGCAGCTCGATCTTGTCGTCGGGGATGCCCAGTACATCCGCTACGAGCATGGGGAACACGGTTTCGTGCCCCTGCCCCGACGGACCGGCATTTGAGTACATGGCCAGCCGACCGCCCGACTCGACGCGGATTTCGACCTGCTCCTTTCCCATGCCGCCCGACGGTTCGAGAAATAAAGCAAGGCCGATGCCGCGCAGCTTGCCGCGCCGCTTGGCTTCCCTTTGCCGCTTGGCGAAGCCCTTCCAATCCGCCGCCTCCAGTGCCGTCTTGAGCAGACGTGCGGGGTCGGCGCTGTCGTAATTCGAATTGGTCGGCGTGCGCAGCGGAAACATGTCCTTGCGCAAAAGATTTTTCCGCCGCAGCTCGATCGCATCAATTCCCGTCACGGCAGCGGCTTCTTCGACCAGGCGTTCCCACAAATAAGCGACGTTCGGCCGCCCGGCGCCGCGATAGGCCGTCGTCGGCGTCGTGTTGGTGAAGACGAGGCGATGCCGGCCGTGAACGGCGGTCAAATTGTAGAGGCTGATGGCCGAGCTGGTCGGCGCCGCCACCGTGTTGATCAGTGGACCGGCGTTGCTGCAGAAGGCGCCGAGATTGACCTGCCATTCGACCCGCAAAGCGACGAAGCGGTCGTCGCGATCGAGGCCGAGTTCGCCGGTCAGGTCGGCGGCGCGTCCGTGATGATCGCCGGAAAGAGTCTCCGACCGTGTCCCGGTCCATTTGACGGCTCGCCCGGTCTTTTTGGCCGCCAGCAGGACCGCGAGAAATTCCGGATAGATTTCGTTTCTGATACCAAAGCCGCCGCCGACATCGGCGGAATGAATGCGGAAACGGTCTGCAGGCAGTCCGCTGACCTGCGACAGCGCGTTTTTCAGGTCCGTGACGCCCTGCGACGGAACGCTCAACTCGAACGAGTCGCTTGCAGTATCGTAAGATGCGACGGCGGACTTCGGCTCCATCGGATTGCCGGCAATGCGTTGCGCGCGTAGCTGCACGCGAACCACGTGAGCCGCGCCGGCCATCGCCTGCTCGGCGGCTTCGCGATTGCCGTATTCGTATTCGAAGGCGAGATTATCGGTCACCTCGTCGTGGATGCGCACCGCGCCCGCGGCATTGGCGTCGGCGGCCTCGACGAGCGCCGGCAAATCCTTGTATTCGACGTCGATGAGTTCGGCGGCGTCCTGCGCGATGTGCTCCGACTCGGCGACGACGAGCGCCACAGGCTCGCCGACAAAACGCACGCGTTCATGCGCAAGCGCATAGCGCGGAGGCACGCGCAGCGAGGAGCCGCCGACGCCTTTGAAGAAGGCCATGGCCGGCAAGCCCTTCCAGCCGGCAGCGGCGACGTCGGCGCCGGTCAGAATGCCGAATACGCCGGGCACGGCGCGCGCCTTTTCCAGGTCGATGCGGACGATCTTGGCGTGCGCGCGATCGCTGCGTAGAAAATAACCCGTCGCTTGCCCGTCGATGTTCACATCGGCGGTGTAACGGCCGTGGCCGGTGACGAGGCGGAAGTCTTCGCGGCGGCCGTTGAATTTTCGTTCGGACAAATCTCGCTCCAAGGTTTTGGCGCCTGCTGCTGGCGGGCGGCAATGGAGCAATCTTAGCCGACCTGCGCAAGCGGTTTGCGGGTGGCAAAATCCGGCGCCTCTTCACGACCGGCGGCGGCGGATTTCCTCGATGATGATGCTGTTGTCGGCGTCGCCTTCGCCGTGGCGGATGCAGGCTTCCAGCGCCTGCGCATGAACTTCGAGAAGCGGCAGCTTCTGGCCGGCCTGGCGGGCCTGGTCGAGCATCAGATGCACGTCCTTCAAATGCTGGCGCACGTAGCCCTCGGGCGCAAAATCGCCGCTCACCATCTTCGGCCCCTTGGTGTCCATCACCTGCGAGGCCGCCGCCGAGACGCGCGCGACGCGCAGGAACGAAGCCGGATTGAGCCCGATGCGCTCGGCGAAAACCAGGCCTTCGGCAAGCGCCATGCGGTTCAATCCAAGAATGAGATTGACGGCGAGCTTGGCGCGGCCGCCGTCGCCAGCCTTGCCGATGTGGAAGCGCGTCGGGAACAGCGCATCGAGCACCGGCGCGGCTGCTTCGGCGACCGCCGCATCGCCGCCGATAAGGCCGACGCCTTCGCCGCGGCGAACCTGCTCGCTCGTTCCCGACACCGGCGTTTCCAGAAAGCGCAAGCTGTACCCCACACGGGCGGCGAGCGCTGCGATCCGGTCGGGGTCGCAGGTCGAGGTACAAAGAACGATTTTCCCCGCAGCCGTGGGCAATAGCGCCTGCGCGACGACCTCCTCGACCTGATCGGTGGAGAAGACCGCGAGCACGATCGGATCGCATTCTTGCGCGATCTCATCGCGTGAGTCCGCGCGGCCGCCGATGTCTTCCAGCCGCTTGTTCTTTGCCGGATCGATGTCAAAACCGATCACGGAAAACCCGGCCGCGATCAGTCGGCTCGCATAAACTTCGCCCATCAGGCCGACACCGATGAGGCCAACGGGGACATTGGAAGGCATAGGTCTTTTCCTTACGCGTCATTGCGAGCGCAGCGAAGCAATCCAGTCTGCGATCGCCTGTTGGATTGCTTGTCGCTCCGCTCCTCGCAATGACGCATGTTTCACCTATTCCAACGGCGCGATGTTAAGCTCGCGCGCGACCGTGTCGAGGCTGTCGCGCAATGCTTTCGGCATCGGCACGCCGTGGGCGCGGCGATCCAAAAACTTGGCGTGGCTCTGCTCGCCGGGCAGGAAAATGCGCTCAACGCCGGGTAAGCGCCGCGAATTGCGGATGTCGCGGATCACGCCGTCGATCGCGCTCTTGAAATCCGTGGCCGGCATGAAGGTGTCGATCGCGATCGTCGCGATCGCGTGCCCGGTATTGGTGGCCTTGCCGGTCTCCTTGACGAAATCGACCACGTCGCGGCCGAGCGCGGCGCGGTTGAGCGCGCCCGCGAGGATGCCGATGATGAGGCTTAAGCCATAGCCCTTGTAATCGCCGATCGGCAGCAGATAGCCCTCGTCGGCGCGCTTCGGGTCGGTGAGCGGCTTGCCTTCGCGATCGATCATCCAGCCGACCGGCATCGTTTCGCCGCGCTGCGCCTTGAGCCGCACCTTGCCGAAAGCGGCGACGGTCGGTGCCATGTCGAGCACGATCGCAGGCTCGTCGTGTGCGGGAACTGCTATCGCCATCGGATTGGTGCCGAGCAGGTTTTCGCCGCCGCCCCAGGGCGGCAGGTGGTTGTTGCTGCCGACGGCGAAATAGATGCCGATCATGTCGTGATGCAGCGGCAACGTGGCGTAGAGCGCCGCCGGGCCGGCGTGATTGCTCATGCGCGCGCCGACCCAACCGATGCCGGTTGCCTTGGCCTTTTCGATGGCGAGATGCGTGGCGCGGCGCATGACCAGGTGGCCCATGCCGTTGTCGCCGTCGATCAAAGCCGCCGAAGGCCGGTCGCTCACCACGCGAATGGTCGGCTTGGCGTTGACGCCGCCGGCGCGAATGCGGCGCAGGTAGATCGGCAGCCGGATCACGCCGTGGGTGTCGCTGCCGCGCAGATCGGCTTCCGCCATGAGGCTGGCGACGATTTCGGCATCCGTCGCCGGCAGGCCGGCCGCAACCAAGGCGCGGGCGATAAAGGCGGCAAGCCGCGCGGCGGGAACCCGTGCTTCGGCTTGGATCGTGGCGGCTTCGGTCATGGAGGTCATGCTCCCGGTGAATGGCGAGGACTGGTTTAACCGCGCGACAGGTCATAAAATCAAGCCGACCTCGGGAGGTAAGCGCAATGAGCACCATGACTGCCGAAAAAATCGAAACCATCACGCCTGTTTCGGGACCTATCCGCAGACCCAGGCGCTCAAAAGCGGCCAAATCAAATCCGACCGCGTGGCGTTGCGCCTCACCGAGGTGAATCCGGTCTACAAGGCGTTCGTCATGATGGCGCGCGAGCAGAAGTTCGACATCTGCGAGATGGCTTTGGTCACCTATTTGCAGGCCAAGGCTTACAGCAAGCCGATCGTGCTGATGCCGGCGGCGATGGTCGGCCGCTTTCAGCACGGCACTATGCTGTACAATTCCGAGCGCGGCACGGTGACGCCGCAAAGCCTTGCCGGCCGCCGCATCGGCGTGCGCTCGTTCGCGCAGACCACCGGCTGCTGGATGCGCGGCATTCTGTGGAAGGATTACGGCCTCGATCAATTGCTAATGTGAAATGGGTGACGTTCGAGGACGCGCACTTGGCTGAATTCCGCGACCCGCCCGGCGTCGAACGCGCCGCCGAGGGCAAGGACATGACCAAGATGGTTCTCGAAGGCGAACTCGACGCCGCCATCTTCGGCGGCAACGTGCCGACCGACCCGCGGCTCAAAAGCGTCATTCCCGATCCCGATGCGGCGGCCAAGGAATGGTACAAGAAGCACGGCACCGTGCCGATCAATCACATGGTCGTGGTGAAGACCTCGCTGTCGAAATCCGATCCCAGCGCGGTGCGCGAAGTTTTCCGCATGCTGCACGAGAGCAAGAAGGCCGCCGGCCTGCCCAAACCCGGCGCCGTTGACACGCTGCCGTTCGGCTTCGACGCGGTGAAGCCCGCGCTCGATCTGATGTCGAGCTACGCGCTGGAGATGAAGATCATCCCGCGGCGCTATTCGGTGGAGGAATTGTTCGACGACACCACGCGGGCGCTGTAGGACTTTTTCAGTTCTTGGCAATCAAGCCCGGCAATTTCTGCGCCAGGATTTCCAAGACGAAGTCTCTGTGCTCTGCAGCCGAGGTTGCCGGCCGTTCTCGGCACCCTGCCGCCCAGCCATCTGATGCTCAGGCGGCGCTCCCCGGATGCGCCTTCGCTTTCGCCCAGTAATCCGGTTGCGATTTTGTCGCCGCAAGCCGCTTGCCGTTCTCGTAGCCGGGCGCCATCGAGGCCGAAGTGCCGGCCATCACTTGGTGGTGCTCGATATTAAGAAGGCGCAGCCAGCTCTGCTGGCCGAGCGTCAGTCCGATCATGCAGCCAAGCTCGACCAGCTCCGGCTCGTTGAAATTCCGGTACATGCGCTCCCAGAATCGCTCCCAGAATGCGTCGTCGGTGTTGAGGTGCCAGACAATGGCCTCGGCATAGGCCAGCGCCGCCTTTTGCCGTTCGCTGTATTTGGCCGATTTTTCGAAGTTGAGCAGGTCGAGCACCTGATCCTCGATCAGCGCGCCGCCGTTGGTCGCCTTCACCGAGCGCTGGTTGCCGCAATACTCGCACGCGACCGAGCGCGACACATAGAGCCGGCACAACTCTTTGATGGCATGCTCAAGCACGCCGGTGCGGAAAATGTTGTGCCAGGACTCGGCAAAGAACCAGAAGCAAGCCGGCACATGGGCGCGGATGGCCGAGCTTTCCGGCCGCGGGGTGCCCTCGCGCCGGCAGCGCTCCATTTCCGCGCGCATCCGTGCATCCATTTTTTCCAGCGAGACGTAGCTGATCCTCTGCTCGGCCATTGTGCTTTCCCTCCCGTTGCGCGCGATTTTGGACCCGCGGTGCGGTAGGACGTATACACCAGCCCGCGGGGCTGCTGCGCCATAAACCTTTGTGGCGGGCGCCCCAACAATACCTCACAATCCGACATAAACGGTCACGGTTCCGCCCCGCCAACCCGCTGAATTCATACGACCGTTTGAACGGGGAGTCTGGGGGTCATGCGTTGCCGGTTGTCGGCTGTCGTGTTGTTCGCACTTCTTTCCGTTTTTTCCACGCTCGCCGTCGGCGGGATCGCCCGCGCGGACGGCGCGAGCCGATTCCCTGATTAACGTCGCCGGCAACCGGCACATCGACGCAGCGATGATCCGCTCGTATTTCCATGCCGCGCCCGGCAGACCGCTCGACGCCGCGGCACTGGATACGGCGCTCAAGGCCCTCTACGCAACCGGACTGTTTGCCGACGTGAAGATTACGCACGACGGCGGCCGCGTGCTGGTGACAGTCGTCGAAAACCCGACGATCCAGCAGATCGCCTTCGACGGCAACAAGAAGATCAAGGACGCCGACTTGAAGAAAGCTCTGCAATCGAAGGAAGGCGGGCCGCTGTCGCGATTTTTCGTTCAGGCCGACGTCGAGCACATGGTCGAGCTTTATCGTCAGCACGGTTATTTCCAGGCGCAAATCATCCCCGATACGATCAAGGTCACGAAGGGCGCCGCCACTGCGAAGAAGCCGGCCGCCAAGAGCCGGCGTGCCGATGCCGTGAGGCGGGGCGATACTGGCGTGCGCGTCAATCTCGTCTTCCAGATCAAGGAGGGCGACAAGCTCGCGGTGCGAAAAATCCTATTCGCCGGCAACAACGCCTTTCCGGCCTACAAACTCACCGGGGTAATCAAAACCGGCAAGACGAATTTCCTGAGCTTTCTGCTCAACAACGACATCTACAATGACGACAAGATCGACAACGATTGCGATCTGTTGCGGCGGTTCTATCTCGCCCACGGCTACGCCGATGTGCGCGTGCGCTCGTCTGCGAGCTACAACGAAAACTTGAAAGGCGTCGTGGTCACCTACACGCTCGACGAAGGGCCGCCCTACCGCTTCGGCAAGGTCGAGCATCGAATCTGAGCTGAACACCGTCGATGCAGCGGCTTACCGCGCAGTATCTGCGCACCCGTTCCGGCGACACTTACGACGCCGACGCGGTGAACAAGACGGTCGACGATTTGACCATGGAGCTCGCCAAAAGCGGCGAGCCGTTCGCCAGCGTGATTGTTCGCACCGACCGCGTGCCGCCGGCGGCGGGTGCGGGCGGGGCAGGGGTCGATCAATCTCGTCTACACGATCGAACAGGGCAAGCGCCTCTATGTCGAGCGCATCGAAATTCACGGCAACACCAAGACCCGCGACGACGTCATCCGCCGCGAGTTCGATTTCGGCGAAGGCGATGCCTATAATCGCGCGCTGGTCGACCGCGCCGAGCGCCGCCTGAAGGCGCTCGGCTATTTCAAGTCGGTCAAAATCACGACGCAGCCCGGCTCGGCGCCCGACCGTGTCGTCCTCGATGTCAATCTGCAGGAACAGGATACCGGAAATTTCTCGATCTCCGGCGGCTATTCGACGACCACCGGCATTGATGGCCGAGGTCAGCGTCAGCGACAGGAACTTGCTCGGCACTGGCTACAGCGGCAAGGTGTCGGTGACTTACGGCCAGTATGCCGAGAGGCTTGGATCTCGCTCTCACCGATCCTTATTTCCTCGGCCAGCGGCTGCCGGCCGGCGGCGAATTGTTCGGCAACGAAACCTTCGGCAACGTCAATCAGTCCTTCAACAGCAGCGTCTACGGCGCCAAGCTTTCGCTCGGCACGCCGTTGACCGACCAGCTCGGGGTAACTTGGGACTACTCGATCTACAATCAAGCGGTGTCGCTCGATCCGACCGAAGGAGTATCCTCGCTGCCCATTCAGCAAGCGGCGGCCGCTGGGCCGATCTGGGTGTCCTCGATCGGCGCCACGGTCACTTATTCGACGCTTGACGATGCGAAAAATCCGACCAGCGGGCTTCGCGTGCAAACCAGCAACGAATTTGCCGGCCTCGGCGGCGCCGCCAAATTCGCCAAGACCACCGAGGACGTGAGCTACTATCATCCGATCATCGGCGACGTAGTCGGCATGGTGCGGGCGCAGGGCGGTTACGTCACCCCGTATGGCGGCCAGCAATTGCCGCTGCTCGATAACTTCTTCGGCGGGCCGCAGCTTATTCGCGGCTTTGCGCCAAACGGCTTCGGACCGCGCGATATCACGCCGGGCACCACCATGGATAACGTCGGCGGCAATATTTATTGGACCAGTTCGGCGGAGTTGGAAGCGCCGGTGCCAGGTGTGCCGGCGGACGCGAACTTGAAGGTTGCGCTGTTCTCCGATGTCGGCAGCCTCTGGGCCACCGGTGCGAGCGCCGCCAGCCTTGCTTCCTTGTCGCCGTCCCAGCAGATCGCCAACTCGCAGGCGTTGCGGGCATCCATCGGGACCGCCCTGATCTGGAATTCGCCGTTCGGACCGCTGCAGGTCGATTACGCCTATCCGATCGCCAAGCAGCCCTACGACGTGACCCAGCGGCTCAATTTCACCGCCGGGGCGTTCTGATTGCAATTTATTTCACAATCTCCTGCTCCATCGCCAGCTCGGCTTGCAGATTGTCGACATCGCGGAATATCGAGGTGACCGCGAGTGTGTGCCCGTCGCGCTTGTAGCGCAGCAGGCAATCTTTCGACGTGATATCGCCATCGATTGCGATCTCATCCCACCGCTCGGCGTGACCGACGTAGTTGACCGGCACGTCGTAGTGCTGGCTCCAAAAGAACGGAACGGCGTCGAATCGCTGGTTGCGCCCCAACATGTTGGCGGCGGCGGTCTGCCCCTGGCGTTGCGCCACCACCCAATGCTCGACGCGGATGGCCTCGCCGGAATGCGGATCGGGCCAGCGCGCGATATCGCCGGCGGCATAGACGCCGGGAACGTTCGTCTCCAGAAAAGCATTCACGATGACGCCACGATCGATGGCGAGACCGGCTTGCTCCGCCAACTGGAGACGCGGTCGCACGCCGACGCCCACCACCACGAGGTCGGCATCTGCCGTGCCGCCGCTTTTGAGCGTCGCGCGCCGGCCGTCGATCGCGGTCACGGTGTCTTGCAGACGAAACACGACGCCATGCTCCTCATGCAGCGCACGAATAAAATCGCCCAGCTGCGGCCCAAGCACGCGCTCCATGGGCCGCTGCTCCGGCGCCACGACAGGACCTCGATGCCGCGCGTACGCAGCGCAGCCGCGGCCTCAAGCCCGATAAAGCTAGCGCCGATCACGAGCGCGCGGCGTGCGTTCTCGGCGCCGCGATGATGGCGCGGCAATCGGCGAGGGATCGGAGCGTATGGACGTGCGGCTGGTCGGCGCCCGGGATCGGCAGCCGAACCGGTTCGGCGCCCGTTGCCAGCAGGAGTCGGTCATAGTCGAACTTTCTGCCGTCGGCGATTACGACTTCGCGCGTCTTCAGCGTCAATACCGGCGACTTCAGCGTTAAGATGCAACTCGATGCCGTTTTCAGCATAGAAGCCTCCGGTCGTAGCGGCAGCCAATCCTCCGGCGCGCTGCCGGCGAGATAGTCCTTCGACAGGTTCGGCCGATCGACCGGCGCAGCGGCATCGTCGCTCAGCATGACGATGCTGCCGCCAAAGCCTCGCCGCCGCAGCATCTCGGCTGCAGCAAAGCCCGCCCCGCCGCCGCCGACGATGACGATCTGCGCGGGCGCGATTCGCCGTCGCAACGCGCTGCGGCTTTGGTTGCTCGCGCTTTTCCCTGACAAAGATAAGGCCGTCGCGTTGCTCGACCTTCCAGCAATCGATCGGACTCAAGGCCGGCGCGCGCACCGCCTCGCCGCTGCGCAGATCGAAGCAGGCGTGGTGCCATGGGCAGCGAACGGTTTCTTCCGTCACGACGCCGTCGGCGAGCGGCCCATGATAGTGGCTGCAATGGGCGCCGATCGCGAACAGCTCCGCGCCGTTGTGGACGAGGAGCACCTCCTCATCGCCGACGTGTCCAACCAGCCGGCCGTTGACGAGATCGCTCAGCGCAACGCCTTGCGTCAGGTCGGGGCCGCTGGGAGAAGCCTGTTGTTGGGTCATTGTCGCCTCCGTTCGACCATCAGACAATTATGCCGAGAAACTCCTGGCGAAGCTCATGGTTTTCGCCGAAACAGCCGAGCATGCCGGACGCGCAACATGCCGACCTGAATGGCGCCGAGGCCGCCTCCACCGGTAAAGACAAAGGCTGTTTTGCTTCCGATCTGCGCCACGAGCTTGAGCCCTTCCGAATGCATTGGATGGGTTTGACGGCAAAGGTTCCCGGCCACCAACGCGCCAAAAACCCGGGTGGATCATCGCCAATTGGTCAGAATAAATCGTTCTGCAGGCGGCGAAGTTAAGCTTGGTTCGAGATCGAGCGGCGAGGCGATACCTTCAAATGCCCCTTGCGGCGGTCGGCATCCGTCTTTTTTGACGAGCCTGCGGCCTAGCCCTTCCACAGCGGCGCGAACTGCGTGGCGACGACGCTTTCGTAAGGCACGTCGCCGTCGAGCACGCCCTGGCTGCGCAGGAACGCGGTCATGCCGGCGATGAATTCGCGCGACAGCGTGGCGTCGTAATAGGGCAGGTCGCGGCGGATCAGTTCGGCGATCAGCCCGGCCTCGTCGGGCGGAAACAGCTTCTTGCCGACTTCGGTTGCGCGCGACACGTTCGCCTTGAGCGCGGCCTGCGTCTTGACGATGGCGCGCACGGCCGCCGCGACTGTGTCGGGCGAACGCGCGATCAGCGCGTCGGTCGTGGCGATCGTCGGCGCCGTGTAGTTGAAGCACTCCTTCGGCCCGTCGCCGCGGCGCGCATCGGCGACGACGGTGCCGTAGCCGCCGCGCACCGCGACCTCCGCGCCCATGCCGTTGGCCCAAAAGCCGTCGAGCTTGCCGGCTTCGAGCGCCTTGGCGGCCATGACGCCGAAATTGGGCACCGTGTCGAGCACGCCCGGCACCGGAGCGATGTTGACCTTGTCGCGCTCGAGATCGATGCCTGCCGCCATCAACAGTCCGCGCAGGCCCATATTGACCCACGGCGCCGCGCCGATGGTGCGGCCTTTGACGACCTCGAGGTCGCCGCGCTTGGCGCCGAGATCGGAGCGCATCACCAGAAACCAGTACATGCCCTGGCCCTGCGCGGCGATCAGCTTGGCGCCCTTGAAGCCGGGAAATGCCGACGGCACCGCGTGCGCCGCGCCGCCGACGAAATCGATCGCGCCGTCGCGCAACGCCGCGTAGGCCTTGTCGACCGGGTAAACCAGCTCGAGCGAGACATCGAGGCCTTCGTCCTTGAAGAAGCCGAGCTCGACCGCGGCTTCGGCGACGAAATAGGACGGCGAGATTTTGTCGGGACGGCGATTTTCATCTCCTTCGTCCCAAGTTTGTTGCGGCTCGATGCCTGTGCATGTCGCGGCGGACCAGACTTCGCGGCTGGGGCGACTGGATGTCGTCCGCGAATACATGCGGTCTGCGGATGCTTCTTACTTCTTCCCATTCAACAGCCAGCCGAATTTTTCCCTCGCCTTGCGCGCGACTTCCGGGCTCGGCGCATTGGTCGGCGGAAATTTGTCGCGCCAGTGCCACGGCTTGCAGGCGTTGATCAGCGCCACCGAATGGGTGAAGTCGCCGGCGGCGCGGCGCTCCGGCGGCAGCGCCGGATCGGCGCTGAGAATCCCACGAGCCGGTGATGAACTGGATCAATTCCTTGGGTCGGTGCGCGTGAGCATCGCCCACAGCATCTGGTCGAGATTGGTGACGTCGATGTCGTCGTCGCAGACCACGATGTATTTCGACGCATAGGCCGAGGCGCCGCATTGCGCGCCGATATGGGCGGCCTGCACGGCGTGGCCGGGATAGCGCTGCGTGATCGAGATCGGCGTGCAGCATGCGCGCGCCGCCGACTTCGTGGCACCACACCTGCTGCACGCCGGGCACGCCGGCATTGGTCATGTTCTGCTTGATCATCGCCGAGCGCATCACCGCGCGATAGCGCGCCATCTCGTCCGGTCCGCCGCCCATCGGCGGCACGCCGAGCAGGATCGGATCGTTGCGGTGATAGATCGCCTTGATGTCGAGCACGGCGACCGGGCGCTGGCCGCCGGCATAATGGCCGGTCCATTCGCCGAACGGGCCTTCGTCCTTGCGCTTGTCGGGCGTGACGAAGCCTTCGAGCACGATCTCGGCATTGGCGGGGAACGGCAGGCCGGTGATTTTGCCGCGCACCATCTTGGTCGGCCGGCCGCGCATGCCGCCGACGATGTCGAGTTCGAACGTGCCGTAGGGCGCTTCGACGCCGCCGTAGAAGAACGCCAGCGGATCGCCGCCGAGCACCATCGCGACCGGCATAGCCTCGCCGCGCGCCCAATATTTTTCGCGATGGATGTAGCCGTGATGGCCGCGCGCGGTGACGAAGCCGACCGATGTCTTGTCGTGCACCATGGCACGATAGGCGCCGGCATTGAGCCAGTTCTCTTCCGGGTCGCGGGTGATGCTGTAGGTGCCGGTGCCGATGTAGCGGCCGCCGTCCTTCTCGTGCCAGATCGGCGCAGGGAAATTTGGTCACGTCGATGTCGTCGCCGGTGAGCACGTTCTCCAGCACCGGCCCGTCGTCGACGATCTCGTGCGGGATGATCTTCGGCTCGCCAGATAGGCCTCGCGATAGGCGTCGCTCAATTCCCATTTGTTGAGGTGATCGGGAAAGCCGAGCGTCATGTTGCGGCGGGTGCCGGCGAACATGTTGAGCAGCACGCGAAAGCCCTTGGGAGAGCCGGGGACGTCGTCGAACACGACGCAGGGGCCGTTCTCGTCGCGCAGGATCGCCTCGGCGGCAAGCCCGATATCCTCCTGCCAGCTGGCGCCGTTGACGTTGCGGACCTCGCCGAGCGCCTCGGCGGCCGGCAAGCCATTCGCGCAAATCGTCGTAGGCGATCGCGGCTTTGACATTGCTGTGCTGCTGCATCGGCGTCCTCCTGCGAGGCGGCAGGATGGCCGGCTGCGCCGGACTTGTCAATGCTCGCGCCCCGGCTTCGCGTGGCGTGGCGGTATTTAATCGAACGGTCTGCGCTTGCTCCTCGACCTGCACCTGCCTTCGCGGGCCAGGTGTGCCGCTTGGGAAAAAGACCGCAATACGAATCACACCAAGGCTGATTGGCGCTTCACAACCTCAAATACATGCATCAGACTCAAGCGCCTCGACCCTTCAATCTGCTTCGAGTGGGCTAATAGTCTTAACCTGGCGGGTCTGATCCAGTGCCGAGGCGGGGGCCATGGGACGGCGCTCCAAAGCAGGCGGTATCCCGTCAAAGTGCGGCGCCGCAAGACCGTAACGCGCAAGCGCCGCAAGTCTCGCAATGCGCGCCGCCGCCGCGGTGCGCCTGCTTCCGCGCCGTGAAGGCGAAGTTGCCCGGCTCGAGCGCGAGCTGAACGAGGTCGCGGAGCAGCAGCGTGCAACCTCGGAAATGCTCCGGCTGATCGGCGGTTCGTCCGGCGATCTGCAGCCGGTGTTTGCCAACATACTGGCGAGCGCGGTCCGGCTCTGCGACGCCCACAACGGCGCGATCAACCGCTGGGACGGACAGGCCCTGCACTTGATCGCAACACATAACATGCCGCCGGCCTACATCGACCTGCGCAAGCAGTCGCCGGCCCGCCCGCTTCAGAATTCCGTCAGCGGCCGCATGCTGGCCGTCAAGGCGCCGATTCACATCGCCGATCTGGCCGCAGACGGCGCCTATCTTGACGGCGACCCGCCGACGGTTGCGGCGGTCGAGCTTGGGGGCATACGCACGACTTTGGCTGTCCCAATGTTCAAGGAGCAGGAACTCATTGGTTCGGTCACGGTCGGCCGTAACGAAGTGCGGCCTTTTACCGACAAGCAGATCGAAATCGTGCAGAATTTCGCCGCCCAAGCCGTCATCGCCGTCGAAAATGCACGGCTGCTGCAAGAATTAAAGGAAACGCTGCAACAGCAGAGCGCCGCTGCCGATGTGCTCAAGATCATCAGCCGTTCGACCTTCGATCTGCAGGCGGTGCTTGACACCCTAATCGAATTGGCCGTTCGGCTGTGCGGCGCCGATTTGGGGGCCGTGCATCCGCAGCGCGAGCGCTTTCACGCATTTGCGACTTACGGCGGGCCGGACACTCATAAGGAAGTCGCCGGCAGCGTGCTCTTCGGGCCCAATCCGGGCAGCGTTATGGGTCGAACGGCAATCGAGGGCAAACCCGTCCAGGTCGCCGATGTCCTAGCCGATCCGAATTACACACTCCACGAAGCACAACGAAAGCTCGGCTATCGCTCCGTGCTTGGCGTCCCGCTTCTGCGCGAAGGCCGTCCGATCGGCGTTATCGTGATGATGCGTTTTACCGTTCGCCCGTTCACCGACAAGCAGATCGAACTCGTTCAAAATTTTGCCGACCAAGCCGTCATAGCCATTGAGAATACGCGGCTGTTAACCGAGTTTCGCCAGCGCACGGATCAGCCTTGGCCGCTCGGTGGCGGAATTGCGGCGCGAGCGAAACAACAAGCTGATGAACCTGGAGGCGATGACGGCATCGATTTCTCACGAGGTCAGGCAGCCGCTCGCGAGCATCGCCAGCCAACGGCGGCGCCGCGTTGCGCTTTCTCGGACATGATCCGCCCAATCACGAGGAGGTGCGATCGGCATTGAACCGGATGGTCGGCGACAGTCACCGTGCCAGTGAGGTTTTTGACAGTATCCGCGCCTTGTTCGGAAAGGCGACCGGGGCCACGAGCCGATCGATATGAACGTGCTGGTGCGCGGCGTCACTCGAGCAGTCTGCATGGAGAGCTGGAGGATCAGGGGATAACGGCCGGCCTCGATCTGCTGGCCGACTTGCCGCCGGTCGATGGGTCACAGAGGGCAATTGCAGGAGGTTCTCATCAACCTCGTGCACAACGCGATCGAGGCGATGCAGGCGAACGAGGACGAGTCGCCGGGTGCTGCGCGTGAGCACGCTGCGCCAGGGCGGAGCACAAGGTATCTGGTGGCGGTCGAGGATTCCGGTCCGGGGATCGATCCGAAGCAATCGCGAAGAGCGTATTTGATGCTTTCGTCACCACGAAGACCGGACGGGACTGGGCTTGGGATTGGCACTTTGCCGAATGATCGTCGAGCGGCATGCCGGCAAGCTTTCGGCGGCGCCGGCGCAGCCGCGCGGCTCGATTTTTCAGATCGTTCTGCCGGCCGGACGGCATCGGCGGCGGGGGTGAGCCCATGAGCGCGGACGCCGAGCCGCAACAGGCGGTCGTGTTCGTGATCGACGACGACGCTGCGTTGCGCGAGGCGCTTTCGAGCCTGTTCCGCTCGGTCGGCCTGCAGGTGAAGGCGTTCGCCTCGGCGGCCGAATTCCTGCAAGTCAAATGCCCGGACGGCCCGGCTTGCCTGGTGCTCGATGTGCGATTGCCGGGAATGAGCGGGCTCGATTTCCAGTCCGAATTGGCCAAGGCCAATATCGACATCCCGATCGTATTCATGACCGGCCACGGCGACATCCCGATGACCGTGCGGGCAATGAAGGCGGGCGCCGTGGAGTTTCTGCCCAAGCCGTTTCGCGATCAGGATATGCTGGATGCGGTTCAGCTCGGCCTCGAACGGGACCGCAACCGGCGCAAAAGCGCGAGCGATACCGCCAAGCTGAAGGCGAGCTTCGACTCGCTGACCGCGCGCGAGCAGGAAATCATGGGCCTGGTCACGGCCGGCCTGATGAACAAGCAGATTGCCGGCGAGCTCGGCGTGAGCGAAATCACCGTCAAGGTTCATCGCGGCAATGTCATGCGCAAGATGGGGGCGAAATCGCTCGCCGAACTCGTTCGCATGGCCGATGCGCTTGGGGTCCGCCGTCGACCGGCACCTTGACGCTCCGCGCAACTATACTGAAGTATAGTTCCGTGCCCCAAACCGATACACAAAGCTTGCCCATGTACAGTGGCGGCGTCCGTCTCCGTGCAATAGATCGCGCTGCTGAAGGGACTTAGCAATTGGCAAAAGCTCACGTGATATCAATCATCGACGATGACCCGTCCGTACGCGAAGCGACGCAAAGCCTCGTCCGCTCGCTCGGTTATTCCGCCCAGGCGTTTTCCTCCGCGGAGGAATATCTGCAGTCGGGCCGCGTTGGCGACTCTTCCTGCGTGATCACGGATCTGCATATGCCCGGCATGAGCGGTGCCGATTTGCAGGATCGGCTGATCGCGGAGGGTTACCGAATCCCGGTGATTTTCGTGACCGCGTATTTCGAGGAACGGGTCCGCGCGCGGGTCATGGATGCAGGAGCGTTCGGTTTCCTGCGCAAGCCGTTCAGCGATGAAAGCCTCATCGAGTGCCTCGATAAGGCGCTCCACGCCGGGTCGACAAGGCAATAGTCCACGCTCGGCGTGGCGCGCCCGTCATCTCTAGAAATCCGGTTGTTCGGCGGTGTCTCATTGCGGCGGAGCTGGCCTATACGCACGTATAGGGTCTCTGCCCATTTCCGATAGCAAACGCTTCCCAACGTAGAATGGAGCTGCGCGATGGAGAAATTCTAGGCTCCCCCGCAATAAAGGGGAGTCGTCATGCAATACATTCAGACAGCTTCCGGCGCGGCATTAAACCGGTCGTCGTCGGCCAAGGTCACTTCGGACGAAACGCTGATCGGATTGATCGCCAGGGGTGACAAGGATGCGATGCGGGTACTGTTCGCGCGGCACAACGTGCGCGTATTCCGCTTCCTCATGCGGATCGTCGGCAACGACGCGACGGCGGAGGATCTGCTGAACGAAGTCTTCATCGACGTTTGGCGCCACGCCGGCCGTTTCGAGGCGCGCTCGCAAGTGTCGACCTGGATTTTGGCGATAGCGCGCTACAAGGCGCTGGCGGCGCTGCGCCGGCGTCCGCTCGACGAACTCGATGACGATGCCTGCGAAACGATCGAAGATCCCGCCGACGATCCCGAAATCGCCGTGCAGAAGATCGAGCGCAGCGCCATATTGCAGGATTGCCTCAATCAATTGTCGATCGCGCATCGGGAAGTGGTCGATCTCGTCTATTATCACGAGCAGTCGATAGAAGAAGTCGCCGAAATCATCGGCGTGCCGCAGAGCACGGTGAAAACGCGCGTCTTCTATGCGCGCAAGCGCATCGCCGCGCTGATGGCCGAGCGCGGCGTCGAGCGGGCTTGGCTGTAACGGGGACGCGCTCGGCACTGGAGTAGCGCGCTTTTAATTGCCAGGTTGGGAAACTACCTCGGGTTTTCTCACCGAGGGATTTTTGCTATCGGTCCTCGCGCACCGCACGCAGCGCGCGCGCCGGTCGTTGACAACCCCCGACCTTTCCCGCCGATAATATGGCTTCCCGGGACGGCGGGGACCGTTTGCACAATCCGCCATTGATATCAGAGGGAGCCCATGAACCGCCCGAGCCAAGGATTTCCGCCCATCCTCGACCATCGCGGCGCGCCGCATGTACGCCGGTTCGATGCGCAGCGCTGGCTCATCGACAACATCATCCGCGCCAACGGCATCGATTGGGATCAGCCGCGCTCGCTTTACATTCACGCGCCGTGCGGGATCGAGGCCAACGCCGATTTCGCCGGCATTCGCGAAAGAGTGAAGAAGATGGCCGATATCGGCCCGCCTTCGCCGCCGTGGCGCGCCGCCGCGAGGCCAAGGCCAATGCCGCCGCGCAGGCCGACCGTAAGGTCACCGCGCGCGACAATTTCTTCATGGCTGCGGTGCATTGGGGCGCTGCGCAATGGCCCTATGACGAGAACGACGAAACCAACATCGCCTACAACAACAAAAAACGCGAATGCTATGTCAAATATGCGGTGCTCGCCGATCATCACGTCGAAGCGGTGTGGGTGCCGTTCAAGGACAAGGCGATCCCGGGCTGGTTGCATCTGCCTCCCGGTTATTCGGGCGGGCAAGCCTGCCGGTCGTGATCGCCGTCCCCGGGATGGACAGTTACAAGGAAATCCAGGTCGCGCTCTACGGCGACAAGTTTCTCAATCGCGGCATGGCCGTGCTGGCGATCGACGGGCCGGGCCAATACGAAGCGCCGATGATCGGCCTTTACTTCTCCATGGAAAACTGGATGGCGGCGGGAAGGCCGTTCTGGTCGACTGGATCGCAGCGCGCGGCGGAACTCGATGCGACCCGCGTGGGCGTATCGGGGACGAGCTTTGGTTCGTTGTTTGGCACGGTGCTCACGGCGAACGAGCCGCGCATAAAGGCCTGCGCGGTGATGTCGGTGTGCCACGAGCCCGGCTGTCACACGATTTTCCAGGAGGCATCGCCGACCTTCAAGAAACGCTTCATGTACATGTCGGGCATCACCGATGAGGACGAGTTCGACGAGTTTCGCAAAAAGATCACCTGGAAAGGCCACGCCGAGAAAATTGGCGTGCCTTATCTGTGCGTCGCCGGCGAAGCCGAGGAGCTAAGCCCGCTCGAACATTCCGAGCATCTCATGGCGGCGCTCAAGGGACCAAAGCAGATGGTAATCTATCAGGAATCGCGCCACTCGGTCGGCAACGTGCCTGCCGCCAATCTCGGCCCGTTCCCGCCCATCCTTGTCGCCGACTGGCTCGCCGACCGGCTCGCCGGCAAGCCCTTCGTCAGCGAGCGCTGGTACGTCGCCGGCTCGGGCGAAATCAACAAGACGGCGTATTAGAACTCAGCCAGGCCGACATTGATCATAAAGACGGTTGGTGCCCGTCCTGCGCCATCAGCGGTTCGGATAGCCGTTCGCGGCTTCCGGAATGACGACATGAAAGAACCCTGGTCCATGGACGTCTTCGAAGCTGATCGCCTGCCGCTGGTTTCTGGATAGGCCTGTTGATCCGAAATCGTGCGCGACCTGATCGAGCGGGCGGCGCGCGCAGCCTCCGGCGGCAATCTGCAATCGTGGCAGCTCTACGCGCTGACCGGCGCGCCGCTAGCCGAGATCAAGCGGCAGGTCGCGGACCACATCGCCGACCACGATCCGCGCCACGACGACGCCGAATATCCAGTCTATCCGAAAACGATGTGGGAACCTTACAAATCGCGGCGCGAGGAGCATGGCGTGCAGCTGTACGGTGCGCTCGGCATTGCGCGCGACGATGCCGCCGGGCGGCTTGAGCAATACAAGCGCAACTTCGAATTTTTCAACGCGCCGGTGGCCCTATTCATCGCCATCGACAGGAAGCTCGGCCCCGGCCAATGGGCCGATCTCGGCGGCTATATCCATGCGCTGATGTTTCTAGCGCGTGGCTACGGCCTCGATACTTGCCCGCAGGAATCCTGGGCGCGCATGCATCGCATCGTCGGCCAATTCGTGAAAATGCCGCCGGAGCAGATGCTGTTCTGCGCACTCGCCATCGGCTACGGCGACCACGCGCACCCGGCAAACTCATTCCGCTCGCCGCGCGCGCCGCTTGCGGATTTTTGCAGGTTTTTGGGCTTCGAGTGACAGGCATTTGCGATAGCGAGGCGAACCTAATCGGCTCGTCGTCCTCGCTTGAAGTATGAGCTTGCAGCGAGCGTTGCAAAGCCGTCACGGCGGAATTTCAGTTGCGCCGGGCAAAACGGTCGCGATCATGCGGCCGGAAATAGTCGACGGTCGGTCCGGCGGGGATGATGCCGTTCGCGCCGACCGGGCCGGCCTTGCCGAACACGCCGCGCTTCATGCCGGCGAGGTCGCAGACCGCGGCGATGCCTGGAGTCTGGTAAAGCTCGCGAAGATAGTTTGACAGATTGAGGTACTCAGCAAGACGGCGCAGGTTGCACTTGTAGCCAACGTAGTAGCAAGGGTCGAAACGCACCAGGCTTGGGAACAGCCGCCAATCCGCCTCGCTTTCGACATCGCCGCACAAATAGCGTTGCTGCGAAAGCCGCTCCTCCAGGCCGTCGAGCGTACCGAACAACAGCTTGACGGAACTGTCGTAAGCCTCCTGCGAGATGGAGTAGCCGCAGCCATTGACGGCATTGTTGACGCCCTTGAGGACGAGCGCATTGGTAGCATCGATCGCAGGGCGCAGCGCCTCGGGGTAGTAATCGGGCGTCGGCTCCGCGATGCCGGAAAACGCCGTGTTGAACATCCGAATGATTTCGGAAGACTCGTTGTTGACGATGCGGCGCGCCTTGGCGTCCCAGAGCGTCGGAACGGTCACACGGGTCGTGCAAGCCGGGTCCGCTGTCGTATAGAGCTCATGCAACCAGCGCACGCGCCGGTCGGTCCCGGGCACGATGTGGCCTTCTGCTCCAAATGACCATCCCTGGCCATCAACCTCCTGAAAGGTGTTGGTCAGGGTCACGAAAGGCTCGAGCCTTTTGAGCGTGCACATCAGCGTGGCGCGATGCGCCCAGGGGCAGCCAACCGCGCAGTAAAGGTGATAGCGGCCTGGCTCGGCGGGAAACTCGGACTGGGCTTCGTTGCTGATCCGGTCACGGAAAACGGAGGGGCGCTTAAAGTAGAGCCCTCTGTCGTCGTGATTGAAGAGGATATTCTCGGCGCGCCATTTCCCGTCGACGAGTTGTCCCATTCATCCTCTCCTGCATAAATTTACGCGCCCTTATTGGACGTCTGGCCGGAGCGTGCGGCTACCCCCGCGCTTTCATCGCTTCATAGCGCGCCTGTGCCTCTTCGATGCCGGCCCGCGCCAGCGCGCGATTGGCGTCCTGGATCGGCGCGTTGCGATCGTAGCTCGCCTGCCGCAATATATTGCTGCCGTTGAGTTTCGGCCGCACTTCCTCGGCAATGAGTTCGAGGCTGCGCCGCGTTGCCTGCCAATTAGCCCAGTCCTGCGCGAACACAAGGATGCCGCCAAAGCCGCCGGTCACTTCGAGCATGTGCCCGATTTTCTGCACCGCGTCGTCCGGCGTACCGATGATCGCGCGTTCGTTTTCCAGCATCCAGCTCAGCGGGATCGGCGAGACCGCGCGGTACGGGATTGGGCGCGGGCACGATGTCGTTAGAATAGCCGATCCATTTTTCCAGGCCGTATTCCATATCCTTGCGCGCCTGCTCGCGGCTTTCCGCAAGATGTATCTGCACCGCAAATTGCCAGCGCGAGCGGTCGGCAATATGGCCATGGCTGCTGCATGTTTCTTCGTAGATTTTCCAGTTGGAAACGTGATGGTGCAGCGAGGCGTCGTCGACGCCGGAAATGCACCAGGAGGCCTGCGCCGTGGCGTCCCGCCGCCACCGCGCCCGCCGGTGAACGGATCGAAGTAACCGCAATCTCCATTGTGGGCTTGGAATAGCAGCCGACGGACAGACGCGCCTCGTTGAGTTCGAACCAGCCGGTCTTTTTCGTGACAGTCTCGCCGCGCAGCAACGCGACGATGCAATCGAGCGCCTGGTCCATGCGCGGGACGCAAATCGACAGTCGCCAGGCCAAACATCTTGGCGTCCGACGGCAGCGCACCCGGCCCGGCACCAAACATCACGCGGCCGCGCGTCATGTGATCGAGCTGCGCCATCGTTTCGGCCACCACGAAGGGATGATGATAGGGCAGCGATTTCACCCCTGTGCCCAGTCTGATGTGCTTGGTGCGCTCCGCCGCCGCGGCAATAAAGACTTCAGGAGCAGCGATGATCTCAAAGCCGCCGGAATGATGCTCGCCGATCCATGCCTCGTCGAAGCCAAGCTGGTCCAACAGCGTCACGAGCTGCAGATCGCGTTCGAGCGCGTAGGTGGGGTCAAGATTGGTGGCATGGAATGGCCCCATGAACATGCCGAAACGCAGCGACTGGCCAGACAATGTGCTGCCTGCAGATTTATTCATTTTTCCCGTCCTTCGCCTGCACACGTCAAACGACTGCTGCTGGCCATTCTTGCGACCGAAACCAATGCCGGCACGTCATGTTAGCAATCTGCGGCCTTGTCGGGTATGGCCGGAGAGAAGCGTCCGCGAACATGGATTGCCGTCTCCTCTACGGCCGGTCTTGGGAACGGCAGAGGCGGCTCGCAGCGGCGAATTTACGCATTAGCTTCAATGTGATAGATTGCAAAAATCTCGCAGGAGAGCCGCGATGAATCTTGAACGCTCTGGGATATGTCGGCATCCGCAGCAAGAATCTCGACGATTGGGCGGCCTACGGCACCCGCTTCCTCGGCATGCAGCTGGTCGATCAGAGCCGCGGCACGCTGGCGTTGCGCATGGACGACCGCAAGCAGCGCGTGATCGTGCACAGCCGACGAAGACGAGGGCCCGTCGTTCTACGGCTGGGAAGTCGCCGATGCCACCGCGCTCGACGCGCTCGCCGCGCATCTGGAGAAAGAACGGCGTCAAGGTTGCGCGCGGCTCGCGCGCGCTCGCCGACGAGCGGCGCGTCAAGGATTTGATCGTGTTCTGCCGATCCGATCGGCAACCGGCTCGAGGCCTTTCACGGCGCCGAAATCGCCGAGCGATGCATTCAAGCCCGGGCGCTCGATCTCCGGCTTCCGCACCGGCCCGCTCGGCATGGGCCACGCGGTGCTCACGGCCGAGCGGCTCGAAGAGGTTATGCCGTTCTACACCGAAATCCTCAACTTCAAGCCGACCGACTACATCCTCAAACCCTTCAAGGCCTATTTCTTTCACATCAACGGGCGCCACCACAGCCTCGCCTTCATCGATACCGGCAAGAACGGCATCCATCATCTGATGGTCGAGCTGTGCTATCTCGACGATGTCGGGCAGGCCTACGATCTGGCGCTGCGCAAGCCGGAGATGATCGGCACCACGCTCGGCCGCCACGTCAACGACCACGTCACCTCGTTCTATTCGTGGTCGCCGTCGCAGTTTCTGGTCGAGTACGGCTGGGGCGGCCGCACCATCGATACCGGAAACTGGACGCCGCACGAGCGCACCGAAGGTCCGAGCCTGTGGGGCCACGACCGCATGTGGCTGACGCCGGAAGCGCGCGAAGAGGCGCGCAAGCTTGCGCATCGGCGTCGCCGAAGCGGGCGGCCGCGTTCCCGTCAACGTCATGGACGGCAATTATTTGCGCGCCAGCGACGTGTGCCCGTGGTGGAACGCCAACGTGGCGGCGCGCAAGACCGGCTGAAGCAGCGCGCGTAGTCTGTACGTTATTCGAGCGGCGAACCAGACATCACCCCCGGCGTTCGCGCGCGTCCAGCGTGCCGGAGCATTCTCCGTTCGAAGTGTGCCAGATGCCCGCGGCCGTAATTGCGCGCTCAGCCGGCCGTGCCGGTCGCCGTCTGGCCGCCGCCGGAAACCGTCACGCCGATCGCGCCGCTGCGCGCCACCGCGCCCGGCGACCGTCGTAGTTCGGATCGCTGTCGGCCTTGATCACGTGGCCGTCCCCGATGCGCAGGGGATACCGATAGCCGCGGTTGCAATCGCCGTAATAGGTGATGATCGACACGCTCCACATTCCGTCGAAGGCGCTGCTCGGCGGACGCACCGCGGCCGCGGCACGGCATCCGGAGGTCGGTGCCGCGCTCGCACACGAGCAAGGCTGCCACGACGGCAGCGAAGATCGCACGCAAAACGTTTCTCATCGGGTTGCTCCGGTTTTCTCAGGATTCTGTGACTGCGACGCCGGTCGGCCGGGATAGGGCGGCGGTACGGCGGCAAACGGCGTTGTGCTGTTGCCCAGGTCGTATCCGGCCTGGAACAGGGCCTTCATGTAGTCGGGATCGAACGTGCCGCGGCTCGGCGCATTAAAGCTCGGCGGAATGCTGGCGACGTTGAAGCCTACGCCGCTGCGCTTGGCGACGACGTAAGCGCGGTCGAGCATCAGCCGGGTATCGACCTTCACCGCCATGTCGACCGATTGGGCGAGGATCGCCTCGAGTCGAGCGCGGCACGACCTCGAACTCCGGCTGCAACCCCGAATCCACCACGATGTAAAGCTCGGTCGCCGGCAGCCGGTAATCGGACGTCGCCGCCATCAGCGCGGCAGGCGCGACGAAGAACTGCCCGCCGACGCCGCCGTCCACGTGCATTTCGGCAAATCGCTTGCCGCTTGCCTCCACGTCGATCAGCACCGGCGGAAACGCGCCGGGAATGCTGGTCGACGCCAGCAGCACCGTGCGGAACAGATTGAGCGCCGCCTCGCCGCCATGGGCGGCGATCGCGCCCATGTTCCAGACCACGGAGCGTTCGGCATCGAGATCGGTCGTGACCACGAACAAGCGCCGGCCGGCGCGATATTGGGCGGCGATATCGGCAAGCAGGGCCGGCGTGACTTCCTTGGCGATCAAATCCTTGAGCGGCCAGGTATCGACGAAGCTCTCGGGCGTGGCGCCGATCTCGAAAACGTCCGCCGAGGTGATCTTGGTGTAGGCGTCGCGCAGCGCGTCGTCATAGCGCGGCCCGGCGAAAGCAAACGGCGCCATCAGCGCGCCGGTGCTGACGCCGGTAACGACCGAGTAATCGGGCCGCTTGCCGGATGCGGTAAGCCCGCTGAGCAAGCCGGCGCCGAAAGCTCCATCCTCGCCGCCGCTGGAGAGAACGAGCCAGGGGCCCGGCTTGACGGCAGGGCATTGTTGAAGTCGGCAGTCGAATCCGCCCAGAACCGCGCGTCCGGCATGCCCGGGATGCCGGCAGCGGCATCTTCGGCGGCGGTAAAGGGCGTACGCGGCGGCAGCGGCTTCGGCTGCACTGCCGGTAGCCGGCGGCCGCGGTCGGGCTCTTGCGGCGGACGGCGCACGCGGCGCGCGGCGCGGCTCGGTGAGCCCGGTCGCCGCCCTGCGCCTGCGCGGGCAGCGGCGGCGCACGACCGTTGCGCGAAAACGAGCGCCGGCAGCAAAGCGGCAACCGCGCAGATAGTCCGACACGCATGCATGTTCATGACGAATAGGTGTCCCGAAATCGGCAAAAGGTTCGGGCGTCCCGTTTCGTTCCTGGTTGAGGGTGCGAGCGAGGGCCTAATCGGCGGGCGCAAATAAGCGCCGCTGCGCGCCAACTTCAATCGGGATAAGCTTGATTGAGCGTCTATCCTCAAGTGCAATTGAATGCCGAGCCTAGAAAGACGGCCCAAGGCATGCAATTCGATCATTAAGCCTGTTCGTTGTCGCACGCCGCTGACGCGCAATTTGCGGTCCGGTTCAAGCATGCCGGTCGGCGACGAAACTGGGCGCCCTCGATGAGGATCGCGGCTGCCGGACCGAACGGTGCCAGCGCCTTTTCGGCCTCCGCGACAAGTTGCCTCAATCGCGCTTTTGCTCCGGCTTCGCCGAGCACGCTGACCATGGTGGCCTTGCCGGCCGCCGCATCCTTGCCGGTCTGTTTGCCGACGAGCGCGGTATCGCCTTCGAGATCGAGAAGATCGTCGGCGATCTGGAAGGCCTGGCCGACCGCCGAGCCATAGCGATCGAGCGCTTTGCGTTGCGCCGCCGCCGCCGCGGCGAGAATGCCGCCCGCCTGGCAGGCAAAGCGCAACAGCGCGCCGGTCTTCATGGCCTGCAGCATCCGCACCTCGCTTTCGCCGAGACGCTGCGGGCCGTTTTGCGCAAAGCGGCCCTCGGCGGCGAGGTCGAGCATTTGCCCGCCGGCCATGCCGCCAACTCCGGCCGCGCGCGCGAGCGCGCAGACCAGCTCGACGCGGACGGCGGCGTCGGGATGGGTTTGCGGCCGCGACAGGATGTCGAAGGCGAACGTCAACAGCCCATCGCCGGCGAGGATGGCGGTCGCCTCGTCGAATTTCTTGTGGGCGGTCGGCTGTCCGCGCCGCAACGCGTCGTTGTCCATGGCCGGCAAATCGTCATGCACGAGCGAATAGCAGTGCACGCATTCGAGCGCCGCGCCCGCCATCAACGCGCGCTGCCGCGGGACCTCGAACAGGCGCGCGCATTCGACCACCAGAAACGGCCGGAAACGCTTGCCGCCGCCGAGGCTCGAATAGCGCATGGCCTCGATCAGGCGCGCCGGCCGGCTCAAGCTCGCCCTCTGACCGGCGTCGCGGCGAGCAGGCGGTCGAGCAGCGCCTCGGTATCCGCCGCTACGGCATCGAGGCGGGCCAGGAAAGGGTCTGTCTTTGGCATTTTTGCCATTCATCGCGTGCTGCCCAACGTTCCGGCCTCCCTTTGGGGTCCTGTTCTCGATCCCTACATTTACGGGATAACGATTGAGCCGGTCCGAGCGCGGACGGCCCCGTTTCAGGCGGTGTCGGCCCCAGATGCAAGCCCCCAAGGGACAATTTGTGGCCAACGACCTCATAGCGTCAATGGTGCTGGCGATCTGGCTGTATCTCCTGGCGGCGCGCGGGGGATTTTGGCGGGCGGCCGAACGCGACGACGAGGCGCTGTCCTGGCGGCGGTCCATGGCCCGCCATTGCGGCGATCATTCCCGCCCGCGATGAGGCTTTATGCGTGGGCAAGACCGTTGCTTCGCTGCTTGAGTCAGACCTATGCGGGCGAATTGCGCATGATCGTCGTCGACGATCAAAGCCGCGACGCCACCGCGCAGGTCGCGCGCGAGGCGGCGGCAAAACTCGGCAAATCCGATCGCCTCATCGTGCTGTCCGGGCGCGTCTCTACCTGCCGGTTGGACCGGCAAGCTGTGGGCGCAGCAACAGGGCGTGGCGTTCGTCGGACGAGTTGCCGCACCCGCCGGATTATTTGCTGTTCACCGACGCCGACATCGTCTACGGCCCCGATGCGGTCTCACAGCTTGTCGCCCGCGCGCACACGAACGGTCTCGTTCTCACCTCTTTGATGGTGAAGTTGCACTGCAAGAGCCTTGCCGAGCGCGTGTTTATCCCCGCCTTTATCTTCTTCTTTCAGATGCTCTATCCGTTCGCCTGGGCAAACGATCCGACGACGCTCCACCGCGGCGGCGGCGGGCGGTTGCATGCTGGTGCGCCGCGATGCGCTGCGGCAAGCGGGCGGCATGGTGGCGATCCGCGGCGCGCTGATCGACGATTGCGCACTGGCGAAATTGCTGAAAGCGCAGGGTCCGATCTGGATCGGGTTGACCGAACGCGCGCGCAGCATCCGCGCTTACCCGTCGGTTGCCGACATCCGCCACATGGTCACGCGCACCGCCTATGCGCAGCTTCGCTATTCGCCGTTTTTTCTCGCGGGTACGATATTGGGTCTTACGCTGACCTATCTGTCCCCGGTCGCGCTAACATTCTTCGCCGCCGGCCTCGCGCAGTTCCTCGGTATTCTTACCTGGCTATTGATGGCATTCGCATTGCGGCCGACCCTGCGTTTCTACGGCTTGTCGGCGCTATGGGGACTGGCGCTGCCGGCCATTGCCGCCCTCTATATGGTCTTTACGGTCGATTCCGCCTATCAGCATGCGCGCGGGCGCGGCGGCATGTGGAAGGGCCGGGCGCAGGCCAACGTTTCGGAAATGCGATGAACGATGCGAGCACAAATGACGCCGTGAATTGGCGCTCGGGCAAGGGCCATCGGGACGAAAATTTCCCGGTCGCCTCCTGGCTCATTCATCGGCGCCATCGCGGGCCGATCTTGGCGTTCTACAATTTCGTGCGTACCGCCGACGACATCGCCGACCATCCGGCGCTGCCGCCGGAACAAAAGCTTGCGCTGCTGGATCGCCTCGACGCCGGGCTTGTCGGGCGCAACGGCGAAGATGCGGTGGCGGTACGGCTGCGGAGAGAACTTGCCGAGCGTCATCTCTCGCCAAAACACGCGCAAGATCTGCTCGCCGCGTTCAAGCTCGACGTCACCAAGCTGCGCTATCGCGATTGGGACGATCTCATTGGCTATTGCTCGCTTTCGGCGATGCCGGTCGGCCGCTTCGTTTGCGACGTGCACGGCGAGAGCCGGGCAGTTTGGCCGGCCAATGACGCGCTGTGCGCCACCTTGCAGATCATCAATCATCTGCAGGACTGCAAGAGCGATTATTTCGATCTCGACCGCGTCTATGTGCCGCTCGACGCGCTCGCCGCCGCGGGAGTGACAGTCGAAGCGCTTGGCGAGAAGCGCGCCTCGCCGGCGCTGCTCGAATGCCTGCATAAACTCGCCGCGCGCACCGAACGCCTGCTGAACGAGAGCGACGCTTTTCCAACGCTGATCGACGACTGGCGTCTTGGCCTGGAAGTTTCCGTCATCAATACATTAGCGCATCGCCTCACGCGCATCCTGATGGCCAGCGATCCGCTCTGCGATCCGGTCCATCTTAAAATGCCCGCCGTCGCCGGCCTGACGCTCGTGGGGGCGATTGCCGGCGCGTCGCGCCGGCTTGGCCGGCGTTGGTCCGCCACGGCGCGCAAGCCGCGGGGTGCGTAAGTGAACGGCCAACCGTCCCCGGCGGCAGAGCGCGCCTCCCGCAGCTCATTTTACAGCGGCATGCGAATTCTGCCGCGCCCGCAGCGCGAAGCGATGTTCGAAATCTATGCGTTTTGCCGCGCGGTGGACGATATCGCCGACGATCCAGGGCCGCGGCCGGCGCGGCGCGAGCAATTGCAGCGCTGGCGCGCCGATATCGACGCGCTCTATCGCGGTGCGCCGCCGCCGCAGCTCTCCGGACTGGCGCAGGCCGTGCAAACATTCGATCTGCAACGGGAGGACTTTCTTGCCGTCATCGACGGCATGGAGATGGACGTCATCACCGACATCCGCGCGCCGGATCTGGCAACGCTCGCGCTTTACTGTGACCGGGTCGCTTGCGCAGTCGGACGTTTGTCGGTGCGCGTCTTCGGCATGGAGCATGAAGCGGGACTGGCGCTCGCCGATCATCTCGGGCGCGCGCTGCAGCTCACCAACATATTGCGCGACCTCGACGAGGATACGGCGCTGGGACGGCTTTATCTGCCGCGCGAGGCGCTGCGCGGGTGTGGAATCATCAGCACCGATCCGGCCGCAGTGCTGGCAAATCCGATGATCGGCGAGGCCTGCAACGCGATCGTCGAACAGGCGAGAGCGCACTTTCGCAAAGCCCGGACGATCATGACGCAAAGCCCGCGACGCGTAGTGCGTGCGCCCCGCATTATGGGCGAGGCGTATGGCCTCATTCTGGACCGGCTGGTCGAGCGCGGCTTTGCTCCGCCGCGCCCGCCGATCCGGCTGCCGCGCGCACGGCTTCTTTTGATCGTGTTGCGTAACCTCGTGTAATGCAATTTTGCCAATGAACGGAACGGTCCACATCATCGGCGGCGGCCTTGCCGGATTGTCAGCTGCACTGAAGCTGTCGGCGCGCGGCGAGAACGTGGTTGTGCACGAAGCCACCGCGTTCGCCGGCGGCCGGTGCCGATCGTATCACGACGCCGCGCTCGGCATGACCATCGACAACGGCAATCACCTTCTGCTCTCGGGTAATCAATCCGCGCTCGACTACCTGCGCGACGTCGGCGCGGAAAAACATTTGATCGGCCCAAAGGCGGCGGAATTTCCTTTCGTCGATCTTGCGAGCGGCCAGCGCTGGACGCTGAGATTCAACGATGGCCGCCTGCCGTTCTGGATCTTCGACCCCGGCCGGCGGGTGCCCGGCACCCATGCGCTCAATTATTTGCCGCTGGCGCGGCTGCTACGGTCGCGCCCGGGCAAGAGCGTCGGCGAAGTCATTGCCTGCGAAGGACCGCTCTATCGGCGGCTGGTCGAGCCGCTCCTGCTCGCCGCGCTCAATATCGACCCCCCGGAAGGCTCGGCGAAGCTCGCGAGCACGGTGATCCGGGAAACGCTCGCCGCCGGCGGCCGGGCCTGCCGGCCGCTGATTGCACGCGATGGATTGGGACCGACGCTGATCGAGCCGGCGCTGGCATGCTTGCAGCAGCGCGGCGCCAGCGTGCGCCTGGAACATCAATTGCGCGCGATGCGTTTTGCCGCCGACCGGGTCGAAGCACTCGATTTTGGCAAGGAAACCATCGTGCTCACCGCCAATGACGCGGTCATTCTTGCGGTTCCACCCTATGCCGCGACATCGTTGGTGCGCGGCCTCGACGCGCCGACCGAATTTCGCGCCATTGTCAATGCGCATTTCCGCATCGATCCGCCGGCCGGGCAGCCGCCACTCGTCGGCGTGCTTAACGGCACTGTGCAGTGGATATTTGCCTTTCCGGGCCGGTTATCCGTGACTATCAGCGCCGGCGACCGGCACATCGATGCGGCGCGCGATGTACTTGTCAAATCGATCTGGAGCGAAGTCGCGAGCGTCGCCGGACTGTCGAGCGCGCTGCCGCCGTGGCAGATCGTGCGCGAACGGCGCGCCACTTTCGCGGCGACGCCGGCGCAGGACGCCAAACGGCCGGCGGCGCAAACGCAATGGCGCAATCTCGCACTCGCCGGAGATTGGACAAATACCGGGCTGCCCGCCACCATCGAGGGCGCGATCCGCTCCGGCAACCGCGCCGCTGATCTCATCGCGCAGCGCACAGCAGCGAGCCGCAATGAATGATGCGCCCGCCATAGAACGCGATCTCGACCGATCGATCGATCGGGCAACGAGCGCGTTGTTGGCCTGCCAGCGCGAGGACGGCCATTGGCTGTTTGAATTGGAGGCGGACGCCACCATTCCGGCCGAATATGTGCTGCTGCGGCATTATCTTGGCGAACCCGTCGATGCCGCGCTCGAAGCCGAAATTGCCGTCTATTTGCGCCGCATCCAGGGCGCGCACGGCGGCTGGCCATTGTTTGCCGACGGCGATCTCGACGTCAGCGCCACTGTGAAAGCCTATTTCGCGCTGAAGATGATCGGCGATTCCATCGATGCCGATCACATGCGGCGCGCGCGCGAAGCATTGCGCCCCCGCGGCGGCGCCGCGCGCGCCAACGTGTTCACGCGGGTCATGCTGGCGCTGTTCGGTTTTATTCCATGGCGCGCCGTGCCGGTAATGCCGGTCGAGATCATGCTGCTGCCGAAATGGTTTCCGTTCCATCTCGACAAGATTTCCTATTGGAGCCGCACCGTCATCGTGCCGTTGCTGGTGCTGATGGCGAAGAAGCCCGTGGCGCGCAACGCCAAGGGCGTGCGTGTCGACGAACTTTTTCTCGAACCGCCGCAGTCGCTCGGTCCGGCCCCCAAAGCGCCGCAGCAGAAGGCGTTTTGGTTCTGGTTCTTCCGCGGCGTCGACAATGTTTTGCGCGCGGCCGAGCCGTATTTTCCCCAAAAAACGCGGCGGCGCGCGATCGATCGTGCGGTGGCTTGGGTGAGCGAACGGCTCAACGGCGAGGACGGGCTCGGCGCGATTTTCCCAGCGATGGCCAACAGCGTGATGATGTTCGACGCTCTCGGAATTCCGCAGAGCGACCCGCGTCGCGCGATCGCGCGCAAATCGATCGAGAAACTTCTCGTCGTGCACGCGCACGAGGCCTATTGCCAGCCCTGCGTCTCGCCGATCTGGGACACCAGCCTCGTCTGTCATTCGCTGCTGGAAGCCGGAGGCGAGCGCACAATGCCGTCCGTGCGCAGAGGGCTCGATTGGCTCGTTCCGATGCAGGTGCTCGACGTGCGCGGCGATTGGACCTCGCGGCGGCCCGATCTGCGTCCCGGCGGCTGGGCCTTCCAATATGCCAATCCGTATTATCCCGACGTTGATGACACTGCCGTGGTCGCCATGGCGATGGATCGCTTCCAGAGCGCTTCCGGGCGGCAGGATTATCGCGAGGCTCTGGCGCGCGCACAGGAATGGATCATCGGTATGCAGAGCCGCAATGGCGGCTGGGGCGCGTTCGATTCTGACAACGAATTTTATTATCTCAACAATATTCCGTTCGCAGATCACGGCGCGCTGCTCGATCCGCCGACCGAGGACGTGAGCGCGCGCTGCCTGTCCATGCTGGCGCAATTCGGCGAGACCGCCGTCCGCAATCCCGCGGTCGCGCGCGCCATCGACTATCTGCGCCGCACCCAGCTCGCCGACGGCAGTTGGTATGGCCGCTGGGGCATGAACTACATCTACGGCACCTGGTCGGTGCTGTGCGCGCTCAATGCCGCGGGGTGTCGATCACGGTTTGCCGGAAATGCGCAAGGCGGTGAATTGGCTCGCCGCCATCCAGAACGATGACGGCGGCTGGGGCGAGGACGGCACGAGCTATAAGCTCGACTACCGCGGTTACGAGCGCGCGGCGTCGACGGCCTCGCAAACCGCGTGGGCGCTTCTCGGCCTGATGGCCGCCGGCGAAGCCGGCCATCCGGCGGTCGCCCGAGGTGTCGCCTATCTGACGGCGGCGCAAGGCGAGGACGGGTTCTGGGACGAGCGGCGCTACACTGCCACCGGGTTCCCCCGGGTTTTCTACTTGCGTTACCACGGCTATTCGAAGTTTTTCCCGCTCTGGGCGCTGGCGCGCTATCGCAACCTCCAGAGCGTCAATGTGCGGACGATAAACTATGGGATGTAGCGGGTTATCACCGCCCCGAGTCGTTCCGGAAGCGGTCCCTTTTTCATACACTGTGGCGCGAATATCACATCAAACGGGCCGTTAACGCTGTAAAATGCGCCCATTAGTTTGGCCCCAAAAGGGGCGTTCGGGGGACGCAACATGAAAAAAGCATTGTTGGGAATCGCAGCCATTGCCGCGATGATTGGGACACCCGCTCTGGCGGCCGACATGCCCGTCAAGGCGCCGCCACCCCCGCCTGCACCCACGTGGAGTTGGGCAGGTTTCTACATCGGCCCAGAGGCGGGCGGCGGCTGGGCACACTCGCAGCAAACCGACACCGGCGGCACGACCAGCGGCCCATACAATCAATCCGGCGGCTTGGCCGGCGGCACGATCGGTTACAATTGGCAGCGCAACAATGTGGTGTTTGGCCTCGAAGCCGATATGTCGTGGGCCGGCATTGATGGCTCCGTTAGCTTGCCTGGGCTTTGCACCGCGGGCTCGGGCACCGTTTGCTTCACCAACATGCACTGGCTGAACACTGATCGGGCACGCTTGGGCGTGACGTCACCCTCAGGTCAGTTCCTGTTCTACGTCACTGGCGGCGTGGCAGGCGCCAGCATCCAGGGCGGCCAAGAATCATGTTCAACGCCAGTCTTTGGCGCGATCGCGAGCTGCGGCCGCAGGACCGAGTGGGCGCCGGTTGGCGGTGTTGGCGTCGAGGCTATGCTGGCGCCGAAGTGGTCGGCAAAGGTTGAGTATCTCCATACCAGCTTCGATACCCACACGTTCTACACCGTGTTCATCCCGGTGAACGTGACCGAAAATAACGTCAATATCCTTCGCGTCGGCGTGAACTACCACTTCTAAGAAACGCAAAATCCATTGACGATCAGGCCTCGGCTGACGCCGGGGCCTTTGCGTTTGTCCATGGGAATTTTTGCTGACGGGCGTTCAGGCTGCCGTCGCCGACGGCTTGGCTGTCCGCGCCGCCTTCTCGCGCGCCTCGTTGGCGCGCATCTCCGACAACGTCTGCTGCACCTGGCCGTCGAACACGTATTGCGCCGGCCGCTGGTTCGTCATGTCGATTTCCGGCGCCATCGGACCTTCGGTCTTGATGCCGCTCCAGGCGATCATCGCCGCCTGCAGCGGATGCTTCATCATGGCGTCCGCGGCGGTCGGCTCGTAGCCGCAATGCGCCATGCAGTTCGCGCATTTTTCATAGCGGCCGGTGCCGTAGGTGTCCCAGTCCGTAGTCTCCATCAATTCGGTGAACGTCTTGGCGTAGCCTTCGCCGAGCAGATAGCAGGGCTTCTGCCAGCCGAAGATGTTGCGCGTCGGCATGCCCCACGGCGTGCAGTGGAATTCCTGATTGCCGGCGAGGAAGTCGAGGAACATGCCGGAATGGGTGAGATTCCAGTTCTTGCCCTTGCCGAGCGCAAAGACCTTGCGGAACAGCTCCTTGGTTTTGCGGCGCTAGAGGAAATGCTGCTGATCGGGCGCGCGCTCGTAGGCGTAGCCGGGCGAGATCGAGACGCCGACGCCGAGTTCTTCGGTGAGATCGAGGAATGCGGCGATGTCTTCGGCCGGATGGCCGTCGAAAATCGTGCAGTTGACGTTGACGGCAAAGCCCTTGGCCTTGGCGGCCTTGATCGCGCGACACGGCCTTCTCGAAGCCGCCCTCCATGCACACCGACTTGTCGTGATGCTCCTTGATGCCGTCGAGATGCACCGAGAAGAACAGATAGGGCGACGGCTCGAACAGATGCAGCTTCTTCTCCAGAAGCAGCGCGTTGGTGCACAGCGAGACGAATTTCTTGCGCGCCACGATGCCTTTGACGATTTCGCCGATCTCCTTGTGGATGAGCGGCTCGCCGCCCGGAATGGCGACCATCGGCGCGCCGCACTCGTCGACCGCGTCGAGGCATTCCTGCACCGACAGGCGCTTGTTGAGGATGGCGTCGGGATAATCGATCTTGCCGCAGCCGAAGCAGGCAAGATTGCAGCGGAACAGCGGCTCCAGCATGAGCACCAGCGGATAGCGCTTGCGGCCCTTCAGCCGCTGGCGCAGCATATACGAGCCGACCGCCGTCTTTTGTCGCAATGATACAGTCACAACGCTAATCCTTTTTGCGTTTCCGTTATTGGATCGCCGGCAGTCCGCGCAGCCGGTCGAATTAGACTTTTGCCGCCGCCCGGCTGGCAGCGGCGCCGTCGGTCAATTCGGGCGGCAGGCGAAACTCGATGGTCTCCTGCCGGCCGGTCAGTTCGCTGACCTCGACCGGACCGAGCCGGCGCAGCGCGTCGATCACGTCCTCGACCAGAACTTCCGGCGCCGACGCGCCGGCGGTGATGCCGACAGTCTCGGCGCCGCGGAACCAATCCGGCTCGACTTCGCTGCCGTCGGCGATCAGGTAGCTGGGCGTGCCATCCTCCTCGCCGATCTCGCGCAGCCGGTTGGAGTTGGAACTGTTCTTGGCGCCGACCACCAGGATAACGTCGACGAGCTTCGGAGAGTTCACGCACCGCGGTCTGCCGGTTCTGCGTCGCGTAGCAGATGTCGCGCGTTTCCGGCCCGACGATGTCGGTAAAGCGGCCATGCAGGGCGGCGATGATGCCGCGGGTATCGTCGACGCGAAAGCGTGGTCTGCGTCACGTAGGCGACCGGCGTATCGGACGGGATGTCGAGCGTGGCGACGTCGCTCTCGGTCTGCACCAGCGTCACCGGCTCGGCGATCTGGCCCATCGTGCCCTCGACCTCGGGATGGCCGGCATGGCCGATGAGGATGAGCCGGCGGCCCTGGCCGACGTAACGCTTGCCCTGATTATGCACTTTGGTGACCAGCGGGCAGGTGGCGTTGAGCACCGGCAGCTCGCGCGACGCCGCCTCTTCCTCCACGCTCTTGGCCACGCCGTGGGCGCTGAAAATGGTGACCGCGTTGGGCGGGACTTCGGAAAGGTCCTCGACGAAGCGCGCGCCCTTGGCCTTGAGGCTCTCCACCACGTGCTTGTTGTGCACGATTTCGTGACGCACATAGACCGGCGGACCGAATTTCTGCAGCGCCCGCTCGACGATCTCGATGGCGCGCACGACGCCGGCGCAGAAGCCGCGAGGCTGGGCAAGTATGACTTTCATCGGCAATAGACCTCCCGGTCGACTTCTGGCTGCGGCCCCCCGTGGCAGGGAGGGCCTGTCGACCGCGCTGACGCACTTATATGCCAGATACTTTGGCTATGGCGCCGCGACAATCAAGCCCGGTCGTTAACCTTGTTTTCGGTCCGATCCGGCCCCGCCCCTTGTGCTACCGGCCGGGAGGCCCGTTCAATCCTGCGCGACCGGAGCGTTACCACCGAGCCGAAGGGCAGTCTCGCTCAGTCGCGCTGTTAACCTTTATGCACCGAAATGCGGGCACCAGCGGACATTGAGGCAGTAAAGCGCCGTTTCATGACCCGTCGTCACGGTTCCGATAGGAAAATATCCACAGGTTGCTTTTGCGCCGATTTCCGCGCATTTAGGGCGCGCCGCAGCCTCGGCGAGTCGCGTAAATGGGCGGCCTTCCATTCGCATGATCGGACCATGTACGCCTCCATTTCGCCTTTCTCTTGACGCCTCAAACGCTGCGCCGCCGTGCCGCTACTCATCACTCCCGCGCTCCCGCTGACGGTCCCACCGCACCAACCATGAAGACGACCACTGCTTTTGTTGTCCGCGCGATCGCCTTTTGCTGGCGATACGCTTGGCCGGTCATTGCCGCGGGGCTGCTGCTGGCGATCGTGTCGTCATGGTACACGGCCACGCATTTCTCCATGACCACCAACATCGAGCAACTGATCTCCAGCCACATTCCCTGGCGGGAGCGCGAAGCCGCATTGGAAAAGGCATTTCCGCATTTCCAATCGATCGTCGCCGTCATCGATGCGCCGACGCCGGAATTGGTCGACGAGGCCACCGGACGCGCTGGTGCAGCGCCTGTCGCAGCAGAAGAAAATGTTTCTCTCCATCGAGGAGCCGGGCGGCGGTCCGTTCTTTGCGCAAAACGGACTTGCTGTTCCTGAACACCGAGCGATCTCGCGGCGCGGATGAGCACGCTCACCCAGGCGACGCGCCTCATTCAAGTGCTGGCGGGCGATCCCAGCCTGCGCGGCGTGCTGCAGGCGCTGCAATTCGGGCTGCTCGGCGTGCAGGGCGGCCGCATCACGCTCGACGCCATGACCTGGCCGATGACGCTCGCGGCCGACGACCATCGAGAAAGTGAATGCGGGACAACCCGCAAGCTTTTCCTGGCGCGAACTGGTGCAGGGCAGGCGGCCAAGCCCGATGAGCTGCGGCGCTTTCTCACGATCCGGGCCGCGCTCGACTTTTCGGCGCTCGAGCCCGGGATTGAAGGCGAGCGACGCCATCCGCAAGGCCGCCAAGGACCTCGATTTTGCCGGCAAATATCACGCCGCGGCTGCGCCTGACCGGTCCGGTGCCGCTCGACGACGAAGAGTTCGCCACGATCAAGGAGAACGCGGGGCTCAACGCCACCGTCACCATCGCCGTCGTGCTCTTCATCCTGTGGATGGCGCTGCGCTGGTGGCGGATCATTTTCGCCGTCTTCGTCAATCTCGTCGTCGGCCTTTCCATCACGGCGGCGCTCGGCCTGCTCATGGTCGGCACGCTCAATCTGATATCGGTCTATTTCGCCGTGTTGTTTGTCGGGTTGGGCGTCGATTTCGGCATACAATTCAGCGTCCGCTATCGCGCCGAACGGCATGAGGTCGACGATTTGTACGCCGCGCTCCTGCAGGCCGGCCGGCGCGCCGGCGCGCCGCTGACGCTTGCCGCGCTCGCCACCGCCGCCGGCTTCCTGTCGTTTCTGCCCACCGCCTATCAAGGGCGTCTCCGAACTCGGCCTGATCGCCGGCGTCGGCATGCTGATCGCGTTTGCCACCAGCATCACGCTGTTGCCGGCGCTGCTCAGCCGGCTCAATCCGCCGAGCGAGCCGAGGCCGCTGGGCTACGCCGCGCTGGCGCCGGTCGATAGCTTTCTCGAGCGCAATCGCATGCCGATCCTGATCGCCACCGGCGCTGTCGGTCGTCGCCGGGTTGCCGCTGCTCTACTGGCTGCAGTTCGACTTCAATCCGATGAACCTGCGCAGCCCCAAGGTGGAGTCGGTCGCCACCTATCTCGAGCTGAAGAACGATCCCAACAGCGGCGCCAACGACATCCAGGTGCTGGCAGCCCACGCTCGCCGCCGGCCGACCAGATGGCCGCCAAACTGCGCGCGCTGCCCGAGGTCGCCCGCGTCACGACGCTCTCGAGCTTTCATTCCCGAACGAGCAGCAGCAAAAACTCGCGCTGATCGGCAACGCGGCAAAGACGCTCGATCCCGTCGCTGAACCCGCCGACCTTGGCGGCGCCGCCGACCGACGCGCAGAATGTCAGCATGATCAATTCCACGGTCGAAGCGCTCAACGCGCTCGCCGGCGACGCCAAGGGCCCCGGCGCCGACGCGGCGCGCCGCCTCGCCGCTGCCATGTCGGCGCTCGCCAAGGCCGATCCGGCCACGCGCCAGCGGGCCGCAGTGGCGTTCGTGCAGCCGCTGCGCACCGCGCTCGCCCAGCTGCGCGACTTGTTCAAGGCGCAAGCGGTGACTCGCGAGCAACCATTCCGGCCGAAGTTGCGCAGGCAATGGGTGACGCCGGACGGGCAGGCGCGCGTCGGAAGTCGCGCCCAAGGGCGACGCCAACAACAACGCCGTGCTGGAGCGATTTGCCGCCGCCGTTCAGTCGGTCGCGCCGGACGCGACCGAGGGACCGATTTCGATCCTCGAGGCGCGCCGCACGGTCGTCACCGCCTTCATCGAGGCCGGCGCCTGCGCGCTCCTCTCGATCGCCATTCTGCTGTGGATCACGCTGCGGCGAATCGGCGACGTGCTGTTGACGCTGGTGCCGCTGTTGCTCGCCTGCGTCGTCACGCTTGAAATCTGCGTGCTGGTCGGTCTGCCGCTGAACTTCGCCAACATCATCGCGCTGCCGCTGCTGCTCGGCGTCGGCGTGGCGTTCAAGATCTATTACATCATGGCCTGGCGCGAGGGGCAGACCAATCTGTTGCAGTCGGTGCTCACGCGCGCGGTGATATTCAGCGCGCTCACCACGGCGACCGCCTTCGGCAGCCTGTGGTTTTCCAGCCACCCCGGCACGTCGAGCATGGGCAAGCTGTTGGCGATCTCGCTGCTCACGACGATGGCGGCGGCGGCGCTGTTCCAGCCCGTGCTCATGGGCAAGCCGCGCGAGCAGGAAAAGACAGCTTTGAGCCCGCGCGCGCGTTGCAGTCTGCCGCGCCGGCGACGCTAAATTTCAGCGCGTTGTGGAGCGATTGCCGGCTGGATCGGATCTGGTCGAGCGGATCGAGCGTGCTTCTGATCGACGGATCAAGCATGCTGTAGTCGGAATCCGGCAGGCGCGTCCAATACTCGTTGCGGCCGAGCAAGAGAGATGCCGAGATAGCCGCGAACGACGAGCGTCTGGCCGTCGGGCGACAGCGTCATCATCGCGTTGTAGACGTTGCCGTCGCGCGGATCGAGGATCGTGCCGCCGGCATATTTGTTGCTCGCTGTCGGGCTTCATGCCGCGGATGATCTGCAGCCCGAGCCACGGCTGATCGTGGCGGTCGTCCTTGCACTTGTCGCAGACGATATTGGGGTCTTCGCCGGGCTGCAGGAACATTTTGACCAGGGTGCCGTCATAGACGCCGTCGTGCTCGCTGATGGCGAACCAGCCCGTCGGCTGCTTGGTATCCGGATCGGTGGCCTGCCAAAGGCCCACCGGCGACGATATCCGCGCTGACCGCGTGGCTGCCGACCATGATCGACAGCAGCGCCGCGAAACCGGTCAGAAGTTTTGCTCGCATCGATCGGAACTCCGTCTTTGCGCCAAGCGATAGATAAGCCGAGCGGCGCCGGATCAGCGAAACCCGGCGCTGCCGCGCATTTCGCTGTGCAGATTCAACTGGCGCGCGGCGGCCTGTTCGTTCACCATGGCCCCTGTGCGGCCAAATGACGCCGCGCCAGATAAAGGCGACGGCTGCGTGAAAATCAAATCGATCGAGCCTATCGCGGTGAGTCTGCCGATGAAAAAGCCGGTGACCATGGCCGGCGAGACGGTCGCGCGCGCCGACAATGTGCTCGTGCGCATCGAGGCCGACAGCGGCTTCGTCGGCTGGGGCGAGGCGGCTTCGGCGCCGACCATGACCGGCGAAACCACGGCCAGCATGATGGCGGCCGTAGCCCATATCGCGCCGGCGCTGCTTGGCCGTGCCGCCGACGATCATGCCGGCGCATCGGCGGCCATGGACGCGGCCATGTACGGCAATAGCGGCGCGAAGGCCGCCATCGATATCGCGCTGCACGATCTTGTCGGCCGCGCTGCCGGGCAGCCGCTCTACGCGCTGTTCGGCGCCAAACGGCGCAGCCGCATTGCCGATCCTGGCGGTCATCGGATCGACCGACGAAGCCGCCGATCTGCGCGAGGCGCGAGGCGCGCTGGGCCGCGGGCTTTCGCGCCTTCAAGATCAAGGTCGGGCTCGGCGCGCCCGAGGCGGACGCGCGCGCGCACGCGGCGATCTGCCGGGCGCTCAAGGCGCAGCGGCGAGGAGTGTCTGGTCTCCGCCGACGCCAATCAGGGCTTTAATGTCGAGGAGGCGCATCCGCTACGTCGCCGAAGCTCGGCGATTGCGGTCTCGATTTCTTCGAGCAGCCGGTGCACGCGCACGATCTCGACGGCATGGCGCGCGTCGCCGCCGCAAGCCGCGTCCCGATCGGCGCCGACGAGGGCATTCATTCGCTCGACGACATCGAGCGCCATCACGCGCGCAAGGCGGCGGCGGGCGTGAGCCTGAAGGCGATCAAGCTCGGCGGTTTGCGCGCCATGGCTCGAGGCCTGCCGGCTGTGCGACCGGCTCGGCATGAAGGTCAACATTTCCTGCAAGACCGGCGAATTGAGCGTCGCCTCGGCGGCGGCGCTGCACGTTGCCGCGACCGTTCCGGGGCTGGCCTGGGGCCTGACCCTGACCAATCACGGGCTCGCCGAGGATGCCGCCGCGGAGCCGTTGCGCATCGATGGCGGCCATGTCGAGGTGCCCGATCGTCCCGGCCTCGGCATCGAGGTCGACGAGCGCGCGTGCGCCGCTCGTCAGCAGGAATTCAGCGCAAGGAAAGTCGCGTAGGCGGCGCTTCGTTACTCGTTTTCTTCGTCTTCCTCGTCGTCCTCGTCGTCATCCTCGTCCTTCGTTTTTCTCCTCGTCTTCGTCTTCGTCCCGTTCTCTGGCCTCCTCGATCTCGCCCTCAATGAATTCGGCCAGGTCGTCGAAAGCCTCACCGATCTCACTCGCCGGGATGCCCTCCTCGACTGCCGCCTCGAGACACTTCGGCGGCCCATGCCTTCGCCGGTGATTCTTCGCCCTCCGCGGGGTAGCCCTCCCGTTCGATTTTCTCCGAAACCCAGGTCTCGACGAATTCGAGGGCGCGCGCACTCATGCATATTCTCCTGCTTTCGGTCACCGGGAAGGCTAACATAAGCAGAGGGAGGAGAACGTGAAGGCAACGGAGCTCGGGATCGCCGTTGTCGGCTCGGGCCGGATCGGCACTCTGCGCGCGCGGCTCGCCGCCAAGCACCCGGCCGTGCGCTTTCTCGCCGTCTCCGACAAAGAGCCGGCGAACGCCAAGGCGCTGGCCGAACTTG
Organism: uncultured Alphaproteobacteria bacterium; assembly: GCA_963814625.1. GTDB lineage: Bacteria > Pseudomonadota > Alphaproteobacteria > Rhizobiales > Xanthobacteraceae > BOG-931. The sequence continues at coordinate 734,430 of CAWFDQ010000017.1, forward strand.
CCGGAGCCGACTTTCATTCCGCCGACAACGAGGAGGTGATCGCGCATCCGCAGGTGAACGCCGTGTTCGTCTCGACGCCGGAAGGCGAGCACGCCGCGCCGGTCTGCAAGGCGCTCGAACTCGGCAAGCCGGTGCTGGTGGAAAAGCCGCTGGCATTGTCGCTCAACGACGCCGAGGCCATTCTCAAAACGCTGAAAGCGACCGGCGGCACGCTGCGCGTCGGCTATAGCCGCCGCTTCAAGGAATGTTTCCTGCGCGCCAAGGAGCAGATGATCCACGGCCGCCTCGGCAAAGTCAGCGGCGGGCTCGCCCGCGTCTATAATTCGCGCGCGCAGACCTTCGCCATCCTCAAGCGCGATCCGCACGCGACGCCGGTGCTCGACGTGCTCACCTATTACGTCGATCTGATCTGCTGGCTTCTCGAAGGCAACAAGCCGGTCGAAGTGGTGGCGCGCGGCGCAATCGGGAATCTTTCGCGAGGCCGGCTACAGCGCGCACGACGTGACCTGGGCGCTGGTCACGTTTGCCGACGGCGCGGTGGTCAATTTCGGCATCGCCTATGCGCTGCCGGCGCGCTATCCGACGCAGGGACAATCCGACCGCGTCGAGCTTCTCGGCAGCGACGGCACCATGATCATCGACGACGACCACATGGAGCATCTGATCTTTTCCGAAAAGGGCATTCCGCATCCCTACGTGCCCGGCCATTCCGTCGAGATGGCGTTCCTCGGCAGCAATACCGCCGGCGACTGGGCGGTGGGCGATTTCTGGGGACCGCTCGGCAACGAAACGCGCGCCTGGCTCGACTTCCTCTCCACCGGCCGGCCGAGCATCCACGCCACGCCGGAAGAGGCGATGCTCAATCTGAAAACCACCTACGCCATCGAGCGCGCGGCGGCGACCGGGCAGGTGGTGCGGCTCGATCAAAACGCGTAGCAAGAGACCATCTTCGTAACGGGGAAATTCAGTTATGACGGAAAAATTCGGACGGTTGGCGCTGCATATGTGGACGATCGACACCACGCCGCTTGGCGACCGCGCTCGATGCTGCGCGCGTCGCCGGCTACGATGCGGTCGAACTGCGCCGCACGGATTTCAAGCGCTGCTTCGATGCCGGCATGAGTAACGCGCAGGTGCTCGATCTCATCAAAAAGAGCGGCATTCCGGTCGGCGTTCTCGGCGTCGAATATGGCTGGCTGTTCGCTACCGGAGACGAAAACAAGCGGCTGTTCAAGGTATTCCGGGAGAGTTGCGAAAATGCGGTCGCGCTCGACTGCAAGATGCTCATGAGCGCGCCGGGACAAGTCAGTGGCCCGATCAGGGACGCCATCGAATATCTGCGCAGGCCGGCGACATCGCGGCTGAATACGGCCTGAGGCTCGCCATCGAATTCAATTCGCAGCACGCTGTGCTCAACAAGCTCGCGGTTTTAAGCGAATTGATCACGGCGCCAACAAGCGCAATTGCGGCTATCTGATCGACGCCTATCATTTCACGCGCAGCGGTGCCGGCGGGCGCGGCTTCGCGGACGTGCCGGCCGATCGGATTTTCTGCTTTCAGTACAGCGACCTTTCGCCCAACCCGGTGACCGGCATGCGCCGGCCGACCGATCGCTTGCCGCCCGGCAAGGGAGTCATCCGCTGGCGCGAGATGCTCGGTCTCTTGGCAGAGAAGAACTATACCGGCTATCTGAGCTATGAGGCTCCCAATCCAGAGCAATGGGTGCGCTCGCCCTACGATGTCGCGCGCGAGGGCGTGGAGTTCACGCGCAAGCTGCTTAAAGACGCCGTTCCCAGTTACGCAATGTGAGGAAAACAATGAACGACACAGCCGCAACAACCACCGATCCGCTGTTCTCCGGCCTCAACGATCGCTCGATTACCACCATTCCGGCGACTGTCGAGAAGCAGCGCTACCTGACCAGCGTTGCCCCCAAGGCCGCCAATCCCGGCAAATGGGTCGAGCAGCCGCGGTTGCCGATTCCGACCGGCGAACACGCCGTGATCGAATGCCGGGGCAACATTCACGTCGTCGCCGGCTATGCGCGCCATCGCTTCGACGCCAACTTTCATCAAGTGTTCGATTCCAAAACCGGCACATGGTCGCTGAAGGCGCCGTTTCCGGTGCCGGGCAACCACGTCGCGGGCGTTTCGGTCGGCTCGAAAATCTACACGTTCGGCGGCTTCATCGAGCAGAACCGCTGCCCGCATTCGCGATGCTTCGTCTACGACACCTCAACCGATCAGTGGGCGCCGATCGCCGGCTTGTCGCGGCCGCGCGGTGCAATCTCGGCAATCGTGCTTGACGGCAAAATCCATTTGCTGGGCGGGCGAGACGTGCGCTCGGTGGAATGGCATGAGGTTTACGATCCGGCGACCAACAAATACGCCGAGCGTGCCAGCATGCGCGGCTCGACCGCCACGCAGCCTTTTGTCGGCCAGCGCGATCACATGGGCGTCGCCGTAGTCGACGGCAAAATCCACGCCATCGCCGGCCGCATGGACTCTTACGATTTCAACACCTCGCTCAACGCCGTTTACGATCCGCAGACGGATAGCTGGGGCTTTCGCGCGCCGCTGCCGACGGCGCGCAGCGGGCCGTCCTGCGTCTATATCAACGGCAAGATCGTAGTGTTCGGCGGCGAGGCCACCGGCAGGGTGTTCGGCACCAACGAGGGCTATGATCCCAAGACCGATACGTGGGAAGCGCTGACGCCGATGGCCCTTCCACGCCACGGGCTGCACGGCGCCACTGTCGCCGTGATCGGCAACATGGTGCACGTGCCCGGCGGCGGCCCGGTGCCCGGCGGCAGCGTGCAGGGCGCCTATCACGACGCCTTCACCTTCGGCTGAGGCATACGATCCGAGCGCCGCTTCGGCGCCGGCTGTCCTTGACGAAGGTAGCGTCGCGCGGGAAGAAGTGCCGCCGCCGGTCGGCCAAGGCGATAGGGAAGGAACAAATCATGGCGAACAAGATCATCATCAGCTGCGCGGTCACCGGCTCGATCCACACGCCGACTATGTCGGACGCGCTGCCGATCACGCCCGATCAGATCGCCACCCAGGCGATCGACGCCGCCAAGGCCGGCGCTGCGATCCTGCATCTGCACGCCCGCGATCCGAAGGACGGGCGGCCGACGCCCGACGCCAGCGTGTTCATGCAGTTTCTGCCGCGCATCAAGCAGGCGACCGACGCGGTCGTGAACATCACCACCGGCGGCGCCGTGACCATGACGGTCGAGCAGCGCATTTCTGCCGCTAACACGCTGTCGCCGGAAATGTGCTCGATGAACATGGGCTCGATGAATTTCGCGCTCTACCCGATGGCGCGGCGCCACAAGACCTGGAAGTATGATTGGGAAGAGAGCTATCTGCTCAATTCCGACGCTTATATCTTTCCCAACACGTTCCGCGACATCGAGAAGGTCTACAAGACGCTCGGCGAAGGCCATGGCGTGAAATTCGAGCACGAGTGTTACGACACCGGCCACCTCTACAATCTTGCGCACATGGTCGATCGCGGCCTGTTCAAGTCGCCGCTGTTCCTGCAGCTCATCTTCGGCATTTTGGGCGGCATCGGCGCCGATCTCGACAATCTGTTTTTCATGAAACGCACGGCTGACCGGTTGTTCGGCAAAGATTATCTGTGGTCGGTGCTCGCCGGCGGACGCCATCAGATGAATTTCTGTACTGCCGCGGCGATGATCGGCGGCAATGTGCGGGTGGGTCTTGAAGACTCGCTCTATATCGGTCCCGGAAAACTCGCCAAGAGCAATGCCGAGCAGGTCGTCAAGATCCGCCGCATCGTCGAGGACCTTGGCTTCGAGATCGCGACGCCGGCGGAAGCACGGCAGATGCTCGGTCTCAAGGGCGGCGACCGCGTGAAGTTTTAGCTAACGAAGAACATTGGCGCGGCCGTTCGCAATGAACCTCATCGATCTGAAAGGCCGCACCGCAATCGTGACCGGCGGGGCGCGCGGCATCGGCTTTGCGGTTGTGCAGAAGCTGCTCGCTTCGGGCGCCGCGGTTGCCGTGTGGGACGTCGACGCGGCCGCGCTGGAGAAGACCGCCGCGTCGCTTAAGCAAAGCGGGCGGGTCCACGCCGCGGTCGTCGACGTGACCGATGAGGTCTCGATAGGCGAGGCCGCCGACGACCTCATCCGCGACTTCGGCAAGATCGATATTCTGGTCAACAATGCCGGCATCACCGGCGGAAACGCGCCGCTTTGGGAGCTGGCGCCCGAGGTCTGGCGCCATGTCGTCGAGGTCAATCTGATCGGCCCCTATCTCGTCTGCCGCGCCGTCGTGCCGCATATGATCGCCGCGGGCTACGGGCGGATCATCAACATTGCCTCTATTGCCGGCAAGGACGGCAACCCGAACGCCTCGCACTATTCGGCGTCGAAAGCGGGCTTGATCGGATTGACCAAGTCGCTGGCCAAGGAATTGGCGCCCAAAGGCGTATTGGTGAATTGCATCACGCCGGCCGCGGCCAAGACCGAGTTGTTCGCGCAGATGAAATCAGAGCATATCGATTACATGCTCTCGAAGATCCCGATGAACCGTTTCCTCGAGGTGGACGAACTGGCGTCGATGATTGCATGGCTTTCTTCGAGCGATTGCTCGTTCTCGACCGGCGCCGTCTTCGATATTTCAGGCGGCCGGGCCGTTTATTGAGCGTCGGTGATTGAGCGTCTGCCGTCTTGACCCGGCGGGTTGTGCGACGCTACATGCTGGATTTGAGCCGGGCGGTTAGCTCAGTGGGAGAGCACTTCCTTGACATGGAAGGGGTCACAGGTTCAAATCCTGTACCGCCCACCAGTCTCTTAGCGCGCGAAGCGAGTGAAGGCTGCCGCGTCGAAGCCTAAGGGCGAAGGCGGACTAATCCCGCGAACCACTAACGTGCGATCTATAACTTGCCAAGCCGGCCTTCGCCGCCGCGCGGCTTCGGCTCTCGCGAGCCATCCGTCTTGAATTGCAGAATTAGCGCCGCCGCGCTGTTAACCGCGCAGCGGCGCGTAGGCTTCCATCGGCACCCGCGAAGCGGTCGTTACGCCGAACCTTTCAGGTGCTTATTGCATTCGCTGTAATAGCCGCCGCCCTTTTGGATCCATTTCAGGCCGCCGTTGGCGTTGTTTGCTTTGTTCGCCTTGTATTGGTCAAGACACGTCTCCATGCGCTGCTTGCCTGCCGTGTCTTTGGAATATTGGGCGAAACGGTGGGAGGGAAGACGATGTTGCCGGTTACCGCCGGCGGAGGGGCCGCGGGCTTTCGTGTGGTAGTCTTCGGAGCCGGCGGAGGATTTGACGCAGTGGGTGGCGAGGATGGCGTCGTCGTCGGCGGGGCCGTCCCGTTTCCTCTGCATTCGGTTATGAAGTCTTTGCGCTTTTTGCCGGCGGTTTGATTGTCCGCCTTCATCTGTTTCCACTCGGCGGCGCACTCCTTCTCGGTCTTCGCCTGCGCCGGAACTGACGCGGCGACGTTGGCGAGTGCTGCAAGCAGAATTCCCGAAGCAATCAAAATTTGGGTCTTCATGAGTGATTCCCTCCTGTGCGGTATCCGCCGATCGTAGGATGCACGCCTTGGCGCGCAGAGATCAAGTGCCGAGAGCGGCTTTCTCACAACTCTTCCGGAAGCTTGTTTCTGCCGCACCATGCAGTTTCTGCGTCGCTGCCTGCTGTTTGCAGCAGCTCTTCACAGTACTCGTCAAGGCGGCGCCGTGAAGGTTCGTACCGGCTTGCGTTTTGCAAGCGGCTCCGGCTGTGGCTGCCGGAGTCTGTGCCATGGCTGCCCCTGCCAACCAGAACGATGCAGCAACGATTGCAATCACTTTCATCGTGTCCTCCTCATTTTTCGCAAGCAAATAAAGAGTTCTGTCACGAGCCCGTCTGTAGCTGACCGTTCTTGCTTGCCTGATCCACAACATTGGGCAGATGTTCCGAGAGCATCTTCAGCGCCGCATCGACGGGCAAGCCGAGATGACGGGCGAATTCCTGAACCTGTTCGTTGCCGAGTACCGCCTTCAATTGGTCGGGGGTTATCGGCATGTTGGCGCCATTACCGAGCCATGATTGAACCTGCGGGCCCAGGCCGCCCTGCTGTAGCTGGTTCACGAGCCCACTGAGATCGCCGAATTGGGTTTTCGCCAGTAAAGCACTGATCAGTGCGGGCGCGGCCGTCGCTTCGACCTGACCCAGAGCGCCCTTGAGCGCCCCACCAAGATTAAGTTCGTCGAATAGACCCATAATGGTCCTCCATGTGTAGACGCCCCGAGGCTACACCGGGGCGGCGTCGGAACCTTGTCGGAAGCTTAGTGGAAGTCCGCTTGCGGCGCCAGGGGCATGCAAACTGCGCAACAGCGAATGGCTGGACGACCGCTCCCGGTCAATTTGCTTATTATTCTTGTGATCCTGTCGGGATCGCGCGACCGCTGCGACGTGAGCTCAATGATGCAGGAGCACCATCGAGATTTCAGGGACATAGGTGATGATCAAGAGCGCCGCGAAATTCAACAGCAGGAAGGGCAGCACGCCGAGATAGATGCGGCTCAAGCGGCGCGTTGAAGATCGCCTGCGAGGAAAACAGGTTCAAGCCGAACGGCGGCGTGTACATGCCGAGGCTGAGATTGACCGCCACGATGATGCCGAAGTGAATGGCATTGACGCCGACGGCTTCGACGATCGGGAGCAGCAACGGCGTCAGAATAAGGATCGCCGCTGGCGGCTCCAAAAAACTGCCCGCGATCAGCAGGCCGAAGTTGAGGATGAGCAGAAGCTCCCATTTCGCCAGGTGCAGCGCGTCGATCGAGGCGACGATCTGTTGCGGGATGCCGCTGGTCGTGAGCAGCCAGGAATAGATGCCGGCCGAAGTGACGATGAGCAGGATCTGCGAGATGAGGAAGGCGGAGTCGACCAGGATTTTCCAGAACCGGAAGATATCGACCTCGCGGTAGATGAACATCGTCACGAAAACCGTATAGACCACGGCGACGCCGGCGGCCTCGGTCGGCGTGAACACGCCGCCATAGATGCCGCCGAAGATCACTGCGAGCGTGCCGATCGACCAGCTCGCCTCCTTGGTGGTCTTCCAGATATTCTCCCAGCGCGCGCGCGGCGGCGAGCGGCACGCGCTTTACCCTGGCATAGCTCATGACGAATACGGCATCGATGACGCCGATGAGAAGGCACGGCAGGATGCCGGCGGTGAACAGCTGCACGGCGGATTGCTCGGCCGAGACCGCGTAGAGGATCATCGCGATAGACGGCGGGATCACGACCGCAATCGCGCCGGAGGAGGCGATGAGGCCGACGGCGAAGCGTTCGTTATAGCCGTTCTCCTTGAGCGTCGGGATAGATCATGCGGCCCATGGCGACCACGGTGCCGATGGCGGTGTGCGACATCGCGCCGAACAGTTCGGACGCCGCCACCGTGGTGACTGCGAGCGAGCCGCGTATGCCGCCGACGATGGCCATGACCATGGCGATGACGCGCCGCGCGATGCCGCCCTGCGCCATGAATTCGCCGGCGAGCACGAAAAACGGCACGGCGAGCAGCGGAAAATTGTCGAGGCTGCCGAACATGTAGGTCTGCATCGCGTCGGTCGGCACGCCGGCGACAGTGACGATGGCGACGATCGACGTCACCAGCAGGACGAGGAAGATGGGAAAGCCGATGATGAGCAGCAGCACCGGCAAGCCGAAATAGATGAAATAGGCCATCGTCGCCGCCCGCTCAGGTGTGCGTGTCGCCGGAAGGGCCGGCGCCGTTCCGCAGCGGCAGCGAGCAGCCGAATTGCCACGAGCAGCGCCATCAGGCCGTAGCCGATCGGCACCATCGACTTGCGGGATGACCAGCGGGAAATTCGCCGCCTCGCTGCGCTCGTCGAACGCCGCCAGCTGGGTGATCACCGGGTAGGCGAACACGGTGACCGTAATCGGCGGCGGCGATCAGCACCAGGTCCGACAGCAGGTTGAAGAAGTCGTGCAGCTTCGGCGGCAGCGCCGTGATCAGCACGTCCATGCGGATGTGGCGGCCCTGCCAGGCGACGGCGCAGCAGCCGGTGAAGACGCAGCCGACCATGAGGAAGAGCATGATCTCTTCGGCCCAGGGGATCGACACGCTGAAGACGTAGCGGCCGATGATGTTGATGAAATTGATCGCCACGCTGCCGATCAGGCAAATAGCCGACACCGTGCGGGTCAGCGTCAGCAGCCAGTCAACGCCTTTATGTATCAGCCTCGATCATCGCTCGACCCGTCATCTCGCTCGCGGGGCTGCGCGGTCGCTCCGGGAGCGTCTGATCGGCGTCATTGCGCCGCCGGTTTCCGCCGGCCGCCGTCCGGACGCCGGATCACTGGCTCGGCGCCGTTGCCGGTTCGCTTCGCCGCAGCGACGACGGTCTCATAGGCCTCGTGCAGCGCCGGATTGCTCTTCGAAACGTCCTCGCCGACGCTGGCGAGCGTCTTCATCATCTCGGCCTGCTCGTTCGGCGGCAGGCTGATCAATTCGCCGCCCTGGCGCCAGCCAGTCCTGCGCATCTTTTGGCGGAAATCCGAGCCCCAGGGATTGATCTTCACCGACTCCGTCGGCGGCATCCTTGTCGACGATCTGCTGCAAATCCTTGGGCAGGGAATCGTACCATTTCTGGCTGACTTCGATGATGATGAAGATGGCAGGCTGGTTGATCTCGGTTACGTATTTCGCCGCGTCGACGTAATGCATCGGAACATAGACGTTGAGCGCGGCGTCGGCGCCGTCGATGGCGCCCTGCTGCAGCGCCGGCAGCACGTCGCCGAGCGTCATCGCCACCGGCGTTACGCCGAGCCGCTCGAAGCGCCACGCTTTGGAATTGCGAGGCGAAGATGCGGATCTTCTTGCCCTTGAAGTCGGCGAGGTGGCGGATCGGCGTTCTGGAGATGATCGACGACGGCGTCGCCATGAACAGGCCGACGCCATGCAGCCCCTTGTCGGCGCCGAGCCCGAGCATCAGCTTCGACACCGCCGGGTCGGCGGCGACCGCTGGCCGTGCTCCATGGAGTTGACAAGCCCGGGCGCCGCCATCACCTCGAAGCGCTGGTCGACGCCGACGAAGAACTCCGGCGGGATGACCGCGCACTGGATGGAGCCGAACTGCACGCCCTCGATTTGCCGCGGGATCGAGCCCAGCTGGCTCGCCGGATAGACCTCGGCCTTGATGCGGCCGCCGGAATCCTTCTCCACCGCGGCGGCGTAGTTCATCGCGACCTGATGCACCGTGTCGTGCAGCGTGGGCAGCGTGATCTTCATCACGTAGGTTTCTTGGTCCTTGCGCTTGTCGCGCGCGCGCCGCTGTGAGCGCCAGCGACAAGACCAATGCGCCGGCGGCAAGCGCCGCCTTCGCCATGATATCCCCGTTCGCCCGACGCGCATGTCTTCCTCCCTGTCAGGCGCCGATCGACGGCGTAAGAACGCAGCGACCGCGCAACAATTCCCAGGCGATGGCTTTTTTTGTTAGCGGACAGCTGCGGCGTATAACCGCACCGATGCAACCGTCCGCGAGGAACGTTAGATGATCGTCGATCGACGGACAATGAAAATCTCCGCTCATCGTGGTCGCTGCGCCGCATCGGTGACTATTTTGTAGGCGGCGTTGAGCGTCCGGCTTCGTCTTCGCACACCTCGTCGCCGACACTGGCGAGGATTTTGAGCATCGACGACTGCTCGCTCGGGCGGCAGGCTGATCAATTCGCCGCCGCTCGACGACCCAGGCTTTGCGCGCCTTGTTCGTTGATTTCGAGCAGCCTGCGGATTGATCGCTGCCGATTCCGCTGTGGCGTCCTTGTCGATGACTTGCTGCAGGTCCGCAGGCAACGAATTGTACCATTTCTTGCTGATTTCGACGATGCCGAAGATGGCCGGCTGGCCGATTTCGGTCGACGTATTTGGCCGCCTGCCTGGAAGTGCATGGCGTTGAAGATACGGTGCTGGCGGATACGGCGCCATCGATGGCGTTGTCCTGAAGTGCCGGCAGCACCTCGCGCCAAGGTCATCGGCTTCGGCATGGCGCCAAGCCGCTGCATCGCCACGCTTTGGAACTGCGAGGCGAAAATCCTGATCTTCTTGCCCTTGAAATCGGCAAGGTGACGGATCGGTTTTCTGGAAATGATCGACGACAGGCGTCGCCATAAACAGCCCGACGCCATGCAGGCCTTTGTCGGCGCCGAGACCGAGCATCAGACTTGCGTACCGCCGGATCGGCCGCAAGGCGTTGCCCGTCCTTGCCATGGAAGTGACAAGCCCGGGCGCCGTCAAGACTTCGAAGCGCTCATCGATGCCGGCGAGAAATTCGGGCGGAACGATCTGCGCACTGAATCGCGCCGAATTGCACGCCTTCGGCCTGCTGCTGGATCGAACCCAATTGGCTCGCCGGATAGATTTCGACCTTGATGCGGCCGCCGGAATCCTTCTCGACTGCGGCGGCGTAGTCCTTGGCGTATTGGTGCGGCGCGTCGTCCGATCGTCGCCAACGATGATTTTCATCACGTAGGTCTTGTCGTCCGCCGCCTGCGCGCCGGGCAACGCGGCGAACGCCATGAAGAGGGCGGCGAACCATGCGCGCGCCGCGCCCGCACATCTGGTGACCCGCATATCCCACCTCCCGATCCCGGCCGGCGGAACGCTCGGCCGGTCGTAATCAGTGCGGCCGGGCTTTATTGGCTTGCACCTTGCCTCGTCCGCGCCGCCGCGTCCGCCACGATCTTGTAGGCGGCGGCAACCGCCGGATTTTTGCTCGACACGTCGGCGCCGACACTCGAGATCTTTTTCATCATGGTGGCTTGCTCGTCGGGCGGCAGCTTGATCAGTTCACCGCCGCTCGCCGTAAAGGTTTCTTCGGACTGCTTCACCTGCTCAAACGCATAGGGCTTGATGGCCACGTCCTGCGCCGCGGCGTCCTTCTCCACGATCTGCTGGAGGTCCGGCGGCAGCGCGTCGAACCACTTTTTGTTGATCTCGGCGATGAGAAAGATTGCTGGTTGGCCGATTTGTGTAACGAATTTCGCCGCATCAACCATGTGGAAGTTGGCAACCGGACCGATCCCGGTGATGGCGCCGTCGATGGCGCCTTGCTGAATGGCCGGCAACACGTCGCCGAGTGTCATCGCCACCGGTGTGATGCCGAGCCGCTCGAACGCCTCGCTTTGGAATTGCGAGGCGAAGATCCTGATCTTCTTGCCATTGAAGTCAGCGAGGTGCCGCAGCGGCATGCGCGTGACCATGACGGATTGTTCGGCCATGAACAGGCCGACGCCGTGCAGCCCCTTGTTGGCGCCCAGCCCGAGCATCAGCTTGCGCACCTGCGGGTCGGCGGCAACGCGCTGGCCGTGCGCCTGCGACTTGACGAGGCCGGGAGCCGCCATCACTTCGAAACGCGGATCGAGCCCGACCATGAATTCCGGCGGCACGATTTCACATTGGATCGATCCGAACTGGGTGCCTTCGATTTGCCGGGGGATCGAACCGAGCTGGCTTGCGGGATAAACCTGAGGTTTGATACGGCCGCCGGAATCCTTTTCCAGCGCCGCCGCGAAGTTCGCCGCCCATTTGTCGGGAATGTCGTGGATCGTCGGGGTCGAGATTTTCATCACGTAGGTTTTCTGTTGCGCCCACGCTACGCCGAACGGTGTCGTCAACGACGCGACGAGCGCGCCGGCGGCAACAATCGTTGCCGTCCGTATTCCAAGTCCGATGAAGTGCATGTTGTCCTCCCTGTCACGCGTTCCCCGGAAGTTCCCCAGACTGGATCCATGCAGCGCGCGGCGGCGATCGCATGGCTATTTCAATCGTTGCGCAGCCTCCTTCACGATCTCATAGGCGGTTTTGACCAGCGGGTTCTTGGCGGCGACGTCGTTACCTGCGCTCACAAGCGTCTGCAGCATTTGCGCCTGCTCGTCGGACGGCAAATAGATCAGTTCGCCGCCGTGGTCCGTCCAGGTCTTTCGCGCGCCGTTGAGGATGTCGGCGGCTTGCGGATTGATCGCCATCGATTCCTTGGCCGCATCCTTATCGACGATCTGCTGCAAATCGGCGGGCAACGAATCGTACCATTTTTTGCTGATTTCGACGATGATGAAAATCGAAGAGTGGCTCGTCATGGCGACGTATTTGGCGCTGTCGTAAAAATGCAGTCCCGACAGGAGTTGAACGCCGAAAGCGGCACCGTCGAGAGCGCCCTGCTGAATCGCCGGCAATACGTCGGCCGGCGACATGGCGACCGGCGTCACGCCGAGCCGCTGGAAGGCGACCGACTGGAACTGGGACGCGAAAATCCGGATTTTCTTGCCTTTGAAGTCGCCGAGATGGCGGATCGGATTTTTGGAGACAACTTCCGCCGGCTCAGCGAAGAACAGCCCGGCGCCGCGCAGGCCCTTGTCGGCGCCCAAAGCGAGCATCGCCTTGAGCACGGCCGTATCGGCGGCGACGCGTTGCCCTTGCGGGACCGAGTTGATGAGACCCGGTGCAGCCATGACTTCAAAGCGCTGGTCGACGCCGACGAAGAACTCAGGTGGAATGACGGCGACCTGGATCGAACCGAATTGGGTGCCTTCGATCTGCCGCGGGATCGAGCCGAGTTGGCTCGCGGGATAAACCTGAGCCTTGATGCGTCCGCCCGAATCCTTTTCGACGGCGGCTCCGAAGTTCCTCGCGTAAAGATCGGGCGCGGCGTGGATGGTTGGGGTCGTGATCTTCATCACGTAAGGCGCGGTCTGCGCTTGCGCCGCGCCCAGCGCGAGTGCAGCCGAGAATATACAGGTTGCCGTCGCCGCCGCCGTTCGCGCCGCGATTGCGCGCCCCTTGAAGCGCATCACGTTCTCCCCTCATGCCGCCGGCGGCGGAATTGTTGTTGCTTGCGGACTTTGACATCCGGCGTTCAATTGTTGACGTTAATTGAAGCGCGACGGGGTTGCAACGCGGCTTGGCGTGAATGGCTTAACAGAGGTCCTTTTGCCGCGGCGACCGCCGCTTACGAAGTGGTCGGTGCGGTCAACCTGCCTGCTTGCGCGCCAGCAAGCCGTAGCCGGCGATGACCGCCATGGCGAGCGAGATCAAGGCGTTATAACCGGCCAGCGAGATGCCGAGAAAGCGCCAGGCCGCCTCGTCGCAACGCACGACGTGGACCGAATTCAACTGGTCGAGCAGCGATCCGCCGCTGTTGAGATCGGCAAGCGGGCCCGAGCAATCGGGCGGGCCGGGCCAGAAGTGCCATTCGACGCCGGCGTGATAGGCGCCGAGTGCGGACCCGCACAGAACCGCGACGAGGATAACGACCAAGCCCGCGGCAATTAGCCGGCGCGGCGCGTCTGCCCGCGCCGCGATCGTCAACAACAGCGAAAGCGGAATGACGATGTAATAAGGGATACGCTGCTGCAGGCAGAGCGGGCAGGGCGGATAACCGAGCACGAATTGAAAGTACCAGGCGCCGAGAAGCGTGGCGAAGCTGAGCACGAAAATGGCCAGCGCCGCGCGTGCGGCCGGCGCCCCCACAAGCCGGCCGGCCCAATTCCGCTTCATAGGCAAAGCCTGGTGCATGGAAACCCTCGAACGCGCACTGGTTACGATCGGCAGCAATGTGGCGAACTTTGAGGTGGAAACAAGACCGCCGATTTTCATTTTGCCCGGAGTAGCCTGCGCGGATATAGATAGCGCTTAGGCCCGTGTGGCGGAACTGGTAGACGCGCACGATTCAAAATCGTGTTCCGCAAGGAGTGGGGGTTCGATTCCCTTCACGGGCACCAATAGGTTGAATCACTGCATCGCATAGCGTCACATAGAGTACGAGAAATATGGAATTTTACGAGACAACTTCATCGAAGGCTGCACATACTAAAACGTGTGCCTCTCTTGCATCCCCGTGCAGTTGGGGGTATTTTGGGGGTATTCTGAGAACCCTTCGGAAAGCGATACCCCCACGTGTTGAGCGATCGAGCGATACGCACATCAAAGCCGCGGGAGAAGCCGCACAAGCTCTACGACGGCAGCGGATTGCACGTGCTCGTGCAGCCAAGCGGCAGCAAGCTGTGGCGGCTCAAATACCGCTTTGCCGGAAAAGAAAAACTGATTTCGTTCGGCTCGTATCCGGAGGTGACGCTCGCGAGGGCGCGTGAAAAGCGCGACGACGCGAGGAGACAGCTAAGTTCCGGCCGCGATCCGTCGGCGCAGAGAAAGCTCGACAGGATCGTCGAGGAGAAGGCCGCGCAGAATACCTTCGGCGCTGTCGCGGCCGAACACCTCGACAACATGGCGGCGAACGGGCTTGCGGAAACGACCTTGGTCAAGAACCGCTGGATGCTGCTAGGTCCTTGCGGCGCCGCTCGCTCATCGGCCCATTGCCGAGATCATGCCGATTGAAGTTCTCGACGTTCTCAAGCGCATCGAAAAGAGCGGCCGGCGCGAAACGGCGCGCAAGCTCCGCAGCATGATCGGAAGCGTGTTCCGATACGCCGTCGTGACGCTGCGGGCGACGAACGATCCCACGGGGCCGCTACGGGGTGCGCTCCTGACGCCCAAGGTTCAGCACCGACCCGCTATCATCGACGAACGAGAACTCGGCGTCCTGATGCGCGCGATCGACGAATACGACGGCTGGCCGACGCTTCGCGCGGCACTGCAGCTCATAGCGCTCACCATGACCCGTCCCGGCGACGTGCGGTTCATGCGGCGATCGGAGATCAATTTCGAGAAAGCGATGTGGCGCATTCCAGCGGAGCGCATGAAGATGCGCCGGCTCCACGACGTGCCGCTCTCGCGGCAAGCCCTGGAAATACTCCGCGAGATTTGGAGCCTGTCGGACTATGGCGATCTTGTCCTGCCCTCGATCCGGTCGATCAAGAAGCCGCTGTCGGAGAACGCCATGAACTGCGCTCTTCGACGAATGGGCTATGCGAAAGATGAGATGACTTCTCACGGCTTCCGCGCGACGGCGAGCACCATTCTAAACGAGCGCGGCTTCAATCCCGATGTGATCGAGGCGGCGCTCGCGCATCAGGACAAGAACGTGATCCGCCGCGCGTATAACCGGGCGACGTACTGGCCTGAGCGCGTGAAGCTGTTGCAGTCTTGGGCGGATTTGTTGGACCAGTTCAAGAGCGCTGCGGTCACTGATCGCCGGGCGGCGTGAGTACGCGCGCAATTAATCCCCTTCCGAGATGCTATGCGCAGCTATGTTCACGTTGAATCGCCCCGTATTTGATTGTATGTTCTCTCTTGCCTGCTAGTTGGCCCCGCGCGCATTCGCGGGCAGGTCCCCTTGCAGCGTCGACGCTGCTCTTCACGGAGCACGTCGATGCAACAAGTGAAAAAACTGGTCTCGAAGAAGGAGTTGAAATCCGTCTACGGCATACCCTACTGCTTCGCACATATCGCGCGGCTCGAAGCCGCCGGCTCATTCCCCACGCGGGTACGGCTTGGAGCTTGCAGAGTCGCCTGGTTCGCCGAAGAAGTAGAAGCCTGGATCGCTGAGCGGCCACGCGCAGCGTAATCGACACACCTCTATCGAAGGGCACAGGGCTCCGGGTCCAACCGGAGCCCTGAGTGTTTCTGGGTTCCTCGAATGGGCCAGCGCGGCTCCGGTACTTCCCATGTCCCGGCAACTTTGGGTATCTTCCTTCCCCTACAACGGGAGGACTGCATGGGTATCGAAAAGCTTCCGAGCGGCAGAGAGGGCAAAGGCGAGCTTGAAACGTGTCCGCGATGCAATGGCACCGGCAAGGCGTACGGAAATGACAAATGCGGACGCTGCAACGGAACGGGAAAGATTCCGAGCGCACGCTAGGTTGAGACCATCCGTTTAGGTCGCCTCCTTTGCTCTGTCCTTCTCGTTCTTGAAGAAGGCCAGGGCAAGCGCTGTCGCATCGAACAGCCCCATCCTCCTATCCTCCCCGTTCCAGATTTTTCTGGCAGGCGGCAGAAACGGCGCGAAGGTGGTGATGTGATTCGCGATCGATCCAGCGATTGTGTATCGCGTTGGTGTCCGACCATGATATCGCCCTCTCTTTCGTCATGTCGTCGCTTGAGATCGCTATTCGTCGGCAGCCCGAGCTGCGCTTCATTTCGCACATCGAGGTCATCCGGAACGCCTCTTCGGAAGCGCGGGAAGCTACGTGCCCGCTCGCGATTCCGCTGCCATCTATCGACGACACGTTCGGAGCCGTCCATCGGGCGGAACTTGGCGGGACGCACCTCAAACCGGATGCGCTGTTCGGCATCCAATATCCCCCTCTTGATGATCCGGACTTCCGGTTCTTCGCGCTCGAATACGACCGCGGCACCGAGGACGTGGAGCCGACAAGGAACCTGCGCCGTTCCTCCTGGCTGCGAAAAATCCTCTCTTATGACGCCGTCTCGGCCGATCCGCATCCGGTCCACGAGACGTACCTGAGAATTCCCAATCCGTCCGAGCGGCAAGGGAAGGCTTTCATATTCAAAGCATTGCTAACTCGATATGGCTGGACGGCGCCCGAAGTGTGCGTGGTTGGAGACAATCCTGGGTCCGAGCTGAAGGCGGGAACGCAATTGGGCATGATTACAATCCAAATCATACGACCAACCATAGTTAAGGTAAGTGGCTTTGATTATTATGCGCACGACTTCTCCGAAGTCGCACAGATATGCAATAAGCTTTCGTAACGACGTTCCAGTTGTGAGACGGTTCATAGTGTTGTATCACCGCGAATCTCGTCCGAGGTACGAAACTTCATTTGTGGTCCAACCTCTGAAAAAGCGTTTGTCAGAATAGATCAACCGTGTATCGGATGAGCAACATATTATCAGTCGCCAATACGACTGAGTTCAATTTCCGGCATTGGCTGAGGTCCGGGAGCATTTCCGATAGAAACTTGTTAGAGTCGGCCAACAATTCGTCGACGTTCGAAAGCGCAATTTACTGGGGAGCCGGATCCAAGTACAGAGTTGTAGTAGCGCCAGAACAAATTAGTGAGATACAAATTAAATTAGCGGAGGCGCTCCTTGGCACGAAAGTGTTTTGCATCGTTCCTTGCGGCGCAGGCCTTGTGGTATCTAATCGGGCGGCGTTGGATGGAGCCATGTGCGACCGCTTGCGTCAGTTACTAACCGGTGACGCAACGACGGCACTCGCCTGGGGGCCGACGACCTGGTTTGTAAAATTTGTACATCAGCTACACGTAAAGTTGGGATTACGGGTTACTTCGGAATACGCACGCCTCCGTCCAGATATCCGATCGGGCCAGTTGAGGTGTTCAAAGTCATTGCCGCGAAAATCACCGGCCATCCGTCCGACGTACCGGGAGCGGCAGTGAGCGTCATCTGGCAGGTCCGCGGGCCGCGGGTGCTCGCCGCGGTGTTGGTCGGCGCCGCGCTGGCCGTAGCAGGCACGGCGTTTCAGGGCCTGTTCCGCAATCCGCTGGTGTCGCCCGACTTGCTCGGCGCGTCGTCCGGAGCGGCGCTCGGAGCGGTTCTTGGCATCTACTTTAATCTCGGCGTGTTTGCGATTCAGGCCCTTGCCTTTGCTGGCGGTCTTGTCGCTGTTGCTGCGGTTTATCTGATCGGCTCGGCGGTTCGCGCCCGCGATCCGGTCCTGGTCCTTGTGCTGACCGGCGTTGTCATTGGCGCGCTGCTCGGTGCCGGCGTCGGGCTCGTGAAATATTTGGCTGACCCCTACAATCAGCTTCCGGCCATGACGTTTTGGCTGCTCGGCAGCCTCGCCGCGATCAGCCCTGCAGATCTCGTTCCGTTGTTCGGCCCTGTGGCGCTCGGCAGCTTGATCTTGATGGCGCTGCGCTGGCGCATGAATGTGCTGTCACTGCCGGACGAGGAAGCGCGCGCGCTCGGTCTGCCGACCGGCCCGCTGCGCATTGTCATCATTGCTGCGGCTACGCTTGTGACATCGGCGAGCGTCGCAACGGCGGGCATTATCGGCTGGGTCGGACTTGTGGTGCCGCATATCGCACGAACGCTGGTCGGGCCCGATTTTGCCCGGCTGATTCCAACCGCGGCGTTGCTCGGCGGCGGTTTCCTGCTGGCGATCGATACACTGGCACGCACCGTCGGCACGATCGAAATCCCACTCGGTATTCTGACCGCGGTGATCGGCACGCCGTTCTTCATCTGGTTGCTGGCCGGTGTATCCAAGACCTGGTCCTAGACACGATGCTTTCGGGTCATGATCTCACAATCGGCTACGGCGACCGCGTGGTCGGCCGCCATCTCGACATCGCATTGTCGGCCGGCGAGGTGCTCGCTTTGCTGGGCCCCAATGGCGGTGGAAAAACCACTCTGCTCAAGACTCTGCTCGGGCTTTTAACTCCACAATCGGGCGAAGTTCGGCTCGACCGGCGGTCATTGTCAGACTATTCGGCCCGCGAGCGGGCCCGTCTGATCGCCTATGTACCGCAGTCTCACGTCGCGACGTTCGCCTTCACGGTCGAGACAATCGTGCTGATGGGGCGCACCGCGCACGGTGATCTTTTCAGCCGACCGACGGCTGCGGACCGCACTGTCGCGGCACAGGCCCTCGAGCGCTTGGGCGTGGCGCACTTGGGTGAGCGGTCCTACACGATGATTTCAGGCGGCGAACGGCAACTGGTGCTGCTGGCACGCGCGCTCGCGCAGGAACCACGTTTTATCGTGCTCGACGAGCCCACGGCGAGCCTCGACTTTGGCAATCAGGGAAAGGTCCTAAGCGAAATCCGGAATTTGGGTACTTCCGGCCATGGCGTTTTGTTTACGACGCACGATCCCAATCACGCGATGCGCGCGGCCGATCGGGCATACCTGCTCCGCGAGGGCACATGCGTCGGCGAAGGTCCGACGGGTGACGTTCTCAGCCGTGCCCAATTACAAACGCTATACGGATCACCGGTCGATTTGATTTCCGATCAAGAAGCTGGCCGGATCGCGTTTTTGCCCGGTTGAATGAATCTGGAGAATGTCACATTTGCCGTCATCGTCCCGACTGCGTACGCGATGGACCCGCTGACCGCCCATGCATAACATCACCGCGGAGGGCTTGACTGCATGAAATTCGCGCATTTTTCCCATATCTGGGCCAAGCCCGGCATGAGCCCGCACCAGCGTTACGAGCAGCTCTGGCGCGAGCTGGCTTTATGCGATGAGCTGGGCTTCGATCACTCGTTCTGTGTCGAGCATCATTTCCGCCCTGATGAGAGCTGGATGTCGTCGCCGTCGCTTTATGCTGTCGGCGCCGGCGCGCGAACCAAGCGCCTGCGCATCGGGCCGATGGGATATATCGTGCCGCTCTATCATCCGCTGCGGCTTGCCGAAGAGATCGCCATCGTCGATCAGATGCTCGGCGGCCGCATGGAGCTTGGCCTCGTGCCTGGCATCAATCCGGATTATTTCCGCCCCTTCGGCCTCGATTACGGGGCGCGCAAATCGCCGACGCTCGAATTCGTCGATTACTTACGCACGGCTTTTGGAGAAACCCAGCCGTTCTCGTTCCACGGCCACGAATTCCACACCGATAATGCGCGGATTTCTGTGCCGCCGGTACAGCGGCCGCATCCGCCTTTATGGATGATGAGCCGCGATCCGCAGACCCTCGAATTCTGTGCGAAGAACGGCATCAGTCCCGGCTATTTTCTGGTTTATCCGCGCGCCGACGCGGCGCCGCGTTACCGCAAGTTTTTACAGGACTGGAAGGCGGCCGGCCGGCTGCATAAGCCGAACATCGCCTATTGCACGGTGGTCTATGTCGACGAGAGCGACGACAAAGCGATGGAGACCGCGTTGTTCCGGGCGAGCCGCGCCTATGAGGGATTTCTGGCGCCGCCGAAGCCGGGCGAAACATTCGAACAGCGCGCCGCCGAGCACGCCAAAATGTTCGTCGGCCGCGGCGAGCCGGGTGCCTCCGCGATCATGCAGCACCTGTTCGACGCCGAGTACCTGTGCAAGCACGATCTCGTCTTCATCGGCTCGCCCGCAACGGTCGCCGCAAAAATCCGCACCGCCGCCGACGCGGGCGTATTCAACGTGTTCATGGGCGAGTTCAACTTCTCCGATCTGCCGGAGGACGCGCTGATGCGCTCGATCCGGCTGTTCGGCGAGGAGGTGATCCCGGCGTTGCGCGGGTAGGAGCCGTTTTGATTGTGCGTCATTCCGGAGTAGCCGCTTTGCGGCGAGCCGGAATGACGGCAGCGTCTACTGCGCTTTCGCCAATTCCGGATACGCCTGCAGCCGCGCCTTGTTGAGCCTGTAGATGATGAAGGTTACGACCGCGCCCAGGGCGAAGGGGATTGTGGCGAACAGATACATATTCTGAATGGGAATGCCGACGAGCAGCGTGCCGGCAAGCGGACCGATGATGGCGCCGAAACGGCCGAGCCCGAGCTGCCAGCCCGAGCCGTTGGCGCGGAGCGACGTCGGATAGATCATCGCGCCCACCACATTGATGCCCGACTGGATGCCGAGGACTACCGCGCCGGCGAGAAAGGCAACGAATACCAGCACTGTCGTCGAGGACAATCCGGCGTAGCCGATCGAGCCGACCACCGGGACCGCGATCAGAAACAGGATGGCGATGGCGAGGAAGCGCTGCCGCTGCAGCCACCAGCACAGCACCAATGCGCCCACCGTGCCGCCGACCTGCAAGCCCGCTCCGGTGAGCGCCGCCACCGTCTGCGACGCCTTGGCGGCCGCCACCAACATGGTCGGCGTCCAGGAGATGAGGAAGAAATAGCCCATCAGGTTGAGGACGAAGATCAGCCAGGTCAGCGGCGTGATCACTTGCAGTCCGTTGTGGAACAGGTAGCGGGGGTTGGAGCTGGGAAATTGCTTCTCGTCTTCGATCACGAACCGGGCATTGGGCGGCACCTTGAAATCGGGGCGAATGGCCGCGATCAGCCGCTCCATCTTGCGGCGCTGACTCTCGTGCAGCGTCATGAATTTGATCGACTCCGGCAGCCCGAAAATGGCGGCAATCGCGAACACGATCGGAGCAACGCCGCCGATCTTGAACAGGATCGGCCAGCCGTAGTGCGGAATGAACGCGGCGGCGGCAAAGCCGGCAAGCGCGCCGCCGATCGGCACCATGCCGGTGGCGATGATGGCGAGCGTCGCCCGCAGATTGCGCGGCGCCGACTTCGGCATTGATCGCCACCACGTTGGGGATGACGCCGCCGATACCGAGCCCGGCAATGGACCGCAGCCAGAACAATTCGGTCAGGTTGGTCGAATAGGCGGCCCAGTAGGTGAAGATGCCGAACAGGATGTTGCAGGCGATCAGCGCAGTCTTGCGGCCGTAGCGGTCGCCGACCCAGCCAAAGATCTGCGAACCGAACAGCACGCCGAAATTGCTGGCGGTGAGCACCAGGCCGAGCGACTTCGGCGGTATGTGCCACTGCTGGATGAGATGCGGCGCGGCAAATGCGATGGCGCCGATGTCATAGCCGTCGATGAAGGCGATCAGGGTGGACCAGAAGATCAGCTTGATCTGGAACGCACCGAGCCCATGCTCGTCCAACAGGTGCGAGACTTGAACTTCCGCTTCCCCGGCCATCGTGTCCTCCCCGCAAAGATTCTTGTTATGACGCAGAACCTATGGCAGCCGCCGCCCCAAGGAAAGCGGCAATCGGTTGCGGCGTTGGAATGCAGCCCGCTATCTATCCAGTCGCGGGCTCGTCGTCGGCGACATCCTCCAGGAACGTGGCCGACGGCGCAAAGAAGAGATTACCGGTCGTGGCGCGGCTGAAATCCAGCAACCGATCATAATTGCCGGGTGGACGGCCGACGAACATATTTTCCAGCATCTGCTCGATCCTTCGCGGCGAACGCGCGTAGCCGATGAAATAGGTGCCGAATTCGCCCTGTGAAGCGCGGCCGAACGGCATGTTATCGCGGAGGATCTTTATTTCCTTGCCGTCCTCGACGATCGTGGTGAGCGCGTTATGGGCTGATGTCGGTTTCACGGTGTCGTCAAGCTCGATGTCGGAAAGCTTGGTGCGGCCGACGATGCGTTCCTGCGCTTCGGTGGGCAGCGCGTTCCAGGCGGCCAGATCGTGCAGGTATTTTTGCACGATCACGTAGCTGCCGCCCGCGAACGTGGTGTCCTCCGCGCCCACATGAGCGGCGTCGATTGCCGCTTGATCCGTCGGATTCTCCGTTCCATCGACAAAACCGAGAAGATCGCGCTCATCGAAAAAGCGAAAGCCGTGAACTTCGTCCGCGGGCGAAACCGCGCTTCCGAGTCGCGCCATGATCTGCGTCGCCAGTTCGAAGCAGAGATCCATGCGCTTGGCGCGAATGTGGAAGAGCAGGTCGCCGGGCGTCGAGACCGCATGGCGAGAGCCGCTTTGGATTTCGCGAAAAGGATGCAGCTCCACCGGCCGCGGCGCGCCGAAGAGCTTATCCCACGCATCCGATCCTATCCCCAGCACGCAGGACAGGTCTCCCTCGATATCGCGAAAACCCACGGCGCGAAGCAGCGCCGGCAGGTCGCCGCAGAGCGCTCGGACGGCCGCACGACTGGCGGCATCGGGGGTGATCGTCACGACCAAAAAGATCGCAGCGCGCGTCAAGGGTCGAACCACCGCCTGCGGAACGACAGACGAACCAACTTTTGCTTCAGGGGTGGTCACGGATCGGACTCCATCGGCGCCATTGTCGGGCGCGCTCTTAATCCTCGTCCAGCGGCCGTCCCTCGCGCTCGCGCAGCGCCCGGAACACTGCCTCGGCGGTGAGCGGCAATTCGGTCAGCCGCACGCCGACCGCGTCGCCGATGGCGTTGGCGATCGCCGGCGACACACACAGCGTGGACGATTCTCCGACGCCCTTGGCGCCGAACGGCGCATTGTGCTGATAGGCGTCGATGGCCTCGTTCACCATGACGGCCGGCAGGTCGCCAATCCCCGGAATCTTGTAATCGGCGAACGAGGCATTGGTGATCTGGCCGCCATCGAGATTGATCTTTTCGAACAACGTGAAGCCGAGCTGCATCAGCGCGGCGCCGGAGATCTGGGTCTCGACGATGCGTGGATTGACCTTTGTGCCGCAGTCCACGACGTTGATCATCTTGAGGATGCGCACGCGCCCGGTCTCGGTATCGACTTCGACCTCGGCGCCGCTGCCGCCGGCCATCCAGAACGGCGTGATCTCGGGCGACAGACCGGTCTCGTGGTCGGGCGCGACATAGTCGGGGCGGTAGCTTCCGGTGCCGACGATATTGCCCGCCCTCATGCCGTATTTCTTTACGAACAGTCCGGAAACCAGCGTGTTGCTGCCTTCCGGCTCGCCGACCTCGCGGCGCAACGCGTCGATCTTGCTGCAGGCATCTTCGGCGGCGAGCCGCACGGCGTGGCCCATGTGGAACATCGAACGAGAGCCGAGCGTGCCCATGTCGTAGGGCGTGACGTCGGTGTCGCGGGCGACGATCCTGACCGATTCAGCCGGAACGTTGAGTACTTCGCCGACGATCTGCGCCATGCCGGTATCGGAGCCCTGTCCCATGTCGACGGTCGAGATGTAGAGCGTGGGGCTGCCGTCGGCGCCGACATTGAGAATGGCGACGGACGTAGTCGGTGAAACGCAGGCCTTGAGCGCGACGGCCACGCCGCGGCCGCGCTTGATGGTGCCGCTGCCGCGATCAAACTTGTCTTTCCAGTGCAGCCGGTCGGCCACGTGGTCGAGAATGGTGTCGAGCGGTGCGGTTTTCACGATGGTGCCGGTCGCCTGCGGACGGCCCTCGTGTAGCAAATTCTTGCGGCGAAATTCGACCGGATCGATACGAAGCGCCTCCGCGATCATGTCGGTGTGACACTCATGGGCGAACGCCATTTGCGGCATGCCGAAGCCGCGCAGCGCGCCTGCCGGCGTCATGTTTGTGTACATCGCGTAGGAGTTGATCCACACGTTGTCGATGTCGTAGGGGCCGGCTGCCAGGAAGCCCGATTTGTGGGTGACGCGCGGACCGATGTCCGCATAGGCGCCGCCGTTCCAGAACACTTCGCACTTGCGCGCCGTAATGCGACCGCTTGTTGTTGACGGCGGATTTGATGCGCACGGTGCTCGGGTGTTTGGTGATTTGATAGAACTGCTTCCTCCATGGTCAGCGCGATTTTGACCGGGCGGCGGGCGATCATCGAGCACGCCGTCACCAAAGCTTCGAGCTTGATATAGAGCTTGCCGCCGTAGCCGCCGCCGAGATAGGGCACCTTGATGCGCACGCGGTTTTCCGGCCAGCCGAGCAGCCGCGCGATCTCCGTGCGGACGAAGGACGGACCCTGCGAGCCGCTATAGATCGTGATGCTCGTGTCCTTTGTGTCGGCGATCGAGGCGTGCGGCTCGAACGGGACATGCAGGCATTTCTGGGTGCGGAATTCGTGCTCGAAAACTTGCGCCGCCTCCGCAAAGGCCTTGTCGACGTCGCCCAGCCGTAATTTGGCGTTGAGCGCGAGATTGGTGTCTTTCTGGCCCTTTAGATGTTTGAGGTCGGCGAACGTGCCGGCGGGTTTGAGCTCCTCGTGCACGTAGGAGGTCGCCGTCATCGCCTCGACTTCGTCGAGCACCGGCTCCATCTCCTCGTACTCGGCGACGATCGCGGCCGTTGCGGCCTCGGCGACATGCGGGTCGGCCGCGAGCACCACCGCCACCGGCTCGCCGACGAAGCGCACTTTCTCCATCGCGAGGATCGGCTGATCGTGGAAGGCTGGGCCGTAATAAGGATTGGGAATGACTTTGACGACATCCTCCGCGGTGATCACGCGATAGACTCCGGGCATCTTCGCCGCCGCACCGACGTCGATCGACTTGATGCGGCCGTGCGCGACCGTGCTGCGGAACACCTTTCCGTGCAGCATGCCGGGAATTCGCATCAGATGCGTGTACTCGGCGCGGCCGGTGACTTTTTCGCGCGCTTCCAGGCGTGGCACCGAGCGGCCGATCTGGCCGCCTCCCATCGGGTTCGTCGACATCGGCAATATGCTCCTTTGCAGCCCGATGCTCGCACGGCTTCGGTCCGCCGCCAAATGGGGAATCGCTATCGATAAGCGTCCCCGGCCAAACTATGATGTCCAATAGCCACGCCGGCAAGGTAGGAACCTTCCATGGACATGAGCGTATCAGTCGCGCCTGAGAAGCAGCCCGTATCGAGCGAATCCGGGGAGCCTGTGATCAGGCGCCCGAATTCAAGCGACCTCGACGAGTGGCTCGCCAAGGTCGAGGCCATGGGGGAGCTCAAGCGCATCACCGTCGAGGTCGATCCCGATCTGGAAGCCGCCACCATCACCTATCTGGCCGGCAGCGAGAAGAGTCCGGCCTTGTTGTTCGAGAACATTAAGGGCCATCCCGGGCACCGCGCGCTGTACAACATGATCGGCTGCAATCTTTCGCGCTTCTGTCTGATGATCGGCGAGGCGCCGCTGGACCATCCGCTCAAGGCGGTGCAGGCGCTGCAGCGCAAGATGGGCCGGACGATGAAGCCCAAGGAGGTGCCGGCGGAAACGGCAATCTGCAATCAGAACATCGTGTCCGGCGATGCGATCGACATCCGGCAATTTCCCGCGCAGCGCATGTGGCCGCTCGACGGTGGGCTTTATCTCGGCACCGGCGACGCGGTGGTGACGCAATGCCCGGAGTCCGGACGGATTAACGTCGGCACTTACCGGATGATGATCAAAGGACCGCGCGAGATCGGCGTCTATACCTCGCCCGGCAAGGACGCCACGCTCGATCGCGAGAAGTGGTGGAAAATGGGCAAGCCGATGCCGATCGCGGCGGCTTACGGCATCGATCCATTGTTGTTCCTGGTCGGAGCGACGACATTCCCGAAAACCGAAAGCGAGTACGAATATTACGGCGGCATCAACGGCGCGCCGATCGAGCTGTTCAAGAGCGACCTCACAGGCCTGCCGCTGCCCGCGCGCGCCGAGATTATTCTCGAAGGTTTTGTTTATCCGGACGAAACCTTTGCCGAAGGCCCGTTCGGCGAGTTCACCGGCTATTACGGAAGGCCGAGCGGCGCTACGCCGTTCATGCGCGTGGAAAAAGTCCGCTTTCGCAACAATCCGACGCTGACCTGCGCGCTGATGGCGGACGGGCCCGCCAACGAGGCCGGCTTGTTCTGGGCGGCGCTGCGTTCGGCGGCAATCTGGGCGGACCTGCAAAAGCTCGGCGTGCCCGGTATCCAGGGTGTCTGGTCGATCCCAGAAGCGGCCGGCTGGGGCATCACCGTCGTCTCCATCAAACAAATGTATCCCGGGCACGCGCCGCAGGCGATGGCGCTCGCCGCGCAGTGCGTGAGCGGCGCCTATTTCGGCAAATACGTCATCGTGGTCGATGACGACGTCGATCCGAGCAACGTGCATCAGGTGCTGTGGGCGATGGCGACGCGCTCGCGGCCGGCGCAGTCGATCGACATCCTGCGCGAGACCTGGAGCACATTCCTCGATCCGAGCCTCAATCCGCCGGAAATCCGGCCCTGGGGATCGAAGGCGCTGATCAACGCCTGCATGGACTACCGCTACATCAAGAGCTTCTCCAAGCGCACCAAGCTGTCGAAGCCGATGTACGATCAGGTGGTGGCGCGCTGGACCGAACTGGGTTTTGCGGGAAAGCCGCCGGCGGTGTCGGTGTTCGAAGACAGCGAGCCGGGCGCGAGCGTCGAGTGATCTTCAGATGGCGATGCGTTTTGGGCGCGGCCTGCCCGCCGCGGCCGGCCGGCTCTTCATATTGCTATAGATGCGGCGCAGGCAGCGTTTGAGCACCGCAAGTTCTTCCGGTGTCAGCCCGGCGATCGCCACCGCTTCGTATTCTCGTGCGATCGGAATGAGACGGGCGACGAAGGCTTGTCCCTTCGATGAAAGTTTCACGGCAACTTCGCGGCTACTGCTCGCCGAGCGCGTGCGCGTCGCCACGCCCATACGCATCAGTCGCGTGACCAACCGCGACATGGTCGATGCATCGATGCTGGTCAATTCGGCAAGGTCGATCTGACGCTGGCTGCCGCTCGATGCCAGCACCGCCATGACCCGCCACATGGCGATACTCAGGCGGTATGGCGCCAGCGCTTCTTCGCCGAACCGGTCGGCGATGATGGTGCCGACGCGGTTCACCAGGTACGGCACATAATCGCCGAGGTTGAGCTTGCTTGGGTCTTTCACAGGTGGGTCATCCTGAGGGCGCGGGGCCCGGGACGGATTTCCTGGCGATGCTTGCATTTACAATAGATGCATTATCAACTATTCTGCCGAATGGCGCAATGAAAAATGCCACGCCGGGGAGGAAATCATGGATTTCGGCTATTTCACGCTGAGCGACAACCACTACGACGACAACACGCGCTCATCGAATCAGTTCGTTGCCGATATCACCGCGGAGGCCCTTTATGCCGAAAGCCTCGGTATGCACTCGGCCTGGATCGGCGAACATCATTTCAATTCGCTCGGCGTTCTCTCCTGCCCCGACATCGTGCTCGCCTATGTGGCCGCCAACACCAAGCGCATCCGGCTTGCGCCGGCCGTGAACGTGCTGCCGCTGCATCATCCGATCCGCGTCGCCGAGCAATGGGCGACGCTCGATCTTCTTTCCGGAGGCCGCGTCGATTTCGCCTGCGGCCGCGGCTACGACAAGCGTGAGTATCTGCCGTTCCATGTATCGTTCGAAGACAATCAGGGCATTTTCGAAGAGGGCTTGGAGTTGGTGCGCCGCCTGTGGCAGGCGGACGATCGTATTTCGCATCACGGCAAGTACTATTCGTTCGATGACGTGCGCATCACGCCCAAACCGATTCAGCGGCCGCTGCCGACTTATGTGGGCTCGTTCTCCAAGCCTTCCATCGAGCTGGCGGCGCGATTGGGCTGTGGGCTCATTGTGGCGCCGTTCGCCGCGGCGATGAGTTTCGGCGGGCTCAAGCAAGTGGCCGACCTCTATCATGAGGCTTGCGCCAAGCACGGCAAACAACCCGGTCGGCTGATGTGCAGCTATTTCACCCATTTCGCCGACAACAAGACGCAGGAGGACGCCGCGCGCGCCCGCCAGATTCGCTACTATAAGGAGTGCGTGATCCCGGCCTTCCCCGGCGATCCGAAATCGGCGCCGCCAAGCTATCGCTATTTCATCGACATCGTCGACCGGCTGCACAAGGTCAGGCCGGAGGATTTGACGGAAAATTCGGTGCTGCTCGGCTCGCCCGCGCGCATGACCGAGACCTTAAAGAAAGTTGAGGCGGCGGGTTTCGACGAGGTGATCCTCTACGTCAATGTGGGGCTCAAACCGCACGATCAGGTCAAGGACGAGATGGCGCGCTTTATGGCCGAGGTGGCTCCTTCGTTCGCCGGCGCGCGTAAGGAAGCCGCGGAATGAGCCCCGGAACTGTCATGGCTCGCGAAGGCGGCCCATCCGGTAAACGCCGCGCCCAATCTGCATTCTGCAATTTCTAGATCGTCCGCCTGCGTCTTCGCGGCCAACGGCAGACAATCATGGCAGTTTCGGCTGATAGGCCAGCGCGTCCGTCACCGTATCGGTCCTCGCGCTCTCTCTCGCCGGCAGCTCGCCGGCCGCCTCTAGCACCGGATAGGCGACCGAGCAGATATGCGAGTGGATGCGCTTGAGGTCGCTCAAAATGTCGAGGTGCAGCGAGGTTGTCTCCAGACTCTCGGGGCGGCCTTCGCGCAGCCGCTCGAAATGCCGGTCGGCCGCCTCCAGCTCGGCTTTGCGCAGTTCCGACTTTTCCCGCAGCAGGCGGCGGGCGGCTTCCACGTCGCCGCGCATGAAGATGCCGAACGCGGCTTGCAGGCTCTCGCAGACGCGCTTGTGGAAAGCAGTCAGCTCGGCTGCGCCTTCGGCTGAGAATTGATAGTTGCGTTTGATCTTCTTCGCCGCCAACTGGCACAAGTTCTTGTCGATGATGTCGCCGACGTGCTCGAGATTGATGGTGAACGACACGATCTCCATGGCGCGATGGCCCTCACGGTCGTCGAGGCTGCCGCGCGTGAGCTTGGTGATATAGAGCTTGATTGCTTCGGTGAGCCGGTCGACGACGTTGTCGAGCCGTGATACGTCGCTGGCAAACTTGCGGTCGTTGGTCATAATCGCGGTCATGACGTCGCGTAGCATGATCTCGATCGTGTCGCCCATGCGCAGCGTCTCGCGCGCGGCGTTGGCCAGGGCCAGAGGCGGTGTTTCCAACGCGGTCTCGTCGAGATAGCGCGGTACCGACGCATCGGCCGGCTGTTTCTTCTCCGGCAAGATTCGCACCAGGAGTGCCGCCAAGGCGTCCAGCGGCCCGATGAAAATCGCGGCGAGCGCGACGTTGAACAGCAAATGGAACTCGGCCGTCATCTTGGCGGCGTTCGGCTGCCACTGCGCTATTTCGTGCGCCAGCGGCTGCAGGAACGGCAGCGCGATGAGAACGCCGACGAGACGATTGATGAGGTTACCGACAGGCACGCGCCGACTTGCCCAGTCGCCGCGGGTTCCGGCCTCGATTAGCGGATTGATCGCGCTGCCCAGATTGGCGCCGAGCACCAATGCGAGCGCAGCC
This sequence comes from uncultured Alphaproteobacteria bacterium, assembly GCA_963814625.1. Classification (GTDB taxonomy): domain Bacteria; phylum Pseudomonadota; class Alphaproteobacteria; order Rhizobiales; family Xanthobacteraceae; genus BOG-931. The sequence goes on from CAWFDQ010000017.1 coordinate 763,935, forward strand.
TCGGGCGTGACGAACTGCGAATAGGCGAGCGACATGACCAGGAGCACGACCGCCACGCTCGAGTGCGCCGCCCAGGTCAGCGCCGCCGCAATCACGACACAGAGTATAGGATCGTTGGTGATGGCTCCGAGCACCACGCGCACCGCCGGCGCTTGCTCCGCCGGTGCCAGCGTGTCCAGCAGGATATGCAAAGCCAGCAGCATCAGGCCAAGCCCGATGGCAATGCGGCCGAGCGCGCGGGTCACGCTGCCGCCGCCGACGCGGAAGGTGACGACGCCGACCACGAACAGTACCGGCGCCACCGCCGAGATATCGAACGAGAGCACCTGCACGATCAGCGTCGTGCCGACATTGGCGCCGAGCATGATGGCGAGCGCGGGCGCCAAGCTTACCAGGCCGTCGGCCGCCAGCGAAGCGGTCATCAGCCCGGTCGCCGTGCTGCTCTGCATGATCGCAGTGAGTATGAGGCCGGCGCCGAACGCTTTGAACCGGTTGCTCAGCGCCCTGGCAAGCACTCGGCGCAAATTAGGACCGAATGCGCGCAGCATGCCGGTGCGGACCATGTGCAGGCCCCACAGCAGCAGCGCCACGCCGCCCATCAGATCAAGCAGAACAATCGATCCCATCGCGCCACAGGCTCCGCACGTTCAGGTCGAACACCGGCATCCTCCGCCTACAGGCCATCGGCGCATGTAGGCCCATGGGCGGACCGCCACAACCCTAAAAATGAATTGTTGCAGATCGGTGTGGTCTTGCAGCGCAACGTGCAACCCGGGACCTACCGGTAGGAGCGATCGGCCTGAATGCCGTCCCCTGTTTTCGCTGGCGCACGCAGCTCGATCACGCAACCGCTTATGGATCGAGCTCGGTGTCCCAATACAGATAATCGAGCCAGCTCTCGTGCAGGTAATTGGGCGGAAAGAGCCTTCCGTTGCGGTGCAGGTGCTGCACACTGGGCTGGAACGGCTTCTGCGCCGGCCACATGTTCGACTCCGCCGACGTGAGGTTGCCCTTGCGCAGATTGCACGGCGAGCAGGCGGCGACGACGTTGTTCCAGGTCGTGTGGCCGCCGCGCGAGCGCGGCAGCAGGTGATCGAACGTGAGATCGTCGCGGGCGCCGCAATACTGGCAGCAGAAGCGGTCGCGCAGGAACACGTTGAAGCGCGTAAACGCAGGGTGGGTCGAGGGCTTCACGAAGGTTTTGAGCGACACCACGCTCGGCAGCTTCATCTCCAGGCTGGGGCTGTGCACCGCGCGGTCGTAATTGGCGACGATGTTCACCCGCTCAAGGAAGACCGCCTTGATGGCGTCCTGCCACGACCAAAGCGACAGCGGGTAGTAGCTCAGCGGCCGGAAGTCCGCGTTGAGCACCAGCGCCGGAAAGCCGGATGGCGAAACCGGCTGCGTACCCGCTGGCGACACATGAACATTCAAGACGGCGTTCCTTCGTCACGACTCGGATGCCGCAATGCGGCGTCAGCCCCTAGTTTATAGGCAGAGGTGACAGGATTGTGAAGCCCGCTCCGGGGCTTACGGGGAGCTCTACGAGGGCCGCAAGCGGCGGGTAAGAGGCCGGCTTGAAGGGGCGGTCAACGCGCCAAGCCGGCCATCGCCGCCAAGATCGTTCGCCGCTGGAAGGGCTTGGCGATGACCTTGGCGCCCGCGCATCTGCCGGGAATTTGTCTGGTATTCGCTTGCCGGGTGACCGGCCGTCACTTCTGGCCGATGACGCGGGGAGGATGAAGAACGAGCGTCGCGCTTCGCGCCGTCGTACCGCCCGAAGGCGCCGGTCGGATGCCCACATAGGACGACCGATCGGGAATAAGATCGATCGTTTCTTCCTGCTGCGGCCAGGGCAAGGACAGCGACAGCCTGCAATGCAGCCCGCTTGGCGCAAAGGTCATCTCCACCGCGCCGTCGAACTGGCGCAGCCCTTTGCGCAGCAGCGTGGCGCCGAAGCCTTCGCGCCGCGACGCGGCCGGCGGTGGACCGCCGTTCTCGACCCAATCGAACTTGACCCGATCGGAGTGTTTGATCCAGGAGAGCGTCACGCGGCCGTGCGGCGTAGAGAGCGCGCCATATTTAGCGGCATTGGTGGTCAGTTCGTGAAAAATCAGCGCCAGCACGGTTGCGATTTCGGAGGGACATTCCAAATCCTCGCCGCTTAACGCAAACCGCGCCGGATCGTAGGGCGCGAACTCGCCGGCGATAATCTCTCTTAAGAATGCGCCGCGCCATTCCGATTTGATCAATAGATCATTGGTTGCCGCCAGCGCGGCAATGCGGTTGTTCAGTTTGCCGAGCGCGGCGGGTTGATCGCGCAACGTCTGGCCGGCCACGGCTTGTACGATCGCAAGGGTATTCTTGATCCGGTGGGCCAGCTCGTGATTGAGCAATTGCCGCCGGTCCTGTTCTTCGCGCAGCCGCCACAGCAGATCGCGGTAACTTTTTGCCGCCCAGATGATGACCCACGAGGACCCGGCAAAAAGCAAGGCGCTGACCAGTTGGTCCTGATCGAAGACATGCGATTTCCAGTCGGGAGGAACAAACAGCCAGAACCCAGCGACCGCCCCAGAGAAGGCGGCAAGAACGCCGGCCGGCACTCCGCCGACCAAAGCCGCCACCAAAGTCGCCGAGTAGTAGGAAGCGAACACGGTGCTGGCGGAGCTGAGTTCGCCAAGCGCGATGCGAATAATCGTCGCAATGACGACGCAGATCAGCGCAAACAGAAGCGAGGAGAGCGAGCCCGGCTGCAAACCGCCGCGCCAAAGCTCGCGCCACCACGCCAACGCCAATTTCACCATCGGCCGTTCCCAAGACTGCTGCAAAGGCGGTGTTTTACGCTCGGATGACACTAAATAACTGGGGAGAATAGGTCCCGATGCTTCGCATCCGACGTGACCTTTCCATCGCGGCAAATTGTGGGACGGCGATTTACCGTCGCTTCACATTCCCGCGACCGTGCGCCGCCGCCATAGCCGCCATAAGTGACGGCTCCCTGCGGGACTGAAACCAGAGGTTCGTGAACCAAAATGCCGCAGCGGGCATTAACGCCTGCGCCGTTCCCCCGTCACGGGTGCGGCCACGAATTTTCGCTGCTGCGTAGATCGTTACGGTAAGCGGAAGCAGGGCAAGCCGAAACGACCATCGTAACGGTGCCGTCAGCCATGTTATCTCCGCCATGTCGTATGTGAATTTTGCCCATCGTGGATTTTTGCATCCGCCGTGCATGGCTCATTGTTTTGGCGAGCGTGCTGATCTGGCCGGCTCGACCGTCTATGTGATCGGCATTTCGCTGTTAATGCCGACGTCTGTTTCGGATAGAACCAAAGCAATTTCGTAGTCGAACGATAAACCATGCCCGCATCCGGCTGTGAGACTCCCCAAAAAGCGGGCATCTGCAAATCGCTGTCGCACGGCCGCAACCCTCCGTTAACAATGCTGGCTGCGCAGCTCCGCATTCGAAACAACTAAAAATCAATGCACTTCCTCTATTGGGCAGGAGCGGCGAACCGCAGAAATCCGCTCTGCCGGTAGGATACGGCCATGCTTGGCGACTTCGTGCATCGATTTATTCGCGATCGCAGGGCCAACACCGCGATCGTCTTTGCGCTCTCGATCATCCCCATCATTTTTCTTACGGGAATGGGAATGGACTTTTCCTCGGCGACGTCGAAACGGATAATGCTGAACGCGGCGGCGGACTCCGCGGCTTTGTCCATGGTGACGCCGATCGCGATGGAAGAATCGTGTGCAGCGGCGCAAGCCACCGCGCAGAACATCTTTATGGGAGAAGCATCCTTAGTAAACTCCGGGGAAAACGCGGTCCTCAACTATAGCGCCCCGACCATCACCGGGTGCCAGGATGGGGTCAACCCCCGCACCGTCACCGTCAGCTACACCGCCAACTCGATCAACGCGTTTCCTAACGTCCTTGCCTTGCTGACCCAGACGCCGGCGACGACGTGGACCATCACCGGAACGTCGACCGCAACCGCGACCAGCGCACCGAACATCAATTTCTATCTGCTGCTCGACAACTCGCCGTCCATGGACATTGCGGCGACCACTGCCGGCATCAACACGATGGTCGCCAATACCTCGGCGCAGGGCGGCTGCGCCCTTGCTTGCCACGAGACCAATCCGACCGCCTCTGACGTCGAGGGCAATCCCAATGGTGAAGACAATTACACGCTGGCGAAGAACCTCGGTGTGGTGACACGCATCGAAAATATGGCTTCGGCCACGTCATCGCTGATGAGCACGGCGTCGCAGATGAGACCGCCAACAATGCGACCTGTTCAAATGGTCCCGGCTGTTACGAAATGGCGATCTTTACCTTTAACGTGCAGGGCACTACCAACAGCCAGTGCAGTAGCACTTCGATTCAGGCGATCTACGCCCCTGGCTGCGCACCCTCATCGAATCTGAGCGCAGCGCAAACCGCTGCCCAAAATGACATCAACGTGCTGGAAGTCTGTTCCAACAACGACCTTGTGTGCGGCACGAGCAACAATGACACGGACACCGATTTTGAAACATCGATGTCGACTCTCAACGCCATCATGCCCAATCCGGGAACCGGCGCCTCGGGCAGTACGCCGCAGGAAGTGCTGTTTCTCGTCACCGACGGGGTCGACGATGAAGTGAACTCTACCGCGTGCTCCCAGACCTTGGATGGAAGCCGCTGTCAGCAGCCGTTCGACACGAGCTGGTGCACGACCGTCAAGAATCGTGGCATCCGCATCGCGGTGCTTTACACCGAATATCTGCCGCTGCCGACGAACTCCTGGTATAATGATTGGGTTGCCCCGTTTCAGAGCCAAATCGGCCCGAACATGCAGGGTTGCGCGTCGCCGGGACTGTTTTTCCAGGTGACCACGGACGGCGACATCACCGCGGCCATGCAAGCGCTCTTTCAGCAGGCGGTCAGTACGGCGCGCCTGTCGCAGTAATCGCGGCAGAACCGGCGAGACCCATGCGAGGGATGTCGTTCCGCGTGCGTCAACAGCTCGACGGAATACTGTTGTACTGCACGCATGCTGTCATCCGCGGAAAGAAGAGGGTGTCCTCGTAAATGTCGATTGTGCCGGTCAGCACGTAACCCATGGACGGCGTATAAGGATACGTCACCTCGCCTAGAATCAAATACGAGTTGTTTGGCAGTGATTGCAGCGCAGTCGGAAGCGAGAACGTCGAGCCGACGGTACGTCCATTGCCGCTGTTGGAAGCGCTCCAGATCACCGACGCCGAACCATTTCCGTTGGTAAGTTTCAGTTCCGATACGGTCACCGTCATATTGTTGGCCGGGTAAGGCGTCACCACCGTCGATGCCGCGCCCAGAATGTCGCTCATGGTCGGGGTGTCGATCGATGACGTATTGCGAGGCGAGATCGGTGACGGTGCGCGCAGCAAGCGTCGCCTTGAACTGGATCGCCAGACCGTCGCCGAGTTCGGCGCCGCCGAGATAGAGCGTGAGCATGAACGGCAGGATGATGGCGAATTCGACAGCCGAGATGCCGTCGCGATCGCCGGCGAAGCGGCGCAAAATGCCGCGAAGGCCCAAGATGATTCCGCCGCTTGGTCATCAATAGGGCTCGTTCTTGAATACGGCGGTCGACACCAGCAGCCGGTTGCCGTTGGACAGATTGGAAAGATTAAATCCGAGCGGGCCGAGAACGATCGGCCATTGATACATGACCTGGACAACCACGATGTCGCCGGGATTGCCCGGCGAATAGCTCCAGGAATTGCTGACCGTGCCGTTGGCATTGAAGGTCAAGGTCGGCGATGCTGGTACTCGCCGTGGTAAAATCGCTGTAGTTCTGCACGTTGACCATGAAATTGTTGCAGTTGAACAGCGCGCTGACGAGCGCGGCGGTGTTGGTGCTCGTGCAGATGTAATTTTCGAAGTTGGCCTGCGTCATGTTGGCTTGCTGCGCCTGCCCGGTCAGGATGTAGCGGCTGGCTTCTTCGGTGACTTCGTCGAGCACCCGGCCGGCAAAGAACACGAGCGCGGTTTGGAACAGCGCGACGAGCAGCGCCAAAGAACGGCGCCGCCACCAGCGCGAATTCGACGGCGGTGGCGCCCTTCCTGCAGAGAGCGAAATGCCTGGAGGACCGAAGCCAGTTTGCGCCCCGGGCCAGCCTTTGCCTGAAAGCCGCGAACATAGCGCGCACGCTCCAATGGAGCGCTTCTTAGGGCGAATTTGCTAGAAAACCGTTACTACACTGCGCGGTACGGAGTTAACGCACGGTGGCAAATCTGCGCGCCAGAAATTCGCCGCCATGGCGCAGGCCTTCGGCGTCGATGCCGTGGCCGATGCCGGCGGATAAGTGCCACTCGACCGACACGCCGAGGGCGGCCAAGCCTTGCGCCGCCTGGAACAGCGCCTGCGGCGGAATGAGTTCGTCGCGGTCGCCGTGGACAAGCAGCACCGGCGGGCGCGATTTGATCTCGGCGGCAAACGCTTCGATCTCGCCTTCCGGCGGCACCACCAGCAGCCCGGAATAGCCGACGATCGCCGCCGGCGCCGCGACGCGGCGCAAGCCCGACATGCAGCGCCATCATCGTGCCCTGGCTGAAGCCGACCAGCGCCAGCGCCGATGGCGGCAGCCGATGGCGATCAAGCTCGGCATCGAGAAATCGGTCGAGCAGCGGCGCCGCCTTGTTGACGCCCACCCAGCGCTCGTTGGGATCGCGGAAAGTGAGCGGAAACCATTGCCGGCCGACCGGCGCCTGTCCGCACGGCTCCGGCGCATGCGGCGAGACGAAGGCGGCCTGCGGCAAGTATTGCTGCCAGGCGCGGCCGATGTCGATGAGATCGTTGCCGTCGGCGCCGTAGCCGTGCAGAAAGACGACGAGCTGTCGCGCGGCGCCGGAGCGCGGATTAAGCCGCGGACCGTCAAGCTCAGCGGCCATTGACACCTCTCTTCGGCGGCTTCCTAAGCTGCTTCTTCGGCAAAACGGGCGCGCCTTCGCGTCCTTTGACGGCGCGATAATAGGCCCACAGCACGCGCGCCGCCACGGATCGCCACGGCCGCCATGGTTCGGCAAGCGGAACCATTTCCTTCGCCGTCGGCCGCGCTGGCAGCCCGAAGGCAAGGCGGGCCGCTTCCTGCAAGGCGAGATCGCCCGCCGGCCAGGCATCGGCGTGCCCGAGACAGGACAGAAGATAGATGTCCGCGGTCCACGGGCCGATGCCGTGAACGGCGGTCAGCGCCGCGTGCGCGTCCTCGGCGGCGAGCTCGCCGAGCGTCGCGAGCGCAAGCTCGCCGCGAATGATGGCGCGCGCAATTTCCTTGAGCGCGCGGATTTTCGGCGACGATAGTCCGAGCCGCGCAAGCCGCGCCGCACGCGCCCGCACGATGGCCTCAGGCGTCAGCGGATCGAATGCGGCGGCGAGCCGCGCCCAGATCGCGCTGGCGCTGGCGGTGGACAAGCTGCTGCGCCACGATCGTGGCGGCAAGCCCGGCAAAACCGTCGGGCCGCCGCCGCAGTGGCGGCCGCCCTGCTGTCGCCACGAGCGTCTGGAAGCGCGGGTCGGCCCGCCCGAGCGCGGCCAGGGCGAAATCGAGATCGATTTCGGTGCGGATGTGGGTCAGCATGTCATCCTTCGCGTGTATTCATCGATTCCCATTTGCCGAACCTCTGCCGTATTCGATTGATCGGCGAAATGCAGTCGGTCAAGCTCCGAAGTGAAAAGCGTATCGCCACAACGTTGCGCCGATGTACACCCGCGTTCTGCGTTTCGCGCCAAGTCCGAACGGCTATTTGCATCTGGGCCACGCCTATTCGGCATTGCTGAACTACGACATGGCACGCCAGCTTGGCGGACGGCTGCTTCTGCGCATCGAGGACATCGACGTTGCGCGTTGCCGCCCGGAATACGAGGCGGCGATCTACGAGGATCTGCGCTGGCTTGGCGTCTCTTGGACCGAGCCGGTGCGGCGCCAGAGCGAGCATTTCGCCGATTACGAAGCGGCCATCGCCAAGCTCGAGGCCGAGCGGCTCATCTATCCGAGTTTTGAGAGCCGCAGCGAGATCAATGCGCTTGTTGCCGAGCGTGAGCGGCAGGGGCCTTGGCCGCGCGATCCCGACGGAGTGCCGCTCTATCCCGGGCGTGCGCGCAAGACGCCGCTCGCCGATCGCGAGCGCCGCCGCCGCGCCGGCGAGCCGTTTGCGCTCCGCCTGGCCATGGACGCAGCCGTGGCGCGCGCTGGCGTGCTCGCTTGGGCGGAAACCGGCAGCGGGCCGCAAGGCCAGACCGGCTTGATTACCGCCGCGCCGCAACGTTGGGGCGATGTCGTCCTGGCGCGCAAGGAGCTGCTGACGAGCTATCACCTCGCCGTGGTTGTCGACGACGCTTTGCAGGGCGTGACCGACGTCATGCGCGGACAGGACCTGTTCTGGGCGACCAGCATCCATCGTCTGCTGCAGGCGCTGCTCGGCCTGCCGGAGCCAGCTTATCATCATCACCGTCTCATTCTCGATGGGGAGGGGCGCAAGCTGTCGAAAGCCACGCAGGCGACCAGCTTGCGCGAATTGCGCGCTTCGGGACTGAGCGCCATGGATATCAGGCGCATGGTGGGGCTGGGGCGGTAAGTATTTGGGCGGCGTATTGTTTTGTTCGGCGGACAAAAGTGGCATCTTGAGCGCGGCGCCTTAAGGACATGGAGGCAGGGGGACCGCCATGGCCCGATCGAGGGCTAAACAAAAGAAGAAATCCGTTGTCCGGCCGGCCCGACGTCGGCCGCGGCGGCGCCGACTGCTCGTTCGCGCGAGCGACATCGCGCTCGCAGCGTTCGCCCACGACATACGCACCTCGCTCACTGGCATCCTCGCGCTCGGCGAATTGCTGTCGAGCTCCAATCTCGGCGAACGCGAACGATGCTGGGCCGCCGGCATCAAGACTAGCGCCGAGCATCTGGCTGCGCTGACCGCGCTTGTGGTGGACGCCGCCAAAGCCGAGAGGGGCTCGCTGACCTTGCAACACGAAGTATTTCGGCCGCGGCGTTTGGTCGAGATTTTGGCGGAATCGCTCGAAGTGCGGGCGCAGACCAAAGGCCTCGATGCCGAGGTGACGGTTGCAAACGAGTTGCCCGATCTGGTCGTGGGCGATGCGGTGCGGTTGCGCGCCGCGCTGGAAAATCTCATCGACAACGCCGTGAAGTTCACTGCGAACGGCGCCGTGCAGCTTGACGCCAGCGCGGCGCCCGCAAAGCGTGGGCACTTCAAACTCATTCTTACCGTCAGCGACAGCGGCATCGGACTGACGCCCGCCGAGATCAAGCGGCTGTTTCGCCCATTCTCGCAGGCGAGTGCCGACATCGCGCGTCGCTTTGGCGGCGCCGGCCTCGGCCTCGCCGTCGTCAAGGGTCTGGCCCGGTTGATGGGCGGCGATCTCACCGTGACCAGTACGTCCGGCCGCGGCTCGCGTTTTCGCTTCACGGCGGTGCTGGCGCTTGCGTCCGCCGAAACGGCGCAAGAAACCCGCGCGCGGCAGATTATTTCCGCGCCGGCACGCCGCGTCGCGATCCTCTGCGTCGAGGACAATCCCTACGGACGCGTCATTCTCAACACCATTCTCACCGAACTCGGCCACCACGCCGATTTCGTCGGCTCCGGCGAGGAGGCGGTCGCGGCGGCGGTGCGCGGCTACGACGTGGTGCTGATGGACCTGACGCTGCCCGGTATCGGCGGCATGGAAGCGGCCCGCCGCATCCGCGCACTGCCCGGCGCTGCGGGTTCAACGCCAATCATCGGCGTTTCCGGTCGCAGCGAACCCGGCGACGAGCAAGCCGCGCGCGCTGCGGGGATGAATTTCTATTTGCGTAAGCCGCTAAGCCCGAGCGCGCTCAGCGAGGCGATCGCGGCCGTTTCGGTGCAGGCATTGGACTGACTGGCAACGCAACCTTGCCTGCGCTCAGGTATTGGCGGCGATCTCGCCATCCAGCGAAGGCCCATCGATACATTAAGTCGATATTAAAACTAGCTCCCCACCATGTGCGCCGGTAGCAAAGAGCCGGGCACGCATGTCGATGATCGACCCTGCCGCATGCGTCGAAGCCGTCACACCGTTTGAGGTGCAGGAGCCCGGGAAGCAATCTCGGCCTGCGTTCTATCTGCTCCGCGTTGGCGTAATTTGGGCGCTGGTGGCTTTCTTAAGTTTTTGCATATTGTGGGTGCGATGGCAGGAGTCAGCGCCGGGAGTTTCCACGGTATCAGGCGACTTCGTCAGCTTCTGGACCGCGGGGCAGTTGGCCCTGCAGGGGCGCGCCGCGGATGCCTATAACGAGGTGCCGCACTTTTTCACCGAACTGGCCCTGCATAAGGACCCCGCTTGGGCATACTTGGCATTCTTCTATCCGCCTTACTACCTGCTGCTCTGCGCGGTTCTTGCGCTGCTTCCTTATCTTCCCGCGCTGGCGCTGTGGCTTTCGGCGAGCTGTGCCTCTTATGCCGTCGCGCTGCGTGCGATGGTGCCGAAGGGTCTGCGTGAACGCGAGAGGATTTGGGTTCTGTTCCTGGGCTACCCCGCGGTGATGGTCAATGCAGGGTTCGGGCAGAATGGATTCCTGAGCACGGCGTTGCTCGGTGGAGCTGCGGTCTGGCTTGACCGACAACCCGCGCTGGCCGGCATGTGTCTGGGCTGCTTGGCCTATAAGCCGCAGCTTGGAATCGTGGTGCCGCTGGCGCTGGCGGTAGCCGGACGGTGGCGTTGTTTCGCCGCGGCGGCCGCAACGGTTCTAATCCTGGCGGCGGCGGCGACATTGGCCTTCGGCGTGGACATCTGGCCGGCGTTCATCGCCAATATGGCGGACGCCCAGCACAACTGGATGGAGGCGTATAATCCTCTCTACTTGCGCTATTGGATTACTGTGTTTGGCGCGGTGCGCCTGCATGACGGCTCAATAGCGCTGGCCTATGCGCTGCAAACGGCCGTCAGTGTGACGGCAGTATTGATGCTCCTGCGCGCGCTGAAGTCGCGGCGGCCCGGCGCGCGGTCGGGCATGGCGGAGATGGCGGCGATTGGCGCCTGCATCCCATTCTGCTCACCCTTCATGCTGGAGTACGATCTGGTCATCCTGGCCGTGCCGATGGTTTGGTTGCTCAGTGAGGCGTTGCGCGACGGCTTCCGGCGCGGCGAGGGTTTCGCCATCATCGCGGCCTATCTGGCCCCGGTGTTGTTCAAGGTCACGCTGTTCGACAATGCAGCGAAGCTCTCGGTCATCGCCGCCGCGGCCTTACTGTTCGCAATGGTGTTGCGGAGAATGACGGAGGAGTCGCGTCACTCGCAGACAGCGCCCGCCGCCGGCGCACTATCGGCGGTACTACGCCGCCTGGTTTCGCGGACCTTGCTGGCGCAACGGCTCGGCTGAGCCCATCACCAGGCCTTGTCCGCTCGGCGCGGCCCGATCCGGCGCGCGAACATTCTGCCATGTGAAAATGGATGTCGCAGTATAATTCCAGACAGCTCCCATGAAGATGCCGCTGAGCCCGGCCAGCCACCATGTGTAATTTCGTTCAAACAACACGACGGCAATACCGACATTAGCAGCAGTACCGATAGCGCACACCGCGAAGAAGCTAACGAGCCCGCGCATGATCGGCCAAAAGCCTTTGAGACGCATATCGCGATAAGTCAGCAAATTGTTGAGAAAGAAATTGAACGTCATTGCCGCTATTGCGGCAGTCACATTTGCCACGGCGAAGGCGACGCCGATGCCGCGATTGAGGCTTGCCAGCACGGTCAAATGCACGATTAGACCGACGGTGCCGACGGACGAAAACATCACAAATCGGAGTGGAATGACGTGACCGACCGCTTTGTCGATCAACAGCGCAAGGTAGTCCAAGACAGCCGTTAAATCCAGCTTGCTTTCGCCGTGGACGCGGGAGCGGAAAGTGTAAGGAACCTCCTCGACGCGCAGACCCGGTCGCGCTGAGAGCAAAATATCCAGAAGTATCTTGTAGCCCTGATTTGATAGGCGACGGACGGCTTGATCGAAAGCACTACGTCTGATCATGAAAAAGCCGCTCATCGGATCGGTCAGCTCTGAACGCAACAGCAAGTTTGCGAGCTTGGTCGCCACGCGACTGACGAAGAGACGGCTTTTGGTCCAATTGCCGACGCCGCCTACTTCCATGTAGCGGGAGGCCAACACGACGTCGCAATCCGTCGCCAGCAGCCGTTGGAACATCCTCGGCAGCAGCGTTTCATCGTGTTGCAAATCGCAGTCCAGGACGGCGACGACCGGAGAACTGGTGGCGAGGATGCCTTCCACGACCGCGGATGCCAAACCGCGACGGCCGATCCGGTGCAACATCCGCACCCGCGGATCGGCGCGGCTTAGCTGGTGCAGGACCTCGACGGTGCCGTCACGCGAATCGTCGTCAACAAACACGACCTCCCATGTCAGCCCGGCGAGGCAGCGGTCGAGGCGATCCACGAGTTCGCGGACATTGTCGCGTTCGTTGAGCGTCGGAACGATGATGGACACCGCCGGCATTTTTTCGGCGGTGCCGACCAGCCGTCGCAGGTCTCCAGACGCGCCGGCGGTTACTTTGTTTGCTGACGATGTGTCTGCAGAATTGGCCACGCTGGTTTTCTCACTCGCGCACACGTATCGCGAGCTTTGCGCGGCATAATTGAATCTTAAGTTAATTGTCCGGTCAAACCGGAGATCCGACGTTTTAATGGTGAGCTATTCTACAATTGACAATGACCAATTAAGCAATTCGGCCACGGCGCCGGCCGCTTATTCCGCAGCGTCGGCCGCATCCTCCACGATGCGCACCAGGTCGGCCATGATGCGGTTTAACTCAAAATCCTTCGGCGTGTAGACCTCGGCGACGCCGGCTTGTTTGAGCGCGCTCGCGTCCTGTGGCGGGATGATGCCGCCGACAACGACTGGTACGTCGTCGACGCCGGCCTCTTTCATGCGCGCGATCACGTCGGCCACCAGCGGCAGGTGCGAGCCGGACAGAATCGAAAGACCGACGACGTGCACGTGCTTCTCCGCCGCCGCCGCAGCGATTGCCTCCGGCGTGAGCCGGATACCGTCATAAACCACGTCCATGCCGGCATCGCGCGCACGCGACGCGATCTGCTCGGCGCCGTTGGAATGGCCGTCGAGGCCCGGTTTGCCGACCAGAAATTTCATGCGCCGGCCGAGCTTCTTCGATACGCGGTCGACCTCGGCGCGAATGTCGCCGAGCCCTACCGCGTCGTTGCGCATGGCGGTGCCGACGCCGGTCGGTGCGCGATACTCGCCAAAGGCGTCGCGCAGCGCAAAACCCCATTCGCCGGTGGTCACGCCGGCCTTCGCGCAGGCAATCGAGGCCGGCATGATATTGACGCCGCGCTTCGCCGCTTTGCGCAAAGACCCGAGCGCTGCGGCGACGGCGCCGGTATCGCGCGCGGCACGCCAGGCGGCGAGACTTGCGATCTGATCGACCTCGGCTTGCGGCGACACGGTGACGACAGCCTCGGCGGCTACCGCAAGCGGCGACGGTTCGGTTTCCACGAAACGGTTGACGCCGACTACGATCTGCTCGCCGCGTTCGATCGCCTCGACGCGGCGCGCGTTCGATTCGACGAGCTGCCGCTTCAAATACCCGGATTCGACAGCGGCAACCGTGCCGCCCATTTTCTCGATCTGACCAAGCTCTTCCTTGGCCGCCTCTTTCAGTTCGGCGACCTTGGCGGCGACGACGGGCGAGCCGCTAAAGACATCGCCGTATTCCAGAAGGTCGGTTTCGTAGGCGAGAATCTGCTGCATGCGCAGCGACCATTGCTGATCCCATGGCCGCGGCAGGCCCAGCGCTTCGTTCCATGCCGGCAGCTGCACGGCCCGCGCGCGCGCATCCTTCGACAGCGTCACCGCGAGCATTTCCAGCAAAATGCGGGCGATATTGTTCTCCGGCTGCGGCTCGGTCAGTCCCAGCGAGTTCACCTGCACGCCGTAGCGGAACAGCCGTTGTTTGGCGTCGCCCACGCCGTAGCGCTCGCGCGTGATCTCGTCCCACAGTTCGGTGAAGGCGCGCATCTTGCAGACTTCGGTGATAAAGCGCAGTCCGGCGTTGACGAAGAACGAAATGCGTCCGACGACTTCGCCGAATTCTTCCTCCGCGCATTGGCCCGACGCCTTCACCGTATCGAGTACGCCGATTGCGGTGGCGAGCGCAAAGGCAAGCTCCTGCACCGGCGTGGCGCCTGCCTCCTGCAGGTGATAGGAGCAAACGTTCATCGGATTCCACTTCGGCATCTCCTTGGTCGTGAACAGAATCACGTCCTTGGTGAGCCGCATCGAGGGCGCTGGCGGGAATACGTAGGTGCCGCGCGAAAGATATTCCTTGATGATGTCGTTCTGCGTCGTGCCTTGCAGCGTCGGCCGCGGTACGCCCTGCTCGTCGGCGAGCGCGACGTAGAGCGCAAGGAGCCACGCGGCGGTGGCATTGATCGTCATCGACGTATTCATCGCGCCGAGCGGGATGGCCTCGAACAGCGCGCGCATATCGCCGAGATGCGAGATCGGCACGCCGACTTTGCCGACCTCGCCCTTGGCGAGCGGATGATCGCTGTCGTAGCCGGTCTGCGTCGGCAGATCGAAGGCGACCGAGAGACCGGTCTGCCCCTTGCTCAGATTCAGTCGATAGAGCGCGTTCGACGCGGCCGCGGTCGAATGCCCGGCATAGGTGCGGAAAATCCACGGTTTGTCGCGGCGCGGCTGGTTGCCCATTGGTGTGCCCGCGTTCTGACACGCAAATCCGACCCGGCTACAGTGGCGCGGATCTTTGTGCATTGCAACATCGGCGCTGCGAAAGAACACCCAATCTTAACCGTGGCGATTGGGCGAGCCTTAACGGCTGGCAGTCAATTCTGCACGCATGTTACTGAAACCACTTACGTCGCCAGAAGCCGAGGTCCAGACCGCTTGGCGTTTCTTTCTCGCCAATTGGATCGTCATTGGTGCAATGGGTGCGGTGCTAGGACTCAGCCTTCTGGCCACAAATTTCTCGGTCGAAGAATCCGGCTTGTTGATTGCCGCGGGTTATGTGGGGCTTTACGGCGGATTTGCCCATGCCAATGCGCGTTCGACGGTGCGGCGCGATCCCCAGGTCATGTTCGTGCTGGGCGGCACGGCACAAATCGTCCTGATAACGGCGATCATGGCCCCGTTCACCTATGTCGCCGCCGCAATGGATTTCCCAATGCAGGATTCGACGCTGCTCGCCATCGATCGGGCGCTCGGTTTCAATTGGGCGGCGTATGTCGGATTCGTCGAGGCTCATCCCTGCCTCGCGGGCTGGCTGAACTGCGGCTACGCGATGATCCGCTGGCCGATTTTTGCAATCCCAGTCGTGTTGGCGGCACTGCGGCAGTATCGCCGCATAGAGGAGTTCACCTTCGCCTTCGGCGCGGCGCTCGCCGCGACCACGATCATCTCCGCGCTGGTACCGGCAATCGGGGTCTATCACCAGATCGGGCTTGATCCCGCTATGTTCAAGCATATCAACGCAAACGCCTATCTCGCTCAACTGCGCGATCTGCCGCCGACGCGGGATGGTGAGTTGCGTCACCTTGATCTGATGGGTCTCGGCGGAATTGTGACCTTCCCGAGCTTCCATGCGGCGTCCGCCGTGCTCTACTGCTGGGCGCTGTGGCCGCTGCGACGGATGCGGCCGCTGGTTGTTCTGGTGAACGGCGCCATGCTGGCGGCGACGCCGGTCGACGGCGGCCATTATTTTGTCGACCTCATTGCCGGAATAGCGATCGCGATCGTGGCGATCGTCGCGGCGAAGGCAGTTGGCCAGTTCATCGCCGGACGGCGGGCTGATTCAG
Organism: uncultured Alphaproteobacteria bacterium; assembly: GCA_963814625.1. Taxonomy (GTDB): domain Bacteria; phylum Pseudomonadota; class Alphaproteobacteria; order Rhizobiales; family Xanthobacteraceae; genus BOG-931. The sequence continues at coordinate 779,783 of CAWFDQ010000017.1, forward strand.
CTTTTGCCAGCGCAACGGCCGCGACTGGTCCGGCCGTGCCTATGCCGGTTGGTGCGCTGGTGGAGTGAAACGAAGCTCGACGAAGGCGCGTTGCATTGCCAGCGTCAATACGATCAGTGCTGCGGCGAGACCCGTTTGGGTCATTACGTATGGATAGATGAGGATCAGCGCGCCGCCTGCGGCAAGGCCGAACACTTCGCTCGCTGTAACCCCCCGTTCCAGTGCGAAGCGCAGAAGAAAAGATACCGCGACGGCCAGGGCAGCCAAGTCGTACATATAGACGTAGGGCGTGACGAGAAAGGCGGCTGCGGCGAGCGCGGCGGCCTTGAGGTCGAACGGCGCGCGGCTGCGCCACAGCCAGATGATTCCCGCGGTAACGGCGATGCTGCCCGCCGCCTGGATCGACCACGCGAGTGCCTCACTGCCGCCGTGCGCGCGCAGGAGTCCGTACAGGCTCTGCAGCCGGCCAAAGTCGGCGCGGCCTTCGCCCAGGACGACGTGGCCGGTGATCGGCAGCCAATGAAAAAAGGCCAGCCAGCTGGCGCTGCCGAAGACGAGCCACGACGCCACTGCCATGCCGGTCGCCACCGCGGCGGCGACCACGATGGTCAGCCACCGCCGGTCCGCGATCAGCACCAGCGGAAACAGCAAACCAAACTGCGGCTTGTAGGTGAGCAGTCCGAGAAAAACACCAGCGAGCGCCGGCCGTCGCTCCATCGACGCCAGCGTGCCGCCGATCAAGGTTGCAGTGAAAAAGCCGTTCTGTCCGGCTGTGACGTTCCAGAGTGCCGCGGGAAAGCCGAGCGCGAGGAAAATACCAGCGCGGTCGCGCAGAATGAAACGCAGCGTCGCCGCATAGGCGCAAAGCGTTGCCAAGAGCCAAGCCAAGGCCGCGCCGAGGTACGGCAGCAGTGCCAGCGCGGCCGCCATGAACAGAAACGGCGGCGGATAATGCCAGCCGTAATAGTTGGAAAACTCGTGGCCGAGCGCGCGCACTTCGGCCGCTTTGTGCGCCGGCCAGTCGTAGGCCGAAGCGGCGTTGCCATTGAGCGCTAATTGTCCGGCAGCGTAGACGTCAACGAAGTCGTTGGCGATCGGCCGGCCTTGCCGCGTCGGTCAGAAAATGGCCTTGCAGATAGGTTCCGGCCAGAACGACCAGATAGCCGAGCGCCAGCGCAATCCGATCACTCCTATCAGGCGCCGCGCCGAGAGTTGCGGCGAGACGGCTGGCGTAACGACCGGAATCGCATCCATGGAAGCGCGGTCAACAAACAACCGTGGAGCCACGGCATGAAGCGCGGCGCCTTGCTTTACCGCGCATTCCTTTCCGCGCCCTTAGCGCTCGATCAGGCTCGTTTGATCAAGCGCAGGATGATCAGCAGGATCACCGCGCCGATGAAGGCATCGATGACATCGCGCGATAAAACCGGTGCCGATCACGAATTCCGATCCGCGGCAAGCAGCCAGCCGGCGATCAGGCCGCCGACAATGCCGACGATGATATCGCCAATCAGTCCGAAGCCGCCGCCCTTGACGACCATGCCGGCAAGCCAGCCGGCAACGGCGCCGACGATCAGCCAAATAATAATGCTCCATGATTACTCCCCTAGATCCCTTTCCCGGCAAGAGCTGCTGCCCTTGCACGCACCGTGACGAGGCTCCGGAAGCTTACGGGATTGGGCGCTCGCTGTCAGCCGATCCCTGGAAGCTCGGGGAACTTTTGCACCCAAGTAATTTGGCGCCCAAGTAATTGTTGCGCTGCAGCATGAACTGCGGCAGACTGGAGCCGGCTGCTATCGCGATGCAACAATCGCGACCGCCGTTGAGGCCGGAGTCCATCATGGCCGTCGCGCAGAAAAAGCCGTCAGCCGCGCCGCTTAAGGATCTCTATGCCATCGGCGAAGTTCCGCCGCTCGGCCACGTGCCGGCAAAACATGCATGCCTGGGCGATCCGCAAGGAGCGTCACGGCCCGCCGGAGAAGGCGATGCAGCTCGAAGTGGTGCCGACCTGGCCGATCGCCGAGGACGAGGTGCTGGTCTACGTCATGGCCGGCGGCGTCAATTACAACGGCGTGTGGGCCGGGCTCGGCCAGCCGATTTCGCCGCTCGACGTGCACAAGAACCCGTTCCACATCGCCGGCTCCGACGCGTCCGGCATCGTCTGGGCGGTCGGCTCGAAGGTGAAGCGCTGGAACGTCGGCGACGAAGTCATCGTCCATTGCAATCAGGACGACGGCGACGACGAGGATTGCAACGGCGGCGATCCGCTGCTGTCGCCGTCGCAGCGCATCTGGGGCTACGAGACGCCGGACGGCTCGTTCGCGCAATTCTGCCGCGTGCAGTCGCGCCAGCTCATGCAGAAGCCGGCGCATCTGACCTGGGAAGAAGTCGGCCTGCTACACGCTCACGCTGGCGACCGCCTACCGCATGCTGTTCGGCCATCCGCCGCACACGCTCAAGCCCGGCGACAACGTGCTGGTCTGGGGCGCCTCGGGCGGGCTCGGCGTGTTCGGCGTGCAGCTCGTCGCCGCCTCCGGCGCCAACGCCATCGGCATCGTCTCCGACGAAGCGAAATCCGAATACGTGTTCAATCTCGGCGCCAAGGGCGTCATCAACCGCAGCGAATTCAAATGCTGGGGCGCGATGCCGAAGGTCGGCACGCCCGAATACGACACCTGGGTGAAAGAGGCGCGCCGCTTCGGCAAGGCGATCTGGGACATCACCGGCAAGCGCGACGTCGACATCGTGTTCGAGCATCCCGGCGAGGCGACGTTCCCGGTGTCGTGCCTGGTGGTCAAGCGCGGCGGCATGGTCGTGTTCTGCGCCGGCACCTCCGGCTACAACATCACCTTCGACGCGCGCTACGTCTGGATGCGGCAGAAGCGCGTGCAGGGCTCGCATTTCGCGCATCTGAAACAGGCGAGCGCCGCCAACCGGTTCGTCATCGACCGCCGCATCGATCCGTGCATGAGCGACGTGTTTCCCTGGGACAAGATCCCCTACGCGCACGAACTGATGCGCACCAACCGGCACAAGCCCGGCAACATGGCGGTGCTGGTCAACGCGCCGCGCGCCGGGCCTGCGCAATTTCGACGACGTGCTGGAAGCGGCGTCGTTGCCGGAATTGAACCGGCAGTCGAGCCGGTTGTGACGGAAGCGTCACGTCGCATCCTCGCGCGCGCGCGCGATCGCGGCGTTGAGCTCGCCGCCATAGATGAAAATCCAGGCGCTGAAATAGAGAAACACCAGCGCGATCATCGCCGAGGCGAGGCCGGCGTAATAGGTCACGTAGGTGTAGGAGAAATTGGCGAGATAACGGCCGAAGGCAAAGCCGCAGGCGAGCCAGAGCACCAGCGTGGCGGCGATGCCGGGCCAAACGTCGGCGAGCCGCCGCCGTCCAGCCGGCAGCCACATATGCAGAATGAACAGCGCTACCGCGAGCACCAGCGCCGCAATGCCGAAGCGCGCGAAATTGTAGTGGCCGCCGAGCGGCTCGAGCCAGGGCGCATATGCGAGCGCGGCGCGGAAAACCAGCGGCCCGAGCACCACGAAAAAGGCCAGCACCAGAAGGCTGATCGCGCTGACGCAGCACATAGCCGATCGATTCCAGCCGCAAGCAGCCACCAGGGGCGCTGTTCGCGCAGCCCATAGGCGCGGTTGAGCCCGATGCGCAGGCTCTCGACGCCGCTCGAGGAGAAATAGACGGCGAACACCGCGCCGAGGGTGAGCACGTCGCCGCGCGCGGTGGTGAGCACGTTGTGGATCTGCTCGGCGATCGGGCCGGATACTTCGTGCGGCCAGGCGGCGACGATCAGGCGCGCCACCTCGTCGGCGAGATCTCGCGAGCCGATGAAGCCGGCGAGCGCCGTCACCAGGATCAGGAACGGAAACATCGCCATCAGGATCGACAGCGCGATGTGGCTCGCGATCGCCCAGCCGTCGTCGGCATTGAAGCGAAGGAATGCGTGGATCACGACGTGGCTGCAAGTGCGGATCGGGTGCAATGAAGGCGGCCTTCGCGACGTGTGCAGGCTCATTAGATATGTATTTTATCGCGCCAGCGAAGCCCGGCACACAACGCGCCGGCCATTGCGTCCGACGGCGGGTCGTTGATCGAGCTGCATCAAATGCATCAAAATGCGGTATGCCATCTTGTCACCGCCGCGAAACCATATCAGGGTCCACTCCAGTTTCATCCGAAAGGAGCATCCGATGAAGGTCGGAAGATCAGCATTGATTGCTTTTTTCCTTGCATTGGCGGGTCTGTGCCTCGGTTCGGCCGGCGCGCAGGCGCAGACGTTCCACTTTCAAGTCTGCAACCACAGCAAGGTTCAAGCGTCCGTCGCCACCGCCGGTCATGTCTCCGCAACCGACGACCGCTACGAGGTTCAAGGCTGGTGGAGCGTCGGCCCCGGCAGTTGCGAGTGGATCGGCTACTTTCCGCAAGGCTGGTTCTATTATTACGCCGAGCAGACCAACACGCAGCAAATTGTTTGGGTAGGCAAGGATACTCAACTTTGCGTCCAGTATCCCGGGCCGTTCGAACGCATCAATACGGACAACTACAAGTGCAAGCCCAACGAGGTCTTAAAGGGATTCACGGTATTCTCGATTTCGAACACCACCGGCACGTTCACCTGGAATTTGAACTGACGGCGGACGGCGGGCGACGGCGATCGGATCTCGGGTCGCCGAAATGACGAGAGCCGAGCCGGCCCTCAGGCTAGCTCGGCTCGCGCGCAAAACGAAAGGTTGGCCTCTACTTCAGCATGTTAGCGGTTTTGGGCATCAGATCGGTGCCGGTCGCGGTCCCCGCCGTCTGCGTCGTTGTCGAGGTCCCAACTGTCGGCGGCGTGGTTGCCTTGGCGACCGCCATCATGGCCCCGGATGCTGAGTTGGATACGATCGTGGGCGACGTGCCAGCTTGCGGGCTATTCGGCGTTTCCGCCGAAGCCGGTACGGCGGCAAGCAGGGCAAGCACTGCAATCGATGCAGCTGCCGCCGGCACCTTGTGCGCAAGGCTCATCTGAAGCTCCTACGGGTTTGTTGCGGATGCCACAATTAAGGATCGCAATATCAGCCGACAAGCTAAGCTAAAATGGCAGTGTGGCAAAAACTAGCCGTAACCGACGCTTTGCGACCGTACGGTGAATTCAGGGGCGTGGTCGGCCGTTCGGCGACGCCCTGGGCTACGCCTTCGACTGACCCACCGAATGCATGGCTATGCCGCCTGCACGTCCGCTAGGAATCGCCGCACTTCGCCTTGCAAATTTTCGGCTTCGACCGACAGCGCGTCGGCGAGCGCCTTGACGTCGGCGGCTGTGGAGCGGGCGCCGGTCGAGGCGTCGGCGACGCGACTCATGGAATCGGCGCCGGTACGCGCTTCGAGCGACGCGCGATTGACGCCCTCGGCGATCGATGCAACCGCGTTGTTCTGTTCCTCCACCGTCGCGGCGACGGTCGCGGCGATCGCCGACATGTCATCGATGATGGAAGAAACCTGTTCAATGGCCTGCGCGGCATCTGCGGTCGCCGACTGGATCGATCCGATCTGGGCGGCGATATCCTCGGTGGCGCGCGCGGTCTGTGCAGCGAGCGATTTGACTTCCGAAGCGACGACGGCGAAGCCGCGACCCGCCTCGCCGGCGCGCGCCGCTTCGATGGTGGCGTTAAGCGCAAGCAGGTTGGTTTGGCCGGCAATCGCCTGGATGAGCCCAACGACCTCGCCGATGCGGTTGGCGGCGCTGCCCAGTTCCGACATGGTGTTGACTGTGCGCTTGGATTCGGCGACGGCGCGGCTGGCAACCTCGGTCGATTTCGACGCCTGCGTCGCGATCTCGCCGATCGAGGTCGCAAGTTCTTCGATCGAGCTTGCCACGGTGGTGACATTGACCGATGCCGCGCCGACCCGGGTTTCGGCGGAGCGCGCTTCGGCGGTGACGGCGTCAGCCGCCTGGTTTAAGCCGCTCGATGCCCGCTCGAGGCGGCCAGCGGATTCGCGTAACCGTGCAAGAGCCTGCTCCACGGAGGTGCGAAACTGCCCGATCATCGCAGCGATGGCCTCGCCGCGCCGCTCCCGCGCGGTGTTGGTGTCGGTCTGCACGCCTGACAGCCGCTCGCGTTCGATCATGTTGTCGCGAAATACGACCACGGCGCGGGCCATGGCGCCGATCTCGTGTCGCGAATCGGCGGCCGGCATGTGCGCCGAGGTGTCGCCGCCCGCGAGCCGCTTCATGACCGCGGCAAGTCCTTCGAGCGGGAGGGTGACGGAGCGGCCGATCAGCCAGCTGCAAACGAATCCGATCAGCGCAAACGCCAGACCCACCCATACGATGATCCAACGCGTGCGCTCCCGCGATGCGGCGAGTGCACGCGCAGCCGCGTCCGCGTTGTCCTGCGCAGTGGCGATGATTTTATCGGCCTCGGGCAGCACGCTCTCGGTGTCGTGGTTGATCAGCGCCACCAGCGGCGTCATGTTGTCGGCGGCCGCGACCCATTGCGCGAATGCGTAGCTGTAGCGCTGGACTTGCTGATTCAGCTTCTGCTTCATCGCCGGCGCGCCGTCGACCGAATCGAACAGGCTGTTGAAGTGTTTGACTTCGTCGAGGAAGTGCTGCTCGGCGTCGCCCGAGCGGGTAAGGCGGTATTCGATCTCGTAATGGCGCATATTGAGAATCGACACCATGAGCTTGGCGGCGTCGGTATCGCCAACCCAAGAGAGATCGTTGCGAATGGTCTTCTCGACTTCGCTGCTCGCCCGGTCGAGATCAGCGGTCGTCCCTTCGCTCTCATTGAAGCCAAGCGTTGTTTGCTCGTTCACCAGGCTGTCGAAGCTTGCTTTGAGGTCGCGAACCGTGATGCGCAGCGGCATGATCACGTCTTGCTGCGAGGAAGTGAGTGTTGCTTCGATACGGTCGAGCGAGCGCATCGCCAACTCTTGCCCCTGGCCAAAGCTTTTGACTTCAAGGTCGGAGGGATGCGTAACGAACGACACGGTCGCGACGCGTATGGCCAGTAGCCCGGTCTTGAGGTCGCTGCTGGCGTCCACCACGGCATTATCGCGGTGAACGCTGTCGAAGGCGCGGCCGACTTCGACGTCGCTCGTCATATAGGCGATGCCGTAGGCGAGGAAGCCGATGACCGGAATGACGCCGAGCGTAACGATGCGGGCGCGCACCGACAATTTCGAAAAGATCTGGCTAATGAACATCCGGGCGTTCGGCCGAAGGTGGAAAAGACGCCGCGGCCCCTCGCCGCGGTAACAAGCTGCAGCAAACCGGAAAATGGTTAAGATTTGGCAAGAATCGCGCGTCCGGGGAGTGACATTCCTGCACCCTGTCGGAAGTTAATGCGGACAGGTCTCCTTGGGCCGCTTCGGTTTGGATCCTCTGGCCCCGGTTTGTGCATTTGCGCCCGCTGCATTGGCTTGGCTGCCCTGCACGCGTAAGCTTGGGATTGCCGCCGGGCCGGTTTCACTCACCTCTTCATCGGAGGCAGCATGCCGCTTGCCGCACCGTCGATGCCCGCGAGCTTGGAATTAATTACAACACTTCGCCAAGGGGTTGCAGCCGCCGAGGCGCTGCTCGCCGACGCCAGCCGGACGGTGGCTGCGCGGGTCAGTGTCGATGGCCGCGCGGCGCCGCGGGCGCTCGATCGCGAGCAGCGCGCCGCCCACGGGCTTGCCTGGCTCGCCACATACGTGGAGGCGATCCGCCAGTTGGCCGTTTATGCGCAGCGGCTCGTCGAAGCGAGCAATTTCGGCGAGACCGAGGACCTTCTGGTGCGCATCGGCGCCGGCGAATATTTGGCGCAAATTCTCGGCGGCATCCCGATGAGCCAGGGCGAGATCGTGCGCCTGTCCGATCTCGGATTGAGTGCGGCCGCGGTGGCCGCGCGCGTGACGCCGGCGGTCGAGCATCTCATCGCCGCCGGTAATACGGCGCCGCGGCGCGCGCGGCTCGCCGAGTTGATGCGCGAGAACCCGCAGGCGACAGTCGGCACCTGCGGTCTCGACGATACGCTCGATTCGATCCGCGAGGAGATACGCAAATTCGCCGACGACCAGGTGGCGCCGCGCGCCCAGGAATGGCATTTGCGCAACGCCTACATTCCGTTCGACGTCATCGCGCAAATGTCGCAACTCGGCGTGTTCAGCCTCACCATTCCCGAGGATTACGGCGGCATGGGTTTGGGTAAGGAATCGATGTGCGTCGTGTCGGAGGAACTGTCGCGCGGCTATATCGGTGTCGGCAGCCTGGGTACTCGTTCCGAAATCGCCGCCGAGCTTATCCTCGGCAGCGGCACGTCGGGACAGAAACGCAAATGGCTGCCGAAAATCGCGTCCGGCGAGGTGCTGCCGACGGCGGTGTTCACCGAGCCCAATACCGGCTCCGACCTCGCGTCACTGAAGACGCGGGCGGTGCGCGAGGGCGATGCCTACCAGGTCTATGGCAACAAGACCTGGATCACGCATCCGGTGCGGGCCGATCTGATGACGCTCCTGGTGCGCACCAATCCGGCCGAAGCCGGCTATCGCGGACTTTCCATGCTGCTCGCCGAGAAGCCGCGCGGCAGCGACGAACATCCATTTCCCGCTTTCGGCATGTCCGGCACCGAGATCGAGGTGTTGGGCTACCGCGGTATGAAGGAATACGAGATCGCCTTCGACGGCTTCACCGTGAAGACGGAAAATCTTTTGGGCGGCATCGAGGGCATGGGGTTCAAGCAACTGATGGCGACGTTCGAGGCGGCGCGCATCCAAACCGCGGCGCGCGCCATCGGCGTCGCGCAGGCCGCCATGGAGCAGGGGCTCGTTTACGCAGTATCGCGCGTGCAGTTCGGCGAGCCCATCGCCAATTTTCCGCGCGTCTCCGACAAGCTTGCGATGATGGCGGTGGAGATCATGATCGCTCGGCAGTTGACCTATCACGCCGCGCGACAGAAGGATTCCGGGCGACGCTGCGATCTGGAAGCCGGCATGGCGAAGTTGCTCGCCGCGCGCGTGGCCTGGGCGGCGGCCGATAATGCCGTGCAGATCCACGGCGGCAATGGCTTTGCCGTCGAGTTTCCCGTCTCGAGGCTTCTCTGCGACGCCCGTATCCTCAGCATTTTCGAAGGCGCCGCCGAGATTCAGGCGCAAGTGATCGCGCGGCGTTTGCTGGATGGGACGAACTAAAGCTACGCAGTCACAGGCTCCTTCAACAGCAGACCGACATTGCCGGAGAGAATGCGCTCGCCATCGGCGCCGAGCGCGCGGATGTCGCGGACGAAATCGCGTACCGCTTCGCGCTTCCTAATTTCCTGCGGGTAGTCGGTGGCGAACACGATGCGGGCGGCTGGAATCTCACAGAGCCCGGCCTTCACCGCGCCGATGCCGCCAGCAAAACCTGCGGTGTCGAACACGAGATTGTGGGCGATGTAATAGTCGAAGTCGCGCTTGCCCTCGACGCCGTGGCGTGGATTGCCCGCGGTACCCCAGAATTCCTTGTCCTGGAAAGAACGGATGCGGGCGAGCATGCCGGCGATGCCGCCGGACAGATGCGCCATGTGCACGGTCAACTCGGGATGGCGATCGAACACGCCGGAATTGATCAGGCGGATCGTCGCCATGATCAGCGAAAACTCGCGGCCAACTCCGCGCGCGGTGTCGTAGGCATCGAATTGCTGTGCGGCGTTGAGCTTGAGCGCCGGGTGCACGAACACAAACATTCCGAGCTTGCCGACTTCGGTCCAGAACGGCTCCAGTTCCGGCGCGTCGATCCACTTGCCGTCGAATTCCGAGGTGATGGTCACGCCCTGGAAGCCGAGTTCGTGGCGACAACGGGCAAGCTCTTTGAAAGCCGATGCGCCGCCGAGCGGATGCGCATGCGCGGCGCCAATGAAGCGGCCCGGATAGTCGCGCTCGGCCTTTTTGGCCTTGTCGTTGACGAGCCGCGAGCTTTCGAGATCGGCGCACATGCCAGCCGCGCTGGTGAGCCAGGCGGCGTCGATGCCGGCAAGGTCCATCATGCGCACGTGCTCGTCGAGATCGTAGAGCAGTGAATGTACCGTATAGCTCGGCGCGCCCAGCGCGTCGTAATTGAGCACGAGGCGGTCGCCAGGGTCGGCCTTGATCAGTTCGCGCGGGGTGAAATGGTGCTGGAAATCGACGATCATCAGGAATCTCTCCGGCATTTTTCGGTCAGTGTGACGGAAGCAAGATAATACGGGTTTCGCTGTCGCTCAACCCGGGCTACATTGTGTGAATGTCATATTTCATGTCGCACGTCGCCGTACCGATCGCCGTCGGCGCGGTCGCGCTGGTCTTGCTCTTGGGCCTCATCAATATGATGCGTGGGGGTTCGCCCTGGACGTCGCAGAAGCTGATGCGGCTGCGCGTCATGCTGCAATTCATCGCCATCGTCGTCATCATGCTCGCGGTCTGGATCATGGGTCGTTGAGCGCGATAGGTGCCGTGCGATGAGGAGGATTGAGGATCGCGAGCGGTTCGCCTCCGAACCGCGGCTTGTACAGCCCATTTTTACCGCGATACGGAGGGTGTCGCACTTGGCCTGTCGCATAATCCAATCCATACATTGAAGCGAACGGTCTAAAATACCCCGCTGAACAGGTTCCCGTTCGCACGAGGCCATTATGGTCGTCCTAAACCGCATCTATACCCGCACCGGCGATGACGGCACCACCGCGCTCGGCACTGGCGAGCGGCGCAAGAAGTACGACTTGCGCATCGCCGCCTACGGCACGCTCGACGAGGTCAATGCCGCGATCGGGATTGCCCGGCTGCACACAGTAGACGACGCGCCGCTCGATGCCGCGCTGGCGCGCATCCAGAACGATCTGTTCGACGCCGGCGCCGATCTCACCACGCCCGGTAAGGGCAAGGGACCCGGCGGCGCGCGCCTTACGGTGACGGAGAGCCAAGTAGATTGGCTCGAAAGCGAGATCGATCGGCTCAACGCCGAGCTTGCGCCGCTGCGCTCGTTCGTGCTGCCGGGCGGTAGCGCGGCGGCGGCGTATCTGCATCTCGCCCGCACCGTCTGCCGGCGCGGCGAGCGGCTTATTGCCGAGCTGAAGGACAAGCCGGGCGAGAGCGTCGGCGACGAAGTGCTCAAATACGTCAACCGCCTGTCCGATTTCCTGTTCGTCGCTAGCCGTTATGCCAATGACAAGGGTGCGCGCGACGTGCTCTGGGTGCCGGGGCGCAATCGCTGATCGGCATAAAGGGAGCGCATCATGGTCATGCCGATATGGGATCACAGCCCGTTCAAGTGGCCGACGCCACCTTACATGATGTGGTTGTTGATCGTCGCCAACTTCGCCGTCTTTTTCCTGCAGGTCGGCGCTGGCTCGGCCGATATGGACCGAGCCGACCAGATCGCCGGCCTGATCCCGGCGACGTTTACCGGCGCGACGATCAGAGGCGCGCTTCCGGCGCCGCTTACGCTGATCACCTATCAGTTTTTGCATGCCGACTTCATGGCACGTGTTCGGCAACATGATTTTCCTGTTCGTGTTCGGCGACGATATCGAGGAGGTGATCGGGCACTGGCGCTTTCTTGCCTTTTATCTCGCCTGCGGCGTCGGCGCCGGACTTGCCTTCGTGCTCAGTGCGACCGGGTGCGAATACCGAACTTATCGGAGCTTCCGGCGTCGATCGCCGGCGTGGTCTCCGCTTATCTGATGTACCGGCCGTGCGCGAAGGTCACCGTGCCTCCTTGGTCTCATACCACTGCGGATCAGGGCGTTACTGGGTCATTGGCGGCTGGACGATCTGGCAAATCGTCGAAGCCGCAAGCCAGGTGCAGGATGGCGTTGCCTATTGGGCGCATGTCGGCGGGCTTGGCACCGGCGCCCTCCTGTTCCTGGTCATGCGCCCGCCGGGCATCCGCTTGTTCGATGTGCGGCAACCGGAGACGCCGCAAACGCAGACGGTGGGCGGCGAATGGCTACCGCGGTCACCTACCGCCTCCGATCCCGCCACGTTGACTCTCGCCACTACGGCCATTAGGTTCCCGCACCGCAGCAGAGCCGGCGATTGACCCGGCGGCAGGCAAGAAAACCACAAGACCAATCATGAAAATTCTGGTGCCCGTAAAGCGGGCGGTCGACAAAGACGTGAAAATCCGCGTCAAGACGGACGGCTCCGGCGTCGAGCTTCGCCAACGTGAAAATGTCGATAAATCCCTTCGACGAGATCGCGGTCGAGGAGGCGATCCGGCTCAAGGAAGCCGGCAAGGCGAGCGAAATCGTCGCCGTCTCGATCGGGCCGCAGCAGGCGGCCGAGACCATTCGCACCGCGCTCGCCATGGGCGCCGACCGCGGCATCTTGGTGAAGGCCGAGGGCGCGTCGAGCCGCTCGCGGTTGCGAAAATCCTCAAAGGCGATTGCCGCCGCCGAACAGCCCGGCCTGATCATCATGGGTAAGCAGGCGATCGACGACGATTGCAATCAGACCGGCCAAATGCTGGCGGCACTGCTTGAACTGGCCGCAGGGCACCTTCGCCTCCAAAGTGGTGCTCGACGGCGACGCGCTCACGGTCTCCGCGAGGTCGACGGCGGACTGCAGACCGTGAAGCTGAAAATGCCGGCGATCGTGACCACCGATCTGCGTTTGAACGAGCCGCGCTACGCATCGCTGCCCAACATCATGCGGGCGAAGAAAAAGCCGATCGACGAGAAGACCGCGGCCGATTACGGCGTCGATATCAAGCCGCGCCTCGAAGTGGTCAAGACCTCGGAGCCGCCGGTGCGCAAGGCCGGTGTTAAGGTTGCGACCGTCGTCGAACTTGATCGACAAGCTGAAAAACGAGGCGGGGGCGATTTGATGCCGACTTTGTTGATCGCCGAGCACGATAACAAGTCGCTCAAGGACGCCACCAACAAGGCGCTCACTGCCGCCAAGGCGATCGGCGCCGAGGTGCACGTCCTGGTCGCCGGCCAAAGCTGCAGGCGGTGGCGGAGGCCGCGGCGAAGCTCGACGGCGTCGGCAAGGTGCTGCTGGCGGAGGCGCCTGCCTATGAGCACATGCTGGCCGAGCCGATGGCGGCGTTGATCGTTTCACTCGCCGGGCCCTACGAGACGATCGCGGCGGCGGCGACCACGTCGGGAAAGAATTTCATGCCGCGCGTCGCGGCGCTGCTCGATGTCATGCAGATTTCCGACGTCATCAAGGTGGATGGCGCCCGACACATTCGAGCGGCCGGTCTATGCCGGAAACGCCATCCAGACGGTGCGTTCGCGCGAGGCCAAAAAGGTGATTACGGTGCGCACCGCCGCATTCCAGGCCACGGGGCAGGGCGGCTCGGCGCCGGTCGAAGCGGTAAATGCCGCCGCCGATCCGGGTCTTTCGCAATTCGCCGGCGAGGAATTGTCCAAGTCGGAGCGGCCGGAGCTGACCTCGGCCAAGATCATCATTTCCGGCGGCCGGGCGATGCAAAGCCGCGAGAACTTCACCAAATATATAGAGCCGGTGGCCGATAAACTCGGCGCGGCGGTCGGCGCTTCGCGCGCCGCGGTCGATGCCGGTTACGCGCCGAATGACTGGCAGGTCGGGCAAACCGGTAAAGTGGTGGCGCCCGACCTCTACATCGCTGTCGGCATTTCCGGCGCCATTCAGCATCTCGCCGGCATGAAGGATTCGAAGGTGATCGTCGCCATCAACAAGGACGAGGAGGCGCCGATCTTCCAGGTCGCCGATTACGGCCTGGTCGCTGATCTCTACCAGGCGCTGCCGGAACTTGCGGCCGAACTCGGCAAGGTGCGGCGTTGACCATCGTTGAATCATTGCGGCCCTGCCGTGTGGAATCGGCGCGGCGGATCGGCGTAGAAGAGGCAACGGACATGAACGACGTTAAGGAGCGGCCGGTGGCGCGTTCCGCGCGGACGGAGCATACGCTGCATACGATTCGCAAGATCGGCGTGGTCGGCGCTGGCCAGATGGGCAGCGGCATTGCCCATGTCTGCGCGCTGTCCGGCTTTCACGTTCTGCTCAACGACATTGCCCCCGATCGCATCACCGAGGGGCTCGCCACCATTAGCGGCAATCTGGCGCGTCAGGTGAGCCGCCAGCGCATCAGCGAGGAGCAGCGGCAGGCCGCGATCAAGCGCATCGCGCCGGCCAAAACGCTCGACGAAATGGGCGATTGCGACCTGGTGATCGAGGCGGCGACCGAGAAGGAGGACGTCAAGCGCAAGATCTTCGGCGCGCTCTGTCCCGCGCTTAAGCCGGAGACGATAATCGGCACCAACACTTCTTCGATCTCGATCACGCGGCTCGCCGCCGCCACCGACCGGCCGGAGCGCTTCATCGGCATTCATTTCATGAATCCGGTGCCGCTGATGGAACTGGTCGAGGTGATCCGCGGCATCGCCACCGACGACGTCACGTTCGAGGCGACCAAGCAGTTCATCGCCAAGCTCGGCAAGCAGATCGCGGTGTCGGAGGATTTTCCCGCCTTCATCGTCAACCGCATTCTGTTGCCGATGATCAACGAGGCGATCTACACGCTCTACGAAGGCGTCGGCAACGTCGAGGCGATCGACACCGCGATGCGGCTCGGCGCCCATCATCCGATGGGGCCGCTCGAACTCGCCGACTTCATCGGGCTCGATACTTGCCTCTCGGTCATGCAGGTGCTGCACGAGGGACTGGCGGATTCAAAATACCGGCCGTGTCCGCTGCTTGGTGAAATACGTCGAGGCCGGCTGGCTCGGCCGCAAGACGCAGCGCGGCTTCTACGATTACCGCGGCGACAAGCCGGTGCCGACGCGCTGAAGTTTCCCGGGCTATGCGGTTGTCGGTAGGCCGCTATTTCTTGCTCGGCCGATCATAGCGGCTTGATACCGGCGAACTTGACCACCTGTCGCCCATTTCTCTGTTTCGGTCGCGATGAATGTGCCGAATTCGGCGGCGTTCATCGGAGTAGGCTCGATGCCCATGCCGAGAAGACGTGTCTTCATGATGGAATCGGCAAGGACGGCGTTGGTCTCGTCGTTCAACCTACCGACGATGTCGTGGGGCGTATCTTTGGGCGCGCCGATGCCGAGCCAGCCGCTCGCCTCGTAGCCCGGCAGGAATTCGTCCATGGCCGGAATGTCGGGCATATTTGCGCATAGCGTTTGTTGGTGGTGACGGCGAGCGCGCGCATTTTGCCGTCTTTGATGTAGCCCGTTGCGTCGGCGATAGCGAAAAACGCCACTTGTACCCGTCCGGCGAAGCAGATCGGCGGTGTAATCGCCGCGATAGGGGACGTGGACCAGATCAACGCCGGCCATCATCTTGAACAATTCGCCGAACACGTGAGTGAGCGAGCCGATGCCGCGCGAAGCCAAATTGATCTTGCCCGGGATTGGCTTTGGCATAGGCGATGAGTTCGGGAGCGGTCTTGGCCGGAACCGACGGATTAACCGCCATGAGAAAGATCACGCCGCCGATACTCGCCACCGGCGCGATGTCGCGGACGAAATCGAAATTGAGGTTCGGATAAAGCGACGTATTGATGGTGTTCGCCGCGGCGACCAGCAGCAGCGTATAGCCGTCGGCCGGCGAGCGCGACGACATAGTCCGCAGCGATGCTCGTTCCGGCGCCGGGGCGGTTCTCGACGACGAATTGCTGGTCGAGGCGCGACGAGAGCCGTTCGCCGACAAGCCGCGCAACGATGTCGGGCACGATGCCGGCCGGATAGCCGACGATGACGCGGACCGGCCGCGCCGGCCAGGACTGCGCCCATGCCAGAACGCGGCAACGACGGCAGCGCGGCGGCGCCCGCGGCGAGATTGCAGCACATGTCGGCGAGCGAAGTTGCATGCCGTTTCCTCCCAGGTGCGGCCATTGTCCGCGCCGGCCCGGATGGATAATAACGGCTCGACCAATGGGCGTGAAAAGATGCCATATCCCGCGAGTGGGCGAGAGAGCGGAATAGGGAGACGGCCATGCCGGAGATCAAAGGCGTCGCGCATTTCAGCATTCCGGTGAGCGACGTCGACCGCAGCGTGAAGTTTTACACCGATACGGTCGGCTGCAAATATTTGTCGCAGCGGCCCGACAAGGCCATCACTTTCCTTGATGCCGGGGGTGTGTGCGTGCTGCTGATCAAGCGCCAGGCTCCGATCATCAAAGGCCCGCTCGACATGTCGGACGGCGTTCATCACGCTTTCATGATCGACGCGGCGGAATATCAGGCAGCGGTGGACCGGTTACGCGAGAAGGGCGTCGAGGTCTTCTTTGAGGAAGATCGACGCAGCGGCACCATCGACGGACCGCGCGCCTATTTTCGCGATCCCGACGGCACGGTGCTCGAGTACATCAACCGCACCGCCTACGCCGGGGGCCGGTGATCGGAAGGCTGAAGTCAGAGTTCAAGTGGAAGGGTGTATTTGCCTGTCCACTGACTTCCGAATTTCGGTTTCTATGGCCCGGCTGGCTACGCGGCGGCGGACAATTGCGGCGCGGTTTCGCCCCAACACGGCAGCGCTGCGACGCGCTCGAACCAGCCGCGCAAGTGCGCATACGGGCCGAGCGGCATTTCCGCGCCTTTCGCGTGAAACAACGGCGCTGCGACGGAAAAATCGGCGATCGTAAGCAAGTCGCCGACCAGATATTGTTGCTTCGCCAGATGTGCGTCGAGCACCTTGGCCTCTTTGTGGAAAGCCTCCGTGCCCTTGGCGACGACGGCAAAATCGGCAGGGCCGAGATTGGCGAACCTCTTCACCAAGCTCTCGAAGATTAGCGGTTGGCATGCTTGGGCGCCCCAATGTGCGAGGTCCCAGCATTGCCAACGCGCGATATCGGCGCAGCTGTGGGCGTCGTTCGGATAGAGCGATGTCGTGCTTTTACTGGCAAGGTATTGCAGGATTGCATTCGATTCCCAAAGCTCAAAGTCCCTATCGACCAACACAGGCGTGCGCCCGGTCGGATTGAGCGCGAGAAAAGCGGGTGTATGTTGCGCGCCCTTGAGCAGGTCGACGAATTCGAACTCGATCGGAATTTTGAGGTGCGCGGCAAGCGCCCGCACCTTCCAGGTATTCGGCGAGGCGGGAAAGCCGTAGAGCTTCATGATCGACTCCTCACTGTTGTGGTGGAACGATACTCCTGTCTTTCGCTACGTTTCTTTCGCTACATTTGTTTTGTGTCGCTCACGCGACCAGCTTCTCCAGCTTATCCATGGCGCCGTTCCAGCCGTGCTGGTGACGATCGCGGGCGTCATTGTCGACAAATTGCTCGTGCAAGAGCGTCAGCAGCGTGCCGTCGCCGTCCGGCGTGAATTGAACCGTCACCAGCGATTCTCGTTCCGGCGTTGAGTGCCATGCCCAGGTGTAGACCAGCTTGCGATCGGGAACGAATTCGCGGACCGTGCCCTCGACTTGGTGCTTTTCGCCATCGGGCGACGTGGCGGCGATCACAAAGCGGCCGCCGACGCGCGGTTCGAATTCAGCGTGCGTGCATTGCATCGTGCCCGGGCCGAACCAGCGCTTTATTTTTTCCGGCTCGATCCAGGCGGAAAAGACCTTGGCGGGCGACGACTTGAGGCGGCGCTTGAGCGTGAGGCTTGGTTTGGTGGCTGCTTGGGTGGACATGACACTTCTTCCTCCAAAAACGCGGCAAGACTGGAAAGCCGTTCCGACCAGAATTTTTCGTAACGGTTGAGCCATTCGAAAGCTTCGCGCATTGGCTCAGCGTCGAGCTGGCAGGCGACGGTGCGGCCGGTTTTCGAGCGCGCCACCAGCCCGGCGTCGGAGAGTACGTCGAGGTGCTTCATGACCGCCGGCAGCGACATCCTGAACGGCGCCGCCAGTTCGCTGACCGACAGACCGGGTTCGGCGGCAAGCCGCATCACCAGCGCGCGCCGCGTCCGGTCGGACAGTGCCGCGAAAGTGCGGTCGAGGGGGCCGCTTTGAAAGTTAACCATTTGGTTTAGTATAATAGTGTGCACGCCCCTGTCAACCGTCATTTGGCGGGACGAAGCGCTGCGGCGATCCAGCCACTTGCAATGAGAAATTCGAAGAACGGATTCATCCGTTCTTAAGCGTGAACGGCGTAAGCTTGTCCGCGGATCATGGACACGACGAGCCTCATCTCCGCATTCATCGGCGCCCAGGTCGGCGAAATGCAGCTTGCCGTCGCGGCGCAGTTCGCGCGCATGGACAACGCGAATAACGGATCGTCGATCGCGCAATTGATCGGCGCCGCGGATCAGAGCGCCGATTCGCTCGCCAATGTGACCGCCAATATCGGCACAAATCTCGACGTCAGCGCGTAACGCTTTTCGCGTCGTCGGTGATCGCCGCGCGCACGAGCTTGACGCCGTCGTCGCTCGCCCATTCGGCCGGTCCGGCCATGTCGCCGATCTCGCAGCCCTTGGGATCGACGATCAGCGTCGTCGGCATGCCGAAGGCTTTGCCGGCGGTTTTGAGGTCCTCAAAGACCTGCGCGCTCTCGTCGGAATAATAGGCGAGATGGGTGACGCCGACCTGCTTCAGGAAGGCCAGCGGCTTTTGCGGATCGCGCGGTGTCGATATTGACGGCGACGACCTGGAATTTGGACCCGCCGAGCTTGGCCTGCAACGCATCGAGCGCCGGCATTTCGCGGCGGCAGGGTACGCACCATGTGGCCCAGAGATTGAGGAGCACGGTGCGGCCTCGCCAATCGGCGAGCGTGCGGTCGCGGCCCTCGCCGTCCTTGAACGCCAGATCGGGTACGCGGAACGGCGTGTGCGCCACGGCGAGTGCGGCGACCTCGCCGTGCACCAGCGGCGCGATCCGCGCGGCGGTGTCGACCGCCTGCCGGCAGGCGGCGTCGGCTGGATTGCTTCGCAGATGCCCGATCCCGTATACCCCGGCCAGTACCGCGACGGCTGCCGCACAGCGCCAGCACCGCCAGTCTGCGGCGGCGTACCTTGGAATACGGTTCGTTATTCGGCTCGGGCATCGGTCAGTACGAAAACCTCGGCGGACGCATCATGGCCAATAAAATGTGGGGCGGACGCTTCGGTCAAAAGCCCGATCCGCTGATGGAGGAGATCAACGCCTCGATCGATTTCGACCGCAAGCCTTTACCGGCAGGACATCGCCGCCAGCAAGGCCCATGCGGCGATGCTCGCCAAAAAAGGCATCATCGCGGCGCAAGATGCGAGGAAGATCGCTCACGGTCTAGACACGATCCTGTCAGAGATCGAAGCGGGCAAGTTCTCGTTCAAACGCGCGCTCGAGGACATCCATATGAATGTCGAGAGCCGGCTTTCCGAGCTGATCGGGCCGGCCGCGGGGCGGCTGCACACGGCGCGCTCGCGCAACGATCAGGTCGCTACCGATTTCCGGCTCTGGGTGCGCGACGCCATCGACGAGATCGACGCGGCGCTCGCCGGCTACCAGACGTGCGCTCGCCGAGAAGGCGCTCGAACACGCCGCGACCGTGATGCCGGGCTTCACCCATCTGCAGACGGCGCAGCCGGTGACCTTCGGCCATCATCTGCTCGCCTACGTGGAGATGGCGGCGCGCGACCGCGGCCGCTTCGCCGATGCGCGCGAACGCCTCAACGAAAGCCCGCTCGGCGCCGGTGCGCTCGCCGGCACATCGTTCCCGATCGACCGCGACATGACCGCGAAGTCGCTCGGCTTTGCGCGGCCGATGGCGAACTCGCTCGATGCGGTCGCCGACCGCGATTTCGTGCTGGAGACGCTGTCGGCTGCCGCCATCACCTCCGTGCATCTGTCGCGCTTTGCCGAAGAGATCGTGATCTGGTCGTCGCCGCTTGCCGGCCTGATCCGACTCTCCGACGCCTTCACCACCGGCTCCTCGATGATGCCGCAGAAGCGCAATCCCGACGCGGCGGAGCTGGTGCGCGCCAAGACCGGGCGCATCGTCGGCGCGCTGGTCGGGCTCTTCATGGTGATGAAGGGTCTGCCGCTCGCCTATCAGAAGGACATGCAGGAGGACAAGGAAGGCGCGATCGACGCGCTTGATGCGCTCAAGCTCGCGATCGCCGCCATGACCGGCATGGTGCGCGACATGGAGCCCGACGTTGCGCGCATGAAGGAGGCCGCCGGCGAAGGCTTTCGCACCGCCACCGATCTCGCCGATTGGCTGGTGCGCGAGCTGCAAGCTGCCGTTCCGCGAGGCCCATCACGTGACCGGCCGGATCGTGGCCAAGGCGGCCGAGGCCGGAATTGCGCTCGACAAGCTGCCGCTCGAAGCCATGCAGGAGATCGAGCCGCGGATCACCAAGGCGGTCTATGGCGTGCTTTCGGTCGAGAAATCGGTGAAGAGCCGCACGGCCTTTGGCGGCACGGCGCCGAAAAACGTCCGCGCGCAGGCCAAACGCTGGCTGAAACGCCTCGGCGAAAAGCCGTAAACGGCGCTGGCAAGGGCTTGCCGACAAAATCTCGCCGCTCACAGGGTCCGGTCTGCTAGGGTGACCGGGCGTCGGGCGCGTCCGTCGAGGGACGGGGGAGCAAGATTTGGCCAGTGATCGTCTGAGCGTAGCTGGTGCGCTCGCCATTGCGCTCATGCTGCCGCTTGCGCTTTGCCGCTTGCGGCCGCGAAGGGCCCGCTCGATCCGCCGCCGAGCGCCGCGATCGCTCCGCCGCCGACGCCGGCCGCGCGGACCCGCGCCAACGTCGATTCATCGATCCGACGACGCCGACCGGCGGAGCGCAGCCGGCGCCAGTGCAGACGACCCAAGCCGTTCCGCCGCCGGCCGCGAAGAAGACGTTCTTGCTCGACCCGCTGATCCGATAGCGCGCGGCGCCCGCACTTGGCGGTGCGCTTGCGGTGGCGGACCGCGCCGCCGCCACGCTAAACACCTCGCATGCATCACTTCGACTATCGCGACGGCGTGCTGCACGCCGAGGACGTCAGCCTGGTCGCGCTCGCGGACAGCCGTGGGCACGCCGTTCTATTGCTATTCGACCGCGACCATCGAGCGGCACTATCGGGTGTTTGCCGGCGCCTTCGCCGATGTCGACTCGCTCGTCTGCTACTCGGTGAAGGCGAATTCCAACCAGGCGGTGATCGCGACGCTGGCGCGGCTCGGCGCCGGCGCCGACGTCGTCTCCGAAGGCGAGCTGTTGCGCGCCCGCGCCGCCGGCATTCCGCCGACAAGATCATGTTTTCCGGCGTCGGCAAGACGCCGCGCGAGCTTGCGCTCGCGGTCGACCACGGCATCCTCTGCGTCAATGTCGAATCGGAAGCGGAGATCGAGCTGCTCGCCGCGATCGCCGCCGGCAAGGGCCGTACCGCCGACATTTCGATCCGCGTCAATCCCGATATCGACGCCAAGACCCACGCCAAGATCGCGACCGGCAAAGTCGGAGAACAAATTCGGCATTCCGATCAGCCGCGCCCGCGAGGTCTATGCCCGCGCCGCGCAAGCTCAAAGGCGTGCGCGTCGCCGGCGTCGACATGCATATCGGCAGCCAGATCGTCGAACTCGACCCGTTCGGCGACGCGTTTGCGCTGCTCGCCGACTTCGTGCGCGACGCTGCGCGCCGACGGGCACGCCATCGCGCACATCGATTTCGGCGGCGGGCTCGGCATTCCCTATCGCGAGGACAACGAGCCGCCGCCGGATCCGGCCGCTTACGCGGCCGTCGTCAAGCGCGCGACCGCCGGCCTCGGCTGCAAGCTCGATTTTCGAGCCCGGCCGGCTCATTGTCGGCAATGCCGGCATCCTGGTCACGCGCGTGCTCTACGTGAAGCACGGCGAGGCGAAGACCTTCGTCATCATCGATGCCGGCATGAACGATCTCGTCCGCCCGACGCTGTATGATGCGCACCACGAAATCGTCCCGGTGCGGCGGGCGCCCGCCGGCGCGGAGCGAATCATCGCCGACGTGGTCGGCCCGGTCTGCGAATCCGGCGATTTCCTCGCGCTCGATCGCTCGCTGCCGGCGCCGCAGCCGGGCGACCTGCTCGCCGTCATGAGCGCCGGCGCCTATGGGGCGGTCCAGTCCGGAACTTACAACAGCCGCCCGCTGGTTCCCGAAGTGCTTGTCAGAGCTGGCGAATGGGCGCTCGTGCGGCCGCGCGTGACCGCCGAGGCACTGATCGCGCTCGACCGCCTGCCGCCTTGGCTTTCAGTAGCGCTGGCTTTGAATTTGCATGACTTGCAAAGCTTGGCGCACGTGACGGTGCGCCTTGAACGCGCCCTCATGTTAACGTGTTGTCATGCGACATTTAGTCTTGCGCGATTGCGCTTTGCGGAGCTCTCTGTGACGCGAAGCCATTTCGCCCAATCCGCCGCCCGAGCAGCGCGGCGGCGAGCCGCTGCCGGTTCGCTGCTCGCAGCCGCGCTCAAGCGCGCGCGCTGGACGATTTTCTGGGAACGGCTTGTGGCCGGCGCTGGCGACGCTCGCGACGGTGATCGGGCTGTTTCTGGCAGTGTCGTGGCTCGGGCTGTGGCTGTGGCTGCCGCCGCTCGCGCGCGCCGTGGGGCTGTTGGCTTCGCGGCGCTCGCCGTCGGCGCGCTGCGTTGCCGTTGGTGTTTCTGCGCATGCCGGATGCGGCCGACGGCCTGCGCCGGCTCGATCGCGACAGCGGACTTGCGCACCGCCCGGCGACCGCGATCGCCGACGAACTCGCGGTCAGCGCGCAAGACCCTATTCGCTGGCGCTGTGGAACGCCCATGTCGAGCGGGCGCGGCAGGCCGCGCGCTCGCTCAAGGCCGGCCTGCCCGTCGCCGCGCGTCGCCTGGCGCGACCCTTATGCGCTGCGCGGCCTCGTTCTCTCGCCTGCATCGCCACCTTCTTTGCCGCCGGCGGCGAGCGGGTCAAGCGCATCGCCGCGGCGTTCGACTGGCACGGCGTGGTGCTGCCGGCCAATTTCCGCGTCGACGCCTGGGTCATCCCGCCGCTCTATACCGGCAAGCCGCCGGTCATCCTGCCCGGCATGCATCCCGGCGAGAACTTCGCGCAAGCTGAGCCGCGCCGGTTTCCGTGCCGGTCAATTCGACGCTGGTCGTGCGCGCGACCGGCAACGTCAATCTCGACGTGTCCGGCTCGGGCGGCGTCGCGCCGTGCCAAGGACGAGGTGCACGCGCCGGCCGGCACCGAAGAGCACCGCTTCACCATCACGGCCGCCGGCAGCGGCGACCTTGCGCGGCGTCGGCGACGACGTCGACCTGGGCGTTCGACGCCATTCCCGACAAGCCGCCGACCATCGCGCTGACCAAGGATCCCGCAGGAGCAGAGCCGCGGTTCGCTGCTGTTGTCCTACCGGCTCGAAGACGATTACGGAGTGACCAAGGCGGAGGCGACCTTCGCGCGCAAGGACGACGGCAAGCCTCGGCGCAGGGCGCCGCATCCGCTGTTCGGTCCGCCGGATTTTCCGCTGATCCTGCCGCAGGCGCGCACCAAGAACGGCGTCGGCCAGACGCTGAAGGATCTGACCGACCATCCCTGGGCCGGCGCCGAAGTGACGATGACGCTCGTCGCCCATGACGACGGCGGCAATATCGGCAAGAGCGAGCCGTTCACGCTTCCGCCTGCCCGAGCGCGTCTTCACCAAGCCGCTGGCGCGGGCGCTGGTCGAGCAGCGCCGCAATCTCGCGCTCGATGCCAATGCGCGCGCCGCGCGTGCTCACCGCGCTCGATGCGCTCATGATCGCGCCGGACAAATTCATGCCCGATGCCGGCATCTATCTCGGCCTGCGCGAGATCTACTGGTAGCTGGTGCGCGCCAAGAGCGACGACGATCTGCGCGACGTGGTCAACCGGCTGTGGACGATGGCCGTCGACATCGAGGACGGCGACATGGCCGACGCGCAGGCCGCGCTTGCGCAACGCCGAGGAGGCGCTGCGCCAGGCGCTGCAGAAGCGGCGCCAGCGACCAGGAAATCAAGCAGCTGATGGACAAGCTGCGCGCAGGCGATGAATCGCTACATGCAGGCGCTCGCCGCAGCAGCTGCGCAACAAGGGCGAGCTGTCGCAGCCGCTCGACCGCAATGCGCAGCGTGCTCAGCCAGCGCGACCTGCAGCAGCATGCTCGACCGCCTGGAGAACATGGCGCGCAGCGGCTCGCGCCGAGCGGCGCAGGCAGCTGCTGCAGCAGCTGCAGCAGATGATGGAAAATCTGCAGATGGCGTCGCCGGACATGAACAGCGACGAGACGACGACATGATGTCGCAGCTCGACGAACTCGGCGACATGATCCGCCAGCAGCAGGATTTGCGCGACCGCACCTTCAGGCAAGGCCAGGAGCAGCGCGGCCAGGACAGCGCGGCCCGCAACCGCGGGCAGCACGGCCAGCCAGGCCAGCAAGGCCAGCACAGGGAATGTGGGCCAGTTGCAGCAGGACCAGCAGGCGCTGCGCGACCGGCTCAACAAACTGCTCGATGAGCTGAGGGACCACGGCTTCGGCCAGAACAGGGCCAGGGCCAGACAAGAGGCGCAAGGAGGAGCAGGGCCAGGACGACTGGATCAGCTCGGCCGCGCCGGCGAGGCGATGGGCGAGGCCAAGGCGAGCTCGGCAACGGCGATGCCGACAGCGCCGTCGATTCGCAGGGGCGCGCGCTCGATGCCTTGCGCAAGGGCGCGCAATCGCTGGCGCAAGGCGATGCAGCAGCAGATGGGGCAGGGCCAGGGTCCCGGCCGCTCGGCCGTTTCGGCCAATCGCGCGCCGATCAGGATACCGATCCGCTCGGCCGTCCGCTGCGCGGCCACGAATACGGCGACGATTCGACCGTGAAGGTGCCGGGCGAGATCGACGTGCAGCGCGCCCGCCGCATCATCGAGGAATTGCGCAAGCGCTTCGGCGACCTGGGCCGCCCGCAGGAAGAACTCGATTACATCGAGCGGCTGTTGAAGGATTATTAAAGTCTGCTTCGCCGCGCACGACAGGGCGAAGGCGTTCAGAACCGGAACAGTTCGGCTACTCTTACGTCTTCAAGATTATTCAACCGCGCCAGCAACGCCGATCCGTTGCGCATGCGGAATACAGGCGGAGAGCTTGAGAAATTTCTGCTCGAGGCGCTCGCGCGTCAGCGGCGACGTGGTGGTGCCTTCGAAATCGGTTCTGGCGATGCTCAAGGTGCGCGCCGTCCTTGAGCGTGATGGAGAGCCGGCACGCCATATCGTTGTTGTTCGGGCCGTCCTTGCTGTAGGGCTTGAGTTCGACGCGCTTGGCGAGATCGAGGATTGCCGGGTTCTGTTTCGGCCCGTCGAGGAATGCTTGCGGGTCGCCGGGATCGCGGTACAGCGCCAGCGCGATGGTGAACGGCAGGCTGTACTGCGCCGTCGCCACGTC
This sequence comes from uncultured Alphaproteobacteria bacterium, assembly GCA_963814625.1. GTDB lineage: Bacteria > Pseudomonadota > Alphaproteobacteria > Rhizobiales > Xanthobacteraceae > BOG-931. Next base: position 805,022 of record CAWFDQ010000017.1, read on the forward strand.
GCGCGGCGCCGGATCGGCGTGGTGCGACAGCACCTTGTCGGAAACCTCGATGACGATCTTGGCGACGTCCGCCGGCTGCGAACGACTGTTGCGCCCGCAGCGCCAGCAGCGCCTGCACCGGCGATTGCGCCGTGACGTGGCACGGAAATGTCTTGAACGTGATGGTCAGCGTTTCCCAGCGTTCGCCCAGCCCGGCGGTGATGCAGCGCAAGCATCGCCATCGCGCGCGAAGACATCGAGCGCGCCGAACTTGCCTTCGAGAATCACCTCGGGGCCTTCGAAGCCGCGAGCCGCGAGGTTCGCCGCCGTTACGCCGCCCTCGGCGGCGCGGCCCATGTGGATGCGCTTGACCATGCCGCCCTGGCCGGACTTCACGAATGCGAGCAGGCCCGAGCAGAACGAGCCGCCGATGCCCATCGCCATCGTCGTCTGCGCGGCGGAAAGCTTCATGATTTTGCTCGTCGCGACCGCCGAGCCGAACACGCCGGTGATGCCCGGCGCGTGAAAGCCGAGTTTTTCGCTCGTGCTCTTTGCCGCCAGCGCGAGGCGGAACATGCACTCCAGGCCGGCGCACGAAGGCGGTGATCAAATCCTTGCCGGTGACGTCGGCTTCTTCCGCCGCGGCGAGCGCGCCGGTCAGCACCGTCGCGCCCGGGTGCACCCCGGTCGACGGCTGGCGCAGATTGTCAAACTCGAAGGCGTGCGCGAAAGCGCCGTTGGCGAAGGCCGCGCCCGGCGCGCTGGCATGGCGAAAGCCCGGACCGAGCGATCGTGCTGGAACCGTCGCCGATGTGGTGGACGTAATCGTCGACGATCTCGGCTCCACGGCAGCGTCGAGCCGAACAGCACGACGCCGACGGTATCGATGATGCAAGCCTTGGCGATGGCGACGGCCGGCTTGGGGATGTCCTCGTAGCGCAGCGCGGCCGCGAATTCCGCTAGCGTTTTGGTTTCGCCCGCCATGATGGCCCGATTGTTCCGGTGATCGTTGGCGGCGTCAAGTCCGTCAAGCCCGGCCATACCCGACCATGACAACAGGAAGGCATGTCCCGCCGCCAACGCAGCCATCGCGCAAGCACGGCGTTACCGCGTTGACACGCGGCGTGGGGGCCTAGATTACAAGGGTTCCGAGGGGAGCGCCGGGAGGCGCTGAGAGACCGTGTAACGGTGACCCTTTGAACCTGATCCGGGTCATGCCGGCGAAGGGACGGAAACTTCTCGCAAAACCCGCCCCGGCCGTGCCGCGTCCGGATCGCTCGGGAGCACGATGCCGCAAAAGCCTGCCCCGGACGTTGATCGCGGGTGGCCACCGGTTTTCGGAGCCACATCATGCTCAAACGAACACTTGAAGCGAACACCCAAAGGAGCGCGCGATGAATAAGCCTCTGTCCGAATCCGATCTCGCCACGCCGAAGGTCACCACCGGCCCGATCGCCGGCTCGCGCAAGATCTATGTCGGTGCCGGAAGCCGCGCCCGATTTGCGCGTGCCGCTGCGCGAGATCGCCGCTCGATGCCTCCTCGGGCGAGCCGCCGCTGCCGGTCTACGATCCGTCCGGAATCTATACCGACAACGATGCCGCCATCGACGTCGAGAAGGGGCTCAAGCGCGCCCGCATCGAATGGGTCAAGGAGCGCGGCGGCGTCGAGGAATATGAAGGCCGCCCGATCAAGCCGGTCGATAACGGCAACGCCTCCGGCAAGCACCTGGCGCGCAATTTCCCCAACACGCCGCAAGCCGACTGCGCGGGCTGCGACGGCACATCCGGTCACGCAGCTCGAATGGGCGCGCAAGGGCGTCATCACCAAGGAAATGATCTACGTCGCCGAGCGCGAAAATCTCGGCCGCAAGAAAATGCTCGACGTCGCGCAGGAACGCGCATGACGACGGCGAGAGCTTCGGCGCTTCGGTGCCGCTGTTCGTCACGCCGGAATTCGTGCGCGACGAGGTGGCGCGCGGCCGCGCCATCATCCCGTCCAACATCAATCACGCCGAACTCGAGCCGATGGCGATCGGGCGGAACTTCCTCACCAAGATCAACGCCAATATCGGCAACTCCGCCGTCACCTCTTCGGTCGAAGAGGAAGTGGAAAAGATGGTGTGGGCGATCCGCTGGGGCGCCGACACGGTGATGGACCTCTCCACCGGCCGCAACATCCACAACACCCGCGAATGGATTCTGCGCAATTCGCCGGTGCCGATCGGCACCGTGCCGATCTATCAGGCGCTGGAGAAGGTCGACGGCGATCCGGTCAAGCTCGACTGGGAGTGCTACAAGGACACGCTGATCGAGCAATGCGAGCAGGGCGTCGATTATTTCACCATCCACGCCGGCGTGCGGCTCGGCTACATCCATCTCACCGCCAACCGGGTCACCGGCATCGTCTCGCGCGGCGGCTCGATCATGGCCAAGTGGTGCCTGGCGCATCACAAGGAGAGCTTCCTCTACGAGCGCTTCGACGAGATTTGCGACCTGATGCGCAAATACGACGTGTCGTTCTCGCTCGGCGACGGCCTGCGCCCCGGCTCGATCCGCGACGCCAACGACCGCGCGCAATTCGCCGAGCTGGAGACGCTTGGCGAACTCACCAAGGTCGCCTGGGCCAAGGGCTGCCAGGTGATGATCGAAGGCCCCGGCCACGTGCCGCTGCACAAGATCAAGATCAACGTCGACAAGCAGCTGAAGGAATGCGGCGAGGCGCCGTTCTATACGCTCGGCCCGCTCGTCACCGACATCGCGCCGGCCTACGACCACATCACGTCGCGCGATCGGCGCCGCCATGATCGGCTGGTTCGGCACCGCCATGCTCTGCTACGTCACGCCGAAGGAGCATCTCGGCCTGCCCGACCGGAACGACGTGAAGGACGGCGTCATCGCCTACAAGATCGCCGCCCACGCCGCCGACCTCGCCAAGGGCCACCCCGCCGCGCAATTGCGCGACGACGCGCTCTAGCCGCGCCCGCTTCGAGTTCCGCTGGGTCGATCAGTTCAACCTCTCGCTCGATCCCGACACCGCGCGGAGTTACCACGACGAGACGCTGCCCAAGGAAGCCCACAAGGTGGCGCACTTCTGCTCCATGTGCGGGCCGAAATTCTGCTCGATGAAGATCACGCAGGACGTTCGCGATTACGCGGCGACGCTGAATGATACGGCAGCAGCTGGAACGCTGACGGCGGAACAAGGGATGGCGCAGATGTCGAAGAAGTTTTTGGACATGGGGGCGGAGGTTTATGTCGAGGCGGAGAAGGCTGCTGCTGCGAAGGACGCGAATAAAGCGCTCTGACGGACCGAACGCTTGAAGGTGACCTGTCCGACCGTGACGGCCTACGTCGCGCTCTCGCCGGAGTGCTTCGCCGTTATGCCGGCAGCCTCCACGCGCGGCGCAAACGCACCGGCTATTTCTGGCAAGGCTGCTTCGGTGCGGCGGTGACGGACGAGGAACATCTTGCGGCGGCGTTGCGATATCTGTCGCTCAACCCGGTGCGGGCGCGGCTGGTCGAGCGGGCGCGCGCATCTTTCCGGCAAGAGCGACGGCATTACCGCGCTGACGCCAATCCGCGAGCGTTTTCCCCGTTTCGCCGATCTGCTCGATGACGCGCCGGAGGCGGACCCGTTCGACCGTCTGCGCGCCGCCGCGAGCGTCGGCCGGCCGCTCGGCGACGATCGCTTTCTCGCCCGTATCGTGCGGATGACCGCACGGACGCTGCAGCCAGGCAAGCGCGGGCCAAAGCCGAAAGCGACGACGGACGAGAAGCAAGGTGACCTATTAAATGCACTGTCACCGTGATTCCTCGCCAGCTTCGCGAGGCCGAGCAGCTTGCCCGCTTACTTCACCGTGATCACCAGGCCGTTGAGGTCCGCGCTGACGATCGCGCCGACCGAATTGCCGGTAAGCGTCAGCACCGCGCCGTGCTGGTTGGTCAGCACGATCGCCTGCGCGCCCCGCCCGACGGCCGCGCCGACGTTGCCCGCCGCATAGACCCCGGCGACATCGCCCGGGCCGCGGATGTGGCTCACGGTGCCGCGAAAGCGCGTCTCGGAAGCGCCGAAGGTGAACCCATAGCTGAGGCCGCCGATGCCGAGCGGGTACCGCTGGCCGTGGAAGAAGAGTGTGCCCGAGCCGGCCGAACCGCCGATGACAAAGCCCGCCTTGATCACGTTGAAGGTGATGCCGCCGCTGTCGGCGTATGCGGCGGACTGGAACGTGACGCCGGCGAGGGCCAGCACTGCGATGAGGCTTGCACGAAGGACGGATAAGCTGCGCATGGGCGTTTGCTCCTGAATTTGTTCCTGAAGATGTATGACGACGCGAATTGGCTATGCCCCCCAGGAAGCATACCGCGCGGGCAATTGAGCGGCCAGTGCGTGCGCTTCATCAAGGTCAGAGGTCGAGATGCGCAGAGATGCTCCGCTGTCAAGCGGTTTGCGCACGATCGGCTTTGCTACAGATTTGCCGTCGACAAAAATCTCCAGCGGTTCGCCCACGATTTCGCGCGTCAATCTGCGAAGGTTGGCGCGAATGTCATAACGCAAGTTCACCTTGACGTGCGGATTCGGCAAAGCGAGTTGCTGTTTCGAAAATGGAGAATATTCGCGCACTTCGATCCGCTTGATCGCCTTGGTCGACTGCCTCATTCACGTGCAGACTTGACATCTTGGAACAAACCATGAACCATGATAAAAGTTGACGGCAAGTTGCGTGGTGGGCGGCATGTCAGAGCCAAGGGAAGAAGGCGGCGGGCTTTCTAAACTGAGCGCAGCAGAGCTTGCGCAGGCTTATGTCGAAAGTGTCCAGGCCGCACAAGCAACCGAGCATGTTGGACGAAAGAACCGGCTCGCGCACCGGCGCTGGCAGATCGTGCAGGAACTCAAGGCTCGGGGAGAGGCGCGTTCGGTTCTGCAGCGGCTGGCGGATTATTCGGACGCAGAAGTGTGCAAGTGGGCCAGCGGTGGTCTTGCTTGGCTCGATAGACCGGAGTCGAAAACGGCGCAGGAAGCAGCGCCGCGCCATCGCTTGCGGTGGCAGATAATTTGGCAATGCGGCAATCCCCCACCACCTTCGCTGACGCGAGATGAAATCGCCCGCCGGCTGGACGGAGCTGTGCCCGAATTCTGCGATCGGCTTATGGATTTGGTGCTGCCCGCCATCGGTCTGTGGCCGCAACGACGCGCGGTGATTACGGCGACGGCGTCGCATTTCGGCGGCATGCCGCTTGCGCCGCCCGATTGGCAATGGCCTACCGTCGAGGAGGAGCCGTTGCTGTTCGTCGGCCAGATCAATTGCGCCGAACTGCGCGGCTTGCCGGGTGCCGAACTTCTGCCGGCCTCCGGTCTGCTCGCCTTTTTCGGCGACTATGACGCGGTGACTGGCTGTTTTCCATTTGGCGACCATTGTGTTTTTCACTGGCCGGATGTTGGGCGACTGGTGCCCGCCAAAGCGTGCCTCGATCCAATCGAGGTGTTTCCTCTTGCGCGCTCATGCCGCGCCCAATCCTCGATCTGCCAGACCCGCACAGCCGAACGATACGGGACTTGCAGCTGAGCAAAGTGCAAAAGTCGCTTTACTCCGAGGAATGGAAGGCGTTGCGCTGTCACGGCATACCCTACGCCGTCCGGGGATATTCCAGTTTCGCCAAGCTGCTCGGTTGGCCAGCCTTGGTGCAGGCGTCTCACGATCTCGACCGATTCGAAGATCAGGACGACGCGCGCCTTCTGCTGCAGGTCGACATGTACTGCAACGGCGAAGAACTGCACGGCTGGGGTCCGGGCGGGTCACTCTATTACGTATTGCCCGAACGGGACCTGCGCGCGCAGATTTTCGAGGCCTGCGAACTGGAAGGTCAGTTCACATGACGAGCGGGCCGCGGCCAAGGGTATGCTTCTGGTCACAAGGTCGCACAACAAAGCCGGTGTTGCGCGGTTGCGTGCGGTCGCGGCCGGACTCGCGCGCGGACCGTACGCCTTGACTGCGGATTTGTTGGCTACCGCGGCGGGCAAGTGGGTGACGTTCGAGGATGAGTGAGCGGCGGCAGGTCTGCTTGCTCGGCGTGCCGCTAAGACCTCACCCGCCCGCCGTCGACATTGAGCGTCTGGCCGGTCATGAACGCGGCGTCGTCGCTGGTGAGAAACGACAGCGCGCCGACCAGATCGTCCGGCACTTCCGGCCGCTTAATCGCCTGCAGGCCGGCGACGGCGCGAAATTCCTCGTCCATATTGGCGAAGCCCGGGCGCGGCTTGCGCACGATCGTTCCCGGCGAACGGGTCAGCCCCGGTGCGATGGCGTTGACGGTGATGCCGTCGGCGGCGACATCGCCCGCCAGCGCCCGGGTGAAGCCGATAACGCCGCCCTTGCTGGCGACGTAATGCGCAAAGCCGGTGGTCACCGAGCCGAACGTGCTCGAGGCCATGTTGACGACGCGCCCCCATTTGCGCGCGCGCATCCCGGGAACGAACGCGGCGGTGACCAGGAAAGTGCCGTCGAGATTGATGGCGAGGACGCGCCGCCAATCGGCGAAGGTCATGGCGGCAAAATCCTGCTGCGGATAAATGCCGGCGCAGTTGACCACGATATCGGCGCGGCCGAATTTCTCCTGTACCTGTTTGGCCATCGCGGCGACCAAGTCCTCTTTCGACACGTCGCAAACGACCGCCAGCGCCTTGCGCCCCGCGGTTTCGACGAGCTTCACGGTCTCGCCTCCGTCGGCCATGTCGGCGACGGCGACATGCATGCCATCTTCGGCGAGACGCTTGGCGAAGGCCTGGCCGATGCCGTTGGCGGCGCCGGTGATAATTGCGACTTTGTCCTTGTGCCCTTTTCCCACGAAACATCCCTTCAATTGCCGGTGCATCGTCCCGAGGCGATTTTACCCGGAATTCCGCGGCGCGCGTAGTCCGGACGAGGCAACGGCTTGGGCCCGAAGTGGCCGGCCCGATGACGAGTTCCGCGAAGCGTGCTGGAGGGGGAGGCGTCATTGCGAGGAGCACAAGCGACGAAGCAATCCAGGTCTTCCCAACGCTGCGCTGGATTGCGTTGCTTTGCTCGCAATGACGAGACGTAAGGCGCTTTCACCCGCCTGAGCGTAGGGAGGTTTGTCGCCCATGCCGCGCCGTGCTACGCGCAACGCGCTTCCGGAGACTGAACATGCCCGACGCGCTTGAACTTCTCACCACCCGGCGCTCCTTCAAGGCCGGCGAGCTCGCCGGTCCACCGCCGTCCGCGGCCGAGATCGACACGCTGCTCACCGTCGCCTCGCGGGTGCCCGATCACGGCAAGCTCACCCCTTGGCGCTTCATCGTGTTCGAAGGCGAGGCGCGGCAGCTGGCCGGTGCGGCGATCGCTGCCGCCTTTCGCTCCAAGTATCCAGACGCCAAGCCCGAGCATGTCGAGACCGAGGGCCAGCGGCTCATGCGCGCGCCGCTGGTGATCGCCGTGGTCAGCCGCGCCGCGCCGCACGTGAAAATTCCGGAATGGGAGCAGGTGCTTTCCGCCGGCGCCGCCGCGATGAGTCTGGTCCTCGCCGCGCACGCGCTCGGCTACGGCGCCAACTGGATCACCGAATGGTACGCCTACGACCGCGCGCGCGCTCGACGCGCTCGGGCTTAAAGCCGCATGAGCGCATCGCCGGCTTCGTACACATCGGCCGGCCGCCGGGTCCGCCGGAAGATCGGCCGCGCCCGCCGCTCGACGACATCGCCACGCGCTTCGGCGCGTAGCAAACACGGCCTCGATCGGGTCACGCTACATCCGGGCAAGCCGCCGATCGATGAATCGTCTGAGCCGCCGGCGGCGCGGCGATGCTGAGCGAGCTGCATTCGCGTGATGCGGTCCACAAGCACGATAGCCACGATGTCCAAGGCGACGCTGCTGCAATCGGCGAGGTCGGTCGCAACATTCGCGGTGACGATCTCCGAAATTTCCTTGGCACTGAGGCCCAGCCGGAACGCCAGCTGACCGAGGGAATTGCTCAAGAGCCAAAGAAACCACCACCACGGCAAAAGCTCGCTGCGTTGCTGCTGCGGCCAGCGCAGCGGATCGGCGCTCACGAGCCATAGCTCCTTCATCGCCTGATAGGGCTTCCAGAGATTGGCAAAGGGGATAAAGAACCAGCCCACCGCCCATCCCGGCGTAAAACGCAGACCGGTCGCGCCGAGCCGGCTTTTGTTGGCGTTGAGCACAAAGATCCAGCGCGCGAAGACGATCACGGTCACGATATACATCGCAATCTGGCCGATTCCGATCACCCGTTGCCGCAGGTCGTTGGCGTCGGCGGCGGTGCTCATGTCCGATCCTGTTATTGCTCCGCTCCGAATCTCCTGCAGCAGTTGGAATTCGAACAGGCCTGATATCGTGGCAACGGCGTCCAGCGCCACCACGATCCAAAGCACGATCTTGAGCACCGTCGTTATCGTCGTCGGGTCGCGAAACTGCGTTGCGCCGGGCGCCGGCAGCGTTTGCGGCAGCGGAAACGGCGGCGGCGATGCGGCATCCTGTTGCGTCGTGCCGTCCGCCGTCATGTTCTGCTCCAAATCTTCGCAACCTGAATCGGATCGTTCGGCGTGGCCGACATCCCCAGGGCAACCGCAGTGTAGCGAGTTCCGAATGTGTGCAGAAGCCGGGATCGGTTCGGGCCGGGGACAAGCGGAATATTTTGACGATTTCGAGGTTTGATATTTCGCAATGCCTGCTTCGGCGGGCGCAAGATGATTTGTAAAATGTCACAAAACCCGGGAGGCGGGCTATGAGGATCGTGCTGTTCGTACTGGGAGTTCTCGCCGCCGCGGCCGTGTTCGGCGGCAGCGTGCAGGCGCAAAATTATCCATGGTGCGCGGTTCTAAATATGGGCGATGCCGCCTACAATTGCGGCTTCGTCAGCCGCGAGCAGTGCATGGCGAGCCTAAGCGGGATGGGCGGGTTTTGCGAGCGAAACCCGCAATACGGGGCGCAGCGCGCGCAGCCCGCAATGATCGGCAGCTTTATCGCGGAGCAGGATCGGCCGCCGTCCTTTGCCGGTACACTTCGATCGCGTCGCGCAGTCGTGGCGGCATCGGCGCCGGTTTGCGGGTCTCGAGCGATATCATGGCTGTGACCATGCGGGCGCGCAGCCGCTCAAGGCCGTCGCGATGGCAGACGATGGCGATCCCAAGCGATGAGCGGCCAATGCTTTCGACCAGCAAGGTCAGGTCGATAACTTCGCCCATCCGGCTCGGAATCTTGAAGTCGCACTCGATGTGGACGAAGGGGAAGCCGTAGCGTCCGGCCATGACCAGCTCGGCATAATCGTGCTTGAGCTCTTCTTTGTACCAGTCCTCGATCAGACCGTTGAACATGTCGAAATAGTGCGGGAAATAGACGATGCCGGCGGCGTCACAATGGGAAAAGCGGATCGAAACGCTGCGGGTAAACGCGCCGGCCGCTGGCGCAAATCGTTCCTCTTGCATGGGACGCCATCCTTCCTCGGACTGCTCCGGCGCGCGAAGCCTAACTCCGGATTGCAGGCTGTGAAATCCGGCAGGCACCACCGCCACCCCGGATTTCACGCGCGCGCAATCTACGCTACGCTCGTCCTATCGGGCGTCGTTTAAGGGAAAGACATTATGAGCAATGGCACTTCACTCTCGCTGCCCGAACTCGAAGCGCGCATCGCCGCGGTCCGCGACAATATCCGCCAGCTGGTCGAGCAAGCCGCCGCGTTCTCGGGCGCCGAAGACGAAGAGCGCAACGCCGAGCGCATCGCGCAGCAGAACGAGGAGCTTGAAAGGCTGATCAAGCAGCGCGATGCGCTGCTGAAGAAATAGCCCTTCGCGCTATCTCGCCTTAAGCTGCGCCGGATCGCTCACAACAATCTCGGGCTTGCCCTGATAGAGACGGATCGAGCCGGTGACGTCGACCGTTTTCCCAGCGAATGCGTCTAGATCGGAAAATTTGCTGGCGTCGTCCTTGAAGATGACGGCCGCGAACGCGTTATTTGGAAAGCGGCCGCCGATATCGAGAAACCGGACGCCCGAACTGGCGGTGTGGACCTCGCTGACGGCGCCCTCTACGGTCACGACTTGACCGGTGTGCGCCTGCGCCTGGCTTGGCGCCACGATCTCCTCCGCGCCAGCCGAAGTCGCGGTCAGCGCGAGCCCAAGAACTGGCCCAAGAACAAGAACGATTGTCCTCATAGTGTGTTTCCTCCCCCTAGATAATTTGCCGCAAGGCCCGCCATAGTTGGGAGCCCTGCAACGCCCAGAACACCACGCTGTAAGCCCCTCCCAAGACGAGGAGGCCGATCCCCTCGCACAACTCCGCGGGCTTCCACTTCCGCAGGACGCGCTCGTGGTGCGCTGCCATGGTCTTGTATCCACAGGTGCGACGGCTCTTAAGAACGAAACAGGAACACACAATCAAGCTAACGTCAAGTTGTAAATTGGAGCCTCGCCTAGGCATGCGGCCGGGATATGCTTTCCCTCGCTGTATCGACGAGGAAATAACGAGGAAACACCGATGCCAGGGCTTCTGCAGAACCACATCGCGGCCGTGACCGGGGCGGGGTCCGGGATCGGCCGCGCCATTGCGCTCGGCTATGCGCGCGAGGGCGCGCAGGTTGCCGCGCTCGACATCAACGGCGCGACGGCCGCCAAGACCGCCGCGGACATCCAAGACGCCGGCGGCAAGGCGCAAAGCTTCCCACTCGACGTCACCGATCGCAACGCCTGCCGCGCCATCGCGGCGCAGGTCGCGGAAAAAATCGGGCCGGTCTCTATTCTCGTCAACAATGCCGGCATCAACCGGCGCAACGCGTTTACCGGTGATGCGGACGCCGTGGTCAAGGATTGGCAGGACATCATCGCGGTAAACCTCAACGGTCTGTTCAACGTGACGCACGCTTTTCTTGCCCCATTGCGCGCCGTCAGGGGCCGCATCGTCAACATCGCCTCGATCCAATCGTTCGTGCACGTGCGCACGCCGAATTCGCCTGCCTACACCACCTCGAAACACGGCGTGCTCGGCTTTACCCGCGCGCTCGCCGCCGAACTGGGCAAGGACGGCGTGCGCGTCAACGCCATCGGCCCCGGCCTGATCGAGACGCCGCTGAACGAAAAAGTCCGCGCCAACAATCCGGAGCTGATAAAGATCTTTCTCGACCACACCCCACTCGGCCGCACCGGCAAGCCGGAGGACATCGTCGGCCCGGCAGTCTTTTTGGCCTCCGACCTTTCGGCCTATGTCACCGGCTCGATCGTCATGGCTGACGGCGGCTATCGGGCGATTTGAGTCGCTACTTCCCCGCCGCCTTACGCAGCGCGGCATTGATGCGGTCCTGCCAGCCGGGGCCGTCCTCCTGAAAGAAGTCGAGCACGTCGCGGTCGATGCGCAACGATACCAGTTCCTTCGCGCCGGGCAGCGACGGCGCCTTCGACGGCAATTCCTCCGGCTTCGGGGCAGTCACCGCCTTGAAAGCCTTCTCGGCTGCAGTACGCGGATCGTAGGTCGGCCGTCGGCTCATGGCGAACGTGTAGCAGATTTCGAGTCGTATCGGGAGGGCATAAACGCGACCGGAATTAACTGCACCGCAGCGCGGATTGCCTTTGCTCTTGCGGCGCGCGGGCACATCGCGCACAGTACAGCGCTGCCGCCGCAGGCAAGTGACGGCGAAAACAAGCAGGGAGGGGCGTTCCATGAAGCTGAACACGGCGTTGTTGATCGTTGCGGGTTGCGTCTTCACTTGGACAAGCGCGGGCGCGGCGACGCCCGATGACGTCAAATGGATCAATCAGTGCGTGAGGGACAACAAGGGCGACGCGTCCGACGCCGTGGTGCTCAAATACTGCACCTGCATGGATAACAAGATGAGCGATAACGAGACCCAGTCGATCACCCAATGGGAGAAGAGCCACCCGACAGAGCGCGCTGCCTGCGACAAGGAAGCCGGCTGGAAATAGCGTTGCGAGTTACGCGCTCGTCGCCGCATCGTTGATCGCGCGCAAAAGCGTCAGCAGTGCGCGGTTGAGCGGCGTCGGGATGCCGTGGCGCGTGCCTGAGGTGACGATGGTGCCGGTCAGCGCTTCGACTTCGAGCCCCCTGCCGGCGAGCCGATCGAAATACATTGAGGTGCCGAGCTCGCCGGAAAACGTGAACAGCGTCGCCAACGCGCGCGCCGGTTCGTCGTCAGCGAGGCGGGCGCCCTCGGCGCGCGCAACTGCCACCGCCTCGTCGAGGATCGCGAGGCATAGCTCCTGCACGTCCGAGCGTCGCAATACCGTCTGACGCTGCAGCGTGAGCGCAGTGATCGGATTAGCGACCGCGTTGATCAAAAGCTTGCGCCAGGCGAGCGTGGCGAAGTCGTCGCTGAGCGCCACGCGCAGCGGCGTGCCGGCGAAGAGTGCGGCGAAGGCGCGTCCGCCATCGTCGTCCGCCACGGCGATATCTTGATCGGACCCCTGACGCAGCCGCACGCGATCGGCCGCAAGCCGCTCGCCGTTGTAATAGACGATCGCCGGCAGCACCGTGGCCCCGCCGGAGAGCGGGGCGACGCGCTCGACATGGCCAATGCCGTTCTGCAGAACGGCGATACGCGTCGACGGCGCGCAAAGACGCGCAAGCCACGGCGCCGCCGCTTCGGTCTGATGCGTCTTGGTGCACAACAGCACCCAATCGGCCGATCCTTTGACCTGAGCCGGATCGGTAACAGTGGCGAGCGGCACCTCGACCGTGCCCTGTGGCTGTTCCAGCGTGAGCCGCTCGGCGGGCCGGCGCGTGCAGACGATCACATCGTAACGTCCGGCGGCGGCAAGGCAGCCGGCGGCGACACCGCCAATGCTGCCAAGGCCGATAATGGCGACACTCAGACGCCGATCCGTGTACGTGGGCGCAGACATGGCTACCAAACGTAGTCCAGGTGGAGCGGAGCGCAATCCGGCGCCGGTTGGGTCGCAAATTTCCCCCTCAATGCTTTTTGTGCCGGAACCGGTGTGACTGTTTTGCCGCACCTTTTCCGATACTCGCCGCCGCCATGATGGCGCCGCGCTGACGCCTTGATTCTCCGCGACTTGGCGGTCTCAGAACACAACCAAAGGGGAATGGCGTGAAGTTACATATTTTATTCGCGGGCGTAGTCGCGGTGTCGATCGCTTGCCCGCTCGCGGCGCAGGCGCAGGGAGTTCCCGACGGCATCGCGCACGGTGCTTACGTGGGAGGCCAGGCTGCGGGACCGGTCGGAGGCTTTGTCGGCGGAGTGGTCGGCGGCTTTATCGGCGGAGTCGATGGCCTTCTCGGTATCCATCCAGTTTCCTATTCGCCAGGCGGGCCATACGTCTATCCGCATCACCGCCACTGGCGCCGACATGTCTATCATCACGTCTATCATCACGCCCGTCACGTTCGCCCCGAACACCCGACTGGCTGAGCCGGTCAGGCCCGCAAGAAAAGACAAACCCGGCCATCACAGGCCGGGTTTCTGCCGTGGGCAGCGAACTGAAAGTCAATACGGCATGTCGCCGACTACGGCGGTGCGTTCCATGCGCCGCCGCTCGGGATAATAATCGTTGGCGGCGTAATGCTGGGTCGACCTGTTGTCCCAGAATACGATCATGTCCGGCGCCCAGCGCAGGCGGAGCTGATATTCGGGAACTTGCGCCTGCGCGAACAGGACGTCGAGGACGGCGCGGCTTTCCGCCGGTTCGAGACCTTCGATACGAAGGGTAAATTGCGGATTGACGTAAATGCTCTTTCTGCCGGTTGCCGGGTGGGTGCGCACCACCGGATGCGACGGGTTGGGAAAAAGCTCTTCCATCTTGCGCAGCTTGGCCCGGTCCTCGTCGGTGTTCTTGAATAGCGCGCGAAAATTCTGGAAATCGTGTACGGCGCGAAGGCCGTCGATCATTTTCCTGAAAGCGTAGCTCAAGCCCTCGTAAGCGGCCTCCATGTCCGCCCACAGCGTATCGCCGCCGAGCTTCGGCATGATCTGGCAGCGCAGGATCGTGTATTTGGTCGGGTTTTTCCGGAACGTCGTGTCGCTGTGCCACACGTCGGTGGACAGCACCGGATTGTCCTTATGGTTATCGAGCACCAGAATTTCAGGAAATTCGCCCTGCGGCCGCATCGGATGTACTTCGAGTTCGCCGAACATCCGGCTGAACGTTACGTGCTGCGCGGTGGTCAAGTGCTGATCGCGCAGCATGAGCACCTTGTGCTCGGTCAATGCGGCTTCGAAGGCCGCGAAAGTCTGCGGCGGCATCGGCTCTTTAAGATCGAGGCCTTTGAATTTCAGCGCCTAGCCTGAGGCCGAGGCGCTCCACCTGAAACGGTGGAGCGGCGCCCGCAATCGGCCTGTCCGGCGCGACGTTGACGTTCATCGCAAACCTCTTTGAGCTTGTCGCGAACATTGACTATGGCACGGCCGCCGACCTAATCAACACTGGATTTTGCACAAATCAGCGATGTGTTTTGTGAAGGGGGCCGCATGTCCGATTACCTCGAACTCGATCCCGCAATTGCCGAACGGCGTCAGGTTTACCGGATGCTGGTTGGCTCGGTGGTGCCGCGTCCGATCGGCTGGGCGTCGACAGTGAGCGGTCAGGGGCGCACCAATCTCGCGCCGTTCAGCTTCTTCACCGTGGTCTGCGTCGTCCCGCCGATGATTTCGCTGACCATCGCGCGCAATCCGGACGGCAGCGAGAAGCACACGCTGAAGAATATCCGCCAGACCGGCGAGTTCTGCTTCAACGTGGTGACCGAGCCGGTGTGGAAGGAGATGGTCAACTCGGCCAACGGTTTTCCCGGAGGACAATTCCGAATTCGACGAAACCGGGCTCACGCCGCTTCCTAGCGTGAAAATCAAACCGCCGCGCGTCAAAGAAGTGCCGATCCATTTCGAATGCAGGCTGCATCAGGTTATCGAGCTTGGCCCCAACCGGCATCCGCTGGTCATCGGCGAAGTCGTCTTCATGCATGTCGATCCGGCGTGCATGACCAACGGCTATATCGACATGCGCAAGCTCAATCCGATCGGCCGACTCAACGGCTTCTTCTATTCGACGCTCGGCGAGATTTTTGAGCGCAAGTTCGACGATGGCCAGCCGCGCTAGTCTAGCAGGCGCACCAGCTTCGCTTTACGCGCGCAACCCTATAAACTGCCGTCCGCAACGATCGCAATCTGGTCCAGGGTGAAGAGAATGGCACATGTGACCTACAAGGTCGTCCGCCACGAAGATGGCTGGGCCTACACGGTCAACGGCGTTTTTTCCGAAAGCTTTCCCACGCACGCGCAGGCGCTCGCGGCCGCGCGCCAAGCCGCCGCCGAGCAGCGCGTGCCCGGAGACAGCGAGACCATCGAGTACGAGGACGAGAACGGCAAGTGGCACACCGAGCGCGCGCTCGGTCGCGACCGGCCGGAAACCGACGTCGAGGACAGCGCCTAGGCTCTAGCAGACATTGCTAGCCGGTCGCGGCGAGCGCGTGGCCCGTAACGGCATAGACCAGAATTCCGACCGCAACGATCGCCGCCATGAGCAGCAGCGGAGTGAGCAAGCGTATGTCGTTCTTTCGATCGGCGTCTTGGTGGTTCGTCATTGGCATGCGCCTTGAAAGCCTTGCAGGGCAACGTGCGCGCCAGTCGCGAGGTTCCGTGCGCGCTATTTTTTCTTGAAAACTTCGAGCCGCAGCGGCAGCACCGCGCCGAACCATGCGGCGTGCGCGCTGTGGTCGGCAAGATTATCTCCGGTTTCCGGATGCAGCAGCACGGTCAAACCATCGCGGTTGAGCATCAGCCAGGGCACGAACTTTGTCAGCATCTCACTCGGAAATGCGATCTGATACATCGATTGCGGATGCGGCCCGACCAGTTCGTCATGCCAGCGTCCGAGCCTGGCTTGCGGAAATTCCGCGGCAACGCGCTCGCGCAAGCGCTCGGCGCTGTCGCGGCTCGTTGCCCGATGGTAATAGACGTGCGCGTGATAATGCGCGATCGCGTATGGGTCTCCGGCCGGTTTTTCCGGCGCAACAGATTTTTCGGACATGGTGGATCAATCCTCGGACAGCGGGTTAGACAATCGTAGCGCGCATCGTCCGACGGTGAAATAAGTGGAATCGTAGCCCTGCATTGCTCACGGCGGCTGCGCGACCTGATGCCGGGGATGGTAAAGGCTCGCCAGCAGCACGGCGAGGATGCCGGTCAGAAAAATGCCGTCGAACGTGCCGGCGCCGCCGATGGAGGCGACCGGCGCGCCGAGACCGCGCACTTTGTCGAGATTGGTGAGGTCGGCGCCGATCAGCGTCCCCATGCTGCCGGCGATGTAGGCGAGCGGAGCCGCGTTTGCGCCGGCGAGCAGCAAGGCGACGATGGCCGTGACCAAGGCGGGCAGGAATATCGGCACCGCGATGCCGACGCCGCGCACCGGATGCGCGAGCCAATGCAGCACCAGCGCGACGATGGCGGTCGCGATCAATCCCCTCAGCCATAGGTTGCGCGCGAACAGGAGATAAAGCGACATGATCGTCGGAATGACTGCGCCGCCGACATTGACCGCGATCACCGTGCCCTGCAAGTCCACGACGCGGGGGATGACGTAGTCCATGCCGAAATAGTCGCGGACCTCGGTCGGACATGACATGCTCCGGCGGCAATTGGACGATCGGGATGTTGAAATAGCTGCCGATCAGCGAACCGAACAGCAGAAGCAGCGCGGTGCTCGAGCTGACGCCGAGGCGTAGATAGGCATAGCGCAGCGTCGACACCAACAGGACGAGCACGCAGCAGGTAGGACGACCACGAGGATGGCAAAGTAGCCGGGCGTCAGCGGCAGGTAATGATATTCGCTCATCTGCATGGTTGGTTCTCCCCCGTTCTTCGGGGTCAGGCGGTCATAGCTCGCCTTGCTACTCCAACGCGCGGGCCTATAATTCGCCGCTTCCTTCGGGCAGGGAATTTTTGCTGTGGCGCCGCTGGGAGCCAAATCGGTCGCGATCATCATGGGCAGCCAGTCCGACTGGCAGACCATGAAGCATGCCGCCGAAACACTCGACGCGCTCGGCGTGCCCTACGAGGCGCGCATCGTGTCCGCGCACCGCACGCCGGAACGGCTCTACGCCTTCGCCAAGGGAGCGAAAGCGGCCGGCTTCAAGGTGATCATCGCCGGCGCCGGCGGCGCGGCGCATTTGCCCGGGATGACGGCTGCGCTGACCAGCCTGCCGGTGTTCGGCGTGCCGGTCGAATCGAAGGCGCTGTCGGGGCTCGATTCGCTCTATTCGATCGTGCAGATGCCGCCGGGCGTTCCGGTCGGGACGCTGGCGATCGGCCAGGCCGGCGCGATCAACGCCGCGCTGCTGGCGGCAAGCGTGCTTGGCGCTGAGCGATCCGGCGCTGGGCAACCGCCTCGAAGCATGGCGGGCGCGCCAGACCGAAGCGGTCGCCGAAGAGCCGAAGGATTCCCGCGCGTGAGCGGAACCGTTCTCGAGCCGCAAGCCACGATCGGCATCCTCGGCGGCGGCCAGCTTGGCCGCATGCTGGCGCTGGCGGCGGCGCGGCTCGGCTTCAAGTGCCACGTCTTTGCGCCGAGTCCGGACTCGCCGGCCTTCGATGTCGTGCACCGGGTGACCTGCGCCGATTACACCGACACCGAAGCGCTCGACCGCTTCGCCGCCGACGTCGATGTGGTCACCTACGAGTTCGAGAACGTGCCGGCGGAGACCGCGACGTTTCTCGCCGCGCGCGTTCCGGTCCTGCCCGATCCGCAGATTCTGGCGACGACGCAGGATCGGCTGGCGGAAAAGAATTTCGTCGGCGCGCCTCGGCATCCGCACCGCGGCGTTTGCCGCCGTCGCGCAGCCGGCCGAGCTTGCGGCGGCGATCGAGCGGATCGGCCTGCCGGCCGTCCTGAAGACGCGGCGCTACGGCTATGACGGCAAGGGCCAGGCGACGATCAAGAACGGCACCGATCCGCAGGCCGCCTGGCGCGAGGTCGGCGGTCAGCCCTGCATCCTCGAAGCCTTCGTGCCGTTCGAGCGGGAAGTTTCGGTCGTGGCCGCGCGCGGACACGACGGCGCGGTCGAATGTTTCGACGTGACCGAGAACGAGCACCGCGACCACATTCTGAAAATCTCGCGCGTGCCGGCCGCGTTGTCCGCCGCCGGTGGCGCAGGAGGCGCGGCGGATCGCCGAGACCATCGCGCAGCAATTCGACTATGTGGGCGTGCTGGCGGTCGAGATGTTCGTGCTGCCGGCGGAGCCGGCGAACTCCTGGTCAACGAGATCGCGCCGCGCGTGCACAATTCCGGCCACTGGACGCTCGACGGCGCTTCGGTGTCGCAATTCGAGCAGCACATCAGGGCTGTGGCCGGCTGGCCGCTCGCCAAGCCCATTCGCCACGGCCGCGTGGAAATGACCAACCTCATCGGCAGCGAGGTCGAGGACTATCGCACGCTGGCTCGACGGTGCCCGGCGCCGCCGTGCACCTTTACGGCAAGGCCGCCGTGCGGCCGGGCCGCAAGATGGGCCACGTCACCCGCGTCTTTACCGACTGATGGGCTGCGACAAAGGCCCCTGCATGTGGACTTTTCGGCCCTGTTCTGCTACAGGCCGCGCCAAGGTGGCGTAGGTGCAGAGCTATGCCGCCATTTCAATTCCATGAACCCACTGCAAGAGGAGCACGCGTGCAGGTTCTCGTCCGTGACAACAATGTCGACCAGGCCCTCAAGGCGCTGAAGAAGAAGATGCAGCGCGAGGGCATTTTCCGCGAGATGAAGCTCCGCGGCCATTACGAAAAACCCTCGGAACGAAAGGCGCGGGAGAAGGCGGAGGCGATCCGCCGCGCCCGCAAGCTCGCGCGCAAGCGCTTGCAGCGCGAGGGGCTGTTGCCGATGAAGCCGAAGCCCGTCGGCCCGGGCCGGCGTCGGCAGGGCCGGGACCGCCGCGCGCCCCGCGCTTTGGCTAAAGGATACGCATCCGCGGTTGGATGAATGGCGCGGGCCGGCGCGGCCCGCGCCATTGTTTTGGCGAGCAGACGCATTATCGTCCAGCTTCGCCCTGGGAACGAAAGTTCCACTTGCGGGGGTGCCGCGAGGCATCGGATGAAAGGACCAGCGATCGCCAATCCCGGCGGCGAAGGTCGGATCGCGCGCAAAACTCTCCCGCGTCGCGGTGTCGCATCATTCGCCGCGTGCGGCGCTGGTCGGCTGTGCGACGCTCGGCAGTCCGACGGTTTCCGAGAAGAACGACGACGCGCTCTACGGGCCTTCGCAGTCCAATCTGACCTCGCTCAGCGAGGTCATCGCAGCAAGCATCCGACGGATCCGCAGGCCTACAACATGCGCGGCTCGGCCTATGGCGAGGCCGGAATGAACGAGCAGGCGCTCGCCGACTTCAACAAGGCGATCAGCCTCGACCCCAATTACGCCCAGGCCTACGCCAATCGCGGCCTGGTCTACCGGCGCACCAACAAGCTCGATCTGGCGCTCGCCGACTACGACAAGGCGCTGTCGATCGAGCCGTCGTATGCGCCCGCCTATCTCGGCCGCGGCATCGTCTACAGCCTGCAGGGCAAGACCATGCAGTCGCTCGCCGATTCAACAAGGCGATCGCGCTGCGCCCCAACAACGCGGAAGCCTATTACAATCGCGGCCTGCTCTATCAGAGCCAGGGCCAGCATCAATTCGCCATCGACGATTTCTCAACCGCGATCGGACTCGCGCCGCAGCGGGGCCGAATCCTACCTGGCGCGCGCACTCTCTTACCTGGCGGCCGGCAATGACAGCGCGGCGGCGAGCGATCTCGACCAGGCGGTGCAGCTCGATCCGACAGATCCGAAAGCCTGGGCCAGCCGCGGCCTTGCCTACGAGCGCCTCGGGCAAAACGACAAGGCCGCCGGCTCCTACGCCAAGGCGCTCAATCTCAATGACAAGTACGCGCCCGCCGTCGCCGGCTTTGCCCGCGTCGGCGGCCAAGTCGGCAAGACCTATCAGACGTTTTGACGCGAGGAAACGCCGATGACCGTCACGCTCAACCACGCCATCGTCCCGGCGCGCGATAAAGTCGCTGCCGCCAAGTTTTTCGCCCGCATTTTTGGGCTCAAACGCGGACGCGCCGGTCATTTCGCGCCGGTGCAGGTCAACAAGACATTGACGCTTCTGTTCGACGACGATGACAAATTTGAGAGCCATCACTACGCATTCCACGTCAGCGACCGCGAATTCGACGCCATTTTGCGCCGCAGTCAAGAAAGCCAAAATCGCCATTCGGCAGCGCGCCGTGGAATCTCGAAGACGGCAAGCTGAACGATTGGAACGGCGGCCGCGGCGTATATTTTCGCGATCCGAACGGGCATGTGCTCGAGCTGATGACCGTGCCGCAATAGAGGCCGATGTTTCCAGGATGCGGTGCACCGCTGTTCCGGGACCTTTACAGACTTAGAGTTTGTAACGATCCCGGGTCAGTAGCGCACCACTACGCTTCGCTTCGTGCCGCGACCGGAAAACGCGCTGGCTGTTAATCCAAATCGCCGGCAAGGAAGCGGGCGACGGCATCGAGCGCGCCGTTGGCGTCGAGGTCCTCGTGTCCGCCGTCGAGGAAACGCACGATGTGCTTGGGCTTGTTGGCGAGCTCGAACATCCGCTCGCCCATCGCGTAGGGAACGACCTGATCGTGCATGCCGTGCAGGATCAAGAGCGGCGCCGTGACTTTGCCGATGCGCTCGATCGGAGTGGAATTGATCCTTCATCAAGAGCCGCACCGGCATGTACCAATAGCGGAGCGACGCGACGGCGGCGGCCGAGGTGAACGGCGCTTCCAAAATCACGCGGCCGACCGGTTTTTCCGCCGCGACTGCAACCGCGACGCCGGAGCCGAGCGATTCGCCCCAGAGCACGATCTGTTTGATCGGATAGTGTGCGGCGGCGAACGCGTAGGCGGCCTCGCCGTCGGCGATGAGGCCGCGTTCGCTCGGGCTGCCGGGATTGCCGCCATAGCCGCGATATTCAAGCGCGACGAGGCCGATGCCGGCGCCGATGAGTTTTTTGAAACGTGCCCACGCGGTAGCGCAAGGCGCCGCCGTTGCCGTGGAAATACACGATGACCGGCTTGCCGTCTTGCGGCGCGACATACCAGGCGGTGATGTGCACGCCGTCGGAGGCAGTGAGCGGCACTTCCTCGGCCTCGGGCAGGCCCGCCTGCGCCGGCGTGGTGTGGATCGTTTCCGGAAAATACATCAGCGAGCGCTGCGTCACGTACAGCACGGCCGCGAAGCCGACATAGAGGCATAGCGCGACGATCACGGTCCATTTCAGCACTGCCGTCGCGTAGAAGACCGAAGGCGCTCGCGGTTTGACTCCGCGCCAGAGCCGGCGTCGAGGTCGCTTGCAACGGCGAGCGCACGCGCGCCGTTCGGTTGCTTTGCGTTCAGGCTGCATCGGGGCCTGCTGATTGCCTGCATCGCCGGTGCTCGCCTCCCGCGATGCCGAAGCGGAGCGCACGATCAAATCTCCGGCGATGCCGAGATCGGCAGATCAGCGCCGGCATCGATCGCGCTCATCGGCCGACCGATTGATGCGTCCGGTGCGCGCGCAAAAAAACCGGCCGGCTCGCACGAGCCGGCCGGCCGAATTCGGCGCGCCAGGCGCGCCATCCACGGCGCAATCTGTCAGGGGCAGATCTGGACAGGTCGGATCCGATAACCCTTCACTTCCTCAACCCAAACCCGGCGCCTGCTCCCAGTGGCACGGCGCGAGCTGAGCGTAGGCGGGCGGCGGCCCATAATAAGGTCCCGGAGGCGGCGGGAGGCGGCGGATAGGCGTAATAGGCCGGCGGCGGCGGCGGGCTGTTGGCGATCGCGTTGCCGACGATGGCGCCGGCGACTACGCCGCCGAGGACGCCCGCGCCGACGGCGCAGCCAAAGCAGCCGGCATTTGCCTGGACTCGGCGCAGCCAAGCGTGGCAAGGCCGATACTGGCCGCGGCGGCAAGCCCGATGAGCGATTTGTGCATGTGTTCTCCTGGTGCGATCGGTCGGGTGCCGATGCGGAACGTTGTTGAGCGGAAGTCCCCGTCTTACCCCCGGCTAGTCCTCAGAGCTCCATACGCAGCCCATTAGGATGCAGACTCTTTGGCGGAATTTTGGTGTGCCAGCAGGAACGCCGCCTCATCTTCAGGACTAATCGCTCTTTCCGGCCAAACGAAAGTGAGCGGCGTCCCCGTGATCGGGACGCCGCCATCGATGCAATGCGGTCGAGCGCCGTGCCGCTCAGTAGCAGGCGCGAACCCAGCGATAGCCGTTCCACACGGTCCGCCACGCGCACGGTCCGGATAGGGTACGGACCGTAGTAGCCGTAGGGATAGTAGTACGGGCCCGCAAGCGCGCCGCCGATGATGGCGCCGGCGATGAAGGGCCGCCGGTGCCCCAGACCGCCGTGCCAGCCACCGCCAGCCGCCGTGCCAGCCGCCGCCCCAGCGCGCCTCGGCGGTACCCGAAGTCGCCAGCGCCGCCACGGCGATGGCCGCTGCGGCGATCAGAGCAGTCACAATTTTCTTCATGACATTACCTCGACAGGATGTGTTGTCACCGCAACTCCAACCGCCCCCTTTGCCTAGAGTTCCCATTTATTCGTGAATGTCGACTGAACAATGGTGCCCGAATGTGGCCATCATTGGGAAAGCGTAAGGGAAACCGTCCGCATGCCACTGACCTACGCCATCGGCGATATCCACGGCTCGCTCGATAAGCTGAAGAGCCTGGTCGCGGCGTGCCGCGCAGCATGCCGACGGGCGGCGAGCTGCGATTCGTGTTTCTTGGGCGACTACATCGATCGCGGTCCGGACTCCGCCGGCGTCGCTTCGCTTCATGATGAGCTTTCAAGTGGAGCTGCCGGAACGGCTCATCGCGCTCAAGGGCAATCACGAGGCGTGGGCGCTCGCGCTCCTCGACGGCACGACGCCGGTGAGCGCTTGGCTGCGCAACGGCGGGGCGGAGACGCTGCAGAGCTATGGCGCCAGGGACATCGGCGATCTGCCGCGCGCGCATCTCGACTGGATGCGCTCGCTGCGATTGTCCTACGACGACGGCCGCCGATTTTTTGTTCATGCCGGCGTCGATCCGGAAAAGCCGCTCGATGCGCAGGACGAATCCGACTCTGCTCTGGATCAGGGAGCCGTTTCTTGCCGACAGCCGCGATTACGGCCGCCTGATCGTGCACGGCCACACGCCGCTCGAGAGCTGCAAAGCCGGAGCTGCGCAGCAACCGGCTCAATCTCGACACTGCGGCCGTGTTCGGCGGACCGCTGACGGCGGCGGTGTTCGACGATACGCAGACCGAGCCGCTCGGCTATTTGCAGGCGCAGTGAGGTCCGCCGGACGCCGCCATGCCGCGCCGTGCCGAGCCGCCCGTCTGCGTCAATCCGCCGCATGGCTGTTCATGCTGGCCGCGAGCCGCTGCGAAACTGCGCAAAACCCGCGCTGCGGCGGGTTATCTTGCCGTCCTGATTCGCGCGGGAGCGGCGGGCGACGGCAATGAAACGCGGCGCGGCAAGGTCGCAGCGCAGGACGGCGCACCGCAGCGGTCACCGGCCAAGCGTCCGCGCGCGCGGGCCGACGGCAGCATCGAGCCGATGCGGCGAAGCCGGCAAAAGCGCGGCCGCGTTCGGCGGCCATGCGGCTTGCGGCCGAGGTGGAGCGGCTCGCCGCGCAGCTTGAGCAATCGCGCGCGCGCATCGTCGACCTCGAGGCCAAGATCGACATCGATCCGCTCACCGAACTCTTCAACCGCCGCGGCTTCGAGCGCGAGCTCGCGCGTCGGTCGCCTACGTCAAGCGCTACGGCGCCAGCGCCGCGCTGGTCTATTTGGATCTCGACGGCTTCAAGCCGGTCAACGACCGCCACGGACATGCCGCCGGCGACGCGGTGCTCAAGGCGGTCGCCGCGGCGCTCGCTCGGCGAGGTGCGGGCCTCCGACGTTGTCGCGCGATTGGGCGGCGACGAGTTCGTCGTGCTGCTGTGGAACGTGAGCGGCCCGGCCGCCGCGGCCAAGGCCGCCGCTCTGGAGCGGGCGATCTACGCCACGCCGGTGCAGCTGGGGCTCCTCGACGCTGGTGGTCGGCGCCGCGGCCGGCGTCGCGCTCATCGGCGCGCTCGATACGCCGGCGGAAGCTGCTCGGCCGCGCCGACGCCGCGATGTATGCCCGCAAGGCGGAGCGGCAGGATATCGTTGCGCCTCGCGTGGGACGGGCGAGGCAATCACGCAATAATGTCGGGCGTGAGCTGGTCTTCGATGAAGGTAATGCGGTCGCGCAGATGCAGCTTGCGCTTCTTCAGCGCTGCACCTGGATGATGTCGGCGCCCGGCGAGTCCTGCAGCGCCGCGATCGCGGCATCGAGGTCGCGATGCTCCTGCTGCAGGCGCGCCAGCTGCGCCCGAAGCTCGCGTTCTTCCTCTTTCGTCATTTCCGCCTTGGTCGCGCCCCGGCTGCGGCTTATCGCTGCGGCTTGGGCACGGTCTGCGGCCGGTAAGTTGCGGCCGATTATCGCGTTTTGGTTAACGCCCGACAAGCCCGCTCAGCCGCACGGCAGCAATGCACAGCGGGGATTTTCGCCGTGCCCGAAACGGAGTATGATTTATAGTCGTTACGCTGGTAGGGCGGTCCGGTCAGACTGCAATCATACGCTAGTGGTCTGACTTTAACGTTTGCTTCCCGCGTTTGACAGCGGCGAGTACGCGCTTTGGATCGGCGGTCCAAGCGAAGGGCTTGGGATCGGCATTTGTATCGGCGACGAAGCGATTGATGGCGAGTTGCAGGTCAACGACTGATCGGAACACGCCGCGCTGGAGGCGCTGGCGCGTGAGTTTGGCGAAGAACCCTTCGACGGCATTGAGCCAGGATGCTGAGGTCGGGGTGAAGTGGAACATCCAGCGGGGATGGCGCCCCAGCCATTGGCGCACCTTTGGATGCTTGTGGGTCGCATAGTTGTCGACGACGGCGTGGATCGACTTTTCCATGGGGACCTGCGCCTCGATCGTATTGAGGAAGCGAATGAACTCTTGGTGGCGATGGCGCTGCATGTTGCGGCCAATGACGGTGCCATCGAGGATGTTGAGGGCTGCGAACAGCGTGGTGGTGCCGTGACGTTTGTAGTCGTACGTCATCGTTCCGGCACGGCCCGGCTTCATCGGCAGCCCCGGCTGGGTACGGTCGAGCGCCTGGATTTGGCTTTTCTCGTCGACCGAGAGAACCACCGCATGGGCGGGAGGATCGACGTAGAGGCCGACGACATCCGTGAACTTCTCGGCGAACCTCGGGTCCGTCGACAGCTTGAACGTGCGGATGCGGTGCGGCGCGAGTTGGTGGGCTTCAAGGATACGTTGCACCGAACGCAGGCTTACTCCCGCCGCCTTCGCCAGCATCCGGCCGGTCCAGTGGGTTGCTTCTCCCGGCGGCGGCCCCAGCGTCAGGTCAACCACCCTCTGCACGGTGGTCGTCGGAAGTGGCTGTTTGCCGGGCTTGCGCGTCTTGTCGCGCGTGAGCCCAGCAACGCCCTCCGCCATGAACCGCGCCTGCCATCGCCACACCACGGGCTTCGATTTGCCCGATCGGCGCATGATCTCAGCGGTGCCGCAGCCGTCGGCTGTCGCGAGGATGATATTGGCGCGCCACACGTGCTTTTGCGGCGCGCTGCGATCCGAGATGATCGCCTCAAGCCGATGGCGATCCGCTCGGGTAACGTTCACGAAAATTCCTGCTCTCATGATGAGAGCTTGAACTGCTTCGGACAATTTGGGAATCGTCCGAATAAATCAGACCACTAGGAGGACAGGCCACATGGCGATTGAAGCGCATCTTGCGGAACTCGAAAAGCGCCACCATGCACTGGAACAGGAAATCAACGAAGCGCTAGCACACCCATCGGCCGACGATCTGAAAATTGCTGAATTGAAACGAAAGAAGTTGCACGTAAAGGACGAGATCGCGCGTTTGAAGCTGGAAGCAGTCCTGCATTAGGCGATCAAGCAGCGGACGCCCTTAAACGCTCGCCCCCGCGAAAGCGGGGACCCATAACACTTTAGTCTTGATATCGGGCAACGTCGTCAGGATTTCCGCTTTCGTGGGAATGAGCGATGTTCACCCCTGATCACATCCCCTTCGCCACATCGCGCAGCTTGAATTTTTGCAGCTTGCCCGTGCTCGTCTTCGGGATCTCGGCGAACACCACGTAGCGCGGGCATTTGTAGGCGGCGAGGTGGGAGCGGCACCAGGCGATCAAATCCTCGGCGCTGGCGCTCGCGCCGGGTTTCAGCTCGACGAACGCGCATGGCGTTTCGCCCCATTTGTCGTCGGGCTTGGCGACCACGGCGACCGCCTGCACGGCAGGGTGCTTGTAGAGCGCGTCCTCGACTTCGATCGAGGAAATGTTCTCGCCGCCGGAGATGATGATGTCCTTGGAGCGGTCCTTGAGCTGGATGTAGCCGTCCGGGATGGATCGACGCCGAGATCGCCGGAATGAAACCAGCCGCCGGAAAATTCCTTTTCGGTCGCCGCTGGATTTTTCAGATAGCCTTTCATCACCACGTTGCCGCGGAACATCACCTCGCCCAGCGTCTCGCCGTCGCGCGGCACCGGCTGCATGGTCGCCGGATCGAGCACGTCGAGCGCTTCGAGCACCGGATAGGCGACGCCCTGGCGCGCCTTCTTCGCCGCCTGCTCGGCGGCCGGCAGCGCCTCCCATTCGCGATGCCAATCGTTGACGCTCGCCGGCCCGTAGGTCTCGGTCAGGCCGTAGACGTGGGTGACGTTGAAGCCCGCCGCTTTCATCGCCTCGAGCACGGCTTCCGGCGGCGGCGCCGCGGCGGTAACGAACTCGACGCCGTGCGGCAGCGGCTTCTTCTCGTGCGCCGCCGCGTTGAGCAGCGTCGACATCACGATCGGCGCGCCGCACAGATGCGTGACCTTGTGCGCGGCGATGGCGTCGAAGATCGGCGCGGCGCGCACTGCGCGTAAGCAAACATGAGTGCCCGCAACCACTGACAGCGTCCACGGAAAGCACCAGCCGTTGCAGTGGAACATCGGCAGCGTCCACAGATAGACCGGATGCTTGCCCATCTCGCAGGTAATGACGTTGGCGAGCGCGAGCAGATAGGCGCCGCGGTGGTGATAGACCACGCCCTTGGGATCGCCGGTGGTGCCCGATGTGTAGTTGAGCGAGATGGCGTCCCATTCGTCGGCCGGCATCAGCCAGGCGAAATCTGGCATCTCCCTCGCGCAAAAAGTCCTCGTATTCGATCTGACCGATCCGTTCGCCCGCGCCGGCAAACTCCGCATCGTCGTAATCGATTACCAGCGGTTTTGCCTTGCACCGCGCCAAGCGCGTCTTTCGCCACCTTGGAGAACTCGCGGTCGACGATCAGCACCTTGGCCTCGCCGTGGTCGAGTGTGAACGCGATGATGGCGGCATCGAGCCGGGTATTGATGGTGTTGAGCACCGCGCCGGCCATGGCGACACCGTAATGGGCTTCCAGCATAGCCGGCGTATTGGCGAGCACCACGGCCACCGTCTCGCCGCGCTTGATGCCGCGCCGATTGAGCGCCGAGGCGAACTGCCGGGCGCGCGCGAAAAATTGCCGGTAGGTCCACGAGCGCTCGCCGTGGACGATCGCGGTCTGCTGCGGATAGACGGCGGCCGCGCGCGCAAGGAACGATAGTGGCGTGAGCGGCTGAAAGTTCGCCGCATTGCGGTCGAGGCCGGTATCGTAGGGCGTCGCCATGGTGTTTCCCCTCCCTACTGTGCGCCAAGCCTAGCAAAGAGCGCGACTAGCGAATAGCAAATGGCGAGTAGAAAAAGGGCCTCTGTCCCTGTTCTTCCCTATTCGCTGCGCGCTATTCGCCATTGGCGAGTGACGCTATAGTCGCGCAGAGAGGCCGCCATGGACGCTCGTTCGAGCCGCTATCACGAGGTCTACGCACGCTGGCAGCGTGACCCGCTGGGTTTTTGGGGCGAGGCGGCAGAAGACATCGCCTGGTTTGAGAAACCCAAAACGGTGTTCGATCCCAACGCCGGCATTTACGGCCGTTGGTTTACCGGCGGGGTGTGCAACACCTGCTTCAATGCGGTCGACCGCCACGTCGATGCCGGCCGTGGCGAGCAGGCGGCGATCATCTACGATTCCCCGCTCGCCGGGCAAAAGCGCACCATCACCTACCATCGCCTGCTCACCGAGACGCAGGTGCTCGCCGGCATGCTGCGCGATCTCGGCGTGCGCAAGGGCGACCGCGTCATTCTCTACATGCCGATGGTGCCGGAGGCGGTCATCGGCATGCTCGCCTGCGCGCGCATCGGCGCCATCCATTCGGTCGTGTTCGGCGGTTTTGCCGCGCGCGAACTGGCGACGCGAATCGATGACGCCAAGCCGAAGGTGATCCTCTCGGCAAGCTGCGGCATCGAGCCCGGGCGCACCGTCGCCTACAAGCCGCTCCTTGACGAGGCGATCGCGCTGTCGGCGCACAAGCCCGCCGCCTGCCTGATCCTGCAGCGCCCGCAGGTGCATGCGGCGTTGATCGAAGGCCGCGACCGCGACTGGGCGGCGATGCGCGATCACGCGCTCATTCATGCCCGCTCGGCTTACGATTGCGTGCCGGTGGAGGCGACCGACCCGCTCTACATTCTCTATACATCGGGCACCACCGGCCGGCCCAAGGGCGTGGTGCGCGACAACGGCGGCCACATGGTCGCGCTCAAATGGTCGATGAAAAATCTCTACGGCGTCGAGCCTGGCGACGTGTATTGGGCCGCCTCTGACGTCGGTTGGGTGGTGGGCCATTCCTACATCGTCTATGCGCCGCTGCTGCACGGCTGCACCACGATCCTCTACGAGGGCAAGCCGGTCGGGACGCCCGACGCCGGCGCGTTCTGGCGGGTGATCGCCGAGCACGGCTGCGCTGTCATGTTCACCGCGCCGACCGCGTTCCGCGCCATCAAGAAAGAAGACCCGAAAGGGGCCTTGCTCGCGCAATACGATCTGAAAAAATTCCGCACGCTGTTTCTTGCCGGCGAGCGCGCCGATCCGGATACCGTGATGTGGGCGGAGAAGCTCTCGAAAATTCCGGTGCTCGATCATTGGTGGCAGACCGAGACCGGCTGGTGCATCGCCGGCAATCCGGTGGGCCTTGGCACGCTGCCGGTGAAGTACGGCTCGGCCACGGTGCCGATGCCCGGCTACGACGTGCGCATCGTCGACGAGGCGATGCAAGGACGTGGCGGCGAACAGGATGGGCTCGATCGTGATCAAGCTACCGCTGCCGCCGGCCTGCCTGCCGACGCTCTGGCAGGCCGACGAGCGCATGCGCGAAAGCTATCTCGACGAATTTCCCGGCTACTACAAAACCGCCGACGCCGGCTTCAAGGACGAGGACGGCTACATTTCCATCATGGGCCGCACCGACGACATCATCAACGTCGCCGGCCACCGCCTCTCCACCGGCGGCATGGAGGAAGTGCTGGCCTCGCACCGTGACGTTGCCGAATGCGCCGTGCTCGGCATCAAGGACGAGCTTGAAGGGCGAAGTGCCGTGCGGTTTCATCGTGCTCAAAGCCGGCGTCAACCGCCCGCCGACCGAGATCGAGAAGGAATGCGTCGCGCTCATCCGCGAGAAAATCGGCCCCGTCGCGGCGTTCAAGCTCGCCATCACGGTGGCACGGCTACCGAAAACCCGCTCCGGCAAAATTCTCCGCGGCACGATCAAAAAAATCGCCGACGGCGAAAGCTGGCAAATGCCGGCGACCATCGACGATCCCGTGATTCTCGATGAGATAGGCAGCGCGCTGAAGGGGAAGGGTGTGAGGGCGTCGTAGCCCGGCTTGAGTATAGCGAAACCCTAGAACGTGCGGCGAGGTCGCTCGCGGATTTCGCAGCGCTCAACCTGCTACGCTTGCATGAACGAGCATTGATCCCGGGGACCAACGAATCATCGCATCAATGCTTCGTGAAATCACCGAAGCCGAGCGGGGTAGAAGTGCCGGTTTTGGAGCGAGTTGGACGCTGCTTGCGTGGGAGCGAGAGGGAAAATCTCGATTTAATTATTTGAGCAAGACGACGTAAATTGGCTAACGCTTGCCGAGAAGGATCGCGGCGATCGCTGGATTCCTGGATACCCTCCGTTGCAGAGGGAACGCTGGCCCCGTATCGCGCGTTGCCGCCGTAGCTTTGCTAACTTCCGCCCGATGCGACTAGCGCCAAACTCAATGCCCGCCAGCATTGCCGCGCTGCTGTGCGCGGCAGTGGCGGCATTAGCGCAGCCGGACGCGGCGGCCACTGCGCAGTCTGGCAACGCGCCGGCCAAGGCCGTCAAGCCGGCACCGGATAAAAAGGCGGAGGGCAAGCTGGCTACGGCGGCCAAGCCGCCGACCCCCGACGATATCTGTCACGCGCTCGAGCAAGATGCAGCGGAGAACGCGCTGCCGGTAGAATTTTTCGCCCGCGTGATCTGGCAGGAGAGCCGCTTCAATGCGCTTGCCGTGAGCCCGAAGGGCGCGGAGGGCATCGCGCAGTTCATGCCGGCGACAGCGGACTTCCGCGGACTTGCCGATCCGTTCGATCCGATCGCGGCGCTGCATCACGCGGCGAGCTATCTGGGCGACCTGCGCAAACAGTTCGGCAATCTTGGGCTTGCCGCGGCCGGCTACAATGCCGGCCCCGGGCGCGTGAGCGCCTGGCTCGACGGCCGTCGCGCGCTGCCAAGCGAGACACGCGATTACGTTGCGATCGTCACCGGCTGGACTGCCGACGAATGGGCGTCGCCGTCGCCGCCGAAAATGCCGGAGACCACGATCCCGCAAGGCGTGCCGTGCACGCAGCTTGCCAATCTGATCCTGGCCAAGCCGCGCGACGCGCGGCGCATCGCCGCCTATGTGCCGCGCTGGGGCGCCCAGCTCACCGCCAATCCGTCGGAAAGCCGCGCCTGGGCCACCTATCGCTCGCTGCAGAAACGATACGCGGCGCTGATCGGCGATCGCGAGCCGATCGTGCTGCGCGGCCGGCTTCCCGGAATGGGCAGCGCGCCGCGTACCATGATCCGCATCGGCGACGATAACAGGTCGTACCTGGAAAAATTCTGCAACAAGCTCATTTCCGCCGGTGGTGCCTGTGTGGTGCTGCGCAATGCCCGCGCGGCAAAAGTGAATTGAATGACGATCAAGAAACCGCCGCCGCGGCCCCGCGCGTCAGCTCCTTCTGCTCGCCGTAGAGCCATTCCATGCCGGCCATGGCGTCTTCTGCCGTGCGCGAACCGAGCATCATGTTGCGCAGCTCCTTGGCCACGCCAGAGGCGTGATAGAACTCGCCATAGACCCGCGCCATGATCTGCACACGGCCGGTGCGCAGGTAGCGCGCTGCTTGATAGGCGCGGAACGCCTCCGGGTAATCGCCATGCATCGCCGCGACGCGGTCGGCCAGACACACCGCGTCCTCGATCGACATGCCGGCGCCTTGCGCGAGATATTGCAGCATCGGGTGCGCGGCGTCGCCGAGGAGCGTGATGCGGCCTTTGCTCCACTCCTTGATCGGCGGGCGGTCGCACAAAACCCACATGCGCCAGCTTTCGATCTTGTTGAGCAGCGTGCGCACCGGCTCGCAGGTCTTGGCGAAGCGCTCGTGCAGTTCGGCCGGGTCGCCGAAACTGTCCCAGCCCTCCTCGTAGCGGTTGGAATGAAACACGGCGACGAGATTGAACAATTCGCCGGTGCGCAACGGATAGTGCACGAGGTGCACCTTCTCGCCGGCCCACAGCACCATGTCGCGCCAGCGGAATTTTTCCGGCATTTCCGAGGTCGGCAGCACGGCGCGGTAGGTGATGTGACCGGCCACGTTGGGCTTGCCGTCGCCGACCAGCATCTGCCGGATCGTCGACCACAGGCCGTCGGCGCCGATCAAGGCGGCGCCGCGATAGTCCTTGCCGCTCTCGGTCGTCGCCGTGATGCCATCGCTTGTTTCATCGACCTTGACGATCTTCTGCGAGGCGTCGAGGCGGATCAAATTTGATTGTCGGCAGGCTTCGAGCAGCACCTTGTGCAGGTCGGCGCGATGGATCAACGCGTAAGGGTGCCTGAATTTTTTGCGGAAAGTCTCGCCGAGCGGAATGCGGGTGACTTCCTCGCCGGTAATCGAATCCATCATGATGAGATTGTTGGGAAACACCGCGAGCGCGCTGATCGGCGCGAGTCAGCCCGAGCACCTCGAACATCCAGAACACGTTGGGCCCGAGCTGAATGCCGGCGCCGATCTCCTTAAACTCCGCGGCCTGCTCGATGACCTGCGAGGAGATGCCCTTGCGCGCCAGCGCCAGCGCCGCCGCCAGCCCGCCGATGCCGCCACCGACGATGAGGGCTTGCCGGTCTTTCCAATTGGCCATGCGCTTATTCCTCCGATCCATATTCTACTTCTTCTACTTCCTCCTCTCCCCTTGCGGGAGAGGCCGCTCGCGCGAAAGCGCGGGCGGGTGAGGGGAAGCAGGGTGCATGGCTGAGAGGCTTTGGGCCCTCACCCCAACCCTCTCCCGCAAGGGGCAGAGGGAGTTCGCCGCGTTGCCCGCACAGGTCCTACTTCCCTCCAATGAGAGGGCATGCGCTACTGTCGCCGACAACGTGTTTTCTAAAGAGGCCCACATGGCAGGCAAGAGAGACGGCATGATCGACGTGCATTTTCACCTCATTCCGCAATTCTACCGCGACGCGGTGTATGAGGCGGGCAGGGGGCCGGCGATCGGCCGCTATCCGGATTGGTCGCCAGAGCTTGCGCTCGAGCTGATGGACAAGCACGGCATTGCGCTTGCGATCACGTCGATTGCGCAGCCCGGCGTCGCATTTATGCCGGATGAAAAAGCCGCGGACTTCGCGCGCCGCTGCAACGATTACGCCGCCGAACTGATCGCGCAGCATCCCCATGCGCTTCGGCTGTTTCGGCCTTCTGCCGATGCACGACATGGACGCCGCCATCGCCGAGGCGCGCTATTGCCTGGAAGACACTGCGGCTTCGAAGGCATTTCGCTGTTCGCGAGCTACGGCGAGAAATTTCTCGGCGATGCGCGCGTTCGATCCGTTGATGCGTTATTTGGATTCGCGCGAGGCCGTGGTCCACATTCATCCCGGCCTGCATCCGTCGAGCCGGTCGCTCGATCTGCCGTGGCCGGGGTTCATGATCGAATATCCGTTCGACACGACGCGCGCCGCGGTCAATCTTTTGTTCTCCGGCGCGCTGGAGCGCTTTGCCAAAATCCGCTTCATCCTTTCGCACGCCGGTGGCACGCTGCCGTTCCTCGCCTGGCGGCTGTCGGTGGCGCCGATGATCGACAAGCGGCTCAAGCACCGATCGCGCGAGGAGATTTTCGCCGGGCTGAAAACATTCTGGTACGACAACGCGCTGGCGTCGGGGATCGAGTCCATGGGCACGCTGTCGCGCATCGCTGCGAAGGAGCGCATTCTGTTCGGCAGCGATTGGCCGTTCTGCAACGATCGCGTGGTGGCCGAGGAGGTGAAGGATTTCACCGCGCCCGGCTTTCTCGCCCCTGACGCGATCGCCATGATCGCGCGCGAGAATGCGATTGAGCTATTTCCGCAGCGCGCTTAACACCAGTTCCGGCGTGATCGGCATCGCCGTGATCGGCGCGGCGCCGAGCGGGCGGAGCGCGTCGTTGACCGCGTTCATGACGCAGGCCGGCGCGCCGGCGGTGCCGGCTTCGCCGGCGCCTTTGGCGCCGAGTTCGGAATCCGCGGTCGGCGTCACCACGTGGCCGATGTCGATGTCGGGCATTTCGCCGGCCATCGGCACCAGATAATCCATCATGTTGCCGTTGAGCAGCTGGCCGGCCTCGTCATAAAGGCAGTGCTCGAACAAGCGCGGCGCCGATGCCCTGCACGATGCCGCCGCTGATCTGCTCGTCGACGAGCTGCGGATTGATCACGGTGCCGCAATCCTCCACGCACCAGTGGCGCAGCAGTCTTATCTCGCCGGTCCTGATGTCGACTTCGCAGATAAGACGCCTGCACGCCGTTGGTGAAGGCGAACGGCCAGGCGCGCGGCACGTAATGGCGCGTCACCACGAATTCGGCCTGGAAGCCGGGCGGCAGGGTGTCGGGGCGGAAATAGACGACGCGCGCCACTTCATCGAGGCCCATGCGCTCGCGGCCGGTGTCGGCGTCGACCACGATGCCGGCGCGGATGTCGAGCGCTTTCGGGTCGGCCTGCAGGATCGAGGCGGCCGCCGCGAGCACGTTCGCCGCGCAACGCTTTGCCGGCCTGCCAGGCGGCTTCGCCGCCGATGCCGGCGGCGCGCGACGCCCAGGTGCCGCCGCCATAGGGCACGTTGTCGGTGTCGCCGGTGACGACGCGCACGCGCTCGATCGGCACGCCGAACGAGGTCGCGACGCATTGCGCCAGCACCGACTCGGCGCCCTGGCCCTGCTCGGTGACGCCGGAATGGACGAACACCGCGCCGGTTGCGTCGAGCCGCACCGTGGCGCCGTCCTGCGAGGAGATGCGCGCGCCGCCGACGCCGTAGAAGGCGGCGGACGGATTGGTCACTTCGATGAAGGACGCAAAGCCGATGCCGCGATGGATGCCGCGCTCGCGCAGCTCCGCCTGCTCGGCGCGCAGTTTGGCGTAATCCATCATCGCCAAAATCTTGTCGAGCGAGGCGTGGTGCGAGAGCCCCTCGAATTTCAGCCCGGCGGCGCTGGTGGCCGGATATTTGTCGTCGGGAAACAGATTGCGCCGCCGCAGCTCGGCCGGGTCCATGCCGATCTTCGCCGCCGCCAGTTCGACCAAGCCTTCGGTGACCGCCGTCGCGATCGGATGGCCGACGGCGCGGTATTGGCACATCACGTTCTTGTTCTGAAAAACGACGCGCGCGCGGGCGCGGTAATTCGGGCAGGTGTAGGGGCCGCCGACCAGATTGACGACCTGGTTCGCCTCGATGCCGCTGGTGCGCGGATAGACCGAATAGGGCCCGATGCCGGTCAGGTCGTCGATGGCGAACGCGGTGATCGTGCCGTCGTTCTTGACGCCGATCTTCGCCTTGACGCGATGGTCGCGGGCGTGGATGTCGGTGACGAAACTCTCGAAGCGGTCGGCGACGAATTTCACCGGCCGCTTCAGCAGCTTCGCCAGCGCCGCCGTCGCCATCTCGTCGGCGTAGATGTGCACCTTGATGCCGAACGAGCCGCCGACGTCCTTGGTGAGGACGCGCACCTGGTGCTCTTCGAGCCCGAGGTGCTTGGCGAACAGGTTCTGCGTCATGTGCGGCGCCTGCGTGCCCTGATAGACGGTCAGGCGCTGCTCGCCCGGATTCCAGTCGGCGACGATGGCGCGCGGCTCGTTGGTGACGCCGGTATGGCGGCCGAACACGAAGGTCGTCTCGACGACCGCGTCGGCTTCGGCAAAGCCCTTGTCGGGATCGCCGGCGTTGAGCGTGCGCTCGAAGGTGAGATTGTCGCCGAGCTCGGGATGGATCACCGGCGTCGCCGCATCGAGCGCGGTTTCGGCATCGGTCACGGCGGGGAGCACTTCATAGTCGACGTCGACCAGCGCGCAGGCGTCCTCGGCTTGCGCGCGCGTCTTGGCGACCACGGCGCACACCGCCTCGCCCTGCCAGCAGGCGCGCTCGACCGCGATGGCGTGCTGCGGCGCCGATTTGATGCCCTTGAGATGGGTGAGCACGCCGACCCACGGCGTGATCACCTTGGCAAGCTCGGCGCCGGTGACGACCGCGACCACGCCGGGCGCTTTTTTCGCCTCCGCCGTCGCGATGTTTTTGATGCGCGCATGCGCGTGCGGCGAGCGCACGAAGGCGACATGCGCCATGCGCGGCAGCACCACGTCGCTGACATATTGGCCGCGCCCTGCGTCAGCCGCGCCAGATTGGGCCGCGGCACCGAGCGGCCGATATAGGAATTCGGCCGGTCGAGCGCGGAGAGGCCGGAGGGCTGGTCGGCGAGATTTTCATGTCTCCTCCCTCCCCCTGGGGGGAGGGCAAAGCGCGGGGGCGGGAGTGATCGGCTTGCCCTGTGCGAATACCTCCCGGCTTCGCTCGCTCCACCCTCCCCCGGGGGAGGGAAGACTACAAATACCGCGTCGGCCACATCAGCGTGCGCCACATGTGCGCCGACGGCGAATTGTCGAAGCCGAGGCCTTCCTCCGGCTGCTTGAAATTGCGGCCGATGATGTCGACGAAGTCGTCGAGGTTGACCTTGGCGTTGGGATCGAACGAATAGATGTCGTTCACGCAGATCAGCCGCGCGGTCATGTACCATTTGTGGTTCTTGCGCGTTCTCGTAGTCGCGCACGATGTACGGCTCCGGCTTATAGTCGGCGCCGAAATTGTTGATGTACATCTGCGGATATTCGTAGCCGACCGACGGATCGGGGAAGAAGCGCAGCGCCTGGTGCATGCGCACCGCCCAGCTCACTTCCTCGTCGACATAGGGCTCGATCATCTGCGCGCCCCAATAGCCGTGGTCGCAGCGGATGAAGCTCGCCACGCCGATGTCGTGCAGCAGGCAGGCGAGCACGATCTTTTCGTTATGGCCGTTCTTGAGCGCCAGCGTCGCGCTCTGCAAAAGATGATTGAGCGAGGCGAAGCGGTTCTTGAAGAAATCGATCAGCGTCGGCTTCGCCGGCATCTTCGGCAGCCGCGGATCGGCGCCCATCAGAAAATATTTGTCCGGATTGGCCTTCTTGAACTCCAGCGCCGTTGAGCATCTCGATCTTGCCGTCGGCCATGCCGAACAGCACCGACTTGGTGGCGACGCGCTCGGCGAGCTCGTGCATCATCTTTTCTTCGATCTCGTCGGCGCGCTCCGACAGGCGTCGGCGTTTGGACGTGTTCGTTCATGGTCAGGCTTGCCTTTCCCGCCCGCGTCAGGGCGATGGATTCGATTGCGTCGACGATAGCATGATAACCGGTGCAGCGGCAGTAGTTGCCGGAAAGGTGTTCGCGGATGGCGTCGCGGCTGGGCACGCCGCCGCGCGCCGAGCAGTTCCTGCGCGCCGATCAGCATGCCGGGCGTGCAAAAGCCGCATTGCAGCGCGTTGCGCCGCTGGAACGCGTCCTGCAGGTCGGCGATGGCGCCGGAATCGGACAATGCCCTCGATGGTCTCGACCTCGCGCGCCGTCGCATTGCACCGCGAGCACCAGGCAGCCGCGCACCACGGCGCCATCGAGCAGCACCGTGCAGGCGCCGCACACGCCGTGCTCGCAGCCGATATGGCTGCCGGTCAGGCCGAGATCGTCGCGCAGGAAATCGACCAGCGTCTTGCGCGCCTCGACGCGCTCGTGCACGTCTTCGCCGTTCACGCGCAGGCTGATGTCGAGAAGCGCTCGCTCATAGCGGAACCCGGTTATGGTGCGATCATAGCATCCGGCCCCGGTCGGCACCACGGCCCGTCGCTCCGCGCAATGAGTGCGACTATGCCGCTTCGGCGCCGACAATGCCGCGCACGATGTCGATGGCGCGGCGCAGCAAAATCATCGAGGCTTCGAGCGTGCGGAACCCGGCATGAGCGGTCAGCGTGACGTTCTCCATAGAGCGAGCGGATGGTCGGTCTCCGCAGCGGCTCGGCATGGAACACGTCGAGGCCGGCATGGCGGATGCGGCCGCTGCGCAGGCCGTCGAGCAAGGCCGCCTCGTCGATCAGGGCGGCGCGCGCGGTGTTGACGAGAATGACGCCCGGCTTCATGCGCGCAAGCTGCGCCGGCCCGATAAAGCCGCGCGTCTCGTCGTTGAGCGCAAGATGCAGACTGATCACGTCGGAGCGGGCCAGGAGTTCGTCGAGCTCGACCAGCGGTCGCGGCTTCATGCCCGGTGCGGTTCCAGGCGATGACCTCCATGCCGAGCCCACGGCCGATGCGTAAGACCTCGCGGCCGATGCCGCCCAGCCCGATGATGCCGAGCGTCTTGCCGCGAAGCTGCACGCCTTCGCGCGTCGACCAGGTGCCGGAGCGGATGAGCCGGTCCATCGGCGCGACGTCGCGGCCGCGGCGAGCATCAGCGCAATCGCGTGCTCGGCGACCGCGGTGTCGCCGTAGCCCTTGATGATGTGGACGGTAACGCCGCGCGCGCTGAGCTCGGCGACGTTCATGTAGCTCGACGGCGCCGGTGCCGAGAAAGACGATGTGCTTGAGCGCGTCGCACTGTGCGACCAGCTCGGTCGGCATGTAGGAGTGGTCGTCGATGCAGATGTCGTAGCCTTCGAGCAAGTCGCGGCAGATCGGCCGATGCTCGAACGGCCTGCGATTGACGTCGATCGGCGGATCGTCGGCGCGCAATACCCGCTCCCACACCGGCGCGAGCTGGTCGTTGCAGTCGATGAAGAGGATTTTCATGCTGTCGCCGGATTCCGCACGTCCCAGCCTAGCAGATATCCCGGCATGGCCTAGTGGTCTGACTTTAACGTTTGCTTCCCGCGTTTGACAGCGGCGAGCACGCGCTTTGGATCGGCGGTCCATGCGAAGGGCTTGGGATCTGCATTTGTATCGGCGACGAAGCGATTGATGGCGAGTTGGAGGTCAACGACTGATCTGAACACGCCGCGCCGCAGGCGCTGGCGCGTGAGTTTGGCGAAGAATCCTTCGACGGCATTGAGCCAGGATGCTGAGGTCGGGGTGAAGTGGAACATCCAGCGGGGATGCCGCGCCAGCCATTGGCGCACCTTTGGATGCTTGTGGGTCGCATAGTTGTCGACGACGGCGTGGATCGACTTTTCCACGGGGACCTGCGCCTCGATCGTATTGAGGAAGCGGATGAACTCTTGGTGGCGATGGCGCTGCATGTTGCGGCCAATGACAGTGCCATCGAGGATGTTGAGGGCTGCGAACAGCGTGGTGGTACCGTGACGTTTGTAGTCGTACGTCATCGTCCCGGCACGGCCCGGCTTCATCGGCAGCCCCGGCTGGGTACGGTCGAGCGCCTGGATTTGGCTCACATGGGGATTTGCGGGTCAAGATGTTCAGATCAGGATTACATCGTAAATTTCCTTTCGTTGGTCGGTATCCAAGGTCTGAGCCCGTTTGCATGACTCGGCCCGTTTCCGATGCCGCTTCAAACTCACATCCGGTCGCCGCTTTAACGGCCGCACCAATATCCCGCTTGCGTCGGGCGAGGGCTCAGGAGGGCGGGACCATTCTTTTCTTCGGCTTTTTCAAGCCAAGCCAAATTTCGGTCCGCTCACCTGGATCCGCCGGAGCTGATCAGGCCCCGGAAGATTGAAAATGGAACGTTTTTGTTTTCATGCGGCCGTTGTCTCGGCTCCCTCCAAGACAATCCCGGCAGTCACGTATTTCCAGAAGGCGATCAGTAGCTTTCGCGCCAAGGCCACGATCAGCACTTTTCGAACACGGCCACCATTGAGTTGTACGCGATGATGGAACCACAGGGTCAGTATCGAACGGGGCTGATGCCTTATCCACAACCAGGCTAGTTGGATCATCGTTGTTCGTAGCCGCGGGTTGCCGGCTTTGGAGACGCCTTGTTCGTGCGCTACTGATCCGCTCCGCCAGGGCGTCGGCGCTAATCCGGCATAAGAGGCAACCTGCCGTCGGTTGGAAAAGCTTCGGAATAATCCCTCCGACCACAGGACACCGGCGAATTCCGAACCAATCCCCTTCAAACTCTTTAACATTGCTCCTGGCGCTG
Source organism: uncultured Alphaproteobacteria bacterium (assembly GCA_963814625.1). Taxonomy (GTDB): domain Bacteria; phylum Pseudomonadota; class Alphaproteobacteria; order Rhizobiales; family Xanthobacteraceae; genus BOG-931. Next base: position 844,654 of record CAWFDQ010000017.1, read on the forward strand.
GCGTGCCTTCGCCCGACGGGCTGAGCATCGCTTCCCGCTCCGTCTCTACGGACTTGATTTGCTCAAGCGTGAGTTCGAGTCGATCAAGTTCGCGTCCAATCTGTGCCTTCAAATGCTCGGGCAGCGGACGGCCATCACCGGTCCTGAGTTCCTCAAGCCGTGCCCGTCTTTCGCGCAACAAGGGTTCATAATCAGAGACGCCCTGGGCGAAGAGCAGCCCCTTGATCCGATTGACGTGCTGCACCCGCTCCGCTGTCAGGGTTTTGCGCTCGCGACAGATCCGGCGGCGATCCTCCTCGTGCGGCGTCGGTGCTCGAACCATGGCGCACACCCGTGGCTCGCCTCGCTTATACGCCAGCAATGCTCGCACCAGAGCTTCCCCGTCGATTTTGTCAGTCTTCGCCCGCCGGCGCCGGCGCGACGTCGCGATTGAAGCGGGATCAACAACGTGGCTTTCGACCCCTTCGTCCTGTAGCAATCGGTGAATCCAAAAGCCGTCCAAACCCGCCTCCTGAATCACGATGATTGGAACGACCTGCCCCATTCGGACCTGAACCTTATCCTTGAGCTGAGAGATCCGCATCCGCAGTCCAGTGACATCGCCGCTGCGAACCGCATGCTTCGACATCTTTTCTCCGCCGCCCGGTGACAACGATGTAATCAGCCAGGTCGATCGACTGAGTTCCAACGAGACGAAAATCGCACCAAGGTCGGTGCGGATAGCGGTCGGCGCTTGGGGTCGGTCAGTGACAATCTGCATGGTTGCCTCCAGAGTGAGTCGCTCAGCAACCTCACTCTGCCCGAGCGTCGGTTGCTATCCACTCCCCATGGGATCTTTTCTCGTCGACCGAGAGAACCACCGCATGAGCGGGAGGATCGACGTAGAGGCCGACGACATCCGTGAACTTCTCGACAAATTTCGGGTCCGTCGACAGCTTGAACGTGCTGATGCGATGCGGCGCGAGTTGGTGGGCTTCAAGGATACGTTGCACCGAACGCAGGCTCACTCCCGCCGCCTTCGCCAGCATCCGGCCGGTCCAGTGGGTCGCTTCTCCCGGCGGCGGCCCCAGCGTCAGCTCAACCACCCTCTGCACAGTGGTTGTCGAAAGTGGCTGTTTGCCGGGCTTGCGCGTCTTGTCGCGCGTGAGCCCTGCAACGCCCTCCGCCATGAACCGCGCCTGCCATCGCCACACCACGGGCTTCGATTTGCCCGATCGGCGCATGATCTCAGCGGTGCCGCAGCCGTCGGCTGTCGCGAGGACGATATTGGCCCGCCACACGTGCTTTTGCAGCGCGCTGCGATCCGAGATGATCGCCTTAAGCCGATGGCGATCCGCTCGGGTAACGTTCACGACAATTCCTGCTCTCATGATGAGAGCTTGAACTGCTTCGGACCATTTGGGAATCGTCCGAATGAATCAGACCACTAGAAGCACCAACAGCCGAAGTTCAAATGAAAGCCGGCGGCAATGACTTTGTCGGCATTCCCCGTGGAGACGGAAATTGCTATGGTGGGTGACGATTGGATCGGAGGGGGCCCATGATCAAGATCAATCGTCGCCGTGCTATTCGTTTTGCGTTGGCCGCACTGCCGGCCGCTTGGCTGCTTTGGCCTTCGGGGGCGTCGGCCCAGCAGGCATTTCGGCGGTTTTTCCCATTTTTGATCGACCTGGATGGTTGGCAAGGTCGGCAGCCGGACGGCATGTCGATGGAGATGGGCAACACCAGCATGTTGACCGCAACCCGCGAATATGAGCGCGGCAGCGCGCGCCTTCACGCCGCGGTTGTTACGGGGCCGGCAGCGACCGGAGCATTGGCTGCAGGCCGGACCGGAATGAATATCGAGACCGCCGACGGACACCTGATCACGACGACGATCGGCGGTCTGACCGTGATCAAGACCTTCAACAGCAAGGACAAGTCCGGCGCAATCATGGTCGCGCTTGGCGCCAGCGCGATGTTCAGCCTTTCCTACAATAGCGTCACCGAGGACGAAGCGCTCCCGCTCGCCCAAAAATTTGATTGGAAGGCCATCCAAGTGGCGGCAGAACAGAAATAGCCGACGCGTTTTACGGCGCCACGATCGGCTGCGCCTTAAGCGCCGGCTCGCGCGGCGCGACGCCTGAGAACACAGAGCCTTGCTCGAACCACGACGTTGGCGCCGGCTGGCCCCATAGTGTTTGCCGCTGCGGATCGGTGAGCGACCAGCGGATCGGCGCGTGGTCGGGGTCGACGGCGAGATAGTCGGACGTGAACAGTTCGACCCGGTGGCCGTCCGGATCGCGGATGTAGAGGAAGAAAGCGTTGGAAATGCCGTGGCGGCCGGGGCCGCGCTCCATGTTGGCGAGGTAACCGGATGTCGCCATTACGTCGCAGGTATGGATGATGTCGAGTATGCCCGAAGTCCATAAGCCGACATGGTGCAGCCGCGGGCCGAAGCCGTTGGTGAAGGCGATGTCGTGCACATTGCCCTTGCGCTGCAGCCATACCGCCCAGAGTTTCGGCTCGGCGCCGTCGAGGCCGTCGGTCTCGGAATATTCGGTGAGGCGGAAAGCCGAGCTCGCAATAAAAATCGTAGCTCGCCTGCACGTCGGGAGTGAAGCAATTAAGATGATCGATACGCTGGATGCGCGCGCCTTGGTGGCCTGCGTATTTTTGCAGCATGGTCGGAGCCTGGTCCATGGTGCGCGTAAATCTCGATCGGCGTGCCGAAAATATCGGCGGTGCGCAGCGTCCGGCCCTGATGCGGCACGTGCGCAAACGCGGTCGGCAGGTTGCGGCGGGCGAACCAGGCTGCGGCGCGGTCGATGTCGTCTTCACTTGCGAGCTTGAAGCCGAGCGCGCGCGCCTCGGGCTGCCGCGCCCGCGTCCAGCACGATCGAATGATGGTTGCGCTCCTCGATGCCGCGCAGGTAGAGCGTATCGGCGGATTCGTCGCTCACCAGCAGCCCGAGACAATCGACATAAAAGGCGCGCGAACGGGCCAGATCGCGGACGCCCAATTCGACGTGGCTCGCGCGCACGACGTTAAATGGCGGATCGAAAACCGGCGGGCGGAGCGGCATCGTGTTCTGGGGCCGTTGACGGTCGATGCGATGACTCTTAACACATCGCCCGGAAGGCATGATCCCGAAAAGGCTTGCCCTCGGACCTGATCCGAGGGTGGTTGCCGGTTTTCGGGATAAGATCATGCCTAAATCGGAATGGCGGAAGGTATTGGGCCGGCCGCGCTAAAGGGCGGCGATCCGGAGACGGAACATGCGCCTTGCAAGCTACAATATGCGCGGCCGGCCGAGCTTCGGCGCGGTGGTCGGCGAGGGCATCGTCGATCTGCGCGGGCGGCTGAGCCGTTTTTCGACGCTGCTCGAAGTGTTCCGCGCGCAGGCGCTCGCCGAGGCCAAGGCCGCTTCCGACGGCGTGCGGCCGGACGTGCCGCTTACCGAGGTCGAGCTGTTGCCGCCGCTTCTGGCGCCGGAGAAGATCCTCTGCATCGGCATCAATTATGCCAATCGCGGGGCGGACTATAACGTCACCAACAATCCCAAATATCCGAGCATGTTCTATCGCGCGCCCAATTCGATGGTCGGTTCGGGCCAGAATCTCGTTCGTCCGAAAATCTCCGAACAGCTCGACTACGAAGGCGAGATCGCCATCGTGATCGGCCGCGAATGCAAGCACGTGCCGAAGGAGAGCGCGCTCGGCACCATCGCCGGCATAACGCTCGCCAACGAAGGCACCATCCGCGACTGGACGCGGCACGGACAATTCAACGTCACCCAGGGCAAGAATTTCGACGCCACCGGCGGCATCGGGCCGTGGATCGAGACCGAGTTCGATCTGAGCAAGCCGCTGCACCTGATCGACGCGCAAGAACGGCGAAGTGATTCAGGACGACACCACGGCGAGCATGATTTTCTCGTTCGCCGACATCATCGCCTACACGACGAGCTTCATGACGCTGAAAGCGGGCGACGTCATCTGCACCGGCACGCCGGTCAAGAAGGGCCGAAAGCCGATCCGCCGGTCTGGCTCAAGCCCGGCGATACGCATCGAGGTCGAGTGCCCGCAGATCGGCGTGCTGCGCAATTCCGTGGTGGATGAGGAGTAGCCGCGTTTTCCCGCGCTCGGGCGGAAGGGCAGCGCGTAAGCGCAAATGACAGGGAAGGGGGACTGATCATGCCCGGCGAGTTCTCCAACAAGGTCGTCGTCATCACCGGGGGCAGCCGCGGCATCGGGCTCGGCATCGCCAAGGCTTTTGCGCACGAGGGCGCGCAGACCGTGCTGGTGTCCTCGTCGGCGGAAAATCTGAGCAGCGGCGGTCAAGGCGGTCAATGCGCTGGGCGGGCCGGCAAGCGCTGACGATCGAAGCCGATCTGCGCAACATTGCCGGCTGCGAAAGCGTCTTCGCCAAGGTGAAGGAGCGCTTTCCACGCTGCGATGTGCTGGTCAATTGCGCCGGCGCGACCAAGGCCGGGCGCATTCCTCGATCTGCCGGACGCCGCCTGGATCGACGGCTTCGCGCTGAAATTCTTCGGCTGCGTGCGGCTTAGCCGGCTGTTCTGGCCGCTGCTCAAGGCCGCGCAGGGCCATGTCATCAATATCGACGGCGGCGCGGCGCGCTCGCCGACGGCCGAGTTTTTGATCGGCGGCTCGGTCAATGCCGCGATGGGCGAATTTCTCCAAGGGGCTGTCGCAGCTCGGCAAGCGCGACGGCGTCAACGTCAATGTCATCCATCCCGGCACGACCGAGACCGAACGCAATATTGAATTGCTGCAGCAGCGCGCCGCGGCGAGCGGCAAAACGGTCGAACGAAATGATGGCCGAGACGCTGGCGAAAAGCGGCATCCGCCGCGTCGGCAAGCCGGAGGACATCGCCGCGCTGACGCTGTTTCTCTGCTCGGAGCGCGCGCGCCACATCCAGGGCACGGCGATCGCCGTCGATGGCGGCGCCACGGTCGGCTATTACTGAGCGAGCAATCGCCAACACCACGGCGCAACCGCATGGCATCCGATCGTATCCGCGCCGCCTGCATCGTCGGCTGGCCGGTCGAGCATTCGCGCTCGCCGCTCATTCACAATTACTGGCTCAAGCACTACGGCATTGCCGGCGCATACCGGCGCGAGGCGGTGCCGCCCGACCGGATTCGCCGATTTTCGTCAAAAATCTTTCGGCGCGCGCGGCTATGCCGGCGCCAACGTCACCGTGCCGCACAAGGAGGCGGCGCTGGCGGCTCTCGCAGCCGGACGATCGCGCGCGCGCGGTCGGCGCCGCCAATACGCTGTGGCTGCGATGGCGAAGCTGCGCTCGACCAATACCGACGTCGAGGGATTTTTGGACAATCTCGACGCCGCGCGCCGCGGCTGGGATCGTGGCCTGCGCAACGCGGTCGTGCTCGGCGCCGGCGGCGCGGCGCGCGCCGTGGTCTATGGCCTCGTGCTGCGCGGGGTCGCCCGCATCGCGGTCGTCAACCGCACGGCAGGCCGCGCCGAGGTTTTACGTCAGCGCTTCGGGAAGGGGTGCATGCGGCGCGATGGGACGAGCGCAAGGCGCTCCTCGCCGATGCCGGGCTCCTGGTCAACGCAACAACGCTCGGCATGGACCATCAGCCCGGGCTCGCGCTCGACGTTGGGCGGTTGCCCGGGAATGCCATCGTTGCCGACCTCGTCTATGTGCCGCTGCGCACGCCGCTCGTTGCGGACGGCGCAGGCGCGCGGACTGCGCATCGCCGATGGGCTCGGCATGCTGCTGCATCAGGCCGTGCGCGGCTTTGCGCTGTGGTTCGGCAAAACGCCCGAAGTGACGGCGGAACTGCGGGCGTTGGTCGAAGCCGATCTGGCCCGCCGCCAAACGGCAGGAATAAGTCGGTATCCGGGGGTTCTAAGATTTGTCCGCCGCGGCGTCGGCCGCCGCGCAGGCGGCAATTTGGGAGGACGATAATGACGAAAATGACTCGCAGGATGATCGGCGCGAGCGCTTTTGCGGTGCTGTTCGCAACTTCATTTGCCGCGGCGCAAGCGCCGGAAGATTGTGCGCGTGCGCGCCACGATCGAGAGCGTAAACGGTTCGCTGCTCGACGTGAAGGGCCGCGACGGCGCCACGATGAAAATGCAGCTTGCCGCCTAACGCGCCGGTCAGCGAAGTGGTCAAGGCGTCGCTCTCCGACATCAAGCAAGGCGACTACATTGCGGTGACGGCGATGCCGCAACCGGACGGCAGCCAGAAGGCTGTGGCGATTCTCATCTTCCCCGAGGCGTTGCGTGGGGTCGCCGAAGGGTTCCGGCCGTGGGACTTCGCGCCCAACAGCACGATGACGAATGCTACAGTGGCCAATGAGGTCACGGGCGTCGACGGTGAAACGCTCGTCGTGAATTACAAGGGCGGCGAGAAGAAAGTCGTCGTGCCGCCGACGCCGAGATCGTTACCTACCAGAAGGCGAGCGCTGCCGATCTCAAGCCCAGCCAAAAAATCTTCGTTGCGGCGGCAAAAAAGCAGCCGGACGGAACGCTGCTGGCGCCGGGCATGGCATTCGGCGACTACGGCGTCTGGCGCTGAGGCCGGCCGACAATCCGGCGGTCCTTCACGTTGCGGTTTGCGGAGCGTTGTTGCGCTGCCACCTGGGCAAAGGAGAGCGTTTCGACTAAACTCAGCCGCTCTCTTGGAATTTCATCGACGGCAGGGAACGCAACATGAAAACAAAACTGGCCGCGGGTTTCGCATTGCTAGTCGGTCGCTTCAACCAATTTGAAAGGAATTGATGATTCGCTTCCGTCCTGGGTGCGAGCGACGGAGGGGACTATGGCGAGGCGCGAGAAATCTGTGAAGAGATATGTTGTGCGGTTGAGCGCGGAAGAACGCGAGCAGTTGGAAGCGTTGATTCAAAAAGGGAAAAACCCCGCGCGGCGGCTGCTGAAGGCGCGGATTTTGTTGAAGGCGGATATCTCGGAAGCCGGCGATGGCTGGAGCGACAGCAAGATCGTTGCGGCCATGGAGACCAGCGCCTCCATGGTTTACCGGGTGCGCAAGCAATTGGTTGAAGAGGGCCTTGCGGCGGTGTTGAGCCGCAAGCAACGTGCGACGCCGGCAGTTGCGCCGATTTTTGATGGCGAGAAGGAAGCCAAGCTGATTGCCCTGGCGTGCTCCAAACCGCCCAAGGGACGGGCACGCTGGACCTTGCGGTTGCTGGAACGCAAGGTGGTGGAACTCAGCATCGTTGATCGCGCCAGCGACAGCACGATCGGTCGGGTTTTAAAAAAACACTCTCAAGCCCCATCGCCGCGAACAATGGGTCATTCCGCCCAAAGCCAACAGCGCGTTCGTGGCCGCGATGGAAGACGTGCTGGCCGTCTACACGCGACCGCGCGATCCCAATCGACCGCTGGTTTGCCTGGATGAGACCTCAAAGCAACTCATTGCCGAGACACGCGTGCCGATCCCGATGAAACCGGGCCGCCCGGCCCGTTGCGACTACGAGTACGAGCGCAACGGCACCGCCAACCTCTTCATGATGTTCGCCCCGCTCGAAGGCTGGCGTCACGTCAAGGTCACAGACCGCCACACCGCCGTGGATTATGCCCATGTCCTCAAAGACCTCGCCGATACTCACTTCGCCAGCGCCAAGGTCATTGTCCTGATCCAGGACAACCTCAACATCCACAGCAAAGCTTCCCTCTATGAGGCGTTCCCGGCCGCCGAAGCCCGGCGCCTGGTCGAGCGCTTCGAATGGCACTACACGCCGAAACACGGCAGCTGGCTGGATCTTGCCGAGTCCGAACTCGGCGTCCTATCGTCTCAGTGTCTCGACCGCCGCATACCCGATAAGCAAACCCTCATCGACGAAATCGCCGCTTGGGAAAAAGACCGCAATACAAATCACACCAAGGCTGATTGGCACTTCACAACCTCAAATGCACGCATCAAACTCAAGCACCTCTACCCTTCAATCTGATTGAATCGGGCGACTAGCCGCCTTGGTGGTGATGCCGGCTCTGGCGCAGACGCCGAAACCTGAGCGCTTGAGCGGCGTCATCGAGACCGTCGACGGCCACGCGGTGACCGCGAAGTCGGAAAAAGGCGACGCGCTCAAGCTCAACCTCGCCGACAAGGTCGTGGTGGTCGAGGTGGTCAAGGCGTCGCTTGCGGACATCAAGCCGGGCGATTTCATCGGCAGCGGAGCGATGCCGCAACCGGACGGCACGCAGAAGGCGATCGAAGTTCACATCTTTCCGGAGTCCATGCGCGGCACCGGTGAAGGGTTCAAGCCGTGGACGCGCCCCGGCTCGACCATGACCAACGGCACGGTCGGAGCGGCCGTCACCGGCGTGAACGGACAGGTCATCACCGTCACATACAAGGGCGGCGAGCAGAAGATCGTGGTGCCGCCGGGTACGCCGATCGTGCGCTATCAGATCGGCGACATGAGCGCGGTCAAGCCGGGCGCCGCCTTCTCGGTCTTCGCTGCGGTGAAACAGCCGGATGGCAGTTTCAACGTTGCGCATATCAACATCGGACCGTGACGGGTGCCATTCGGCCTCATACGATGAGGCCGCCAAAGCTGGCGGCCTCTCCAACACTGATTTAGCAGAATTATTCGATCGGTCAGTTGCGGAAGCAGTGCCACCCGTGCGGGCCGGAGTGCCAGCCCGCCGGACAGCTATAGCGCGGGCGACAATGACCAAAAGGGCCGCGATGCCCATTCGGCCCGCATCCCTCAATGACCTTGATGACCGGTGAAGCCTGGGTTTGCTGGAGGGAGTACAACGGCATGGCTTGCGCAGATGCAGCGCCAATCAAACCAATGCCCGCGACGACTGCAGTTGCAATGAGTGTCTTCATTTGAGCTCCTCTCGTGTGATCGAAATTTCCAACTCAAGCGACTTACAATACCGCATTATTACCACGTCTCATATTGGATAATGCAATCCTGCTACGTCGGGCAAAATTCCAAAATCGGGATGCAAATGAGCTCGGCGCCGGTGCTGGGTTGATTTGTTGCTACGCTCCTCGCGGCGCGCGTCAGGGTTATGGTGAGTATGATTACGCTACATCCCGGCGATCTTTTGCCGGTCGATCTCGCCGATGTTCTTGACGCCGGTGAGCGCCATGGTGACGTCGAGCTCGTTGCGGATGATCTCGATGGCGCGGGCGACGCCGGTCTCGCCGCCGGCGCCGAGGCCGTAAATGTAGGCGCGGCCGGACAGACAAGAGCGCGCGCCGAGCGCGAGCGCGCGGAATAGGTCCTGGCCGGAGCGGATGCCGCCGTCGAACATGATCTCGATATCGGAGCCGAGCGCGTCGGCGATTTTCGGCAGCATGGAAATCGACGACGGTGCGCCGTCGAGCTGGCGGCCGCCGTGATTGGAGACGACCAGAGCCGCGGCGCCGGTCTTCGCCGCTACGCGCGCGTCCTCGATGTCAAGAATGCCCTTGAGGATGAGCTTGCCGTTCCACAGGCCGGCGATCCATTCGACGTCTTTCCAGCTCAGCGCCGGATCGAACTGGCCGGAGATCCATTGCGAGAGCAATTGACGTTGTCCATGCCCTTGATGTGGCCGGCGATGTTGCCGAAGGTCTTGCGCTTGCCGCTAATGATGCTCAGCGCCCAGGCCGGCTTGGTGGCGATGTCGATCAGGTTATTCAGCCGCAGCTCCGGCGGCACCGTCATGCCGTTCTTGATGTCGCGGTGGCGCTGGCCGAGGATCTGCAGGTCGACGGTGAGAACGAGGGCGCTGCATTTGGCGGCTTTGGCCCGCTCGATCAGCGAGCGGACGAAGCCGCGATCCTTCATCACGTAGAGCTGGAACCAGAACGGTTTGTCGACCGAGGCGGCGACATCCTCGATCGAGCAGATCGACATCGTGGAAAGGGTGAAGGGAATGCCGGCTTTCTGCGCGGCGCGGCAGGCCAAGATCTCGCCGTCGCCGTACTGCATGCCGCAGAGCCCGATCGGCGCCAGTGCAAGCGGCAGCGATGCCGGCTCGCCGAGGATCGTGGTGTTGGTGCTGCGGTTGTCGACATCGACCAGAATCCGCTGGCGCAGCTTGATGCGTTCGAGATCGGCGCGATTGGCGCGCAGCGTCTCCTCGGCATAGGAGCCGCCATCGGCATATTCGAAGAACGCGCGCGGCACCTTGCGGCGGGCAGCCTGCCGCAGGTCCTCGATGCAGGTCATGGTCTTCATGGGTTGCGGTTCCCGGCTCTCAAGCCTTCCTCTTGATAGCACAAAGCCGTCGCGTCTTCGGGTCCGCGCCTCGGCCCAAGGAACGCACGTTGCGGTAAATCGTTATCACAAAGGCGGGCAGGCGCGCCTTCAGGCGTTGCAGTGCACGGCCGTCATCATTCGGGATGAGACACATGATTGATCGATGGCACAACGGCACGGCCCAATCGTCCGGGCACGATAACGGCGATTGCGACGACGAATTGGACGAGCGCGACCGCAAGCGCAGGGAGGCCGAGCGAAAGAAGACGCTCGACGAGGCGCTGGACCGCGGGTTGGAGGATACCTTCCCCGGCTCGGACCCGGTCGCGGTCACCCAGCCACCCGCAAGCGCCCGCGACAAGCACGGTCCGTGAGGCAAAACCGCTGCGGAACCGCGCGTGGTCTGCCATAGCGCTCTATTCTTGACGTTTCTGCCGTTTCCCTGGCCTATGCTGAACGGAGCGTTACTCACGGCAGTAAGATTACTGCATCTTTTTTGAAGCGGACGAGGCGGAAAAGAGGCTAATATCGCTCCGGAGAGGTAGGCGGCGGGGCACCGAAAATGGTTCGCAAGTATTTCGGTACCGACGGCATTCGCGGCCGCGCGAACGGCGTGATTACGCCGGAACTGGCGCTCAAAGCGGGTCAGGCGACCGGACTAGTTTTCCGCCGCGGCGAGCACCGCCATCGCGTGGTCATCGGCAAGGACACGCGGCTCTCCGGCTACATGATCGAGACGGCGTTGGTGGCCGGCTTCACGTCGGTGGGTATGGACGTGCTGCTGCTCGGGCCGATGCCGACCCCGTCGGTCGCCATGCTGACGCGCTCGATGCGCGCCGATCTCGGCGTCATGATTTCGGCCTCGCACAACCCGTTCGATGACAACGGCATCAAGCTGTTCGGCCCGGACGGTTACAAGCTGTCCGACGAGTCCGAGCGCGAGATCGAAAGGCTGATGGATTCCGATCTGACCAAGCGGCTCGCCGGCAGCCGCGATCTCGGGCGGGCTAAGCGCATCGACGGCGTCCACGACCGCTATATCGAATTCGCCAAGCGCACGCTGCCGCGCAATCTTTCGCTCGAAGGCCTGCGCATCGTCATCGACTGCGCCAACGGCGCCGCCTACCGGGTGGCGCCCGACGCGCTGTGGGAGCTTGGCGCCGACGTCGTGTCGATGGGTGTCGAGCCGGACGGCTTTAATATCAATCACGATTGCGGCTCGACCGCGCCCGAAGCGTTCTGCCGAAAGGTGCGCGAGATGCGCGCCGATATCGGCATCGCGCTCGACGGCGATGCCGACCGGGTGCTGATCGCCGACGAGCACGGCCACCTGATCGACGGCGATCAGGTTCTCGCCGTGATCGCGGAAAGCTGGCGCGACGATGGCCGGCTGGCCAAGCCAGGTATCGTCGCCACGGTGATGTCCAATCTCGGGCTCGAGCGGCATCTGCGCTCGCTCGGACTCGAACTCGTTCGCACGCCGGTTGGCGACCGCTACGTGCTCGAGCACATGCGCGAGCATGGCTACAACGTCGGCGGCGAGCAATCGGGCCACATCATCCTTTCCGACTACACCACGACCGGCGACGGCTTCGTCGCCGCCTTGCAGGTGCTCGCCGTGGTGCAGAAGCAGGGCAAGCCGGTGTCGCAGGTCTGCCACCGCTTCGACGCGCTGCCGCAGGTGCTTAAGAACGTGCGCTACAAGAGCGGCAAGCCGCTCGAACACGCCAAGGTGCGCTCGGCAATCCAGAGCGCGCAAAAGCGGCTCAACGGCCATGGCCGGCTGCTGGTGCGGCCGTCTGGGACCGAGCCGGTCATCCGCGTCATGGGCGAGGGCGACGACAAGGCGATGATCGAGGAGATCGTCGACAACATCGTCGATGCGCTCACCGCGCACGCGGTGTGAGCGGAGTTTCCTCCGCTCGGGGACGAGCGGGATGCAATCACCCTCGCGATTTCAGAAACTGCGCGAACGCCTTCAGCGTGATCTCGGAGACGTAGTGCTCGATGCCCTCGGCGTCGGCCTCGGCCGATTCGGTCGGAACGCCGAGCGCGCGCAGCAGATCGACGACAAGGCGGTGGCGCACGCGCACGCGGTCGGCGAGCGCGTGGCCCTTTTCGGTGAGGAAGACGCCGCGATAGGGGCGGGCGGTGGCGAGGCCGGCGCGCTTGAGCCGGGAGATGGTCTTGATCGCGGTGGCGTGCGAAACGCCGAGCCGCCGGGCGATGTCGGTCGGCCGCGCCTCGCCCTCGCTCGCCAGCAGATCGGCGATCAGTTCGGCATAATCCTCAAGCAAGGCTGTCGATTGCGCCGACCGCGTCTTGCCGAAGCGGCGCGCCTGGGTGCCTTCCGCCGGGAGCTTGCCCATGGCGAAGTGGTCCGATTCCGGTCCGGAGGGTGCGCGCGCCATGGCCAGCCGAGACCATATTTAGCTTCCCGTGTCAAAATGTAGCCAAGGATACAACTTGCAGCCGTTGACAGAGATGGCTGTGAGCCTTATAAGTAACCTGTGCTACATTTTGGTGTGAGTGCTGCGCAGCCATGCTCCGCCTGCCTCCGGATGAAAGTCTTGCCATGGCCGGTTCGACGGTCCGTCGGGCCTCGTTGACTGAACGGACCGTCGCCACGGCGCAAGCGGTGCTGGCGGGGCAACGCGGCGGCTGGCGTGCCTATCTGGCGTTCACCGGCCCGGCCGTCATTGCCTCCATCGCCTACATGGATCCCGGGAATTTCGCGACCAACATCCAGGCCGGGGCGAAATACGGCTACGGTCTGCTCTGGGTCGTCGTGCTCGCCAACCTGATTGCGATGCTGTTCCAGGCGCTTTCCGCCAAGCTCGGCATCGTCACCGGCCGCAATCTCGCCGAAATGTGCCGCGAGCAATTTCCGCGGCCCGTGGTCTGGGCGATGTGGGTGGTCAGCGAGATTGCCGCCATGGCCACCGATCTTGCCGAGTTCCTCGGCGGCGCCATCGGACTTTCATTGCTGTTCCAGATGCCGCTCCTGGTCGGCATGGTCATTACCGGAATCGTGACCTACGGCCTCTTGATGTTCGAACGCTTCGGCTTCCGGCCGATCGAGCTGATCATCGGCAGCATCGTGAGCATCATCGCGCTCTGCTACCTGGTCGAGATGTTCATCGCTCCGGTCGATTGGGTCTCGGCGGCCTTCCACTACCGTCACGCCGCAACTGGCCGACGCCGAGGCGCTCTTGCTCGCCGTCGGCATTATCGGCGCCACCGTCATGCCGCACGCGGTCTATCTGCATTCCGGCCTGACGCAAGCGCGCATGCCGGTCCGCAACGACGGCGAGCGGCGCAAAGTGCTGCGCTTTTCCAACCGGGAAGTCATCATTGCGCTGGCCGTCGCCGGGCTCGTCAACATGGCGATGGTGATGATGGCGTCGAGCGCGTTCCACGCCGGCCATCCCGACGTCGCGCGAGATCGAGACCGCCTATCACACGCTGACGCCGTTGCTTGGGATCGGGGCGGCCGGCGTATTTCTGCTCTCGCTCATTGCTTCGGGCGTGTCGAGCTCGACGGTCGGAACCATGGCCGGCCAGATGATCATGCAGGGCTTCGTCGGGTTCCGCATCCCAATCTGGATGCGCCGGGTGGTCACCATGGTGCCGGCTTTCATCGTCGTCGCAATGGGGGTCAACGCCACCAACGCGCTGGTCGTCAGCCAGGTCGTGCTCTCGATTGCGCTGCCGCTGCCGATGATTTCGCTTTTGATGTTCACCCGACGGCCCGAAATCATGGGCCAATTCACCAATAGCCGGTTCACTCAGGCCGCGGCACTGATCGGCACGGCCGTCGTCGTGCTGCTCAATATTTTTCTGATTGTGCAGACATGCGGCATCCCCATTCCGGGGCTGCCTGCGGGCGGATAGCGGCTGACGAAGCTTTCTGGAAATGACACATCCCGGATTGCGCGCAGCGCAATCCGGGCTACAATTCTTGTTGCGCGGTCGATACGTTGACCGCGGCCGCGCCGTCAGCCGACGGTCTTCAGATTCTCGGCGGCCGACTTGCCGGTCTTGCGGTCCGTCACGATCTCGAAGGAGACGCGCTGGCCTTCCCTCAGTTCGCGCAAGCCGGCGCGCTCGACGGCGCTGATGTGGACGAACACGTCCTTGCCGCCGCCCTCGGGCTGGATGAAGCCATAGCCCTTCTGCGTGTTGAACCACTTCACGGTACCGTTGTTCACGGGACACCTCTTTTCATAGACACGTCAAAATGAACCGCGCGAAAATGCTCGGTCCGGTTAGCTCGAGATTTTGGTGAAGGATCGTCAGTCAGGCGCGCTTATCGTCGCTGCGTGGCCAAGCCATTCGGCCGAAAACTCGATCCGCCCTATTTAGCGGCAACCGCTAGATCGCGCAAGACCGTGCTGGGCCGAATATGCGGCGGCGCGGCAGAGCCTTAATGAAACGAGAATCGGGCTAGCTTTTTGTTTGAGCACGATCTTTTTGCGATGACGGGCGGCACTTTTGTGATGCTGGACTGCCCGACGCGCTTCGGCATCGGCGCCGCGCTGGCCGGCAGCGTGCCAAGCGTAAATTCGATACGGCAACCGCGATCAAAGCCGCGACACCTGCCACATCTCTTTGCATGAGATGTCCCCGAACGCGCGTACGCAGGATCACTCCGCGACGGCGACGATGGTTCGCCGCGTCGCGCCGATTGCACGATGGCGTCGAATACCGCCATGCCGTGCAGCGACCTCTTCGATCGGCACCGGATAGGGCTCTCCCTCGCGGATCGCGCGCGCGAACGCGGTCAGCTCGGCGCGCAGCGTGTCGAAGCCGGAAAACTGCAAGATCTCGTCGGGCGGCGCCTGCACCGGCCCGGTCGGCGCGGCCGTCGAGGCCGGCACGAAGCGCAAGCGCGACAGGTCGGGCCGCGAAATCTCGCCAAGCCCTCGGTGCCATAGAGCGTGAATGCGAAATTGGTGGCGGTCGCAACCGAGCAGAAAATCAGCCCGGACGCGCCGCTCTCGAATTGCAGCATGACCGTCGTCGTGTCGTCGGAGCGGCCCGGATAATTGCGCGCGGTCGACGCAGCGCACCTCGCGCACGCGGCCGGCAAACTCGATCATGTGGTCGAGCGAATGCACGCCGGTGGCGGTGAACGCGCCGCCCGGCGCTTCCTCAGGCGCCGTGCGCCAATTGTCGAGCGCAACGAATTGCGCGGTCGAGGTGGTGTGCTGGGCCACCATGGCGACGATGCTGCCGAGGCGGCCGTCCCGCAAGCGCGGCGCGCAGCTCGCAGACACTCGGATGAAAGCGGCGGTTCAAGCCGACGGCCAGCGTGAGGCCGGCCGCGCGCGCCGCCTCGGCGACGCGGCGCGCGCTTTTAAGATCAAGCGTCAGCGGCTTTTCGACAAAGACGTGCTTGCCGGCGGCGAGCGCCGCCAGCGCCTGCGCCTCGTGCTGGCTGTGCGGCGTGGCCAGCACCACGGCGTCGATGTCCGGGCGGCGCAGAATGTCGTCGTAGCTGTCGACGAGCGTGATGTTGTTGGCGCGGCAAAAATCCTCGGCGCTCTTGCGCGTGCGCGTCGCGGCCAGCGAGAAAGCGGATATCGTCGCTGCTTGCCGGCAACGGAGCTGACAAGCGAGCGGCCCCAGCGGCCCAGTCCGACGATGGCGGCGCGGATCATGGATCATCGCAGGCCGAGCTATGGCCCATCACTGCAGCGCGCCGCGCACGAGCGCGGCATAGAGCCGCTCGGACAATGCTCTTCGGCTGCGCCAAGCCCAAGCGGTCGAGGCAATCCTCGTCCTGCTGGAGCGAGAAGCGAAGGCCGCGCATGAGCAAGCGCGGCAAGCTGCCGCGGCGGCGCGGATTTCAATTTCTCCAATGCCGGAAGGAGCCGCTGCTCGACCTCGGTGAAATCGGTGCCGAAGGGAAAGGCCGGCAGCAGGCCGGCATCGGCGGCGGGGCGCAGCACGCGTTCGATCGCTTCGGGCAGTATTGTCGCGGGCGCTGTTCGGCAACTCGAACGATGCGCTCGATCTTGCCCGCGTCCTTGGCCTGCCGCAGCAATTCGTCCTGAAAGCGCGAGTCGGTGATCGCCAGCATCGCGGCGATGACGTCGCGGTCGGTTTTGCCGCGGATGTCGGCGACGCCGTATTCGGTGACGATGATGTCGCGCAGATGCCGCGGAATGGTGGTGTGGCCGTAACGCCAGCGGATGTTGGATTGGGCCTTGCCCTTCGCCGTGCGCGTGGCATGCAGCACGATCGCCGAGCGCGCGCCCTCGAGCGCAAAGCCCTGGGCGACGAAATTATATTGCCCGCCGACGCCGCTGACGATGCGGCCGTCGTCGAGGCCGTCGGAGATCACGTCGCCGAGCAGCGTCGCCATCATCGCGTCGTTGAGGAAGCGCGCGTTCACCCGCGCCCGCCGCTTTTCGTCCTCGTCGCCGTAGAGTTCGTTGACGTAGGAGATCGCGGTCATGCCGAATTTCTTTGACCACCTCGCGCGGCATCTCGCGCAGGCTCCGATAGAACGCGCGCGAGCCGAGGAAGAAGCCGGCGTGCAGCACGACGCCGTTCACTTCGCGCTTGAGGATGCCGGCGCGATAACAGATCGAGCAGGCCTTCGACGAACATTTCCGAGCAGCCGTAGAGACCGGTGTCGAACAGCTCGGTGTGGACGGTCATGTCGCGGGCGGGGTCGTACCCGAGGCGCGACAGCAGCTCGCAGAACTCGGCATTGTGGCGCTGGCGCAGGACCAGCGCCTGCGCCACGGCGTCGCCGAGCGAGCCGATGCCGATCTGCAGGGTGCCGCCGTCGGGGACGAGGCTCGCGGCATGCAGTCCGGCCGCGTAATCGGCGAGCGAGACCGGCTCGCGCGGCGGCGCGAACAGCGGAAAGTCGGTCGCCGGGCTTTCGAGCATGAAGTCGAATTCCTCGGCGCCGATCGCGGCGTCGCCGGGCATGAACGGCAGCTCCGAATTGATCTGTCCGGCGAACAGAAAATCGACGCGGCCTTCGCGGCGCAGCGCCAGGAGATCGAGCGTCAAATCGGGATTGCAGCTCAAACTGTACGGCTGCGGCGCTTCCTCGGCGCGATGCGCAACCAACTGCGCGACGACGTTGACGCCGCGGTCGAGCACGCAGTGCAGCGCATGCGTGTAGTTGGCCGAGATGTAGTGCTGCTGGGCGTAGGGCGAGCCGAGCCATTGCCCGGCCTCGAAGAAGAATTCGTTGATCTCGATATTGGGCGGCACTTTGCCGGCGCGGATCGCCGCCGCGTAGTCGCAGCGGCGGATAGCCGGCGAATACGCGCTGCGCGATGGGATCGAGGAAACGGCGTCTCCAGCTCGTTCTTGGCGCGCGGGCTTGATCCAGCGTCAGCGCGGTGAAGATGGTGAGCCGGATCGAGCGGTCGGAAGCGGCCTTGGCGTAAAGCGCGTTGGCGATGTGGTTGGCCTTGCCGAGACCGAGCGGCAAGCGCCAGGACGATGGTCTTGCCGACTCGTTCGATGATCGCGTCGGCGATGCGTGCCGGATCGTCGAATTTCTGCGGCCCCGCTTCCGTGCCCGAATGGATCATTGCGGGGTATCCCAGCCCGGATCGGGCTGGAAGCGCGGTCCGTATTGTCCGGCAAGGCGCTTGAGCGTGTCGCGCACGTCGGCGAAGCCGCGCGTGCGCGCATAATGCATCGGTCCGCCGCGGAACGGCGCGAAGCCGGTGGCAAAGATCATCGCGCCGTCGAGGACCTGCTCGTCCGCGACCACGCCCTCGCGCAGACAGGTCATGCAGGCGTCGAGCATGGGCAGGATCAGCCGGTCGGCGGCATCGGGCGGCGGCGCGGCGTCTTCATGCGATTTGACCGCGTGGCCGTCCTTCCACTCATAGAGGCCCTTGCCGGTCTTCTTGCCGAGTTCGCCCTTCGCCACCTTGTCCTTGAGCCATTGCGGCGCATCGGGCATGTCGCGGTGCAGGCTGCCGCGCAGCATTTCGGCGACGTGCAGGCAGATGTCGAGCCCGACCTCGTCGGCGAGTTCGATCGGCCCCATGGGCATGCCGAAATCCACCGCGGCCTTGTCGATGGTTTCCTTTTTCATGCCGGCATCGAGCATCACCAGAGCTTCGAGCAGATAAGGCGTCAGCGCGCGATTGACCAAGAAGCCGGGCGCGCTTTTCACCGGCGCCGGTAGCCGGTCGATGCGTCCGAAGAAGGCGCGCGCATCGGCGAGCACGTCGGCCGCGACCTGATCGTGGCTCGACCACCTCGACCACCTGCATGCGCGACACGGGATTGAAGAAATGGATGCCGACAAGCCGCTCGGGCCGCGGCAGCCCCTCGCGCAATTGTTCGAGCGGGATGCTCGACGTGTTGCTGGCGAGGATCGCGCCCGGCTTCATCTTCGGCTCGATGCCGGCGAAGATTTTGCGCTTGAGTTCGAGATTTTCCGGCACCGCCTCGATAATCAGGTCGGCGCCGGCAACGCCGTCGCCCTTGAGATCGGGGATAAGGCGATCGAGCGCATCGCGCACTCTGCGGCGCTCGTTGCGGCCGATCTTGCCGTAAAGCTCGGCGGCGCGCTTGATCGCCCCGCCGATCGAATTCTGGTTGGTGTCGCCGAGCGTGACGACAAAGCCGTGCCAGGCGCACCAGGCGGCGATGTCGCCGCCCATGGTGCCGGCGCCGATCACGTGCACGCGACGTCCGTCCCACTTGCCGCCGGCGAGGTTTTTCAGATTATCCCGCAGATAAAAGACGCGCACCAGGTTTTGCGCGGTATTGCCGACCAGGAGCTTGGCGAAGGACGAGATCTCCGCCTTCTGCATGGCTTCCGCATCGCCGCCGTGCTCGACCCACAGATTGATCAGGACATAAGGTGCCGGATAATGCGCGCGCGGCGCTCGCTTGGCGGCTTCGCTTGCCATGCGCGCGGCCAACAGGTGGCGCGCCGGCTTCGAGTTCAAGAGCGAGCCGACGAAGTCCTGCTTTGCCCTTTTCATCTCGCCGCTAACGGCAGCACGCACCGCGCCGCGCACGTGGCGCTCCTGCGTCACCGCATCAACCAGATGCAGCGACCGTGCCCGGCGGGCGCGTTCGCTGCGGCCGGTCAGCATCATGGTCATCGCCTGCAATGGATTGATCAGCCGCGGCAGCCGCACCGTGCCACCGAGGCCGGGATGCAAGCCAAGCTGCACTTCGGGAAAACCAAAGCTCGCGTCATCGATGGCGATTCGGTAGTCGCAGGCGAGCGCCACTTCCAGCCCGCCGCCGAGGCAATAGCCGTGAATGACCGCGACCGTGACCGACGGCAGCCGGTCGAGCCGGTCGAGTACGGCGTGGCCGCGCGCCAGCGTTGCCTCGATCTGCGCCGTATCGGTGACGCCACGAAACTGCGCGATGTCGGCGCCGGCGATGAAGCCGGCCGGTTTGGCGGACCGGATGACGACGCCCGGCGGCGCCTCGCGTTCGAGTTTTTCCAGGATCGCGTCGAGTTCGGTCAGCACGTCTTCCGACAGCGTATTGGCGCTGGAGTCTTTTTTGTCGAACAGGAGCCAGACGGCGCCGTCCTCGTCGGTGCGCATGCGCCAATGCGCGTACGGGCGCGGGTTCCTGCGGCGCTTCTTCCGTCGCGAACGGGCCGAGCTCGAGGTTGCGCTTGCCGAGAATGGCGAGTGCCGGTTTGGCGTGTTGCGAGGCTTTTCATGCGCGGCCCCGTCAAATCGCTTCGATCAGCATGGCGCCGCCTTGGCCGCCGCCGATGCATTCGGTGGCGATGCCGCGCTTCTTGCCGAGCCGCTTCATGGCGTTGACGAGATGCAGCACGATGCGGTTGCCGCTAGCGCCGACCGGATGGCCGATACCGATGGCGCCGCCGTCGACATTGAGCCGGTCGCGCGCAATGCGGCCGGCCGGCGCCGGGAAGGCCAAGCGCGTCGCGGCAGAATTCGGCGTCCTCCCAGGCGGCAAGGCAGCCCAAAACCTGCGCGGCGAACGCTTCGTTCAGCTCCCACAGCTCGATATCGCCGAGCGCGAGTTGGTGGCGTTTGAGAAGTGCGGTCGAGCAATAGACCGGGCCAAGCCCCATGATCGAAGGATCGAGCGCCGACCATTCGCTGTCGACGATGACGGCTTTCGGCGTGAGCTTGTGCTCGTTGACCGCGTCCTCGGAGGCGAGAATGACCCACGATGCGCCGTCGGTGATTTGCGAGCTGTTGCCTGGCGTCACCTTGCCCCACGGCCGCTCGAAGGCGGGCTTGAGCTTGGCGAGCGTGTCGGCGGTGCTGTCGGGCCGCACGCCGTCGTCGTGGTCGAAAACCTTGCCGTCGCGCGCGAAAGCGGGCTCGATCTCGCCGGCGAAGTAGCCGTTTTTCTGTGCCGCCGCGAGCCGCTGCTGGCTCTCGGCGGCATACTCGTCGGCTTGCCGGCGCGTGATGTGAAAAAGATGGCTGACGAGTTCGGCAGTCTGGCCCATGTTGAGATCGGTGATGGGATCGGTGAGCCCGCGTTCAAGCCCGATCACCGGCTTGAGGAACGATGGACGGAAGCCGAGCATCGCCGAAAATTTGGCGCCGAAATCGCGCGCGCCGAACAGCCGCGCGTACCAATTGACGGCGCCGCGGCTGAACACCAGCGGCGCGTGGCTGAGCGATTCCGCCCCGCCTGCCAGGATGAGGTCCGACGACGCCCTCGCGGATATAGCGATAAGCGGTATCGATCGACTGCATGCCGGAGCCGCAATTGATCTGCACGGTGAACGCGGTCATCGCTTCGCCCATGCCGAGGCGGAGCGCGGCGACGCGCGCTGGGTTCATCTCGTCGGCGATGACGTTGACGCAGCCGAGGATCACCTGGTCGAAAGCGTCCGGCGCAAACGGCTGGCGCAGCAACAACGGGCGGCCGCATTGCACCGCGAGATCGACCGGCGTGAATGGGCCGGGCCGTCCGCGCGCCTTGATGAATGGCGTGCGGCTGCCGTCGATAATGTAAACCGGGCGGCGGTATTACTCCGCTGCCGCTACCGGCGGGAACCGAACCGGCAATTCGTCCGAGATCGCTTGTCTCGACTGAGATATCGCTTGCGATGACACTTCTCCCTTGAGTGGCCGCGCCTCGCGAGGTCAGTTCTTCCGGCGCGAAATCGTCGACCGCGATGGCCGCCGCAACGGCGTCGGCCGCGTCTTTCAATTGCGCCGCCTCGGCCGCACTGATAGTGCGCTGCTTGACCGCCTGATCGATGTCGCGAACGCGCGCGGCGTGCATGCGGTCGCGGATCGGCTGCACGGCGACCGTCTTGGCGAAGGCGCGCTCGAGCAGCGCAAGTCCATGATCGCGCTCGGTTTCGGGCGGATGGAACAGGTCCACCGTCAGACGGTCGCGCGCCGCGCTCGGCTGGGTGATGAGTTCGGCGCAGCGGTCGGTGACGCGATCGGAGGGTCCGCGCCGGCGGCGGCCGAACGGCAGGATGAAGAAGCGCAACAGCCAGCCGACCGGCCGGATCGGGAAATTGGCGAAAATCTCGTCGAAGCGCGTCTCGATGGTGGCAAAGCTTGCCTGCATGCACCATTCGAGCAGCGGAAAATCATCCGCCTGCCGGCCTTCGTCGTTCCAGCGCTTGAGCGCTGCGCTCGACAGATAAAGCTCGGAGAGAATGTCGCCGAAGCGCGCCGACAGCATTTCCTTGCGCTTTAAGTCCGCCGCCGAGCGTCAGCAGCGCGAGGTCGACGGCGAGCGCGAACGCCGCCGCATGAGCGGCTGAGCTGGCGGTAGAATTTCGTCGCCGCTCCGGCGTCAGGCGCCGGCGCGAACAGTCCGCCGCTCCAGGCGCGGCCGAAGGCGCGCCCCGCATTGGCGAGGCTATGACGGACATGGCCCCAAAAGGCCTGATCGAAAGCGTCGAGGCCGCGTGCGCGGTCGCTGTCTTCTAGCGCCATCATTTCCTTGAGCAGATAGGGATGGCAGCGGATCGCGCCCTGGCCGAATTGAATGAGGCTGCGGGTGACGATGTTCGCGCCTTCCACGGTGATGCCGATCGGCACGCCGCGATAGAGGCTGCCGAGATAATTGAGCGGACCTTCGATGATGGCCTTGCCGCCATGCACGTCCATGGCGTCATTGACGCTGACCCGCATGCGTTCGGTCGCCTGCGCCTTCATGATCGCGGTGACGACGGCCGGATGGTGACCCGTCATCAAGCGCCGCGCAGGTCATGCGCCGCGCGCCGTCGAGCAGATAGGCGGTCGCCGCCATGCGGCCGAGCCGCTCCTGAATCGCCTCGAATTTGGCAATCGAGACGTGGAACTGTTCGCGGATGCGCGCATAGGCGCCGGTGACGTGGGCGGTGTAAGCGGCGCCTGCCGCCGACAGCGACGGCAACGAAATGCCGCGTCCGGCCGCCAGCGCGCTCATCAGCATCTTCCAGCCCTTGCCGGCCTGTTCGACGCCGCCGATGACGTTGTCCATCGGGATGAACACGTCGCGGCCCCAGTTCGGGCCGTTCTGAAAAACATGCAGCGCCGGCAGATGCCGCCGCCCGATGCTGATGCCGGGCAGGTGCGTCGGCACTAAAGCGAGCGTGATGCCGATGTCGTCGCGGTCGCCGATCAGGTGGTCGGGATCGTGCAGCTTGAAGGCAAGGCCGAGCACTGTCGCGATCGGGCCGAGCGTGATGTAGCGCTTGTGCCAGTTGAGCCGGATGCCCAAGACCTCGCGCTCCTCATAGCGGCCGCGGCAGACCACGCCGCTATCGATCATCGAGGCGGCGTCGGATCCGGCTTCCGGGCTGGTCAGGCCGAAGCAGGGAATTTCCTCGCCGCGCGCGAGCCGCGGCAGCCAGTAATCCTGCTGTTCCTTGGTGCCGAATTGCACCAGCAGTTCGCCGGGACCGAGCGAGTTCGGCACCATCGCGGTGCAGGCCGCGCAGATCGAGCGCGACGACAGCTTGCGGATCACTTCCGAATGCGCATAGGCGGAGAAGCCGAGACCGCCATAGGTCTTCGGAATGATCATGGCGAAGAATTTCTTGGCTTTCAAAAAGTCCCAGACTTCCGGCGGCAGGTCGTGCCACTGCCAATTGACCTTCCAGTCGTCGACCATGCGGCACAGCTCTTCGACCGGGCCCGCGAGGAATTGCTGTTCCTCTTCCGACAGCCGGGCTGGCGCGCTGGCCAACAGCTTGTTCCAATCGGGATTGCCGGTGAAAAGCTCGGCGTCCCACCAAACGTCGCCGGCCTCGATGGCTTCGCGCTCGGTTTCGGACAGGCGCGGCAGCGCGTGCTGCGCCAGGCGAAAGATCGGTTTGGTGATCCAGTCCCGCCGGAAGGATGAATGGGGCATCGGATTTCCCCGTTGACTTTTGTGGGTGCGACCGATTCGTCGCGGTCCCCGAGTAAGACTATAGGTTTTAGCGCTTCAAATGTTACTATTTTCCCTGTTTTGGCGACCCTCTCCGCCTTTTGCCGCGCGCGGGGAGGCAAAGGAGGAGGTGTGGCTTGCCCGCTTATATTTCCGCTTTGCAGGCAAGATTGCGGCTAATGCTGGCCAAGCCTGAAGATTACATCAGCGCCAGAATTCTGCATTATTTGTCGCAGCCTACGGTGCGCTATGCGCCTTTTTTCGCGCCCGATCCCGAGGTCTTCCGCAGAACGCTCCAGCCCTGCGATATCCTTCTGATTGAGGGCAATACACGACTGAGCGCCATTATCAAGTATTTGACGCAGTCGACATGGTCGCACGCCGCTCTCTACGTGGGCGAGAGGCCGGGAGATAACGCGCCAAACGGCGAGCCGAACGTTTTGCTGGAGGCCGAAGCCGAGACCGGAGTCGTTACTGTTCCGCTGTCGAAGTATCTCCACTTCCACACGCGCATTTGCCGGCCGGTCGGTCTCGATGCGGTGAGCAAGCAGAAGGTCATCGATTACGCGCTCAAGCGGATCGGCAAGCAATACAATTCCAAGCGGATCGTCGATCTCGCTCGCTATTTGTTTCCCTATCCGCCGGTGCCGGTTTGGTTTCGCCGCCGCATGCTGGCGATCGGTTCAGGCGATCCGACCAAGGCCATCTGCTCCACGCAGATCGCGGAAGCCTTTGCGTCGATCCGCTATCCGATCCTTCCGGAGCGAGTCTCGATCAACGGCAAGACCTACGGCGTGGCGCCCTACGTGCAAAGCGAAATCGACCATATCCGCAAGCACGGGCTGTACACGCCGCGCGACTTCGACGTGTCGCCGTTTTTCGCCATCATCAAACCGACGCTCGCCGCCGGCTTCGATTATCACAGCGTCGAATGGGCCCCGCCGGGAATAGCGCCCGCCGATTTGCGGCGGGTGGCCGAATGATTCGCGCTAGCCATCCGCCGCGGCCGCAATCGGCTGCGGACGGCCTTCGGCGTTGACGCGGACATAGGTGAAGACGCCTTCCGTGACCTTGATCGGTGTTTCCGCGGTCCGCCGCCGCGCCCAGCTCTCGATCTTCACGGTGATCGAGGTGTGGCCGATCTTCTCGACGGTGCAGAAGCAGCTGACCTCGTCTCCGACCAAGACCGGGCGATGAAACACCATGGCGGTAATGGCGACGGTGACGACGCGGCCGTTGGCGCGGCGGGTCGTGAAGGTCGAACCGGCGAGGTCCATCTGGCAGAGCAGCCAGCCGCCGAAGATATCGCCGTGCGGGTTGGTGTCGGCGGGCATGGCGACGGCTCGCAGTGCCGGCTCCGATGTCGGCCACACCTCGGACGTTTCAGAAGGTTTTGCGGGAGCGTCGGGCACGGGGGCGGCGGATGCGGGCTCACATTCACGGATCGGCCATAGCATAAGCCGGCACAGCGCGCGGCGCCAGCGGACGCTGGCGGCTGCGCAGTGCGGCTATAATTGCAAAATCAGCCTGATTCGGAGGCGCTCATGGCGGCACATAAGAAAAAGCTCAAGACATTTCACGCAAGCGTGCAGGTAACGCGGGTCGAGGATTGGTGCGTGGAAGCGGAAACCGAGGAGGAGGCGCGCGCCCTGCTGGCGAGCGGCGAGGGCGAGCGGCAGCGGATCGGGGATTGCGTATACCTCGAAATTCATGATCTGAGCGAGTGAGACTCGCGGAATTGCGACTACGGTGTATCCTGTGCACTGAATTCGCGACAACCTGGTATCGGACTCACAGTCATTTGATCAGCCTGCAGCAGCAGCGATGGGGAAATCGGCTGCGGCCGAAAAGTGGTTCGGCTGCTGCCGCATATTTGAGGTTTGATTCGTCAGGAGGAGTCGATGGCGAAGAAGACGAAAACGCAAATATTCCCGCAGCGCGAGCCTGGATGTCGAACGCGAGATGCGCCGCTACAAGCGCGGCACGGCCAAGAGCGGCCCCGGCGGCAGAGGCGGCAAAGTGAAGAGCCGCAAACAGGCGATCGCGATCGGCCTCTCGAGGCGCGCAAGGAAGGTAAGCGCGTGCCGAAGAAGAAATAATCGGTAAAATGGCTCGGCCGAGGGATGCGATATGCCGGGCAAGCGGGTGCAGATCGACGATGAAAACTGGGCGGCGCTCGATCTACTGGCGCGCGACCGGATGATGACGTTTCAGGAACTCGCCGACGAAGCGTTCGCCGATCTGTTGAAAAAGCACGGCATTCCCATCGATCTTCGCGCCGCCTTGCGCAAGAGCGCCGGAATCGGCGCGAAGGTCGTCCCGCTCAAGAGCGGCAAGAGAAAATCGGTTCGGCGCGGACGAAGCAAGAAGTCCGGCTGAGGCGGAACGCGTCATCCGGCCTTGCGCGGATGCCCGTTGGCGCGGCGCTTTGCCGGCGCGCGTTGGCTCGCCTTTTGCGCTGGGTTGCGCCTTTCCAAACCGCCGCCGCCGGTGCTGCCGCCGCCGCGTTCGCCTTGCACGCTTTTGCGCAGCGCATCCATCAGATTGATGATATTGGACGGGGTCCGCTCCTTGGGCTGCTCGATCTTCTCGCCCTTCTGCTTTTTGCGCAAAAGCTCCTTCAGAGCGTCCTCGTATTCGTCCTGGAATTTTTCCGGCTCGAAATTTTCCCTGCTTCGTCTCGACAATATGTATCGCCAGATCGAGCATGTCCTTGGGGACTTTCTCGTCCTCGATCTCATCGAAATATTCGTCCGGTTTGCGCACTTCGTAGGGGTAGCGCAACGTCACGCCCATCATGCCCTTGCCGCGCGGCTCCAGCGCGATCATGTGCTCGCGTGAGGTGAAAACGACCTTGCCGATCGCTACCATGCCTTCCTTGCGGATGGCCTCGCGGATCACCGCGAACGCCTGCTGTCCGACTTCGCCGTCGGGAACGACGTAATAGGGTTCGGCGAGATAGAGATTGTCGATCTCGGTCCTGGCGACGAATTCCTCGATTTCGATGCTGCGCTTGCTGTCAAGCGCAACCGCTTCGAGCTCCTCGGGCTCAAGCTCGATGTATTCGCCTTTCTCCACCTCGTAGCCCTTGATGATGTCGGAAGCCTCGACCTCGTCGCCGGTCTCGGCATCGACCTTGCGATATTTGATGCGGTTGCCGGTATTGCGATTGAGTTGGTGAAAGCTGATCTTCTCTCGGCCCGAAGTAGCCGGAAATAATGAGATCGGGCAAGAAACGAGCGAAAGCTTCAAGTAGCCTTTCCAATACGCACGCGGGGCCACTGGACTACTCCACAGTTGGGGACCTCGGCTCAAACCGGCCGCGCGCGCGGCCGGTTCCTGGTTCCCGAGCTTTCGTCTTTGTAGCAGTTCCGGCCATAGCGTAACAGCGCGCCGGAGATATCCGCCGTCCGACGCGGGTTTCCTGTTTGTTCGTCACTCTTGCCGCGGCGCCTGCACGTCAGCCGTGTTCCCGCAGCCACCGCTCGGCGCCGGGATGGAGCGGCACGTCCATCGGCGTCGTGTCGGTTTCGCGCACCATGTTCAGTGCGGAGCCGTCGGTGGCCTTCTCGAACGGGATTTCCGCCTCGCGTGCGGCGAGCGCCTCGCAAATATCGTACGCGGTCTGTTCGGGCAGCGAGGCGTTGCAGTAAATCGGCCAACCGGAGAAATCGAGCGTCTCGAAATCCTTGGGCAGGCCCGGAAAGCGCGCCTTGGGCAGCGGCACGCGGCGCCAGCCGAGCTTGCCCATCGCCGCGAACTCATCCTCGTTGAGTTCGATCGGCAGAGGCCCGCCGCCAGCGCTTCGTTGAGCCACACCTTGATGCCTTCGTCGAACACCGCGTCGATTTCGCCGCGCGCCATCGGCTCGAGGCGGCGCTTATCGGACGGCCCGCCGCAGAGAACGAGGCGACCGCCCCAGGATTCGATGTCCTTGAGTGTAAAGCCGTGCAGCGCGAACGCCTGATCGATCAGCACCAGCGTCGAATGGGTTGGATCTTCGCGCACCGAGATGCGCAGCGGATAGCGTTTGGCCTTGATGTCGGCGAGCGAGCGTATGCCGGCGCGCGGATGCACGGCGAACACCATGCGGTCCCAGCTCGGATACGACGCGACGATACGCACCGGCAGCGGTTTTGAGAACAAGCCGACGCCGCGATAAGCCTGCGTGAGCAGCGCCGACGGATTGACGAAAGCGAGATCGACGCCGCCGCCTCTGGCGACTTCTTCCGCCAGAATGGCCGAGCCGGTCGAGAGCTTGAGCCAGGGACGAAAGCTCGGGCCGGAGCCCGAGCCGACGGTGATGACCATGTCGCGGTTGCCGCCGTATGGCGTCACCGGATTGCCGGCGATGTGCAGGCCGATTTCCCACAGCGTCTTCGAGCGGACGAAATTGGCGCCCTTCGGTAGCGGTTCCATTGTGCGTTTCTCCGGTTTTTCGGGGCCGGCATAGTACGCGATGCGTCGCGTCGCTCAAGCGCCATCGTTCCCGCGACGCATGCGCGGCCGAGTTTTGTTTGATTCGTCACGGCGCCATGTAGCCAGGCTGAGCGAAGCAAAATCTGGGAGAAGCCATCAGGCGTCCAACTCCGCCCCCGGGTTTTGCTTCGCTCAGCTTGGCTACGAAAGGAAGAGACGAAAGAGAAAGGAGATGGAACGCCGAGAGACGCATAGCCCGGCCAGTTTCACGGCCGCGCAGCGTACAGCGCAAGCGGCATCGACAAACAGTCGAGGCTTCTGGACTCGGATCAAGCCTCGTACTTGAACGAGAGTGCAACGCGTGTGCGAAATGCGGTGACTTTGCCGTTCTCCACCCTCATGTCCATCTTGGTGACCTCGGCCACGCGCAGATCTCGGAGTGAACCAGCAGCCGTTTCCACTGCATTTCGTCCGGCATCCTCCCATGATTTTTCGCTGACACCAACAACATCGACAATCCGGTAAACGCTATCCGATCGCTTCGTCGCCATTGGGTTGCTCCTTTCACGGCCAAACTGAACGCGCGCGATTATCAATCGCGCAACTTCATCTTAGCTCAGATCAGGGGTCTATTCACCTGCCAACGCCAATGCAACGATGCCAAGCGCAAACGTGCAGGCTCTCTGTACCGTAGCTGCACATTACCCGCGCAGCATGTCCAGCCAAACATTGCGAACAGAATTCTGACTCTGGAATCTGTCTGTGACTGGCGATCTAAAAGCTATCCGAGTAACGCTTGCGCGTCTCCCCATAGTCGGCGAACGACTTCTCCGGCAGGCTGTGTTGTCGCCAAGCCGGCCGATTGACCGGCCCAAGCTTGCATTCGCTCGATGTCGTTCTCCTTCGCCGCGGCGCCACGCATGGCCTGGGTCAGTCCACGTTGCACAGGATAGGGAGCCGGTGGTGGAGCGGTTGGGGCGGTTGCCGCCCGCACGTAAGCAGTCGCAAGGCTGCGGCCCGGACGTCCCGAAAATGCCCGGGTGATCATCGTCTCTTCCGGCGCAGCACGTCCGATCGCGTCCGCCCAAGCTCGGGCGATTTTTGCTTCGGGGCAACGCAGAAATGCGGTGCCGACCTGTACGGCGGAAGCGCCCAGCAACAGCGCCGCGGCCACCCCGCGCCCGTCGGCAATTCCTCCCGATGCAACGACCGGAACCCTCACCGCGTCGACCACGGCCGGCAAAAGACTGAACATGCCGACCATTCCGGCTTCGGCCTTTGCCGCGTCGAAAGCACCGCGATGGCCGCCGGCCTCCATGCCCTGAGCGACGATGACGTCGGCGCCGGAGCTTTCCGCGGCCTTTGCCTCGCTGACCGTTGTTACCGTCGCGAACCACTTGACGTTCTTGCTTTTCATTCGCGCTACGAAATGCTCGGGATAGAGTCCCATGACGGAGGATATGATCGCCGGTCCCGTCTCCAGCATTGCTTCGCACTGGGCGTTGAAATTCGGCAGCTTAACGTCGCCAGCCTGCCGCGCGACTTCAGGTCCCCAAGTGCCGAGAAAAAGCCGCACCGCATCTTCGGCGGTCGCGTCGCGCCGAGGGGGCGGATCTGGAATCCACAGATTGAACTGAAAGCCGCCGTTACTGCCGGCGCGCACATCCGCCGCCCAGGTTCTTATCGCACCCGGCTCCATGAGCAGCGCGCCACAGCCGCCCAAGCCGCCGGCATTGGCAATTGCAATGGCCAGGGAGGCCGGGCATGCGCCGGCCATCGGCGCCATCAAATCGGAACGCGCAGATTGAATCTTTCGCAGAATGCGGCGGCGCGGGCGAGGGCCTGATGCTGTGACATGCCACTCAAGCTATATCAATCTTAGGGTGTACAGAAGGCCATGCGCGTTTGGTCGCAGCTTACGAGCGCGAGGCGCATTTTGCGTCGAACACGACTTTATTCAGCGCAAGGCCGACATCGCCAGGTCAGTTGGTCGCCACGAGGAGACAAGAGCGGCCGTTGTCGTTACGATTGAAATCGCATCACCATGCCGAGGTTGTGATCTTGGTGTGAGGCTGAACTTTCG
Source organism: uncultured Alphaproteobacteria bacterium (assembly GCA_963814625.1). Lineage (GTDB taxonomy): Bacteria > Pseudomonadota > Alphaproteobacteria > Rhizobiales > Xanthobacteraceae > BOG-931. The sequence goes on from CAWFDQ010000017.1 coordinate 874,688, forward strand.
ATCCGCCATACAAGAACACGAAGGTGCATGCGCAATGCAGGTGCAGGATAGCGCAAAGAAGAGCGTCTTCTATCGCCGGCTCGTTCAGGCGCTGCTGCACGCCGGTTTTCAACTTCAGGTGGGCGTTTCTTCGCAAGACGGCCTATCGGCGGAACGAGACGAGCTGCTGCCGACGATAAGAAAGGGCGCCGAATTCATCGTACCGGTTCATCCTATTTTCGATCGCGAAGACACGGGTCTTGCCGTGGCTGGTCGATGTTGCAAACAGAACCGTGAAGAGCCACCGTGGATTACCGCTCTTTATATCTGCCGTACTCGATCGGAAGTTGCTGGAGAAGGATATGTTCCAATAACTCTGACGCTTGCGTCACGGATTGTGGATGGGAAGAGACGGCCGTTCCATTGTGCAGCGCAAGGTATCGGTTTGGCAGGTATGTGCGGCACGAACAGCCGGGCGGCGGCAGAAGGCGAAGCGGGAAGGACGGGTCAAGCCACCGAGCAACAGACAAAACTGACGGTCAGGCTAGCCGGAGAGAAGGTTGGTGCCGCCGCCTCGCGCGCGCGTGACGCGGCCTCCAACGCCTCGTCGGAGACTTCGTCAGCGAAGGTGTCTTCGTCAGTCAGTTCGAGGTTGTCGGTGATGGCATCGTTCATGGGGATTGCGCTCCTCTGGGCTCGCCGCCGCCGGTCAGCAGCAAGGATAAGGATGATAGAGATAGCGGCTGTCGAGGCGGCAGTCCACCATCGGAGGACGCGGAATTCGGTATCATTCCGTTCGATTTCTCGGCGGCAAGCGCTGCCGGCGCACCGCGCTCGGCAATAGCGAATGGTTTTGCCTCCGGCATCCGTCGCGGCGCGGGATCGGTTAATCACGCAAACGCGCATTGAACCAGGGCAACGCTACACGTTCCTTGTCATGCTCCGCGAACGTGGAGCATCCATTAATCACGACGTCCGAAGTCTATGGTCAGTTAAGCTGCCTCACCCTTTGTGCCGGCATGGCGATGTCGCGAATGCCGAAATCTTTGAGCGCATCGACGATGCCGCTGACGACCGCGGCCGGCGCGCCGGCGGTGGCGCCCTCGCTGCCGGATTTGATGCCGAGCGGGTTGGTCGGCGAGAGCACCTCGACGATCTCGGTCTTAGGCGGCGGCAGCGTCCCGACGCTATCCGGTGTTTGAACTTGACCAGACAGGGCTTGCCGTGGATGTTGCCATTGGGCCGTCACCTAGCGTAACGCCTTCTCCGCTGGCTCTGAGCGAGCCGCAACACGCGTGGTTGCATTTGAGGAGTGCCTGTAGCGGCGAACGAGACCTGATGGAGAACACAACAAGCCCGGTTCAAACCGGCTACCGCTTCATCGGCAAACCCCTGCCGCGCAAGGAAGATGAGCGCCTCGTCACCGGCCACGGACAATTCACCGACGATTTCGCCCTTGAGGGTCAAGCGTATGCGGCGATGGTGCGCTCGCCGTATCCGCATGCGCGCATTGTCGTCATAGAGGCGGAACGCGCGAAGACGATGCCCGGCGTCCTTGGCGTCTTCACCGGCGCTGATTGCGCCGCGGATAATCTAAAGCCCATTCCGCATGATCCGGTGCCGAAGACCAAATATGACATGAAATTGCACGCGCCTGGCGGCGGCGCAGTCTTTGTCGGTCCGCATATGCTGCTGCCGGCTGACAAGGCGCGCCATGTCGGCGAAGCGGTGGCTATGGTCGTGGCGGAGACCAAAGCGCACGCGTTAGATGCGGCCGAATCGATCGACGTACAGTACGAAGAGTTGCCGTTCGTGCTGCACTCCGAAGACGCGATGCAGCCGGGCGCGCCGGCGCTCTGGGATGAGTTAACCAACAACGTTCTCGTAGAGACGATGTTCGGTGACGCGGAAGCCACTGACCGTGCTTTCGCGAATGCAACGCACGTTGTCAGAGAAAATTTCTTTATTGGCCGCGTGACCGGCGTTCCGCTGGAGCCGCGCTCCGCGCTTGGCCACTACGACGGCGCAACAGGACGCTACACGCTTTACGCCGGCTCGGGCGGCGCGGTGCGGCACAAGAGCGAGCTGATCAACGTCCTCGGAATTCCACCTGACGCCTTGCGCGTGCTCTCCTATGACGTCGGCGGCAATTTCGGGACGCGCAACCGTGTCTTTGTCGAATTTGGCCTAGTGCTGTGGGCATCAAAAAAAGTCGGGCGGCCGGTCAAGTTCACCGCTACGCGTTCAGAAGCCTTCTTAAGCGACTATCAGGGCCGCGATCTCGTCACCAAGGTCGAGCTTGCGCTCGATGCCAAGGGCAAATTCCTCGCCATGCGTGCGACGAATATCAGCAATGTCGGCGCGCACTGCGTTTCGCTCTCGCCGCTGAGCAAGGGGTCCGGTCTCATCACCGGCTCTTATGCAATACCCGCCGCGACCCTGCGTTCGAAGGCGGTGTTCACCAACACGACCCCGACCAACGCCTATCGCAGCTCCGGACGGCCCGAAGTGACTTTCGCCATCGAACGGCTGGTGGACGAAGCCGCCAAGCAGCTTGGAATCGATCGGATCGCGCTGCGGCGCAAGAACCTCATCGGCGCCGAGGCGATGCCGTACCGCAACGCTGTCGGCATGAACTATGACAGCGGCCGCTACGAAGCGAACATGGACTGGGCGATGGAGATCGCCGGGTGGAGCGGTTTTGCCGCCCGCCGCCGCGATGCCAAACGCCGCGGCAAGCTTCTCGGCCTTGGGCTCGCCAACTACGTTAAATCCTCGATCGGGGCGCCGCGCGAGCAGACACGCATCAAGATGCGGCCGGACGATCGGGTCGATGTCGTCATCGGCACGCAGCCGAGCGGGCAGGGCCACGAGACGAGTTTCGCGCAGGTCGTAGCGGATCTGCTGCATGTGCCGGACGAAAGCGTCCGCATTATTTTGGGCGATACCGACGTGGTGCGGGTCGGCGGTGGCTCGCATTCCGGGCGTTCGATGCGCCATGCGGCGACGGTTTTCTCCAAGGCAACCGTCGAGTTGATCGCCAAAGGCAAGGCCATCGCCGCTATCGTGATGGACACGACGCCGGAGAACGTTTCGTTTGAAGATGGTCACTTTGGCTCACGCGACACCAACCGAACCTTCGATTGGTTCGAGCTCGCCCGGGAAGCGGCAGGCCTGCCGCTGCCCCACGAGCTCAAGGATGGGCTTGCAGTCGTCACCGACAACGAGATGCACGACCCAGTCTTTCCCAACGGCACCGCCATTTGCGAGGTGGAAATCGATCCCGATACCGGCGAGGTCGCGATCACGCGTTATGCCTGCGTCGACGACGTCGGGCGCTGCATCAACCCGCTCATCGTGCACGGCCAGACCCACGGCGCGATTGCGCAGGGCGTTGGTCAGGCGCTGTTGGAACAAATGTATCTCGATCCCGATAGCGGGCAGCCGCTCACGGGTTCATTTATGGATTACGGCATGCCGCGCGCCGACACGCTGCCGTCATTCAGGACCGAGATTGCCGAAGTGCTCTCGCCGACCAATCCGCTCGGCATCAAGGCCGGCGGCGAAGGTGGCACCACCGCAGCGCCGGCGGTGGTGACGTGCGCGATCCTCGATGCTCTGAGCGAGCTTGGCGTGAGTGACGTGTCGATGCCTATGACGCCTTACACCGTGTGGACGGCGATACAACAGGCCAAGGCCCGGACCGCCTGAACAATTCATCGATAGTTGGTTTCCACAGTTTTGACCCATAACGATCGCCGGGAGCAACCGCGTCTTCGGTGCGTTTGACGAAGCGCAATGGCTCGTACTCGACCTCGACCGCGTCCGCCGCATCGTCGGCCTGTTCGCGGCCTTCGGCCACCACCCATGGCGACTGCCTGACGTCCACCTTGTTCATTCCAACTCCGGTCTCCGGTGCGCTTAAGAGAAATGGACCAGCAGGACGGCGGCGATCGTTGCGGCGACAAGCGACAGCGCCTGCCATTTCAACGTGGTGCGGAAGATTTCGCCGTCCTTGCCGGTCACGTTCGCCAGCGACTGCGTATAGGCGATCTGCGTCGGTTTCAACGGGTTTGGCGGTCCCTCCGACATGACGGTGACGATGCCGACGAGGACCGCGAGCGGGATGCCGAGGAGCGGCGCAACCGGCGTTTGCATCGAGGCGAGCAGGAAATCCGCCGGCAGGCCTTGGCCGAACGCCATCCCGCCGAGCGTTTCCATCAGCGGCGAAAGCCACGCATAGACGTACTTGCCGCCATTGGACAGCACGCGGGCAAGGAGCTGGATCTGTCCGGTGTCGACGAGCAGATAGACCAGCGCGCTGCCGACCGCGAGCGTCGACAGGCTCGACCGCGTGCGTTTCGTGGCGGCCCAAAAATCCTTGGCGACGTTGGCGCGCTGGAGCGCGAACGGATAGCAGACCAGTGCGGTGACGAAGACGAAGAAGCCGGCCGAGGTGAAGATGTTGATCGAGATCGGGCTTGTATCCCCAGGCGCTGGACTGCGAAGCTCAGATGTTCAAGCGCCTTCTTGGCGCCGGGAGACATCGTCGCCAGCACGATGACGACGCCGAACAGGAGCGGCGCATAGGCGCGCAATCTGCGTGCCGCCGAATAGGCGGGCGGCGCCGCTGGGCTGCCGCGCTGGTTGCCGGCGCGGGCCTGTTTGCCATACGCGCCCATAGACATAGAGCACCGCAAGCGAGATCGCCGCGCCGGCAATCAATGTCAGGATGCCGTATTGCGGAAAGAGTCTGCGTGAAGACGATCAGCGCCAGCAACATTGCTGAGGCTCATGCTCCAGAACAGGAATTGCGTTCGCGCGGCGAAGAAGCGAAAGCCTAGAAGCTTGATGAAGCCCAGGATCGAGACGAATACCAGCGGGATGCCCACCATGCCGGCCGCGCGCGCGATGTCGGGAATCGGCACATGGGTCGCCACATTTGAAATATTGGGCACGATGAACAGGCTGACGAACGGCTGCGGCCAGGCGAAATAGACGAGGAAGCTGGTGATGGCGCGACACTGTCGAAGCCCAATTCGATCAAGGCCCGGGAATGGCCACCGGATAGACGGCGAAGCCGTTGAACGCGCCGATGAAGCCGCCGATGACGACGACCAGCGCCAGCGCTTGCGCCTGTTTATCGTGCGCCGGACGAGCGATCCGACCGAATTGAGCAGTACCGCCAGCAACCCGGTGCTCCGGTAGGCTTGGCCGAAGATCTGCCCGGTGTAGAGAACCAGAAAGCCCGACCAAATCGTGATGATGCCCCAAAGCGAAGCTTCGACGACCTTCAGCGGCGGCTGATGATAGTAGGCAAGCACCACGACGAGTTCGAGCACCCAGGCACAAAGGCTCGCCAGTGAATGCGCTGAGCCGAAACATGAGAAAGCCGACGAACAGCGCCGCGATCGGCAATAGCGCGATGATCACCTCGATGGTGGTTCTCATGGATCGGTCTCTCGCTGGCGGAACGGTAAGAGGAGTCACTATGAAGATGGCGTATGCCGGCCGCAACGACGTTGAGCCAGATCAAGTTCGGCCTTGCCGCGCCCGTCCCGCACTACACGCTAATGCCCAAGGCTTGCCGGCCGCATCAAACAAGGCTTGCCGGCCGCATCAAATAAGCCGGCGCACGCGGCGGCCGTTCTTGCCGCGCAGTTCAGTTTTGCTTGTGGCGATAATGGTAATGGCGATGGTGGCGCCCGGGGTGGCCCGCAGGCGTGCCGTCATACCAGGCGGTATGCGGGAGCGCGTTGTCCACGATCCAGCCGCCGATGAACGGAATGAAGCAACCGGCAATCCCCGTATAGGCCTCGCGCGGGGTGAGTTCGCGATGCACCACAAGCGTTCCGACAATGGGGTAAACGACGGCGCAGCCGAACGAGGTGATCGCATAGGTAAACCCCGGAGAAGCGATCCGGGTTGCCGGGACGCCGTGCTTGTGGGTGAGCGCGTAGGAAGCGCCGCCCCCGGCGAGACCGATGCCAATGCCGGTCGCGATCAGGCGCGGGTCCTGATTGCCGAGGAGGAATTGCAAGATTGGATTATCCTGGGCGCGAACAGCCTGACTCTGCAGCCCGATCGCCAGGATCAGGGCCGCTGCCCGCCACAGATGCCGATACATTATGAACGCCCCCGCCAGCGCCGATCAGGTAAAACGCCCCCGCCAGCATGGCGCAAGATGCGGTAGCCGATTTCGGCTGTCGAGCGCCCAAGGGGCGAACCACGGCTAATTTATGCACCTGTGCTGTATCGGCAACGCTTTGTCCGCGGCCTGCGGCGTCGGCTCGTGCCGCCCGATCTGAGTTCGCGGCACGCGATTACACCCCAACCGCAACAACCCGGTCGCCCGCGGCTCGGCCGTTTAATGTCTAGTTGGAACGAGGGCGAACTAAGCCGCTCAGTTCGGCGTGATCGCCTGTGGTTGGGTTGGGTCCATAGGCGCCGTCACCCCCATGCCTAGGGTCCAATTTTTTTTAGAGAATAATCGCGTCTAAGGACCCACTGCGGGGCAAAAAAAATTAAAGTTCTATTAGGACGGCAATACCACAATCAGTTAAGCAACCTGAAGGTGGGGAAAACCTTATGTCAAAGCCACTGCGTCCGCACTGGCGTATTCAAGTCCTGGCTGACGCCGAAGTTGTGCGCCTAGCGCCGGATCGGCGCATTGTTCCGTCTGTCTGGAACGATGACGAAGAAATTGTGTGGGATGCTGATTGCGAAGGTGTTGGCCGCGCGCCCTGGTACTGTTGGTTTTTTCTTCCAAAAGACGATCCAACTGCGGCGCCCCTCGTGCCGATCCTAAATGCAGCGATGGCTCGGTGGCAGGCCAAGTATGATCTTGGCGTGACCCGCAGATAAAGCTAAGCCTATCGTTGTTCCCGGCATGGTTGCTTGATAGCGTTCCACTCCCGGTTAGGGAGACGGGATATGGGCATCCTTCGTTGGTTGTTTGGCTATCGCGGCACCGGCCGGGGCGCGGTGCTTGGTGACGGCGAATTTGCCTTCCACATTGCCGGCGCCGCACATTATCAGAATGAATTGACGCACATTTGCGGTGGGCGGACTAAAGAGGGTTTGCACGAGCACGATTTTGATTGCGCAGCCTTGTTGGTTCCAGAGCCATCCAATTCCTATGATCGAACAGCCGTCGCCGTTATCATCCATGGCGCTAAGGTCGGTTATCTGCACCACGGCCTATCTGGCGAGTTTTGCAGGGTTATGCGCCGCGGTGGTTTTGCCGATGCAGCATGTGAAGCCATGATCGTTGGCGGGTGGGACCGGGGCGCGCGAGGGCAGGGCTCGTTTGGCGTTCGGCTCAACGTGTGCCTTCCGTTTCGCCTTTGCTCTGCCGAGCAATGGAAGCGTCGTCAGCGGTGAACGTGCTAAGCGCAACCAATCACAAGGGAATAGGCACCTGAAAAATTCCCTGAATCAGATGCAGAGCTTCCAGTGCGCACGCGCCTACGACCGCGGTCGCTGCGACCTTAGCTAGAAACGTGAGGGGGTGGACCAACAACACCTTAATCAAATCAACATTGGGTTTGGGGGCGGCGAGCAACGCCTTACCTGCGCGAATTTCGGCGACTAGCTGATCCCGAGTGTCACCCGCGATTGCGTTCGATCGAGATAGCAGCCGAATGATATGATTGAGCTTCGCATTAAGCTGACGCAGTTCGGGGCTTCGTGCGTCAATTTGCAGGGAGCCGTTGACCACAAGCGGCGCGTCGGGTTCACGGGGATATGGTGTGGGCACGATCGTGACAGGTGTGGGCGTCAGCGTTAGCTCCGCGCGCTCACTGAACATCGCCGTCGTTGTGGTACTCGACGGTGCAGTTCTGGCCTCTGGCACGGGGCCAACGTCTATTGCGTCGGGCGGTTGATTGTACATGAAGCGATTAAATTGACCTTGGCCGTACATCGCGCCGCCCCCGGCCAAGTGTGGTGGTAAACGCGGTGACGGTTCCTCTGTTGGCGAGTGATCGGCCGCAACACGTTTAGAGGCGCCCGATCTGTTGCCGGTGCGCTTAGCTGCGGCCCGACGTGCCGCGATAGCTTTTCTCTTACTCTGCTTCGCCAACTTCGCCACGCACTAATTCCGTATTTTTTCCGTACGCCGACGTTTAAACGCCTGATTGCAAAGCTAAGTCTTTGAAATTATTGGCGCTCCCTAGGGGAGGGAATTATATATAGCAAAATCAAATACTTAATCAGAATATTAGCGGCATTAACGCCAGTTTTTAGCGGCAGTCTGGCGCAAAGTCCTTCTCGTTTGCCAAGCGATCAGCAGTCAACCTCGCCGACGCGACCGCGAATTATTTAGAAATACCTGAATTCTACGGGTAAGGACGAATGGCCGCGCAACGCCGAAGACATCTGGCACACCCATGCGGTTATTTCTTCCAACGCGCCCAGTTGTTGCCTTTCCCTCGTTGTTTCGGATCGAACGTCTCGCCGCCGAAACGCTGCATGAACTTCGCAGCGTCTTTTGGCTCGGCGAAGCAGTAGACGTGAAACCACTCTCCATCGTGAAAGACCGAATGGCCGCGCGGGCAAATCGACAATTCTTGCAGAAGTCGTGAATCGCCTTGTAGCCACCGCCCTTGCTTGCCCTTGCCGGCAACGCGATCTGGTGCGGCCAGCCCCGATCGATCGCCGGCGGCGCTCAATTCGCCCTTGCGCCGGATCATGCACTGTCCGGCGCCCGCAAATCCTCCGGCACCTCGCCGAAGGTTTTCAGGATCACGGCGTCGTCGAATTCGCCGAGGTTCGGATCGCCGCTGCGCGAGAAGGCGACGGCGCCAGCATTGGCTTTGTCCGAGGACAAAGCCTTCGCGCGCCGGATCGCGGCGGCCCCGCTCGGGCATTCAGCCGCTTCGCCGGGCGCCAGCCCGTCTTCGACACGCGTGAAGGGTAACGCCACGTAACAGATCATGGCCCGCTACATCATACATCGGTGCTATATTGAGAACAAAGAGAGAACAAAGTCAAGAGCCGTTTCAGGCCCCCCTGCCGCCCAGCGTCCCATCAAGCGGCCCGCCATTCCCGAAGCGTCTCGACAGCCCTAGGGGCGAGGCATCGTGGATTAAGGGCCTTCCTACGCGTTTGTACTTGTTCTGTTCGCGGGAATCGGTTTAGCGTGGGGCGATGCTGCACAAGGACAGTGTTGCCCTTCTTTGCTCTCTTTTGCAGCCCGACAATGACGCGCGGCCAACGTTTCTTTTCGGCGCCGGCGCGTCGTTTTCGTCGGGAATTCCGCTTGCGGCCGAGAGCGTCAAACGGCTCGCGAAGCAGGCTTATTCCGATTTCCAGCTCGGCGGCAAAACGCTTCCCGAACAGATCAAGACATCCGAATGGACGGCGTGGCTTCAATCGCACAAGTGGTTCATTCACGGCGATGACCGTCTTGCGGAGAATTTCCCGCTCGTCATCGAGCATCTCCTCAAGCCTGACGCCTACCGGAAGAGGGCGCTTCTCGACCTGACCGCCGTGCGCCAGGACATCGGCGCGGGCTATCGCGCCACCGCCGAGCTGGTTCTGCGCGGACTGGCCGGCACGATCCTCACCACCAATTTCGACGTATGCCTGCCAAAGGCGCTCAATGACAAGCAGCCCCACATCCGGCACGTCGCCGAAGTGAACAGGGCTCCGAATGACTTCAACGAGTTCAGCCTGTTTGCGCGGGCGCAAGTAGGCTGGCTCCACGGCAAAGCGGAACAGTACACGGACCGCAATTTGATCAGCGAAACGCAGTCGCTCGATCCGGCGCTGGTGCAGACCTTGGCGCCGCTCCTGGATTCTACGCCGCTTATCGTGGTCGGCTATCGCGGAGCCGAGCCCTCGATCATGGAGTCTCTGCTCGGGGCCGCCACGGGCGTGAAATTCCGGCACGGCATCTATTGGTGCGTCAAGAGCGCCGAACAGCCGCACCCGCACGTCGAGGCGCTGGCCCAGCGTCTCGGCAAGAATTTCCAGTATCTTGAAATCGATGGCTTCGACGAACTTCTGACCGATTTGAACCGGGAACTCGCGGGCGTTCAGCGCTTCGCGCCTTTGCCGAGCGACAAAGGCGGCAGGCAGTTCGACGACCAGACTGTCGCCGAAGCGAGCTGGGGCGACATCGACGCCGATCTCGCGCTAACGACGCTCAGGCGGTATTGCGCAAAGTTGGAACGCGGAGCGATCAATTCGCAACAGCTCAAGCCGCTGATGCGGGAGCTGGGCTTGTTGGTAGCTCATTCCGGCGAGGAAAAGCCGAGCGTCGCTTGCGTGCTCCTGTTCGGGCGGACCCCTGGCCGCTTTTTCTCTCACAGCGTGATCGCGAGCAAACACCTGAACGGTCGGCGCCAGAGCAACGTATCGCCAAGTTTCTGCATGATCTCGGCTACAGCACCGGCGAGTTCGGCAAAAATCATTTGGGCGACCACACGGCCGCCCTGCCGACCGCCCATGGCTTCGAGGAATATTGGGGCTATCTCTATCACCTCGACGCGATGCAGCAGGTGAGCTTCCCCGACATCAACAAGATCTCCGACCGAACAAGCCGTCGCGCCGCCGTGCAAAAACACGCCGATCCCCGGCGTGCCCGACGTCCCCGGCGCCGTCGATCCGAAAACAACAATCTGCCTGACGCCGCCGCGCCCGGTGTTGTGGTGCCATTCCTCCGACGGGACCGAAAAGAACCAGACCTGCAAGGACGAGGGTCCGCTGACGCTCGATCGATCGAGGACGGTGGACGAGGAAATCTCGGCCAAGGTCATCGACTTCCTCGATCGCAACGATCCCAAGAAGACCAACAAGCCGTTCTTCGTCTGGTACAACCCGGCGCGCATGCATGTGACGACCGTGCTGCCGCCTAAATACGAAGACATGATCGGCGTGAAGGGCGGCAAGGACTGGGGCCTCAACGAAGCCGGCATGAAGCAGCTCGACGACAATATCGGCTACGTCCTCAAGAAGCTCGAGGACATGGGCCAGCTCGACAACACCATCGTCGTCTTCACCACCGACAACGGCGCCGAGGCGATCACCTTCCCCGACGGCGGCGTCACGCCGTTCAAGGGCCAGAAAGGCGAGGCCTGGGAAGGCGGTTATCGCGCGCCGCTGGTTGTTCGTTGGCCGGGTCACATCAAGCCGGGCACGATCCACAATCAGCTTTTCGCCGCGCTCGACTGGTTGCCGACGCTGGTCGACATCGCCGGCGGCCCCAAGGGCGACGCGCTGAAAAAGGAAATCGAGGCGGGCAAATACAAGGGCATCGTCAAAACGACGCTCGACGGCTTCGACCAGCGCGACTATCTCGAAGGCAAGTCACACAACTCGGCGCGCGATCATTTCTTCTACTTCTCGGGATCGACGCCATCGGCGGTGCGCTACAAGAACTGGAAGATGTATTACACCATGTCGCAGCCAGGTCCGGCCGGCTGGGTCATGCCGCTCATCCCGTTCCACTTCACTCTCGTCCAGAACATCAAGCGCGACCCGTTCGAGCAGAGTGTCGGCCTCGATGTGAAGTCGGCGACGGCGATGGGCGGCTCGCTCGGGTCGCCGTCCACCGCCTTCCTGTACGACTGGAACATGCTGCCCATCGGCCAGCAATTGTGGGAGGAGCATCTGTTGTCCTACGAGAAGTTCCCGCCGCTGCAGCCGCCGGAGACTTACAATCTCAGCCAGGTGCTGGAGGCGGTCAAGAAGGCTCGCATGAGCCACCCGAGCGACTGACCGCGCGGGACGAACATCGCTAAAACCTTAAAAAAAGCGGCCGTGAAAACACGGCCGCTTCACTGTTCGCATCTGCCCCGCGCCGCTTATTTTTTCGCGGGTTCGCTGTCCATGCGCTGGAGATAGCTCGCCGAGTTCGGGTCGGCGGGCGGCACGGGAATCGGTTTCTTCGGCTCGTCTGGACCTTTCGGCGGTTCTTTGTAACCGGGCATTCCCGGCACGTTCGGCGTGGCCCAGCCGCCCGCGTCGGCCTTATCGCCCGCGAGAGCGGCGCCGCTGAAGCCGGCGAGAGCCGAAGCAATAACGACAGCGAAGAGCGCCGAGTGTTTGCAAACCATCGTTCCCTCCTCATTCCGATTTTTCGTAATTGGAGGAAGCTTTCGCTTCGGCATGGAGGATATTGCGCCGCCCGGCCCTTTCAACCCCGGCGTTCGGCGCGCGGGAAAAAAATTTCCTTCGACTCGGGAAATTGGATGACGCCCCGCCGATCACGCGGAGCGCCGCGGACCGGCGGAGGCGCGCAAATGGCGACGCCACAAAATTTGATCGCCATTTCATGACTTTAATTCACATATTTCGCGCGGCACCACTAAATTGCCACCGTTAAGCTGTTCCCTTAACCACGTTTCGCGAAACACAGGGATTTCCATCCGTGAAACGATAGCTGACCCGTCCGCGCCAGCGATCCGCCTATGTTGGCTCGCTTGAATCGTTCTTGGGCGTCGATGTTCATCTTGTGAGCACCTCTGGCTTTTTGCGCCTCCTTCATGCCGCGGCGACGCATATTCGCGTCGACGTGGAAACGATCAAAGAAGACCAAGGAGCATTCAACATGACGAAGACCTTTGTGGCGGTCCAAAATCCGCGCGCCGATCAACCATCGCAGCCACCCATTAACTCCATCATGGCCACCGTGACGACCGCGCGCGATCTGGATATCGCGCATCGAAAGGCCGCCAAGGCCAAAGGCTTCCGGCACTCCTCGAACCGGAGCTCGAACGGTGAATTTCGCCCGATCCTGTCGGCCAAGCAACGCGATGAATTGTTGATACAGTTCGTCCTGCGCGTCGGCGGCCTTGTCGCCGCTCAAATTCGAGCGCGCGGAAAAAAATGACCCCGGATTATGCTTTATCCTGTCAATCCTATTCCTCCCCTACCCCGCGCCCGCTCCCATCAGCCGCGCCGCGATCGCGTTGAGCTTTTCCAGCAGGGCCTTTCGGGCGCTTTCGGATTCGGCGGTCTCTTGCGCGGTCGGCGGCGCGGCTAATAGTTTGGCGCGGCGGTCCATGATGGCCAGCACGCGGTCGGTGGCGGGATTGTCGCCGGCGATGGCCTTGGCGAAATGCACGGCCTGCAAGCTGATCGAGCCGCAGCAGATCGAGCCGGCGCGCTTCCTCTTGCGGGCGGGCCTTGGCCGCCTCGCGCGCGCTCCGCAGCAGGCGCCGCAGTTGCGACTGCGACAGCGGCTCGAAGCCCGCGGCGGGCAGATCGCGCGCGATGTCCTCGAGCGAGCGGCCTTCCAGCCGCCAGTCGAGAATGGCCATGTCGCGCCGCGCGCGGTCGCGGGAAGGCGCGATGGCGGCGGGCGGGCGTCGCGGCATGGGGATCGGGTTCGGTTGGGGGATGCGTCCAATGAAAACGCCCGGCGACCAACACGGCCCCGGGCGCAACTCTTGACGATGCTGATTTTTATACCACTCGAGCCCGCGGCCGTCAAGCGCGAAAAACGCGAAAAGCATAAAAAACATAAAAATTCGCGCCCGCCGCCCGAGGCTGGCGTTCGCCGCGCGGCGAGGCCCTGGACTTCGCGCGAGGCCGCGTTAATTCCCATTCCATCGCGAGCCGGGCGCGGCCGGCGCGAACAGTCGCCTTGAAATAGCCCAGCTTGGGCTCCAGCCTCCCCGCGCGCTCACAATGCGCTGATAATACTAATAGTTAAGGAGAAACACGATGTTAAATAGAATCATCGCCGCGCTGGCGCTGGCCGCCGCGGTTGCTTTGGCGCCTGTCGCGGCCGAAGCGCATTACACCGGCCATCCCCACCATCACCATCATCACCACACATCACCACTCACCACCATTATCATCCTAAGCTTTTTCACGGCTGGCGGGAGCGCCCGATCGTTGCTACGGTCGGGCGTTTTCTTGTCCAGGAGAAGCCCATGCGCGCACGCGCCCTCGCATTCGCCGCGATCGCGGCCCTCTGTTCCGCCGCCGGTTTCGCGCCAAAAGTTTTCGCGCAGCAGGCCGACGAACCGCTGCTGGCGACGGCGAGCGAATGGGGCGGCCAGGGCGGCGTCTTACACCTGCGCCCAATGGCGCGCCTATGTCACGCGCATGTATCGGCTCGGCGACCCGCGCCATCGCGGCTATATCGAGGCCAAGGATTTCGAGATCATCAAGAAGGCGAGCCCGGTGTTTCAGATGGCCACCTTCGATTACTTCGACATGGCCGGCAAGGGCCGCGTCACGCAAAAAGAATTCATCGAATTCGAGAGCCCGTTCTTCGCCCGCTTCGACAAAAGACACAGCTGCCGCGTGACCAACGACGACATCCGCGCCGCCAACACGCCCACCCAGACCCAGACCCAGACGCCGCAGCAGCGCGGCGGACGGAAGCGGCGGCATGGCCGGCGGCAGCGGCGGCCTGGGCGGCGGCGGTTCGGCTGGAGGTAGCAAGCGGCGAGGCTCAGAATCCTCCAACATTTCTGTCTTTCGTATATGCCGCCGCCGACTCGCGCAATCTAGCGAACAGCGCTTCAAGAACGCGCGCACGCTAGCCCCGGCCGGCGACAGGCCGATCTGCTCGCGACGCGCAAGAGAGAACACGCCGCAAGCCCGACGAGCAATATGAGATCATCGAAGTTATGCTCGCCGGGGTCGTTTCTGGAGCTATTCGCCACAGGCGCGCGAAAAGGCTGGGCGCGCTGGGGCGACCGGCGGTAAAGCTGCGCGCGAGCATGGGCGAACTCCGCGCACAATTCGGGGGCGAGGTCGCGGCGGTTGATTAAAGCCCGCCACACGGCCGGGCTTTTCCTTCGATTGAAGCACGCCGCGAGGCGGAACCGCTCGCGTTAAATACATCGCGACATTGAGGAGACCGGGGCGGCCCTTCCGTGCCAGTTCACGCCGGCGCGGCCCCCGCTGTCGCCGTTGAAGAAGGCCGCGGAGGTGAAAAAAGGCGCCGGAAACGGCTGTGCTGCCGCATTCAACCCAGCCCAGGATGGAAATAAGCGTCTTTCGGATCTAGATCGTAATAAAGGACTTCGACCTTGGCGCACCAGTTCGGCAGGAACATCCACTCAACGCCGCCGCCGGCGGTCCAGCCTGTGCGCGTGTTGTGAAAACTCGAGCGCCGAAAGGCCGGAGGATAGACCGCGGTCGCAAGAGCGGCCGGTGATCGCCTCGACGATGCTGAAATCGGCGCTTGCCCGCCGTACGCCAGCTCCGCCAGTGCCATAAACGAGCAGAGACGGAGTAAATCAAATGTCAGAGGCGACCTCGGACAGTCCCGCCAGATGGTCGAGCGACCGGCTCGCCAAAGCGGACGCGGCGTCCGCGCCAGATGAAAAGCCAGCGGATGAAACGGAACACGCCAAGAGCCGTTCCGACGCTGCTTTGTGCCACGATGGCCCCGTATGTCCGGCCGCTAGGCGGCAGCCAGGCTACCGTACAATTGATAGCTATAGCCGGCTTGGCCGCCGCCGATGAAGCCGGCGTTATTGACCGAAATCACACTGCCCGCCCCGATCGCCGCCGAAAGCGGGGTTACGCCAATGGCATCCGCGCCGTCGGGGACTGCTTATCCGGGAGTACCGAAATGGTCACCGAACTGTCGCCGGTCCATGTTCCGCCGGCGTCAAGCCGACATGACCGCCGGTCCACGGCGGCGACGGCGGGACGAAGACCGATGGCGGGGCCATCATCGAAGGAAGATCGGCGCGAAGCCGACCCATGAGCCGCCAGCACCGCCGCGAAAGGATAACTCTTTTCATTTCAATCCCCCTTTGAAGGGCCAGAGCGCAGGGCGACTTCTCCCGCTTAAGCTCAAACACTTCGGGTCCGGCCTGGCAAGGGGCGCGGGGTAACGGATGGTTAAAAAGGTGATATTTTCAAGTTCTGTTGCATTTCCGCAACAAGGTCGTGGGCGTTGGCGCCGCTGCGGGACGACGAGGCGATCCAGACATTGTTTCGGCTTTTTTCAGCGTTATGAAGAAGACGGGATCGACGGTCTGGTCAACTTCGGATACGAAGGCCGCGCAACGAAGTCCCTAAAAATTGGCGGAAATAGGCTGATTCCAGTAACCGACAACTTTCGCGTCGTTAACCCAAGGATTTTCGGGTTATCGCGTGAACGGGGTATAGTTGCATGGAGAAAACAAGATTAAACTATCTCAATTCAATTCGTGGGGTAGCCACATATAGTGGTTATGCTACATCATTGCTGGCTCGCGACACTGATAACGATAATGCCGACCTGACTGTTCGCTTTCTTCGATCGAAAATGTTACTCATTATAGTCTGGGAAAGTTGCTAGCTGGCCACGCCGCGGTCCTGACGTTTTTTGTATTGAGCGGGTTTGTTCTGGCTTATTCATTGCAGAAAGAGCCGATGTCATACGCCGCTTTCGCCGTAAAACGTATTTTTACGAAGTCTCTCCGGCTTTTGTGTTTGTGATTTTATGCAGCTATGCACTTCATCGCGCCATCGGGGTCAGACATGACGTGAGTTCCGATTTTCTTCGGAACGACGTAATCAACCCAAACATTCCATACATTGCGCTCGCAAAGCATCTGGGGCTGTGGAGGAATCACAGATGGCAATGAAATAAATGGCGTTATTTGGTCTCTCGTGCATGAGATAAGAATTTCGGCGATTTTTCCTCTTATCCTGCTTTCTGTTATAAAATACCGCCAGAATGCTGTTATATATTACGGAGTGTTTTCTCTCTGTTGCACGATATTATCTCTTTGTACAACTGGACGCTTATGAGCCAGCACCGGTGAAACAACATTCATTGCTTCGCTTTTAGCCACCGGTTTCTTCATCGTGTTTTATGCGGCAGGTTCGTTACGAGCCCTTGAACGCGAAAACGTGGCTCTGAAATTCGCAAAATAGCCAAGATGGAAGAAGATCGTTTTCTTCACGATTGTAGCTGTATGCCTTCTAAAGTCGGGTCACGACATAAGCAATATCGGAGTAATCACCGCTGATTATGTTTGTGAGGCCGGAGACGTGGGACAATCGCGCGAGCGCTCGGCTCCAGAAATTCGGAAGTGTTTTAAAATCATAGCGTCCCCATCTGGCTCGGACGAATTTCCTACAGCCTCTATCTTGTGCATCTTCCAATTCTTTATATGGTCAATCAAACGATTGGCGCATCGTGGTCTGACCTGCGGAGCAGCGCCGTTGTCATAGCCCTATCCCTTTTTCTCCGCGGAGTTGATGGTGAGGCTGGTTGAATTTCCTTCGATCGGCTCGGCCGAGAAGGCTTCGACAACGTCGCTGGGCTTCATGCGAACGTCAACAATTCCGGCGAAAGACGTGACCGATGGGGCGTCGGCGGTCGGGACGATCGCCGATGGGAGCGCCCTCACCCTCCCCCCACCACCCGCGTCACCACCTTCGCCGTATATTCCACCATCGGCACGATGCGCGCATAGTTCAGGCGCGTCGGGCCGATCACGCCGAGCGCGCCGACGATGCGCTTGTTGGCGTCGCGCAGGGGCGCCGCGATCAGCGACGAGCCCGACAGCGAAAACAGCTTGCTCTCCGAGCCGATGAAAATCCGCACGCCCTGGCCTTCCTCGGCGCGCTCCAGCAGGTCGATCACCTCGGTCTTCGTCTCCAGATCGGCGAACAGCAGCCGCACGCGCTCCAGATCGTCGAGCGCGGTCAGGTCTTCCAGCAGCCGCGCCTGTCCGCGCACGATCAGCTGGCGGCCGGAGCCGCCGCCCCAACTCGCCAGCCCCGCCTCGACGAGGCGCCGCGTCAGCGTGTCGAGTTCCGCCTGGGCGGCGCGGCGCGAGGCGTCGATCTCGGCCGCGCGCCTCCTGCAGCGTGCGGCCGCTTATGCGTTCGTTGAGATAATTCGCCGCCTCGACCAGCGCCGAGGGCGGCAGATCGCGCGGCACCGGCAGCACGCGGTTTTCGACCGAGCCGTCCTCGGCGACGAGGATCGCCAGCACGCGCTCGGGCTCCAGCCGCACGAGTCGATCTGCTTGAGCCGCGCGTCGGATTTGCCCACCGCCACGACGCCGGCGACGCGGGTGAGGCCGGACAGCAGGCTGGTCGCCTCGGCCAGCACGCCTTCGAGATCGTGATCGCGCGAGGCCGCGACCACCTCAGCCTCGATCGCGGCGCGCTCGTCCTGCTCGACATCGCCGATTTGCAGCAGCGAATCGACGAAGAAGCGCAGGCCGACCTCGGTCGGCAGCCGCCCGGCGCTGATATGCGGCGCGTAGACGAGGCCGAGTTCCTCGAGATCCTGCATCACATTGCGCACCGAGGCCGGCAATAGCGTCATCGGCAACAGGCGCGACAGCTGGCGCGAGCCGACCGGCTCGCCCGAGGCGAGATAGGAATCGACGATGAGCCGGAAAATCTCGCGCGAGCGCTCGCCGAGTTGCGCGAGATGGCTGGCGTCGGGACGGGGCGGCTGCGCGATCATGACAGCATCATAACGCATCGCGCGTCCGGGTTGAAGTACTCGGAGCGGGATCCCTTGTCCCGCTCGCGGGAGAAGGACGCGCCCGCCCGATCGCGCCTAACCCGTGATAATCCTCTCTTGCGGCTAAATTAGATGTCTATAATATGACGCGCGGGCGGCATGGGCGTGGCGGCATGGACATGGAACAACTCGCGCCGAAGGCGGCTGAGGCCGAAAGCTTTCTGAAGGCGATCCAGCCGGCATCGCCTGATGATCCTGTGCGAATTGAACGAGGGCGAACTGTCGGTCTCGGCGTTGCAGGAGGCGCTGGGCTCGGCCAGTCGTCGCTCTCGCAGCATCTCGCGCGGCTGCGCGCCGGGCCTCGTCGAGACGCGCCGCGTCTCGGAGACGATTTATTACCGCATCGACAATCCCAAGGTCTCCCGCATGATGCAGGCGCTCGTCGAGAGCTTTTGCGCGGACGACAAGAAGCCCGCGAGCGCGAGGAAAGCGGGGCCGGCGCGGCGCGTCCGCGTCCTTAACCGGACGCGGCGCGGCTCCATTATGTCGCGGGGCGGGAGAAGGGGAGAGAGTTACGCGACAGCCGCCCCAAGCCCGAGCGAAAGGAACCGCCATGACCAGTCCGGACAGCAAGAAGTTCATTGTCATGTATCTCATTCCGACAGCCGTGATGGACGACTGGAAGAAGATCGACCCCGGAAAAGAGGAAGGCGGAAGAAGAGAAATTAATGGCGGGAATGGAGCGCGTGGACAAAGGATCACGCCGGGATGATCCTCGACACGAACGCCGGCGGGAAGACGCAACTCGTGACGGCGAGCGGCGTTTCCGACTTCAGGAATGACATCGTGCTATATTCGATCGTGGAAGCCGCGATCGCACGAAGAGGCGGCGAAATCTTTCGAAAACCATCCTCATCTGCAAATTCCGCAATCATCCATTCAGGTCATGGAAATCAGGCCGATGGGCGGGATGTCGCGGCGCTGGTCGCGAGGGCTCGCCTGTCTTTCGGCGTTGCGGGAGGGCGCTGGGGCGGCGGGGGGTCGTCGCTCTCGCGGCATCTCGCGCGGGCGGCGCGGGGCCGACGGCCTCGTCGGGAGAGCTTTTGCGCGGACGATAAGAAGAAGCGAAAGGGGAAGCGAGCCCCCTTCCTTCTCCCACTTGTGGGAGAAGGAGTGGCCCTTGCGTTAGCAAGGGTCGGATGAGAGAGGGTTCAGTGGGAGGAGGTGTCAGCCTCGTCGCGGGCCCCTCACCCGACCCCGGCTACGCCGGGCCACCCTCTCCCACAAGTGGGAGAAGGAGATCTTTCCCTACTCGAACCGCCCCGCCGCGTGGCCGAGCATGGTGTAAACCTTGAGGCGTCTCCGGTCAGCAGATCGAGCGATTGCTGGCCGTCGCGGTCGTTGCGATTAGTTTCGCCGAGCAGCTCCTCGAAGTTGCGCAGATAATGCTCGATCATCCCGACGGAAGTCCGGGTCGGACTTGTAGCGGCGGCGGATTTCCTCAAGCGTCTGGCGCCCTTGCACGGTGTAAAGCCGGCGCGAGAACAGGCCCTCGCGCTCGCCGCGCTGGTCGCGGCCCCGCAATTCCGCGACGGCCGAGGTGTCGACCATGCGGGCGATGTCGAGCGTCAGATTGTCCAGCCCGCCGGGCACGGCCGCGCGCGGCGGCGCGGCTTGCGCCGGCCCTTCGTCCGAGGCGCGCTCCAGCAGATTGCTGAGCCAGCCGAACCCCGTTTCCACGCGCGGCGCCGACGGACGCAGGGCGCTGGGCCGCGACGGCGCGGCGGCTGGGGGCGGCGCGGCCGGACGGAACCGCGACGGCTCCAACTCGGCAATTCCGCGCGCGCCGGCTCCGTCCTTGGCGACTCCATGCGCGCGAAGTCGGGGCGAGGGCATCTCGCGCGGGGGTTCGGCGCGGCGGGGCGTCGAAGGCGCGGCGGACCGGCGCCGGGGGCTCGGCGCGCGGCGGCTCGAAGGCGCGGCGGGCCGGCGCGCCGGCGGGTTCGGCAATGTCGTAGACGCGGCCCGAGCGCGCCACGATGTAGGTCAGGGGGTTGAGCGCCTTGACCTGGAAACCGCCGACGACGCGGCGTAGCGCCGACGCCTGTTCGGCGGTCTCGCGCGGCAATTCCTGCGCCCCGCGCCGCACTTCCTCGCGCGTCGTCTCCAGCTCGCGGTGAATCTCCTGCGCGAGGCCGCGGATTTCTCCGGCGGCGGCGTTGAACTTCTCGCTTGCCTCCGCGAACACGCTGGAGAGTTCCTTATTGGCCTGCTCATAGGCGGCGCGCATCGCGGCGGCCGTGCGGGCGCGCTCCTGCTCGGCGGCGGTTCGCACCGCGCCGAAGCGTTCGTCGACGATATCGGCGGTCTCCCGCGTCGTCTTTTCGATGACGCCGCCAATGTCGCGCGCGCGCGCCTCGACGTTGTTCAGGCTGTCGTCCATCAGGCCCGAGAACGACGCCAGCGCGCCCTCGAATTCGCCCTGCT
>CAWFDQ010000018.1:0-64980 GCA_963814625.1 uncultured Alphaproteobacteria bacterium
GCGAAAAAGCTTGCCGAAGAGGCCGTCGAGGTCGTCATCGACGCCATGAACGGCGCCCGTGACGCGGTCATCAAGGAAAGCGCCGACCTCATCTACAATCTGGTCGTGCTGTGGGTCGCGACCGGCATCCGTCCCGAGGACGTTTGGAAGGAAATGGACCGGCGCGAGCGGCTGCTCGGCATCGCCGAGAAGGTGCCCAAGAAGCTGATTGAGGACACCGCCCGCCGCAAGATCGTGGTTCTCGAGGGCCGCCGCGCGCGCAAGCGCCGCTGATCCTGCCAATTTCCCCATCGTCCCAGCCACTGTCCCGGCTATAGCTGAGCGATGCTCGACCACGTCCTCTCGGCGCTCGTGTCCTTCGTCGTCGCGGTGATTTCGGCCGCCGGATATTTCGGCGTCGTCGCTCTCATGGCGATCAAGTCGGCCTGCATCCCGCTGCCGTCCGAAGTGATCATGCCGTTCGCCGGCTATCTGGTGTCGCTCGGACAATTCAGCTTGATCGGCGCGGCGACGGCGGGCGCGATCGGCTGCAATGTCGGCTCGACGATCGCGTACCTGGTGGCCGCGCATGGCGGTCGCAGCGCCTTCGAACGCTGGGGAGCCTACGTTCTCGTCCGCCACGAAGAGCTCGATCGCGCCGAGCATTTTTTTGCCCGCTACGGGGCGCTCACCGTCTTTGTCGGCCGCCTCCTGCCGGTGATCCGGACCTTCATTTCCTTTCCCGCCGGCCTGGCGCGGATGCCGATGCTGAAATTCCAGATCTATTCTTTCATCGGCTCGTGGCCTTGGTGCTTCGCGCTCGCCTATGTGGGTGTGGTGCTGGGTGCGCGCTGGGACAGCGATCCGACCTTCCGCCGCCTGTTCCACGAGTTCGATGCGGTCGTCGTGGCCGTGCTGTTGGCCGGACTTTGCCTGGTTCGTCTGGTCGCGATGGCGCGAGATGCAAGCGGACGCAGCCGCTAAACGGCGGCGCCGAGCTCGTCGGCCGAGAGCTTGGTAGCCGGCGCGGAGCAGGAATTCTGATCTTGCCGCTGCCCAAATTGCCCGGCAGAATCGGAAGCGGCTGAGAGTGCGTTGGCCCTCGGATACGCCCAATGGGCTGTGGGCGCGACGAGTTGGCGATGAAGGACAGCACTGAAAAGTTCGACATGGCGGACGTTCTGCAGAACCGCGTGGGCTATGCGCGCTGGCGGCGGCGTGGCTGTTGGCGCCTGCGCTGTCGCCGGCGGCCATTGCGCTTGCGCAGGACGCCGAGCCGCCGGCCGGCGCAGCCCAATGCAGGCGGGCGCCGGCGCCCAGGCGGCGCTCCGCCACGCCGGCGCCGCAGGCCCGCGGCCTGTTTCCGTTGCAGCCGCCCCCCGCCGAGAGGCCCGGCTTCATCTACGCGTTCGGCCGCTGGTGGGACAGCGCGCGCGGCAAAATTGACGATTTGACCAAGAACAGTCGAACGGCGCCGGCAACGGCGCCGCCAGACGGCGACCCAGGATGCGGTGAAGCACGCGGCGGAAGCGACCAAGAGATGCCGCGACCGCGCTCGTTCGTCTGCCGGGCACGCGGTTCATCGAGGTCCATCAGCGTTGCGACTGGCGCCCAACGGCGCGCCCGATTGCCGCGACGGCGGCGGCCAAGGCCTGCCGCAGCAAGGGGTTCGCCGACGGACATCCGGTCAACGTTCAGTCCTCCGAGAATTGTCCGCCGGCGGTCTGGATGTCCGGCCGCGAGCCGGCCGCCGGCGAATGTCCGGAGGAGACCGTCGTCCTGATGGCCGCCTGCGACTGATTTCGCAATTCCCAGCAGTCATTTTAAGGTTCTGCACCGCCATGATGTCTGACGCCGATCGCAACAAGGCCGCCGATATTCTCATGGCGGCGGAAAAAGAGCGCAAACAGGCGGTCCAGCTGTCCAAGACCTGGCCCGCCATCACCATGGAGGACGCCTACGCGATCTCCACCGAGGTGGCGAACCGCAAGATCGCGGCCGGCGCCAAGCTCATCGGCCACAAGGTCGGGCTGACCTCGAAGGCGATGCAGCGCTCCTCGCAGATCGACGAGCCGGACTACGGCCACCTGCTCGACAACATGATGATCGCCGACGGCGCGCGCGTGCCGCACGAGAATTTCTGCCTGCCGCGGGTCGAGGTCGAACTTGCTTTCGTCCTCGGCAAGAAGCTGCGCGGCCCCGGCATCGGCCTGACCGACGTGCTGCGCGCGACCGAATACGTCGTGCCGGCGATCGAGATCGTCGACGCGCGGCTGCAGGACCCGCGCAAGATCTTCGACACCGTCTCCGATAACGGCGCCGCCGCCGGCATCGTCGTCGGCGGCCGGCCGGTCGGGCCGCTCGATGTCGATCTGCGCTGGGTCGGCGGCATCATGTACCGCAATTCCGAGATCGAGGAGACCGGCGTCGCCGCCGGCGTGCTCGGCCATCCCGCGCTCGGCGTGGCCTGGCTCGCCAACAAGCTCGGCCAGCACGGGGTGACGCTCGAACCCGGCCATCTGATCCTCGCCGGCTCGTTCACGCGCGTCGTGTTTGCGCGCAAGGGCGATACGCTGCACGCCGATTTCGGCCAGCTCGGCGGCATTGCGGTGCAGTTTGTTTGAAATGCCGCGACGACGGACGACTGATGACGGATGAGGGACTTGACCGTGCGCCAAGTATCCGTGTCCGTCATCTGTCCTCTGCCGTCTGATGCAGGTGCTCGTGGTTGCACGGAACTCCATGCGTTGGTTGATGGCCGCCGCGGCGATCGTGTTGTCGGCCGGCGTGCTGCATGCGGCGCTGCCGTCGCCGACATCGCCGAACGTATCCGGCGCGACCTCGGTCGCCGGCCAGCTGTTGATCGCCACAGCCGGCCCTGAGCGGTCCGCCGTTCGAGCACGCGGTCATCCTGGTGGCGCAGCACAACAAGGACGGCGCGCTCGGCATCGTCATCAACCGGCCGCTCGGCGAGCGCCCGATCGCAAGCTGCTTGCAGGCGTTCGGCGCCGATGCGAGCGGGGTGAGCGGCAACGTGCGGCTCTTTTTCGGCGGCCCGGTCGATCCGCAAATCGGCTTCGTGCTGCACAGCGCCGACTATCATGGCGACGACACGATCGACATCGATGGGCGCGTGGCGCTCACCAGCGGCCCGCAGATTCTGCGCGACATCGGTCTCGGCAAAGGGCCGCGCCAAAGCCTGGTCGCCTTCGGCTATGCCGGCTGGGCGCCGCTGCAGCTCGACGACGAGCTGCGCGAAGGCGCCTGGGATGCCGTGCCCGAGGATCCGGCGCTGGTCTTCGACGACGACCGGACGAAGGTCTGGAGCGACGCGATGGCGCGGTATAAGCCGAACTGAATTGCTGTCGAATCTTCAACGCGCCGCCGCACAGGATCAGCAAATGACCGAATTTCACGGCGTGTTTCCTTATCTGGTGTCTCCCGGTCGACGGCGGAGGCCGAGTCAAGAGCGGCGTGCTCGGGACGGCTCGCCGGCGATCTGATCGCCGCCGGCGTTCACGGGCTCACCCCGCTCGGCTCGACCGGCGAGTTCGCCTATCTCAATAACGAGCAGCGCGCCGCCGTCGTGCGCGCGACCATCGAAGCGGCTGCCGGCCGCGTCCCGGTGGTCGCCGGTGTCGCTTCGACCGCCACGGCGGATGCGGTGGCGCAGGCGCGCCTTTATGCCAAGCTCGGCGCTGACGGCATCCTGGCGATCCTGGAATCCTATTTCCCGCTCGCCGAGGCGCAGGTCGAAGCTTATTTCCGCGCCATCGCCGACGCCGTCGACGTGCCGGTCGTGCTTTATACCAATCCGCAATTCCAGCGCACCGATCTGTCGCTCGACGTCATCGCGCGGCTCGCCGAGCATCCGCGCATCCGCTACATCAAGGACGCCTCGACCAATACCGGCCGGCTGCTTGTCGATCATGAACCGCTGCGGGCGGCTGAAGGTCTTTTCGGCTTCGGCGCACATTCCGGCCGCCGTCATGCTGATCGGCGGCGTCGGCTGGATGGCCGGCCCGGCCTGCGTCATTCCGCGGCAAAGCGTGCGGCTTTATGAACTCTGCCGCGCCGGGCAATGGCCGCAGGCAATGGAATTGCAGCGCGAGCTGTGGCGGATCAACGAAGCGTTCGCGCGATTTAATCTCGCCGCCTGCATCAAGGCGGCGCTGGAATTGCAGGGCTACGAGGTCGGCGATCCGATCGCGCCGCAGCGCCCGCTTGGCGCGGACGAACGCCGCATCGTTGCGGCTGCGCTTGCCGCCGTGGCGACGGCCGCCGAGAAGGTTCCGGCTTGAGTCGTTTATGAAATCCCCAAGCAATTGTTAATTTCGTCCAACCTATTCTTAACGCTTCCTTGCTAACGTGTGCCGCCCGTCTCCCGCCGACGGCGGCGCAGAGGTCGTTGTGGCATCGATCGGTTCCGAGCACGCGTCGCGTTCGCGTCTGTTTGTGGCGTTGGTGCCTCGCTTAACTTCGCCGGCACGATCGGCGTGCGTTGCGCGTTCTGTTCGCCGACGGCAGCGATTCTTCGCTGGCGCGTCGGCTTGCCGGCGCCGCCTTTCTCATCCGCGTCGCCAGCGCGCTGGTCGCCTTCGTGTCGCAGATCGCGCTGGCGCGCTGGCTCGGCGGCTTCCAGTTCGGCATCTATGTCTACGTATGGACCTGGGTGCTGCTGCTCGGCGGCATGGTCGATCTCGGTCTCGGCTCGGCCTCGCAGCGCTTCATCCCCGAATACACCGAACTCAAGAACTTCGCGCTGTTGCGCGGCTTTCTTCGCGGCAGCCGCTGGCTTGCCGCGATCATTGCGACGTCGATCGCCGCCGCCGCAGCGGCACTCGTCAAGCTTGCCTCGCCGCACATCGCCGCCACACCGTCGTGCCGCTTTATCTCGCCTGCGCCGCGCTGCCGATCTGCGGACTGGCGCAGGTGCAAAGCGGAATCGCGCGCTCCTACGACTGGGTCAATCTCGGGCTCAGCCCTGCTTACGTGCTGCGGCAAATCGCTGCTGCTGGCGCTGCTCGGCCTGCGCCTTTGTGTTCGGCATGCCGATGAATGCGGTGACCGCGACGCTCACCGCGGTCGTCCGCTGTGGGGCGTCACCATCGGACAATTCGTCGTGCTCAATCGGCGGCTGGCCAAGGTAGTCGAGCCCGGCCCCAAGGCCTATGCGGTGCGCTCCTGGCTTTCGACCTCGGCGCCGATCTTCGTGGTCGAGGCGTTTTATCTGCTTGCTCACCTATGCGGACGTGATCGTGCTGCAGCTGTTCCGTCCGCCGAACGAGGTCGGCATCTATTACGCCGCCGCCAAGACGATGGCGCTGGTCGCCTTCATCTACTTTTCGGTGGCGCAGACGCTGGCGCATAAATTCGCCGAATATCACGTCGCCGGCGACCGCAAGCGGCTTGCCGATATTCCTCGCCGTCGCGGTGCGGATGACGTTCTGGCCGTCGCTCGGTTCGGTCCTGGTGCTGCTCGCGCTCGGCCGGCCGCTGCTTCGCATGTTCGGCCACGAATTCGTCTCCGGCTATTATCTGATGTTCATTCATCGCCATCGGACTGTTGGCGCGCGCCTCGGTCGGTCCGGCGGAGCGGTTGCTCAACATGCTCGGCGAGCGGCGCAGTTGCGCGCTCATCTATGCCGGCTCTTTCGCGCTCAATATCGCGCTTGTGCTTTTTGCTGATTCCGCGTTTGGGGATTGCCGGCGCCGCCGATCGCCAACGCGATCACGCTGGTGTGCGAGTCGGCGAGCCTGTTCTTCGTCGCCAAGTTCCGGCTCGGACTGCACTGCTTTATTTTCGGCGGGCGCAAGGGTCGCTGAGGCGCGCTCATGACGGTCAAAGCGCCGACCGAGCACGCGCCGCATGTTCTCGGACACGGCGGCGGCGATCGCCAGCGCGCGGCGCGCCGCCGTCGCCGATCGTTATGCGATCGACTCGTTTGCCGTCGAGTGGCGCGCGCTTTCGCAGCTTGAACGCGATTGCGGACGAGTGGCGTGAGCTGGCCGCCCGCGCGCTGATGCCCAACGTGTTCTACGAGCCGGCCTTCGCGCTTGCCGCCGCGCCGGTATTCGGGCGCGATGCCGGCGCGGTGCTGGTTTGGTCGGGCACCAGCGCCGCGCAGGCTGCTCGGCTTTTTCCCGGCGCGCATCGAGACGCGGCGCTACGGGTTCAAGCTGCCGGTGCTGGTCGGATGGACGCATCGCGTTTGCCCCGCTCGGCGTGCCGCTCGTCGAGCGCGAAGCGGCCGAGCCGGTCATTGCCGCCTGGCTCGCGCATCTCGCCGGCGACGCACGGCTGCCCGGATTGATGCTGATGCCGTTTCTGCCCGAGGACGGCCCGTTCGCGGCGGCTCTGCGGGCGGTCTTCCGGCGCGCGCAGATGCCGACTGCCGATTTCAACCGGCATAAGCGCGCGTTGCTCGCACCGGATGGCGAGCGGTCGTCTTACGTCGAGCAGGCGCTCGGTGCGCGCAGGTACAGGGAGCTGCGCCGCACCGTGCGCCGCCTGTGCGAAGCCGGCGCGCTGTTGTTCACGGCCGCGACCGAGCCCCCCGATATCGCCGCCGGCCATGGAAGATTTCCTGGCGCTCGAGGCGAGCGGCTGGAAAGGAAAGGCCGGCACCGCGGCGGCCTGCGACGATGACGTCCGCGATTTCATGACGTCGGCCGTCGCTGCGCTCGCCGCGGAGCATAAGGTCGCGATCGATCGCATCCTGCTCGATGGCCGACCGATCGCCGCAGCGATCACGCTGCGCAGCGGCGATGGCGCCTGGTTCTGGAAGATCGCCTATGACGAGGCGTGGGCGCGCTTTGCGCCCGGCGTCATGCTCACCGCGTTGGTGACCGAGCAACTCGCCGGGGACCTCACCATCGCGCGCGCCGATTCCTGCGCGACCGCCGATCACGCCGTGATGAATCGCAGCTGGAGCGAGCGATTGCCGCTCCACGATCTTTTGATCGCGGTGCGCCCGCAGGCGCCTTTTGTGCAAGCCCAGCGGTTGGAACGGATACGCGGCGCGGCGATCGTTGCCGCCAAACGCATTCGCGGACTGTTCGCTCGTTAGCTTCCATCATCGACTTTCGCCTGCATCTTCCCCGTGGCATTGTGCCGCCAGGAAGGAATTCATGAAGATCCGATCACCATCCGCATGGGCGGCTATGGTCCGCCGACGACTCGTTTTCGCGTGCGCTCAAGCTCATTGGCGACGCGCTGGAGCAGAAATTCGGCGACCGCGTCAGCGTTAAGTACGTCTGGAACATCATGGATTTCGGCTATCGCGCCGAGGAGATTCTCTGGCTGGTCGAGGACGGCGTGCTCACGCTCGGCTATCAGTCGTCGAGCTATCTGACCGATCGCGTTCCCGAACTCGGCTTCGTCGATCTGCCGTTTCTGTTCGAGCGAAGGGACGACGCTCGCGCGGCGATCGACGGCGCGCTCGGGCGTTTTCTCGCGAAGAAAATCGAGGAACGCGTGAACTACCGCATCCTCGGCTAGTTCGAGAACGGCTTTCGCCAGATTTCCAACCGACTGCGCCGGGTGCGCGTGCCGGCCGATCTCAAAGGCATGCGCATTCGCGTGCTGCCGAGCGAGGTGCAGGCAAGAACCTTCGAACTTCTCGGCGCCATTCCGATCCGCTGCGATTTGACCGAGGCGATCGCCGGCATCAAGGCCGGCACCATCGACGCGCAGGAAAATCCCGTTCGCCAACACCGTGACCTACGGCGTGCACAAGTTTCATCATTTCCACACCGTGACGAACCACTTCTACATCTCGCGGCCGATTTTTCTGCACCGCCCGACCTTCGACGCATGGCCCGCGGATCTCGCAGCAGGCCATGCGCGAAGCGATCAAACGCGCCGTCGCCTTTCAGCGCGAGCTTGCGATCGAGGAGGACCGCGAGGCGCGCGCCGCGATTTTAGCGGAGGGGTGCGAGATCACCGAACTGACGGCCGATGAACACGATCAATTCCGCTCAGCCGTCGTGCCGTTGTTGGACGAGGCGCGGGGCATTTACGGGCGCGAGATGTTCGAGCTGTTGCAATAAAAGTGAGCGCTGCCCTCGGTATAAGCTCAGTCAGCCCTGCGGCGCGTCCGGCCTGGCAAGAATGAGCGACCAGAACACCTTATATTTCGACTGCGGCGCATAGACGGCGGCGATGCCCATCTTGGTCACCTGCGGGTTGAGCATGTTGGCGCGGTGCGGCGGCGAATCGCGCCAGCCGGAAAAGGCCTCCGCCAGCGTGTGATAGCCGGCGCCGATGTTCTCCACCGCGACTGCGGCGTCGAAGCTCGACTGCTGGATGCGCTCCTGGAACGGACGCCAGATGCTGTGATCGAGCTTATCACGCGCCGCCATAACGTGCGCCTGCTCACCTGCGAGCTTCATCAATTCCGGATCGATGCTGACCGACCCAAGGCCGTTATTGGCGCGGTAGCCCGAAATCATCGACTGCGCGGCGTTGACATCGAGCTTGGCGTCGGCGGTCGCCAGGCTTTGATAGAAGCTCGGCAAGCCGGACGGCGGATTATTGTCGCTCGCGCAGCCGGCAAGCGCAGCCACGCCGATAACGACGCCGCAAACGAATGCGGCGGCCGATGGCCGTATCATGGATAATTCCCCCGTCGACGACAAGATTGCCGCCGCAAAAGTGTCGGAAGCATGAAACGCCCGTCGTCGAAGCGTCCGCGTCGAGCCGGTCGGCTACGGCCGATTTTTCCCCACCGGCCTGCGCTGCAGCCAGCTCAGCATTTGTTAAGGAATAGTTCAGCCGTCCTTAACTTCAAAACAACGGGTTCGCGCCTAGTCGGTCGCTTCAACCAATTTGAAAGGAATTGATGATTTGCTTCCGTCCTGGGTGCGAGCGACGGAGGGGACTATGGCGAGGCGCGAGAAATCTGTGAAGAGATATGTTGTGCGGTTGAGCGCGGAAGAACGCGAGCAGTTGGAAGCGTTGATTTAAAAAGGGAAAAACCCCGCGCGGCGGCTGCTGAAGGCGCGGATTTTGTTGAAGGCGGATATCTCGGAAGCCGGCGATGGCTGGAGCGACAGCAAGATCGTTGCGGCCATGGAGACCAGCGCCTCCATGGTTTACCGGGTGCGCAAGCAATTGGTTGAAGAGGGCCTTGCGGCGGTGTTGAGCCGCAAGCAACGTGCGACGCCGGCAGTTGCGCCGATTTTTGATGGCGAGAAGGAAGCCAAGCTGATTGCCCTGGCGTGCTCCAAACCGCCCAAGGGACGGGCACGCTGGACCTTGCGGTTGCTGGAACGCAAGGTGGTGGAACTCAGCATCGTTGATCGCGCCAGCGACAGCACGATCGGTCGGGTTTTAAAAAACACTCTCAAGCCCCATCGCCGCGAACAATGGGTCATTCCGCCCAAAGCCAACAGCGCGTTCGTGGCCGCGATGGAAGACGTGCTGGCCGTCTACACGCGACCGCGCGATCCCAATCGACCGCTGGTTTGCCTGGATGAGACCTCAAAGCAACTCATTGCCGAGACACGCGTGCCGATCCCGATGAAACCGGGCCGCCCGGCCCGTTGCGACTACGAGTACGAGCGCAACGGCACCGCCAACCTCTTCATGATGTTCGCCCCGCTCGAAGGCTGGCGTCACGTCAAGGTCACAGACCGCCACACCGCCGTGGATTATGCCCATGTCCTCAAAGACCTCGCCGATACTCACTTCGCCAGCGCCAAGGTCATTGTCCTGATCCAGGACAACCTCAACATCCACAGCAAAGCTTCCCTCTATGAGGCGTTCCCGGCCGCCGAAGCCCGGCGCCTGGTCGAGCGCTTCGAATGGCACTACACGCCGAAACACGGCAGCTGGCTGGATCTTGCCGAGTCCGAACTCGGCGTCCTATCGTCTCAGTGTCTCGACCGCCGCATACCCGATAAGCAAACCCTCATCGACGAAATCGCCGCTTGGGAAAAAGACCGCAATACAAATCACACCAAGGCTGATTGGCACTTCACAACCTCAAATGCACGCATCAAACTCAAGCACCTCTACCCTTCAATCTGATTGAATTGGGCGACTAGCTTGCTGCGATTAATTTCGGGGCACCGGCGATGCCTTTTTCCGCAAATTTATCGAAGACAAGCCGCCGTGGGGCGCTGGTTGCGCTAGGTGGAGTCTTAGGATTTGCCGTGGGAGTTGCCGGATTCATACTCTTCGGCGCCCATTGGCTCGTCCTAGCGCTGAGCGACGCGCCGGCTCCGGTGTCGGGCGTCGTCATGGGCATAATCTTTGCGCTCGCCGCGTCGACGCTCACGGGCCTTGTCGTGATCGCCCGCGTACGCGCCAAGTACCGGTTGGTCAGGATCGCGCTCAATAACATGACGCAGGGCCTGTGCATGTTCGACGGCGCCGCGCGGCTCATTTTGTGCAACGAACGCTATATCGACATGTATCATTTGCGGCCGGAAACTGGGCGGCGTGGCACGCCGCTGTACGATCTCCTCATTGAGCGAGCGGCCGCGGGCACCTTCTCCGGCGATCCGGACGCCTACGTTGCCGAATGCCTCAAGCAGGTGGCCGAAGGGCGCACGGAAACGAAAACGATCGAGATCAAGGACGGACGCATCATCTCGCTGGTCGGCCGGCCCATCAGGGGCGGCGGCTGGCTGGCGACGCACACCGACGTAACTGAGCAATTGTCTGCAGAGAAGGAGCGCGATGCGCTGCGCCAGCGCGAGGAGCGCCGCCGCGCCATCGACACGGCGATCTCTTCTTTCCGCGAGCGGGTCGAAAGCGTGCTCAAAACCGTCGGTCAAAGCGCAACCGCAATGAAGGCGGCGGCAAAGACGCTGTTGGCCACGTCCGACTATACGCTGCAGCGCACCGAGGGTGCGGTGCACGGCTCCAACGAGGCCTCGGTCAACGTCGAAACCGCGGCCACCGCCGCAGCGGAGCTGACCAGTTCGATCCAGGAGATCAGCCGTCAGCTTGCGCAGGCCAACGAGGTGGTGCGCAGCGCCGCCGCCGACGCTAACGCCACCAACGATGATATCGCGGCGCTCGCTCAGGTGGCGCAGAAGATCGGCGACGTGGTCAAGCTCATCCAGAACATCGCCGGGCAGACGAACCTGCTGGCGCTCAACGCCACCATCGAGGCGGCGCGCGCCGGCGAGGCCGGGCGCGGCTTTGCCGTGGTCGCCTCCGAGGTCAAATCGCTCGCCGTGCAGACCGCCAAGGCGACCGAGGAGATCACGCGCGAAATCCTTTCGGTGCAGAGCTGCACCAGTAATGCGGTGACCGCGATCCGCGCCATCACCCAGCGGATGCAGGACATCAACTACTACACCACCGAAGTGGCCGGCTCGGTGGAACAGCAGGAAGCCGCCACCGGCGAAATTTCGCACAACGTCGCCAGCGCTGCCGCCGGCGCCAAGGGAATCGTCGCGGCGCTTGCCGACGTGGCCGGCGGCGTCACGCAGACGCTCAGCTCGGCGCAAACCATGCTCACGGCCTCGGAGCAAGTCGAAGAAGCGACGGCAAAACTGCGCAGCGAAGTCGAGGAATTTCTCGGCACCGTGGCGGCGTAATCATCTGTCATGCTCCGCCTTCGCGGACGATGAGCGCACTAACGTCCCGCCGCGTAACCCTGCATGCCGCGTGCATTGGCGGCGGCGCGGCGGCGGCGGCCGATGCGCGAGGCGGCAGTGAGGCGGCCTTCCGACCAGTCCGGCCCGCGCTCGACGATGTGGCCGCGGCGTTCCAGTTCGTCGACGGTCTTTTTCGGCACGCGGCCTTCGAGCACGAGGACGCCGGGGCGCGCCGTGCGCGGCCAGAACGAACTCGGGAAATGTTCGCTATGCCAGGCCGGTGCGTCGATCGCCTCTTGCAGGTTCATGCCGCAATGGACATGGCGCATGAAGAATTGCGTGATCCATTGATCCTGACCGTCGCCGCCGGGCGAGCCCCAGGCGAGATACGGCTCGCCGTCGCGCAGCGCCATGGTCGGCGACAGCGTGGTGCGCGGCCGCCGGCCGGGCCCGAGCGCGGCCGGATGGCCCTCTTCGAGCCAGAACATCTGCGCGCGCGTGCCGAGGCAAAAGCCGAGCTCGGGAATGACCGGCGAGGAATGCAGCCAGCCGCCCGACGGCGTCGACGAGATCATGTTGCCCGCCTGATCGACGATGTCGAAATGCACGGTGTCGCCGCGCGTGTTGCCGAGCCGCCCGACCGTCGGCTCGCCGGCGCCGAGCCGTCCTACTGTCGGTTCGCCTGCGCCCGCCGCCATCGCGTCGGACTCGCGGCGCAGTTTGATCACTGCGCCGAACCCCTCGATCGAGCCGGGCCGCAATTCGAGCGAGGCCTTGTCGGTGACGAGCTTGCGGCGTTCGTTGTTGTAGGCGTCGGAGAGCAGCGTCGCCATCGGCACCTCGACGAAGTCGGGATCGCCATAAAAGACCTCGCGGTCGGCGTAGGCGAGCTTCGAGCACTCGACAATGAAGTGGATAAAATCCGGTCCGGTCGGATCGAGCTCATCGAAATCGAAGCCTTTGAGCAGCGCGAGCTGTTGCAGCGTCACCGGCCCCTGGCCCCAGGGTCCGGTCTTGCACACGGTGCAACCGCGATACTCGTAGGTGAGCGGCGCCTCGATGTGCGGCGTCCAGCGCGCCATGTCGTCGGCGGTGAGCACGCCGCGGTGCCGCCTCCCGCTCGTATCCATGATCTCCTGGGTGCGGCAGAAGCGGTCGATGGCCTCGGCGACGAAACCCTCTCGACCACGACTTGCGCGCATGCTCGATCTGCGCAACGCGGTCGCCGCTGGCGCTTTCGGCCTCCTTGACGATGCGGCTGTAGGTGGCCGCCAGCGTCTTGTTGGTGAACAGCGATCCGGTCGCCGGCACGTCATTGTTCGGCAGATACACCGCGGCCGAGGTCGGCCAGTACTCGCGGAAAAGCTGCGCTACCGTGCCGATCGTGGCGTTGGTGCGCTCAAGCAGCGGATGGCCGTTCTGCGCGTAACCGATGGCGGGCGCCAGCACGTCGGCGACTTTCATCGTGCCGTAGTCGCGCAGCAGCATCATCCAGGTTTCGAAGGTGCCGGGCACGCAGGCGGCAAGCAGTCCGGTGCCGGGCACCAGATCGAGGCCTTCACTGCGATAATGCGCGATTGTCGCGCCCGCCGGCGCCACGCCCTGGCCGCAGATCACTTCCGGCTTGCCGCGGCGCGTGTCGTAAAGAATGACCGGCACGTCGCCGCCCGGCCCGTTGAGATGCGGTTCGACCACCTGCAGCGTAAACGCCGTGGCCACGGCGGCGTCGAACGCGTTGCCGCCGCGCTCCAAGATCCCCATGCCGACGGCGGTCGCAATCCAATGGGTCGTGGTCACCACGCCGAACGTGCCTTCGATCTCGGGCCGCGTGGTGAAAGTATTGGGATTGACATTGGTCATGAAAGATCTCGGACTTTTGCTTGTCATGGGCGGTCGACCGGCCGTCTGCTGCAGCCATGTTGCGTGATTATTGGCTGGCGCATAGACACGAACTGTATAGCGCCGCGCAGGCGGCTACTAGGTAGGGGAAGCGACGTGGCGAGAGAGCCTCTCAAGGTTGGGCTAGCGGGGTTAGGCGCCGTCGGGCTTGAAGTGGCGCGGCGCATCGAGGCCGGAATATCCGGCCTCGTCCTTGCCGCCGTTTCCGTGCGCGATAAGCAGAAGGCTCAGCGCAACCTGCCGCAGGTCGGCAGCGGCATCGCGCTCGTTCCCGCCGAAGAGCTGGCGCAAAGCTGCGACGTGGTGGTCGAGTGCCTGCCGCCGGCGATGTTCCGTGCCGTGGCGTCATCGGTCATCGAGCGGGGCAAGCTGTTCATGCCGCTGTCTGTCGGCCAGCTTCTGGAAAACTGGGATCTGGCGACGCGGGCGAAGGAGACCGGGGCGCGCATTCTGGTGCCGACCGGGGCGCTGATCGGGCTCGACGCGGTGCGCGCCGCCGCCGAAGGCACTATCCATTCGGTCACCATGATCACGCGCAAGCCGCCCAACGGACTCGACGGCGCGCCCTATTTGGTGGCGCGCGGCATTTCGCTCAAAGGCCTCAACACCGCGCGCAAGGTGTTCGACGGCACGGCGCGCGAGGGCGCGCGCGGATTTCCCGCCAACGTCAACGTGGCCGTGGCGCTCAGCCTCGCCGGTATCGGACCTGACAAGACGCGGCTCGAAATCTGGGCCGATCCGGCGCTCGATCGCAACACCCATCACATCGAGGTCGATGCCGACACCGCGCGATTTTCGATGACGATCGAGGGTATCCCGTCAGAAAATCCGCGCACCGGCCGCATCGTGCCGTTGAGCACAGTTGCGGCCTTGCGCGGGCTTGTCGCCGAACTGAAGGTTGGAACGTAATTACGATGGCCGCCGCTCGCAGCGCGTCAGTGAGGAGCATCATGGACCGCCGTACGTTTTTGCACTCCGGCTCGCTGGCCGCCGTCGTTGGCGCGGCGGCCAACGCGGCCGCGCCCGCCGCGGCGCAAACGCCCGAGGCGAAGTCCGGCGCCCCCGCCGGTACGCGCGACTGGTCGCACCGCGCACCCAAGGGCGAACCCATCGTTAAACGTTTCGACGAACAGCGCTGGGTGCTCGACAACGTCATCCAGGCCAATGGCATTGATTGGGATCAGAGCCACACGGCGGTCGCGATCCGCGCCGGCGGCGCCGCCGCCGTGCCGGACATGGCGGAAGTGCGCCGGCGGGTGAAGCGGCTCGTCGATATCGGTCCGGCGTTCGAGGTGCTGGCGAAAAAACGCGAAGCGGCCGCCAAGGCGGCCGAACGCAACGGCGATAAAATTTTGGCGCGCGACAACTATTATCTCGCCGCGAATTATTGGGCCTCGGCGATGTGGACGATCGACGAGGTCGACAACAAGCTGATCGCGCTCAACCGCAAGAAGCGCGAGAACTTCGACAAATACGCCGGACTGGCCGATCATCATATCGAGTGGGTCGAGTTGCCCTATCGCGGCAAAACGCTGCCCGCGATTCTGCATTTGCCGCCGGGCTACTACCAAAGTAGCGTCAAGGTGCCGGTGATCGTTGCCGTGTCCGGCATGGACGGATTCAAGGAGCGTTCCGTCGCGCTCTATAACGACACCTGGATGCAGCGCGGTTACGCGGTGCTTGCCTTCGAGGGACCGGGCTATTGGGAGCCGCCGCTCCGCGGCATCTATGTCGATGTCCCGGGCTGGGCGGAAGCCGCCAAGACGGTGGCCGATTGGCTGGTCAAGCGGCCGGAGCTGGATGCCGATAAAATCGGCATGACCGGCGTGAGCTACGGCTCGTTCTTCACCGCGATCATGATGGCGGCGGACCCCCGCTATAAAGCCTGCGCCGTAGTCGGCACATGCTATGAGCCCGGTGGCGAAACGATCTTCAACCGCGCCTCGCCGACCTTCAAGAAGCGTTTCATGTTCATGTCGGGCATCACCGACGAGCGCGAATTCGACGAGTTTCGGACAACCATCGACTGGAACGGCTACGCGCAGAAAGTCAAAGGCGCCTATATCATCGCCTGCGGCGAGTACGATCAGCTCTGCCCGCTCGAATACACCGAAGCGTTCATGAAGGCGCTGGGCGGATCGAAGCAGCTTCTCGTCTACGAGGGTGGCAACCACAGCATCGCCTTGACCACGGCGACGGAGCGCGGGCCCGAACCGCGCGAGTACCAGGCCGAGTGGATGGCGGCGCGGCTCGATGGCAAACCGTTCGCCAGCGAACGGTGGTTCATCGAAGCGAACGGCAATGTCATGAAAGAGCCGCTGGCGTAAGCCGCTGCGGTCCGTTTAGAGGCGACATTCGTGACGAGCCGATCGGCCACGCGCCGTCCCGGCTTTAATGCTGCGCTCGGATCAACTCAGATTACGAGTTCGATCCCGCCGGCGCCGGCTCGAATTTGAGCGCCACGCCGTTCATGCAATAGCGCAGGCCGGTGGGCTTGGGGCCGTCGTTGAACACGTGGCCGAGATGGCCGCCGCAGCGATGGCAGGAGATCGCGGTTCGGTCCATGCCGAACGTGCTGTCGGTCGCTTCGTCGACCGCGCCGGGCAGCGGCGCCCAAAAACTCGGCCAGCCGGTGCCGCTGTCGAATTTCGTCTTCGAGGAGTAGAGCGGCAGATCGCAGCCGGCGCAGGCGAACGTGCCGTTGCGATGCTCTTTCAGCAGCGGACTGGTGAACGGCATTTCGGTGCCGTCCTGGCGCAGCACATTATATTGCGCCGGTGTAAGCAGCTTGCGCCACTCCGCATCGGTGTGGGTCACTTCATAAGGATGCGGCGGCGTCGCGGCTTTGACGCTACGCGGCCGGACCAGACGATCCAGCCCAAGCGCCGCGAGAGCGGCCGCGCCGGCGTAGAAGATCCCTCTGCGTGTGAGCATGGTCTTGTCTTCCTGGGTCGTGCGACAAGGCGGGTCCCGATCGCGGTTGCACCTTGTACCGCAATTTCACGGACAGAGTTACGGGCCCGCGGGTCATTTGGTTACAATAACCGGCCTAATTCACACAGAGTTGATGCTTGCCGCCGCAAAGCTCACGGCGCCGTTCACCGGCACGCCAGGATGGACGCAAGTTCGCTGGCGCGAGACAATCGGGCATGAGCGAACCCAGTATCGTTCCGGAAGCCGAAGCCGCCAGGCTGCAATCGGCCGGATGGCGCCCGTGGTGCTGGC
Source organism: uncultured Alphaproteobacteria bacterium (assembly GCA_963814625.1). Lineage (GTDB taxonomy): Bacteria > Pseudomonadota > Alphaproteobacteria > Rhizobiales > Xanthobacteraceae > BOG-931. The sequence continues at coordinate 16,660 of CAWFDQ010000018.1, forward strand.
TGCGACGCACCCCAGTGCGCACATTCGTCGTCTATCCCGTCGCTGTCGTTGCTTTCGAATTGATCCGCCGCGCCGGTACGCTCAGCTTCATGCCCTGGGGCGTACCGCTATTGATCTGGGGCTATCTGCAATATCGCCTGGTGGGCAGCTATCGCTGGCGCAGCGGCGGCGGCGGACCAGGACTCGAGCGACCGCCGGTACGGATCGTCGCCGACGGCCCGTACCGGTATACGCGCAATCCGATGTATCTCGGCCACCTCATCTTCATAGCCGGCTTAGCGATCACGTTCCGATCGTGGCTCGCGCTCCTCATCTTGCTCGTCAACGTGATGTGGTTTCACGTCCGCGTGCGCCGCGACGAGAAAAAACTGTTGCAGCAGTTCGGCGCGCCGTATGCAGACTATTGCCGCCGCGTCAAACGCTGGATTCCGGGCGTTATCTGAAGGAGCTTCGCAATGACCGACGTCAAAGTACTGGCCACGACCGCGATGAAAACCGTGTTCGAGGAGCTGGCGCCGCAGATTCAAGCGGCAACCGGCATTCACGTGACCGCGAACTTCGGGCCCTCGGTGCAGATCGAAAAGCGGCTCGCCGGGGGCGAGGAGGCGGACGTCGCGGTGCTCACCACCGCCGCCGCCAATGCCATGATCGCAAGCGGCAAGGTCCTGGCCGGAAGCTTGGTGGATGTCGCGTGCTCGTCGCTCGGCGTCGCCGTGCAGCGCGGCACGCCGAAGCCGGATATCTCCTCGGTCGAAGCGTTCAAACGAGCGTTGCTTTCGGCAAAATCGGTCGCCGTCAGCAAGCCCGTCGGCGCGGGCTTGAGCGGTGCGCACATGGCGAAGGTTTTCCAGGACCTCGGCATTGCCGAGGCGATGGCCACCAAAGTCAGATACGGTGCCGGCGGCGTCACCGGATTGGTCGGACTCATCATCGAGCGCGGCGAGGCCGAAATGGGCGTACAGCAGATCGCCGAGCTCAAGGCCGTGCCTGGCGTCGATTTCGTCGGGCCGCTACCGGCGGCATTGCAGGCTGTTACGCCGTTCACGGCTGCAATCCCGGCGAACGCGCATAATCCCGAGGCCGGGCGCAAGCTGATCGAGTTTCTCGTCACCCAAGCGGCAAAGAACGTCTTCAAAGCCAAGGGACTGGAGCCGGCCTAGGATTCAAATTTTCCGGTTGTCGTTGACCCAATGCAGCAGCGCCTGACGCTGCCGCGGCCGGCAGGTGAGGCGGCCCGGCTCGCAGTCCGGATAGATCCATCCCTTCTTGCGCCAGACCGACAGCAGCTGGCTGACGTCGTTGACGGTGACGATCTCGCCTTTCAACGCGGCGCCTTCAGCACGTCCGGATTGATCACGTTAATCGGCGTTCCCGCCGCATAGGCGATGATCTGATCGAAAATATCGACGAACTGTATTTCGTATTCTTCGCGCGTCACGTAGCCGATATGCGGCGTACAGACGACATTCGGCAGATCCAGCAACGGATGGGCCGCATCGCGCACCGGCTCTTGCTCGTAGACATCGACGGCGGCCATGCCGGGACGGCCGAGCTTGAGCGCGTTGACCAGGGCGCTGGGCTCGATCAGCGGCGCCCGGCTGGTATTGACCAACAAGGCCGTCGGCTTCATGCGGGCCAAATCGGCGGCTTTGACGATGTGCCGGGTCGCCTCGACCAATCGCATGTGCAGCGAAATGACATCGCAATCCGAGAAGAACGTTTCTTTGTTGGACGCGGTCGCATAGCCGTCGGCCCGCGCCGCCGCGAGCGATGGCGGACGCGCCCACACCAGCACGTTCATGCCGAACGCGCGCCCGTAGCCGGCAACGACGCTGCCGATCCGGCCGTATCCGTAGATGCCGAGCGTCTTGCCGCGTAACGTGCTGCCGACGCCGATTTGCCACCGTCCGGCTTTGAGCGCCGCCATTTGCTGGGGAATCTGGCGCACCGCCGCGAGGATGAGGCCCCAGGTCATCTCCGCGGTGGCATGGGAGGGCATGCCGGGATGCTGGCTCGATGCGACAACGATGCCGAGGCGCGTGCAGGCGTCGACGTCGATATGCGGATAGACGCTGCGCTGACTGATGAGTTTGAGTTTGGACAGGCGCTCAAGAAGCGGCGCGCGAATTTGCGTCCGCTCCCGGATCAGCACCAGCACTTCGGTATCGCGCAGCCGCTCGGCCAGCGCGCCGACATCCTGCACATGATCGTTCCAGATCGTGATGTCGTGTCCCGCGAGTTTGCCAAAGCATGGCAGCGTGTCGTGGTAATCGTCGAGTATGGAAACTTTCACGGGACGCCCCTGCAAACGGACGACAGACGCTGGAGGACGGACGACGGATTAGATGGAGCGCCCGCTGAAACAAGGCCTGCGGCTGTCTGTGATCTGTCTTCCGCCGTCCGCACAAAAGAAAACCGGGCCTTGCAGCCCGGTTTAGTTCGCCGGCGTGGGGGCGCCGACGATCACCTTCCAGAGGGAACAGCTGCCTGCATTATGGTTGCCATCTGGGAGGATGGGGCAACCGAATCGCCTCGCAGCCCCGGCGCAATATGCGAGCCGTGGCGCGAGGAGACAACGCGAAGCTTTACATGCCAGCCATGCGTAAAGCGGCAAGATATCCGCTGCATATAGGCGTGCGCGTTGCAGCGACGACCTGCGTCATTGCAAACCGAGGGACCGCTCACTTCCGGCCGGACCTAGAAATTCCAGCGCTGCGCGTTGGCGACGAGGAAGTCGCGAAAGGCCTGTACGCGCGCCACGGTTTTGAGCTCTTCGGGATAGACGAAGTAGGCGTCGAGAGCGGGAGCCTCGGCCTCGCCGAAAAGTTGCACCAGCCCGCCGTTCTCCTCGACCAGATAATCCGGGAGCATTGCGATTCCGAGGCCTCGCTGGCAGGCGCGCAGAACGCCCAAAATATTGTTGATAACCAGATGCGGAATGCGCGGCCCCTTGCCGTCGCGCGCCACCTCGATCAGCCAGCGCGAGCGCTGCAGGTAGGGCGGCTGCGTGCCGCCGAGCACCAGCACGCGGTGAGTGTCGAGGTCGTCGAACGTGCGCGGTGTGCCGAAGCGCTTCAGATATTCCGGCGAGGCATAGACGTGGAAATGCACGGCAAACAATTTGCGCTGGATCAGGTCGGGCTGGGTGGGCTGGCGCAGCCGGATCGCCACGTCGGCCTCGCGCATGGCGAGATCCAGCTCTTCCTCGGTGGTGAGCAGCGTAATGTGGATGTCGGGATAGAGCTCGATGAATTCGCCGAGCCGCGGCGTGAGCCAATGAATGCCGATGCCGGGCGTGGTGGTCACGCGCAAATCGCCGTTCGGGCGCTCGCGGCTGTCGGTCAATTTTGCTCGCGCCGCTTCGAGCTTCATGAAGACGTCGTGCGCGGTGCGATAAAGCAGCTCGCCCTGCTCGGTCAGGATCAATCCGCGCGCGTGACGGTGAAACAGCGAGACGGTGAGCTCCTGTTCCAGCGCGCTGACCTGGCGCGACACCGCCGATTGCGACAGCCCGAGCTGCTCACCGGCGTGGGTGAAACTGCCGGCCTCGGCGGCGGCATGAAATACTTTGAGCTTATCCCAATCCATTGGTTATCGGACGGCGGACGACAAAGGACGGATGGCGGAGACCCGCGATCGTGCTTTTCTGTCGTCCGTCATCTGTCCTCTGTTCTCTGTTCCTCATTCCGCCGCGGTGCGCAGCTGCACGTGCGCGACGAGGAAGCGTTCGGCTTCCAGCGCCGCCATGCAGCCTAGACCCGCGGCCGTGACTGCCTGGCGATAGATGTCGTCGGCGACGTCGCCGGCGGCGAACAGGCCCGGTACCGATGTGGCGGTCGAATGCGGGGCGGTCTTGATGTAGCCCGAGGGCTTCATCTCCACTTGGCCAGCGACCAGTTCGGTTGCGGGCGTATGGCCGATGGCGATGAAAATGCCGTCGATCGGGCGTTCGTCGGCCGCGCCGGTCTTGGTGTTTTTCAGACGTGCGTGCGTGACCTTCAGCGGGTTTTCAACGCCTCTCACGTCGTCGAGCACCGTGTCCCAGATGACCTCGATCTTGGGATGCTTGAACAGCCGATCCTGTAAAATCTTCTCGGCGCGCAAGCTGTCGCGCCGGTGCACCAGCGTGACTTTGGCGGCGAAATTGGTCAAAAACAGCGCTTCCTCGACCGCGGTATTGCCGCCGCCGATCACCAGCACCTGCTTGCCGCGATAGAAGAAGCCGTCGCAGGTGGCGCAGGCGGAGACGCCATAGCCGCGGAATTTCTGCTCGGACGGCAGATCGAGCCAGCGTGCTTGCGCGCCAGTCGCCAGCACCACAGCTTCGGCGAAATAAATGTCGCCGGAATTGCATTCGATGCGGAACGGACGCCGTTGCAGACCGATTTTATTGACATGATCGGCGACGAGCTTGGCGCCGACATGCGCCGCCTGCTTTTGCATCTGCTCCATCAGCCAGGGGCCCTGGATCACGTCGGCGAAATCCGGGATAGTTCTCGACGTCCGTGGTCACGGTGAGCTGGCCGCCGGGGGCGATGCCCTGAATGAGGATGGGATCGAGCATGGCGCGGGCCGCATAGATCGCGGCGGTGTAGCCCGCCGGACCCGAGCCGATAATCACGACCTTGGCGTGGATGGTTTTACTCACGTGCTCATCTCGTTCAAGACCGCAGACGCGGAGGCGCGCGGACCCGCTGTGGCCCTTAAAAACGGGCCGTTTCGACGTTATTCAGCCCGGAATACGCCGACCCCGCCCCGAAGACGCGCGCAGCCGCCCCCTGTTGGCAATTTAGGGATTTTCAGGAGCTATGCAAGGGACGCAACCCAGGGATTATGGGCGAATGGCCGGTAATCAGTCATCAGAGCGAATATGCCATCTGGCACATAAGCCATTGATTCTGATCGGTGATTGCCTGGTTAGGGTCCCCAGAATGCCGGCATCACCTCGCGGGCGAATAGGTCGACCGAGTGAAGTGCTTCCTCGACGGTCATGTCGCCGAAGGCGAGCCAGGGGGTGAAGTAGTTCGCTCCGGTGACCTTAATGTCCGCCGCGATGAACTCGCGCACGGTGGCCGGCGATCCGGCGATCGCGGTGCCGAGCGCCACAAGCTCGTCGAACGTCTTCGGATAATGGGCGGCTACGCGGGGCGCCGCGCCACGGTGTTCGAACAGCCAGAAAAAGTTGGCGCGCCAGCGCGGATAGGCGCGGCGCGCAATGGCAAGCGACTTTTCGTCTGTGTCGCCGACGACGACATGCCGGCCGACGCCGAACAATGTCGTATCACCCTTGCCGAGCTTTTTTCGCACCGAGAGATAGCGCTCGAAGATCGGTCGGACTTGCTGCGGCGGCGCCAGCGAGACGATGTTCACATCGTTCTCCGCCGGCCAATCGGCGTTCTCGGGAATGCTGACGCCGTACCATAGCGGCGGATGCGGGCGCTGCACCGGCCGCAAGATCATCGGCACTTTGTCGAAGCGATAGAATTTTCCGTCAAACGTCAGCTCGTGCGACGCAAGCCCCTTGAGCAGCACCTGAAATGCTTCGTGATACATCGCTTGCGTCTGCGCAAAGTCGAGCGCGTAGTTCGCGGTCTCGAACGGCGACACGCCGCGGCCGACGCCGAGCTCCAAGCGCCCGCCGCTCATCAGATCGAGCATGCACACTTCCTCGATCAGGCGCAGCGGATGATAGAACGGCAAGAGATAAACCAGCGGGCCGAAGCGCAGCTTGGTGGTGCGCTGCGCCAACGCCGCCAAGAACAGTCCGGGCGACGCCGCGCAGCCGATCGGCGTGCCGTGGTGCTCGGCGAGGTGATAGGCGTGAAAGCCGGCCCGGTCGCAAGCTTCGGCCAGCCGCAGCCGGCCGGCATAAAGCTCGCCGTGCGGCACGCCCGCATCGTCCATGTGGTCGAAGATGCCGAATTTCATGGGAACGGATGACAGATGACGGAAGACAGACGACGGATAGCAGACAGGCTAACGTTCTTATCCGTCCTCTGCTATTTCCACTCGACCTTCATCACCTCGTAGGCCTTGGCGCCGCCGGGGGTGACGACCTCGACCTGGGCGCCTTTTTTCTTGCCGACGAGCGCGCGGGCGAGCGGCGAGGAGATGGAGATCTTGCCCTTCTTGGCGTCGGCTTCGGGCTCGCCCACGATCTGCCACACCGCTTTCTTCTCGGTATCCTCGTCGATCAAGGTGACGGTCGCGCCGAACGTGATCGTGTCGCCGGAAAGTTTCGACACGTCGATCACTTCCGCGCGCGCGAGCTTGTCTTCAAGCTCGGCGATGTGGCCCTCGTTGAGCGACTGCGCCTCCTTCGCCGCGTGATACTCGGCGTTCTCCGAGAGATCGCCGTGGGTACGTGCGTCGGTGATCTGTTGAATAATGCGGGGCCGCTCGACCTGCTGGCAGTGCTTGAGTTCTGTCTCAAGCGCTGCGTAGCCCGCAGCCGTCATGGGAATCTTGTCCATCGGTCTCAAACCTCCAAACCCGCAGAGTCAAAACTTTACATCGCAGGCCGGGACGCTCCCGGCCACGCGATCGCATGCCCTGTCTCTACCTTACCGCCGCCCAGGCCGACCCGATTCCTCGACCCGGCTGCGAAATAACACTGCAGCGCGCACACCTCGAGGTCGTCTTTGAGATAGGCCTTGATGCCCTGCGCTGCGGCGACGGCCCCCGAGAGAGTGGTGTAGTACGGTACTTTATGCAAGAGGGCTGCGCGCCGAAGCGAGCGGCTGTCGGCCAGAGCGGTCGCCCCCTCGGTGGTGTTGAAAACGAGCTGGACTTCGCCGTTCTTGATGGCGTCGACGATGTGGGGGCGGCCTTCCGCCACTTTGTTGACCTTCAGGGCGGCGAACGCCGTGTTCGGCGAGGTAGCGTTGCGTGCCCGACGTCGCCAGCACTTTGAAGCCCGAGTTGGCGAGGAGGCGGATCGCCTCCAGAATCCGTACCTTGTCGGCATCCTTGACCGACACGAATACGGTCCCGGTCTTGGGCAGGCGGGAGCCGCCGCCGAGCTGGCTCTTGACGAAGGCGACATTGTAGTCGCGGTCGATGCCCATCACCTCGCCGGTCGACTTCATCTCCGGCCCGAGCACGGTATCGACCGCGGGGCCGAAGCGGGCGAACGGGAAAACCGCCTCCTTGACGCCGATGTGGCGGGCGCTGCCGGGATCGAAACGTTGCGGCTGCGAGCTTGAAGCTTGCGAGGCGTTTCGCCCGCCATGATGCGGGCGGCGATCTTGGCTGCCGGGAGGCCGGTCACCTTGGCGACGAACGGCACCGTGCGCGAGGCGCGCGGATTGACCTCGAGCACATAAATGTCGCCGTCCTTGATGGCGTATTGCACGTTCATCAGGCCGCCGACCTTGAGCGCGCGCGCGAGTTCGCGGGTCTGCCGGTCCAGTTCGGCGATGGTCTTGGCATCGAGCGAATGCGGCGGCAGCGAGCAGGCGGAATCGCCGGAATGGATGCCGGCTTCCTCGATATGCTCCATGATGCCGGCGATGTAGCTGTCGGTGCCGTCGGCGAGGCAATCGACGTCGATCTCGACCGCGTCGGTCAGATAGCGATCGATGAGCAATGGCCGCTTGTCGGACACGGCGAACTCGGACGGCCGGTCGAGATCGGCAGCGAGCCGCGCCACATAGCGATCGAGCTGGGGCCGAGTCGTGCACGATCTCCATGGCGCGGCCGCCGAGCACATAGGACGGACGGATCACGATCGGATAGCCGATCGACTCGGCGATCGCGCGCGCCTTTTCCGGGCTGGTGGCGATGCCGCTCTTCGGCTGGCGCAGTTTTAGGCGATCGAGCAATTGCTTGAAGCGGTCGCGGTCCTCGGCGAGGTCGATGGCGTCCGGCGAGGTGCCGAGGATCGGCACATTGCGCCTGTTCCAGCGGCTCGGCGAGCTTGAGCGGCGTCTGGCCGCCGAACTGCACGATGACGCCGTGCAGCATGCCGTTGCCGCGCTCGGTATCGATGATCTCGATCACGTCCTCGTGCGGTCAGCGGCTCGAAATAAAGCCGGTCGGAGGTGTCGTAGTCGGTCGACACCGTTTCCGGATTGCAATTGACCATGATGGTTTCGTAGCCGGCTTCTTTGAGCGCGAAGGCGGCGTGGCAGCAGCAATAATCGAACTCGATGCCTTGGCCGATGCGGTTCGGGCCGCCGCCGAGGATGACGACTTTCTTCTTGTCGGACGGCGCCGCCTCATCGACGGCGCGGCCGGCAAACGGCGCCTCGTAGGTCGAGTACATGTAGGCCGTCGGCGAGGCGAATTCGGCCGCGCAGGTGTCGATGCGCTTGAACACCGGCCGCACGCCGAGCTGCCGGCGGCGCGCGGATACTTCATCGGCGGCGAGATTGGTGAGCCGGCCGAGCCGCGCGTCGGAAAAGCCCATCGCCTTGAGCCGGCGCAGCGCGCCGGCCGTGGCCGGCAGACCCTTGGCGCGAATCTCCGCTTCCATGTCGACGATGCCGCGGATCTGCGCCAGGAACCACGGATCGATCCGGCAGGCGGTGTGAATGTCGGCGTCGCTCATGCCGAGCCGCATCGCCTGCGCGACCTCCAGTACGCCGTCGGGCGAGGGCGTGCCGAGCGCGGCGCGGATGGCGTTCTTGTCGTCGCCCTGGCCGAGGCCGGGGATGGTGATCTCGTCGAGCCCGGTGAGGCCGGTTTCCAGCGAGCGCAGCGCCTTCTGCAGGCTTTCCTGCGAACGTGCGGCCGATCGCCATCGCCTCGCCGACCGATTTCATCGACGTGGTCAGCACCGGCTCGGCGCCGGGAAATTTCTCGAAGGCGAAGCGCGGGATCTTGGTGACGATGTAATCGATCGTCGGCTCGAACGAAGCCGGCGTGGCGCCGCCGGTGATGTCGTTTTCGATCTCGTCGAGCGTGTAGCCGACCGCGAGCTTGGCCGCGACCTTGGCGATCGGAAATCCGGTCGCCTTCGACGCAAGCGCCGACGAGCGCGACACCCGCGGATTCATCTCGATGACGACGAGGCGGCCGTCGGCCGGATTGACGGCGAACTGCACGTTGGAGCCGCCGGTCTCCACCCCGATCTCGCGCAACACCGCGATCGAGGCGTCGCGCATGATCTGATATTCCTTGTCGGTAAGCGTCAGCGCCGGCGCGACGGTGATCGAGTCGCCGGTGTGCACGCCCATCGGATCGAAATTCTCGATCGAGCAGACGATGATGCAATTGTCTTTCTTGTCGCGCACCACCTCCATCTCGAACTCTTTCCAGCCGAGCACCGATTCCTCGATCAGCACTTCGGAGGTCGGCGAGGCGTCGATGCCGCGCTCGACGATGTCGATGAACTCCGCCTTGTTGTAGGCGATGCCGCCGCCGGTGCCGCCGAGCGTGAACGAAGGCCGGATGATGGCGGGCAGGCCGATGTCTTCGAGCGCCTGCAGCGCCTGGATCAGCGTCTTGACCTGATGCGAGCGCGGCGTCGCGAGCCCGATCTTGGTCATCGCCTCGCGGAACAGCTTGCGGTCTTCGGCCTTGTCGATGGCGTCGGCGGTGGCGCCGATCATGGTGACGTCGAATTTGTCCAGCACGCCCATCTTGCGCAGCGACAGCGCGGTGTTGAGCGCGGTCTGTCCGCCCATGGTCGGCAGCAGCGCGAAGCCGCCGGGGACGGCGTTGCGCTCCTTCTCGATGATCTTGGCGACGATCTCCGGCGTGATCGGCTCGATATAGGTCGCGTCGGCCAAATCCGGATCGGTCATGATGGTCGCCGGATTGGAATTGACCAGCACGACCCGATAGCCCTCGTCTTTGAGCGCCTTGCAGGCCTGCGTGCCGGAATAATCGAACTCGCAGGCCTGGCCGATGACGATCGGACCGGCGCCGATGATCAGGATCGAGGAGATGTCGGTCCGTTTGGGCATCGCTTCCGCATATGGGCACAAAAAAAGGGCGCGCCAGCGCGCGTCCTCATCCGACGCGGATCGGTCAACCCGCCGCGGCGCGGCTCCTTAGACCAGAATTCGGCGCGTGCCGGCAACGCCGGCCGTTTGTCCTGTGTGGAATCGCGCGCTACGCTCCGGCAAAAATATGACCAGGGGAGGCGATCAATGCGGGTCGCACAAGCGGCCATGACCGTCGGTCTGGCGATTGGTTCCGTTGCCGCGGTGATGGAGTCGACCGCACTTGCGCAGGCGCCGGCCGGCGATACGCGCGCGGTGACGCTGGTGGTGCCGATCGCGGCCGGCGGCGGCGTCGATACCATCGGCCGCGTGTTTGCCGCTCTGCTGGCGGAGCGGCTCAAGCAGCCTTGGGTGGTCGAGAACCGGCCCGGAGCCGGCGGTCTCGTCGGCCTGGATTCGGTCGCCAAGGCGATGCCTGACGGCCACACCATGGTGGTGATCGAGACGTCGGCGGTGTTGCAGAAATGGCTGCATAAGAATGTGCCGTTCGACGTCGTCGCCGATTTCGCGCCGGTGGCGCAGATGGCGACGACGCCGCTCGTTGTTGTTCGCCAGGGCCGCGTTGCCGGTGGCGAACATCAAGGAGATTGATCGCCTACGCCAAGGCCAATCCCGGCAAGCTCGCCGTCGGCACGCCCGGCATCGGCTCGCCGCACCATCTTGCCGCCGTCATGCTCAATGCCGCCGCCGGCATCGACATTACCCACGTGACTTACAAGGGCACGGCGCCGGCGCTCAACGATCTGCTCGGCGGGCAAATCCCGCTGATGTGGGCGACGCCCAACGTCGTCATGCAATATGTGGAGACCGGCAAAATGAAGCCGCTCGCCGTCGGGTCGCCCGAACGCATCGCGCTGTTGCCCAACGTGCCGACCGTGAGCGAGAGCGGCGTTCCCGGTTTCGATGTCAGCGTCTGGTTCGGCATCGCCGCGCCGGCCAAGTCGCCGCCCGATATCATCGCGCGAGACAGCGCGGCAATCGCCGAGATCGACAAGATGCCCGAGCTGCGGACCAAGCTGGCGCCGCTCGGCTACGAGCTCGAGTACCTCGACAGCGCGCAGTTCGCCAAAAAGATCGCCGCCGACCACGCCCGCTACGGCAAGGTCATCCGCGACGCCGGCATCAAGCCGGATTGAGCGCGCGCGATATTATGGACTTCGTCCTTGCGGACCCTGATTGTCGTCTTCTGAAAGCCGCGGTGGTCTAGAGCTAGCGTGATTGCGGCGCGATCGAGGGAGCGGCGGTATCTGCCGCCGGCTCGGAATCCGCCAGCACTTCGGCAAGCGCATTCGGCTCCACTCTGATCGTGCCGGTGAACGGCCGGTCGATGGCGACGATGATGAACAGCTCCGCGAAGATGAGTAACGCGAGCAGCGCCGTCATCAGCGTCTGCGCCCGCAGACTCTCTGCGCCGAAGAAGAATGTAAAGCCGATCGTCACTGCCGCGCCGCCGAACAGAATCAGCCAGACCGCGCCGGGCACCGCGCCCTCGGCGGCAACGAGCCTCACGCGCCGCGCCTGCGTCATGAGGTCGAGCTGACGCAAAATTTCCGAGACGATCGCGGCATCGCCCTGACCGGCGGATGCAAATGTCGGCAGCGTTGCGTAGATCGCATCGAGGGCCTGCCGCGCCGATCGGCTCCCGTCCGGCGCTCCGCGTTCCATGGCAGGCCAATCGTTATTTATGGCGCGGGTGAGATAGGCGGTCAGTGCGTTGCGCAGCGCAGCGCGCGGCTGCTCCGCGATCCCTGCCGACAGCCAATAGATCGATTCCGCGGCGCCGGCTTCCTGCGCCACGGTGGTTTCCGCGTCGGAGTATTTCTGCCACACGACGATAATGCTGAATGCGAGCAAGACCGCATAGAGGACGCCGACGGTCGCAAACTTGAATCCGGCGATCTCGTTATTTGCGGCCAATCTTTCGACGCTCACGCGGCGACGGACGATTGCCGGTCCCACCGTCGCCAGCGCCGTGCCCAGCCCGATGATGACGACGCCGGACAGCCAAAGCGAATGGCCGGTGAGAAAGAATATCATGGGCGGATCGTTAATGAGCCTGCGCGGGGTTCGCAAGCGCTCCGCCTCTCCGCGCCTTTGGCCGGCTCGGGCACGTCGAATTCCGCGCCTGCCGTCCTCGCGTTAACCGCGGGCGTCGTGACATTAAGGAAACGGTATCGAAATGGCGGCGTAAAACCGCGCTCTGCGCGCGCTTATTAACCCTCCGTTAACCATGTTTCCGCAGATTGTTAACCAATTAAGACTCATCCTAAATTGGAGAGGCGCTTGTCGAGCCATATCTGCCAACGCCAGTCGCTGACGTTTCGGGCACGCTCGTATATGGCGTTTTCCTTCACGCCGCAGCCGCCGATCGAGAACTGGCTCGCCGACCTTGACGTCACTCTGGAGCGGTCCAAGGGCTTCTTTGCCGGTCATCCCGTCGTGCTCGACCTTGCGGCGGCGCGCTTAAGCCCGGCTGCGATTGCCCAACTCGTGCACGAGCTTGAGGCGCGCAATATCCGCGTACTCGGCATCGAGGGTATCGAAGCAATCGCCGGCGAGGCGAAGCTTCCTCCGCTCCTTCGCGGCGGACGTGGCGCCCAGGACATCGAACTGCCCGAGCCTGCCGCCGCCGATACGATTCCCGAGAAGCCACGGCCGGCGTCGCTCCTGATCGACAATCCGGTGCGCTCCGGGCAATCGGTCGTGTTCATCGACGGCGACGTGACGGTCTTGGGTTCGGTCGGTTCGGGCGCGGAGATCATCGCCGGCGGATCGATCCACATTTACGGCACGCTGCGCGGGCTCGCTATGGCGGGCGCCGCCGGCAATGCGCGCGCGCGCATCTTTTGCCACCGCTTCGAGGGCGAGTTGCTGGCGATCGGCTCTCATTACAAAACGGCGGACGAGATCGAGGACAGCCTGCGCCGCGGACCCGCCCAGGCCTGGCTTGACGGCAACACGCTGAAAATTTCGGCAATGAACTAACGAAAGGTTGTGAACATGAACGAGGGGAAATTGGCCCGCGTACTGGTGGTGACATCGGGCAAGGGCGGCGTCGGCAAGACCACCTCGACGGCCGCTTTGGGCGCGGCGCTTGCCCATTTGGGCGAGAAAGTCGTGGTCGTCGATTTCGACGTCGGCTTGCGCAATCTCGACCTGGTGCTCGGCGCCGAGCGGCGCGTGGTGTTCGATCTCATCAACGTCATCAACGGCGTGGCGAAACTGCCGCAAGCGCTCATTCGCGATAAGCGTCTGGAAAATCTTTATCTGCTTCCGGCCTCGCAGACGCGCGACAAGGATGCGCTGACCGAAGAAGGCGTCGCCAAGGTCATCGCCGAGCTGCGCACCAAGTTCGATTGGATCGTCTGCGACAGCCCGGCGGGCATCGAGCGCGGCGCGACGCTGGCGATGCGGCATGCCGATGCCGCCATCATCGTCACCAATCCCGAAGTGTCATCGGTGCGCGATTCCGACCGCATCATCGGGTTACTCGATTCGAAAACCGAAAGGGCGGAGCGCGGCGAGTGCGTCGACAAGCACCTGCTCATCACGCGTTACCATCCTTGGCGCGCCGCCCGCGGCGAGATGCTGTCGATCGACGACGTGCTCGAAATCCTGTCGATTCCGCTGCTCGGCATCATCCCCGAAAGCGAAGAAGTCTTGCGCGCGTCGAATGTCGGCTCGCCGGTGACGTTGAGTGCGGTGCTGAGCGCGCCCGCGCGCGCCTACTTCGACGCCACCCGCCGGCTCAAGGGCGAGCAAATTCCCATGCAAATTCCCAGCGAAAGCCGCGGCATCTTCAACAAGCTGTTCGGACGGAAAGCAGCATGAATCTTCTCAATCTGTTTCGCCGCGGCTCCGCGCCCGTTGCGCGAGAACGCCTGCAAATCCTGCTCGCGCACGAGCGCGATGCGCGCGACCAGCCGGACCTGCTCGGCGTCCTGCGCGAGGAGATACTCGCGGTGATCAGCCGCCATGTCTCCTTCGATCCGGACAAGGTGCAGATCAAGATGGATCGCGGCAAGACCGTCTCGACGCTCGCAGTCGATATCGAAATCCCGAACGGCCACCGCGCCTCCGGCCCGCTCCCACGCTACAGTCGGCTGATGTTCGATGCCGACGCGGCCACAGCGCGTGCGCAATGGACCAATGGGATAATGCTGATGCGCACAATAGCGTTTCTCACGCAAAAGGGCGGCTCCGGAAAGACCACGCTGGCGGCATCGCTGGCCGTGGCGGCGGCACAGGCGGGCGAAAGAGTGATCGCGCTCGATCTCGATCCGCAAGGCATCGCTAGCCCGCTGGGGCGAGCGCCGGGCGGCCGCCAAGGCTCCGAACAACGTCATGGTCGAGCCACTCGAACGCGATCGCGTGCAGCGGCTTCGCGCCATTCTCGACGGGCTTTCCGGCGCCGGCTTTACGCTTGCGGTTTTCGACACCGCCGGCTCCGACGGTCCGGCGGTTCGCCTCGTCACCGAGGCGGCGGATCTTTGCCTGCTGCCGGCGCGGCCCACCCGCCTCGACGTCGAGGCGACGGCGGCGACTTTCCGCGCCGTCTTTCTGGCCAAGCGCAAAGCCGCGTTTCTCCTCAACCAGTGCCCGCCGACCTACCGCAGCGCGCGGGCAGGCGATGCCGCCAAAGGACTTAACCGCGCTCGGCGTTCTCGCCGAGCCGATGCTGTCATCGCGCATGGATTATCAGGATGCGATCGCCGCGGGGCTGGGCGTCACCGAGTATGCCAGCGGGGGCAGGGCGGCGCAGGAAATGAAAGCGCTGTGGAGCTGGGCTCGCGCGCAGTTTGTGGACGTTAAAGGCGAAAGAGCCGCCGATCATCGATCCGGCCGCCAGGCGGCTGCTTAAGCCGCGCGGCGCTCAGCGCGGCCGCGCGACGAATGCCATGCGCGCCTGATTGTGGCCGATGTTCTTCGCCGCGCGTTGCGCGGTAAATCCGGCGGCCTTCGAGCTTTTCCATCATCGCCGCCTCGCTGTAATGGGTGAGGCCGATGCGCGTGCGCAGCCGCCGGTAATCGGAAAACAGCGTGCGCGCGAGGCCGGCCAGCGCGGCGAGCAGAAATCCGTTCGCGGCGGCGAACCGCAACAGTGCGGCAGCGTCGGTCGCAGGCGTGACGTTGCGGCGGGATGACGTCGCTCACGCAGCAAGACGCCGCCGCTGGTTTCAAGAGCCGGCGGAACAACGACCAGCAGCGACTCGAGTTTGCTCCGGCGTGAGATATTGCGCGACCGAATGCAGCACGATGAGATCGAGGCAATGCGTCGGGCAGTCGTCGACGTCGTCGCGGCGAAAGCGCGCGAATTTTCGCAATCGCCGGCGAAGCGAGTCGGCAAGAGCGGCGCGCACGCTGGGCGCGCCGTCGCACAACAGCAGCTCGCCGGCCGCCGCCGCGACATGTCGGCATGCAGCGCCTCGCCGCAGCCGTAGTCGAGCACGCGCGCCTCGCCGTGACGGCACCGAGCGGCGATCTCGTCGGCGATCAGCCGATAATGGACGTCCTTGTGGCGCGCATTGACGTATATGGAATGTGGCTTGTCCCAGAAGGACAGCCAGTCTGGGATCATGCCCGCCACAGTGCGATCAGCGGTCCGTTCTGCTCCGAATACCGGATCGGTGTCCGGCGCCGGCACGTTCGGGATCGAGCCGAGCGCCTTGTCGTGCTCCGCTTTGCTGCCGCGGCACAGATCGTATTTGCCGGTCGGCGGATAAGCGCCGATAACCACAAGCTCCTGGCGTCTGCGTGATGAGCTGGTGACCGGTGCCGGCCGGCAGGATGACGACGTCGCCGGGCGCCGATTTCGATCTCGCGGCCGTTGTCGCCGCCGAAGCGCACGGTCGCGCGCCCGCGCGCTATGCCCATCGCCTCGTGGATCATCGAATGATAGTGCACGTAGGGGTAAATGCCGTTGCGCCACATATTGCCCCAGCCGTTGGCAGTGAACGCCTTTTCGATGATCTGTTCGGGGTCGGGCGAGCCGGCAAGGTCGATGCCGCCGCGGTAGAGCACGAGCGGCAGCGCCGGATTGTTCGGAATGACGCCGTCGTCGGCGAAATGTCAGGGTAACGGGGGCGGTGCGTTTGGTGGCGATTGTCATGGTTCTGGCTCTCGCCGCGGCGCGGCTGCCTGGTTCTACGACAAATTCGGTTGAAATTCTCTAACGCCGGCCGCGTGCGCAACAGCGCTTAATTTCGACTTGAACTCGCGCATCAGCTCGACAAAGCGGCCGAACAGGTAATGGCTGTCGCGCGGGCCCGGCGAGGCTTCGGGATGGTACTGGACCGAGAACACCGGCCGGTCGGTGAGCTTGAGCCCGCAATTGGAGCCGTCGAACAGCGAGACGTGGGTCTCCACGGCGTTCGCCGGCAGGCTGGCGCGGTCGACGGCGAAGCCGTGATTCATCGAGGTGATCTCGACCTTGCCGGTTAACAGGTCTTTCACCGGATGGTTGGCGCCGTGATGGCCCTGGTGCATTTTCATGGTCTTGCCGCCGACGCGCGAGCGCCAGCATCTGGTGGCCGAGGCAGATGCCGAAAACGGGCAGCTTGTCGATGAGCGTGCGGATCACCGGCACGGCGTATTCGCCGGTGGCGGCGGGATCGCCCGGGCCCGTTGGAGAGGAAAATGCCGTCAGGCTTGAGCGCCAGAATGTCTTCGGCCGAGGTCTGCGCCGGCACCACCGTGACCTTGCAGGCATGGCCGGCGAGCTGGCGCAGGATGTTGCGCTTGATGCCGTAATCGATGGCGACCACGTGGAACTCCGCGCTCGTCGCGCCGGCCGTAGCCTTCGCCCCAGCGCCAAGGCGTCTCGTCCCAGGTGAAGCGCTGCGCGGTCGTCACCATCGGCACCAGATCCATGCCGACCATGCCCGGCCACTCGCGCGCCTGCCGCTTGAGCGCGTCGAGGTCGAAGCGGCCGGACGGCTCATGCGCGATCACCGCGTTGGGCATGCCCTTTTCGCGGATCAGCGCGGTGAGCGCGCGGGTGTCGATGCCGGCAAGCCCGATGACGCCGCGGTTTTTCAGCCAGGCGTCGAGATGGCGCGTGGCGCGGTAGTTCGACGGCGCGGTGATCGCGGAGTGCAGGATGACGCCGCGCGCGCCCGGCGTCGCCGCGAGGTTGACGGTCTCGATGTCTTCGTCGTTGGTGCCGACATTGCCGATATGCGGAAACGTGAAGGTGATGATCTGCCCGGCATAGGAGGGATCGGTGAGGATCTCCTCATAGCCGGTCATCGCGGTGTTGAAGCAGACCTCGCCGACGGCATGGCCGGTGGCGCCAAGGCCAATGCCCTCCAGCACGGTGCCGTCGGCGAGCACGAGAAGCGCCGTCGGCTTTACGTCGTCCCAGTGCGCAGAGCTGCGTCCGGTCTGCGGTTGTGTCTGCATCGGCAAAGGCCTACATCACCGGGCCTAAATCATGTTTCCGCCCGCCGAGCCCCGCGGGCCGAATTACAAAGAGGCCATAGCCGTGTTGCGCGAGGATATCAACAACGCGCTGAAACAAGCGATGAAAGCCGGCGAGGCGCGGCGCGTCTCGACGCTGCGCCTGATCAATGCCGAGATATTAAAGCGCGAGACGAGCGGCGCCGAGCGCATCAAGCTCGCCGACGCCGAAATCCTCGACGTCATGGGCAAGATGATCAAGCAGCGCCAGGAATCGTTCGACATCTACGAGAAGGCCGGACGCAGCCGAGCTTGCCGCCCAGTGAGCGCGAGGAGATCGAGATCATTTCCGCCTATCTGCCCGAGCAGCATGTCGGACCTCGAAGCCGCCGAGGCGATCTCGGCGCTGATCAAGGAACTCGAAGCCGCCACGCTGAAAGACATGGGCCGCACCATGGCGGCGCTCAAGCAGCGCTTCTCCGGCCAGATGGATTTCGGCAAGGCCGGCGCGCTGGTGAAGAAGATGCTCGGGGGCGGGTGACGCCTATGCCCGCTTCTTGCGCTTCTGCTGCATGTAGAGCGCAACACCGCGTTCATGCGCCGCTGATAGCCTGAGCCTTCCTTCTTGAAATAGTCGAGCACGTCCTCGTCGATGCGGATCGAGATCGCCTTCTTTTTCGGCGGGATGACGAGGACGGCTTTAGACCAGTCAATATCCTTGAACTCTCGCCAATCGGGATCATCTGGCGATCGAGGCTTCGATCTCGGCATCCGTCAAAGCATCGAGGCGCGCCCAATCGGTCTTATCCTTACGGCGCGGAGCGTCGCGGGAGACGTTCGTGATATTTTTTTCTTTCATTTCTACTCGCTCGTCGGGTCGACATGATCCAGCACAAGTCGCCTTCGGAACGTACAGACAATGGCGAGTTCTACGCCATCGAGGCGCGAACCTTTGCAAACAGTCCCTCGAAATTCCTCCGACATGCCGTTTGCCCCAACGTGGAGGCGATGAAATCAACCATCTTCAGCCTATCTCGGTGCGGCACACGGCGGGCCGCAGGCCCAACGTCTTGAAGGGGTGTATATACACATGTATTGAACGGACTGCGTATAACCTGTGGATAACCGGGACAATCGCCGCCGGCCTTGCCGCTAACCGGCCCGCCCTATCTTCGCGCCACGCTCCCGCTACGCTTGGCGAATCACCATGCGCTTTACGCCGCAATTTCTCGATGAGCTGCGGGCGCGGCTTCCGGTTTCGGACGTCGTCGGCCGGCGCGTGAAATTGCGCAAGGCCGGGCGCGAGTGGAAAGGGCTGTCGCCGTTCAACAAGGAGAAGACGCCGTCGTTTTTCGTCAACGACCAGAAGGCGATGTGGTTTGACTTCTCCTCGGGCAAGAACGGCAACATTTTCGACTTCGTCATGCTCACCGAGGGCGTGAGCTTCCCGGAAGCCGTCGAGCGTTTGGCGGGACAGGCCGGCGTCCCGGTGCCGGTGCTCACGCCGCGAGGCCGCAGGAGCGCGAGGAGCGGCGCAAGACGCTGCATGACATCGTCGAACTCGCGGCGGGGTTCTTCGAGACGACGCTGGCAGTCGAGGAAGGCGCGCGCGGACGCGGCTATCTCGCCGACCGCGGCATTGCGCCGGCGACGCAGCTGAAATTCCGGCTTGGCTACGCGCCGGCCGAGCAATACGCGCTCAAGGAGCATCTCGGCGCCGCGAAAATACCGGTCGAGGACATGATCGAGGCCGGCCTGATCGTCGCCGGCGAAGACATCGCGGTGCCCTACGACCGCTTCCGCGATCGCATCATGTTTCCGATCGCCGACTGGCGCGGGCGCGTCATCGCCTTCGGCGGCCGCGCGCTCGAGAAGGAGGTCTCGGCGAAATATCTCAATTCGCCGGAGACGCCGCTCTTTCACAAGGGCGCGACGCTCTACAACATCGCCGACGGCGCGCAAAGCCGCCCACGACGGCGCGCCACGTCATCGCGGTCGAGGGCTATGTCGACGTCATCGCCATGGTCACGGCCGGATATGAGGCGACGGTCGCGCCGCTCGGTACCGCGCTCACCGCCGATCAGCTTGCTCTCATGTGGCGGATGGCCGACGAGCCGATCCTGTGTTTTGACGGCGACGATGCCGGCCGCCGCGCCGCCTACCGGGCGGCCGATCTGGCGTTGCCGCTGCTCAAGCCCGGCAAGAGCCTGAAGTTCGCCGCGCTGCCCGACGGGCAGGACCCGGACGATCTCGCCCGCTCCGGCGGTCGCGAGGCGATTGCGGACGTGCTCGCCGCTGCGCGCCCGCTCGCCCACATCATATGGAGCCGCGAGACCGAGGCCGGGCCCTTCGATACGCCCGAGCGGCGCGCCGCGCTCGAGGCGCGGCTCTCCGCGGTGACCGCAGGCATCGGCGACGAGACCGTGCGCCGCTATTACCGGCAGGATTTTGCCGCGCGGCTGCGCCAATTGTTCGCGCCTGCGGAAGCCGGTTCGCGCGCGGCGCGGCTTCGATTCCAATGGGCGGCGCGGCTCGATTCCAGGGACGGCGCGGCGGCCGGGCCGCACGCCGGTTCGCCCGGCGGGGCCTTCGGCCGCGGCCATTCGGCGAACAGCCTTACGTGGCGGCGAGCCCGCAACTCGCGGCGAGCCCGCTGCATCGCGGCCATCGCGCCGCGATCCCGCGCCGCGAGGCGCTGATACTGCAGGCGGCGCTCAACCATCCCTGGCTGCTTCACGACCACCTCGAGGAACTGGCCGCGGCCGAGTTCCGCCATGCCGACAGCCAGAAGCTCAAGACCGCCCTGATCGACGTGTTCGCTCATTCGGCGGAAAAGTTCGGCCATGGCGCCGAGGGTGAAGGCGATGGCGGGCGGGCGGAACTCATCGCCGAACTCACCCGCCGCGGTTTTGCCAACGTTGCTCGGGCCGTATCGAGCGCACCATCACGACGCCTTCGGTCTGGGGCGCGAGGCCGGGGGCCGCCAGCCGACGATGTTTTGCTGACCTGGAAACAGCTTGTCGCCTTGCATACCCAATGGCATTCCCTAATTAGGGAACTTAAGGACGCGGAATTGGCGCTCGGCCAGGACAACAGCGAGGCAAACTACGCCCGGCTGTGCGACGTAAAGGCGAGGCTGTCCACGCTCGATGGAACCGAAGCGCTGGTCGAAGGCTTCGGCGCCTCCTCGGGCCGTATCCCGCGATCGCTGTAGGCGTTGGAGCAAAATGCGACCGGCGGCAGGACGAGAAGGCCGCCGGTAGCGGTTTTCAAGGTTAGCCGGAGCTTAACGGAGGCCTGCGAAAACCTTATTCGTCGATTCTCTCGGCATAGGGTAGGGGACGTGTTTCGGCCGCTCCGGCCACCCTCTTGCCCGAGCGAGGCTGACAGGATGGCATCCATTGGCGCGTCGGCAGCTTGCTTGGCAGGCGTGTGGAGACCAGCCATGGGGTGGAGGGGGTGGGCGCGTTCGGCCCATCCAAGTTTGGAGAGTACTCATAGGGTAGGGGGTCGTTTTGCCGACCCGGCCCGTTCCGGGGCGCCGTTGCTGAAGGCGGCGTGTAAGCGACAGGCGTAGGTGGAGACAAAGATGGCGAGCAAGAGCGTGGGGATGCAAGACAGTGCCGAGCAAGGCCAAAGTGGCCGTGCAAAAGTCGGCCGCGCCGAAGGAAAACGAGGCGCCCGAGAAAGAGGCCGCCGAAGCCCCCGACGCCCCGCTGCCGCTCCTCGACCTCTCGGATGCGGCCGTCAAGAAGATGATCAAGCAGGCGAAGAAGCGCGGCTACGTCACCTACGAACAGCTCAATTCGGTGATGCCGTCCGAGGAGGTCACCTCCGAGAAGATCGAGGACATTCTGGCGATGATGAGCGAAATGGGCATCAACGTCGTGGAGACCGAGGAAGCCGAGGCCGAGGAAGGCGAGGAAGCGCGCGAGGAGCCCGAAGAGGAAGAGTCCGAAGGCGGCGAACTGGTCGAGACGACGGCGAAAACGCCGGCCAAGTCCGAAGCGAAGGAGCCGACCGAGCGCACCGACGACCCGGTGCGCATGTATCTGCGCGAGATGGGCTCGGTGGAGCTGCTCTCGCGCGAGGGCGAGATCGCCATCGCCAAGCGCATCGAGGCCGGCCGAGAGGCGATGATCGCCGGCCTGTGCGAGAGCCCGCTGACGTTCCAGGCCGTCATCATCTGGCGCGACGAGCTCAACGAGGCAAAGCGCTTTCTCCGCGACATCATCGATCTCGAAGCGACCTATGCGGGCCCCGATGCCAAGACCATGCCGGCCGCTGCGGCGCCCGGCGATCCGGCGGCCGCTGCCGCCGCGGGCGTCGCCGACCCGCCGGCGGCTTTGGGCGCGGTGCCGTTCGCGCAACCGCCGCAGACTGTGGCGCCGCCCTCGGCGCCGTCCGGGGCCACTCCGTTCCG
Organism: uncultured Alphaproteobacteria bacterium; assembly: GCA_963814625.1. GTDB lineage: Bacteria > Pseudomonadota > Alphaproteobacteria > Rhizobiales > Xanthobacteraceae > BOG-931. The sequence goes on from CAWFDQ010000018.1 coordinate 38,431, forward strand.
GCCGCAAGCTGTCAATGGCAACGGCGCGGAAGGCGAGGGACGCCGGCGAGGCGGCCGCCATCGCCGACGCCGACCTGGACGAAGACGATCTGGAAAACTCGATGTCGCTCGCCGCCATCGAGGCCGAGCTCAAGCCGAAAGTCCTGGAGACGTTCGACAAGATCGCCGATTCGTTCAAGCGCCTGCGCCGGCTGCAGGATCAAGACATTCAGAATAAGCTGCATTCGACCGGCTCGCTGTCGCCGGCCCAGGAACGCAAATACAAGAAGCTCAAGGAAGAGATCATCCAGGAGGTGAAATCGCTCCGCCTCAACCAGGCGTGCATCGATACGCTGGTCGAGCATCTCTACGACATCAACAAGCGGCTCGTCAGCCACGAGGGCCGGCTGATGCGGCTCGCCGAGAGCCACGGCGTCGTCCGCGAGGGCTTTTTACGCCACTATCAGGGCTCCGAGCTCGACCCGCGCTGGCTTAACCGCGTCTCGAAGCTGTCGGAGAAGGGCTGGAAGAATTTCGTCGCCCGCGACAAGGACCGCATCAAGGACCTGCGCACCCACATCCACGCGCTCGCCACCGAGACCGGGCTGGAAATCCCCGAATTCCGCAAGATCGTGCACATGGTGCAGAAGGGCGAGCGCGAGGCGCGCCAGGCCAAGAAGGAAATGGTCGAGGCCAACCTGCGTCTCGTCATCTCCATCGCCAAGAAATACACCAATCGCGGCCTGCAATTCCTCGATCTCATCCAGGAAGGCAATATCGGCCTGATGAAGGCGGTCGATAAATTCGAGTACCGCCGCGGCTACAAATTCTCGACCTACGCGACGTGGTGGATTCGCCAGGCGATCACCCGCTCGATCGCCGACCAGGCGCGCACCATCCGCATCCCCGTGCACATGATCGAGACCATCAACAAGATCGTGCGCACCAGCCGGCAGATGCTCAACGAGATCGGCCGCGAGCCGACGCCGGAGGAATTGGCCGAAAAGCTCGGCATGCCGCTGGAGAAGGTGCGCAAGGTTCTCAAAATCGCCAAGGAGCCGTTGTCGCTCGAGACTCCGATCGGCGACGAGGAGGATTCGCATCTCGGCGATTTCATCGAGGACAAGAATGCGATCCTGCCGGACCAGGCCGCCATCGCCGCCAATCTGCGCGAAACCACGACGCGCGTGCTCGCCTCGCTCACGCCGCGCGAGGAGCGCGTGCTGCGCATGCGCTTCGGCATCGGCATGAACACCGACCACACGCTCGAGGAAGTCGGCCAGCAATTCTCGGTCACCCGCGAACGCATTCGCCAGATCGAAGCCAAGGCGTTGCGCAAGCTCAAGCATCCGTCGCGGTCGCGCAAATTGAGAAGCTTCCTCGACAACTAGCCTTTAGCCTTCGGACTTGATCTGGGGGTACGGCGCTTTCTGGACAATTAAGTTCTTCCGCTCGAGAATGAGCGGTGAACCGGGCTTGGCCCGGAGGATGCGGAGTTTCTGGATAACTTGACCCGTTGGCGTTATCATTGCGGGCCGTAAAGTGGCTTGCCAAACCATGAATCGCCTTGTGGCTCCATCAACCACGACCGCCGCCGAAGGGTTACCGCGGCGCCGATTCACCGTGGCCGAGCTGGAGCAGATGACGGCGGCCGGCATCCTCGATGAGGACGAGCGCATCGAGTTGATCGGGGGGGAGATCGTTCCGATGTCGCCCAAGGGCAATCAGCATGAGATCGTGAAAACGGCCCTTATGCTCCACTGGGTCCGTAGCCTTCCGCCCGACCTTATGTTCACAACCGAGACGACGTTCCGCCTGAGCCCCGACACCTATCTGGAGCCGGACTTCGTCTTCTATCCGAAGGCAGCGGGCATTCGCGGTCTCAACGCGGAAACCGCTCGCCTCGTCGTCGAGATTTCCAATTCAAGCCTCGGCTACGATCTCGGTCTCAAGGCGAGTCTTTACGCGAGATTCGGCATCGGCGAATTGTGGGTGATCGACGCGGTGAAGCTTCAAACGCGCATTCATCGCGAGCCTACTCCCGGCGGCTACCGTTCGATTGTCGATCGGCCGTCGAGCGAGCGCCTCGTGCCGCGGGACGTCCCGGTACTGGCTGTTACGCTAGCGGTGCTGGAGCTGCATTGACGGTGATCGCGGCTGCGGTCGCCCGAACGCGAAGTGATGTGCGCCTGTCGACTACGATCGTCGCTGCTTCCGCAAGGCGGGCTTACGCCTCGCGAGGCAATCAGATCAGAAAAATCAGCAAGCCGACCAGCGCGAGGCCGGCGGTCAGTATCGACCAGTCGCCGCTGTCAAAGCCGAGAAGCCGACCCTCGGTTCTTATGGAAGCAAACATTATTGTCACACTAGTGATCGTGAGCCAGCACGCATTATAGCACGCAAGGGGAAATAGACTGTTGCGCCAGGGCAACGGCTGGCGGCAAAGCGAAGTCATGGGCAATAAAGCACGCCCAATTTTCGCGTCAGATCAGATGATTAGTGACTTGACTGGTCATCGCAGCGGCGATCGCCGCAAGATTAGTCCGGACTGTTGCAATTCCGCATCGGTTTCGCCTGGGCAGCCCGGGCTGCAGGGCGGCTTGTGGCCCGATCCGTCCCTGTCCTGAAACGTCAGCCGGCCCGCTTCCAAGCCGCGTCCCGCTCTTTCTTCTTCGCCCCCGAACGGGAGATGCTTTTGATCTTGGCCGGAGGCTGGCCGGATTTTTCTGCGATCTCGCGGTCCTGCTCGATGAGGAAACCGTGGGCGGGCTTGTCGCCGTCGATGCCGCCGGTGAGCGCGCGCGGCACCTTGCGGTTCGAGCGTTGCGTGCCGTCTTCATAGACGACGTCGAACATCACGAATTCGGAGTTCAATCCCGGTTTTCTCGGCATGGTGCTTCTCCGTCATTGTTCTTGCGCCGGCGGAGTACGATCGCTTCGGTCGAATCGATCGCTGCTCCGGCTCTTCGTCGAGCATGATCTTGCCGGAGAACCGGCTTCCGCGGCGGATCTGGTCCGGGGCAGGCTTTTACCGGATCAGGCCCGGAAATGAAAACGCCGGCGCCAACGTGGCGCCGGCGCTCATATAGGGATCGATCAGACCGATTGCAGGTTGGTGGCGGCGGACTTGCCGCTGCGCCGGTCGGCCTCGATGTCGAAAGAGAGCTTCTGCCCCTCGTTGAGGTTCGACATGCCGGCGCGCTCGACGGCGGAGATGTGAACGAACACATCCGGGCCGCCCGCGTCCTGCGCGATGAAGCCGTAGCCCTTCTGGGCGTTGAAGAACTTGACGGTACCTGTGGCCATATTGGCCTCCTTTGACAAACGCATCATGCGTCTTGTGGCCGGGCGAACCATTCGCGCAGTCCAAATCCGGATTTTGCGTGTTCTTGAGAAAGGCCCTTGGCCAGACGGCAAGGCAGGCTAAATCGCGAATGGGGCTATATAGAGAAGCCGCCCCGGATTGGCAATCGCTTGCCGCTGCAAACGGCAGGCGCAGACGAGCGAAGCGACATACGGGACTGATACCAGCCGCGATTATCGCTGACGCAGTCCCGCACCCTGAGAGCCTGCCCTCGGACGTGATCCGAAGGCGCTTGGCGACGCACATTAAATGGGTCTTGCGGCGGCTATCCGCCGTCGAATTTCGTGCATTGCAGCGACGGATGACGGCAGTGAATGGCGCGCCGTTCACGACAGCAGCCGTTGCGGCAAGTGCGCGGGAGTGTAGTTGCGCGGCGCATTGGCGAGCGCCCGCCGGCCGAGCGTCCAGCAGAAATATTGGCCGAGGATTACGAGCAGGAGGCCTTTCCAAAGGTGGAAGACCAGATAACCCGCGAGCCCGGCGGCGGCGAAGACCGGCGCCGCCACGATCGCGCCGATCAGCATCGTGCGGTAGCGCCACGGCGCGACGCCGGCGGTGAAGGAAATGGCGCCGTTGCCGCCGGCTTCGAGCCGGGCGTGCAGTTCGCGCACGAAATCGCGATAGACCGGCGCGCGGCTGGCGTCCGCATAGCTGCCCGGGTCGGTGTTAACGATCACCAGGCCGCTGCCGTCGGCGAAGCTGATCATGCACTGATCGGCGGTGACCGATTGGCCGGCGGAGTTCAGACGCACCGCAACGATATCGCCATACGGCATGTCGACGGCGTCGCCGTCCATAGTCCAGGATATGCAGTCGTTGCCCAGCGTGACGCCGTGATTGCGATTGCGCCAGTGCAGGCGGCGGCCGGCGATGTTGATGCAGAGATCGTAGCTTCGCGTAGCGGCGGGCGAGGGGACGGCCATGGCGCGGCTCCGGCGTGGGACGCGCCGACCGGATGGGCGCGCCGCTGCGGAGCAAGCTCTACCAGCTCATTTCCAGTTCCTTGCTGACGTCGAGCTAGTTATGCAGTGCGCCGTTGATGACATCGAAGACGCGGCGCGCGCTCGACATGCGGATCGCCTCGCCCTGTTCAAGCCGGTAGATCGACGAGATGCTCGGCTTGGAGCCGGGTAGGCGGCTCAATATATCGACGATTTCCCAGCCCAATTCCTCTTGCCTGATCCGCCGCAGGCGGGGAAATCGCGCCTTCAGCGTGCGCGCTCTTTGTCGTTTGGCCATGCGCCGTCGCGTCGCAATGGGAGGAACGGCTCGTGGCTATGGGAAATGGCTGCTAAATGCAAGTTATTGATTTTCTTTGTGTTATTTAAGTTGTAGAAGGGTTTATTGACAATCATTGATAATCAAGGAGTATGAATTAAGTTGCGCCGGCGGTTTTTACAACTGGTCGACGGGGGCGCCGCGCGGCCGCAAGAAACGGAACAGATGCCGATGAGATTCGGTCGGAGTTTGGCGGGTTCGCAGCGGCGCGGCGGACCATGCCGGCCAGCAAGACCGCGGGCGCAGCATGCCGGCCGACTGCCGCAAAGCCGCTGAATATATCGGCCTGACAGCGCTGCAACTGGCGCGGCGCGCACACGCGGCCGGGTTTGCCCAGCTTGCCTTTCTGCTCGAATGCGCCGCGCTCGAGGCGGGCGCGGAGGCGGCTTCGTGCCAATGCGAGACCGACGTTTCCGGCAGTTGAGATTTTTGTCCGGTGCGCGTCGGCGCTACAACGCGGCGACCGCGCTCACCTCGATCAAAAATTCCTCGCGCACCAGGCGGTCGATCATCAGCAGCGTGTTGGGCGGATAGGCGCCGCCTTTGAACAGTTTCGGAAATTCGCGCGTGCGGTAGGCCATGAATTTCGCGATATCCTGCGAGTGCACCAGATAAGTCGTGAACTCGACGATGTTGGCAAAATCCGCGCCCTGCGAGGCGAGCGCCGCGCCGAGATTGGCGAACGTTTGCGCGCATTGGGCGTCGAAATCGGCCGGCAGCCTTGTCGGCGCCGGTCGGGTCCGACTTGACCGGCGATGAACAAAAACTCCGACGCCTTGACGCGGGTCATGTGCGAATATTGGCCGAGCGGCTTGCCCAGAACGTCGGGGTTGAGCATCTGAATTTGCGGCATGGGCGCTACTCCACGCCTTCGATGATGCGGATGTCGCGCACCGCGCCGTCGCCGAGTGCTTTGAGCGCCTCCTTGTAGGCGGGGCTGTTATAGGCGGCGATCGCCTTTTCGACGCTGGGAAACTCGGAGATGACGATGCGCTCCTTCTGCCCGGCCTCGAAGGCCGCTGTCGCGCGTGCCGCGCACCAGATAGCGGCAGCCGAACGGCGCGGTCGCTTTCGGCGCGAGCTCGGCGTAGGCGGCGAGCTTTTTCGGATCGGAAATCGAACGGTAGCAGGTCACCCAGTAGCCTTTCGGCATCGCACTCCTCCCTTAGGCTGGCGCGCGCGGCGGCGGAACGACGCATCGCAAGTGTAGCGCAGGCACAGCGGCGCCGCGCAGCCGATCGCCCGCCTGACAACCTCGACATTCCCGCACTTCCGCAAGTAACATCGTGCGGCGGTCGCGCAAGCGCAACAAAGACAGGAGGCCGGGATGTCGTTCTGGAGCGCGCTGTTCGGCCGGCGTGCCGCCGCCGCGGCCGCGAAGGTCTCCGAACCGGTCGAGTACAAGGGCTTCATCATCCGCGCGGCGCCGTACAAGAACAACGGCGCTTATCAGACCGCCGGCACGATCGAGCGCGAAATCGGCGGCGTGCGCAAGGAGCACCGCTTCATCCGCGCCGACGCCTATGCGTCCTACGACGACGCGGTCAGCTTCACGCTCAACAAGGCGCGGCAGATCATCGATCTGCAGGGCGAGCGGATGTTCAATGAATTAAGCAGACGCCCGCGCGCGGCGCGGCCATCAGGGCTTCAGCGCCGAGGTCATCGCTTCGAGCTCGCGCTCCCCCGCAGGATGAGGTTACGACAATCCCTCGACGATGCGCAGGTCGCGCTGCGCGGCATTGCCGAGCATTTTCAGCGCGGCCTGATAGCCGGGTCCGTCGTGCGCGGCGGCGGCCTTCTCCACGCTGTCGAATTCGATGATGACGACGCGCTCCTTCAGCCCCTTCTCGTAGGCTTTGGCGGCGTTGCCGCGGGCGAGAAAGCGGCCGCCGGCCGGCGGCGATCGCGGGGCCGGCGAGCTTGGCGTATTCGGCGAGCGCGGCTGGATCGGAAACCGAAAAATAGGTCGAGACCCAATAACCCTTGGCCATGTTGACCTCCCTGTTGCTGTGATGCGGTCGAATTGTTGGCACGCGGCCGCAGAGCGCGGTGCAATGCGCCATCGGTTCGACGCGGCGATGCGGAATAAAGCGAAAAACCGATCAGGCGGCGTCGACGTCGTCGCCGGCGTCGATTTCGCTCTTCAGCCGCTTGAGCACGCGCCGCAGCGAGGCGATTTCGTTTCCAGCTGGGCGACGCGCGCCGCCAGTTCGCCTTGCGAGGTGCCGTCGGCGGCGCGCAGCGCGTCGGGAAAAGCAAGTCCGATCTCGTCGCCGTGCCGCCACTGCACGTGCGCGCGCACGGTCTGCTCTTTCTGCGGGATATAGAGTTCGACCACGTCGGGCACGCTCACGGTGTCGGAAAAGATGATGCGCGCGCCTTCGCTCGGAGATGTCGCGGATCAGGCAGTCGAACGCGCTGCGGCGCTTGTTGAAATAGACGCAGCCGCGCAGAAAGCTCTTCTGCCGTGGTCGACTCGGCGGCGTTCGCCCATGTTCGGCCTCTTGCTCTCGTCGCCGCTGGCGCAACCCCGCGAATTTAGCCTGGTAGCTTAATGCGGTCTTACCGCGCGCAACTGCAACGGCTTACCGCGCGCGCCATCTGCGCCGCCGCAATCATTGCAGCCACGCACTGAGCAAAAACCGGAGCCGGCCTTACCAGACCGAAAACCAGCCGGCCGACATCATAGACCGAACGCGCCGAGCATGCACGCCAACAAGCCCGCTGCCGACCAGTCCGAGCACGATCGCCGTATTGAGGCGGGCGAGCATCTGCCGGTCGACGAAATGCGCCTTCCCGAGAATGTGGACCATGGAAGCCGTCCTTGTCGCCATTGCTGGCTTTGCTCCTCTGCTGTCCCGCGCCCCAACGCGCTGCATCTTTAGCTACAACGCTCGCGAATTGAAACTTACCGCCATCATGCGTCCGCGGCAAGGCAGCATTGCAAGGGCTAGCGCCGCTTCACGTTTTGCTGCAGCACTTGCACGGCGCCTCGGCTCGAAAGCGCCGCCGGTTTCGGCTAAAACTCGAATTCTCTAACAGGTTCGCAGACAGCCTTTCTGCGCACGCGGAGCGCAAGAGCCGAGAAGGAACGCCATGCATGTTTTCAACCTGGCGCGCGAGGCCGCGTTCGATCCGCAAAAGCACGTCGAGAAAATCCTCGGCAAGGTCGAGGACGGCGACGTCACCGTCGCCTGCTGGGAGCCGGGCCAGATCAGCCCGCAATCATTGTCACCCGCACGCGCACCGAAATCTATTTCTGCTTCGAGGGCGGCGGCACCATGCGCACGCCCGACGCGACGGTCGCGGTCGCGCCCGGCGCCTTCGTCGTGCATCCGCCCGGCGAGGTGCACGAATACGAAAACGGGCCGCAGCGCACGCTGTTGTTCCGCGTGCGCTACGGCGCCGACATGGCGGCGCGCCACCTCGACTGGCGCGGCCGCGCCGGTTTCACGCAGAGCGCCGAAGACGCCGACTATTACCGGCATCAATCCGCCGACGCGCTCGCGCGCGACGGCCGGCTGATGACCGGCCTACTGATGATTGACCGGCGCGCTGTTGGGCACGCAGGTGTCGGTATTGCCGTGTCTTGGCGGCTGCGCATTGCGCCATCGAATCGTAGGCGCATTCCGTGCTCGGTCCGCTTTTTCAGGCAGAAGGTGTGATGCATGAAAGCTGCCTTGCGCGAACGCGCTCGAACCGGCCAAGGACGCCGCAAGAAAGTTCCCGCTGCGATGATGCGAATCATGATGGCTCTCCGTCGCCTCCTCACCGCAGCAACCAACTCGCCCGCCGAAGGGAGGTTCCGCGCGGCCGCCGCGCGCAAATGGATGACGTGCCGCATCGGGCTTGCTACGACGCCGCTTCGGCTGCCAAGGGGAGGAGAAATGTTCGCAAAACCGCATTGTCCGGTGATCGCCATCGAGGAGCATTACTGGGACGAGGAACTGGCCAAGACCTATACCGGCAGCCGAAGCCGGCCGGCCGGGCGAGCAGCACAAGCGGCTGCACGATTTCACCGGCATCCGCATCGCGGAAATGGACGAGGCCGGCATCGACGTGCAGGTGATCTCGCACGGCGCGCCGTCGACGCAGAAGCTGCCGGCCGAAACCGCCGCCGCGCTCACCGCGCCGCGTCAACGACCGGCTGCACACAGGCGATCGCCGGGCACAAGCAGCGCTTCGCCGCCTTCGCCGCGCTGCCGACCGCGGTGCCGGAAGCCGCCGCCGACGAACTCGAGCGCACGACGCAGGAGCTCGGCTTCAAGGGCGCCATGCTGCACGGGCTCGCCAACGGCGTCTTCCTCGACGACAAGCGCTTCTGGCCGATTTATGCGCGCGCGGAAAAACTCGACGTGCCGATCTATCTGCATCCGGCGCATCCGCATCCCGACGTGCAGCGCATCTATTACGACGATTACGTCAAGGACTTTCCCATGGTGGCGCGGCCGGCCTGGGGCTACACGGTGGAGACGGCGACCATCGCCATCCGCCTCGTGCTCTCCGGCGTGTTCGAGCGCCACCCGAAGCTGAAAATCATTCTCGGCCATCTCGGCGAGACGCTGCCGTTCCTGGTCTGGCGCATCGACCAGGCGCTCAAGCGGCCGGGGCAGAAGTCGATGAGCTTCCGCGACATCTTCTGCAGGCAATTTCTACATCACCACGAGCGGCAATTTTTCCAATCCGGCGCTGCTCTGCTGCGTGATGGAAATGGGCGTCGATCATATCCTGTTCGCGGTCGACTGGCCGTTCGTCATGAACCCGCCGGCGATGGAATGGATGCATACCGTGCCGCTCTCCGACGCCGACAAAACCAAGATCCTCTCCGGCAACGCCAAGGCGCTGCTGCGCATTTAGGGCTCTTCACCTTTTGCAGCACCAAGCGCCTCGCCGCGGCTCCGAAGAGTGACGTCCGCAAGAATCGGCGCGCGATCGGCCGCACTTTGCGTCAAGCCGGTGCGGCCGATTTCATATTGTCAATGACGCGACCCGCTGTGTATGGTTCATTTGCTCGGGAGAAAATTTGCAACTTAAAGGAGACGGTGGGATGGGCCTGCGCGTCAAAAACCTGATATGGGGCGCTCTGCTCCTTGCCTGCAGCTCTGGCGCTGCATTTGCGCAGTCGAACGTTACGCTGCAAGTCGGCTGCTACGGCGGAGCGTTTACAGACGCCGAGCAGAAATTCGCCGCCGATCCATTTACCAGGCGCACCGGCGTGAAGATCGAGTGGATCAACGCCAATCCGAGCGACCACTTGGCGAAGATGATCGCCAGCAAGGGCCGGCTTTCTCCGTACGACGTGGTCTACCTTGACGACGACATTGAAGCGGAAGCGATCAACGCCGGCGTCCTCGGCAAGAGTGGCGCCGGCGACCTTCCGAATCTGAAATTTCTCTACACGCAGGCGATAAACAAGGACGGTTACGGTCCGGCGATGAACTTCTACTCGACCGGCATCGCCTACAACGTGGAAAAATTCAAGGCCGCGGGAATTCCGGCGCCGACCTCGTGGGCAGATCTTTGGAATCCGAAACTGGCCGGTCACGTCGCGGTACCGACGCTCGACAACACGATGGGCCACGCTTTCCTGGTGGCGGCCGAGCATCTGGCCGGCGGCGACGAGAGCACGCCCGAAAAGGGCATCGACAAAATCGCTGAGATCAAGGCGCAATCCTACCCTGGATCGTCGCCGGTCCTCGATCCGCTGTTGACGTCGGGCGACGTCTGGGTGGCGCCCTGGCTCAACGGCCGGACCTGGGGCTTGATCGACCGCGGGGTGCCGCTGCGATTTGTCCTGCCCAAGGAGGGCGGGTTCTTCGGAATGACGACGATCGCCGTCACTGCGGACACGCAGCACCGCAAGGAAGCGCTGGCCTTCGTCAATGAGGTGCTCGGCCCGTTGTCGCAGCTCGGCATGGTGAGCCAAATCCCCTATGGGCCGACCAACAAGCTGCTGGCGCCGGTTCTCGCGGCCTATCCCGACGTGGCGAAGAAATTCCCATCGTCGCCGGAAGAGATCGCCAAGCTCAAGCTCATCAATTGGAACGTCTTCCACCAGCAATATCCGCACGCCGTCGACCTCTGGAACCGGAAGATCACCACCAAATAGTCGAGCGCGAGTGCTCTTGAGTAGCAGCCCGTGAGCACCACCGCGATCGATCGCATCCCGGCGCCCGCCAAGCCGCGGCGGCGGGCGGACATGTGGCTGTGGATCGTGTTGCCGACGATCGCCGTGTTCGGCCTGATCTTCGTCGCGCCGCTCAGCGATCTTATCCTGGTCAGCTTTCACGATATGTCCGGTCCCGCTCAGGTGAGCGCGCCGTTCACGCTCGACAATTACCGGGCGTTCGTCACCGATCCGTTTTTTCTCGAAATGCTCCTGCGCACCTGCTGGCTCGGCGCGTTGGTTACGTTCAGCTGCCTGGTCGTCGGTTTTCCGGTTGCCTATTACCTGGCGCGCACGCCCTCTCGATGGCGGGGCGTGGCGCTGTTTCTGGTGATCTCGCCGCTTTTGGTCAGCGCCATCGTCCGCAATATCGGCTGGTTTCCGTTGCTCAGCCAATCCGGCCTGGTGAATTGGGCGCTCATCAAGCTCGGTCTCATCGGCTCGCCGCTGCTCTTGATCAATAACTTCGCCGGCGTGGTCATCGGCTTGGTGCACGCGCTCCTGCCCTTCATGATCCTGTCGCTGACGACGGTGATCCAGCGCATCGAAGGCGATCTCGAGGAAGCCGCCGCCAATCTCGGCGCCGGCCCGCTCGAGGTGTTTTGGCGCGTGCTCTTGCCGCTGAGCCTGCCCGGCGTGGTCTCCGGATCGCTCCTGGTCTTCACCATGGCGATCAGCGCCTACACGACGCCGGCGATCCTCGGCGGCAACAGAGTGCTGGTGATGGCGACCTATATCGCGCAGCAATTCCGCACCGTGCTCGATTATCCGGCCGGCGGCACCGCCGCGGCGCTGCTCCTCGTCTTCGCCGCGCTGCTGGCGATACTGGCGTTGCAGGTGCGCACCGCAGAGGAGCGGAACGCATGATCCGCTGGCTTGCGCTCCGGGCGACGCTGCTTGTGGTCTTCGCCTTTCTCCTGGCCCCGGTTTGCATCGTCGTGATTGTCTCGTTCAACGGCGGCCCGGTGCTGTCGTTCCCGCCGACGAGCTTCACGACGCAGTGGTATGCCCTGATCAAGCCGTCGTTCTTCGATGCGCTCTACGTCAGCGTGATCGTCGCAACTTGCACGGCGCTGCTCTCGGTGATGCTCGGACTGCCGGCTGCGCTCGCGCTCAGCCGCGGCCGCTTTCCCGGCCGCGACGCCTTGAATTCGATCCTGCTTTCGCCCTTGATCGTGCCCGCGCTCGTCACCGGCGTCGCCCTTTATCAGTTCTCGCTGACGTTCTGGGATTTGACCCATGTGGTGATCGGCGGGACGCTGATCGGTCTCGTCATCGGGCACCTGACTTTCGGCATTCCGTTCGGGGTGCGCGCGATCCTCGCGGGCCATGCCCGCTTCGATTACGCGTTGGAGGAGGCCGCGCTCAATCTTGGCGCCACGCCGCTGCAGACATTCTGGCGCGTGACGGTGCCGGTCCTGCGGCCCAGCATCGTGGCGGGCGGCATCTTCGCCTTCGTGATGTCGCTCGACGATGTGCCGATCGCGCTGTTCATGGGCGGCGGCGACGCGACCACGCTGCCGGTGCGCATTTTCACCACCGTCGAATTCGACTTCGGCGGCGACGTGATGGCCGTCGCCGCGGTCATCGTCGGCGCCTCGGCTGTGCTGATGCTGCTGCTCGATCGGCTGGTCGGCATCGAGCAATTGTTCGGCGTCAGACAATGATGTTGGAATGATCCTGGGATCGGCGAAGCGATGTCGGAGGTAAGCTTCGAGAAGGTCGAGAAGTCGTTCGGCGAGCACATGGCGGTGCGCGGCATCGACCTCATGGTGCGGCCGGGAGAGTTCGTCACGCTGCTTGGGCCGAGCGGCTGCGGCAAGACGACCTGCCTGCGGATGGTGGCGGGCTTTGTCGCGCCGACGCGGGGCCGCATCGTCATGGGCGGCCGCGACATCACGGCGCTGCCGCCCCATCGGCGCAACACCGGAATGGTGTTTCAGTCCTACGCGCTGTTTCCGCATCGGACGGTGGCGGAAAACATCGCCTTCGGCTTGCAGGTCCGCCGGCTGCCGCGCGCGGAGCGCGCGCAGCGGATCGCGGATGCGCTGCGCCTCGTGCACCTGGAAGAGTTCGCCGATCGCTATCCGGCGCAATTGTCGGGCGGGCAGAAACAGCGGGTGGCTTTGGCCCGCGCGGTCGTCATCAGGCCGGACGTGCTGCTGCTGGACGAGCCGCTCGCGGCGCTCGATCTGAAGCTGCGCGAGGAGCTGCAGATCGAAATCAAGCGCGTGCAGTCGGCGCTGAAAATCACAACCCTGTTCGTCACTCACGATCAGGGCGAGGCGCTGAGCATGTCGGACCGCGTCGCGGTGATGCGCGACGGACGCATCATCCAGATCGATTCTCCGGAGGCGCTGTACGAACGCCCGAACAGCCGTTACGTCGCCAATTTCGTCGGCCGCACCAATCTCATCGATGTCGTCGTGCGCGAGCAGCTCGCCAACGGACTGTTTCGCGTCGAGAAGAGCGGCGGCGCGAAAGCCGTCTTCGCCGCTTCCGCCTCCGCGCACTTCGACGCCAAGGTCGGCGATCGGTGTCTCCTTGGCGCGCGGCCCGAGCATTTCCATCTCGGCGGCGGCCGCGCCAACAGCATGGACGCCAGAGTGCGCGGCGTCACCTATCTTGGAGCCATCCGTTATGTCGACGCCGAGGGCGCGGACGGCGAGAGCTTCACGGTGCAGATGCAGCCGGGCGATCCGGCGCCCGGCCGGGGCGAAGCCGTCACCATTACTTGGCGGCCGGAGGCTTGCTTCCTGCTCAAGGAGTGACCGAGGCGGCGCGGGCGGCATGGCTTTGACGGAATGCTTGAAACAACTGAAGGTCCAATCCGGCTTCGGTCCGCCGGCGATAGCAAGGAGACGCAAATGCGCGCAGCGAAATTCGGCCTTCTTCTCACCGCGCTTCTGATCGCCGCCGCGCCGGCGGCGACAGCGCAGACCTCGAACGTGACTCTCAACGTCGCCACGTTCGGCGGCCACGCCGGCGACGTTGAGAAGGCCTATGTGGGCGACCGCATGACGCGGACGACCGGCGTCAAGATCGAGTGGACGCACGGCAACCCGAGCGATTTCTTAGCCAAGATGCTGGCGTCGCGCGGGCGGCAGGCGCCGTTCGACGTCGTACTGCTCGACGATGCCGTGCAGGACGCCGCGATCAAGGCCGGCGTGCTGGCCAAGCTCGATCCCGCGCGGGTGCCTAACTTGAACAAAATCTATCCGCGCGCACGCAACCCGCAAGGCTACGGTCCCTACGCGATCCTCTATTCGATCGGCATCGTCTACAACAAGGACAAGCTGAAAGCGGCGGGGATTGCCGAACCGGAATCGTGGCAGGATCTTTGGAATCCGAAGCTTGCCGGCCATGTTTCGATTCCGGACATTTCGCTGCCGCAAGGCGCCGACCTCGTCATGAAGATGGCGCAGCTCAACGGCGGCAGCGAAGCCGACGTCATTCCCGGCTTGCAGAAGATCGCGCAGATCAAGGCCGATTTGTATTACACGTCGTCCGCCACGCTCGGCGAGCAGCTCGCCTCCGGCGACGTCTGGGTCTCGGTTTGGACCAGCGGCCGCGCCTGGGCGATGATCAATCAGGGTTTCCCGGTCGGCTATGTGATCCCGAAGGAAGGCAGCATTCTGGGAATCGACACCGTCGACATGGTCGCGGGCACGGCGCATCCCAAGGAAGCCCAGGAGTTCATCAACATGCAGATCGATCCGCTCGGCCAACTCGGCTGGGCGATCGAAATGTCGTACGGACCGAGCAATGCGACGCTCAAGAGCGTCTTCGACGCCTATCCGCAGCTCGCCAGGACGATGCCCTCGTCGGAGGCCGACCTGAGCAAGCTCTACTCGCCGAACTGGGGCCTCTATAACGCCAACCTGGCGAAGGCGACCGACTACTGGAACCGCAACGTCAAGCACTGACCGCGCGGCTCATTCAGTTCTTCTCACCCGCTCCGCCGCGCCACGTCGTCAGCATCGGCAGCGGCTGGCGGCGGATGACCCATTCCATGTGCGTCGCCGCAGGAACGCGGCGCGGACCGCCGGCGATGACTTGCTGCTCCGCCGCCGTGCGTTCCGTCGCCGGCACGTTGGGTAGGCCGCGCATCAGGCAGGCCGCCGGCTCGCCCATGCAGAGTTGACCACAAGCGCGAAGAATACGTGAAGCAAAGCATCTATCGCGCGGTTCACACAAACACGATTGAGGGTTTTTGGTCGATCTTCAAGCGTGGCGTTGTCGGTATGTTCCATAAAATGAGCGCCAAATATATGCCGCTGTACGTCGCGGAATTTCAGTTCCGGTATAATAACCGCGAGAACGCGGATATTTTCGTAGCGGTAATAAACGGATGTTAGTCTGCAAAACACTGGTGGTAATCCGCCGCAAATGCGCGGCACTGATAAATGGAGAAATCGCTTTTGGTTTCTTTTGTGCCGGACTTTTTTGGTTGGCAGTTTTGGGATGGGCAACATCATACACTCCCGATCCGGATAAGGAAAAAGCATGCTATCAAGCCGCCGCCAAAACCGGCCGCGATACAGAGCAATGCAAAACTCTTTGGGAAAGGACTACGAGTGACCCGATTGCATTGTTCACTTTCGTTTTGTCGGCTGCGACAATTGGATTGGGCGTAGTTGCCATCGGAGGAATCCGTCGCCAATCTAACGAAACTAGGTGTTGTTGACAAAGTGATTGACGGGGGAATTGCGGCTTGATTCAAAGCTGTCTCTTGGAGGGAGGCAGAATTGATTCGAGGCCGGCTGACGGATGCGGAATGGGCATTGTTCGAGCAGTTTGTGATCGAGACAGGCCCCAAGCGGGGGCGACCTCCCGCCGATCATCGGCGCGTCTTGGATGGTATTTTCTGGATCGCGCGAACTGGCGCGCCTTGGCGCGATCTGCCGGAGGAACTGGGCAAATGGAGTTCGGTGTATCGCCAATTCCTGCGATGGACGCGTGCGGGGCTGTGGGACATTGTACTGGAAGCCTTGGCGAGAACCGAGGCCGTGCCCGATACGCTTCAAATGATCGACTCCACCATCATCCGGGCGCACCATCACGCAGCCGGCGGAAGGGGGGGATTCAGAGAAACGCTCTTGGCCGTTCGCGCGGTGGGTTCTCGACCAAAATCCATCTCCGCACGAATGCGGAAGGTCTGCCGATTGGCAGCATGCTCACGGCGGGTGAAGCGCATGACAGCAAAGCCTATGACGCGCTGATGAATGACGACACGCCCGATCCCAAGGTGTTGCTCGCGGACCGCGGCTACGACAGTGACGCCATTCGTGCAGATGTGGAAAGGCGTGGCGGCGTGCCGATGATTCCCACCAAGAAAAATCGGCGCGTGCAGATCGCGATCGATGGCGCCATCTATGCCCTGCGCAATCGTATCGAACGATGCTTCAACCGTCTCAAGAATGCTCGGCGTGTTGCCACTCGCTACGACAAGCTCGCCGACACATTCCTCGGCTTCATACATCTCGTCGCCGTCCGCCTCTGGCTACGGCACTTTGTCAACAACACCTAACACTACTTTGGCAGATTTACTCACGCCGCTGGCCGTTGCAAATCCATTTTCGACAATGTGGGCATCGTTGCGGCGGCAGTTGAGCGAAGAGTTCGAGGATGACGTGGCGCACGGCGGGCAGGGTTGGCTGAGGCGGCGGCCCGTTGTTTCTTTTTTTTCCGCCTTGCCGTTGCGAGCCGGCGATGCTGGAGGAAGGCGTAAGCGATCATCGTCATAAGCGCATGACGGTGAAGGCCTTGCCAGGAGCGCCCTTCGAAGTGGTCTAGACCGAGTTCTTCCTTCATCTGCTGGTGAGCCTGCTCGCAAATCCAGCGCGCCTTGATGGTGGCTGCCAAGGCGCGCAGGTCGGTCTTCGCCGGTAGGTTGGCGAGATAGTATTTTGTCTCTCCCGACATCCTGTGTTCGCCGATGAGCCAAGCCTCGTCCCCGGGCAGATGTTGCTGACCTTTGTCTCTGATCCGCTGCGGCGCTCCGTCTGCCACCCGCACGCGGACAGCAGCAAAATGGGCCTTGAGCTTTCCTTTTGTGCCGGTGCGCCAACTGATAATACGCCACGTGGCGTTGGCCAGCATGTCTTCGGCCGGCATCGAGAGAATGTCAGGAACATGCCGCCGACGGGGACGGCCGCGCCTAGCAACCGGCCAGATCATCCGTACATTGGCGCACCTTTGGATGCTTGTGGGTCGCATAGTTGTCGACGACGGCGTGGATCGACTTTTCCACGGGGACCTGCGCCTCGATCGTATTGAGGAAGCGGATGAACTCTTGGTGGCGATGGCGCTGCATGTTGCGGCCAATGACAGTGCCATCGAGGATGTTGAGGGCTGCGAACAGCGTGGTGGTACCGTGACGTTTGTAGTCGTACGTCATCGTCCCGGCACGGCCCGGCTTCATCGGCAGCCCCGGCTGGGTACGGTCGAGCGCCTGGATTTGGCTCACATGGGGATTTGCGGGTCAAGATGTTCAGATCAGGATTACATCGTAAATTTCCTTTCGTTGGTCGGTATCCAAGGTCTGAGCCCGTTTGCATGACTTCGGCCCGTTTCCGATGCCGCTTCAAACTCACATCCGGTCGCCGCTTTAACGGCCGCACCAATATCCCGCTTGCGTCGGGCGAGGGCTCAGGAGGGCGGGACCATTCTTTTCTTCGGCTTTTTCAAGCCAAGCCAAATTTCGGTCCGCTCACCTGGATCCGCCGGAGCTGATCAGGCCCCGGAAGATTGAAAATGGAACGTTTTTGTTTTCATGCGGCCGTTGTCTCGGCTCCCTCCAAGACAATCCCGGCAGTCACGTATTTCCAGAAGGCGATCAGTAGCTTTCGCGCCAAGGCCACGATCAGCACTTTTCGAACACGGCCACCATTGAGTTGTACGCGATGATGGAACCACAGGGTCAGTATCGAACGGGGCTGATGCCTTATCCACAACCAGGCTAGTTGGATCATCGTTGTTCGTAGCCGCGGGTTTGCGCGGTGCGAGAGGGTACGACATCCCCGAAGCAAACGGCCGCTACCACGAACAAGGCAATCGCACAGACGAAGGCTGACAGCTCCCTTCGGCGGGCTTTTTTCTTCGCCGGCTGTCGCAGCCTGCCACGCCGGGCGTTTTCCCGAAGCCGGCCGGGAGCGGGATGGGTCGCCCCGCCGCGGGAACCGCACTCGCCCCGCCGCCGCGCGGTAGCGGGCTCCTTTGATTAAGGCAAAGGTTCATAATCGGGGAGCACGTTCCATTCGCGGTGGCGATCTACAATGGTCCAAAGTAGCCCCCACCGATATTTAGGATATTCGGTCGGATATTTGGCTCGGTGCTCATCGAGCAATCGATTTGTAGTTTCTTGCTTCATAATAAAGAACTGGTTTGGTTCTTTGTCAGGCACATAAGCGAACACATAGAATAGGTCTTTTTCCGGTTCGCGTTTTCTCACTTGCCAATAATCTTTTTTGTACAATCCTTTTACATCGATCTTAAACATGCGGCCCTTCGGGCTGATCACCATAAGGTCCACCCCCGGATGATTTCCCAGCGTAAACGCCACGCGATAATTACGTTTACATAACTCACTGGCGACTGCGAATTGTGCGGCCCATTGGGTACGATGCCGGTCACGCTTTTCGTTCAGTTTAAGCCTCCCGTGCCTCCAACACGTCCACAATATCACCAATCTCCCAG
This sequence comes from uncultured Alphaproteobacteria bacterium, assembly GCA_963814625.1. Taxonomy (GTDB): domain Bacteria; phylum Pseudomonadota; class Alphaproteobacteria; order Rhizobiales; family Xanthobacteraceae; genus BOG-931. The sequence goes on from CAWFDQ010000018.1 coordinate 56,916, forward strand.
AGCCGCTCAGTCATTTCAGCGGCCATCGCGGGCGTAGTCCGCAACGTCTTATGGATGCGGACGAAATTGTAGTACGTCGCGAATAGGGCCACGGAATGGGCGTGGTTTTCGATCTTCTTTGAGAAGCATTGGTGAACTGAATAAATCGGCGAGTATGCATCCGAACGCTGAGATTTGAACGCTCCGCGTAAGACGTGTTCGCATCGCCGACGAAAAGCGTCATGACCGGCTTGAATTTTGCCGCCCTTGTCCCATAAATATGGGTTTATGGATTTATGGGCGAAAGGGCCGTAAAAACCGATGAAAACCACCATCGAAGTGCCGGACGAGCTTTACCGCAGGGCCAAGGCGACCGCGGCGCTGCAGGGCCGCAAGCTCAAGGATCTAGTGGAGGAGGGGCTTCGCATCGTTGTCGAAGGGCCGGGCAAGAGGCGCCGGCGTCGCAGTTTGGCTGAGCTGATGCAGGGCGCGCGCGTCGTCGTCAATTCGGGCATTCGCGATCTAGCTTCAAATCCGCCGCACACGGCGGGCTTCGGCCGCAATGCCCGCGATCGTTGACGCCGGACCGCTGGTCGCCTTTTTCGACCGCTCGGAGCAACACCACGCCTGTGCTGCCGCGGCATCGAGCAATTGAAGCCGCCGGCTGCAGCCGAACGTCCTTCGGTTCCGGGTCAAGACTGCGCCGTCGTGCGGCGCTAGCCGCAGCGGCGCAATGCATCAATGCCGCAGGGACCGCCTACGCTCTGGACTTGCCGATCGAACTTTCTCTATCTATTGCGGCATCGAGGTCCAATTCTCGGAATTCGTCGGCGCGATCGCATGACGCAACATTGAGGGCGCGCCGGCGCGAGCGGGGCGCGCGCTCGAAGAAAAACTGGCGGCACGTCCGATCAGGGAGGTCAAAAATGTCCAGAGTAACCGCATCGCTGCGTCGCAGCGCGGCTTTTCTGCTGTTCACCGGAGCCGCAGCGCTGATCGCCGGTGCGCCGGCCGCCAATACCGCTCGGGCCGCGGATAACGCACCGATCGCCATCAAGGCGACCGAGCTCGAACCGACGCCCGATCCGTCGCTGGCCTTCAACGGCATGGCCGAGGCGATGGGGCTGTTCGCCAAGCACGGCCTCACGCTCGTCCCTGGGCCGAAGCTCGGCGGCGGCGGGCCGGCGCGCGTCCAGGCGGTGGTGACCGACAACACCGAGGTCGCGACCAGCGACATCATCTCGGTGATGGGCGGCATCTATTCGGGCGCCAAGATCAAGATCCTGATGGTGATGACGCCCTATGGCGACGAGGAGGTTTGGGGCCAGAACAAGTACAAGACGATGAAGGACGCCGTGGGCCAGAGCTGGGGCGTCGCCAGCCTCGGCGGCGCGCAGCGTTTCAACGCGCAGATGACGGCCGAAGGCATGGGATTTAAGGCCGACGCGTTCCAATGGATCGCCATTTCGGGCGCCGATGCGGCGCGGCTTGAGGCGCTCGACACCGGCCGCACCCAGCTTGCCAGCCTCTCGCATCTCGGCGCCGTCCTCGCCGAGGCCAAGGGCTTTACCAAGCAGGTCCACGTTCTGGTCCCGCACACGTCGAAGTACACTCCGCCGGTGCCGCGGCTCGTCGTGGTCGCGAAAACGGACTGGCTCAAGGCCCACCAAGCTGCCGCGACCGCGCTATGTCGAGATGATGCTCGACGCCAACCGCCAATGGCAGGACAACGCCAAGTCGTGGGTCGATGCGGCGCAGAAGATCTACAAGGAAGCGGCATGAACGAGCAGCAGCTGCACGCGGCTGGCAGGAGTTCCGCGACGGCGGCTATTTCTCGGTCAACGGCGGCGTCAACTTCGCGGCGACGCAGAAGATCATGGATCTGTTCTTCAAGCTGCGCGACGAGAGGCCGAACGAATATCTTTCGAAGCCCGCCGACGTCTACGACACCGGCCCGCTGCAGGCGGCGCTCGACAAGATGGGCGTGGTCAAGGGCAACGCCGGGCCTGCCCGATACGCCGGACTGGTATCAGGGCAAGGGCGTCGCCGCGAAGTAGGCTCGGCCGGGCGGCCGGCAGCCGTCGCGTCACGTCGAGTCCGCCAGCCATGCGCGAGCTTGACTTCGTCAACGTCCGCAAGAGCTATCGAAGCCCGGCGGGCGAAAATCTGTTGGCGCTCGACGATTTCAACTTGAAGGTCGAGCGGCGGCCGCTTCGTCACCGTGGTCGGCCCGAGCGGCTGCGGCAAGACCACGCTGTTGCGCATGGCGGCGGGCCTGATCCCGTCGGATGGCGGCGAGATCCGGCTCGACGGCGCAGCGCTCGACGGCCCGAGCCCGAAAATGTCGATGGTGTTCCAGGGCATCGGCCTGATGCCGTGGAAGATCGATCGAGGACAACGTGGCGCTCGGCATCCAGCTTCAGGCGCATCGGCGAAAGCTCACTGACGAGGAGCGCGAGCGTCGTCGCCGCGACGCTCGGCACTGGTCGGCCTGAAAGGTTTCGAGCGCTACTATCCGCACCAGCTCTCGGGCGGCATGCAGCAACGCGTCGGGCTGGCGCGCGCGCTGGTGCGCCAGCCCGAAATTCTGCTCGATGGACGAGCCGTTCGGCGCGCTCGATGCGCAGACCCGGGCCGTGTTGCAGGACGAGCTGCTTACGCTTTGGGGACGGGTCAAGAGCACCGTGCTTCTTCATCACCCACGACCTCGACGAGGCGATCTATCTTTCCGACATGGTCGTCATCATGAGCCGCCGCCCGGGCCGCATCAAACAGGTGCTGGAGGTGAAGTTGCCGCATCCGCGCTACAGCTACGACGCGCGGGCCGAAAAGGAATTCGCGCGGCTGCGCAGCATCGCCTGGCAAAGCATCAAGGAGGAGCTATGACCCAGATCCGTCGAATCCGCTCCCGAGACACCGCCGAAGAACGGCGCGGTCGCGATTGTTCGCCGCCATCGGCGGCAACAGTACCTGCTGGCCGTCGCTGTCGATGATCGCGTTTCCTTGCCATCTGGCAGGTCGTGAGCATGAACGTGCCGCCGATCATCTTGCCGGCAGTCCGGCCGAGGTGTTCGCCGCCTTCATCGAGCTCACCGCCTCGGGCGAGCTGGTCCGCGCCACTGGCCAGACGATCTGGCCGTTCGCCATCGGGCTTGTCGTCGCCTTCGTCGTCGGCACGGCGCTCGGACTGCTCCTCGGCATTTTCCGCCCGGCGGCGCGCATGCTCGATCCTTACATCTTCGTGTTCTGGTCGATTCCCAACATCGCCTGGCTGCCGCTTTTCATTGCCTGGTTCGGCGTCGGCAATCTGACGCTGATCGTCTTCGTCTTCGTCTCGGCGGTGTTTCCGCAGCTGCTCACCGTCGAAGCCGGCGCCAAGGAAGCGGACAGTTTTCTGGTCGAGGTGGCGCGCTCGCTCGGCGGCACCAAGCGCGAAATTCTGCGCCTCGTGGTGCTGCCCTCGGCGCTGCCCTACATTTTCGCCGGCCTGCGCATCGCGGTCGGCCGCGCGCTGGTCGGCATCATCGTCGGCCAACTGCTGATCGTCGCGACCGGCATCGGCTACATGTTCCAGTTCTATGGCGAGACGCTGTCGCTCGCCAAATATTTCGCGCCGCTGATCGTCATCGCCGCGCTCGCAGTCGCTGCTCAATCGCGCCGTGAATTGGGCGGAGCGCGTCTTTATTCCGTGGAAGCCGCGCGCCTTCTCCTGACCGCGCATTGCCGCAAGTCCGTGCCCGCGCCGGCGCTGCATGAATTGCCGGGTCAAGCCTGGCAATGACCCGATGAGGGACCGGATTTCGATAAATTCTCGACCCGGGCCGCCTCTTTTCCCGGCCGGTTCCGCCACCATATTTAATGCCGGTGGATGCCTCCTGGGGTTCACTGGTGTCGGTGTCCGTTAAAGGTCAAATCGCGTGATCTCGATCAGGGCGCCGGCGCCCGCGCTCAGATAAAACCCAATGACGATGTTCCGGCTGCGCCGCACAGGGCACCCGGAATAGGCCGAGGGAGTTTGGCTATGAACTTCGACAAATACACCGACCGCAGCCGCGGGTTTGTGCAGTCCGCCCAATCGCTGGCGCAGCGCGAGGGGCATCAGCAATTCGCGCCCGAGCATCTGCTCAAAGTGCTGCTCGACGATCCGGAGGGGCTCGCCGCCGGACTGATCGACCGTTCCGGCGGCAATTCGCGCCAGGTGCTGGCCGCCGTCGAGGTGGCGCTTGCCAAAAGGCCGAAAATTTCCGGCGGCGGCGCCGGCCAGATCTATCTCGATCCGGCCTTGGCGCGCGTGTTCGATGCCGCGGAAAAGGCCGGCGAAAAGGCCGGCGATTCCTTCGTCACCGTGGAGCGGCTGCTGCTGGCGCTGGCGCTCGAGCGGTCGAGCGAAGTCGGAAAGATTCTGGCCAATGCCGGCGTCACGCCGCAAAATCTCAACGCCGCCATCGAGGCGCTGCGCAAAGGCCGCACGGCGGATTCGGCCTCGGCGGAGAACGTCTACGACGCGCTGAAGAAATACGCGCGCGATCTGACGCAGGCCGCGCGCGACGGCAAGCTGGATCCCGTGATCGGCCGCGACGAGGAAATCCGCCGCACCATCCAGGTGCTCTCGCGGCGCACCAAGAACAATCCGGTGCTGATCGGCGAACCGGGCGTCGGCAAGACCGCCATCGTCGAGGGCCTGGCGCTGCGCATCGTCAACGGTGACGTGCCGGAGAGCCTTCAGGACAAGAAACTGCTTGCGCTCGACATGGGCGCGATGATCGCCGGCGCCAAATATCGCGGCGAGTTCGAGGAGCGGCTCAAGGGCGTGCTGGCCGAAGTGACCTCGGCTCGGCCGGCGCCTACATTCTGTTCATCGACGAGATGCACACCATCATCGGCGCCGGCAAGGCCGACGGCGCCATGGACGCCTCGAACCTGCTCAAGCCGGCGCTGGCGCGCGGCGAATTGCATTGCATCGGCGCCACCACGCTCGACGAATACAAGAAGCACGTGGAGAAGGACGCCGCTTTGGCGCGGCGCTTCCAGCCGATCTATGTCGACGAGCCGACGGTCGAGGACACCATCTCGATCCTGCGCGGCTTGAAGGACAAATACGAGGCGCATCACGGCGTGCGCATCACCGACGGCGCGCTCGTCGCCGCGGCGACGCTGTCGCACCGCTACATCACCGACCGCTTCCTGCCCGACAAGGCGATCGATCTGGTCGACGAGGCGGCGGCGCGGCTGAAGATGCAGGTCGATTCCAAGCCCGAAGAGCTCGATACCATCGACCGCGAGATCATCCGGCTGAAGATCGAGCAGGAGGCGCTGAAGAAGGAGCGCGATCCCGGCTCGCGCGCGCGATTGAGCGTGCTCGAAACCGAGCTCGAAGGCGCTGGAGAAGAAGTCGGCCGATCTCACCACGCGCTGGAAATCCGAGAAGGAGAAACTCTCCGGCGCGCAGAAGCTGAAGAATGAGCTTGATCGCGCTGCGCGTCGAATTGGCCAACGCGCAACGCCGCGGCGAATTCCAGCGCGCCGGCGAGATCGCCTATGGGCGCATTCCCGACCTTGAGAAGAAGCTCAAGGCCATGGAGGCGGGCGGCGACCGCGGCGGGGCTGGCGCCATGGTCGACGAGGCGGTGACCGCCAATCACATCGCGCAAATCGTGTCGCGCTGGACCGGCATTCCGGTCGACCGCATGCTCGAAGGCGAGCGCGAGAAACTGCTGCGCATGGAAGAGCAGCTGGAAAAGCGCGTGGTCGGCCAGGCCGAAGCCGTCAAGGCGGTGTCGACCGCGGTGCGCCGCGCGCGCGCCGGCCTGCAGGATCCGAACCGGCCCATCGGCTCGTTCATGTTCCTAGGTCCCACCGGCGTCGGCAAGACCGAGCTGACGAAAGCGCTGGCGGAGTTTCTGTTCGACGACGAGCACGCGCTCATCCGCATCGACATGTCCGAGTACATGGAGAAGCACTCGGTGGCGCGGCTGATCGGCGCGCCGCCGGGCTATGTCGGCTACGAGGAGGGCGGTGCGCTTACCGAAGCGGTGCGCCGGCGGCCCTATCAGGTGGTGCTGTTCGACGAGATCGAGAAGGCGCATCCGGACGTGTTCAACGTGCTCCTGCAGGTGCTCGACGACGGCCGGCTGACCGACGGCCAGGGCCGCACCGTCGACTTCCGCAACACGCTGATCGTGATGACGTCGAACCTCGGCGCCGAATATCTGGTGGCGCAGCCCGACGGCGAGGACACCGAGAAGGTGCGCGATGTGGTCATGGCCGAGGTGCGCGCGCGCTTCCGCCCGGAATTCTTAAACCGCGTCGACGAGATCATCCTGTTCCACCGACTAAAGCGCGAGCACATGGGCCGCATCGTCGAGATCCAGCTGCGCCGCCTGCAAGAGCTTCTCGACGAGCGCAAGATCAAGCTTTCGCTCGACGCCAAGGCGCGCGAGTGGCTGGCGGCGAAGGGCTACGATCCCGCATATGGCGCGCGCCCGCTCAAACGCGTCATTCAGAAGGCGGTGCAGGACCCGCTCTCCGAGCTCATTCTCTCCGGCCGCATCAAGGACGGCGAGAAGGTTTCGATCTCGGCGGGCAAGGGCGGCCTGACCTTCAACGGCGCCGCAGTCGCGGCGGCGGCGGCGTAACGCCGACGATCTAGCGGCGCGGCGCCTGCTGCGGCACGGGTGCGGTCGCGTTCAGGCGTTCGCGCACGTGCTCGACGAAATAGCGCGCCGCCGACTTCGCTATTCCGTGAACACGCAGCGGATTAAGGCCGCCCGAGCTTTCGACGCTGATCGCGTCCCAGAAGAAGCCGCGGATGTGGATGACTTCGGCGACGTGCGACAGCGGCAGATGCTCGTCCGTGCGTTCCCACGGGGTGAGCCAGAAGCGGATGATGCTCGTTGAAATGCCGATGTGATCGGCGATCAGACGGGCGGGGAAAAGCAGGCGCGTGAAATTGAAATGAAAGAGCGCCCAAAACCTGCTCGATCTTACCTGAATCTGGTCTGCTGCTGCCACAGGTTCACCTAGCGCGCTTCGGCGACGTCGGCAACCGCCGCCTTGGCCATCAGCGTGTCGAGCTCGCGACGATCGTGCTCGAAATCCGCAAGCGTGGAGCTGTCGAGCACGCGGCCGCGCGGCAGCTTGATGGTCATCGGGTCGACGAAGCGGCCGTTGATGTGAATCTCGAAATGCACGTGCGCGCCGGTCGAGATCCCGGTGGAGCCGACGAAGCCGATAACCTGCCCCTGGCGCACGTGGCTGCCGACTTCGAGTCCGCGCGCGAACGCGGTCATGTGGCCGTAGGCGGTTTCATAGCCGTCGGCGTGACGGATGCGTATGTACTTGCCGTAACCGCCCTTCGGCCCGATCTCCTCGATGGTGCCGTTGCCGGCGGCGAAGATCGGTGTGCCCACCGGCGCCGCCCAGTCGACGCCGGTATGGAACTCCTTGATATGCAGCAGTGGATGGATGCGCCAGCCGAACGGCGACGTCTCGATGCCGGCCGCGACCGGTTTGCGCACCAGGAATTTTTTCGCGCTCTTGCCGCTGTCATCGTAATAGTCGTACTGGCCGTCGTCGGGCGTGCGGAAATGGTAGTAGTCTTTCGTTTCGCCGCCGACCGTCAGCGCCGCGTAGCGCACCTCGTGGGTGCCGTCGCCGTTGGTGTCCTCGGCGTAGAGCACGTCGAATGAGTCGCCCGGCCGCACTTTGCGCTGGAAGTCGACGTCGTAGGCGTAGATGCGGACCATCTCGTCGATCACCGGCTGCGGAACGTTGTTGCGCAGCGCCGTCTCGTAGAGACTTTGATAGAGCGTTACGCCGCCGTCCGCTGTCTCCACGTCCGCGCTGTCGTTCTGATCGACGCTGTCGTTGTCGACGTTGCGCAGATCGACCGGCACATAGGTGTTCATGTCGGACAACGCCGCCGCCGCTTGGATCGCACTGTCGCCCTCGACGATGACGCGCTCCGGCAGCACGCGGCCGAGGCCGGGCGGCGCCAGCAGCACGCGCACCCGCTGGCCCTCTTTCAGCTCCTCGTTCGCCTGCGGCCCAAGCACGGCGAGGATCTGCGCGATGATCTCCGGCGTGG